>NZ_CP152388.1:0-4800000 GCF_038804275.1 Pseudomonas sp. F3-2
CAATGATTTCAAAACGATTGTCCGCGATCGGTCGCACAACGATCGGCTGCATCACGCCTTGAGCCTTGATCGAATTGGCCAGTTCTTCCAGCGCCTGCGGATCCATGTCGCGGCGCGGCTGATACTTGCCACGCTGAATCAAGTCCAGCGGGATGTGTTGCAACTCACGCTGATCGGCTTGAACAGCCTGTTCTTCCAGCGCACTGACGGTGGGGCTACTCAGAAGTGCGTCCAGCCCACGTCCGAGTCCTCGTTTCTTGACGGCCATGGGATTTCCTTAAGTGGGCTGCGCTGCGGCGCGTGAAGAGCGACGCTGACGGCGGACCATTTCCCCGGCCAGCGCCAGGTAGGCGAGCGCGCCACGGGAAGTCTTGTCATACGCCAGAGCAGGCATACCGAAGCTCGGAGCCTCGGCCAACCGAATGTTGCGCGGGATCACGGTGTCATACAGCTGATCGCCGAAATGCTCTTTCAACTGCGCAGACACGTCGTTGATCAGGCTCAAACGCGGGTCGTACATCGTGCGCAGCAGACCTTCGATCTTCAGCTGTGGATTAAGCAGTTCGGCGATGCGCTTGATGTTATCCACAAGGTCGCTCAGACCTTCGAGTGCGAAGTACTCGCACTGCATGGGAATGATCACGCCGTCTGCGGCGACCAACGCGTTGAGCGTCAACATCGACAGCGACGGTGGACAGTCGATGAGGATGTAATCGTAGTTATCGCGAATCGGCGCCAGCGCCGTGCGCAGCCGCGCTTCTTTCATCTGCATTTCCAGCAGAACGACTTCCGCTGCAGTGAGGTCGCGGTTGGCAGGCAACAGTTGATAGCCGCCGTGCTCGGAAAAATGCATAGCCTGATTGAGGTCGCATTCTCCGATCAGCAAATCATAGACAGAGTGTTCCAGCGCGTGTTTATCCACACCGCTACCCATGGTGGCGTTGCCCTGTGGATCGAGATCGATCAACAACACCCGACGCTTGGTAGCAACCAGCGATGCAGCGAGGTTGATGCAGGTGGTGGTTTTACCCACACCCCCTTTTTGGTTCGCTATCGCGAATACCTTAGCCATTCTTGCGTGTGTTCCCTGTCATGCCGTGCGGCGCAGTATCAGCAGATGCCGTTGACCTTGGCAACCCGGTACGGCCAAGGCTTGCGCGCTTTCCAGATGAAAATCTGCGGGCAATGCTACCAGTTCGTCCGCCGGATGCAGACCTTTCATCGCAAGCCAACGCGTATTGCCGTCGCCCATGTGACGAGTCCACTGCGTGAAGTCCTCGAGGCTGCTGAAGGCGCGAGAGATGATCCCTGTGAACGGCAGCTCGGGCTGGAAGGCTTCCGCACGACTGTGGATAACTTCCAGGTTCGCGAGTTTGAGCTCAAGCTTTACCTGGGTGAGAAAGCGGGTCTTCTTGCCGTTGCTGTCCAGACACGTGACGTTCATGTCCGGGAACAGAATGGCCAGTGGAATACCGGGCATACCGCCGCCACTGCCGACGTCCAGCTGACGCTCGCCCTCGATGAAGGGCACGACGCTCAGGCTGTCGAGCAGATGACGCGAGACCATTTCACCGGGATCGCGGACGGCGGTCAGGTTGTAGGCCTTGTTCCATTTGATGAGCAAGCCCAGATAGCCAAGTAACTGGCTATGCTGGCTGTCGCTCAACTCGACGCCCAGTTCGCGGGCGCCTCGGGTCAGTTCTTCTGCGTGCTGCGGGGTGACCAACGAACTCAAGCGCTTTGCTCCAACTGACGGCCCGCGCCGCGTTTTTTCAAGTGAATCATCAACAGAGAAATCGCCGCAGGCGTGACGCCCGGGATTCTGGACGCCTGACCGAGAGTTTCCGGACGAGTTATCCCCAGCTTGCTCTGAATTTCTTTGGAAAGCCCCGAAATACCGGTGTAGTCGATGTCGGCTGGCAGCTTGGTGTCTTCGCTGGCGCGCAGCCGAGCGATCTCATCTTGCTGGCGGTCGATGTAGCCGGCGTATTTGGTCTTGATCTCAACCTGCTCGGCGACCTGTGGGTCGGTTGAGCCGTTTCCGGTGAGTCCAACCAGACTGGCGTAATCCACTTCCGGACGGCTCAGCAGATTGAGCAGGTTGTATTCGTGAGTCAGCGGAGTCCCGAAATGGGCAGAAACCGCATCACCCTGCTCGGTCCCCGGACGAATCCAGGTGGATTTCAAACGCTGCTCTTCCTGTTCGATGCCTTCGCGCTTGGCGCAGAACGCTGCCCAGCGCGCATCATCGACCAGGCCCAGTTCGCGGCCCTTCTCGGTCAGCCGCAGGTCGGCATTGTCCTCACGCAGGATCAGACGGTATTCGGCCCGCGAGGTGAACATTCGATAAGGCTCTTGTGTGCCCAGCGTGATCAGATCGTCCACGAGTACGCCGATGTAGGCCTCATCCCGGCGCGGGCACCAGCTTTCCTTGCCTTGCGCGCGCAACGCGGCGTTGGCCCCGGCGAGCAGACCTTGCGCACCGGCTTCTTCGTAACCGGTGGTGCCGTTGATCTGTCCAGCGAAGAAAAGACCGCCGATGACCTTGGTTTCCAGGCTGTATTTCAGATCTCGAGGATCGAAATAGTCGTATTCGATGGCGTAGCCCGGACGCACGATGTGCGCGTTTTCCATCCCGCGGATCGAACGGACGATCTGCAGCTGGACATCGAACGGCAGCGACGTCGAGATGCCATTCGGGTACAGCTCATGGGTGGTCAGGCCTTCCGGTTCGATGAAAACCTGATGGCTTTCCTTGTCGGCGAACCGATGAATCTTGTCTTCGATCGACGGGCAGTAGCGAGGACCGACCCCTTCGATTTCTCCGGCTGCGGAATACATCGGCGAGCGATCAAGATTCGCGGCGATGATTTCGTGCGTTCGGGCATTGGTGTGGGTGATCCAGCAACTGACCTGGCGCGGATGCTGTTCTTTGGAACCCAGAAACGACATCACCGGAATCGGTGTATCGCCAGGCTGCTCGGTCATCACCGAAAAATCCACAGACCTACCGTCGATGCGCGGAGGTGTACCTGTTTTCAGCCTGCCAACGCGCAACGGCAGTTCACGCAAGCGACGCGCGAGGGCGATCGACGGAGGATCGCCGGCGCGACCACCAGAGTAATTCTGCAAACCGATGTGGATAAGTCCACCCAGGAAGGTGCCGGTCGTCAGTACCACGGAATCTGCCATGAAACGCAGACCCATCTGGGTCACAACGCCACGGACCTGGTCCTGCTCGACGATCAGGTCATCGCAGGACTGCTGGAATATCCACAGATTCGGCTGATTTTCGATGATTTCGCGAATCGCCGCCTTATAGAGAATGCGGTCTGCCTGTGCACGCGTCGCGCGCACGGCCGGGCCTTTGCGGCTGTTGAGCACGCGAAACTGAATACCGCCCAGGTCGGTAGCCATTGCCATCGCGCCGCCCAAGGCGTCGATCTCTTTAACCAGATGGCTTTTACCAATGCCACCAATGGCGGGGTTACAACTCATCTGCCCGAGGGTTTCCACGTTGTGCGTCAACAGCAGGGTTTTTGCACCCATGCGAGCAGACGCAAGTGCTGCCTCGGTACCGGCATGACCGCCGCCGATGACGATCACTTCAAAACGGGAAGGGAAATCCACCACGCACCTCGTGCCTGTTTTTTGGGGGGAATAGGAAATTGGCGGCAAGTATAGGGACTTCGCCCCCCTGAAAGGAACCTTTTGCGCAAAATTTAACCAGCTGTGGATGGAAGGCGGTTAAAAAAGTAAAAAAGAAAGAAATTTATAAAATCTTTGTTTTTATGTTTATGTTTAGAGAGACAGATATCTGTGGATAAACAGCCACAGCCCTTGATATACGTGATGTACAGAGAATCAAAAGCCTGTGATCAGATAAGCATGAGGGGCTTGGATAACCCGTTTAAGCCTGTGGATTAAATAGTAGGTTACCCACAGCCGCGATTATCCTCAGGTCAGGAGCCCAGTTATCAACTGAGCTGAACGTTGGTTATGCACAGGGCTTCTGCGCTGAATATCTCGGGGGGGAATCAATCAAGACGTGCAGACGCCCTCGGCCATGGAGACCGGTATGAAGAGAGGGCGTCACAGGAGAAAGGAAGCAGGCCCGGGAGGTGGGCCTGCTGGGGAAGGGTATTTACTTGCCGATGCAGAAGCTGGAGAAAATGCGTCCCAGCAGATCGTCGGAGCTGAATGCGCCGGTAATTTCGCCCAAGTATTGCTGGGCCAGTCGCAGATCTTCGGCCAATAACTCGCCGGCGCCTGCAAGCGTCAGTTGAGACCTGCCATGCTCGAGGGAAGCGCTGGCCTTGTTGAGCGCCTCCAGATGACGTCGACGTGCGCTGAAGCTGCTTTCAGAAGTCTGTTGATAACCCATGCAGGCCTTCAAATGCTCACGAAGCAACTCAAGGCCCTCACCGCCAGCCTTGGCGCTCAGGTTGATCGTCACATGACCATCGCTGCTCACTAGCAGACCTACTGGATCACCGCTCAGATCTGCCTTGTTACGAATGAGCGTAACGTTCGACGGATCAGGGCGTTGATCGAGAAATTCCGGCCATAACGCAAATGGATCGGTGGCCTCCGGCGCGGTCGCGTCAACGACCAGCAGAATGCGATCAGCTTCACCGATCGCCTTCAATGCGCGTTCGACACCGATCCGTTCGACCTGGTCCTGGGTGTCGCGCAGACCAGCAGTATCTACAACGTGCAGGGGCATGCCATCGATGTGGATATGTTCGCGCAGGATGTCCCGCGTCGTACCCGCGATTTCCGTAACGATCGCCGCTTCCCTGCCTGCCAGAGCGTTGAGCAGGCTCGATTTGCCGGCGTTGGGTCGCCCTGCAATCACCACCGTCATGCCGTCACGCAGCAAGGCGCCCTGACTGGCTTCGCGCACCACTGTGGATAACTGTTCCCTCACGTCATCAAGCATGCGCAAGACGTGGCCATCTGCAAGGAAGTCGATCTCCTCTTCAGGAAAATCAATCGCCGCTTCCACATAGATCCGCAAGCTGATCAGTTGCTCGGTCAAGTTATGCACACGGGTGGAAAAAGCGCCCTGCAGAGATCGCAGCGCATTACGGGCCGCCTGTGCAGAACTTGCCTCGATCAGATCCGCGATGGCTTCCGCTTGAGCCAGATCGAGCTTGTCGTTGAGGAACGCTCGCTCACTGAATTCCCCCGGACGCGCCAGTCGGCTGCCCAGCTGTACGCAGCGTTGCAGCAGCATGTCGAGCACAACGGGTCCACCATGCCCTTGCAGCTCAAGGACGTCTTCCCCGGTGAAAGAATTCGGACCAGGAAAATAAAGGGCAATCCCTTCATCGATCACCAGGCCTTGCTGGTCGTGAAAGGGTCCGTAATGCGCGTGACGCGGCTGGAGCTGTTTGCCCACGATTTCTTTGGCGCACGTGCTGGCCAACGGACCGGATATACGCACGATGCCCACGCCGCCGCGGCCTTGGGCAGTCGCGATCGCTGCAATGGTTTCACGAGGGACGTTCATGGTCCTGCTCCTGAATAACTGTCAGATAGCAAAACGCCCCACGAGGGGGCGTTCTGATTTACTTATCAACAGGGTAGATCAGGCGGCGGCTTTCTTGGCTTTCGCCTCGATGCTGCGGGTGATGTACCACTGTTGCGTGATGGACAAGGTGTTGTTCACAACCCAGTACAGCACCAGACCTGCAGGGAACCACAGGAAGAAAAAGGTGAAGATGATCGGCATCAGCTTCATCACCTTGGCCTGCATCGGATCCGGCGGTGTCGGGTTCAGTCGCTGCTGAATGAACATCGTCGCACCCATGATGATCGGCAGGATGAAGAACGGATCCTTGATCGACAGGTCGGTTATCCACAGCAGCCAAGGCGCCTGACGCATCTCGACGCTTTCCAGCAGTACCCAGTACAACGAGAGGAATACCGGCATCTGAACCAGAATCGGCAAGCATCCGCCCAGCGGGTTGATCTTCTCTTTCTTGTACAGCTCCATCATCGACTGAGAAAGCTTCTGACGATCATCGCCATGTTGCTCTTTCAGTGCGGCCAGACGAGGTGCAACAGCACGCATGCGGGCCATCGACTTGTAACTGGCGGCCGACAGAGGGAAGAAAAGCCCTTTGATCAGCATGGTCAGGAAGATGATCGACCAGCCCCAGTTACCCACGATGCTGTGGATATGTTGCAGCAGCCAGAAAATAGGCTGGGCAATGAACCACAGAATGCCGTAGTCGACGGTCAACTCCAGACCTGGGGACAACTCTTTCAGGACAGCCTGACTTTTCGGACCGGCGTACAACGTGGTCGTTGTTTCAGCCTTGGCGCCCGGCGCTACAGTCACTGCCGGGCCGGTAAAACCAATGATGTAATTGCCGGCACTGTCTTTACGCGTGGTGACAGTGTTGTTGTCAGCCTTGTTCGGGATCCAGGCGGTTACGAAATAGTGCTGCAACCAGGCAACCCAGCCACCTTGAACGGTATCTTTGATGGAGCCTTTGTCGATGTCCTTCATCGAAACCTTTTTGTAAGGTTCCGAAGGTGTCCACATGGCAGCGCCCAGGTAGGTCGCGGTACCGGTGGCAGTGGTGGACGAAGGGTCGGCACTGGCGTCGCGTTTCAGCTGCGCGAACAGATTACCGTTCCAGGCCTGAGCGCTCTGGTTATCGATCAGATAACTGACGGTCAGGTCATACAAGCCGCGTTTGAACGTGAAGCGCTTGATGTAGTTGACGCCGGCATCGCTGAATTTCAGATCCACGACCAGATCATTCTGACCGTCGGCCAGTTGATAACTTTTCTGGGTGGCTGCGTAAACTGGGCGACCGGAGGCGCGGGCATCAGGACCATTAACACCTGTCAAACCGCTCTGCGCGAGGAAAACGCGCTCGCCACCGTTATCAAACAACTGAAATGGAATCTCAGGATGGTCCTGACGGCGCGGGTAGAGCGGCAGGCGCAGCTGCACCACATCACCGCCGACCGGGTCGATTTCCAGATTCAGAACGTCCGTCTTCACCTGGATGAGATCTTTGCTGGCAACAACAGGGGTTTCAGCTGGCGCAGCGACTTCTCCGGTGGCACTTGGAACGTCTGCATTTGCAGCAGTAGAACCTTGTGGAGCATCGGGAATAGCGGATGTATTGGTGTTGGCAGCAACATTCTGAGTCGGCAAGGCTGCCTGACCGTAGTCCTGGTTCCATTTGAGGACACCGACATAGGTCACGATTGCCAGGGCGACGATCAGGATCGTGCGTTTAATATCCATGATTACTCGGCCATCGAAGAGGAACGGGAGGTGGGAGCTGGTGGAACCGGGTCGAAACCACCGGGATTCCACGGATGACAGCGACCTAAGCGACGTAAGGTCAGCCAGCCGCCGCGTACCAGGCCATGATTTTCGATGGCTTCGTACGCGTAGCAGGAGCAACTGGGGTAGAAACGACAGTGACTGGCCATCAGGGGACTAATGGCATAGCGGTAAAACTGGATCGGAACGAGTGCCAGTTTACGCATCAGGACTGTCTACCCCCGCAGTTTCGGTTTTGACTTCTGTTGGCCGGCTGCGCGCCAGACGTTTCCAGAGCTTGCCGAAATGCTGAATCAATTCGGGGTTTTCAATGTCACCCAAGCCTTTACGCGCGACAACGACGATATCCCAACCAACCAGGTTGTCCTGGTGGAGGCGAAACGATTCGCGCATCAGGCGCTTCAAGCGATTGCGCTCGACGGAGAGCTTGACGCTCTTTTTACCGATCACCAATCCGAGACGGGGGTGATCAAGGTCGTTATTGCGCACAAGGAGCAGGAGATTTTTCCCCGGAACCTTGCCGGTAGGGGAGTCAAAGACTGCCTTGAAATGCCGGGGTGTCAGCAAACGCTTTTCCCGACTGAAGTCTCGACTCACCACCTGTGCCGATTAATCAAACTGCCAGACGCTTACGGCCTTTGGCGCGACGACGCGACAGAACTGCGCGACCGTTCTTGGTGGCCATGCGAGCACGGAAACCGTGGGTGCGAGCGCGCTTGATAGTGCTGGGTTGGAAAGTACGTTTCATGGCGTGTTACCTGGTTCGTCCACAACGGGCCGGAATGGCCCCCGTTTTAAGAGACCGGGGATTCTAGAGAAAGCAGGCCCGTAGGTCAATTTCCAACCAGCGTTTCCTGCATTTACTTCTTATAGGGATTCCTAGGCCCGCTGCGCAAACCGAACGCAGCCTGAACATGGCATAGACATAGAAATAAAGAAGGAGAGTATTTAAAGCTTTTCTGTAAAGCTTATAAAAGCTTAAGCGCGGCCTATCTGTGGATAACACTCTGAGAGCCCCATCATGCCTGATGTACAGAGAAACTGAACTCTGTCCACAAGCGGTGCGGCGGCTGTGCTCCGCAGTCGGAAAACCTGTGGGTGAAAAAGCTATTTATCCACAGGGCGCTTATCCACAGATTTCAACCCCGAGTTATGCAAAGCCCTGAGATCGAGTTATCCACATAGCTTACGGGCGTGCCGTTTGTCGGCTTCCTTTTCGATAAACGCTTGATTTTTAGGTGTCTCTTAGCGTCCTACATGTGGATAAGTCCACGTCGGGTGGTTACAATGGGCGCTTGATTTTGCCTCACCGGCTTTTGAACTTAGGGGATGTCCGTGTCAGTGGAACTTTGGCAGCAGTGCGTAGAGCTATTGCGCGATGAGCTGCCTGCCCAGCAATTCAACACCTGGATCCGTCCGCTACAGGTCGAAGCCGAAGGCGACGAATTGCGTGTCTACGCGCCCAACCGTTTTGTGCTCGATTGGGTCAACGAGAAGTACCTGAGCCGGCTGCTTGAATTGCTGGGTGAGCACGGTCAGGGCATCGCGCCTGCGCTTTCCTTATTAATAGGCAGCAAACGCAGCTCTGCGCCTCGGGCTGCGCCCAACGCACCACTGGCTGCCGCCGCCGCTGCTTCTCAGGCTCAAGCCGCGCAGGCCGCCGCGAGCAGCGAAGTCAGCGCCTCTGCGCCTGTCACTGCACCCGTTGTGGCCCCTGCTCCTACCGTTCAAGCCTCTCTGGATGTGGATGACGAGCCTTCGCGCGCAAGCTTCGACCCTATGGCGGGTGCCAGCTCTCAGCAGGCTCCGGCGCGTGCCGAGCAGCGTAATGTTCAGGTTGAAGGCGCGCTCAAGCACACCAGCTACCTGAATCGCACGTTTACCTTCGAGAATTTCGTCGAGGGTAAATCCAACCAGCTGGCCCGTGCGGCCGCCTGGCAGGTAGCGGATAACCCTAAGCATGGCTATAACCCGCTTTTTCTTTATGGCGGTGTTGGCCTGGGTAAAACGCACTTGATGCACGCTGTCGGCAATCATCTGCTCAAGAAGAATCCGAACGCGAAAGTTGTCTATCTGCATTCCGAGCGCTTCGTTGCCGACATGGTCAAGGCGCTGCAGCTAAACGCAATCAATGAATTCAAGCGGTTCTACCGCTCTGTCGACGCATTGCTGATCGACGATATTCAGTTCTTTGCGCGCAAGGAACGTTCTCAGGAAGAGTTTTTCCACACCTTCAACGCGTTGCTGGAGGGTGGTCAGCAGGTGATCCTGACCAGTGACCGTTATCCAAAAGAAATCGAAGGCCTCGAGGAACGTCTAAAATCGCGTTTCGGCTGGGGACTGACGGTTGCTGTGGAACCACCCGAGCTGGAAACTCGCGTAGCGATCCTGATGAAAAAGGCGGATCAGGCGAAGGTCGAACTTCCCCACGACGCAGCGTTTTTCATCGCCCAGCGGATCCGGTCCAACGTGCGTGAGCTCGAGGGTGCGCTCAAGCGCGTCATCGCTCACTCGCACTTCATGGGCCGCGACATCACCATCGAACTGATACGCGAGTCCCTCAAGGACCTGCTGGCGTTGCAAGACAAGCTGGTGAGTGTGGATAACATTCAGCGTACAGTCGCTGAATACTACAAGATCAAGATCTCCGACCTTTTGTCGAAACGTCGTTCGAGATCGGTCGCCCGGCCACGGCAGGTTGCGATGGCATTGTCCAAGGAATTGACCAACCACAGTCTCCCGGAGATCGGCGATGTGTTTGGCGGCCGCGACCATACCACCGTGCTGCACGCATGCCGCAAGATCAACGAGCTTAAAGAATCCGATGCGGACATCCGCGAGGACTACAAGAACCTGCTGCGTACTTTGACTACGTGATGCCGACGCAGCTTATCAAGGCAAGGGACTAGACCATGCATTTCACCATTCAACGCGAAGCCCTGTTGAAACCCCTGCAACTGGTCGCAGGCGTTGTCGAACGCCGCCAGACCTTGCCGGTTCTGTCGAACGTGCTGTTGGTCGTCGAGGGCCAGCAATTGTCCTTGACGGGTACTGACCTGGAAGTCGAACTGGTAGGTCGTGTCCAACTGGAAGAGCCTGCAGAACCGGGCGAAATCACCGTACCCGCTCGCAAGCTGATGGACATCTGCAAAAGCCTGCCGAACGACGCGCTGATCGACGTCAAAGTCGATGAACAGAAGCTGGTTGTCAAAGCAGGCCGCAGTCGATTCACCCTGTCCACGCTGCCAGCCAACGATTTCCCGACAGTTGAAGAAGGCCCGGGCTCACTGACCTTCAACCTTGTACAGAGCAAGATGCGTCGTTTGATCGAGCGCACCAGCTTTGCGATGGCTCAGCAGGACGTCCGCTACTACCTCAACGGCATGCTGCTTGAAGTGCAGTCGGGCGTGCTTCGCGCGGTCGCAACCGACGGTCACCGCCTGGCGATGTGTTCAATGGCGGCGGAAATCGAGCAGGCCGATCGTCATCAGGTGATCGTTCCACGTAAGGGTATTCTGGAACTCGCGCGTCTTCTGACTGAGCAGGATGGCCTGGTCGGCATTGTGCTGGGTCAGCATCACATTCGTGCAACGACGGGTGAGTTCACATTTACCTCGAAGCTGGTGGACGGCAAATTCCCGGACTACGAACGTGTGTTGCCTAAAGGCGGCGACAAGCTGGTTGTTGGCGATCGCCAGGCACTGCGCGAAGCGTTCAGCCGCACCGCTATTCTCTCCAACGAGAAATACCGCGGTATTCGCCTGCAACTCGCAAGCGGTCAGCTGAAGATTCAGGCGAACAACCCTGAACAGGAAGAAGCGGAAGAAGAAATCAGCGTCGATTACAACGGCAGTTCTCTGGAGATCGGCTTCAACGTCAGCTACCTGCTGGACGTGTTGGGCGTCATGACCACCGAGCAAGTGCGTTTGATTCTGTCCGACTCGAACAGCAGCGCGTTGGTGCAGGAATCCGGCAACGACGATTCGGCTTATGTTGTCATGCCGATGCGCCTGTAATCAGCAGCCAATAGATGTCTCTTAGTCGCGTCTCGGTCACCGGGGTGCGCAATCTGCAACCGGTGACCTTCTCTCCTTCTCCCCGCATCAACATCCTTTATGGCGCCAATGGCAGTGGTAAAACCAGTGTCCTTGAAGCCATACATCTGCTTGGTCTCGCCAGATCATTTCGAAGCGTGCGGCTGCAACCCGTCATTCAATATGAGCAGCCCGCGTGCACGGTGTTTGGACAGGTCGAGTTAGCCGAAGGTGCGCATAGCAATCTCGGGATCTCGCGTGATCGCCAAGGCGAGTTTCAAATCCGCATCGACGGTCAAAACGCAAAGAGCGCAGCGCAGCTCGCGGAAACCCTGCCACTTCAGTTGATCAATCCGGACAGCTTCCGACTGCTGGAAGGCTCGCCGAAGATTCGTCGGCAATTCCTGGATTGGGGAGTGTTCCACGTGGAACCTCGATTTATGGCCACTTGGCAGCGCTTGCAGAAGGCCCTGAGGCAGCGAAACTCGTGGCTTCGACATGGTACACTTGACGTCGCTTCACAAGCTGCGTGGGACCGAGAACTGTGTTTGGCGAGCGATGAGATCGACGAGTTTCGGCGCGCGTACATCAAAGCACTCAAGCCGGTTTTTGAGCAAACCCTTAGCGAGTTAGTCCAGCTCGAGGGCTTGACCCTTAGTTACTACCGGGGCTGGGACAAAGAGAAAGATCTCGGCTCGGTGCTCGCTTCGTCTCTTCATCGAGACCAGCAGATCGGCCATACCCAAGCGGGACCCCAACGGGCTGATTTGCGACTGCGGCTCGGCGGTCACAACGCAGCGGATATTCTGTCGCGCGGACAGCAGAAACTGGTGGTCTGCGCGCTACGTATTGCCCAAGGCCATTTAGTGAGCCAGGCCCGTCGCGGCCAATGTATTTATCTCGTCGACGATCTGCCTTCAGAACTCGACGAGCACCACCGCAGCGCACTATGTCGCTTGCTGGAAGAATTACGCTGCCAGGTGTTCATCACCTGTGTAGATCATGAATTGTTGAGGGAAGGCTGGCAGACGGATACGCCGGTTGCTTTGTTCCACGTGGAACACGGCTGTATCACCCAGACCCACGACCATCGGGAGTGAATGCATGAGCGAAAATCAAACGTACGACTCGTCCAGCATCAAGGTGCTGAAAGGACTTGATGCCGTACGCAAGCGTCCCGGTATGTACATCGGCGATACGGACGATGGCAGCGGTCTCCACCACATGGTTTTTGAAGTGGTGGATAACTCGATTGATGAGGCGCTCGCAGGTCACTGCGATGACATCAGCATCATCATCCATCCGGACGAGTCGATCACCGTACGCGACAACGGCCGCGGCATTCCGGTGGATGTGCATAAAGAAGAAGGTGTTTCGGCGGCAGAAGTCATCATGACGGTCCTGCACGCTGGCGGTAAGTTCGACGACAACTCGTACAAGGTGTCTGGCGGTCTTCACGGCGTCGGCGTTTCTGTTGTGAACGCCCTGTCGGAAGAGCTGAAACTGACGGTGCGTCGTAGCGGAAAAATCTGGGAGCAGACCTACGTTCACGGTGTTCCACAGGAACCGATGAAAATTGTGGGTGACAGCGACACCACAGGCACGCAGATCCACTTCAAGCCATCTGCCGACACCTTCAAGAATATTCACTTCAGTTGGGACATCCTGGCGAAGCGGATTCGCGAACTGTCCTTTCTGAACTCCGGCGTGGGCATCGTTCTCAAGGACGAGCGCAGCGGTAAGGAAGAGCTGTTCAAGTATGAAGGCGGGTTGCGCGCTTTCGTCGAATACCTCAACACCAACAAGACTGCGGTCAACCAGGTATTCCATTTCAACGTTCAGCGTGACGACGGCGTGGGGGTCGAGATTGCCCTGCAATGGAATGACAGCTTCAACGAAAACCTGTTGTGCTTTACTAACAACATTCCTCAGCGGGACGGTGGTACTCACCTCGTTGGTTTCCGTTCGGCGCTGACTCGTAACCTGAACAACTACATCGAGCAGGAAGGTCTGGCGAAGAAGCACAAGGTCGCCACCACCGGTGACGATGCCCGTGAAGGCCTGACCGCTATCATTTCGGTCAAGGTGCCTGATCCGAAATTCAGTTCCCAGACCAAAGACAAACTGGTCTCGTCCGAAGTGAAGACCGCAGTTGAACAGGAGATGGGTAAATACTTCTCTGACTTCCTGCTGGAAAATCCGAACGAAGCCAAGGCCGTCGTGGGCAAGATGATCGACGCCGCCCGCGCACGTGAAGCGGCTCGCAAGGCGCGCGAGATGACACGCCGCAAGGGCGCTCTGGATATCGCCGGCCTGCCGGGGAAACTGGCTGACTGCCAGGAGAAAGACCCTGCCCTTTCTGAGCTGTATCTCGTGGAAGGTGACTCTGCTGGCGGTTCGGCCAAGCAGGGACGCAACCGCAAGACTCAGGCGATCCTGCCGCTCAAGGGCAAGATCCTGAACGTTGAGAAAGCCCGTTTCGACAAGATGATTTCCTCGCAGGAAGTCGGCACGTTGATCACTGCGCTCGGCTGCGGTATTGGCCGCGAAGAGTACAACATCGACAAACTGCGTTATCACAACATCATCATCATGACGGATGCTGACGTCGACGGTTCGCACATTCGTACCCTGTTGCTGACCTTCTTCTTCCGTCAATTGCCGGAGCTGGTTGAGCGCGGCTACATCTACATCGCTCAGCCGCCTTTGTACAAAGTCAAAAAGGGCAAGCAAGAGCAGTACATCAAAGACGACGATGCCATGGAAGAGTACATGACGCAGTCGGCTCTGGAAGACGCGAGCCTGCACCTGAACGAGTCTGCCCCCGGTATTTCTGGCGCCGCTTTGGAGAAACTGGTCAACGATTTCCGGATGGTGATGAAAACGCTCAAGCGTCTGTCTCGCCTGTATCCGCAGGAGCTGACCGAGCATTTCGTGTACCTGCCACCTGTTGCCATGGAGCAACTGTCAGACCACGCTGCGATGCAGGACTGGCTCGCCAAGTTTGACGAGCGTCTGCGCGTCGGCGAGAAGTCCGGTCTGGTATACAAGGCCAGCCTGCGTGAAGACCGTGAGCGGAATGTCTGGCTGCCAGAGGTCGAATTGATCTCCCACGGCTTGTCGAACTACGTAACGTTCAACCGCGACTTCTTCGGTAGCAATGACTACAGAACAGTCACCGCCTTGGGCGCTCAGATCAGCACCCTGCTGGAGGAAGGCGCTTACGTTCAGCGTGGCGAGCGCAAGAAACCAGTGACCGAGTTCAAGGAAGCGCTGGCCTGGCTAATGGCGGAAAGTACCAAGCGCCACACCATCCAGCGCTATAAAGGACTGGGCGAAATGAACCCGGATCAGCTGTGGGAAACCACCATGGACCCGACTGTTCGTCGTATGCTCAAGGTCACGATCGAGGACGCTATCGCAGCGGACCAGATCTTCAACACCTTGATGGGCGATGCAGTCGAGCCACGTCGCGACTTCATTGAAGCCAACGCACTGGCGGTTTCTAACCTGGATTTCTGATCCCGGATGCGTCAAAAAAAGCCCCGAATGACTCGCGTCATTCGGGGCTTTTTTGTTGTGGATGTCCCGTCCTGAATAAGGTTTACACCTTCTGACCTTTCCTCAGGAGGAACCAATGGATTCGGGAAAAAGGCGCAGTCAGCGTGATTACACGCTGGGCTTTAAATTAGCGGTCGTCGATCAGGTCGAAAAAGGCGAGTTGAGTTATAAAGAGGCTCAACGGCGTTACGGAATTCAGGGGCGTTCGACTGTGCTGGTGTGGTTACGCAAGCATGGGCGCCAAGACTGGAGCCAAGGCGCCTCCATTCGTGCCCAGAGGAGCCGACCGATGGACGACCCGAAGCTGCCGCTGACCCCAGATCAGCGAATCAAGGAGCTTGAAGAAAAGCTCGCCCTTGCCAATCAGAAAGCCCAGTTCTTCGAAGCCGTCGTTGACGTGCTGAAGAATGATTACGGTGTTTCCGTTGTAAAAAAGCGATCCGGCAAGTCCTTTCCCAAGGGCAAATCCAAGGCCTGAGCATCGTCAGGGCTTGCCAGTTTCTGGGCATCTCCCGGCAGGCTTACTACAAGCGAAACCGGGTCTGCGACATGCAAACCAACCACGCCCAGAAAGTACTGGGGTTTGTACTGGAAACCCGACTTCAGATGCCACGACTGGGCACACGCAAGCTGCACGGACTGATGCAAGCCGAGCCTGAACTGGCGCGAACGGTGGGTCGGGATCGGCTATTCGACATCCTGAGAGAAAACCGCCAACTGATTGCGCGCAAGCGCGCCTACCACAAGACCACTGACAGCCATCATCGCTTCCGTCGCCATCCCAACAGGCTAAAACCTGGTCTCGACCAAGTAACAGCCACTGGCCCTGAGCAGGTCTGGGTAGCAGACATCACCTATTTGCCCACCCAGCAAAGCGTCGCGTATGTGAGCCTGGTGACCGATGCTTACTCTCGAAAAATCGTTGGTCATCATGTGCATGAAACCTTGCATGCCGAATCGGTTGCGCAGGCGATGCGCAAGGCATTGAGGGGTAGGAAAACGGATCAGGCACTGGTGCATCACTCAGATCGCGGCTCGCAATACTGCTCGGATCTGTACCAGAAGCTGCATGCCATGCACGGGGTAAGGTGTTCGATGACAGACGGTTATGACTGTTACCAGAACGCACTCGCAGAGCGGGTGAACGGCATATTGAAAACAGAGTTTTTGCTGCATCGCCCGAGAGACTTGGCCGAAGCCAAACGTATGGTCGACGAATCGGTAGATATCTATAACCGCAAGCGGCCCCACCAGGCCTTGAAATACAAAACGCCCGATGCGATGCATCGAGCGTTTTAAGGGTGAAACAGGTGTAAACCTATTTCAGGACTGGACAGGACTGACTAAACCGGCGTGTTGGCCGGCTTTGCGCCAGGCATCAAATCACCCTTCCTGGCCCAACGTTTCCCCCACTGAATTCCCCGCAATTCGACGAAGTGGTAGGTCAATGCAGAGAGGGCAATGATGACGACGAGCAAGGCTACCAACAGCAGGTTGTCCAGGATCGGGTTATTGAACGACAGGTAAGGCCCAGGCCCTTCGGTGGGGTAAGTCACCCAGGATTGCCCGCTAAACTTCCCAACCATGAGAAGGCTCAGCGTGGCAGTAAACAGAATCATCGCGTGTGTCATGTATATCGAGTAAGACAGTGTGCCCAGTTGCTCAAAGGGCTTTGCTTTCAATGCCTTCGACAAAAGACCTCCTTCGAACGAAAACATCAGAATCACGGCACAGAACAGCAGAGTCAGCATGATCTGTTTCTGTGGCAGATCTGAAACCATGGCGATGGCCACAAGCGTGATCCCGGTGGCTTCCAACACGGTGAACAACCATGTGGAGCCCCGCCACGCCTGAATCATCAGGTAGATTTGGTAGGTCATGACGCCGGCGAAAAAACAGGAGAGTCCTTGCAGAACCGGTTCGGCCAAAGGCGCAATGCCCAATAACAGCATGACCGTCGCGATGAAGGACAGCACTGCGAAAGCCTTGAGCGCTGATGCGGGAGAAAGCAGCAGAATGCCGGCGAAGATCATGTAGATGTAATATTCGACGCTGATGCTCCACGCCGGGAAGTTGAAGGACTGCGGATTGAAGCCCGGCCACCATGATTGCAAGAGCAATAGGTTTGGAATGATTTCCTGCGGCGCCCGCTGCCCTGTAAAGCTGCCCTGATTGAACGAAAGCCCTGAATGTTCGGCTGCCAGTTTGACGCACTCGAGGCCGATAGCGAGCCCAAGCACAAAGACGTGCAAGGGATAGAGCCGCATGGTTCGCGTTATGAAAAATTGCCGAAACTGCCCGTTCGCTTGCAGCCGTCGACCGTATGTGTGACACATGACGAAGCCGCTGAGTACAAAGAAGAAGCTGACCAGATAATGAGCATTGCGAAAGAATGCCCACTCGCCGAAGCTTTGTGAAATGTGCACATGGTAGATCGCGACGCTCAGCGCACACAGCCCGCGGAAACTGTCCAGCACCTGGAACCTCTTCATGCCTACTTCCTTCCCTGCAATATCCTGTTGGGTTTTGGCACAGCTTTTCGTCAATGAGCCTTCATGCGGTGCCCTTCCCTGCTCCCACCCGAAACGCCGTCAACCCTTTGAGCCGTGATGCGAAATACGCTGCAAAAACCTGCCATCCGACATCGCAGGTTGTTCAATGAATGGCGCGGCAAGGCGGTTCAACAGTATGGGTGCCGCTGGCCACTGGATTACCGTGAAAACCCATCACGCGGTTGCCGTGAGCATCTGGATCAGATTGAAGTTATTGTTTCGTCTGGAGGTTAGGACCCAACATACTCAAACTGCCTCCCGAGATCAGGGCAATGACGTTTTGATCCATTGACCGCTGTGATGCTGCTCTCCCTGACAACGCGCCACATCGAAACCGTGTTTCGACCTTGAAACGATACACCTGAGTTATGGCCCGTCTAATTGCCATCGGTAATCGGCAGGTGAATAACTTGCCAGCCAATAATTTGACCGACGTCGCTGATCGATAGATTTTGAAATATCAGCGTCGTCCCCGTCCGCTAAGTGTGGAAGTAGACATGCCCGATGATTCGAGACGTCAGAATTTGAAGGACACGGTTGAAGGCACGCGCCTTGAAGGACCAGATGCAGCGCAGTGGCGTGAATGGGGGCCCTATCTCAGTGATCGACAGTGGGGCACCGTTCGCGAGGACTACAGTCCGGACGGCAATGCCTGGGATTACTTCCCACACGATCATGCGCGCAGCCGGGCCTATCGATGGGGCGAAGACGGGCTGGCCGGTTTCTCGGATAAATCGCAACACTGGTGCATCGCGCTGGGGCTATGGAACGGTCGCGACGCGATACTCAAAGAGCGGCTGTTCGGACTCAACAATGCCGAGGGGAATCATGGGGAAGATGTGAAGGAGCTGTATTTTCACGTCGACGGCCTGCCCAGCCATGCTTATATGAGGATGCTCTACAAATACCCGCACGCGGCATTTCCCTACGCCGACCTCGTGGAGGAAAACGCCCGCAGGGGGTTGAACGATCCAGAGTATGAAGTGCTCGATACTGGCGTATTCAATGACAATCACTATTTCGATATCAGCATCGAGTACGCCAAGCACACCGCCGACGATATTTTCATGCGCGTGACGGTGGTCAATCGGTCCGACTGCGCTGCAAGTCTCCACGTCTTACCGCAGATCTGGGCGCGCGATGTATGGAGTTGGAATCCCGAAGCATGTGAGCGCCCTGCCCTTACGCTGCACGAAACTCGGATCATTGCGCGCCATCCTCGTGAGGCGGAAAAAGAAGTCACGGCCTGGGGACGCGATGCATGTGAGTGGTTGTTCTGTGAGAACGCCACCAACATGCCCAGACTTTTCGGCAAGCCCGCCGATGGCCCGTTCAAGGACGGCATAAACGAATACCTCGTGGGAGCCGATCCCCAGGCCGTGCGGCGTGATGCTGGGACCAAGGCTGCGGCGCACTTCGTCCTGAATCTGGCCGGGGGAGAATCGCAGGCGGTGTATCTTCGCTTCGCCCCCGTCGGCTCGCCCCACGTCAACGCCAAGGCATTGTTTGAACAACGTCGCGCTGAAGCAGACGAGTATTTCGGCGCGCTGCAACACGGTCTTCAAGATGATGACGCCCGCAACGTTCAACGTCAGGCGCTGGCCGGATTGCTGTGGTCCAAGCAGCTGTATCACTTCGACGTCAAAGCCTGGCTTGAAGGTGATGCAACTCACGATCCTGTCCCCGCTCAGCGCGCCGATGTCCGTAACAGCCAATGGCGGCATCTGTGCAACTTCGACATCGTGTCGATGCCGGACAAATGGGAATACCCATGGTATGCGTCATGGGATCTGGCATTTCAGGCGGTTGCCTTTGCGTTGATCGATCCAGATTTCGCCAAGGATCAGTTGCTGCTATTGGTCAAAGATCGCTTCATGCACCCAAACGGGCAACTGCCCGCTTATGAGTGGCGCTTCGACGATGCCAACCCGCCGGTGCACGCATGGGCCTGCTGGCGGGTCTATCAGATGGAAAAAGCCCAGCGGGGCCAAGGCGACCTGGCTTTCCTGGAAAGGGTTTTCCACAAGCTGCTGCTGAATTTTTCCTGGTGGGTGAATCGCAAGGACACGGAAGGCCACAATATATTTCAGGGCGGCTTCCTCGGGCTCGACAACATCGGACTGTTTGATCGTTCTGCCGCCCTCGCCCCGGGCTGTCAGCTCGATCAGGCAGACGGCACCGCGTGGGTCGCCGCGTACGCGCTGGATCTGATGAGGATCGCGCTGGAGCTGGCGCAGCATAATGAAGTGTATGTGGATATCTCGGTGAAGTTCTTCGAGCACTTCCTGTACATCGCGGGCGCGATCAATCAGGTTGACGATCAAGACGTCGCAGGCCTCTGGGACGATCAGGACGGCTTCTTTTATGACGTACTGCATCGCCCAGACGGACTGCGTGAGTCAGTGCGACTGCGCTCTTTTGTAGGGCTCATTCCGTTGTTCGCCGTTCGCGTGCTCGAACAGCGGGAACATGAGGGGTTGAACGGGCTGCGCGAGCGACTGCTGGGGTTCCTGCAACATCGACCGGATCTCGCCGCACTGGTCTCTCGGTGGACAGAACCAGGCAAGGGCAACCGATTACTGCTCGCCCTGCTGCGTGGTCAGCGGACCAAGGATCTGGTCAGGCGCATGCTCGATGAGACCGAGTTTCTCTCGACCTTCGGCGTGCGTTCGCTCTCGCGGCATTATGCCGATCAGCCTTTCAGCATGCACATTAACGGCAACACCCTGTGCGCCGACTACGAGCCCGCGGAGTCCGATTCCCGACTGTTTGGCGGGAACTCCAATTGGCGCGGCCCGGTCTGGATGCCGCTGAACTACATGCTGATCGAGTCATTGCGTGAGTTTCATCGCTATTACGATACGAATTTCTCTGTGGAATACCCCACTGGCTCAGGTTATCTGGCCTCGCTGGGAGAAGTGGCCGACGGACTGACCCTACGCATTTGTAGGCTCTTTCTTCGTGATGAGCAGGGAAACCGTCCGTCAATGGCCGGTTATCCACAGCTAGAACTGGACCCGGACAGCCGGGACCTGGTGCTGTTTCACGAGTACTTCCATGGAGAAAATGGCCGGGGTCTGGGAGCGTCTCATCAGACTGGCTGGAGTGCGCTGGTCGCGTTGCTGCTGCAACCGAAGGAATAAGCCAGGCGGTCGGTCTGGCGATGTGTTTACCCACAGGACAGAAACGGGTTCAAGGAGCTGTAACCGATGTCGTTTCGCAGATATCAGAAAGTGCTGGGCATCCCTCGTGTGATGTCTGCAACGCTGTTCATGTTCGTCGCAGGCTTGCCGCTTACGATCATGACTCTCACCCTGAGCCTTCACGTGCTCAATGAAATGGGCCGCAGTTACTTCGATGCGGGGCTGGTCGGCACCGCCACTGCATTAGGATTCGCAGTGGGCTCGCCGTTGTTGGGCCGCATGATGGACCGTCACGGTCTTCGTCCTGTGGTTGCGGTTTGCGGAACGGTGTCCACCGCTGCGTGGGTCATGCTGCCTCTGGTGGATTTCACGCTGTTCGTGGCACTGGCATTCGCTGCCGGCATGTTCACCGTGCCGACCGGGTCGCTGTCCCGGCAGTTCATCGCCAGCCTGGTGCCGGAAGATTACCGCCGGCCCGCGTACTCGCTCAACACGATGCTCATGGAGCTCTCATTCGTGATTACGCCCGCCGTGGGCATTCTGTTGATCACGCAATACTCAGCGACCTCGATGCTGGTGGGTATCGGCGTATGGCGAGCGTTGTCCTACGTCGCGCTTTATCTGTTGAACTGGCCGATACGCAATCCCCATGAAGCGGTTGCAGCTGAAGAATCGGTCAAGTTGAAATGGCGGGAGTGGATGAGTGCCCGGCTGATCGGTGTCTTGCTGGTGAGCTCCGGGGCGCTGTTCGTGCTGTTCGGCACAGAGCTGGCCTTGATTGCGGTGCTGCGCGAAAACGGGGAAATTGCGTTCACCGGCTATGTCATCGCCGCCACCTCAATCGCCTCGATCGCCGGTGGCTTTGTCCACGGTATCGTTCACCGCTCCTGGTCATTGACGCGACTGGCCGTGACCATGAGCGTGTTGCTGCTGCCTGTGGCGTTCTTCGACCATGTCTGGTGGTGGCTATTGCTGGCGCTGCTGCCGACTAACCTGCTGTGCACGCCGACCCTCGCTGCGAGCTCTGAAGCGGTCGCTGAGCTCGCGCCTCCCAGCGTGCGGGGTCAGGTGATGGGGCTGCAAGACTCGGCCAACCGAATGGGACAGACGTTGTCCATGCCGCTGGTAGGTTTCGCGATCGACAACGTGTCGCCTTCGATGGGGTTTGTCGCCGCAGCCTGCGGAGGATTGGTGCTGATCGGGATCGCGACGCTGTGCAGCGTGCGCCAAGGAAGTGTTCAGGCATAAAAAATCGGTCTTGACCAAGAAGGCTCAAGACCGATGTTTTCAGCGAATCAAACGTCAGCTCAAAAAAACTTATGCACGTTTGAGGTCCGTTTGTCGCTGTCAGAAATAAGTAATAGAAATAATGACTTAGCGCGGATTCTCAAAAATCTCACACATTTGGTGCACAGGTTATCCACAATTCACACGGGTGATTTTTCAGGTATAGCTGCTGGTGTCACGGGTGAGCCCAATGCCTTCTGCGTTTCTTCGTTCCATACGGCCACTCGGTCATTAAGCGCAGCGATTGCGCGTGGACCGGTGCCTTCGGCGTACATCGGCTCGCCGATAACGACTTCGATGGTGCCCGGCTTCTTGGCCCAGCCCTCTTTTGGCCAGTATCTACCCGCGTTGTGTGCCACTGGCAGCACCGGGAGCTCTGCGTTGACCGCCATTGCAGATCCGCTGCGTGAGAATTTGCCGATCTGGCCATAGGGAACGCGTGTTCCCTCAGGAAAAATCAGCACCCAGACGCCATCTTTCAGCAATTCATCGCCCTTTTTGGCGACCACTTTAAGCGCGGCTTTTGGGTTGTTGCGATCGATGGCGATCGGACGCAGCATCGCCATGGCCCACCCAAAGAACGGCACGTACAACAATTCGCGTTTGAGCACCTGGCTCAAAGGCTGGAAATGCGCCGAAAGGAAAAACGTTTCCCACGTGCTCTGATGGTTCGAAACAATGACGCAGGGCGTCTTGGGGACGTTTTCCTGGCCGGTGACATTGACTCGGATGTTGAGCAGCACCTTGGTAAGCCATACCGCGCAGCGACACCAATAGACATTGATGAAGCGATAACGAATGCGGAAAGGCAGGAAAGGCGCGACGAAGAAGCTCAACGAACACCACAGCAGGGCGCTGGTGCCCAGCAGCAGGTAAAAGAAGAAAATCCTGATGGCCTGCACTATCGACATAGCTGCTTTTACCGTTACGGGCGTTGCCCGGATGTAGCGCACCGTAGACCGACGATCAGTCGGTGGACGTGGCGCTTTTGTGGATAAGTTCTGCGGCAACTGCCGCCAGATCGTCAAAAATCAACGTTCCCGCAGGCAGCGGACCGCCTCGCGTCTTCTGACCTTTGCCCGTCATGACCAGAACGGGTTGAGAGTCGACGGCCGCCGCCGCCTCCAGGTCACCCTTGCTGTCACCGACGAACCAGAGGCCGCGTAATGCGACGCCGTAATGATCGGCGATGGTCTTCAACATGCCCGGCCGAGGTTTGCGGCAATCGCACCCCTGGTCAGGGCCATGTGGACAGAAGACGATCAGACCGACCTCGCCGCCCTGCTCCGCCACCAGTTCGCGCAAACGCGCGTGCATGGCATCGAGAGTGGCCAGGTCGTAGTAACCGCGAGCGATGCCGGACTGGTTGGTGGCCACTGCCACCGTCCAGCCGGCTTTGCTCAATTGCGCGATTGCGTCGATCGAGCCGGGAATCGGAATCCACTCCTGCACCGACTTGATGTAAGCGTCGGAGTCTTCGTTGATCACCCCGTCCCGATCGAGAATCACCAGTTTCAAATCTGTTCTCCTGCCTCAGCGGCTCAACCCAGAAGGGAAATGTCAGCGACGCCGAGGAACAGATTACGCAGACGTGCCAGCAACGCATAACGGTTGGCTCTCACGCTTGCATCTTCCGCGTTGACCATTACAGCTTCGAAAAACGCATCGACAGGCTCGCGCAATGCAGCCAGGCGTGCCAGCGCTTCGTTGTACTGACGGCCTGCGGACATCGGCGCTACGGCCTGGTCAGCCTGCTGAATCGCCGAATACAGCGAGAACTCGTTGGCGTTGTCGAAATACTTTGGCTCGACGGTCTGGGCAATGTTGCCTTCGGCCTTGCTCAGCAGGTTCGACACACGCTTGTTCACCGCGGCCAGTGCAGCGGCCTCAGGCAACTTGCGGAACGCCTGAACGGCTTGCACGCGCTGATCGAAATCCAGCGCCGAACCTGGCTGCAGGGCACGCACCGAGAGGTACACCGACACGTCGACGCCTTCGTCTTCGTAACGCGCACGCAGGCGGTCGAAGATGAATTCCAGGACTTGCTCGGCCAGACCGGCTGATTTCACCTTGGCACCGAACTGGGTGACGGCGAATTGCACGGTCTTGATCAGATCCAGGTCCAGCTTCTTCTCGATCAGAATACGCAGAATGCCCAACGCTGCACGACGCAGGGCATACGGGTCTTTGCTGCCGGTTGGAAGCATGCCGATGCCGAAGATACCGACCAGCGTGTCGAGCTTGTCAGCGATGGCTACCGCCGAGCCCGTCAATGTGGATGGCAGTTCAGCGCCTGCACCGCGCGGCATGTATTGCTCGTTCAGCGCGAGTGCGACGTCCTGCGGCTCGCCGTCGGCCAGCGCGTAGTAGTAACCCGCCACGCCTTGCATTTCCGGGAACTCGCCGACCATTTCGGTCGCCAGGTCGCATTTGGACAGCAGGCCCGCACGGCCGGCACGCTGAGCGTCGCCGCCAATGCGGGGTGCGATGAACGCGGCCAGTCGGGAAACCCGCTCGGCTTTGTCGAACACGGTGCCCAGTTGCGCCTGGAACACGACGTTCTGCAGACGCTGGTTGAAGGTCTCCAGTTTCTGCTTCTTGTCCTGCTTGAAGAAGAACTCGGCATCGGTCAGACGAGGACGAACGACTTTCTCGTTGCCCAGGACGATCTGCGAGGGATCCTTGCTCTCGATGTTGGCGACCGTGATGAAGCGCGGCAACAGCTTGCCTTCGGCGTCCAGCAGGCAGAAATACTTCTGGTTGTCCTGCATGGTGGTGATCAGGGCTTCTTGCGGCACTTCAAGGAAACGCTCCTCGAACGAGCACACCAGCGGCACGGGCCATTCAACCAGCGCGGTCACTTCGTCGAGCAATGCCGGCGGCACGATTGCGGTGCCTTCGTGCTGAGTCGCCAACTCGTCGATGCGCTTGCTGATCAGCTGACGACGCTCGTTGAAATCCGCGAGCACGTGGGCGGCACGCAGGTCGCTGACGTAGCTTGCAGGCGAAGTGATGCGCAGGCTTTTCGGATGATGGAAGCGGTGACCGCGCGACTCACGACCCGCTGTCTGAGCGAGGATCGTGCAATCGATGACCTGTTCGCCGAACAGCATTACCAGCCACTGGGTCGGACGCACGAACTCTTCCTTGCGCGCACCCCAGCGCATGCGCTTGGGGATCGGCAGATCGTTCAACGAGTCTTCGACGATGGTCGGCAACAGACTGGCGGTCGGCTTGCCGGCGATGCTTTGGCTGTAGCGCAGTTTCGGGCCGCTCTGGTCGATTTCGCTCAGGTCGACGCCGCACTTCTTGGCAAAGCCCAGCGCCGCTTGAGTCGGATTGCCGTCGGCGTCGAATGCAGCCTGACGCGGCGGGCCGTCCAGGTTGACGCTGCGATCGGGCTGTTGGGTCGCAAGCTCGGTGATCAACACGGCCAGACGACGCGGTGCTGCGTAAACCTGCTTGGCGCTGTAAGTCAGGCCAGCGGCCTGCAGGCCCTTCTCGATACCGGCCAGGAATGCCTCGGCCAAGGTATTCAGGGCCTTGGGTGGCAGTTCTTCGGTGCCCAGTTCAACCAGGAAATCTTGAGCACTCATTGTGCAGCCTCCAGCTTAGCCAACACTTCATCGCGAATATCGGGTGCGGCCATCGGGAAGCCAAGTCGGGCCCGGGCCATCAGGTACGCCTGAGCCACGGAACGGGCCAGGGTGCGTACGCGCAGGATGTATTGCTGACGCGCCGTCACGGAGATCGCGCGGCGGGCATCGAGCAGGTTGAAGGTGTGCGAGGCCTTGAGGACCATTTCGTAGCTCGGCAATGGCAGCTCGGCTTCGATCAGGCGTACCGCTTCGCTTTCATAGAAATCGAATAGCTCGAACAGTTTGTCGACATTGGCGTGCTCGAAGTTGTAGGTCGATTGCTCCACCTCGTTCTGGTGGAACACATCGCCGTAGGTGACTTTGCCGAACGGGCCGTCTGTCCAGACCAGGTCATAGACCGATTCCACGCCCTGCAGGTACATCGCCAGACGCTCCAGGCCGTAGGTGATTTCACCGGTCACCGGATAGCACTCGATGCCGCCCACTTGCTGGAAGTAGGTGAACTGCGAGACTTCCATGCCGTTGAGCCAGATCTCCCAACCCAGGCCCCAGGCGCCAAGGGTCGGCGATTCCCAGTTGTCCTCGACGAAGCGCACATCGTGCACCAGCGGATCCAGACCCACGTGCTTCAACGAGCCGAGATACAGCTCTTGAAAGTTGTCCGGGTTCGGCTTGAGGACGACTTGAAACTGGTAGTAATGCTGCAGGCGGTTGGGGTTTTCGCCGTAACGGCCATCGGTAGGACGACGGCTCGGTTGTACGTAGGCTGCGTTCCAGGTTTCCGGGCCGACGGCGCGCAGAAACGTGGCAGTGTGGAAAGTGCCGGCGCCCACTTCCATATCGTAGGGCTGAAGTACCACACAACCTTGCTCAGCCCAGTATTGCTGGAGGGCGAGGATCAAGTCTTGGAAGGTACGCACGGCTGGCGTAGGCTGGCTCACGAAATTCACCTGTACTGGGGGGCTGCGATTTAAAGAGCGGGAGTATACCCGATTCAGCAGCGCCTCCACCCTTGGGAGCCCTATGCCACGCTGCTTTTGGTGCAACGAAGATCCGCTTTACATGGACTATCACGATCAGGAGTGGGGCGTGCCACTGCGCGACGCGCAGATGCTGTTCGAGTTTCTATTGCTCGAAGGGTTCCAGGCCGGCCTGTCGTGGATCACGATCCTGAGGAAGCGGGAGCGATACCGTGAGGTGATGTTCGACTTCGACGTGAAGCGCATCGCCGCCATGACCGATGCCGAGATCGAAACGCTGATGCAAGAGCCTGGCATCGTGCGCAACCGCCTGAAACTCAACGGTGCGCGCAAAAATGCCCAGGCCTGGTTGCGGCTCGAGGATCCGGTGGCGTTCGTCTGGTCCTTCGTCGGCGGCCAGCCCCGGATCAACCACTTCAAGGACCGCAGTGAAGTGCCTGCCATCACACCGGAAGCCGAAGCGATGAGCAAAGCCCTCAAAAAGGCGGGTTTCACCTTCGTCGGGCCCACCATCTGCTACGCCTACATGCAGGCCACCGGCATGGTCATGGACCATACGGTGGATTGCGACCGATACGCCGATCTGGCGGGGTAATGAAGAGGCTTCTTCTGGGCTGTGTATCTGACGCTTGAAACCGGTTTTTCGGTTGACCGGTTTCTGGGGCGCAATCAAGGAAATCTCTTTCCCCAAAGGCGCTTCACCCCTAGATAGATGGCCACGGTCGAGAACGCATTCGTCAAGCCTACGGTAAGTATCGTTTGCATGGGCAGTGCACCACGCTCATCTATGAAATGTTCGTAGGGCAGAAACTTAAGCAATGCCCAGAATATACCCAACACAAACAGTGCTTTGATCATCCGAAGCATTATTGCGTAGACAAGAACATTAGCCAGCCGAGGGCGGTTTTCCTGGAGGGTATTGCGGTGTATAAACTTCGCATGCATTGCCTTTATCGCACTGTAGATAATGATGCTAAACGACAGGTTGATCAAAAACGCCAAGTAGTCGCGTGTCACTTCGAAAGCCTCTGATATTTGATCGCCGTTAAAAAACGTTGAGATGGTCATCGCGTCTTCGAGCGAAATATAACGATCAACCAAGCAATCTGAAAATTGATACGAAAACATCGCGAGTGCTGCGAACAACCCTGACAGTAGCAGTAATTTCCCCGCTGATTTAACGACAGCTTCGATCATGAAAAATGACCTCTATCGTTCCGTAAGTCATCAGACTGTTCGTACCGGGAATTGGCGTCTTTGGGGTTTGGAGCAGCGTGTTTCGGATCGTCGCGTAGTCGCCATTATTGGGTAGGGTTATGCAGCCCTCTGAAATTCTGCCAGGGTGCAGCCGAAAGTATCCCCGTCGGATTCCGTCAATCCACGTCCAGTCATCAATCTTTTCATCGGCTCGATATAACGCGAACCACTCGTCGTGAGTAAATTTGGCATCCCTCATGACGCGGTTGTACATGTCTTTCAAACCAGTTTGTATTCTTGATGAAACGCTGCCTTCGGCTCGGTCGACGATCCAGTATTTACCTGGCGGTATTGGACCTCCGTTTGGAATGGCGCGACATCCACCGCGGTTCCTGTACATACCTTTTCCAGAGAATGCCTGAAATGTACCAAGCTCCGGAAAAGTCAAATCACCGAACAGCGCTTCCTTCATAAAAAAATGACCTTCCATTGCCATGATTGCTTGCTCCCTGCATGTGTTTTTGAGATTTCAGGCTTGATGAGTTATTTGCCGATGTCTTTTGTATTCCCGTTTGCATGCTTCCTTGCATCAGCATTTGGGAGTCAGCGAGAGTCTGGGGATCGATGGTGCACGGAGACAATCAGAGAATTCCGCTGGTCCTGTAGTCGTATTCCGTGTCATGGGCTGTCAGCCCGATTCTTCATACCGAGCTTAGGGGTTGACGCGTGTCTTTAGGGCGCGGGTGCCCGTGATTGCGGTGGATTGGCACCATTGAGGTTGCCGGTGGGTAATTGAGGGCGGACAAGCGCGGTCTTGCAATAGGGCTGCAACTCCCCTCATGAGGGCAACTGACGGTTACAATGCCTGCCTCATCGATTCAGGAGTGATCTGTGGATAAGTTCAAAGGCGCCATGATGGTTGGGGCGTTGCGACTGTTTGCGCTGCTGCCGTGGCGCGCCGTGCAATGGGTTGGCACCGGCATTGGCTGGCTGATGTGGAAACTGCCCAACCGTTCTCGCGAGGTCGCGCGGATTAATCTTTCCAAATGCTTTCCCGAGTTGAGCTCCACCGAGCTCGAGGCTTTGGTCGGCCGTAGCTTGATGGACATCGGCAAGACGCTGACTGAAAGCGCCTGCGCCTGGATCTGGCCTGCTCAGAAATCGATCAATCTGGTGCGCGAAGTCGAAGGCCTGCAGGTGCTGAAGGACGCACTGGCGTCCGGCAAAGGCGTTGTGGGTATCACCAGCCACTTGGGGAACTGGGAAGTGCTGAACCACTTCTATTGCAGCCAGTGCAAGCCGATCATTTTCTATCGTCCGCCCAAGCTCAAAGCCGTCGATGAATTGTTGCGCAAGCAGCGCGTGCAGCTGGGCAATCGCGTCGCGGCGTCGACAAAGGAAGGCATCCTCAGTGTCATCAAGGAAGTGCGCAAAGGCGGCTCGGTCGGGATTCCTGCTGATCCTGAGCCTGCTGAATCTGCCGGTGTATTCGTGCCGTTTTGCGGGACCATGGCACTGACGAGCAAATTCGTGCCCAACATGCTGGCAGGCGGCAAGGCCGTCGGCGTCTTCCTGCATGCCATGCGCCTGGACGATGGCTCGGGCTATAAAGTGGTGCTGCAGGCTGCGCCTGAAGACATGTACAGCACCGATACCGAAACCTCGGCCGCGGCGATGAGCAAGGTGGTGGAGAAATATGTGCGGGCGTATCCGAGCCAGTACATGTGGACCATGAAGCGCTTCAAGAAGCGGCCCGAGGGCGAGAAGCGCTGGTATTGATTCACCCTTTGATTGTTCCCACGCTCCGCGTGGGAACACCTCCCGTGACGCTCTGCGTCACATGGGCGCGGAGCGCCCGGGCTGCGTACCCACGCAGAGCGTAGGTACAATCACTTATCCTGCTTTTGCAGCTTCTTGAGAAACACTGTCATTTCTTTCTCGGCCTGTTTATCCCCATGGCCGATTGCGGCCTGGATGCCTTGCTCCCACGCCCGTCGCGCCTGAGCCGTGTCTTGCGCCGCCAACCACGCCTTGCCGAGCAGCTTCCACGCTGCCGAATATTTCGGGTCGAATTCGACGCAGCGCTGAAGGTGTTCGATCGCCTTGGCGCTGTCGCCCAGGTCCAGATAACCCTTGCCCAGGCCGAAGCGCAGCAGCGCGTTGTCCATGCCCTTGGCGAGCATCTTTTCCAGCGATTCGAGCACTTCGTTCTCCTCGTTAAAAAAAGCTCAATCCCACCTGAAACAGTCGCTCCACGTCGCGGATGTATTTTTTATCCACAAGGAACATGACCACATGATCGCCGGATTCGATCACGGTGCTGTCATGAGCGATGATCACCTGCTCATCTCGCGTGATTGCGCCGATGGTGGTGCCCGGCGGCAGGTTGATGTGCATGATGGCCTTGCCGATCACCTTGCTCGACTTCGCGTCGCCATGCGCCACGATCTCGATGGCCTCCGCTGCGCCGCGGCGCAGTGAATGCACGCTGACGATGTCGCCGCGGCGCACGTGCGCCAGCAACGTGCCAATGGTGGCCAGCTGGGGGCTGACGGCGATGTCGATTTCTCCGCCCTGCACCAGATCCACGTAGGCGGGGTTATTAATGATGGTCATCACTTTTTTCGCGCCCAGTCGCTTGGCCAGCAACGAGGACATGATGTTGGCTTCGTCATCGTTGGTCAGCGCGAGAAACAGGTCCGCGTTGTCGATGTTCTCTTCCATCAGCAAGTCGCGGTCGGAAGAGCTGCCCTGCAGGATCACCGTATTGTCGAGGGTGTCCGACAGGTAGCGACAGCGCGCCGGGTTCATCTCGATGATCTTCACCTGGTAGCGGTTTTCGATGGCCTCGGCCAGACGCTCACCGATCTGCCCGCCGCCCGCGATGACAATGCGTTTGTAGCTTTGCTCCAGTCGACGCATTTCGCCCATCACTGCCCGGATATCGGCTTTGGCCGCAATGAAGAAAACTTCGTCGTCGGCTTCGATGACTGTATCGCCTTGCGGAATGATCGGACGATCACGCCGGAAGATCGCCGCCACCCGAGTATCCACGTCTGGCATATGGGCGCGCAGTTGGCGCAGTTGCTGACCGACCAGCGTCCCGCCGTAATACGCTTTCACCGCGACCAGCTGCACTTTACTCCCGGCGAAGTCGATCACCTGCAAAGCGCTTGGATACTCGATCAGGCGTTTGATGTAATTGGTGACAACTTGCTCGGGGCTGATCAACACGTCCACAGGGATGGCGTCGTTGTTGAAAAGACCGGATCGCGTCAGGTAGGCCGACTCACGCACGCGTGCGATTTTGGTGGGCGTGTGGAAAAGCGTGTGGGCCACCTGGCAGGCGACCATGTTGGTTTCATCGCTGCTGGTCACGGCAACCAGCATGTCAGCGTCGTCGGCACCGGCCTGACGCAGAACGGTGGGAAAGGAGCCTCGTCCATGAATGGTGCGAATATCCAGGCGATCACCCAGTGCACGCAAGCGATCCTGATCGGTGTCCACGACAGTGATGTCATTGGCCTCGCTGGCCAGATGCTCCGCCAGCGTGCCGCCCACCTGTCCTGCACCGAGAATGATGATCTTCAATCAATCTCTCCTTGAATTGATGCCGCTGCGCCACATCCCCTGTACAGGAACGTGGCTCGTCCCGCGATCTGCAGCCAAGTGGCAGTAATGAGTGAAACCGGGTTCGACAGCCTTGGTCGAAAACCGTCATTGCAGCTGCCGCGCACGCGGCAGACCGGGATTATGACGCTGCCGCGATCTTGATCAACTTCGCGTAATAGAACCCGTCATGCCCGCCTTCCTGCGCCAGCAGTTGACGCCCGCGAGGCTGCTTCAGCCCCGGCGGCGGATTACCTTGCTGACCGGCGATGTCCAGTTCCCGAGCGCCGGGGGTGCGGGCGAGAAACGCATCCATGACTTCCGTGTTTTCGGTCGGCAGTGTCGAGCAGGTCGCGTAAAGCAGCATGCCGCCCACTTGAAGCGTCGGCCACAGCGCGTCGAGCAGTTCGCCCTGCAGTGTCGCCAGTGCCGGAATGTCGTCTGCTTGCCGTGTCAGCTTGATGTCCGGGTGACGACGAATGACGCCGGTCGCCGAACAGGGTGCGTCGAGCAGGATGCGCTGGAACGGCTTGCCGTCCCACCATTGATCGGTGGCGCGGGCATCGGCGGCGATAAGTTCTGCGCTCAGGCCCAGGCGATCAAGGTTCTCTCTGACCCGTACCATGCGCTTGGCCTCCAGATCCACAGCGACGACACCCGCCAGACCCGGTTGGACTTCCAGCAAGTGGCACGTCTTGCCGCCCGGTGCGCAGCAGGCGTCGAGCACGCGCTGACCTGGCGCCAGCTCCAGCAGATCCGCAGCCAGTTGCGCCGCCTCGTCCTGGACGCTGATCCAGCCCTCTGCAAAGCCGGGAAGCGCGCGGACATCACCAGGCTCGGTCAGCACGATGCCGTCTTGGCTGAACGTGCTGGCAACGCCGCCGATGCCTGCGTCCTGCAACAGCTGAAGGTACTGGTTACGCGTCTTGTGACGACGGTTGACCCGAAGAATCATCGGCGGATGCGCGTTGTTGGCCGCGCAGATGGCTTCCCAATGTTCCGGCCATGCGGCTTTCAATGCTTTTTGCAGCCAGCGTGGATGCGCGGTGCGCACGACAGGATCGTGTTCCAGCTCGAGCAGCAGCGCTTCACCTTCACGCTGCGCGCGGCGCAGGACCGCATTGAGCAGCGCTTTGGCCCATGGCTTCTTCAACTTGTCGGCGCAGCCCACGGTTTCGCCGATCGCCGCATGGGCGGGAATGCGCGAGTAGAACAACTGATAAAGACCCACCAGCAGCAACGCTTGAACGTCGGTATCGGCAGCCTTGAACGGCTTCTGCAGCAGCTTGGCCGCCAATGCGGACAATCGAGGCTCCCAGCGTGCAGTGCCGAACGCGAGGTCTTGAGTCAGGCCGCGATCACGGTCTTCGACCTTGTCCAGTTGAGCGGGCAAAGAGCTGTTCAGCGAAGCCTTGCCGCTGAGCACGGCTGCCAACGCCTTGGCTGCGGCCAGGCGCGGATTCATTGGCTGTCCGCCGATGCGCCGAGCACCGTCCCCGTCGTGAACTTCTCACGACGGCTGTTGAACAGGTCAGCGAAGCCCAACGGTTTGCCGCCTGGCAATTGCAGGCGCGTGAGGCGCAAGGCCCCTTGTCCGCAGGCCACGATCAGACCGTCTTTGCTGGCGCTGAGGATCGTGCCCGGTTCGCCCTCGCCTTCGCTCGCCTGAGCGGCCAGCACTTTCAAGGCTTCGCCGTTGAGCGTGCTGTGACAGACCGGCCATGGATTGAAGGCGCGCACCAGACGCTCGAGCTCGTCGGCGGGCCGCGACCAATCGATGCGCGCTTCGTCTTTATTGAGCTTGTGCGCATAAGTTGCTTGGGAGTCGTCCTGTGCTTCACCGACCAGCGAGCCATCTGCCAGGCCGGCGATGGCCTTCAGCACGGCAACCGGGCCCAGTTCCGCCAGGCGATCATGCAAGGTGCCGCCTGTGTCATCGGCGGTGATCGCCGTTGTGCTTTTGAGCAGCATCGGGCCAGTGTCCAGGCCCGCCTCCATGCGCATCACGGTCACGCCGCTTTGCGCATCACCGGCTTGCACCGCACGCTGGATAGGCGCTGCCCCGCGCCAGCGAGGCAGCAATGAGGCATGGCTGTTGATGCAGCCCAGCCGCGGGATGTCGAGCACCACTTGCGGCAGAATCAGCCCGTAAGCGACCACGACCATCAGGTCAGGCTCGAGCGCAGCGAGTTCGGCCTGTGCTTCGGGTGCTCGCAAGGTCGGCGGTTGAAACACGGGAATGTCGTGTTGCAGAGCGAGTTGCTTGACCGGGCTGGGCATCAACTTCTGGCCGCGACCTGCCGGACGGTCAGGCTGGGTATAAACCGCGATCACCTCGTAAGGGCTGTCGAGCAGGGCTTTGAGGTGTTCGGCCGCGAATTCCGGGGTGCCGGCGAAGACGATGCGCAGTGGCTCAGTCATGGGCTTCTCGTTCTGAAAATGACTGCAGGAGCGTGCTGGCCGGCGATTGCGTTGTGTCAGTCGACGAAGGTGTCACGGACATGTCGCGATCGCGGGTCAGCGCGCTCCTGCACGGTAATGAGAAATGGCCGGATCAGGCGTTCTGCTTGTGCTGTTTTTCCAGCTTCTTCTTGATCCGGTCACGCTTCAGGTTCGACAGATAGTCGACGAACAGCTTGCCATTCAGGTGATCGCACTCGTGCTGGATGCACACCGCGAGCAAGCCTTCGGCGATCAGTTCGTAAGGTTGACCCTCACGGTCCAGCGCCTTGACCTTGACCTTCTGCGGACGGTCGACGTTTTCATAGAACCCGGGAACCGACAGGCAGCCTTCCTGATACTGATCCATCTCGTCAGTCAGTGGCTCGAGTTCAGGGTTGATGAAGACCCGGGGCTCGCTGCGGTCTTCGGAGAGATCCATGACCACGACACGCTTGTGTACGTTAACCTGCGTCGCCGCCAGGCCGATGCCAGGCGCTTCGTACATGGTTTCAAACATGTCGTCGACCAACTGGCGAATGCCGTCGTCCACAGCGGCCACCGGCTTGGCGATGGTGCGCAGGCGCGAATCGGGAAATTCGAGAATGTTTAAAATGGCCATATACGTTTGAGCTGCACTTGTAGGGTAAAGTCAAAATCGGCTGCTAGGCTAGGGACGTCACGAGCGGGCAGCCCTTGTAAAACCGAAGTCTCGCAAGACTCTATGTTTCACGCGAAGCCAATATGATAAAGGGATTCACCGCATGAGGAAATCACTACTCGCCCTGCTGCTGTTGGCCGCGACAGGCTTTGCCCAGGCGCAAGTACAACTCAGGGAAGGTCATCCACAGAGTTACACCGTTGTCGCCGGTGACACACTCTGGGACATTTCCGGCAAATTTCTCAGCCAGCCCTGGAAATGGCCGCAGATCTGGCGCGCCAATCCTCAGGTCCATGACCCGGATCTGATCTACCCCGGCGACACCCTGAATCTGATTTACGTCGACGGTCAGCCGAGAATTGTCGTGAACCGCGGCGAATCCCGCGGCACCATCAAATTGTCACCGCGTGTGCGCAGCACGCCGATTGCCGAAGCGATCCCCACCATTCCTCTGGGCGCAATCAACGCGTTTCTGCTCAATAACCGGATCGTGGACACGCCCGAGCAATTCGACACCGCGCCATACATTGTCGCCGGCAACGGCGAGCGAGTGCTGAGCGGCGCCGGTGACCGGATCTATGCGCGCGGGTATTTCGAACCGGGCCATGTGTCCTACGGGATTTTCCGCAAAGGCAAGAGCTATGTGGATCCGGACACCGGCACGTTGCTGGGCATCAATGCCGATGACATCGGCAGCGGCGACGTGATTGCCAGCGAAGGCGATGTCGCGACGTTGCAAATGCAGCGCTCGACTCAGGAAGTGCGCCTGGGTGACCGGCTGTTCGTCAGCGAAGAGCGCGGCATCAATTCGACGTTTGTCCCCAGCGAGCCTCGGCAGCCGGTGAACGGCATGATCATCGACGTCCCGCGGGGCGTGACGCAGATCGGTGAGTTTGACGTGGTCACCCTTGACCGTGGCCGCCTGGACGGCCTTGAAGAAGGCAATGTCCTGGCAATCCTCAAGACCGGCGAGACCGTTCGCGATCGCATCACCGGTGAGCCGGTGAAAATCCCGGATGAGCGTTCAGGCTTGCTGATGGTGTTCCGCACCTACGACAGGCTCAGCTATGCAATGGTGCTGCATGCGTCCAGATCTTTGGCGGTGATGGATAAAGTCAGCAATCCGTAATGCTATGTATCAGCTGTAAAACACTTTTCTCCACCGGCATGCTTCACTTATCAAATTGTTGTCAACAGAGTTATCCACAGGTTGGCCCGCTCGATTGAGCGGGCCGCTGATCAAGGAAGATCTCATGCCGCTGTTCGAAAAAGCCGGTCAGTCCCCTGCCGAGCTGGAAGCGCGTTTGCGACTCCATCGCTTGCCGGAGATCGGCCCCAAACGTTTCCAGTCCCTCATCCAGGCATTCGGCAGTGCGTCTGCCGCATTGAGCGCGCCGGCTTCCGCGTGGCGATCTTTGCGTCTTCCCGCAGCCAGCGCCGAGGCCCGACGCAGCCCCGAAGTACGCGACGGCGCCAGCGCCGCATTGGCCTGGTTAGAGCGGCCGGGCCAGCATTTGCTGATGTGGGACGACCCCGACTACCCCGCCCTGCTCGCAGAAATTGCGGATCCGCCGCCCTTGTTGTTTGTCGCCGGAAATCGATCACTGCTTGATCGTCCCCAGCTCGGAATGGTGGGAAGTCGGCGTGCTTCACGTCCGGGACTCGATACCGCTGCCGCGTTCGCCCGGAGTCTGGCGGGCGCCGGATTTGTCATCACCAGCGGGTTGGCTTTGGGCATCGACGGTGCCGCTCACCAAGGAGCACTCGACGTCAATGGGGCCACGATCGGCGTTCTCGGGACGGGCATCGAAAAACTTTATCCACAGCGCCATCGTCAACTTGCAGCGGCGATGCTGGCGCAAGGTGGCGCGGTGATTTCCGAGCTGCCGCTGGATGCCGGTCCCCATGCGAGCAACTTTCCCCGACGCAATCGGATCATCAGCGGACTTTCCCTCGGCGTTCTGGTCGTTGAGGCGAGCGTTGCCAGTGGATCCCTGATCACGGCGCGACTTGCCGCCGAGCAAGGACGTGAGGTGTATGCGATTCCTGGGTCGATTCATCATCCCGGCGCTCGGGGATGTCATCAGTTGATTCGCGAAGGCGCCGTGCTGGTGGAGACGATCGATCACATCCTCGAGGCCTTGCAAGGCTGGAAGAACATCGGTCCCTCAGATGCCACATCGCCGCAGCCGACGCAAAAAACCAGGTCTGCGCCGTCGCATCCTTTGCTGGCGTTGTTGCACGCTGCACCGCAGACGGGCGAGGCGCTGGCGATCAACAGCGGCTGGCCACTGCCAAAGGTGCTGGCCGCGCTGACGGAACTTGAACTGGACAGCAGCGTGTCGTGTGAAGCGGGACGATGGTTTGCCCGGGCGCGCTGAGGTTAAACTGCCGGCCAGCGTTATTTCGGAGAGTGAACGATGGTCAGCAGTTGGCGAGTGCAACAAGCCGCACGAGAAGTTCGGGCCGGGGCGGTCATTGCCTATCCAACCGAAGCGGTCTGGGGGCTGGGGTGCGATCCTTGGGACGCCGAGGCGGTTTATCGTCTGCTGGCGATCAAGGCGCGTCCTGTGGATAAGGGGCTCATCCTCATTGCTGACAACATTCGCCAGTTCGACTTTCTGTTCGAAGATTTCCCCGAGCTGTGGATCGACCGGATGGCCAGTACGTGGCCCGGCCCAAACACCTGGCTGGTCCCGCATCAGGGTCTTCTGCCCGAATGGATCACCGGCAAACACGACACCGTCGCGCTGCGTGTGAGCGATCATCCGCAGGTGCGCGAGCTGTGCGCGTTGACCGGCCCTCTGGTTTCCACCTCGGCCAACCCTGCCGGCCGACCCGCCGCGCGTTCACGCCTTCGCGTCGAGCAGTACTTTCATCAGCAGGTGGACATGGTGCTCGGCGGCGCGCTCGGTGGGCGTCGCAACCCCAGCGTGATCCGAGATCTGGTGACGGCTGAGGTTGTGCGGGCGGGGTGAGATGACGGTTTGACCCTTATCCGTTTGCAGGCGAGCTTGTTCGCGAGTGTCGAGGCACAGACTGACACTTTGTGTCGGATGTACCGGCGTTCTCGCGAGCAAGCCCGCTTCATACGGGAACGAGCTTCAAGGCACCAGAATGATCGAACCCGTCGTGCGACGTCCCGCCAGTTCGGTATGCGCTTGAGCCGCATCTTTCAGATCGAATCTACGGATGTCATCGACTTTGACCTTGCCGCTCGACACCATGCCGAACACCTCGTCGGCCATGGCCTGCAGGGTTTCCGGGCTGTTGGCGTAAGAGCCCAGTGTGGGACGCGTCACGTAGAGCGAGCCTTTCTGCGCCAGAATGCCCAGATTCACGCCAGACACGGCACCCGATGCGTTGCCGAAGCTGACCAGCAGGCCGCGCAGTTCCAGACAGTTCAGTGACGTTTCCCAAGTGTCTTTACCGACGCCGTCGTACACCACCGGCACTTTTTTACCGTCGGTCAGTTCCAGTACGCGGCTGACGACGTCTTCCTTGCTGTAGTCGATCACTTCCCATGCCCCAAGCGCCTTGGCGTGCGCGGCCTTTTCCGGCGAGCTGACCGTGCCGATCAGCTTGACGCCCGCAGCATTGGCCCATTGGCAGGCAATGGAGCCCACGCCACCGGCGGCGGCATGGAAAAGGATGGTTTCTTCAGGACGAATTTCGTAGGTCTGGCGAAAAAGATATTGCACCGTGAGACCTTTGAGCATGACCGCCGCGCCCTGCTCGAAACTGATTTCGTCAGGCAGCAGCGCAAGGTTCGCCGCCGGTATCAGGTGAAGCTCCGCATAACTGCCCAGCGGCCCGGTGCCGTATACCACGCGGTCGCCGACCTTGACGTGGGTGACGTCGCTGCCGACAGCCTCGACCACGCCTGCACCCTCATTGCCCAGCGCTGAAGGAAAAGCTGGCGCCGGATACAAGCCGCTGCGGAAGTAGGTTTCGATGAAGTTGACGCCAATCGCTTTGTTGCGCACGAGCACTTCGTTGGGCCCCGGCGCGGCCGGTTCGAAATCGACGTACTCAAGAACTTCAGGGCCGCCGTAGCTGCGGAACTGGATACGCTTTGCCATTTGCTTTCTCCGTCATGGATCGAAACAAGAAAATGCGAAAGGGCTCTATCGGACTCCTTCGCTTGATGTTCGTCAACTGCGGCACCCGGCTAGCCAGTGATAGACTACGCGCCAATTTTCGCAGTCGCGTTTTGTTCAGCGGCCGCTTCTTGCAACCCAGCAACGAACGCGGCCCGCTCAAAACCCCGTTTCACCTTCAAGGTACTGCCATGTCCTTTCGCACCGATGCTGTCAAAGCCTACCTGCTCAATCTGCAAGACCGGATCTGCGCCGCTCTGGAACACGAAGACGGCAGCGGCCGTTTTGTGGAAGACGCCTGGGAGCGTCCTGCAGGTGGCGGTGGCCGCACGCGCGTGATCGAAAACGGCAACGTCATCGAGAAAGGCGGAGTCAATTTCTCCCATGTGTTCGGGGCTGGTCTGCCTCCCTCGGCCAGCGCGCACCGTCCCGAGCTTGCCGGACGTGGCTTCGAAGCCCTTGGCGTTTCACTGGTCATGCATCCGCACAACCCACATGTTCCGACCTCCCACGCCAACGTGCGTTTCTTCATCGCTGAAAAAGAAGGTGAAGAGCCGGTCTGGTGGTTCGGCGGTGGCTTCGACCTCACGCCCTACTACGGCGTCGAAGAAGACTGCGTGCATTGGCACCGGATCGCGGAGCAGGCGTGTGCGCCGTTCGGTGCCGACGTTTACCCGCGCTACAAAGCCTGGTGCGACCGTTATTTCCACATCAAGCATCGCAATGAGCCGCGCGGAATCGGCGGTCTGTTTTTCGACGATTTGAACGAGTGGGACTTCGACACCAGCTTTGCGTTTCTGCGGGCAATCGGCGATGCCTTCGTGGAGGCTTACCTGCCCATCGTGCAGCGCCGCAAAGGGACGCCTTACACGCCGCAGCAGAGGGAGTTTCAGGAATTCCGTCGTGGCCGGTACGTGGAATTCAATCTGGTCTACGACCGCGGCACGTTGTTCGGCCTACAGTCGGGCGGCCGCACCGAGTCGATCCTGATGTCGCTACCGCCTCACGTTCGTTGGGGCTACGACTGGAAAGCAGCGCCGAACAGCGAGGAAGCGCGCCTGACCGAGTACTTCCTGCAGGACCGCGACTGGCTGGGCCTGCTGCCGCCGTCGGCTTGAAAATCATCGCCCTGTTCGCGAGCTGGTTCGCGAGCAGGGCTGCACAGACCACCGATCTCTGGAGGCTGACTCCAGTTCTGGAATACGCATGGACCACTACGTCGTCTTCGGCAACCCGATCGCGCACAGCAAGTCGCCGCTGATTCATCGCCTGTTTGCCGAGCAGACCGGTCAGGCACTGGATTACCAGACAGCCCTGGCTCCGCTTGAGGGCTTCACCGAGCTCGCCAGACAGTTTTTCGCCACGGGGAGTGGCGCCAACGTCACCGTGCCGTTCAAGGAGGAAGCCTATCGTTTGGCGGACCAACTGACCGAGCGCGGCCGTCGCGCCGGTGCGGTAAATACCCTGGCAAGACAGGCGGATGGCAGTTTGTTGGGTGATAACACCGACGGCGCAGGGCTTGTGCGTGACTTGAAGGTCAACCATGGCTTGACACTCCAGGACAAGCGCGTGCTGCTGCTGGGGGCTGGTGGGGCTGTACGTGGGGCGCTGGAACCGCTGCTGGCCGAAGGGCCTTATGTGCTTGTCGTCGCGAATCGCACGGTTGAAAAAGCTGAGCAGCTGGCGCAGGAATTTGCCGAGCTCGGGCCGGTACTGCCCGCAGGTTACGACTGGCTCGAAGAGCCGGTGGACATCATCATCAACGCAACGTCCGCCAGTCTTTCGGGGGCGGTGCCACCGATCGCGCCGAGCCTGATTCAGCCAGGCCAAACCTTTTGCTACGACATGATGTACGCCAAGGAGCCGACCGCGTTCTGCCGCTGGGCGACCGAGCACGGCGCCGGACGAGCGGTAGATGGCTTGGGAATGCTGGTGGAACAGGCTGCCGAAGCGTTTTTCCTGTGGCGCGGCGTGCGCCCGGAATCGGCCCCGGTGCTGGCCGAGTTGCGGCGCTTGATGGCCGAGGCCTGATCAGCATCGCGAATTCGTTCGCGATTGGTCGGCACATCCGCCAGGGATCGGTATTTGTGCCCTACCGATTCGCGATTGAATTCGTTCTCATGTATCGATCAGCAACCTTGAGATCGAATCGATCTCAAGGTCCGGAGAACGCTTAAAGCTTGGCCTTGACCGCTGCCAGTGCATCTTTGTCGTCGATGGTTTTTACGCCGCTCAACCACTTCTCAAGCACGGCCGGGTTTGCCTTGATCCAGGCCTTCACGGCTTCGGTATTGCTGATCTTGTTGTCCACCACGTTTTTCATGATGGTGTTTTCCATATCCTGCGTGAACGTCAGATTGGAGAACAGCTTGGCGACGTTCGGGCAGGCTTCGGCGTAGCCCTTGCGGGTCACGGTGTAGACGCTGCCGGTGTCACCGAAGTATTTCTCGCCGCCCTTGAGGTAGTGCATGCCCTTGATCTGGACGTTCATCGGATGCGGTGTCCAGCCCAGGAAAACCACGAACTCCTTCTTCTTCACGTTGCGCTGCACTTCGGCCAGCATCGCCTGCTCGCTGGATTCCACCAGCTTCCAGTCGCCCAGCTCGAACTCGTTCTTCTTGATGATTTCCTGAATCGATGCGTTGGCCGGAGCCCCCGAACCGATGCCGTAGATCTTCTTGTGGAACTTGTCAGCGAATTTGTTCAGGTCGGCAAAGTCATGCACGCCGGCGTCGTAGACATAGTCCGGCACGGCCAGCGTGAATTCGGTGCCTTCCAGGTTTTTGGCGTACTGGGTGACATCGCCCGTGGCGATGAACTTGTCGTAGAAACCCTGCTGCGCGGGCATCCAGTTGCCCAGGAACACGTCCATCTGCCCGTCTTTGAGACCACCATAGGCAATCGGTACTGCCAGCGTATCCACCTTGGTCTTGTAACCCATGCCATCGAGCAGGAAACCTGCCGTGGCATTGGTCGCGGCGATGTCGCTCCAACCCGGATCGGCCATCTTCACCGTGCTGCAACTTGCGTCAGCGGCGTATGCAACGACGCTGCTCAAGCTCATGACCCCAACCGCCAGCGTAGCGAACAACTTATTCATGGTGTGCCCCTTTTTGGTTTTCTAGGTGTTGGCAGGGTTCAAGGTTGTGGATAACGGGCCTTGCGCTCCAGATCGTCTAGATCGATATGGTTGCGCATGTATTGCTGACTGGCGTCTACCAGCGGCTGGTGATCCCAACTCTTCAGCTTGCCGAGGGCCAGCGATTGCGCGACGAAACGCCGGCGACGCTGGCTGGCGAGCACCTGATGGTGTATCGCCGGAATGTCCCACTTGGCCTTTGCTTCGGCCAGGAACGCGTTGAACAGGTCGCGATGAGCCTCTGAATGGCTCAGTTCTTCCTGTTCCTTCGGATCGTTGTACACGTCATACAGCAGACATGGGTCCTGTTCCGAATAAATGAATTTGTAAGCCCCGCGACGAATCATCATCAGCGGGCTGTGGGTGCCTTCGGCCATGTACTCACCGAACACCTCGTCGTGGCCCTGCGCGCCCTGCAGATGCGGCAGCAGCGAGCGCCCGTCCAGCGGCAGACCGGCATCGAGTTCACCTTCGGCCAATGCAACGAACGTCGGCAACAGGTCAGCAGTGGACACGGCGGCTTTCACCCGCCCGGCCTTGAACTGACCCGGAGCGTACACCAGCAATGGTACGCGAGCCGACATCTCGAACCAGTGCATTTTGTACCAGAGACCGCGCTCCCCAAGCATATCGCCATGATCGCCCGAGAACACGATGATGGTGTCGTCGGCAAGGCCGGTGTCTTCGAGCGTCTTCAGCAGCTTGCCGATGTTGTCATCGATATAGCTGCACGCGCCGAAATAGGCACGGCGCGCATCGCGGATCTTGTTCTCCGGCAGCGGCTTGTCCCACAGGTCATAGACCTTGAGCAGGCGCTGGGAGTGCGGGTCTTGATCTGCCTGCGCGGGCGCCGCCGATGGCAGCGGGATGTCGTCGTCGCTGTACAGATTCCAGTATTCCTTGGGAATCGTGTAAGGGTCGTGCGGGTGGGTCATCGACACGGTCAGGCAGAACGGCTGGTCGCCGTCTTCGCGCACGTGGTCGAACAGGTATTGCTGGGCCTTGAACACCACTTCTTCATCGAAATCCAGCTGATTGGTGCGCACGCACGGGCCAGCCTGCAGCACCGATGACATGTTGTGATACCAGCTTGGACGTACGTCCGGCTCATCCCAGTTCACCGCCCAACCATAGTCGGCCGGGTAGATATCGCTGGTCAGGCGCTCTTCATAACCGTGCAATTGATCGGGACCGCAGAAATGCATCTTGCCCGACAGCGCCGTCCGGTAGCCCATGCGGCGCAGATAGTGCGCGTAGGTCGGGATGTCGCCAGGAAATTCGGCGGCGTTGTCGTAAGCGCCTATTTTGCTCGGAAGCTGGCCGCTGACGAGGGTAAAGCGCGAAGGTGCGCACAACGGGCTGTTGCAATAAGCGGCGTCAAACACCACGCCGTCAGCGGCGAGGCGACTCAGATTCGGCATCTTGATCGGAGATGAGGCATAAATCGGCAACATCGGCGCGGCCATTTGATCGGCCATGATGAAAAGAATGTTCTTGCGCTTCATGTCTTCGCGGCATTCCATAGTGAATATTTATGCGAAATTGCTGTTCCAGAGAATGGGACCCATGGGATCAGCGGTAAAGCCCATGAAACATAATGCCTAGGATAAGCCACCCTTATGTTTGAAGCGTTTGGTGATATGTCCCTCGATCTGCTTCGCGGCTTCGAAGCTGCCGCGCGATTGCGCAGCTTTACAGCCGCAGCCATCGAGCTTGGGACCACCCAGCCGGCGATCAGCCAGCAAATCAAAAGGTTAGAAGAGCAACTCGCCACGCGCCTGTTTGACCGGATCTATCGTGGGATAGAGCTCACGGACGCCGGGCAGATTCTCTTCAACCACGTGCAGGCCGGGCTGCAATCGATGGACGCAGGTCTGAACGCAATCACCGAGCAGCATCAGCATGAGGTTCTGCAAGTGGCGACGGATTTCGCCTTCGCCGCCTATTGGCTGATGCCTAGATTGCACCGTTTCCACAAGGAAAACCCCGACGTCGACGTCAGCCTTGTGACCAGCGAACGCAGCCACAGCATGCTGCGTGCTGACATCGACGTGGCGGTGCTGTTTGGCGACGGGCGCTTTAAACAGGGCGAAAGTCATTGGCTATTCAGCGAGGAGGTCTTTCCGGTCTGCAGCCCGAAACTGCTGACGGACCGCACCCTGCCCTTGCCTGTCGAGGTGCTGAAGGAGTTTGCGCTCCTGCACCTGCGTGGCGAAGGTGGCAACCACTGGTTTGACTGGGGAGGCGTGTTCCGCGCGCTGAACATCGCGCAGATGCCCGCGCCGGGGCAACTGCGTTTCGACAATTACACGCTGCTGATCCAGGCGGCGATTGGTGGCCAGGGCGTGGCGATCGGCTGGCGGCATCTAGTGGATGACCTGCTAGAACAAGGCTTGCTGTGCCGCCCTATCGACGCCACGGCCATTTCTGCCTACGGCTATTACATCGTCCTCCCGCAACGCAAACGCCGGGTACAGATCGTTCAGCGGTTCGTCGACTGGTTAAAAAGCGAACAGGCTTTGAGCGGAGATTCACTGGTGGGCAAGCCGTTGCCGTCGATTGCTGTTTGATCTGCGTCAGGAATCTCAGAGGCGCCTGGCTGTTTCACCAAGCGGTCAAACCACAAAATTCACATACTGACGAACATGCAGATTGAGCTGCAGTTCATCTGCAATGCCGGCTGCCACTCGCGACAACACTTCCAGCGGGATGGCCAGACCCGGTTCGACCGTGCCTCCGGTCTGGCTGAAATGTTCGATGCTCAGGCCCGCGACGCCTTGGGGTGCGCTGACCAGCGTCCATTGCGCCCCGCTTTTTTGCAGCGAGTCGACGATCAGGGCTGAGGCCTGGGACTGGTCAAGGTTCGGGTTCTGATGATCCGGTAGCGTCTGGTCGAGCATCAGCTGGATATCGGCTACCAGAATTAGGCGCTGGATTTGCACATGTTGCAGGCAGGCCAGGACCGTCTGCGTGGCGATGAGTTGTTCGACAGGGCTCAGGTCTTTTTGAGCGTGGTCATGTTCGGGGCCGACGGGAAGCACCTTGGCGTCGAGCAGGACGATGAGTGCGGAGCATCCGGCGATGCTTTCACACACTCGATCGGCGCTGAACAGGTTACCCACCTTGGTGCGCAGCCCTGGTCGTGGTGCCAGAGAGTTGAGATCGTCGACGACGGCGATGACCTCATGCTGACGCCTCAGCAGTTCGGCCATCAACGCACTGCCAAAGCTGCTGATAGCGCCAAACAGCGCGACTTTCATCACCGGCGTTTCTGCATTCTTCATGGCAATTGATCCGGGTCTGTGGATAACTCTAGTCTTTCATTGAGACTAGCAGCCTCAGGGCTGTTCCATGCCAGGGGAGGACCGGCCATGTCACCTGTCGAGGGCTATCACGCCCACGTTTATTTTGATGCCCAGACCCTCGAGCGAGCGCGAGCGTTGTGCGAAAGCGTCGCTGTCAGATTCGGGATTCGCATGGGACGGGTTCACGAGCGGCCGGTCGGCCCACACCCCGACTGGAGCTGCCAGCTGGCGTTCGATCATGCGCAGTTTGCCGATGTGATGCTGTATCTGGCGCTGAACCGTCAACGCCTGGTGATCTTCACCCATCCGGTGACCGGCAATGACCTCGCCGATCACACCGAGCATGCGATCTGGATGGGCGGGGTGCGGGAGTTGAATGTGGGGATGTTCAAGAAGTAGCGGCAATGGCGCTACCTTTGCGGGGTTAAGCTCACGCAGAGTCGAGTACCCCGCCAAAGTTGCATCGACTGAAACTCAGTCTTCGCGAGCGAGCGCGCTCCTACACAGTTATGCGGCGCCAACAGATGAATCGACGCCACATATCCTGTGGGTGTGTTGCGTCGGGATCAGTTCAAGACACCTTCCAGAATCTCGTACACGATCCCGCTGCCAATGGCGACCAGCACGATATCGGGGCCCAGGCGGCGCCATTCGTAGCCGTCGTATCGCGGCAGGTATTGCAGCGAGCGCTGATCCAGACGACGGCCGTAGCCGCGTGGCAGCGGATGGCCTTTCACGATATGGACGTTCGGCGGCAGCGGCTGGCCGCGACCGATCACCTCACGATGCTCCTGAATGGTACGGCGCACGTCGCCGAAATCTTCCGGTGGGCGCCCGCCGCCGTGATTCTCCACATGCTGGTCGTTGCGATGATCATTGCCGTGCCCGTTACCGCGATTGTCTTGTGGACCACCTTGCGGACCGCGGTCCTGATGCTGGCCCGGGCCATTGTCTTCATGGCCGCCACGTTGATCCGGTGGCGCCGCCTGCACCAGCGCGCTGGCGCTGAGCATCAGTACGCCCAATCCGGCGATCAAACGATTCGAGACTTTCATGTACCGCGCTCCTGAACGATGTCGAGTCAGCAAAAAGGGGTTCAGAACCCGGTTCTGAACCCCTTTGCTGTACGGCTTAGTCCGCTGATGAAGGTCGAGATTCCTCTGTATCAGGAACTTTACCTTCAGGATACGCGGGCTTGACGTACGCCCTGCGACAGTTGCGAGCAGAGCTCGAGCACGCCGCTGACTGCCTGATCTGGCGACTCGGCTTTGGCGATCTGATCGATCAATGCCGAGCCCACCACCACGCCGTCGGCAATGCGCGCGATGGCCGCAGCCTGTTCGGGCGTGCGGATACCGAAACCGACACTGATCGGCAGGTCGGAATGACGACGCAGACGTGCGACGGCTTCTTTGACGTGATCGACCGTGGCTGAGCCAGCGCCGGTGACACCGGCGACCGATACGTAGTAAACGAAGCCGGAACTGCCGTTCAGCACCGTCGGCAATCGAACATCATCGGTGGTCGGCGTGGTCAGGCGGATGAAGTCAAGACCTGCATCCTGCGCAGGGTCGCACAGCTCATTGTTGTGCTCGGGCGGCAGGTCCACGACGATCAGGCCGTCGACGCCGGACTCATGCGCCTCGGCAATGAAACGCTCGACGCCATAGTTGTGAATCGGGTTGTAGTAACCCATCAGCACCAATGGCGTGCTGCTGTCTTCTGCGCGGAACTCACGGACCATTTGCAGGGTTTTCGCCAAGTTCTGCCGGGCGTCCAGCGCGCGGATGTTGGCAAGCTGAATCGCCGGGCCGTCGGCCATCGGATCGGTGAACGGCATGCCCAGCTCGATGACGTCCGCACCGGCTTTGGGCAAACCCTTGAGGATTGCCAGCGATGTGCCATACGCCGGGTCGCCTGCGGTGATGAATGTCACCAGGGCGGCACGGTCTTGTTCTTTCAGCTCGGCAAAACGGGTTTGCAGGCGGCTCATCAGTGTTTCTCCTTCTGGGACAGATCCAGATGGTGCATGACGGTTTGCATGTCCTTATCGCCTCGACCCGAGAGGTTGACCACCATCAGGTGATCCTTGGGCAGCGATGGCGCGCGCTTGAAGACTTCGGCCAGAGCATGGGCACTCTCGAGCGCCGGGATGATGCCTTCCAGACGGCAGCATTGATGGAATGCGGCCAACGCTTCATCGTCGGTGACGGAGGTGTATTCAACGCGGCCGATATCGTGCAACCAGGCGTGTTCCGGCCCGATGCCCGGGTAATCCAGACCGGCTGAGATGGAGTGGGCGTCGATGATCTGGCCATCGTCGTCCTGCAGCAGGAACGTGCGGTTGCCGTGCAGAACGCCTGGCACACCGCCGTTGAGACTGGCAGCGTGCTTGCCGCTCTCGATGCCGTGACCCGCCGCTTCGACACCGATGATGCGAACCGTGGTGTCATCCAGAAACGGGTGGAACAGGCCCATCGCGTTGGAACCGCCGCCGATGCAGGCGATCAGGCTGTCTGGCAGACGGCCTTCCTGTTCCTGCAGTTGCACGCGGGTTTCCTTGCCGATCACAGCCTGGAAGTCGCGAACCATTGCCGGGTAGGGGTGCGGGCCGGCAACGGTACCGATCAGATAGAACGTGCTGTCGACGTTCGTTACCCAGTCACGCAGGGCTTCGTTCATTGCGTCTTTCAGCGTGCCGGTGCCTGCAACGACAGGGATCACAGTTGCGCCGAGCAGTTTCATGCGGAACACGTTCGCCTGCTGACGCTCGATGTCAGTGGTGCCCATGTAGATCACGCATTCCAGGCCGAAACGTGCTGCAACTGTGGCCGTTGCCACGCCATGCATGCCTGCGCCGGTCTCGGCGATGATGCGTCTTTTGCCCATGCGTCGCGCCAGCAGGATCTGGCCGATGCAGTTGTTGATCTTGTGCGCGCCGGTGTGGTTCAGCTCTTCGCGCTTGAGGTAAATCTTGGCGCCGCCGCAGTGTTCGGTCAGGCGCTCGGCGAAGTAAAGCGGGCTCGGACGGCCCACATAATCCCGCTGGAAATAGGCCAGCTCCTTCAGAAACGCCGGGTCTTCTTTCGCGGCCTCGTACTCGCGGTTCAGATCGAGGATCAAGGGCATCAGGGTTTCGGCAACGTAGCGCCCGCCGAACGCGCCAAACATGCCGCGAGCGTCGGGGCCGTTGCGATATTGAGTATTGCCGTCGTGAGTCTGGGTCATGGTGGACCTCCGGAGGACAAATAGGGTGAGCCGTTGAGGCAGTGATCACACTTTAACCAGCGCCAAGGCTGATGAAAACCGATAAGATCGACACGTCCTGTCAGGAAAACTCACAGAAATCATGAGCCGCGACCTGCCTCCTCTCAATGCTTTGCGGGCTTTCGAAGCCACTGCGCGTTTGAATAGCGTCAGTCAGGCTGCCGAGCAGCTTCACGTCACTCATGGGGCCGTGAGCCGACAGTTGAAAGTGCTGGAAGAACACCTTGGCGTGGCGCTGTTCACTAAAGACGGTCGTGGCTTGAAACTCACAGATGCCGGCACTCGATTGCGCGACGCCAGCAGCGAGGCTTTCGACCGGCTGCGCAGCGTCTGCGTTGAAATAAGCCGCGGCAACGCGGACGCCCCGTTTGTGCTCGGCTGCTCCGGCAGTCTCTTGGCGCGGTGGTTTATCCCGCGACTGGGCCGGTTGAACGCGGATTTGCCCAACCTGCGACTGCACCTGTCTGCTGGAGAAGGCGACCTGGATCCTCGGCGACCGGGCCTGGACGCATTGCTGATATTCGCCGAGCCGCCATGGCCTGCGGACATGCAGGTATACGAATTGGCGAGCGAGCGTATCGGTCCGGTATTGAGCCCCAGGTTTTCCCGCTTCGACGCGTTGCAGGCATCTCCTGCCCGCGCGCTGCTCGACGAGCCGCTGTTGCAGACGACATCGCGATTGCAGGCCTGGCCCAGCTGGGCGTTGAGCAACGGTATCGATCCCGACGCCCTGCATTTCGGCCAGGGTTTCGAGCATCTGTACTACTTGCTGGAAGCGGCCGTGGCTGGCCTGGGAATAGCAATCGCGCCGGAACCGCTGGTGGCTGACGATCTGAAGGCAGGACGCCTCGCTGCGCCATGGGGTTTCAGCGAAACCCCGGCGCAACTGGCGCTATGGGTGCCCAAGCGCGCTGTGGACGGGCGCGCGCAGCAGCTTGCTCAGTGGCTCAAACAGGAGCTTGAACAATCGGGACGGGTGTAATCAGTTGCCGCGTTTGCACAACAGATAAGCGGCCAGCAGACCGACCGCGCCAACGGCAACGCCGGCGGTAGTCCAAGGATGTTCCTGAGCGTAGTCACGGGTGGCGACGCTGGCTTCGCGGGTTTTCACCTTGGCGTCTTCGTAGACGTCGCTCAGCAGGCTGCGCGAATGGCTCAGCGCGCTTTCAGCATTGGCTTTCAGCGTTTTCAGGGTTTTGCGCGACTCGTCCGAAGCATCCGATTTCAGGCTCTCCAGCGACTTGAGCAGACTTTCGATCTCGGCTTCCATGCTTTGCAAAGACGCTTTACGGGATGACGTGAATGCCATGATTTGACTCTCCTGCAGTGATGAGTGGCGTGTGTTGTTTCCGACTACAGGGTTTTCAGAAAGTGCACTCCGGGTTTGCAAGTGCCGTTTTTTCTGAACTTTTCAGCCGGTTTTCATACCAGACGTAGGGAGCAAATTCGCTGCTACGCTCCCATTGAAGACCACTTGAGGAGAACTGCCATGACTGATCACCACACTTACAAAATTCTCGAACTGGTGGGGTCATCGACCACCAGCACCGACGATGCGATTCAAAATGCAATTGCCCAGGCGGCCAAAACCGTCAAGTTCATGGAATGGTTTGAGGTGCTCGAAACCCGAGGGCACATCCAGGACGGCAAAGTGGCGCATTTCCAGGTGACCGTCAAAGTTGGCTTCCGCATCGACAACAGCTGAAAACGCTGAACTTTTCGACTGGCCGAGTGCCACAACCTTCGCTATACATACCGCGCAATCGAGCGTTCATCGAAGCGTTCGCGGTGCAAGGTAGGTAGCCAGGCCGCTTGATGATAGCGGCCCTTTTCGCTTGAAAGCGCCTGACGAGGGAGTGTGACCCATGAAGAAGTTTCTTTTGGCGGTAGGGTTGTTGAGTATTGCGGGCACTGCCATGGCGGCCGGGAAGTCGTGCGATGACGTGAAGGCGGACATCGACGCGAAGATCAAAGCCAAAGGCGTCGCGTCTTACACCCTTGAAGCCGTTGACAAAGGCAGCTCGGCAGATGGAAAAGTCGTCGGCACCTGCGAAGGCGGCACCAAGGAAATCGTCTACAAACGCGGCTAATAAAGCCCGTTTACGCAAAATGAAAACCGACGCACGTGGCGTCGGTTTTTTTATGCTCGGACGATGAACCTGGCAGCTCGCGTGCTCCGGTCATCGTGGGCGCGAGCAAGCTCAAGCCTACCAAACGGCAGGACCATGAAATTCAGCCCCGAGCGACCTGCGCCAGGATCTCGTACGAACGCAGTCGATCAGCATGCTCGTACATGTCGCAGGTAAAAATCAGTTCGTCGGCATCAGTCTGTTCCAGCAGCACGTCGAGCTTGGCGCGGATCTTTTCCGGGCCGCCCACCATCGCCAGTCCCAGGAAATCCATCACCGCCTCGCGCTCGTGAGGCAACCACAGACCGTTCATGCTCTGCACCGGCGGCTTCTGCATCAGGCTCTGTCCGCGCATCAGGTTGAGAATGCGCTGATAGACCGAGGTCACCAGATATTCAGCCTGTTCGTCGGTGTCAGCGGCCGCGAGCGGAACGCCCAGCATCACATAAGGCTTATCGAGCACGGCGGACGGCTGGAAGTGGTTGCGGTACACGCGGATGGCCTCGTGCATGTAACGCGGTGCAAAGTGCGAGGCGAAGGCATAGGGCAATCCGCGCTGGCCAGCCAGTTGAGCGCTGAACAGACTCGAACCCAGCAGCCAGACCGGCACATTGGTGTTGGTGCCCGGCACGGCAATGACCCGCTGATGAGGCTGGCGCGGACCGAGGTAGTTCATCAGCTCGGTGACATCGTCCGGAAAGTCGTCGGCACTGCCGGAACGCTCGCGGCGCAGGGCACGAGCGGTCATCTGATCGGAACCGGGCGCCCGGCCCAGACCCAGATCGATGCGGCCGGGATAGAGACTGGCGAGCGTACCGAACTGCTCGGCAATCACCAGTGGCGCGTGGTTGGGCAGCATCACGCCGCCGGAGCCGACACGAATGGTCGAGGTGCCGCCTGCCAGATAAGCCAGCAGCACCGACGTTGCGGAGCTGGCGATGCCGTCCATGTTGTGGTGCTCAGCCACCCAGAATCGGTTGTAACCCCACTTCTCCACGTGTTGCGCGAGATCCAGCGAGTTGCGCAGAGAGACTGCCGGGCCTGTGTCTTCGCGAACGGGCACCAGATCCAGGGTGGAAATCTTCACATCAGCTAGTCGTTTCATAGGCCGCTGTCGATCCTCTTGGGGCTTGGTCAGGCAGCCTGGATCAGCATGACGCCAGAACAGTGCCTTCGTTAAGCCTAAATATTTGCGTTAAGGTCCTAGGATAAGGCCGTAATTTGAGGTTGCAATGGGTAAAAGGAAATTTCCTACTAATTTGGTCGGAAATAGCGGCCGCCACGGGAGTAAAAAAGCACACAAGTCATAACCGTTGAACTAACTCGCGCCTACACTCCTCAGACCTTTGGTCCGCGTGCGAGCGAAATCGCACTTTTTCATGAGGAGACACCATGAGCATCGTCAAGAAAGCATCCGCACACTGGGAAGGTGATCTGAAGTCTGGCATCGGCAGCATCTCCACTGAAACCGGCGTTCTGCGCGAAGCGCCTTATGGCTTCAAGGCCCGCTTCGAAGGCGGTAAAGGCACGAACCCGGAAGAACTGATCGGCGCAGCGCACGCTGGCTGCTTCTCGATGGCCCTGTCGATGATCCTGGGCGGCGCTAATCTGAAAGCTGACAGCATCGACACCCAGGCTGAGGTCACTCTCGCTCAGGAAGGCGAAGGCTTCTCGATCACCGCCGTACATTTGATCCTCAAGGCCAAGGTGCCTGGCGCTACTCAGGCGCAATTCGATGAATTGACCGCTAAAGCCAAAGAAGGCTGCCCGGTTTCGAAAGTGCTCAATGCCAAGATCACGCTGGACGCCACCCTGGTGAGCTGATCCGAGCAATGATTGTCCCGATGGCCCGCAAATGCGGGCCATCTTCGTTTATGGCCTTGAGAACCCGCTCAGGCCTGGACGGTCACATGAAGGGCCGATGCGTATTGCTCGGCGTCGGAGGACACGAACATGAAACGTATCGCCCTAACCCTGATTCTGGGTGCATTGAGCAGCAGCCTGTGGGCCGCCCCCAAACCTTGTGAAGAGCTCAAAGCCGAAATCGAGGCCAAGATCCAGGCGCAGAATGTCAGCTCCTACACACTGGAAATCGTCAGCAACGAAGAAGTGCAGGACCAGAACATGGTCGTGGGCACCTGCGAAAACGGCACCAGGAAGATCATCTATCAGAAGAATGACCGGTGAGTGAGTACCGGACGCGTTCCCCATGCGCATGAGCCAACTGTCTAAAACGCCGCGTTGATCAACGCGTCACACCCGACGCCTTCCCGGTTGAAGCCAGTCCCACGAAAAGCTCGCAGCGTCTGTAGGAGCGGCTTCCGCCGGGAACAGGGCGGTGCATGCTGTGGAGATGCAATGGTTGGAAATGAGGCTTCGCGAGCACGCTCGCTGCCTCAGATCATCGCCCCGCAGACTGCGGTGGCGTGACGACAAGCCTCAGGGAATACAAAAAATCTCACCCTCTTCCGCCAGCACCTTGCGCTGTTCGTCACGCAATTGGGCGTCGATGCTATTGGCGATGTGGCGAACATCCAGACGGTATCGGTGGCCGGCTTCGAAGTGATCGTAATTGATCGTGACGTAGCAGGTCAGTTCGTTGTAGATGTCCATCGACAGCCCCATTCCGCCGGGCGCGTATTCATAGTCGTAGCGCACTTCCAGCTTGTGCTTGCCTGGCGTGACCTGAAAATAACGCCCGTCTTCGGTGCGCTTGCCGTCCAGTTTGTCGGCCATCAGCGTCTTGCCGGTGAACGTGTGCAGATCGACCCACGCCTGCTGCGGATCAACTGCAGGCAAGGGGCCTGCGCAACCGGCCAGCAGACTCAGGACGATGAACGACAAGGGCAAGCGCATGACTGACTCCGCAGTGGGCAGATGATAATGGTGGTTGCGTCAAAGGCCGGCTGTCCGGCATAACGCTGTTTTCTTCGATCTTCGACTTGGACGCCAAGGGCGCTGCATGAATCGATCTGAAACCCCGAAGCTCCAGCGTGCCCTGCCGATGCTGGCGATTTTACTCCTCAGCGGCTGCTCCAGTCTTTCCTATTACTCGCAATTGGCCAGCGGCCAGATGGCCTTGCTCAGAGCACGTCAGCCGGTGACGCAGGTCATCGCTGATCCTGACAGCGACCCGACACTGCGCGACCATTTGCTCAAGTCGCAACAGGCGCGGGCATTTGCCAGCGAGCATCTGCATTTGCCCGACAACAAAAGCTATCGCCTGTACGCGGACATCCATCGCCCCTATGTGGTGTGGAATGTCTTCGCCACGGGCGAGTTTTCACTGGACCCGGTCACACATTGCTTCCCGATTGCCGGGTGCGTCGCCTATCGCGGCTACTACACCCAAGGCGCGGCGCGCGGCGAGGCGGCGCTGCAAAAAGTCGACGGCAAAGATGTCTACGTCAGCGGCGTCGAGGCGTACTCCACCCTTGGCTGGTTCGACGACCCGATCATCAGTTCGATGATGAGCTGGGGCGACGAGCGCCTGGCCACGCTGATATTCCATGAACTGGCGCATCAACGTTTTTACGTGAAGGACGACAGTGAGTTCAATGAGTCCTACGCTACCTTCGTGGAGCAGGAAGGAACCCGGCAATGGCGGACGGCGCGCGGATTGCCCGCAGAGGGTGTCACGTCAGAGACCCGGCGACGCGATCAGCTGACCGCGCTCGTTCTGGCGACCCGAGATCGTCTGAAAGCCCTGTACGCCGAGCCTTTGAGCGCAGAGGTCATGCGCCAGCGCAAGGCGGCGGAATTCGAGCGGCTGCGTCAGGAGTATCGGCGAATGCGTGACAGCCAGTGGAGTGGCGACAAGCGCTTTGACAGTTGGGTCTACGCACCAATGAACAACGCACGTTTGCTGCCCATCGGTCTGTACGACCAGTGGGTTCCGTCGTTTGAAGCGTTGTTCAGACAGGTGAATGGAGACTGGACGATGTTTTACGCCGCCGTCGAAAAGCTGGGTGCGTTGCCCAAGGAAGCGCGCAAGGCGGCGTTGCTGCGATTGGCGAAGCCAGCAGGCTGACGTGATCAACGGTAGGCGCGCGCTTGCTCTGGGCTGAATCCTCACAAACGGAATACCTTTCCGGGCAAGCGCGCTCCTGCACGGTTCAGGGCGCTCTCAGGACTTGAGAAACGCCTGATGCAGCGCTTGGATTGAATCAAAGTGATAGGTCGGCGCCTCGGCTTCCAGCTCCTCGCGACTGCCGAATCCATAACCCACCGCCGCCACATCCAGCCCGTTGCGCTTGCCACCGATCAAATCGTGTTTGCGGTCGCCGATCATCAGCGTCTGTTTGGGGTCCAGCTTTTCCTCTTCCAGCAAATGCCGGATCAGCTCGACCTTGTCGGTGCGGGTGCCGTCCAGCTCACTGCCGTAAATCAGCTTGAAATGCCGGGCAAAGTCGAAATGCCGGGCGATCTCATGGGCGAACACCCATGGTTTGGAGGTCGCGATGAACAGCGTGCGGCCTTGGTCCGAGAGCAGGTCGAGCAGCTCGAACACGCCGTCGAACACCAGATTCTCGTACAGGCCGGTCACCTTGAAGCGCTCGCGATAAAAGCCCACCGCTTCCCATGCCTTGGCTTCGTCGAACTCATAGGCGTGCATGAATTGCTGCAACAGCGGCGGACCGATGAAGTGCTCAAGCCGGGTGATGTCGGGTTCGTCGATGCCCAGCTTGCTCAAGGCGAACTGGATCGAACGGGTGATGCCTTCCCGTGGATCGGTCAGAGTGCCGTCCAGATCGAACAGAATGTTCTGGTAATGCATGTTGTCTCTCGAAGCATGTAAAGAATGTTTAGCCGTCCAGCCAATCAGGGCTTGTCGAAACCTTCGGCCAGATGCTGGTCCTTGAGCTTCACGTAATTGGTCGCGCTGTATGGGAAGAACGCCATTTCCTTTTCGGTCAGCGCACGAAGCTGTTTCACCGGGCGGCCGACATACAGGAAGCCGCTCTCAAGGCGTTTGCCCGGCGGCACCAGACTGCCGGCACCGATGATGACTTCATCCTCGACCACCGCGCCGTCCATGATCGTGCTCCCCATCCCGATCAGTATGCGACTGCCGATGGTGCAGCCATGCAACATCACTTTGTGGCCGATGGTGACTTCGTCACCGATCAACAGCGGGAAGCCATCAGGGTTGAACGGCCCGGCGTGGGTGATGTGCAGCACACTGCCGTCCTGAACGCTGGTGCGCGCGCCGATGCGGATGCGGTGCATATCGCCGCGGATCACCGTCAGCGGCCACACCGAGCTGTCCGTCCCGATTTCGACGTCGCCGATGACAACGGCCGAATGGTCGACGAACGCCCGCTCTCCAAGGGCTGGCGTGTGATTCTGGAATGTGCGAATGGCCACGATAGGCTCCTTCTCTGGCACTGATAGCAGGGCTATCCCCGTTAGATAGCTGCGGTCAGCGCCGATTGTAATTAAGATGCTTGGGTGTTTCTTCCAGCCAAGGTGCCAAACCGTGAGCGCGAACAACCCTCTTTTGCAATCGTACGACCTGCCACCTTTCTCGGCGATCCGCGCCGAGCACGTAAAACCAGCCATTGACCAGATTCTCGCCGACAACCGCGCAGCGATTGCCGACATCCTTGCCAAGCAAGGTTCGCAGCCTACATGGGCCGGCCTGGTGCTGGCGATGGACGAGCTAAACGATCGTCTGGGCGCTGCCTGGAGTCCGGTCAGCCACCTGAATGCCGTGTGCAACAGTGCCGAGCTGCGCGAAGCCTATGAGTCGTGCCTGCCCGCGCTGAGCGCCTATTCGACCGAAATGGGCCAGAACCGCGAGCTGTTCCAGGCGTTTGAAGCGCTGGCCAATAGCCCGGAAGCAGCGACTTACGATGTCGCGCAAAAAACCATTCTGGAACACTCGCTGCGTGACTTCCGCTTGTCCGGCATCGACCTGCCGCCTGAACAACAGAAGCGTTACGCCGAAGTGCAGAGCAAGCTGTCGGAGCTGGGCAGCCAGTTTTCCAACCAGTTGCTCGATGCGACTCAAGCCTGGACCAAGCATGTCACGGACGAGGCTGCCCTCGCCGGTCTGACCGATTCTGCCAAGGCACAAATGGCTGCGGCTGCCAAAGCCAAGGACCTGGACGGCTACCTGATCACGCTGGAGTTTCCGAGCTACTACGCCGTCATGACGTACGCCGAAGACCGCGCCCTGCGTGAAGAAGTCTACGCGGCGTATTGCACCCGCGCCTCTGATCAGGGCCCCAACGCTGGCAAGAACGACAATGGCCCGGTCATGGAGCAAATCCTCGACCTGCGGCAGGAACTGGCCAGGCTGTTGGGTTTCGCCAGTTTTTCGGAATTGAGCCTGGCGACGAAAATGGCGGAGTCCAGCGATCAAGTGCTCAGCTTCTTGCGCGATCTGGCCAAGCGCAGCAAGCCGTTCGCCGCTCAGGATCTGCAACAGCTCAAAGCCTATGCCGCCGAACAGGGTTGCCCGGATCTGCAAAGCTGGGACAGCGGTTTCTATGGCGAGAAGCTGCGCGAGCAGCGTTACAGCGTTTCTCAGGAAGTCCTGCGCGCCTACTTCCCGATCGACAAAGTGCTCACTGGCCTGTTCGCTATCGTGCAGAAACTGTACGGCATCGAAATTGCGGAGCAGAAAGGCTTCGATACCTGGCATCCCGACGTCCGCCTGTTTGAAATCAAGGAAAACGGGCAGCACGTCGGTCGCTTCTTCTTCGACCTCTATGCCCGCGCCAACAAGCGAGGCGGTGCCTGGATGGACGGCGCTCGAGACCGTCGTCGCACCTCTGCCGGCGCACTGCAAAGTCCGGTTGCCAATCTGGTGTGCAATTTCACGCCGGCGGCCCCCGGCAAGCCTGCGCTGCTGACTCACGATGAAGTGACCACCCTGTTCCACGAGTTCGGCCATGGCCTGCACCACTTGCTGACGCGCGTGGAGCACGCGGGCGCTTCTGGCATCAACGGCGTGGCGTGGGACGCGGTCGAGCTGCCAAGCCAGTTCATGGAAAACTGGTGCTGGGAGCCTGAAGGCCTGGCGCTGATTTCCGGCCACTATGAGACTGGCGAGCCGCTGCCTCAGGATCTGCTGGAAAAGATGCTCGCCGCGAAGAACTTCCAGTCCGGCCTGATGATGGTGCGTCAGCTTGAGTTCTCGCTGTTCGATTTCGAACTGCACGCAACGCACGGCGATGGCCGCAGCACGCTGCAAGTGCTCGAAGGCGTGCGGGACGAGGTGTCGGTGATGCGTCCGCCCGCCTACAACCGCTTCCCCAACAGCTTCGCGCACATCTTTGCGGGCGGTTACGCGGCGGGTTACTACAGCTACAAGTGGGCAGAAGTGCTGTCGGCCGACGCTTTCTCGAAATTCGAAGAGGACGGCGTGCTCAATGCCGAGACCGGCCGCGCCTTCCGCGAAGCGATCCTGGCCCGTGGCGGTTCACAGGCGCCGATGGTGCTGTTCGTCGACTTCCGCGGACGCGAGCCTTCGATTGACGCACTCTTGCGCCATTCCGGCTTGAGTGAGGAAGCGGCAGCATGACCGATACACCGCCAGTGATTACCAAAAAGCGCTTCATCGCCGGGGCTGTCTGCCCGGCGTGCAGCGAGCCTGACAAGTTGATGATGTGGAACGAAGACGATGTGCCTCATCGTGAATGCGTGCACTGCGGGTATTCGGACACGCTCAACGCTCAGGGGCAGTCGATTCCCAAGGAGCTGGGCACGCGCGTCAATAAGGCGCCGGTCAAACCGGCAGACCCCAAGGTGCAGGGCGTGCAGTTCTTCCCTAATCCGAAGCTGAAAAAGCCGATTGATCCGAGCTGAAGCGACGCCAGTAAACGCAAACGGGATACCGACAGGTATCCCGTTTTCGTCTGGGTTTCAGTTATTTCGCGCCGTTGATGTAGCCGAAAGAAATTTTACCTTCGATTTGCTTGGTGTAATTCGTGACTTTGACGTCTGCATTCGAGTAAGAGCTGTTAAACCCGGGGATGATCACGGGAGTGGTGATGTCGCGCAGAACCTGCACATTGGTTCTGCCCTCGTTGAAATCGCCACTCGGGTCGCCAGTGAGCGTAAACGATGTTCCAGCCTTGGCTTTGATGATTTTCGCCGACCGGATCTCGTCATTCGAACAACCGTATGGATTGCTCTGCATTTTTACTGTGTGGCTGGTGTTAAACGGAAGGACGCAGTCCAGGTTTTGCCCGGCATTGTTGCCTTCGTAAAACGCTATTGAGGCATCTGAGAAATCCTGAGGCGTATGGCCAATGACGACGCGCGACACCTTGCCGTTGAGACCGTTGTTGCGGATGTAGACAGCCTTGAAGTGGATGTTGCTGGCGTCCGACTCGAAGTCCGGGACGACCACGCGCTCTCGCAATCCGATGTCGCGTTGCACGTCGATGGTGATGTGATCGTCTTGGGTGCTGCCGTTGCCGTTATCAAATAGCTGGATGCGGGTACCTTTGGCCACGCCCGACAAGGAAATCGACCGTGCCTCATCATTTTCACAGCCATTGGCATCAAGGTTTACCACGCCGGCACGAACGGGTATCACGCAGACCAGGTCTTGAGATCTGGCCGCGCTCGGGCCTTCATGCAAATAAATCCCGCCATTGCTGAGCGCCTGGGTATAGCGATTGACTTCGCCACTCCGGTAATTATTGATACCGACATAGTTGGGTGTGACACCGCAGTTGTCTTCACGACGCTTGAGGTAGGTGAGGTTGTTGTCATAACTGGCCGAGTCGAAGATCGTGGAAGTGCCGGGGTGGAATTGATTCATCAGGAACAAAGGCTCCCATTGCTTACCTGTTGAGGCCGCCACCTTCGGCGTGTTCAACGGCAGCGCGTCCCAGCGTGTCGGACAGGACCAGTCATGGGCGCTTTCGATACTGCTGGCGATGTTGCCCAACGTGTCCCACCTGTTCTGAACAATCCAGTCCTGGTCGAACAGCACGGTGATTTTTTTGCCGTCGACCCAGTAATCGCCAGCAATCTGGCGATTGTCGGCCAACATAATGAGGCGATTATTCGTGGCTGCCATTTCATTGAGTGTCGGCCAACGTTCAGCCGGAAAGTTGGACGGATCGAAGGAAACGTCTGCCAACTCAGGAAGCGTGTTGAACACTTCTTGAACGTGCTCGCGTTGAACGTATGACTCCAGGAATAACGTCACGATTTCACTTGGATTGGCTTTCAGAAACGGCAGAAACTCATTTTTCAGCTGAGCTGAAAACGGTCCGTAACAGGCTAACGTTTTATGACAAATTCTGACTCGATATGCAGCGCGTGAATCAAAAGCGTCGACGTAAAGATCAAGCATGAAGCCTCTCACGCCATCGTTTAACTGCGTGGGTATCTCCTTGAGGTTCTGATTGATCTTTTCATATGCGTTGTGGGTAGTGACCCAACTGTACTCGTTGAACGGTTTGTCTTTCGGGTCCATAGGTAGTGCTTGTGCAGTGTGCGTGGCAACGGCGAAGACCGCCGCCAGCGGGAAGAATAAATAACGTAGGTTCACTGTCGAAATCCTTTTCGAGCGAGAGAGGGTTCAAATCATGAGTAATAACGGCCGATCATCGGCACGGTTCTAAGTAGTAGTGATGTTTAGCGTTTGCGCCATCTTGTGGCAGGTCAGGACTGTTGCAAAATAAGAATCTTGCCGACACCGCCAGTAATGAATTCGCCGGTCACAACCGCCGCAGAATCGTTTGCACTCCGACCCCATCGGTCTTCTGAAACCAGCCCTTTATTGCGCAGCTGGCAAATGCGCTGGTGCTGCACGCGCCGCTGTCGAGGGCTGCTTTCAGTGCGCCCACGTCAACCCGGTTGATGTAGTCGATGCCGTGTTTCAGGTTATCAGCGTCGCCATAACCGCCGTGTTCCATCTCATCCAGTGCGGCTTGTTTGGTCCAGCCCTGAATCACGATTCGATACATGGCGGCCACCAGCCCGGTTCGATCCAGCCCGTGTTTGCAGTGGATGAGGACTGGTCCGTGCTGCTGCGCCGTCTGTATCGCGCGCAGGCTTTGCAGCATGTCGGCATCGTCGACGTGCACGGTTTGCAGAGGGATCTGCACTTGCCGCACGGAGGGGTCGGTCAGCCATGCGCTGTCACTGTCTTTGATGAAGTTCACCACAATGTGTATGCCCAGCTTTTCGAGCAACGGCTGCGCAGCCACGTCAGGCTGACGGCTGCGGTACAGCGTGGGCGTGATCCGGTAGAGGTTGTAATGCGGGTCGATCGGCTGAGCCCATTGATCGGGACGTGGCGTCGGAAGGGAAGCGGAGTCCGCGGCCGATGCGAGACTGGCCAGCGAGACGCCGAGCAGTAATGCAATGACCTTCGGCAGAACAGGAGAGACGAGCAAGCGTTTTCGCATCGGAGGCACCGTGCAGGGCGGCAGGTTTGGATGCGGCGAGTCTGTGCTGCGCGAGGTCAACATCGTGTAATACACGCGTCAAAGCTTTGTTGGGCCGTTGATCGGCGCTGGGGATTATTTCTGCCATGCACATGGAGGCGAGCGTTGTTTCGGGATACTGTATAAATAGACAGTTATCGAGAGGCTCGCATGTCCATCTCAATGCCCCCACGCGGCCGCGGTACCGCAACGAATCCGCATAACCGCTTTGCGCCAAATCGCTCGGTCGCCGAGGACGACGGTTGGTATCAGGAAGTGCCGGTCACCCAAGGCACGACGGTCACGCATGAAACCGCTAAAAGCATCATTGCGCGCAATTCCTCGCCCGATATTCCCTTCGACCGTTCGATCAATCCGTACAGAGGCTGCGAACATGGCTGCATTTATTGCTACGCCCGACCCAGCCATGCTTATTGGGACATGTCGCCGGGGCTGGACTTCGAGACCAGGCTGATCGCCAAGACGAACGCTGCGGCCTTGCTGGAGCAGCAACTGTCGAAACCGGGCTACAGCGTAGCGCCGATCACCTTGGGCGCGAACACGGATCCCTATCAGCCCATCGAGCGTGAATACAAGATCACTCGAGCCACGCTGGAAGTTCTGCTGCGCTTCCGGCACCCGGTAACCATCATCACAAAAGGCTCGCTGATCCTTCGCGACCTGGATCTGCTGGCGGAGCTGGCGAAGTTGAACCTGGTCTCGGTGTTCATCAGCCTGACATCGCTGGACGACGAGCTGAAACGCATCCTCGAACCGCGCGCCGCTGCGCCCAAGGCCCGCTTGCGGGCGATCCGGGTGCTGCGCGACGCGGGCATTCCGGTCGGCGTGCTGCTCGCGCCGATCATTCCGATGATTAACGACATGGAGCTCGAAAAACTCATGGCCGAGGCCAGACAGGCTGGAGCCCTGAGCGCCAGCTACGTCATGTTGAGGTTACCGCTGGAGGTCGCGCCGCTGTTCGAGGAGTGGCTGCAAGCGCATTATCCTCAGCGGGCTGAACACGTGATGAGTCTGGTCCGGCAGAGCCGTGGCGGTCAGGTCTACGACAGCCGATTTGGCTCGCGCATGCGCGGCGAAGGCGTGTTCGCAGAGTTGCTGGCGCAGCGGTACAGTATCGCGGTAAAGAAGCTGGGACTGAACCGCCGCGAGAGTTTCCGACTCGACTGCGAGGCCTTCTGCCCGCCGGGAGGACAGATGTCATTGCTGTGACCCGGCTGGCGTCTTAACTGTATTGCAGCTGGGCGATAGGCGCCTGGCTCGCATCGATTAAGATTTTCTTAAGCAGAACCCGCGGTCTAGAGCGATGCATTCAGTTTCAATTAAGTTTGGACCGTTAGGGTAACTGCAAGTGACCGGCTGGTCGCGTGCAAAGGGAATTGTCCGTAATGCCAGAAAAAAGTGGGTCATCCCCCGGGAAACACTGGAATATCCACTTCAATCCGACAGTGAGGATCAGACATGAGTAACCAGGATAAACCGCAGTCGGCTGCCTCGGCAGGCACCTCGACTACAGATTCCGCCGATGCAGCGCTGCAGCACATCGTTGATGGCTTCAAGCACTTCCGCCACGACGTCTTCCCTGAACAGGAAGAGCTCTTCAAGAAACTCGCTACTGCACAGCACCCCAAAGCGATGTTCATCACCTGCGCCGACTCGCGCATCGTGCCCGAACTCATTACTCAAAGCTCGCCGGGCGACCTGTTCGTCACACGTAACGTGGGCAACGTCGTGCCGCCTTACGGCCCCATGAACGGCGGCGTGTCGACCGCCATCGAATATGCCGTGCTGGCGCTGGGCGTGCACCACATCATCATCTGCGGCCACTCCGATTGTGGCGCGATGCGTGCGGTTCTCAATCCAGACACGCTGGAACGCATGCCGACGGTAAAAGCCTGGCTGCGTCATGCCGAGGTCGCCAAGACCGTGGTGCAGGACAACTGCAGTTGCACAGGCGAGCACGAAACCATGCACGTGCTGACCGAAGAGAACGTCATCGCCCAGCTGCGTCACCTGCAGACACACCCTTCTGTCGCGTCGAAAATCGCCAGTGGCCAGTTGTTCATCCATGGCTGGGTATACGACATCGAAACCAGTGAAATCCGGGCCTACGATGCCGAACAAGGAACATTCCTGCCCCTCGATGGCGAACACTCGATCCCGATGGCGACACCTCGAAAGCGCTATTGACGATCACTCGCTGATCACACCCAAGAGCCCGTGAATCCACTTCACAGCTGACGGTTCGAACCTCATTCAAGCTCGTAGCGGCCGCGCTTTGCGCGTGCCGTCGGGCGTTGTCACGTCTGAAGATTTACCGGAGAGTCGTCATGGCTTCTACAGATCTGAAAGCTTTGTTGCCACGGGAGCTGCTGGCTTCCGTGGTGGTGTTTCTGGTGGCGCTGCCACTGTGCATGGGTATTGCGATTGCGTCGGGCATGCCGCCAGCCAAAGGCTTGATCACCGGGATCATCGGTGGTCTGGTGGTGGGCTGGCTCGCCGGCTCGCCCTTGCAGGTCAGTGGTCCGGCCGCGGGTCTTGCGGTGCTGGTGTTCGAACTCGTTCGCGAGCACGGCATGGCAATGTTGGGCCCCATCCTCGTGCTGGCGGGCGTGCTGCAACTGCTCGCGGGTCGGCTGAAGCTCGGATGCTGGTTTCGCGTCACCGCGCCCGCTGTGGTGTACGGAATGCTGGCGGGTATCGGCGTGTTGATCGTGCTGTCCCAGGCCCATGTGATGTTCGACAGTGGCCCGAAACCTTCGGGGCTGGATAACCTGATCGCCTTCCCGCAGACGCTGTTCGGCGCCATTGGGCCGGGAAGCGGCATGCAGGCTGGTTTGCTGGGCCTGGGCACGATTGCCGTGATGTGGCTGTGGGAAAAGCGCCGGCCCCACGCGCTGCGTTTCGTGCCGGGCGCGTTGCTGGGCGTCGGGATCGCGACGGCGGTCAGCCTTGCGATGAGCTTGCAGGTCAAGCGCGTGGAAGTGCCCGCTAACCTTGCCGAAGCGATCGACTGGCTGCGTCCTGCCGATCTGCTGAACCTGGCGGATCCGGCAATTCTGATTGCAGCGATTGCAGTGGCATTCATCGCCAGCGCCGAAACGCTCTTGTCGGCGGCTGCTGTGGACCGCATGCACGACGGCCAGCGTTCGGACTTCGACAAAGAACTGAGCGCGCAAGGCGTTGGCAACATGCTGTGCGGTCTGGTGGGCGCTTTGCCAATGACGGGCGTCATTGTGCGCAGCTCCGCGAACGTCCAGGCCGGTGCGAAAACCCGTCTGTCTGCGATGTTCCACGGCTTGTGGTTGCTGGCCTTCGTACTGCTGTTGTCCAGCGTGCTGCAAAGCATTCCCGTCGCGAGCCTCGCCGGTGTGCTGGTCTTCACCGGTGTGAAGCTGGTAGACCTCAAAGCGTTGCGCGGTCTGGGGCGCTACGGGCGTATGCCGATGTTCATCTACGGTGCGACGGCGGCCGCCATCATCTTCACGGACCTGCTGACCGGCGTGTTGATCGGTTTCGGTCTGACGCTGGTGAAGCTGGCGTTGAATGCATCGCGCCTGAAGATCAATCTGGTGGACCTCCCGGCCGAGGGCGAGATGGAACTGCGTCTGACCGGTGCGGCCACGTTCCTCAAAGTCCCTGCTCTGACGCAGGCGCTGGCGTCAGTGCCTGCGGGCACTACGTTGCACGTGCCGCTGGGCAATCTCAGCTACATCGATCATTCGTGTCTGGAGCTGCTCGAGGAATGGGGGCGCGCCAATGCGGCTCAGGGGTCGCGACTGCTGCTTGAGCAGCGCCTGCTCAAGCGACGAGTAGAAGGGCGGATTCGCACGTCGATTGGTGGCGCGGCGCTGCATTGATGTCAGGGTGATCCGGGTCTTCCCCTCTTCTATGGGAGCGAGGCAGCAACCTCGCTTCCATGGGGGACCATTCGGCAGCATCAACTTTGCGCTGCGACTGACTCATCAATCCTTGGCGCATTCCATTTCAAGGCCAACGCCCAATTGGCGCGACAGACTCGGCCAGCGTTTCCAGGCCGCTTCGGTGTCCGGGCTGACGAGGCGTTCGCGATAGGCTTCGACCGACTCCAGCGAAAAGCTGTCTTCATCGAGCATTTCATCGATGGCGTGGTGCACCACTTCGTCCAGTTGATTGGCAAATGCCTCCCCGATCAATTGGTGAGCAATGACGCTGGCTACGGTAGTGTTAACCGGGATCAGAGGTTGTCCGAAGTGCACGATGTAAAGGTCGTTGACCTCTTCCACCAGACGATGCGCCAGATAGGCTTCATCCAGCAGGCCGTCCAGGCCTTCGTGACCGGCCATGATAGCTGGCGGCGCGCTGAAGAATTGTTCGGCGATCTTCAGCACCGGTTTGATCTGGTTCTCGATGCCGGCCTGCAGCGCAACTTCATGGGCAGCGTCGAGCAGGTCGGGCACTTGTTCGATGTAGGCGACGACAAAGCGCGCCAGTACGCCTCGGGCGTCGACGTCAGGAAGATGAATGGCAGGGTGCAGATGAGGAAGTTGCATTTCCAGCTGGCGCAATAACTGACCGGTTTGGGTCTCGTGTTCCTGTGCTCGTGTGATCTGCTCGCGCAATGCGGCGGTGTTCATGAATACTCCATGGGGCAAAAAACCAGGCCGTCATTATAGGGAAGTCATACGTTAGCTTGCTTATCAAACACGCTAAGACGTAATTGTCATAACAGTTTCACAGTTATGTGCATTGGCTATTAAAACGTCGGTTTCGGCGCTTTTGGCGTGATTTCCCCCAGTAAACCCGCACACGTATAGCTTGAATTCGCGAATTCTCCACCCCGTGCGCCCGATTGCGCCGTGTCTATACTCGGGTCAGTGAATGGCTTTCCGAGTGAACTCGGAACTGTGAAGCTGGCCTGGCCCCGGTCCCCTTGCAACTTGTCGACCGCTCCCTCGCCTGCATGTGACTGCTGGCAACGATAAGAAGAACAAGAGGGGAAATCGCAATGGTGCGACATCCACACGTCTGGATGGGGCTCCTGTTGTGGTCGGTATTCGGCCAGGCACACGCTGCCTGGACCACGAATATGGCGCCTGGAGCGACTGAGGTGAGCCATAAGGTCTTCGACCTGCACATGACCATTTTCTGGATATGTGTGGTGATCGGCATCGTCGTGTTTGGCGCGATGTTCTGGTCGATGATCGTTCATCGCCGCTCCACCGGCCAAGTGGCCGCCAAGTTTCACGAGAGCACCAGGATCGAGATTCTCTGGACCATCGTGCCGCTGCTGATTCTTGTGGTCATGGCGATCCCTGCCACCAAAACCCTCATTCAGATGTACGACAACACTGAGTCCGGACTGGATATCCAGATCACCGGTTATCAGTGGAAATGGCATTACAAATATCTGGGTCAGGACGTTGAGTTTTTCAGCAACCTGGCAACGCCTGCCGATCAGATCCACAACCAGGAAGCGAAAGGCGAGCACTACCTGCTTGAGGTCGACCAGCCCTTGGTGGTGCCCGTGGGCGTGAAAATCCGGTTTCTGGTCACCGCTGCCGACGTTATCCATTCCTGGTGGGTGCCGGCGTTCGCGGTCAAGCGCGATGCCATTCCCGGCTTCGTCAACGAGGCCTGGACCCGCATTGAAAAGCCCGGCATCTATCGCGGCCAGTGCTCGGAACTGTGCGGCAAGGATCACGGTTTCATGCCGATCGTGGTGGAGGCCAAGAGCCAGGCCGACTACGACACCTGGCTGGCCGGCCGCAAGGAAGAAGTCGCGAAGCTCAAAGAGCTGACCAGCAAGGACTGGACCCTGGCGGACCTCATGGCTCAGGGCGACAAGGTCTATCACACCACTTGCGTGGCCTGTCATCAGGCGCAAGGGCAAGGGCTGCCGCCGATGTTCCCGGCGCTCAAAGGCTCCAAAACTGCCCTCGGTCCTAAGGAAGAACACCTCAAGACCGTTTTCAACGGCCGCCCGGGCACAGCAATGGCGGCATTCGGCAAGCAGCTCTCGGAAGTGGACATCGCCGCAGTTGTGACCTACGAGCGCAATGCGTGGGGTAACAACACGGGCGATGTGGTCACGCCTAAAGACGTGCTGGCGCTCAAACAGGCGGCCGCGAAATGAACAGGCTCACCGAAATCATTGTAGGAGCGCGCTTGCCCGCGATGGCGTGGTGTCAGGCGACACATCTATCGCAGATACACCGCAATCGCGGGCAAGCGCGCTCCTACAGCACGTTCGCTATAGCCAGGTGCGAGGGCTTCGCAGGAGACAGGACATGAGTGCAGTAATTGACGACCATGGCCACGAAGGCCATGTCCACGGTCCGGCAAAGGGGCTGATGCGTTGGGTGCTGACCACCAACCATAAGGACATCGGCACACTTTACTTGTGGTTCAGCTTCTCGATGTTCCTGCTCGGCGGGTCATTCGCGATGGTGATTCGTGCCGAGCTGTTTCAGCCCGGATTACAGATCGTCGAACCTGCATTCTTTAATCAGATGACCACGATGCATGGGCTGGTGATGGTCTTCGGGGCGGTCATGCCCGCCTTCGTCGGGCTTGCCAACTGGATGATTCCGTTGATGGTCGGCGCGCCGGACATGGCGCTGCCACGCATGAACAATTTCAGTTTCTGGCTGCTGCCGGCGGCGTTCCTGTTGCTGGTTTCCACGCTCTTCACGCCGGGCGGCGGACCGAACTTTGGCTGGACGTTCTATGCGCCGCTTTCAACCACTTACGCACCGCAAAGCGTGACGTATTTCATCCTCGCCATCCACTTGATGGGCATCAGCTCGATCATGGGCGCGATCAACGTCATTGCCACCATTCTCAACCTGCGCGCGCCAGGCATGACCCTGATGAAAATGCCGCTGTTCGTCTGGACCTGGCTGATCACGGCGTTTCTGCTCATCGCGGTGATGCCGGTGCTGGCCGGCTGCGTGACGATGATGCTGATGGACATCCATTTCCACACCAGCTTTTTCAACGCAGCGGGCGGTGGTGATCCAGTGCTGTTCCAGCACGTATTCTGGTTTTTCGGCCATCCCGAGGTGTACATCATGATCCTGCCCGCGTTCGGCGCGGTCAGTTCGATCATTCCGGCGTTCTCGCGCAAGCCGCTGTTCGGTTACACCTCGATGGTCTACGCCACGGCGAGCATCGCCTTCCTGTCGTTCATCGTCTGGGCGCACCATATGTTTGTGGTGGGCATTCCGTTGGTGGGCGAGCTGTTCTTCATGTACGCCACCATGCTCATTGCCGTACCGACCGGGGTGAAGGTGTTCAACTGGGTCAGCACCATGTGGCAGGGCGAGCTGACGTTCGAGACGCCCATGCTGTTTGCCGTGGCGTTCGTGATCCTGTTCACCATCGGCGGCTTCTCCGGGCTGATGCTGGCCATTGCGCCGGCGGATTTTCAATACCAGGACACTTACTTCGTGGTGGCTCACTTCCACTACGTTCTGGTGCCCGGCGCGATCTTCGGCATCTTCGCTTCGGCCTACTACTGGCTGCCGAAATGGACGGGCCACATGTACGACGAAACCCTAGGCAAGCTGCATTTCTGGTTGTCGTTCGTCGGCATGAACATGGCTTTCTTCCCGATGCATTTTGTCGGGTTGGCCGGGATGCCGCGTCGGGTGCCGGACTACAACCTGCAATTTGCCGACTTCAACATGGTGTCCTCGATCGGTGCATTTACCTTTGGCGCCACGCAGATTTTCTTCCTGTTCATCGTGATCAAGACCATTCGCGGTGGTCCGCCTGCCCCGGCCAAACCCTGGGACGGTGCCGACGGCCTGGAGTGGACCGTGCCGTCGCCGGCGCCCTATCACACCTTCGTCACGCCACCGGAAGTGAAATGACATGAGCCATGCCTTGCAGCCGAACAAGCGACTGGTGATCCGCCTGCTGCTGCTGGCGGTCGCGATGTTCGCGTTCGGTTTCGCGCTGGTGCCGCTGTATGACGTGATGTGCAAGACACTGGGTATCAATGGCAAGACTGGCGAACGCTACACCCAGGCGCAGCAGATCGATGAGAGCCGACAGGTGCGCGTGCAGTTTGTGTCGACCAATTCCGCCGACATGGTCTGGGGGTTCTTCCCCAAGGCCGAGGAGATGAACGTGCATCCCGGTGCGGTCAGCGAAATGCTGTTCGTGGCCCAGAACCCCAGCGACAGGCCGATGACCGCGCAGGCAGTGCCGAGCATTTCGCCCAGCACCGCCGCCGTGTATTTCCACAAGACCGAATGTTTCTGCTTCACCCAGCAGATGCTGCAGCCGGGCGAGAGGATCGAAATGCCGGTGCGTTTCATTGTCGATCGCGATCTGCCCGCGGACGTGAAGCATCTGACGCTCGCTTACACGCTGTTCGATATCACCGCTCGCATGCCGCCCGTTCTTAAAACGGCGGCGGGCAATGGCGGCTAGGCCTCAGGCCAGGAGAGACAGACGATGGCAACCCACGAGCATTATTACGTCCCCGCGCAGAGCAAATGGCCGATCATCGCCACCATCGGCATGTTCACCACGATGTATGGGCTGGGCACCTGGTTCATCGACATGAAGGCCGCACGTGACTCCCACGGCCCTGTCATTTTCGCAATCGGCGGGCTGATCGTGGCATACATGATGTTCGGCTGGTTCAGCACCGTCATCAAAGAGAGTCGGTCCGGGCTTTATAGCGCTCAGATGGATCGCTCGTTCCGCTGGGGAATGGGGTGGTTCATTTTCTCGGAAGTGATGTTCTTCGTGGCCTTCTTCGGCGCGCTGTTTTATGTGCGTGTGATTGCAGGCCCCGCGTTGGGCGGTGAAGGGGCAAAAGGCATCGCACACATGCTCTGGCCGAACTTCCAGTACGCCTGGCCGCTGCTGCATACACCCGACCCGGCGATGTTCGCGCCGCCCAAGGAAGTCATCGATCCCTGGCATCTGCCGCTGATCAATACCGTTCTGCTGGTCAGCTCCAGTGTGACCGTGACCATCGCCCATCACGCGCTCAAAAAAGGCCATCGTGGCGCGCTGAGGCTGTGGCTGGCGGCAACCATCCTGTTGGGCGTGGCGTTTCTTGCGCTGCAAGCGATGGAATATCACGAAGCCTACACAGAACTCGGCCTGACGCTGGGTTCAGGCATCTACGGCGCAACGTTCTTCATGCTCACCGGCTTCCACGGCGCACACGTCACCATTGGCACGATCATTCTGTTCGTGATGTTGATGCGCATTCTGCGCGGGCATTTCGATGCCGAGCACCAGTTCGGATTCGAGGCCGCCAGTTGGTATTGGCATTTTGTCGACGTGGTGTGGGTGGGGTTATTCGTTTTCGTCTACGTGCTGTGAATGCCGGGTGACTGAGCCGACACGAAAGCCGCAGGCGTGAACGCGCCTCACCACGGCGTGTGATAGACCAGTTGCCCGCTGAAATACCCGTAGGCAATCAGCGCCAGCGTGATCGCTGCGCAGCACACGCGCACAGTCAGGGCTTTCACCAGGCGGGTCGATGAAGCGTCGTCCTTGACCAGAAAGAACAGGCCGCTGAACAGACTGACCACTGTGGCAACGAGCATCAGAACAATCGCGGCTTTGAGCATGGTGCGACTCCAGGAGCAAACGCTATGCAACGGAGTATAGGTGCAGCTCACCCATGGAAACCGGAGGCGTCATGAAACGCTTTCGCCCTGGGGTGTTGCCGACGCTGGTCGTTTTTGCGCTGTTGCCGCTGCTGGTCTGGCTGGGTTTCTGGCAGTTGGGCCGAGGTGAAGAGAAACGCCAGATGCTCGCCAGCTACGCCGAGCGCCGGGCGTCACCTCCGGTTGCTGTCGATCTGCTGCCCGGGGTGGCGGATCCGGCGTATCGGCGTGTGCAGCTTCGCGGCACATTCGATGCCGAACATACCGTCTTGCTGGACAACAGCACGCGCGATGGCAAGGCCGGGGTAGAGCTGATTCAGCCGTTCCATGATCAGGCGAGTGGGCTTTGGCTGATGGTCAATCGAGGGTGGTTGCCCTGGCCGGATCGGCGGCTGCCCGCGCAGTTCGACACGCCGGCTCAGCGTTACATCCTCGACGCGTGGGTGTATGTGGCGCCGGGAGCGACCTTCCAGCTGCATCCGGACGCCAGGAGCGAGCGCTGGCCAAAGCTGATCACCGCCCTTGATCCTGCGGTGGTCTGGTCTGAGTTGCATCGGGACGGCTATGCCCATGAGCTGCGTCTCGAAGCGGGACCTGTGGCCTATCGCACCGATTGGCCTGTGGTCGCCATGGGTCCGGAAAAACATGTGGGCTACGCCGTGCAATGGTTCGCGATGGCCACGGCTTTGTTCGGTCTTTATCTCTATCTGGGCTTCAACCAGACGGCAACAGCCAGACACAAAAAGAACAAGGAGACGCCGCATGGGGACCACCATGAATCCAGCCAGCACGTCTGACGCTGGCTCAGCAATCAGACGTCGCCGGGGTCGATTGCAGTTGATCCTCGTGCTGCTCGTGGCGGTCGGGCCGATGGTGCTCGCCACCTGCATGTACACGTTCAAGTTCTGGGTTCCGGAGAGCCGCAGTTTTCATGGCGAACTCATCGGCAATGGCGAAAGCCGCGTCGAGCTCGGCGTACAGTCGGACGAGAAGCGCTGGCAGATGCTGGTGACTGCGCCGCAACAGTGCGACGCCGATTGCCAGCAGTTGGTGTACCTAGCGCGGCAAATCCAGATCGGCCTGGGCCGAGACGCGTCGCGTGCCAGCCATGCGTTGAGCGCGGCGCAACCGCTTACGGCGCAGTTTGAGGCAACGCTGGCGCGCGAATACCCGCAGCTCCAGCGCTACCCGCTGGATGTGAAGCGGTATCGGCGAATGGCACCGGGTGTCGAGCTGCCGCAACTGTGGATCGTCGATCCCCATGGCAATCTGGTGCTGCGCTATGGCGCGCAAGTCAAAGGCAAGGATGTGCTCATCGACCTTCGTCAACTGCTGAAACTGTCGAACATCGGCTAAGGAGCAGGCGCCATGACCCGGCCAGGATTTCGTCTCGCACTGCTCGCCACGGTAGTCGCGCTGGTGGTCGTGCTGCTCGGTGCCTACACCCGGCTCACCCATGCAGGTCTGGGTTGCCCCGATTGGCCGGGGTGTTACGGCTTCATCAGCGTGCCCAGCACCGAAGCTCAGTTGGCCCATGCAGAAGTCAGATTTCCCGACACACCGGTGGAGGCCGCCAAGGGCCACAACGAGATGGTGCATCGCTACTTCGCCGGAGGGCTCACGCTGCTGATCATGATGCTGGGCGTTCAGGCCTGGCATCGACGTCACATCGCCGGGCAGCCCGTGGGATTGCCGCTGTTACTCCTCGCATTGGTGGTCACTCAGGCCGCCTTCGGCATGTGGACGGTGACGCTCAAGCTGTGGCCGCAAGTGGTGACGGCGCATCTGCTGGGCGGCATGTCGACGCTGAGCCTGTTGTTCTTGCTCACCCTGCGGCTGAGCGGGCGCTTTGCACCGATGGCGCTGACTACCACGCCCGAGGGCCAGCGTCTGCGGCGCATGGCCGTGGCAGGTCTGGTGCTGGTGGGATTGCAGATCGCGCTGGGTGGCTGGGTCAGCTCCAATTATGCGGCGATGGCGTGCGTCGATCTGCCCACCTGTCAGGGCCGCTGGTGGCCGGATACTGATTTCGCGAACGGCTTTCACCTGACCCAACACATCGGTCCCAACTATCTGGGCGGCAAGCTCGACAGCGATGCGCGCACCGCCATACACCTGACCCACCGAATTGGCGCGTTGCTGGTGACGTTCTCGTTGTCGGCGCTGGCCTTCGCGCTTTACCGACTGGGGCTCAGAAGCATGGCGGCGCTTTTGGTGTCTGCCCTGGGCCTGCAGATTGCGCTGGGCATCGGCAGTGTCGTGCTGCATCTGCCGCTTGCGTTGGCCGTCGCCCATAACGCCGGAGGTGCCGCCTTGATCCTGACCCTGACGCTGATCGGTTACCGCGTCAGGCCGCTGGTTGCCCCCGCCCCCCGCCAGGCATCGAACTGGTGGCAACAGGCGCATGTGCTTTTGCACCTCGGCCCGCATCGCTGATTCAGTGTGCGGGTGTGAGCGCTTAGGTGCGGATCACTTTCGGCGACGGGCCCTGCTGATGTACCGTGGCCGCTGTTGCGCGCAACGATCGCTATTCCGGTCGGCTCCGATTCACCGCCGCTGAGGGATGCTCGTCGCGCTGCTCGTGATCATTACTTGATGCCGAATCCATGACCCGAACCCAGAAAACCGTCTTCATCCTTGTTGCCATCGTCGCTGTAGTGCTGGGCCTGACCGTCAATCGTGTGTTGTCCGGTAAAGACCAGGGCGATCAGACCGCGCTCATCGATGCGGGCATCATTCTGTTGCCCCAAAGCCGGGAGGTCCCGGATCTGCAGATGACGAATCAGGACGGCCAGCCGGTGTCACTCGGCTCCCTCAAGGATAAATGGACCCTGCTGTTCTTTGGCTATACCTTCTGCCCGGACATCTGCCCGACCACGCTTGCGCAGTTGCGGCAGATAAAAAGCGAATTGCCTGAAGAGGCGGCTGCCAAACTGCGTGTGGTGCTGGTCAGCGTCGACCCCAATCGTGACACGCCTCAACAACTGAAGACGTACCTGGGCTACTTCGACAAACAGTTCGTTGGCCTGACCACACCGGTTGAAAACATTCAGAAGCTCGCCAATGCGGTGAGCATTCCGTTCATTCCCGCCGACACCAGCAAACCCAACTACACGGTCGATCACAGCGGCAACCTAGCTCTCCTCGGGCCGGACGGCACGCAACGCGGCTTCATCCGTGCACCGCTCAACAACCAAAAACTGGTGGCTCAATTGCCGGTCCTGCTCAAGAAGCAATAAAGCCAACGATAGGGCGGATCGTGATGTGTTGAGGCTTGCTCACGAAGGCGGCACCCTCAGACATCGATGTCGCCTGTCAGAATGCCTTCGCGGGCAAGCGCGCTCCTACATGGATCGCGGCGTGGCTTAGAGACGCGTCAGTTTCAGCGTCGGAGGGGAGATCGGCCTTGCGGAAGGATCCGGCGCGAACCTCTGACCTGTGGGAGTGAGCTTGCTCACGAATGCGGCATCTCGGTGACATTGATGTCGACTGTCAGAATGCCTTCGCGAGCAAGCTCACTCCTACTCAGATCGCGCACTGGCCGAGGTTGAAGTCGGCTGTTTGCGACGAAAGATCGGTCCGATCAGAACGCCGGCACCACGGCGCCTTTGTACTTGGTCTCGATGAACTGCTTGGTCTCCGGGCTGTGCAACGCAGCGACCAGTTTCTGGATGGCAGGCGAATCCTTGTTGTCTTCGCGGGTCACCAGGATGTTTGCGTAGGGCGACTCCTGACCTTCAATGATCAGCGCGTCCTTGGTCGGATCGAGCTTGGCGGTCAGCGCGTAATTGGTGTTGATCAGCGCCAGGTCAACCTGGGTCAATACGCGTGGCAGCGTGGCAGCTTCCAACTCGCGGAATTTCAGTGCCTTTGGGTTCTGCAGCACATCGCTAGGTTTGGCGGTGCTGCTGGACGGATCCTTCAGAGTGATCAGACCGGCTTTGACCAGCAGCAGAAATGCACGCCCTTCGTTGGTCGCATCGTTCGGCAGCGCGACAGTTGCGCCGTCAGGCAGGTCGGCCAGGTTCTTGATCTTGTCCGAGTACGCCCCGAACGGTTCCACGTGAACCTTTGCGACGCTCACCAGGTGCGTGCCCTTGCCTTTGTTGAACTCATCCAGATACGGCTGGTGCTGGAAAAAGTTGGCGTCCATGCGCTTCTGATCGACCTGTACGTTGGGTTGAACGTAGTCGTTGAAGACCTTCACATTCAGCGTCACGCCCTCTTTGGCCAGGGTCGGCTTCACGAACTCGAGGATTTCGGCGTGAGGCACAGCGCTTGCCGCGACGGTCAGAGTTTCATCGGCGTGGGCGGAAAATGCAGCCACTGCAGCGAAGATGGCCAACAGCTTTTTCATGTGTTTCTACTCCTGAAATGCCCGCTCTTGGGCGAACACCTGCCGGTCAGCGACCGGCTCATTCAATTAACGATGCGAGAAGTGCGCGACCAGTCTGTCGCCCACGGTTTGCAGGATCTGCACTAGCACCAGCAGCAATACGACCGTCACGAACATCACATCGTTCTGGAAGCGCTGGTAACCGTAGCGAATCGCCAGGTCACCCAGACCGCCCGCACCCACTGCGCCGGCCATTGCCGTGAACGACACCAGCGCGATGGCGGTGACAGTGATCGCCGCCAGAATGCCCGGCCGCGCTTCCGGCAGCAGCGCCTTGAGAATGATCTGCCGCGTGGTCGCGCCCATCGCCTGAACGGCCTCGATGATGCCGCGATCCACCTCGCGCAGCGCAGTTTCCACCAGACGGGCAAAGAACGGCGTGGCGCCGGCGATCAGCGGAGGCAGCGTGCCGAGGATCCCCAACGAAGTGCCGGTGATGATTTCGGTCAGCGGCATCATCACGATCAGCAGAATGATGAAAGGCAGCGCCCGGAGCATGTTCACGATCAGGCCTACAGTGGCGTAGACCGGTTTGTTCTCAAGCAGCTGACGTGGCGATGTCAGGAACATCAGCACGCCCAGTGGCAGGCCCAACAGCACGGTGAACGCCAGCGAGACGCCGAGCATGATCAAAGTGTCGCCAATCGCGACCCATATTTCATACCAGTCGACGTTGGAAAACAGGGTGGTGAGGGTATCCATCAGCGCAGGACCTCCATATGAACGTCAGCTGCGGTAAAGCGCGCGAACGCGGCCTCCATGTCGCCACCTGTGATGGCCAAAGTCAGTTGCCCGTAAGGCGTGTCTTTGATGCGGTCGATGCGTCCGGCCAGAATGCTGTAGTCCACACCGGTTTCTCGCGCGACCGTGCCCAGCAGCGGCGCGTAGGTCGCATCGCCCTGGAAGGTCAGACGCACGATGCGACCTTCGACATGGGCGAAGTCGCTGCTCTGCTCGTTTTCATCGACCTGTTCGTCTTCCTGTACGAAACGTCGCGTGGTCGGGTGTTTGGGATGCAGGAACACGTCGGCCACTGCGCCCTGCTCCACGATCACCCCCGCGTCCATCACCGCGACCTGATCGCACACCCGACGAATCACGTCCATCTCGTGGGTGATCAGCACGATGGTGAGCTTCAGCTCGCGATTGATCTCCGCCAGCAATTGCAGCACCGATGCCGTGGTTTGTGGGTCGAGGGCGCTGGTGGCCTCGTCGCACAACAGAATCTTCGGTTTGGTCGCCAGTGCACGGGCGATGCCGACGCGCTGTTTCTGACCGCCAGACAGCTGTGACGGGTATTTCTTCGCGTGGTCGGACAGACCGACACGTGCCAGCAACTCCGCCACTCGCTGGTCGATCTGCGCGCGGGACATATCCCCGGCCAGAGTCAGCGGCATGGCAACGTTGTCGGCGACGGTTTTGGACGACAGCAGGTTGAAGTGCTGAAAGATCATCCCGACCTGCCTGCGGAAACCGCGCAAGCCGTCGGCGTCCAGAGCGGTGACATCGACGTCATCGACCAGAATCTTGCCGCCGCTCGGCGCTTCGAGGCGATTGATCAGACGCAGCATCGTGCTCTTGCCTGCGCCGGAGTGGCCGATCAGACCAAACACCTGGCCGTTCTCGACCCGCAGGCTGGTGGGGTGCAGTGCGGGAATTTCCCTGTCGCCGACGCGATAGGTTTTATGGACGTTTTGAAACTCGATCACTTAGCGAACCTTGTGGGGGCGCGGTAGAAATTCAGCGTGCGAGAAAGCTCGAAAACGCTGCTGGGCGATGCCATTTCGGCCTCGGCTGGGTAAACCGGGCGCGCATTTTAGCCTGTCGGGCCGGGGTTGGGCCCATCATTCTTAGCATTTATTTCGCGCGCGACCTGCTCAACGGTCATAACGCAGAATTCAAGCAACGGTAGACCAAAGGTCGAAAAAAACACGGAACGGCCGTTTTCATCCTCAGTCACTACATAAGCGCCGAAATTTCCCTGAGGGCTGTAAGGGAAATTCCTGCTTACTGAGCTCGCACCGCCTTTCGCCCACGGAAGAACGAGAAAAGAGCCGCCTGAACCGAGGAGTTTTTGTCCGATGGCTACAAATAAACCCACACCCGTCAGCGCAACACCGAAAAGCGAACTTGCCGGCACCGACACTTTGGATCGGGGCAACACCAACACCAAGCTCGACAGTCTGGAGCAGTTCCGCTCCGACGCTACTGGTCAGGCTCTGCGCACCAATCAGGGTGTCAAAGTCTCCGATAACCAGAACACACTCAAGGTTGGCAGCCGTGGCCCTTCGCTGCTCGAAGATTTCATCATGCGCGAGAAGATCACGCATTTTGACCACGAGCGTATTCCTGAGCGGATCGTTCACGCACGCGGCACCGCGGCCCATGGTTACTTCCAGAGCTATGAGAACCATTCCGCCCTCAGCAAGGCAGAATTCCTACGCGACCCGGGGAAAAAGACACCGGTGTTCGTGCGTTTTTCCACCGTTCAAGGCCCGCGTGGCTCAGGCGATACTGTCCGCGATGTGCGTGGTTTTGCGGTGAAGTTCTACACCGAAGAAGGCAACTACGATCTGGTTGGCAACAACATGCCGGTGTTCTTCATCCAGGATGCCATCAAGTTTCCGGATTTCGTGCACGCCGTAAAACCTGAGCCGCACAACGAGATTCCTACCGGCGGATCGGCCCACGACACGTTCTGGGACTTCGTTTCGCTGGTTCCGGAATCTGCGCACATGGTGCTGTGGACCATGTCGGACCGCGCCATTCCAAAAAGCCTGCGCAGCATGCAGGGCTTTGGTATCCACACGTTCCGCATGATCAATACCGAGGGCAAGTCCTCGTTCGTCAAATTCCACTGGAAGCCTAAATACGGCACCTGTTCGCTGCTGTGGGACGAAGCCCAGAAGCTGGCTGGTAAAGACACCGATTACCACCGCCGCGATCTGTGGGAATCCATCGAGATGGGCGACTACCCGGAATGGGAGCTGGGCGTTCAGATCGTCGCTGAAGAAGACGAGCACAAGTTCGACTTCGATTTGCTCGATCCCACCAAGATCATCCCGGAGGAAATGGTGCCGGTCACGCCGTTGGGCAAGATGGTGCTCAATCGCAACCCTGACAACTATTTTGCCGAGACCGAGCAGGTCGCGTTCTGCCCAGGCCACGTAGTGCCAGGCATCGACTTCTCCAACGATCCGCTGCTGCAAGGTCGGCTGTTTTCCTACACCGACACGCAAATCAGCCGACTGGGCGGACCGAACTTCCACGAAATCCCGATCAACCGCCCGGTTTCGCCGAATCACAACGGCCAGCGCGATGCGCAGCACCGCACGACCATCGACAAGGGTCGCGCGTCCTACGAGCCGAACTCCATCGACGGCGGCTGGCCGAAAGAAACCCCGGCTGGCCCAGAGGATGGCGGCTTCGAGACGTATCAGGAGCGCGTCGAAGCGCACAAGGTGCGTGAGCGCAGCCCTTCCTTCGCGGACCATTTCTCGCAAGCCACGCTGTTTTTCAACAGCATGAGCGAGCATGAGAAAGAGCACATCATCGCGGCCTACAGTTTTGAGCTGGGCAAGGTCGATCGTGAGCACATCCGTGCGCGACAAGTGAACGAGATTCTCGCCAATATCGATCTGACCTTGGCACAGCGCGTCGCTGCAAACCTGGGTCTGCCGGCACCGACGGCGCCGACCGTCACGCCGCAGAAATCCGGCAAGCCGACGGTGGACAAGTCTCCGTTGCTGAGCCAGGTCAATTTGCTGCCAGGCGATATCGCCTCGCGCAAAGTGGCGATTCTGGTGGCTGATGGTGTAGACGACAAAGCCGTCGCGGCCATGAAGGCAGCCCTTGAAGCCGAAGCGGCGCACGCCAAGGTGCTTGGGCCGACCTCTGCGCCGGTGAAAACCGCTGGCGGTGGGACGCTGGCAGTGGACGCTTCTGCTGAAGGCTTGCCATCGATTGCTTTCGACGCGGTCTTCATTCCCGGCGGCGCAGCATCGGTGAAAGCCCTGATGGGCGACGGCGTGGCGTTGCACTACGTGCTTGAGGCCTACAAGCATCTCAAGGCAATCGCTTACGCGGGCGACGCGAAAGAGTTGATCGACTTGCTGCGTCTTGAGGCCGATGCCGGCCTGCTCGCGGTGTCGGACAGCAAGTCGTTCGCGACTTTCTTCGACGCCATCAAGCAGCACCGGGTCTGGGCGCGGGAGCCTAAAGCCAAGGCGATTCCGGCTTGATAGCAGCATCGCACGCCTCACCTTGTCTGGATGAGTGCTGAGATGTAGAACCGCGCTTGTCTGCGAATGACGATACATCCGACACATTTGAGTCGGATGTACCTGTCCAAGACCGGGCAAGCGCGCCTCGTTGCAGCGTTGTAGTTATCGAAAAAAAAGGCGTTGCCTGTGAGGGCAACGCCTTTTGTTTGATCAAAAAATAATCAGAGCGGGGCAGGTTTCAGAATCATCTGAGCTGGCTCAGTCTTCTCGATTTCACGCTGAATCTGCAATTCGAAGTCTGGATTGATCTTCGTCACGCGCTTGGTCAGCAACGTGGCCAGCCAAGGATAATCGTCCGTTCGCGGTACCTGCACGATCACTTCGCAGTTGAACGAGGCCACGTCGGCGGCGATATCGTTCAGCTGACGACGGAGTTGTCTGGAGTCGCGGATGTTCAACTCGATGGTGGTGCTTTCCACGGTCGGATCGATGACCTTGGCGGTGCGCCTGGCTTCAGCCGCTTTCAATTCGGCTTCGGCTTTGTCCAGCTCGGCTTTACGGGCGTGGGCGATGGCGCCGTTCACACCGCTGGTCAAAGCAGGTGCCTTGGGCATCAGTGCGCGAGCGCGACTCAGCGCCGTTGCCGCGGCGTTGACGTCACCTTTCTGCAGGACGATCTGGCTGCGGCTCAGGTAGGCCTCGGCGAGTTGACGCTGATACTGCTCAAGGCGCGGATCATCGGGGGATTTGGCTTGCAGTGCGGCCAGCTGATCTTCAGCGGTCGCCAGCTCGCTGCTTGCGATGTTCTGTTCCAGCTGCTGATACGCATCCGGCGCCGCAGCGGGAGCGGGAGGCTCGACAGGCTTGCTCTGGCAGGCGACCAACAGGACGGAAAATGCAGCAAGCAGCAGATAACGGGATGCGAACGGCTTCATTCCTGCGATTCTCTATTTGCGCAAAAAACGAGCAAGTCTACACATAAGTGCCTTGCATCGAAAATAACTGATCACTATCAGGGGGCGATGTGAACGGTCATTGCACATTGCCGCCATGCATTTATTGCCGAATATGACTGTGACTGCTGCACAAGGTTCTACCGCTTGGGCAGAACGAAGCTGAGCAAAAACAGCGCCGCTGCAGACACCACAATAGACGGGCCCGCCGGCGTGTCCTTGAACCAGGACAACGCCAGTCCGCCGCAGACTGCGATCACCCCGATGATGCTGGCACCCAGTGCCATTTGCTCGGGAGAACGGGCGTGACGTTGTGCCGCAGCCGCTGGAATGATCAGCAGCGAGGTAATCAGCAAAACCCCCACGATTTTCATTGCGACGGCGATTACCACGGCAATCAGCAGCATCAACGCCATGCGTAAGGTCGCGACTGGCAAGCCTTCGACGGTTGCAAGCTCCTCATGGACAGTGATCGCCAGCAGCGGACGCCACAGCGCGCAGATCAGGATCAGCACCGCCGCGCTGCCGCCGAGAATCCATGACAGGTCGGTTGGGCTGATCGCCAGCAGATCACCAAACAGATAGCCCATCAGATCGATCCGGACATCGCGCATGAAGCTCAGGACCACAAGCCCCAGCGACAGGGTGCTTGGCGCAAGAATTCCGAGCAGGGTGTCCGACGCCAGTGGCTGACGCTGTTGCAGCGTGACCAGCACGATGGCCAGGAGCAAACAGCCGACCGTGACGGCGATGGCCGGGCTGATATCCAGCAGAAAGCCCAGTGCCACACCCAGCAATGCAGCGTGAGACAGCGTGTCGCCAAAGTAGGCCATCCGCCGCCAGACCACAAAGGAGCCCAACGGGCCAGCCACTACCGCCAGAGCAAGGCCTGCGAGCAAGGCATAGAGTAGAAAATCAGCCATGCTTGCAGCTATCTCCGTGACTGTGGTCGTGAGGGTGGGAATGATCGTGGTCATGCGCCGCTGCGGGTTGGCAGACCTCGCCGTGCAGGTCGTGGGCATGATCGTGATGATGGTGATAAATCGCCAGGCTCGGTGCGTTCTGACCGAACAGCTCGACGAACGCCGGATCATTGCTGACCTGCTCCGGATGGCCGGAACAACAGACGTGCCGATTCAGGCAGACCACTTGGTCGGTGGTGCTCATCACCAGATGCAGATCATGGGAGACCATCAGCACACCGCACCGGTGGCGATCCCGAAGCTGGGTAATAAGTGTATACAGCTCCGCTTGCCCGGCCACGTCGACGCCTTGCACCGGTTCATCGAGTACCAGCAATTCAGGTTCACGCAGCAGCGCTCGCGCGAGCAGTACGCGCTGCATCTCGCCTCCGGAAATACCCTGGAGCGGGCTGTCGATGACTTTTTCAGCCCCGACTTCCGCCAGTGCCGACAATGCGGTCTCCCGGTCCACGCCTGGCACCAGCCGCAGGAAACGCAGCACCGACAGCGGCAACGTCGCGTCGATGTGCAGCTTTTGCGGCATATAACCGATGCGCAATTTTGGCTTGCGCCAGACCTCGCCGGTGTCAGGTTTGAGCAAGCCGAGCACCGCGCGCACCAGTGTGGTCTTGCCTGCGCCGTTGGGCCCGATCAGCGTCACGATTTCGCCGGGGCTGACGCTCAGCTGAATGTTTTCCAGCACGCTCTGGCCGGCACGCGTGACGCTGACGTCCTTCAAGCGGATCAGTGCGTCGCTCATCAAGCAGCCTTGCAGCCAGCACACACTCCGACGACTTCGACCGTCTGGGTTTCCACCGCAAAGCCGACTTCATTGGCCGCTGCCACGATGGATGCGCTGATGGCGGCGTGTTGCAACTCGATGGCGGCGTGGCACTCGCGACAGATCAGGAACTGGCCCTGATGAGCATGCGTAGGGTGATTGCAGCCGGCGAATGCGTTGAGCGACGCGATGCGATGCACCAACCCGTTCTCCAGCAGGAAGTCCAGCGCACGGTAAACCGTGGGCGGCGCGGCGCGACGACCGTCTTCTTCACTGAGCACCGCGAGGATGTCGTAGGCGCCGAGCGGCTTGTGGCTTTGCCATACCAGCTCCAGAACGCGACGACGCAGTGCGGTCAAACGCAGGCCTTTACCGGCGCAGAGCGCATCGGCTTCAGCAAGCGCGCTGTGCACGCAGTGAGAGTGATCGTGAGGGCGACTGGCCAGCGGTGTTTTAGACATGGGCGGCGACGGCTATTGTGAGAGACGTTATTATGTTACCCGTTCCTGCCCCAATGAGTGGTCATCGTGTCCCGACTTTTTTTACTTTTTGTCGTATTCATCACCGGTTTTTCCTCCATCGCTACAGCCCAGGCCGACGTTCGTGTGCTGACCAGCATCAAGCCGCTACAGCTGATTGCAGCGGCCGTGCAGGATGGCATCGCCGTGCCCGAAGTGCTGCTGCCACCGGGGGCGTCGCCGCATAATTACGCGCTGCGTCCATCCGACGTACGGCGCGTGCAGGAGGTCGATCTGCTTTACTGGATCGGCCCCGACATGGAGACGTTTCTCCCCCGCGTGCTCGCTAACCGGACCAAAGCGTCTGTGGCCGTTCAGTCCTTGCCGGGCATGCATCTGCGTCACTTCACAGCCAGCGATGAGCACCACGATGATGGCGACGAAGACGAGCACGATCACGACCACCGCCCCGGCAGCGTAGATGCGCATTTGTGGCTTTCATCGGCAAACGCCCGGGTGATCGCGGCCAAAATGGCGGCGGATCTGAGCCAGGCGGATCCGGCCAACGCTGCGCGCTATGACAGCAATCTTAAGGCGTTCGACGCGCGGATGGATGCTGTGGACGCGAAGATCAAGCAACGCGTGGCGGGCATCGCCGACAAGAAATTCTTCGTCTTTCATGAGGCGTTCGACTACTTCGAAGAAGCCTATGGCATCAAGCACGCCGGTGTCTTTGCGGTCAGCAGCGAGGTGCAGCCGGGCGCCCAGCATGTCGCTGCGATGCGCGCGCGCCTGAGCGAGTTCGGCAAGACCTGTGTATTCAGCGAGCCACCCTTGCGTCCGCGTCTGGCCGACACGCTGAGTGCCGGTCTGCCGGTCAAACTGGCGGAGCTGGACGCGCTGGGTGGGTACACACCAGCCACTGCGCAGGGCTATGAGCAATTGCTGGGCAAACTCGCGGATGATCTGGCGGGGTGTCTGGAGGGTCTGTAACGTTTGGGCTGACGCCATTGCAGGCCAGCGCGCCTCTGGCTTGCACGCGCTTTTGTGGGCTGAGCAAATCTCCAGGCGCGCTTCCCTGCGATGGCCTTTTGTAGATTACAACGCAAACGGCAGCGGAATGTGGGTCTCCTGGCGCTGCTCCAGTCGCACGCGGAATTCGGACGGGTCGTGGATCAACACGTCCTGGCCGGCGAAGGTCTCGGCAGCAATCAGGCGTGAGAGCCAGAATCGCACGCACCCGACACGAAGCATGGTCGACCACAGCTCGGCTTCCGCTGCGGTGAACGGCCTCAGCGCGGCATACGCGCCGAGCAAGGCGCGTGCGCGCGGGGCGTCAATGCTGCCGTCCGTAAACGAACACCAGTCATTCACGGCAATCGCCACGTCGTAGAGCATCGGACCTGAGCATGCGTTGTAGAAGTCGATCACGCCGGTCAGGTGTGTGCCTTCGAACAAGGTATTGTCGCGGAACAGGTCAGCGTGAAGATTGGCCCGCGGCAGCGCCATGATCTTCCCCTTCAGGCGGCGGATTTCCTCCACAGCCGTGGTGAGCAGCGCGCCTTGCGCCTCATCAAGATGCGAAATGAAATTGCTGCCCTCTTCCAGCATCCAGTCCAGACCGCGATCCGTCTTGCGCTCGATGATTCTTTCGCGGGTCGCCAGGTGCATGTGCGCCAACAATTCACCGATCTGCACGCAATGCTGGGTATTGGGCTCGGTCGGGTGCTTGCCCGCCAGGCGCGGTTGCAGTAGTGCCGGCTTGCCTTTGAGCTCGCGCAGGGCCTGACCATCGGTGGTGCGCAGCGCGTAAGGCACGGGCAGGTTGGCGTCGTGCAGCACATCCAGCAGCTCGATGAAAAACGGCATCTCCTGAACGGGGCCGCGCTCGACCAGCGTCAGCACGAACTCCCCACGCTCAAGGCTCACGAAAAAATTGGTGTTTTCACTTCCGGCGGCAATGCCCTGGAAATCACGCAGTACGCCAAGCCCGTACGGGGCGAGAAAAGCTTCCAGCTCGGGCCGAGCCAGGGGAGTAAAAACGGACATAGAAGACTGCCAGCAAGAGAGTGAATGTAAGGCGTTACCAGCTGAATAGTACCCACTGAGGGATCAGCATGTCCGGTTGATCCGAACGAATGAATTGCCCGCCTGTGCCATCAGCGCGCACCAGATAATACGGCTTGCCATGTTTGGGCGTGATTTTAACCGCATACACGAAGCCGTTGGCTTTGTACTCCTGAATGAAATTCTCGCCGTCCTTGCTGATGGTGACGTCGGGCTCCGCCGAAGGCGCTTCGTCGTCGACAGCCATGGCCAGCGCGGGGCAGGCGGCCAACAACAAGACCAGTGACAGGCGATTTGGCGCGCGCATGATAACCTTGTCCCTTTGTCGTCAACGGTCTTCGCATTCTAGCGCCGACCCCGCCGAAAAGGTTGATCCTGCACATGAGTCTCGCGCCCCTCGTCCTGGTGGACGGTTCTTCTTATCTGTACCGCGCCTTCCACGCGCTGCCGCCGCTCACTACGTCCAAGGGCCTGCCCACCGGTGCGGTCAAGGGCGTGCTCAACATGCTCAAGAGCCTGCGCAAGCAATATCCCGAAAGCCCCTTTGCCGTGGTTTTCGATGCGAAGGGTGGGACGTTTCGCGATGAAATGTTCGCCGAGTACAAAGCCAATCGGCCGAGCATGCCCGATGACATGCGCGTGCAAATCGATTTCCTGCACAACTGCGTCAAAGGCCTGGGGTATCCGCTGCTTTGCGTCGAAGGCGTTGAAGCCGACGATGTGATCGGCACGCTTGCGCGCAGCAGTGCAGCCGCCGATCGCCCGGTCGTCATCTCCACGGGTGACAAAGACATGGCTCAACTGGTGGATGGCCACATCACGCTGGTCAACACCATGACCGGCAGCGTTCTCGACGTGGCCGGCGTTAAGGAAAAATTTGGGGTCGGTCCGGAGCACATCATCGATTATCTCGCACTGATGGGCGACAAAGTCGACAATATCCCCGGCGTTCCCGGTGTAGGCGAAAAGACCGCGGCCGGATTGCTGGTCGGTATTAACGGCGGTCTCAAAGAACTCTATGAGAACCTCGATAAGGTGCCGACACTGGCCATTCGTGGCGCGAAATCCCTGCCAGCCAAGCTTGAAGAGCACAGGGAAATGGCATTTCTTTCCTACCAGTTGGCGACGATTAAAGTGGACGTTCCACTGGATATCGAGCTGGACGCTCTGCATTGCGGCGAGCCTGACCGCGAGGCGTTGCTGGCGTTGTACACCGAGCTTGAGTTCAAGAGCTGGATCAACGATCTGCAACGCGAAGCCAAGCAGGACGGCGCCGAGATTCCAACCGCGGCCGCCGAGCCCGCGCCGGTCATTGAAGCCAAGTATGAATTGATCCTTGAGCAGACGCAGTTCGACGCTTGGCTGAAGAAACTTGAAGCGGCCAAGCTGTTTGCATTCGTGGTGCAAAGCAACGGTATCGACGCCCAGCGGGCGCAAGTGGTGGGCTTGTCGTTTGCGATAAAAACCCACGAGGCCTGCTACATCCCGCTGACCCATTCCTACATGGGCGTGCCGCAACAGCTGGATCGCGACGCAGTGCTCAAGGCCGTGAAGCCGATGCTGGAGGATGCCGGCAAGGTCAAGGTCGGTCAGCACGCAAAGTTCGCGATCAACCTGCTCGCCAATTGCGCGATCGACGGCGATCAGCAGCAGGGAATCCAGGTGCAGGGCGTCAATTTCGACACGATGCTGGAGTCGTATGTCCTGGACTCCACCGCTACGCGGCATGATCGCGACAGTCTGGTGGCCAAGTATCTGGATCACACCCCAGTGAATTTCCAGGAAATCGCGGGCAAAGGCGCCAAGCAGCTTTCGTTCGATCAGATCGCGCTTGAGCAGGCAGGCATGTACGCCGCTGAAGAAGTCGATCTGACCCTGCGCCTGCACGAAACGCTTCAGGAAAAACTGGGCAAGACACCCTCCCTTGCGCCGGTGCTCAACGACATTGAAATGCCGCTGATGCCTGTGCTGGCGCGCATCGAGCGCCAGGGCGCGTTCGTGGATGCCAAGCTTCTGGGCATCCAGAGTGTGGAGCTGGGCAACAAAATGACCGAGCTCGAGCGCGAGGCGTTTGCGATTGCCGGCGAGGAGTTCAATCTCGGTTCGCCGAAGCAGCTGGGCGTGATCCTCTACGAAAAGCTCGGCATGCCGATCATCAGCAAAACAGCCACCGGCCAGCCCTCCACGGCCGAAGCCGTACTGGCGGAGCTGGCCGAACAGGACTTCCCGCTGCCTAAAGTGCTGATGCAGTACCGCTCGATGAGCAAGCTCAAGAGCACTTACACCGACCGCCTGCCGGAGCAGATCAATCCACGCACTGGTCGGATTCACACGTCGTATCACCAAGCGGTCGCGGTCACCGGGCGCTTGTCCTCCAGCGATCCGAACCTGCAGAACATCCCGATCCGGACCGCCGAAGGTCGCCGTATCCGTCAGGCCTTCGTCGCCCCACAGGGCTACAAGTTGCTGGCGGCGGACTACTCGCAGATCGAACTGCGGATCATGGCGCACCTGGCCAAGGACGAAGGGCTGCTGCACGCGTTCCGCAACGATCTGGACGTGCACCGGGCGACAGCTGGCGAGGTGTTCGGTGTCGAGTTGGCGGACGTCACCCATGACATGCGCCGCAGCGCCAAGGCGATCAACTTTGGTCTGATTTATGGCATGAGCGCATTCGGTCTTGCTAAGCAGATCGGTGTCGACCGCAAGCAGTCGCAAGCCTACGTCGACCGCTACTTCGCGCGGTATCCGGGCGTGCTGGAGTACATGGAGCGCACCCGCACGCAGGCGGCGGAACAAGGCTTCGTGGAGACCATTTTCGGTCGCCGTCTCTACCTGCCGGACATCAACGCGAAGAACCAGGCTCTGCGCAAAGGCGCTGAACGCATGGCGATCAACGCGCCGATGCAAGGCACTGCCGCCGATATCATCAAGCGCGCCATGGTGGCGGTGAACGGCTGGCTGGATTCGTCAGGCCTGGACGCGCGCGTCATCCTGCAGGTTCACGACGAACTGGTGCTCGAGGTGCGCGAGGACCTGGTGGAGCAGATCAGCAAGGACATCCGCGTGCACATGAGCGGTGCAGCCGAGCTGGACGTTCCGCTGTTGGTGGAAGTGGGTGTGGGGAACAACTGGGACGAGGCGCATTGATCATTAAATGATCGAAGAATGCGGCTTTGTGAGCGAGCTTGTTTGACAACAGGTCTTCAGACGTCACGCACACGTGTCGTCTGGGGCTTCACGAGTGAGCGCGCTGCCGCGAGTCTCCGGTTGAGCGCTCTGGAACGGGCCGCAACAGACAAGTCCTGCCTGCCGCCAACATTAAATTTCCTCAGGTTTTGAACTTCCGCGGACAAAACCCGGTCAGAGTTTGCGAATGGCTGACGTAGCCATTCATGCTCCTATGTTGTGTTAAGTGTTGGCAGATATCCGGACCCCTTCCCTAGAGGTCTGGACTTAGACCCCGAACTTCCCCTCCCCATATGAAGTCCGGGGTTTTTTTTGCCTGCGATTCAAGCCGCAGGCGCTTTGTCTTCCAGTTCCATCCAGTCAGCGAGCACGGTATACGCCTCTTCCAGGCCCAGGCGCTTGGGTGCCGAGAACAGCTGGATGGTGACCGTGTCGCCCCACCCCTTTCGAATTTCGGACTGCACTTTGAGCAGCGTATTCTTCGCGGCGCCGAAGGTCAGCTTGTCCGCTTTGGTCAGCAGAATGTGCATCGGCATACCACTGGCGATGGCCCAGTCGAGCATCAGCAGGTCGAAATCGGTCATCGGATGGCGAATGTCCATCATCAGAATCAGACCCTTCAGACTTTCGCGGCTGCCCAGATACGCCTCAAGGTGACGCTGCCAGTGCTGCTTGAGCGGGATGGGCACTTTCGCGTAGCCATAACCTGGCAGATCCACCAGCCGACGATCATCGTCCAGGCTGAAGAAGTTCAGCAGCTGGGTACGGCCCGGCGTCTTGGAAGTGCGCGCCAGACTGGCATGGGTCAGCGTGTTCAGCGCGCTTGATTTACCGGCGTTGGAGCGACCGGCGAAAGCCACTTCAAAGCCCTCGTCGTCCGGGCATTGATCGACTTTGGCGGCGCTGAGCATGAACTTGGCTTGTTGGCACAAACCGAGGATCGGGTTTTTCAGTTGCATGGGATATCCGGTGGGAGCGTTGCGGCAGAGGCGCGGCAACGGGGTGTCGTTTCCGTTTGATGGACGCAAGTATATAATGCCGCAGATTTTGTGTGTGCTTTGTCCACTTGCAGGATGAAGTTCGTAGAAGTCGGACTAACCTTACACGAACAATAAAGCGCATTGGATCAACCGATGAACAAACTACTGGTTAGCCTGCTTCTGACCTTTGGCATTGCTGGCGCGACGCTCGCCGCCGATGCGGTGGTAGGCGACCCGGCCGCAGGCCAGGCAAAAACGGCGGTCTGCGGGGCTTGTCATGGGCCCGATGGCAACAGCATGGCTCCTAACTTTCCCAAACTGGCAGGCCAAGGCCCGCGTTATCTGCTCAAGCAACTGCACGAAATCAAGGATGGCAAGCGTGTCGTCCTCGAAATGACCGGCTTGCTCAACAACTTCAATGATCAGGATCTGGCCGATATCGCTGCCTGGTTCGCCAGCCAGAAAGGCAGCGTGGGCGCCGCTGACCCGAACTTGGTGGCGCGCGGCGAGGCGTTGTTCCGGGGCGGCAAGCTGGATCTGGGCATGCCGGCATGCACCGGGTGCCATTCACCCAACGGCGCAGGTAACGCCGCCGCAGGTTTTCCGCACCTTGGTGGGCAGCACGCAGATTACGTGAAGAAACAGCTGACGGCGTTTCGCGAAGGCGAGCGTACCAATGACGGCGACACCATGGTCATGCGCACGATTGCCTCCAAGTTGAGCAACAAGGATATCGAAGCGCTGTCGGCGTATATTCAAGGGCTGCACTGATCGGGCACAACGCGCGTTCGGGGCGCTTTGGCCAGTGAAATGTTTGTTAATGTTTCCCCGCATCGACGGGCTAAAAAGGGTAGCGAACGGCTGCCCTTTTTTGTGCCTACAGGCGTTACACTTGCGAACTCGTATCACCTCGCCCGGTCGAACTGCGGCCATCGAGGTGACTTTTCATGCCCAGGAGTTAAGCATGCGTAATCTGATTCTCAGCGCCGCTCTGGTTTTCACCAGCCTGTTCGGTCTGACCGCTCAAGCGGCGGAGCCGATCGAAGCCGGCAAACAATATGTCGAGCTGAGCAGCGCCGTCCCTGTTTCCGAACCCGGCAAGATCGAAGTCGTCGAAATGTTCTGGTACGGCTGCCCACATTGCTACGCGTTCGAGCCGACCATCAATCCTTGGGTTGAAAAACTCCCTGCCGACGTTCACTTCCTGCGCATTCCTGCAATGTTCGGCGGTCCTTGGGATGCTCACGGCCAGCTGTTCATCACGCTGGACACCATGGGCGTCGAGAAGAAAGTCCACGCCGCCGTGTTCGATGCCATCCAGAAAGGCGGCAAGCGCCTGACCGACCCGAACGACATGGCCGAATTCGTGGCCACTCAGGGCGTCGACAAGACCAAGTTCCTCGAGACCTTCAACTCGTTCGCAGTGAAGGGCAAGATCGCCCAGTACAAAGAGCTGGCCAAGAAGTATGAGATCAGCGGCGTACCGACCATGATCGTCAACGGCAAGTATCGTTTCGACCTCGCCTCTGCGGGCGGTGCAGAACAAGCGCTGGAAGTGGCTGATCAGCTGATCGCCAAAGAGCGCGCCACGCTGACTGCCAAGTAAGCCCTGCATCATGGGGCGCTGGGGTACTGAACGTGTCGTTGCCCGGCATACGCCCAAGGTCAACGAGCGTCATCTGCAGAAAACAGGGTTGCCGGCCGATGGCCGGCTGCGTTTGCTCAGTTTCAACATTCAGGTGGGCATCAGTACCGAGCGCTACCGGCACTACCTGACCCGCGGCTGGCAGCATTTGCTGCCGCACAACGGCCGTGCCGGTAACCTGCAAAAGATCGGCGACCTGCTCAACGACTATGATCTGGTCGCTCTGCAGGAAGCCGATGGCGGAAGCCTGAGGTCGGGCTACGTCAATCAAGTCGAACACCTCGCTCAGCTCGGGTCCTTTCCGTACTGGCATCAGCAACTCAACCGAAACCTGGGACGTCTTGCTCAACACAGCAACGGCGTGCTCAGCCGCTTGCGTCCCTGGGACATCGAAGATCACCCGCTGCCCGGGCCTGCCGGTCGTGGCGCCATCCTCGTACGCTTCGGCGAGGGACCGGACGCGTTGGTCGTGGTGGTCATGCACCTCGCGCTGGGCGCTCGGACGCGCACTCGCCAGCTGGCTTACATACGTGAGCTGATCGGCGGTTATCGTCATCAGGTGCTCATGGGTGACATGAACACCCACGCCACCGATCTGCTGGAGCTCTCGCCTTTGCGCGATCTGGGCCTGCTTGCGCCGCAGATCGAGGCAACCTTCCCCAGCTGGCGCCCGCAGCGCTGTCTGGACCACATTCTTCTGAGCCCGACCCTGACGCTTGAGAAAGTGCAGGTGCTGGCCCAGCCCATTTCCGATCATCTGCCGGTCGCGGTGGAGATTCGCTTGCCGGCCTCATTAATCGGTGACTCGCTGCCGATAACAAGCACATCTCCTCTCGGACCTTCGGAATGAGCGACGAAACCCAACGCTGGAAAGAAAAGTACCTGAAAAGCATCGAGCAGCAAGACAAGCTCGAGCGGCGTTGGAACGCGCGCCTCGACCTGCTGCGTCGCGGTCTGGTGCGTAGCAGCCTGGCGGCTGAAGGTGCCGACAAGGCCGTCGATCAGTGCATGAAGGAAATGCGCGAGATCGTCCGCAAGGACGACATGGATGCTGGACTCGCGGCGTTGATCCCGCGCCTTGAGAAGGCTGTGCTGGACTCTGAGCAGCGGCGCGAGAAGCGCGTCGAGCAAATGGGCACCGCGTTGACCTCGCTGGTCGCTCAGTTGCAATCGCTGCCGCTGCCCAAGGAAGTCAGCAAGCCGCTCAAACGCTTTGCCAAGAACCTGGAAGACCGCGTCACCCAGGCGCGCGAATTACCGCTGCTGCTCAGTGAGTTGAGCGGCCTGCAGGGAAAGGCGCTGTCGCAGCTCGATCATCCCGAGGAAGCCGCCCGTCCCGGTTTCCTGCAACGTCTGTTCGGCAGCCACGCCCATGGCGAGGGTGAGGAGCCCGCGCCGGTTGTGCAGCCTGCCGTCGAGCCGGCAAAACCCATTGCCCGTGAAGTGGATGACGAGCCTGCGCCCACATCGGAGGCCACGGCGCAGCAAGAGGCGCAGTGGATCAACGAGGCCCCCGTTTCCAGCGAACGCCCGACCGCTCCCGAAAAACCGGCGTCTCTTTCTGAGCCCCCGGCCTTGGAGCCAGTGCCCGTACCTCAGTCGTTGGCCCCGGCCGTCGAGCGCAACGAGCACATTGACGCGGTCGAACCGGCACCCGACGAGCCTGCCAACGTTTTGCCAACTGACGCTGAGGTCAGTGAGGCGCAAGCGAAGGTCGTTGAACACGCCATTGAGCCTGATGCCGAGCCCGTCGCTGATGCCGAACCGGCTGCGGAGCGTCCATCGACCGTCGCGGATGACGAGGCCGTCGTAGACGACGAAGCGTCGGTTGCCGAGCAGTCCGTGGCGGATGAGGCCAACGAAGCGTTGGTCGAAGAGCCGGATGACGAAGAAGACGAGGAGGACAGAGAGGTCGAGGACGAGGACGGTCCGTATGCACTGCCCTCCTCACCTGAGCCCAGTTACAGCTCGGTTGCAGCGCACATCGAAGACACGCTGCTGGGGCTGCTCAACGATCTGACGCTGCCTGAACATCATCGCCCGCAGGCTGAAGCCATGCGTGTGCGGCTCGAACATGGGCTGAACTGGTACGAATTACTGCCGATTCTCGATGATCTCGCTGTGTTGATGCTGGCGATTACTGACAGCGGGCAGCACGAGTTCGAGGCGTATCTCAAGCAACTCAACGAGCGCCTTGAGTCCTTTCAGAGCAACCTGCGCGCCGCGAGTGAAGACCATGCCGACCAGCAGTCGGCATCACGGCAACTGGACGATCAGTTACGCGAGCATGTCGGCGGGCTGCAAAGCAGCGTTCAGGAAGCGGCAGATCTGAAGACGCTTAAAAACGTTCTCGAAAGCCGCCTCGAAGGTCTGATCAGCACCATGGATCAGCATCAACAGCAGCGCGATCAGCGCGAACAGGAAGTTGCCTCGCGCCTGCAGTCTTTGGCCAGCCGCGTGGCGACGATGGAGCAGGAGGCTCAAGGGTTTCGCGTGCATCTTGAGGAGCAGCGACAGAAAGCGTTGATCGATACGCTGACCGGCCTGCCGAACCGTGCGGCATGGAACGAGCGCCTGGAGCATGAAATCGATCAGTTGCAGAAAAAGCGCGCCAGTCTGCTGCTGGGCATTCTGGACCTCGATCACTTCAAGCGCATCAACGATGGCTACGGGCATCTGGCCGGCGACAAAGTCTTGAAGATCATTGCCGGGCAATTGAAAAAGCGTCTTCGACCTTCTGATTTCATCGCACGTTTTGGCGGTGAAGAATTCGTCTTTCTGCTGCCCCACACGCAGATGGAGGAAGGGCTTGCACTGCTTGAACGGCTGCGCGCTGCCATTGAACAATGCCCATTCCACTTCAAGGGCGAGCCGGTCACCATCACCGTCTCGATGGGGATTACCACTTTCAGGCTTGGCGAGCGCAGCGACGTGGTGCTCAAGCGTGCAGATCAGGCGTTGTATCGGGCCAAGGACGAGGGGCGGAATCGAATCGAGCAAGGTTGAGCCTCGCGTCAGTTCATCGAAATACTCAGCCAATTTTGAGCGCATCGGCAGCGCTACGTTACACTGTTGCATTATTTGCCGGTGTGTTCTGCCTTTTATGAAGTCTCTGATTGCCCTTTCCTTGCTCCTGCTGCTCACCGCGTGCGCCAGTGGCCCGAAGCTGGACACCAGCCATCCCTCTGCCAATTACGACAGCCGCGCGCAATTCGTGGTGGTGCATTACACCTCCGCGTCGCTCGAGCGATCGCTGGCGCTGCTGACTCATGGCGAAGTCAGTGCGCATTATTTGATCGGAGACGGTCCGGCGACGACCTACAAGCTCGTAGACGAAAGCCAGCGGGCATGGCATGCCGGCGAAAGCGAGTGGGACGGTCGCACTTGGCTGAACTCGAGCAGCATCGGCATCGAGATCGTGAATCCGGGCTATCGCGACACACCTACCGGGCGTCTGTGGTACCCGTACAGTGAAGCGCAGATTAAAGCGCTGATCGTGCTGCTCAAGGACATCGTCAAACGCAATCGCATAGAACCCCGGCACGTGATCGGTCACAGCGACATCGCGCCCTTTCGCAAGCTTGATCCCGGCCCGTTGTTTCCATGGAAACGTCTGGCGCAGGAAGGGCTGGGCATCTGGCCCGACGAGCAGCAGGTCGCTCAGCGGCAAACTCAGATGATGGGTGTGATGCCGAACATTTCCTGGTTTCAGCAACAATTGGCGTTATTAGGCTATCCGACCCCGCAAACCGGGGAGCTGGACATCGCTACACGCCACGTTATAGCGGCCTTCCAGATGCATTACCGTCCGCAGAAATTTGACGGCGAACCGGATCTTCAAAGTGCAGCTATCCTTCAGGTTCTGAACCTCAGGCACTAAGTTAGCCATCCTCTCATTTTTTTTCGGGCTATTTGCGCGCTTGTTGCTATACATCAGTAGTATTCATTTGGATGACGGCCGATGTTTACGGCGACGCCGCAACTGCGCACTTTTCTCTATCGCCCGGCGCTTCTGGCGCTTCTCGCGGCGTTGCTGAGCGCGGTCGTCCTGCTTTCAGCCAGTTTCGGTCTCGCCATGCATCAGGCGCGACAAGAAGAAAGTGCCCAAATGAATGCCCAGGGCGAGCGATTCCTGGTGAGACTGGAGCAGTTATTTGGCCAGTTGCGCGCAGGGCTTGATCAGCTTGAAGCCCAGCCGCTGCGCGGGTGCAGCCCTGAAATGGTTGAGCAACTGCGCCAGGTGAACTCCCGCTACCGCTTCATCTATGAAGTCGCGTTTGTCGACGACACCCAGTTCTGTTCGAGCTGGACACGCCAGAGCATGATCGGCAAGCCAAGGGCGCCGGATATTCGCGGGCCGACTTACGATTACTGGCTCAACACTTCCACCCAACCCGATGACAATCTCGCCTCGCTGATGCTGGGGCGTGGTGACTTCAGGGTGTCGACCTCTCGCGGGCATTTGACCGATGTTGTGGATTTGCCCGCTGGCGGCAGTCTGGTCGTGGTATTGGGCCAAGGGACCAAGGCGATTCCGGTGCTGGGGCCGACTCAACCCTGGCCGCCGACGCCCGACTGGACGCCGACCAAGGTCGAGACGCTGATAACGACCCACGACAAACTGGTGTACCGGATGCCCACGCAGAGCCCGGAATATCAGCTGGTGCTGATCACGCCGCGCAGCGGCCTGCAGCAGAAGGTCACGGGGGCGTGGTGGCTGCTGGTGCCCGCCAGCCTGCTGGTGTCTTTGTGCATCGGGATTCTGGTCTTGCAACTGGTCAGGCAGCGTCAGTCGCTCGGCGGTGAGCTGCACGGCGCGTTGAGGCGTGGCGAATTAAAGGTTTTGTATCAGCCTATTTTCGACCTCAACACCCGCTTGTGCGTGGGCGCTGAGGCATTGGTGCGGTGGCGACGACCAGACGGCACGCTCACCAGCCCGGATCTGTTTATCCCGCTGGCGGAAAATACCGGGCAGATCCGTCAGATCACCGATTTCGTGCTGCAACAACTGCTTGAGCAGCTCGGGCAGCTGCTTCGCGCCAATCCGCATCTTTATATTTCGGTGAATTTGGCGGCTTGCGACGTGATGGCGCCGCGTATCGGTCGGGTCACGGCCAAACTGCTGGCGCTGCACCGGGTCGCGCCGCGACAGATCGCTTTCGAGGTCACTGAGCGCGGGCTGGTGGATGTGGTGGTGGCGCGCAATCATCTGCAGGCGCTGCGCGACCGAGGGCATCAGGTATTGATCGATGACTTCGGCACGGGCTATTGCAGCCTGGCGTACCTGCAGACGCTGCCGGTGGACTGCCTGAAGATCGACAAAGCGTTCATCGACGCGCTGGGCCATGATGCCGCCAGTAGCGGCGTCGCCCCGCACATCATTCGCATGGCCCATGCGCTGCAGTTGCGGGTGATCGCTGAAGGTATCGAGTTTGAGTCCCAGGCGCTGCTGCTCAAGAGCGAAGGCGTGATTTACGGGCAGGGCTGGCTCTTTGCCCGACCGCTGAGTGCGGCCAAATTCACCGAGCTTGTCACTGGCGGGCGACGCAGCAGTGGCCGCAGGACAGATGATGTAGCGTGAAACCGGGTTGCGCCGGAAGCGTCGCTTAAAGCGGCAGCGCCATATAGAACTGCGTGCCCTGCCCCGGACGGGAGTACACGCCCATGCGTCCGCCATGCAGTTGCACGATCTCTTTGCACAACGCCAGCCCCAGCCCCGCGCCGCCTTTTTTGCGGCCGACCTGCACGAAGGGCTCGAAGATCCGGGCCTGCTGGCCGTAGGCGATGCCTTCGCCGTTGTCTTCGACGCTGATGATCAGGCGCTCTCCGTGACGTCGAGCTTGCAGGCGGATCAGACCTGATTGCGGCGTATGGCGCAGCGCATTATCCAGCAGATTGTCCAGCACGCGGTCCAGTTGGGCCTTGTCGGCCTGCAACCTGGGCAGCGGTTCCTGCATTTCCATCAGCACCAGAACATTCTGCTCCGCAGCCGGCTCCGCGAAGCGCTGGCGAGCGGCGCCGAGCAATTCCCCGATGTCGCAGGGTTCCAGCGTGAGCTTTTGCAGGCCATTCTGATAGCGGGAAAAATTGAGGAGGTCGTTGATCAGCTGCATCAAGCGCTGCATTTCTTCGTTTACGGTCTCTAGCAGGTCCTTTTCGCGCGAGTCGGGTGGGAAGTGCACGCGTTCCTGCAGCAGGCCGAACGCCATGTGCATCCCCGTCACCGGCGTTCGCAACTCATGGGACGCGCGCAGGACGAATTCACTGCGCACACGCTCGAATGCGCGTTGCTCCGTGACGTCATGCAGCACCATCACAGCGCCCAGAATATGGCCTTTAGTGTGACTGACCGGCGTCAGGCTGTAGGTCAGCAGGCGGGTTTCTCCGTCAACCTCGATGGAAAGGTCCTCGGGCGCCCGTTCTAGCGTTCCGCCACGCAGCACCAGATACAGCTGCTCGTCCAGCTCGGGTCGCTGCAGAGCTTCGCCGAGGCCTTGGCCCAGTCGACCCTCTTCCCAACCCAGCTGGCGCTGGGCAACAGGATTCAAATGCTCCAGGCGGCCCTGCCGATCAATCATCAGCAGGCCGTCGTCGATGCTGTCCAGCACTGCCTGAAGCCTTTGCTGCCCTGCGAGCAACTGATCGATGTTGGTGACCTGATGCTGGCGAAGCGATTCGGCCATCATGCCGAAACGACGGGTCAGCTGGTTCATTTCCGACGCAGAAGAAATTGGCAGCGTGACGTCGAAGTTCCCTTCGCCGATCTTGTCCGCCGCCCGAGCCAGCGCCTCGATAGGCCCACCGAAGCGGCGGGCAATGCCATGAGCGGTGATGAAGCCGATCGCCAGCACGGCCAGACCGACCAGACCCAGCAGCGACGCCACCCACAACGCTTTTGATCGTGAGGCGCTTTCGGCGTCGTTGATATTGGCAAGCGCCTGACGATGCGCATCGAGCAGACCGTTTCGCAGCGTATTGAAGGCGTTGGTGACTTCGGTGTCATCGGTCAGGGAGTTGGCCGGCTGCCTGGAGTCCTGCAACGCCCTGAGGAAACGCTCGTAGTCCCCGCGCGCTTTTTCAAAGCCGCTGTGCGTGTTGGTCTGCTGGTCATGATCGATGCCCTGATCGAGCAGTTCCTGGAACTGCTGCTGATTCTGTTGCAGCGCCTTGGGATCAGGATCGTCCTTGAGCAACATCACCAGTTGATCGCCCAGGTTCTGTCGCAACTTGAGACCGATATCCAGCGTGATGAAGTTGTGTCTGATCAGCGATTCCTGCGACTTGGCCATCTGCATGACGCTGACCAGGCCCAGCAGCAGGCCCAGCAACGCAACCGTGATGAGTGCCGAGATGCTGAGGAACAGCCGTGTACGCAACTTCATTGCGAACATTATCGATCGCCTGTCACAGGTTGTACTGCTTGCGCTTGCGGTACAGCGTCGAGGCATCGATACCCAACGTGCGCGCAGCCTGATCGAGCGTGTCACTGGTGGCCAGCACGGCGCCGATGTGCGCCTTCTCAAGCTCATCCAGGCTCAACGCCGCCCCCACGCGTGGCGCGTTGTTGGTCGGCTGTTCGGCCATGCCCAGGTGGCTGATTTCGACCTTTTCCTGGGGACAGATGATGCTGGCGCGTTCGATCACGTTACGCAATTCGCGGATATTGCCCGGCCAACGGTAATTGAGCAGCGCGCTGCGGGCTTCTTCGCTGAAACCGCGGGCAGGACGACCGTATTCCTTGACGAAGCGGGCCAGGAAACGGTCGGCCAGCGTCAGAATGTCTTCAGCCCGCTCGCGCAGCGGCGGCAGGTGCAACGTGATGACGTTCAGGCGATAGAGCAGGTCTTCACGGAAGCGGCCTTCCCGAACCATGTCTTCGAGTTTCAGGTTGGTGGCGGCCAGAATGCGCACGTCGGCACGGCGCGTTACCGGGTCGCCCACGCGTTCGTACTCTTTATCCTGAATGAAGCGCAGCAGCTTTGGCTGAAGGGTCAACGGGAAGTCGCCGATTTCATCGAGGAACAATGTGCCGCCATCTGCCTGATTGACCCGCCCGAGCGTGCTTTCGCTGGCGCCGGTGAACGCCCCGCGGCTGTGGCCGAACAACTCGCTTTCCATCAGCTCGGCTGTCAGCGACGGGCAGTTGATGGTCACACAGGCTTTTTTGGCGCGCTTGCTCCAGCCATGAATGGCTCGCGCCAGTTCGCCCTTACCGGTGCCGGACTCGCCGAGAATAAGAATGTTGGCGTCCGTATTGGCGACCTGACGCGCCGTTTCCAGAATGGCCATCATCGACGGGCTGTGAGAATCCAGTCCGTCCTTGGGTTTGCGCACTTCGCCTTCCAGCGCTTCGAGTCGTGCCGACAGTTGACGCACTTCCAGCTGTTTGGCCGTGGCCAAACGCAGTTGATCCGGGCTGCAAGGCTTGACGAGATAGTCGGCTGCCCCCGCCTGAATGGCATCCACAGCGGTGTCGACCGCCGAGTGGGCGGTCACGATGACCACGCGCATCCATGGCGCTTGAATGCGCATCTGCGCCAATACATCCAGGCCGTTGTCCTCGCCCAGACGCAAATCCAGAAAACAGACATCGAACACCTGACGCTGCAAAAGCGCCTCGGCCTGCGTCGCACTGTTGGCAGTGGCGACGCTGTAGCCTTCATCTTCCAGGCAATAGCGGAAGGTGCGAAGGATGGCGGATTCATCATCCACAAGCAGAATACGGCCCTGATTCTCAGCGGCTGCTTCCATTTTTCCTACGCTCCTAAATGAATGATCTTGGTTAGTCCCGGAAAAATCGGGCAAGTTGCATGGTTCATTCTGATTGATTCTGTGGGATGCATGGTAGCGATCTGAGGAAAAAACCAATAACCCATTGATCTGCGACGTTTCTGCGCATTCATATGGCTCGCATGAGGGTTGCGTGCGGGTGGCGGGGTGGGCTCAGAACAGAACATCTGGGCGAATGGAAAGTCTCTCCAGAGATACCTTTTGCAACTGTCTGGAGATTTGCCATGCATCCGTTGAAGAAAATCACCCTGGCCATTGCCGCTGTTGGCTCGCTTGCAGGGGCGCCTGTCATTGCCCACGCGGCCACGGGTGATTTGCAAACGCAATTGGCTGAAGCGCGTCAGGAAGGCTCGATCTGGACGGCCTTCGCGCTCAATCGCCATTTGAGTCCCTTCAAGATCAGCGTGGAGGTCGAGCAAGGCACTGCGACGCTTAAAGGCAAGGTCGAGAATCAGGTCGACAAGGACCTTGCCACGCAGATCGCCAGCGATACCCAAGGCATTAATAAGGTCGACAATCAGCTGGAGATCGATCCGCAAGTGGCCGCAGAGCCAGGCGCCAAGGCGAACATGGCGCAGCGTTTCGACGATGCCACGCTGACCGCGACGATCAAATCGAAGCTGCTGTGGAACAGCGTCACAGAGGGGCTGAACATTGAGGTCAGTGCAGCGCAAGGCGTAGTAACGCTCAAAGGTCAGGCCAAGGATGCCGAGGCCAAGCAATTGGCCGGAAGCCTGGCGAGCAACACCGATGGTGTGACCGAAGTCAACAACTTGATCAGCTTGAGCGCGCGGGATACGCAGGCGATCAAGGAGCAGAACGAGGCGCAGGCCAGTAGCGTGCATGAAGAATTCAGCGACGCCTGGATCACCAGTAAGGTCAAATCCAGCCTTATTTATAGCCGCAACCTCGACGGCCTGAATATCAAGGTGGAGACCAAGAGTGGCGTCGTCAGCCTGGATGGGGTGGTTGCCAATTATGCGGAGAAAGAACTGGCCGTGGAGATCGCCCGCAACATCCGCGGCGTCAAAGGTGTCGACGCTGACACGTTGCGAGTCATGACCCGTAGCGCGGGCTGATTCTCGTCTCAATGCAGCAGGGCTTGCCGCTCGGCAAGCCCTGCAGAGATTAGCGACCGAATACCCATCAGCTTCCCCTCTGGACCGATGTTCTCGGTCAACGTCCGCGACAGTTTGTCCCATGTCTTCGTGCAGAACGCACGATGCCAAATGTTCAATCGTGCAGCTTGCTGTTTCAGGGCGGCATCGACTGGTTCATAACTAATTGATTTGTAAGGGTTTAATCGATCAAAAAAAGCTGGCACACGGCGTGCAATATCACTGGTAACAACGGCCTGTGTCGACGGCCAACAAGATTGCCAGGAGTCAGCTGAATGAACACTCAACATCTCGCCAAACTGCGTATCTCCCCGCTGCAGGTGCAGCAAGGTCTGTTTGCCAGTCTGGCGCTGATGATCACCCTCATCGTGGTGCAGCAGTTCACTCACTGGAACCAACAGCAGGAAATGACTCAAGTGCCTCACCATTACACCCACAGCGCGCCATTCGCCAAGGCGAGCGCGCTGAAGGCGTCTGACGTAGCCCTGAGTCTGCAGACAGTTGATGACGCGGAGGCGGTTAACGACCAGGCGCCACGTCAACAGAGTTGGGTCTTCTGATCACAGCGATCGCGGTCCCGATCTACCTTGAGGGTCAACGTCGACACCTCGCCGTAGCAAGAAATTAAAACAGTAAGGAGAATCACCATGTTGAGCTGGGCTATCACATTTCTGATCATCGCCATTGTTGCAGCGGTTCTGGGCTTCGGTGGTATCGCGGGCACTGCCACCGGTATTGCCAAGATTCTCTTTATCGTGTTCCTGGTTATGTTTGTAGTGTCGTTCTTCTTTGGTCGTCGCGGTCGGGGATAACGATGATCGCGAAGCGCTTCTCTGCTCTGGCACTGGCGCTCCTTGCGGGCGCCAGTACGCTGGCTTCCGCGGCCAATGATGGACAGTCCCGGGTCAACGAGCTGCTCAGCTCTGATCCCGAGTACCGCCAGACATGGTCGTCGGTCGTGAAGAAGGAAGAGCGGTTGCCGGATTGGGTGATCAATCTCTCCGGCACGTCCGACCAAATGAATGCGGTGACCGAGGATGGTGACAAATACCTGGCAGGGCCTCTTTGCGAAACCCAGGACACGTGCATCAACAAACGCCTCATTGTCGCGTTCAGCATGGATAAGGCTCATGCCTACGCCATGCTGGTCGAAGTCCCGGCGGGCTTGCCGGCGGATAAGTCCCCGACTCGCCACGCTGATTACCGGTTCCTCGGCGACCCCGACGAAGGCATGCAAGGTCTTCTGAAAGAACAGCTGAAGAAAGATCCGAACTGGTACTGACTCAGATGATGGAAGACCGAATGTGATTGGGTCTTCCTGAAAGCCGCGCAACCCGAGGAAGGTCTGCGCGTGACCAAGGGGCCGGGGCGTTCTGACCAATGGAGTGGCTGGAGCGAACCAGGTGTACAGGGAGTACTCCCATTCGTGGGCCGGGTCAGGCAAGCCGCAACGCAAGTCCATCGTCCGATTGAGCGTGAGCCGTTATCCGACAGTGGACTTGCGAGGCGCAAATTTTAGCGTTCTGATCTCATGCCTCAGCCGTTTTAGCGACAGATACCCCTACCTGTAATTCTTCCTACATCGTGTTTACACCCTTCCTACGACCGTATATCGAGAAAAAATCGTCGATGGCGGTACTTTGGCCGTTCATGACCAATCTGTCACTTGCGTGCCCTCTTCTTCCACAAACATCGCTACAGGCGACGTTATAGCCACTTCCGAGCATTTAAACGCCAGCTGGAAGGTCAGCTTCGAGTGGGCCTTTCGCCTAAGTCATTGATTTTCCTCATGCCGATTCGGCATGAGGTAGTCATTTACGGCATTAGACGATGAAGCCTTCCATGGGAATAGTTGCGCCCTTTTTCGCCTGCTAAGAGCTCGGATGCTCGCTTGCGGTCACCTTCTGGACATTTCCAAGGGCACCTGCGCTTGAACGCGTACAACAGACGTGCAGCGCTGGTTGAGAAGTGTCACAGCTACTACAACAAGGGTAATGACATGAAGAAGGCAAAACTGAGCCTCGCCTGGCAGATCCTCATCGGCTTGGTCCTGGGCATCGCGCTTGGCGCGGTACTGAACCACTTCAGCGCCGAGAAGGCCTGGTGGATCAGCAACATTTTGCAACCGGCGGGCGACATCTTCATTCGTCTGATCAAAATGATCGTCATCCCTATCGTGATTTCTTCGCTGGTCGTTGGAATCGCTGGCGTTGGCGACGCCAAGAAGCTGGGCCGCATCGGCCTCAAGACCATTCTTTATTTTGAAGTCGTCACCACGATCGCAATTGTGGTCGGTTTGCTGCTTGCCAACGTCTTCCATCCCGGCACCGGTATCGACATGAGCACGCTGGGGACGGTGGATATCTCGCAGTATGAGAAGACCACGGCCGAAGTGCAGCATGATCATGCGTTCATCGCGACCATCCTCAATCTGATCCCTTCGAACATCTTCGCTGCCGTCGCACGTGGCGACATGCTGCCGATCATCTTCTTCTCAGTGTTCTTCGGCCTGGGGCTTTCGAGCCTAAATGCCGAAGTGCGAGAGCCTTTGGTGAAGGTATTCCAGGGTGTATCGGAAACGATGTTCAAGGTCACTCACATGATCATGAACTACGCGCCCATCGGTGTGTTCGCACTGATTGCCGTGACCGTGGCCAACTTCGGTTTTGCCTCACTGCTGCCGCTGGCCAAGCTGGTGATTCTGGTTTACGTCGCCATCGCCTTCTTCGCGTTCGTGGTGCTGGGCCTGATCGCGCGCCTGTTTGGCTTCTCGGTGATCAAGCTGATGCGCATCTTCAAAGACGAATTGGTGCTGGCTTACTCCACTGCCAGTTCCGAAACCGTGTTGCCTCGCGTGATCGAGAAGATGGAAGCCTACGGTGCACCGAAGGCCATCAGCAGCTTTGTGGTGCCGACCGGTTACTCGTTCAACCTGGATGGCTCGACGCTGTATCAGAGCATCGCAGCGCTGTTCATCGCGCAGCTTTACGGGATTGACCTGTCGATCGGTCAACAGCTGATGCTGGTGCTGACGCTGATGGTGACCTCCAAAGGCATCGCGGGCGTTCCGGGTGTGTCGTTCGTGGTGTTGCTGGCGACGCTGGGCAGCGTCGGTATCCCGCTCGAAGGCCTGGCTTTCATCGCGGGTGTCGACCGCATTATGGACATGGCGCGTACGGCCTTGAATGTGATCGGCAACGCGCTGGCGGTACTGGTCATCGCGCGCTGGGAAGGCATGTACGACGACGCCAAGGGCGAACGTTACTGGAACTCCCTGCCGCACTGGCGCAGCAAGGAATCCCTGCCTGCCGGTCAGTCGACAGTCGATTGATTGCTGAGCAGAGCTGACCAACAGACCCCGCCCGCAAGCGGGGTTTGTTGTTTTGAGTTTCAGCTGGCCGCTCCCACGGGGTTTGCTCTCGCCGCAGATCGCGGGCGGAGCCGCATGACGTCGTAAGCGCGTGGCGCCTCAAGTCCGCGCGTCGTGTCTGGTAAATGTGGGATAGGGTTTGTTGTTTGCGCCCTCGCCGCTATCATCCCCGCATCTTCCGAGGGGACTTACCGATGCTCAACGGCCTATGGCTTGGCTTTTTCGTGGTTGCGGCGATTTCCGCGCTGGCGCAATGGTTGATTGGCGGCAACGCAGGGATCTTCGCGGCGATGGTTGAAAGCATCTTCGCCATGGCCAAGCTTTCGGTTGAGGTGATGGTGCTGCTGTTCGGCACGCTGACGTTGTGGCTCGGCTTTCTGAACATCGCTGAAAAGGCCGGAATCGTCGACTGGCTGGGCAAGGTGCTCGCGCCACTGTTCCATCGTCTGATGCCTGAAGTCCCGCGCGGCCATCCTGCTCTGGGCCTGATCACCCTCAATTTCGCCGCCAACGCACTGGGCCTTGATAACGCTGCCACGCCAATCGGCCTCAAGGCCATGCGCTCGCTGCAGGAGCTCAATCCCAGCCAGACCGTTGCAAGCAATGCGCAAATTCTGTTTCTGGTCCTGAATGCCTCATCACTGACGCTGTTGCCGGTGACCATCTTCATGTACCGGGCGCAGCAAGGAGCAGTCGATCCGACCATGGTGTTCCTGCCGATTCTGCTGGCGACCAGCGCGTCGACGTTGGTGGGCCTGCTTTCGGTTGCGGTCATGCAGCGCCTGCGTTTGTGGGATCCGGTGGTGCTGGCCTATCTGGTGCCCGGAGCGCTGTTGCTTGGCGGCTTCATGGCGGTGCTGGCCGGGTTGTCCGCTACGGCGCTTTCCAGCCTTTCGTCCATATTGGGCAACCTCACGCTGTTCGGCATCATCATGGTGTTTCTGGTGATCGGCGCGCTGCGCAAGGTCAAGGTCTACGAAACATTCGTTGAAGGCGCGAAGGAAGGCTTCGATGTGGCGAAAAACTTGCTGCCGTATCTGGTGGCAATGCTGTGCGCGGTGGGCGTCTTGCGCGCATCCGGAGCGCTTGACCTGATTCTGGAAGGGATTCGCCACGGGATTCAGTGGATGGGCCTGGACACGCGCTTCGTCGATGCCCTTCCGACCGCGCTGGTCAAACCGTTCTCAGGCAGCGCAGCGCGTGCCATGTTGATCGAAACCATGAAGACCCAAGGTGTCGACAGCTTCCCGGCGCTGGTGGCCGCGACCATTCAGGGCAGTACCGAAACCACGTTCTATGTGCTCGCCGTGTACTTCGGCGCAGTGGGTATCCAGCGCGCCCGCCATGCCGTCGGCTGCGCACTGCTTGCGGAACTGGCAGGCGTCATCGCTGCCATTCTGGTGTGCTACTGGTTCTTCGGCTCGGCCGTGTAGTGCCGCTGACCCTGCTCCACAGTCCATTGCAGAACCTGGGCCGCCAGCGAGTCGCTGGCTTGGCCGAATCCCGCCACAACGGCCGCAACCTGCTTGTCGCCCACGGGTTGATGCACCTCGAAACGGCGGCTGGCTACGATGCGCTGACGCTCGTCGGACAGCCGCGCATCCAGTCGAATCACCACTCCGATGGCCTGCCCGCGGTACTCGCTCTGAAAGGCCTGTAACTCGCCGCCCAGCTCGAAATCCGCCTGCAAGTTGCTGTCATCGGTGCTGATCGACAGCACCCGGCCGTCGCGATAAAACGCGTCGGTCAGGCGATTGCGCAGCAACACGGGCGCCGGGTCGCTCCATCGCGCGCCCTTGTAACTGCTGATCACGTCACCCTGCGGGATCACCGCAATACGGGCGCTGTCCAGAGTCTCGCTGGATTTGGGGCGCACGACCCGCAGAGACCAGGGCGCAGGCGTCTGCGCTTTGCTGGTGGCTGACGCAGTCGGCAGCCGGTAGACGTCAGACGGCTCCTGCTTGGGCAAAATGGAGCACGCTGCCGTCGACAACAGGGCAGTCACCAGCAGCAGTCGGGTAATTGAGTGACCGGCAAGCCTCATGGCTCAAACTCCTTGTTCTTGTCGCTGCCGAGCAGATACCCGCTGGGGTTGGCATTCAGGCTGCGTGAGATGGTTTTGAGTGACGACAGGGTTTCGCGCAGTTCGCGGATCGCCGGACCCAGTTCACCCAGGCCCTGCAGACCGCCATTGACCGAGTCCTGGTTGTCTTTGAGCAATGCGTTGATGGTCAGGCTGCTCTGCTCCAGCGACTTCATCGCCTGCTGCGCACTGGCGATGGCTTGCTTGCCGTCACTGGTCAGCAGTTGGTTGGCGTTGCGCATCAAGGTCGATGTCTGCTCCAGCGTGGTGCCTGCCTGCTTGCTCAAAACCGTCATCTGCTTGAGCGCCTGTCGGATATCGTCACGCTGATCTGAGATGACTCCGGTGGTCTGTTCCAGATGCTGCAAGGTTTTGGTCAGCGTCTTCACATTGTCCGAAGAAAACATCTCGTTGGTGTTGTGCAGCAGCGTGTTGATGCCGGTCAGCAGGTCGTTGCTGTCGTTGAGCAAACGTGAAATCGGCGATGGCGACGCGATGATCACCGGCAGGTTGCCGTCTTCGCCCTTCAGAGGCTCGCTCTGTGGCGTGCCGCCGCTGAGCTGAATGATCGAGGTGCCGGTGATGCCAGCGAGCGCGAGTTTGGCAAACGTGTCGCGCTTGATCGGTGTCTCGCCGGCGACGCGAATCTGCGCCAGTACGCGGCGCGGGTCTTGAGGGTCCAGACGCAGGTTGACCACGTCACCCACTTTGATGCCGCTGTATTGGACGGGACTGCCTCGCGACAGGCCTGTCACGGCTTCGTTGAACACGACCTGATAATCCTTGAACGCTGTGTCCACGCTGGACTTGGCCAGCCACAGGCCGAACAGCAGCGCGGCGGCGACCACGATCACTGTGAACAGGCCGATCAAGACGTGATGGGCGCGGGTTTCCATCATGAGACCTCGTGTGGGTGAGTGGCCGCTGCATAGGCCGAGCGGCCGCGCGGGCCATGAAAATATTCGTGAATCCAGTCGTCCTTGTACGCCGACACCTTGTCGATGCTGTCGGCCACCAACACCCGTTTCTGCGCCAGGACCGCGACCCGGTCGGTAATGGTGTACAGCGTGTCCAGATCGTGGGTGACCATGAACACGCTCAAGCCCAATGCGTCTCGCAGCGTGAGAATCAGTTGATCGAAAGCCCCGGCGCCGATGGGGTCCAGCCCGGCGGTCGGCTCGTCCAGAAACAGGATGTCCGGATCCAGCGCCAGCGCGCGGGCCAATGCCGCCCGTTTGATCATCCCGCCCGACAGCGACGCCGGGTATTTGTGCGCGGCCGACAGCGGCAGTCCGGCCAGCGCCATCTTGATCCCGGCCAGATGCTCGGCTTCTTCGCGGTTCAGGCCGGCGTGCTCGATCAACGGCAGGGCAACGTTTTCAGTGATGGTCAACGAGGAGAACAACGCGCCCTTCTGAAACAGTACGCCGAAACGTCGTTCAACTTGAGAGCGTTGTTTGTCCGGCAGATTCAGCAAATCCTGACCCAACACGCGGACATTACCTGCAGCGGGGCGCTGCAATCCGACAATGCTGCGCAACAGCACCGATTTGCCGCTGCCCGAGCCGCCGACGACGGCCAGGATCTCCCCGCGATACAGATCAAGGTCGAGATGCTCGTGCACCACTTGCGGCCCGAACCGATTGCTCAGGCCGCGCACCTGGATGACCGTTTCGCTGGGTTGTACGCACCGTCTGGTCACCAGCCGATCTCCATGAAGAACATTGCGGCCAGTGCATCCAGCACGATGACCACGAAAATCGATTGCACCACGCTCGATGTGGTGTGAGCGCCCACGGACTCGGCACTGCCTTCGACCTTGAAGCCCTCAAGACACCCGATCGCGGCGATGAAGAATGCAAAGATCGGCGCTTTGACGATACCCACCAGAAAGTGTTGGACGCCGATGTCGGCCTGCATCAACGACAGGAACATGGCCGGAGAAATGCCCAGCGAGAGCGCGCAGACCACGCCGCCGCCAACGATGCCGCAGATCATCGCAAGAAACGTCAGCATCGGCAGTGAGATGAGCAGCGCCAGGACGCGAGGCAGCACCAGCATCTCAGTAGGACTCATTCCCAGCGTTTGAAGGGCATCGAGCTCTTCATTGGCTTTCATCGAGCCGATCTGCGCAGTGAACGCGCTGGCCGTGCGGCCTGCCAATAGAATCGCCGTGAGCAGCACGGCAAATTCGCGCAAAAACGAGAAGCCGATCAGGTCGACGGTGAAAATTGTCGCGCCGAATGCCTTCAGCACGGTGGCGCCCAGGAACGCCACGACAGCGCCCACCATGAAGGTCAGCAGTGCCACGATGGGTGCTGCGTCCAGGCCAATCTGTTCGATATGGGCGATGACCGAGGTGGTCCGCCAGCGCCGTGGGCGTAGCAGTGTCGTGACCATGGTTTGCAGGATCAGGCCGATGAAACCCAGCAACTGCAGGGTGTCCTTCAGAATGACATCGACCGCGCAGCCGATCCGGGCCAGCAGTTGGGTGCCAACGGCCACTTCTGGATCTTTCAGCGGCTGACAGTAATCACTCAGCGCGCTCTGAATGGTCTGCATGAGCGCGCGACTGGACTCCGGCAAATTGGGCGCCTGAACTGCCAGCAGGCGCAGACGTTGCACTCCCAGCAGCTCGACCAGCAACGACGCGCCGGCGGTATCCAGCGCGCCCAGCTGGCTCATGTCTACCTGCGTACTGGGTCCGAAGCCTGAGCTGAGCGCGTCTGTCTGATGCTTGAGCGCTCGATAATGGGCAAGCGTCCAGTCTCCGGCGATCCGCAGCTGCGTGGGATCGGTCGAAGTATCCAGTAAGACGCTTCCCGAAACCTCGGAAGCGCTGGTAGCAAGGTGTGTCAGTGGCGTCATGGGAGCGAGCTTAGTTGGTTTTGGCCGGATCGGGCGAGCTCTCTGCTGGCGATTTGTCATCGGTTTTCGGCGTGTCGGAATCCGCCGGGCCAGCGTCGTCTGCCCCCGGTTTCAGGCCCGCTGGCGTGATCTTCTTGCGAGTGACTGCAGGCTGGTCTGTGTCGGTGACTTCAAAGCGCAACACCCCGATCATCTGGCCATCCTCGGTCAGCACACGCACCTGCCACTTGCCCAGTACATCAGGAGGAAAGTTCTGTTTGTGGGTCCAGGCCCGATAGCCTTCCTTACGTCCGCCATGAATGTCTAGAGCAATTCGATCGACCTCTTCGCCGTTATGCCGCCAGACATGGTAAATGCGCTCGTCCAGGCCGCGCGGCGCGTTGATCGAGGTGTAAGCGTACAGGCCGGAGCTGCGCAGTTGATTGACGCCGATCTCCTGAATGCTCTCGCCCGGCGTCCTGTTCTGGTTGTCGAACCGGGTGCTCACGGCGACTTCGGTCAGCCACAGCGTGGCCGGCGGCACCCACGAGCGCAACAACCAGCCTGCTCCGCCGATGGCCAGCGTCATCAGCACCAGCCCGATTGCGCGTTTCCAGTTGTTGATCGGGAAACTCGAAGCCAGGCTCGGAAAAGACAGCAGCATCGCCGTGATCAGCGAAAGCTTGTAGCTTTCAGCGGTGGTCAGGTGAAGGATGACCGGCAGCGCCGTGAGCAAGGCGGCGAACAGCGTCAGGGTGTGCAATGCCATGAACAGCCAGCGGCGTGGCGCCAGCCATTTGTAGTACAGCGGGTCGGTAATCGACACCAGCCCCGCAGCCGCCAGGATGCCGGTGAACACCAGTTGGCCGCTGTTCCACGTGGTGGTGACGAAGAAGAACGGCAGAACGAAGAACAGGCTTTCCTGATGAATCATCTGCGTGGCGTAGCGCAGTAAAGGCTGCGGGATCTCGCGTTTGAAGATCCGGGCGATCAATGCGACAGCGCTGTTTTCCACCATCAGCCACAGCCAGCTGACCAACATGATGACCGCGATCCACGTCGCAAGCTTGGCCTGACGGTCCACCAGAATGAAGCTGCCGATCCCCGAGCAGAAGCCGAAGAATGCAATCACCCCCGGGTAGCGCTTGATGAACTCCAGTACGCGCTGTACGTGAGAGTTCTGCATGATGGCGTTCAAGTCCGGCATTTCGGTGTTCACTTTGGCGGTAGGAAAAATCCTTGGCAGGATACCAATGATCACAGTTCACACGTGCACGGAAACCGCTTATGCCGATCGCATCGGCGCGCGATTCCCCTCTGTGTGGCACATAGCGGCAGTCATCTCTGCTAGCCTGGAGTGGCAGACCAACCCGACATGCATTTCGGCTGCCGCTGCGCGTCAGATCGCGGGCAAGAGCGCTTCTACATTGACTGACTGACCTGGACTCGGCGCACTCCTATCAGATCGGGCGTCTTTTGTAGACCCGCCAACGCCAGAAAATCACGAGCGCGACCAGCGCCAGCAACGCTATCCCGATTTCATACAATTGGTCGTAGCTGATCAACGGCTCTTCAATGCGCAAGTATCCAGGCTGGCTCAGCAGCTGGCGCATCGCACGGTTTGCCAGATCCAGACTGACACCGCGGGTACGTTTGGCCGGGTCTTCGAAACGGCCGTCGTCGTAGTCGTTCAGCGCGCCCCAGTAGTAGTCCGCCAGCGCACTGTTGCCCTGCACCGCCCAAGCCTGCTTGGCGATGGACGCCTGTTGCAGACGGGCGAAGGTCGCCGGGTCCATGCCTTCTTTGCGTAACCGCTCCAGCATCGAACGCACGGCCGCCACCGCAGAGGCGACGTCGTCCCGCGACAGATCGGCATTCAGGCTGAGAAATCCGGTATCCCCGAACGCCTCACGATCGGTCCAAGGGCCATACGAATAGCCCTTGTCCAGACGCAACTCGCTGTACAGCGCCCAGTCCAGATAGGACTTCACCAGATCCCAGGTTTCATCGTGCTGCTCGCCCAGATCCGGCTCGGTGAAGAACAGATGCAGCTTGGCCCCGTCACCCAGCGCGCCGCGCACCAGCGTGCGTTCGGGTTCGGCCTTTTCGGACATCGTCAGCAGCGGAGGATGTTCGCTGGGGTCAACGGCATTCAGCTGGCCGAACGTGCGCTCCAGATAGGCTGGCAGCAATTTGTCCAGATCACCCACGATGATTAGCGTCATGTTGTTGGACGCGTACCAGTTGTCGTGGATGTTTTCGATCTGTTCGACGGTGAGGTGATCCAGCTCAGGCCGCTCCGGGCATTTGAGGCCCAATTCGACGGCCAGTTGATTGCTGGCGCCGTGGCCCAGGTCACGTTTGTCCAGCCAACGTTGCAGATGCGAGTAATGGCCACCGTCCTCGCGTTCGACGATCCGCTTGGCGGTGTCCACGTTGGCCTGATTCACCTGTGTATGGGTCAGCACGTTCAACAGCAGGTCCAGCACCTTGCGCTGATTCTGCGCAGGCGCTTCGATCACGAATGTGGTGTCAGTGTTGCTGGTGAACGCGTTCCACTCCCCGCCCAGCGCCTGCATCTGCTGCTCGAGCCCGCCCTCGCCACTGCTATCGATACCGCTGAACAACACATGCTCAAGCAGGTGCGGCAGTTCTTTGTCTTCACATTTGAAATCATCGAAGCCGACGCCTACGACAAGGCGGATGGACACGTGGCCCTTTTCAGCGGGCTTGAGCAATAACTGCAAACCGTTGGGCAATACGTAGCCTTCCACCTGAAAGCGGTCGATGGCCATAGAGGTCAGGGATGTCAGACACAAACAAATGAACAGCAGGCAACGCATAAAAACGGGCTTCCTTGCGGGCCGGTATGTGTAACAGACTTCGGGCTGGCCCCTGCGTTCACCTCGATTACTCGGGCTGGCTCTCACTGGAGAGTGCGCCGGTGTCACTTGTTTCCAGCACGGCGTAAGCGCTGCTGCAGAACAGCGAGTTGAGCCGCTTCATGTCGGCGATCAGCTCAAGGTGCAATGAACTGGTCTCGATACTCTGCACGATTTTACGTTGCAGTCTGCTGACATGAGCGTGCGCCAGACGCCGTTCCTGTGCCCGGAAACGACGTTTCTCCCGCAATAGCTGGCGAGCGCTTTCCGGATCTCCGCTGAGAAAGACCGACAGGCCCAGGCGCAGGTTGGCGATCAGTTGCTCATGCAGCCCGGAGAGTTCTTCCAGACCCACGTCGGAAAACGACCTGCGCTGGGCGGTTTTCTGCTGCTGAACCTTGCGCAGCATGCGTTCGATCAGACCGCTGGCGAGTTCGAGGTTGATTGAAAGCTCGATGATTTCTGCCCAGCGGCGGTTGTCCTGATCGCTCAGATCCTCGCGCGGCATCTGTGCCAGATACAACTTGATCGCGTTGTAGAGCACTTCGATATCGTCGTTCAGCCGGCGCACTTCTTGCGTCACGGCCGTCTGATTGCCTCGCAACACTTCCTGCATGGCGTTGAGCATGCTGTCGAGCAGATCGCCCATGCGCAACGTCTCGCGTACGGCATTGGCCAACGCCAGGCTGGGTGTGGACAGTGCCGTGAGGTCCAGATGGCGTGGCTTGGTCTGACCGTTGACCTCAGCCTGTTGCGGCAGAATCGAAGCGCACAGGCGACCCATCGGTCCCACCGTCGGCAGCATGATCAGGCAGCGCAGCGAGTTGTAGATCACGTGGAAGCTGATCACCAGACTCGACGGGCTGACGTTCAGCGAGTCCATCCAGTGCACGAGCGGCGTCAGGACCGGAACGATCAGCAACAGCCCGATCAGCTTGTACAACAAGCTGCCCAGCGCCACTTGGCGCCCGGCGACGTTCTGCATGCTGGTGCTGAGAAAGGCCAGCAGCCCGCTGCCGATGTTGGCGCCAATGACCAGGCCGATCGCCACTGGCAGGCTGATGATTTCGGCGCCGGCCAGTGTTGCCGTCAGCAAAACGGCAGCCAGGCTGGAGTATGAAATCAGCGCGAACATCGCGCCGACCAGGGCATCGAGCAGCAGATCACCTGTGAGTGAAGCGAACAGTACCTTCACGCCGGCGGCCTGAGTGATCGGCGCCGCAGCGGTCACGATCAACTGCAAGGCGAGGATGATCAGGCCCAGACCGATGCCGACGCGACCCAGTTGGCCGATGCGAGTCTGCTTGCGCGAAAGAAAGAAAATCACGCCAAGGAAAATCAGCAGCGGCGAGAGCCACGACAGGTCGAACGTCAGTATTCGAGACATGACGGCCGTACCGACATCGGCGCCGAGCATGATGGCCAACGCCGGCGTGAGCCCCATCAGGCCCTGACCCACGAACGAGGTCACCAGCATGGCAGTGGCGTTGCTGCTCTGAACCAGAGCTGTCACAAGAATCCCGGCGATGAACGCCAACGGACGTTTCGACATGTTCTGGCTGAGCACGCGTCTCAATTGTGAGCCGTAGACGCGCAGGATGCCGGTACGAACGATGTGCGTGCCCCAGATCAACAGCGCGACGGCGGAAAGCAAATCGAGCAGGGTCAGCATACGGAAAGCCCCCTGTTGTTGCCCAACGGGCAGAAGATTAAAAGTGCAGCGTGTAGCGAGCGAAGGCGCCTGAGCAGCTAGATGTTCATCGCGCTCGACTAAAGCTTTAGTCGGCCTGAGGCCTTATTGCCAGCATGGCACAGACGATTATTTCTTGAAACAAATCTGTAACAAATCAAGCGTTTCGAATCGCCCAGCTCCGGCGATGGCAAGACTGTGGGCGCAAGCTTGCTCCTCTCCAGGCCATGCCGCTGAATAAAAAACGGGGCATCCAATGCCCCGTTCTGTCACCGCTACACGCACTGGGTGTTATTGACCCGGAACGTCCTTGCGAAGTTTCACAGGGTCTTTCATGGCCTTTTTCTTTGCCATGGCCATGCGCATCTTGATGTTGATGGCCTCCACTGCCAGCGAGAACGCCATGGCGAAGTAAACGTAGCCCTTTGGCACGTGCACATCGAACGACTCGGCGATCAGCACCGTACCCACCACGATCAGGAACGAGAGCGCGAGCATCTTGAGCGACGGGTGTTTGTCGATGAAGTCGCTGATAACGCCCGAGCACAGCATCATGATCAGCACCGCGACGATGATCGCTGCGACCATGACAGGGACATGGGAGACCATGCCGACTGCGGTGATGACGGAGTCCAGCGAGAAGACGATATCGATGATCGCAATCTGGATGATGGTGTACAGGAACAGACCGCCCTTGCCTTTCGGCTCGTCGAGTTCCTCTTCTTCACCTTCCATGCCGTGGTAGATCTCTTGAGAGCTCTTCCACAACAGAAACAGACCGCCGAAGAACAGGATCAGGTCGCGGCCGGAAATACCCTGGCCGAAGACTTCGAACAGGTCATCGGTCAGGCGCATCACCCACGTGATGGACAGCAATAGCAGGATGCGCGTGATCATCGCCAGGGCCAGGCCGAAAATACGCGTGCGAGGCTGCATGGCCTTCGGCATGCGGCTGACCAAGATCGAGATCATGATGATGTTATCGATGCCCAGAACGATTTCCAGGGCAGTCAGCGTGAAGAAAGCAACCCAGATCTCAGGGTTGGTCAGCCATTCCATTACGTTTTCCTTTGGGCTTGTATGACCCTCGCCAACCTGTGTCGGCGAGGGCGTTCATTTGCATTTATAGACTGCTGTAGGCAGGGAAAATCCCCATCAGCAGTGCACCGATCATGATGCACACGCACACCAGCACCGCCCACTTGAGGGTGAAGCGCTGATGATCACCGAACTCGATGCCGGCAAGCGCCACCAACAGATAGGTCGACGGCACCAGTGGGCTCAGCAAGTGGACGGGCTGACCGACGATCGAGGCACGCGCCATTTCCACCGGACTGATGCCGTAATGCGCCGCGGCCTCCGAAAGCACCGGCAGGACGCCATAGTAAAACGCATCGTTGGACATGAAAAAGGTGAACGGCATGCTGACGATCGCCGTAATGACGGCCAGATACGGCCCCATCGACTCGGGAATCACCGCCAGCAAGCTTTTCGACATGGCGTCGACCATGCCGGTGCCCGACAGGATACCCGTGAAGATACCGGCTGCGAAAATCAGCCCGACCACTGCCAGCACGCTGCCCGCGTGAGCGGCAACGCGATCTTTCTGCGCCTGCAGGCAGGGATAGTTGACGATCATCGCGATACTGAACGCGATCATGAACAGCACCGGCAGCGGCAGCAGGCCCATGATCAACGCCACCATCAGTGCCAGAGTCAGCGCTGCGTTGAACCAGATCAGCTTGGGACGGCGGGCGTCCGGGAACTGCGAAACGCTGATCTCGCTGTGGTCGACTTCGTCGCCCGGCAAATGCAGCTCGCCCAGACGCGCACGCTCGCGTTTGCCGTAAAAATAGGCGATTACCAGAATCGCCACGACACCCGCCAGCATGGCCGGGATCATCGGCACGAAAATGTCCGACGGGTCGACGTGCAGGGCGCTGGCAGCACGGGCGGTCGGGCCGCCCCACGGCGTCATGTTCATGACACCACCGGCCAGAATGATCAGGCCGGCCATGATTCGCGGGCTCATGCCCAGGCGGCTGTACAGCGGCAGCATCGCGGCGACGCAGATCATGTACGTGGTGGCGCCGTCGCCATCCAGTGACACGACCAGCGCCAGCACTGCCGTGCCGACGGACACCTTGACCGGGTCGCCTTTCACCAGCTTGAGGATTTTGCGCACGGCCGGGTCGAACAGGCCGGAATCGATCATCAAGGCGAAGTACAGAATGGCGAACATCAGCATCACGCCGGTCGGCGCGAGCTTGGTGATGCCCGAGAGCATCATGGGGCCGATGTCCGAGGCAAAGCCGCCGAACAGGGCGAAGACGATTGGAACAAGGATCAGGGCGATCAACGCCGACAGGCGTTTGCTCATGATCAGGTACATGAAGGCGACGACCATGGCGAAGCCGAGGAAGGTCAACATAGCAATACTCCAGCGTTACGCGAGGTGAAAAAGACGAGACGAAGTCATCAGCTCAGAACGAGCGGCGCGTGGAGTTGGGGGGCGAGCGAGGGGTACATCGCAGTGCAAGCAAGCATCAGAATCACCTAATTGTTGTTGTAGATGGGCCGGCGAACGTCAAAAGACGTCCGTTCTGGCTACCGGTCTGTCGCCGGCGATGACGGGATGCTAAAGGGATAAGCTTTCAGCCAGCTTTCGCGGGTGATACGTCGCACGCTGGACAAAAAATGAAGCGATTGGCTTGAGCGGCAGTCACATCCTGAACCAAGTCGGGAGAACATCCATGAATGAGATGCACACGGGCGGCTGCCATTGCGGCAATTTGCGTTATCAGTTCGAGGCGCCGCTGTCGGATATTGCCCACTGTCACTGCTCGATCTGCCGACGCACCTCCGGCGGAATCGTCGTGACCTGGATCACCGTGCCGCTGGACGCGTTCAAGTGGTTGGCAGGCAGTCCTGCGGCTTACGATTCCGGTCCGACATGTGTGCGTTATTTCTGCAACAACTGTGGGGCACAGGTCGCGCTGTTCAGCCGCAACAGCCCGCAGACCATGGACGTGACCATCGGCACGCTCGATCAGCCGGAGCTGGCGCCGGCTGCCCGGCATATCTGGACTGACAACCGCCTGCCCTGGCTGCATCTGGACGAGCACCTGCCGGGCGAGCCGGAAGAAACGGCGGCCCATCGCTGCGGATGAGCGGGCTCAGGGCTAACGGAGAGGTTGCGGTTTTCCGATCGCCAGCACGCTCACCCTTGGCGCTCAAGCTGTCACGGCAACTCCAGTCCGCCCGCAGCTTTGTGCAGTGCGCGCAGATGTTCGCCCACCTGCTTGAGGTTTTCATCGGTGGCGGCGATCTCAGCGGCGCGATCAGGCTCCAGCAGCGCTCGCACTTCCGTGTCCAGATCGCCGGTCAGCCGCTGCAGCTGCTTTTGCCGCTGGGTGCTTTCTTCTTCCAGCCGTTGCCACTCGCCTTGTTGCGGAAGGCCATAACCGCCGCTGCCCAGCAGTTCTGCCGGGCGACTCAAGAAGCCGCTGTTTGCCAGAATGTCCTGCAACGTTCCAGTGGCTTTGGAGACGCCGTTGTCCTTCTTCTCCACCGCGCTCAGATAACGCTGCTTCACCTCATCCTGCGCGAGCAAGAGCTGACGACGCTGAGCCGCCTGTTCCAGCAGCAGCATTGCGGCGCTGGTCCGCAGGTCGGCCTTGGCAAAGTAAGGCTGGCGCTCCTTGGCAGGCAATGTCAGCCAGTCCTCGACGGTGGTTTGCTTGACGTCCGTGGTTTTGCGCAGCACATCGAACATCGCCTGATAGCGGTCGCGATACGAGTCGAAGCGATACCCCAGGCGCAGGGCTTTCTTCTGATCGTCGAGCACACTGGTGTCGGCCAGCCCTCGCCCTTTCAACACTTCCAGCAAGCCGTTGGGCATGATGCTGTCCAGACCGACCAGACGTGGATCGTTCGTACCGCTGCGCAGCAACTTCAGATTCTCTACCGCGCAATTGTTCGACAGGAACCAGTAATTGCCGTCGTACGCCCAGTGCATTTCAGCGGCATGTTGCACCAGCCCGTCTATTTCTTCGCGAGACAGCTTGAGTGGCACTGACGCCAGGCTGCGAAGCTCGGTCTTGGTGTATTCGTCGATGACCTGACCCAGTGGCAGCACGAACAGCCGTGAAGGATAGGCGCCCGTCAGACCACTCCAGCTGGACAGCTGCAGGTCATTGACGAAGGCGCGATAGGACAACACCAGATGCTGATCAAGATCGAGCCGGCAATCCGGGCCACGTGGCCGGCCGGGTTTGCAGATCACCAGACGCAACATGCTGTGACCCCAGCGACTCACCAGGTTCTGATTGGCTTCGGCCAGCAGATAGTCCACTTCATAGACGCGCTCGGGGTCGAGCTTGCCGAGCGGCTCGCGGGCAAAATCGTTGCCGGCATTCAAATACGGGTAAGACGTGGGGCAGTCATCCTTCGTGGCAGGCGCCCAGTCGAACTGCTTTTTGTAGTAGTCATACAGTGCCGGTCGGCGGCAGGCGTACGCCGGATCGAGCAGAAAATACTCCATGTTCACTGCCACGAACTCCAGCGGACTGCTGATTTCGTAGATATCAGGGCTTCGGGCGACCTGGCCGTTGCGCTCTTCGCGATCCCCTCGCCGTCCGACGTACTGTGGCCAGCCGGCCAGGTCCAGCAGTCGCGGGTCGTCGCTGAGCGTGAAGCGCCGTTCGGTCTGTCCTCGACAACTGTCACGCAGACCGATCTTACCGACGCTGTTGCCCTGCCGCGCGCACGCAATGATCAGCTTGCGTTCCTCGGGTGACCAGAGCTGGGCGTGATCGTAAATGTGGGTCAGTTCATGCAGAACCGTTGCGAGCATTTCTTCGCGCACGGTGCCGTGGGGGCGATTGGTTCGGGTGGTGGCGGCGCTGCCGTCGGTCAGCCCCGACAGCAGACGCTGATTGAGGTCCAATCGATACGGGCCGTCCGCGCGTCCGTAGGCATTGGACGGCATGTCGTCGGTCCAGTGGACTTCGACCTTGCGATCCAGTTTGCTGACGAACATCGGCGGCAGAGCGGCCATTGCTTCATCCAGCAGCGCCTGGCTGGCTTTCTGTTGTGCAGCATCAAGCCCGTCGGTGTGCAGCGACAGGCTCAGGTCGGCGAAGGCGCTCGTGCAGATCAGCGAGAGTGCCGACGCCAGCAGCCAGGCGGCAACGCGCCTCACAATGCGAGAATGGCTTCAGCGAGGTCCTGATCACTTGCATTGCGGGCTTCTGGCAGACGCTCGCGCAGCGTCGCGAATGCGGCGTCCAGTCGGGCAGCGTGAATGTTGCCATTGCTGGCCACATAGCTGGCGGCATCGTCCTGGGCTTCGATCACCATTTTCCAGTTACGCACCGATGACGTGGTGTCCGAGGTGAAGTCGACGCTGCGGCCAAGCGCGCGGACAACGATGTTACTGGTGGCTTTGAGGGTTTGCGCGTGCGCGACATCGGTCAGCAACAGCAGGCCGAGGGCGGCGGCGATCAACGGGGTACGCATGGAACGGCTCCAGAATACAGAAGGTGCAAAAAGTGACTATTGGACGAGGATTGCCTGCGCCAGTTCAAGGTCGCTGGCATGAAGTTTTGGCTGGGTCTGGCGCAGATACATCAACGCCGATTCCAGCTGTGCTCCTCGCAGTTGGCCTTCACTGGCAATGAACGCTGCTGCATCATCCTGGGCGGCAAGTATCAGTTTGTTATCGAAAGGCCCGGTCGTCACCTGGCTGGTGGCGTACCCGCTTTTGATCAGGCTTTGTGTGGTTGTGTCGAATGCTTGAGCCTGGCTGGTACACATCAGGCTGGCAGTCATCGCAATCAACAGGCGAGACAATGAACGCATGAGTCTTCGGTATCGGCAAAACAAGTGGCAAGGCTAGCGCAACACCCGGGCCAGAGCTAGTGCGAACGCTCGGGTGTGCTGGTTCGAAGCTGTCGCGATGCTGAATCAGATAGCAAGAATTGCCTGAGCCAGTTGTGCGTCGGACGCCTGCAAGCCGGGTGCGATTTCACGAATGTGCTGGAACGCGCCTTCAAGCTTCACGCCGCGGATTTCGCCCTGACTGGCCACGAAGCTGGCCGCGTCATCGCGGGCAGCCAGAACAATCTTGTCATCGTGAAAGGACGAAGAGATCTTGGAGGTTGCATTGGACGATGCATCCAACGCGCGAACGATGGTGTCAGTCGTCACGACGAAGCTGGAAGCCTGGACGCCGGTAGCCGCGATGGCGAGAACTGCAGCACTCAAAAGATGAAGGCGGGACATACGTAGACTCCAGTGAACAGATTCAATGACCGCATGAGCAGATGGCGTGCGATGAGCAAGCCTGCGCAGGCGGCGGTTAAGAAGGTGCTGCAAGACTAACGTAACGAGCGGAGGTGGAATAGCAGGGCGAAATGCCACATGCCGTCACCGTGCAATACAGAATGGTTGGAGCGCACACCAGATGAAATTGTACGGGTCTATTGAGTAGATAGTTCAACTGTATCGGTTATTGCTTAGGCGCCTGGAGAATCACAGCAATCGATGAAAGAGCCCTGTAAATGACAAGACCCGTCGCAGTTGCCTGCGACGGGTCTTGTTTGAACAATTCGGGTTGCTGGTGAGAGGCTCGTAGCCTGGGACCAGCAGACGCTTACTTAGCGCCAGAACGGCTTGCTCAGCTCTTCGTAGCGCTGGGATTCGCTGATACCGGCGTCGGCCAGCAGACGAGCATCCAGACGGGCCAGTTGATGGCGGCTGGACAGGCGACGCTGCCAGAGCATCAGGTTGGCGAACACGCGCAGCGGCAACGAGGCTTGAGCGGTTTTTGAGGTGTCTTCGTAGAACAGTTCGGAACTTACGGTGCGTTCCATGGTGCTTCTTCCTTCCGCTTGTGGCGGGATTAGATAGTGGCTTGATTGGTGACAATCTTCCTCTCGTTGCCCCTCTCTCTCCAGACACAGTTCACTTGTATTGTGCTGCTCCAGTTAACTGTGATCAGGCACTGTTTTGTTCGGATTTGGGGCAACTGTATGGGTCGGCACACTATTGGTGCATTTCCTGCGCAGTAATGATGAAAAGAGGGATTTCGGAGGGGAAAATGACCGGTACAGCAGAACAGTTTTTGAATTATTTCCGTTCAGTTCGTTGAAGGTGGCGACGAAAGGTCGTCGTCACCTCCAAACTGTTTTCTCACACGGCCAGCATGCGACCGGTTTCTTCAAGGTTCAGGTGCCAACTGAGTGCGTCGCGCAGTACATGTGGCGTGTGGCCGCCGATTGCACAGGCTTTACGGAAATAGTCGTTCAACGCCTCGCGATACGCGGGGTGGACGCAGTTGTCGATGATCACTCGCGCCCGCTCGCGGGGCGCCAGACCGCGCAGGTCCGCCAGTCCGATCTCTGTCACCAGAATGTCCACATCATGCTCGGTGTGATCCACGTGGCTCACCATCGGAACCACGCTTGAGATCGCGCCGCCTTTGGCAATGGACTTGGTGACGAAAATGGCAAGGTGGGCATTGCGCGCGAAGTCGCCCGAGCCGCCGATCCCGTTCATCATCCGGGTGCCACCCACGTGCGTGGAGTTGACGTTGCCGTACAGGTCGAACTCCAGGGCCGTGTTGATGCCGATGATGCCCAGGCGACGCACGACTTCAGGGTGGTTGGAAATCTCCTGAGGGCGGAGCAACAGTTTCGATCTGTACTGCTCAAGATTGTTGTAGACCGCGTCATGCTTGCGTTCGGACAGGGTCATGGAGCAGCCCGAAGCGAAGTCGAGCTTGCCTGCTTCGAACAGATCGAATGTGGAGTCCTGCAGCACTTCGGAGTACATCGCCATGCCATGGAACGGCGAGTCGATCAGGCCGGTCATGACTGCGTTGGCGATGGTGCCCACGCCTGCCTGCAGCGGCATCAGCTGGTTGGTCAGGCGATTCTGGCGCACTTCGTTCTTGAAGAATTCGACCAGATGTCCGGCGATGGCCTGGGTATCGCTGTCGGCGGGCAGTACAGTTGAAGGTGAGTCGGTCTGGTCGCTGAAAACGATCCCGACGATTTTCGCTGGGTCGATCTTCACGGCCTGGCTGCCAACGCGGCTATCGGCTTTGAGTACGGGAATTGGCAGCCGAGTCGGCCGGTACGTCGGTATATAAATGTCATGGAGCCCTTCGAGCTCCAGCGGCTGAGCGATGTTGATCTCGACGATCACCTTTTCGGCCAGGATGGCGAAGCTCGCCGAGTTGCCGACCGAGGTGCTGAGCACCAGGTGGCCTTCTTCGGTGATCGCCACGCACTCGATGACCGCGATATCGACCGCCTTGATCTGGCGATTGCGCAGTTGCTCAACGGTGTCGGACAGATGCTGGTCGATGAACATGACCGTGCCGTCGTTGATAGCCTTGCGCAGCGTATTGTCGACCTGAAACGGCATGCGACGGGACAGCACGCCCGCTTCAGTGAGTTGTTTGTCCAGATCATTGCCCAGGCTGGCGCCGGTCATCAGGCTGATTTTCAGCGGCGACGCCTTGGCTCGTTCGGCCAGCGCTTTGGGCACAGCCTTGGCTTCACCTGCGCGGGTAAAGCCACTCATACCGACGGTCATGCCGTCCTTGATCAGGGAAGCGGCATCTGCCGCGCTCATTACCTTGCTCAGCAGCGAAGGCAGACGGATACGTTCACGGTGCATGATGTTCTTATCTCGGGACGAGGATGCGAGTGAGCAGTCTAGAGAGTTGGTGTTTTTTCGTCCCGCTACCAAGGTCGCATTCGAGGCCTCTAATTAGCGGGTTTCAGAGCAAAACACTTTTACGCCAGATGTAAAAAACCCCCTGCGCCAGAACGCGCCGGGGGTTCTCTGTGGAGCGGGCCAGAGCGTTTACTCGACGGCTTTGACCATGTCTTCGATGACCTTCTTGGCGTCGCCGAAGACCATCATGGTTTTGTCGAGGTAGAACAGCTCGTTATCCAGACCTGCATAACCGCTGGCCATGGAGCGCTTGTTGACGATGATCGTCTTGGCTTTGAAAGCCTCCAGGATCGGCATGCCCGCGATAGGCGACTTCGGATCGTTTTTCGCAGCCGGGTTGACCACGTCGTTGGCGCCCAGCACCAGCACCACGTCGGCCTGGCCAAACTCGGAGTTGATGTCTTCCATTTCGAAGACCTGATCGTAAGGCACCTCGGCCTCGGCGAGCAGTACGTTCATGTGCCCCGGCATGCGACCTGCGACGGGGTGAATCGCGTATTTCACGGTTACGCCGGCATGGGTGAGTTTCTCGGTCAGCTCTTTGAGCGCGTGTTGAGCGCGCGCTACCGCAAGGCCGTAGCCAGGCACGATGATCACCGTGTCGGCATTGGTCAGCAGGAAGGTCGCGTCATCAGCCGAACCGGATTTCACCGGACGTGTTTCTTTCGCCCCATCTGCTGCGCCAGCATCTGCTGCGGCGCCGAAACCGCCGCCGATCACGTTAAAGAACGATCGGTTCATCGCCTTGCACATGATGTAGGACAAAATCGCACCGGACGAACCCACCAGCGAGCCTGCGATGATCAGCATCGAGTTGTTCAGCGAAAAGCCGATACCCGCCGCCGCCCAGCCCGAGTAGCTGTTGAGCATCGACACGACCACAGGCATGTCCGCGCCCCCGATCGGGATGATCAGCAGCACGCCGATCACGAATGCCAGGATCAGCATGACGCTGAACGCGAACAGGCTGCCCGTGAACATGAAGGTCAGGCCGAAGAACAGCGTGGCCAGGCCGAGGATCAGGTTCAGCTTGTGCTGCCCGGCGAACTGTACCGGTGCTCCCTGAAACAGGCGGAACTTGTATTTGCCCGACAGTTTGCCGAAGGCGATGACCGAACCGGAAAACGTGATCGCACCGATGGCCGCGCCGAGGAACAGTTCCAGGCGGTTGCCGGTAGGGATCGAGTCGCCCAGGTGCTGAACGATGCCCAGCGACTGAGGCTCGACCACGGCCGCGATGGCAATGAACACCGCCGCCAGACCGATCATGCTGTGCATGAAGGCAACCAGCTCCGGCATCTTGGTCATTTCAACGCGCTTGGCCATGATCGAACCGGCCGTGCCACCGACGAGCAGACCCACGACGATGTAACCGATGCCTGCGCTGGCGCCGTCGGTGGACAGCGCAGCCAGTTTGAACACCAGGCCAATCGTCGTCAGCACGGCCAGGCCCATGCCGAGCATGCCGAACAGGTTGCCGCGACGCGAAGTGGTCGGATGCGAAAGGCCTTTGAGCGCCTGAATGAAGCAGATCGCCGAAACGAGATACAACAGGGTGACGAGGTCCATGCTCATTACTTCGATACCTCGTCTTTCGTTTTAGGCGCTTTCTTCTTGAACATTTCCAGCATGCGGCGGGTGACCAGAAAGCCACCGAACACGTTAACGGCCGCCAGCGCGACCGCCAGGGTGCCCATGGTCTTGCCCAGCGGGGTGACGGTCAGCGCGGCAGCGAGCATGGCGCCGACGATGACGATCGCCGAAATGGCGTTGGTCACGGCCATCAGCGGGGTGTGCAGCGCAGGGGTGACGTTCCAGACCACGTGGTAGCCGACATAGATCGCCAGCACGAAGATGATCAAGTTGTAGACGCCATGAGAGATCAGCATGTCTTCCATTGTTTTTATCCTCAGCCGTTCTTGCGGACGATCTGGCCATCGCGGCACATCAGGCACGCGGCGACGATGTCGTCTTCGAGGTTGATCTCGAACTGTCCTTCCTTGGTGAAGACCAGCTTCAGGAAGTCCAGCAGGTTGCGTGCATAAAGAGCAGAAGCGTCTGCCGCGACCAGCGCTGGCAGGTTGGTGTGCCCCACGATCGTGACGCCGTGCTCGATCACCACCTGGTCAGCCACGGTCAGCGGGCAGTTACCGCCCTGGGCTGCCGCGAGGTCAATCACTACCGAGCCCGGTTTCATCTGCGAGACCGTCTCGGCACTGAGCAGCACCGGCGCCTTGCGACCCGGAATCAATGCTGTGGTAATCACGATGTCCGCCTGCTTGGCGCGCTCGTGAACGGCTACGGCCTGACGCTGCATCCAGCTGGCGGGCATCGGTCGTGCGTAACCGCCGACGCCGACCGCGGCTTCGCGCTCTTCGTCGGTTTCGTAAGGCACATCGACGAACTTGGCCCCCAGCGATTCGATCTGCTCCTTCACTGCCGGACGCACATCGGACGCCTCGATCACTGCACCAAGACGCTTGGCGGTCGCAATCGCCTGCAAGCCAGCAACGCCCGCGCCCAGGATCAGCACGCGAGCAGCCTTCACCGTCCCTGCGGCGGTCATCAGCATCGGCATGAAGCGCGGATAGTGATGCGCGGCCAGCAGCACCGATTTGTAGCCGGCAATGTTGGCTTGCGAAGACAGGACGTCGAGGCTTTGCGCGCGCGAGGTGCGCGGTGCAGCCTCTAGGGCGAACGCAGTAATGCCGCGCTCGGCCATCTTGGCGATGATCTCGTTATTGAACGGGTTGAGCATCCCGATGACGACAGTGCCGGACTTGATCAGCGCCAGTTCACTGTCGCCAGGTGCGACGACCTTGAGGATCAGCTCGGCGCCGAAGGCATCGGCAGCGCTGCCAATCGATGCGCCTGCCGCTCCATAAGCGCTGTCCGTCACGCTCGCAGTAATGCCTGCGCCTGACTGGACAGTGACCTTATGACCCTGGCCAACGAGCTTCTTGATGGTTTCCGGAGTTGCAGCAACCCGAGTTTCACCGGACTGGGTTTCTAGAGGGACTCCAATGTGCACGTCAAATCTCCTGCGTGATCTTTTTATCTTTTAAAAATAGGCCAGCGCGCTGCGGATGGCGCGTCTGGGGCAGCGATCACCACGTCCCCGCCAGACAAGACGGGGGCGCGGCATTTTGCAGGGGGAAATGTGGGGCTTCAAGGAATTCTGTAACGCGACGTGTATTTAACTACAAGTCACCCTGTGACCGTTTGACGCAACAAATCGCTACAGGCCGTACAGTTAAAGGCGTTGAGCGACTTCAGACGCGCTCGAAGTTTTTTTCGTATTGATGGGAAGAATGGCTGTAAATAACGCTGAAAGCCACGTGCCATAACGCGTACAGCCCGTTTTGTATTCACAACGGAAGTGTTTCTAAAATGCGACATTGGCAGATATATGTAGTCTTTGACTCTGGCTGACTACAGGGTCAGGAAAGATCGAAATCAGCTCCGAATCAAGGCAGGGCGTAGGTTTCAGCCTGATGCACAAGCCAATCGCGGAAGGCCTTTAATGACGCAGATTCGACTTTTCGCTCCGGGATCATCAGGTAGTAAGCTTTTACGCTCGCTAGCGCTCGGGCATTAGCGATCACCAAGCGCTTTTCTGCCAGCTCCCGCTGGATCAGAAAGGGTGGGATCAGCGCCACGCCCATCTCATGCATGGCCGCCTGTGCGAGCATGGAGAATAGTTCGTATCGCGGCCCTGTCATGTCTCGCGCGACGTTTAGGTCCATCGAGTTAAACCATTGTCGCCACGCGTAGGGACGCGTCGTCTGCTGCAACAACGGCATATCGGCAAGTTCGCGCGCGCTGAACTGTGCCTTGTGGCCAAGTAATTCAGGACTACACACCGGCATCGGGTTTTCACTCATCAGCCGATGCGATTCCGTACCTGACCAGTCGGCATCTCCGAAGTAGATAGCTGCGTCGAACTCGGTGTCGGCAAATAGAAAAGGCCTGGTGCGATTGGTCAGGTTGATCGTCACGTCTGGATTTTTCTGTTGGAAATCCTTCAGCCTCGGAAGCAGCCACTGCGTTCCGAAGGTCGGCACGACTGCCAGTTCGATGACATTCGCACCCTGATGCCCCATCACCGATAACGTGTCGCGCTCCACCGCGTCGAGCTGCGTGGCGACGCGTCGGCTGTAGGAAAGGCCCGCCTCTGTCAGCTTGACCCCTCTGCGCGATCGTCGGAACAGCTCCACGTTAAGGAATTCTTCCAGGCTGCCTATCTGTCGGCAAATGGCGCTTTGGGTGAGGGAAAGTTCGTCAGCGGCCTTGGTGAAGCTTTCGTGCCGGGCGGCTGCTTCAAAGCTGATGAGAGCGGCGGTGGATGGGATTCTGCGGCGCATGTACGTCTACCTCACTCATCAGGACCGTAAATGGCCATTTAAATTGTTTCGGAGTGAGAAATTAGCACAACACTGTTCGAAATCGTCGTTTGCCGTCTACCGAGTCCAGGCCTAGGATCAATTCACGACTTTTCCGGCATCGTCCGGAAGCATCACTCAGCGAGGAGAACGTCATGGGCGGCAAGGCAAGCTTCAACTGGATTGATCCGCTGTTGCTGGATCAGCAGCTCACCGAAGAAGAGCGCATGGTTCGTGACAGCGCCGAGCAATTCGCCCAGGACAAGCTGGCCCCTCGCGTCCTCGAAGCGTTTCGTCACGAACAGACCGATCCGGCGATCTTTCGCGAGATGGGCGAGGTCGGTTTGCTGGGTGCGACCATCCCTGAGCAATATGGTGGCAGCGGCCTGAACTACGTCTGTTATGGCTTGATTGCGCGGGAGGTCGAGCGCATCGATTCCGGCTACAGGTCGATGATGAGCGTGCAATCCTCGCTGGTCATGGTGCCGATCAATGAGTTTGGCACTGAGGCTCAGAAGCAAAAGTATCTGCCGAAGCTGGCGTCCGGCGAATGGATCGGGTGCTTTGGCTTGACCGAGCCCAACCACGGCTCGGACCCGGGCGCGATGATCACCCGTGCCAAGACTGTCGAAGGCGGTTACCGCTTGACCGGTAGCAAGATGTGGATCACCAACAGCCCGATCGCTGACGTGTTCGTGGTGTGGGCCAAGGATGATGCTGGCGACATCCGTGGCTTCGTTCTCGAAAAGGGCTGGCAAGGCCTCAGCGCTCCGGCGATCCATGGCAAAGTCGGCCTGCGTGCGTCCATCACTGGCGAGATCGTCATGGATAACGTGTTCGTCCCAGAAGAAAACATTTTCCCCGACGTGCGAGGTCTGAAAGGCCCGTTCACCTGTCTGAACTCCGCACGTTACGGCATTTCGTGGGGTGCGCTGGGCGCTGCTGAGTTCTGCTGGCACACCGCCCGCCAGTACACGCTGGATCGCCAGCAATTCGGTCGCCCATTGGCAGCCAATCAGCTGATCCAGAAAAAGCTCGCTGACATGCAGACTGAGATCACACTGGCGCTGCAGGGTTGTCTGCGTCTGGGGCGCATGAAGGATGAAGGCACTGCTGCGGTCGAAATCACTTCGATCATGAAGCGCAACTCGTGTGGCAAGTCTCTGGATATCGCGCGTATGGCTCGCGACATGCTGGGCGGCAACGGTATTTCAGATGAGTTCGGCATCGCGCGTCACTTGGTCAATCTTGAGGTGGTGAACACGTACGAAGGCACGCACGATGTTCACGCGCTGATTCTGGGCCGTGCGCAGACCGGCATTCAGGCCTTCTATTAAGGAGACCAGCCATGGGCGCGCTATCGCATTTGCGTGTGCTGGATCTCTCCCGCGTGTTGGCCGGGCCATGGGCAGGGCAGATCCTCGCGGACCTCGGCGCTGAGGTCATCAAGATCGAGCGTCCCGGTAATGGTGACGATACGCGTGCCTGGGGGCCGCCTTTCCTGAAGGATCCTCGCGGCGAGAACACCTCTGAGGCTGCTTATTACCTTTCTGCTAATAGGAACAAGCACTCTGTCACGGTCGACTTCACCCGTCCTGAGGGTCAGAAACTGGTGCGCGAGCTCGCAGCAAGGTCTGACATCGTCATCGAGAACTTCAAGGTCGGTGGGCTCAAGGCATACGGTCTGGATTACGCGTCGTTGCAGGCGCAGAACCCGAGGCTTATCTATTGCTCAATCACCGGCTTCGGGCAGACCGGGCCTTATGCCAAGCGTGCCGGCTACGATTTCATGATCCAGGGGCTGGGCGGGCTGATGAGTCTGACCGGACGTCCAGAGGGCGAGGACGGCGCAGGCCCCGTGAAAGTGGGCGTCGCGCTGACGGATATCCTCACCGGGTTGTATTCGACGTCGGCGATCCTTGCAGCGCTGGCGCACCGGGATCAGGGCGGCCCAGGTCAACATATTGATATGGCGCTGCTCGATGTACAGGTTGCGTGTCTGGCGAACCAAGCGATGAATTACCTGACAACCGGCACTCCTCCTCGGCGCCTCGGCAATGCTCACCCGAACATCGTGCCTTATCAGGATTTTCCTACGGCAGATGGCGATTTCATCCTAACGGTTGGCAATGACAGTCAGTTTCGCAAGTTCGCTGAGGTCGCGGGTCAGCCTCAGTGGGCAGACGACCCTCGGTTTGTCACGAACAAACAACGTGTCGCGCACCGCGCCGAGCTGATTCCCCTCATACGCCAGGCCACGGTATTCAAGACCACCGCGCAGTGGGTCGCCGCTTTGGAGCTTGCCGGCGTGCCGTGCGGCCCCATCAACGATGTGGCGCAGGTATTTGCCGATCCTCAGGTTCAGGCGCGAGGCTTGAAGGTTGAACTGCCTCATTCCCTTGGTGGTGTTGTTCCGCAGGTTGCCAGTCCTATTCGCCTGTCCGAGACGCCTGTCGAGTATCGCCGGGCTCCGCCGCTGCTCGGCGAACATACCGAAGACATCCTCACTAGAGTGTTGGGACTTCAAGAAGCGGAAGTTGCGGCGCTGCGGGAAATCGGAGTGTTGTAGCTTAAGTAATGATCGAGTGTCTGCTGCTCTCTATATAAACAGCTGCAATCACCTGAAATCACAGCTTTTTTGCCTATTTCATAGAAAATTCAAATTAGGTGTTGACGCCCCTCTCAATGTCTCTATAATTCGCCCCACTTCCGGCGCAGACGAAACGGAAAACTCCTTGAGATTCAAAGAGTTAGACGAAGTAAGCAGCGCGGAGGGGCTTCGGTTCAGGTCACTGAATCGGCAGCGGTGAAAAAGGTGGTTGACAGCAGATTGTAACGCTGTAGAATTCGCCTCCCGCTGACGTGAGACGCCAAGTCGAACGAAGCGCAAGTGGTTGAAGTTGCAAAGGAAACTTTGAAAACTTCTGAAAATAACCGCTTGACAGATGATGAGGACGCTGTAGAATGCGCGCCTCGGTTGAGACGAAAAGCTCTTGACCAACCGCTCTTTAACAACTGAGTCAAGCAATTCGTGTGGGTGCTTGTGTCGTAAGACTGAAGTCGCAAGATTATCAGCAACGCAAGTTACTCCACGAGAAATCATGGTTTAACCAACGATTGCTGAGCCAAGTTTATAGGGTTTTCTCAAAACCCGATTGCAGTATTGAACTGAAGAGTTTGATCATGGCTCAGATTGAACGCTGGCGGCAGGCCTAACACATGCAAGTCGAGCGGATGAAGGGAGCTTGCTCCCTGATTCAGCGGCGGACGGGTGAGTAATGCCTAGGAATCTGCCTGGTAGTGGGGGACAACGTCTCGAAAGGGACGCTAATACCGCATACGTCCTACGGGAGAAAGTGGGGGATCTTCGGACCTCACGCTATCAGATGAGCCTAGGTCGGATTAGCTAGTTGGTGAGGTAATGGCTCACCAAGGCGACGATCCGTAACTGGTCTGAGAGGATGATCAGTCACACTGGAACTGAGACACGGTCCAGACTCCTACGGGAGGCAGCAGTGGGGAATATTGGACAATGGGCGAAAGCCTGATCCAGCCATGCCGCGTGTGTGAAGAAGGTCTTCGGATTGTAAAGCACTTTAAGTTGGGAGGAAGGGTTGCTGATTAATACTCTGCAATTTTGACGTTACCGACAGAATAAGCACCGGCTAACTCTGTGCCAGCAGCCGCGGTAATACAGAGGGTGCAAGCGTTAATCGGAATTACTGGGCGTAAAGCGCGCGTAGGTGGTTTGTTAAGTTGAATGTGAAATCCCCGGGCTCAACCTGGGAACTGCATCCAAAACTGGCAAGCTAGAGTAGGGCAGAGGGTGGTGGAATTTCCTGTGTAGCGGTGAAATGCGTAGATATAGGAAGGAACACCAGTGGCGAAGGCGACCACCTGGGCTCATACTGACACTGAGGTGCGAAAGCGTGGGGAGCAAACAGGATTAGATACCCTGGTAGTCCACGCCGTAAACGATGTCAACTAGCCGTTGGAATCCTTGAGATTTTAGTGGCGCAGCTAACGCATTAAGTTGACCGCCTGGGGAGTACGGCCGCAAGGTTAAAACTCAAATGAATTGACGGGGGCCCGCACAAGCGGTGGAGCATGTGGTTTAATTCGAAGCAACGCGAAGAACCTTACCAGGCCTTGACATCCAGTGAACTTACCAGAGATGGTTTGGTGCCTTCGGGAACACTGAGACAGGTGCTGCATGGCTGTCGTCAGCTCGTGTCGTGAGATGTTGGGTTAAGTCCCGTAACGAGCGCAACCCTTGTCCTTAGTTACCAGCACGTTATGGTGGGCACTCTAAGGAGACTGCCGGTGACAAACCGGAGGAAGGTGGGGATGACGTCAAGTCATCATGGCCCTTACGGCCTGGGCTACACACGTGCTACAATGGTCGGTACAGAGGGTTGCCAAGCCGCGAGGTGGAGCTAATCCCACAAAACCGATCGTAGTCCGGATCGCAGTCTGCAACTCGACTGCGTGAAGTCGGAATCGCTAGTAATCGCGAATCAGAATGTCGCGGTGAATACGTTCCCGGGCCTTGTACACACCGCCCGTCACACCATGGGAGTGGGTTGCACCAGAAGTAGCTAGTCTAACCTTCGGGAGGACGGTTACCACGGTGTGATTCATGACTGGGGTGAAGTCGTAACAAGGTAGCCGTAGGGGAACCTGCGGCTGGATCACCTCCTTAATCGAAGACTCAGCTTCTTCGCAAGTTCCCACACGAATTGCTTGATTCATTGAAGAAGACGATTGGGTCTGTAGCTCAGTTGGTTAGAGCGCACCCCTGATAAGGGTGAGGTCGGCAGTTCGAATCTGCCCAGACCCACCAATTACCGGTGCACCCTGTAGCGATACGGGGCCATAGCTCAGCTGGGAGAGCGCCTGCCTTGCACGCAGGAGGTCAGCGGTTCGATCCCGCTTGGCTCCACCATTACCGGTGTTCGGTGGTACCGCGGTACAGACAGTTGTCCTGTGTAGAGCTTAGAAATGAGCATTTGCCTCGCAAGAAGGCGGAATGTTGATTTCTGATCTTTGTCAGAATCGTTCTTTAAAAATTCGGGTATGTGATAGAAAGATAGACTGTGATCCACTTTCACTGGTGGTGATCAGGCTAAGGTAAAGTTTGTGAATGCAAACTTTCGGCGAATGTCGTCTTCACAGTATAACCAGATTGCTTGGGGTTATATGGTCAAGTGAAGAAGCGCATACGGTGGATGCCTTGGCAGTCAGAGGCGATGAAAGACGTGGTAGCCTGCGAAAAGCTTCGGGGAGTCGGCAAACAGACTGTGATCCGGAGATGTCTGAATGGGGGAACCCACCTAGGATAACCTAGGTACCTTGCACTGAATACATAGGTGCATGGAGCGAACCAGGGGAACTGAAACATCTAAGTACCCTGAGGAAAAGAAATCAACCGAGATTCCCTTAGTAGTGGCGAGCGAACGGGGACCAGCCCTTAAGTTGATTTGAGATTAGCGGAACGCTCTGGAAAGTGCGGCCATAGTGGGTGATAGCCCTGTACGCGAAAATCTCTTGTCAATGAAATCGAGTAGGACGGGGCACGAGAAACCTTGTCTGAACATGGGGGGACCATCCTCCAAGGCTAAATACTACTGACTGACCGATAGTGAACCAGTACCGTGAGGGAAAGGCGAAAAGAACCGCGGAGAGCGGAGTGAAATAGATCCTGAAACCGTATGCGTACAAGCAGTGGGAGCCCACTTTGTTGGGTGACTGCGTACCTTTTGTATAATGGGTCAGCGACTTATTTTCAGTGGCGAGCTTAACCGAATAGGGGAGGCGTAGCGAAAGCGAGTCTTAATAGGGCGTCTAGTCGCTGGGAATAGACCCGAAACCGGGCGATCTATCCATGGGCAGGTTGAAGGTTAGGTAACACTGACTGGAGGACCGAACCGACTACCGTTGAAAAGTTAGCGGATGACCTGTGGATCGGAGTGAAAGGCTAATCAAGCTCGGAGATAGCTGGTTCTCCTCGAAAGCTATTTAGGTAGCGCCTCATGTATCACTGTAGGGGGTAGAGCACTGTTTCGGCTAGGGGGTCATCCCGACTTACCAAACCGATGCAAACTCCGAATACCTACAAGTGCCGAGCATGGGAGACACACGGCGGGTGCTAACGTCCGTCGTGAAAAGGGAAACAACCCAGACCGTCAGCTAAGGTCCCAAAGTCATGGTTAAGTGGGAAACGATGTGGGAAGGCTTAGACAGCTAGGAGGTTGGCTTAGAAGCAGCCACCCTTTAAAGAAAGCGTAATAGCTCACTAGTCGAGTCGGCCTGCGCGGAAGATGTAACGGGGCTCAAACCATGCACCGAAGCTACGGGTATCACCTTCGGGTGATGCGGTAGAGGAGCGTTCTGTAAGCCTGTGAAGGTGAGTTGAGAAGCTTGCTGGAGGTATCAGAAGTGCGAATGCTGACATGAGTAACGACAATGGGTGTGAAAAACACCCACGCCGAAAGACCAAGGTTTCCTGCGCAACGTTAATCGACGCAGGGTTAGTCGGTCCCTAAGGCGAGGCTGAAAAGCGTAGTCGATGGAAAACAGGTTAATATTCCTGTACTTCTGGTTATTGCGATGGAGGGACGGAGAAGGCTAGGCCAGCCTGGCGTTGGTTGTCCAGGTTTAAGGTGGTAGGCTGAAATCTTAGGTAAATCCGGGGTTTCAAGGCCGAGAGCTGATGACGAGTGTTCTTTAGAACACGAAGTGGTTGATGCCATGCTTCCAAGAAAAGCTTCTAAGCTTCAGGTAACCAGGAACCGTACCCCAAACCGACACAGGTGGTTGGGTAGAGAATACCAAGGCGCTTGAGAGAACTCGGGTGAAGGAACTAGGCAAAATGGCACCGTAACTTCGGGAGAAGGTGCGCCGGTGAGGGTGAAGGACTTGCTCCGTAAGCTCATGCCGGTCGAAGATACCAGGCCGCTGCGACTGTTTATTAAAAACACAGCACTCTGCAAACACGAAAGTGGACGTATAGGGTGTGACGCCTGCCCGGTGCCGGAAGGTTAATTGATGGGGTTAGCTAACGCGAAGCTCTTGATCGAAGCCCCGGTAAACGGCGGCCGTAACTATAACGGTCCTAAGGTAGCGAAATTCCTTGTCGGGTAAGTTCCGACCTGCACGAATGGCGTAACGATGGCGGCGCTGTCTCCACCCGAGACTCAGTGAAATTGAAATCGCTGTGAAGATGCAGTGTATCCGCGGCTAGACGGAAAGACCCCGTGAACCTTTACTATAGCTTTGCACTGGACTTTGAATTTGCTTGTGTAGGATAGGTGGGAGGCTTTGAAGCGTGAACGCCAGTTTGCGTGGAGCCATCCTTGAAATACCACCCTGGCAACTTTGAGGTTCTAACTCAGGTCCGTCATCCGGATCGAGGACAGTGTATGGTGGGTAGTTTGACTGGGGCGGTCTCCTCCTAAAGAGTAACGGAGGAGTACGAAGGTGCGCTCAGACCGGTCGGAAATCGGTCGTAGAGTATAAAGGCAAAAGCGCGCTTGACTGCGAGACAGACACGTCGAGCAGGTACGAAAGTAGGTCTTAGTGATCCGGTGGTTCTGTATGGAAGGGCCATCGCTCAACGGATAAAAGGTACTCCGGGGATAACAGGCTGATACCGCCCAAGAGTTCATATCGACGGCGGTGTTTGGCACCTCGATGTCGGCTCATCACATCCTGGGGCTGAAGCCGGTCCCAAGGGTATGGCTGTTCGCCATTTAAAGTGGTACGCGAGCTGGGTTTAGAACGTCGTGAGACAGTTCGGTCCCTATCTGCCGTGGACGTTTGAGATTTGAGAGGGGCTGCTCCTAGTACGAGAGGACCGGAGTGGACGAACCTCTGGTGTTCCGGTTGTCACGCCAGTGGCATTGCCGGGTAGCTATGTTCGGAAAAGATAACCGCTGAAAGCATCTAAGCGGGAAACTTGCCTCAAGATGAGATCTCACTGGAACCTTGAGTTCCCTGAAGGGCCGTCGAAGACTACGACGTTGATAGGTTGGGTGTGTAAGCGCTGTGAGGCGTTGAGCTAACCAATACTAATTGCCCGTGAGGCTTGACCATATAACACCCAAGCAATCTGCGACTCGGACGAGCACAGATTGCGGTGACTGTGAAGACGACACGCACCGAAAGTTTGCAACACACAAACACAAAACACCTGATCACATACCTGATTTGCTGAAGCGCGGCCCCTGGCCACGGTTCGGTACCCGAATTTCTTGACGACCATAGAGCGTTGGAACCACCTGATCCCATCCCGAACTCAGAAGTGAAACGATGCATCGCCGATGGTAGTGTGGGGTTTCCCCATGTGAGAGTAGGTCATCGTCAAGATTGAATTCCAGAACCCCATTTGCGAAAGCAGATGGGGTTTTGTTTTAAGTGAAGGTCATAGAATTTCGCTGACACGTTACCCAGTAACGGATCGGCAACAGAATTTCTTGACGACCATAGAGCGTTGGAACCACCTGATCCCATCCCGAACTCAGAAGTGAAACGATGCATCGCCGATGGTAGTGTGGGGTTTCCCCATGTGAGAGTAGGTCATCGTCAAGATTAAATTCCAGAACCCCATTTGCGAAAGCAGATGGGGTTTTGTCGTTTCTGGATCAAGAATACGTGTCAATCCGACAAGCGATCAGCACGTTGAAACCGTAGCGTGCAAAGCCGATAAAAAGGCCAGCCCCCGCGCTCGGGAGCTGGCCTTGTACAGCGAGGCGGCGTTTTAGAATTGATAGCTGACGGTCGCGCTAACGTTGCGCTCCTCGCCCACGTAACAGAAGTTCAAGCTTGCACAGGAAGCGATATAGGATTCGTCGGTGAGGTTATTGGCATTGAGCCGCACATCGACGCCTTTAAGTCCCAACTTACCCAGGTCGTACCCCATCGATGCATCCCAGAGCACGTAGGAGGGCACCGTCATCGTGTTTTCCGCATCGACCCAGCTTGAGCCCACATACCTCAGCCCGCTACCCAGCCGCAGTCCATCAAGGACTCCGCTGCTGAATTTGTAGTCGCCCCAAACCGATGCCATATGCTTGGGGGCCTGCGTGGGCGAATGGCCTTTGTTGTCGGTCTCGCTGACAGTGCTCGGCATCGATTTCGAATAGTCGATGTCGGTTAAGGTGTAGCTGCCCAGTACTTTGAAGTTGTCGGTCAGTTGCATGTGCGCTTCAAGCTCCAGACCTTGAGAGCGGACAGCACCGATCGCGCGGTAAAAGTTTTCCTGAGGGAGCTTGGTTGCCAGGTTTTCCTGATCAATGCGAAACACCGAAGCGGTGAACAGATTGTCGGTACCGGGCGGCTGATACTTGATACCCGCTTCCCACTGCTTGCCGTCCGTAGGGGCCAGAGGGTTGCCGGCGCTGTCGGAGTAAGAGTTCGGGTTGAAGGATTCCGAATAGCTCAGGTAGGGCGCGATGCCATTGTCGAACAGGTAAAGCACGCCAGCGCGGCCAGTGGTCTTGGTGCGCTTGTCGTTGATTTCTGTTCCTTGCGGGCGACCGGCTTCAGTTATCCGATTCTCGTCAGAGGTTTCGACCCAGTCATGGCGCAGTCCCAGGGAAAAGCGCCACTTATCCCATTCGATCAGATCCTGTGCATACGCTCCCGTCTGCTCAAGGCGACGCAGATAACTGGTCGGATCGAAATAGGTAATCTGCGAATCGCCATAAGCCGGATTGAAGGCATTGATCGGCTCCAATGAACCGCTTTGCCAGTCGACCACAGTCTTGCGGCGTTGATAATCCGCGCCGAACAGCGCTGTGTGTTTCGCCGAACCGGTGAAGAACTCGGCCTGCAGCATGTTATCGACGATGTATGAATGCAGGTGTTCATTAGCGCCTGAGTAGTATCGATTGAGTTCGTTGCTGGTCGGCGTGGTCCAGCCATAGCTGTAGACCTGATCCAGACTTACCTTCGAATCCAGATAGCGGAAGTTTTGCCGCGCAGTGAAGACATCATTGAATCGGTGTTCAAACTGATAGCCGACGGACTGCTGGTCGCGGCTATACCCATCGACACCAGGTTCACCTTCGAAGAAGTGCTCGGAGATGCGCTGACCGTTGCGCTGATGCAGTAAACCGTCTGCCGGGTTGCCGCCGTGGTAGCCACCCTCAGGGTCGTGCTGCAGATAGGCTTGCAGGGTCAACGACGTGTCTTCGGTGAAATCGATGCTCAGCGTCGGAGCGAGCGCGTAGCGTTTTTCCTTTGTGTGGTCGAACTGCTTGTCAGATTTATCTGTCAGCCCTACCAATCGGTAAGCCACGCGCTTGTCCTCATCAAGTGGTCCGCTGAAATCGAAACCGACGCCGCTCTGATTGTTCGAGCCTACTGTTGCCTGAATCTGATGATAAGGCTCGTAGAGAGGCTTCTTGCTGGTCAGGGCCACCAGTCCGCCCGGCGAACTGCGGCCGTAGAGGACCGAAGACGGGCCTTTCAGGATGTCGACGCGCTCGAGAAAATAGGGATCGACCTGCATCGTGCTGTATGTGCCGCTGTCGCCCATGGACTTCAGGCCGTCGAGGTAGATGTTGTCAACCGAGCCGTCGTTGAAGCCGCGCATCGCTACGTAGTCGTAACGATGGGTTGCGCCGTATGGATTGGTCAGTACACCGGGCGTGTAACGCATTGCCTGAGCCACCGTCTGCGAGCCTTGGTCATTCATCTGTTCGCGGGTGACGACCGACACGGATTGAGAAGTCTCCAGAAGCGCTGTGCTGGTTTTCGTGGCGATCTGACTGTGGGTTGCGTTGTAGCCCTCCATGCTTCCCAGTGCGTTACCCAGCGCGAACCCGCGCACGTCGGTGCTGGGCAACGACATGGCTTCGCCCTCGGTTCGATGCAACACATAACTGCTGCCGTCCTGGCTCACAGCCTGCAAGCCACTGCTGCCAAGCAGAATGGCCAAAGCCTGATCGACCGAGTAGCTGCCCTGCAGACCCGGAGAGTGTGCGCCGGATGTCTGATCAGGGGTGGCCGAGAGCGTGATGCCAGCCTGGCGCGCGAACTGGTTGAGCGCCTCGTTCAGCGGTCCGGCCGGGATCGAATAGCTGCGCGCCGGACGCAAGACTGCCGCCGATTCCTCGGCCAGCGCATGAAGGGGCAGTACGCAGGTGGTCAATGTGGTCGAGAGCAACGCGGCGCGCATGGCGGTATGCAGCGCGGAGGGTTTGACGTTGGCGTGGCAAGCATTGTGGGTATATAGGCGCTGCGGTGTACGTTGAAGCCGGGTCATTGCGCGATTCCGTTCAAGTCGGTGAAGAGGAGGGTGCTGATCTCTAAGCCGAACCGGGGAGCGAAACCCGCCAAAATATTTTTATGCATTGCGCTGCAGCGTGACCCACCACCGAGTGCGGTATTGCAGACGGACAGGCAGCGTCTGTGGGAGGACCGCCAGCAGCTTGTCGGTGTCTTCGAGCCGGAACACGCCTGACAACCGCAGCCCGGCGATATCCTGATCGCACGCCAAGTGTCCACGGCGATAGCGCGAGACCTCGGCCAGAAAGTCGCCCAGACGCATATCTCGGGTCACGATCAATCCATCGGCCCAGGCACCTGGTTCCATGTCCAGATGAGGCAGCGCATCGGCACGCTGCTCTGTCAGCGAATAGCTTTCTCCGGCCTGAATCGTGATCGCAGAAGCGCCGGGCGACCGAAGACGCACACGCCCCTCGATCACGCTCACGCGTGTGTGGTCCGATTCCTGCCGCACGACAAAGCGCCCTGACTGGCCTTCGAGCACGCCATGCTGACAGCTGACCAGAAGCGGGCCGGGCGCAGGATGTTGTGCGCCGACTGCACAGGTGACGAGGATCTCGCCCTTGGTCAGCTGGATAAGCCGTCGCGTCGCGCTGAAGTCCTGATTCACGGCGCTATCGGTATTCAACTGCAGCCGGCTGCCGTCGGCCAGTTGGAAACTGCTGTGCCGGCCGATCTGTGTTGCGAAATCAGCCGTCCATTGCTGCCACGGCGTGACATCGCGCGCGATCCAAGCGCTTGAGCCTGCGACCAGTAACCCCGTAAGCAGCTTCATTGCCTGCCGACGGCCCATGCGCTGCGCGCTGTTTTCCAGTGCCTCGAAGGCGACGCCGCCCGAAGGCAGCGCCTGAAAACGGTGCTTGAGGTCGACGTTGAGCGACAGCACGCGCTGCCAGGCACATTCATGGTCGGGATGCGCGCCGCGCCACTGTTCACAGCGCTGAATCACCCGGGCACTCGCGGCCTGGTTGTTCAGGCGCAGCATCCATTCGATGGCCTGGCGAACAACGGCGGCAGAGGGCTGGCGATTATCCCGCGCGGGAGAAGGATTCATTGATCACGACTCACGATGCGTAACGCAGCAGATAACAGTGGTACAGGGCATCGGCGACGTAGCGCTCGACCGAACGTAGTGAAATACCCATCTGTTCGGCGATTTGTTGGTGTGTCAGCCCTTCACACTGAGCCAGCAGAAAGGCACGACGTACCTTGGGTTTGAGGCCGTCGAGCATTCTGGCGATGCTTTCCAGCAGCTCGAACACCAGCTCGCGCGATTCGGGCGACGGCGTTTCGTGCGCGGGAATGTTGGCCAGCGCTTCGAGATAAGCGCGCTCCAGTTCTTCCCGACGCCAGTGATCGATCACAAGGCCGCGCGCGACGGTGCGCAAAAATGCACGCGGTGTCTTCAGCTCGAGTAGCTCGCTGCGAGTGAGCAGACGCAGGAAGGTGTCCTGTGCCAGATCCGCCGCATCGGCGGCGTTACCGAGCTTGCTGCGCAGCCAGCCGTTGAGCCAGCCGTGGTGATCGCTGTACAGAGTGCGCAGCGTTGCGTCGTGAGAAAGCATGAAGCTGCGCCGTCCCAGCGCCATTCAAATGATAATTAGTCGCATTGTGGGAAGCGCCGTCATATTTTGCAACTGTCTATCCAAACGGCAAGGCCCCACCCGGCGCGAAGCCGGGCGGGGCAATCAGCCAGCGGGTTGATCACTCAAAGATTTTTTTGACGTTGCCCATGGCGTCATCAGCAAAACCCTGCAAAAAGCTCTGGAACTCAGCAGCGCTTGCAGGGTTGCCCTCGGCAGGCTCGGCGATGATTGTCCAGGTCGCCTTGCAGCTGTGGTCTGCCACGGGAACGACCGTCATCGACGCCCAGAGATGGCGGACACCCAGGTTGTTATGGATCGTCGTCCAGGTCATCGAAAACGCGCGGTCGTCGCGCGAGTTCAGCTGCTCGACCACTTCCAGGCCACCCTCTTTGAATATCTTGTGACGTACAGATCCAACGCCTTCGCCGATCACGCTGATGCTGGCCAGCGCCGGGATGAATTTCTCGAAACCGCCGAAATCGCCAACGACCTTCCACACATCAGCGGCGGGCGCTGCCACTTGCACGGATGAAATCACCGGCGTGCCGTTCGGGTTGGTGATGAGCGTGTCGGGCTTGAGGTCGCTGGGTGTATTGATTGCGTTCATGTCGTTCTCCATTGCGTGAGTAGGTGTTGCGGTGGAAGGATCAGATGAAGTCGATTTCTTTCAGGTAATCGCACCCCTTGCGCAGCAGTGCCGGGGTTTTCTGGGGATAGCGCTCGCCCATGCGCTGAACGCCCGCCTCAGCGTTCTGATAGGCGATCATCGAGATGTCTCCGATGTCCTCCTCAAAGCCGTCGAGGTAGAAACCCAGCACGCCAAACAGCGCGTTGTGGCTATCGACGCGGTTCAACTGCGTCTGCCAGTGCGCAACGCTGACCATCTCGAATTCACTGCCGGCTTCTCGAAATGCGCTGACGTAGCTGTTCCAGCTCAGAGGTTCTGGGTTATGCAGGTTGAACACCGCGCGGGTCGGCTGATAACGGCTGCTGTGGAAACCGATGAACCGGGCAAGGAAATCCACCGGCATCAGGTCGAAGGTCATCGAGAACTCCGGCACCTGACCCAGTTGCATCGAGCCTTTGAGCATCAGCATCAAACGGTTCTTGTGTGGCTGACAGACGCCAGTGACGCTGTTGAAAGCGATGTTGCCGGGGCGGTAGATGTTCACCCATGCGCCTTGCTCGCGAGCGTGTTGCAGAATCCGCTCGGCCACCCATTTGGAAAGGTTGTAGCCATTTTTGATGTAGATCGGCGGCGTCTCGGCGGCCGGTGCCTCCAGCACATTGCCCGCGCTGTCGACGGCACTGGAAGCTGAAAGGGTCGAGACGAAATTGAACACCTTTTTACTGCGGCCCTCGCACAGCCGAAGGCACTCGAAGATGGGCGCAACATTGTCTCTGGCCAGCGTCTCGTAGTCCTGCACGTGGTTCACGTTGGCAGCGTTGTGGACCAGCGCGCCGAATTCGCGATCCAGTCGTTCATACACTTCGTCACTGAGCCCCATCTGCGGGCGGGTGATGTCGGCCGCATAAACGCGCACCCGGGACAAATCCAGATGCTCCAGGCGGTTCTCGCGCAGGGATTGCACGAAGCGATCCTGCGCCGTCATTGCGCCGCTTTCGCGCACCAGACACGCCACTTCCGTCGCGCCCCACGCCAGCAACGCTTCGACGATGTGAACGCCCAGAAAACCGTTTGCCCCGGTGACGATGACTTTGTGAACATCCCCCAGCCTGTCGACCGGCAACACGGCAATCTCGACCGGTGAGTTGGCGTCTTTGATGGCCTGCGGACTGACTGTCCACGCTGACGAGCCATCGCTGTCGAGCAGCGACGCCAGATTCACCAGGGTCGGCGCTTCAATGAAGCGGTTGATCGGAATGCTGCGTCCGAAGTGCTCACGAATCCCGAGCAGCATTTGCGAGAGCAGGATCGAGTGGCCACCGAGGTTGAAGAAGCTCTCGTCGGTTGAAATATCACCGGGCGGCAGTTCCAGCAGATCTGCCCAGAGCGTCAACAACAGCCGCTCATTCTCGTTTTCAGGCTGACGAAGCGGCGCTCGCTCGAGCATGTTGACCGGTAACTGCAAAAGCGCTTTACGATCGATCTTGCCGTTGTTGGCAAACGGCATTTTCGCCAGCTCCGTATAAGCCGCAGGACGCATGTAGTCAGGCAAGAGGCGTTCGACATGGGCCTTGAGCAGCGGGCGTGCAGCGTCCGGCTCGACACCGTGCGGCTGCGCAAGAAACGCCAGAATCCGTCGCTGTTCATCGACCACCACGGCCACCTGCCGATACAGCTGACTGTCGCGCAGGCAATGCTCGATTTCCTCGGGCTCGACCCGGAATCCGCGAATCTTCACCTGATTGTCCCGACGCCCGGACAGCTCGATCCCCTCGGTTGTCCATTTGCCGATGTCGCCGGTGCGATAAGCGCGCAGGCTCTGCTCGCCGCCCACGTCGATCTGCACGTAGCGCTCTTCGGTCAGCGCTGGATTGTGGATGTAGCCCAGGCACACGCCAGGCCCGACGATGTACAGCTCGCCCGAGCTGTGATCGGTAACCGGTTGCAGCTGCTCGTCCAGGATCAGCACCTGACTGTTGGCGATGGGACGGCCCAGATTGCGGTTACTGCTGCCCGGCTGGAATTGTCCGGCAGTGATCAGCACCGTGGCCTCGGTGGGACCGTAAAGGTTGTGGAATTGGCACTGCGCGGCCAGACGATCGATCACAAATGGCTCGCAGACATCGCCGCCGGTGCAGAGGTGTTCAAGCTTGAGCGGCCGGTCGGTCGGCAGAATGCTCAGTAGCGCGGGGGGCAGAAACGCATGGCTGAGATGCTGATCCAGCAACTCGACCAATTGCAGCGGATCGCGGCGCTGGTCTTCGCTGGCGACTACCAGTTCGGCGCCGCTGAGCAGGGTCGGGAAAATGTCGATCACCGACGAGTCGAAACTCAGCGTCGAGAACTGCAGCACGCGGCTGTGCTCGGACAGACCGACATAGTCCGCGTACCAGGCCGTGAAGTGGCTGAGATTGCGCTGACTGAGCATGACCCCCTTCGGGTGGCCCGTTGTGCCGGAGGTGTATAACGCCATGCAAGGCGCGTCGCTTTCCGGATGCCGTTGCATCAGCGACTGAGGCGTCGGGGTGGCATCGATGTCACTGATGTCCAGCCCTGGCAGGCATTGACCGGCCAGCGGATGTTGCCCGTCGTGCAGCAGCAGGCAGGCCCCTGAGTTGTCCAGAATGTACTGCTGGCGCTGCAGCGGCTGGCTGGGATCGAGCGGCAGATAAACGGCGCCGCTTCCGAGAATGGCCAGAATCCCCGCAAACAGCGCGGTAGATTTCGGCAGGCAGATCCCGACCACCGGCGGTTCGCCAGCGGACGACGTGATCAACGTCTGCATGCGCTTCTGGATCGCGATACTGTGCGCGCGCAAGCGGTCATAGCTGATGCGCTCACCGTCGACGGTCAGCGCGATTCGTCCGCCGAAACGGCTGAAGCTGTTGTCCAGCCGCGTGACCAGAGGCTGCTGCGCAATGCTGAGCAAATGCGGCTGCGCGGTCTGATTGGAGCGATGCTCGAATGCCAGCCGGTCAAGCCGTTGCAGACTTTCCTGCCATTCACTGTGAGGTGGCTCGACGCGCGCCAGGCGGGTGAAGTGTTCAGGATCCCGAGAAAAGCGGCTGACCAATAACGCCACGGTTTCAATCAGCATTGCCGTGGCCGCGTCGGCCAGCATGCGACCGTTGCCTGACGATTGAGGCGCCACAGGCTCGCGGACGATCAATCGTTGCGCGGTTGCCGAACCTGCCCAGCACAGCAACTCAAGACACGGCAGACCGGGTTGAAGACCGGCTGTCACGCCGACTCGCAGTCCCAGATGAACGTCCGACCCGATCGCTTTGATGACGGCGTCCGCAGCGTCGAGGGTGCCGTCCTCGATAACGATCGAAGCCTGGCGCAACGCGGTCTGTTCCAGTGGGTGGGTGTCGTTCAGCCGGTGAATGAGATGCCCGTGGGCATCCAGTTCTTCGCTCAGTTCGGCCATGGCGCGGCTGCGGCCAATGAGGACGATCTCGAGGCGTTTCATTGCACGCCTCCTGCCGGCAGATAGTCGGCCAGAGCGTGTTGCACGCAAGCGGATTCAAGCATCGAGCTGGTTCTGAAAAACCGCACGATGTTGCCCACCAACGGGTGATGGCGATTGATCGGGAAACTCATCGCCTGGGTTTCGTCCTTCAGCGCCTGCTTGATCGTCTCATCAATGGGCAAGCTGTCGATCAGCACGAAATCGAAGGACTTTTGAATGTCGTTGGTCAGATATTGAGCAATGAATACCGGCATGATCTGCGCGATGGTCTGCTTGTCCTGCTCAGGCGCGGCGTGCCAGTAGATGCGGACCAGCCGGGCCCAGAAGCCTGAGTGGCGCCCCTCATCGAGCAAGTGATCGGCCATCAGGCCTTTGATCGATTGCTTTACCGTGTCGTCCTTGGCGAACGCGGCAACATCATTGGTCACCGTATTTTCGGCAATGGCAACGCAGATCAGCTCCACGGCGCTGCGCAAGTGGTCCGGCGCCAGATCGAGCGCTGCGGGAATGGCTCGGCTGAGTTCGATCTCCAGCGGCAACTGAATCGGCTGGATGCCGGTCAGTGCGATGGTTTGCTGCATGAAGTCCATGGCAACCAGCGCGTGATAGTCCTCGTCCACCACCACTGTCATCGCGTCATAGCGGCAGGCGAATGGAAAACGGATCGCGAAGTTGTCCTTGGCGATGCTGCGCGCAGTTCTGTCGACGATTTCCGTCTCGAAAATCACCACGTCGTTGATGAACTTGTACAGGCTCTGAACCAGTGCGAAATCGCGCAGTTGAGGGCATTCACGGGTGAACGTTTCGCTGAGCACCAGCGGCTGGCGGCTCAGCGGGTAGATGAGTTTTTCATCATTTTCGACGATGCGGCGCGGGCGAGTGCGGATCGTTGCACGGCCTTCCCAGGCATCGACGAAGGACAGGTAGTCTTCGGCTTTCATGATGTCATCCTTGTGTGGAGAACGAAGGGAACTGACGCAGCGAGAGGGTCATGCGCTGACCTCCCGCGCCGGCTCGCGCATGCTCACGCGCAGCGCGTCCCACAAGGCCAGGCGGCTTTCCACTGCAGTGATGGCGGCGTCGTAGACCTCAAGCTCACGTTGCGCGTCACCGTCCACTAACCGGTCCAGCAGGGACTCGGCGGCAGGGCCGTGATCTTCGGAATCCACCTCGATATGGCGTTCCAGGTAATAGCGAAAGGTCGGTGCCTGATTGGCGGTAATGCCCCAGTCGTCGAGAATGCTCTGAAACATCTGTGGGATAACGCTCTCGCGCCCATGCAGAAAAGCAGCCGCCACTTTGTGGGCAGGCGCGTTGAGTGCGATGTCGAGCGTGTCCTTCACGAAGCGGGAGGCCGCTCGGTTGGCGCCCACGCTGTCCAGCGCCGTTTCGTAATGCACGCCCTCTTGTTGCAGCGCCACGAAACGCTCGACCCGTGCTGTGCTGGCGCCGACTTCTCGCATGGCGTCCAGGTACAGCTCGAAATGACTGTAATGGCCATGATCCAGTCGGTCGTCGGACTCCTCGCCCAGCACGATCTCGTTGATCAGCCGTGCGGCTTTCGGATCCTTGGGTGGAAGCCAGGGCAACTGCGTGCAACTGAGCTCCTGCTGCAAGCGTTTGGTCAGCGACATGAAATCCCAGACGGCGAAAACGTGTGCCTCCATAAACCGTCTTAGAACATCCAATGAATCGATTTCGGAAAATATCGGGTGCGAGCTTAGTTCCGATTTCTTGCGCGATAGAAGTTGCTTTTGTTCGTTCATGTTGACGTCCTTGATAGTATAAATATGCCTCGCGTCGGCCATTGTTTTTGCCATGTCATTCAATGTTCGAGTCATGCGGTTAATACGGGGCATGATTGACTGAACATAAACTTTCGGCGAGCCGGGGCCGCGAACGCTTACTTCGTGAATGGTTGGTACTACAGCTTGGAAGCCCTTGTTTTACAGGTGTTGGCGCTCTTCGGTATGCGGGGCCGGATAAAAGGTCCGCAGGTTTGCAGGGCGACGAGAAAACGTTAATGCACTTTCAAATAAGTCTGCAAACACTTTTTCACACTTTTTTTAATAACCCTAATTCACGCATGAAGTGGGCTGATAAAACTTTAATAAAAAGTTTTATTGGGTCGAGCGCCGCCCTTCCAACTTATTAGAGTCAGAATGGAAATAATGAACGAATACCTCGTTCAGAGCTGCGCTTTTACTGAACAATCGGATTAGGGATTTTTTTTGGTCTGGGCAACGTGAAGGGCTTCCTCCATCGTCCCGCCCAATGCATTGCTCCTTTTCGCAGCTCCATGACGAACGCGTTTGCGGAAACCGACTGCAGACCGGTCCACCGCTCGAGTTTGCCTGAAAGACGAGAGTGCGCCGCATGGCGGCGCGCAGAAATCACTGAGCAGGAAATTCAGGATGTGGGGAAGCGAGCCTCCTGGACATGAGGCTTGCCAGGGAGGAGGGTGAACCGCTGCAGTCGCAGGCCGGCCCGGAATTGTCAGTTGCTGAGCAATCCCAGGTGGGTATTGATGATGTGAAGGAGCCGGTTACGTTGGGATTTGAAGAAGTCATTGGTGCCGGGAAGCTCGATCAGCTCGAACTCGCGACGGGTGAAGCTGCGCCAGTTCATCATGCTGGCGGCGGTGTCGATCTTGTCGTCGCTGCCATAAAGGGCCGTCAGCGGAATGTCCAGGTCCTCGTCAGGGCAACGGGACCAAAGCTCCGCGAGTTTCAGATCGTTGCGCACCATTGGCTCGAACAATGCCATCAGCCGTTTGTCCTGAAGGGTCGTCTGCGGCAGCAGCCCGAGTTTGATCAGTGCCTGGATGAAATCATCCTTGGGCAGCGTATGCAGATAGGGCGACGGCTGCTGGCTGTCCGGGCTGCGGCATCCGGCGATAAAGAGGTGGCGCGTCATGTTCGGGTATTGAGCCTGCGCCAGCCTCGCCATTTCATAGGCGACCCTTGCGCCAAAGCTTTGCCCATAAAACGCATGCGGCTCATTCAGATAGGGCTTCAGAGCTAGGAAAGTGTCCTCGATCAATGGCGCCCATTGATCGTAGGGCGTTTCCTTGCGACGGCTGCCATGTCCAGGCAGGCGCAGTGTGACCAGTTCGATGTGATCGGCGAGGCTGTTCGACCAGTCCCGAAACTGCTCTGGATCGCCGCCGGCGCGGGGAAAGCAGATCAGGCGCGTCCTGACAGGTTGTCCGGAATTGACGACCATCAACCATTTGTTCTTTACGGCGTACACAAGGCTTCCCCAACCTGCCGGGCAGGCTTTTTGAGTGGGGCCGGGTCCTTCGGCGCGAGCGCCGACCAGCAGCGCTCGGTATCCCCGTGCCTCATGCGGTCAGGCGGGCTGACCGCAAGCAGGGGAGCGATAGAGGGAGGGTAAGCAGTCGCCGCTCACTCCCGTTGAACCCTCACTGAGCGAGGGCGCGCTTCCTTGACGCCGTGGCGGGTCTGGCGACTTCCGCTGGACGGTCTTTGAGATAGGTGTTGATCGCTTCCACACCGCGATTGAGGTGATGAGTCAGGGCGTCGACGGTTGCAGCCACATCGCCTGATTCAGCCAGCTGAAGCAGATCCAGGTGGTCATGCTGAGACAACTTGCCCAGATTCATGTACTTGAGATTGAAGCGCAGAAAACGCTCCTCCTCGTTCAAGCCGTCTTCGACGAGCTTGAGCAGCCTTTTATTCGTAGCGCGCGAGTACAGCGTCATGTGAAACAGGCGATTGAACGTGCCCATTTTCGTGTAGTCGGTTTCGGTTTCGAGCTGTTCGATGTACTCACGAGCCTTGCCGATGTCCTCTGCGGTGAGCAACGGAATCGATTGGCGCAACGCCTCTGACTCCAGCAGGATGCGCAGGGCGTAGGCGTCGGTCGCGTCTTCGTTGATCAGCGGTGCGACCACGGCACCTTTGTGGGTTTCTACCCGCAGCAGCGATTGCGCTTCGAGCTGGCGCAATGCTTCGCGCACGGGCATGCGGCTGACCCCGAACAGCGTCGCCAGTTCTTGCTGACGCAGCGCGATACCCGCTGGAAGACGGCCATCGAGAATTGCGCTGCGCAGCTTCTCCTCAATGACAGCACGTGCCAGATGAGCAGGCGGCTGTTCGTCGCCCAGCGTTTCCCGCAGAAATTGTTCTTTCTCAGTCCTGCGCATCGACTAATTCTTCTTCCATTGATCAGGCTTTGGATCCAATAGAACACTAGATTCCTCAGCGAGCGTTGTCAAACCTTGAAACAGGTTTACTGGCCCGTCGGGCGCGGCATTCTACAAGGCTTTCTGGCAGTCATGTGCGTGCGTTGTTTCCTCTCGGGAAAACCATCGCGCGACGGAAATCAGGCGCCAATGCGTTGATTATCAACGCTTGCACGCACAGCCCATCAAAGTCATTGAATCGCAAGCCAATGATCGCCAGATGCCAGTATTCTCGCTTGATTGGTGGGCTTTCAGCGAGTACCTCTGGTCGATCCTTGACCAGCTGGAAGAATGAGTGGGAGCAGAAGTTGTGGCAGGCGTTCAGGCAGGACCGGCGGCAGGTTGGGAATGGGCTGCCGCCAGTAAGTCGCAGGCTGTCAGGCGTGGCCGGGTTACACGTATCGGCCGGTGACGAAGTGCTGCACGTCATTGAAGCCTGGCGTCGAGGCGTGGCCCGGTGTCACCAGCGAATCGATGAACGCCTCGTCCTCAGCCGTGATGTTCACCGACAGGGCCTTGGTGTAGCTGTCCCATTGATCTTCGGTGCGTGGCCCGACGATAGCCGACGTCACTGCTTGATTGTTCAGAACCCAAGCGATGGCGAATTCGACCAGACCGACGCCTTTGTCTTTGGTGTAAGCCTGTAGTTTCTGCGCGATGTGCAACGACTCCTGGCGCCATTCGGTTTCCAGAATGCGCTTGTCCTGACGCCCGGCGCGGGTGCTGCTGTCGGGCGTTACGTCGGGCGCATATTTGCCGCTGAGCACGCCACGTGCCAGCGGGCTGTAAGGCACTACGCCCAGACCGTAGAACTTGGCGGCAGTGATCTGCTCAAGCTCGGCCTGGCGGTTGACGATGTTGTACAGCGGCTGGCTGATCACCGGCTTGTCGACACCCAGACGCTGGGCGACGTTGACCACTTCGGCGATGCGCCAGCCACGGAAGTTGGACACGCCCCAGTAGCGAATCTTGCCTTCGCGGATCAAGTCGCCGATCGCCGAAACGGTCACTTCCAACGGCGTGCTGTGGTCTTCCTTGTGCAGGTAATGAATGTCGATGTAATCGGTATCGAGCCGGCGCAGGCTTGACTCGATCTCGTTGAAGATGTGCTTGCGGTTGAGCCCGCTGGTGTTGGGAGCCGTGTTGCCTGAGCTACTGCCGACCTTGGTGGCCAAGACCCATTCACTGCGACGTTTGGCGATGGCTTCGCCGACGATTTCTTCCGAGCGTCCGGCGTTATAGACGTTGGCCGTGTCGATGAAGTTGACGCCCTGATCCCATGCCTTGTCGATGATGCGCAGGGATTCTTCAGTGCTCGTCTGCACGCCGAACATCATGGAGCCCAGCGTCAGCGTCGATACCTTGAGGCCGGATTGGCCAAGAATGCGGTGATTCATTGCTCGATATCCTTTTCGTCAGGAAGTGGAAATCAGGACAGTCTGGGTCAGGCTCGCAAGAGGTCTTGTAAAGGCCATTCAGACCGACAGCTCTGGGCCGGACATACTCGCCTGTTTGTGACGGATTTGAAAAGTGACAATTTTGCTCCGATCCGATCGTGCAGGGGCGTGGCTTGTCCCGCGAGCATCTGTTCTACAACGACGTTGTCGCCGATCCTGGAGACGCCGCGCTCCTACAAGTAAGTCGCTGGCCTTGCGTTGCGCCCCGCCAGAAAACACAGCGTTCCGCCGACCGCCGTGAGGCACGCGAGCACATAAAACATCGTCGGCGCGGGCGCGTTGATTAATAAGTAACCACAAATGACCGGGCTCATGGCGCCCCCGAAGGCGGCCAGGTTTTGCGCGCCGAGATAGCTGCCGCGCAGATGCTCAGGCGCGATGGTGTCGACAAACAGATATTCGGCCGGGTAGATGATCATTTCCCCCAGCGTGAACACGAACATTGCCACGCACCAGGCAAGCGTCGTGTGGGCGAAGCTAAAGCCGATCAGGCCGATGGCGAACAGCGCCGTGCCCAGGCAGATCCAGTAGGGCAACTGCTCGCGCTTGAGGAAGCGACCGATCTGATACTGCATCAGGATGACGGTCACTGCGTTGCAGGCCAGTACCGCCGAGAGGATCTTGAGCGCCTGCTCCGGGGTGTGAGTGACCAGCAGGAACTGCGACAGATAGAGCGTGTAACGCCCATGCACAATCGTGCTGAGCAAGCTGCCGCCGGTGAACAGAATCAGCGTGCGATCGTTTTTCAACGTGATGAGCGTATCGACGAAGCTGCGCGGCGGGTTCTCTCGATTCCCCGTGGTGGGCGGGATGCCGATCATGAGAAAGACGCTGACGAATGCAATGGCGCTGGCGATCAAGAACGGTGCCAGCGGCAATTGCCCGGCGATCACGACGCCGAGCATCGGGCCTGTCGCATAACCGATATTGGTGAGCGTGTATCGCAGCGAAAACACCTTGGCCCGTTGGCCGATGGGCAAATTCTCGCTGATGATCGCTTTGGAGCCGATCAGAAACAGCGCTGAAGCGGTTTCAGTAATGACCAGCGTCAATGTGGTGAGGTAGACATCGTGGGCGAAGGTCAGCAGCGTGAACCCGACCGAGCTTGAGAGCATGGCGAGGATCAGCAGTTTGCGCTTTTCGAGCCGATCAATGATGTAGCCGCCATACAGCCCGAGCAGCGTCGCGAGGAACACCGCCACGCCCATCAGCAGCCCGACGTCCTGCTGATTCAGGCCGAGCCGGGTACTGAGAAACAGCGTCAGCAGAGGGCTGGTCATCGCCCGGCTCATGACGATGGTGAGCGAGCAGACCATCAGCCGGCGAATGACGAGGGAGTAGGTGGCCACTGTTGTTCCTATGTCCTTGTCCAAACCTTGGCACGACAGGCGACGCATGCCTCAGCGGCTCGCCCGATTGTCGGCGGCCTGGAGGCTGGCGTGGCCTTGAAGGCGCAGGCCTGCTCACGATCGCAATGGGTCAGATACGCAGGGGTTAAATGACACCACGCCATCGCGGGCAAGCGCGCTTCTACCGGCATCGTCGTGCGAAATCGTCCGTGTGGGCTCGCGCCGTTGCTTACTTGCCCTGATTCATCTCGATCTTGCTCACGGCGCCGTGCTCAAGATCCCACTTCTTCAGGATCTTGCCGTAGGTGCCGTCGTCAACCATTGACTGCATCGCTTCGGCGATGGCTTTGGCCAGTTCCGGATTGGACTTGCTGACGCCAAGCCCGGTGAACTGTTTGGATATCGCCACGCCGAGCGGCTTGTACGTGTCCTTCTCCTGAGACATGAGGTACGGAAGGGTTTCGCTGCCTTGCATGGCCGCATCCAGACGACCCTGACGCAGCTGCGCGCGGGCGTCGGCCGAACCTTCCGAACCGCTGACGACGATGGCTGGCTTGCCCTTCGCTTCGCAGTTCTCCTTGCTCCACGCGGCAATCTCCGCCGGCCATGTGGTGCGACGGCTGGTCCCGACTTTCTTGCCACACAGGTCTTCAGGCTGATTCAGCTCGGTATTTTTGGTCAGCGTGTAAAGCTGCGGGCCGCTGGTGAAATAGTCGATGAAGGTTACCGACTTCTGACGCTCGGCAGTGTCGGTCATGCCCGACAGAATGATGTCGAAACGCTTGGTGACCAGACCGCTGACCATCTGCTCGAACGCGGTTTCCTGCCACGTGACTTTCACGCCCAGGCGCTCGGCGAGGGCGTTGCCCAGATCGACGTCCAGACCGGTCAGCGTGTTGGTGCTGGTGTCCTTGAAATCCATCGGCGGGTAGTTCGGCACGATAGCCGCGGTGATTTCGCCTTTGTCCTTGATGCTGGCCGGCACTTGCGCGAATGCCGAGGTGGAAGCCATCAGGCCGAGGAGCAGCGAGGGGATGATGATCTTTTTCATGGTCGTTCTCGTTTGTTCTGGTTTAGGTGCGAACGGCAGAAATAAAGCTTTGGGTTCTTGGGTTTTGTGGACTTATTAGAATGTCTTCGGGGCTTCCGGCCTCCACAATCTGGCCGCCGTCCATGAACACCATGCGATTGGACACTTCGCGGGCGAAGCCCAGTTCATGGGTCACGACGATCATCGTCATGCCGCTCTGTGCTAGGTCGCGCATGACCGACAGCACCTCGCCCACCAACTCTGGATCGAGGGCGGAAGTGGGTTCGTCGAACAGCATCAGTTTGGGACGCATCGCCAGCGCCCGGGCAATCGCGACGCGTTGCTGCTGGCCGCCGGACAGTTCGACGGGATACGAGTGACGCTTGTCCGCCAGGCCGACGCGAGCCAGCAACTCGACCGCCTCGTCGTGAGCTTCCTTGGGCGATCGTTTGAGCACCTGAATCGGCCCTTCGACGACGTTCTGTAATGCCGTCATGTGCGGAAACAGGTTGAAGCGCTGAAACACCATGCCGGTGCTCAGACGCTGGCGCGCGATCTGTGCGTCGGTCAGTTCATGCAGCTTGTTGCCGACGATGCGATAGCCGACCAGCTCGCCGTCGACCCACAGGCCGCCCTTATCGATCTTTTCCAACTGATTGACGCAGCGCAGCAACGTGCTCTTGCCCGATCCCGAGGGGCCGATGATGCACAGCACTTCGCCTTGCTCGACCTCGATGCTGACGTCTTTGAGGGCGTGGAACTGGTCGTAGTATTTGTTCAGGCCGACAGCTTTGACGATGCTTCTCATGTGACTTTTGTTCATGGGGCAGCTCCTGGGCCTGACTTACGAACGCTTGCCGGCGCCGCGCGCAAAACGCAGCTCCAGACGGCTTTGGCCGAACGACAGCACCGTGACCACGGCCAGGTACCAGATCCCTGCGACGATCAGCAGCTCCATGACCCGGGCGTTGGCGTAATAGATGTTCTGCGCGTTGTGCAGCAATTCGGAATACTGGATCACGCTTGCCAGACTGGTCATCTTGACCATGCTGATGAATTCGTTGCCCACCGGCGGAATGATCACCCGCATGGCCTGGGGCAGAATCACCCTGCGCAGCGCTTGCAGGCGTGGCATGCCGATCGACTTGGCAGCCTCGTACTGACCGGTGTCCACCGACAAAAGCCCGGCTCGCACGACTTCGGCGGTGTAGGCTCCCTGGTTGATGCTCAGCCCCAGCAGGGCCGCGACGAAGGGCGTCATCAGGCTCACGGTGTCGAGCTGAAACACGCCAGGAATACCCATCACCGGGAAGATCAGCGCCAGGTTGAACCACAGCAACAGTTGCAGGATCAGCGGTGTGCCGCGAAACAGCCAGGTGTAGGTAATCGCCACGTAGCGCAGGATAGGATTGGCCGACATGCGCATGATCGCAGTGATCACGCCGATCACCACGCCGAGGATCATCGCCAGAATGGACATGATGATGGTGTTGAGCAGCCCCCACAGAATCGCCTGTGAGGTGAGGAATTGGCCGATATAGGCCCACTCGATCTGCCCGTTGGCGAAGGCGCGGGCCAGTCCGGCCAAGGCAACGACGATCAGCGTGGCAAAGAAAATCCGTCCGTAATAGCGACGCGGGACGTGCTCGTATTGAGTGATGTCGAACTCGTTTTCAGTCTTCTTGCGTTCGGCTTGCAAACGTTCCGCCTGGTTCTGGTTCATGGTGAGTCTCCGAAGCTGTGTGCAGGCCGCGCATGATCATCCGCAGCGAAGGCGAGGTCCGGGCATCAAGGGGCGGCGTGAACACGCACCTGAGGCGGGGCATTCGCTGAGGATCCAGGGCAGTTGAGCGTTGCGAGTCCTGATCGAAGTGTCAGGTTTATTATCGTTAGAGTAAGGCCCGGTTCACTGAGCAGGGCGTCGAGCGGATGGTTGCCAATCGCCATTTTCTGTGTTCTTTATTATCTATCGGGCATGTTTTTGTTGTGGGGCAAAGCCTGTTGAATATAACGGGCGAGGTAAATAAGCATTATGGAAACTCCACTTTCCACTTCTGGAAACTTGCCATCCAGACCGGGAAACCGTCCTGCGCTTACTCTGAGCGGGATGGACTTCAAGCTGCTTCGGGTGTTCCAGGCGGTGGTTGAAGCGGGAGGATTCAGCGCTGCGCAGAACGAGCTGAACGTGGGCCTGGCAGCGATCAGCAAGCAGATTTCCGACCTTGAGATTCGCATTGGCATGCGCCTCTGCACCCGTGGCCGGGAAGGGTTTCATCTCACCGAGGAAGGCAAGCTCGTCTATCAGGCGGCCATCGAACTATTTGCCTCTGTGGACAGTTTCAGAGACCGGATAAGTTCGGCGCAGAACGAGTTGATTGGTGATCTGAGTATTGGCGTTATCGACAATACGCTGTCCGATAAAAGTTCATCGTTAATTAACGCGCTCAGAATAATGCACGACGAAGCGCCAAAAGTAAGATTGCGTCTGCAAGCGTCGCAACTCGATGAAATCGAGCGGGGCATGGTCGAGGGGCGGTTGAGTCTTGGCATCGTGCCGGTTTATCAGCGCCGCGAAGAATTCGATTATTTCGAGCTCTATGAAGAAACATCCCACGCCTATTGCGCACAGGGCCACCCGCTGTTCGAGGCCGACGACAGCACGCTGGATATCGACAGCCTGCGCCACTGTCAGGTGGTCAATCATCGCTACGCGATCCATCGCGACAAGGCCAGTTTCGTCAATCACGACAGTCAGTCCGCGTCGGCCTCGCAGGTGGAGGCCGTCGCAATGTTGATCCTGACGGGTCGGTTCATCGGCTTTCTGCCCGAGCACTACGCCCAGCCACTGGTGCGCGATGGGCAGTTGCGCGCGTTGCGCCCTGATCTCATTCACCTGAGCACGCCTTTCAACCTCATCCTGCGCCATAACGCTCCGCGCAGCCCGTTGGTCAAAGCCTTCGCACAGGCGCTTGGCGTGGATCTGAAACGGCTGGTTTGAAGCTGATGGCGTGCGCGCGCACCCTGAGCACGGTCTCCGGTTGCGCTGGATTCTCGACGCCGGCAAGCAAGCCGGAGCGCGTCGGGAATCCCGCTCAGAGAGCTGCGGGACTTGCGCTCAAGGCTTAGAAATCAACGGTCGCCGACACCTTCAACGTCCGCGGCTCACCTTGGGTCAGGTAGTTGTTGGCGGTCGATGCGGAGGCCCAATACGCTTTGTTCGCGACGTTCTCGACGTTGGCGCGCAGCGTGATGTATTTGTCGTCCGCCTTGAAGCCATAACGCGCGCCGAGATCCACCCGCGTCCAGGACGGGATGCTCAAGGTGTTGTCGGCATTGACGTACTCGCCGCCGGTGCGCAGCATCCGCCCGCTCAACGCCGCGCCTTCGATGCCCGGCACATCCCAGTCGGCGCCCAGGTTGTACTGGAAGCGCGGTACGCCGGCCGCGCGATTGCCGTCGGTGGCACCGCCGCTGGTTTTGTCGAGTTCGGTGTGCATGAAGGTTGCACCGGCCAGCAGACGCAAGCCGTCGACAGGCTCGCCGAAGACGTTCATCTCGACGCCTTTGTTGACTTGTTCGCCGTCGACGCTGAATACATTGCTGCGGCTGGTCGAGCTGTTGGGCTGCTCGATGCGGTACACGCCCAGCGTTGCACCGTAAGTGTCCCCATCAAACTTCACGCCCGCTTCAACCTGTTTGCTGCGCTTTGGCGGAAACACCTCGTTGGGATTCGCGGCGCTGGCGGGCGACGTTGGCCCCTGGGCCAGGCCCTCAATGCGGTTGGCGTAGAACGACACATTTTCCCAAGGCTTGACCACCAATCCATACACCGGGGTGGTGATGGATTTGTCGAAGGACGGATTACGCGCCCCGGACGACGTGTTCCACGAGTCGATTTCCATCGTCTGCCGACGCACACCCACGGTCAGCAGCACCCGATCATCGATGAACCCCAGCGTATCGGACACGGCAGCGCTCTTTATGCGGTTTTTACCGACGATCCGCGGATCATGAATGTCGCTGCCAAAGTAGGTGTTGGTCGGCCGGGGAAGCTGCACGGGATCATAAATATTATTCGGCGGACGATTGGCCTGCAGAATCGCCTCGAACGAGGAACGTTGCTCGCCCCAGATGCCTGACAGGCCAAAGTTCATCTGGTGGGTAACCGGACCTGTATTGAAGTGACCGTTCAACCCGGCAATGGCGCTCTTGTTGTCCTCGTCGTGAGGAGAGTAAAGGAAACCGGTCTTGGCCGTGCCGGACTTGTCGCTGACATACAGGGACGAGTATTCGCCGTTCTCACGGGTATGTTTCGCTCCAGCGCCTGCGTAAGCCGTCCAATAGTCGTTCAGGTCGTATTCACCGTTGACCATGCCGTAGGTGTCTTCCAGCTGCGACCACGTCCAGTCTTGAGCGTAATTGTCCTTGGCGGAAGGCGCGTGCGGTACGGCCGTGCCGTTGGGATAAACCACCGAGCGGCCCTGATTGATGCGCTCTTTCTGGTAGCCGAAATCGGTGGACAGACGCAGCCGCTCGCCTCGGTAGTCCAGTGCCACAGCAATCAACTGCGAACGTTTGGTTTCGTCATCAATCGCTGTCTCGCCGCCATGCTGGGCGAGGTTCACGCGGGCGCCGAAACGGTTGTCTTCACCGAACCGCGTGCCCAGGTCCAGGTGGCCACCCACCTGACTGTCGCCGGTGTAGTCCAGCGTCACGCTGCGGGTCGGCTTGTCTTCGGCGCGCTTGGGCACGATGTTGACGCTGCCTCCGATGCCGCTGCCTTGCGGGGCAACACCGTTTACGAAGGCGTTCGGACCCTTGAACAGCTCGACGCGCTCGACCGCCTCAGTGGTGATGATCTGGCGCGGAAGCAGGCCGTACATGCCGTTGAAAGCAATGTCGTCCGTCTGCAGCGGCAAGCCGCGAATCGTGAAGACCTGAGAGAAGTTGCCGAAGCCTGCCGACTGACGCACCGAGGCGTCGTTGAGCAATACGTCGCCCAGCGTTCTGGCCTGCTGATCAGCGATGGTCTTGGAGGTGTAGCTGACCACGCTGAAAGGCACATCTTTGATGTCCTGATTGCCCAGTACGCCGAGCCGAGCCGAGCGCGCGACCTGGCCGCCAGCGTAAGTATCCGCCTGAGCACCCAATTCACCGTCGACAGTCGTCACGCCCAGTTGCACAGCGTCGCCAACGTTGACTTGCGGAGCGACCGTGTAGCCATTGGCGCCGGTGCTGATGAGTGAGAATCCGCTGCCGTTGAGCAGCTGTGCAAAGCCAGATTGCACGGTGTATTCGCCCTGCAAGCCAGCGCTGTTGTGGTCATTGAGCAACTTGGCATCGAACGACAGCGGTACGCCGGACATCGCGGCGAATTGCGCAAGCACATTGCCCAGCGGACCGGGCGCGATGGAATAATTGCGCACCCCGCTGGTTTGTGCAGCCTCTGCCGCCATCACGCTATGGGTCGGCAGCAACGCCGTCAGGACCACGGCCAGACTCAGTGCCTTAACCTTAAAGCGAGTAGGACTCATTCTTGGAGAGTGATGGTGCGGCCTGAAAGTCATTCGGCAATCCTGTCGACGCAAAGAAAGTGTGGGGGTCTCTTGCACACCGAACGACAGGGAAAAAGGTATCAGCGAAAGTCGATATTTTTTGGTATGCAGCCAATCCGGGGCTTGTCAGTCGTGACGACCGGTTCAGCCGCGCGGCTCAACCGCCACCCAATACCGTGTCAGGCTGCTGACGTTGATCGGCATCGTTTGCTGCAACAGGCGCAGGCTGGCGTCGGTATCGCGCAGCGAAAATGCACCGGAAACCCTCAGATCCGCCACCGAATCGTGACAGCGCAAGACACCCGGGCGATAGCGACCCAGCTCCGTCAGCAAGTCCGCCAGGCGCATGTTTGTGGCGACCATCATGCCGTTCTCCCACGTCATGCTCGCCCTATCCAGCGGCTGCACGGGATAGGCGCTGACAGAACCGAACGCGCTTTGCTCGCCTGCCTTGACGATCACCGCCTGACCGCCGCTGACTGGCCGCATTTCCACTGCGCCTTCCACCACCGCCAGGCGACTCATCTGATCCTCGACGCGCACGCTGAAACGCGTGCCCAGCGCCCGGGCCGTGCCGTGCCGCGTCTGAACGATGAGAGGGCGATAGGTCGGCGACGGGTCCTTTGCTGTGGTAATCAGCACTTCGCCGGTGAGCAATTTGATGCGTCGCTCATTGGCGTTGAAAGCGATGTTCAGTGAGCTGCCAGTGTTGATCAGCATTTGCGTGCCATCCGGCAACGTCAGGTTTTTCTGCTCGCCGATGGCGGTGTGCTGATCGGCCATCCATTCCTGCCACGGCAGCTCGCGCTGCGCCAGCCAGATCGCTGGGCCCGCCAGCAGAAACAGGCCGATGCGGTTGAGCGCCTGACGTCTACCGATGCTTTTATTGCGGCCAATGCGTTTGATCGTATCGCTGGCAATCGAGCCTGGCACCGCGCGGAAGTCGCCGATGATGGCTTCTGCCCGCTGCCAGGCCTGAGCATGTTGAGCGCTGCGTCCGCGCCAAAGCGCTACGGCGCGGTGGTCTTCTTCAGTCGCGGCGCCGGATTGCAGCTGCACCAGCCAGTCAGCGGCTTCGCCCAGGATCTGCGGATCGATAGGATGATTCATCACGCCACGCTCAGGCAGGCGAGGAATGCGTCGCGCATGTAGCGCTTGACCGTGATCAGGGACACGTTGAGTTCGCTGGCGATCTGCGCATAGGTCATGCCGTCGATCTGCGACATCAAGAACGCCTGACGTGTCTTTTCCGGCATTTCACGCAGCATGGCGTCGATGCGATACAGCGCTTCGAGAATCAGCCAGCGGGTTTCCGGCGACGGCACTTCAGGCTCAGGCAGGTGGGCAATGGTCTCCAGATACGCGCGCTCGACATCTTGTCGGCGCCAGCGATCGATCACCAGGCCCTTGGCGATGTGCGTCAGCAGCGCACGCGGCTCCGCGCCCAGGTTGGCTGGGCTTTGTCGGGTGAGCAGGCGGATGAACGTGTCATGGGCCAGATCGGCTGCATCGCAGCGATTGCCCAGCTTGCGATCCAGCCAGCGCTGTAGCCAGCCATGGTGTTCGCAATACAGGTTCTGGACATGCAGATTGAGCGATCGATCGATTGACGACATAGGGACCACTAGAACATACCGGGCATCCTTGCCGGATGTAATTAAGAATTGATCGCATTCTATAGTCGACACGAGAGCGCTGGCAATTTCATTCTGCGCAGGCGATATCGTCCGCAAGACGGCTGTTCAAGCAATTCAATGACCGAACAGCCGCGTTGCGAGCGCATTCACAATCTGTGTGCTGCTGGCGTTTTCACACAGCTGGCAGAATCAGTCGCGGTAACCCGGCAGGCCCCAGTCTTCCAGCGGGAATTGCGCCAGTGAATCCAGGATCAGGTCGGCATGGGCATACTGCTCGACGGGCATATGCGAATCCGGAACGGCCACCGCATACATGCCTGCGGTCTTCGCGGCTGTCACGCCGAAAGGCGAGTCCTCGAACACCAGGCAGTCTTTTGGGTCCACGCCCAGGAAGCGAGCGGCGACGAGAAAGATATCCGGCGCAGGTTTGGCAGCTGTCACGTCCTGATGATCAGCCGTCACGACATGCCGAAACAGCTCGAACCACGGACGATGATTGCTCGTTTTCACATTGAAGTAATGAAGCGAGGAGCTGGTGCCCACGGCAATCGGAATATTGTGCTCAGCCAGATGCCGCACCAGAGCCTCGGCCCCAGGCATCGGTTGCGCGTGGGGAAAGCGCTCGTCGAGCATCGGCTGGCGGACGGTCAGGAATTCCTCAGCGGAAATCGGCAATTCCAGAGCGCTGATCACGTAGTCGGCAAAATCCTGTGAGCCACGACCGATGGAATGCTGCTTCACCGCCCAGTCGAAGGTCTTCCCGTGCCAGTTGGCGATGGTGTTGGTCACCTCGGTGTAGATGCCTTCGGTGTCCAGCAACAGGCCATCCATGTCGAAGATCACCGCTTTGATCGGTCCCTTGGGCTTTTGCGCATCGCTCATCTCATCGATCCCGTTTGCAAATTGACGTTCAGCCTAACGTTTCGAGGAACGCTGTGGCTAGGGGCGACTCCCGTTCATCGCGGCTGCAAAACGTCCTCATCAAGTGCTAATCTCGCGGGCTCTCGGCAGCCAGAAATGCTGCCCGGCGCGCGCACCGATGCGCTGAAACCCTGCGGGGTCACGGAAGACACGACCCCTCTTCAAGAACGGACATCTTCGAGTCGACACATGAAAAAATCAGTCAACATTGCCGTAGGCGTCATCGTGGTTGCAGGCGCTCTGGTCACCGCCGGTGCCTGGTATACGGGAGTTCGTCTTGAAGGCGTGCTGGGTGATGTCGTTCAGCAAGGTAACCAGCAGATGCAGGCCGCGCTCGTTGGCCAGGAAGCCAGCGCGAGCATCGAATTGCTGTCACTGGATCGCCATTTTTTCACCAGCACCGCCCATTACAAACTGACGTTCCGCGACCATCAGCTTACTGACGATCAACCCGTGGAACTGTTGTTCGTGGACAACATCGAGCATGGCCCGCTGCCGTGGAGCCGGGTGAAGTCGTTGCAACTGGTGCCGGTCATGGCGGCCAGCAACATGCAGCTGGAAAAGAACATCTACGCCGAGAAATGGTTCGCCATGACCCATGACCAGTCGCCGCTGACGGGCCACTTCAGCATGGGCTACGATCGCGCTGGCTTGGGCCGCATCGACTTTCTGCCATTCGAATTCAGCAATCAGGAAGGAGATTTCAAGTTCTCCGGGCTGACCCTCAACGCCTCAGCCAGCGGCAACGGCGAGAAGCTCGAAGCCAACGGTCTGCTGGGCAGCCTGGATGTCACCGCGACGTCCGAAGAGGGGCCGGTCAAGCTGTCGATGAAAGACTTCACGTTCAACACCGGCGGCACAAAGGGCCAGTCTGGCTTCTACTTGGGCCACAGCGACGCCAGAGTGGGCGCGTTTACATTCCAGGCCGCCGGTCAGCCTGCAATCGAATTCAAAGACTTCGTCAACACCAGCCTGCTGCAGGAAGTGGAAGGCAACCTCAACGCGCAGGTCAGTTACGACGTCGGCAATATCAGCTTCGACGGGCAGAGCATTGGCTCCTCGCAGATGCTCTGGAAGTTTGCCAATTTCGATATCGCCGCGACCAAGTCGCTGTTCCAGCTGTACCAGGAAAAAATCCAGCCACAGGCACAGGCGGCCGCAGCGACAGGCCAGTCCTATACGCCGCATCTGAGCGCAGCGGATCAGGCTCAGATTCAAGCTGAGATCGGCAAGCTGCTGACCGCCAAGCCACACATCGAGCTGGAAAAGTTCTCCCTTAAGACTGCCAGCGGCGAGAGCCATTTCAACCTGTCGATGGACCTGGGCAATCCGAGTTCTCTCGACCAGCCGGGCGCCGCCTTGCTCAAGCAGTTGCTGACCCGCCTGGACGCGCGACTGGTGGTCTCCAAGCCGATGATCCGGGACCTGGCAGCGTTGCAGGCAAAATCGGCGGGCCTGACCGATCCCGCGGCGATTGCCCAGCAAGCCCAGGGCGCCGCCGAATCCGTAGGTGGCATGGCTGTGATGCTGCAGGTGGGCAACGTCGAGGGCGACAACATCGTCTCCAACCTGCATTACGCCGATGACATGGTGGATTTCAACGGCATCAAAATGACCGCCCAGCAGTTCGCAGCGGCGATGATGGGCAAGTTCGTGATGTTCAATCAGGGGCAGTGAGTTCAAGCGGGGCACCGACTCGGCGCCCCGCTGAACATCTCACATCAAGCGCGTCACGCGCCTTGAAGCTGCTCAAACCGGGGGCTGACGGGCAATCTCGGTTGGCGTTTCGTGTCCTTCTCGTTCGGGCTGAACCGTACGCGATGACATCTCGGCGCGCAGCTGCGGCAGATATTGCGGGTATTGCTTGGCGACAAAGCTGATCAGCCGCTCGCGCATGTGGCAGCGGGCGTCCCAACTGCGCGACGAATCGGCCGAACTCAGCAGCACCCGCAGCTGCATGGCTTTGGCGGTGGTGTCCGTGACCTGCAACACGCACACGCGCCCGTCCCACAGATGCGGAATATCCCTGCAGATGCGCTCCGTTTCTTCACGCAACTCTTCCAGCGGCAGTGCGTAATCGACCCATAAGAAGACCGAACCAATCAGGCTCGATGTGCTGCGCGTCCAGTTCTGGAAGGGCTTTTCGATGAAGTACTGCAACGGGATCACCATCCGGCGCTCGTCCCAGATTTTCACCACCACGTACGTGCCGCTGATCTCCTCGATCCGACCCCACTCGCCCTCCACGATGACCACGTCGTCCAGCCGAATCGGTTGAGAGATCGCAATCTGCAGCCCGGCAATCAGGTTACCCAGCACCGGCTTGGCGGCGAAGCCCGCTGCCAGTCCCGCCAGCCCCGCAGACGCCAGCAGACTCGTACCGATCTGCCTGACCGGCGGAAAGCTCATCAGGATCAAGCCCGTCCCGAACAGCAGCACCAGCACGTTCAGGCAGCGAACCAGAACGCGCACCTGCGTCTGAATGCGTCTGGCCTGGAGATTGTCCTCGATATCCAACGGATTGCGGATCGCCACGGCCTCGCCGATCGCTCTCACGCAACTGAGCGCCAGCCAGGTAAAGCCTGCCACCACCAGCATCCCGTTGAGATGCCTGACGCCGTTGATCAACATCAGATCATCCGGCGCGGAAGTCCAGACGGTTTGCAGTGCCAATAACGGGATCAGCCACAAACTGGGCGGCTCGGCGCGCAGTATCAGTTGCTGCGCAAAAACGAAGGAATTGGCGAATCGTCGAAGTACCACCAGTGCGAACCAGCGCCCCAACAGGGCGATGCAGACAGCGGCGGTCGCGGCGATAAGTGTGTTCAGCCATGGCAACGGCAGAGCGTTCAGCCAGGCGTCCGGGAGGACGTGTTCCATACAGGGAGCTCGCTTGGAAGACGGTTCAAAGACAAGAAGTGTGAACCTCCCCGCCGCCCAATCGTTCCCCGGATGCGGGATATTGAGCCGCGTTGGCTTAAGGCTAGGTTCAACGAGGCCCTGCATTCCGGGTTAGTCGGGGGCGTCAGCCAAAGAAAAAACCTGATGTGTCAGAGCTTTTTTACCTTCCAGACTCGACTCGCGGCGGTGAAAGAGATTCCTTTGAAAAAAGAAGCCAACGTCGTCACTTCCTCCCAGGCATAGACACGCGCCGAATTGAGTACCATGGAGCTGTCTTGATTCGAGATCTCTAAAAAATAACGATCTTTTTCATAATCGGCGTAAGCACCCTCTGATAACGCATATCGAGCCGGACGTATCGTGATCACGCAGTCGTCCGCCAAGTACACCGTTTTTTCCAGCTCAGCCACGTCCTGATTCCAAGGGTTTCTGGTGCCAGGCGCTGACTCACCATTGTCAACTAGCAGCGTGTACCAGTGAGCGCTCACCTCGTCCGCTAGCGCTTTCTCCAAATTTGAACTTGAGCGTACAAGGCGCTTTTTCATAACTCTAGTCCATGCACTGAGTTCGGACTTCGGGGGGCTGTGCAGTTAAATTACCGAAATCAGAAAGGTAAAGTCCCTTTGATGGGGCCGAGTTTTTCAATTTCTGCGCCTACCCTTCGCAGGTATTGCAACGCATCTCGTAATTCGGTGAATGTCGTCATTACTTCTTCTGCATAGTCTTCAAAAACATCCAGCTTGGATTCTTCTATTTTCATAAAATAGGTGATGTAAGCGTCTTTCTCTTTTTTAATTGCATATTGGTAAAGATATTGGGTCGATTCGCTTGTGCGGATCTCGTCGTACCCACGTCGCTTTCCTGAATTGAGAGCATTGATCAGGTTGTCCATTGAGGGGCCTCAGCTAGTTATGTCGATGCGGACCATCGTTCCGTCCGCACGTTTGATGTTTATATGTGGGAGTTCGCCGTGTCCTGTTCCTTTTGGATCGTCATGACCAAATACACGTCCGGTCGCTCTGTCGATTGGGTAGTCCTTCCTGTAGCGGACCTTGCCGTCTTTCTTCTTGAACTGCTCCATTTTGAATTTCTTTCTAATACCCGCCGCATCTTGTGAACCAATGCCACGGACTTTCTGAGCGTCAGGAAACGCTTCCATCACAAGTTCGTGAGCTTCACCTTTAGTTTTCACACTCACCGTTGTCTTCTGAGGTCCATTGCGTAGCGCGTCTATGTTTTTGCCACAAGCGGCTAACCCCCAAGGATCCACCCACCCAACCGGATTCGGCGCGTACTGATATAAATTCAGTCCGCCCAGCAACCCGATCGGATCCGGCGTGGTGAAGCGTCCGATATCTGGATCGTAGAACCTGAAGGTGTTGTAGTGCAGTCCGGTCTCGCGATCAAGGTATTGGCCCTGGAACCTTAGGTTTTGCTCCTCGATGAAGTACGGCTCGCGGGTTTCTTCGCAGGTGTTGCCCCAGACGTGATAGCGCGCTTGCCACACGGTGCGGCCGTCGGTTTCGGTGAGTTGTTCGGGCAAGCCGTTCAGGTCGTTGTGGTAGTAGCGAATCGTTTGCAGGGCGCCGCTGCCGTCGATACGGGCGAGGGGTTCGTGGCTGCCGTCTGCATAGACGTACAGGCTGCTCAGGCTGTTGCGCTGTTCGTGCAGCAGACGCAGGCGATCCCACATAAAACGAGTTTCGCCGAGCCGCTGCCCACGCCCGTTGTATTCGCTTTTGCCGATGCGCCGACCCAGTGGGTCGTAGCTCATGCGCACGACATGGCCGTTCGGGTTGTGCACCTCGATCAGTCGGCTTTCTGCGTCGTATGCGAAGCGTTGGATACCGTGACGCATGCTGCGTTTTTCGATCAGCCGCCCGAAGCCGTCGTAGCGATAGCGCTTGTCCTGATAGGTCAGCAATCGGTTATGACGTATCAGGCCCGCCTCTGGATGCGAACCATCGAGCAGGTTGGCCGCAGCGTCGTAGGCAAAGGTTTCATTGTCCCCCCGAATACTGTCCTGACTGGCGATGATTCGGCTTGTCGCATCGTAGTGCAGCAGCGTTCGGCGATCCTGAGGGCGGCTTCGATACAGCCGACCGGTCAGGTTGTCGCACGGATCGTATTGAAACTCTTGGCTGGATTGCGCAGGCAGTTGCGGCGGTTGATGAGTCGGGCGACGCATTCTTGCGCGCAAACGCCCGCAGCGATCGTATTGGCTGCGCGTCGTGATCTGCCCCTGACTGCGCAGCACCTCGCGATGCAGACGATCGCGCTCGAAATCGCTGATGACCTGTCCGTCGAGGTTGATCTGGTGCAGATGACCACTGCCGTAGTGCAGCCGATTGAGCCAACGGCCATCGGGCAAGTGCGTTTGAATCAGATTGCCCAGTTCGTCGTAGTGATGCTGTAACGATCCTCCGGCGCTTCGCTCACCCCGCAGGCGACCCGCCGCATCGTAATCGAAGCCAAGACACTGCTGACCGTTCTGCACATCGGTAAAAGTGACCTCGATAAGCTGATCCAGCGCGTTGTAACGGTATTCGGTGCGGCCATCGGCGGTAATCTTGGCGGTGAGCCGACCTACTGGGTCACGCTCCACCGAATGAACAATCGATGCGGGCATCCGCGGGTCATCATCAGGCGCAGGCAGGTGCTCGACCCGAACCGGATTGTTCAGACCGTCGTAGCTGTAGTGGCGCTGGCTGCCGTCCAGATCCTGTTGCGCGACCAGTCGATCGCCGGCGTCCCAGGCGAAGCGATAGCTTTCACCATTTTCATTACTCAGGGCGTGCAGTCGGCCATAGGCGTCATAACTGAAACGCACCCGGCGATTGTGCGCATCGAGACGCTGGCGCACCTGGCCGCGACGGTCGTACTCATAACGCGTGGTGTGGCCAGCTGGATCGGTATAGCCGGTGAGCAACCCACTGGCATCGCGCAGGTAGTGCTCGACCCGACCATCTGCAAGGTGGCTGCGCAAGAGACGTCCCTGTGCGTCATGCTCAAACGTCGTGCACTCGCCCAGCGCGTCGGTGATGCCTTGCAAGTAGCCGCGCGAGTCGTAGTTGAAGGATGTGGAATAGCCTGAGCAATCCACGTGTTCGGTCAACTGACCGAAATCATTCCAACGCAGTTGCTTGCGTTTGCCGATGGCATCAACGATCTCGACCACCTGACCGCGCTCGTCGTAGCGATAGCGCGTGACGTGGCCCAGGGGATCGGTTTCCCGGGTGCAGTTCCCCCGCGAATCGTAATGGTAGTGCCAGCTGTTGCCCGCGGCGTTCGTTGCCACTCTCGGCAGCGACCAATGCTCCAGCCAGACGGTCGCATCCTGGCGACCCAATGGGTCTTGAGTCCCGATGAGATTGCCTGCGTCGTCATAGCTGTATCGCCATTCTCCGTCGTGTGGATCGACGGCCGAGAGCAACTGCCGCTCGTCATTCCAGATAAACCGCCAGGTCTGGCCCAGCGTGTCTGCGTATTCGGTGATCTGGTGCTGACTGTTCCACAGGCGAGTGCTGCATCGATGCAGGCTGTCGGTGATCCGCGTGCTGCCAGCGTTCAGGTCATAATCAAAGTGGTATTCGTCACCCTCGTCGGTCCAGTGGCGAATCACCCGCCACTCAAGCCCATCGAGCAGCGCCCATTCATAAAAACAGCGCAGGCCCGTCGGCAACCGATGCTCAACCATGCGCCCGCCGGGATCATAGACAAAGTGCCGCTGCACGGCGCCCAGCGCATCACGAACCTCAGCCAGATCACCGCATGCATCGTAGGCATAGCTCGCCAGAAGCTGGCGGGTCTGGTCGTCGAGCGTGCGTACGATGCGCTCGACCCGACTCGGCCACTGTCCGGAATACACCAGCGATACGCGAAGCAGGTCGAACGTATCTCGCAGCTCAATCAGCCTTCCATCACTGTCGTAGTTCAGATAAATACGGTTGTCGTTGCGATCGCCTAACTGGGTGAGGCGCAGGTACGTGGCGTCGCCTGGTGCGGGCTCGAACAGCCGATATATCCCGTCCTGACTTTCGATCAGCAACTGCCCGTCGTCATGCCGCCGCACCGCAAGCCCCTCGCCTGCGCTGAAGACAGCGCCGCCCGGCGGGACAGAGCCCATGTCGATGGACCGAGCTTGCTCATCGATGTAGAGCAGGCGCTCACCGCCGTCTGGATGAACGTCGATACGCACGTTGACTTCGTAGGCGACGCTCCAGCCAGTGCCGAACATCCCGTTTCGGCGTTCATCGCGGCTGTTGTAAAAGCGCTGCCAGTCGATGGGCAGAGTACCTGGCAGCACGAAATCCAGCTCCTCGGCACCGCCCAGGACCTTGGCGCCGGTCGCTGCGTGGACCGGATTTGGCGAGCCAGCGATGGCGTGGGTCAACGCCCCCATCGCCGAACTGACGGCGAAGGCGTTTACACCGCCAAGCAGCATGCAGGGCAGATTGCTCTGAAACGTGCCCCTGCGGCCCTTGAGCATCATCAGCGCGGTGACCGCCAGACCGACGCCGGGCGTCTTGCCGCTGCGGATTTCGCGCACCACGACCTTGCCGCCACCAATGCGCACATTGGGAGAGATCAGCCCCGACGACACGACCGTGGCATCGCACGTGCTGCGGTCGCCGCTGCGCACGGCGGGCTGACCGTTGATGGTGACCTTGGCCGAACCTTCAGCGAGCATTTGCGGCGGCATTGGTGGATGGCGGGTGCAAAGGAGCAGGTCCAGCGGCTTGGGCGCGACGCCCGGCCCGGGTGTCGCAACGGTGGGACGCCACATCTGCGAGAAGAAACCCATGGCCATGTCGAGAAAGCCTGATTCGTCTTCGGGCGTTGCCGCAAGACCATCGGTTTCCGAGCTGCCAGACGAGCCCGCGGCCGCCGGTGTGAACGGTACGCTACCCGCCGCCCTCGCCGCAGGCAGTCCGTTGATGAAGGTGTCGCTGGAGCCGGTAGAAATGTTGGCCTGAACCGTGGCCGGGAACAGCCCGTTACCGATGTCCTCGCATAACGACCCCAAACCTTTATCTGCCCCGGTTTTGCTCATTGCCACGCCGACAACCAGGCCGACCACGGCACCTAGCACGCAAGCGCCGATGCCGCCTGTGGCAATCGTGAGACCGGTCGCTGCAACGACTGCAGCCGTGGCCACTGCACCAATGGCGATGTTCGCAGATACTTCAAGAACCCCGCCGAATACGTCGGCCATCATTGAGGTGTGTGACAACGCATCGCCGACCCGGGCGGCCCAGAGCGCATCAGACATCGGCGACACTCATGAACGAAACCTGACCGCTCATTGGCCGGCGTCGAATTGCAGTGACGCTTTGATCTGCGCCCAGTGCACAGCTTCGGCATCACCCAACGGCTGGGTTTTGACGTAGCTCAGGGCGAGCATTTTGCGGGTCCCGGGGAGTACCAGCGCCAACTGATACTGAAAGATATCCTCGGCGCCTTTGTTGAACTGGCTCCGTAATTCCAGCGCTTCGACTGCCTCCCCAGCGCCGAGCCGAATCAATTGAACGGGCTGATGACGCAGGTTGTCGACTTGTTTTGCCAGCCGCTTGAGCTGGTCATCAAAATTGCTGTGCAAGGTCTCTTCGTCAGTCAGCAGGCTTCGGCTGACGATCAACGACGTCTCCAGCTTCGGGAACGTGAGGATGTTGATCGAGGCGTCCTGCAGCTCAGCGTCGGGCAGGGCGAACTGAAATTCGTTGATGCGATACGTCATGGCGACGGGTTCTCTCAGGCTGGGGTTTTATTGGCCGGGTTTCGGCTCGGGAAACATCGCGTTGACGGCGGCATCGATGCTGCTTTTGTTGCCTTGGCCGTCCGGCGTGGCGCCGGGGCCGCCGCCGATGTTCAAGTGCAGCTGGCCGCCGGTATTGATCTGGGCGCTGCCCTCGGTGTTTACGTTGAGCTGCACGCCTGTAAGGTTGATCTGCCCACTCGCATTGAGCTCCAGCACACTTCTGCCGCAGACCAGACGAAAGTTTTCGCCCACCTCGATCAGGTAACTGCAGCTGACGCTGTCAGCCTTGCGGGCGCCCACCAGCAGAACGTCGTCGTGCTTGACCGCGCGCACTCTGTCCTGACCGATCGTGACCAATTCGTTGTTTGCGACACCTTTACGACGGTCATGCCCCACCCAATGGCTTTCATCCACCTCGACCACGATGTCCTGATTGCGCTCGGCGTGGATGTACAGTTGCTCGGCGCCTTTTTTGTCTTCCATGCGGATTTCGTTGAAGTTGGCAGGCGTGCCGCCTTTGCTCGAGCGGCTCTTCATGCCGCTTTGAGTGGCGTTGGCGGGCAGGTCGTAAGGCACCGCCTGCTCGGCGTTATAGACGCGGCCGGTAATGATCGGCCGGTCGGGATCGCCTTCCAGAAAGCTGACGATGACTTCCTGCCCGATGCGCGGAATCTGCATCGACCCCCAGTTTTTACCGGCCCACGCTTGAGACACGCGAATCCAGCACGAGCTGTTTTCGTTGGATTGGTCGTGACGGTCCCAATGGAAATGCACCTTCACCCGGCCAAATTGGTCGGTCCAGATCTCCTCACCGACGGGGCCGACCACCACGGCTGTCTGCGGCCCTTTGACAATGGGGCGGGCGGTGGTGGGCAGCGGGCGGAAGCTCTGCTGCGCGTCCACGCAGGTCAATGCGCTGTCGAACTGCGCGCCTGCGCAGTGGGCGCCGCTTTCCAGACGCTCTTGGGCAATCTGGTAGCGCGAGCCGACGATCAGGTATTCGCGGTTCTGGTCCTGACGGCTGAATCCAGTCAGGCTGAATACGTGACCGACGCCCAGGCCACGCGCATTGCCGCTCAGTTCGACCCGTTCATGCAGGCTGTGAATCGCCTCGATGCGCGTGCGCGCATAGTGCTCGCCGTCCTCGCTGTCCACGTAGGTGCCGGGATAGTCGTACAGTGGATAGTCGCCGGCGCTGTGTGGCTGCGGTATTTGCGACCGCACGTCGATGCGGGCGCTTGGCCGCTGAAAGTCATAGTCGTTGAGCTCAAGCGAGCCTGGCTGGACCTGCTGGGCCAGATGCCAGTCGCTAATGTGATCGCGCTCGCGATGCTGCCCATCCGGCGGGAAGAACGGTACGAACTCGTAACCGGGTGCTGGAAGATGCGCGCCATAGGCATCGGCCAGCACCAATACATGGCGATCCTTTTCGTGACGGAAGAAGTAGTAGATACCCTCCTGCTCCATCAAGCGGCTGACAAAATCGAAGCTGTTTTCACGGTATTGAACACAGTATTCCCACTCGCGATAAGGCCGGCTGAGGGCGTCTTCGAAGTCGGAAAAACCAAGATCGCGGAACACCTGTTTGATGATCTGCGGGATGCTCAGATGCTGGAAGATCTTGCAGTCGGAGGTGCGAGTCAGCAGCCACAGCCAGGGCCGCAGCGTGACCTGATAGCTGGCGAACTGACCGATGTCGACGTTCTGGCTGCAGCGTGAAACCACCCCATGAAAATAGCGGCTGCCGCCATTACTCAGTTGCAGCGCCACGCTCATCGGCTTGCCCAGCAGCTGGTTCAGGTCGATCGCGTGGTCGCTGGACGTCAACTGCAACTCATACTCGAACAGACGCCCCAGCTCCTCGGCGCCGTCCATGTGTTTCAAGAGCAGGACGTCCGGGCCCAGCGGGCTGCTGACCTGGGCCTGACGCGTTATCTGGGTGAATAGCATGGGTTATCTCAATACCGTTGTGGCCGGCGCAGGGGGCGGGCGGGTCTGTAACAGCGGCGGTCAATCGACATCGCTGAACTGGTAATCCAGGCGGTTATCTCGGACGCGGATCTGCACTTCGGCCATCGGCTTGCCTTCGAGCATTCGGGTCAGGAACTCGCGGCTCATGTCAGGCAGCAATGTGTTGGTGAGGATGGAGTCGATCATTCGCCCGCCGCTTTCGGTTTCGGTGCACCGCGAAACAATCAGGTCAACCACCGTGTCGTCATAGGCAAACGCCACCTTGTGCGTGGCTTCCACTCGGTTTTTGATGCGATCGAGTTGCAGACGGGTGATTGCCTTGAGCATCGCGTCGTTGAGCGGGTAGTACGGGATCGTCACCAGACGCCCCAACAGGGCAGGCGCGAAGATCTCAAGCAGCGGCTCACGCAGGGCTTTAGCGATGTCTTGCGGATTCGGCACGTTCCCGGTGTCCTGGCACAGATGCGAAATCAGCTCAGTCCCGACGTTGGTGGTCAGCAGGATCAGCGTGTTCCTGAAGTCGATCAACCGGCCTTCGCCGTCCTCCATGACGCCCTTGTCAAAGACCTGGAAGAACAGCTCGTGCACGTCCGAATGGGCTTTTTCCACCTCGTCCAGCAGCACGACGCTATACGGTTTGCGCCGCACCGCTTCGGTCAGCACGCCGCCTTCGCCGTAACCGACGTACCCGGGCGGTGCGCCCTTGAGGGTAGAAACGGTGTGGGCTTCCTGAAACTCGCTCATGTTGATAGTGATGAGGTTTTGCTCACCGCCGTACATTGCTTCGGCCAGCGCCAGTGCGGTTTCGGTTTTGCCTACGCCTGAGGTCCCGGCAAGCATGAACACCCCGACGGGTTTGCCCGGATTATCCAGGCGGGCGCGGGAGGTCTGGACACGCTTGGCGATCATCGCCAGCGCGTGGTCCTGTCCGATGATGCGCTTGCTCAGGTAGCGATCAAGATTGAGCACGGTCTGCAGCTCATTGCGCGCCATGCGACCGACCGGAATGCCGGTCCAGTCGGCGACCACTGAGGCCACGGCCTGATAATCAACGGTCGGCTGAATCATCGGGTTTTCGCCCTGCAGGGCACTCAGGCGCGATTGCATGACGATCAGCTTTTCGCGCAGTGCGTGACGCGGGTCTGCGTCGTCATCCGGGTTCGCGACGCCTGCGAGTGCCTGGAGCTGCTCGCGCGTGGCCAGCAGCTCATCCACCTGCGACTTTTCCTCAAGCCAGCGAGTTTCCAGCTCGGCCAGACGTGCGCGCTCGCGGCTCAGGAGGTTGGCGCTGTCCCCGTGACGCGTGCCCGTCTCGACGCCCAGGGCATGTTCTCGCGCGATGATCCGCACCTCGGTTTCCAGCGCCTCAATGCGTCGGCGGCTGTCGTCCACTTCGGCAGGCACCGCATGCAGACTGACAGCAACTCGTGCGCATGCGGTGTCGAGCAGGCTGACGGATTTGTCGGGCAGTTGCCGGGCTGGGATGTAGCGCTGTGAAAGCTTGACCGAGGCTTCCAGCGCCTCGTCGAGAATCTGCACCTGATGGTGATTTTCCATGGCGCTGACAACCCCACGCATCATCAGCAGCGCCTTGTCTTCCGAGGGCTCATCGACCTGCACCACCTGGAAGCGGCGGGTCAGGGCAGGGTCTTTCTCAATGTGCTTTTTGTATTCGGTCCATGTCGTCGCGGCTACCGTGCGTAAGGTGCCACGCGCCAGCGCAGGTTTCAGCAGATTGGCCGCGTCGCCAGTGCCCGCCGGCCCGCCCGCGCCAACCAGCGTATGGGCCTCGTCAATGAACAGAATGATGGGTTTCGGTGATGCCTGAACCTCCTCGATCACGTGGCGCAAACGCTGCTCGAACTCGCCTTTCATGCTTGCGCCTGCCTGCAACAGGCCGACATCCAGACTGCGCAGTTCGACATCTCTGAGCGCGGGCGGAACGTCTCCAGCGACGATGCGCAATGCGAAGCCTTCCGCCACCGCAGTCTTGCCAACCCCGGCCTCGCCAGTAAGGATCGGGTTGTTTTGTCGACGACGCATGAGGATGTCGACCATCTGCCGGATCTCCTCGTCGCGTCCGACAATGCGGTCAAGCTTGCCGCTGCGCGCCAGCTCGGTCAGGTCCACCGTAAAACGCTTGAGCGCTTCCTGCTTGCCCATGACGCTGGGCGCGATCGCGCCGCTGGCCTCACCCGGCGCGGCCCCTGCACTGGAACCATCGCTGGCGCTCAGTGCGTTTTCCGGGGAATCACCTACGTATTCGTCAAAGCGCTCGCTCAACGCCTCGACTTTGATCTTTTCGAACTCGCAAGACAGATCCATCAGCGCGCGACGCAAGCTCGGCGTTTTGAGAATGCCGACCAGCAGATAGCCTGTTCGTACCTGCGCATCGCCAAACATCAAGCTGCCGTAAACCCAACCACGCTCGACCGTTTCCTCGACGTGTGAGGACAGATCAGTGATCGATGTAGAACCTCTTGGCAGGCGATCCAGTGCCTGGGTCAGGTCTTGGGCCAGGCGCGCCGGTTCGACCTCGAACTGCCGCACGATCCGGTGCAGATCCGAGTCCTGCAATTGCAGCAGTTGATGAATCCAGTGGGCCAGTTCCACATATGAATTGCCCCGCAACTTGCAGAACACGGTAGCGGATTCGATGGCCTTGTAACCAAGGCTGTTGAGCTTGCCAAACAGCGCTGCGCGACGGATTTCACCCATATTTCATGCTCCTTGCGTGAGGGTCTTTGGAAGTTGCGGACGGCGGCTGCATCGAGCGCGCCTGTTCGGCGTAATGACGGGCCAGAATCAGGTTCTGGGCATCTTCTGAGGGCTGGCCGAGCCAGGTGTTGAAACCCAGGCGGAACTGGCCGTCGAGCCGTAAGGCGGGGACGTGCGCTTGTCCGAGAATCAGATTCAGGTCCCAGTCCAGCTCATGGCCCAAGTACTCGGCGACCCAGACGACAAGGTGCGCAAAGGCTTCGCCGTCGGGCAGCATGCTCATGTACCCGTCGAGCTTGAGCGGACCAAGGTGCAACCGAAACGTGTGCTGGCGATCCCAGACCTGAGCGCCCAGACAGAAATCGACGCCCAGTTGATTGGCGCTGACTCCCAGGAGACTGCGCTCGGGCAATTCCAGCCACTGGCCGACGTACTCTTCGATTTCAACCGGCAATCCGAAATAGTCCTCCAGAATTGCCTTCAGGCCGTCCGGGTAACGGGTCTGCGCTGCCAGATGGCCGCTGAAGTGCAACTTGGCGGTGTCCGGAATCAGCCCCTGGTCAAGCAGGCTCGGCATGCCGCGACCGCTCAAGGCGGCGAGACGCGCGGCCCAGTAATCATCATCCGGCCGGTCTTGGCTGACGGCAGGTCGTGCTTCGGCCCACGCCCGATAGAACAGGCTGAGCAGGCGATGATGGAAGATGTCGAGAAAACGCTTGCTCGTGCTGTCGGCATGGTTGCGCTGGCGCTCGCGCACGTACTCGGTCAGATGCAGCGGTAATGGGCCATTGGGGCCACCGAGGCCGAAAAAAAGCTGCTCCAGCCGCGCCGGCTTGTCGTCTTCTGCAGGTGTCAGCGCTGCCAGCGTCGAGGGCGCGAAGGCGCAATCGGGTTGCTGGCCCATGCGCAGTGGATCGTCGGCCAGCCGCAGGGAATGGCCCAATCGTGGCAGCTGCGGTGACTGGCATTCGATGCGTCGCAGCGCCTGGAAAAAATCATATTCCCACGGTTCGACTGGTGTAGCGGTGAGCGTGCTCACAGGACCGGACGGCGGCCGGGCTTGGCTTTCCATCGCATGATCTCGCCGCGTTCGCTGGTGCGAATAACGGTCTCCGTAAAACTGTTGATGGATACGTAGCGCGCCACGAAGCGTTCAAACACGGCGCCGAGCAAGAACACACCGGTGCCGCGAAAAGCGTTTTCGTCGAACTCCAGGGTGATTTCCAGTCCGCGCCCGAACGCGATCGGTCCCGGCATCGGCAAGCGACGGGTGCACGCTTTACTGCTGACCTCGCGCAGGCCTTCGATCTGCAAGGCCAACGCGGCGTCATTACTGTCGCCGTATAAGCGGAGCAGTTCGCGAAGCGCAGCCGCACCCTGGCCGTGCTCGCTCAGCGACAGGTAATTCAGCGAAAGCTGACTGATCAGGCGCCAGGCTTTCTGGTCGTGGGCGTGGCTGGCGCGGGGCCGGCTCGGTGCGATCAGGCAACGAATCGACACCACGGGTGCGCTGTCGGCGAGCGTGAAGTCGGTCTTGCCACCGCCGATCGTCATGAACAGCGGCAGGTCGCGATTCGTGCACAGCGCACTGATACCCAATTGGCGCAGGTCGGTGCGCCAAGGCGCTTGATTGCTGTCCGCGAGACTGATGAACGTCTCACTGCCCACGTAGGTTGAGCGTGTGCCGGTGCGACGCTGCTCACTGGACAGCACGCGGTGCTCACGACGCAGGGTGTAAAAGGCGGTGTTGCGCCCATAGCGTGAGGGATCGCGCACGGCGTAGAACGGAAGGAACGGCTGTTCAGGCCCGGCGCCGTGCCCGGTCACGCCGGTGATCGAGTGAATTTCGAAATCCATCGGCCGCGTTCGATCGGCGATGACATGATGCTCGTTGACTCGATCAGACACGTGAACTCGGTCGACGCGTCGCGCAAACAGGTTGATCGCCGGTGTGCAGAACGGCACAAACTGTTGAGGCCCGACACTTCCTTCCAGGCTCTGGTCAAATCGGTCGAAAAGTACGACCAGTTCCAGCTCTTGACCTGCGCACCGGCTTACCGCTGTGCCGAGCCCCGTGACGTCGACGAACAGGTAGCGTTGCGGCAGCGCGAAGTATTCCTGCAGCAGCCGATAACCCTGAAATGCTTGCGGGACCACAGGCATCGCCGCCTCGCGGTCATCGAAACCGCAGGGCTTCAATGCGTCGACAGGCAGGCGCTCGATCCACTCGCCGTCGGGCTGGCGCGCAAATGCCGCGCAGGCATTGCCGAGCAATTGCTCGTACAGCTTGAAGGGCTGCTCATCCGCGCCGTTGAGATAGAGCGGCAGATGTTCGAGGCCCAAGCTGTTGATCGGCAATTCTGCGCCCGTACGCAGCGTGAGGCGCAGTCCAGCCTTGGCTCTCGGCTCGCCGGCGGCCACTCTGCCCAGTACGGTCGCGGGATTGCCGAAATACTCAGCCTGACTGACCTTCAACGGCCACAGGGTTACAGGATGAGCGCTGCGGTATTCGCAGGATGTCTGGGAGTCGCGGCCTAGCGTGGCGCGTAGAATGCTGTCGCGAGGCAGGGTGAAGCCACTGCTCAAGGAGCCGTCATCCGGGTCGATCTGCATCTGCACCACAGTCATCGACGGTGTCGGCGCGAGGTAGTGCGGGTAGGCGATTTCCAGCAAGTTGTGGGTGAATGTCGGGTATTCGGCATCGAGTTTGAGCTGCACCCGAGCCGTGAGATACGCAAAGCCTTCCAGCAGGCGCTCGACGTAAGGGTCGGCGCATTCGATCCCGGACAGCGTCAGGCGCCCGGCGATCTTCGGGTATTCCCTGGCAAACTCCGCCGCACTTTCGCGCACGTGCAGCAACTCCTGGTTGTACAACTCCAGCAGGCGCGGATTCATGGGCGCCTCCGTTGTTCGGCCGGGGCGACCTGTACATGACCGGACTCCAGGTCCAGGTCGGTGCGAAGCAACAGTGGTAACGCAACCGGCTGGGCCCACAGATCGCCTTCGATCTCGAAACTCAACGCGTTGTGGTTCATTCGATTGGGCGCGGCCTGAGCGCGAACGCGCAGCGTGTGCCGCAGAATCCGGGGCTCGAACGTGGCGATGGCTTGATGAATCAGCCGTTCCAGAAGGCTGACGTCTATGTTCGACGCGCTGGTCCCGGTGAGCGGAGGCAGGCCGAAATTCACCACTGACGTGCCCGCCTGCGTGTTCAGCGTGGCATCGGCGTCCAACAGCGAAGTGGTGTTGAGCAGCCACGTCAGGTCACGCAATACCGACGCCTTCAACTGGTTCAGGGTGAGGACGCGTCTATCGGCGCCTTCTTGAAGATTGCCGGGCTCGTTATCGGTCAGACGATCGAGGAGTGAAGGCTGCAGACGCTCACGCAGGGTCAGGCTGTTCACCCGTTGAGCTGCCAGGTGAAGTCTTTTTGATCCCAAAACCGAGGCAGACATGCAACCCGGCGTATGGACGCTGTTTCTATCATGTCTTTCCAGTATCGGATGGGCTGCATGCGTGTCGCCTTGTGGTTTTCCCGAGGGCCAATGCAGGGATTGCCGTCTGGGCGGCTCGTCGGAACCTCGGAACAGGCTCTCCACAAATTGATAAACGAAGGTCTCGCCACGGTTTCTGCATCCTGCGGATAAGTCGGTGTGGAATACGCGCCCGGCAGATACCCGGGCGCGTAAGGGGATCAGCGTTTGGTGTTCGTGCGGATATTCCAGCCGTACTTGACCGGGCCACCGTCCTTGGTGCCGTCAGCTTTCTGTGGCTGGTAATCAACCAGTACCTGAGCGAAGTTCAGGCAGACGTTCTCCGTCATCCGGTCCGCCGATCCCGAGCCGCCGGTTTCCAGGGAGGTGACGATGACCTCTTCAAGATTGATGACCAGATACTCGACCTGGCTCTCGCCGCCCGCCTTGCGAACGGTCAGGGTGACTTTGTCGATGTGCTTGCCGCTGGAGCACAGCATCATCAGGTTCGGAGTGGACTTGTCGACGTGTTTGGTGAACGACAGGTCGCGAATGTTGACCTTGCCCGCGCCGCCGCCACCGCCTGTGTGCATGTTCCCGGACTGGGTCATGCCCCAGCTCCAGTTCAATACATCGATCTCGTCCTTATGGGTCTCGTCCATGGACTCGCCCTTGATGTCGCCGATCTTGATGAAGATATCAACTGCCATGTTTTCTCCAATGTGGTCTTCACCACGTTGATTTCGGTCAGGCCGCAGAATGCGACCCGTCCAGTTTTATGATCAGACGCCCTTGGCTAACGGCAGCCGGGAAACCAGACGTAACGACACAGTCAGGCCCTCCAGCTGATAGTGCGGACGCAGGAAGAATTTCGAGTTGTAGTAGCCGGGATTGCCCTCGACGTCCTCGACCACTACCTCGGCTGCGGCCAGCGGATGCTGGGCCTTGGTGGTTTCGCTCGAGTGCGCCGGATCGCCATCGACATAGTTCAGAATCCAGCCCTGCAACCAGCGCTGCATTTCGTCCTTCTCTTTGAACGAGCCGATCTTGTCGCGCACGATGCACTTGAGGTAATGAGCAAAGCGGCAGGTGGCGAAAAGGTACGGCAGGCGCGCGGCCAGATTGGCGTTGGCAGTCGCGTCCGGGTCGTCGTATTCCGCAGGTTTCTGCAACGACTGCGCACCGATGAATGCCGCGAAATCCGTGTTTTTCTTGTGCAACAGTGGCATGAACCCGTTTTTGGCCAATTCGGCTTCGCGACGGTCGGAAATCGCGATTTCAGTCGGGCACTTCATGTCCACGCCACCATCGTCGGTGGGGAATGTATGGGCGGGGAGGTTCTGCACTTCGCCTCCGGATTCGATGCCGCGAATCCGTGAGCACCAGCCGTAGTGCTTGAACGAGCGATTGATGTTTACCGCCATTGCGTAGGCTGCGTTCGCCCAGGTGTATTTGGCGCTGTCGGCGCCATCGGTGTCTTCTTCGAAAGCAAAGGCTTCCACCGGATCGGTCTTGGCGCCGTAAGGCAGACGCGCCAGGAAGCGTGGCATCGTCAGGCCGATGTAGCGCGAATCCTCCGACTCACGCAGTGAGCGCCAGCCGGCGTACTCCGGTGTTGTAAATATTTTGGTGAGATCGCGCGGGTTCGACAGTTCCTGCCATGAGCCCATGCCCATCACCGTCGGCGAGGCTGCTGCGATGAACGGTGCGTGCATCGCTGCGCAGGTCTTGGACAGCTCGCCCAGTAGCTCGACATCTTTGGGCGACTGGTCGAAGTAGTAATCGCCGACCAGACAGCCGTAAGGCTCGCCGCCGAACTGGCCGTATTCCTCTTCATACATTTTTTTGAAGATCGGACTCTGGTCCCATGCCGTGCCCTTGAATTTTTTCAGCGTTTTGTGCAGCTCCGGCTTGGAAATGTTCAGTACGCGAATCTTCAGCTGCTCGTCGCTTTCGGTGTTGTTAACCAGGTAATGCAGGCCACGCCAGGCGCTTTCGAGCTGCTGAAACTCCGGGTGGTGAATGACCTGATTCACTTGTGCAGTGAGCTTGGCGTCGATGGCCGCAATGATCGATTCGATCGAGGTGATCGCGTCGTTAGAGATCAGATCGGTCTGTGCCAGCGCCTGTTCGGCCAGCGTGCGAACCGCGGTTTCGACCGCTTCGCGGGCGCGCTCTGTCTTGGGTTTGAATTCTTGCAGCAGCAACGAGGCGAACTCGTTGGCATTGTCAGTGAAGCCCGGCTGAGCCGCCTGCTCATTGAGTGACTGAGTCATGTTCGTTCGTCCTGATTACGCTGTCGGCTCGGTGGAATGAGCATCGATATCCTGAGGTTTTGGCGCACTCGCCAGGGCCTGCAGAAGGGCCGGATCCCTGATCGCTTTCATGATGATTTCTTCCGCACCCGTCTTGCCGTCCATGTAGGTCAGCAGGTTCGCCAACTGAGTGCGGGCGTCGAGCAACTGATTGAGCGAATCGACCCTGCGTGCGACCGCAGCCGGGCTGAAGTCGTCCATGCTCTGGAAGGTGATATCCACGCTCAGGTTGGCTTCGCCGGTCAGTTCATTGGGGACGTGAAAGGCGACACGCGGCTGCATGGCTTTCAGGCGCGAGTCGAAATTATCAACGTCGATTTCCAGGAACCTGCGTTCAGCCACGGCGGCCAAGGGCTCGGCGGGCTTGCCCGCAAGGTCTGCCATCACGCCCATCACGAACGGCAGCTGGACCTTTTTTTCCGCGCCATAGAGCTCGACGTCGTACTCGATCTGGACGCGCGGGGCGCGATTGCGCGCAATGAATTTCTGAGAACTGCTGTTCGCCACGTTGCTCCTCCTGGTCGCTCTTGCGACGTGATTGCCGTCATCGGTCGTAACCGGTCACGGGGTTGTGTGCTTTCCCTGATCGACTTGCCGTCGCGTTCGCTCAATGTGCGTCGGGGCCTTGCAGATGTTCGAGCTGGGAAAACCCGTCTGGAATCAGGTTGCGCACGATGGTCGCGAAGTCCGCGTGGGCCAGCGTCTTCGCCCGGTTCAACAACACGGGCAGCGGGCTCGACGGTTCGTGGCGGGCGTAATAGTCAAGGATCCGGTCCAGGCTGCGAACCACGTCCTCCCGGCCGGAAATCTCAGCGTCCGGGCGCGATTCGGTCGCGGGGCCAGGCGGCGTCTCGTCACAACACGGGCTGACGCGCTCTCGATTCATTTCGCCCACGCTTGCGTCCGGCGCGTGCTCGGCGAGGATGTGCAGGGCTTGTTTGAGCAGCACTTTCAGCGCTGAAAGATCGACCCCGTGCGCACCGCCCACCTGTTCACTGACGTAGTGCTCGATGGCGTCGACGGTGCTGTGAGCCTGGCGCACTGTGGAGCGCAGCGCATTGAGGTGCTCCGGATCACTGTCACGCAGTGCCCCGCAGAGCTCCTCGGATTTGAGGGTTTCGTCGGAGAAAGTCTGCAGGCCTGAGGCGTGGAGCGCGGCACGCAGACTGATCGGGCCAAAGGCGCGTGAGTTCGTCAGTTCGCTCTCGCGCAGCAAGCGAAGGTTGGTTTCGCGGGCAATTGCAGTGAGCGCGTTGATGCGGGCAGTGGGATCGTTGCCGTCTTCAGCGTCCAGACGCGGGTGGATGATCGGCCAGTACTGGCCCAGCAAATCGTGGACCAGCGTCAGGGCACTGGCGAGACCGTGAAACCCTTCAAGGGCCAGCGCGCTCTGCAGCAGGAAGTGGGTGATCCGCAGGTCTTTGCTGCGCTGCAAAAGTGCAGTGGCGGACTGTGCGACATGCCGCCATTGGGGCAGTTCTTCAGGGTGAATGGCGTCACCCATCATGCGTGCCGGCTTGCCTTGAGCGTCGCGTTCCAACTGCAGAAAATCCGCGTCGTATTCCAGATCATCGCCACAGGAAGAGTGATCTGAAACTGCGGCGAGTAGCAATGGAATATCCAACACAATCGATATCCTTATCGGCTGAAGGCATAAAAATCAGTTATTGAGGAAACTTCCTACAATAACTAGAGATTGTTCTGACTTTTATAAGTCGGAATATGTCGCTAGGGCTTGGTAATGTTTAACAAGTTGTGCATTTTTGTTGTGAAAGTTATCCGTTGTCAAGGTAAGCTATGTTTCCTCGTTGAAAGTTTTGATAGGACTGCCGCCTCTCTTTGTCGAGATTCGATTGCAGTTCAGAGCGCTGGGCCAAGGCGTACCGAGTGTGCTGAAAAGGTCCGTAACAGACCGACAAGGTTGTTCATTTCCGAGGTTTTTCCGCGCGATGCCGGGCCGTCGCGTGCAGGTGGAACTGTCTGTGCGAACGTCGCGCAGTGCGAGCAAGGAGGCAAAGTGTCACTCTTTATGACGATAACCAGTTATCAAAAGATAACCCCTGGCCAACTGTCCGAGAAAACCGTGGATAACGGGGTGATGGCTATTGGCCGGGGAAAAGAGTGTGACTGGATATTATCGGATCCGGAGCGTTTGATTTCTTCCCGGCATTGCATCGTTCAATTCAAGAACGGCCGCTATTACCTGACGGACTGCAGTACTAACGGCGTGGAGCTTGTTAATGCGGGTATTCGCTTGCGGCGCGGCAACAGTGAGCCCATTGAAGACGGCGAAGTTATCCGCATTGGTGAATATGAGATTCTCGCGCGCATTAACGTCGATATGAAACTGTCCAGTCCGGCGTCCTCAAATGCTGACTTCGCCAGCAGCTTTGAAGCGCTGATGGGGCAGCAGATTCCGGCTTCACCGTTCCTCGCCGCTGCTGATCCGGCCGCGTGTTTTCAAGGGCCTGGCGCACAGGACACGCTTCCTGATCTGTTCGATTTCCTGACCTCTCCAAAAGCGCCTGCTGCCACTCAGCCGGACCATGTGCCTGTCGAGCGCCACGCTTTCCGTCCACCTGAGCCTCTGACGCCGTCTGTCTCGCCCGATGCCCCAGCGTCGGCTTCGTTCGTGAACGTTATTCCTGAGGACTGGGACGTGTCTTCCTCAACGTCCGGTCCCGCTTGCGCTCAACCCGTCGAAGCAGGCATCGCAGATCCGGGCAACTCGCCTCCGACCGCTGCCACTGCCGCTGTCGATCCGGCCGCACCCGACGACCCGTCTGATCTTCTCAAGGCTTTCTTGCGCGGCGCAGGGCTTGAGCGGCTGCGGATAAACCCGGCTCAAGCGCCCGCCCAAATGGCATCGATCGGCCGTAGCTATCGGTTGATGGTCGAGGGCCTTATCGACGTTTTGCGTGCGCGCAGCAGTCTGAAAGGCGAGTTTCGGATGCAGCAGACCCTGATTCGCCCGGTTGAAAACAATCCCTTGAAGTTTGCGCCCAATGCCGATGAGGCGCTGCTGTTGCTGCTCCGTGATGGTAATCAGGCTTTCCTGCCGCCAGATCAGGCGATTGCCGACAGCTTCGACGATCTGCGCGCGCACCAGCTTGCCGTGATGGCAGGTGTCGAGGCGGCGATCAAGTCGCTGCTCAAACGGTTCGAGCCCGCTGAGCTTGAGGTGCGCATGGGCAAATCAGGTGCCCTGGCGAATTTCTTTGGTTCGCGGCAAGCGCAGAACTGGCAGCAATTCACCGAGCTGTACGCGCGCATTTCCCGTGAGGCAGAGGAAGATTTTCAAGACCTGTTCGGTCGCGAGTTCAGCCGTGCTTACGAAGCGCACAGCGCGCGGCTGGGTCGCTCGTAAAAGCAGTTCAGGAAAAACGGACAGAAAGTCAGTACGTCATGAGGACGAAGGATGTTTGGAAGAGTTGTAGCGGCAATCGCCACGGCGTTGCTGCTGGTTTCCTGTGCGAACAATGCACTGACCCCGCCGCCGGTCGAAGCGCCGGTTGAGGCCACCACTGTTGCGCTGCACTTTACGGCAGGCGCAGGGCTTAACCCGGGCGTCAGTGGTGTCGCAGCGCCCGTTCGAGTGCGCATTTTCGAACTGAAGAACATCGCAAGTTTCGCCCGTGCCGATTATTTCGCGCTGGTCGAACGCACGCAGTCGACCTTGGGTGCCGACCTGCTCGATCAGGACGAGCTTCTTCTCCAGCCGGGCGAGCAGTTGACCGTCGAGCGTGGGCCGCACTCGGCTGCCCGGCACATCGGCCTGGCGGTGGGGTTTCGCGAAATCGATCAGGCGCAGTGGCGCGCCGTGCTCACTGTCGCACCGCACCAGGCCTCGGATTTTCATATTGCCGTGGATGCTCGCGCCATCAGTGGCGTACCCGCCGCCAACCCAAATCGTCACCACTAGGCAATCGGAGAACCTATGTCCTGGAACAATCGAGTGGTCTGGTCGGAAGGCATGTTCATCGCAACGCAGCACTTCCAGCAGCATGACCGTTACCTGGAGAACCTGATCGACGCTCGTTGCCGCCCACTGTCGGCCGCATGTTGGGGGTTTTCCGAGCTGATGCTGGATCAAGGTCTGCTGGCGCAGGGCAAGCTCGCGATCGTGTCGGCGCGGGGATTACTGCCGGACGGCACGCCGTTCAGTATTCCCGACGACGATCTGGCGCCTAGCCCTCTGACCGTCGATGAAGACCTGCGTGACGGGCTGGTTTACCTGGCGCTGCCGCTCAAGCGGGTGGGCCAGCGTGACACGGTGGACGAAGGGGAAGCGCTGGCTGGCGCGCGTTATGTCAGCCGGGTTCGGGAGGTCCGCGATGACAACGCGCCCTTCGAAAACCGTACGCCGATTGCCGTCGGCGCGCGCGCCTTACGGTTGGTGACGTCCAGGGACGGCTTGAGCGACTACGCGGCCCTCGGGCTGGCTCGCATCAAGGAAAAGCGCGCCGATCACGCCGTTATTATCGACGACACCTACATCCCGCCGGTGCTCGATGTCACCGCGTCCAGACATCTGAGCGCGTTGTGCAGCGAACTGCTGGGTCTGCTGCATCAGCGTGGTGAGGCCTTGGCGGGTCGGGTTGTGGCGTCCGGCGCAGGCGGGGCTTCGGAAATCGCTGATTTCATGCTGCTGCAACTGGTCAATCGCGCCGAGCCGCTGATCAATCATCTGACTCAGTTGAGGCCGCTGCATCCCGAGCGTCTCTACAGCGAGCTGGTCAGCCTAGCGGGGGATTTCGCCACGTTCATCGCGTCAGGACGCCGGCCTGATCCGTTCGGGCCGTATCGACACGACGAGCTGGCGCTGAGCTTCGCGCCCGTCGTGGAGGCGCTTCGTGAGGCGCTGTCGACGCTGATCGACAGCAAGGCCACGCCGATTCCGATTGAAGAAAAAACCCATGGCGTGCACGTGGCGATGCTTAACGATCGCAGCCTGATCGACAACGCCAGTTTCGTGCTGGTCGTGCGCGCAGACATGCCCAGTGAAACACTCCGCGCGCGCTTCGGACAGCAGAGCAAGATCGGCCCGGTCGAGCACATTCGTGATCTCGTCAATTTGCAATTGCCGGGCATTGGCTTGCTGCCGTTGCCCGTGGCGCCACGGCAGATCCCGTTTCACGCAGGTTCGACCTACTACGAACTCGATCGCGGCAGTGAGCACTGGAAGCAGTTGGCAAATTCCGGAGGCTTTGCCTTTCACGTCGCGGGTGAGTTTCCAGGCCTGAGCCTGGCTTTCTGGGCGATACGGGGATAAGACGCGATGCCTTTGCTCAATGACCCGCTCAGCACGCCGTCGTTCTCCAACGACCGCACGCAATTCATCCCGCGTCCCGGCGGCCGAAGTTCGCAACCGGCGGGTGCTCCCGAGCCGTTATCGGTGCCGGCGCCGCCCTTGCAGATTGGCAGCGCGCAGGGTCTTAACCCGCTCGAATCGGCCGCAGCCCCTTTGCTTGCGCTGCTGCCTCGCCTGCGCAACACCATCGCTCATCCTGCGCCGAGCAGTTTGCGTGCTCAGTTGCTCGGGTACCTGCGCCAGTTTCAGGCGCGTGCGGAAGCTGCCGGGATTGCCCGCAGCGAAGTGCTGTTGGCGCGATATGTCTTGTGCACCGCGCTTGATGAAGCGGTGCTCAGTACCCCTTGGGGCAGCAGCAGTGACTGGGGCAAGCAGAGCCTGCTGATTACGGTGCACAACGAGGCCTGGGGTGGCGAAAAGGTATTCCAGTTATTGGAGCATTGCCTGCAAAGCCCCCGCGAGCGCCTGTATTTGCTGGAGGTTCTGTATGTGTGCATGTGCCTGGGTTTCGAAGGCCGTTATCGAGTAATGAACGACGGCCGTCGACAACTGGATGCCCTGCGCGAGCGCACCAGTGCGGCCATTCGCAGCACCCGTGGCGAGTTTGAGCGTGATCTGTCGCCGCATTGGCGTGGCCACGAAGGAATGCGGGATCGGCTGTCACAGTTCCTTCCGCCGTGGGTGGGCGTCGCCATCGGACTGGCGTTCCTGCTGGTTCTGCTGTTCGGTTTGCGCCTTGAGCTGGCGTCCGAGGCTGAGCCGGTGTTCGGGGATATCCATGCCTTGGGCGAGATTCCGGTTCAATCCGTCATCCCTGCAATTGTGCAGCCCAGAGCTGTCGAGCGGCCTCGATTGGCAGGCTATCTGATTGAAGACATCCGGCTCGGTCGGGTGGCCGTTGAAGACGCCGTGGACCGGTCGGTGGTGACCCTCCGAGGCGATCAGGTGTTTTCCTCGGCCAGCGCCGCCATCGTTGACGATCTTGAGCCACTGATGCTTCGCATCGCCGATGCCATCGCCAAGGTCAAGGGCCAGGTGCGCATCACCGGCCACAGCGATAACCGTCCTATCGCCACCCTGCGGTTCCCGTCGAACTGGGCGCTGTCCCGCGCGCGCGCCGAGCAGGTCATGCACATTCTGGCAGCCAGGACCGGACAGCCCGAACGCTTCGCTGCCGAGGGACGTAGCGATACCGAGCCATTGGCTTCGAACGCAACGGCTGAAGGGCGAGCAAAAAATCGGCGGATAGAAATATCGGTATTGGCGGAGGGGGTCGAGTGAAGGCGTTTTTCAAATGTATCTTTCGCTGGGCGGCGCCCGTCCTCGGTCTGCTGGCGCTGAGTCTGATCATCTGGTTCGTCGGACCCTCGCTGGACCTGCTGATCCCGGAAGCTCGGCGCTGGGCGTTGATCTTCATGCTTTTCGCCGCAGGGATCGGATGGCGGGTATATCGCGTGATTCAGGCGCGACGTAAGGCTGCTCGAGTAATGGAAAGTCTGGCTGCGCAAACCCCTCTAGATCCGGCCAGCATCGCTACGGCCGAGGAACTGGCCACGTTGCGCCAGCGCATGGACGACGCCCTCAAGCTGCTGAAAAAAGCGCGCCTGGGCGGTGACGAACGACGCAACCTTTACGAGCTGCCTTGGTACGTGATCATCGGGCCTCCGGGATCGGGCAAGACCACGGCGCTGGTCAACTCTGGTCTGCATTTTCCGCTGGCCGCGCACATGGGCGAGCAGGCGATTCGCGGTGTGGGCGGCACACGCCATTGCGATTGGTGGTTTACCGATCAAGCGGTTCTGCTCGACACCGCTGGCCGATACACGACGCAAGACAGCCACGCGCAGGTCGATAAGGCCGCCTGGCTTGGCTTTCTCGATCTGCTCAAGAAACAGCGTGCGCGCCGGCCCATTGATGGCGTGTTCGTCGCCATCAGTCTGGGCGATCTTTTGTCCGGCAGTGACGCCGAGCGCGCCGCTCACGCGGCTGCCATTCGCGCAAGGGTTCAGGAACTCTACAGCCAGTTGGGCGTGAGGTTTCCGGTTTACTTCATGCTGACCAAGCTCGACCTGGTTCCGGGCTTCATGGAGTTTTTCGATGCCCTGAGCAAGGAGGAGAGGGCGCAGGTGTGGGGCATGACCTTCGCGCTGGATGACGGCCAACACAGCGCCAGCCCGCTGACGCATTTTCAGCGCGAATTCACCCTCATCGAGCAGCGTCTCAATGCCCGGCTGGTCGAGCGTCTGCAGCAGGAGCGTGACCCGGCGCGGCGAGACCTGATCTACGGTTTCCCGCAGCAGTTCGGTGCACTGAAAGACACGCTGCAAAGCTTCCTCGAGGATGTGTTCAAGCCCAATGCGTTCGAAGACCGGTCGCTGCTGCGGGGTGTTTATTTCACCAGCGGCACGCAGGAAGGCAGCCCGATCGATCGGCTGATTGGCGCGATGGCTCAGAGCATGAATCTGGATCGTCAGCATCTGGCGCGGCAGACCGGCACAGGGCGCAGTTACTTTATCGAAAAGCTGTTCACCGCAGTCGCCTTCGCGGAGCGCGGGCTGGTGGGCGTCAACGTCAAGGTCGAGCGTCGGCGCAAGTGGTTGGGCCGAGGCGCGTTGGCGGCAACCGCGGCGCTGGTCGTGCTGATCAGCGTGTTATGGCTGGTCAGTTATCGCGCCAACCAAGCGTACATCGCCCAGGTCGACCGCAAGGTCGCGTCGTTGGGCCAAGCGGTTCAGCGACTGAGCCCAGCGCAGCGCGGCGTATTGTCAGTGCTGCCGCTGCTTGATGGGGCGCGCCATCTGGCGAGCACCCCGCCCGATATGACTCAGGGCCTGGGTTTGTATCAGGGCGACATGCTGGAAGCGGAATCAGCAGGCGTGTATCGCAAGCTGCTGATCGCCGTCTTTGCGCCACGTCTGGTGGCGCGCATCGAAGAGCAATTGCGCAGCGGCGCCAGTACCGACTTCCTCTATGAGGGACTGAAGACGTATCTGATGTTCGCTGACGGTGAACATCACGCGCCCGACTTCATCAAGGCATGGATATCGCTGGATTGGGATCAGACTTTGCCTCGCGACCTTGCGCCTGACCAGCGCCAGGCGCTGAGCGCGCATTTGCAGGCGCTGTTCGAACGTCGCCCACCGGACGCCCGCCTGGATCAGCGACTGATCGATGATCTGCGTCGCCAGCTGCAACAACTGCCGGTGGCGCAGCGCGTCTACGAGCGCATCAAGCGACAGAAACTGCCCGAAGGTGTGCCGGACTTCCGTTTGACCGAGGCCGTGGGACGCGACGCCGCGCTGGTGTTCCGGCGCAAGAGCGGTAAGCCACTGGACGATCCGCTTAGCGGGTTCTTCACCGTCAAGGGCTACCGCGAGGTGTTCCTGGCGAGCACCCTGAAGCAGGCGGCAACCCTTGCCGAGGAACAATGGGTGTTGGGCATCGATCCCGCTGCCCGGCAGAACGCCGCCAGCCTTGCAGCCGATGTGCGTCGTCTCTACTTCCGGGATTACCAGCGTCAGTGGGATGCCCTGCTGGAAGATATTGATTTGGTGTCGATCACTCATGTGGCGCAGGCGGCCGATCTGCTACGGCTGGTCTCCGGGCCCAACTCGCCGCTGAAAAAGCTGCTGCTGGCCGTGGCCCGGCAAACTCGTCTGCAACAGGACGACAACCTGCTTGCCGAGCAGGGCAAGCAGGTTGAGGGCAGTGTCGACCAACTGAAGAACCGGCTGGGATCGATGTTGGGCCAGGAGCCGGCCCGCCCCGTTTCAGGATCTGGCGCTGAGCAAGATCCGGTCAGCGCGCATTTCGCCGCGCTCGACGCTTTCGTCAACAGGGCCGAAGACGAGCCTGCGGCTATCGATGGCCTGCTGGCGGACATGAACGCGCTGTACGTCCAGATCAGCGCTCTGGTCGATGCCAGCGGCGAGGCATTGTTGGGCCAGGCAAGAACCTCGGCCAGTGCCGCAGCCACACGGGTCGGTCTGAATGCCGACCGGCAGCCACCGGTTGTCCAGCGGCTGGTCAGGTCCATGGTCAGTGCTTCCACCAACACCATGATGGGTGGGGTGCGTAATCAGTTGAACGCCGCGTGGGTCAGTGACGTGGTGAACGTGTACCGCCAATCCCTGAGCGGTCGTTATCCGCTGACCCCCGGCAGCGCCCGAGACGCGACGCTGGACGACTTCGGCCAGTTCTTTGGCGTCGGCGGGGTGATGGATAACTACTTCCGCAAGTACCTGCAGGACTATGTCGACACCTCGGCATCGACCTGGCGGTGGCAACCGGGGGCCGCGCAAAAACTCGGTATCAACCCGTCCGTGCTGCAGACCTTCCAGCGTGCCGCTGCGATTCGCGAGGCGTTGTTCCGCGCCGGTGGCATGCAACCCGCGGTGCGTTTCGAGCTCAAGCCAGTGACGATGGATGCTTCGGTCAATCAGTTCCTGCTCGACCTGGACGGTCAACAAATCAGCTACGACCACGGCCCGAGCCGCTCCGCCGCGATGCAGTGGCCCAACCCCGGCAGCATTGGCGTGGTGCGCCTATCGATTTCCCCGCCTGCGGCCGACGGTCGGTCCGCATCGACGCTGGAAGGGCCGTGGGCGTGGTTCCGGTTGCTGGATCAGTCGGATCTTGTTTCCGGTGGTTCGCCAGACCGCTTCACACTTCGACTGCGGGTTGGCAGCGCGGGCATTTCCTATGAGCTGCGGGCGAACAGCGCCTTCAACCCGTTCAAGAGCCGTGTGCTGAGCGGTTTCAGCTTGCCGGAGCGGTTATGACGAAGCTGGGTTTCTACGGCAAGGTGCCCAGTCGCGGTGATTTCGTCAGCCGTGGTCTGCCGGAAAGCTTCATTCGGCCTTGGGATGCCTGGCTGGCGGCAGGCTTGCACACCAGTCTGCAGCAGTTGGGCGACGACTGGCTCAGTGCCTATTTGATCAGCCCGTTGTGGCGCTTCGCCTTGGCGTCAGGTGTCTGTGGTGTTGATGCCGTGGTCGGCGTGTCGATGCCGAGCGTTGATCGGGTCGGTCGCTATTTTCCGCTGACCGTCGCACAGCTCATCGAGCCCGAACAGTCGCTGGCGGCCTTGGTGGGCGGCCCCGAGGATTGGTTCGAGCACGTTGAGGCCCTGCTGTTGGCGACTCTTGAAGAGGGTGCTGACTTCACGCAGTTCGAGGGCGCTGTCGCCGCGCTGGGTTGTTTGTCGACGACGTCAACTCAGCCAGTGCATCAGGTTGCCAATTTGCAGCACTCAGGCGCCGCCGATCCGCGTTCACGGCAGCAAATGCTCGCCGACCTTGCCTGCGACGGAGTGAGTCTCTGGTGGGGTAAAGGATCGGAGCGCATCGCGCCGGGACTGATGCGCTGCTCAGGGCTGCCGGATGTCGCCTCTTTCAGCTGTCTGCTCGGGCAAGGAGGGTGTGTCTAGATGCTCGCTCGACGTGAAACCCTTCAGTGCCGCTCCGCCAGTTGCAGTCATGTGGGCATGGTGCGGCAGATCAACGAAGACGCGTTTCTGGAGTTGCCCGAGAACGGTCTCTGGGTCGTCGCCGACGGGATGGGCGGGCACGCGGCGGGAGATTATGTCGCCAGCCTGATCGTCGACAGCCTGCGGCGCGTTGCGCCTGTCGACGCGCTGTCACGGTATACCCACGCGCTGCGGCAGGCGCTGGCTCACGTCAACACAGCCGTACGCGAGGAAGCAGTGCTGCGTGGACTCGGCGTGATGGGCAGCACGGTGGTGGCGTTGGCGGTGCAGGGCGACCGAGGTGTCTGCCTCTGGGCGGGAGACAGTCGCCTTTACCGCCTGCGCAACGACGAGCTGCAAAGCATTTCGCGCGACCACAGCTACGTCCAGGACCTGCAAGACAGCGGCTTGCTCAGCGAAGCCGAGGCTCGCGTGCATCCCCGGGCCAACATCGTGACTCGCGCCGTCGGCGTGGAGGGCACGCTGGATCTGGCGGCGATCAACCTGGAGATCCTGCCCGGCGACACCTATCTGCTGTGCAGCGATGGCCTGAACAAGACCGCCGAAGACCATGAAATTTGCGATGTGCTGCGTCATCCGGACCCCTATCAAGTCGTGCGCTGCCTTGTGCATATGGGGCTGGCTCGTGGCGCACCCGACAACATCACGGCCATCGTCGTCAAAGCCTCGTGAAGACCTCAGCAATGGACATACTGATACCCGGATTCGACACCGTGGCCGAGATTGGCGAAGGCGCCATGGCCACCGTCTACCTCGCCACGCAACGCTCACTGGAACGTCAGGTCGCGCTGAAGATCATGGCAGCGGCGCTCTCGGCGGATTCAACGTTCTGCGAGCGCTTTCTGCGTGAAGGCAGGACGCTGGCGCGGCTTTCTCACCCTCACACCGTGACGATTCACGATATCGGCAATGTCGGGGATCTGTACTACATGGCCATGGAATACCTGCCTAATGGCACGTTGAAAGAGCGTATCGCGGCGGGCATGAGCGCGGAACAGGGCCTGATCTACGTTCGCCAGATTGCCTCGGCGCTGGGATATGCCCATTCGCAAGGGCTCGTTCATCGCGACGTCAAACCGGCCAATATTCTCTTTCGCGCCAATGGCTCGGCGGTGCTCTCGGACTTCGGCATCGCCAAATCGCTGGATGATCGCACGCAATTCACTCAGGCCGGGCTAGCCATCGGCACCCCCAGCTACATGAGCCCTGAACAGGCGCGGGGGCTGGAGATCGATGGGCGCGCCGACCTGTACGCGCTGGGCGTCGTGTTGCACGAAATACTGGTCGGCAGCTTGCCGTATAGCGGCACGGATGCGTTGTCCACGGTGCTCGCGCATCTGACCGAGCCGCTTCCGGAGCTGCCGATTCAGCACGGACGCTATCAACAGATCCTCAGCAAGCTGCTGGCCAAGGAGCGTAACGATCGCTTTGCCGATGCTGCCGAGCTGATCGCCGCGCTGGACAGTCTGCCACCCGAGCCTGCCGACGCGACGATGATTCATCCAGTGCCGTTGCGGCCTGACGACGTGATGACTGAGCCTGCGCCGAAAGAGGGCTCTAATCACATCGCGGACGCGTCGGCTGCGCCGTGGACGTCACCGGGTGAGCACGATCCGCTCCACAAAACGGGGAGCGGATCTGAATGGCGCAAAGGGCTGGCTGTGGCATTGCTGGCAGTCGCGATCGCTGCGGCGCTGGGGCTAGGCGTTTATGGGTGGCTGAGTGAAGACAGGGCCAAGGCCGCGCCAATCGTTGCCGCGTCCGACGCTTCCGAGCCTTCGCTGGCCTCTGCGCCTGGGATCCCGGCCGAACCGGCGCAGCCTTCCGTTTCAGAGCTGAACGCCGGCAGCCGTCCGCTGCTGATGGCGGGAAAGAAGACCCTGTTTCAACGCGTGCTGAGCAAGCCCGGCGCGACGCTTTCCAGCAATGCGGGTGCGGCAGCGGGCAGGCAGCCGCTGCCTGCGTTTTCGGTGCTGTATGTGTACCAGCGCAAAAAACTTGCCGGCAGTGAATGGTTGCAGGTCGGTTCGGCCAGCGATGGCCGCACTGAAGGCTGGTTGTCGGCCGATCAGGTCAGCGACTGGAAGCAGAGTCTGGTGCTGAAGTTCAGCGAGCGCTCCGGGCGGGCGCCGGCCATGTTTGTGCGCGACTCCCGCGAGGTAGAGCGGCTGCTCAATGACCCGGAAGCAGCCAGGACACTGCTGTTCAACGCGCAGCAGAACGCCGATGAGTCGAGCCAGGTGCTTGCGCTTGAGCCCGCTGACAGTGCCGTGCCGCACGGTCAGTTCTATTTGCTGCCGATCTTCGATGCCAAAGAGGCCTTCGACCCGAACGGCCAGCCTGTTCAGTTGCTAAAAATCGCATCCATCGACCCTGGTCATACGCCACAGCAGAACGACGCAGGCACACCCCTTAAGCCTGCAGCGGCGAGCGATGCTTTCCGCACCGGGGTAGTGCTTGTCGTGGATACGTCTGTGTCGATGCAACCCTATATCGATCAGGTGCGAGACGTGGTTGCCGAACTGCAAAGTCAGCTGGCCCGGCATGGCGAGCTGGACAACGTCAGCTTCGGGCTCGTGGGTTATCGAAACGATGTCAGCAAAACGCCTGGCCTTGGTTACCTCAGCAAGACCTTGATCACGCTGGATCAGGGCCGCGATCCGGCGCATTTTCTGAGACTGGCTCAGCAGATCAAGGCCACTACCGTCTCCAGTCATTCTTTTAACGAAGACGCGTTCGCCGGCGTGATGCAGGCCGTCAACGGCATGGACTGGTCGGGCTACGGCGGACGCGTGATCTTGCTGGTCACCGACGCGGGGGCACTGCGCAAGAATGACCCCTATGGCAGCACCCGGATGAACGAGGCCGAAGTGCGCCAGGCCGCGCTCGGCAAGCAGATCAAGATTTACGCGCTGCATGTGAAAACCGACGCGGGCAAGAGCAATCATGCCTTCGCCGAGCAGCAATACCGCACGCTGACCGCCGACGACAATCCGCAGATCGGCGACCTGTATGTGCCGGTTCCGGGGGGCGACGTAGAAAAGTTCGGTCAGCGGGTGTCCGAAATCGGTTCGGTGTTCGCGGACCTGGCTTATCAGGTCCGCAACAATAAGACGCCCACCGTGCCTGCTCTGTCAGCAACGCCGAGCGTGGCCGACAAATCGTCGGCCATTGGTTACGCCATGCGCATGGATTTCCTCGGCAAACAGTCCGATGTCCGCGCGCCGCAGCTCGTCAGCGCCTGGACGGCTGATCGCGACCTCACCGATACAACGCTGCCGCAATTCCAGGTCTGCGTGATGCTCAGCAAGCTGCAACTCAACGATCTTCAACAGTCGCTGAAATTGATCGTCGATACCGCGCGCAAAACCCTGAGTTCGCCTAAGGATTTCTTTCAGGAAATCGCCAGCGCCAGTGCGTATATGAGTCGGGATCCCGCAGCGCTGACCAAGGGCGGCAATCTCGCCCAAGGTGGCGTGCTCGGCGAATATCTGGAAGGGCTGCCATACCGCAGCAAATCACTCAGTATGAGTCAGGATTTATGGCTGTCGCTCAGTGTGGCCGAGCAGGAAGATTTCATCGACGAGCTGGATTCGAAAATCCGCCTCTACGAAACCTTCCACAACGACCTCGCCAATTGGGTCCGTTTTGGTGATGCCGGGCCAGGTGACGCCCTGTATCGCGTGCCGCTGTCGACGTTGCCGTGATGATGAGTCTGCGAAATGTGCGAAAAACGCGAGGCCAGGGCAGCCAGCGTTACAGCCTGGTGGTTGCACGGCTGAATCTGGCTGCCGGCGACCAATGGGCTGTGGTCGGTCCCAGTGGCTGTGGCAAGAGCACGCTGCTGGAAATACTGGCGTTGGTGCTGTCGCCGGACGATTGCGAGCGTTTTGAATTCGCCACCGATGAGGGCGCCGTCGACATCGCCAGCCTTTGGCGTCGTGGACAACATAGCCGCCTCGCCGCAGTGCGCAGCCACCAGATGGGCTATGTGCTGCAAACCGGCGGGTTGCTGGATTACCTCACGGTGCGCGACAACATCGGGCTGTCCCGACGAATACTGGGTTTGCGCGACGATGGCAGCGTAGGGCGGCTGGCGGCGCAACTCGAAGTGACCGAACAGCTCGATAAAAAGCCCCGGGCCCTCTCGGTCGGGCAGCGTCAGCGCGTCAGTTGCGCTCGAGCGCTGGTTCACGATCCACGGCTGCTGCTGGCCGACGAGCCCACCGCTGCACTTGATCCTCTCAATGCCGTGCGAGTGATGAAGTCGTTGTTGCAGCGCGTCCGCGAGCACGGCGCTTGCTGCGTTGTCGCGACCCATGACGCGCGCCTCGCCCGAGAAAGCGGAATGCGCATTCTGCGCCTTGATTGCGTACGCGATGCCGATGGCGGTGTCACTGCCACGCTTGAGGACGAATGCTGATGCGAATGGCGGTGCTGACATCTCTGGCCTGGCAGGACTATCGCGCCGATGCGCGACTTTCGGCTTGCACGGTGCTGGCATTGGTTGCCGTGATCACACCGCTTATGGTGCTGTTCGGGCTCAAATTCGGGCTGATTGGCAGTCTCACGGATCGGCTTGAGCGCGATCCGGCCGTGCGGGAAGTCATTCCCATGGGCGGCGGGCGCTTCAGTGCTGCGTTCGTTGAAACCCTTGGACGCAGGCCCGATGTGGGTTTCGTCGTGGGCCGCAGCCGTCAGATTGCTGCCACCGCCGATCTGTCATTGGCCCCGAAGGCGTCCGTGGTGAATGTCGAAATGATCCCGACCGCCGCCGGCGATCCGCTGCTGGGCGATATTCTTCCTCCCGCCGAACCGAACCGGATCCTGCTCAGCCAGACAGCTGCCGAAAAGCTCGGTGCCAAAGCGGGTGACTGGCTCGACGCGCGATTCACTCGGCAGAAGTCGGGCGTCGCACAGGCACAGCACGTTCGATTGCAGGTCGCATCGGTGTTGCCGCTGGACGCATTTGGCCGTGACGGAATGTTTGCGCCAGTGGCGTTGCTGGAGGCGGTCGAGGATTACCGCGACGGCCAGGCCGTGGAGGCTTTCGGCTGGACCGGGGATGTGTCTGCGAGCAGCCGACAACGTGTTTACCCGGCGTTTCGCCTGTACGCTCGCAATCTCGATGACGTCGAACCGCTGCGCCTGTACTTCGCGCAGAACAGCGTGCTGGTCTCAACTCAGACGCAGACCATCTCACAGGTCAAATCCCTGAGCCGCAACCTCACGATCGTGTTCTGGGTCATCGCGGCGTTGGCGATGTTGGGCGCCGTAGCCGCAGTGTTCGCCGGCGCGCTGGCGGCGGTGGAGCGCAAGCGTCGAGAGCTCTCAGTGTTGCGCCTGCTGGGTTTGAGCACCGGCGCGCTGCTGCTGTTCGTCGTGCTGCAGGCCTTGTACAGCGGCGCGTTGGCGGCGCTGATCAGCATCATCCTCTATGGACTGGCCGAGCGCGGCCTCAACGACCTGTTCATGCCGGCATCCGGCGAATACGCCAGCCACCTGCTGATGCGCCACTACAGCGCGACGGTGCTCGCTGTGCTAGGCGCCAGCGCGTTGGCCGCAGGGTTGGGCGGCCTGCGCGTCGCCCGTATCGAGGCGGCAGAAGGGATCAGAGATGTCTGAGCGGTGTGGTGCTTTTCAAGCGTTGGCCCTGGCCACACTGTGCATGTCGCTGGGCTATGGGGTGCCGACATTCGCCGATAACAGGAGCACGGCGGACAACCCTAAACCGATGACGGGTGATGTTTTCCTGCCGTTACCTTGCGGCGGTGAAATGGTGCTGCGCTACGTCTACGTGTTGGCCCAGGGCTCGCTGGACGATCGCGAGGTGAGCCTTGGTTACCCGTTCAGCGAAGACGAGCCGGGTTACAAGCAGTCCTTCATTTCAGGCTACCGACGCGACTTCATCAACGGCCAGTTCACGCCCGACGATCTGCCGGCCGCCTGGCGCAAGACCATCAAGCCGCTCCTGCCAAAGACCGACGCTTCCACGCCCCTCAAGCCAATGCTGTATTTCATCGGGAAGTACGAAGTCACCGCGCGGCAGTACGCGCACGTCATGTCGCAGGCTCGATCGCCCGCCAGCGGTGAATCGTCGCCGGTATGCCAGGACCCTGAGGGCATGCTTGGGCGCTTGCCGAAGGTCAGGCTGTCGCGCTTTGAGGCCGAGCGATTTGCTGCGGTCTACAGCGGCTGGCTGATGAGAAATCACCCCGACCTGTTGCCGGTCAGCGGGCGAGGCCAACGCGATGACGGCGGGGTCGGTTTCGTCCGCTTGCCCACGGAAGTCGAATGGGAATATGCCGCCCGTGGCGGCCAGGCAGTGACTCGTCAAGAACTGGAAGGCCGACTGTTCCCTCGCCGCCGGGAAGGCAGTGAAGAAGACGGGCCGCTGGGCGATTGGGCGGTGTTCAATCAAGTGGCAGGCGGTAACGGGCAGGCTGCGCGATTGATGCCCGTCGGCACTCGCCAGCCCAATCCCATCGGTCTGTTCGATGTCATCGGTAACGCCGCGGAAATGGTCCAGGAGTCATTCCAGCTGGTGCATGCCGGGCGTCGCCATGGCAGTTACGGCGGCTTCATCGCCAAGGGTGGCAATTACCTGGAAGGCGAGGGCACGCTGTTCACCGGGATGCGCCGTGAGTATCCGCTGTTCGCTGCCGACGGTAGTGAGCAGCGCAACGAGACCACGGGTTTACGTATCGCGATCGGTGCGCTATCGGCGCCGCGTTCGCGCTACAAGGAGCTCTTCGAGCAGTGGCAGAAAGAAGGGAGGCTGGCGTCGCTCACCGACGCCATCGATGACGCCGAAGACCCGACCAAGCGCCTGGACAGCATCATCGCCGCCAGCGCCGACCCCGAGCTCCAGGCTGAACTGGGGCGGGTGAATGAAGAGCTCAAACGCAACGTCTCGCTGATCGCCCGGCAGCGCGAGGAGGCGGCTGGCAACCTGATTCAGTCCTCCGCGTTGGTCGCCGAGACCATCAGCAACTACAACATCCGCCTGACCAATCTGCGCAACAGCCAGCAGCTTGCGACCGACGCCAACGACCACGCCAGCGCCAGGCTGTTCGCCGCCGCCATCCGCAACGGCACCAGTGCGCTGGACGGCGCGGTCGCCATCTATCTCGACAACCTTGCCACCGGCACCCGCTACACCGATGCGGTCATTCGCGCGCAATTTCAGCGGGTCCGGGAAGACCTTATTCGCAAGCCGATACTGGGCAAAAGCTTGGTGGCGCGGGCCACGCTTTTCGTCAGTCATGTGGAGCATTACCGCCAACAGAACCGAGCGGATCCACAAAAAATTCTAAAGGAGTTGCTCGCGTCGGCCAGTCAGCCATGACGGCCATCGTTCAGCGAGCTGAAAGGGAGTCCGGGCGGCCTGTTGCCTACCGGCGTTGTAAAAACCAGAAAAGAGAGCATCACCATGCAGTTTCCTCGTAACTTCGTTATTTCGACCTCCACCTGTCGCGCGCTGCTGCTGGCCTGTGCCGGGTTCAGCGCCGTGCTGACGGCAGGCTGTGCCAGCTCGCCGGTTTCCAAAGTCGGCGCGAGCACTCAAGTCGAGTACTACCCGACCTGCTACGAACCGGTGAAGCATCTGCGAGGCACCGATTCGGACACCACCCGATCGATGTTCGGCGGCGCTGCCGTCGGTGCAGTGGGCGGCGCCTTGGCGGGTGCATTGGTCGGCAATTCCGAAGACCGCGCCCGTAATGTCGCCATCGGCGCCGCAGGGGGCGCACTGGTGGGCGGAGCTGCGGGGTACTACACCGAGAAACAGAAACAGATCGTCGATGACCGTCAGCGCATCGGTTCCTATGCCACCGACATCAACCACAGCGCGGCCGATCTTGATCGCAGCACTGCCTACGCCCAGGCATCTCAGTCTTGCTATCAGGGTGAGTTCACCCGATTGATAAGCGCCCGCAAGGCCAAGACCATTGATGACACCGAGGGTCGCAAGCGACTGGCTGAAATCGTCGCGGGCCTGAAGGAGTCCAACGACCTGATAGCGGCGGTTAACGGCAAATCGGCTGAGAGCCTGGACAGTTACACCCAGGCGTACGAAAAGGATCTGCATACGGTAGGCGTTCAACGCGCTGATGTGGTGGTCATCGCAGCCGCAGACACCGCCCCACCCGCTGCAAAGACTCACAAGAAAAAGGCGGCGGTGAAGAAAAAACGGCCGAGCGTCCCGCAGGAAGCGGTGAGCACCGAGAAGACTCTGCAGGACGCCAAGGTCAAGCAAGCTGCAAGCGAGCAGATCGCGGCCAGCGGACAGTCGCAGGTCAATGCCATGTGCAAAAATGCGGATCTGGGCGACTGGGCCCCGGTGCCTTGCCCGAACGTCTGATCAGGCGTTCCTGAACGGTAGCTCGTCCATCCACGCCGGCCCTGTCTCATCGGCAGCGCCGGTTTGAGCGCTTTAAAGCTTCACGTTCATCGTGATCCGCGCTGTGGATCGCCCGTCGCCCATCGGCATTAAACCTTTCCACAGCCGTCAGCGACCGAAGCGGCAAGCGCTATCTGGAAGCTAGAACGCCCCGCGACGCCCCGATGCGTCGGCCACAAAAAAGCCCGCACATCGGCGGGCTTCTTTATATACGGCGGTTTTCAGAACGTATCGAACGGCCTGAAATCAAAAATGGCGCACTTGGCGGGATTCGAACCCACGACCCCTGCCTTCGGAGGGCAGTACTCTATCCAGCTGAGCTACAAGTGCAACGCGGGCGCCATGATACTCATCTGACCTGCGTGCGTCCATGCTGGCGAGTGACTGTTGTCGATTTCGCACGTTTGCGCGTGTCAGAAGTGACGTTGATCAGAAAATTTCGGGATTGCCGGGGTTTGCGTTCTTTTTTTCGAACGGAGTATTGTCCTTTACCCCTGTTGTCCCTAGGATTCGTTTGAGATTTCAAACGCTCACCTTCGGTTTCTCTGCGCTTTACCTTTCTTTGCGCGCAGGTCCGACCCCTGTTTTCCTGACGGCAGCCTCGGTCGAGGCGCCTTTGAATAATCAATAAAATTCGCTCCGCCGCGCGCGGTGCTGTTTAGGAGGCCGACATGCAGCTCAAAGATTCGAAGTTGTTCCGCCAGCAGGCGTACATCAATGGCGCCTGGGCCGATGCCGACAGTGGCCAGACCATCAAGGTCAACAACCCGTCCAACAACGAAATTCTTGGCACTGTTCCGAAGATGGGCGCTGCCGAAACCCGCCGCGCCATCGAAGCCGCTGACAAGGCGCTGCCGGCCTGGCGCGCGCTGACCGCCAAGGAACGTGGCGCCAAGCTGCGTCGCTGGTTCGAGCTGATGATGGAAAACCAGGAGGACCTCGGTCGCCTGATGACCCTTGAACAAGGCAAGCCGCTGGCTGAGGCCAAGGGCGAAATCGCCTACGCCGCTTCGTTCATCGAGTGGTTTTCTGAAGAAGCCAAGCGCGTCTACGGCGATGTCATTCCGGGCCATCAGCCGGACAAGCGCCTGATCGTGCTGAAGCAGCCAATCGGCGTGACAGCCGCCATCACGCCATGGAACTTCCCGGCGGCGATGATCACCCGCAAGGCCGGCCCCGCGCTGGCCGCTGGCTGCACGATGGTCCTCAAGCCGGCTTCGCAGACGCCTTACTCGGCGTTGGCGCTGGCTGAGCTGGCCGAGCGCGCAGGCATTCCGGCTGGCGTGTTCAGCGTCGTGACCGGCAGCGCAGGCGACATCGGCACCGAGCTGACCAGCAACCCGATCGTGCGCAAACTGTCGTTCACCGGCTCGACCGAAATCGGTCGTCAGCTGATGGCAGAATGTGCCCACGACATCAAGAAAGTCTCGCTGGAGCTGGGCGGTAACGCGCCCTTCATCGTGTTCGACGACGCCGATCTGGACAAGGCAGTTGAAGGGGCGATCATCTCCAAATACCGCAACAACGGTCAGACCTGCGTGTGCGCCAACCGCATCTACGTGCAGGACTCGGTCTACGATGCGTTCGCCGAAAAACTGAAGGCGGCGGTCGCCAAGTTGAAAGTCGGCGACGGCATGACCGAAGGCACCACCACCGGCCCGCTGATCGACGAGAAAGCCGTCGCCAAGGTCAAGGAGCACATCGCGGATGCGCTGGGCAAAGGTGCGAAGGTGCTGAGCGGCGGCAACAGCCTGGAAGGCAACTTCTTCGAGCCGACCATTCTGGTGAACGTGTCCAAGGACGCTGCCGTGGCCAAGGAAGAGACCTTTGGTCCGCTGGCGCCGCTGTTCCGCTTCAAAGACGAAGCCGAAGTCATCGCCATGGCGAACGACACCGAGTTTGGTCTGGCGTCGTACTTCTATGCTCAGAACATGAGCCGCGTGTTTCGTGTCGCTGAGGCGCTGGAATATGGCATGGTGGGCATCAACACCGGCCTGATCTCCAACGAAGTCGCCCCGTTTGGTGGTGTAAAGGCGTCGGGCCTGGGCCGTGAAGGCTCCAAGTACGGCATCGAAGATTACTTGGAAATCAAATACCTCTGCCTGAGCGTTTGAAGCTGCTGCGCTCGGTGAGGCTGCGTTGGCAAGGTTCGAAAAAATACTCATTGGCTGGAGCCAACTCCGTTTTTTTCAAACCTTGCCGCCTTGCCTGACCGTCGCTCGCGACGCTTCAAATAGCGGTAGAAGATTCAACCCGCGCAGCGCGAGAGCGACGTTACGCGGGTGTTTTTAGCAGCAAAACCCATTTGCTGGCCGGGAGGCCGCGGCAGTCGATCATCGTATGCTGCCGCTGTTGAACCCGCCGCTTGATCCTTGAACCACGCCGCCCGATGAGCGGCGAATGAGGAAAACATGAGCAAAACAAACGCATCCCTGATGAAACGCCGCGAAGCCGCTGTTCCGCGTGGCGTTGGTCAAATTCACCCGATCTTCGCCGATTCCGCGAAAAACGCGACCGTCACTGACGTTGAAGGCCGCGAGTTCATCGATTTCGCAGGCGGCATCGCGGTGCTCAACACGGGTCACCTGCATCCGAAAATCGTTGCCGCGGTACAAGAGCAACTTAGCAAGCTGACGCACACCTGCTTCCAGGTGCTGGCCTACGAGCCATACGTTGAGCTGTGCGAAAAAATCAACGCCAAGGTGCCGGGCGACTTCGCCAAGAAAACCCTGCTGGTCACCACCGGTTCCGAAGCAGTAGAGAACGCCGTCAAGATTGCTCGCGCTGCCACTGGCCGTGCTGGCGTCATCGCGTTCACCGGCGCGTACCACGGCCGCACCATGATGACCCTGGGTCTGACCGGCAAGGTCGTGCCTTACTCGGCCGGCATGGGCCTGATGCCAGGCGGCATCTTCCGCGCGCTGTACCCGAACGAGCTGCATGGCGTGAGCGTTGACGACTCCATCGCCAGCATCGAGCGTATCTTCAAGAATGACGCCGAGCCGAAAGACATTGCAGCGATCATCATCGAGCCGGTTCAGGGCGAAGGTGGTTTCTACGTCGCGCCTAAAGCGTTCATGGTTCGCCTGCGCGAACTGTGCGACAAGCACGGCATTCTGCTGATCGCTGATGAAGTGCAGACAGGCGCTGGCCGTACCGGCACTTTCTTCGCCATGGAGCAGATGGGCGTTACCGCTGACCTGACCACATTCGCCAAATCCATTGCAGGCGGTTTCCCGCTCGCTGGCGTCTGCGGCAAGGCCGAATACATGGACGCGATCGCGCCAGGTGGTTTGGGCGGTACCTATGCCGGTAGCCCGATTGCCTGCGCGGCTGCGCTGGCCGTCATGGAAGTGTTCGAAGAAGAGCACCTGCTGGACCGCTGCAAGGCTGTCGGCGAGCGTTTGGTGACGGGCCTGCGTGCCATTCAGGCCAAGAATCCGGTAATCGGCGAAGTCCGTGCCTTGGGCGCGATGATTGCTGTCGAGTGCTTCGAAAACGGCGACACCCATAAGCCCAACGCTGCAGCGGTGGCTCAGGTGGTCGCCAAGGCACGCGACAAGGGTCTGATCCTTCTGTCGTGCGGTACCTACGGTAACGTGCTGCGCGTTCTGGTCCCGCTGACCTCGCCAGACGAGCAACTGGACAAAGGCCTGAAAATCATCGAAGAGTGCTTCGCTGAAATCGCGTGATGGAAGCGGGTCGCGTTTGATCAAAAAGTGACCAATTCATCAGAAAAGACCTGCTTCGGCAGGTTTTTTCGTTTATTGACGTCAGAAAAAGCGCTTTAAGCCTGTCTCCCGCCGTTCTCTTTGACTAATGTACGAAGACTGATGCCGGAGAGTCATGATGACCGTTGTTGAGGCGCCTTCCGTTCCTCGTGTATTGATTGCTGAAGCTGACCCTTGGGCTCGCGAGATGCTCAATGAACTCGTTCTGGATGTGCGCTGCGACGCACAACTCGACGTGTGTTCGGACGGGAAGCAGGCGGTTGAGCTCATGCGCGGATACATCCCCGATCTGGTAATTGCATCCCGCGAGCTGCCGGGCGTCGACGGGCTCAGCCTGTTACGCGGCGTGCGCCTGCTAAGACGCCAGCCCCCGGTCCGTTTCATTCTGCTGAGCAACCGCAATGACAGCGCCAGCGTGCGCGAGGCGGTGCAGCTCGCACCGACTGCCTATCTCACCAAACCCCTGAATATGGAAGGCCTGCGGCATCGGCTTGAGACGCTGCTGTTGCAGGACGGCGCGCAGGTGGCGTGCGAGGTTCCGGCACTGGCGCCGGGCGTCGGGCTTGACGGGTTTCTGGAAAAGCGTCGGGAGGTTGCGGACGGCGGCCCGCTGTTCGTAGATGTCGCGCAGGCCGTTGCCCGTAGCAAGGGTGCCGCCGGTGTCGATCTGAAGCTCTTGGAGCAAGAGCTGATCAACGATCCTCATGTCACGGCGGTTTTGATTGCTGCCGCCAACAGCGCTTCGCAACATCAAGGCAAGCCGCAACAGACACTGGGTCAGGCGCTGGCGCTGCTGGGCGCTACCCAGAGCGCGAACCTCGTTCAGGGGCTGGCGCTCAAGCGTGGCGCGATCCTGACCGACCCTTCGCTGATACTTCAGGCGAGCGAGATCTGGGATGTCTCGCGGCGTACTGCCGGCTACGCGCGCATTCTGGCGCGCACACTCGAATTGGACCACGAACGTTGCTACTGCGCCGGATTGCTCAGAGGTCTTGGCGATCTGGCCGTCATACGTTGCCTGCAGGACTGGCTGCACGCGGGCGGTACGCTGGACGATGCGACCATTGCCCGCGCGCTCGAGCAGTACTCGGCGGCGTTCGGCTCGGCGCTTCGCACCCGCTGGCGCCTGCCGCTGGAGTTGCGTGAATTGATCGCGGCGGTCTATCAGTACAACACCGGCGTGTACACCCGCGAAGTGCTGGCGATGAATCTGGCCGGACAAATGGGGCGGTTGGGTGTGGAGGATCCGCTGGAGGCACTGGCCAAGAGCAAGTCGGCGCGGCTCCTGAAAATCGGTGCCTCGGATCTTGAGCGGGTGCGAAACAAGCTGGTGGCTTGAGTCTGCCGCGAAGGCGATCAGAAAGGTTTCACTGCTTCGAGGACAGCCTTTGAAGTGGTTTGTGTATGAAATCTCCGTCTGGTGATGGCTGACAGCGCCTACTTTCTGTTCGGAAGTGTCTGACTTTTTTTTCCGTATTCCCTCTCCATAGTTGCGCCGCTGCAACTATCTGATCATGAGCAAGGGATACACAGATGAAGAAATTATGGACATTGGCCGCAGTCGGCACATTGATCGCAACCACGAGTGGTTGCGTGAGCTACAACGTCAGCCAGCCTACCGCGCCGCTCTCGGGTGAAGTCAGAACTGACTTGAAAGCGGACGTAAAAGTGGGCGAGGCCATCAGCGGCGAATCCTCCACCAATATTCTGTTTGGATGGCTGGCGCTAGGCGGCGACAACAAGTTTGCCGACGGCGTGACTTATGGTGCAGGCAGCGGTTCCGCAATGGGTCTGCCTCTTCCTGACCCAGTCTCCAACGCAAAGGCCGCCGCTGCTTACAAGGCGGTGAAGTCTTCGGGGTCGGACCTGATCGTTGCCCCTCGTTACGAGGTCACGGTCAATGATTACTTCATCTTCAAGCAGGTGAAGGTCAAGGTCACGGGCAACAAAGGCAGCATCCAGAACATACGCTGATCGTTGAGAGGCTGGCGGTGGTGTCTTGCTGGACTCACCGCCTGGCTTTTACACCAGCACGATCTGATTCTTGCCCTGACGTTTGGCCTGATACATCGCCGCGTCTGCGCGAGCGTACAGGGCTTCCAGGCTTTGATCCTGAGTGCCCAGGTTGGTCAGGCCCTGACTGGCTGTAATTCCGAATGTCTTGTCGTTGCACTGGAAGCTCAGACGCTGAATCTCCCGCTGCAGCCGCTCGGCGATCTGCTTGGCCATGTCCGGCGCGCAGCCCGGAAACACCGCCGCGAACTCCTCGCCTCCGATGCGCCCGAACAGGTCGCCACGACGCAGGGTCTTGCGCCCGCATTCGGCGATGCGCTGCAGCACCGTGTCGCCTTCCTGGTGACCGTAGGTATCGTTCACCAGCTTGAAGTCATCCACGTCCAGCAGCAGAAACGCCATGGGCGTGCCTTGCAGACGTGCCTGTTCGAACTCGCGCTGAGCGCACTCGAAGAAATGACGACGGTTGCTGCTCTGGGTCAGCACATCCGTGGTGGCCAGCCGCTGCAGCTCGTCTTCCAGTTGTTTCTTTTCAGTGATGTCTTCAGCGATCCCGACCACGATCAGCCGCTGGCCGTGTTCGGCCTGATGACTGACGAAGCATTTGTCGCTCAACCAGCGCACCTGGCCATCGGCGCGAATGATGCGGTATTCGCGGTCTTCGATGGAGCCTTTTTCCAGCACTTCGCTCAAGCTGCGCTCGGCGTAATCCAGATCGTCGGGGTAGATGCTGTCACGCCATTCGCCGAAGTCTGCGAGCAACAGGCCGGCGGAGCGGCCGAAGATTCGCTCGTAAGCGGGGCTGACGTAGATCATGCGCTGGGTTTGCCAGTCGAACGCCCACAACACCGCGTTGACGCTGACCAGCAGAGAGCTGAAGAGCTGCTCCCGCTCGCTGAGCCGGGCCACTTCAGCCTGGGCGTGCATCAGCGCCAGCAGGGTTTCTGCTGCTGCGGGAATCTCGATAGAAGCGTTCTGGTTGTCCATGAGCACTGCATCTCAAAATAAGGTGCGGCGCACAGCCACAACATGTCACACAAAGCATAGTGCGAAGGTGCTAATGAGATTGATCCAGAGGCAGGAAGTTCCGACAGGCGCGCAGCCGGCCAGACTGACTGAAAACGACTCCGCTTGATGATGCTACGCGGAAAACAGGCGAAAAAGGCTCATTTAGAGCGGCCGGAGTCGAGTCGCGACCCCGGTCGTTTTTCGCCTGATCTGCCTTGCCTCATCTTCGCGGATGACGTTTTCTACCTCATCTGGAGGAAGGAGCCGATCAACGGCATCAGGCGTGATGCGGGCGAAGCGAGTAAGTCTTGAGCTGGTCGGCGAAGTCGCGCAACGACTGGATACCGCTGGCCTCGGCTTCGTGGACCCAGTCTTTGATGGCCGCCAGCATGTCGTGACCGTTGCTGCTGGTCTTCGCCCAGATCTGCTGAAGTGCCAGACGCTTCTCGTAGATCACTTTCAGCGCCTGACTGTGCTCGAGCATGGTCTGGATGCGCAGCTGATGCTTGTCTTCCAGCAGGCTGGTTTCGCGGGACAGCAGGCGCTTGGCGCGACGGAACTGGTGGCGGACGGACTCGTCGGCCTTGGCCAGTTCCTGCTTGACCAGCGGTGCGATTACCAGCTTGCGGTACTGGGCCATGATCTGGAAGCGGTTATTGAGGATCGCCATCGCGGTGTCCATGTCCAGATGGCCCTTGCCTTCGACCCGGTGGGCGATCGGCGCGACCCGCTGGACCTTGGCCAGACGCAGCCAGCAAAACAGCTTGATCCACGCCCAGCCCATGTCGAACTCCCAGCGCTTGACCGACAGCTTCGCTGAGTTGGGATAGGTGTGATGGTTGTTATGCAGCTCTTCGCCGCCGATCAGGATGCCCCAAGGCACCAGGTTTGTCGCAGCGTCCCGGCATTCGAAATTGCGATAACCGACGGCGTGCCCCAGACCATTGACCACACCGGCCGCCCACACTGGAATCCACATCATCTGAATTGCCCAGACGGTGATGCCGATCACGCCAAATAACGCCAGATCCAGCGCGCCCATGATCATCACGCCCAGGCGTGGGTAACGAGAATAGAGATTGCGTTCGATCCAGTCCTCAGGGCAGTTCTTGCCGTAGATGCGCAGGGTTTCCGGATTCTCGGCTTCGGCGCGGTACAGCTCGGCGCCTTTGCGCAGCACCGTCGAGAGGCCCTTGATGACAGGGCTGTGCGGGTCATCGGCTGTTTCGCATTTAGCGTGGTGTTTGCGGTGGATGGCGGTCCACTCGCGGGTGTTCTGCGCCGTGGTTAGCCACAGCCAGAAACGGAAAAAGTGCTTGAGGCCGGCGTTGAGTTCCAGCGAGCGGTGAGCGGAGTAGCGATGGAGATAGACCGTGACGCTGACGATAGTGACGTGTGTCATCGCCAGAGTGACTGCGACCAATTGCCAGACGGAAAGGTCAAGCAGACCGTTGTTCCACATAGGCTGAGTTGCCCTCGGTTGTAACGCGTGCGAGTGTGTGGGGTCGAGAGTGCGACCCCGGTGCGGCAGCGCGCATTATCACTTAGCCACCAGATAAAACCAGTCGGTGTTTTAGATAAGAGTCGCAAGATGTTTCTTACTCTATAATCCCGGATTTTCGTAAGGTCTTTCCTTTTTATGTCGACCATTACCCGAGATGCGCTCCGAACCGCACTGTTGTATGGGCTGCTGTCGATCATCTGGCTGGGGATCACCGACTTCTTGCTGCCCCGGCTGATCGAAGACCCGGTCCAACTGGCTCGCGCCCAACTGATGAGCGGCTATGCCTGGCTGGCCCTCAGCGCGCTGCTCGTCTACCTCGCCAGATCCCGGCTGTTGAGTTTCATGGGCGTCAAGGCGCCGGTTCGCAGTGATCAGGACATGCAGCGCCTGCGGCTGGCAGCCGCGGTATTCGACACCACGCTGGAAGGCGTGCTGGTGACCGATGCCAATGGCGTGATCGTGCACGTCAATCGGGCGTTCATGGAAATCACGGGCTATCAGCAGGACGAAGTGCTGGGCGAGAAGCCGAACACGTTCAAGTCAGGGCGTCATGGGCCTGAATTCTACGAGCGCATGTACAAGAGCATCCTCAGCGCCGGGCAGTGGAGCGGAGAAATCTGGAATCGGCGCAAGAGTGGGGAGATCTATCCGCAGTGGCAGAGCATTCGCTCGATCAAGAATGATCGCGGCGAAATCACTCATTTCGTGGCGGTGTTTTCTGACATCTCCACCGTCAAGCATTCCGAGCGCGAATTGGCCCACCTGGCTCATTACGACGCGCTCACCGGTCTGCCGAACCGGCTTCTGTTTACTGAGCGGACCGAACAGGCGCATACCCAGGCGCGCCGAAATCGCCAGAGTCTGGCGCTGCTGCTGGTGGATCTGGATCACTTCAAGCACATCAACGACAGTCTGGGTCACAACATCGGCGACGAAGTGCTCAAAGCCGTCGGCGAACGACTGAAAAGCCTGTTGGAGAAAGGCGTGACGCTGGCCAGGCTGGGCGGTGACGAATTTGCCGTCTTGCTCGAAAACGCGCAGCAAGCGGCACAGGCTGCCGAAGTGGCGCAGGGGATTCTCAATGGCCTGCGCGAGCCCTTTTTCGTCAACGGCCAATCGCTGTTTCTGACGGCCAGCATCGGTGTCAGCGTTTTCCCCAACGATGCCGAGAACGCTGAGCAATTGCTACGCAACGCTGATGCTGCGTTGTTTCAGGCCAAGAATCAGGGGCGGGAGAGCTACGCGCTGTACACCGCCGAGTTGACGGCCCATGCCCAGCGACGTGTCGAGTTGACCAACGAACTGCGTCAGGCGATCGCGCAGAACCAACTGCGAGTGTTTTATCAGCCAATCCATAACCTGCACAATCGCGGGATCGAAGGCGTCGAGGCACTGGTTCGCTGGCAGCATCCGGACCGAGGCATGGTTTCGCCGGGTGAGTTCATCCCGATCGCCGAGCAGAGCGGCCTGATTGCCGACATCGATAACTGGGTGTTGACCCAGGCGTGCCTGCAAATGCGCCACTGGCTCGAAAGCGGCATACAGATAGCCTTCGTGGCGGTGAACGTTTCCAGTCGGCTGTTCGCCCGGGGCGATCTTGATCGTCGAGTCGCCCGGGTCCTCGCAGAAACAGGGCTGGCGCCTGAACATCTGGAGCTCGAGGTCACCGAGAGCGCGATCATGGATGACCCCGATCAGGCTATCGAGCAGATGCATCGTCTGCGCGAGCTCGGCCTGAAACTGTCCATTGATGATTTCGGCACGGGGTATTCCTCTCTTCTGCGTCTCAAGCGCATGCCTGTGCAAAAGTTGAAGATTGACCAGGGGTTCGTTGCGGGCCTGCCGGACGACGAGGACGACGTGGCGATCGTGCACGCGATCATTGCGCTGGCACGGGCCATGGGGATGCGCGTGCTGGCCGAGGGAATCGAGCAGGCCGGGCAGGCTGACTTTCTGCTGAATAATCAGTGCGAGCTGGGTCAGGGCTACTGGTTCGCCCGGCCAATGCCAGCCGAGCAGATCAACTGGCAGCATGCGCCGGTTTTTGGGTTGATCTGATCGTCAGATCGCCGAGCCCCTACAGGGAAAATCGTGCTGATCTTGTAGGGGTGAGCTTGCTCGCGATGGCGCTGGGTCAGTCTGTCGTTTACTGACGGAAAAAACGCTATCGCGAGCAAGCTCACTCCACAAGGTTTCGAGCCGCTTAGAACACCAAATTCACTTTGGTTATATCTGCATTCTTAAATAGTATTTTTAAGAATAACCCTCCCTCTCTAATATCGCGCTTACGCCACGAGCAGCCGCTTCTCCCACGCCGCTGCGGGCAAACCTTTCAAGGAGCACGATCATGAGCGCATCTCTACGTAGCGTCGATGGCCAGGACGAAGCAAGCATTCTGCGTGAAATTCAGAGCGCTTTGCGTGACCTGCGCTTTGGCGCGGTTGAAATCACTGTGCATAACGCACAAGTGGTACAGATCGAACGCAAAGAAAAATTCCGTCTGCAGAATCCGGGCAAACAGCAAGGCTGAGGGACGCTTCAGCGCGCGCGGCCATGGGTTACCGATTTGCTTGAACCGAAATCAAAACTAGAAAAAGCCAACAACACATAAATTCCAGGAGCTTGATACATGTCCATTCGTCGTTACGCGCTGGCCGCTCTCGCCAGTGCCGTGTTTGCCGGTTCTGCAGTCGCAAAGGATTACACGTTGTTGAACGTGTCCTATGACCCGACTCGCGAGCTTTATCAGGACTACAACGCCGAGTTCATCAACTACTGGAAAAAAGCCCATCCGGACGACACCGTCAAGATCAACCAGTCCCACGGTGGTTCGGGCAAGCAGGGTCGGTCCGTCATTGACGGTTCGCCTGCGGACGTCGTGACGCTGGCGCTGGCTGGCGACATCGACGAAATCTCCAAGCTGGGGAAATCGATCCCTGAAAACTGGCAGACCAAGCTGCCGGACGCGAGCACGCCGTACACCTCGACGATCGTCTTCCTGGTTCGCAAGGGCAACCCTAAGGGCATCCATGACTGGGCGGATCTGATCAAGAAAGACGTTGCCGTCATCACGCCAAACCCTAAAACCTCTGGCGGCGCCCGCTGGAACTTCCTTGCCGCGTACGCCTACGGCCTGAAAGCCAACGGCGGCGATGAGAACAAAGCCAAGGAGTACATCAAAACGCTGTTCGAGCACGTTCCTGTGCTGGACACCGGCGCGCGCGGCGCAACCATCAGCTTCACCAACAACGGCCTGGGCGACGTCTTGCTCGCGTGGGAAAACGAAGCCTTCCTGTCGCTCAAGGAAGACGGTGGCGCTGACAAGTTCGACATCGTCGTACCTTCGCTGTCGATCCTGGCCGAACCTCCGGTGGCCGTCGTCGAGAAGAACGCCGAGAAACACGGTACGACCGAAATCGCCACCGAATACCTGAAGCACCTGTACAGCAAGGAAGGCCAGGAAATCGCCGCGAAAAACTTCTACCGTCCTCGCGACAAAGAAGTGGCCGCCAAGTACGAGAAGCAGTTTCCGAAACTGGAACTGGTGACCATCGACAAGGATTTCGGCGGCTGGAAGTCGGCTCAGCCCAAGTTCTTCAACGATGGCGGTATCTTCGACCAGATTTACATTCCTAAATAAGCCTGTAGGAGCGCTTGCCCGCGAGACGGTGTGTCAATGAATGCGATTGACATGGACAGATCGCCATCGCGGCATGCGCGCTCCTGCATGAAACGTCCCGGGATCTGATAAATTCCGTGACGTTTTCCACGGCGAAAAACCAATGACCCGGACACGTTCCGGGTTACGTGTATCAACCAAGGACACTTATGTCTCGACGCATATCCCCCGTCATACCCGGCTTCGGGCTGACGCTGGGCTACACCTTGGTGTACCTCAGCTTGATTGTGCTGATACCGCTTGCGGTGATGTTCATCCACGCCTCCCAACTGAGCGCTGAACAGTTCTGGACCATCGTCACGGCGCCACGTGTGCTGGCTGCGCTGAAGCTGAGCTTCGGCACTGCGTTCTATGCGGCCATCATCAACGGCATCATCGGTACCCTGCTCGCCTGGGTGCTGGTGCGTTACACCTTCCCGGGCCGCAAAATCATCGACGCGATGATCGATCTGCCTTTCGCCCTGCCCACAGCCGTGGCGGGCATCGCGTTGACAGCGCTGTACACGCCCGCAGGCCTCGTCGGTCAGTTCGCCACCGACCTGGGCATCAAGATCGCCTACACGCCTTTCGGTATTACGCTGGCGCTGACGTTCGTCACCATGCCCTTCGTAGTCCGGACCGTGCAGCCGGTGCTTGCCGACATCCCGCGTGAAGTCGAAGAAGCGGCGGCGTGCCTTGGCGCGCGGCCGATTCAGGTGTTCCGTTACATCCTCGCGCCTGCATTGCTGCCTGCCTGGCTGACCGGCTTTGCGCTTGCGTTCGCGCGGGGCGTCGGTGAATACGGCTCGGTGATCTTCATCGCCGGCAACATGCCGATGAAGACCGAAATCCTGCCGCTGCTGATCATGGTCAAGCTCGATCAGTACGATTACGCGGGGGCAACGTCCATTGGCGTGCTGATGCTGGTGGTCTCATTCATTCTGTTGCTGCTGATCAACCTGCTGCAGCGACGTATCGAAACCCCTAACTGAGGAGGCGCATCATGTCCGGTCCATCGCTTATCGCCGCTTCTTCGGCCAATGCATCCCGTCGTGGCAGCGCAGTGTCGCGGCGTATTCTTATCGGCCTCGCGTGGCTTGTGTTCGCGCTTTTTCTGTTGCTGCCGCTGTTCGTGGTCGTGAGTCAGGGCCTGAAGAACGGCATCGGCGGCTTCTTCACGGCGATTCTTGAGCCCGACGCGCTGTCGGCGCTGAAACTTACCGTGTATGCCGTGCTCATCTCTGTGCCATTGAACGTGGTGTTCGGCGTGGCTGCCGCCTGGTGCGTGAGCAAATATTCGTTCCGCGGCAAAGCCATTCTGGTCACGCTCATCGACCTGCCGTTTTCGGTCTCCCCGGTCATTGCCGGTCTGGTCTACATCCTCATGTTTGGCGCGCGCGGCGTTTTCGGGCCGTGGCTGCAGGATCACGACATCCAGATCGTGTTTGCGCTGCCCGGTATCGTTCTGGCGACCATCTTCGTGACCGTACCGTTCGTGGCGCGTGAACTGATCCCGCTGATGCAGGAGCAGGGCACGCAGGAAGAAGAGGCCGCCCGGCTGCTGGGCGCCAATGGCTGGCAGATGTTCTGGCACGTGACCGTCCCGAACATCAAATGGGGCCTGATCTACGGCGTGGTGCTGTGCACCGCCCGGGCGATGGGTGAGTTCGGCGCGGTGTCGGTGGTCTCCGGCCACATTCGCGGCGTGACCAACACCCTGCCGCTGCATGTCGAGATTCTCTACAACGAGTACAACCACGTGGCTGCTTTTGCCGTGGCGAGCCTGTTATTGATCCTTGCGCTGTTCATCCTGCTGCTCAAGCAGTGGAGCGAAGCGCGCATTAGCCGTCTGCGCCAAAGCGTGGCGGAGGAATAATTCATGTCGATCGAAGTCCGTAACGTCAGCAAGAACTTCAATGCCTTCAAGGCCCTCAACAGCATCAGTCTGGACATCCAGAGTGGCGAGCTGGTGGCTTTGCTGGGGCCCTCAGGCTGTGGCAAGACCACGCTGCTGCGCATCATCGCCGGGCTTGAAACCCCCGATCAGGGCAGCATCGTATTCCACGGCGAAGACGTCTCCGGTCACGATGTGCGTGATCGCAACGTCGGGTTCGTGTTCCAGCATTACGCGCTGTTCCGCCACATGACGGTGTTCGACAACGTCGCGTTCGGCCTGCGCATGAAGCCCAAGAACCAGCGGCCGAACGAAAGCCAGATCGCGGCGAAAGTGCATGAGCTGCTCAACATGGTCCAACTGGACTGGCTCGCCGATCGCTACCCCGAGCAACTGTCGGGCGGTCAGCGTCAGCGTATCGCGCTGGCGCGGGCGCTGGCGGTAGAGCCGAAAGTGCTGCTGCTGGATGAGCCGTTCGGTGCGCTGGACGCCAAGGTGCGCAAGGAATTGCGTCGCTGGCTGGCGCGCCTGCACGAAGACATCAACCTGACCTCGGTTTTCGTGACCCACGACCAGGAAGAAGCCATGGAGGTCGCCGACCGCATTGTGGTGATGAACAAGGGCGTGATCGAGCAGATCGGCTCGCCGGGCGAGGTGTACGAGAACCCTGCCAGCGATTTCGTGTATCACTTCCTCGGGGATTCGAACCGCTTGCACCTGGGCGAAGATAACCACGTGCTGTTCCGGCCGCATGAAGTGTCGTTGTCGCGTCATGAAGTGGAAGGGCATCACGCCGCTGAAGTGCGTGACATCCGCCCGCTGGGCGCAACCACCCGCGTGACCTTGAAGGTCGAAGGTCAGCCGGAGCTGATCGAAGCCGAGGTGGTCAAGGACCACGACAGCCTGATCGGCCTGGCCCGCGGCGAGACGCTATTCTTCAAACCGAAGGTCTGGCAGAAGGTCGAGAGTATCTAAGTCGGTTCTGGCCGAACGCCGAACTCTGTAGGAGCGCGCTTGCGCGCTCTGCAAAAAGGCTGTGTTTGCTACACAGCCGCCTTCTTCAGGTTGCGCTTGTGTGTGCGGCCCGCTTTACCCTCGATGCTGTTCTGCAACTTCCTTCTCATTCCCATCAGAAAGGCCGCTTCGGCGACCACGAACAGCGGGCCGATGATCAGGCCTGTGACGTCATCGACGAACGCCGGTTTGCGACCTTCGTAATAATGGCCCACGAACTGGATCGCCCAGCCGACCACGAACAGCCCGACGCCTGAGCCGAGCCACACCATCGTGCTCTGCTGCGCCAGGTGCGCTCCGATCCACAGAAACAGCGCAAGCACGATGCCCATGGCGATGCCGAAAGGCCTGTCCAGCCGCAGGTAGAACGCCGTGGCCGCGACCGTTGCCAGCAAGGCCGGTGAAATCCACAGATCGGCCAGCGACCAGCTGCTCCAGCCCGGCCGGGACAGCAGTATCGCCACGGCCAGCACGATCAGTGGAACGCCGACGAAGTGGGTGGCGATATTTCGGGTGTCGCGATGGTAAGACGCGTATTGGCTTAAGTGATCGACGAGGTTTTTCATTGTTATTCCTCTGGTGATGCGTGGATCATGCCGCTGATTTTTGGATGAGCCGCGACTGCCGGTTCAGCCTGCAATAAAACGCTGCTGATAAAAAGGAGATTCACATGACGAATGGAACGCAATGGAGCTCTTGGTTGATGAACGACCGATGGTTCACCGAGTTGCCCGCCTCATTGCAGGATAGCCTGCTGAGCGGCATGCAGCAGCGACGCTTCACATCGGGCAGGACCGTGTTCGAGCGCGGTCAGCCGGTCACCGGACTGTACGCGCTGCTGGATGGATCGATCCGCTTCGGCGATCCCGCTCAGCAATGTCATGACCTTCCCCGTCCCGTTGGCAAGCGGCCTTACTGGTTTGGCGAACGGGCGCTGTTTGACGATCAGCCCAGCGCGCTGGACGGCTTTGCCGAAGGCTCGATCATCCTCCTGCACATGCCTCACGCGCCGATCAGGCAACTGCTGCAAGAGCGCCCGGCGCTGTGGCGTCACTTTTGCGCGTTGCTGAGTCAAAAACTCGGTCTGCTGGTTCCGCTCCCTGAACAGATGACACTGTTGCCGACCGTCGAGAGAGTAGCGTTTCGTCTGTTGATGCTGACCGAGGGATACGGCGAGCTGGACCGCTCCGTGCGGGTCGTAGCGCTCTCGAACATGGCCTCGCAGCGTTGTCTGGGACTGAGCGGTGAAGTGGTCGAGCGCGTGCTGGGGGAATTGGCCGAGCGCAACATTGTGCGGCGCGAAGGTGACTTGATCCACGTGCTGGACACCGGTCGGCTGCGCCGTGCGGCGTTGCACCGGCTGACGGAAGAGAAGACCTGACTGGACTAGATGTCAGCGCAACAGGCCGTCGCGGTACTGACTGGGCGTCATGCCGGTCCAGCGCTTGAATGCGCGGCTGAAACTGCTGGTGTCAGAGAATCCCAGCAGGTAGGCGATCTCGCTGAGCGACGTACCAGGCTCGCGCATGTGCTGCAGTGCCAGGTTCTGTCGACACTGGTTAAGCAGCAGATCGTAACTGCAGCCCTCGTCTGCCAGATGGCGCTGCAAGCTGCGCAGGCTCAAGTGCAGGTTCTGGGCAATGCGCTCGGCTGACGGCTCACCTTCCGGCAGCTGGGTTTCGATCGCTCCACGCACTTTGCGCTCCCACGTCAGCGGGCTGAGCTGCTCCAGCGTGCGATTGAGGACCGCTTCGTTATGCTCGGCGAGTTCCGGGTTGGCATCGTCCAGATGGCTGTCGAAGTCGGCGCACGCAAACTCCAGCAAATTTTCCCGCGCGGCGAAATGCAGCGGCGCCCGAAACACGTCGTGCCAGGGCTTCGGGTCTTCGGGTTGAGGGCGCATCAGGTGAACGGCCAAAGGTGCGTAATGCCGCCCGAGCCGGTTACGGCAGGTCCGCACGTAGATGGCGGCAAACGCGTCCATTGCCTCGTTGGCCGGCATTGGTCCGCCCTCCGGCACCCGAAAACGGAACGCGTAGTGATCCCCCTCACGCACGAAGCTCAGATCCAGCGCGTCACTGACCACCGGGTGGTAACGCACGATGCGCTCGAACACTTCGCGCAACGAGCCGCTGGCAACCAGTGCATAGCCGAGTGCGTGAAAAGTGGTCGGGCTGACGAAGCGCGACACGCGCAAACCCAGCGCGGGATCGCCGCTCGCTTGCACGGCCAGTTGCCAGAAACGGGTCGTGGCTGCCACCGGATAGCGCGCGTTAGGGTCGTCCATCAACTGTGAGTCCAGGCCCGCCGCTTCGCTCAGCGCGAGACTGTCCAGGCCCAGAGCGTCGAGTTGCTTGCGCAGGGCGCGGGTCCAACTGGCGAGAATGCTCGGCTCAGGCATACAGATTGGCGCTTCCGGTCAACAGGTTGGCGTTCACGGCAGGGCGGTTGCGCGCCGCGCTCGGCACAGTGATGTCGTGTTTTTCTGAATCATAAAACCGGAGATGGAAGCATGCACGACACTTCTGCAAGTGCAGCCGGACGGAATGCACAGCAGCGATCAGCCCATATTCGCGCGGCGGTCATGGCCCATGGCGAGATCCTGCGTGCGCGTTATCCGATCCTTCGACATCAAGATGCCATTGGCGTGAGCATCCTGATGTTTGCGCTCGGCGGCATGACGCTCAGCGCGGCGCTCTACATCGAGGGCCACGTCGCGTGGTGGGCCTGCATGTTGCTCAATGCGTTCTTTGCGTCGCTGACCCATGAGCTGGAGCACGACCTGATTCACAGCATGTATTTCCGCAAGCAGCGAGTGCCGCACAACCTGATGCTGGCGTTGGTGTGGATGGCCCGGCCGAGCACCATCAACCCGTGGATTCGTCGGCATCTGCACTTGAATCATCACAAGGTATCCGGCACCGAGGCCGACCTGGAAGAACGCGCGATCACCAACGGCGAACCCTGGGGGCTCGCCCGATTGTTGATGGTCGGCGATAACGTGATGTCGTCGTTGATCCGGATGTTGCGTGCGAAAACCTGGGCGCACCGGTTCAGCATTCTCAAGCGGACACTCCGGGTTTATGCCCCGCTGGCCTTGCTGAACTGGAGCGCCTGGTATGTGTTTCTGGGCTTTCACGGGATCAACGGCGTCGCGGCCCTGGCAGGTAATCCGATTGACTGGTCACAGAGCACGCTGGCATTCATGCACGCCATCGACGTTGCAGTGGTGGTGATCGTCGGGCCCAACGTCTTGCGCACTTTCTGCCTGCATTTCGTCAGCTCGAACATGCACTACTACGGTGATGTCGAACCCGGCAATTTGATGCAACAGACTCAGGTCCTCAATCCTTGGTGGATGTGGCCGCTGCAGGCGTTCTGCTTCAACTTCGGCAGCACTCACGCCATTCACCATTTCGTGGTCAAGGAGCCTTTTTACATCCGCCAGATGACGGCGCCCGTAGCGCATAAGGTCATGGCGCAAATGGGCGTTCGGTTCAATGATTTCGGGACGTTCGGTCGCGCCAACCGGTTCACCCCCTCGGGCATGAAAACGGGCGCGGCCTCTAGGCGCGGGCTCGCGCGCGAAAGCTGATATTCAGGCGGCGTTCGGGATTTTTCGTCGATAAAAAATTCTGTAACAACCCGCCCGTATTCTTCACTCATCCCCGGCGAGCTGGGGGCAGACAGCGTGATTTATCAGGGCCACTCCTTAAGGCAGGGGGTGGCCCTCTTTTTTTGCGCGCAGATGCCTGAGGCTGCGGCATATGTATTTTAGCTATTAATAAATATCTTCTTATTCTTTTTCGAATATATGTCTCGTCCCTATACTCGCCCCCATAAACGCAACATGCAGGAGGCGAAGGCCATGCATAACGAATCGATCCGTTACCTGATCGTGCCAGGCTGGCAAGGATCTGCCGACGACCATTGGCAAACCCATTGGCAGAACAGTCTGCCGAACAGTGTGCGTGTGGAGCAGGCCGACTGGCTCAAGCCACGCCGCGAAGACTGGGTGGGTGAGCTGCAGCGCGTGATCGCGGCGGACAGCTCGCCCGTTATCCTCATTGCCCACAGCCTGGGTTGCGTGACGGTTGCCCATTGGGCGCAACTGGCGCCTCTGGAAACCCTGCGTCAGGTGCGCGGTGCGTTGCTGGTGGCACCTGCTGATGTCGAACGTGCGAACTGCCCGCCTGCCATTCGCAATTTTGCGCCGATCCCCGAACACCTGATGCCGTTCCCTGCTCAGGTCGTCAGCTCTGACAACGATTCGGCCGTGAGCGCCCTGCGAGCCATGGAAATGGCGCGCAACTGGGGCGCCGAGATCGGCATCCTCAGTGGCGCCGGGCACATCAACGTCAAATCCGGGCATCAACGATGGGAACAGGGTTTTGCGTATCTTTACCGCTTGCAAGGACGCATCGAACAGCTGACCCGGCGTCGCGCGTGAAGGCATGTCGCTCGGCTGTCGGCACGTCTGAGCCTGCATTGATGATCACTTTTTTGGCCGCAGCGAACGCACAGGCGCTGCGGCCTTTTTTTTAACGCTCAGGTCATCGGAAGGCTTGGGCGGGAGACTGCCATGAGCCATCCTGATGTTTTGAACAACCCGCTGCTGACCTTCCCCGAAGCCGAAAAAAGCCCCCTCAGTATTCGCGCCAAAGCGCTGGTCTTCATCGATCCACGCTCGCGTCAGCTGCGTGAAGAGATGGAGCAACTCGCGCCGCTTGAACTGCCCGTGTTGATCCGAGGAGAGCCGGGAACCGGCAAGGAGTTGCTCGCCAGGCACATTCATCGTGGCAGCGACCGTTCGGGTTTGTTCGTGTCCGTGAACTGTGGAGCCATCAGCCCGACGTATGCCGATGCCGAGCTGTTCGGCCACGCCGCAGGCGCTTATTCCGGATCGGCCAGCAGCCGCGCTGGCTGGTTCGGCTCGGCCACCGGCGGCACGCTGTATCTGGATGAGATTGCCGATTTGCCGCTGTCCATTCAGATCAAGTTGCTGGCAGCGCTCGAAAATCGCGAGGTCACCCGCGTGGGCGCGTCTCAGCCAAGCCCGGTGGACGTCAGACTGGTTGCGGCCACCAGCATTGACCTGAGGCTGGCCGTCGCGGCGGGAAAATTTCACGAGCGCCTGTATCGGTATCTCAGCGAAGGTCGGCTAGACCTGCCGGCGCTCAGGGAACAACCGGGCAACATCCTGCCATTGGCTGAATACTTCCTCGGCATCTACAGCCAGCGTCTGGACTTTCCGATGCCGCTGATCAGCGATGCGGCTCAGCGTGTGCTCGAAGCGCATTACTGGCCAGGAAACACGCGGGAACTTGAGAACGTCATTCACTTTGCGCTGCTGGTGAGCAGCGGGGCAGAAGTCTTGCCGGAGCATCTGAATCTGCCTCAGCGCTAGCTGCAAGAACGCCGGCTGCACGCTGGCTCCGAATGACCTACCAAATCGGTATAAGCATTCGATTAAAAAGTCTTTTAATGGAATAAGAAATCCGGGTAATGTTCGCCCCACGCCGCCGTGCTGCGCGATTGCGACAGTTCGGCGGCGACCACTTTCCCTTCATCGCCATCAGAGCGATCGGATTACCAAGGACATTGCATGAAAAAGACGTTTTTGTTCACCGCATTGGCGGCTGCTCTTTCTCTCGGCATCAGTGCTGCGCAAGCGGCCGAGAAACTGGTTGTCGGCGCAACTGCCGTTCCGCACGCCGAAATCCTGGAGCTGATCAAGCCTGAGCTGGCCAAAGAAGGCGTGGACCTGCAGATCAAAGTCTTCACTGACTACGTGCAGCCAAACGTGCAACTGAACGAGAAGCGTCTGGACGCCAACTACTTCCAGACCAAGCCATACCTGGACGGCTTCAACAAAGGGAAGGGCGCGACGCTGGTTACCGGCGTTGGCGTACACGTCGAACCGTTCGGCGGCTACTCGAAAAAGTGGAAGTCCATCGACCAGCTGCCTGAAGGCGCAACCGTTGCCATCCCTAACGAGGGCAGCAACGCCGGTCGTGCTCTGTTGCTGCTGCAGAAGAACGGTCTGATCACCCTGAAAGACCCGACCAATGCGCTGGCGACCCCGAAAGACATCGCCACCAACCCGAAAAAACTGAAATTCCGCGAGCTGGAGTCCGCTCTGCTGCCACGCGCTCTGGATCAAGTCGACCTGGACCTGATCAACACCAACTACGCGCTGGAAGCCAAGCTGAATCCGAAGAAAGACGCGCTGATTCTGGAAGGTTCTGATTCGCCGTACGTGAACTACCTGGTGACCCGTACCGACAACGCCCACACCGACGCGATCGAGAAGCTGTCGAAAGCGCTGACCAGCCAGCAGGTCAAAGACTTCATCAACAAGAAGTACGACGGCGCGGTATTGCCAGCGTTCTGATGGGGCAGGGGCGCAGTGACCACTGGCAGGGTAAGCCAACGGTCGTTAATGCCCCTCGATCAACGGCGTAATACCTGACGCCTTCCCGGCTAAAGCCGGTCCTACGAAAAGTTTGCAGCGTCTGTAGGGTCGGCTTCAGCCGGGAAGAGGCTGGCGTGTCTGGTGAAGATCTGGCGGCTGGAAGTCAGTCTTCGCAAGCAAGCTCGCTCCCACGGGATTAGTGTCTGCCCAGAGAGTTTGGGTATGCCTGGAGATCCGTGTAGGAGTGAGCTTGCTCGCGATGGTGGCTTGATGAGTCACCATTGCAGCGTCTGACCCGGCGCTTCGCGAGCAAGCTCGCTCATGCATGTCTGGCGCAAGCCGGAAAAGAGTCGGATTACTGACCCACGTTTTTCACGCCGACGGCCTGTACCTGCGTCGGCGTTTTTGCATGTGTGCCCAGCGCGCGACGCAGCGCGATCAGCAATTTCATGTTGTCTTCGAGAAGTTTGTCTTGCGAGTGGTCATTGAAGCTGGCGCGTTCCGGCATGATTGGTCCTCTTTTTGTTATCCCTGACATCTGCTCCAGCGCAGGCAATGCCCGCTGCGAGATGCGGAATAGACCGCAATCATGCGCGTCAGGTTCGCATCCAAAGATAAGAATTTGGTATCGATGCGGTTACCGATAATGGCACTAAGCCGCTGCTAGTTCGTTCGGCGCTATGCATATGCTCTAACGATATTTAAATTTATCTTCTTATAGCTTTAAAGTTCCGACTCTTCAGTCACACGCCTTTTTGGAGTCGGAGTTCTCATGCCAGCAGCCTCCCAAGCTTCCACGTCCGCGCAAGCGCCGGATCAGCAGTTCGATGTGCGTCCATTCGCCGAAAAGGTGGGCGCGGAAATCGTCGGGCTGGATTTGTCCCGTCCGCTCAATGACGCTGACTTCGCGCGCTTGCATCGTGCTCATCTGGATTACCACGTGGTGGTTTTTCGCGATCAGCAGATCACCCCGCAACAACAGATCGATTTCAGCCGTCGTTTCGGCGTGCTGCAGATTCACGTCCTCAAGCAGTTTCTGCTCGCCAACCATCCGGAAATTCTGATCGTTTCCAACATCGTCGAGAACGGCCAGCCGGTCGGCCTGGGTGACGCCGGTAAGTACTGGCACTCGGATTTGTCTTACAAAGAGCTTCCAAGCCTGGGCTCGATGCTCTACGCCCAGGAGCTGCCGAGCGAAGGCGGCGACACGCTGTTCGCCGACATGCATCTGGCTTGGGACACGCTGCCTGAGCATCTGCGTAAAGCGGTCGAAGGCCGCAAGGCCGTCCACAGCTACACCTCGCGTTATCGCGATGGCCGTAACGCCGAAAACTGGCGTCCGACCCTCAGCGCCGAGCAGTTGGCTCAAGTGGCGGTGGTCAGCCATCCGATCGTGCGCACGCACCCGGAAAACGGACGCAAGGCACTGTTCGTCAGCGAAGGCTTCACCACGCATATCGTGGGTATTCCAGAAGACGAAAGTCAGCAGATTCTCACCGAGTTGTACGCACACAGCGTGCGCCCCGAAGGTGTCTACCGGCATAAATGGCAGGAAAACGACATGGTGTTCTGGGACAACCGCTCCCTGATTCACTTGGCCGGTGGGACCCCGGACCATCTTCGCCGTCGTCTGCATCGCACCACCATTCAGGGCGATGCGCCGTTCTGATTTACGCCGTCCTGATCCGGAGACCGTTCCATGAACGCTGTTCTGCAAAGCCACACGGCTAGCGATCGCTTGAATGCGCAACAGGCCAATCAGCCTACCGCTGAAGCGCTGTTGCAAGTCCAGGGCGTAAGCCTTGAATACCGCACCCCGGAACGCGTGGTGCGCGCCACTCATCAAGTCAGTTTCGAAATCGATCCTGCAGACCGTTTTGTCCTGCTCGGCCCATCGGGCTGCGGCAAGTCGACGTTGCTCAAAGCGGTTGCCGGCTTCATTCAGCCCAGCGAAGGGCAGATCCGTCTGGCCGGCCAGCCTGTCAAAGAACCTGGGCCGGACCGCATCGTGGTCTTCCAGGAATTTGACCAGCTGCCACCGTGGAAAACGGTGATCGAGAACGTGATGTTCCCGTTGCTGGCTTCGCGCACGCTCAAGCGCCGGGACGCAGAAGAGCGCGCGCGGCATTACCTGGAAAAAGTGGGCTTGAGCGCGTTTGCCGATGCGTACCCGCACACCCTGTCGGGCGGCATGAAAGCGCGCGTGGCCATTGCGCGTGCACTGGCGATGCAGCCGAAGATCCTGTTGATGGACGAGCCGTTCGCAGCGCTCGACGCCCTGACCCGTCGCAAGATGCAAGAAGAGCTTCTCGAGCTGTGGGAAGAGGTGCGTTTCACGTTGTTGTTCGTGACTCACTCCATCGAAGAAGCGCTGGTGGTGGGCAACCGGATTCTGTTGCTGTCCCCGCATCCGGGACGCGTGCGGGCCGAGATCAACAGCCATCAGTACGATCTGAAAAGCCTCGGTGGCGTGGATTTCCAGGCGTCAGCGCAGCGCATCCACCGGCTGCTGTTCGATGAAGGCGAAGCGCCCGCAGTGGAGCAAGACCTGCGGTTTCAGGATATTCGTATCGCCTATTAATGCGCCAACTTTCACTCTTGTAGGAGCGCGCTTGCCCGCGATTGCGATGTGCCTGTGACGTTTAGATCGCCTGACACACCGTTATCGCGGGCAAGCGCGCTCCTACAGAGGACGTTGGCCCAAATGAGACAAGACCATGAGCCTTTCACCTCCGATTCGCGAGGAATACGAAGTTGCGCTGGAGCCTTTCACTCAGGAAGACCTGGCCCGCGACATTCCGCTTGTTCAACGCATCTGGCAATTGAGCTGGGTTCGCAAAGCCGTGATTCTCGTCCTGCTGGCCGTGATCTGGGAAATCGCCGCGCGCATCCAGGGCAATGACCTGTTGCTGCCGAGCTTTCTGCAAACCGCGCAGGCTTTCATTGACGGCATCGTAACCGGCGAACTGCTGGGCAAGGTCTGGATCTCCCTGACGGTGCTGGTCAAGGGTTACCTCATTGGCATCGTCCTCGCGTTCGGCCTGACCACACTGGCGGTTTCTACCCAGTTGGGGCGGGACTTGCTCGGCACGCTGACCGCGATGTTCAACCCGCTGCCGGCTATCGCGCTTCTGCCGCTGTCGCTGCTGTGGTTCGGTCTGGGCGAGAACAGCCTGATTTTCGTCCTCGTGCACTCGGTCCTGTGGGCGCTGGCGCTCAACACCTACGCAGGTTTTCTCGGCGTTTCGGAAACCCAGCGCATGGCCGGTCGCAACTACGGGCTCAAAGGGCTGCGTTTTGTCTGGTACATCCTGATTCCGGCGGCGCTGCCGTCGATTCTGGCGGGCCTGAAAATTGGCTGGGCGTTCGCCTGGCGCACCCTGATCGCTGCCGAGCTGGTGTTTGGCGCGTCGTCGGGCAAGGGCGGACTGGGCTGGTACATCTTCCAGAACCGCAACGAGCTGTACACCGACAAGGTGTTCGCGGGCCTCGCGGCTGTGATCATCATCGGTCTGCTGGTGGAAAACCTGCTGTTCAGCAATGTCGAGCGCCTGACCGTCAAACGTTGGGGCATGCAGCGCTGATCGCTTATTAGAAGAACATTTCGCTGAGTGGACCGGATCGCCGGACATGAAGCTTTCCAACACTTTCGCTTTCATTGTGAGGAATTCATGGGGACTTCAAACAAACGTCCAGTGCTCACCGCACTGGCAGCCACGGTCGGTCTGTTCGGCGCACTGTTGAGCAGCGGCGCGCACGCTGAAGGCAAGATCAGCATCGCCCAGCAATTCGGTATCGGCTACCTGATCCTCGATGTCGTGCAGCAGCAGAAGCTGATCGAGAAGCATGGCAAAGAGCAGGGCCTGGACATCAAGGTCGACTGGAACAGCATCTCCGGCGCAACGGCAATGAACGAAGCGCTGCTGGCTGGCGCGCTGGATGTGGTATCGGCAGGCGTGCCGCCGATGCTGACCATCTGGGACCGCACCAAGGGCAAACAGAACGTCAAGGCCATCGCCTCGCTGGGTTCGATGCCGAACTATCTGCTGAGCAACAATCCGAACGTGAAGACGGTCCAGGACTTCACCGACAAGGATCGCATCGCTGTGCCGGCAGCGGGCGTGGGCTTCCAGTCGCGTACCCTGCAGATCGAAACCGCCAAGCTGTTCGGTAACGACAATTACAAGAAATTCGACAACATCTCCGTGAGCCTGCCGCACCCTGACGCCACCTCGGCGTTGATCGCGGGCGGTTCCGAGATCAGCGCGCACTTCTCCAGCCCGCCGTTCCAGTATCAGGAACTGGAAAACCCGAACGTGCATAAAGTGCTGAGTTCGTACGACGTGCTGGGCGGCCAGGCGACGTTCAACGTCCTTTACACCACACAGAAATTCCACGACGAGAACCCGAAAACCTATAAAGCGTTCTATGACGCTTTGGCTGAGGCCGAAAAGATCATCAAGGCCGACAAAAACGCAGCGGCGAAGACCTACATCGAGGTCGAGAAATCCAAGTTGCCATTGCCGCTCGTGGAGAAGATCGTCAACGACCCGGAAATCGACTTCACCGTCGTGCCGCAACGCACCTTCATCTATGCCGAGAAGCTGCATGAAATCGGCGTGCTGAAGAACAAGGCCGACAGCTGGAAAGATTTCTTCTTCGAAGAGGCCCACGGCGGGGCGGGTAGCTGATGCAGGCCATTGATCTCGGGATCAACCTTGGGATGAGCTTGCTCACGAAACGTCCGGTCATGCTGCGATAAATTCATCGCCTGACCCACCGCCTTCCCGGCTAAAGCCGGTCCTACGAAAAACTCGCAGCGTCTGTAGGGCCGGTTAAAGCCGGTGCAACGAAAAGCTTGCGGCGTTTGTAGGGCCGGTTAAAGCCGGTACAACGAAAAGCTTGCGGCGTTTGTAGGACCGGCTTTAGCCGGGAAGAGGCCGGTGCATGCCGTGGGAGCCGCAGCGAACCGGCATCAGTCTTCGCGAGCAAGCTCGCTCCTGCGGGTTTTAGGGTGTATCGCCGAACGGTGCTGCCACCGCGATCTCGGTGGAAGATCCCGCGATGTTCAATCCGGCCAGTGCCACGCCGGTTCATCCAGCCTGCCCTGGCCCACAATGCCGGTCTGGCCCAGGTCCTTTTCAAGCACGATGCAGTTGCACTCAGGATCTTGTTCCAATGCGGCGATGAGCCGGTTGGCGTGGGAGACGACCCAGACCTGACAGCTGTGGGATGCGCGCATGATCAGCCTCGCCAAAGCGGGCAGCAGATCCGGGTGCAGGCTGGTCTCGGGTTCGTTGAGCACCATCATGGTGGGCGGTCGGGGCGTGAGCAGCGCAGCGATCAGCAACAGATAGCGCAGCGTGCCGTCCGACAATTCTGCCGCTGACAACGGGCGCAGCAATCCGTGTTGATGAAACTCAAGCGCGAACAGCCCGCCGCCTTGAGCGTTGATGTGTATGCGTGCGCCGGGGAAGGCGTCGCTGATGGCGGCGTCGAGCGCCTCGGGCTCGCCGATTTCCCGGATGGTTTGCAACGCGGCCGCCAGATCGCGCCCGTCGTGATGCAGAACGGGCGTCCGCGTGCCCAATTGAGCCTTGCGAGCGGGCGCATCGGCGTCGCTGCGAAAGTGATCATAAAATCGCCAGCCGCGAATGTTTTCGCGCAACTGCAGCACTTCCGGCGACGAGCGAAGGTTGCCCACTTGGTCGAACAGGCTGTCAAACGTTGGCGTGTGTTGCGCCAGCACATCCCAACTGCGTCCCTCGCGGGCCCGGATCATGGGGCCGGCCCGGTCGACCAGCAGGCTTGCCGGACGATACACGGGACCTGCCCAGATGCATTCACGCTTGATCTCCGGGTCCAGTGCAAAGGCCGTCGGTGCCGCTGGCGGTGGGGGCAGGCCCAGCGAAATGGCGTAACTGAAGTCCTCGGCAGCGAACCCCAGCCGCAAGCGCACGACCTCCTTGCGCGGACCTCCCTGAATATCCACTTCGCCATTGCGCATGCGCCGGCTGATGTTTTCCGGCCCAGCCCAGAAGGTCGATTTCAGGCCGCCTTCCCGGGCCAGCGCATTGATGACGCCGCCTTGTGCGGTCTCCGCCAGCAGCCGTAACGCTCGATACAGGTTGGATTTGCCGCTGCCGTTGGGCCCCGTGATGAGATTCAGTCGTTGCAACGGAACAACCAGCGTGTTGATTGATCGGTAGTTGGCGACGGCGAGGGTGGTGAGCATCGAGCATTCCTTGCTGTGTGCAGGCAGGAGGATCTGCGCAGTTTAGCGGCGTAAGGAACCCTGATCTACGCTCATAGTCGCATGATCATCGCGGCGCAGACCCAAGCATGAAAGGGGTGCCGATGACTGTATGCAACGGCATTGGCACAAGGAGTCTGCATGCCCGCTCAACCCTCGGTAATTCATTCCAGCCTGGCTGCGCTGGCGCTCGGCCTGTGCGTGGCTGTGCTGCCCGGCTGCGGCAAGGAAAAACCCAAGGAGCCCGTTCGTCCGCGCGTGCAGGCGCAAGAAGTCAAAACGGCCGAATTCGCTGCCGATGTTGCCCTCACGGGCGACATTCAGGCGCGCGTGCAGACTCAGCTTTCGTTCCGCGTCGGCGGCAAGATCATTCAGCGCTCGGTCGATGTCGGCGACAGAATCTCGGCCAAACAGGTGCTCGCCAGGCTCGACCCCAAAGACCTGCAGACCAACGTCGACTCGGCCATTGCCGCCGAAGCCGCCGAGCAGGCCCGCGTGAAACAGACCGCCGCTGCATTCGTGCGTCAGGAAAAACTGCTGCCCAAGGGCTACACCAGCCGCAGCGAATACGATTCGGCCCAGGCTGCCCTGCGCAGCAGCCAGAGCGCGTTGCGGGCGGCCCAGGCCCAGTTGGCAAACGCCCGCGAGCAGCTGGGATACACCGCGTTGATCGCCGATGCACCGGGCATCGTCACGGCGCGGCAGGCCGAGGTCGGGCAGGTGGTTCAGGCGACCATGCCGATTTTCAGTCTGGCCCGCGACGGCGAGCGTGATGCTGTGTTCAATGTGTACGAATCCCTCTTCGTCAACCCGCCAACCGACCAGCCGGTCGAAGTCACCTTGCTAGATAACCCGAAAATCAAAGCCACCGGGAAGGTGCGTGAAGTCACGCCTGCGGTATCGGCACAGACTGGCACGCTGCAGGTGAAGATCGCGCTGTCGTCGCTGCCGCCTGGCATGGAGCTGGGTTCGGTGGTCAGTGCTGCCTTGAGCGTGCCGGCCAAGGCGAGTGTCGAGCTGCCGTGGTCAGCGTTGACCAAGGGCCTTGGCGATCACCTCGGGCAGCCAGCGGTCTGGGTGGTGGATGAGCAGAACAAGGTGAGCCTGCGGACGGTCACGGTCGGGCGTTATCTGACAGGCAAAGTGATCATCGTGGACGGTCTGAAAAACGGAGAGAAAGTGGTCGTTGCCGGTAACCAGTTGCTGCACCCGGACATGCAGGTCGAACTGGCCGATGTCTACAAGGACCTGACGGGAGCGCCGCAATGAAGCGACTTTCGGGGATCCTCCTGAGTGGTTTGTTACTGGGCGCCTGCAGCAAGGAAGAGCCGCCGCCCGAGCCCGTGCGTCCCGTGCTGTTCGTGGAGGTCAAACCCCAAGCCGAAGAAAGCCTCGGGCGCTTCGCTGGCAATATCGCCGCACGCTACGAGAGCACGCTGGGTTTCCGGGTTTCCGGTCGCATTGCTCAGCGCAGCGTCGATGTCGGCGCACAGGTCAAAAAGGGCGACATGCTCGCCGTGCTCGATCCGACCGATCAGCAGAACCAGGTGCGCTCCACCCAGGGCGATCTGGCGCGGGTCGAGGCGCAGTTGATCAACTCGCAGGCCAATGCCCGGCGGCAGCAGGAACTGTTTGATCGGGGCGTGGGCGCGCAGGCCGCGCTCGATGTCGCGGTCACGGATCTGAAGACCACTCAGTCTTCTTACGATCAAGCCAAAGCCGCTTTGCAACAGGCCAAGGACCAGTTGAGCTACAGCGAATTGCGGACCGACCACGATGCGGTGGTGACCGAGTGGAAGGTCGAAGCCGGCCAGGTGGTCAGCGCCGGCGAGCAGGTCGTGACCCTCGCGCGGCCTGACATCAAGGAGGCCGTGATCGACCTGCCTGCACAGCTTGCCGATCAACTGCCCAAGGACGTCGTGTTCAAGGTCGCCAGTCAGCTTGAGCCGGACATCAACACCACCGCCACCGTGCGAGAGCTCGAGCCGCAGGCAGAAAGCACGACGCGCACCCGTCGCGCTCGACTGAAGCTGGCCGACACGCCGCCGTCCTTTCGCTTGGGCACGGCGATCAGCGTCACCCTCAGCTCGGCGATTGAGCCTCGCATTCAGTTGCCCGACACGGCGCTGCAAGAGGTTGATGGCAAGACGCAGATCTGGGTCATCGACCAGCAGAACCAGACCGTTTCGCCGCGCCCGGCCAATGTCGTCAGCCGCGCCAGCGGCAGTGTGGTGCTGGCAGGTGGCGTGAAGGGCGGTGATCTGGTCGTCACTGCCGGGGTAAACAGCCTCAAGCCGGGGCAGAAAGTCAAAGTCGATAAGGAAAGCCCGCGATGAAAGGGACGTTCAACCTCTCCGATTGGGCGCTCAAGCATCAATCCTTCGTCTGGTACCTGATGTTCGTCGGTCTACTGATGGGCGTGTTTTCCTACATGAACCTCGGTCGCGAGGAGGACCCTTCGTTCACCATCAAAACCATGGTCATCCAGACCCGCTGGCCGGGCGCTACGGTGGATGAAACCCTGGAGCAGGTCACTGACCGCATCGAGAAAAAGCTCGAAGAGCTCGATTCCCTCGATTACGTGAAGAGTTATACCCGCCCCGGCGAGTCCACGGTTTTCGTCTACCTGCGCGACACCACCAGCGCGGGCGCGATTCCGGATATCTGGTACCAGGTGCGCAAGAAGATCGACGACATTCGCGGCACGTTCCCACAGGGGCTGCAAGGGCCGGCGTTCAACGACGAGTTCGGGGACGTCTACGGCTCGATCTACGCCTTCACGGCTGATGGCCTGACGCTTCGCCAGTTACGCGATTACGTTGAAGAAGTGCGCGTGCAGATCCGCGACGTGCCCGGACTGGGCAAGGTCGAGATGATCGGCCAGCAGGACGAGGTGCTGTACCTCAATTTTTCCACGCGCAAACTCGCGGCGCTGGGGCTGGACCAACGGCAAGTCGTGCAAAGCCTTCAGTCGCAGAACACCGTCACGCCAGCAGGCGTTATCGAGGCCGGGCCTGAACGGATTTCGGTGCGCACCTCCGGACAGTTCGCTTCGGAAAAGGACCTGGAGACGGTCAATCTGCGCCTCAACGACCGGTTCTACCGCCTGAGCGATATCGCCGAGATCACGCGCGGCTACGTTGACCCGCCCAAGCCATTGTTCCGTTTCGATGGCAAGCCGGCGATCGGTCTGGCCATCGCCATGAAGAAGGGCGGCAACGTTCAGGAATTCGGCAAACAGCTGCACGAGCGCATGGATGCGGCCACGGCCGACTTGCCCATTGGCGTGGGCGTCCACAACGTCTCGGATCAGGCACAGGTGGTCGAGAAAGCGGTAGGCGGCTTCACCAGTGCGCTGTTTGAAGCGGTCGTGATCGTGCTGATCGTGAGCTTCATCAGCCTGGGCATGCGCGCCGGGCTCGTGGTGGCCTGCTCGATCCCTCTGGTGCTGGCGATGGTCTTCGTGTTCATGGAGTACAGCGGCATCACGATGCAACGGATCTCGCTGGGCGCGCTGATCATTGCGCTGGGGCTGCTGGTGGATGACGCCATGATCACCGTGGAGATGATGGTCTCGCGTCTGGAGCTGGGCGACAGCAAAGAGCAGGCGGCGACCTTCGCTTACACCTCCACTGCGTTTCCAATGCTCACCGGCACGCTGGTGACGGTCGCAGGTTTTGTGCCCATCGGCCTCAACGCAAGTTCGGCGGGCGAATACACCTTCACACTGTTCGCCGTTATTGCCGTTGCCATGCTGGTGTCCTGGGTCGTCGCGGTGCTGTTCGCGCCAGTGATCGGCGTGCACATCCTCAGCGAAAAGGTGAAGAAAAAAGACGAGCATGCCAAGCCGGGCCGCATCGCCCGGGCTTTCAACGGGTCGATGTTCTGGGCCATGCGCAATCGCTGGCTGACCATCATCATCACCATCGCGCTGTTTGCGACGGCCTTGTTCTGTATGCGGTTCGTGCAGAACCAGTTCTTCCCGTCGTCGGACCGTCCCGAGATTCTGGTGGACCTGAACCTGCCGCAGAACGCTTCGATCAACGAAACGCGCAGGGCGGTGGACAAGCTGGAGGCTTCCCTCAAGGACGATCCGGATATCGTGCGCTGGAGCACCTACATTGGTCAGGGCGCCGTGCGGTTTTATCTGCCGCTCGATCAACAACTGGAAAACCCGTACTACGCGCAGTTGGTGATCGTCAGCAAGGACCTGGAAGCGCGCGGCGCGTTGATGGCGCGCCTCAACAAGCGGCTGAGGGATGAGTTCGTCGGCATTGGCACCTACGTTCAGCCGTTGGAGATGGGGCCGCCGGTCGGGCGTCCGATTCAGTACCGGGTCAGCGGGGAAAACATCGACAAAGTGCGCCAGCATGCCATCGAGCTCGCCACGCTGCTGGATCAGAACCAGCACATCGGCGAGATGATTTACGACTGGAACGAGCCGGGCAAGGTGCTGCGCATCGATATCAACCAGGACAAGGCGCGGCAGCTCGGGCTGTCGTCCGAAGACGTTGCGCAGCTCATGAACAGCATCGTCACAGGCTCATCGGTGACTCAGGTACGCGATGATATCTACCTGATCAACGTGGTGGGTCGGGCCGTCGACTCGGAGCGCGGCTCGCCGGAAACCCTGCAAAACCTACAGATCGTCACGCCACAGGGCACGTCGATTCCGCTGCTCGCCTTCGCCAATGTCCGTTACGAGCTGGAGCAGCCACTGGTATGGCGTCGCGATCGTAAGCCGACGATCACGATCAAGGCGGCGGTACGGGATGAGATGCAGCCGACCGATCTGGTCAAAGAGCTCAAACCTGAGATCGACAAATTCGCGGCCGGTTTGCCGGTGGGCTACAAGATCGCCACAGGCGGCACGGTGGAAGAGAGCGGCAAGGCTCAGGGTCCGATTGCCAAAGTCGTCCCGCTGATGATCTTCCTCATGGCGACTTTTTTGATGATTCAACTGCACAGCGTGCAGAAGATGTTTCTCGTCGCCAGTGTCGCGCCGCTGGGCTTGATCGGTGTTGTGCTGGCGCTGGTTCCAACGGGCACGCCGCTGGGTTTTGTGGCCATCCTCGGGGTGCTGGCGCTGATCGGGATCATCATTCGTAACTCGGTGATTCTGGTGACACAGATTCATGAATACGAAGTTGCGGGGTATCTGCCCTGGGATGCGGTCGCCGAGGCCACCGAGCACCGTCGCCGACCCATTCTGCTGACCGCTGCGGCGGCAAGCCTGGGCATGATCCCCATCGCCCGCGAAGTGTTCTGGGGCCCGATGGCGTACGCGATGATCGGTGGCATCATCATCGCCACGCTTCTGACACTGCTGTTCCTGCCCGCGCTCTATGTGGCCTGGTACAAGATCAAAGAGCCGACTGACGAGGAGCGACGCAAGCATCAGCAAAGCAAACAGGAAGATAATCACCTTACTGGCGACTCGGACGACGGCGCGTCTTCACCCGCGCATTGAACAGGCAGATGAAGCGAAAGCGATAACGTGCCGCTTCCGCTTCGTACTTCGGACAACGGGGTGCGGTCAAACGACTCGGAAATTCCTGAAATGCACCTGCCCTGGCTGACCGCCTAGTTTTTCAGGATCGGAAGCGGTATTCACCTGCACGGTCACTGTAGTGGCAGGGGACGGCGTGTGGGGGATGTTGAGCGTCACTGTCTGCCACTTCTCGGTTGCTCCGCCCAAGTCGCCGTGCCCCGCTGCTCCCTCCGCCGTGGTGACGACAGCCGAATAACTGAACATCACGTAATCGCCGGGTCTCACGGTTTGGCCCGCCCGGACCTCGAATGTCAGAACAGTGGGTTTGTAGCTGCCCTCAGGCGTGATCTGAGTCAGATCGGCTGCCTTCGTCAGTTGGATGTAGTAACCCGCGCCCTCCGGCTTGATCTCCCAGGTCTCCTCGCCGGAAGCACTTGTCCACGGCGTTAGTTTGCCGGTACCGAAGTCGCCATTTATCAGAATATTGTCCATGGTCATTCCCTTGCTCATCATTATTGACAGCCCATGCTCATCCAGCATCCGGGCTGACGCCAACGGCGCGGGTTTAGTGTGCGCGCGGTAGACGGCACGGGATACTGTCAGAAATGACAGTCACGGACTCCTTGCGAATGAGTGAACGTGTTTGTTTACGCTGGCAGCCACGGTTGAGCCCTCTGACCGCATGGCTCTCTGCCGGACCGCGGCTTCAACCCTTGCGCCACACACTCGCCAGCCAGGGCTGCTGCTCCCTCGGCAGCCCTGCTGGACGGTAGTAATGCTCGACCTCGACGAATCCCGCCTCGGTCATGAGTTCGCTCCAGGCTTCAGCGCTATGAAAGGCGCCGTATCTTTCGCCCTTCCAGCCTTCTTGATTGTTGCCCCGCGGATTAGAGCTGAACAGCACGCCCCCGGGCTTGAGTGCGGCTCGCAATTCCCGCAGCACCCGAGGCAATTCCTGACGTGGTACGTGGAACAGCGAGGCATTGGCGAAGATTCCGTCGAAGCGTTCGGCGGGGAGGTTCAGCTCCAGGAAGTTTTGGTGCAGTACTTCGCAGCCGCTGTCGACACGCGCCATCTCAGCGAAGCGGTCGGAGCCGTCAAGGCCGGTGGGTATGTGGCCCATAGCCGCAAATGTCTGCAGATCACGCCCCGGTCCGCAGCCGAAATCGAGAATCTGGAACGGTGGCGAACCCTGAATATTGCGCAGTAATGCATCGATGTTCTGGCTGACGTCGTGATCGCGTGTGCCTTCGCGAAAACCTTCGGCGACATCGTTGTAGTTGCCGAGTGTAGTGGCCGTGATCTGAGCGAGGTCTTCTGGGTCAAGTTTCATGGGGCGAGTATCTGGGCGAATAAGGCTGCCAATATACCCCGCTCACGAGCCGCAATCTCCTTGCGGACCGCGCATATCCTGTAGGACCGGCTTCAGCCGGGAAGAGGCCTGTGCTGACGCCATCAAGACACTTGACGCTTTCCTGGCTAAAGCCAGTCCTACCGAAATCCATCCCGTCGTAGGACCGGCTTCAGCCGGGAAGAGGCCTGTGCTGACGCCATCAATCCTGCAGCGTGACACCTGACGCTTTCCTGGCTAAAGCCAGTCCTACCGAAATGCATCCCATCGTAGGACCGGCTTCAGCCGGGAAGAGGCCTGTGCTGACGTCATCAATGCTGCGGCGTGAAACCTGGCGCTTTCCTGGCTAAAGCCAGTCCTACCGAAATGCATCCCGTCGTAGGCCCGGCTTCAGCCGGGAAGAGGCCTGTGCTGACGTCATCAATCCTGCAGCGTGACACCTGGCGCTTTCCCGGCTAAAGCCAGTCCTGAAGGGAGGACTTCCCCGGTTTAACGCTTATTCAGCCGTAACGCCAGTCGATCGCCGCCCAGTTGGATGACGGCGACCAGCGCCACCAGCAGCACGATCACGGTCAGCATCACTTGGGTGTCGAAACGCTGATAACCATAGCGATAAGCGATGTCGCCCAGGCCGCCTGCGCCGATAGCGCCCGCCATGGCCGAGGAGTTGATCATGGTCACCAGCGTGATGGTGAAGCCGCCGACGATTCCTGGCAGTGCTTCAGGAAGCAGGACATGCCAGACGATATGCCAGCGACGGCAGCCCATCGCTTGTGCCGCTTCGATCAGGCCGTGGTCGACTTCGCGCAAGCTGACTTCCGCGATGCGGGCAAAGAACGGTGTCGAGGCGATGGTCAGGGGCACGACGGCGGCCCACACGCCATAAGTGGTTCCGACGATCAGCCGCGTGAAGGGGATTAGCGCGACCATCAGAATCAGGAAAGGCACCGACCGGAAGATATTGACGAAGGCGCCCAGCACCCGATTGATATGGGGCGCCTCGAAGATGCCGCCCTTGCCGCTGGTAACCAGAATCACAGCCAGCGGAATGCCCAGCAGCAGCGCGATCAACGATGACACACCCACCATCAGGAACGTGTCGATGACGCCCTGCCAGAGACGATCAACCCACATAACCCAGTACCTCCGCGTGCTGCGCCTGTTTGCGGGCGCGGTTGATCAATTCTTCCAGAGACAGCGGCGAATGACTGATCGCCAGCAGCAGGTGACCCAGCGCCCGTCCCTGGATACGTTCTACGCCGCCGTGCAGCAGGGTCACTCGCCCGCCGAATGCACTGAACAGCGCAGACAAATCAGGTTCGTTGCCCTCGCTGCCCGTGAATTGCAGATCGAGCACGACGCTGGCGTGCGGGTGAGGTGGCTGCGCTTGCAGGCGGGCTTGCAGATCTTCCGGCAGCGCATGTTGCAGGGGCGCCAGCAGGGTTTTGCTGACCTCATGCTGTGGATTGCCGAATACCTGCCAGACCGGCCCCTGTTCGACGATCTCACCCTTTTCAAGGACCACGACGCGGTCGCAGATCTCTCGGATGACCGCCATTTCATGGGTGATGAGGATGATCGTCAGGCCCAGGCGCTGATTGATCTCGCGCAGCAAGCCAAGGATTGACTGAGTGGTTTCGGGGTCGAGCGCCGAAGTGGCCTCGTCGCACAGCAAAATAGCCGGGTCATGCACCAGCGCGCGGGCGATGCCCACGCGTTGTTTCTGCCCACCCGACAGCTGCGCCGGGTAGACCTTGTGCTTGCCTTCCAGGCCCACCAGCTCAAGCAGCTCAGCGACTTTGCGCTGACGTTGCGCTTTGGGAACGCCCGCGACTTTCAGCGGCAGCTCGACGTTCTGCCATACGGTTTTCGCCGACATCAGATTGAAGTGCTGGAAGATCATCCCGATGCGTCGGCGAAGCGTCACCAAATGGTCTTCGTTGAATTCTCCGATGTCTACCTGATCGATCAGCACGCGGCCGCTGCTGGGTTGCTCCAGACGATTAATGGTGCGGATCAGCGACGACTTGCCCGCGCCGCTGCGGCCGATGATGCCGAATACCTCACCGCGCTGGATATCCAGATCGATGCCCTGCAACGCAGGCACAGGCCCTTGCTGGCCTTGGTAGACCTTGCCCAGGTTGATGAAGCGTACATGCGCCCGCTGTTTGCCCGGATGCAGCTCGGCCTGCTCGGCAGACGTCGGGAGATCGGTATGCAGCGGCAGGGATCGTTGCGCGGTTGCATTCATGATCAGTTCTTCCAGCCAACCTGGTAGAGCGAGCCGTTGACCTTGTCCAGCGAAGCGCGAACTACCGGGGAGTGTTGATAAATGTCGATGAATTTGGCCAGGCGTGGATCGTTCTTGTGATCCGGTTTGATGACGAATTGAATCACGTATTCCGGATGATCCAGGCCGTCGAAAAGAATCGCTGAGCCAGCGTCAAAGGTCTTCGCCAGACGGATGTAAGCCGGATAGCCCTGCACCAGATCCGCGTCGTCGTAAGCGCGCACCAATTGCACGGCTTCTACCTGAATCAGCTTGAGTTTCTTGGGATTGGCAGTGATGTCGTCCTCGGTCGCCTTGTAGCCGACGCCCGGCTTGAGTGTGATCAGCCCCGCCTTGGCCAGCAGTTGCAGGCCCCGGCCGCTGTTGATCGGGTCGTTGGCAATCGCCACGGTGGCGCCGGTCGGCAGCTCATCGAAGCTTTTGTACTTCTTCGAATACAGGCCGACGTTGTTGATGATGCCGGGTGCATAGGGCTCGAGATCGAAGCCCGAGGCGGCTTTGGCGTTTTCCAGAAAAGGAATGTGCTGGAAGTAATTCACGTCGATGTCGCCTGCATTGAGGCTGACATTGGGCGCGATCCAGTCGGTGAATTCCACCAGCTCGACCTTCAGGCCCTGCTTGTCGGCTTCAGCGACGGCCGCTTCCAGCGGAATGGCGAACGCGGCCGTGGTGCCGACTTTCAAAGGTTGGTCGGCGGCCTGGGTGATGCCGGTGAACAGGCCAAGAGAAAGGGCCAGGGTGAGGAGTGTTTTGCTCATGTGTCGTTGTCCGGGTGAGTGTTCGGTTTTGTTTTTTGGGTGCCTGTAAGGCTGTTTTCGTGAGCGAACTCACTCCCTCAAGGGTTCAGATTTGCCGCCGCCCGTTGCAAACAACTCAATCCCACTGTGGGAGTGAGCGTGCTCACGAATGAGGCAGGCCGATCCAGGTCATGAGTTTGAAATTCGAAAGCTGGCTCCCGCATGCCGCTCGGGCAACCGGGCCGAACCCTCGGCAAACAGCTTCTCGCGCAAGGTCCCGTGCTCATAGGCGGTCTTGTAGGATCCGCGTCGTTGCAGCTCCGGGATTACCAGATCGATGAAGTCTTCGTAGCTTTCCGGTGTGACGATGCGGGTCAGATTGAAGCCGTCCAGGCCTGTCTCGGCGATCCAGGATTCCAGCTCGTCGGCGACCTGTTCCGGTGAGCCGATCACGGTGATGTAGCGGCCGCCAAGGGCGTGCTGGTCGAGCAGTTTCTGGCGTGTCCAGTCATTGTTCTTGAGAATCTTCGTCGCCGATTGAATGGCGTTGCCCTTCACGTGCTGGATCGGCTCGTCGAGCTCGTAGGCAGAAAAGTCGATGCCGGTGGAGGCCGAGAAGTGGGCAAGTCCCGCCTCGGCGCTGGCGTACTTCAGGTACTCATCATGCTTGGCGCGCGCTTGCTGCTCGGTTGCCCCGACGATCACGTTCAGGCCCATGAACACTTTGATGTCGTCCGGATTACGACCGGCCGCCACGGCGCTGGCGCGAACCTTGTCGACCTGCTCGCGCGTCGCCGCCTTGTTCTGGCCGCTGATGAACACGCACTCGGCGTTGCTGCCCGCGAACTGCAGGCCACGTTCTGAACTGCCCGCCTGGAACAGCACCGGTGTGCGCTGGGGCGACGGCTCGCACAGGTGATAACCCTCAACCTGATAGAACTCGCCGCTGTGGCGCACGTAGTGGACTTTTTCCGGCTGGGCGTAGACCCGGGCCTGGCGATCCTCGATCACCGCGTCGTCCTCCCAGCTTCCCTCCCAGAGCTTGTAAAGCACCTCCAGGTATTCATCGGCCTGATCGTAGCGGCGGTCGTGTTCGATCTGCTCCTTGAGGCCCATGGCCTTGGCGGCGCTGTCCAGATAACCGGTCACGATGTTCCAGCCCACCCGTCCGCCGGACAGGTGGTCGAGCGTCGACATGCGACGCGCAAACAGGTACGGCGCCTCATAGGTCAAGTTGGCAGTGAGGCCGAAACCAAGGTTTTTTGTCACCGCCGCCATCGCCGAGACCAGCAATAAGGGGTCATTGACCGGCAGCTGGATGGATTCTCGCAGCGGCACATCCACCGACTGTTGATACACGTCGTAGACGCCGACGATGTCAGCGATAAACAGGCCGTCGAACAATCCGCGCTCCAGCAATTGCGCCAGACGGGTCCAGTATTCGATCGTCTTGTACTGAGTCGAAGTGTCCCTCGGATGGGTCCAGAAACCGTGATTGATGTGGCCAATGCAGTTCATGTTGAACGCGTTGAGGAGGATCTTTTTCTTGCTCATCAGATCGTCCCCCGGCGAGGCGGATTGACGTCGTTGAGGTAGAAGTTGCCGATGGCGTGATACTTCCAACGCACGGGGTCATGCAGCGTGTGGACCCGTGCATTACGCCAGTGACGATCCAGACCATGCTCGGCCAGCGTCGATTGCGAGCCTGCCAGTTCGAACAGCGTGCTGCCCGCTTCAAGGGAAATTTCGGTGCTGATGGCGCGTGCTCCTGCCACCGCGATCGACGCCTGGGCCAGGTTTTCCGGCGTCGTCAGGGCTTGCGCACGATCAAGGTATTCTCCGGCGCGCTGCAAAAGCGCCTCGGCGGCGTGCAGGCGTATGCCCAGTTTGCCGAAACTGTGCAGCGTCAGCGGGTCGTCCACTGCTTTCTCGATGCCCGAATCGATCCATGGCCGCGTGCGGGTGCGGACGAAGTGCAATGCGTCTTCAAAGGCAGCCCGGGCAATGCCAGTGTCGATCGCCGCGTGAAGAATCTGCGCGAGCGGGCCGACGGTGGTCGGTCGTTCGAAGGCTGTCTGAAACGGCACCACGTCCTCGTCCTCGACATACACATTGTCGAACACCACCGATCCGCTGCCGGTCGTGCGCTGACCGAAGCCGCTCCAGTCGTCTATGACGTTCAGGCCGGCTGAATCGGCTGGGACGAACGCCAGCTGCTGGATGCCGTCATCATCGATGACAGACGTGGGTATGCGCTGCGCGTACAGGGCGCCGGTGGCGTAAAACTTGCGACCATTGATGCGCCAGCCGGCTCCGTCGCGGCTCAATCGCGTGGTTCTGTCATGGGCCGTTTTGGTGCCCAGTTCAGCCAGCGCATTACCAAATCGCCGGCCTTCCAGCACTTCGGCGTACAGTCGCTTCTGTTGTTCGGGACTGCCGTTCACGCGCAATACTTCCAGCGCATAAAAGTGATTCTGCGGTATCTGCCCCAGCGAGCCGTCGGCGGCGGAAATAAGGCGGATGACGTCGGCCAGCGTCGCGCTGGAAACGCCCGCGCCGCCGAACGCTTTCGGTACGCTGATGCCCCACAGCCCGGAGCGGGTGAACGCCTCCAGTTCTTCGTGCGGCAGGCGTCGCTCGCGGTCTCGCTCGGCGCTTTGTGCCTTGAACGTTTCGGCCAGTGCCCGGGCGCTCTCCAGCGCTTGGGCGTCGTCACGGATCAAGGTCGTCCGGGTTGCAATCGGCGCGTGTGCCTGGCGGTCGCGCGGCAAAGTTTGAAGGCTCATATCAGTGCTTCCAGTTGTCTGGTTCAGATCCAGGAATGGCGGGCAGGCAGTGCGCCGTTGAGGTGCCAGGCGCCTACGGCGTGGACCTTCCAGCGGACAGGGTCGTGCAGCGTGTGGACACGTGCATTGCGCCAGTGCCGGTCCAGATTGAATTCGGCCAGCGTCGCGCGGCTGCCCGACAGCTCGAACAGCTTCTCGCTGGCCTGCAGGGCAATCTGCGTCGTGAGCACCTTGGCTTCGGCGACCGCGATGGAAGCTCGCGCCGCCGACTGCGCGTCGATGGGCGCTGCGACGATTTCATCCAGCACACGGCCGGCCTTGCGCAGCAGGGCTTCGGCGGCATGTAATTCGAGTTTCAGCTTGCCGATGTCGGCGATGACATAAGGGTCATCGCTGGCGCGCTCGACGTTGGCTTCGATCCAGGGCCGGGAGCGTTCGCGCACGAAACGGATGCTTTCGTCGATGGCTTCGCGGGCGATTCCAGCGTCGATGGCGGCCTGAATCAATTGAGAGACGGCGCCCTGAATAGTGGGCGACAACGCCAGTTTCCAGTTCTCTACGACCAGATCGGCGCTGACCCGTACGTTTTCCAGCAGCACGCTGCCGCTTGCGGTGGTGCGCTGACCGAACCCGGACCAGTCATTGATGATGTGCAAGCCCGGCGCACCGCGCGGCACGAATACCAGAACTTGCTTGCCATCGTCATTGATGGCTTTCACTGCGACCCAGTGCGCGAACAGGGCGCCCGTGGAATAGAACTTGCGACCGTTGAGCAAAAATTGATCACCTTCAGACGTCAGTCGTGTTTTGACGTCGAGGGTGTTTTTCGTGCCGCGTTCCGGACCGCCGTTGCCGATTCGTGCGCCCTTGAGAACGCTCTCGAACAACGTTTTCAGCTGAGTGTCGCTGGCACTGCCGATCAGGGAATTGAGGATGCCGAAATGATTCTGCGGGATCTGCCCCACCGCAGGATCTGCTGCCGACAGGATGGCGAACACCTCAGCGACGGTCACGAACGACACCTGAGGCCCGCCGTACACTCGTGGGACGGAAATACTGCCCAGGCCGCTCTGGCTGAACAATGAAATTTCAGACCATGGCAGTTGCCGCTCGCGATCACGCGAGGCTGCGTTGGAACGGACAACGGCCGCCAGTTCATGGGCGGCTGCAATCGCCTCGGCGTCGCTGCTCAGCACTTTGGCGGGCAACAGAGGAGGAGCTATGTCCAGGGTGTGCTGGACTGAAAGGGCGTTCAGATCAGTCATGGTGGTGACCTGCGTGAACGCGAGCACTAGGGTGGTTGTGCGTGACCATTCGAACCTCGAATCAACGCCGCAGGGCGGCAGGGAAGCTGACGATGATCCGGTGGTCCGGTGCATATACCCTAAGCGTGTATAAAAATTAAATAAACTTACATTTGGGAATAAGCATAGAAGGTGATCGCGGCTGTCCGGCTGGCAATCAGACGGACTGTGCGTATGTCAGGCATGAGCTGAAAACCAGTATCAGGATCAGGTATTTGAAGAAGGGTCGGCTGCGCATGCGGATGTCCCTCACAGGGTTTTAACCGCAGGCTAGCAGCGCTCTTTTGTCGAATTTGGGCTGCCCTGTAGGAAAGGGCTGGGCCGCAAGTGGGAACTGTCTTGGGAGCGCCGGATTTGTGCTATCGCTCACGTTGTGCCGACCGGGCGCTGTCGCAGTCACGAGCCGCGATACTGCGACAGCCACGCCCGAGGACGTGCAGATCAAGCTTCAAGCCTGGATAAGCCATCGGCACGAACGTTGATCAACCTCGGTGGTGCCCAGCGAGAATTATTGCCCACCCGATCAATCACGCAGTAGGTCACTTCCTGATGGGCATCATCGCCCGCTTCGCTGATCAGGGCGGCTGGCACTTGCACGATGACCGGTTTGCCGACGTCTTCGTGGCTGAGCGCGGGCAGGTCCATGCGCACATCACCCCAGCGCAATGTGATCTCGTCGTAGGCGTCCATGTTCAGGTAAGTGTCGATGACGACTTCAACGCCGCCTGCGATGTGCTCGGCGCTCAGTTCTATGCTCGCGTCAGGCGTTGAGATGACCACAGGCGCCAGCCCTTGATTCTCGTCAGCGTCGCCACTGACCAAATGACCGCCAGGCGTCTCCAGTTTGACCCATAGCTTTGTGCTGGGCGATTTGACTGATTCGCAGCCGATTTTCGTGACCCGGTAGTAAGTTTTCACCTTGCCACTTCGGAGAAAACTTTCGGGTACATGTAGGACCGATGTGTGACCGATGTCGTCCTCCGACAAAAGTTTTGACGCAACGTAGCAGCCTCCCCAGAACAGCTCGATCAGATCGGCGCATTCCATGTCCGGATAGGGATCGATGTTCACCAACAGGTGCGCAGCCGCCAGGGCACCGATGCCCTGTTTGTTCGACTGCGGCAGATACGGGGCGAAGAGCTTGATAGGGGTGTGATTGACGGGTGTCTGGATCATCTTCGAATACTCTTTGAACGTAGGCCTTTATCAAGGCGTGTCACGACAGTGGTTGTCGCGAATGCAACTTGGAAAACGATGTTGTTAGTACACGCTCGATGGCCAGTCATGGCAAACATTACAACCGGTCGCAATTTCGGACTTGTTATTGGTTTCGATAGAGTCTTCCCAAGTGCTTTTGAGCTAATTGTGTTGCGGCATTTGTGTCAATGGTAAATAACTCATAAAACTATATGTACGGGAAAAGCAGAACTTTCCTACGAGAGGTTTTCACTCAATGGTGGGTGCAACAGGTGTGACGTCCTACGGCTGCATTGCGCACAGGCGGCGGTGCTCTCTGCGGACGGCAGATGGAGGTGGGTGAAGGGGCGTGAAGGATTATTTGTGGGTGTCGAGTTCGTCAATAAACTCGATGTGCCGAGAAAACCACGAAGTCGCACTTGGATCGGAAAAATAGATATATAGACAACCGGTTTTCCGAATGGAAATAGAAAGACTATTAGTCCATCAAGACTTTTCTAAATATTGAAGTGAAAGAAAACGGCGCTCATGAGCGCCGTTTGGGATACATACAGCGTGGGATTAATTCCGGCTGCGTTCGAGAAACTGCCGAGTGCGTTCCTCTTCAGGATTTGCGAACAACGCTTTGGCTTCTCCTTGCTCGACAATGACCCCTTTGTCGATGAACACAACACGGTTGGCGACGTCCCGCGCAAAGCTCATCTCATGCGTGACGATGACCATCGTGCGTTTCTCTTCGGCCAGTGCACGAATGGTGCTGAGCACCTCGCCCACCAGTTCAGGATCGAGGGCTGAAGTGGGTTCGTCGAAGAGAATGACTTCCGGCTCCATCGCCAGCGCCCGCGCGATGGCCACGCGTTGCTGCTGACCACCGGACAAACGGCGTGGGTAAGCGTCTTCCTTGCCGGCAAGACCAACCTTGGCCAACAATTTGCGACCCAACTCGGCAGCCTGATCGCGTGGCATCTTCTTGACCACGATCGGGCCTTCGATGACGTTTTCCAGTGCTGTGCGATGGGGAAACAGATTGAAGTTCTGAAAGACGAAGCCTACGTGCTGTCGCAACTGCCGGACCAGCGCCTGCTGTTGGCTGAGCGGCTTGCTGCCGTCGATTCGGATGTCGCCGACCACGATGGTGCCGCTGGTGGGTTCTTCGAGGAAATTCAGGCAACGCAGGAAAGTGGTCTTGCCGGACCCGCTGGGTCCGATGATTGCGACGACTTCACCGGGCTCGACGTTCAGATCGATGCCCTTGAGAACTTGATTGCCCTTGAATTCCTTGGTCAGTTTTTCAACGGTGATCATGCCTCAAGACTCCACATCATGGCGGTTGGCCCGTGCTTCGAGACGGTTCTGAACATGCGCCAGCACCGTGCACAACACCCAGTAGATCACCGCCACGGTGAAATACATGGTGAAGACCTCCAGCGTTCTCGAAGAAATCAGCTGCGCCTGGCGGAACACTTCCGGCACCTGAATGGTGGCGGCCATGGCGGTGTCCTTGACCAGCGAAATGAAGCTGTTGCCCAGCGGCGGCAGGGCGGTTCGGGCAGCTTGCGGCAAGATTGCCCGGCGCATGGTCTGCGCGCGGGTCATGCCGATACTGGCGGCCGCTTCCCACTGGCCCCGGTCCACGGCGCCAATGGCTGCGCGCAGAATTTCGCAGGCGTAGGCTGCCATGTTCAGCGACAAGCCGATGAGCGCTGCGGTGATGGCATCCAGTTCGATGCCCAGATCAGGCAGGCCGTAATAAATCATGAACAGCTGAACGAGCAGGGGCGTGCCGCGAAAGAACGACACGTAGACCCTGGCGATGGCGCTGATGACCCAGACTTTCGACAAACGCATCAGTGCCAGGCCGAAGCCCAGCACCAATCCGAAAAACATCGATCCGAGACTCAGGCCCACCGTGTAATACGCGCCCTTGAGCAGAAAAGGCGCGGAGTCCAACGCGAGCTGTAGGCTCTCTGGAATCATTTGGTCACGTCAGCCTTGAAGTACTTTTCAGACAACTTGGCCAGGGTGCCGTCGGCGCGCAATTTGTCGATGGCTTTGTTGATCGCTGCGAGCAACTCTGGCTCGCCTTTGCGCAGCGCGATGCCGGCTTCCTGACGGGAGAAGGGTTCGCCGGAAACGGCCAGTTTGTCTTTGGTTTTGGCGATCAGCTCCAGCGCGGCGAGGCGGTCGACCAAAATGGCGTCGATACGGCCTACACGCAGGTCCTGGTATTTGGTCGGATCATCGTCGTAAGTTTTGACGATGGCGTCAGGCACGTTCGCCTTGAGCCATTCTTCATAGTTGGTGCCCAGGCCGACGCCGACCTTCTTGCCTTTCAGGTCAGCCGCAGTCTTGATCACGCCAGCGTCTTTGGTCTGCACCAGTGCTTGAATGCCAGAGACAGTGTAGGGTTCGGAGAAGTCATATTTCTTCTTGCGCTCGTCGGAGATGGTGACCTGGTTGATCACGACGTCCAGACGCTTGGATTCCAGCGCAGCCAGGATGCCAGCCCATGGGGTGGCGCTCAGCTTGACCTTCACGCCCAGCTCCTTGGCCAGCGCTTCGGAGAACTCGACCTCGAAACCGGTCAGCTTGCCGTCTTCGCCAACGAAGCTGAAGGGCGGGTAAGTGCCTTCCAGACCGACGTTCAGGGTGCCGTTCTTTTTAATGGTTTCCAGTTGCTCGCCAGCGACGGCTTGGGTCGCCAGACCGGTGCCCAGCACCAGGCTGAATGCCGACAGCAGGAAGGTGCGGCGGATTGCAGACATGTTCATGAAAATCCCCTGTTTTTAATTGGAATGTCAGGTCAGCGTCAGACCTGACGAAACTACTGTGGCATCACGCGTTTATCCAGCTTTTTCAGTACTCTGCCGGGATTTCGCGCGGCGCTGGCGGCGATCATAAGGGCAGCTTTTTAGGAATAAAAATAATTAAAAACGAAGCGCTTATCTGTTTTGTGCATATGAAAGCCGGGTGGCAGCCCCCGATCTGCAGGATCGAGAGCTACAGCACTCACTGCGCGGAAAACACACCCGCGTAAGCGAACAGTGCCGGGGCGCCGCCGGTGTGCAGGAAAATGATCGGACCGTCTTCGAAACGCTGCCGTCCGATCCCGTCGAGCAAGCCCGCCATCGCTTTGCCGGTGTAAACCGGGTCCAGCAACAGCCCTTCGTGGCTGGCAACCAACTTGATTGCCGACAATGTGCCCGCGTTCGGTTCGCCATAGCGTGGGCCGTAATACTCATCCCACAGGTTGACTTTGAACGCTGCGGGCAGCGCCTCGCCCAACAGCTCCACAGTACGTTCGGCCAGCCCCTGAACCTTGGGCGCCTGGGTTTCTTCAGGACGCGACACGGTCACGCCGATCACGGGTAATTGCGGCAAGGCCTCCGCCAGCGCCAAGCCAAGGCCGCTGTGAGTGCCTGCACTGCCTGAGGCCAGGACCACGGCGGCGAACGTTTCGCCAGTCTGTTCGATCTGCTCGGCCAGCTCGAAGCCTGCGCGCACGTAGCCCAATGCGCCGGTGGGGCTGGAGCCACCGATCGGGACCAGATAAGGTTTTCTGCCACTGGCGCGCAGTCGCGCAGCCAACGCCTGAAGCTGCTCGTCTGCGTTATCGAGGTTATCCACCTGTTCGACCTTGGCATCGAACAGGTCCAGGAGCAGACGGTTTCCGTTGCCCAGATAATTGCTGTCAGTCGTGGCGATCGGGTTCTCCAGCAGTGCCACGCAACCCAGTCCCAGCCGGGCGGCCAGCGCTGCGGTCTGGCGAACATGGTTGGATTGAATCGCGCCTGCGGTGATCAGCGTGTCGCAGCCTTGGGCCAGGGCATCGGCGGCGAGGTATTCGAGCTTGCGCAGCTTGTTGCCGCCCATCGCCAATGGCGTGATGTCGTCACGTTTCACGTAGATGTCCCGACCGGCCCACGCGGATAGCCGTTCGAGCTTTTCCAGCGGTGTCGGGGCGCCCAGCAGATCCAGGCGGTCAAAACGGGCGAGCTGTTGTTTGATCATGTCGGTTGTCGATACGTCAGCAAGTGAGTCGCAGGACTATAGGCAGACCATTCCCACAGGGCAACCGGGCGATATCTCACAGCGCCCGAGCTAAAGCCTCACGAAAATTGTTATTTTTGTGCCACAAATGTTTGCCGTAGAGTGAACCGACCATGGTCGTGTCCAGCCTGACGAGCCATTGAACTGAGGAGAAATCTGCGTGAGCACTATTCCCGAACTGTCCCCGGAAACCTGTGCCGAGGGCGTGACCGGCCATTGGCAGCTGCAGCGGATCGTAGGTGAGTTGCGCGCTGCGCGTGATGACTGGCGCAGCAGCAACAATCGCATCAGCGGGGAAAAGGGCGGTCGTGAACTGCCATCCCGCGAGGCCATGCGCGATATCCTCGAGGCGTTGTGCGGTGCGTTGTTTCCCATGCGACTGGGGCCTGTGGATCTGCGTGAAGAAAGCGAGGACTTCTACGTCGGTCACACGCTGGACGTTGCGTTGAACGCGTTGCTCGCGCAGGCGCGCCTCGAGTTGCGCTATGTCGCCCGGCAGCGCGGCGAAGACGCCGGTTGCGCCGATGTTCACGCTGAACGGTTGATTCAGGACTTTGCCAGCGCCCTGCCGCAGATCCGCCGGATCCTCGATACCGATGTGCTGGCGGCGTATCACGGCGATCCGGCCGCGCGCAGTGTCGACGAAGTGCTGCTGTGCTACCCCGGGATTCTGGCAGTGATCCATCATCGTCTGGCGCATCACCTCTACCACAATGGTTTGCCCTTGCTCGCGCGCATCAGTTCGGAGCTGGCGCACTCTGCCACTGGGATAGACATTCATCCTGGCGCGCAGATCGGCCCGAGTTTCTTCATCGACCACGGGACAGGCGTGGTCATTGGCGAAACCGCAATCATCGGCGAACGCGTGCGTATCTATCAGGCCGTGACCCTTGGCGCCAAACGCTTCCCGGCGGATGAAGACGGTCAGTTGCAAAAAGGCCATGCCCGGCACCCGATCGTGGAAGACGATGTGGTGATCTATGCAGGCGCAACGATTCTTGGGCGGATCACGATCGGCCAAGGTTCGACCATCGGCGGTAATGTCTGGCTGACGCGCAATGTGCCGGCAGGCAGCAATGTCAATCAGGCGAGCCTGCAGACCGACGACGGCTCGCAGAAGTAAGTCGACAACGTCGGCCACACGTGGCGGCGTCTGTCCGGACGCCGCCCTTCCTGTCAGCGGTTTTCTTCATCCGCGCCAGCCTTTCATGGGCAAGACCTGACTGCCTTTTCAAGCCCTCATTCATCCCTCCAGCCCGCGGAACGAAAGCGTCTCAGCGTGCGTCCTACCGTCGCGTGAGCTAGCGTCCAGGGTCTGGCGATTGGTCCTTCACCTGCTTTCCGTGTTTTAATTGAACGTTCAATCAAGTTAAACCGGTGGTTCGCTGACCGCTCATATCAGGAGGCCTACCCTTGCCGCATCTGTTTTGCATGATCGATTTTTCCGCCCGCGCGGCGGTGTTCGCATGAGTGTGCCGAGCGCTCAAAACAGCGCACCCGTACGCATGAATGCCCCTGTTTTCTACTTCGCTGCCAGCTTTATCCTCATTTTCGGGGTGGTGGTCATCAGCTTCCCTGACGCCGCTGGACAGTGGCTTCTGTCTGCTCAGAACTGGGCGGCGAATACCGTCGGCTGGTATTACATGCTCGCCATGACGCTGTACCTGGTGTTCGTGGTGGTCACGGCCATTTCAGGCTACGGCAAGATCAAACTCGGCGCCGACCATGACGAGCCTGAATTCAGTTATCTGTCGTGGGCGGGCATGCTGTTCGCCGCTGGCATCAGCATCACGCTGTTCTTCTTCTGCGTTTCAGAACCGTTGACGCACTTCTTGCAGCCGCCCCAGGGCGAGGGCGGGACGACTGAGTCGGCACGTCAGGCGATGCAGTTGCTGTTCCTGCACTGGGGCCTGCATGGCTGGGGCGTTTTCGCCTTTGTCGGCATGGCGCTGGCGTATTTCGCCTACCGACACAACCTTCCGCTGGCGCTGCGTTCGGCGCTGTATCCACTGATCGGCAAACGCATCAACGGCCCTATCGGCTATGCGGTCGACGGGTTCGGCATCATCGCAACCATTTTCGGCCTGGGCGCTGACATGGGCTTTGGTGTCTTGCACCTCAACTCCGGTCTGGATTACCTGTTCGGGGTGCCCCACACGCAATGGATTCAGGTCGGGTTGATCACGCTGATGATGGGTGCGGCTATCCTCGTTGCCGTTGCGGGTGTCGACAAAGGCGTGCGGGTCATGTCCGACATCAACATGCTGCTGGCCTGCGCGCTGCTGCTGTTCGTGCTGTTCGCCGGACCCACGCAGCACCTGCTCAATACCCTTGTGCAGAACGTCGGCGATTACCTCGGCGCACTGCCGACCAAGAGTTTCGATGTCTATGCCTACAACGGGCCGAGTGACTGGTTGGGCGGCTGGACAGTGTTTTACTGGGCCTGGTGGATCGCCTGGTCACCATTCGTTGGCTTGTTCATCGCGCGCATTTCGCGTGGCCGTACCATTCGCGAGTTCGTTTGCGGCGTGCTGTTGATACCGCTGGGTTTCACCCTCGCCTGGATGTCGATCTTCGGCAACAGCGCAATCGATCAGGTGCTCAACCACGGGATGGTCGCCCTGGGCCAGTCGGCCATCGACGATCCCTCGATGACGCTTTACCTGATGCTGCAACACTATCCGTGGAGCAAAACCGTCATTGCGGTCACGGTGTTCATCAGCTTCGTTTTCTTCGTCACCTCAGCCGACTCCGGCACCGTGGTGCTGTCGACGCTCTCGGCCAAAGGCGGAAGTCCTGACGAGGACGGTCCCAAGTGGTTGCGCGTGTTCTGGGGCGTGATGACCGCGCTGGTGACCAGCGGGCTGTTGTTCTCGGGGAGCATCGACGCGCTCAAGTCGGCCGTCGTGCTGACTTCCCTGCCGTTTTCGCTGATCCTGCTGACGATGATGTGGGGCCTGCACAAGGCGTTTCACATGGAATCGCAGCGGCAGATTGCGCAGCTCTATTCACTGGCGCCCGTATCTGGCGCGCGACGCGGCGGGTGGCGGCAGCGATTGAGCCAGGCCGTGCATTTCCCCTCACGTGACGAGGTCTATCGATTCCTCGATCAGACCGTACGTCCAGCCATCGAAGAAGTGACCGCCGTCTTCGTCGAAAAGGGATTGAGCGTCGTCACGCAGCCTGATCCGGCGAATCACACGGTCGGTCTGGAAATCGGCCACGGAGAAGAGCGCCCGTTCATCTATCAAGTAACCATGCGCGGCTACTTCACGCCTTCCTTCGCGCGTGCCGGCATGGGATCAAAACAGCTGAACAACCGTCGCTACTACCGCGCCGAGGTGCATTTGAGCGAGGGCAGTCAGGATTACGATCTGGTGGGCTACACCAAAGAGCAAGTGATCAACGACATTCTCGACCAGTACGAACGGCACATGCAGTTTTTGCATCTGGTGCGCTAAGCGGTGCAACCCTCGACACTGCTACAGGGCGGTGGTGGTCTCGAGGGATTTGCCTTGCAGGTGTGCGTGCAGCAAGCGCAACGCGGGCACGTCCAGCGCCTGCGCGGCATAGCACAGCCCGACCCGGCGAATGAGGTTCGGCGTGCGTGCGGGGCGGGTGACGACGCCCGCATGCCTGGAGGCCATGGACTGTGGCAGCATCGCCAGACCTGCCCCCGCCGCGACCAGCCGCAAGGCGAGGTTCAACGACCCCGCAGTGGCGGCGATGAAGCCCGAACTGCGATTGTAGAGTTCCATCAGCCGCTGATGCGAAGGGTGCGTCGGGCAGGTGATCCACTGCACGGTTGCAAGGTCGGCTGCATCGAGCCCGTCTCGCGCCGCCAGCGGATGACCGGCGCCCATGCTCAGCACATAGGGTTCCTCCCACAGCGGCATGAACAGCTCATCCTCACAGCAGTCGTCTTCCACCGACAGTCGCGCATCGCCACTGCAACCATTGTGCAGCGTCAGCATCAGATTGGGAACGACGCGATACGCCATCGTCAGAAATGCATCCAGATGGCTCGCGGCAATCTCGCCTTCGACGCCGATCTCGAGCGTCAGCCGATCATTGCGCTGGCGGAACTGACTGCTCAAAGCCTGGGCTTCGGCGAGTAATCGACGCGCTTGCGGGTAAAGGGTTCGCGCATCGTCGGTCACGTCGACGCCCCGGGGCAGACGCTCAAACAACGTGGTACCGAGCGCTTCTTCGAGCTGGCGAATGGTGACCGACAACGTCGGCTGACTGGTGAACAGACGCTGTGCGGCCGAGGTGATGTTGCGTTCCTCGAACACCGCCACGAATGCGTTGAGTTGACGAATATCCATATCAGGAACCGATGGCTGCCAGAGCAATAAAGCATTTTTCTGCCGTAAGGAGCGCTGAATATACTCGCTTTACAGCTTATTCATCAGCGCTACTTATCGCTCCTTGCCATTCAGAAAATAAAGAGAGGAATGAATGACCTACATCGCTGCCGAAAACCGCTACGAGCGCGTCCCGTATCGCCGCGTAGGCCGAAGCGGCCTGGTCCTGCCGGCCTTGTCCATGGGGTTATGGCACAACTTCGGTGACAGTACGCCGATGGACACCCAGCGCGCGATGCTGCGCACAGCGTTTGACCTGGGCATCAACCACTTCGACCTCGCCAACAATTACGGTCCGCCCTACGGCAGCGCCGAGATCAACTTCGGCCGCCTGCTGCGCGAAGACTTCAAGCAGTATCGCGACGAGCTGATCATTTCGACGAAAGCCGGCTGGGACATGTGGCCCGGGCCTTACGGCCAGGGCGGCGGGTCGCGCAAATACGTACTGGCGAGCCTGGATCAGAGCCTGCAACGCATGGGCCTGGACTATGTGGATATCTTCTACTCGCACCGTTTCGACCCTGACACGCCGCTCGAAGAAACCGCTGGCGCGCTGGCGACTGCCGTTCAGCAGGGAAAGGCGCTGTATATCGGTATCTCGTCGTACTCAGGCTCGAAGACCCGCGAAATTGCCGGGCTGCTCAAAGAGTGGAAAGTCCCGCTGCTGATTCATCAGCCGGCTTACAACCTGCTCAACCGTTGGGTCGAAAAGGATCTGCTGGAGACCACCGAGGAATTGGGGGCGGGCGTCATCGCCTTTACCGCGCTGGCGCAGGGACTGTTGTCGGACAAATACCTGAACGGCATTCCGAAGGACGCACGCGTCAATCGTCCGGGCGGCGGTTCGCTGCAGGCGTCGCACTTGTCCGAGCAGAACATCGAACACGTGCGCGCCTTGAACGAGATTGCCAAGCGGCGAGGGCAGAGCCTGGCGCAAATGGCCCTCGCCTGGACCTTGCGCGATCCGCGAGTGACGTCTGCGCTGATTGGTGCCAGCCGGCCAGAACAGATCATCGAGAACGTGGCGGCCCTCGACAATCTCCAGTTCAGCCAGGAAGAACTGGCCGAAATCGATCGTTTCGCAGTGGAGGGCGGGATCAATCTGTGGGAGAAACCGTCTTCGGCGCAGTAACAGGCTGCAAAAGGTGGGGACGGTCATAGCTGACCGCCCCCAGCGGCGCACGCCATCTCACGGTCAGATGAGGTGCGCTGCGATCAGGCACAAGCCGAATCGGCGCGTTCGCGGGGCGCCAGTCAATTACAAAGAAACCTGAGTTGCTGTTCATGGCTGCAGAGTCCCTTCCCTGACCAGCGGATCAGTCGAGCTGTCGCGGGTCACTGGCCAATAAGGTCGCGCAAGCGGTACCGGCGTTCGAAGCGCTGGATCATCTGGCGCTGCACGATGGTATTCGGGGTGATGTTGCTGAAAATCCATCGCCGCCTGCACCAGGCTCGCGTCGCTGAATCGAGGTCCCCAAAACGCGGCATTTATCGCCAATCGTCTATCGATGCCCGAACTGCCGTGGCCGATGGGAAAGGTGACCATCGGCCATCCCAGAGCGTTGGGCAGGTCGTAAAACGACCGTTGGTTTTGCAGGCCGATGGGTTCCCCTCTTCCCATTCTGAACCCCACATGCGCACCCAACGGCATGACCATCATGAAATCCACGCCCGCTTCATCCAAGGCGTCTTCCCATAGTGTCATCTGCATACGACGACGTTGTTCCGCATCAATTCGCACGGCGCATGGGAGCTGCTCCACCACCGGGTGGGCGTGCTCCCTGCTGTAATAACGCAAAAGCACTGCTTGGTCGTCCTCGGGACGAGTTGCGGCGAAGGTCTCGACGGCTTGCCAATAGTTTGCTTCGTATTGCTGGCAATAGGTTGTCGCCATGGCTGGCGTTACGGACGTGAAGGGCTCTTCGATCGTCCATAGAATGGGTCCCGCGTAATAGAGGCAGTTGGCCTCATCCATCATGTTTACCCCAGCGAACTCAATCACTCGCGCCCCCAGCTGTTGCAATTGGCCCTTGAAGCGCTCGAAGGCCGCGCCGTAGTCGGAGTCGTAGGTCTGTGCAGGAGGCGTTACGGATTGCGTCATCCAGTCCGTTTGGGGGATGCCGATCGTCAGTCCAGCCAGCGGCGTCGCTCCCGGACGCGGTGCAGTCGGCATTTGCGGAAAAGGCAGCGGCGTATGCAGAGTTTGCGGGTCGCCATCGGGATCGGGTCCCTGTATCGCAGCCAGCACATGAGCGGCGTCCTGTACCGAGCGCGCCATCGGCCCGACCACGTCCCAACCTATACGCAGCGGCATCACGCCGCCGGTTGATACATAGCCCAGCGAAGGCTTGATGGCGCTGGCGCCATTGGCCGCTGCGGGGATGATCATGGAACCGCCGGTTTCTTCCCCAAGCGTCGCAACGCAGAGCCGCGCGACCGGCGCGATGGCCGATCCAGAACTTGAGCCGCCGGGCACCTTGTCGATGTCCCAGGCATTGCAGCCGAAATCGCCGTGGGTGCTGCCTGAAAAGCGGGAGCATATCGTGTGACCCAGCACGACGGCGCCTGCATCGCGTAACCGGGCAACGGCGGTGGCATTGCGCAGCGCAAAATTGGTGCTGAATTCCGGCGCGCCATTTTTGCTCTCAAGGCCGACGATACCGATGGAGTCCTTGACGCCAATCGGTATTCCGCAAAGTGGCGGGGCGGTGCCGCGAGGATCATTGGGATTGTTGAGCCACGCATCGGCGTCGGCTGACTGTGCCAGCGCCTGCTCGCGGTCGATACGTACAAAGGCGTTATAGCCGCCATTGTCGTTATAGGTTTCAAGGGGACCGTTGAGCTGGTCGATGCGCGCGAGGTAGTCCAGGGTGATCTGCCTGGACGACAGTTCGCCAGTGCGCAGCAGTGCAGCCATTTCCACGAGGGAATAGTCGACCAGACGCTCCTGCTTGGTAATAAGCGAACGACGAACGCGTTCGCTGAGGCCCCAACGGTAGAGGTGTTGCCAGAATCCGTTCACGTAATAGAGCTCCCTGCCCGTTGCGCATGACACTCAGGGAGCTAATCACTGTTACAAGACGGCGTAAACTGTCACAAATGACAGCACGGTTACGCTTCGTCTCCTTCGTCGTCATCCCCACCATCGATCTTCATGCCCAACTCCTTGATCTTGCGCGTCAAGGTGTTGCGGCCCCAGCCCAGCAGCACTGCCGCGTCGCGGCGACGGCCGGCCGTATGTTTCAGGGCGGTTTCGATCATGATGCGTTCGAAGGTCGGTACCGCGCTGTCCAGCAGGCTGGACTGGCCACGCGCCAGCGCCTGATCGGCCCATTGGCGCAGCGCCTGCTCCCAGTTGGTGACTGGCGCGGCATCTTGCGGCAGGCTGAGCAGCTCTGGCGGCAGGTCGCTGATGTGCACCTCACGGCCGGAAGCCATTACGGTGATCCAGCGGCAGGTGTTTTCCAGCTGACGCACGTTGCCCGGCCATGGCAGATGCTTGAGGTACTCCTCGGTCTCGGCCTTCAGCAGCTTCGGTTCGACCGCCAGTTCTTGCGCGGCGCGGCTGAGGAAGTGCTTGGCCAGCGTCGGAATGTCCTCGCGGCGGTCAGAGAGACGCGGAATATGGATGCGGATGACGTTGAGGCGGTGGAACAAGTCCTCACGGAATTTGCCGGCCTGAACCAGCGTTTCCAGATTCTGGTGCGTGGCGGCGATGATGCGCACATCGACTTTGACGGGCACGTGGCCGCCCACCCGATAAAATTCGCCATCGGCCAGTACGCGCAGCAGACGCGTCTGGGTATCGGCAGGCATGTCGCCGATTTCGTCGAGGAACAGCGTTCCGCCATCGGCTTGTTCAAAGCGTCCGCGGCGCAGGTTGGCAGCGCCGGTAAACGCGCCCTTTTCGTGACCGAACAACTCGGATTCCATCAAGTCTTTCGGAATCGCCGCCATGTTCAGCGCAATAAAAGGTGAGGCCGAGCGCGGGCTGTGGCGGTGCAGGGCGTGAGCGACCAGCTCTTTACCCGTTCCCGATTCGCCGTTGATGAGCACCGTGATGTTGGAATGGCTCAGACGACCGATGGCGCGAAACACTTCCTGCATGGCCGGCGCTTCACCGATGATCTCCGGCGTCCGGGTCAGGGTCGGCGCGACGTCCATGCCTTGCTGTTCCTGAGCATGCTGGTTGGCGCGCTTGACCAGCGAAACCGCTTCGTCGACGTCAAATGGTTTGGGCAGGTATTCGAAGGCGCCGCCTTGATACGAAGCAACGGCACTGTCGAGGTCCGAGTGTGCAGTCATGATGATGACCGGCAGACGCGGGTGCTGTTCGCGAATGCGCGCCAACAAATCCAGTCCGCTGGCGCCGGGCATGCGGATGTCGGAGATGATCACGTCCGGTTGCTGACGGGCCAGACGGCTCATTACGCCATCGGCGCTGTCGAAGCTTTGCGTGGTCATGCCTTCCTGTTGCAAGGCCTTTTCCAGTACCCAGCGGATGGAACGGTCGTCGTCGACGATCCAGACAGTTTCACTACGGCTCATGTCGAAGCTGCTCCTTGTTCCAGCGGCAAGAAGATCGAGAATGTTGTGTGGCCAGGATGGCTGTCACACTCGATCAGCCCCTGGTGCTGACTGATGATGTTCTGGGTGATGGCAAGGCCCAGCCCGGTACCGTCCGGGCGGCCGCTGACCATTGGGTAGAAAATGGTTTCCTGAAGTTCCGGCGCGATCCCGGGACCGTTGTCGATGATCTCGATCTTGCTCACCAGACGATGGCGCACGTGGCCGATCGTGAACTGACGCATCGCGCGGGTACGCAGGCTGATGCGGCCAAGGCGAAGCTCATTCTGTCCGCTGATGGCCTGCATGGCGTTGCGCACGATGTTGAGCACCGCCTGGATCATCTGTTCGCGGTCGATCAATACATCCGGGATGCTCGGGTCATAGTCGCGAACCAGCGTGATACAGCCTTGGCTTTCGGCCTCGACGAGGCTGCACACACGCTCCAGCACTTCATGCACGTTGGTCATTGCCAGTGAGGGCAGTTTGTTGGAGCCCAGCATCCGGTCGACGAGATTACGCAGGCGGTCGGCTTCTTCGATGATGACGTTGGTGTAGTCCTTCAGACTCTCTTCCGGCAGCTCGCGCGCCAGTAATTGCGCTGCTCCGCGGATGCCTCCCAGCGGATTCTTGATTTCATGCGCCAGACCACGCACCAGCATCTTGGTGGTTTCCTGCTTGGACAACTGAGCCTCTTCTTTGGTGATGCGCAGCAACCGGTCGCGCGGGTGCACCTCCAGCAGGAGCATGGTTTCGCCCTGCGACAGGATCGGCGTTACGGCGTAGTCGACCGTCAGCGTCTGACCCGTCAGCGCGGTGAGCATGGCTTCACGTTTGGTAAAAGGATGTGCTTGCTCAACCGCCTGTCGCAGAGAGCTGAGTGCTTCAGCCGACTCGGTGAACAGCTCGCTGATGAACTGCCCATGGCTGCGCTGACCACTGATGGCCAACAGCATTTCGGCTGCCGGATTCATGTACTCCAGGCGCAGGTCCGAATTGAGCAGAATCGTGGCAGTGGTCAGGTTATCGAGTAACAGTCGATGCAACGTATCGCTGATAGTCATGAATCTCGTTGACCTCTTTTGGCACATTGCACTGGGGGCCGGGCCCGAAAGTGCAGGCTCTGGTTGGTCTTCGCCAGCGTCGGACGCGACCTTCGGCCGGGTTTTCCCTCGCTTGAAGTCTGGAAAATGCAAAAACCAAACCAAGGCTCCGAAAAGAAGCGCGAATTGAGACATTTCGGGCTTTTTTTGCACCTTGAGCCCAATCAGGGCGCAGGGAAACACGATGCATGAACCAAAATGGGATCTTTCTCCACGTTTTCGTTCAGGTTGTGCACCATCGTGGGGCTGTTGCGCTGCGTATGGCAATCAGAAGAATGGCAGGATGCTGCTTTCTTCCTCGGGCTTATCCTTGATAGGGCATTCCGGGCGCACCCCGAACTCGTCTGGCTTGCACGGGTTGGCAAGGCGTTTCTGCGCAAGGGAAATGCGCATCATGTGGAATGGCTGGTTCGGCGTGCGTTCTACCACGCGGCCGTACTGGTCAACGATTTCGATGGACAGCTGATGCGTGCCTCGGTCTATGTTCGTCAGAGGGAAGACCGGGCTGCGCCCGGTTTCTCCATACGGCTTGCTGTCCACCAGCAAACGATAGGCGTGACCTGGCTGCAGTTCCGGATCATTGCTGACCGTGACGTTCAGGTTGCCCTGGATATCGCGGATCGTGGCATCTGGCTCAGGCGCCAGAATACGCAGCAGCTGATAGTGGAAGATCGGGCCCGGCGTGGCCTTGGCACTTGATGCCCGGGGCGGTTTCCTTATCGTTTGGTCTGGCTGCGATAGGCGGTTGCTCGGCGCAATGTCGACTTTTTTAGCGTTGCGATGGGGTTGGTCAGTGAACACGCGGTTACCTTCACCGTCGATGTACATGTACACCTCTGCAAGCGCCGATTGGCTGAGTGCAAGCAGCAGGCACAGCAGCACGCCGTGCATCCAGTTGCGTTCAAGGCTTGCCGACATGGACTCTCTGCACTGTCAGCGTGACGGTCTGGCTTTGCTGAATCGACTGTTGGTCTTGCAGAACTTGCACTGCAAGACTGTGCTCGCCGCGATCGAGTTGCATCACTTGAATACGAGGAACGTTGGTGGGCTGGCCGTAAGGCTCACCGTCCACCAGCAGTTGCAGCGCATGGCCGGGTTGCAGGCGGGGCTGAATTGCGACGCCTACCGTGAAGCTCCCATTATTGGCCCGCAGCGCTTCATCCTGCGGCAAGTCCGTCAGTTCCAGCACCTGATACGCCGCCGCACTGGGCTGTTGCTGATTCTGGGGCTGCGGCGCGGACGGCCCTGGAGGGGGTGCGGCGGTGTTCACATTGTTAAGCGGCGGCAGTTCGACCGTTTCGGCTTTGGTGCCGTCTGGCGGCTGACTGCTGTAAGCCGTGTTGCCGTTGGCATCGGTGTATTTATAGATCTGCGCAACTGCAGGCAACGCGAGCATCAGCAGCAGAAGGGCGAGGCTTTGACGCATGAACACTCCAATGACAACGACAAGGTCAACGACAGGTAGCTGGACCTACTGTGAAAGCGGCAGCCCCGGGGTGCCAGCATAGAACACTACCAGTTTGACTGCGCTATCTCCCGTCACTCCGCGATGCTGTCTGTCGACGATTTCCGGCAGCACATCGCCTGGTTTGAGCATGATCGACTTGCCGCCGTCCCGTGTTTCGACGCGCAGCTGCCCTGACACCACGTAAGCTGCATTAGGCATCGGGTGTTGATGCCACTTGAGTGAAGTGTTCGCGGGAATGTTGATGCGCATGACGGTCAGCTCAGGCTGACCGGCGGGATAAGTTTGATAGGCAGTGCCTTCCCAGGACGTCGTGCTTTTGAGCAACACGCGGGACTCGATGGCTGATGGTGCTGAGGGAATGGCGCTGCACCCTGCAGACAGCAGGGCCATGGCGATCAATGACGTCCGTTTCATCATTCTGCTGACGCTCATTTGTTCACCACGCACAGTTCGCCTACGGCTCGTATGAGCGCCATGTCCTGAATCGGGTTGAGGGTTTGCTTGTCTCTGGCCCGCGTCACCCACCTGATGCAATCCGGGTCACGCCGGTGCGGCGCGAAGTCGGCGTAGGTTTGCAACAGTCGCGTCTGCAACTGATCGAGCTGCGAGCGGACTGCGCTGATGTCTCCTGGCGCTTTGGGTGTGACGCCCAGTGACTGCCATCGGGCAAGCAATGCATATTGCGCCAGCTTGTTCGCTTCGATCTGGGCAACGAACAGCTCGCGGATTTCTTCACGTTCAAGTGGGGGCTCGCCTTCGCGCTTGGCGTTGGCGATGACGGTGTCTTCGCGGCCACGGTCGGTTACGGGGAGTTTGTGGTGCAGTTTGAAACGCGCCACGCTCTCGGCGAGATCGAGGCGCTCCCTGATGACCTTGATCAGTGGTTCAAGCGATGGTGGCGCCTCGCTGGCGCTGGCATGGGGCATGGTCAGCGCAAGAACGGCGGGTAATAGAAGAGTGATCTCCCTGAGCATGTACAACCTCCTGGTGCTTGGTTTGGCATAGCGCGCAGGTTGCCCGAATAGCGATCCTCAGGTGCGGTACATATGTATTACCTCTCACGTCATTGATCCGGATAACATCACTCCTCGCCGAGCAACTGCTCCGGGTTGACTGATCACGTTATCGCGCCCATAAAAAAGGCCTCCCGAAGGAGGCCTCTCTACGCAGTTATCGCTGACGCGACTGGATCAGACGCTGTAGTACAGGTCGTATTCCAGTGGGTGTACGAAGGTGCGAACCTTGATTTCTTCTTCCGATTTCAGAGCGATGTAAGCGTCGATGAAGTCGTCGCTGAATACGCCGCCCTTGGTCAGGAATGCACGGCCTTTGTCCAGCTCTTCCAGAGCTTCTTTCAGGCTGCCGCAAACTTGCGGGATCTCTGCAGCTTCTTCAGGCGGCAGGTCGTACAGGTTTTTGTCAGCGGCATCGCCAGGGTGGATCTTGTTCTGGATACCGTCCAGGCCAGCCATCAGCAGAGCCGAGAATGCCAGGTATGGGTTGGCAGCCGGATCCGGGAAGCGAGCTTCGATACGACGGCCTTTAGGGCTGGAAACGTATGGAATACGGATCGATGCAGAGCGGTTACGGGCCGAGTAAGCCAGCATCACTGGCGCTTCGAAACCTGGGACCAGACGCTTGTAGGAGTTGGTCGACGGGTTGGTGAAGCCATTCAGAGCCTTACCGTGCTTGATGATACCGCCGATGAAGTACAGAGCGGTGTCGGACAGACCGGCATAGCCTTCGCCAGCGAAGGTGTTCTTGCCTTCTTTGGAGATGGACATGTGTACGTGCATACCCGAGCCGTTGTCGCCGTACAGAGGCTTAGGCATGAAGGTAGCGGTGCGGCCGTAAGCGTCAGCGACGTTGTGGACCACGTACTTCAGGGTCTGGGTTTCGTCAGCTTTCTTCACCAGGGTGTTGAACTTGACGCCGATTTCGTTCTGGCCGGCAGTTGCCACTTCGTGGTGGTGAACTTCGACGGTCAGGCCCATTTCTTCCAGGGCGTTGCACATTGCAGTGCGGATTTCGTGGTCGTGGTCGACCGGAGGCACTGGGAAGTAGCCGCCTTTGACGCCTGGACGGTGGCCCTTGTTGCCGCCATCGACGTCCTGATCGGTCATCCAGGAAGCTTGTTCGGAGAAGATCTTGAACATCGAACCCGAGATATCGGATTTGAATTTCACTTCGTCGAAGATGAAGAATTCTGGCTCTGGACCGACGAATACGGTGTCACCGATACCGGTGGACTTCAGGTATTCCTCAGCGCGGTGAGCGATGGCGCGTGGGTCGCGGTCGTAACCTTGCATGGTCGAAGGTTCGATGATGTCGCAAACCAGGATCAGGGTAGGCTCTTCGGTGAACGGATCCAGGACGGCGGTTTCGTCGTCCGGCAGCAGGATCATGTCGGAAGCTTCGATGCCTTTCCAGCCAGCGATGGAGGAGCCGTCGAACATTTTGCCGACTTCGAAGAAATCGTCATCCAGAGCATCACGCGCTGGCATGGTGACGTGCTGCTGCTTGCCTTTGGTGTCAGTGAAGCGCAGATCAATCCACTTAACGTCATGATCTTTGATGAGTTGAACCGACTTCGACATGTTGTCCTCCGGGGTGGATTAGGGCCTGATAGTTGTTAGCCCTTAAATATGGGTGATGCCGGGCGCGATAGTCGGCCAAGGCAACCTGCCTCACAAGGGAGCAATTTGCATGCCAGTGCCCCGTGTTGGGATTTCTTCGGGAAACCCCGTTATTTCCGGCGTTAAACGTCGCAATTGTGAAAACTCGCGCACCTTGTTGGTGCTCGATAATTGTATACAGTCCCATTTTGGTGCGCTGATGATCGGCTGTACGATAACTGGTTAAACCTTGAGCAATTTCCGCTATAATCCGCGCCCCCCTTTTTCGACCGGCACCTCGCGCGCTGTTTTCATGAAATTAATCGTCAAAGTTTTCCCTGAAATCACTATCAAAAGCCGGCCTGTGCGCAAGCGCTTCATCAAACAGCTGGCAAAGAACATCCGTACGGTGCTCCGCGATCTGGACCCGGCGTTGGTGGTGGATGGCGTGTGGGACAACCTCGAGGTCGAAACCAGGGTCGAGGATCCCAAGATTCTGCACGAAATGACCGAGCGGCTGAGCTGCATGCCCGGCATCGCGCACTTCCTGCAGGTCGATCAGTACCCGCTGGGCGACATGGACGACATCTACGAGAAGTGCAAACTGCATTTCGGTAACGCCCTGCCAGGTAAGATTTTTTCCGTGCGCTGCAAGCGCGCCGGTCACCACGACTTCAGCTCCATGGACGTCGAGAAATACGTCGGCAGCAAGCTGCGTCGTGAGTGCAACGCTGCCGGTATCTCGCTCAAGGCGCCGGAGGTCGAGGTACGGATCGAGATCCGCGATCAGCGTCTGTTCGTGATTCACAGCCAGCACGACAGCATCGGTGGTTACCCGTTGGGTTCGCTTGAGCAGACTCTGGTGCTGATGTCGGGTGGTTTTGATTCGACCGTGGCCGCTTACCAGATCATGCGCCGCGGTCTGATGAGCCATTTCTGCTTCTTCAACCTGGGCGGAAGGGCGCATGAACTGGGCGTGATGGAAGTTGCGCACTTCCTCTGGAAGAAGTACGGCAGCTCACAGCGCGTGCTGTTCGTCAGCGTGCCGTTCGAGGAGGTTCTGGGAGAAATTCTCGGAAAAGTCGATAACAGTCATATGGGCGTAGTATTGAAGCGTATGATGTTGCGCGCTGCGACCAATATTGCAGACAGGCTGGAGATCGATGCCCTGGTGACAGGTGAAGCGATTTCCCAGGTGTCCAGCCAGACGCTGCCCAACCTGTCGGTCATCGATTGCGTGACAGAGAAGCTGGTGTTGCGCCCGCTGATCGCCAGTCACAAGCAGGACATCATCGATCAGGCCGATCAGATCGGTACCGGCGATTTTGCCCGGCACATGCCCGAATACTGCGGTGTCATCTCGGTCAACCCAAAGACCGCGGCCAAACGCCACCGCGTGGAGCATGAAGAAAAAGAGTTCGACATGGCCGTGCTTGAGCGCGCGCTCGAAAACGCCCGCCTCGTTCCTATCGATCGCGTGATCGAGGAGCTGGGCCAGGACGTTCAGGTCGAAGAAGTCAGTCAGGCGCTGGCCGGGCAAGTGGTCATCGACATCCGTCACCCGGATGAAGCGCAGGACCACCCGCTGGAACTGACTGGCATCGAAGTACAAACGCTGCCGTTCTTTGCATTGAACAGCCGTTTCAAGGAGCTGGATGACACGCGCCAGTACCTGCTTTATTGCGACAAAGGCGTCATGAGTCGCCTGCATGCTCATCATTTGCTCAGTGAGGGGCATGCCAATGTGCGCGTTTATCGACCGAGCTAAGTGCCCGGGGCTGTTTGCCTGTGGCTTGCGTCACCGGCCCCCCGACACCAGTCGTCAGCCGTAACGGCTTTAGCCGACTCTACCGTTCATAGCTGCCTATTATTGGTAGCTGACCGAATCCTCTGATCGAGATACACAAGTGATCGAAAATCTACGTAACATCGCCATCATTGCTCACGTTGACCACGGTAAAACCACCCTCGTCGACAAGCTTCTGCGCCAGTCCGGCACCCTTGAGCGTAACGAGCTCAACGACGAACGCGTGATGGACTCCAACGACCAGGAGAAAGAGCGCGGTATTACCATTCTCGCGAAGAACACTGCGATCAACTGGAATGGCTACCACATCAACATCGTCGACACCCCGGGCCACGCCGACTTCGGTGGCGAAGTAGAGCGCGTGATGTCGATGGTTGACTCCGTTCTGCTGCTGGTCGACGCTCAAGACGGCCCTATGCCGCAAACCCGTTTCGTGACCAAGAAGGCTTTCGAAGCCGGCCTGCGTCCAATCGTGGTCATCAACAAGGTTGACCGTCCGGGCGCGCGTCCTGACTGGGTTCTGGACCAGATCTTCGACCTGTTCGACAACCTGGGCGCCACTGAAGAACAGCTGGATTTCCAGGTCGTCTACGCCTCGGCGATCAACGGCATCGCCGGTCTGGATCACACCGACATGGCCGAAGACATGACCCCGCTGTACCAGGCGGTCGTCGACCACGTTCCTGCGCCGAAAGTTGACCGTGACGGTCCTTTCCAGATGCAAATCTCGGCTCTGGACTACAACAGCTTCCTGGGCGTTATCGGTGTTGGCCGTATCGCTCGCGGTCGCGTCAAGCCGAACACCCCGGTTGTGGCGATCAGCGCTGACGGCAAGCGTCGCAACGGTCGTATCCTCAAGCTGATGGGTCACCACGGTCTGCACCGCATCGACGTCGAAGAAGCAGCTGCCGGCGACATCGTCTGCATCAGCGGCTTCGAAGAGCTGTTCATCTCCGACACCCTGTGCGACCCGACCGTCGTCGAAGCGATGAAGCCGCTGACCGTTGACGAGCCGACCGTTTCCATGACCTTCCAGGTAAACGACTCGCCATTCTGCGGTAAAGAAGGCAAGTTCGTGACGTCCCGTAACATCAAGGACCGTCTGGACAAAGAGCTGCTGTACAACGTTGCACTGCGCGTTGAAGAAGGCGACTCGGCTGACAAGTTCAAGGTTTCCGGCCGTGGCGAGCTGCACCTGTCGGTACTGATCGAAACCATGCGTCGCGAAGGTTTCGAGCTGGCCCTGGGCCGTCCTGAAGTGATCATCCGCGAAGTTGACGGCGTCAAGCAGGAACCGTACGAAAACGTGACCATCGACATCCCTGAAGAATCGCAGGGCAAGGTCATGGAAGAAATGGGTCTGCGTAAAGGCGACCTGAGCAACATGGTGCCGGATGGCAAGGGCCGTGTTCGTCTGGAATACAACATCCCTGCTCGCGGTCTGATCGGTTTCCGTAACCAGTTCCTGACCCTGACCAACGGTGCTGGCATCCTGACCTCGATCTTCGATCGCTACGACACCGTCAAGTCGGGCCACATGTCCGGCCGTCAGAACGGCGTGCTGGTATCGGTCGAAACCGGTAAGGCACTGACCTACTCGCTGGAAACCCTGCAGGCGCGTGGCAAGCTGTTCGTTGAACACGGTCAGGAAATCTACAACGGCCAGATCGTTGGTCAGAACAGCCGTGACAACGACCTGGGCGTCAACCCTACCAAGGGCAAGAAGCTCGACAACATGCGTGCTTCGGGTAAAGACGAAACCATCGCGCTGGTCCCACCTGTTCGCTTCACGCTGGAACAGGCTCTGGAATACATCCAGGAAGACGAGCTGTGCGAAGTCACGCCTAAGTCGATCCGTCTTCGCAAGAAGATCCTCGACGAAAGCGAGCGTACCCGCGCTGCCAAGAAAGCCAAGGCGTAACTAGCCCCGGCTGAACGAAAACGCCCCCGGTCGAAAGGCCGGGGGCGTTTTTGTTTGTGCGGGATTTGGTGTGGTTCGGGAGGGTTCAGCAGATACCAATGGCGCTCGAACTGGTCTTTTCTCGGCTAATACCAGTCCTGCGCTGCGCACGTAATCAGTAGGGCCAGCTTAAGGCGGGAAGGCGAACGCGATTGCTGTATAAGTTTTAGAACTTCAACGGTACCCGGCCAGAGTTCGAATTCAATGTGCCGCTTTTCTCGCGCACGACTTCTTTTGGCTTGTATGCGCAATAGCCCGGCCGTGGACCGATCTTTGGATGATTACGGCAGGTGTCCGGGCGCTTGTCGTAGATCGTGCACAGTCGGCTTTTGCGATCCAGATAGAGGCAGTCGTTATTGCTCATCCGCTGAAGCGTGAAAATCCCGGACTTCTGATTGAAGCGCTCGACAATGCCTTCCTTCTGCACGCGCTTGGCAATGTTCTTCGGGTTGTCGCCCATTTCGAATTCGTCGACGACGCCGATACGTATCAGGTCCTTGATCTTCGCTTCCACCGGCAACGTGCAGCAGCTGGAAATGCAGCCTCCGCACATGTGGCTGGAGTATTTCTGCCAGGTCTCGAGGCGGTCGATTTCTGCAGCGGCGATCAAGGTGGGTTTCATGGCGTTGTGCTTCCGGGTGTATCGGGCGCGCGATCATACCGGGCCGCGCGCATTTCCCCTATCGCAAAATGATCGACGCGACTGTCGGCAGGATATTGAAGGCGGCGTGAACTTGCGCATGCTTCAAAGCTCCACAGCTTTTTACGTGCGAATGATGACCTCGGCCAATCGCTCGATCTGTTCCTGCCGCTCTGCCTGATTGAGCTTGGCGTGTGGATTCAGCGAAGACCACTGCGGATGTGCCCGGGCTTTGCGCAGCGCGTCCGGCAGCTTGCCTTCGCGCCAGTTCTTGTCCTGTGGGGCATCGAGCTTGATGCTGTCCATCGCCGCATGACCCCTTGCCTCCAGCGCACTCAGCAATTGTCGCTGGCGTAGCGCGAGAAGTCGCAGCACGGCATCGTCCACTGTCAGCTCGCGCTGGCCTTTGATTTTCCCCAGCAGACGCCCGCCGTAACTGCGCGCTGTTTGCAATGCGCCGCCAGCAATCGCACCCACCAGCGCCGCAGCGCCAAGGGTGATCCCGCCCACCAGCAGATCCACGCCGGCGCCCGCGGCGGCGCCGGCAGCGATGCCGCCGCCCACCCTGACACCCAATAATTTAAGCGTTTCCGGGTTGAACAAGTCATCGCCCCACCGGCCATCGAGCAACGGCAGGTCACTGGCAGACGCGTCGTCACGGCGGAACGCATAGAGCGTCAACAGCGCCTCGACGCAGCGTTGTTCACGCTTGCGCACCGCTGCGCGCAGGTCCTGGATCGCCGCCTGCATAGGCTCAGAAGTCGTCGCAACGCTACGACGACACGCTGCACAGTCGACCAGCAACTCCGAAATCAGTCTCGCTGCACTCTGACGGCGAACCTGACGCTGTGCTTGCTGGTCAGCGATCAAGCGCTCAAGACGTGGGCGTGAGTCCTCCAGCAGCAGCGCCAGGCTTTCGTAAAGTCGCCGCTCGCCGTCCTCGGGCGGGGCAACGCTGTCGAAACGCACCAGCGCATGCAGCCCAAGGCGCGCCAACGCTTCGCGCCAGTCAGGCTCGCGCTGCTGAGGACTGCTGACAAAATTGAGCACGGGCAGCAGCGGTTTGCCGCAACTGGCCAGCACCGCCAGCTCATCGCGGTATTTGGCCAGCACCGGCTCACGGGCGTCGATCACGTAAAGGCCGGCATCCGACGCCAGCAACTGGCGTAGCACCTTGGCTTCCTGTTCGAACCGCTGCCGCGCTTCGCTGCCTTCCAGAAAGCGGGTCAGTCGCGCCGGCCCGTCAAGCCGTTCGCCCGGCCGGTCGAGTCGCTCCAGATAGTCGAGCAGCGCGATCGCATCTTCCAGGCCGGGCGTGTCGTACAGCTCCAGCAACGCCTCGCCGTCCACCGATAATCGCGCCCCTTCAACATGGCGGGTCGTGCTGGGGCGATGTGACACCTCGCCAAATCCGACATCGCGCGTCAGCGTGCGAAGCAGAGACGTTTTGCCGACGTTGGTGTGGCCGACCACTGCCAGCTTCAGCGCGCGGGTTGCGGTCTCAGTCATGTCCTTTCTCCAGCCAAGTCAGGGGCGAGCCTTGCGTCCAGTTCAGCTCCAGCTGATGCAGCGCGGCGTGCCAGTCGCCCAGGCGATCCGCATCGAGTGCCTGGCCGGAGGGCGCTGGCAGCAGCCAGATGCGCGTGTCTGCGGCGCAGCGTGCGAGCTCCGCGATCAGGGCCAGACTGCCACGGTCAGGCGAGCGTCGAGGGTCGCAGGCAACCACCAGCCGCGCAGGAGGGTACCGGGTCAACTGATCAAGCAGCTTGCGTCGTGATTCGCGGCTGTCGAGTATGCCTGCGTCCGTCACACCTTCGGGCAGCGCGGGCGGCCAAGGGTGTTGGTCGTCCAGTTCGATGGCCACAAGCAATGCGCCCTCGCTTTCGCTGGCGCGAGGGCCGGGCTGCACCGAATGGAGCTGCGCCGGTGCGGCATCGTTGATGCCCAATCGTTCGCTGCTGGGCATCAGGCGTGCTCGCAGCTCGGCGAAACCGGGCTGACTCAAATCCAGATCCAGTGCCTGGCGTCCTGCTCGCCAACGCCCGTAGCAAAAGAGCGTCAGCAAAAGGCGTGGCCCGATCCCGTACACCACCAGCACGCCCACCAACCAGGCGGCCCACACTTGTCGCGCATTTTCGATGACCAGCGCCCCTTCGCCGCTGGCTCGCACCATCGACTCGCTGGGCACGTCGAATCCTAGCCACGAGGGGAGCGCGCCCAGGCTTTGGGTCAGGCCGACAAACGTGTCACTGCCCAGAATGGTCGTCTCCCAGACAAATCCGTATCGTCGCGTCGCCATGAGTAAGAGCAGCAGAGTGAGGGCGCTGAGTAATGCAATCAGCCACAGGCCGTTGACGCACGTGCCCAATAACCAGCGGTTCAGGCGCTTGCGCTGTAACAACAGGACCAGCGCGGGAGCCAGTTGTGCAGCCTGAGCGTCACGGGCGAGCTTCTCGCTCAGCCATAGCCACAAGCGGCCCAGACTGGCAGCGCTTTCGCCTGCGAACACCAGGCCCAGCACCCAACTGATCAACAGAATCAGGTTGAGGCCCAGCAGGCTGCCCAAGGCCCAGAACACATTGACCGGCGTTTGTCCGTCGCCCAGCGCAGCAAAGGCCAGCCCGGCGCCACTGATTACGGCCAGGATCGACAACAGGATCAGGCCCAGCCGTGCTCCCTGTTTCCAGTGACTTAAAGCGGCGACCATGCCGTCACGCTCGGCCAGCCACAAGGCGCGGTGTTTGACGCGGGTCAGCAAGTCGCCCGCGGTGTTGCGGGCACGGCGGCAGGCTTCGTCATCTTCAAGCGGACCTGCGTGTTGTTCACGCAAGCGCACGGCTTCGGTCAGCCACAGTTCATCGAGTGGGGTCAGTGCGGTCACGCGGCGTCTCGTTGGTGAGTTCAGGTGGGAGCATAACTGGTGTGACCGCTATCGCGCGCTTCCGTGCATGCGTGTGTGCATATGTGCTGTTATTCTCGCCGACATGAAAAATCATCTCCCCCTCAGCCTGATTGCCGCGCTCGGTGAAAACCGCGTCATCGGCATCGACAATTCCATGCCTTGGCATCTGCCGGGCGATTTCAAATACTTCAAAGCGACGACGCTGGGCAAGCCGATCATCATGGGTCGCAAGACCTGGGATTCGCTGGGCCGTCCGCTGCCGGGCCGCCTGAATATCGTGGTGACTCGCCAGGCCGATCTCACGCTTGAAGGTGCCGAGGTGTTCACCTCACTGGATGCGGCTGTCGCGCGCGCAGAACAATGGGCGATTGAGCAGAACGTCGATGAAGTCATGCTGATCGGTGGCGCGCAGTTGTACGCCCAAAGCCTGGCGCAGGCCAATCGTCTGTACCTCACTCGCGTCGCGTTGAGTCCTGATGGTGACGCCTGGTTTCCCGAGTTTGATCCGACTGAGTGGAAACTGGTTTCCGACACGCCGAACCCCGCACTGGATGGCAAGCCTGCCTACCACTTTGAGGTGTGGGAGCGGATCTGATATCGAATCGTCTGGACACGGCCCAGAGCGGCCAATTCCTGCAGGCGACGGCGCAACGGGTGTTCCCACTGTCACAAACATGTCGTTTTTATGTCATCTGTCGCGAACGGTTTTCAACATGACGCCATCAGAACGCACACAGTCGCTGACGCATTAAAACAGCAACAGCTTTTTGTTACGGTCCAGCCTCGAACTGAAACAGGGAGGACACCGTAATGAAGCTCGCACCGAAATTGTTGGCCGCTGCGCTCTGTCTGGGGCTTGCCGCTCAGGCGTACTCAACGGAGCTCACCCACTGGCCGGAACCTGCCGCCAAGCAGTTGAACGCCATGATCGCGGCGAATGCCAATAAAGGTAATTTCGCGGTTTTCGACATGGATAACACCAGCTACCGCAATGATCTGGAAGAATCGCTGCTGCCTTTCATGGAAAACAAAGGGCTGATCACCCGCGACAAGCTCGACCCCTCCCTTAAGCTCATCCCGTTCAAAGACACGGCGGACCAGAAGGAAAGCCTGTTCAGTTATTACTATCGCCTCTGCGAAGTCGACGACATGGTCTGTTACCCATGGGTTGCGCAGGTGTTTTCCGGTTTCACCCTCAAGGAACTCAAGGGCTACGTCGACGAGCTGATGGCTTCAGGCAAGCCGGTGCCGAGTACGTACTACGAGGGTGACGTGGTCAAGACCATCGAAGTCCAGCCGCCCAAGGTGTTCACCGGTCAGGCGGAGCTGTTCAACAAATTGATGGAGAACGGCATCGAGGTTTACGTGATGACCGCGGCGTCCGAAGAACTGGTGCGCATGGTGGCCGCCGATCCCAAATATGGCTACAACGTCAAACCGCAGAACGTCATTGGCGTGACCACGTTGCTGAAAAATCGCGAAACCGGCGAGCTCACCACCGCGCGCAAGCAGATCACCGCAGGCAAATACGACGAGAAAGCCAACCTTGGCCTCGAACTGACGCCCTATCTGTGGACTCCGGCGACCTGGATGGCCGGCAAGCAGGCGGCGATCCTGACCTATATCGATCAGTGGAAAAAACCGGTTCTGGTGGGTGGCGACACGCCGACCAGCGATGGTTACATGCTGTTTCACAGCGTCGACGTCAACAAAGGCGGGATTCATCTGTGGGTCAACCGCAAAGACAAATACATGACCCAGCTCAACGGCATGATCAAATCCAACGCCGACGCTCAGGCCAAAGAGGGCTTGCCAGTGACGGCCGACAAGAACTGGGTGATCGTCAAGCCCGACGAAATCCAGTAAAGACTTTTGTGGGAGCGTGCTGATACGCGGTGTAAAAAAAGCCCGGCATCGCTGCCGGGCTTCTTTTTGCTTCGCTGCGCGCTAAGGCCAGTTACGGCACCAGCTTGTCCAGCATCGCCTTGTCTCGCACCGCGCCTTTGTCGGCACTGGTCGCCAGCAGGGCATAAGCCTTCAGCGCCGTGGTCACCTTGCGCGGACGGGTTTCGACAGGCCGCCAGCCTTTCTTGTCCTGCTCTGCACGACGCTCGGCCATCTCCGCATCGTCGATCAACAGGTTGATCGAACGGTTCGGGATGTCGATCAGCACTTTATCGCCGTCGCGCACCAGACCGATCGCGCCACCGGCAGCGGCTTCAGGCGAAGCGTGGCCGATGGACAGGCCCGAAGTGCCGCCCGAGAAACGGCCGTCAGTCAGCAAGGCGCAGGCTTTGCCCAGACCTTTGGATTTCAGGTACGAAGTCGGGTAGAGCATTTCCTGCATGCCCGGACCGCCTTTCGGACCTTCATAACGAATGATCACGATATCGCCGGCCTTCACTTCGTCAGCAAGGATCCCGCGCACCGCGCTGTCCTGGCTTTCGAAGATCTTCGCGTTGCCTTCGAACACGTGGATCGATTCGTCGACGCCTGCGGTTTTCACGACGCAACCGTCCTGCGCAATATTGCCGTACAGCACGGCCAGGCCGCCTTCTTGCGAATAGGCGTGCTTGACGCTGCGGATGCAGCCGTTCTCGCGGTCGTCATCCAGCGTCTCCCAACGGGTCGACTGACTGAATGCAGTTTGCGTCGGGATGCCGGCCGGGCCTGCCTTGAAGAAGGTATGCACCGCTTCGTCGTCAGTCTGCGTGATGTCCCACTTGGCGATCGCCTCTTCCATGGAGCGAGCGTGCACCGTCGGCAGGTCGGTGTGCAGCAGGCCGCCGCGCGCCAGTTCGCCGAGAATGCTGAAGATGCCGCCCGCGCGATGGACGTCTTCCATGTGGTACTTCTGGATGTTCGGCGCGACTTTGCACAGTTGCGGCACTTTGCGCGACAGACGGTCGATGTCGCGCAGGTCGAACGCGATTTCGGCTTCCTGGGCGGCTGCCAGCAGGTGCAGGATGGTGTTGGTCGAGCCACCCATCGCGATGTCGAGGGTCATCGCGTTCTCGAACGCTTTGAAGTTGGCGATGTTGCGCGGCAGAACCGAGTCGTCGTTGTCGCGGTAGTAGGTTTTGCACAGCTCGACGATGGTACGGCCAGCCTGCAGGAACAGTTGCTCGCGGTCCGAGTGGGTGGCCAGCGTCGAACCGTTGCCAGGCAAAGCAAGGCCCAGGGCTTCGGTCAGGCAGTTCATCGAATTGGCCGTGAACATCCCGGAGCACGAACCGCAGGTCGGGCAGGCACTGCGCTCGTATTCGGCGACTTTCTCATCGGAAGCCGAGGAGTCTGCCGCGATGACCATCGCGTCAACCAAGTCGAGGCCGTGGCTGGCGAGCTTGGTCTTGCCGGCTTCCATCGGGCCACCGGAAACGAAGATCACCGGGATGTTCAGGCGCAGCGCAGCCATCAACATGCCGGGGGTGATCTTGTCGCAGTTGGAGATGCAGACGATTGCGTCGGCACAGTGAGCGTTGACCATGTATTCGACCGAATCGGCAATGATCTCGCGGCTTGGCAGCGAGTACAGCATGCCGTCGTGACCCATGGCGATGCCGTCGTCCACGGCGATGGTGTTGAATTCCTTGGCAACGCCGCCTGCCTTTTCAATCTCGCGGGCAACCAGTTGACCCAGATCCTTGAGGTGCACGTGGCCTGGCACGAACTGAGTGAACGAGTTGGCGATGGCGATGATCGGCTTTTTGAAATCTTCGTCCTTCATGCCCGTGGCACGCCACAAGGCGCGTGCACCGGCCATGTTGCGGCCGTGGGTGGACGTTTTCGAACGGTAATCAGGCATTGGAGCACTCCGGCTAATCGGCTAATAAGGAAGGGAGTGAGCTTCTAGTGACGTCGTTTGCAAAAGGCAGTGACCGGATGCAGCGAAGAAACCGAACGACACGGGATCACCGTACGCTCAGCCTGAGCTCATAAACCCGCCGGGGGATGACTGGCGATGAATAGCGCTGATTCTACACCTGTGGGGGCGGGAGGGAATGGGCAAGCGACCTTGTAACGTACGCAGAGCCCTGTAGGAGCGTGGCTTGTCCCGCGATGGATCGAGAGACTGCCTCAGATCCAGATAGCATCCCACAGAGGGTAGTCATGCACCCGCCTGGCTAGCCCTGCCCTGACTGGATTCATGACAATGTAGCGCGCAATCGCCTGCAGATCCTCCTCTCGTCGAACTGCTCGGTCGTGATAACCCTTTTGCCAGAGGCGGTGATTGCTTCCGGCTGCGTTATTGAACGCCCGCACCGTTCGCGATTTTGTTTTACACATCAGAACCGCGAGATGGACATTCTGGAGCTCGACCAACCAATGGAAATGATCTGGCATGACCACCCATGCTAATGATCTTGCCGCCCCTTCTTCTTCTGCCTGGCGAAAAGCATCCACGAGCAGCCGCCCCATCCGCCAGTCGCCAAAAAACGGTGAGCGATCTCGCGTGACGCTCGTTAGAAGATAAATACGTCCGGATTCGGAGTAACGCCCCAAGCGGAGACGATTTCCTCCGGGTGACATCTCAGACATTCCGTCGCCTCGTCAATCAACGTTGAGGATAACGTTAGCGGTCAGGAATAGATGGGCTCGCGAAATTGTGTTTCAGAAAGCGCGACTTGCAGGAGCGTGGCTTGTCTCTGGGCCGCATCCGGACGATCTGCCGGGAACCAGAAGTGCAACCAGCCATTGCGGTATGTCAGGAAGCATGTATTCGCTGGATTTGCTGTTGCTGCGCAACAGATCGCGGGACAAGCCACGCTCCTACCGGGCGGTCTATTAGGGCGGGCAAGTGGCTCTGAAAAAGCATCGCGAGCAAGCTCACTCCTACAGGTTGTCCGTAATGGTTGTAGGAATGAGTTGATTCGATGCTATCCGGTCTGGCTGGTCTGGCTGGTCTGGAAGGGTTCTAGAGATGTGGGGCAGGGCATTCAAATTCCTTTAAAAGCATGCCTGCCTGCGATGGCGTCCTTCCAGACGCAGCATCTCCTCAACTATTCGGCAACAACCGACACGTAATGCTCTTGATGTATCGCGTTTCCGGAATGGCTGGATGGACCGGGTGGTCCGGGCCTTGGCCGCCGCGTTCCAGCAACTGGATGTTGCGGTCCAGGTGGCGGGCGCTGGTCAGGAGGATGTTTTGCAGATCGTCTTCCGGCAGGTGCATCGAGCAGGATGCGCTGACCAGAATGCCGTCCTTGCTGAGCAGGCGCATCGCTTGCTCGTTCAGGCGACGGTAGGCGCCTTCGCCGTTTTTCAGGTCTTTTTTGCGTTTGATGAACGCGGGCGGGTCGGCGACGATCACGTCGAAGCGCTCTTCGGCGGCTTTGAGCTCTTTAAGGGCTTCGAAAACGTCGCCTTCGATGCAGGTGACTTTCTCGGCAAAACCGTTGAGCGCCGCGTTGCGCTCTACGCCGTCCAGTGCAAAGCCTGACGCATCGACGCAGAACACTTCGCTCGCGCCGAAAGCGCCCGCTTGGACGCCCCAGCCGCCGATGTAGCTGAACAGGTCCAGCACGCGCTTGCCTTTGACATACGGCGCCAGGCGCGCGCGGTTCATGCGGTGATCGTAGAACCAGCCGGTTTTCTGGCCTTCCATGACCGGCGCTTCGAATTTCACGCCGTTCTCTTCCAGCGCGACCCACTCAGGCACCAGGCCGAATGCGGTTTCGACGTAGCGATTCAAGCCTTCCGCGTCGCGCGCAGCCGAATCGTTCTTGAGCAGAATGCCGCTTGGCTTGAGCACTTGAATCAGCGCAGCCAGCACGTCGTCCTTATGCTGCTCCATGGTGGCCGATGCCAGCTGCACGACCAGAATATCGCCGAAACGGTCGACGACCAGACCGGGGAGCAGGTCGGAATCGCCGTACACCAGGCGATAAAAAGGCTTGTCGAACAGGCGCTCGCGCAGGGACAGGCAGACGTTCAGGCGATGTACCAGCAACGACTTGTCCAACGGCAACTTGATGTCGCGCGACAGCAAGCGGGCGCATATCAGGTTATTCGGACTCATCGCGACGATGCCCAAAGGTTTGCCGCCCGCTGCTTCAAGGATCGCCTGGGCGCCTGGTGCAAAGCCGTTGAGCGGGGTGGCGGCAACGTCGATTTCGTTGCTGTAGATCCACAGGTGACCGGCGCGCAGGCGACGGTCGGCGTTGGGCTTGAGGCGCAAGCTGGGCAGGGACATGACGTCGCTCCGAAAAAAAGAGCGGGATTATAACCCGTCATCCGGCACGCGGGCGGTCCGGATGAATTTACAAACAAGCAGCCGGTCGGATCCATTAAGTGTTTCAACGGCTGTCGAAGCATGGGCGGTAAGGGTTAGAATCGCCCCCTGACCTTGAGTGTGTACTTATGTCCCAAGAGCTTACTTCCGAGCAGATTCAGCAGGCGTTGCAAGGCATCAGCGTGCCGCCCCAGCCGCAAATCATGGTGGATTTGCAGATGGAGCAGTACATGCCCGACCCTGATCTGGGTGTGATCGCCCGGTTGATTGCGCAGGACCCTGGCTTGTCCGGCGCGCTGTTGAAGATCGTCAACTCGGCGCATTACGGCCTCGCCAACAAAATTGCCTCGATCCAGCGTGCGGTCAACCTGCTGGGCAGCCGTTCGGTGATCAACCTCATCAACGCCCAGTCGATCAAGGGCGAGATGAGCGACGAGACCATCGTGGTGCTCAACCGCTTCTGGGACACCGCGCAAGACGTCGCGATGACGAGCCTGACGCTGGCCAAGCGCATCGGCTCGCAGACGGTCGACGAATCCTATGCGCTGGGCCTGTTTCACGACTGCGGCATTCCGCTCATGCTCAAGCGTTTTCCCGAATACATGAACGTGCTTGAAGAGGCTTACGCCAAGGCCAGCCCGGATGTCCGCGTGGTTGACACAGAAAACCGCATCCTCAATACGAACCATGCGGTTGTTGGCTATTTCACTGCCAAGTCCTGGCGTTTGCCGGAACATGTCAGCAATGCAATCGCCAACCATCACAACGCGCTGGCAATCTTTCAGGATGATTCGGGCCGCAATGCGCCGCTGAAAAATCTACTGGCAATCCTCAAGATGGCCGAGCACATCTGCTCGTCGCATCGCGTGCTGGGTAATCAGACCATCGATCATGAATGGAACAGCATCGGCCATCTGGTCCTGGACTACGTCGGTCTGTCCGACTACGACTTTGAAAACCTCAAGGAAAGCATTCGCGAGCTGAGCGCGCACTGATCCTGCGCGCCCTCGCTCAATCCTGCGTCGAGCCCCCAATGCCTGAATTACCTGAAGTCGAAACCACCCGTCGGGGCATCGCGCCTCATCTGGAAGGTCAGCGCGTCAGTCGCGTGATCGTGCGTGATCGACGCCTGCGCTGGCCGATCCCGGAAGACCTTGATGTGCGCCTGTCGGGGCAGAAGATTGTGGTGGTCGAGCGCCGCGCGAAGTACCTGTTGATTCAGGCCGAAGTGGGTACGTTGATCAGCCATCTGGGGATGTCCGGGAATCTTCGTCTGGTAGAGGCGGGGCTGCCCGCGCTCAAGCACGAACATGTCGATATCGAACTGGAGTCGGGGCTGGCGCTGCGCTACACCGATCCTCGGCGTTTCGGGGCGATGCTGTGGAGTCTTGACCCGCACAATCATGAGCTGTTGATTCGCCTCGGGCCTGAGCCGTTGACCGATCTGTTCGATGGTCTGCGCCTGTTCGAGCTGTCTCGCGGTCGCGCCATGGCGGTCAAGCCGTTCATCATGGATAACGCCGTTGTCGTGGGCGTCGGCAACATTTATGCGACAGAGGCGCTGTTCGCTGCCGGCATCGACCCGCGTCGAGCGGCCGGCAGTATTTCCAAGGCGCGCTATATCAAGCTGGCAATCGAGATCAAACGCATCCTGGCCGCCGCCATCGAGCGCGGCGGCACGACGCTGCGGGACTTTATCGGGGGTGACGGGCAGCCCGGTTATTTTCAGCAAGAACTCTTTGCCTACGGGCGTGGCGAACAGCCGTGCAAGGTCTGCGGTACGACGCTGCGCGAGATCAAACTGGGGCAGCGCGCCAGCGTTTATTGCCCCAAATGTCAGAAGTAAGGTCGAGGTCGTCAACCTCGGTGGTCGGTGCAACCTCTGTGTCGGGAATGAAACACACGGCCCCTTGCGTAACCCCGATCCCTGTTTATAGTGAGCAGCATCACTTTTCTGCTGAGCCCGAAGGATCTGCCATGAGCCCGTTTCGTATTCTCGCTGCTACCCTGGCCCTGTTCTTCGGCTTGCAGATGGCGCCGGCCTGGGCACAGGTCGAAGTGTCCGGCAGTGGCGATCCGGTCTACGAAATCCAGAATCCTCCTGCATACGCGATGATCGGCGACCTGCTGATCGCGCGCCCCTTGTTGATCGTCGCCACTGTGATCGGGGCCGGGCTTTTCGTGGTTGCCTCGCCTTTCGCCGCTGCGGGCGGCAACCTGGGCGCTACCGGTAAAGCGCTGGTGGTCGATCCAGGCAAGGCAGCGTTCGTCCGCTGCCTCGGTTGCACGACGAGCGGCTACGGCAAGCAAGACTGATCGGCGCAGGTCCGCACCAGCCTCAGTCGGCTGTCAGGGCTGAACGTGTTCGAAACTCCTACGCCACGTGGATCGCTGGCGGCTTCGACCTTCGCGCTGTTTTTGTTCCACAGGAGCACTTGCTGATTGCCGAAGTCGCGTTTGGCTTCCTTCAGCGGGTAGCCGCGCTCACGTAAGTCAGCCAGTTCCGCCTCATTGAAAGCGCCGGATTCGTACTCCACCACGTCAGGCGTGTACTGATGGTGATAACGACGCGCCGATACCCAGTTGGCGATCGGTTGCTCGTCCAGATACTGCAGCATCGACAGCAGCACCATGCTTGGGATTCTGCTGCCGCCGGGTGTGCCGAACGCGGCAAAGGCGTGGGGGCTCTCGATAAAGCTGGGGCTCATGCTCGAAAGCGGGCGCTTGCCCGGTTCAATGACGTTGGCCTGACTGCCCGGCAGGCCAGAGGTATTGCTGCCCTTGGGATCGATCGAAAAATCGTCCATCTCATCGTTGAGCACCACGCCGGTCCCCGGAACCGTGAACGTCGAGCCGAACGGCAGATTGAGTGAGAGCGTTGCCGCAACGGCGTTGCCTTCGCTGTCGAGCACGGAAAAGTGGCTGGTGTTGTCACCTTCACGCCAGCGAGGTGCCGGAGGCAGCGCGTTGTTCGGTGTCGCGCGGTGAGGATCGACGCTGGTGGAAAGCTGAAAAAGATAATCCGGCGCCAGCACCTGGGCGATGGGGTTGGGTACGAAGTCCGGGTCGCCGAACAGCACGCGGTCGCGGTAGGCGCGGCGTAGTACTTCCACCACGTAGTGTGCGCGTTGCACCTTGGCAGACTCGCGCCATGGCAGCTGCTGAAGCATGAACAGACTTTGCGCCAGTGCAATGCCGCCGGCTGAGGGCGGCGGCGCGCTGATCAGCTCGCGCTGGTCGGCCATCTGAAAGCGCAGCGGCGTGCGCGTGATGACGTTGTACTCTTCAAAATCGTGGTAATTCCAGATGCCTCCTGCGCGCCGCACACCGCTGACCATCGCCTGCGCTGTCAGGCCGCTGTAAAAGCCCGCTCGCCCTTTGTCCGCCAGACGGTCCAGCGTTTGCGCCAGTTCGGGTTGAGTGATGACGTCCCCCAGGTTCGGCACATCGTTGTTACGCAGGAACAGGCGCGCGCTTTCCTTGTTGCTGCGCAGCGCAAACAACCGCCAGCTGGCGCGCTCCCGATAGACTTCGTCGACCTTGAAGCCGCGGTATGCCGTGCGTATCGCGGGCGCGAGGGAGATGGACAGCGGCAGACGGCCGTATCGCTCGGCCAGTTCGACCAGCGCCGCAGGCATGCCCGGAATCGCAGCCGCCAATGGCCCGTTCAGAGACAGGTCAGGCTGGACGATGCCGTTGCGGTGGAACATTTTGGGCCGGGACTTGAGCGGGGCTTTTTCGCGCGCATCCAGAAACTGATACTGAACGGGATCGCCCGCTTGCCGCAGCAGGAAAAACCCGCCACCGCCCAGGCCCGAGCCGTATGGCTCGACCACTGCCAGGGTGGCGCTGATGGCAATGGCGGCATCGAATGCGTTACCGCCATCGATCAGGATTTCCCGACCGGCGGCAGTAGCGAGGGGATGTGGGCTGGCAATTGCGGCCTGATCAGGATGATCAGGTTGCGCGTGGACCGAAACGGCGAACAGCAGAATGGCTGCGCCAAACAAGGAAAGTATCGGCGTTGACTTCGATGTCATGCGTATCTCGCTCAGTTCAACAGGCATTTACAGCCAGTGTCTTCGGCGAAAGCGCGTATGCCGACAAATATGCCTTCGGTTTTTATGCCTTGCTGGTAATCAACTGGTACTTGGCCATCAGTTCGTCTTTGCTCTCGACGTGGTTTTCATCCAGCGGGATGCAGTCCACGGGGCAGACTTGCTGACACTGCGGCTCGTCGTAATGGCCGACGCACTCGGTGCACAGGTTCGGATTGATCACATAGATCTCTTCCCCCTGGGAAATTGCTTCGTTCGGGCACTCGGGTTCGCAGACGTCGCAGTTGATGCAATCGTCGGTGATGATCAGGGACATGGATACTCCTGCCGCGGTCGACACCGGGGCATATCAAATCTAATGCGGCGAATTGTGCCGCATTAGCGCTCGGTATGCACCTAAGCCGTGACGCATGGGATCAGGACTTGAACCTTTCACTCAGCGCCTGTGCGACCGCAGGGTGGACGAACTTCGTGATATCACCCCCCAACGCTGCGATTTCCCTGACCAGCGTAGATGATATGAACGAATAACGTTCGGACGGCGTGAGAAAAAGACTTTCTACGTCAGGTGCCAGCTGTTTGTTCATGTTCGCCAGCTGGAATTCGTACTCGAAGTCAGACACCGCCCGCAGGCCGCGCAACAGGATGTTGGCGTTCTGTTCCTGGGCAAAATGCGCCAGAAGGCTGGAGAATCCGACGACTTCGACATTGGGCAGGTGCCGGGTGGCTTCACGCGCCAGCTCGACGCGTTGTTCCAGCGGGAAGAGCGGGTTTTTCTTCGGGCTGGCGGCGACGGCAATGATGACCTGATCGAACAGGCGCGAAGCGCGCTCGACCAGATCGCCATGGCCCTTGGTGATGGGGTCGAAGGTGCCTGGGTACAACACTCGGTTCATCGCGTCGTCCTGGTCGGAGTCCGTAAAGGGACTGGGATGGTATCGCAGCGCGTCGGGTGGGCCAAGTCGGCTCGGTGCAGGTCCCGGTTCGCCTTTCAGCGTATGAACAGCTTATGGATCAGCTTCTGAAGGGCCTTGCCGTAAGGCGGATAAATCAGACGTGCCGCATTGAAGCGTTGCTTGATGAACACGCCTTTGGCCTTGCTGAACGTCAGAAATCCTTCGCGGCCATGGTAATGCCCCATGCCAGAGGCGCCTATGCCGCCGAAAGGCAGGTCGTCCTGGGCGACATGCAGCAACGTGTCATTCAGGCACACGCCGCCGGAATGTGTCTGCTCCAGCACGCGGTTCTGTTCAGCCTTGTCGTAGCCGAAGTAATACAGCGCCAGTGGGCGAGGTCGGGCGTTGATGTAATCGAAGGCCTGTTCGATAGTCTCGTACGGCACGATGGGCAGCAGTGGCCCGAAGATTTCGTCCTGCATCACGATCATATCGTCACTGACATCCAGCAGCAGGCTGAACGGCATTCGGCGCCCCTGACCTCGTTCGAACAGCGAGATAACCTTCGCGCCTTTGCTCCGAGCGTCGGTCAGGTAATGCTCAAGACGAGCGACATGCCGAGGGCTGATGATGGCGGTGTAGTCCGGGTTGTCATCCAGCGCAGGAAAAAAACCGGTAACGGCCTGGGTGTAGGCAGCGACGAACGCATCGATGCGATCTCTGGGTACCAGCACGTAGTCCGGGGCCACACAGGTCTGTCCTGCATTGAAGGTCTTGCCGAACGCGATCCGCTGGGCTGCGTCCTCTATCGGCACGTCAGCGGAGACGATGGCTGGCGATTTTCCGCCCAGTTCCAACGTGACAGGCGTGAGATTTTCGGCGGCGGCGCGCATCACATGCCGCCCGATGCTGGTTGCGCCCGTGAACAGAAGGTGGTCGAAGGGCAGTCTGGAAAACGCGACGCCAACATCGGCTTCACCGAGAACCACGGACACCAGATCTGTTGAGAACACCCGTCCTAGCAAGGTTTTCAGCAACTGGCCGGTCGCAGGCGTGGCTTCGCTGAGCTTGAGCATTACGCGATTACCCGCTGACAGCGCGCCGACCAGCGGCCCGATCGCCAGAAACAGCGGGTAATTCCACGGCACGATCACGCCCACCACGCCGAGGGGCTGATAGATCACTTTCGCGCTGGCAGGCTGGAACGCCAGGCCGACGCGGCGTCGAGACGGTCGCGTCCACCTTTTCAGCTGACGCTGGGCGTATCGGATGTTGTGAAGACTGGGCATCAGTTCGCCCAGCAGTGTTTCGTCCGCACTGCGATGGCTGAAATCGGCGCTGATCGCATTGATGATCGCCTGTCGTTCGGTGCTGAGCGCGCGATGCAGGCCGTCGAGCCACTGTCGTCGCTGACCCGCCGTCGGCATCGGATTGGCGGCGAAGGCTCGACGCTGTGCGTCGAACTGCACGGCAAGCTCATCGTGCTGCGGAGCTGAGTTTTCCGGCAGTGGTAGACGCATGGATTCGGCAGGCATCGCGGCGGCGCTCTTGGGTTTGAGTCTTTTTAGAGTCATCACTCTAAAAAGTCAATCGGCGCCGCGCCGATGTGCATCTCGTGCAGCAGGGCGCAGTTCGAGCCGTGAAGACTGCCCGCGATCCTGAAGCTTGCGTTAAGATCCAGCACAATCCTGTTACGTCCTGACGTTTGAGCTGAGCATGGCGCCGCGCATCAAAACCTTACGCATCAAGACCCGCGAACGCATCGTGCAGAGCAGCCTGGAGCTGTTCAATCAGCAAGGCGAGCGCAGTGTCAGCACCAACCACATCGCGGCGCACATGGAGATTTCGCCAGGCAATCTCTATTACCACTTCCCCAACAAGCAGGCGATCATCGCCGAGCTGTTCACTGAATACGAAACCCTCGTCGACAGCTTTCTTCACCCGCCCAAAGGTCGCCTTCCCGGCGTCGAGGACAAGCGCCATTACCTGGTGGCGATCCTCGATGGCATGTGGCGTTATCGCTTCCTGCATCGCGATCTCGAACACTTGCTCGACGCCGATCCAGAGCTGGCAGCGCGTTATCGGCGGTTTTCCCAGCATTGTCTGATCAAGGCGATGTCTATCTATGGCGGGTTCGTCGAGGCGCAGATCCTGAGCATGAATCAGGTGCAGATCGAGTCGCTGACGCTCAATGCCTGGATCATTCTGACGTCGTGGGTTCGCTTCCTGTGCACGACCAGAGAGAACGCCACGCATTTGAGCGAAGACGCGATTCGTCGAGGCGTTTATCAGGTTTTGATGCTGGAACTGGCTTACGTGACGCCCCAGGCGCACGAGGCCGTGCATGCGCTGTGCGCAGAATTTTATGTGCCGCTGAACAAGGCACTGGAGGACGCCGGCTGAGACCGGCTGGCCTCGAATCGATCGTCGTATTGCCCCATTTTCACTGTCTGCAGGAGCCCGTCATGTCCATCGCGCAATTGATCAGCCCGCAACAACTGGAAGCCCGCCTCAAGCAACCGGGTCTTGTCATTCTCGATTGTCGCTCCTCGCTCGATGATCTGGACTACGGCCAGCGCAGCTACGCGGAAGGCCATATCGAAGGATCGTCCTACGCCGACCTGCTCAATGACCTGAGTGGGCCAATCGTCAGAGGGGTGACGGGGCGACACCCTTTGCCGGATCCTCAGATTCTGACCGAGCGGCTGCAGTTCTGGGGCGTCAACCCGGACAGCGATATCGTGCTGTACGACGATGGCCCCGGCGCTTATGCCGCCCGGGCGTGGTGGTTACTGGCATGGCTGGGCAAGCGAGAAGGCGTCTATCTGCTCGATGGCGGGCTCAAGGCCTGGCATGCCGCCGGTCTGCCGCTGAGCCTGGATCCGCCGCTGCAACGAAGGGGCACATTTCAGGGGCAGCCCGACGATGCGCTGGTACTCAGCGCCGAGCAGCTGCAGGCCCGGCTGGGGCAGGCTGACCTGACCTTGATTGATGCCCGGGCACCCGCGCGTTTTCGCGGAGAAGTCGAGCCCATCGACCCGATCGCAGGCCATATTCCGGGTGCTCAATGCGCCGCATTCACTGACAACCTCGGCCCCGATGGTCGCTTCTTGCCAGCCGAGCAGCTCAAACAACGCTTCGCCGAGACATTGAAAGGTAGGGCGCCGCAGGCGCTGGTCGCCTATTGCGGCTCGGGCGTCACGGCCTGCCACAACCTGTTTGCCCTGTGCCTGGCGGGCTATCCGCTCGGTGGGCTCTACGCCGGATCCTGGAGCGAATGGATCAACGATCCGGCCCGTGGCGTCGCAACGGGCGACTGATTCTCGCCCGGCAATCGGGCTCGCCGATACGATTCAGAGGTGGGTCTGAGCGCCATGCACGTCCGCCAGCCAGGCCGGGATGCGCTGTTCCAGATAGTAGGACGGCGTTCTGATCGTTCCGCCGACGAAGCCCACGTGCCCGCCACGGTTTTGCAGGTCTAATCGCGTGCTTGCCGACAACTCACCGGCATCAGGGAGACTGTGTTTGAACACGAAGGGGTCGTCGAGTGATTGCACCAGCAACGTCGGCGTCCGGATCGCGCCGAGGAAATAGCGGCTTGACGCGCGGCGGTAGTAGTCATGGGCATCCACGAAGCCGTTGAGTGGCGCCGTTACCCGCCCGTCGAACTCCCAGAAAGTGCGCAGGTTTTTGAGCGAGCCCAAAGCGGCGAGCTCCGCCAGGCCGTCGCTGAGCCCCTCGTGCTGAAACCGGCGCTGCTTGTCTTTGATGTAACCGAGCATTTCCCGCATGAAATGGCGCTGGTAGACCCGCGAGAAGCCCAGACCGATACGGTCGGCACACTCGTCGAGCCTGAACGGGACCGACACGGCAGCAGCGCCTTGAAGGTTGCTGTCCAGCCCCGACTCGCCCAGGTGCTTGAGCAAAATGTTGCCGCCCAGCGAGTAGCCGACCGCGTAAAGGGGCGCGAGCGGGCGTGCGGCTCTGAGGTGCGCGAGCACAGCCGCAAGGTCTTCGCTGACGCCTGAGTGATAGCTTCGCGGCAACAGGTTCGGCTCGCCAGAACAACCTCGCCAGTTGAGCGCCACGCTCGCCCAGCCGAGTTTTTCCATGGCTTGCTGCAGGCCGACCACGTAAGGCGAATTGGACGATCCGGTCAGCCCGTGCAGGACCAGAACGACCGGTACGTGGGCGTCGTGCGGCCCGTGCCAGTCCATGTCGAGAAAATCGCCATCGTCCAGCCATATCCGCTCACGGCGCCGGTCCAGATGAATGGTCCGGCGCCAGAGCGGCCCCCAGAGGGTCTGCAAATGCGGGTTGCCGAGACCGAACGCGGGGACGAACGGGCGGCGGTCAGCTGGCGATGACACTTCGTTCCCACAACGCGTAGTAAACCTGTCCGGCCTTTTTCTCGCGGTGCAAGCGCCAGTTGGCGGGCAGGCCAAGTGAAGACGGCGCGGTTTCACTTTCGGTGTAGATCCAGGCGTTATCTGCCAGCCATGCCCGTTCTTCCAGCAACGCGCACGCCGGGAGCAGAAGATTCTGGTGGAAGGGTGGGTCGAGAAACACCACGTCGAATTGTTCCGCCGGTTGGGTCTCCAGATAGCGCAGTGCGTCGCCGCTGGAGGTCTTGCCGACCGTGCAGCGTAACGTGCCCAGATGCTCGCGCAAGCTGGAAATGGCCGCCGAATTGGTGTCCAGCGCCAGGCCCATGCTCGCCCCTCGCGACAGGGCTTCGAGGTACAAGGCGCCGCTCCCCGCGAACGGGTCCAGCACGCGCGCGCCTTCGATATAAGGCGCGAGCCAGTTGAACAGGGTTTCCCGAACGCGGTCCGGCGTAGGCCGCAGCCCCGGGCCATCCGGGAAGCTCAGACGCCGACTGCGCCATTCGCCGCCGATGATCCGCAACTGGCCCAGGCCCGTATGGATTTTGTGGCCTTTGTGGATGCGCGGCGGCTTTGAAGTCGAGGTCATTAGTGCTCCGGTACGCCGAGTGGTTGCTCGGCTGGTTTATCAGTAGGTGGCGGCAGAGGCTTCTGCGGGACGGTCGGACCTGCGGTCACGATCACCAGCTTGTCGACGTCCAGATGCTTGTTCATGACGGCCTTGATTTGCTCGACCGTCAGGCTCTGCGATTGCGTCATGAAGTCTTCGAGGAATGTCAGAGGCAGATTATAGAAGCCAATCGCGCCGAGTTGACCGACGATTGCCGAGTTGCTGGCGGTCGAGAGCGGAAAACTGCCGGCCAGCTCGCGCTTGGCATCGTCGAGTTCTTTCTGCGTGGGACCATTGGCGAGAAAGTCACGGGTGACATCCTTGACCAGTTGCAGCGTGTTCTGGCTCATTTCAGCGCGGGTCTGCAAGCCAATCATGAACGGACCTTGAGCCTGCATGGGCGTGAAGCCAGAGGATACGCCGTAAGCCAGGCCGCGTTTCTCACGAACTTCGGCCATCAGACGGCTGCCGAAGCCACCGCCGCCGAGAATCGAATTCCCCAGCGACAGTGCCGCGTAATCCGGGTCGGCGCGGTCAATGCCTAGCTCAGCCATCATCAGATGAGTCTGCTTGGACGGAAACTCGATGTGGGTTTCGCCGGCTTTGGGCTCGGTAGGAGCAGCGGTCTTCGCCAGCGCCGGGCCTTTTGGCAGCGCCGCCGACACCTGCGCCGCGACGGCTTGCGCTTCGGCCCGCGACAGGTCGCCCACCAGCGCGATGACAGCATTTCCGGCGGCGTACGCCTTGGCGTGAAACGCCTTCAATTGGGCAAGCGTGAGCGGCGGGATGGTTTTGGCCGTGCCCATGCTCGGGTGTGCATAAGGATGGTCGCCATAGAGACGTCTGAACAGCTCATCACCCGCCAGCTTGCCAGGGTTCTGTTTCTGGTACTCGAAGCTCGCCATCAGCTGGTTTTTGATACGGGCCAGCGAGTCGGCGGGAAACGTAGGCTTGCCCACGACTTCTGAAAACAGCTTCAGCGCAGGCTCGCGCTTTTCAGGGGCGCTCAGGCTGCGCAGCGAAGCAATGGCCATGTCGCGATAGGAGCCGTTGCCGAAGTCCGCGCCCAGTCCTTCGAATCCTTCGGCGATCGCGCTCACGTCTTTGCCCTTTACGCCCTCATTGAGCATGGCGTTGGTCACAAGTGCGATTCCCGGCGTGGCGCCGTCCTGACTGCTGCCCGCGGCAAACAGCAGGCGCATGTCGAACATCGGCAGCTCATGGGCTTCGACGAACAATACCCGCGCGCCCTCTGCGGTCTGCCACGATTGAATGTTCAGGTCGCGGCGGGGTGGGGCCTTTCCATCAAGCGCCTTCAGTGATTCCAGCGTGGATGCCGCCTTGTCGATTGCCTTGGGTGCGTCGGCTGGCGCGTCCGCCTGCACAAGTGCGGCGCCAAGCAGGCTCAGCGTCGCGGTCAGCAGCAGTACCGAGGCCCGAGGCCGTGCAGCGCGGGTGTCGATGCGCTTGGTCATTGGGCTTTCTCCTCAGGCAAAACGTGCGCAACGGCGAGGCGTTCGCGGGTGAAATACGTGCGTGCTGCTTTTTGAATGTCGTCAGGCGTCACGCTCTGCAGCGCCGCCAGTTCCTGATCGATCAGCTTCCAGGACAGTCCCACCGTTTCCAGCTCACCAATGGTGCTGGCCTGACTGGTGATGGAGTCGCGTTCATAGACCAGCCCCGCGATGACCTGCGCCCGAACCCGTTCCAGTTCCTCTTTGGTCGGTGGCTTGGTCTTCAGCTCGTCGAGAAGACGCCAGATGCCGGCTTCCGCGTCTGCCAGGGTTTTCTTTTTCTGCTGATTAGGCGTGGCGCTGATGGTGAAGAGGCTGTCGCCACGGGTGTAGGCGTCGTAGTCCGACGACGCGCCGGTCACCAGTTCTTCACCACGCTCCAGACGCGCCGGGATGCGGGCGCTGTAGCCGCCGTCGAGCAAGGCAGAGATCAGGCGCAAGGCATTGACCGACTGCGGATCGGTGGCGGTTGCAAGGCTGGGCACGTTGAAGCCATACATCAGACTGGGCATTTGCGTGGCCACATGCACGGTGATCTGGCGCAATCCGGGTTCGGCGAGCTCCAGCGGCTTTTTGGAGGGCGGTACATCGCGGCGAGGAATCGGCCCGAAGAAGCGTTGCGCCAGTGCTTTCACTTCATCGGGTTTCACGTCGCCCACCACAACCAGCGTGGCGTTGTTCGGCACGTACCAGGACTCGTACCAGTGGCGCAGCTCCTGAACGGTCATGCGGTCCAGGTCAGCCATCCAGCCGATGGTCGGCGTGTGGTAGCCGCTGGCGGGGTAAGCGATTGCCTTGAAGCGCTCGTACGCCTTGGCATTGGGCTTGTCGTCCGTGCGCAGGCGGCGTTCTTCCTTGATGACTTCAATCTCGCGAGCGAACTCTTCGGGCGGCAGACGCAGGCTGGCCATGCGGTCAGCCTCAAGCTCGAACGCCACACTCAAACGGTCACGCGCCAGCACCTGGTAGTAAGCGGTGTAGTCGTCACTGGTGAATGCGTTTTCTTCCGCGCCAAGATCGCGGAGGATCAGTGACGCCTCGCCAGGACCCGCTTTTGCGCTGCCCTTGAACATCATGTGTTCCAGTGCGTGGGAAAGGCCGGTCTGGCCTGGCGTCTCATAGCTGGAGCCAACCTTGTACCAGACCTGAGAAACCACGACCGGTGCGCGATGGTCTTCGCGCACAATGACTTTCAGGCCGTTATCGAGCGTGAATTCGGAGGTGGGTTGAGGGTCGGCAGCCAGGGCTGCAAAGGGCAAACAGATCGTGCTGAGCAGCAGGCCTGCGGCGCAGCGGGCAAGAGCATTCATTCGTAATTTGAACCTTCGAGGCGGCCTGCATGAACTTAGCGTCGGCGGGCGCAGGGGTTAGGGCGTATCATCACATATTTCCCGCAGCGCTCCGGAGGGTGGTCTGAAAGCGCGCCATAATGCGTTACAGATCCTGGCAGGGAAACACACATCCCTCACGGCTTGCGCCTTGTCTTACGCGCTTTTGCGCGGGAACGCGGCGGTGGAAATATGTGATCACACGCCCTAGGATAGCGACCAGTTTGCTTGCCGACCACGGCTAAGATGTGTGAGTCGTAAACGGACTTCGTAAGAAATGGCCTTGACGACCCTTGTCAGGGCAGACGCGACGTCCGGGTGATGTGTCCAGGCAGGCTATGAACAAGCAGACATAAAAGCAGTCTGTTTCGCATTGACAGAATTTTTCAGAGGCGCCGCTCTGGCGCGTCGCTACCTTGAGATAGCCGTCCTCCATGTTTGGTTCCAACGACGACAAGAAGACCCCAGCCCCGGCTGGCGAGAAGAAAGGCCTGTTCGGATGGCTGCGCAAAAAGCCGCAGGAAACCGTCAACGAGCAGCCACAGACCGCACCTGAAACAGCGCCCGAGCCCGTCGTTGAAGAGACGCCGGTCGCTGCTGAACCACAAATCGCCGCTGAGCCCCAAGTCGCTCCGCCGATTCCCGCCGAGCGCGCTCCGGAGGCTCTCGTTTCGAGCGAGCCGCCTGTTGTCGTCGAGCCCGTCACTGACCAGGCGCCTGGCGCAGAGCCTTGGTTGAAGTTGCCAGTGGCCGAAGAACCGGTCGCTTTGACGGATGAAGGCGAGCCCCACGTGACGCCGCAGATTCCACCGCAGGCGGTCGTGTTGGAGCAACCTGAGACTGGCGCACTGAACGTTCCCGATGAAGCGGCCCCCCGTCAGACCGCTGAGACGCACGCGATCCCGTTGGTCGAGCCTGCGCCGCCCGCCCTGCCTGATCCGGTAGCCGGCGATGATCTGCCGTCACTGGCCCCGCCTACTGTCACGCCGCCGCCCGTCGCGGCGCCGGTCGTGCCTTTGGCAGAGACTCCCGCGGTGCCGGTTGCGACTGAGCAGGCGCCCGTCCAATCGAAACAGCCCGGTTTCTTCGCGCGCCTGAAACAAGGCCTGTCGAAAACCAGCGCCAGTCTCGGCGAAGGAATGGCGAGCCTGTTCCTGGGCAAGAAAGCCATCGACGACGACATGCTCGATGAGCTCGAAACCCGCCTGCTGACGGCCGACGTCGGTGTTGAAGCCACGTCCTTGATCGTGCGCAACCTGACGCAGAAAGTGGCGCGAAAACAACTCACGGACAGCGATGCGCTGTACAAATCGCTGCAGAGCGAGCTGACTGAGATGCTCAAGCCGGTTGAAGCGCCGTTGGTCATTGGCTCCGAGCACAAGCCGTTCGTGATTCTCGTGGTCGGCGTCAATGGCGCAGGCAAGACCACGACGATCGGCAAGCTGGCGAAAAAACTCCAGCTCGAAGGCAAGAAAGTCATGCTTGCCGCTGGCGATACGTTCCGCGCCGCGGCGGTCGAGCAGTTACAGGTCTGGGGTGAGCGCAACAAGATTCCGGTGATCGCTCAGCACACGGGCGCCGATTCGGCTTCGGTGATTTACGATGCCGTGCAGGCGGCCAAAGCGCGCGGTATCGATGTACTGATCGCTGACACCGCTGGCCGTCTGCACACCAAAGATAACCTGATGGAAGAGCTGAAGAAGGTTCGCCGCGTGATCGGCAAACTGGACGAGCATGCCCCGCACGAGGTGCTGCTGGTGCTCGACGCCGGTACCGGGCAGAACGCTATCAACCAGGCCAAGCAGTTCAATCAGACCGTCAGCCTCACCGGACTTGCGCTCACCAAGCTGGACGGCACGGCCAAGGGCGGCGTGATCTTCGCGCTGGCCAAGCAGTTCGGTCTGCCGATCCGTTACATCGGTGTCGGTGAGGGCATCGACGACTTGCGGACTTTCGAGGCTGAACCCTTCGTTCAGGCCCTTTTCGCCGAGCGGGAGCGCACATGATTCGTTTCGAACAGGTCGGTAAACGCTATCCGAACGGACACGTCGGCTTGCATGAGCTGAGCTTTCGAGTACGTCGTGGGGAATTTCTGTTTGTAACCGGTCACTCTGGCGCCGGCAAAAGTACGCTATTGCGTCTGTTGCTCGCCATGGAACGCCCAACCACCGGCAAGTTGCTGCTGGCCGGTCAGGACCTGGGCCAGATCAGCACGGCGCAGATTCCCTTTCTGCGTCGTCAGATCGGCGTGGTGTTTCAGAATCACCAGTTGCTGTTCGACCGCACGGTGTTCAATAACGTCGCCTTGCCCCTGCAGATTCTGGGGTTGTCCAAAACCGAGGTGACCAAACGCGTCGATTCGGCACTGGAGCGCGTGGCGCTCTCTGACAAGGCCGAGTTGTACCCCGGCGACCTGTCCACAGGTCAGCAACAGCGCGTGGGTATTGCCCGCGCCATCGTTCACCGCCCGGCCTTGCTGCTGGCGGACGAACCGACCGGTAACCTCGATCCAAGGCTGGCAGCGGAAATCATGGGCGTCTTCGAAGACATCAATCGCCTTGGCACCAGCGTGCTGATCGCCAGTCACGACCTGGCCCTGATTGCGCGCATGCGTCATCGCATGCTGACACTGCAACGCGGCCGACTGATCGGCGACGGGGAGGCTGGAGCATGAGTGCGACTCGCAGTCCCAAGGTTTCCGAGCGCGTGGCCCCCAAGGCCGCCGATCCCGCGCCTCAGAAGAAAAAGAAACACGACGATGACGACGGCCCGGATTTCGGCACGCTGTTCAACGCATGGATCGAAGCCCATCGCTCCAGTTTGCTGGACAGTCTGCGCCGTTTGGGCAAGCAACCGATCGGCAGCTTTTTCACCTGTCTGGTCATGGCCATCGCGCTGAGCTTGCCGATGGGCTTGTCGCTACTGTTGAACAACGTCGAGCGTCTGGGCGGGTCCTGGCAGCGTGCCGCGCAGATATCGCTTTATTTGCAGCTCGATGCCTCGTCGAGCGAAGGCGACAGTCTGGTCAGTCAGATAAAGCAGATGCCGGGCGTGGCGGATGCCGAGTACATCAGTCGTGATCAGGCGTTGAACGAGTTTCAGCAGCAGTCCGGTCTGGGCGAGGCGCTCAAGGAACTGCCGGAAAACCCGCTGCCTGGCGTTGTGCTGGTTACACCGCTGGAAGTTGACAAAGCCGCGTTGGAGGCGTTACGTACGCGCCTGGCTGAACTGCCGAAGGTGCAGCAGGCTCAGCTGGATCTGGTCTGGGTCGAGCGTCTGGCAGCGATCCTGAAGCTGGGTGACCGCTTCGTTTTCGGCCTCACTGTATTGCTGGTGGGTGCGCTGTTGCTGGTCATCGGCAATACCATCCGTCTGCACATCGAGAACCGGCGCACCGAAATTGAAGTCATCAAATTGGTGGGCGGCACGGACAGCTACGTGCGCAGGCCTTTCCTTTATATGGGCGCGCTGTATGGATTCGGTGCCGGGGTACTGTCATGGGGCGTGCTCGCTTTCGGCCTGGATTGGCTGAACGAGGCGGTCGTCAAGCTGGCCGGGTTGTATGGCAGTAACTTCGCGCTGGCGGGGGTGCCGATGGCAGATGGTCTGTCGCTCTTGCTAGGAGCCGTGTTGTTGGGTTATATCGGTGCGTGGATTGCGGTCGCACGCCATTTGAGAGAGCTGGCACCTCGTTGAGTTTTAATGTTCAGGTCACTTTTGTAGCGTAAATTTTGTTTCATCTATTGACTTTTCAGCTAAGGGAACTTGTCTAGCGGTTCCCGGTCAATTTCGCAGTGCTGAACTGCACGAGTCATGTGTCGGAGGTTTTTTCGTATGACCAATTCTTTGCAACCTGCTTATGCCTTGGTTCCGGGTGCAAACCTGGAAGCCTATGTGCACACGGTAAACAGCATTCCACTGCTGACGCCCGAGCAGGAGCGTGAACTGGCCGAGAGTCTCTATTACGAGCAGGATCTAGGGGCGGCTCGGCAGATGGTGCTCGCCCACCTGCGATTTGTCGTGCATATCGCACGCAGTTATTCCGGTTATGGACTGGCTCAGGCTGACCTGATCCAGGAAGGTAACGTCGGCCTGATGAAGGCCGTGAAGCGCTTCAACCCTGAGATGGGTGTGCGCCTTGTGTCGTTTGCTGTGCACTGGATCAAGGCCGAAATTCACGAATTCATCCTGCGCAACTGGCGCATCGTGAAAGTCGCGACCACCAAGGCTCAGCGCAAGCTGTTTTTCAACCTGCGCAGCCAGAAGAAGCGTCTGGCCTGGCTGAACAACGAAGAAGTTCATCGTGTGGCGGAAAGCCTGGGCGTTGAACCGCGCGAAGTGCGCGAAATGGAAAGCCGTCTGACTGGCCACGACATGGCGTTCGACCCGGCTGCTGAAGCCGACGACGACAGCGCGTTCCAGTCCCCGGCCAACTACCTGGAAGACCACCGTTACGATCCGGCGCGTCAGCTGGAAGATTCCGATTGGACTGACAGCTCCACCGCCAACCTGCACGAAGCGTTGAACGTGCTCGATGAGCGCAGCCGCGACATCCTCTATCAGCGTTGGCTGGCCGAGGAAAAAGCGACGCTGCACGATCTGGCCGAGAAGTACAACGTCTCTGCCGAGCGGATTCGTCAGCTCGAAAAGAGCGCGATGAACAAACTGAAGTCGTCAATCGCCGCTTAAGCGAAAGACTGAAACGAAGCGCCCCGAGATGATCGGGGCGTTTTTGTTTATGGGTTTCAGTGAGCGTTGGGCTACCTCACCATTTGCGGCTGTGATTCAACCCCACCAGATACTCATCACCACCCAGCTGGCGCATTTGCTGGCGAATCCAGCCGGCCCGTCGTGAGACGTAGCTGCTCGGATTGCTGGCGCTCCATTCGCGGGGGTTTGGCAGCACTGCGGCGAGGTAACTGGCCTGCTGCGTCGACAACTGGCCGGCGTTGACATGGAAGTGGTGCTGCGCAGCCGCTTGCGCGCCGAAAACCCCGTCGTCCCACTCGACGCTGTTGACGTACACCTCAAGGATTCGCTGCTTGGACCAGAATACCTCGATCAATCCGGTAAACCACGCCTCCAGTCCCTTGCGCAAATAACTGCGGCCTGACCATAAGAACAGGTTCTTGGACACCTGCTGGCTCAGCGTGCTGGCGCCGCGAATCGAACCGCCGCGCTCGTTATGCACCAGCGCCGCCTGAATGGCGTCGATATCGAAGCCCCAATGCTCGGCGAACTTCTGGTCTTCCCCGGCAATGACCGCGACTTTGAGATCGTCGGAGATTTTGTCCCATGGCTGCCAGTCACGCTGCAGATCAATGGGCTTGCCGTCGAACCATGATTCAATCTTGCGCTCGGCCATCAGCGCGGTGAAGGGGGGTGGCACCCAGCGGAAGATCAAAACCAGCACGACACTTGCCGCTGCAAACCAGAGCAGGACTTTGGCGATACGACTGAGCAGGAAACGCAGCATAGAGATGGCTTGGCCGAAGCGGTTGAGCGGGCCATTATACAGACCACGCAGGATAGAACGATTTTTGACGGAGTCACCCATGCTACGAACCTTCTTGATGCTGGCCGCTTTCTTCGGATTTACCGGCGTCGCGCTGGGCGCATTCGCTGCCCATGGCCTTAAAAACCGCCTCACCCCTGAATACCTTGCGATCTTCCAGACCGGCGTGCTCTATCAGCTGATTCACGCGCTGGCGATCTTCGGCGTGGCGATCCTGGCGACTCAGATTCAAGGGCGGCTGGTCAGTTACGCCGGCATCGCCTTTACGCTCGGTATCCTGTTGTTCTCGGGCAGCCTGTACGTGTTGACTCTCACGGGAGTGAGCAAGCTGGGCATCATCACGCCGATAGGCGGGCTGTGCTTTCTCATCGGCTGGTTCATTCTGGGTTGGACGGCCTGGCGGCTGGGCGTGGATACCCTTTGAGTGGCCGACCTCCCACAGGTGAAACCATTGCCCCCCGGCTGAGACGAATGGCGTGCCTTTGCCTTGGTCCCGGAGGCTGATCGGGCTAGAATGCTCGCCCCCTAAAATGATGGCTGCCATTCGCATGCGCATTCAGTTGAACGGTGAATCCTTTGAACTGCCCGACGGCGAGACCGTCGCGGCATTGCTGACACGTCTGGATCTGGTCGGACGTCGGATCGCAGTCGAACTCAATCTGGATATCGTCCCGCGCAGCCAGCACGCATCTACGACCCTGAATGAAGGCGATCAGGTCGAAGTGGTGCATGCCATCGGCGGTGGCTAGGTCTGCCGATCCGCGCTGCGACCCGATCCAGAAAGAACTGCAAGAACCTCAACCGTAAAGAGGATTTCCGATGAGCAATGTTCATAGCGACAAGCCGTTTACAGTGGCCGGTCGGACTTTCCAGTCGCGCCTGCTGGTTGGCACTGGCAAGTACAAGGATATGGAAGAAACCCGTCTGGCCATCGAAGCGTCTGGCGCGGAAATCGTGACGGTCGCCGTGCGTCGTACCAACCTGGGCCAGAATCCGGGCGAGCCGAACCTGCTCGACGTGCTGCCACCTGACCGTTACACCATTTTGCCGAACACTGCCGGTTGCTATGACGCCATCGAAGCAGTGCGTACCTGCCGCCTGGCGCGTGAGCTGCTCGACGGCCATAACCTGGTCAAGCTTGAAGTTCTGGCTGATCAGAAGACCCTTTTCCCTAACGTGATCGAAACCCTCAAGGCTGCGGAAACGCTGGTCAAGGACGGTTTCGACGTGATGGTCTACACCAGCGACGACCCGATCATCGCGCGCCAACTGGCCGAAATCGGCTGCTGCGCGGTCATGCCTCTGGCGGGCCTGATCGGCACGGGGCTCGGGATCTGCAACCCGTACAACCTGCAGATCATTCTCGAAGAATCGAAAGTACCAGTGCTGGTCGACGCCGGTGTCGGCACTGCTTCGGACGCCACCATCGCGATGGAGCTGGGCTGCGAAGCGGTGCTGATGAACTCGGCCATTGCCCACGCCGGGCAGCCGGTATTGATGGCAGAAGCGATGAAACACGCCATTCTGGCAGGCCGCATGGCTTACCTGGCGGGTCGTATGCCCAAGAAACTCTATGCCAGCGCGTCCTCGCCGCTGGACGGTCTGATCAAGTAAGAGCCTGTTGATGATTGATTCGCAAAAGCCCGATGCACTTCCGGACGACGAAGTGATGAACGACGAAGACGGTAAAGAACAGGGCGATGAAAGCCATCATCGACGCATCAAGAGCTTCGTGATGCGTGCCGGTCGCATGACCGAAGGCCAGCAGCGCGGCCTGGATCAAGGCAAACCGTTGTTCGTCCTGCCGCTGGCCGACGAGCCGGTTGATTTCGACAAGGTGTTCGGCCGCTCTGCGCCGCGCACGCTGGAAATCGGCTTCGGCATGGGGCACTCGCTGCTGGAAATGGCAGCGGCGGCGCCCGAGCAGGATTTCATTGGCGTTGAAGTGCATCGTCCTGGTGTCGGTGCGCTGCTCAATGGCGTTCTGACGCAAGGCCTGACCAACGTGCGGGTCTACGATTGCGACGCGATCGAAGTGCTCAATCGTTGCATTGCCGATAACAGCCTTGATCGCCTGATGCTGTTCTTCCCGGACCCCTGGCACAAGGCGCGCCATCACAAGCGTCGCATCGTTCAGGCCGAATTTGCGGCGCTGGTTCGCAGCAAGCTCAAGCCCGGCGGCGTCCTGCATATGGCTACCGACTGGGAGCCCTACGCTGAATACATGCTGGAAGTGATGAACGTTGCTCCCGGTTACCGCAACCTGGCCGAAGACGGCAAATGCGTCCCTCGCCCTGCGGAACGTCCGATCACCAAGTTCGAACGCCGTGGCGAGCGTCTGGGGCATGGGGTCTGGGATTTGAAGTTCGAAAAAACCGCCTGACTCATCCGCCGATGAGTCACTGTGCGAGCGAGATTGCTCGCGAAGGCTTCGGATCAGCCAGTAGTAGTGCACTGGCTGAACTGGCGCTCTCGCGAGCAGGCTCGCTGCCATAGATGACGTGCCCGCCGTGCGAGCGCGTGGTGTCAGCCCTGGATCACTTCCGATCCGCCACAACGCCGATCAGCACCAGCACCACCAACAACACTGGCGCCAGGCTGTAGTTGTTGAACTGGCTCAGCCCGCGCACGACCCATGGCGTGGCGTAGATGAGCGCGGCGCCGCTGCCGATGGTGCACAGCAGGGCCATGACGGGAACGCGTAAGGCCCCGGCGAAGCTGCTGATGCGACCTTCGATCCAGCCCTTGATGTCGGCCCCGAACAGGATCAGCAGACAGCCCACCAACGCCAGTGCGATTTCCGAAAGGTTGCTGCGACTCCAGCGCGAGACAGTTGCCAGCAGGTCGAGTACGAGGTCCATTCAGTGTCCTTAGCGTTGAGTCTTATAGAAGAAAATACTGCAGCAGGTCGTTGAGAAATAACTGCCCGCGAGCAGTGGCCACCAGACGCATCGGGTCGGGCTCGAGCAAGCCCCGTTGTTCAGCCTGCTGACGCGCGCTGGCGAGCGAATCGACGCTTAGACCGGTGTGCCGCTGAAATAATGCAGCGTCGACGCCTTTTGTCAGGCGCAGCGCGTTCATCAGGAATTCGAACGGCATTTCGTCCAGCGCCAGCAGCTTCTCGCCGGCCTGATACGACTTGGCCGGATTGAGGTAATCCTTGGGCAGCCGGGTTTTCCAGGTGCGTACGATGCGTCCGTCCGGGTGGCTGAGCTTGCCGTGAGCCCCTGCGCCGATGCCGATGAAGTCGCCGAAACTCCAGTAATTCAGATTGTGTCGTGCCGGACGGCCGGGTTGCGCGTAGGCAGAGACTTCATATTGCACGTAGCCGTTTTCCCGCAGCAGCGCCTGACCGGCCTCCTGAATGTCCCACAGGATGTCGTCTTCCGGCAGCGTCGGCGGCTGATTCCAGAAAACGGTGTTGGGTTCCAGGGTCAGCTGATACCAGGAGAGATGGGTCGGCGCCAGCGCGATGGCCTGGCGCAGATCGCCCAGTGCATCGTCCTGCGACTGATCCGGCAAGCCGTGCATCAAGTCCAGATTGAAGTTATCGAAACCGGCCTGGCGCGCCATGTCGGCGGCGCGTACCGCTTCGTCGCCATTGTGGATGCGGCCCAGCGCCTTGAGCTTGGCTTCCTGAAAGCTCTGAATGCCGATCGACAGCCGATTGATGCCCAAGGCCCGGTATGCGCTGAATTTCACCTGCTCGAACGTGCCGGGGTTGGCTTCCAGCGTGATCTCGATATCGGGCGCGAAGGGTATGCGTTGCTCGACCCCTTTCAAGAGTCGCCCAAGTGCCTCTGCGCTGAACAGGCTGGGCGTGCCCCCGCCGAAAAAGATCGAACTCAACGCGCGGCCATAAACGCTTGGCAGGTCCTGATCGAGGTCGGCAAGCAGCGCGTCGACGTACTCTTGCTCAGGCAGTACCGCGCTGGCGGTATGAGAGTTGAAGTCGCAGTACGGACATTTGCGCACGCACCACGGAATATGGATGTACAGCGAAAGCGGAGGCAGTTCGGTCAGCGGGTTTCTTGGCTGCTCGGAGCTGAAACCGGCCGCGCCGAGAATCAGCGGCCGGGTGTCTGAATCGTGATTCATTGCAATTCCAGACGCTGACGCAAAATAGCCATGGCGCGTGCACGATGGCTGATCTGGTTCTTGTCGGCCGGACTGAGTTCGGCGCTCGAAACATTGCGCTCAGGCACCCAGAACAGCGGATCGTAGCCAAATCCGTGCTCGCCGCTGGCGGCCGTCAGGATGCGCCCATGCCACAGGCCTTCACACAGAATGGGCAACGGGTCGTCGGCGTGACGAACCAGCGCCAGCACGCAGACGAACTGCGCACCGCGCGCGTGTTCCGGCACATCCTTCAGGGCGTCGAGCAGTTTGGCGTTGTTCGCCGCATCACCCTTGCCATCGGCATAGCGCGCCGAATAGATACCCGGCGCTCCGCCGAGGAAATCCACGGCAAGGCCCGAGTCATCAGCCAGTGCCGGCAAACCTGAAATGCGTGCGGCGTTGCGAGCCTTCAAAATGGCGTTCTCGACGAACGACAGCCCCGTCTCTTCAGGCTCCACGCCGCTGAACTCGCCGATCGAGCGCAATTGCACGCTGCCGCCGAGCATGGCCTGAAGTTCTTTGAGTTTGCCGGCGTTGTGACTGGCGAGTACGAGCTGGGTGAAGTTCATCATGGGTCCGAAAAGATTTCCTGGTTGAAGCTGAGCGTGTGGGCCTGGTCGTCACCGGTTTTCACGTTGATGGTGAAGATGTAGGTGGCCGAGGTGTCGGGCTGCACGTCGTACTGCGCAATGTAATTGACGGAGCCGTTTTCGCTGACCGGCCTGAAGCTCAACGCTTTCTTGCGGCCGGTCAGGTCTGCCACCGAGCCGTCGACGCTGGCTGTGACGGTTTTGCCGTCTCTGATCGCAGTGATGTTGATCACACCCATGCCCTTGCTGCGGATCAGGCCATTGTCCCTGGCAATCGACGGCTGCAGCATTCCTGAGCCAAACGCGTTGTAGTGAATGGTCACGTCGCCGAACTGCTGTTGCCTGTTCAGACTCGCGCTGTCGGCAGCCATCGCCGGAGCTGCAAGTGCGATGAGCAGACTCAGCATTGCACTCAAACGACGCATGATCATTCTCCTGTCGGTTGGCTCAGACCGCTATCTGGTGATCCTGCAAGGTCGGGCTGCTGACCCGATAGATGCCGATCTCACCCAACAGATTAGGCCATAGTTTACTTGTCCAGCCGTGGCGATGTTGTTGGTCGACCGCCAGCCGATCAATGACCTTTGCCGAGCGACCGCGGCACAGCTCCTCGAAGTCTTCGAAGGTGCAGAAGTGAATGTTCGGCGTGTTGTACCACGTGTAGGGCAGGAACTCGGAAACCGGCATGCGGCCCTTGCTCGCCAGGTACCAGCGGCAGCGCCAGTGACCGAAGTTGGGGAATGTGATGATGCACTGACGACCCACGCGAAGCATCTCGTCGAGGATTCGGTCAGGGTAGTGCACTGCTTGCAGCGCCTGCGTCATGACCACGACGTCGAAGCTGTTGCTGGCGAAGTTGCCCAGGCCTTTGTCCAGGTCCTGCTCGATGACATTGACGCCCCGGGACACGCAGCGCGCAATGTTGTCGGCATCATTTTCCAGCCCGTAGCCAGTCACTTGTTTGTTCTGCTGCAGCCAGGCCAGCAATTCGCCGTCGCCGCAACCGAGGTCGAGCACGCGGCTGCCTGCCGGTATCCAGTCTTGGATGATTTCCAGGTCGGCTCTCATGGTGTCCTCAGAGTGCAATTCGGTTCATGTAGCTGGAGAAGGCTTGCAGGTAGCGCGGGATCGGCATCAGGAAGGCATCGTGGCCCTGTGGCGCGTCGATCTCCAGATAGCAGACGTCCTTTTTCGCGGCCATCAACGCATCCACCAGTTCGCGAGAGCGCGCGGGCGAGAAGCGCCAGTCGGTGGTGAACGACATCACGCAGAATTTGGCGCTCGCACCGGCGAAGGTTGCGGCCAGGTCATCGTTGAAGTTGGCGGCCGGATCGAAATAGTCCAGCGCCTTGGTCATCAACAGATACGTGTTGGCGTCGAAGCGGCCGGAAAACTCTTCGCCCTGATAACGCAGGTAGCTTTCGACCTGAAACTCGACGCTGTGGAAGTCGTAGTTGAGGTTCTCGTTTTTCAGGCCGCGGCCAAATTTCTCGCCCATCGAATCGTCGGACAGGTACGTGATGTGCCCGACCATGCGGGCCAGCATCAAGCCGCGTTTGGGGATCACGCCGAGTTCCTGGAACGAGCCGCCATGAAATTCCGGATCGGTCAGGATCGCCTGGCGTGCGACTTCGTTGAACGCGATGTTCTGCGCTGACAACTTGGGAGCCGAGGCGATCGCCAGGCAGTGACGCACGCGGTCCGGATAGGTGATGGTCCATTGCAAGGCCTGCATGCCACCCAGGCTGCCGCCGACGATGGCGGCCCATTGCATGATGCCCAGGCTGTCGGCAAGACGCGCCTGGCTGTGCACCCAGTCTTCGACGGTCAATACGGGGAAATCGGCGCCAAAGGGTTTGCCGGTTTCCGGGTTGATGCTGCTGGGGCCTGTCGAGCCGTTGCAGCCGCCCAGGTTGTTGAGGCTGACCACGAAGAACGTGTTGGTGTCGATGGGCTTGCCTGGGCCGATGCAGCTGTCCCACCAACCTGGCTTGCGGTCTTCGGCGCTGTGATACCCGGCCGCGTGATGGTGGCCCGACAAGGCGTGGCAGATCAGCACCGCATTGCTTTTGGCGGCGTTGAGCTGACCGTAGGTTTCGTAGATGAGGTCATAAGCGGCCAGCGACCGACCGCAGGCCAGAGCCAGTGGCTCGCTGAAATGCGCCGTTTGCGGCGTGACTAGACCGACAGAATCTTCGGGAAAGACCGTGGACATCGACCCTGCTCTCGCTGAAATGAGGCGTAAGTCTAAAGATCACGGGGGGTAGCGGCAAGCGAACAACGGGGCGGTGGACAGATGAGTACCTGTAGGAGTGAGCTTGCTCGCGATTGCGGTGTGCCAGACGCCATCTAAGTATCTGACGCACCGTCATCGCGAGCAAGCTCACTCCTACAGGGTGGGGCGGGATTTAGATCAACCGCCACAGCTCCTGCGGCATGCCCGAGTACGCTGCCAGTTCGGGCATGACGTACGACTGCAACACTTGAATGGCCAGGAAGGCGAAGATCGGCGAGATGTCCATGCCGCCCAGATTGGGGATGATGCGGCGGAAGGGCGCCAGGATCGGCTCACTGATCTGGTAGGCCAGTTCTGCGGCAGGGTTGTGCGTGCCCGGCGCGATCCACGAGACGATCACCATGATGATCATCGAGACCCAGAAGATCTTCAGCAGCAGCGACGTGATGCCGATGATCGACCACATCAACAGGTGTGGGACGTCGCCGATGGTGCCGTAAGTCATCATCAGCACGAAGGCCATCAACAACGCCTGGATCACGATCGCCAGCAGCAGGGAGGACGTGTCCAGACCCAGGACGCTGGGGACGATCCGGCGAATGGGCTTGAGCAGCGGTTGCGTGGCCCGCACGGCAAACTGGCTGAGCGGGTTGTAGAAGTTGGCTTTGACCAGTTGCAGCACGAAGCGCAGCAGGACGATGGTCAGGTACAGGCTGATCAGCGTCTGAATAACAAAGATCGTGGCGCCAGTGAGTGCATTCATGAACTACTCCTTATTTACCCAGCAATTCGGCCAGTTCGGCGGAACGGTGTGCCGCAGCGCCGAGCGCCTTTTCCACGATCGCTTCGAAGCCGTCGGCCTGGAAGGACTTGATCGCAGCTTCCGTGGTGCCCGCAGGTGACGTCACGCGGCGGCGCAGCTCGGCCGCATCGACATCGCTCTCAGTCGCCATCCGTGCAGCACCCAGAGCGGTCTGCTCGGCCAGTTGCTTGGAAACCTCGGGCGACAGGCCAAGCTTCACGCCGGCGGCGGTCATGGCTTCAATCAGCAGGAAGAAGTAAGCCGGGCCGCTGCCCGACACCGCCGTTACTGCATCAATGTGGGTTTCTTCATTCACCCACAGGGCGATGCCGACGGCCGAGAGCAAGGCTTCGGCCTGTTCGCGCTGGTTGCTCGTGACATCATCGGTGGCGTACAGGCCACTGACGCCCTGACGCAACAGCGCCGGCGTATTGGGCATGCAGCGAACGATCGGCTGCTCGCCGAGCCAGGCCTTCATGCTGGCGCACGTGATGCCAGCGGCAATGGAAACGATCAACTGATCTGGCTTCAAGCTTGGCTTGAGCGATTCGCAGACGGTTTTCATCATCTGCGGTTTGACCGCCAGCAACACCACGTCGGCACCTTCGACTGCTTCGGCGTTGTCGGCGAAAGCCTGGATTCCGTGCTCTCGGGTGATGCGTTCGCGGGTTTCGGCGCCGGGATCGCTGGCGCGAATCAGTTCAGCCTCGACGCCTTGGGCGCGCATGCCGCCGATCAGGCTGGCCGCCATGTTGCCTGCGCCGATGAATGCGATACGGGTTTTGCTCATGAACGGTTTCCTGTGAGGCGAAAGTTAAGGCTGCCCATAGTTCCGGGCGCCAAAAAGGGCAGTGCCGATCCGCACCCAGGTCGCGCCTTGTGCGATGGCGGCTTCCAGGTCGTGGCTCATGCCCATGGAAAGGGTGTCCAGCGGCAGGTTCAGGTTATGTTGCAAGTCACGTACAGCGGCAAAGGCAGCGTTCTGTTCGTCGCTGTCTTCTGTAGGTTCGGGAATTGCCATCAATCCGCGCAATCTCAGATTGGGCAGGGCGCTGATCGCGTGTGCCAGGGCTGGCAGGTCTTCAGGTGTGCAACCCGATTTGCTGGCTTCGCCACTCACATTGACCTGAATGCAGATATTGAGCGGCGGCAGTTCGGCGGGGCGTTGTTCGGACAGGCGTTGTGCAATTTTCAAGCGGTCCACTGAATGTACCCAGGCAAAATTCTCGGCGATGGCGCGCGTCTTGTTTGACTGGATGGGGCCGATGAAATGCCAGATCAAGGGCAAGTCGCTCAATTGAGCCTGTTTGCCGAGGGCTTCCTGCAGGTAGTTCTCGCCGAAGTCGCGAAGACCTGCCGCGTGAGCTTCACGCAGGTCGCTTGCCGGTTTGGTCTTGCTCACGGCCAGCAGGCCGACGGATGCCGGGTCGCGCTGAGCGGCCTGCGCGGCGTTATGAATTCGCTCCGCGAGCGTTGAAATGTTCTCTGCTATCGTGGACATTGATTTGCGCCAGCAGGGCTAAAGTCTGCGGCATTCTATGTGATGAGGAGCTGTATGGATATTACCGAGCTGCTTGCCTTCAGTGCCAAGCAAGGCGCGTCGGACTTACACCTCTCTGCCGGCCTGCCACCGATGATCCGCGTCGATGGCGATGTAAGGCGGATCAACCTGCCCGCGCTGGACCAGAAAGAGGTTCAGGCGCTGATTTACGACATCATGAACGACAGGCAGCGCAAGGATTTCGAAGAAGATCTGGAGACGGACTTCTCCTTCGAAGTGCCCGGCGTGGCGCGGTTCAGGGTCAACGCGTTCAATCAGAACCGTGGCGCGGGCGCTGTGTTCCGGACCATTCCCTCGAAGGTCCTGAGCATGGAAGAGCTGGGCATGGGGGAAGTGTTTCGCAAGATTACCGACGTCCCGCGTGGCCTGATTCTGGTGACTGGGCCCACCGGCTCGGGCAAGTCGACCACGCTGGCGGCGATGGTCGATTACTTGAACAGCAACAAGCACCACCACATTCTCACCATCGAAGACCCGATCGAATTCGTTCACGAGTCCAAGAAAAGCCTGATCAACCAGCGCGAAGTTCACCGCGACACCCATAGTTTCGCCGAAGCCTTGCGCTCGGCGTTGCGTGAAGACCCGGACGTGATTCTGGTCGGCGAGCTGCGGGACCTGGAAACCATTCGCCTGGCGCTGACGGCAGCCGAAACCGGTCACCTGGTGTTTGGCACGCTGCACACCACGTCTGCGGCCAAAAGTATCGACCGTATCGTCGACGTGTTTCCGGCTCAGGAAAAGTCGATGATTCGCTCGATGCTTTCCGAGTCACTGCACGCGATCATTTCTCAGGCGCTGCTCAAAAAAGTCGGCGGTGGCCGGGTGGCGGCGCACGAGATCATGATCGGCACCTCGGCGATCCGAAACCTGATCCGGGAGGACAAGGTGGCGCAGATGTACTCGTCGATCCAGACGGGGGGCTCGCTGGGGATGCAGACGCTGGATATGTGCCTCAAGGACTTGATCGCCAAAGGGCTGATCACGCGGGAAAGCGCTCGCGAGAAGGCAAAGACACCGGATAACTTCTGATTCGATCGCCTTGAACGACTGTGGGAGTGCATGCACTCACGATTGGCCGTACATCCGACAGGTTTCTATCGGCTGTACGATCCGCTCGTGAATGCATTCACTCCCACAGGGCGTTTCGTCGTCAGACAGAACGTCGCAGATCAGCGCTGAGCGATCCGCACCGTCGTGCCTTTGCGGCTTGGCGGCTGCTTGGGCAGCACGCGTTTGGCGACCACGTAATGGCTGTCCCAATACGGCTTTTTCAGCGTATCGATCGTCACGGACTTGCCACGACGCGGCGCGTGAACGAACTGATCGTCACCCAAGTAGATGGCGACGTGGTTCACCTTGCGGCTCTTGATGTTGAAAAACAGCAAGTCGCCCGGCTTCAGATCCTTGCGATCGACCTTTTGCCCGTGACCTTCGGCCATGGCGTTCGAGGTACGCGGCAGATCCACTTCACTCACGTCGTTGAACGCGTATTTAACCAGTCCGCTGCAGTCGAACCCTTTAGTCGGGCTGGTGCCGCCCCAACGATAAGGTGTACCGATGGCTTTCACTGCACGGTTTACCACGTTGCTGCTTTGCTTGGTCCCCATCTGCGCCGAAGCGGCGAGGGCGACCGTGTTTTGCGAAATCTTGCGAGAACCCGAAGTGTTCTTGCTTTTGGTGGCTCGCGACTTTTTGCCGGAAGTTGCAAGCGGTGTTGCTGTCTCTTCGATTGCAGCCATCGCGGCTCGCTGAGCGGCGATATTGCGTGAAACGGTTTCCGGTGACTCGGCTCGTGCGGTGAAGCCGGTGAAACTCGAAGGAAGCGGTTGCTCACGATTGGTGGCGTGGGCGGCCAGTGGCATAAATAGGCAAATAGTTAGCCATGTCTTCAAAAATGGACGCATTAGGCAGGGCTCATATTGGTCAGCGCGCAACTTTATAACAGCTTTTTTCCAGTTGCCGAGGCCATTTGTCGAACAATTTACTGCCCTGAAAGTCAGTTTCGGCAGTCAAACTGTCACGTTGGTATGATCATCGCCTTGAAGAACAAGGGTTTGCACGAACGAGGATAGGTTCAAGCCATACGTCGGACGGGGTCACCAAAGTCACAAAAGTTACGCATATTTTTTTCTATCGCGACGAAAGAGGTTACCAATGAACACCTATCAGCACGACGCTCCGCATCACGACACCCACAGTAAGCTCATGGGTTATCTGCTGTGGATCGTTGGCTTCACGGGGTCTCATCGCTTCTATTACGGCAAGCCGGTGACCGGCACGATCTGGTTTTTCACGCTTGGCCTGTTGGGAATCGGCTGGTTGATCGACCTGTTTCTGATTCCCTCGATGGATCGCGAGGCTGACTTGAGATTCAACGCCGGCACGACCGACTACAGCGTCGCGTGGATTCTGCTGACGTTTCTGGGCGTGTTCGGGGTGCATCGCATGTATCAGGGCAAATGGATCACCGGGATCCTCTACCTGCTGACGGGCGGTTTGGCGTTCATCGGGGTGCTGTATGACTTCTGGACGCTCAACGACCAGATTTCGGTGAAGAACGTGCAGCGCCGGTAAACGCTGAACTGTAGGAACGTGCTTGTCCGCGAGGCGTCAGACCTGAGTTTTCAGGGTCTGACCTGATGCCGTCGCGGGCAAGCGCGCTCCTGCGAGGACAGAGCGGCGCGTCGACTTAGCCGATATAGCTGATCCGGCCGTCCACGAAGGTGTATTTCACCGCGCCCGGCAGGCAGTGGCCGAGGAACGGGCAGTTCTCGCCTTTGGACAGCCACTTCTCACCCGCCACGGTGGACGCCGCTGCGTCGAACAAGACCAGGTCGGCGGGAGCACCGGCGGCCAGTTGGCCGGCGGGCAGGCGCAACGCCGCTGCCGGGCCAGCGCTCAAGCGTGAGAGCAGCGTTGGCAGGTCCAGCAGGCCGTCTTCAACCAGGGTCATCGCCAGTGGCAACAACAACTCGACGCTGCTGATGCCCGGCTCGGTGGCGCCGAAGGGCGCCAGCTTGGCGTCGCGTTCATGAGGCTGGTGGTGGCTGGAAATGGCTTGAACGACGCCCGACTTCACTGCCTCACGCAACGCGTCACGGTCGGCGCGGGTGCGCAGCGGCGGCTGGACGTGGTACAGGCTGGAGAAGTCGATCAGCGCTTCGTCGGTCAGAATCAACTGATACAGTGCCACGTCCGCAGTGACCGGCAGGCCGCGTGCCTGAGCCTGGGCGATAAGCGCCACGCCGCGCGCGCTGGTCAACTGAGTGAAGTGCGCGCGAACGCCGCTCTGCTCGACGAGCAACAGGTCACGGGCCAGCGCGACCGTTTCGGCGGTTTCCGGAATGCCCGGCAAGCCCAGGAATGCGGCGGTTGGACCGTCGTGCGCCAGACCGCCTTGAGCCAGGTCGTCGTCCTGCGAATTGAAGATCACCGTGAGGTCGAAGGTCGCTGCGTATTCCAGCGCGCGGCAGAGCGTGCGGTTGCTGCGGAAATTCATCAGCCCGTTGGTGAATGCCACGCAACCTGCGTCTCGCAGCGCGATCAGTTCAGCCAGTTGCTCACCTTCAAGCCCTTTGCTCAGCGCCCCGATGGGGAACACTTTGCTGTGTCCGGCTTCTCGGGCACGGTCCAGAATCAGTTCGGCAACCGCCGAGGTGTCGAGCACCGGTTTGGTCCGGGGAGGGCAGCACAGGCTGGTCACGCCGCCGGCCGCCGCTGCGCGGGTTTCGCTGGCGATGGAGCCTTTGCGGCTGTAGCCCGGCTCGCGCAGGGAAACATTCAGGTCGACCAGACCGGGAGCGGCGATCAGGCCGGCAGCGTCGATGGTTTGTGACGGTTCGAAATCGGCAGGCGCCACGCCAAGGGCGAGAATCTTGCCGGCTTCCAGGTGAACGTCGATGACTTGATCCAGACCGCTGACAGGGTCAATGACGCGAGCGCCGAGGATGCTGAACTTCACTGCGCGTTCTCCTGCTCGAACTGGCGTTGTGCGGTTTGGCCACTCATGGCCATGGACAATACGGCCATGCGCACCGCGATGCCGTACGTCACTTGATTGAGAATCACCGAATGGGGGCCATCGGCCACCGCCGACTCGATTTCCACGCCCCGATTGATCGGACCCGGGTGCATGACGATGGCGTCAGGTTTGGCGCCCGCCAGGCGGGCCGTGGTCAGGCCGAACAGCCGATAGAATTCGCCCTCGCTCGGCAGCAGACCACCGGACATGCGCTCGCGTTGCAGGCGCAACATGATCACCACGTCTACGTCCTTCAAGCCCTCGGCCAGATCGGTGTAGACCTTGACGCCGTACTGCTCGACGCCGATCGGCAGCAGCGTTTTGGGGGCGACAACGCGGATGTCCGGGCAACCCAGCGCCTTGAGGGCGATCATGTTCGAGCGCGCAACCCGCGAGTGCAGAATATCGCCGACGATGGCGACCGAGAGGTTCTCGAAGTTGCCCTTGTGGCGGCGGATGGTGAGCATGTCGAGCATGCCCTGGGTTGGGTGAGCGTGCCGGCCGTCACCGCCGTTGATGATCGCGACCTGCGGGCTGACGTGCTCGGCGATGAAGTGCGCCGCACCCGAGTCGGCGTGGCGTACGACGAACATGTCGGCGGCCATGGCCTCAAGGTTGCGCAGGGTGTCGAACAGCGTCTCGCCCTTGCTCGTCGAAGAAGTCGACACGTTCAGGGTGATGACGTCCGCCGACAGCCTCTGTGCCGCCAGTTCAAACGTGGTGCGGGTCCGCGTCGAGTTCTCGAAGAACACATTGCACACCGTCTTGCCGCGTAGCAGCGGGACTTTTTTCACCGCCCGGGCGCCGACTTCAAGGAACGAGTCGGCGGTGTCGAGGATTTCGGTCAGCAGTTCGCGGGGCAAACCGTCGAGCGAGAGGAAATGTTGCAGTTGACCCTGATGGTTCAGCTGCAGCGGGCGCTTGGCGTCGGGAGGCGTCATCGCAAAGGACTCTTAGAGGGCGGCGGAATCGGTGGAAAGGTCTTGCAGTTCGAGCGTCAGCGGCGTCGGGCCGGAGAGCTTGACTCGCTCGTTCGGAGACAGGTCCAGCGTCGCGCCGGTCACATTCGGGCGGATCGGCAACTCGGCGGCGTCCAGATCGAGCAGCGAAACCAGCGTCACGCTCGCAGGGCGGCCGTAGTCGAACAGTTCGTTGAGCGCCGCGCGTATCGTGCGGCCGCTCATCAGCACGTCATCGATCAGCACCAGATGCTGGCCTTCGATCTCGAACGGCAACTCCGAAGGGCGCACCTGCGGGTGCAGACCGTTCTGGCTGAAGTCATCACGATAAAAAGAGACATCCAGCGTGCCGAGAGGCGACTGGCTGCCCATCGCTTCGAGCAGGGCCTGCGCGACCCAGACACCGCCGGTCCGGATGCCAATGAAGCGAGGCTCGCTGATGCCACGTTTATTCAGGTGCGCGTTCAGATCGTTCGCCATCTGGCGGATCAGTTCAGCGGGATTGGGCAGGGTCATGGTCGCTCCTTCAGAGGCCCGGCCGGACTGCTCGTCGGCGCGGGCTGAAACTCGAATTCGGTGCTTTCAACTCGATGCAGTGTAAATCGATCAGGTTTCGAACAGTGCGCTATTGGCTTCCAGCCAGCCCTGCAGCAAGAGCGCTGCGGCAATGGCGTCCACCGGGTTGTCGCGATAACTGCCACGCTGACCGCCACGGGACATGCGCTCGCCTTTGGCTTCAAAGGTCGTCAGGCGCTCGTCGTGGGTGTAAACCGGAAGGTTGAAGCGGCCGTTGATCTGGCGTGAGAACTTTTCGGCGCGGGCGCTCATTTCGCTGGGCGTACCGTCCATGTTCAGCGGCAGTCCGACAACAATCGCGTCCGGCTTCCATTCGGTAATCAGCGCCTGAACCTTGGTCCAGTCGGGAACGCCATTCTGTGCCTTCAATGTGCACAACTCTCGCGCCTGGCCAGTAATCACTTGGCCGACGGCCACGCCAATCTGCTTGCTGCCGTAGTCGAACCCCAATAACAGGCGCAGTGCGGCCATCAGGCGTGTCCTGCCTGGCTGGTCAGCAGATTGAGGTTGATCCCCAGTTTCGCGGCGGCGGCATCGAGGCGCTCGTGACTGTCGAGCTCGAAAAGGATTCTGGGGTCGAACGCGCAGTTGAGCCAGGCGTTGGCGGCGAATTCAGCTTCCAGTTGCCCGGCGTCCCAGCCCGCATAACCGAGGGTGATCAGATTTTGATCAGGTCCGTAGCCGTCAGCGATGGAAAACAGGACATCTTGCGAGGTGGAAAGCGAGATGCCGCCCAGATCCACAGTCGCCTGAAATATCTGACCGGTGGGGTGCAGCACGAAGCCGCGATCCGTCTGAACGGGCCCACCGACATGAATGGGGATCTGCTGGCAGCGGGCCGGAGGTGTCATTTCGGGACGCAGCTGCTCGAGAATATCGGCCAGCGACAGGCTCTGCGGTCGATTGATGACCAGGCCCATAGCGCCATTGGCATTGTGCTCGACGATGTAGGTCAAGGTCTGAGCGAAGTTCTCATCGTGCATGTGGGGCATGGCGATCAGAAATTGATGCTTGAGGTACGACGGAGTGACGTTTTTCATGAGCCCTAGTGTGGCGCTGTGGGGCTGCTGTGACAACTGGCAGAACCGACTCGAGGGTGGATAAATCGCGACAGGTTTCAGGTTTCATGTTCGACAGGCCTGCACCGCGCACTGTATCGGCAAGCGTTGCAGTGGTGAGCATGCCCGCGAAGAATGATTTCCAACCAACGCATCTCCACCGCATTCACCGGCCTTTTCCCGGCTGAAGCCGGTCCTACAGACGCCGGAAGTTTTTCGTAGGACCGGCTTCAGCCGGGAAGGCGTCGGGTGTTACGCCATCGATCGATGGGGCGTTGGAGACAGTTGGCTCACTACGCCTGGAAGCGTGGCGTTAGTGAAGCGCGCAATCAATTACTGGAAAGCTTGTCACCCTTGGCGAATTTCCAGGTTCGGATGATTTCCAGACGGTCGATGTCGGCCAGATCACCGCTGAATGGCGCAAACGGCGCCGCCAGCCGCACGATCTTCTGTGCTGCCTGATCCAGCAAGGGCTGGCCCGATGACTCCAGGATCAGCACCTCATATAAAGAGCCGTCCCGGTTGATCGATACCATCATGCGCAGGCTGCCGTAGATCTGCTTGCGCCGTGCCTCGTCGGGATAATTGAGGTTGCCGATGCGCTCGATCTTCTTGCGCCAGTCTTCCTTGTACCAGGCGCCCTTGTCGCGCATGGTCGATGCGGCGCTCAGTCGATGAATCTTTGGGCGCTTGGCATAAGCCTGCTGCTCATCGGCCAGTTCGGCCTCAAGGCTGGCGATTTCGCTGTTCAGCTCCGTGCTGTCGAAGGTGGGCGCGGCCTTCTTCTGTTCTTCCGGCTTGACCTCATCACGCTTGGCGACAGTCTTTTGCGTCGCCTGAGCCTTTGTCGCCACGGCGGTCTTGGGCGCTTCCTGCTTGACCACCGGTTTGGCGGCAGGCGGAGGCGTGACCTTGTTGATCTGGGTGTCCTGATACGGCGCGATTTCCGTGGTCTTGGGCACCGCTTTCTTGTCGAGAGTGCCGCTGCCCTGCTGGTTTTCCTGAGCGAGGAAGTCGGCGTCTTTGGGCTTGGTGTCGCTTTTGAAGGGCGCGAGGGTGATTTCCAGCGTCTGGCTGATTTTCTCCGGCTTGACGTAGGTGAAGCCGACGCCAAGGATCAGCGCCAGATGGATCAGCGCCGCGATCATCAGGGTAAAGCCAAGGCGATCAGCCGGGCGCACGCCGGTGTGGGTCAGAGCCATGGGAAGATCTTTGTCGACCGCAGCGTTCATCGACGCCCCGGAAGCACGAATGCCAGCATTACAGAACCCACCTAACGCGAAATTCAGGCCGCGCATGATACCGCAATGTCAGCCGGTGCTTGGGCTTTGATATCGGCGGGCCGATTAGTGGGCAGTACAGGCAATGCATCGTCACTGTAGGAACGCGCTTGCCCGCGATGACGTCGGAACACTCGACATGGTTGTTACCGACGCACCTTAATCGCGGGCAAGCGCGCTCCTGCAGAAAGCTGCGCTACCGGGCCTGCAGCTTCTTCTCGATCACATCCATCAACATTCCGCCAATGTCCGTACCGAACGCGTTGTCGATCTCACGAATGCACGTCGGGCTGGTGACGTTGATTTCGGTCAGGTGTTCGCCGATGACGTCCAGGCCTACAAACAACAGACCTTTTTCCCGCAGGCTTGGGCCGATTTCGGCGGCGATCCAGCGATCGCGGTCCGTCAGCGGGCGTGCTTCGCCACGTCCACCGGCGGCCAGGTTGCCACGGGTTTCCCCTGCGGCGGGAATGCGTGCCAGGCAATACGGAACCGGCTCGCCATCGACCATCAGGATGCGCTTGTCGCCGTCCTTGATTGCAGGCAGGTAGGCCTGGGCCATGATCTGGTTCTGGCCGTGGTTGGTCAGGGTTTCCAGAATGACTGAAAGGTTCGGATCTTCCGGACGATGACGGAAGATCGATGCGCCACCCATGCCGTCCAGAGGCTTGTAGATCACATCGCCATGCTTGGCGGCGAACTCGCGCAGGATGTCCGAGCGGCGGCTCACCAGCGTTGGCGGCGTGCAGTGGGAGAACTGGGTTGCGAACAGTTTTTCGTTGCAGTCACGCAGACTCTGCGGTTTGTTGACCACCAGCACGCCCGCGCGCTCGGCCTGCTCCAGCAAGTAGGTGGAGTAGACGAACTCCATGTCGAAGGGCGGATCCTTGCGCATCAGGATAACGTCCAGCTCATCCAGGCCGCTGTCGACTTCGGCCTCCAGTTCGAACCAGTGCGCCGGATCGGCGAAGACCTTGAGCGGCTTCATGCGGGCACGGGCCTGTCCTGCATCCTGATAAAGATCGTGCTGTTCCATGTAGAACAGCGACCAACCGCGCGCTTGCGCTGCCAGGAGCATGGCCAGCGAGCTGTCCTTTTTATAGGAAATGCGCTCGATGGGGTCCATGACAATTCCCAGGCGAATGCTCATGGGCAATATCCTCTGATCGGTAATGGCCGCGACCGGCCTGAAAACAGGCGTCAGGGTGGCGCTGCGCACGCTTGGGGTCAAGGGGCAAGAGCGGCGCAGATGCTTTATGGATTGCGCCTTTAGAGTGTGCTAAAAAGGCTCGGCATCCGCCATCATGACGGTTGCCTTTGCACCCCTCTAGATGGGGGTTCAGCGATCCCGACTAGCACCATAGGCCCGGCCGAAGGCAGACCCATCTGAATCGCCGCGGCGATGGTAGAGCAGATATGGAACAGCATTCAGCCCCATTGAAAGTGATGGTCATCGACGACTCTCGAACGATTCGTCGCACCGCCGAGACCCTGTTGAAAAACGTCGGTTGTGAAGTGATCACTGCCATAGACGGTTTCGATGCGCTGGCCAAGATCGCCGATAATCATCCGAGAATCATATTTGTCGACATCATGATGCCCAGGCTGGATGGGTATCAGACCTGTGCGTTGATCAAGAACAACCGGGCGTTCAAGTCCACGCCGGTGATCATGTTGTCCTCCAAGGACGGGCTGTTCGACAAAGCCAAGGGGCGAATCGTCGGGTCCGATCAGTTTTTGACCAAGCCGTTTAGCAAGGAAGAGCTGCTCAGTGCAATCAAGGCCCACGTGCCGGGGTTCGTTGCAGTAGAACAACAATTATCTTGAAGTCGGTCCCCTTGCCCGGGGACGGCTGTTTCTATGGGGAAGCACCATGGCTCGAATTCTGATCGTCGATGATTCGCCGACCGAAATGTACAAGCTGACCGGGATGCTGGAAAAGCACGGCCATCAGGTCCTCAAGGCCGAAAACGGTGCAGACGGTGTGGCGCTGGCGCGTCAGGAAAAGCCTGATGCGGTGTTGATGGACATCGTCATGCCCGGCCTGAACGGTTTTCAGGCGACCCGCCAGCTGACCAAGGATGCCGACACCAACATGATCCCGGTGATCATGATCACCACCAAGGATCAGGAAACCGACAAGGTCTGGGGCAAGCGCCAGGGTGCGCGGGACTACCTGACCAAGCCGGTGGATGAAGAAACCCTCATGAAAACCCTGAACGCGGTTCTGGCGGGCTGACGCCCGGCTGGCGTTCATGGCTCAGTCACAAACTGCTTTTCAGCTGCTGCTCGATATCGACCAGCGCTGCCGCTCGCTCGCCGCCGGATTGCCGCTGCAGGAAACCCGACAGCAGGGCTGGAGCGGCATCGGCTTTCGCATGGGCGAGCGTTTCTACGTTGCGCCCATGGGCGAGGTCGATGAGATTCTTCATGAACCCCGCTACGCCGCGTTGCCGGGTGTAAAGCCGTGGGTGCGCGGCATCGCGAATCTGCGGGGCAGGCTGTTGCCGATCATGGATCTGTGTGCATTCTTCGGCCATGAGCTGTCGCCCTTGCGCAAACAGCGGCGTGTGCTGGTCATCGATGACCAGGACGTGTTTGCCGGGTTGCTGGTGGACGAAGTCCTCGGCATGCAGCATTTCAGCGAGCGCAGCCTGATGCCTGAGACCCTGGATGACAGCGACGCGCAAATCGCGCCGTACATTCAGGGCCGTTTCCTGCGCGAACAGGCCTGGCGGGTTTTCAGTCCCAGAACGCTGGTGCAGTCGCCGGGGTTCATGGATGTCGCACTTTAATACTGTCTTGCACAGCATCGAGGACGTTCGCCGTCTTCGCAGGCGGAGCCCTGAGCAATGAGTAATACCGGCAAGTCCCTGGAAGGCGCGCGCAGCCGATCGCAAATCATCGCGTTGTTTGTCGTCCTGATCATTTCGATCATCCTGCTCTTCGTCAATTTCGCGTACCTGAGCACCCAGTCCAACTACGACAAACAGTACATTGGCCATGCCGGCGAGCTGCGCGTGCTGTCGCAACGCATTGCCAAGAACGCCACCGAGGCAGCGGCGGGGAAATCCGCGGCGTTCAAGTTGCTGGCGGATGCGCGCAACGATTTCGACACGCGCTGGCAGTATCTGAAGAAAGGCGACAAGAACACCGGTCTTCCCGCGGCTCCTGCCGAGGTGGGTGATGAATTGAAAGCGGTGCAGAACGACTGGGAAAATCTGCGAAAGAGCACCGATGTCATTCTTTCACGCGAGCAGACTGTGTTGTCGCTTCACCAGGTGGCAGCGACCTTGGCCGAAACCATCCCTCAATTGCAGATCGAGTCGGAAAAAGTCGTCGACATTCTTCTGCAGAACCGTGCACCTGCCAGTCAGGTCGCACTTGCTCAGCGCCAGTCGCTGCTGGCCGAGCGGATTCTTGGCGCGGTAAACACCGTGCTGTCGGGCGATGAGACGGCGGTTCAGGCCGCCGACGCATTCGGGCGTGATGCCAGCCAGTTCGGTCGCGTGCTCAACGGCATGCTCGAAGGCAACGCGTCACTGAGGATCGCTCAGGTCGAGGACCGTGACGCCCGCGCGCGGCTGGCCGAGATTGCCGAGCTGTTCCAGTTCGTGTCGGGCTCTGTGGACGAAATTCTGGAGACGTCACCGGAACTGCTCGAAGTACGAGAGGCGGCGAGCAATATCTTCAATCTTTCGCAAACGCTGCTCGACGAGGCATCGGTGCTGGCCAACAGCTTCGAGCACATGGCTGGCGGTCGGACCATCAACAGCTACGGCGGCTATATGCTGGGCTTGCTGGCGCTGGCGTCGATCATTCTCATCGGTCTTGTGATGGTGCGTGAAACCAACCGGCAATTGCGCGAAACCGCCGAGAAAAACGAGCGCAATCAGACTGCGATCATGCGCTTGCTCGACGAGATCGAAGACCTCGCGGACGGCGACCTGACAGTGGCCGCTTCGGTGACGGAAGACTTCACCGGCGCCATTGCAGACTCGATCAACTATTCCATCGACCAACTGCGCGAACTGGTGGCGACCATCAACCTGACGGCCGAGCAGGTGTTCGGCGCGGTCAAGGACACCCAGACAACCGCGACCCAGCTGGCAGCAGCGTCCGAGCATCAGGCGTTGCAGATCGCCGCGGCGTCGAATGCGGTAAACGACATGTCGCGCTCCATTGCTCAAGTATCGGCCAACGCCTCCGAGTCGGTCGCCGTGGCCGAGCGTTCGGTGGCCATTGCCAACAAGGGCAACGAAGTGGTGCACAACACCATCAATGGGATGGACAACATCCGTGAGCAGATTCAGGACACGTCCAAACGGATCAAGCGCCTGGGTGAGTCATCTCAGGAAATCGGCGACATTGTCAGCCTGATCGACGACATCGCTGACCAGACAAACATTCTGGCGCTGAACGCCGCCATTCAGGCGTCCATGGCGGGCGATGCCGGTCGCGGCTTCGCCGTGGTCGCCGACGAAGTGCAACGTCTTGCCGAGCGCTCGTCGTCGGCCACCAAGCAGATCGAAACCCTGGTCCGCGCCATTCAGAACGACACCAACGAAGCCGTCATCTCGATGGAGCAGACGACATCCGAAGTGGTACGCGGCGCGCGTTTGGCGCAGGATGCCGGTGTTGCGCTGGAGGAAATCGAAGGGGTTTCCAAGGTGCTGGCCGCGTTGATCGAAAGCATCACCAATGCCGCGCAGCAGCAAGGCGCGTTGGGGCAACAGATTTCCACGACCATGACTGTGATTCAGCAAACCACCACGCAAACCACGTCCGGGACCGCCGCCACTGCGCAGAGCATGGGCAATCTGGCGAAAATGGCCAGCGAAATGCGCCGCTCGGTGTCCGGATTCACATTGCCGGCCTCGCGGCATTGATGTCCCCGTCGGTGCGAAACACGAAGCGTCAAGGCAAAGGCAACCGGAGTCATCATGGCTGACCGTCACGACTACGTGGCCCTGGAATGGGTCAAGGGCGAAATAGCCGAAACCCTCAAACACGCTCGACAGGCGCTGGATACGTTCGTCGCCCGGCCCCACGACCCGGCGGCGATGGAAGTGTGCCTGGATTTCATTCATCAGGTGCACGGCAGCCTGCAGATGATCGAGTTCTACGGTGCCGCACTGTTCGCCGAGGAAATCGAGCAATTGGCCCTGGCGTTCCAGCAAGGTCGCGTGCCTCAGGAAACCGAGGCCGTACAGCTGTTGCATCAGGCGCTGAGCCAGTTGCCGGTGTACCTGGAGCGCATTCATTCTGCCCGGCGCGATCTGCCGCTGGTGGTGCTGCCGCTGCTCAACGACCTGCGCAGTGCCCGGGGCGAAAGCCTGCTTTCGGAAACCAGTCTGTTTTCGCCGCAACTGCTCTCGCTCCCGGCGCTGGATGCGCAGATGCTCGCGCAACGTGACAGCCCGGAGCTCGGCGCCAGGCTGCGCAAGCTGCGTCAGACCTTGCAGACCGCGCTGGTCGGGCTGCTGCGTGAGCAGGATGTGCAGACGCAGCTCGCGTACATGACCAAGGTCTTCGCCAAGCTTGAGGCCTTATGCAAGGACGCGCCGCTCGAGCCTCTGTGGCGCATCGCATCTGCACTGGTCGAAACCATGGCCAGCGGCAACTTCACCAACAGCCCCGCGCTGCGCAGTCTGTTCAAGGATGCCGACAAAGAACTCAAGCGCCTGCTGGAGCAAGGCATTGCCGGCATCAATCAGCCGGCGCCAGATGAGTTGCTCAAGAGCCTGCTGTTCTACATCGCCAAATCCGACAGCCAGGCGCAAAGGATGATCGAGTTGAAAGATCAGTACGCGCTGGCCGAGGCCTTGCCGGAGAACGCGCTGGTCGATGAGGAGCGCGCGCGGATGGCGGGTCCGGATCGCGATGCCATGCGCTCGGTGATCATTGCGCTGTGTGACGAACTGGTGCGCACCAAGGAGCGGCTGGACGTGTTCGTGCGGGGCGATCGCCAGCACGTCAGTGAACTCAATGCGCTGCTTCCGCCACTGCGGCAGATCGCCGATACGCTCGCGGTGCTGGGCTTCGGTCAGCCGCGCAAAGTGATCATCGACCAATTGGCGGTGGTGCAGGGCATGGCGCAAGGGCAGCGCGAGCCCGATGACGCCACGTTGATGGATGTTGCAGGCGCTCTGCTTTATGTGGAGGCGACACTGGCAGGCATGGCCGGGTCGGTCGACCAGAGCAGTCCGGAAGAGAGCCGTTTGCCGACCACCGACCTGAGTCAGATTCATCAGCTGGTCATCAAGGAAGCGCGCGTCGTCCTGCAGCAGGCCAAGGACGTGATCGACGACTACGTCGATGGCGACCTCGCTCGCGAGCGTCTGGAGCCGCTGAGTGCACAACTGGTTCAGGTGCGTGGCGCCCTGGCGATGATTCCGCTGGCGCGTGCGTCGGGCATGCTCGCAGCGTGCAACGAATACATCACCGAGCATCTGCTGGGCGGCGCAGAACCTCCCGCCTCCTCGCAGCTCGATCACTTGGCCGATGTGATCATCGGCGTCGAGTATTACCTGGAACGCATGGCCGAAGACCCCGAAGCGCCCGGCGAGCATGTGCTGGATCTGGCGCAGGAAAGTCTGGCACGGCTCGGTTATTCGCCTGTGCCGGACGCTGTCGAAGTGCCTGTGCTCGAAGAAGTCATCAGCCATGAGGAGCTGCATGAACTGCACGAGCGCCAGGCGCTGGTCAGTCCGAGCCCGAGCATTGCCGAGGTGCTGGCCAGTCCGGTCTCGGCGGTGAACCCGCCCGCGCGGCACGTTCCCGCCAGCCTGCTGCCGCCGCCCAAGGGCGAGCCGCCTGTGGATGACGAGCTGCGCGATGTGTTTCTCGAAGAAACCGATGAAATGCTCGATGCACTGCACGAATACCTGCCGCGCTGGCTGGCCAGCGTGGACGATAGCGCTGCCCTGACTGAAATACGCCGCGCGTTTCATACGCTCAAAGGCAGCGGGCGAATGGTCCGCGCGCTGATTCTCGGCGAGTTGGCCTGGGCAGTGGAGAACCTGCTCAACCGCGTGCTCGAACGCAGCGTCGAGCCGGATGCGCATGTGCAGCAACTGCTCACCGATGTGCTTGTGCTGCTGCCGGATGTCATCCGGGATTTTGCCGAAGACGTTCAGCGCCAACGCGATGATGTCGATCAGCTCGCCGCACGGGCTCATGCGCTGGCTCAGGGTGAAAACCTTGAACCGCAGGCCACGCCGATTGCGCAGGACGGCCCGTCGGAAGCATTCGATCCGCAATTGCTGGAGATTTTCCGTCAGGAAGCCCAGACCCACCTGGACACGCTCAATCGTTGCCTCGATACCGCCAGAGGCGAGGAGTCGCCCTCGTTCAGCGATGACTTGCTGCGGGCGTTGCACACGCTCAAGGGCAGCGCCTACATGGCCGGTGTGCTGCCGATGGCGGAGCTCGCCGGTCCGCTCGATCAACTGGTGCGCGAGTTCAAGACCAACCAGATTGCCGTCGGCGAACCTGAGCTGGATTTGCTGTCAGCCGCTGAGCCGCTGTTTCATCAGGGGCTGGCGCAACTGACCGTCGATCCGCTGATGTCGATCGCCGGCGCGGACGAGCTGATCCGATCGGCCAATCGGTTGCTTGAAGAGCGCATGGCTGAGGCCCTGGCCGCCGATGACAACGGCCTGCGCACGCGGCGCAATCCGCAGGTGCTGGCCAGCTTTCTGGCCGAAGGCATGGACATCCTGCTCGACGCCGAGAGTCTGCTGGAGCGTTGGCGGCAGCATCCGGGCGAGCGTCAGGAACTCAATGCGCTGCTCGATGAACTGACGATGCTCGGCCACGGTGCGCACATGGCCGATCTGCCGCAGGTCGATGAGCTGTGTGAAGCGCTGCTGGACCTGTACGGTGCGGTGGAGGAAAGCAGCCTGGCGGTCAGCGAGCGTTTCTTCGATGAGGCGCAAAACGCTCACGAGGCGCTGATCAACATGCTCGATCAGGTGGCCGCCGGCCAGCAGGTTCAGGCCTGCCCGGAGCGCGTCCAGGCATTGCGCGACTTGCTCGACGAGGCGCTGGACCCCGGCGCCACGGGCCTGATTCGCAGCGAGGGCGGATTGCCGACTCGCGTCACTGATCTGCAGGAAGCCACCGAAAGCCTGAACGCAGAACCTGAGCAGCCGGTTCGCGATGAGCTGGATCAAGAGATCGTCGATATCTTTCTCGAAGAGGCGGTCGATATTCTCGAAAGCGCGGGCCAGGCGTTGCAGCGTTGGCTCGATGACCCGGAAAACCCGCTGCCGCTGTCGTCACTGCAGCGTGATCTGCACACCCTCAAAGGTGGCGCGCGGATGGCCGAAATCGGGCCGGTCGGTGATCTGGGCCATGAGCTGGAATCGCTTTACGAATGCCTTATCGACCGTCGCTGCAGCCACTCGCCGACGCTCGCCGATCTTTTGGTGCGCAGTCACGATCATCTGGCGCTGATGCTCGAGCAATTGCAGAACCGTGTTGCATTGACCAGCCCGCAGCCGCTGATCGAGGCCATTCGCGAGTTCCGCCAGCAAAATTGTTATGTGCAGCCTCAGGACGCCGAGCCGCGCAATGTCGGTTCGATGATTCAGGCGCTGGACGAGCGCGATCCGGAGCTGCTGGAGATCTTCCTCGAAGAAGCCGATGACATTATCGAGAGCACCAGCGCAGCGTTGGTGCGCTGGCAGGCCGATCCGCAGAACAGCCTTGAAGTGGAAAACCTGCTGCGTGATCTGCATACCCTTAAGGGCGGCGCGCGCATGGTTGAGATTGCCCCGATCGGTGATCTGGCCCATGAGATGGAATCGCTTTATGAAGGGTTGTCGTCGGGCACGCTGAAAAACAGCGCGCTGCTCAACGGTCTGCTGCAAAGCGGCCACGACATGCTCGCCGACATGGTCGATGCCGTTCGCGGTTATGAGCCGCTGCCCAATCCGGCGTTGCTGATCGAGAGCATCGCGCAATACTCGTCGCCTGGCGCCGCTCAGGAATCTGTGAGCAAGCCCCTGGACGTGCTGCCGGTGGCGCCGCTGCCTGCGGCCGAGCCTGTGATGCCGCCCGCTGATGCGGAGGCTGAGCGAACGGGGCCCGAGATGGTCAAGGTGCCGGCCGAGCAACTGGAAGATCTGGTCAACCTGGCCGGCGAGACCTCGATTTTCCGTGGCCGCATCGAGCAGCAGGTCAGTGACGCTCAGGTCACGCTGGCCGAAATGGAAACCACCATCGAGCGGATGCGTGACCAGCTGCGGCGCCTGGATATTGAAACCCAAGGGCGGATCCTCAGTCGTGATCATCAGGCCGAACGCCTGGGTTACGAAGATTTTGACCCGCTGGAAATGGACCGGCATTCTCAATTGCAGCAGCTGTCGCGGGCGCTGTTCGAGTCCGCGTCGGACTTGATGGAGCTCAAGGAAACCCTCGATACGCGTGCCCATGAAGCCGAAACATTGCTGTTGCAACAGGCGCGTGTGAACACCGAGCTGCAGGAAAACCTGATGCGCACGCGCATGGTCCCGTTCGAGCGCATGGTGCCGCGTTTGCGCCGGATCGTCCGTCAGGTGTCTGGCGAGCTGAACAAGAAGGTCAAGTTCGACGTGGTCAACGCCGAAGGCGAGATGGACCGCAACGTCCTCGAACGTATGGTCGCGCCGCTGGAGCACATGCTGCGCAACGCCATCGATCATGGTCTGGAAAGCACGGAAAAGCGTCTCGCAGCGGGCAAGTCCGAGGTGGGGCACATCGTGTTGAGCCTTGCGCATGAAGGCGGCGATATCGTGATCGAGATGAGTGACGATGGCGCAGGCGTCGATTTCGAGGCCGTGCGCCGCAAAGCGGTCAAGCGCGGGCTGATCGGCCCGGACGCCGAGCTCAGTGAGCACGACACGCTGCAGTTCATTCTGCAGGCCGGTTTTTCCACTGCCGAGACGATCACGCAGATTTCCGGGCGTGGCGTGGGCATGGATGTGGTGCACGCCGAGGTGAAAGAGCTGGGCGGTTCGATGGTCATCGATTCGAAGTCCGGCGAGGGCGCGCGTTTTCGTATCCGCCTGCCGTTCTCGGTCTCGGTCAACAGGGCGCTGATGGTGCAGTGCGGCGAAGAGCAGTACGCCGTGCCGCTGAACAGTATCGAAGGCATCGTGCGCGTGATGCCCAATGAGCTGGAGGCGTATTACCAGTCCACGCCGCCGCGTTATCAGTACGGCGAGCGGACTTACGAGCTGCGCTATCTGGGCGAACTGCTGAACAACGGTCAACCGCCCCGATTGATCGGCCAGACTCAGCCGCTGCCGGTGTTGCTGGTGCACGTGCATGATCAGTGGGTGGCTGTGCAGGTCGATGCGCTTGCGGGCTCGCGGGAAATCGTCGTGAAGAACCTGGGGCCGCAGTTTTCCGGTGTGCAGGGCATCGCCGGGGCGACGATCCTCGGCGATGGCCGCGTTGTGCTGATCCTGGATCTGTTTGCGCACATTCGTCGCTTGCATGCGCGGATGCTTGCGTTGCAGGTCTCGGGGCAGGCCCCGGCGCAGTATGTGGAAGCTGAGCAGATCCGGCCGCTGCTGGTGATGGTGGTGGATGATTCGGTGACGGTGCGCAAGGTGACCGGGCGATTGCTGGAGCGCAACGGCATGAATGTGCTCACTGCCAAGGATGGTGTCGATGCCATGGCGCTGCTCCAGGAACACACGCCGGATGTCATGCTGCTGGACATCGAAATGCCGCGCATGGACGGCTTCGAGGTCGCGAGCAAGGTTCGCGAAGACGAGGCGCTCAAACATCTGCCCATTATCATGATCACCTCCCGCTCCGGGCAGAAACACCGGGATCGCGCCATGGCGCTGGGGGTCAACGAGTACATGAGCAAGCCGTATCAGGAAGCGGCGCTGCTGGAGAGCATCGCGCACTGGAGTCACGTGCATGTCTGACACAACCACGCAAACGGCGCGTCTGACCAGCCTCACCGGTCTGCTCATTCCGCTCAGTGACCGCCATTTGCTGCTGCCGAACGTCGCGGTGGCCGAACTGATCGATTATCAGGACACCGTCGCCGACCCCGCCGCCCCTCAGTGGTATCTGGGGCCGATCAACTGGCGTCACCGCAGCTTGCCCCTGCTCAGCTTTGAAGCGGCTTGCGGAAGCCGCGCCCGCGTTGGCGGTCGAGCCCGCATTGTCGTGCTCAACGCGCTGGGCGCGCGTCCCGATCTCAAGTTCATCGCCTTGCTGACCCAAGGCATACCCCGGTCCTGCAAGCTCGACAGCCAGCTGAGTTACGTCGACGTGCCGTTGTCCGAGCTGGAACTGGCGGCCGTGCAGGTCGGTGATACCGTCGCGAAAATCCCCGACCTGATCGCGCTGGAGCAGTGGCTGGTGGACGCGAGCCTGGTGCCAGGGACCGGGCCTGCGATCTGAGCCGAGTTACCCTGCTTAAGCCAGACCCTTGCGCCAGGTGGCTGCCGGTGTGCAGCAGTCATCTGCTCCGCGCTGCTCGTTTAAATACCGGCGTGATCATCGTGATGACGGCACGCTGGCAATCATTACTCCAACCGTAACGATCGGCCGCCGTGCTTGATTGATGCTGCGACGCGATAGCTCCTAATGTTGCCCACGACAGCGAACTCGTGGAGTCAGCATGACTACAACAACGAAACTAGACCCGCGCTGGTCGCGTCGTCGCAGCGAAAAGCAGCGGCGGCTCGAACTGGTGCGTTCCTTCGCCGATGGCGTCGTTCTGCCGACCGACAAGATCGTCGCGGCGCTCGAAGCGTTGATCGCGCCCGGCGACCGTGTAGTGCTTGAAGGCAACAACCAGAAACAGGCAGATTTCCTGTCCCGTTCGCTGGTCAAGGCTGATCCCGGCAAGCTTCATGATCTGCACATGATCATGCCCAGCGTCGGTCGTGCTGAACACCTGGACCTTTTCGAGCGTGGCATCGCGCGCAAGCTGGACTTCTCGTTTGCCGGCACGCAGAGCCTGCGCATCAGCCAGCTGCTGGAAGATGGGCTGCTGGAGATCGGCGCGATTCACACCTACATCGAGCTGTACTCCCGCCTGCTGGTCGATCTGATACCCAACGTCGTGTTGTCCGCCGGTTTCATGGCTGACCGCGCGGGCAACATCTACACCGGCGCCAGTACCGAAGACACGCCCGCCCTGATCGAACCTGCAGCGTTCAGCGATGGCATCGTCATCGTGCAAGTCAACCAGCTGGTCGAGGACGTGAGCGACCTGCCGCGCGTCGACATCCCTGCCTCGTGGGTCGATTTCGTGGTGGTGGCCGACAAGCCGTTCTATATCGAGCCGTTGTTCACCCGCGACCCTCGTCACATCAAACCCGTCCACGTGCTGATGGCGATGATGGCCATCCGCGGCATCTACGAAAAACACAACGTCCAGTCGCTCAACCACGGCATCGGTTTCAATACTGCCGCGATCGAGCTGATTCTGCCGACCTACGGCGAATCGCTGGGGTTGAAGGGCAAGATCTGCCGCAACTGGACGCTCAACCCACATCCGACGCTGATTCCGGCCATTGAAAGCGGCTGGGTCGAAAGTGTGCATTGCTTTGGCACCGAACTGGGCATGGAAAACTATATCGCCGCCCGGCCTGACGTGTTCTTCACCGGCCACGACGGCTCCATGCGCTCGAACCGGATGATGTGTCAGCTCGCCGGTCAGTACGCCGTGGACCTGTTCATCGGCGCGACGCTGCAAGTCGACGGCGACGGGCATTCCTCGACGGTCACGCGCGGGCGGCTTGCCGGTTTTGGCGGCGCGCCGAACATGGGCCACGACCCTCGCGGTCGACGTCACGGCACGCCTGCCTGGCTGGACATGCGCCAGCTGAGCGGCGACGGGCCGGATGCCTACCTTGAGCGCGGCAAAAAGCTCGTCGTGCAAATGGTCGAAACCTTCCAGGAGGGCGGCAAACCGACCTTCGTCGAGACGCTGGATGCCGTTGAGGTCGCGAAAAAAAGCGGCATGCCGCTGGCGCCCATCATGATCTACGGCGACGACGTCACCCATTTGCTCACCGAAGAAGGCATCGCTTACCTGTACAAGGCGCGCAGTCTGCAAGAGCGTCAGGCGATGATCGCCGCCGTGGCCGGCGTGACGTCGATCGGGCTCAGACATGATCCGAAAGACACTGCCCGCATGCGTCGTGAAGGCCTTATCGCGCTGCCGGAAGACTTGGGTATCCGTCGCACCGACGCCAGCCGCGAGCTGTTGGCCGCCAAGAGCATTGCCGAGTTGGTGGAATGGTCCGGTGGTTTGTACAACCCGCCCGCGAAATTCAGGAGTTGGTGATGCACGCATTCAACGTATCTTTCGATGCAGCACCGCATACCGTTTCTTTGGCTGAAAGCCTGGCGGACCTGGCCGTCGAAGCCCTCATCGATGAGGCCGACCTGTCGCCCAAACCCGCCCTGGTGGACAGGCGCAGCAGCGGCGCGCATCACGATCTGCACCTCGGTCTGATGCACGCCTCAGCGCTGGCGCTCTGGCCGGCATTCAAGGAAATGGCCGAGGCCGCCCTCTCGATCGGCGAGATCGGCCAGCCGCTGCGTGAAGCCATCGGTCGTATCGGTCGCGAAGGCGAGGCAGCGATGATGCGCACCACCAATGGCGTGAACACCCATCGCGGTGCGATCTGGGCACTGGGCCTGTTGGTGACTGCGGCGGCGCTGGATCCTGACGATCTTTCGCCTGCCGGACTCGGCCTGCGAGCCGGATGTCTGGCGTTGATCGAAGACCGCCACGCGTCTTCGCACACGCAAAGCCATGGTGCGCAAGTGGCACGCAAATATGGCGCAATGGGCGCGCGCGAACAGGCGCAAATGGGGTTCCCCGCTGTCACCCAATCGGGACTTGTGCAGCTCAAGCGCAGCCGCGCCAGACAGTCTGGCGAGCAGAATGCGAGGCTCGATGCGCTGCTCGCGATCATGACCGAACTGTCCGACACCTGCGTGCTGTATCGCGCTGGCGAGCAAGGGCTGCAGACCATGCAGCAAGGCGCTCAGCGCGTTCTGGACGCCGGTGGCAGCGCGACCCTCAGCGGGCGTCGGGCGCTGCATGAGCTGGATCAGCAACTGCTGCGTCTGAATGCGTCACCGGGTGGCGCTGCGGATCTGCTCGCTGCCTGTCTGTTCATCGATTGCCTCGAGCCTGCGCTCGGCAATGAAAAGAGGAACGTCTGATCATGGAAACCTTGTCTTTTGAATTTCCCGCCGGTCAGCCGCCGCGCGGACGTGCGCTGGTGGGCTGTGTGGGGTCGGGCGACCTGGAAGTGCTGCTGGAACCTGGCGTGCCCGGCAAGCTGAGCATCCAGGTCATGACCTCGGTGAACGGCAGTTCGGCACGCTGGGAGCATCTGTTTCAGCGCATGTTCGACGGCCAGACACCGCCGGCACTGAGCATCGATATTCACGATTTCGGCGCAACGCCCGGCGTTGTCCGGCTGCGGCTGGAGCAGGGTTTTGAGGAGGTGGGCCATGACTGACAGCGCTCGCCTGTTGAAGCAGCACAGCTTCGTCGAACTGGGCGCACGTCAGCGTGCCCGCGCGTTGCTGGACGAGGGCAGCTTTCGTGAACTGATCGACCCGTTCGAGCGGCTGGTTTCGCCCTGGCTCGCGAAACAGGGCGTCGTGCCTCAGTCCGATGACGGCGTTGTCATCGCCAAAGGTTCGATTGCCGGCAAGCCCGTGGTTGTCTGCGCGATCGAAGGAGGTTTTCAGGGCGGCAGCATGGGTGAAGTCGGCGGCGCCAAAATGGCGGGCGCGCTGGAGCTGGCAGCCGAAGACAATCGCAAGGGCATTCCAACGGCAGCGATTCTTTTGCTGGAAACCGGCGGCGTACGTTTGCAGGAAGCCAACCTCGGGCTGGCGGCCATTGCTGAAATCCATGCCGCCATCGTCGATCTGCGGCGTCATCAACCGGTCATCGGCGTCGTCGCAGGCAGTGTCGGTTGCTTCGGCGGAATGTCGATCGCAGCAGGCTTATGCAGTTATCTGGTCGTGACCCAGGAAGCGCGGCTGGGGTTGAACGGCCCGCAAGTGATCGAGCAGGAGGCGGGCATTGAAGAGTACGACTCCCGTGACCGGCCATTCATCTGGAGCCTGACGGGCGGAGAACAACGTTTCGCCAGCGGTCTGGTGGACGCCTATGTCGCCGACGACACTGTTGCCATTTCGCAGCAGATCAAGGACCTGTTGCGCCAAGGCAGGCCCGAGCACGAGCGCAGCAGCCGGTACGCGCTGTTTCTGGAGCGTCTTGGCGGGCTGGACACCACGGCGCAAATCGATCCCGCTGCCGTTCGCAGTCTCTATCAAGGAGAGCAACCATGAGCGTATCCACCCGCGGATTGAACTGGTTCAATGCCTTGAGCGCAGGCTCAGCGCAGGTCTCGGGCCTCCCGGCATCCGTGAAGGCCGCCGACGGGACGCTTGGCGGTCGGCCGGCGCGTTTTCTGTCGGTGGTCGCTGATCCTGACAACCCGTTTCCAAGGGCGCGCAACGGCGAGGTGGGGCTGCTTGAAGGCTGGGGTCTGGCGCAGGCCGTAGACAGCGCGATCGAGCTTGACCTCGATCGCGATGACAAGCGGGCGCTGGTCGCAATCATCGATGTTCCGAGTCAGGCTTACGGTCGTCGCGAGGAGGCGCTGGGCATCCATCAAGCCCTGGCCGGCGCAGTGGACGCTTACGCACGGGCGCGGTTGGCGGGGCATCCGGTCATCGGGCTGCTGGTCGGCAAGGCAATGTCCGGTGCTTTTCTTGCACACGGGTATCAGGCTAATCGTCTGATCGCGCTTCGGGATCCGGGCGTGATGGTGCATGCCATGGGCAAGGCTTCGGCGGCGCGGGTGACGCTGCGCAGCATCGAGGAGCTGGAAAAACTGGCCGCCAGCGTGCCCCCGATGGCCTACGACATCGACAGCTATGCCAGCCTTGGGCTGCTCTGGGAAACGCTTTCGGTCGAGCATATCGAACAGCCCTCGGCGGCGGATCTGTCGGCGGTTCAGGACTGCCTGATTGCTGCGATCAAGGATGCTCAGAATGGCAGCAATGATCTGAGCGGGCGTCTGGGCGCGCCGAACCGTGCGGCCTCGCAAAAGGTTCGCCAACTGCTTCGGGCCCAGTGGTAATGAATGCCCCGGCGCCCGTTCGGCCTCACGATCTGTTGTGGGGCTTGTCGGTGGCCGCGTTGCCAGCCGATGCGCCTGCCTGGTTGTTCGACGTCATCGAGCAGGGACATCCGGTGGTGGTAAGGCGGGCGCAAGTGGCGGCGGGGTGGATTGCGGTCGGTGTGCGCGGTCGTGTTCGCGAGCAGCGTTTCGCCACTCAAATGCCCAGCGCTGACATCACCCGTCGCGTCATCCCGGAGCAGCTCACAGACGTCTGCGCCGACCCCGGCGACGGGCCTGCGCTGAGCGCATTGCGGCAGATCCACGGCCTGATGAATGCGCTGCAGCTCCCGTGGGGTGTGACCGGCAGTGCCGGTTTCCAACTGGCGACGGGCGTGCCGGTGCTGCATCAGGACAGCGATCTGGACCTGATTCTGCGAGCGCCAGAGTTTTTCACGCGTGAACGTGCTGCCCGGCTCAGCAATGCGCTGGCGGCTGCTGACTGCCGGATCGATCTGCAATTGCAGACGCCTTCTGGCGCTGTGGCATTACGTGAGTGGGCCGGCTCGTCGCGGCAGGTCCTGCTCAAGGCTGACGATGGTGCACGGCTGGTCAGCAATCCTTGGTTGCCTGAGGAGCGAGCAGCATGAGCACCTTTTGGGCGTTTCCCGGCCAAGGCGCGCAGCAGGCGGGCATGCTGCATGCGCTGCCGGACGACGCGCTGGTCGGCGAATGCCTGCGTGAGGCCAGCGATGCGCTGAACGAAGACGTCCTTGCGCTCGATACCGCCGACGCGTTGCGCTCGACCCGTTCCGTTCAGCTGTGCCTGGTGATTGCCGGCGTCGCCTGCGCGCGGCTGCTGATGACACGAGGCCATACGCCCGATTTTGTGGCTGGGTTGTCCATCGGAGCCTATCCAGCCGCCGTGGTGGCGGGCGCGCTGACGCTTTCCGACGCTGTGCGATTGGTCGCTCTGCGCGGCGAACTCATGCAGAACGCTTATCCGCAGGGCTACGGCATGACTGCATTGATCGGGCTCGAGCAGAGCGTGGTCGAGGGGATGATTCAGCAGGTTCACGGTGCACGTTCGCCGGTGTTTCTGGCCAACATCAATGCCGATAACCAGTTCGTCATTGCGGGCAGCGATGAGGCGATGGCGCATGTCGCGGCACTGGCGAAGGCGCAAGGCGCTGCGGCGGCGAAACGGCTGGCGGTCAGCGTGCCTTCCCACTGCGAGCTGTTGACGGCGTCGGCCCACTCCCTGGCTGAAGCGTTCGCGCAGGTGTGTGTCCAGACGCCGACGCTCAAGTACCTCAGCGGCAGCACTGCACGCCCGGTTTATACGGCTGAAAAACTGCGTGACGACCTGGCATTCAACATGTGCCGGGTCATCGACTGGCGCAGCACCGTGCAGACCGCCTACGAGCGTGGCGCGCGGCTGCACATCGAATTGCCGCCCGGCACCGTGCTCACGGGGCTGGCGCGCAAGGTTTTCGAACAAGGATCCGCAGTCGCCTTCCAGGGCGCCCGGCTGGATACGCTGAGCGCACTGTCGCGAGAGGAGGAAAGTCGCCACCCATAAACCGACTGCTGCTTTCGAAGGAACACAAAAACAACAACTTCGACGATGCAATTTGAGGATAACAACAATGATTATTTATGGTGTCGCGTTACTCGCTATCTGCACCCTTGCGGGGGTGATTCTCGGTGACCTGCTCGGTGTGCTGCTGGGCGTCAAATCCAACGTGGGCGGCGTCGGGATCGCGATGATCCTGCTGATCTGCGCCCGGTTGTACATGCAAAAACGTGGCGGCATGAGCGAAGGCTGCGAGATGGGCGTCGGCTTCTGGGGCGCGATGTACATCCCTGTCGTGGTCGCGATGGCCGCCCAGCAAAACGTCGTCACTGCGCTCAAGGGTGGCCCCATCGCCGTGATCGCTGCCATCGGTTCGGTGCTGGTCTGCGGTTGCACGATCGCCATCATCAGCCGGATCAACAAAGGCGAGCCGCTGCCCAGAGAAGGAGACGCAGACCATGACTCGGTGATCGCGCCGAATGCCGCTGCAACCGTTTCCCCGGCAGGAGGCCGCTGATATGTGGGAGCTCATTCAGAAAGACCTGATCAGCCAAGGCCTGGTGACTGCGTTTGCCGTGGTCGGCGTCGTGATGTGGATTTCCGTCGTGCTGTCCAGGCGCCTGACGTTCGGGCGCATCCACGGTTCGGCCATCGCCATCGTCATCGGACTGGTGCTGGCGTGGGTCGGTGGGGTGATGACCGGCGGCCAGAAAGGGCTGGCGGATCTGGCGTTGTTCTCGGGCATCGGTTTGATGGGCGGCGCCATGCTGCGTGACTTTGCCATCGTCGCCACGGCCTTCGAAGTCCAGGCGACCGAAGCGAAAAAAGCGGGCTTGATCGGCGCGTTCTCGCTGTTTCTCGGCACCGTGATGCCCTTCATCGTGGGGTCGTGCGTGGCCTATGCCTTCGGTTATCGGGACGCGGTGAGCATCACCACCATCGGCGCGGGCGCCGTGACGTATATCGTCGGTCCGGTAACGGGGGCGGCGTTGGGCGCATCGTCCGATGTGATGGCGCTGTCGATTGCGACGGGCTTGATCAAAGCGATTCTGGTCATGGTTGGCACGCCGATGGCTGCACGCTGGATGGGACTGGACAACCCTCGCTCGGCGATGGTCTTCGGGGGCCTGGCCGGTACCGTCAGTGGCGTGACCGCAGGGCTTGCGGCAACGGATCGGCGGCTGGTGCCTTACGGCGCGCTGACTGCAACGTTCCACACGGGGTTGGGTTGTCTGCTCGGGCCGTCGCTGCTGTATTTCATCGTGCGAGGGATACTTGGCTGAAGGCGGGAATGCTTTTTGTGGGACTGAGCTTGCTTGCGAACAGGCCTGTGCACTTGCCAGCTGGCTCGTTCCCACAGATGGGAAGGTCGAGCAGTAGAGGGATTACCCCTCGATCAACCGATTCGAATACATTCGGCATTCCGCCAGCAACGCCAGCAGATTCGGATCGCGTTCGCGAGCCTTGAGAAATACCAGACCGATGTGCTGCTGCATACGGTAGCGCGATTGCAGCGGAATCAGCCGCACGCGGTTCTCATAAACCGCCGCAATCCTGCCGGGCAGTAGCGCATAACCCACCCCTGAACTGACCATGCTCAGCAGCGTGAAGATGTCATTGACCTGCATCGCCACTTTTGGCTCGAACCCGGCCTGCTGAAACACCATCGCCCCGTCGCGATGGGTTGCGAAGCCTTGCGTCAGCGTGATGAACGTCGCCTCGCGCAAATCGCTCAGATCGACTTCGCTCTGATGGGCAAACGGCGAGTCAGCGGGCGTGGCGAGGAAAATGTCATCGGAAAACAGCGGCAGCTGCTCGCAGTCCGGATCGTGCACGCTCTCGTTGAGCGACACCAGAATCGCATCGACTTCCATGTTCTTGAGCTTGTAGAACAGGTCGATGTTGGAGCCCAGGATCAGGTCGATATTCAGCTCACTGCGGCGGATCTTCAAACCCATGATCAGTTGCGGAACGGTTTTGACGGTCAGCGAATACAACGCTCCCAGCTTGAAGCGCGCGGCTGAAAAACCTGCTGCCTCGCGGGTCTGTTCCACCGTGCTCAGCACTTCCTGCACCAGTTTCTGCGCACGCTCTTCGAGCACATACGCGCTTTCCATCGGCGTCAGGTTGCGCCCCTCATGTTTGAACAGCGGACAACGCAGCGCACTTTCCAGCGAGTGAATCGCCCGGTGCACGCTGACCGTGCTGGTCTGAAGCTCGGCCGCAGCGCGAGCCAGGTTACCGGTGCGCATGAACGCCAGGAAGATTTCCAGCTTCTTGAGGGTCAGTTCTTCGTCGATCTGCATGCCGTTGTCCTGAGACTGATCTTGTTGTTCAGCGTCCGATTGTGCCGAAGTCGTGCGCCGCTGGCTGCATGAAATTCTCATTCACACTGGCACATGCATTGCGCTTTGGCGTCATAAGCTGGAGCCTTGTCGGGTGTTGTGCATTGAGAGAGGTGGTTTGCGGATGTACTACGGAGAAAAATTCAACGCCTGGACCCACCTGGTGGGTGCGGTCCTGGCGTCCATCGGCGCAGTGTGGTTGCTGGTGATCGCAAGCCTGGCCGGTGATGTGTGGAAGATCGTCAGCGTCGCGGTTTACGGCGTGGCGCTGGTGCTGTTGTACAGCGCCTCGACGGTTTACCACAGCGTCCGTGGGCGGGCGAAAGCGATCATGCAGAAGGTCGATCATTTTTCGATCTATCTGCTGATTGCCGGAAGCTACACCCCGTTCTGTCTGGTCACCCTGCGCGGGCCGTGGGGATGGACGCTGTTCGGCATCGTCTGGGGCCTGGCGGTGATCGGTGTGCTTCAGGAGATCAAGCCGCGATCTGAGGCGCGGGTGATGTCCATCGTCATCTACGCCGTGATGGGCTGGATCGTGCTTGTGGCAGTCAAGCCATTGATGGCCGCGCTGGGAACGGCCGGTTTTACCTGGCTGGCGCTGGGCGGCGTGTTCTACACCGTCGGCATCATTTTCTTCGCGCTGGATCATCGGCTGCGCCATGCCCACGGCATCTGGCACCTGTTCGTGATCGCCGGAAGCTTGCTGCATTTCGTGGCGATCACCGCGTATGTACTCTGACAAACGCTTGCCCGGACCGGCCATGCACCTGTAAACCCGCGCTTGCCCGCGACTGCGGCAGGTCAGTTACATCGAAGCCTTTGAACTGACCCCGTGGCGGGCAAACGCGCTCCTGCACCTCACTTGAAGAGCTGTCAGGCGCAGTCAAAACCTTGTGATTGAATGCTCTGCTTCAGTGCACCTGACCCTGCCGTTAACTGCTCATTTTCTGTCCAATCCCCGGCCCGCATGCGCTCCGACCGCGCACCAAATCAGAAGGATTTCGCACCTGATTGAAGCATTTAATTCATTAATTTTATTTCTTGAATTATTTGATTCGTCATCCTAGTCTGATCCTCGAATCGCCTGCTCAGGTGGTATGGCGGCCTTCTTGGACTGACTGATTAATCGGGGAGCAAGACATGAATGTGAAAGTACTCTTGAGCATGGCCGTGGCAACCGCATTTTCCGCCTCCACGTGGGCCGCCGACTGGACTGTGGGCGCCAACGTCGGCAACGTGCCCTGGGAATTCCAGGACGCCAAAGGCGAGATCGTCGGCTTCGAAGTCGATGTCGTGAAGGAAGTCGCCAAGCGCGCTGGCAAGACCGTGGAATTCGTCAACATTCCATTCAACGGCCTGTTCAGTGCCGTTCAGTCCAAACGTGCAGACATCGCCATCTCCTCGATCACTATCACGCCTAAACGCCTCGAATCCGTCGGTTTCGCTCAGCCGTACTACGACAGTGACCAGTCCTTGTCCGTGCTGGCCAAGTCGGGCATCACCGGGCTCAAGGACATGGATGGCAAGGTGGTCGGCGTCGACACCGGTTCCACCGGCGACATGTGGGTGAACGCCCATCAGGCCGAGTACAAGTTCAAGGAAGTCTCACGCTACGAAGGGTTGTCTCCGGCGATGCTCGACCTCGCTTCGGGGCGCATGGACGGCTATGTTAGCGACATCCCGGCGGTGCTGTACTACATCAAGGACAAGCCGCAGTACAAAGTGGTTGCGCGTATTCCTACCGGCGAAAAGTACTCGTTGATGCACGCCAAGGGCTGGGCATCCGCCACGCAGGTCAACGACATCATCACTGCGATGAAGAAGGAGGGTGTGATCGCCGGCCTGCACAAGAAATGGTTCGGTGCTGACGCGGATCCCGAGTCGAGCACCGTCAAGGTGGTCGACGTCCTCAAGTAACGCTTGATCGAACCTGCCTGTCCCGGCCGCTGCCCGCCATCAAGGAATCGCAATGGAGTTGTTACAGACTTTCTTCAACTGGAGCGTGTTCGTCGACGCGCTGCCACTGATGCTGCGCGGCCTGGGCGTGACAGTGATGCTGGGCGTGGTCAGCATCTTGCTCGGCCTCGTGGGCGGCCTGATGCTGGCGATGCTGCGGCTTTATTCATACGCGCCGATCCGCTTTCTGGCGCGTGTGTACATCGACGTGTTGCGCTCCATTCCGCTGCTGGTTCTGCTGGTGCTGATCTACTACGCGCTGCCCTTCGTGGGCATTCGCCTCTCGTCGTTCGCCGCAGCGACCGCAGCCCTGTCATTGGTCTCCTGCGCTTACTCGGCCGAGATTTTCCGTTCCGGCATCGAGGCCATTCCCAAGGGCCAGTTCGAAGCGTCTGCGTCGCAAGGCATGAGCTTCTTCAACACCATGCGCGACATCATCCTGCCTCAGGCGATGCGCATCGTCATGCCGCCAATGACCAGCAACTGCATCAACGTGATGAAAGACACCGCGCTGGCCTCAGTGGTGGCGATGCCCGATCTGCTCAAGCAAGCCACGCAGGCTCAGGCGCTGGCGGCCAATCCGACTCCGCTGGTGGGCGCTGCGGTCATGTACCTGCTGTTGCTGTTGCCGCTGGTGCAACTGGTGAGCTGGAACGAGCGCCGAAATGGCGCCGGGAGGAAAAACTCATGAGTACCGTGATTGAAATCGAGCGCGTGGATAAGTTTTACGGGCCGTTTCAGGCGCTCAGCGACATCAACCTGACCGTGGATCAGGGCGAAGTGGTGGTGATTCTCGGACCGTCGGGCTCAGGCAAGTCGACGCTGATCCGCTGCATCAACCTGCTGGAGGAATATCAGCAGGGTGACATTCGCGTGGCCAGCCAGCGGGTTGAAAACGGCCCGAAGCTGGCAAGCATCCGCTGTGAAGTCGGCATGGTCTTTCAGAACTTCAACCTGTATCCGCACCTCACCGTGTTGGCCAACGTCGCGCTGGCGCCTGTGCGCGTGCGGGGCATGTCGCGGCGTGACGCCAACGAGCGCGCCCGCTTGCTGCTGGAGAAAGTCGGCATGGGCGCTCACGCCGAGAAATACCCTGGGCAGTTGTCCGGCGGGCAACAGCAGCGCGTTGCCATTGCTCGCACCATGGCGATGGAGCCGCGCGTGATTCTGTTCGACGAACCCACATCGGCACTTGATCCGGAAATGGTCGGCGAAGTGCTGGACGTGATGCAGAACCTGGCCCGCTCTGGCGTGACGATGGTCGTGGTCACCCATGAAATGGGTTTTGCGCGCAAGGTCGCCGACCGGGTGATCTTCATGGAGAACGGGCGAATCATCGAACAGAACAACCCGCACGACTTCTTCACGGCCCCGCAAGAGCCCAGAACCCGTGCGTTTTTGCAGGCCATCCTGCATCACTGAACAGACTTTGGAGAGCACTGCCTTGAATGCCTTGGACATCGATTACGTTCGCAGCCAATTTCCCGCACTGAGCAGCGGTTACGCGTATCTGGACAACGCGGGCGGGTCGGCCGTGCTCAAGCCGGTGGCCGATCGCATCAGCGACTACCTGCTTAACAGCGCCGTGCAACTGGGCGCCTCCTACAGCGAATCAGTGGACGCCGGCGCGCGGGTGATGGCGGCGCGTGAGTCGGTGGCGCAACTGATCAATGCGCGTTATCCGGAAGAGTGCGTGATGGGCGGCTCGACCACGCACCTGCTGCAGATCCTCTGCCGCGCCGTTGCGCCGTCCATCCAGCCAGGCGATGAGATCGTCGTCACCAACTGCGACCACGAAGCGAACATCGGCCCTTGGGTACGCCTCTGCGAAGCGCGCGGCGCCACCCTGCGAGTGTGGGAAGTCGACCCGCACAGCATGGAGCTGGAGTTGAACGACCTGGACAGCCTCCTCAATGACAACACCCGCTACGTCGCCATGACCCACGCGTCGAACATTCTTGGCAGCGTCAATCCGGTCGCCGAAGTCGCGCGCAGGGTGCATGGGGTGGGCGGCAAATTGTGTGTCGATGCGGTGGCCTATGCGCCTCACCGACTGGTCGATGTTCAAGCCAGCGGCGCGGATTACTACGTCTTCAGTTTCTACAAGACCTTCGGCCCGCATTTCGCGGTCCTGTGGGGCAAGCGCGAAGCGTTGCTGGAGTTGCCGAGCCTGAACCACTTCTTCATTGGCCAGGACGTCATCCCGTACAAACTGCAGCCGGGCAACCTGAACTACGAGCTGTCCTACGGCTGCATCGGCATCAGCGACTACCTGATCGACATTGGCCAGCGGCTCGGCGCCGCCGGCACACCGCGTCAACTGATGCAGGCAGCCTTCGACGCTTTCGAAGCGCAGGAAGACCTGCTCGCCGAGACATTGCTGGCGTTTCTTCGGGAGACACCGGGCGTACGAATCATCGGGAAATCCCGTGTGAACCATGGCGATCGCGTACCGACGATCAGCTTTGTCGTCGAAGGCGTGCAGTCCGAAGCCATCGTGCGTCGTGTCGATGACCACCGCATGGGCATCCGCTTCGGTGACTTCTACGCTCGACGCCTGATCGAACAGCTGGGCCTGACCCCCTACGGCGGCGTGGTTCGCGTATCGATTGCCCATTACAACAGCGTCGATGAGTTGAATCGTCTGGTGGCGCATCTGGCCCAGGCAATCTCGGAACTGCGTCCATCCTGAATTTATCGAGCGATTTTATGCCTGTACCTCAAACCCTGGCTGAGCTGCGTTCTGCCATCGTCGAACATCAGGAACGCCTGACTGCGCGTCAGCGTGATGCCGCTCATTACCTGAACGAACACCCTCACGACGTTGCGTTGAACACCGTGGCTGCGCTGGCAAAAATCTCCGGCATTCCTTCATCGGCCTTCATACGACTGGCGCAGGCGCTGGGGTTCGGTGGTTTCAGCGACCTGCAGCGGCTGTTCAAGCAGCCGTTGCAGCAGGCCGGGCAAGGCAGTTTCAAAGAGCGAATTCGCCACTACCGGGGCGAGCAGCTGCTGGATGACCCCACCGATGTCGGCGCGATGCTTGGCGCGTTCAGCCGCGCCAACATCGTTTCCCTTGAGCATCTGGCCGAGGGCGAACAGGTTCAGGCCATCGAGAAAGCCATCGGTCTGTTGCAAGAGGCGCGCACCACCTTTGTGGTCGGCATGCGTCGCTCGTTTCCCATGGCGGCCTATCTCAGCTACGCCCTCAGCCGTGTAGGACGCCGCGCCGTACACATCAGCGGTCTGGGCGGCAGCCTGCGCGAACAGGTGGGCGCGCTGCATGGCGATGACGTGTTGGTGGCGGTGAGTTTTCCACCCTACGCGCAGGAAACCATCGATGCCTGCCAGCAGGCAGTCGCCGCGGGCACGCCGATCGTGGCGATCACTGACAGCATCCTGAGCCCTGTCGGACAGAAAGCGTCGGTAATGATCGAGGTCAACGACGCCGAGCTGCTGGGCTTCCGCTCGCTTACCGCAGCATTTTGCATTGCGCAGACGCTGGCCATGGGGTTGGCCTTTCGCAACGGCCAGAACCTCGACGGCCCTGATCACGATGCACTGAAAAATATCGATTGCTGAGCCTGGGGCTCGGCACTTTTACGGGCTGTTCGAACGTTGCAGGAGACTGGTTCTATGGCGCTACCCCTTCGCAATCTGATCGGCTATGGCCGGCAACGGCCACGTGGCACCTGGCCTAATGGTGCGCGTCTGGCCGTCAATTTCGTCATCAACTACGAAGAAGGCTCTGAACGCTCGCTCGCCATGGGCGACGCTGATCAGGAGAGCATGACCGAATGGGGCAGCTATCAGTTTCCCGAAGGCGTGCGCAATCTGGCGATGGAATCGATGTACGAATACGGCGCCCGCGTCGGTATCTGGCGCATCCTCGACATCCTGAAACAGGCCAACGTCCCGGCGACCTTTCATGCCTGCGCCGTCGCGTTCGAACAGAACCCTGACGTCGCCAGAGCAGCGGTCGAACTGGGCCACGAAATCTGCAGTCACGGTTACCGCTGGGAGGAGGTGTTCCGCCTGAGCGAGGCCGAGGAACGCGAGCACATTCGGCTGGCGATCGAGTCGTTCGAGCGGACGTGCGGCAAGCGTCCGGTGGGTTGGTACTGCCGTTACGGCGCCAGCGTTCACACACGGCGGCTGGTGGCTGAGGAGGGCGGCTTTCTGTATGACTCCGATGCCTATAACGACGATGTTCCGTATTTCGTCGAAGTCGAAGGCAAGCAGCATCTGGTGGTGCCATACACCAGCGACGTCAACGACTTCCGCTACTGGAATTCTCCGGGATTGTCCCAGGCTTCCGATTTCCTCGAATACATGCAGGAAAGTTTCGACGTGCTGTACGAAGAGGCCGCCGACGGGCTGCGGATGATGTCCATCGGACTGCATCCCCGCATGGTCGGACGCCCGGGGCGCGTGCGCGCGATCAAGCGATTCATCGAGTACGCCCAGGCCCACGAGGGCGTCTGGTTCACCACTCGGGAAGAAATTGCCAAGGCCTGGCTGGCACGCGCCTGAGGGGAACACGACATGCAGGCTTTCGATCTGATCATCCGCAATGCCAACGTGGTCACCGCCGCAGACAGCTTTTTGTGCGACATCGGCGTGCGTGACGGCCGCATTGCCGCGCTGGGGCTCGCGTTGCAAGGCGCCTCGCGGGAAGTCGATGCTGGCGGTCGGACCGTGACGCCAGGTGGCGTGGACAGCCACGTCCACCTTGATCAGCCGACCGGTGATGGCTCAGTCATGGCCGATGATTTCGAAAGCGGTACCCGCTCCGCCATGTGCGGCGGGACCACAACGGTCATTCCTTTTGCCTGCCAGCAAAAGGGGCAGAGCCTGCGTGCAGCGGTGGAGGATTATCACCGACGCGCCGATGGCCGGGCGCTGATCGACTATGCGTTTCACCTGATCGTCACCGATCCCACCGAAGACGTGTTGCGCCGCGAACTGCCCGAACTGATCGCCGAGGGGTACACCTCGTTCAAGATTTACATGACCTACGACGCGCTGAAGCTCAATGACAGGGAGATCCTGGAAACGCTCTCGGTAGCGCGAGCCGAAGGCGCGATGGTGATGCTCCACGCAGAAAACAGCGATTGCATTGCCTGGCTGACCGAACGATTGCTGGCCGCCGGGCATAGCGCCCCTCGCTATCACGCCACGTCACGGCCGATGCTGGTCGAACGCGAAGCCACCCATCGTGCCATTGCACTGGCCGAGCTTGTCGATGTGCCGATCCTGATCGTCCATGTTTCCGGGCGTGAGGCGATCGAGCAGATTCGCTGGGCCCAAAGCCAAGGGCTGAAGGTTTATGGCGAGACGTGCCCGCAGTATCTGTTTCTGACAGCGGATTCGCTCGGCTGCGACGACAGTTTCGAGGGCGCGAAATGCATCTGCAGCCCGCCGCCTCGCGATTCGGCAAACCAGCAGGTGATCTGGGACGGTCTGCAGAATGGCTCGTTTGAAGTGTTCTCGTCAGATCACGCGCCATTTCGCTACGAGGGCCAAGACGGCAAGCGCGCCCACGGCGATGCGCCGCCATTTTCCGAGGTTGCCAACGGCATTCCGGGAATCGAAACGCGCATGGCGCTGTTGTGGTCGGAAGGGGTTCGCAAGGGGCGGATCAGCCCGCAGGCGTTTGTTGCCCTGACGGCCACCAATGCCGCGCGGCTTTATGGGTTGTATCCGCGCAAAGGCAGCATCGCCATTGGCGCCGATGCGGACCTGGTGATCTGGGATGAGGATCTTGACGTCGAGCTGACCAACGAGCGGCTGCACCATAACGTCGATTACACCCCGTATGAGGGTATGCGTTTGAGTGCCTGGCCTGCGATGACCTTCGCCCGAGGGGAATGCGTGTGGGACGGCAGTGCGTCAGGTGAACCTGGGCGCGGCGAGTTTCTGCCCTGCGCCCGCCCGGAACCTGCAAAAGCGCGGCGGCGGATATCGGAACTGCCGGATTGATGACAACGCGACCCTGTAGGTGTGGGTTTGACCGGCTTCAGCCGGGAATAGGCTGGTGTGCGCACCATCAATCTCGCGATGGGGCCTCTGACAGGTTCCCGGCTAAAGCCGGTCCTACGGGGTGCACGGTAGGCGGGTAATACGTAGGACTGGCTTCAGCCGGGAAGAGGCCGGTGTGCGCACCATCAATCTCGCGATGGAATTTGTGACAGGTTCCCGGCTAAAGCCGGTCCTACGGGGGCGGGTAGGCGGGTAATACGTAGGACCGGCTTCAGCCGGGAAGAGGCCGGTGTGCGCACCATCAATCTCGCGATGGGACTTGTGACAGGTTCCCGGCTAAAGCCGGTCCTACGGGGTGCGGGGTAGGCGGGTAATACGTAGGACCGGCTTCAGCCGGGAAGAGGCCGGTGTGCGCACCATCAATCTCGCGATGGGATTTGTGACAGGTTCCCGGCTAAAGCCGGTCCTACGGGGGCGGGTAGGCGGGTAATACGTAGGACCGGCTTCAGCCGGGAAGAGGCCGGTGTGCGCACCATCAATCTCGCGATGGGATTTGTGACAGGTTCCCGGCTAAAGCCGGTCCTACGGGGTGCACGGTAGGTGGGTCCTACAAGTGTGCGGCGGTGCCGTCCCGAAACTAGAAATCTCCCCACAGCTGTTGCGCGATGCTCAACGCCACCACTGGCGCGGTTTCGGTGCGCAGCACACGCGGGCCCAGGCGGGCGGCGTGGAAGCCGGCATCTTGCGCTTGATCCACCTCGGCGTCGTTCAAGCCACCTTCAGGCCCGATCAAAAACGCCAGGCTGGCCGGTTTTTCATGGCTGGTCAGTGGCTCCGCAACCGGGTGCAGTACCAGCTTCAGGTCCGCTTCGGTGTGTTTGAGCCAGTCCGCCAGTGTCACCGGCGGGTTCACCAATGGCACCACCGACCGACCGCACTGCTCGCAGGCGCTGATCGCGATCTGCTGCCAGTGGGCCTGACGTTTTTCGGCGCGTTCGTCCTTCAAGCGCACTTCGCAGCGCTCGCTGATGATCGGGGTGATTTGCGTCACGCCCAGCTCAGTGGCTTTCTGAATCGCCCAGTCCATGCGCTCGCCCCGCGACAAGCCTTGGCCCAGATGCACCTGCAAGGGCGACTCGGCCTGGCCGGCGAAACTTTCGGTGACCTGCACGCGCACGCGCTTTTTACCGACCTCGGCCAGCGTTGCGCGAAATTCCTGGCCGGAGCCGTCGAACAGTTGCACCGCATCGCCTTCGGACATCCGCAAAACCCGACTGATGTAATGCGCCTGGGCCTCGGGCAGTTCGTGCTCGCCGGTGCTCAGCGGGGCATCGATGAAAAAGCGGGACAGTCTCATGGTTGTTTCTCAGTGAATTGTATTGTTGCTGCGATCCATTGTAGGAGTGAGCTTGCTCGCGATGCTGATCGTTCCCACGCTGCGCGTGGTGATGCATCCCGTGGCGCTCAGCGCCACACAGGCGGAAGCGGAGCGTCCAGATCGACGTTCCCACGCGGAGCATGGGAATCATCGGCCCAGTGAGTCGCGTAGTTCAATCAGCCCGGATCACGAAAGTCTGGGTGGAAATTCTCTCTCACGGCCACGTTCACGCTGCTTCGCGTAGCGATGTCGATGCCTTCGCTGGCGACCTCGGCGAGGAAGTCGATCTGCTCCGGCGTGATCACGTACGGCGGCAGGAAATACACCACGCTGCCCAGTGGACGCAGCAGCGCACCTCGGGTCAGGGCGTGCTCGAAGACTTTCAGGCCGCGACGTTCCTGCCACGGATACGCCGTTTTGGTTGCCTTGTCCTGCACCATTTCAATGGCGATGGCCATTCCCGTCTGGCGCACCTCGGCCACATGAGGGTGATCGACCAGGTGGGCCGTCGCGGTCTTCATGCGCTGTGCGAGCGCCTTGTTGTTCTCGATGACGTTGTCCTGCTCGAAGATATCCAGCGTTGCCAGTGCGGCCGCACACGCCAAGGGATTACCGGTGTAGCTGTGGGAATGCAGGAACGCGCGCAAGGTCGAGTAGTCATCGTAAAACGCGTCGTAAACGTCATCGGTGGTGATGCACGCCGCCAGCGGCAGATAACCGCCGGTGAGCGCCTTGGACAAACACAGGAAGTCCGGGCGGATACCGGCTTGCTCGCAGGCGAACATCGTTCCGGTACGGCCGAAGCCCACGGCGATCTCATCGTGGATCAGGTGTACGCCGTATCGGTCACAGGCCTCGCGCAGCAGCTTGAGGTAGATCGGGTCGTACATGCGCATGCCGCCTGCGCCCTGAATCAGCGGCTCGACGATCACTGCCGCGACCGTCTCGTGGTTTTCGGCGAGCGTCTGCTCCATCACCGCAAACATCGTGCGCGTGTGTTCTTCCCAGCTCACGCCTTCGGGACGGTGATAGCAGTCGGGACTGGGCACCTTGATGGTGTCCATCAGTAATGCTTTATAGGTTTCAGTGAACAGCGGCACGTCGCCCACCGACATCGCCGCCACGGTCTCGCCGTGATAACTGTTGGTCAGCGTGACGTAGCGTTTTTTGTTCGGTTTGCCGCGGTTGAGCCAATAGTGAAAGCTCATTTTCAGCGCGACTTCGATGCAGGACGACCCGTTATCGGCGTAAAAGCAGCGCGTCAGTCCTTCCGGCGTCATGGCCACGAGGCGCTCGGACAGTTCGATCACCGGCTGATGGCTGAAGCCCGCCAGGATCACATGCTCCAACTGGTCGACCTGATCCTTGATGCGCTGATTGATGCGCGGATTGGCATGGCCGAACACGTTGACCCACCAGGAACTGACGGCGTCCAGATAGCGCATGCCTTCGAAGTCCTCCAGCCAAACCCCTTCACCGCGCTTGATCGGTATCAGCGGCAGGTTTTCGTGGTCTTTCATCTGGGTGCAGGGATGCCACAGGACCTTGAGGTCACGTTGCATCCACTGATCGTTGAGGCCCATCGGTATTCTCCTGGTGACGACTCGCATGGCGCGAGGGCAAACAATCGCGCAAGCCTATGCAATGGACAGCAGCGGGACAACCTTTAGCGCATTCTTTCGCTGCCTGCTGGCGCCGCAAACAAGCCCGACGGACATTGCTGGCGGGCGTTTCGCGGCTGGCGTATCCTTCGCGCTCTTCGAAGAATCGGACACAAAATCCGACAATTCCCCCCGTTTTATTCCGGAGTTCGCTGAATGCTTTCTGGTTGGCTGCGCGCCTGTGCGCTGGTGATGGTTGGGCTGGTCAGCGCTTCGGCGCTTGCCGTTGATAAACCGCATACGGCGATTGTCGTCGGGGGCGGCCTGGCGGGCCTGACAGCCGCTTATGAGCTGCAGAACAAGGGCTGGCAGGTCACGCTGCTCGAGGCCAAGCCGGCGGTTGGTGGTCGTTCGGGTCTGGCGGGCGGCGAGTGGATCGGCAACGCCAAGGCCCAGCCGGTCCTCAACCAGTATCTGGACCGATTCAAGATTAAACCCGTGCCTGCACCTGAGTTCGTGCGCACACCGGGCTATCTGATCGACGGCGAATATTTCTCGGCTGCTGATCTCGCCACCAAACAGCCTGCAACCGCGGAAGCCATCAAACGCTACGAAGCGGCGCTGGACGATATGGCCCGCTCGATCACCGATCCCGAAAATCCTGCGGCCAACAGCACGCTTTTCGCGCTGGACCAGATCAACGTGGCCAACTGGCTGGACCGTCTGAGTCTGCCAGCGACGGCGCGCCAGCTCATCAATCAGCAGATTCGTACGCGCTATGACGAACCGTCGCGCCTGTCGTTGCTGTATTTCGCACAGCAGTCGCGGGTCAATCGCAACGTCGACGACCGCGACCGTCGTGCAGCACGCCTGCCCGGTGGCAGCGCAGTGCTGGCCGAGGAATTCGTCAAACAGCTGAAAGTGATCAAGACCAACTCGCCGGTTTCGGCCATCAACCAGGACAAGGACGGCGTCACCGTCAAGGTGGGTTCGGTGGGCTACGAGGCCGAGTACGTCGTGCTCGCCGTGCCGTTGCGCGCGTTGAGCAAGATTCAGCTGACCCCGGCGCTGGATGCTCAGCACCAGGGCGCTATCAAGAGCACGAACTACGGCTGGCATGACCAGATCATGCTCAAATTCAAGAACCCTGTGTGGGACAGTAAGGCGCGCATGTCCGGCGAAATCTACAGCAACACGGGCCTGGGCATGCTGTGGATTGAGCCTGCACTGAAAGGCGGCGCCAACGCGGTCATCAACCTGTCGGGCGATAACGCACGCATCATGCAGGCGTTCGGCGACAAACAACTGGTGGATCAGGTGCTGATTCGTCTGCACGCTTTCTATCCACAGGCTCGCGGCGCTTTCACCGGTTATGAAATCCGACGCTCCAGCGTCGACCCTTCAACCGGCGGCGCGTACCTGGCCTTTGGTCCGGGCCAGATCAGCAAATACTGGCGTCTGTGGGAAAAACCCCTGCAGCGCGTAGCCTTTGCCGGCGAACACACCGACAGCCTGTACCCGGGCACTCTGGAAGGTGCGCTGCGCACCGGTCAACGGGCTGCCGGCCAAGTGCAGGATCTGGCCGCTGGCAAGTCGTTCGAGCCTGTGAAAGTCGCGCCGCCAAAAGCACCTGAAGCAGCGCCTAAAGAGAGCGGCGGCATCGGCGGCTTCTTCTCGAACATGTTTGGCGGGTCGAAACCCGAGCCGAAACCGGCTGAAAAAGCGCCAGAGCCTGCACCGGCGCCCGCTCCTGCGCCTGCACCTGCTCCGGTGGTTGCGCCGCCTGCTCCTGCCGTGGAGCCAGCCAAGCCGGCGGTCGAGCCTGCGAAGAAGGCCGCGACCAAAAAAGAGCCAGCCAAGAAAGAGCCTGCTAAAAAGGCGCCAGCAAAACCGGCTGCCACCCATAAGGCCCCGGCCAAGACCGACGCGGCCAAGAAGGCTCCGGCCAAGGCGGCAACCCCGGCCGCTCCGGCCACTGACAGCAAGAATTGATGAGCGCTTGCTGACATGAGAAGGGCGCGGTTGTTACCGCGCCTTTTTTTCGTCTGCTAAAAAGTACTGTGCTTGAACGGGGGGCGATCAGTTCACGCGCAAACGGTCCCACGCACTTGTGGAATAACGTTGCGTTAATCCAGCGCGAAAGAAAATATGACAGGAAATTTCCATCGGATTTCCTGATATTTCAAAGCAATATTTTGCGCTTTCTTTCGATAGGTAAAACGCTAGTCTTTCACTCAGCTCTTACAGGATATTCAGCATGCAGTTACGCAACTCTTCTTCTCGATACGGCTGGGTCAGCATCGTCCTACACTGGGGCGTCGCACTGACCGTTTTCGGAATGTTTGCGCTGGGGTTGTGGATGGTTGGATTGGGTTATTACGACGCCTGGCGTAAGGCGGGTCCTGATCTGCACAAAAGCATCGGGATCACGTTGTTCCTGTTCATGTTGATTCGGGTGGTCTGGCGCTTCATCAGCCCGCCGCCACCAGCACCGGCCAATCACAGCCGCTTCGTACGGGTCGCCGCCAAACTCGGTCATGCGTTCCTGTATCTGGATCTGTTTCTGGTCATGTTCGCCGGTTACCTGATTTCCACCGCAGAAGGCGTGGGGATTCCGGTATTCGGCCTGTTTGAAGTGCCCGCGCTGATCAGCGGACTGCCCGACCAGGCAGACGTTGCCGGTGAAGTGCATTTGTACCTCGCCTGGACCCTGGTGATTTTTGCCGTACTCCATGGGCTGGCCGCTTTGAAGCATCACTTCATCGATCGTGATGCGACCCTTGTTCGTATGCTTGGCCGCAAGGCCTGATGCTCACTCTCAACTCAGAAGGAACACGACACATGTTGAAAAAGACGTTTGCTGCATTGGCCCTCGGTACCGCTCTGCTGTCGGCTGGTCAGGCGATGGCTGCCGACTACACCATTGACAAGGAAGGTCAGCACGCCTTCATCAACTTCAAAATCAGCCACCTGGGCTACAGCTTCATCTACGGTACGTTCAAGGACTGGAGCGGTACGTTCAGCTTCGACGCTGCCAAGCCTGAAGACAGCAAAATCAGCATCGACGTGAAAACCGCCAGCGTTGACACCAACCATGCTGAACGTAACAAGCACATCAGCAGCAAGGACTTCCTGGACGTCGCGACCTATCCGGACGCCAAGTTCGTGTCGACCAAAATCACCAACGTCGGCAAGAACGCCGATGGCAAGACCACGGCTGACGTGGTGGGTGACCTGACGCTGCACGGCGTGACCAAACCTGTCACCGTCAAGACCACTTTCCTGGGCGAAGGCAAGGATCCATGGGGCGGCTACCGTGCAGGCTTTGAAGGTACCACCACCATCAAACGTTCTGATTTCGGCAAGATGATGGACCTGGGTCCACAGTCCGACACCATGACCCTGGACATCACGTTCGAAGGCGTCAAAGCCAAGTAATTCGGGCTGTTGCAATGAAAAACGCCGACCTTTGGGTCGGCGTTTTTGTGAGTGCTCCTCACGTTTCGGAAGGCTTGACGGCCACCTGAACGCAAGCCTGAGCGTGCCCGGGCTGTGGCGGCAGCGCATACAGACAAACAAAAACGCCCCGAACCAGTCGGGGCGTTTTCGTTTCAGCCAGGCTTAACCTTCGCGATTGCGGGTCAGCAGGGCAGGTTTTTCACCGCGTGGGCGGCTTGGCAACTGATCAAGCAGCTCGGCCGACGGGAAGCGGTCGACCTTGGATTCCTTGTGCATGATCTTCGGCTGGTTCTGGTTTTCACGAGGACCTTTCACCGCAGGCTCCTGACGGGCAGCCTGATCTTCACGCGCAGGGCGACGGTTGCGTGGCTGGTCGTCGCGACGCGGCTGACCATCACGGCCTGAACCGTTGCGAGGACCGTTACGCTTGGCTGGCGCGCCTGTACCCGCGGCGGCACCGGCGCCGCCATTGCGCGGACCGCTGCGACCCGGAGCCTGACCGCGTGGCGCAGGTGCTGCGCCAGTGGCCGGAGCACCCGGACGACGGTTGCGGCCTTGCTGATTCTTGCCCTGATAAGGACTCACGTAGTCGGCGCGATTACCGAAGTTGTCGACTTCGTCATCCAGGAACTCGTCAGGCGCACGGTCAGCACGCGGTGCGGGTGGCTGGGACGGGCGTGCTTCGTTAGACGGCGTGCCCTGGCGAGGCTTCTGCTGACGAGCGGGACGTGCCGGACGCTCGCCCGACGCTGCCGCTGCCGGCTTTTCCTTGCCCTTGTCTTTACCCTTGTCCTTGCGACCGCCGCCACCGCCGCCGCCATTAGGGCCGTCGCCCCGAGGGCCGCGAGCATTGCGCGGGTTGCGTACGTCCGGACGCTCACGCACTTCAGGCTTTTCAGCCTCTACGGCGGTGATGTCAAAGCCCATCAGATCGCCGTCCGCGATCTTCTGTTTGGTCATGCGCTCGATGCTTTTAAGCAGCTTTTCTTCGTCTGGCGCGACCAGCGAAATCGCCTCGCCGGTGCGTCCGGCACGACCGGTACGGCCGATGCGGTGCACGTAATCTTCATCAACGTTCGGCAGTTCGAAGTTGACCACGTGGGGCAATTGATCGATGTCCAGGCCGCGAGCCGCGATGTCGGTGGCGACCATGATGCGAACGGTGCCCGCCTTGAAGTCGGCCAGCGCTTTGGTGCGCGCGTTCTGGCTTTTATTGCCGTGGATGGCCACAGCGCTCAGGCCGTGTTTATCCAGGTATTCGGCCAGGCGGTTGGCGCCGTGCTTGGTGCGAGTGAACACCAGCACCTGTTCCCATGCGCCCTGAGTGATCAGGTGGGCAAGCAGCGAGCGCTTGTGGTTGGCTGGCAGGCGGAAAACGCGCTGTTCGATACGCTCGACCGTGGTGTTCGGCGGCGTGACTTCAATGCGTTCCGGGTTGTGCAGCAGCTTGCCGGCGAGGGCCGTGATGTCTGCCGAGAACGTCGCAGAGAACAGCAGGTTCTGGCGTTTGGCAGGCAGGCGAGCGAGGACTTTCTTCACGTCGTGAACGAAGCCCATGTCGAGCATGCGGTCGGCTTCGTCCAGCACGAGAATTTCAACGTGGGACAGATCGACGCTGCCTTGGCCGGCCAGGTCGAGCAGGCGACCCGGGCAGGCCACCAGCACGTCGACGCCGCGCGCCATGGCCTGAACCTGTGGGTTCATGCCGACGCCGCCGAAAATGCACGCACTGACGAACTTGAGGTTCTTGGCGTAGATCTTGAAGCTGTCGTGAACCTGAGCTGCGAGTTCACGCGTTGGGGTCAGGACCAGTACGCGAGGTTGGCGCGGGCCATGACGCTGGGATTTGTCCGGATGACCGGCGGGGAACAGACGCTCCAGAATCGGAAGAGCGAAACCACCGGTTTTACCAGTACCTGTCTGAGCGGCGACCATCAGATCGCGGCCTTGCAACACGGCGGGGATAGCCCGCTGTTGCACCGGAGTAGGCTGGGTATAGCCAGCAGCCTCGATGGCGCTGACTAAAGCCTCGGAGAGACCGAGGGAAGCAAAGGACATGAGTAATCCTGTCTTAAGTTGGGGCCAAGGGGCCCAAATAGGGATGATCTTCCGGGCGCAGATTGGCATGAGAAAGCGCAATCCCGTCCGGTCCTGTCGGGGTCTGTAAGTTCAACTCGTGGCATGAGCGCTGGGTGAAGAATGCGCTGCTGGCGTGATCGAGAAGTCTTCCGTGAGACCGAGCATCCGGGCGTAAGCCTGGCGGGAACGCCGGAGTATAACAGAGCAATCACAACGCGCTGCTTTCATGCTGCTCAACGGTTTTATCGATGCCGGCTGCTGGTGGCGCCGCCGATTGCGTTGCCGGCGCCACCAGTGTCTCGCCCGTATAGCGCGCTACCAGTTGCGCGTAGGCGGGTTCACGTTTGAAGCGTTTCAACTCGGCACTGAAACGTTGTACCAGTAAATCCATGCCAGCGTTACGTCGCAACGCAAGAAATTGCTCTCGGTGGCTGACAACACCGGGGAGCTGGCTCACCTGATCGCGCAATTTCAACTGGTCGATGATTTTCTGGCCGACGAGGCGGTCAGTCACCATCAGGTCGATACGGCCGCGAATCAGTTTGCCAAAGTTGGCCTCGTGGCTGGGTGCCGGCTCGCGTGTGAACAGCGTCGAGCTGTCGAACTCCGGGCTGTACAAATAGCCTGGCGACACACCGATGGTCAGCCCGCGCAGATCGTCCAGGCTATTGAAAGCATGGGGCCGGGCGTTGGCCTGATACATCACGTAATTGACGTCCGACATGGGCTCGGCCGGGTAAAGCAAGTTGTCGCGCTCGCTCGCCTGAAAGATATCCAGAATGCCGTCGGCGTCACCTTGCTGGAGCATCATCAGGCAGCGTTTCCACGGCAGGAATTGCCACTGAACATCGATGCCCAGACGCTGGAAGACAATGGACGTGGTGTCGTAATCCAGGCCGGAAACATGCTGGTCGTCGACGATGATGTAAGGCGACCACGGCTCGGTGACGATACGCAGCTTTTCGCCCAGAGCGTTGAGGCTCAGGCAGGCGAGCAGGGTGGCGATCAGCAGTCGGAAGGTCTGAGGCATTGGGCGAGATTACGACGCTCGACCCCGAAATAGAAGCATTGTTTCCGAGTGCCCGGGCAGGCCTCATTGCGCTGAGAGCCTGCCGCCAGAGCGTCGCCTCGCGATCGCGAGAGCCGCTCAAGCCGGATGCGGCGTTTCAGCGAGGAAGCTTGAGGTTGTTCCAGATTGCCAGGCTAGGTTCCGCCTGATTCAGCGTATAGAAGTGCAGGCCAGGCGCGCCGCCTTGCAGCAGTCGATCGCACATCTCGGTAATCACCTGCTCGCCGAACGCCTGGATGCTCGCCGCGTCATCGCCGTAGGCTTCCAGTTGTTTGCGGATCCAGCGCGGAATTTCCGCTCCGCAGGCGTCGGAGAAGCGCGCCAGCTTGCTGTAGTTGGTGATCGGCATGATGCCCGGCACGACCGGAATGCTGACGCCCAGTTTCTCGACGCGGTCGACGAAGTAGAAGTAGCTGTCGGCATTGAAGAAGTACTGGGTGATCGCACTGTCGGCACCGGCATTGGCCTTGCGCACGAAGTTCTTCAGGTCGTCTTCGAAATTGCGCGCCTGCGGGTGCATTTCCGGGTAGGCCGCAACTTCGATGTGGAAGTGGCTGCCGGTTTCTTCACGAATGAAGCTCACCAGGTCATTGGCGTAACGCAGCTCACCGCTGGCCATGCCCATGCCGGACGGAAGGTCGCCGCGCAAGGCGACGATGCGGTTGATGCCTGCTTCCTTGTACTGCGCAAGCAAACCGCGCAGATCGGCCTTGCTGTCGCCGACGCACGACAGATGCGGCGCCGCAGGAATATTCACTTCCTTTTCCAGCTGCAGCACGGTGTTGATCGTGCGGTCGCGCGTGGAACCCCCGGCACCGTAAGTGCAGGAGAAGAAATCGGGATTGTAGCCAGCCAGCGTACGGGCCGTGGCAAGCAGTTTTTCATGACCAGCGTCGGTCTTCGTAGGGAAGAACTCGAAGCTGTAGCGACGGTCTTGGGACATAGTCATAACCTTGGAAGCTCAAAAGCCTTGTGCGTGCCCTGTAGGAGCGCGCTTGCCCGCGATTGAGGTGTGTCAGCAACATTTTCTTGCCTGACACACTGCAATCGCGGGCAAGCGCGCTCCTACAAAGCTGCGGTCGTTCTTGCAAAAGTGGCGTGCCCGACACAACGGGGCACGCCCTCCAGCAGGCTTATCAGTACCGATAAGCGTGCGGTTTGAACGGGCCTTCGACGCTCACGCCGATGTAGTCGGCCTGGGTCTTGGTCAGCTTGGTCACGACGCCGCCGAAGCCGCGCACCATTTCCAGGGCCACTTCTTCGTCGAGTTTCTTCGGCAGAACTTCAACGGTCAGGCGTTCGGCTTTCTGAGCAGGGCTCAGGTCGGCGTACTTCTGGCCGAACAGGAAGATCTGAGCCAGCACCTGGTTGGCGAACGAGCCGTCCATGATGCGGCTTGGGTGACCGGTGGCGTTACCCAGGTTCACCAGACGGCCTTCGGCCAGCAGGATCAGGTAGTCGTCGTTCTGTGGGTCGAACTCGCCAGCGCCGGTGCGGTGGATCTTGTGCACTTGTGGCTTCACTTCTTCCCATGCCCAGTTCTTGCGCATGAAAGCCGTGTCGATTTCGTTGTCGAAGTGACCGATGTTGCAGACCACGGCGCGTTTTTTCAGCGCTTTGAGCATGTTCGCGTCGCAGACGTTGACGTTGCCGGTGGTGGTCACGATCAGGTCGATCTTGCCCAGCAGCGCTTTGTCGATGCTGGCTTCGGTGCCGTCGTTCTCACCGTTGATGAACGGCGATACCAGCTCGAAACCGTCCATGCAGGCTTGCATGGCGCAGATCGGGTCGACTTCGGTCACTTTGACGATCATGCCTTCCTGACGCAGCGACTGGGCGGAACCCTTGCCCACGTCACCGTAGCCGATGACCAGCGCTTGCTTGCCGGACAGCAGGTGGTCGGTGCCGCGCTTGATCGCGTCGTTCAGGCTGTGACGGCAGCCGTACTTGTTGTCGTTCTTGCTCTTGGTGACCGAGTCGTTGACGTTGATCGCAGGGATCTTCAGTTCGCCCTTGGCCAGCATGTCCAGCAGGCGGTGTACGCCGGTGGTGGTTTCTTCGGTGACGCCGTGGATTTTATCCAGCATCGCCGGGTATTTCTTGTGCAGGATCTCGGTCAGGTCACCGCCATCGTCGAGGATCATGTTGGCGTCCCAAGGCTTGCCGTCCTTCAGGATGGTCTGCTCGATGCACCACTCGTACTCTTCTTCGGTCTCGCCCTTCCAGGCGAAAACCGGGATACCGGCGGCGGCGATAGCGGCAGCGGCCTGATCCTGAGTCGAGAAAATGTTGCAGGAAGACCAACGTACTTCGGCACCCAGGGCAACCAGGGTTTCGATCAGCACGGCGGTCTGAATGGTCATGTGGATGCAGCCGAGGATCTTCGCGCCTTTGAGCGGTTGCTCGCCGGCGTATTTGCGGCGCAGGCCCATCAGGGCAGGCATTTCGGATTCAGCGATGATGGTTTCGCGACGGCCCCAGGCAGCCAGGGTGATGTCGGCAACTCTGTAATCGTTGAAGTCGGCGGGCGTCAGTACAGCGCTCATAAGAGTCTCCATTCGTAGTGTGCGAATGGGCGCCGTTGTGCGTTTAAGGCTTGCCCGGCTGCATTGAGCCTTGAGCAAACAACGCCCCATCCGAGCCTGACAGGTCTGACCTGCTGCAGCGCCCCTCGGACAGGTGGCGGGAAAAACGGTATCAAGCGGTGATGACCGTTCTTTGAAGCGGTGCAGAGTATAACGATGTCTTTGACCCAGCCCAAGGGCGAGACACAGATAAATGACGAGCGACTAATCGAGACCATAGTCGATGCTCAATGGAGGTAAACGTTGAGGGCTGGCACTATGCTCCTCATCAAATGGCAGATGACAGGAGAGCACCATGAATTTTCACACTCGCAAGTGGGTGAAACCCGAAGACCTGAACCCCAACGGCACGCTGTTCGGCGGCAGTCTGCTGCGCTGGATCGACGAAGAAGCGGCGATCTACGCCATCGTCCAGTTGGGTAATCAGCGAGTGGTGACCAAGTACATTTCCGAGATCAACTTCGTCAGCGCATCGCGTCAGGGTGACATCATCGAACTGGGCATCACGGCCACTGAGTTTGGCCGCACTTCGATCACGCTGACTTGCCAGGTCCGCAACAAGATCACCCGAAAGAGCATTCTCACGGTTGAGAAAATGGTCTTCGTGAACCTGGGTGAGGATGGCCTGCCTGCCCCTCACGGCAAGACCGAGATCACCTACGTGAAAGATCAGTTCAAGGAAGAGGTGATCAACGGGTGATGCGCGCAATGGGCGCGGATTTTTGATCAATGCGGAACCTGTGGGGGCGAGCCAGCTTTCTTTAACGCCCTCTTCGATCAGCGGCGTGATATCCGACGGGTTCCCGGCTAAAGCCGGTCCTACGAAAAACTTACAGCGTCAGTAGGACCGGCTTCAGCCGGGAAGAGGCCGGAACATGCTGTGGAGTTGCAGCGTCTGGAAATCAGCCATCGCGAGCAAGCTCCCCACAGGGCTTGCGGTGTCCCGCCGGGTTGTGTCACCCCTCGAACTAGGTGGGAGTGAGCTTGCTCGCGATGGCGGTGATTCAGGCGAAAAAATTCTGTCTGATTTGACACTTCGCGAGCAAGCTCGCTTCTACAGGGCTTGTGGTGTGTCGCCGGGTTGTGTCACCCCGCGAACTAGGTAGGAGTGAGCTTGCTCGCGATGGCAGTGTTTCAGGCGAAAAATTTTGTCTGATCTGACGCTTCGCGAGCAAGTTCGCTTCTACAGTGGAGGCAGGGTGCATTACCCGGGATTACGCGCCTTCCAGTCCCGCAGCCACTGCAACCCTTCACTGGTATCGCCGCGCGGGCGGTATTCGCAGCCGACCCAGCCGGTGTAGCCCAAGCGGTCGATTTCTTCGAACAGCCACGGATAATTCACTTCACCGATGTCCGGTTCATGCCGATCCGGCACGCCGGCGATCTGGATGTGCCCGATGCCAGCAAAGTCGCGACGCAGTTTGGTGGTCACGTCGCCCTCGACGATCTGGCAGTGATAGCAATCGAATTGCACCAGCAGGTTATCGGCCCCGACTTCCTTGAGGATGGCCTGACCCTGATCCTGACGATTGAGGAAGAAGCCTGGAATGTCGCGGGTATTGATCGGCTCGATCAGCACGGCAATGCCAGCCTTCGCTGCTTCCTGTGCCGCGTGGCTCAGGTTTTCCAGATACACCGCGTGATGCTTCTGACGCAGCTCCTCATTTGGCAGCAGGCCCGCCATGACGTGAATCCGGTCATTGCCCAGGACCGAGGCATATTCCAGCGCTTTCTGGAAACCGCTGCGGAACTCGCTCTCGCGCCCCGGCAGCGATGCAATCCCGCGCTCGCCCTTGCTGAAGTCCCCCGGCGGGGCGTTGAACAGCGCCTGCGTCAGGCCGAAGTCCTCAAGGCGCAGCTTGATTTCTTCAGCCTTGAATTCGTACGGAAACAGGTATTCCACGCCTTCGAAACCGTCACTGGCCGCAGCGGAAAAGCGAGCGAGAAAATCGTGTTGCGGATACATCATGCTGAGGTTGGCAGCGAAACGAGGCATGTTTTTCTCCTGTCTTGAAAAGGGCCGGAGCCGTCAGACGAAAGGCCAGAGCAGCAAGGTCATGAGGAAGCCCAGCGTGCCCAGTACGGTAACCAGAAAAGTCCAGGTGCGCAGGCCGTCACCGACGTTCAGACCGGCCAGCTTGGTGAACATCCAGTAACCGGCGTCGTTGATGTGCGACATGGCCAAGCCGCCACCGCCCATGGCCAGGCACAGTAGAGCCATGTGGTTGGCGCTCAGGTTCAGGGTCGCGATCAGCGGACTGAGGATACCGGCGGTCGTGACCAGTGCCACTGTGGTCGAGCCTTGAACGGCGCGCAACAGCAATGTCAGCAGGAAGCCCAGCGCGAGGACTGGCAGACCGGTGTTGCGCAACGCTTCGGACACCACCGCACCGATTCCGGTATCGACCAGCACTTTGCCGAACACGCCACCAGCGCCGGCAATCAGGATCACCATGGCAACGCCCGGCAGCGCCGAACCGATCACGTCCGAGACCTGACTGCGGCTCCAGCCACGGCGCGAACCCAGAATCCACGCACACAGCAGCGTGTCGATCAGCAGCGCAACCAGAGGTGCGCCGAGAACGGTGAGCACACTGCGCAGGCCGGAGTCGGCAGGCAGCATGGTGGTCGCCAGTGTGCCCAGCAGGATCAGAATGATAGGCAGCAGAATCAGCGCAATGATGATGCCCGCGCCCGGAGCGGGTGCTTTCGGCAAACGAGCGGCCAGGCTGCTGGCGCTTTCTTCCAGGCCCAGTTGCTTGCCGGAGTGGGTCGCGTCGGCGGTCTTGGAATAGTCGTTGTTCGCCCAGTCGACCAGATCCTGATTACTGATGTGCGGACCGTAGACTTCACTGCGGATGTCGTCGGTTATCGGGTAGGTCTTGCGCGTCATGCGTCCGGCAATCACGTAGCCGATCAAGCACAGCACGGCAACGATCGGCAGGCCGAACATCAGCACGCGACCCAGATCCGCGCCCAATTGTCCGGCAGCGGCAACGGCACCCGGATGCGGTGGCAGGAACGCGTGCACCGACAGCAGAGCTGCGCACATCGGCAGGGCGAAGATCAGCAGGGGTTTGCGCGCGGCACGGGCTACGCCGTAGGCCAGCGGCATCAGGATGATCACGCCGACTTCAAAGAACACCGGAATCCCGACCATGAAACCTGCGACGGTCAGCGCCAGTGGCGTGCGCTTGTTGCCGAAACGGTTGATCAGCGTCTTGGCCAGCGCTTCTGCACCGCCGGAGAGCTCGATGATCCGTCCGATCATGGCGCCCAGCGCGATGATGATCGCGATGTGGCCAAGGGTTTTGCCCATGCCGCCTTCGATGGTTGCGACCAGATCGGCCGGTTTAACGCCGGCCACCAGTGCAACGATGATGCTGACCAGCATCAGCGCCACGAACGGCTGGAATTTGTACTTGAGCACCAGAAGCAGCAACAGAGCGATGCCGGCTCCGGCGATGATCATCAGGAGTAGAGGAGTCATGTTGTGTCCTTTTTTATTGTTTTCCGGCATCGCCGGGGCCGTCGAAACCGTCGCAACGGCCCCGTTCAAAACGCTGTCGCGATTACCAGTTCACGCCGAACGTCTGGCGCAGTTCTTCCAGAGCCGCTGCGTCCAGCGGTTCGGGTTTGGGGTTGCTCATCAGCCAGAGCCGGGCGGTTTCTTCCAGCTCTTCCAGGGCGTAAGCGGCCTTGGCCACCGAGCTTTCCCAGACCACCGGCCCGAGCCGCTCGAGCATGACGCCGCGCACGCTGTTGGCCAGTTTCGCCACTTGCTCTGCGACCTTCGGCGAGCCTGGGCGCTCATAGGAAATCAACGGAATGTGGCCGACTTTCATCACCTGATACGGCGTGATCGGCGGCAGAATGTCGTCCGGCTTCCAGACGCCCGCCAGCGTCAGCGCTACAAGGTGAGTGGAGTGGGTATGCACCACGCCGCCGACGCCGGGATTGCGGTCGTACACCTGACGATGCAACGCCAGGGTCTTGGACGGTTTGTCGCCCGAAACCCATTCGCCGGCCAGATTGACCTTGGCGATCGCGGCCGGGTCCATACGTCCCAGGCACGCGTCGGTGGGGGTGATCAGCCAACCGTCTTCCAGGCGGGCGCTGATGTTGCCCGCGCTGCCCACGGTGTAGCCGCGACCGAACAGCAGGCGGCCGATCTCGCAGATTTCTTCACGCTGTTTGTTTTCAGTGGTCATTGAGCGCCTCCGGCCAGTTGCTTGAGCGCTTTATCGAAGAAGTCGCGGCCACCGAAGTTGCCGGATTTCAACGCCAGTGCCAGTGGTTGCTGACCACTGCTGATCGTCGCCGGAACGCCTGGATCGATTTGCGCACCGATCTTCAACAGGCTGACGCCCAAGGCTTGAACCACCGCGCCGGAGGTCTCTCCGCCCGCGACGACAAAACGTTTCACGCCGGCATCCAGCAAGCCACGGGCGATTTTGCCCAACGCCTCTTCAACCATGGCGCCGGCACGTTCGACACCCAGCTGCTTTTGTACGGCTTTCACTTCTTCGGGGCTGCTGGTGGCGTAAATCAGAACGGTCTGGCCGGCGTCACGGGCGAATGCCAGTGCCTGCTCAACCACCGGCTTGCCATCGGCCAGCGCCAGCGGGTCAATACGCAGGGCAGGACGCCCGGCGTCGAGCCACGCGGCAACCTGGCCGTTGGTGGCGACGGAGGCGCTGCCGGCGAGTACGACTTCGCCGCCCTGGACTTGCTCGAGTCGAGCAGCGTCGATATCGCGCAGCTTGCCGGCTTTGCGGAAATTGTTCGGCAGGCCGAGCGCCAGCCCTGAACCACCGGTGAGCAGTGGCAGGTCGGCGCAGGCTTCACCGAGGGTGTACAGATCGGCGTCCGAGAGCGCGTCGGCAATCGCCATGACCACACCTTCGGCGCGTAGCTCGGCGATGCGCGCACGCACGCCATCCACGCCCTTGGCGATGCTGTCGTAACGCAGCAGACCGACTTTCTGTCGGGTCTGCGATTGCAGGACACGCACCAGATTGGCGTCGGTCATCGGCGTCAGCGGATGGTTCTGCATGCCGCATTCGTTGAGCAGTTGGTCCTGGACGAACAGGTGCCCTCGGAAAATGGTGCGGCCGTTTTCCGGGAACGCCGGGCAAGCGAGGGTGAAATCGCTGTTCAGCGCGTTGAGCAGCGCTTCGCTGACCTGACCGATGTTGCCCTTGGCAGTGGAGTCGAACGTCGAGCAGTACTTGAAGAAGATCTGCTCGCAGCCTCGGTCACGCAGCCATTGCAGCGCGGCCAGCGACTCGTCGACAGCCTCGGCGGCTGGCGTGGTCCGGGATTTCAAGGCGATCACGATCGCGTCGGCGTCCAGCTCGGCCAAGCTGTCTGCACTCGGAATGCCGATGCTCTGCACGGTGCGCATGCCGCCGCGAACCAGCATGTTGGCAAGGTCGGTGGCGCCGGTGAAGTCGTCGGCGATGCAGCCCAGCAGAGGGCGCGGAGTCATGTTGCTCATCTGCGGCCTCTCAGTTGCTGTCTGGTTTGGCGGTCGGCAATTCGATGCCCGGGAAAATCTTGATCACCGCGGAATCGTCTTCGCGACCGAAGCCTGCGGTGGACGCCTGCATGAACATCTGGTGCGCAGTGGACGACAGCGGCAGCGGGAATTTGCTGGCGCGCGCGGTATCCAGCACCAGGCCCAGATCCTTGACGAAGATGTCCACGGCCGACAGCGGCGTGTAGTCCGCCTTCAGGACGTGCGGCACGCGGTTCTCGAACATCCACGAGTTGCCCGCGCTGTTGGTGATCACTTCGTACAACGCATCGGCGTCGACACCTTCACGCAGACCGAGCGCCATGGCTTCGGCGCTGGCAGCGATGTGCACGCCAGCCAGCAGTTGATTGATGATTTTGACTTTCGAGCCCAGGCCGTGAACGTCGCCCAGGCGATACACCTTGCCGGCCATGCCGTTGAGGATGGCGTCTGCTTTGGCGTAGGAGTCAGCCGGGCCGGACGTCATCATGGTCATCTGACCGGCAGCGGCTTTGGCTGCGCCGCCGGAGATAGGGGCGTCGAGGTAGAGAAGGCCTTTCTCGGTCAGGCGCTGGCCCAACTCGATGGCGAACGTCGGTGCGACAGTGGCGCAGCCGATGATCAGGCTGCCTGGCTTGAGCGCAGCGACCGCGCCGTTTTCGCCGAACAGCACGGTTTCAGTCTGCTCGGCATTGACCACGACAGTAATGATCACATCGCAGGCGGCGGCCATGGCGGCCGGAGAGTCACACGCAACGCCGCCTTCGCTGGCGAATTGCTCAGTGACGGCTGCGCGTACGTCGCAGGCATGAACGTTGAAGCCGCTGCGCAGCAGGGAGCGGGCGATGCCCAGGCCCATGGCACCCAAACCAATCACGCCGACGTTCTTGTTATTCATGAGTCTCTCCTCGGGTTGAGCGCCGAAGTTCATCAGCACTCGAACGGTGTTTGTTCTGATCTGTTAAAGATAGTGAACCTGTGAACGAATAATGTGAAGTAATTTTTTCAGTTAACAAAATTTAACACTGATCATTTTTTGACCGCAAACAAAAAGCCTCGGCGGGGCCGAGGCTTCATGATGGGTGGCAGCAACGCTGGCCCGCGATCACAGTGAGTCAGCAGCGAGTGGTTTGACGGCACTCGCACTCCCGAGCAAGCCCACGCTTGCACAGGAGAGCGTGCAGGCAAATTCAGCGCGGCTTGTCGACGGACGCCAGCATCAACTCGACGCCATGGGCGCGGATGCTTTCGGCGGGGCCGTGAGCCAGTCCGTCGTCGCTGATGATCGCGTCGAACTGCTCGAGCCCGGCGATCTTGTACATGCCGAACGTGCCGTATTTTGAACTGGTGGTAATCAACACACAGCGTGATGCCGCTTGCATCGCGGCCTGTTTGACCTCAACTTTCAACGCCGAAGGCGTTGTCGTGCCGCGCTGCAGATCCCAGGAACTGGTGGACATGAACGCCACGTCAGTCGCCAGTTGTCGCAGGGTCGCCGCCGCCAGGCCGCCGACGCACGAACGGTTCGGGTGGTCGAGCATCCCGCCGGTGTGAATCACATCGACATGCGTCGCGTCGGCCAGCGCATTGACCACGCCAAAATCGTTGGTGACCACGGTCATCCCGGACAAGGCGACGATGTACGGTACGATTTCCAGCGTGCTCGTGCCGGCGTCCAGATAGACCGTCATTTCCGGGTGCAGGAGGCCTGCGGCCAGCTTGGCCATCGCTTGCTTCTGCGGCAGCTCGACGACCGCCTTGGACTGATGACTGGGTTCGCTGTGGACCTGACTCGCGATGCGCACGCCGCCTGTGACCGAGTAGGCACGGCCGCTCTGTTCGAGCAGGGCGATGTCGCGGCGGATGGTCATGTGCGAACAATCGAACATCTCCATCAGCTGATGCACGCTGAGCACTTGATGTTTGCGCAACTGGCGAAGCATCAACTCCCGGCGTTGGTCGGGAATCATGGGTGCTGCGCCACTGACGGTGGCGTCGTCTTCGCTGGACATTCAGGCTCCTGGCATCGAAGTGCAGCCGCTGTCGGCTGTCGGCTGTCGTGGCAGGCATCTTAGCCAAACCTGCGGCTTGTGGCAGCAGGCAGCGAGCGCGACATGAGCGATACACATGACGTGTCGCCATCGGGTCAATCCATTATCCTCGTTCGCGCCGGCGCGGCGAGAGGTCGCGATGCTCCGGCCCGAGCGACCCATCGCACGCTCGTAGAACCACGCTCACAGGGAGACGTCATTGCTCGCCACCACATTGGTGCTGATCGCAGCACTGCTGCATGCCACCTGGAACACACTCATCAAATTCAGCGGCGAGCGCCTGCTGGTCATCGCCAGCATGGACGTCGTGGCTTTTTTTCTGGCAGTTCTGGCCATCGGATTCGTTGCTCCACCGCCCTTGCACATCTGGCCGTGGCTGGTCGCCTCGGCGCTCTTCGAAGTGCTCTATCGCGCGTTGCTGATCAGGGCTTATCGCGTCGGCGACCTTGGGCTGGTCTATCCGCTGATGCGCGGGCTGTCGCCGCTGGTGGTGCTGGTGCTTACGCTGATTTTTGCGGGCGAGCAGCTGACGGCGCAGGAGATAGTCGGTATTTTGCTGATCCCTTGCGGCATGATCTGCCTGCTGTGGCAGGGCGGCGGCGGTGATCGGCTGCCTTGGTCGATGCTGCCGGTGGTGGGGTTGATCGGGTTGTGCATTGGCAGTTACACCTGGATTGACGGGCAGGCACTCAAGCGTGGCGTGGCCCCGCTGGATTATCTGGTCTGGCTGACGTTCATCAGCGCGTGGCCTTTTCCGCTGCTTGCAGTGGTCAACAAGCGCCCGGCGTTCATGTTGTTCTGGCGAGAACAGTGGAAACTGGGGCTGGGCGTGGGTTTCTGCGTGTTATTCAGCTACGCCCTGGTGCTCTGGGCGATGCAGTCGGGATCGGTCGCGCAGGCCGCCGCATTACGTGAAGTCAGCGTCGTGCTCGTGGTGCTGTTCGGTATGCGTTATCTGAAAGAACCTTTCGGTGGCCCACGGCTCTTAGCTTGTGGATTGGTGCTGGCCGGGATGCTTCTGATGAAGCTCACATTCTAAAAAAGGATATTGGTATGACGGTTGCGTTTTGGTGCGTCTTGATCGTGATTGTGTTGCCGCTGGTCTGCACTTCGATCGCGAAGTTCAGCAGTGGCCGATTCGGCGCCCGACAGAACCACAATCCGCGGGACTTCCTCGACCAGCTCGAAGGTCTCCCTCGCCGCGCTCACGCCGCGCAGCAAAACAGTTTCGAAGCGATTCCGGGATTCGCGGCAGGCGTGATCATCGCCCACGTCGCAGGCGTCGCGCAGTTGGTGACCATCGATGTGCTGGCCGTTCTTTTCGTGACGACACGTCTGCTCTACATCATCTTCTATCTGGCGGACCTTGCTGCGTTGCGCTCGCTGGTGTGGTTCATCGGTCTGGCGCTGGTGGTTGCCCTGTTCGGCGTTTCTGTCTGATCCGGGTTTGAATCGTATTGATTTTCACGGCTGTGCCGGTTCAGTCAGTAGTCGTCATGAAGTCAGAATCCAGTGAGTTCATAAGGTCGTATTCAAGGGCTTTGTCACGGTCAGCGGCAAGTCTGATCGTGGCAGCTGCGCTGCTGTTGAGTGGCTGCAATGGGCCTGACGCGGATTCTCCGCTGGCACAGCGCAAGGCGGTCTTCAAACAGATGCTGAAAACCAGCGAAGACATCGGCGGAATGTTGAGAGGGCGTCTGCCTTTCGACGGTCCGGCTTTCGCAGCCGGTGCGGTCAAGCTCGACGCCCTTTCCCACGAGCCTTGGAAGCATTTTCCTGCCGTCAAAGAGTCCGAGCACACCAGCGCCAAGGACGCTGTCTGGCAAAAACAGGCGCGATTTCAAACGCTGGCAAGAGCGCTGGAGACCCGCACCGGCGAGTTGGTGGTCGCCACTGAGCAACTTCAGCTGACGCCTGCGAACATGATCCCGCCCATGAACAACGTCGAAGACGCCTGCGACGCGTGCCATAAAGAGTTTCGCGACCACTGATCCCGCGCGGCTCCAACCGATGGCCGTGCTGGCGAATGCGCAGCGGCCGTGCTATTCAGGTCCGCCTATTCGTCGTCTTCGTCAGGCTGAACTTTCTCCAGTTCTTCCTGTGCGTCCTGCAATTCTTTGCGGGACTCGGCCAGCTTGTCTTTGCGCTTGTTGATCTTCTCTGGATCGCCTTTGTCCATCGCCTTGTTCAGATCAGCCTGACGACGGCTGACCTCACGCTTGGCATCCAGCACTTTCTGTTCCTGCTGTTTGAGCAGTCCTGCATCGGTGCAGTTGGCAGTGGCTTCGCTCAGGGCTTTCTCCAGCCCGGCCTGCTGGCTGGCATTGCCGGCTGCTTTGGCCTGTTCGATTTGATTGCTGATGTCCTGACGCTTGGCTGCGCAGCCGCTCAACTCCGGCGCCTGCTCGGCGGCCAAGGCTGGAACAGCCAGCAGGCCGCATGCGGTGAACATGATCAGCGGTGACAAGAATTTCATGGACGCTCCTTGAATACACACATCCGGACGCTGCACACAATCGTCCGGCCATAAATGACTAAAAACCCTGAATACCCTGTTCCCGCAGTTGCTCACTCAACGCCTGCACGTGCGGGTCTTGAAAAAAAGCGTGCAATTGCTTCGCACGACCCGGGCCAACACCGCTTTGCGCTTGCCACTGATCAACGCTGCGAGCGGCGAGCGCCGACCAGGAATCCCCAAGAGGGGCACCTGCGGCCGGCGGTAAACCGATCGCTTTGAGCCAGATAACAAAGGATTGTTCGCGAGCGCCCTGGAAAGTCTCCAGCAGTTTAGCGCTGCTGCGCGAGCCGAGACCGGGAATGTTAGCAAGTTGTGCACCATCAAGGGTCATCCAGTCGAGCAACCCATTGATATGTCCGGCATTTATCAGCTTGTCCCACGTGCCCGGTCCGACTCCGCTGAGTGCCAGTCCTTTCTTGCCGCTGAGCCATTTCAGGCGTTCCCGGAACTGGCCTTCACAGCCTTCGACCGGTTGCCAGCAACTCAGCGAATGGTAGTCGGTACTCACCGGAATCTTCAGGACCTCACGCTCAGCACTGCGCGAGACCACGCCGTCCAGTCGCGGGATCGTCAGCCCGGCAAGACTGATCGCCACCTGATCGCCCGCGCGAATGTCGAGCTCCTCAAAGCGTCGCAGCGAGCCGACGCTGATACGGCTGATCTTGCGGTCGTCCAGCTGAACAGGAACCAGGTCCAGTACGGGGGTGATCTTGCCGCTGCGGCCGACGTTGAAGTTGACCTTGCGCACTTCGGCCAGTGCCTGGGCGAAAGGGTATTTCCAGGCAGCGATCCAGTACGGCGCCTTCGCCTGCCAGCGCTGCGAGGTGGGCCGCTCGCCCTGGCGGATCACGACACCATCGGTCGCGAACGGCAGCGGACTGCGATACCAATGGTCGCGCCAGCGCTGCGCCTGATTGAAACCCTCCATCGGCTCACTGAACCGCAGACTGTCTTCGAACCCCAGCGCCCTGAGCCCCGCCAGTCGCTCGCGCATCGCGGTCGGGCCGTCTGGCCAGTCCCAGACAAACAGTCCGATACTGGCGCCTTCGGCTTCGCTGATGAACTTGCGTGCCATCAAACCCGCTACCTTGCTTCGGGCATTGAGACTGCCGGCATCGGCCTGCACATGATCGTCGAGCTTCCAGTACAACTCGCCCTGCAACACCAAAGTCTTTTCCCACGCAAGATGATGAGGAATCGACGCAATCTGGTGCGCATGGCCGACCCAATCCTGACCGGTAACCCCGTTGCCGCGGCTGATCATCTGCACCAGCTTTCCGTTTTCATACACCAGCGTCACGGCCACGCCGTCCACTTTCGGTTGAATCCACAGATCCGAGCGCCCCTTGAGCCAGGCCTGCACGGCCATCTCGTCGCGCAGCTTGTTCAGACCGGTGTGAGGAACCGGGTGGGCGATCGTGCCCCCAGACGTTTTCAGCGGATCATCGCCAGCCGCGGGCGACCGGGCGAAGCAACTGCGCAGATAAGCCAGACGCTCTCGCGACTGGTCGTAAAGCTCATCAGCCACCAACGACACGCCCTGACGATGGTAGCTGTCATCCCATTTTTCGATCTGCGCCTGCTGCAGCGCGATCTCGCTGCGGGCTTTGAAGGGCGACCAGTCGGGGCAGGATTGTGCATTGACCTGGTTAGCCAGAAGAGGCAGTGCGCAGAGGGCCAGTGTGCGAAGTGAGAGCAGCATCGAAGCGTCCTTGCTTGGGAGGAGCGAGGAAGGCTACGCCGCCTGAAAATCTTCTGCGATTGAGGGTTGGTTACCGGGTGTTAACGGTCTCGCGAGAAAAAAGCCCGAGGTTGCGGCTGATCCGTCGCCTCGGGCTCCACGTTGAAACATGCCTACTTTTCAGCCTTCATAAGCGTCTTCACCGTATTAGTGAAGTCCTTGCCTCCGTCCCGCGCGGTATAGACCAGTTGTATCTGGATGTTTTTGAGCAGGCTCGTCTTCCCGTCGATGCTCGTCAGCTTTTTCAGAAAGTCGACATCTGTAAAGCTCAACTGCCAGCGTGAAATAGCGCCTGTACCCTCGAAGGGCAGGTATCGCCCGTCGTGGAACATCAATTCATACACCCAGTCAGCCTTGTCGAAACCCAATCCGTCATCGGCTTGCGCGGACGACAGCGCGATTTGTTGTTGAGCCCTGAGGTTTTGTCTGATGCTATCGGGTGCTTTGGTGCCGGGCTTATACAAATAATCCGCGCCTGCCTCTGTCGGTTCGGTCAAGATCGTGCTGTCTGTTTGCGTGAGAATGGCGCTGACGTTCTCCAAAGTGGTGCCGGCCTCTGATGCCATCACGAATGACACTGAAACGTGCCTGATTTGACGCAGGTAATGCCCCGGATAGTTGTTGTCGAAATCCTGCGAGGTGAATCCGAAAACAAGGGGATTACTGGACAGCGTTTTGAGTTGCTCAAGCCACTGGTCGTCCGACTGCCCGCGCCTCACATCTATCGTTTTCTTGATGCACAGGCGCCGCTCATTGCACTGGATATGCGCGTTTTCCATTTCTTGCAAGTTCACCAGCAGTGACTCGCCAGCCAGCATGCCTTTGTAAGAATCCACCCAGGCGCCGGTTTTGATAAAGGCAGGCCGTTTGTAGTCGCCAATTTCATAGCGCCAGGCCGCTTCGGTGGTCAGGCACAGCGACAACACGGCGTCGTAAGCGGGGCCATATAGCAATTCCTGTCTGGCGACCATCCAGTTGTAAGTCGGGACGCTTGTGAAACAGGTGGTCATTGCCTCATGGGCTTGTTCCAGGTTCTGGCGTTCAGCTCGAGCGGCGTCGAGAGTGATGGTTGCTGCGTTAAGCTCGATGTTGGTTTCTTTGATTTGCAGGTCTATGGACTGGATGTCCAGTTCGGCTTGTTTCAACTCGAACTTCCATCCGGCTGCCCGGCGTTCGTAGCCACTTTCCATCAGCAACTGCTGTGACGTAAATCTGCTGACCATGCTGACGCCTCCCAGGGATGCAATCGCAACGCTCAAGCTTGCGGCGTATCTTTGACCGCCAAATGCAACCCCGAATATGCACGGCACTGATTCTAAGAGACCTTTGCCGACGGACAAGGGAGCTTTGGCGGTCTCAAAAGCGGAGGCCAACGAGATGAGTCCAGTGGCGGCTTCCTCCATCGGGGAGCGGCCGACGTCAATCAGATTCGTGTAGTAATCCCTCCTGAACACAGCTGCCTGCCTGCCCAGCAACAAGGTACTTTTTTTGGCTCTGACGGAGTTGATCGACTCCTGCTGAAGCCTCATGGTGAAGTCGGATATCTTTATTTCCTGCTGTTTGAGCAGGACTGACAGTGTCGTATTGAACTCGTCCTCCATCAGCTTCATGTAGTGGCGGCCCATGTCCTGAAGTTGCTGCACGGCCGCACGGGCCATCGGGATGAGCTGGCGGAAGCGATACCCGGGAATTTGAGCCCGATCACTGTTGTAGGTACTGATGAGCTGGCCGATGCCACGCTGGCCAAATCCAAACGAGTCTGCGCCCTCCGTGCGCCAGTCCATCACTGGCAAAATTTTGCCATCGAGCGTCAGCCCGTGCCTGAGGTTGAAAAGGCGATGCTCCAACGTTCTCCGGGCAGTCGTAATGCGCTCGTTGATCGGTGCACGAAATAGCGAATGGTTCACGCTTTGCAGTGGCATCGGCACCCAGCGAGACACTGACGCGCGTTCCGGCAGCGGTCCGATCAGCTTCAGTGCCTTCTGATAGCAGAGCCAGGCATGGTTAAGCGTGCTAGGCGTGAGCTGCCGATAAAAATGATCGCCTTGGCGCTGCCAGTTTTCCAGCAACGCAAGGAAGACCGCTTGTCGGTAGTACCGCGAAAGAATGAAGGCTCTGCTCGTTGAGTTAATCTGCTTTAGTAGTTCTGAATTGCCTGATCCCACCTCGGCCAGCGGTCGAGTATTCCAGAAGGGAGGGCGTTCCTTGTCGTCTTCCTGTGTTCTGTAGGGATCGAACAAATAACGGGTGTACCAACGCTCGGCCTCGTCAAACTGCTGTTGTTCGCTCAGGCGAGTGGCGACCAGATTCGGCAAATGCAGAAACAACTCCCTGAAATAAGCGCCGTTGGCGCCATGGAAGTCAACTCGGGTCGCCGGAGTGTTGGCATCGATGGTCGGTTCTTCGATGCATTGGGCATCCCACTCCAGTGCGCGCTCAACACTGCGCGTGGCGCGGGCCACCAGCTGTTTGCCAAACAATGTATTCAGCCGAATGGCGTTTGAGGGGAGGGTTGGGCTTTGCTCGGTGACTGAGTTCAAGTCCAGGTACTGAGCTTGTTGGTCATTCCGTTTTATCGCGATATTCCACGCATCCAACCCCCGGTAGTCAAACGTGGCGAAGACATTGTGCAACGGGTCGCCTGCTTCACACAGCGCAAATATATACTGGCCCGACACTGTGCAGGTGAACTCTTGACTAAGCACCGCCTGACCGTCAGCAAGTACGCTCTCCTCGGTCAGTCGGTGGAACGATGTCTGGTCAGGTCTCTTGGCATAGAGCCGCAGGTCAGTTTTTTTATAGGCTGCCGGGTTGAGGACTATTTGTATCGGCACGGATTTCTTATCAGGAGCATAAGAAAGCTCGATCCTGAAATTTTCTTCAAATAGAAAATCAAGTTTATTCAAGTAGGCGCTGTAGGTTCGGCTTTTAGCAGAGGGGGCCGTGGGTTGAGGTGTCAGAGCTTCTATGATTTCTACTTGATCTCCCTTCAATGAATAAGTCACCCCGGTAATCGTATTGTCGCTGGTTGTCAGGTTGATAAAAAAAGGGTAGAGTTCTTTAGATTCTGAAACTCCGTCATTCGCCTCAATACTAACTTCGTAATGGTTCTGATTTGGCGACAGGTCGCTGTTTCTGGTGTCGGCAGTAAATAGTGGTATGGAGGTCCCGTCTATTATCTGTTGGGGGTAGTGAGCAGTGACATTTATAAGGTTGTCACGCAGGTGAGAGGCCGATAAGGTGGCGGACCATTTTTTTTTGGAAAAGTATAGAGTATTTTCCGGGGCGTCTGGATTATTGTATATGTCTTGCGCGTTTGGATTATTAAATCTGCCTGGTTCTACACGTTTAGGGCTTTTGTAGGATATAGAATCTTTATCAAAGTCTTCATCGGTAAGTTTTCTACCGTCGCTGGACCATAACCCAGTGTCATTGACGCCGGCATTAAAAACCCAAAATGGTAGTTGAGAAATTAGCGGGAACTTTTTAGCAAAGCTGGCAAATCCATGTCTAGAGACTTCATTCAGTGAAATAGTTTTCAGGTGCTGTTCTACTTCGGCTCTTAGCGTTGTGTCGAAGTTTGGGCTTGATATCGAGTCGTGCTTGTAATTTTCCAGTTCATACCTCATGACGCCCAATTCTGTAGCTCTGAGTTTGATTTGTTTGTTATTCACCGAGTCCGGGTATTGGATCTTTCTAATGTCACCGAAGGCGTTGTAAAGCTTTTCGCTAAAGACTTTCGCGACCTTTTCAGTCATTTCTTTTTTGTCGATCAGCAGCAAGTCCCTTGACTCAATAAAATAATCCTTATTGAAAGCTCCAGATTTCGTAGGCTCTGCCGTTCCTGCGTTGGCAGTGTAGTCGCAGTTATAGAGCATCACTCTCAACCAAGGGTCCTTGGCGCGTTCTCCCTCCGCGTCTACCAGTGCGATCAGGCCGGGCACATAAGTGTCGTCTTTCAGGTAAGCATTACCTGCATCCGGCAGCCGTTTGCCATCTTTCGTGCCGTCCAGGCAGAGAAGCTCGTTCGGCGGGGACCAGAAGCCATCGCTTTGCTTATAAATGTACTGAACGCTGATTTTCTTGAACTTGGTGGGGGTCTGATTTTTATCGTCCGCAGAGGGCAGGCCAACCGTGCCCCGTTCAACCCAGAACACATAGGGTCGACCTTCGATCATCACCGGGCGAATGGCGTCACAGCTATGTGTGGCCACTGAGTCCTTATACGTGCTCTGTTCGATCTGACCGGTTGCAGTCACGCTGATCTTCTCCCATTCACTCCATGCAAGTGGGCTCAGTCGGTGTTTATCATCACGCAGCCTCATGTCTACGGAACGCCAGTAATATTCAGGCGGAGAAGCATTGGTCTTGCCGATAAAGTGGTAAGTGTCGTTTTTTGGATCGATGCCATCCAGATACCCGCTGACCACTTGCAGGTTGCTGGTCTGCTCGAATTTGGTCAGGTAGCCGGTGATGGCTGTCTGTAGCAGTTCAGGGTCCAGCTTACCCTGATTAAGCTCAACTTCCAGTGATTGAAAGGCGGTGCTTTTATTGGGACGGTTGGCATAGTAGATCAGGTTCTCTGGGTGGTTGAGCTGCGTCTGCCTTATCTTCCAAATTCCATATTCACTCAGGTACTCCCGCCAGAAGTCCGCTGTGTTTTGATCGATAATATTAGTCAGATACCCAGGGTCCAGACGAGCAAACAGTCTGTGCAGGTAATGTTGAAGGCTGGCCGTTGCTTGCATCACCACGTTTGTGTTGACAGCGGAGCTCACCCAAACATCAGTCAGAAAGTAACTGGAAAGGTCGTCATGGTTCGATATAAAACGCTTCAGGGGTGGAGTCGATACTGCCCAATAGCCCAGCAGGTAAGCCGCGAGCGCATTTCGCCAATGTTCTCGAAGCGCAGGTTGCATCGCCGCCAGTTCTTCATCGCTGCAGGCGCCCATCAGTATCTGGGCACTGCTTTCTACATCGCTAAATGAAGATTCACTGTCGAGCAGGCATAAATCCAGAAGTGAGCGGCATGACAGCCCGGTTTTTTCGCACAGCGACTGTTGATGGAGAATAAAGTCAATGTCACCGATGGTACTGGGTACACATTTGACATACGTGTATTGCGTTTCGGTTTCCGTAGTCGACGCGCCCTGAGGGTAAATCTCAAGTTTTACCTGAGATCTAGACTCGGCAGGTTTGATACTGCTAATGCGTTTCCACGCGGCAGGGGTAGTTGTAGGCAGGTATTGATCTTCACGCACCTTTAAGGTGCCAGGGTTATCTTTTAAAAACTGCACAAATTTGTCGTAGATTCGCTCCACCTTTGGATCTTTTGTATTGGTCCTCTGGGCCTTTAGGTATCGTTCGAGTAGTGCCCCCAGCCCTTTGAGGGCATGATTTTTCTCGCAGTAGCGGTACCAGTGCATTTCCGAGGGGGTCAGCAAGCTGAGAAAATCATCAAAGGTTTTTTTCAATCCGGCGACTTTCACCTCGACAGACGGCAATGCCGTTGCGATTTCGCTCTCCGGCCAGCCGATGAGTTTGCCGAGTCGCCTGGCGGCTTGCAGAGGCGCATCCGCTTGATCGCTGGAGGGGAGCTTGGCGAAATAATCCAGCGCATCGTCTTCGGCGAATCCAGCGTTATGACATTTATTAATCCATTCCCGATAGCAGCCGACCTGGTAGCAGAGTTCAAGGGTAAGTGCAGGCGGGTGCGAAGGGGATTGACCCTGACTGTCGGTGTCGCCGGCCAGTTCGAACCAGTCTGGGTGATCGAGCAGGGCGGTCAGTCCGGCAGGGCTTAACTGAAAATATTTGATCACCTGCGCATGTCGAGCAAGCTTGTCCCACGACTCAAGATTCAGCCCTTCGAGCGTTGCTGCGGTTGAAGAGGCATTGTCCCGGGCCGTCAATACGTCGGCCAAGAGCGTGTAACGGCTTTCTTCAACCCAACGCAATAGTGCCAGCGCATGCTCCGGCGTGAATGCGCGTCCGTCTTCACCCTTGCCCAACGCTTGACTGAGGATGTGCTTGACGATGTCTTCCTGCGCGACGGTTGCATTGGTAATCAGCCGCTCCAGTGCTTCGCTGACCGGGTCAATGTCCACAGTTGCTCTCAGCAGCGCATTGGCAGTTTTGAGCTTGCCCTTGAGTGCGTCTGCCAACAGGTCGGCCAGTTTCTTGTCGGCGGCCAGGGCGACTGGCATCACCAGGCCCCGAGCATCCAAAAATGCCGACAACGTGTCGAGCCAAGAACCCGATGCGGGCGACACCGCAGAACCGACTTCCTGCGCAATTTGCGTTTCGGTCAACAGGGCGGCCCCAATGCGCGGAAGCGCGTCGACGAGGGTTTGCTGGATGCGTGCATCCAGTCTGATCAGAGGCTTGAGTTCAGCACTGATATCACCGGGCAGCGGGGTTAACCAACTCAGTAACGCTTGTGCAGGAATACGTTGTCGCCTTAGCCAGATTTCGAGGTTTATCAAGCCGGTCAATAGGTCGAGGATGTCGCATTCCCCTGCTTCGGTAACTTCTTCGCTCCCGTCGTCTGCGAAATAGACCTCGTCTCGAGTGATCTCAGGTTTACCTGCAAGTTGTGCCCACACTCGCAGATTTGATTGAGCCAGTAACGCTATGAGGCTGGTGCCCTCGTCCATGCTCAGCCGTAACAGACGAGGCAGTCTGGTCAGACGATAAAGTGAAGAAAAGACGGGCAGGGACAAATTTGGTTTTTTGAGCCCCAATGCCTGAACCACCTGTGTCAGGTAAATATTCGCTACGCGCTCTTCCAAAGCGAAAGCGCGGCAGATGATCCCCATGGGGGATTTGCTGAGGCTATCGCTGGTTTGGGTGGTGGAACTGATTTCGAACTCGCGACCATCCAGAGTCAGCCAGGTCGCGACGTCGGCCAGTTGTCCTGCGCCAGGGCCATCGAGAACGCGGTCCAGGAAAGGTGTTTCTTCACCCACCGCGTAGGGCGTCAATCCGTTGATAAGCGCAGCGAACTGTTCGGGGGTGACCTTGTATTCATCGCGCATGTAACTGAAGACGCCCAGTGCTCTGAGCGTGTTTTGGGTGAAGTGGAAATCCTGGGTCTGACCTTCCGCGCGCAAGGCTGCCATTACCAGAAGATCAACCTGCGCGAACGGTATTTGCAGCGCATGCTGCAGATGAATCATTTTATGAATGCGGCGCAAATGCTCCGCACTTGCACCTTTGAGTCTGAGATTGATGCCTGGCCCCTCGAAAATATCTTCCAGTGACACCGCAGGTGCAGTTGCATTATTGATGAACACTGCACCATAAATATGGCCGGCGAGCGGTGCTGTTTCTTGTGCAGAGCCGAACGCACTGGATCGTTTTACCGTGGTGATGGCTTCGCTGCCGTCGTCAGGAACGCCCGAAGTGGCCAGCAGCTCCAGAATGCTTTCCGGTTTCAAGCCGGTTTGTCTGCACAGGGTGTCGACATCGATCAGTTGATCGAGAATTTTGCTTGTGTCGCCAGTGACCCCATAGAGTGTTTGCAGATAGTCGCTAGTGGTAATGGCCCTGTCATCGAGTAGTAAAGATTGCAGCGCGGGATTGAGACCAGCTGCTTTCAGCATCACCTCCCTGAGTTCTTCAGTGCGCAGATTGTCAGAAGTGAAGCTTGGGTAGCTGTATTCGCTGCGCTGGAGCAGGTCGAACAGTGAGGTGTTCTTCTGTTTCAACACCGCTTTGATCTGCTCCAGAGGCAGATGGAATGGCAGCTGTGCGGGGTAGTGCGCCTTCGCGATCTCTTCTGCCAGTACTTTGTCTTTGCCTGCGTGCGAATTGGCTGTTCGCTCCATCGCATCAATCGCAAGGGTGAGGGCCGGAAGCTGATCTTCAAGGCTGCTTTGATTCAGAACCTGCTCTTCGATATCCGGACGTCGCTCGGCGAGCTTGATCTGCAGAGCGGCATCACCGATGGCCTCCAGACTCAACGCTTGCTGATGGAGCGCGTGAAGATAGGCCAGAGGCCCGACGTTGGATTCCAGGGCGTCAGGCGCGCATTTGTCGGCGACTTGTTCGGGGAAGAGCCTGGCATAGGTGGCAGAGGTGAGGGTGTCGTCCATGATCGAGTAGTTCCTTTTTACGCTGGATGAAATTGCGGGATATGCATTCAATAAACAGTGTAGGAACAAGCGGCGAGTTCGATCGAAAGTGCTGATGAGGTGTTTATGGATGAAATAACAGATATATCAACGGCTTGAAGTTCGTTATCGCCAGTCGCGATAACACTAATCGCCAATCGGTTTAGGTGGATACCCGCTAATTAGGTTGGCCGTTATTCCGTTTGAAACTGTACAACCTCGGCAAATAGCAAAAAGCCCCTGACGACTCACATCGTCAGGGGCTTTTTGTCTTGCCGGGTGCCGCTAAGCGCAATGCACCCGATGGGTATTACAGACCGGCTGCAGCGCGCAGGGCGTCGGCGCGGTCGGTTTTTTCCCAGGTGAACGTGGTGAAAGTGTCGTCGCCCACGGTCTTGGTTTGCGGCGTGCGGCCGAAGTGGCCGTAGGCTGCGGTTTCCTGATACATCGGGTGCAGCAGGTCGAGCATGGTGGTGATCGCGTATGGACGCAGGTCGAAGTGCTCGCGGACCAGTTTGATGATCTTGTCATCGCTGATCTTGCCGGTGCCGAAGGTGTTCAGCGAGATCGAAGTCGGTTGGGCGACGCCGATGGCGTAGGACACCTGGATCTCGCAACGCTCGGCCAGGCCCGCAGCGACGATGTTCTTGGCGACATAACGACCGGCGTAGGCGGCCGAACGGTCAACCTTCGATGGGTCTTTACCGGAGAATGCGCCACCGCCGTGACGGGCCATGCCGCCGTAGCTGTCGACGATGATCTTGCGACCGGTCAGGCCGCAGTCGCCGACCGGGCCCCCGATGATGAACTGGCCAGTCGGGTTGATGTGGAACTGAGTGTCTTTGTGCAGCAGTTCAGCGGGCAGCACGTGCTTGACGATCAGCTCCATCACGCCTTCACGCAGGTCGGTGTAGGACACTTCAGGATTGTGCTGGGTCGACAGCACCACCGCGTCGATGCCGACGACGATGCCGTTCTCGTAACGGCAGGTCACCTGGGATTTTGCGTCTGGACGCAGCCAAGGCAGCAGGCCCGATTTGCGGGCTTCGGCCTGACGGTGTACCAGTTGGTGCGAGAACGCGATAGGCGCTGGCATCAGGGCAGCGGTTTCGTTGCTGGCGTAGCCGAACATCAGACCTTGGTCGCCGGCGCCCTGATCTTCAGGCTTGGCACGGTCGACGCCTTGGTTGATGTCAGGAGACTGCTTGCCGATGATGTTCATCACGCCGCAAGTGGCGCCGTCGAAACCGACGTCGGAGCTGGTGTAGCCGATGTCGCTGATCACGTCACGAACGATCTGCTCCAGGTCGACCCACGCGCTGGTGGTCACTTCGCCAGCAACGATGGCAACACCGGTTTTGACCAGGGTCTCAACGGCAACGCGAGCGTGCTTGTCCTGAGCAATGATGGCGTCCAGCACCGCATCGGAGATCTGGTCGGCGATTTTGTCCGGATGCCCTTCGGACACGGACTCGGAGGTGAAAAGGGAGTATTCGCTCATCTCGACGGTTTTCCTGAGTATTACCGATGGTGAGTGTCGCCAGCCGGTCGCTGAAAATGGCGAACCTGGATCTGGAAACCATTACGTAAGCCTACATAGAGGCTTTCCCCGGGGACCAGCCCCGCAGCGATGGCCCAACGGGCCAGATCTTCCTGTTCGAAACCTAACCAGAGATCGCCACAGGCCTCCTTGGCCCAGCTCTGGTCATGGCTGCACAACTCTGTCACGAGCAGACTACCGCCCGGTTGCAACAGGTTGGCCAGTTGTTTGAGCGCTTCAGCAGGCGCGGCAAAATGGTGAAGCACCATATTCAAGACGACACAGTCGCCCTGAACGTTAGCGTCGGCCAATGCATCGGCCAGTTTCAGCTCGACGTTACCCAGCGCCTTTTGCTCACAGATCCCGCGGGCCAGTTCGAGCATGGCCGGGCTGTTGTCGAGGCCGGTGACATGGCCAAAGCGCTGCGCCAGATCAGGCAGAAAACCGCCATCACCGGGACCGACTTCCACGGCTGTGGCACCGGCAGGAAAGCTGAGTTTGTCCAGCAGCGACAGCAGGCTGTCGCGGTACTGCGGCAGTCCTGCGATCAGGTCCTGCTGTGCACGAAATTTCTCAGCGGTGCGCGCGAAAAAGTCCTGACTGGCGTTGGCGCGTTGACGATGCACCAGGCCGATCCGGCCTTGCACGTCGTCAGGCAGCGTCAGACCGTCGACTTCCTCCAGCAGCGCTGCGTGCAGCTTGCCGCCGATCTGGGCCGTGTGAGGCAAAGCGCGTCGGTAGAAAATCGCGTTGCCTTCACGCCGCGTGGCCACCAGATCCGCCTGAGCAAGGACTTTAAGGTGATGGCTCATGCCCGACTGACCGATCGCGAATATCTGCGCAAGCTCCAGCACGCCGAACGAGTCGTTGGACAGCGCGCGCAGCACGTTCAGACGCAGCGGATCACCGCCGGCCTTGCACAAGGCAGCCAGCTCGTCGCTTTGGTCATGGCTAATGGCGGGCACGCGTAAATTCATAAGGCAGGCAGTCTAGTTATCGCTCGGGCTGGCTGCAACACCAATATCAAAAAGTTTTGATATTGGTCGATGGGTGGCGGCGGCAGTTCGCCACGTTGCCGGTGTTTGCGCAGGAAAGAGAGCAGTCATGCCACATGAAAACGGCCACAACGCAGGAAAATCGCGCATCAGACTGCATCTGTCATTGCCCCCGGACAGTGCCTGAGGGAAAATGGCCGCCTTTTTCAGATCCCACTTCTTTCTGCCCCAGGAGATCAGCGATGCCTAGCCGTCGTGAGCGTGCCAATGCCATTCGTGCCCTCAGCATGGATGCCGTGCAAAAGGCCAACAGCGGCCACCCAGGAGCCCCGATGGGCATGGCGGATATCGCTGAAGTCCTGTGGCGCGATTATCTGAAGCACAACCCGAGCAACCCGCTGTTCGCCGACCGTGACCGTTTCATCCTGTCCAACGGCCACGGCTCGATGCTGATCTACTCGCTGCTGCACCTGACCGGCTACGACCTGTCGATCGACGACCTGAAAAATTTCCGTCAACTGCACAGCCGCACGCCGGGTCACCCTGAATACGGCTATACGCCGGGCGTTGAAACCACCACCGGCCCGCTGGGTCAGGGTTTCGCCAACGCTGTCGGTTTTGCTGTCGCCGAGAAAACCCTGGCTGCACAGTTCAACCGCCCAGGCCACGACATCGTCGATCACCACACCTACGTGTTCATGGGTGATGGCTGCATGATGGAAGGTATCTCCCACGAAGTCGCTTCGCTGGCGGGCACGCTGCGTCTGAACAAGCTGATTGCGTTCTACGACGACAACGGCATCTCCATCGACGGCGAAGTCGAAGGCTGGTTCACCGATGACACGCCCAAGCGTTTCGAATCCTACGGCTGGCTGGTGATCCGCAATGTCGACGGCCATGACGCCGACGAGATCAAGACTGCCATCGACACCGCTCGCAAGAGCGACAAGCCGACGCTGATCTGCTGCAAGACCACTATCGGTTTCGGTTCGCCGAACAAACAGGGCAAGGAAGAGTGCCACGGCGCTCCGCTGGGCAACGACGAAATCGCCCTGACCCGCGCCGCACTGAAGTGGACGCACGGTCCTTTCGAAATCCCGGACGACATCTACAAAGAGTGGAACGCCAAAGAGAAGGGCCTGGCCGCCGAAGCCGAGTGGGACCAGCGTTTCGCGGCTTACTCTGCGCAATTCCCGGAACTGGCCAACGAGCTGATCCGTCGCATGAGTGGCGAACTGCCAGCTGACTTCGCTGAAAAGTCCGCCGCCTACGTGGCTGAAGTCAACGCTAAGGGCGAAACCATCGCCAGCCGCAAGGCGAGCCAGAATGCGCTGAGCAATTTCGGCCCGCTGTTGCCGGAGTTCCTGGGCGGTTCGGCTGACCTGGCCGGCTCCAACCTGACCATCTGGAAAGGTTGCAAGAGCATCACGGGCGAGGAAGCCGACGGTAACTACTTGCACTACGGCGTGCGTGAGTTCGGCATGGGCGCGATCATGAACGGCATCGCCCTGCATGGCGGTTTCGTGCCGTACGGCGCGACCTTCCTGATCTTCATGGAATACGCGCGCAACGCCGTGCGCATGTCCTCGCTGATGAAGAAGCGCGTCATTTATGTGTTCACCCACGACTCCATCGGTCTGGGCGAAGACGGCCCGACTCACCAGCCGATCGAGCAACTGACCAGCCTGCGTTCCACCCCGAACCTGGACACCTGGCGTCCAGCCGATGCCGTTGAGTCGGCAGTGGCCTGGAAACACGCAATCGAGCGTGACGACGGTCCTTCGGCGCTGATCTTCTCCCGCCAGAACCTGCAGCATCAGTCGCGCGACGCACTGCAACTGGAGAACATCAACCGTGGTGGCTACGTGCTGCGAGACTGCAATGGCGAGCCGGACCTGATCCTGATCGCGACCGGCTCCGAAGTCGGTCTGGCGGTGCAGGCATTCGACAAGCTGACTGCCGAAGGCAAGAACGTGCGCGTGGTGTCCATGCCATGCACCAGCGTGTTCGAAGCTCAGGATGCGCTGTACAAGCAGTCGGTGCTGCCGCTGGAAGTCAGCGCGCGCATCGCCATCGAAGCCGCCCATGCTGACTACTGGTACAAGTATGTCGGTCTGGAAGGCCGCGTCATCGGCATGACCACGTTCGGCGAGTCGGCGCCCGCCAACCTGCTGTTCGAAGAGTTTGGTTTCACGCTGGAGAACATCATCTCCACGGCCGAAGAGCTGCTGGAAGACTAAGTAGCCTGCGCGCTCTCTGTAGGAGCGTGGCTTGTCCCGCGATCTGCCACGGAGTGGCAGCAACCTCATGCGACCCGGTTGTGCCTGATACAACCTATTCGCCGGGTTGCTGCCGGTTCCCGGCAGATCGCGGGACAAGCCTCGCTCCTACAGGTTCTTTGTGTCATTCAAAACCGAGAACCCCCATGCCTCAGCCACGCCCCTACAAAGTCGCCCTCAATGGTTATGGCCGTATCGGCCGCTGCGTGCTGCGCGCGTTGTGCGAACGAGGTGCGAAGGCTGGCTTCGAAGTGGTGGCGATCAACGACCTGGCCGACATGGCCAGCCTCGAATACCTGACGCGCTTTGACTCGACCCACGGCCGGTTTCCCGGAGACGTGCGGGTTGAAGGCGATTTTCTGCACATCAACGATCACGTCATCAAAGTATTCCGCAGCGCGACGCCGGAAGGCATCGACTGGGGTTCGCTTGACGTCGATCTGGTGCTCGAGTGCTCCGGCGTCTATCACACGCGTGCCGACGGCGAACGATTCCTGTCCGCCCGAGCGCCTCGCGTGCTGTTTTCTCAGCCGATGGCGAGCGAGGCCGACGTCGACGCCACGATCGTCTACGGCATCAATCAGCAAAAGCTGACCGGCGACGAACTGCTGGTGTCGGCTGCGTCCTGCACCACCAACTGCAGCGTGCCGTTGCTGGATTTGCTGGATCGCGAACTGGGGCTCGAATACGTCACGATTACCACGATCCATTCGGCGATGAACGACCAGCCTGTGATTGACGCCTATCATCACGAGGATTTGCGCCGCACGCGCTCGGCTTTCCAGTCGATCATTCCGGTGTCCACTGGTCTGGCGCGAGGCATTGAGCGCCTGCTTCCGGAACTTGCGGGCCGAATTCAGGCCAAAGCAGTTCGTGTGCCGACGGTGAATGTTTCGTGCCTGGACATCACGCTGCAGGTCGCGCGTGATACCAACGCGGTGGAAATCAACCACATCCTGCGCCAGGCCGCGACCAGCGGCCCGCTCAAGGGATTGTTGGCTTACACCGAGCTGCCGCACGCCAGCTGTGATTTCAATCATGACCCTCATTCGGCCATCATCGATGCCAGCCAGACCCGGGTTTCCGGCCCTCGACTGGTGAACGTTCTGGCCTGGTTCGACAACGAATGGGGTTTTGCCAATCGAATGCTGGATGTCGCCGACCACTTTCTGCAAAGCATCCATAAACAACAGTAAAAACAGGGAACGCCTCATGACCGTGTTGAAGATGACCGACCTCGATCTGCAAGGTAAGCGTGTACTGATCCGCGAAGACCTCAACGTGCCGGTCAAGGACGGTGTCGTCACCAGCGATGCACGCATTCTTGCTTCGCTGCCGACCATCAAGCTGGCGCTGGAAAAGGGCGCTGCCGTCATGGTCTGCTCGCATCTGGGTCGTCCGACCGAAGGTGAATTCTCCGCAGAAAACAGCCTTAAACCTGTAGCCGATTACCTCAGCAACGCGCTGGGCCGTGACGTGCCGCTGGTGGCCGAATACCTGGATGGCGTGGACGTGAAGGCGGGCGACATCGTCCTGTTCGAAAACGTGCGCTTCAACAAGGGTGAGAAAAAGAACGCTGACGAGCTGGCGCAGAAATACGCCGCGCTGTGCGACGTCTTCGTGATGGACGCCTTCGGTACGGCTCACCGCGCCGAGGGATCAACCCACGGCGTCGCGAAATTCGCCAAGGTCGCCGCTGCCGGTCCTTTGCTGGCTGCCGAGCTCGACGCGCTGGGCAAGGCCCTGGGCAACCCGGCCAAGCCGATGGCCGCAATCGTCGCGGGCTCCAAAGTCTCCACCAAACTCGATGTGCTCAACAGCCTGAGCACCAAGTGCGATCAACTGATCGTTGGCGGCGGCATTGCAAACACATTCCTCGCGGCGGCGGGTCACAAAGTCGGCAAGTCGCTCTATGAGCCGGATCTGCTGGACACTGCCAAAGCCATCGCCGCCAAGGTCAGCGTGCCGCTGCCGGTCGACGTCGTGGTTGCCAAGGCCTTCGCTCAAGATGCAGAGGCCACCGTCAAGCTGATCGCAGACGTGGCCGACGACGACATGATTCTCGACATTGGCCCGAAAACTGCGGCCCATTTTGCCGAGTTGTTGAAATCTTCCAAGACTATCCTGTGGAACGGTCCTGTCGGCGTGTTCGAGTTCGACCAGTTCGGCAACGGCACGAAGGTGCTGGCCGAGGCCATCGCTGAAAGCCCGGCATTTTCCATTGCCGGTGGCGGCGACACTCTGGCTGCAATCGACAAATACGGTGTGGGCGAGAAAATCTCCTACATTTCCACAGGCGGTGGTGCGTTCCTCGAGTTCGTCGAGGGCAAGGTTTTGCCTGCCGTGGAAGTTCTGGAACAACGCGCCAAGGCTTGATTTTTCGGCCTGGGTGAGTGAAGGGGAGAGAAATGGTCAAGCCATTACCGCTGTTGATCATGGCGGGTTTGCTGGTCGGCTGCGCAAGCAAGCCTGACGCCCAGGCCGCGCCATCCGGCGCGCCCGAGCTGCTTCAGGTCAGCTGCTATCAAGCGGGCTGGCAGGCTGAAACCGTACCGATCGTCTACAAGCGCGGCGGACCGGAAGTCTGGGAAAAATACGAGTTCATGCCGGCGGTCGGGCCTGTGGCCTGCCGCTGAACGTGAACTGACCGTGTGCGGGAACATCTGAAACAGAACTGCCCCTGGCATCGAAGCGACCGGCACATGCCACGCTTTGCAGGGGATCCAGGAGTGGTGATGAAAGGCTTGATTGCCCTTGCGACACTGATGCTGCTGGGCGGTTGTGCCAGCATGAAAGCGTCGGAACCGGCGGCTCCCTGGACCCACTGGGTCTGTGACAGCAAGGCCGAGATTTACTGGCGTTACGCCGATGCCGCGAAGAAAGAGGTCGATGTCCGACTCAATCAGAGCGAACAGGTATTCCGTCTGCAAGCGGCGCCCGGTGCGTCGGGCGCGCTCTACAGCAACGGCGTACTGGCGTTTGACAACAAAGGTAGCGAAGGCCTGGTCTACTGGGACGCTACCAACGATTTGATCGGTCGAGGCTGCAAGGCGCCTTGAGGGGCTGAGTGGTTTCCAGCGATGCAACACCGGGCGGTGACTGAGCGATACGCCCCTATAATTTGAATAGCCGCCGATACGGCTGGCACGCACGATTAACGACCCTACCGGGAGAGAGACAGACAATGGCACTTATCAGCATGCGCCAGATGTTGGACCACGCAGCCGAATTCGGTTACGGCGTCCCTGCATTCAACGTGAATAACCTGGAACAAATGCGCGCCATTATGGAAGCGGCCGACAAGACCGATTCTCCGGTGATCGTTCAGGCCTCCGCCGGTGCGCGCAAATACGCAGGCGCCCCGTTTCTGCGTCACCTGATCCTGGCTGCAATCGAAGAATTCCCGCACATCCCGGTGGTCATGCACCAGGACCACGGCACCAGCCCTGCCATCTGCCAGCGTTCCATCCAACTGGGCTTCAGCTCTGTCATGATGGACGGTTCCCTGCGCGAAGACGGCAAGAGCCCGGCCGACTACGAGTACAACGTGCGCGTCACCCAGGAAACTGTCGCCATGGCTCACGCCTGCGGTGTTTCGGTAGAAGGTGAGCTGGGTGTTCTGGGTTCGCTGGAAACCGGCATGGCCGGTGAAGAAGACGGCGTCGGTGCCGAAGGTCAACTCGATCACAGCCAGATGCTTACCGATCCGGAAGAAGCAGCCGACTTTGTCAAGAAGACTCAGGTCGACGCGCTGGCCATCGCCATCGGCACCAGCCACGGCGCTTACAAGTTCACCAAGCCGCCTACCGGCGACATCCTGGCGATCGAGCGCATCAAAGAGATCCACAAACGCATCCCCAACACCCACCTGGTGATGCACGGTTCTTCTTCCGTTCCTCAGGAATGGCTGAAAATCATCAACGAATTCGGCGGCGACATCAAAGAAACCTACGGTGTGCCGGTCGAAGAAATTGTTGAAGGCATCAAGCACGGCGTTCGCAAGGTCAACATCGACACCGACCTGCGTCTGGCATCGACTGGCGCCATTCGCGAATTCATGGCGAAAAACCCGAGCGAATTCGACCCGCGTAAGTACCTGGCCAAAACCGTATCGGCCATGCGTGACGTGTGTATCGCGCGTTATGAAGCATTCGGCACCGCTGGCAATGCCTCGAAGATCAAGCCGATCTCCCTGGAGAAAATGTTCGAGCGTTACGCCAAAGGCGAACTGAACGCCAAGGTGAACTGATCATTATTTGATCGGTTTATCGGCAAGAAAAAGCCCGCAGCGATGCGGGCTTTTTTGTGGGTGGCTTTTCTAGTCCGGACTGAAATCATTGTGGGAGTGAGCTTGCTCGGGGCCGCCATCGGATGAAGGCTGATTCCAACCACCTTCACACCATGCACCGGCCTCTTCCCGGCTGAAGCCGGTCCTACAGACGCTGCAAGCTTTCCGTAGAACCGGCTTTAACCGGGAACGCGTCGGGTATTACGCCGTTGATTGAAGGGGCGGTACAGACAGTTGGCTCACTCCCACAGGTTTGCCCGACACATCATGCTTTGCGCGGTAAACTGATTACACGGCCCACGTAGACCGGCGCCGGTTGGTCGTGTTGCGCTTCGCTGAGCTGGCGCAAGGCTTCCAGCGACTGTTCGCTGAACGGCGCCGACTTCGGCCCGCCGGCCAGATCCACATGCAGCAGCATCTGCTCGCTTGCTGCCAGCTCGACATCTCCGTCCGCTTTGTAAAGACCGTGGTAAAGCTGCACTCGCTTGCGATCGTACCCGATGATCTGCGTACGCACTTCCACCGGTTCGCCCAGCTTCACCTCGTGCAGATAATTGACGTGGGCTTCCAAGGTGAACAATGAGTGACCGCTCGCATCCCGATCGTCACTGGCAAGGCCGATGCGATCCATGAACGCGTCTGTGGCGAAGCTGAAGATCAGCAGATAGAACGCATCGCGAAGATGGCCGTTGTAGTCGACCCAATCCTGGAGGATCGGGGTCTTGTAGGTGATCAAGGCGGGCATAGAGTTTCCTGGACCTGACATTTGGTTGGATGAACCGGCCTGTTCGTGAGCAAGCTCACTCCCACAGGTCCAGCGTTAACTGTGGCGTTCCAGACCGGCCACCTCGTGGGAGCGAGCTCGCTCGCGAATCGGTGGTTCAAGCGCTGGAGATGTGGTGCCAGTACGGGCCTGTTCGTGAGCAAGCTCATTCTCACAGGTCCAGCGTTGACTGTGGCGTTCCAGACCGGCCACCTTGTGGGAGCGAGCTCGCGAATCGGTGGCTCAGTCGCTGGAGATGTGGCGCCAGTGCCGGCCTGTTCGTGAGCAAGCTCATTCTCACAGCAGGTTCGCAGGGGCCTATCGACCCGACACACCACCGCTCTGTGGGAGTGAACTGGCTCACGAAGGCGTCAGTTCAGACGCAGAGATGCTGGATGTTCAGTCCTCAAACGCCATACCGTGTTTTTCCTTGGTTTTCTTCACCGCATCCAGCACCGCCAGCAGGCAATCGTCGCGATAGCGCTCCAGCGCCGAGATGCTGTGGCTGCCGAGCTGATCGCTGGTGCCGTCGACGACATCGTCGATCAGCTTGTCGGTCAGCTCCGGCGCCGGCAGGTACGTCCACGGCAACTGCAGCGCCGGGCCGAACTGCGCCATGAAATGACGCATGCCGGCATCGCCGCCCGCCAGGGTGTACGTCAGGAACGTGCCCATGAAGGACCACCGCAACCCTGCGCCGAAACGTATTGCATCGTCGATCTCGCCCGTCGTAGCCACGCCGTCGTTGACCAGATGCAGTGCTTCGCGCCACAGCGCTTCGAGCAGTCGGTCGGCAATGAACCCCGGGACTTCCTTGCGCACGTGAAGCGGTCGCATGCCCAGCGACTCATAGACTTTGATGGCCGCTTCGATCGCTTCAGGGGCCGTGTTCTTGCCGCCCACCACTTCAACCAGTGGCAGCAGATACACCGGATTGAACGGGTGGCCGACGACGCAACGTTCCGGGTGAGCAGCGCTTTCGTAGAATTCCGAAGGCAGCAGGCCCGACGTGCTGGAACCGATGATGGCGTTGGGCTTGGCGGCGGCGCTGATCTTGCTGTGCAGGTCGAGCTTGAGGTCCAGACGCTCCGGGGCGCTTTCTTGAATGAAGTCTGCGTCGCGTACGCACTCTTCGATCGTTGGCACGAAACGCAGGCGATCCTGCGAGGCGCCGGCGGCCAGGCCCTTTTGGTCCAGCGCAGGCCAGGCATTGGCGACGCGTTTACGGAGCGCCGCTTCCGCGCCAGGCGCCGGGTCCCAGGCCACGACGTCAAGGCCGTGTGCCAATGCGCGCGACACCCAGCCGCTGCCGATGACACCGCTACCCAGCGCGGCGAAGGTTTTGATTTCGGTGATGAAAGTCATGTCATTTACTCAAAGGAAGTTCGCAGAACACTGTAGGAGCGTGGCTTGTCCCGCGATCTGCCGCGAAGAGGCAGCAATCCGGCGAACACGATCTGTCTGATGCACAGGGTTTGTCGGTTTTACGACCGATACCCGGCCGATCGCGGGGCAAGCCACGCGCGTACAGCGGAAACAGGTGTCAGGTCAGAAGCGCTTTTTCAGGCCCATCTTCACGCGACCTTCTGCCGGGGTCATGACCCGCGCACCCATGCGGCTGAGGATTTCGCTGGCGCGTTCGACCAGTGCGCCGTTGCTGGCGAGCACGCCTTTGTCCAGCCAGATGTTGTCTTCCAGACCGACACGCACGTTGCCACCCAGCAGCACCGCTTGCGCCGCCATCGGCATCTGCATGCGGCCAATACCGAATCCGGCCCAGACCACATCGGCCGGCAGGTTATCGACCATCGCTTTCATGGTCGTGGTGTCAGCCGGTGCACCCCACGGAATGCCCAGGCACAGCTGGAACAACGGGTTGTCGAGCAGGCCTTCCTTCATCATCTGCTTGGCGAACCACAGATGGCCGGTGTCGAAGATTTCCAGTTCGGCCTTCACGCCCAGCTCTTGAATGCGCTTGGCGCCCGCGCGCAGTTGCGCAGGCGTCGAGACGTAAATCGTGTCGCCGTCGCCGAAGTTGAGCGTGCCGCAATCCAGCGTGCAGATTTCCGGCAGCAGCGCCTCAACGTGCGCCAGGCGGGTCAGCGGGCCGACCAGATCGGTGTTAGGGCCGAAGTCGGTAGGCCGCTCGCCCGGGCCGATTTCGAGGTCGCCGCCCATGCCCGCCGTGAGGTTGACGATGATGTCGATATCGGCCTCACGGATGCGGTCCATGGTCTCGCGATACAGTTCGACGTCGCGGCTGAACTTGCCGGTCTGCGGATCCCGCACGTGGCAATGCACAACGGTCGCGCCGGCCTTGGCGGCTTCAACCGCGGCAGCAGCGATCTGTTTCGGCGTGATCGGGACCAGATGGCTCTTCCCGGTCGTGTCGCCAGCACCGGTGAGTGCGCAGGTGATGATGACGTCGTGATTCATGTGTGGGGTTCCTTGCAGGCCAGGGCGTTTGATGCGGGCTTTTGCCACCCGCTTTTGAGGTGCAAAGCTACGCACGCCAAAGCGCCTCCAAACGCACAGCGGCGACAAGCTCTTGCACAGCAGCGACCTGTGCTGTTGCCTCGTTCTCTGAACAGGCGTATCTCATACGGGATCAGAACGATAGGAGCGCGCTTGCCCGCGATTACGTGTGCCTGCACCGGTTCAATGACTGACACACCGCAATCGCGGGCAAGCGCGCTTCTGCAGTGGTTTTGCTCGCCAAAAATCCCCAAGGAACGCGCTAACGATGTCCCAGGATTTCTACTTTTTGCTCATGCCCGGCTTCTCCATGATGGGGTTCGTTTCGGCGCTGGAGCCGTTGCGGGTTGCCAATCGCTTTGGTGGCGAGCTGTATCGCTGGCACATCCTGAGCATCGACGGCGGGCCGGTGATCGCCAGCAATGGCATGTCGGTCAACGCCGATGCCGCGCTGGAGCCGCTCAAGAAGGGCGCGACGCTGTGCGTCATGGGCAGCGTCGATCCCCTGAAGTTTTACACCTCCACACTCGAGCACTGGCTGCGTCGCCTCGATCTGGAAGGCGTGACGCTCGGCGCCATTGATACGGGCAGCTTCGTGCTTGCCGAAGCCGGTCTGCTGGAAGGCTATCGGCTGACACTGCACTGGGAAGCGCTCGACGCGTTCAAGGAAACCTACCCGCATTTGCAAGCGACTCAGGAATTGTTCGAAATCGACCGGCGCCGCATCAGTTCGGCAGGAGGCACCGCGTCGATCGACCTGATGCTCGACCTCATCGCCCAGGCCCACGGCCCGGATCTGGCAATCAAGGTGTCAGAACAGTTTGTGCTTGGTCGTATTCGGCAGCGCAAGGACCACCAGCGCATGCAGATCGCCACGCGATATGGCATCAACAACAAGAAGCTGGTGCAGGTGATCGGGGTCATGGAGCAGAACACCGAGCCGCCGCTCAGCACACTGGAGCTCGCCGATGGGATTCAGGTGACGCGCCGACAACTGGAGCGGCTGTTCCGTCTGCATCTGAACGACACGCCGAGCAACTTCTATCTGGGCCTGCGCCTGGAGAAAGCGCGGCAACTGCTGCGCCAGAGCGACATGAGCGTGCTGGAGGTGAGCATCGCCTGCGGGTTCGAGTCGCCTTCCTATTTCACCCGAAGCTACAAGGCGCGATTCGTGATGTGCCCAAGAGAGGATCGCGGGCGCGTCGCGAGGGAGCCGAAGGTCGTTTGACGGTCGATTATTGTGATTTATACTCGCTACCATAAATTATAGTTCTTGCCATAATCGGGTATAAACCATGACCAAGCGCGCCGGCTTTGTGTTCAGACGCGACAGCCTTGCGCTCACGATCGCGCAGGGCCTGATCGGAGAAGGGCTGCACGACTATTCATCCGGTCTGTTCCTGGCCGCGCCTCGGCGCACAGGCAAAAGCACCTTTCTGCGCGAGGATTTGGTGCCGCGATGCGTCGAGCAGGGCTGGCTGCCGGTGTACGTCGACTTATGGGCGGACCGAGACAAAGATCCCGCCGAGCTGATCAGGGGCGCGGTCGCGGCCGCTCTGGCGCCATTCGAGAAAGGCATTCGCAAACTCGCCAAGTCAGCGGGTGTCGAGAAGCTCAATTTCTTGCGCACGCTGTCGTGGGATTTCTCCACGCCGCAACTGCCGGCAGACGCAACGCTCACCCAGGCACTGGAGTTGCTGCACCGCGCGGCGCAAAAAATGATCGTGCTGATCATCGATGAGGCGCAGCACGCGCTCACCAGCCCGGCGGGCATCAATGCGATGTTCGCGCTGAAAGCGGCGCGGGACGAACTCAATCAGGGGCAGGATCGTGGTATTGGCGGCCTGCGGCTGGTGCTGACCGGGTCCAATCGCGACAAGCTGGCGCATCTGGTACTGAACAAAAACCAGCCGTTTTACGGATCGAGCATTACGCCGTTCCCTTTACTGGGGAAGGACTTCACGAGGGCATACACGGCTCATCTGAACAGCCATCTGGCGCAGACCAACCAGTTTTCCGCAGCTGACATCGATGCCGCCTTCGATCTGGTCGGGCGTCGTCCGGAAATGCTGCGCACTATCATCGGCGATGTCGCGCTGGAACTCGGCGAGGCCGAAAATCTAGGCGATCTGCTTCGTAACAGCGCCGAACTGCTGCGCGCGGGCGTATGGGAGGAGTTCGAGAGCGCCTACAACGCACTGACCCTGCCTCAACGCGCGGTGCTGGAAGTCATGGCTGACCGGGCTCACGACAATCAGCCCTTCGCGCCTTTCGCCGATGTGACGGTGCTGGCGGTCGGCAAAGCGCTGGAAACGTTGGGCAGTGACGTGGTGCCCGGCACGCAAACCATTCAGGCCGCGATTGACTCATTGCGGGACAAGGAACTGGTCTGGAAGTCGAGTCGCGGGGCGTATGCGCTGGAAGACAAGGCGTTTGGCGACTGGATCAGGCAGCGCAGAGACACTCGCCAGACGGCTTGATTTCCAACAGTTGCCATCGATATTTGCAGGCTATTTAGCGCCCTTCATCAACGCGGAACACGCGGCCTTGTACGCCTCATGCTGATACTTGTTCAGCGCGGATGGCAGTTCAAAGCTGTGCTTCTTCATCTGGGCGTTGATCGTTTGTGGCGACAGCAGCGTGACGTCGCAGTCTTCCAGCAACTGGAAGACGGTCTCGATCTTGAACGTGGTCGGGCCGCCGGCGAATTCGCCTTTCTTGCTGCGCTTCTTGATCGCGATGTGAGCGATGCCGTTGTCCCGCACGAATGTCTCGATCTGACGCGCGAAGGCTTTGACGTTGCCAGCTTCGTCGTCGTCTTCCAGCGCGATCTTTTTAGTCGCCAGTGGCAGATGTTCGAGGGCGCCAGACGCGCGAGTGGCGACAGCGAAGATGGCTTCGCTGCCTTTGATTTCTACGCCGCAGATGTTCATGTGCTTACCTTGAGCTGGTGAAGGGCGTCAGGGTAGCGCATTAAACGGTCATTCAGGCTGCAGGAGGCTTTCAACGTACTCCGAGCGCTCATCGCTGGTGCGCGCCAGGCAGTCGTTCTGACCAATGTTGAATTCCTTGCTGCCCGGTTTGGCGGGGAACACCTCAACGGCGCAGTCGGCGTCCCGGAGTTTCTTCCAGGCGTCCTGAGCCGTTTTCAGCTTGGTGATGAAGTCATTGGCCTCGGCTTTGTTTGCGCCGTACTGCGTATTCACGCGTTCCAGCAGATTCTGGAAGTTCTCATCCAGCAACTTCGCCGCCGTGTCGCGGCTGTACACCGAGCATTCCAGCGTCTGCTTGTCTTCATCCACGCCGTCGCAAGGAGTCGCATCAGGATTGGCCGCCGCCTGTGCGCCTGTCGCGAATAGAGCCAAAGCCAGAAAAATCGTCTTCATTGGAGCTTCCCGATTCAGTGATGCATCGAATTCTCGCCCAAGCGCGAGGCAAAGAACAGTTATCAAACGCAGCCCGCAGAAGCTGGCCGTCAGCCTTTGTCGTTTCTTGACGCTTTCGGCAATTCCCCTGTCGTTTTTGCACCCGGCTCCTCCGACCCTCAGGCTTATGCTGGCCCCAAAGCGCCGGCAGACGTTCCGGCGCGTGATTAACCTAAAGGGGACAGCCTGATGAGCCCAGCCGAATTACACGCCGACAGCATCGTTATTGACGGGCTGATCATCGCCAAATGGAACCGTGAGCTGTTCGAGGACATGCGTAAGGGTGGCCTGACCATGGCCAACTGTACCGTTTCGGTGTGGGAGGGTTTTCAGCAGACCGTCAACAGCATCGCTTCCAGCCAGAAGTTGATCCGTGAGAACAGCGATCTGGTGATCCAGGTGCGTAATACCGCCGACATCCGCAAGGCCAAGGAGCTGGGCAAGACCGGCATCCTGTTCGGCTTCCAGAACGCGCACGCTTTCGAAGACCAGATCGGTTACGTCGAGATCTTCAAGCAGTTGGGCGTGGGCATTGTGCAGATGTGCTACAACACCCAGAACCTTGTCGGCACCGGTTGCTATGAGCGCGACGGCGGCCTGTCGGGCTTTGGCCGCGAAATCGTCGCGGAAATGAACCGCGTCGGCGTCATGTGCGACCTGTCCCACGTGGGTTCCAAAACCTCTGAGGAAGTGATTCTCGAATCGAAGAAGCCAGTGACCTACTCCCACTGCCTGCCTTCGGGCCTCAAAGAGCACCCACGCAACAAATCCGACGCCGAGTTGAAATTCATTGCCGATCATGGCGGATTTGTCGGTGTGACCATGTTCGCGCCGTTCCTGGCCAAGGGCATCGATTCGACGATCGACGATTACGCCGAAGCCATCGAGTACGTGATGAACATCGTCGGCGAAGACGCCATTGGCATTGGCACTGACTTCACCCAAGGCCACGGTCAGGAGTTCTTCGAGTACCTGACTCACGACAAGGGCTACGCCCGCCGTCTGACCAACTTCGGCAAGATCATCAACCCGCTGGGCATCCGCACCGTCGGCGAGTTCCCTAACTTGACCGAAACCCTGCTCAAGCGCGGCCACTCGGAGCGCGTTGTGCGCAAGATCATGGGCGAGAACTGGGTACGCATCCTGGGCGACGTCTGGGGCGAATAACGTGGGCGGCTCCAGGGCCTGCTGCACCGACCAATAGCTGCGTCAGCTCTTGGCCCTGCTCGCTACGGCGCTGAAACCACCGCGAACATCTTCAAAAAGCGAAGCCAGAGGCTTTGTTTTCAATTACACGAATTTTCTGGAGTTAAGTTTCCATGGCCAAGATCGCCCCGCAATTGCCAATCGAAGTCGACAGCGAGACCGGTGTCTGGACCTCCGACGCTCTGCCAATGCTGTACGTGCCGCGTCACTTCTTCGTCAACAACCATATGGGCATCGAGGAAGTACTGGGCGCCGAAGCCTACGCCGAGATTCTCTACAAGGCGGGCTACAAATCGGCCTGGCACTGGTGCGAGAAAGAAGCCGAATGCCACGGCATCGAAGGCGTCGCGGTGTTCGAGCACTACATGAATCGTCTGTCGCAGCGCGGCTGGGGCCTGTTCAAGATCCAGGAGATCGATCTGGATAAAGGCACCGCCAGCGTCAAGCTGGAGCACTCGGCCTTCGTTTACGTCTACGGCAAAGTCGGTCGCAAGGTCGATTACATGTTCACGGGCTGGTTCGCCGGCGCCATGGACCAGATTCTCGCTGCCAAAGGCAGTTCCGTTCGCACCGTGGCCGAGCAGGTTTACGGTGGTTCGGAAGAAGGCCACGAAGATGGCCTGTTTGTCGTAAAACCGTTGTAAGCCGAGGACCGCGTCATGGCTTTCGAAGCAATGTTTCAGCCGATCCAGATCGGCAAACTCACCATCCGCAACCGCGTCCTCAGTACCGCGCACGCCGAGGTCTACGCCACTGATGGCGGCATGACCACCGACCGCTACGTGAAGTACTACGAGGAGAAAGCCAAGGGCGGCATCGGCCTGGCGATTTGCGGCGGCTCCTCCAGTGTCGCCATCGACAGCCCGCAAGGCTGGTGGAAGTCGGTCAATCTGGCGACCGACAAAATCATTCCGCACTTCCAGAACCTCGCTGACGCCATGCACAAGCATGGCGCCAAGATCATGATTCAGATCACCCACATGGGCCGTCGCTCCCGTTGGGACGGTGACCACTGGCCGACGCTGATGTCGCCATCGGGCATTCGTGAGCCCGTACACCGCGCGACCTGCAAGACCATCGAGCCGGAAGAAATCTGGCGCGTGATCGGCAACTACGCCAGCGCCGCGGCACGTGCCAAGGCCGGTGGCCTGGACGGCGTCGAGCTGTCGGCGGTGCACCAGCACATGATCGACCAGTTCTGGAGCCCTCGGGTCAACAAACGCACGGACGAATGGGGCGGCAGCTTCGAAAACCGCATGCGTTTCGGTCTGGAAGTGATCAAGGCTGTGCGCAAGGAAGTGGGTCCTGATTTCTGCGTGGGCCTGCGTATCTGTGGTGACGAATTTCACCCTGACGGTCTCAGCCATGAAGACATGAAAGAGATCGCCAAGTACTACGACCAGACCGGCATGATCGACTTCATCGGTGTGGTGGGCTCGGGGTGCGACACGCACAACACCCTGGCCAACGTGATCCCCAACATGAGTTATCCACCGGAGCCATTCTTGCACCTGGCCGCCGGTATCAAAGAAGTGGTCAAGGCGCCGGTCCTGCACGCGCAGAACATCAAAGACCCGAACCAGGCCACACGCATTCTGGAAGGCGGCTACGTCGACATGGTCGGCATGACCCGCGCGCACATCGCCGATCCGCACCTGATCACCAAGATCAAAATGGGGCAGGTCGACCAGATTCGTCAGTGCGTCGGCGCCAACTACTGCATCGATCGTCAGTATCAGGGGCTGGACGTGCTGTGCATTCAGAACGCAGCAACGTCCCGCGAATACATGGGCCTGCCGCACATCATCGAGAAAACCACGGGCGTGAAACGCAAAGTGGTCATCGTCGGTGCAGGGCCTGCCGGGATGGAAGCGGCGCGGGTGTCTGCCGAGCGTGGTCACGACGTGACGCTGTTCGAAAAGAAAGAATTCATCGGCGGGCAGATCGTGACGGCATCGAAAGCGCCGCAGCGCGACCAGATCGCCGGCATCACGCGCTGGTATCAGCTTGAGCTGGCGCGCCTGAAAGTCGATGTGCGTCTGGGCACTGCGGCTGATATTCCGACCATCATGGACCTGCGTCCTGATGTGGTGGTGCTGGCCGTGGGCGGTCATCCATTCCTTGAGCAGAACGAACACTGGGGCGCCGCCGAAGGGCTGGTGGTCAGCAGTTGGGACGTGCTTGACGGCAAGGTTGCCCCAGGCAAGAACGTGCTGGTCTACGACACCATCTGCGAATTCACCGGCATGTCGGTCGCTGACTTCATGGCGGACAAGGGCAGCCAGGTCGAGATCGTTACCGACGACATCAAGCCGGGCGTGGCCATCGGCGGTACGTCTTTCCCCACGTACTACCGCAGCATGTACCCCAAAGAAGTGATCATGACTGGCGACATGATGCTGGAGAAGGTCTATCGCGAAGGCGACAAGCTCGTCGCGGTGCTGGAGAACGAATACACCGGCGCCAAAGAGGAGCGCGTCGTCGATCAGGTAGTGGTCGAGAACGGCGTGCGTCCTGACGAAGCGCTGTATTACGGCCTCAAGGAAGGCTCGCGCAACAAGGGTCAGATCGACATCGACGCCCTGTTCGCGATCCAGCCCCAGCCGTCGCTGAGCCAGCCGGGTGATGGCTATCTGTTGTTCCGCATCGGTGACTGCGTGGCGCAGCGTAATACGCATGCTGCCATCTACGACGCGTTGCGACTCTGCAAAGACTTTTAATTACACATGATCGTTCCCACGCTCCGCGTGGGCATGCCGCAATGGACGCTCCGCGTCTGTTTTGGTGACGCGGAGCGTCACGGTATGCGTTCCCATGCGGAGCGCGGGAACAATCAGCCCCTGGCGAGACCCTTGGTCTTTGGGAGCTCCACATGCTCAACACCCTTCTTCCAATCCTGCTGTTCGCAGCCCTGGGCCTTGGTGTCCTCGGCGCCTTGAGGCGGGTGGCCATGTGGCGCAATGGTCGTGCGTCCAAGGTCGATCTGCTCGGCGGCCTGCTGGCGATGCCCAAACGGTACATGGTCGATCTGCACCATGTGGTCGCGCGGGACAAATACATTGCCAACACCCACGTCGCGACTGCGGGCGGGGCGGTGGCGTCCATCGTGCTGGCGATTCTGGTTCACGGTTTCGGTCTGCATAACCGCGTCCTTGGCTATGCGCTGCTGTTGATGTCGGCAGTCATGTTCGTCGGCGCGATCTTCGTTTACCTGCGTCGTCGCAACCCTCCGTCCCGCCTGTCCAAAGGCCCGTGGATGCGCCTGCCGAAAAGCCTGCTGGCGTTCTCGGCTTCTTTCTTTCTGGTGACATTACCGGTCGCCGGAATTCTTCCGGAGAACTTCGGCGGCTGGTTGCTGGCGATTATTCTCGGGATCGGCGTGCTGTGGGGCGTGTCGGAACTGTTCCTCGGCATGACGTGGGGCGGCCCGATGAAGCACGCCTTCGCCGGTGCGCTGCACCTGGCCTGGCACCGTCGCGCCGAGCGTTTTGGCGGCGGTCGTTCGACCGGTCTCAAGCCGCTGGACCTTGCTGATCCGACCGCACCGCTGGGCGTTGAAAAGCCCAAGGACTTCACCTGGAACCAATTGTTGGGTTTCGACGCCTGCGTGCAGTGCGGCAAGTGCGAAGCCGCTTGTCCTGCGTTCGCAGCGGGCCAGCCGCTGAACCCGAAAAAACTGATTCAGGACATGGTTGTCGGCTTGGCCGGTGGCACCGATGCCTCCTTCGCCGGCAGTCCTTACCCCGGCAAAGCCATCGGCGAACACGGCGGCAATCCGCATCAGCCGATCGTCAATGGCCTGGTCGATGCCGAGACGCTGTGGTCGTGCACCACCTGTCGCGCCTGCGTGGAAGAGTGCCCGATGATGATTGAGCACGTGGACGCCATCGTCGACATGCGCCGACACCTGACGCTGGAAAAAGGCGCCACGCCGAACAAAGGCGCCGAAGTGCTCGAAAACCTCATCGCCACTGACAACCCGGGCGGCTTTGCACCGGGCGGGCGGATGAACTGGGCTGCGGACCTGAACCTGAACGTCATGAGCGACAAGAAGACCGCCGACGTGCTGTTCTGGGTCGGCGATGGTGCCTTCGACATGCGCAATCAGCGCACCCTGCGCGCTTTCGTCAAAGTGCTGAAAGCGGCGAAGGTCGACTTTGCGGTGCTCGGTCTCGAAGAGCGCGACAGTGGCGACGTGGCGCGCCGTCTAGGCGATGAAGCGACTTTTCAGATGCTCGCCAGACGCAACATCCAGACCTTGAGCAAATACAGCTTCAAACGCATCGTCACCTGCGATCCGCACAGCTTCCATGTGCTGAAAAACGAGTACGGCGCCTTCGACGGCAACTACCTCGTGCAACACCACAGCACCTATATGTCAGAACTGATCGGCGATGGCGCGCTGAATCTCGGTCAGCACAAAGGATCGAGCGTGACTTATCACGATCCTTGCTACCTCGGCCGTTACAACGGTGAGTACGAAGCCCCGCGCCAGGTGCTCAGAGCGCTGGGTATCGAGGTGAAGGAAATGCAGCGCTCCGGTTTCCGTTCCCGCTGCTGCGGTGGCGGCGGTGGTGCACCGATCACTGACATCCCGGGCAAGCAACGTATTCCGGACATGCGCATGGAAGACATTCGCGAAACGGGCGCTGAGCTGGTGGCCGTAGGGTGTCCGCAATGCACGGCAATGCTTGAAGGCGTGGTGGAGCCGCGGCCGATGATCAAGGACATCGCCGAGCTGGTGGCCGATGCCGTGCTCGAAGAAGTGGCCCCCGCCAAACCGGCGCCGGCTAAACGTGAACCTGCGGAGGCGCACTGATGAGCGACATTATTCGCCGCGACCCACGCGCTGAATGGATCGCCCGTAACCGTTTGCACCCGCTGCACGCGGCCATGCAACCGGTGCAGGCAAGCTGGATGGGGCCCAACGGCATCATCCGCAAGAATGTGCACGGCATTGGTTTCATCGGACCTAATGGCATCAAACGCATCGACCGCAGCGGCGCCCAACAGGGCGGTACGGTCAAGCGCGCAACGGCTGCCGACGTGCAGTTGCCGCTGCATCAGGTCATCGATCCGGCGTTCTACATCGCCGTGGTCCCGGACATGGTCGGGGGTCGCCTGAGCAGCCACGACCGCGATCTGCTTGGCTTGGCCCATAGTCTCGCAGGCACGGAAGGTGCGGTCCTGGCTGTTGTCTTTGGCGAGCACAAGGAAAGCGCGTTCGACACGGCAGGCGTCGATCGCCTGCTGGTGCTGGAAGGCGCGGAATTCGCAGGTTACTCGCCCGAGCAGCGCGTTCAAGGTTTGCGCGCTGTGGATAACCAGTTCGATCCGCAGCACTGGCTGCTGCCTGACAGTCGCAGCGGTGGGGGTGAGCTGGGTCGTCGTTTCGCTGCAAGCACAGGTGAGCGTCCTGCCACGCGTGTCTGGCAGGTGAAGGATGCACAAGCCACGGGCCGTGCGGGCGCCGGGCGCGAAGACATCGCGCGGCCTGTTTCGCGCCTCATTCTCGCAGCAGCCGAGTGCGCCGAGCCGGTCAGCGAAACGCGCCATGAGGCGCTGCCGGTCGAGTTATCCACAAACATTGCGCGCAGCCTGCCTCGCATCGAAGACCTCGGTGCCGTTGCGGTGGACCCTGCACTTATCCCCATGGCCGAGGCGGAGTTCATCTTCTCGGGCGGCAACGGGGTCAAGGATTGGGATTTGTTTCACCGCACCGCCGCCGCGCTGGGTGCTACCGAGGGCGCCTCGCGCGTCGCGGTGGACGATGGCTTCATGACCCGCGATCGGCAGGTGGGTGCTTCGGGGACGTGGGTGACGGCAAGGGTTTACGTCGCTGTGGGTATTTCCGGCGCGATTCAGCACTTACAAGGCATCGGCGCCTGCGACAAAGTTGTGGCGATCAACCTCGATCCAACCTGCGACATGATCAAACGCGCTGATTTGTCAGTGATTGGCGAAAGTGCCGCGATCCTCCAGGCGCTCATCGAGGCCGTGGAGGCGTACCGGAATGAGGCGAAACGCGATGCAGCCTGACAAAAAACTGCCTGTGGATAAAAGCGCGTTGCACGTCATTAGCCTCGTGTCCGTTGGTGCTCACCCGACTTCCGGGCGTCCACGCCGCGCCGAGCAAGACGCGCGTGCGGTCGAGCTGGGTCTGCAGTTGGCTGGGGATAACTTGCACGTCCTGCATGCGGGGAATGCAGAGGAACCGGCGCTACGGGCCTATCTAGGCATGGGTTTGAACGAACTGCATGTTCTCGAACAGCCCGAGGGTGCCGACGCGCTGCCCGGGCTCACCGATTACATCCGCGAATCCGGCGTTCAGATGGTGCTGGCAGGTAGTCAGGCAGAGACAGGCGAAGGCTCAGGAATGTTGCCGTACCTACTGGCGGAAAAGCTGGGCTGGCCGCTGGTGGTAGGCATGGCCGAAGTCGAATCCATGAACAACGGCACTGCTCAGGTCCTCCAGGCGTTGCCGCGCGGGCAGCGTCGCCGTCTCAAGGTCCGCTTGCCGTTCCTCGCCACTGTCGACAACGCAGCGCCCAAGCCACGCCAAAGCGCATATGGTCCGGCGCAGCGTGGCGTGCTGGATGTCGAGCAGATCGATGTGGTCATCGACGAGTTATTCACAGGTGCCGAATTGAGTCCGGCGAAACCTCGCCCCAAACGCCTGAAAGTCATCAAGGCCAAAAGCGGTGCCGATCGCATGAAGGCGGCGACGGCAAAGGCGAGCGGTGGCGGTGGTCAAGTGCTCAAAGGTGTCAGCGCGCAGGAAGGTGCGGCGGCGATATTGAAGCTGTTGGTGGAGGAGGGCGTCGTTCGCTGAGCCCCTGTTCAGCACTCAGGAGAGGCGCCCATGTGGCGCCTTTCTTATGCTAGAAAGATGGCTCTTCTGCCGATGCTGTCTTCAGGCTGGACTCTGCATCGACGATCACCACATCGAACACTTGCTCTATGACTTGGCGCGGGCCCTGTTTCAGGCTCCAGGTGAAAAAGACGAAACATCCGATCAGAAGGGCGAACATTCCGGAACCAATAAGGCTCTGCGCTACCCCTTTCCAGAAGCCGGGTCTGGCCGATCGGATTTCATTGTTGGCTTTCACGGAGTAGAACCTGCGCAGGCCGTCCACTTCTGTCGTTAGCGCTGCCTCAGAAAAATCCCTTACCAGCTTCGCGGCCTGCGTTCTGTAGACCCCCAATTGTGAGAGCCCGTTGCTGATGTCGTGAAAAGGGGCGAGATCATCGTCCTGTGGATCGATGCCGTTTTTTTCTCTGAATGCCTGAATGAATTCTATTTTCTGACGTTTATAGGCTGCATAGGCCAACTGTCCGAGTATGTCGTCCTCGTCAGCGACCAGCTCATTGAAGATGTAGTTGTAGGGCATGTTCATCCCGCGTGATCGCCTTGCCTGAGCCTTCGAGCTGCTGTTCGGAATGCTTGGTCCAGCTCCTCCATGCTCTTGGGCTTGAAGTTGAAGACCCCTGTCAACTCTTCGGGAAGCGGGAAAGCTACTCCCCGTTTACGTTGCGAGAGTCTACTACTCGCTTCAAGAATGACTTCGCGTGAAAAGGAGGTCCATTCGTACATGTGAGAGTCCTGTATGAGTTGCGTAGGTAGTGAGTTTAATAATGAAAAAGGCGCGTGACTGTCAGACGCTTCCGATTCTCCCCCTCATAAAAGCCATCCACATACCCACAATCCCTGTTAGTCCACCTGTGGATAAACTGTTCGCCCATGTCTGAAACCCTTGCAAACCGTGGCTTACATGCGTTTGATCAAAAAACGATCGCTCCATCTGACGCATTTATAACGCTTTTTCTCCACAGCTCCATGTCCCCGAGCGAGATTATTGCCCACAATCTCTGTTAGCGCGTATGTGGATAAGATGTTCGCGATCGGCTGAAGGCCATGTGTCTCGGGGCTTTCGAGAGTATGATCAAATTTTGATCAACTCGACGATTTCCTGACAGATCTGTGTCTTATGCAGAGCGTCGTCAGCGACATAACTGTTTTTCCACAGGCCATGACCTGGTTTCCCGACTTGCACACAATCTCTGTTGGCGGATCTGTGGATAAGGTGTTCGCGATCCTCTGTAGCCCACGTGGATAGCGGCTCTTAAAGGATTGATCAAAATTTAAACAGCCAAGGGAGGATTGTGACTATTCCAATAAGGCACGGTTTTTCTTCACTTTTCGCGCAACGAAAAATCCACTTCCCCACAATTACTGTGCGCGGTGTTGTGGATAAGTTGTTCGTGGATGCTGGCGAGGCGCGGTGGGATTGGAGCGAGGTAGGATTGGTTATAATTTGATCAAAGTTGACAGTGGGAAAAACGCATCGGCCGGGTCCGGCCGATGCGTCAGATCAAGCGGTCGCCAGGTTATTCGTGATTGACTGCTACACCCTTCAAATAGGGCGCAGGCTCGGCACCCATGTTTTCGAGCAGCTTGGCGCTGTACCAGTCGATGAAGTTGACCACACCGAACTCGTAAGTCTTCGAGTACGGGCCAGGCTGGTAGGCGATGGAGTTGATCCCGCGCTGGTTTTCTTCGGCCAGACGACGGTCCTGATCGTTGGTCGCATCCCAGACTTCACGCAGACGCGCGACGTCGTAGTCCACGCCTTCGACAGCGTCTTTGTGCACCAGCCATTTGGTGGTGACCATGGTTTCCTGAGCGCTGATCGGCCACACGGTGAACACGATCACATGGTCGCCCATGCAATGGTTCCAGGAGTGCGGCAGGTGCAGGATGCGCATTGAACCCAGATCCGGGTTCTGGATGCGTCCCATGAGTTTTTTGCTGCCCTGCTTGCCGTCCATGGTCATGGACACCGTGCCTTTGAGCAGCGGCATGCGCACGATGCGGTTGCGCAGGCCGAAGCTCTTGTGGGCGAACGGGATCTTCTCGGCTTCCCACGAGGCTGCCGACGCCGCGACGTGATCCTTGAAGGCCTGATCGGCGCGCGGGTCGGTGACGTCGTCCCACTCCAGCAACGTGTTCAGCAGCTCAGGGTGCGAGCCGTTGCAGTGATAGCACTCGCGGTTGTTTTCCAGCACCAGCTTCCAGTTGGCTTTCTCCATCAAGGTGGTTTGCACCGCCACCTTGGTGTTTTCCATGTCGTACGGTTCCATGTAGTGATTGAGCGTCTGCAGGAACTCGTCGATGGCCGGCGGATTGGCCGCCAGGCTGATGAAGATATAGCCGCCCGACACTTTGCAATGCACAGGCTTGAGGCCGAATTGCTTCATGTCGAAATCGGCGCCCATTTCCGTGCCTGCGTACAGCAGTCGGCCGTCGAGCTCGTAGGTCCACTGGTGGTATGGGCACACCAGCTTGGCGACTTTGCCTTTTTCTTTGGTGCACAGACGTGAGCCGCGATGGCGGCAGACGTTGTGAAACGCGTTGATCGAACCGTCTGGCGCGCGCACGACGAGGATCGGGTTTTTGCCGATTTCCAGCGTCAGGAAGTCGCCCTTGGCCGGAATCTCACTGGTCATGCCGGCGATCAGCCACTCTTTTTGAAAGATTTCCTGCATGTCGATTTCAAACAGCCGGTCATCATTGTAGAAAGGCTGCGGCAGCGAGTAAGTGCGCTCGCGGTTCTGCAGCATCTCGGCGGTTGCCTTGCGTGCGGGTTCCAGCGGATCGCCCAAGCTCAGAGTTGCGGTGACGTCCATCTTTCAAGTCCTCAGGTCGCGTTTTCAACGACCTACGAATGTGGCCAATACGGTTGTGTTGTGTGTCTGGCACGCGAGGCGACGGTGTTTTCTGTCGCTCATGTTTATGTGTAAAAAATGAATAACGATTGACGGCGAGTGTGGAGCCGGGCGCGACGCGAACCTTATCCATGGGCGACATGGCCGAATCCGTTTCCGACTACGCAGCCCCTATAGATCGGGCCTGGTCGCCATAAGTATGTGAATGTCGCTGATAGGTAAATAGGTGGCCCGTGCGTTACGCAGAATCGCCACCATAAGAGGCCAACAGTCGGCCGTGGAGAGTGAGTATGTCCCAGAGTTTCCTCAGCCCGGTCAACACGCAGACCTGGGCCAATGGCCGCCACCTGGTGCGGGTCGTCAAAGTGATCCAGGAAACCTGGGACGTTCGCACCTTCTGCTTCATGGCCGACCAGCCGATCCTGTTCTTTTTCAAGCCAGGGCAGTTCGTCACGCTGGAACTGGAAATCGAAGGCGTGCCGATCATGCGCTCCTACACCATCTCCAGTTCGCCATCAGTGCCCTACAGCTTCTCGATCACCATCAAGCGCGTGCCGGGTGGCAAGGTGTCCAACTGGCTGCACGACACGCTGCACGAAGGTCAGGAACTGGCGGTTCACGGTCCCGTCGGTCTGTTCAACGCCATCGACTTCCCGAATCCGAAGATTCTCTACCTGAGCGGCGGTGTCGGCATTACCCCGGTCATGTCCATGGCACGCTGGTATTACGACACCAACGCCAATGTCGACATGGTGTTCGTGCACAGTTCACGCTCGCCCAAGGACATCATTTACCACCGCGAGCTGGAGCAGATGGCGTCGCGGATCAACAATTTTGCGTTGCACATCGTCTGTGAGAAACATGGGCTGGGCGAGCCGTGGGCGGGTTATCGCGGGTATCTGAATCAGAAGATGCTGGAGCTGATGGCGCCGGATTTCATGGACCGCGAAGTATTCTGCTGCGGCCCGACGCCGTACATGAATGCGGTCAAGCGTTTGCTCGAAGCCAACGGTTTCAACATGGCGCAGTACCACGAAGAATCCTTCGGCGCGACACCGCCTGAGGCTCGCGCCGATGCGGTGGAACATGCCGAGCAGGCAGCCGAAGCGCCCGACATCGACGTTGCCGAGTTGCATCAGGTCGAGTTCACCGACACGGGCAAGAGCATTCGCGTGGCGCCGGGCGAAACCGTCCACGCCGCTGCCGCCAAGCTCGGGCTGATGATTCCGAAAGCCTGCGGTATGGGCATCTGCGGCACCTGCAAAGTGATGAAGCTGAGCGGTGAAGTGGAGATGGAGCACAACGGCGGCATCACCGACGACGACGTGGAAGAAGGCTATATCCTGTCGTGCTGCAGCGTGCCGAAAGGGGACGTGCGGATCGAGTATTGAGGAGATTGGTGGCAAGCGGCTTGCCGGCAGTGGCGATTTCGAACGCGCTGTTGTCTGCAAGCCGAGCGGTTCTACGTTACAGATTTAAGCCCACTGCTCCTGAGCCGCCCAGCCATCCGGGAATCCCATCGACCTCAGCCTTGGGGTGTCCTGATCTTTCAGCAACGTCAGCGCTCGGGCTTTCCACTGGGTGTCCGGGCTGATCAGGTCAGTAAGATAAGCGAGCATGGTCAACACCACGTATAGCCGCTGCGATGGCTGAGGCTGGTTGTGGCAAGCCTTTGCGATGGCCCAGTTTTTCGGCAGTGACGGGCGAACAGGCAACTCTCTGTTCCACAGACGTGAATGGTGCGCGCAACAGTTACGTATGAACGTCAGCGTGTGCAACCACGATTCCAGCACTTCAAACGGCAAATTGAACCGGGATGCGATGGCTTTCTTTTCGCGGCTTCTGGCGATGGCCCTGAACAGCGTCGACACCGTCCCCAAGCTCATTTCTTCAAGCATCGCCCACGCGGGTGGCAGCTGCGGATCGTTATAGGTCGCACCGTAAAAGCGGAAATAGTTATCGCGAGCGCGGTTGTCCATGTGTTGCCGTATCGCTTGCTCTGAAAACCCGCTGCGTTGGTTTCGCGTCAGCCCGCGCTCAAGCTTTCTAGCCTCGTCAGCGAGCTTCTGCCTGAGGGGACGCAACAGTTCATCGTGGGCATAGGAGGAGTGAAATGATTTGGGGTCGGTTATCCAGCCTGAGCCTAATCTGGGACTTAGATGGTTGTTGATGGCTGCCCGGACGGCAACTTCGATTCGTTCAATAGCCTCCATAACGAGGCCGCGCAATGACGAATCGAAGCGATAGACTTCCACGATATCCTTCAAGCTAGTGCCGGGCTTGAAGACATGCGTTGGGCATGTCTTCTGAAACGGGCGCATGTACGGGCTGAGTCGGAACAGCGTGACCACCTCCAGCAAAGACCTCGCCTTGTGGTCGTTCGTGATGCGCAGCCCGCGGTTTTTTAGCAGTTCCAATGGCTGATCGACGCTGAGGGCGGGTTTGTCGAATGGCCTCATGCCTTTTTCTCCAAGCAAAAAAAACCCGCGCGATTTGAGCGTGCTGACCAGGTCAACCTAGGCTTGGCGGGTGTGTTGCGCTGGATTATAGGGGCCTCAGGAGCTCCGTCAACGCCGGTGTTTCAGCAAATTGTAACGGTCGTTTGTCTGATCTCAGAGGGCAGGGATGCCGCGATGAGCAGCATCTCCTTTCTGGATCTGGAACCCATTTACAACCTGAACCGAGCAACCATGCCATTCAAATCCACTGCCAGACGCGACAATTCATTACTGGCTGCGGTGGTCTGGTTAGCGCCAGTCGTTGACTGCGCTGACAAGTCACGGATGTTCACCAGATTGCGATCCACTTCACGAGCGACTTGCGCCTGCTCTTCGGCAGCGCTGGCGATGACCAGGTTGCGCTCGTTGATTTCCACCACGGCGCTGTTAATGGTGTCCAGCGCAAGGCCTGCGCCTTTGGCAATGCTCAGCGTCGATTCGGCGCGCTCGGTGCTGCTGCGCATCGAGTTTACCGCCTGCTCGGTACCGCCCTGAATGCTGCCGATCATGCGTTCGATTTCGCTGGTCGATTGCTGAGTGCGATGGGCCAGCGCGCGAACTTCGTCGGCCACGACCGCAAACCCACGGCCCGCTTCGCCTGCGCGTGCAGCTTCGATGGCAGCGTTGAGCGCCAGCAGGTTGGTCTGATCCGCCAGACCGCGAATCACGTCCAGCACCTTGCCGATGTCGCGGGACTCTTCAGCGAGATTGCCGATCAGCGTCGCCGTGCCTTGCACGTCGCCGCTCATGCGCTCGATGGCGCTGACGGTTTCCTGCACCAGATCGCGGCCATCGCTGGCAGACGTGGTGGCGTTTTTCGACGCTTCCGACGTGCTTACGGCATTGCGTGCGACCTCTTCCACGGCGCTGGTCATCTCGTTGACCGCCGTTGCGGCCTGTTCGATTTCGTTGTTCTGCTGCGACAAGCCGCGCGCGCTCTCGTCGGTGACAGCGTTCAACTCTTCGGCCGCCGACGCCAGCTGAGTCGCCGAGCCGGATATGCGTTGCAGCGTGTCGCGCAGCTTGGACTGCATCTTCAGCATGGCTGCCAGCAGACGACCGGCTTCGTCGGTGCCGTCGACGTGAATGGTGCGCGTCAGGTCGCCTTCAGCGATTTCTTCGGCTGCATTCAGGGCCGAGCCGATAGGGCGAGTGATGCTGTTGGTCAGCAGCCAGGCAAACGCGAACGTCAGGACGGTGGCGACAATCAGCAGCCCCACCACCAGATTGAACGCCGTGTGGTACTGCCCCGACGCCCGCGCGTTGGCGGCATCGGATTCCTTGCTGTTGATCTCCACAAGCTTCGACAGGACGGTATTCATCTTGTCGGAGTTTTCCTGAAGCTCAACGTTGAGCAATTTGGTCAGCTCCTCGATATTGCCGTCGCGACTCAGCGCGCGCATGCGATCTTCCAGCTGCCGGTATTGCACCAGCAGTTGCTGGAACTCTGCGTAATGGGTCTTCTCTTCCTGGCCGATCGGTAGCTTTTCGTAGGTGGCCTGCGCAATACCCATCTGCTGGAAACGCGCTGTCATCGAGTCGAGGGTCTTTTGTTGCACCGCCGGGTCGCGGTTGACCAGCAGGCGGAAGGAGAGCACCCGCAAGCGCACGCTGGTGTCGATCATTTTGTCCAGGCTGCGGATGCTGGGCACCGTATTGCGGGCAATTTCATCGCCTGCTGCCTGAATATTGCTCATCTGGACCAGCGAAAATATGCCGAGAATCAACATCAGTGCAGCGATCAGGGCAAAACTGAAAAACGCACGCGGAGCGATGTTCATGTTGCGCAATGACATGGCGGGACATCCGGAAGTCGGACGCAACCACGCGTCCAGATAAGGAAAGTGAAAGCTAGTTCACTGCCTATCGGTCATAAATCCGGGGGCTTGAATGAAATCGTGATGTTTCGGAATAAATCGCGGGCTGGAACGGCTGCAGCCTCTGAATTGAGTCTGCAGCCTTTAGGGTGTTTACAACCGGAAGCGCGCGACCATTCCGTTCAGATCGACCGCCAGGCGCGACAATTCGTTACTGGCGGCGCTGGTCTGGTTGGCGCCGGTTGCCGACTGAGTCGACAAGTCACGGATGTTCACCAGATTACGATCCACTTCCCGAGCGACTTGTGCCTGCTCTTCGGCAGCGCTGGCGATGACCAGGTTGCGCTCGTTGATTTCCACCACGGCGCTGTTAATGGTGTCCAGCGCAAGGCCTGCGCCTTTGGCGATGCTCAGCGTCGATTCGGCGCGCTCGGTGCTGCTGCGCATCGAGTTTACCGCCTGCTCGGTACCGCCCTGAATGCTGCCGATCATGCGTTCGATTTCGCTGGTCGATTGCTGAGTGCGATGGGCCAGCGCGCGAACCTCGTCGGCCACGACCGCAAACCCACGGCCCGCTTCGCCTGCGCGTGCAGCTTCGATGGCAGCGTTGAGCGCCAGCAGGTTGGTCTGATCCGCCAGGCCGCGAATCACGTCCAGCACCTTGCCGATGTCGCGGGATTCCTCAGCCAGATTGCCGATCAGCGTCGCCGTGCCTTGCACGTCGCCACTCATGCGCTCGATGGCGCTGACGGTTTCCTGCACCAGATCGCGGCCATCGCTGGCAGACATGGTGGCGTTTTTCGACGCTTCCGACGTGCTCACGGCATTGCGTGCGACCTCTTCCACGGCGCTGGTCATCTCGTTGACCGCCGTTGCGGCCTGCTCGATTTCGTTGTTCTGCTGCGACAAGCCGCGCGCGCTCTCGTCGGTGACAGCGTTCAGCTCTTCAGCCGCCGAAGCCAGCTGAGTCGCCGAGCCGGATATGCGTTGCAGCGTGTCGCGCAGCTTGGATTGCATCTTCAGCATGGCTGCCAGCAGACGACCGGCTTCGTCGGTGCCGTCGACATGAATGGTGCGCGTCAGGTCGCCTTCGGCGATTTCTTCGGCTGCATTCAGGGCCGAAGCGATCGGGCGGGTGATGCTGTTGGTCAGCAGCCAGGCGAACAGCAATGTCAACGCAGTAGCGATGATCAGCAGCGTGACGACCATTGTGAAGGCCGTGGAGTACTGCTGCGATGCCTGGCTGTTGGTGTTGTTGAGCTGCTGCGTGTTGATTTCGATCAGTTTGCCCAGCACCACGTTCATCTGATCGGAGTTGGTCTGCAGATCGGCATTGAGCAGCGCCGTCAGCTCGTCGAGCTTGTTGGCGCTGCTCAGCGACTTCATGCGCTCTTCAAGCTGGCGATAGTCGTTGAGCAGTTTGACGTACTGATCGTAAGTCGCCTGCTCGTCGGGCGCGGAAATCAGCTTGATGTAGACCGCGCGCGCGTCGTCGATCTGGCGGTTGCGCATTGCCAGCAGCTCGATGGTTTTCTGCTGGGTGTCAGCGTCGCGGTTGAGCATCAGTCGGTACGACAGCACGCGCAGGCGAATGCTGCCTTCGGTCAGCCTGTCGAGCGCTTTGATGCTTGGCATGCTGTTGGTGGCCATGACCTCGGTCGCGTCGTTGATCTTGCTCATTTGCATCAGGGCGAAGACACCCAGAATGATCATCAGCACGCCGATGATGGAGAAGCCGAGAAACGCGCGAGGCGCGATATTCATATTACGTAGGGACATTACGGTTCCTGGGAAAGCCGCGTTCCGTGCGAGGCGGGGGAGAATAAATGACGAGGATGCACGGCTTATCGGTCGGTCCGTCAGACACTTGAACCCTTTGGTCCATTACTGTGCGCTTATGTCGCAGCCAGGCCAATCTGACGAACAGCAGGAACAAGATGGGCAAAACGCAGTCAATCAGGGCCCTGATGCGTTTGCGGGATTGAAGCGAAACAAGTGCTTTTTTGGTCGGTGTTGCGGCGTAAATGCCCTGATTTCACTGGTAGCTGAAGTGACTTTTCTTTATCGTACGCGCCCTTTGAAATTTGCCTGAGAAATCAAAATGTTGGAAGCATCCCTAAGCCAGTTGGAAAAGCTCGTCGGTGACCTGGTACAGCAGAATCACGACCTGCAGAACACGAACGCGCAGCTTGCCGAAGCGTTGAAACAGGCCAGGGATGACAACGACAGCCTGCAACTGAGTCTGCTGGAGCAGGAAGAGAAACAGGGCGCCACGGCAGCCCGCATTCAGGCGCTGGTTGATCGTGCGACCAGCGTCAGCGCGGTCAACGCATGATCCTGGACAGCGACACCACCAAGGTCATTTCCATCCTCGGCAACGACTACACGATCAAAGCGCCAGAAGGCCAGGAACAGGCCTTGATGGACGCGGTGACGATGCTCAAGTCGGCGCTGTCGGAAACCAAGCGCAGCTATCCGACCCTGATCGGTGATCGCCTGTTGGTGTTGGCCGCACTGAACCTGTGTTCCAAGCAGGTCGAATTGCAGCGCCGACACGCCGAAGAGCTGAGCCGGTATGAAGAGCAGGTCAGTGCGACGGTCGAGGTGATCGAGAAGACCATCGCGCAAGGGTGATGTCTCAGGCGCTCTGCGAACGGTAGGAGCGCGCCTCCCCGCGATGGGCGCGACGCGATTTTCAGATGCACGCGTCATCGTTCATCGCGGGCAAGCGCGCTCCTGCAACGGTGTCGTCCTGATCAGGCTCCCATCACCAACCGGATATCCGCTGCGAGCTCGCGCACGCGTGCTTCTTCAGTGTCCCACGAGCACATGAAGCGCGCGCCGCCGCTGCCGATGAAGGTGTAGAAGCGCCAGCCTCTGGCCGTCAGCGCGGCGATGGCCGCTTGCGAGAGTTGCAGGAACACGCCGTTGGCCTGGACCGGGAACATCAGCTCCACGCCCGGAATATCCTTGACCAGCTCCGCCAGCAATTGCGCGCAACGGTTGGCGTGCCGCGCGTGCTTGAGCCAGGCGTCGTTTTCCAGCAGCCCGACCCACGGCGCTGACAAGAAGCGCATTTTCGACGCCAGCTGGCCGGCCTGCTTGCAGCGATAATCGAAGTCTTCCGCCAGTTTGTGGTTGAAGAACAGAATCGCCTCGCCCACCGCCATGCCGTTCTTGGTGCCGCCGAAGCACAAGACGTCGATGCCGGCTTTCCATGTCAACTCGGCAGGCGTGCAGCCCAGATAGGCGCACGCATTGGCGAAGCGGGCGCCATCCATGTGCAGGTTCAGGCCCAGTTCCTTGCACGTGTCGCTGATGGCTTTCAACTCCTCGGGCAAGTAGACGCTGCCGACTTCCGTCGCTTGCGTCAGCGTCACGACGCGAGGCTTGGGGTAATGGATGTCGGCGCGCTTGAGGGCGACTTCACGAATGGAGTCGGGCGTCAGCTTGCCGTTCTCGCTGCGCGCGGTCAGCAGTTTCGAGCCATTGGAGAAGAACTCCGGCGCGCCGCACTCATCGGTTTCGACGTGAGCGGTTTCCGAACAGATGACGCTGTGATAACTCTGGCACAGTGACGACAACGCCAGCGAGTTGGCAGCGGTGCCGTTGAAGGCGAAGAAGACTTCGCAGTCGGTCTCGAACAACTGACGGAATTGATCGGCCGCGCGCGCTGTCCATTGGTCGTCACCGTAGGCGCGCTGATGACCGTGGTTCGCTTGTTCCATGGCCGCCCAGGCTTCCGGGCAGATTCCCGAATAGTTGTCGCTGGCAAACTGCTGGCTTTGGTCTGACATGGCCGGTTCCCTGTAATCGAAGGCTGCGACTGTAACCAAGAATCATGGGTTTGGTCATGCATTGTTGCGTCAGAAAATTCAGTCAGACAGCGAAGTGAGATGAGCGAAACGAACTCGACGATCAGACCGGTGCGTGACCGCGCGCTGGACTTGCTCAAGTGGCTGGCAATGCTGAGCATGGTGATGGATCACCTGAGGTACGTCGGCTTGCACGTAGACGGGCTGTATGTGCCGGGGCGTCTGGCCTTTCCGTGGTTTTGCCTGGCAATCGCGGTCAATGTCACGCGCAACGCCGTCCGGGACGTTGCGCCAACGGCTCGCTGGAAATATCTGGCGTGGCTTGCAGTGTTTTCACTGCTGGCCGAATTGCCGTACCGGCTTTACATGGCGGACGAGGTCAGTACGCTGAACGTCCTTCCGACTCTGGCATTGGGCCTGGTGGTCGCGCAGGGCGGGCTGAGTCGTTCATGGCCGGCGCGCGCGCTGGGTATCGTGGCGCTGGTCATCGGCGTTACGTGTGGTTCGCAATTGATGTTCGGCGCATATGGCGTGTTGTTGCCCGCGGCATTTGCGCTGGCGTTGCGACGTTCGTTGTGGCTGGCGATCGTGCCGGGCGTTGTCTGCCTGCTGAGCAACGAGTGGCCGAAAATCATCGACGGGATGTTGTGGGGCGATCCGATTTCAATCGGCGCCTTGATCGCCTGCCTGCTCGCGCCATTGGCCGGACTGGCGCTGTTGCGCTGGCGCCCTGGGTTCAGTGTCTGGCCGATGCGGCGTTGGGCGTATCTGATTTATCCGGGGCATTTTTTTCTCTTGTTCGGTTTGCGACAGATTTTCGCCTGACGCACGACCCCTGCAGGAGCGCGCTTGCCCGCGAATGCGGTGTGTCAGACACCATTGATGTCTTGATCCTGCGCATCGCGGGCAAGCGCGCTCGTACAGGTCCGGCAGCGATTCACCGTTTGTTGCAGGGCACCGACATCCCTGTAGACAAACCGCCATCAGCGCATTTATCTTCCGCACCAGGCCACCGCAGTGGCCAGCGTCGCTCGGACGGTTCCGGGCGCTTACGTCTTCTAGAGGCCTCCATGGCAGACCAAGGTTCGCCGCGCCGTTTTGCGCGCATCGATCGACTCCCCCCTTACGTGTTCAACATCACCGCCGAGCTGAAAATGGCCGCTCGACGTCGTGGTGAGGACATCATCGACCTGAGCATGGGCAACCCCGATGGGGCAACGCCGCCGCACATCGTCGAAAAGCTGGTCACCGTCGCCCAACGTGAAGACACTCACGGCTACTCGACTTCGCGTGGCATTCCGCGTCTGCGTCGGGCGATCTCCAGCTGGTACAAAACGCGTTACGAGGTCGACATCGACCCGGAATCCGAAGCCATCGTCACCATCGGTTCCAAGGAAGGCCTGGCGCATCTGATGCTCGCCACGCTGGATCAGGGCGATACGGTGCTGGTGCCCAATCCCAGCTACCCGATTCATATCTACGGCGCGGTCATCGCCGGTGCTCAAGTGCGTTCGGTACCGCTGATTCCGGGCGTGGACTTTTTCGCCGAGCTGGAAAAGGCCATTCGTGGCTCGATTCCCAAGCCGAAGATGATGATTCTGGGCTTCCCGTCCAATCCGACCGCGCAGTGCGTGGAACTGGATTTCTTCGAGCGCGTGGTGGCGCTGGCCAAGCAGTACGACGTGCTGGTGGTGCACGATCTGGCCTACGCCGACATCGTCTACGACGGCTGGAAAGCCCCTTCAATCATGCAGGTGCCAGGCGCCAAGGACATCGCGGTGGAATTTTTCACCCTGTCCAAGAGCTACAACATGGCGGGCTGGCGCATCGGTTTCATGGTCGGCAATCCCGAGCTGGTCAACGCCCTGGCGCGGATCAAGAGCTACCACGACTACGGCACCTTCACCCCGCTGCAAGTGGCCGCTATCGCTGCGCTGGAAGGCGACCAGCAATGCGTGCTGGACATCGCCGAGCACTATCGCCAGCGCCGCAATGTGCTGGTGAAAGGCTTGCATGAGCTGGGCTGGATGGTCGAGAACCCGAAAGCGTCGATGTACGTCTGGGCCAAGATTCCCGAGGCGTACGCCCACCTGGGTTCGCTGGAATTCGCCAAGAAGATGCTGCTCGAGGCCAAGGTCTGCGTGTCGCCGGGCGTCGGTTTTGGCGAGTACGGCGACGATCACGTACGTTTCGCGCTGATCGAAAACCAGGACCGCATCCGCCAGGCGGTCCGCGGTATTCGCGGGATGTTCCGCTCTGATGGCTTGATTACTCCGAGAGCCTGACCGCCCCTTCAGCAGCCAGGGTCGCGGCTGGACCCTGGCGCTGCTGGCAGTGCGATGTGCCTGATTATCGGGTTGTGGGGTGGTTGTGATCGGGTTGTGATGCCATACACAATCGAAAGCTCATCAGAGCCGTTCTCCACATAATAGTCCCCCGGTACTGCACACCGTATTGCTTCAATTTCCGACACCGTCGTAGAGTAACTTCGCCCTTCAACGGTACGAATGTTTACGGCTACTTTCCGATCGTCAGACACCCTCAAAGTCCGATCCATAACGATGTCTTCTTCAGTCTGACTCAGATATAACGTCGAACCTTTGGGCAGTGACAGCGCAATATCCGACTCAACGGCATCCGGCGCTGCGACAGTCGGTATTTCCCAAAGATATATTTCGGCCACCGCCGCTCCTTCTTCATAGGACAGGATTTTGAAGATCAAGGAGTGAAAGGCATCGTTCTGATAGATGATGTCGTGTGGACCTGCATAGAGCCTGGCATCGACCGCAGTCACAGTTCCCGATAGCGTTTCTTCGGTGTCTGCGAAGTGCACCGTAATAAGAGCATCCGAGGTGGGAAGTTCCTGCACTGTTCTCAGTTTGACGAAACCCTGAATATCCAGATCATGGAACACGCCCTGAGCGAGAAAGAGCAGTGGATCGACAGCGGTTACCTGAGCAGAGCGGCGAGCGTTTAAAGATCTCCAGCGTTCGGGTGTAAGCACACGTGATTTTGCCACGATATTCATATCGGACTCCTTCCAGGATTGATGTGTACGCGGTCCTTCAGTGCTGAAAGTATCACCAAGGTGTTTGCGCGAATACTGTCAGTTTTGACAGTGCTCACGCCCTTGGTTGGAAACGTCGATGCAGTTCTAAAAGGCAGTCTCCGGGAGTGAACCCGGCCCCATCGCGCAGGCCGTGCGAGGTATCAGGGCCTATTCAGCGCTGAGGGACCGTTGCCAGCCAAACAGGTCTGAATGCGACATTGATTCACCAGACATCCCCGGCATTGACCGGGGATTTTTCTTTGCACGATCTGCCCCTGCCCGGAGGGCGTATCAGTCCGTCTTGCCGACGATTGGCGGCGAAGCAGTCATGAAATCAGACAGCCTGATCTCGCTGGCACCCCGCGTCGCAGCAGCTTGCTGCCGGTTCCCGGCAGATCGCCGGCAAGCCCGACTCCCATGGCGTCGGCCAGAATCAAGGCCGTAACCACGTCGGCTGCGTCTGTCTTCAAGTACGGGTTCGAATCCATGTCGTAAACGCGCCTTTGCGTGGCGTGCGTAGGCATCTAGCCTCCCTGCGTCAGCCCTACCATCGCTTCCAAAGGGCAGTCCACACGCCCTATCGATAATTCAGGCGCCGCGCCGCCGCTGGGAGAACCGCGATGTTCAGCAAGCAAGACCAGATCCAGGGTTATGACGATGCACTGTTGGCGGCGATGAATGCCGAAGAGCAGCGTCAGGAAGATCACATCGAGCTGATCGCCTCGGAGAACTACACCAGCAAGCGCGTCATGCAAGCTCAGGGCAGCGGCCTGACCAACAAATACGCCGAAGGCTATCCGGGCAAGCGCTACTACGGCGGCTGCGAGCACGTCGACAAGGTCGAGCAACTGGCCATCGACCGTGCCAAGCAACTGTTCGGCGCTGATTACGCCAACGTTCAGCCACACTCCGGTTCGTCGGCCAACAGCGCCGTTTACCTGGCCTTGCTGCAGGCCGGCGACACCATTCTGGGCATGAGTCTGGCCCACGGCGGTCACCTGACCCACGGCGCGAAAGTGTCGTCTTCGGGCAAGCTCTACAACGCCGTTCAATACGGCATCGACACCACCACCGGCCTGATCGACTACGACGAAGTCGAACGCCTGGCCGTCGAGCACAAGCCGAAAATGATCGTCGCCGGTTTCTCGGCTTATTCGAAAACCCTGGATTTCCCGCGCTTCCGTCAGATCGCCGACAAGGTGGGCGCGCTACTCTTCGTCGACATGGCCCACGTCGCAGGTCTGGTGGCGGCTGGTTTGTACCCCAATCCTCTTCCGTACGCTGACGTTGTCACCACCACCACGCACAAAACCCTGCGCGGCCCTCGCGGTGGCCTGATCCTGGCGAAGTCCAACGAGGAGATCGAGAAAAAGCTCAACTCTGCCGTGTTCCCGGGCGCTCAAGGCGGCCCGCTGATGCACGTCATCGCCGGCAAGGCGGTGTGCTTCAAAGAAGCCATGGAGCCTGGCTTCAAGGCTTATCAGCAGCAGGTGATCGACAACGCTCAGGCGATGGCGCAAGTGTTCATCGATCGGGGGTACGACGTGGTCTCCGGCGGTACCGACAACCACTTGTTCCTGGTCAGCCTGATCCGTCAGGGCCTCACCGGTAAAGACGCGGACGCTGCGCTCGGCCGCGCCCACATCACGGTGAACAAGAACGCCGTTCCGAACGATCCACAGTCGCCATTCGTGACCTCGGGCCTGCGCATCGGCACCCCGGCGGTCACCACCCGCGGCTTCAAAGTGACCCAATGCATCACGCTGGCTGGCTGGATCTGCGACATTCTCGACAACCTCGGCGATGCCGATGTCGAGGCCAATGTTGCCGGTCAGGTCGCCGCGCTGTGCGCCGATTTCCCGGTTTACCGCTGAGTCAGGAGTAGCACCATGCAACATTACTCAGGCTTCGGCCTCTTCAAACACTCCCTCAGCCACCACGAAAACTGGCAGCGCATGTGGCGCACGCCGACCCCGAAAAAGGTCTACGACGTGGTCATCGTTGGCGGTGGCGGTCACGGTCTGGCGACCGCGTACTACCTGGCCAAGGAGCACGGCATTACCAACGTGGCCGTGGTCGAAAAAGGCTGGCTGGGCGGCGGCAATACTGCCCGAAACACGACAATCGTGCGTTCCAACTACCTGTGGGATGAATCCGCGCATCTGTACGAACACGCGATGAAACTGTGGGAAGGCCTGTCCCAGGACCTGAACTACAACGTGATGTTCTCCCAGCGCGGCGTGTACAACCTGTGCCACACCCTTCAAGACATGCGCGATTCCGAGCGCCGCGTCAGCGCCAACCGCTTGAACGGTGTTGACGGCGAGCTGCTCAACGGCAAACAGGTGGCCGAAGAAATTCCGTACCTGGACTGCTCGAAGAACACCCGCTACCCGATCATCGGCGCGACCGTTCAACGTCGCGGCGGTGTCGCGCGTCACGACGCCGTGGCCTGGGGCTTTGCCCGTGCCGCCGACGCGTTGGGCGTAGACCTGATTCAACAGACTGAAGTGACTGGTTTTCGTAAAGAGAACGGCGTGTGCATCGGCGTCGAAACCAATAAAGGCTTCATCGGCGCCAAGCGCGTCGGCGTGGTGACCGCCGGTAACTCCGGTCACATGGCCAAGCTCGCGGGCTTCCGTCTGCCGGTCGAATCTCACCCGTTGCAGGCGCTGGTGTCCGAGCCGATCAAGCCGATTATCGACAGCGTGATCATGTCCAACGCCGTTCACGGCTACATCAGCCAGTCCGACAAGGGCGACCTGGTGATCGGCGCCGGTATCGACGGCTGGGTTGGCTACGGTCAGCGCGGCTCGTACCCGGTGATCGAGCACACCATCCAGGCCATCGTGGAGATGTTCCCGGTGCTGTCGCGCGTGCGCATGAACCGTCAGTGGGGCGGCATCGTCGACACCACGCCGGACGCTTGCCCGATCATTTCCAAAACGCCTGTGCCGAACATGTTCTTCAACTGCGGTTGGGGCACCGGTGGCTTCAAGGCCACTCCGGGTTCGGGCAACGTGTTCGCTGCCAGCCTAGCGAAAGGCGAAATGCACCCGCTGGCCAAACCTTTTTCCATCGACCGTTTCCACAACGGCGCCCTCATTGACGAACACGGCGCTGCCGCTGTCGCCCACTAACAGGAGAAATCCCATGTTGCATATCTTCTGTCCTCACTGTGGCGAACTGCGCTCCGAAGAGGAATTCCACGCGTCCGGCCAGGCTCACATCCCGCGTCCACTGGATCCGGCTGCCTGCACGGACGAGCAGTGGGGCGATTACATGTTCTTCCGCGATAACTCGCGCGGCCTGCACCACGAGCTGTGGATTCATGCCGCGGGTTGCCGCCAGTACTTCAACGCCACGCGTAACACCATGACGTACGAAATTGTCGAAACCTATCCGATTGGCACCCAGCCTCAGTTCAAAGAAACGCCGGCGTCTGCAATCAAGAACACGCAGGGAGATCAGGTATGAGCCAGTCCAATCGCCTGCCTAACGGCGGCCGCATCGACCGCAGCAAAGTCCTGAACTTCAACTTCAACGGCCAGACCTATCAAGGCTTTGAAGGCGATACCCTGGCTGCTGCGTTGCTCGCCAACGGCGTCGACATCATCGGCCGCAGCTTCAAGTACTCGCGTCCTCGCGGCATCTTCGCCGCCGGTTCCGAAGAGCCGAACGCCGTCCTGCAGATCGGCGCGACCGAAGCCACTCAGATCCCCAACGTGCGTGCCACGCAACAGGCGCTGTACTCGGGCCTCGTCGCCACCAGCACCAATGGCTGGCCGAGCGTGAACACCGACATGATGGGGATTCTCGGCAAGGTCGGCGGCAAGCTGATGCCGCCGGGCTTCTACTACAAAACCTTCATGTATCCGCAGTCCTTCTGGATGACGTACGAGAAGTACATCCGCAAGGCTGCCGGTCTGGGTCGCTCGCCGACTGAAAACGATCCGGACACTTACGACGCCATGAACCGGCACTGCGATGTGCTCGTGGTCGGTGCAGGCCCGGCAGGCCTGGCGGCTGCACTGGCTGCTGCGCGCAGCGGTGCTCGCGTTATCGTCGCAGACGAACAGGAAGAATTCGGCGGCAGCCTGCTCGATTCCCGCGAGAGTCTGGACGGCAAGCCTGCGGCGGAGTGGATTGCCACGGTCGTTACCGAACTCAAAAGCCTGGCTAACGTGACGCTGCTGCCACGCGCGACCGTGAACGGCTATCACGATCACAACTTCCTGACGATTCACGAGCGTCTGACCGATCACCTCGGCGATCGCGCGCCTATCGGCCAGGTGCGTCAGCGCATGCACCGCGTTCGCGCCAAGCGCGTCGTGCTGGCGACCGGTACGCATGAACGTCCGCTGGTTTACGGCAATAACGATGTGCCGGGCAACATGCTCGCCGGCGCGATTTCCACCTATGTTCGTCGTTATGGCGTGGCACCTGGCAAGAAGCTCGTGCTGTCGACCAACAACGATTACGCCTACCGCGTCGCGCTGGACTGGCTTGACGCCGGTCTGCAGGTCGTCGCCGTTGCCGACGTGCGCCACAACCCTCGTGGCGCGCTGGTTGAAGAGGCGCGCGCCAAAGGCATCCGCATTCTGACTGGCAGCGCTGTGATCGAAGCGCGCGGCAGCAAGCGCGTCAGCGGTGCCCGCGTTGCGGCAATCGACGTCAAGGCGCACAAAGTCACCAGTCCCGGCGAATGGCTGGACTGCGACCTGATCGGCAGCTCCGGCGGTTACAGCCCGATCGTTCACCTGGCATCCCACCTGGGCGGCAAGCCAGTCTGGCGTGAAGACATTCTCGGTTTCGTGCCGGGCGAAGCGCCTCAGAAGCGTGTCTGCGTGGGTGGCGTCAACGGCGTTTATGCACTGGGCGACGCGCTGGCCGACGGTTTCGAAGGCGGCGTGCGCGCAGCCAGCGAAGCGGGCTTCCAGCCTGTCGAAGGCGTGATTCCCAAAGCCTTGAGCCGCGTTGAAGAGCCAACCCTGGCTATGTTCCAGGTGCCCCACGAGAAAGGCACCTCGCGGGCGCCGAAGCAATTCGTCGACCTGCAGAACGACGTCACCGCAGCCGCCATCGAACTGGCGACCCGCGAAGGTTTCGAGTCGGTCGAGCACGTCAAACGCTACACCGCACTGGGCTTCGGCACCGATCAAGGCAAGTTGGGCAACGTCAACGGTCTGGCCATTGCGGCCCGCTCGCTGAACGTCTCGATCCCCGAGATGGGCACCACCATGTTCCGTCCCAACTACACGCCGGTCACCTTCGGTGCGGTAGCCGGACGTCACTGTGGGCACATTTTCGAGCCGGTGCGCTTCACCGCGCTGCACGCCTGGCACGTCAAGAACGGTGCCGAATTCGAAGACGTCGGTCAATGGAAACGCCCTTGGTATTTCCCCAAAGCCGGTGAAGACATCCACGCGGCCGTACGCCGCGAATGTAAAGCCGTGCGCGACAGCGTTGGCCTGCTGGACGCCTCGACGTTGGGCAAGATCGACATTCAGGGCCCGGATGCGCGCGAGTTCCTCAACCGCATCTACACCAACGCCTGGACCAAGCTCGACGTGGGCAAGGCCCGTTACGGCCTGATGTGCAAGGAAGACGGTATGGTCTTCGACGACGGCGTGACTGCCTGCGTCGCCGACAACCACTTCATCATGACCACCACCACGGGCGGTGCTGCACGCGTCCTGCAATGGCTGGAAATCTATCAGCAGACCGAGTGGCCGGACCTGAAGGTGTATTTCACCTCCGTGACCGACCACTACGCGACCCTGACGCTGTCGGGTCCTAACAGTCGCAAGCTGCTCAGCGAAGTGACCGACATCGACCTGGGCCGTGAAGCGTTCCCGTTCATGACCTGGAAAGAAGGTCTCGTCGGTGGCGTACCGGCTCGTGTGTTCCGGATTTCGTTTACCGGTGAGCTTTCCTACGAAGTAAACATCCAGGCTGACTACGCGATGGGTGTTCTGGAAAAAATCGCCGAAGCGGGCAAGAAGTACAACCTGACTCCTTACGGCACTGAAACCATGCACGTCCTGCGGGCCGAGAAGGGCTTCATCATCGTCGGTCAGGACACCGACGGCTCGATGACCCCGGACGACCTGAACATGGGCTGGTGTGTCGGTCGTACCAAGCCGTTTTCGTGGATCGGCCAGCGTGGCATGAGTCGCGAAGATTGCGTGCGCGAAGACCGCAAGCAGTTGGTGGGCCTCAAGCCTGTCGACCCGAACAAGTGGCTGCCGGAAGGGGCGCAACTGGTATTCGATCCGAAGCAATCGATCCCGATGACGATGGTTGGCCACGTGACGTCTAGCTACGCCGCGAATTCACTGGGTTATTCGTTCGCCATGGGTGTGGTCAAAGGCGGCCTGAAACGCATGGGTGAGCGCGTGTTCTCGCCGCAGGCAGATGGCTCCGTGATCGAGGCGGAGATCGTTTCCTCGGTGTTCTTCGATCCGAAGGGTGACCGGCAGAACGTGGAGTAATTTCCCTGTATTGCGCTGCTTCCTGTGTAGGAGCGTGGCTTGTCCCGCGATGCGATTAACGCGTCGCCATCGCGGTGACCTGCAGACTGCTATCGCGGGACAAGCCACGCTCCTACAAGGTTCGCGTTCACTGAAATAACAGAATTCAAAACAGGTGCTCTATGACCACAGCCAACGTTTACCAACAGCGGCCAACGACCGACGTCAAAGTCGAGTCGCCGCTGTTCCATGCCGACCTCAAAAGCCTGGTCGGCAAAGGCCGCACCAATCCGGGTGTGGTGCTGCGCGAGAAAAAACTGCTGGGCCATCTGACCTTGCGTGGTGATGCCCATGATCCAGCGTTCGCCGCTGGCGTCCACAAAGCGCTGGGCATGGAACTGCCGGGCGCCCTGGCGCTGGTGACCAGTGGCGACAGCTCGATCCAGTGGATGGGCCCGGATGAGTGGCTGCTGATCGTGCCGACTGGCGAAGAATTCGCCGCCGAACAGAAATTGCGTGAAGCGCTGGCGGGCCTGCACATCCAGGTGGTCAATGTCAGCGGCGGTCAATCGCTGCTGGAGCTGACCGGCCCGAACGTGCGCGATGTGCTGATGAAATCCACCAGCTACGACGTGCACCCGAGCAACTTCCCGGTGGGCAAGGCCGTTGGCACTGTGTTCGCCAAATCGCAGCTGGTGATCCGCCGCACGGGTGAAGAGACCTGGGAACTGGTGATCCGCCGCAGCTTCGCCGACTACTGGTGGCTGTGGCTGCAGGACGCGAGCGCCGAGTACGGCCTCGGGATCGCAGCCTGATTCGATCTTGAATACGCCTCCGACTGCTTCTGGCCGGAGGCCGTAGGAGCTTGGCTTGCCAGCGATCGGCTGCGAAGCAGTCGTAAATCCAGACGACACATTCCTTCAGAAAGAATACGTCGGCTGATTTTGCTGGCGCTTCGCGCCAGATCGCTGGCAAGCCGAGCTCCTACGCCTCCGGCAGAAGCAGTTCGCGTTGTAGACAAAAAGAGGAGCCACACCCCATGAGCCGCGCCCCGGATACCTGGATTCTGACTGCCGATTGCCCCAGCGTGCTGGGCACGGTGGACGCGGTGACCCGCTTTTTATTCGAGCAGGGCTGCTACGTCACCGAGCACCATTCATTCGATGACCGGCTGTCGAGTCGTTTTTTCATTCGCGTTGAATTTCGTCAGCCCGATGGCTTCGATGAAGCCTCGTTTCGCGCAGGTCTTGCCGAGCGAGGTGAAGCCTTCGGCATGATGTTCGAGCTGACAGCGCCGAACTACCGGCCCAAAGTCGTGATCATGGTTTCGAAAGCTGATCACTGCCTGAACGATCTGCTCTACCGTCAGCGCATCAATCAGCTGTCGATGGACGTAGTCGCGGTCGTCTCCAACCACCCGGATCTCGAACCGCTGGCGCGCTGGCACGACATTCCCTACCACCATTTCCCTTTGGACCCTAATGACAAGCCGGCGCAGGAAGCGAAGGTCTGGCAGGTGATCGAGGAGTCCGGCGCCGAACTGGTCGTGCTTGCCCGCTACATGCAAGTGCTGTCGCCAGAGCTGTGTCGCAAGCTCGACGGCAAGGCGATCAACATCCATCACTCGCTGCTGCCGGGCTTCAAAGGCGCCAAGCCCTACCATCAGGCTTACAACAAGGGCGTGAAGCTGGTGGGCGCTACGGCGCACTACATCAACAACGATCTGGACGAGGGCCCGATCATCGCGCAAGGGGTCGAGGTGGTGGATCACAGTCACTATCCCGAAGACCTCATTGCCAAGGGCCGCGACATCGAAGGCCTGACCCTGGCGCGGGCGGTGGGCTATCACATTGAACGGCGTGTGTTCCTCAACGCCAACAGGACAGTCGTTCTGTGACAACGGCCGCTTCGCGGATCGCGATCAAGCTCACGCCTACAGATCCCGCGATCACCTGTAGGGGGTTAGCTTGCTCGCGACAGCGGGGGTAAAGGCGACACAGAAATCACGGCAATACGCACAATCAACCCAGAGCAACCATTGCGTTGCAGCAACACCCAAGCAACGCATTCTCCGCTACACAGCTGTATCCATAACAACAATTCAGCGAGGTGAAAGCATGTCTGGTAATCGTGGCGTCGTGTATCTCGGCGCAGGCAAGGTCGAAGTACAGAAAATCGACTACCCCAAAATGCAGGACCCACGCGGCAAGAAGATCGAGCACGGGGTCATTCTGCGCGTGGTATCCACCAACATCTGCGGCTCGGACCAACACATGGTTCGCGGCCGCACCACCGCCCAGGTCGGCCTGGTGCTCGGCCATGAGATCACAGGTGAAGTGGTCGAGAAGGGCAGCGATGTCGAAAACCTGAAGATCGGCGATCTGGTGTCCGTTCCGTTCAACGTTGCCTGCGGCCGCTGCCGGTCCTGCAAAGAGCAACACACTGGCGTGTGCCTGACCGTCAACCCGGCCCGCGCCGGTGGAGCGTACGGCTATGTCGACATGGGCGACTGGACCGGCGGCCAGGCCGAATTCGTACTGGTGCCATACGCCGATTTCAACCTGCTCAAACTGCCGGATCGCGACAAGGCCATGTCCAAGATTCGCGACCTGACCTGTCTCTCGGACATCCTGCCAACCGGCTACCACGGCGCCGTCACCGCTGGCGTCGGCCCCGGCAGCTCGGTGTACATCGCGGGCGCAGGTCCCGTCGGTCTGGCTGCAGCAGCCTCGGCGCGTTTGTTGGGCGCTGCGGTGGTGATCGTCGGCGACGTCAACCCGGTGCGTCTGGCGCACGCCAAAGCTCAGGGCTTCGAGATCGCCGACCTGTCCAAAGACACGCCGCTGCATGAGCAGATCGCCGCCCTGCTCGGCGAGCCGGAAGTCGATTGTGCCGTTGACGCCGTGGGCTTCGAAGCGCGTGGCCACGGTCACGCAGGTGCCAAGGCCGAAGCCCCGGCCACGGTGCTCAACTCGCTGATGGGTGTCGTGCGCGTGGCAGGCAAGATCGGTATTCCCGGCTTGTATGTCACTGAAGATCCGGGCGCCGTCGACGCCGCTGCAAAAATGGGCAGCCTGAGCATCCGCTTCGGCCTGGGCTGGGCGAAATCCCACAGCTTCCATACCGGCCAGACGCCGGTCATGAAGTACAACCGTCAACTGATGCAGGCCATCATGTGGGACCGTATCAACATCGCCGATGTTGTGGGCGTGGAAGTCATCAGCCTCGACGACGCCCCACGCGGCTACGGCGAGTTTGATGCAGGCGTGCCGAAGAAATTCGTGATCGATCCGCACAAGCTTTTCAGCGCGGCATAAGTCGATCGGGAACAGTGAAAAAGGCGACCTCCGGGTCGCTTTTTTTGCGGCTGATGTAGGGATTATGACCCTGATGCGTAGGGCAATTCTGTAATTCAAAGCGGAAAATTTGAATTCCTTTCCGGCTTGTTTCTACCGCTAGTTTCACATGTTATTTGTCCGGCCCGATTTTTTCTGGCTGTGGGTAATACATGTTTATCGGGTTGGTAAAAGCGTCGGTGCGTCTGGCCATCGGGGTGATTATGGCGGGCGCTCCGGCGAGCTTGGTGAGCGCCCAGCTGGAGCGCATTACGCCGCACTGGACGTCCTCGACGGTATTTTTCGAAAGCGCCAATGCCTGCATGTGGGCGGGTATTGCGCCCCGTATTTGTCAGGCGGCTCATCGCTCGGCGTTTCGTCAACACCTCAGGGCTGCGCCGGTCTATCGGGAACTGGCAGATTGCGAGGCCGATTTCTTCCCCGGCGAGTGCTTCGCGGTGGAGGCGACACGGCTGTGGTCGCCGTGGTTATCGGGGTTTGCCCTGATTACCCGCGCGCAATTGATACTTGCCGTTGACGACACCTCGCCAGGCGCAAGGCCGCAGCCTTCTGGCAACCGCGATGAGGCGTCCGATACACAGGCGCAGGTGCGCTATTTCAGCGAGCCGTTGTATTGGGAGTCCGATCATCAAGGGGGAAGCCAGTTGACGAGTCTTCGAGAAAAACTTCGCGACGGCGAGCATTTCGACAAAGCGTTCACTCGCCACGCCTGGCTGCAGGCTGGATCTCCGGCGTCGGACCGGCGACTCGCCCGGATGTTCGAACCGCAAAGGCTGTTTCATGTGGCGGCCCCTTGATCGGCGTCAAAGGGAGGCCAGCTGACCTTTATACAGAATCGGTCCGGTCGGCTTGCCGCTCGGCGAGCCGCCTTTGGGCTCGAGGCTGACCGCCATCGTTGTCTTCGCGCCAAGCAGTTCGCGTTGTCTTGCGCTCAATTCGATGCGGCCTTCGCCGTCGTCAGGCAGCAGCCCGAGCGAGACCGGAACACCGTCGGCGGGAATCGCCCACAGTTCCAGGCTGCGGCCTGCTTGCACCGACGCCAGCGCGAGAGGCTCGACCTTCAGATAGCGTTCGAACGCCTGCAGCGCGAGCGCCGGCTGAGCGTTACCCGCCACCAGAACGGCGTTGAAAGCGGGGGTGTCGCGGTTGTAGATCACGCCGACGATGATGGCCACGAGCAATGTGCAGGCGAGGGCGGCAACGCGCATCCCGCTCCAGAACGGACGCCTTGGCGGCAGGTGCAGCCGTTGCGGTTCGATGCGCGCGACGATGTTCAGCCACACGCGCTCGGGCACCGCTTCGGGTGCCAGCGAAGACGTCAGCCCCACAAGGCTTTCCTGCCATTTGGCGACTTCGGCGCGCAGGCCGGGGTCGTCCAGCAGCAACCCTTCGAAACGCCTGCGAGCGGTCGACGGCATCAGGCCGATGGCGTAATCGGCAGCGAGGGCTCGGCGCAGTTCGGGCTGAAGGTAATTCATGATTCCAGGCACCTGCGCAGTCGCTCCATGCCCCGGCGTATCCAGGATTTCACAGTGCCCAATGGTGCGGCCAACTGGGTCACCAGCTCACTGTGAGACGCGCCCTGGAAATAGGCGGTTACGATCGACTGACGCTGCATGCCCTCCAGCGTGTCGAGGCAGCGCTGCAGGGCGGTGGCATCGCGATGGGTTTCAAGTTGCTCGTGTGCGGAGGGCGTCGGATCGAAAAGCGCCATCGCCTGTTCATCGCTCAATGGCTCTTCGCGGTGCTTGCGCAGCTGATCGATGGCCTTGTTGCGCGTGATGCTGACCATCCAGGTCATCGGTGCAGAAAGCCCGGCGTCGTATTGCGAGGCGCTGTTCCATATCCGTACGAATGCTTCCTGAAGCACGTCTTCAGCGTGATCTCGATGCCCCATGCAGCGCAGCGCCACCGCAAAAAGTTGCGCCGACGCTTTGCGATAGAGGGTTTCGAACGCGCGACGGTCGCCCAGTGCACACTGCGCTAAAAGGTGTCTGAGTTCATCGGCATCGACAGAGGAAATAAGGACGCTCCACACACAGCAACGACGACGCGCACGCGGCTCATCGGAATATTGGGAGGTTAGACCAGGTTGAGCCGCAGTTCCATTCATGGGGGCAGCACTCCATCGTTGGGGGACAGGCCCGTTGCAGAGCCTGTGCCGATGTATACGTGGCGCAGAGGTGACTGGATGCAGCCTCGTTGGGTGCTCTTGAGAGGGGGGAACTTCTTTTGGACGCACGGTCCAACGCGTGTTTACCCGGCCTTGCCGGTCTCTTGGAAAATGAGGTTGTTTCGATGAAGGTTTCAATGAAAAACGCGCGCGGTGCTGCACTGGCAACGGTGATGGCCCTGGTGACCACCCCAATCTTCGCGTTCAACCTGAATGACGCGGCAAACGCTGTTTCCAACGCCACTGGCGGTCAGCAGAAAGCGACGGCTGCGCCTGAAGCAGCGGGTCTGTTGAACACGCTGGGCACTCAATTGAATGTCACGCCGCAGCAAGCGGTAGGCGGGACCGGCGCATTGCTGGGTCTGGCGAAGAACAAGCTGTCCGGCAACGACTATTCGAATCTGAGCAAATCGGTTCCGGGCCTGGACCAGCTCTCCGGCAGCTCCGCATTGGGCAGCCTCGGTGGGCTGGGCGGCATGCTGGGTAACTCCGGCAGCAATTCGGCGGTCAATAATGCCTTGGGCAACGTCCAGAGCATGGGCGATGTGAATAACGCGTTCAGCGCGCTGGGCATGGACAGCGGCATGGTCAGTCAGTTTGTGCCGGTCATCCTGCAATACCTGGGCGCGCAAGGCGCGAGCGGCTCGGCACTGTCGGCCTTGAGCGGGGTCTGGGGCGCGAAGTGATTCCGCTGACTGAACACCGCTTTTGAGCGCTACCCGATCCTGCGAGGGTCAAGCGTCTGCGGGGCTAGCCCGCAACGCTTCGATTCTCGCGTTCTTTTCCTCCCACAACCGGTTCACCCACGCCTGTACATATTCGCGAAACGCCGGGTCATTTTCGTAATCGCCCTGCCACAGCGCTGGGTCGAGCTCGCGGGTCTGGATATCGATGATGACGCGCGGTACCTGACCTGAAATCAAATCCCAGAATCCCGGAATCCGCTCGCCCGGATAGACCACCGTAACGTCGAGCACTGCGTCCAGTTGCTCGCCCATCGCCGCCAGCACAAATGCGACGCCGCCTGCCTTGGGCTTGAGCAGGTAACGATAGGGCGACGTCTGCTGCGCCTGTTTGGCCGGGGTGAACCGCGTCCCTTCCAGATAATTCACCACCGTCACGGGCTGGCGCTTGAACAGCTCGCAGGCTTCTTTGGTGATTTCCAGATCCTTGCCCTTGAGCTCCGGGTTTTTCGCCAGAAACGCCTTGGTGTAACGCTTCATGAAAGGGTAATCGAGCGCCCACCAGGCCAGCCCCAGAAACGGTACCCAGATCAGCTCTTTCTTCAGGAAGAATTTGAAAAACGGCGTACGCCGGTTCAGCGCCTGCACCAGCGCCGGGATATCGACCCACGACTGATGATTGCTGATAACCAGATAAGACGTATCGCCGCGCAGCCCCTCATGTCCGCTGATTTCCCAGCGCGTCGGAATGCACAGCCTGAAGATCAGTTTGTTTATCTCGATCCAGGTCTCGGCAATCCACATCACCGCCCACGAGCAGCGATCCCGCATTTCGCCCTGGAACACCAGTTTGAGCAGCGCAAACACCATCAGCGGGCCGAACAGCACCAGCGTGTTGAGCAGAAGCAGCAGCGTGACGGCAAGACCGGTGAGCAGGTGACGCATAAATCACTCGTGGTGGCGAAAGGGCGGGCAATGATAAGCAGCAATGCCGAGGACGCCAAATCCGGCCGTCGCTGACAAAAGTTTCACCGCCGTCCCGGTAGGCTGAAGGTCTTGTTTAGTGAGCGAACCAACGACAAAGTTGCGGTCTAAAATCGGGCCCGTGCAACGCCCACCCACTGCGAGGAACCCATTACGTGAAATCCCTTCTGGCGCTTCTGTCCCTGCTGGCGTTGCCTGTAATGGCCGCCGAACCAACGCTGTACGGTCGTTACGAATACATTCAGGTCTCCGAGTTCGGAGAGACATTCAAGGCCAAGATGGACACGGGTGCGCTCACTGCATCGCTGTCGGCCAAGGATATCGAGCTGTTCAAGCGTGACGGCGATGACTGGGTTCGTTTCCGCCTCGCCACCAAAGACGCCGACAACAAGGTGTACGAGCACAAGGTGTCGCGCATCAGCCGGATCAAGGGTCGCTCCGATGGCGAAGATGAGGATGAGCCGGTCGATCCGACCAAACGTCCGGTCGTAGACCTGGAATTGTGTCTGGGCAACGTCAAGCGCACCGTCGAGGTCAACCTCGTCGATCGCAGCCACTTCAATTACCCGCTGCTGATTGGCGCCAAAGCCCTTCGCGAATTTGGCGCAGCCGTGAATCCGGCGCGCCGCTACACGGCTGACAAGCCTGAGTGCTGAACGCGTGAATTGATCCGGCGCCTGCCATGACAGGCGCGTCAAACTGTAGGCGTGGTCTCCAGCATCGATGGCCGCTGGCTGACTTCGTAGTACCAGTTGGCCAGACGCGGATAACTGCTGCGCCAGCCCAGATCAGGTTGGCGAAAGTCCAGATAGGCGAGCGCGCAGGCGAGGCTGATCGAGGCAATGTCGAAGCTGGCACTCAGCTCGGTCACCGCCTCCGTTTCGAAGTACGCCAGAGAGCGGGAAATCTTCTCGCTCTGGTTGTCGATCCACTCGCCCCAGCGTTTCTCCTCCGGGCGCAGAAACGTCTCGTAACGAATCAGCACGGCCGCATCGAGAACGGCATCGGCCAGCGATGCCAGCGTCAGACGTCTCCAGCGTGCCGAGCCGTCTCGGGGAATCAGCGGATTACCGACATGCTGGTGGTCCAGATAGTCGAGGATGACCCGGCTGTCGTGAATCACGTTATCGTCGGCCAGGCACAGCGCCGGGATCTTTCCGCTGGGGTTGTTGTGGCACAGGTCGCTGTCCGGCGTAACCGGCGTGACCGTCACAGGCCTTAGGCCGACCCTCCCGGTCTGCCCGGTTTCGTGAAGCAGAATCAGCACCTTGCGCGCAAACGGCGAAGCGGCGTTGTAATACAGCGTCATGCTAGGTGCAGACATGGACATTCCCCTGATCGGACCGGCCCTAAGACTAGTCAGGGGCAGAACGCTGCGCAATATCCAGTTGCAAAGGGCTGCGTTTCGCTACCTGGCCTCGTCGTCCTGCCACCAAAGACGCACACTGTTTGTCACGAGTTCCAGTCCCAGAAAACACAGTCCAAAAAGCAATATTTCGTAATCCAGAAAGTGGTTATCTCTTGTCTCCTCAGCCAACACGACCCAAGGCGTCAGGTATTTAAAATAAACGGCAATGAGCGCAAGGCCCGCTATCCACTGAAAACGCCAGTTTCTGGTGATCCGAGATATCCCCAAAACCGTCAGCACCATGATCGCAACTGATAAAAGACTCCCCATCAGCGGCCGGCATTAACCTTCAGCATCAAGGATGCTGAGGACTGTGCCCCTTGAGGTGTCCGCCCGTTGGTTGCTCCGCCCGCCGTACTGCTGTTACGGATGCGCTCTGATAAGTCCCGAACGAATATCCAGTGATCTCAATCCAGTCTTTGTACTGATCATCCAATGATTCACCGGGAATGCCGTCAATATTGAGAAATGCGTCGAGCGTCATCGGTGTATCTCCAGACAATATCGTGAGTGCCGATATGGCTGAATATTGTCCGGGCGAGCGAGCCCCATTGCGGGATGCATCTGGCTCAGGGAGTGTCAGATGTGTTCTGTCTTGTTGCAGGAGTGTTCTTACAGAGTTATCGCCAGTGCATAGCACTGGCTCAAACGTGCGCAGTCAGCCCTTTGAAAAGGATTCACTTCGACTCAAGCCCTGCGCCTTACCATCAGGCCTTTGATGCTCAGCCAGGCGGGGATACCCATGCCGACCCAGGCAAGCACGTCCCAGGCGCCGTCGCCGAGCAGTGCGGCGAAGAGCCCGGCGGCGGTCAGCAGGGCGATCCAGACGGGTTTGCCGAAGGTTTTCCAGAAGGCCGGATGTTTCTTGTGCCGGGTCATGCGACCTCCGCTGTCGCGTGGGAAACGTTGACCGCTGCTGCTGCTGCTGCGGCGCGTCGGCGCACCCACCACAGGTAGACGCCGCTGCCGAGCACGATAATGGTCAGCACGTCGAGAATGCCCCAGAGGATCTTCATCGGCATGCCGCCGTAGTCGCCGAAGTGCAGCGGTTGCGAGAGCATCAGTGCGTCCATGTACCACGGGCTGCTGACGATTGCCGTCACTTTCAGCGTCTGCGCATCGATCAGCACTGGCGTCAGCAGGTGCGAGGTCAGGTGAGTATTGCCTTTCATGAAGACGGTGTAGTGATGCTCGCTTGAAAACCGCGAACCCGGAAATGCGATGAACGAAGGCTCTGCGCCGGGCACGGTGGTTTGTGCGATTTCGAGCAGGCGTGTGGCCGGCGCGCGGTCTGTCAGTGGCGGGGCGTCGCGATAGGGCGCGACCATTGTCATGAGCGCGTCGTTGCGCCATTGCTCGATGACCAGATCCGCGCAGGCGTTGAGCACGCCCGTCAGGCCGACCACGAACGCCCATGTCAGGGTCACCACGCCGATCAGGTTGTGCAGATCGAGCCAGCGCACGCGGGTCGATTTGTTCGGTCGCACGGTGGCGAAATCGAGGCGACGCATGAAGGGTGCGTACAGCACGACACCGGAAATGATCGCCAGCGCAAACAGCAGGCCCATGAAAGCCAGCAGCAGCTTGCCAGGCAGCCCGGCGTACATGTCGACGTGCAGACGCAGCATGACCATCATGAACCCGCCGTTGGCAGAAGGCGTTTCCACCGCTTCGCCGGTCCGGGCATCGAGCATGAAGGTGTGGGTTTCGTTGGGATCGCCCCCGGCGGTTTTACCCATGAAGGCGTAAAGGCCGTTGGCTTCATCTTCGTCCCAGCCAAAATATTGCACGACTTCACCCGGCCGGTGCGCCTCGGCGGCGGCGACCAGTTGCTGCAGATCCTTGCGCGGGGTATCTGCGGGCATTTCCTTGAATTCCGGCGCATCCCCCAGCAAATGCTCGATCTCGTGGTGGAACACCAGCGGCAGGCCGGTGATAGCCAGCATCAGCAGAAACAGCGTGCAGATCAGGCTGCTCCACGTGTGGATGAATGACCAGCGGCGAATGGTTTGGCTTTTCATCGTGCGAATACCGAATTGAACGCAAGCAAAAAGGGCCGCTGTTACGAGCGGCCCTGGTTTTCAGCGATGAGAGTTTAAACGATTACCATTTGTAGTTCACGCTTGCGAGCACGCTTCGACGATCACCGTAGTAGCAGTAGAAGCCATCGCAGGTGGCGATGTATTCCTTATCGAACACGTTGTTCGCATTGACCGAGACGCTCACGCCTTTTAGCGATTTGTTCATGCCGCCCAAGTCGTAATGGATTGCTGCGTCATAGACGGTATATGGATTGCTGTGGCCATAGTTGGAATCGGCGACGAAGCCGTAGCTGCCGATAGCGATGTTATCCGTCTCGCCAATGTAGCGGGCGCCGAAGCCAAGGCCGAAGCCTTCGAGCAAGCCGGTGTGCCAAGTGTAATCACCCCAGATCGATGCGGCATTTTCCGGGGTCAGCGGCAGTGGACGGTTCTTGTCCAGCGGGTCGGTAACCTTCGTCATTTTGCTGTTCGCGTACGTGTAGGACGCCGTCACTTTGAGGTTGTCGGTGACGTTGCCCACAGCTTCGAGTTCGAAACCACGCACCTTTGCCTCGCCGAGAGGACGCGAGGTGCCAAACGTGTCGCTCAGAACAATATCGCGACGCGTCAGGTCATACGCGGCCGCAGTGAACAGCAACTCGGTACCCGGAGGCTGATATTTCAAGCCTACTTCGTACTGTTTGCCGGTGCCTGGCTTGAACGCGCTGCTCTGGCCGGTTTGAGCGTTTGCCGCGCCACCCTGTTCAGCCTGGAAGGATTCGGCGTAAGAAACATAAGGCGTGAAGCCTGAATCGAAGACATAGCTGAGTGCTGCGTTGCCAGTAAACGCGCTGTCGGTGCGGTCATCCCGGTCGTCAGCAAGGTTATAGAACTTCGTCTTGGTCTTGAGCAGGTCCTGCCGGCCACCCAAGGTCAGGCGCCATTTATCCAATGCCATCTGGTCTTGAATGTAGATGCCAAGATCGTCGGTTTTCTGGTTGTAGTCCTGATACGCGGTGTATGCGATGTTGCTGAAATCCTGACCATAGATCGGATTAGCAATGTTGCTGGTAGGTGCGGCGCCGTACTGCCATTTGTAGTTGTGATTGATGCGTTGATAGTCAGCGCCCAGCAGGACCTTGTGCTTGAGCACACCCGTGTCGAAGTCCGCTTCGAAGTTGTTGTCCAGAGCGAACTGGCTAATGTCTTCGTTAACGACGTTCGCGCCGCGCTGAACAGTGCCGTCGTCAGACACGGAGCCAAAATATCCACCGGCGGTCACGCCCTGGAAGGCCAGGTCACTTTTGGTGTAGCGCACGTTCTGCTTGAACCGCCAGACGTCGTTCAGGCGAGTTTCGAACGCATAACCCAAGGCGTAATAGGTCTTGTCGTAGAACTCCCAATCAGGATCGCCCAGATTTTCGTGGTATTTGATGCGCCCGACGGCTGACGGGTATTTAGTCCCTTGAATGGGCAGGAACTGGCTGGTGATGCCAGTATCGTCGCGGTTGAACTGGCTGAGGAAAGTCAGTTTTGTTTCGGAATCCGGATTGATGTTCCATGTCACGCTGGGTGCGATGTTGTAACGCTTGTCATCAACGTGATCGACCGAAGTGCCGCTGTCACGCACCACGCCGCTGACACGGTATTCAAAAGTATCCGCATCATCGATCTTGCCGGTGCTGTCGAAACTGATCTGCTTGCGGTTGTAACTGCCGACTTGAACCTGCACCTCATGGCTAGCGTCTGCGTCGGGGCGGCGACTGACCATATCGAGCATGCCACCGGGCGGCGTCTGACCGTAAACAGATGAGGCTGGGCCGCGCAGTACGGCTACGCGCTCAAGATCCCACGTCTCCATTTTCGGCATCACGTAGGCACCTTTCGGCAGCGGCAGACCGTCGAGGAACTGAGTTGGCTCAAACCCCCGGATTTTCAGCCACTCGGCGCGGCTGTCGCTGCCATAGCTGCTGGCCACGACGCCCGGCATGTAACGCACCGCATCGTCAAGATTCTGTACTGCGCGATCCTGCATCTGCTGACGAGTCGCGACAGAAATCGAGCGGGGGGCTTCAACCAGTGCCGTGTCGGTTTTGGTTCCTGCCGCCGTCCGGGTCGCCACGTAGCCTTCAACCGGCCCCCACGCCGTTTCGTACCCATCCTGACGACCCTGAATGCTGGTCTCTGGCAGCGCCATCACACCCTCAGGTGCTGCGATGAGGCTGTACGTGCCCGCTGACGTCTGGCTCAGTTGCAAGCCCGTGCCGCGCAGTGCCTGGGCCATGGCGCCCGGTGCGTCGAACTGGCCCTGAACCGGTGCCGAAGTCCGGCCGGCCGCCAACGACGGATCCAGCGACAGCGCCAGGCCTGCCTGGCTTGCGATCTGGGTCAGCGTGGTGGAAAGCGGTGCAGCCGGCAGATTGTAGGCCCGCACGCTGGACGCCTGAGAGGCCGCCATGAGCTGCGTGCTCGCCAATGGCGTGGCGAGAGCGACGGCGACAGCCAGAAGGCTGGGGCGCAGGTAGGTTTGAAGCGTGCGGGACATGGGCGGCTCCTGAGGTTGAATGGTTCTCAATGCCTATGTGCCGAACGAGATTTGAAAAGTGATAGGGCTGATCGAAAATTATTTCGATTTGCGTTTTGCGGGCTCAATCCCGGCGTAGGTGATCCTGCGGACTTATCTGCGATACCCGGTTACTGCGCGAATCGAGGTCTCGATGGACCTCATCGCAAAATGTTCGCCTGCGCGGAAGAATGGCGGGGTTACAGCTTGCGCGCCTGCTGCGTATCGCCCGGCACGACGGTGACCCACCATTGGGTGCGTTCTTCGATGGCCACCGGCAGTGTCGGTGTCAGGGCCTTGAGCGCCAGATCGGTGTTGTTCAGCGGGAAGCTGCCGGTGATGCGAAGGTCGGCCACGCTGGGCGCTACGCTCAGATGGCCACGACGGTAACGACCCAGCTCGGTGATCACGTCCTCCAGACGGGCGTTGTCCACCACCAGCATGCCACGCATCCAGGCGTCCGCACCCGGCGCCAGTGCCACCATCGGCCCCAACGTACTGCGCTGAATGAGCATCTGTTGGCCTTCGTGAAGGATCAGCTCATGATTGTTCGCTTGTGGATGTGCGGCAACGGCTGACTGCAACACGCCGAGCAGCGTGCCGTCTTCTTGCCGCTTCACCAGAAACTTCGTACCCAGCGCGCGCATTTGCCCTTCGCGGGTCTCGACGATGAAAGGGCGCGGATCGTCGTGACTGCCGGTCTCGACGAAGATTTCACCTTCCTGGAGCACGACGCGGCGCATTTTGTCGTCGAACTTCACATCCAGTGCGCTGTGGGTGTTCAGGCGAATCAGCGTGTTGTCCGACAGCCGGATCGTACGCTGCTCGCCGGTGGCCGTGCGCTGATCGGCCAGCCAGTAATTGAGCGGCAGGTAGTGATCCGACAGGAAAAGCGTAAGGCCCAGCGCCACCGCAATGCCGGCAACGCCTCGTCCAAGCTTGCGCATCTGTTGGCCGACGCCGTCACGCGAGCGCATCAACGCTGAGCGGGCCGGGCCGGTCGCGCCAACAAAGCGCTGGTCGAGCATGCCCAGTTGTATCCACGCGCGGGCGTGTTCGTCGCTGGCCGCATACCACTTGGCGAACTCCTCGCGCTCGGCATCGCTGCCCTGGCCACAATCCAGACACAGTTGCCAGGCGATAGCCGCGTCGAGCACTTTCGCCGAAACCGGGCGAACAGGCATGCGGCTCACGTCGGCTCGCCATACAGCGCGATGTAGCACTGGCGCATGCCCTGAGCGAGGTACTGACGCACGCGCGGCACCGAAACACCGATTTTCTCAGCGATTTCCGGGTGGGTCATACCGTCCAGACGGTTGTACAGAAAGGCAGCGCGCGCTTTGGTCGACAGTTTGCCAAGCATGCGGTCGATCGCCTTGAGGTCTTCGAGAATGAGTTGCTGTTCCTCGAGGGAAGGTTGCTCGGCTTCGGGAATCAGCATCAGCTCTTGCAGGTAGGCCTGCTCCAGCGCTGCGCGGCGGAAGTAATCGAACAACAGGCCTTTGGCGACCGACACCAGAAACGCCCGGGGCTCGCGGGGTTCGGGCAATTGTTCGCGACCCAGCAGGCGAGTGAAGGTGTCCTGGCTGAGGTCCTCGGCACGATGCGGGCAGGCGACGTTTCGCTTCAGCCATGCCAGCAACCAGCTGCGATGGTCGCGGTAGAGCGTTCCGACAAGCTGATTTTGAGGACTTTGAGTTAACGACACGAGCGCACCGAGGAGAACGAAGTGACTAACGAGAACTATTCGCGATTGTGGCAGAGCCAATGGATGCTGGCAATTGGTCGTCACGACAAGGAGCCGAACGGTTTGCGACAGCAGGTCGGTATGGAGGAATGCGTCGCTGTCATCTGGAGACAGGTTATTGAAGCAACAGTCACTCGGTCAGAAAGAATGCGACTGCTGCCTGCGTCGCCACTTCGCCAGGCCTTGCTCCAGCTGGATCGGGCTGTCCATCTCCTGACGGCGGGCGTGACTGAACAGGATCAGCGCCAGCTCCGCCGTGACCATGGCGTCGGCGCTGGCGTGATGCCGCTCTTCGGCGTGCAGGCCGAAGAACGCCGTCCAGTCGTCCAGCCCGGCCTGACGCAGGCACGCCTTGGGAAACAGCAGCGGCGCCAGTTCGGCCACGTCCAGAAAAGGATGCTGCAGGCGATAACCCAGGCTTTCCTTCAATGCACGACCGATCATGTGCTGGTCGAAAGGCGCATGAAACGCCAGCAAGGGTGAGTCACCCACAAATGCCATGAAATCCAGCAGTGCGTCCACCGGCTCGCTGCCTGCGGCAATCGCGCTGGGCCCAAGGCCATGAATCAGCACGCTCGGGTTCAACTTGTGATCGGGGCGCAGCAACGTGCGCTCGAACTGCTGAGCCAGATCGATCGCACCGTCTTCGATGACCACCGCGCCAATCGACAGCACTTCGTCGCGGCTCATGTTCAGGCCGCTGGTTTCCAGATCGAGCACGACCCAACGCTGCTGACGCAGCGACTTGGCGTTCAGGGCAGCAGGGCGTGGCAGCTCGCTCAGACGCAGGCGCTGGTCAGGGGTCAGGTCAGGCGCTTTTGCGCGCTTGGGTGGCTTTAGCCACTGAAACAGGTTCATGAGCTGGGCATTCACATCGCTTACAGTTGATAGCGCACGTTCAGGCTGGTTTGCAGCCGTTGCGCCTGGCGGAAGGCCTCGCGCAGGATCCGGCGATCCAGATGGTTGAGGACATCGGGGTCGATACGGTTCGAGTACGGCAGATTCTGTCGGCTTTGTTGCTGGTGTTGCTGCATACGCGTCTGCTGGATGAAGTGGTACGCCTCCTCGTAAGCGGCGCCATCCAGCGGATCGATGACTTCTTTGGCCACCAGCTGGCGCAGGCGTTCAAGGGTATTGTTGGCGGCGATTCCGTTGGCCAGGGCGAGCAGGCGCGCGCCGTCCACGAAAGGCGTGAGGCCTTGGGTCTTCAGATCCAGCGTGTCTTTTTCGTTGCCCTTGCGCGCCACCACGAAGTCCTTGAAGCGCCCGACTGGCGGGCGCTGGCGCAAAGCGTTGTCGGCCATCATGCGCTGGAACAATTTGTTGTCCGCGACCTGCGCAAGGATGCTCTGGCGCAGCTGCTCGCCGCCGCTTTCGTCGCCCCAGACCACACGCAGATCGAAATAGATGCTCGACGACAGCAGGTTTTCCGGTGTGGCTTCACGTATGAATGAAGCAAAGCGTCGCGCCCACTCGATGCGCGACAGGCACAGTTCAGGGTTGCTCGCCATGATGCCGCCCTTGCACAGCGAAAAGCCGCATTGCGCCAGGCCCTGATTGATCCGCTCGGCGATTGGCAGCAGACGTCCCCGGATCTCGGCGGCTTCTGCGGCGTCTTTGGCTTCGAACAGAATGCCGTTGTCCTGATCGGTGTACAGGGTCTGTTCGCGGCGGCCTTCGCTGCCGAAGCACAGCCAGCTGAACGCAATGCCCGGATCACCTTTCTCCTCCAGCACCAGCTCGATGACCCGGCAAACCATGTGATCGTTGAGCAGCGTGATGATCTGGGTGATCTGCGTCGACGACGCGCCGTGGGCCAGCATCCGGTCGACCAACTGGACGATATCGCCACGCAGGTTGCTTAACGAATCGATGCGCGGGGCGTTGCGGATCGTACGCGCCAGATGCACCAGGTCCACTCGCTGCAGGGAAAACAGATCACGCTCCGACACCACGCCGCACAAGCGCTGATCCTTCACCAGGCACACGTGGGCGATGTGCCGCTCAGTCATGGCGATGGCGGCATCGAACGCGCTGGCATCGGGGCTGAGATAGAACGGCGACTGAATCATGCTGCGTTCGATGGGGGCGCCGAAGTCAGCCGTGACGTCGGCCACGACCTGCCGCAGATCGCGCAGCGTGAAGATCCCAAGAGGCGCCTTGGTCTCATCGACGACCACAATGCTGCCGACCTGTTGTTCGTCCATCAGCTTGACCGCTTCGCGCAACGGCGTGTGCGGGGGACACGTCACCGGATGACGCATCGCCAGTTCGCCCAGGCGGGTGTTGAGCGAATACTGCGTGCCCAGCGTTTCAACGGCCTTCTGCTTTACTTGTTGATTGACCTGTTCGAGCAGGCTGCTGACGCCGCGCAAGGCAAAGTCGCGGAAGGTGCCGGAGAGGGCAAACAGCTTGATGAACGCCTGCTTGTTCAATTGCAGGCAGAAGGTGTCTTCGGCGGCCAGATGCTCAGTCCGGGTAGCGCGCTCGCCCAGCAGCGCGGCGAGCGGAAAGCATTCGCCGGTGGTGATTTCAAACGTCGTCTCAGTACCGCCTTTGGCCGAATGTGGGCGTTCACCGACCACCCGACCCTGTTTGACGATGTAAAAGTGCTCTACTGGCCCATCGCCAGGCTTGATGATGCTCTCATCCGTAGCGTAGAAACGCAGCTGGCACTGTTCGACCAGATACGCCAGGTGAGCATTCTCCATCTGGTTGAATGGCGGGAATTTTTGCAGGAATTGCATCGTGCCGTGAATGTTCTGCAACACGGCTGTCTTGCCTGCCTGGGTGAAAGCGTCCGCTTTGCTCATGACCGATACCGCTTGTTTTTATACGCTCCATGGTCGACCGCTTATCGGACAGTGCCCATTGGACGTAAGTCTTAGGTGACGGAAATGGCGCTGGATGACATCGAACAGTGGTGTTAAAACCTCTCGGTGCGTATCGCGCAAAGGCTTGAAGAGCCTGGCAGGAAGCCGACAAAGTGCGCAGCGTATTCTGTCTTTATGCGCTGTCAGAATGAGAAGTCGACGGGAAGATGAGACGGGTATGTTCGATCACGATATTTTGAGTGATGAAGAGCGCGAGGCCCTTAATGAGGTGATGCTTGCGCCTGCATCGCAATCGCCACAACGGGTGTTGATCGTCGATGACGACAAGGATGCTCGGGAAGTTCTGGCCGAAATTCTCAGTCTCAACGACATCAGCTGTATTACCGCCGCGGGCGGCACCAGTGCCATGCACTTGCTGGAAACCCGACCCTCGATCGCGCTGCTGATCACTGATCTGCGCATGGCGCCATGCGATGGTCTGGACCTGATACGACAGGTGCGCGACTCGGATCGTGCGGCGTTGCCGATCATTATCGTGTCGGGCGATGCGCACGTGCGCGATGCCATCGATGCGATGCACCTGAGCGTCGTGGACTTTCTGCTCAAACCCATCAATACCAAACAGCTGCTTCGTCTGGTGAAGCGGGAATTGGGGATGGCGTAGTGCCCCGCAGTCCACTGTAGCCCGCGATATATCGGTACATCCGGCAATATTGTGTCGGATGTACCGGCTTATCGCGGGCGAGTGCGCTCCTGCAGGAGTCATCGTTACCGCAGCCGTTCGGCTCGCTGGCGGTGATTTTCCCAGAGTTGCCAGAGCGGGTAGAACTGTTGTGCTGCTGAATCCCTCAACAAAGAAAAAGGCGGTGTGTCGTGAGACACGCCGCCTTTCTGTTCACCGGGGCATTTACAGACCGTTCTTCGCCTTGAACTCACGACGGCGGCGATGCAGCACCGGCTCGGTGTAGCCGTTCGGCTGCCGGGTGCCTTCGATCACCAGCTCAACAGCCGCCTGAAACGCGATGTTGCTGTCGAAGTCCCCAGCCAGTGGCCGATACAACGAATCGCCTGCGTTCTGACGGTCCACAACCGGCGCCATGCGCTTGAGGCTTTCCATCACTTGCTGCTCGGTGACCACGCCATGACGCAGCCAGTTGGCGATGTGCTGGCTGGAAATACGCAGCGTGGCACGGTCTTCCATCAGGCCGATGTCGTTGATGTCCGGCACCTTTGAACAACCGACGCCCTGATCGATCCAGCGCACGACATAGCCGAGGATGCCCTGGGCGTTATTGTCCAGTTCGTTCTGGATTTCCTCCGCCGACCAGTCAGTGTTCGGCGCCAGCGGAATGGTCAGAATATCGTCGACCGACGCCGGTGCGCGCTGAGCCAGTTCGGCCTGACGGGCGAACACGTCGACCTTGTGGTAATGCAGCGCGTGCAGCGCGGCGGCGGTCGGCGAGGGCACCCATGCGGTATTGGCGCCCGCCAGCGGATGAGCGATTTTCTGTTCCAGCATTGCGGCCATCAGGTCCGGCATCGCCCACATGCCTTTACCGATCTGCGCGCGGCCTTGCAGGCCACACTTGAGTCCGATATCGACGTTGGAGTTTTCGTACGCGCCAATCCACTTTTCAGCCTTCATCTGCGCTTTGCGCACGACCGGCCCGGCCTCCATCGAGGTGTGAATTTCGTCGCCGGTGCGGTCCAGGAAACCGGTGTTGATGAACACCACCCGCTCGCTTGCGGCCTTGATGCAAGCCTTGAGGTTGATCGTCGTCCGACGCTCCTCGTCCATGATCCCGACCTTCAACGTGTTGCGCGGCAGACTCAGTACGTCTTCGATGCGGCCGAACAACTCGTTGGTGAACGCGACTTCTTCCGGGCCGTGCATTTTGGGTTTGACGATATACACCGAACCCGCACGGCTATTGGCCCGCGAGGTATTGCCCTTGAGGTTGTGAATCGCCGCCAGGCTGGTCAGCAGACCGTCGAGAATACCTTCCGGCACCTCGTCGCCCTGATTGTCGAGAATCGCATCGATGGTCATCAGGTGACCCACGTTGCGCACGAACAGCAGCGAGCGTCCGTGCAGCGTGACCGGTGTTCCTTCAGGCGAGGTGTAGACACGATCTGGATTCATGGTGCGGGTGAAGGTGGTGCCGCCCTTGGCGACCTCCTCGGACAGGTCGCCTTTCATCAGGCCCAGCCAGTTGCGATAGACCACGACCTTGTCGTCGGCATCGACCGCGGCGATGGAGTCTTCGCAATCCATGATGGTCGTCAGGGCTGCTTCCATCAGCACGTCTTTGACGCCTGCTGCATCGGTCTGGCCGACAGGGCTGGTGGCGTCGATCTGGATTTCGAAATGCAAGCCGTTGTGCTTGAGCAGCAGGGCAGTGGGCGCTGACGCATCGCCCTGGAAACCGATCAGTTGCGCGTCGTCACGCAGGCCCGTGTTGGTGCCGCCTTTCAGGCTGACGATCAGGACGCCGTCGACCAGCTTGTAGCCGGTGGAGTCGACGTGAGAGCCGGCGGCCAATGGCGCGGCTTCGTCCAGAAAGGCGCGGGCGAACGCAATGACCTTGTCGCCGCGTACCTTGTTGTAGCCCTTGCCTTTTTCCGCGCCGTTCTCTTCGCTGATGGCATCGGTGCCGTACAAGGCGTCGTACAACGAACCCCAGCGGGCGTTCGAGGCGTTGAGGGCGAAGCGGGCGTTCATGACCGGGACGACCAGTTGCGGACCGGCCATGTGGGCGATTTCTTCATCGACGTTTTGCGTCGTGGCCTGGAAGTCCGCCGCTTCTGGCAGCAAATAACCGATTTCCTGCAGGAAGGCTTTGTATGCGGCGGCGTCATGGGCCTTGCCAGCATTGGACTGATGCCAGGCGTCGATGCGCGCCTGGAAGTCATCACGTTTGGCGAGCAGGGCTTTGTTTTTCGGCGCCAGCTCATGAATCAGCTTGTCGGCACCGGCCCAGAATGCAGCGGCATCAACACCGGTTCCGGGGATGGCTTCGTTGTTCACGAAATCCAGCAGGACTTTGGCGACCTTAAGGCCACCGACTTGAACGTGCTCAGTCATTGCTTGCCTCACTCTACTCAGCTATCTGCGCTTCAATCTTGAGCGCTCTCTTGTTAAAGCCATCGACATCGCTGCTTGGCGCACGCCAGAACATGCCATCACTGGCGGCTGGGACTCGCGCCCTGTTGAATGCAGTGACGCTGGGTCAGGCATCGTTTTACGTCTGGGTAACGGTATGTAGTGAACGCGTGGGGATACTACATGATGAGTCGCGGTGTGAAAATCACACAAAATATGTCACCGAGCGACCGGAAATTCGGCTGTGGTCATATCGCGGTTACGGATGTTCTCAAAAACGGTATGGATTGTTCCAGATAATTATCAGGATCGTACACATAATCTCTCCCGCTGAAGCCGTCGGGCGTAGTCGCAGCCCTTGCCTATACTTGCCCGACAGCCTTGCAGGCAGATGTATCTGCCCGCGGACGGGCATAAATAGGAGTCGACCGTGGATCATCTTATCGTCACCGTTTTCGCCCCGGACAAGCCAGGTCAGGTCGAGCAAATTGCCGCGTGCGTTGCCGATCATGGTGGAAATTGGCTGGAAAGCCGCATGACCCACATGGCCGGGCAGTTCGCCGGCATTCTGAAAATCGGAGTGCCTGCCGAATCCCAGGATGGATTGCGCAGCGCCCTGCAAGCGCTGTCGGCAGATGGCATTCGCGTGCAGTTCGCCGAAGGGGGCGTTGAAACGTCCGCCGCCTGGAAGCCCATCAACATGGAACTGGTTGGCGCGGACCGTCCCGGCATCGTGCGCGATGTCACGCGCTTGTTGACTGAGCAGGGGGTGAACGTTGAGCGGCTGGTGACTAACGTAGAGCCAGCGCCGATGAGCAGCGAACCGTTATTCCGCGCGCACGCCTTGCTGGGGCTGCCGTTGACCCTGTCTCTGGATGTTTTGCAACGCTGCCTGGAAACGTTGGCCGACGACCTGATGGTTGAGTTGACACTCAAAGCGGACGAGCAGGTCTAGGCGGCTTTCCGAGGGCGCGTTCTGCCGAGATGCACCCCCGCCAAGGTTATCCAGTATTTTCATGCGTCTGGCTGTGGATAACCTGCGGATACTGAGCTGCAAGGCACGTAGATGAAGGCTTTGCTCAAGTTGATCAAAAAACGTTCATATTCAACGGCTTGTGCACAAATAGGTTGAATGAGGTTGTGGATAACCTGCGCGTTGTTTGCTGCAGGCCACGTGCACCGTGGCCTGTAGCGCGCTGGTTATTAAATGATCAGCGCTCGGCCCGACGTCGCATCGCAAGCCAGGCGTCAACGCTGTAGATGATCAGCCCGGTCCAGATGAACGTGAACGTGACCATTGTCGCCGGGTTCATGTGCTCGCCGAACATGAGCACTGCCAACGCCAGGACTAACGTCGGCGCGATGTATTGCAAGAAGCCCAGTGTGGCGTAGGGCAGATGTCGGGCGGCGGCGTTGAAACAGACCAACGGCACCAGCGTGACCGGGCCTGCGGCGGCAAGCCAGATCGCTTGCGAGGTGGTCCAGAACTCAGGTTGAGCGCTATGCGCCAGCGGGTTGAACACCAGCCAGCCAATCGCCAGCGGCACGAGGATCCAGGTCTCCACGACCAGCCCCGGTAACGCCGCAACGGGCGCCTTTTTCCGGATCAGGCCGTAGAAACCGAACGTGAACGCCAGCGCGAGAGAGATCCACGGCAGGCTGCCCACTTGCCATACTTGCTGGGCCACGCCGACAAGCGCGAGCAGCACCGCGACCCACTGCAGCGGGCGCAGTCTTTCGCGCAGCAACACCAGACCCAGCATCACGTTCACCAGCGGGTTGATGAAGTACCCCAGGCTCGCTTCGACCATGTGGTCGTTGTTCACCGCCCAGACGTAGATCAACCAGTTGGCGGCGATGAGCGAGCCGCTGCACGCCAGAATGGCGAGGCGTCGCGGGTTGTCACGCAGCTCGCGCCACCAGCCGGGATGCTTCCAGACCAGCAGCAACAAGGATCCGGATATCGCCGACCAGATCGCGCGATTGACGATGATTTCCAGCGCAGGCACTGCTGAAAGCAGCTTGAAGTAGATGGGGAACAATCCCCAGATGATGTAGGCGCTAAGGCCGAGAATGTACCCGCGACGCGGGTTGGCAGCTTGCATGTAAGGTCCTTCGGCAAGTTGTTTTTATAAGGTTAAAGGGTGGATATGCGCAGGCGTGAGCCTGCTCGCGATTAAAGGTCGGTTTCTCAACCAATCCGTTCCCACGAAAAGAACGCGGAACATGCGGCGCTGTAGGACCGGCTTCAGCCGGGAAGAGGCCTTTCCAGCCGAGCACGGTCAAGCCCTCACCGGCAGCGGCAGGCTCAAAACAGCTTCAATGGCTCCTCGTTCAGTGCGGCGGCTTGCTCGCGCAACGCCAGGACCTGGTCGCCCCAATAGCGTTCGGTGCCGAACCAGGAAAAACTGTGCGGGAACGCCGGGTCGTCCCAGCGGCGGGCCAGCCATGCGCTGTAATGCAACAGACGCAGGGCGCGCAACGGCTCGATCAGCGCCAGTTCGCGCGGGTCGAAATCGTGGAATTCGTTGTAGCCGTCCATCAGCTCCGATAACTGACTCAGGCAATCCTGACGGTCGCCCGCCAGCATCATCCACACATCCTGAACCGCCGGGCCCATGCGGCAGTCATCGAGGTCGACGATGTGGAAGATCTCATCGCGGGTCATCATGTTGCCGGGATGACAATCGCCATGCATGCGAATGTTCGTATGAGGAGTGGCCGCGTAGGCATCTTCGACGCGCTTGAGCAGGTCCTTGGCGACCGACTCGTAAGCAGGCAGCAGGCTGCGAGGGATGACGTCGTTTTCCAGCAGGTAATTGAGCGAGTCATGCCCGAAATTCTTCACGCCAAGCGCTTCACGATGCTGGAAGGGGCGAGTGGCGCCGACCGCATGAATACGTCCCAACAGTTGGCCCAGACGATAAAGCTGGTCCAGGTTGCCCGGCTCCGGCGCCCGGCCGCCACGGCGCGGGAACAGCGTAAAGCGAAAGCCGGCGTGCTCGAACAATGTCTGGCCGTTATGGACAAGCGGGGCGACGACCGGAATCTCCACATCCGCCAGTTCAGCGGTGAAGCTGTGCTCTTCGAGGATGGCGTCGTCGGTCCAGCGGTTGGGGCGATAGAACTTGGCGATCAACGGCTGGCCTTCGTCGATGCCGACCTGATACACCCGGTTTTCATAGCTGTTGAGGGCCAGAATACGGGCATCGCTGACGAAGCCGATGCTTTCGACGGCATCCAGCACGAGGTCAGGTGTAAGTGTTGCAAACGGGTGGGCCATGCTAACTCCTGCGCGCAGCAGGCTGCCGCGTCGGGCCAGTCATGGTAACGCAGAGCGGGACAAAACTTGCACATATCCTGCAACGGCGCGCTTGCGCCGGGCGCATCTGAATGACGAGGCCCGTGCATCCACAGGCTTTCCGTCGGATCTCATTCAGCACGACGGGCAAGCGCGCTCCTGCAGGTGCGGCGGCTACAATCGGCGGCCCGTCACGCGCCGATCACCCCACCATCCTCCCGGGTGATCACCATTACCGACGATCGTGGCTTGCCGTTGGGCAGATGCTCGGGAAAGGTCGAGCCGCCGTTCTCACCGGGATGCTGAATGCCGACGAGCAGCGCCTTCTGGTCCGGCGCGAAACTGATCCCAGTGACTTCGCAGCCCACGGGGCCGACCATGAACCGGCGAATTTCACCATTTTGCGGGTCGGCGCACAGCATCTGATTGTTGCCCATGCCGGCGAAGTCTCCGGTATTGCTGGAGTCGCCGTCGGTGAGAATCCACAGACGACCGGCGTTGTCGAAGCCCAGGCCATCGGGGCTGTTGAACATGTTCAGCGGGTTGATGTTTGCCGAGCCGCCTTGGGGCGTGCCGCCGTGCACGCCCGGGTTTCCGGCCACGACGAACAAATCCCAGGCGAAGGACATGGCGGCAGCGTCCGAGCCGGCTTCCTGCCAGCGCAGAATCTGCCCGTACTGGTTTTTCGCACGCGGATTCGGTCCGCCCACCGGCTGCCCCTCGTCGCCGCGTTTGATGTTGTTGGTCAGCGTGCAGTAAACCTGACCGTCCTTCGGGCTGACCACGATCCACTCCGGCCGGTCCATGCGCGTGGCCTTCACCTGGCTTGCGGCCAGGCGAGCGTGAATGAGCACTTCGGCCTGACTGGCAAAGCCGCTCGAAGCATCGATGCCGTTTTTGCCGTGGGTCAGTTCGATCCACTTGCCTTGACCTTTCGGGCGGTCCGGGTTGCTGTCGCCTTCATCGAACTGCGCCACATACAGGGTGCCGTGATCGAGAATGTCGCGATTGGCCTTGGGATTCTTGTGATCGACTTTGTCGCGGCTGACGAATTTGTAGATGAACTCGCCGCGCTCGTCGTCGCCCATGTACACGACCACACGGCCGTCCCGGGTTTCGGTCAGCGCGGCATTTTCATGCTTGAAGCGACCCAGCGCCGTGCGTTTGACCGGCGTGGACTCGGGATCGAACGGATCGATTTCGACCACCCAGCCATGACGATGCGGCTCGTTAGGGTTTTTCGCGATGTCGAAGCGCGGATCGTGCAGGTGCCAGTTGACTTCCTTGCTGGCGGCGACGATGCCGTAGCGCTTGGTTGCCGGATCGAATTGCTGTGCAGGATCGCTGCTGCCGAAGCAGTCAGTGAAGTTCTCCTCGCACGTCAGATAGGTCCCCCACGGCGTTTTGCCGTTGGCGCAATTCTGGAAAGTGCCGAGCACCGCCTTGCCGGTGTTGTCGGCAGCGGTTTTCAGCCAGTCGTGGCCTGCGGCCGGGCCGCCCAGTGCAATCGGTGTGTTGCCGTGAATACGGCGGTTGTAGCGCGAGCCTTGGACGAATTGCCATTGCCTGCCTTCGCGCTTCACTTCGATGACCGATACGCCCTCGCTGGCCTGTGCCTTGTGCACATCTTCCGCGGACTGAGGGTCCCTGCCATGGTCGAACAGGTAGCGGTAGTTGGTGTATTCGTTGTTGATCGCCATCAGTGCGCGACGGGCGTTGTCGGGATTGTCACCCGGGAAGGTAAACAGGCTCATGCCATCGTTGTTGTCACCGAATTGCAGCTCCTGGGCCTTCGCCGTGCCCTTGCCGCTGGGGTCGAACGCTGGCCCGCCATTGTGCAGCGGCTGGCCCCAACTGATCAGAACGGACGAGGTGTAGCCCGGCGGCAGGCTGATGCTGTCGGCAGTGGCTGCGGGGATGCTGTCAAAGCCCAGCAGAGTGCTGTTGCCTGCGCTGACGCTCGACGCCATGACGCTGCGGCTGAGTAGATTGCCGCCCAGAAACATCGCCGCGCCGCACAGGGCGCCCGCGCTGATGAAGCCTCGGCGGGTAAGACCTGTGGCCTGATGTTGCACAAGATTTTCGAGGTCAGTGGACTGGTGTTCTTCTAATAGCGTCATCACGGGCTTCCTGCGGTTTTGTGCAAAACCATAGGCAGTCCGGATGACGCTATTGTGTCAGTCGCATGACGACGGTCATGGCGTGACAGGACGTTTCAGCAGCACTCAGAGCGGTGTGCCGACGAGCACGTAGGAGGGCGCGAATTGCACGTTCACCTCGCTGCCCGCGCTGAGTTTCTGGGCATCGAGCGATTCTTTTTCAGCCAGTGCGCAGAGTGTCTGACCGCTCGATAGCACAATTCTGACTTCGCACGGGCCGTCTTCGGCGTGCAAAACTTCCTCGATCTTTCCGTTCAGGCAATTGTGTCCAGTTGTTGCCGTCGCGTTTGGCGGCAACAATTCCAGCCAACTGGCCTTGATCAGCGCAAAGACGTCTGTCCCGATTTCCAGCTCCAGGCGCAAGGTGCTGTCGTGAGTGATCTGGGCGTCGACCGACAGTCCGCCCGCCAGTTGCAGGCCGATCATGTCGTTACGACCGAAACGGGTGATGCTCGAAACCTGACCGTGCAACTGGTTGCGGGCGCTGGTGCGCAGCATCAGGCGACTGAGCAGCGCCAGGTCGCTGGATTCTTCCGGACTTTCCAGAAGCTGGGTCTGCAGTGCCTGCAACCGCTGGTAAAGACGCAGCACGCGTTCGCCTTCGGCCGACAGCTTTGCGCCGCCACCGCCACGCCCTCCGACGCTGCGCTCGACGAGTGGCTGCTGCGCCAGGTTGTTCAGCTCGTCGATGGCGTCCCACGCCGCTTTATAACTGAGCCCGGCGCTCTTCGCGGCCCGGGTGATCGAGCCTTGCTCGGCGATGTGTTGCAGCAAGGCGATGCGGTGCGGCCGGCGGACCATGTGTTGGGTCAGGGAAGTGGGTAGCGACATGATGAGCAGGTTTTTTGTGGAGATGAGCGCGGAGTGTAAGCCAAAAAACATCCGTTCAAATGGCGCGGTAACGTGCGTAAGCGAATTCATTCGCGATGCGGGCTGCGCTCGCCGAAGATTCATCGAATGCATAGGGCCGTTGCCAGGGGAATCAGAGCCTAATCCCCGGGCTTGGGCGTTCGTGCCAGGCAATACACATCGACCTGTCTGGCCCCTGCGCCAATCAACAGTCTGGCGATCGTGTCGACGGTTGAGCCTGTGGTCAGCACGTCGTCGATCAGTGCAACGTGTTTGTTCAAGATCGGCAGGGGATCGGTGAGTGCGAATGCTTCGTGCAGATTGCGCTTTCGCGCTTTGGCGTCCAGCCCCTGTTGCGCCGGTGTCTCCTTCACACGTCGCACGGTTTTCTCATCCACTGGCAACGACAGCGATTTACCCAGCCACTGCGCCAGCATCGCCGCCTGGTTGTATCCACGCTGGCGCAGCCTTTTGCTGGCCAGCGGGACGGGGATCAGAACATCGGGGCGCCGCAAGCCTTCGTCAAAACGATGCTGCAGCGTCCGGCCGAGCAATTCGGCCAGCAACCGACCCAACGGCCATTTGCCCTGATGCTTGAAACGTGTGACCAGCGCGTCGATGGGGAAGTCGTACAGCCACGGCACGATGACGTCGCTGAAGGTCGGCGGCTGCCGCGAGCACTGCGCGCAGGTCAGGCCGGACATCGGCATGGGCAATGCGCACCGCTCGCACTGGTCGATGAGCCAGGGGAGATCGGTTTCGCAGTGCGTGCAGATTGAGTGCTGAGTGTCAGCCGGTTCATCGCACAACAAACAAGGCTGTACAGTTTTTAACCAGATGTAAACCTGATGCCCGTTGTGTGGTTGACAGCGCATGGCTCTTCCTTAAATATGCCGAACATCCGTGTTGCGCCTGTGGGCTTTACGGTTTGCCGCTTGTGCGAAACCGCCCGGGTCATCTTCAAATACATCAAGGAGCCGCCCATGAGCGCCAGCATCAATGCCACTTTGCGTCACGACTGGAATCTAGCCGAGGTCAAGGCACTGTTTACACAGCCCTTCAATGACCTGCTGTTTCAGGCGCAAACGGTGCATCGCGCTCATTTCGACGCCAACCGTGTTCAAGTCTCCACGCTGCTTTCGATCAAGACCGGCGCCTGCCCGGAAGACTGCAAGTACTGCCCGCAATCTGGCCATTACAACACCGGTCTTGAGAAAGAAAAGCTGATGCAGGTTCAGCAGGTTCTGGAAGAGGCCGCGCGGGCCAAGGCCATCGGTTCGACCCGTTTCTGCATGGGCGCTGCCTGGAAACACCCGTCGGCCAAGGACATGCCCTACGTGCTGGAAATGGTCAAAGGCGTGAAGGCCATGGGGCTTGAGACGTGCATGACCCTCGGCAAACTGGATCAGGATCAGACCAAGGCACTGGCCGAGGCGGGTCTTGATTACTACAACCACAACCTCGACACCTCGCCGGACTTCTACACCAGCATCATCACCACGCGCACCTACAGCGAGCGCCTGCAAACCCTGGCGTACGTTCGCGACGCGGGCATGAAGATCTGCTCGGGCGGCATTCTGGGCATGGGTGAGTCGCTGGACGACCGCGCCAATCTGCTGATCCAACTGGCCAACCTACCGGAGCATCCTGAATCGGTGCCGATCAACATGCTGGTCAAGGTCGCGGGCACGCCGCTGGCCAACGCCGACGACGTCGATCCGTTCGACTTCATCCGCATGCTGGCGGTCGCGCGCATTCTGATGCCCAAGTCGCACGTGCGCCTGTCGGCTGGCCGCGAGGCGATGAACGATCAGATGCAGGCCTTGGCGTTCTTCGCCGGTGCCAACTCGATCTTCTACGGCGACAAACTGCTGACCACCGCCAACCCGCAGGCCGACAAGGACATGCTGCTATTTTCGCGACTGGGCATTCAACCCGAAGCCCGCGAAGAGCATTCGGATGAAGTGCACCAGGCGGCCATCGAACAGGCGCTCATCGAACAGAAAAGCAGCGAAATGTTTTACGACGCAGCGGTGTGACAGCACGCGGATCCCTTGTAGGAGCGCGCTTGCCCGCGATGGCGGTGTGTCAGTCGGCCAAGATGGCGCAGACAGATCTGTTTCGCGGGCAAGCGCGCTCCTACAGGCCCACATTTTCTGCTTAACCACGAGGCCTGCATGTCTTTCGATCTGAGCGCACGTCTCGCTGCCCGCCGTGCCGAACACCTTTATCGCCAGCGCCCGCTGCTGGAGAGTCCGCAGGGCCCTGAAGTCGTGGTCGATGGTAAGCCGCTGCTCGCGTTCTGCAACAACGACTACATGGGGCTTGCCAGCCATCCCGAGGTGGTCGCCGCCTGGAAAGCCGGGGCGCAGCGCTGGGGCGTAGGTGGCGGTGCTTCGCATCTGGTCATCGGCCACAGCACCCCGCATCACGAACTCGAAGAAGCGCTGGCCGAATTCACCGGCCGACCGCGCGCCTTGCTGTTCTCCAACGGTTATATGGCCAACCTTGGCACGGTCACCGCGCTGGTGGGGCAGGGCGACACGGTGCTCGAGGACCGACTCAACCACGCGTCCCTCCTGGATGCCGGGCTGCTGAGCGGCGCTCGGTTTTCCCGCTATCTGCACAACGACCCGCAAAGCCTGAGCTCGCGGCTGCAAAAATCCGTCGGCGACACGCTGGTGGTGACGGACGGCGTCTTCAGCATGGACGGCGACATCGCCGACCTGCCGGCGCTGGCGAAAGTCGCCAGAGCACGCAACGCCTGGCTGATGGTCGATGACGCCCACGGGTTTGGTCCGCTGGGCGCTCACGGTGCCGGTATCGTCGAACATTTCGGCTTGAGCATGGAGGACGTGCCCGTGCTGATCGGCACGCTGGGCAAATCGTTCGGCACCGCGGGCGCGTTCGTCGCGGGCAGCGATGAGCTGATCGAGACGCTGATCCAGTTCGCCCGGCCCTACATTTACACCACCAGCCAGCCACCCGCGCTGGCCTGCGCCACCTTGAAAAGCCTGGAACTGCTGCGCACCGAGCACTGGCGCCGCGAGCATCTGCAAGCGCTGATCAAGCAGTTCCGCGAAGGCGCGCAGGCGATTGGCCTCCAGTTGATGGACAGCTTCACGCCGATCCAGCCCATTCTCATCGGCGACAGCGACCGGGCTATGCGCCTGTCGCAGATGCTCCGTGATCGCGGCCTCATGGTCACGGCCATTCGGCCGCCCACTGTTCCTTCCGGAAGTGCACGCTTGCGCGTGACGCTGTCTGCCGCCCACAGCCACGCGCAGGTGCAGCTATTGTTGGAAGCACTGGAGCAGTGCTACCCGCTGCTGGGGGAAAGTGCGTCGATGGAGCCACATCATGCGTGACCGTTTGATTCTTTTGCCGGGCTGGGGGCTTGGCGTTTCGCCGCTGGAGCCGCTGGCTGCGGCGTTGCGAGGTCTGGACGAACATCTGCATGTCGAAATAGAACCGTTGCCCGACCTGGACAACGATGACCTCGACGACTGGCTCGACGAACTCGACGCCACGCTGGCCGACAACGTCTGGCTCGGCGGCTGGTCGCTGGGCGGCATGCTGGCGGCCGAACTGGCCGCGCGGCGGGGCGAGCGGTGCTGTGGTCTGGCGACGTTCGCCAGCAACGTGTGTTTCGTCGCCAGAAGTCAGTGGCCCAATGCGATGGCGCAGACCGATTTCGACGCATTCATTGCGGGCTGCAAGTCCGATCCGGAAGCGACCCTCAAACGCTTCAGTCTGCTGTGCGTGCAGGGCGCTGAAGAGCCGCGCGCCCTGTCGCGTCAACTCAAGGCGGGCGCACCGCATGGATCGAGCAGTGGCCTGATCGAGGGCCTAAAACTGCTCGAACAGATGGACACGCGCGCGGCGCTTCAGGCGTTTCGCGGCCCGCAATTGCATCTGTTCGGCGGGCTCGATGCCTTGGTGCCGGCTGAAGCATCGGCGGATTTGCTGACACTTTTGCCCGACATTGAGGTCGGTGTCATCGAGCAGGCCAGCCACGCGTTCATTCTGGAAAATCCACATGGCGTGGCGGCGGCGGTCCAGGCGTTCCTACATGAGTCCGGTGATGACTGATCTTTCCCATTGTGCGGTGCTCAAAGCCGTGAAACAGCAACAGGCGACCCTCCAGAGCCACCTTCCTGACAAGCGTCAGGTAGCGGCCTCCTTCTCCAAAGCGGCGGCCAGCTATGACAGCGTGGCGGACCTGCAGCGTGCAGTGGGCACAGAACTGCTGTCGCGCTTGCCGGACCTTTCGCCCTCGCGCTGGCTGGATCTGGGCAGCGGCACTGGTTACTTCAGCCGCATGCTGGCCGAGCGATTCGCTCAGGTTGAAGGTGTTGCACTGGATATCGCCGAAGGCATGCTGCGACATGCACGTCCATTGGGCGGCGCTCAACACTACGTGGCGGGCGATGCCGAAAACCTCCCTCTGCGCGATGGCTGTGTCGGGCTGATATTCTCCAGCCTGGCGGTGCAATGGTGTTCGGATTTTTCAGCGGTACTGGCGCAGGCCGAACGCGTGCTTCAGTCGGGCGGCGTCTTTGCTTTTGCCAGCCTGTGTGTCGGGACCTTGTATGAGTTGCGCGACAGTTGGCAGGCCGTTGACGGCATGGTTCACGTCAACCGTTTCCGCAGTTTCGACGACTACCAGCGTCTCTGCGCCGCAAGTGGAATGCACGTGCGCAGCCTCGATGTGTTACCGCATGTGCTGCATTATCCCGACGTTCGCAGCCTGACCCACGAGTTGAAAGCGTTAGGCGCTCACAACATCAATCCCGGCCGTCCTGGTGGGCTGACGGGCAGGGCGAGGATTCAGGCGCTGATTCAGGCCTACGAGGCGTTTCGTCAGGAAGAGGGCCTGCCAGCGACGTATCAAGTCGTCTACGGCGTGCTGGAAAAGCCATCGATTGTTTAAAAAGTGACCGATTTAGCGAGCGCCGTTCGTGTGGGCGCTATAGTGATAAGGCAATTGTTTGAAATATCTGAACGGATGGTCGCCACGATGAGCGTTGCTTATTTCATCACGGGAACCGATACCGATGTTGGCAAGACCACCATTGCGACGGGACTCCTTTACGCGGCGCGACAGTCCGGACTGAGCACAGCGGCGGGCAAGCCCGTCGCGTCGGGTTGCGACGTGAAGCCAAAAGGGCTGCGTAATTCCGATGCCGTCGCATTGCGAGCCGAATGCTCGATTCCGCTGACCTATAACGAGGTCAACCCGGTCGCTTTCGAACCGGCCATCGCCCCACACCTGGCCGCCCGCGAGGCAGGTGTTGCATTGACGGTGCAGTCATTGCTGGGCCCGATGCGGCACATCCTCGGCAAAAAGGCCGATTTCACCTTGATCGAAGGCGCGGGCGGCTGGCGCGTGCCGCTGGCCGATCAGGCCAATCTCTCTGATCTTGCCATCGCGTTGAAGCTGCCGGTGATTCTGGTGGTGGGCGTGCGCCTGGGGTGTATCAGCCACGCGCTGTTATCGGCCGAAGCGATTGCCAATGATGGGCTGCAACTGGCGGGCTGGGTGGCGAACATTATCGATCCGAAGACTTCACGTCTGGAGGAGAACCTTGCCACGCTGGCCGAGCGGCTGCCCGCGCCTTGCCTGGGCCGGGTGCCGCACATGAAGAAGGCCACTGCGGAGATGATCGCCGAGCATCTGCATCTGGAGTTGCTGGATTAACGCGCTTTGGGGATGTTCCGCGAACTGCCGGGGCCTTCTCAGCGAATCCAGACAGCCCGGCGTGTCAGACACAGCCGGTGCGCCGGTTCTGCTGCCGCTTCGCGCCAGTTCGCGGGACAAGCCACGCTCCTGCATTTAGGGGCAGGAGCGAGATCTGCGGTAAGCTCACTGCTGCAAATACCAGCCCCAAGGCTGGTCGCTGATGTACTCGGTCACCTGCTTGACCTCCAGATAATTGTCCAGGCCCCACTGACCCAATTCCCTGCCGATGCCGCTGTGTTTCATCCCGCCCCACGGCGCTTCGACGAACGTGGGTTGTGAGCAGTTGACCCAGACGATGCCAGCGCGCAGGTGGTTGGCGACTCGCGTCGCTCTTTGCGGGTCGGCGCTCATGACCGCTGCGGCGAGGCCGAAGCGACTGGCGTTGGCCATCTGCACCGCTTGCTGTTCGTCCTTGAAGCGCTTCACGCAGAGCACCGGCCCGAAGATTTCTTCACGCCAGACGATACTGTTGTCAGCGGGCTCATCGAAAATCGCCGGTTCCATGAAGTAGCCCTCGGTCAGGTGCGCTGGCCGCTTGCCTCCGGTCAACAACCGGGCGCCGCTGGCTTTGCCCTGATCAACGAAACCCAGCACTTTTTCGTACTGCCCCCGACTCACCAGTGGGCCCAGCAATACGCCGGGTTCGAGGCCTTGGCCGATGGAGATTTTGCGTGTCTCGTCCACCAGCCGTTCAATCAGGCGTGGGGCAATGTTCTCCTGCACCAGCAGCCGGGAGGTCGCGCTGCACACTTGCCCCTGATTCCAGAAAATCCCGAACAGAATCCACTCGACCGCCGCCTCGACGTCAGCGTCATCGAACACGATGAACGCCGATTTTCCGCCCAGTTCAAGACTGATGTTTTTGATGTCGCCCGCCGCAGCCGACATGATTTTCGACCCGGTAGGCACGCTGCCGGTGAAGGCCAGCTTATCGACGCCCGGATGCAACGTCAGCGGGCTTCCCGCCTCGGCGCCCAGCCCGGTCACGACATTGAGCACTCCGGCGGGCAGGCCGATGCGATCTGCCGCGCCTGCCAGTTCCAGCGCAGTCAGCGGCGTCAGTTCAGAGGGTTTGAGTACCACCGTGGCGCCCGCAGCCAGTGCCGGCGCGACTTTCCACGCGGCCATCAGTAGCGGGTAATTCCACGGAATGATCTGGCCGGCCACGCCGATGGGCTCCAGACGAACGCGGCAACGAAAGCGCTCATCGGGCAGCGCCAGTGGCTGATCCTGTCGGTCATCCAGCTCGCGGGCCAGACCGGCGTAATAGCGGAAGCACGCAATCGCATCGCCAATGTCCCACTGCGCTTCGGGCAGCGGCTTGCCGTTATCGCGCACTTCCAGCGTCGCCAGTGCATCCTGCGAGCTTTGCAGCTCATCGGCCAGCGCTTCCAGCCAGGTCGCGCGCTCGGCGCCGGTGGACTTCCCCCAATCGCTGTCGAACGCGCGGCGTGCAGCGCGCACGGCATGATCAATGTCTTCTTCCGTGCCGGCCGAGACCCGTTGCAGCGTCTGTTCGGTCGCCGGATCGATGACGTCCAGATAACCGCCAAGGTCGGGGCTGACCCACTCGCCGTTGATGTACAACTGATCACGCATGTGAGGCTCCTGTGCGGCGATTCTGCAGATGGCGGGAGGTGAACAGCAGCGCCAGCGAAGCGCAGATGATCACGGTCGAAACGGCGTTGATCTCCGGCGTGACGCCGCGCCGGATGGACGAGAAGATGTAAATCGGCAGCGTGGTTTCAGGTCCTGCCACGAAGAAGGCGATGATGAAATCGTCGAAGCTGAAGGTGAACGCCAGGAGAAAGCCCGCCATGATCGCCGGGGTGATTTGCGGCAGCGTCACGCGCCAGAAGGTTTCCAGCGGTGGCGCGTACAGGTCGGCGGAAGCCTCCTGCAGCGCTTTGTCGAGTGAGTCAACGCGACTGCGCACGATCACCATCACCAACGCCATGGTGAACAGCGAGTGTGCGGCGACCACTGTGAAGAAGCCCATGTTCAGCCTGGGCATGCTCGGCATCAACTGCGCCAGCAGCGGGTTCAGCACGTCGAACACGCTGATGAAGGCGATCAGCGTGGAGATGCCGATGACGATGCCGGGAATGATGATCGCGCAGTAGGTCAATGCATCGAACACCAGACGCACTTTGCTGCCGGCCCGTTGCAGGCCGAAGACCGCGAGTGTGCCGAACAGGGTCGCCAATACCGCCGAGCACGCGGCGATCAATGCGCTGTTGCCCAGTGCTTCCATTATGAACGGGTTGCTGAACGCTCGGCCGAACCACTGCACCGAACAGCATTCGAAGGCCAGACCGCTGCGTCCGGCGTTGAAGCTGAACAGCATGATCAGCGCGATGGGCAAATACAGAAACAGGTACAGCGAGGTGGAGTACGTGCGCAGCCACATGTCAGAGCGCTCCTTCGCCAGGTTTGCCGCCGAAGCGGGCGACCAGTTTTAGATAGACGCCGATGATCACCAGCATGATTGCCACCAGCGTCATCGCCAGTGCGCTGCCGAACGGCCAGTTGCGCGATTGCAGGAACAGGTCCACCAGTGCGTTGCCGACGAAGAACACCTTGCCGCCACCGAGCACGGCCGGGATCAGAAACTCCCCCATCAGCAGAATGAACACCAGCATGACTCCAGTGATGATCCCCGGCGCTGACAGCGGCAATGTGATGCGCCGGAAGCTCTCGAAGGCGCTGGCACCCAGATCCGCTGACGCTTCAAGCAGGCGCTTGTCGAGTTTTTCTAGGCTCACGTAAATCGGGAACACCATCAGCGGCAGATAGCCGTAGACGATGCCGATCAGCACCGCGTACGGCGTGTTGATCAGGCGAACATCATCCAGACCGACGCTCGCCAGCAAGGCGGGAATGCCCTTGCCGCTGAGAATGAAAATCCACGCGTAGGTGCGAATCAGGAAACTGGTCCAGAACGGCACGATCACCAGCGTCAGCAGTAACGACCGGTTCTTCCCTGCCTTGACCGCGAGAAAATAGGCCAGCGGATATGCTGCCAGCAGGCACATCAGCGTACCCAGCGGCGCCAGCACCAGCGTATTGCTGAACGCTGCCGCGCGTGAGCCCAGATTGAAGTAGTTGGCCAGCGTCAGGCCGCCGGCATAGCCGCCGACGGCGCTGCGCTCGCCAAAGCTGAAAACCAGGATGATCACCAGCGGCATCACCAGAAGCAGCAGGAACCACAAGGTCGATGGCAGCAACATCAGCAACGTGATGCGTCGCGCGAGACTGCGCCGCTTGTTCTGCGCGAGTTGGCTTTCAGCGTCTGCGGCGCTGCTCTCGGCGTGTCGGGCCGAATTGATGACGGCATCCATGGACGGTTCCTTATGGCTCAAGACGGTTGCTCGGGTGATCGATCAGGCGGACTTGAAGCGAGCCATCAACTCGGCGCGCAACGGACTTGTCAGGGTCGCGGCGGCACCGAATTCCAGCGGGCTCAATTGCTCGGCGGCCGGGTACATGATCGGGTCATTGAGCATCTCTTTGGGCAGCAGGGCATCGACGCGCTTGTCACCGCTCGGGTAGCCGTGGCTCAGCACTTCCAGCTTGTTGTGCTGCGGGTCGAGCAGGTAATTGATGAACGCGTAGGCGGCATCCTTGTGTTCGGCGCTTTTGGGGATCGCGAAGAAGTCGCTCCACAGCTCGCCGCCTTCCTTGCCCAAGGCATAAACCATCGACGGAATGTCCCGATGCAGTTGCGAGGCATCGCCGGTCCAGGACATCGCCAGAATGGCGTCGCCGCTGCGCATGGACGGCTGAATGTCGGAGTTGATCGCGAACAGGTGAGGCTTGACCTCGATCAGCAGTTTCTCCGCGTCGGCCAGTTCTTTCGGGTCGAGGGAGTTGAAGCTGTAGCCAAAGGATTTGAGGGCGTTGCCGATCGCGGTCAGCTGGTAATCGTGAACCATCGTGCGGCCGTCGGCCTGATCCTTGGCGATCGCCCAGAACTCTTTCCACGACGTCGGTTTGGCCTTGAGCTTGGCGCTGTCGTAAGCCATGCCGGTGGTGCCCCAGTTTTTCGGCACCGCGTATACCTTGCCATCGACTGTGCCCTGGGCCATGAACTTCTCTTGGAAAGCCGAGGCGTCGAAGTTGGGAATGCGTGCCAGGTCCAACGGCTCGATCAGGCCCAGCTTCACGTACGTGCTGATGGTGTAGTTGGTCGGCACCAGCACGTCCCAGCCGCTGCCACCTGCCTGCAGTTTGGCGAGCATCTCTTCGTTGGAGCCGAACACGCTCATCGCTACGCGGGCGCCGGTGGTCTTGGCGAAGTTATCGAGGTTTTCCTGGCTGTGATAATTCGGCCAGGTCGCCAGGCCAAGGCGGTCGCCGATGTTCTTGTCGGCACCCAGTGCGCTGGCGCCCGGACTGCCAGCCAGCAGGCCGGGCATGTTAGTGGCCACCACCGCGGCGGCAATGCCAAGACCGGTGCGTCCCAGGAAGTCGCGGCGCGTGATCGAGCCGTTCTGCCAGCTGCGCATCGTCTTGATGAAGGTCTTCTGGTCCATGGCATTCTCCCCGTCTGATAAATGATTCAATCGTTAGAGTGGCTTTGCTCGTTGCTCAAGTCGCTACAGCGCCATGGCCAGGCCGCTGGCGTTGTTCCAGCCCACCTGCACGGCTGCGCCGTGTTCAAACCCGGCGTGATCGAAACTGCCCTGACCACTCGCGCCTTGCTGACGTGGCACCCGCACGCAGACGATGCCGAAGGGCTGTGTGCGCACGCGGTATTCGGTGATGTTGCCCAGATAGATGCGGTCTTCGACGCAGCCGTCGAGCGTCACGTCCCGGCCCTGCAGGCTGCCTTTGGCGGCGATGTCGATCAGCTCCGGACGCACCGCGATGCAGCCTTCGCTATTGGCGCTCAATGGCAAGCCGTTGGGTGTCAGCGGGCTGCTCAGTTCAATGCCCTGAGCGGTGCGCAACAGCGCCGAATTGCCCTGCACGTGGCGCACGGTGCCGCTGAACAGGTTGGATTCGCCGATGAAGTCAGCCACGTAGCGCGTGGCCGGGGCCTCGTAGAGTTGTTCGGGGGACGCGGTCTGGATGATCGAGCCGCTGTGCATGACGCTGATGCTGTCGCTCATGGACAGCGCCTCTTCCTGATCGTGGGTGACCAGCACGAACGTGATGCCCACTTCACGTTGCAGGCGCAGCAGTTCGGATTGCATCTCCTTGCGCAGTTTGCGATCCAGCGCCGCGAGCGGTTCGTCCAACAGCAGCACGGTCGGTTTATTGACCAGCGCGCGTGCGAGGGCCACGCGCTGTTGCTGGCCGCCGGACAGCTCGCTGGGCTTGCGATGCCCGAGCCCTGAAAGCCGCACCATTTCCAGCGCTTCATCGGCGCGGCGCTGCTGTTCTTTTTTGTCCGGACGAGGTGTGAGGTAGCGCAAACCGTAGGCGATGTTCTGCGACACAGTCATGTGCGGGAACAGCGCGTAATGCTGAAACACCATGTTGACCGGGCGTTGATAGGCCGGCACGCCCGCGACGTTCTTGCCTGCCAGACGCACTTCGCCAAGGGTGGGCTGATCGAAGCCTGCAATCATGCGCAGGGTGGTGGTCTTGCCGCAGCCCGAGCCGCCGAGGAAGGAATGGAAGGTGCCGCGCCGAACCTGGAAACTCAGGTTGTTGACGGCTTTCAGGTTCCCGTAGTGCTTCTCTACGTTGCAGAACTCGATATCGTTTTCGTGGCGATTGTCACTCATTGTTGGCTCTCGCATTCCAGTGCATGGGTCGCTGCAATGGAAGCCAAACTAGCAATCGCTGTTTTGCGCTGTATATATCCCTTCGGGGATAGAGGTCGTATCCGGTGCGGGTGTCAGGTCAGGGTGCCGGGTCAGGCTGAGACAGCAATGTCCGGGCCTGTCAGCTCGCGAATAAACAGCCCCAGCAGTTCGGCCTGACTGCCGATGCCCAGTTTGGCGTAGATGTTTTTGCGATGGATTTTGACGGTGCCCGGGCTGATGACCAGTTGTTCTGCTACCGACGCACTGGAGTGGCCGCGCAGCAACAGGCGGACAATTTCCTGCTCGCGGCCAGTGAGAATGTGATCACCGAAATGATCGAAAGCTGCGTGCACCTTGTAGTCCAGATCTTGCGGTGAGCGAGGCTGCTCAACGCGGTGCAGCCGCCAGGTGTCGATGATGATGTGTTCGACGATTGCCTGCGCGCATTCCATCAGCTGCAACTCATCGCGGCTGAACGCCGAACTGGCGGTCGCGCGCATCAGCGACAGCACGGCCATGGCGTCGCCACCCAGGTCGACGAAAAACGCGACCTCTTCCGCAAGGCCGGTCTGCTGGTAGTACGCCAGGTAATACTCGCTGAGGTAAAAGTGATCGGGCGCAAACTGCCGCAGGCGCCATAGACCGGGCGGCTGCTTGCGCGTGCAGGCGAGGTAAAACGGGTCGAGCAGATAGGGTCCGACCTGATAGTCGTCGACGTAAACCCTGCGCTTGTCCGGCGCAAAAGTATCAAACAGGGCAAGCGGGCGATGGTTGCCCTCGTAGACGAACAGAACGAAATGGTCGACAGGCGCAATCTGCCTCAACCACTGGCTCAACCCGGCCAGTCGCGCACCGCCGGCCGGAAGGTCGAGGAGGTGGGCGATTGCGTTGGTCCAGTGTTTCAGTTCCTTTGGGCGCATGGGCGATCGACAGCTGTTCCATGGGGATCGGTTCGGCAAAAGATGCAGGATGTGCGCCACAGCACAGTTCACGCGGATGGCGAAGGCAGGCGGGGCATGAAGCGGTTATGGTTGTATCGCCGGATGTGTCGCGATGCACCATCTTCAGGCACAACCTGTCACCGGTCGCTACGCGGTAACGTCTTGGAAATGGCAACCACGCTCTATTAGAAGGCCCGTTGCCATTATGGTTTTTGACGGGTGTTTTGCGGGTTCGTCTGGTTCAATGCTGACTGTTCGCTTTATGAACAGAGGATCGTGGTCATGCAAATCTCACTGAATAACACCCTGTACCCCGGCCTGAGCGCAATTCAGGTCGGTCAGGACCGTGTCGATCAGGCTGCCACCCAGCTGGCAAACCCTGGCACGGAAGTGTCTGGCCGCACCCAGTCCTCGGACTTTCAGCTCGAACGCCTGCGCGCCGTCGATCGTCCGCCCGCTTCGGACATGGCCACCAATATCGTCGAACTGACCCAAGGCCGGATTCAGGTTCAGGCGGGCGTCAAAGTCGAAAAAGCCAGCGATGAAATGCTCGGCACGCTGATCGATACCTACGCCTGACTTGTTCACCCTCTGATTCCTGACGTGCGCTTCGGCGCACGTTTGCGTTGCGCCTCCCTTCTGAATAACGCCCTATCAGCCGTCCGAATCGCGGTCGTCTGACGGCCGTCTTCAACGCCTGCTCAACTAGACTCAATGCACATCCTTTCGGCGCTACATGGTGGCGCAGGCGCCTCCGTGCGCGCCGACGATGAAAGGTTCGGACGCACCCTTGACAAGGTTTAGGCGTAAACGTATGTTTCAAACACCTGTTTGACCGCCGGACAAACAAGAATTCCGGTGGCAGGGGCCATGCCCCGCAGTGACCGAACGGTCATATAAATCCAGAATTCATCAGCAGAGGTTTATCGCTATGCCTGACTACAAGGCCCCCTTGCGTGATATTCGCTTCGTTCGTGACGAGCTGCTCGGCTACGAAGCGCACTATCAGAGTCTGCCAGCATGCCAGGACGCCACGCCTGACATGGTTGACGCCATTCTCGAGGAAGGCGCCAAGTTTTGTGAGCAGGTATTGGCCCCGCTGAACCGTGTCGGCGACACCGAAGGATGCACCTGGAGCGAGTCCGGCGTGAAGACGCCGACTGGTTTCAAAGAAGCGTACAAGCAGTTCGTCGAAGGCGGCTGGCCGAGTCTGGCGCACGACGTCGCCCATGGTGGTCAGGGTCTGCCTGAGTCGCTGGGCCTTGCGGTCAGCGAAATGGTCGGTGAAGCCAACTGGTCGTGGGGCATGTACCCAGGCCTGTCCCATGGCGCGATGAACACCATTTCCGAACACGGCACCCCTGAGCAGCAAGAGGCTTACCTGACCAAACTGGTGTCGGGCGAGTGGACCGGCACCATGTGCCTGACCGAACCTCACTGCGGCACTGACCTTGGCATGCTGCGCACCAAAGCCGAGCCACAGGCTGATGGTTCTTACAAAGTGTCTGGCACCAAGATTTTCATCTCCGCCGGTGAACACGACATGGCCGATAACATCGTCCACATCGTGCTGGCGCGCCTGCCCGACGCGCCTGCCGGCACCAAAGGCATCTCGTTGTTCATCGTTCCCAAATTCCTGCCGGCTGCCGATGGCAGTGTCGGCGAGCGCAACGCTGTTGCCTGCGGCTCGCTGGAACACAAGATGGGCATTCACGGCAACGCCACCTGCGTGATGAACTTCGACGGCGCGACCGGCTTCTTGATCGGCCCGCCGAACAAAGGTCTGAACTGCATGTTCACGTTCATGAACACTGCACGTCTGGGCACCGCTTTGCAGGGTCTGGCCCACGCCGAGATCGGCTTTCAGGGCGGCCTGAAATACGCGCGTGAACGCCTGCAGATGCGTTCCTTGACCGGTCCGAAAGCTCCGGACAAAGCCGCTGACCCAATCATCGTTCACCCTGATGTGCGTCGTATGCTGCTGACCATGAAGGCATTCGCCGAGGGCACTCGCGCGATGGTTTACTTCACCGCCAAGCAGGTCGACATCGTTAAATACAGCGAAGACGCCGACGCCAAGAAGCACGCCGATGGCTTGCTGGCTTTCATGACGCCGATTGCCAAGGCCTTCATGACCGAAGTCGGTTTCGAATCCGCCAACCATGGCGTGCAGATTTATGGTGGCCACGGTTTCATCGCCGAATGGGGCATGGAGCAGAACGTTCGCGACAGCCGTATTTCGATGCTGTACGAAGGCACCACCGGTGTTCAGGCACTGGACCTGCTGGGTCGTAAAGTGCTGATGACCCAGGGCGAAGCGCTGAAGGGCTTCACCAAGATCGTGCACAAGTTCTGCCAGTCGCAGGAAGGCAACGAAGCGGTAAACGAATTCGTCACGCCGCTCGCTGCGCTGAACAAAGAGTGGGGCGAACTGACCATGAAGGTCGGCATGGCGGCCATGAAAGACCGTGAAGAAGTCGGCGCCGCCTCGGTGGATTACCTGATGTTCTCCGGTTACGTATGCCTGGCCTATTTCTGGGCAGACATGGCGCGCGTCGCTGCCGAGAAACTGGCTGCCGGCACCACCGAAGAAGCGTTCTACACCGCCAAGCTGCAGACTGCGCGCTTCTACTTCCAGCGCATCCTGCCGCGTACTCGCACTCACGTGGCGGCCATGCTGTCGGGTGCCAACAACCTGATGGACATGAACGAAGAGCACTTCGGCCTGGCTTACTGATTCACCGGCTGGTTTTCCCTCAAAGCCGCTTGTTCTTCGGAGCAAGCGGCTTTTTTGCGTCTAGCGCCTCACCTTGGCTCTGCAGGGCCATGGCTTGGCCTGCGATCGGCTGTGGTGCAGCCGTAGATTGAGGTCCGCTGATTGGATCGCGTCAGTGGTGTCGAGGACGGCTTCTCGCCGAGCGCGAAACCGGATGGGCAACCCGCATGCAGGTGCGCCGGTTTACAGGCGTCAGAAAAGTGATCAATTTCTCATTTTCTCCTCATCAAATAGGTAACATGGCCGATACAGGCACAATGCCATTTGATTTGCACTCGCTTCATTCGGGTAGGAGATAGTCCTCTTGCTGCGCCCTTCCGCCGCTCGTCTCAGCCACTTTTTACCGTCTCTGGCCCTGCTGTTCGCCGGACTCGCGGCTGCGTACGTGAAGGACCTCAATGTGTTCTTCACGTCTCTTTTCAACGTACTTCCCACTCTGGTGCTCTTGCTCGGCGGCGCTTACTGCGGCGTGTACAAGCGCCAGCGTGAGCTGTTTCTGATGATCACGGTGTACATCGCCTATTTCCTGCTCGATACCCAGACGGATTACTACCGCGACAACGGCAAAGTCCGCGAGGACGCCGCGGTGGTGTTTCATCTTTGCTGCCTGCTGTTGCCTGTGATGTTCGGGCTGTTCGCCGCCTGGGAAGAACGCACGCATCTGTTTCAGGATCTGGTCGCCCGATTGGCCGTCCTGGTGGCGGTCGGCAGCGTGGCGCTGGGGCTTGAGCAAAGCTTTCCGGAGAGCCTCCTGGCCTGGCTGGCGGACATCCGCTGGCCTGCGTTGCATGGCGAATGGATGAGCCTGATCCAGCTGTCGTATGCGACGTTCCTCATCGCCTTTGCCGTGCTGATCACCCAGTACCTGCGCAAGCCCCGCCCGCTGCACGCCGCTCAACTGGTTGGCTTGCTGGGACTGTTCTGGGCATTGCCGAAGACGTTCATTCTGCCGTTCACGCTGAACATCATGTGCAGCCAGGTGATGCTCATGATCGCCTCGGCGGTCGCGCACGAGGCTTACCAGATGGCGTTTCGCGATGAGCTGACCGGATTGCCGGGACGACGAGCGCTCAACGAGCGCATGCAGCGGCTGGGACGCAACTATGTGCTGGCGATGAGCGACGTCGATCACTTCAAGAAATTCAACGACACCCACGGCCATGACGTCGGCGACCAGGTGTTGCGCCTGGTCGCCAGCAAGCTGTCGAGAATCACCAACGGCGGCGGGCGAGCCTACCGTTACGGAGGCGAAGAGTTTGCCATCGTGTTTGCCGGCAAGACCCTGGAGGAGTGCATGCCGCACCTTGAGGTCATCCGCGAAACCATTGCCGGCTACCAGATTCATCTGCGCAACCAGGAAAACCGACCCAACGACGATCAGCAGGGCCGTCAGCGTCGGGCCGGTTCCCAGGCGTCGACTGTTTCGGTCACGGTGAGCATGGGCGTTGCTGAGCGCCTGCCGGAGCATCGCAACCCGGAAGAAGTGCTCAAGGCGGCCGACCAGGCGCTTTATGCCGCCAAGGGAGCGGGTCGAAATTGCGTCGTTGCGCACGGTCAGACGAACAAGCGTGGCGCAGTCCGGATGGCGGCAGCGAGCTGATTTCCGCTCCAATTCTGTTAGCAATCAAAGGCTTTCACCGAGGGGTGGAGGCCTTCTTTTTGTCTGCAAGAATTGAGTGACCAAATATGCGTTAAAAGTCACTACTTGACCCTATGTGTCTCAAATGGTGTTCCTGTACACTGGATTCACTGACACATGGACGCCGCAACAAGCCTTGCGGCGTTGCTTTTTCCCCGGGTTCCGCTGCCGTTAACGAGGTTTGCCATGGCTGACTACAAAGCGCCCTTGCGCGATATGCGCTTCGTTCTGAATGAAGTGTTCGAAGTCTCCAGACTCTGGGCGCAACTGCCCGAGTTGTCCGAAGCGGTAGATGCACAAACCGTTGAAGCCATCCTCGAAGAGGCCGGCAAGGTCACTGGCAAATCCATCGCGCCGTTGAGCCGCGCAGCCGATGAAGAAGGCTGTCACTGGAACGACACGGTCGTGACGACGCCTGCAGGCTTCGTCCAGGCGTACGGCACGTATGCCGAAGGTGGCTGGGTCGGCGTGGGCGGCAACCCGGAATTTGGCGGCATGGGCATGCCCAAGGCGGTCTCGGCGCAGGTCGAGGAGATGGTCAACTCCGCAAGCCTTGCCTTCGGTCTCTACCCGATGCTCACCTCCGGCGCGTGCGTGTCGATCAACACCCACGCCAGCGAACCGCTGAAGAACAAGTTCCTGCCGAACATGTACGCCGGAATCTGGGCCGGCTCCATGTGTCTGACCGAAGCTCATGCCGGTACCGATCTGGGCATCATCCGCACTAAGGCCGAACCTCAGGCCGATGGTGGCTATAAGATCAGTGGCACGAAGATATTCATCACCGGCGGCGAACACGACCTCACCGAAAACATCATTCACCTGGTGCTGGCCAAACTTCCCGATGCTCCGGCGGGGCCGAAGGGAATCTCGCTGTTTCTCGTCCCCAAGTTCCTGGTCAACGACGATGGCAGCCTGGGCGAGCGCAACACCGTTTCCTGCGGCTCCATCGAGCACAAGATGGGCATCCAGGCGTCGGCGACCTGTGTGATGAACTTCGACCAGGCTGAAGGCTATCTGATTGGCGAGCCGAACAAAGGGCTTGCCGCGATGTTCACGATGATGAACTACGAGCGTCTGGGCGTGGGCATTCAAGGCCTGGCGTCGGGCGAGCGCTCTTACCAGAATGCCATCGAGTACGCGCGCGATCGTCTGCAGAGCCGGGCACCGACCGGAGCGCAATCGAAAGACACCATCGCCGACCCGATCATCGTGCACCCCGACGTGCGTCGCATGCTGTTGACGATGAAGGCGCTGAACGAAGGCGGTCGTGCTTTTTCGACTTACGTGGCGCTGCAACTGGACACCGCCAAGTACAGCGAAGACGCCGAGGTCCGCCAACGTGCCGATGCGCTGGTGGCGCTGTTGACGCCGGTGGCCAAGGCTTTCCTCACTGACATGGGGCTGGACACCACGGTGCACGGCCAGCAGGTGTTCGGTGGTCATGGCTACATCCGCGAGTGGGGCCAAGAGCAACTGGTTCGCGACGTGCGCATCACCCAAATTTACGAAGGCACCAACGGCATTCAGGCGCTGGATCTGCTGGGTCGCAAGGTCGTCGCCAGCGGTGGCGCGTACTACAAGCTGTTTTCCGAAGAAGTACGCCAGTTCATCGCTGCTTCCGACAGCTCGCTTGCTGAATTCACCAAGCCGCTGAGTACTGCGCTGACGACGTTGGATGAACTGACCGACTGGGTGCTGGATCGCGTGCGCAGCAATCCGAATGAAATCGGCGCGGCGTCTGTCGAGTATCTGCATGTATTTGGATACACGGCTTATGCCTACATGTGGGCGATGTCGGCCAAAGCCGCGCTGGGTAAAGAGGCGCAGGAAGACTTCTACGTCAGCAAACTTGGCACGGCGCGGTTCTATTTCGCGCGTCTGCTGCCAAGGATCCAGTCGCTGGCCGCGTCGGTGCGCGCGGGCAGCGAATCGCTGTACCTGCTGGACGCTTCGCAGTTCTGACTGCTGTAGACATCATGTAAGCTTTTGCTTACATGACGTGCCGACATTTCGCCTCTATACGGCTTATGGATCCAAAGTTAATCTACTTCACATGGACGTAGCGCAGGATGCGCAAACAGATAACAGGGACACGTAGGGATTGCCTGCCAGGACGGTGGGAAGAAAGGGAAGTCAAAGGGAAACAGTCTGGAAAACCTCGCTTAGGCGGGGTTTTCTTTTATCTGCATTCCAGAAAGTTTTCCGCCACGCGGCCTACCGCCCCTCGACGTCGCCCGGGCCGGAATTCACTACCCCGTCGAGCACCGACCGCAACAGTTCCAGCGTCGCCTGCTGACGCTGTGCATCCCGATAAACAAGCCCCACCTGCAACGGCACCCTGGGTTCGCTGATGGGTTTCCACAGCAAGTCATCGTTGTCCTGAATATCCTGCGCGCGCCCCGGTAGCACAGTCGCAAGTCGGGTGTGTGCAAGGCTGTCGAGGATCCCCGCCATGTTATTCAGTTCAGCTTGTACGTGAGGCCGCCGGCCGAGATTACTCAACTGCGCCTGCCAGATCTGCCGCACCTGAAACTCCTCACCCAGCAGTAGCATCGGCAGTTCAGCGGCCTGGCTCATCGAGACTTTTTTGAATTCCCGCAACGGGTGATTGGCCGGCACCACCAGCTTGAGCTCGTCTTCATACAGCAACAGGCCGTGCAGGCCAGGCTGGCGCGGCGGCAAGTAGCTGATGCCGATGTCCAGCGATCCATTGAGCAAGCGACGCTCGATCTCCATCCCGCTCAACTCGTAAATCTGCACGACCAGATGCGGCTGCGCCTTGCGCACGCGCTCGAGCATCTGCGGCACCAGGCTCGAATGCACGGTCTGTAAGACGCCGATGGCGAGGGTACGCTGGGATTGTCCCTTGAAGTTGCGCAACGCCTCGCGCGCCCGTTGCATGCCTTCGAGCAACGGCACCGCATGGTTGTACAAGGTGTGCGCGGCCAGCGTCGGCAACAGGCGCTTGCTGCTGCGCTCGAACAGGCTGACATCGAGGCTGTGCTCCAGCAGACGAATCTGCTGTGAGAGCGCTGGCTGCGACAAAGAAAGTCGCTCGGCGGCGCGTCCGACGTGGCCTTCTTCGTACACCGCGACGAAATAACGCAGTTGGCGGAAATCCATAAGCAGTTCTTATCGAAATAGCTGGAAAATCGAAATGGTCGTTTGTCTTGCCGGGGCATAGTCTACGCCCAACTCACAGGGGTTACAGGGCCATAAAGCGCAATGAACAGTGTCCAGGTCGATGGTGTTTTTATAGGTAAAGCGAAAAATCTGGGTCATGGATTGATCAGCGATATCGATAAGCACAGGCTGGACCGACGCCTTTGGCTCTGGCCGCAAGGGCTGGGCAGCGACGAACACGGCGATCCGCGCTTTCATACCGGCCCGGAGCGCGCCATGCATCACTATCCCGCCGAGCATTACGATTACTGGCGCAAGGTCTATCCGCACATCGACTGGTGCGCGCCTTCTTTCGGCGAAAATCTTTCATCCCGCGGCCTCACCGAAGAAGATGTCTGCCTGGGCGACATGTTTCGCTGGGGCGGCGCGCTGCTGCAGGTCAGCCAGCCACGTTCGCCTTGCTACCGGCTCAGCCACACTTGGGGCATCGAAGAGCTGCCTCAGCGTGCGCAGGATAACGGGCGCTGTGGCTGGTTCTATCGCGTGCTCAAACCCGGTTTTGTCAGTCCCGACGACGCATTCGAGCTGGTTCAGCGCAGCTATCCGGGCCTGACGATCGCTTGGGCCTTGCGCACGTCCTACCTCGAGCCGCTTGAGCATGGCGGGCTCAGAAAGCTCGCCGATTGCCCGGCGCTGTCGTCCCGATGGCGCGACATCGCCCTCAAGCGTCTGCGCACCGGCCGCGTCGAGGACTGGAGCGACCGGTTGCTGGGGCTGCCACTGGAAGGATTGCGCGCATGAACCTCTTCAAACTGCTGCGCAACGCTGTCGCTGAAGACAGCCAGTCTGTCGAGCAACCTGCATTGCTCTCGCCGTTGCAACGTCTGCGTCAGCGCACAGGCAGCGATCAAGCCGGTTTCTTCATCGACGAGCAGGCAGCGTACGCAGGGGCGATGACGCTGGCGCGCAAATGGGGCGAACAGCATCGGCGCGGGGAATGCGGGGTCGTGGTTGCCAGTGGCGGGCGTTTCGACGCGCTGATCGAATCACTGACCGACGATTTCTGCCGTGTGCCATTCAACGATCTGGCCGCGATCGAGGCCGCCGTGGATTCACGAACCGTTGCCATCGTGCTTGAGCCCATTCAGGGCGAGACGGTCATCACGCCAGCCACGACGGCTTACGTGCAGGGTGTTGCCACATTGTGCAGGGCGCTGAATATCCTGCTCATTCTCAACGAGGCGCGAGGTAGCGTCGGGCAGAACGGTGGGTTGCTTTCGGAAGACACCTACGCCGTCAGCGCCGATATCGTCGTACTCGGCGATTACTCCAACCGCAGTCCCCGAAGCTCGGCGCTGCTTGCTCGCGGACAGGCGTGCACTGCCCGGATCGACGACCTGCCGGGCTCTGTGCCAGAGCGTGCCTCGGCACGCCAGATGCGCCCGGCCGCGAGCGTCCGCGCGCAGCGTCAGGCAATGCCAAGCGGGCTCATGGCGTAGTAACCCACTGTTTCTCGAACCGTCTTGCGTTTTGTACGCTTCGCCCCGCGCCGGGAGTCTTGGTGCGGGGCGTTTTTTTGCCGGGCAATGGGTGGCGCAATGATATTCACGGTTGAACCCCTGCATGCGCTCAGGGTCGATTAGCTGTGTGGCCGCAATGGGCCATTTATCATTCAGGAGCTTCACCCATGGACATCATTCGCATCATCATCGCCATCCTGCTGCCACCCCTGGGCGTGTTCCTGCAAGTCGGATTCGCTGGCGCTTTCTGGCTCAACATCCTGCTGACCCTTCTCGGCTACTTCCCAGGCATCATCCACGCGGTATACATCATCGCCAGCCGCAAGTGATCGCGCCCGGTCAGCGCACTTCGCTCTGAATCCCTGTGGGCGCCAGCTGGCTGAGCCGGCTGATGCCGCCCACAGAGACCGCAGTCACGCCCTCAGCTGTCCATTACCTTTCGGTAAAACGCCCATTCGGTCTCCAGTGCGTGAGCCAGATTGCTGGCTTTGCGGAAGCCATGGCGTTCCTCGGGATAGAAATGGCCTTCGGCCGGGATGCCTTTTTCGGTCAAGGCATTGAGCATGTCGCGGGTCTGGGCGGGAACGACGACGGCATCGAGTTCGCCCTGGAAGAAAATCACCGGCACTTTGATCCGGTCGGCATGCAGCAGCGGGGTGCGCTCGCGGTAGCGCGCCATGTCGATGTCCGGGTCGCCGATCAGCCAGTCGAGATAATCCGCCTCGAACTTGTGCGTCGCTTCGGCCAGTGCGAGAGGGTCGCTGACGCCATACAGGCTCGCACCAGCGCGAAAAACATCCTTGAACGCCAGCGCGCACAGCGTCGTATATCCGCCGGCACTGCCGCCTCGAATGAAGGCGTTGGCTGGATCGACGAGCCCCTGATTGCCCAAGTACTCGACCACGGCGCAGGCGTCCTCTACGTCGACGACGCCCCATTCGAGAAACAGCGCCTGACGATAGGCGCGGCCATAGCCCGTGCTGCCTCGATAATTCAGGTCCGCGACGGCGAAGCCCCTTTGCGTCCAGTACTGGATGCGCGGATCGAGCACCGGATAGCACGCCGACGTGGGTCCGCCATGGATGAACACCACCAGCGGCGGCTTTTCTGCGCCATTCATCGCGGGGTAGAAATAGCCATGCGCCTCGCTGTCACCGCTTGGATAGCGCAGCGTTTGCGGACGACTGATGTGCTCGGCGGGCAGCGGAGCAATACCTCCGGCCAGTACCTGCACGCGCTGGTCGGAACGACTGATCGCCACGACAGCCAAAGGGCGGGTCGCTGACGCCGCGATGCAATAAAAGTGTTGATCGTCCATCGCCAGGTTGCGGAACCGGCTGTACTCGCCACTGAAATCCTGTACCGAGCCATCAGCCGAACACAGGCCCAGACGACCAGAGCCGTCCTGGAACCAACTGGCCAGATAGGCCCCATCGGTGAGCGGCAACCAGCTCGAACTGCCCAATTGCCATGGCGCAGATGCATGGTCGGCTGCGGCTGCGGGCAGCGCTTCGAGGCCTTCCAGCGTCTCCACCCACGGTTGCCAGAAACCGCCGCGATCAGTCAGGCAATACAGGCGCCCCTGATCATCGAAGCGCGGTTGTTGCAGCGCTTCCAGCCCGAGTCCGCCTGCCAGGCAGTGCGGCAGACCCCATGACCCGTCCGGCTGACGCTCGGTGCTGAGCAGACGCGTCGAGGTCCACGGTTGGTGCGGGCGCCACCACTCGATCCACACCAGACGATCACCCTCGGGGCTCAATGTCGGCGCTGCATAGAAGTCGGCCCCTTCAGCCAGCACGTGGCGTCTGCCGTCGATAAGGTCGAACGCCACCAGGCGGTGAACGTCGTTGTCTTCCTCGACGGCGAGAATCTGCCCGCGCCCGAAGCGGACATCGCCGTAGCGCTTGTCGTCGTGGGTCAGTGCGAGAGGGACGTTGGTGTCGAAGGGCTGGAGATAAATCTGTTGATCGGCTTCGTTGACGAACACCACGGCTTCGTCGCTCAGGCAGAACGAGCCTCCGCCATATTCATAAACCCTGCTGCGCGCGCTGAAGCCATCCGGCGTCAGGCACGTGGTGACGCCGTCGCTCCAGCGCCAGATGCGCGAAGCGGCGTCCTGCGGGCGGAATTCGTTCCAGAAGAGGCCCGCGGGACCGACGCACAGTTCGGCGAAATCGACGCCTGCCGCCACAGCCTGGGCGGCAGAGAACAAATCAGGATTTTGCGATGAGGCGTGAGTTTCGTTCATTGCGAAAGGCCAGTTGCTCGATGGTCTGGCTAGCATACTCGGCTTCGTCGCGGGCCTGGGTGATCAGGTGATGCTGTGGCGACTTGCTGCACACCGGGTCGGCGTTGCTTGCATCACCGGTCAGCATGAACGCCTGACAGCGACAACCGCCGAAATCCTTTTCTTTTTCGTCGCAAGAGCGGCACGGCTCGGGCATCCACTCGTAACCACGGAAGCGGTTGAAGCCAAACGACTCGTACCAGATGTGTTGCATGCTGTGATCGCGCACATTGGGGAACTGGATCGGCATCTGTCGCGCGCCGTGGCAGGGCAGGGCGGTGCCATCCGGCGTCACGGTCAGAAACAGATTACCCCAGCCGTTCATGCAGGCTTTGGGGCGCTCCTCGTAGTAGTCGGGCGTGACGAAGATCAGCTTGACCGGATGATTCTCCGCCGCGAGCTTCTCGCGGTATTCATTGGTGATGCGTTCGGCGCGGACCAGCTGTTCCTTGGTCGGCAGCAAGCCCACTCGGTTCAAGTGCGCCCAACCGTAGAACTGGCAGGTGGCCAATTCGACGAAGTCCGCCTCCAGCGCCACGCAGAGCTCGATGATCTTGTCGATCTTGTCGATATTGTGCCGGTGGGTGACGAAGTTGAGCACCATCGGATAGCCGTGCTTCTTCACCGCGCGGGCCATTTCCAGCTTCTGGGCAAATGCCTTTTTCGAGCCTGCGAGCATGTTGTTCACTTGCTCGTCGCTGGCCTGAAAACTGATCTGAATGTGGTCCAGACCGGCTTCCTTGAAGTCGACGATCTTCTGTTCGGTCAGGCCGATGCCGGACGTGATCAGGTTGGTGTAGAAGCCCAGGCGCCGGGCCTCTGCGATCAGCTGGGCGAGGTCCTGCCGCACCAGGGGCTCACCGCCGGAAAACCCGATCTGCGCGGCGCCCATCTGCCTGGCTTCGGCCATCACTTTGAACCACTGTTCGGTGGTCAGCTCCTGACCCTGGCGTGCGAAGTCCAGCGGGTTGGAACAATACGGACACTGCAGAGGACAGCGGTAGGTCAGCTCGGCGAGCAGCCACAGCGGCAGCCCGACAGGAGGTGTCGGTGGTATGTGCACCTTGGACTCGGTCACCGGCGCCTCAGGCAAGTTCGATCCAGTGTTCAGCACGAGCGACCTCCATGAATTGCTCGACGTCGGTGCCGAGCTCGGGAACGCCGGGGAATTGCTCATCGAGCACGGCGATGATCGCACCCACGCTGCGCTGACCATCGATCAGGCCGCCAATGGCGCTGGCGCTCTCGTTGAGCTTGATCATGCCTTCGGGGTAAAGCAGTACGTGGCCGTTCTGCGCCGGTTCAAACTGAAAGCGATAGCCACGGCGCCAGCTCGGCACTTGTTCGCGGTTGAAGCTCATAGGGCGATTCCTTTGTGCCAGACGCGTTGGTCGGTCACGCTGTGATAGGGCGGGCGATTCAGCTCATAAGCCATGCTCATGGCGTCCAGCATGCTCCACAAAATGTCGAGTTTGAACTGCAGAATTTCCAGCATGCGCTGCTGGCCTTCCCACGTCGTGTAATGCTGCAAGGTGATCGCGAGCCCGTGTTCGACATCTCGGCGCGCCTGACCCAGGCGCGTGCGGAAATATTCGTAACCGGCCGGATCGATCCATGGGTAATGCTGCGGCCAGCTGTCCAGCCGCGACTGGTGGATCTGCGGAGCGAACAGCTCAGTCAGAGAACTGCTGGCGGCTTCCTGCCAGTTGGCTCGACGGGCGAAGTTCACATACGCATCGACGGCAAATCGTACGCCGGGCAGGACCAATTCCTGCGAGCGAAGTTGATCCGGATCCAGCCCTACCGCCTGGCCCAGTCGCAACCAGGCTTCAATGCCGCCGTCTTCGCCCGGTGCGCCGTCGTGGTCGAGCAGGCGCTGAATCCACTCGCGACGGATCTCGCGGTCCGGACAGTTGGCCAGAATCGCAGCATCCTTGAGCGGGATGTTCACTTGGTAATAAAACCGGTTGGCGACCCAGCCCTGAATCTGCTCGCGCGTCGCGCGGCCTTCATACATCGCCACATGAAACGGATGGTAGATGTGGTAATACGCACCTTTGGCACGCAAGGCCTGTTCGAATTCAGCGGGGGACAGTGGTGTTGGCTCACTCATGTCGGCATGTTCCTTACCCATTTGTCTCGGATTCTGTGGCTTGAAGCGGTGGTCGCGAACGCATTCGCGCTAACCCTGCGGGAGCTTGCTCGCGAATGCTGACTGCCGGGCAACTCGATTTTCACTGAATGCACTGGCTTCCTGAGCAAGCTCGGTCCCGCTGTCACGACGTTCATGGCGCCTGTTACAGCTCGATGCTCATGCCATCGAATGCCACTTCAACATGACGGCGTGCGAGTTCTGCGCGCTCGGGCGAATCCTCGTCGAGAATCGGGTTCGTGTTGTTGATGTGAATGAGCACCTTGCGTTGTTCAGGCAGTTTTTCCAGCACTTCGAGCATGCCGCCGGGGCCATTCTGCGCCAGGTGGCCCATCTCGGTGCCTGTTCGTGTGCCGACGCCGCGACGCTTCATCTCATCGTCGTCCCACATCGTGCCGTCCACCAGCAGGCAGTCGGCGCCGCTCATTTTTTCCATGAGGGCATCATCGACTTTGCCGAGGCCTGGCGCGTAGAACAGCTTTCCGCCGGTCCTGAGGTCTTCCACCATCAAGCCAATGTTATCGCCCGGGTGTGGGTCGAAGCGGTGCGGCGAGTAGGGCGGTGCCGCGCTACGCAGTGGAAACGGCGTAAAGCGAAGATTCGGACAGGCCGGAATCACGAAGCTGCCCTCAAGCTCGATGCGATTCCACACCAGCCCGCCGTTCCAGTGCTTGAGCATGTTGAACAGCGGGAAGCCGGTCGTCAGGTCTTCGTGGACCATGTCCGTGCACCAGACCTGATGCGGGCAGCCTTCACGCAGGCTGAGCAAACCGGTCGTGTGGTCGATCTGGCTGTCCATCAGGATGATTGCGCTGATCCCCGTATCCCGCAGGCCGCGGTTAGGCTGCATGGGCGCGAAGCTCTGCAGTTGAGCGCGGATGTCGGGTGAAGCGTTGCACAAGACCCAGTTCACGCCGTCGTCGGACAAGGCAATGGACGACTGGGTGCGCGCATGAGCCCGCAGGCTGCCGTCGCGAAAACCTGCGCAGTTAACGCAGTTGCAGTTCCATTGTGGGAAACCGCCGCCCGCCGCCGAACCGAGAATCTGGATGTGCATGTGTGCTCCGTACCAATGGCCTCACGAGGCCTGAAAATCCTGAACGCTGTAACAAAAAAGCCCCGGCGAACCGAGGCTTCTCACCGCGCAAAAATCAACGGCTTGCGAAGTACATGGTGACTTCAAAGCCGATACGCAGATCAGTGTAAGCAGGTTTAGTCCACATAAAAGACTCCTTCTGGGTTATGCAACGGTGGGTGAGTACATCTTTAGTACACCTGCGAGAGGAGACGTTCAAATGCTTAGGGAGCTATGTTACTAAAAATCTCGGGACTTCAATGATGAAATATCCGATAAAGATTTTTGCAATCCTGGCAATGATTGACCTGCCAAACGGCTCACTCGCTGGGGCTTGAGCGGTTCGACAGGCAAAGACGAGCGGCCGACCCCGCGCCCAGGCGACGAGCGGCGTCCAGCAGTTCTATGGACTGGAGATGTGCAAGCGAATGTTGCAGCTGTACGAGGTAGTCGTCCCGGTAGCCTGCCATATGTGCCTGCCAGATCAGTTCGCACGCCTGCTGACTGTCCATGGTCGCGGGGTCGAGTTGACCGCGCAGGGCTTTGATCTGAGCGGTCAGGTCAGCATTCTCGATCTGTGTCGGCAGTGTGCGGATGAAGGATTCAATCTGATCGACCAGCTCACCGGCACTGGCGGAAGGTGACTGGACCCCAAACAACAGGCCACCGTTTCCGGCGATTTGTCGGAAACCGCTGAAAACGGCGTAGCCCAATTGCAACTCGACCCGCAGGCGCTGATAAAACGGCGCCTGTATCAGTTGTGCAAGCAGTCGCCAGATCGCTTCGTCGCGCACAGACGAAGAAGACGTTGGATAGAACAAAAGCACAGCGTTTTCAGAAGAGTCCGACGGCTCGGTTTCCCAGCGCTGGTCTGCCTGCCTCCCTGTGACCTCGGGTGCCGAGGCGTCGGGCTGGCCGGGCGTGATCTGTGCAGCGTGCTTGAGTGCGTCCTGCTCGACGGGATCAAGCCCGACGGCCAAGCCTGCCCAGCGAGCATCCGCCCAGACACGCTGTAAATCCTGCGTCTGGGACATTACGCCGCTGTTCAAATAATGATCGGGCAGTGTTCTCAGCAACTGCCGAATCGGCATCGGCGCAGGTTCCTCATTCGGCTGCCCATAACGCGCCAGAGTTTCCTCAGTGGGCTGAGCTAACGCGCGCAATGCCTGTTCGAGGACGGCCGGAATGGGCTCGGCCATTCCGGTCAGTTTCAATTGCCAGAAGTTACCGTAGGACGTGAACGCCAGAGTGATGCCGGCTTCCTGTGCGTCGGCGATCAGGCGCTTCAGGCCTTCGTTCAGCATCCGCGCGAGCTGCGGTTGAGGAGCGCTCAGCATCCAGCGCAGATACACCGCCGCTTCGCCCTCGCCTGGACGGTGTCCAGGCAAATTGTCGCTGAACGTGAACGCGGGAAGTGGGCCAGCCAGCGTGGCGACCTTGGCAATCGGACGCAAGAACGGGTTGGGCTCGGGCAGTCGCCAATCAACGTTAAAGGTGTCGTTTTTCAGCAGTTTCGGCTGTGGCGGTAACTGGGTTTCCGGCGTGAGTTGGGCGATCAGGGCATTAAGGGCGGTGACGGCTTGGCTCGACAGGCCTGGTTCGTCTGGCTTTGCGCAGAAATGCCGGGCCAGAGACAACGCGTTGCTGACCGCGAGGCGACGTTGGGCGAGCAGGGCGTATTCGTCGATGAGCTCAGCAAAGCGCGATTTGAAAAAGGCCAGCCAATCGAAGAGCCTTCTCGAAATCACGTAAGCCGTTTCGCTTGAAGGCACTTGGTCCGCCGCGACCTCGGCGAGTGCAATGTCGATGTCGAGCAAAAGCTGCCCGTCGAACGCGTACACAACCTCTGCAGTGAGTGACTCGATCAAACCCTGATCTCGCAGGCTGGCCACCAGACCACCCGGCTGCGCGTTGTTCATCCAGCTGCAGAGAAACGCAGCGGCCTGCTCATGCCCTCGCGGCAAGCCTTCACACGCAAACATCAGGTGCGCGTCGCGCGAGTCGAAAACGGGGTGCGGAGTTCTTGAGTCCACGAGCGCCGGGGCTCTTGATTGAGCGATCCGACGGCCCTGGGCGAAATATCCGCCATAGCGAGTTGCCAATGCCTGCAACTCATCCAGCGTTTGGGGCCCTGCGAGGCTCAGGGTCATCTGCGCCGCTTGGTAGAACGTCCGGTAGAAGTCCTGCAATGCTTGTTGAAATGTCCTGCGCGGAACGGGAAGGCTGAAACGATTGCCGGCGTGAAACCCGCGTAACGGATGCAGGGCCGATAAAGTCTGCAGCCGCTGTATCTGATCGCGCGACGCTTCATCCCGGGACCAGGCAATGAACTCGGCATGCAACACCTCACGCTCACGCAACTGATCGGCCATGGTCATGCGCGGGTGGGTCAGCATCTCGCACAATCGATCCAGAGCATCGGCAAAAACGGCGGGTGGCAGCTCGAAAAAGAAATCCGTGGTGCGCTCGCGCGTGCTCGCATTGACCTGTCCGCCGTGGCGTTGCACGAACGCCATGAGGTTGTCGCCGGACGGAAATCGTTCGGTGCCGAGGAAGAACAGGTGCTCGAGAAAGTGCGCAAGGCCGGGCCATTGTGACGGAACATCGTGACTGCCGGCCGCCACTCGCAAGGCCGCCGCGCAACGCTTCAGACGCGGCGCCGAGCACAGCACCACGCGCAGACCGTTGGGCAAGGTCAGGGAGCGATGGTTGGATGATTCGGGCGCAGGCATGACGTATTCCGCAGCAGCTCTGGAAATGACTGCTCATGCTAGCGGATAACGACACAAAGAGTGTGAGACGCAGGCGTTTTCAGCACAGTCCGGGTACTACAAGGACGCAGACTGTGGATGATCAACTTTGCCTTCAGCGCTTGACGAGTCCCGCATAGAAGCCGGGTCGGCGGTCCTTGAAATAGGTATTGATGGCCTGGGATTCGCTCATCAGGTTGCGGTCCAGATCGGCGATCACCAGGGCTTCGTCTTGAGCGGCCAGGCCGATCTGCTTGCCGTCCGGCGCGCAGATGCTGCTCAGCCCGCAGTAATGAATGTCGCCCTCGCTGCCGCAGTAATTGGCGTAGACCAGATAACACTGGTTTTCGAAAGCCCGCGCCCGAACGGTGACTTCCGCAACGAAGTCGTAGGGCGCCATGTTAGCGGTCGGCACAAGGATCAGATCGGCACCCGCCAGCGCGAGGCGGCGCGTGTTTTCGGGAAACTCCGCGTCGTAGCAGATCAGGAACCCTAGCTTCCAGCCGTTGAATTCGACCACCGGAAAATGCTCATCGCCTGCACTGAACATCGACTTGTCCAGGTCGCCATACAGATGCGTCTTACGGTAATTGCAGACACGCACGCCTTGGGCGTCGATCAACTGCACTGCGTTGTAGACCTGATCGTCGGCGCTCACTTCCGGATAGCCGTAGAGAATGGCCACACCGGTCTTGCGCGCGATCTCGCCGATGAGCCGTGCCGCCGGCCCATCGCTCGGCTGGGCAAGATTTCGCGCCGCCTGAGCACCGATGTTGTAGCCGCTCAGAAACATTTCCGGACAGACCAGCACCGCTGCCCCTTTGCTCGCGGCCTCGAGGGCCTGCACCTCAAGGCGCCGAAGGTTGGCGTCGATGTCCAGTGGCAGCGGTGGGCATTGATAGAGGGCAACGCGCATGGGCAACTCCTTATTCCGGCAACGCGATCGGGCCGATTTCGTGGAACACATCGCCAGGCCCCGGGTTTTCGGCGTGGGTCTTGCCGCCGAAGTGGGTCATGATGCCCCAGACAGCGTTGAGCGAGGTCTGCACCGCGCCCTCGACCCAGGCCGGTGTCCAGGAAACGTCGTCACCGGCGATGAAAATGCCGCGATGTTCGTCAGGCATGTCCTTTTGCATGAAGTGCGCGTACATCCGCTGGTTGTAGCGATAGTGGCCCGGCAGGGCACCTTTGAAAGCGCCGAGGAAGTGCGGGTCTGCTTCCCACGACACCGTGATCGGATCTCCGATGATCCGCGCGGCAATATCCACTTTCGGATAAATCTTTTTCAGCGCGCCAAGTGCCAGACTCACGCGCTTTTCCACAGGATGCGGCAGCATTTTCAGTGCATCGCTCATCCACGAGTACGACAGACAAATCACGCCCGGTTTGTCGACACCGTTGGAATAGGTGCCGTTTTCGAACAGGTAGGTGCCGCGGGTCAGGCGATCGGTGAGCGTCATGCTCATCACATCGCGGCCCGTTTCCGGATCCTTGTCCTTCCAGAACGGGCGATCGACCATGACGAAGGTTTTGGACGACTGCATATAGCGCGTGCGGTCCAGCGCCATCCACATTTTCTGCGAGAACAGCGACTCTTCGCACTCGATCTGAGTGGTCAGCAGCCAACTCTGGCAGGTGGCCAGAACGGCGTCGTAGTGTCGGGTATCGCCCCAGTTGTCGGTGACCGCGAACTGGCCATCGGGGGCGCGCGCGATACGCTTCACGCCTGTACGCGGTGCGCCGCGATGCAGCGACGACAGGCTGGTACCTTCCGGCCAGTGAACGCAGCGCTCAGGCACGTGACGCCAGATCCCCAGCGGCACCTGCTCTACGCCGCCGACGATCAAATGTTGATGATCGTCGCAGTTGGTCATGACCACGCGGAAGATTTCCAGCATCGAGTTCGGAAAGTCAGAATCCCAGCCGCCGGTGCCAAACCCGACCTGACCAAACACTTCGCGATGGTAGAACGACAGTTTGGCGAACGCCTTGGAGGTGGCGACGAAATCGTAGAACGTGCGGTCGTCCCACAGCGGCACCAGCTTGTTCCACAACGTTTTGAGGCGGGGGACGTCGCGGTCGCGAATGGCTTGCTGGATGTCGGCGAATTGCGCGCCGTCTTCCAGGGCGTCCGCCCACGCGTCAGCCACTTCGTGAAACAGTGCGGGCAAGTCCGACGGCTTTTGTGCGTAATACGTGGTGCCTTCCAGATCGATTACGGTGCTGCCGGATGCACCCGTCAACGGGTTGGGGAAGGGTTTGGACTCAAGGCCAAGCTTGTCGACATAGTGATAAAAAGCCGTGGATGAGACCGGGAAGCGCATGCCGCCCAGTTCGGCAATGATGCCTTCGGCGCCCTCGAACTGCTGCGAGCGCAAGCGGCCACCCATTTTCGACGCCTCGTAGACGACGGGCTTGAGGCCCAGCTTCATCAGCTCATACGCCGCCACGAGACCGGCAATCCCGGCGCCGACGATGGCGACTTCCTTGCCGAGATTTTCTGTTGGAATGCTGCCCAGCCCGGCCGGGTGCTCGATCCAGTCATCGAAGGCAAAGGGGAAGTCGGGGCCGAAAATCGTGATCGGCTTCTTTCCGTCGGCGGGATGGCGATTGTTCTTCATGACTGACCTTGTTCGACTATGGCGCGAAAGGGGAAAGTCTAGATAACAGTTGAGACGTTAATAAGACGCAGAGTGTTGTCGTTGTGTAGAGATTAACGCCGATATGACGAGGTCACGCATCACTTTGCAGTGGGATGATCAGACCGGCTGTCCCCGATCGATCTTGCTGCTGAGAATGATCGATGTCGTGGTCTTCTCCACACCGTCCACGCTGCCGATCAGATCCAGCAATTGATCTAGTTGCTCCGGCGAATCGGTGCGCAGCCATGCCACGTAATCGAATTCGCCACTGACCGCACATAGTTGCTGCACCTGAGCCAGAGCGGTCAACCGTCGCAGCACCTCCTTGCCCGACCGCGGTTGCACGGTGATCCCGACATACGCCTGCAGCCCGCCATCAACCACGCGCTGACTCAGACGCACGCCGTAACCGGTGATGATTTTGCTCTTTTCCAGACGCGCGAGACGAGACGTCACTGTCGTGCGCGCGATCCCTAATTGACGGGCCAGATTGGCGACTGGCTCGCGGGCGTTGATCTGCAGCGCAGCGATCAGTTGGCGGTCGATTTCATCCAGCGCGGGAGGGCGAGTGTCGGGCAAGGGGCGAGTCTCCGTAGGTAAGCGGGCAATCTTACCCGCTTCCCGCCTCAGTTTTTGTAGTCCGGAGCGACGCGATCAAGTAATCGCAGCAATGCCGCCCAGGCAAAGTTGACCGCGTCCGGATCGCTCAACTCGCCCTGCGCGACATCCTGCCCGGGTTCGTTGAATTGCCGTTCGGTGCGCCGACACACTTCATCGGGCGGATAGCGCAAAGCACCGCCCGCTTGTGCGGCGATCTGGATTTCGCACGCCTTCTCCAAGTAATACATGCGCAGAAATGCTTGCTTGACGCTGTCGCCGACTGTGAGCAAGCCGTGATTGCGCAGGATCATGACCGAGCTGTCGCCAAGATCGGCGACAAGGCGCTGCTGCTCGCTGAAATCCAGCGCGATGCCTTCGTAATCGTGGTACCCGACGCGCCCGTAGAACTCCAGCGAGATCTGATTGACCGGCAACAGCCCGCCTTCCTGCGCCGCCACCGCGCACCCCGCCTTGGTGTGCGTATGCAAAACGCATTGCGCATCGTCCCGCGCCCGATGGATAGCGCTGTGGATAACGAACCCGGCCGGGTTGACCGGGAATTCCGAGGCTTGCACCTTGTTGCCGTCCAGGTCGATCTTCACCAGGTTCGACGCGGTGATCTCCTCGAAGAACAGCCCATACGGGTTGATCAGGAAGTGATGTTCGGGGCCTGGAATGCGCAGAGAAATGTGCGTCGATATCAGGTCGGTCATTTTGTAGTGAGCAACCAGTCGATAGCAGGCAGCCAGTTCTTGCCTGAGCTGCCATTCCTGCGGGCTGTACGGGTGGGTCATTGTTCCTCCGAAAGATTATTCAGGCGGCCATTTCAGCGGGCCAGCCAGGCGTTCAGGCGTTCTTCCAGCTCTTCGCCGTGATCGACCCAGAACTCGATATTCAGCGGCATTGCGACGGCCATGTTCTGCGGCGACGTTGGAATCCACGGCGCTTTAACCGGGTCTAGCTTGTCGCTGAGCGCCTTGTTCGTCACGCCATACGCGATGGCCTGGGAGAACGCCTGCTGCGGCGCTTGCCCGTTGGCGTAAGTGATAAATGCGTTGGCCGCGGCCTTGTTTTTCGAGCCTTTGACGATGGTCCAGTAATCCATGCTGTACAGCGAGCCTTTCCAGATAGGCGCGACTTTCAGGCCCTCGCTCGCGGCAACGGCGCCGCGACCGCTGAAGGTCGTCGTCATGACTACGTCGCCCGAGGCAAGCCACTGCATCGGCTGCGATCCGGCTTCCCACCACTGAATGTACGGCTTGAGTTTGTCCAGCTTGGCGAACGCACGATCGACACCTGCCGGCGTGTTCAGCACTTTATAAATGTCCGCAGCCGGAACGCCGTCCGCCAGCAGGGCGTATTCGAGGGTGTACATCGCGCCTTTGCGCAGGCCGCGTTTGCCGGGGTATTTGTCGGTATCCCAGAAATCCGCCCAACTGCCCGGTACGGTTTTGACCTTGTCGGTGGCATAGACCAGCGGCATGCCCCACACCAGCGCAGCCGAACCGCACTCCTGTTGCGAGCCTTCGATCAGTTGCTGGCCGGCCGCAAGCGCGGGCCATTCGAGTTTTTCGAAAAGGCCTTCCGCGCAACCGCGCTCAAGATCCGGGGCCTCGACCTGCACGACGTCCCAGTCGGCATGACCGGTTTCGGCCATTACTTTGATCTTGGCCATTTCCCCGTTGTATTCGGTCTGCACCACGCCGACGCCAGCCTTTTTGGAGAAAGGCTCGAAGATCGTCGAATTCTGGATTTTCTGCGCCGCACCGCCGAAGCCGACGATGACCAGGTTCTGCGCCGCCATGGCTGACAGAGGTGTGAGCATCAACAACGCGCATGCAATCTTCAGGTTCTTACTGTTCATCAACATTTTCCTTTGGCCGTCGGGCTCTTTTTCGAGAGCCAAGGTGGCACGCAGGCACGCCCTTGGCTGCACAGGGGTAAACGGATAGAAACAGGCAATGGGTTGAAATACGGGGAAGCTGGAGCTGGTTGCCATGACGCGTTCTTCGGCGTGCGATGGCGGTGTTCTTTATTGTTGTCGCCTCGGCATGACGTGCGGGCTTGCCCAGAGACTAATCCAGCGCTGGTGAAAAAAGAAGACAGGAATGACTATTTTGTGAAAAAAGTGGACGAAATTTCACTGCTGGTTAAAAACACGTGCCATGCGTTGATTCTTTTTCCAGCCAGCCGCTTACACTTCACGCTGTCACGTGCATCCAGCAGACCGTTACCGAGGTAGATGATGAGTAAAGGAGTCACCCGCGACAGCGCCAGGAAGGCGAGCATGCCCGCGGAAGATGCACCTGCTGGCGAGAGTTTTCTGGGCGAGCGAATTCGCGGGTTGCGCAAGCGTCAGGGCCTGACCCTCGCAGAGCTGGCGCAGCGCAGCCAGTTGTCGGTGGGTTATATCAGCCAGCTCGAGCGGGACCTGTCCCGCCCCTCGGTGGATACGCTGCTGAAAATCGGCCGTTGTCTGGGCGTCAACATACAGTGGTTTTTTTCGACCAAATCCGACGTCAGCGAGGCCGATGCCGGTTATGTCGTGCGCAGGGAAAGCCGGCAGAACATCCACTACGATGACGGCATCCATGATCAATTGCTCACGCCCAGTCCGAGCGGTCAGATCGAGATGGTTCACTCGCGCTTCCCGCCCGGTGCCTACAATCGCACCAGTTACACCCATGAAGGTGAGGAAGTCGGCTATGTCCTGACGGGGACCTTCGAGCTGTGGGTGGGCGAGCGGCATTTCCTGCTCGGTGAGGGCGACAGCTTTCGCTTTGCCAGTCACGAGCCGCATCGCTATGGAAATCCAGGCGAGACCGATGCAGTGGTGCTTTGGGTCATTACGCCGCCGACTTACTGAGGCACGCGCATTAACATGGCGTCCATCGTGTGAGTGCGTAGCTCAAGCTCGTAGGACTTTTCCCTGCTGTCATCGCCCTGTCATTCAGCTGTCACCCCCGGCATGTCTAAATCGGCCCCTGACCCTCTGAATCCACGCCGGGAGCCCGCCATGACTCTGGATTTATCCGAAACCGCCCGCTACATCCACGCCGACATTCTCGACAGTTTCGACGAAGAGCTGGAGATGGAATACGACGACGCTCGTCTGGACGGCCTGCTTTCCGATCTGGGGGAAGAGGTGCCGAAGGGCATCGATCGGCGGGTGTATTTTCGCGAATTGCTGCGGCTGCAGGGCGAACTGGTCAAGCTGCAGGACTGGGTCGTCAGCCAGAAGCTCAAGGTGGTGGTGCTGTTCGAGGGGCGCGATGCGGCCGGAAAGGGTGGTGCCATCAAGCGCATCACGCAACGCCTCAATCCACGCGTCTGCCGTGTCGCTGCGTTGACTGCGCCAAGCGAGCGCGAACGCACGCAATGGTACTTTCAGCGCTATGTGTCGCATCTGCCGGCGGCGGGTGAAATGGTCCTGTTCGATCGCAGCTGGTACAACCGCGCCGGTGTCGAGCGGGTCATGGGTTTTTGCAACAACGAGGAATACGAAGAGTTCTTCCGCACCGTTCCCGAGTTCGAAAAGATGCTGGTGCGCTCGGGCATCATCCTCATCAAGTACTGGTTTTCCATTACGGACGACGAACAATATCGTCGCTTTCTGATGCGCATCCACGACCCGCTGAAACAGTGGAAGCTCTCGCCGATGGACCTGGAGTCACGCCGTCGCTGGGAGGATTACACACGCGCCAAGGAAGAGATGCTCACCCGTTCGCACACCGACGTCGCGCCTTGGTGGATCGTGGAAGCCGATGACAAGAAGCGCGCGCGACTGAACTGCATTCATCACTTGCTGCAACAGATCCCGCGCGGCGATGTGGAGTCGCCGCAAGTGGTCCTGCCGGAGCGTGAATACAACGCCAACTATTTACGCGCACCTGTGCCGCGTGAAATGGTCGTGCCCTCGGTTTATTGAAGCAGCGGCAGGCGAAGGTCAGATCTTCCAGGCCTTCGCGGTTTTCGCCAGCCGTTGCTGCAGGGCTTCGAGGTTGAGCGTGAACTGCCGTGTCATCAATTGATAACCCAGCACATCGGGGGATGCGGTCGGGATGTCAGGACCGACGGCCAGGGTTTCGGTTGGCCGCTCCAGGCGCTCGGTCGCGCCGGTCTGCAGCGCGCGAGCCATACCGATCAACAGACGCCTGATCCTGCGGTGTTCAGCGGACAGGCCTGCACTGCCAATATCGGCCGGACGAAGGTTCGAGAGAATCTCCAGTGTGCTCAGGCACATGCGGAAATGCCCCTGAATGGCGTCCAGCTCCACCATCGATATCTTCACTTCCTTGGAAACCGACGGCATGAGCGAACGCAGTTGCAGCATCGTTGCGTTCAGGCGCGCCGTCAGTTTCACGTGATCGTCGGCCGCAATCGACTGCCCGCTGGCGATCCGGTCGTAGGCCTTGGCGCAGCCGCGCAGTCCGCTCGCCAGGTTGTATCGCCAGGAGTACACCGCGTACAACGGCAGCGCGAAGGAGAAGGCCAGCGCGAGCGCGATGCCGATCAGGATGTCCACCGTGCGCCACAGCCCGTCGGTGATCGGGTTGTCGCCGTGGCCTGCAACGATGAACAGCGTGATCGCCGACAGCAGCGCCGTATACCCACCTTTGCCGATGGCGTGATAGGCGAAGAACCCGCAAATCAGCGACATCAGCACATAGGTGAGCAGCGGCATGCCCAGATAACTTTCCTGCGCCACCACCGCCAGCCCGAGCGCTGCGCCGATCAGCGTGCCGTAAGCCCGCTCGACCGATTTCTTGCCGATATTGCCGTGGTGCTGCAGGCCACCGATCACGATCAACATCGTCACCGAGGCCCACTCGCCGTGAGGCAGGTGAATCCCGGTTGTCAGCAAGATCGACACCAGCAGACCCACCACGATACGGCCCGCGTGAATGTATCGCGCGTGCCGGTAACGGCGGTACGGGTCCAGCAGTGGGCGCAGGAGGCGGCGTAGCCAGGCGGGAAGGGAAGGTGTATTCATGGGGTTACAGACCATCCGCCTCGCGAATATATCCTCAGGTCAGCCCGGAAACTTTGGTCAGATAGGCCGCCAGGTAGGTCGTCGCCAATCCCATCAGGAGCATGCCGGCGGGACGCTCCCACCAGTTCTTCACTTCGCCGGGCGGCATTTGCAGCGTCAGCACTGTAACACTGGCCGGCTCATTGATGACTGTGGTGGCCTGATCCTGCGGGAGCATGGAGCGCAACCACAGCTCGTCCCGGGCTTTTTTTCGGATGGCCGCAATGTCTGCCGACAGCTGTTTCCCACACCTGCGGATGTAGCTGCCAGTCGCCACGATCACCATGATTCCGAAGAACATGAGCGTTTCCACGCTGAACGGCTGATAGACATTCACGCGGGGCGTCGCGTCCCAGAGCAGCTGCAGAAAACGCGTGTTTTCGTAGGCGATCAGGCAAATATCCTGAAGCGCGTAGCCGAGTTTGGAGAGGAAGCTGGCCTTGAGTTGTTCACCAAAATCGTAGATGAACAGCACCAGGAACATCGCCAGTTGAATCACACCCACCAGCATCACCGCCAGCCCCGACCACTTCATGCGTGATGCTTTCTTTATCGCTTCTAAAACCGTCATGTCGTCCCTCTTCCTTTTGAAAATTCGGTATTTCCGCATCCTGCGAGTGATCAGGGTCGATGGCTTCCTCGGCAATAAAAAAGCCGCGCAAAGCGCGGCTTTTGAAGGTGGTGGGCCCACACGGACTCGAACCGTGGACCAAAGGATTATGAGTCCTCTGCTCTAACCAACTGAGCTATAGGCCCTCAGTCAGGCGGCGGATTATAACGACGGTTTCCGTGCTGTGCTATCCGAAAAGTCCGAAACTGTCATACGAAGAAACGTCGCGCAAAATTCCTCGGGGCGCAGTGGCAGGCTGACGATGTAGCCCTGAATCTGTTCACAGCCTTCGTCGGCGAGGAATTGCTGCTGTTCGAGGTTCTCCACGCCCTCGGCGATGACCGTCAGCTGCATGCTGCGGCCCAGCGCGATGATGGCCCGCACGATGGCGGCATCGTGTTGATCGTCAGGTAGCCCGCGAACGAACGACTGGTCGATTTTAAGGATGTCCAGCGGCAGACGTTTGAGGTAACTGAGCGACGAGTAGCCTGTCCCGAAGTCATCGATCGCCAGCTGAACGCCGAGTTTTTTCAGGCGATGCAGCACCGACAGCGCCTCCTCGGTCTGGGTCATGATGAAGTTTTCGGTGATCTCCAATTGCAGGCAGCCTGGCTGCAGGCTGTATTCGGTCAGCAACTGCTCGATGCGGTTGACCAGATTAGGCTGACGCAACTGAGCGCCGGCGAGGTTCACCGACAGCGGACCGAACACGTCGTACAGCTGATTCCACTGATGCATCTGCTGACAGGCTTTCTCCAGCACCCACTCGCCGATCTGCAGGATCATGCCGTTTTCCTCTGCCAGAGGAATGAATCGCTCCGGTGGGACTTCTCCGAATGTCGGGTGGCTCCAGCGGATCAACGCTTCTGCGCCGACCAGCCGCTGCGTAAGAAGGCTGATCTTCGGCTGGTAGGACAAGGTCAGCTCGTCGCGTTCGATGGCGCGGCGCAGCTCGTGCTCCAGCGCGATGCGCTCACTGGCCTGTGCCGTCAGGTCGCGCGTATAGCTCTCGACACGGTTTCGCCCTTTGGCTTTCGAGCGGTACATCGCCGCGTCAGCATTTTTGATCAGCGTGGGGACGTCGGCGCCGTCGCTCGGGAACATTGCCGTGCCGATACTGGTGCTGATGAAAAACTCATGTTCGCCCGCCTGGAAAGGCGCGGAGAAGCTGTTCAGCAGTTTCGTCGCGATGGCCTCGGCGTCGCTGGCGGCTTGCAGGCCTGGCAGCAGGATGATGAATTCGTCGCCACCCAGACGCGCCACGGTGTCGATGTCGCGCAGGTTTTCCTTCAGGCGTTGCGCAATCCCTTTGAGGAGCAAGTCGCCGACCGGGTGTCCGAGGCTGTCGTTGATGTGCTTGAACCGGTCAAGGTCGAGAAACAATACGGCGCCAAGGCTGCTGGCTTCCTTGCAGTGAGTGAGCGCCGCGTGCAGGCGGCTTTCGAACAGCGTACGGTTGGGCAGGCCGGTCAACGGGTCGTGATGCGCCTGATAGTCCAGGCGCGCCTGAGCTTGTTTGAGGCTGGAGATATCGGCGAACACCGCGACGAAGTGCGTGATGAATTTGTCGCGATTGCGCACGGCGCTGATGGTCAGCCAGCTCGGATAGATTTCACCGTTCTTGCGGCGGTTGCTGATCTCGCCCTGCCAATGGCCTTCGGCCGTAAGCTGATACCACATGGCCGCGTAGAACGCGCTGTCATGCAGGCCGGAAGCCAGCAAGCGCGGCGTTTCGCCAATGGCTTCACCCTCGCTGTAACCTGTGATTTCGCTGAAAGCCCGGTTCACTGCGTTGATGCGCTGGCGCGTATCAGTGATCAGAACGCCTTCGGCCGTGCTTTCGAACACAGTGGCCGCCAGTTGCAGTTTTTCCTGCATCTGATGGCGCTCGGTGATGTCCCGCGCGATGGTCAGCATGCAGTCTTCGCCACCAATGGGCAGCGGCCGTGAGGATATTTCGCACAGCCGAATCTGACCGTCCCTGCGCCGGATGTGGCTGGTGAAATCCTTCACGAAGCCATCGCGATTGATCTGTTCCAGCAATTGCTGGCGCTCGTTGAGATCGACCCAGATGCCGAGGTCGAGCGTGGTGCGGTCGAGCGAGAGGGAGCTGTGATACCCGGTGATGCGACTGAAGCCGTCGTTGATTTCCACGAGCAGGCCATCACTCTGTCGGGAGATCAGCAGGCCATCCGGCGAGGAATGGAAGGCCTTGGCAAATTTCTCCTCGGACATCTGCAGCTGTTGCTGCGCCTCCTTGAGCGGCGTGATGTCACGCACCACGAGGACGACGGCAGGCGTGGAATCCAGATCGAACGGTTCGGCGGACAACAGCCCCGTGAAGGTTCGGCCATCGTGACGACGAAAGGGCATCTCCAGGTTGCGAATGCTGCCTTTCTGCAAGCGCTGCAACAGGCTCGGACCGATGTCGGGAATGCCCCAGATATCCAGCTCTGACGGCGTGCGCCCGACGACCTGATCGGGCGACAGCCCCATTTGCTCGACGAATGCCCGGTTGGCTTCAAGGAAGCAACCGTCGGACAGGCGTGCAATGACCAGAATGTCCGGGCACTGCGCGAACACCGATGCGAATTTTCCTTCAGACAGGCGTAACGCTTCTTCGGTCTGTTTGGCTTCGCTGATGTCGATCATCAACCCGCGCATCACCGGCTCGCGGCCGTAAGCGATCATGCTGACGATGTCACGAACCCAGACCACACGGCCCTCGGCGCTCATGACGCGGTAATCGATGCTGTGATCATTCCCTTGAGTGATCGCGCACTCGCAGTAGGCCTGTGCGTAGTCGATGTCATCAGGATGCACGATGCTGCGCCAGAAACCGGGCTTGAGCCACTGATGCAGTGGGTAGCCCAGCAAATTCTCGGCGTGTGGCGAAACGTAGTTGTAGGAATAGTCGTGGGTGTTGGCCTCCCACGCGATGGCTGAAAGACTTTCGATCATGCCGCGGTAGTGATACTCGCTGCTGCGGAGCTCTTGCTCGAGCGCAATGCGTCTGGAAATTTCCGAACTGAGGCGCCGGTTGATGCGCACGACCACGGCCAGCACCGTCGATAACAGCAGTAACCCCGGTAGACCGAACAGGAGGAATTCACGCCAAAGCTCGGCGGGTTCCGAAGGGGAGGGTGGCGTCAATGCAGTTGCGTCTGTCTGCTGCAAGCCCGTGGCGTCCAGGCGCGCACTTTCTTCCACCGCAAAGAGATGGCCAATTGCAGGCTCCCGCAGTGCTCCATCCCTCAAGACATGTTCAAAAGCTGGCGACGTGACTTCTACCGCCCTTCCTGGCGCTTCCCGTGTGTCTTGCCAGGCACCCTGCTCTGCGGAAAGAGCTTGGGCATCAGCTGACGTGGTCCCCACCAAACACACGAAAACAATGGCCGGCATCCAAAACATGGCAGCCTCAGTAATCCCGTTGAGAATGGGACGAGTGTAGCTGCGCCGAACGAAGGTGGCACACTGCCGGAATGTTATTCCTTAAAACGCAAAACCCCCGGCATTGCCGGGGGTTTTGTTATGACGCGAGGCTTACTCGTCCAGGAACGAACGCAGGTGTTCGCTTCGGGTCGGGTGACGCAGCTTGCGCAGCGCTTTTGCTTCGATTTGACGAATACGCTCACGGGTTACATCGAACTGCTTACCGACTTCCTCAAGGGTGTGGTCAGTATTCATGTCGATGCCGAAACGCATGCGCAGGACCTTCGCTTCGCGGGCGGTAAGGCCCGACAATACTTCGCGAGTGGCTTCCTTGAGGCTCTCAACCGTGGCGACATCGATAGGCGACTGCATGGTCGAGTCTTCGATGAAGTCACCCAGATGCGAGTCTTCGTCGTCGCCGATCGGGGTTTCCATGGAGATCGGCTCTTTCGCGATCTTCAATACCTTGCGGATCTTGTCCTCAGGCATTTCCATGCGTTCGCCCAGCTCTTCCGGCGTCGGTTCACGACCCATTTCCTGCAACATCTGGCGGGAAATGCGGTTGAGCTTGTTGATCGTCTCGATCATGTGCACCGGAATACGGATGGTACGGGCCTGGTCGGCGATCGAGCGAGTGATCGCCTGACGGATCCACCAGGTGGCATAAGTCGAGAACTTGTAACCACGACGGTATTCGAACTTGTCTACCGCCTTCATCAGGCCGATGTTGCCTTCCTGGATCAGATCGAGGAACTGCAGACCGCGGTTGGTGTACTTTTTGGCGATCGAGATCACCAGACGCAGGTTCGCCTCAACCATCTCTTTCTTCGCACGACGGGCCTTGGCCTCGCCGATCGACATGCGACGGTTGATGTCCTTGATTTCGAGGACGGTCAGGCCGGTTTCTTCTTCCAGCGCGGTCAGCTTCTGCTGGCAACGCTGAATGTCGGCCTGCAGGCGACCGATGGCTTCGGCATATTTGCTCTTGCCCTTGGCCAGTGCGTCGGTCCAGCTCTGGTCGACTTCATTGCCCGGGAACTGGCGAAGGAAGTCGGCGCGCGGCATGCGTGCATCACGCACACACAGCTGCATGATGGCGCGTTCCTGTGCACGCAGACGCTCCAGGGCGCTGCGGACACGCTCCACCAGACCTTCAAACTGTTTAGGAACCAGTTTGATCGGCATGAACAGGTCGGCAAGCGCCAACAGCTCTTCATTGGCCTGCTTGCTGCCACGGCCATGCTTTTTCAGAGCCTTGAGCGTGATCGTCATCTGATCGGAGACAGCACCGAAGCGCTGCGCTGCAACGACTGGATCAGGACCGCTTTCGGCCTCTTCCTCGTCGTCACCATCAGATTCTTCTTCATCGTCGTCCGCGACGTCGGCGGCCTTGTCGGCTTTCTGATCGAGCGGCGGCGGCACTTCGGCAGGCGGCGCAATGCCGTCGTCCGGGTCGATGTAACCGCTCAGGACGTCAGACAGGCGGCCACCTTCGGTGGTGACGCGAGTGTATTCAGAGAGAATGTGCTCGACCGTGCCAGGGAAGTGCGCGATCGCGCCCATCACTTCACGGATGCCTTCCTCGATACGCTTGGCGATTTCGATTTCGCCTTCACGCGTCAGAAGCTCGACCGTACCCATTTCACGCATGTACATGCGCACCGGGTCGGTTGTGCGACCGATGTCGGTTTCGACTGCCGCCAACGCTGCGGCTGCTTCTTCAGCAGCCGCTTCGTCGGTGTCGGCTTCGGCCAACAGAAGGGCGTCCGCATCCGGAGCACTCTCGAATACGTTGATCCCCATGTCGTTAATCATGCGGATGATGTCTTCCACCTGTTCCGGATCTGAAATATCCTCCGGCAGGTGGTCGTTGACCTCCGCGTAAGTCAGGTAACCCTGCTCACGACCGCGGCTGATCAACTCTTTGAGGCGAGACTGCTGTTGCGCTTTTCCGGACATAACACCCTATCCACTGAAGGTCTTGGCGGGCAAAAAACAAGCCGAGGATTATACCCGAGCTAGGACCTCACGCGCCAGTTGAGGTCGGGGTTTGTGCAGGAACATTGCGATTTAACAGGTTGAGCAGCTGAACTTTTTCTTCAGCACTGAGCCCTGACTGCCGTTCCTTTCTGATCAATTGGTCCAGGTGTCGCTCGCGTTGGCGTGCGGACAAACTAGTTATAGTGTCGAAAAACTGTTGTTCAAGGTTATCGGCCGAGATCAACCATTCCTTTTCCGCCAGTTGTCGTAATAATCGCCCTTGATCGGTGCCATGCCAGCGCGCGATCAATTGCATGGACCGCAGCTTCGGATTTTTCTGTGTCGCATCGATCAGAGCGACCAGAAGCTGCGAGTACACATTCTCTTCGTCGGCAAAATTACTCGCGTTCGCCACCTGGGCCGACAGTTCCGGGTGATGAAGCAGTGTCCGGAGCGCCGTCAGCGTCGGCGGCTCAACGGTTGCGGGCGTGCGCGGGGTGCGGGGCTCGAAATCGGGACGCTTGCCGTTCTTGTCCCACTTCTTGCCTTTGTCCCACGGCTTCTTGTCCCATTTTTTCTGCTGGCCGCCCGGTGCTTTGGGCGTCCATTCCTGCTGTTGTGGCTCGTACGCATCGTGCGGCTGGTAATCGCTGTAATCGGGAACCGAGTCGTAATCGAAACCCGGGTCGTACGCCGGCGGCGCTTCCGCCGGTGCGTTCTGCACCAACTGATTAACGGCCGCAGTGTCCAGGCCTGTAATTTCTTTCAGGCGACGGCGCATCAGTTCGCGCAGATTGGCGCCCGGCACTTTTTCGATCAGCGGCGCGGCCAGTGTCACCATGTGCGCCTTGCCTTCCAGGGAGCGCGGGTCGGCTTCCTTGGTCAGTTGCTCGAAAAAGTAATCGGCCAGTGGTTGCGCGTGCTGGTTGATCCTGGCCTTGAACGCATCGGTGCCTTCTGACCGCACCAGTGTGTCCGGGTCTTCGCCTTCCGGCAGAAACAGAAATCGGGCCCGGCGTCCGTCTTGCAGGCTGGACAACGTTGCTTCCAGCGCGCGCCATGCAGCATTGCGGCCGGCCTGGTCGCCGTCGAAGCAGAACAGCACACTCGGCACGACACGAAACAGGCGCTTCAAATGTTCTTCACTGGTCGCCGTACCCAGCGTTGCCACGGCATTGCGCAGGCCTTGTTGGGCCAGGGCAATGACGTCCATGTAGCCTTCGACGACGATGATCTCGTCCAGATTCCGATTATGTTTGCGGGCTTCGAACAGGCCGTACAGTTCCTGTCCCTTATGAAACACCGGTGTTTCGGGAGAGTTCAGGTATTTTGGCTTGTCGTCGCCGAGCACGCGTCCGCCAAAGGCAATGACGCGACCACGGCTATCGCGAATAGGGAACATCACCCGATCGCGGAAGCGGTCATACCGTTTGCCGGTTTCGGCGTTTTCGATCAGCAGTCCGGCATCGATCATCGCCTTCTGCTGAAGGGTGTCGCTGCTCAGGTGCTTGTAGAGGTTGTCCCAGCCCGGCGGTGCGAAACCCAGGCCGAAATCGCGGGCAATCTCGCCTGACAGGCCGCGGCCTTTCAGGTAGTCCACCGCTGACTTGCGCGTCGGGTGGCTTTTCAGTGCAGCCCGGTAAAACTCGGCTGCGGCTGTGAGTAATGGGTACAGCGGCGAATCGGTAGGTTGTCTGGGCTTTTGCCCTTTGACGCCCTGTTCGCGAGGCACTTCCATGCCTGCGGCTTTCGCCAGATCCTCGACCGCCTGAGGGAAATCCAGGTTGTCGTGGTCCATGATGAAGCCGAGGGCATTGCCGCCCGCGCCGCAGCCAAAGCAGTAGTAGAACTGTTTGTCAGGGCTGACACTGAACGAGGGTGTCTTTTCCTTGTGGAAAGGACAGCAGGCACTGAAATTCTTGCCGGTCTTCTTTAATTGAACGCGCGAGCTGACAACATCGACAATGTCGGTGCGGTTCAGGAGGTCGTCAATAAAACCTTGGGGAATCAGTCCGGCCATGGCGTTCTCATCATCAGGCGCCCCGCCAGAAAGATCGTGGCGAATCCAAAGCGTAACGACGGTTGCGTGGTCAGTGTAGACGGGTCAACGCGGCCTGGTTCAGGCTGGAAGAGTTCGACGGGGTTTGTCTGGGTCGCATCTGCGGCTTCGACAGCCTCTGTCTGTACAGCGTGAGGCTAAAACTGCAACTGCCGGCAGCCCGGCTTTGGGGCCGGGCGAGGCAGAAGCTTGCGACGGACGTCTGTATTAATACAGACGAACGGCGCGGCGCTGTTCGCGCTGAACTTTCTTGGCGTGACGCTTAACAGCAGCAGCTGCTTTACGCTTACGCTCGGAAGTCGGCTTCTCGTAAAATTCGCGGCTACGAACTTCAGCCAGAACACCGGCTTTTTCGCAGGAGCGCTTGAAACGACGCAGAGCTACGTCGAAGGGTTCGTTCTCTTTAACTTTGACGGCTGGCATCCAGAGCTACCTTCATTCATTACCGGGGTCAACGCCTCGTGCAACGCTTGCACTAAGTACGTCGGTTTTTAAGGGTTGCGGATGTTAACCCCTCGCCGCGCGGAATGCAAAGCCTCTGATCGAAAACCACTGGTCGCAGGCATGAGCGGCGACTATTATGCGCGCCTTCGAATTTGGCCTCTACAAGGCGTACCCCATGTTAGTACTGGGATTGGAAACCTCCTGCGATGAAACCGGCGTGGCGCTGTACGACAGCGAGCGCGGGCTTCTCGCCGATGCACTGTTCAGTCAGATCGACCTGCACCGCGTCTATGGTGGCGTGGTGCCGGAGCTTGCTTCTCGCGATCACGTCAAACGCATGCTGCCCTTGATTCGTCAGGTGCTGGCGGAGGCCGACTGCGCCGTGACCGAGATCGATGCCATTGCCTACACGGCAGGCCCGGGGCTCGTCGGCGCGCTGCTGGTCGGGGCTTCCTGTGCCCAGGCGCTGGCGTTTGCCTGGGACATTCCGGCGCTGGGCGTGCACCACATGGAAGGCCATCTGCTGGCGCCGATGCTGGAAGAACAACCGCCCGAGTTTCCGTTCGTCGCTTTGTTGGTTTCCGGCGGGCATACGCAGCTGGTGCGTGTCGACGGGATCGGTCTTTACGAGCTGCTCGGCGAAACCCTGGACGATGCTGCCGGCGAGGCGTTCGACAAGACCGCCAAAATGATGGGGCTCAATTATCCCGGCGGGCCTGAAATCTCCCGGCTGGCTCAAAGCGGCGTCGAAGGTCGCTTCGTTTTTCCACGCCCGATGACCGATCGTCCGGGCCTGGATTTCAGCTTCAGCGGCCTGAAAACCTTCGCGCTCAATACCTGGCAGCAGTGCCAGAGCGCTGGAGACGACGGCGAACAAACCCGTTGCGACATCTCGCTGGCCTTCCAGCAGGCGGTGGTGGAGACTTTGACGATCAAGTGCAAACGCGCGTTGAAACAGACCGGCCTCAAGCGTCTGGTGATCGCCGGTGGCGTGAGTGCCAACAAGGCGCTGCGGCATTCGCTGGAGCAGATGTTGAGCGGTTTGGGCGGCAACGTTTACTACGCACGGCCTGAGTTCTGTACCGATAATGGCGCGATGATCGCGTTCGCAGGTTGCCAGCGTTTGCAGGCCGGGCAGAAGGAAGGCCTGGCGATCAGCGTGCAGGCGCGGTGGCCGATGGAGCAATTGCCGGGGCTGTAATACGGCAATCCTGGTCGACAAAGAGGCTCGCATGAGCCTCTTTTATGTTGGGGATTCAGAAATGCCGTTCGCGCCCGGCAAACAGGTCGCGTAAATTGCCCCGGTGGCGCCAGACGATCAACAGCGTCAGAACGCTCATCGGCACCAGCGCGTGCGGTTCCTGCCAGGCCAGAAGCGGCAAGGTCAGTGGCGTTGCGATGAGCGATGCGAGGGAGCTGGTGCGGGTCAGGTAGAACGTCAGCAGCCACGCGGCGATTGCCAGCAACGCAGCGGGTGGATACAGGCCGAGCAACATCCCGGCGGCAGTGGCAACGCCCTTGCCTCCCCGGAAGCGGAAATAGAGCGGGAACAGGTGGCCCAGCACCGCGCACACGCCGACCCAGGCCTGCAGGCGAGGGTCGAGCCCTGCCCAATTGGCGATCAGCACCGGAATCAGTCCTTTGCAGACGTCGCCGATCAGGGTCAGGATAGCGAGCTTCTTGCCTGCCAGGCGCAGCATGTTGGTCGCGCCGGCGTTGCCCGAGCCGCTGGCACGCGGGTCCGGCTTGCCGGTCATGCGGCTAAGCAGGATGGCAAAGGACAGTGAGCCGAGCAGGTAGGCGAGGATCGCCAATGACCAAAACATGCTAACCATTCCGGGCGGGGATGCCTTGATTCTAACGGCGCATCGCGCCCTTGTCGTGCAACGGAGAGAGAGGCTTGGACAGAGTTTTCATTGAGGGTCTGGAGGTCGATACGGTGATCGGCGCCTACGATTGGGAACGTGGCATTCGCCAGGTCCTGCGTCTGGACCTGAGTTTTGCCTGGGACATTCGGCCTGCTGCGGCGGACGATGACCTGAGCAAAGCGCTCGACTACGCCAGCGTGTCCGCACGCATCCAGGCCTTCGCCGAAGCATCCAGCTTTGAGCTGGTCGAAACGTTTGCCGAACGCCTGGCCGAGGTGTTGATGGGCGAGTTCAATATTCCCTGGTTGCACCTCAAACTGACCAAGCCGGGAGCCGTGCCAGCGGCCAAAGGCGTGGGTGTGGAGATCGAGCGCGGATGTCGCTGACACGGATTTTCCTGGGCCTGGGCAGCAATATCGACCGCGAGAAACATCTGTGCGCAGGGCTTGATGCGCTTGCGGGATTTCTGACCGATATGACCTGCTCGCCAGTGTTCGAAAGCCATCCGGTCGGCATCAAGAGCGGCCCTTTTTTCAATCTTGTGGTGTCGGCGCTGACCGATCTGCCCTTGATCGAGCTGGATCGTCGGCTGAAATTCATCGAAGCCGATAACGGCCGTTATGCCCCGGATCGTAAAGGACTGCCGCTGGACATCGATGTGCTGCTCTATGACGAACACGTTGGCAATTTCGATGGCCTGGTCTTGCCCCGTGCCGAAATTCTGAAGAATGCGTTCGTGCTATGGCCTCTTTCGCTGATCGCCCCTGAACGTCTGCACCCCGGGGTTGGAATCGCGTTTTCTCAACTCTGGCAGGACGCGCAGATTGATCAGAAGCTCTGGCCGGTGGGCTTTGAGTGGCGGGGTCAGCAGCTGACGCCGGATTCCCTTTTGCGGACTGGCGACCTGTAGAAGCAAGCGTGCTCGCGATTGCGGTTTGACTGATACACCGCATCGCGACCCTCGCAAACTCGGATGGCTCCTACAGGAATAGCATTCGCTTCAAGCCTGATACGACGCCTTGTACACCTTCAGCGTATCCAGCCGCTCGCGCTTGAGCGCCTCGCCCAGTTCCTGCCCTTGGTATCCCTTGTCCAACAACGGCTGGACCGCCACCTGCCGTGCGGCTTCGGCAGCGCCGCGCAAATATTCGGCCTGTGGATAACTGCGATCCTCGAACCCTTTGCGACCGCGTGCGTCCATCTCGCAGGCCACGACAAACTCTTCAAAGCGCTGAGGCCGGCGATACACGTCGAAGCTCTGCAACAGATCCAGCAAGGTCGAGGGTTTGAGCTCCATCGCGCGGTGTCCGTGGGTGTGATATTGGCCGACCAGCAAAGCCAGTTCCTGACACTCCTTCGGCACTTTGAAGCGCAGATTCACGGCCTTGATCGACTTCAAGCCTTTCTGTTCATGGGCGATGTGCCGAGGCCATTCTTCCTCCGGCGTCAGGGCTTTGCCCAAGTCATGGAGCAGGCAAGCCCAGCGCACACTGAGCGGCTGGTGATGCAGCGATGCCTGATGCAGCACGCTGAGCACATGCAACCCTGTGTCGACTTCGGGGTGATGAGCTTCCGGCTGAGGCACGCCAAACAGCGCATCGACCTCTGGCATCAGCACTTTCAATGCGCCGCATTCACGCAGCACCTCGATGAACACCTGCGGCTCACGCTCCATCAGCGCCCGGGAAATTTCCTTCCAGCTGCGCTCGGGTGTCAGGGCCTCAAGCTCTCCGGATGCGCCGAGCTGGCGCATCAGTTCAAGGGTTTCCGGCGCTATGGTGAAGCCATCGGGAGCATAGCGGGCAGCAAAACGCGCCACACGAAGCACTCGGAGGGGATCTTCGGCGAACGCCGGCGATACGTGGCGCAACATCCGCGCTTCAAGGTCCCGCTGGCCGTGATAAGGGTCGGTGAGATGACCCTCTTTGTCTTCGGCGATAGCGTTGATGGTGAGGTCGCGGCGGATGAGGTCTTCTTCGAGTGTGACCTCGGGATCGGCATGAAACACAAAGCCGCCATAGCCGCGCGCGGTCTTGCGCTCGGTGCGGGCCAGTGCGTATTCCTCGCCGGTCAGCGGGTGCAAAAATACTGGAAAGTCTGTACCGATCGGGCGATAGCCCTTGATCAGCATCTCATCTGCGGTCGCGCCCACCACTACCCAATCGGTGTCGGCAACCGGTTTACCAAGCAGGCGATCACGAACCGCGCCGCCGACTTTATAGATCTGCATAAAAAACCTCCGTAAGCGCGACAGGATAAACCTTAAGTTGCGCCTGCGGAGGTGGAAAAAGCGTTATCGCCTAAAGGTGTACGACGGCCAGGTCGAGCCTGGGATATTCACCGTCAGCGTGTTCGCTTCTCGGCGGTACGTGGTGGGTCTTCATGATTTGATCGCCCTGCAGCGTTTCCAGATGAATATCAAAGCCCCACAAGCGATGCAGATGCTTGAGCACTTCGTCGGTGGAGTCGCCCAGCGGTTTACGGTCATGTTGCTGATGGCGCAGAGTCAGTGAGCGATCGCCGCGACGGTCGATGCTGTAGATCTGCACGTTGGGTTCGCGGTTGCCCAGGTTGTACTGAGCGGCCAGCGTCTCTCGAATGATTCGGTAGCCGGTTTCGTCGTGAATGGCCGGGACAAGCAGATCATCCTTCTGGTCGTCGTCCAGAATGCTGAACAGTTTCAAATCCCGGATCACCTTGGGCGACAGGTACTGCAGGATGAAGCTCTCATCCTTGAAGCTGCTCATCGCAAACTTCACCGCAGTCAGCCAGTCGGTCCCCGCGAGCTCCGGGAACCAGCGGCGGTCTTCCTCGGTAGGGTGCTCGCACATCCGCCTGATGTCCTGATACATGGCAAACCCGAGGGTGTAGGGGTTTATGCCGCTGTAATAAGGGCTGTCGAATCCTGGCTGAAACACGACGCTGGTGTGGGACTGCAGAAACTCGAGCATGAATCCGTCAGTCACCAGGCCTTCGTCGTACAGATCATTCATCAAGGTGTAGTGCCAGAACGTCGCCCAGCCTTCGTTCATCACTTGAGTCTGACGCTGCGGGTAAAAATACTGGGCGATCTTGCGCACGATTCGCACAACTTCACGCTGCCATGGCTCCAGCAGTGGCGCATGTTTTTCGATGAAGTAAAGAATGTTTTCCTGGGGTTCTGCAGGGAAGCGCGCGTTGTCTTCCTTGTCGTTCTTGCTGGCGCTCTTGGGAATGGTGCGCCACAGATCATTGATCTGCTTTTGCAGGTGCTCTTCGCGGTCTTTTTGTCGGCGACGTTCCTCTTCAGCCGAAATCGGATAGGGGCGTTTATAGCGATCGACGCCGTAGTTCATCAAGGCGTGACAGGAGTCGAGCAGATCCTCCACGGCATCGATACCGTGGCGCTCCTCGCATTGCATGATGTACTGCTTGGCGAACACCAAGTAATCGATGATCGAGCTGGCATCTGTCCAGGTCCGAAACAGGTAGTTGCCCTTGAAGAAGCTGTTATGGCCGTAGCACGCGTGCGCGACGACCAATGCCTGCATGCAGATGGTGTTTTCTTCCATCAGATAAGCAATGCAAGGATCGGAGTTGATGACGATCTCGTACGCCAGACCCATCTGGCCGCGCGAGTAGGATTTCTCTGTGCTCAGGAAGTGTTTGCCGTAGGACCAATGGTGATAGCCCAGCGGCATGCCGACCGACGCATAGGCGTCCATCATTTGCTCGGCGGTGATCACCTCGATCTGGTTGGGATAGGTATCCAGGGCGTAACGTTCGGCGATGCGGCTGATTTCCCGGTCGTACGCCTGGATCAGTTCGAATGTCCACTCGGAACCCGTGGAAAGGGGTTGGCGCTTCTGCTCTCTAGCGGTCATGTCACTAACCTGCGCTGGAAGAGTTCACGGAATACCGGATAGATATCACCGGCAGAGACCAGCTGCTGCTGGGCGAACGTGTCGGCAAACGCTTCGCCGATGCGCTCGTATTCGAACCACAGCGCCTGATGCTCGCGTGGGGTAATTTCGACGTAAGTGTAGTACTGCACGAACGGCATAATCTGCTTGATCAGAATGTCGCGGCAGATGGGCGAGTCGTCGTTCCAGTTGTCTCCGTCAGAAGCCTGAGCGGCGTAGATGTTCCACTCGTTGGTGGGGTAGCGCTCGGCCATGATCTCCTGCATCAACTTCAATGCGCTGGACACGATGGTGCCGCCGGTTTCGCGTGAGTAGAAAAACTCTTCTTCGTCGACCTCGCGGGCGCTGGTGTGATGGCGGATGAACACCACTTCGATCTTGTCGTAATTTCGCTTGAGAAACAGGTACAGCAGGATGAAGAAGCGCTTGGCGATGTCTTTGGTAGCTTGAGTCATCGACCCCGAGACGTCCATCAGGCAAAACATGACCGCCTTGGAACTCGGGTTGGGCTGCTTGACCAGCAGGTTGTATTTGAGGTCGAAGGTGTCCAGATAAGGCACACGCTTGATACGCGCCTGCAAGCGTTGGGCTTCGACTTCCAGTTCTTGAATGTCACCGAAGTTGTCCGGTTCTTCGCGCTTGAGGCGCTCGAGTTCGGCGAGCACTTCCCGAAGCTTGGCGCGGCTGCTGCCTGACAGCGCGATGCGACGGGCATGAGCCGAACGCAAGGTACGAATGATGTTGATACGAGAGGGATTGCCCTCGTTGCTGATGCCGGCACGCACCGTTTTGAACGTGTCGGTCCCGGTCAGGTTGCGTTTGACCAGATTGGGAAGTTCGAGGTCTTCGAACATGAACTCGAGGAATTCTTCCTGGGTGATCTGAAACACGAACTCATCCATGCCTTCGCCGGAATTGCTCGCCTTGCCAGGCCCTTTGCCGCCGCCACCGCCCTGCGGCCGGGCGATATGTTCGCCGGTGGTGAATTCCTTGTTGCCGGGATGGACGACGGTCTGCTTGCCGCCGCGGCCATGATGAAGCACCGGTTCGTCGATATCGCGCCCCGGAATACTGATCTGCTCGCCATGCTCCATATCGGTTATCGAGCGGCGGCTGACTGCTTCTTCGACTGCTTTTTTGATGTGGTCACGGTAACGACGCAGAAAGCGCTGCCGATTTACCGTGCTCTTGTTCTTGCCATTGAGACGTCGGTCGATCACATAGCTCATCTGGAGCCCTCCGGGCAGCTGCAAGTAGAAAACAGCTGCAAGCCGCAAGCTAAACGGGTCGAACTCGAGGGCTGCCCCGTTCAGCTTGCCGCTTGAAGCTTGTAGCTTACCGCTGCGTTACTGGGACTTCCGGACACGCAGATACCACTCGGACAGCAGTCGTACCTGTTTGTCGGTGTAACCGCGCTCGACCATGCGGGTAACAAAGTCGTTGTGTTTCTGTTGGTCCTCTTTACTGGCTTTGGCGTTGAAGCTGATAACCGGCAGCAGGTCCTCGGTGTTGGAGAACATTTTCTTCTCGATCACCACGCGCAGCTTCTCATAGCTGAGCCAGGTCGGATTCTTGCCGTTGTTATTGGCGCGGGCACGCAACACGAAGTTGACGATCTCGTTTCGGAAATCCTTCGGATTACTGATGCCAGCCGGTTTCTCGATCTTCTCCAGCTCCTCGTTGAGGGCAACGCGGTTGAGGATTTCGCCCGTTTCGGGATCCCGGTATTCCTGATCCTGAATCCAGAAATCCGCGTACAGCACATAGCGATCGAAGATGTTCTGACCGTATTCGCTATACGACTCAAGGTAAGCGGTCTGAATCTCTTTGCCGATGAACTCGATGTAACGCGGCGCGAGATATTCCTTGATGAACCGCAGGTAGCGCTCACGGGTTTCAGCCTGGAATTGTTCCTGCTCGATCTGCTGTTCCAGCACATAAAGCAGATGGACCGGGTTCGCGGCGACTTCATGGGGATCGAAGTTGAAGACCTTCGACAGAATCTTGAACGCGAAACGCGTCGACAGGCCATTCATGCCTTCGTCCACACCCGCGCTGTCGCGGTACTCCTGAATCGACTTGGCTTTCGGATCGGTGTCCTTCAGGTTTTCGCCGTCGTAGACCCTCATCTTCGAATAGATATTCGAGTTTTCGGGCTCTTTGAGTCGTGACAACACGGTGAACTGCGCCAGCATTTTCAACGTGTCGGGCGCGCAATGCGCTTTGGCCAGAGAGCTGTTGAACAGCAACTTGTCGTAAATCTTGATCTCGTCGCTGACGCGCAGGCAGTAAGGCACCTTCACGATGTAGATACGGTCGATGAAGGCTTCGTTGTTCTTGTTGTTGCGGAAGCTGTGCCATTCCGATTCGTTGGAGTGGGCCAGCAAAATACCGGTGAAAGGAATCGCGCCCAGGCCTTCGGTACTGTTGTAGTTACCTTCCTGAGTAGCGGTGAGCAGAGGGTGCAAGACTTTGATCGGCGCCTTGAACATCTCCACGAATTCCATCAGGCCCTGGTTGGCCCGGCACAGCGCGCCAGAGTAGCTGTAAGCGTCGGCGTCGTTCTGTGGGTATTCCTCGAGTTTGCGGATGTCGACTTTACCGACCAGTGCAGAGATGTCCTGGTTGTTCTCGTCGCCCGGCTCGGTCTTGGCAACGGCGATCTGATTGAGGATCGATGGATAGAGTTTCACCACTTTGAACTGGCTGATGTCGCCCCCGAAATCGGCCAGACGTTTGGTCGCCCATGGCGACATGATGGTGTTGAGGTATCTGCGCGGGATGCCGTAGTCCTCTTCGAGGATCGTCCCGTCTTCGGTGGGTTTGAACAGGCCCAAGGGCGATTCGAAAACCGGGGAGCCCTTGATGGCGTAGAAAGGTATTTTTTCAACAAGCTGTTTGAGTTTTTCAGCCAGGGACGACTTGCCGCCGCCTACAGGGCCGAGCAGGTAAAGGATCTGTTTCTTCTCTTCCAGGCCTTGGGCAGCGTGGCGGAAGTACGAGACGATTTGCTCGATGCAGTCCTCCATGCCGTGGAAATCCTCGAACGCCGGATAGCGCCGAATGACCTTGTTGGAGAAGATTCTGGACAGCCTGGAGTTGGTCGATGTGTCGAACAACTCAGGCTCGCCGATGGCCATCAGAAGACGTTCTGCGGCTGAGGCGTATGCACTGCGATCGGTTTTGCAGAGCTCCAAGTACTCCTGTAGCGAGAGCTCTTCCTGGCGTGTCGATTCAAAGCGTTGTTGGAAGTGGCTAAAAATACTCATGACGTCACCTCGCTCGATACGTGGAGCCGGCGGCGGATCGTCAGTCGATGCTGGCTGGCAACTGATTACTCAGCGGCCATTTACCCCCCAAACACCATAAAAGTAGCTACCGATGACCCACGCGCCGGTGTACCGGCTCTCCCCTGATTCGGATGGCCTGAGGCTAAGGATAGTTCGGATTCGCACACAGAAAGAAGGAATGCGTGTGAACAGAGGCGGACCGTTCGTCAGATGGGGGCGCGAGCCCGCGTAGGACGCGGGATAGCGCCTGGAAAAAATATTTTTCGATCAGCCTTGCGCGGTTTCAGTCGGAAAAGTGTTTTTCCACAGCTCGAAACCGCCATCCATGCTGTAGACCTCGGAGAAGCCTTGACCTACAAGATAGGCCGCTGCGCTCTGGCTGGAGTTGCCGTGGTAACAGACGACGACCAACGGTTTGTCCAGGTCGGCGGCGCGGATGAAGTCCGCGATCGAGTGGTTGTCCAGATGATGCGAATCAGGGATGTGATTACTGGCGAATGTCTGCGCGTCGCGCACATCGACCAGTACGGCGCCTTGTTCGCGCAGGGCCTGGGCCTGCTCCGGCGGAATGCGTTTGAAGTCGGTCATGGCATGGGCTCCTGGGCCGTCGGGTTCTCAACCGGTTGAGAACGAAAAGGGAATTCTACTGCCGCGCTGGCTGTTCGTCGCCACTGGACGGCGCTCTGGTCGATGGCTTCTCGACATGACCGCTGTCGTCGCATTCGCAGCGAATCAGTGTCCGGGTGTCGACATTGAGCAGGGTCATCGCACCGCCCCATACGCATCCGGTGTCCAACGCGTAAACGCCCGGCTCGTCACATCGCCCTTCAAGCGCGGCCCAATGACCGAAAATGATATTCAGGCCCTTGGTTTTGCGATCCTTGTGGCTGAACCATGGCGCGTAACCCGTCGGCGCACTGTCCAGGCCTTCCTTGCTCTTGAGGTCGAGCTTGCCGTCGCTGGTGCAGAAGCGCATCCGCGTGAAGTAGTTGGTGATGACGCGCAGCCGCGTGACGCCGTGCAGATCTTTGTCCCACTTGGCCGGCTCGTTGCCGTACATGCCGTCGAGAAAGGGTTCGAAGAGATTGTCGTCGCGCAGCGCCTCTTCGACTTCTTCGGCACAGCGCAGCGCTTTTTTCAACGTCCACTGCGGCGGGATGCCCGCGTGGACCAAGGCGATATCCCGTTCGGCGTCGTAGTGCATGAGCTTCTGCTGACGCAGCCAGTCAAGCAGTTCGCTGGCATCCGGGGCCTCGAGGATCTCACGCAGGGTGTCGGCTTTCTTGAGCCGTTCGATGTTGCGTCCGGCAGCCAGCAAGTGCAGGTCATGATTGCCCAGCACGCAGACGATCGACTGACGCATGGCGTAGAGAAAACGCAGGGTTTCCAGCGACTGTGGGCCGCGGTTGACCAGATCGCCCACCAGCCAGAGTTTGTCTTTGGCCGGATCGAACTTCACTTGCTCAAGCAGGCATTTCAGAGGATCCAGGCAACCCTGCAAGTCGCCAACAGCGTACACCGCCATCAGTGAAGGGCCCCCGGCACCGCCAGCCGGAACGGGGCGATGATGGCATCGAAGCGTTTACCGTCTTCGGCCAGCATCTGGTAGCTGCCCTGCATGTTGCCCACTTGCGTGGTCATGACGGTTCCGCTGCTGTAGGTATGGCTCTGTCCGGCCTGAATCAGCGGCTGTTGACCGACCACGCCCTCGCCGCGAACTTCTTCGACATGGCCGTCACCGTCGGTGATGACCCAGTGACGCGACAGCAACTTGGCCGCGATCTCGCCGCTATTGTGCACGGTAACGGTGTAGGCGAAAGCGAAGCGGTTTTGCTCAGGCTGCGATTGTTCGGCAAGGAAGCGGGTGACGACGCTGACGTCGACCTGATAACGGGGATCAGACATGCAAGAGGCCTTAAAAGCGAAAGCGGAAAAAGCCGGAAGGAGCCCGGTAGACAATCAGTCTAGGACATGTGACGGGTAAAAAACCAATTGGTGCTCCGCCCGTACATGCCCTGCGCGATCAGCCGACGACAGGCTTGTCGGTCAGTTTGTCGGCCAGACGCACGAACGCCGCGAGATCCAGCTGCTCGGGACGCAAGCTGCCATCGACGCCCGCTTCGGCGATTTCTTCACTGGTGAGCAGCGCCTTCAAGGTATTGCGCAAGGTTTTGCGGCGCTGGTTGAACGCTTCGCGAACCAGGCGTTCGAGTACGCGATGATCCTTGGCCGGGTGTGGCAGGGACTCATGGGGGACCAGACGCACGATCGCCGAGTCGACCTTCGGCGGCGGATTGAACGCCCCGGGCCCGACGTTGAACAGGTGCTCAACGCGGCAATGGTACTGAACCATGATCGACAGGCGACCCCAGTCACCGCCGCCAGGGCCTGCGGCCAGACGCTCGACCACTTCCTTCTGCAGCATGAAATGCATGTCGCGGATCAGGTGAGCATTCTGCAGCAGGTGAAAAATCAGCGGAGTGGAGATGTTGTAAGGCAGGTTGCCCACCACCCGCAGACTGTTCGGCGCAGCATTGAGGCTGGTGAAGTCGAACTTCAGTGCGTCGCCCTGATGAAGGTTGAAATTCGGCTTGGCACTGAACTGCTGCATGAGAATCGGCACCAGGTCTTTGTCCAGCTCAACGACGTCCAGCTGTGCACCGCTGCTCAGCAGGCCTTCGGTCAAGGCGCCCTGGCCAGGGCCGATTTCCAGCATGCGGTCCTCTGCCTTGGCGCGAATGGAGCGCAGGATCTTGTCGATCACGCCGGCGTCGTGCAGGAAGTTCTGGCCGAAGCGCTTGCGCGCCTTGTGTTGGTATTGCTCAGTCATTTACGGGTCTCGGCCATCTGATAGGCGGTTTCCAGTGCGACCTTGAGGCTGCCGGTGTCGATCTTGCCGGTGCCTGCCAGATCCAGCGCAGTGCCGTGATCCACAGAGGTGCGGATGATCGGCAGGCCGAGTGTGACATTGACAGCGGCGCCGAAGCCTTTGTACTTCAGCACGGGCAGACCCTGGTCGTGGTACATCGCCAGCACTGCATCGCAGTGCTCCAGATATTTGGGGGTGAAAAGAGTGTCGGCGGGCAGCGGGCCACGCAAGTCCATGCCTTCGCTGCGCAGACGCTCCAGAGTAGGTTCGATGATGTCGATTTCTTCGCGGCCAAGATGACCGCTTTCGCCCGCGTGGGGATTGAGTCCGCAGACCAGAATACGCGGGCGGGCAATGCCAAACTTGTTGACCAGATCGGCATGCAGAATGCGGGTGACGCGCTCCAGACGTTCCTCGGTGATGGCGTCCGCGATGTCGCGCAAGGGCAGGTGAGTGGTCACCAGTGCCACGCGCAGATCGCCGGTGGCGAGCATCATCACGACTTGTTCGGTCTGGGTAAGCTCGGCGAGAAACTCGGTGTGGCCCGAAAACGCGATGCCGCTTTCGTTGATCACGCCTTTGTGAACTGGCGCCGTGATCATGCCTGCGAAGTGCCCGGCCATGCAGCCATTGCCCGCGCGCGTCAGCGTTTCGAGGACGAAGCTGCCGTTGGCTTTGTTCAATTGCCCGGTAATGACGGGAGCCTGCAGCGGGGTGTCCCACACATAGAGGCTGCCCGCAGGCGCGGCGGTGTCAGGCCAGGTGTCTGGCGTCACAGGAATCAGGCTGACAGCCACACCCAGTTGCGCGGCCCGCTCATTGAGCAGGTCGCAACTGGTGATGGCAATCAGGGGGTGAGGCTGGGACTGCGCGGCGAGCAGCAGGCAAAGGTCAGGACCGATGCCGGCAGGCTCGCCGGGTGTCAGGGCGAAACGCTTGGGTTTCACTTGGCGGCCTGGTCGGCGCCAGGAAGCTTGATTTCAACGTAGGCTTCGTCGCGAATCTGACGCAGCCAGGTTTGCAGCTCTTCATCGTACTTACGGTTGCGCAACACCGTCATCGCCTGTTGCTCACGCGCCTGGTTGGTGCTGTCGGTGGAACGACGGCCCAGGACTTCCAGTACGTGCCAGCCAAACTGAGTCTGGAACGGCTTGGACACCACGCCCTGCGCGGTCTCGTTCATCACGTCACGGAACTCAGGCACCAGCGAGCGCGGGTCGACCCAGTTCATGTCGCCACCGTTGAGCGCAGAGCCCGGATCTTCAGAGAAGCTCTTCGCCAGTTCGCCGAAGTCTTCGCCGTTCTGGATGCGATCGTAGATGCGCTGTGCCAGCAACTTGGTTTCCGCCTCGCTGCGGATTTCGCTTGGCTTGATCAGGATGTGACGCACGTGGACTTCATCGCGCATCTGAGTCTGATTTTCACCGCCGCGTTTTTCCAGCAACTTGAGGATGATGAAGCCGCCCGGCGTGCGCGCAGGAGGTGTCACTTCGCCCGGGCGCATCGAAGACAGCATGTCGCCGAAGGGTGGAGGCAGCTGTGCCGCCTTGCGCCAGCCCATATCTCCGCCGTCCAGCGCGCTTTCGCTTGCCGAGGTGGAAATGGCGAGTTGCTCGAAGTTCGCACCTTGCTGCAGCTTGCCGTACACGTCCTTGGCCTTGACGGCTGCGGCCTGGATTTGATCCGAAGTCGCGCTGTCAGGTGTAGGAATCAGGATGTTCGCCAAGTGGAATTCTTCGGAAAACTGCGCTTTGCCAAGGTCCGACGCGAGGAAGTTCTTCACTTCCTGCTCCGAAACCTGGATGCGCTCGGCAACCCGGCGCTGACGCACCCGGCTGATGATCATTTCCCGGCGAATCTGCTCACGTGCGCTGTTGTACGACAGACCGTCGTGCGCCAGCGCTGCCTTGAACTGCTCGACGCTCATGTTGTTACGCTGGGCAATGGTGCCCACCGCCTGGTTGAGCTCTTCATCGGTAATGCGAATGCCGGAGCGTTCACCGATCTGAAGCTGCAGGTTTTCAAGGATCAGACGATCCAGTACCTGAGACTCGAGCGCGCTGGCAGGCGGAACGCCCTGGCCGCGCTTGGCGATGGTTTGCTGTACTTCACGGGTGCGCTGGTCGAGCTGGCTTTGCATGACCACGTCGTTGTCGACGATAGCAACTACCTTGTCGATGGAGCGCACTTCAGCGTGCGCTACGGAACCGATGAGTAACGCGCCCAGCATCAGCGGGCGCAGACAATCAGAAAGCTTGCTCTTCACGTTCACGATAACCTTGGATGCCTTTGTCGAGGAAGCCTTCAACTTTTTGGCCAACTACGCCGCCAAGTCCCTTCAACACGATTTGTAGGAAAATGCCGCGGTCGCCTTTTTCGTTCTGCGGTATCTCTTGGGTGGACTCGTCATAGTCGACCCAGTACCGGTTGATCAGACGCAGCTTCCAGCAGCAGTTGTCATATTCAAAACCACCAAAGGCTTCGAGGGTACGGTTGCGGTTGTAGTCATACTGCCAGCGACCGATTGCGCTCCACTGCGGCACGACAGGCCAGATGACCGAGAAGTCGTGCTGCTCGATCTTGTAGTAGTCCTTGATGTAGCCAGGAGTACCCGGTGTGCCGTAATCGCCGCCGCCCACTTGCCAGCGACCGGTGCTCTGGTCGTAACGGACCAGGTCGTTGCGGTAGCGATAGCCGGCGTTGATGATCTTGCCGGGGTTGTCTTCAGGCTGGTAGTGAACCATCGCGCTGCCGGAACGAGTGCTGTGGCTGTCCGGATCCCAGTTGAAATCCGACGTTGCACGCCAGTCGCGGTTGAAGCGGTATTCGTATTCCAGCGCGTACGGAGACACATCGGCCTGCGCGTCGTTGCGATCCTGGTAGGCGATGCCCGGCATCTGGACCTTGCGATCCTTGAAGTACAGGGCCTGGCCCACGCTGATGCGCTGACGCTCGAAACCGTTGTCTTCGATCCAGCGGTTGGTCAGACCCAGCGAGAGTTTGTTCTCGTCGCCGATACGGTCCGAGCCCCTGAAGCGGTTGTCGCGGAACAGAGAGCTGTAGTTGAAGGTGGTCTCGGCAGTGTCGAATACCGGGATGTCCTTCTGATCCTTGTAAGGCACATACAGATAGAACAGACGCGGTTCGAGGGTCTGACGGTAGTCTTTGCCGAACCACTGGGTATTGCGGTCGAAGTACAGGCCGCTGTCGACGCTGAAAATCGGCACGCTGCGATTGACGTTGCTGTCGTAGCTCTCGCCCAGAACGGAGGCGTTGTTACGGTTGGTCAGCAGGTCCTGTTTGCCCTGGCCGTCCAGGTCCAGATCATACTGGGTGTAGACGTATTTCAGCTTGGGCGTCAGGAAGCCGTACGAGGACGTCAGCGGCAGGCTGATGGACGGCGCCAGGTTCAGGCGGTCGCCATTGGCGCGCGCCAGACCTGCAACGTTGTTATCCAGACGAGGCTCGATGTTGCCGTCTTCATCGCTGAAGTTGCCGTCGTGCAGATCACGATCGAAACGGACCAGCTCGGTGCTGTAGTCGAACTTCAGACCTTCCGGACGGAACGGCAGGGTGCCGTCGAGTTTCAGCTGCGGCAGCCGGCCGTAAGGCGTGATGCGCGAAACGCTGGTCAGCTGGTACTGCTGGACGTTCAGACGACCGGTGTAGCTATCGCCACGATAGGTCAGCATGCCCTGCTGGTTCAGGTAATCGTTGGTGTTAACGCCTTCCTGTCCGCTTTTCAGGTCCTTGAAGTAGTAAGGGTCGCTAACCTTGGTGTAATCGACGGTCGCCAGCAGACGATCATCCAGACCGCTGCGGTTCTGCCAGTTGATCATCCAGCGGGTGTCCTTGTAATCGGTCTCCTGCTTGCGATCATCGTTGTCGTCGTTCAGGTACGCAGCACCGAACTGACCTTCGCTGCTTTTGGTCAGGTAGCGGAACTCACCTTCGAGCAACAGACCCCGTTTGGCCATGTACGTCGGGTACAACGTGGCGTCGTAGTTCGGCGCCAGGTTGAAGTAGTAAGGCGTGAGCAACGAGAAGCCAGTGTCGCTGCTGGCACCGATGGTCGGTGGCAGGAAACCGGACTGACGACGGTCGTCGATCGGGAAATAGATGTACGGCGTATAGAGGATCGGGATGTCCTTCACACGCAGCGTGGCGTTGGTCGCCGTACCGAAGCCGGTGGCCGGGTTCAGGGTGATGTTGTTGCCCTTCACCGTCCAGGCGTTGCTGTTCGGTTCGCACGTGGTGTACGTACCGTCCTTGAGGCGGATGATCGCGTTTTCTGCACGGCGGGCGTACAGCGCGTTACCACGCACGTTGGATTTGTGGAGCACGTATTCGGCGTTGTCGACTTTCGCCTCGCCGGTGTCCAGCTGCACTTCGGCATGGTCACCCACGATCAGGGCGCCGTTGTCGCGCAGACGGACATCGCCGTTCAGCTCGCCACGGTTTTCTGCCTGATGCAGGCTGGCCTCGTCGGCCTGAACCTGCATGCTGCCCTGGCGCATGACGACGTCACCGGCCAGGGTCGCGATCTGTTCGTCCTGCTGATAACGCGAAGCCTTGGCGCCGATGAAGGTCGGCGCGTCGCTTTTCGGCGTCTTGTCGTCCATGCCCGGGCGAATCGGCTCGATGTAGGCACCGGAGCAGTAAGGACCTGTCTCTGCCAGTTGGGCAGCGGTCAGCTTCTCGCGGGGAACCCAGTCGAGATGGCTGAAGTCTTCGCTACGCGATTTCAGGCCACGGCCCTTGGCCTCGGTGACCAGCATCGTTTTGGGCACGACTTCACCGCTTGCGGTGGTGATCGTCGATTCGGTCGCCGTGCTGCTGTTGGACGACACGCTGTTGGCGTCGTGCACAGGGCGCGGAGGCAACTGGGCTGCAGTGGTTTTCGGAGAGCAATCCCAGGAACCTGTTGCCGACACCGAACAGTCATACTGTTCAGCTGCAACCACGTACTGGGTGGCCAGAGGTTGCATCGCCAGCAAACTGCCGGTTACGAGCAACGGAAATTTTTTACGAAACGCGGGGGATTTCAATGCCATCTTATTAGTCCGGGCTTCCTGCGCGCCATCTGCCCGCGGGGGGGCCGCACGCCTCTCGATGGGCTGAAAAAGATGTCGGATAATAAAGCATGACCCGCTTGACGGCTAGCGCCGTCGGAGACCCTTGCAATGCCAGATCAAGATGTACGCCTGCAACACCTGAAAGTTTGGCTCGATGAGCAGCTGCCGAAGTTGTTCGCGGCTCAAGGCTGGGGCGCGATACCCCCGGCCACGTTGACTGCGGCCAGCAGTGACGCCAGTTTTCGCCGTTATTTTCGTTGGGAGGGAGAGGGCCGCACTTTTATCGTGATGGACGCGCCGCCCCCTCAGGAAAACTGCAAACCCTTCGTCGATATCGCCCATTTGTTGAGCGAGTCGGGAATTAATGTTCCGAAAATTTATGCCGAAGACCTCAATCAAGGCTTTCTTCTGCTGAACGATCTGGGTCGCAAAACCTATCTCGACGTCATCGACGAGCAAAATGCCGATCAGCTTTTCGCCGATGCGATCGAGGCGTTGCTGGCGTACCAGCAATTGCCAATGGACGCGCCGCTGCCCAGCTATGATGTGGCGCTGCTGCGGCGCGAGCTTGAGCTGTTCCCGGAGTGGTACGTGAAGCGCCATCTGGGCATCGAGTTCGACCAGGCGCAGCAGGCGAGCTGGCAGCGGGTCAGCGATCTGCTGATCGAGAGCGCGCTGGCGCAGCCGAAAGTACTGGTGCATCGCGACTATATGCCGCGCAACCTGATGCTCAGCGAGCCAAACCCCGGCGTGCTGGATTTTCAGGATGCGGTGTACGGCCCGATCACTTACGACATCACCTGTCTGTTCAAGGATGCGTTCCTGAGCTGGCCGGAGGCGCGGGTGGCAGGCTGGCTGAAGCAGTATTGGGAAAAGGCGTCGGCGCTGGGCATTGCGGTGCAGGAGGATTTCAATGAATTTTGTCGCGCCAGCGATCTGATGGGCGTGCAGCGCCACCTCAAGGTCATCGGGATTTTCGCGCGCATCTGTCATCGCGATGGCAAGCCGCGATATGTCGCCGATGTACCGCGCTTCTTCTCTTATATAGAAGCGGTTCTGGCGCGCCGCCCCGAACTGATCGAATTGAGCAACTTGCTGACGAGTCTGAGTCAGCCAAAACAAGACGCCACATCATGAAGGTAGCGCCGTGACAAAGGTCAGGACTGTTTGGAAGAGGGACGCATGAAAGCGATGATTCTGGCGGCAGGCAAGGGCGAACGCCTGCGCCCGCTGACGTTGCACACGCCCAAGCCACTGGTGCGAGCCGGCGGCGTCCCGCTGATCGAGTATCACCTGCGTGCTCTGAAGATGGCCGGCTTTCGCGAGGTGGTCATCAACCACGCCTGGCTGGGGCAGCAGATCGAGGATCATCTCGGCGACGGCCAGCGCCTGGGGCTGAACATCCAGTATTCGTCTGAAGGTGAACCTCTTGAAACCGGGGGCGGGATATTCCGCGCGCTGCCATTGCTGGGCGACGACCCTTTTCTGGTGGTTAACGGCGACATCTGGACGGACTGCGATTTCACCGCGTTGAATGCTTCACTCAACGGCGCGCCGATCAACGGGCTGGCGCATCTGGTGCTGGTGGACAACCCGCTGCACCACCCCGACGGCGACTTCGCGCTGGTGGGCGGCGAGGTGCGTGACGACGCCACGCTGCCGCGTCTGACCTACAGCGGCATCGCGGTGTTGCATCCTCGGCTGTTCGCAGGCTGCGCGCACGGGGCCTTCAAACTGGCGCCGCTGCTGCGCGAGGCCATGGCGAACGGGCAGGTGACCGGTGAGCACTTCACCGGTCGCTGGGTGGATGTCGGCACTCACGAACGGCTGGCGGAAGTCGAACAGATCCTCGCGGTGAAACCCTAGATGCTCTGGCCATTCACAGTGATCGGCGGCGGCGCCGGGTACGCGATTGCAAGCATTCCCGGCGCGATGCTGGGGGCGCTGCTGGGGCAGGCGCTGGATCGACGCCTGCATTTTCAGAGCTGGGCCGAATTACGGGAGCGTGTCAGCGGCCGCGCCGTGCCGCGTGACGATGAGCTGATTTTCATTCTGCTGGGGCGCCTGGCCAAGAGTGACGGGCGGGTCGTCGATGGGCACATCCAACAGGCCCGCGTGGAAATGCGTCGGCTGGACCTGAGCGAACCGGCCAAGCGCCGCGCGATCCAGGCGTTCAATCGCGGCAAGGACGGTCGTGACAACCTGCGCGTTCACCTGACGCGGCTCAAGACCCAGCCTCATGCCGCCGAAGGGCTGCTGCGCGCTTGCTGGCGTATGGCTTGGGCCGATGGCAAGGCTTCGCGCGCTGAGCGTGAACTGATTGTGCAGTGGGGCAAATGGCTCGGCTGGACGGCCGAGAAGGTTCAGGCGTTGTCGTCCACCGAAGACGAGCAGAGAGAACGCGCACCCGCCAGCAGCGGCGGCGAGTACCAGGAAGCGTTGCGCCTCTTGGGCGTGAAGGCTGACGCTGAACCGGCGCAGATCAAACGTGCCTACCGCCGACTGTTAAGCCGGCACCATCCTGACAAAGTGGCGGGTACCGGCGCCAGCCAGATGCAAGTGCGCGACGCCACGGAAAGGACCCGCGAACTGCACAATGCCTATGCAGTGATCAAAGACCGGCGCGGGTTCCGCTAAGGTGCCGACGTTGCCTACTGGCCATCAAGCCAGCCGCGCACCCGTCGGAACAGCTGATCCTGCTCCATCGCCGAGTTGCCCGGAATTGCATTGAGCGTCACTTGGGTGAACCGTGCGTTCTTCACGCGCTTGCTGGCATCCAAACGATCCTGCGCTTGTTGCCGCGGGATCGGACGATCTTTGTTGACGAAGTCCGCCGTGGCGACTTTCAGCGTCGGCAGCACGTCCAGCAATGCGGGTGTGTCTTTGCCAGTGTCCACTGCAGTGACCATGACCAGGCGCTGCACGGCCGGCGAAGGACGTTCGCTCATGTAGCGCGCGGCCCAGTAGGCGCCTGTGCCGTGACCCAACAGGACGATGGAGCGGGACTTGTTCTGCTGGGCGAACGCCACTGCGCTGTCGATACGCGCGAATATCTTCTCAGCGTTTACCTTGGCCGCCTCTGCCTGCGCGGCGGCCTGTTCGGCGGCGGCCGCTGCGTCGGCTTCAGCAGCGGCGGCGGGGTCTGGCGCCTTCGTTGCGTCCTTGGCTTTGTCTTTGTCGGCGGCGGCATCACCGGCGGGCGGTGCGTCAGGGCTGCGTGCGAAAACACCGTCGTTGAACGCGTCCGGCATGCTCAGACTGAGGCTCGACCATCCAGTGTCTGGCAGCTTGCGGCGCAAAGGTCCTACTGCATTCGGCCAGTCGGCCGACTCATCGGCGCCGGGCACGATCACCACTGCACCTTTGGGGTCCTCGGTGTTGGCCGGTTTCCAGAGCGCCAGAAACGACTCGTCACCCGCCTGCAACTGTTGCTGTTCGGCCTGCGGCACGCGACGCTCGAGCGCCAGCGTGTCTTCCTGACTGCGCGAGGGCAGGGCCGCACGCTCGACAGGCGTCTCTGCCGGTTTGGCGTCTTTGTCCGGGGCCGGGTCAGCCGCCATCGCAAAAGGCGAGCAAGGTAGTATCAGCGTCAGACAAAGCGCGGGAAACATTGCGCGAATGGTGTAGGACATCGAATATTCCAAAGGCCGGAAACAATTCCGGCAGACTAATGGGTTGACGGCTGTTTGTCAGGCCGCCATACGGCCTCGTCTTCGAGCGCCACGCTCACAGCATGACCGGCAAGGGATTCAGTGAAATGGGGACAACAGTTTGAGCATCCACAGGTCGCGCCTCTTGGTTATCGGCTGTGGCAGGGTGCTCTTGATGGCATTGATGCTGATCGCCGCGCCTGCCTGGGTTCAAGCCGATGGCGCCGCTGCGCCGGTCGATCCGCTGACCGGTGCCCAGCGCGACTGGCTGGTCAAGCGCGGGCAACTGCGCGTCGGACTGGTGTTGCAAGCGCCGTATGCCCAGCTCGATCGCCGTGCGCAGCAGTTGTCCGGCGCGAACGTGGATCTGGTCAATCTGATGGCCAGGACGCTGCAGGTCGATCTGTTGTGGCGCAATTACGCCGATCAGGCCGAGCTCGAAAAAGCCTTCGCCGAGGGTCAGGTCGACTTCGCGCCCGGGCTGACGCAGACCCCGACGGGTTTGCGCATGTGGTTCTACTCCGATCCCTACATGCGCGTGCCGCAGTTGGTGGTGGGTGAGCGTGACGGCTCGGGCGTGGTGGATCTCGAGAAGCTCGACAGCCAGGTGCGGATTGCCGTGCGCATGCCCAGCGTGACCGCCGATTATCTGCGCGCCAACTACAGCCATCTCAATCTGCAGGGCGTGCCGCTGGAGCGGCAGGCGTTGCAATTACTCCTCACCCAGCAGGCACGCTACGCAGTCATCGATGAGGCGCAGTTGGGTCGACTGTCGCGCGAGGCCGAGTTCGCCGGGCTGGCAGTGGTCGGCGATATCGGCTTCCCGCAGCTGTTGCGCGTGGCCTCCCGGCGCAACACGCCGGAGCTCGCCGACATCATCAGCCAGGCGCTGAACGCCATTGCGCCCAAGGACCTTGAGCAATTGCATGCCCAATGGCTGCAGCCCAAATACCCGAGAGTGAGCGAGTCACCGGGGCTGTGGCAGAACATCGCGCTGCTGTTCCTGGTGCTGTTTCTGGCCTGCGCAGCGATCATTTTCTGGCAGCGCCGTCAGCAACAGGTGCTTGAAGGCGACCTTCTCGCTGCTCGCGAAGACATCACCCGGCGCCGCGCAGGTGAGGAAGCCCTGAGGCTGGCGCAGTTTTCGATCGACCAGAGTACGGTCGGCATTCTCTGGGTCAATTGGGACAGCCATGTGCGGTACGCGAATCAGGCCGCTGAAAACATGCTCGGTTACGCGCCGGGCGGTGTGGTCGACAGACCCCTGATCGATTTCGAGCCTGGTCTGAATATGGATCGCTGGCTCAACCTGTGGAAGAACGCCCGATCCAGCGAAGAAGGGCCGCAGAACTTCGAAAGCAATTGCCTGCGTGCCGACGGTAGCGTGTTGCCCGCCGATGTCTCTCTGAGTTTTTTGCGCTTTCGTGAAGCCGAGTATCTGGTGGTGTTCATCACCGACGTCACCGAGCGGCGCCGTTCGTTGGCCGCGCTGCAAGAGAGTGAGGCCCGGTTGCAGGTCTTGGCCGAGCAACTGCGGGAATTGTCGGCTCACCTTGAGACCGTGCGTGAAGAGGAAAAGGCGCGCATTGCCAGGGAAGTCCACGACGAGCTGGGTCAGATGCTGACGGTGCTCAAGCTGGAAACGTCCATGTGCGAACTGGCCTACGCCGATCTCGATCCTGGCCTGCGCGATCGGTTGAACAGCATGAAGCGCCTGATCGCCCAATTGTTTCAGCTGGTCCGAGACGTCGCGACTGCGCTGCGCCCGCCGATTCTCGACGCGGGCATCGCCTCGGCCATTGAATGGCAGGCCAGACGCTTCGAGGCCCGCACCCAGATTCCCTGTCTAGTGGAGGTGCCGGACAATCTACCGGTGCTGCCGGATTCGACGGCGATCGGGCTGTTTCGCATCCTTCAGGAGTCGCTCACCAACGTCATGCGCCATGCCCAGGCGCACACCGTCGAGCTGACGCTGAGCCTGAGCGACGGCGTGCTGTGCATGACGGTCGCTGACGACGGCAAAGGCTTCGATCAGACCGCCGAGCGGCCGGCCTCGTTTGGCCTGGTGGGAATGCGGGAGCGGGTTTTGATCATGGGCGGACGGTTGCATCTGGACAGCACGCTGGGAGAAGGCACAACCTTGCGTATCCAGATTCCGCTCGAACAGGTTCCGCAGGAGCAAGTGCAGTGATCCGCGTATTGGTCGCCGAAGACCACACCATCGTCCGCGAGGGCATCAAGCAACTGATCGGTCTGGCCAAAGACCTGCAAGTGGCAGGCGAGGCCAGTAATGGCGAACAGCTGCTGGAAGCCTTGCGCCACATCGAGTGCGAAGTCGTGCTGCTCGATATCTCCATGCCGGGCGTGAACGGGCTGGAAGCCATTCCACGCATCCGCGCGATGAACAATCCGCCCGCGATCCTCGTGCTGTCGATGCACGATGAAGCCCAGATGGCGGCGCGTGCATTGAAAGTCGGGGCCGCGGGTTATGCCACCAAAGACAGCGACCCTGCATTGCTGCTGACGGCCATTCGCCGGGTGGCCGCGGGCGGTCGCTATATCGACCCCGATCTTGCCGACCGCATGGTGTTCGAAGTCGGGCTCACCGACAGCCGACCGCTGCACTCGCTGTTGTCCGAGCGCGAATTCTCGGTGTTCGAGCGACTGGCGCAAGGCGCCAACGTCAATGACATCGCTCAACAACTGGCGTTGAGCAGCAAGACCATCAGCACGCACAAAGCGCGGTTGATGCAAAAGCTCAACATCACCTCCCTTGCTGAACTGGTGAAGTATGCGATGGAGCACAAGCTGGTATGACTTTCGGCCATGCCTAAAACCGACCCTTTTGCAGATCCTGCTAAATAGCCATCGCGAGCAAGCTCACTCCTACAGTTGACCGCGATCCCTTGTAGGAGTGAGCTTGCTCGCGAATGCGTCGGCACAGGCGATAAATTCCTTCGAAACCGCATACCTATCCCCGCCATCCGTGTAGGGCAATCCCTACCCCAAACCTTCCATCGCACCTAGGCTAATCTCTCCTACGCCCCGATTTGCGCGGCCTGCAGCCTCATCTAGGCTTGTTGCCACGGTTGATTAAACAAAGGTGTGGGTAATGAGCAACGTCGATTCAAGCGCTGGGGCAAATGATGTTCTGGTCAGCTTTCGTGGTGTGCAAAAGAGCTACGACGGCGAAGCCCTGATCGTCAAAGACCTCAACCTGGACATTCGCAAGGGCGAGTTCCTCACTTTGCTCGGCCCGTCGGGCTCCGGCAAAACCACCAGCCTGATGATGCTCGCCGGTTTCGAGACGCCGACTGCCGGCGAGATCCTGCTGGGCGGTCGTTCGATCAACAACGTGCCGCCGCACAAGCGCGACATCGGCATGGTGTTTCAGAACTACGCCTTGTTTCCGCACATGACCGTGGCCGAAAACCTCGCGTTTCCGCTGTCGGTGCGGGGCATGAGCAAGACGGACGTTGCCGAGAAGGTCAAACGCGCCCTGGACATGGTTCAACTCGGCACCTTTGCGCATCGTTACCCGGCGCAGTTGTCCGGTGGCCAGCAGCAGCGCGTGGCACTGGCGCGGGCGCTGGTGTTCGAGCCGCAACTGGTGCTGATGGACGAACCTCTTGGCGCGCTGGATAAGCAACTGCGCGAACACATGCAGATGGAAATCAAGCACCTGCATCAGCGTCTGGGCGTGACGGTGGTCTACGTGACCCACGATCAGGGCGAAGCGCTGACCATGTCCGACCGTGTTGCCGTCTTCCATCAAGGCGAAATCCAGCAGATCGCGCCACCTCGCGCGCTGTATGAAGAACCGAAAAACACTTTCGTCGCCAACTTCATCGGTGAAAACAACCGCATCAACGGCACATTGCTCAGCCAGACGGGCGATCGCTGCGTGGTCGGCCTGGCGCGTGGCGAAAAGGTCGAAGCGCTTGCCGTCAACGTGGGCGCAACCGGCAGCGCCGTCACCCTGTCGATTCGCCCGGAGCGCGTGAACCTCAACGGCCGCAGTGAGAGTTGCGTCAACCGCTTCTCGGGCCGTGTGGCCGAGTTCATTTACCTGGGCGATCACGTGCGCGTGCGCCTGGAAGTGGCCGGCAAAACCGATTTCTTCGTCAAACAGCCCATCGCCGAGCTCGATCCGGCGTTAAGCGTTGGCGACGTTGTGCCCATTGGATGGCAGGTCGAGCACGCTCGCGCGCTGGACCCTTTGCAGGATGCGCATTGATTCATCGCAGCAGGCGTAACCCGATGCACCCAGAGGCGAACCCATCGCCCCCATTGCTTAACCAACATTGTTCGTGGAGAGAAAAACAAATGCTCAAGACATTGAAGCTCACCGCTTTATCGGTCGGCATGATGTGTGCGGCGCAAGCCATGGCGGCCGATCTGACGGTCATTTCCTTCGGCGGTGCGAACAAGGCTGCTCAGGAAAAGGCCTTCTACGCACCGTGGGAGAAGGCAGGCAACGGCAAGATCATTGCCGGCGAATACAACGGTGAGATGGCCAAGGTCAAGGCCATGGTCGACACCAAGAGCGTGACCTATGACCTGGTGGAGGTCGAATCCCCTGAACTGGCTCGCGGTTGCGACGAGGACATGTTCGAAGAGATCGACCCGGCCATTCTGGGCAAAAAAGAAGACTACGTGCCGGGCGCGATCCAGACCTGCGGCGTGGGCTTCTTCGTGTGGTCGACCGTGCTGGCCTACAACGCCGACAAGCTGAAAACCGCACCGACCAGCTGGGTCGATTTCTGGGACACCAAGAAATTCCCAGGCAAGCGTGGCCTGCGCAAGGGCGCCAAGTACACCCTGGAATTCGCGCTGATGGCTGACGGCGTTGCGCCAAAAGACGTCTACAAAGTGCTGGCCAGCAAAGACGGTCAGGACCGCGCGTTCAAGAAACTCGATGAGCTCAAGCCGAACATCCAGTGGTGGGAAGCCGGTGCCCAGCCACCGCAATTCCTGCAGTCGGGTGACGTTGTGATGAGCTCGGCCTACAACGGCCGTATCGCTGCGGTGCAGAAAGAAAGCAACCTGAAAATCGTCTGGACCGGCGGCGTCTACGACTTCGACTCCTGGGCCATTCCGAAGGGCGCGAAAAACATCGAAGAAGCCAAGAAGTTCCTGGCGTACACCCTCAAGCCTGAACAGCAGAAGACGTACTCCGAGAACATCGCTTACGGTCCGGCCAACTCCAAGGCAGTCAGCCTGCTGACCGCCGACAACCAGAAAAACATGCCGACCACCCCTGAGAACATCAAGGATCAGGTGCAATTGAGCGTGAGCTTCTGGACCGACAATGGCGAAAACCTGGAGCAGCGATTCAACTCCTGGGCTGCCAAGTAATAGAACAAGCCGTAGCCGTCCGGACGGGCGGCTACGGACGGTCAGCGTTTGAGTGATGTTTGTTGTACGTCAGATACGGTCGCCCTTGTGTCGACCATCGTTGAAAGATTTCGGAGTTCGCTATGGCCACCGCCGTGCCCCTGACTGAAGGCGCCAGCCCGACCTTGAAGCAACGCCTGGCCCGTGCCGAGCGCGTCAACCGTTGGAAGGCTCAGGCGTTGATCGCGCCATTGGCGATTTTCCTGCTGCTGGTGTTTCTGGTGCCGATTGCGGCGCTGCTCTACAAAAGCGTGAGCAACCCTGAAGTGGTCGGCGGCATGCCGCTCACGGTTGTCGAAGTCGAAAAGTGGGATGGCAAGGGCCTGCCATCGGAAGCGGTGTACAAGGCTGCCAGCCAGGACCTGGCCGATGCCCGCAAGAATCAGACATTGGGTGACCTGTCCAAGCGCCTGAACCAGGAGCTGGCCGGTTATCGCAGTCTGCTGGCGAAAACCGCCCGCGCGCTGCCCTTCAAGGAAGAACCTGTTTCCTACAAAGAGGCGCTGGAAGCCATCGATGAACGTTGGGGCGACCCCGCGTACTGGCAGGCCGTGCGTCGCAATACCTCGAGCTTCACCCCCTATTACTTGCTGGCCGCTGTCGACCATCGCATCGATGACCTCGGTGAAGTGGCGCCCGCGACCCCGGATCAGGCCATCTACATCGACGTCTTCGCCCGCACCTTCTGGATGGGCCTGGTCATCACCGTGATCTGCCTGTTCCTCGCGTATCCACTGGCCTATCTGCTCGCCAACCTGCCTGCACGCCAGAGCAACCTGCTGATGATTCTTGTGCTGTTGCCGTTCTGGACGTCGATTCTGGTCCGTGTCGCGGCCTGGATCGTCTTGTTGCAATCCAGCGGCCTGATCAACGGCGCGCTCATGGCGATGGGCATCATCGACAAGCCGCTCGAACTGGTGTTCAACCGGGTCGGTGTCTACATCTCGATGGTGCACATCATGCTGCCGTTCATGATCCTGCCGATCTACAGCGTCATGAAGGGCATTTCGCCCACGTACATGCGGGCCGCGATTTCGCTCGGTTGCAACCCGTTTGCAAGCTTCTGGCGCGTGTACTTCCCGCAGACCTACGCCGGTGTGGGGGCGGGATGCCTGCTGGTGTTCATTCTGTCGATTGGCTACTACATCACGCCGGCGCTGCTGGGCAGCCCGAACGATCAGATGGTCAGCTACTTCGTCGCGTTCTACACCAACACCAGCATCAACTGGGGCATGGCGACTGCGCTGGGCGGCTTGCTGCTGCTGGCAACCGTGGTGCTGTACCTGATCTATAGCTGGCTGGTCGGCGCCAGCCGCCTGCGTCTGAGCTGAGGAGACTGATATGTTGAGCCCTTATTCCTCGCCCATCGAGCGGGTCTGGTTTTACACGCTGCGCATCCTGTGCGGGCTGATTCTGCTGTTTCTGGTCCTGCCAGTGCTGGTAATCGTGCCGCTTTCGTTCAACTCCGGCAGCTTTCTGGTCTACCCGCTGCAGGGGTTCTCGCTGCACTGGTATCAGGATTTCTTCGGCTCGGCGGAATGGATGCGCTCGCTGAAAAACAGCCTGATCGTCGCACCGGCCGCCACGCTGCTGGCCATGGGTTTCGGCACCTTGGCGGCGATTGGCCTGACACGCAGCAACTTCCCCGGCAAATCGCTGGTCATGGCGCTGGTGATCTCGCCGATGGTGGTCCCGGTGGTGATCGTGGGTGTCGCAAGCTACCTGTTCTTCGCGCCGCTGGGCCTGGGCAACAGCTACACCTCGCTGATTCTGGTGCATGCGGTATTGGGTGTCCCGTTCGTCATCATTACGGTGTCGGCCACGCTGCAAGGTTTCAACTACAACCTGGTGCGCGCTGCCGCCAGTCTCGGCGCATCGCCCGTGACGGCGTTCCGTCGCGTGACGCTGCCGTTGATCGCCCCTGGCGTTGTTTCAGGCGCACTGTTTGCCTTCGCGACGTCGTTCGATGAGGTCGTGGTGACGCTGTTTCTGGCCGGGCCCGAGCAGGCAACGCTGCCGCGGCAGATGTTCAGCGGCATTCGCGAAAACCTCAGCCCGACTATCGCAGCGGCCGCCACCTTGCTGATCGGCTTCTCCGTCATATTGCTGCTGGTGCTGGAGTGGCTGCGCGGACGCAGCGAGAAATTGCGCACAGCGGTGGTGGAATAACGGCGTCCGCCGTATCGCGATGATCGTGCCCACGCTCTGCGTGGGCATGAAGGTCACGAGATGGATTCCCACGCGGAGCGTGGGAACAATCAACAACTCCCGCCACACCGTTTAAACTTCACCGCTCCCACACACATATGGAGCCCTGTCGGTGAACGTCAACGACGCCAGTTTCGAAGAACTGCTCAACGCTTTGCACGACGGCGTTTACATCACCGACGGCGACGGCAAGACGCTCAAGGTCAATCACGCATATGAGCGCCTGACCGGGCTGAGCGGCGCCGCTCTGATCGGACGGCCCATGCAGGAGTTGGTCAAGGAGGGCGTGATTTCGCAGTCCGCGTCATTGCGCGTTTTGCAGGAAGGGCGCCCGGTGTCGGTGATGCAGAGCCTGAGCCAAGGTAAAAAACTCTTGGTCAGCGCCACGCCGATTCTCGACAACGACCACCGGATTTCCTACGTCGTCAGCACCGTCCGCGACATGACCGAGCTGCTGCGCATGAAGCATGAGCGCGACGAACTTCAGCAGCTCAAGCAACTGCGCAACAGCACCGCCAAGCTGCATGCCGGTCAGCGCCACAATCTCTTGCACTCACCGCTCATGGCGGATCAGGAAGTCTCCGGCCGGGTTTTTGCGCTGGCGCGTCAGGTGGCCAGCAGCGACGTGAAAGTCCTGCTGCAAGGTGAAACCGGTGTCGGTAAAACCCTCGTCGCCCAGTTCATTCACAACACCAGCGCGCGGTCGAGCGAGCCTTTTCTGGCGCTGAACTGCGGCGCGTTGCCGGAGAACCTGATCGAAGCCGAACTGTTCGGCTACGCGCCGGGCGCATTTACCGGCGCGGGGCCGAAAGGCAAGCGGGGTCTTCTGGAGCTGGCACATCACGGCACCTTGTTTCTCGACGAAATCGGAGACTTGCCGCTGCCGGTTCAGGTCAAGCTGCTCAAGGTCATTGAAGAAAACCGTTTCATTCCGGTCGGCGGCCTCGAGCTCAAGGAAGTGGACGTGCGCATCATCAGCGCCACCCATCACGACCTCAAGCAGTTGGTGGCGCAAGGGCGCTTTCGTGCGGATCTGTACTACCGGCTGAACGTCGTGCCCATTCAGATTCCGGCGTTGCGCGAGCGCAGCGAGGAGATTGCTCCGCTGCTGCATTACTACCTCGAGACGTTCAACGGCCGCTATCAACGGCAGGTGCAGTTCAGCCTCGAAGCGCTGGACCTGATGTGCGAGTACACCTGGCCGGGCAACATCCGCGAACTGATCAATATCGTCGAGCGCCTTGTGGTGACCAGCCAGAGCCCTGTCATCGAGGCGCTGGATTTGCCCGAAGAGATCCTCAATCTCGACCCGCAAAACACCGACGATAGCCGTCTGCCGCTGCGCAAAGTGCTGGAAAATGCCGAGCGTTCTGCCATTCGTGCCGCTCTGCAGTTGCACAAGACCACCCGATTGGCGGCCAAGGCGCTGGGTGTCAGCCAGGCGACCGTGGTGCAGAAGATGAAGCGCTGGGAGCGTTCTGATTAGAATTTCAATCAAGCCCGCCCGAACCGATCAGAAAACTGATCGCAACCGACCCCCAAATCTCCCTTCGAACGGCGTGTGATTCGCGCCAAGCCTTCTACCACGGGGCTTTGCGCCGATTGGCACAGCTTTCGCTATCTCCTCCCGCACGTCTTCCAATAAAACAACGCACACAGGACGAGCCCGATGAGCATTTCTGCCTCCGCTATCAGCGCATTCAAAATCGCCAACAAACTGATCACCGGCCCTGCCGCGATCGAGCAACTCGCCGCCGAGCTGACTCGCCTCAATGTCAATAATCCACTGATCGTGACCGATGCCATTCTGGTCAAGTCCGGCACTGTCGACCTCGCACTCGCGCAGTTGGGCGGCCGTCGTCATGGCATTTTCGACCAGGTCAAACCCGAGCCGGAAATCTCCATCGTCGAAGACTGCACCCGCGCGTATCGAGACGGTGCTCACGACGGCCTGATCGGCCTTGGGGGCGGCAGCGCCATCGACATCGCCAAAGGAGTGGCCGCTTTCGCCGGTCATGAAGGTCCGTTGACCGAGCTGTTTGGCGTCGACCTGGTCAAGCGCAAAGGCCCGCCGCTCATTGCCATTCCGACAACAGCGGGCACCGGTTCGGAAGTCACGAACGTGGCGATCTTCTCGGACAAACAGGCGCAGTTGAAAAAAGGCATCGTCAGCGATTATCTGTTGCCCGACGTCGCGCTGGTCAGCCCGGTGATGACCCTGACGTGCCCGCGCAGCGTCACAGCCGCCAGCGGTGTCGATGCGCTGGTGCATGCCATCGAGTCCTATCTGTCGGTGAATGCGTCGCCGATTACTGACGCGATCGCGCTGGGCGCTATCAAGCTGATCGCCAAGGCGTTGCCCAAGGCCTACGCCAATCCCGCCAGTCTTCAGGCGCGCGAAGACATGGCAACCGCGAGTCTGATGGCGGGCATGGCGTTCGGTAATGCGGGCGTCGGCGCGGTGCATGCGTTGGCGTATCCGCTGGGCGGGCGTTTCAATATTGCCCACGGCGTCAGCAACGCGTTGCTGCTGCCTTACGTCATGGAGTGGAACAAGATGGCTTGCGTGGAGCGATTCCGCGATATCGCTGAGGCCATGGGCGTGCGCGTCGCCCATCTGAGCGATAAAGGGGCAGCGGATCAGGCCGTCAAAGCCATGGCCGACCTGTGCGCCGCAGTGGACATTCCGTCCGGCATGCGCAGCTTCAATGTGCCCGAAGACGCGATTCCTGCAATGGCCGAAGAGGCCAGCAAGATCGACCGTCTGATGCGCAATAACCCGCGCAAGCTCACCGCTGGCGATATCGAAAAAATCTACCGCGCCGCCTACTGATCGACGCGAACCGCGATGCCCGAGCTGCGAATGTTCTGGCGTCGCCGCTGCAAGACCCACAAATAAGACCAATAAGACAGGTGCACATATGTCCAACACTCCCCAGGCGCGGAGCGAAAGCCCGTACATCCCGCTCGGCCCTTTCAAGGTGCGGTTGCCGTTCATTCACTACAAATTCGAGATGCCGGATTACCTCCAGGGCCTGCTGATGTGCGCCGTGGATCTGGCGGCCATCCCGCTGATGACCGAGCTGCTGGGCATGCCGTTCGAGGTCGCGCTGGCGGTGGTCATGCTCAACGGGCTGCTTTATCTCACACACCATTTACTCGGCGATCCGACGGTGCCGGGATGGATCACGCCAGCCGTGCCTTTGCTGATGGCGTACTGCGCGCAGTTCCCGATGGGCCCGGAGCGTGTCCATGCGCTGATCGCGTTTCAGTTGATGCTGGGCGTTTTTTCGATTGCGCTCGGTGCGACGGGTATGGCGAAGAAGGTGGTTGAATACGTGCCGTCCGCGATCAAGTCCGGGATCATCGTGGGTGCCGGCCTGAGCGCGGTGATCGCGGTGTTTCAGGTGGGCGGCAAATTTAATGTCCTGCCCTGGACCATCTCGATCGCGGTGGGCATCGCCTTCTATCTGATCTTCTCTCAGCACTTCAACGACCTCAAACAGCGCAACCGCTTCTGGTGGAATTTCGCCAAGCTCGGGATTCTGCCGATCATCCTGCTGGCCGTGGTGATCGCGCCGCTCTTTGGCGAAGCGCCCTGGCCGACGATTCAGTGGGGCATCAGCAAGCCAGACTTCGCCGGACTGTGGCATGACTACACCGTGTTCGGTCTGGGCATGCCGCCGCTGTCGATGTTCATTTCCGCGCTGCCAACCATGCTGGCGGTTTACATCATCGTTTTTGGTGACGTGCTGAGTGCCAAATCGCTGCTCGATGAGGCAGAAACCGTTCGCACCGATGAGGTGGTGGATTACAACCCGGATCGCGCGCACCTGATTTTCGGCGCTCGAAACGCCTTCATGAGCATCTTCGGGCCGGATGTCGCCATGTGTGGCCCGAAATGGGCAGCGATGCTGGTTGTCGTCATCGAGCGTTTCAAAGGCGGCCCCAAGGCCATGCAATCGATCATCGGTGGCGTGGGGTCTTTCCGTTGGGGCACCAATACCGGTCTGCTGTTGCTGCCGGTGGTGACGCTGGTCCAGCCGATCCTGGGCGTCGCATTGTCGCTGACCCTGTTGATTCAGGGTTATGTGAGCGTGCGCCTGGGCATTCTCGAAGCCCGCAGCCAGCGCGACCTGGGCATTGCCGGGGTAATCGGCGCGGTGCTGGCGATCAAAGGGGCGAGCTGGGCGTTCGGCATTGGCGTCGTGCTCTGCCTGCTGATCTACGGCAAGAACTTCTTCAAAGGCGAGGTGGACGGGACGTTCAGCAAAGACCTCAAAGGGGCTGAGCCTGAACCCGCCACCACGCCTGTGCGCATGATGGAAGAAGCGCTGGTCGACTGATTCCATAAAGTGCCGGCGTCGGGCATGCAGCAATGGCTCGACGCTGATCCACTGTAGGCGTGAGCCAACTGTCTTTAAAGCCCCTCCTGTCAATGGCGTAATCCCCGACGCCTTCCCGGCTGAAGCCGGTCCTACGGAAAACATGCAGCGTCTGTAGGATCGGCTTCAGCCGGGAAGACGCCAGTGCATGCTGCAGAGATGCAGTGGTTGGCACTCAGCGTTCGTGAGCGAGCTCACCCCCACAGTTTCTATGTACCGGGCCGGATTGCTTGCACCTGACACCGCATTCATCCGCCACGCGACGCACGTTTCAAACTCTTGGAGTACAATGCGCGCCACCGTGATTTCGCTCATAAAAGGTGCGTCATGCAGCCCTTCGCAATTGCTCCGTCGATTCTGTCCGCCGATTTCGCCCGTCTGGGTGAGGAAGTCGACAATGTCCTGGCCGCCGGTGCCGACATCGTCCACTTCGATGTCATGGACAACCACTACGTCCCCAACCTGACCATCGGCCCGATGGTGTGTGCAGCGCTGCGCAAGTACGGCATCACCGCGCCCATCGACGTGCACCTGATGGTCAGCCCGGTTGACCGTATCATCGGCGACTTCGTCGACGCGGGCGCCACCTACATCACCTTTCACCCGGAAGCGACCCAGCACATCGACCGCTCCTTGCAACTGATCCGCGAAGGCGGCTGCAAGTCCGGCCTGGTGTTCAACCCGGCGACTCCGCTGAACCTGCTCGAATACGTCATGGACAAGGTCGACATGATCCTGCTCATGAGCGTCAACCCGGGTTTCGGCGGTCAGAAATTCATTCCCGGTACGCTCAACAAGCTGCGCGAAGCCCGCGCGCTCATCGATGCCTCCGGTCGTGACATCCGCCTTGAGATCGACGGCGGCGTCAACGTCAACAACATCCGTGAAATCGCCGCTGCCGGCGCCGATACGTTTGTTGCCGGCTCCGCCATCTTCAATGCGCCCGACTACCGGGAAGTCATTGAGAAAATGCGTGCAGAACTGGCGCTGGCTCGTTGATGAGCGGCTTCGAGCAGCTGTTCCCGGGTCGTCTGCCCAAGCTGATCATGTTCGATCTGGACGGCACACTCGTCGACTCGGTGCCGGATCTGGCCGCAGCCGTGGACAAGACTCTGATTCAGCTCGGGCATGCTCCGGCGGGCATCGAGCGCGTTCGCAACTGGATCGGTAACGGCGTGCGCGTGCTGGTACGACGCGCGCTGGCCAACGACATGGACCACTCAGGCGTCGACGAGGCATCCACTGACGCGGCACTGGCCATCTTTATGGAAGCCTACGGCGAGAACCATGCGTTGACCAAGGTTTACCCCGGCGTGCGCGAGACCCTCAAGTGGTTGCAGAAAAAGGGCGTCGAAATGGCCCTGATCACCAACAAGCCCGAGCGCTTCGTGGCGCCGCTGCTCGATGACATGAAGCTGGGGCGTTTTTTCCGCTGGATCGTTGGCGGCGATACGCTGCCACAGCAGAAGCCCGATCCCGCCGCGTTGTTCTTCGTCATGAAAATGGCCGGTGTTCCGGGCTCGCAATCGCTGTTTGTCGGTGACTCGCGTAACGATGTCCAGGCGGCGAAAGCGGCCGGTGTAGCCTGTGTTGCAATGAGCTATGGCTACAACCACGGTCGCCCGATTGCCGAGGAATCACCGGCGCTGGTGATCGACGATTTGCGCAAACTGATTCCCGGTTGCTTAGATCTTGGGGCTGAGATAACGTTGCCCGACGTTCAACCCCCCTCCTTTAGAGAATCCATCGTGGTGGTCACTCGCAAACTCTGGATGAAAGTCATCAAGGCCCTGGCCCGCTGGCGTTGGCGCGCCTGACTGGAATCTGGCCGGACCCTCCGGCGCGTTTGCACACCTGACCGTTTTACCCTCAGACCACGAGGCTGACATGACCCGCGAAGAATTCCTGCGTTTGGCCGCTGACGGCTACAACCGCATTCCGCTTGCCCACGAAACCCTGGCCGACTTCGACACGCCGCTGTCGATCTACCTCAAACTCGCCGACGAGCCGAACTCCTATCTGCTGGAGTCGGTGCAGGGCGGCGAGAAGTGGGGCCGTTACTCGATCATCGGGCTGCCATGCCGCACCGTGATGCGCGCATACGATCACAGGATCAGCGTCACCCACGATGGCGTCGAAATCGAAACGCTCGAAACCGAAAACCCGCTGGCGTTCGTCGAAACCTTCAAAGCCCGTTACAACGTCCCGACCATTCCCGGCCTGCCTCGTTTTAATGGCGGTCTGGTGGGTTACTTCGGCTACGACTGCGTACGCTATGTCGAGCCGCGCCTGGGCAAATGTCCGAACCCGGACCCACTCGGTGTCCCGGATATCCTGCTGATGGTGTCCGATGCGGTCGTGGTGTTCGACAACCTGGCCGGCAAGATGCACGCCATCGTGCTGATCGATCCGGCGCAGCCGCAGGCGTATGAGAGCGGTCTGGCGCGGCTTGAGCAACTGATGGAAAAACTCCGTCAGCCCATCACCCCGCGGCGCGGCCTGGACCTGACCCGTCCGCAAGCGGCAGATCCGGTATTCCGGTCGAGCTTCACTCAAGCGGATTACGAAAAAGCCGTCGACACCATCAAGGAGTACATCCTGGCGGGCGACTGCATGCAGGTCGTGCCCTCCCAGCGCATGTCCATCGATTTCAAGGCTGCACCGATCGACCTCTACCGCGCGCTGCGTTGCTTCAACCCGACGCCGTACATGTACTTCTTCAACTTCGGCGACTTCCACGTTGTCGGCAGTTCGCCGGAAGTGCTGGTGCGCGTCGAAGACAACCTGATCACCGTGCGTCCGATCGCCGGTACGCGTCCCCGCGGCGCGACCGAGGAAGCCGACCACGCGCTGGAAGTCGACCTGTTGTCCGACGATAAAGAGATCGCCGAACACCTGATGCTGATCGACCTGGGCCGCAACGACACCGGGCGCGTCTCGGAAGTCGGCTCGGTGAAACTCACCGAGAAGATGGTCATCGAGCGTTATTCCAACGTCATGCACATCGTCTCCAACGTGACCGGCCAGCTGAAAAGCGGGCTGACGGCGATGGACGCGCTGCGCGCCATTCTGCCGGCGGGCACGCTGTCCGGCGCGCCGAAGATTCGCGCGATGGAAATCATCGACGAGCTGGAACCGGTCAAACGCGGCGTGTACGGCGGCGCGGTGGGGTACTTCGCCTGGAACGGCAACATGGACACGGCGATTGCCATCCGTACTGCCGTGATAAAGAACGGCGAACTGCACGTGCAGGCCGGTGGCGGTATTGTCGCTGATTCGGTGCCGGCGCTTGAGTGGGAAGAAACCCTGAACAAACGCCGCGCGATGTTCCGCGCCGTGGCGTTGGCAGAACAAACGCCCGAGGCGTGATGTTCTGATCGGTGAAAGCGGGCCGTGTGCCCGCTTTTCATGTGCGGTTTCTGCGCCTGCCCAATATCCCGGATCTGATTCTTGAACAGTACGTCCAAATCCAGCCAAATAGCGCTCGGCCCGCGCCACCGGGGCACGGTGATATTGCGCCCTATGCGTCGGTACGCTACTGTGCGGCAACGTATGAACGAGACCTTTCCTGTGTCGATTGTCAGCAAACTCTTGATGCGCGTTATCAAGGCTCACGCCCGTTGGCGTTGGCGCGCCTGACTATTCCCCTGCCGGCCATGCCGGACCTGTATTGATATGCCTTCTGAATCCTCGGTCAGCACCGCCTCGCCGGACCACGTCCCGCGACACACCGTGCACAACCGTGGACCGAAAATCGAAGGCCACGTTAGAAGTCAGTAATTCAAAAGGTTAAGCACCATGCTGCTGATGATCGATAACTACGACTCCTTCACTTATAACGTCGTGCAGTACCTCGGTGAACTGGGTGCCGACGTTAAAGTGATCCGCAACGACGAGTTGACCGTTGCCGAAATCGAAGCCCTCAACCCAGAGCGCATCGTCGTCTCGCCGGGCCCTTGCACGCCGAATGAAGCGGGCGTGTCCCTTGATGTCATCAAACATTTCGCCGGCAAACTGCCTGTCCTGGGCGTCTGCCTGGGGCATCAGTCCATCGGCCAGGCGTTTGGCGGCGACGTGGTGCGGGCCCGTCAGGTAATGCACGGCAAGACCAGCGATCTGGTCCACGAAGACAAAGGCGTGTTCGAGGGCCTTAAACATCCATTGACCGTGACGCGTTACCACTCGCTGGTGGTCAAGCGCGAGACGCTGCCCGACTGCCTGGAAGTGACGGCCTGGACTCAGCTGGAAGACGGCTCGGTCGACGAAATCATGGGCTTGCGCCACAAAACGTTGAACGTCGAGGGGGTGCAGTTCCACCCCGAGTCGATCCTCTCCGAGCAGGGTCATGAGCTGTTCGCCAACTTCCTCAAGCAGACCGGCGGCACTCGTCAGGGTTAAGGACACTTCGAAATGGCTATGGATATAAAAACGGCGCTGGGCCGTGTCGTTAACCACCTGGACCTGAGCACCGATGAAATGCGCGACGTCATGCGCGAAATCATGACCGGGCAGTGCACGCAGGCGCAGATCGGGGCGTTTCTGATGGGCATGCGCATGAAGAGCGAAAGCATCGATGAAATCGTCGGTGCGGTTTCGGTCATGCGCGAGCTGGCGGACAAGGTCCAGCTCGGCACACTGGATGGCGTGGTCGACATCGTCGGCACCGGCGGCGACGGGGCGAACATCTTCAACGTCTCGACAGCCGCGTCGTTCGTCATCGCGGCGGCGGGTTGCACCGTTGCCAAGCACGGCAACCGGGCGGTATCGGGCAAGAGCGGCAGTGCCGATCTGCTCGAAGCGGCCGGTGTCTACCTCAACCTGACGCCGGTACAGGTCGCGCGCTGCATCGACAGCGTAGGCATTGGTTTCATGTTCGCGCAGACGCATCACGGCGCGATGAAGCATGCCGCCGGCCCGCGCAAAGAGCTGGGCCTGCGCACACTGTTCAACATGCTCGGCCCGATGACCAACCCCGCAGGCGTGAAGCATCAGGTGATCGGCGTGTTCAGCCAGGCGCTGTGTCGGCCTCTGGCCGAAGTCATGCTGCGGCTGGGCAGCAAACATGTGCTGGTCGTGCACTCTCAGGATGGTCTGGACGAGTTCAGCCTTGCCGCGCCGACGTTCGTCGCGGAACTGAAGAACGGTGAAGTGACCGAATATTCTGTACAACCCGAAGATCTGGGCATGAAAAGCCAGAGTTTGTTCGGGTTGGTGGTCGACAGCCCGGCGCAGTCGCTGGAACTGATCCGCGACGCATTGGGGCGTCGCAAGACCGAGCACGGGCAGAAAGCCGCCGAAATGATAGTGCTCAATGCAGGCGCCGCGCTCTATGCTGCAGATCATGCCTCTTCGTTGAAAGAAGGCGTGGCACTTGCACATGACGCACTGCACACGGGCCTTGCCCGCGAAAAGCTGGAAGAGTTGGGTGCTTTTACCGCGGTATTCAAGCAGGAGAACGAAGGATGAGCGTGCCGACGGTGTTGGAAAAGATTCTCGCCCGCAAGGCCGAAGAAGTGGCTGCACGACGCGCCAGCGTCAGTCTTTCCGAGCTGGAGACGCTGGTCGCCACAGCCGATGCGCCGCGTGGGTTCGCCGCGGCGTTGATCGAGCAGGCCAAGCGAAAGCAACCGGCCGTGATTGCCGAGATCAAAAAAGCTTCGCCGAGCAAAGGCGTGATCCGGGAAAACTTCCAGCCGGCCGAAATCGCCAGAAGTTATGAAGCCGGCGGCGCAACCTGCCTTTCGGTGCTGACCGATATCGACTTCTTTCAGGGCGCCGATGCCTATCTGAAAGAAGCGCGCGGTGCCTGCAAGCTGCCGGTGATCCGCAAGGATTTCATGATCGATCCTTACCAGATCGTCGAAGCTCGAGCTTTGGGCGCCGACTGCATCCTGCTGATCGTGTCGGCGCTGGATGACGTGAAGATGGCCGAATTGGCAGCGGTCGCCAAAGCCAACAACCTCGACGTCCTGGTCGAAGTTCACGATGGCGATGAGCTGGAGCGTGCGCTGAAAACCCTGGACACGCCGCTTGTCGGCATCAACAACCGCAACCTGCACACCTTTGAGGTCAGCCTGGAAACCACGCTCGATCTGTTGCCGCGTATTCCGCGCGATCGCCTGGTGGTCACCGAAAGCGGGATCCTCAACCGCGCCGATGTCGAGCTGATGGAGATCAACGAGGTGTATTCGTTCCTGGTCGGCGAGGCATTCATGCGCGCTGAAAAACCGGGTGTGGAGTTGCAGCGCCTGTTTTTCCCTGAAAAAGGCACTGCGATCAAATCCAGCTCCCTGGATTGAACACGATCCATACCGCTCTATCTGCAGGAAAAATCGTACTGGCACCCGCCTGAGCTTCAGGTGCTGACGAGGTTGACGGCAATGGCCTCGTCGAATGCCCGCCCGCTCCTACAGAGGCATTGGCACATTCAGGTTGGAGGCAACATGACCGCTCAGGTGATCGACATCGGCGTAGAAGAGGGGCTCAAGGCCGAGCAGGACTTGCTGGCTTCGGTCTGCGCGGGAGATGCCGATTACGGGTTGTTGTTCTGGCGGCCGTCCGATCACGCCTTGGTGATGCCGCGCCGCCTCAGTCGATCAGGCGGTTTCACGGAAGCCAGCGAAACCCTGTCTGATATCGGCTGGCCCATTTTGCTGCGCGAAAGCGGCGGCGAACCGGTTCCGCAGTCTCCGGCCACGGTAAACGTGGCGCTCGTCTACGTTCAGCCCAAATCCGACCTGGATCGCGACCGCATTGAAAAAGCTTACATGCGCTTGTGTCAGCCGATGCTCGATGTGTTGACGGAACTGGGCGGCGAGGCGTCTCTCGGCGAGGTAGATGGTGCGTTCTGCGACGGTCGATTCAACGTTAACCTCAGCGGTCGCAAAATGGTCGGTACGGCTCAGCGCTGGCGCCAGAGCCAGGGCGGTCAGCGGCCCGTGGTTTTGGCTCATGGTGCAATGCTGCTCGACAACGAGCGGCTGGAGATGGTGAATGCCGTCAACCGCTTCAACCAGATGTGTGATCTGGAGCAGCGATGCCGAGCGGACAGTCATATAGCGTTGCACGAGCTGTTCGCCGCGCCGGATTTCGTCTCCCGTTTAAGCGACCGGTACGCACGCATGTTCGCTCAGCTCTGAAACTTGCCTCTGCAGCTCGCGAATTCAACGCGTGCCAAACACCACCATCGTCTTGCCGCGCACATGCACCAGATTCTGTTCTTCCAGTGACTTGAGCACCCGCCCGACCATTTCCCGCGAGCACCCGACGATCCGGCCGATTTCCTGGCGGGTGATTTTGATCTGCATGCCGTCGGGGTGGGTCATCGCGTCCGGTTGCTTGCACAGGTCCAGCAGGCTGCGCGCAACGCGACCGGTCACGTCCAGAAACGCCAGGTCGCCCACTTTGCGCGTGGTATTGCGCAAACGCTCCGCCATTTGTCCGCCTATGGCGTACATCAATTCGGGATCGTGCTGACTCAGCTCGCGGAATTTGGCGTAGCTGATCTCGGCCACTTCGCATTCCGTTTTGGCGCGCACCCATGCGCTTCGCTGTGAGCCGCTCGGCGCTTGCTGGAAAAGTCCCAGTTCGCCGAAGAAATCGCCGCTGTTGAGGTAGGCAACGATCATCTCCCGGCCTTCGTTATCCTCGATCAGGATCGTCACCGAACCCTTGATAATCAGGTACAGCGACTCCGACTGCTCTCCGGCACAGATGATGTTGCTTTTGGCTGGGCATCGCCTCCGTTGTGCGTAGGGGAGAAGCTTGTCGGCGATTTTCAACTTGTTCGGAGGGGTCATGGCGACCATGGCTGTATCCCGTAAAAAACTGCGCCCGGAGGCATTCTTATAGGTATCGGCAGTATTTCCGATTTGACACAGTTCCACAGCGGCAAATTGCCATTTTTTCCGAAATTTCCTACGTTTCTGTCGCGGATCGGCATTTCCGGTCGACGCTGCGACATCGCGGCCCTGTGCTAAGCTGGCCGCCTTTTTTCTAGCATGGGAGTCCTGGCGATGAAAGCGCGTATTCAATGGGCGGGTGAGGCCATGTTTCTTGGCGAATCCGGCAGCGGTCACGTGGTTGTCATGGATGGTCCGCCGGAAAGCGGCGGTCGCAATCTGGGCGTGCGCCCTATGGAGATGGTGCTGATCGGTCTGGGTGGCTGCAGCAACTTCGACGTGGTCAGCATCCTGAAGAAAGCACGCCAGCCGATCGAAAGCTGCGAAGCGTTCCTTGAAGCCGAGCGCGCGACCGAGGATCCGAAAGTGTTCACGAAGATCCACCTGCATTTCGTCGTCAAGGGCCGCGGTCTGAGAGAGACTCAGGTCAAGCGGGCCATCGAACTGTCGGCCGAGAAATACTGTTCCGCGTCGATCATGCTCGGCAACGCAGGCGTGGAAATTACCCACGATTACGAAATCATCGAGCTGGGCTGATCAACGCCCAATTTTCATAAAAGCGGCGCAGGCTATGGCATGCGACTTCTGACGTCTGCATAATGCGCCCCTTTTTCAGGGCGCGACTGCCGGGACCTTCCTGGCTCGCCTCCGACCAGACAACCAAAATCGCCAACGCGAAGAGGTGTTAACCGTCCTACGCAGCTGAGCCGGGCTCAGTTGACGGGCATGCTTGATCACGCGGCCTGGGCCGCACCCATATAGAGAGTTTTTAACGGTGAAAAGCAAACTCAAGCTCCACGGGTTCAATAACCTGACTAAGACCTTGAGCTTCAACATCTATGACATCTGCTATGCGGAAACCCCGCAGGATCAGCAGGCCTACGTCGAGTACATCAACAGCGTGTACGACGCTGAGCGCCTGACGCGGATTCTCACTGATGTTGTCGATATCATTGGCGCGAACATCCTGAACATCGCCCGTCAGGACTACGACCCACAAGGCGCCAGTGTCACGATCTTGATCTCCGAGCAACCGGTTACGCCAACCGACAGCCAGATCGAAGAATCCCCAGGTCCGTTGCCGGAGACTATCCTTGCGCACCTGGACAAGAGCCACATCACGGTTCACACCTATCCCGAGATTCACCCGGTCGACGGCATTGCGACGTTCCGTGTGGACATCGACGTTTCGACCTGCGGCGTGATTTCTCCGCTCAAAGCGCTGAACTACCTGATTCACAAGTTCGAGTCCGACATCGTCACCGTCGACTATCGCGTGCGCGGCTTCACCCGTGACGTAGAAGGCAAGAAGCACTTCATCGATCACGAGATCAACTCGATCCAGAACTACCTCTCCGAAGACACCCGCGACAGCTACCAGATGACTGACGTGAACGTGTATCAGGAAAACCTGTTCCACACCAAGATGCTGCTCAAGCAGTTCGAACTGGATAACTACCTGTTCGGCGATGCGACCAGCAACCTTTCGCCGGAGCAGCGCGAACAGGTCACTGGCCGCGTGAAGCACGAAATGCTGGAAATCTTCTACGGCCGCAACATGCCGGTCTGAAGACTAACCGCATAAACAAAAAAGGCGCCGATCGAGGCGCCTTTTTTGTGTCCAACAACATCAATCCCGGATCATCAGATCCGATACGTACTCTTGGTCATGACCTTGGCCAGCAGGCTCATGCCAAATTTGACCGGTGCCGGAAAGCGGAAGCCGCCCGCCTGAATGGCACCCTCGGCATGTTGCTCTTCGTCGGCACGCATCTGCTCAAGAATCGCCCGGGATTTTTCATCCTCAATTGGCAGTTGTTCCAGATGCTCGTTCAAATGCTTGCACACCTGATCTTCGGTCGCTGCGACGAAGCCAAGACTCACACGGTCGCTGATCAGGCCGGCGACTGCACCGATCCCGAACGACATACCGTAGAAAACAGGGTTGAGCACGCTGGTATGGCTGCCCAGCTGATGAATGCGTTGCTCGCACCACACCAGATGGTCGATTTCTTCTTCAGCCGCATGCTCCATCGCCTTGCGCACGTGGGGCAACTTCGCCGTCAGCGCCTGACCCTGATACAGCGCCTGGGCGCACACTTCGCCGGTATGGTTGATGCGCATCAGGCCGGCAACGTGTCGGGTGTCGGTCTCGCTCATCTTGGTGTCGGGCTGGACGATGGCAGGCGAGGGGCGATGGGAATGCGCGCTGGCAGGCAGCAGCGTCTTCATCGCGGCATCGGCCTGAAGTAGAAAACGATCGATAGGGGAGTAGTGACGTTCGGTAGCCATGGGCACCTCCGGATGAATCCACGGCGGCCAGTCTACCTCAATCGATGTGGCGAGGCTTGTTCTGCGTCAGCCCGCCGAGGTGCATGCCAGACACTCGGCGGGCGTAACTCATTGATATCGCGACTCAGCCCGGCGGCCAGGTCATCTGGCGCTTGCCCAGCACATGCATGTGAATGTGATAGACGGTCTGGCCACCTTTCTCGTTGGTATTCATCACCACGCGAAAACCGTCCTCGCAGCCTTGCTCTTTCGCCAGACGCTGCGCGGTAAAGAGGATGTGGCCCAACAGGCCTTTATCTTCTTCGGTGACGTCGTTGAGGGTGCGGATCGGCTTTTTCGGGATAACCAGAAAATGCACCGGCGCCTGAGGGGCGATATCGTGAAACGCCAGCACCTGATCATCTTCGTAGATGATCTTGGCCGGTATCTCCCGGTTGATGATCTTGGTGAACAGAGTTTCCACAGCCTTGTTTCTCCGTTTCTGGGGGAATGAACCGAGTGTACTGAGCGAGTCGCGCTGCGCCCAGTCGTTTGTAGCGCTTGGTTGATCAGGCTGAGGTGCGTGACTTGAGCAGCGATCCCCAGATTTTCCGCGTCATCCAACGGCCGGTGAGGCGAGGCAAGCGGGTTATGAACCGGTTGCGCCAGCCTGGAATGATCACTGCGCGGTTCCTGTCGAGTGCGCGAACGGTACACAGCGCGATCTCTTCCGCCGTCATGGTCTTGTCGTCGGTGAATTTATCAGCGCTCAGCTGCGCGGTGCGGAAAAACGACGTTCGGGTCGGCCCCGGGCACAAGACTGAAATCTTCACGCCGGTCTTTTTCAGCTCTTCGCGCAGGCCTTCGGAAAAATGCAGGACGTAGGCCTTACTGGCAGCATAGGTGCTCATCCACGGGCCGGGTTGAAAGCCCATGATCGACGCGACATTGAGAATCTGCCCGCCACCCTGAACGGCCATCAGATTGCCAACGGTGTGGCACAGGCGCGTCAATGCCAGCACGTTGAGGTCCAGCAGGTCCTGCTCCTGCGCCCATTCTTGCGCCAGAAACGGGCCGCTGTTGCCAATTCCCGCGCAGTTCACCAACAGGTCGATCTGCCGCTCGCCTTCTTCGAGCTCCAGCAGAAATCCCGACAGGCGCAGTGGCTCCCCCAGATCGCAGGCACGGAACAGGACCTCGACGCCGAAGCGCTGAGTGAACTCGATAGCGATGCTTTCCAGCATGTCCCGGTGGCGAGCGACCAGAATGAGGTTGCGGCCTCGGCGGGCCAACGCTTCGGCCAGGGCCAGGCCAATGCCGCTGGATGCACCTGTGACCAGGGCGTAACGGGTCATGCGATTCTCCAGTCAGGATGTCGCGAGTGTTGAGACAGCTTCCTTGCTGCCAGTAGGTTATTGGTCGTCTTCGTTGTCCGAAGAGTCACCAATATCTGCAGGATCAACGGGTACCTCAGGTTGCGCTGCGTCATCGTCGTCATAAGGCAGAGACTGCTCGTAATCGCCAGTGGTTGCCTCTACTTCGTCCTGAATGCTCTGGAAACCGTCTCTGACCCCGCCGATGAACACCAGAGCAAGGACCAGCAGCCACAGCGTCGCAAGAATCTTGACCCCTCGGTTGTTGGGAGGCGGCGGCGGACCATACGCGTTCGGGCCGGCATTGCCGGGAATAGCGATCAGCAAGAGGGGAAAGAACGTGCCGATGATGGGCACCAGATAGAGCAACAGCAGCCACGCCGACCAGCCGGCATCATGCAGGCGTTGCGCGCCAATCTGGATGCACACCACGATCACCGCCACGAGGGCGATGGTGCCAAGCAGGCCGCCGGCAATCAGCGACACACTCAGTATCGCGAAGCAGACGCCGCTGATGACCATGGCCACCAGAACCAGCACCATGCTCCACGCCAGATAGCGCAAGCGGCCGATCCGGCCTTGTACGCTGAACACTTTGAGCGCGCCGACATCCGGCCAGTCCTGGGTAGCCGATGCTCGAGGTGGCGCGTAGGGCGAAACGGCGGGTTCGAAGGCCGGTGTCTGCGGCGTGGCCTGCTCGACCTCATCAAGACTCAAGGTCAAGGGTTCTTCGGGCTCGATCCGGCCTTCCACGCCCGCATCGTTCAGCGCTTTCAGATAACGCTGCGCATCGTCCTGAGTAAGGCCGCGCTTGACCGTCACCGGCCGGGTCGCGAACAGGCGGTCTATGCCAGACACGTCGCTCTTGAACAACTGGGCTAGATTAAGACGCGCGGTTTCCAGCTCTACACCGGGCCGCAGCTGCCCCTCGAAAACGATCTTGAAGTGTTCGGCCATACGCGGCTTCCTTGTCTTGAGTGAAATGCGACTCGAAGGGCTGCAATCAGAACGGCTTGACGACCACCAGAATGACGATAGCCAGAAGAATCAATACAGGGATTTCGTTGAACCAGCGATAGAAAACATGGCTGCGGCCGTTTTCTCCGCGGGCAAAGCGTTTGACCTGTGCGCCACAGACATGGTGATAGCCGATCAGCAGGACCACCAGCGTGAGTTTGGCGTGCATCCAGCCTTGCTGGAGAAATCCGGGGGTGAGCGTGATGAGCCAGATGCCGAACACCAGCGTTGCAATCATCGCCGGGCCCATGATGCCCCGGTAGAGCTTGCGCTCCATGGTGCAGAAGCGCTCGCGGCTGACGCTGTCCTCGCTCATCGCGTGATAGACGAACAGTCGCGGAAGGTAGAACAAGCCTGCGAACCAGCAGACGATCGAAACAATATGCAGCGCTTTTATCCAGAGGTAGAGCATTTTTGGTTTTTTCCAGGATCACGGTGGCGCAAATAGTAGTGGCTTGAACGCCCGTACGTCACGTTCACGGTTGTCCCGCAGGCGACGGGCCCATATTATCAGCGGCTTTCCAGTGGTTTCGTTGAGGGCAGATTATGGTCAAGGTCGGTATCGTCGGCGGCACGGGTTACACCGGCGTCGAGTTGCTGCGTCTGTTGGCGCAACATCCAGAAGCAGAAGTGGTAGCGATCACTTCGCGCTCCGAGGCGGGCCTTCCAGTCGCCGACATGTACCCGAACCTGCGCGGCCACTATGACGGCCTGGCGTTCAGCGTTCCGGACGTCAAGGTCCTCGGCGCCTGTGATGTGGTGTTCTTCGCCACGCCCCACGGGGTGGCCCACGCCTTGGCAGGCGAACTGCTGGCGGCCGGCACCAAGGTGATCGATCTGTCCGCCGACTTCCGTCTGCAGGATCCTGTGGAGTGGGCCAAGTGGTACAACCAGCCGCACGGCGCACCGGAGCTGCTGGACGAGGCCGTTTACGGGCTGCCAGAAGTCAACCGCGAAAAAATCAAGGGCGCTCGCCTGATCGCCGTTCCTGGATGCTACCCGACCGCGACGCAGTTGGGTTTCCTGCCATTGCTCGAAGCAGGGCTTGCCGATCCGACCCGCCTGATCGCCGACTGCAAATCCGGCGTCAGTGGCGCAGGCCGCGGCGCCAGCGTGGGTTCGTTGTACTCGGAAACCAGCGAGAGCTTCAAGGCTTACGCGGTAAAAGGTCACCGCCATCTTCCCGAGATCAGTCAGGGACTGCGCCGTGCCGCGGGCGGAGACATCGGCCTGACGTTTGTCCCGCATTTGACGCCGATGATTCGCGGCATCCATGCCACCTTGTATTCGACCGTTGTGGACAAGTCGGTCGACCTGCAGGCGTTGTTCGAAAAGCGCTACGCGAACGAGCCTTTCGTCGACGTCATGCCAGCCGGAAGTCACCCGGAGACCCGCAGCGTGCGCGGCGCCAACGTCTGCCGCATCGCAGTGCATCGTCCACAGGACGGCGATCTGGTCGTGGTGCTCTCGGTCATCGACAACCTGGTCAAAGGCGCGTCGGGTCAGGCTGTGCAGAACATGAACATCATGTTTGAACTGGACGAGCGCATGGGCCTGTCGCACGCCGGAATGCTGCCTTAAGGCAGCCGCCAGCGGCGAGCTTCAGGCTGCAAGTTGGAAGGCGCACATGATGCTTTTAGCTTGCAGCTTATCGCTTGAAGCTACTCGCTGCCGTCAGAATAGTTGACCAATTTTCTAGGACAAGCGGATAATGCGCGCATTACGCATTATGACGGCTTAGCGCCGGGAGACTTTGAGCATGAGCGTTGAAACCTTCACTCCAGTGGCTTTGGAATTCACTCACGGTGCTGCGCACAAAGTGAAGACCCTCGTCGACGAAGAGGGTAATGACCGCCTGAAGTTGCGTGTATTCGTGACCGGCGGGGGCTGTTCCGGCTTTCAATATGGCTTCACATTCGATGAAGATGTGGCCGACGACGACACCATTGTCGAGCGCGAGGGCGTCAGCCTGGTCGTCGATCCGATGAGCTTCCAGTATCTGGCAGGCGCTGAAGTGGACTATCAGGAAGGTCTCGAAGGTTCTCGCTTCGTGATCAAGAACCCGAACGCCGCCACCACCTGTGGTTGCGGATCGTCGTTCTCCATCTGAGTCATACGCTGCAAACGAAAACGCCGCGCTTATGCGCGGCGTTTTGTATTTCGGGGTGCAGCGTATCGGCTACGCAGGATAGATCGCACCGAGTACACGCAGTCCCGCAGCGCCGGTGACGCTTGGGCGGTTGGCCGGCACGCTTTCCAGCGCACAATGCGCAAGCCAGGCAAAGGCCATCGCCTCGACCCAGTCAGGGTCGACACCGAATTCCGCAGTGCTGGAGACCTTCGTGTCTGGCAGCAGTGCAGCCAGTCTTTTCATCAGCGCCTTGTTGTGCGCACCGCCGCCACACACCAGCAGTTCTTTGGTCTGTGCCTGAGCCGATTGGAGAGACTCGGTGATGCTCAGCGCCGTCACCTCCAGCAATGTCGCCTGCACATCCTCAGGTTTCAGCGTTGGCAGCTGAAACATGTGATGGTGAACCCAACCCAGGTTGAATACCTCGCGTCCGGTACTCTTCGGGCCTTTGGTCTGGAAGAACTGGTCACTGAGCATGGACTTCAGCAAGTCGGCGTTAACCGTCCCGCTCTCGCCCCAAGCCCCATCCTTGTCATAGCTCAGGCCGCGCTGGGCTTGAATCCAGGCGTCGAGCAGCACGTTGCCCGGCCCCGAGTCGAAGCCTGAAACCGGCTTGTCGATCTCGATCAGGCTGAGGTTGCTGAATCCGCCGACGTTCAGGACGGCGCGATAGTCCTTGTTGTCATCGAACAGTGCTTCATGAAAAGCGGGGACCAGGGGAGCACCCTGACCGCCTGCGGCGATGTCGCGCTTGCGGAAGTCACTGACGACAGTAATCCCGGTCAGCTCTGCCAGCAGGGCAGGGTTGCCGATCTGCACGGTAAAACCACGCGCCGGCTCGTGGCGAATGGTCTGACCGTGGCTGCCGATGGCGCGGATCTCGCCGGCAAGTACGTTCTGCTGGTCCAGCAGGGCATGAACGCCCTGGGCTGCCAGGCGAACCCATTTCTGCTCCGCAATACCTGCGCGCGCCAGTTCATCCGGACCGCTGGCACAAAGGCCCAGAAGCTCGGCGCGCAGATCATCCGGCATAGGAATGTAATAGGTGCCGAGCAGACGTGGTCGGTCATCCTGTTCAACGAGGGCGAAGTCGAGTCCATCAAGACTGCTTCCGGACATTACACCTACATATAAAGTCATGGGTCAGCGCTTACTCGAGGCCAGCATGGTGGCCTTTTCCTGGTCCATGCGCGCCATCAGAGGTTGGCTTTCTTGCATGAACCGCTGTTTTTCGGACTTGGCGATCGGGTCGGCCATCGGCAGCTTCTGCCCCAACGGGTCAACGTGAACGCCATTTACCTGGAACTCATAATGTACATGCGGACCTGTCGACAGGCCGGTCGTTCCAATATAGCCGATGACTTGACCTTGCTTGACGTTCGACCCGTTTTGAATGCCTTTGGCGAAGCCCTGCATATGGCCGTACAGCGTGCGATAGGTTTCGCCGTGCTGAATGATGACCGTGTTGCCGTAGCCGCCACGACGCCCGGCCAGAATGACCTTGCCGTCACCGGTCGCCTTGATCGGCGTGCCACGCGGCGCGGCATAGTCGATGCCTTTGTGCGCGCGGATCTTGTTCAGGATCGGGTGCTTGCGTCCCATGGAAAACATCGAGCTGATGCGCGCGAACTCGACAGGCGTGCGAATGAACGCCTTGCGCATGCTGTTGCCATCGGCCGTGTAGTAATTGGTGTTGCCTTGCTTGTTGGTGTAGCGAACAGCGGTGTAGGTTTTGCCGCGGTTGGTGAAGCGCGCCGAGAGAATGTTGCCAGTGCCGACCGTCTTGCCGTTGACGACCTTCTGCTCGTAAATGACGTCGAATTCGTCACCCTTGCGAATGTCCTGAGCGAAATCCACGTCGTAGCCAAAGATATTGGCCATGTCCATGGTCATGCTGTGGCTCAGGCCTGCGCGCTGTGCCGATTGCGACAATGAGTTGCTGATGATCCCGTGAACGTAGGCCGTGCGGACGTTCGGTTTGCTGACGTCACGCGTGAAGGTGTAGCCCTTGTCGGTGCGCGAGAGACTGATGCTCTCCAGATCGTTGAGCTTGCTGTGCAATTGCTTGAGGTTGCCCTCAGGCGAAAGCTCGAACTGCAGAACCTGACCGTTCTTGAGCTGGCTGAACTGCCTGGCTTGCTTGTCGCTGGCGATGACTTCATGAACGGTGGCCGGTGGAAGGCCCACCTTCTCGAACAGCGTCGAGAGGGTATCGCCCTTGGAAACCACGACTTCTCTGTGATTCGGGCTTTTGGCTGCCGCGACCGCTTCAGGCTTTGCAGTCGGGGTCTGTGTCTCGGCGTTGGCGGTGTTATCGGGCTCGTCAGCGCTGTTGTCGATTTGCGCAAACGGAGAATTTGCAGGTGGCTCTGTGGCTTGAGTCTGATCCTGAGCGTCTTGTTCTTGCTTGAACTGATCAGATGGCGTGTCCAGCTCGAGGGACAGGTTGGTCTTTTTGGCTTCGACATCGCTGGATGGAAAAACCAGAAGCGCCAGGCTCAGCAAGGCTGCGATACCGCTGGCAGCTAGCAGGTGGCTCTTCGGATAAAGCGGCGGCGCTTTAGGCGGAGTGTCGTTCATAAGTAATTTTGACTTTGAAAAAAGGTGAAATGGAAAAGATGAATGACATGATGAAGATGAAATAACTGTATAAAATATAACCAAATCTCGCCTGAGGCAAGCTTGCGATCGGATCGTTCCGCGATTCGTCGAGCACCTGTTGCCGGAACTTGTATTTGGGCGGTGATCTTGTATGGTTGTTTCCCTTTGAAATAAGGCTTACGGGGCGGTTATGAAGTCGGTTGAAGAGCAGCTAGCGCTGATCAAGCGTGGCGCAGATGAACTCCTTGTCGAGTCCGAGCTGATCGCGAAGCTCAAGCGTGGTCAGCCACTGCGCATCAAGGCCGGTTTTGACCCTACGGCTCCTGATCTGCACTTGGGTCACACGGTGCTTATTAATAAGCTGCGCCAATTCCAGGATCTGGGTCACCAGGTGATCTTCCTGATTGGCGACTTCACCGGCATGATCGGTGACCCTAGCGGCAAGAGCGCCACGCGCCCGCCGCTGACTCGCGAGCAGGTTCTTGATTACGCCGAAACGTACAAGGCGCAGGTCTTCAAGATTCTCGATCCCGCTAAAACAGAAGTGGCCTTCAACTCCACCTGGATGGATCAGCTGAGTCCGGCCGACTTCATACGCCTGTCCTCCCAATACACCGTCGCTCGGATGCTCGAGCGCGATGACTTCGACAAGCGATACAAATCCAACCAGTCCATTGCAATCCATGAGTTCCTGTATCCATTGGTGCAGGGCTACGACTCGGTGGCGTTGCGAGCTGATGTCGAGCTTGGCGGTACTGACCAGAAATTCAACCTGCTGATGGGGCGCGAGCTTCAGCGTGCATACGGGCAAGAAGCTCAGTGCGTGTTGACCATGCCGTTGCTGGAAGGTCTGGATGGCGTGAAGAAGATGTCCAAGTCGCTGGGTAACTACGTTGGTATCCAGGAAGCGCCCGGCATCATGTATAGCAAGCTGGTTTCCATTCCGGATGCATTGATGTGGCGCTACTTCGAGCTGCTGAGCTTCCGGTCCATGGAAGAGATCGACGGTTTCAAGGCCGACTGCGAGAAGGGTGCAAATCCGCGCGACATCAAGATCAAGCTGGCCGAGGAAATCGTTGCTCGTTTCCATGGTGAGGAAGCCGCAGCTTCGGCGCATCGCTCCGCCGGGAATCGCATGAAAGACGGCGAACTGCCTGACGACTTGCCGGAGATCGCCTTGTCGGCAGCCGAAGACATGCCGATTGCCGCTGTCCTTAATAAGGCAGGCTTGGTCAAGAACTCCGCAGTCGCTCGTGATCTGCTGACTTCCGGTGGCGTACGTATAGATGGTGAAGTCGTGGATCGCGGTTTCATCTTCAAGATCGGCGCGACCCATGTTTGTCAGGCCGGGAAGAAGGCTTTCGGGCGCGTTACGCTGAATCGGGAATAAAGTTTGAATTAGTGCTTGACGCCCCTCTCAATGTCTCTATAATTCGCCCCACTTCCGGCGCAGACGAAACGAAAAACTCCTTGAGATTCAACGAGTTAGACGAAGTAAGCGGCGCGGAGGGGCTTCGATTCAGGTCACTGAATCGGCAGCGGTGAAAAAAGGTGGTTGACAGCAGATTGTAACGCTGTAGAATTCGCCTCCCGCTGACGTGAGACGCCAAGTCGAACGAAGCGCAAGTGGTTGAAGTTGCAAAGGAAACTTTGAAAACTTCTGAAAATAACCGCTTGACAGATGATGAGGACGCTGTAGAATGCGCGCCTCGGTTGAGACGAAAGGCTCTTGACCAACCGCTCTTTAACAACTGAATCAAGCAATTCGTGTGGGTGCTTGTGCAGTAAGACTGAAGTCGCAAGATTATCAGCAACGCAAGTTACTCCACGAGAAATCATGGTTTAACCAACGATTGCTGAGCCAAGTTTATAGGGTTTTCTCAAAACCCGATTGCAGTATTGAACTGAAGAGTTTGATCATGGCTCAGATTGAACGCTGGCGGCAGGCCTAACACATGCAAGTCGAGCGGATGAAGGGAGCTTGCTCCCTGATTCAGCGGCGGACGGGTGAGTAATGCCTAGGAATCTGCCTGGTAGTGGGGGACAACGTCTCGAAAGGGACGCTAATACCGCATACGTCCTACGGGAGAAAGTGGGGGATCTTCGGACCTCACGCTATCAGATGAGCCTAGGTCGGATTAGCTAGTTGGTGAGGTAATGGCTCACCAAGGCGACGATCCGTAACTGGTCTGAGAGGATGATCAGTCACACTGGAACTGAGACACGGTCCAGACTCCTACGGGAGGCAGCAGTGGGGAATATTGGACAATGGGCGAAAGCCTGATCCAGCCATGCCGCGTGTGTGAAGAAGGTCTTCGGATTGTAAAGCACTTTAAGTTGGGAGGAAGGGTTGCTGATTAATACTCTGCAATTTTGACGTTACCGACAGAATAAGCACCGGCTAACTCTGTGCCAGCAGCCGCGGTAATACAGAGGGTGCAAGCGTTAATCGGAATTACTGGGCGTAAAGCGCGCGTAGGTGGTTTGTTAAGTTGAATGTGAAATCCCCGGGCTCAACCTGGGAACTGCATCCAAAACTGGCAAGCTAGAGTAGGGCAGAGGGTGGTGGAATTTCCTGTGTAGCGGTGAAATGCGTAGATATAGGAAGGAACACCAGTGGCGAAGGCGACCACCTGGGCTCATACTGACACTGAGGTGCGAAAGCGTGGGGAGCAAACAGGATTAGATACCCTGGTAGTCCACGCCGTAAACGATGTCAACTAGCCGTTGGAATCCTTGAGATTTTAGTGGCGCAGCTAACGCATTAAGTTGACCGCCTGGGGAGTACGGCCGCAAGGTTAAAACTCAAATGAATTGACGGGGGCCCGCACAAGCGGTGGAGCATGTGGTTTAATTCGAAGCAACGCGAAGAACCTTACCAGGCCTTGACATCCAGTGAACTTACCAGAGATGGTTTGGTGCCTTCGGGAACACTGAGACAGGTGCTGCATGGCTGTCGTCAGCTCGTGTCGTGAGATGTTGGGTTAAGTCCCGTAACGAGCGCAACCCTTGTCCTTAGTTACCAGCACGTTATGGTGGGCACTCTAAGGAGACTGCCGGTGACAAACCGGAGGAAGGTGGGGATGACGTCAAGTCATCATGGCCCTTACGGCCTGGGCTACACACGTGCTACAATGGTCGGTACAGAGGGTTGCCAAGCCGCGAGGTGGAGCTAATCCCACAAAACCGATCGTAGTCCGGATCGCAGTCTGCAACTCGACTGCGTGAAGTCGGAATCGCTAGTAATCGCGAATCAGAATGTCGCGGTGAATACGTTCCCGGGCCTTGTACACACCGCCCGTCACACCATGGGAGTGGGTTGCACCAGAAGTAGCTAGTCTAACCCTCGGGAGGACGGTTACCACGGTGTGATTCATGACTGGGGTGAAGTCGTAACAAGGTAGCCGTAGGGGAACCTGCGGCTGGATCACCTCCTTAATCGAAGACTCAGCTTCTTCGCAAGTTCCCACACGAATTGCTTGATTCATTGAAGAAGACGATTGGGTCTGTAGCTCAGTTGGTTAGAGCGCACCCCTGATAAGGGTGAGGTCGGCAGTTCGAATCTGCCCAGACCCACCAATTACCGGTGCACCCTGTAGCGATACGGGGCCATAGCTCAGCTGGGAGAGCGCCTGCCTTGCACGCAGGAGGTCAGCGGTTCGATCCCGCTTGGCTCCACCATTACCGGTGTTCGGTGGTACCGCGGTACAGACAGTTGTCCTGTGTAGAGCTTAGAAATGAGCATTTGCCTCGCAAGAAGGCGGAATGTTGATTTCTGATCTTTGTCAGAATCGTTCTTTAAAAATTCGGGTATGTGATAGAAAGATAGACTGTGATCCACTTTCACTGGTGGTGATCAGGCTAAGGTAAAGTTTGTGAATGCAAACTTTCGGCGAATGTCGTCTTCACAGTATAACCAGATTGCTTGGGGTTATATGGTCAAGTGAAGAAGCGCATACGGTGGATGCCTTGGCAGTCAGAGGCGATGAAAGACGTGGTAGCCTGCGAAAAGCTTCGGGGAGTCGGCAAACAGACTGTGATCCGGAGATGTCTGAATGGGGGAACCCACCTAGGATAACCTAGGTACCTTGCACTGAATACATAGGTGCATGGAGCGAACCAGGGGAACTGAAACATCTAAGTACCCTGAGGAAAAGAAATCAACCGAGATTCCCTTAGTAGTGGCGAGCGAACGGGGACCAGCCCTTAAGTTGATTTGAGATTAGCGGAACGCTCTGGAAAGTGCGGCCATAGTGGGTGATAGCCCTGTACGCGAAAATCTCTTGTCAATGAAATCGAGTAGGACGGGGCACGAGAAACCTTGTCTGAACATGGGGGGACCATCCTCCAAGGCTAAATACTACTGACTGACCGATAGTGAACCAGTACCGTGAGGGAAAGGCGAAAAGAACCGCGGAGAGCGGAGTGAAATAGATCCTGAAACCGTATGCGTACAAGCAGTGGGAGCCCACTTTGTTGGGTGACTGCGTACCTTTTGTATAATGGGTCAGCGACTTATTTTCAGTGGCGAGCTTAACCGAATAGGGGAGGCGTAGCGAAAGCGAGTCTTAATAGGGCGTCTAGTCGCTGGGAATAGACCCGAAACCGGGCGATCTATCCATGGGCAGGTTGAAGGTTAGGTAACACTGACTGGAGGACCGAACCGACTACCGTTGAAAAGTTAGCGGATGACCTGTGGATCGGAGTGAAAGGCTAATCAAGCTCGGAGATAGCTGGTTCTCCTCGAAAGCTATTTAGGTAGCGCCTCATGTATCACTGTAGGGGGTAGAGCACTGTTTCGGCTAGGGGGTCATCCCGACTTACCAAACCGATGCAAACTCCGAATACCTACAAGTGCCGAGCATGGGAGACACACGGCGGGTGCTAACGTCCGTCGTGAAAAGGGAAACAACCCAGACCGTCAGCTAAGGTCCCAAAGTCATGGTTAAGTGGGAAACGATGTGGGAAGGCTTAGACAGCTAGGAGGTTGGCTTAGAAGCAGCCACCCTTTAAAGAAAGCGTAATAGCTCACTAGTCGAGTCGGCCTGCGCGGAAGATGTAACGGGGCTCAAACCATGCACCGAAGCTACGGGTATCACCTTCGGGTGATGCGGTAGAGGAGCGTTCTGTAAGCCTGTGAAGGTGAGTTGAGAAGCTTGCTGGAGGTATCAGAAGTGCGAATGCTGACATGAGTAACGACAATGGGTGTGAAAAACACCCACGCCGAAAGACCAAGGTTTCCTGCGCAACGTTAATCGACGCAGGGTTAGTCGGTCCCTAAGGCGAGGCTGAAAAGCGTAGTCGATGGAAAACAGGTTAATATTCCTGTACTTCTGGTTATTGCGATGGAGGGACGGAGAAGGCTAGGCCAGCCTGGCGTTGGTTGTCCAGGTTTAAGGTGGTAGGCTGAAATCTTAGGTAAATCCGGGGTTTCAAGGCCGAGAGCTGATGACGAGTGTTCTTTAGAACACGAAGTGGTTGATGCCATGCTTCCAAGAAAAGCTTCTAAGCTTCAGGTAACCAGGAACCGTACCCCAAACCGACACAGGTGGTTGGGTAGAGAATACCAAGGCGCTTGAGAGAACTCGGGTGAAGGAACTAGGCAAAATGGCACCGTAACTTCGGGAGAAGGTGCGCCGGTGAGGGTGAAGGACTTGCTCCGTAAGCTCATGCCGGTCGAAGATACCAGGCCGCTGCGACTGTTTATTAAAAACACAGCACTCTGCAAACACGAAAGTGGACGTATAGGGTGTGACGCCTGCCCGGTGCCGGAAGGTTAATTGATGGGGTTAGCTAACGCGAAGCTCTTGATCGAAGCCCCGGTAAACGGCGGCCGTAACTATAACGGTCCTAAGGTAGCGAAATTCCTTGTCGGGTAAGTTCCGACCTGCACGAATGGCGTAACGATGGCGGCGCTGTCTCCACCCGAGACTCAGTGAAATTGAAATCGCTGTGAAGATGCAGTGTATCCGCGGCTAGACGGAAAGACCCCGTGAACCTTTACTATAGCTTTGCACTGGACTTTGAATTTGCTTGTGTAGGATAGGTGGGAGGCTTTGAAGCGTGAACGCCAGTTTGCGTGGAGCCATCCTTGAAATACCACCCTGGCAACTTTGAGGTTCTAACTCAGGTCCGTCATCCGGATCGAGGACAGTGTATGGTGGGTAGTTTGACTGGGGCGGTCTCCTCCTAAAGAGTAACGGAGGAGTACGAAGGTGCGCTCAGACCGGTCGGAAATCGGTCGTAGAGTATAAAGGCAAAAGCGCGCTTGACTGCGAGACAGACACGTCGAGCAGGTACGAAAGTAGGTCTTAGTGATCCGGTGGTTCTGTATGGAAGGGCCATCGCTCAACGGATAAAAGGTACTCCGGGGATAACAGGCTGATACCGCCCAAGAGTTCATATCGACGGCGGTGTTTGGCACCTCGATGTCGGCTCATCACATCCTGGGGCTGAAGCCGGTCCCAAGGGTATGGCTGTTCGCCATTTAAAGTGGTACGCGAGCTGGGTTTAGAACGTCGTGAGACAGTTCGGTCCCTATCTGCCGTGGACGTTTGAGATTTGAGAGGGGCTGCTCCTAGTACGAGAGGACCGGAGTGGACGAACCTCTGGTGTTCCGGTTGTCACGCCAGTGGCATTGCCGGGTAGCTATGTTCGGAAAAGATAACCGCTGAAAGCATCTAAGCGGGAAACTTGCCTCAAGATGAGATCTCACTGGAACCTTGAGTTCCCTGAAGGGCCGTCGAAGACTACGACGTTGATAGGTTGGGTGTGTAAGCGCTGTGAGGCGTTGAGCTAACCAATACTAATTGCCCGTGAGGCTTGACCATATAACACCCAAGCAATCTGCGACTCGGACGAGCACAGATTGCGGTGACTGTGAAGACGACACGCACCGAAAGTTTGCAACACACAAGCACGAAACACCTGATCACATACCTGATTGGCTGAAGCGCGGCCCTTGGCCACGGTTCGGTACCCGAATTTCTTGACGACCATAGAGCGTTGGAACCACCTGATCCCATCCCGAACTCAGAAGTGAAACGATGCATCGCCGATGGTAGTGTGGGGTTTCCCCATGTGAGAGTAGGTCATCGTCAAGATTAAATTCCAGAACCCCATTTGCGAAAGCAGATGGGGTTTTGTTTTTGCGCGTAAAAAAATCGCAGGATCGGCTGGGTTTCTGAAACCGCTCCAGTGGCAATGTAAGCCCGTACGCTGGCAATTGACGCGCGCTAGCGAGGGCGATTTTCTAGGCGCTAGGAGCGGCTATCGCTATTATGCGTGCCTTATTGTCAGGTGAGACTTCGATGCGAACGTTGCTCAAGCTTCTTGGAGATGGTGCTTTTCATTCTGGCGAAGACCTGGGTCGCGTACTTGGCGTGAGCCGCAGTGCTGTCTGGAAAAAGCTTCAGCAGGTGGAAGCGGAGCTCGGGATAGAGGTTCATAAAGTTCGCGGGCGGGGTTATCGTCTTGCCGGGCCTCTACATCTGCTCGATGCGGACGAAATCGCTAATGCTGATCGTGGCGCACTATGGCCTGTGCGTATCTATGACGTTATTGACTCTACAAATGCCGAAGCGATGAGGCTTATTGAAGCTGGCACGCAACTGCCCTTGTTGGTTCTCGCCGAGCAGCAAACGGCCGGCAGGGGGCGGCGAGGGCGGAAGTGGGTCAGTCCTTTCGCCGAGAATCTTTATTACAGCCTCGCGGTGCGTATTGAAGGTGGTATGCGCCAGCTTGAGGGCATGAGCTTGCTTGTGGGTCTGGCGTTGGTAGAAACCCTCCGAGAGCTCGGTGTCGCAAAAGCTGGGTTGAAGTGGCCTAACGATATTCTCGTGGGGGATCGTAAGCTTGCCGGCGTTCTGCTTGAGCTCACGGGCGACCCTGCGGATGTATGTCATGTGATCATCGGCGTCGGTGTGAACGTCAACATGCGCAGCGCCAATGAGGTTGATCAGGCCTGGACGTCTATGGCGATTGAGTTGGGTAGGATGCTAGACCGTAACCAGGTTGCGTCTAGGCTGAGTCACAACCTCGGGCTCTATATCGCTCGACATCGCGAAGAAGGCTTCGATGCATTTAGGGATGACTGGGAGCGCAATCATCTCTGGCAGGGGAGAGGGGTGTCACTGATCGCGGGTGATCGCGTGATTGAGGGCACTGTTCTGGGCATTAAGGGTGATGGGTCACTGCGTTTATGTGTGGATGGTGAAGAGCGCAGCTTTAATGGTGGTGAGTTGAGCCTAAGGCTGCTTGCGAAGTGAGAAGGCGCCTGAAAGGCCGCTGGTTGGGGGTGCTATGCGTTGGGTGTTTTTGCTGTTGTTGATGTTGAATGCCTTCTACTACATCTGGCATCAACAGGACGCTCCTTTAAGGCCGAAGGAGGTCGCGCCTCTGGCGTCGTTCAAGGGCTCACGACAGGATATCCGATTGCTCAGTGAGTCAGCAGGTTCTTCCAGTCAGACGGAGCCATCCAGGGCAGCATTGAGTCAGTGCCTTTATCTGGGTGGAGATGTTTCGCAGGCCGACGCCAGAATTGTCGAGCAGCGACTCACGAGCCTCGACATTCAGACGCAGTTTGGACAGCACAGAGATGAGGGTGGAGCTATTTACTGGTTGCGCATAGAGCCGGAAAGTCGTCGGCTGGTTGATGAGCCATTGCTGGGGACCTTGGCGCAGGACTTCCCGAAATTAAAAAGTAAAATAATGTCTTGCGAGGGCATTGCAACCATCGATTAGTTTGCATAGAATGGCGCCCGCTTCGCAGTGCAGAGCAATCTGAAACTGCTGCGATGCAAGCGTCAACGTATGTAACCTCAAGTTTTTATTGAGAAAAAGGTTGACAGAAGGGTGGCATGATATAGAATGCTGCCTCGCTTAGGAGGGGTTCCCGAGCGGCCAAAGGGATCAGACTGTAAATCTGACGTCTACGACTTCGAAGGTTCGAATCCTTCCCCCTCCACCATATTTTCGAGCGTAAGCAGCATGCTCGGCGGGTATAGTTTAGTGGTAGAACCTCAGCCTTCCAAGCTGATGATGCGGGTTCGATTCCCGCTACCCGCTCCAAGTTTTGCTGGTTGTGCAATGTGTTTCGCTCTTGTAGCTCAGTTGGTAGAGCACACCCTTGGTAAGGGTGAGGTCAGCGGTTCAAATCCGCTCAAGAGCTCCATTACTAAGGCAGATATGAAAGTATCTGCCTTTGTTTTAGGTGTTGCGATTCGCCAGGCTTGCTGCTTTGCTGATGGTTTTCGTAGCTACCTGGCAGTGCTTTGGCGCGGTTGATTCTGGTCTCGCCGATTAGCTGTTGAAATCTCCCCGTCGGGTCCGCATAATGGTCGGCCTGATTATGCTTTTAGGTCAGTAGCTCAATTGGCAGAGCGACGGTCTCCAAAACCGTAGGTTGGGGGTTCGATTCCCTCCTGACCTGCCAGATTCGCTAAACGTGTCTGGCTTTCTTTTCACAGGATTTTAGTAGATGAATCCAAAGGCTGAAGCCTCAGACTCCCGTTTTGATCTTGTGAAGTGGCTCGTAGTGGTCCTTCTGGTCGTTGTGGGTGTGGTCGGAAATCAATACTATTCGGCGCAGCCAATCCTGTATCGCGTGTTGGCCCTGCTCGTGATTGCCGCTGTTGCAGCTTATGTAGCTCTTCAGACTGGCAAGGGTAAGGCTTTCTTCGTGTTGGCCAAGGAAGCTCGCGTCGAGATTCGTAAAGTCGTATGGCCTACTCGTCAAGAAACCACGCAGACTACTCTCATCGTGGTAGCTGTCGTTCTGGTTATGGCGCTGCTGTTGTGGGGATTAGATTCCCTGCTCGGCTGGCTTGTTTCCTTGATTGTTGGCTAAGGGTGTCCCGTGGCTAAGCGTTGGTACGTAGTGCATGCCTACTCGGGTTACGAGAAGCATGTTATGCGCTCTCTGATCGAGCGTGTAAAGCTGGCAGGCATGGAAGATGGTTTTGGCGAAATTCTGGTCCCTACCGAAGAAGTGGTAGAGATGCGCAACGGCCAGAAGCGCAAGAGCGAGCGTAAATTCTTCCCTGGTTATGTGCTGGTTCAGATGGACATGAACGAGGGGACTTGGCACCTGGTCAAGGATACGCCTCGTGTCATGGGCTTTATTGGTGGTACTGCAGACAAACCTGCTCCGATCACTGACAAAGAAGCCGAGGCCATTCTGCGCCGTGTTGCTGATGGCAGCGACAAGCCAAAGCCGAAGACTCTGTTCGAACCGGGAGAAGTGGTTCGTGTTACCGATGGCCCGTTTGCCGATTTCAACGGAACCGTCGAAGAAGTTAACTACGAAAAGAGCCGGATCCAAGTGGCTGTGCTTATTTTCGGACGCTCTACTCCGGTAGAGCTCGAGTTCAGTCAGGTCGAAAAGGCATAACTGAGCTAGGAATCCCATACCCCGCAGCCTTGGGCTGTGGGGTTTTGTCGTCACTGGGATAAACGCGCAAGTAACCGGGGAGCCTTTCGAGGCGTTTGAACCCGTAATTGGAGTGCCTCATGGCCAAGAAGATTACCGCTTACATCAAGCTTCAAGTGAAAGCTGCTCAGGCTAACCCAAGCCCGCCTGTCGGTCCTGCTCTGGGTCAGCACGGCGTTAACATCATGGAATTCTGCAAGGCTTTCAACGCCCGTACTCAGGGTCTTGAGCCAGGTCTGCCGACTCCTGTGATCATCACTGTTTACAGCGACCGCAGCTTCACTTTTGAAACCAAAAGTACCCCTGCGTCGGTTCTGCTGAAAAAAGCAGCTGGCCTGACCAGCGGCTCGGCTCGCCCGAACACCGTTAAAGTTGGCACCGTTACCCGTGCACAGCTGGAAGATATCGCCAAGGCTAAAAATGCCGATCTGACTGCTGCTGACATGGAAGCGGCCGTGCGTACAATCGCCGGCTCCGCTCGTAGCATGGGCCTTAACGTGGAGGGTGTGTAATGGCTAAGCTGACCAAACGCCAAAAGGCAATCGCTGCAAAGATCGAGCCTGGCAAATCTTACAGCTTCAACGACGCAGCTGCTCTGCTGACCGAGCTGTCGACCGTCAAGTTCAGCGAGTCTGTCGACGTCGCTGTTAACCTCGGTGTAGACCCGCGTAAATCTGACCAGGTCGTTCGTAGTGCTACTGTGCTGCCACACGGTACTGGCAAGACTGTCCGCGTAGCTGTCTTCACCCAGGGTCCAGCCGCTGAGGCTGCTCTGGCTGCTGGCGCTGATCGCGTTGGTATGGACGACCTGGCTGCCGAAATGAAAGGCGGCGACCTGAACTATGACGTCGTTATTGCTTCTCCGGATGCAATGCGTGTTGTAGGTCAACTGGGTCAGATCCTCGGTCCTCGCGGTCTGATGCCTAACCCGAAAGTTGGTACCGTTACTCCAGACGTAGCTTCTGCTGTCAAGAACGCTAAAGCTGGTCAGGTCCGCTATCGCACCGACAAAAACGGCATCATCCACACCTCCGTTGGCAAAGTTGGCTTTGAAGCCGACAAGCTGAAGGAAAACGTTGAGGCGCTGATCGCTGATTTGAAGCGTATCAAGCCAGCTTCCTCGAAAGGTATTTACGTCAAGCGCGTTACTCTGAGCACCACCATGGGCCCAGGCCTGGTCATCGACCAAGGTTCTCTGAACGCGTAAGACGCGCGATGCAGTCTGCTGCATCGTTGCAAAAATTGGGGTCCCTGCCTGGCGGGGGCTATCCAAGACCGTAGGCGACGAAAGTCTTAAACCACAAGCCTACGCAGATGGTGCTCCCGGTTCCTTACCGAATCAGACACCAAAACGACATCCGGCTCCGGCCAGATGAAACGGTAACAAGCAGGAGTTAAACCCGTGGCAATTAAACTCGAAGACAAGAAGGCCATCGTCGCTGAAGTCAACGAGGCTGCCAAAGTCGCTCTGTCTGCTGTTGTGGCTGATGCCCGCGGCGTGACAGTAGGCGCGATGACCGGACTCCGTAAAGAGGCTCGTGAAGCTGGCGTTTACGTACGCGTAGTACGTAACACCCTGCTCAAGCGCGCTGTTGCTGACACTGAATACAGTGTTCTCAACGATGCGTTCACCGGCCCTACCTTGATCGCTTTCTCCAACGAACATCCTGGCGCTGCTGCCCGTTTGTTCAAAGAGTTCGCGAAAGGTCAGGACAAGTTCGAGATCAAGGCAGCTGCGTTCGAGGGCAAGTTCCTCGCAGCTAATCAGATCGACGTACTGGCAACCTTGCCGACCCGTGACGAAGCAATCTCCCAGCTGATGAGCGTGATCCAAGGCGCTACCAGCAAATTGGCTCGTACTCTGGCGGCAGTTCGCGAACAGAAAGAAGCTGCTGCAGCCTAAGGCCGCACACCTCTTTTCGCGTATTTTTGTTTATTTCGAAGGCCGCATAGGCCCTCACACAATTCAGGAATTAGAGTCATGTCTATCTCTCAAGACGATATCCTCAACGCCGTAGCTGAAATGTCCGTTCTGCAGGTTGTTGAGCTGATCAAAGCTTTCGAAGAAAAATTCGGTGTTAGCGCTGCTGCTGCATCGGCTGGTCCAGCTGCCGCTGCCGCCGTTGTTGAAGAGCAAACCGAGTTCAACGTCATGCTGACTGAAGCTGGCGACAAGAAAGTGAACGTGATTAAAGCAGTTCGTGAACTGACCGGTCTGGGCCTGAAAGAAGCCAAGGCAGTCGTTGACGGCGCTCCAGCAATGGTTCTGGAAGCAGTAGCAAAAGACGCTGCTGACAAAGCCAAAGCTGCTCTGGAAGAAGCAGGCGCTAAAGTCGAGCTGAAGTAAGCATCGACCTTGCGTCTCCAGCCCAAGCGTTGAGCGAAAGGCTGATGGCTGGTGGCTTCTGCCACCGGCCTTTTTCCGTTATTGGCAGCCGATCAGGTCGGTGCCGTTAACGTGCTTCAACCACCTCGACCGGTGGCGCAAACCATGGGGTTTGCAAGATTTTCTGGCCGCTCCCGTCGGGGGAGGCCAAACAAGCAGGTGACCAAGCTGGGGAACGCTGATGGCTTACTCATATACTGAGAAAAAACGTATCCGCAAGGACTTTAGCAAGTTGCCGGACGTCATGGATGTGCCTTACCTCCTGGCCATCCAGCTGGATTCGTATCGTGAATTCTTGCAAGCGGGAGCGACTAAAGATCAGTTCCGCGACGTGGGCCTGCATGCGGCCTTCAAATCCGTTTTCCCGATCATCAGCTACTCCGGCAATGCTGCTCTGGAGTACGTCGGTTATCGTCTGGGCGAACCGGCGTTTGATGTCAAGGAATGCGTGCTGCGCGGTGTGACGTACGCCGTACCTTTGCGGGTAAAAGTGCGCCTGATCATTTTCGACAAAGAGTCGTCGAACAAAGCGATCAAGGACATCAAAGAGCAAGAAGTCTACATGGGTGAAATCCCCCTGATGACTGAAAACGGTACCTTCGTAATCAACGGTACCGAGCGTGTTATCGTTTCCCAGCTGCACCGTTCCCCAGGCGTGTTCTTCGATCACGACCGTGGCAAGACGCACAGTTCTGGCAAGCTGCTGTATTCCGCTCGCATCATTCCTTACCGTGGTTCGTGGCTGGACTTCGAGTTCGATCCAAAGGACTGTGTATTCGTCCGTATCGACCGTCGCCGCAAGCTCCCTGCATCGGTTCTGCTCCGTGCGCTGGGCTACACTACTGAAGAAGTGCTGGACGCTTTCTACACCACCAACGTTTTCCACGTTCAGGGCGAATCTCTGAGCCTGGAACTGGTGCCTCAGCGTCTGCGTGGCGAAATTGCCGTTCTGGACATCCAGGACGACAAGGGCAAAGTGATCGTCGAGCAAGGTCGTCGTATCACCGCTCGCCACATCAACCAGCTTGAAAAAGCCGGCATCAAGGCGCTGGAAGTCCCGCTGGATTACGTCATTGGCCGTACCACCGCCAAGGCGATCGTGCACCCGGCGACTGGCGAAATCATTGCCGAATGCAACACTGAGCTGAACACCGAGATCCTGGCGAAGATTGCCAAGGCTCAGGTCGTTCGCATCGAAACGTTGTACACCAATGACATCGACTGCGGCCCGTTCATCTCCGACACCTTGAAGATCGATTCGACCGGCAACCAGTTGGAAGCTCTGGTCGAAATCTATCGCATGATGCGTCCTGGCGAGCCGCCTACCAAGGATGCAGCAGAGACCCTGTTCAATAACCTGTTCTTCAGCCCAGAGCGTTACGATCTGTCTGCTGTAGGCCGGATGAAGTTCAACCGTCGTATCGGTCGTACCGAAATCGAAGGTTCAGGCGTGCTGTGCAAGGAAGATATCGTCGCGGTCCTCAAGACCCTGGTCGATATCCGTAACGGCAAAGGCATCGTCGATGACATCGACCACTTGGGTAACCGTCGCGTCCGCTGCGTCGGCGAAATGGCCGAGAACCAGTTCCGGGTAGGTCTGGTGCGTGTTGAGCGCGCGGTCAAAGAGCGTCTGTCGATGGCAGAAAGCGAAGGCCTGATGCCTCAGGACCTGATCAACGCCAAGCCGGTTGCCGCTGCTGTCAAAGAATTCTTCGGTTCCAGTCAGCTATCGCAGTTCATGGACCAGAACAACCCGCTGTCCGAGATTACGCACAAGCGTCGTGTTTCTGCACTCGGCCCGGGCGGTCTGACGCGTGAGCGCGCAGGCTTTGAAGTTCGTGACGTACACCCGACGCACTACGGTCGTGTTTGCCCGATCGAAACGCCGGAAGGTCCGAACATCGGTCTGATCAACTCGCTCGCTGCCTACGCTCGCACCAACCAGTACGGCTTCCTGGAAAGCCCGTACCGCGTTGTGAAAGAAGGCCTGGTCACCGACGAGATCGTGTTCCTGTCCGCTATTGAAGAAGCCGATCACGTGATCGCGCAGGCTTCGGCTGCCATGAACGACAAAGGACAGCTGATCGATGAGCTGGTTGCCGTTCGTCACCTGAACGAATTCACCGTCAAGGCGCCGGAAGACGTCACCCTGATGGACGTTTCGCCGAAGCAGGTTGTATCGGTCGCTGCGTCGCTGATTCCGTTCCTCGAGCACGACGACGCCAACCGTGCGTTGATGGGTTCCAACATGCAGCGTCAGGCTGTACCGACTCTGCGCGCCGACAAGCCGCTGGTGGGTACCGGCATGGAGCGCAACGTTGCCCGTGATTCCGGTGTCTGCGTTGTTGCCCGTCGTGGCGGCGTGATCGACTCGGTCGACGCCAGCCGTATCGTCGTTCGTGTTGCTGATGACGAAGTTGAGCCGGGCGAAGCCGGTGTCGACATCTACAACCTGACCAAGTACACCCGCTCGAACCAGAACACCTGCATCAACCAGCGTCCGCTGGTGAGCAAGGGTGATCGCGTTCAGCGCAGCGACATCATGGCCGACGGTCCGTCCACCGATATGGGTGAACTGGCTCTGGGTCAGAACATGCGCATCGCGTTCATGGCATGGAACGGCTTCAACTTCGAAGACTCCATCTGCCTCTCCGAGCGTGTTGTTCAGGAAGACCGTTTCACCACGATCCACATTCAGGAACTGACCTGTGTGGCCCGTGATACCAAGCTTGGCCCAGAGGAAATTACCGCTGACATCCCGAACGTGGGTGAAGCAGCGCTGAACAAGCTGGACGAAGCCGGTATCGTTTACGTGGGTGCTGAAGTCGGCGCCGGCGACATTCTGGTAGGTAAGGTCACTCCGAAAGGCGAGACTCAGCTGACTCCGGAAGAGAAGCTGCTGCGCGCAATCTTCGGTGAAAAGGCCAGCGACGTTAAAGACACATCCTTGCGCGTACCGACCGGTACCAAGGGAACTGTCATCGACGTTCAGGTATTTACTCGTGATGGCGTTGAGCGTGATGCACGTGCTCTTTCGATCGAGAAGAGCCAGCTGGACGAGATCCGCAAGGATCTGAACGAAGAGTTCCGTATCGTCGAAGGTGCAACGTTCGAGCGTCTGCGTTCCGCTTTGGTGGGTCGTACTGTTGAAGGTGGTGCTGGCCTGAAAAAAGGTCAGGAAATCACCGACGAAGTACTCGACGGCCTCGAGCATGGCCAGTGGTTCAAACTGCGCATGGTCGAAGACGCGCTGAACGAGCAACTCGAGAAAGCTCAGGCTTACATCGTTGATCGTCGCCGTCTGCTGGACGACAAGTTCGAAGACAAGAAGCGCAAACTGCAGCAAGGCGATGACCTGGCTCCAGGCGTCTTGAAAATCGTCAAGGTCTACCTCGCCATTCGTCGCCGCATCCAGCCGGGCGACAAAATGGCCGGTCGCCACGGTAACAAGGGTGTGGTCTCCGTGATCATGCCGGTTGAAGACATGCCACATGATGCCAACGGCACCCCTGTGGATATCGTCCTCAACCCGTTGGGTGTACCTTCGCGTATGAACGTTGGTCAGATTCTCGAAACCCACCTGGGCCTCGCGGCCAAGGGTCTGGGCGAGAAGATCAACCGCATGCTCGAAGAGCAGCGTAAAGTCGTTGAGCTGCGCAAGTTCCTGAACGAGATCTACAACGAGATCGGCGGCCGTCAGGAAAGCCTGGACGACCTGTCTGATCAGGAAATCCTGGATCTGGCTAAGAACCTGCGCGGCGGCGTTCCGATGGCGACCCCGGTATTCGACGGTGCCAAGGAAGTTGAAATCAAGGCGATGCTGCGCCTGGCGGACATGCCGGACAGTGGCCAGATGCAGCTGTTCGACGGTCGTACTGGTAACAAATTCGAGCGTCCGGTAACTGTTGGCTACATGTACATGCTGAAGCTGAACCACTTGGTGGACGACAAGATGCACGCGCGTTCCACTGGTTCTTACAGCCTGGTTACCCAGCAGCCGCTGGGTGGTAAGGCGCAGTTCGGTGGTCAGCGTTTCGGGGAGATGGAAGTCTGGGCGCTGGAAGCATATGGCGCGGCGTACACTCTGCAAGAAATGCTCACAGTGAAGTCGGACGATGTGAACGGCCGGACCAAGATGTACAAAAACATCGTGGACGGCGATCACCGTATGGAGCCGGGCATGCCCGAGTCTTTCAACGTGTTGATCAAAGAAATCCGTTCGCTCGGTATCGATATCGATCTGGAAACCGAATAACACGTGACGCGAATCGAGGGTGGGTCGGTATGACCGCCCTCTGCTCCGCCAGGAGGAAAGGCCTTGAAAGACCTACTGAATTTGCTGAAAAACCAGGGTCAAGTCGAAGAGTTCGACGCCATCCGTATCGGATTGGCATCGCCTGAGATGATCCGTTCGTGGTCGTTCGGTGAAGTTAAAAAGCCGGAAACCATCAACTACCGTACGTTCAAACCTGAGCGTGACGGCCTGTTCTGCGCCAAGATCTTTGGCCCGGTCAAGGATTACGAGTGCCTGTGTGGTAAGTACAAGCGCTTGAAACATCGTGGCGTGATCTGTGAGAAGTGCGGCGTTGAAGTCGCGCTCGCCAAGGTCCGTCGTGAGCGCATGGCTCACATCGAGCTGGCTTCGCCGGTTGCTCACATCTGGTTCCTCAAATCGCTGCCGTCCCGTATCGGCCTGCTGATGGACATGACGCTGCGTGATATCGAACGCGTTCTCTACTTCGAGAGCTATGTCGTTATCGATCCAGGCATGACCACGCTCGAGAAAGGTCAGCTGCTCAACGATGAGCAGTATTTCGAAGCGCTTGAAGAGTTCGGTGATGACTTCGACGCCCGCATGGGTGCCGAGGCCGTCCGCGAGCTGCTTCACGCTATCGATCTGGAACACGAGATTGGCCGTCTGCGTGAAGAAATTCCGCAAACCAACTCCGAAACCAAGATCAAGAAGCTGTCCAAGCGTCTGAAGTTGATGGAAGCCTTCCAGGGTTCCGGCAACCTGCCTGAGTGGATGGTGTTGACCGTTCTGCCGGTTCTGCCGCCAGATCTGCGTCCACTGGTACCACTGGACGGCGGCCGCTTTGCGACTTCCGATCTCAACGATCTGTATCGTCGAGTGATCAACCGTAACAACCGTTTGAAGCGCCTGCTGGATCTGTCTGCTCCAGACATCATCGTGCGCAACGAAAAACGCATGCTGCAGGAAGCTGTGGATGCGCTGCTCGATAACGGTCGCCGCGGTCGTGCGATTACCGGTTCCAACAAGCGTCCTCTGAAATCCCTGGCTGACATGATCAAGGGTAAACAAGGTCGTTTCCGTCAGAACTTGCTCGGTAAGCGCGTTGACTACTCGGGTCGTTCGGTTATTACCGTAGGTCCGACCCTGCGTCTGCATCAGTGCGGTCTGCCTAAGAAAATGGCTCTCGAGCTGTTCAAGCCGTTTATTTTCGGCAAGCTGGAAATGCGCGGTCTGGCGACCACCATCAAAGCTGCCAAGAAGATGGTCGAGCGCGAGCTGCCTGAGGTCTGGGACGTTCTCGCCGAAGTGATTCGCGAACACCCAGTGCTGCTCAACCGTGCTCCGACCCTTCACCGTCTGGGTATCCAGGCGTTTGAACCGGTTCTCATCGAAGGTAAGGCAATCCAGCTGCACCCGTTGGTCTGTGCGGCATACAACGCCGACTTCGACGGTGACCAGATGGCTGTTCACGTGCCTCTGACGCTGGAAGCCCAGCTCGAAGCGCGCGCACTGATGATGTCGACCAACAACATCCTGTCGCCAGCCAACGGTGAGCCAATCATCGTTCCTTCGCAGGACGTTGTACTGGGTCTGTACTACATGACTCGTGAAGCGATCAACGCCAAAGGCGAAGGTCGTGTGTTCGCGGATCTGCAGGAAGTTGACCGTGTGTTCCGTGCCGGCGAAGCCGCTCTGCACGCCAAGGTCAAAGTGCGGATCAATGAAACCGTCAACGATCGTGATGGCGGCAGCGTGAGCGGTACCCGTATCGTCGACACCACTGTCGGCCGTGCGCTGCTGTATCAAGTTGTGCCGAAAGGTCTGTCGTACGACGTCGTCAACCAGCCGATGAAGAAAAAGGCGATCTCCAAACTGATCAACCAGTGCTACCGCGTGGTTGGTCTGAAAGAGACCGTGATCTTCGCTGACCAGTTGATGTACACCGGTTTTGCCTACTCGACGATTTCGGGTGTTTCCATCGGCGTTAACGACTTCGTTATCCCTGATGAAAAAGCTCGCATCATCGACGCCGCTACCGATGAAGTGAAAGAGATCGAAAGTCAGTACGCCTCCGGCCTGGTAACCCAGGGCGAGAAGTACAACAAGGTGATCGACCTCTGGTCCAAGGCCAACGATGAAGTCTCCAAGGCGATGATGTCCAACCTCTCGAAAGAGAAGGTTGTGGACCGTCACGGCGAGACCGTTGACCAGGAATCCTTCAACTCGATGTACATGATGGCTGACTCGGGTGCGCGGGGTTCCGCTGCTCAGATCCGTCAGCTGGCTGGTATGCGTGGTCTGATGGCCAAGCCGGACGGCTCCATCATCGAGACGCCGATTACTGCGAACTTCCGTGAAGGTCTGAGCGTACTTCAGTACTTCATCTCGACTCACGGTGCTCGTAAAGGTCTGGCGGATACCGCGTTGAAAACCGCGAACTCCGGTTACCTGACCCGTCGTCTGGTGGACGTGGCGCAGGATCTGGTCGTTACCGAAGTCGATTGCGGTACCGAGCAGGGTCTGGTCATGACGCCGCACATTGAAGGTGGTGACGTAGTCGAGCCTCTGGGTGAGCGTGTACTGGGTCGTGTCATTGCTCGCGACGTGTTCAAGCCTGGCACTGAGGACGTCATCGTCCCGGCCGGCACTCTGGTCGACGAGAAGTGGGTCGAGTTCATCGAGCTGAACAGCATCGACGAAGTGATCGTGCGCTCGCCAATCAGCTGCGAAACCCGTTACGGCATTTGCGCCAAGTGCTACGGCCGTGATCTGGCTCGCGGTCACCAGGTGAACATCGGTGAAGCTGTCGGCGTTATCGCTGCACAGTCGATCGGTGAGCCGGGTACCCAGCTGACCATGCGTACGTTCCACATCGGTGGTGCGGCAAGCCGTACTTCCGCTGCTGACAGCGTTCAGGTGAAGAACGGCGGTATCGTCCGTCTGCACAACCTGAAGCACGTTGAGCGTCTCGACGGCAATCTGGTCGCGGTCTCGCGTTCCGGCGAGCTGGCGATCGCTGACGAGTTCGGTCGTGAGCGTGAGCGTTATAAGCTGCCTTATGGTGCAGTGATCTCGGTGAAGGAAGGCGACAAGGTCGACGCTGGCTCTATCGTGGCCAAGTGGGACCCGCACACTCACCCGATCGTTACCGAAATGAAAGGTACCGTGACCTACGTGGGCATGGAAGAAGGTATTACGATCAAGCGCCAGACCGACGAACTGACCGGTCTGACCAACATCGAAGTACTGGATGCTAAAGATCGTCCGGCAGCTGGCAAGGACATTCGTCCTGCGGTCAAGATGGTCGGCGCCGATGGCAAGGATCTGCTGCTGCCAGGCACTGACGTGCCGGCTCAGTACTTCCTGCCGGCAAACGCTCTGGTAGGTGTAGCGGACGGTGCTCAAGTGGGCGTGGGTGATGTCATTGCCCGTATCCCGCAAGAAACGTCCAAGACCCGTGACATCACGGGTGGTCTGCCGCGCGTTGCCGACCTGTTCGAAGCGCGTCGTCCGAAGGAAGCGTCCATCCTGGCGGAAGTCAGCGGTACGATCGCATTCGGTAAGGAAACAAAAGGCAAGCGTCGTCTGGTGATTACGCCGAATGACGGTAGCGATCCGTACGAAGAGCTGATCCCGAAATGGCGTCATCTGAACGTCTTCGAAGGTGAGCAAGTAAACCGCGGCGAAGTTATCTCCGACGGTCCTAGCGATCCACACGACATTCTGCGTCTGTTGGGTGTCAGCGCGCTGGCGAAATACATCGTCAACGAGATTCAGGACGTTTACCGCCTGCAGGGCGTAAAGATCAACGACAAGCACATCGAAACGATCCTTCGTCAGATGCTGCGTAAAGTCGAGATCACCGAGTCTGGCGATTCGAGCTTCATCAAGGGTGACCAGATGGAGTTGACGCATGTACTGGTCGAAAACGAGCGTCTGACACAGGACGAGAAGTTCATCGCGAAGTTTACGCGCGTGCTGCTGGGTATCACCAAGGCATCGCTGTCGACCGAATCGTTCATCTCGGCGGCCTCCTTCCAGGAGACCACCCGTGTTCTGACGGAAGCAGCAGTGACTGGCAAGCGCGACTACCTGCGTGGTCTGAAGGAAAACGTGGTCGTGGGTCGTCTGATTCCGGCCGGTACCGGTCTGGCTTATCACAGCGAGCGCAAGCGTCGCCGTGATGCTGACAAACCGCTGCGTGTGAGCGCGAGCGAAGTCGAAGCCGCACTGACAGAAGCGTTGAACTCAAGCAGTAATTAAGAGCAGGGCCCTGATTTCGATACCCACCCTTTGCTGACAGGCTTTTTTGCTGTGAGGGGGTGGGTGCGGAGGTCGGGGCTTTGCCTTGACTGGGGGCAGGATCCTCTTTAGACTCTTGTACCCCTAAATCTGGCGGGACTTATGTCCGGCCATTTTGCTTTTCTTGTAAGACAATAGCGTCGCAAGACAACAGTGGAGCTAGTAGATGGCAACTATCAACCAGCTGGTACGTCAGCCGCGTAAGCGTATCGTCGAGAAATCCGACGTGCCTGCGCTGCAGAACTGCCCGCAACGTCGTGGTGTGTGCACTCGTGTGTACACGACTACGCCGAAAAAACCTAACTCGGCACTGCGTAAAGTATGCCGTGTGCGTCTGACCAACGGTTTCGAGGTTTCCTCGTACATCGGTGGTGAAGGCCACAACCTGCAAGAGCACAGCGTCGTCCTGATCCGTGGCGGTCGTGTAAAAGACTTGCCAGGTGTTCGTTACCACACCGTTCGCGGCTCCTTGGATACTTCCGGCGTTAAAGGCCGTAACCAGGGTCGTTCGAAATACGGTACCAAGCGTCCTAAATAAGGTCGCTTGACGTAAACAGCAGTTTCTATTTTTCTGAGTCGATAAGAGTAAGGTCGGACGAATCCTCTGGATTCTGTTTCCGAGCTAACCTGAAGACCGTTTGAGGGCTTATCCATGCCAAGAAGACGCGTAGCAGCCAAGCGCGAAGTGCTTGACGATCCAAAATACGGAAGCCAAATCCTGGCCAAGTTCATGAACCACGTGATGGAAAGCGGCAAGAAAGCCGTTGCCGAGCGTATCGTTTATGGCGCGCTGGAAAAGGTTAAAGAACGCAAGAACAGCGATCCCCTGGAAATCTTCGAGAAAGCTCTCGACGCCATCGCTCCGCTGGTCGAAGTAAAGTCGCGCCGTGTTGGCGGTGCTACTTACCAGGTTCCGGTCGAAGTTCGTCCGTCCCGTCGTAATGCTCTGGCAATGCGTTGGCTGGTAGACTTCGCGCGCAAGCGCGGTGAGAAGTCTATGGCTCTGCGTTTGGCTGGCGAACTGCTGGACGCCGCTGAAGGCAAAGGTGCTGCGGTCAAGAAGCGTGAAGACGTGCACCGTATGGCTGAGGCCAACAAGGCTTTCTCGCACTACCGCTTCTAATCTCAGCGTCACTATTTTTGCGAGGGCTTTATGGCTCGTACTACTCCGATTAACCGCTACCGTAACATCGGTATCGTTGCTCACGTGGATGCTGGTAAAACCACCACCACCGAGCGCGTCCTTTTTTACACTGGCGTAAACCACAAAATGGGCGAGGTGCATGATGGCGCCGCGACCATGGACTGGATGGTTCAGGAGCAGGAGCGTGGTATTACCATTACTTCTGCTGCGACCACTGCTTTCTGGCAGGGCTCTGTCAAACAGCATAAAGACCGTTATCGCTTCAACATCATCGATACACCGGGCCACGTTGACTTCACCATCGAAGTAGAGCGCTCGCTGCGCGTACTCGACGGCGCCGTCGTTGTGTTCTGTGGTACCTCGGGTGTTGAGCCTCAGTCGGAAACCGTATGGCGCCAAGCCAACAAATACGGTGTTCCACGTCTTGTTTACGTCAACAAGATGGACCGTGCTGGTGCGAACTTCCTGCGCGTCGTAGGTCAGATCAAACAGCGTCTGGGTCACACTCCAGTGCCTATTCAGCTGGCTATCGGCTCGGAAGACAACTTCCAGGGCCAGATCGACCTGATGACCATGGAAGCGGTTTACTGGGACGACGCTGACAAGGGCATGACCCCTCGTCGCGAAGCAATCCCTGCCGAGCTGCAAGAGCTGGCTGCCGAGTGGCGCAGCAACATGGTCGAGGCTGCTGCCGAAGCCAACGAAGAGCTGATGAACAAGTACCTGGAAGGTGAAGAGCTGTCGATCGAAGAGATCAAGGCTGCTCTGCGTCAGCGTACTATCGCCGGCGAAATCGTTCTGGCTGTCTGCGGTTCCTCGTTCAAGAACAAGGGTGTTCCCCTGGTTCTCGACGCCGTTGTTGATTACCTGCCAGCTCCGGTCGAAATTCCTGCGATCAAGGGTATCAACCCTGATGACAAGGAACTCGACAAGGACGATCCGGCTGTTCGTCATGACGAGCGTCATGCCGACGACAACGAGCCGTTCTCGGCTCTGGCGTTCAAGATCGCGACCGACCCGTTCGTGGGTTCGATCACGTTCGTTCGCGTTTACTCGGGTGCTCTGAATTCCGGTGACTCGGTTCTGAACTCGGTGAAAGGCAAGAAAGAGCGTGTGGGCCGTATGGTTCAGATGCATGCCAACACCCGTGAAGAAATCAAGGAAGTACTGGCGGGTGACATCGCTGCCCTGATCGGCATGAAAGATGTAACCACCGGTGAAACCCTGTGTGCCCTGGATAAGCCAATTATCCTTGAGCGTATGGACTTCCCTGAGCCGGTTATTTCGGTTGCTGTTGAGCCGAAGACCAAAGATGACCAGGAAAAAATGGGTATCGCTCTGAGCAAGCTGGCTCAGGAAGACCCGTCTTTCCGCGTCAAGACTGATGAAGAGACTGGTCAGACGATCATCTCTGGCATGGGCGAATTGCACCTGGACATCCTGGTTGACCGGATGCGCCGTGAGTTCAACGTCGAAGCCAACATCGGTAAACCGCAGGTTTCTTACCGTGAGAAGATCACCAAGAACTGCGAGATCGAAGGCAAGTTCGTTCGTCAGTCCGGCGGTCGTGGTCAGTTCGGCCATTGCTGGATCCGTTTTGCTCCTGCTGATGAAGGTCAGGAAGGTCTGCAATTCGTGAACGAAGTGGTTGGTGGTGTTGTTCCTAAGGAATACATCCCTGCCATTCAGAAAGGCATTGAAGAGCAGATGAAGAACGGTGTTGTTGCCGGCTATCCGCTCATCGGCCTGAAGGCTACCGTCTTTGACGGTTCTTACCACGACGTCGACTCCAACGAGATGGCGTTCAAGGTGGCTGCCTCCATGGCGACCAAGCAACTGGCCCAGAAGGGCGGTGGTGTGGTGCTTGAGCCGATCATGAAGGTAGAAGTTGTAACACCTGAGGACTACATGGGTGACGTGATGGGTGACCTGAACCGTCGTCGCGGCATGATCCAGGGTATGGAAGATACGGTTTCCGGCAAGGTTATCCGCGCCGAGGTTCCGTTGGGTGAGATGTTCGGTTATGCAACCGACGTTCGTTCCATGTCTCAGGGTCGCGCCAGCTACTCTATGGAATTCTCCAAATACTCCGAAGCTCCGTCGAACATCGTCGAAGCTCTCGTTAAAAAACAAGGCTGATTCAGCCCCTTTAGGCTAGGAGTTCACTGTCGTGGCTAAAGAAAAATTTGAACGTAACAAACCGCACGTCAACGTTGGCACCATTGGTCACGTTGACCACGGTAAAACCACTCTGACCGCTGCTCTGACTCGCGTCTGCTCCGAAGTTTTCGGTTCGGCTAAAGTCGACTTCGACAAAATCGACAGCGCGCCAGAAGAAAAGGCTCGTGGTATCACCATCAACACCGCTCACGTTGAGTACGATTCGTCCGTACGTCACTACGCGCACGTTGACTGCCCAGGCCACGCCGACTACGTCAAAAACATGATCACCGGTGCTGCCCAGATGGACGGCGCGATCCTGGTTTGCTCGGCCGCTGATGGTCCGATGCCACAAACCCGTGAGCACATCCTGCTGTCCCGTCAGGTTGGCGTTCCGTACATCGTTGTCTTCCTGAACAAGGCTGACATGGTTGACGACGCTGAGCTGCTGGAACTGGTCGAGATGGAAGTTCGTGACCTGCTGAGCACCTACGAGTTCCCAGGCGACGACACCCCGATCATCATCGGTTCTGCTCTGATGGCTCTGAACGGCCAAGACGACAACGAAATGGGTACCTCGGCCGTTAAGAAACTGGTTGAGACTCTGGACAGCTACATCCCAGAACCAGTTCGTGCTATCGACAAGCCGTTCCTGATGCCAATCGAAGACGTGTTCTCGATCTCCGGTCGCGGTACCGTTGTTACCGGTCGTGTTGAGCGTGGCATCATCAAGATCCAGGAAGAAGTTGAGATCGTGGGTCTGCGTGACACCACTAAAACTACTTGCACTGGCGTTGAGATGTTCCGCAAGCTGCTGGACGAAGGCCGTGCTGGCGAGAACTGCGGCGTTCTGCTGCGTGGTACCAAGCGTGACGACGTTGAGCGTGGTCAGGTTCTGGTTAAGCCAGGTACCGTTAAGCCTCACACTCAGTTCGAAGCTGAAATCTACGTTCTGAGCAAGGAAGAAGGCGGTCGTCACACTCCGTTCTTCAAAGGCTACCGTCCACAGTTCTACTTCCGTACTACCGACGTAACTGGTAGCTGCGAACTGCCGGAAGGCACCGAAATGGTTATGCCAGGTGACAACGTTAAAGTTTCCGTCACTCTGATCAAGCCAATCGCAATGGAAGACGGTCTGCGTTTCGCTATCCGTGAAGGCGGTCGTACCGTCGGCGCTGGCGTCGTAGCCAAAATCATCGCCTAAGCGTTGATTTAAGAAAAAGCCCCCGCTTGCGGGGGCTTTTTTATTGGGTTGACACTCTGTTAGCTCGTCTATAGAATTGCGCCTCCTTTTAACGGGCGTATTGCGCTCGGTGGGAAGTAGCCTGGAGTCTGAAATCCAATGCAAAATCAGCAAATCCGTATCAGGTTGAAGGCTTTCGACCATCGCCTGATCGACCAATCCACCCAGGAAATCGTGGAAACCGCGAAACGTACTGGTGCTCAAGTGCGTGGTCCAATTCCACTGCCTACCCGTAAAGAGCGGTTCACCGTTCTGGTTTCTCCGCACGTCAACAAAGACGCGCGCGACCAGTACGAGATCCGCACTCATAAGCGCGTTCTGGACATCGTCCAGCCAACGGATAAAACCGTTGATGCACTTATGAAGCTTGATCTTGCGGCAGGTGTGGAAGTGCAGATCAGCCTCGGCTAAGACTTGGGTCTTGGTCGTGTAACGCTCTGAAATGGGCGGCCATAGCGGGTGAAAGCCCCGTACACTCATGAGGTTTACAACATGACTATTGGTGTAGTCGGTCGAAAAGCGGGCATGACCCGTATTTTCACCGAAGAAGGTGTCTCCATTCCGGTCACGGTCATTGAGATCGAGCCGAATCGCGTCACCCAGTTCAAAACCGAAGAAAGCGATGGCTATCGTGCAGTGCAAGTCACTGTCGGTGAGCGTCGTGCTTCGCGCGTGACTGCAGCTCAAGCAGGTCACTTCGCTAAAGCGAACGTTGCCGCTGGTCGTACTGTTCTGGAATTCCGTCTTGAAGAAGGCGAGTACCAGGCCGGCGATCTGATCAATGCAGAAATCTTCGCAGCTGGCCAGCTGGTAGATGTTACCGGTCAGTCGAAAGGTAAAGGCTTCGCCGGTACCATCAAGCGTTGGAATTTCCGCGGTCAGGACAACACCCACGGTAACTCCGTATCCCACCGCGTCCCAGGCTCTATCGGCCAGTGCCAGACTCCTGGTCGTGTATTCAAGGGCAAAAAAATGTCCGGTCATATGGGCGCTGAGCGCGTGACCGTGCAGTCCCTGGAAGTAGTGCGCGTGGACGCTGAACGCAATCTGTTGTTGGTCAAGGGTGCTGTTCCTGGCGCTACTGGCGGCAACGTGGTTGTACGTCCAGCAGCCAAGGCTCGCGGTTAAGGGGAAGCTGACATGCAATTAAATGTAAATGACGCTCAAGCGATCGAAGTTTCCGAACTGACATTTGGCGGCGAGTTCAACGAGACGCTGGTTCACCAAGCAGTCGTGGCCTACATGGCTGGCGGCCGTCAAGGTAGCAAGCAGCAAAAGACCCGTTCCGACGTTTCCGGTGGCGGCAAGCGCCCATGGCGTCAGAAGGGTACTGGCCGTGCTCGTGCCGGTACTATCCGTAGCCCAATCTGGCGTGGCGGCGGTACCACTTTCGCAGCACGTCCTCAGGACCACTCTCAGAAGCTCAACAAGAAGATGTACCGCGCAGCACTGCGCTCCATTCTCGCTGAGCTGGTTCGTACTGATCGTCTGGTCGTGGTTCAGGATTTCGCCGTTGAATCGCCGAAAACCAAAGACCTGCTGGGCAAACTGAACAACATGAGCCTGACCGACGTTCTGATCGTGTCGGACGCTGTTGATCAGAACCTGTACCTGGCTGCTCGTAACCTGCCGCACGTTGATGTGCGTGACGTACAAGGTTCCGATCCAGTTAGTCTGATCGCATACGACAAAGTGTTGATCACTGTGTCGGCCGTGAAGAAATTCGAGGAGCTGCTGGGATGAACCAGGAACGCGTATTTAAAGTTCTGCTTGGCCCGCACGTTTCCGAGAAGGCTACGGTTCTGGCAGACAAAAAAGGTCAGTTCGTTTTCAAGGTTGCTACTGATGCAACCAAGCTGGAAATCAAGAAGGCCGTCGAAAGCCTGTTCAGCGTGAAAGTAGAGCGCGTGACTACCCTGAATGTTCTGGGTAAAACCAAGCGCACTGCTCGCGGTCTGGGCAAGCGTAATGACTGGAAGAAGGCAGTTATCTCCCTTCAGCCAGGCCAAGATCTCGATTTCAGCAGCAGTGCTGAGTAAGGAAGGGGTGCATCATGGCAATCGTTAAATGCAAACCGACTTCCCCTGGCCGCCGTTTTGTGGTCAAGGTGGTCAACCAGGAGCTGCACAAAGGCGCTCCTCACGCACCGCTGCTCGAGAAAAAATCGAAGTCTGGTGGTCGTAACAACAATGGCCGTATCACTACTCGTCACGTTGGTGGTGGTCATAAGCAGCATTATCGTCTGGTCGACTTCCGTCGCAACGACAAAGATGGCATCGCTGCCACTGTCGAGCGCATTGAATACGATCCAAACCGTACTGCTCACATCGCACTGCTGCTGTACGCAGACGGCGAACGTCGTTACATCATCGCGCCGAAGGGCGTGAGTGCTGGCGACCAGCTGATCGCAGGCGCACTGGCTCCAATCAAGCCAGGTAATGCTCTGCAGCTGCGCAACATCCCAGTGGGTTCTACCGTTCACGGTATCGAGCTGAAGCCTGGTAAAGGTGCACAGATCGCTCGTTCCGCTGGTGCTTCGGCTCAGTTGATCGCTCGTGAAGGTGTCTACGTGACCCTGCGTCTTCGCTCCGGTGAAATGCGTAAAGTCCTGTCCGAATGCCGTGCAACTCTGGGTGAAGTTTCCAACTCCGAGCACAGCCTGCGTTCGCTGGGTAAAGCTGGTGCCAAGCGCTGGCGTGGCGTTCGCCCAACCGTTCGTGGTGTTGCCATGAACCCGGTTGACCACCCACATGGTGGTGGTGAAGGTCGTACCTCTGGTGGTCGTCATCCGGTATCGCCGTGGGGCTTCCCGACTAAGGGCGCGAAGACTCGTGGTAATAAGCGTACCGACAAAATGATCGTCCGTCGTCGCAAGTAAATAGAGGGATACGACAGTGCCACGTTCTCTGAAAAAAGGTCCTTTTATTGATCTTCACCTACTGAAGAAGATCGAAGTGGCGGCGGAAAAGAACGATCGCAAACCAGTTAAAACCTGGTCGCGTCGTTCGATGATCCTGCCACAAATGGTCGGTCTGACCATTGCTGTGCATAACGGTCGTCAGCATGTTCCTGTTCTCGTGAACGAAGACATGGTCGGCCACAAACTGGGCGAGTTTGCCGGTACCCGCACTTATCGTGGGCACGTGGCAGACAAGAAAGCCAAGCGTTAAGGGGTAAGGAACGATGGAAGTAGCCGCTAAGTTGTCGGGCGCTCGAATCTCCGCCCAGAAAGCCCGCTTGGTCGCCGACCAGATCCGCGGGAAGAAGGTGGGCGAAGCGCTCAACCTGTTGGCTTTCAGCAGTAAGAAAGCCGCCGAGATCATGAAAAAAGTGCTGGAGTCGGCCGTAGCCAACGCCGAGCATAACGAAGGCGCAGACGTTGATGACCTGAAGGTCTCCACCGTTTTCGTCAACGAAGGGCGTTCGCTGAAGCGCATCATGCCACGTGCCAAAGGCCGTGCTGATCGCATCGTCAAGCGGTCTTGCCATATCACTGTCAAGGTTGCTGACAAGTAACGGAGTCGAAGAGATGGGTCAGAAAGTACATCCCATTGGCATTCGCCTGGGAATCGTCAAGGAGCACACCTCCGTCTGGTACGCAGACGGTCGGACTTATGCGGACTACTTGTTCGCTGATCTGAAGGTGCGTGAGTATCTCCAAGACAAACTAAAAAGCGCGTCCGTAAGCCGTATCGATATCCATCGTCCGGCTCAGACTGCACGTATCACCATCCACACCGCTCGTCCCGGCATCGTGATCGGCAAGAAAGGTGAAGATGTTGAGAAACTGCGTCAGGACCTGACCAAGCAAATGGGTGTGCCTGTGCACATCAATATCGAAGAGATCCGCAAGCCGGAACTCGACGGTATGCTGGTTGCGCAGAGCGTAGCTCAGCAGCTGGAGCGTCGCGTAATGTTCCGTCGCGCTATGAAGCGCGCAGTACAGAACGCCATGCGCATTGGTGCCAAAGGCATCAAAATCCAAGTGAGCGGTCGTCTCGGCGGTGCTGAAATCGCACGTACTGAATGGTATCGCGAAGGTCGTGTGCCACTGCACACCCTGCGTGCCGACATCGACTATGCCAACTACGAAGCTCACACCACTTACGGTGTGATCGGTGTAAAGGTTTGGATCTTCAAAGGCGAAGTAATTGGTGGTCGCCAGGAAGAGCTGAAACCGCAAGCACCAGCGCCTCGTAAAAAAGCTGCTAAGTAAGGGGTACGCCAAATGTTGCAACCAAAGCGTACGAAGTTCCGCAAGCAGATGACCGGCCACAACCGTGGTCTGGCACTGCGCGGTAGCAAAGTCAGCTTCGGCGAGTTCGCGCTGAAGTCTGTAGCTCGTGGTCGTCTCACCGCTCGTCAGATCGAGTCAGCGCGTCGTGCTCTGACCCGTCACGTAAAACGTGGTGGCAAGATCTGGATCCGTGTATTCCCGGACAAGCCTATCTCCAAAAAGCCCCTCGAAGTTCGTATGGGTAAAGGTAAGGGTAACGTCGAATACTGGGTTGCCCAGATTCAGCCAGGCAAAGTCCTGTATGAAATCGAGGGTGTTTCCGAAGAGTTGGCGCGTGAGGCTTTCGCCCTGGCTGCTGCAAAGCTGCCGCTCGCCACCTCCTTTGTTAAGCGGACGGTGATGTGATGAAAGCGAATGAACTTCGTGAAAAATCAGCACAGCAACTGAACGAGCAACTGCTCGGCTTGCTGCGCGACCAGTTCAATCTGCGCATGCAGAAGGCAACTGGCCAGTTGGGGCAGTCTCACCTGCTCTCGCAAGTTAAGCGTGACATCGCTCGCGTGAAGACTGTGCTCAACCAGCAGGCAGGTAAGTAATCATGGCTGAAGCCGAAAAAACCGTCCGTACGCTGACTGGCCGTGTTGTCAGCGACAAGATGGACAAGACCATCACCGTTCTGATTGAGCGTCGCGTCAAGCACCCGATCTACGGTAAATACGTTAAGCGTTCGACTAAGCTGCACGCGCACGACGAAACCAACCAATGCCACATCGGCGACAAGGTCACTATTCGTGAAACTCGTCCGATGGCCAAGACCAAATCTTGGGCGCTGGTTGATGTTCTCGAACGCGCTGTGGAAGTCTAAGGGCTAGGGGTCGGAGAAATTATATGATTCAGACTCAATCCATGCTCGATGTGGCCGATAACAGCGGCGCTCGCCGCGTTATGTGCATCAAGGTGCTTGGTGGCTCTCATCGTCGTTACGCTGGTATCGGTGACATCATCAAAGTGACCGTAAAGGAAGCAATTCCGCGCGGTAAGGTGAAGAAAGGTCAAGTGATGACTGCTGTTGTAGTCCGCACTCGCCACGGTGTTCGTCGTGCAGACGGCTCCATCATCCGCTTTGACGGCAACGCTGCTGTTCTGTTGAACAACAAGCAAGAGCCGATCGGCACCCGTATCTTTGGGCCAGTGACCCGTGAACTTCGTACTGAGAAGTTCATGAAGATCGTCTCGCTCGCCCCAGAAGTGCTGTAAGGAGATCCGACATGCAAAAGATTCGTCGTGACGACGAGATCATCGTGATCGCCGGCAAAGACAAAGGTAAGCGCGGTAAGGTGCTCAAGGTTCTCGCTGACGACCGTCTGGTCGTTGGTGGGATCAACCTGGTGAAGCGTCATACCAAGCCTAACCCGATGTCGGGCGTACAGGGCGGTATCGTCGAGAAAGAAGCGCCACTGCACGCTTCCAACGTCGCCATTTTCAACGGCGCAACCAACAAGGCTGACCGCGTTGGTTTCAAAGTTGAAGACGGCAAAAAAATTCGTGTCTTCAAGTCGACCCAAAAAGCGGTTGATGCTTGAACACTGCTAGGTAGAAGACCATGGCACGACTGAAAGAGATTTACTGGAAGGAAATCGCACCCAAGCTTAAGGAAGAACTTAAGCTTGAGAACGTGATGGAAGTTCCACGCGTTACCAAGATCACCCTGAACATGGGTCTGGGCGAAGCGATCGGCGACAAGAAAGTCATCGAGCACGCTGTTGCTGACCTGGAAAAGATCACCGGCCAGAAAGTCGTTGTGACTTACGCTCGGAAATCTATCGCTGGCTTTAAAGTCCGTGAAGGTTGGCCGATCGGCGTCAAAGTGACTCTGCGCCGTGAGCGTATGTACGAGTTCCTGGATCGTCTGCTGTCGATCTCCCTGCCTCGGGTTCGCGACTTCCGCGGCCTGAATGCCAAGTCCTTCGATGGTCGTGGCAACTACAGCATGGGCGTGAAAGAGCAGATCATTTTCCCGGAAATCGACTACGACAAGATCGATGCCCTGCGCGGTCTGGACATTACCCTGACCACCACTGCTCGTACGGACGAAGAAGGTCGCGCACTGCTGCGTGCTTTCAAGTTCCCGTTCCGCAACTGATTGGAGTAGGACCATGGCCAAGAAGAGCATGAAAAACCGTGAGCTGAAGCGTCAGCTCACCGTTGCCAAGTACGCTACCAAGCGTGCTGCGCTGAAAGCGATCATCGTGGATCTGAACGCAAGTCCAGAAGCACGTTGGGAAGCGACCGTCGCACTTCAGAAGCAACCACGTGACGCAAGCGCCTCGCGCATGCGTAACCGTTGCCGTCTGACCGGTCGTCCGCACGGCGTTTACCGCAAGTTCGGCCTCGGCCGTAACATGCTGCGTCAAGCAGCAATGCGTGGCGACGTACCAGGTCTGGTTAAAGCCAGCTGGTAAGCCGTACTTCTCGCAACGCGCCGCTCGGATTCGTCGAAACCGACCGGCGTGATGCCTGAATTCGAATCAAGCCCCTTTTGGGGCTTGATTCGTTTCTGGGGTGCGTCTAGAATTGCCGGCTCGCCAGAGCCCGTGTCTTCACGTGCCCGGAATTTTTAGGCGATAGGTTGTAGCCGCAAGGCTCATTTTTTTTGTATCAGGAGCGTCTAGCCCATGAGTATGCAGGACCCGTTAGCGGACATGCTAACTCGTATCCGTAATGCCCAGATGGCTGAAAAGCCCGTCGTAAGCATGCCATCTTCCACGTTGAAGGTAGCTGTAGCCAAAGTTCTCAAGGACGAAGGTTACATTGCGGGTTATCAGATCAGCAGCGAAACCAAACCGTTGCTGTCCATCGAGCTGAAATACTTCGAAGGCCGTCCAGTCATCGAAGAAGTCAAGCGCGTTAGCCGTCCAGGCCTGCGTCAGTACAAGTCCGTTGATGATCTGCCAAAAGTTCGTGGCGGTCTCGGCGTGTCTATCGTCTCCACCAACAAAGGTGTGATGACGGATCGTGCTGCGCGCGCTGCCGGTGTCGGCGGCGAAGTGCTTTGCACTGTGTTCTAAGGGGGGGGTAAGCATGTCACGCGTAGCTAAGAACCCCGTTAAGTTGCCAGCAGGCGTCGAAGTCAAGCTCGTCGGCCAGCAGCTTTCGGTGAAGGGTGCCAAGGGCACTCTCGACCTGAACGTTCACTCGTCCGTTGAAATTGTTGAAGAGTCCGGTGAGCTGCGTTTTGCTGCTCGCAACGGCGATCAGCAGACTCGCGCAATGGCCGGTACCACTCGTGCGTTGGTAAACAACATGGTCCAGGGCGTAAGCCAAGGCTTCGAGCGCAAGCTCCAGCTGGTCGGTGTTGGTTACAAAGCGCAAGCAAAAGGCAAGGTGCTGAACCTGGCTCTTGGCTTCTCGCACCCAGTGGATTACGAACTGCCGGAAGGCATCACCGCTGAGACTCCCAACCAAACCGATATCCTGATCCGTGGTATCGACAAGCAGTTGGTTGGTCAAGTGGCCGCTGAGATCCGCGACTTCCGCCGTCCAGAGCCGTACAAAGGCAAAGGCGTGCGTTACGCGGACGAAGTCGTCCGTCGTAAAGAAGCCAAGAAGAAGTAGGGCATAGCAAATGACCGTCAAAAAAGTTACCCGACTGCGTCGCGCTCGCAAAGCACGCCTGAAAATGCACGAACTCGAAGTCGTGCGTCTCTGCGTGTACCGCTCTTCGCAGCACATTTATGCCCAGGTCATTTCGGCCGACGGCAGCAAAGTCCTGGCAAACGCCTCGACTTTGGACAAAGAACTGCGTGATGGGGCCACTGGCAACATCGACGCGGCCACTAAAGTTGGCCAGCTGATCGCTGAGCGTGCGAAAGCCGCCGGTGTATCGCAAGTGGCTTTTGATCGTTCCGGCTTCAAGTACCACGGTCGCGTCAAGGCGCTGGCTGATGCTGCTCGTGAAGGCGGGCTGGAGTTCTAAGTTATGGCAAATAACGACCAAAAACGCGACGAAGGCTACATCGAGAAGCTGGTTCAGGTTAATCGCGTAGCAAAAACCGTAAAAGGCGGCCGTATCTTCACTTTCACCGCGTTGACCGTGGTAGGTGATGGTAAGGGCCGTGTTGGCTTCGGCCGTGGCAAGTCGCGTGAAGTGCCTGCTGCGATCCAGAAGGCAATGGAAGCTGCTCGCCGCAATATGATCCAGGTTGATCTGAACGGCACCACTCTGCAGTACGCCATGAAGTCCGCTCACGGTGCTTCCAAGGTTTACATGCAGCCTGCTTCTGAAGGTACTGGCATCATCGCCGGCGGCGCAATGCGTGCTGTCCTGGAAGTTGCCGGCGTTCAGAACGTTCTGGCCAAGTGCTACGGTTCGACCAACCCTGTCAACGTTGTTCACGCAACGTTCAAGGGTCTGAAGGCCATGCAGTCTCCTGAGTCCATTGCTGCCAAGCGCGGCTTGAACGTTGAGGAGATCATCTGATCATGGCTACCGTTAAAGTCACTTTGATCAAAAGCATGACCGGCCGCATCCCTAACCACAAACTGTGCGTTAAGGGTCTGGGTCTGCGTCGCATCGGTCACACTGTAGAAGTCGCTGACACCCCGGAAAACCGTGGGATGATCAACAAGGCTTACTACATGCTGCGAGTCGAGGGTTAATCGATGAAACTCAATGATCTGAGTCCTGCGCCGGGTTCCCGTCGCGAGAAGCATCGTCCGGGCCGTGGTATCGGTAGTGGTTTGGGTAAGACCGGTGGCCGTGGCCACAAAGGTCAGACCTCCCGCTCCGGTGGCACCATTGCTCCGGGCTTCGAAGGCGGTCAACAGCCGTTGCATCGTCGTCTGCCAAAGTTCGGCTTCGTCTCTTTGAAGGCTATGGATCGTGCAGAAGTCCGCACCTCCGAGCTGGCTAAAGTTGAAGGCGTTGTAACTGTGCAGTCCCTGAAGGATGCCAACGTGATCAACCAAAACGTACAGCGTGTGAAAATCATGCTGTCCGGTGAGGTTACTCGCGCGGTCACCCTCAAAGGTATCGCAGCCACCAAAGGTGCGCGTGCGGCTATCGAAGCAGCTGGCGGCAAGTTCGAGGAATAAATGGCTAAGCAAGGTGCTCTCTCAGCGCTCAGCAAAAGCGGCGGGTTGTCCGAGCTCTGGGCTCGACTGCGATTTCTGTTCCTGGCGATTATCGTCTACCGGATCGGTGCGCATATCCCAGTTCCAGGTATCAACCCTGACCGGCTGGCGGACCTGTTTCGACAGAATGAGGGGACCATTCTTAGCTTGTTCAACATGTTTTCCGGTGGTGCGCTGGAGCGCATGAGCATCTTTGCATTGGGGATCATGCCGTACATTTCGGCATCGATCATCATGCAGCTCATGACCGCTGTCAGCCCGCAGCTGGAGCAGTTGAAGAAGGAAGGTGAGGCTGGTCGTCGCAAGATCAGCCAATACACCCGCTATGGCACCGTCGTCCTGGCCCTGGTTCAAGCTATTGGCATGTCCATTGGCTTGGCCGGTCAGGGCGTTGCTTTCTCTGCTGATATCGGCTTCCACTTCGTTGCAGTCACCACCTTCGTGGCCGGTGCGCTGTTCATGATGTGGCTGGGCGAGCAGATTACAGAGCGCGGTGTTGGTAACGGTATCTCGATGTTGATTTTTTCGGGTATCGTCGCCGGTCTTCCGAGAGCGATCGGGCAGTCTTTCGAGTCTGCGCGTCAGGGTGATATCAACATTTTCGCTTTGGTCGCCATCGGTTTGCTGGCAGTAGCGATTATCGGTTTCGTGGTGTTCATTGAGCGTGGTCAGCGTCGTATCGCTGTTCACTACGCCAAGCGTCAGCAGGGCCGCAAGGTCTTCGCTGCGCAGACCAGCCACTTGCCGTTGAAAGTGAACATGGCCGGTGTCATTCCGGCTATTTTCGCAAGCAGCATTCTGCTGTTTCCGGCTTCGTTGGGTGCCTGGTTCGGTCAGTCTGAAGGTATGGGCTGGTTGCAGGACATCTCGCAGTCGATCGCTCCTGGTCAGCCGTTGAATATTCTGCTGTTTAGTGCAGGGATTATTTTCTTCTGCTTCTTCTATACGGCGTTGATGTTCAATCCGAAAGACGTAGCGGAAAACCTGAAGAAGTCCGGTGCCTTTATTCCGGGTATCCGTCCTGGTGAGCAGTCTGCGCGTTATATTGATGGCGTGCTGACCCGTCTGACCATGTTCGGTGCTCTCTATATGATGGCCGTGTGTCTGCTGCCCCAGTTCCTGGTGGTTGCCGCAAACGTGCCGTTCTACCTTGGCGGGACCTCGTTGCTGATCGTGGTCGTGGTTGTTATGGACTTCATGTCCCAAGTGCAATCTCACCTCGTTTCGCACCAGTATGAATCCCTGATGAAGAAAGCCAACCTGAAGGGCTACGGCAGCGGCATGCTGCGCTGAAGCACCCATAAGGTTCGAGGAGTTGGTGATGAAAGTTCGTGCATCGGTGAAAAAGCTGTGCCGTAACTGCAAGATTATTCGCCGCGAAGGTGTTGTTCGAGTAATTTGCAGCGCGGAACCACGTCACAAGCAGCGCCAAGGCTGAGTGTGATCTGTGCTAAAAGCCCAGCAGCTAGTGCGCTGCTGGGTTGATTATTTGTTATTACAGCGATATTATCTCGCGCCCTATTTCTTGGCTTCCGGGGCGTAGGTAGCTGTCAATTGGAGTCCCACTGAATGGCCCGTATTGCAGGCGTTAACATTCCAGATAACAAGCATACTGTTATCTCGCTGACCTACATCTATGGTGTTGGTCGCACGACTGCACAGAAAATCTGTGCTACCACCGGGGTTAACCCGGCGGCGAAGATCAAAGATCTGAGCGACGAGCAGATTGAACAGCTGCGTGGCGAAGTCGCGAAGTTCACCACTGAAGGTGACCTGCGTCGCGAAATCAACATGAAAATCAAGCGCTTGATGGACCTCGGTTGCTATCGCGGTCTGCGTCATCGTCGCGGTCTTCCAGTACGCGGTCAGCGTACCAAGACCAACGCGCGTACCCGTAAAGGTCCGCGTAAGCCGATCCGCAAGTAATCGCCCCAGCGAATCGACAGGAATTAAATCATGGCAAAACCTGCTGCTCGTCCTCGTAAAAAAGTTAAAAAGACAGTGGTTGATGGCATCGCCCACATCCATGCTTCTTTTAACAACACCATCGTGACCATTACCGACCGTCAAGGTAACGCTCTTTCCTGGGCTACCTCCGGTGGTTCGGGTTTCCGCGGTTCCCGCAAGTCCACCCCGTTCGCTGCTCAAGTAGCTGCTGAGCGTGCTGGTCAAGCTGCGCTGGAATACGGCCTGAAAAACCTCGACGTCAATGTCAAAGGTCCAGGTCCAGGTCGTGAATCCGCTGTCCGTGCTTTGAACGGCTGTGGCTACAAGATCGCCAGCATCACCGACGTGACGCCAATCCCGCACAACGGGTGCCGTCCGCCGAAGAAGCGCCGCGTGTAATCCAGGAGATTGTAAAGAATGGCTCGTTACATTGGTCCAAAATGCAAACTCGCTCGTCGCGAAGGCACCGATCTCTTCCTGAAGAGCGGCGTGCGCGCTATCGAATCGAAGTGCAACATCGAAGCAGCACCAGGCATCCACGGTCAACGCCGCGGCCGCCAATCCGACTACGGCACCCAACTGCGTGAAAAGCAGAAAGTCCGTCGTATCTATGGCGTTCTCGAGCGTCAGTTCAGCGGTTACTACAAAGAAGCTGCCGGCAAGAAAGGCGCAACTGGCGAGAACCTGCTGCAACTGCTCGAATGCCGTCTGGACAACGTCGTATACCGTATGGGTTTCGGTTCTACTCGTGCCGAATCTCGTCAGCTGGTATCGCACAAGTCGGTTAGCGTAAACGGCAAAACCGTTAACGTTCCGTCCTACCAGGTTCGTGCTGGTGACGTGGTCGCTATTCGCGAAAAAGCGAAAAACCAACTGCGTATCGTCCAGGCTCTCGATCTGTGTGCCCAACGTGGCCGCGTAGAATGGGTAGAAGTAGACACTGAGAAAAAATCTGGCGTTTTCAAAAGCGTTCCAGCTCGCAGTGATCTGTCCGCCGACATCAACGAAAGCCTGATTGTCGAGCTCTACTCCAAGTAAGGGCTAGAAAATAGGTGCATCCATGCAGATTTCGGTAAATGAGTTCCTGACACCCCGCCACATTGATGTGCAGGTTGTCAGTCCAACCCGCGCCAAGATCACTCTCGAGCCTCTCGAGCGTGGTTTCGGCCATACCCTGGGCAACGCGCTGCGCCGCATCCTGTTGTCCTCCATGCCCGGCTGTGCAGTAGTCGAGGCCGAGATTGACGGTGTACTCCATGAGTACAGCGCCATCGAAGGTGTACAGGAAGATGTCATTGAAATCCTGTTGAACCTTAAAGGTCTGGCTATCAAGCTGCACGGTCGAGACGAAGTTACGCTGACCTTGTCGAAGAAGGGTTCGGGGGTGGTTACCGCTGCCGATATTCAGCTGGATCATGATGTCGAGATCGTTAACCCCGATCACGTAATCGCTAACCTGGCGTCTAACGGCGCCCTGAACATGAAGCTCGTTGTAGCTCGTGGTCGCGGTTATGAACCAGCAGACTCGCGTCAGAGCGACGAAGACGAAAGCCGCAGCATTGGTCGCTTGCAGCTCGACTCTTCGTTCAGCCCGGTTCGTCGTATCGCATACGTGGTGGAAAACGCCCGTGTCGAACAGCGTACTAACCTGGACAAACTGGTTATCGATCTGGAAACCAACGGTACTCTGGATCCTGAAGAGGCTATCCGTCGTGCAGCAACCATCCTGCAACAGCAGTTGGCTGCGTTCGTCGACCTCAAAGGTGACAGTGAGCCGGTAGTTGTCGAACAGGAAGACGAGATCGATCCGATCCTGCTTCGTCCGGTTGACGATTTGGAACTGACTGTACGTTCGGCCAACTGCCTTAAGGCGGAGAACATTTACTACATCGGCGACCTGATTCAGCGCACCGAAGTAGAACTGTTGAAGACTCCGAACCTGGGCAAGAAATCCTTGACCGAGATCAAGGACGTTCTGGCTTCTCGTGGTCTCTCCCTCGGCATGCGCCTCGACAACTGGCCGCCTGCAAGTCTTAAGAAGGACGACAAGGCGACTGCCTGATCGTCGTAATCACCGAACGTAGTGTTTGGTAAGGAATGAACCATGCGTCATCGTAAAAGTGGACGTCACCTGAGCCGTACCAGCTCGCACCGCAAGGCCATGTTTCAAAACATGGCGGTGTCGCTGTTCGAGCACGAGCTGATCAAAACTACCCTGCCGAAAGCCAAAGAACTGCGCCGCGTTGCCGAGCCGCTGATCACTCTGGCCAAGGAAGACAGCGTTGCTAACCGTCGTCTGGCTTTCGACCGTACTCGTTCGAAAGAAATCGTCGGCAAGCTGTTCAACGATCTGGGCAAGCGCTATGCAACCCGTCAGGGCGGCTACCTGCGTATCCTGAAGTGCGGCTTCCGCGCTGGCGACAACGCGCCTATGGCGTACGTTGAGCTCGTTGATCGTCCTGTCGGTGGTTCTGTAGAAGCCGCTGAATAAGACGTCAGTCTGTACAAAGAACCGGGCCCAGTGCCCGGTTTTTTGTTTTTTACATGGACGTATAAACGCCAACTCCCACCGTGGTTTGCGGGATTATTGCGCTAATTCTAAGTGATAAACGGAACCCTCCTCATTTACCCGTATTTTCGACACCAAATGTCAGAATTTCGGTTCTTTTCTTCACTTTTTTGCTTTTGGTGAAGTGACCTTCCGGTCATGTTGGTTCAAACTATCGCCTTTAGAGAGGAGATTCACGGCGATGCAAGGCCACCCGGATGTAATTGACTACCTCAACACGCTGCTGACCGGTGAGTTGGCTGCGCGCGACCAATATTTCATCCATTCCCGGATGTATGAGGACTGGGGTTTCAGCAAGCTCTACGAGCGTATCAATCACGAGATGGAAGAAGAGGCACAACACGCTGATGCGTTGATGCGTCGGATTCTGATGCTCGAAGGTACGCCGCGTATGCGCCCGGATGACCTGGACGTGGGCACAACCGTTCCAGAAATGCTCGCCAGCGATCTTCGCCTTGAGTACAAGGTTCGCGCAGCGTTGTGCAAAGGCATCGCGTTGTGTGAGCAGCACAAGGATTACGTCAGTCGCGACATCCTGCGCCTGCAACTGGCCGATACCGAGGAAGATCACACTTACTGGCTTGAAAAGCAGCTCGGCTTGATCAAGTCCATCGGCCTGGAAAACTATCTGCAATCGCAGTTCTGATTTCCGCAGCTTAAAAAAAAGCCCCTGCCACGCGCATCGTGACAGGGGCTTTTTTGTCGGCGGGGGTTTATACCATCAGGCGCGATCCCGTTCCAGCAGCGGCTTGAGGTAGTGACCCGTGTAGGACTGCTTCATCTGCGCAACCTGCTCCGGTGTGCCCGTCGCGATGATCTGTCCGCCTTTGGAGCCGCCCTCCGGCCCGAGGTCGACCAGCCAGTCAGCGGTCTTGATCACGTCAAGGTTATGCTCGATCACCACCACGGTGTTGCCGTGGTCTCGCAGACGATGCAACACGTCCAGCAATTGCTGAATGTCGGCGAAATGCAAACCTGTCGTGGGTTCGTCGAGAATGTACAGGGTTTTGCCAGTGTCGCGCTTTGACAGCTCGCGAGAGAGCTTGACCCGCTGCGCTTCGCCGCCAGACAACGTCGTCGCTGACTGACCCAGCTTGATATAGGAAAGCCCTACATCCATCAGCGTTTGCAGCTTGCGCGCGAGGGCGGGGACAGCGTCGAAGAAGGCGCGGGCCTCTTCGATGGTCATCTCCAGCACTTCATGGACGCTCTTGCCCTTGTACTTGATCTCAAGGGTTTCACGGTTGTAGCGCTTGCTCTTGCACACATCGCACGGCACGTAGATGTCCGGCAGGAAGTGCATCTCGACCTTGATCAGGCCGTCGCCCTGACAGGCTTCGCAGCGTCCGCCTTTGACGTTGAACGAGAAACGGCCTGGCCCATAACCCCGCGAACGTGATTCCGGCACGCCGGCGAACAGTTCGCGAATTGGCGTGAACAGCCCGGTATACGTCGCCGGGTTGGAGCGCGGCGTACGACCAATGGGGCTCTGGTCGATGTCGACCACTTTGTCCAGATGCTGCAGCCCGTCGATGCTGTCGTGGGTGGCGGCCTCCAGCGTCGTGGCGCCGTTCAGCTCGGTGGCGCTGAGCGGGAACAGCGTGTTGTTGATCAACGTCGATTTGCCCGACCCCGAAACACCTGTCACGCACGTCAGCAAGCCAATTGGAATCTCCAGATCGACGTTGCGCAGGTTATTGCCCCGCGCGCCTTTGAGCTTCAACGAAAGCTTCTTGTTGCGCGGCGTGCGCTTGGCTGGCACCTCGATCTTCACACGTCCGGAGAGGTACTTGCCGGTCAGCGAGTCAGGATGATCCATGACTTCCTGCGGCGTACCTTCTGCGACGATGCTGCCGCCATGGACGCCAGCCCCCGGACCGATATCGACCACGTAGTCGGCCAGGCGGATGGCATCTTCGTCATGCTCGACCACGATAACCGTGTTGCCGATGTCCCGCAGATGGCGAAGTGTGTCGAGCAGCCGATCATTGTCACGCTGGTGCAGGCCGATCGACGGCTCGTCGAGGATATACATCACCCCGACCAGGCCGGCGCCAATCTGACTGGCGAGACGGATACGCTGCGCCTCGCCGCCAGACAGGGTGTCCGCGCTGCGGTCCAGTGTCAGGTAATCCAGTCCGACGTTGACCAGAAACTGGAGTCGTTCGCGAATCTCCTTGAGGATCTTGTCGGCGATCTCGCCACGACGGCCAGTGAGCTTCAGATCACCGAAATAGTCAGTCGCGTCGCCAATCGGCAGGCTGGTCACGGCCGGGAGGGTTTTCTCGCCGACCCAGACATGACGAGCTTCGCGACGCAGACGCGTACCCCGGCAGTCCGGGCACGGCTGCGTGCTCAGGAACTTGGCAAGCTCCTCGCGCACGGTCGTCGACTCGGTTTCGCGGTAGCGGCGCTCAAGGTTCGGTACGATGCCTTCGAACGGGTGAGCCCGCTTTACGATGTCTCCGCGATCGTTGAGGTAGCGGAAGTCGACGTTTTGCGTGCCGCTGCCGCTGAGCAGAATTTTCTGCTGATCGGCCGGCAACTCGCGGAACGGCACCTCCAGGCTAAAGCCGTAGTGCTTCGCCAATGACCCGAGCATCTGGAAGTAGTAGACATTACGCCGGTCCCAGCCACGTATGGCGCCCTCGGCGAGGGTCAGTTCGCCATTGACCAGGCGCTTGGTGTCGAAGAACTGTTTTACGCCCAGGCCGTCGCAGGTCGGGCATGCGCCGGCCGGGTTGTTGAAGGAGAACAGCTTGGGCTCGAGTTCGCTGATCGCATGGCCGCAGATCGGGCAGGCAAAGCGCGCCGAAAAGATCATCTCTTCGCCGGGTTCGTCGTCCATTGGTGCAACCAGCGCGATGCCATCGGCCAGCTTGAGCGCGGTCTCGAACGACTCCGCCAGACGCTGCTGGAGGTCGGAGCGCACCTTGAAACGGTCGACGACCACATCAATGGAATGCTTCTTCTGTTTATCCAGTTTCGGCAATTCATCGAGTTCGCACAGTTTTCCGTTGACCCGGGCACGCACGAAGCCTTGCGCGCGCAGTTCTTCGAACACCGCAAGATGCTCGCCCTTGCGCTCGCGGACCACGGGTGCGAGGAGCATCAGCTTGCTGCCTTCCGGCTCGGCCAGCACCAGATCAACCATTTGGCTGACCGTCTGCGCTTCCAGCGGGATATCGTGATCCGGGCAGCGCGGCGTGCCCACGCGTGCGTACAGCAGGCGCAGGTAGTCGTAGATTTCAGTGATGGTCCCCACGGTGGAGCGCGGGTTGTGGGACGTCGACTTCTGTTCGATGGAGATGGCCGGTGAGAGGCCCTCGATCGTATCGACATCCGGTTTTTCCATCATCGAAAGGAATTGCCGGGCGTAGGCCGACAGCGATTCGACATAGCGGCGCTGGCCTTCGGCGTACAGCGTGTCGAACGCCAGCGACGACTTGCCCGAACCGGATAGCCCGGTGATGACGATCAGTTTGTCGCGTGGCAGGGTGAGGTCGATGTTTTTCAGGTTGTGGGTTCGGGCCCCACGAATCAGGATCTTGTCCAAAGTGGCCTCGCACGGCGGGCGTCGAAAACGTAGCAGTATACGGTCAAATACTGGATGGATGCACACTATCTAATGGGGACGCTCCAGCATCCTTTCAACGGTTGCGGCGACGATGCGCGGCAAAGCGTCGTATGTGCTGTACATCGATGGGACTGGTAGAATCGCCGCCGGTTCATACGAGGTTCTTCCATGCACGATTCTCATAGCGAGCGCATGAGCGGCAGCGAAACCCGCGCGGCGGGCGGTCTGGCGCTGGTGTTCGCGTTCCGTATGCTTGGCATGTTCATGGTTTTGCCGGTCCTGGCTACGTACGGCATGGACCTGGCGGGCGCGAGTCCGGCGCTCATTGGGCTGGCGATTGGTGCATACGGCCTGACCCAGGCTGTCCTGCAGATCCCGTTCGGCATCATTTCCGACCGCATAGGCAGGCGCCCGGTCATTTATCTGGGACTGGTCGTATTCGCGCTGGGCAGTGTGCTGGCTGCGCAGTCGACATCCATCTGGGGCGTCATTGCCGGTCGCGTCCTGCAGGGCGCCGGCGCCATTTCGGCCGCAGTCATGGCGTTGCTGTCTGACCTGACTCGCGAGCAGCATCGCACCAAGGCGATGGCGATGATCGGCATGACGATCGGTGTCTCGTTCGCCATCGCGATGGTGGTGGGCCCCATTCTGACCAGCGCGTTCGGCTTGTCCGGCCTGTTCCTGGCCACCGGTGCCATGGCGCTGGTCGGCATTGCGATCATCGCGTTCGTGGTGCCCAAGTCCACCGTGACCCTTCAACATCGTGAGTCAGGCCTTGCGCGTCAGGCGCTCGGCGCGACGCTTCGTCACCCGGATCTGCTGCGTCTTGATTTGGGTATCTTCGCGTTGCACGCGATGCTCATGTCCAGTTTCGTCGCATTACCGCTGGCGCTCGTCGAGAAAGCCGGTCTGCCCAAAGAGCAGCACTGGTGGGTCTATCTGACCGCGCTGCTGATTTCCTTCTTCGCCATGATCCCGTTCATCATTTACGGTGAGAAGAAGCGGCAGATGAAGCGTATTCTCCTCGGCGCCGTGATCGTCCTGATGCTCACTGAGCTATTCTTCTGGGAGTTCGGCGACACGCTCAGGGCACTGGTGATTGGCACGGTCGTGTTCTTTACCGCGTTCAATCTGCTGGAGGCGTCGCTGCCTTCGCTGATCAGCAAGGTGTCTCCGGCGGGCGGTAAAGGCACGGCGATGGGGATTTATTCCACCAGTCAGTTCCTCGGTTCTGCGGCTGGCGGGATCCTCGGCGGTTGGCTGTTTCAGCACGGTGGGCTGGATGTGGTGTTCCTGGGTGGCGCCGGTCTGGCCGCCCTCTGGTTGGCATTTGCTGTTACCATGCGCGAACCCCCGTATGTAACCAGCCTTCGCTTGCCGCTGTCGCCCGAGGCTCAACGCGACACAGGCCTGGCGGAGCGCGTGTTGGCGATACGCGGAGTAACAGATGCAGTAGTGGTGGCGGATGAAGCCGCCATCTATATCAAATTTGACAAAGAACTGTTGGATCGGGCGTCTTTCGACGAAGTGGTCAATCCAGCGTCGGAAACGTGTGAAGCCTAGGAGAACGTTATGGCCCGTGGGGTTAACAAAGTCATATTGGTCGGCACATGCGGCCAGGATCCCGAAGTTCGCTACATGCCTAACGGTAATGCCGTGACCAACCTGAGTCTGGCGACCAGCGAGCAGTGGACCGACAAGCAGACCGGCCAGAAAGTCGAGAAGACCGAATGGCACCGCGTCTCCATGTTCGGCAAAGTCGCAGAGATCGCCGGTGAGTACCTGCGCAAGGGCTCGCAGGTCTACATCGAAGGCAAGCTGCAGACCCGCGAGTGGGAAAAAGACGGCATCAAGCGCTACACCACTGAAATCATCGTCGACATGCAAGGCACCATGCAGTTGTTGGGCGGTCGTCCGCAAGGCGAAGGCGCTCCACAAGGCCAAGGCGGTGGCGGTTATCAGAATTCCGCACCTCGTCCACAGCAATCGCGTCCGCAGGCTGCTCCTCAGCCACAACGCGAATCACGTCCAGCTCCACAACAGGCGCCACAACCGGCTCCGGATTTCGACAGCTTCGATGACGATATCCCGTTCTGATCCGCTCCAGTAAACGCAGCTGATCATCGAACGAAAAAGCCCCCGGACAGCTCAGCTGCCGGGGGCTTTTCATTGGGATGTTTCCTGGAAATTACAGCCCCAGATCCGACAAGCCAGGGTGGTCGTCAGGACGGCGACCCAGTGGCCAGTGGAATTTGCGCTCGGACTCCTTGATCGGCATGTCGTTGATGCACGCGAAACGGTTGGCCATCAGCCCGTCTTCGTTGAATTCCCAGTTTTCGTTGCCGTAGGACCGGAACCAGTTACCTGAGTCGTCGTGCCATTCGTACGCATAACGGACTGCGATGCGGTTGTCGGTGAATGCCCAGAGCTCTTTGATCAAGCGGTAGTCGAGTTCTTTCGCCCACTTGCGCGTCAGAAAGCCTTTGGCTTCTTCCCGGTTGATGGCGAACTCGGCGCGATTGCGCCATTTGGTGTCGAGCGTGTAGGCCAACGAAACCTTCTCCGGATCGCGGCTGTTCCAGCCATCTTCGGCCAGTCGGACCTTTTCGATGGCGGATTCGCGAGTGAAGGGGGGAAGTGGCGGGCGAGTCTGGGCATTGGACGACATGGTTAAGCCTCCAGGAAAGAGTAAGTACAGCGATAATGGAGCGTTCTTGACACGCAGGCCGTTAAAGCAAGGCCTGTTGGAGCAACAGCTGCGCAACATCTCGTGCGCTGTCGGCGGCGCTGTAATCACCCATGACGCGAGCGGTGGTGATGGCGCCTTCCATCAGGATCAGCAACTGTTTGGCCAGCGCTGATGGCTGCTCGATATCCAGCTGCTCACAAAGCTGCAGCGTGTAGTCGAACAACTTCTGTTTGTGCAATTTGGCGATCAGGCGAATCGGGTCGTTGGGGTCGCCAATCTCGCCCGCCGTGTTGATGAACGCGCAACCGCAAAATCCTTCGGATTCAAACCAGCCCTTGAGCACGGCGAACATATTGAGAATGCGCGCCTCAGGCGTCTGCGCCTTGTCGGTTTCGGTCTTGAACCAGTGCATCCAGCGCACGTCACGGGCGTTGAGCGCGGCTGCGGCGACTTCGTCCTTGGTGGCGAAGTAGCGATAAATACTTTTTCGGGCCACGCCGGAGGTCTTCACCAAAAGGTCCATGCCCGTGGCCTGGATGCCGTTTTGGTAGATCAGTTGCTCGGCGGTCGCGAGAATTTTTTCGCGTGTGTCTGTCGTTGATGTGTTCATGCTTTAAAAGGTAGAACGATCGTTCTCCTCGGTCAAGGCACTTTCGAAAATAAAAATATCCGCGGTGTTGAATCGCTGGACGCAGATGAAGGTTGCCGCTGACGGCGAACTTGCCGGACGAAATTCGATCAGTTTCTGTGGGCTTTGATTTCGCCGTCCCTCATGACCGAAGGAGTGACCTGCGTTTTGTCGAATTTCAAATCTGTTCTGCTGTTCTGCCTGGTGTGCTGTCTAGGCAGCATCAACGTCCAGGCTGCCGAGGCACCTGCGCCTGCCACCGCGCAGTCCAGCGCTCCCGCTGATCCCGCCCCTGCAGATGAACCCGCAAAACCCGAAATTCTGGTGAAGGGCGGATTGCTTGGAGCGATCAGTTCCAGCATCGACAGTGTTCAGAACAAGCTCGATCTGGATGCTCACTTGCTCGATTCCTGGCGGTTGCGTGCCGATCGCGCTGCCGATGAGCTGGACGCGCTGGTCAACAAACCGCTGAATCGCTCGCCCTGGAGCATTGCCGGAGACTTCCTGATCCTGTCGGTGGTGTGGATCGGCGCGTTTGTTTTGCTCAACCGCATTGGCGCTTTCCTCGTTTCCCGCCTGTCTCGGCACCGCGCGCTGGCGACTCGCGTGCGCGTGCAAGGCGTGATGAGCTACGTCGTGCCATTCATGATTCCAGCGTTGATCTGCCTGCCGCTGACGCTGTATGTCAGCCACTTCATGCAAGCCTCGATCGGTCGGGCGCTGGCGCTTTGCCTGGCGTATTCGACCAGCAGCGGCATTTTCTCAACGTCCGTGCTGATGTCGGTGGTGGTGCTGTTCAACTCCGGTCACAAGCGCGCCGCGGTGCGCATCATTCGAAATTACGCGCCTCATCCACTGTTCATCATCGGTTTCCTCGCGGCATTGAGCGATGCGCTCACCAGCCCACAGATCTCCCGGCAACTGGGCGGCAACGTGACCACCAGCGTCGCGGCATTTACCGGGCTGATGGCGTCGATCATGTTCTGCATCGTGGTGATCAGAATGCGTCGTCCTGTGGCGCACCTGATTCGCAACCGACCCCTGAATGCGCGACTGACACGTCCTGCGCTGCAACAGACGCTCAAGATTTTTTCCAGCCTGTGGCACTTGCCGATCCTGTTGATGATTCTGGTCTCGGCGGTGAATCTGATCGGTGCCGGCGAAGACAGTCAGGAGGCGTTGCGCTGCGCGTTGCTCACGACCGTCCTGCTGATTGGTACGGTGTTTCTAAGCACGCTGTTTCAGCACATGTTCAAGCCGGCCGAGGCGCGGACCGGGCGCGTTTACAAAGAGCGGCTGCTCAGCCTGTTGCACGCAGTGCTGCGCATCGGCCTGGCGATCGGCTTCATTGAATTGCTTGGCCGTATCTGGGGTTTTTCGCTGTTCGAGTTTGCTCAGCGCAACGCATTGGGCAAGGTGATCAGTGATTCGCTAAGCAGTATCGGACTGATCTTTCTGGTGACGTGGCTGCTGTGGGTCGTGATGGACACGGCGATTCAGGAAGCGCTGAAGCCGCCGGCCAACCATCGCTCGTCGCGTCAGCCAAGCACACGCGTGAAGACGATCCTGCCGCTGCTGCGTAACGCGATCAAGATCATCCTGGTGGTGATCTGCACGATCACTACCATGGCGAATCTGGGGATCAACGTCGCGCCGCTGCTGGCAGGTGCCGGAGTGGTCGGTCTGGCGATCGGCTTCGGTTCGCAGCAACTGGTGCAGGACGTGATCACGGGCCTGTTCATCATCATCGAAGACACCATCTCCATTGGCGATTGGGTGGTGCTGGATTCGGGTCATGCCGGCACTGTCGAGAGCCTGACCATCCGCACCCTGCGCCTGCGTGACGGCAAAGGATTCGTGCACTCGGTGCCGTTCGGGCAGATCAAGGCCGTAACGAACCAGTCGCGGCAATTCGCTTACGCGTTCTTCTCGTTCCAGTTCACTTACGATTCGGACGTGGATTCAGCGACATCGTTGATTCGCGAAGCCGGGCAGGCGATCAGCGATGACTTCCTGCTGGCCAGTAAGCTGCAAGGACCGCTGGAAGTGTTCGGTCTGGATCGCATGGACATGAACGGGATCGTGATCACCGCGCAGTTCCGCACATCATCCGGCGGGCAATATGCGGTCAGCCGAGCGTTCAACGACAAGCTCAAGCGCCTTGTGGATAAGTCTACGGATGTTCGCTTCGCGCAAACTTATCCACAACTGGTGATGAGTCCGCACAACGGGCAATTTCCGGCGATGGATGAGGGCGACGAGCAACAGCCTGTGCCAGGCAAGACGTCAGTGGTCAACAAAGACGGTTCGGAAAGCCCGGTTTGAGATGAGTGCAAGCAAGCGGGCCGCGTTTACCTGAACAGGCGATCCCGAACCGCCAGCATGTTGTGCTCGTCCAGTTCGCCCCAGTATTGCGGCTTGCCCGCGATGATCGCGGCGATCGGTATGCCGTCCCGGTACACGAGGCGATTGCCGACCACTGCTGGCACCTTTGCGCCAGGCAACAGCGTGCCGGCCAGATTCAGCGGATCGACGCCACTGACGCCGATCAGGCTACCGTCCAGCGGACGTTTGCGGACTTCTCGCAGCAAGGGGATTGCCTCTGGCAGCGCGAATTGTTCGCCTGCAAGCCCCGCAACAAAGCGCCCGCCGCGAATGTCGCCCCGCGCCTCCAGACGATGAAACGTTCTGAGCAATTCGCGCCACGTCGGCAGCCAGTCGGCTTCACGCTCAAGCAGGCGCCAGAACACCACGCCATACCGACGCAGCAGGGTCATCGCGATGTGCTCCAGCGTGTCGGCATCGAGCGTCTGCCTGGCTGTGTTCTCACCAGCCGGAGCCCGGCGCAGCAGTGCCCAGCGACCGGCATCGTCCATGCCGCCGATGAATGCTCCGCGATTGCGCCTGCTGGTGTGGGCCGCGCGTTTGCTGGCGGGAGTGATCAGCGCCCGCAGCCCGGCAAAGCTGTCGGCGTTCACCAGCCCGGCGCCGACCAGTTCCTGCAGCGCAGTTTCCAGTTCAGTGCGCAGCAAGTGAGCCTCGCCGGTGAGCTCGTCGAAAAACATGGCTCCGTGGGCCGACAACACTTCGTGGACTTTCTGGGCACGCAACGACAATTCACTCGGCGCCGGTTGTTCGGTCAGCCCGCTCCACAGCCGGACCTGCGTGCGGGGCAACAGCACAATAGGCGTGCTGCGCAATGCAGCCGTGCTGGCTTTGTTGCGGCTGCTCAAGCGCATCCACACCACTTTGCCGGAGCGACACAGGTCGTCCAGCCAGCTTTGGGAATAGTCCTTCAGCCGGGCCGGAAGAATATCGCTGTCCCAGGCGCCCGCGGCTGACGAAAATCCTTCCAGTTGATCGACGACCTCCGGCAATGCCGCTTTGCCCTGACTCTGTGTCGTGGCAGACAGGTGCTGCCAGTCGAACAAAAAGCGGATGAAATCCTGAAGCGAGACCGGTTCGATTTCCCGGCGCAGACGTTTGACGGTGTAGCGATGAATGCGTGACAGCAGGTGGCGCTCGCACCATTGCTCCTCGCTGGCGCCGGGATCGAAACGCCCGCGCAGAACGTAACCTTCGGCCTCCAGATGAGCGAGCGCCTGAGTCACCTCGCCGGGTGAAAGCGCCAGCGGGGCGGCGATGGCTGGCAGGGTGAGCGGCCCGAAGCCGCTGAGGCGTGCGCGCACAAGCTCGATGCGTGCCTGATCTGCATCCCATGTTTCATCGAAACCCGGCAGCGCCGCCAAAGGCGGATGCATTTCGGCGGCCGGATAAATCGTCTGCAGACAGGTCAATCGCTCAAGCGCGATCCACAGCGCTTGATCAGGATTGACCTGCAGTCGCGTCGCTCGTCCAGAGCGGGCCAGACTCTCCAGCCAACTCATCCACTCGCCATGCTCGCGCGCCTCGACGCCACTGACGCAGCCCAGGGTCATCAGCGCCTCATGCATCTCATCGGCGTTGTGTGGCTGCGGCCAGGCCTCTTCGGCCACCGCCATGATTGCATCGACGTCCAACGCACCCAGATCATCGGCAGACTCCGGATCGCTCCAGCGACGATTGAGCACGGCCTGAGTGCGGCGCTCTTCCAACGGTGCGTCGTCGAGAAACGTATACGGTTTGGCGTTGAGAATCTCTGCCGCCAGCGGAGATGGCGCGGGCAAATCCCGGCTGATCAGGCGCACCTTACCGTTTTCCATTCGCCTCAGCAGCGTCAGCCAGCCATCTGCATCCATCGCTTCATGCAGGCAATCGTCCAGCGTTTGCTCGACCAGCGGATGTTCAGGCACCTCACGCTCGCCGACCAGATTTTCAAGGCAGGCAATCTGGTCCGGGAAAACGGTAGCGATCAGGTCTTCGCTCTTCATGCGTTGCAGTTGCGGCGCGACCTTGCGCCCGCCGGTGTAACGCGGCAACGCCAGCGCTACGCCGGCATTCCAGCGCCAGCGTACGCCGAACAGCGGCGCATCGAGCACCGCCTGAATCAGCAGGTGCTCGGCGCTGTTGGAGTGCAGATATCGCCAGACCTCGTCCAGCGCAAAGCTGTGGCTGGTGGACAACGACAGCACGATGGCGTCTTCGCTGGCGGCGGCCTGCAGTTCGAAGTTGAACGTGCGACAGAAACGTTTGCGCAGCGCCAGACCCCAGGCGCGGTTGACCCGGCTCCCGAAAGGCGTGTGGATGACCAGCTGCGTGCCACCGGATTCGTCGAAGAAGCGCTCCATCACCAAGGTGTCTTGCGAGGGCAGGGCGCCGAGGGTCGAGTGCGCGCGAGCCAGATAATCGACGATCTGTTCGGCGCTGGCGCTATCAAGCCCCAGCGTCTGCATCAGCCAGTCGATACACGGGCGGATCTGGCCGGGATGGGCGCTGAGCTGTTGATCGATCTCGGCCTGCAGGCGCGCCACCGCAAATGAAAGCTCGTCGCTGCGCCCCGGCGCTTCTCCCAGCCAGAACGGGATGTTGGGCGGCGCGCCCTGAGCGTCTTCGACCCGCACGCGGCCTGACTCGACACGCAGAATCCGGTAGGACGTATTGCCGAGCTGGAAGATGTCACCGGCGATGCTCTCCACCGCGAAATCTTCGTTTACCGTGCCGATGTTCAGGGCCTGAGGTTCGAGGATCACGCTGTAGTCGGCGTTGTCCGGGATCGTGCCGCCGCTGGTGACAGCAGTGAGCTTGCTGCCACGCCGGCCCCGCAAGGTGCGGGTGACGGCGTCCCGATGCAGGTAGGCCGCACGCACGCCCTGACGCCCGCTGTAACCTTCGGCGAGCATGCCCAGCAGCGATTGATAATGGCCTTCGTCGAGTTCGGCGTAAGGCGAAGCCTGACGGAACAGCGCAAGCAGCGCGTCTTCATGCCATTCCTGGCAACTGACCTCGGCGATGATCTGCTGCGCCAGCACGTCCAGCGGCGCCTTGGGAATCAGCAAGGTGTCCAGCTCACCGCGGCGAACGCAGTCCAGCAGCGCCGCGCATTCGATCAGGTCGTCGCGCGACACGGCAAACAGTCGTCCCTTGGGCGTACCACCCACATGGTGACCGGAACGTCCGACACGCTGGAGGAATGCTGCGATAGAGCGCGGCGAACTGATCTGACACACCAGATCGACATCGCCGATATCGATCCCGAGCTCCAGGGACGCGGTCGCGATCAGCACCTGCAGATCGCCGCGCTTGAGCCGTTGCTCGGCATCCAGACGTTGCTCTTTGGCCAGACTGCCGTGATGCGCAGCCACGGCCTCTTTGCCCAGCCGATCGCTCAGATGCCGCGCCATGCGCTCGGCCAGACGTCGCGTGTTGACGAAGATAAGCGTCGTGCGATCCTCTCGCGCAAGCGCTGCCAGGCGATCGTAGACCAACTGCCAGACATCGTTGGACATCACCGCTGAAAGCGGCACCGGCGGCACTTCGATCGCCAGATCCCTGGGGCGCGCGTGGCCGATATCGATGATGGCGCAAGGGCGGGTGATCGGGTCGCTGCCCACCAGAAAGCGCGACACCCGCTCGATCGGTTTTTGCGTCGCTGACAGCCCGATTCGCAGCAGCGGCTTTTCGCACAACGCTTGCAGCCGCTCCAGGCTCAATGCCAGATGGCTGCCGCGCTTGCTGGCGGCAATGGCGTGGATTTCATCGACGATGACCGTCTGGGTGCCGGCCAGCATGCGCCGACCCGAATCGGAACCGAGCAGCACATACAGCGATTCTGGCGTCGTCACCAGGATATGCGGCGCGGTCTTGCGCATCGCGTTGCGCTCTTTCTGTTGGGTATCGCCGGTGCGCACCGCCGTGCTGATGCGCAGCCCCGGCAGGCCTTGGCGGCTCAGTTGCTCGGTGATGCCGCTCAGCGGGTTTTGCAGATTGATCTGGATGTCATTGGATAACGCCTTCAAAGGCGAGATGTACACGACGAAGGTCTGGTCGGGCAGCGCGCCGCCAGCCGTCAGGCCCTGATGCACCAGGTCATCGATGACCGCGAGGAACGCCGTCAGGGTTTTGCCTGAGCCCGTGGGCGCCGCGATCAGCGTGGATCGACGCTCCTTGATCAGCGGCCATGCCTGCGCCTGAGCCGCAGTAACAGCCGGGAACGTCTGTCTGAACCATGCGGCAACGGCCGGGTGAAAGGCGTCGAGCACCGGATCGTGAGTCTTGAGAAGGTTCATGGACAAATTTATGCGGGCGCCGAGCAGCAGATGCAAGGACCGGTGATCGGCGAGGATGCGGGCTGGCTGATCGCTGCGCGTTCGGTGGGGCATGCTCGCGAAGGCTGCAGGTCAGCCACCAGACCTCTGCCGGCAGGAATGGCCTCTTCCCGGCTGAAGCCGGTCCTACGAACTCTGCAAGCTTTGCGTAGGACCGGCTTTAGCCGCGAAGGGGTCTAGTGTTACGCAATTGGTCGAAGAGGGCGTTGAAAACAGTTGGCTCACTCCCACCGAAAGTCGTGCAGTGGCATCGCTCTCGCAAACACCATAAATCCGGTGGGAGCGAGCTTGCTCGCGAAGAGGCCTGTGCATCCGCCGTAGCTGCGTTGCCCGACATCCAGCCTTCGTGAGCAAGCTCAGGCCCACAGGTAACCCGTGCCGTCACAGCATCGCCGGGCCACCTGTTGGGAGTTATTCCACCGACGTGTTATGTTTGCGGGCGTTTTTCACTGAATTTTTCTGAGAGCCTCCTGACTCTATGCGAATGCGCCTTATGCTGTTGGGCGGCGGGAATGCCCTTGGGCAGGCGTTGATTCGTCTGGGTGCCGAGGAAGACATTGGCTTCCTCGCTCCGCGTCCACCGCAAGACGGTTGGGATGCGGCCAGCCTGACGCAACTGCTCGATGACACCCGCCCGGATGCCTTGATCAATCTTGCTTATTATTTCGACTGGTTTCAGGCGCAGAGCGTAAGCGCCGAACGGTTGGAAAGTCAGGAGCGCTCCGTCGAGCGTCTCGCCGAACTGTGCCAGCATCACAACATCATCCTTGTTCAACCCTCCAGCTATCGGGTGTTCGACGGTTCGCGGGCGACGGCTTACAGCGAAAAGGACGAACCGGTGCCGCTCGGCTCCCGGGGCCAGGCACTGTGGCGCATCGAGCAAAGCGTCAGGGCGGCCTGCCCGCAGCACGTGCTGGTGCGTTTCGGCTGGCTGCTCGATAACAGCGCCGACGGCGTGCTTGGACGTTTCCTGACACGTGCCGAAAAGGCCGAAGAGCTTTTGATGGCCGACGATCGACGCGGCAACCCGACCCCGGTCGACGATGCTGCGCGAGTCATCATCTCGGTGCTCAAGCAGCTGGATTGCGCTGCGCCGCTGTGGGGCACCTACCATTACGCAGGTCATGAAGCCACTACGCCGCTGGCGCTGGGCCAGGCCATTCTGACCGAAGCGCGACTGCTGCGGCCGCTGGCCGTGGAAGCTCCGACCGCTCAGGCGCACGCCGCGAGTCCGGATGCCGCAGAAGAGCCGCAGAACGCCGTGCTGGCCTGCAAGAAAATCCTTCACACTTTTGGTATCAAGCCTCGCGCATGGCGTGCCGGTTTGCCCAGCTTATTGGACCGCTACTACCGACATGTCTGATGCTCCTGTCCTCATTACCGGCGGCGCCGGTTTCATCGGCTCACACCTGACCGACGCATTGCTCGCCAAAGGTTACGCCGTGCGCATCCTCGACGATCTGTCGACGGGCAAGCGCAGCAACCTGCCGCTGGACAATCCCCGGCTCGAGCTGATCGAAGGCGATGTCGCCGATGCGGCACTGGTCGCACGTGCCGCGCTGGGCTGCCGGGCCGTTGCGCATCTGGCGGCGGTCGCGTCGGTGCAGGCGTCGGTGGACGATCCGGTGAAAACCCACCAGAGCAACTTCATCGGCACGCTGAACGTGTGCGAAGCCATGCGTCAGGCCGGCATCAAGCGTGTGGTGTTTGCCTCCAGTGCGGCGGTCTATGGCAATAACGGTGAAGGCCAGCCCATTGTCGAAGACACGCCCAAGGCACCGTTGACGCCCTACGCTTCGGACAAACTGGCAAGCGAGTACTACCTGGATTTTTACCGTCGACAGCACGGTCTGGAGCCGGTCGTGTTTCGCTTCTTCAATATCTTCGGCCCGCGCCAGGATCCGTCGTCGCCGTATTCAGGTGTGATCAGTATCTTCGCCGAGCGTGCAGAGAAAGGCCTGCCGATCTCGGTGTTCGGCGATGGCGAGCAAACCCGCGATTTCTTTTACGTCGAGGATCTGGTCGATCTCGTGGTGCAGGGTTTCGAGAAGCCGGTCGTGGAGGAGGGCGCGGTGAACGTCGGTCTGAACGCCACCACCTCGCTGAATGAATTGCTCGCGGCGTTCGAGCACGTGGTCGGCAGTCTGCCTGCGGTCACCTACCTGCCGCCGCGATCGGGTGACATCAAGCATTCCCGGGCCAACAACCAGCGGCTGCTCGAGCGCTTCACAGTGTCGACCCCGACCCCGCTGAAAGTGGGCCTGGCACGATTGCTGGGGCGCTGAGCCGCACAACGCAAAAAGGCACCTTAAAGGTGCCTTTTTTTGTGCCCTGCGAAATCGTCAGAACTTGTAGCCAAAGCCAAGCATGTAAACCCACGGATCGACGTCCACGTTGACCTTCGTGCGTCCGACGCCCAACGCTGACGGGCCGTCCAGCGTGGCCTGGGTGTCGATGTCCACGTACCACACGGCGGCGTTGACCATCACCTTGTCAGTGAGCATGTAGTCCATGCCCACCTGTCCGGCCCAGCCCCACGAGTTCTTGATGTGCAGGTTATTCATGCCTTGCGCTTTGCGGTCACTGGCCAGATTTTCGTCGTAGAACCAGGTGTAGTTCACACCCAGGCCTGCGTACGGCTGGAATTTTGAGTGAGCTTCCATCGGGTAGTACTGCAACGACAGCGTTGGCGGCAGTTGTTTCACGTCCGCCAGCTTGCCGTCCAGCCCTGCGCCCAGGCCCTTGACCGCAACGGTGTGCTGAAAGGGCGTTGAGGCCAGCAGCTCGAGGCCGACATGATCGGTCAGCATGTAGGCGAAGGTCAGGCCCAGTTGGGTGTCGCTGTCCAGTGTTGCCTTGGTGCCCGGCGCCTTGACGCCATCGAATTTCAGGTTGCCGCTGTCCTCGTTAGGCGCGGTGGTGGCCGCGCCCGCACGAACGATGATGTCACCGGCCTGATGGGCCTGGGCGGCGAGTGGGGCACCAAGTGCGAGCGCGAAAAGCGACGCGCCGAGCAAGGACTTGTTCATGAGGGCTCCGTAAAGGCATTTAAAAGGAATACCTCATGTTACGAAGCGTCTACTGCGCGGGTTTTGACACAGCTCAATGGATGAGCAGTTAAATGAAATGAATCTGTGGGCGTGAGCCAACTGTCTTCGACGCCCCCTTCGATCTCTGGCGTAACACCCGACGCCTTCCCGGCTAAAGCCGTTCCTACTGAAAGCCTGCCGCGTCTGTAGGACCGGCTTTAGCCGGGAAGAGACCGGTGCAGGCTGTGGAGATGCAGTCGTTGGAAACCAGCCTTCGTCCGAGTGCGACCCAGAGCAAGCGCGCTCCTACAAGGGATTTTTGTTGCTCGTTGGGTTTATTGATCCGGCAGTTCGTACACCAGGATTTTGTCCGCTTCCATCTGGTACCCGGCATCAGCCAATTCGCTGGTGGAGGATTTGACCTGCATCGGCCCTTCGATCCAGTACGGCTGATAAAGCTCGTCGACTTTCACTCCCAGTTCGCTGGTGACGTGGACGATCTGATTCGGCGGCGGGGGCGGAACGTGGATACAGGCGCCGAAATACGGCACCAGCAGAAACTCCGTGACGCGGCCTTCCTCGCTGACCTCAAGTGGCACGATGTAGCCAGGCAAACGCACCATCTGGCCGTCCAGTGACTTGACCACCGGCGCATCGGGCGCCAACTGATGAGCGGCAGGTGCCGACTCCACCGACAAGGTATCCGCCATGCTGGACAGGTTATGAATGGGGGCGGTGATCAGCTTCACCGGTGGCGCGTCGGGCGGAATCATTTCCTGCCAGGTCAGCACCCGCAGGTCTTGCGCCCAGATCGGCGTCGCGACCAGTAACCAAATAAACATCCACAGCGCGCGCATCACGACGTCCTCATAAACGAATCGACAGGCCATCGGCCAACGACTGGCGATAGGCACGCCATGCCGGCACGGTCCCCATCAACAGCGCCGCGCCGAGGATGCCGCCCAGCAGCGTCCATTCGTAACTGCTCGGCAGCGACAACGGCAGATACAAACCGTAGTTGGCCTGCACGTAATCCTGAGCCGCAGCGATGCCGACGTACAGCAGCGCAAGACCGCTGACTGAGCCGGCGAGCGCCAGCGCGAACGCTTCCAGCACCAACAGGCTGGCGATATGCCAGGGCCGCGCACCTACCGAGCGCAGAATCGCCATTTCGCGGCGACGCTCGTTGAGGCTGGTGAGAATCGCCGTGAGCATGCCGATCAGTCCGGTCAGTACCACGAACAGCGAGATCACGAACAAGGCTTTCTCGGCCGTGCCCATCAGGCTCCACAGCTCCTGCAGGGCAACGCCGGGAAGAATGGCCAGCATCGGCTCGCCCCGGAATTCGTTGATCTCGCGTTGCAGCGCGAACGTGGAAATCTTGCTGTTCAGACCCAGCATGAACGCTGTGATCGCGGTGGGCGTCAGGTCCATGTTGCGTGCCTGATCGGCGCTGATGCGGCCAGCGCCCTGAGCCGGCACGCCGTTGTGCCAATCGATGTGAATGGCCTCCATGCCGCCCAGGCTGATGTGCAGCGTGCGGTCCACGGGTGTGCCGGTGCGCTTAAGGATGCCGACCACGGTGAACGGTTTGTCATCGTGCTTGACCAGGCTCACGGTCGCCACGCCGTGAGCCAGCACCAGTTTGTCGCCGAGCTTGTAATGCAGCGCGTCGGCCACCTCGGCACCCAGCACCACTTCGAAAGGATCCGTGTCGAACGGTCGTCCATCGGCCATCTCCAGATGTTGCTGACGACCGTACTGGTAATGCTCGAAATACGATGCATTGGTGCCCATCACTCGGTAGCCGCGATGGCTGTCGCCGAGGGAAATGGGGATCGCCCACTTGACCTGTCGGCTAGTGGCGAAGTGCTCGAAACTGTCCCAGCGAATGTTGTTGGTTGCGTTACCGATGCGGAACACCGAGTAGAGCAGCAGGTTGACCGAGCCCGAACGCGCGCCGACGATCAGGTCGGTGCCGCTGATGGTGCTGGCGAAGCTGGCACGTGCTTCGGTGCGCACACGCTCGACAGCCAGCAACAGGCAGACCGATAACGCGATGGCGAAGGCGGTGAGAAAGGCAGTGAAACGGCGATTGGCGAGGCTCGCCAGCGCCAGGCGAAGAAGACACATCTCAGACCTCGGGAGCGACGGCAGCGCGATTGAGTTCGGCCAGCGACAGGTTGCGATCGAAAAGCGCCGCCAGACTCTGGTCATGGCTGACGAACAACAGGCTGGCACCGGCTTCCCGACATTCCGCGAACAGCAGTTGAATGAACGCCTCGCGGGCGTCGGCATCGAGCGCGGAAGTGGGCTCGTCGGCGATGACCAGTTCCGGTTGACCGATCAGCGCGCGCGCCGCGGCCACCCGTTGCTGTTGGCCGATGGACAACGCGTCGGCGCGCCGCCCCAGCAGTTGCGGGTCCTTCAGACCCAAGTGGGCGAGCAGCGTCGCTGCGGCCTGCGCAACGCTGCCGTGGCGTTGGGTCGCTCGGGTGGCGCGCACGGCCGAGAAGTGGCAGGGCAGCTCGACGTTTTCTCGCACCGACAGAAAAGGCAGCAAGTTGAACTGCTGAAAAATGTAGCCGGTGTGATCCACCCGAAAACGGTCACGGGCACCTGCCGACAGTTGCGTCAGGTCTTGCCCCAACAGGCGGATAGTGCCGCGACCGGGCTTTTGCACGCCGCCGAGCAGACCCAGCAGCGTGGTTTTTCCGCTGCCACTGGGGCCTTTGAGGAACAGGGTTTCGCCGCGCTCAAGGCGAAACTCCGGGATGTCCAGCAACAGCGGATGCCCTGGCCAGTTGAAGCCCAGGTCCGAGAGTTCGATGAGTGCTTGCGTCATGGCCTGAATCACGTCTTGAGGTGAATGACCGGGAAGCCCCGGTCGCGTGTGCATCGAGGCTGGTCAGAACTTGACCACAGGATTGCTCGGGCGCACTTCGGCACCCATCTGACGCTTCGGCGTCACCAGTTGGACCTGAACGGTCTGGGTCGCCGGGAAGCTCTTGAACAGCTGGGTCAGATCAAGTTTGTTCAGCACGTTTGGCACGCTGCAAGTGAGCTGATAGTGACCGTGGATTTCGGCGTGATCGTGGTCGTCACCATCGCCGTGGTCATGCTCGTCGTCTTTGTCGCCAAACAGCGGGCTGTTGAGCTGCTGCTTGACCACGGTGCATCCCGCCGCTTCAGGAATACTGAACAGGCCATGCGGCTTGAGCAGGGTTTCGCGCGCCAGTGCGAGCTTCATTTTGTCTGCATCGGTGGTGGCCACGTGCTCGAAGCCGACGATGTTCATCGCCGGCGTATCCAGTTCAAGCTCCAGGGTGCGGCCGTCCAGCGCCAGGTCCAGTCGCGCGACGCCATGGACGTGAGCGCCGAGGCTGCCGTGTTCATGGTCGTGGTCATGTTCGTCGGCCGCGTGGGTCATGGCCAGAGGAAGCAGCGCGAGGGGTAAAGCGAGAAGCAGACGACGCATGTGAGAGGGCTCCGCAAGAAGGTCTGAAATTTGTTATGTGATCTTATAACAATAATGCACGCCCGTTCTTAAATTTTTCGCCGGGATTCCATGAGCGTGACCTGTCCCCGGATTGCGTCGGGTCAGCCAGCCTGGCGCTGCCCGACATATCTGGGAGGTGTCCGTGTCAGGGGATTACGTGCGGCGCGGATAATCCTGTGGGACCATGCCGCTCAGTCAACCAGAGGACACACATCATGCTGCGAATCCGTGGAACCGTTGGCGACCTGCCTGTGGACCTGACCGTGGAAATGGACGAAAGCGACTGGGCTCGACTGGGCGCTCAACTCGGCGTGCCAGTGCAGGAGAGCCAACCGGTCAGCGAGTCAGCAGCCAGACCGGTCGCCAGCCGTAACGATGCAGTCTGGGACATTGCGCAAGACCTGCTGCGCAAAGCCGGGCAAATGAGCGGGCCGGATCTGTTGGGGCAACTGGAGGGTTTGGCGGGCAGCACGGCGGCAGGCAAGCGTTTGATGGTGCGCATGCGCCACAGCGCCAACGTCAAAGTCGAAAGCCATGGCGATGCGCCGGTGTATCACTGGATCGAGTGATGCTCAGATGATTGCCTGACACAGAGCGGTCAGGCGGATCGTCAACCCCGCGGACCGGAGTGAGGTCAGTAAAGCGCAGCAAACAACTTGCGACGGTAGGTCGTGACCAGTGGGTGATCATTGCCCAGCAGGTCAAACACCTGCAGCAACGTCTTGTGCGGCTGGCCTTCGTTGAAGTTGCGGTTGCGGATGAACAGCTTGAGCAAGCCTTCCAGTGCTGCGCCGTACTGCTGACGCGACAACTGATGGATCGCCAACTGATGCGCAGCCTCATCGTCCTGTGGATTCTGCGCCAGACGCGTCTTCAGGTCTGCGACATCCGGCAGCGCTGCGGCCTCACCCAGAAAGGTCAGTTGCGCCTTTGCACCGGCCAACGCCGCTTTGTGTTCGTCGCCTTTCACGGCATCCAGCACGGCACGCGCTTCGGTCAGCTCGCCACGTTCAGCCAGGCAGCGGGCATACAGAATCAGCGCGGCGGCGTTGGTGTTGTCCTCGGCCAGAATGGTCTGCAGAACAGCTTCAGCCTCTGCGAAATGACTCGCGGCGAACATCTCCTGAGCGGTCTGCAGTGGGTCGGCTGCCGCGGCCGGCGGCATCTGCACGTGCGGCTCGAGCAACGCGCGAATCTGGGATTCAGGCTGCGCGCCGGCAAACCCGTCCACCGGCTGGCCGTCCTTGAACAGCACGACCGTCGGCAGGCTGCGAATCCCGAAGCGGGCGACGATGTCTTGCTCGGCGTCGCAATCGACCTTGGCCAGCAGCAGTTCGCCCTGGTAGCTCTCGGCAATCTGCTTGAGCAGCGGCATCAGCACTTTGCACGGCGCACACCACTCAGCCCAGAAATCCACGAGCACCGGTTTATGGAAGGAATTTTCGATGACCAACTGATCGAACGTGGCGGTGGTCGCATCGAAGATGTACGGCGTTTCCTGGCTCATCACAAATCTCGAAATAGGCGCTAATGACGCCAACTATAAAGGGCTGCGGGGATTGTCGGAAGCGGGGTCACTGGCGCGACAGAAATCTCGCCCCGGCAGAGCGTTCATCATTGAGTCGCCGGTCAGCGCGCCGCGTGATACAGACTCACTTTGCGAAACTCCCAGGGCTCAGCCAGATCGGGCAGTGTCAGCGCCTCGAGAATGCCCAGCCGTCGGTACAGCGGATGCTGAAAATCCCGTACCCGCGAATCCGCGACCAGCGCTTGCCTGCCGCGGGTCAGGAACTGGTCGAGCAGAGGCAGATTCGCCCGGTCGTACAGAACATCAGCCACCAGGATCAGATCGAAACGATCGGTCTCGGCGAAAAAGTCCGTCGAATACCCCAGCTGCACGTCATTGAGTTCGGCGTTGGCCTGGCAAGCGGCGAGGGCGATCGGATCAAGATCGCAGGCCACCACTTCGAGCGCGCCAGCCTTCACTGCCGCGATGCCGGCCACGCCTGAACCTGCGCCGAAATCCAGCACGCGCTTGCCCTCGACCCATTGAGGGTGTTCAGCGAGGAACCGGGCCATTGCCAGCCCGCTTGCCCAACAGAAACTCCAGTAAGGCGGCTCTTCGAGAATCCGTCGGGTTTCTTCGGGGCTGAACGCGCGATCCATGTTGTCGGCGTCGATCAGCCACAGTTTCAGATCGGTGCCGGGCAGCGTTTCGGCCACCAGACGTGCGTCACCCAACAGATCGCTCAGTGCAGCCTGAAGGTGAGACGGCGCAGTCATGGCGCCGGGGCGAACTGCAACTGGCCCAGCGCCTGAGTCGTCGGCTGAGTGATCAGCACCGACGGCAGATGCAGGATCAATTGCCCGGACTGGCTGGCCCGTCCACGTAACTCGACGCGGGCGCCCTGGGGAAACGCTTCGGGATTGAAGCGCAACTGAAACGGCAGGGATTGATTGTTGCCCGTGAGCTTGGTGCTGCTCAGCAGTTTTTGCGGGCGATTGCGATCATCGATCACCAACAACGCCAGCTCCACCTCGGCGCCTGCCGGAACACCGAGCAACTGGCCGCTCAATTCCCGCTGATAAGGCAGCAAGGGCCCCGGACTGTCCGGCAGTTTGATGGCGTTGGTTGCAGGTTTGGCCGGGGCGGCGGGCTTGGGCGGCTCAGCGGTGCTACAGGCAGCCAGCAGGCCGACCAGGCTGATTACAGCAAGCGTACGTAGCGTCATGAACAGCTCCAGCAAAACAAAATACGGGTGGGCATCAGCAGTATCGCCGAGGGCGGCGACTTTGGCTGCAGCGAATGCGCGTCTGTATACCTCAAAGGCCCGGACTTGTCTTGCCAGCGGGATGCGCTACCATGGCCCTCCCTTTTTTTGTTGCCTGCCACCATGCACTGTCCCTTTTGCGGTGCCAACGACACCAAAGTCATTGACTCGCGCCTCGTTGCCGAAGGCGATCAGGTTCGCCGACGTCGCGAATGCGTCGCCTGCGGCGAGCGTTTCACCACGTTTGAAACCGCCGAGCTGGTCCTGCCGCGTCTGATCAAGCAAGACGGCAGCCGTCAGCCATTCGACGAAGAAAAGCTGCGCGCCGGTATGCAGCGCGCGCTGGAAAAGCGCCCTGTAAGCGTCGAACGTCTCGAAGCGGCCCTGGCCCACATCAAGAGCAAGTTGCGTGCGACCGGCGAGCGCGAGGTCAAGTCGCTGATCGTCGGTGAGCTGGTGATGGGTGAACTGCAGAAACTCGACGAAGTGGCGTATATCCGCTTTGCTTCGGTGTATCGACGGTTCCAGGACCTCAACGAATTCCGCGAAGAAATCGACCGACTGGCCCGCGAGCCGGTTAAAGAGTGAGCATGTCCCCCACAGAGCAGAGCGTGCTCGACGCCGCTTATATGGCGCGAGCGCTGGAGCTGGCGCGCAAGGGCGTCTACTCGACGCACCCCAATCCGCGCGTCGGTTGCGTGATCGTGCGTGACGGCGAGATTGTCGGCGAAGGCTGGCACGTGCGTGCGGGCGAGCCCCATGCCGAGGTCTACGCGCTGCGTCATGCGGGGGAAAAAGCCAGGGGCGCCACTGCCTACGTCACCCTTGAACCGTGCAGCCATCATGGCCGCACCCCGCCGTGCGCGGACGCGCTGGTCAATGCCGGCGTCGCGCGTGTCGTTGCTGCGATGCAGGACCCCAACCCGGATGTCGCCGGTCGAGGGCTTCTGCGTTTGATGAGCGCGGGCATCGCCGTGCAGAGCGGCGTGCTGGAGGGTGAAGCGCGGGCGATCAACAAAGGCTTTCTCAAACGCATGGAACACGGCTTGCCGTACGTGCGGGTCAAGCTGGCGATGAGCCTGGACGGCCGCACGGCCATGGCCAGCGGCGAGAGCCAGTGGATCACAGGACCTCAAGCACGTTCGGCGGTGCAGCGTCTTCGGGCGCAATCGAGCGTGGTGCTGACGGGGGCCGACACGGTGCTGGCCGACCACGCGCGTCTCACCGTTAGGCCCGACGAGCTGGGCCTAAGCGCGGAATTGACGGCGCTGGCGGTCACTCGTCCGCCGCTGCGCGTGTTGATTGACGGGCGTCTGCGCGTGCCGCTCGATGCGCCCTTTTTCAAGGCCGGCAGCGCGTTGGTCGTCACGTGCGCGGCGGCTTCGGCGCGCGAGCGTTATCACGAAGAAGGCCACGAAATGCTCGCACTGGCGAGCAGTGGGGGGCATGTCGATCTGCGCAAGTTGCTGGTCGAACTGGCGTCCCGTGGCGTCAACGACGTGCTGGTAGAAGCGGGCCCCAGACTCGCGGGCGCGTTCACCCGTCTGGGTCTGGTCGACGAGTTCCAGATTTTCGTCGCCGGCAAGTTCATGGGCTCATCGGCCCGCCCGTTACTGGACCTGCCGCTGGCGCAGATGAGCGAGGCGCTGGAACTGAAAATCATCGAAATGCGCGCGGTCGGTAATGACTGGCGAGTCATTGCGATACCTGCTCACGGCCCGAGCGTATAATTCCGGCTTTCGCTTTCTGCGCTGGCCCTGTTCTCCCGGAGGACCCATGTTTACCGGCATTATCGAATCCATCGGCAGCATCCGCGCCATTACTCCTAAAGGCGGCGATGTCCGCGTTTATGTAGAGACCGGCAAACTCGACCTTTCCGACGTCAAGCTCGGCGACAGCATCGCGGTCAACGGCGTTTGCCTGACCGCGGTCGAACTGCCAGGCGATGGCTTCTGGGCCGACGTCAGCCGCGAAACCCTCGATGTGACCGCGTTCGTCGATCTCAAGACCGGCAGCCGCGTCAACCTGGAAAAAGCCCTGACCCCGACCACTCGCCTGGGCGGGCATCTGGTCAGCGGTCATGTCGACGGCGTCGGCGAAGTGCTCTCCCGTGAAGAAAACGCCCGCGCGATTCAATTTCGCATGCGCGCACCCCGCGAGCTGGCCAGGTACATCTCGCACAAAGGCTCGATCACCGTCGACGGCACCAGCCTGACCGTGAACGCCGTTAACGGCGCCGAGTTCGAGTTGACCATCGTTCCCCACACGCTGGCGGAAACCATCATGGGCGACTACCGCCCGGGCCGTAAGATCAATCTGGAAGTCGACCTGCTGGCGCGTTACCTGGAGCGTCTGCTGCTCGGTGACAAGGCCGCCGACCCGACGCCCGCCCAGGGCGGCACCATCACCGAAAGCTTTCTGGCCGCCAACGGCTACCTCAAATCCTGAATCGAAGGGGGTGCCGAGTGGCGCTCAATAGCATCGAAGAACTGGTTGAAGACATTCGCCAAGGCAAGATGGTCATCCTCATGGATGACGAAGATCGCGAAAACGAAGGCGATCTGATCATGGCTTCCGAATGCGTCAAGGCCGAGCACATCAACTTCATGGCCCGTTACGCACGTGGCCTGATCTGCATGCCGATGACCCGCGAGCGCTGCGAAACACTGAAGCTGCCGCTGATGGCGCCGCGCAACGGCTCGGGCTTCGGCACCAAGTTCACTGTTTCCATCGAAGCCGCCGAGGGCGTCACCACCGGTATTTCCGCCGCTGACCGTGCGCGCACCGTGCAGGCCGCAGCCGCCAAGGACGCCAAGGCTGAAGACATCGTCAGCCCCGGCCACATCTTCCCGCTGATGGCGCAGGCTGGCGGCACGTTGTCCCGCGCCGGTCACACCGAAGCGGCCTGCGATCTGGCGCGCATGGCCGGATTCGAGCCGACCGGCGTCATCTGTGAAGTGATGAACGACGACGGCACCATGTCCCGTCGTGCGGAACTCGAAGCTTTCGCTGCCGAACACAACATCAAGATCGGCACCATTGCCGACCTGATCCATTACCGGATGATCCACGAACGTACCGTTCAGCGGATTGCCGAACAGCCGCTGGACAGTGAACTGGGCCAGTTCAACCTGGTGACCTACCGCGATTCGGTCGAAGGCGACGTTCACCTGGCGCTGACGCTGGGCAAGATCTGCGCTGAAGAAGCGACGCTTGTCCGGGTTCATAACATGGACCCCGTGCGCGACCTGCTGATGGTCAAGCAGCCCGGCCGCTGGAGCCTGCGGGCCGCGATGACTGCGGTTGCCGAGGCGGGAAGTGGTGTCGTTCTGCTGCTGGGGCATCCCCTTGACGGCGATGCCGTTCTGGCCCATGTGCGGGAAACCGCCGGTGGCTCGCCGATCAAGACGCCGACCACTTACAGCACGGTCGGTGCCGGTTCGCAGATCCTTCGCGACCTTGGCGTGCGCAAAATGCGCCTGATGAGTTCGCCAATGAAGTTCAACGCGATATCCGGTTTCGATCTGGAAGTTGTAGAATACGTGCCCTCCGAATAAAGACCGGCAGGTCAGCAGCCGTGAAGCCCGCCGGGTTTTCGCGGCTTTTGTCCCTGCGGTCGCCGATTCGTGGCCTAAAATCCCTGCACGCGCGCGTCGAATGCGCGCTTGCTTGCTCTTTAATACGAGAACACGAGACTCAGCCGAATGACCCTGAAGACCATCGAAGGTACCTTCATCGCCCCCCAAGGTCGCTATGCCCTGGTGGTTGGCCGCTTCAACAGCTTCGTCGTGGAAAGCCTGGTGAGCGGTGCCGTTGATGCCCTGGTTCGCCATGGCGTGAGCGAAAGCGACATCACCATCATCCGCGCGCCTGGCGCTTTCGAAATCCCGCTGGTCGTGCAGAAAGTCGCCCAGCGCAGCGAATTCTCCGCAATCATCGCCCTGGGCGCTGTCATCCGCGGCGGCACTCCGCACTTCGAATACGTGGCTGGCGAATGCACCAAAGGCCTGGCCCAGGTTTCCATGGAGTTCGGCGTTCCGGTCGCTTTCGGCGTACTGACTGTCGACTCCATCGAACAAGCCATCGAACGTTCCGGCACCAAGGCCGGTAACAAAGGCGCTGAAGCTGCCCTGTCCGCCATCGAGATGGTCAGCCTGTTGGCGCAGTTGGAGGCCAAGTGATTAACGACGAAAGCGATCAGTTCAACCCGCGCGACCCTCGCCCGGCCGATGCTGGCAAGCCCTCCAAGAGTGAAAAGCGCCGTGCCGCGCGCAAGCTTGCCATGCAGGCACTGTATCAATGGCACATGGCCAAGCAGTCGCTGAACGAGATCGAAGCCCAGTTTCGGGTCGACAACGATTTCAGTGACGTCGATGCCGCTTACTTCCGCGAAATCCTGCACGGGGTTCCTGCGAAGAAGGTCGAGATCGACGTCGCGCTGACCCCTTGCCTGGACATCACCATCGACGAATTGGACCCGGTTGAACTGGCGGTACTGCGCCTGTCCACCTGGGAAATGCTCGAGCGCATCGACGTGCCGTATCGCGTGGTCATCAACGAAGGCATCGAGCTGGCGAAAGTCTATGGCTCGACCGATGGTCACAAGTTCGTCAACGGCGTACTCGACAAGCTGGCTCCGCGTCTGCGCGAAGTCGAAGTGAAGGCTCACAAGCGCTGAGGCGTCTGGATTTCCAGACCTGAGCGTATGACGCCATGGGCGAATTCGAGCTGATCCGCAATTACTTCGCCGCTGCGCCCTGCGCGCAGCCCGGCGAAGGCGTTGCCTTGGGCATCGGTGATGATTGCGCCCTGTTGTCGGTGCCTGCCGGCGAACAACTCGCTGTCTCGACCGACACACTGGTCGCCGGGGTGCACTTCCCCGACGCCTGCGATCCTTTCTTGCTGGGCCAGCGTGCCCTCGGCGTCTCTGCCAGCGACCTGGCAGCCATGGGCGCCAAGCCCCTCGCATTCACCCTTGCCCTGACCCTGCCGGAAGTTTCTGCCGCCTGGCTGGAAGCGTTCGCGCGCGGCCTGAATCTGATGGCGCAGGGCTGCTCGCTGCGTCTGATCGGCGGCGATACCACGCGCGGACCGCTGAGCATTACCGTGACCGTATTCGGCACGGTGCCTGCGGGCATGGCGCTGACGCGTGCCGGTGCGAGACCGGGCGATCTGCTCTGCGTAGGTGGCGCGCTGGGCGACGGGGGCGGTGCGCTGCCGCTGGTGTTGAACCAGCGCAGCAGCGAGGCGTCTACCACTCAGGCCTTGCTTGCGCGGTACTGGTCGCCTCAGCCGCAGCTTGCGCTGGGTCAGGCACTGCGCGGCAACGCCACGTCGGCGCTGGACATTTCTGACGGCTTACTGGCCGATTGCGGTCATATTGCCCTGGCATCGGGCGTTCGCTTGTTGATCGAGCGGGACAGGATTCCAATGTCCGACGCCTTGCTGGGGTTTTTCGGACGGGACGAAGGGCTGAATGCCGCTCTAAGCGGCGGCGATGACTACGTGCTCGCATTCACCTTGCCGCCATCGCGGCTTGATAGTCTGACCTCGGCTGGCTTGCCCGTATCGGTGATCGGTCAGGTGGTTGCAGGCCAGGGCGTGGTATTGCTCGACGACCTGGGGCAGGACGTCACTCCGTTGACTCGGGGTTACCAACATTTTCGGGAGACACGGTGACAGATCATCCTAATCAGGTCCCGGCGGAGAACGTTCCTCCGTCGGTCTGGACCAATCCCTGGCATTTTCTGGCCTTCGGTTTCGGTTCAGGCACCTTGCCCAAAGCGCCCGGAACCTGGGGCTCGATGGTCGCGGTGCCTTTTATTCCTCTGTGGCAGATGCTGCCGGACTGGGGTTACTGGCTGATGCTGGGGATCACCATGCTGTTCGGCTTCTGGCTGTGCGGCAAGGTGGCCGACGATCTGCGCGTGCACGACCACGAAGGCATCGTCTGGGATGAAATGGTCGGCATGTGGATCACGCTCTGGCTCGTGCCGGAAGGCTGGGTCTGGCTGCTGGTCGGGTTTCTGGTGTTCCGCTTTTTCGACATTCTCAAGCCCTGGCCGATTCACTGGATCGACAAGCACGTGCACGGCGGCGTCGGCATCATGCTTGACGACGTTCTGGCCGGGGTTTTTGCCTGGATGGCGATGCAGGGTCTAGTCTGGCTGTGGGGAGTGATATAGGAACCACACTCATGGGCGGTATCGGGAAGGTCTTGCTGCTGGGTCTGTCGCTGTTGGCGACGGGGCTTTGCGTGGCCGCCGAGCCAGGCAGCAGCGACCTTCCGACCGAGAAGCCCGATGACATCGTGCTGGTCAGCGAGCAGTGGAATGCCTACACCGAAGCCGACGGGACCGGCCTGGGTTGGGACCTGATGCGCGAGGTGTTCGAGCCCGCTGGCGTCAAGGTGCAGTCCCGTATCGAGCCCTACACTCGGGCGGTCGGGCTGGTGCAGCGAGGTGAGGCCGATGCCTGGGTCGGCGCCTACGAGAACGAGGTCGAAGGCACGCTATATCCCAAATGGCACTACGACACCGATGAAATCTACGCATTGGGGCTGGCTTCCCACCCTGCGCCGACACTGCAGAACCTGGGCAGCTACCGCCTGGCGTGGGTTCGCGGTTACGAGTTTCAGCATTACTTGCCCAACGTCGTTCATTTCAACGAGGTGGCGCGACGGGACCACATCCTCTCGATGCTCGAACACGGCCGCGCCGATCTGTACATCGATGCCAAACCGGAAGTCGACTTCATCCTCGGCCAGACCAAAGCGCCGCAGAGTTACCGCACGACGTACCTGACCGCGATCCCGCTTTACCTGAGTTTTGCCGACAACGCTCGCGGTCGCGCCCTGCGGGATGTGTTCGATGAGCGCATGGCGCATCTGGTGCGGTCCGGCAGGCTGAAACCGATATTCGCTCGCTGGAAGCAGCCTTATCCGTTCGATGCAAACGATGTTCACAGCGCTGGCAGCGCCGGCCAATGATCAAACTTCCTGATCTGAACAGCCGACAATTCAGCCTAAGCGTCTGCTGGAACGTGCTGTTACAATGCCGCCTTGCGAATTTCCAGCCCTCATACTGATCAGGAGCACACGGTGCCCGTCGTATTTGTCGCGGCTTCCAAGCTGCCTACCCCTTTTGCCACTTTTACAATGAACGGTTTCCTCGAAGAGGAAAACGGTCGCGAGCATGTCGTACTTACCCTCGGTGATGTGTCAGATGGCGCCCCTGTGCTGGGGCGCGTGCATTCCGAATGCCTGACCGGCGATGCCCTGTTCAGTCAGCGCTGCGACTGCGGCTCCCAACTGGAAGCGGCCTTGCGCGCAATCGCGTCGCAAGGTCGTGGTGTGTTGCTCTACCTGCGTCAGGAAGGGCGTGGCATCGGCTTGATGAACAAGATCCGTGCCTATGAATTGCAGGACGGAGGTGCTGATACGGTCGAAGCGAACGAGCGTCTGGGCTTCGCCGCCGACCAGCGCGATTACGCCATTTGCCTGCCGATGCTCGAGCATCTGGGCATCAAGTCGCTGCGACTGATGACCAACAACCCGCGCAAGGTCAAAGCGCTGACTGACATGGGTATCAACGTGGCCGAACGTGTGCCGCTGCACACCGGCCAGAATCCGCACAACAAACTCTATCTGGCGACCAAGGCCGGCAAGCTCGGCCACATGATGGGCAATGAGCACCAAAGCGAGGTCGACCCTGCGTGACACGCGGTAACGTGCGCCGTCGCCTGGCGTTGGCCTGGTGGCGGCAGATGGCCCTGACGCTGGGCCCGTTACTGGTGGTCTGTATGTTCTTCGGCGGCGGTGAGTCTACCGGTCCTTCGGTTTTCGCCATGCCATTGTTCATCGCGGGCATCGCCTCGATGTTCGTCAGCCTCAAGCCATTCGGTGTGTACAAGCGCTCTCTGATCGCCACGCAGAAGGCGCTCGACACCCCTGAAGAGCCTGCGGCCTGGCTGAAACTGGCCGCCGACCGGCGCATGGCCTTCCTCGCTGCAGGCTTGCCTGCGTGGATTGCGGCGCTGGCGGTCTTCGCCGATCTGGAGCCCGTCGCGCTCGCGTTGCTGGCGCTCTCCAGCGTTGTTTTGCTGCTCCTCTATCGCATCCCCCGTCAGCTGGCCTGATGCGCCTCTTCCTAGCCTGCCTGCTGGCGCTGATGGTAAGCCCTGCGCTGGCCGTCGAGCGCGTGATCAGCCTTGCGCCATCGCTCACTGAGATCGTGATCGAGCTCGATTCGGCCGATCTGCTGGTTGGCGTGCTCGACGGTGGCGAACGTCCCGCGCAGGTGCAGGCGTTGCCCTCGGTGGGTCGTTACGGCCAACTGGAAATGGAGCGGCTGCTCAGCCTCCAGCCTGATCTGTTGTTGCTCTGGCCCGGCAGTGTCGGCGTCGCGCAGCGTGAACAATTGCAGCGGCTGAACATTCCGACCTTCATCGCCGAGCCGCACACGCTGGATCAATTGGCGGATCAGATCGAACAGATCGGCGAGCGCCTGGGCCGTGGCGAACGTGGGCGTCAGTTGGCCGGTGAATTTCGCCAGCGGCTGTCCGGGCTTCGCGAGCGTTATCACCGCGACGCCCCGATGCGCGTGTTCTATCAGGTATGGAATCCGCCGCTGTATACGGTCGGTGGCGGGCAGATCATCAGTGATGCGCTGAGCGTGTGCGGCGCGCGAAATGTCTTCGACGACCTGACCCTGCCAGCGCCGCAGGTGAGTCTGGAGGCGGTGTTGCAGCGTGATCCTGATGTGATCGTGGCCAGTGATGCCGCGCTGTTGAAGGCCTGGACCACGTGGCCTCAATTGAAAGCCGTCAGGGCGCAGCGTTTGCTGTCAGTGCCCGACAAAGGCCTGGAGCGCGCCAGCGGGCAGATGATCGAGGCCGTTGCGAAGTTGTGTGAAGCGATAGCGCCAGATCGCTGAACGTGCTGACGTCGATACTTCTGTGGGACTGAGCCAGCGGCCTCTAAAGCCCTTTTCGATCAGCGGCGTAATACCCGCCGCTTTCCCGGCTAAAGCCGGTCCTACGAAAACCTTGCGGCGTCTGCCTGACCGGCTGAAGCCGTCCTACGAAAACCTTGCGGCGTCTGTAGGACCGGCTTCAGCCGGGAAGAGGTCGGTGCATGCTGTGGAGATTGGGCGGCTGGAATCAGTCTTCTTTCGATAGCGGCCCCGAGCAAGCTCATTTTCACAGGTGAATTGCCGTTTTTCTTAAGAGCGGACCGCGCGGGTGGCGGCATGCTGTGGCCAGTCATAACTCAGGCGTCCAGGTGACGCCGAACATCCACGTCCGGCCTTCTTCGCGATAGCCATAATTGCCGCCATCGAAGCTGTACAGCGTGCGGCTGTAGCGTTTGTCGAAGGCGTTATCCAGCTTGAGTTCCAGCTTTACCTCGTCGCTGGCTTTCCAGCTGCTGCGCAAACCGAACAAGGTGTAACCGCCGATAGCCTGGGTGTTGGCTTCGTCGTTGAAGCTGCTGCTCACCGCCTGCCAGCTGGCGCCTACGGCGAGCCGATCGAATTGACGATCCAGGTCCAGATTCAGCGTTCTGCGCGCACGCCGGTTGAGCGTGCGGCCGGTGTCCCGGTCGCGCGGGTCGATGATCGAGGCGCCCAGTTTTCCGGTCCAGCCGAACAGCTGTTGCTCCAGCGCGGCTTCAAACCCATTGATTCGTGCCGAAGCGATGTTCTGCGGTCGGAAGTCACTGTCCAGCGCGATGGCGTCCTGCAGGTCGGTGCGATACAGCGACGCCTCCAGCTTGCTCGTATCACTCAAGCGGCTTCGCCACTGCAGCTCGTAACTTTTCGAATGCTCGGGCTTGAGATTCGGGTTACTGAAGTCCGGGTAATAGAGATCGTTGAAGGTCGGCGCACGGAAGCCTTCGCTGTAGGAAAACAGCAGATCGTTGGTGTCGTTGAGCGCTAACGTCAACGTTCCGCTCCAGGTGTTCTGGCTGCCGAACTGCTGATTCTGATCGTGACGCAGGCCCAGCTCCGTGGAGAATCCGTCGCCCTTGTAGCGATGCTGGACGAACGCAGCACGATTCCATCGGCTGTCTTCGTCGAACGCGGTGCTGCTGTTGACCCGGTCTTCGTAGGCGTCCGCGCCGAGCATGAGGCTGTTGCGCGCATCCAGAGTCAGATCGTTCTGCCAGTTGATCGAGTCGCGGTAGGTGTTGAAGACATAGCGATCGTCGCTGAGCTTGTCGAAGGTCTTCTCGCGGTTTTCGCTGTGCCCGATCTCGAGGCGGGTTTTCCAGCGTTCATTGATGCGCGCATCAATGTAAGTCCCCAGGCTGCTCAGCTCGAAATCGCTGTACTGCTGCTGGCCAACGGTGTTGAAGGTGACCGGGTCGAACAGCCCGAACGGATTGTCGAACTCGGTCTTGCCCCGGTTATCCAGCGCGTTGACGCCCACTTCCACGTCATCGCTCAGCCAGTGGCTGAGGTTCAGGCTGTACGCTGTGTTGCGGTATGCATCGTGATCGGCATCGCTGGCGAACGACGGGCCCGTGCGGTTTATGCCTGCCGTCTCGTCGAGGCTGGTGCTGAGGTTGAAATGCGTCCGCTCGTCCCCGCCTGACAGTCCCAGGCTGTGCTGCCAGCTGTCGCGATTGCCGAAACCACTGTGCACGCGCGCTTGCAGGCCTTGCTCGGCGCCGCGTCGGGTGAAGATCTGGATCACGCCGCCGATGGCGTCGGCCCCGTAGACGACAGAACGCGAGCCACGCAGCACTTCCACCCGCTCGATCTGATCGACGCTCAGGTATTGCAGCGCGCTGTCGGCCGACGTGGCATTGGCGATGCGTTGGCCATCCACCAACACCAGGCTCTGCGCGGCTTTGGTGCCGCGAATGTAGATGCCGGGCAGACTGCCGCGTCCGCCGCTGGGCGCGATTTGCACGCCCGGCACGCGGTTGAGCAGGTCGGTGAGGTCGGTCGGCTGCAGACGCTCGATGTCCTGGCGCGTGAACACCGTGTTCGCGGCGGTGCTGGCGTCGCGCTGTTCGACCTGACGATTGGCGCTGATCAGCACGTCGGGGAGTTTGAGCGCGTTTTCCCGGTCGGGCAGGTCGGCGAAGGCTTGGGGCGCGGGCAGCAGAGACAGGGTGAGGATAAAGCGGGGCAGGGTCATGTTTTTTCTTGTCTAACGCGATCTCTGTAGGAGCGCGCTTGCCCGCGATGCGAAAGTCCATCCGACATATCTGCGTCGTCGGAAAAATCTATCGCGGGCAAGCGCGCTCCTACAGTGAAACGCGGTTTCAGTGATCGTTCCCACGCTCTGCGTGGTAACGCTTCCGGGCGCTCCGCGTCCAGCGCAGAATGACGCGGAGCGCCATGGGATGCATTCCCACGCCGAGCGCGGGAATGATCAGAGGAGCAGTCAGGCGTCCTGGATTTTTTGCATACGTGCGTTGATCGACGCTTCGATTCCGGCGGCATCCAGCCCGCATTCCGCGAGCATTTGCGCAGGTTTGGCGTGCTCGACGTAAACGTCCGGCAGACCCAGATGCAGCACCGACTTGAGAATGTCTTCCCGTGCGAGGAACTCGCTGACCGCCGCGCCTGCACCCCCCATGATCGCGTTCTCTTCGATCGTGACCAGCAGATCGTGGCTGGCGGCCATGACGCGCACCATGGCTTCATCCAGCGGTTTGACGAAGCGCATGTCGACCACGGTCGCGTCGATCTTCTCGGCGACGACCAGCGCTTCGGACAACTGCACGCCGAACACCAGCATGGCCACTTTGCTGCCCTGACGGCGGACGATGCCCTTGCCGATCTCCAGCGGCTCGAGGCTGCTTTCGATCACGGCATTCGGGCCGATGCCGCGTGGGTAACGCACGGCGGCAGGGCCGTTGAAGCGGTGCCCGGTGGTGAGCATCTTGCGCAGTTCGTTCTCGTCGCTTGGCGTCATCACCAGCATGCCGGGGATGCAGCGCAGGTAAGACAGGTCGAAGCTGCCGGCGTGAGTCGGACCGTCTTCGCCTACGAGACCGGCACGGTCGATGGCGAACAGCACATCGAGATTTTGCACCGCGACATCGTGAATCAACTGGTCGTAGCCGCGCTGCAGGAACGTCGAATAGATCGCCACGACCGGTTTGCTGCCTTCGCAAGCCATGCCGGCCGCCAGGGTCACGGCGTGCTGCTCGGCGATCGCGACGTCGAAGTAACGCTCGGGGAAGCGCTCGCTGAACGCCACCAGATCAGAGCCTTCCTTCATGGCCGGTGTGATGCCGACCAGGCGCTCGTCAGCCTCGGCCATGTCGCATAACCATTGACCAAAAACACCGGAATACTTGGGACCGCTGGCTTTTTTCGGCTCGGCTGGCGCGTCGAGTGGGTCGAGTTTGGTGATGGCGTGGTAGCCGATCGGATCGACTTCCGCCGGCGCGAAGCCCTTGCCCTTCTTGGTGACCACGTGCAGGAACTGCGGGCCCTTGAGGTCGCGCATGTTGCGCAGCGTGGCGATCAGCGTTGGCAGATCGTGGCCATCGATCGGGCCGATGTAATTCCAGCCCAGCTCTTCGAAAAGCGTACCCGGCACCAGCATGCCTTTGGCGTACTCCTCGGTGCGGCGGGCAATTTCCCACGCGCCGGGCAGACGCGAGAGCACCTTCTTGCTGCCTTCTCGCATGCTGGCGTACGTGCGGCTGGAGAGAATCTTCGCCAGGTAGTTCGACAGTCCGCCCACGTTGCGCGAGATGGACATGTCGTTGTCGTTGAGGATCACCAGCATGTCCGCGTTGACTTCCGGCGCGTGGTTCAATGCCTCGAACGCCATGCCCGCGGTGAGGGCGCCATCGCCGATGACCGCGATCGACTTGCGCTCGCTGCCTTGCAGGCGAGCGGCAATGGCCATGCCCAGCGCGGCACTGATTGACGTGCTGGAGTGGCCCACACCGAAGGTGTCGTACTCGCTCTCGCTGCGGCGCGGAAACGCCGCCACGCCGCCTTTCTGGCGCAGTGTCGACATCTGCTCGCGACGACCCGTGAGGATCTTGTGCGGGTACGCCTGATGACCGACGTCCCAGACCAGCCGGTCGTCGGGGGTATCGAAGACGTAATGCAGGGCAACGGTCAGTTCGATGACACCAAGGCCGGCGCCAAAATGGCCGCCCGTCTGGCCAACGGTATAGAGCAGCTCCAGGCGCAGTTCATCAGCCAGGGCTTCGAGCTCTGCTTCACCTAACCGGCGCAGGCCGTCCGGCGTCGCTGCCTTGTCGAGCAGTGGCGTGGACGGGCGCTCGCGGGGAATCTCTTTGAACGTCGTGGGCATCAGGCGAATCGTTATAAGTAAAAGAGGCGGCAGTTTACCTGATGCATCGCAAGCTGCCCACGCGGGACAGCAATGCGATGCTCAGCTCGGTCTGTTTGAGCGGCGGACGCTCTTGTAGGAGCGCGCGCGGGCGGGATAAATCCATCGGATGAGAAAAATCTGCGCGATGCCCGGTCAGGCAGGGGAAAACCCGCCTGATCACAACGTGACCGGGACGGGCAATCAGTTGCGGCGTTCGACGATGTAACGGGCCAGCGCCCGCAGCGGCTCAGCTGCCGCGTCGAAAGGTCGCAGCGCAACCAGCGCCTGATCGCGCAATTCCAGCGCGTACTGTTTGGCTTGATCCAGACCCAGCAGCGCAGGGTAGGTCGGCTTGTCGCGGGCGATGTCTGCACCCTGACGTTTGCCGAGGGTCGCGGTATCGCTTTCGACATCGAGGATATCGTCCTGCACCTGGAAAGCCAGGCCGATGGCGCGAGCGTAGATTTGCAGCGAGTCGAGCTGCGTCTTGCTGGCACGGCCGCTGGCCAGAGCGCCGAGCCTGACGCTGGCTTCGATCAACGCGCCGGTCTTGTGGCGGTGCATGAACTCGAGCGCGGTCTGGTCGAGCTTCATGCCGACCGATCCCAGATCGATCGCCTGCCCGCCGACCATGCCCGCGGGCCCGGCCGCGTGGGCGAGGGTGGCGACCATCTTGAGGCGGGTGTCGGCGTCCTGCGGCGTCAGCCGGCTGTCGCTGAGCACGCTGAACGCCAGGGTCTGCAAGCCATCGCCGGCGAGGATCGCGCAGGCTTCGTCGAACGCCTTGTGGGTGGTCGGCATGCCGCGACGCAGATCATCGTCGTCCATGGCCGGCAAATCGTCGTGGACCAGCGAATATGCGTGGATCAGCTCGACGGCGCAGGCGGCGCCATTCGCCTGTTCGGCGTTGCCGCCCAGCGCTTCGCACGCGGCATAGACCAGCAGCGGGCGCACGCGCTTGCCGCCATTGGTCACGCTGTAGCGCATGGCAGCATAAAGACGGGTGAGTTCAGGGGCGGGTGCATCGAACAGGCCTTCCAGCGCCGCATTGACGCGAGCCTGGCTGAGGGCCTGATATTCGGCAATCATTCGGGCTGTTCCGCGTCGAAGGGTTCCTCGGCCAGTTCGCCATCGCGCTCCAGTAGAACCTGGACCTTCTGTTCGGCCTGAGCCAGGGCGCTTTGGCATTCACGCGTGAGGCGAATACCTTGTTCAAAAGCGGTCAACGAATCTTCCAGCGACAGCTCGCCGTTCTCCAGACGCTCGACCAGCGTTTGCAGATCCGTGAGGGACTGTTCGAAATCCAGTGCAGCTTTCTTGCGGGCCATGGCGGCTATCCCGGTAGACGTTAAACCGGCGCGACACTAGCAGAGCGGCGGCGATGGGGCAAATGAGAGGTGCCGGGCGGGGAACGGTTCGGGCGTGAATTTTCGCCGAGCGCCGCAATGGTCAGCGCGCTTGCCCGCGACTCGTCGTGCCTCCAACGCATCTGCGTCGTTGCACGTCTCCATCGCGGGCAGGCACGCTCCTGCAGCAGGCCCTGTTTCAGATCCCGGCGTAACGCCGGATCACAGGAAGGTGAATACCGACTCGGCCGGCAGACGCGATTTCGGCAGTTTGGCGTTGAAATCGCCTTCGCTGCGGTAGCCCAGGCTGACGATTACCAGACTGGTGAAGCCTTTGTCGCGCAGGCCCAGTTCTTCGTCCAGCTTCTTGAAATCGAAGCCTTCCATCGGAGTGGCGTCCACACCCAGCGAAGCCGCGCCCAACAGCAAGGTGCCCAGCGCCAGATAGGTCTGTTTCTCCATCCAGTGCTGCACGTCCTTCTGATCGAATTTGTGCATGTTCACGTAGCCACGGCGGGATTTGTCCTGACCGGCCTTGGCTTCGTCGTTGGCAAAGCGCCCGTCGCTCTCTTCTTTTGCCAGCACCGCTTGCAGGTGAGCTTCGGGCATCTCGGTGCGCGTGCACAGCACGATCACGTGGGAGGCGTTGAGAATCTTGCTCTCGTTGTACACGAAACCGCCTTCGGCACCTTTGGCCACGCGCGCTTTGCCTTGATCGTCAGACGCGACGATGAAATGCCACGGCTGCGAGTTCACCGAAGAAGGGCTGTGGCGCAATTGGTCCAGCAGCGTCTCGATGGTCTCCTGCGGGATCTTGCGGGTGGCGTCGTACGCCTTGGTGGTGTAGCGGGATTTAGCCAGAGCAGTGAGTTGCATGGTGTTCTCCGAATCTAAAAGGTCAGGCAGATTGACGAAAAAGCCAGGTATCGGCCGCCGCGAGCGGCGACAGGCCTTCGCGACAGATCAGGTAATCAAGCTCGCTGACCACGGCGTTGCCGAGGGACAGGCGAGTCAGTTCATCGAGCAGTTCGGGCGCCATGCGCTGAGCCACTTCTTCACGCACGATCAACGTGGCGTCGTCCTGGCCGCCGAGCAGTCCTTTGGGTTCTGCCAGTTCGCGGATGGCGTAGCGGTGATGCAGAAACTGCGGATGCCACAGCGGCACCACGAACCACTCGCGGCGTTCTACAGACTTTTCGAAGCGAGTGAAACAGTCGGCTTCACTGCCGTTTTCAAAGTGGTAGCCCAACTCGGCCAGGCCGTATTGCTCCACCATCGCCCTGGAAAACCGGCTGATACCGGCGCCCGGATTGATGCCCTGAATCAGATGGCTCATCCGCGATGCCACCTCTGGTCGAGCCAGGTCCATCACGCTGGCGACCTGGTCGACCGGCACATACTCGGGCACGCCCCAGATGCAATAAGGCTGATACAGCACGCCCAGTTTGCGGGTGTTCGCGGCGTGGGGCGCGAGGTAGCCGCCATGGCTGGCCGGTAGCCAGGCCGACACCAGCATGTCGACCTCGCGCGCGCCGTAACGCAGAAACATTGTTTCGTGGGGCGAGGTGCTGGTGATCACCTCGTAGCCGTGCCGCTCCAGAATCCGCTGCACGACAGCGGCGCTGGCGGCGTGGAAGCTCAGATCGATATTGCCCAGACGAATGACCGGTTTCATGGCCCTGGCCCTCTGTCAGCGAGTGGGAGCCGGCGCGGCGTCAATCTTCACGCGCAGCAGGCTGTAAGGTTTTTCGCGAAGATCCTTGCCGTCATGAAAACCCGCCTGACGCTGCAACTGGTTGGCGGTGAAATACAGGGAGCCATCCGGGCCGACCGACAGCGTGTCCGGCCACAGCACGCGAGGGTCATGAACGATGGTCTGCCAGCTGCCATCGGCCAGGCGCTTGCGAATGCCGTTGTGCTCGTAATCGCCGGCGTACACGGCGCCGTTGGCGTCGGCTTCGAGACCGTCCGAGGCGCCTTTCTCGCCGAGATCCTTCACGGCCGCTGCCAGCTGCGCTTCGCTGACGTTCGGGTCGCGCAACAAAGCGGTCGGGACCGAGTACAGGTGGCGACTGGAAAGCGGGCAGAAATACAGGGTCTTGCCGTCAGCGGACAGCGCGATGCCGTCGGACGCCACGCCCAGTGTCTTGGCCTTGCCGTCCGGCCCTTTAGTGATCAACGCGGCCTGGCCCTCTACCACCGGAACGAAGTCGGGGTCGACCGACGTGGATTGCGCCCCGCTCAGACGGCGTGTCGCCTTGCCGCTGGCAATGTCCATCACGATGATTGCGCCAGGGCCTGAAACCGAGGAGTCGGTGACGTAAACGGTGCCCTCTTTGCCTGTGCGGAAATCGAAGCGCATGTCGTTGACGTAGGTACTTGGCAGGATCACGTTGGCCGGGAACACCAGCGTTTTGACGATCTTGTTGCTGGCCAGATCAACCGCGACCAGTTTGGCGCCGCCCGCTTTGGGCGCGGCGAAGTTCGGCGCAGCGGTATCGAGCAGCCAGACTCGGCCCTGGCCGTCCGCGACCACGCTTTGCACGCTGATCAGCCCTTTGGCCGGTGCTTTCGGATCTTCGCGATTGAATGCAGCATCGGGATAGGCCACGACTTTGCCGTCGCGAATTTCGCCCACGGTGAAGGGCACGTCATCGCCCCAGCGTGGGTAGTTGACGAAGATTCGCCCGGTTTCAGTGACGGTCACGCCGGTCGGCATGGCGTCGTGAAAGGTGAAGACCTGTTCAAGCTGACCGATGGTTTTTTCCGCTGGCGCGTTGCCCGGCATGGCCGAAACGCTGGCTGCAAACGTGGTCTGGCTGGCGAGTGCGACTGACAAGGCCAGTGCCGACCACGCTAAATGCTTTTTCATGGACATGACAGTGCTCCATGGCCTGCCGGAGCAGGCCATTTTGATGATGAAATAAGGGGTTAGAAACCTTCCAGAACGATCTTGCCCTTGGCTTTGCCGCTCTCGATCACGGCATGAGCGCGGCGCAGGTTCGCGGCGTTGATCGCACCGAAGTGCTCGCCCAGCGTGGTCTTCAGCACGCCTTTGTCGATCAGTGCCGATACGCGGTCCAGCAGCTCATGCTGCGCGATCATGTCCGGGGTTTCGTACAGCGAACGCGTGAACATCAGCTCCCAATGCAGCGACAGTGCCTTGCGTTTCATCGGGACGACATCGAGGGTTTTCGGGTCGTCGATCAGCGCCAGCTGGCCTTGCGGGCGCAGCGCTTCGATCAGTTGAGGAAAATAACTGTCAGTGTGCGTCAGGCTCGCAACATGGCTGACCTGGCCAACGCCGATTGCCTTGAGTTGCTCGACCAGCGGCTGGCTGTGATCGATGACGTGGTGGGCGCCGAGGCCTTTGACCCATTCGCGGGTTTCGGGACGCGACGCGGTGCCGATGACGGTCAGCTTCGTCAACTGACGAGCAAGCTGAACCAGAATAGAGCCGACGCCGCCGCCCGCACCGATGATCAACAGACTGTCGCCTTCACCACCGCCTTCGGTAACGCCCAGTCGATCGAACAGCAGCTCCCACGCAGTGATGGATGTCAGCGGCAATGCGGCCGCGTGGGCGTTGTCGATGGACTTGGGTTTGTGGCCGACGATGCGCTCGTCCACCAGATGGAATTCGCTGTAGTTGCCGGGACGCGCGATGGAACCGGCGTAGAACACCTCGTCGCCGGCCTTGAACAGCGAAACCTCGCTGCCGGTTTCGCGAACCACACCAACCGCGTCCCAACCGACCACTTTGGGCTCGGTTGCGGCGGAACCTGCGCGCACTTTGGTGTCCACCGGATTCACCGAAATCGCTTTGACCTCGACCAGCAGGTCACGCGGCCCTGGAGTGGGCTTGGGCAGATCCATGTCCATCAGCGCGTTCGGGTCTTCGATGGGCAAGCCGTGTTGGGTAAAGGCGATTGCTTTCATGGCGCTCTCCGTAGAGGGATTCGATTTGAAGTTGGACCTATCATGTTCTTGTTCCTCCTTCGGAAAAACCGGCAGAATCCGCCAACACTTTCACGGCTGGAGTGAAAATGATCCGCATCGATGACCTGGCGCTGTTCGTTCGTACGGCGGCTTTAGGCAGCTTTTCCAATGCCGCCCGCGAGGTCGACTTGTTACCCGGGCAAGTTGCTGCCGCGATCAAGCGCCTGGAGCGTGAGCTGGATATCCGACTGTTCGCTCGCTCCACGCGCAGCCTACGTCTGACTGCCGAAGGCGAGCAGTACCTGCCGACCGCGCAGAGCGTGCTCGACACCTTGCGTGATGGCCGGGAAAAACTGCGACGCGAAAGCGCGCAATTGCAGGGCACGCTGCAGGTGGCTGCGCCCTCCGATCTGGGGCGAAACCTGCTGCTGCCCTGGCTGACCGATTTTCGCCGGCAACATCCTGCGCTGAATCTGCGTTTGTATGTTTCCGATCAGGTCGCCGACATGTTTCGCGACCCGGTCGATGTCGCCATTCGTTATGGGGTGATCGAAGACGCTCAATACATCGCCTTGCCGCTGGCACCCTGGAATCGGCGCGTGCTGGTGGCCGCGCCCGATTATCTGGCGCGCAAGGGCAGGCCGCTGGTGTCTGACGATCTGGCGCGTCATGACTGCCTTCTGTTCACGCTCAGCGGTCGCGTGTATGACAAGTGGCGAGTCGGCGGGCGGGTGATTTCAGTGTCGGGCCCGCTGTTGACCGACGATGCCGACCTGGTGCGGCGCTGGGCCGTGGCGGGCGAGGGCGTGGCGTACAAGTCGTGGCTGGATGTGTGCGATGACGTGCGGTCGGGCGCGCTGGAGTTGCTGTTGCCGGATTACCCCGGCGAGCCGACCCCGCTGCATCTGGTCTGCCCGCACCGCAAACAGTTTTCACCTGCGGTCCAGCAACTGCATTCGCTGTTGAAGAACCGCTTTGCGGAGATGGAGAAAGGCTTGCCGAAGTTGGTGTGATCCGCGCGTCGGTGGCGGGCGGATCAACTGCCGTCAATGCGAATGCCGTGGCTCGCCGCTTCGCGCGATCACGCGCAGGTGCAATGTTGCCGGTTCCAGACAGCCGCCGGTGGACAGCTGCCCGACCAGTTGACGATACAGCTCCTGCCAGGGCGTCTGCGAAGCTGGCATCTTGGGCTCGAAAGCGGCACGCCGCTCGGCCATCTCCTCATCGCTCACCAATACGTTGACGCTACGGTTGTTCAGGTCCACGCGCAGGCGGTCATTGGTTTTCAGCAGCGCCAGACCGCCACCTACCGCGGCTTCCGGCGACATGTTCAGGATCGAGGGGCTGGCCGAGGTACCGCTCTGCCGACCGTCGCCCAGGCAGGGCAACGAGTCGATGCCGCTTTTGATCAGTTCTGCCGGCGGCGCCATGTTCACCACTTCGGCGCTGCCCGGATAACCCACTGTACCGGCGCCACGGATCACCAGAATGCAACGCTCGTCGATGTCCAGCGACGGATCGTTGATGCGCGCGTGATAGTCCTCCGGTCCTTCGAACACGATGGCCCGCGCCTCGAAACTGTTCTCCGCGCCCGGCTCGGACAGATAGGTCTTGCGGAAGGCTTCGCCGACCACCGACATCTTCATGATGGCGCTGTCGAAAAAATTGCCGCTGAGCACGATGAAGCCTGCGCGGTGCTTGAGCGGGTCCTCGTAGGGGCGGATGACATCGGCGTCGTGTGCGACGGCATTGCGCACGATCTCGCCGATGGTCTTGCCCGACACCGAGCCGCACGCTTCATGGAGCTTCCCGGCCTTCTGCAATTCATGCATCACTGCGGGTACGCCGCCCGCCCGGTGAAAACCTTCGCCCAGGTACTTGCCCGCGGGCATGCAGTTGACGAGCAGCGGTACGTCTTCGCCGATGTGCTGCCAGTCGTCCAGGCTCAGCTCGACACCCATGTGACGTGCGATGGCGATCAGATGCGGCGGGCAGTTACTCGACGCGCCAAGGGCAGAGGCCACTGCGATAGCGTTCTCGAAAGCTTCGCGGGTCATGATCTGCGAGGGGCGTACGTCTTCGCGCACCAGCTCGCAAATGCGCTTGCCCGTCATATAGGCCATCTGCCCGCGCTCGCGGTAGGCGGCAGGAATACTGGCGCAACCGGGCAGCGACATGCCCAGCGCTTCGGCCAGTGCGTTCATCGAGAGCGCCGTGCCCATGGTGTTGCAATGGCCCACCGACGGTGACGCGGCAGTGGTCATTTCCATGAACCCTTCGTAGTTGATCTCGCCGGCGGAGAGCAGGTTGCGCGCATGCCACAGTACGGTGCCCGAACCGATCAACTCGCCTTTGTGGCGACCATCGAGCATCGGTCCGCCAGACAGCACGATCGCCGGAAGATCGGTGGTGGCGGCGGCCATCAGGCAGGCCGGTGTGGTCTTGTCGCAGCCGGTGGTCAGCACGACGCCGTCCAGCGGATAGCCGTGGAGAATCTCCACCAGGCCCAGGTACGCGAGGTTTCGGTCAAGGGCCGCGGTCGGGCGGCGCGTCTGCTCAGCCATCGGGTGAACGGGGAACTCCATGGGAATGCCGCCCGCATCGCGAATCCCTGCCTTGACCCGCTGGGCCAGTTCCAGGTGATGGCGATTGCACGGCGCCAGATCGCTGCCCGTCTGGGCGATACCGATGATCGGCCGCCCCGATTGCAGTTCTTCGCGGGTCAGGCCGTAGTTCATGTAGCGCTCGACGTAGAGCGCGGTCATATCCGCGTGGCTGGGATCGTCGAACCATTGCTGGCTGCGCAGGGGGCGTACAGGCTTGTCGGACATGATTCGGGGTCTCTCTTGGAATTAGGTTTTCGATGCGCCAGCGAGGCGTCATGTTGCATATCGCCGGATCGGTCAGACAGCGAGCCGTCCACAGAAGTCGGTCACAGGCCAACCGACTTTTGCAGCCATCGTCAGACGTCTTTGCCCTGTTGCGTCAGCAGATTGCGCGCGGCGAGATTGCGGAACAGCGCGCCGATGCCGAACGTCCACGGTGTCGCCTGACTGCTGTGCGTCACCTGATTATGCAGGCCACCCAACAGGCGGCTGCTGATGCTGACCTGATCCCCGAGCTTGTGAGTGAAGCCGCCGCCGACGGTGTCGCGGTCTTCGGTCGGGGCGAACAGCGTGCCGAGGAACAGCAGGAAGCCGTCCGGGTATTGATGGTTGGCGTTGAGGGTCTGCCCTGCGATGTCTTGCGGATCGCGACTGATCTGCGACATGGAACTGGAGCCTTTCATCACGTAGCCGTCTTCGCCACTGACCTGCAGATCGACCACGCAATTGCGCACGTCATCCATGGAAAAGGTCTCGTCGAACAGGCGGATGAAAGGGCCGATGGCGCAGGAGGCGTTGTTGTCCTTGGCCTTGCTGAGCAGCAGTGCGCTGCGGCCTTCGAAGTCGCGCAGGTTGACGTCGTTGCCCAGGGTTGCGCCATGAATCTGCCCGCGGCTGTTGACCGCCAGCACCACTTCGGGCTCTGGATTGTTCCATTCCGATTTTGGATGAATGCCGATCTGGCTGCCGCTGGCGACGGCTGCGAGCACGGGCGCCTTGGTGAAAATCTCGGCGTCCGGGCCGATGCCGACTTCAAGGTATTGTGACCACATGCCCTGTTCGATCAACAAGGCCTTGAGCTTGCTGGCCTGCTCCGAGCCTGGCTTGATGCTGCGCAGATTGTCGCCGATTGCGTTGTGCACAATGGACCGAACGCTTTCTGCCTTGGCCGGATCGCCTGCGGCCTGTTCCTCGATCACGCGCTCGATCATGCTGGCTGCGAAGGTCACACCTGCCGCCTTGATCACTTGCAGATCCGCCGGGGCGAGGAGGAAAGGCTTGTCGAGATCAGGCGTGGCGGTCGAGTTGGCCAGCAGCTCTTCGACGCTGGCGATCCGTCGACCCTGAGTCGCGCGCACCGCTTCAAGGGGCGATTCACGTTCCAGAAGCTCGCTCAACGTGGCGAATGCGGATGACAGATCGAACACGCCGTCGCTGCGCAGCACGATCGGCGAGGGCCCGCCGACATTGCCCGGGACCCAGGCGCGACCAATCAGCGTGCCGCTCAGACCATCGGCGGGCAGGGTGTTTTCCGGGGTAAGTTGAATGGGCATGAAAGCAGTCCTCGACATTCTTATGGTTTTCCTACCGACCCTAATGAGCGGCGCCGATAAACTCCAATGACATCTGCTCAATAATCGATAACATTGGGTTATCACGATTCGAGGCTGTGCCCATGTCCGATATTTCCTTCTCGACGGTTTGTAACTGGCTCAAGTTCAAGCATCTGGTGCTGATCGACACGCTGGCTCGCACGCGCAACATGCACGCTGCGGCCCTGCATATGAACCTCAGCCAGCCTGCGGTCAGCAAGATGCTGCGCGAGATCGAACGTTTGCTGGGTTTTGACTTGTTCGAGCGTCTGCCACGCAACATGCCGCCGACTGCGTTGGGTGAGCATGTGGTGCGGTACGCGCAAATTGCCTTGAATGATGCGAACAAGTTCGTCGATCAGATCAGTAGCCTGCGTGAAGGCGGCCATGGCTTTCTCAAGGTCGGCGCAATCTTCGCGGCCACGGCGGTCGTGCTGCCGGACGCCATCGTACAGCTGAAAAATCGCTGGCCCTTGCTGTCGATCGAGGTCGTGGAGCAGACCAGCGATCACCTCATGGAAATGCTCGACGACAAAAAACTGGACCTGGCCGTTGCGCGCTACACCCATGAAAACCAGCAGCAGGTCTACGATTTCCAGCCGTTGGCGCCTGAGCCTTTCTGCATGGTGGTCAACAGCCGTCACCCATTGACCCGCCTGGACGAAACGCCGCTGCAGGAGTTGGGCAACTGGCCCTGGATTCTCTACCCGATCGGGACGCCCATTCGCGCCCGCATGGAGCAGGCCTTCTCGGCGGCGGGGATCTCCACACCGAAGAACACCATCGATACCATTTCGATGCAGACCTTCCTGCAAGTGCTGCAGTCCGGTCCCATGATCGCGATGCTGCCGGCTTCGATGGCGCAGCCACATCTGGAGAGCGGATTGCTGACCGTGCTCAACACGCCGCTGAAACTTGCGCCGCAGGACTACGGAATCCTCACGCGGCGGGGCGAGCCGTTGCTCGGCGCTGCGTCGGAATTTGCCGAAATCCTGCTGACCAACGCGCAACTGGCGCGCGATGCAGAGGGCTCGCCCGGCCGCCTATAACGCTGCCCGCTGCGCTGCCTGATCCGCTGCCATCGTCATACGCGATGGCAGGCTCGCCAATGCCTGATGTACGCCTCTTTCTAGCACTCCTACCATCGGTCGCACATGACCCGCCGCCCGTGGCGAAATGAAAGGAGAGCCTGTGAAAAACTTTCGAATCGGCCAGATCGTCCCCAGCTCCAACACCACCATGGAAACTGAAATTCCGGCGATGCTGACCTCGCGGTATGACTTGTTCCCACAGGAGCGCTTCACCTTCCACTCGTCGCGCATGCGGATGATGCACGTCAGCCCTGAAGAGCTGAAGAAGATGGACATCGACAGCGACCGCTGCGCCCTGGAACTCAGCGATGCGCGTGTGGACGTGATGGCTTATGCCTGTCTGGTGGCGATCATGTGCCAGGGCGCGGGCTATCACTCCGTATCCCAGGAGCGACTGGGCAAGACCGTTGCCGCGAACAAATCCAGCGCGCCGGTCCTCAGTTCGGCAGGCGCACTGATCGACAGCCTGAACATGCTTGAGTACAAGAAGGTGTCGATCATCACGCCGTACATGAAGCCACTGACCCAGCAGGTCATCGACTACATCGAAGCGTCCGGCATCGAGGTGGTTGATTCCATCAGTCTGGAAGTCTCCGACAACCTTGAGGTCGGTCGTCTGGACCCGATGAATCTCGTTGCCCACGCCGACAAGTTGAACATCGGTCAGGCCGATGGCGTGGTGCTGTCGTGCTGCGTGCAGATGCCTTCGCTGCCGGCGATCCAGGTCGTACAGGATCGTCTGGATAAGCCGGTGCTGTCGGCGTCGGTCGCCACCGTTTACCAGATGCTGAAAACCCTGGGCCTCAAAGCGCAGGTTCCGAACGCAGGGCATCTGTTGTCCGGCGCGTTCTGAGTCGATGTCTGACGAGGTACTATGGCGGCCACTCAGGCCAGTACGCCCGGTACCTCACATGAAGCTCGACCCCGTTTCGTTGCGCCTTTTCGTCAGCGTCGTCGAAGAAGGCACCATTGCCGCCGCCGCGAAGCGCGAACACATCGCGGCGGCGGCAGTGAGCAAACGGCTCAGCGAGTTGGAAGAGCTGCTCGACTCAAAGCTGCTTACGCGCACCAACAAAGGCATCACGCCGACCGATGCGGGCCTGTCGTTGTTGTTCATGGCTCGCAGCGCACTGAACAACCTCAACGAAATCGTCGTGCAGATGCGCGACTATTCCCACGGCCGGCGCGGTTCCGTGCACGTGCTGGCCAACATTTCTGCCATTACTCAATTCATGCCGGGGCTGATCAAGTCGTTCATGACGCTTTACCCGCTGATCCATGTCAGCCTGGAGGAGCAGCAAAGCCTGGCGATCACCAAGGCCGTCGCGGAAAACCGTGCAGACATCGGCATCTTCACGCGCCTGCCCCATGGCGCGGACATTGAAGTCTTCCCGTTCCGCAGCGACCGCCTCGTGTTGCTGGTGCCCCATGAGCATCCGCTTGCCGGGCGCGACAGCGTCGACCTCAACGACACCCTCGACTACGAATACGTGGCGCTGCGCAGCGGCACTCACTTGAATTTCCAGCTGATCAAAGCCGCCAACGATCTCGGCCGCTCGCTGAAAATCCGCATGGAAGTCGCCAGCTACGACGCGTTGTGCCTGATGGTTCAGGCGGGCGTCGGCATTGGCATCATGCCCGAAGGCAGCGCCGCGATTTATCAGCTCAATGGCGCCAGCATCGTCCGCTTGAACGAGCCTTGGGCCAGTCGCGAACTCTCGGTGTGCGTGAGATCGCGAGCAGGTTTATCCACAGCGGCGCAGCTGTTTTTAGCGCATGTGTTGGGGGAATAGGGAGAACACGCACGAACAGTCCTGCGAGGATGTTGCGCGCAGAGGTTCAGCGACATTAGGCGTTACATCCGTTTCGCCTTCCTCAGCGCTTCACGGATGAATTCACTCCCACAGTGGAAATGTGCGTAACGGGGTGGACCTGTCGCCTGTCGCCAATGGTTCGCCTGAATAATCCAGACCGTGCAACCCATCGGAAGATGGCACGGCGATGGCACTTCTTCACGCCCGTGCTGTCATTAGTGCGCGGTATCAACGACCGGGTTTCAGGGCTTTAGTCCTGCCCTCGATGTGCCATCCAGCGCACGGATTGCGAGCAGACTGACTATCTTCCCGACGGTTCACTCCTATGCGTTTCCTACTCGATCCGCGTCATGACATTGATGCTGCCTTGCTGAGCTATCGGCGAGTGTTCTGGTCTCTGGCCCTGTTCAGCGGCGTGATCAACATGCTGGTGCTGGTGCCGTCGCTGTACATGATGCAGGTTTACGATCGTGTGCTGACCAGCCGAAATGAGACCACGCTGTTCATGCTCACGCTGATCGCGCTGGGCTTGTTCATGTTCAGCGGGCTCATCGAATGGGTTCGCGGGCAGGTCATGATCCGCATGAGCGCGGGGCTGGACGAGGCACTTGGGGAGCGCATCTTCGATGCTGCGTTCGCCCGCAGCTTGCGCGAACACAACGCCAACCCGGCGCAGGTACTCACTGACCTGGCGACACTGCGTCAGCTGATCACCGGGCAGGGGCTGATCGCGTTGCTGGACGCGCCCTGGCTGCCGATCTTTTTGCTGGTGGCGTTCATTTTTCACTTCTGGTTCGGCGTGCTGACTCTGGTGCTCGCGCTGGTGCTGGCAGGCCTGGCGTTGTGGGGTGAGCTGGCGACACGAACGGGACTGGGCGAGGCCAACCGGCTGGGCGTGCAGTCGGCGGCGTATGTGAACAGCACTCTGCAGAACGCCGAGGTGATTCAGGCCCTGGGCATGCTCGGGCCACTCCGGCAGCGCTGGAGCTTGCTGCAGCAACGGATCATCGCCGCTCAGGCGCAAGCCAGCGACCGCAGCGCGCGTATCACCTCTGCCACGCGGTTTGTGCGAATTTCCGGGCAATCGTTGTCGTTGGGGCTGGGTGCGTTGCTGGTGCTGGAGGGGCAGCTTTCCGCGGGCATGATGATCGCGATGTCGCTGCTGCTGGGGCGCGCGTTGGCGCCTGTGGAAATCGCCATCGGCTCGTGGAAGCAATTCAACTCCGGGCGCCAGAGCTACCAGCGTTTGAGCCAGTTGCTGACACAGCACCCACCGCACCGCCTGCGCATGCCGTTACCGCCACCCACCGGTGCGGTGCGCCTGGAGCAGCTCTACGTCGGACCGCCGGGGGCGACGCAGCCAATCTTGCGCGGGATCAACCTGAGCCTCGCCAAGGGTGAGGTGCTGGCAGTGGTCGGCCCGAGCGCCAGCGGCAAGTCGACATTGGCGAGGGCGTTGGTAGGCGTCTGGCCGCCGCTCGGTGGGTCGGTGCGCCTCGACGACGCTGAAATCAGTCAATGGTCCCACGATGCACTGGGCCCGCACTTGGGTTACTTGCCTCAAGACATCGAACTGTTCGCCGGCACCGTCGCGGACAACATTGCCCGGTTCGGCGAGCAAGACGCCGACAAGGTGATTGCAGCGAGCCGCCACGCAGGCATCCACGAAATGATCCTGCGTTTTCCCGAGGGCTACGACACCCCGCTCGGCCCCGGCGGGCTGGGCCTGTCTGGCGGTCAGAAACAACGGCTGGGCCTGGCACGAGCGCTTTATGGAAACCCGACGCTGATCATTCTGGACGAACCCAATTCCAACCTGGATGAGGCAGGCGAGTTGGCCTTGATCCAGGCCATCAATGCGCTCAAGGCCGCAGGCAGCACCGTGGTGCTGATCACCCACCGCCCAAGCGTGCTGGCGGTTGTCGACCAGATTCTGTTGCTCAGGGACGGCACGCAGCAAGCCTTTGGCCCGCGTGACCGGGTGCTCAAGGCGCTCATGCCCGCGCCAAAGCCGGCCGCGGTCAGGGAGGCCGGAAAGGATGCGTGACGTGAAATCCGTTCCCCAGGCACGCGGCGAGCAGGGCATGTCCCTGCGCAACGCTGGACTCACACCCGTTGCCAGCACCGACGCGCGGGGCGCTGCGCGTTATGGCGTAGGGTTTATGGTGCTCGCGCTCGGTGGCTTCCTGCTGTGGGCCTGTCTTGCGCCGCTTGATCAGGGCGTGGTGGGCAGTGGCACGGTAGTGGTCGCTGGCGAGCGCAAGGCGGTGCAGTCATTGGTTGGCGGGGTGGTCGATCAGCTGCTGGTGAGCGAGGGTGACCGCGTGACCCAGGGGCAACTGTTGGTGCAGCTCAATACAGTCCAGCCGCAGTCGCAATTGGACGTGACGATGGGCAAGTTACTCAATGATCGCAGCGTCGAGGCACGGCTGAATGCTGAACGTCTGGGCGAGGAGAAGATCGAGTGGCCGCCGGAGTTGCTGGAGCGCGCCGACGAGCGCCGGGTCAAGGCGGCCATGGCGTTGCAGACTCAGTTGTTTCTGACCCGGCGCGCAGAATTGGCCAGTCGGGTGCAGATTATCGAGCATGAGGTTGAGTCGTTGCAGCAGCAGTTGAGCGGCTATAACGGCGTCAAGCGCAACTACGATGCGCAGATGAACTTCCAGCAACAAGAACTCGAGGGCCTGCGCGATCTGGCGCGTGAAGGTTATGTCCCTCGTAACAAGTTGTTCGAAGCGGAGCGCAATGCCGCGCAGTTGGCGGGGCAGATCGCGTCCGGAGTGGGCGACATCGGCAAGACCCGCCAGGCGATCAACGAAAGCAAACTCAAAATTCTGCAGACTCAGCAGGAGTTCCGTCGCGACGCCGAAACGCAGCTCAGTGATGTGTCCGCAGAGGCCGCAGGCTTGGCCGACCAGATTCGCGCATTGCAGTTTCAGGTGGAAAACGGAGCGATTCGTGCGCCCGTCTCCGGGCAGGTCATGGACATGACCATTCACACGGTCGGCGGCGTCACCCAGGCGGGCCAGAGCCTGATGCAGGTGGTGCCACTGGATGCGCCGATGGCGATCACCGCGCGTTTCGAGCCGCTGATGGCCAATAAGCTGCGCCCGGGGCTGCCTGTGCACGTGCATTTCACCGCGTTGCAACGGGTCGATACACCTACGGTCGTCGGCACGGTCAGCACCGTTTCGGCGGACCAGCTGATCGATGAACAGACCCACCGCCCGTACTTTTCGGCCAAGGTCGAGATCCCGGCAGAGACCGTGGCCTCGCTGCAAAACGCAGGCTTGCTGGTACGTCCCGGCATGTTGGCCGACGTCACCGTGGTCACGGGTGAGCGGACCCTCATGAACTACCTGATGAAACCCCTGCGCGAACGCCTGCTCGCTGCTTTCAAGGAGGAATAAGCGTGATTGCACGTCGTTTCTATAGGGCGTCCAGTGCGCGCTTGTTGTTGGGTGTGTGTACCGGTTGGGTGGCGTTCAGCCCGGTGTGGGCCGCTGACCCCGGCCTCAGCCTTATCGCCGCCTTCGATGCTTCGCGGCTGAACGACCCCACCATCCAGTCAGCCGGGCACGCTTACGACGCCTCGCAACATGAAGAGGCAATCGGCCGTGGCGGTCTTTACCCGCAGGTCTCGTTGTCGTCGCGGTATGGCTACGGCGGGCGCACCGATGGCGGCACCGACAGCAGCTACGTGAACAGTAACGACTACCAGTCCAACAACGTGACGCTGGCGGCGCAACAACCGCTCTACGACAAGGGACGCTGGGCCGCCTATCAAGAAGGCAAGGCCCGGGGACAACTGGGTGTCCAGCAGTTCGATGTCGCAGGCCAGAGTCTCTACGATCGCGTTGCCAAGGCATATTTCGAGGTGGCCAGGGCCGAGAATGAAATCAAGCTGATCACTCAGCAGAAAGCTGCCATCAGCGGACTGGTGACCCAAAGCAAGAAGCTTTATGAGTCGGGGCAGGGCGCCATTACTGACATCGACGAAGCGCAGGCGCGATTCGACCTGGTGCAAGCCCAAGAAGCGGAGGCCCGTGCCCGCCGCGTGGCCGCCCTGAGAGCACTGGCTGGGCGCACCCGCGTTGCCGTCGACGACATTCAACCCATGGGCGAAACGCTCGCTGCCCAAAGCCCTCTTCCTCCGGAACGGGACCTGCCGTTCTGGACCGCGATTGCTCGTGACGCCAGCCCGGAACTGGCGGCCCGGCTGGCGGCCGTGAAGGTGGCTGAAGCGCAGGTCGACAGCCAGCGCGCCGGCCACTACCCCACGCTGTCGCTGACCACTCAGATGACCCGACGCGAAACGCGCCAGTACCAGGAGCTCGACCCGCGGCAGGACAGCTATTACGTCGGCGTGCAGCTGGACATCCCGCTGTATCGCGGCGGTGCGGTGCGCGCATCGGTCGAAAAAGCCCAGGCGCAACTGGCGGGCGCGCAGTCCGATTACGACGTCCAGCGCCAGCAACTGTCAGAGGATATCGAGACCGATTATCTGGGTGTGGTCGCCGGGTTCACCAAAAGCAAGGCCATGCAGCGCGCAGTCGAGTCCAACCAGCGAGCGCTGACGTCGACGGAAAAAGGCTTTCAAGGCGGGGTGCGCTCCACCGTGGATATCCTCGATGCCCAGCAACGCGTATTTCAGGCCCGCCGTGACTTGCTGAACACCAAGCTCGACATGCTGCAAAGCTACGTCAGCTTGCACACGCACACCGGGCAAATGAACCGCGCCGTGCTTGAGCAGGTACAGAGCCTGTTCTGACCACAGCCTTGGCGACGGTTCAGTCGGCACACGGTTCTGTCGTCAACTCCTCTTCGTTCAAACCCTGCTCCAGCAAAACGCGCGGCGAACCAAAAAAGAAAAGGCCCTCAGTCAGAGGGCCTTCGTGTTGCCGGGAAACGCGGGTATTGATCAGGCGGTGAAGTCGCTGGCGTGCAGTTCCTTGACCCCGGTCAGCTGGATTTCGAACTCCGGCGTCGCATCGGCATTGATACTCCCGTACAGCACGCCGTCAGCGAAGCGCAATTGCCCGGTCGCGTTGGTCGCGTCGAAAGCATTGCTGCCGATGAAACTGAACGCGTCGATCTGTGCGGTCAGCGGGTTCGCATCCAGGCCAGTGAAGTCCAGTCTGTCGCCCTCGGCGGATTTGAAACCACTGATCACGTCGCGCAGGGTTCCGACGCCCATGTCCGACAACGCCCCGAATACGTAAGTATCCGCACCGGTGCCGCCAATCAGGTTGTCAGTACCTTCGCCACCGATCAGGCGGTCGTTACCGGAGCCGCCGACCAACGTATCGTTGCCTGCGCCACCGTTGAGCACGTTCGCGCCGCTGTTGCCGGTCAGGCTGTCGTCGTACGCACTGCCGGTGAGGTTCTCGAAGTTTTTCAACGTATCGAGACCCGCGCCGACGGTGTTCTGTTGCGCCGAGGTCGACAGGGTTGCGGTGATACCGGCCAGCGCCCGCTCGAACGACACGGTGTCATTGCCGTCGCGCCCATCCAGGACGTTATTGCCGGCACCCGCGAACAGCGTGTTGTCCAGGGCGTTGCCCGTGCCGTTGGCGGCGCCACTCGCGTCGATGTACAGGTTTTCCACATTGCTGCCCAAGGTGTACGCGGCGAGCGAGCTGTGAACGCTGTCGATACCGCCCAGCAGCGGATCGCTGTTGGTTTCGATGACCGCATCGCCGACGTCGTCGACATAGTAGGTGTCGTTGCCATTGCCGCCGGTCATGTTGTCAGCGCCGCCCGCACCGTTGAGGACGTTGTCGGCCGCGTTGCCTGACATGAAGTTACGCAGGGCATTGCCGGTGCCGTCGATGGCAGACACGCCGGTGAGCATCAGATTCTCGAGATTGTCCCCCAAGGTCCAACTGACCGACGCCTGCACAGTGTCGACTTGCGAAAGGGCGGTATTGCTCTCGACAACGCTGTCGAACCTGTTGTCGACGACGTAGATGTCGTTGCCGTCGCCCCCCATCATCATGTCGGCGCCGAGGTCGCCGTCCAGTGTGTCATCGCCGCTGCTGCCAACCAGGGTGTCGTCCTGGTCGGTGCCGAAAATCTTGCCGCCTTCGTTGTGAGCGCCGTCGTAGATCGCTTGCACGCTGTTGTTGTCGGTTGCATCGCCCTGGAAGCCGAGATCCCCGGCGATGTAATCGGCCAGGCGTTGACCGACGATCTCTGCCGACTCCTCGTGCAGGTGCCAGACGTCATCCGGGTAGACCAACGGATCGACCTCATGGCGCAGTGGCAGGTCGGTGTAATCGACTGCCAGCTTGACGTCGTCGCGTGTGGAGGCAATCGATTCCTGGACCGCCCGGACATAGCCAACGCCGGCCACGATGTCCGCGATCTTCTCCTCGGAGTAGCCGCGCACGCGCGCCGCGTCTTCGTCGTAGTGGCCGGTCTCCATCATGTACACATTGAAGTTGCCGAACTGGTCATGCAGATAGTCGAAGACCGACAGCGTCGCAGCCTTGTAGGCGGCCGCCGCTGCTTCTTTGTCAGTCGAGCGGGCGATTTCCTGCGCCGCTTCCTCGCCCTGGCCCCAAATGATGCCCATCGTAACGTTGTCGATGGACTTGAGTTCCGTCAGCTGGTCCTGCAGCAGTGCAACTGCGCGCAGCAGGGCAGGGCCAGGTTGGTTCGTGTCGGTGAGCCACCAGCACAGCTTCAGCTCCTCTGCGCCCAACGTCGACATGCCGTTCACCGTGCTACCACCCACCGCGATATCGATACCGGTTCCGTCGGCGTCGGTGAACTGGCTGCGCACGTCGTAGGTGGTGTATTTGCTGAGGTCATTGACCAGCATCGAGGTGCCGGATTGATCGTCGTCTTCAGTCATCCGCAGCAGCCGCGCATTGGACTGACCCAGCGTCGGAAGATAAAGAATGTCCTGCTGCGCCCGCTCGCCGAACACGAAGTCGTCGGCCGTCAGGCTGTCCATGTAGTTGCCGCTCAGGGCAATCTCGAATCGGTTGCCGTCGGCGTCAGCTTCGCTGGACTTGATGTAGGTTTTGTCGCCCGCAGCGTTCAGGCTGAGGTAAAGCGTATGGTTGCTGCCGTCACCCAGGCCAAGGAAACCCAGCGCCGAGACATCAATCTTGTCCACACCCTGAGTGAAGTCGTAGAGGGTGTCGGTAGCCGTTGCGCCGCCTGCGTCGTAGTCGCGGTAGCTGTCGAGCACATTCAAGTAGCGGAACGTGTCAGCGCCTTCGCCGCCATACAGTGAATCGCGCCCGGCGCCACCGTCGAGGATGTCCGAGCCGGCGCCGCCTCTGATCGTGTCGTTACCGCCCAAGCCCAGGATCAGGTCAGCGCCGGCTGTTCCATTCAACGTCTCGGCGTTGTCGGTGCCGGTCACGGTATTGGCCGGGGCATCGGCTACCGCCAACGCAAAGCTGTCGCTGACCGAAGCGCCGGATGGATCAGTGGCCTTGATCAAGACACTGTAATTACCTGCTGCAGTGTCCGACGGCGTGCCGCTGAAGGTCATGCTGGCCGCATCGAAGCTCAACCAGGCCGGCAGCGGTGTGCCGTCCGCCAGCGTCGCCGTGAAGGTCAGAGCATCTCGATTGCCGTCGGCGAAACTGTTGTCGGTGACGGTGTAACTGAACGGCGAACTTTCGGTGGCGTTCTGATCCAGCAATGGAATGACCACTACCGGCGCTACGTTGCCCGGCGTGCTGTGATCGGCAAATACAAAGTGGCTGGTGGTGAGGCTGTTGACCAGATTGCCCGCCAGCGAGACCTCGAACCGGTTGCCATTGGCATCCGCCACGTTGTCTTTGAGGTAGGTGCGGTAGGTGGTGGCGTTGTACGTCACCTGCAACGTGCCGTCGACGCCATTGCCCAGGCCGGTATAGCCCAACGCAGACACGTCGATTTTGTCGGCCGACACATCGAAGTCCAGGATCTGGTCGCTGCTGCTCGTGGTCGCGGTGCGATAGCTGTCCAGTTTGGAGGTGAAACGGAACACGTCCGCCCCCGCGCCGCCGGTGAGTTTGTCAGAGCCGGCGCCCCCGATCAGCACGTCGTTGCCAGCGCCGCCATCTAGGGTGTCGTTGCCGGCACCGCCGAACAACTGCTCGTTGGCGACTGTGCCAATGAGCCTGTCGCTGTTCGGCGTGCCATTGATGACGCCCGGCGTCCCGGTGACGTCTTGCACGGCGAGCGTGAAACTGTCGCTGACCGTCGCGTTGCTGCCATCGGTTGCGGTGACAAGAACAGCGTAGGTGCCTGACGCGGTGTCACTCGGCGTGCCACTGAACGTGCGCGTTGCTGCGTCGAACGTCAGCCATTGCGGCAGCGGGCTGCCGTCCGCCAGCGTGGCGGTGTAGCTCAGGCTGTCGTTGTCCGGGTCGGTAAAACTGGTGGCCGGCACGACATAACTGAAAGGCGTGTTTTCAGTCGCGTTCTGGTCCAGCAGCGGCGATGCCACCACCGGGGCGTGGTTGACCGTTGGCGTCGTCGCGAAGACGAAATTGGCGCTGGTCAGCTTGTCGAGGTAGTTGCCTTCCAGCGCGACCTCGAAGCGGTTGCCGTTGGCATCGGCCGACAGAGACTTGACGTAAGTTTTCGTCCCGTCAGCGTTGAGCACCAGGTAAACAGTGTCGTTCTTGCCGTCGGCCAGACCGGTGAAGCCCAGTGCCGACAGGTCGATCTTGTCTGCGCTGACATCGAAGTCGGTGATGACATCGCCAAGGTTCGCACCCCCGGCGTTGTAATTCCGGTAACTGTCCATGCGGCTGGAGAACACAAAGGTGTCGGCCCCGGCGCCGCCGGTCAGCGTGTCCATGCCCGCGCCGCCGTCGAGTTTGTCGTCACCTGCGCCGCCGTTCAGGCTGTCGTTGCCAGCCAGGCCGAGCAGCGTTTCCGCCGAGTCGGTACCCGACAAGGTATCGTTGCCCGCCGTGCCAGTGACGACGCGATTGAAAATGAAGTTATCCGCGGTCAGCGTGCCGGTGAGGTTGCCGGCAAGAACCAGCTCGAATCGATTGCCGTTGGCGTCGGCATCGTAGTCCTTGATATAGGTGCGATCGTTGCTGGCGCTGTAGCTGATCTGCAAGGTGCCGCCGCGACCGTTGCCCAACCCGGTGAAGCCCAGGCCGGCAAGATCGATCTTGTCTTGTGTGACATCGAAGTCGGTGATCAGGTCATCGAAGCTCTTGGTCGCATTGCGATAGCTGTCAGACTGATTCGCGAAGCGGAAGATGTCGGCACCCGCGCCGCCAGTCAGCGTGTCCGTTCCAGCGCCGCCCACCAGCGTGTCGTCGCCAGCGCCGCCATTGATGACATCGTTACCCGCACCGCCATAAATGATCTCGTTACCGGCGCTGCCCAGCAATGTGTCATTGCCATCCGTACCTTGAATGGTGGTAACTGGCACCGTGTCGCTGGCATAGCTGCCATCGCCATACACCAGCGTGTCGCCTTTGCTGGTGTGGCTGATGGTGTTGCCGATGATTGCGTTGCGATCAGTCCCGTCTTCATTACGCTCGGCAACGCCGTAGGTCGAAAGGTCACTGCCGCTGATGGTATTGCCCTGGATGGTGTTGTCGCTGCCGGTGTAATACTTGCCCGATACGCCCTGCGTATCGTCGTAAGACTGAATGATGATTTCCGGAACCGGCGCCCCCAGTGAGTTATTGCTCAGCACGTTATCGCTGACGTCGACGTGGTTACTGCCATAAATACGAATGCCGGCACTGCTGTTGTCGTGGATATTCACGCCGGTCAGCGAGACCTCGCTGGACAGCTTGATCAGCACGCCCTCGGCGCCATTTCCATACACCTCACCACCTGTGATCGTGATGTTGTCCGGCGAAGGAATGTTCTCACTGCCGCGCTGCACCACAATCCCGCCACCGCCGTTGCCATAGGCAACGTTATTGGTGAGCGTGAAATCGTGCGAGCTGGTCACCACGTTGAAGCCATGACGATCATTGTCGTAGGCAATGTTGTTTTCGAAGGTGCTGTCGCTGAGGAAATCCGCCACGAAGCCATCCAGGCCGTTGCCGTGGGAAACACTGTTCTTGATCACCATATTGACGGTCTGCTCGTGCGGATCAAAACCGTACCCCGAACAGTCCTTGATCTCGACGCCATCCAGCGTGACGTTCGAGTCATAACCTTCCTGACCCGGTATATAGCCGTTGAACCAGCCGTCGATCTTGCCGGTGGTATGGTCCCGGTTGCCGTCCAGCGTCAGATTGCTCAAACCGAAATCATGGGTTTCCTCACCATAGGCCGAGCGGATGATCCCGGTGATCTTCGTGTCAGAACCGTCGGCGACCTTAATGTTGCTCTGTCCCATCCCGTCGCCGTTCATGTACACATTGCTTTTGAGCATCAAGCAGCCATCGGAAGGCTCCTCACCACCTGAAACAATGTAAGTACCAGTAGGCACATAAACCTGACCCCCGCCGGCGGCGGCCGCTGCATCAATAGCACTCTGGATGGCGGCGGTGTCATCAGTCACGCCATCACCCACGGCGCCAAAATCCTTTACATTGAAAATCATGCAGTTATCTCCGAAGACTGGCTGGATACACAGTAGATGCCAATTTCCCATCAGCAACCTTGCTGATATGACCCAGTGAGGAGAAAAAATTGCGACCATATGTCGGAGAAGCGTCAACAAAACCCAAGTTTTTAATGAGTTTTGAAATTTTGGTGGTGGGATTTTGACGGTTGTTTGGCGGTGTAGAAATGACAGTGGGATGAGGGGCTGGTCAGGGGGTTGGCGTCAGAAATGGCGTGCGCCGACATCAGCCTGCGACGTCCGAGAGAGATAAGCATCGGCAGAATGTTCGGATGGGGCAGGATTATTTTGGACAATTAAAAAGCCGGCTTGTGGCCGGCTTCTCGGTGACAGGTTTGATTAGTTTTTGGCTAACCGCACCCATCCGCAAAAGTGCGCGCTGCGAGGAGGCGCTTGTCAGGTCGGCGAGGCCAGTCACGAATACTGGACCAGGCCCGTCATCCACCCGCGGATAGCCGGTGGATGTTGAAACGAAGGCGTGCAGGATACTGATGTTCGACGCGTCTGCCCAGCGTTGGTGTGCCGCCATTTGTCTTTTTCGCTATGAATCAAGGCAGTGTTGCGGGGTGGCGCCGGTTGTTGAGGGTCGCCCACCAGAAGACCCAGCCCAGAATCTGGATGTTCTGCTCCTGAATCTGTTCGGCAGTGAAAATTTCATCGGGGTATTCGCCAGCGTTGTGACTGCGCAGCCGCAACGCGCCACCGGGCAGGCGGTACAGGCATTTTACCCGCAGCATGCCGTCGTGCTCGATCGCATACATTTCGCCGTCGATGACCTGCACCCGGCCTCGGTCGACCGCGATAAGCGAGCCGTCCTGGATCTTGTCGGCCATGCTGTTGCCGACCATGGCGATGCAGATTGCGTTGTGCAGCTCCACGTCCATGGCGTCGATGATCCGCCGTGACAGGCGCGCCTTATGGTTGGGTATCTCGCTCACGGCCGTTCGCCCCGTGCCCTGCGCGCGAGATTCGGAATAGAACGGTATATCGAGTTCATCGCGCGCGCCGTGCCGCTCGGCTCGTCCTTTATGAATGCCGTCCATGCCGGGTTTGTCTCGTGCCTCTCCGGGGTGTTTGGGGCCTTCGCCGCTGCGCAGCCAGCGCGCGTTGACGCTCAGCAGTTCAGCCACTTCTTCCATGCGCGCCATCGGAATGCCGCGTTTGAACCAGTTGTTCACGTGTTGCGGCGTTACCTTGCGGTTGGCGGCGAAGTCTGTTGCAGAGAGATGGCACTCTCGCAAGAGGATGCGTAGTCGATCACCTGATGTATTCATGCCCCGAAGTTTACGGGCGGCCGCGCTTTGTTTAAATGAACGAAGTGTTCAAATGAGTGGGCGATCAACCTTGCGATTGAGTGGCCGGATTACAAGACTCAAGCAGGTATGTAGGCTGTTTCCTTCACTGTTTTGATTACGATCAACAGGGCCCGCAATGCAATGAAGTGGCTGCAAAGTTGTGAGTGTTTTAATGACTCGCGTTATAGAGCCTTGGGTATTGAGACGCAGCGCGATTATGAAGGATCGATTGTTGCCGAAAACGGGTAAGCGCTTTATCCGAATAAACAGATTGTCTGGAGGTGGATCTCTTTAAACATCCGCGTGGGGGAAAATCGGATAATTCAGGCGAATCGGCGGGCGTGGTGATCAGATCACTGAGGCGATGGATTGCGCAATTGTTGTACGCAAGACAGCGAATGAATCGCCTTGCAGCGAGAGGGCGTTGCGTTAAAGACAAAAAACAGGAGGGTGCAGCCTTCAGAACACCCGTCACGGGTGCCCTGAAGACGGCAAGTCGAATCAGCCTTTGTAGGCTGCGACCGATTTGGTGATCGCTTCGCGAGCGGCATCGGCGCCTGCCCAGCCTTCGATCTTGACCCACTTGCCCTTCTCGAGATCCTTGTAGTTCGCGAAGAAGTGCTCGATCTGCTGGATCAGCAGCGGTGGCAGGTCGGTGTATTCCTTCACGTCAACGTACAGCTGGGACAGTTTGTCGTGTGGAACAGCGATGACTTTGGCGTCGCCGCCGCCGTCGTCGGTCATGTTCAGTACGCCGACCGGGCGGGCGCGGATGACCGAGCCTGGCGCTACCGGGTAAGGCGTTACGACCAGCACGTCGAGCGGGTCGCCGTCGTCAGCCAGGGTGTTCGGGATGAAACCGTAGTTGGCCGGGTAAAACATCGGCGTGGCCATGAAACGGTCAACGAACAGGCAGTCGCTTTCTTTGTCGATTTCGTACTTGATCGGCGCGTGATTGGCCGGGATCTCGATTGCGACGTAGATGTCATTCGGCAGGTCTTTACCGGCCGGAATCTTGCTGTAGCTCATTGGGCTTTGCCCCCTTGGTTGACCATTCAGAATCTGGCGTCCAACGCCAAAAAGTGGGCCGGATTATAGGCATATTCGGCAGCGGTTGCCATGTACGCCAATCAGCCCCGGGCGTCGTCGTGAGCCTGATAGACCGGGTTTTGCGCTTGAAGTGCCGTAAGCCGTGCAAGAGGGTCCTGACGGTAGAAGGCTCTGAGCTGCTGATACACCTGCGGATACGCTTCGACCAGCAAATCCGGGGCACTGAAGAAGTACTCGCTGATCACGGCGAAGAATTCCGCGGGGTTCTCGGCGGCGTAAGGATCGATGAGCGTTTCGGCGTCCGGGTCGGCGTCCAGCTGCCGGTTGAGATCGTCGAATGCGCTCTGCATGGTGCTGGTCCAGTCACTGATGCGCATGTCGGGGTGCAGCGGCGGAAGGCCGTTGGCGTCGCCATTGAGCATGTCCAGTTTGTGCGCCAGTTCGTGAATGACGAGGTTGTAGGCCTCCCAGCCACCACTCGACAGCACACCCGGCCACGCCAGAATGACCGGCCCCTGCGACCAGGCCTCGCCGCTGTGCTTGCCGTCCCACTCGTGCTCCACACCGCTGGCGTCGCGGTGCCGCTGCGGGCTGACGAAGTCATCGCCGTACAGAATGATCTCGTGAAATCCCTGATACCAGTTCAGATCGCCCAGCGCCAGCAGCGGCAACTGCGCCTGCGCAGCAAGAAAAAGCCGCGACTCGTCATCCAGATTCACGCCTTCGAGCGCGGTGAGGTGTTTGGCTCGCAGAAACAGTACGCAGCTGTCGAGCAGGTAGCGGTCTTCTTCGGCGCTCAGGCCGTCGAGGATCGGCAGTCGCTGACGCACACGCTCCCATACGGCAGGATCGACGGGATTGCGCGCCAGCGTGCGACGCTTGAGCCAGTTCCCCAGCGACCACATCGATCAGCGGGCTTCTGCGGAGCGGCCCATGCGGCTGCGGACCAGCCCGATGATCATCGGCAGCAGCGAAATCAGGATGATTGCCAGTACCAGCAGCGTCAGATTTTTCTTGATGAAGGGGATGTTGCCGAAGAAGAAGCCCAGAGCCACCAGACCGCCTACCCAGAGCACCGATCCCAGCACGCTGAAGCTCAGAAAGCGCAGGTAATGCATCTTGCCCACGCCTGCCACGAATGGCGCGAAGGTGCGGATGATCGGCAGAAAGCGCGCCAGCGTCACGGTTTTGCCGCCATGGCGCTCATAAAATTCATGGGTTTTGGTCAGGTAATCGCGGCGGAATATTTTCGAATCCGGATTGCGGAACAGGCGGTCCCCCAACGTTCGGCCAATCACGTAGTTGGTGCTGTCGCCGAGTATCGCCGCGGCCATCAGCAGGCACGCCAGCAGCACCGGATCCATCGCGCCACCCGCTGCCACCGCGCCTGCGATAAAGAGCAATGAATCACCCGGCAGGAAGGGGGTCACGACCAGACCGGTTTCGCAGAAAATGACCAGAAACAGAATCGCGTAGACCCAAGTGCCGTAGTTGGACACCAGCATGTCGAGGTAGACGTCGAGGTGGAGAATCAGGTCAAGCGGGTTGAAATCCATGTACGGCACCTGGTTGTGAGACCCGATTCCGGGTCGTGCGGACGATGAGTCGAAGGGAATTGGGCCGCATTATAGAGGGAAGAAACAGGATATTGCTGGCGCCGGACCAGCGATTGAAACATTTGGTAGTGATGACGCACAGACCTCTGCAGGAGCGCGCTCGCCCGAGGACGCTACAGGCCTGCAGCACCGAATATCGATTGATCCGACGTCATCGCGGACAAGCGCGCTCCTGCACCGGAAGTGTGTGTTGTTCAGTTGATCGGCAGGACGTAGTTCTTGAACTGAGTGTCCTCACGAAACCCGATGGATTCGTACACTTTCTGCGCCACGTCATTGTTGGCGCTGGTTGAGACACGCATGCGCACGGCCTGGGTTTCTCGGGCCATTTTCTTGGCTTTCTGGATCAGGTGGTCAGCCACCAACTGGCGACGGGCGTCTTCTGCGACATAAATGTCGTTGAGGATCCACACGCGCTTCAGAGACAGCGACGAGTAACTGGGATAAAGCTGACAGAAGCCCAGCAGCTTGCTGTCGTCTTCGTCATGCAAGGCCAGATAGATCACGGACTCTTCGCGGCGCAAGCGTTTTTCCAGAAAGGCGCGGGATGAGTCAGGAAAAGGCAGCTCGCCGTAAAACTCGCGGTATTTGACGAACAGCGGTGTCAACAGGTCCAGGTGCTCCAGGGTGGCTTGAACGATCCGCATGGTTGGGCCTCAGCTTCATTGTGCAATGCATGAAAGGGGGAGGGCGCGCCTGGCACGGGGACAGACGATTTCGACTGTGCCTAAGCGGTTTAGAAAGCGCAATCCAAAGTCACGGCGCCCTGGCTGTGCAGCGCCGGCACCTGAGTGTTTACGCAATGAAAACGGCCTCCGAAGAGGCCGTTGGCTGGTCACTGAAACCGCTTTTTGTCAAAAGAAACCCAGCGGGTTGGTGTCGTAACTCACCAGCAGGTTTTTGGTCTGTTGGTAATGTTCGAGCGCTACTTTGTGGGTCTCGCGGCCGACGCCGGATTTCTTGTAACCCCCAAACGCGGCATGGGCCGGGTACAGGTGATAGCAGTTGGTCCACACGCGACCGGCCTTGATGGCTCGGCCTACGCGGTAGGCACGGTTGATGTCGCGGGTCCACACGCCCGCACCGAGGCCGAACTCGGTGTCGTTGGCGATTGCGATGGCTTCCGCTTCATCCTTGAAGGTCGTGACGCTGACCACCGGGCCGAATATTTCCTCCTGGAACACGCGCATGCGGTTATTGCCTTTGAGCAGCGTTGGCTGGATGTAATAGCCGGTCGCGAGCGAGCCTTCCATTTTTTCAACCTTGCCGCCGGTCAGCAGCTCGGCGCCTTCGCCCTGGGCAATGTCCAGGTAGGAGAGGATCTTGTCGAACTGCTGTTGCGACGCCTGAGCGCCCACCATGGTGTCGGTGTCCAGTGGGTCGCCCCGTTTGATTTTCAGGACTTTCTTCATCACCGCTTCCATGAATTGCGGGTAAATCGACTCCTGAACCAGGCAACGCGATGGGCATGTGCAGACTTCGCCCTGGTTGAAAAACGCCAGCACCACGCCTTCTGCGGCTTTATCGATGAACTCGGGTTCGGCGTTCATCACGTCTTCGAAATAGATGTTCGGCGACTTGCCGCCTAGCTCGACGGTGGACGGGATAATGCTGTCGGCCGCCAGCTTCATGATGTGCGAGCCCACCGGCGTGGATCCGGTGAAGGCGATCTTGGCGATGCGCTTGCTGCTGGCCAGCGCTTCACCGGCTTCGCGGCCGTAACCCTGAACGACGTTCAGCACGCCTTTGGGCAGCAGATCGCCAATCAACTCCATCAACACGCTGATACCCAGCGGCGTTTGCTCGGCAGGTTTGAGCACGATGCAATTTCCGGCTGCCAGCGCCGGCGCAAGTTTCCAGGCGGCCATCAACAGCGGGAAGTTCCACGGGATGATCTGGCCGACCACGCCCAGCGGTTCATGAATGTGGTACGCCACGGTATTGCCGTCGATCTCGGCGGCAGTGCCTTCCTGGGCACGCAGCACACCGGCGAAATAACGGAAGTGGTCGACGGCCAGCGGAATGTCGGCGTTGAGGGTTTCGCGCACCGCTTTGCCGTTGTCCCAGGTTTCGGTGATCGCCAGCAGCTCAAGGTTTTGCTCGATGCGATCGGCAATTTTCAGCAACGTCAGTGAGCGCTCCTGCACGGAGGTCTTGCCCCAGGCATCCGCCGCGGCGTGGGCGGCATCCAGCGCTTTATCAATGTCTTCGGCAGTCGAGCGAGGGAAGGTTGCGATCAGCTTGCCGGTGATGGGCGAGGTGTTTTCGAAGTACTGGCCTTTGACCGGAGGCACGAATTCGCCACCGATGTAGTTACCGTACTGGGTCTTGAAGGTGACGAGCGAGCCTTCAGTACCGGGATGGGCATAACGCATGGTGAATATCTCCTTGCTCTTGTGATTGTGTGGGGATAACGCGCTGCTGCGCTTGATCAAAGCGTAGAGCAAAGCGCGGGCCACCGCCGTCCGGACGCCTGTTTACAAGGGTTTTACTGAAGAAATCAGATCGCTGGCCGGCCGGCTTGCCCCGCCCTTGATACAGCGCATGTGACAGTTTGTACCGGATGTGCAACGGTCTGGCGGTGCCTTCCGGCGCAAGCATTGCAATGGCCGGGCACGAAGAGGATGCTGGTCTGCGACTCCCCGGGAGAGCCACAACCTAGGAAGAACAATAACAATGCACAGCCGCCATTTCGCTCGACATGCGCAACAAGTCCTGACCGTTGCGCAGGGTAAAGCCCACCATCGTTACGGCCCTGGCGCCGACCCTTCCATCGCCCGCTCCTGGTTGCGATGCCTTGAGGATTACCACCTCGATCCGGCGCAGGCCATGGCGCCAACGGTGCTCGAACACGCCCGCGTGCTTGAGAGCCGCGAGCGTCTGCAGCAGGTCCTGAACATCGCCGGTGGCGAAATGAACAGCCTGCATCAGCAGCTCTCTGGCGGTAATGCCGTGCTGCTGACCGACGCGCGCGGGATCATCCTCAATTGCGTCACCGAGCCTGGCGAGAGGCGGATCTTCGAGCGAGCCGGTCTGTGGCTGGGTGCTGACTGGAGCGAGGCGCGCGAGGGCACCAACGGTATCGGCACCTGTCTGGTGGAGCGCCAGTGCGTGACGATTCATCGCGACGAACATTTTCGCGGCCGGCACACCGGGCTGACGTGCTCGGCAAGTCCGGTCTTCGACCCCCATGGCGACCTGCTCGCGGTCCTCGACGTGTCTTCGGCGCGGCACGATGTCACCCGCCAGAGCCAGTTTCACACCATGGCGCTGGTCAATCTGTCGGCAAAAATGATTGAGAGCAGCTACTTTCTGCGCCATTTCGACGATCAATGGCTGCTGCGCTTTCATTTGCAGGCGGGCTCCGTCGGGCTGTTCAGCGAAGGCTTGCTGGCATTCGACGGCGAGGGTTGCATCAGCGCGGTGAACCAGAGCGCGCTGAATTTGCTGAGCCTGGGGCGCTGCGAACTGATCGGTCGCCCCGTCGAGGCGTTGTTCGATTGCTCCCTGAGCGACTTGCTGGCACGGGCATCGGCTGACGCGGCGACCTGCTGGCCGCTGAGAACGCGAGACGGTCGAGGCTTCTTCGCCATGCTGCGTGGGCAATCGCGACCGCAGATGACAGCGCCTGCTACAGCGGTTGTCAGCCAACCTGCAGTGCCTCCGCCACCAGGCGGCTTGTGTCTGGGCGACGCTTCGCTGCAAGCCGATTTTCGTCGGGCCTTGAAGGTGTTCGAGCGCGACGTGCCGCTGTTGATCAACGGTGAAACCGGCTCGGGAAAAGAGGCGTTCGCCAAAGCCGTGCATTACGCCAGTCGGCGGGCCGTTAAGCCTTTCGTGGCCCTGAATTGCGCGGCGATTCCGGAAACCCTGATCGAAAGCGAATTGTTCGGGTATCGCGGCGGCAGTTTCACGGGCGCGCGCAAGGAGGGCATGCGCGGCAAGTTGCAGCAGGCCGATGGTGGGACGTTGTTCCTTGATGAAATCGGTGACATGCCGGTGGCATTGCAAACCCGTTTCTTGCGTGTGCTGGAGGATCGGCTAGTGGTGCCGATTGGTGGCGAGCCGCACGCCGTGGATGTACGAATCATCAGCGCGACTCACCGGAATCTGCTGGGACGTGTGGAGGATGGCGGCTTTCGTGAGGACCTTTTCTATCGACTCAACGGCCTGGAAATCGGTTTGCCCCCGTTGCGAGCACGCAGCGACAAGGCGCAGTTGCTGGACTTCTTGTTGAAAGAAGAAGCGGGCGGCGATGCCGTCATGATCGAGCCTGAGGCGAGGGATTTGCTGCTGGCCTTCAACTGGCCAGGCAATGTGCGGCAGATGCGCAACGTGTTGAGGACGCTGGCGGCGCTGTGCGAAGACAATCTGATTCGTTTGGCCGATCTGCCAGCGCTGGTCCGTCAGGCCGCTTCGCAGGCCACCCTCGCGCGCATGACGCCCGATCCAGAGCGCAGCGATTCGCCGCTGGACGACGCCGAACGCGCAGCGCTCATCGCCACTCTGGAAACCCAGCGCTGGCACATGACCCATGCCGCCCGGGAGCTAGGGGTGAGCCGTAATACGCTCTATAGAAAGCTGCGCAAACATGGGATCAACCGCTGAAGCCCTGGGTGGATGAAGCTTGTATGAATTGTCCCAATCTGCGGTGAGCCCCCCGACGCCTTCCCGGCTAAAGCCGGTCCTACGACGGCTCGCCCGCGATATTGCAGCGTGTCGCGGTCAGTCAGCAGGGCCCGGCATTCACCCACGATATTGCAGCGTGACGCAGTCAGTGGGACGCGTTTACCCGCGATTTTGCAGCGCGTCGCGGTCAGTCAGTAGGACCGGCTTCAGCCGGGAAGAGGCCGGTGTGGTCGCCATCAGTTCTGCGGTGAGCCCCCCGACGCCTTCCCGGCTAAAGCCGGTCCTACGACGCGTTCACCCAACGGATTGCTGCGTGAGGCGGTCAGCCAGTAGGACCGGCATTCACCCGTGATTTTGCAGCGTGTCGCGGTCAGCCAGTAGGACCGGCTTCAGCCGGGAATAGGCCAGTGTGGTCGCCATAAGTTCTGCGGTTAGCCAACCGACGCCTTCCCGGCTAAAGCCGGTCCTGTGACGCGTTCACCCGAGAGGCGGTCTTACGAGGCATTCCCCCGTCGGACATCCTTAAGCGCAGCCGCCGTTCTGCGCAATTCCCCCGTGCGCATCCACCGCCTTCTACGCTAACCTGCGCGAACGTTTTAAGAGGTCGGTCATGCACATTCATATTCTGGGTATCTGCGGCACGTTCATGGGATCGCTGGCGGTTCTCGCCAAGGATCTGGGCCACAAAGTCACCGGCTCCGATGCCAACGTCTATCCGCCGATGAGCACGCAGTTGCAGGCGCAAGGCATTGAGTTGATGCAAGGGTACGACCCTTCGCATCTGGAACCGGCGCCTGATCTGGTCGTGGTCGGCAATGCGATGTCCCGAGGCAATCCGGCCGTCGAGTACGTCCTGAACAAAGGGCTGCCTTACGTTTCCGGTCCGCAATGGCTGGCTGACCACGTGCTGCGCGGTCGCTGGGTGCTGGCGGTTGCGGGCACTCACGGAAAGACCACCACGAGCAGCATGCTGGCGTGGGTGCTGGAACATGCTGGCATGAGCCCGGGCTTCCTGATCGGCGGTGTGCCGCAAAACTTCGCGGTGTCTGCGCGTCTGGGCGACACGCCGTTTTTTGTGGTCGAGGCCGATGAATACGACAGCGCCTTCTTCGACAAACGCTCGAAGTTCGTGCATTACGGCCCGCGTACCGCGATCCTGAACAACCTCGAGTTCGATCATGCCGACATCTTCCCCGATCTGCCTGCGATCGAACGCCAGTTTCACCATTTGGTGCGCACCATTCCAAGCGAAGGCCTGGTGATTCATCCCACTACCGAGCCTGCATTGCAACGGGTCATTCAGATGGGATGCTGGACGCCGGTGCAGACCACCGGGCAGGGCGGTCAGTGGCAGGCCAGACTGCTGAGCGAAGACGGCTCGAAATTCGAAGTACTGTTCGAGGGCGTGACGCAGGGCGTCGTTGACTGGGACATGACCGGTCAGCACAACGTGGCGAACGCATTGGCGACCCTCGCGGCGGCGCGTCACGTGGGCGTCGTCGGGCAGCAAGGCGTTGCGGCGCTGAGTGCTTTCAAAAGCGTGAAACGTCGTATGGAAAAGGTCGCCGAAGTGCGCGGCATCACCATTTACGATGACTTCGCCCATCACCCGACCGCGATCGCCACCACGCTGGACGGCCTGCGCAAGAAAGTCGGAGATTCACCGATCATCGCAATCGTGGAGCCGCGCTCCAACTCGATGAAGCTCGGCGCGCATCGTGACGGACTGCCGGAAAGTGTCGCGCAGGCGGATCAGGTGGTCTGGTACTCGCCGGCCAATCTGGGCTGGGATCTGGGCGCAACGGCTGCCGAATGCACGGTCCCGGCAGTGGTATGCGATTCCCTCGAAGGCATCATCGAACGGGTGAAAAGTCAGGCGCAGCCCGGCACGCACGTGGTCATCATGAGCAACGGGGGCTTTGGCGGGCTGCATGGCAAGCTGGCCGAGGCGTTGAAATGAGCGGGCCGGAACGCATCACGCTGGCGATGACCGGCGCGTCCGGCGCGCAATACGGTCTGCGCTTGCTGGATTGTCTGGTGCGGGAAGATCGCGAAGTGCATTTTCTCATTTCCAAGGCCGCCCAACTGGTAATGGCCACCGAAACCGATGTCACGCTGCCGCCCAAGCCGCAGATGATGCAGGCGTTTCTGACCGAATACACCGGCGCTGAAGCCGGGCAGATCCGCGTTTACGGCAAGGAAGACTGGATGTCGCCGGTAGCCTCCGGCTCAGGTTCGCCGAGCGCGATGGTTGTCGTGCCGTGCTCGACGGGCACTTTGTCGGCGATCGCCACCGGCGCGTGTAACAACCTGATCGAGCGCGCCGCTGATGTGACGCTCAAGGAGCGCCGGCAGTTGATTCTGGTGCCGCGCGAGGCGCCGTTCTCAAGCATTCACCTGGAGAACATGCTGAAGCTGTCGAATCTGGGGGCGGTGATACTTCCCGCATCACCCGGTTTCTACAACCAGCCGCAGACCATCGACGATCTGGTCGACTTCGTCGTGGCGCGCATTCTCAACCTGTTGAACATCCCTCAAGACATGCTGCCCCGTTGGGGCGAACACCATTTTGGCGCCGATGAATAAGAAGCTTTTTGTCCTGACGCTGGGGCTGGTTCTCGCCACGGGCTGCTCGACCGTGCGCACGCTGGATGCCAATCAGCCGGGCGCTCCGGTGGTGTATTCCGGCACGCGGCTGGATCTGTATGCGATTGAAGGTGGCTGCTGCGAGAAGGACCGTTTCGGGGCAGAAGCGCCGAAATACCCGATGCTCGATCTGCCCGGCAGCGCGCTGCTCGACACGGTGCTGTTGCCGCTGTCGATCCTGACTGCGCTGGGCGTTGGGTTTCAGGCAACGGGCGGGATGTAGGCGGCCGTGAGTGTCATCGCCAGCAGCAGGGACGCCGCTCGCGCACACTCTTTCATCCGCTACAAAGGTGTCGGCTCTGAGGGCGATACGCGAGCAGGGCGTCGCTATTTGCCCAATCGCCGCAGCTCGTCGGACTCCACGACCCGAATTCCGTCCTGTTCTTCCAGCGCAAGGCGCCAAAGGGCGCGAGCCAGCTGACACGCCTCGATGCCGCCGTATTTACCCGGGATCAACTTGGCGATGGGCGCTGCCAGTTGTTCGACGAGCCGCTGGTCCTCACGCTCGCCGATCAGCAGCGAGGGCCGGGCGATGGTCAGTTGCGGCCAGTTCTGGTCCTTGAGCGCCTCTTCCATTTCGCCTTTGACGCGGCTGTAGAAAATGCTCGATTCGGGGTCTGCATTCACAGCGCTGATCACCACCAGATGACGCGCGCCCAGCTCCCGGGCCCGCTTGCCGAACGCCACCACCATGTCCAGATCGATTGCACGGAAGGCATCCTGCGAGCCCGCCTGCTTGATCGTGCTGCCCAGGCAGCAGAAAGCGATATCGATCTGGCCTCCAAGTTCGGGCAGCAGTGAAATGAGCTCGCCGACAGGGTTTTCCAGGTGCGGGTGTTCGGCCAGCGAACGGCGAGTGGGGGCCAGCACACGGCTGACGGTGGGTTCGTTGAGCAAGCGATCCAGCAAATGCTCGCCTGTCAGTCCAGTCGCTCCGGCAAGCAAAATGTGTTGCGGCGTCAAGTACATGGTCTTTCTCCCTTGATACGTCACAAGCATAGGCGCTCTATCGGAACAGACTGCGCGCCGAGCGGACAGGTTTCACCCGGCGCTCAAATATTCATCTGGGCGCTGGCACGGACTCGCAGGGGCGAGGCTTGTCTGCTGATCAGTGGGGAGCCGTTTGCAAGCCGAAGGTCGATTCAGCAGGCGCCCGAGTATTGATTGCCGGCCCACGCAGGTCGCGGGGCCGGTCAAGCGCGCAGTCAGCGTACGACGGTGTTCAATGCCCGCTCTGCCTGGCTCTTGCGCAGCTGCTGCCAGCGTGTGACGACCGCTTTGGGCGCCCAGATCTGCGGCTCGGAGGCTTCGAAGTTCTCGTCGGTTTCCCGCTGGGCAACGATGGCTTTGGCTTCGTTGAAGGCCTGAATCAGGTCGTCGCTCTCGGCCAGTGCTTTGCCGAAAAGTGCTTCGCCAAAGTAAGTGAAATCCGCCTCTTCCGAGCAGCCGAACGAGACCCGGTCCTCCCGCGAAGCGGTGATGACCATCGTGTGCTCATCCTTGATCGCAGGGATGAAACCGCCCGAGTAACAGGCAGAAATCACCACCACTTTGTCGCGATTCTTCAGCGGCGCGAGCACGCCCGACATCTCCTTGGCCGGAAGGTCCGAGAGCTCTAGGCGCGGCTGGTCCAGCACCAGCTCATGCTCGTGTGTGCCGTGGCTGGTGAGGTAGATGAAAATCAGGTCTTCCGGACCACTGCGTCTGGCCAGCGTCTGGACGGCGCGGTTGATGTTCTCGCGTGTGGCCAGCGGTCGATCCGTCATGTGATCGCGATGGTTCACCAGCGACACCTGACCGAATGCGCCGAAGCGCGTGGCGAGCAATTTGTTGACGAAGTCCGCCTCGCGCAGAAACACGCTCTGCTTGCCATCGCCGCCGACGACCAGGCTGTAGAGTTCGATGGCCGGCGTCGAGGCAGGCACTGCGGCGAGCGCTTTCTCCAGTAACGGACCCTGAGCGAGCAGGCCGACCTCCAGCGGGTCTGGCAACAACTTGCCCGACGCGTCGCGCACGCGCTGGCCGTTGGACCAGGTGCCGCTCTGAATCTCGCCCTCGGCGGTCGTCAGCACGCCTGCGCCATGATAATTGTCGTTTTCAAAATGCCCGACGTAGGTGCTGCCGTCCGGCATCTGCAGACGGCCTTCGCCAGCGAACCGCCAGTTCAGGAACTGACCCTGATAACGGGTGCCGTCAGCACCGATCAATTCGCCTTTGCCGGTAAAGGCGCCGTCCTTGAATTGCCCCGACCAGACATCGCCATCGGCGTTTTCGTAACGCCCGCGGCCATTGAGCTGGTTGTTGTGGAAGCCGCCGACATACTGATCACCGTCAGCGCTGTTGAAATTGCCGGTGCCTTCGAGCTGGCCGTCGACGAACTTGCCGCTGAACTGGTTGCCTGCCGCATCGCTGCGCTGGCCCTCACCGTTGGGCTTGCCCTGCGCGAACTGGCCTTGATACTGGCTGCCGTCGTCCAGTTCCAGGTGGCCGAGGCCATCGTACTGATCGGCCTTGAATTCGCCGCGATAACTCATGCCGTGCTCTTTGAGCGTGCCTTCGCCGTCACGTCGCCCCAGTTTGTAGCCGCCAACATAACTGCCAGCGCTGGTGGTGAGCGCCCCTTGCCCCTGAAACAGTCCGTTCTGGAACCCGCCGCGATACACGTCGCCATTGCTGGCATGCCATTCGCCCTGGCCATCCCACTGACCGTTCTTGAACGCACCCGCGTACCAACTGCCGTTCGGGTAATCGATACGACCCTCGCCCTGCAACATGCCGTTGACGATGTCGCCTCGATAACGACCGCCGTCGGGCAGGCGAGCGTCGGGAGGCAACAGCGATTCGCCGTCACCGCAGGCGGTAAGCAGAAGGGTCAGGGCCAGAGGGGCAAGCGCGCGCATGGTAAATCCCGCAAATAAATATGTCGGCGTGATCAGATCGCGTACTTGTGTCGAGTCGCTCACACAGCCGCAGCGAGTATGCCGCAGCCAGTAAGCGTGGTGAAACAGTCTGTTACGACTGTTTCACGTTTTGAGAAATTTACACGAAGCAGAGTGACAGGGGTTCTGCGACGAAGGCGGGCTTGTCCTGACCCTCGATTTCAAGCGTTGCCGTCGTTTTGAGCAACCATTGCCCGGGCTTCTTTTCGGTGACTTCGGTCAGCGCAACTTTTAGACGAACGCGCGAATCGACCTTGACGGGCTGGACGAAGCGCACGCTGTCCAGGCCGTAATTGACCACCATTTTCAAGCCTTCCGGCAGCACCAGCAGCGATTCCATCAACTTGGGGATCAGCGACAGCGACAGGAAGCCGTGGGCGATGGTCGAGCCAAAGGGTGTCTGCGCGGCCTTGACCGGGTCGACGTGAATGAATTGGAAATCGCCGGTTGCCTCGGCGAACAGATTGATTCGTTCCTGATCGATGAGCAGCCACTCGGAACTTCCCAGTTCCTTGCCTTCATAGCTCTTGAGTTCTGCGACGGGTACATAGGGCATCGTTACTCTCCTTGTGAAACGTTGACGTCCTGCGGTTTTGTGTTTTCCGGTTTCTGCGGCTATAGGCTCTTTTATTGCTTGGCTCTGTGGCGGCGTCTGGCGCCTCTTCGGTCGGCGCGCTTGCGCATCATCATCGCCTGACGCGATGAAGATCAGCACGCCGCAGGGCTGTGGTCAAGAATCCCAAGGTTTGCGAATGCCGAGCCATAGCTGACGAAACTGCATGCTTATAATGTCGCCGCGAATTTGTGGAGTTCTGTATGTTGCTACGAGGCCTGACCTGGCTTGTGCTGTTCCAATTAGTGGGAACGGCGCTGAATCATTTGTTTCTGTCGATACTGCCGGGGCCGATCATCGGCCTGGTGCTGCTGATGATTTACCTGATGATCAGGGGCGAAGTCAGCGAACCCATCAGCCTGGCCGCCAGCAGTCTGCTGCGTTATCTGCCGCTGTTGCTGGTGCCGCCTGCCGTCGGCGTGATGGTTTATGCCGACCAGATCGCCGATGACTTCTGGGCCATTGTAGGCTCGCTGGTGCTGTCACTGATGATCTCGCTCACCTTTGCGGGCTGGCTGATGCAGAAACTCATCGATCGCCAGTCCAGCCGCCGGGAGCCGTCATGAGTCTGGATTGGCAAGGCGCATGGCTTTCGGTGATCCATCATCCGCTGTTCGGCATTGCGATCACCTTGGGCGCCTATCAGTTTGTGCTCGCCGGTTATGAGAAAACCCGGTGGGTATTCCTGCAACCGGTGCTGGTGTCGATGGTCGTGGTCATTGTCGTGCTGGTGAGTTGCGGGCTGACCTACGTCGAATACCGTAAAAGCACCGACATTCTCAGCATCCTGCTCGGGCCCGCGACAGTTGCGCTGGCAGTGCCGCTTTATCTGAATCTGCGGCGTATTCGTCAGTTGTTCTGGCCGGTCTTGACTACGCTGGTGATTGGCGGCGTGCTGGCAACCGGGTCATGTGTCGCGCTCGGCTGGCTGTTGGGCGCCGACCACATGATCCTGATGACGATGGCGCCCAAGTCAGTGACCTCACCGATTGCCATGCTGGTCGCTGAACAGATCGGTGGTGTTGCAGCGCTGGCAGCGGTTTTTGTGTTGATCACCGGCGTCATCGGCGGCATATTCGGGCCCGGTCTGCTGACCCTGGCGGGCGTGCAGAGTTCGGAAGCTCGCGGCATGGCGCTGGGGCTGACGGCGCACGCAGTGGGTACCTCGGCGGCTTTGCAGGAAGGTGATGAATGCGGCGCCTTCGCGGCGCTGGCGATGAGTCTGATGGGTGTCGCCACGGCGCTGTTTTTGCCGTTGGCGGTGTCTCTGGTTGCTTGAGGGTGGGTTTATGTCGTTGCCGTTGTTTCCGCTGAACGCTGTGCTGTTTCCGGGGTGTGTGCTGGATCTTCAGATTTTCGAGGCACGCTATCTGGACATGATTGGCCGCTGCATGAAACAGGGCGAAGGGTTCGGTGTGGTCTGCATCACTGAAGGCAGCGAGGTGGGTGACGTTCCTGACGGGTTCTCGCAGATCGGTTGCGAGGCACTGGTCACTGATTTCCAGCAGCAGGACAACGGCCTGTTGGGTATTCGGGTGGTCGGCGGGCGGCGCTTTCGGGTGATCGACGCAGAAACGCAACGTGACAACCTGTTGCTGGCCGAGGTTGAATGGCTGGAAGATCCGCAGGAGCAGCCGCTTCAGGAAGAGGACGATGACCTCGTGGCACTTCTGGCGGCCCTGGCCGAGCACCCGATGGTGGCGGCGTTGAACATGGGGCTGACGGCCAGTGGGCAACAGTCGCTGGCCAATCAGTTGGCCTATCTGCTGCCGTTCGCGGAGGAAGACAAGATCGAACTGCTGGAAATAGACGACGCCGAAGAACGCCTCGACGCCATTCAGGATCTGCTCGACGAGATGCAGGGCGACATGCAGGCCTGACACGCCCGACGCCGGCCAAAGGGCGCGGCCTCAATACTGATAGCGAATCAGGCCGTGCCCGAACGAGTGCAGGGCAAATCCGCCCAACAGAGCCACCGTCGCAGGCAGGATCAACCACCAGACGCGAATCGGCAGCGCCGGCAGTGATTGCTTGTTCTGCACGAACGCCAGGCTCGCCGAGCACGTGAAGAACGCCAGCATCATGCCGGCCAGCACGTCGGTCGGCCAGTGAACGCCCAGATACACCCGGGACATCGCGATGGCCAGCGCCGGAATTCCCCCCAGTAACAGCCAGGTCAGGCGCAGTCGCACCGGCTGCCCGCGCCCAGCCAGTACGGCCAGCGTCATGAACAAGGCAAACGAGGCGGATGCATGTCCGCTGGGCATGCTGTAAGTGGTCAACGGCTCGGCCAGCACTTCCGGGCGGGCGCGGGCGAAGGTGTATTTCATGCTCTGGTTGACGACCGCGGCGCCCAGCGTAGTTCCTACGGCAAAGATCGCGTGCCGGTATTGGCGAGTGAGCAGCAACAGAATCGCCAGCAACGCAGCGGCACAGAACTGGGTCCGGAAATCCCCCAGGCCGGTGATCATCACGGCGTAATTTTCCGCCGCTTCGCTTCGGCTCGCCTGAACGACGGTCATCAGACCCTGATCGAAATCCGCCAGATACGGCCAGCCAAGAAACACGGCTCCTAACAGAACGAAGCATGTCGCGGCGATCAGTCTGGTCGCATAACGCTTCTGGCGTGTGCTGCTCTGAACGGCGATGCCGAGCAGGATCGCCAGTGCGACACCGACCACTGCTGCCTGCGGCCAGAAGTTTTCCGGCAGCGGCAGGCGGATCGCCGCGCCGGTCGCCCAGCCCGGAAGAATGTACGCCACCGACCAGCCGGCGGCCGCAATCAGGCTGACCCCGGCGAAGCGCACCAACGGCATGTCGAACATGCCGGCGACCATCGGCAGCATGGGCCGCAACGGACCGATGAAGCGCCCGACCAGCAGGCTGGCGATGCCATAACGTTGAAAGTAGGCCTCGGCGCCGCCGATCCACTCCGGATGATGGCGCAGGCCCGGCAGGCGGCGGATGTTCTGATGGAAACGGCGGCCCAGGAAATAAGACACGAAGTCTCCCAGCAAACCGCCCAGGAAACCTAGCAGCAACGCTTCGCTCAACTCCAGGATGCCGCTGCCGGCCAGTGCTGCCACCGCGAACAGTGCGACAGTGCCGGGCACGATGATGCCGGCGATGGCCAGGCACTCGACGAAGGCGATCAGAAAAATGGCGGCGCCAAGCCAGGACGGGTTGGCGCTCAGCCAGGAGGTAACGCTGTCGAGCCATGCACCCATGGGTCAGTTTCCTTGCTCGATGAAAAGGTAATCGCGGCCTTCGACTTGCCCGCGTCTGACAGGGTTCCGTGTGCAGAACCGCGCGTAATCGGCGTCGACGAACCGGTACATCAGGTGTTCATCGCGCCCGGTCGGGATGCCCAGGCGCGTGGTTTGAATGATCCGCGATGGTTGCTGGCCCACGTCTTCGACAAACAACTGCTCTTCATCGAAACGCTTGGCATCCCACATCGGGACCTTCAGCCCGAGCGCCTTGCACAGCAGTGTCTGCCCGGCGCACAGCCGCTGCGGCGTGCGCAGTTGACCGCTGGCGTCGGGATTATTCAGTTGCATCTGCGCCAGGCTGTTTTCATCAGAGAAGGCATCGACCCAGGGATAAGCGGATTTGATCAGTACCGCATTGCCCGGTCCTTCGGCACTGAAATTCAGCGAATCTCCGCCACGGGCGTAGTACATATAAATGTGTCCGCCATCCAGAAACAAAGCCTTACGTTTTTCTGTGTAGCCAAGGGACGCATGGCTGCCTTTTTCCGAGACGTAATAGGCCTCGGTCTCTATGATGCGCGCCGATAGCCATAGCTCACCGACCTTATGGCGGATGACCTTGCCCAGCAGATCGCGGGCAAGCGTCTGGGCATCGCGGTGGAAGAAGCTGTCGGGCAAGGCGCGCGGGGTCTGTCGTGGCATCGCATGCATGATCTTGGAATGAGCGGTGATGATAGCAATGTCGCGCTTAATTGCAGCTGAATGGGCGCGGCGGGAACGGCACTAAATGTGAACGCAGGCTGGCGGCTGAGCTTGATTTCACGGTTTCGTCCAGCAAATCCGGCTTATATCGACCATCCGCCTGTCGCCGCTGTCGTTCAGCCCGCCCGGCAGCTATAATCGGCCGCTTTCCTCTCTGCCAAGACCTCTGAGACCATGACTGAGTCCGTTCTTGACTACATGACCCGCCTGGGTCGCGCCGCCCGTGACGCCTCGCGCGTGATCGGTCGCGCCAGTACCGCGCAGAAAAACCGCGCGCTGGCTGCGACTGCTGCGGCGCTGGATGCCGCCCGGGACGAGCTGACTGCCGCCAACGAGCAGGATCTTGCCGCCGGCCGTGCGAATGGTCTGGAGCCGGCACTGCTCGAGCGTCTGGCCCTGACCCCGGCGCGTATCGACAGCATGATCGCCGGTCTGCGCCAGGTTGCCGGTCTGCCGGATCCAGTGGGCACCATCCGTGACATGAACTTCCAGCCGTCCGGTATTCAGGTTGGCAAGATGCGCGTACCGCTGGGCGTGGTGGGGATCATCTACGAGTCGCGTCCGAACGTGACCATCGATGCGGCCAGTCTTTGCCTGAAATCGGGAAACGCGACCATCCTGCGCGGCGGTTCCGAAGCCATCAACTCCAACCGGGCCATCGCTGCCTGCATTCAGCGCGGCCTGGCCGAAGCTGACCTGCCCGCAGCGGTCGTCCAGGTGGTCGAGACCACCGACCGTGCGGCCGTCGGCGCGTTGATCACCATGCCTGAGTACGTCGACGTCATCGTTCCACGGGGTGGCAAAGGCCTGATCGAGCGCGTCAGTCGCGATGCCCGGGTACCGGTGATCAAGCATCTGGACGGCATCTGCCACGTGTATGTCAGTGCCCACGCCGACCTCGCTGCCGCTCAACGCATCGCTTTCAACGCCAAGACTTATCGCTATGGCATTTGCGGTGCCATGGAAACGCTGCTGGTGGATCAGGCCATTGCGTCTGACTTCCTGCCTCAGATGGCCGCCCAGTTCCGCGAGAAAGGCGTCGAACTGCGTGGCTGCGAGCGCACCCGTCAGTTGATCGATGCCGTTGCCGCCACCGAAGAAGACTGGCACACCGAATATCTGGCGCCGATCCTGTCGATCCGCGTCGTGACCGGTCTGGATCAGGCGATCGAGCACATCAACCATTACGGCTCGCATCACAGCGACGCCATCGTCTCCGATTCGCAGAGCCAGACACGCCGCTTCATGGCTGAAGTCGACTCGAGCTCGGTCATGATCAATGCGCCCACCAGCTTCGCCGACGGATTCGAGTACGGCCTGGGGGCTGAAATCGGGATTTCCACCGACAAGATTCATGCGCGCGGTCCGGTCGGGCTCGAGGGCCTGACGTGCGAGAAATACGTCGTCATTGGCGATGGTCGCCAGTTGCGCGGACAGGGGCCAGCCTGACTTGGCCGATATCGGTCAGCGCCCGGGCAATGGTGCGGGTGCTGTTGCCCAGCCAGCCAGCGACACGGCTCGGGCCAGTGGCAAGCCGAAACGCATCGGCATGCTGGGTGGCACGTTCGATCCGGTGCACATCGGCCATTTGCGCGGCGCGCTTGAAGTCGCCGCGTTGCTTGAACTCGATGAGTTGCGTCTGACGCCCAGCGCCAGGCCGCCTCATCGCGACACGCCTAGTGTCTCTGCGCAAGACCGTCTGGCGATGGTCAGTTGCGCGGTGGAAGGCGTGCCGCCCTTGACGGTGGATGATCGCGAGCTGTTGCGCGACAAGCCGTCTTACACCATCGACACGCTGGAATCGATGCGGGCTGAGCTGTCCGCCGATGACCAGCTGTTTTTGTTGCTGGGTTGGGATGCCTTTTGCGGCCTGCCCACCTGGCATCGTTGGGAAGAGTTGCTGGAGCACTGCCATATCGTGGTGCTGCAACGCCCGGACGCCGACAGCGAGTCGCCGGACGCCATGCGTAACCTGCTGGCGGCACGCGCGGTCAGCGATCCGAAGGCCCTGAAAGGGCCTGGCGGACACATTACATTCGTCTGGCAGACGCCGCTTTCGGTGTCTGCCACCCAGATCCGCCAACTGCTGGCCAGCGGTAAGTCGGTACGTTTTCTGGTGCCAGACGCGGTACTGGCCTACATCGAGGCGCACGGACTGTACCGTGCGCCCAATTGAACTGAATGAGTTTTTTATGACAAAGCAAAAACAATCCGTATCCGGCGAAGAGCTGGTTGAACTGACCAAGGCTGCTCTGGAAGACGTCAAGGCACAGGACATCCTGGTCATCGACGTCAAGGACAAGCACAGCCTCACCGACTACATGGTGATCGCCACCGGTACGTCCAACCGTCAGATCAACGCGATGCTGGACAAGGTCCGCGAAAACGTCAAAGCCAAGGGCGCACAGCCGCTGGGCGAAGAAGGCAAAGGCGAAAGCGACTGGGTCCTGCTGGACCTGGGCGACGTGATCGTGCACATGATGACCGCCGCCGCTCGCCAGTTCTACGATCTGGAGCGTCTGTGGCAAGGCGCCGAGCAGAGCCGTGCCGCCAGCGGTGCCCATCACACCCCGGGCAATGAATAAGGGCTCATTGTGCGTCTGCGTCTGATTGCTGTCGGTTCACGCATGCCCAAGTGGGTGGAAGAGGGTTGGCATGAGTATGCCAAGCGTCTGCCATCCGAACTGGCGCTGGAACTGGTAGAGATTCCGCTCAACACCCGTGGCAAGAACGCCGACGTGGCACGCCTGATTCGTCAGGAAGGCGAGGCCATGCTGGCGAAAGTGCAGCCGGGCGAGCGGATCGTCACGCTTGAAGTGCAGGGCAAACCATGGAGCACCGAGCAACTGGCGGGCGAGCTCGATCGCTGGCGTCTGGATTCGCGAACCGTGAATCTGATGGTTGGCGGTCCCGAAGGGCTCGCGCCGGAAGTCTGTGCCCGTGCCGAGCAGCGTTGGTCGTTGTCGCCGTTGACGTTGCCGCACCCGCTGGTGCGCATTCTCATCGGCGAACAGATTTATCGTGCCTGGACAGTGTTGTCCGGTCACCCTTATCACAAGTAGCGCTGCTGCCTTCACTGTGAACACGCCCTAAATGTCTCAGCCGATTCGCCTGAAAGACCACGAAAAGGACGCACGCCTGGTGCGCAGCCGCGTCGTGGTCGGCGCAGTCGCGGTGATCGTGCTGATCTGCGTGTTGGTGGCGCGGTTGTACTTCCTGCAGGTCATCCAGTACGACTATCACTCGACCCTCTCGGAGAACAACCGCGTCCACGTGCAGCCGATTCCGCCGAGTCGCGGGCTGATCTTCGATCGTAACGGCGTGGTGATCGCCGACAACCGGCCCAGCTTCAACCTGAGCATGACCCGCGAACGTTCGGGCGGCGACTGGGCCCAGGTGCTCGATACGATCATCGAAGTGCTCGAGCTGACGCCTGATGACCGGATCATCTTCGAAAAACGCATGAAACAAGGGCGTCGCCCGTTTGAACCGGTGCCGATCCTGTTCGAGCTGACCGAGGAGCAGATCGCCCGGATCGCCGTCAACCAGTTCCGCCTGCCCGGCGTTGAAGTGGTGGCGCAACTGATTCGCCATTACCCGCAGGGCGCGCATTTTGCGCACTCCGTGGGCTACATGGGGCGAATCAACGAGAAAGAGCTGAAAAGCCTCGATCCCGTGAATTACAGCGGCACCCATCACATGGGCAAGACCGGCATCGAGCGCTTCTACGAGCCTGAGCTGCATGGTCAGGTCGGCTACGAAGAGGTCGAGACCAACGCCCGCGGGCGTGTTTTGCGCGTGTTGAAGCGTACTGACCCGGTGCCGGGCAAAGACATCGTTCTGAGCCTCGATATCCAGTTGCAGGAGGCCGCCGAGGTCGCGCTGGGCGGACGCCGTGGCGCGGTGGTCGCCCTGGACCCGAACACCGGCGAAGTGCTGGCGATGGTCAGTCAGCCGAGTTTCGACCCCAATCTGTTCGTGACCGGTATCAGCTTCAAGGCCTATTCCGAGCTGCGTGACTCGGTCGATCGGCCGCTGTTCAACCGTATTCTGCGAGGTTTGTATCCGCCGGGCTCGACCATCAAGCCTGCGGTGGCGATTGCCGGTCTGGACACCGGTGTCGTGACGGCCAGCACCCGCGTGTTCGACCCCGGCTATTACATGCTGCCGAACTACGATCACAAATACCGTAACTGGAACCGCACCGGCGATGGCTGGGTCGACCTGGACACCGCGATCATGCGTTCCAACGACACCTACTTCTACGACCTGGCGCACAAGGTCGGCATTGATCGGCTGTCTTCCTATCTGAACAAGTTCGGCATTGGGCAGAAAGTGTCGCTGGACATGTTCGAAGAGTCTCCCGGCCTGATGCCTTCCCGCGACTGGAAGCGCATTACCCGGCGTCAGGCGTGGTTCCCGGGTGAAACCCTCATCCTCGGCATCGGCCAGGGCTACATGCAGGCCACGCCTTTGCAACTGGCTCAGGCCACTGCGCTGGTGGCGAACAAGGGCAAGTGGAACCGGCCGCATCTGGCCCGGACCATCGAAGGACAAAAGCCGGTGGACGAAAACCCGATGCCGGACATCGTGCTGCGCGACCCGTCCGACTGGGGCAAGGTCAATCACGGCATGCAGCAGGTGATGCACGGCGCGCGCGGCACGGCGCGCAAGGCAGCGATCGGTGCTCAGTACCGAATTGCAGGAAAGAGCGGTACCGCACAGGTCGTGGCCATTCGCCAAGGCGAGAAGTACGACCGCTCCAAAGTGCAGGAGCGCCATCGCGACCACGCCTTGTTCGTCGGCTTCGCGCCGGCCGATAACCCCAAAATCGTGGTGGCTGTGATGATCGAGAACGGCGAGTCCGGTTCCGGTGCCGCAGCGCCTGTCGTGCGTCAGGTCATGGACGCCTGGCTGCTGGGCCCGGATGGCCGTCTGAAACCCGAATACGCCAGTAATACATTGCCTCCGGAGACCGCGGCCCGTGAAGAGTAATTTCGACCGCATCCTCTCCAGCGAAGACGTGATGCGTCGTCGCGCGACCTTTCTGCAGAAAATTCACGTCGATGGCCCTTTGCTCATCCTGTTGCTGACGCTGGCGGCTGGCAGCCTGTTCGTCCTTTATTCGGCGAGCGGCAAGAGCTGGGATCTGCTGATCAAGCAGGCCACGTCGTTCGGCATCGGCCTGGTTTCCATGTTCGTCATTGCGCAACTTGAACCGCGCTTCATGGCGCGCTGGGTTCCGGTGGCCTATGTGCTGGGCGTTTTGCTGCTGGTGGCGGTCGACGTCATGGGCCACAACGCCATGGGTGCGACGCGCTGGATCAACATTCCTGGGGTGATCCGTTTCCAGCCGTCCGAATTCATGAAGATCATCATGCCGGCGACCATCGCCTGGTACCTGTCCAAACGCACGCTGCCACCCCATCTCAAGCACGTCGCCGTGAGCCTGGGGCTGATCGGCCTGCCGTTCATTCTGATCGTCCGCCAGCCCGATCTTGGGACTTCGCTGCTGATCCTCGCGTCCGGGACCTTCGTGCTGTTCATGGCCGGCCTGCGCTGGCGCTGGATCATCGGCGTGATCGCGGCCGCCGTGCCGGTCGCGGTGGGCATGTGGTTCTTCTTCATGCACGACTATCAGAAGCAGCGGATCCTGACCTTCCTCGATCCGGAAAGCGATCCGCTGGGCACCGGGTGGAACATCATTCAGTCCAAGGCGGCGATCGGCTCGGGCGGCGTGTTCGGCAAAGGCTGGCTGCTGGGCACCCAGTCGCATCTGGATTTTCTTCCGGAAAGCCACACCGACTTCATCATCGCGGTCCTTGGCGAGGAGTTCGGGCTGGTCGGCATCTGCGCGTTGTTGCTGATCTACCTGCTGCTGATCGGCCGCGGGCTGGTCATCACAGCCCAGGCGCAGACGCTTTACGGCAAGTTGCTGGCCGGCAGCCTGACCATGACATTTTTTGTTTATGTTTTCGTCAACATCGGTATGGTCAGCGGGCTGCTTCCGGTGGTGGGAGTGCCGCTGCCCTTCATTAGCTACGGCGGAACTTCGCTCGTGACGCTGCTGTCAGCGTTTGGGGTTTTGATGTCGATCCATACCCATCGCAAGTGGATCGCTCAGGTTTGATTAAGGTGAAGAACTCAATGCAAGTAGTGCGTGGCTGGGCTGCTCGATATGCGCCGCTGGTCGGTCTGATGGGCATCCTCGGTTCAGTGCAGGAGTCGCTTGCCGGTGACTATGAAGGCTCTCCTCAAGTCGCCGAGTTCGTGGGTGAGATGACCCGAGATTACGGTTTCGCCGGCGAACAGTTGATTGAAGTTTTTCGGGATGTCCAGCGCAAGCAGTCCATTCTCGACGCCATTTCAAGGCCTGCCGAGCGGGTTAAGACGTGGAAGGATTATCGGCCGATGTTCTTGACCGACGCACGTATTGCGCGGGGCGTGGATTTCTGGCGGCAGCACGAGGCGGCCCTCGCGCGCGCCGAGCAGGAATACGGCGTGCCGGCGCAAGTCATTGTCGCGATCATCGGGGTTGAGACGTTTTTCGGCCGTAATACCGGCAATTATCGTGTGATCGATGCGTTATCAACGCTGAGTTTCGATTACCCAGCGCGCGCCGAGTTCTTCCGCAAGGAGCTGCGCGAGTTTCTCCTGCTGTCGCGTGAGGAGCAGGTCGATCCGCTGACGCTCAAGGGATCGTACGCAGGGGCGATGGGGCTTCCGCAGTTCATGCCGAGCAGTTTCCGGGCGTACGCGGTCGACTTCGACGGCGACGGCCACATCAACATCTGGAACGATCCGGACGATGCGATCGGCAGCGTCGCCAGTTATTTCAAACGCCATGGCTGGGTGGCGGGTGAGCCTGTCGTCAGTCGTGCCAGTGTCCGTGGCGACCGGGTGGACGAGGGGCTGAGCCCCGGAATCGAACCGGTGAAGACGGTCGGGGAGTTGCGGGGCCTGGGCTGGGCAAGTCATGATGCGCTGCGCGATGATATGCCGGTCACGGCTTTTCGCCTGGAGGGCGACAACGGCCCTGAATACTGGATGGGTTTGAAGAATTTTTACGCAATCACGCGTTACAACCGCAGCGTGATGTACGCAATGGCCGTGCATCAGCTGTCTGAACTGCTTGTTCAAGCTCGGGACGTCAAGTAATGCGGTCATTGCCGATCCAACAACCATTGAAACTGATGGCCTTCGCGGCACTGACATTGCTCGTTGTCAGTTGCTCCACCAGTCGCCCGACGACACAGCAGGGCAATGTCATCCGCGCCCAGCCGGGGCTGGACATCAACAGGGCACATAAAGATGGTGCGCCATGGTGGGATGTCGATGTTTCGCGCATTCCGGACGCCATTCCGACCCTGCACACCGGCCCGTACAAGGCCAACCCGTACACGGTGCTCGGTAAGACCTACTTCCCGCTCAGCGATTCGAAGGCGTATGTCGCTACGGGTACGGCGTCCTGGTACGGGACCAAGTTCCATGGCCAGAACACGGCCAATGGGGAAGTGTATGACCTGTACGGCATGAGCGCGGCGCACAAGACGCTGCCGCTGCCCAGCTATGTGCGCGTCACCAATCTGGACAACAGCCGCAGCGTGATCCTGCGGGTCAATGATCGCGGGCCGTTCTATTCCGATCGCATCATAGACCTGTCCTACGCTGCCGCGAAAAAGCTCGGTTACGCTGAGATCGGTACCGCGCGCGTGAAAGTCGAAGGCATCGACCCAGCCCAATACTGGGCGCAACGCGGCAAGCCCGCGCCTTTGATGCTCGATCAGCCGCAAGTGGCCAGCAGCAACCCGCCACCGCCTCAGCAACAGGCCGCGGCGCCAGTGATCACCGCCTCTGCCGGCACCATCGAACAATGGACGCCACCGCCGCAACAGCACGCCGCGCCGGTTTCGCCAGTACCGATCGATGCAAAAAAAAACGCTTCCGGACAGCCGTCTGGGCTGTTTCTCCAAGTGGGAGCCTTCGCCAACCCGGACGCTGCGGAACTGCTGAGGTCCAAGCTGAGCGGGATGGTTCGGGCGCCGGTGTTCGTGAGTTCGATCGCACGCAATCAACAGACGCTTTATCGCGTGCGGATGGGACCGGTCGACACGCCGGGTGAAGCCCAACAACTGCAAAACAGCGTAAGGTCGGCCAATCTGGGTTCACCGAGCGTCGTAACGTCGGATCAGTGATCGGTCCTCGGCAACGAGGCCCAGTCAACGCTGCCTGACCGACGACTTGCCGCCAGAGCGAGCGTTGTCAGCAGCTTTTCACGGGGCGTTCTGTAGAATGTGAGCCCGTTTGCCGGGGTAGCCCGGCACCACCGCTTTGCCCGCAAGGGCATGTTTGCCCATTAGCATTTTCGAGAGACGGATGAACATCACCACCTTTGCAAAACGCCTTTGCCTGCTTATCCCGCTATTCACCGCGCCTGCCGTGTTCGCGGCAGAACAGATGACGCCATCGCCACCGCAACTGGCTGCCAAGGCTTATGTGCTGATGGATGCCAACAGCGGCAACGTTCTGGTCGAAAACAATGGTGACCAGCGTCTGCCACCGGCAAGCCTGACCAAGCTGATGACGGCTTACATCGCCACGCTGGAAATCCGTCGTGGCCAGATCGGCGAAAACGATCCGGTGACCATCAGCGAGAACGCCTGGCGTACCGGCGGTTCGCGGATGTTCATCAAGGTCGGCAGCCAGGTGACCGTCAGCGACCTGCTGCACGGCATCATCATTCAGTCGGGTAACGACGCCAGCGTCGCGGTCTCCGAGCACATCGCCGGCAGCGAAGACGCGTTCGCCGACCTCATGAACAAGACCGCTGGCGACCTGGGCATGGTCAACAGCCACTTCATGAACCCGACCGGCCTGCCGAACCCTGATCACTACTCCACAGCCCACGACATGGCGCTGCTGGCTCGCGCGATCATCCACGAAGACCCTGCTCACTACGCGATCTACTCGCAGAAGGAGTTCTTCTGGAACGGTATCAAACAGCCGAACCGCAACCTGCTGCTGTGGCGCGACAAAACGGTCGACGGCCTGAAAACCGGTCACACCGAAGAAGCCGGCTACTGCATGGTGTCCTCTGCCGTGCGTGATGGCATGCGCCTGATCGCCGTGGTGTTCGGCACCAACAGCGAACAGGCTCGTGCTGCCGAGACCCAGAAGTTGCTGACCTACGGCTTCCGTTTCTTCGAAACCCAGACCTTCTATCAGAAAGGCACCGAGCTGGCTCAGGCCCCGGTCTGGAAAGGCGCAGAGCATCAGGTCAAAGCCGGTCTGGCCGAAGACCTGACCATGACTATGCCTAAAGGCGAATTGAAAAAGCTCGCCGCCAGCATGACCATGAACCCCAAGCTGGTTGCGCCGATCGCCAAGGGCGATGTCATTGGCCAGGTGGAAGTCAAGCTGGACGACAAAGTGGTGCATAGCGCTAATCTGATCGCTATGGATGCAGTCGAGGAGGGTGGTATCTTCCGCCGCCTGTGGGATAGCATCCGCATGTTCTTCTACGGTCTGTTCAACTGATCACCGATTGATCGATTATTGAACACTCAATGATCGACGCTCCGTACGCCCCTGCCGCGACTGCGGCAGGGGCTGTCCGTTTTCCGGCTTACGAGGCCGTTACTGCCATGACAGATTCCGAAGCAAAAGCGCCAAAAATCGAATTCCCCTGCAACGACTATCCGATCAAGGTGATCGGCGACACCGGTGTGGGTTTCAAAGACAAAGTGATCGAGATCGTCACCAAACACGCGAAGATCAACGATGAGAAGGTGGCCGAGCGCCAGAGCAGCAACGGTAAATACACCACCTTGCAGCTGCATATCGTCGCCACCGGTCAGGATCAGCTTTACGATATCAACAGCGAGCTACGCGCCACCGGCATCGTGCACATGGTGCTCTGATGGACGCGCGTCTGGGCTTTCGCGATCTCGGACTGATCGACTACGAGCCCACCTGGCAGGCCATGCAGCGCTTTACCGACGGCCGTGATCGCAACGCCGCCGACGAAGTGTGGCTGGTTCAGCATCCGCCAGTCTTCACTCAGGGTCAGTCCGGTAAGCCCGAGCATTTGCTGTTGCCGGGCGATATTCCGGTGGTACAGGTCGATCGCGGTGGCCAAGTGACTTATCATGGCCCCGGTCAACTGGTGGCCTACCTGATGCTGGATGTGCGTCGCCTGGGTTTTGGTGTACGTGAACTGGTGACGCGGATCGAGCACAGCCTGATCGATCTGCTGGCCAGTTATGGCGTCACCGCTGCCGCCAAACCTGAAGCGCCGGGGGTTTATGTTCAGGGTGCGAAGATCGCATCGCTGGGCCTCCGGATTCGCAACGGCTGTTCGTTTCACGGCCTTGCGTTGAACGTCGACATGGATCTGGACCCTTTTAAACGGATAAATCCCTGCGGGTATGCGGGCCTGGCGATGACCCAGCTTCGCGAGCACGCAGGACCGATTGAATTTGCCGAGGTTAGTGCCCGGCTGCGTGCGCAGCTCGTCAAACACCTCGACTACGCTGAGCAGACGACCCTAACGGGCGGAATCGATTGATATGACTACTGCGCATGAGACGGCAGACGCCGTGCAAACCCTGATCCCGACAGTGAATGTGGTGACGCCTGAGCGTGCTGCACGGCCGAAAGTTGAAGCGGGCGTGAAGCTGCGTGGCGCGGAAAAAGTGGCGCGCATCCCGGTGAAGATCATCCCGACGGTTGAACTGCCGAAGAAGCCGGACTGGATCCGTGTCCGCATCCCGGTTTCCCCTGAAGTCGACCGCATCAAGGCGTTGCTGCGTAAGCACAAGCTGCACAGCGTGTGCGAAGAAGCGTCTTGCCCGAACCTGGGTGAGTGCTTCTCTGGCGGTACCGCGACGTTCATGATCATGGGTGACATCTGCACCCGTCGTTGCCCGTTCTGCGACGTCGGCCATGGCCGTCCGAAGCCTCTGGATGTCGACGAGCCGAAAAACCTCGCCGTTGCCATCGCCGACCTCAAGCTCAAGTACGTGGTGATCACCTCGGTGGACCGCGACGACCTGCGTGACGGTGGCGCTCAGCACTTTGCCGATTGCATCCGTGAAATCCGCGAGCTGTCGCCGAACGTGCAGCTGGAAACGCTGGTGCCCGATTATCGCGGGCGCATGGACATCGCGCTGGAAATCACCGCTGCCACGCCGCCAGACGTGTTCAACCACAACCTGGAAACCGTGCCGCGTCTCTACAAGGCCGCGCGTCCGGGTTCGGATTATCAGTGGTCGCTGACGCTGCTCAAGCGCTTCAAGGAAATGGTCCCTCACGTGCCAACCAAATCCGGCCTGATGCTGGGCCTGGGTGAGACTGACGAGGAAGTCATCGAAGTGATGCATCGCATGCGCGAGCACAACATCGACATGCTGACCCTGGGCCAGTACTTGCAGCCATCGCGTAACCACTTGCCGGTTCAACGCTTTGTGCACCCGGACACGTTTGCCTGGTTTGCCGAAGAAGGCTACAAGATGGGCTTCAAGAACGTCGCGTCGGGCCCGCTGGTTCGTTCGTCGTATCACGCCGACGAGCAAGCCAAGCTGACCAAGTCGTTGCTCACTGCGGGCTGATCGCCAGCGTTAACGACGTTAAGACAAAGGGGCCGGATAGCAATATCCGGCCCCTTTTTTTATAGAGGTCGCGTGCCTGTAGGAGCGCGCTTGCCCGCGAACAACGATTACGCGGCATGGCAGGCAAACCGCGTTGTATCAATCGCGGGCAAGCGCGCTCCTACAGGGGCTTCACTGCCCGCGTAGCCTATTCAGCAGCTCTTGCGTCGGATAGCCATCCGCTGGCCAGCCGAATGACTGCTGTGCGGTGCGAATCGCCTTACGGGTATTCGCGCCGATGATCCCGTCCGGGGCGCCTGCGTCGTACTGACGGGCTGACAGCAGTGTCTGCAGCTCGATACGCTCAGAGCGACTCAATGGACGGTCGCCACGAGGCCAGTTGCCGGTCACGTACCCACCGCCGCTGAAACGCTCGGACAGCAGGCTCACGCCCAGCGCGTAAGACGACGAGTTGTTGTATTTCAGAATCGCCCGGAAATTGTCCATCACCAGAAACGACGGGCCCTTGTAGCCCGCCGGTAGCAGTAATGCTGCCTGTTGTTGCTGGAAATAAGCAGGCAGCGTCGAACCGTTTGCGAGCTTCAGACCCATCTGCTGCCATTCGGCAATGGTCTTGCGGGTGGACGCGTCGGCCAGAGCGTAGTCGAAGCCTGGATTGAGTTGAACCTCGAACCCCCACGGCTGGCCCTTTTGCCAGCCGGAGCTTTGCAAGTAGTGAGCAGTCGAGGCGAGCGCATCGGTCGGCGAGTTCCAGATGTCGCGACGGCCGTCACCATCAAAATCCACCGCGTGCGTGTTGTAGGTGGTCGGGATGAACTGCGTCTGCCCCATCGCGCCGGCCCAGGAACCCAGCATGCTTGGCGCGTCGATGTCGCCGTGCTGAATGATCTGCAGAGCGGCGATCAACTGATCCTGTGCGAATTGCGGACGGCGACCCTCATACGCCAGCGTTGCCAGCGAACGTATGACCGACTGCGTCCCCTGGAACTGACCGAAGCTGCTCTCCATGCCCCAGACCGCGACCAAGGCCTGACGATCGACGCCGTAGCGTTGCTCGATGGCCGTCAGCGCGTCTGCGTATTGCGCCAGCAGCGCCTGACCCTTGCGTACGCGCACGGCTGACATGGCGCTGTCCAGGTATTCCCACACTGGGCGGGTGAATTCCGGCTGGCTGCGGTCGGCCTTCACAACGCTCATGTCAGGCGTGACGCCGGCAAAAGCGTTGTCGAACACCTCAGGACGAACGCCCGCGCTCAACGCCTGCGCACGAAACATGCTCTGCCATTCGCTGAAACTCATGGCGGGCTGGATTTCGAAATTGTTGTCGTCCGGCTGCGCCACGGCGTTGGAGGCCGCGGGCACATTTTTGGAGACTTGTGGCGCGGAAGCGGATTGAAGCGGGGTAGCCACTGCGGCGGTAGGCTGTTCGGCGCAGGCAACCAGTATGAAGAAGCTAGAGGCAGCGATCAGTTGGCGTACAGGCCAACGACGGGGAAAGCTAAAGGGCATTCTGGGGTCCACAGGTATAAACCGTAAGGTGCAGACCTTAACATGCCGGCCCTGTTGGCGGGGCGTTGCGTAGGTAATGTCGCTCGACGGGTGGGCGATTTTTTTTTTAAGTTTTTGTATCGCGTCCCGCAACGCAGCCGTCGTCTACTGTCATTTCTGACAGTAGACGATTAACAAAAATCAAAACTAAACTTCAATTACGCCGAATGTTTGAGTTTTAACGTCGGCATCATAGGCATCATAGGCATCATAGGCATCATAGGCACCATGGCGGTGTAATCCGGTGCTACCAAACGGAGTGGGGCATGGAGGCTGTGATATGTTTGCTGAAAAAAACGTCAGGTTGTTGTTGGTTATTGTTTTATCCGGATGCAGTTCACCTGATATAACGACTTCCAATTCTGCAGATTCCGGAACTACGCTTGCGAGTGTGCAAAAAGCAACCATCAAATCCGGTTCGTCGGTAGCTCTGGCTTTAAGTACACGTTATGCCGATACACGCGAAAACTGCGGTAAGGAATCGATGCCCGCCTTCTTATGCTCAGGCGTAATCCTAAGAGGTACGGAAGCATCCACCCAATACGACTCATGGAACCCAAGCCCTACTGCCGTCCGGGTGGGCGGAGTTTCATTCTCCTATATCAGATCAGATTACAATATCAGGCGGCTGGCTTTCGATTATTCGCATGGTTATATTTTAATGCCTGTTCTGGATACTCCTGGCACTAAATACCAAATGGAGATTCTGTGTTTTTTTCCTGTCGATGGTGCGTCTGATAATCGCTCAGAATCTGGTTGCGGACCTACTGCTACCTATCCAGTAGACAGCGTACCCTGTGGTAGACAGGGGATTACCACAGGCGAACAATGGCGCGACCACTTTTACCGACATCCGACCGTTTATCAGTGGCGTTGTGGGTTTGATGTTCGTGACGATATAGACGCTGTCGCGGGACGTAATTTCTACCAGGGACTTCATGGTGGGCGTCTGGTATCCCCGAATTCGTTCAATACACCTAACGACTTAAAGGTAAAAGTCTGGCCACAAAATATTCCGGGCGAGCTTCCTATTGAAGCATTTATGTACACACTTCCTGCTGGGCTGGCGGGCGCGCAGTACGATCAGAAGCGTTTTTATTCCTTGACGAATATTGCTCTGCCCATCATTTCGGTAAAACTTCCAGCCGCCCAGACTGGGTCAGCAACCTTTACTTACATGCCGACCGACCAAGTTATCTTGATTCCATGACATGTGACACACGACTCTTGCGTTTTTAAGCGGCCATAACGGATGAAGCCTCCCAGTTTTTCGACTGGAAGGCTTCGCGGCGGTAGCTGCCTTTGCCTTTGGCGGGTTGCTCCTGACGGCTGCGAAACAGTGGCTGGGCGATGATGGATTTGGCCTTGTTCGGCCGTTTCTTTGGCTTGCTCATGGCGGATGCTCTCTTGGTGAGGGATGAAACGGGGCAGATCTTGCGTCAGGTCGAGGCCGGGGTCTAATTGATCTGTGCTATCGCCAGGACGCACTCTTTTGCAGGAGCGCGCGTGCCCGCGATTGCAATCGTTCGGATAGCCCGGTGCCTGGCACCCCGATATGGCGGGCAAGCGCGCCTGGAAGGCTGGTCGACAGGCTTATTCCGACGGCAACGCCAATCGCTGCCCGGCCATCAGCAGCGCAAGTCGGCTCAAGCTGCTCCACACGGAGCCTTCGGCCTGACCTTTGATCTGCGCATCGATGTGCTGGGCGTCCATCAACAGCTGCCCCCAGCGACGGGCCGAGTGCCGCATCAGGGCTTTGCTCATCAACGGTTTGCGCTTGTCCCAGATGGGCGGGCGGGCCTGGCTGAACGCCTTATCCAGTGGCACGCCCTGGCTGTATTGCAGCGCCAGGTTCGCCAGCACGCGCAATTCGCGCGACAACGCCCAGAGAATGACCGGCGGCTCGACGCCCTCGCCGCGCAGGCCTTCGAGCATGCGCAGGGCATGAGAGGCTTCGCCGTTGAGAATCGCATCAGTCAGACCGAAGACATCGAAGCGGGCGCTGTCAGCCACGGCCGCCTGAACGGTCTCCACCGTGATCTGGCCCTGCTCGGCCATCAGCTTGAGCTTTTCGATTTCCTGCGCGGCAGCAAGTAAGTTGCCTTCAACCCGCGCGGCGATCAGTTCGACCGCATCCGGGCTTGCAGCGAGGCCGGATTGCGAAAGGCGCTGACGAATCCACTGCGGCAACTGGCTGGCATCGACCGGCCAGATCTGCACGAACTGAGTTTGCTGGCCTTCAACCAGCGCCTTGCCCCATTTGGTTTTCTGCGCGGCGCCGTCCAGCTTGGGCAGGCTGATCAGCAGCAGCGTGTCTTCTGCCGGGCGGTTGCAGTATTCGAGCAAGGCCGCAGCGCCTTTGTCACCGGGCTTGCCCGACGGCAGGCGCAGTTCCAGCAGGCGCCGCTCAGCGAACAGCGACATGCTCGCGCCCGCCTGCAGCAGCGTGCCCCAGTCGAAGCTCGAATCGGCGCTGAACACCTGACGCTCGTCGAACCCTTGCTGACGGGCCGCCGCGCGAATGGCATCGCACGCTTCCTGGCATTGCAGCGGGTCATCGCCGCTGACAATGTAGACAGGCGACAATGCGCCCTGAAGGTGTTTGGAGAGTTGGGCGGGGGCGAGTTTCATGGGTCAGAAAAGATCAGGGCCGGCGAACCGGCCCCAATGCCATCACTTGGTCGGGAATTCGATGGGAGACTGCTGTGGCGTCTCGTCGCGAACCCGCTGAGCCGCGGCTTCGGCGTCGGCTTCGGCGCGAGCGGCAGCGTCGGCCTTGGCCTGCATTTCATCCAGGCCTTCTGGTGTCAGCAATTGCAGACGAGCCAGCATGAGCTGAATCAGATCGCTGCGCATTTCCTGGCGGACCTGATCAGCTTCCTGGTCGGAGCCCACCAGGTTGTTGCCGTCGTGCACGTAGACCTTCTGCACCTGCACGTTGTCGCTGAGCAGGACGACGTCCTTGGTGCCACGAATTTCATACTTCAACACGTCGGTCAGCTGGTATTCGGCGGAACGGCCGGCACCGGTGTAGCTGGCGCTGCGCGAGCTTTCTTCTTCGCGCGCCAGGAACAGCTTGTATTGCGCGCCGGTGTAGACGTGTACGCCGCTGCTGGTCAGGGTCTGGCGCAATTGAGTGACGAGGTCGCCGTAGGCATCACGCGCGCTGACGTCCAGTTCCTTGATCGACAAGGCGTTGGTGCCGGTCCCACGCAGCTGGAAACCGCAGGCGCTCAGCAATACCGCGAGGCCCATTACCAGCAGATTGCGTTTGATCATCTTGTTGCTCCCCTTGAATCCGTTTGAGCCCGAAATCGCGGGCTCTGGAAGTGTGTTCAGCGCCTGTCACCGCCAGGCGCCCGATCCAGTCAGCTGGCGACGATGTTCACCAGCTTGCCAGGCACCACGATTACTTTGCGGATGGTCAGGCCGTCGATGAAGCGCAGGACATTTTCGTTGGTCCGTGCGGCGGCTTCGACGTCCTCGCGGCTGGCGCTGGCGGGCATTTCGATCTGCCCACGCAACTTGCCGTTGACCTGCACCACCAGTTGCAGCGTGTCCTGCACCAGCGCCGACTCATCGACGACCGGCCAGCCGGCGTCGATGATCGGATCGGCATGGCCGAGCGCCGTCCACAGTTCGTGGCTGATGTGTGGCGTGATAGGGGCCAGCAGCAGCGCTACGGTCTCCAGACCTTCCTGCAGCAGCGCGCGGTCCTGGGTAGAGGCCTGCGGTGCCTTTTCCAGCACGTTCATCAGGGTCATCACTTGCGCGATGGCGGTGTTGAATTTGTGATGCTGCCCCACGTCCTGACCGGCCTGTTTGATGGCCAGATGGATGGCGCGGCGGATGCCTTTCTGGTCATCGCCCAAGGCGGCCTTGTCGAGGGCGCCCGGCAATCCGGCGGTCACATGGGCCTGAGCCAGACGCCACACGCGCTTGAGGAAGCGGTGCGAACCTTCCACGCCCGAGTCGGACCATTCCAGGCTCATGTCCGGTGGCGAAGCGAACATCATGAACAGGCGGCAAGTATCGGCGCCGTATTGATCGATCATCGACTGCGGATCAACGCCATTGTTTTTCGACTTGGCCATCTTCTCGATGCCACCGATTTCGACCGGCTGGCCGTCGGCAATCAGCCTGGCGCCGATGATCTTGGCTTTGGCGTCGCGTTCGAATTCGACGTCGGCCGGGTTGAACCAGGTCTTGCTGCCATTGGCTTCCAGACGATAGAACGTCTCGGCGACCACCATGCCCTGAGTCAGCAGGTTCTTGAACGGCTCGTTGGACGTGACCAGGCCTTCGTCGCGCATCAGCTTGTGGAAGAATCGCGCGTACAGCAGGTGAAGAATCGCGTGTTCGATACCGCCGATGTACTGATCGACCGGCAGCCAGTGGTTGGCGGCTTTCGGATCGACCATGCCACCCTCGTAATGAGGCGAGGCGTAACGGGCGAAATACCAGGACGACTCGACGAAGGTGTCCATCGTGTCGGTTTCACGCTTGGCCGGCGCGCCGCATTTCGGGCAGCTGCATTCGTAGAATTCAGGCATGCGCGCCAGAGGCGAACCCGCGCCATCGGGCACGACGTCTTCCGGCAGTTTGACCGGCAGCTGATCTTCCGGAACCGGAACATCGCCGCACGCGTCGCAGTGAATGATCGGGATCGGGCAGCCCCAGTAGCGCTGGCGGCTGATGCCCCAGTCACGCAGGCGGAACTGGGTGCGCGATTTGCCGAGCGCCTTCTTGATCAGGGCAGCTTCGATCGCATCGAACGCCCCGGCGAAATCCAGGCCGTCGAACTCACCCGAGTTGATCAACTGGCCGTGTTCGCCGTACGCGTCCTGCCAAGGGGCAGGCGTCTGATCGCCAGCGCTGGTGCGCACCACCGGTTTGACCGGCAGGTTGTACTTGGTGGCGAATTCGAAATCGCGCTCGTCGTGAGCCGGGACCGCCATTACCGCACCGTCGCCGTAATGCATCAGCACGTAGTTGGCGACCCAGACCGGCAGTTTTTCGCCAGTCAGCGGGTGCTCGACGAACAGCGAGGTCGGCAGGCCTTTCTTTTCCTGAGTGGCGACGTCGGCTTCGGCGACGCTGCCGCTCTTGCATTCGTGAATGAACGCCTGCAGCTCAGGATCGTTCTGCGCAGCCAGTGTCGCCAGCGGGTGCTCGGCGGCAACGGCGACATAAGTCGCGCCCATCAGTGTGTCCGGACGGGTCGTGAACACTTTCAGCGCACCGGCTTCGCCGATTGACGTTTGGTCGTACGGGAACTGCACTTCCATGCCGCGGGATTTGCCGATCCAGTTGCGCTGCATGGTCTTGACCTGTTCTGGCCAGCCCGGCAGCTCGTCGAGACTCTCCAGCAGCTCATCCGCGTACGCGGTGATCTTGAAGTAGTACATCGGGATTTCGCGTTTTTCGATCACCGCGCCTGAACGCCAGCCTCGGCCGTCGATGACCTGCTCGTTGGCCAGAACGGTCTGGTCGACCGGGTCCCAGTTAACGGTGCCGTTCTTGCGGTAGATCACGCCTTTCTCGAACAGGCGAGTGAACAGCCACTGTTCCCAGCGATAGTAATCAGGCTTGCAGGTGGTGACTTCGCGCGACCAGTCGATCGCCAGACCCAGGCTCTTGAGCTGGTTCTTCATGTAGGCGATATTTTCGTAGGTCCATTTGGCCGGGGCGACGTTGTTTTTCATCGCCGCGTTTTCTGCGGGCATCCCGAAAGCGTCCCAGCCCATTGGCTGCAGTACGTTTTTGCCCTGCATGCGCTGGTAGCGGGCAATCACGTCGCCGATGGTGTAGTTGCGCACGTGACCCATGTGTAGCTTGCCGCTAGGGTAAGGAAACATCGACAGGCAGTAGTAGGTGTCCTTGCCTGGCTGTTCACTGACTTCAAAAGACTTTTGCTCTTCCCAGAAGGTCTGGGCGGCGGCTTCGATTTCACGGGGCTGATAGAGTTCGTGCATGGCTACTTTTGACTAGAGATTGGTGACCCTTGACCTCTTCTCGGCGTTCCCGGATCGGTTGGGCATCGCGTGCCGGACTGTGCCGAGGGCATTGCGATGCGTTCGTGCCCGGGTGGGCGGAAGTGGAATTACAGGAAGCGCCGTAGCATACATGAGGGCCGACTATCGAGGGAAACCCTGATTGCTGACTTCGGCCCGTCAGGCCCTTGGCAGCCGCCGTTGGTCGCGGCACCGCGCCGGTTTTCGCAGTGCCGCTAAGCTCATTTACGAGGGTATGTTTATCTTCAGTGAGGTGAGCGGATGGCAGAGATGCGGCACCAAGTAAAGAAACCAGATCTGTATGACCGTTTGATTGATCGTCTGGGGCTTGCCCTGGACATGGCGAAAACAGCAGTGCGGCTTCGTAACGAGCATCCCGCTGAACTGGAATTGCGTGGATTGAGTCATGCCGAATTCCAGTTGATCGAAGCCTATCTGGATGCTTGTCCGGAAAAGACTGAAGTTGTCTTCAACGAGGATTCAGCGAACATCAAGAAGGGGAGTTCCAACACGTCACGGGAGCCTTCGGAGTCGATGCGTGCGGCGCATCCTCAAGCCAATGTCATCTGGCTCAAGGACCAGCGTCGCGCCAAGGTGTCGGCAAAGTTGAGTCGTTACAGTCACAGCAAACATTTCAAGCGTTAACCTTCGCGGGTTTGATCCCGTCTTACTAAGCGTTGCTGCTTAGCGCCAATACTTTTAGGCTTCGGGCATCTTTGGAGATGCCCTGATGCCCTTCCGTTATTTCATCAAGAACCTGCTGCTGCCTCCCGGTCTTTTTCTGCTGCTGATTGCCTTCGCCTGGTGGCTCAGAAGTCGCCGGCCGAAAACGGCGCGCCTGCTCTTCGTCGTGGGGATTGCCGGCCTGTGGGCGATGAGTCTGCCGATTGTGGTGCAGTGGTCGGCGACGGCCATCGAAAGTATTCCTCCCCTGCAGCAAGACCAGTGGGCGACGCTGGCCCAGCGCGCTGACGCGATTGTCGTGCTGGGTTCAGGCCGTGAGCGCAAGGATCCGACCTGGGGCAGCGATATTCCAACAGGCGTGGCCTTGGAGCGGATGCGCTATGCGGCGCGCCTGTCCAAGGCGTCCGGGCTGCCGATCCTCACCACGGGGGGCTTGCATTACGGTGAGCCGCCCAGCGAGGCCGCGATCATGGCGGACTCGTTGCGTGATGACTTCGCCGTGCCGGTGCGCTGGCAAGAAGGGGAGAGCCGCACGACGTGGGAAAACGCCAGCATGAGCGCGGCGATCCTGCTGCCGCAGGGCATCAAGCGGGTTGTCGTGGTGACTCAGGCCTGGCATATGCCGCGATCGGTATGGAGTTTCGAGAAGGCCGGGTTCACTGTCGTGCCAGCGCCGGTCGGCTTTCTGAGTGTGGACAACGCCAGACCGTTCGGCGGCTGGACCCCTGAGGCCAGAGCCGTCTGGCAAAGCGGGCTGCTGTTGAATGAAGCGGCGGGGCTGGCAGGGTACCGGTTGTTTTATCGGTGACCTGAGCCGCAGGCGCATGACGGGCCCGATCTTGGCCCGACTGTTGGATCGACTGCGATCCTACCTACCAATTACGCGCGCGCCTCGTAGGGCCGGCTTTAGCCGGGAAGGCGTCAATGGTTCTGCCGCGAAACGGATGGCGCACATGCTGGCCTCTTCCCGGCTGAAGCCGGTCCTACTGTGCCTCAACCCCTCACACCGCTTTCGCAATCCTGCCGGCGAAGAATGCCCACCCGATCAGCAGCACCGACAGGATGATCAGCGGCCAGGAGCGCCAGTGCAGGTAAGGCGTGAGCTGGTGCATTGGGGTCACTTCGCCATACATCACCGCACGCTCGAACTGCGGCACGGTGGTGGTGATCTTGCCGAAAGGATCGATCAGCGCGCTGATGCCGTTATTGGTGGCGCGGATCATCCACCGGCCCGCTTCCAGCGCCCGCATCTGTGCCATCTGTAAGTGTTGCAGCGGCCCGATCGAGGTGCCGAACCAGGTGTCGTTGCTGACCGTCAGCAGCAGGTCGCTCTGCGCCGAAAGCCCCGCAGCGAACTCCGGGTAGACCACTTCATAGCAGATGAACGGCGCGATCTGGTAACCCTTGGCCTGCAACAACGGCTGCTCGGCAGGACCTCGGGCGAAGTCCGACATCGGCAGGTTGAAGAACGTAATCAACCCGCGCAGCAGGTCCTGCAGCGGCACGTATTCACCGAATGGCACCAGTTTCTGCTTCAGGTACGTCCCGTCGCCCTCGCCGGTCACCGTGATCGCGTTGTAATAGCGCCACTCGTTATGGCTGCCTCTCTGACGCAACGGGACGCCGGTGATCATCGCCGAGTCGCGGTCTGCGGCAAATTTGCCCATCATCGACAGATAGCCTTCGACCGATTCCTTGAGCACCGGCACGGCGGTTTCAGGCCAGACGATCAGATCGGCTTTTTGCGAGGTGAACGTCATGTCGCGGTACAGCGCCAGCTGGGCGTTCAACGCCGCCGGGTCCCATTTCATGCTCTGTTCGACGTTGCCCTGCATGGCGGCGACTTTCAATGGCGCCCCGGACGGTTCGGTCCAGGCGTGATTCTTCAATGCCAGACCGAATATCCACGGCGCCAGCAACAATACAACGCCGCCTGCGAGGTAGGGCTTGCGCGCACGCAGCCGAGGCAGGTTGCAGAGCAACGCTGCGGTCAGCGCCAGGCTGAACGAGATCAGCCACATACCGCCCAGCGGCGCCAATCCCTTGAGTGGGCCGTCGAGCTGACTGTAGCCGGAGTAAAGCCACGGAAAACCGGTCAGGAACCAGCCGCGGAACATCTCTTGGCCAAACCACAGCGCGGCAAATGCCAGAGCGTCGGCCAGCGGCGCTTCATTGCGCCGGATCCAGCGCGCCCAGAGCCAGGCGGGCAGGGCGAAGAAAAACGCCACCGACGCGCAGAACAGCACCATGAGGAAGACTGCCAGCCAGACCGGAGCCTCGCCGTACGTGTGAATGCTGACGTAGATCCAGCTGGTGCCGCCGCCGAACAGGCCGAAGCCATAGCTCCAGCCGCGCCATAAGGCCTGGCGGGGCTTGAGGCCGCGCAGACCGAGATAAAAGACCACCAGCGCGACGATCGCCAGTGGCCAGATATCGAACGGCGCCAAGGCCAGGGTGATCAGCGCGCCAGCCACCATGGCCAGCAGGTTACCGGGCCAGCCGGGGCGGGTGATCCAGCGCATTTACATTCCTTATGAGGGATACGACGTTACGAGCGGGAGATCGGACTCAGGCGCAACAGGTGGATGCGACGACTGTCGGCATTCAGGATGCGGAAACGATACGCGCCGATTTCGGTGATTTCGTTACGCTTGGGCAGATGCCCGAACGCATTCATCACCAGACCGCCGACCGTGTCGAACTCGTCGTCGGAGAACTCGCTGTCGAAGAACTCGTTGAAGCTCTCGATCGGCGTCAGCGCCTTGACCAGGAAGTCGCCACTGGGCAGCGGCTTGATGTAGCTGTCTTCCTCGACGTCGTGCTCGTCCTCGATATCGCCGACGATCTGCTCCAGCACGTCCTCGATCGTCACCAGGCCCGCCACACCGCCGTATTCGTCGATGACGATGGCCATATGGTTGTGGTTGGCGCGGAATTCACGCAGCAGCACGTTCAGACGCTTGGATTCGGGAACGAAGGTCGCCGGACGCAGCAGGTTTTTCACATCGTCCGCGCCACCGTTTTCCTTGAGGATCAGCGGCAGCAGGTCCTTGGCCAGCAGCACGCCGAGGACATCGTCGTGGCTTTCGCCGATCACCGGATAGCGCGAGTGCGCCGAATCGATGACGGCTGGCAGGAATTCACGAGGGCTCTGGCTGGCCTTGATGCTGACCATCTGCGAGCGCGGCACCATGATGTCGCGCACCTGCAGGTCGGCGACCTGAATGGCGCCTTCGACAATCGCCAACGCTTCGCTGTCCAGCAGCTTGTTTTGATGGGCTTCGCGCAGCAGCTCAAGCAGCTCCTGGCGGTTTTTCGGCTCATGGGCAAATGCCTGGGTCAGTTTGCCCAACCATGACTTTTGCCCGTTGCTCAATCGGTCTTCGCTCATAGCCCTTACTCGTGGTCCTTGCCAGGTGTTTCTGAATGGGGGTTGCCGACGATTTCATCGTCAGCGTAGGGATCGGGATAGCCCAGCTCTGCAAGCAACTCTCGTTCCAGCGCTTCCATTTCTTCGGCTTCGTCATCGTCGATGTGATCGTAGCCCAACAAATGCAGGCAGCCATGAATCACCAGATGCGCCCAGTGCGCGTCGAGTGCCTTGCCCTGTTCTGCGGCTTCACGGGCGACGACCGGAACACAGATCACCAGATCGCCCAGTAATGGAATATCGAGGAGTTCGTCAGGCACATCGGCCGGGAACGACAACACGTTGGTGGCGTAGTCTTTGTGACGCCAAGTGTGGTTCAGCTCCCTGCCTTCGGCTTCATCGACCAGGCGGATGGTCATTTCCGAGTCGGCCGTGCGCTGGCGAAGGCCCATTTCGCACCAGAGGCGGAACTGGGCTTCGCTCGGGGCGCTGGCTTGACTGGCGATTTGCAGGTCCAGCTCAAGCATCGCGGCGATTGTCCCGGGAGGGCTGCTGGTCGTTGTTCCGCTCTTCGAAGCGCTCGTAGGCTTCGACGATGCGCTGCACCAGCGGATGGCGCACAACGTCCTTGGGCTTGAAGTGGGTAAAGCTGATCCCCGGCACATCCTTGAGCACTTCGATGACGTGAGTCAGGCCGGATTTGGTGCCTTTGGGCAGGTCGATCTGAGTGATGTCACCGGTGATCACGGCGGTGGAGCCGAAGCCGATACGGGTCAGGAACATCTTCATCTGCTCAACGGTGGTGTTCTGACTTTCGTCCAGAATGATGAAGCTGTTGTTGAGCGTGCGGCCGCGCATGTAGGCCAGCGGCGCAACTTCGATGACCTGCTTCTCGATCAGTTTGGCGACGTATTCGAAGCCAAGCATCTCGTAGAGCGCGTCGTAAAGCGGGCGCAGGTACGGGTCGATCTTCTGTGCCAGATCGCCCGGCAGGAAGCCCAGTTTTTCACCCGCTTCGACTGCCGGACGCACCAGCAGGATGCGGCGAATCTGCTCGCGTTCCAGCGCATCGACTGCCGCAGCCACGGCAAGATAGGTCTTGCCGGTACCGGCCGGGCCGATGCCGAAGTTGATGTCGTTGGCGAGGATTTCCTTGACGTAGCGTTGCTGATTCAAGCCACGGGGGCGAATCATGCCTTTCTTGGTGCGCAGCGCGACGCCGACTTCGGCGGCAGGGTGGTTATCCAGCTCTTCAACGCCGGACTCCTGCAGGAACAGATGAACCATGTCTGGCGACAGCTCGGTACTTTTGGTTTCCCGGTACAGCCGGCGCAACAGGTTTTCTGCCGAAGTGGTCTGTTTGCGTTCGCCGATCATCTCGAACTGGCCTCCGCGATTGCGGATCTCGATGTCCAGGCGCTGTTCGATCAGGCGCAAATGCTCGTCGAATTGCCCGCACAGATTGGCGAAGCGATGGGCCTCGATAGGTTCAAGGCTGAAACGATGTGGTTCGATAGGTGCGTTCAAAGTGGTTTTTTAGCCGCCCGACGGCAATGAAGGTGAAACGAAGGATAACCCCTGTCGGCAGTGTCCGAAAGGGCTCACTTACTAATGGTTGAGTCAGCAAGCGCTACAACCCCTGTAGGAGTGAGTTTGCTCGCGATTACGTTGTATCAGGCACATCTCCGGTGACCGCGTAAACGCAATCGCGAGCAAGCTCACTCCTACAGAGTCATGCGTGCACCGTAGGACGTTATTGCAACAACGACCCACGCAGCGAGTGGGGCTGTGCGCTGTCGATGTAGACGTCGGCGAATTGCCCGATCAGCTTGGGATTGTCGCACCGGAAGTTGACGATCCGGTTGTTCTCGGTACGACCCTGCAGCTCGCCGGGGTCTTTCTTCGAGTAGTCGGTCACCAGAATCCGCTGCACGGTGCCCGCCATCCGGCGGCTGATTTCGAAGCCCTGACGATCAATCAGGTTCTGCAACTGCTTGAGCCGCTCCTTTTTCACCTCTTCCGGGGTGTCGTCCACCAGATCGGCGGCAGGTGTGCCCGGGCGCTGGCTGTAAACGAACGAATAGGAGAAGTCCATGCCGACTTCTTCCACCAGTTTCATGGTCTGCAGGTGGTCCTTCTCGGTTTCTCCGGGAAAGCCCACGATGAAGTCAGAACTGATGCAGATATCCGGGACGGCGGCGCGCAGCTTGCGCAGGCGTGATTTGTATTCAAGCACGGTGTGATTACGCTTCATTGCCGCAAGAATGCGGTCCGAACCCGATTGCACCGGCAGGTGCAGGTGCTTGACCAGCTCCGGGACCTCGGCGTGGGCCTGGATCAGGCTGTCCGAGAACTCAAGCGGGTGTGAGGTGGTGTAGCGAATCCGGTCGATGCCGTCGATTGCGGCGACGACGCGGATCAGCTCAGCCAGATCGGCCAGGCGTCCATCGTGGGTCGTGCCGCGATAGCCGTTGACGTTCTGTCCCAGCAGCGTCACTTCGCGCACGCCGTTCTCGGCGAGGTGGAAAACTTCGGTGATCACGTCGTCGAACGGGCGACTGACTTCTTCGCCGCGGGTATAAGGCACGACGCAGAACGTGCAGTATTTGCTGCAGCCTTCCATGACCGACACGTACGCGCTCGGGCCGTCGACGCGAGGCTCTGGCAGGTGATCGAATTTTTCGATTTCCGGGAACGAGACGTCGACCTGCGGCAAACGTGTCACGCGAGCGGCGTCGATCATCTCCGGCAGGCGGTGCAGCGTCTGCGGCCCGAAGACAACGTCGACATACGGCGCGCGATCGCGAATCGCCGCACCTTCCTGACTGGCCACGCAGCCACCGACGGCAATCACCATTTCGGGATTGGCCAGCTTCAGTTCACGCCAGCGGCCAAGCTGGGAATAGACGCGGTCCTGCGCTCGCTCGCGGATCGAGCAGGTGTTGAGCAGGATGACGTCGGCATCTTCAGCGCGCGCGGTGACTTCCAGTGCTTGATGTTCGCCCAGCAGATCGACCATGCGCGAGCTGTCGTACTCGTTCATCTGGCAGCCGTGGGTTTCGATGTAAAGCTTCTTGGACATGCGGGTTCATCAGGTGATTCGAAGAACCGCGCATTATAGTGAGCCGGGCCTCGGGTTCCTAGCGTTCCCTAACGAGCGGCATGCTATAGTTCGCGCCCTTTTCAAAACACCGATCATTGCCTGCCAGTTATGACCAAACGCGAAGCTCCAATCTACAAGGTGATTTTTCTCAACCAAGGACAGGTGTACGAGATGTACGCCAAGCAGATATACCAGAGCGATCTGTGGGGGTTTCTGGAAGTGGAGGAATTCGTCTTCGGTGAGCGCACGACCGTCGTGGTAGATCCCAGCGAAGAGAAGCTGAAAGCGCAGTTCGACGGCGTGGTGCGCAGTTTTGTGCCGATGCATTCGATTGTGCGCATCGATGAAGTCGAGCGTATGGGCACCGCTAAGATCAGTGAAGCGCGTCAGACTGGCAATGTCATGCCGTTTCCGATGCCGATGCCTGACAAGTAGGCTTCTGACCGGTCAGCGTTCGATGGGAGCGACTCTCGTTGCCGAGGCGGCTTGTGTCAGCGAAGCGATCATTCGCAGCGCTGGCTCAGAAATGCCGCTCAGGGCTTCGCGCTATCGGGAAACGGTGCAAAAGGGGTGCGCCCTTCGGCCGTCTGCAACTCCAGAAGATACTTGCGGAAGATCTGCCCCAGAACTTGGGTGGCGACGTCGAGATCTTCTTTCTTCATCTGCGCTGACACTTCGTCAGCCTGGTCCAGCGCATCTTCCGAACCATTGACCGCCGCCATCTTGAGCACGATATACGCCTGGATGTTGTTGGCCTGAACGCCTTCGCCACGGAAAAACATCAGACCCAGTTGATACTGCGCCTGAGCGTGGCCCTGTAACGAGGCTTGTTCGAAATAGTTGAGTGCTTGAGTGAGGTCGCGCGGCGCACTTTTGCCGTCGTAGTAGAACTGTCCCAACTCATATTGCGCCTGCGCATCCCCGCCCTGAGCCGCCTGCTGGCAGGCCGACAACGCTGCTGGCAGGTTGTCTGGCTGGGTATTGAGGGTGCAACGACCCACCGCTGGGATCAACAACGAGTTGCCACCTGCATTAGCCAGCAGGGGATGAAGAAGCAACAGGCAGCCCAATGCAAGGGTGCGGCCGGTGCGATTCATGGAAGTCGACTTACCTCTGAAAAAGGTGCGGGCATGCCCGTCCAGCTAAACGTGCTGGCTGCGCATTATGAAATAAGCGGGGCCAACCTTACAAAGTCTTTACTGATTTTCTGCTGCACGGGCCTTACAGCGCTGAATTCAGGAGGTTTTGCCGCTGCATAATGACGCTTTCGGGCCGTGGCTGCTCCTGAAAACGCTGGCTGATGGACGTTTGCTGCCGCTACGGGCCAGATCGCGGGACAAGCCACGCTCCTACAAACCCTCTATTGCCCAGTGTACGGATGCAGCGCAGCTAATGCTGTGGTGTAGGAGCGTGGCTTGTCCCGCGATCGGCTGCGCAGCAGTCGTAAAACCAGACGGCGCTGATGCCCGGCGGGATCCGTTCCGCCCGTTCTGCCCGTTATTTCAGCTGAGCGAACGCCTTCTCGGCCGCGTCCAGCGTCAGCTGCAACTCGGCTTCGCCGTGGGCGATCGAGGTGAAGCCCGCTTCGAATGCACTTGGCGCCAGGTACACGCCGCCTTCGAGCATTGCATGGAAGAAGCGCTTGAAGCGTTCTGCATCGCTGCTCATCACGTCGTGGAAAGTGACGATTTCTTTCGCTTCAGTGAAATAGAGGCCGAACATGCCGCCCGCCTGAGTCGTCACGAACGGAATGCCGGCAGCGTCGGCGCGCTGTTGCAGGCCTTCGAGCATGCGAGTGGTGTAGGCGCAAAGTTCGTCATGGAAACCCTCGCGGCTGATCAGGCGCAGGGTCGTCAGGCCCGCGGCCATCGCCAGCGGGTTGCCGGACAGCGTGCCAGCCTGATACACCGGGCCCAGCGGCGCGATGTGCGACATGATTTCGCGCTTGCCGCCGAAGCAGCCGACCGGCATGCCGCCGCCGATGATCTTGCCGAACGTGCTCAAATCCGGCTTGACGCCGTAGTAGGCCTGGGCGCCGCCGAGTGCAACGCGGAAACCGGTCATGACTTCGTCGAAAATCAGCACCACGCCGTGCTTGTCGCATTCTTCACGCAGGCCCTGAAGGAAGCCCGGTGCCGGCGGAACGCAATTCATGTTGCCTGCCACCGGCTCGACGATGATGCACGCCACTTCCTGGCCCACTTCGGCGAGCATTGTCCTGACCGCATCGATGTCGTTGAATGGCAGGGTCAGCGTGTGCTTGGCGAACGCGGCGGGAACACCCGGCGAGCTCGGTACGCCGAGGGTCAGTGCACCCGAGCCGGCCTTGACCAGCAGACTGTCGGAGTGACCGTGGTAGCAGCCTTCGAATTTGATGATGCTGTCCCGGCCGGTGAAACCACGGGCCAGACGGATCGCGCTCATGGTCGCTTCGGTGCCGGAACTGACCATGCGCACCATTTCCATCGACGGCACGATCGAGCAGACGAGATCGGCCATCTCGGTTTCCATCGCCGTCGGCGCGCCATACGACAGGCCATGTTCCAGCTGCTTGCGCACTGCATCCAGCACTTCGGGATGGCTGTGACCGAGAATCATCGGACCCCAGGAACCGACGTAATCCACATAACGCTTGTCGTCTTCGTCGGTGACGTAGGCGCCCGCGGCATGTTTGAAGAACAACGGTGTGCCCCCGACGCTCTTGAACGCGCGAACGGGCGAATTGACGCCGCCGGGGATGTGCTTCTGAGCGTTGGCGAACAGGGTTTCGGAACGGGACATGATGAAGTCTCTGTTTGAGTCGGTAGAAGGAAGCGCAAAACGGCCCGATGCGGATCAGGCCGGTTTGAACAAATCGTTGAACGCACGCGCGCGGCGAGTGACTTCCTGCGCGGTGTCGGCACCGAACAGTCCGTGCACCACGGCCAGCAGGTCGGCGCCATGGGCCACCAGCGGGGCGGCGTTTTCCAATGTGATCCCGCCGATGACGGCAATGGGCAGGGAAATACGCTTGCGCGCCTGATCGAGCAGGTCGAGGCCGCACGCCGGCGCGCCCGGCTTGGTGTTGGAATTGAAGAACCGGCCAAACGCAACGTAGGTGGCGCCATCGGCCTTGGCTTTTTCGGCCAGCTCGACCTGCGCGTGGCAGGTGGCGCCGACGATCGCCTTATGGCCCAGCAAGGCGCGCGCGTCCGGCAGCGAACCATCTGTCTGGCCCAGATGCACGCCGACACCCAGTCGCGCGGCGACCTCGGCGTCGTCGTTGATGATCAGGCGCGTTTTATAGCGCTCGCACAGCTTGAGCAGCTCCGAGGCTTCACGCAGGCGACGGGTTTCATCGCCGGATTTGTCGCGGTATTGCAGCAGCGTCACGCCGCCATCGAGGGCGGCTTCGACGTAAGACAGGAACTTGCCCGCCAACAGCTGGCTGTCAGTGACGGCATACAGGCCACGTAGTTTCATCGAGAGTGCCTCTTGTTCGTGGCGTACGTTACGAGCAGAAATCCAGCGGCAGGCGGCGTGGAACGAACTGGCCCTGACCCAGCTGTTCCGCATCACGCAGCGTGCGCCAAGTGTAGTCCAGTGCGGTTTGCACGGCGCCGATCAGGTCCTGCCCCAGCGCCAGGCGACCGGCCAGTGCGCTGGCCAGGGTGCAACCCGACCCGTGATAACTGCCGGGCAGGCGCTGGCACGTGAAGGTGTGGGTCTTGCCGCCCCGAATGTACAGGCGGTTGTGCACTTGCTGCTCGTCGCCGTGGCCGCCGGTGATCAGCAGATGCTCGCAGAACGGCAGCAGTTTGTGAGCGCACTCATCTGCCGTGCCTTCAGGCAGTTCGGCAAGAATGCGGGCTTCCGGCAGGTTGGGCGTGGCGATGGTCGCCAGTGGCAGCAACCGCTCGCGCATCGCATAACCCACTTCGTCCTTGCCCAGTCGTCCGCCACCGCCGGCACGCAGCACCGGATCGCAGACCAGAGGCAGGTGTGGATGGGCCTGCAGCAGTTCGACGACGGTATCGACCATTTCAAGCGAACCCAGCATGCCGAGCTTCACGGCCGCGACGGTCGAATCGTTGAGCACGGCGTTGGCCTGAGCCAGCACCCATTCACGATCCAGCACCCGGAAATCGCTGACGTTCACGGTGTCCTGAACGGTCAGGGCGGTGACCGCCGGGGCGGCGTGACACCCTTGCGCGAGCAGGGATTCGATATCTGCCTGCAAGCCGGCGCCGCCACTTGGGTCGTGGCCGGAGAGACAGAGGACAACAGGGCGGGAGCTATAGATATTCATGGTGCGCGAGCTTACCACTAAAGTTTTTGCCGGGCCGCCGGTCGCCGTCAGAAATTTCGCACCTGCGTCGGCGATGGCTCTGTTTCGGTGTTTTCAGGGAGAATGATGCCGGTCGTCCCGAAAGGCTAACGAAAGCTTGGCGTTGGACGATTAAGATGGTGTCATCTAGCTATCAATCGCCATGTCTCGGCGTCTCGTCTGTTCCTGTCATAAGAGTGAATGCAAGTGCGTTGCCCGTTAAGCCTGTTGGCAGAATTCTCGGTCGTCCCGAGTGTCCAGGGTTTGTCCCGGATCGTGAAGTCGTCCCCCGAAGCGTTGGGGATCAGCCTGACCGCCCTGAATCAAGCGGGCGGTGTTGCATGCGCCTTCTACTGACCCTTTTATGCCTTGTGCTGCCGATGCTGGCGGGCGCCGTCGAGTTCGACGAAACCACGCGCACGCTGCCGTTGGGGCGGGCGACGCAGGTGTTCGAGGACCCGACGGGCGCCGCCACTATCGAAGACGTCTCCTCGCCCGAAGGCGCCGCCCGGTTCCGCCCGCTGGACGCCGGCTCGCTCAACGCCGGGTATTCGCGTTCGACCTACTGGCTCAAGGTACAACTGACCTATCGACCGACCAACCCGGTGGCGTCCGCCGACTGGTTGCTGGAACTGGCGTATCCGCCGATGGACCACGCCGACCTGTACCTGGCTAATGACGAAGCCGCGCCGAGCCTGACCTGGCAGACCGGCGACATGCTGCCGTTCTCCAGCCGGCAGATAAAACAGAACAATTACCTGTTCGACCTCAACCTGAACGCCAACGAAAGCAAAACCGTGTACCTGCGCGTCGCCAGCCACGGCTCGGTCCAGGCGCCGCTGAATCTGTGGGCCAGCCACGCTTACATCGAGGAGCAGCCGTCGCGGCTCTATGTGCTGGGGATGATCTACGGCGTGCTGGCCGTGATGCTGATCTACAACCTGTTCATCTACCTGAGCGTGCGCGACGCCAGTTACCTTTATTACATCCTCTACATCACGTGTTTCGGCCTGTACCAAGTATCGGTCAATGGCGCGGGGATCGAGTTTCTCTGGCCGGACAACCCGTGGTGGGCCAACACGTCCACGACCTTTCTGATTGCGGCAGCGATCCTCTTCGCCAGCCAGTTCGCCCGCAAATTTCTGCAGACGCCAACGCTCGGCGGCTGGCTCGATGTGCCCTTGCTGCTGATGATGGCCTGTGCAGCGCTGATCATGACCCTGTCACTGGCGCTTGATTACGGCATCGCGCTGCGTCTGGTCACCGGGCTGGTGTTGCTGTTCACGCCGGTCATTCTGTTGATCGGCATCGTCGCCTGGCTCAAGGGGCGGCGAGTGGCGCGGTACTTTGTCTTCGCCTGGTCAGCCTTCCTCACGGGCGGGGTGATCAACGCGACGATGTTGCTGGGCAGTCTGCCGAACAATTTCTGGACGATGTACGCCAGCCAGATCGGCTCGGTGGTCGAGGTGGCGCTGCTGTCGCTGGCGCTGGCGGACCGCATCAACACCATGCGCGATCGTCAGGCGCAGTTGATGGAGCAGTCGAGCCGGGATCTGGAAAAGCTTAATCAACAGTTGGCCGTCAGCAACCGCTTGAAGGATGAGTTTCTCGCCACGCTGACTCACGAACTGCGCACGCCCATGAATGGCGTCATCGGCTCGCTCGAGCTGATGCAGATCGACGGCGCTCAGGGCGAGATCGAGCTTTACCGCCAGACCGCTGCCGACTCGGCGCAGAACATGATGGGCATCGTCAACGGCATCCTCACCCTGACCGAGCTGCAGGCCGGGCGAATCACGGTGCAGAACGAGGCATTCAGCCTGCGCCACTTGCTGTTTCAACTGCGCAGCACGTTCGAGCCGTTGGCGCGCAGCAAAGCGCTGACCCTGACCATCGAGTTGGATGAGGAATTGCCGGACAGCCTGGAAGGCGACGCGCTCAAGCTGCGTCAGTGCCTGGAATGCCTGCTGGACAATGCCATCAAGTTCACCAAGACCGGTTCGGTCCGGGTGCGTGTGAACGCTCAGTACGTCGACAGGCAGCGCACGCGGTTGATGATTGACGTGATCGACACCGGGATTGGTTTCAGCCGCCTGGACGATGAAACGCTGTACGCGAACTTCTTCCAGGTCGATGGCTCGACGACTCGCGAATACGGCGGGCTGGGCATCGGTCTGGCCATTTGTCGACAGCTGATCGAGCTGCAGGGCGGGCGCCTGAGCCATCAATCCGAGTTGGGCAACGGCAGTCAGTTCCGCCTCAGCCTGGACGTTCAGCGGGCGACAGCGCCAGTGACGTGAAGGCACCCGCCAGGCTGTCTCGGCAAGGGCGAACAAGGCAAAGGCGCCGTCATTTAGTCGGCTATGGCACTTTTTTCGTCATCAGGTGCGTGATTCACTGGCGGGCATCCGCGCTCGCTGCGCGTTGACCGGACCGGAGTCGCCTCATGAATCTGCATCAGTTCGCCGAGACCCATGAAGTCACCAACCAGCCGCCTTCGCTCGATGGCGTCAACCTCTACCGGGTCGACCTGCCGTTGCAGGAGTGGTCGCGGCGCTTCGGGGCCGGCTGGGCGCAGGCGAAGATCGATGCTTACGGCGCGCTGGCCGGTGGACCGCTCATGGCAGCGGGGTTTCTCGCCAATCAGAACAAACCGGTGTTCGCCAGCCATGACCGGTATGGTCATCGCATCGATCTGGTGGAGTTTCATCCGGCGTATCACCAGTTGATGCAGACGGCCGTGGAGCACGGTCTTCCTTCATTGCCCTGGACCGATCCGCGTGAAGGCGCCCATGTCGCTCGCGCATCGATGACGTATCTGCACACCCAGGCCGAGGCCGGCAGCGGCTGCCCGTTGACCATGACCTTCGCCAGCGTCCCGGCCTTGCGTTTGCAGCCGGAGCTGGCCGACGTCTGGCTGCCCAAGATCCTTGCCACCGAATACGACCCTCGCAACGTCGGCATCGCTCATAAGGCGGGCGCGACGATCGGCATGGCCATGACCGAGAAGCAGGGCGGCTCGGATGTACGCTCCAATACCACGCGCGCTTACCCGGTCGGCCAGCCGGGGCCCGGGCAGGCGTATGAACTGGTGGGCCACAAGTGGTTCTGCTCCGCGCCGATGTGCGACGGGTTTCTCACGCTGGCGCAGACTGACAAGGGGCTGACGTGCTTCCTTTTGCCACGTCATCGGCCGGACGACACGCGCAACGAGTTCTACATTCAACGGCTGAAAAACAAGCTCGGCAATTGGTCCAACGCGTCCAGCGAAGTGGAGTTCCGCGGCGCCCTGGCGTGGATGGTCGGCGAAGAAGGGCGGGGCGTGCCGACGATCATCGAGATGGTCGCCATGACCCGTTTCGACTGCATGAACGGTTCCAGTGCGCTGATGCGTCAGGCGCTGACTCAGGCGACGCACCACTGCGCGCACCGGAGCGTCAGCGGCCGTCTGCTCAGCGAGCAGCCACTGATGCAGAACGTGCTGGCCGATCTGGCGCTGGAGAGCGAAGCGGCGCTGGCGCTGACCTTGCGCATGGGCCGCTCACTTGAACGGCTGGACGATCCTCACGAGGCGCGCTTTGCCCGGCTGGTCACGGCTGTGGGCAAATACTGGATCTGCAAGCGCGCGCCCGCGATGATCAACGAAGCCGCTGAGTGCATGGGCGGCGCGGGGTACGTCGAAGACACCATCCTGCCGCGTCTTTACCGGGAAGCCCCGGTCAACTCGACGTGGGAAGGTTCGGGCAACGTGCAGTGCCTGGATGTGCTGCGCGCACTGTCCAAGGAGCCGGGCGTGCTCGATGCGCTGTTTGACGAGTTGGGCGACGGTCATGGCGACCCACGACTGGCAGCGCACATCGATCGGCTGAAAGCAGCGTTTCAGGACACCAGCGATATTCAGTATCGCGCCCGGCAACTGACGGAGGATATTGCGGTGGGTTTGCAGGCGAAGCTGCTGCTTGAGGCCGGCAATTCGGCGGTCAGTGATGGCTTTATCGCCGGTCGTATCGAACAGCCGGGGCGGGTGTATGGCGCGCTGCCGCGAGGGGTGAATGTCGAGGCACTGGTGGACAGATCGTCACCGCAGGTTTAACTGGGTGTACGCGGTCGCTGCGGGAGCAATCGGAGGTTTCGACGGTCGCGAATGCGGTGTGTCTGGCACAGCGAGATCGCCAGGCTTTGCTGCCGGTTCCCGGCAGATCGTCGGCAAGCCAGAGCGCTATGGCCTCCGGCCAGAATCAAAAGCATGATTCGCTAAGCTTGTCGTGCCTTCCCTTGCCGTTGCAGGCAAGATGGTGCCTTGCAAGATCAGAAGGATGCGTATCGTGACCGAAGCTTTTATTGTCGTAGAAACCGCCGAGCAAGCCGTGGACCGGCTTGCCGAGCTGCACGCACGTGCAACCACCGCGCTGAGCCAGGCCCTCAAGCGCTACCTGAAAGACCGCGTTGAGCCCGACGCCGCTGAGCGTCTGTTGTTCCGCTACCCGGAATTGCGCTTGACCTATCACTGCCACGGCGAAGTACCGCTCACCACCCGCGCTTACGCCAAGGTGCAGCTGCCCGGCACATACAGCGTCACCGTCACGCACCCGGCCGCATTCCGTAAATACCTGATCGAACAGCTCGTTCCGCTGATGAACGACTTCACCGTCACGGTCGAAGTGGGCGTCAGCGAGCAGAATATTCCCTATCCTTATGTGGTCGAGCAGGGCGACGAACTGGCCGGCACCGGCGTGACCGCCGCCACGCTGGCACGGGTGTTCCCGAGCACCGACCTTTCGGCGGCCACCGATGGCATTGCCGACGGTCTGTACGACTGGGCCAATACCGATCCGCTGCCACTGGCGCTGTTCGATGCTGCACGCGTCGATTTCTCGCTGCGCCGTCTGGTGCATTACACCGGCAGCGACTGGCGTCATGTGCAGCCCTGGATTCTGCTGACCAACTACCACCGCTACGTCGACCAGTTCATCGTTCATGGCCTGGAAAAACTGCGCGACGATCCGCGCTTCGTAAAGATGGTTCTGCCGGGCAACGTTATCGTCGACAAGAGCATGGATCATGGCGAGGCTCAGGCCATCGTTTCCAGTGTGGTCTGGCACCGCTATCAGATGCCTGCCTACCACTTGATCGCCGAAGACGGTCACGGCGTGACCCTGGTGAACATCGGCGTCGGCCCTTCCAACGCCAAGAACATCACCGATCACCTGGCGGTGCTGCGGCCACATTGCTGGCTGATGATCGGCCACTGCGGCGGACTGCGTCAGTCGCAAACCATCGGCGACTATGTACTGGCCCACGCTTACATGCGCCGCGACGGCATTCTGGACCGGGTGCTGCCGCCAAACATCCCGATTCCGGCCCTCGCTGAGGTGCAGCTGGCGTTGCAGGAGTCAGCCGCGCAGGTGACGGGCGAACGTGGCGACGACCTCAAGAAGCGTCTGCGCACCGGCACCGTGCTGACGTACGACGATCGCAACTGGGAATTGCGCTGGGCGCAGGAGCGACCGCTCATCAACCTGTCCCGCGCTGTGGCGGTGGACATGGAAAGCGGCACGATCGCGGCTCAGGGCTATCGCCTGCGGGTGCCGTACGGAACGCTGCTTTGCGTTTCCGACAAACCGCTGCACAGCGAAATCAAGCTGCCGGGCTCGGCCAACGCGTTCTATGAGCGCGCCGTCACTCAGCACCTGAAGATCGGCATCGCCGCGCTGGACCTGATGCGCACTCAGCTCAATTCGCTGCACTCGCGCAAGCTGCGCAGTTTCGACGAACCGCCATTCCGCTGATGGTCATTCAGGACAAGGGCCACTAAAGTGGCCCTTTGTATTTTCGCTTACGCCGTTTCGAGTCCCCATGCCCCGCAATCAACGTCCCGTTCACCGCCGCCCCGCGCCTGACCGCTCCGGCGCTCCTCGCCGCGTCTCGAAAGCGCCGCCTGCCGAACCCCGCCTGATCCTGTTCAACAAACCGTTCGACGTACTGACCCAGTTCAGCGATGGCGAGGGCCGCGCGACGCTCAAGGATTTCATCGATATCCCCGGCATCTATCCAGCAGGCCGCCTTGACCGGGACAGCGAAGGCTTGTTGCTGCTGACCAATGATGGTCAATTGCAGGCGCGCATTGCTGACCCGAAGCACAAACTGGCGAAAACGTATTGGGTGCAAGTGGAGGGCGAGCCCAGCGAGGAGCAACTGCACAAACTGCGCAGCGGCGTGGAATTGAACGACGGCCCGACGTTGCCGGCACAGGCGCGGCAGCTGGAAGAACCCGAGCTGTGGCCGCGTAATCCGCCGGTGCGATTCCGCAAGAGCGTGCCGACCAGTTGGCTGGAGCTGATCATCAGGGAAGGCCGCAACCGGCAGGTGCGCAGGATGACCGCAGCCGTCGGTCTGCCCACCTTGCGGCTTGTGCGCGTGCGCATCGGTGACTGGAGCATCGACGGGCTGGATCAGGGGCAGTGGCGGGAAGTGCCGGCAAAGTTGTAGCGTCCACCGTTCAACCGTAGGAGCGCGCTTGCCCGCGATTGCAGTGTGTCAGACAAGGCGGATGTGTCAGATCAAACGATATCGCGGGCAAGCGCGCTCCTACAGGGCCCAGCTCGATCACTTGTGCTGCTCGATATACGCAATCACCACGCTTTTGATCACGAAAGCCAGCACGCCCAACCCCAGCACGCCGAACAGGATCATCGTGCCGAAGCGTCCAGCCCTGGATTTCTTCGCCAGGTCCCAGACGATGAAACACATGAAACCGATGAGAACCGTCACCAGGATGGTCATCATCCACTCTTCGAACACCTCGGGTTCCATCGTATGTCTCCGGTGAATCGGGCCTACCCGCCGCGCAGATGCACTAAGGGTAGCTCGGTGCTCGCCAGCACCTGATTGAGCACGAAACTGGAACGCACGCTGGTGACCCCATCGATGCGGGTCAGATGCCCGAGCAGAAATTTCTGGTAGTGATCCATGTCCGGGACCACGACCTTCAACTGGTAATCAGCGTCGATGCCTGTGACCAGGCTGCATTCCAGCACCTGTGGCAGGTTGCGGATGTGCTGTTCAAAATTCTCGAATCGGTCGGGTGTATGGCGGTCCATGCCGATCAGCACGTAAGCGGTCAGGCTCAGGCCCAGTTTCTTGCGATCCAGCAACGCCACCTGACGCTCGATGTAACCGTCGTCCTCCAGCTGTTTCACGCGTCGTGAGCAGGGCGAAGGGGACAGCCCGATGCGTTCGGCCAACTCCTGATTGGAGATGCGCGCATCGCGCTGCAATTCGGCCAAAATACTCAAGTCATATCTGTCGAGCTTGCTCACTATAAGCACCTTTATGAGATCGATTGCGCTGAATTATTCATCCGAAGTGAAAAATTGCGCAAGTGGTGTTTTCATCAGCAACATTCGCAATCCGCTGTCGCCCGGTCAGGCCTATTCTTTTAACCACAATCACTGCCCGGACATAGCGTCCAGCGCGGCCCGCCGAATCAGGCCAGCCGCGGCCTCCAGCCCGACAGGGTTGACCAGGCCACCGGGCTGCGCAATGTCCAGAAGACGATGCGAGGTGAGCCGGCGTCAAAAGCGTCGAGCCAGGACGAAGTCTCCAAGAGAGGGCCAATGAGCCCTCTTTTTTTGTGCCTGCGATAACCGCCGAGGCCCAAACGCCTGCCCCTTGAGCGTGACGTGCCTGCGACGGCCTGGGTCGACAGATTTCAGGCAAGCTCACGCCTACAGTTTCATGCGGCACGCTGATAGAGTGCGGCGAACGGCGCACCCAGAATGCAGTCCTATCCACAGGTATCCGCGCCGCAGTGAGGAAAGCATGAACATGCGCATCTGGCGTTTGACAGGTGTCAGTCTCTTGGCCTTGAGCATCAGTGCTCAGGTGCTGGCGGACGATAACAATCAACAGCAACAGCAACAACGTCAGCAGCAACAGCGCGGGTTCGAGATGCAGCGTCAGCAGCAACAGAACCAGCAGCGTAGCTTCAACGAGGATTCACAGCGTCAGCAACAGCAGCGCCAGCAGCAGCAACAGCAGTATCAGCAGCAGCGCCAGCAGGAACAGTTGCAGCAGCAACGGCAGATCCAGCAGAACCAGCAAGAGCGCTTCGATCAACAGCGCCAGCAGCAGGATCGCGAACGCAATCAACAGCGTCAGGATCAATTGCAGCAACAACGCCAGCAACAGTTGCAGCAGCAACAGCGCCAGCAGCAACAGCAGTTGCAACAGCGTCAACTTCAGGATCGTCAGAGCAATCTGCCCATCCAGAGCCGACCTGATACAGCGGTGCAGACTCAAGAGCCGCGTCAGGGCTTCTACCGCGACCTGCCGCGAGACAGCCCGTGGCGAGGCGGCGACCGTCGTCCCGATAACGGCAACTGGCAGGGCGGCAGACCACCGGGTGGCCATAACGAGGGTTGGGGATCCGGCCCGCGTTATCGCCCCGGTTATGAGATAGACCGCATTCCGGGCGGCTACTCACGTGTGCCCTATCACGGCAGCGACTACTTCTATTCAGGCGGCTATTGGTATCGCCCGCAGGGCCCGCGCTACATTGTGGTCGCGCCGCCGCGGGGCGTTCGTGTGCGCTACCTGCCCGATTACGCGCAGCAGGTCTGGCTGGGCAGCGCGCTGTTCTTCCTGGCCGCAGGCACCTACTACACCTATGAGCAAAGCACTCAGGAGTATGTCGTGGCCGAGCCGCCGCAGAACGTCGAGCCGGTGTATTCGCCTGAGCAGGCGCCGCAGCAGGGCGGTCCTTATGACGTGATCGCTTACCCGTCCAACGGCCAGACCCAGCAGCAGATCGAGCAGGATCGCTACGATTGCTACCGCTACGCCGTGCAGCAGAGCAACTTCGATCCCGCTACGGCTACCTATCAGCCAGCGCCGGAAGTGCTCGGGCTGTACCGGCAGGCGATGGCGAGTTGTTACGCCGGGCGTGGATACAGCGTTCAGCAGTAAGCACGCTTGATGATGTGAAGCGGACCGGCATCAGTTCAAGACTGGACTGTTGCCCCGCTTCACGACTTCCTGCGGGTCGGCATGAACCAGCACTTCGGCTTTGGGGTATTCGCCGCGAATGGCATTCTCGACCTGCTCACACAGCTCATGGGCGGCGGTCAGGGTCAATGCGCCCGGCAGCTCCAGATGCAATTGCACGAACCAGTGATTCCCGGATATCCGCGTGCGCAGGTCATGTGCGCCCAGCACGCCGGGCACGCTTTCGGCCAGCGCCAGCATGCGCGCGCTGACATCCGCTGGCAGTTCGGCGTCCATCAACACCGAAACCGTCTCCCGGGCAATGGAAACCGCGCTCCAAAGGATGTAGAACGCGATCGCCAGACCGAAGTAAGCATCCAGTTGCGCATAGCCGACGTACGCCAGCCCAAGGGCCAGCATGATGCTGAAGTTAAGCAGTAGATCCGAGCGATAGTGCAGCGAGTCGGCCCTGATCGCCGCCGAGCCCGTCTCCTTGACCACCTTGTGTTGCAGCGCCAGCAGGCCGAGGGTCAACACGATCGACAGCAACATCACCAACACGCCCAGGCCCGGAGCACTGAGCGCTTGCGGGTGCTGGATGCGCTGGATCGCCTGAAATCCGATGAGAAATGCACTGACGGCAATGAACAGCGATTGCGCCATGCCAGACAACGCTTCGGCTTTGCCGTGACCGTATCGGTGATCGTCGTCGGCAGGGCGAAGCGCGTAATGCACCGCGAGCAGATTCAGAAATGACGCCGCCCCGTCGAGCAGGGAATCCGTCAGGCCCGCAAGCAGGCTGACCGATCCGCTCAGCCACCATGCCACCGCCTTGCTGATGATCAGGACGCTGGCAACGGCCAGTGAAGCTCGCGTCGCCAGCCGCAATAACCGGGCGTGTTCGGGGCTGCTGCTCATGGTGCTTCCTTGTCAGAACGTTGATGCATCAGGCGGAGGGCACCAGGCCCAGCGACGCCAGTTGCTCGGTGCTGCCTTTGTGCTGGATCAGACGCGGATCGTCCAGTGGCAGCGTGCGGCCCAGTTCGGTCTGAATGATGGCCTGCAGCTTGGCATTGTCGACTGTGCCGTCGGTGCGAACCGCCGGTTCGAGCTTCTCGGGATCGATCTGCGCCTGCTTGCCGCTTGGCAGGTAGATCGCGCCGGTGGCGAAGTCGACGCCGAAGGCAATCACGCCGGGGATGATGTAGAACAGCAGACCGATGGCATCGAGGACGACGATTGCCGGGTCCATCCGGCCGCTGCCTTGAATCTGTCCACGACGGTCAGGATAAAAGATGCTGCCGCAAGCGGTCAGCTGAGTCAGAAGGCTGGCAACCAGAACGCCGCCGATCAAACGCGAAGGAATGCGCATGGGGATCTCCTCAGAGGAAGTCGCAACTATACAAGGCAAATGCCTAATCAATAAGACTATCCGAGTTGCGCGACGGTTCGTTGTCACGGCAAACAAAGCAGCGGCCGCCTCCGTATAATCGGCAGCCTGTTTCTGGAGCCGCCATGAATTCTCTGCCCATTGATGCCGTCTTGCCTGCCTTGCGCCAGGCCCTCGCCGAACGTGACGAAGCCGTGCTTGAAGCGCCACCCGGCGCGGGCAAGACCACGCGCGTGCCGCTCGCTCTGCTGCACGAACCCTGGCTGCAGGGGCAAAGCATTCTGATGCTCGAACCCAGACGCCTCGCCGCGCGAGCCGCAGCCGAGCGTCTGGCTTCGGAGCTTGGGGAGCGCGTGGGGCAGACCGTGGGCTACCGCATCCGGCTCGACAGCAAGGTTGGCCCCGACACGCGCATCGAAGTGGTCACCGAGGGCATTCTCACCCGCCGCCTGCAGGACGATCCTTCGCTTGAGGGCGTGGGCCTGCTGATATTCGATGAATTCCATGAAAGAAGCCTGGACGCTGATCTCGCGCTGGCGCTCAGCCTCAATGGCCGCGCGCTGTTTCGCGATGAGCAAGCGCTGAAGATTCTATTGATGTCAGCCACGCTCGAAGGCGAGCGGCTGTCGAGCCTGCTCGACGACGCCCCGGTGGTCAGCAGCGAAGGGCGCATGTTTCCGGTGACCATGCAGTGGGGGCGACCTTTCGTGCCGGGCGAATTCATTGAGCCACGGGTGGTGCAGACAGTCCTCGATGCGTTGGGCAATGAGTCAGGCAGCCTGCTGGTGTTCTTGCCCGGGCAAGCAGAAATACGGCGGGTCAATCAGCAGCTGGCCGACGCGTTGGGCGAGCGCAGCGACGTGATGCTGTGCCCGCTGCATGGCGAACTGGATCTGAACGCCCAGCGCGCAGCGATCGAGCCCGCACCCAAGGGCATGCGCAAAGTGGTGCTGGCGACCAATATCGCCGAAACCAGCCTGACCATCGACGGCGTGCGTGTGGTGGTCGATGCCGGCCTGGCGCGTGTTCCGCGCTTCGATCCGGGCAGTGGCATGACGCGTCTGGATACCCAGCGCATTTCCCGGGCCAGCGCTACTCAGCGGGCGGGCCGGGCAGGGCGTCTGGAGCCGGGCGTGTGTTATCGCCTGTGGTCTGAAGCGCAGCACGATCAGCTGGCGGCCTATGGCACGGCGGAAATCCTTCAAGCCGACCTCGCTGGGCTGGCGCTACAACTGGCGCGCTGGGGCGTAGAGCCTGTCCAGTTGGCCTGGCTGGACACTCCACCGGCGGCGGCCTATGCGCAAGCCCGTGATTTGCTGGCGGGACTCGGTGCGCTGGTTCGCACGTCGGGCGAAGACTGGAAACTCACCGCCCACGGACAGGCGATGGCGGAATTGCCCGCCCACCCGCGCATCGCTCATTTACTGTTGCGCGGTCAGGAGCTGGGGCTTGGCGCGCTGGCGTGCGACGTCGCGGCGCTGTTGGGGGAACGCGATATCTTGCGCGGTGCCGGCGCCGATCTACACAGCAGGCTGACCCTGCTCGCCGGAACTGAGCGTGCAGCGCGGGGTGCGCAGGGAGGCGTGCAGCGTGCCAGGCAGCTTTCGCGACAATACCGTGGTTACCTCAGACGCCCGCCTGAGCAGGTCGTCGCCGATCCCGATCATCCTCGCTGGCTTGGCGCCTTGCTCGCGCTGGCTTATCCCGACCGGGTTGCCCGTCAGCGACGCGAAGGTGGCGCAGAATACCGTCTGGCCAATGGGCGTGCGGCGCTATTCGGCGAGCCGGATGCGCTGATGAAAGAGCCGTGGCTGGTGATTGCCGATCTGGGCAGTCGGCAAGGCCAGCGCGAAGAACGGATCTATCTGGCGGCCGAGTTCGATCCTGCGCTGTTCGATTCAGTGCTCGCCGAACAGGTGACTCAGCTCGACCAACTGGACTGGGACGAGCGCGAGGGTGTGTTTCGCGCTGAGCGTCAGCGCAAGGCCGGCGAATTGATCATCAGCCGCGAGCCGCTGACCGGGCTGGATGATTCGGCACGCGGCCAGGCGCTGCTTGCCCTCGTGCGACGCAAGGGGCTGGAAATGCTGCCGTGGACGCCAGAACTGCGGCAATGGCAGGCGCGGGTCGGACTGTTGCGCCAACTCGATCTGGAGAAGCCGGGCACCAGCGAATGGCCGGACGTCAGCGACGAAGCCCTGCTGGAACGCCTGGAACAATGGCTGCTGCCGTATCTGGGAAAGGTCACGCGGTTGAGCCATTTCGGCAACCTCGACTTGTCGTCGATCCTGCATAATCTACTGCCATGGCCGCTGCCGCAGCGCCTGGACGAACAGGCGCCGCATCACCTCAGCGTGCCATCCGGGTCATCGGTGCGCCTGGATTACAGTGAACACCCGCCCATTCTGGCGGTGCGCCTGCAGGAGCTGTTCGGTCTGGCGGACACGCCACGCATCGCCAATGGCCGGCAGATCGTCAAACTGCATCTGCTCTCGCCCGCCCGACGCCCCGTGCAAGTCACCCAGGACCTCGCCAGTTTCTGGCGCAACACCTACGCCGAGGTCAAGAAGGACCTGAAGGGGCGTTATCCCAAACATTACTGGCCGGACGATCCGCTGGTGGCTGAGCCAACGGCACGGGTCAAGCCGAGGAAGTGATTCCGCTCTGCGGCACGGAGGCGTCAGCCAGATAAGCCGTTATTTTCCGGCGGGCAGCAAAAAACGGGCGATCACCGGCAGATGGTCGGAGATCAGCAATGTGTCCGCCTGACGGACCTGAGCATCGACGCGTTTGAGTTTCTGGCTGTGGAAAAGGTAATCCTGCGTACGATCCGGCCCGCTGACGCGTGGGTCGTTGGGGAAGCGGGTGTACCACTTGCGCCGCTCGTCGCCATTGGCTTCCGCGTTGCTGGGAATCATCGGGAAGTTGTCCCACATCGGCTGCAGCTCGCTGTCGGGCGAGTAGCGCTGACGCTGCTCGGGCGGCAAGCGCGGGTATTGCCCTTGCGGCAACAAATTGAAGTCGCCGCCGCTGATCCACAGGCTGCCGCTCTGCTCGAACGCATTCAGCAATCCGGTAATGGATTGCACCTGCCGTTGCGCCGTGTCGTCATCCGGCTGCGGTTCGCTCAACTGAGTATTGATCACCGCCAGATCCCCGCCGCCGCGTATGGGCAGGTAGCTCACCAACAGCGCCGGACGCGGCGCGAACAGGCGACCGATCAGGTCGCCATGTGCCGAGGGCAATTGCACGCGCTCCCCCTTTTCAAGCTGATAGCGACTCAGGGTCGCCAGCTTCATGCCGACACTGCCGAGGATGTGCCGGTCAGCGATGAAGTCCGACTTCCAATAGAACGCCTCGGTGCTGCAGGGATAAAGGTCAGTGACACGCTCCTGCAGCAGCGCGAGCTGATTGGTGTATCCGGTGTTCTTGGCGCCGTCGTCGACCTCCTGCAGCAGCACGACGTCCGGCTGCTCGTCGCGAATCACGCGCGCGACTTCATCGAGGTTGTAGGCAATGTCTTCGGGAGTAGGGCGCTCATCCGGGCCGCTGCCGTCAGCCATGTCGTACCAGAAGACGTAGCGCTTGCCCGCCAGATGCTGGATGTTCCAGGTCATGACCTTGAGCGCCTGGCCGGGTAACAGCGTGGGCGGCGCGGCGTCCTTGACGTTGCAACTGACAGGAATCTGCTCATGACGCGGCGGGTGCCAGGTCACGTCATAGATCAGCGCGCCGAGCAGCACCAGCGCGATCGCGAGATACAAGGCATAACGCGTCGGACGGGGCATGGGCGTTCCTCAGGCCGACCGCGCCGGTTCGTCGATCAGCATGAACAGGCGGAACATCACGACGCTGATGAACAACTGCAGAAAACTCGAGGTGCTGTCTACCGCCAGCGACAGCAGCGGGCTTTGTTGCTCGGGCAGCACGTAGTAACTCACCGCTTCCAGCACCGACAGTGGAATGTAGACGCACAGCACGCAAAGCAGAATGCGCACCACGTGGCCTTGGGTCATCTTGAAACTCTCGCGCATGGCTTGAAGCGGACCCATGCCACGCAAGACCAGCAGGTACTCGGAGAACACCAGTTTGATCATCACCCACACGCCGGGAAGGATGAACAGCGACATGCCTGCCATGATCAACAAGGTGCTCAGGATGGTCAGGACGGCAAACTTGGGCCACATAATCAGCGTCGTGGCGAAGAGATCACGTGTCGTCGGCGCTTCGCCGCGGGTCTTCGCATCCAGAAAAAGAATCAGCGCGCCGGTGTACAGCGGATAGAACAGCAGACCGATCAGCAACTGCCACGTCGCCGAGTTTTGCCCGACTGCCAGCCATTGTTTGGTGACGGCTTCCAGAATTACCAGCGGCAGGCACAGCGTAAGGATGCTGGCGAAGTTGCGCCGGAAAAAGTACAGCGAGTCTTGAAGAATGGTCAGCGGATTCATTGAAAGATCACAGGCAGAAGCAGGCCGACACTGTAACGTAGAGCTGCAGAACGGGCCAACCGGATGGGCGATGGCGGCGTTCTTAACTTTTTCTACATTCTATTGAAACGCACTTGAACAGCCCCATTACTGAATGTGTCTGAGCATACGCCCAGCCAACAGAATTCCTACGGCAATCTAACGAGGTCGCCATGAACAGCGAAGAACAAACCCTGATCGACGGCTTGTTTACCAAACTCAAGCAGGCAGAAACCGATTCGGCCCCACGAGATGCGCAGGCCGAAGCGCTGATCAAGGAACACCTGACTCGCCAGCCCGCCGCGCCTTATTACATGGCGCAGGCGATTCTGGTGCAGGAAGTCGCGATCAAGCAGCTGGAAACCCAGAGCCGCCAGCGCGACGAGCAGATTCAACAACTGCAGGCCGAGCTTCAGCGCGCCAGGGCGCAGACCCAGGCCCCAGCGCAAAGCAGCGGAGGGTTCTTGTCGAGCATTTTTGGCGGTGGCTCGCGCGAACCTCAGGCGCAGCAGCCGGCGTCGTCGTTCTCGCGTCCTTCCAGCCCGCAGCCTTCGGCCGGCGGCTGGCGCGACAGTGGACCTGCCAGCCCGCCTCCGTATAACGCGCCCCCACAAGGTGGCTACGCCCAGCCGCAAGCGGCGCCGGCTGCGCCCATCGGCAGTGGTTTCCTTGGTGGCGCGCTGAAAACGGCAGCCGGCGTGGCGGGTGGCGTGATGCTCGCAGAAGGCATCAGCAGCCTGTTCCACCACAACAGCCAGCCGCAGGAGATCGTAGAGATCATCCAGGAAGAACCGGCCCAGCACGCCAGCGACACCAATGTCGGCAATGGCGACGGCGGTTGGGGCGATGACCAGCAGCGTGTCACCAGTAACGACACCTGGGGAAATGACGCCGGTGGTTTTACCGATACCGACTACGGCAATGACACCGGTGGCTTTTTCGGCGGCGATGACGACGATTCCTACGTCTGACCGCTGATCCTGTCATTCAAAACTGAAAAAGCGCGCTTGCCCGCGATAGCAGTGGACCAGCACACAACAGCTGACTGGCCCACCGCAAACGCCGGTAGCGCGCTTTTTCAATACTCCCGCAGCGCGCTGTTCGCGCTCACGCTTCACCGCGCCATTGCCTGCCACGCTGACACACAGCCCTTCAATCCACTTCTCAAACTGGCATACTGAGCGCCGGTCCGGTTTTCGGGCCCTTGTCGCTTGTCAGCGCATCGAGGAGTTCCGGTGAGAAAGATCGCGGTGTTCGCCGACGTACAAAATCTGTATTACACCGTGCGTCAGGCCCATGGTTGCCATTTCAACTATGCCGCCCTGTGGGCCGACATCAGTCGGCGCGGGCAGATCGTCGAAGCTTATGCATACGCCATCGATCGAGGCGACAGCAAGCAGCAGCAATTCCAGCAAATCCTTCGAAATCTGGGTTTTACCGTCAAGCTCAAACCCTACATTCAGCGCTCGGACGGCTCGGCCAAGGGCGACTGGGATGTGGGCATCACGATCGACATCATGGACGTCGCGCCCCATGTCGATGAGGTCGTGCTCGCCTCGGGCGATGGCGATTTCGATCTGCTGCTCGATCGCATCATCAGCAAGCATGGCGTCGAGGCAGTGGCTTACGGCGTGCCTGGCTTGACGGCCAATTCGCTGATCCGTGCTGCCAGCCGATATGTGCCGATCGAAGGCGCGTTGCTGCTCAAAAGCTGACCGCCGACACGCTTCTATCGTTTGCTCCCGGTCTGCGGGCAAGCGCGCTCCTACAGGCAATTTGGTCATTCAAGAAAGGTTCACACATGCAAGAACGCATTGCCGTCATCGACTTCGAGACCACCGGGATATCGCCCAGCAGCAGTTGCCGGGCCACGGAAATTGCCGTGGTGATCGTAGAGCAGGGCGTGATCGTGGAGCGGTATCAGAGCCTGATGAATGCCGGCGTGCGCATCCCTTCCTTCATCGAGTCGCTGACCGGCATCAGCAACAGCATGTTGCGCACCGCGCCGCCCGCCGAGCGGGTGATGAACGAGGTGGTCGAGTTCGTCGGCTCGACGCCGTTGGTGGCGCATAACGCTTCGTTTGACCAGAAATTCTGGGATTTCGAGCTCTCCCGCATCAAGCGCAACCGCGTGCAAAGCTTCGCCTGCTCGATGTTGCTGGCGCGGCGCCTTCTGCCCCACGCGCCGAACCACAAACTCGGCACACTCACCAGCTGGGCCGGCTTGCCCCACACCGGCAAGGCTCACCGGGCCATGGCCGACGCGGAAATGGCTGCCAACCTGACGCTGCACCTGGGCCACCAACTGCGCGATGCCCACGGGCTCGCCGGCGTCTCTCACCAGTTGCTGTGCACGCTGCAAAAAGTCCCCGCGAAGAAGATTGCCGACGCCATCAGCAAGCATCGAGGCCTCGCGGCGGGTCAACAGGACCGGCTTTAACCGGGAATCGGTGGGACCGACGTTGCGCGTTGTTTGTAGGACCGGCTTCAGCCGGGAAGAGGCCAGAGTGGGCGCGTGATGAAAATTGTACGGGTCGAATAAACCTCAGTTGTAGCTGACGCCAGCGGCTTGGACATTTTTAGAATCATTCCAACAATAAACGACTGTATTCGAGCCTTTCATGCCTGCCTCCCGCCGTTTTCCGCTGTTGCTCATCGGTGCCTTCTTCGCGCTTTACGTGATCTGGGGCTCAACCTACCTGGCCATTCGCATCGGCATCGAAACATGGCCGCCCCTGATGATGGCCGGTGTCCGCTTCACCATCGCAGGCTCGATCCTGTTTGCGTTCATGCGGTTTCGCGGCGCACCGATGCCCACCTTCAAGCAATGGAAAGCCGCCGGCATGATCGGCTTTCTGTTACTTGCCTGTGGCAACGGCGGCGTGACCCTGGCTGAGCACGCGGGCGTTGCGTCGGGCGTTGCCGCGCTGGCAGTCGCCGTCGTGCCCCTGTTCACCTTGTTGTTCGGTCTGATGTGGGGCCATCGCAATACCGGTCTGGAGTGGGCCGGCATCCTGCTCGGGCTGGTGGGCATCGCGCTGTTGAATCTGGGCTCCAACCTTCAAGCCAGTCCGATGGGCGCGGCACTGGTGATTTTCGCGGCCGCCACCTGGGCGTTCGGTTCTGTCTGGAGCCGTTACCTGCCGTTGCCGGGCGGACCGATGGCCAGCGCCTGTGAAATGCTCGTCGCCGGCGCAGTCCTTCTGGTGGGCAGCTTCGCCAGCGGGGAGCGCGTGACCCAGTCGCCCGGTCTGTCGGGCTGGCTGGTCATGGCCTATCTGGTGGTATTCGGCTCGATCGTTGCCTTCAGCTCGTACATGTATCTGCTGAAAAACGTCCGCCCGGCCGCCGCGACCAGTTATTGCTACGTCAACCCGGCGGTGGCAGTCCTGCTGGGCGTGCTGTTCGCCGACGAACACATCGGGGCGGCGGAAGCGGCGGCCATGGCCGTGATCATCAGCGCCGTGGTGCTGATCGGCCTGCCGCAGTGGCGCAAGCAGAAACCGCTGCAGAAAGGGTAAACTGCGCGCCATTGTCTTTCACCAGACCTGTGCGCTGACCTTTTTTCAACGGTAATCAAATGACATTCGCCTCTCTTGGCCTGATCGAACCCCTGCTGCGTGCTCTCGAAACACTCGGCTACCAGACGCCAACCCCCGTTCAGGCCAAGGCAATTCCTCCCGTGCTCGAAGGCCGCGACCTGATGGCCGCCGCCCAGACCGGCACCGGCAAGACAGCGGGCTTCGCGCTGCCTCTGTTGCAACGCCTGACCATGGAAGGGCCGAAAGTCGCTGCCAACTCGGTCCGCGCGCTGGTGCTGGTGCCCACGCGTGAACTCGCCGAACAGGTCCACGAAGCCATTCGCCAATACGCCGAGCATTTGCCTCTGGCCACCTACGCGGTGTACGGCGGCGTCAGCATCAACCCGCAGATGATGAAACTGCGCCGTGGTGTCGACGTGCTGGTGGCCACGCCCGGTCGCTTGCTGGACTTGCATCGTCAGAACGCTGTGAAGTTTTCTCAGGTTCAGACGCTGATCCTCGATGAAGCCGACCGTATGCTCGATCTCGGGTTTTCAGAAGAGCTGCGCGCCATCTACGCCGCATTGCCCAAACGCCGCCAGACGCTGTTGTTTTCAGCGACTTTCTCGGACCCGATCCGCCTCCTGGCCGGCCAGATGCTCGACAATCCGCTGAGCATCGAGGTCAGCCCGCGTAACGTCGCGGCGTCTTCGGTGAAGCAGTGGGTCGTGCCGGTGGACAAGAAGCGCAAGAGCGAGCTGTTCATCCATCTGCTCAAGAAACTGCGCTGGAGCCAGGTGCTGGTGTTCGCCAAAACCCGCGTTGGCGTCGATCAGCTGGTGGACCGCCTGCAAGGCCTGAGCATCAACGCCGATGGCATTCACGGCGACAAGCCGCAGGCCACTCGCCAGCGTGCGCTGGACCGTTTCAAGGCAGGTGAAGTGCAGATTCTGGTGGCCACTGATGTCGCGGCACGTGGCCTGGACATCGACGACCTGCCAACCGTCGTTAACCTGGATCTGCCGATCGTGGCCGAGGATTACGTTCACCGCATCGGCAGAACCGGGCGCGCAGGCCAGACCGGCGAGGCGATTTCGCTGGTGTGTGCGGACGAGGTCGAGTTGCTCAGCGCGATCGAGGTGCTGACGCGTCAGACGCTGCAACGCAAGGAAGAACCGGATTTCGAACCCGAGCATCGCGTTCCCGCCACAGATGCCACCGGGGCGATCCTGAAAAAACCGAAGAAGCCGAAGAAACCCAAAGCCAGCGGCGGTGGCGGTAAGCGCAATCTCGGCAAGTGGGTCGACAGCGGTGAATCCGTGGCCCAGGCGCCTGACGTCAAGCCGGTGCGCAAGGTGCCTGCGTTCAACACCGGGCCGCGCAAGCGCAAGCCATGATGCGCTCGGTCGGTGATCTCAAGACGCCATTGTCTTTTGCCCGCCGACCGCTCACCATCGCCTGAGTTACCCGCCTGCCAGATGGATAAAAAAATTGGCAGTACGTCCAGCCCATAAGCGCTTCCGGAGTCGGCTGCTATTCGCGCTGGCGACGATGTGCATGGCGTATGTGGGTTACCTCGCCGCCGACTGGGATTTTTCCGAAATCAGTCGCCGCGCCGAAACCTTGTATGGGCCGTCGGGGGCCGGACGGCAACGCATCGATGCCTGGCAGGATCTGCTGGCAACCGAGAAGCAGGTCAGTGAAATGGACAAGCTGGCTGTGGTGAATCAGTTCTTCAACAAGCAGCTGCGCTACGAAGAAGACAGCGACCTGTGGCATGAGGTCGATTACTGGGCCACGCCTGTCGAATCCTTGATCAAGGGCGCCGGTGACTGCGAAGACTACGCCATCGCCAAATATTTCAGCCTCCGCCGACTGGGTGTTCCGGGCGAGAAACTGCTGATTACCTACGTCAAGGCGCTGCGCCTGAACCGCGCCCACATGGTGCTGACCTACTATTCGAGCCCGAACGCGGTGCCGTTGGTGCTCGACAGCCTGATCAACGACATCAAACCTGCCAGCGAGCGCCCGGATCTGTTGCCGGTATACGCCTTCAACGCGCAAGGCGTGTGGCTGCCTGGCGCGCAGGGCAATAAAAAAACAGGTGACAGCAAACGTCTGTCGCGCTGGCAGGACGTACTGAAAAAAATGGGCGCCGAAGGCTTCCCGACCGAGCCTGGGAATGAGGAGCACTGATGTCACTGTTCAAGCAGCTGTTCATTGCTATCTGTCTGTTTCTGGTGGTCGCCTTCGCCGGCGGCTTCGTCGTCAGCCTGGAAAGCTCCAGGGCGCAGTACGTCAACCAGTTGCGTTCCCACGCGCAGGACGCCGCCACCTCGCTGGCGTTGTCGCTCAGCGCCAACGTCGACGACCCGGCAATGATCGAGCTGATGGTGACGTCGATCTTCGACAGCGGCTATTACGCCAGCATTCGTGTGGTCGATCTGGCGAGCGGCGCTGCAATCGTCGAACGCCGCGCGGCGACCGGCATTCAGGATGTACCGAAATGGTTCGTCGATGCGATAGGGCTCGAGCCTGGCGCCGGGGAAGCCATCGTGAGCCGGGGCTGGCAGCAGATGGCGAGAGTGGAAGTGGTCAGCCATCCCATGTTCGCGCTGGCCAAGCTGTGGCAAAGCGCGCTCGGCAGCCTCGGCTGGCTGGTCGCCTGCGGCGTCGTCAGTGCGTTGGCGGGCGGGCTGCTCTTGCGTCGCCAGCTAAAACCTCTGGACTACATGGTGGCGCAGTCTCAGGCGATCGGCCGTCGTGAATTTCTCACCTCGCCCGAGCTGCCGCGCACACCAGAGCTGCGCCGTGTGGTTCAGGCGATGAACCAGATGGTCGAGAAGCTCAAGGCGCTGTTCGAGGAGAGCACCGAGCGCAGCGAGCAGCTGCGTGTCGAGTCTTATCAGGACAGCCTCACCGGCCTGTCCAACAGGCGCTATTTCGATATGCAGCTCACTGCACGTGTCAGCCAGCTGGAGGACAGCCGCGCCGGTTATCTACTGCTGCTGCGGGTCAAGGATCTGGCCGGGCTGAACGAGCGCCAGGGTGGCCAGCACGCCGACGCTCTCATCGTCGCGGTCGCTGAGCTGTTGGTGCGCCAGTGCGAGCCCTTTGCACAGACGCGCAACCTTGTCAGCCGCATTCGGGGCGGTGAGTTCGCGGTACTTGCGCCCGGCATGGTGCGCGAGGATGCCCTGCAACTCGCCCACAACCTTGAAACATCGCTGCACAGCCTCGAAACGACCGGTGCCTGCGATGTTGCGCCTGTGGCGTACATGGGACTTGCGCCGTACAGCCCCGGTGACTCGTCGCTGATCCTGCTGGGGCTGGCCGATCAGGCGCTGTCGCAGGCCGAAGCGGGCGGCGATCCTACGTGGTGCTGCATTGAACGTGGCGCAATTGGCGATCTGGGCGAAGACCATCATGCCTGGCATCGATTGCTGGACGGGGCCTTGACCCACGGTCGCTTTGAGCTGTTTTTTCAGCCGGTGGTCGATGCCAGAGAGCCCAGCCAGGTGCTGCATTACAAAGTGCTTTCCCGCGTGGTCGATGCGCATGGCCAGACGATTCCCGCCGGGCGCTTCCTGCCGTGGCTCGAGCGCTTTGGCTGGTCGTCCCGGCATGATCTGTTGATGCTCGAGCAGGTGCTTCAGCATCTGCAGACGCACGACCAGCGTCTGGCGTTGAATCTTTCGGCAGCGACGCTGAATGACTCCGGAGCGTTCACCCGAATCGTTGAAGCATTGCGTGCACAGCCTGGGCTGGGGCCGCGCCTGACGCTGGAAATCGGCGAAGCGCAGTTGCCGGAGCAGGCGCTGCTGGAAAAACTGACCCGGCGGTTGCAAGAGGCGGGCTTCTCATTGGCGCTGCAGCACTTTGGCGGGCGTTTCAGCATCATCGGTAATCTGGCGCATCTGGGGCTGGCGTATCTGAAGATCGATGGCAGTTACATCCGGGCCATCGATCAGGAGAACCATAAACGCCTGTTCATCGAGGCTGTGCAGCGGGCCGCGCACAGCATCGATCTGCCATTGATTGCCGAGCGCGTCGAGACCGCCGGGGAGCATCAGGTGCTGGCAGAAATGGGCATCAAGGGTGTGCAAGGTCAGCTCTTTGGTGATCCGGCGCCTTGGCAGTGATTGGCCGTTTCAAAACGCCAGACCATCATATTTCTCCCTGAAACGGCGGTCATCGCGCAGGGTAAAAGCCGCCGCATCCCGCGCTTAAAACATCATTCAAAGCAATAGTCGAAGGCTTTCCATCACGGTTATCGATCCTGAAATCGAATACTAGCCTTGTGACATATTTCGCCTGTAATTTATATAAATAGGATCCTAAAGATCTGGCCCGAACCTGCGATACGGTGAGGTGAAGCTGTCGTCCCGCGACCATTAACTACAAGAGCTATTGGTCATTTTTTATCATCAAAAATGATACTTCCTGCATACAAGGAAATAGTCGTGACGTTGAATCTACGCCGCAAGGTCATTCTCCTTGCCATCATTCCAAGCCTGCTGCTGGCTGCGGTCATCAGCTGCATCACCTGGGTCGTGCTGCAAAAGCTCGCCACTCAGGAAGTGGAGCAAACTCGCGCGCTGCTGCTTGAGGAACGCAAACTGTCGCTGAAAAACTATCAGCAGATTGGCGAGGCGGCGATCAAGCCGATCTACGACGCTTCCGCGCCTGGCGACATGGACGCTCGTGATCGCGCGCTCAAAGTCCTGAAGAGTCTGCAGTACGACAAGGCCAGTTACTTCTTCGGTTACAACTCGTCCTACGTGCGCGTGTTCTGGTCCGACAAGGACCTCGACATCGGCAAGAACTTTTCCGACGCCAAGGATGCCAATGGCGTCTACGTCATCCGTGGCCTGGTCGACAAGGCCAAAGACGGCACTCATTTCTTCCGCTACGACTGGCCGACGCCGGGCAGCGACAAACCGATTCCCAAATTGGGGTACACCTCATACCTGCAGAAGTGGGACCTGGCGTTTGGCACGCAGGCCAATCTGGACGACATCGATAATCAGGTCGCTGCCATCGCGCAATCCACGCAAAGCCGCATCGGCTCCTCTGCCGCGCTGATCGTCGCGATCATCGCGGTGTTTCTCTTGATCGTCGCGCTCGTCGGGCTGGTGCTCGGCAACGGCCTGGTCAAACCGGTGCTGGTGATCAAACAGAATCTGGACGACATCGCCGCCGGCGACGGCGACCTGACGCGTCGTCTTCCTGAGAGCGGCAATGATGAATTGGGCGCGCTGTCCCGCTCGTTCAACCAGTTCGTGGCGAAGATCCACGGGCTGGTTCGCCAGATTGCCGAGATGACCGGGCAGTTGAACAGCCTGGTGGGCGACATGTCGTCTCAGGCGCAACGGTCGGAGGAGGCGATGGGCCGCCAGCGGCAGGAAACCGATCAGGTCGCCACCGCGATTCACGAGATGTCCTCGGCGGCGCATCAAGTGTCGATCAGCGCGCAGGGCGCCTCCCAGGCCGCGCGCAAAACCAGCGATGTCGGGCTGGATGCCAAGACGGTCGTCAACAAAAGCATCGACAGCATTCATGCGCTCATTGGTGAAATAGGCGCGAGCAGTTCGTCGCTCGATCACCTGCGTCAGGATGTGCAATCCATCGCAACGGTGGTGGATGTGATTCGCTCGGTGGCCGAACAGACCAACCTGCTGGCGCTCAACGCGGCCATCGAAGCGGCGCGGGCGGGTGATGCCGGGCGTGGTTTTGCTGTCGTCGCCGACGAAGTTCGCGCGCTGGCCAGCCGCACCCAGCAAAGCACTCAGGAGATCCACGACATGATCAGCTCGCTGCAACGTGGCGCGCAGGACGCCGTGGTCGCCATGAGTCGCTCCAGCGACACCGGCAAGACAACCGGTGAACTCGCCAACGAAGCCGGCACGTCGCTGGATGCAATTGGCCAGTTGATCGAAACCATCAACGACATGAACGCACAGATTGCCAGCGCCTCCGAGGAACAGACCGCTGTGGCGGAAGAGATCAGCCGCAGCATGACGCAGATCGCCCAGGCCGTGGACGAAGTCGCCGACGACGCGCAAGGCGGCGCACAAACCGCACGCAGCCTGACCGCCCTGGGCGACCGTCTGGGTGGTTTGGTGAAACAATTCAGGATCTGAAAATAGCGCGATGTGCGGAGTACTGGCAGCGTCTGTAGGACCGGCTTCAGCCGGGAAGAGGCCAGTACATCCGTTGGAGATGTAGCGTCTGGAAGTCAGTCTTCGCGAGCAAGCTCGCTCCCACCAGTGCGGTGCCTGGCGCGAGACCATGCCATGCCGCAATGCCCTTGTGGGAGTGAGCTTGCTCACGAAGAGGCCAGTGTCTCCGGTGGAGACGTTCCTGCTGGAACCAGTCTTCGCGAGCAAGCGCCCAAGGTTTTTGAGCGGTGCTACTTGCCCCGCTTGCTGTTGATTTCCACCAGCTTGCCACCTTCAAACCGCAGATACTGATACATCCCGTTGTTCGGGCCGTAGATCCATTCCTGAACCTGCACCTGATCCACCTGCCGGAAATGGTTGACGGTTTCCTTGTAGCCGATGATGTCCTGACTGACCGGCTGGCCGCATTTCTGCTGGACTTCGAACATACGGTCGCCTTCGCTGATCAACTGGCTGCCGCAGCGCAGCGTGTCGGCGTGAGCCAAACCGGTCGACGCCATCAAACCGAGAACGATCGCTATCCTCGTACGCACATTCTTCAAAAGTAATTACTCGCTATCCAGGTGCAAAGGGCTCACGACGCGGCCGTCTTTTTCCGGCTGGCCGAGGCTTGCGTCAACGAAATAGACCCGATCATCGGCCAATTGTCCCTTGTCCACCAGATAGTCCTTGATGCTGCCGGCGCGCGCCTGTCCAAGCTGACGCAGCAGCAGCGCGCTGGAACTCCACGACTTGAGCACAGCATCACGCATCTTGTTCTGACGTTCTTCCTTGCCCAGATCAACCCATTGCGCCGGTGGCTGCTGCTTGAGCCGTGTGCGGTAAATGCCTTCCAGCATCGGTGGTTTCTCGTCGTCCGGCACTTGCAGGTCGCTTGCCTGCGCCGGCACCTTGTCACCACGGCGCTGGAGGATTTTGTAATAGGTGCTCTGGTACTCACGCTCCAGACGTTGCTGAGCAATCAGCGGACCATCGCTGGCCTCGGCGCTGGTGCCTTCGATCTCGAGGCGCAGCGCCGGACGCTCCTTGAGTGCGCTGGCCAGTTTGTCCAGTGATGCCTGCGCGTCGCTGCTCAGATCGTCCGAACCGGGTGCGAACGCCACAGTGCCCAGGTCTTCAGAGCCACCGCCGCTGATCAGGCCGCCAATGAACTTGAACGGCGCGGCAGCCGCTTTCACCACCAGATTGCGCAGGGTTTGCCAGACGATCGGCATGACGCTGAACTGTGGGTTGTTCAGATCGCCGGTCACCGGCAGCTCGATCGAAATCTTGCCATCCACGTCCTTGAGCAGGGCAATGGCGAGCTTGAGCGGCAGATTCACCGCATCCGGACTGTCAACCTTTTCACCGAGCTGCAACTGCTCCACCACCACCTTGTTTTCGGCCTTGAGCTGGCCCTTGGTGATCAGGTAATGCAGGTCCAGGTTCAGGCGGCCCTTGCGGATTCGATAGCCTGCGAACTTGCCGGAGTAGGGCGTAAGCGTCGTCAGTTCGACACGTTTGAAGCTGGTGGCGATGTCCAGACTCGCCAGCGGGTTGAAGGGATTGAGCGCCCCTTTGATGGTCACCGGCGCGTAGCGATCCACCTTGCCCTTGATGTCCACCGGCGCAGGCTTGTCCTGACGATTGTCCAGGGTGCCGATCTTGCCGTTGAGTTGTTGGACGGCGGTCGCGAAATTCGGTGTGAGGCTGAAGTCGGCGAAGTTTGCCGAGCCGTTGTTGATGTTGACCTCGCCGATGTGAATGGCCATCGGTTTGTCGGCAGACGCAGTTTTCGCCTTGGGCGCTGCAGGGGCTTTGTCGGCAGGCTGCGGAATCAGCAGGTCGTCGATGTTGGTGGTGCGGTCATCGGCAATCACGAAGCGGGCGTAAGGTTGCTCCAGGTTGATCGCGGCGATGTTGAGGCTGTCACCGAGCTCAAAGTTAACGCCCTCGACGTTGACGCGCTGCCACTTCACGAAATCCCTCGATTTCAGCGTGTCGAGCGTGTGCAGTTGGTCGACCTGGGCTTTGCCGGTGATGCCGAGCGCCAGTGGTTCGGTGCTCTTGAGGTCGACTGCCAGATCGGTGTTGAGCATGCCGCTGCGCACCTCCAGGCGGATGAACGGCGTCACGTAAGACTGCGCGATCCGCAGGTCGATATCGCGGGTGGTGACATTGAGCTTCGCGCGAACGGGCGCCAGATTGACTTCGCCCTCGGCGGTGAGCTTGCCCTGTTTGCCCAGCCCGGTATCGAGCTTCAGCTTGAAAGGCGATTGATTCAGGCTGTCGAAGCCCGTCATGTCCAGATTCAACGGCCCAAGGTCCAGCGCAACGGGTTCCTTCGGCACTTTGTCCGCCAGATGGATGCGGTAGTCGCGCAGTTGGGTGTCGCGCAACAGAACCTGCCACGGCTTCCCCGGTGCTGCGGATTCCTGTCTGGCGGTGGTCTCGGTGCCCGTAGCGGTGGCCGGTTCCTGCTTCGCCGCCTCGTCTTTTTTGGCCTGAGCCTTGGACGGCTGACTGGCGAAAAGCTTCTGCCAGTCGAGCTGCCCGTCAGGCTCCCGCGCGGCCCAGGTTTCCAGGCCCTGACTGCGAATCTTGCCGACGCTGACCAATTGCCTGGCCAGATCGATGGAAGTGTCGCTCACCTCAAGGTTCTTCAGGCGGGCCAGTGGCCGACCATCAGGCGCATCGATGGCGAAAGGCGCGACGCTCAAAGACGTGTTGTCCAGCAACAGCTCGGTTTCTTTGGCCAGACTCAATTTGTAATGGGTATTGAAGTTCAGTACGCCGTCTTTCAGAACCAACGGCAGCGCGTCGCGCACGTACGGCCACCAGACTTTCATCTTGCCGTCGGTGACCTTGAGCGTGCCTTCGGAGGTGATCGGCACCAGACTGATTCGCCCGACCCAGTCGATCTGCCCGCCTTCGGGGCCGGCGGCGACCAGCGTCATATCGGCATTGTCCTCAGGCAGCGTGCTGAGGTTCTTCAGCTCGAAATTCAACGTGTCGTAGAGAAACTCGATCGGCTCGCTGGGGCGCAGATCCTGAAAGTGCACATAACCGTCAGCCAGTTTGATTTCATCGATTCGCAGTGGGAACGGCTTCGAGGGCGGCTCGTCCGGCTTGGCAGGTTCGCTGGGCGGCAACTTGAACAGGCCCGCCAGGTTCAGCGTGCCGTCTTTGGAGAACAGCAGTTCGGTCTTGGGCTTGTCCAGTTCCACGGCCTTGAGGTGCAGGGCCTTGGTCCACAGGCTGTCGATCTGCAGGTCGGCGTACAGACGCTCGAAACCAATCTGCTCCTTGCCGGGCGCACCGATATTGAGGCCCCACAGCGTCACTTTCAGGCTGTAGGGATTGAGCTCCAGACGTTCGACTCGCGCCGGAACCGTGGCGTAATTGGCCAGTTGCTGATTGATCACCCGCAACGCAATGCCCGGCAGGATCAGAAACCCCAGCAAGCTGTAGATTGCGAAGACGGCCAGCAAGGCGCCGATGGCGCGTTTCAATCCGTTGGGCATGTAGGTCGCCGACTCTCTCGATGGGAGGTGCTTGGAGTATGGCACGCCAATCTGGTTCCGAAGTCGATCGCCTCAATGCTCGTGGGAAATTTCTATCCGTTCGGTGGGTAATCAGAGTTGCAGGATCAATGTCTTAAGGGGCGGCTGCTGGTCCTGTGACGGAAAGTCGGCGCCGGGCGCCAGCACCTGGCAGTCGCGCACCGGACGGCCGATCTTGCTCGCGCAACGCAGGACCTGATCGCGCCAGTCATCCATGCTCACCTTCGCCAGGTTGTTGCAGCAGATCAGCACGCCATCGTCAGCGGTGGTCAGCAACGCAGGTTTGAGCAGACTCTGGTAGTCACGCAGCAGATCCACGGTACCAAATGCGCTCTTCGCCCAGGCTGGCGGGTCAAGCAATACCAGGTCGAACTGGCGCGGTTCGAGGCGGGTGTACGCAGGCAGTTTCTGGCCGCGGCGGGATGCGATGGGCAAGCCCGCCAGTTGGCGAATCGCCGGGAAGTAGTCGGACTGAATGAATTGCATCGTCGGCAGCTGCGGATTGAGCAACCCGTTCTCGCGCCCCACCGCCAGATTGCCTTCGGCGAAGTCCAGATTACACACCTCGCGCGCGCCGCCAGCCGCTGCGCTCAAGCCAACGCCGCAGGTATAGGCGAACAGGTTGAGGACACGCTTCCCTTTGGCGTGGTCTTTGACCCAGCCCCGGGCGTTGCGCAGGTCGAGAAACAGCAGCGGATCCTGCCCGGCGTGACGACCGCGAACCCGGTAATTCAAGCCCCATTCATGGCCGATCAGATCCTCGAGCGCGGCCTCGTCCGCCTTGTACACCGCGTCGGTGCGATCGATCCGCGAATTGCCTTGCGAGCGGTCGTTGTAAACCAGCATCAGCTCCAGGCCCAGACGTGCATTGACCGCCTCGTGCAGCGCCAGCAATGACTCGCGATCCAGGCTGTTGTGGAAACTCTGCACCAACAACTGCGGGCCGTAGCGATCGATTGTCAGGCCGCCGGCGCCTTCCTGGCTGCCATGGAACAGGCGATAGCAGTCAGTGCCTTGGGCGTGCAGTTCGGCGAGCAGAGATTGACGGTTATCGAGGGCGACGCTGAGCGCCTGATTCAACGAAGACATGCGCGGCGCCTTGGGGCAGGAATAAGGCGCGCCAGTTTAGCAGTTTGGTCCTGCCGGTGTTATTGGCAAGCAACGGCGCAGGCAGCATCAATCGGCTTAGAGAGTCGTAAGAGCGCGAACCCGTTCCGAGGCGGGATTGCAGCCGATGACCGTGCATCGGCTGCAGGGGGCGTGCCGCGAACCAACCGGCGCGCGCAATCGTTCAGGTGTCGCCGGCGCGGATAATTACCGAGCCAGTGCCAGGGCGACGCCTTGGCCGCCACCGATGCACAAGGTCGCGAGGCCTTTCTTGGCGTCGCGCTTGATCATTTCGTGCAACAGCGTCACCAGCACACGGCAGCCCGATGCACCGATCGGGTGGCCGATGGCGATGGCGCCGCCGTTAACGTTGACCTTCTCCATGTCCCAGCCCAACTCTTTGCCCACCGACAAGGATTGTGCGGCGAAGGCCTCGTTCGCTTCGATCAGGTCTAGTTCATCCAGCGACCAGCCTGCCTTGTCCAGGCAGCGGCGCGTGGCGCTCACCGGGCCGATGCCCATGATCGCCGGATCCACACCGGCATTGGCGTATGCCGCGATTCGCGCCAGCACCGGCAGGCCCAGCGCTTCGGCTTTTTTCGCGCTCATCAGGATTACTGCAGCGGCGCCGTCGTTCAGCGAGGAGGCATTGCCGGCGGTGACCGTGCCGTCTTTCTTGAAAGCCGGTTTGAGCCTGGCCAGCGATTCGGCGGTGGTGCCTGCGCGCGGCTGTTCATCGGTGGCGAAGGCGATCGGGTCACCCTTGCGCTGAGGGATCAGGATCGGAGTGATTTCGTCGGCAAATCGTCCGGTTTCGATGGCGGCGGCAGCCTTCTGTTGCGACGCCGCCGCGAAAGCGTCCTGCGCCTCACGGCTGATGTCGTATTTTTCCGACAGGTTTTCGGCGGTGATGCCCATGTGGTAATCGTTGAAGGCGTCCCACAGACCGTCGCTGATCATCGTGTCGACCATGGTGGCGTGGCCCATGCGCAGACCGGTTCGCGCGCCCGGCAGGACGTAATTGGCCAGACTCATGCTCTCCTGACCCCCTGCGATGATCACGTCGGCGTCGCCACAGCGAATCGCCTGAGTGGCCAGGTGCAGCGCTTTCAGGCCGGAGCCGCAGACCTTGTTCAGGGTCATCGCGGGAACAGCAAACGGCAGGCCGGCTTTGATCGCGGCCTGGCGCGCAGGGTTCTGCCCGGCGCCCGCGGTAAGGACCTGTCCCATGATGACTTCGTCGACCTGCGCACCGTCCAGCCCGGTCTGTGCCAGTAACTGACGGATGACCGCCGCACCGAGGTCAACGGCCGGGATGGTCGCCAGCGAGCCCTGGAAACTGCCGACCGCGGTCCGGGTCGCGGCAACGATTACGACGTCTTGCATGGTACGAATCCTCATTGTTGTGGGTCTGGCGCCGGGTTCGTTCGCGTTGAGCGGGATGTCCGGCACGGCGGAATCAAGGGCGCACATGGTGGCATGAATGACAGGGGTAATTTAAGCCCTCTGTCGTTTTGCTTCACGCGGGACAGCCTCACGTTCCACGACATTCCCCAAGGCTTCAGCGGCGCCTGTCGAGTGAGCGTGCTCCCGCAATCGAGGTGTGGGCGTCGGGCGAATCAAGCGACTCCCATCCGGCGTCTGGCCCGATGAACCGACGCGTTGCGCACGGCCCAGCGCAGCACGGGCGCGGTACGGTTCACACCGGCGCGAATCAGCCTGCGCTTGAAGTCGCTCATCTGGATATCGAACATGCCGCTGGCCCAGGCCGGGAGTAACTCGATACCGGCCTGCATCATCAGATTGCCCATTGGCCTGGCCATACGGCTGGGAGCCGGAGCGTTGCGCAGAATGCTCAGCACCTCGCGGGTGCGTTCATCGCACAGCAGCTGCGGACGCATTCGCTGCAGGTAAGCGGCAATTTCCTGCGAGGAGCGCGGCACGTCTCGCGCGCCCAGACGTTCGGCCACGACAGCGGTTTCGGCGTAGTACCGATCCTGATCTTGTAATGAAAGGTCCGGATTGAGATAGCGCAGATGCGCGGCCATGAAGCTGCTGACCTCGGCCACATGCACCCACGTCAGCAGCTGCGGATCATCGGCGGCATACGGGCTGCCGTCTGGCGCGGTGCCGCTGATCTGCGCATGAATGCTGCGCACCTTGTCGATCAGCCAGTTGGCATCCTGGGTCGAGCCAAACGTCGTGCCGGAAATGAACTGTCCGGTGCGCCGCAGCCGTCCCATCATGTCCTCTCGGAAATTGGAGTGATCCCAAACGCCCGCCAGTACGCGGGGATGCAGCATTTGCAGCATCAGGGCGCAGATGCCACCGATCAGCATGCTGGGAAAGTCGCCATGCACCTGCCAGCACACCGCCTGTGGCCCGAACAGGCCGGGATCGCCTTTGGGGTTTTCCATGTCCAGCTGACCCAGCGCCAGGCCTGTCATGCTCATGACCTGGGTTTCGATGCGTGTGCGAATAAATTCCATGCAGACCCGGTGATCGTGGAGGGAACGCCGAGCCTGCAGGCGCGCGTTCGCTATTGGTTGAGACGCGTGTCGATCAGGCCCTCCACGACACTGGAGTCCGCCAGGGTGGAGATATCCCCCAGACTGTCCAGTTCGTTGCAGGCGATCTTTCGCAAGATGCGGCGCATGATCTTCCCGGAGCGGGTTTTCGGCAAGGCCGGGGCCCACTGGATCAGTTCGGGTTTGGCAAAGCTGCCGATTTCCTTGCTGACCAGTTCCCGCAGTTCTCTTTGCAGTGCATCGCTCGGCTCGATGCCGGCCATGGTCGTCACGAACGCATAAATGCCCATGCCTTTGACGTCATGGGGATAACCGACCACGGCTGCTTCAGCGACGGCATCGTGCAGGACCAGCGCGCTTTCAACCTCGGCGGTGCCGATGCGATGCCCGGAAACGTTGATCACGTCGTCCACGCGTCCGGTGATCCAGTAATGCCCGTCGCTGTCGCGGCGCGCGCCGTCGCCGGTGAAGTAATAACCGGGGTACGGCTTGAAGTAGGTGTCAATCATGCGTTTCTGATCGCCATACACGCCGCGAATCTGCCCCGGCCAACTGGCCTTGATGGCCAGCAGGCCGCTGGTGGCGCCTTCGATTTCCTTACCCTTTTCGTCAAGCAGAGCAGGTTGTACGCCAAACATCGGCTGAGTGGCGCAGCCCGGTTTGAGCGGTGTGGTGCTGACCAATGGGGTGAGCATGATGCCGCCGGTCTCGGTCTGCCACCATGTGTCGACGATGGGGCATCGCTCTTTTCCTACCTCGTGGAAATACCATTCCCACGCTTCCGGGTTAATCGGCTCACCCACCGTGCCGAGTACGCGCAGGCTGTCCCGGCGAGTGGCCTTCAGCGGTTCCGGACCTTCGCGCATCAGGGCGCGCAGGGCAGTCGGCGCGGTGTAAAAGATATTCACGTGATGCTTGTCGATGACCTGCCAGAAACGCGAGGTGTCAGGGTAATTCGGTACGCCCTCGAAGATCAGCGTGGTGGCGCCATTCGCCAGTGGGCCGTAGACGATGTAGCTGTGGCCAGTGACCCAGCCGACGTCGGCGGTGCACCAGTAGATCTCGCCTTCCCGGTAATCGAACACGTATTTGTGGGTCAGCGCCGCCTGCAACAGATAGCCGGCCGTGGTGTGCAGCACGCCCTTGGGTTTGCCGGTACTGCCGGAGGTGTACAGGATGAACAGCGGATCTTCTGCGTCCATGGGTTCTGGCGGGCAGTCGTCGCTGATGCCGTGCAGCGCCTCGTGATACCAGACGTCCCGGCCCTCGACCCAGTCCACCTCGCCCTCGGTGCGCTGCACCACCAGCACCGTACTGACGTTCGGACAGCTCTGCAGCGCCTTGTCGACGTTCTGCTTGAGCGGAATGTATTTGCCACCGCGCACGCCTTCATCGGCGGTGATGACGGTCTGGCAGTCGGCGTCCAGAATGCGGTCGCGAAGTGCGTCAGGTGAGAATCCGCCGAACACCACCGAATGCACGGCGCCAATGCGCGTGCAGGCGAGCATCGCGTAAGCCGCTTCGGGGACCATCGGCATGTAGATACAGACCCGATCACCTTTCTTGACCCCGCGCTCTTTGAGCACGTTCGCCAGGCGGGCAACGTTATGGTGGAGTTTCTTGTAAGTGATTTCGGCAGATTCGGCAGGATTGTCGCCCTCCCAGACAATCGCCACCTGATCGCCGCGCGTAGGAAGATGCCTGTCGATGCAGTTGTAGCTGACGTTCAACTGACCGCCCTTGAACCAGGAAGCCGCGCCGGTCGTGAGGTCATATTGCTGGACCTGCTCCCATGGGGCTGACCAGTCGAGGAATTTCTTCGCTTGTTCGGCCCAGAAGGCATCAGGCTCTTCTACGGATTGGCGGTACATCCGCTGGTAATCGTCGGCACTCAACTGAGCGGCTTTGCGTGTCGCGTCGGCGTGTGGGAAATCGCTGAGATTGAACATGGCGTCTCCTTTTTTCTTGTGGGCTCGTCATGTCATCAGAGTAGTCGGACTCCTCAGGGTTCAGGATTCGGGGTCGTACCCCATCAACACAAAACCCGCCGCCTCTTGCGAGGGGGCGGGTTTCGAGGTGCAGCAGCGGGCCGATCAGCCGCGGTGACGACCGCGGAAGTAATTGATCAGGCCTTGAGTCGACGCGTCTTCGGCCGGAGTTTCTTCGGTGCCGACAAGGCGACTGTAAACACCTTTGCCCAGCTCCTTGCCCAATTCCACGCCCCACTGATCGAAGGCGTTGGTGCCCCAGATCACGCTCTGTACGAAGACCTTGTGTTCGTACATGGCGACCAGCGCACCGAGGCGGCGAGGGCTGATGCGCTCGCACACGATCGTGTTGCTTGGACGGTTGCCCGGAATGACCTTGTGCGGCGCGACGCGCTGCACTTCGTCTTCCGGCATGCCCTTGGCGCGCAGTTCGGCTTCAGCCTCTTCGCGGGTCTTGCCCAGCATCAACGCCTGACTCTGCGAGAGACAGTTGGCGTACAGCCACTGATGGTGATCCGAGACCGGGTTGAAGCTCACGATCGGCACGATGAAGTCGGCCGGAATCAACTGCGTGCCCTGGTGCAGCAACTGGTGGTACGCGTGCTGACCGTTGCAACCCACGCCACCCCAGATCACAGGGCCGGTATCGGTCTTGACCGGTACACCGTCCTGGCGAACGCTCTTGCCGTTGGATTCCATATCCAGCTGCTGCAAGTGCTTGGTGATGTTACGCAGGTAATGGTCGTAGGGCAGGATCGCGTGGCTTTGAGCACCCCAGAAATTGCCATACCAGACGCCAAGCAGACCCAGCAGAACCGGCATGTTCTTCTCGAAATCGGCGTTCAGGAAATGCTGGTCCATGGTGTAGGCACCGGACAGCAGCTCCTTGAAGTTGGACATGCCGATGGCCAGGGCAATGGGCAGACCGATGGCCGACCACAACGAGTAACGGCCGCCGACCCAGTCCCACATCGGGAAGATGTTCTCTTCGCGAATACCGAAGGCCACGGCGGCGGCATTGTTGCTCGACACGGCAATGAAGTGACGGTACAGCTCGGCTTCCGAACCGCCCTGCGCCAGGTACCAGGCGCGAGCGGCGGTGGCGTTCTTCAAGGTTTCCAGCGTGCTGAACGTCTTGGACGAGACGATGAACAACGTGGTCTCGGCGCGCAGCTTGGCGGTCAGTTCATGCAGCTCGGTGCCGTCGATGTTCGCCAGATAGTGACAGCGGACGCCTTTCTGGCCATAGGACAGCAACGCTTCGGAAACCAGTTCAGGGCCGAGGAAGGAGCCACCGATGCCGATGTTGACCACGTCAGTGATCGGCTTCTCGGTGTAACCGCGCCACAGGCCGTCGTGAATGCGGCCGACCAGATCGGTGATCTGGTTCAGCACTTTATGCACTTCGGGCATCACGTTGGTGCCGTTGACCAGCAATTTGTCGCCTACTGGACGACGCAGTGCGGTGTGCAGCGCCGGACGGTTTTCCGAGGAGTTGACCGGTTCGCCGTCGTACTGCGCCTTGATCGCGTCCTTCAGACCGACTTCATTGGCCAGATTGACCAGCAGTTGACGAGTCTCGGCATTGATCAGGTTTTTCGAGTAGTCGAGGAACAGCCCGGCGCTGCTGAGGGTGAAGTCGTTGAAACGCTGCGGGTCTTCGTTGAATGCGTCGCGCATGCTGAAGTTCTGCATGGCTTTGCGGTGATCGGTGAGCGCCTGCCAGGCGGGCAGGGTAGTGACGTCATGGGGAGTGCGGTAGTACGCCATCGCTGCGGGTTTCCTTGTACTTGAACTGCCTTTTTGGACACTGAAAAGCCAGGTGGACACGAATTCGTTAATACGTCAGAGACTAATCCCCGGCAACGCCGATGTCTGCGCCTCGCTTTACCTTTGCTCGGTACTTTTTCTCACAAGGTAAAGTCGCCTTTCTCGGACGAACTGTACCGGTATGGCATTGCTGGTGGGGCTAAGTTCATTGCCTGGCGCCATATAGAGCATGCGCGGCACCCATTCACAAGCTCACCCCCGGGGTTGGTGAGCATAGTTGCGAATACCAGTGTACTGCGCGCTATTCCTTGATCAGGTGAAGATTGTCGATCAGCCGGGTCTTGCCCAGAAACGCTGCGGCCAGTATCACCAGATCCTGATCCTCAGGCATCGCAGGGCGCAGGCTCGTTGCCTGACGTATTTCAAGGTAATCGAGACGCATGCCCACGCTTTCCAGTGCCTTTTTGCCCTCGTCCAGCAGCAGCGCGTGATTCTTTTCGCCCTTTTGCAGGCTGTCGCCGATCTGCCTGATGACCCGATACAGCGTGGGTGCCGCAGCGCGCTCGGTTTCGGTCAGATAGCCATTTCGCGAAGACAACGCCAGGCCGTCGGTGGCCCGCACGGTCGGCTCGCCGATGATCTGGATCGGCATGTTCAGGTCGCGAACCATCGCGCTGATCACCGCCAGTTGCTGGAAGTCTTTCTGGCCGAAAATCGCAAGGTCCGGCTGGACCATGTTGAACAGCTTGCTGACCACCGTCGAAACCCCGTCGAAGTGCCCCGGGCGACTGCCGCCGCACAGGCCTTCCGAGACAACCGGAACCCGAACGATGGTCTGATCGGCCATCCCGTGCGGGTACATCTCTTCAACTGTCGGGGTGAACAGCAGGTGGCAACCGGCTTGCAGCAGTTGTTCCTGATCAGCGGCCAGCGTGCGGGGATAGGTGGCCAGGTCCTCGGTGGGACCGAACTGCAGCGGGTTGACGAAAATGCTCGCCACCACGAAGTCGGCACGCTGAGCGGCTTTCTTGACCAGCGCAATGTGGCCGCTGTGCAGATTGCCCATGGTTGGAACGAGCGCGATCCGCTTGCCTTCGCCGCGGGCGCGAGCGACGGCTGCGCGCAGCTCGCGCACTGTCTTGACTGTGTTCATGCCGAGAATCCGTGTTCTGGGGCGGGGAAGCTGACGTCTTTGACTGCACTGACGTAGGCGCTGATAGCCGATTGAACATCAGCCTGACCGGTCATGAAGTTCTTCACGAATTTAGGCACGCGGCCGCTGATCGACAGGCCGAGCATGTCGTGCAACACCAGCACCTGGCCATCGGTGGCGCTGCCGGCGCCGATGCCGATGACCGGGATTTTCACGGCGTGGGTGATTTCCTGCGCCAGTTCGCTGGGCACGCATTCCAGCAGAATCATCGCTGCACCCGCCTGCTCCAGCGTGATGGCGTCGGCCCGCATCTGCCGCGCCTGCGCTTCCTGACGGCCCTGAACCTTGTAACCGCCCAGCACGTTCACCGCTTGCGGCGTCAGGCCCATGTGCGCGCACACCGGAATGCCGCGCTCGGCCAGCAGACGAATCGAATCGGCCAGCCACGCCGCGCCCTCGATCTTGAGCATGTGCGCGCCGGCCTGCATCAGCATCGCGCTGTTGGCGAAGGTCTGCTCGGCGGTGGCGTAGGACATGAACGGCAGGTCGGCCAGGATCAGCGCACCCTGATTGCCGCGTTTGACGCTGGCGACGTGGTAAGCCATTTCGGCCGTGGTGACCGGCAAGGTGCTGTCGTGCCCCTGAAGAACCATGCCCAGCGAGTCGCCGACCAGCAGCACCTCGACACCCGCCTGACTGGCGACATGGGCGAAGGTTGCGTCGTAGCAGGTCAGCATGGTGATTTTTTCACCCTTTTGCTTCAGGCCCAGCAGGGACGTAACGGTGATATCTGGCATGAAAAAGTCCTCATTCAGGCGCTGTGAACACTACGGCGAGCAACGCGTGATTCATTCCTGGAACTCAGGCACATCGTCGTTGCGCGATGTTTGCAAAGACCTGTTCCGCGCCTTGTGGCCGGGAGTCCGGCTTCGGGACGCTTATCTTCGTGAGGAGGGGGCGGGAAGTCAATTCCGGGTGTTACCGGTTGGGTCAGGATGTTACCGAAGCCTGCTGTATGCCCGCGACCGCCACGATCGCAACGCCAGAGGCAGAAATGCGATGTGCCCGCGATCTGGCGCGAGGCAGTCGCAAGGCCTGTCGATCGAAATATCAGGCAGCCCGCGCCCCTAAGGGCGATGGGCTGCTAGACCGACAGCCGCTCCAGGCCTTCGAACGGGCAGGCGGTGAGCAAGTCATCCAGCGCGCGGCCGTCGGCGAGGGTGATCCCCGGCGCCAGTTCGGCCAGCGGATACAGCACGAATGCACGGGCGTGCATGTGATAGTGCGGCACCTTCAGGCGGGGCTCGTCGATGAGGCGGTCACCAAACAGCAGGATGTCCAGGTCAAGCGTACGCGGGCCCCAGCGCTCAAGGCGTTCGCGGCCCTGATCGTTCTCGATCGCCTGCAAACCATCGAGTAACGTCAACGGATCCAGCAAGGTGTCGAGCCCAGCTACCGCATTGGTATAGCGCGGCTGACCCGGCAAGAGCGAGTCGCTGACGTAAAAAGAGGAAACGCCCGACAGGCTCGTCTCTGGCAATTGCGCCAATGCCTTGATCGCGTCGCGCAACTGCTCGGCGGGATCGGCCAGGTTGCTGCCCAGACCGATATACACGCGTTCCGTCATGGTGTTATTCCGATGCGTCGGCGCCAGCGCGTTTGCGCTTGCCGCCCCCGCTGCGACGACGCTTGCGCGGCCCCTGTCCGGTCGCTTCGGACTTACTGCCCAGATCGCGAATCATATCCCGACGTCCGGCATCGTTGGCGTCCTGATACTCAGTCCACCAGTCGCCCAGCCCGTCGGTTTCCTCGCCCGCAGTTTCGCGCAGCAGCAAGAAGTCGTAGCCGGCGCGGAAGCGTGGATTGTCCAGCAGCAGATCGGCACGCTTGCCGGAGCGACGTGGCAGGCGCTCCTGCATGTCCCAGATTTCACGAATCGGCATCGTGAAACGTTTGGGAATCGCAATGCGCTGACACTGCTCAGCGATCAACTCGTGCGCAGCTTCCTGCATCGCGGGGATTGGTGGCATTCCGCGTTCCTGCAGACGCAACACGCGAGCTGGCAGGGCAGGCCACAGCAACGCAGCGAACAGGAAAGCAGGCGTTACCGGCTTGTTCTGCTGAACCCGCAGGTCGGTGTTGGCCAAGGCTTCGCTGATGAGCGTGTGCGTATAGGTCGGGTTGTACTCCAGCGCCTTGGAGCTGGCAGGGAACAAGGGATCGAACAGTTCCAGATCGACCAGCATCTCGAACGTGGATTCGGCGTACCCCGACAGGAACAGCTTCAGCACTTCTTCAAACAGACGCGCCGAGGGAATATCCCGCAGCATCGGCGCCAGCGGCCGGATCGGTGTAGCGCTGTGTTTCTCGATTCCGAAATCCAGCTTGGCCGCGAAACGGACTGCTCGGAGCATACGCACCGGGTCTTCCTTGTATCGCTGCTGCGGGTCGCCAATCAGGCGGATCAGACGATTGCGGATATCGTGCACGCCGTTGGCGTAATCCAGCACGCGCTCGGTCACCGGATCGTAATAAAGGGCGTTAATGGTGAAATCGCGGCGCTGCGCGTCTTCTTCAAGCGTGCCATACACGTTGTCGCGCAGAATCCGGCCGCTCTCATTGCGCGAGGACTGATTGCTGTCCTCTTCTTCGTCATCCTGCGGATGATTGGCGCGGAAGGTGGCCACTTCGATGATTTCGCGACCGAAATGAATGTGAACAAGCTTGAAGCGACGGCCGATGATGCGCGCATTACGGAACTCGGCACGGACTTGCTCAGGCGTGGCGCTGGTGGCGACGTCGAAATCTTTCGGCGTGATGCCCAGCATCAAGTCGCGTACGCAACCACCGACCAGGTAGGCCTGATAGCCGGCGTTCTGCAGACGCTCGACAATGCTCACGGCATAACGGCTGAACTGTGTGCGCTGCAACGAATGCTGGCTGCTGCTGAGCACTTCGGGCGTTGTGCGCGTGTGTTGCTGCGGCTTGCGCAGAGGGGAACGGAATGACTGGAACAGCTTCTTCAGCATGGGATGCACTGTTTGAAGGAATATTCGGCCAATTTCGAAGAATGACCGCACGATGGGCGGGGATTCTAGCATTTAGTCGAGGGATGGTGTAGGACGCTGCGCGAAGGCCGTCTGAAGCGGTGTGTATGGGATGAAACGGGAGGGGAAAGTGAAGCTGGCGTGGCGCCGGATGCGAGGAAGATGTCTTGTAAGCTACTGGGGGAGCCGAAGCTCCCCCAAAGTGCGTGCTCTTATTCTTATTGTCTGTTGGGCTTTTTGTTTTTGTTGAGCGCCCAATTCACGGCTTTCGCCTGTGAAACCTCCCAATCGGGAGTCAAGAGCAAACGGATTGCTTTGGTCGCTGTGCTGCAGTGATCAATCGATCCAACCAGTTCAGGCTCTACCTTAGGGTAGTTTTTTGTTGTTCTCGGCCTGGTTGCGGGACAAGTCCCAAATGCAACGCCTCTCCAAAAGAATCAGTTAGCTGCGCCTCCGCCGTGTTGTTCTTGTTATGCGTGAGTCGATTCGTCTTGTTTTTATTGTGTTGTTTTACGGGTGACTGATTTTTGTTGTTCTTGTACGAATAGATATAGCAGGACCTGTGCCAACTTTTGCGAAATTAGCTACAGGCCTTTGTTTTCGGGGGTGTGGCAAATTGACGCTATTTTTCGAGGCCGAAAAAAAGCCGGGGATTCGTTACCGTACGCCCCGGCTTTTGTTACGTCCTGCATGTGAGGTAACAGTTTTTTCACAAGCCCGGTATGCCGCGTGCCAGAGCCTTGCGATGGGTGTTACGGTCAGGTTTCGCTGGCCACTCCGGTCTTGCGGCGCGGGATGCCCAGACGCTGGCGACGTTCCCACAGACACTTGCGGCTCACACCGAGTTTGCGGGCCAGCTCGGTCTCGGTCATGTGGTCCTGATGCTCGAGAACGAAGTGCTGAAAGTAATCCTCCAGGGACAGATCCTCGGTCGGCTCATGCGCCGTTGAACTCGCCGAGTTGGCCGCCTGCGGCGCCAGACCGATGAATTCTTCGACGTCCAGGTCGCTCAACTCGATGTCGATGCCCAGCAGGTCTGCAGAGATTTCCGGGCTTTCGCACAGAATCACCGCGCGCTCCACGGCGTTCTCGAGTTCCCGCACGTTCCCCGGCCAAGCGTAGTGACGAATGGCCTGTTCGGCGTCCGGGCCGAATCGCAGATCGGTCCGCCCGGCTTTGGCACTTTGCCGTGCAAGGAACGCGTTGGCGATTTCGTTCACGTCGGCCCCGCGCTCTCGCAACGCTGGCAGCTTCAGCGCGATGACATGCAGACGGTAATAAAGGTCTTCTCGGAATTGCCCGACCTTGGCCAGGCTTTTCAGATCACGGTGGGTGGCGGCGATCAGGCGGACATCGACCTTTTGCGACTGCACAGAACCGACCCGGCGGATCTCACCTTCCTGAAGCACGCGCAGCAGTCGAGCCTGAGCTTCGAGAGGCAACTCGCCGATTTCGTCGAGGAACAGCGTTCCGCCATCCGCCGCCTCCACCAGACCCGCGCGACCCGCGCTGGCGCCAGTGAACGCGCCTTTCTCATGACCAAACAGTTCGGACTCGATGAGCGTTTCAGGAATGGCCGCACAGTTGACCGAGATCATCGGCGCCTTGGCCCGGCGAGAAAGATTGTGCAGGGCACGTGCAACCAGCTCCTTGCCGGTCCCGGATTCACCTTGAATCAACACGTTCGAATCGGTGGGCGCGACCTTACGAATCTTGCTGTACAGATCCTGCATGGGCGGGCACGAGCCGATGATGCCGATCTCGCCATTGCTGTTGTCAGGACCCGCTTTGTCGCTGGCCGATGCCTTGGCGGCAGTGGCCCGCTCGGCCTGAATACTCTGCACGGTCTGGCGGTCGCGCAGGATACGCGAGACCGCCTGGAGCATTTCGTCGTGGTCGAACGGTTTGGCGATGTAATCCACCGCGCCCATTTTCATCGAATCCACGGCCGAGCGCAGGCTGGCGTAGCTGGTCATGATCAACACCGGCTTGCCCTGACCCAGCTTGATCAGCTCAGTGCCCGGGGCGCCCGGCAGGCGCAGGTCGCTGACGATCAGATCAAACGACGGGATGCTGAAACGTTCCTGAGCTTCCTGCACGGATCCGGCTTCACTGACCTGGTACTGATTGCGTTCCAGCAAACGACGCAAGGCAGATCGGATAATGGTTTCGTCTTCGACGATCAAAATGTGAGGCATTGATTCGATTCTCTCGACGGTCTCAGTTCACAGCGGACGTCGCTTCGACATGTCGCGGTAATGTCACCCGAATTCGGGTTCCGCGTTGATGCTCGGGGTCAGCCGGGCTGTCGATGGTGATTTGTCCATAATGCTCTTCAACGATGGAATAGACCAGTGCGAGCCCCAGTCCTGTTCCTTCCCCCGGATCCTTGGTGGTGAAGAACGGTTCGAACAAGCGATCCATGATTGCTTTGGGAATTCCGGTGCCTTCGTCTTCGACGATCAAATCGACCGTATGTTCGGAGGCTTCGCTTCTGACACGCACCGCACTGCCGGCAGGTGAGGCGTCGCGGGCGTTGGACAGGAGGTTTATCAAAACCTGCGCCAGCCGCTGCGGGTCGCCGTCGACCCAGTGGCCGGGGTTGCACAGGTTATAGAACTGCACTTCGAAATTCCGTCGATTCAGGGCGAGCAGACCAATGGCGTCCTGCGCGACCTCGGCCAGACAGACGGCCTCGTCTGCATGTTGGTGCCCGCCCGCATGGGCGAAACTCATCAATGACTGAACGATGCGTGACACCCGCTTGGTTTGCTCGAGGATCTGGCTGCTGATTTCGGTCAGCTCGCCGTCTTCCTCGCGTTCTTCACGCAGGTTTTGCGCAAGACAGGCAATGCCGGTGATCGGGTTGCCGATTTCGTGCGCCACGCCCGCAGCGAGCCGGCCAATGCTGGCCAGACGTTCGGAATGCACCAGCTTGTCTTCGAGCATCTGCGTGTCGGTCAGGTCTTCGACGAGAATCACCAGACCACTGTTACCAGGCGCGAGGGGCTCGTCGATTGCCGCTTTGTGCAGATTGAGCCAGCGAGTCTGTCCATCCAGCGCCAGACGCTGCTTGTGCAAGTGTTCATCCGGAACGTTGATAAAGCCCAGCAGCAGCTGTTTCCAGGGATCGACAATGGTCTCGAGGCGCGATCCGACCACGCGCTGGGCGCCGATACCGGTCAGTTCTTCCATGGCCTTGTTCCACATCAGGATTTCCTGATCCTTGGCCAGAGAGCAGACCCCCATCGGTAACTCCTGCAAGGTCTGCCGGTGGTAGCGGCGCAAGGCATCGAGTTCGGCGGCAAGACCGGTGAGGCGCGAGTGGTAGTCCTCAAGCCGGCTTTCAATGAAATGGATGTCTTCGGTCACATAATTTTCGCTGCCCGATTTATACGGCAGGAAGGTTTCAACCATGTCTTGCGCCACGCTTGGTCCCATCAAACCGGAGAGATTGGCCTCGATCCGGTCGCGCAAGCGACGCAATGCATAGGGGCGGCGTTCGTCGAACGGCAAATAGAGATCGCGCAGCGCCTGCTCGACTTCCTTCTGCGCAGCCTTCGCGCCCAGCGGTTTGGCGAGCTGCGTGGCAAACTCCTGAGGCGAAACCGCGTGCAGCTCCCGACGCTGCGGACGCCGGACGTTATCCACCGCGCAGGCCTCGGCGGCGCTCGCTTCTTCGGGACTGGGATTGCTGAACAGAGAAATCAGCGTGAACACCAGCACGTTCGCCGCCAGTGATGCGATGGCCGCCATGTGCCAACTGGTGTCGTCGAGCACGTAGATCATGTTGAGCAGCGGGATGTAGAACCCCTGGAAATTGCCGATCAGCGGGAACAGCATGCTGACCATCCAGACCACGATCCCGGCGATCAGGCCGGCCATGAACCCACGACGATTGGCGGCCGGCCAGTAGAGCACTGACAGCACGCCCGGCAAGAATTGCAGGGTGGCGACAAATGCCACGATGCCCAGGTTGGCCAGATTCTGCTTGGCACCCAGCATCAGATAGAAGCCGTAGCCCGCCATGATGATCGCGACGATCAGGCCGCGACGGGTCCATTTGAGCCAACGATAGATGTTGCCCTCGGCCGGCGGCTGATAGAGCGGCAGCACCAGATGATTGAGCGCCATGCCCGACAATGCCAGGGTGGTGACGATGATCAAACCGCTGGCGGCGGACAGCCCGCCGACATAAGCCAGTAACGCCAGGCTTTTGTTGTGTGCGGCGATGCCGATGCCGAGAGTGAAATATTCCGGGCTGGTGGTGGCGCCCAGCTTGAGCCCGGCCCACAGCACCAGCGGCACGGCCAGGCTCATCAACAGCAGGAACAGCGGCAGGCCCCAGCTGGCGCTGACCAGCGAGCGCGGATTGAGGTTCTCGGTAAACGTCATGTGATACATGTGGGGCATGACGATGGCCGATGCGAAGAACACCAGCAGCAGTGTCCGCCAGGGGCCTTCTTGCAGCGGGGTGTGAAGGGCAGCCAGAGCGCTCTGGTTTTGCAGCAGCCATTGTTCGAGGCTCTGCGGGCCATCGAATACGCCGTAGAGCGCATAAATACCGATGCCGCCGATGGCGACCAGCTTGATCACCGATTCGAAGGCAATGGCGAACACCAGCCCTTCGTGTTTCTCCCGCGTCGCGATATGGCGTGAGCCGAAGAAAATCGTGAACAGCGTGATCAGGACGCAGAACGCCAGCGCCACGTAATTGCGCACCGGCTCGCGGGTGAGGATCGCGATGGAGTCGGCGACGGCCTGGATCTGCAGCGCCAGCAGCGGTAAAACGCCAAGCAGCATGAAGACCGTCGTCAGCGCTCCGGCCCAGGTGCTGCGAAAGCGGAACGCAAAAAGGTCCGCCAGCGACGACAGTTGGTAAGTGCGAGTGATCTTCAGGATCGGGTAAAGCAGCACCGGCGCCAGCAGAAACGCCCCGGAAACTCCCAGATAGCTGGACAGAAACCCGTAGCCGTATTCATAAGCCAGGCCGACCGTACCGTAAAACGCCCAGGCACTGGCATACACGCCCAGCGACAGCGTGTAGGTCAGCGGGTGGCGAATGATCCAGCGTGGGATCAGGCCGCGCTCACTGACCCAGGCAACGCTGAACAGCACCAGCAGGTACGCGGCGCTGATCAGGATCATCTGCGTCAGGCTAAAGCTCATCGGCATCTCGTTGGCTCTGCAGGATGAAGGTCACCACGATGAGGATCAGCCACAACATATAAGGCCGGTACCAGGCGCCTGTCGCGTCGATCCACCAATCCATGATGGCGGGGGAGAACAGGTAGATGCCTACCACCAGGAGCAGGACCAATCGATAAATGTACATTTGGCCTCCTAGAGTGAGTGACGCCGACACGACAGCCCGAAGGAGCGGCATGGTAACGGATGGCTATCAGGCTGCAAGCGACGTTTCGGCCACCTTTTGTGCTGCGATTTGAAGCAACCGCTCTGGCTCAGTCTATTCGAGCTTCTTCGATCGTGCCGACGCGAGGAATCAGATCGGCGTTCCAGTGTGCAATTCCCCAGTCGAGTACTTCTCTGGGCGTTGCGAACGCCAGTTCGCCCGGCGCGGGTTGACCCAGGGCGCGCAAGGCCCGAAGCAGCAGGGGCGTGGCCTGGTCTGGCGGCAACGGCGGGGATCGATAGGATTTACCCAGTTTGTGCCCGTCTGGCTGGGTGATCAGCGGAACGTGCAGATAGCGAGGCTGCGGCAGGCCGAGCAGTTCTTGCAAGTAAAGCTGGCGCGGGGTCGAGTCGAGCAGGTCGGCGCCCCGGACAATATCGGTGATGCCCTGCCAGCCGTCATCCAGCACGACGGCCAGTTGGTAGGCGTACAGGCCGTCGCGCCTGCGGATCACGAAGTCGCCCGCGTCACGGCCCAGGTGCTGACGAAATTCGCCTTGTACCCGGTCCTCGAAACGATATTCCAGCTCCGGCACGCGAATGCGGATGGCGGCGTTGTCGGGCGAGTGCCCGGCGTTGCGGCAGAATCCGGGGTAGATCCCATGGAAGGGCTCGAGCTGTTTACGCGAGCAGGTGCACGCGTACGCCAGCCCGTAGCTGAACCAGCGATCGATGATTTCCTGATAGGCCGCATGCCGGTCGCTTTGTCTGACCACCTCGCCATCCCACTCGAAGCCATAGGTTTCGAGGGTTTTGAGAATGGCCGCCTGAGCGCCGGGTTCTTCGCGGGGAGGGTCCAGATCCTCCATGCGCATCAGCCACTGGCCGCCGACCGAGCGCGCATCGAGATAAGACGCGAGCGCCGCGACCAGGGAACCGAAGTGCAGATAGCCGCTGGGGGTTGGCGCAAAGCGCCCTATATAGGTAGGGGAGTTCATGGGCGCTGATGGTACTGGAAATGAGATGTGCGAAAAACCGGACGTTACCTCAATGCCTGTAGGAGCATGGCGGGTGTCGGTCCCGATTCATACACGTCCCGGGCAGGCCGGCCTGCCAGCTGCACTTCCGGAATCCGGAAAAAACAAAGGACGCCGAAGCGTCCTTTATTACAGAAAATCCGAGGTCATTTACCGACCTGTTTTTCCTTGATTTCAGCCAGCGTCTTGCAGTCGATGCACATATCGGCAGTCGGGCGGGCTTCCAGACGGCGCAGGCCGATCTCGATGCCACAGGACTCACACCAGCCGTACTCTTCGTCTTCGATCAACTGCAGCGTCTTGTCGATCTTTTTGATCAGCTTGCGTTCACGATCGCGTGCGCGCAGTTCCAGCGCGAACTCTTCTTCCTGACTCGCACGGTCAGCAGGGTCAGGAAAGTTGGCCGCTTCGTCCTTCATGTGATCAACCGTGCGGTCGACTTCCTGCATCAAGTCCTGTTTCCACTTATTCAGGATCTTGGTGAAGTGGGCTCGCATGGGCTTGCCCATGTATTCCTCGCCCTTCGTCTCAACGTACGGCGTAAAACCGCTGATCGTTGTTGAATTGCTTTTTTGCTTTTCTTCGGTGGGCATGAACGGACCGCCTCTCACTCTTCTAAGCCATTGCGCAGGGTAAAGATCCATCGCCGACACCCGCCGGCCCTGCGGCTGCAAGCGGGCGAACTTACCAGATCGAATCGGGGCGCGCTACTCCCGGTTGTCGAGCTTGGCTCTCCAACGCGCCCGTGAACTATGACCGCAGCCAGAGCGTCGGGTTTTATATTATTTTGCGGTGCCATCAGTCTAGCCCCTCCAGCGATAACGCCCGGTTTTCTGGATTGTCGGTTGCAGGACTTCAAAGCGGCGGTCGATAAATCCTGTAGCGCGCTGGTCGCTTGGGTAGAATCCTCAGCTTGTTTCGCACAATCGTCATTAAAGGAAGGCCAATGCCACAGCCCTACAGTGCGCGCAGTCGCGCCATCGAACCCTTTCATGTCATGGTACTGCTGGCGCGGGCCAATGAACTGCAGGCGGCGGGGCACGATGTCATTCACCTCGAAATCGGCGAGCCCGACTTCACGACGGCCGAACCTATCGTCAAAGCCGGTCAGGCCGCTCTGGCAGCCGGAAAAACCCGTTACACCGCAGCCCGTGGCCTGCCTGAACTGCGCGACGCGATTGCCGGCTACTACGCCAGCCGTTATGGCCTGGACATCGATCCGCGGCGGATCTTGATTACTCCAGGCGGTTCGGGCGCGTTGTTGCTGGCAACCAGTCTGCTGGTCGATCCTGGTAAGCACTGGTTGTTGGCCGATCCGGGATATCCCTGCAACCGGCACTTCCTGCGTCTGGTCGAGGGCGCTGCGCAATTGGTGCCGGTCGGTCCGGACGTCCGCTATCAACTCACGCCTGAACTGATCGCCAGCCACTGGAACGAGGACAGTGTCGGCGCCCTGGTCGCGTCCCCGGCCAACCCGACAGGCACGTTGTTGCACCGTGATGAACTTGCCGCGCTTTCATCCTCGCTCAAGGCGCGCGATGGGCATCTGGTGGTTGACGAGATTTATCACGGCCTGACCTACGGCACCGACGCGGCCAGTGTCCTGGAAGTGGATAACGACGCATTTGTGCTCAATAGCTTTTCAAAGTATTTCGGCATGACGGGATGGCGTCTTGGCTGGCTGGTCGCTCCGGAAGTGGCGGTCGGTGATCTGGAAAAGCTCGCTCAAAACTTGTACATCAGCGCGCCGAGCATGGCGCAGAGTGCTGCCCTGGCCTGTTTCGAGCCGCAAACGCTGGCTATCCTCGAAGAGCGTCGTGCCGAATTCGGTAAGCGTCGGGACTTCCTGCTGCCTGCATTGCGTGAGTTGGGCTTCAATATCGCCGTCGAGCCGGAAGGCGCGTTCTATCTATATGCGGACATCAGCACCTTCGGCGGTGATGCGTTCGCATTCTGCCGGCATTTTCTGGAAACCGAGCACGTCGCGTTTACTCCCGGGCTTGATTTTGGCCGCTATCAGGCCGGCCATCACGTGCGTTTCGCCTACACGCAAAGCCTGCCGCGCCTGCAGGAAGCCGTCGAGCGGATCGGACGTGGCCTGCGGAGCTGGCAAGGCTGATGCGTTTTTCTCCTCCACTCGAAGAAGCCCGGCTGATCCAGCGCTACAAGCGGTTCCTGGCCGATATCGAAACCTCTAGCGGCGAAAAGCTGACCATTCACTGCCCCAACACCGGTTCCATGTTCAATTGCATGATGCCGGGCGGCCGGGTCTGGTTCAGCCGCTCCAATGATCCCAAACGTAAGCTGCCCGGCACGTGGGAGATCAGCGAAACACCTCAAGGTCGCTTCGCGTGCGTCAACACCGGCCGTGCCAACAAGCTGGTGGAAGAGGCGCTGCTGGCAGGCGTGATCACAGAATTGAACGGGTTTACTGCAATCAAGCGCGAAGTCGCTTACGGGCAGGAAAACAGTCGCGTCGATTTTCGTCTGGATTACCCCCTGGGCCCGCTGTTTCTTGAAGTGAAGAGCGTGACGCTGGGTTTTGACGACAGCAATGTCGCGGCATTTCCTGACGCCGTCACCCAGCGCGGCGCCAAACATTTGCGTGAACTGGCGACGCTGGCGCGGGAAGGCGTGCGGGCAGTGCTGCTGTATTGCGTGAACCTGACGGGTGTCGAGGGTGTACGGCCGGCGGAAGAGATCGACGCCGCCTACGCGGCAGCCCTGCGCGAAGCCGTTGCGGCCGGTGTGGACGTCCTGGCGTATGGGGTGCAGTTGACGCCCGACGAAGCGCGCATCGACCGGCGACTACAGATCCATCTGCATGATCTCAATCATCCCGTGCCTGTTCTGGCAGATTGATCCACACACCGTCCGCATCTTCGTCGCAGGCGATTGCGCCCAGGGCCTGACCCTCGCAGGGGCCCGCAACGCATTCGCCGCTTTCTATGAGAAACAGGGCGCCGTGAGTGGCGCATTGAATCAGGCTGGCGCTGCTGTCCAGAAACTGGTCCGGCTGCCATTCCAGTGCCACGCCCCGATGAGGACAGCGATTGCGGTAGACGTAAATCTGCCCGGCGCGACGGATTGCCATCAGCGCCAGGCCCTCGACCTCAAAGCCAACGCTTTTGCCCTCTTTGATGCGGTCGCTGTTGCACAGGTATTTCAGCGTAGGCTCCTTCGCGCTTGACGCGTAAATGCAAATAATTATCAAATTGCCCGGCTTCGACCTGCAGCATCGACAGTGTGCCAGCTCGCTGAATTGCGAGTCGACACGACGTACCAGAGGAACCGCTGACAAGCGCACTCCGTTTCGCCTTCCATATAAGGGATCTCCCCGTTATGCGTTTCATGACCCGACTGACCGCGATCTTGACCGGCCTGGTGATTGCGAACCTGGCCTTGGCCGACACTCCATTGCCGCAACGCTGGGTCAGCGCCGGGGGCGCGTTGACCGAGTGGGTCGTGGCATTGGGCGGCGAGTCGTATCTGGTCGGCGTCGACACCACCAGTCAGCACCCGCAGACGCTGAAAACGCTGCCCAGCATCGGTTATCAGCGTCAGTTGTCGTCGGAAGGCATCCTCAGTCTGCGTCCGGACATTCTTGTCGGGACCGAAGAAATGGGGCCTCCCGCTGTCATCGAACAATTGCGTGCTGCCGGCATCAAGGTGCAAGTGTTATCTGCCAGCGCTGATGTGTCTGCACTGAAAGGTAATCTGGAAACGCTTGGCACATTGCTCGGCAAACAGGATGAGGCCCGTCGTCTCAGCGAGAGCTTCGCGCGGCAACTGGACAGTCAGCACACGTGGGTCGATCAGGCGCAACAACATCAGTCGGCCCCTGGCGTGTTGCTGCTGGTCAGTCATGCGGGCGCCGCGCCCATGGTTGCAGGCGCAGGGACCGTGGGCGACTGGTTGATCAAGCAGGCTGGAGGCCGCAATCTGGCCACCCACAGCGGTTATAAGATTTTCTCCGCCGAGGCCATGGCGGGGCTCAGTCCCGAGGTGATGGTGTTCACCGACCGCGCCCAGAATGGCGCTTCGGCGCGTGACGCCCTGCTCAAGCAGAACCCGGTACTGGCGGCCTCTCGGGCTGCGCGTGACAACAGATTCGTGGAAATCGACCCAACACTGCTGGTGGGCGGCTTGGGCCCACGTCTGCCTGAGGCGATCAAGCACTTGAGCAAAGCCTTCTATCCTGCAGATACCTCCATCAACGCCAAGGTGTCGCCCGCTCAATGAGGGTCATCCTGCAACCGCGAACGCTGTTCATTGTGCTGAGCGTGGCATGTCTACTGGCCGTCTGGCTGTCTCTTGCGCTAGGGCCGGTCAGTCTGCCGCTGATGGATACCTTGCGCGCCGGCCTGCGCCTGCTCGGCTTTCCGATTGCCGGCCACGACTTGCAGCAAGCCGAATTGATCCTTGGCCAGATCCGTCTGCCGCGCACGTTGCTCGGTCTGGCGGTGGGCGCAGTGCTGGCGCTGTCTGGCGTCGCGATGCAAGGCCTGTTTCGCAATCCACTGGCCGACCCCGGTCTGGTTGGCGTTTCCAGCGGCGCAGCACTCGGCGCAGCTGTCGCCATTGTGGCAGGCGCTTCACTGGGTGGGCTGCCGGAAGCCTTCGCACCGTATCTGCTTTCCCTCTGTGCCTTCGCTGGCGGATTGATGGTGACCGGTGTCGTTTACCGGCTGGGCAGGCGCGATGGCCAGACCAGCGTCGGCATCATGTTGCTGGCGGGCGTGGCAATGACGGCGCTGGCCGGCTCAATCATCGGGCTTTTCACGTATCTGGCGGACGACGCGACGTTGCGCACGCTGACATTCTGGAACCTGGGCACGCTCAACGGCGCGAGTTACGCGCGTTTGTGGCCGCTGTTGCTGGTCTGCGTGCTCGTGATCGTTTGGCTGCCGCGTCGGGCGAAAGCGTTGAACGCGCTGTTGCTGGGTGAGTCCGAAGCGCGTCACCTGGGTATCGAGGTGGAGCGTCTCAAGGGCGAATTGATCCTGTGCACCGCGCTCGGCGTGGGCGCGGCCGTGGCGGCGGCCGGACTGATCGGGTTTGTCGGTCTGATCGTGCCGCATCTGGTCCGGCTGATCGCAGGCCCCGATCATCGGGTGGTGTTGCCTGCGTCGGCGCTGGCTGGTGCGAGCCTGCTGCTGTTCGCCGACGTCTTTGCCCGTCTGGTGCTGGCTCCGGCGGAGTTGCCGATCGGTATCGTGACGGCATTCCTCGGCGCGCCCTTCTTTTTATTCCTGCTGGTCAGAGGGCGGACCTGATGATGATCGCCGAAAACCTCTGCGTTCACCGGGACGGCAAGGACGTCCTGATGAATGTCGACCTGACGCTTGCCCCAGGCGAAATTCTTGGTGTGCTCGGTCCGAACGGCGCAGGAAAGAGCACGCTGCTCGGCGCCATGAGTGGTGAACTGAAAACCGCGAAAGGGCGGGTCAGCCTGGACAACCGCGCGCTGGCTGAATGGAGCGGTCGTGAGCGCGCGCGGCGCCTGGCGGTTTTGCCGCAGAGCTCGACGTTGAGCTTTGCATTCAACGTCCATGAGGTGATCGCCATGGGGCGACTGCCACACGATACGGGCCGGGAACGCGATGCCGAGATCATTCGTGCGTCACTTGAGGCAGTCGACTCGCTTCATCTGCAGGATCGCAATTACCTGACCTTGTCAGGGGGTGAGCGTCAGCGGGTGCATCTGGCGCGAGTGCTGGCACAATTGGCAGGGGGCGAGGGCGCCCAGACGCTGTTACTGGATGAGCCGACGTCCATGCTCGACCCCTTGCACCAACACACCACCTTGCAGGCCGTGCGTGAATTTGCTGATCGCGGTGGTGCCGTGCTGGTCATCCTGCACGATCTGAACCTGGCTGCGCGCTACTGTGAGCACCTGTTGCTGCTCGAAAACGGTCGACCTTATCTGTCAGGGTCGCCGCAGGTCGTGCTGGCGCCCGAGCCGCTGAAGTCGGTGTTCGGGCTGGACGTACTGGTGCAGCCTCATCCCGAGCGAGGTCATCCGCTGGTGATTGCGCGTTGAGCCAGCGGCCGGGTCTGCTGCGCGCTCGGCGCCCTTTTACACACTGCGCTTGCAGGCAATGTCCTAAGGACATTTCCGATACTCGCGTAGGCTGACTCTCTCGCCGTCCCGAGACCCTTTCTTCGTACCCTCGCTGGATTATCGTCCGCTCAACGACAGCATCGAGGAGGCGGGATGAACGCAGTAAACGACAACAGCGAAGCGTTGGCACAGCAGGCGATTGGCTTGATGGAGCTGACATCGTTGAACGCCGATGACACTCAGGAACGGATCATTGCGTTATGCCAGCGCGCGCTCACGCCTGTCGGGGATGTGGCCGCCGTGTGCGTTCTGCCCCGATTCGCAGGACTGGCGCGGCGCACGCTCGATAACCTGCGGGCGCGAGACGTCAAAGTAGTCGCGGCGGTCAATTTCCCCGGCGGAAGCCCGATGATCGCATCCGTGGAGTCGGAAACCCAGGCGGCCATTCTGGCGGGCGCTGACGAAATCGACCTGGTCTATCCGTTCCATGCGCTGTTGGGTGGCAATAAGCACATCGGTGGCGAAATGATTGCGGCCTGTAAGGCGAAATGCACGCGACGCGCCAGCCTGACCATCACGCTGGAGACCGGCGTGCTGCGGGATCCGCAAATGATTTACGGCGTGTGTCGGGTCGCCATTCAGGAGGGCGCCGGCTTTCTGAAGACCAGCACGGGCAAGCAGATCATCAGCGCCACCCCGCAAGCCAGCCGCATCCTGCTTGAAGCCATCGCCGAGACAGGCGCGCATGTCGGGCTGAAGGCTTCGGGCAATGTACGCACACTGGCAGAGGCGCAGGTTTACATGGAGCAGGCCAGCGCCCGATTCGGCGATTTCTGGCTGGAGCAGGGGAGGTTGCGTTTGGGTGCGACGAGTCTGCTGGATGATCTGTTGCTGCATCTGGGCGTGGGTTCGTAGCGCTTCTCGTCTCTTCTTCTCTTTTCTTCGGGCAAAAAAAGACCCGGCAAAAAGCCGGGTCAAAAACCGTGATTAGCCTGATGAGGAGATAATCTGAACGTCCGAACCAAGGAGCCATTCAGGTTACCGGCCAGTCTCGCGACTGGATGTGATAATCATAGTGATTCTCATTTGTAAGTCAACAGGCAATCCCAAACTATTTTCCTGCCTGCATGACCTGAGCGGCAGCCTGCCGATTGCCCAGTCTTTCAAGCTGTTGATTGAGCGAGTTTTTTCGTTCGATGGATAAATCGCACCAGTGCAGGTCGAGCAGCGCGCCTTCAAGCGCGTAGAGAAGTACTTTCGAGGCGCGAAAGCCTTTGGTTCTGACGGCGCGATAAGCGTGAATGGCGCCAACACGACGAAGGTCGGCCGCGTTATGTATGCCTGCAGCATGCAGCCATTGAGCCGAGGTCTTCCCCAGATTTTTCATGCGTTGCAGTTCATCATCCATGATCATGACATGCGTCCTTGTGACTGTAGCTCCTTGTTAAACAGCTCCAGGACTTGACGCAAACTTCAGGACAAGCCGTAAGAATGAGTGTAGTTGCGATGGCGGGTGCGGAAGGTGATGACCTGTAAAAGTCGGCTCAAGGCGCCGAACGGTCACTAAATGGCAGGCAGCACGGCACGGGCCCGGCATGAGGGCGCATGCAGGGCGTCGGTGTTTTTGCTGTGGGAATCAGAACTTAGCGGGTGCGATAACGCAGGCGAGTGCCGAAGTTGACTGACATGAGGATCTCGTCCGCGCTCAGCTCGGGTGGAAAGTACGCCCCGGAAATCTGAGCGTGAGCAATGCTGGCGCCTTCGAGCAGCGTGGTGCGGAAGTCAACGCCGCGCAGATCCGCAGAGCGAAAATACGCATCGCTGAAGTCGATGTCCGCAGCGTTGAGTTCGCGAAGGTCAAGACCGCGAAAGTCGCCGCCGGACAAATCGATGGAGCCTGTTTTGGGGCGCTGGAGATTGAAAGCGGTGATGTCGTCTTTGCGCAGTAAAGCGAACAGCGGTGAGTCGAGCTGCTTGGGCTGGTTCATCTGGCGTCCCCTTGTTGGAATTCTGACGCCATTATAATGCCACTATTCTCGAGCCGTGAAGCGATATCTCCACGACTCGACCACCGGTGAAGTCCTGCCTTACAGCCCTGGCAGGCGCTGGCGAATGTCAGTGACCAGCCTGTCCAGATCGCCGCTGATATTGGTTTCAACATGCCGGCTGCGCAGGATTTCGTCCGCAGTCAGAGGCTCGCGGCTGGCAAGCTGAGCTTCGATGACCTCTATCGTCGCGTCGGAAGGGTCCTGATTGTGTGCCTGACGTTGGGCCAGCCAGCCCTGGATGACGGCTTTAGGCGCCGCGCAGTCGAGAATCAGGAACGGCGCGCCGGTCGATTCGGCAATGTGCGCCGTCGCGAGACGTTGCTCCAGTTTCAGGTACGTGGCGTCGATCACGACCGGCAGCCCCGCATGCAGGACGACCGCCGCCAGCTCGTTCAGGCGCGCGTAAGTTGCATCGCTCGCATCGGCGGAATACAGGTCCTTGCGGTCTTTGAACAGGCGCTTGCGCTCGACATCGGAACGCAGGCGAACGGCGCCCAGCGCTTCGACCAGGCGCATGGCCACATGGCTTTTGCCAACGGCGGAGACGCCATGAGTGATCGCCAGGAAATTCGAGGGAATTGCGCTGTAGCTTTCCGCCAGATTGGCGTAGTTGCGATATTGGCGCAGCGTGGTGGCGCGCTGCACGTGATCGGCATCGGCTGAGAGGCTGAACAGGGCGACCTTGGCGCGGACCAGCGCCCGATACGCTTTGTAGAAGTTCAGCAGTTCCAGGCCTGCATAGTCGCCGGTGAGCTCCAGATACTGGCTGACGAAGCGACGCGAAAGGCTTTTCAGGCCACGGTCTTCCAGGTCCATCGCAAGAAACCCGACATCGGCGTACACGTCGGTCATGCGGAACGGCTCGTTGAATTCGATGCAGTCGAAGATCACGACCTTGCCGTCGATCAATGTGGCGTTGCCCAGATGGATGTCGCCGTGACACTCGCGGGTGAAGCCTTCGAGCTTGCGTTGCGCCATCAGAGGCTTGAGGCGCTCGAAGCTGGTTTTCGCCCAGGCTTCCAGAGCCTGCAGCTGGATCAAGTCAGCCTTTTCGCTCAGGAACGGCAGAATCTGCTCGAAGTTCTGTACGACAGGCGCCATTACGCTGTCTGGCGAACCATACGGCTTATCGGCCGCCACCACTGGCGCCTTCAGATGAAACTCTGCGACCTGTCTGGCCATGTCGTCGATGTGCGCCGTGGTCAGTTCGCCGTTGGTTTGCAGCGTGCTGAGCAAACCATCCTGAGGGAACTGGCGCATTTTCAGAACGTATTCGATGGCCTCGCCTTCACCGCCCAGCTGCGGCGCTTCGGCAGTGCCGGTCACTGGCAGCACTTGCAGATACAAATCTTCGGTCAGGCGCTGGTTGAGCATCAATTCCTGCTCGCAGAAATGCTTGCGGTCGGCCAGCGTGGTGAAATCAAGGAAGCCGAAATTGACTGGCTTTTTCATTTTGTAAACATAAGGGCCCGTGAGCAGCACCCAGGAAATATGCGTTTCAATGAGCTGGAACTGCTCCACCGGATGTGGAAACAGAGCGGGGTTTTGCAGGGCTGCTATCAATGTCTGGCTCACGGACGATCCTTGAAAGATTACAAATCGGTGGAGAAGTGTCTGAAGGCGGCCATTATGGCCGCTTGGCGCATCGCTGCAAACCGCTGTGAGCGGCTCTGCCGATGACTTGGAAAGTGCGTATAATCCGCCGCCATGACCCGATCCCGTACTTCCAAAAAATCCCCGAAACCCGCCAACAGCCGCGTTCGCAGCCTGTTGGGCTGGGCCCTGAAACTCAGTCTTGTCGGCCTGGTGATCCTGGCCTGCTTCGCCGTTTACCTGGACTCCATCGTCCAGGAGAAATTCTCCGGCAAGCGCTGGACGATCCCGGCCAAGGTCTACGCTCGTCCGCTGGAATTGTTCGTCGGCCAAAAGCTGTCGCGCGACGACTTCCTGATCGAGCTCGATGCGCTGGGCTATCGCCGTGAAAGCGTCGCCAACGGGCCAGGTGCTGCGTCGGTGAACGGCAACAGCGTCGATCTCAATACCCGCGGTTTTCAGTTTTATGAGGGCGCCGATCCTGCACAGCAGATTCACGTGCGCTTCTCCGGGGACTACGTCGCCGACCTGACCGCGGCCAACGGCTCCAAGCTCGCCGTTGCGCGCCTTGAACCGCTGATGATCGGCGGGCTGTATCCGAAGAACCTTGAAGACCGGATCCTCATCAAGCTCGATCAGGCGCCGCCTTATCTGCTCGACACACTGGTTACCGTCGAAGACCGCGATTTCTACCACCACTTTGGCGTATCGCCGAAGTCCATCGCCCGTGCCTTCTGGGTCAACGCATCGGCAGGCCAGATGCGCCAGGGCGGGTCGACGCTGACTCAGCAGTTGGTGAAAAACTTTTACCTGACCAACGAGCGCAGCATTACGCGCAAGCTCACCGAAGCGATGATGGCTGTGCTGCTGGAGATCCATTACAGCAAGCAGGAGATTCTCGAGGCTTACCTGAACGAAGTGTTCGTCGGTCAGGATGGTCAGCGTGCGGTGCACGGCTTTGGCCTTGCGAGTCAGTATTTCTTCAGTCAGCCGCTGTCCGAGCTGAAGCTGCATCAGGTGGCGTTGCTGGTCGGTCTGGTCAAAGGGCCTTCTTATTACAACCCGCGTCGCAACCCGGACCGTGCGTTGGAGCGGCGAAATCTGGTGCTGGACCTGCTGGAGCAGCAAGGCGTCGCCACGCCTGAAGCGGTGGCGGCGGCGAAGAAAATGCCGCTGGGCGTCACCAAGACAGGTTCTTTGGCCGACAGCTCGTTCCCGGACTTCCTCGATCTGGTCAAACGCCAGTTGCGTCAGGACTACCGGGACGAAGACTTGACCGAGGAAGGGCTGCGGATCTTCACCAGCTTCGATCCGATCCTGCAAATGAAGTCCGAAGCTGCAGTGCGTGAGAGCTTCGCGAAGATAGCCGGGCGCAAGGGCGCGGACGAAATGGAAACGGCGATGGTCGTGACTAACCCCGAGACTGGCGAGGTTCAGGCGCTGATCGGCAGCCGGCAGGCGGGCTTTGCCGGCTTCAATCGGGCGCTGGATGCGGTCAGGCCGATTGGCTCGTTGGTCAAGCCGGCTATCTACCTGACCGCGCTGGAGCGGCCTCAACAGTACACCCTCACCAGTTGGGTGCCGGACGAGCCGTTTCAGGTGAAAGGTGCGGATGGCCAGATCTGGAAACCGCAGAACTTCGATCACAAGGCCCACGGGAATATCTTCCTGTACCAGGGGCTGGCGCATTCTTACAACTTGTCGAGCGCCAAGCTGGGGCTTGATCTGGGCGTGCCGAATGTTTTCAAGACGCTGACCAAGCTGGGCGTGACCCGTGACTGGCCGGCGTTCCCATCGATGCTGCTGGGCGCTGGCGCCTTGAGCCCGATAGAAGTCGCGACGATGTACCAGACGATCGCCAGCGGTGGTTTCAATACGCCATTGCGCGGGATCCGCAGCGTGCTCACGGCAGAGGGCGAGCCGCTCAAACGTTATCCGTTCCAGATCCAGCAACGTTTCGATCCGGGTTCGATCTATCTCCTGCAGAACGCCATGCAGCGTGTCATGCGTGAAGGCACAGGCAAGTCGGTGTACAACGTCTTGCCGAGCACGCTGAATCTGGCGGGCAAGTCCGGCACCACGAACGACTCCCGTGACAGCTGGTTTGCAGGTTTCAGTCAGGATCTGCTGGCGATTGTCTGGATGGGGCGCGACGATAACGGCAAGACGCCGTTCACCGGTGCAACTGGCGCGTTGCAGATCTGGACCAGCTTCATGAAAAAAGCCGATCCGCTGCCGCTGGACATGGCGATGCCTGACAACGTCGTGCAGGCGTGGGTCAATGCGAGCACCGGACAGGGCACCGATCCAAGCTGCCCGAACGCTGTGCAGATGCCGTATATTCGCGGCAGTGAGCCGCAACCCGGCCCGACATGCGGTGGACCGTCAGCGCCTGCCGATTCGGTGATGGACTGGGTCAAAGGCTGGTTGAACTAAGCAAAGAGGGTGTCAAGTGAACAAGTGGTGGATTCCGGCTTTAACGGCCTTGGCTTTGCTTAACGGTTGTGCAAGTCAGACGCGCAGCGCCATTCCGGTGGTGGACTCCGGGTCGCGCGTGTCCAACAGCGAGCGCGTTTCATCGAACCGCAACAACACATATCGCGCGCCCGCCCAGAACCAGGCTCAGCCTCAGGCCATTCCCGAGGATTCAGGCGTCGTGGTGATGGTGCCAGGCGGCGCGAATGCCAGTGCTGCGCCGATCTCGACATTCGTGCCGCCGAGCAATAACGCCCCCATCAGCACCGCCCCGATCGATACTTCACCGGTCAATCTGGCGCCGGCGGGCAGCACCTATACGCCGCCAGCAGCTACCAGCAACACCTACAACATGCCATCTTCATCGGTGCCGACCGGCATTCCGTCGGCGTCCAGCGGTGGCCTGTCGGCTGACGAGCAGCTTGATGGCCCGGTGCTGGCCTTGCTGACCACCGCTCAACAGCAGCAGAGCAGCGGCGATCTCAACGGCGCGGCCTCCAGCCTCGAGCGCGCTCAGCGGGTCGCTCCGCGTGAACCTCAGGTTCTCTATCGTCTGGCACAGGTTCGCCTGGCTCAGGGCGACGCCCCGCAGGCCGAGCAACTGGCCCGTCGCGGCCTGACCTATGCCAATGGCCGCGCCAGTCTTCAGGCAAGCCTTTGGGGACTGATCGCGCAATCACGCGAGAAGCAGGGCGATGCGGCCGGTGCAGCCTTGGCGCGGCAGAAAGCCAATGGATAAACGCTTCCCGGAGATCGCTGACCAACTGCTGTTGATCGAACGCGAGCTTCGTGTGCTGGGCTGGTGGAGGGAGGTGCCGCCCAGCGACGAAGAGCTCGCTAGCCGCGAGCCGTTTTGTGTCGATACGCTGGATTTCGATCAATGGCTGCAGTGGATTTTCCTGCCACGCATGAAGACCATTCTCGAGCAGGACCTGGCGCTGCCCAGCGCCTCCGGCATCCTGGAAATGGCGCAGATGGTGTACGCCACCCGCGCTCGCGAAACCCGTGAGCTGCAAGCCCTGCTGGCTCAGTTCGATCGCCTGATCACTGAATCGACCTGACCTCAGTTGCAGTTGTCGTCGAGGTACTGCTTGACCTCGACGATACGCGCCTGACGTTCCTCCTCGGTAAAACGCCGGAATTCTCCATTCACTTCTTCGCGCACTCGCGGATTGTTCTGTAGCTGCGCAAGGTTGGTGCGCTGTCTTTCGCACGCCTCCTTGCGCTTGGCATCCTGGGCCGCGACCTGCCTTCTGATCTTCGCGTCCGTGGCTTGCTGTTCTTCGGCGCCGCTGGACTGCGAGGGTGAAGGCGGAGGCGGTACGACGGGCTTTTGCGTCTCGATCTCTTGCGCAGGCTGTCCTGCCGGCGGCTGCGCGTCGAAATGAGTCACGCCCTGGGCGTCGACCCATTTATAGATCTGGGCCGCCTGACTGACCACCGGGCTGACCGCACATGCCAGCGTGGCGGCAAAAATCATCCAGCGCATTACTGCTTCCTTAACGTCTGTGGCTGTCTGGCGGAAAACTATCACAAGCCTGCCACGACGACCTCATTCGGTGCTTTTTCATGCCCGGTGGGTGAAGAAAGCGCATGGATGACTTGACTTGCAGGGAGCGAATCAGAACAATCCAAAGTTCGCTGTAGAGGGACTGCCAGAAGCAGACCGTCTCGGTAGATCATGAGGCGCACACCCGCGCCGACCTGTAACACCCGCAACGCGTTACCTCGCGCTGGGTGGGAAGACCCCGAAACACTTAAGGGGCGATCCCAATACTTGCTCAGTCAGTGCTGACGTAGTCGGCGACCACCGTCGCTCATGCTCTGCTTTGCAGTAAACCTATTAAGACCCGTCTCCTCGTTTGTGTGGACGGTATTCTGGCGTTTTAGAGGTGAACAACGTGGAGCTTTTATCTGGCGCTGAAATGGTCGTCCGCTTTTTGCGTGACGAAGGCGTTGAGCATATCTATGGGTACCCGGGTGGTGCCCTCCTGCATATTTACGACGCGCTGTTCAAAGAACCGGCTGTGAGCCACATCCTCGTTCGTCACGAACAGGCTGCCACTCACATGGCCGACGGTTATGCTCGTGCCACCGGCAAAGCGGGCGTGGTCCTGGTGACCTCTGGTCCCGGCGCCACCAATGCGATCACCGGTATCGCCACGGCCTACATGGACTCGATCCCGATGGTCGTGCTGTCGGGTCAGGTTCCGAGCACCATGGTGGGGACCGACGCATTCCAGGAAACCGACATGATCGGTATCTCCCGGCCGATCGTGAAGCACAGCTTCATGATCAAACACCCGTCGGAAATCCCGGAAGTGCTCAAAAAGGCCTTCTACCTGGCGCAGTCCGGCCGTCCTGGTCCTGTCGTTGTCGACATTCCGAAAGACATGACCAACCCGGCGGAGAAGTTCGAATACGTATTCCCCAAGAAAGCCAAGCTGCGTTCTTACAGCCCGGCTGTTCGTGGTCACTCCGGTCAGATCCGCAAAGCCGTGGAAATGCTGGTCGCGGCCAAGCGCCCGATCATCTATGCCGGCGGCGGCGTAGTCATGGGCAACGGCTCGGCGCAACTGACCGAACTGGCACAGCTTCTTAATGCTCCGGTGACCAATACGCTGATGGGTCTCGGTGCCTACCCTGGCACCGATCGCCAGTTCGTCGGCATGCTCGGCATGCACGGCAGCTACACCGCCAACCTTGCGATGCACCACGCTGACGTGATTCTGGCTGTCGGCGCACGCTTCGACGACCGCGTCATCAACGGGCCATCGAAGTTTTGCCCGAACGCCAAAGTCATCCACATCGATATCGACCCGGCGTCGATCTCCAAGACCATCAAGGCTGACGTGCCTATCGTCGGTCCGGTCGAGAGCGTTCTGACCGAGATGGTCACCACCCTCAAGGAAATCGGCGAGACGCCAAGCAAGGATTCGGTGGCTACCTGGTGGAAGCAGATCGATGAGTGGCGTGCCGGTGGGGATCTGTTCCCGTACAACCGTGGCGACGGCAGCCTGATCAAGCCTCAGACGGTCATCGAAACATTGTGCGAAGTCACCAAGGGCGATGCTTACGTTTCGTCCGACGTGGGTCAGCACCAGATGTTTGCGGCTCAGTACTACCGCTTCAACAAGCCTAACCGCTGGATCAACTCTGGCGGCCTGGGCACGATGGGCTTCGGTCTGCCGGCGGCCATGGGCGTTGCGCTGAGCTTTCCGGATGCGGACGTCGCCTGCGTGACAGGCGAGGGCAGCATCCAGATGAACATCCAGGAACTGTCGACCTGCCTGCAATACAACCTGCCGGTGAAGATCATCCTGCTCAACAACGGCGTGCTCGGCATGGTTCGTCAATGGCAGGACATGAGCTACAGCGGCCGCCACTCGCATTCCTACATGGAGTCGCTGCCTGACTTCGTGAAGCTGGTCGAGGCGTATGGCCACGTTGGCATGAAGATCACCGATCTGAAAGACCTGAAGCCGAAAATGGAAGAAGCGTTCGCCATGAAGGATCGCCTGGTGTTCCTCGACATCCAGGTCGACGTCGCCGAGCACGTTTATCCGATGCAAATCAGAGACGGCTCGATGCGTGACATGTGGCTGAGCAAGACGGAGCGGACATAACCATGCGGCACATCATTTCGCTACTGCTGGAAAACGAACCGGGTGCCCTGTCTCGCGTCGTCGGGCTGTTTTCGCAGCGTAACTACAACATCGAAAGCCTGACCGTGGCGCCCACCGAAGACCCGACCCTGTCGCGTCTGACGCTGACGACCGTCGGGCACGATGAGGTGATCGAGCAGATCACCAAGAACCTCAACAAGCTGGTTGAAGTGGTCAAGTTGGTGGATCTGTCGGAAAGCGCCCATATCGAGCGTGAGCTGATGCTGATCAAGGTGAAGGCCACCGGTGCTCAACGTGCCGAGATCAAACGCACCACCGATATTTTCCGTGGGCAGATCGTCGATGTTTCCAGCAGCGTTTATACCGTGCAGCTGACAGGGACGAGCGACAAACTGGACAGCTTCATCCAGGCCATCGGCACCACTGCCATCCTGGAAACCGTACGCAGCGGCGTCACGGGCATTGCCCGCGGCGACAAAGTGCTGAGCATCTAACCTACATTTAGCGAATGGCCTGAACGGCCGAGATAACAGGGGAATTTCATGAAAGTTTATTACGACAAAGACTGCGACCTTTCGATCATCCAGGGCAAAAAAGTTGCCATCATCGGTTACGGTTCGCAGGGCCACGCTCAAGCGTGCAACCTGAAAGACTCCGGCGTTGATGTCACCGTTGGTCTGCGCAAAGGTTCGGCCACTGTCGCCAAGGCTGAAGCCCACGGCCTGAAAGTGACTGACGTCGCTACCGCCGTTGCCGCTGCTGACCTGGTCATGATCCTGACCCCGGACGAGTTCCAGTCCCAGCTGTACAAGAACGAAATCGAGCCGAATATCAAGAAAGGCGCCACCCTGGCCTTCTCCCACGGTTTCGCGATTCACTACAACCAGGTCGTGCCACGCGCTGATCTGGACGTGATCATGATCGCGCCAAAAGCGCCAGGTCACACCGTACGTACCGAATTCGTTAAAGGCGGCGGCATCCCTGACCTGATCGCTGTTTACCAGGACGCCTCGGGCAACGCCAAAAACGTCGCGCTGTCTTACGCTTCGGGCGTGGGCGGTGGCCGTACCGGTATCATCGAAACCACGTTCAAAGACGAAACCGAGACCGACCTGTTCGGCGAACAAGCCGTTCTGTGCGGTGGTACCGTCGAGCTGGTGAAAGCCGGTTTCGAAACGCTGGTCGAAGCGGGTTATGCGCCAGAAATGGCGTACTTCGAGTGCCTGCACGAACTGAAACTGATCGTTGACCTCATGTACGAAGGCGGTATCGCCAACATGAACTACTCGATCTCCAACAACGCCGAATACGGCGAATACGTGACCGGTCCTGAAGTCATCAACGCCGAATCCCGTCAGGCCATGCGCAACGCTCTGAAGCGCATCCAGGACGGTGAGTACGCGAAGATGTTCATCGCCGAAGGCGCCAGCAACTATGCGTCGATGACCGCCAAGCGTCGTAACAACAAGGCTCATGGCATCGAGATCATCGGTGAGCAACTGCGCTCGATGATGCCTTGGATCGCCAAAAACAAAATCGTCGACCAGACCAAGAACTAAGCGTCACGCCATCTGGTTCCGGTTTACGAAAAGCGCGGCCTTCGGGTCGCGCTTTTTCGTTATGGGGGCTCATCTGGTATAAAGCTGCATCGTTTGCCGGCGCATTGGCGCCGCGAGCACTTGTCGAAATTTCCCAGCTGCAAGGTGTTGTCCATGAGCGAACGTCCCGAAGAGCCGAACAAGGCCTCTGACGCCGAAAGCCTGCTACCGATCGATGAACATATTGAAGAAGGGCACGATGCCGAAGGGCGCAAGGTCCGTCATCGCGGTATCTATCTGCTGCCCAACCTGTTCACCACCGCGAACCTGTTCGCCGGTTTTTACGCCATCATCAGTGCCATGAGCGCTCAGAGCGCAATGAGTGCGGGCGATCAGGTCGGCGCGAGTAAATATTTCGCGTTCGCCGCGATCGCCATCTTCGTAGCGATGGTGCTCGATGGCCTGGATGGTCGCGTGGCGCGGATGACCAATACGCAGAGCGCATTCGGCGCTGAATACGACTCGCTCTCCGACATGGTCGCCTTCGGCGTGGCGCCGGCGCTGCTGGCGTTCGGCTGGGCACTTGGCGACATGGGTAAGGTTGGCTGGATGGTCGCCTTCATTTATGTAGCGGGCGCTGCCTTGCGTCTGGCGCGCTTCAATACCCAAGTGGGCAAGGCCGACAAGCGCTACTTCATCGGACTCGCCAGCCCGGCTGCTGCCGGCGTCGTGGCCGGTACGGTCTGGGCGTTCAGCGATTACGGGATTCAAGGCTCCAAGCTGTCCTTCCTGGTCGCGTTGCTGGTTGCCGCAGCGGGCATGCTGATGGTCAGCAACATCAAGTACAACAGCTTCAAGGAACTGGACCTCAAAGGCCGGGTGCCTTTTGTCGCCATCCTGGCCGTCGTGCTGGTGTTTGCCGTGGTGTTCAGTGATCCGCCGCGCATTCTGTTGCTGATCTTCCTGGGCTACGCTGCCTCGGGCCCGATCCAGTATCTGCTGCGCCTGCGTCGGCATAAGTAATCAATTTCCCGCATACTCCGCAGTCATAGGTACATCAGTTCTCTATCGCTGCGGAGTCAGTATGCTGATCAAGTCGCCATCAGCGTCCGATTGCAAAGAGTCGGACGTTACGCCTGAAGCCCTTTACCTTTCTCGCCGTGCCGTGCTCGGCGCAACCTTTGCCGGATTCGCCGCCAGTGCGCTGCCACGCTGGTCCTTGGCGGACGAGGTTTCGCAGTATGCCGGCGTCGACCCGGGCGCAGCCCCTGCCTGGCTCAAAACCAGGCTGACCGCGACCCGGTGGCAGGCCGTCACGGTTAAAGACGAAGCCATCACGCCGTACAAGGACGCCACGCATTACAACAACTTCTATGAGTTCGGCACCGACAAGGGCGATCCTGCGCTCAATGCCGGATCGCTGAAGACCGAGCCGTGGAGCGTGGTCATCGACGGGGAGGTCGGCAAGCCGGGCAGGTACGCGCTTGAAGACTTCATCAAGCCTTACCAGCTGGAGGAGCGAATCTATCGGCTTCGTTGTGTCGAGGCCTGGTCGATGGTCATCCCGTGGATCGGGTTTCCGATATCCGAGCTTCTCAAGCAGGTCGAGCCTACTTCCAGCGCGAAGTACATCCGTTTCGAAACACTGCAGGATCCACAGAGCATGCCCGGGCAGCGTTCCGGCTTTGCCTTGATTGACTGGCCTTACGTAGAAGGGTTGCGCCTTGATGAGGCAATGAATCCGCTGGCAATCCTCGCGGTCGGCATGTACGGACGCGAGCTCCCGAACCAGAACGGGGCTCCGTTGCGCCTGGTCGTTCCATGGAAGTACGGCTTCAAAAGCGTGAAATCCATCGTGCGCATCAGTCTTGTGAGCGAGCAGCCGAAGACGACCTGGCAGAGCATCGCCGCCAACGAATACGGTTTCTACGCCAACGTGAATCCAACGGTCGATCACCCGCGATGGACTCAGGCCCACGAGCGGCGTCTGCCGGGCAGCCTGTTCAGCCCCAACATCCGGCAAACCGAAATGTTCAACGGGTATGGGGAGCAGGTCGCCTCTCTCTATACGGGGATGGATTTGCGGAAGAATTATTGATGCGCTTCTGGTTCTGGCGTCTGTCTGTTTTCGTCGCGGCATGTGTTGCGCCGGCGCTGTGGTTCCATCAGGCATGGATTCTCGATCTCGGGCCTGATCCGGGCAAGGCGCTGGTGGACCGGTTTGGACTGGGTACGCTGATCGTGTTGCTGATAACGTTGGCCATGACCCCGCTGCAGCGCATCACCGGCTGGGCGGGCTGGATTGCGGTGCGTCGTCAGCTTGGGCTGTGGTGTTTCGCGTATGTCGTGCTGCACATGCTGGCTTATAGCTTCTTCATTCTAGGTTTCGATTGGGCTCAACTTGGCGTGGAGTTGGTCAAGCGGCCCTACATTATCGTAGGGACGCTGGCTTTCCTCTGTCTTCTGGCACTGGCCGTTACTTCCAACCGCTATAGTCAGCGCCGACTTGGCACGCGGTGGAAGAAGTTGCACAGGCTTATCTATGCAGTGCTGGGCCTTGGTCTGCTGCATATGTTCTGGATTGTCCGGGCTGATCTCAAAGAGTGGTCCATTTATGCGAGCATCGGCGCGCTTCTTCTTCTCATGCGGCTTCCTGTGATTGCAGGTCGCTTATCGCGGCGAAGAGCCCCTAAATTGGATGCGGCGAGAAAAGTTTGAATTAGTGCTTGACGCCCCTCTCAATGTCTCTATAATTCGCCCCACTTCCGGCGCAGGCGAAACGGAAAACTCCTTGAGATTCAACGAGTTAGACGAAGTAAGCAGCGCGGAGGGGCTTCGATTCAGGTCACTGAATCGGCAGCGGTGAAAAAGGTGGTTGACAGCAGATTGTAACGCTGTAGAATTCGCCTCCCGCTGACGTGAGACGCCAAGTCGAACGAAGCGCAAGTGGTTGAAGTTGCAAAGGAAACTTTGAAAACTTCTGAAAATAACCGCTTGACAGATGATGAGGACGCTGTAGAATGCGCGCCTCGGTTGAGGCGAAAGGCTCTTAACCAACCGCTCTTTAACAACTGAATCAAGCAATTCGTGTGGGTGCTTGTGTCGTAAGACTGAAGTCGCAAGATTATCAGCAACGCAAGTTACTCCACGAGAAATCATGGTTTAACCAACGATTGCTGAGCCAAGTTTATAGGGTTTTCTCAAAACCCGATTGCAGTATTGAACTGAAGAGTTTGATCATGGCTCAGATTGAACGCTGGCGGCAGGCCTAACACATGCAAGTCGAGCGGATGAAGGGAGCTTGCTCCCTGATTCAGCGGCGGACGGGTGAGTAATGCCTAGGAATCTGCCTGGTAGTGGGGGACAACGTCTCGAAAGGGACGCTAATACCGCATACGTCCTACGGGAGAAAGTGGGGGATCTTCGGACCTCGCGCTATCAGATGAGCCTAGGTCGGATTAGCTAGTTGGTGAGGTAATGGCTCACCAAGGCGACGATCCGTAACTGGTCTGAGAGGATGATCAGTCACACTGGAACTGAGACACGGTCCAGACTCCTACGGGAGGCAGCAGTGGGGAATATTGGACAATGGGCGAAAGCCTGATCCAGCCATGCCGCGTGTGTGAAGAAGGTCTTCGGATTGTAAAGCACTTTAAGTTGGGAGGAAGGGTTGCTGATTAATACTCTGCAATTTTGACGTTACCGACAGAATAAGCACCGGCTAACTCTGTGCCAGCAGCCGCGGTAATACAGAGGGTGCAAGCGTTAATCGGAATTACTGGGCGTAAAGCGCGCGTAGGTGGTTTGTTAAGTTGAATGTGAAATCCCCGGGCTCAACCTGGGAACTGCATCCAAAACTGGCAAGCTAGAGTAGGGCAGAGGGTGGTGGAATTTCCTGTGTAGCGGTGAAATGCGTAGATATAGGAAGGAACACCAGTGGCGAAGGCGACCACCTGGGCTCATACTGACACTGAGGTGCGAAAGCGTGGGGAGCAAACAGGATTAGATACCCTGGTAGTCCACGCCGTAAACGATGTCAACTAGCCGTTGGAATCCTTGAGATTTTAGTGGCGCAGCTAACGCATTAAGTTGACCGCCTGGGGAGTACGGCCGCAAGGTTAAAACTCAAATGAATTGACGGGGGCCCGCACAAGCGGTGGAGCATGTGGTTTAATTCGAAGCAACGCGAAGAACCTTACCAGGCCTTGACATCCAGTGAACTTACCAGAGATGGTTTGGTGCCTTCGGGAACACTGAGACAGGTGCTGCATGGCTGTCGTCAGCTCGTGTCGTGAGATGTTGGGTTAAGTCCCGTAACGAGCGCAACCCTTGTCCTTAGTTACCAGCACGTTATGGTGGGCACTCTAAGGAGACTGCCGGTGACAAACCGGAGGAAGGTGGGGATGACGTCAAGTCATCATGGCCCTTACGGCCTGGGCTACACACGTGCTACAATGGTCGGTACAGAGGGTTGCCAAGCCGCGAGGTGGAGCTAATCCCACAAAACCGATCGTAGTCCGGATCGCAGTCTGCAACTCGACTGCGTGAAGTCGGAATCGCTAGTAATCGCGAATCAGAATGTCGCGGTGAATACGTTCCCGGGCCTTGTACACACCGCCCGTCACACCATGGGAGTGGGTTGCACCAGAAGTAGCTAGTCTAACCCTCGGGAGGACGGTTACCACGGTGTGATTCATGACTGGGGTGAAGTCGTAACAAGGTAGCCGTAGGGGAACCTGCGGCTGGATCACCTCCTTAATCGAAGACTCAGCTTCTTCGCAAGTTCCCACACGAATTGCTTGATTCATTGAAGAAGACGATTGGGTCTGTAGCTCAGTTGGTTAGAGCGCACCCCTGATAAGGGTGAGGTCGGCAGTTCGAATCTGCCCAGACCCACCAATTACCGGTGCACCCTGTAGCGATACGGGGCCATAGCTCAGCTGGGAGAGCGCCTGCCTTGCACGCAGGAGGTCAGCGGTTCGATCCCGCTTGGCTCCACCATTACCGGTGTTCGGTGGTACCGCGGTACAGACAGTTGTCCTGTGTAGAGCTTAGAAATGAGCATTTGCCTCGCAAGAAGGCGGAATGTTGATTTCTGATCTTTGTCAGAATCGTTCTTTAAAAATTCGGGTATGTGATAGAAAGATAGACTGTGATCCACTTTCACTGGTGGTGATCAGGCTAAGGTAAAGTTTGTGAATGCAAACTTTCGGCGAATGTCGTCTTCACAGTATAACCAGATTGCTTGGGGTTATATGGTCAAGTGAAGAAGCGCATACGGTGGATGCCTTGGCAGTCAGAGGCGATGAAAGACGTGGTAGCCTGCGAAAAGCTTCGGGGAGTCGGCAAACAGACTGTGATCCGGAGATGTCTGAATGGGGGAACCCACCTAGGATAACCTAGGTACCTTGCACTGAATACATAGGTGCATGGAGCGAACCAGGGGAACTGAAACATCTAAGTACCCTGAGGAAAAGAAATCAACCGAGATTCCCTTAGTAGTGGCGAGCGAACGGGGACCAGCCCTTAAGTTGATTTGAGATTAGCGGAACGCTCTGGAAAGTGCGGCCATAGTGGGTGATAGCCCTGTACGCGAAAATCTCTTGTCAATGAAATCGAGTAGGACGGGGCACGAGAAACCTTGTCTGAACATGGGGGGACCATCCTCCAAGGCTAAATACTACTGACTGACCGATAGTGAACCAGTACCGTGAGGGAAAGGCGAAAAGAACCGCGGAGAGCGGAGTGAAATAGATCCTGAAACCGTATGCGTACAAGCAGTGGGAGCCCACTTTGTTGGGTGACTGCGTACCTTTTGTATAATGGGTCAGCGACTTATTTTCAGTGGCGAGCTTAACCGAATAGGGGAGGCGTAGCGAAAGCGAGTCTTAATAGGGCGTCTAGTCGCTGGGAATAGACCCGAAACCGGGCGATCTATCCATGGGCAGGTTGAAGGTTAGGTAACACTGACTGGAGGACCGAACCGACTACCGTTGAAAAGTTAGCGGATGACCTGTGGATCGGAGTGAAAGGCTAATCAAGCTCGGAGATAGCTGGTTCTCCTCGAAAGCTATTTAGGTAGCGCCTCATGTATCACTGTAGGGGGTAGAGCACTGTTTCGGCTAGGGGGTCATCCCGACTTACCAAACCGATGCAAACTCCGAATACCTACAAGTGCCGAGCATGGGAGACACACGGCGGGTGCTAACGTCCGTCGTGAAAAGGGAAACAACCCAGACCGTCAGCTAAGGTCCCAAAGTCATGGTTAAGTGGGAAACGATGTGGGAAGGCTTAGACAGCTAGGAGGTTGGCTTAGAAGCAGCCACCCTTTAAAGAAAGCGTAATAGCTCACTAGTCGAGTCGGCCTGCGCGGAAGATGTAACGGGGCTCAAACCATGCACCGAAGCTACGGGTATCACCTTCGGGTGATGCGGTAGAGGAGCGTTCTGTAAGCCTGTGAAGGTGAGTTGAGAAGCTTGCTGGAGGTATCAGAAGTGCGAATGCTGACATGAGTAACGACAATGGGTGTGAAAAACACCCACGCCGAAAGACCAAGGTTTCCTGCGCAACGTTAATCGACGCAGGGTTAGTCGGTCCCTAAGGCGAGGCTGAAAAGCGTAGTCGATGGAAAACAGGTTAATATTCCTGTACTTCTGGTTATTGCGATGGAGGGACGGAGAAGGCTAGGCCAGCCTGGCGTTGGTTGTCCAGGTTTAAGGTGGTAGGCTGAAATCTTAGGTAAATCCGGGGTTTCAAGGCCGAGAGCTGATGACGAGTGTTCTTTAGAACACGAAGTGGTTGATGCCATGCTTCCAAGAAAAGCTTCTAAGCTTCAGGTAACCAGGAACCGTACCCCAAACCGACACAGGTGGTTGGGTAGAGAATACCAAGGCGCTTGAGAGAACTCGGGTGAAGGAACTAGGCAAAATGGCACCGTAACTTCGGGAGAAGGTGCGCCGGTGAGGGTGAAGGACTTGCTCCGTAAGCTCATGCCGGTCGAAGATACCAGGCCGCTGCGACTGTTTATTAAAAACACAGCACTCTGCAAACACGAAAGTGGACGTATAGGGTGTGACGCCTGCCCGGTGCCGGAAGGTTAATTGATGGGGTTAGCTAACGCGAAGCTCTTGATCGAAGCCCCGGTAAACGGCGGCCGTAACTATAACGGTCCTAAGGTAGCGAAATTCCTTGTCGGGTAAGTTCCGACCTGCACGAATGGCGTAACGATGGCGGCGCTGTCTCCACCCGAGACTCAGTGAAATTGAAATCGCTGTGAAGATGCAGTGTATCCGCGGCTAGACGGAAAGACCCCGTGAACCTTTACTATAGCTTTGCACTGGACTTTGAATTTGCTTGTGTAGGATAGGTGGGAGGCTTTGAAGCGTGAACGCCAGTTTGCGTGGAGCCATCCTTGAAATACCACCCTGGCAACTTTGAGGTTCTAACTCAGGTCCGTCATCCGGATCGAGGACAGTGTATGGTGGGTAGTTTGACTGGGGCGGTCTCCTCCTAAAGAGTAACGGAGGAGTACGAAGGTGCGCTCAGACCGGTCGGAAATCGGTCGTAGAGTATAAAGGCAAAAGCGCGCTTGACTGCGAGACAGACACGTCGAGCAGGTACGAAAGTAGGTCTTAGTGATCCGGTGGTTCTGTATGGAAGGGCCATCGCTCAACGGATAAAAGGTACTCCGGGGATAACAGGCTGATACCGCCCAAGAGTTCATATCGACGGCGGTGTTTGGCACCTCGATGTCGGCTCATCACATCCTGGGGCTGAAGCCGGTCCCAAGGGTATGGCTGTTCGCCATTTAAAGTGGTACGCGAGCTGGGTTTAGAACGTCGTGAGACAGTTCGGTCCCTATCTGCCGTGGACGTTTGAGATTTGAGAGGGGCTGCTCCTAGTACGAGAGGACCGGAGTGGACGAACCTCTGGTGTTCCGGTTGTCACGCCAGTGGCATTGCCGGGTAGCTATGTTCGGAAAAGATAACCGCTGAAAGCATCTAAGCGGGAAACTTGCCTCAAGATGAGATCTCACTGGAACCTTGAGTTCCCTGAAGGGCCGTCGAAGACTACGACGTTGATAGGTTGGGTGTGTAAGCGCTGTGAGGCGTTGAGCTAACCAATACTAATTGCCCGTGAGGCTTGACCATATAACACCCAAGCAATCTGCGACTCGGACGAGCACAGATTGCGGTGACTGTGAAGACGACACGCACCGAAAGTTTGCAACACACAAGCACGAAACACCTGATCACATACCTGATTGGCTGAAGCGCGGCCCTTGGCCACGGTTCGGTACCCGAATTTCTTGACGACCATAGAGCGTTGGAACCACCTGATCCCATCCCGAACTCAGAAGTGAAACGATGCATCGCCGATGGTAGTGTGGGGTTTCCCCATGTGAGAGTAGGTCATCGTCAAGATTAAATTCCAGAACCCCATTTGCGAAAGCAGATGGGGTTTTGTTTTTGCGCGTGAAAAATCTGCGGCGCCTGCCCCCTATCGTCTAGCTCTGCAACTCCGCCTCATCCGTCACGGGGTTATCAGTCGTCGGCTCACGCAATCCCTCAAGCATTTGCTAATGCGCTTGTTATACCCGGCAGTACAAGATAGCGCTCATAAAAAACCCCGCATCGCTGCGGGGTTCAGTTAACGCTCATACCATCTGGGTTACTCAGCGGTTTCCGCCGTAACTTCAACGGCCTTTACCGCGGTGACTTCGTCACGACGACGAATGTATTTCCAGTCCGCTTCGTCGATATAGATCCCGGCCGGTCCACTGCCCCCTTCAAGGTCGATTGCGACGTGGGCCGAGACCTGCGGCTTGACACTCGCCAGGATCGGCACGAAGCCCAGTTGCAAGCTGGTTTCAAGCAATGCAGCCTGGTTTCGTTCGTCGATGTCCGCTGCTTCGTCCAGGTAATAGGGCAAGCGCACACGACCGGCTTGTTCGCGATCCATCAAGTGCAACAACAAGTACATGTTGGTCAGCGCTTTGATCGTCATGGTCGTGCCATTGGATGCCGCGCCATCGATATCAGTGTGGATAACCGGCTGGCTGTTGACCTTGGTGATTTCGAATGCAAGTTCGAAGAGGTCTTTGAGACCCAGCTGGTTATGGTTGGCAGCCACGAGGCGCGCCAGATACTCCTTCGCTTCCTCGTTCTTATTATCTTGCTCAGCGCTTTGGCTCAGATCGAACACAGACAGCGTTTCGCCTTCCTCGTACTGACCGGCGCTGTGGATAATCTGATCGATGTGCTTGAGCGCTTCCTTGTTTGGGGCAAGGACGATACGGAAGCTTTCGAGGTTGGAGACCTGGCGACGGTTGATTTCACGGTTGAACAACGCCAGTTGATGCTCGAGGCTGTCATAGTCGCTACGGATGTTGCGCAGCGTGCGGGCGATATCGGTAACCGCCGCACGGCGGGCCTTGCCCAGTGTCAGTGCTTCGTCCTGGCGATGCGCGTAGGCATTGATCAGCAACTGGAGGCGACGCTCCATGTCGTCTTCGCTGTCGAATTTTGCCACGCCTTTGAGACGCACCTGCGCGTACAGCGCCTCAATCTGGCCATCGCAACGCAAAAGTCCTTGCCAGCTGTCCTGGTAATCGTTGAGCAGCGGCAGCAGGTTTTCGAGCGAGTCGTCCACCGGTTCCATGAACGGCGCGCCAAACGGCAGGTCTGCCGGAAGCAGTTGACGCCGACGCAACGCATCGTCCAGCGTGCGTTGCTTGGATTCGAGATCGCCGATCTGACGACCGACCAACTGCAATTTTGCCGACAGTTGCTGGACGCGTTCGGTGAATGCGTCGCTGGAACGCTTGAGTTCGTCCTGCGCTGCTTCCATCTGCGCGAGCTGTTCGAGCTTCTCACCTTCCTCGGCGCTCAGCGTCTGTGTACGGCGGAAATCTTCCAGCGCCTTTTGCGCATCCAGCACCTGCTGGTAAAGCGCTTCGGTCTGAGTCTTGCTCGCTGCTCGGTCAGCCGCAACGGCTTGTTGCGTTTTGAGTTGCTTGAGTTCTTTCTCCAGACGCTCTTTCTGATCACGCAGGGCAGCACGATCGGCCAGCGCTTGCAGGGCAGGCGGCTCGATGTGGGACAGGTTGATCGACAGGCCCGGCACTTCGAAGCGCTCGCCCTTGAAACCGTCAAGGATTGCTTCGAGCGATTTGACCCAGGCCTCGCCGTCGTCCAGTGCGATGCCTTGTTCACCCAACGGCAAACTGAACAGCGCGCTGTTGAACAGGCGCATCAAACGCTCGACATCCGGTTGGGAGAATTCTTCGCGCAGCCGGGCGTAGCTGTTGTTGTCTGCGTGATCGAGTTGCTGTTTGACCGACTTCAGGCGCTTTTCCAGATCGCGCAGGCGCTCATCCAGATCCTCGGCGCTGAACTGACGCGACTGAGCCAGCGCACCGGCCAGTTCGTCGTGCGCGTCTTTTGCGGCCAGCAGCTGTTGCTCCAGCGTTTTGACATCGTCTACCAAGGCAAAGCGGTTCTTCAGCACGGCCAGCTCGCCGATCCAGCGCTGAATATTGCTGATCTCACGCTCAAGCCGCATCAGCTCTTGCGTACTGCCGCGTTGATCGTTCTGCAGGGCGTCCTGCTCGCCGCGGTAGTGCTCGGCCTGAATGACCAGCTCTTCCTTGCGCGCGTTGGAATAGTCCTGCCAGGTGCCCAGCAACGAGTCGAGCAGCGGCGACAGGCGATGCAGTTTGCCGCGCAGGATGTCGCGTTGTTTTACGCCGTTGGCCAGCGCCTCGACCAGCGGACCGGCGAGCACCAGCGCGTTGTAGTCCTGCTCCATGCGGCGTACGTCGCGGAAGGCTTCTTCGCACGCGGCAATGTAATCCACGCTACCGGAACGCAGGCTGTGCTCGAACGCGTCGAGGAACAGCTGCTTGAGCTTGGCGGCGGTGATTTCGCGCATGTGCAGCAGGTTGATGAACAAGGCGCGGAAGGTCTTCAGGCTCTGTTCGCTGGTGGAACGCAGCGGGATCAGCGTCAAGTCCAGAGGAATCGACGTGTGTCCGCCCACCAGCAGGCGACGCAGTTCGTCAGGCTTGAGTTCGTAGGCCTTGAGCCCCTGGCTTTCCAGATTGGTGAACAGCTCTTTCTGACGCAGGCAGGTGTCATTCTTCTGGTAATGAGCCAGGTCCAGCTTGCCGGCATAGGCGAAGAACTGGTGCCCGAAACCGCCACCCGGTCCGCGGCCGACCACGCCGATAACGTGCGGGCCGTGGGGCAGGGCGACTTCGACCAGGATGTAACTGGTGTCCGAGGCAAAATAGAAGCGACGCGACTGATCCAGGCTGTATTTGCCGAAACTCATGTCCGACATGCGCGCCAGAATCGGGAATTGCAGCGCGTTGATCGACGCACTCTTGCCCAGGTTATTCGCGCCGTAGACCGACAGCGGGTGTTCCAGCGGAAACAGCCCGAGGCTGTAACCGGCAGTGTTCAATAGCGCGAAGCGGCGGATGCCGTAGCGTTCCTGGCTCATGCGTCAAGCTCCTGTTCTTCGGCGATCGCGCGGGCAAGGGCCTGCTCTTCGGTTTCTTCAGCGTCATCAAAAACGGTCAGATCCAGTGGATCGTCGGTCTGCAGCAGCTTTTCGTCGCTGTCATCGTCGATCAGCACAGGCGTCGGCAGGGGCAGATCGCTATGCAGACTGGCAGCCAGATCGCGGTCTTGCTGGACCGACAGGCAGACATCGAGGAAGCGGTGCATCGGCGGCAGGAAGCGATAGATGCCGACCTCTTCGGCAGCAAAACCGAGCTGGGTCATGCGGCGCATGATCTTTTCTTCCAGCTCTTCCTGCGTCTGCACTTCGGCCTGGAGGAACAGATCGCGGTACTTCTCGAGCAGCGAAGGCAACTCGTCGCGCCCCAGACTCCCGCCATCGAGCACGGCGACCGGGTCGCGGCCCTGATCGGCCAGATGCTCGACGAGAATGAAGGTGAACAGCGCCAGGCGCTGAGCGGTCTTGTTGACCTGCGCTGCAGCCAGGTCCGGCACGAAGTAATAAAAGCCGCGTGTGTCACAGATCAGCTCGAAGCCCAGTGCCTTGAACAGTGTGCGGTACTGATCCTGGAAGTTGGACAGTTGCGCATACAGCTCAGGGTCGCGGCGGCTGATGTGGTAACCCTTGAACAGCTCGCGAAAGATGGGCGCGAGCTGGGACATTTCGGATAGATCAAGATGCATGGGCGGTGCCCTCGGAATTCTCTGGGTTTGCGTCTTTGCTCGAGAGCAGGGCGAAGGAGCGCAGGCTGACGCGGTGCTCCTGAGTCAGGTATTCGCGGCGTTCGAGTCGCTCGCGCTTGAAGCGTTTTTCCCGCGACAGGCGCGAGAACCAGTACAGCAATTCGTCGGTCGCGCCGGTCGGTTCCTGCTCCAGCAGCCAGACCATCAGATCCGGCATTGGCAGCGCCTCTTCACAGCGCTCGACCATTTCCTTGACGGTGCGCGGCGCACGCGGCGGCTCGCCCTTGCGGGTGAGACTGGCCTTGGGGAAGCGCGCAGGTTTTGGCTCGAAGCGCGCCAGGGCGTAGACGTACGCTTCGACCTGGTTCGCGCTGCCGAGAAAGGTGCTCTGCGGACGCGTGAACATGGGCATGGCGGCCTGCGGAACGGCGTCGATGCCTTTGCGGCGAATGGCTGAAAGAGCAAGCGCCGCCCCTCGAGTGACGGCGTTGTGACGACGTGCTTCTTCACGCAGCGGCAGCAACAGCTCGCGGGCATGACGCAAGGTCAGCTGAGCGCTGGTCTGCATTTCTAGAATGCGCGCATGGGTGCGCAGCAGCATGTCGTCATCGACCAGTTGGCCCAGGCGTTGCTGATCGGTGAGCATGCGCAGCAGCACGTTCTCGACCTTGCGCACTCCTTGCTCGAACGCGCCATCGGCGTTCACCAGCTGAATCATCGGCTCGACGTATTCGTCCCACGTCGCCAGTACCTCGGCGTAGCGCTGACGCAGCGGGATCTGGCGATCACTGGTCTTGGCGCGTTCGGCGACCGAGACCAGCGCCTGTTCATCGTTGGCCAGCTTCTTGAGGACGTCGCGCACGCGCATGTCCAGCAACCGCAGTTGGCGGGCAAGGTCATTGGCATCACGGGCCTCGAACGCTTCCTGAATGTAACCGGCCAGTCGTTCGAGGTGACGCAGATACGCTTCGATTTCCAGGCACAGGCCCAAGCGGTGTTCACGGCGCAGATAAGACAGGAAGTCGTGAATCTGAGCGTTGAGCTCGAACCGGTTCGGGCTTTTCGCCACGGGAACCAGGATGTCGAGACGAATCCACACGTCCAGCAGGTTGGTAATGTCCTGGGGCGTGCTTTCCAGTTGCTGGGCGGCCAGTTGCAGTCGCAGTTCGCTCAGGCTCAGGGTGCCTTGGTCGAAATGCTCGCACAGTGGCTCAAGAAGCGCCCAGTGTTCGGCAAGGGCGCGCAGGACGCGCTTAGGTTCGATCATCGGATGGCCGCTGGTTGGCAAATAAAAGCGGCAATTGTACTGCATCGTCGGGTCTGGTTTTCACCCTCAGTCGATCAACTGCGGCGTGATTCGTCCAAGGCCTGTAGAATCCCCCTCCTGAATTCATCCACAGGTGGCTGACCTTTGCTCAACGAGCCTCGCCGTCGCGCTTATCTGACCGCCATGCAGGTGGTCAGCTGGCTGCCGCGCACCGAATTGCCATTCGCCGCACCCTCGCGCGCAGAGCTGCTCGCGCCGCTGCCAGCGCTGGTCGATACGCCCGCGCAGGTGGTGCAACCGGCTGCCGCGTTGCCTGCCAGCGACGAAGCGCTTGCGGCGAGCAGTACGCCGGCGGCCCGCACGGTCGAGCGGCCGAAGATCGAGGTGCCGCGCCCGTCATCCTCAGTCAGACCAGCGGCCAAAGCCGATGAGGATGACGCTGCGCCTGCGGTGGTCAAGGCCGCTGTCGTACCGCCGCCACGCTTTGCCTTGCAGCTGTTGCGCGCGGGCAGTTGCCTGCTGCTCGTCGAGCTTGCCACCGGCGAGCCGTTCCAGAGCCGCGATCCTTCATATCTCCTGCTCAAGGACATGTTGCGTGCGGCCGGTCTGCCGGACAGTCCGCAGATCATCGGCGAGCCTGTGCGCTGGCCCTTGCTGGTGCGTGGCCAAATGGATCAAGGGCCTGAGGCTGCGCGGGATTTCGTTCAGGGTTTCCTGTATGCCCGTGTCGAAGAACAGCCTTGCACATGTTTGTGGCTGATCGGACTTCCAGCGGTACGTTTTGCCGCCGAAGCCGACGCCGAATCCTACAATCTCGAGCTCCAGGTCGACGGCCTCGGGCTAGCCTGGGCGCTGCCGGGTCTTGAACTGTTGATGGACGAGCCTCAGCGCAAGGCCGATGTCTGGCGCGCCATGCGTCGATTGATGGGCCGTTGGAAGAGCGTAAATGAGTGATGCCGTAACGTTTCGCCGCATGACCGAAGCGGATCTGGACGCTGTATTGAAAATCGAATATGCCGCATTCAGTCATCCATGGACGCGCGGCATTTTTCTCGATGGCCTTAAGTCGTATGAAATCTGGCTGATGTTCGAGGGCAATCAGCAGGTCGGGCACGGCGTGATCAATGTGATCATCGACGAAGCGCATTTGCTGAACATCACGGTCAAGCCGGAGAGCCAGGGTCGCGGGCTTGGCCTGTTGCTGCTCGACAAATTGATGAAGCGGGCCTACGAACTCAATGGGCGCGAGTGCTTCCTTGAGCTGCGTGCCAGTAATCAATCGGCCTACCGATTGTATGAGCGCTATGGCTTCAACGAAGTCGGCCGACGTCGCGATTATTACCCGGCCGTCGGTGGTCGCGAAGATGCGTTGGTGATGGCGTGTACGTTGGTCGATTAGGTTTTTGATAGTGCGGCAAGCTTGCTCGCGCTGACAATGCGACAACCGCCGAAGACCAGGCCGATTGCAGACGCCTTCGCGAGCAAGCTCGCACCCACAGGAACAGTTCAACCAGACGACTGATGCTCTGCCGACTCAGACGCCAGGTTTGCCATCCAACGGGTCGAGAATCGCCATTTCTTCCTCATCCAGACCATCGCCACCACCGATGTCGTCTTCGTCGACGATACTCAAATCGAAGTCGGCAGGGCCGCCTTCGCCTTGTTCCCGTGCCGAGCGCGCGCCGTCTTCATCGATCAGCGTTTCCGGGCTCATGTCATCGTCGGTGGGATTATGGTCGTCGGTCGAGGCGCCGGTCATCCCGGCTTCTCTGACGCGCTCGTCCGGGATATAGGTTTCCAGCTCGTCGGCAGGGATCGTGTCACCGATTCTGCCGCTCGGCTCATTGTTGTCGTTGAAGTTGAGCTCTTCCATCGAGCCCATGCGGTCTTCGTTGTCATCGATGGGCTCAGGTTGAGTAGCGCCGAAGGGGCGGCGTGGATCGTTCATGGCAAAATCCTCATTGTTGGCGGTCATAGTTGGGTGGACCTGACGTGCCGGTGAAGATTCCCTCCGGTTCTCGATCGGTAGTGGCCTGAAGGCGTGACTTGAAGCGCCGAGCCCCAGTCATAGCTGAGCATCATTTCCGAGGCATCAACGCATGAACGAACTACAAGACTTGATCGACAACAACGAACGTTGGGCTGCCGCCATCAAGGAAGAAGACCCCGAATTCTTCGCCAAGCTGGCGCGCCAGCAGACGCCTGAATTCCTCTGGATCGGTTGTTCGGACGCTCGTGTCCCCGCCAATGAAATTGTCGGCATGCTGCCAGGCGATCTCTTCGTCCACCGCAACGTTGCCAACGTCGTGCTGCACACCGACCTTAATTGCCTGTCGGTCATTCAGTACGCGGTCGATGTGCTCAAGGTCAAGCACATCCTCGTCACCGGCCATTATGGTTGCGGCGGCGTGCGTGCATCGATGCAGGATCGCCAGTTCGGCCTGATCGATGGCTGGCTGCGGACCATCCGCGACCTGTACTACGAGAACCGCGAAGTGCTGGCCAAGCTGCCCACCGAAGAAGAGCGCGTAGATCGTCTGTGCGAGCTGAACGTCATCCAGCAGGTGGCAAACGTCGGCCACACCAGCATCGTGCAGAACGCCTGGCATCGTGGCCAGAAACTGTCTATCCACGGCTGTATCTACGGCATCAAGGACGGCCGGTGGAAGAGTCTGAACGCGACCATCAGCGGCTTTGAGCAGTTGCCACCCCAGTATCGGTTGCGTCCGCTCGGGGAGTGATGGCCTGACAGAGGCCGGTTAGTGCGGCGCGATTCTCAAGCGTCAGTCAATGGCGGGCCAAGCCTTGGACTGCGCTTTGTCTGACCTGAATCTCAGGTAGAAAAAGCGCAGCCATGGGCAAACGCGATCCCGTTGGCGAGGCAGTGTCAGATCTTGACCTGCTTCATTTCAGGCAGCGGTTTCTGCAGCTGCTTGAGCTGGCGTGAGACAGTCCCCGTGCGGCATTTGGCAGCTGCCTGATCGGGCTTCATCTTGCGAACCGAGGTGTAGAACAGCTTGCAGGTCGAGACCTTGTCGGTCACCTGCCAGCGGGTCATGCACTGTTGCAACAGTGACGCTGCATCCGCTCCCGGTTTCTGGCCCATGCCGGCTTGCCAGCAAGCGGCGCTCAAATCCTGCCCCATCACCTTCAGGCCAGCGTCGTCGGCCTTGGTTTCGTCGCCGCCATAATTGCTCTTGTCCGCTGCATACCAGATATAGCTGGGATGATTGGCGCCAATTACCGAAACTGCCTGTCCGGTTGCGGGGCTGATCGTCGCCAGACCCAGCAAAGGCACGTCGACCTTGTATTGTTCTTTGATCCAGCTGCGTACAGGCGCACCGAAGGCGACCATCGGCAGCGAGGTACCTGATGAACGCTGGCTGACCTGCCTCACCATGGTTGTCTGGTAATCATTGAAGTAGCTGTAGACGCCTTCCAGATCCTTGCCTGCATTGGACGGCGCGGCGATTGGCGCGATGTCGATAATGGTCTGATAGGCCGGCGTCTGATCGGCAGGGATGTCGTTGTCGGTGAGCAGTTCAGCCCAGCGATCCGTGGTGGCCGAGCGCAAATAATCCTGCGCCTGGGTCAACGAATAATCAGGCGGGAAATGCAGCAGCTCGACGCTTTTGCGGTTTTCCAGTGCCATGCCCAGCGGCAGGAATAGATACCAGTTGTAGGCAAACTTCCCGTCTGCATTGAGTTTTGTCGCACCGGTATACGCCAGATCGCCCGCATCCAGTAGAGCAGTCAGCGGCTTGTCGTAGCCATCCGGTACGCCGCTGATATCCGCGTAAAGCGCATCGCTATCCGTGCGCACTGTCACTTTGGCGGCGGCGTACCCGTCGCGCTGCACGCTCTGCGTCAGGTAATGCTCGACTGTTTGCCCGAGTGTCCAGTCGCGAAAGCAAATGACGTTGCAGTTGTTGGGATAAGCGAAAAGACGAGTGACACGTTCCGTGCTGCCCAGCTTCACGCTGACGTCCGCCTGAGCCATGAAGCTCAGCGTCAAGGCGGCGAGGGCGATACTCAATGATGCGGTTTTGGTCATGCTCATGTCCTTGTTGGCGTGGCCATCCCTCTGCGTGGATGGTGTTTCAATGATGAAACACTTCGACATGGCTGGAAATGGATTCAGACATGAGCCAGGGAGATTTTTGCACGCCCACTTGAGACATCCGTATCGGGTGACAGCGATGACGTTGCCGCGCCACCGCTGCCAAGCGCAGGCTTAAAGGACGAAGCGTTGAACCATGGTGTTCAGATCAGTCGCGAGCATTGCCAGGGCGTTGCTCGCCACGGTCGTCTGCTGCGCACCCGATGCCGATTGCGTTGACAAGTCGCGGATACTGCTCAGGTTGCGGTCGACCTCATGCGCCACCTGCGCCTGTTGCTCGGCGGCGCTGGCAATCAGCATGTTGCGATCGCTGATTGTCGACGTCGAGCTGATGATCACCGTCAGCGCCTGGCTGGTAGCGGCCGCCTGCTCAAGCGTCTGACTGGCCTGCGCCGCCGTGACGCGCAGGGTTTGCGCGGTGTCCTGAGTGCTTTTCTGGACATCGTTGATCAGGCTCTCGATTTCCGTCGTCGAAGCGCTGGTGCGCTGCGCCAGTGAGCGGACTTCGTCGGCCACCACGGCAAACCCGCGACCTGCCTCGCCAGCGCGGGCAGCCTCGATGGCCGCGTTGAGCGCGAGCAGGTTGGTCTGGTTTGCGATCGCGCGGATGACTTCCAGAATCTTGCTGATGCTCAGGGTACGCTCGGCCAGGCCGTCGGCCTGATGCGAGGAATCAAGCACGTTGTCGGTCAGCTCCTTGATCGAGTCGATCGTACCGGTCAGGCGCAGACGACCTTCAGCGGCGGCCTCGTTGGAGGCCTTCGATTCCGTCGAGGTATTGCTGGCGTTGTCGGCGACTTCCACCGCCGCCTGGCTCATCTGGTTCACGGCCACGGCGGCCTGTTCGATCTCATCGTTTTGCGCTTGCAGGTTCTTCGCGCTGGCCTCGGCGATCGCGCCCATCTCCTGTACCGACTGGCTCAATTGGCTGGCAGCGGCGTAAATCTGATCGATGGTGCCGTGCAGGTTGCCACGCATCTGACCGAGCATCTTCAGCAACTGCGCGGTCTCGTCCTTGCCCTCTGCAACGGGCTGGGGACTAAGGTCGCCTTCGGCGATGGTGCTGGCGATCTGCAGCGACTGACGCAGCGGTCGGATGATGCTGACGCTGAGACGCCAGGCCAGCAATAACGTGAGCACCAGCGCCACGACGATGGCGCTGACGGCGATGATCCGGGTCTGTTGAAAACGGCTGCTTGCGCCCGACACTGCGGCCGCCGCGCCTTGCTTGTTCAGCTCGCGCAGCAGTTGAACCTGCATGTCCATCAGGTCGCCCTGCAGGCTCAAGCTGGTGTTGAGCAGCATTCGGGCATCATCGAGTTTGCGTTGCTCGATCAGGGCGATCTCGTCGTGCAGCCCCGGCATGAATGCGCTGTAGGCGTCTTGCAGGGCCTTGATCGAGTCGCGCTCGGTGCTGTCGGTGGCATGGGCGAGGTAATCACTGAAGCCTTTCTCGACCTCGTTCTTGAGCTGTTCGACGTTGATCTTGCTGGTGACCACGGCGCCCGGATCGTCAGCGTTGGCGATCAGTCGGGCGCTCTCTCCGCGCAGCTTTATCAAGTCGATGGCAATTGCGTCCGCCATGGCAATGCTCGGCAAGGTGCCGCTTTCAACGGCTTCTCCCTGATCGCGGATGCTCTGCATCTGAAACAGGCAAAATGCGCCGAGGGCCACTAACAGCAAAGCCGTCACGCCAAAGCACAACACCAGCCGCTGAGCGATCCTGAAACGCCGCAAAAAGGCGGGCCTGGACGAAGGACGAACTGAACGACGCAATAACCTTTTCACTGCAAACCAATCCCATCGACGAATTCACCGGAGACTTGGTTATAGAGACGTTCCATGATGTCTTTGTGACATCGGAGCAGGAATGTTGCAGATTTGTGCTGATTTGACGGCATTCCGATGAGCGGACGTTTTCATCCCTTCGGCTGCACGCACTTTCAAGCAGCTGCATGAGCGACTGGGTGCGCCTCGCGTGTGCTTACCCGCCGATTTCTTCCATGAGTTCCTGCAAAAACCGCTGTGCGCGATCGTGTCTGATTCGGGCCATTCGCTTGCCGGTAGTGGTCTGAAAGCCTTCGGCCAAGGTGAAGATCTTGGTCTTGAAGTGGTCTACCGCGAAGCGTTTGTCATCCAGCGCCCGTCGTTCGGCCTGTGGATCGGAGGGATCGTAGAGATGGCTGCCCATGCGTCCTGACACGTAAAACAGCCGGGCGACGCCGATCATGCCGATGGCGTCGAGGCGGTCTGCGTCCTGGAGGATTTTTGCTTCCAGCGTATGGGGCGTGATGTTGGCCGAGTAGCTGTGGGATTCGATGGCGTGGGCGACCGCCTGCGTGCGCTCCTCGTCCCAGCCCATTTGTGACAGAAGCTCGGTCGCCTTGGCGGCTGCCAGACGCGACGCGCTGGAGCGAAAGGGTGAGTTTTTCTCGATTGCAACGCAGTCATGCAGCAACGTCGCCGCCAGTAACAACTGAGGATCGCCACCTTCCTTGTCGCGAATCGCGCAGACATTGCTCCAGACCCGATGCAGGTGCGACACATCATGTGAGCCATCGACTTTTTCAGCCACGGTGTGTGGGATCAGCTTGTTGGCAAGGTCCTGGAAGGGCGCGAAGGAGAGGGCGGTCATGGAGGGTCCTTTCGATGCGGGCTGGCGGTCGTGGCCAGCATAAGCAAATTGACCGGCAAGGCGGGTTTCGGTTCGTCGCGCCCGCGAGGCGTTCACGGCCGCAGTGGCAGGGCGGTTTTGTAGCGGACCTGTTTAAGCGACAGGCTGGAGCGGATTTTTTCGACTTCCGGCATCGGCGACAGGCGCTCGATGATGAAGTGTTCCAAAGCCTGCATATCGGCCATGACCACCCGCAGCAGATAGTCGGCGTCCCCGGTCATCAGGTAGCACTCCATCACCTCCTCGCACTCGCACACGCGGCGCTCGAAATTCTGCAGGGCCTCGCGGCTCTGCTCCTTCAGGCTGATGGATATGAAAACGTTCAAGCGCAGACCCAGGTGCTCCGGCGCAAGCAGCGCAACGTATTCCCGGATGCAGCCTGATGTTTCCAGCGCCTTGACCCGCGCCAGGCAGGGCGAGGGTGACAAGTGCACACGTTTGGCCAGCTCGACGTTAGAGAGGCTGCTGTCGCGTTGCAGTTCTCTGAGTATCTTCAGGTCAGTGCTGTCGAAATTCATCGTGCTTCAATCCGCCAATTTTGAAGTTTTTTATGCTGAGCATCATCGCTATTTTCCCGCAGGTCGGTCATTAAAGCTGCGACGTCAAGCATAGACTTTCCCGTAAATAATACGGAGGTGTCTATGAGCCATTTCGAGTCCGGCATCCGAGCCGCCGCTGTTGAGCGCAGTCATCCTGATCACCAGGAGCTGATCGAGTGGCGAGACGCGCTGTTGTCGCTGGCTGAAAATGCCGGGCCCGAACGCGCTCGCGAGATCCTCGACATGCTCGCCGCGGTGGCCCGCGACCCGAAAATCGGCTGGCGGCCTGCTCACGGCACGCCCTACATCAACACCATTGCTGTGCATCAGCAGCCTGCGTTTCCGGGCGATCTGGCTCTCGAAGAGCGGCTGGCTTCAATCATGCGCTGGAACGCGCTTGCGATGGTCGTACGCGCCAATCAGGCCTACGGTGAGCTGGGCGGGCACATCGCAAGCTATGCCAGCGCGGCGGATCTGTTCGAGGTCGGCTTCAACCATTTCTTCCGTGCGCAGAGCGACAATCCCGGCGGCGATCTGGTGTTCTATCAGCCGCATTCGGCGCCCGGTATCTATGCGCGGGCGTTTCTGGAGGGGCGTCTGGACGAGAACGATCTGGCTCATTATCGCCAGGAGATCGCCGGCCCACGCGCAGGCGCCCGCGGCCTGTCGAGTTATCCGCATCCATGGCTGATGTCCGACTTCTGGCAATTTCCTACGGGTTCGATGGGCATTGGCCCGATCAGCTCCATTTATCAGGCGCGCTTCATGCGCTATCTGCAGCATCGGGGCTTGCAGGAAACGTCGGCCCGGCATGTCTGGGGCGTGTTCGGCGATGGTGAAATGGACGAGCCGGAAAGCATGTCGGCACTGACGCTGGCGGCGCGTGAAGGTCTCGATAACCTGACGTGGGTGGTCAACTGCAACCTGCAACGGCTCGATGGACCGGTGCGCGGCAATGGCCGGATCATCGACGAACTGGAGGCGCTGTTCAGCGGTGCGGGCTGGAATGTGATCAAGCTGGTGTGGGGCTCGGACTGGGATCCGCTGTTTGCGCGTGACGCCGACGGCTCGCTGGTGAGAACCCTGTCGCAGACGGTCGACGGTCAGTTTCAGACGTTCGCCGCCAAGGATGGCCGCTATAACCGCGAGCATTTCTTCGGCCAGAGCGAGGCGTTGGCGCGACTGGCTACTGGCTTGAGCGATGAGCAGATCGACCGGCTCAAGCGCGGTGGGCACGATCTGGTGAAGATATTCGCGGCCTACGACGGCGCATTACGACACAAGGGACGGCCGACGGTGATTCTTGCCCAGACCAAAAAGGGCTTCGGCATGGGCGAAGCGGGGCAGGGCAAGATGACCACGCATCAGCAGAAGAAACTCGATCGCGAGGCGCTGCTTGCCTTCCGCAACCGGTTTCACCTGCCGCTGAGCGACGATCAGGCCGAAAACCTCAGCTTCCTCAAACCCGACGCCAGCAGCGCCGAAATGCGTTATCTGCGCCAGCGTCGTCAGGCGCTTGGAGGGCCCATGCCCAGTCGCAAGCGTGTGGCCGAGTATGTCGGCGTCCCGGCGACCGACCGCTATGCCACGTTTGCGCTGCAAGCGCAGGGCAAGGAAATGTCGACCACCATGGCGTTCGTGCGCATGCTCGGCAATCTGCTCAAGGATACGCAGCTTGGCCCGCGCGTGGTGCCGATCGTGGCGGACGAGGCACGCACGTTCGGCATGGCCAGCTTGTTCAAGCAGATCGGAATCTATTCCAGCGTCGGCCAGCGCTATGAGCCGGAAGACATCGGCTCGATCCTGAGTTATCGCGAAGCCATCAATGGCCAGATCCTCGAGGAGGGCATCAGCGAGGCCGGTGCGATCAGTTCGTGGGTGGCGGCGGCGACCAGTTATTCAACTCACGGTTTGCGCATGTTGCCGTTTTACATCTATTACTCGATGTTCGGTTTCCAGCGCGTGGGAGATCTCATCTGGGCCGCCGCAGACCAGCGTGCCCGAGGGTTTCTGCTGGGCGCAACGGCGGGGCGGACGACGCTGGGCGGGGAGGGGTTGCAGCATCAGGACGGCTCAAGTCATCTGATGGCGGCGACCGTACCGAACTGCCGCGCCTACGATCCGGCATTTGCAGGCGAGCTTGCAGTCATTCTCGACCATGGCATGCGTCAGATGCTTGAGCACGATGTCGACGAGTTCTACTACGTGACGTTGATGAACGAAAACTACGCACAGCCTTCGCTGCCGGACGGGGTCGACCAGGCGATCATTCGCGGCATGTATCGCTTTGACGAGCATGTGGTCGAGAAGCCAGCTGGGCGGGTTCGCCTGCTCGGCTCAGGGACGATCCTGCGCGAAGTGATCGCAGCGGCTCAGTTGCTGGCGCAGGACTGGCGCATCGAAAGCGAAGTCTGGAGCGTCACCAGTTTCACTGAGCTCGAGCGGGAGGCGCGCGAGGTCGAGCGCTGGAATCGACTGCATCCACAACACGCTCGGCGCGTCAGCCATCTCGATGCGTGCCTGCCTCAGGGCGCACCGGTGGTTGCTGCATCCGATTACGTGCGAGCCGTTCCGCAGTTGATCGCCGCAAGCGTGGCGAGCAACTACACGGTGCTGGGTTCGGACGGTTTCGGCCGCAGCGACACCCGCGCGCAGTTGCGCAGTTTTTTTGAGATCGACCGGTTTCACATCGTACTGGCTGCAATAACCGCATTGATGGGTGAAGGCGCTGTGTCGGCGGATCTGGCGGCTCAGGTGATCGAACGCTATGGAATTGAGGTCGACAGCGGCGAACCGTGGGCGCGCTGACCGAGGCGCCTGGCGCTCGACGCAGTGGTTGCAGACCGGTGAGCCCGAAAACGGCGCAGCCCCGGTTCGATGGCTGGCCCCGGTTCCGGGCGGCGCTGACGGCCTTACTTGCCCTGCATCGCCGCGGTCAGCTTGTCGACGTTGTAACGAAACATCTTCACGTAAGTCGACGCCGGGCCGTCGGCCGGGGACAGCGATTCCACATACAGCTCGCCGCCAGGATGGGCGCCACTGGCCTTGGCGATCTGCTGGACCAGGCGGGGGTCGCCGGAGTTCTCGAAGAAGTAGGCGCTGACCTTTTCCTGCTTGATCTGATTGATCAGCTTGCCAACGTCAGCGGCCGACGCTTCGGTTTCGGTGGAGAAACCCAAGGGCGACAGAAAGGTCACGCCATAAGCGTCGCCGAAATAGCCGAAGGCATCGTGGGACGTGAGGACCTTGCGTTGTGCGACCGGGATGGCATTGATCTGCGCGCGAGCATAGGCGTCCATGTCCTGCAGCTGGGCGATGTAGCGATCACCGTTGGCTTTGTAATCGGCAGCGTTTTCCGGGTCCGCTTTCTGCAGTGCCTTGATGATATTTCTGACGTAGACGACGCCATTCACTGCACTGTTCCAGGCATGCGGGTCGGTGATCTTCTTGCCGTCTTCCTCCATGCTACGGGTCATGATGCCGTTGGATAGCACCACCGGCTGGCCTTTGTAGCCGGACGCGGTGATCAACCTGTCGAGCCAGCCTTCCAGGTGCAGGCCGCTGACAAACACCACGTCAGCTTTTTTCAGCGCCTGTGCATCATTGGGTGTCGGTTCGTACACGTGCGGATCGCCATTAGGGCCGATCAGCGAAGTGACATGCACGTGTTCGCCGCCGACGTTATGCACCATGTCGGCAAGGACCGTGAATGAAGCCACAGTTTCCAGGGTTTTTGCCTGGGCGAAGTTCGCCAGGCCTGACAACGCCAGCATGGCGGTCAGCAACGTCAAACGCTTCATGGGATTTCCTTTCGCTAAAAGAACGATCAGCCGGACAGATGAACCCTCGGGAACAGACGGCGCAGAAAACCGCTGCGTCCAAAGAACAGTGAGAACACATAAAAACCGCTGGCGGTCAGCACGATCGCCGGCCCCGACGCGACGCTTGCGTGGTAGGACACGATCAGACCGATGAAGCCCGACAGGGTAGCGACCGCTGTCGAGATCACGATCATGCCGGTCAGCGAACTGGACCAGAATCGCGCCACCGTGGCGGGAAGCATCATCATCCCGACGGCCATCAGCGTCCCCAGCGCTTGGAAACCCGCGACGAGGTTGAGCACCACCAGCAGCAGAAACAACACGTGATACAGCGAGCCGCGACCGCCGACCGCCCGCAGAAATCCGGGATCGAAACATTCCAGGATCAGCGGCCGATAAATCAGTGCCAACAGGATCAGGGTGAACGAAGCGATACCGCCCACCATGAAGATCGCTTGATCATCGATGGCCAGAATGGTGCCGAACAGCACGTGCAGCAGGTCCACGTTGGAGCCGTGCAGCGAGACGATCAGTACACCGGCGGCCAGCGATGTCAGGTAGAAGCTGGCGAAACTGGCGTCTTCGCGCAGCGTGGTGAAGCGGCTCACCAGTCCGGACAGCAGCGCCACGGCGAGTCCGGCGATCAAGCCGCCGAAGCCCATCGCTGGCAACGACAGCCCTGCAAACAGGAAGCCCACCGCTGCGCCGGGCAGCACCGCGTGGCTCATCGCATCGCCCACCAGACTCATGCGACGCAGCATCAGCAGCACGCCCACCGGCCCCGAGCCAATGCCCAGCGCCAGACACGCCACCAGCGCGCGGCGCATGAACCCGAAATCGACGAAGGGCTGAATCAGCAGGCTGTACAGCGTCACAGTGAGGTCTCCTCATCGATTGCGCACGCCTGAGCGTCCGGGCTCCAGTGTTCAGCCATGTTCTTGGCCCGGCGCAGGTTGTCGGCGTGCAGAATGTCAGCGGTATCGCCCCAAGCGATGGTTTCGCGCGCCAGAAGCAAGGTGCTGGGGAAATGCTGGCGCACTTGCTCGATGTCATGGAGAACGGCGATGACTGTGCGGCCTTGGCCGTGCCAGTTGCGGATCAACGTGAGCAGGTCGCGCGTGGTGCGCGCGTCGATGGCGGTGAACGGTTCATCGAGCAGGATCACCGAGGCATCCTGTAACAGCAGGCGGGCAAACAGGACGCGCTGAAACTGGCCCGACGACAGCGAGCCGATGCTGCGCTGTTCGAAGCCGTTCAGCCCGACGGCTTGCAGGGCTTGCCGCGCCTGCTCGGCATGTTTGCGCGTCACACCGCGAAACGCTCCAATGCTGCGCCATGCGCCCATCATCACGGTGTCGGCAACGCTGAGCGGAAAGCTGCGGTCGATCTCGGCTGCCTGCGGCAGGTAGCCGATATGCCGCGTGGCCAGTGCGCCACGATCGACGCGTCCGAGTGCAGGCTTGAGCGTGCCGGCGATGGCCTTGATCAGCGTGGATTTGCCCGCACCATTCGGCCCGACGATCGCCGTCAGACTGCCCGCGGCAAACCGACCGCTGACGTGATGCACAGCCGGGCGCCGCTCATACGTCACCGTCAGGTCGTGAAGATCGATCGCGGCACTCACGGAATTGCCACCGCCCAGGCGATGCCCAGCCAAAGCACCGCCAGCAGAACCAGAGCGACCAGCGCCCGCTTGCCGGCCGACTGGGCCAGCGCTGAGGCTGCAAGCGTGGGGGAACGTCGAAGGGGAGATTTCACGAATGATCAGGCCTGAAATGTTTTGTTATAGTATTACATCACTTTTTTTGGCCGTGAGGGAAGGGCTATTTTTCGTCGGTTCAGCAAGCGGACAGTCAGACGTTGCGTGCGGTATTTTCCTGCGTACTCAAATCCCTGTAATTTCCTGAACAGATTTTCTTTTCCGGGATTGTTTCCATGACCGCTTCTCATCGACGTTCAGTACCTTTGGCCAAGTGCTACCGCCTGCTCAACCACGGCCCGACCGTGCTGGTCAGTGCAGCGCATGCCGGGCAGCGCAATATCATGGCGGCCGCGTGGGCGATGCCACTGGATTTTCAGCCGCCGAAGGTAACGGTGGTGCTGGACAAAGCCGTGTGGACGCGGCAGTTGCTGGAGGGCTCAGGCACCTTCGTGATCAATGTGCCAACGGTCAGTCAGGTCGATATCGTCGAAACTGTCGGCTCGACGTCCGGATTGGAAATTTCCCATGAGAAGGACGTCGACAAGTTCACGGCTTATGGGCTTGAAACATTCGCGGGTGGGGTCGTCGATGCACCGCTGCTGGAAGGCTGTGCGGCCTGGCTTGAATGTCGTCTGATGCCGGAGCCACACAATCAGAATCAGTACGACCTGTTCATCGGCGAAGTGGTGGCGGCCTGGGCGGACGAGCGCGTGTTTTCGGATGGGCACTGGCATTTCGCAGGTCACGATGAGCTGCGCACGCTGCACCATGTGGCGGGTGGTCACTTCATGGTGATCGGTGACGAAGTGGTGGGCAAGGTGCTGGGGCGGCCCTGAAGCCGCGCCCGTTCGCCAGCGTGCCCCGTCAGAATCGAGCGGGACACGTGGCGCGAGCGGGAGAGTGCGCCGGTCAGTCTTTGGAGAGCTGACCGTTGATCAGGCGCCAGGTCTGGAGCGGATTGCCCTGCTGCAGCGCCGGCGGCAGCAGCGAATCAGGGACGTTCTGATAGCAGACCGGACGCAGGAAGCGATCGATGGCCGTAGCGCCCACTGAAGTGCTTCGGCTATCGGACGTCGCCGGGAACGGCCCGCCATGGACCATTGAGTAACTGACTTCGACGCCGGTCGGGAAATCGTTGAACAGAATGCGTCCGGCCTTGCGCTCCAGCGTCGGCAGCAACGCCTGAGCCATCGCCTGATCACCCTCGTCGTAATGCAGCGTCACAGTCAGCTGACCGTCGAATTTTGAGGCCACTTTCTGCAGGTCGGCAGCGTCCTTGCAGACGATCAACAGCGCACTGGGCCCGAAGTTCTCGTCTTCCAGCGCAGGGTTGGCGAGGAAGGTGGACGAGTCCGTGCGGAAAAAAGCAGGTCGCGCCTGAAACGAACCCTCCGCCTCACGGCCCTCGGCCACCAGCGTCACGCCCGCTGCGTTATGCAGATTGTTCAAACCGTTGCAGTAAGCGCCATGAATGTTGGGGGTCAGCATCGTCGTCGGGGTTTTGTCGGCCAGCGCTGTCGCGGCGGCTGAAACGAAGCTCTCCAGCGCATCGCTTTCCAGGGCCAGCAGCAGGCCCGGGTTCGTGCAGAACTGTCCGGCGCCCAACACCAGTGAGTCGACGAAACCTCTGGCGATGCTTTCAGCCCGGGCCGACAACGCCGAGGGCAGCAGAAAGACCGGGTTGATGCTGCTCATTTCGGCGTAAACCGGGATCGGCACAGGTCGCGCCTGAGCGGCAGCGACCAGCGCCAGTCCGCCACGGCGGGAGCCGGTGAAACCGACTGCCTGAATCAGCGGGTGGCTGACCAGCGCCTGACCGACCGAAATATCCTTGTCGATCAGCAACGAGAAAACGCCTTCTGGCATGCCCGTTTCGCGTGCAGCTTTTTGAATCACTCGGCCGACCAGCTCGCTGGTGCCCAAGTGAGCCGGGTGCGCCTTGACGATGACCGGACAGCCAGCGGCCAGCGCCGATGCGGTGTCGCCGCCCGCTACCGAGAACGCGAGAGGAAAGTTGCTGGCGCCGAAGACTGCGACCGGGCCCAGGCCGATGCGGCGCAGGCGCAGGTCGGCGCGTGGCAGGGGCTGGCGTTCGGGCATCGCGGTGTCGACCACTGCGCCATGCCAGCGACCGTCGCGCAGCAGGCTGGCGAACAGCCGGAGCTGGTTGACGGTGCGCATCCGCTCACCTTCAAGCCGGGGGCGGGGCAGCCCGCTTTCAACGTGAACCCGTTCGATCAGCACGTCACCCAGATCCAGCAACCCCTGCGCAATGGCGTCCAGGAACGTGGCGCGCTGTTCGTCGCTCAGTTGCCGGTAGCGGTCGAACGACGCTTCGGCCAGCTCGCAAGCGGCCTGGACATCGGCGGGCGTGCTGGCGCCGAAGGTGGGCGTGAGTGGCTCGCCAGTCGCGGCGGCGAGGGCGAACACGTCCCCTCCCTGGCCTTGAACCGTACGTTGACCGATGATCGTTTCACCAAGAATCTGCATTGCGCAACACCTCTTAATCAAGACGAGCCTGGGGTGTGATCTGCCGTGGATCGACGCGCAACTCGATCAGCGCAGCGACGCCCGCTTCTTGCGCACGCTGAAAGGCTGCCGGGAAATCTTCGCTGCGTTCGACCCGCTCGGCATGAGCACCGAAGGATTTGGCGAGAGCGATGAAATCCGGATTCGCCAGCCCAGTGGCCGACACGCGTCCTGGATATTCCCGCTCCTGATGCATGCGAATGGTCGCAAGCATGCCGTTGTTCACCACAATGACCACTATCGGCGCGTTGTATTGCATTGCCGTGGCCAGCTCCTGAGGGTACATCATGAAGCAGCCATCGCCAGCAAAGCAGACGACAGTTCTGTGTGGGGCATGCAGTTTGGCCGCAATGGCTGCCGGCAAGCCGTAGCCCATCGCGCCATTGGTCGGCGCCAGTTCGGTGGCTGGCTGGCGGTAGCGATAGAAACGATGAACCCACACGGTGTAGTTGCCCGCGCCGTTGGTAATGACCGCGTCGTCCGGCAATACCTCATTCAGGTGCGCCACCACCGCGCCCATGTGCACGCCCGCCAGTTGCGGGTGCGCGAGCGGCGGTGTCGAATGCTCCAGATAGTCGGCCCGCGCTTCGCTGGTCCAGGTTTTCCAGGCGCTGCTGACAACCGGCTCCATGGCTGCGGCGGCGTGGGCGAATTCGCGAAGCGACGACAGGATGGGCAAGCGCGAGTGATAGACGCGATTGAGCTCCTGAGGATCGGGGTGCACATGAATCATCGGCTGTTGAGGCGTCGGGCTCTCGATCAGCGTGTAGCCCTGCGACACCGTTTCGCTCAGCCGGGAGCCGATCACCACTAGCAAGTCGCTCGTCCTCACTCGCTCCAGAAGCTTGGGCGAGGTGCCCAGACCGAGTTGGCCGACGTAATGTCTGTCGCGATTGTCGAACAGGTCCTGGCGTCTGAACGACGCAGCCACGGGCAGATCGTTGGCTTGTATGAAGCGCCGCAGCGCATCGCTGGAATCTGCGTCCCAGCCTGTGCCCCCGACGATCACCAGCGGCTGTTTTGCCGCAGCAAGCAGGCTGCGCAGCGACGTGAGTGAAGCGCTGTCAGGCGATGCGCGCGCAATGCGCACCGGTTGCGCGTCGGCCACTGCGGCGCTGCCGAACAAAATCTGTTCGGGCAGGGCAACGACCACCGGGCCTGGACGACCCGACATGGCGATGCTGAACGCTTTACTGACGACTTCCGGAATGCGCTCGATGCTGTCGATTTCGGTCGCCCACTTCGCCAGACCGCCGAACATCTGCACGTAGTCCACTTCCTGAAAGGCCTCGCGCCCTTTGAACGCGCTTTCGATCTGGCCGATGAACAGAATCATCGGTGTCGAGTCCTGTCGGGCAGTGTGTACGCCGTTGCTGGCGTGGGTCGCACCGGGGCCGCGCGTCACGAAGCAGATGCCGGGGCGGCCGGTCAGCTTGCCGTAGGCGTCGGCCATGTTCGAGGCCGCGCCCTCGTGACGGGTGACGAAGGTGCGAATCGAGGTCGCGTCGTGCAGTGCGTCGAGCACCGGCAAATAGCTTTCGCCGGGAACGCAGTAAATCGTGTCGACGGCATTGCGCAGCAGCGCCTGGACGAGAATCTGGCCGCCATTACGCGGTTGCTTGGCATCGGGCATGGACGTTGAATTCCTTGATTCGGGTTTCCCGCAGGACGAGCGTCGAGGGGGGCCTACAGTGGCGCTCCCATCGACAGGTCCAATTGGGTGTAGACCAGAACCATGGCAATTGCATCGATTGCCGGTTTACTGCTGAGCGGCGCTGTACCCTTCGAACGCCGTCTGCTGCTGGATCGCGGCAATGATGTTTTTGCGCGTGGCAGGTTGCTCGTTGCCGTCTTTGTCCACAAAGCTTTCGCTCTGCAGCTCGGCGTCATCGCCTTCGCCGACAAAGGTGAATCCGAGGAACTCGAAGGCTTCACGGTCCACATTGGCTTTCGAACGCGGAGTGCGCAGCGGCAGCGTCACGTTGGCGCCGTCCTTGCTGATGACGAACACTTCGGCTTCTTTTTTCGCCCGCGCGGTTTTGCTCTTGCCGCCGCCCGGATTGCTCACTGCTTGATGAGTCTGGTTGAGCACCTTCAACGCAAGGCTGTACACCAGCTCCTGAAAGCTTGGGTCATCTTTGTAGCTGGAGAGAATCCGGCTGATCGGGAATTTCGTGCTGAGGTCTTCCAGCGCAGCCATGTCGGCCGCTTCGGCATCCTTGAGCTGTTTGAGCTGACCCATCAACTCGTACGCCTGGTCATCGTCGAAACGGTCGTGAGCCTGACGGATGGCAATGCGCAACTCGCGAATCTGATCGCTTTCCTTTGCACTCTGAAAGGCATCCAGGACCATTTCGCTGATGGTTTTCGCCTGCGGCACATGCTGTGAGAGGTTGATGGCGTCTTCGTAAGCTTGCTTGGAAGACAGAGCGGTCACGGCTGCATCGGTTTGAAAATCAGACATTGAACATCCATTACTTCATTAACGGGATTTGAGACGCGAAAAGCGCTGGGCGTTTCGAAGGGGGGGTTAATCTATTGGACGAGGCCTCGGTTGTCACGAGTGGCCTTGTGATTCGAAGCCGTCGTTCGCCGGCAGTGGTCAACTGCACGGAGTCGATCCGGGAAGTTAACGCGACGCCTGGACCCGATGGTCAAGCGCAGAGACTGGCGGGTATCAGACAGCCAGAAACAACAAAGCCCGCACAAGGCGGGCTTTGTTGAGGTACTTGGTGGCTACACAGGGACTTGAACCCCGGACCCCAGCATTATGAATGCTATGCTCTAACCAACTGAGCTATGTAGCCAAGTGGCGCGCATTATTCGCTCGAATCGAAGATGTGTCAAGCGCCTCTTTGAAAATTTTATAAGTGTGATCAATCGGTTAGGGTTTCAGCCCTGCCGCCGCCGAGAATTGCAGCGGGAATGTCACGACGGTGACAATTTTTGCAGCACCCGTTGAGTTGATTTGCCCCACTTTGGCGCATTTCGTGTGCACCGTCTTTGCGCTCGTGCCCATTTAGATGGCTTCGTGCTATCGGTCCATTTCTTGCTTAAACCAGCCCAAGGGTGGGCCGGGCTGAACGTCGCTCCTTCCCTACATCACCGACCGCTTATACGTCCTCGACACAGGAGACGGGCGGTTATCGTTTTTGAAACAGAGACATGGCATTTTGCCTGTAAGTAATGTTGAGGACCCTGGCCGCGGTCACGAGCTGCGCCATGGAGTTATCGCTGAGGAGTAGTCGGGTATGCAGAGTCTTTTGTCGCCAGGAATCCGCCTGCTCGGACAGTTTGGGTTTGCACGCAAGTTTCAGGTGCTTTTCATCTTGTTCATGCTGCCGCTTGCCGGCAGCCTGTGGATGATCGGGCAAGACTACAGCAGCAAGCTGGCCGTCATTTCCGAGGAGCAATCCGGGGTTCGTCAGTTGCTTGCACTGGATCAACTGGACGCTCAACTGACGGCGCAACGTAACCTGGCCGCGCGCTGGAAAGCCGCCGACATCCTTCATGATCCGACGCCGGCCGCCAAAGCCGCCATGTCTGCGCTCGACGCCGCGAACCCTCAGCTCTCGCAAACCCTGTCCACCCTGGCTGACGAGCTGAAAGCGCGCCAAGTCAGTGCCGATACGATGGCCCGTTTCCAGGCGCTGCAGGCATCGGTCAAGGGGATGGACTCCGAGTCACTGCGTACCGTGGGCTGGTGGCCCGATGGATACGATCGCTTCACGGCGGCGCTGACGGCGCTGCAAAGTCTGCGTGAACAGATCGCCATCGACAGCGGGCTGATCCTCGACCCGTGGCTTGAAACCTACTTGCTGATGCAAGTCGCCACGCAACAGGCGCCGGATCTGATCGAGCGTATCGGTCGGATGGCCAGCATCGGTCAATCGTCGATTGCTTCGGGGCAGTTCACCTTGCAGAGCCGTTTGCAGATGCGGGATCTGCGCAGTCGCATCGGCGACGCTCGCGACCAGTTGGTCAAGACCGTGAGTTCGTTGCAGGCGAAATCCTACCCTGGCATGGAGGTCTGGACGCGTCAGTACAACGACAGTCTTCAGCGCCTGGACACCGAACTGAAAACCCTCGATGACGGCGTTTTCGGCGGCACGATCAAGCTCGACACGTCAGCCTTCGAGCGCAGCGTCGACAGCACGCTCCAGGCTCTGGCTGCGCTGCGTAATCAGTCCTTGTCCTCGTTGCACAGCCGGCTGGATTACTACCACGATCGCAGCATCCGTCAGTTCATCCCGGTTGCCGCGACGTTCAGCATTCTTGCTGTGGCCGCGTTGTATCTGTTCATGTGCCTGCAGGCCTCGATTCGTCGCAGTGCTCAGGGCATCACGACCCTGGCCGAGTCCCTTCGTGACGGCAATCTGTGCGTCGAGGTTCCGGTGCAAGGGCGTGACGAGCTGGCGGCGATCAGCACCGCGCTGAACGTTGCGGTCGTGCAGTTGCGTACCAGCCTGCTGGGCGTCAACCATGAAACCCAGCAACTCGGCTCGGCGGTGCTGACGCTCAATTCGCAGTCGGGCAGCACGCTCAATGAGGTGGAGGATCAACAGCAGCAGATCAGCCAGATCGCGGCGGCGGCCACTCAGTTGGCCGCGACGTCGCTGGGCGTTGCCAAAAGCTGTGAGGAAGCGTCCGGCAGCGCGCAACAGACGCGGCAGATTGCCGAAGACAGCAGTCGCGACAGCCTGCGCACAACGGCGAGTATCCAGCAGTTGAATCAGAAACTCACTGATACGGCCAATGCCCTGGGCCGTGTCAGCGAGCAAGGGCAGCAGATTCAATCGGTGGTGGACACCATTCGCGGCATCGCAGAACAGACCAACCTGCTGGCGCTCAACGCTGCTATCGAAGCCGCTCGGGCGGGCGAGCAGGGACGTGGTTTTGCCGTGGTGGCCGACGAGGTGCGCAGTCTGTCCCAGCGCACGCAGGCCTCGACTGCGCAAATCGCCGGCACGGTCGACAGTCTGCGCTCGACGGTCAGCCAGGCCGTCACCCTGATGGAAGCTGCGTGTGGTCAGGCGGTGAGCGATGCGCAATCGGTCACCGGCCTGGGCGAGCGCCTGGGCGAGATTGCCAACGCCGTTCAAGTCGTCACCGACACCTTGGCTCAGATTGCTACTGCAGTGGAAGAGCAGGCAGCGACCGCCGATGAAGTCAGCGGCAATATCCAGCACGTTGACCAGGCCGCCGGGCGATTGCTGGAGGGTGCACGCGCGGTGAATCAGGCCGCCGACACGCTGAGCAAAGGCAGTCGCGCGTTGAGCGACAACACCGCCAGATTCCAGCTGAGCTGATGACAGCCCCGGCAGTTAAAGCCGGTCCTGCGGAGAGCACGAAGAGCTCGCAGTGTCCGTAGGACGGGCTTCAGCTGGGAAGAGGCCTGCACGAACACCCTCCGTCCGACGGCGTGATACCCGACGCCTTCCCGGCTAAAGCCGGTCCTACAAGAGCCCGCCGAGCACGTGGCGTCGGTCGGGCCGCACGGACCGCGCCATGTCGGTGAGCACAGTGCCTTCATATACGCTCAGATAGTGGTCGCTCGATCGCGGCTGACGTATAAGAATCGTCATTTTTCGGGCTTCCACTCATTCATTCGCAAGGCGTCCTCATGACTGACAGCAGTGCCGCAGGCGCGGCGGTTTATTCTCCTTTCACCTTGGCGCTGTATGACGCGTGGGTGCTGGGCATCTCCAATCGTTACGCCTGGCGCTGCCCGACCAAAGAGGTCCTGCTGCCATTCTTCCGCGCCAACGCAGGCCTTCGGCATCTGGATATCGGCGTGGGCACCGGTTACTACCTGGCCAACGCGCAACTGCCGGCGGACACCCAGATCACGTTGCTTGACCTCAACCCGAGCAGCCTGGAAGCGGCCAGGCGCAGGATTGATCGGCCAGGTACACGAACCCTTCAGCACGATGTCATGACCCCCATTCCGGGCGATGAGCTGTTCGACTCCATTTCGCTGTTCTATCTGCTGCATTGTTTGCCGGGTCCGCTGGACGCCAAGGCCGCCATCTTCGGGACGCTCAAGCACAACTTGCAGCCGGGCGGCGTCCTGTTTGGCGCAACGATTCTGGGTGATGAGGCCGGGCACAACGGTTTCGGCCGCAAATTGATGGCGGTGTACAACAAGAAAGGCATTTTCGGGAACCGCGGCGACACCCAGCTCGGATTCGAAGCGCACTTGCGTCAGCACTTTCGTGACGTCACGCTAAAGCGCGAGGGCAAAGTCCTGCTGTTTCGCGCGGCCCAACCGATCGTCTGACGCGCGCCTTCAGCCGAGCGGCAGCACAACGCGGGCTTCGAGCCCGCCTTGCCGGCGGTTGTGCAGGCTCAGCGTTCCTCCGTGCTCGAGCACCGTCGCCCGCGCTGCGGACAAGCCCAGCCCGACGCCGCCGGTCGTTCGATTACGCGATCCTTCGACACGAAAGAACGGCGTGAACACTTTTTCATGAAGTTCTGAATCGATCCCCGGCCCGCGATCCTTCACCTGGATCAGCACATGTTCGGCGTGCGCCTCGAGGTAAACCTCAGGCTCGCGTCCGTACTTGACGGCGTTCTCCACAAGATTGACCAACGCGCGTTTGATGCCGATCGGACGACCCATGTAGACGAGCCTGTTAGGCCCGTGGAATGTTACTTCCGCGCCTGCATCCTTGAAGTCGTCGACCACGGTTTGCAGCAGTTGGGCCAGATCGAACGCGGTCGCTTCTTCAAGCCGCGCATCGTCGCGGAAGAAATCCAGCGCCGAGTTCACCATCGCCTGCATTTCATCGACGTCCCGGAACAGCCGGGATTGCTGCTCGGCGTCTTCAATGAACTCGCCGCGCAGGCGCATGCGGGTCAACGGTGCGCGCAAGTCATGGGAAATGGCGGCGAGCATTTGCGTGCGGTCATGCAGAAAGTGCTGGATCTGCGCCTGCATGGCGTTGAATGCAAGGATGGCCTGACGGATTTCCTGAGGGCCGATCACCGGAATCGGCGGCGCGCGGAAATCGGTGCCGAAGCGCCTTGCACCTTGTGCGAAACGCTCCAGAGGACCTGCGAGATGCCGCGTGGCAATCAATGCGACGACCATCGTGGAGGACAGGATCAGCGCAATGATGATCAGGTTGCGCGGCAGCTCCCCAAGTCCCCAACTGCGCGTGGGCACTGAATACATCACCCACGAGCGGTCGCTCAATTCAATCATCAGGGCATAGCGGCTGCTTGCCGCGCCGCTTGGCCAGTCGGCAGGTTCATAGGCTTCGATGCTCGCGTCAGGCCTGCTCAGCAGCCGTCGAAGCAATGCCGAGCCGGTGCGGAATGTCGGGTCTTCGATGGCTGGCAGATGCGCGTCTTCGTAGTGCGGCAGCCATTGACTGCTGAAGTCCTGGTCGCTGGCGGCGGCGGCAATCGCGGCCCGCTGTGCAGGCGGAACCGAGTCGATGATGCGCGTGATCGCCGCTGCCTTTTCCATCAGGCCCGTTTCCATCAGCGGAGGCCTGGCCCAGACACCCCCAAATACGCTGACCACACCGTTGAGCGCCAGTGAGGCGAGCATCGCTGCCATGGTCGTCAGTGCGATCCAGCGGGCCACCGTGTCGCGCGGGCGGCTGAGTCTGTCCCGTAAGCCTTCCATCAGGTTCACTTTTTGATCACCGAGGGCGTGAACAGATAACCGACGTTGCGGATGGTCCGGATGATCGGGGCGCTGCTCAGGTCCGCCTCCAGCTTGCGGCGCAGCCTGCTGACCTGAACATCGACGCTGCGATCGAAGGCGTCATGGGTCTCGCCGCGCGCCATGTCCAGCAATTGCTGACGCGTCAGGATGCGCTGCGGATGTTCGGCGAACACCAGCAGCAGTTCGAACTCACCGGCAGAGAGCGGGATCATGACCCTTTCCGGCGAGCGCAATTCGCGTCGGGTCACGTCGAGTCGCCAGCCCGCGAACTCCAGAGCAGGGCGCGGCGTATCGCCGACAGTGCCCTGCAGTTGCGCCGTACGTCTGAGCACCGCGCGGACTCTGGCCAGAAGCTCCCGTGCATCGAAGGGCTTGGTCAGGTAATCGTCGGCACCAAGCTCCAGCCCGACGACGCGATCGCTGAGCTCACCCATCGCCGTCAGCATGATGACCGCAACGTTGTGCTCCGCGCGCAAGCGTTGGCACAGCACCAGGCCGCTGTCGCCCGGCAACATGACGTCGAGGATGATCAGGTCAGGCTTGCGGCGTTCGATCGCGGTCCACAGCGACGCTCCGTCGGTGGCAATGTCGACGCTGTAACCGTGCTGCGCGAGGAATTTCTGCAGAAGCGCGAGGACTTCGAGGTCGTCGTCGACCAGTAATAGATGAGTCACAGGGGACACGCTGCTGGAATGAACATGAGTGCGTATCTAAAATCATTCGGGCCGCTGCGTCATATATTTCAATCCGGAAATAAAGCGCCTGACGGGCAATAATTCGGCAATCATCGAGCAAGAAAGCGCATGCAGCATCGGCCTCAGTCCTTGCCCGAGATGCTCGCATGCCCATTATCAAATCGGTTTCGCCTTCTGTTCGATCTGCCGTCGCGGGCTGTCTGGCGCTGCTCGCCAGTGGCTGCGCGAACACGCTGCCTGTTGGCTCGGCATCCTGTGACCGCGCTTCGTACTCGGTCCACGACCCGGCCGAGTCCTTCAACCGAGGCATTTTCGTACTCAACCGAGGTGTCGACGACTACGCCCTGGCGCCGGTGGCCAGAGGCTATTTGCATTTGCCCGGTTTCATACAGACGGGTGTGCATAACTTCGTGGCGAACTTCGGAGAGCCGAAAGTCTTCATCAACGATCTTTTGCAGGGTAATGCCCAGCGCTCGATCAACACCCTAGGGCGTTTCGTCATCAACTCGACGGCAGGCGTGGTGGGGTTGATCGATGTTTCAGGCAAGCTTGGCATCGAACGCCACAAAGCCGATTTCGGACAGACTTTCGGGGTCTGGAACATCGCCGATGGCCCTATCATCGAGCTGCCGCTGCTGGGCTCCGCCAATGCGAGAGACGCCGTTGGCAAGTTGCTGAGTTTCGCCATCGACCCGTTCGGGGATAACAGCGATACAGTCGATGCGCTCGGCACGGCCAATACGGTGGGCGCCGTCGTTGACGGGCGAGCGCGTCTGCTGCCTGTCACGGACAGATTGCAGCAGCGGCCCGATTACTACCTGGCGCTTCGCGATGCGGTGGCACAACGGCGCGCCGACTTCGTTGCGGATGGAAAGGAGGGGGCTGTCGTAGAGCCCGTCAAACGTTGCCCTGACGGCGCCGCAGTGAATAAGGACTGACTGCTCGGTTCGCCTCACAAGCCAGAAAACAAAAGGCCCCCGCATCCATTGATGCGGGGGCCTCGTTGTTCAGCAAGTGCGCGGCCGTTGCCGCGATCCATCAAACGTTGAAACGGAAGTGCAGCACGTCGCCGTCCTTGACGATGTAGTCCTTGCCTTCCAGACGCCATTTGCCTGCTTCCTTGGCACCGGCTTCGCCCTTGTACTGGATGAAGTCGTTGTAGGCGATGCACTCGGCGCGGATGAAGCCTTTCTCGAAGTCGGTGTGGATCACGCCCGCCGCTTGCGGCGCGGTTGCACCCACGCGCACGGTCCAGGCGCGTACTTCCTCGACACCGGCAGTGAAATAGGTCTGCAGGTGAAGCATTTCATAGCCGGCGCGGATGACGCGGTTCAGACCGGGTTCTTCGAGGCCGAGGGCTTCGAGGAACATGTCCTTTTCTTCACCGTCGTCGAGCTCGGCGATCTCTGCCTCGATCTTGTTGCAGACCGGAACCAGCATGGCGCCTTCTTCTTCGGCGATCGCGCGAACGACGTCCAGATGCGGGTTGTTTTCAAACCCGTCTTCGGCCACGTTGGCGATGTACATGACCGGCTTGGTGGTCAGCAGATGGAAGCCTTTGATCACGGCTTTCTCATCGGCGCCCATGTTCTTCATCAGGCTGCGCGCGGGCTTGCCTTCGGTGAAGTGAGCGATCAGTTTTTCCAGCAGGCCCTTCTGGACCACGGCATCCTTGTCGCCGCCCTTGGCGTTGCGCGCGACTTTCTGCAGCTGTTTCTCGCAGCTGTCGAGGTCGGCGAAAATCAGCTCCAGGTCGATGATCTCGATGTCACGCTTGGGGTCGACGCTGTTGGAGACGTGAATCACGTTCTCGTCTTCGAAGCAGCGAACCACGTGAGCAATGGCGTCGGTTTCACGGATGTTGGCCAGAAACTTGTTGCCCAGGCCTTCACCTTTGGAAGCACCGGCTACCAGACCCGCGATGTCGACGAACTCCATCGTGGTCGGCAGGATGCGCTTCGGATTGACGATCTCGGCCAGCGCCTGCAGGCGTGGATCCGGCATCGCCACGATGCCGCTGTTCGGTTCGATGGTGCAGAAGGGAAAGTTCTCCGCCGCAATACCGGATTTGGTCAGGGCGTTGAACAGGGTGGACTTGCCGACGTTGGGCAGGCCGACGATGCCGCAATTGAATCCCATGGTGTTTCCCCTCGAGTGATGTCAGGCCTTCTGGCTGTGCAGGACGCGCATCGCCTTGGCGAAGTCGCCAGCGAGTACATCCGGCAGCACGCCGAGGGCAAAGTCGATGCTGGCGTCCAGTTTTTCCTGTTCGGCGCGTGGCGCACGACCCAGTACGAAATTGGAGACCAGACTGGCATCGCCCGGGTGGCCGATGCCAAGCCGCAGACGATGGAATCCGTTCTGGTTGCCGAGCTGCGCAATGATGTCGCGCAGGCCGTTATGCCCGCCGTGCCCGCCACCCAGTTTGAGTTTGGCGACGCCCGGAGGCAGGTCGAGTTCGTCGTGAGCCACCAGAATGGCGTGTGCCGGGATCCGGAAAAAACCTGCCAGAGCCGCAACCGACTGGCCGCTGCGGTTCATGTAGGTCGTCGGGATCAGCAGACGAACGTCTTGGCCTTGATGGCTGAATTTAGCCGTCAGACCGAAATACTTGCGGTCAGCGGTCAGATTGACACGCTGTGCGCTGGCAATACGCTCAACGAAAAGAGCCCCTGCGTTATGCCGGGTCTGTTCGTATTCGGGGCCTGGATTTCCCAGGCCGACGATCAGTTGGATGGCGGTCACGTCAGGGGCTCTTCCTTGGGTCGAGTGTGATGATGCCGGGCATCATCACGGGTTCAACCGGCTAGCGAGTAATGATTACTCAGCTTCGCCTTCTGCAGTGCCTTCTTCGTCCTGAACAACACGTGGAGCGTGGACGTTTGCGATGTCCAGGTCCTTGCCGTGAGCCAGAGCGACGAATTCAACACCTTTTGGTGCTTTAACGTCGGACAGGTGAACGTTGTCACCGATTTCCAGCGCGCCCAGGTCAACTTCGATGAACTCAGGCAGATCTTTAGGCAGGCAGGACACTTCCAGTTCAGTGGTAGTGTGCGAGATCTCGCCGCCTTTCTTGACCGGAGCTTCTTCGTTGATGAAGTGCACAGGAACGGTAGCGGTCAGTTTCTGGCCGGCTACAACGCGGATGAAGTCAGCGTGCATGATGAACTGCTTGGCCGGGTGACGCTGCATGGCCTTGATCAGTACGTTCTGCTTGGCACCGTCAACGCTCAGTTCGATAACGTGGCTGTAAGCAGCTTCGTTTTCGAACAGCTTGGCGATTTCCTTGGCTTCGATGGTGATCGAGATAGCTTCTTTGCCACCACCGTAAACAACGGCAGGAACAGAGCTGGCGAGACGACGCAGGCGGCGGCTCGCACCTTTCCCCAGGTCGGTACGCGCTTGGGCGTTCAGAGTAAAGTCAGTCATTTTGTATCTCCAAAATAGCCATCATCGGGTGGCGTTTGCGACCAGCGCCAAACCGGGATGGGCAAAAAAGCCCCGCCCCAACAGTGCTTGTTGGGGCGGGGCGCTTTTCGTCAACGGATGATTCGAGAGGGCAGGGCCCTTAACGGAACATCGCGCTGATCGATTCTTCGTTGCTGATGCGGCGAACCGCTTCTGCTACAACCGGTGCGATATCCAGCTGGCGGATACGGTCACAGGCTTGTGCTGCTGCGGACAACGGGATGGTGTTAGTTACCACCAGTTCGTCCAGCACGGAATTTTCGATGTTTTCGATTGCGCGACCCGACAGCACAGGGTGTGTGCAGTACGCAAAGACCTTGGCAGCGCCATGTTCTTTGAGGGCCTTGGCCGCGTGGCACAGGGTGCCGGCGGTATCGACCATGTCGTCAACCAGAATACAGGTACGGCCTTCGACGTCGCCGATGATGTGCATCACTTCGGAGTGATTGGCCTTCTCGCGGCGCTTGTCGATGATGCCCAGATCCACACCCAGGGATTTGGCAACCGCACGTGCGCGCACGACGCCGCCGATATCCGGGGAAACGATCATCAGGTTTTCGAAGCGTTGGTCTTCGATGTCATCCACCAGAACCGGGGAGCCGTAGATGTTATCTACCGGAATATCGAAGAAGCCTTGAATCTGGTCAGCGTGCAGGTCAACGGTCAGCACACGGTCGATACCAACGACGGTGAGCATGTCCGCAACCACTTTAGCGCTTATAGCCACACGAGCAGAACGCGGACGGCGATCCTGACGGGCATAACCAAAGTAAGGAATTACAGCAGTGATTCGAGTCGCCGAGGAACGACGGAAGGCATCAGCCATCACGACGAGTTCCATCAGGTTATCGTTGGTCGGAGCGCAGGTCGGCTGAATAATGAAGACGTCTTTACCGCGAACGTTTTCATTGATCTCAGCGGTAATCTCGCCGTCGGAGAACTTACCAACAGAGATGTCACCGAGAGGGATATGCAGCTGACGTACGACACGCCGAGCCAGATCGGGGTTGGCGTTCCCCGTAAAGACCATCATCTTGGACACGCGCAGTACCTGGAGGCTTAGGGTATGCCTGGATGACTATAGGAAAATGGCAGGGGCGGCTGGATTCGAACCAACGCATGGCAGGATCAAAACCTGCTGCCTTACCGCTTGGCGACGCCCCTGTATCTGTTGCTCGAGTGCCTGGCACTCGGTTCTCTTAGAGCAGTGTCTGTAACTTTCGGTGCAACATCGACATGTTGCTGCCTTTTGCTACAAACCCTGTAAGGGTCTCTGTAAGAAGGGCCGAGACTTTATCAGCTTCAGCTTTGTTTGGGAAGGCCCCAAACACACAACTTCCAGTTCCGGTTAATTTTGCTTCGGTAAATTTACCTAGCAAATTCAAAGCGTTACGTACATCTGGATAACGCCTTGCTACAACCGGTAAGCAGTCGTTTCGACTGTTTCCCTTGGGAACGGGGCGCACTTTAATGGGCGCAGTGTCACGTGTCAACAGTGGATCTGAAAAAATTTCTGCTGTACTTACAGATACTTGCGGCACAAGTACGAGATACCACGGTTCTTCGGGGGTTACAGGCGTCAGTATCTCGCCCACGCCTTCGGCAAAAGCGGCGAATCCACGGACGAAAACCGGGACGTCAGCGCCAAGCTTGAGGCCCAGCGCCGCCAGGCGATCTTCGTCCCAGCCCAGCTTCCAGAGGTGATTCAGACCCAGCAGCGTGGTGGCCGCATCTGAGCTTCCGCCGCCGATGCCGCCGCCCATGGGCAGGATTTTCTTCAGCCAGATGTCGACGCCCAGCGTGCAGCCCGATTGTTCCTTGAGGGCGCGTGCGGCCTTGACGATGAGATTGCTGTCGTGAGGCACGTCGGCAATCTCGGTCTGCAAACGGACTTCTCCGTCCTCGCGAAGTGCAAAACTCAGTTCATCGCCGTAGTCGAGAAACTGAAAAATCGTCTGCAGCTCGTGATAGCCATCGGGGCGGCGCCCGGTGATATGCAGCATGAGATTGAGTTTGGCGGGAGCCGGCAGCGTGAGCAGGGGGTGCGCCATGTTCACTGTCCCAGTTTGCGTGGTTGCCAGTCCTTGATGACCAGCGTGACATCCAGATCCTGGCCGTGCAGTTTCATGCGCTCGGGCAGCGTGTAGCCGTTCTGTTCGGTGTAGCTCAAATATTCGATCTGCCAGCCATCCTGCTCCAGGCCAGACAAGCGACTGCCACCGTCCAGCGTCAGGCGGCTTTTGCTGTCAGGCGCCGGCAGGCCGCGAACCCACCAGACCAGATGCGAAACCGGCAATTGCCAGCCCAGTTGATCTTTGAGCAATGTTTCGGGATCGGGCGCGTCGTAGCGACCCTGATTGGCGACTTCCAGCGACACGGCGCCGGGGCGACCCGTCAGGCGGGCCGCGCCACGGCCCAGCGGACCCGAAAGGCGAATGTCGTAGTAATCCTGACGTTGCAGCCAGAACAGCGTGCCGCTGCCGGAGTCCTTGGGCGCACGAATGCCGACTTTACCGTTGATCTGCCAGCCATCCAGGCTGCTCAGCTGTTCTTTGTTCACACGCCACTGGCTGGCGTTGCCCTGACCTTGCACGGCTTCGCGGGAAGTGACGCCGGCGCAACCGGCGAGCAGGGCAATGAGGCTGAATACGACTACGTGGCGCAATAACATAAATTCAAAGAGTCTCGGAGCCGGTCAGGCGTTTGAGGGTGCTGCGCAGAACCGGGCTGTCAGGTTGCTGTTCGAGGGCCTTGCCCCAGATTTTGCGTGCTTCGCGCTGTTGGCCCTTGGCCCACAGGACTTCACCCAGGTGTGCGGCGACTTCGTGATCGGGGAAGCGCTCGAGCGCCTCGCGCAGCAGGCGTTCGGCCTCGTCCAGATTGCCGAGGCGATAATTGACCCAGCCCAGGCTGTCGAGCACGGCAGGATCTTCCGGATTGAGCTGGTGCGCGCGTTCGATCAGTTCCTTGGCTTCGGCGTACCGCGTGGTGCGGTCGGAGAGCGTATAACCCAGGGCGTTCAGCGCCATGGCGTTGTCAGGCTCGCGCTTGAGAATGGCCCGCAGATCAGTCTCCATCTGCTGAAGATCATTGCGTTTTTCGGCCAGCATGGCGCGGGTGTACAGCAGGTTGAGGTCGTCCGGGTATTGCTTGAGCGCTGTCCCCAACACCTGCCAGCCACGATCGCTCTGGTTGTTGTTGGTCAGGGTTTCGGCTTCGATCAGGTACAGCTGAATCGCGTAATCGGGCTGATCTGCGCGTGCCTGAGCCAGACGCCTGGAGGCTTCGGCCGTATTGCCATTGCTCATCAGAATATCGGCCTGGCGCAGTTGCGCGGGCAGATAGTCATTGCCAGGTCCCACCTGGGCGTATTCGCCGAGGGCGTTCTGCGGGTCGTTGCGTTCTTCGTAGATGCGGCCCAGGTTCACGTGCGCCGAATCGACATGACTGCCGCGTGCTACGAGGTCTTCCAGGTAACCCTGGGCTTCGTCCCACGCCTTGTTTTCAAGGCAGACCAGCGCCAGCGAATAGCGCAATTCGTCGTCGTCCGGGTACTGCTGAACCAGACTCGAGAACTGCACCTTGGCGTCTTCCATGCGGTTCTGTTCGACCAGCATGCGTGCGTAGGTCAGGCGCAGGCGTTTGTCGTCAGGGTATTTCTTGATGCTTTTTTCCAGCAGCGGAATCGCTTCCTTGCCACGGTTCATGCTCTGCAGCAGCCGCGCGTGGAGGAGAATCGGCGCCACTTCGCCCTCGCCGGGCGGATTGTCTTCAAGGAGCTTGAGCGACGCCGCGCTATCGCCTTCCTGCTGCAACAGCAGCGCTTTGCCGAAAATCAATTGACCGTTTTTCGGGTACTTGACCAGCAGGCGATCGAAGCTTGCGATCAGCCCCTTGCGCGTATTGGAGTCGGTTTCCGCCGCTGACAGCGCGAGGAAGTCGAAATGCGTGTCGCCCTGACCCTGCAACACCTTTTCCATGTAGCGCATGGAGTCGTCGTAGCGTCCGGCGCGTGCCAGCTGGATGGCGGCGGCGCGCTGGGCTTCGAGATTGGCCGGATCGTTCTTCGCCCAGATCATCGAGGTGTCCAGTGCAGCCTGATCGGCGCCCAGGTACTCGGCAATGCGGAAAGCGCGCTCGGAGATCCCCGGATCCTGGGTCTGGATCGCCTGGGTCACGTAGTTGTCCAGCGCGATGTCGAAACGGTTACGTTGCCCGGCCAGCTCGGCGGTCAGCAGGCTGACGACGGTTTCCTGGGTGAACGAGCCGTAAACCTGGGGTTTGGCTTCAGGCGCGGGAGTCGCTTCTTTCGCCGGAGCAGCGGGCTCCGTGGAAACAGAGGCCGTAGACTGACAGCCACCAAGAACGACAAGGGCAAAGAACAACGCGGAGGATTTATTCATATAGAAGAGAGGGCGGCTTACCTGCGGTTTGGAAGCATCATGACACAAGGCAGGGAGCAAACCCACAGCCCGCGCGAAATCTAGAGACCCTCAATCTACAGCGTGCGCCCGGACAATTTGCCGCACGCGCAGCGCTGTAATGCGGATCACTATAGGGACAATAGACTCTCCCGGACGTTCTGAATCTCTTGCGGTGGTTGTCCTGAATCTATTGAAGTAGGACAATTGTCGGCTTCACGTCACCATCAGCGACCTTGAATGGCCTTTCTTGCTCTGGGTATCAACCATAAGACTGCATCAGTGGATGTCCGCGAGCGCGTGGCATTTACGCCTGAGCAGCTGGTTGAGGCATTGCAGCAGCTCTGCCGCCTGACTCAAAGTCGCGAAGCGGCCATCCTCTCGACCTGCAACCGCAGCGAGCTCTATATAGAGCAGGACCAGCTGACCGCCGAGGTCGTGCTGCGCTGGCTGGCCGATTATCACCATCTCAATATCGATGAGCTGCGCGCCAGCGCCTATGTCCATGAAGACGATGCGGCCGTGCGCCACATGATGCGCGTGGCGTCGGGGCTCGATTCGCTGGTGCTGGGCGAGCCGCAGATTCTCGGCCAGATGAAATCCGCCTACGCCGTAGCGCGAGAGGCCGGCACCGTCGGCCCCTTGCTCGGCCGATTGTTCCAGGCGACGTTCAGTGCTGCCAAACAGGTGCGGACCGACACCGCCATTGGCGAAAACCCGGTCTCGGTGGCGTTTGCCGCGGTCAGCCTGGCCAAGCAGATCTTCAGCGATCTGCAACGCAGTCAGGCATTGCTGATCGGGGCCGGGGAGACCATCACGCTGGTCGCCCGGCACCTGCACGATCTGGGGGTCAAGCGTATCGTGGTCGCCAACCGCACGCTGGAGCGCGCAAGCATTCTGGCTGAAGAGTTCGGGGCGCATGCGGTGCTGCTGGCCGACATTCCGGCCGAGCTGGTCAACAGCGACATCGTCATCAGTTCCACTGCCAGCCAGCTGCCCATTCTGGGCAAGGGCGCGGTGGAAAGTGCGCTGAAACTGCGCAAGCACAAGCCGATCTTCATGGTCGACATCGCCGTGCCGCGCGACATCGAGCCTGAAGTCGGTGAGCTGGACGACGTTTACCTGTATACCGTCGACGATCTGCATGAAGTCGTCGCGGAGAACCTCAAAAGTCGTCAGGGCGCAGCCTTGGCCGCCGAGGAACTGGTCAGCCTGGGTGTCGACGATTTCATGTCGCGTCTGCGCGAACTGGCGGCGGTCGATGTGCTCAAGGCCTACCGCCAGCAAAGCGAGCGTCTGCGCGACGAAGAACTGCAGAAGGCCCAGCGCATGTTGGCCAACGGCAGCAATGCCGAGGATGTGTTGATGGCGCTGGCCCGTGGCCTGACCAACAAACTCATGCATGCGCCAAGCGTGCAATTGAAAAAGCTGTCCGCCGAAGGCCGCGTCGATGCGTTGGCCATGGCCCAGGAACTCTTTGCCCTCAACGAGGGCTCCACGGATAAACCCCCGCAATGAAAGCTTCACTGCTCAATAAGCTGGACGTGCTCAGCGACCGTTTCGAGGAATTGACCGCGCTGCTGGGTGATGCGGAAGTCATTTCCGATCAGACCAGGTTCCGTGCTTACTCGCGCGAGTATGCGGAAGTCGAGCCAGTGATCCAGGCGTACAAGCAACTGCAAAAAGTGCAGAGCGATCTTGACGGCGCTCAGGCCTTGCTCAAGGACAGCGATCCTGACATGCGTGAAATGGCCGTCGAAGAAGTGCGCGAGGCCAAGGATCAGTTGCTGGTGCTCGAAGGCGAACTGCAAAAGATGCTGTTGCCCAAGGACCCGAACGACGGTCGTAACGTGTTTCTGGAAATCCGCGCCGGCACCGGCGGCGACGAAGCGGCCATTTTCTCGGGCGACCTGTTCCGCATGTATTCGCGGTATGCCGAGCGTCGCGGCTGGCGGGTGGAGATTCTTTCCGAGAACGAAGGCGAGCATGGCGGCTTCAAGGAAGTCATCGCGCGGGTCGAGGGCGAAAACGTCTACGGCAAGCTGAAGTTCGAATCCGGCGCGCACCGCGTGCAGCGTGTGCCGGAAACCGAATCACAGGGCCGTATTCACACTTCGGCCTGTACCGTGGCGGTGCTGCCTGAGCCCGATGAGCAGCAGGCGATCGAGATCAACCCCGCCGACCTGCGCGTCGACACCTACCGCTCCTCGGGTGCCGGAGGTCAGCACGTCAACAAGACCGACTCGGCGATCCGCATCACGCACTTGCCCACCGGTATCGTGGTGGAATGTCAGGAAGAGCGCTCTCAGCACAAGAACCGCGCCCGAGCGATGGCCTGGCTGTCGGCCAAGCTCAACGATCAGCAAACGGCCGCTGCCGCCAATGCCATCGCCAGTGAGCGCAAATTGCTGGTGGGTTCCGGCGATCGTTCCGAACGCATTCGCACGTACAATTTTCCACAGGGACGAGTGACGGACCATCGCGTTAATCTGACGCTGTACTCGCTGGATGAAGTTTTGGCCGGCGGAGTCGATGCAGTGATAGAGCCGTTACTTGCCGAGTATCAGGCAGATCAACTCGCGGCACTGGGTGAGTAAATGACCATCATCGCCAGCTTGTTAAGAAGCGCCGAACTGCCGGACTCTCCGACAGCGCGTCTGGATGTCGAACTGCTGCTGGCGGCTGCCCTGGGCAAGCCGCGCAGTTTCCTGCACACCTGGCCCGAGCGTATCGTCAGCACCGAAGCGGCACAGACGTTCGACGGCTATCTGCAACGCCGACGAACCGGTGAGCCGGTGGCCTACATCCTGGGTCAGCAGGGCTTCTGGAACATCGACCTTGAAGTCGCCACGCACACATTGATTCCACGTCCGGAAACCGAAATGCTGGTGGAAACCGCATTGGAGTTGCTGCCGGGCCCGATCCCGCATCGCTTGCTCGATCTGGGCACCGGCACCGGCGCCATCGCGCTGTCGCTGGCCAAGGATCGTCCGCAGTGGTCCGTCACTGCAGTGGATCGGGTGGATGAAGCCGTCGAGCTGGCGGAGCGAAATCGCCAGCGACTGCATCTGGACAACGCCACTGTGCTGAGCAGCCATTGGTTCAGCGCAGTGCAAGGTCAGCGATTCGACCTGATCCTGAGCAACCCTCCTTATATAGCCTCCAATGACCCGCATCTGGTCGAAGGCGACGTGCGTTTCGAGCCTAGCAGCGCGCTGGTGTCCGGCACGGACGGCCTGGACGATCTGCGCCTGATCGTCTCGCAGGCGCCAGAACATCTGGAACCGGGGGGCTGGTTGCTGCTGGAACATGGCTACGATCAGGGCCCGGCGGTACGCGATCTTCTGCACAGCCACGGTTTCGAGCAGATCCAGACACGTCGGGATCTGGGGGAGCATGAACGCATTACCTTTGGACGCGTGCCGTGCTGACTGACGACGAGCTGCTGCGCTACAGCCGGCAGATTCTCTTGCAGCAGGTGGATATCGACGGTCAGTTGCGCCTCAAACAGAGCCGCGCGCTGATCGTCGGCATGGGCGGGCTCGGTTCGCCGGTCGCGCTGTACCTGGCGGCTGCCGGCGTTGGCGAACTGCATCTGGCGGATTTCGACAGCGTCGATCTGACCAATCTGCAACGCCAGATCATTCATGACACTCAGAGCGTCGGTCAGGGCAAAGTCGATTCGGCCATGAACCGGCTGACGGCGATCAATCCGCAGGTTCGACTGGTCGCTCATCGCGCTGCGCTGGATTCGGATTCGCTCGCAGCTGCCGTTGAGGCCGTCGATGTGGTGCTCGATTGTTCCGACAACTTTTCAACGCGCGAGGCCGTGAACGCTGCGTGTGTTGCGGCGGGCAAGCCTCTGGTGAGCGGCGCCGCCATTCGCCTCGAAGGGCAGCTGTCGGTATTTGATCCGCGTCGCGCCGAGAGCCCGTGCTACCACTGCCTGTATGGGCACGGCAGCGAAAGTGAACTCACCTGCAGCGAGGCTGGCGTGATCGGGCCGCTGGTCGGATTGGTCGGCAGCCTGCAAGCGCTTGAGGCCCTGAAGGTGCTGGCCGGATTTGGCGAGCCGCTGGTCGGCCGCCTGCTGTTGATCGATGCCCTGAGCACTCGATTCCGAGAGCTCAAAGTCAAACGCGATCCGGGCTGCAGCGTCTGCGGCAGCGCTCGCCAATGAACGGTCGCGTATGAACAGAGACAGCGACGCCCCGGTAGGCGTGTTCGACTCAGGCGTCGGCGGCCTGTCGGTGCTAGGCGAAATCCATCAGTTGTTGCCGCGGGAATCGCTGCTTTACGTTGCCGATTGCGGGCACATTCCGTATGGCGAGAAAACCCCTGAATTCATTCGTCGCCGCTGTGTGGCGATCGCCGAATTCTTTCGCGAGAAGGGCGCCAAGGCGCTGGTGCTGGCCTGCAACACCGCAACGGTCGCCGGCGTAGCGGACCTGCGCGAGCGCTACCCGGACTGGCCGATCGTCGGCATGGAGCCAGCGGTCAAACCAGCCGCCGCAGCCACTCGCAGCGGCGTGGTCGGTGTGCTGGCGACGACCGGCACGTTACAGAGCGCAAAGTTTGCCGCGCTGCTGGATCGGTTCGCAGCGGACGTGCAGGTCATCACGCAACCGTGTCCCGGCCTGGTCGAACTGATCGAGACCGGAGACCTCGCCAGCGCGCACATCCGACAACTGCTGCACAGCTACGTCGAGCCTTTGCTGGCCGCTGGTTGCGACACGATCATCCTCGGCTGCACCCACTATCCATTTCTTAAACCGCTGCTGCGCGAGATGATTCCGGCGTCCATTTCCCTGATCGACACCGGCGCTGCGGTTGCCCGCCAATTGCAGCGTTTGCTCAGTCAGCGTGACCTGCTGGCGACTGGGGCAAGTCATCCCACACAATTCTGGACGAGCGGTGATCCAGAAAATTTCAGAAACATCCTACCGTTACTCTGGAAAAAATCTGACAGTGTGCGAAGCTTCGTTTCGTGAAAAAAACGTGAATAGCACTGTTTGCCGCTGAACTAATGTTCAGCGCCGGATTTCTACAGCACGTCTGTTGATATAAAAATTTTTCTAACTGCACTCGAAAATGGGATGTTTCAGATGAAGCGACTGTTTTGTTTGGCTGCGATTGCGGCCGCTTTAACGGGGCAAAGTGCAATCGCACAAGCTGATGGGGTTGAGTTTTCGGTGGGGCAGACCGGCGAATCGACCATGACTTATCGCTTGGGCGCGCAATTTGATTGGGATAAGAGCTGGTGGCAAACCGGCGTCGGTCGTCTGACCGGTTACTGGAGCGGTGCTTACACCTATTGGGAAGGCGACAAAAACTCGAGCAACAACAGCCTGTCTTTCTCGCCTGTCTTCGTTTACGAATTTGCCGGCGATAGCGTCAAGCCGTATATCGAGGCAGGTATCGGTGCTGCTGTATTCCAGCGCACGGAAGTTGAAGGCAACAAACTGGGCAGCGCGTTCCAGTTCGAAGACCGTCTGGGCTTCGGTCTGCGCTTTGCTGGTGGACATGAAGTCGGCCTGCGTGCCACTCACTACTCCAACGGCGGCATGACCACCAACAACGACGGTATCGAAAGCTACGCCATTCACTACACGATGCCGTTCTAAGCGATCCATCGCTGCGGCTCGTCGAGCTGTGGGAGTCGGTTGGCTGACGCGGGTGCATCCGCAAAGGATGCAGCGTCTGCTGCGTCAGCCTTCGCGAGCGAACTCACTCCCACAGTGCCTGCAACCCTTGCGGATCCGTGACACTCACAGATACGCCGTTGCAATCCCTTCCCGCTCGGTGATGCACTCGGGCGCACCCATCTCGAATTCTCTGCAGATCAACGGACGTCTGTCGTAGATCGTGCACATCATCGTGTCGCGATCGAGCGCGGCGCACCAGCCGTCATCCAGGCGCAGCATCACTTCACCGCCCCAATCGTCAGTGTCGATGAAACGCTCGGGTACACCGGTGTCGGTGATCAGCATCACTTCCAGCTGGCAGCAGCACGCTGCGCAGGTTGAGCAGGTGACGACAGGATCGGCAGGGATTTGAAGCACGGGGATGGCAGTCATGGGCGGCAGTGTAAAGCAGCGCACAGCAGACCGGTGGTCAGTCTGACGGACGTGGCTTGCAGGGGAATCTCCTTGAGGGCGCCATGACTCAGGCCCGGTCTTGATGGCCGCCATCGCGTCCGCAGGTCCAGGCAGGGTAAGAATGACGATTTACGACGCGCGCTCGCCCTCATCGGCATCGCGCATCATGCGTTTGCCCAAGGTGAGCTGAACACGTTCAGGCAGCAGTGCGAGGAGTTTCAGTGTCAGCACCAGCGGCAGCGGAAAGGCAATTTCCAGCGGTCGACGTTTTTTCACGAGTCGGCTGGCAATGTAGCGCGCGGCTTTCGGCGCGGACCAGCGCATCGACATCGGAAAGTGGCTCGTCTGCGTGTGTTGCGTGTCGACGACGCCGGGGCTGATGATCGTGACGTCGATGCCTTCGCGCGCCAGGTCGATGCGCAGCGATTGCAGCAGATACCGCAAGCCTGCTTTCGATGCCCCGTAGGCTTCCGAGCGTGCAAGCGGCAAGAACGCCAGCGAACTGGCGACGCCGACCAGGTGCGGTGCCTCGCTCAGGCGCAACATAATCAGCGCTTCCTGAATGCAATAGGAGGTCGCGATCAGGTTGGTCTTGACCACGCGCTCGACGGTTCTCGCATCGAAACGGCTGGCGTCGATGTATTCGCATGTGCCTGCGTTGAGGATGACCGTGTCTACGGCGCCCCAGACCTGGCCGATGCGCTCGCCGATGGCCGTGACGTCGTTCGGTTCACTGATGTCGCCGGGGGCCAGCAGCACCTGACGCGGGAAGCGTTGATCCAGCGCTTCGAGCGGCTGGACATTGCGCGCCGTCAACGCAACCCGATGCCCGGCGTTCAACAGCTCTTCGGCAAGGGCCAGCCCCATGCCGCTGCTGGCGCCTGTCAGCCAGATGCGACGTTTCATGCCAGCCTCCGTTTGAGCCAGCGAATCATCCGGCCCATGACGGGCAAGTGTTCATACAGCAACGCGCCTGCGTCGAAGAAGTCGCGGTGCTGAAAGACTTTGTTTTCTGCCCACAACAAATGCGAGCAACCCTGGACGGCAATCGGTTCGCCCTGGTTGAGGCGAGGATGGCAGTAGGTCCTGGTCCAGCGCACATAGCCCTTGCCCTCGCGCACCTGGTCGAAGGCGTGGAATTCAAACTGCAGATCACTGACGTTGGCGTAAAGCTCGGCGAAATACCTGCGCACTTCTGCCAGACCTTGGGCCTTGCGCATGGGGTCGGCGAACGCGATATCGTCCGCGTACAGTTCGCCCAGGTGCTCAAGGTTGTCTTTGTTCAGCGCCGCAAAGCGCCGGGCATAGTCGCGCAGGAATTCACTCATGGTCCTGAGTCTCTGCTTGTCGGTGCGGCAATGATTTGAAGGCCTGAAGCGCTCGCTCGCGGCTCGACTTCAGGTCGACGATTGGCGCCGGATAACCCTCGACGCCGAACAGTCCGCCCAGCGATGCCGGGTTATGAATGTCACGCTTGTTCAGCTCTGCGAGCTCCGGTATCCAGGTTTTGATGAAGCGGCCGTCAGGATCGAACCGTTCGGACTGGCTGATGGCATTGAAGATCCGGAAATAGGGCGATGAGTCGGTGCCGGTCGACGAACTCCACTGCCAGCCACCATTGTTTGCCGCCAGATCACCGTCGATCAGGTGCTGCATGAAAAAGCGCTCGCCTTCGCGCCAGTCGATCAACAGGTTTTTGGTCAGGAACATCGCCACCACCATGCGCAGGCGGTTGTGCATCCAGCCGGTTTCGAGCAATTGGCGCATGGCCGCATCGACAATCGGCAACCCCGTCCGACCTTGCTGCCAGGCCTCCAGATCCTTGGGCGCCTGACGCCAGTTCAGCGCCTCGGTTTCCGGACGGAACGCGCGATGGCGGGAAACGCGCGGAAAACCCACCAGCACGTGTTTATAGAACTCACGCCAGATCAGCTCGTTGATCCAGGTCACTGAACCGGTGTTTCCGCTTTCGAATTCCCCGTTGTTGCTGCGCAGGGCAGCGTGCAGGCATTGACGGGGAGACACGACGCCAGCGGCCAGGTAGGCCGACAGCTGGCTGGTGCCCGGTTTGGCCGGAAAATCGCGCTCGTCCTGATAGTAATGCACCTGCTCATCAGTGAACTGCTCCAGACGCTTGCGGGCTTCATCCTCGCCTGCCGGCCACCGTTTGCGCAGTGCGTCGGGCGGGGTAGCGAATCCCTTCACGTGCGTCGGAATCTCGTCGCTTTTGACCGAGACGGGCTGCTGCGCTTTCGGCAGACGTACGAGCGCCGGCATGGAGTAATGCAGGCGCCCGTAGCACACCTTGCGAAACTGGGTGAAGACCTTGAAGTAGTTGCCGCTTTTGGTCAGCACGCTGCCGGGCTGGAAAAACAGCTGATCGAGATAGCGCCTGAAGCCGATGCCGTGTTTGTCCAGCTCGGCTTCGACGTTGCGATCGCGGGCGGTCTCATTGACGCCATATTCATCGTTGACATGGACCTGCTCGATCCCGTGTTGCCTGCACACATCGAGCAGCGCTTTGGGCGCATGTTTCCAGGTGTCGGCATGAACGATCAGCAACGGCACCTTGAGGGCGGCCAGCGCCTTTTCGAGCTCGACGAGGTTGCGCAGCCAGAAATCCACCTTGCAGGCGGCATCGTCATGGCTCAGCCACTGGCCCGGACTGATCATGTACACGGCCAGCGTCGGGCCCAGCTCCATGGCCGCGCTCAGGGCAGTATTGTCGTGTACGCGCAAATCGCTGCGCAGCCATATCAATTGCATGGTCGTGTCCTAGATAAGCCCGAGATGCTGCAGCGCGGTCTGGGCGGTCAACGGGTCTTCAGCGAGCGTCAGTCCGGCGATCTCACTGGCAGATACGGATAACTCGGCCGAATGGATGCGCACCGTCGGGCCAATAATCAACGTCGGGCACTCGATGTTCTGAAGCAGCCGAGGCAACTGCGCCAGATTCAGCGACTTGCTCGAATACAGCAGCACCGCGCGCGGCTTGAGGTACTCGCAAGCCAGGGCCAGTTCACCGGCAGGCAACGGCCAGTCGAAGACTTCCACGGGGCAATCGGTGCTGCTCAACAGCCAGGCGGTCAGCCATACGTGAGGCTCCAGCGGCAGATCGGACTGGTTGACCAGCAGCAACGGCGCCCCATTGACCTGCCGGTTGTTGTGGTAAAGCCGGGCGCCGAATTTGCTGCGCAGCCAGGAATAAAAGAACACGCGTTCCAGCTGCGCGCCGAATTGGCCCTGCCAGCGTTGTTCGAGCGAGGCGAGCAGCGGCAACAGCAACTGCTCACACAACGTGCGCGGCGGATACAGCGACATTGCACGGTTCAGCGTGTCGTCCAGCCGCCGCTCTGCAAGCGCGGTGATGGCGTCCTGCAAACTCTGACGCAACTGATCCCAATCGTTTTCCGGATTGGGCGGCGGCGCTTCTTTCTCGTCGATGAGCTGTTTGACCTGACTGACCGATACGCCGCGGTTGAGCCAGGTCAGGATCGCCAGCACACGATCCACGTGTGCGGTGCTGTAAAGCCGATGCCCCTTTGGCGTGCGATGAGGCACGATCAGCCCGTAGCGTCGCTCCCAGGCGCGCAGGGTGACCGCATTGACGCCCGTCAGGCGCGCGACTTCGCGAATCGGCAGCCAGCCTTCTTCGAGCGCGCTGGCGTACGCCTGCGGGTCATTGTCCAGTGTTTCCGAATGGTTGTTTTTCATGTGTCAGATCGCGTTGCGCAGGCTTAGGTTTTCCGGATGCGGTTGCAGGTAAACCTGTAGCGCGATGTAAGGGTCCGGGTGTTGACGGAAATGGTGCTTGAGCAGTGTCAGTGGCACGACCAGAGGCACGATCCCCTGGTGGTACTGGTTGATGACGGCTTGGATTTCTTTCTTGTCCGAGGCGCTGATAGTCTGGCGCAGGTACCCGCACAAATGCTGCAACACGTTGGTATGAGTGCGACGTGTGGCGGGCTTTTTCAGAGCGGCCATCAACTGAGAGAAATAACGCGGCGCGATTTCGCTGGGATCGTTACGGCCCATGTTGCCCAACAGGTTGCCCAGCACTTTGTACTGGATAGGGTCGTTGGCCATGAGCTGGTATTTGTAGCGCGAGTGGAACTCGGTGAGCGCGCGTCGCGTGATGCCGCCCTTGAGCACCTGTTGCCAGGCGGCGTAGGCAAACACGCGCGTAATGAAGTTCTCGCGCAGCACCGGGTCGTTGAGTCGGCCATCTTCCTCGACCGGCAGATCCGGATGTCGGGCACAAAACGCATGAGCGTAAATACCGCGTCCGCCTGCGTCGAAGGGTGCACCGTTGTCGCGGTAGACCTTCACCCTTTCCAGGCCGCAAGACGGAGATTTCTGCATGAAAATGTACCCGCAGATATCATCCATTTCCTGCGCCATGTGTTCGCCGTAATCGGCCAGCGCCTGGGTGACATTCATATCGGTGTGAACGGTGCCAACGGCTTGCGGGTTTTCCGGATCGCCGACCAGGCGAATGGCTTCGCGGGGGATTCCCATGCCGATGGCCACCTCAGGACATGCCGGAACGAAGTCGAAATGTTCACTGAGCGCGCGCGTCAGCAGGTGGGATTCTTTATGCCCGCCGTTATACCGGACTTCGACGCCCATCAGGCAGGCACTGACGCCGAGCTTGGGCTTGGATGCATGTTCCGGTAATGGATCGGATACAGCAGACATGGCAAAACCTCGATAAGCGACTTGTACAGAAAGTAATGCCTGTACAATATTTGTTCATCATAGGTTTGCGGTTGTACAAGTCAAATCATTTGTACAAGGTTGAAGCTACTTCCATCCCATTCGCCAGCTCTGATCGTGGGTCAACGCCTGCCATGCCATTCGTTCGCCGCGTTTGGTCAGCACGGCCTGCAGTTCGATCTCAAGCACGGTGCCTTCTTCGTCACGGAACAGTTCAGTGACCAGGAAGTGCTTTTCGCGGTTCTGGGGATGGGCTGCTGTCCATTTCGACAGCAGCAGCTTTTGCGGATTCAGGCGATTCACTTCAGGTGTTCAAGCAAGCGACGGGCTGCTTCCTGACCGCTGAGCCATGCGCCTTCGACGCGGCCCGACAAGCACCAGTCGCCACACACATAAAGGCCCAGATCAGGATCGGACAGCGCGCCGACTTCGCGCCCTCCGGCAGGTCGCGCGTAGAGCCAGCGATGCGCCAGCGTGAAAGCCGGGGCCGGGACCGCGCAGTTGATCAGCTCGGCGAACGCGCCGTGCAGATGGTCGATGACCTCTTCTTTCGGCATGTCCAGATGCTGACGGCTCCAGGCGCTGGTCGCATGCAGAATCCAGGTGTCCAGCTTATTGTCGCGCCCCGGTTTGCTGCGATTACGGGCGAGCCAGTCGATCGGGCTGTCCTGCACGAAACAGCCTTCCAGCGGGGTATCCAGCGGCGTGTCGAACGCCAGCGCCACCGCCCATGTCGGCTCCATCTTCACACCGGCCACCACGCTTGCCAGCTTTGGCGCGGCAGCCAACAGCGTGGTTGCCTGGGGTGCTGGAATGGCAATCACCACCTGGCTGAACGGGCCGTGACTGCGGCCATCGGCATCCAGCAGGTTCCAGTGCTGCTCGCCATGAAAGACTTCAGTGATACGGCAGGAAAACGTGACCGGCATGTCGCCGAGCATGGCCCGCGTGATCGCGCTCATGCGCGGCGTGCCCACCCAGCGCACTTGCTCGTCGGGCGACAGGCTCAGTTTTGCGCCGTGATAGTTGTAGAGCACAGGTGCCCATTCGGCGACGTGGCCTTGCGCCTGCCATTGCTGAACGGCGGCGGCGAAGCGGCGGTCGCGTGCGGTGAAGTACTGCGCGCCCATGTCCAGCGCGCCTGCATCGCTGCGCTTGCTGGACATCCTTCCGCCGCTGCCGCGGCTCTTTTCGAAAAGGTGGATGGCATGCCCGGCGGCTTGCAATGCGCGGGCAGCAGAGAGTCCGGCGATACCGGTACCGATGATTGCGATAGGTACAGTCATAGGGGCCTCGTTACCTTGTCTGCACAGACTACGCCGTAGTTAAAACCTGTACAATGCTGTTTTTCGGTATAACTTGTCGTCCTTCGACGTTCAGGACGATGGCCTTGCTCAAGCCTCAATGTTGAGGCTGACGCTTCACCCGAATCGTTCAACCCTCCGAACGGATAAATCGAACCGCGTCAGCAAGACCGTTCTCTATAGCGTGGCCTATGGTTCAACTGTTCGCTTCGTTCACAAGCGCGTTGTTTGTGAAGAAATAGACTACCGATTTGCGACGAACGCCACGCGAGGAACTCACTCATGCACATCTTGCTGACCGGCGGTACAGGGTTGATAGGTCGTCGTCTGTGTCGACACTGGCTTGATCTGGGCCACCAATTGACGGTGTGGAGCCGCAGGCCCGATGAGGTGCCAAGGCTGTGCGGGGCTGGTGTGCGAGGCATTGCCCATCCGGACGATCTGGGCGCGCAGCAGGTCGATGCCGTGGTCAATCTGGCGGGCGCGCCGATCGCCGACAGGCCCTGGACCCGCAAACGCAAAATGCTCCTCTGGGACAGCCGGATCACGTTGACCGAACAGCTCGTGACCTGGCTCGAGCGGCGTGAGCAAAAACCTGCGGTGCTGATTTCCGGCTCGGCAGTGGGCTGGTACGGCGATGGTGGCGAACGCGAGCTGGACGAAACGTGCGCGCCGGTCAGCGAGGATTTCGCCAGCCGACTGTGCATTGCCTGGGAAGAAACCGCCCAGCGTGCCGAAGCGATGGGCATTCGCGTCGTACTGCTGCGCACCGGTCTGGTCCTGGCCAGCGAGGGCGGCATGCTGCAGCGGCTTCTGCCGCCGTTCAAACTGGGCATGGGCGGCCCGATCGGGAACGGACGGCAATGGATGCCGTGGGTTCATATCGACGATCAAATCGCGGCGATTGATTTTCTGTTGAACCGGGACGACGCCCAAGGTCCTTATAATGCCTGTGCGCCATCACCGGTGCGCAATCGCGATTTCGCCAAGACACTGGCGGCGATTCTGCACCGCCCGGCCTTCATGCCTATGCCCGCGGTTGCGTTACGCCTGCTGCTGGGCGAGTTGTCGATATTGCTCCTGGGTGGCCAGCGTGCCCGCCCCGGTCGCCTGCTACAAGCAGGTTTCACTTTCCGATTCACCGATCTGCGCGCGGCCCTCGAACAACTTTCAGGCCGCCACTGACATCAAGGTGTTGCATGACCGATCACGCATTATTGCTGGTAAATCTGGGTTCTCCTGCGTCTACCGAAGTCGCCGATGTGCGTCGCTATCTCAATCAGTTCCTGATGGACCCTTACGTGATCGATCTGCCGTGGCCGGTGCGCCGCTTGCTCGTCTCGCTGATTCTCATCAAGCGTCCGGAGCAGTCGGCTCACGCTTACGCTTCGATCTGGTGGGAAGAGGGCTCGCCGCTGGTGGTGCTGAGCAAGCGCCTGCAACAGGCGATGACCCGGGAGTGGACTCAGGGCCCGGTCGAGCTGGCCATGCGTTACGGCGAGCCATCGATCGGCACTGTGCTGACCCGGCTGGCCTCTCAGGGCATCAGGAAAGTCACCCTTGCGCCCCTTTATCCACAGTTCGCGGACAGCACGGTCACGACCGTGGTCGAGGAAGCCCGGCGAGTCATTCGCGAGCAGAAACTCGATTTCGAACTCGCGCTCTTGCCGCCGTTTTTCAATCAGCCCGAGTACCTCGATGCGCTGGTCGAAAGCGTGAGGCCGCATCTGACGCAGGATTACGATCATCTGCTGCTGAGCTTTCATGGCCTGCCTGAGCGGCACATCACCAAGCTCGACCCGACGGGCAATCACTGTTTCAAGAACGGCAACTGCTGTGAGAACGCGACACCAGAGGTTCTCGCAGTCTGCTATCGCGCGCAGTGCATGCGTTCGTCAGCCGAGTTCGCCAAGCGAATGGGCATCCCGGATGGCAAATGGTCGGTGTCGTTTCAATCGCGTCTGGGCCGGGCCAAGTGGATCGAACCTTACACCGAGGCGCACTTGGCCGAGTTGGCAGGGCAGGGCGTCAAGAAGCTGCTGGTGATGTGCCCGGCGTTCGTGGCGGACTGCATCGAAACGCTGGAAGAGATCGGCGATCGCGGCGCCGAACAGTTCAAGGAGGCCGGAGGCGAGGAGCTGGTGCTGATCCCTTGCCTCAACGACGACCCGAACTGGGCCAAGGCTCTGAATACGTTGTGTGAGCGGGCGCCGGCGATGATTGTCTAGGCTTGCGTGCAGGCAGTGCGCGGGCTCGCGATGAGCAAGCGTAGTGGCGCGGGGAGCAGCAATCGGGCATAAAAAAACGGCGCGCCAGTGAATGGCGCGCCGTTTTTCTTTTGCCGGCCGACGCTACGGCAACTGGTCATCCAGATGCTCGTTCTTCCAGCCGTCGTTGCCCGGCAGAATCAGGTTCAGCAGGATCGCCGTGACGGCGCACAGCGCGATGCCTTTCATGCCGAAATCGTCGGGGCCGTTGCCGGTGCCGATCAGCACGCCGCCGATACCGAACACCAGTGTCACCGACACGATCACCAGATTGCGCGCTTCGGCCAGGTCGACCTTGTGGCGGATCAGCGTATTCATGCCGACCGCTGCGATGGAACCGAACAGCAGGCACAGAATCCCGCCCATCACCGGCACCGGGATGCTCTGCAGCAGAGCCCCGAACTTGCCGATGAACGCCAGGGAGATGGCGAAGATCGCCGCCCAGGTCATGATTTTCGGGTTGTAGTTCTTGGTCAGCATCACTGCGCCCGTCACTTCGGCGTACGTCGTGTTGGGCGGGCCGCCGAACGCACCGGCGACCGTCGTTGCGATGCCGTCGCCGAGCAGGGTGCGATGCAGGCCTGGCTTCTTCAGGTAGTCGCGGCCCGTCACGCTGCCCACGGCGATCACGCCACCGATGTGCTCGATGGCCGGCGCCAGCGCCACCGGAACGATGAACAGGATCGCTTGCCAGTTGAACTCAGGCGCCGTGAAGTGCGGGATGTCCAGCCATGGCGCCGCAGCGATTTTCGCCACGTCCACCACGCCGAAGTAGAACGACAGCGCAAAGCCCACCAGTACGCCTGAAATAATCGGCACCAGCCGGAAAATGCCTTTGCCGAACACCGCGACGATCAAAGTGGTCAGCAGCGCAGCCATCGAAATGATGATCGCAGTGTGATACGGAATCAGCTCGGCGGCGCCATCGCCGGTACGGCCCATGGCCATGTTGGCGGCAATGGGTGCCATCGCCAGGCCGATCGAGATGACCACCGGGCCAATGACCACCGGCGGCAGCAAGCGATCGATGAAACCGGTGCCTTTGATTTTTACCGCAAGGCCCAGGAAGGTGTAGACGAAACCGGCCGCCATCACGCCGCCCATGGTCGCGGCCAGACCGAATTGACCCTTGGCAAGAATGATCGGGGTGATGAATGCAAAGCTCGACGCCAGAAACACGGGCACCTGACGGCCAGTCACCAGCTGAAAGCACAGCGTGCCAAGGCCTGCGGTGAACAGCGCGACGTTGGGATCGAGCCCGGTGATCAGCGGCATCAGCACCAGCGCGCCGAACGCCACGAAGAGCATTTGGGCGCCCGACAGTACGGTACGCCACAGTGGATCGTTGAACTCATCCTGCTTCATCAGGCGTCCTTTTGCTTGGTGCCGAAAATCTTGTCGCCGGCATCGCCCAGACCCGGAATGATGTAACCGTGTTCGTTGAGGCGTTGATCGATGGAGGCGGTGTAAATGTTCACGTCGGGATGAGCCTTCTCGACGATGGCGATGCCTTCCGGCGCGGCGACCAGGACCATGGCGCGGATATCGCGGCAGCCGGCTTTTTTCAGCAGATCGATGGTGGCGACCATCGATCCGCCGGTCGCCAGCATCGGGTCGATGATCAGCGCCAGGCGCTGGTCGATTTCAGGGGCAAGCTTTTCCAGATAGGTGTGCGCTTCGAGGGTTTCCTCGTTGCGTGCGACGCCCACTGCACTGACCTTGGCGCCAGGAATGAGGCTGAGCACGCCTTCCAGCATGCCGATGCCCGCGCGCAGAATCGGCACGACGGTGATTTTCTTGCCTGCGATCTTTTCGACCTGAACGGTGCCGGCCCAACCCTGAATGTCGTAGGTTTCCAGCGGCAAGTCCTTGGTCGCTTCGTAGGTCAGCAATGCGCCGACTTCCTGAGCCAGTTCACGAAAGTTCTTGGTGCTGATATCGGCACGGCGCATAAGGCCGAGCTTGTGACGGATCAGCGGGTGGCGGATCTCACGAATGGGCATAAGGGGAAGGCTCCAGCGGGCGGGCAAAAAAAACGGCTTAGATTAATCTATTCAGCTGTAACTTGTCTCAGGGTCTGCTTCTGTCTCATCGCGGGCCGGGCAGGACCTTGATGAAACGGGAGCAGACCCTTTGGTCAAGTCAGGTTTCGTACATTAATGGGACGCTTGTGCAACGTTAGTCCAGAAAAGCTTGCCCTGGACTTGGCTCATGCGTACCTTTGCCCGCTTTTCCTTACACTGCCCCCCTGGAGAGCGTCATGTCCGCTGATCTCGAGCATATCCGTCAAGTCATGCACGAGGCTGACTGCCTGTACACGAACGACGAAGTCGAGGCGTCCATCGCTCGCGTTGGTGAGCAAATCAACAGCGTGCTGGCCGATCGCAATCCGGTCGTCTTCTGCGTGATGAACGGCGGTCTGATTTTCGCTGGCAAATTGCTGACGCATCTGAACTTCCCGCTGGAAGCGTCCTACCTGCACGCCACGCGTTATCGCAACGAGACCAGCGGCGGCGAGCTGTTCTGGAAGGCCAAGCCTGAAGTCTCCTTCATTGATCGCGACGTGCTGATCATCGACGACATTCTCGACGAAGGTCACACCCTGGGCGCGATCATCGACTTCTGCAAACACGCCGGCGCCCGCGCTGTGCACACCGCCGTGTTGATCGACAAGGATCACGACCGCAAGGCGCGACCTGACCTGAAGGCCGATTTTGTCGGCTTGCCATGCATCGACCGCTACATCTTCGGCTACGGCATGGACTACAAAGGCTACTGGCGCAACGCCGCCGGGATCTACGCCGTGAAGGGTATGTAAGCAGCGTTTGCCTTTTCTGTAGGCGTGAGCTTGCTCGCGATGACGTTGGTACATCCGACACACTCGTATCGTCTGGCGGATTATCGCGAGCAAGCTCACTCCTACACGATTTCTGCGGCGTCGCCTGGTATTGGGTCAAGCACAAAGCCTGTGGGAGCGCGCTTGCCCGCGAAGGCTTGATGCACTACCCGTAGGAGCGTGGCTTGCCCCGCGATCGGCGACGAAGTCGTCGTAAAGCCCGGCCATGCACTCTGCCTGACATACCCCGTCCGATGCTGCTGCCGCTGCGCGCCAGATCGCGGGCAAGCGCGCTCCTACAAGGGATTTGTGGGGTTGCCAGGTGTGTGGAGCAGGCGATATCTCTCCGGCGAACATATTGGCCTCATCGTGAGCAAGCTCACTCCCACAGGGATCTCCGGGCATTCCCGATTCTCCTCCCAGACACGAATCCTGTGGGAGCGCGCTTGCCCGCGAAGACTGAATTCCAGACGCTGCATCTGCACGGCATGCACCGGCCTCTTGCCGGCTGAAGCCGGTCCTGCAGACGCTGCACGTTTTCCGTAGGACCGGCTTTAGCCGGGAAGGCGCTAGGTATTACGCCGTTGATCGAAGGGGCGTTAAAGACAGTTGGCTCACTCCTACAGGTCCCGGTTTCGCCCATGTTAGAGTGCTTGCCACTTTTTCGGGAGGCGCCCATGACGTTATCGTTTCGTAGCAAGACTGCGTTGTTGTTGCTCTTGATCCTGCCACTTCCCGCCCTCGCAGAACCCATGCATGCCCAATATCTGCCGCCTGACGAGCTGTCGGTGCGCGAAGGTGAGCCCGAGCAGCAGCAATTGCTGCAGGTCACGGAGTATTCAGTCGTGGCCGGGAGTCAGCGCCAATCCAATCAGACGCCGATCCCGGTGACGTCGCCGCTGGTGCTGCGTCTGAAAGGCAAACCGATGAACAAGGGCGCAACCATTTCTCAGGTGCTGGTCCATTTCGACGGTGAAAGCAAAAGCCTGAAGAAGCCGGCCTATGACGAGCCATCCCGGACGCTGACGCTTTATTACCCTGCAACGCAATACCGCGTATTGGTGGATCTGCTGCGCAACGAGAAGGTTTACTGTCAGTTTCTCAGCTACGCCAATGGCCACGTCTGGGCCGATCTGCACACCGGTAGCGTACGCGCGCGTTGAGCACGCGGCCGGGCGGGGGGTAAACTGCCCGCCCGTGAAATGTCCCCGCAAGTCAGTTGGAGTCAGCAATGCGTAAAGATAAGAAGCAGGTGATTGGCGATGAAATCGGCGACGCCCAGATCAAACTCTTCCTGGATTTCGAGCCGGTCGATGCCACTTCCCCTTCGCTGCACAAGCTGATCAAGGCCTACCGCGGTCTGCGTGTCGACGATTTCGAACGCTTCCTGGTGTTTTTCAAAGAAGCCGGCTACGACCTGGATGGCAAGGATGAGCACGGCAACGACTTCATTGGACTGATCAAGGATCAGCGCAACGCAGAGGAATACATCGAGTTGATCGAAAAAGCCCGGTCCTGAATCGCCCTCCGCGCGTCAGTATTTTCGGCTGACGCACTGTAACCGCGAGAAACTTCATCAGCGGATCTCGCGGTTTCGCTACCTCCCTGCAAGATGTCTCCTACTGCTTGACTCCGCTTCTTCCTCTTTCTGAATCACTCTGTATCGCCATACTTGAAGTCGTGAAATCACTCACAACATTGTCGGGCAGGACGCTCGATATGCCTTCAGGAAATGGAGTTCAGACATGCACAGCAAAATCAGGATCTCTGTCAAAGCGATGACCGCGACGGCCCTGCTGTCGGCGGCTACGGGCGCCAGCGCCGCCTACCCGAAGAGCATGGAGGTCGGCATTGAACTGTGGAATCACGCCAATACAGAACTCGCGCTGGCGTCGGCAAGCTGGATGCCGAAAAACGCTGATTTGAGTGTTTATACCGTGCCTGCCAATGTGCGCACCTCGGCTGCTCAAATCGTGCTGAACAATGCCAGGAACGACTCGGCGACGTTTCGCCTGCGCGGGGGAGACAAGACCTGTGAGTTCAAACTGGCTCACGAAGTGACGTTCAGCTGGATTTCCATCAACCCCGCGCCGCAGAAGTCAGCAAGTGCTGCATCGGTAGGGAAAGTGGCGGCTGAATGTGGCGCGTCCGTTGTCAGCGGAGCGGATTCGATGAAGACGTATACGGTCAGGTTTGTAATGAAGTGATCGGGCACATCGATTCAAAACTGAAAACCCCGCTGCGTGGGCGGGGCTTTCAGTGATCTCACTGATTCAGGGCAAGCCCTGGATCAAGCGAAGCTTGCCGCCTGGCTGCTTGGGACCAGGTCCAGGCTTTCGTCGCTCTGGGCACTGATGCGCTGATACAGCTGCGCATCGGTTTCCAGGGCTTTTTCACGAGCCGGGAAGATCTCATTCAGCTTGGCGGCCCATTCGGTGCGAGCCTTGTCCGGGAAGCAGCGTTCGATCAGGTCGAGCATGATCGACACCGTCACCGAGGCGCCCGGCGAAGCGCCGAGCAGTGCTGCGAGGGAACCGTCTTTGGCCGAAACCAATTCGGTGCCGAACTGCAGAACGCCGCCTTTCTTCGGGTCCTTCTTGATGATCTGCACGCGCTGACCGGCCACTTCCAGGCGCCAGTCCTCGGCCTTGGCCTCTGGATAGAAACGACGCAATGCTTCCAGACGCTGCTCCATGGATTGACGCACTTCGCTGATCAGGTACTTGGTCAGGTCCATGTTGTCCCGGGCCACCGCCAGCATCGGCGCAATGTTGGCTGCGCGGATCGACAGCGGCAGGTCCATCAGCGAACCGTGCTTGAGGAATTTGGTGGTGAAGCCGGCATAAGGGCCGAACAGCAGGGACGTCTTGCCGTCAACGACGCGGGTGTCCAGATGCGGCACCGACATCGGTGGCGAGCCGACCGCGGCCTGGCTGTACACCTTGGCCTGATGGCGTTTGACGACTTCGGGGTTATCGCAGCGCAACCATTGACCACTGACCGGGAAGCCGCCGAAACCCTTGCCTTCCTCGATGCCGGACATCTGCAGCAACGGCAGTGCCGCGCCGCCTGCGCCGAGGAACACGAATTTCGCGTCGATTTCGCGGGTGCTGCCGCTGTTGACGTCCTTGATGGTCACGCTCCAGCCGTCGCCCTTGCGGGTCAGGCCAGTGACGCGTTTGCAGTATTTGACCTGCGCATCAGGTGCGCTCGACAGGTGCTTGAGCAACTGGTTGGTCAGGTTGCCGAAGTTGACGTCGGTACCGTGCATGACGCGGGTTGCCGCGATGGGCTCATCGGCCGGGCGGCCAGGCATCATCAACGGCATCCATTCAGCCAGCGTGGCTTTGTCTTCGGTGTATTCCATCGAAGAAAACGCGTGGTGCTTGCGCAGCGCCTCATAACGTTTCTTCAGGTACGCCATGCCTTTTTCGCCCTGTACGAAACTCAGGTGCGGCACCGGCGTGATGAACGAGCGCGACGAACCGAACGTGCCTTTGCGCGCCAGGTAAGCCCAGAACTGCTTCGACACTTCGAACTGCGTGTTGATGTGAATGGCTTTTTTGGTCTCGATCGAGCCATCGGCGGCCTCGGGCGTGTAGTTCAGCTCACACAGCCCGGCGTGACCGGTGCCGGCGTTGTTCCATGGGTTGGAACTCTCCGCCGCACCGGAATCCATCAGCTCGACGACCTCAAGCTTGAGGCCAGGGTCGAGCTCTTTGAGCAGTACCGCGAGGGTGGCACTCATGATGCCGGCCCCGACAAGTACTACATCGACTGCTTCGTTATGCGCCATTAACGCGTCTCCAAAATCTGCAGCACCAAATTGACGGCATGGGTTCCCGTGGTCAGTTGCCAGGTGCGGGCGGCGCTTGAGTCGCGCATTGCCTCGAACACCCCGGCCGGGATCGTCATGTCCGATTCTTCGCAATTTTTTGCATTTCAGCGCACGCCTCGAACGGGCCTGGTTGATGCTTTTGTAAGGCAAGCATGAACGCATTTTCTGGCCCGGAGAGCCATTCGACTATCGTCAAGGCATCCGGTCGTGCGGCCAAATCCGTCGTGGACAGGCATCAGACTCCGGTCAGGGAGACTGCGCTGCAATGGGTCCTTTGCAAGGGGGCTGGGTCAGACGCTAACGGTGCATGTACAAACGCGTAACTATTCATTTGCTCGCCACACTCTTGTGAAGTTGTGAAAACCCGTTTTTTTCACGCTCTTTTGGAGACGCGAACCTCAAAAAGGGCTGCGCGATGGCAGCTCTGCAGATCAGGTTCAATCACGATGTGGGGCAAGGGCATGCGCAAAAGGTTCGAAACAATCAATCGATCTGCGCCTGCACAGCGATCACATCGCGCTGCACATGTCTGTGTGGAAGGCTCTCTGTGGGCGATACGGAGGAGTCGGCAATGCTGTCGACGATGCTGCGAGGCCCGATCAGGAGACGTCCTTATAATCGGGGGGAGATTATAGCGATGAAACGCGCAGAATTGATCCAGAAAAAATGACTTTTATTCGCCGTTCGGTCAGATGCTGAGCAATTGTCGGGCGGTAATCGCACGTTCACGTGACGCAACCCGGGCGCTGGCGGGCAGGGGCTGATGCAGCCAGCAGAGTTTGGGTTCGTGAACCTGGACCCAGTCCTGGCCCTGAGGCGGCGTGGCGCAGTGTCTGAAGGCCAGGCAAACGCCGGATTGATCGACTCGAGCGTAATGGCGGTACCGGCGGCGCAGGGCGAACAACGACCAAAGAAAATCCATGACAGGACTCCTGGCTGGGAAGTTGTGAAAAGTATGTCGAGGGGCGATGACAGTGCAGTGACGCTGACGTTGCGCAATTGTGTTCGGGAGGGCGAGCGGCGGAACCGGGGCAATGGCACTTTGTCGTATCTTTACGCTAGTGAGCGACCTCGCGAGGTCGTTATACTGCCGCACAATTTGTGCCTTGGCCCATGGAGAGATGAGCATGTTGCGTCGCGTTTTGTTCGGTTTGCTTGCTGTAGGCAGTCTGACGCTGGTGGGCTGTGCTCACAGTCCGCAATCCCTTAACCCGCAACCGAAGTTGAACAGCCAGCTGGCGCCGGTCGGGCATGGTCAGCAAGTGGTTGTCCGGGTCGTCGACGGACGTCCTTCGCAGACGCTCGGCACGCGGGGTGGTCTGTACCCTGAAACCAGTTCGATTTCCGTCAATGGCCAGCAACTGGTGCCGCAATTGCAGGCACAGGCTGAAGCAGCCGTGCGTTTGATGGGTTTCACGCCTGTGCAGGGCGGCAACGGCCCGCAACTGACCGTCACGCTGGCGGACCTCAAATACCAGTCGCCCAAAGAAGGGCTGTATGTGACCGAAGCCAACATCAGCTCCACGTTCCGCGCTGACGTGCAGAACAACGGTCGCAGCTACAGCGGTCGTTATGCAGCCTCCCTGGACCAGCGTTTCGGCATGGCGCCGAACGAGGAAACCAACACCAAACTGATCAGCGACGTACTCAGCGATGCGCTGACCCGCCTGTTCCAGGATCAGACAATCGGTCGTCTGCTCGGCCAATAATCCTGGCGGCATGACGAAAAGCCCCCGGTTTCGCGAGAAACCGGGGGCTTTTGTTTTTCAGGTCGATTTCGGTTGCGGGGTGCTGGTTCAAGCCGCCTGATAGAAATCCAGAAAACTGTACCCCGTCACCAGATCCACTTCCGGCAGGTCGTTGTGGGCATGCCCGCCCAACGCGCAGTACACCAGCCAGTGCCGGTCTTGAACATTGAACGCCAAGGCATCGATCAACGCTTCCTGCTCGTCGCTCGGCGCGATCAGGTAAAGGCGATCCTGGTTGTGGGCATGCAGCATGACGGGCTCTCTTTTCCGGGTGGTCAATTGAAGGGTGCTACACAGTGACCGGTTCAGGTGACGTTAAGGTGACACTCGTTACCTTTGCATCACCGCATTGCTCAGGTACACCGTGTTTAAACGGTAGGACCGGCTTTAACCGGGAAGGCGCAAGACTCACGCCGCGAGATTGGAGGCCGTTCGTTCAGGCCTCTTCCCGGCTGAAGCCGGTCCTACACCGGATTTTCCCGTGCGGCGCCGTCCGACCAGGCGCCATCGAGGCCTCATGTCGCTTATCCAGCATTCCCCTGGCGTGGTCATCAACCTGTTTGCACTGCTGGCGGCGAGTCCCGGCATCTGGTTGCTGCACACCACGCGCAGTCGCGAGCAGCGAGTGAACGCCCGTCTGCACAACCTTGCCGAAAACGCCCCGATTGACGAACCCATGCACTTGATGGATGGGCCAACCGTGCGCATGATCCGGCTGAGCTACCGCATCGGGGCGGCGTGTCTGGTGTTTGCGCTGTTGCTGTCGTGGGTGAGCACGAAACTCTGACCGGCCGCGCACCTTCGGGCCATGCACGCCCATCGGGTGGTGTTTCTGGGGCTGTAAGCGTCATGCAAAAAAAACGGCGCCTTGTGAGCGCCGTTTTTGCTGAGTGCCTTAAAGCGGCAACCCGGCCTTGACCCGGTACTGGTTGCGCACCGGCGTGGCGTATTGCAGAACCAGATAAGGACGATGTTCTTCAGGGCAACCGTCGAGGCGGCGCTGCCATTCTTCCTGCGCACGCTCCAGTTCGTCAGCCGCGAACACCTCCGCGGCAGTGGGCACATTCAGGCTCGGGTCGGCATCGGCCCACTGTGCGTACGCCAGGTAATGCACGGGGAACAGGCGATAGCCACCCAGAATCTGCTTGTCCATCTCGATCGCCAGCTGCTTGGTGTCCTCGAACAGCCCGGTGACCGGTGGCGCGAAGTTGACGTGCACACGCCCTTTGTAGCCGGTGATGCCCAGCGCAATGCTGACATCGTCCTCACCCGGCGCCTTGGTGTAGCTGCCGGTCGTGGCGCGAATGTACAGCTCTCGCGCCTTGGCGTGGTCGCACGGATCGTATTCATAGCTGATCGACACGGGCGTCAGGTTCAGCGACTGAATGACCTCGCCGAATGGCTCGTCCTTGCGGCTCATGTGAAACATCTTGAGGATGGCCGACTCGGTGCGATCGTCGCCGTCTTTGGCGCGGCCTTCGGCCTGGGCGATCCAGATTGAGGCGCAGTCATTGCGGATCGAGTGATTGATGTACGCCGACAGCAGCTGATACGCCGCCATTTTCTCCCGACGCCCGGTGATCGAGCGGTGGACGATGAAGCTCTTGTTCAGGCGCATCAGGTCGCTGACGAAGGGCTTTTGCAGCAGGTTGTCGCCGATGGCGATACGTGGCGTCGGCAACCCGGCGTGATAGACCGCGTAGTTGACGAACGCCGGGTCCATGACGATATCGCGGTGATTGGCCAGAAACAGATAGGCCACCCCGGACTTGAACTGCTCGACGCCGGTATAGGTCACACCATCGGTGGCACGCTCGATCGTATGATCGACGTAATGCTCGACTTTGTCCTGCAGGGCCGCGACCGAATCGATACCGGCGAACTGACGGCGCAGCTTGCGCGCGATGGCAGGCTGAAGGATCCAGCCCAACGAGCCGGCCAGACGTGGAAAACGGAAATGCGTGAGGATCGCGAGGAACGCCTTGTCACCGAGCAGCCGGTTGAGTACGGCTTTTACTTCGGAGTCGTTGTAAGGTCGGATGGCATCGAATTCGCCCATCATGCTCTCTTGTTGGAAACGGCTAGGGTAAAGGTAGGTCGAGTCCGGCGTGGCGCCCGGATGTCGAGAAATAAAGCTCGACCCGCAAACAAGTCGGCGATTATACGCAAAACTGCTCTCGGAGACTGTGATGCACGAAATACAACCTGCAGCCCCTTATGAGTGCCCTTATTGCGGCGAACCGGGAGAAACCGTCCTGGACCTGTCTGAAGGCGATCACAACTTCATCGAGGATTGCCACGTCTGCTGTCGGCCCATCGAGTTTCATCTCGAAACCGACGGCGAGCAATGGGACCTCGAGGTCCGTGCCGAGAACGATTGATGCGCAAAATCTATGAGCCGGAAAACATGATGGAAGGCGAGTTGTTGCAGTCCATGCTCGCCAGTGAGGGCATCGAGGCGCATATCACCGGGCGCCATCTGCTCGGCGGCATCGGTGAGCTGCCGGTCTCCGGCCTGCTAGGGCTTGCGGTCGAGGACCATCAGGCGGAGCGGGCGCGGCAGCTGATCACTGAGTACAATGGTGCCTTTCCGTTGTCGGGCGATGAGCCTGACAGTTACCCCGACGTGTTGTTGTGCTGAACGCCGTTCAGCCCCGCCTCATCCGCTTTCCAGAAGAGTTGCCCCAAGCCCATGTGTGGACGTTATGCGCTGTTTCGTTGGACGCCCGCCTTCGCGGCCCTGCCCGGATTCCCGACCGATCAGCAAGCGCAATGGAACATCTCCCCGGCCGATGCAGTGCTGATGCTGAGGGCGGGGCAGGGCGCGGACGGCGGACGAGAAGTGGCCAGAGCCCGCTGGGGCCTGACGCCGCCCTGGCTGACCGATATGTCACGCACGCCAGCCCATGCACGGGCCGAGACCCTGGCCGAGCAACCGATGTTTCGTCAGGCGTTTCGGGAACGGCGGTGCCTGCTGCCGGCGAACGGGTTTTACGAATGGCGCGGTTCGGTGCGCAAGCGGCCTTTCTGGCTCACGCCCGCTGAAGGGTCGACCCTGTTTTTCGCAGCCATCTGGGAAGCCTATCCCGTAGAAGGCCACACCTACCTCAGCGTGGCGGTGGTCACGCAGGCGGCGATGGGGCAGCGCCGGCCACTGATTCTCGATGAGCAAGGTCAGGCGCAGTGGCTCGACCCGGAAAGCTCGCCGGTCACGCTGCAATCATTGCTGGCCGCACCGCAGATGCAATTGCGCGAGCGTCCTCTGGCCAATCTGGTCAACGACCCGAAACTCAACGCGCCGGAATGCCTGACGCCGCTCTGATGCTCCGCCTGCGCGCCTATAGGCCAGCATTGAGCGCGTGGCGTGTCAGGCACATGCGCTCGCCTCTTCAAACCCTGAACTGATTGATCAAGCGGCGCTGTTGTTCCGCCAGCTTGGTCAGTTCGGCACTGGCCTGGCTCGACTCGTCGGCGCCACCAGCCACCTCGTTGGCGACCTGACCGATGTTGATCACGTTGCGGTTGATGTCGTCGGCGACCGCGCTTTGCTCCTCGGCAGCGCTGGCGATCTGGTTGTTCATGTCGTTGATCACCGACACCGCTTTGGTGATGCTTTCCAGTGCCTGCGCTGCCTCGGCGGCATGGCCCACGCTCTCGTCGGTCTTGCTCTGGCTGTCTTCCATCACTTTGACCACCTGACGCGTGCCGTTCTGCAGCTGCTGAATCATGTTCTGAATTTCTTCGGTGGCCTGTTGGGTCTTCTGCGCCAGGTTGCGCACCTCGTCGGCCACCACGGCGAAGCCGCGGCCCTGTTCACCGGCACGCGCCGCTTCGATGGCAGCGTTAAGGGCCAGAAGGTTGGTCTGCTCGGCGATGCCACGAATGGCAGTCAGGATGGCGTTGATGTTTTCGCTGTCCTTGGCCAGGGCTTGCACCACGCCGACGGCGCGGCCGATTTCCACCGCCAGTTCGCTGATCGAATTGGACGTGTTGTGGACGATGCGCATGCCTTGGCTGGCCGCGTCGTCTGCATGGTTCGCCGCTTGCGCGGCCTGCGTCGCGTTGCGGGCGACGTCCTGCGCGGTCGCGGTCATTTCGTGCACGGCGGTGGCGACCAGATCGATTTCGGCCATCTGCTTGTGCACGCCTTTGTTGGTGCGAATGGCAATGTCTGCGGTGTGTTCGGACGAGTCGCTGACCTTCTGCACTGAGGTCACCACTTGGCTGATCATCACCTGCAGCTTGCTCAGGAACGTGTTGAAACCGCTGGCGATCGAGCCCAGTTCGTCAGCGCGATCGCTGGTGAGGCGGCGCGTGAGATCGCCTTCACCCTTGGCGATGTCGTCGAGCATGGCGACCATTTGCTTGAGCGGGCGGGCGATGCCTCGGCCGACGAACCAGACGATCAACAGCCCCAGCGCGGCGATCAGCAGACCGACCACCATCATGCCGAAGATATCGGCCTCGCGTTGATGCTTGAGGTCTTTCTGCAACTGCTGAAGGTCGGCCATGACCGCGTCGACAGGCATGCGCATCATCAGGGTCCAGCGTGCGTCGGTGTTGCCGATGCCGAAAGGCAGGTACAGCTCGATGTGGCCGTGAGCCTTGTCGATGTCGTAACGCACTTCGCCTTTGGTGATCGTGCTCAGGTTGGCGACTTCGTTGGCATCGAGGATGTCGCTGGCCTTTTCGCCGAGCTTGCTCGTGTCCTTGGTGTAGGCGACCAGGCGGCCGTTGGTGGCGATCAGGGCCATATCGCCAGCGCCGTCGTACAGCTTTTTGTCAGCGTTCTCGAGCATGTCCTGAATGAAGTTCACCGACAGGTCGGCGCCGACGATCCCCTGGAACTGGCCGTTGAGCATGATGGGTTCGATGAACGAAGACAGCATGACCATCTTGTCGCCGACCTTGTAGGGCGCCGGGTCGATCACACAAGCCTTGCGCGTCTCCCGCGAGCACAAGTAGTACTCGCTGGAGCGGATGCCGGTCGACAGGATTTTCTGATCCTCAAGGCTGGCCAGCTTTTCCAGATTGAACGTGCCGTCCGGCTTGCGATACCACCAGGCCATCATGCGGCCATCTTTTGGATCGACGCCGATCATCGACGAGCCGACGTAGGCCGCGTCGTTACGGTCCAGCGCGTCGTGTTCCCAGCCGATGTAGGAGCCGAGGATCTTCGGGTTACGGACGACGGTTTCGTGCAGCACATTGAGCAGTTGCTCACGGCTGAGGGTCAGCGACGGCTCACCTTTGGCGTCCTTCATGCCCAGCAAGGCGTTGGTCGTGGCCAGCGCGGCGGCGGTCTGCAGCGGCGCTTCGAGTTCGCGCTGGATTTCACTGGCCTGCGTGCGCGCAATGGCGCTCAGGCGCTGCTCGACCGCTTGCTCGAACTGCGACGTCGTGCGCTGCTCAACCATGTCCTGAGTGCGCGCGCCTGAAAACAGGGCAAACAGTACCAGAGCAACCACGACGCTGAGGACGATGGCGCCCGCCAGAGCGGCAACGGAAAACTGGATCGACTTGAACTTCATAGGAACTCCGGACGTGGAATTACGCCTGAAGTGGATATCGCCTTGGGGCCGCGAAGCATGAGATGGATCCGACGAAATGGGCGTTTTTGAACGGGTTTCGTCGTTGCTGGATAAGTCGAGCGCGCGCCCCGGATATAAAGGGCTGCAGCGGTCCTGCGAGGGATCGGAGTTGTGTTTCGAATCTGTTACGAATGTGTGTTTATTTAGTGTTGCGGCACATGGCAAACGGCTGGCATCTGGTGCTCCGGCCGCGCAGCCCCTAGGATGAGCGCCATTGTTTCAATGGAGATACGTGATGCGTAGGACTTTTGCCCTTTGTGCCGTCGCAGCAGCCCTGCTGGTTGCAGGATGTCAGGCGGTCAACACCACCAGCGGCGACTCGGTCGGTGTCGAGCGCAAGCAATACATGTTCAGCATGCTGTCGACCGATGAGGTCAACCAGATGTATGCCCAGTCTTACCAACAGACGGTCAGCGAGGCGTCGTCCAAAGGTGTGCTGGATAACAGCAGCGCAGAGGCCAAGCGTGTTCAGGCCGTGGCGAAGCGGTTGATCGCTCAAGCCCCGAAACTGCGACCTGATGCAGCGCAGTGGCAATGGGACGTGAACCTGATCAAGAGCGATGAGCTCAACGCCAACTGTGGTCCGGGTGGCAAGATCATCGTCTACAGCGGACTGATCGATACGCTCAAGCTGAGCGACGACGAGCTGGCGGCGGTCATGGGGCATGAAATTGCTCACGCTCTGCGCGAGCACGGACGTGAAGCCATGTCCAAGGCGTACGGCATTCAAATGGCCAAACAGGGCGCCGGTACGCTGCTGGGATTGGGCCAGGACAGCCTGGCGCTGGCCGACACGGTCGTCAATTACAGCCTGACCCTGCCGAACAGCCGCGCCAACGAAAACGAAGCCGACCTGCTGGGGCTGGAGCTTTCAGCCCGTGCCGGTTACAACCCCAACGCCGCGATCACCTTGTGGCAGAAGATGCAGTCCCAGGCCGGGGCTTCCCAGCCTGAGTTCATGAGCACGCACCCGGCATCGACCAACCGGATCGCGTCGCTGCAAGCGGCGATCCCCAAGGTCATGCCGCTGTATCAGCAGGCGCCGAAGTCTTGATTCAGCGCTGATCGGGCACACTCTCGCAGGGATGCGGCGTTCGGGTTACACCCAGCCGCTGACCTGCATCGCTTTGTACACCGCCACGATGGCCAGAATGAAGAACGCGCCCGCCGCCAGGCGACGGATCAGGGTCAGCGGCAACTTCTCTGCGGCGAAGTTACCGGCCAGCACCACCGGCACGTTGGCCAGCAGCATGCCCAGCGTGGTGCCCAGAATCACCAGCCACAGATAAGAATATTGCGCCGCCAGCATCACCGTGGCGATCTGCGTCTTATCACCGATCTCAGCCAGGAAGAACGCGATCAGGGTGGTCATGAACGGGCCGAACTTGCGTGCGGTGTTCGCTTCGTCGTCGTCCATCTTGTCCGGCACCAGCGTCCACAGCGCGGTGGCGGTGAAGCTTGCAGCCAGCACCCAGTGCAGCATCGCGTCCGAAAAGAAGCTGCTGAACCAGGCGCCGACGGCACCTGCGGCAGCATGGTTTGCCAGCGTGGCCGCGACGATACCGCCGATGATGGGCCAGGGCTTGCGAAAGCGTGCAGCGAGAATGAGCGCGAGGAGTTGGGTCTTGTCACCGATTTCGGCCAATGCGACGACGGCGGTGGGGACCAACAGGGATTCCAGCATCAGGGGTTTCCTAAGGGGCGGGTCGACACGGCTATGACACGTACAGCCTCCCCGCCCCGGGTCAGGATGTTCGTGTCATAGGTCTTGTCAAACCACCGATCCGTCTGGGGCGGATCTGGGGTCGCACGCACCATGGTCTGTGGACCAAGTATGTTGATGCGCGCCGGACGAGCATGGCGCTCGCGGGAGACTACTCCCCTAGGACGGTGCGGATTCTGCCTACACGCCTTGCGTTCGGCAAGCGGTAATTTTCACGCACGTTTGGCGCGGTAAATCCGGAAACCCTGACCCTCCGACATGATTGCACACGGTCCGAGATGGGCTTCGATAATCGGCTGATAGCGCAGGAAACTGTTGGCTACCAGACGCAGTTCGCCCCCTTTTTTCAGATGTTCGCGCGCTTTTCGCAACAGGTTTTCGGTTGCCGCGTAGTCGGTGTGAACCCCGGTGTGGAAGGGTGGGTTGGTCAGAATTGCATCAAGATGTGCAGGCGCTGCATCAATGCCATCGCCGGTCAGCACCTCAGCTTCAAGGCCATTGGCGGCGAGCGTCAGGCGGCTGCTGGCGGTGGCGAACGCGTCGACGTCGAGCATCGTGACGGTCATGTCCGGATTGCGACGTTTCACCGCAGCCCCCAGTACGCCGGCGCCGCAGCCGAAATCGAGCAAGTGGCCGCTCGGCAGACGGTCGATGTTTTCCAGCAACAGCGCAGAGCCACGGTCCAGTCGCCCATGGCTGAACACGCCGGGCAGGCTGACGACTTTCAGGGGGCCGCCGTCCAGGTCGATGTCGAAGTGCTTCGCCAGGCTGTCGAGCGCAACAGCCTGCGGCGCGTTTTCCACGGTGACCTGCCACAGTTGGCAATGACGAGCGCTGTCGAGCTTGCGCGCCCGCCCGTACGGACTCAATTGCCGGGCTGCCGCTTCGATGCCCGCGCGCTTTTCGCCAACCAGAAACAGCTCGCGACCTTGCAATCTGGACGCCAGTGCGTTGAGTAGATAGTCAGTCAGGTCCTTGGCTTTGGGCAGAAACAGCACAGCGGCTTCGAAAGGTTCGACGGGTGCCTCGGTGCCGAAGTGCGTGCGCCCGGGGAATCGGGTATCCAGCGCCGCAAAATCTCCGGCATGCCAGCTCCAGCCCCGAGCGTTGGGGAGCCTGCCCGGCAGATCATCGGCGGGCAAGCCGGTCAGCAACAAGGAGCCCTGAAACAAATCGGCCTGACGGAGTAACACTTCACTGCGCGGATCCATCTTCGGCTCCTCGAAAAAAGGGCGAAGTTTATCAGGAGAACGCAGCGAAGACAGTGAGCGCCCAGTGAACGGGCAAGTGCGCGCTGCGCGAGGCTGCACGCTCGCGAAGGTGACGTGCCACGTTCAAACCATCAGCCTCGTCGCGATGAAGCTCGCTGCGCCCTGAACGGTGGTGGTCCTCAGCTGACCACACGCAGGGGCTGTCCGGCATAGAACGCCTGAGCGTTTTCATTCACTTGCCCGACGATTCGCTGCCGCGCTTCCTGGCTGCCCCAGGCGCTGTGCGGCGTGATGATCAGCCGTGGAATATCGCCGGACAACAGCGGATTACCATTGACCGGAGGCTCGACGGTCAGCACGTCGGTGGCTGCGCCGCCCAGATGACCGTTGCGCAGGGCGTCGGCCAGCGCCTGCTCGTTGATCAGGCCGCCGCGCGCGGTATTGACGATGAACGCCTTCGGTTTCAGCAGGCTGAGTTCATGGGCGCCAATCATGTCGCGGGTGTGTTCGTTGAGCGGGCAGTGCAGCGTCAGCGCATCCACCTGCGGCAGCAACTCATGCAGCGGCACGCGATCCGGCCGGGCAGGGCGGCCGGGAATCTGTCCCAGGACGACGCGCATCCCGAAGGCTTCCGCCAGTTTCGCCACCGCCCCGCCGAGCTCGCCGTGCCCCAGCAGGCCCAGGGTTTTGCCCTCCAGTTCGACGATCGGGAAATCCAGCAGGCAGAACTGTTTCGATTTCTGCCACTGCCCCTGATGAATCGCTTGTTGGTAATCCGGCAGACGCGTCGCCAGCGCCAGCAGCAACATCAACGTGTGCTGTGCCACCGACGGCGTGCCGTAACCCTGACAATTGCTCACCACGACGCCATGTTCGCGCGCGGCCTGCAGGTCGACATTGTTCACGCCCGTCGCGGTCACCAGCACCAGTTTCAGATCCGGGCACGCGGCAAAGGTCGCGGCGTCGATCATGATCTTGTTGGAAATCGCGACCTGCGCGCCCTGTAACCGCTCGATGACCTGCTCGGGTGTCGTGCTGGCATGCAGTACCAGTTCGCCAAAGGTCTCACGCCAGGGAGTAAGGTCCAGATCGCCCAGATCCAGAGAGGTATGGTCCAGGAAAACTGCTCTACGTTGACTCGACATCAGCTGTACCTTTTTCTGGGTTGACAGGAGGCGTAAGGTAGCGAGCCTACCAGAGCCTGCCGCTCACCAAAACGCCTGGAGCCCTTCATGTACTGGACGGAATTTCTCACCGTTGCGCTGATTCACCTGCTCGCTGTCGCCAGTCCCGGCCCGGATTTCGCCGTGGTGGTGCGCGAAAGCGTGACCCACGGGCGCAAAGCCGGCACCTACACAGCCATGGGCGTGGGCACCGCGATTTTCCTGCACGTGGGGTATTCGTTGCTGGGGATCGGCCTGATCGTTTCGCAGTCCATCGTGCTGTTCAATGCGCTGAAATGGGCAGCTGCGGCATACCTGCTGTATATCGGCTTCAAGGCCCTGCGCGCCAGACCTGCCGGCTCCTCCGACGCGCCTGTCGATATCGCCAAGGGCGAGCGGACGGCGCGCGGAGCCTACACGGCAGGGTTCGTGACCAATGGCCTGAACCCGAAAGCCACGCTGTTTTTCCTGTCTTTGTTCACTGTGGTGATCAATCCGCATACGCCGATGCCGGTTCAGGCCGGGTACGGTGTGTATCTGGCGTTCGCTACAGGCGTCTGGTTCTGTCTGGTGGCGCGTCTGTTCAGCCAACCTCGCGTGCGCGCCGGGTTTGCCCGTATGGGGCACTGGTTCGACCGCGCCATGGGCGGGGTGCTGGTGGCGCTGGGTGTAAAACTGGCGCTGACCGAGATGCACTGATCGTGCAGCGGGAGTGAGTGCGCTCACTCCCGCTGTGCCATATGCACCATTTGCAATCACTCGATTTCCTCCTTCTGCCGATTCCTGCAGGCCGTTTCACGACCGATTTGCCCTTTCAAATGGCGTTATGCCTGTAGGGTCATTCGTCCACAGAATCATCCCTTTGGCTGATTTGACTGGCGAGCGAAGGCCCTAGAGTGCATATTTTCAGCACCGCCTATGCATCTTGAAAAGGGATTCCTATGCTGCAGACTCGCGTGATTCAGCCCGCCGATGGCGCGTACCAATATCCGCTGTTGATCAAACGTCTGCTGATGTCCGGCGGGCGCTATGAAAAGACACGGGAAATCGTCTACCGGGATCACTCGCGCTATTCGTATCTGACGCTCAACGAGCGGATCTGTCGGCTGGCGAATGTGCTGACCGAGGCGGGGGTGAAAGCGGGCGATACAGTGGCGGTCATGGATTGGGACAGCCATCGGTATCTGGAATGCATGTTCGCGATCCCCATGATCGGCGCGGTGATCCACACCATCAACGTGCGCCTGTCTCCGGATCAGATCCTCTTCACCATGAACCACGCCGAAGACAAGTTCGTGCTGGTCAACAAAGAATTCCTGCCGCTCTATAAGTGCTTCGAGAGCAAGCTGACCACGGTCGAAAAGACCTTGCTCATCACCGACACGCAAGACACCAGCGCCGACTTGCCCAACCTTGTGGGTGAATACGAAACGCTGCTGGCGGCTGCCAGCCCGACGTATCAGTTCGAGGATTTCGACGAGAACTCGGTGGCCACCACTTTCTACACGACCGGCACCACCGGCAACCCGAAGGGCGTGTATTTCACCCATCGTCAGTTGGTCCTGCATACGATGGCGGTGGCGACCATCATGGGCAGCGTCGAGGGCATGCTCGGTGGGGACAAGGTCTACATGCCCATCACGCCGATGTTTCACGTTCATGCCTGGGGCGTGCCGTACGCGGCCACGATGCTGGGCGCAAAGCAGGTTTATCCCGGGCGCTATGATCCCGAATTACTCGTGGAGCTGTGGCGCAAGGAGAAGGTGACGTTCTCGCATTGCGTGCCGACCATCATGCAAATGGTGCTCAACGCCAAAGCGGCCAAGGACGTCGACTTCACCGGCTGGAACATCATCATCGGCGGCAGTTCGCTCAACCGTTCCCTGTATGAAGCCGCCAAGGCGCGTGGCATTCAGCTGACGGCTGCGTACGGAATGTCCGAGACCGGCCCGCTGGTATCCGTCGCGCACCTGAATGACGAACTGATGGCGGGCAGCGAGGACGAACGCACGACGTATCGCATCAAGGCTGGCGCGCCCGGCGTGCTGGTCGAGGCGGCAATCGTCGATGCCGAGGGCAATTTCCTGCCCTCCGATGGCGAAACTCAGGGCGAACTGGTGCTGCGTGCGCCGTGGCTCACCGAAGGGTATTACCGCGAGCCGGAAAAGGGCGCCGAGCTCTGGGCCGGTGGCTGGCTGCACACTGGCGATGTCGCGACGCTGGACAGCATGGGCGGCATCGACATACGCGACCGCATCAAGGATGTGATCAAGACCGGCGGCGAGTGGGTGTCGTCGCTGGAGCTGGAAGACCTCTGCAGTCGTCATCCGGGAGTGCGCGAAGTGGCAGTGGTGGGCATCGCCGATCCACAGTGGGGCGAGCGGCCTTTCGCACTGCTGGTTGCCCATGAAGGCCACGTCATCGATGCCAAGGCACTGAAAGAACATCTCAAGCCATTCGTGGAGCAGGGCCACATCAACAAATGGGCCATTCCGAGCCAGATCGCCCTTGTTACCGAAATTCCCAAGACCAGCGTTGGCAAGCTCGACAAGAAGCGCATCCGCTTGGACATCGTCGAATGGCAAAGCACCAACAGCGCTTTCCTCTCCACCCTCTGAGCTGATTTTTGCACGGACATTGTCAGGGTTTTCGGCCCTGACAATGTGCCGCGAAGGCTCTCGCCCGCCGTCTTGCTTGCCAAATTCTCAAATTCAGCCATCCTCCCCCTGCCGCTGAGCCGGTACGCCGAAATCGGCGTGTTAGAGGCTTCGACGCTGCAAATCACACTTTAGAGGGATCAAGTCGTCCCACCTGCTGGATATAGTCGGCAGTAGGTTGAAACCGGAGAAAAACGCCGGATCGTTTCGCAGCTTTACATGGGCTGCCCGATCAGCGTTGACAACCAGGCACTGCGGACACATCCGCCTGAGTCGTTTCTGGAAGCACCCACTGCCAAAAAAAATAAAAGCACATGGAGTAGCGTCGATGACATCAGCAAACCTGTTCTGGCGCCGGGCAAAACTGCCTCTGGCCGTCAGCCTCGCTTCCACGCTCGCCGGCCCTGCATTCGGCGTCAGTTTCAACATCGGTGAAATCGAAGGTAACTTCGACTCGTCGCTCTCCATCGGCGCCAGCTGGTCCACCGAGAATGCCAACAAGAACCTGATCGGTTCCAATAACGGCGGTCATGGCCTGTCGCAGACGTCCGACGATGGCCACCTGAACTTCAAAAGCGGCGAGACGTTTTCGAAGATTTTCAAGGGTATCCACGATCTGGAGCTCAAGTACGGCGACACCGGCGTGTTCCTGCGGGGCAAGTACTGGTATGACTTCGAGCTCAAGGATGAAGGCCGCGACTTCAAGGACATCAGTGATTCGGGCCGAAAAGAGGGCGCCAAGTCGTCAGGTTTCGAGCTGCTCGACGCGTTCGTCTATCACAACTACTCCATTGCCGATGAGCCGGGTTCGGTGCGTCTGGGCAAGCAAGTGGTCAACTGGGGTGAAAGCACCTTCATCCAGGGCGGCATCAACAGCATCAACCCGGTGGACGTCTCTGCGTTCCGCCGGCCTGGCTCGGAAATCAAGGAAGGCCTGATTCCGGTCAACATGTTCTACCTGTCCCAGAGCCTGACCGAAAACCTCTCTGCCGAGGGTTTCTATCAGCTGGAATGGGACCAGACGGTCGTCGATAACTGCGGCACCTTCTTCTCCCAGCCTGACGTGATTGCCGACGGTTGCTCCAACAACCTGGCGGTGTTGCGCAGTCAGGCCGGCCTGAACACCGCGCTGACCAATGCCGGTCTGCCGGCACCTTTGCGCGGCGCGGTATTCAACACGCTGGGCCAGCAGGGCGTGAACTTCGGCAACCCGGATGAGGGCGCCGTCGTGCGTCGCGGCCCTGACCGGGATGCTCGCGACAGCGGCCAGTATGGCTTCGCCATGCACTACAACTTCGAGCCGCTGGACACCGAGTTCGGCGCCTATTACATGAACTACCACAGCCGCCTGCCGATCTTCAGCGGCAAGGGCGCGCCTGCCGGTGCCTACAGCCCTGCAGCGCTGGCCGCCGCGCTCGCGGGCAATGGCGTGCCGGGTATCGCCATTCCGGGGCTGGTCACTCAGTTGCTGCCAGTGGTGGTCGCCGCCAACTCCAGCTACTACGTCGAATACCCTGAAGACATCCACCTGTTCGGTCTGAGCTTCTCCACCACGTTGCCAACCGGCACAGCGTGGAGCGGCGAAATCAGCTACCGTCCAAACGCGCCCGTCCAGCTCAACACCACCGACATCCTGTACTCAGGGCTGTCGCCGCTGAACCCGAACGTCTCGCTGTTGCAGGGCACGCCAGGCCAGGATCAGAAGGGCTATCGCCGCAAAGAGATCAGTCAGGCGCAGACCACCTTCACGCACTTCTTCGACCAAGTGATGGGCGCCGAACGTCTCACGGTCGTTGGCGAAGTGGGCTGGACGCACGTCGGTGGCCTGGAAAGCACATCCAAACTGCGTTACGGCCGAGACCCGAGCTACGGCCCCGGCCCGCTGCCTAACGGCCAGTGCCAGACCCTCAACGCTGGTACGCTGGCAGGCGCTGCGCTGAACAACCTTAGCCGTTACTGCGAGAACGACGGGTTCACCACTACCGATTCGTGGGGCTACCGCGCCCGCGCCATCTGGGACTACAACAACGTGTTCGCCGGTGTGAACCTCAAGCCGAGCGTGGCCTGGTCTCACGACGTCGACGGTTACTCGCCAGGGCCTGGCGGTAACTTCGAAGAAGGCCGCAAAGCGGTCAGCCTGGGTCTGGAAGCGGAATATCAGAACACCTACACCGCCAACCTTTCCTACACCAACTTCTTCGACGGCAAGTACACCACGGTGGATGACCGCGATTTCGTGGCGCTCAGCTTCGGTATGAACTTCTAAGGACAATTATGAAAATGAAAATCTCGAAGGGTCTGTTGCACGTCGGCGTACTGGGTCTGTCCCTGCTGGCGACCGGGGTGATGGCAGCCGTTTCCGAATCCGATGCTGCCAAGCTGGGCACGACACTGACCCCAATGGGCGCCGAAAAGGCAGGCAACGCGGCGAACACCATTCCGGCCTGGAGCCCGATGCCGACCAACGCGGGCGCTGTGGACGACAAGGGCTTCCTGGCCAACCCTTACGCCAGCGAAAAACCGCTGTTCACCATCACCGGCCAGAACGTGGAGCAATACAAGAACAACCTCGCCCCGGGCCAGTACGCGATGTTCAAGCGCTACCCGGAAACCTTCAAGATGCCGGTCTATCCGTCACACCGTGGCGCGACCGTTCCGGCCGATGTGTTTGCCGCCATCAAGAAAAACGCCACCAATACCAAGCTGGTTTCCGGCGGTAACGGTCTGGAAAACTTCGAAACCGCCGTGCCGTTTCCGATTCCCAAGGACGGCCTGGAGGTGATCTGGAACCACATCACCCGATATCGCGGCGGCAGCGTCAAGCGGCTGGTGGTTCAGGCCACACCGCAGACCAACGGGTCTTTCAGCCCGGTGTACTTCCAGGACCAGTTCGTGTTCCGCGACAAGATGAAGGATTTCGATCCGAAGAATCCGGGCAACGTGCTGTTCTACTTCAAGCAGGAAGTCACCGCACCGGCGCGTCTGGCCGGAACGGTGCTGCTGGTGCACGAAACCCTCGATCAGGTGAAGGAGCCGCGTTCTGCGTGGGTGTACAACGCCGGTCAGCGTCGCGTGCGTCGCGCCCCGCAAGTGTCCTATGACGGACCGGGTACCGCCGCCGATGGTCTGCGCACGTCCGACAACCTGGACATGTACAACGGCGCGCCGGACCGTTACGACTGGAAACTCATCGGCAAACAGGAAATGTACATCGCGGCCGACAGCTACAAGCTCGACGATCCGAAGCTCAAATATGCCGACATCATCAAGGCCGGACACATCAACCAGGACCTGGCGCGCTATGAGCTGCGTCGCGTCTGGCACGTGACCGCAACGCTGAAGGAAGGTCAACGTCACATCTACGCCAAGCGTGATTTCTTCATCGACGAAGACACCTGGCAGGCAGCGGTGATCGACCATTACGACGGTCGTGGTCAACTGTGGCGCGTGGCCGAAGCGCACGCCGAGAACTACTACGACAAGCAAGTGCCCTGGTATGCACTTGAAACGATCTATGACCTGCAGTCGGGACGTTATCTGGCACTGGGCATGAAAAACGAAGAGAAGCGAGCCTACGACTTCGGTTTCACCGCCACCACCAGCGACTTCCAGCCCAACGCGCTTCGCCAGGAAGGCGTGCGTTAAGGTCTGAACGAACAGGCGCAGAGTCGTGCAACGTTGATCACAGCTACAGCGCACCGTGGTCCTGCGCCGCTTTGAAATGAAACGCCCCGATCCGTCGGGGTGTTTCGAGCGGGCCGTGACGTCGCTAGGGTCAGTGACCTCATCGGCGAACCATCGCCCGGTCCAGCCAGACGTACAATTGGCACCCTCCATTCGCGAATGAATCGCCTCCCGTCGCGTTCATTGGCACCTCAGCGTCATCTCCGCCAAAACATATGAAGCGACATTCGCGGTGTTGATTGGATATGTTTTCTTACAGTCTTTCGTCGAACAATCTTCAAAAGCCATCACATAGCCGCTAGTCTCCCGACATCTGAACGCCGAATAACAAGCACTTCTACAAGAGCCGGCCATGACTGATCTGTCGCGTTTGCAAGGATTCGCAAATCACGCAGTCACTGCATTGGAGGGACGTTTCTACCGCCCGCCACTGCCTGACGGCTACGTCGCGCGCCCCCGTCTGTGTGAGCGATTGAGCGCCGGTCTGTCCGGACGACTGCTGCTCGTCTGCGCGCCAGCCGGGTTTGGAAAGAGCTCCCTGGCGGTCGAATTCTGCGAAAACCTGCCGGATCAATGGCAAAACCTGTGGCTGGGATTGAGTCATCGAGACAGCGATCCAGGCCGCTTCCTCGAGCGTCTTCTCTCCGGCCTTCAGCAATATTTCCCTCAATTGGGCGGCCAGGCGCTGGGGCTGCTCAAAATGCGTCAGCGTCATCAGCCGTTTGCCTTCGAGGAGTGGCTGGACGGGCTGCTCGACGAACTCGCCATGCACCTGATGTTGAGCAAACCGCTGCTGCTGGTGCTCGATGATTATCATCTGGTCCAGGGCCCGGTGCTCGACCGTTGCCTGCAGTTTCTTCTGAATCATCTTCCCGCCGGCCTCGTCGTGATGGTCACCAGCCGCCAGCGCCCTGACTGGCATCTGGCGCGCCTGCGGCTGTCCCGGCAACTGCTGGAGTTGTCCGAGCACGACCTGCGTCTGACTGACGACGAATCCCTTGCCGTGCTTGATCAGCAGCGTAATTCGCTGTCCGAGGATGCCCTGCGCAGCCTGTTGCAGCGCAGTGAAGGCTGGGTCGCCGGCTTGCGCTTCTGGTTGCTGGCGGCGAGCGAGGCTGGCAGCAACACGTTGACCCAGGGACTCAACGGCGGCGAAGGCCTGATTCGCGACTACTTGCTCGAAGAGGTCATCGACTGTCTGCCCGCCGACGTTCAGACCTTCCTTTATGAAACCGCGTGCCTTGAGCGATTCAGCAGTGCGCTGTGCAACGCGGCACGTGACAGCCATGACAGCGCCGAAATGCTCGGTTACCTGCAAGCCCATCAGGTGTTTCTGGTGCCGCTGGATGAAAACGGGCGCTGGTTTCGTTATCACCACCTGTTTTCCGACCTGCTGCGTGCACGCGCCGGCACCAGTCTTGCGCCCCAGCAACGACGGCTTCACCTCAACGCTTGTCGCTGGTTCAGCGAGCAGGGGCTGCTCGACGAGGCGATTGAGCAAGCACTGCGAGCGGGGCATCTGGACGTTGCCGCCAATCTGGTGCAGAACCTTTCCGAGGAACAACTGCTCGCCGAGCAGAACGTCGGCATGCTCCTGCGCTGGAAGATGGACCTGCCAGACAGCCTGCTGGTCAGCACCCCACGCCTGATCGTGCTGTACGCGTGGGCCTTGGGGCTGGCATGCCAGCTTGATGCTGCCGAAGAACTCGGCAATCAGCTCAGTCGGTTCCTGCCGGCGCCCTCGGCCACGGCGCAGAACTCCATGCTGGCCCAATGGCTGGCGCTCAGCGGCATCATCGCGCGCGGGCGCGGCGACAGCGACACCGCCCAGCGTTATTGCACCGAGGCGCTGGCGACGTTGCCCCACAAACGGTATGGACAAAGGTTGGTGTGCCTGTCGACGCTGGCGAATCTGGCGATCACCGGAGGCGATTTGTGGCGAGCGCGGGCCTTGAATCGCGACGCCCTGGAGCTGGCGCAGCGAGTTGCCAATCCGTTGTTTGAGGCGCTGGCGCACTATGACCGCGCGCGTACATTGCAGGCCCGCGGCGAAGCGCTTCGTTCGATGGAAGAAGTGCGCCAGGGGCTGCGGCGGCTGAGCGGGTTGTCTTCGCAACGACTGTACGCCGTGCGTGCCCGGCTGACGCTGTACGAAGGCTATCTGCTGGTGCAGTTCCTTCAGCCGCAAGCGGGAAGGGAGCGCCTGAACGCTGGCCTGACCGAAGCGCGCGCCTGTCGCGACATCAGCGTATTGATCGGGCACTGCGTGATCGCCGGAATGGAAGGGCGGGAAGGGCGTTTTGCCGAAGCGTTCGCCGAGCTGGCTGAGGCCGAGCGACTGATGCATATCTGGGATGTGCCGCCGGTTTATTACCTGGCGATGATCACGTTGACCAAATGCGAACTGTGGCTGGCGCAAGGTCGTATCGATCTGGCCGACGCCTGGTTGCTGCGCCTGGGCCAGACCTATGGCGGCGATCAGCCGGCGGCTGCGCCGGAATGCATGCCGCAGATGCCTCAGCAGATCGCGCTGTTGCAGGCGTCCCTCGACGTCATTCAGGGCCGCCCCGAGCGATCGGCCGAGCGGCTGCGAGACTTGAAAGCCCAGGCGGATCAGGTCGGTGCGGGGCTGGTCGGGTTATACGCGGCAAGCCAGCATTGCCTGCTGTCACTCGAGACCGACGATCAGCCTCAGGCTGCGAAGCTGCTGGGCCAGAGCCTGGAGCTGGCGAGCGGGGGCGCGGTGTTGCCGCTTCACGGCGTGATCCGAAAATATCCCGACTGGCTGCGCGAGCAGTTATCCAGGCGCCCGTCGTGCCGGCTGGTCGATTATCTGCTCACGCAACTGCCGCACTCTAGCCCCGGCAAGGAGCTTCCCTGCGCGCGTGTCATCAGTGAGCCTGCGGCCTGCAGCGGGCCCGATTACCTCAGCGCAAGGGAACTGAGCGTGCTGCAGCTCATCGCTCAGGGCTGTTCGAATCAGGAAATCAGCGACCGGTTGTTCATCTCTCTGCACACCGTCAAGACCCACGCCAGCCACATCAACAGCAAGCTCGGCGTAGAGCGCCGCACGCAAGCGGTGGCACGCGCGCAGGAGTTGGGCCTGCTGGGTTAGATCAGGCAGCGGCCGTGCGCGGGCCGTCGGCTATCCCGCAGGACAGCCCGCCCACATTTCATCGACGTTGTGCACGCCCCAATCCTCCGCCAGTTCGAACTTGACGATGGCGTCCTGCTCCTGCGCACAGGCGAGGTTGATGACTTCGGGCGTGAACGTGATGCGGGTCTTGGCCGACATGAATATTTTCACTTTGGGGTGCAGCAGCGATTTTTCACCCTGTTCGATGACAATGCCCAGCCGCTCGCTCTTTAGGCGCACCAGCGCGCCCACCGGATAAATACCGACTGTCTTGACGAAGTGTTGGAAGATTTTCTCGTCGAAATGCCCTTTCCAGGATGCCATCTCCCGGACCGACCTGGCTGCGTCCCAGCCTTTCTTGTAGGGCCGGTCTGACGTCACGGCGTCATAGACATCGCAGATTGCACCCATACGAGCCAGCTGACTGATCTGCTCGCCCTTCAAACCATGGGGATAGCCACTGCCGTCGACCTTTTCATGATGATGCAGGCACACATCCATGACTGCGTGGGTCACTTGCTGACAACCCTGAAGAATTTCGAGTCCTGCCTGGGGGTGATGCTTCATCGCTTCGAATTCATCGAAGGTCAGGCGATCGGGTTTATTGAGGATGGTGTTGGGGATCATCATCTTGCCAACGTCGTGCATCAGCCCGGCGACGCCGGCCTCGCGCACTTGCTCCTCATCCAGATTCATCTGCCGCGCAAGCGCAACCATCAGCGCGCACACCGCCACTGAATGCATGTAGGTGTATTCATCGGACGTTTTAAGACGGGACAGACTGATCAGCGCGTGAGGATGGCGCATCACTGACGTCGAAATTTCTTCGACCAGCAGATCGACGTCTTCGGTGTTCATCGAGCGACCCATGCGTGCGTCGCTGAACATGGTCATGACGGCCGCTTTGGCCCGGCCGCAAATCAGTCTGGCGCGAGCCAGTTCCTGTTCCATGCTGGCTGGCGACGTATCGGAATCGCTCTCGCTGTCGCAGGCCGTTGTCGGGCCCGAGGCCAGAATGCTGCTCTGTTCGGCAGGGCTTTTGCCCAGTCGGGTGTCAATCCACACCTCACGCGTGGAGGCCTGAATCTGGCGCAACACCGCCTCGTCTCGCAACTCGCGCTCCACGTGGGAGGTCCAGAAGGGGTCGTTGATCCGGGGGCGGCAGAATTCGTGGATGTACATGCCCAGAGTAAGGTCGGAAACCGCGATTTTTCTTAGCATGAAAGCCTGCTCTACGCTGTTGCTGAGCTGCCTTGCGGGTGCATTGAGTCGACGTCTTATCACCTCAAATGACGCACTATCCGTGTAGTCGCGCAATGCCAGTATATGAGCGCGTTAGTGAAAAATATATCGCGACAGCGAAAATATCTTTATTCGCTTTAATTGAAAATTAATGAATAAAATCAGTAACTTGCGGAATTTTTTTCTGAGCTGTCCGGATGAGTTACAAAAGATTTTTAGCGTTGAACTAAAAGGTCATACTATTCAAGTTCATCCCGCATTAGTTCTCATGCAAATAGTTGGCGTCGCAACTAATTGCCCTTCGGTCTGGCGCTGCGGGCTGACGAGTTTCCCCGGCTGCGTCAGAATGCGTCATCCCTTTCACAGGAATCACCATGGAAGCCGCCAAGCCTCAGTTGATCCGCGAAACCTTCCCCGTCGGGCCGTTGCAGTGCAACTGCACGATCATCGGCGATCCCGTCACCCGGCAGGCCATTGTCGTAGATCCGGGCGGCAACCATGAGCTGATTCTCGCCAGGCTTGAAGCACACGGGTTGAAGGTCGTGAGCATCATTCACACTCACGCGCATCTGGACCATTTCCTGGCGTCGGGGCAATTGAAGGAGAAGACCGGCGCAACCTTGCACCTGCACAAAGAGGATCAGTTTCTGTGGGATAACCTCGAAACCCAGTGTCAGGTGTTTCGCGTGCCGTACGTTCCTGTCCCTGCGCCGGATCGTTGGCTGGCGGACGACGAAGAGCTCGCTTGCGGCTGCGGCGTGGCGCTGCACACGCCAGGGCATACACCCGGCTCGATGAGTTTCTGGTTTGCGGATGCCAAGTTGCTGATCGCTGGCGATACGCTGTTCAAGCGCGGTGTGGGCCGAACCGATCTATGGGGCGGCGACCAGGCCACGATCGTGCGCTCTATCAAGCAGCGCTTGTACACGCTCGATGAGGACGCGGTTGTGGTGACCGGGCACGGGCCGGACACGCGACTGGGTGACGAAATGCGTGAGAATCCTTTCGTCAGAGCGTAGGACTGTTCAGGCCCGGTTAAGGAATTTTTGACGGCGGCCGTGCTCTAATCGCGCAAATCGTCCGGTCTTTTTTGATGGCCGTAGAAAAGCAAAACAGGAGCTCTCCTTGATGTTGACCTTTCGCCGTTTGACCATCGCTGCCACTGCGCTGGCCATGTTGTCTGGCTGCGCTTCGCAGAATCCGTATGACAATCAGGGGCAGGCACAAAATTCGGGCGGCGTGAGCAAAACCGCCAAATACGGCGGCCTTGGCGCACTGGCCGGTGCCGTCGCCGGTGCCGCCATCGACCACAACAACCGCGGTAAAGGCGCCTTGATCGGCGCGGCGCTGGTCGGTGCAGGCGCAGCGGGTTATGGCTACTACGCGGACAAACAGGAAGCCGCCCTGCGCGCCAGCATGGCCAATACCGGCGTGGAAGTTCAGCGTGAAGGCGACAACATCAAGCTGGTCATGCCAGGCAACATCACGTTCGCGACCGACTCCTCGGCCATCGCCAGCAGCTTCTACTCGCCTTTGAACAACCTGGCGGGTTCGCTGAAGCAGTACAACCAGAACATGATCGAGATCGTCGGTTACACCGACAGCACGGGCAGCCGTCAGCACAACATGGACCTGTCCCAGCAGCGCGCGCAGAGCGTTGCGACCTACCTGACGTCCCAGGGCGTGGATGCCGCTCACCTGTCGGTGCGCGGTGCTGGGCCTGATCAGCCGATCGCGAGCAACGCCGACGTCAACGGTCGCGCTCAGAACCGTCGCGTCGAGGTCAACCTCAAGCCTATTCCAGGCCAGCAGTACCAACAGCAGCAGTAAGCTGTCGACGCCACGCTAAAAACCCCGGCCTGAGTGCCGGGGTTTTTTATGGGCGGTCGGTATGTGCCCAGCGTTTACTCAGGCGAGGTGAACGGCCCGTGGGCTGGTCAGCCCGGATGCTGCTCATGCATCTGTGCCAGCAACGCATCCTTGTTTTCCCACATGCGGTTGATCCACTGCTGGAATTCCAGACGGTAGGCGTCATTCTGGTCGTAGCTTTTGCCAATGAATTGCGGCGGGATCTGCACTTCTTCGAAATGCGCGACCACTTCGCGCACGTTCCCGCACAGCAGATCCCAATAACCGGGCTGGCCCGCTGGGTAATGAATGGTGACGTTGACGATCGATTCCAGCTGCTCGCCCATGGCATCGAGCACGAACGCGATGCCGCCGGCCTTGGGCTTGAGCAGATAGCGGAACGGGGAGTTCTGTTGCGCGTGCTTGGCCTGGGTAAAGCGCGTGCCTTCGACGAAATTGAAGATGCCGACCGGGTTGTTTCGAAATTTCGCGCAGGTGCGGCGGGTCGTCTCCAGGTCCTTGCCTTTCTTTTCCGGATGTTTGGCCAGATAGGCTTTGCTGTAACGCTTCATGAACGGAAAGCCCAGCGCCCACCACGCCAGCCCGATCACGGGCACCCAGATCAGCTCTTGTTTGAGGAAGAATTTCAGCGGGCGGATGCGCCGGTTAAGCACGTACTGCAGCACCATGATGTCGACCCAGCTCTGGTGATTGCTGGTCACCAGATAAGAGTGCTGATAATCCAGGCCTTCCAGACCGCTCAGGTGCCAGCGGGTATGACCCAGCAGGTTCATCCAGGCATTGTTGTTGCTGATCCAGGCTTCATGAATGTGGCTCATGAGCCAGTCAGTGACCTTTTGCGCGGCAGTGAAAGGCAGGCACAGCTTGAAGATCGCGACGACGAACAACGGCGTGCAGCAGACGATGGTGTTGAGCGCCAACAGCAGCGAGGCGATGACGCCACGCAAGGGGGCGGGCAAGAAATCCATGAGGGATCGAACTCCGAGGCAAGACAGCCGCCGGTGGGTTCCGGCGGCGTTATTGTGATTGAAGGATATTGCAGGCCGACGTTATTGAGGCAACGTCGCCGCCTGAATCGCAGTCAGGGCGATGGTATACACGATGTCATCGACCTGCGCGCCCCGCGGAAGGTCGTTCACCGGTTTGCGCAAGCCTTGCAGCATCGGGCCCAGGCTGACGCAGTCCGCACTGCGCTGCACCGCCTTGTACGTGGTGTTGCCCGTGTTCAGGTCAGGAAAGACGAACACGTTGGCGCGGCCGGCCACCGGGCTGTCCGGCGCCAGTTGGCGGGCGACGTTTTCGTTGGCAGCGGCGTCATATTGCAGCGGTCCGTCGATGAGCAGGCCGCGCTGCGTCTCCCGAGCCAGCTGCGTGGCTTCGCGGACCTTTTCCACTTCCTCGCCGCTGGCCGAGTTACCGCTTGAGTAGCTGATCATCGCGACGCGCGGGGACAGGCCGAATGCCACGGCAGAGTCAGCACTCTGCACGGCGATCTCGGCCAGCTCACTGGCGGTCGGGTGCGGGTTCATGATGCAGTCGCCGTACACCAGCACCTGCTCAGGGAACAGCATGAAGAACACCGATGACACCAGGGTGCAGCCCGGCGCGGTCTTGATCAGTTGCAGGGCAGGCCGGATGGTGTTGGCGGTGGAGTGAATCACGCCGGAAACCAGGCCGTCGACCTCATCGAGCGCCAGCATCATGGTGCCGATCACCACTGGATCCTCCAGCTGTTGCTCGGCCATCGGCGCGTTGAGCGCCTTGTTCCTGCGCAGGTCGACCATCGGCGCCACATAGCGCTCGCGCACTTCGTCCGGATCGAGAATTTCCAGCCCCGGCGGCAACTCGATGCCCTGGGCGCGCGCGACCGCGTGCACTTCTTCGGGTTTGGCCAGCAGCACGCAGCGGGCGATACCGCGCGCCTGGCAAATGGCGGCAGCCTGCACGGTGAGGGGCTCGGCGCCTTCGGGCAAGACAATGCGCTTGTTCGCCGCTTGAGCGCGCTGAATCAGTTGGTACCGGAAGACGGCGGGCGACAGGCGCATCTCCCGTGGAGTGCCACAGCGCTGATGCAGCCAGTTGGCGTCCAGATGGCTGGCGACGAAGTCAGTGATGATCTCCGCGCGCTCGCGGTCGTCGATGGGGATTTCCTTATTCAGCTGGTTAAGCTGGTTGGCGGTGTCATACGATCCCGTGCTCACTGACAACACCGGCAGACCCGCCTGCAACGCGCCTCGGCACAGGTCCATGATGCGCGGGTCGGGCAGGGTATCGCTGGTCAGCAGCAGTCCGGCGAGCGGCACGCCATTGAGCGTCGCAAGGCTCACGGCCAGGATGATGTCGTCGCGATCGCCCGGCGTCACCACCAGCACGCCCGGCTTGAGCAGTTGCAGCGTGTTGAGCACGGTTCGCGCGCAGATGATGATTTTCGACATGCGCCGTTGTTCGTAGTCGCCGGCGTTGATCACCTGCGCGCCCAGCAGGTCGGCCACGTCACGGGTGCGAGGGGCGTTGAGATCGGCCTGGAACGGGATGCAGCCCAGCAGGCGGAAATCGCCGCTGCGCAACAATGGGGAATGCTCTTTGAGGCGCGCCGAAAACGCCTCCATGCTCTCATCGGTGCGCACCTTGTTGAGGATCACGCCCAGCACTTTCGGGTCCTTGGGGCCGCCAAACATCTGGGCCTGAAGCTCCACGCGGCCCGACAATTCGGTCAGGACCTCGTTTTCCGGCGCCGAGACCAGAATCACCTCTGCGTCCAGCGCCTTGGCCATGTGCAGATTGACCCGGGCGGCGTAGCTGGCGCTGCGGGTCGGCACCATGCCTTCGACGATCAGCACGTCGCGGCCGACCGAGGCCTGCTGATAAAGACTGATGATTTCTTCGAGTAACTCATCGAGCTGGCCCTCGCCAAGCATGCGCTCGACGTGCGCCAGGCCAAGCGGCTTGGGCGGTTTGAGGCCATGGGTGCGGGCGACCAGCTCGGTCGAGCGCTCCGGGCCCAGATCGCCAGGATGCGGCTGGGCGATGGGCTTGAAAAAACCGACTTTGAGTCCGGCGCGCTCCAGGGTGCGCACCAGTCCAAGGCTGATGGACGTCAAACCCACGCCAAAATCAGTGGGCGCGATAAAGAAAGTCTGCATGCGGGCTTCTCGAAAGTGAGCGTGCAAAGGTCCCGGCGTGGCTATGTACGAATTCAGGCTGCGCTCGCCGACGTTTCGTACAGACCCGAGTCCGCCAATGGACCGAATAAAACCGGACGCTGTTCAGTCGCAGCGTCTCAACGGGGGACAAGGTTATCGTTATCTGCCCCTTGCGCGCACCAGCCGCAGCGAAAGGATTGTCCTGTTTTTTCTTGTCGCAAGGCTGCATCGAGCACCCACGGCCGGGACTGCCACGGTGGCTGGTGACGTAAATGCTGGGTGTGTCCGCAGGACAGTTCGACGATCCAGTGGCCGTCTTCATCTTGATGAAAGCCAGTAATCTTCGGGTCGTTTTCCGGCAATGGGAGGTCGTGCAATCGGGGCCGTCCGTCTGAGTTGCGTTCGCTTTCGCGCGAGTGCTTGGTTAGACTTGGTCGCTCATATCTATTTGCAAAAGGTCTCGCCCCATGCCGATCGCCGCCAACAAGGCTGTCTCCATTGACTATACCCTGACCAACGACGCTGGTGAGGTCATCGACAGTTCTGCCGGCGGCGCGCCGCTGGTTTACCTGCAAGGCGCAGGTAACATTATCCCGGGTCTGGAAAAGGCACTGGAAGGCAAGGACATCGGTGACGAGCTCAAAGTCTCCATCGAGCCTGAAGACGCCTACGGCGAATACTCGGCCGAACTGGTCAGCACCCTGAACCGCAGCATGTTCGAAGGCGTTGACGAGCTGGAAGTCGGCATGCAGTTTCATGCTTCCGCTCCGGACGGCCAGATGCAGATCGTGACCATTCGCGACCTGGACGGCGACGACGTCACTGTCGACGGCAACCATCCTCTGGCCGGTCAGCGTCTGAATTTCCAGGTCAAGGTCGTCGCGATCCGTGATGCCAGCCAGGAAGAGCTCGCCCACGGTCACGTCCACGGTGAAGGCGGTCATCACCACTGATTTGTCCTGCTAAGCTCATTTAGCTGGCCAGGCGTCCTCGCGGGTTTGCGAAAACAGTTCGGTTTTCGCGACTTGGGAGGGCGCCTTTTTCGGCCAAGGGTTTTATGTATGGTGAGCAGGGGAGTTCGTCATGAGTGTATTTCACGACCTGAAATTGAAAGCTCTGGATGGCCAGGAACTGCCCCTCGCGCCGCTCAAGGGCAAAGTGGTTCTGGTGGTCAACGTGGCATCCAAGTGTGGCCTCACGCCGCAATATGCCGCGCTGGAAAACCTCTATCAAAAGTACAAGGACCGCGGCTTCAGCGTGCTGGGCCTGCCTTGTAATCAGTTCGCCGGACAGGAGCCCGGGACTCAGGAAGAAATTCAAGAGTTCTGCTCGCTCAACTATGGCGTGACCTTTCCGCTGGGCGACAAGCTGGAAGTGAACGGCCCTCATCGTCATCGTCTCTATCAGATGCTGGCGGGCGAAGGCGCCGAATTTCCAGGGGATATCACCTGGAACTTCGAAAAGTTTCTGGTGGGGCAAGATGGCCGCGTGCTGGCGCGTTTCTCGCCGCGCACCACGCCGGATGATCCTGCTGTCATCCAGGCCATTGAAAAAGCGCTTCATTGATCGTCAACGCACGCTTTGCAGGCAAACTGCTTGCGCTGCGTTGATTCATCCCAATCAGTAACGCCCTTCAGATCGCGATCACGAGCAAGCTCGATCCTGCAGTGGTTTGCGTCAATCTTTCTGTACCTTAATCACTCCAATCAATAGTGCTGGGCACGATGCGCCGTTCGGCTCATTCTGTATGACCTTCATAATATTTCCTTACGCCGAGGACGCCCGCATGCCAGTCAAAGCCTTGTTCAAACCTTTCCACCTGGGCAGCCTGGCGCTACCGACGCGGGTGGTGATGGCGCCAATGACCCGATCGTTCTCGCCGGGTGGCGTGCCTAATTCCAAAGTCATCGAGTACTACCGCCGCCGTGCCGCTGCCGGCGTCGGCCTGATCATCACCGAAGGCACCACAGTTGGGCACAAGGCCTCAAACGGCTATCCGAACGTGCCGCAATTCTTCGGCGAAGCCCCGCTGGCCGGTTGGAAGAAAGTGGTTGAAGCGGTGCATGCGGAAGGCGGCAAGATCGTGCCTCAGCTCTGGCACGTTGGCGCTGTTCGCCGTCTGGGCACCGAGCCGGACGGCGCTGTTCCGGCGTATGGGCCGACCGAGAAGCTCAAAGACGGCAACGTCGTGGTTCATGGCATGACCCGGCAAGACATTCAGGACGTCATCGGCGCTTTCGCTCAAGCGGCGAAGGACGCCAAAGAGATCGGCATGGATGGCGTTGAGATCCATGGCGCTCATGGCTATCTGGTCGATCAGTTCTTCTGGGAAGGCACGAACCAGCGTAGCGATGAATATGGCGGCGATCTGGCCCATCGGTCGCGCTTTGCGATCGAGCTGGTCAAGGCTGTGCGCGCTGCGGTTGGCCCGGATTACCCGATCATCTTTCGTTACTCGCAGTGGAAACAGCAGGACTACACCGCGCGCCTGGTGCAGACGCCCGAGGAGCTGGGCGCCTTCCTCCAGCCCCTTTCCGACGCCGGCGTGGACATTTTCCACTGTTCGACGCGGCGTTTCTGGGAGCCTGAGTTCGAGGGCTCTGACCTGAACCTGGCAGGCTGGACACGCAAACTGACCGGCAAGCCTACGATTACCGTCGGCAGCGTCGGCCTGGACGGCGAATTCCTGCAGTTCATGGTGAACACCGATAAAGTCGCCCAGCCTGCAAGCCTGGAAAATCTGCTCAAGCGTCTGGGCGATGATGAGTTCGACCTCGTCGCCGTTGGCCGCGCGCTGCTCGTCGACCCCGACTGGGCGGTGAAAGTGCGCGACGGCCGCGAAGAAGACATCCTGCCGTTCAGTCGCGATGCGTTGGGCAAGCTGGAGTAAGGCATCCACGATTACTTGTAGGAGCGCGCTTGCTCGCGAATCGGTGGTTCAGTCGCTGAAGGTGTGGCGCCAGTACCGGCCTCTTCGTGAGCAAGCTCACTCCCACAGGTTCAGCGTTGACTGTGGCGATCCAGACCGCCCACCTTGTAGGAGCGTGCTTGCTCGCGATGGCTGATTTCCAGACGCTGCAACTCCACAGCCTGAATCGGCCTTTTCCCGGCTGAAGCCGGTCCTACAGACGCTGCAGGTTTTTCGTAGGACCGGCTTTAGCCGGGAAGGCGTCGGGTGTTGTGCCGTTGATCGCAGGTGGTTTATAGACAGCTGGCTCACTCCCACAGGTTCTGCGTTGACCGTGGCGATCCAGACCGCACACCTTTTAGGAGCGTGCTTGCTCGCGAAAAGTCGGACCATCCATCGCCCACGCTACATCCCCACCACAACCCCTTCCTGCGTTTCGCTCGCCACGCGCAGGTAGCATTCGAACGCCTCGATGACGCCCGCCCAGCCTTGCCGGCTGGCGTGTTGCCGGGCGTTCAATCGCACGCGTCGCAGTGTCTCGTCGTCTTCGAGCATCCATCGTGCGGCGTCGATAAAACCTTCTTCGTCGCCCGGCATGGCGACGGCGCCGTTGTGTCCGTGACGGATATGCTGGGCCGCTGCGGCTTCGTCGTAGGCAACGACGCCAAGCCCAGAGGCCAAGGCTTCCAGCACCACGTTGCCGAACGTCTCGGTCAGGCTGGGGAACAGAAACAGGTCTCCGGACGCATAAAGCGTCGCCAACGCTTCACCGCGCTGGGCCCCGCAGAAAATCGCATCCGGCATTTGCTCCTGCAATGTCGCGCGCACCGGGCCGTCGCCGACAATCACCAGCTTCAGGTTTTTCTCGGGATATTCGCTGACAAGCGAGTCGAACGTGGTCTTCAGCAAGCCCAGATTCTTTTCCAGTGCCAGTCGGCCGACATGCAGAACCGCGGTGTCGCCGGGTTCCAGCCCCCAGGATTCACGCAAGGAGGTGGAGCGCCTGGACGGATGAAACAGCTGGCAATCCACGCCTCGCGACAGCAATTCCAGGCGCTCGAAGCCGCGCCGCTCGAGCTCGTTTTTCTGAGTGACACTGGGCACCAGCGTGGCAGCGGAGCGGTTATGAAACCAGCGCAGATACGAGGTCAGCAGGCGAGTAATGAAACCCAGCCCATACTGCCGCGTGTACTGCTGAAAGTTGGTGTGGAAACCGCTGACGATCGCAATCCGCAAACGGCGCGCCGCCCGCAGGGCAGAAAGGCCCAAGGGACCTTCGGTAGCGATGTAAAGCACATCGGGACGATTGCGCCGCCAGCGCCGCAGCAGCTTGTGCATCGACGACTGCCCCCACTGCAACCCCGGATAGCCCGGAATCGGCCAGCCGCGGCACAGCATCAGATCATCCCCGGCAGCGCGCGAAGGATCGTCCGTCTGCCGAGGCCTGATCACCTCGACCCGATGCCCCCGCGTGCGCAAACCTTCACACAAGCGGCTGAGCGTGTTCGCCACGCCATTGATCTCAGGCGCGTAGGTTTCAGTAATCAGGGTGATATGCAGGGATTTACTCATGACAGCCAGTCTCTGAGCCCCGCATTGCGCTTGCATGGCGGTTGAGTGATGGATTTGTGACATGTTCAAACTTTCTACGCGCGCGGATTAACGAATCACAGTTTGGCCCACTCTTACGTTGGCCTGTACGTCTCTGAGGGGGGTGTAAGAAGTTTCTGAAAGTCGGTTGTTTTCGTGTTCTTCCATTGACTCTGATTTGCTTCTGAATAACGTCGGATTATCAGTTTTTGTCTCGCTAGCGAGAACGTTGCTGACATAACTTTTTAAGCCCTACGTGGCGAAAGTATTCACCTACTCAGGACCAAATGATGAGAAACCTCAAAAGGTGGAGCGGTAGCGCTCTGCGTGCTGGAATGATAAGCGGATTTTTTTGTATGGCGCCATGTGCGTTTGCAGGAACCTATACATCTACGGTTAAGTTGCCAACTTTGCATTCTAAAAATTATGTTTACACCGCTCATGTGCCTATCCCTGCTAGAGTGGGAGAAGGATTCATTAAAAACATAAGCTGGAACTGGAACGTGCATGGGTGGCCGAGGGGGCTACAAGTTTATCTGTGTCAGACCTTGACACGTTGTATTGATATTTCTCGACAGCGCGTAGGTTCCAGGGCAATCTTCACTCAGTTCCTTTCAACGGAGCCATTCTTTTTCGAGCTTAAGTTATCCGATCCTGGTAGAACGCCAGTCGCAGGCCAGGCAGGTCGACTTACTGTCAATTGGTAGATGGAGTCAGTAGGTCCCCGCCGTGATAGGCGGGGACGCTTAGATCAAATACCGAGCATGTCTCTGAATTTTGGCGGCAACGTATCGTGAAGGCTGAAGATCTTTTCAAGGATTGTTATGGCAGGTGTTCCTTTCGCTGTCTCTTGCTGATAAAGCGTTTCGCATTGTCTTTGCATCGCTTGGCTGATTTGCTGAAAGTATTGACTTGATTTTGAGGTCACTGGTTCGCCAGTCAGAGAATAACGAATATTAGTTCGGTCGGACAGATCCAGCAATGGCGATCCCAGAGCGTTGTGGGCGTAGTCGTTCGCGAGCTTCATCGCTGTTTTGGAGTTGATACTTGCTGCGTGTAATATCTCCCGCCGGGATCGCGCTAATTCGACGTTTCGCGTGGTCAGGTCCGACTTCGGTCGGAACGTTTGACTTAAAATGTCCGAGAATTTTCCGTTTTTACTGCGAATATCGTTGTCGTTTTTTACGGAGCTGCCAACGCTATCGATTGTTCGGCTACTTAGCTCAATATGCATGTTCACATCCTCGACGTAAAAGTGCGTAAACGGCGGTTGTCAACATAGTCAACCGGCTGGGAACGGAACAACTCTGGACGCGCCTACTCGCTCTAGTGCTGCCGCTTCAGGTGCGTAGTGCGTTTGTACCGGGTTAAGACTGACCAAATTCAAATGGCAACGAGGTTTGATATGTCGCGTGAGTGCGGCAGGCTCGGCTATCAGCGTCTTAGAAGTGACCCTTTCCACGGCTTGTGCCAGCGCTTGCATGAATTTCGGGGCGTTGGGCTCTGGCTTGGGTTTCGCTTTCAGCGGAGCGGAAACGAATTCGCGTGAAGCATCGATTGGATTAATTTCCATGGACGTGGTTTCCCGGTTATTGAACGCCGAAATGGGCGAGTCCATGGTCAAATAGATCGGGTGTGGGATGTCGTGAAGACTGTTGTAGGACCGCTCCTGATTTTTGATCGAAGGAAGTGCCCGGATGTTTTCACCGCAGTGGCAACGCAAAAAAAGCCTCTTTCGAGGCCTTTCTGGTGTTACCGAATCCGCTCTGCCAGTGTCTCCGCCCCGCGCTCCCTTACCCAGAACAGCGTCGCGCCGGCCACGGCTGCTGGCATCATCAGGAGGTTGACCACCGGGATCAGCAGCACCAGGTACACGATCCCGCCGAAGCTCATGCTTTGCCAGCGTTTGGCGCGCAGCCAGGCGAGCATATCTTGCCAGCTCATCTTGTGGTTGTCGGCGGGGTAGTCGATGTACTGGATAGCCATCATCCACACGCCGAACAGCAGCCATAACGGCGCGGCGATGATGTTGACGACGGGTATCCACGAAAGGATGAACAGGCCGATGGCCCGTGGCAGAAAATAGCCGAGTTTGCGCATCTCGCGGCTCAGGGTGCGCGGGACCATTTCGATGAGTTCGGCCCAGCTGAAGGCGGGGAAGTCGTCCTTGCCCCGGAGCACCACTTCGACTTTTTCAGCAAGAAATCCGTTGAACGGTGCCGCGATGATATTGGCGATCATGGTGAAGGTGAAGAACACCATCAATACGACCAGCACTACGAACAACGGCCACAGGATGTAATTGAGGAAGCTCAGCCAGCTCGGCAGCGAGGGCATGAAGGAATCGACCCACAGGCTGAATTCGTGACCTGCGAAGTAGATCAGGGCGCTGAACAGCACCAGGTTGATGGCCAGGGGTAATAGAACGAACAGGCGAAGCCCGGGGCTGAGGACCAGTTTAAGGCCTTCGCGCAGGTATTGCGGACCGGACAGGGCGGGTGCAGGCATGGTGGCCTCCAGGGGTTGAAGTCGCGCCGACCTTACCGGCTTTGTCGCGGGCGCGGAAGCTGGACGGGCGTCATGACATTCGCCGAAACAATCTCTGGCCGAGAAAGTCTATCGACAGAACCGTGTGGCATCCGATCGGGGATAGGTGGGGTCTATGAGCTGGATTGTGAATCGATATTTCCTTAATCTCTGCCGCCCCGATAAGCTTGCGGGCAACTTTTAGACCTTTTCCCATTCACTTTGAACCTCGAAGGAGTATTGATGAGCGTTCTGGTAAACAAACAAGCCCCTGATTTCGATGCTGCGGCCGTACTGGGTGACGGTTCGATCGTCGACAGCTTCAAGCTGTCGTCCTTGAAAGGCAAATACGTTGTGCTGTTTTTCTGGCCACTGGACTTCACGTTCGTGTGCCCGTCGGAGATCATTGCCCACAACAACCGCATCGGTAAATTCCGTGAGCTGGGCGTTGAAGTCGTCGGCGTGTCCGTCGACTCGCACTTCACCCACGCTGCATGGCGCAACACGCCGGTGGAGAAGGGCGGTATCGGTGAAGTCGAATTCACCATGGTTGCCGACATCAAGCACGAGATCACTCGCGCTTACGGTATCGAACACGACGACGGCGTCGCGCTGCGCGGTTCGTTCCTGATCGACAAGGCTGGCGTCGTTCAGCATCAGGTGGTGAACAACCTGCCGCTGGGCCGCGACGTGGACGACATGGTGCGTCTGGTCGAGGCACTGCAGTTCACCGAAGAGCACGGCGAAGTCTGCCCTGCTGGCTGGCGTCCAGGCCAGAAAGGCATGAAAGCCGACGCTTCGGGCGTTGCTGATTACCTGGCTGCAAACGCTACCAGCTTGTAATACCGTCGCTGCGGCCAAGGTCGCAGCGTCACGATTTCAGGATTGGCGAACGGGTAAACCAAACGGCTTTCATGCTGGCGCCGATCCTTTTTATTCCAGCCGGTGCGCCGGCTTAGACCACAGTGACTCCGACCACACGTGAACGATGGCCGGTCAATAGGAGTGTGTCATGTCTGATGTACGTCATTCCCGAGTGATTATTCTCGGCTCCGGCCCTGCCGGTTACAGCGCTGCGGTCTATGCGGCACGCGCCAACCTCAAGCCGCTGCTGATCACCGGCATGCAGTCCGGTGGTCAGCTGACCACCACCACCGAAGTCGACAACTGGCCGGGCGATCCCCATGGCCTGACCGGCCCGGCGCTCATGGACCGCATGCGTGAGCACGCTGAGCGTTTCGAGACCGAGATCGTGTTCGACCACATCAACGCCGTCGATCTGGCTGGCAAGCCGTTCAGCCTGAAGGGCGACAGCGGGACCTACACCTGCGACGCACTGATCATCGCCACTGGCGCCAGCGCTCGCTACCTGGGCCTGCCGTCCGAAGAGACGTTCATGGGCAAGGGTGTTTCGGCCTGCGCAACTTGCGACGGATTCTTCTATCGCAACAAACCTGTGGCGGTCGTCGGTGGTGGTAACACTGCCGTTGAGGAAGCGCTTTACCTGGCCAATATCGCCAGCAAAGTGACTCTGGTGCACCGTCGCGAGACGTTCCGCGCCGAGAAAATCCTGATCGACAAGCTGCATGCACGTGTGGCGGAAGGCAAGATCGAACTCAAGCTGAACTCGACGCTCGACGAAGTGCTGGGTGACGACATGGGTGTAACCGGTGCGCGCCTGAAGAACAACGACGGCAGCTTCTCGGAGCTGAAAGTCGATGGCGTCTTCATCGCAATCGGTCACACGCCGAACACGTCGCTGTTCGAAGGCCAACTGGCGTTGAAGGACGGCTACATGGTCGTGCAAGGCGGTCGCGAAGGTAATGCGACGGCCACCAGCGTTGAAGGTGTGTTCGCGGCCGGTGACGTGGCTGACCACGTGTACCGCCAGGCAATTACCTCGGCTGGCGCAGGCTGCATGGCGGCACTGGACGTCGAGCGCTACCTGGACGGCCTGGCGAACGCCTCGTTCTGATCCAACGCTTCAAAACAAAAAAAACCGGCCCAAGGGCCGGTTTTTTTGTGTCTGATGATCGCCTTCATAGTAGGAGCGTGGCTTGTCCCGCGATCGGCTGCGCAGCAGTCGTAAAGTCAGCTCCATCGTTGCATCTGGCACGCCGCGTACACCGAATTCACGACGACTGCGTCGCCGATCGCGGGACAAGCCACGCTCCTACATAGGCGAAGGTGGCGTTACGCCTTGCGAGTCAGCGGCGGTGCGCTGAATTTCACGCCCGCCAGCCCGTTGGCAATCAATGCGCGGATGTTGCCGTGATCGGTGCCTTCGGGCGTTGCAATCACGGAGCGATAGTGTTCGCCGAAGGCCAGTAAAGTCAGCTCCATCGTTGCATCTGGCACACCGCGTACACCGAATTCACGACGACTGCGTCGCCGATCGCGGGACAAGCCACGCTCCTACATAGGCGAAGGTGGCGTTACGCCTTGCGAGTCAGCGGCTGTGCGCTGAATTCCACGCCCGCCAGCCCATCGGCGATCAATGCGCGGATGTTGCCGTGATCGGTGCCTTCAGGCGTTGCAATCACGGAGCGATAGTGTTCGCCGAAGGCCAGTAGCGCTTCTTCGTCACTCAGCCCTTCCAGCAATGCCAGGCCCAACGTCTTGCACGACCCCTCGTTCTGACCCGCTGCGTTTTCTACCGCACCGTTGCTGAACGCCTGAGGCTGGTAGTCATAATGAGCAGCCACAAAAGCCAGTGTGTCAGCGAAGACGTGCTCGCCGCTTTTCAGGCTGCTGCGCAGGGTGTTCAGGTCAGTCATGTTTCTGTTCCTTGGCGAACGCCGCTTGCTGGTCGGCGCTGGCTTCTTTCTGGTATCTGGATTTCCACTCGCTGTACGGCATGCCGTAGACCACTTCGCGGGCGTCATCGAGGCTGATGTCGATGTGCTTCTCGTCAGCTTCGGCCTTGTACCACTTCGACAGGCAGTTGCGGCAGAAGCCAGCGAGGTTCATCAGGTCGATGTTCTGGACGTCCTTGCGGCTGTCCAGATGCGCGACCAGACGGCGAAAGGCGGCGGCTTCGAGTTCCAGGCGTTGTTGCTCGGTCATGATGGACTCTGTGCGAATGAAGGTGGGGCGGATGATAAGAGTGCGGGGCAGGGTGGGCAATGGTATTCGTCGACCGGATGCATGGGCTGTGGGCGCGGATGAATGCGCGCCCACCGAGGCAAATGCCCGAATCGGGAATACCCGCGCGCGATGCTCAGCGCCTGATGCTCAGCGTTCCGCGGCGAGGGTAATGGACACCGATTCAGCGAAGCGCAGTGCGTGGGGCTTGTCGACTTCCACCTCGGCGTACTGCACCGCCTGGTGGCTCATCACCAGGTCCAGCACTTCCTGAGTCAGGCGTTCGAGCAGGGCAAAGCGGTTGCTTTCCACGTGCTGAATGATCGCCTTGGTGATCGTGCGGTAATTGAGGGCGTGATCGATATCGTTATCGCGCACCGCTTCCTGAGCCGCATACAGGATCGTCAGATTGATCAGAACGTCCTGTTTGTTGAGGATCTCATCCTCATTGATGCCGATATAAGTGCGCAGGCACAGGTCTTTGACCCGAATGCGTGCGGTGCCTGGTTCAAGTCTTGCCATGGACTACTTGCTCCGTCCGATCAATTGCAGAAATTCCATGCGCGTCGTGGTGGATTCGCGGAAGGCGCCGAGCATCACCGAGGTGTTCATGGTCGAGTTCTGCTTTTCGACGCCGCGCATCATCATGCACATGTGTTGGGCTTCGATGACTACCGCCACGCCCGCAGCGCGGGTCACGCCCTGGATCGCATCGGCAATCTGCCGCGTGAGGTTTTCCTGGATCTGCAGGCGCCGGGCGAACATGTCGACGATCCGGGCGATCTTCGAAAGCCCCAGAACCTTGCCGGTCGGAATGTAAGCCACGTGCGCCTTGCCGATGAAGGGCAGCAGGTGGTGCTCGCACAGCGAATACAACTCGATGTCCTTGACGATCACCATTTCGTCGTTGTCGGACGCAAACAGCGCGCCGTTGACGATTTCCTCAAGCGTCTGATCATAGCCATGACACAGATACTGCATCGCCTTGGCCGCGCGCTTGGGCGTGTCCAGCAACCCTTCGCGCTCGGGATCTTCACCCAGACCAACGAGGATTTCGCGGTAGTGCTGTGGCAGTGACAAAGTCATTAAGTGGGTCCTCGGGGCGGCTTACTTGACGTGCCGTCCGCCGTTCAGGGTCAGAGTGGTGCCGGTAACGTACGGGTTATCCATCAGATAGCGAAGGCTCTGGTAGATCACCTCGGCGCCGGGTTCGATGCCCAGCGCGGATTTGGCCAGCGTTCTTGCGCGATACGCCGCGTCGTCGTCGGGTTGGAACATCAGCATGGCCGGGGCGATGCCATTGACCTTGATATGGGGCGCGAATCTGGCGGCGAACGACAGCGTCAGATTCTCCAGCCCCGCTTTGCTTGCACTGTAGGCGATATGTTTGCTGCTGCCTTTGCGCGTGACGTCATCGCCAATGTGAACGATGTCGGCCACTTCGCTGCGCTGCAACAGCTCGGCGCAGTGCAGATTGATCAGGTACGGCGCCAGCATGTGGACGCTGAACAGGCGAGTGAACACTTCGGCCTCGTCGCCTGGCGTCTCGGCGAGCCAGTCCGACGCGTTGTGCACGATCGCGCGCAGGCTGTCGGTCTGCGCTTTGAGCTGCGCGATGAAATTCATCACGCTTTCTTGCGATGAAAAATCGGCCTGAATCACCACCGCGCCCAGCTCTTTCAGGCGCTGCACACCCGGTCGCTCGCTGCGATAGCTGATGATCACCGGCTGGCCTTCGTGCAGCAGGCGTTCGGCGCAGTGAAGACCGACGCGCTGACTGGCGCCCGTGATCAGGACTGGGGCAGGAGAGGAAGCCATGGCTGCTCACGTGGTCATCAAGGAAGAAGAGAGACGGCGGCCAGTCGAATTCGAGTCTGCGGCGAGCTGCTTTCATTGCGCCATCAGAGAATGACCGTCCGGGGCAAAGTTAACCCAATGGTCAGTGGTGTACAACTGTAGGGTATGAGCGCGGGGCCGGTATGCGCGGTGATCGCGGGAAAGCCGCCAATGGGCTCCCGCGAAAACCGCGGCGTGAGGTCAGCGGGTCGAGGCCGACTCTGCGGCGGCGGTGGGCACCTGAACATGGTTGTTCAGCCAGCCCGACAAAAGATGGGTCGACAGAGGGATGAACCAGAACACCATCAACGGCGTCAGGATCAGGGTGCTGATCATGATGCGCGGCAGCAATTCCAGCTGACCCAGCAAAGGGCCCAGCACGTAGTTGAAGATCAGCGAGACCGGGAAGAATGCCAGCCAGATCGCGACGGCCTGTTTCCAGCGCGGCGGGCGCTGACCAACGGTACCGAACCAGCCGTCCATGCCTCGTACGCGATGCACGGAATTCTTGGCAAACAGGCCGCTGCCGCGCACCAACCACGAGCGTCGGGACGCAGAATGCTCCCAGGCGTGCATCGTGGCCTCATCGGCAAAGCGGAAAATAATCTGGAATTCGTCATCTCCCGGAGGCGGCGCAAGCACGCCAGAGCCAAGGTAGCCGGGAAAGTCTGTAGCGAGCTGTTCGCCTTCATGCAGCCAGGCAATCAGTTCCTGATAGCGGCCATGGGCGACGCGACGGGCAACCATCAGCGTGACGGGTGAGGTAGACATTGTGTATCTCCGATAACGAGTGAGCTTCCCGGGTAGGGAAATCACATGACGCAGTGCCGGGGTGGTGGCGTCGCGTCAGCTTCACTGGAAAAGCAAGCAAGGATTATTCCTGATTCCCTGAATAAAGCCATCTGTCTTCGTCGGACAACGCGCCTTTTTGCCACTCAGCGCCGCTACAATGCGGCCGAATCCTACGAAGATCTGGCCCGCCATGACTCAAATGCTTTCTGACTCGCGCGGCATCGACGAGCTCAAAAACACCGAGCTGTTTCCGATCCGCGAAGTGTCGCGTCTGACTGGCGTCAATCCGGTCACGCTGCGGGCGTGGGAGCGTCGCTACGGCCTGATTTCGCCTACCCGCACTGAAAGCGGCCATCGGCTTTATTCCCAGGCCGATATCGACAACATCCGCACCATCACCGACTGGATCGAGCGCGGCGTGTCGGTGAGCAAAGTCGGCAAGATCCTCGCCGGCATCGGCGGGCTGGGGGCTCCAGAGCGAGCGCTGCACAGCGTGATCGATGCCGCCGAACAGCACAGCTGGCAAGCTCAGGTGCGTCAGGCGGTCAACGAATTCGACGAGAACCGCCTGGACCAACTTTATGGTCAGATATTTTCGACGTACCCGTTGCCGGTCGTGTTTCAGGAATTATTGATGCCGGTGTGGCGCGAGTTCGCTGCGCGGCATGACGGTTTTGGGCAGATCAGCGAATGGCTGTTTCTGGACAGCTTCCTGCGGGCGCGCACCCTGCAGCGGGTGCAACTGACGCGAGGTTCGGCCAGTCAGCGCGTGTTGTTGGCGTCGATGCCAGGCGGGTGCCGTGAGCTGGAGTTGTGGGTGGCGGGCATTCTGATGAGCACCAGCGACGTGGCTGTCAGCGTGCTTGCTCCCGGGCAGCCCCTTGAAGAGCTGAGCCTGGTTTGCAGCAAAATGCGGCCGCAGGCGCTGGTGCTCTTCTCAAACTCGCTGCCGACTGCCGACACGCCAAAGAAGCTGGTTCGTCTGGGTCTGAGCCTGAACTGCCCGTTGCTGCTGGCCGGGGAAATCGCCGACATGGCCCTGGACAGTCTCAACGGCACTGCCATCGGCTGCCTCGGCAGCGAAGGCCAATTGATGCAGCGACGCTTGCAGTTATTTCTGGCCGGACGACTGGATACGTGAAGGCACGCTGAGCGCTGCGCGGCCAATGCCGAATTCGGCCAGCCGCCTGCGACGTGTTACGTCACAGGTGCATCGAGGGATGGATCTTGCGATGCTGCTGGAGGATGTACTGGCGCAGGCGCTCAGTGTCTTCCTTGCTGTTCTGGCTCAATCGATAAGCCGCCAGGCCTTGCTCGGTCAGGCGTTCGAACGTACCGCGCAGCGCGATGGGCGCATAGCCGGGCGGTGTGAACCACGCTGAGAAATACTTGGGCGGTTTGGTCTGCTTGCGGTTTTCAAGCAGGATGCCCTTGAACGAAATCTCATGAACCCAAAGCGCTGTGAGCGAGCCTTTTTCGGTCTCGAGTGCCATCGGTTCCGGCAGCGTCAGGCGCCATGGACGAATACGCGGGCCTTCTTCAAAAATGCTCGGCGCGCCGAGCTCAAGGTGTAGCGCGTGGAATTCGTCTTCGACCAGATGCAGCGGGAAGGTCATCTGTTGGTTGTCGAACTGGGCCTGGATGGTCACCTGCTCATGTGCGGCCAGGCGCGTCAGCAGATCCTGAATCTGCACGCCGCCGTTAACCACCAGGCTGCGGGACTTGTCACGCAGGTTCAGCTTGGGGTTGCGCTGCATGTTCTGGATGAAGTCCAGCTCATCCTGCGTGAGGATATTGTCGCGCTGCATGTTCGAGCTCGATTTACCGGTTATTGAGAAAGCAGACCAAAAATTCGCTGTTTTGTTGCTGCCGTTCGTCAGTTACAGGACGTTACCGTTTCAGCGCTTCAATCTCTGCACGAGCTTGCGCCAGTTCCGCCTGCAATTCGACAACTTTCTGTTGCGCCAGCACGTGCTCGGTCACGTCCTTCTGGATGCCGATGTAATACATCAGCTTTTCCGCATCGTTGAACACTGGCGTGATCGACAGCTCATTCCAGAAGGACGTGCCATCCTTGCGATAGTTGCGCAGGATCTGACGACAGGGCTGACCTTTGGCAAGCGCCTGACGAATGACCTTTCTGGCCAGCTGATTGCGCTCGTCACCCTGAAGAAAACGGCAGTCCTTATAAAGGATGTCCTGCGCGCTGTAACCGGTCAGGCGCTCGAAGGCTTTGTTGACGTAGATGAGAATGTCGTCATCGCCTTCGTGCTCGGCTACCACGATTCCGTCGTTGGACTCGTCGACGACCAGTTGCAGCAGTTTTGCGTTGATCACTGAATGCTCCTCCCTGGCATTACGAAGGCGGCATTCTAAGACATTGCGCCGCTCTGGGGCATAATGCCGCACGATTTTACTCAGTCACAGGATCGCACAATGAAAGTCGCCATTGTTTCAGGCTCGGTGTACGGCTCGGCCGAAGAAGTCGCCCGTCACGCCCAAGACATCATCAAGGACGCCGGCCATGAGGTCTTCTTCAACCCGCGCGCAACGCTGGCCGATCTGCAGGCGTTTGCTCCGCAGGCCTTGCTGGCCGTGACTTCGACCACCGGGCTGGGCGAGCTGCCGGACAACATCCTCCCGCTGTACAGCCAGTTGCGCGACACGTTGCCGGCGGCATGGCGCGGTCTGCCGGGCGGTGTGATCGCTCTGGGGGATGCCAGCTATGGCGACACGTTCTGCGGCGGTGGCGAGCAGATGCGTGAGCTGTTCATGGAGCTGGGTGTTCGCGAAGTGCAGGAGATGCTGCGTCTGGACGCCAGCGAATCGGTGACCCCGGAGAGCGATGCCGAGCCTTGGCTGGCCGGGTTCGTCAGTCAGTTACAGGCGTAAATAAGCCATTGGGCGCCGCCCGCTCACGCAGCAGCGCCAGCCAGGCCTGAGCGGCTTTGGACAGATACGCACCCTTGCGCCAGATGAAGGCAATGTCCCATCGCAAGGTCGGCGGCGCCTTGAGCGTCACGTGCACGACGCCAGGGCGGACCAGCGCACGCGCCACGACTTGCGGCAGCAGCACCACGCCTTGGCCGGCAGCCACCAGCGCCGCCAGGAAATCCGCCTGACCACTGCGCCCGCCTTCTTTGGGCGTGAAGCCAACCTGCTGGCACGCCTGCAGCAGACGATCGTTGAGCACGAAGCTGCGCTGATACAGCAGAAACGGCGTATCCGCCAGCTGGCTCAGTTCGATCTCACTCAGGTTCGCCAGCGGATGACGGGCGGGCAGCAGGGCATCCAGCGGCTCGTCGCAGAAAGGTTGCCAGGCGAAAGCGGGATCGTCGGGCGTCAGGCTGCCGCCCAATTCAAGCTCGCCGCTCATCACGGCCTGCTCGATGGCCCGACTGCCGCCTTCGATCAGGTGAATCGTCACGTTCGGGTAACGCCGCCTGTACTCAGCAAACGTCTCGGCGAACAGCGTGTCACTGCCCAGCATCGGCAGCCCCAGATTCAGTTCTCCGCGGGCCAGATGGCTCAGGTCATCCAGCTCTCGCAGCAGGCCGTTGCGCAGCACGAGCATTTCTTCCGCACGGTTGAGCACGATTCTCCCCGCAGCCGTCAGGCTGACTTGCGATCCATGACGATCGAGCAGGGTGACGCCAAGGCTCTCCTCCAGCTGCGCGACCTGCTTGCTCACCGCTGACTGGCTGACGTACAGCGTCTTGGCCGCCTGAGTGAAGCCACCTCGGCGCACGACTTCGACAAAGCTGCGCAGTTGCTTGAATTCCATCGAAGAGAAGATTCCTGAATGACCGGTGAGCGCATTGTGACGTTTTGTATTCCGGAATGGAATTCCTGCAAGTCAGACAATTCGTTTTCGAGATTCTAATGCGGTCGATAGACTGAACTCCCCTGAGGACCGGAATATCATGAAACGCTTGTCTCACTTTTCCCGACTGATTGTCGAAATCGCCGTCTTGCTGGCGATCTATCAGTTGGGCTGTGAAATCGCGCTGTGGCTGAACTGGCCGATTCCGGGCGGTGTGATCGGTCTGGCATTGTTGCTGATGACTTTCGCCACCGGCTGGGTGAAACCGGCGACGCTGCAACTGGGCGCGGGATTGCTGCTGGCGGAAATGCTGTTGTTCTTCATCCCGCCGCTGATGAGTCTGCTCGACTACGGCACGCTTGTGCGCACCGATGGCTGGCGGATCATGCTGGTAATTGGCTGCAGCACATTGTTGGTCATGCTGGTGACGGCGTTTACGGTCGAGTTCGTTTGCCGCCTGAAAGAACGTCCCCAGGAGCCGCGCGCATGAAGTTCGAGCCCATGCCGGTGTTCTGGCTCGTGGTGACGGTTGCCGCCTACCTCACCAGTCGCTGGTTGTACCGCCGGACTGGTCGCTACCTGCTGTCGCCATTGATTATGGTGCCCATCGTGTTGTTGGCCATCGCCGTGCCGATGCACACCGCCTACGCCGAATACTCCACGAATACCCATTGGCTGATGCTGGTGCTGGGGCCTGTGACGGTGGCTTTCGCCGTGCCGATCTGGCAACAACGGGCGCTGCTGGCGCGACACTGGCCTGCTTTGTTGATCGGGATGCTCGCAGGCAGCGCGGCGTCGATTGCCAGCTCTTTCGGCCTGTCCCGGGCTCTGGCGCTCGACCCGTCGGTCGCGATGTCCCTTGTGCCTCGCTCCATCACCACGCCCTTTGCGATGCCGCTGGCCCATGACCTGGGCGGCGTGCCGGAGCTGACAGCGGTGTTCGTGATGTGCACCGGCGTCTTCGGCGCGGCGCTTGGCGGCGTGTTGCTCAAATGGCTGCCGCTGCGCACGGCCCTGGCGCGCGGCGCATTGTTTGGCGTGGGCGCGCACGGTGCCGGCGTCAGCCGCGCGCGCGAGGTCGGCGGCGAGGAAGGGTCGGTGGCCGGGCTGGTCATGGTGCTGACCGGCTTGATGAATCTGTTTGCGGCGCCGCTTTTGGTGTGGATGCTCTGAGGCACGCGCTGCAGAGCGCTGCCGGTTTTCGTGACTCGCCAGGCCACTAACGTGGCTGCCAAGGCAAGTAGCGCGCGGCTGGGGGCTGACTAGACTGCTGAGCCTACGAGAGCACGCCACAGCCCGAGGACCGCCGATCGTGAAAGTCGCCCAGGTGTTTACCGATACCCTCAGCTCTTCCAGCAGCCCCGTGAAGGATCAGGTCAGCGACGCCGAATGGCAGACCCGCGTTGATCTTGCCGCGTGTTATCGACTGGTGGCGATGCATGGCTGGGACGATCTGATCTTCACGCACATCTCAGCCAAGGTGCCGGACACAGAAGACTTCCTGATCAACCCGTATGGTCTGATGTTTCACGAGATCACTGCGTCCAGCCTGGTCAAGGTCGATCAGTCGGGCAAGAAACTCATGGACAGTCCGTATGAGATCAACCCTGCCGGCTACACCATTCACAGCGCGGTGCACGAGGTGCGGCACGATGTGAACTGTGTGCTGCATACGCACACCGCGGCCGGCGTCGCTGTTTCGGCTCAGAAGCAAGGTATTTTGCCCATCAGCCAGCAAGCGCTTTTCGTCCTCGCCAGCCTGTCGTATCACGGTTACGAAGGTGTCGCGTTGAATCACGACGAGAAGGCCCGGCTGCAGGCGGATCTGAGCGGCAATAATTTTCTCATGCTCAACAACCACGGGCTGCTGACCTGCGGGTCGAGCATCGCCGACACCTTCTTGATGATGTTCACTTTTCAGCGCGCGTGTGAAATTCAGGTGCTGGCGCAAGGCAGCGGTGCCGAACTGATCGGCATCGACGGACAGATACTGGCGGGAGCCAAAGCGATGATCGCCGGCGTCACGCGCAGTGCCCAAGGCATGGGCGGGCATCTGGCGTGGCCAGCGCTGCTGCGCAAACTCGACCAGTTTTCGCCGGGATATGGCCTGTAATGGGCCTTGCAGAAATCCCGCTCAGTGTCTGGCGCACCCGTGGGCATGATTTCGAGTTTCAGGGACAGGTCATCCGTTACTGGAGCGCGGGGCAGGGCGAGCCTTTATTGCTGTTGCATGGATTCCCGACCGCCAGTTGGGACTGGAATTACCTCTGGCAACCGCTCTCGCGCCAGTATCGCGTGATCGCTTGCGACATGCTGGGCTTCGGCGATTCGGCCAAGCCGCGCGACCATGACTACAGCCTGCTGGAACAGGCAGACCTGCAGCAAGCGTTGCTCGACCATCTGGGTGTCAACCAGCCGGTTCATGTCCTTGCGCATGAATACGGCGGCAATGTCGCTCAGGAACTGCTGGCCCGAGAAGGCGAGGGCCTTTTCAAAATGGCCAGCTGCGTGTTTCTCAACGGCGTGTTATTTCCCGAAACCCATCGGCTGCGGCGTGTACACAAATGGTTGCTGGGCCCGCTCGGCTGGCTGGTGGCCCGCCTGTTCGACCGCGCCAGTCTGGACAAAGGCTTCAGCCGGATCTTCGGTCCGGACACCCGGCCGAGCGAAAGTGAACTCGATGATTTCTGGAGCCTCATCACCAGCAACGGCGGGCAACGCATTCTCAACCGCCTGATCACCTACATCCCGGAGCGTCTGGCCCAGCGCGACCGCTGGGTGCAGGCCATGCAGCAGACTTCCCTGCCAATGCGCCTGATAAACGGCGTCGCCGACCCTTACGTCGGGACCCGGACCGCCGACCGGTATCGCGAGTTGATCCCCGCCGCCGACGCAGTGCTGATCCCCGGGATCGGCCGCTATCCTCACACCGAGTCGCCGGCGTTGCTGTTGCGGCATTACCAGCGGTTTCGCGCCGACATTGCTGAGCGGCGCACGTGTCTCGTGCCCCCGCGTCCGGTCCATAACGCCCCCCAGCCTGATCATCCCGTTGCGTTATCGAGCACCATTCAGAGTGCCTCGTGTTGATTGTGACCGGTGCCTGACTGGTCGACACTCGATGACTGATTCGCGCGTTCCAGGTCTTCTGCTGTCCAGCGCCTGTCTGGACGGCACACTGTGAACGGCACCATCCTCGGGAGAGCACTATGAGTGAGACCGTACGTTTTGATGACAAGGTCGTGATCGTCACGGGCGCAGGCGGGGGGCTTGGTCGGGCGCATGCATTGCAGTTCGCTCGCCACGGCGCGCGAGTCGTCGTCAACGATCTCGGCGGGTCTGCCCACGGGGAAGGGGCGAGCGCCTCGGCGGCGGATCGGGTCGTGGCGGAAATTCGCGAGCAGGGCGGCCAGGCCGTGGCCAACCATGATTCGGTCACCGATGGCGACAAGATCGTACAGAACGCGCTGGACGCTTTCGGCCGAATCGACGTGGTGGTCAACAACGCAGGGATTCTGCGTGACAAAAGCTTCGCGAAAATGGAAGACGCCGATTGGGATCTGGTTTATCGCGTCCACGTCGAAGGGGCCTACAAAGTAACGCGCGCTGCCTGGCCGCACCTTCGGGAGCAGAACTACGGTCGGGTGATCTTCACGTCTTCCACTTCGGGTATCTACGGTAATTTCGGCCAGTCCAATTACGGCATGGCCAAGCTGGGACTTTACGGCCTGACCCGCACACTCGCCATCGAGGGGCGCAAGAACAACATCCTGGTCAACGCCATCGCCCCCACCGGCGGCACTCGGATGACCGAGGGTTTGATTCCCGCGAGCGTTTTCGAGTTGCTTAAGCCGGAGCTGGTCAGCCCGCTGGTGGTGTATCTGGGCAGTGAGCAATGCCAGGACACCTCTGGATTGTACGAAGTCGGTGGCGGCTGGATCGGCAAAGTCCGCTGGGAACGTAGCCTGGGCGCTGGCTTCGATCCGCGCGCTGGCTTCACCCCGGATGACGTCGCCGCCCAATGGCAAACCATCAGCGACTTCGAGGACGCGGTCCACCCGGGCGACAATGTGGAAGCCTTGAAGGAAATGATGGCCAACCTGCAAAAGTTTCCGGGCTGAGGGCGTTGTCTGACTGAGGAGCTGCCAGTCCGAGGGATCGGATTGGCGGTTTTTTGTAGGAGAGTTATTTGAGAAGCTGTAGGTTATTTCTCTAAATTAGGCAATGACCCTTTCTTCAGTTTTTTGGGCTCAACTCTGCTTGTAGCTTTCCGATCAATTCAGAGAAATCGATATGATCTCTGGAGGATGTATGATCGGAAATCTGAACAAAGTGCATGAACGACTGAAAGTGTATGTCGCTGTTCCCGACAAGCAGTTCGACGTCAAGTCAGGCCTTAGCCCCAATGAAGAGTCGGTCAAGCAGAAGGTCCGACAGTATTGGGCCGACGAGAATATTTCCAACAGCAAAAAGCTCGAAGGCCTGAATATCAGCCTGACCGGATTTGATCCTAGAAAAACCAGTTACACGGAGCTGCGAGATATCGCGATGATCCTGGCTGATCGCGGAATCATTGACGGTGATCTTGTCGGCGTTTTCGCTGGCATCGATGTGCAATTTGACGCCATGGGAAAACAGATTGGCATGGACAGGGAAGTCGACGCCTACGCTTTTTTCGAAAGGGAACTTGGCGTATTGTCGGACGTGATTTACGAAGGCAACGTAGCTGCCAAAGGAGCACTTGTAGAGTTGAAAACATCGATCGCGGTCATGATGGCGCTTGAAGAATACGCCAAGGCGCCCCGCAAGATGTCGTTGGTGAACATACGTGTCTGATCCCCAATAAACTGAAGTGACCTGAGCCGCTTCCGTGCGACCCAGGTCGACTGACTTACATTGGCACGGTAAAGCTACCCGTGTAGCTCACAGAGCTTCGCCCCCTCGAATTATCCAATACCAGCCTGAACGTACCGGCCCCATAATGTCCCGAAGGACTGTAACCAGGCGTTGTCACAGATGACCAGTTGCCCCCTCGATGCTGTTGGACAATGACTGGCAGCTGCCCCGATGCACCCCTCACATTGAAATGGTGTGAGGTGGTCCCACAACTGACCCTGTAAGGGCCAAAAATAACTTGTAGCTGACCTGCGGGAACCGTTCCGCTTGGAATTGACCCAGAGCGTTTGGTACAGAAATTCTGGGTGTTTGCTACGGGCTCGGCTACGACGGTGCCAGCCAAGCCTCCCAGGCTAGCAATCAACATACATGCTGCGATTTTATTCTTGCTCATAGAAACTCCATTAGTCATATCCATTGATTACCGTTGCGCGGATCACAGAATCCGAAACGCTTCGATGACTAACGTTTAAACAGATGGTCGCGTAGGACTGCAGCTAATAATGCCGTAGGACAGGTCTGAGTATTTCAACGGGCTGCGTATCACCGCCAACAACCCTCAGCTGAGAAAAATCTGCTGCGTTGGATATATTGAAAGCAAAAAAAAGCCGCTGCAGCGGCAGCGGCTAAACAAGACGTTAGATCCAGGAGCTGAACAATCGAACGTCGATGACACTCACTAAGCGAGCTCGTATCCCGCATAAACATAAGCAGGGAAACAATGGCGCTGAGTCGATGGCGTAATAATGAAGATTGGCGGGTAAAAGAAACATACCTGTTTAAGACAAGCACCTTTACGGACGAGGCAACAATGCGCTCTTGCGAAACCCTTGAAGGGTGCGGGTTGAGGATCTTTCTGTCACGGCGTTGGTGTAGCGTCGCACTGTTTGTGTCAGCACGTGGGGCTGCAATAAATATTTAATTATCCCTGTCGTGACCCGCCAATGACGTTTGATGGAGCCTCATTTTGCTGCTCGTTCGTTTCACCGCCGTGGCTGGATGCCTGGCGGGGCGAGCAGCCTACCTTGGAGCTTCAAATGAACGACCTCTCTTATAAACCTGCTCAAACAGCGAACCTGCACGCCAGCACTTTGGGTGACGTGACTGGCCAACTGGCAAAACTCGCAGGCGCCTCGGCGTGCTGCATTGATCTGATGAACAATGCGCCCTCGCTTCGGGCTGTGGCTTTCGACCTTCTGCAAGGCTTTTTGCCTCGCGGCACGCGGATTTCCAACCCCGACAGCATCTTTTTGAACAGCGCCACCGATAGCGGCGTGAAGTCTCTGTCGCTCACTGACGCGCTGCTTCACGGGATGATTCATGGTCATGCCTTTCTCGAAGAACCAGGCCTTCAGTTTTATCAGCGGCACGATTCGGTCGCCGATCTTTACAGGTTTTCCTCCGATGAAACGAAGCGCATCACCAGCGCCGTGCGTCAGCTTGTGGACGTGTTGCCGGCACGCTTCGAAGGGCAGATCCACGCCTTCTGGAACGCCCAGCACGTCAGGCCGGATGACGCTTCTCGAACGGCGAAACGTCGAGAAATCATCACTGATCAGCAGACCCTGGCCTTGCAGTGCGAGGCGCAGATTCACTGCGCGACTCAAGCCATCACGTTGAGCGAAAAAGAACATGTCCTCCAGGCATTGGACGACGATGTGCCGCAAGGTGGTTTTTCGATCAACCTTTTGACCAACGAGGGCCATACCTGGGAATTACCGCTGATTGCCATCGAGCAGCCTGCGTCCGACGAAGACGCATCGGCCGTGTTTCTGCTGATCCCGGGCAAAGGCATGGAGCGGATAGACTCGCTCAGCGTACTCACCGAAACATTGAGCCACCGACTCGCAGGCCCTTCGCGCGATGAGCATCTGCTCGGCTGCCTGCCTGCGCCGCTGCGACAGCAAGTCGAGCAGGGAGTCGCGCTCAAAGGGACGTTTCATCCCGTGCCGCTGGGTGAACCCATTCTGCGCCGGCAGATGGACGTCTTGCTGAACAGACAGGTCCATGATTTCAACTACCTGCTCACCCAAGCGCGCAATGATGCACAGCTCTCGGTGTTCCTCGATCGCATGGAGCACGGTCAGCCTGCTGTCGCCCTGAGCGACGCACTGGGCTACCGCGTGAAAGCCCTGACGGTGCAGGCGAACGAAAGCTTCAGGCCGGGCTGGTTCACATACGCTGACCCGGCACATCGCGAGGAATACTTGCTGTTGGAGGCCGAACACCAGAAGCGTCGCGAGGCCGTCGACAGCATGTTTACAGGCCTCGAGTCGCTGGAAACGTTCGGACTGAAAGAAATCGATACGTATGTCCTGGAGCGCCTGGGTTACAGCGTCGATCCTCGTCAGGTCATGGTCAGCGTGCCGGATGAAGTCGCGCTCAAGAGTGGAACGATCAGCACGCGTTACAAGAAGTCGTTGTTCGATTTCGCCATTTCCGGGCTTCCTTTCGCTTCTCAGGATGGCATCGTCGAGTTGCCGGCGGGCAAGTCCAACCCGCTGTTTGACTTCGGATTCGTCGTCGATCTGGTCACTCAAGTCGACGTTCAGCGTCGCTATGCGCAGATGCTCAGGGACCGCTATTCGCAAGCGAGCGTTCAGCGCGCGTTGGTTCACATGCGCGACAGTGCTCTGGCGCTGAGCGTCTGTGGCGCCGTGATGCAAGGGCATCTGCGTGATGCGCGCAGCGAAGAATGGGTGAGAGGCGTGCGCGCAGACGTGACACTCACTCAAGCGCCGCTCAGGATGGGCAGTCTTTCGCTGGCCGCCACCGGCACACGATTCAAGGATGCGATCGTGTTCTGCGACGGCCTGGGGAGTGACGCACACTTTGTCTTGTATGCACCGGGCGCGCCTGCGGGCAAAGATTTGTTCGAAGGTTCCTGGCAGCAGATTGCCAACGAAGTCGGTGGGTGGACCGCAACGGAGGCGGGCAGGCGTTACGTGACCGATCAGGTCGCCGAACACAATGGCAACGATCCTGAATCCTTCATGCAAGCCATCCAGCTCAAACCCAGTCTCTGGAGCAGCGAAAGTGTTTCGTTCGAGGCTCTGGCTGTACAGCCTTACGAACTGAACCTGCTGAGTTTGATCAGCCACAAGGTCGATCGCGCCCTGAACCAGCAGGACGCGGACGTTCTGGGACTCAGGAATGAAACCGCCTTCGCCAACCGTCGCACGCTGGCGTTTATCGATGCGCGTCTGGAATGGTTGGACAGGGAGTTCAGAGGGTCGATCAGAGGCCTGCTGTCATACAAGGATTTCGTCGTTCGCGAAACCCGAGCCGCTTTCGATGAGTACTTGCAAGCCGACGGCATCAATGACTCGATCGACCCGGACACGCTGTACTTCGATGTCCACAATACGGCCTATACCGACTCGCCTGACTTCAGTGAGTACACCCATCTGCGTACGCTCACCAGCTTGATGGCGGAGGGCTATTCCGATCAATACGCCTACAGACCGACAGCGCCCATGTATTCATCTGTAGGGCAAAACCCGTTGGACTGGCCGCTGTATTTCGTTCAGTTCGTCGATCAGCAACTCAGGAAGGCCAACCTGGGCGCGCGCTATATCGCCTACCTCAAGAGCGACTTTCTGAACGCCAGCCATCCTCAATACGCACATCGTCGCGCGCTGATGGGCATGCGCACGCAGTTTCAGATGCGCCGCGCCGCCATTTCTCATTTCCTCGACGGCTCATTGAACCAACAGCAATATCGTTGGCTGGTCGACATGATCGTCGGGCTGGATGAAGACGTGCTGGCGAGCGATGTGTTGCTCAGGGAGCGTAATCGAGGCCGTGCGATGTCTCCCTTCCGCCTCGCCGGTCACATTGTCCAGGGCGTGTACATCTTCAGGGATTTCAACTCCGACGATCCCCAATTCAAGTTGCTCTACACCCCTGACGCACCGGATGGCGTGTCGTTCCGGCCAGTCACCGATTACCTTCAGTTGCTCGAATCCCATGAGATGCGCAGTTATTACTATCACCGGGTTTCCTACAAGGGCCAACCCAGCGTCGGCACGCTCTACGAGCAGATGGCACGAGGGCTCAAGCGTGACCCGGAGTCGATCAAGGTCCTTCAGCCGATGGTGTCTGCCGATGACGTCATCACCGATGTGTACAAGCTGTACGACACGATGTTGGGGCGCATGATCTTCGACGTGGATGCCCAGACCACCAGCACTGCAGAGCAATGGGCGGAGGTGCTGTACACGGTCGTGAGATGGACCGGCACCATTCTTCTGTTGCCCTTTCCACTGGCGGGCATCGCCTGGGGCGTGGTGACAAGCGGCGTCAGTTTCTTTCGTGGCGCAATTGCCTACAGCTACGGCGATCGTGCGACCGCGTTGCCGTATCTGGTCTTTGCGGTGAGTGGCCTTCTGCTGGCTGGCGATGGGGTCCGGGCGTTGAGCCAGGGCACCCAGACTATTCTCAAAAGCATCGGGCTCAAGGCCGTCACCTCAAGCATGGCCCGGGGCGGCTTGATCATTTGATGGTTTGGTCACCGCGCGTGGCTTTTCCCACGCGCTTGCATGATGCTTCAGTGAACGACCCGATCGCCGGGGAGTTGGCCAAGACGCTGAGTCAGCCGCACCCGTTGTACCGGATCATCACTTAACAGCAACGCATACTCCAGGTCGAAACGTTCGGCCTGGGGGCATTCAAGATTCTGGTACAGGCTGGCGCGAGCGAGGTAATCGCTGGTGTTGGCCTGACCCAGCTCCATCACGCGATTGGCATCCTTGAGTGAGGCGATCAGGTCGTCGTTGATCTGGTGCAGATGCCGCAGGTTGCGCGACAGCCGCTGAAGCATCGCCACCGGCGTCGCCATGACCATGTGCTCGGCGCGCAGCGGCATGTCTGGGCCGAACTGGCGCAACAGCAACTCTCTGCAATCCTTGGGATAAAGCCGCCTGCCGCCGCAGGGATCGAGCGTGTGATCGGCACCCGGCACACGCAACAGAAAGTGCCCGGGGAAGTTGACCCCTTCCAGCGGAATCTCGAGCCTTCGGGCAATCTCCAGTGCAATCAGTGCAAGCCCCAATGGCTGACCTCGGCGGCGTTCGATGATCTTGTGCAACAACGCCGCCTGGGGTTTGGGCTGAGCGGCATCGTCCAGTTGAAAACCATACGTGGCGAGCTGTCGCAACAGCGGCTGCGCCAGCTCCGAAGAGGGCAGCATGGGCAGTGCCGCGCTGACGGTTCGTTCAAGCACGGACAGTTGCTCGCGCGTCTGCTCCAGATCAAAGGTTGCATCGTGCTCAACGGATATCCACATCGCCGCTTCGAACGTCGCCGGTGGCGTACGTTGCAGGCAGGCGATGCACAACTGGCGAGGATTCATCGACTTCTCCGGCCGGATCAGGCGTCCGAAATCTGGTTCTTGAATCCTCGTTGTAGCCTTGGTGGCAGGCTTCGTCCAGTGTTGATTGCCCGTCGGTGCTTCAAGGATCGCCGGTCAGACTGGTCGTCTGGATATGCCGCACCTGGCCATCGTTTTTTCTGGCAGCGCCTATACTCGCCAATACAAAAAAGAACGGGAGCACGGCCTATGTTCGCTCTCATGCAAAGCTCACGCGTGCAGTCGTTGCACCTGATCGTCGATCCGCGCACCAGCCTCAAAGCGGTGATCGCCATTCACAGCAGCCGGAAGGGGCCGGCCCTGGGAGGCTGTCGTTATCTCGCCTATCCAAATGAAGAGAGCGCGATTGAGGATGCCATTCAACTGGCGAGGAACATGAGCTACAAGGCTGTGCTCGCCGGGCTTTCTCTGGGCGGCGGAACGGCGGTCATCATGCGGCCTGCCCACGTTCCCGATCGCGCGGCGCTCTTCGAAGCCTTCGGTCGCTTCATTCAGACACTCGATGGTCGTTACATCACGGCCATGGACAGCGGGACGTCCAGCGAAGACATGGACTGCATCGCCCAATATACCCAGCACGTGACCAGCACCACCGAGGTGGGCGATCCTTCCGCGCACACCGCGCTTGGCCTGTACGCCGGCATCCGCACCACCGCAATGGCGCGACTGGGCAGCGATAACCTGGAAGGCCTGCGCGTGGCGATTCAGGGGCTGGGGCATGTCGGCTATGCACTTGCCGAGCAACTGCACGCCGCTGGGGCCGAATTGCTGGTCGCCGACCTGGACAGCGGCAAGGTGCAACTGGCCATGGAACAGCTGGGCGCCAAACCGATCGCCAGCGAAGCGCTGCTCAGCACGCCGTGCGACATCCTCGCGCCTTGCGGCCTTGGCGGCGTCCTCAACAGCCACAGCGTCACCAAACTGCGCTGCGCCGCCGTGGCCGGGGGCGCCAACAATCAACTGAGTTGCCCCGCCATTGCCGATCAACTGGAGGCGCGGGGCATCCTCTATGCACCCGATTATGTGATCAATTCCGGCGGCCTTATTTACGTCGCCCTTCAGCATCAGGGAGAACAGCCAGGCACCATCACTGCGCACCTGTCGCAGATAGGAACAAGGCTGACTGAAGTATTTGCCCACGCCCAGGCCGAGAAGCGCTCACCCGCGCGGGTTGCCGATGCGTTGGCAGAACGCCTGTTGAACCTCGAATAAGCGCCTCACCGGAGCTGTTCGAACCAAGCTCGCGACCACAAGTGGCGAGTGTTGACCATCACGCGTGCATCGCCATGGCGCCGCCGCGTGCTCAGGAGTGTGCAATGTCCAATAACAAGATCGAGCTTGCGTACACCCGTTATCTGTCCCCCGACGGTCGCCTGACCGGAGAACTTCCCCCTTGGGCCGATGACTTCAACCTTCTCACGCGTCTCTATCGGCAGATGGTCCTGACCCGGCTCTTCGACCAGAAAGCCGTTGCCCTGCAACGCACCGGACGCATCGGCACCTACGCCCCGACCCTGGGCCAGGAAGCGATCGGCGTGGCGATCGGCAGCCTGATGCACCCGGAAGACGTGCTGATTCCCTACTACCGCGACACCGCCGTGCAGTTGATGCGCGGGGTGCGCATGGAAGAGATTCTTTTGTACTGGGGCGGAGACGAACGCGGCAGCGACTACGCCGAACCCGCCGTGGCGCAGGACTTCCCGCTCTGCGTGCCGATTGCGACACAAGCGCTGCATGCCTGCGGCGTCGCCAGCGCATTCAAGATTCGCGGCGAGCATCGAGTGGCCGTCACCACGTGTGGCGACGGCGCAACCAGCAAAGGTGATTTCCTGGAGGCGTTGAACGTCGCGGGCGCATGGCAATTGCCGGTCGTGTTCGTGATCAACAACAACCAGTGGGCGATCTCAGTCCCGCGCCGGATTCAGTGCGGCGCGCCCACGCTCGCGCAAAAGGCCATTGGCGCCGGCTTTCATGGCGAACAGGTAGATGGCAACGACATGCTGGCCGTTTACGACCGGATGCAGATTGCGCTGGAGCGGGCTCGCAAAGGCAAAGGGCCAGTGTTGCTGGAGTGCCTGAGTTATCGGCTGGGTGATCACACCACCGCGGACGACGCCACCCGCTACCGCGCCGCCGAGGAAGTGAAGCAGGCGTGGCAGGAAGAGCCGATCAAACGGCTGCAGTCGTTCATGGCCAGTCAGGGCGTCTGGGACGAAGGCCGGGAGCAGGCGCTGATCGCCGAATACCAGGGCCTGGTCCAGCAGTCTGTGGATAACTTCGACCGCGCAGGGAATCAACCGGCCGAATCGGTCATCGATCATGTCTACGCACAATGGCCTGCACCTTTGGCGGATCAGCGTGAATGGTTTCTGGAGCGCGTGGCGCGTCGTAATGGAGGGGCTGATCATGGCGAATGACAATGCGATGGACGAAAAGCCCTCAGACAAAAAACTGAGCCTGCTGGAAGCCGTGAACCTGGCGATGCATCGCGCCATGAGCGAAGACGAGAACGTCGTCGTGCTCGGCGAGGATGTTGGGGTCAACGGCGGCGTGTTCCGTGCCACGCAAGGGCTGCGCGAGAGTTTCGGATTCAAGCGCGTGATCGATTCACCACTCGCTGAAACCATGCTCGGCGGACTGGCGGTCGGCATGGCGGCGCAAGGGCTCAAACCGGTGGTCGAGATTCAATTCATGGGGTTTATCTATGCCGCCATGGAGCATCTTGTGTCCCACGCCGCGCGCATGCGCAATCGCACGCGCGGTCGACTCAATTGCCCGATGGTGATGCGCTCGCCCATGGGTGCGGGCATTCGCGCGCCCGAACATCACAGCGAAAGCACCGAAGCGATGTTCGCCCATGTGCCGGGCTTGCGGGTGGTCATTCCGTCCTCTCCGGCACGAGCCTACGGCCTGCTGCTGGCGGCAATCGACGATCCCGACCCGGTGATTTTCCTTGAGCCGACAAGGCTCTACCGCATGAACCCGCAAACGCTCGTCGACGACGGTAAACGCCTGCCGCTGGACACTTGTTTCACTCTGCGGGAGGGCAGCGACATCACGTTGATCAGTTGGGGCGCAAGCGTCCATGAAACCCTGCAGGCCGCCGGCGCCTTGGCTGAGCAAGGCATCGGGGCCGAGGTGATCGATGTGGCATGCGTGAAGCCGCTGGACCTGGACACCCTCGAAGCGTCGGTGCGGAAAACCGGGCGCTGCGTAATCGTTCACGAAGCGCCGCGCTCCGGCGGGCTGGGCGCAGACATCGCAGCAGGGCTCTACGAGCGGGTTTTTCTCGACCTGCAAGCGCCGATTCAACGGGTCACCGCGCCTGATATTCCGCCGCCGTTGTATCGCCTGGAGCAGCTGTATATCCCCAGCGTCGAGGACATTCTCATGGCATGCGACAGCGCGCTGAACTTCGCCTGACAGCCCAGGAGGCTTGCGATGAAATACTTCAAATTGCCCGATCTGGGCGAAGGTCTTCAGGAAGCGGAAATCGTCGAATGGCACGTCAAGGCAGGAGACACCGTCAAAGCCGATCAATTGGTGGTTTCCGTGGAAACGGCCAAGGCCATCGTCGACATCCCCGCGCCATATGACGGTGTCGTGGCAAAAGTGTACGGGGACGATGGCGATATCCTGCATGTCGGTGAGCCGCTGATGGCCTTCGAGGGCGAAGGTGATGCGGGCACGGTGGTCGGGCGGCTGGAAGGCGGTGGCAGCAGTCATGAAGACGCGTTTTATGTAGGCGCTGCGCCCTCGACCCGTGAGCACATGTCCACCCGCGCGACGCCTGCCGTTCGCCAGCTGGCGCGGCAACTGGGCGTGGACCTTGCCGCATTGAGCGGGTCGGGCAGCGATGGGCTGATTACCCGCGCGGATGTCGAAAGTGCTTCGCAGGCGGAGCGGGACAAATTCGGCGGCGAAAAGCTGCGTGGCGTGCGTCGCAGCATGGCGCTGAACATGGCCAGATCCCACGCGCAGGTCGTGCCGGTCACGATCTTCGGCGATGCCGATCTGCATCGCTGGGGCTCGGCGCGTGATCCATTGATCCGCATTGGCAAGGCGATGGCGGCGGCCTGCAAGGTTGAGCCGGTACTGAACAGTTGGTTCGACGGCAAGTCGCTGTCGATCAAACACCACGACAGCCTTGATCTGGGTATCGCCGTGGACACGCCCGATGGCTTGTTCGTGCCGGTGTTGCGCGATGTCGGTAATCGTCAGCCAGCGGATCTGAAGGAGGGCTTGAGTCGACTGCGAGCCGACGTCAAGGCACGTTCGATTCCCGCGAAAGAAATGATGGGAGCGACCATCACGCTGTCGAACTTCGGCACATTGTTTGGACGCTACGCGAACCCGGTCGTGGTGCCGCCGCAAGTGGCGATCATTGGCGCAGGCGGGATTCGTGAGGAACCGGTGGCCGTGCAAGGCCAGGTTGTCGTGCATCCGGTGCTGCCGTTGTCATTGACCTTCGATCATCGCGCGGTGACCGGCGGTGAAGCGGCGCGATTCTTCAAAGCGCTGGTCGAAGCGCTGGAACAACCGGAGTAAATCTCGACAGAGCGGCACGTCGGCACTGGGCGGCGTAGATCCGCCAGTGCCGGCTGACCGGATGACCGAGGAAGTGGCGGGCGCCTGTTTTCCCGTCAGTCTTCGCTTGCCGGCGCTTCACCCAGCTCGCTCAATGCGCTTGCATTGTTCTTGAATGCCGCTGCAAAAATCGCTCGGTTTTTCGCCATATAGATGCTCGCATCTTCCGCATGCTTCTCAGAAAGCCCTGGCACGTTCTTCATCAGAACGTCGGTCAGCAGCTCTGCAAGCTCCAGCATTTGATCATGGGCATCAGCGAGTTTGCGGTCCACGAACGTAGTCTCCAAATCGCGGGTACTGCGGTAAAGGGTTTCAACAGCCATTTTGGCCTCGTCGTTTGTCCAGTGTTGTAAAAGGAAGCATGTGCTCGGCGCTTCATGCTGGCCAACAGGTACAGCGCAACCGCTGGCATCAAGCCCTTGTATCGCGTGCCAGGCGGGTTTGGCACATCGCGAAAGGCTCTCAGGCTCCGCTACGGACCTGTGCCTTCACGAATTCGGTCTGTCTCGGATACTGTGTTTTTATACAGTGCGCAGCATAAGGGAATCGACGCGGCTTGGGTAGTGGCAATTCATACGTAATTTCCGGTCCATGGATGTGCCTTGCGACATCCGGTCACGTTCTCAACCATAGCCGATGGCCTCTTTAATGCTTGGCAATCTGCGCGTCACGAACGCGCGGCATCATCCGTTCCGGATCACTCAAGGAAGTTCATCGTGAAAATCAACTGGGCCGAATCTCTCCGTCAGCACGTACACAGCTGCGCCGAGTCACTGGGCAATCTGTTCGTCGAGACCTTCCATTACCTGGCGCTGTTCGCCATCGGCGCGGTGACTGCCTGGGCGGCGGTCATGGCATTTCTGGGCATGCTGGAAAAAGGCCACATCACGGTCGATGACATCCTGCTGCTGTTCATCTACCTGGAATTGGGCGCGATGGTGGGGATCTATTTCAAGACCAACCACATGCCCGTCCGCTTTCTGATCTATGTCGCAATCACGGCGCTGACTCGGCTGTTGATTTCTGATGTGTCGCACCATGCGCCGCCGGATCTGGGCGTCGTATACCTGAGCGGGGCAATCCTGCTGCTGGCGTTTGCGATTCTGGTGGTGCGCTATGCGTCGTCGCAATTCCCGTCGGTGAAAGTGCCGGACCCGCATGGCAAGACCAAAGGTGCGGTGATCGAGGAGAAGGGCGAGATTTGATACCGTCACGACGGACAGCGGTCGGAGGTCTGCGAAGCAGGAGGCGGGGAATGAAGACCGCCTCCGTCAGATTCGCATCATGCTGGTGAGACCCGGATCAGATACCCACATTCAACTGAGGGCGGTTGAGGAAATGATTGCGTGACGGGGGCGGTGCCAGTTGCTTGAGGTCGCCGTCAGTCATTGCAGCCAGGATCTTGATTGCGCTGTGACCCTGTTCGATCGCGATGCCGAACTGCACGCTTTCGATCAAGCGACGCAGACGCTTGGGTGAATTTCGTTGTTCGGGGCTGATCAAGCGTTTGGCGACCACACCGGACTCGTTGGAGAGCGTCAGCATGATGGTGCCGTCGAGGCCCTGGATACTCAGATTGACCCGGTAGTCCGGGTGGAACGCATCAGTGATCTGTTGAAACGGATTGTCCATGGCCTGTTACCTGTTTATCGATCTGCATAAATTGACTGGGGGGCTGTCCCTTTAGTTCTCGAAGCCGATCAACGGTAGAAAATTCCTGCCTTGGCCGTTATCGCTGAAGTAACGGTTTTTCCAGAAGTAATCCGCTGAAGCGCCCTCGGTTTGAGCGAGTGTGCTGCCCGTCGAGCCAGAGGGGGCGAGGGTTGCAGTGGTTTGTAAGCTCGACGATACGAAGCTTGCATGGTTTGGGCCAGTTGCCTGAAACGGCGCATGCCACGTGTAATGAACCCATTCAGCGTCGAATGTGGGCATCGGACTGTCGCTTTTAATTAATGATTAAGTAATAGCCCAATGCCTGCTGATAACTTTTCAAGCACCATTTGTGCACGTTGCGCCTGTTTTGTGTGCGCGACTGCCGAACTCGACGGGTCATTTTTTTGTAATAAAAAAGCGGACCTGCTTTCACAGGTCCGCCTTTTCAATTTGATCTGAGCGTCCGTCGATGGACGGACGATTCGGTCAGCCGTGCAATGCCTCGTCTTTTTCCAGAAATTCTTCCTGCAACAGGGCGTCGGGGTTGTCCGAGTCTTCGTTTCGCGTAGCGCCTGCGGAGGAAACACCGCCTCGTTTGCTGCGCAGTTTGCCGAACAGATGCTCCAGTGCGTGATCGAGTTTCACCGCTGCGCCGTCAACGGCCTGGTCCAGTGAATCGGCCTTGTGGGTCACGGAAATGGGTTGGTGTCCTTTGGGCCGGGCCTCCATCTGACAGCGAATGTCATGCGGGCCGGGCTTGTCGCCGTTCTCATCGCGGATGTGAACTTCAACACGGGTGAGATCTTCATCGTAGCGGTCGAGCGTGCTTTCAACGGTGGTTCGTACCCACTCCTCCAGTCGGATGCTGCTTTCGATGTGGTTATCGCTGTTGACCTGGATTTGCATAGTTCTTCCCTTACTTTGGCTTGCTCGGGAGAGTCTCGACGAAGGTGGATTTTCGTCTGCCCTCACTCACAGTGTTGGCGCCTGTGGATGAACAATTCAACCCCCCAAACGAAAGAAATATTTCATTGCAGAATCGACTTTTCAGATGTCGCGGCAGATGCTACGAGAGCACGATCAATGATCTGATCCCGTAGCAATTAGCGGAAGTTGGCAGCGAATTGTCAGAAAGACACCGAAGTTTGTACGTATAAAGTGCGGGGCTCGCCGACGTATTTCCCCTTGTTGTTGTCCTCGAACGATCGCGTGAAGTATTCGTGATTAAGCATGTTTTTCACGCCGACCGCCACGTTGAGGTCCGACATCTGCGGACCGAAATCGTATGAGGCACGACTTCCAAACACCATATAACCGGGTATCCGACCGTTGCTGCCATCCGCGCTTTCAGTGGACGTATTGGCGTTGTCAGCGAACTGGCTGCTTTGATAGGCGCTGTCCAGATTCAACTTCCACGGACCTTCTGTGTAACCGATGCCCAGCGTGCCCTTGTGACGTGACGAAAACGGCACACGATTGCCCTTGTTCGGGCCATCTTCGCGGATGGTTGCATCGACATACGCGTAGGTGGCGTATACATCGAAGCCCGAAAGCAGCGGGCTCAGACCGTCCAGTGCGTAATTGATACTGGTCTCGATGCCTTGATGGCGCGTCTCACCTCTCGCGATCACCGTATCGTTGGTCTGGTTGCTCTCATACTGGTTGTCGAAATTGATGAGGAACGCGCCGATTTCCGCCCGCAGGTTGCCGTTGTCATAGCGGGTGCCCAGTTCCCAGGTACGGGCTTTTTCCGGTTTCACTTCACCGCCGGTGACCCGGTTTGGCATCTGGGCATACTGGACGGAGCCGAACGACCCCTCGGTGTTGGCGTAGAGGTTCCAGTTGTCGGTCAGGTGGTAGAGCACATTCAGAGCGGGCAGGGCGGTGTTGTAATCACCCTGATATTTGACGTGCGTCAGGTTGTTGTTCTGCGCTGAGTCGATCATCTCGTAGCGGATGCCCGGTGTGAGCGTCCATCGGCCGATGTCGATGCGATCATCGATGAAGAAGGCGTGCGCTTCCGTCGAGCCTCGGGTATCCCGATCATTGGTGCTGGCCGTACTTGGCAGCAGGTTCAGCGACACATTCTCTCGGTAGCGCAGTTCGTGGCCTGCCTCGTTGATATAGCGATACCCCACGCCGACCTCGTGCTGAGTCGGGCCCAGGCCGAAGCCTTGGGAGAACCGCGTTTCAAGGCCACGCACCCAATACTCGCGCGGTGACAGCGAGACGAAGGAGCCTTGGTCGAGATAGCCGCTGCGCAGGGTCTTGGTGAAGAAACTGTTGACGGTAAACTCGCGTGCGTCTTCCTGATAGCGGTACCCGAGGTTGAACAGGGTGCGACGTCCCCAGAACTTGTCCTTCAGTCGTGTCGACTGGTAAGGGTCGTCGTCGTAGTCGGCCGCGCTCAGGCCGCCGGGCATGTCGGCCTCGCCCTCGTAATATTGCGCTTCGGCGTTGAGGCTGTTGGCGTCGTCGATCTGGTACTTGCCCTTGAGAATCAAATCGTCGATTTGAGTATCGCTGTGCTCGCGCCAGTCGCCGCCGCGGACCCCGGAATAGAGAATCGCGCCGCCCAGGCCGTTAGCGCCGGTGCCACCGGCAAGCAGGTTGCCGGTGGTCTTGAAACCGTCATGGCTGGACGACGGGCTGGTTTCGGTCTGGACACCGCCCTTCAGGGTCGCGGTTTCGGGGATCGCGCGGGTGACGAAGTTGACGATGCCGCCGACGTTCTGCGGGCCATAGCGCACAGCGCCGCCGCCGCGTACCACGTCCACCGCGTCCATGTTGCCCATGCTGACCGGCGCGAACGACAGTTGTGGCTGCCCGTAAGGGGCGAACGGCACTGGAATGCCATCCATCAGCACCGTCGACCGCGCCGCAAGGCGCGGATTCAGGCCCCGAATGCCGAAGTTCAGCGCCATGTCGTGGCTGCCAGTGCCGTTGTTCTCCGGAGCGTTCACGCCGGGAATGCGATTGAGCACTTCACGCGCGGACGTCGCGCCGACACGCTCGAATTCCTCGCGACGGATCACATCCCGCGCGCCTGGATGTTCGAATACGTTGACCTGCCGGGCCTCAGCGAGCCAGTCGCCGACCACGCTCGATGCGCCCAGCTCAATCATGCCACCCGCCTGAGCGGACGCCTGAGGTTGCAGGGTGAAGCCGCCTTGCCCGTCGCTTATCGCCTGCAGCCCGGTGCCGTCCAGCAGGCGCACCAACGCCTGCTCGTCGGTGTAGCTGCCCTCCAGTCCCCGCGTGCTGAGCCCGCTGGTCATGCTGGAACCGTAGGAAATCAGAACACCTGCTTCACGGCCGAACTGGTTGAGCGCGGTTTCCAGTTCGCTGGGCGCAATGTGCCAGGTCTTTGCGGGTGCGTCGCCCGCCCATGCCAGTGAACCTGCGCTGATCGACAGGCCTGCGCCGAAGAGAACGTGGCGCAGTGCGCGCGTGAGAGGCGTCGGGGGAAGCGAGCTGGATGACATGCAGGAGTCCTTTGAGAAGACGGATAAAAGGTGCTTTTCCTGTCTGTCACGCGAGCCTTGAAAACAGCTCACCGAATATGAAAAAAATTTGGAAATCGCTGCGGGCTCGCTCAGGCCCTGCGCTCGACGTTCACCCAATAGCGGGTGAAGCGCTGCACTTTCACGGGGAGCGCGATTTCCAGCATGTCCAGAATCCGCTCGCTGTCCTTGAGCGGATAGCTGCCCGAAATCAGCAGGTCGGCGACATTCGGGTCGCAGTTCAGACGACCGCGCCGGTAGCGGCCCAGCTCGGCGAGGAAGTCGCTCAAGCGCATGTGCGAGGCGACCAGCATGCCGTCGGCCCAGGCGCCGCTGCCGGTGTCGACCGCACGCAATGCGTCCCACCGCTCCCCTGTGAATACGACCTGCTGCGCCGCTTTCACCTGCAGCGGCGCGGTCACGGCAGCGAGCGGGGTCAGCTCGATGCTGCCGGCGAACACGGCCAATTGGGTGCGACCGCTCAGTTGCCTCACGTTGAAACGCGTGCCGCTGTCGATGATGCGCAGACGGCCCTCAGCGGTCAGCAGATTCAACGGGCGTGCATCTGCCGCTGCCGTCATCAGCAGTTCACCCGTGAGCAGCCTGATCAGGCGCAGATCGTTATCGAATCGGACATCCAGGGCTGAATCGGTGTTGAGCCGTACCTGACTGCCGTCAGCCAGCGCCACGTTGCGTTGCTCACCCACGCCGCTGCGGTAATCGGCGAGCAGCGGCGGCAGATCCAGCGGGTTGCGCAAGCCCCAGGCCGCCACAGACCCCGCGCCCAACATCAGCAAGAGTTTCAGCGCCTGACGACGACTGTGGGTCGGCGCATTGATCGCGGCATGGGCCAAGGGTGAAGAAAGCCCGTTCAGGCGCTGATTGACCCGCTGGATGTGAGCCCACGCCCGTTGATGGTCGCTGTGGCTGTTCAACCACGACTGCCAAGCTTGCTGGCGTGCCGAATCCAGGCTGCCGCTTTGCATCTCCATCAGCCAGTTGACCGCTTGCTCTGCAACCTGCGGGGAGATGTCGGGGCGATTCATCGAGTCCGCGCCCAGCCCGCTGTGTTGCGCGCTCACAGGGCGAAATAGCAGCGCATCGCTGCTTTTGTGAGGTGGCGCTTGACCGTTGCGACGGAAATATTCAGCCGCGCCGCGATTTCGCCATGGGTGAGGCCGTCGACCTGAGCCAGCAAAAAGGCACGTTTGACCAACGACGGCAGGCCATCGAGCAGTTGATCAAGCTCGACGAGGGTTTCCAGGATGATCGCCCGTTCTTCCTCAGACGGCGCAAACGCCTCCGGCAACTCGGCAAGCGCCTGAAGATAGGCCCGTTCCAGTTCCTGACGCCGGAAGTGGTTGCACAGCACGCGTCTGGCGACGGTGGTCAGGAACGCGCGAGGCTCGATCAGTTTCGGTGTTTCTCTGGCCAGCAAGACTTTGACGAACGTGTCCTGCGCCAGATCCGCCGCACTGTGCGGACACCCCAGACGACGCCGCAACCAGCCTGTCAGCCAGCTGTGATGAGCGCCGTACAGACCTTCTACGGTTTGGTTGAGGGAGGGATGGGCGGTGGACATGTGTGGATGTAACCCGCGGATGCGCCAGAAATGCGGGCGATTCTGTCAGAGTCTTTTGCGTATGAGAATATTTATCATTAATATTGCGTTCTTTTCCCGACGTCCGATGACCATGACCTTCTTTCGCCTTGTTTGCGACGCGCGTTTGCCGATGCCATTGCGCAGTGACTGTTTCTTCGCGGGCGCTCTCTGATGAGTGCCGCACAGGCAGGCGCGCCAACCGCAGAAGGACGCGCACGCAAGAGGTCGCGGGCCGGCGTGTCGGTGCGCTGGCGAATGTCGGTGGCGTCTCGCGTTGTCGCAGCGTTGATCGGCGGCTACCTGCTGACCGCGTTGGCGAGTATCTGTCTGGCGCGGTTTCTTCCGCTGGTTCGTGCTGAAGCCGTGGTGCTGGCAATGACAGTGTCTTTCCTGGTTTATCTGCCCGCCGTGCTCTGGTGCTTTGCGTGCCGCTCTGCCTGGCGAGCATGGTTCGGCCTGCTGTTGCCGAGCGCCGCGCTGGCAGCGCTGTACGCGGTCTCAAGGTGGCTGTTGTGAAGGAAGGCTTCCGGCAGGCGATGGCCTGGCTGCACACCTGGGCGGGATTGACGTTCGGCTGGTTGCTCTTCGCCATTTTCCTGACCGGCACGCTGTCGTATTTCAAAGAGGAAATCACCCAGTGGATGCAGCCTGAAATCGTGCCTCATCAGGTTTCCGCTGCCGCCAGCGTCGATCGAGCGCAGCAATGGCTGCAACAGAATGCCGGCGATGCGCGTCGCTGGTTCATCAATCTGCCGGACGAGCGCACGCCGGAACTCGCCGTGAGCTGGACCAACGCCAAGGGCCGGTTCGAGCGCAAGTCGCTCGATTCGCTGAGCGGCGTGCCGGTGCAGGCGCGCGAAAGCAGCGGCGGAGAGTTTTTCTATCGCTTCCACTTCCAGCTACAAATGCCCTACCCGTGGGGACGCTGGCTGGCCTCGCTGGCGGCGATGGTGATGTTCGTCGCCTTGGTCAGCGGGATCATCACCCACAAGAAAATCTTCAAGGAGTTCTTCACGTTTCGGCCCCGCAAAGGCCAGCGCACCTGGCTCGACGGTCATAATGCGGTTGCGGTGCTGGTGCTGCCCTTTCACCTGATGATCACCTACAGCAGTCTGGTCATCTTCATGACCATGATCATGCCGCTGAGTATTCTCACGACATACGGCAAGGACACTCAGACGTTCTTCGACGATCTGTTTCCGGCCTTCAAATCCGCGCCTGCAGCGGGGACTCAGGCCACGCTCGCACCGCTGAGCCCGATGCTCGAAGTCGCACGTGAAAAGTGGCCAAACGAGCAGGTGGGGCTGGTGACCGTGAACAATCCGGGCGACGCCGGCGCATCGGTGACCCTCACGGCCAGTGGCGCTGATCACATTGCTCATCAGCCAGGGACAGCATTGACCTTCGACGGCGTGACCGGCGAATTGAAGAATGAGACCCGCATGAGCGCTGCCTCGCTGTTGCTGGCGGGCGGGCTTTACGGGCTGCACATGGGGCACTTTGCCGGACCGTTTTTGCGCTGGCTGTATTTCCTCTGTGGCATCGGCGGCACAGCGATGATCGGCACCGGGCTGGTGATCTGGCTGGGCAAACGGCGGCTCAAACACGCAAGGTCCGATGTTATCCCGTTCGAACTGCGCCTGGTCGAGACGCTCAACATCGCCAGTATGTCCGGCCTGATGCTGGCGATCGTGAGTTTCTTCTGGGCGAACCGGCTGTTGCCCGTGGGGCTTGCCGGGCGCAGCGACTGGGAGGTGAAAACGTTCTTCTGCGTCTGGGGGCTGGCGTTGCTGCACGCCCTGGCGCGCGTCTTTTTGCGCGACGCCCGGACGGCATGGCGCGAACAGTTGACCCTGGCGGCGCTGTTGTTCTGCAGCCTGCCGGTGCTGGACGCGGTGACCGCAGGCAGCTATCTGCGGCTTTCGTTGGAGCAAGGCCGTTGGGTGTTGCCGGGCGTGGACCTGACAGCGCTGGCCACCGGACTGTTCATGGCGTGGGGCGCCCTCAGGTTTCGTGGGGACGGCCAGGCCGCGCTCGCTGTCCGGCCCGGCCCGACGCCCTCCACCGGCGAGCGGTCATCGCCGGACGCACCGGGTGATCGCGTCATCGCGACCCACACACCCGTCGTGCAGGAGCCGCGCTGATGTTGCTGGTGACGCTGCTCTGTTATGTCGGCTTTGCGGCCTTGTCCCTTTCCATGCCGCGCCATTACGCCGACCTGGCAGGCGGCACGCTGTCGACTGCGCGCGGCAGGTCGCTCAAAGTGCTCGGCGGGTGCGCGTTGTTGGTGTCTCTGATCGTGGCGCTGAGGCTGCAAAGCACGGGCTTTGCTCTGGTGCATTGGTTCGCCGCGCTGATGGGCAGCGCGGTTTCACTGGTTTTCCTGATGTCCTACTGGCCAAGGCAGGCCTTGTGGCTGGCGGGGATCGTGGCGTTTGTCAGCCCGATCGTTGCCTTCATTCAACTGCTGGCCTGAGTCCGTCATGATCGACCTCACCCCGCCGAATCCGAATCCGGCCTCGCCTGACAATGATCAGGACGGGCCGAAGACTGCACGCGCGCATTTTCTCAAAGTGTTTTTGTCCCAGCGTCCACAAATGGAAGCGCTGGTCAGTCGGCGTGTCGGCTGCCGGGCGACGGCGGCGGATCTGGTACAGGACCTGTTCGTGCGGTTCTGGCGCAGGCCGCTGGTGCAGGTCGAGGAACTCAACACGTATCTGCTGCGATGCGCAGGCAACATCGCCATCGACCATCTGCGCAACGAAGGTACGCGGGCGCGGTTGAGCGAAGAGCTGATGCCGGACGCACAGGAGGCCCGCGCCGACGAGCCGCAGGCAGCGCTGGAAGCCAGCAATGATCTGCGTCATATCGAAGCGGCGCTGCGCGGATTGCCCGAAAAGACCCGGCAGATTTTCCTGCTCAATCGCATTCACGGGCGCAAGTACGGCGAGATCGCGAAAGCCATGGGGCTTTCGCAAAGCGCAGTGGAAAAACATATGATGCGCGCCTTGCAAGCCTGCAAGGCAAGCCTGGATCAGGACGCCGGACGGGCTGCTCCCGCTCGTGCGAAGTCCGAGGACGCACGTTGATGAAAGCGCCTGTGGACTCGATCCGGATGATGACCCCTGAACAACACGCTGCCGCGCTGAACTGGCTGAGTCTGCTGCACGATGAGCCGACGGCTGACGACCAGGCGCGTTTCAGCCGCTGGCTGCAAGCTGATCCGGCCCATGCCGAGGCCTACGCGCAGGCTCAGGTGCTATGGGAATTGAGCGAAGAACCGGCGGCTCGTCTGGCGGCTGAAGACGCTGTCGCGCTCGATGCGCTGCTCAAGGCCATGGATGATGCGCCGCGCCAACGCGCGTTGCCGCGCTGGAGCGCAGCCTTGGCGATGGCGGCGTGTCTCGTGCTCATGGTGGGCGTAGGCCTGGGCTGGAAACCGCAGCGATGGGTCGAGGATTTCGGCGCCGATTACGTGTCTGCTCCCGGTCAGGTGCGCACGGTGACGCTGGCCGATCAATCGCAGGTGACGCTGGATGCCGACAGCGCGATTGCCGTGCATTTCAGCCACGGGGAGCGGCATGTCGAGCTGCGCCGCGGTGCGGCGTTCTTTCAGGTCACGCACACCGGAGAGCCGTTCGTGGTCGAGGGCGGTCAGGGTGAAACCCGAGTGCTCGGCACGCAATTCGAAGTGCGCCTGCAGCCGGTGGGCGCTCAGGTCACGGTGCTGTCAGGGCGGGTGGGTGTGAAAGCGGGCGCGCAGTTGCCGCAGCAGATTCTCACGGCCGGTCAGCAAGTCGATTATGACCTTGCCCGCACCAGCGAGCCCCGAGCGGTGGACAGTGAAAATCAGCTGGCGTGGCGTCAGGGCTGGCTCAACTACTACCGCACGCCGCTGGCCGATGTCATCGATGATTTGAGTCGCTATTACCCGGGACGCATCGTCGTGCTCAACGATGAACTGGCCGCGAAGACAGTCAGCGGCAGTTTCCCCAGCAACGACCCGCAGGCCGTGCTGGCCGCGCTGAAATCGGTCATCGGTTTCGAGCAGTACGAAGCGTTAGGACGGGTGATTGTGATCCGCTGATCAGCAAGGGTCGGTCCAGTCGAGACGTCTGACAAATCATGCTCGCCCGCCATCGGGCGGCGAACGTGATCGTGGCCGACCACAGGTTCGTGGTGCATTCGGAGGGGCTTCAACTTGAAAGTCTGGCTCGGCATTTCCATGCTGACGGTCGGGAGCGCATGCGTTCAAGCGGCGGAGCCGGCCTACACGTTTTCCATCGCCGCGAAGCCCTTGCCTCAAGCACTCAGCGATTTCAGCCGAGTGACAGGGCAGGGCGTTATCTATACGCAGGAAACGCCCTACAGCATCGACGCGCCGGCAGTCAGTGGATCGTTCAGTGCCGAGCAGGCGCTGCGCATCCTGTTGGGCAACTCCGGCCTGACGTTCCGGCGTGCAACGCCTACGACGTTTACCCTGGAACCTGTTGCCGTCGATGGCGCGATCACCCTCGGCCTGACGCAGATCGATTCGCGGCGTAACGCGACGTCGAGCTATCAGCCGCCCGTCAGCACCTCGGTGATGCGCACGTCGACACCGCAGCTGGAAAACCCTCAGGCCGTCAGTGTGGTGCCGGCGCAAGTGCTCAGCGATCAGGCGCCGCGCAATCTCGACGACGCGCTGAACAATGTCAGCGGCGTGACCCAGGGCAACACGCTGGGTAGCACGCAGGACACCCTGATGAAGCGCGGATTCGGCGACAATCGCGATGGCTCGATCATGCGCGACGGCATGCCGGTGGTGCAGGGGCGCAGCCTCAACGCCACGGCTGAGCGGATTGAAGTGCTCAAGGGCCCGGCGTCCGTGCTGTACGGGATTCAGGATCCTGGCGGCGTCATCAATGTGGTCAGCAAGCGCCCGCAGTTGCAGCCCTATACCGCCTTGACGGCGCGGGGCTCCAGCTATGGATCCGGCAAGAACGGCAGCGGCGGCACGCTCGACAGTACCGGCGCCTTGGGCGGCTCCGACGAGCAAGGGCAGGGCCTGGCCTACCGGATGATCGTCGATCATGAAGATGAAGATTACTGGCGCAATTTCGGCGTTCATCGCGAGACGCTGATCGCGCCTTCGCTGGCCTGGTTCGGTGACGACACGCAACTGCTGGCCGCCTACGAGCATCGAGAGTTTCTGTCGCCTTTCGATCGGGGCACGGCGATTGACCCGCGCACCAACCGACCGCTGGACATTCCGGCCGGCCGCCGCCTCGATGAGCCGTTCAACAGCATGGAAGGGCGCTCGGATTTGTACCGGGTCGAGGTCGATCATGGATCAGACGACAACTGGAAAGCGCATCTGGGTTTCAGCTACAACCGCGAAACGTACGATGCCAGCCAGGTCCGCGTGACGGCAGTGGATCCGGTCGACGGCACGCTCACCCGCTCGATGGATGGTACGGGAAATGCCTTGAGCGTCGATCGCTTTACCACCCTCAGCCTTGCCGGCACGACAGATCTGGCGGGCATGCAGCATGAGCTGCTGTTTGGCGTCGACGATGAGTACCGCAAGATATATCGGGGCGAACTCATCCGGCAAAAAAGCCGAACGACGTTCAGTTACGCCGATCCGGTCTATGGCCAAGAGGTCGAGGGCACGCAGGTCAGCGCGCCGGACAGCAATCAGAAGGACATCCTGCGCACTGACTCACTGTTCTTTCAGGATTCCGTTCACCTGAGCGACCGATGGATTTTCGTGGCCGGTGCGCGCTATGAAATGTTCGATCAGCAGGCCGGCAAAGGCACGCCCTTTACCCGCAACACTGACCTCAACGGTGAAAAATGGATTCCCCGGGCCGGCCTGGTGTATCGCTACAACGATGAACTGTCGCTTTATGGCAGCTACACCGAGTCGTTCAAACCCAACTCCAGCATTGCAACGCTCGCAGACAACACGGTGTTGGGCTCGGACACACCACCGGAGCGAGCGAAGTCGTGGGAGTTGGGCGCGAAGTGGGAAGTGGACAATCGAATCAGCGCAACGCTGGCGCTGTTCGACATCCGCAAGCGCAATGTGCTGGTGGCCAATTTCGACTCGCAGACGACCCAGACCGTCTACACCACGGCGGGCGAAGTGCATTCGCGGGGGATGGAGCTCGATGTGAGCGGGGAGCTGTCCGATCGCTGGAGCCTGATCGGCGGCTACGCGTTCACTGACGCCTGGGTGGTCGACGATCCGACGCTCAAGGGCAATCGCCTGCAGAACGTGCCACGGCACAGCGGCTCGCTTTCGGCGGTTTACGATTTCGGCCAGGTACTGGGTTCCGATCGATTGCGCGCCGGTGCCGGGGCGCACTGGGTGAGCAAACGCGCCGGCAACCCGGGCAACGATTTCGATCTGCCGGGCTACACCGTTGCCGATGCATTCGCGACGTATGAGACCAGGCTGGACGGCCAGAAAGTGAAGTTTCAGCTCAATGTGAAGAACCTCTTCGACCGCACTTATTACAGCTCGGCAGTCAGCCGCTACTTCGTCTCGATGGGCGATGCCCGTCAGGTGATCCTCGCGACCACACTGGAATTCTGAGTGGGCGATATAGCGCCGTTCGCCTGACATAACGCGCCAGCCGGTTGTGCTGCCGGTGCCCGGCAGTTCGCGAGCAAGCTCGCTCCTACATGGGCTTTAGGGTTACCCGAACTCTCCGGTCAGGCCCACATTCTGTGGGAGCGAGCTTGCTCGCGAAGAGTGGTATTCGCATGCACTGGCCTATTCCCGGCTAAAGCCGGTCCTACAGGGGCCGCACGTTTTTCGTAGGACCGGCTTTAGCCGGGAAGGCGTCGGGCGTATCACCCACGACGCAAGCTCAGGTCCGCTCGGGTTTGGATCAGGACTGGAAGGTGAGCCGATATTCACCGGCCGTGGCGCCCATCGCCTGTTTGAACCTGTTGCTGAAATGACTGGCGCTGGCGAATCCGCATTCCACTGCAATTTCGCCGAACGCCATGCGTGTGCTGCGCAGCAGATCGCGGGCGCGGTTGATGCGGCGGGCCAGCAGATATTGATGAGGCGGCAGGCCAAAGCTCTCGCGGAACATCCGTGCGAAGTGGTATTCCGACAGTGAGCAAGTGCCCGCCAACTGGCCCAGGCTCAGCGGTTCTGCCAGGTTCAGCTCGATGAACTCCACCAGTTGACGGCGCAAGTGCGGGGCGAGACCGCCCTTCAGGCGAAGCCCTTCACGCAGGCCCACCTGGCTGAGAATCATGTGGTCGAGCAGTTCATGTGCCAGGCTGCTGGTGAGCAGGCGTTCGCCTGGCTCCTTCCAGTTCATGCCGATCAACCGGTGAAACCGCTCTGCCTGCTGCGGGTCATCCAGAAAGGTCTTTTCCTGCAACGCCAACTCGCGCGGCTCTCGGTCGAGCAGGGTGACGCAGTTGAGGGAAAACTGCTCGGGGCTGATATACAAATGCGCCAGGCGGATCTCCCCATTCACCACCCAAGACGACTGATGCCCGGCCGGCAGTGTGCAGATTTTGTCGGGGGAGCCCTTCTTGTAGGGCTGATCGCGGCGAAAAGTCTCCGTGCCGCCGGCGATGTAACAGGACAGCGTGTGATGGCTGGGTGCGTGATAATCCTGCGAATCATGCCGGTTGTTCCACAAGGCCGCCACCACGCCATCGCCCAGAAATGCGCTCTGTTCCAGCTGCGCATGGGGCGAGCTGTTCAGGGATTGGAAGACTTGGATGGTGTCCAGTGACGACATGGGCATCTCGTGAAATACAGGTTGGCGACGTCGGGGCGGCGGAAAATAGCCTGTGGAAAAAAGCGTGCTCACGAAGGCTCGGGTGGAGCTGCGACATCTCTATCGGCATGCGTCAGCCTTCGCGCTCCCACGGGCAACTTCGTCACCTTCCCCACAGCGTTGTGTCAGCTACATCGTCCATGTGCCGAATCCTACTCCGCCCATGCGCCGCTGCCATCCTCCCAGCGATCAAATGCGCAAGATTATGCAAATGACGACCCGACGGAGCGCTCAGACTGGCTTCTCATTGAGGGAGCCAGTCATGAACATCTCGCTGTATCTGCTGACCGTTTTGATCTGGGGCACCACCTGGATCGCCCTGAAAATGCAATTGGGCGACGTGGCCATTCCCGTCTCGATCGTCTACCGATTCGGTCTGGCAGCGCTGATCCTGTTCGCAATGCTGCTGATCAGCGGCAAGCTGCAGCGGGTCAATCGGCGTGGACAATTCATCTGCCTGGCCCAGGGGTTGTGTCTGTTCTGCGTGAACTTCATGTGCTTCCTGCACGCCAGCCAGTGGATACCGAGCGGTCTGGTCGCCGTGGTGTTTTCCACATCGACGCTGTGGAACGCACTCAATGCGCGGGTGTTCTTCAAACAGAAGATTGCACGCAACGTGCTGACCGGCGGAGCGCTGGGGCTGCTCGGTCTGGGCTGCCTGTTCTGGCCCGAATTGTCGGGACACAGCGCCAGTCGCGAAACATTGATCGGCCTTGGCCTGGCGTTGCTCGGCACGCTGTGCTTCTCGGCGGGCAACATGCTCTCAAGCCTGCAGCAGAAAGCCGGCCTGCGCCCCCTGACCACTAACGCCTACGGCATGTTGTACGGCGCAACGATGCTCTGCCTGTACTGCCTGCTCAGCGCAACGCCGTTCAGTTTTGAATGGAATACACGTTACATCGGCTCGCTGTTGTATCTGGTCATCCCGGGTTCGGTGATCGGATTCACAGCCTATCTGACGCTGGTCGGACGCATGGGGCCGGAGCGCGCTGCGTACTGCACGGTGCTGTTTCCGGTGGTGGCGCTGAACGTCTCGGCGTTTGCCGAAGGCTACCAGTGGACGTTGCCCGCGTTGATGGGGCTGGTTCTGGTGATGATGGGCAACGTGCTGGTGTTCAGGAAGCCGAAACCAGCGGTGGCCGTGGCGGCGAAACTGGCCTGAAAAGCGCGCCAGTCATTGTCCTCCTCGCGAGCAAGCTACCTCTCCAAGGACCCACCATTTGCCCGGCGCTCCGGCTGAGCACAACACCGGTGCGAAGGAGCGTGCTCGGGGCGACCATCGGACGAAGACTGATTTCCTATCATTGCATCTTCGCAGCATGAACCGGCCTCTTCCCGGCTAAAGCCGGTCCTACAGACGCTGCAAGCTTTTCGTAGGACCGGCTTTAGCCGGGAAAGCGTCGAGTCAGGCGCTTGATCTTCAGCCTTTCCACACCTGTGCGTTCACCAGATCCTGCGGCTTCTCACCGAGCAAGGCCGCACGCAGGTTGGCATAGGCGCGATCGGCCATGGCCTGACGGGTTTCGTCAGTGGCCGAGCCGATGTGGGGCAGCGTCACCGCGTTGCTCAACTGGAACAGCGGCGATTCGGCCAGCGGTTCCTTTTCGTAGACATCCAGGCCCGCACCGCGAATGGTGCCGTTCTTCAGTGCCTCGATCAGCGCAGGTTCATCGACGATCGGGCCGCGGGCAATGTTCACCAGAATGGCGCTCTTTTTCATCAGCGACAGCTCGCGTGTGCTGATCAGGTGCTTGGTTTTCTCGCTCAGCGGCACGACCAGGCAGACAAAATCCGACTCGGCCAGCAGTTGATCCAGCGTGCGGAATTGCGCGCCCAGCTCCTGCTCGATCGCCGTTTTACGGCTGTTGCCGCTGTACAGGATCGGCATGTTGAAACCCAGTCGACCGCGACGAGCGACGGCAGCGCCGATGTTGCCCATGCCGACGATGCCCAGGGTCTTGCCATAGACATCAGTGCCGAAATGCGGCGCTTCGATGCTGCGGGTCCACTTTCCGGCTTTGGTGTAGGCGTCCAGTTCGGCCACGCGACGAGCGCTGCTCATGATCAGCGAGAAGCCCAGGTCCGCGGTGCTTTCGGTCAGCACGTCCGGGGTGTTGGTGAGCATGATTCCGCGTTCGGTGAGGTAGGAAACGTCGTAGTTGTCGTAGCCAACGGAGATGCTCGACACGACTTCCAGCTGACGGGCACTTTCCAGCTGTTCACGCCCCAGCTTGCGACCGGCGCCGATCATGCCGTGGCTGTGTGGCAGGGCTTCGTTGAACTGCTCGTTCAGATCACCCTTTTTGGGGTCCGGAATGATCACGTTGAAGTCTTGCTGCAGGCGCTCGGCCATTTCCGGGGATACGCGGCTGAAGGCAAGGACGGTCTTTTTCATCGGATAGCTTCTCTCGTGCAGTTCAGATGGGAAGTGCGTAGCACGCTAACATTCTTGTTGTTGGATTGGCGAGATTGGTGAGAAGGATACCCAAAGCGTGTAGGAGCGTGGCTTGTCCCGCGACCGGCTGCGCAGCAGCCGTGAAATCAGCGGCCGCGATACACCTGAAATACCGAGGTGTCAGGGTTTACGACGACTTCGTCGCCGTTCGCGGGACAAGCGACGCTCCTACATTCGGGTGCGTGTCAGGCTTCACACCGCCTTCGGCAAGTGGATGCGTGTCAGGGCTTAGCCCACCTCCGGCAATACATGAGTCTGCAAATCTGCCTCATGCGCCGCCATGATTTCCGGCAGGGACCCGCGCAGGTATTCCACCCAAGTCTTGATCTTGGCATCCAGATACTGACGCGACGGGTAGATCGCATACAGATTCAACTCGTGCGAGCGGTACTGCGGCAACACGCGAACCAGCGAGCCGTTGCGCAGACCTTCGATGGCCGAGTAGATCGGCAGAATTCCGATGCCCATGCCGCTGCTGATCGCCGCTTTCATGGCGTCTGCCGAGTTCACCAGAAACGGCGAGCTGGCGATGGTCACGGTTTCCTGGCCTTCCGGGCCGTCGAACGCCCATTTTTCCAGCGGAAACACCGGGCTGACCAGGCGCAGGCACGCGTGATTGAGCAGGTCCGCGGGCTTGTGCGCCATGCCGAACGCTTTGACGTAGGCGGGCGACGCACAGACGATGCTGTAGGTAATGCCCAGACGCTGCGACACGAAGCCTGAGTCCGGCAACTCGCTGGCCAGCACGATGGACACGTCGTATCCCTCTTCGAGCAGGTCCGGCACGCGGTTGGTCATGGTCAGGTCGAAGGACACGTCAGGATGATTCCGGCGATAGCGGGCAATGGCATCGATCACGTAATGCTGGCCGACGCCTGTCATCGAATGCACCTTCAGCTGTCCGGCCGGACGCGCATGGGCGTCGCTGGCTTCGGCTTCGGCTTCTTCGACGTACCCCAGAATCTGCTCGCAACGCAGCAAGTAACGCTTGCCCGCTTCGGTCAGGGCAATGCGTCGCGTGGTGCGGTTGAGGAGACGGGTTTGCAGGTGAGCTTCAAGATTGGAGACGGCGCGCGAAACGTTGGCGGTGGTAGTGTCCAGCTGAGCCGCAGCAGCGGTGAAGCTGCCCGCTTGTGCCACGCAACTGAAGGCGCGCATGTTTTGCAGAGTGTCCATTGGCCGTTCTCTGGTGAGATAGCAAATTGTGACATGAAGTAACTGATCCATGTCAGCCATACCAAAGGATTATCTTCCGTTCAGTAACAAAGATTCACAGAAGTCCCGGCTTATCGCCGTTCGAGGCGCATCCTAGAATCTCGGCTCGATTCTTCCTCCTCCTCATTCGGGTAATTGCAGCTGTGCCGCGTCGCATTCTCAGAGGGCTCAAGCCCCTCAGTGTCTGGGCTTTAACGTTACTCATCAGCGGCTGCATCGGCACTGGCGGAATCGCCCCAAAGGGCACTTCAATGCCGGCGAACGAGTTGGCGACCGATGACGCGATCAAAGAAGCCGCCAAAGACGCTCACTGGCCCGACGGTCAATGGTGGCGGGCCTATGGCGATGATCAACTCAATCACTGGATCGAACTGGCCGCGCTGGGCAGCCCGACGCTGGCCATTGCGGCCGCGCGAGTGCGTCAGGCCAAGGCCATGGCCGGTATTGCCGAGTCGGCCGAATCGCTGCACATCAATGGCGACAGCACCCTCAAACGCCACAACTGGCCGACCGACCAGTTTTACGGGCCGGGCGAGCTGTCGAACACCAGCACCTGGGACAACAATGCGTCCATTGGGCTGAGTTACTCGCTCGACCTCTGGGGCCGGGAAAGCAACAACACCGAACAGGCGCTGGACATGGCGCACATGAGCGCCGCCGAGGAGCGTCAGGCGCAGCTCGAGCTGCAAGACAACATCGTGCGCGCCTACATTCAGTTGTCGCTCAATTACGCTCAGCGTGACATCGCCGAGGCGACGCTGGCTCAGCAACAGCAGATTCTCGACCTGGCGCAACGGCGTCTGAAGGGCGGCATCGGCACGCATTTCGAGGTCAGTCAGGCGGAAACGCCGCTGCCTGAAACCCATCGGCAGATCGATTCGCTCGACGAGGCGATCGCCCTGAGTCGCAATCAGATTGCCGCGCTGGCGGGCAAAGGTCCGGGCGAGGGTGCGAGCCTCAAGCGTCCGACCTTGTCGCTCAATGCCGCGCTGAAGCTGCCGTCGGCGTTGCCGGCCCAATTGCTCGGTCAGCGTCCGGATGTCGTTGCCAGTCGCTGGCGGGTGGCGGCGCAGGCGCGGGGCATCGATGTCGCGCATGCCGGGTTTTATCCTAACGTCGACCTGATGGGCAGCCTGGGTTACATGGCTACCGGCGGCGGCATGCTGGAGTTTCTCACCGGCAAGAAATTCAACTACAGCTTCGGTCCGGCGATCAGCCTGCCGATTTTCGATGGCGGCCGTCTGCGCTCCGAACTGGGCGTGGCGTCGGCCGGCTATGACACCGCTGTGGCGCAGTACAACCAGACCCTGGTGACGGCGCTCAAGAGCATTTCCGATCAGTTGATCCGCCGCGAGTCGATGAACAAGCAACTGGTGTTCGCCGACCAGTCGGTGGCGGCCGCGCAGAAAACCTACGATATCGCGATGGTCGCTTATCAACGCGGTCTGACCGATTACCTCAATGTGCTCAATGCCCAGACGTTGCTGTTTCATCAGCAACAGGTGCAACAGCAGGTGCAGGCTGCGCGCCTGACCGTGCATGCCGAACTGGTGGTCGCGCTGGGCGGTGGCCTGATGGCAGGCAATGATTCGCCATCCGCCGACAAGACCGTCGCGCCGAAGACGCCGGCGTCATTGACCATGCTTGGGCGGTGAGGCAGGTGAATATGTGTCGGCCATACCGGCTTTTTCGCGGGCAACCGCGCTCCCACAGTGGATCGCGATTTGCTGTAGGAGCGCGCTTGCCCGCGATTGCGATCTGCCCTGTCACGCGGGAAGTGATTTGAAATGAATCAAGCCCTGAGCTGGCTCAAATCCCTGGAATGGCGGCGCGAACTCAATGGTTGGGCGCGCAGCGACGGCGTGACCTGGATCTACATCTTCAAGGTGCTGATCGCCGCTTTCCTGACGTACTGGATCGCGATGCGTCTGGAGCTGCCGCAGCCGCGCACGGCCATGATTACTGTGTTCATCGTCATGCAGCCGCAGAGCGGGCATGTGTTCGCCAAGAGCTTTTACCGCCTGCTCGGCACGCTGGCAGGCTCTGTGGTGATGGTCACCCTCATGGCGCTGTTTGCCCAGAACAGCGAATTGTTCCTCGGCAGTCTGGCCATCTGGGTCGGCTTTTGCTGCGCCGGTGCTGCGCGGTATCGTAACTTTCGTGCCTACGGTTTCGTGCTGGCCGGCTACACCGCCGCGATGACCGGCCTGCCTGCGCTGGCCCACCCGGAAACCTCATTCATGGCGGCGGTCTGGCGTCTTCTGGAGATTTCTCTGGGCATCGTCTGTTCGACCCTGGTCACTGCCGCGATTCTGCCGCAAAGCTCCGGCGCTGCCATGCGCAATACCTTGTATCAGCGCTTTGGCACCTTCGCTCAGTTCGTCATCAGTGGCCTGCGCGGTACCAGCGATCCGGCGGCATTCGAGGCCAGCAACGTGCGTTTCATCGCCGATGCCGTGGGGCTCGAAGGCCTTCGCGCCGTGACGGTTTTCGAAGACCCGCACATGCGTCGGCGCAACGGTCGGTTGAATCGCCTGAACAGCGAATTCATGACCATCACCACCCGTTTCAACGCGCTGCACCAGTTGCTCGAGCGCTTGCGCAACCGGGGCGTTACGGCGGCGGTGCAAGCCATCGAGCCGGGCCTGCAAGCGCTGGCGCAGTTGCTCGAACCCTTCGCCGGACGCGCGCTGACCGACGCAGATGCGGCATTGCTGGCCAACCGTCTGAGCGTCTACAAAGCCGATCTGCCTGAGCACGTACGCAGTTTGCGCGCCGAGTTCGTCAAGACTGACCCCAGCGATGACGACCTTCTGGATTTCCACACCGCCTACGAACTGCTGTATCGCTTCGTCGACGACATGCACGATTACGCCCAGACGCACGCGTCCCTGGCTGACCACAGCCATGCGCGGGAGAAATGGGTCGAACCCTTCGTCTCCACCACCAACTGGATGGCGTCGGTCGCCTCGGGCGTGCGGGCGACGTTCATTCTGGGCGTGATGTCGGTGTATTGGGTGGCGACCGCCTGGCCGAGCGGCGCTTCGATGACACTGGTCTCGGCGGCGACGGTCGCATTGTCGGCGACGACGCCCAACCCGCGACGCATGTCTTTCCAGATGGCGTGCGGCACCTTTCTCGGTGCGCTGCTGGGCTTTTTCATCACCTTTTTCGTCCTGCCCCGCATCGATGGCTTCCCTTTGCTGTGCATGGTGCTGGCGCCTGTTTTCGTGTTCGGCGTGTTCCTCACCACGCGGCCGCAGTGGGTCGGTTACGGTCTGGGCTTGCTGATCTTCTTCAACATCGGTTCCGCCCCGGACAACCTGACGGTCTACAACCCGTATGCCTTCATCAACGATTACATCGCCATGGTTCTGGGCATGCTGCTGTGTGCGGCGGCGGGCGCGATCATTCTGCCGCCCAACAGCCGCTGGCTCTGGCAGCGTCTGGAAGGCGATCTGCGTCAGCAGGTGAGTTTTGCCATCAGTGCGCCGTTGCGCGGCATTCGTTCGAAGTTCGAGAGCCGTACCCGCGACCTGATGCATCAGGCATACGGCCTGGCGGCGGGCAAACCCGAAGTGCAGCGCAATCTGCTGCGCTGGATGTTCGTGGTGCTGGAGATCGGCCACGCGATCATCGAGCTGCGTCGCGAGCAGGATGTCCTGCCTGTGCATCCCAGTTATGCCGAGTCGCAGCCGTGGCGGCAGGCGATCCGGGCCATGGGCCGTTCACTGATTCGTCTGTTCATTCAGCCGGACCGGCACAACCTGGCGCGCAGCCTGTACGCCGTGGATCACGCGATCTTCTGCGTGCAGAACACCGACGAACCCTTCGCCCCGCATTTCGACACGTCGGCGCTGCGTCGAGTGAAGAGCTATCTGCACTTCATCCGGACCTGTCTGCTGGACCCGCAGTCACCGTTGGCGGCGTATGCGCCAGCACAACCGCCCGCTCTGGAGCCTCAAGGACTTCCCCATGCCACGTGAAATTGCCTTTCACGGCGTTTACATGCCGAGCGTGACCGTGATGTTTCTGGTCGCGATGGTGCTTTCCTGGGCGCTGGATCGCTTCATGTCCGGGCTCGATCTGTACCGTTTTTTCTGGCATCCGGCGCTGCTGCGCCTGAGCCTGTTCAGCTGCATTTTCGGCGCGATGGCGCTCACTGTTTACCGTTGAGGCACGTTGGTTGACATGAAAAAGGTCTTTAGTCTGATCGCCACTTTACTGATTCTGGCGCTGGCCATCTGGATCGGCCGGTTGCTGTGGATTCATTACATGGACACGCCCTGGACGCGTGACGGGCGCGTGCGGGCGGATGTGATCAACGTTGCCGCCGACGTCAGCGGCATGGTCATCGACGTCCCGGTCAAGGACAACCAGCCGGTGAAAAAAGGCGACTTGCTGATGCAGATCGACCCTGATCACTATCAGCTGGCGGTCAAGCAGGCTGAAGCGCTGGTGGCCTCGCGCAAAGCGACCTGGGAGATGCGCAAGGTCAACGCCAATCGTCGCAAGGACATGGACGCGCTGGTGATCTCCGCAGAAAACCGCGAAGACGCCTCTAACGTCGCCAACTCGGCACAGGCCGATTACCAGTTGGCCGTCGCACAACTGGAAGCCGCGCAACTGAACCTGCAACGCACCAAAGTCCTGGCGGCGGTGGATGGCTACGTCACCAATCTCAATGTGCATCGCGGCGATTACGCGCGCATCGGCGAGGCGAAAATGGCTGTGGTCGACAAGAACTCGTTCTGGGTCTATGGCTTCTTCGAAGAGACCAAACTGCCGCACGTCAGGGTCGGTGACCCCGCCGACATGCAATTGATGAGCGGCGAAGTGATGAAGGGCCACGTCGAGAGCATCGCCCGCGCCATTTATGACCGCGACAACCCCGAGAGCCGCGAGCTGATCGCCGACGTCAACCCGACCTTCAACTGGGTGCGTCTGGCCCAGCGCGTCCCGGTCCGCATTCACCTGGACCACGTGCCGGAAAGCGTCGTGCTGGCGGCGGGCATTACCTGTACCGTGATCGTCAATCCTGAGGTTGAACAGTAACCGAGAACGGCGCAGCCGATGCGGTGCGTGCCTGAACGCCGGTCATAGCGGTTGATTCAGCTTGAAGCGCCTGCTCAGGATTCTTTCCAGCAGGGCGGTCGGCAACAGCCGCTCCATGAGGGGCAGGGCGCGGCTGCCATTGCCGGAGCGCAGCAGGCGCGGTGGTTTGTCTTTCTGAACCGCGTTGAGTACGTCGCGGGCAAAGTCGCTGGCCGGGGTCGGATTACCCTGTGACGCATTGGCCCTCGCGCGGATGCCTTCTCGCAGCGGCCACCACGGGGAGCTTTCATGGATGACCTGCTCGGCAGCCTGGCTGGCATTCCTTGCAAATTGCGTGTCGATGGCGCCGGGCTGCACCTCCATCACGCGCATGCCGAACGGCGCCAGCTCCATGCGCAACGCTTCGCTCATCGCATGAACGGCCGCTTTCGAGGCGCAATACGCGCCGCCGAATGGCGTGACCAAAACACCTGAAACGCTGCCGATATTCACCACCAGCCCTTTATTGCGGCGCAACAGGGGGAACAGCGCGCGCGTCACGCCGACGATAGAGAACACGTTGGTTTCGAACTGCCTGCGCATGCCTTCCACGCCGCCATCGAGAAGCGGTCCGATACCGCCATAACCGGCATTGTTGATCAGCACATCGAGCCCTTTGCCATGGCGATCGAGCGCAGCGGCCAGTTGCTCCAGCGCAGCGCTGTCGTTGACGTCCAGCTCCACTGCCTGAAAGCCTGCCGCGGCCAGTGCCTGAACGTCCGCCGTTTTGCGCGCGGTGGCCCAGACCTCATGCCCGGACGCTTTGAACGCGTCTGCCATGGCGCGGCCAATGCCGCTGGAACAACCGGTGATTAGGACGACAGGCATAGGGTTCATTCCTTGAAAATCGAGAAGGTCAGTCCGAGAACGTGCCTTGCAGGCGCTCGGCGCGGAAGTTCAGCGTCTGCGGCCGGTAGCCCGGGCGCAGGGGCGGCAGCGGCAGGCAATCCTGCCATTGATTGCCTGGCAGCAGTTCGCCCGGCCCACGATAGCGTGGCGCCGTGTAGGTGTCTTCGGCAAGGTTGACCGTGTCGCCGGGCGCATAGGCCGCCACCTTCCAGCGCAGCTCCGTGAGGGCGACATTGTTACCGTTATCGATCAAAACCAGCAGCGGCCGACCGGTCGGGCACTGTTGCGGCGCGAAATCCAGGCGCAACTGCAGACGCTCCAGACGCTGGGTTTCTCGGCTGTCCTGCCACATTACGACCGCCGCGACGATACCCAGGCCAACCGCCGCCGCCAGGGAAACCGGCAGGGCTTTGGACGGATAGCGCAGGAGAAGGACCAGCCAGGTGAGGATCAGTACGGCGCCGATAAGCATGTCTTCGGACTCGTGAATGCGAATGCTGGCATCGTACCGAAAGGGAGCAGCGAGACCAATGCGCCTTTGCATGGTGTGTCGGTCTCGTGGTCATTTCTGAAAATCGGATAAAAAAAGCCCCCACCCACCCTCTGCGGATGGGGAATACGCAGAGAGTGGGCGGGGGCCCTACAACGCGGTTTTACTGACGCATCAACGCGCGATGGTCTGAGTTCTCACGCCGGCTTCGATGCCCGGAGTCGAGCGACCGTAGACGTCTTCGAAACGCTCGATGTCGTCTTCGCCCAGGTAGCTGCCCGATTGCACTTCGATGATTTCCAGCGGGATCTTGCCTGGGTTGCGCAGGCGGTGAACCGAAGCGATAGGGATGTAGGTCGACTGGTTTTCAGTCAGCAGGAACACGTTCTCGTCGCAGGTCACCTGAGCGGTACCCGACACCACGATCCAGTGTTCGGCGCGGTGGTGATGCATCTGCAGCGACAGGCTGGCACCCGGCTTGACCGAGATGCGCTTGACCTGGAAGCGGCCGCCCATGTCCACGGAGTCGTACGAGCCCCATGGGCGATAGACTTCGAGGTGGTTCTGGGTTTCGGTGCGGCCTTGCTCGTTGAGCGTGTTGACCATCTGCTTGACGCCCTGAACCTTGTCCTTGTGGGCGATCATCATGGCGTCCTTGGTTTCGACGACCACGATGTTGTCCAGGCCGATCACGGTGACCAGTTTGCCGTTGCCCTGAATCATGCAGTTGCGGCTGTCCTGGATGACCACGTCGCCTTTGGTGACGTTGCCGTTTTCGTCCTTGGCGTGGACATCCCACAGCGACGACCAGCAGCCGACGTCGTTCCAGCCCGCGTCCAGTGGCACCACGCAGGCGCGCTGGGTTTTTTCCATGACGGCGTAGTCGATGGAGTTGTCAGGGCAGCAGGCGAAGCTCGCCTGATCCAGCTCGATGTTGTCGCCATCGTGCTTGCTGCGCTCAAGGGTCAGCAGGCAGTTGTCGTAGATGTCCGGATCGTGCTTTTTTAGCTCTTCCAGATAACGGCTGGCACGGAACAGGAACATGCCGCTGTTCCAGTAGTAGCCGCCTGCATCGACGAATTCCGAAGCGCGTTTTTCGTCGGGTTTTTCGACGAACTGGGCCACGCGGCTGACGCCTTCCGGCAGCAGCGCATCGGCAGTGGATTTGATGTAGCCATAGCCGGTTTCAGGCTTGGTGGCCGGCACGCCGAACAGCACCATTTCGCCACGCTCGGCAGCGACGGTTGCCAGTGCCAGTGCACGTTGCAGTGCTTTCTGATCGTCGATCACGTGGTCGGCCGGCAGCACCAGCATCAACTCGTCGCGACCTTCGTTGGCCAGCATCATGGCCGTGATCGCCACTGCCGGAGCAGTGTTGCGGCCGAACGGTTCCATGATGATGCCTTGGGTATCAAGACCCAGCGCCGCCAGCTGTTCGCCGACGATGAAACGGTGGTCCTTGTTGCACACCACAATCGGGTGCTGCATCCCGTCGAACTGCAGGCGCTCGAGGGTCTGCTGGAAGAGGGTGTGTTCGCCGGTCAGTGCCAGGAACTGTTTTGGAAACTGTTTACGCGAAAGAGGCCAGAGTCGGGAACCGCTGCCACCTGACAAGATCACTGGAATCATTTTAATTCTCCAAATAGCAATAGCGTTCGAATGGGCTATACGTCGGTTTTTCTGTCGTTTCGTCTGTCTTGTTCTTGTACCGCTGCGCTCGGCGCCCTCTTGGTGTGCTTGCTCCGCATCACCTGGCGCCGAACGCTGATGTCTGTAGGAGCGCGTTTGCCCGCGAGGGCCGGTACGTCCAGAACAATGGTGTCGTCTGACACATTGCAATCGCGGGCAAGCGCGCTGCTACAGAATCAAAATTCAGTCGCGTGCGCCGCGTGAGCAGCGCACGATCTGCATTTACTGAGTCGAAGTCGGGCGCTTGACCCAGACTGGCGACAGGTTGCTGCCGGTGCCGGTGATGTACAGCACGGCCGCTTCGCCACGCTCCAGTGCGACTGGCTTCAGGTCGCTGACTTTCTTGTCACCGTCGAACAGCGCGAAGCTGACTTTGACCGGGTTGATTTCACGCTCGCCGGTGCCTTTGGCCGAGACAGCCTTGACCACGTCGGTCTTGCCGTCGGCAGTCTTCAGGGTCAGCGACTTGTCGCTCAGGTTCTGCACGCGAACCAGGGACTTCTGCTTGTTCTTGAACGGTGGCTCTTCCACCAGCTGTGGCGCGCCCGATGTGTTGTTGACGATGGTGTAGTAGTGATCGCTCGCCAGTTTCACCGGCAGCGTCTGGCTGCCGATCTTGGCGCTGTAGTCACCCTGTGGCATGAAGCTGAAATCGCTGCTGGCCAGCGGGCCGACTTCGTTCAGGCTGGTATTGCCGACGCTTGCGCTGATTTCACTGTTGCTGGCGTTGTAGACGCGAACGAAGGTCGACCCTTTTGGCGCGGTCGGGCCGTACAGAGCGGCGTCGCCACCAGCGAAGGCCGAGAGGGACACGAAGCCCAGGCTTGCGGCCAGAACGCAGGTTTTCAGCAGGCTGGTCTTGGTCGAACGAGTAGGCATGCGAGTTGGGTTCTGCAAGGTCATTTTGAGTAGTCCTCTCAGTTTTGCGCCCGGTTGGGCGACTCGGAGTTGGAATCGTTGGCGTTCTGAGCCAGATTTTGTTGAGGGTCACGAGCCTTCTTGAGTTCGGCGATCCACTGCGGATCGAACTCGGTCAGGTCGTTGTGAGCGGGCAGGTAGCGTTCCGGGAACTCCCAGATCAGCACCTGCGGCGGGCTGCTCTTGAAGGCATCGGTCTGCAGATACTTGAGCATCGGCAGAATCGGGCCATGGCCGTCTTCGGCGTAATTCACGACGTCGCTGTGCAGCGCTTGCTTCAGAGCGCCAGCAAAGTTCCAGTTCGGGTTGGCGCTGTAGCTGGTACCGACCAGACCGACTGCCACCGAGTTGTCGGCGAACAATGCATCACCGCTTTCACCGTCGGCCTGGGCCGGGTTGGTGGTGCGCTGTTGCAGGTCGTCCGGCTTGGGCAGCAGGTTGCTGAACAGCGGATCGAGTGGCAGGAAGTTGGTCAGGTCACCCTTGTACGGCGCGCTGGACTTGGCTTCGGTGACGAACGTCTGCGGATCGCCGCTCAGTGGCGTTTGGCTGGAGATCGCCGCGCCCAGTTGCTGCGCGACCACTTCGGCGCCCATCGGCGTCCAGTGAGTGTCGGTACGCAAGAAGACCTGGCCTTTGTCTTTGGCGCTCTGCAGCGGTGCCAGCAGGTCCGGCGCGAAGATGCCGGCCTGATTCACCTGAGCATGGAACTGCTGATACAGATCGGTGTGCAGCGCGGCCGGCTTGTTGTCGCCCACGTGCTCCGGATAGAGACGCGTCTTGGCTGGAACGATTGCCAGCACCAGTTGCGTACCCTGTTTTTTCAGCGTGTCGCGTACGCCCTGAATGATCGCCAGGTTGTCGGCTTCGTTCTGCTCGCCATTGGCGACTGCGTCGAATTCTTCGTCGGTGTACAGCCACTGGTCCTTGCCGAGGATCACCCCCGGACGACCTTCGTTGAACACCTTGTAATCCAGCGCGGCCCACAGGTTGGTGCCCAGGCGCTTGATCGGGAATTCATCGTCGTAATGGGTTTCCACTGCTTTGGTCCAGTGGCCGTTGAGAACAGTGGTTTCCTTCGACGTCGAGAAGCCGATGAAGCTGCGCAGCGACCACAGGCCCAGTACCAGCAGAATCGCCAGGAACAGGAAGATGTAGAGGAAACGTAATGAACGGGTCATGTCAGGCTCCTCAGAACTGGAAGTACAGGAACGGCGAGAAACTGGCCGCCGAGAGTTTCAGAATCGACGCAACGAACATCAGCAGGATCAGGGCGCGCATGACGTAGCGCGACCAGTCGGCGGTCCAGTAGGCAGGCTGAACCTGTGCCTCTGTGCCGACGATGTAACCTGGTTGATGGATGCTGCCCGGCTTGTCGCCCGGAACGGCTTTGATCATGCCTGGCACCGCGGCGGCAGGACCGTCAGCCGGAGCTGGCGTGCCAGCGGCGTGAGTGTCCGACGTCGGTTTGACAGGTGCGCGGTTCTTGTAGAAGTCACGCAGGCCGAAGAAGGCGAGGGTGATGTAGGCAACGATGAGGGTCGCAACCTGCAGGCCGGTCAGGCTGGCGCGGTTGAGGTCCGACAGTTGCCATTCGCTGAAGCTGAACATGGCACCATACATACGTGCAGCGACGTGCAGGTTTTCGGCGCGGAAGATCACCCAGCCCATGACGACCAGCAGGAAGGTGAAGGCCCAGCGCAGGACGTTGAACGTACGCGGCGTGGTGTTCAGGCCCAGTGCTTTTTCGATGGCAAGCCAGACACCGTGCCAGGCGCCCCACACGATGTAGGTGATGTTGGCGCCGTGCCACAGACCGCCCAGCAGCATGGTCAGGAACAGGTTGCGATAGGTCGCGACTTTGCCGCCACGGTTGCCGCCCAGGGTGATGTACAGGTAGTCACGCAGCCAGGTGGACAGACTGATGTGCCAGCGACGCCAGAACTCGGTGATCGACTGGCTGATGTAAGGCTGTTTGAAGTTTTCCATGAAGCGGAAACCCATCATCAGGCCCAGGCCGATGGCCATGTCGCTGTAACCGGAGAAGTCGAAGTACAGCTGCGCGGTGTAGGCCAGCGCGCCAAGCCATGCATCGCCCGTGGTCGGGTGTTGCAGGGCGAAGCAGTGGTCGACCACGACCGCCAGGGTGTCGGCGATGAAGACCTTCTTGATGAAACCTTGCATGAACCGCGTCACGCCTTCGGAGAACTTGTCCAGGGTGTGCGTTCGGTTGTTGAACTGGTCGACCAGATCGCGGAAGCGCAGCACGGGGCCGGCGATCAGGTGCGGGAAGATGGCCACGAACGCTGCGAAATCGATGAGATTGCGCGTTGCCGGTGTGTCGCCACGGTAGACGTCGATGATGTAGCTGATGGACTCGAAGATGTAGAACGAGATACCGATCGGCAACAGTACGTGGGTCAGGATGAACGGCTCAAGACCGAAGGAGGTCATGATCGCGTTGATGCTGTCCACGCCGAAGTTGGCGTATTTGAAGTAGCCCAGGATGCACAGGTCGACTGCCACGCCCAGCAGCAGCCAGCGCTGTGCGGGTTTGGTCTTGACCCCGGCAGCGCCTACGCGCAGGCCGATCCAGTAGTTCCACAGCGTCACACCTGCGAACAGTGCCAGGAAGTCCACTCGCCACCACGCGTAGAACACGTAGCTGGCGATCAGCAGCAGCAGGTTGCGATAGCGTTGCCCGCTCAGATAGTACAAGCCGAGGAAAACCGGCAAGAACAGGAACAGGAACACGTTGGATGAGAAAACCATCCTTATCTCTCCGTTTGTCCAACATCAAGGGCCGAAGCCCCCCCAAACCCCCCATGAAAAACTGGAGGGGTGAAACATGAATCTCACTGCCTGCGCCTACTGGTCTGATCGTTCCCACGCAGAGCGTGGGAACGATCAAGGTCGCCGCGTTCAGGAACCGCCTTTCTCACCCTTTTCATGACTCGGGTCATAGGTACGGGTCAGGTCTCCGCCGAGACGGAAGTTCTTGAACGGTTGCATCTTGTGTTTCTGATCCAGCACATCCGGGCCGCACTCGTAGAGCGAGCAGTACGGTTCGAGCCAGGCAAATTTCATGTCGGTCTTGAGGTCCGTCATGTCCTGCTTCTGGCCGTCTTTGGCCTGGAATTCGTTGCCGGAGTCCTTCACGCCTGCCAGTACCCGGTCACCCAAACGCTTGAGCGCGCCGTTGTTTTCAGGGCGCAGATCGACACCGTTGGCCTGCGCGAAGCTGGCGATCATCGCCAGTGGCGGCAGTGCGTAGTTGTGGTACGCCAATGCACGCTGCTTGCGCTTGAGCTCGTTAGGCAAGAAGCCTTGAGCGTCGACCTGGTTGGCCGCGACCTTGAACTCTTTCACCGACCAGTCGAACAGGTCCTTGCGGTTGGTCGCCACGGCGGTCGACATCACCGACCAGGCAGCCCAGTACGAGTGGTTGTTGGTCTTGTCCAGCGGCAGGTTGTTCCAGTCACTGACGACTTGATCGGCCAGCTTGCTGAACCAGGCTTCGATGATCTGAGCGTCCTGCTGGCGAGTCGCCAACGGATGGGACTCGGAGAACTTCAGGCGCAGATAGGAGGAGGACATGCTGCCCAGCGCCCATTTGCGCATCGACTTGCCGGTGTGGTTGAAGTCGGTCGACTCCAGCGCATCGGCCTTGGCCCAGGTGGTGAGCATGTTCAGCGCGCAGTCGAGCTGTTCCGGACGGCCATCGCGCATGTACTGCATCACCACTTTGCTGGTGTTGCGTTCCATGGTCGTGATGTCCTTGGTGGCGTCGCGAAACGCCTGCTCGGAGTCCTTGTTCAGGGTGGCGCGAGCCTTGTCCGAACCTTCGTACTTGCTGCGGAACTGCAGCGCGCCGGTGTAAGGCTGCGGTGTCGCGTCACAGCTGAACTTGTTTTCGCCGCTTTTGAATTTCTCGACGCCTTCGTAGTAGCCCTGCGGCGGCACGAGGGTCGACGCGGCACTGGCGCTGGTGGCGAACGCTGTACCAGACAGCATCGCCAGCGACAGAAGGGTAGGGAGCATCAGTTTTGGAGTGTGCATAAGAGCCTCATAACCCGGCTTGCGCGGTTTGATGCGCGACATTCGGGAACACGTTGCGTTTGCATACTTTCGCTTCGACCTGCTGAGGCGCAGCGCCCGCTTCCGGACCCTGCACTTCCAGTGCGAGCAATTGCTGGTCAGCCCAGTCCTTGTCATCGCGCAGTTCGAAGGAGAAGCGCCCGTCGGTTTCAGATGTTTCAGGTTTCTCGATCTTCAGGTCTTCGTGGCGGCCGTTCATGTACCAGAGGCGCGCTTGAAGGGTCTTCACCGAGGTGTCGGCGAACTTGATGTCGATCTGATTACTGCCGTTGCGCACATCCTTGATGCCGTTTTTGCCGTTGACCAACAGCTCGTTGATCCCTGGTTTGAGCGTGGTGCTGGTTGTCATCAGCGCCGGTTTGCCCTCGCAGCCGTTATCCAGCAGCGACATCATCTGGCGATAGATGGTTTCTTGATCCAGGCGATACAGCGGCGAGAATTCCCAGATGAGAATCTTCGGCGGGTGTTTCTGGAAGTCGTCGCTGCCCAGGTACTGCAGCATCGAACCTTCGAGGCCGCCGCCGGGGAATGCCACGTTCAGCACGTCAGCACCAATGTATTCCTGCAAAAAGCCGGCGAAGTTGTAGTTCTTGCCGCTGTGACTGGTACCGACCAGAGTGATTTCCGGATTGCCGGAATCGCCGAAGAGGTCGCCGTCGCCCGCTTCGCCTTTAGGTTCGGTCTCGAACTGATCCATGTACTGGATGGCGTAGCTGGTGCCGCACAATTGACCTGCCATATTGTGCAGAGTGCCCTTCTTGCCCATGCGACCTGACAGATGGGTCTCGAATTCGCGCTTAGGAACGTCGGCGAACGCCGGCATTTTCTTCACGGAATCGGCGACGATCTTCGCAGTGCGCTGCGCGCCGTATGGCGTCCAGTGCTGGTCACCGCGGAAGTAGAAATCATGTGCCTGCTGTTCGTTGGTCAGCGGCGACAGGTCCGGCACGGTGTAGCCCATTTTTGCGAAGCGACCGAGCATGGCCTGGTAGTTACGCAGCGCGGTGTTGTAATCGAACTTGTCGCGATCGGCCGGGAACAGTTTGTTGCGATCGACCAGGCCGCGAGTCGGCTGATAGACCACGACCAGCTCTACGCCCTTGCTCTTGAAAGCGTCGTGCAGTTGTTGCATCCGACGATAGCCTTCCGGCGTGGTGTCGAACTCGGTGCGCAGGTCTTCGCGGGTACGGAACAGCCAGTCACCCTGTGCCTGAACCAGCGTGGTGAAGTTCTGCTGATAGCGGGTGACGTAGTTTTTCTCGTCATGCGCTTCCGGACACAGGCTGCAGCAGGGCTCGGCGGTAAAGCTTGGGGCAGTCGCGTCAGCGGCATAGGCAGCGTTGCTGGCGGCGAACAGTGCAGCGGTCAGGCCGGAGAGGCTGAGCAATTTGATCAAGTGTGCGTGCATAGAAATGTCTTCCTCAGTCCCGGAGTTGTTTCTGGCTTTCGACCGGGTCGATCAACACGGCTTTTTGTTGGCGCACCAGCAGATCGAGGATTTCGTCCTGACGGTCGCCCAATACGCCGTTGAAGCTGATCCCGCTGGCTTTGGTCGGTGCAAGCATCGACACCTTGTACAGCTCGACGCTGAGCGGCGAGTCGATGGACAGCGGGCCTGAACCATTGGAGGTCAGTTCGCCGCCGACCATGATCAGCGACACTTCAGCGTCGAACGGGTCGAGCTTGATGTCGCGATCGGTATCGGAAAGGTCTTTGATGTGGCCATAAACGCCCATCAGGCCGTTGCCGATGGCCAGGTTTTCGTAGAGCTTGATGTTGGTGCTGTTACGAACCCGGATGCCGTGACGCTTGTTGGCGAAGACGCGGTTGCCCCACAGCAGGTTGTCGGCACTTTCGTACAGCGTGATGCCGTCGGTGTGGTTGCGGTAGATCTCGTTGTAGGCGACCAGGTTGTTGACGCTGTTACGGTCAAGCACGACGCCCGACAGGTGGTTGTCATAGCTTTTGTTGTTGATGATGAAGCTGTCGTTCACCTCACGGGAAATGATGATCCCATGTTTTTTCTTGGTGCCGTAGACAGTGTTCTCGGCAATGATCAGGCCGTGCGAACGGTCGTGCGGGTCGATGCCGTAAATGATGTTGTCGTGGTAGGTGTTGCTCTTGACCACGAAGTCGCGGGTTTCATAGCAGTAGAAGCCGTACCAGAGGTCCGAGAACTCTGAGTTGACGATCCAGCCGGTCGGATCCGGGCGGTTCATCTGCGCCTTCATGTTGGGCGTGTACTGAGAAATACTGATGCCGTACGACTTGCTGTTGTTGTAACCCAGGCTCGCCACTTTTGCGTTGAACATGTAAGTCTGGGTGCCGCCCCAGGCAAGCACGAACGGACGGAATTCCTTCGGTGCCTTGAACGTCGACGGACCGTTGGCCTTCTCGCTCCAGCCCGTCAGGCGGGTGTCGGAGATGAACAACTTGTTGTCGTTGACCATGAACGAACCGGCTTCCTGCGACAGGCGCAGTTCGGTGGTCTTCTTGTCGATCTCGAAGATACCGGTCTTGCCGACCACGATCGGCAGACGTGCAAGATAGACACCTGGAGAGGTCTCGCTCAGGTACTGCTTAGGCACCTTTTTCGCCAGATCCTGCAGGTTCATGTAGCCGTCTTCGATGAAGATCGCCTGAGGGATGCCGTGTTGACGCGCGACCCACTCAGCCATCTTGTTATCGCCGCCGATGAATTCCTTCAGCGAGTCTTCCTGCATCATTCGTCTGATCGCGACCTTGCCTGGCTTGGTCCGCACGATCTTTTTCTGCATGGCCTGCTGGGTATAACCCGACAAGTCAGGCAGCTTGGGCTTGTCCATCATCAGCGGCTCGGCGGGCGGGCTGCTGATGGTGTACGTCTTGGCCTGATGCAGGCCTTTGACGACTTCTTCCCCGGCTGCCGGCTTGGCGGCGGCCGCTGGCGCTGGCGCAGGGCTGTTGGCCATCGCGCCGGCACTGGCAAGCAGCAGAGCGCTACTGAGCACTGCGCTTTCCAGCAGAGCATGTGGCCAGCCCCGAGGCCGCAAACTGTTTGCTTGACTGTTCATGTCATTGCACTCTCATCAAACGTGACACAACCGGTGTCGAGAACATGGTGAAGCTCCCGTAGCAGCCCGGCTTGCCGGCGGTGACTTCCGCAAGAGCGCTGCAGCCGGCAAGCCGGACTGACAGCGATCTGCGGTACCCGATCCTGCTTTGCATCAGAAACGCCAGATAACGTCGACGATGGCGCGGTGCATGTAATCGTCCACGCCGCTGTGATACGCATCGCCGGGTTTGAACACGCCTGCACGCAGACGAATCAGCGCGGAAGGCTCGTCAAACGACTGGCTCACCGAAGCAGGCAACAGGCCCTGCTTGAAGTACTTGGTGACCACCAGATCCATTTCCTGACCCAGATCCTTGCGGCCGTCTTCCAGTGGCAGGGAGTCGAAGCTGCTGACGCCGTCGGCATCCACGTTCTCGCGAGCCGGGTTGATCCCTGCGCCCCCGATACCGGAGTGACCGTCGACACGGCGGAACTTGTGGTAGATCAGAGAGGCGTCGTACTCGTCCTGCATCTGCCAGGACGCGAACAGCGTTCCGGATTCCACGTTGGCCATTTCGCCCTGGAAGGCTTCGCCGAAGCGGTGTACGCGCGAGCGGGTACCGGTCCAGTTCGAGCGGTTGCTTTCCAGGCCGTTCTGTTCGTAGTTCTTGCTGGCGCGGGAGTAGGCGCCGCCCACTTGCCACATCGGGTCAAGACGCACACGCAGGCCCAGGTCGGTCGCCCAGCCATTCACGTTTTCGTTGGTCTTCTGGCCTGCGACGTATTCGTCGCGGGCCGCGCTGTAAGTGCTGCCCAGACGATCACGGTCGCCGGTCAGCCAGGTCAGGCTGCCCCAGTAGTTGACGGTGTTCAGGTTGCGATAGTTGTAAGCGTCGCTGTTGGCCTGAATGCCCAGCCAGGTGAGGTCGCCGCGGGTGGTCTTGTCGAGATCGTCGATCTCTTCGCCCTGATCCTTGAAGCTGCCGCCATCATGGCTGTAGTGCGCACGCACGCCGGCCCATTGACCTGGCGTCCACTGGTATTCGACATCGCCGAACAGATGCTGACGGTCCTTGTCCTGTGCGGACAGTTCGGTCAGGTCGGTGCGGTATTCGCTGAAACGTTGTGCGGCGCCGACTTCCGCCTTGAGCAGCGTGGTGTCGAACACCCAGTTCACCGCTTCGATGTTGGTGTCGTGCCATTGGCCATCGTCGTTGCGCAGACGCTGGCGACCGACCTTGAGGATCTCGCCAGGGTAAGGCGTGAAACCGCTGTAGCCGATCCAGAATTCGCGCAGTGCGGCGTAGCTGTCGTCCACTTCACGGCTGCTCGACGTCTTGCGAGCGCGCAGGGTGGACTGGCCGTTTTCATCAGTGACCTGCTGATCCAGCGGGTCGGTCTGGATGGTGTCCGTGGCAGTGACCACCTGACCCATCGCGTAACCGCTCCAGTTGCCCCATTGGCCATACATCCATGGGCGCAGGTCCAGACCGACACCGTTGACATCGCCACCATCACGGGTGCCCAGGTCACGGTCGTCTTCCAGTTGCCCAGTCAGCTTTACTTCAATACCGAAATTCTGGGTATCGGTCAGGGCTGCCAGTGTCGGCGTAGCCCAGACCAGAGTGAAACCCAGACCCAGTCCGGCTGCCATCAAGGGGTTCAACTTAAGCTTCATAGAGGTGCGTCCTCGCCGTCTTTTTCTTCTTGCAGGGTCTGCAAGGCCAGCGCGTTTTGCGCTGTGGTGCCCCGGACCTGCTGTTCTCGCTGGAGAAGACTTTGCGCTTGGGCACGCTTCTCAGGCGGCAATTGATCGTTGAGTTGCTGTGCAAGTTCCGTGGCCTGAGGAGTGCCCTGGGCTTGCGCCAGCTGACCAAAGACCCACGCATTCACCGGGTCGGGCTTGATGCCCTTGCCTTGCGAGAACAATTGCGCGAGGGCGAAGTCGGCGCTGTTCTGGCCACCGCGTGCGGAGGTCAGCAGCTGGTCGACGGCTTTTTGCGGGTCGGGATGGCCGAGGTAGCCACGGCGATACAGCTGACCCAGGTAGTAATGCGCCGAAATCTGCGTCGGGGCGGCCTTGGTCAGGTGCTCCTCGGCTTTCTTCGCATCAGGCAAAACCAGCTTGCCTTCGTAATACAGTTTGCCCAGCAGCAGCTCGGCGCGCGGTTGATCCGCAGCACGGCCGTTGTCCAGGTATTCCATCATCTTGTTGACGTCGCCGAGCTCTGGATAGTCGTAGAGCAGTTGCGCCAGGCTGACCCACGAAGCGGGGTACGCCGGTGCGACTTTTTCCAGCAACTGCTGCGCGGTTTTTTCGTCCGGCTTGCCGATGGTCGAGTCGGCCAGCACACGGGCTACGGTGTCGACACGCATGGCCGGCACGGTGCCTGCTGAATAGCCGCGCTGCATCTGGTCCAGCAACGCCGCCTGTTTGTCCGCTTCGCCACGTTTCTGGTAGACCGTCGCCAGTTCCATGTAGCAGACATCGTTGGCGCGCAGCGCTTCCTTACAGATGCTTTCGACTTCACCCAGATGCTGGTCGTAGGTGCCTTGGGTGCGGAACAGCAGCACCTGGGCAAGACCGGCTTCCGGATAACCCTGCGCACGCCATTCGCTGATCTTCTGCTGCGCGTTCACGTTGGGGAACGTGTGCGGGTATTGCAGATAAAGCATCGCCAGCGGAATCAGCGTGCCGGCCTCGCCATTGGCGAAAGCTTTTTTCAACAGACCTTCGGCTTCGCGTTGCTCGGCCTCGGTGGAGTTGGGTTTGACCGCGAGCAGTTTGCCCAGGCGCGATTGCGCCCGTGGCGACGTTTCAGCGGCAGCGCGGTAAGTTGCCTCGGCCTGCTTGATCAGTTCAGGGTCGCGAGTACCGACCTGAATGTCTGCAAGACCTACCTGTGCATCGCTATAACCCAGGTCCGCCAGTTGCCGATAGTTTTGCTCCGCCAGCGCGGTATCGCCGCGTTTCAGGGCTTCATTGGCCAGGCGCTGATCGGGCAGGCCGGCACAGCCGCCCAGACCGATCGCGATCGCAAGGCTCAACAACGTAGGGGCTGACAAGCTTCGTAGTGGGCTAGCCATGTTTAGAGACCTGCGGCCGTGGCTTTGTCGATCAGCCAGTTCAGCGAAGGACCGCGATCGCTGACCACTTCTACTGGACGACCGGCCAGGGTGCTGCTCAGGGATTCATCAGGCTGGATCTGTACGCGCAGGTCCGAAGACAGGTCGGCAGGGCTCAGCGCAGTGGAGCTGACGATCTTGCCGCTGTGAGTGCCTTCTTCGCCGGCCACCTGGAAGTTGACGCGAGCGCCCGGCTGCACATCGGCAAACTGGCGGTAGGTGAAGCGGGCATCGATGTTGGCGGCGACGTTGCGCGGCACCATCTGGAAGATCACGTCGCCTTTGGCAGCGTATTGACCGTTGGCAACCAGTTGCTTGCCGATGATGCAATCACATGGGCTGGTCAGAGTACCGGCGAGCTGGCGACCGAAGAGCTCTTCGATTTTCGCAGGCTGCATTTCGTCCGGGTCCAGGTTGCCCTTGAGTACGTCGAGCATGCTGGTGTTGAACGAGGCCAGTGGTGCGCCTTTGGCGACCTGACCGTCCGGTGCGACCAGGCTGGTCACGGTGCCGTCGCGTGGCATGGTCACATCCATGGTCGGCACGCTGACCAGACCGGAAGTGGAGTGGCTGACGAAGTACATACCGTAAACGGACTTGGCCACGAAACCGAATGCCGCCAGGCCGACGATGAAGATACCGGCACTGAAGGTCACGGCGCGCAGGCGACCGAAGGCGCTCATGCCACTGCCGGTGTCCTTGTTCTTGCGGGCCTTGGTGAAGTTGTCGCGCTGCAGGGTGGCCAGCACTTCACCCATGCTGACGATCTCGCCGCTCAGGTGGGAAGTGATCAGGTGACGCAGGGTCGCGATGTCCTGAGCTTCCAGATGCTGAAACTGGCAGCCGACGCGGCCGGTCGCCGAATCGATCGCGCGAACCTGCAGTTCGACGTCCATCGCCAGGCCCAGGTTGTCGATCAGGAATTGCAGACGGCCCTTGATCACTTCACCCACGGAAGGGCGCTGACCAGCCGGCGCGACATAGCTCAGACCGCCAGCGGAGAGGTCTTCGACCCGAACCAGCGGCGCGTTGGGCTGGCCGTTGAGCAGGCGCAGCTTGGCAGGGATTTTGACCCGGGCGTGCTGACGCTGGGCTTCGGATTCATGGACGACGTTCACATTCACGGCTGTATTCATGGCGGTAATTCCTGATTAATCGAGTTGATCCATTGGTGCGGTCAGAGACCCGGGTCAGACCATTGTCAGCAGCACGGCAACAAAGATGCTGCCAGCCGAAAAAGTCATGGTCCGAGACGACCAGGTGTTGAACCAACCCTGGAAGCTGGCCATGTCACGGCTCAGTTTTGTGTCCTGGCGAGTCCAGGACTGGCGGTCGAGGCGGAAGAAAACGTAAATCTTCATCAGCGCGCCGACGATCTGGTTGTAATACAGAATCATGGGGTAGGCCGGCCCGATGGCGTGGCCGGAGCACGACAGCAACAGCGTGAGAATCAGACGCGTGATACCGATCCACAGCAGGTACGCCAGCAGGAAACTCACGCCGTATTTGAGGCTGGCGAGAATCGCGACGGTCAGGCCGAGAATCGAGGTCCACATCGACACGCGCTGGTCGAACAGCACGATGCTGGTGAACACACCCAGGCGACGGACACCCAGGCCAAGCGCTCGAGAGTTCTGGCGGAGGTTGTTGCCGTACCAGCGATACATCAGCTTGCGACTGGCCTTGAGGAAGCTCTTCTCAGGCGGGTGCTCGACGGTGTTGATCGCGGCGTCCGGCACGTAGAACGTGTCGTAGCCCAGGCGCATCAGGCTGAACCAGCTGGACTTGTCGTCACCGGTCAGGAACTTGAAGCGGCCAAGGCGCCAGTGCTGGAGCGAATCGCTCTCCACGTCGGCGATGAAGTCCGGGTCGGTGACCACGGTGGCGCGGAACACAGACATGCGGCCGGTCATGGTCAGCACGCGCTTGGACAGGGCCATCGAGCACATGTTGATATGACGCTGGGCGAAACGCAGCTTGTGCCATTCGCTCATGATGTAGCCGCCGCGTACTTCGCAGAACTCGTTGGTGGTCAGGCCGCCGACGTTGCCGAACAGCTGGAACCACGGCACGGTCTTGCGAACCACGCCTTCTGCCAGAACGGTGTCGCCGTCGATCACCGCAACCACTGCACGGTCATCCGGCATGTGGCGCGAGATCGCGCGGAAACCGAAGGCAAGACCGTCACGCTTGCCGGTACCGGCGATGCGCACGAAGTCCAGTTTCACATGCTCGGGCGGGTTGTACTTGGCCCACAGTGCCTTGACCAGCAGCTCGTCCGACATCTCGACCAGCGAGCAGACGACGGTGGTCGGATAGCCGGAATTGATCGCTTCCTGAATCACCGAGCTGTACACCTGAGCGGTGGTCAGCGCGTCGATACGGAAACTGGTGACCATCAGAAACACGTGGGATGGATCGGCCGCCTTGCCCAGCTTGCGCACTTTACGACGCAGGTGTGGGTAGACGATGTAAAGAAAAATCATGCCGCGCACAAAGTGCGTTGCGCCCATCGAGTAACGCCAGATACCGACGATACCGACCAGGAAAATAAAGTCTTTCGACTGAGAGTCGAATAGCGACTTGGGCAGCGCCATTGCAATGGCTGCCAGCAAACTCAGATAAAACAGCCAACCTGCGGCTTGAAGCAAGCCGTGCTTGAGCCTTTGCATAGTTCGTATCCCTTGAAGTCAGTTGCAACCAAGCCGCAGGCCTCAAACCTCAAGCTGCAAGCGGATGACCGCTTGCAGCACTGAGCATGAAACTTGAAACCTGCAGCTTGTGGCTTGGCGCTTGCCGCCGCCTCTTACCAGCAAATGCCTTCGGTCTGACCGTCTTCGGTGGTGGTGCCTTTCATGAAGCCCACCAGGTCGATGACGCGCTTGCCAGCTGGCGCTTCGTTGGCCAGTGCACGGAAACGCTCGTCACGGTTGCCGAGGATGATCACGTCGGAGTTGTTGATCACGGCGTCGAAGTCCGAGTTGAGCAGGGACGAAACGTGCGGGATCTTGGACTCGATGTAGTCCTTGTTGGCGCCGTGGACGCGGGCGTATTCGACGTTGCTGTCGAAGATGCTCAGGTCGAAACCTTTACCGATCAGCATTTCTGCCAGCTCGACCAGCGGGCTCTCGCGCAGGTCGTCGGTACCGGCCTTGAAGCTCAGACCCAGCAGGGCAACCTTGCGGGTATCGCCGGAGGCAACGATGTCGAATGCGTTCTGAACCTGGGAGACGTTACTGCGCATCAGCGAGTTGAGCAGTGGCGCTTCTACGTCCAGCGAGCTTGCGCGGTAGGTCAGGGCGCGAACGTCTTTAGGCAGGCAGGAACCGCCGAAAGCGAAGCCTGGGCGCATGTAGTACTGCGACAGGTTCAGGGCCTTGTCCTGGCAGACAACTTCCATCACTTCGCGGCCGTCGACGCCGACTGCCTTGGCGATGTTGCCGATTTCGTTGGCGAAGGTGACCTTGGTCGCGTGCCAGACGTTGCAGGTGTACTTGATCATTTCGGCAACGGCGATGTCCTTGCGGATGATCGGCGCGTCGAGTTCTTCGTACAGGGATTGCAGAACGTCACCGGACGCCTTGTCGAATTCGCCGATCACGGTCATCGGAGGATGATCGTAGTCTTTGATCGCGGTGCTTTCGCGCAGGAATTCAGGGTTGACCGCTACGCCGAAATCGACGCCGGCTTTCTTGCCCGAGCAGTCTTCCAGGATCGGGATGACCACGTTGGCGACAGTGCCAGGCAGCACGGTGCTGCGCACGACGATGGTGTGGCGGGAAGTCTTGTCACGCAGGACGAAGCCGATTTCGCGGCAGACAGACTCGATGAAATCCAGCTCCAGATCGCCGTTTTTCTTGCTGGGCGTACCCACGCAGATCATCGACAGGTCAGTGGCGCGAATCGCCTCGGAAAAGTCGGTGGTGCCGCGCAGCTTGCCAGTCTTGATGCCGTTCTCCAGGAGTTCACCCAGACCCGGCTCCACGATTGGAGATTTGCCCTGGTTGATCAGATCGATCTTGGCGGCGGAGATATCCACGCCAACAACATCATGACCACGCGCCGAGAGGCAACCAGCACATACTGCACCGACATAGCCCAAACCAAAGATGCTGATATGCATCGTAATCTCCTCGATTTTTACGCCATTTAGTTGGCTGGATATAAATACTGTCTAACAACTTTTTCGCGCACTCTTCCGCACGGCAAAGATTGTCGTGACACAAGCACAGGCAGAATTTAAATAGGGGCGGCCTGATTCCGTAGGCGGGCCCGAATATTACAGATTACTAGCGTCGAATAACCTATATATAAATATGTAAGTTTTCGATCTGAGATGTGGCATAGCACTCCATCGAACGGTTGCGAGTCGCTGTCGCGCCTCTGGCTCAAGGCTTTTGGCCATGGTCAGTCATATCCTGCCCGGCAGTAACTGCAGGCACCCGATTGGTGCTTGCTCGGTTTACTTCAACTAGTTTGGTGCGTTCTCTCCTTGCACGTACCACATTGACCGACTGGTCTAACTACGTTGATAAGCAACTTTCAGATCTGTCCTATTGCCATGTAAGAGATGTCTCACAAGGTGGACGAGAATTGTTACGGGATGTAGGAGCCTGAGCATTCCCCATAAGTTCCTGGCCGCTCGTCCTCTTTTTGAGATTTTTCGAAATACATCGGCAATCCTGAGTGGCGGCACTATGATGTCACTCTTCGGTCCGGCCCTTAGTTACAAGGGGTTTGCGGGGAGTGCATGTAACACTGCCACTAGTGCGGAGCAGCAATGTGCTACCAGTCAAAAATGTTGTTAAATTTTTGAGAAAAATTCTGGGAACTTATTTTCGCCTGAATATTGGCGTCAAAAGGCTGTTTGCGCCACCGTTCGTCAGTCAATCGGGCGTTTAGGGAACTTCATAACCACCCTTTTGAGGGTGTAAATGTTCCGCCAAACGGAATGATCCGATGCGCTGTTAACGCGCACGGCATCTCTTCGGGAGAAATTGGTTCGAGACCGGCGCCGAAATGCGCCGTTTGGGGCGATCAGGAGAGCTCCGGATCGGCGCGCTCCTGTCGGTTGTCAGGCTTGTTGCTCGTCACGCAGGAACACCAGTTTGTCCGCTTTGGACAGCTCTTTGCTGTATCGATAGCCCTGAACATCGAATTGTTTCAGGTCGTCCGGCTTGTCGATTCGCTCCGAAATCACGAAGCGGCTCATCATGCCGCGCGCTTTTTTCGCGTAGAAACTGATGATTTTGTACTGACCGTTTTTCTGGTCACGGAATTCGGTGTCGATCACGCGGGCATTGAGGGCCGGGCGTTTGACCGCTGAAAAATACTCGTTTGAAGCCAGATTGAGCAGCACGTCATCGCCCTGGTCGGCCAGTGCTTCATTAAGCCATTCGCTGATCCGGTTGCCCCAGAATGCGTAAAGATCCTTGCCGCGCGCGTTGGCGAGTTTGGTGCCCATTTCCAGACGGTATGGCTGCATCAGGTCAAGCGGGCGCAGCAGGCCATACAGCCCAGACAGCATGCGCAGGTGTTGCTGGGCGTAATCGAGATCAGCCTGACTGAGGGTCTCGGCGGCCAGACCGGTATAAACGTCGCCTTTGAACGCCAGCAGCGCCTGCTTGGCATTCTCTGGCGTGAAGGCGGGCGTCCAGCTGCCGAAGCGCGCGGCGTTCAGGCCGGCGAGTTTGTCAGACAGATCCATGAGCTCGCTGATCTGCGACGGGGTCAGCTCGCGCAATTGCGTGATCAGTTCCTGAGAGTGATCCAGGTACTGCGGCTGGGTAAATTTCGTGGTGGTCGGCGGCGTTTCGAAATCGAGGGTTTTCGCTGGGGATATCACCATCAGCATGCGGTCGTCTCCTTTGATCGTGACGGCGATTCTAGGGGTTGTGCCCGGATGACTCCAGCTATGGTGATGATAGGTGCGGCGCAGATCAGGTCGGTGTGACCTGCAACCTGCAAGGGCGTCAGCCAATCCGCTATAGTGCTTCGCCGGTTTCGGCCTCTTTATTCAAGGATTGGGAGCACGTCGTTTTGCGCATGCTGTTATTGATTGGCGCCTGCCTGGTAGGACTCAACGCACAGGCGGCGACTGGCGACATCGCGACACTGGATCGCAGTGTCTGGCCTGAAGCGCTTGAAACACCGCAACTGTTCGATGTCGCCTCCCGGGCGCAAATTTTAAGCTTCGCCCATCAACTGCTGGAAAGCGAAAACCTCAGCGATGCTCAGCTCGCGGGGCGGTTGGGCCTGCGGCAAGTCAATTCGCCAACCATCAATCTGATTCGCACCCGTCTGTGGTCGCGCCTGTTCGAAAACTGGAAGGCCGCGGAGAAGTCGTGCGAGGCCGACGCCTCTTTTTGCGTGCTGGTCGATGACGTGCCGATGCTGCGTCAGCGCGCGGCGGAATATAAAGTCGCCGACGACTCGTTCTACGCCGGTTGGGCAGCGCCGGCCGATGCCTTCAGTCAGCGTTATCTGAACGAATTGCTGCGCATGGCAGCGTTGTTTCCGCAGACCAGCAGCGAGATCGAGCGCTATAACTCCGATGAGTTGAGCGGCGAAGAGATGCCTGATCGAACCTTCCTGCTCAACTTCGAGAGCGGTCCGACAGTGGCAGACGGCGCGACCGACTGGCTGGCGGACTTCATGCGTCAGCAGAAAATCAACGCTACGTTCTTCGTCCTGGGCAAGAGCCTGCAGAGCCGTCTGGACGCCTCGTCGCCCCAGGCGTTGCAGAATGTGTACCGGCAACAATGCGTGGGGCTGCAAGGCTGGGAGTACCGCTCACACGCGCACTGGGTCGATTGGCAGGATTCCATCGAGCGTACGGCGGCGCTGGCGCAGCAGGTGCTGCCGGACAACTTCGTGCCGCTGTTCCGCCCGCCCTACGGTCATCGCCGCGCCGACAGCGGGGCGTTCTTTCGCGATCAACAGATTCGCGTGTCGTTGTGGAATATCGATTCTAAGGACAGCTCGGGCCGTATCAGCGTCGAGCAGACTGCCAATCGCGTGTTGACCCTGATGCTGCTGTGGCGGCGAGGCAATATCGTGTTCCACGACAGCACCGACAAGGCGCAGCAAGCCGTGCCTTGGCTGATGGCCAACACCGCGCAAAGCGGCGTGTCGTGGGAGGACTGTCATATTTACCCGCAGCAACTGACGGACGAAGACGATGCGTCGCAAGAGGAGTCCACCGACCCGGATGATGCGCCCACGGACGAACAACCCGCGGATTCGGCGGATCAGGCTGCAGAGCCCGTGGATCAAGGCGAGTAGAGGTTCTGATGAGGAGGCCGGTGGGAATTTTCCGAGGATTTCTTCCCGACCGGACTTCCGACTGTAAACGCGTGTGACCCATCCGCCAAGGGCTATTCGTCACGCCGTGAAATAAACTTGGAAAAGCCATCAAAACGCTTTTTTATGTCATCGGTTTTGCGGTATTACGACAACAGACCGCCGAACCCTGCAACACAGGTGGCGTCACCCAGACCCCACTTTGCGCAATTCTCCCCTGCCCTAAGGGGAGAGCCTCGGCGGCCTTTTCAGCGCAGCATCGCTGTGTGCTGCGTTACCTGGCTACTACAAAGGTGAGCGAGTATGGATGACCACGGACGCACCCCTTCCTCTAACCAGCCAATCCTCTATGTGCTCGATACCAATGTATTGATTCACGATCCAAACGCGCTTCTGAATTTCGAAGAACACCACGTTGCACTCCCCATGACGGTCTTGGAAGAACTGGACAAGCTCAAGGCGGGCAAGCACTCGGTCGCCGCCGAATGTCGGCAGGCGATCCGGTTGATAGACAAGACGCTCGGCGAAGCGACCCCGGAGGAGGTCGAGCAAGGCGTACCGATCGATCGCGGTACAGGTGTTTTCAAGGGTTACCTGTCCATTCTCATGACCAAGCGGCAAGAGCCCAACAGCCTGCTGCCCGACAACCTCAACGACAACATCATCATCAACCAGTTGATCGACCTGCATGCGCGTAAAAAGGACGTGCGTATCGTGCTGGTCACCAAAGACATCAACATGCGCCTGAAGGCGCGCGCCTGCGGCATCGAGGCAGAGGACTACAGCACCGACCAGTTGGTTGATGATGTGTCGATGCTGTCTCGCGGTTATCACACCATGACCGGGTCCTTCTGGGACCGCGTCAGCAAGGTGGACACCCGCCAGGATCATGGTCGCACCTGGCACAAAGTGCAGATGACCGAGCAGATTCCGGCGGTTCACATCAACGAGTTCATCATCGATGAACAAGGTTTCGTCGGTTGGGTAAAAGGCGTCAAGGCCGATGAAATCCTGCTGCTGGACATGCATCAGGAACCGCTGCTGCATCAGGAAGCCTGGGGGCTGAAACCTCGCGATATCTACCAGGGTCTGGCGTTGTTCGCGTTGCTCGACCCCGATATCCATCTGGTCAATCTGTCCGGTGCCGCAGGTTCGGGCAAAACCATTCTGGCGCTGGCTGCGGCCATCGAGCAGACCATGGTCAGCAAGCGTTATCGCCGTATCATCGCAACCCGCAGCGTGCAGGGGCTGGACCAGGAGATCGGCTTCCTGCCGGGCACCGAGGCGGAAAAAATGGAGCCTTGGCTCGGCGCCATCACCGACAACCTGGAAGCGTTGCACATGGATGATGAAAACACCCATGGCAGCGTCGATTACATCCTCAGCAAAGTACCGCTGCAGTTCAAATCCCTTAACTACATTCGAGGCCGCAGTTTCCAGCAAAGCCTGATTCTGATCGACGAATGCCAGAACCTGACGCCGCACCAGATGAAGACGATCATCACCCGTGCCGGCGCAGGCTCTAAAGTGGTCTGCCTGGGCAACCTTGCGCAGATCGACACCCCTTACCTGTCGGCCACCAGTTCTGGCCTGACTTACCTGACGGAGCGTTTCAAGGACTTCCCCAACGGCGTGCACATCACCCTGCAAGGCGTGCCGCGCTCGATCCTGGCTGAATACGCGGAGAGCCATTTGTAGTGATGTCGTATAGTCACGTCACATAACCCCTGTAGGAGCGCGCTTGCCCGCGATCGCGGTGAATCAGTCGCCAATGTCGGCAATGGTCCTCCGCGATCGCGGGACAAGCCACGCTCCTACAGTTTCCGCGTCGCAGGGTTTACAATCGCGACTCCTGTCCAGGAGTCATCCCGTGCTTACCCATCTCGATTCCCAAGGTCGCGCCAATATGGTCGACGTCACTGAAAAAACCGTGACGTCCCGTGAGGCGGTGGCCGAAGCGCGTGTGCGCATGCTGCCCGAAACCCTGCAAATGATCGTCTCAGGCGGTCACCCGAAAGGTGATGTGTTCGCCGTTGCACGCATTGCCGGTATCCAGGCTGCGAAGAAAACCAGCGACCTCATCCCGTTGTGCCACCCGCTGATGCTGACCAGCGTCAAGGTCGAGCTCAACGCTGAAGGCCAGGACGCGGTCCACATCGTGGCGCGCTGCAAGCTTTCCGGGCAGACCGGCGTGGAAATGGAAGCCCTGACCGCTGCCAGCGTCGCCGCTTTGACGATCTACGACATGTGCAAGGCGGTCGATCGTGGCATGGTCATCGAGCAGGTGCGGCTACTGGAAAAACTTGGCGGCAAGAGCGGGCACTTCGTGGCCGATGAAAAGGCGGAGGCGCAATGACCATTCACGTTCAGGTTCAATTCTTCGCGCGTTTTCGCGAGACGCTGGGGACCGAAAGCGAGCAACTGGAAGGCAGCTTTGCCAATGTCGGCGCGATTCGTGAGCACCTGCTCGCCCGGGGCGGGGTGTGGGACGTGCTGGCTGAACAGAACATCATGTGCGCGCGCAATCAGGAACTCTGCTCGCTGACCGAACCCGTCGAGCAGGGTGACGAAGTGGCGTTCTTCCCGACTGTCACGGGAGGCTGAGCATGACCGTCCGCGTGCAGGCCGCGCCGTTCGATCCAGGCGCTGAAGTCAATGCGATGCACGATGCCAATGTCGGCGTGGGCGCCGTGGTGAGCTTCGTCGGCTACGTCCGTGATTTCAACGACGGGCGAGAAGTGGCCGGAATGTTTCTCGAGCACTACCCCGGCATGACCGAAAAAGCGCTGGCCAAGATCGTCGATGAAGCCCGGCAGCGCTGGCCGCTGCTCAGGATCGAGGTGCTGCATCGCATCGGCGAGCTGGCGCCCGGTGAGCCGATCGTCTTCGTCGGCGTCGCGAGTGCTCATCGTCAGGCCGCATTCGAAGCCTGCGACTTCGTCATGGATTACCTGAAAACCCGCGCGCCGTTCTGGAAGAAGGAAAGCACCTCGCAAGGCCCACGCTGGGTGGAAGGGCGTGACAGCGATCACCAGGCGGCGGATCGCTGGAAATGAAGCCGACGCCCTTGAGGCGGCTACAAAACAACGTGGAAGCGAGCTTGCTCGCGAATACGTCGGATCTGTCACCCTTCTGGGGACTGGCCTGAACATTCGCGAGCAAGCTCGCTCCCACAGATTTTTTGTACCGCTTATTCCGCAGCAGGCTGCGCGCGTTGTTTGCGCACTACCGCCCGCAACAATTCGGTCGGTGGCATTTCGCAGCTGATCTTGCGGCCCAGTTTTTCCTCGATCGAAGGCAGCTGGTACGAATCGTCTTCCCCGGCGAAGCTGATCGACACGCCGTCGGCGCCCGCGCGGCCTGTACGACCGATGCGGTGGACGTAGTCGTCCGGCACTTCAGGCAAGGTGAAGTTGATCACGTGGCTGATGCCGTCGATATGAATCCCGCGTCCAGCGACATCAGTAGCCACCAGCACGCGAATCTTGCCTTCACGGAAACCTTCCAGCGTCTTGATCCGCTTGTGCTGAGGCACATCGCCTGACAGCTGCGCGGCGTTGACGCCATCACGCACCAGTCGCTCTTCGATGCGGCGGACTTCGTCCTTGCGGTTGGCGAACACCATCACGCGTTCCCAGCCATTATCGTTGATCAGGTTGAACAGCAACTTGTACTTGTCAGCTGCAGCAACGGCATAGATATGCTGTTCGACGTTATCGCTGGCAACGTTTTCAGCCTCGATCTCGACGATGGCAGGATCGGTGGTCCACTGCTTCGCCAGGTTCATCACGTCTTCCGTGAAGGTGGCCGAGAACAGCAAGGTCTGACGCTCGCCCTTGTGCGGCGTCTGGCGAATGATCTGACGGACCTGCGGAATGAATCCCATGTCCAGCATGCGATCCGCTTCGTCGAGCACCATGACTTCGACCATGTCCAGGTGCACTTCACCACGCTGGTTGAAGTCCAGCAGACGGCCCGGTGTCGCCACCAGAATGTCGCAATGACGGGCTTCGAGCTGTTTGAGTTGCTTGTCGAAGTCCATGCCGCCGACAAACGTCATCACGTTCAGATTGGTGTATTTGGTCAGGGCCGCTGCGTCCTTGGCGATCTGCACCACCAGTTCGCGAGTCGGCGCGATGATCAGCGCACGTGGCTCACCCATGTAACGCTCCTTGGGAGGCGGCGTCTGGGTCAGCTGGGTGATGATCGAAATCAGAAACGCGGCGGTCTTGCCGGTACCGGTCTGAGCGCGGCCGATCGCATCCTTGCCCTTGAGCGTAAAACCCAGGACGCCTGCTTGAATCGGCGTGCAATAAGGGAAACCCAGGTCATGGATGGCGTGCATCAGTTCCGGCGCGAGCGGGAAGTCGTGGAAACGAGTCTTGCCTTCTTGTGGCTCGACTTTGAAGTCTTCGAGATTCCAGGCCGGGACGACAGGCTTGGGCGCTCGTTCGCGACGTGGCCGCTCCGTTTTCGGCCGCGTGTGCGCAGGCTTGCCGGCGGCTTCAGGCTCAGCTTCGGACACGACAGGCGTGGCGGTTTCCCGGTGCGTCGTTTCGGTCGGGGTTCTGGAAGCGGGGAGGGGTGCTGGTGCGAGCTGCTCAGCCTCGCTTTTACCGAACATCTTTTTAAGTGCTTTGAGCACGGTCATCTCATCGATTGATTAAGGAATGTACGCCGGGCAGTGTAAAGCAAGAACCCGGCGCGGCGTAGTGCCATACCAAATCCGCAAGACAATTGGAAGGATCAGGCGTCTGTTTTAGCGCAGCCGATCCCCGAGCCAGACACCTATGTCGGAAATTTCCTGCGGTAACACTTCGTGCCCCATTGGGTATTCCTGCCATGTCGCGGTGACGCCGTGGGCTTTTAGCTGCTCGAAAGCGGTTCTGCCCATCGGGTTGTGGACGACTTCGTCATGGTTGCCATGCAAGCAATACACCGGAATACGTTGCTGGCTGGCGGACAGGCTCATTTCATCGCTGAAGGTCGGCGCGTAGGTCGACAGTGCCAGCACCCCGCCCAGCGGGCCTTGCCAGCGCAGGAAAGCGGTGTGAAGCACCACCGCGCCGCCCTGCGAAAAACCCGCGAGGAAGATGCGCGCAGGGTCGATGCCGCCATCACGTTGTGCCTCGATCAGGCTGAGAATGCGCTGAGCCGAGCCTTCCAGCTGTTCGCGGTCGATCGCGCGGGCCGGACTCATGGCCTTGATGTCGTACCAGCTGGGCATCTCGTAGCCGCCGTTGACCGTCACTGCGCGGGTCGGCGCCTGCGGCAGCACGAACCGCGTGGTCTTCAGCGATTCCTGCAACGCTTCGGCGACCGGCAGGAAGTCAAAGCGATCTGCGCCCAGGCCGTGCAGCCAGATAACGCAGGAATCGGCGGGCTGTTCAGGCTCGATGATCAACGGTTCGCTCATGTGTGCTCCATTTGTGTGCGGCGGCTCTGGCGCGATGCTTTAAGGCAGTGCGCGAGCATTGGCGGATATGAAAGAAGATGTCGCAAGGTTACAAGTTTTGCGCTTGACCTGTCGCTAATTCGACTTTGCCAGCATGGTGGTACGGGCTTTGCTACAAAACCTCCGGAGTGAAGGCGCTCACCTCTGCGGTAACACTGATGCGGCTTTTCAGAGTCAGTCTATCGTTACGTCGCAGGCAACAAGGAGTCCATCGAGCGGGATTCCAGGCACGATCCGCTTTGAACCTCGTGGTTCAAGGACATCATGGGGCTTCAGTCCGTTTGACCCGATCGATTCCGAAGTCTGCACTGGGCAGGCAGCCCTGCATGACCGGAATCGGGTCTTACGTCGCATGACCCAAAAACAAGCCAGCACGGGTCATTAATGCCTCACAAGGGTGCGACGGGGCTAAAAGCTCCTACACAACAAAGAGCAAACTGGAGGTTTGAATGAAGATGTTGAAATCCACCCTGGCTGTAGTGGCCGCCGCGGCAGCACTTGGTATGACCGGTTTCGCTCAGGCGGGCGCCAAACTGGACGCCATCCAGAAGAAAGGCTTCATCCAGTGCGGCGTCAGTGACGGTCTGCCAGGTTTCTCGGTCCCTGACAAAAGCGGCACCATCCAGGGTATCGACGCGGACTTCTGCCGTGCAGTCGCGGCTGCTGTCTTTGGCGACGCCAAGAAAGTCAAATTCAGCCAGCTGAACGCCAAAGAGCGTTTCACCGCGCTGCAGTCCGGCGAAATCGACATCCTGTCGCGCAACACCACCTGGACCAGCTCCCGCGACGCGAGCATGGGTCTGGAATTCCCGGGCTTCGTGACTTACTACGACGGCGTTGGCTTCCTGGCCAACAGCAAGCTGGGCGTGAAGAGCGCCAAGGAACTGGACGGCGCGACAATCTGTATTCAGGCCGGTACCACCACCGAGCTGAACGTGTCGGACTACTTCCGCGCGAACAACCTGAAATACACCCCGATCACATTCGACACCTCCGACGAAAGCGCCAAGTCGCTGGAATCCGGCCGTTGCGACGTGCTGACCTCCGACAAGTCGCAGCTGTACGCACAGCGCTCCAAGCTGGCTTCGCCGAAAGACTACGTCGTTCTGCCTGAAACCATTTCCAAGGAGCCTCTGGCACCCGTCGTGGCCCGTGGTGACGACGAGTGGACTTCTATCGTTCGCTGGGTCGGTTACGCCCTGCTGAACACTGAAGAAGCCGGCATCACTTCCAAGAACGTGGAAGCCGAAGCCAAGGCCACCAAGAACCCAGACGTCGCTCGTCTGCTGGGTGCTGACGGTGAATACGGTCCTCAGCTGAAACTGCCGAAGGACTGGGTCGTCAAGATCGTTGCTCAAGTCGGTAACTACGGCGAAATCTTCGAGAAGAACCTGGGCAAATCCACTGCTCTGGAAATCGAACGCGGTCAAAACGCTTTGTGGAACGCCGGCGGTATTCAATACGCGCCACCAGTGCGTTGATTGACCTGTGCCCGGCTGCGTGAACCGCAGCCGGGTACTTCGTTGCATTTCATCCGGGGCACTCCATGCAAAATCAAATCAGCGCACCAAAGCAGAGGCTATCCCTCAGCGATCCCAAAGTGCGTGCGTGGCTATTTCAGATAATCACGGTTATCGCTGTAGTCGCGATGGGTTGGTATCTGTTCGATAACACCCAAACCAACCTGCAACACCGGGGCATCACCTCAGGTTTTGGTTTCCTTGAAAACAGTGCCGGCTTCGGCATCGCGCAGCACCTGATTCCTTTCAAGGAATCGGACAGCTACGCGCGGGTTTTCCTTATCGGTTTGCTCAACACGCTGCTGGTGACTTTCATCGGCGTGATCCTCGCGACGCTGCTCGGCTTTATCGTCGGCGTGGCGCGTTTGTCCAACAACTGGATCGTCAACAAGCTGGCAACTGTCTACGTCGAAGTGTTCCGTAACATTCCGCCGCTGCTGCAGATCCTGTTCTGGTACTTCGCCGTGTTCCTGACCCTGCCAGGCCCACGGGCGGCGCATGGTTTCCTGGGCTCGTTCTTCGTCAGCAGCCGTGGTCTGAACATGCCTGCGGCGATCACCAATGACGCCACCTGGCCGTTCATGATCAGCATCGTGCTGGCCATCGTCGCGATCGTCATCATGACCAAATGGGCGAACAAGCGCTTCGAAGCCACCGGCGAGCCTTTTCACAAGTTCTGGGCGGGCCTTGCCCTGTTCATCGTGATCCCGGCGCTGTGTGCATTGATCTTCGGTGCGCCCGTGCATTGGGAACTGCCGGAACTCAAGGGCTTCAACTTCGTCGGCGGCTGGGTGTTGATCCCCGAACTGCTGGCGCTGACCCTGGCCCTGACGGTCTATACGGCGGCATTCATTGCCGAAATCGTGCGTTCGGGTATCAAGTCGGTCAGCCACGGCCAGACCGAAGCCGCGCGCTCGCTGGGTCTGCGTCCCGGCCCGACGCTGCGCAAGGTCATCATTCCGCAGGCCATGCGAGTGATCATCCCGCCGCTGACCAGCCAATACCTCAACCTGGCGAAGAACTCCTCGCTGGCGGCCGGTATCGGTTACCCGGAAATGGTTTCGCTGTTCGCCGGTACCGTGTTGAACCAGACCGGTCAGGCCATCGAAGTCATCGCTATCACCATGAGCGTATACCTGGCGATCAGTATCAGCATTTCTCTGCTGATGAACTGGTACAACAAGCGCATTGCGCTGATCGAGCGGTGAGGAAACGCGCATGACATCCCATACTTTCAAACCCGACATGCCGCCGCCGAGTAAAGTGTTCGGCCCGATGGCATGGATTCGCCAGAACCTGTTCTCGAACTGGATCAACACCCTGTTGACCCTGTTCGCGATCTATCTGATCTGGCTGATCGTTCCGCCGCTGTTGAGCTGGACCATTTTCGACGCCAACTGGGTCGGCACCACGCGCGCCGACTGCACCAAGGCTGGCGCCTGCTGGGTGTTCATCGAGCAGCGCATCGGTCAGTTCATGTACGGCTACTACCCGCAAGAGCTGCGCTGGCGGGTGGATCTGACGGTCTGGCTGGCGATCATCGGCGCCGCGCCACTGTTCATTAAGATGATGCCGCGCAAAGCGATCTACGGCCTTTCTTTCCTGGTGATCTACCCGATCGTGGCTTTCTTCCTGCTGCATGGCGGAATTTTCGGCATGACCGAAGTCGCCACCAGTCAGTGGGGCGGGTTGATGCTGACTCTGGTCATCGCCACCGTGGGTATCGCAGGGGCCTTGCCTCTCGGTGTGATCCTGGCGCTGGGGCGTCGCTCCGACATGCCGGCGATCCGCGTGATCTGCGTGACCTTCATCGAGTTCTGGCGCGGCGTTCCGCTGATCACCGTGCTGTTCATGTCCTCAGTGATGTTGCCGCTGTTCCTGCCTGAAGGCATGAACTTCGACAAACTGTTGCGCGCCCTGATCGGCGTGATCATGTTCCAGTCGGCCTATGTGGCCGAAGTGGTGCGCGGCGGCATGCAGGCGATCCCGAAAGGGCAGTACGAAGCCGCCGCCGCGATGGGCCTGGGTTACTGGCGCCGCATGGGCCTGGTGATTCTGCCGCAAGCCCTGAAGCTGGTCATTCCTGGTCTGGTCAACACCGTGATTGCGTTGTTCAAGGACACCAGCCTTGTGATCATCATCGGCCTGTTCGACCTGCTCAACAGCGTCAAACAAGCAGCCGCCGACCCCAACTGGCTCGGCATGGCGACCGAGGGCTACGTGTTTGCAGCCCTGGTGTTCTGGATCTTCTGTTTCGGCATGTCCCGCTACTCCATTCATCTGGAGCGTAAGTTGGACACAGGCCACAAGCGTTAGGAGTTTTGTGATGAGTGAAGTTATCAGTAAGCCTCTGGGCGCCGAAGGCATGATCCGGATGGAAGGCGTACACAAGTGGTACGGCCAGTTCCACGTGTTGAAAGACATCAACCTGAACGTGCGTCAGGGCGAGCGTATCGTCCTGTGCGGCCCGTCGGGTTCGGGCAAGTCGACCACCATTCGCTGCCTCAACCGTCTGGAAGAGCACCAGCAAGGCCGCATCATCGTCGACGGCACCGAGCTGACGTCTGACCTGAAGCAGATCGAGACCATCCGCCGCGAAGTCGGCATGGTGTTCCAGCACTTCAACCTGTTCCCGCATCTGACCATCCTGCAGAACTGCACGCTGGCGCCGATGTGGGTGCGCAAGATGCCCAAGCGCAAGGCTGAAGAAATCGCGATGCATTACCTGGAGCGCGTGCGCATTCCGGAGCAGGCACACAAATTTCCGGGTCAGCTTTCCGGTGGTCAGCAACAGCGTGTCGCCATCGCGCGCGCACTGTGCATGAAGCCGAAAATCATGCTGTTCGACGAGCCGACCTCGGCGCTCGACCCAGAGATGGTAAAAGAAGTGCTCGACACCATGGTGGGTCTGGCCGAAGAAGGCATGACCATGCTCTGCGTGACGCACGAGATGGGCTTTGCCCGTACCGTCGCCAACCGCGTGATCTTCATGGACAAGGGCGAAATCGTCGAACAGGCCGCACCGAACGACTTCTTCGACAACCCGCAAAGCGACCGCACCAAACTGTTCCTCAGCCAGATCCTGCACTGAGTCGACAGCCGCAGCACCAAAAAAACCCGGGCCTGATGCCCGGGTTTTTGATTTAGGAAATGCATCTTTTACCTGAAGCCCTCCGGTGGCGTGACTCAGTTTTCGCTCATGTTGTTAATAAAAGGAACTATCCTACACTTTCTTGCGAGTTTACTTATTTATTGATCTTGCACCTAGATGATTATATTTCATTGCTTCCGGATTGAGGGAGTCATCGATATTTAAAAGGTGTAATATAAATATGAGTAACGTCATTTCTTTACCTCCGATCCATATAAGGGCGGTCGAGCCGGTATTCTCATGCGCTAGCTTAGGTTTGAGCCCGCCTATGCCAAGTCCGGCGATGGCACTCGCAGCGCAGCATCCCCGACGCCTACAAATGATCGCAGCCGGTTATTGGAGGGAAGTGTTTATAAAGCATATGGAAGAGGTGAATCGACAGGTCAGGAATGGTTGGAAATATATGCCAACTGCTGAGCTGGCAATGGATCTGTGGAAGGTTCCTGTTGCTGATAAATATATGTGCGTCAATCCTCACGCCCTATCAAGAGAGGCGATAAGCGCCGCGATAGGCCGATGGGGACGTGGAAAGAAAATATCAGACGCCCGCGAGCTTTCAGGCGGAGTGCTAACTCCTTTTTCTGCATGGTCACATTATCTAGATGGCAATGGAGCTGATGTGGTGACGCGTTTGGATCGTCTCGGACTCAACCTGTCCGCAGCGAAAATTCCTGCGCTGGAGAGTGCCTTTGACTCGGCGATGATAGGCAGTTCCGTAGTGCATCTTCAGAAAATTCCCTACGACACTATGCAAGACTCTTGGATTACCGGAATTTGGCTAGGCCATATTTCACTTCGTATCGAAGGCGTGGTCCATAAGAACCGTGATGGGAGCCTTACATTCAACGGCGTCGCTCGTGCTTATCATGATACTTACGATTTTAACGCAAGTATCCATCGCTCCAAGCTTGGGGAGGCGGCGACGGCAGGAGGGAAATATTTGGGGAGTGCACGAGGAAGACCTTATCAAGTTATCATCCAGGGCGAGCTCCCTATATCCATTCAACGGTGATTTGATCTCTAGTTTGTTCAGAAAAGGGTTGGTATTGAAATGGCAGCGCGGCCGCTAAATGAACGTAGATTTCTAACATCAATTTTTTTACTCAACGTTATTTCATTAGTGCCAGCGTTCAGCATGTTTTGGCACGTGTCACGACCAATTTTCACGGATGACGGCCCTTCGGTAACGTTATTACTGATTGTCACAGCTGTCTCTACGCTTTCTGCGCTTCCACTTTATAGTGGTGCGGCTCTATTGATCATACACCCACGGCGAAACTTGGTTTCACAATGGATTTCCTACCTACTGCTGTTTCTGGTGTTTGCGTGCTGCGCGGGGGCATGCATTTGGTGGGCGAAGCTAGGGATGGACGGGGAGATGGTATTCATAGGGACTGCAGCCGTGTATGCCTGGTTTTCCATCCGGCTCTTACAGGAAATAATTTGGTTGTTCCGAGCTGGAGTCGACAGAGGTGCAGGCAGATAGCAGGATCGCGCAGAATCAGACTCAGCCAGATCCTGCACTGAGTCGAAACGGCAATATCAGAGAACCCGGGCCTGATGCCCGGGTTTTTTGTTTAAGGGGGACGCGAGGCACCGTCTCTTCCCGGCTAAAGCCGGTCCTACAGATGCCGCAGCTTTCCGTAGGACCGGCTTTAGCCGGGAAGGCGTAAGGTGTTACGCCGTAGATCGCAGGGGCGTTAGGGACAGATGGCTCGCAGCCTCAGATTCTGTACCCAATTCTCGTCAAACTTGTGTTCTTTAGCGATCTCCAACAGGATTACGTCTTTGCGCTATGCGCTGTTACACAATCCTGCCCCCACGAGAATCCCATGACGACCAAGGCGCCTGCGGCGAGCGACACGCTATCCCTTTCCCGAAAACATCATGAAACCGTTGAGCTGCTGATCGATGCGGAAGCGGATGACGATCAGGTTCAGCACGAAAAACCGCTGGTGAAGCGACCCTGGCTTTTGCTGCTCGGACTGGTGCTGGTCGCGCTGAATCTGCGCCCTGCGCTGTCGAGCATGGCGCCACTGCTCAGCGAGGTGTCGGAAAGTCTGGGCTTGTCTGCTGCCAAGGCGGGGCTGCTGACCACGCTGCCGGTTCTGTGTCTGGGACTGTTCGCGCCCCTTGCGCCGATCCTTGCCCGCCGTTTCGGCAGCGAGCGGGTGGTGCTGGGAATCTTGCTGACGCTGGCGTGCGGCATCCTCTTGCGCAGCTCGTTCGGCGAAGCAGGCCTGTTCGCCGGCAGCATCATGGCGGGCGCCAGTATCGGCATTATCGGTGTGCTGCTGCCCGGCATCGTCAAGCGCGATTTCGCCAGCCAGGCCGGCACGATGACCGGCGTGTATACGATGGCATTGTGTCTGGGTGCCGCCGTGGCGGCCGGGGCCACTGTGCCGTTGAGCCACGCGTTCGGGGATGGCGTCGGCGACAGCTGGAAATCAGGGCTGGGATTCTGGATCGTTCCGGCGATTATCGCGGCTGTGTTCTGGCTGCCACAGACCCGCCAGCGTCACGGTCAGCATCAGGCGGCCTACCGGGTCAGAGGGCTTTTCCGCGACCGTCTGGCCCGACAGGTCACGCTGTACATGGGCCTGCAGTCGTCGTTGGCCTACATTGTATTCGGCTGGTTGCCCTCGATTCTAATCGGACGCGGCCTGACCGCGACCGAGGCCGGTTTGTTGCTGTCCGGTTCGATCATGGTCCAGCTCATCAGCTCATTGGCCACGCCATGGCTGGCGACGCGGGGCAAGGACCAGCGGCTGGCAATCCTGCTGGTCATGCTCCTCACGCTGGCTGGCCTTTACGGCTGTCTGTATGCGCCGCTCAACCAGCTGTGGTTCTGGGCCGTCGTGCTCGGGCTGGGGCAGGGCGGCACCTTCAGCCTGGCATTGACGCTGATCGTGCTGCGCTCTCGCGATTCCCACGTTGCGGCCAACCTCTCCAGCATGGCTCAGGGCGTCGGCTACACCTTGGCGTCCCTGGGGCCTTTTGCAGTGGGCGTGGTGCATGACTGGACCGGCAACTGGAGCGCCGTCGGCTGGATTTTCGGCCTGATTGGCGTGACGGCAATCGTTGCCGGGATGGGCGCCGGACGCTCGCTCTATGTGAATGTGACCAGCGAAAAAATCTGAGAAGCGGTATTTCCATCACGAATGTCCGTGGCAAAACGGCTCGCTGGCGCTTATCGTGCGAGCTCATTTCCCACGGATGTTCAACCGCATGAGCGAAACCCGCCTGAGTGAACAACACGCAGCCCTGATCAGCCGCTTCTACGAGGCGTTCAATCGCCTGGACGCCGAAGCCATGGCCGCCTGTTACAGCGATAACGTGGTGTTCAGTGATCCGGTGTTCGGCGAGCTGCGCGGGCGGGATGCCAGCGACATGTGGCGAATGCTGACGTCGCGGGCCAAGAACTTCTCGCTGCGTTACGACACTGTGCGGGCCGACGAGCGCACGGGTGGCGCGCATTGGGTGGCGACTTACCTGTTCAGCCAGACCGGTCGCACGGTGATCAACGACATTCAGGCACGCTTCGTGTTTCGCGATGGCAAGATCTGCGAACACCACGATCATTTCGATCTGTGGCGCTGGTCGCGTCAGGCCTTGGGCGCCAAAGGCACTTTGCTGGGATGGACGCCGCTGGTGCAGAACGCCATTCGCGCACAGGCGCAGAAGGGATTGAAGGCCTTTCAGGCTGGCCGCTGACGCTCTGGTAGAATCGCAGCTTTCCTGTCCTCACTGCTTGTTCAGACGATGACCGAAGTCGCGATCCCCATTACCGCTGCCGTTGAAGCCACGGTCACTAAACCGTGGTTCGTTTATCTCGTGCGTGCGGCCAACGGCTCGTTGTACTGCGGCATCAGCACTGATCCCCAACAGCGCTTCATCAAGCACCAAAGCGGGAAAGGCGCGCGCTTTTTCAGTTCCAGTCCTGCGACAGCGCTGGTGTATGTCGAGGCGTGCCGCGACAAGGGCGATGCGTTGCGTCAGGAACGGCTGATCAAAAAGCTGCGCAAGCGGGCGAAGGAAGCGCTGGCCGCCAGCTATATACACAGGGCTGATGCTGCGCCATCAGCCTGAGCGGGTAGGCCATCGCCGCTGCGCCAGCTAAGCTGGTCGTTCACCTTTGCGGATGGACCGAAGCATGTCAGAACTGATCCTGCACCATTACCCGGCGTCACTGTTTTCCGAAAAAGCGCGTCTGATGCTCGGCTTCAAAGGCTTGTCGTGGCGCTCGGTCATCATCCCTCCCATCATGCCCAAGCCGGACGTCACTGCGCTGACCGGCGGTTATCGCAAGACGCCGGTGTTACAGATCGGCGCTGATATCTACTGTGACACCGCGCTGATCGCGCGTCGGCTGGAGCAGGAGAAGTCGTCGCCTGCCTTTTATCCGGAAGGTCAGGAGTTCACAGCGTCGAGCCTCGCAGCCTGGGCCGACTCAGTGCTGTTTCTGCACGCCGTCAGTCTGGTCTTTCAACCCGCGTCGATGGCGGTGCGATTCGCCAAGGCCCCGCCGGAGGTTGTCAAAGCGTTCTCCGCGGATCGCGCATCATTCTTCGAGGGCGGCACCGCGACGCGTATTCCGCTCGAACTGGCCAAGCATCAGTGGCCCACACTCATGGGCCGTTTGCAGCTACAACTGGAGCGCAACGGCGACTTCCTGCTGGGCGCCCCTTCAATTGCCGACTTCGCCGTCGCTCATACGCTGTGGTTCCTGAAACAGACGCCCGTCACCTCACCGCTGGTGGACGACTATCCGGAAATACTGGCCTGGTATCAGCGCGTGATCGGGTTTGGTCACGGCGCGGCCAGTGAGTTGAGCTCTGCCGACGCACTGGAGATCGCCCGCCGCGCTGCGCCGCAGCCGCTGCCGGTGGAAGACTTTATCGACCCCAACGGCTTTGAGGTGGGTCAGCAGGTGAGTGTTTCTGCTGTCGACTACGGCGTGAACCCTGTGCAGGGCGAGTTGGTCTTCAACGGTCGCGAAGAAATCGTCGTGCGTCGTGAGGACGAGCGCGCCGGGGACGTGCATGTGCACTTTCCGCGTTATGGATTCCAGATCAAGGCCGCGTGAGCGCGGCACTCAAAAGTGTATGGCCGTCACTTGAGCGCCGCGAGAATCTCGTCCGGTGAAAAACCTCTGATCAGCGTGCCATTGACGTCGATCAGAGGAATGCCGCGGCCGCCCAACGCCTCATAGGCTTTGCGCCCGGCAGCGTCTTTTTCGATGTCGAACTCGGTGTACGGAATACCCTTGCTGTCGAGGAAGCGTCGGGTCTGTTTGCAGTAGCCACACCAGTCGGTCGCATACAGCGTGACCTTCGCGTTTGCCTGCACCTGCGCAGAGACCGAAGACGCGGGGTGCACGAAGTTCTCGATCTTGCCCCAGTTCTGGTAAACGACAACGACCAGCAGGATCAGCACGAACTTCTTGAGCGTGCGCACGAACATCTTCTTCAGCGCCTCTTCAACTGATCGGTGAGTTGAGTCGGCAGGCCTTTAATGATCAGCGTGCCTTTCTCTTCGTCGTATTCGATCTTATCCCCCAGCAGGTGCGCTTCGAAGCTGATCGACAAGCCTTCGGCGCGACCGGTGAAGCGCCGAAACTGGTTCAGGGTGCGCTTGTCGGCGGGGATCTCTGGCGACAGGCCGTAGTCCTTGTTGCGGATGTGTTCGTAGAACGCGCGCGGGCGATCTTCGTCGATCAGCCCGGACAACTCTTCCAGCGCAATGGGCTCGCCCATTTTGCTCTGGCTGCTGGCGTAATCGACCAGCGCCTTGGTTTTCTCGCGGGTGGATTCTTCCGGCAGGTCTTCGCTCTCGACGAAGTCACTGAAGGCCTTGAGCAGGGTGCGGGTCTCGCCGGGGCCGTCGACACCTTCCTGACAGCCGATGAAGTCGCGGAAGTATTCCGAGACTTTCTTGCCGTTCTTACCCTTGATGAACGAGATGTACTGTTTGGACGCTTTGTTGTTCTGCCATTCGGAAATGTTGATCCGCGCGGCCAGGTGCAGCTGGCCCAGATCCAGATGCCGAGACGGCGTGACATCCAGCGCTTCGTTCACGGCGACGCCTTCGCTGTGGTGCAGCAACGCGATGGCCAGGTATTCGGTCATGCCCTGTTGATAGTGCGCGAACAACACGTGGCCGCCCACCGACAGGTTGGACTCTTCCATCAGCTTCTGCAGGTGCTCGACTGCCACGCGACTGAATGCCGTGAAATCCTTGCCCTCATCCAGATACTCCTTCAACCAGCCACTGAACGGGTGCGCGCCGGACTCGGCGTGGAAGAAACCCCAGGCCTTGCCCTGTTTGGCGTTGTAGCTCTCGTTGAGGTCGGCCAGCATGTTCTCGATGGCCTGGGACTCCGCGAGTTCGGAATCTCGAGCGTGGAGGACTGCGGGCGTACCGTCGGGTTTTTTGTCGATCAGGTGAACGATGGCATGACGGATCGGCATGGATTTCTCGGCTGCTGAAGTGGAACTGAACGGGTGGAAGCCAGGCCCGTGCGAAAGTCGGCAAGTGTACCGCAGACAGGCCTTGGAACGCGCTGTGCGGGCCGAAAACACGGCCCCGGGCCTATTAATATGACTTTTTTGGGGTTGAACCGCGATAAAGCTGACCAAATGGGCAGCAGGGTGCGGATATTTGCTTGGCTCTGTGCTAGTTTTGCCCGGTCTTGCGCACTGAAGCGCGCCAAGCACGCAGTTTGTGGGGTTCTGCCGAACCAAAGACCGATTTCAGCATCTACATTTCGCGTCTGTACACACTCTGCAAACCATTCGAATTTGATAGGGAAGGAACACCACCATGGCTCTGACTAAAGACCAATTGATCGCCGATATCGCAGAAGCTATCGACGCGCCAAAAACCACCGCGCGCAATGCTCTGGACCAATTGGGCCAAATCGTCGCTGACCAACTGGAAAACGGTAGTGAAATTACTCTGCCAGGCATCGGCAAACTGAAAGTCACCGAGCGTCCAGCTCGCACCGGCCGCAACCCTTCGACTGGCGCAGCCATCGAAATCGCTGCCAAGAAAGTGGTCAAGTTCGTACCAGCCAAAGTGCTGACCGACTCGGTCAACAAGTAAGCGAAAACGCTACTTGTGTGAGGAAACCGTGTGACGGAGTGATCCGGACACGGTTTTTTTGTGCCCGGGATTCAGCTAAAAACGGGCTGATATCCAGATCACTTGCCGGCGCTCCAACGCTCGGCCCGCCAGGCAGCCTGCCGCGCCTTGTCGTGGAACGTCCAGGCGACGAACCGGCTTTGCTTCTGTCCCTGCGACATCTCGACCACATGGCTTTCCAGCGCGCCGGTTTTCTTCAGCGTGCTCTGAATCAGCGGCAGGTTCGAGGCCTTTGACACCAGTGTGCTGAACCACAGCACCTGACCTGAAACCTGCGCGCTCTCGGCGATCAATTGCGCGACGAATCGTGCCTCGCCGCCTTCGCACCAGAGCTCAGCTGCCTGACCTCCAAAGTTGAGCACGGGGAGTTTGCGCTTGGGATCAGCTTTACCGAGCGCCCGCCATTTACGCTGACTGCCGCGCAGTGCTTCCTCCTGCGAGGCGTGGAACGGCGGATTGCACAGGGTAATGTCGAAGCGTTCATCGCGTTCGAGCAGCCCTGCGAGGATGTATTTGCGATTGCTTTGCTCACGCACGCCGATCGCTTTGCCCAACTGGTTGGCCTTGACGATGGTGGTGGCCGAGGCGAGGGCGATCTTGTCGATGTCCGACCCCAGAAAATGCCAGCCGTACTCGCTGTGCCCGATCAGCGGATAGACGCAATTGGCGCCGGTGCCCACGTCCAGCGCCTTGATCGCCGCGCCCCGCGGTATCACGCCCTCGTTGCGCTCGGCCAGAAGGTCGGCGAGGAAATGCACGTAATCGGCCCGGCCCGGGATCGGCGGGCACAGATAATCGGCAGGGATATCCCAGTGCGCGATGCCGTAAAAAGCCTTGAGCAAGGCGCGATTGAACACCCGAACCGCCGCCGGATTGGCGAAATCGATGCTCTCCTTGCCGTAGGGATTGGTGATCACGAACTTGCCCAGTTCCGGACTGCTCTTGATCAGCCGAGGAAAGTCGTAATGGCCCTGATGACGATTGCGCGGGTGAAGGCTGGCCTTCTCGCGAGGGGCGGCGGGCTTGGCTGCAGTCGCGGGTTTTGGCGTCCTGCGCGGCGGTTTGGGATGGCGTGGGGTATTCATGGGCAGTCAGTTCTGATGACAGGCACCGCACCCTGTAGGAGCGCGCTTGCCCGCGATGACGTCGGATCGGACATCGCCGTTCTTCAGAAGAACAGCGCTGTCATCGCTGGCCTCATCGCGGGCAAGCGCGCTCCTACAGGATTCTCAGCCAGCCCGGTGATCGGGCTGGCTGATCGGTCGATTACAAACTGGCAATCCGTGCGTGCTGCTCGGCCAGTTTGCTCAGCGCCTGCTCAGCTTCGGTCAGCTTGGCGCGTTCCTTGGCAATGACTTCAGGTGGCGCCTTGTCGACGAACGCCGCGTTTGACAGCTTGCCGCCCACGCGCTGGACTTCGCCTTGCAGGCGCTGGATTTCCTTGTCCAGACGCGCCAGCTCGGCGCCCTTGTCGATCAGGCCGGCCATCGGCACCAGCACTTCCATCTCGCCCACCAGCGCGGTAGCCGACAGCGGCGCTTCGGCACCCGCCGCCAGCACGGTGAACGACTCGAGCTTGGCCAGCTTTTTCAGCAAGTGCTCGTTCTCGTTGAGGCGGCGCTGATCTTCGGCGCTGACGTTCTTGAGGAACAGCTGCAGCGGTTTGCCCGGCCCGATGTTCATCTCGCCACGAATGTTGCGCACGCCCAGCATCAGGCCCTTGAGCCACTCGATGTCGCCTTCGGCAGCGGCATCGATGCGCGACTCGTTCGCCACCGGCCACGGTTGCAGCATGATGGTCTTGCCCTGTGCACCGGCCAGCGGCGCAAGGCGCTGCCAGATTTCTTCGGTGATGAACGGCATGAACGGATGCGCCAGACGCAGCGCCACTTCCAGTACGCGAACCAGCGTGCGGCGGGTGCCGCGCTGACGTTCGACCGGCGCGGTTTCGTCCCACAGAACCGGCTTGGACAGCTCCAGGTACCAGTCGCAGTACTGGTTCCAGATGAACTCGTACAGCGCCTGCGCCGCGAGGTCGAAACGGAATTGATCCAGCTGGCGGGTCACTTCGGCCTCGGTGCGCTGCAGCTGCGAAATGATCCAGCGATCCGGCAGGGAGAGCTCGAATGCTTCGCCGTTCTGACCGCAGTCTTCGCCCTTGTCCAGCACGTAGCGCGCGGCGTTCCAGATCTTGTTGCAGAAGTTGCGATAGCCTTCGACGCGGCCCATGTCGAACTTGATGTCGCGACCGGTGGAGGCCAGCGAGCAGAAGGTGAAGCGCAGCGCGTCGGTGCCGTAACTGGCGATACCCTCGGCGAACTCCTGACGGGTCTGCTTCTCGATCTTCTTCGCCAGTTGCGGCTGCATCATGCCGCTGGTGCGTTTCTGCACCAGTGCTTCAAGCTCGATGCCGTCGACGATGTCCAGCGGGTCAAGGACGTTGCCCTTGGACTTGGACATCTTCTGGCCTTGCCCGTCGCGCACCAGGCCGTGGACGTAAACGGTCTTGAACGGGATCTGCGGCGTGCCGTCCTCGTTCTTCACCAGGTGCATGGTGAGCATGATCATCCGGGCGACCCAGAAGAAAATGATGTCGAAGCCGGTCACCAGCACATCGGTCGGGTGGAAGGTTTTCAGGAATTCGGTCTGCTCAGGCCAGCCCAGCGTGGAGAAAGTCCACAGGCCGGAACTGAACCAGGTGTCGAGTACGTCGTTGTCCTGCTGCAGCGCCACGTCAGGGCCGAGATTGTGCTTGGCGCGTACTTCGGCTTCGTCGCGACCGACGTAAACTTTGCCCGATTCGTCGTACCAGGCCGGAATGCGATGGCCCCACCACAGCTGACGGCTGATGCACCAGTCCTGAATGTCGCGCATCCAGGAGAAGTACATGTTTTCGTACTGTTTCGGCACGAAGGCAATGCGACCGTCTTCCACGGCGGCAATCGCGGGCTCGGCCAGTGGCTTGGTGGACACGTACCACTGGTCAGTCAGCCACGGCTCGATGATGGTGCCGGAGCGATCGCCTTTCGGCACTTTCAGCGCGTGGTCGTCGACGCTGACCAGCAAGCCGGCGGCGTCGAAGGCAGCCACGATCTGCTTGCGCGCCTCGAAGCGGTCGAGCCCTGCGTACTGCGCCGGCAGGCTGCCGTCGATGGCGTCGTTCAGCGTGCCGTCCAGGTTGAACACCTGAGCGGCGGCCAGCACGTTGGCGTTCTTGTCGAAGATGTTCAGCAGCGGCAGGTTGTGGCGCTTGCCCACTTCGTAGTCGTTGAAGTCGTGCGCCGGGGTGATCTTCACGCAGCCAGTGCCGAATTCAGGGTCGCAGTAGTCGTCAGCGATGATCGGAATGCGACGGCCCACCAGCGGCAGTTCGACGAATTTGCCGATCAGCGCCTTGTAGCGTTCATCGTTCGGGTTCACCGCAACAGCGGCATCGCCGAGCATGGTTTCCGGACGCGTGGTGGCCACGATCAGGTAATCCAGACCTTCGGCCGTCTTTGCGCCGTCTGCCAGTGGATAACGCAGGTTCCACAGGCTGCCTCTCTCGTCGTGGTTTTCCACTTCGAGGTCGGAAATGGCCGTGTGCAGTTTGGTGTCCCAGTTGACCAGACGCTTGCCGCGATAGATCAGGCCGTCTTCATGCAGGCGTACGAAGGCTTCTTTCACGGCCTCGGACAGGCCGTCGTCCATTGTGAAGCGCTCGCGGCTCCAGTCGACCGACGAGCCCAGGCGACGGATCTGACGGCTGATGTTGCCGCCGGACTGATCCTTCCACTCCCAGACTTTTTCGAGAAATTTCTCGCGACCCAGATCGTGACGGCTCTGCCCCTGCGCTTCGAGCTGGCGCTCGACCAGCATTTGCGTGGCGATACCGGCGTGGTCGGTCCCTGGCTGCCACAGGGTATTGCGGCCCTGCATTCGGCGGAAGCGGATCAGGGCGTCCATGATCGCGTTGTTGAAACCGTGGCCCATGTGCAGGCTGCCGGTGACATTCGGCGGCGGAATCATGATGGTGTACGAGTCGCCCGCGCCTTGCGGGGCGAAATAATTCTCGGACTCCCAGGTTTGATACCAGGAAGTTTCGATAGCGTGCGGCTGGTAGGTCTTGTCCATGCGCGGCGGGAACCTGATCTGCTTTCAGTCGGAAAAGCCGGGAAGTATAGCTTTTCAAGGCAGCGGCAAGCTACAAGCGCTAAACCGCGACCTTATGAGCGGCGCACATCCCTGCTTTCGATCCCGCCCGGAAGCGGCACCGAGTTGTCAGATCAGGTGTTGTATTGCGAAAGGAGCCGCTCCATCCGCGCATCCAGACGGCGCTTGATTTCGTTCTCGATGTGCGGGGCGAAGTCGTCGATGACGTCTTGCATGATCAGTTGCGCAGCGGCACGCAGTTCGTTGTCGAGGTGCAGCAGGTCGTCCGGATTGGGTTTGCTGGCGACTGGCTCGGCCTGTTCAGGCGTCGGCGGTTCCAGGGCAATGACCGGTTCCGCGCTCAGTGTCGGGATGTCATTGACGTCCGCTTCTTCAGCGGCGACGACCTGGCCGCTGACCACGTCGAACAGCAACGGGATCTGGCCTTCGCCGGAAACGCTGTCGGTGAGCAGGGGAGGTTGCAGGGAATCATCGCCAAGCAACTGCCGGATCGACTCGAGGTCATCGAGCAGGTGCGCGGAATCTTTCAGGTTTTTTGAATTGTCCATCGTGTGCTCAAAGACGCTGCAGTCGGTGATCTTGCAGAGGATAGCCCTGTTCACGGTAGAAGCGGAAACTCTCTCGTGCCGCCAGGCGGATGGCCGGATCCTCGACGACGATCTCGGCCACACGGGCAAAACGTTTGAAAAACTCGGGGATGCGCAGGTCCAGATTGACCAACAGATCCTGATGTTGACCCGGGTCATCGCCGACACCAAGCGCCACCGGAGCGTCCTGATCTTCCTCGATCACGCCGTGGGGCACGAAGGTTTCGCCCTTGAAGCGCCAGAGCCGGGCATCGAGGTCTTCGCGCTGTTGCGCGTCGCTGCAGTGCAAATAGACCCGGTGGCCAAGCCGCCAGGCTTTATCGGTGAGCTTGCAGGCGAAATCCAGGCGCGCGAGTGGATCGGCGCTGGGCAGGATGTAAAAGTCGACTTGGGTCATGAAGGTTCCAGAGCGCAAAAACGTGCCGACCCGGCGGGCCGACACGTTTCAGGGCGCTTATACGCCAGCGCGGTCCAGCAGGTATTGGGTCAGCAGAGGAACCGGACGGCCAGTGGCGCCCTTGTCCTTGCCGCCGCTCAGCCATGCGGTGCCGGCGATGTCCAGATGCGCCCACTCGTAGGCCTTGGCGAAGCGCGACAGGAAGCAGGCGGCCGTGATGGTGCCGCCTTTCGGGCCACCAATGTTGGCGATGTCGGCAAACGGGCTGTCCAGTTGCTCCTGATATTCATCGAACAGCGGCAGTTGCCAGGCACGGTCATCGGCACGCTTGCCGGCTTCCAGCACCTGATTGATCAACGCGTCGCTGTTGCCCAGCAGGCCGGAGGTGTGACCACCCAGCGCAACCACGCAGGCGCCGGTCAGCGTAGCGATGTCGATGACGGCTTGCGGTTTGAAGCGTTCGGCGTAGGTGAGGGCGTCGCACAGCACCAGACGGCCTTCGGCGTCGGTGTTGAGGATCTCGACGGTTTGACCGCTCATGGTCTTGACGATGTCACCCGGACGGGTAGCCGTGCCGCTCGGCATGTTCTCGGCCGCGGCCACGATGCACACCAGATTGATCGGCAATTGCAGTTCCAGCACGGCGCGCAGCGTGCCGAACACGCTGGCAGCGCCGCACATGTCGAATTTCATTTCGTCCATGTTCGCCGCAGGCTTGATGCTGATGCCGCCGGTGTCGAAGGTGATGCCCTTGCCAACGAGCACGAACGGCTTGTCGGCCTTCTTGCCGCCGGCATAGTTCATCACGATCAGGCGAGGTGGCTGGGCGCTGCCTTGAGCGACGGCCAGGAACGAGCCCATGCCCAGATCGGCGATTTTCTTCTCGTCGAGCACGTCGACTTTCAGGCCCTTGTACGCCTTGCCCAGTGCCTTGGCTTCCTCGCCCAGGTAGGTCGGGTGGCACAGGTTCGGCGGCATGTTGCCCAGGTCGCGGGTGAATGCCATGCCGGCGGCGATGGCTTGAGCATGCTTAGCAGCGCGCTCGACTTCAGCGACGTTGGCCTTGGCCGTCAGCAGGGTGACTTTCTTCAGGGCGCGAGGGTCGGCCTTCTGGCTCTTGAACCGATCGAACACGTATTCGCCATCGGCCAGGGTTTCCACCAGCAGGCGGTTCTTGCCATAGATGTCACGGTTTTTCACGGCCAGGTGATCGAGCGCGAATGCTGCGTCGGTGCCGCCCAGGCTCTTGAGCGTGTTCAGCGCGCCGCTGATGATCTTGCGGAACTGGCGATCGCTCAGCTCAGGCTCTTTGCCGGAACCCACCAGCAGAACCCGATCGGACTTGAGGTTGGGCAGGCTGTGCAGCAGCAGGCTCTGGCCCACTTTGCCGGACAGATCGCCGCGCTTGAGAACGGCACTGATTGCGCCGCCGCTCAGCGCGTCGACGGTCTTCGCGATGTCGCTCAGCGTGCGGCCTTCACCGACGGCAACCACCAGCGTGGCGGTCTTCAAGGTTTCTGCACTGACGCTTTTAACAACCAATTCCATGTCGGGGTCCCCGGGTAAACTGTGGGTGATCGCAATAATCGAGTGCGCGGCAGGATGCGCAGGTGTCTCGCATCGCCCTGCCAGCGGCAAGGCCCGCAGTTTGACCTTGCTTGCCAATGCATGACAACCCCGGAGCGCGGCGGGCACCTGCATCGGTTAAAGAAGTATCCGGCGCGCTCAGTGACAGACACACCCAATCACAGGATAATGCCGCATATTTTTTCGGTGATTCGCCGCAGCGCGTCATGGCTGATCCAATTCATTGTCAGGCTGCCTGAGCGTGACAACCCTGGAGTGTCTGGTTTGATTGTCTTCCGTTACCTGTCCCGAGAAGTGCTGGTTACCTTGAGCGCTGTGAGCGCTGTGCTGCTGGTAATCATCATGAGTGGCCGCTTCATCAAGTACCTGGCCCAGGCTGCATCGGGTGCCCTGGACCCGGGCGTGCTGTTTCTGATCATGGGCTTTCGCCTGCCGGGCTTCATGCAACTGATCCTGCCGCTGGGGCTGTTCCTCGGGATTCTGCTGGCTTACGGGCGTTTGTACCTGGAAAGCGAAATGACCGTTCTGGCGGCCACCGGCATGAGTCAGCAGCGCCTGCTGTGGATGACGCTGGCGCCCGCCGCCGTCGTGTCTCTGCTGGTCGCCTGGCTCAGCTTCAGCCTCGCGCCTCAGGGCGCAACCCAGTTTCAGCTGCTGATCAACAAACAGGACGCGATGACCGAGTTCGACACGCTGGTGCCGGGCCGCTTCCAGCTGCTGCGTGACGGCAGCCGGGTGACGTACACCGAGACCATGACGGACGACCGCATCAACCTTGGCGGAGTGTTCATCTCGGAAAAGAAACTGAACGAGAAGAAAGACCACGGCATCACCGTACTGGTCGCCGAGAAGGGCCGTCAGGAAATCAAACCCGATGGCAGCCGTTATCTGATTCTGGACAACGGATATCGCTACGACGGCAACCCTGGGCAGGCCAATTACCGCGCGATCAAATACGACACCTACGGCGCCCTGCTGCCCAAGCCCGAAATCAGCGACGAGATCACCGACCGGGACGCGATCCCTACAAGCGAGTTGCTCAATGGCGAAAACACCCTGCGCAACAAGGCTGAACTGCAGTGGCGCATTTCCCTGCCTATCCTCGTCTTCATCGTCACGCTGATGGCCGTGCCATTGGCCCGGGTGAACCCGCGTCAGGGCCGCTTCCTCAAATTATTGCCGGCGATTCTTTTGTACATGGCCTATCTGACCATCCTCATCGCCGCTCGCGGCGCGCTCGAAAAAGGCAAGATCCCGCTGGGCCTGGGTTTGTGGTGGGTGCATGCGCTGTTCCTGGCCATCGGGCTGGGCCTGCTTTACTGGGAGCCTCTGCGTTTGAAACTGGCGAGCCGCCGCAGCGTGTCGGAGGTGGCTCATGGTTAAGCTCGATCGCTACATCGGCAAAAGCGTCTTCATGGCGATTCTCGCCGTGCTCGGAATCATTCTCGGGCTGGCGTCGCTGTTCGCATTCATCGACGAGATGGCCGACATCAGCGACACCTACACCTTTTGGGATGCCGGCAGCTTCGTGGTGATGACCGCGCCGCGCCGTCTTTATGAAATGCTGCCGATGGCTGCCCTGATCGGCTGCCTGATCGGCCTTGGCGCCTTGGCCAGCAGCAGCGAGCTGACCATCATGCGCGCTGCGGGTGTGTCCATCGGCCGGATTGTCTGGGCGGTGATGAAGCCGATGCTGGTGCTGATGGTGGCGGGGCTGCTGATCGGCGAATACGTCGCGCCGGTCACCGAGGCTCAGGCCCAGGCGGCGCGTTCCCTGGCGCAAGGTACTGGCGATGCGCAGAGCGCGCGTCACGGCTTGTGGCATCGTCAGGGCGACGAGTTCATTCACATCAACACCGTGCAGCCCAATGGCTTGCTGTACGGCGTCACGCGCTACCGCTTTGACGATCAGCGTCACATGCTCAGCGCCAGTTTTGCCAAACAGGCGAACTTCCAGACCGATTACTGGCTGCTCAAGGATGTCTCCACAACGCTGTTCCATGAAGGCCGCACCGAGGTGGTGTCTGCCCCGGAAGAGCGCTGGAACGTCGCATTGAGCCCGCAGTTGCTGAGCACGGTAGTGCTGCCGCCCGAGTCGCTGTCGATGACCGGGCTGTACGGTTACGCACGCTATCTGGCAGATCAGGGCCTGAGCAACGGCCGTTACTGGCTGGCGTTCTACACCAAGATCCTGCAACCGCTGGTGACCGTGGCGCTGGTACTGATGGCCATTTCCTTCATCTTCGGGCCGCTGCGCTCCGTGACATTGGGTCAGCGCGTGTTCACCGGCGTGCTGGTCGGTTTCACCTTCCGGATCGCGCAGGACCTGCTCGGGCCATCGAGCCTCGTGTTCGGGTTCTCGCCGCTGTTCGCTGTTCTGGTGCCAGCGGGTATCTGCGCACTGGCAGGGCTCTGGCTGCTGCGTCGGGCGGGTTGATCGTCAGCGGGCAATGAAAAAGCCGACCTCAGGGTCGGCTTTTTTGTGTCTGATGTCCCGTCCTGAATAAGGTTTACACCTTCTGACCTTTCCTCAGGAGGAACCAATGGATTCGGGAAAAAGGCGCAGTCAGCGTGATTACACGCTGGGCTTTAAATTAGCGGTCGTCGATCAGGTCGAAAAAGGCGAGTTGAGTTATAAAGAGGCTCAACGGCGTTACGGAATTCAGGGGCGTTCGACTGTGCTGGTGTGGTTACGCAAGCATGGGCGCCAAGACTGGAGCCAAGGCGCCTCCATTCGTGCCCAGAGGAGCCGACCGATGGACGACCCGAAGCTGCCGCTGACCCCAGATCAGCGAATCAAGGAGCTTGAAGAAAAGCTCGCCCTTGCCAATCAGAAAGCCCAGTTCTTCGAAGCCGTCGTTGACGTGCTGAAGAATGATTACGGTGTTTCCGTTGTAAAAAAGCGATCCGGCAAGTCCTTTCCCAAGGGCAAATCCAAGGCCTGAGCATCGTCAGGGCTTGCCAGTTTCTGGGCATCTCCCGGCAGGCTTACTACAAGCGAAACCGGGTCTGCGACATGCAAACCAACCACGCCCAGAAAGTACTGGGGTTTGTACTGGAAACCCGACTTCAGATGCCACGACTGGGCACACGCAAGCTGCACGGACTGATGCAAGCCGAGCCTGAACTGGCGCGAACGGTGGGTCGGGATCGGCTATTCGACATCCTGAGAGAAAACCGCCAACTGATTGCGCGCAAGCGCGCCTACCACAAGACCACTGACAGCCATCATCGCTTCCGTCGCCATCCCAACAGGCTAAAACCTGGTCTCGACCAAGTAACAGCCACTGGCCCTGAGCAGGTCTGGGTAGCAGACATCACCTATTTGCCCACCCAGCAAAGCGTCGCGTATGTGAGCCTGGTGACCGATGCTTACTCTCGAAAAATCGTTGGTCATCATGTGCATGAAACCTTGCATGCCGAATCGGTTGCGCAGGCGATGCGCAAGGCATTGAGGGGTAGGAAAACGGATCAGGCACTGGTGCATCACTCAGATCGCGGCTCGCAATACTGCTCGGATCTGTACCAGAAGCTGCATGCCATGCACGGGGTAAGGTGTTCGATGACAGACGGTTATGACTGTTACCAGAACGCACTCGCAGAGCGGGTGAACGGCATATTGAAAACAGAGTTTTTGCTGCATCGCCCGAGAGACTTGGCCGAAGCCAAACGTATGGTCGACGAATCGGTAGATATCTATAACCGCAAGCGGCCCCACCAGGCCTTGAAATACAAAACGCCCGATGCGATGCATCGAGCGTTTTAAGGGTGAAACAGGTGTAAACCTATTTCAGGACTGGACATGAGTGATCGCCTGGCTATTGCTTTCGTTTCGGAATCCGCACCAGCTGCGTCTCGGAATACAGGTCGTGCCAGCAGCGCTTTTGCTTGTCGAACAGGCTCCAGAAAAAACCGAGCCCCACGCACAGCCAGGACGCGATCGCGACGACGAAACGCAGCAGCGCTTGCCAGAGGCTGATACCGGTTCCGTCCGCGTTTTGCACGCGAATGCCCCAGACCTGCATGCCCAGCGTCTGGCCGGCGTGGGTCCAGAACTTGGCGAAGAATGCGAACAGGGCGAACAGCAGAAGCGTGGAGAGCAGGGGATCGCCGTCCAGCGCGCCTGACTCGGACAGCTGACGCAATCTGGCCTCGCCCACGACGCTCATCCAGACCAGCTTGTACAGGAAGGTGATTACCATCAGCAGCGCAACGCACAACAGCGCGTCGTAACAGATGGCGGCCATGCGACGGCCCAGACCGACTGCGGGGAAATCACCCTGTGGGCTTAGCAGGTGCTTGGGCATCTCGGACGCTCGTTCACGGGGAAGCGGGCAGTGTACGAAATCGCAGGCATAAAAAAGCCCCTGATGTCGCCATCAAGGGCTTTTATGCTTTCAGCGATCAGCCTTCAGCTTGTACTTCATCAGCCTGCATGCCTTTCTGGCCTTGCACAGCAACGAAAGTAACTTTCTGGCCTTCTTTCAGGCTCTTGAAGCCGTTGCCCTGAATAGCGCGGAAGTGGACGAACAGATCCGGACCGCTCTCTGGAGTGATAAAACCAAAACCTTTCTCGTCGTTAAACCACTTAACGGTACCGCTCTGACGTGTAGACATTTTCTTATTCCTAGACGCATAAATTAATGACAGTCCCTTTCACACGAAAGAGTACTGGGCTGGTTGCAGGAAGAAGAAACGTAGAGCGGGATGTAGCATTGCTTTTGGCGCTACTGCCCAGGTCACGATCCCAGCGACCTATGCAAACACAGTTGAGAAACTCTACGCTAACTCTCGCAGAAAAAACAAGCCCCGCTGATGCCCGGTTTCAGGGGCTTTGGCCGGTTTTTTGAAAACTTTAACCACATCGAGGGGATCGATAGTTTTTAATATCGAAGCCCCTTGGAAAGTGCATTTTTTTGACAGTTTGATTGCTGTTTGCGCGAGCGCCAGACTGCGGCATGCGAACAGTTGAATGCACTGTTGCGGTGCCGCAGTTTCTTGACGCGCCTGTCAGCCTCGGAAGTAACGTGGCGCAACGAAAGGCATTTTGCTAACGAGCATCGGTACTTTCTTGCCACGAACGATTGCCCAGACCGGTGTATCCAGCGCTGTGAATCCTGCGTCCAGGTAGCCCATTGCCAGTGGTGCGCCGAGGGTCGGTCCGAAGCCGCCGCTGCAGATCGAGCCGATCACTTTATCGTCGGCATCGACAATTTCAGCGCCCTCGCGCACCGGCGTGCGCTCTTGCGGCAGCAGGCCGACACGCTTGCGAGCTGCACCGGTTTGGTGCTGGGCGAAAATTTGATCAGCGCCCGGGAAGCCGCCTGCGCGAGCGCCGTCGGCGCGACGAACCTTGGAAATCGCCCACAGCAGACTGGCCTGAATCGGCGTGGTTTCGGTGTTCATGTCATGACCGTAGAGGCACAGGCCTGCTTCCAGACGCAGCGAATCACGTGCGCCGAGGCCGATTGGCGCGACTTCCGGCTCAGCCAGCAGGCGACGAGCCAGCGATTCGGCCTGATCGGCCGGGACTGAAATCTCGTAGCCGTCTTCGCCGGTGTAGCCAGAGCGGCTCACGTAGCAGTCGATGCCGTCGATCCGCGCGGAGGTGTACTGCATGAAGGTCATCTTCGCGACTTCCGGTGCCAGGCGAGCCAGCGCCGTGACGGCCTGAGGACCTTGCAAGGCCAGCAATGCACGCTCTTCGAACAGCGGCGTGATCTCGCAGCGATTGCCGATGTGCGCGCGAAGGTGAGCGAGGTCTTCGTTTTTGCAGGCCGCGTTGACCACCAGCATCAGTTGCTCGTTACCCAGATTCGCCACCATCAGGTCGTCGAGGATCCCGCCGGTCTCATTGGTGAACATGGCGTAGCGCTGCATGCCCACCGGCAGGTCGATGATGTCCACCGGCACCAGGGTTTCCAACGCACGGGCGGCATCAGCGCCGCTCAGCAGGATCTGTCCCATGTGCGACACGTCGAACAGGCCAGCCTGATCGCGGGTGTGCAGGTGTTCTTTCATCACGCCCGCCGGATATTGCACGGGCATATCGTAGCCTGCGAATTCGACCATCTTGGCACCCAGTTCACGGTGCAGGGCGTTGAGTGGGGTTTTCAACAGTTCAGCGGACATCGATGGCTCCTTGAAAGTGTTTACGTGCGCCGGCCTGAAAACCGAGGGCGCGATGAAATTAGGCGGGTATCAGCACTCGATAATGTTCACGGCCAGCCCGCCACGGGCTGTTTCCTTGTATTTGCTCTTCATGTCGGCGCCGGTCTGGCGCATCGTCCGGATGACTTTGTCCAGCGAGACGAAGTGCTGACCGTCGCCGCGTAACGCCATGCGTACCGCATTGATGGCCTTCACCGAACCCATTGCGTTGCGCTCGATGCAGGGCACTTGAACCAGGCCGCCAATCGGGTCGCAGGTCAGACCGAGGTTGTGTTCCATGCCGATTTCGGCGGCGTTTTCGACTTGCTGAACGTTGCCGCCCAGCACTTCGCAGAGCGCGCCGGCGGCCATCGAGCAGGCGACGCCGACTTCACCCTGACAGCCGACTTCGGCGCCGGAGATCGACGCGTTTTCCTTATAGAGAATGCCGATGGCGGCGGCGGTCAGGAGGAACCGGACGACGCCGTCTTCGTTGGCACCGGTGATGAAACGCATGTAGTAATGCAGCACCGCTGGAATGATGCCTGCCGCGCCGTTGGTGGGCGCCGTGACGACGCGTCCGCCGTTGGCGTTTTCTTCGTTGACGGCCAGCGCGTAAAGATTGACCCAGTCCAGCACGGACAGGGCATCACGCAAAGCGGCTTCCGGGTTTTTGCACAGCTGGCGATGCAAGGCTGCCGCGCGCCGCTTGACCTTCAGGCCGCCCGGCAAGATCCCTTCGTTGCGGCATCCCGCTTCGACGCAGTCCTGCATGACCTGCCAGATATTCAGCAGTCCGGCGCGGGTCTGCGCTTCGGGGCGCCAGGCGGATTCGTTGGCCAGCATCACCTGACTGATCGACAGCCCAGTGCTCGCGCAGTGGGCCATCAATTCCTTGCCGGTCTTGAACGGGTAGGGCAGTGGCGTGCTGTCCTCGACGATACGGTCGGCACCGGCAGCGTCTTCATCGACGACGAAACCGCCGCCCACCGAGTAGTACTCGCGGCTGCGGATCTGCAGGCCGGCGGCGTCGAAGGCGCGGAAAATCATGCCGTTGGGATGGTAGGCCAGCGGCTTGCGAATCATCGCCAGGTGCTGCTTTTCAATGAACTCGATGCTGTGCTCGCCCAGCAGGCTGATCCGCTCGGTGCTGCGAATGCGTTGCAGGCGTTCGGCAACGTGCTCGGTGTCGACGGTGTCCGGATGCTCGCCTTCGAGCCCCAGCAAGACGGCCTTGTCGCTGCCGTGACCTTTGCCGGTGGCGCCGAGCGAGCCATACAGCTCGACCCGCACACTGGCGGTGCCGGAAAGCAGATCGTCACGCCGCAGCCCTTCGGCGAACCGCGCCGCAGCACGCATGGGGCCCACGGTGTGAGAGCTGGAGGGGCCGATGCCAATCTTGAACAGGTCAAACACGCTCAGGGACATGATTGGGCTCCGGTATTGTTTTTATGGTTCTTGCAGGCTGATCGGGCTGGATTCAGTCGCGGGCAAGCTCACTCCTGCAAGGTCGGGGCGTTCGTGCATATCTGCGCGCCACAAATCGTGTAGGAGTGAGCGTGCTCGCGAAGTGATTTCAGCGCCACGCGGGATCTCTTTTGAAAAGGGCCACTGCTCGCACAGTAGCCCCTTATCCGTCACGCGTCCTGATAGCTTTCGATCGAAGGACAGGCGCAGACCAGGTTGCGGTCGCCGAAGACGTTGTCGACACGACCGACCGGAGGCCAGTATTTGCCTTCGATCAACGAGGCGACTGGATATACCGCCTGCTCACGGCTGTACGGATGGCTCCATTCGCCAACCAGCTCGGCCGCCGTGTGCGGTGCGTTTTTCAGCGGGTTGTCTTCTTTGTCCAGCGCGCCACTTTCCACTGCGCGGATTTCCTCGCGAATCTTGATCATCGCGTCGCAGAAGCGGTCCAGCTCTTCTCTGGATTCGCTTTCGGTCGGCTCGATCATCAGCGTGCCCGCTACCGGGAACGACATGGTCGGCGCATGGAAGCCGAAGTCGATCAGGCGTTTGGCGACGTCATCGACGCTGATGCCGCTGGTTTCTTTGAGCGGGCGCAGGTCGAGGATGCATTCGTGCGCCACCAGGCCGCTGCTGCCGGTGTACAGCACGGGGTAGTGCTCTTCCAGGCGGCGCGAGATGTAGTTGGCGTTGAGAATTGCCAGTTGCGAAGCGCGTTTCAGGCCTTCGCCACCCATCATGCGGATGTACATCCAGGTGATCGGCAGAATGCTCGCGCTGCCGAAAGGTGCCGCGCAGACCGCGCCTTCCTTGCGTTCCATCTTGCCGTGACCCGGCAGGAACGGCGCCAGATGAGACTTGACCCCGATCGGGCCGACGCCCGGGCCGCCACCGCCGTGCGGGATGCAGAAGGTCTTGTGCAGGTTCAGGTGAGAGACGTCGCCGCCGAACTTGCCCGGCGCGCAGAGGCCGACCATCGCGTTCATGTTCGCGCCGTCGATGTACACCTGGCCGCCGTTGTCGTGAATGATGCTGCAGATTTCGCGAATGCCTTCCTCGAACACGCCGTGGGTCGAAGGGTAGGTGATCATCAGTGCCGCAAGGTGATCGCGGTGCTCGATGGCCTTGGCGCGCAGGTCTTCGATGTCGACGTTGCCACGTGCGTCGCATGCGGTCACAACCACACGCATGCCCGCCATGTTGGCAGTGGCAGGGTTGGTGCCGTGGGCGGACGAAGGAATCAGGCAGATGTCGCGACGGTCATCGCCACGGCTCTGGTGATACGCGCGGATGGCCAGCAGGCCGGCGTATTCGCCTTGGGAGCCGGCGTTGGGCTGCAGCGAGATCGAGTCATAACCGGTCGCGGCGCAGAGCATTGCTTCCAGCTCGTCCGTCAGTTGCTGATAACCGGCGCTCTGCTCAGCGGGGGCGAAGGGGTGAAGGTTGCCGAATTCGGCCCACGTCACCGGGATCATTTCACTGGCGGCGTTGAGCTTCATCGTGCACGAGCCCAGCGGGATCATGGTGCGGTCCAGAGCCAGGTCCTTGTCCGCCAGACGGCGCAGGTAGCGCATCAGTTCGGTTTCGGAATGATAGCGGTTGAACACCGGATGGCTCAGGATCGGCGACTGACGCTTGAGTTCGGCGGGCAGGCGGGCTTTAACGCTTTCGGCCAGCGAATCGAAATCGGGCAGTGCCTGGCCTTCACCTGCGAACAGTTGCCACAGTACTTCCACGTCGGCTTGCTGGGTGGTTTCGTCCAGCGATACGCCCAGACGATCGGCGTCGACTTCGCGCAGGTTGATCTGCTGAGCGCGCGCCTTGGCATGCAGGTCGGCAGTCTTGGCGCCGGTGTTGAGGGTGATGCTGTCGAAGAACGAAGCCTGCTCAACGTTCAGGCCCAGCGTGCTCAGGCCCTCGGCAAAAATCGCGGTCAGCTGGTGCACACGATTGGCGATGCGGGTCAGGCCGCGCGGACCGTGGTAGACGGCATACATGCTGGCGATGTTGGCGAGCAGAACCTGCGCGGTGCAGATGTTGCTCGTCGCCTTCTCGCGGCGAATGTGTTGTTCACGCGTCTGCATCGCCAGACGCAGTGCGGTCTTGCCGAAACGGTCGATCGAAACGCCCACCAGACGGCCCGGCATGTCGCGCTTGTAGGCATCTTTGGTGGAGAAGTAAGCCGCGTGTGGGCCGCCGAAACCCAGCGGCACGCCAAAGCGCTGGGCGCTGCCGATGGCGACGTCTGCGCCGAATTCGCCGGGTGGCGTCAACAGGGTCAGGGCCAGCAGATCCGCTGCAACGGCAACCAGTGCGTTGGCGGCATGGAAGCGCTCGACCAGGTCGCGGTAGTCGAACACGTCACCGTTGCTGGCCGGGTATTGCAGCAGCGCGCCGAAGAATTCGCTGACGTCGGTCAACTGGCTTTCGTCAGCCACGACAACGTCGATACCCAGAGGCTCGGCGCGTGTGCGCAGGACATCAAGGGTTTGCGGGTGGCAGTGGGCCGACGCGAAGAATTTCTGGCTGGACTTGTTCTTGCTCAGACGCTTGCAGAAGGTCATGGCTTCGGCGGCAGCAGTAGCTTCGTCGAGCAACGACGCGTTGGCGATCGGCAGGCCGGTCAGGTCGCTGATCAGGGTCTGGAAATTCAACAGCGACTCGAGACGACCTTGGGAAATCTCGGGCTGATACGGGGTGTAAGCGGTGTACCAGGCCGGATTCTCCAGCAGGTTGCGCAGAATCGGTGCCGGCGTGTGGGTGTTGTAGTAACCCTGGCCGATGTACGTCTTGAACAGCTGGTTTTTGCTGGCGATGGCTTTGATGTCAGCCAGCGCATCGGCTTCGCTCTGACCTGCCGACAGGCCCAGTACGCTGGTGCCTTTGATGGATTCGGGGATGACGCTGGCGCTCAGGGCTTCCAGCGAGTCAAAGCCGAGCGTGGCGAGCATGGCTTTTTCATCGTCGGCGCGCGGGCCGATGTGGCGTGCGATGAACTCGTTGGCGGTGCTCAATTCGATGCGGTCAGTCATGGCAGTCTCCTCAGGCTTCGGCGTTGGCTTTGATCAGACGGTCGTAGGCGTCCTGATCGAGCAGTTTGCCGACAGCGTCTGCGTCGGAAGGAATAAAGCGGAAGAACCAGCCCTGGCCCAACGGGTCTTCGTTGACCAGCTCGGGATTGGCGTCCAGCGCCGGGTTGACCTCGACGACTTCGCCATTGAGCGGCATGTACACGCCGCTGGCGGCTTTGACCGATTCGACCGTAGCGGCTTCTGCGCCTTTATCGTAGGACGCAAGCTCGGGCAGTTGCACGAAAACCACGTCACCCAGTGCGTCCTGCGCGAAAGCGGTGATGCCGACAGTCACGCTGCCGTCAGCCTCGGCGCGCAGCCACTCGTGATCTTCAGTAAAACGCAACTCGCTCATGAAATCTCCCCAGATGAAATCGCTCGTCGTTGGCGCGAGCATGATGGGTAGCTGCTTAGCAAGTTTGCGGCCAACCTTGCTCGGCGCCTGTAGATCAAGGCTTTCAGCGATTTGTCGCCGACCGCTATCGACGAGGCTGTAGCGAAATCGTTACGGAATCCGGGTGTTTGAAAAGCATTGCAGGATCAAGGCCTTGCTGTGCGCGCATGTGCCTTGAATGGAATGAAATCGTTCCGCTGTTTCGAAACCGTTCCGCACAGCGTGTTACTGCGCATGCCACCGATAAGGGCCTTACGATTTCCCTGTGATCCCGTATTTGCGTAAACGATGGGCAATCGCGGTGTGGGAAGTCTGCAAGCGCGCGGCCAGTTGCCGGGTGGAAGGATAGTGGCTGTAGAGCTTCTCCAGCAGGGATTTTTCGAAATGCTCGACGGCGGCCTCCAGGCTTTCGATTTCGCCGTCGCCCTGGCGCGCAACTGACGTCCCGGCAATGTCCAGATCGCCGATGTCCACCAGCGAGCTTTCGCAAATGGCCGCCGCGCGGAAGATCACGTTCTGCAATTGCCTGACGTTGCCCGGCCAGCGGTTGCCTAACAAGGCCGGATAAGTGGCGGGCGCCAGACGACACACAGGGCGCTGAATCTGCGTGCAGGCCTGTTCCATGAAAAAACGCGCGAGCAGAAGGATGTCCTGACCGCGCTCACGCAATGGCGGGACCTCCAGATTCAGTACATTGAGACGATAGAAAAGGTCCTCACGGAACGTCCCTTCAGCGACCATTTTTTCCAGATCGCGGTGCGTCGCGCTGAGGATGCGCACGTTGACCTGCACTTCCTTGTCGCCGCCAACGCGGCGGAAAGTGCCGTCGTTGAGAAAACGCAGTAGCTTGGCTTGCAGATAGGGCGACATTTCGCCGATTTCGTCGAGAAAGACCGTGCCCTGGTTGGCGAGCTCCATCAGGCCGGGCTTGCCCCCGCGTTGCGCACCGGTGAAAGCGCCTGGGGCATAACCGAACAATTCGCTTTCGGCGAGATTCTCCGGCAGCGCCGCACAGTTGAGCGCCAGAAAAGGCGCGCCATTGCGTGCGCTGACCGCGTGGCAGGCCCGCGCCACCAGTTCTTTGCCGGTGCCGGTTTCACCCTGAATCAGCAGCGGCGCATCGAGGGCGGCCACGCGCTGGGCGCGCGCCTTGAGGGTGCGGATGGGCGCTGAATCGCCAAGCAGCGCATCGAAGCCTTCTGCGTGATCGTGGTGCAGGGCGGACAGGCGTTCGCCAATGCGGCTGGGCAGATACAGTGTGAGCAACGCGCCTGCATCGGTGATCGGCGTCGCATCCAGCAGCAACGCCTCGCCGTTGAGCGTGACTTCGCGCAACGGCAAGCGAAAGCCGTTTTCCAGCAGCGCCGTTTGCAACGCGGGGTCGCCGAACAGCTCACCAATGGGTTCGCCAGCGGGTTCGCGACCATACAGTGCGACGAGCGCAGGGTTGGCGAGCAGCACATGCCCGCCGCTGTCGAGCGCCAGGACCGGATCGGTCATCGCCGCCAGCAACGCGTCCAGCTGCAAGTGACGACGTTGCCCCGGAAGGATGTCCACGACAGTAATCGCCTCCACGCCTCGCACCCGGAACAGTCGGTCCTTGAGTTCTTCGAGCAGTTCGTGGCTCAGGGTCGGCGCGTCGATGTAGACATTCGGCGGCACCATTTCCACGGCATCGAGGTTCAGGTTGCGCGCGCCGAGAATCGCTAGCACTTCCTGGGTGATGCCGACGCGGTCGATGAACGTAACGTGAATGCGCATGGGGAGCGAAGAGGTTCGGGCGATTGAAGGGAGCGATTATGCCAGTAAATGATGGGGTCCCGCCCTACACAGCGGGGCCAGGCGAATCTTCGATGTTCTGAGATCTGTGGGAGCGGGCTTGCTGGCGAAGAAGAAGCTCTGAAATGTACCTGTCGGCCATGGCAGCGTCTTCGCGAGCAAGCTCGTGCCTACAAGGGCGATGCGCGATTCGATGTCAGGCGCTGCCCGGCTATTCCAGATGCTCTGGCTTGACCGCATCGCCTGACTTCATGTCGAGCTTGTCGCGAATGTCCTCGAACATTGCGTCGTACTGTCCGTCCATCGCATGCAGGTCGGCGTCTTTGGGCAGGCCGTGTTTCTGTGCAAGCCGGGAGGCTTCACTGGCGAAGTTGTAGGCCTTGTCTTTCGGCAGATCGAAGGACTCGTTGAAGCCCTTGCCGTTGATATCGCCTTCGAGCGTGAAGTGCATGCCAGGACCTTCGTCGGTCTGCGCGACTTCGTAACGGATATGAATGTCGTAACCGACGTCCTCCGGTTGCAGGGCAGGACGGGCGATGTGCAGATGGCCGGGCTCGAACATGGGGTGCTCCAGCGAAATGTGATGAAGGTTAAGGACAGACCCTGCGGTCTGCTCAGGGTTCATCACGGGCAGGCGTCTTGGCATTGCCGACAGACTGAGCCTCGGGCTCGGGTCGCGACCATATCCATAGATTGACCAGCACCATGCCCGCCACGGCGAAGTAGATCCACCAGTTGTGTTTGAGCAGCACCAGCATCATGACGGCGCAGATCAGCATGGTCACAGTGGCGCTGATCTTGGCGCTGCGTGCGATCAGTTTGCCGTTGCGCCAGTTGGTCAGCATCGGGCCGAAGACCCGGTGGTTTTCCAGCCAGGCACTCAGGCGAGGCGAGCTTTTGGTCGCCGCCCATGCCGCCAGCAGGATGAACTCGGTGGTGGGCAGTCCCGGAATGAAAATGGCGATGATGCCGATCGTCAGACTCACGTAGGCCAGAATGCCAAACAGGATGCGGGACAGTTTGCTGCCTTGGGGTGTGCTGGTCATGGTCTCGGAAACGGCAGGGTAATGATGCAATGCGCGGGAATGCTTCCCGGCAAAGGCGCCTAGCTTAACAGTGCCGGGCGCCAAACGCGCGGGGTCAGGCCGGTTGCGCCGCTGCCGGACAAGCATAGGCGTGCTGCAGCAGCACGTTGAAACGTTCGAAGGCGGCGACGGCGCCGCGATCGATCTGTTCTTCCTGCTCGGGGCTGAAGGGCAGGTCGTCGAGGATCCTGATGAAGCGCTTCCAGCCATCGGCGCGACCACCGGCGGGCTCGCCCAGATGACGTGCGCCAAAGGTGTCGCTCAGGTTCAGCGCCTCGGCGCGCTTGATCAGGAATGCTGCGCCCAGCTTCGACCCTTCGGAAACGAACAGCCAGCCCAGCGCCTGGGCCATGCTGACCGTCGCCACGGCGCCTGACACCGGGGCCGGAATGGGCGCACCCAGGTCATTCAGGTCCGCCCTGGCCTGTTCTGCCCGGCATCGCGCAGGTAAATCGGTGATCAGTTCGATCAGTTGCGGATCGGTGTACAGCGCTTTGAGTTCTTGCTGAAACAGATACTGCGCGCTGAGAAAGCGACTGTAGCTGGCCAGGGTTTCGAACGGCGCATTGGCTTTGACGGCCTTGTCCAGCTGCTCATGCGGGGCGTGGGTGATCTGGTTCAGTCGTTGGGAGCGACGAATCGGGTCGTGGGACATGTGTCTTCCTTGGAATAGAGGCGTTTGTTAACGAGACGAGTGAGTGGCGTTCGAGCGTAAAAAAACAACCGCACCCCTGCAGAGGCGCGGTTGTCATTTCAGTCAGATATCCCACACCAGATTGACCGCGAAGTGGCGGCCCGGCTCGGTCAGACGATCCAGGCTGGACGGCGCAGTCACACCTGCCTCGCCGACGCCGTCGTAGCCACGCACGTCGTCCCAGCGCCAGTATTTCTTGTCGGCCACGTTATAAACGCCGCCATTGACGGTGACGTCATCGGTCACTTTGTAGAAGCCAGTGAGGTCAACGACGCCGAAGCCTGGCGTCCTGAAACCGCTCGACACACCATTCGGGGCGTGGAATTGCGAATCGTCCACGCGGGTCTTGCGCTTGACCAGCGTCCAGCTCACCAGTGCGCCATAGTCGTCCTGGTCATAACCCAGACCGTACACGCCAGTCAGCGGATTGATGCTGTTGAGCGGTTGTCCCGTGTCGTCGTTGCGACCGTAGGCATACGCCAGCGAGCCCTGTGTGTAGAGCCCTTCAGGCGCGCCGAAGCTGTCCAGATTCAGACGGCCCTTGAGCTCCACACCCTTGATGGTGGCGTGCTTGATGTTGTTGGACTGGAAGACCGTAGCCGACGAGGTTGCCGGTTGGATGGCGTCCTCATTGATGAAGTCGCGATACTTGTTATAGAACACCGCCACGTCGAACGAACCCTCGTCGAAGCGGCCCCGCAGACCGGTCTCGTAGCTCCTGCTTTTTTCCGGTTCAAGGTCCGGATTCGGCTCGACGGTATAGTTGCCGCTGACGTTTTCAAAGCGCCCATACAGGCTCTTGGCCGTCGGGGTGCGGAAACCTTCGGCGTACTGGCCATACCAGGTGTAGGCGTCGTCGAACGCGTACGTGATGCCAAGTTTTGGCGACAGGCGATGCCACTTCTTGTCCTTGTCGTTGAACTGGTCGGGATTGGTCAGGTTGTAGGCTTTCAGAAACTCGTCTGTCGCATGCGGTGACAGTGTCGTGTAGTCATAACGCGCGCCGGGCATGAAGGTCCAGCTACCCCATTTTATCTGATCCTGGGCGAACAGGGCGTAGGTGTTCACGGTCGGATCCGGGAAATCGCTGGTCGGCAACAGGCTGTCCGTCGAACTCGTGCTGGGCGCGCCAATGGTGGTGCAGGTGCCCCCGACGGCCGCGCAGGTGGCGTTGCCGCTACGCTCACCGGTGACTTTCTGCTGTTTGAGCGTGGTGCCGTAAGTCAGCAGATGCTCGGTGTCAGCGATGCTGAACGCCTTGTCCAGCTGGGCATCGAAAATCCATTGACGTTCTTTGTAGAACGTATTGCGCGCGCGCCAGACATCCCGGGAGACAGCGCCGGTGAATGGGTTTTTCGGGACGTACCGCTCGAGTGTGTCCTGATCGGTCTTCGCGATCTGGTAGTTCAGGCTCCACTTGATGTTGTCCGCCAGCAGGCTGTCCAGCGCAAAAGCGTTTTCAACGCCGAAGCGCTCGCGGGTCACGACATCGTTGCCTTTACGGGACTGGTAATAGCCCATGCCGCTGCCCTCGTTGAAAGGCCCGCCAACCGCGCTTTTCTGGTTGGTATGGGTATCGTCCTTGAACTTTTCGTAGGTGAAGCCCAGCCGGTCATTGTCGCCATAATTCCAGCCCAGTTTGGCCAGCACGTTGGTCGCGCGTTTGTCTTCCGGGTTGGCGGCGGTGCGGTCCAGCCCGGTGCCGCCATGCTCGCCGTAGGACTCGGTTTCCCGGCCGTTACGCTGGCTGACGTGCAGCATGGCGTCGAAGTCGCCCTCGCGCCCCGCCACGGTCGCGGAGTTCAGCCAGCTGTTGTCCGCTGAGCTGTAGCCGGTTTTCAGGCGTGCGCCGACGTCTTTGCCTGGCTTGATGATGTCTTCCGGATCGAGCGTGTAATAGCTCACCGCGCCGCCAATGGCGTTACTGCCGTACAAGGCAGATGCAGGGCCACGAAGGATTTCCACACGCTTGACGATCTCGGGGTCGACGTAATTGCGATGGGTGTTGGCGTAGGGGCCTGAGAAGTAGTTGTCCGGGACTTCGACACCATCGACCTGAGTTAGAACGCGATTGCCGTCGATCCCGCGGATGTTGTAACCGGTCGTGCCAGCACGCTGCCCCGCACCGCCTACGGACACGCCCGGCTCGTCACGCACCAGATCGCGAATGCTGTTGACGTTCTGCCGGTCCAGGTCGGCGCGATCACGCACGCTGACCGTGTTGGGCACCGAGGCTATCGACTGCGCCTGGCGCGTGGCGCTGATGGTGACCTGATCCAGCGCCAGTGCGCCGCCGGCGCGCCGCTCGAGCACGACGTTGTTGTTGCCCAGGTTGCGGTAGCTCAGATTGCTGCCCGCCAGCAGGCGCTCCAGTGCTTGCTCGGCCGACAAGGTTCCGTTCACGCCGGGCGAGGTGACGTTCTGCGCCAGATCCGCCGAAAGCCCCACCTGCCAGCCCGTGATCTTGCTGAATTCGTTGAGCGCCGAAACCAGCGGTTGTTGCTTGATCGAAAACTGATAGGCGCCGGCCACGCGTGCCGGTTGCTCGGCAGCGGCGGTGGCAGGGCTGTGCAGACTGGCGCCCAGGATGGCGACGGTAAGCAGTGAGAGGGTGGAGTGGCGGGTGGTCCTGGGCGAGTCGGTGGGCGTAGGGGTGAACGTGGACAACATCGATAGCGCTCCCTGTCGTGCGGGTCGTTTATAGTTTTTGCTGAATGATTCAAATAAGAATCAGTTGCATTGGCTATGACTAGACGAACGACGAACGGCTATCGCGTAAAAATAGTTTTGCTCAGTTGAGAATCACCAGCGCCGGCAACTCGTGAAAGCTGGCCGAGGTGATCTGCGCGAGCGAGCGCACCACGTCGACAGGGCTGTCCAGGCGGTAATTACCGGTGACCGCCACACGATCGAGCTTGCTGTTGGTGTTCACGATCCAGCCCGGATAGTAACGGCGCAGCTCGGCCAGTACCTCGCTGAGCGGGCAATTGTCGAAAATCAGGCGGCCCTGAATCCACGCCAGATCCTTGTTCTGATCGACCTTTTCGCGGCGGCCAAAACCCTCCGGGCCGACCTTCAGACTGTCGCCTGCGCCCAGGTTCATCTGCGAATTGCCACGCAGCGCCTGCACGTTCAGTGCGCCGCGCTCGACCTGTATCTGCGCCACACCGTCCAGATAACGAACGGCAAACGCGGTGCTGCTGGCGCTCATGCGTACCGGGCCAGCCTCGACTTCCAGCGGCAAGCCCTTGGCGCCGGGCACTTCGAAAAACGCCTCGCCTTGATACAGACGCGCGACCCGCTGCTGTTCGTCCAGGTCGGAGGAAAACGCAGATCGGGTATTGAGTAGCACCTTCGAACCGTCCGCAAGCTCCAGCCGCTGGCGCTCTCCGGCCACGGTCAGGTGGTCGGCACGCAGGCGCAGGGGCAGATCGCTGAAGTTGAACAGGCCCAGCAACAGAACCGCTGCCGTGGCCAGAGGCAGCCAGTGAGGGCGTACGCGGCGAAGCAGAGACGGTTTTTTCGGCGTCGCGAGGTTCACGGCCGCCGCGAACACTGGCTGAGAATTCCACATGGCTTCGGCCCGGGTGAAGGCTTCGCGATGGGCCGGGTCTGCCGCCAGCCACGCCTGAAAGCGGGCGTGCCCGGCGGCGTCGGCGTTTTCCAGTTCGATCAGCCAGTTCAGGGCCTGGTCCATTGCGCTGTGCTTCAGCGAATCGTCGGCCGGATGCGGGCCTGATGAATGAGAGTCCCTCAAGGGAGCGTCCTCGGATACACGGTGTGGGGCGCAGTGTAGCGCTGGCCAGGCTGGCGAGCCGCCTGTTTCTTATCGGTAACGGGTCAGGCTGTCGTCATCACTGATCGAGCCGGGCTGCGACGCCCAGACAAATCGCCATGATCAGCTTGAGTTCCTTTTGTACGGTGCTGGCCGACACGCCCAGTTGCTCGGCGATTTCCAGATAGCTGGCGCCGTTGAGGCGACTGAGCGTGAATATCTTCTGCTGGCGCGGCGTCAGTTTTTCCAGGCTGGCGTTCAGGCTTTCGAGCAGGCGATTGGCGTGCGCGGCATCTTCGAGCGTCGAGTCCGGTGCTACGACGTTGTGGATATCCGCCAGTGGAACGTCGTCGACGATGGTTCGGGCGTGGATGCGTCGGGCGCGCAGGTGGTCAAGCGCCAGATTGCGTGCGGTCTGGAAAACGAAGGGTTCGAGATGATCGATCGCGCGTTCGCCCAGTGCGCGCGTGACGCGAAGATAAGTTTCCTGCAGCAGGTCTTCGGCGGTACTGGGGTTGCGAACCATGCGCTGCAAAGTGCGCAGAAGAATCGTTCGCCGGGCCAGGAATACATCGTTGAAGTGCGATTGCGTCACGCGGATAACCCGACCAGAAAATCAGCGGATGATAATGCTTATCATCTGCGGGTCTGGCAAGGTGGGAATTCGCAAAGATTTTGTAAAGGGGAGTGACGGTCTTGATCATTTGAAGCGCGCTTGCCCGCTAGGGCGGCGCGTCAGCCGATGCACATGAGGCTGACACGCCGCCGTCGCGAACGCGCGGTCTGCAACAGGTCTATTACGGGGCGGACGTTGCGCCCGGCATCAGGCCTTACTCGGCATTCATCAACGCCAGGCAGTTATCGAGCATACGGTTGGAAAAGCCCCATTCGTTGTCGTACCAGGCCAGCACTTTGAGCAGGCGACCGCTGACTTTGGTGTGGTTGGCATCGAAGATCGACGACAGCGGGTTGTGGTTGAAGTCGTGGGAAACCAGCGGCAGAGCGTTGTAGCCGAGAATCTTCGAGTGCTGGGCCGCTTCTTTCATGATCGCGTTGACTTCATCAGCGGTAGCATCGCGCTTGAGCTGGATGGTCAGGTCAACCAGAGACACATTGATGACCGGCACGCGCACGGCCATGCCGGTCAGCTTGCCCGCCAGTTCCGGCAATACCAGACCCACCGCTTCGGCGGCCCCGGTCTTGCTCGGGATCATCGATTGAGTGGCCGAGCGGGCGCGGTAAGGGTCGGTGTGATAGACGTCGATCAGATTCTGGTCATTGGTGTAGGCGTGAATGGTGGTCATCAAGCCGTTTTCGATGCCCAGCTCGCGGTTCAGCACCTGCGCCACGGGCGCCAGGCAGTTGGTGGTGCACGAAGCGTTGGAGATCACTTGATGAGACTGGCGCAGCACATCGTGGTTAACGCCATAGACCACGGTGGCGTCAGCGCCCTTGGCCGGGGCGGAAATAATGACTTTCTTGGCGCCAGCGGTAATGTGACCGGCAGCCTTGTTGCGATCAGTGAACAGGCCGGTGCACTCGAACACCACGTCGATGTTCTCGGACTTCCATGGCAACTCTTCCGGATTACGGATGGCGCTGACCGAGATACGGTCACCATTGACGGTCAGACTTTCCTTGTCGTGTTCCACAGTGCCATCGAACGGGCCGTGGACTGTGTCGTATTTGAGCAGGTGGGCGTTGATCTCGCTGTCGCCCAGATCGTTGATGGCGACGACTTGCAGGTCCTGGCGGTAACCTTGGGTATAGAGTGCGCGTAGGACGTTGCGGCCGATGCGGCCAAAGCCGTTGATTGCGATGCGGAGAGTCATACACCCGTCCTCAGTGAATTTGTTGTTGGAATTACAAGATTATTCTCATAAAAATAGAAAACAAGCCCTTTTAGTGGCAGTATTTTGTTTTATCTACAAATAGAAACCCGTCGAGCCTTCTCAACTGTCTGAAAATCAAAGCGTTTGCTGAAGCGTTTCTCTCAAGCAGCGTTTTGACCGGCGAGTTCTGAAAGCGCCTGAACGGGTGACCACATCCGCTAGCCTGGAGTTCATGACCATGCATCCCCGCGTCCTTGAGGTAACCGAACGGCTGATCGCTCGCAGCCGTGACACCCGCCAACGCTATCTGCAGCTGATCCGGGGCGCGGCGAGCGACGGACCGATGCGCGGCAAGCTGCAATGCGCCAACTTCGCCCATGGCGTGGCGGCCTGTGGTCCTGAAGACAAACACAGCCTGCGTATGATGAACGCGGCCAACGTCGCCATCGTTTCTTCCTACAACGACATGCTCTCGGCGCATCAGCCTTACGAGCACTTCCCTGAACAGATCAAAAAAGCCCTGCGCGAAATCGGCTCCGTCGGTCAGTTCGCTGGCGGCGTGCCGGCCATGTGCGATGGCGTGACTCAGGGCGAACCTGGCATGGAGTTGAGTATCGCCAGCCGGGAAGTCATTGCGATGGCAACGGCGGTGGCGCTGTCGCACAACATGTTCGACGCCGCGCTGATGCTGGGCATCTGCGACAAGATCGTGCCGGGTCTGTTGATGGGCTCGTTGCGGTTCGGGCACCTGCCGACGATCTTCGTGCCGGGCGGGCCGATGGTGTCGGGCATCTCGAACAAGGAGAAAGCCGACGTGCGACAGCGCTACGCCGAAGGCAAAGCGACCCGAGAAGAGCTGCTGGACTCGGAAATGAAGTCCTACCACGGCCCGGGCACCTGCACCTTCTATGGCACGGCGAACACCAACCAACTGCTGATGGAAGTCATGGGGCTGCACTTGCCGGGCGCCTCCTTCGTCAATCCCTACACACCGCTGCGTGACGCACTGACACGCGAGGCGGCGTTCCAGGTCACGCGTCTTACCAAGCAGAGCGGCGATTTCATTCCGCTGGGGGAGATTGTGGACGAACGTTCGCTGGTCAACTCGATTGTGGCGCTGCACGCGACGGGTGGTTCCACCAACCACACGCTGCACATGCCGGCGATCGCCCAGTCCGCGGGCATTCAACTGACCTGGCAGGACATGGCGGATCTGTCCGAAGTCGTGCCGACGCTGACCCACGTGTACCCGAACGGCAAAGCGGACATCAACCACTTCCAGGCTGCCGGCGGCATGTCGTTCCTGATCCGCGAGCTGCTTGATGCGGGCTTGCTGCACGAGGATGTCAACACTGTCGTGGGGCGTGGCCTGCGCCGCTACACCCAGGAGCCGTTCCTGGACGACGGCAAACTGGTCTGGCGCGACGGCCCGACGCAGAGCCTGGATGAGAACATCCTGCGTCCGATTGCCCGTCCGTTCTCGCCCGAGGGCGGTCTGCGGGTGATGGAAGGCAATCTGGGGCGCGGCGTGATGAAGGTTTCCGCGGTGGCGCTGGAGCATCAGATCGTCGAGGCCCCGGCCAAGGTCTTCGAGGATCAGCAGGATCTGGCCGACGCGTTCAAGGCCGGCGAGCTGGAGTGCGACTTCGTTGCGGTAATGCGCTTTCAGGGGCCGCGCTCCAATGGCATGCCTGAATTGCACAAAATGACGCCGTTTCTGGGCGTGCTGCAGGATCGCGGTTTCAAGGTCGCCCTGATTACCGACGGCCGCATGTCCGGGGCCTCGGGGAAAATCCCGGCGGCGATTCATGTCTGCCCCGAAGCCTCTGATGGTGGCCCGTTGGCACTTGTGCGCGATGGGGACCTCATTCGGGTAGATGGCGTGAAAGGGACGTTGCAAGTTCTCGTCGAACCGGCAGAATTGGCCGCCAGAGAGCCAGCAATCGGTCGTCTTTCTCACAATGTGGGCAGCGGCCGGGAATTGTTCGGCTTCATGCGCATGGCCTTCAGCTCGGCAGAGAAGGGCGCCAGCGCCTTTACTTCGAATCTGGAGACGCTCAAGTGACATTGGCGATGGTGGGTGATATCGGCGGGACGAATGCTCGTTTTGCCATCTGGGAAGACGATCAGCTGCATTCGATCAGGGTTTTTCCGACAGTCGATTACGCCAGTCCCGAGAAGGCGCTGCTGGTCTACCTGCAAGACCTGGAGCTGCAACCGGGCGATGTCGGTTCGATCTGTCTGGCCGTTGCCGGCCCTGTAACGGGCGACGATTTTCACTTCACCAACAGCCACTGGAAGATTAATCGGCAGGCATTCTGTGCGGCGCTGAAAATCGACAGTCTGATCATGGTCAACGATTTCACGGCCATGGCCTTGGGCATGACGCGCCTGCGCGACGATGAATACCTGACCGTGCGCCACGGCAAGGGCGACCCGAAAGGCGCCCGCGTGGTGATCGGGCCTGGCACCGGTCTGGGCGTCGGCACGCTGATCCGCACGGGCGAAGCGCACTGGACGGCAGTGCCAGGCGAGGGCGGTCACGTCGATCTGCCGATCGGCAATCCACGTGAGGCAATGCTGTGGATGCGCCTGATGGCTGAGCATGAGCACGTCAGTGCTGAAACGATTTTAAGCGGCGCCGGTCTGTTGCTGCTGTATCAGGTCAGCTGCGCGCTCGATGAGATCGAACCGCAGCTGAAGTCACCGGCGGCGATCACCTCCGCAGCGCTCAAGGGCGATCCGGTTGCCAGCGCCGTGCTGGAGCAGTTCTGCGTCTTCCTCGGCCGCGTTGCGGGTAACAATGTATTGACCGTGGGCGGGCGTGGAGGTGTGTATATTGCCGGGGGCGTGATTCCGCGGTTCATCGACTTCTTCAAGCAGAGTGGCTTCAACGCCGCATTTGCGCAGAAGGGGTTGATGAAGGATTACTTCAAGGACGTGCCGGTGTGGCTGGTGACGGCCGAATACCCGGGCCTGATGGGCGCCGGGGTGGCGCTGGATCAGGCGCTGGCAAGTCGCCAGCTCTAAGCTCTAAGCTACAAGCTACAAGCTACAAAAAGGAACGCGAACGGCTCTGCTTTTTCTTGAGGCTTGGAGCTTGAGGCTTGTAGCTGCTTCTCTCATAACAACAATTTCAGTGCTTACAAGGACGACCAACGTGAACGCTGTCAGTAAATCGATCCTCGTCGTCGATGACGACGAGGAGATTCGCGAGTTGCTGCAAGCCTACCTGAGCCGCTCGGGTTTTCAGGTGCGGGCAGTGGGCGACGGGGCGCAGTTTCGTCAGGCGTTCAATGACGAGCCGAGCGACCTGCTGATTCTCGACGTCATGCTGCCCGACGAGGATGGCTTCAGCCTGTGTCGCTGGGTCAGGCAGCATCCACGCCAGCCGCATATTCCCATCATCATGCTGACTGCCAGTTCCGACGAGGCCGACCGGGTCATCGGGCTGGAGCTCGGTGCCGACGACTACATGGCCAAACCCTTCAGCCCGCGTGAGCTTCAGGCGCGCATCAAGGCGTTGCTGCGGCGAGCCCAATTCGGCCAGGAGCGCACGGGTGGCGAGGTCCTGGTGTTCGATGAGTGGCGTCTGGACATGGTCAGTCATCGCCTCTTTCACAGCGATGGCGAAGAGGTGATTCTCTCTGGCGCCGACTTTGCGCTGCTCAAGCTGTTTCTCGACAATCCCCAACAGATTCTCGATCGTGACACCATCGGCAATGCCACCCGCGGGCGCGAGCTGATGCCGCTGGAGCGCATCGTCGATATGGCGGTCAGCCGCCTGCGTCAGCGTCTTCGGGATACCGGCAAAGCGCCGCGGCTGATCCGCACGGTGCGAGGCAGTGGCTATCTATTGGCAGCCAATGTGCTGCCACAAGCCAGCAACGGTTACTGATCCTCGATGGTCGTCGAGAAAAAGCGCCGTCTTCCGGTGCCGCGCTCGCTGTTGGGGCGCATGTTGCTGCTGACGCTGTTGGCGGTGTTGCTAGCCCAGACGCTGTCCAGCCTGATCTGGCTTTCGCAGCTGCGGGCGACGCAAATGGAAGGCCTGATCACCAGCGCCCGCAGCCTTGGGTTCTCCATGGCGGCCAGCGTGAGTTATTTCCGGTCTTTACCCGTTGCGTTCCGTCCCCTTGTGCTCGATCAACTGCGCAGCATGGGCGGCACGCGATTCTTCGTTTCCCTGAACGACCGCCCGCTGGAGATGCAGGTGCTGGAACCGACCGTGCGCAAGTCGGCCGTCATCAACGTGGTCGGGCAGGTGTTGCGCCAGAACCTGGGCGCTGACCCGGATATCCTGGTGCGTTTCGTCCGTCCCGAAGACCTGCGTATCTTCAACAGCGGGCTGAAGCTCGACGAGCTGCCACGTTCGTGGGCCCATTACGCGCTGACGCTGGAGCCGGTGAATCCGCCGGTACTGGTGACCCAGATCGAGCTGTCTCCCGGCGAGTGGCTGTACATCGCTTCATTGCTGCCTGAGCCCTACACGATGCTCGAAGAAGAGGGCCTGCCCTCTCAGCAGGTCTGGTTCATTGGCCTGACGAGCATTTTCCTGCTGGTGTTCATCGGGCTGCTGGTGCACTGGCAGAGCGGCCCGTTGAAACGCCTGGCTCGTGCCGCGCGAGACCTGTCACTGGGCGCCGATGTCGAGCCGGTGGTGGAGGGTGGCGGCAGCGAAGTCATCGAAGTGACCCGCGCGTTCAACACGATGCGCGACCGGATCAGCCGTTACCTGACTGAGCGCGGCCAGCTGTTCAGCGCGATTTCCCACGATTTGCGCACGCCGATCACTCGACTGCGGCTGCGGGTCGAGCTGCTCGAAGACGAGAAGATGCAGGCCAAATTCACCCGGGACCTCGACGAGCTGGAGCTGTTGGTCAAAGGCGCGTTGCAGTGCGTGAAAGACACTGACATCCACGAGAACATCGAGCCGGTCGACCTCAATCATGCACTGGACTGCCTGATCGAACCCTACATGGCGCCAGAGGGGGCGGGTCGGGTGACGCTCAAGGGCAAGGCAATGTCGATGTTTTATGGCAAGCCGCTGGCGCTTCGGCGGTGCATGGGGAACCTCATCGACAATGCGATCAAATACGGCGACCGGGCGCACCTGACCATCGAAGACGATGCCGATGCGTTCGTGCTTCACGTGGAGGATGAAGGCCCCGGCGTGCCTGAGCAGCGTCTGGAGCAAGTTTTCGAGCCGCATTTTCGATTGGCCGGCAAGCATCAGCAGGGCTATGGCCTGGGGCTGGGCATCGCACGCAACATCGCCCACAGCCATGGCGGCGAAGTGACGCTGCAGAACATGCGCGAAGGCGGGTTGCGGGTGACGCTGTATCTGCCACGTGGGGTGGAGTGAGCGCCGACCCGGTTCTACAGGTCATACGGGAGGTTTCGTGAATGTCACCATCCTGTGACATTCGCGCATCCCTTCGTTACCGTCCGCTCTAGCCCCTTGGTTAGAATCCATGCAGCGCAAGCACCAAGACTTGCTCATGCATAACAACAAGAAAGGTCAAATAGATGAATTCGATTACCCGTCTCGCTGCACTCATTTCTCTCGCCTCGTTGTTCCCTCTGAGCGCCATGGCCGCTGATTCCAAAGGCACTGTCGAAGTCGTCCACTGGTGGACTTCCGGTGGCGAAAAAGCGGCAGTCGATGTGCTCAAGGCTCAAGTTGAAAAAGACGGATTCACCTGGAAAGACGGCGCTGTCGCAGGTGGCGGCGGCTCGACTGCCATGACCGTTCTGAAAAGCCGCGCCGTTGCCGGCAACCCGCCAGGCGTCGCTCAGATCAAAGGCCCTGACATTCAGGAATGGGCGTCCACCGGTTTGCTCGATACCGACGTGTTGAAAGACACCGCCAAGTCGGAGAAGTGGGACAGCCTGCTCGACAAGAAAGTCTCCGATACCGTGAAGTACGACGGTGATTACGTCGCCGTTCCCGTGAACATTCACCGCGTGAACTGGCTGTGGATCAACCCGGAAGTCTTCAAGAAAGCCGGTATCGAAAAAGCCCCGACCACCCTCGAAGAATTCTACGCCGCAGGCGACAAGCTCAAGAAAGCCGGCTTCATTCCGCTGGCTCACGGCGGTCAGCCTTGGCAGGACAGCACCGTGTTCGAGGCCGTCGTGCTGTCGGTCATGGGCGCAGACGGTTACAAGAAAGCCTTCGTCGACCTGGACAACGGCGCGCTGACCGGTCCTGAAATGATCAAGTCGCTGACCGAGCTGAAGAAAGTCGCCTCCTACATGGACCCGGACGGCAAAGGTCAGGACTGGAACCTGGAAGCCGCCAAAGTCATCAATGGCAAGGCCGGTATGCAGATCATGGGCGACTGGGCCAAGTCCGAATGGACTGCTGCCAAGAAAGTCGCGGGCAAGGACTATGAGTGCGTAGCGTTCCCTGGCACTGACAAGGCCTTCACTTACAACATCGACTCCCTGGCGGTGTTCAAGCAGAAGGATGCCGGCACTGCGGCAGGTCAGCAGGACATTGCCAAGGTGGTGCTGGGCGAAGACTTCCAGAAGGTCTTCAGCATCAACAAAGGCTCGATTCCGGTGCGTAACGACATGCTCGGCGACATGGGCAAGTACGGTTTCGACTCCTGCGCCCAGACTGCTGCCAAGGACTTCCTCGCAGATGCCAAAACCGGCGGCCTGCAACCTAGCATGGCGCACAACATGGCAACCACGCTGGCCGTTCAAGGCGCGTTCTTTGACGTCGTGACCAACTTCATCAACGATCCGAAAGCCGATCCGGCTGATGCGGCGAAGAAGCTGGGCAGTGCGATCAAGGCCGCTAAATAACGCATAGCAGCAAAGTCTGTAGGAGCGCGCTTGCCCGCGATTGCGGTGTGTCAGTCAATGCACCTTTGCCTGACACACCGTATTCGCGAGCATGGTGGACTGCCACCCCGGTCACTCCTACAGAAACGGTCTCTGCATTTCATTTTTCTGTACTGGATTTCACCATGAGTTCTGTTGCTGTGTTCAGCAAAGCCTCGCCGTTCGATGCACTGCAGCGCTGGCTACCCAAACTGGTGCTGGCGCCAAGCATGTTCATCGTATTGGTGGGCTTCTACGGCTACATCCTGTGGACGTTCGTTCTGTCGTTCACCAACTCCACCTTCCTGCCCAGCTACAAATGGGTGGGGCTGGCGCAATACGCGCGCTTGTTCGACAACGATCGTTGGTGGGTCGCGAGCAAGAACCTCGCTGTGTTCGGCGGGATGTTCATCGGCATCAGTATGGTCGTCGGCGTGCTGCTCGCCGTGTTCCTGGATCAGCGCATTCGCCGTGAAGGCTTCATTCGCACCATTTACCTGTACCCGATGGCGCTGTCGATGATCGTCACCGGTACAGCCTGGAAATGGCTGCTCAACCCGGGCATGGGCCTGGACAAATTACTGCGGGATTGGGGCTGGGAAGGCTTTCGTCTGGACTGGCTGATCGATCCGGATCGAGTGGTTTACTGCCTGGTCATCGCGGCCGTGTGGCAAGCGTCGGGCTTCATCATGGCCATGTTCCTGGCCGGCCTGCGGGGCGTCGATCAGTCGATCATCCGCGCAGCGCAGATCGATGGCGCAAGCATGCCGAAAATCTACTGGAAAGTGGTGCTGCCAAGCCTGCGTCCGGTGTTCTTCAGTGCCGTGATGATTCTGGCGCACATCGCAATCAAGAGCTTCGACCTTGTTGCGGCGATGACGGCCGGTGGTCCTGGTTACTCCTCCGACCTGCCTGCCATGTTCATGTATTCCTTCACGTTCAGCCGCGGCCAGATGGGCATGGGCTCGGCCAGTGCAATCCTGATGCTCGGTGCGATTCTCGCGATCCTGGTGCCTTATCTGTATTCGGAGTTGAGGGCCAAGCGCAATGACTAGTCTCGCCGGCAAACCTTCCATCAGCCTGAGCCGCGTTGCGATTTACGCGGTCCTCATCGCGGCTGTCCTGATTTACCTGGTGCCGCTGGTGGTGATGCTGTTGACCAGCTTCAAGTCGCCTGAAGACATCGGCACCGGCAACCTGCTCAGCTGGCCCGCCGAAGTGACCACCATCGGCTGGATCAAGGCCTGGGCCACTGTAAAGGGCTACTTCTGGAACTCGTTCCTGATCACCGTTCCGGCGGTGCTGATCTCCACCGCCATCGGTGCGTTGAACGGCTACGTGTTGTCGATGTGGCGCTTCCGCGGCTCGCAGTTGTTCTTCGGCCTGTTGCTGTTCGGTTGCTTCCTGCCGTTCCAGACCGTCCTGCTGCCGGCATCGTTCACCCTCGGCAAGATGGGGCTGGCCAGCACCACGACAGGGTTGGTGTTGGTACATGTGGTTTACGGGCTGGCGTTCACGACGCTGTTCTTTCGCAACTACTACGTCAGCATTCCGGATGCGCTGGTGAAGGCTGCTCGCCTGGATGGTGCAGGCTTCTTCACGATTTTCCGTCGGATCATTCTGCCGATGTCGACACCGATCATCATGGTCTGCCTGATCTGGCAATTCACCCAGATCTGGAACGACTTTTTGTTCGGCGTGGTGTTTTCAAGTGGTGACTCGCAGCCGATCACGGTGGCGCTGAACAACCTGGTCAACACCAGCACCGGCGTCAAGGAATACAACGTTGATATGGCAGCGGCGATGATCGCCGGACTGCCGACCCTGCTGGTCTACGTGGTCGCAGGCAAGTATTTCGTGCGCGGGCTGACGGCCGGCGCAGTCAAGGGGTAATCATGGCAACGCTTGAACTTCGCAATGTAAACAAGACATACGGGACCGGTCTGCCGGACACCCTCAAGAACATCGAACTGTCGATCAAGGACGGCGAGTTCCTGATTCTGGTGGGACCCTCGGGCTGCGGTAAGTCAACCCTGATGAACTGCATCGCAGGTCTTGAGAACATCACTGGCGGCGCGATCATGATTGGCGACCAGGATGTCAGCGGCATGAGCCCCAAGGATCGCGACATCGCGATGGTGTTCCAGTCCTACGCGCTGTACCCGACCATGAGCGTGCGCGAGAACATCGAGTTCGGCCTGAAGATTCGCAAGATGAGCCAGACGGACATCGATGCCGAAGTCGCCCGCGTGGCCAAGCTGCTGCAGATCGAGCACTTGCTCAACCGCAAGCCAGGTCAGTTGTCCGGTGGTCAGCAACAGCGTGTGGCGATGGGCCGTGCGCTGGCGCGTCGTCCGAAAATCTACCTGTTCGACGAGCCTCTTTCCAACCTCGACGCCAAGCTGCGGGTCGAGATGCGTACCGAAATGAAGCTGATGCACCAGCGTCTGAAAACCACCACGGTCTACGTGACCCACGACCAGATCGAGGCAATGACGCTGGGCGACAAAGTGGCGGTCATGAAGGACGGGATCATCCAGCAGTTCGGCACGCCGAAGCAGATCTACAATGATCCGGCCAATCTGTTCGTTGCCAGCTTCATCGGTTCGCCGCCGATGAACTTCATCCCGCTGCGGCTGCAACGCAAGGACGGTCGGCTGGTGGCGTTGCTCGACAGCGGCCAGGCGCGTTGTGAGCTGCCGATGAACATGAACGACGCGGGCCTTGAAGACCGTGAGGTGATTCTGGGCCTTCGTCCTGAGCAGATCGTGCTAGCGTCCGGCGAGGCTGCGGGGATGCCGACCATTCGCGCCGAGGTTCAGGTTACCGAACCGACTGGCCCGGATACGCTGGTCTTCGTGACCCTCAATGACAGCAAGGTCTGCTGCCGACTGGCGCCAGACGTCGCCCCTGCGGTGGGCGAGACACTGACATTGCAATTCGATCCAGCCAAGGTTCTGCTGTTCGACGCCAAAAGCGGCGAGCGTCTGGGGGCTCTGGGAAAGTCTCAACCGGTTGAAAACATGGGGAACGTCACGCGACTTAATCGCAACTGATCCCGTAAGCAGGAGCACTTCATCAACGAGCACATCTGACAGGCTGATTTCTGCCGTAAAAGAAGCCTGTCAGGCACACGAAGCAAGTGGTTACAACGCTGTTCATAGCTAATAACAATAAAACGAGGATTTAAGGGATGAAGAAGGTACGAAGCAAATCGCTTAACCAGTTTCAGTTGATCGGTGGGTTGTCTGTTCTGAGTGCGCTGACGATTTCCGGAACGGCCTCTGCAATGGAGCCGTTCAAAGCCAGCGAACACTTGACCGGTGACTGGGGTGGTCTGCGCCAGGAGCTGTATGACAAGGGTTACGACTTCCCCATCGAGTATGTTGGCGAAGCCGCCTCCAACCTCAATGGCGGCTACAACGATGACCGCACTGGCCGCTACAGCGATCAGTTCGCGTTTGGTGTGCAGATGGATCTGCAGAAAATCCTCGGTTGGCATGATGCGGAATTCAAGCTGGCGATCACCGAGCGTAGCGGTAACAACATTTCCAACGACCGTATCGGCGACCCGCGCGCCGGCACACTCAGCTCCTCGCAAGAAGTCTGGGGTCGTGGTCAGACCTGGCGTCTGACGCAAATGTGGGTCAAGCAGAAATACTTCGACGGCGCCCTGGACATCAAGGTCGGTCGTTTCGGTGAGGGCGAGGACTTCAACAGCTTCCCATGCGACTTCCAGAACCTTTCGTTCTGCGGCTCACAGGTCGGTAACTACGTGAACACCTGGTACAACTGGCCAGTCAGCCAATGGGCATTGCGCGTGAAGTACAACATCACGCCGGAAGTCTTCGCCCAGATCGGTGTCTACGAGCAGAACCCTTCGTACCTGGAAACCGGCAACAGCTTCAAACTCAGCGGCAGCGGCTCGCAAGGGACCGTGGTGCCTGTGGAAGTGGTCTGGTCGCCAACCGTCAACTCTCTGCCAGGCGAATACCGTCTGGGTTATTACATCAGTAACCCGAGCGCGGACGACCTCTACGAGAACGAAGCAGGTCAGCCTCAAGCCACCAATGGCGGCGACTTCAAGTCCCACAAGGACAAGCACGGCTGGTGGGTCGTGGCTCAGCAACAGCTGACCAGCCACAACGGCGACACGTCCCGTGGTCTGAGCATCTTCGCCAACGCCACTGTGCATGACAAAGCCACCAACTTCGTCGACAACTATCAACAGATCGGTTTCGTCTACAAAGGCCCGTTCGATGCCCGTCCGAAGGATGACATCGGTATCGGTGTCGCGCGTATCCACGTGAACGACGATGCTCAGGACAACCGTCGCCTGGTCAACGCCGTCAACGGGATCGACGACTACGACAATCCGGGTTACCTGCCAATCCAGAAGACCGAATACAACTCGGAAATCTACTACGGCGTACACGTCACCGACTGGCTGACCGTGCGTCCTAACCTGCAATACGTGAAGAGCCCAGGCGGTGTGGACGACGTCCAGAACGCGCTGGTGGCAGGCATCAAGATTCAATCGAAGTTCTAACGCTGCAATCGTGTGCGGACCCGCTCCTCCGCACACCTCTCTGATGTGCTTCACAAACGATCAAGGGTCGTGTGTGCTTTACGGGCAGCTCAGCTGCCCGTTTTTTTTGTGAGGCACTGTTGTGGCTCACCCCGCCCCGGATTTCGGGGTGTTTTTTTGATTTGCGTCTGCCTCCTTTGGCGAGGGCGGCGCTTGCCTGCGATGGCAGTCTGTCAGCGAAAACACGTTCGTCTGACGCACCGCAATCGTCGACAGGCAGCCGTTGCAAAGGACAAATGAATCCACTCTCTGGACTGGTACAGCAATGGCTAACAGGGACACAGAGTCGCTTGAGCATCCGCTACAGCGCTTTTACACCTCGGTCCGGCCTCAGCCGACTTTTCAGTGGGAACGCTATCAGCAACGCGATGTGCTGATCATCGACCATCCCCAGTGTCAGGCGGTGTTCAGTCGTCAGGGCGCTCAGTTGCTGCATTTTCAGCCCAAGGGTCAGAAGCCGTGGTTATGGTGCGCGTCGCAGTGGCCAAACGTCGGTGCGATTCGTGGTGGCGTGCCTGTCTGCTGGCCGTGGGTCGGGCGCCATCCCGGTGAGGGCGGCTGGCCCGCTCATGGCTGGGGGCGCTTGCTCGACTGGAAACTGATCGACAGTCAGACCCACGACGCGGGTGTGTCGCTGCATTGGCGATTGTCGTTATGGGATTGGCAGGCCGATCTGCATGCCGAGCTGGGGCAGGGGATGGACCTGCGGCTCGAAACCCGCCACGAAGACAGCGAGCCCTGCCACTTCGGGCACGCACTGCACGCCTACTGGCGCATCAGCGACATCGCCGACGTTGCGCTCGAGGGCCTCGACGGTGTGCAGGGCTACGACGAGCTCAGCCGCAGCCACTGTGAGCAAAAGGGCGAGTTGCGGGTGATGGGCGGATGTCAGCGGGTGTTCGAGCATGCCGGACCGCTGGCGCTGCAGGACGATGCGTGGTCGCGTCGGTTGAGCATCGCCACGAGCGACAGCGACAGCACGGTGGTCTGGCATCCCGGCAATCGACCGTTGCTGGGTGTAGGCGGCGATGAAGCACAGGGCTTCCTGCGCCTCGAGGTCGTGTCGGGCATCGACGATGGCCTGAGCCTAGCGCCGGGGCAGCAGGCGCGGTTGAGCTTGCAGGCGCAGCTGATGCATTGATTGCGAAGCCCTGTAGGAGCGTGGCTTGTCCCGCGACCGGCGGGGAAACCGTCGCAAAATCAGACAATGCGGCGGATCAGTTGTACCAGATTTGCAGATTTCACTGCCGGTGCCCGGCAGGTCGCGGGACAAGCCACGCTCCTACAGAACAGCGCCTGATGAACGCGTTAATTCAACTCATCATCCGCCGGATAGCGGCTGGCATTGAGGCTTTCCTTGATCTTGCGCAGGTGGGGCTGAAAATCCACGCCGCGGCGCAACGTCATCCCGGTCGCGAGCACGTCGAGCACGGTCAGCTGAACGATACGTGACGTCATGGGCATATAGATGTCGGTGTCTTCGGGCAGCGGGATGTTCAGGCTCAACGTGCTGGCCTTCGCCAACGGCGAGTCGGCCGCGGTCAGGCCCAGCACCGATGCGCCGTTCTCGCGGGCGATGCGCGCTACTTCCACCAGCTCGCGCGTGCGACCGGTGTAGGAAATGATCACGAACAGCTCGCCGGTATGCGCCACGGACGCCAGCATGCGCTGCACCAGCACATCGGCATGGGCCGTCACCGCCAGATTGAAGCGGAAGAATTTATGCTGAGCATCCAGCGCCACAGGCGCCGATGCCCCCAGCCCGAAAAAGTGGATCTGACGCGCCTGGATCAACAGGTCGACGGCTTTGCTGATCAGGTTCGGGTCGAGCACCTGACAGACGCTGTCCAGCGACGCGATGGCGCTGGCGAAAATCTTGCGCGTGTAGGCTTCCGGGTTGTCATCGGCTTCGACGGCCCGACTGACATACGCCGCACCGCTGGCCAGGCTTTGCGCCAGCTGCAGTTTGAGCTCCGGATACCCGCTGACGTCGAACGAGCGGCAGAAGCGATTGACGGTCGGCTCGCTGACCTTCGCCGCCTGCGCCAGCGCAGCGATGCTGAAGCGCGTGGCCTGCTGAGGGTTGCTCAGAATCACCTCGGCAACCTTGCGTTCAGCCTTGTTCAACTCGTCGAGACGGCTCTGGATCTGCTCCAGAAGATTGCGTACGCGGTCCATTCAAAGTCCTTTCATGAAGCTGCAACAGGCTGATCTGCGGGCCTTTCTTAAAAAGGTAGTGACGTGGGCCTTTAGCCTGTAGCAAAGGTGGCCTATCGTACTGAGGGCCTGTGGTGATCACCACTGTAATGTGGTTTCGGAAGAAATGTTGTGGTTATTACTACATTTGGCCTTGAGTAACGCCTTTAAAAAAGGTATTTGTAGCCTAACTTGATAAAAGAACCAACATTATGCTCTCGATTACGGTTGAACCGTGCACTTTTGCCTTGTTTGGTGCCTTGGGTGACCTGGCAGTGCGCAAACTGTTTCCTGCGTTGTACCAGCTTGATCGGGCTGGACTGCTGCATGCCGAGACCCGAATTCTTGCCTTGGCCCGTGAGCCTGGAACTCCTCAGGAGCATCTGGCCTACATCGACAAAAGCCTGCGCCGTTTCGTCCCTGAGGCGCAGCTTGAGAGTGAGCACGTTGAGCGTTTTCAGGCACGCCTGAGCTACCTGCACGTGGACTTCCTCAAAGGCGACGACTACGTGGCGCTTGCCGAGGAAGTGGGCGACGCACAAACGATGATCGCCTACTTCGCCACGCCGGCCTCGGTGTACGGCGCCATCTGTGAAAACCTTGCGCTGGTCGGCCTGACCGATCGCACGCGCGCCGTGCTTGAAAAGCCTATCGGCCATGACCTGGCATCTTCGCGCCGGGTCAATGACGCGGTGGCCAAATTCCTTCCGGAAAACCGCGTTTACCGGATCGACCATTATCTGGGCAAAGACACCGTACAGAACCTCATCGCGCTGCGCTTTGCCAACAGCCTGTTCGAAACCCAATGGAACCAGAACTACATTTCCCACGTCGAGATTACTGTGGCGGAGAAAGTGGGCATCGAGGGCCGTTGGGGTTACTTCGATCAGGCGGGTCAGCTGCGTGACATGATCCAGAACCACCTGTTGCAGCTGCTGTGCCTGATTGCCATGGACCCGCCCAGCGACCTGTCCGCCGACAGCATCCGCGACGAGAAAGTGAAAGTGCTCAAGGCACTGGCACCGTTCACGCCCGAACGCCTCGCCACCCAGGTGGTCCGCGGGCAGTACATTGCCGGCTACAGCGAGGGCAAGCCGGTCCCCGGTTATCTGGAAGAGGAAAACTCCAACACCCAGAGCGACACCGAAACGTTCGTTGCCATTCGTGCCGATATCCGTAACTGGCGTTGGGCGGGGGTTCCGTTCTATCTGCGTACCGGCAAGCGCATGCCACAGAAGCTGTCGCAGATCGTGATTCACTTCAAGGAACCGCCGCACTACATCTTTGCCCCCGAACAGCGGATGCAGATCAGCAACCGCCTGATCATTCGCCTGCAGCCCGATGAAGGTATCTCGCTGCAAGTGATGACCAAGGATCAGGGGCTGGATAAAGGCATGCAATTGCGCAGCAACCCTTTGCAACTGAGCTTCTCCGACGCCTACCGCAGCGCCCGCATCCCGGATGCGTACGAGCGGTTGTTGTTGGAGGTCATGCGTGGCAATCAGAACCTGTTTGTCCGCAAAGATGAGATCGAGTATGCGTGGCAGTGGTGCGACCAGCTGATTGCCGGTTGGAAGAAGGCGGGCGACGCGCCCAAGCCTTACGCGGCAGGCTCCTGGGGACCAATGAGTTCCATTGCGCTCATTACTCGTGACGGGAGGTCCTGGTATGGCGATATGTGAACTTGAATTTCCAGCGGGTCTGAAAGCCCTGGAATTCGATAACCCCGAACTGCTGGCCAATGCGCTGGCCGATCACGTGGCCGAGCGTTTGAGCGCGGCCATTTCCAGCAATCCCCATGGCGTGGCCACGCTGGTCGTCTCGGGCGGCAAAAGCCCGGTGGCGTTCTTCCAGGCACTGGCGCAGAAGCCGATTCAATGGTCCAAAGTCTGCATCAGCCTCGCTGACGAGCGTTGGGTGCCGACCGAACACGCCGACAGCAATGCCGGCCTGCTCAAGCGTTATCTGTTTCAGGGGCCGGCAGCGGCAGCGGGCTTCTTCAGCCTCTATCGCCCGACCACGACGCTGGATGAAGCAGCGGCCGCCACCGACGAGGCGCTCAAGGAGCTGCCGAAGATCGATGTGCTGGTGCTGGGCATGGGTGACGACGGCCACACGGCCTCGCTGTTCCCTGACAGCCCGAACCTGGCCGAGGCGCTGGATCTGAACAGCGAACGCCGTTGCCTGCCGATGCAGGCGCCCACGGTGCCTCATCAGCGCCTGACCATGACGCGTTCGCTTCTGGCGTCGGCCGCAACGCCAATCCTGTCCGTCTCCGGGCAGGCAAAACTGGAAACCCTGCGCAAGGCACTGGCGGGCGATGACCTCGCTGAAATGCCGGTGCGTGCGTTCCTCAACCCGTCTTTAGAGATCTACTGGTGCCCATAAGCAAAGGATCAGCCGCCATGGAGAAAAACCAAGTGAAACAGCCGTTGAATAGCATGGCGAGCAAGATTGCCCAGATCGACGAACTCTGCGCGAAAGCGAAGATTCTGCCGGTCATCACCATTGCACGTGAACAGGACGTACTGCCGCTGGCCGATGCGCTGGCGGCCGGCGGCCTGAACGCGCTGGAAGTTACCCTGCGTTCCGAATTCGGTCTCAAGGCCATTCGCACCCTGCGTGATGCGCGTCCTGAGCTGTGCGTCGGCGCCGGCACCATTCTCGATCGCCACATGCTCAAGGCGGCCGAGGAGGCGGGTTCGCAATTCATCGTCACGCCGGGCAGCACCCAGGATTTGCTGGAAGCCGGGGCGCAAAGCGAGTTGCCGCTGTTGCCGGGTATCAGCAGCGCGTCGGAAATCATGATCGGTTATGCGCTGGGCTACCGCCGCTTCAAGCTGTTTCCGGCTGAGATCAGCGGCGGCGTCGGTGCGATCAAAGCGCTGGGCGGCCCGTTCCCCGAAGTGCGTTTTTGCCCCACAGGCGGCGTCAGCGCTGCCAACCTGAAGAGCTACATGGCGCTGCCGAATGTCATGTGCGTGGGCGGTACCTGGATGATCGACAACGCATGGGTCAAAAATGGTGACTGGCAGCGTATTACCGACGCCACGGCTGAGGCCATCGCACTGTTCGATTGATCGTGGATGGCTGACGAAACGTTGATGACGGACAGCTTGCGTTCAAGCGCAGGCTGTTCTAATCGTCGTCAATGAAGGATTGAAGAGATTGCGCTGCCTGACCCTTGCACGGCAGCGCAGCTAAAGAAGTCGTTGTTGCATGGCTGTTTGACGGTGCTCCTTGGTCAGGAGCGCCGTTTTTTTTCGCCTGCCGGTTCAGCGATAAATATGTACCGCACGGGCGCCGCATGAAGCGGATATCTTGGCCGCTCCTTTGTAGTTCGTTTCTTTGGTTTTTACGGCGCCCTGTCAACAGGGCGCCGTTTTTTTTGGATCAAGCTCAGGCCAGCGCACGCAGCGCCGCTACGAGCCGCGCCATGTCATCGGCGCGGGTGGTGAAGCCTGGCGTGATGCGGATGCAAGGCCCGCAACCTGCGCCGTAGCGTGTCACGGCGAAGATTCCATGTTCATCCAGCAGTCGCTGGGCCATGACCTGCTGATCTTCGTGGCGGATGAAGCGAAACGAGGTAATCCCGCAATAAAGTCTCGGATCGTCTGGCGTCAGGACTTCAATGCCCTCGATGGCACGTGCTTCCTTGACCCACAGATCGCGCAGGTAGGCCAGCCGCGCGCCCTTGATCGCCGAGCCGCCGATCGCGCGATGCTCGGCAAATACCGTGGTCAACGTCATCAGCGCGGGGATGTTCGGCGTGCCATAGGGCACCCGGCCAAGGATGTCGTCGTCGGCATAGCGCGTGTCGCCCATGTCCGCATCGATCGCCCCGAGCCGCCCCTGGCGGACATAGACGAAGCCCAGACTCAACGGCGCGCCCATCCATTTCTGCAGGTTGAACCCGGCGAACGGAACGTTGAGGGCGTCGAGCTCGAAATCCAGTTGGCCCAACGCATGGGCGCCGTCGAGGATGACATCGACGCCGTGGGATCGCGCAAGGTCAGTGATGGCCTGAACCGGCATCACCAGCCCCGTGCGATGGGTCACATGGGTCAGCGCCATCAGCTTGATGCCAGGGTTGGCGACGAATGCATCGCGATAGCTCTGCAGCAGCGATTCGTAGGTCGCGGGATGCCGATGGGTGATCTCGACAATGCCCGCGCCGCAGCGCTTGGCCAGCCAGCGCATGGCTGTCTGCACGCTGTTGTAGTCCAGATCGCTGATGAGTACCTGCTCACCGGGCTGAAGCTCGTTGTAGTTGCGGATCAGCGTCTGCAATGACTCGGTGGCGCAGCGGGTGAGCGCAATTTCGTGGGCGCCGACGCCCAGCAGTTGAGCAAGATCAGCGCGGATGACTTCGCTGTCGTGCATGTCGAACCGCTGGCGCACGTAGACTGAGTTACTGCGGTTGACGTACGCCAGGTTCTGCTCGTACTGACGCAACACTTCGCGGGTCATGCGGCCGAAATAGCCGTATTCGAGGTTAAGCGCCCCGGGCTCGACGTCGTATTGCTGGGCAATGTTCTCCCAGAAGGCTTCGTCCCGGGCGCGTCGGTCTGCCTGTTCGGCTGTGCTGCTCTTGGGAATGCTGGTCATCGGGCCGCTCGTGCGTTCAATGAAGAGGTCAGGAAAAGCGAATGGGTGATTTCAACGGGCTGTTGCGGAGGGGTCCCCGAGGGCGGGTGCGCAACGGATCGAGCAGCGAGGACAGCCCGTTGTGGTCGATTTCGTGCATCAGCGCCAGCAGACTGCCCAGCTCTCCAGGGGGAAACCCTTTACGGGCAAACCAGTTCAGGTAGTCGCCGGGCAGATCGGCCAGCAAGCGACCTTTGTACTTCCCGTACGGCATCTCCCGCTCGACTAACAACTTGAGTTTTTCAGGATTCATATTGCTGCCGTTTGTCCGTTTCAATGAACTTGAAAGATACGTGCATTCTGCAACTCCGCCAACAGACAGATCATGCATAAAGCTCGGTGTGGCTGTAGGGTAGTAAATGCAAGTCATTGAATAGTAACGACTTTATTGTTTGACGAAAGCTGGCATGGGCTCTGCAATGATTAACGTATCGAGTTTGGATGTATCAATTCTTCGATTAACCTGCCAGAAAGGAATAGCAAAATGACAGATATCAATAAAGAAGCGGTCTCGGTACTGAACGATCTGATCGAGACCAGCATTGACGGCGAGAAAGGTTTCCACACAGCTGCCGAAGATATCAAAAACCCCGAAATTAAAGCGTACTTCCTTTCTCGGTCCTCAGAGTGCAAAACCGCAGTGGCCGAGCTTCAGGCTGAAGTCCGTACCTTGGGCGGTGATCCGGATAAAACCTCCAGCGCTGCTGGCGGCCTGCATCGTCTATGGGTAGAGCTGAAAGCGGCAGTGACCGGTAAGAGCGACGAAGCGGTGCTGAACGAAGTCGAGCGCGGTGAAGACCATGCGCTGAAGGCTTATAAAGAAGCGCTGCAGAAGGCGACCGAAAAGAACTTGCCTGTGAACGTCACCGGCCTGATTCAGCGTCAGCTGACTGGCGTGCAAGCCAATCACGACAAAGTGAAGGCACTGCGTGACTCTGTCAAAGCAGCCAATGCACGTGCTAGCTGATTGACCTTAGCGGTACGAAAAACGCCAGCCAGCCTGGCGTTTTTTTATGCCTGACGATTCACGACTCAGTGGGCTCGACGCGATTACGGCCATTGCGTTTGGCAAGGTAGAGCGCTTTGTCGGCCACGTTGAAAAGCTGTTCGGGCCTGTCTGCTGCGTGTGGAAGATGCGACGCAATGCCGATGCTTGCGGTGATGGGTGACGGATCGTCTTCGAAGGGAGGCAGCGACTCAATCGCCGCCCGGATTTTTTCGGCAAGCACGCGAGCGCCAGCTAGATCGGTCTCCGGTAAGACCACCAGAAATTCCTCGCCGCCATACCGGGCCGCGAGATCGCCGGGACGTCGAATATTGGCCGAGATCGTCTGGGCGACGTTGCGCAGCGCGACATCGCCGCCGTGGTGGCCATGGCGGTCGTTGAACGCCTTGAAGTGGTCGACGTCGATCATCAGCAGTGACAGCGATTTGCCCGAGCGCATTCCGCGCAGCCACTCCTGTTTGAGCACCTGATCCAGCCGGCGCCTGTTGGCGAGTCCGGTGAGCACGTCCGTTGAGGCCAGCTCGGCCAGCTCCTGCTCGGCGTTGTGGCGCAGGCGCAATTGTTTGCCCAGCAGCCACGACAGCCACAGGATTCCCAGGCACAACAGGCCAGTGGCACTGGCGACGAGGAGGGCGTTGCGTTTCCAGACCGCATAGACCTCGTCCTGAGACTGGGCCACTACCACGATCAACGGCAAATCGCCCACGCGTGAGAACGTGTACAACCGCTCGGTGCCATACAGCTCCGACATTGCAGAGAAGTGGCCACTCACCTGATTGAGGATTCGCTGGAAATTGGGGCGTTGGCTGAAGTCCTCGCCGATCAGGCTTTTACCCGCATCATCGGATTGCCGTGCCAACAGAACGCCTTCGGCATTGATCAGATTGATCGAGCTGTTCTTGCCCACGTCCAGGCTTCTGAACAATTGGTTGAAGTAGGAAAGCCGCATCGTCGCAGCGGCGATGCCGACGAACTGGCCGTCCGCGGAGGGCAGGCGCCTGCTGAAGCTGATGCACCAGTCCTTGAAACCCCAGCGCGATTTGAAGGGGCCATCCACTCGCATGGCAAGCGAGGCGCTTTCGCGGTGCTTCTGGAAGCTTGAGCGGTCGGAGAAGTTGTCTTCGCGGGGAATGACGGAAACCGAATCGGCAATGATATCGCCGCGCCTGTCGAGCAACACCATATCGCCTTTGAAGGGCGCGGCGGTCGCCCGGTCGAAGAACACCAGTTGACGTAATTCAGGAGAGATCGACGTCACGTCCTGACGCTGCCATGCTGAAATCAGGCCCTTGAGCGACGTGTCGTACAGTTCGGCGCTGCGCTGCACGTCGGCATCGATCAGTTGAACCACATTGTTGGCCGAGCGCACGGCGGATTCGGTAGCATTGCCGCGCTCGCGAATCAGCAAGGACGCCACGATCGTCAGGATCGCGATCACCGCCAGGACGCTGCCGAGCATCAGCATTTTTTCCGGGCCGGACCTGTTTTTGAGCCGGGGTGGACCTGTGACTGTCATCAATCCGCTCTGCCTTGGAACATCACCACCCACATCTTGATTCCTGATACGCACCGGGAATCGCCCTGGCTGGTCCGTGCCTGATCGGGAAGGCTAGCGACTCACTGTTTCGAAGCGATGGATTAAAGATACTTTGTGCGCGCCGCGCAAGTCTGAAAATTCCGTAGATATCGCGCAATTTTCTTTATTGCGTGTAAGTCGGACAGATCGGCGAAAGCGCAGAGGAGGACGGCAGGCGTTTACATGGAACAAAGCCGCCAGATCGCAGGCTTCGTTCGCCATTGGAAACTGAATCGTTAACGTGCGCTGAGGGTCACTCGCCTTCGTCGAACTTGTTGTTGATCAGTTCGATCAGGCCATCCAGCGCGGCCTGCTCCTGGTCGCCCTCGGTCGACAGATGAATGTCCGTGCCTTTGCCGGCAGCCAGCATCATGACCGCCATGATGCTTTTGCCGTCGACCATGCTTTCCGGAGTCCGGCCCACGCGGATCTGGCAGGGATATTTGCCCGCCACGCCGACGAATTTCGCTGCAGCACGGGCGTGCAGGCCCAGCTTGTTGATGATAGTGATTTGATGAGCGGGCATCGCGATGGGGATCCTTTCAGCTTAGGTCGCGGTGGCGAACCTGAACATTCTTGAGCGATTGTTGCAGGACCTGACCCAGACGTTCGGTCAGGTAGACGGAGCGGTGATGCCCGCCGGTGCAGCCAATGGCAATGGTGACGTAGGCACGGTTGCTGGCGGCGAAGCGCGGCAGCCATTTGGTAAGGTAGGCGCAGATGTCCTGGAACATCTCCTCGACATCCGGCTGGGCGGCCAGGTAGTCCGCCACTGGCTGGTCAAGCCCGGATTGTTCGCGCAGCTCGGGCTTCCAGTAAGGGTTCGGCAGGCAGCGCACGTCGAACACGAGGTCGGCGTCGACCGGCATGCCGCGTTTGAAGCCAAACGACTCGATCAGGAAGGCCGTGCCTGGCTCAGGTCTGTTCAACAGCCGCAACTTGAGCGTATCGCGCAACTGATACAGATTCAGGTGAGTGGTGTCGACGGTCAGGTCGGCGAGGTCGATGATCGGCCCCAGCAGGGTTTTCTCATCACGGATGGCTTCAGCCAGCGAGCGGGTTGCCGTACTCAGTGGGTGGCGGCGGCGGGTCTCGGAGAAACGCTTGAGCAGCGTCGACTCCTCGGCATCCAGGAACAACACGTCACACTGAATATGCCGGCTGCGCACCTCTTCGAGCATGCGCGGAAAGCGGCTCAGATGGCTGGGCAGGTTGCGTGCGTCGATCGAAACCGCGAGCAGTGGCTCAGCCAGTTCGGTGTGGATCAGCGCTCGCTCGGCCAGTTCAGGCAGCAGCCCGGCAGGCAGGTTATCGACGCAGTAGAAGCCGCTGTCTTCAAGAACATCGAGGGCCGTACTCTTGCCGGAGCCGGAGCGACCGCTGACGATGACCATGCGCATGATCAGTGACCGTTCTGAACGTGAAGCACGACGTTGTAGAGCTCATCGCTGCTCTTCGCGTTCCGCAGGCTCGCCCTGACATCTGCACGGTCAAGCATGCTGGCGATCTGGCGCAGCAGTTCGAGGTGAGCGTCGGTTGCCGCTTCCGGCACCAGCAACACGAACAGCAGATCGACGGGCGCGCCGTCGATGGCGTCGAAGTCGACCGGTTTTTCAAGATGAAGCACTGCGCTGACGGGCGAGTCGCAACCTTTCAGTCGACAGTGTGGAATGGCGATACCATTGCCGAACCCGGTCGATCCGAGCTTTTCACGGGCAATGAGGCTTTCATAGACAGTTTGCTGATCAAGTTCAGGCACCTGCTGCCCGATCATTTTGGCAATCTGTTCGAGGACGGCTTTTTTGCTGCCACCTGGCACGTTCACGAGGGAACGGCCAGGGGTCAGAATGTTTTCAAGTCGAATCATGGGTGGGGGGTATCAGCGAGCTGCCGCACCTTTGAGGATGCTTTGCTGCTTTTCCTTATGCTTGAGCAATTGTCTGTCCAGCTTGTCAGTGAGCAGGTCGATCGCCGCGTACATGTCATCATGCTCCGCATTGGCAACCACCTCTCCACCGTGGATATGCAGCGTGGCCTCGATCTTCTGTTTGAGCTTCTCGACGGCCATCGTCACTTGCACATTGGTAATCTTGTCAAAGTGCCCTTCGAGCTTTTTAAGCTTCAGCTCGACGTACTCGCGCAGGGGCTTGGTCACTTCCAGTTGGTGTCCACTGATGTTGACTTGCATACAGCTTCTCCTTCGTTGCCAGTGCATTAAGAGGCAGGCTTGGGTGCCTGCCACTGGAACGCTGTGGCTTGTGACCTTTACATCAGTCGCTTGCGTTCACTCGAAGGCGCTATCCCTAGAGATTCGCGGTATTTGGCGACTGTGCGACGGGCCACTTGAATGCCTTGTGCCTCCAGTAAACCAGCGATCTTGCTGTCACTCAACGGCTTTTTCTGATTTTCCGCGGCAACCAGTTTTTTGATGATCGCGCGGATCGCCGTGGACGAGCATTCACCGCCTTCGGAGGTGCTTACATGGCTTGAGAAGAAGTATTTCAGTTCGTAGATGCCACGCGGCGTGTGCATGAATTTCTGCGTGGTCACGCGGGAAATCGTCGATTCATGCATGCCGACCGCTTCCGCAATGTCATGCAGGACCAACGGCTTCATTGCCTCGTCGCCGTACTCGAGGAAGCCGCGCTGATGTTCAACGATCTGCGTGGCCACTTTCATCAGGGTTTCGTTGCGGCTCTGTAGGCTCTTGATGAACCAGCGGGCCTCTTGCAACTGATTGCGCATGAACGTGTTGTCGGCGCTGGTATCGGCGCGACGCACGAAGCCTGCGTATTGCGGATTGACCCGCAGGCGTGGCACGGCTTCCTGATTGAGCTCGACCAGCCAGCGTTCATTGTCCTTGCGCACGATGACATCAGGGACGACGTATTCGGCTTCGGTGGATTCGATCTGCGATCCCGGACGCGGGTTGAGGCTCTGAACCAGTTCGATCACCTGGCGCAGGTCATCTTCCTTAAGCTTCATCCGGCGCATCAGTTGCGCGTAGTCGCGGCTGCCGAGCAGGTCGATGTAATCGCTCACCAGACGCTGTGCCTCGGCCAGCCATCTGGTCTTGGCCGGCAGCTGGCGCAGCTGCAGCAGCAGGCATTCGCTCAGCGTGCGTGCGCCGATACCGGCTGGTTCGAACTGCTGGATGCGGTGCAGAACGGCTTCGATTTCGTCCAGCTCGATGTCGAGTTCCGGATCGAATGCGTCGAGCAGCTCTTCCAGCGACTCGTCCAGGTAGCCCTGAGGGTTTATGCAGTCGATGAGGGTAACGGCGATCAGGCGATCGGTGTCGGACATGGGTGCCAGATTCAGCTGCCACAATAGATGGCTTTGCAAGCTTTCGCCGACGGAGGTGCGGGTCGTGAAGTCCCACTCATCATCGTCATTGCTCGGCAGGCTGCTCGCGCTGGTTTGATAAATGTCTTCCCATGCAGTATCGACGGGCAATTCGTTGGGAATGCGCTCGCTCCACTCGCCATCGTCGAGGTTGTCGACGGTCGGAGTGGCTTCCTGATAGGTCGGCTCCTGAACGTCGGGGTTGGGCTTGTGCTCGATGTTGTCGGCCATTGGGTCAACATTATCGAAATCGTCGCCTTCTTCCTGTCGTTCGAGCATCGGATTGGACTCCAGTGCCTCCTGGATTTCCTGTTGGAGATCCAGCGTCGACAGTTGGAGTAAGCGGATGGCCTGTTGCAGCTGCGGCGTCATCGTCAGCTGCTGGCCCATTCTCAAGACTAGCGAAGGTTTCATGGCAGGGGCTTAACACCTTATTCGCCGGCGCACTGCGCGCCATCCACTACTAGGGCGCCGAGGCGCCTACTTAAGCAAATTATATGCCTGAAACCGGAGTGTTTGCCTAGAGTGTGACGACAATTAATCCGGGGTTGGCGATGAGGCGCACGTTTGCGTTCGTCTCCAGCCCCCGTCTTCACCGGGTTACAGGCGGAACTCGTGGCCGAGATACACTTCTTTAACCAACTGGTTGGCCAGGATGGTTTCAGCGTCGCCTTCTGCGATGAGTTGCCCGTCGTTGACGATGTAGGCTGTTTCGCAGATATCCAGCGTCTCACGTACGTTGTGGTCGGTGATCAGAACGCCGATGCCCTTGGCCTTGAGGTGATGAATGATCTGCTTGATGTCGCCCACGGAAATCGGGTCGACACCTGCGAACGGTTCATCCAGCAGAATGAATTTCGGCGCCGTGGCCAATGCGCGTGCGATCTCGACGCGGCGGCGCTCGCCACCCGACAGGCTCATGCCGAGGTTGTCGCGGATGTGAGTAATGTGGAATTCCTGCAGCAGGCTTTCCAGTTCCTTGCGACGTCCGGCGCGGTCGAGTTCCTTGCGGGTCTCGAGGATCGCCATGATGTTGTCCGATACCGACAGTTTGCGGAAGATCGACGCTTCCTGGGGCAGATAGCCAATACCGGCACGCGCGCGGCCGTGCATGGGTTGGTGGCTGACGTCCTGCTCGTCGATGAGCACGCGGCCCTGATCGGCCTGAACCAGGCCCACGATCATATAGAAACACGTGGTCTTGCCCGCACCGTTCGGGCCGAGAAGGCCGACGATCTGACCGCTTTCGATGGAAAGGCTGACGTCACGGACGACCTGGCGACTCTTGTAACTCTTGGCCAGGTGTTGGGCTTTCAGCGTTGCCATTACTGGGCCTTCTGCTGGTCGGTTTTCTTTTTCGGCTGGATCACCATGTCGACACGCGGACGGGCTTCGGTCACCTTGCTGCCTGTCGCGCGGCCGGCGCTGGCAAGCTTGCGGACCGTGTCATAGACGATTTTCTCGCCCTGAGTGGTGTTGTTGTCCTTGTCGATGACCTTGGCCTTGTCGATCAGCACGACGCGGTTCTGCGCTGCGTGGTACTGAATGGTGACGCCCCAGCCCTGGACGGGCTTGGTGTCGCCAGCGGTCTGCAACTGCTCGAAGTAGGCGAGGTTGCCCACCGAGGTCACGACGTCGATGTCGCCGGCAGGGGTGCGAGTGATGGTCACGGTGTTACCGGTCACCTTCATCGAGCCCTGGGTGATGATCACGTCGCCTTTGTAGGTCGCGACACCTTGCTTGTCGTCCAGCTGAGCATCGTCGGCCTGAATACGGATAGGCTGATCCTGATCGTTCGGCAGAGCCCAGGCGCTCACGCTTCCCAGTGCTGCGCCCAGGCCGAGCAAAATAGGGAGGGTTTTAAGGAGCCTCATACTGTCCTCTTGCATTCGATAGCAGGTGTATCCTGCTTTCTTTTAGATAGGCCTTCATACCCGTACCGGTGCTCACGCCGTTGAAGCCGTCGATTCTAACGGGTTGCGCGGTTTCCGCATATTGCTTCTGAGGGAAGACAGTCATGCGGGTACTGGTGATCACGGTGGTGCGTTTCTTTTCGTCGGTGCGGTTGATGCGCACCTGATCGATCAGCTCGACATGGTCGCCACCGGGGGAGACCTCGGCGCGCACGCTCTGTACGTGCCAGGGGAATTCGGTGCCACGGTACATTTGCAGCACCGGCGTGGTCATCAGCGTGACATCGGTGGCCTTCAGATGCTCGACCTTATCGGAGGTCATGTCGTATTGCATGCTGCCGTCGGGCAGGTACTGAATGCTGTGGGCGTTGATCGCGTAATAGTCGATCGCGCTTTCGTCCACCGCAGCCTTGGGTTGATCCATGAAGCTTTCGGGGCTGACGTTCCAGTACCCGACCGCTGCAAGCAGCACCGCCAGAACACCGAAGATCAGAAACGTACGAAACTTTTTGCTGAGCATAAATGCACTTCTATAAGTAGGCGGCGTGGGCCGCTTCGAGGTTGCCCTGAGCGCTCAGGATCAACTCGCAGAATTCTCGGCCAGCGCCTTCGCCGCCACGTGCCTGGGTAGTCCCGTGGGCATGCTGACGTACGAAACCGGCGGCGTTGGCCACGGCCATGCCCAGGCCGACCCGGCGGATGACCGGCAGATCGGGGAGGTCGTCACCCAGGTACGCGACCTGGTCGTAGCTTAGATTCAGTTGCTGCAAAAGCTCGTCGAGGACGACGAGTTTGTCCTCGCGTCCCTGGTAAAGATGCGCGATGCCGAGGTTTTTTGCGCGACGTTCGACGACCGGTGTCTTGCGCCCGCTGATGATCGCCGTGGTCACGCCAGAGTTGATGAGCATTTTGATGCCCTGGCCATCGAGCGTATTGAACGTCTTGAATTCACTGCCGTCTTCGAGAAAGTACAAGCGGCCGTCAGTCAGCACGCCATCGACGTCGAAAACGGCCAGTTTGATGTTTTTGCCACGTTGCATCAGATCGTTCATATCGGCGCTCATTTACATGACTCCCGCACGGAGCAGGTCTTGAAGGTTGAACGCGCCGACGGGGCGATCGTTCTCGTCGACCACGATGAGTGCGCCGATCTTGTTGTCTTCCATGATTTTCAGGGCTTCGGCGGCAAGCATTTCCGGGCGCACGGTCTTGCCGTGCACGGTCATCACTTCGTCGATGATTGCCTGGCGGATGTCGATCGGCCGGTCCAGCGTACGGCGCAGATCGCCGTCGGTGAAGATCCCTGCGAGGCGGCCATCGGCTTCCAGAATGGCGGTCATGCCCAAACCCTTGCGGGTCATTTCCATCAGGGAATCGCGCAGTGGCGTACCGCGTGCAACCTGCGGCAGTTCGGCACCGGAATGCATGACGTGCTCGACCTTCAGCAGCAGACGGCGTCCCAGTGCGCCGCCCGGGTGCGAGAAGGCGAAGTCCTCGGCGGTGAAGCCTCGCGCGTCCAGCAAGGCGACGGCCAGGGCGTCGCCCATGACCAGAGCGGCGGTGGTCGAGGAGGTCGGTGCCAGATTCAAGGGGCAGGCCTCTTTCTCGACGCGGGCATTGAGGTTGATGTCAGCGGCCTTGGCCAGCGTCGATTCCGGATTGCCCGTCAGGCTGATCATCTTGATGCCCAGGCGTTTGATCAGCGGCAGCAGTGTCACGATCTCGGCTGTGGTGCCCGAGTTGGAGAGCGCCAGGATGACATCCGAGCTGGTGATCATGCCCATGTCGCCGTGGCTGGCCTCGGCCGGATGGACGAAAAACGAAGGGGTGCCGGTGCTGGCCAGGGTTGCGGCAATCTTCTTGCCGATATGACCGGACTTGCCCATGCCGACCACGACGACCCGACCCTTGCTGCCCAGAATCATCTCGCAGGCGCTGACGAAATCCGCATCGATGTGCGCAAGCAGCCCTTCCACGGCTTCTATTTCCAGGTGGATGGTGCTTTGTGCCGATTGGATCAGGTCGCGGGCGTTGGCCATGTCTGTAAAGGGTCGCTTGGTGAAAAGGCGGGGATTATAGCGACAATGTTCAAAAGCCTCACGCTTCATCGTCGCTCTTTGTTTATAGAGGCGTTCAGTCCTTCAGTTGATGCTGATTAATCGAAGTGGCTGAAGCAGGAAATTTCCTCTGTGTCTGAAATCTTCTTCTTTGTTTGCGACTCGACACGTTGGTGCTTTGGCGGCTTGGCACACCGGTGTTATAGTTCGCCGCTTGTTCGGCCCCTCCTGATAGTGTGTCGTTCGTCAAGGACGCGGCATCTCAGAGACAGGTTGCATCGCAAGGAGTTTAGATGAGTGCCGATAACGCCTACGCGGTCGAATTGAAGGGCGTGTCCTTCAAACGCGGTACGCGCAGCATCTTCAATAATGTGGACATTCGCATCCCCCGGGGCAAAGTCACCGGCATCATGGGGCCGTCAGGCAGTGGTAAAACCACATTGCTGCGACTGATGGGAGCACAACTGCGTCCAAGCGCGGGCGAGGTCTGGGTCAATGGCCAGAACCTGCCGAAGCTGTCGCGCAGTGACCTGTTCGACGCGCGCAAGCAGATGGGTGTCCTGTTTCAGAGCGGTGCGTTGTTCACCGATCTCGACGTATTCGAAAACGTGGCATTCCCGCTGCGTGTCCATACCAAACTGCCTGAAGACATGATTCGCGACATCGTCCTGCTGAAGCTGCAGGCGGTGGGGCTGCGTGGCGCGGTCGAGCTCATGCCCGACGAACTTTCCGGCGGCATGAAGCGTCGCGTCGCACTGGCCCGTGCCATTGCGCTGGATCCGCAGATCCTCATGTACGACGAGCCCTTCGTGGGTCAGGACCCGATTGCCATGGGCGTGCTGGTCCGGTTGATCCGCCTGCTCAATGATGCGCTCGGCATCACCAGTGTCGTGGTGTCCCACGACCTGGCAGAAACCGCCAGCATTGCCGACTATCTGTACGTCGTGGGCGACGGGCAGGTGTTGGGGCAGGGGACGCCGCAGGAATTGATGCAGTCGGATAACCCTCGCATTCGTCAATTCATGACGGGCGATCCCGACGGGCCGGTGCCTTTCCATTATCCGGCGCCGGATTATCGCGAAGATCTTTTGGGGAAGCGCTGATGCGCAGAAAGTCATTGATGGATCGTGTACGCCTGATGGGGCGCTCAGCGATCGATGTTGTTGCAGTGTTGGGTCGTTCGGGGATTTTTCTGGTTCATGCCCTGCTTGGGCGCGGCGGAATCGGCGGTGGTTTCCAACTGTTGGTGCGTCAGCTTTATTCGGTCGGCGTCATGTCGCTGGCGATCATTGTCGTGTCAGGTGTCTTCATCGGCATGGTTCTGGCGCTGCAGGGTTTCAGTATCCTGGCCAAGTACGGCTCGGAGCAGGCGGTGGGGCAGATGGTTGCCCTCACGCTGCTGCGCGAATTGGGCCCGGTTGTGACGGCGCTGCTGTTCGCCGGTCGTGCCGGCTCGGCGCTGACTGCCGAAATCGGCAACATGAAATCCACCGAGCAGTTGTCCAGCCTCGAAATGATCGGCGTCGACCCTTTGAAGTACATCGTCGCGCCGCGTCTGTGGGCCGGTTTCATTTCGCTGCCAGTGCTCGCGATCATTTTCAGCGTCGTCGGCATCTGGGGCGGATCCTGGGTGGCGGTGGACTGGCTGGGCGTCTACGAAGGCTCCTTCTGGGCGAACATGCAAAACAGCGTTTCCTTTCCCAATGATGTAATCAACGGTGTCATCAAAAGCGTCGTTTTCGCTTTTGTCGTCACCTGGATCGCCGTATTCCAAGGCTATGACTGCGAGCCCACATCCGAGGGGATCAGTCGCGCCACGACCAAGACCGTGGTGTACGCCTCGCTGGCCGTACTGGGCCTGGACTTTATTCTGACCGCCTTGATGTTTGGAGACTTCTGATGCAAAACCGCACCCTCGAAACCGGTGTAGGCCTGTTTCTGCTCGCCGGGATCCTGGCTTTGCTCCTGCTCGCCCTGCGGGTCAGTGGTCTGAGCGCCAGCGCCACCAACGACAGCTACAAACTTTATGCAAATTTCGACAATATCGCCGGTTTGACTGTCAGAGCGAAAGTGACCATGGCCGGTGTGACCATCGGCAAGGTCACTGCAATCGATCTGGACCACGATACCTTCATGGGCCGTGTGACGATGGAAGTGGATAAGCGGGTGAACAATCTGCCGTCCGATTCCACTGCCTCGATTCTGACCGCTGGCCTGCTGGGCGAGAAATACGTCGGCATCAGCGTTGGCGGAGATGATCAGCTGTTGAAAGACGGCGGCACCATCCACGACACGCAGTCGTCGCTGGTACTCGAGGACCTGATCGGCAAATTCCTGCTGAATTCCGTGGGTAAAGACGCTAAATGAGGAGTTTTTTCATGATCTCGATTCTGCGCCGTGGCCTTCTGGTGCTGCTGGCTGCTCTGCCGCTGTTCGCCAACGCTGCACCTGCGTCCTCCGCTCATGATCTGGTGGACCGTACGACCAAGCAGCTGCTGGCTGACCTTGCTGCCAACAAGGACAAGTACAAATCCGATCCGCAGGCGTTCTACGAGGCGCTCAACGGCATCGTCGGTCCTGTGATCGACGCTGACGGCATCTCCAAAAGCATCATGACCGTGAAGTACTCGCGCAACGCTACCCCGGCGCAGATGCAACGCTTCCAGGAAAACTTCAAGCGCAGCCTGATCCAGTTCTATGGCAATGCGCTGCTGGAGTACAACAACCAGGGCATCACCGTTTCGCCAGCCAAGGAAGAAGCGGCTGACCGCACGTCCGTCGACATGTCGGTCAAGGGCAACAACGGCGCGGTCTACCCGGTTTCGTACACCCTCGTGACCATCAACAACGAGTGGAAAGTGCGTAACGTGATCATCAACGGCATCAACATCGGCAAGCTGTTCCGCGATCAGTTCGCTGACGCGATGCAGCGCAACGGCAACAACCTGGACAAGACCATCGATGGATGGGCGGGCGAAGTTGCCAAGGCCAAGGACGCCACCGAGAACTCGCCTGACAAGGTCGTCAAATGAGTGAAGCGGCTATCACGGCGGTGGGCGGCGGCGAGCTGAAGCTGTTCGGCGTGCTGGACTACCGCACCGGCCCTGCGTTGCGCGAGCAGGGCGCTCAACTGATCAAGGCCAGCGATGCGCCGGCTTTGGTCCTTGATTGCTCTGGCGTCGAGAAGTCCAGCAGCGTCGGGCTGGCCCTGCTGCTGGCCTTCATGCGGGACGCCAGCAACGCAGGCAAGACGGTCAGCGTTCGCTCGCTCCCTGAAGACATGCAGGAAATCGCACAGGTATCGGGTCTGACCGAGCTGTTCGAACAACATTGATAGCTGATCATCGATCAAGCCCCTCGTCCGTCTCCTGCAAAGTAGGGTTCGCAACGAGAGGGCTTTTTTGTATGATGGCCGACCCGCGCGCGTAGGGCGCCGATTGAGGTTAAGCATGCAGGCCGTAGAAGTTAAAAGCTTCCTTGAAGGTAAGCTGCCAGAGATTCAGGTCGAAGTTGAAGGCGAAGGCTGTAACTTTCAGCTGAACGTGATCAGCGACGAGCTCGCTGCACTAAGTCCGGTCAAGCGCCAGCAGCAGATCTATACGCATTTGAACCCATGGATCGCTGATGGCAGCATCCACGCGGTCACCATGAAATTTTTCAGCCGCGCTGCATGGGCCGAGCGCACCTGAGCCAAAATGGCGTCGAGATTCTAATGGACAAACTGATTATTACTGGCGGCATTCGTCTTGATGGCGAAATCCGCATTTCCGGGGCAAAGAACTCTGCCCTGCCGATTCTCGCAGCCACGTTGCTGGCTGATGGTCCCGTGACCGTCGCCAACCTGCCGCACCTGCATGACATCACCACCATGATCGAGCTGTTCGGTCGCATGGGCATCGAGCCCATCATCGACGAAAAGCTCAGTGTCGAAATCGATCCTCGCACCATCAAGACCCTCGTCGCGCCGTACGAACTGGTGAAAACCATGCGTGCGTCGATTCTGGTGCTGGGCCCGATGGTTGCGCGTTTCGGTGAAGCCGAAGTCGCATTGCCTGGCGGTTGCGCCATCGGTTCGCGTCCGGTCGATCTGCACATCCGCGGCCTTGAAGCCATGGGCGCGATCATCGACGTCGAAGGCGGCTACATCAAGGCCCGGGCCCCTGAAGGCGGGCTGCGTGGCGCGCACTTCTTCTTCGATACCGTGAGCGTGACCGGTACCGAAAACATCATGATGGCCGCAGCGCTGGCCAACGGCCGAAGCGTGCTGCAAAACGCCGCTCGTGAGCCGGAAGTCGTCGATCTGGCGAACTTCCTCAATGCCATGGGCGCGAAGGTTTCCGGCGCTGGCACCGACACCATCACCATCGATGGCGTCAAGCGACTGGGTTCGGCGACCTACCGTGTCATGCCTGACCGCATCGAGACCGGCACCTACCTGGTTGCCGCTGCTGCAACAGGCGGCCGCGTCAAGGTCAAGGACACCGATCCGACCATTCTTGAAGCCGTACTCGAGAAGCTTCGTGAAGCCGGTGCCGAGATCACCACCGGTGAAGACTGGATCGAGCTGAACATGCATGGCAAGCGTCCGAAAGCCGTCAACGTGCGCACTGCGCCGTATCCGGCGTTCCCGACCGACATGCAGGCCCAGTTCATCTCGCTCAACGCCATTGCCGAAGGCACGGGCGCGGTCATCGAGACGATTTTCGAAAACCGTTTCATGCACGTTTACGAAATGCACCGCATGGGCGCTCAGATCCAGGTCGAGGGCAACACTGCCATCGTCACCGGCTGCGCGAAGCTCAAAGGCGCGCCCGTGATGGCGACCGACCTGCGTGCTTCGGCCAGTCTGGTGATTTCCGCGCTGATCGCGGAAGGCGACACGCTGATCGACCGCATTTACCATATCGACCGTGGTTACGAGTGCATCGAAGAGAAACTGCAGATGCTGGGCGCGAAAATCCGTCGCGTGCCGGGCTAGTCGTTGCGACCCGCTGCCTGAGCCGAGTCGATCGGCCGGGCAGCGTTCGTGACCGAGTGCAGCCAGAATTTTCTGATTCGTTTTACTCCGGGTCTGCGTTGTTCGATCCGGAAGTCGTCGGGCGCCGATTGCGACCCGACGCGCGCTTGCTGATAAGGACTGACGTTTCCAATGTTGACCATCGCACTGTCCAAGGGCCGCATCCTTGACGACACCCTGCCGCTTCTCGCAGCAGCGGGTATCGTGCCGACCGAGAATCCGGACAAGAGCCGCAAGCTGATCATTCCGACGACCCAGGACGATGTTCGCCTGCTGATCGTCCGTGCGACCGACGTGCCGACCTATGTCGAGCATGGCGCCGCCGATCTGGGCGTGGCTGGCAAGGATGTGTTGATGGAGTACGGCGGCCAGGGCCTGTATGAGCCACTGGATCTGCAGATCGCCAAGTGCAAGCTGATGACCGCCGGCGCGGTCGGGGCTGCCGAGCCCAAGGGCCGTCTGCGTGTGGCCACCAAGTTCGTCAACGTCGCCAAGCGGTATTACGCCGAGCAAGGTCGTCAGGTCGACATCATCAAGCTGTACGGCTCGATGGAGCTGGCGCCGCTGGTAGGGCTGGCGGACAAGATCATCGACGTCGTCGACACCGGCAATACGCTGCGTGCCAACGGCCTGGAGCCTCAGGAAATGATCGCTCACATCAGCTCGCGTCTGGTGGTGAACAAGGCGTCGATGAAGATGCAGCACGCCCGTATCCAGTCGCTGATCGATACCCTGCGCACCGCAGTGGAATCGCGACACCGCGGCTGACTGTTTCGCGCGACCGTGATCAAGGTTGCGCCCAGCTATCCGTGTCATAGCCAAATTTCTCAGGTGCCTGCGCGGATGGCTTGGTAGCTTAGGCTCCTGCCTATGCACAAGGCTCCTGAGAAAATGCCATTCATTGAGGCTCACGCTATGACCACTTCCAACACCATTCGCCGACTCAACGCTGCTGACCCTGATTTCGCTCGACATCTGGATCATCTGTTGAGCTGGGAAAGCGTGTCCGACGACTCGGTCAATCAGCGTGTGCTGGACATCATCAAGAACGTTCGCGAGCGCGGCGACGCGGCGCTGGTGGAATACACCCAGCGTTTCGACGGCCTCGATGTCGCGTCGATGGCGGACCTCATTCTGCCGCGCGAACGCCTCGAGCTGGCACTGACACGCATCACACCTGCACAGCGTCAGGCGCTTGAAAAGGCCGCAGACCGTGTGCGCAATTACCACGAGCGTCAGAAACAGGACTCGTGGAGCTACACCGAAGCCGATGGCACTGTGCTCGGCCAGAAGGTCACGCCGCTGGATCGCGCCGGTCTGTATGTGCCGGGCGGCAAGGCTTCCTATCCTTCGTCGGTGCTGATGAACGCCATTCCTGCCAAGGTCGCCGGTGTCGGTGAAGTGGTCATGGTCGTGCCGACGCCGCGCGGTGAAATCAACGAACTGGTGCTGGCGGCCGCGTGCATCGCCGGCGTCGATCGGGTGTTCACCATCGGTGGCGCTCAGGCGGTAGCGGCGCTGGCCTACGGCACCGAGAGCGTCCCGCAGGTCGACAAGGTCGTAGGGCCGGGCAACATTTATGTCGCGACGGCCAAGCGTCACGTGTTTGGCCAAGTGGGTATCGACATGATTGCCGGCCCTTCGGAAATTCTCGTGGTGTGCGACGGTCAGACCGATCCGGACTGGATCGCCATGGACCTGTTCTCCCAGGCCGAGCACGACGAAGACGCCCAGGCGATTCTGGTCAGCCCTGACGCCGACTTTCTGGACAAGGTGGCCGCGAGCATTGCCAGGCTGATGCCGACCATGGAGCGCGCCGAGATCATCAATACGTCCATCAATGGCCGTGGTGCGCTGATTAAAGTGGCGGACATGACCCAGGCCATCGAGGTCGCCAACCGCATCGCCCCCGAGCACCTGGAGCTGTCGGTCGCGGACCCAGAGGCGTGGCTGCCGCAGATTCGTCATGCCGGCGCCATCTTCATGGGGCGTCACACGTCCGAAGCGCTGGGCGATTACTGCGCAGGCCCCAACCACGTGCTGCCGACTTCGGGCACTGCGCGGTTCTCCTCGCCGCTGGGTGTTTACGACTTCCAGAAACGCTCCTCCATCATTTTCTGCTCCGAGCAAGGCGCGTCCGAGCTGGGCAAGACTGCGTCGGTGCTGGCGCGTGGCGAATCCCTGACCGCTCACGCACGCAGCGCTGAATACCGGATCGTCGACAACAATCAGGAAGGCAACTGACATGAGTAAATTCTGGAGTCCCTTCGTCAACGATCTGGTGCCGTACGTGCCCGGTGAGCAGCCGAAGCTGACCAAGCTGGTGAAACTCAACACCAACGAGAACCCGTATGGGCCGTCGCCGAAAGCGATCGAAGCCATGCGCGCCGAGGTCAACGACAACCTGCGTCTGTACCCGGACCCCAACAGCGACCTGCTCAAGCAGGCGGTCGCCCGTTACTACGGCGTTGAAGCCACCCACGTGTTTCTGGGCAACGGCTCCGACGAGGTACTGGCACACGCTTACAACGCGTTCTTCAAGCACGACAAGCCGTTGTTGTTCCCGGACATCAGCTACAGCTTCTATCCGGTGTACTGCGGTTTGTATGGCGTCGAATACGAAGCCATCGCGCTGGATGAGCAGTTCCAGATCCGTGTCGAAGATTACGCCCGCCCGAACGGCGGCATCATTTTCCCGAACCCTAACGCACCGACCGGCTGCCTGCTGGCGCTGGATGCGGTGGAGCAAATCGTCAGATCCAGTCCGGATTCGGTGGTGATTGTCGATGAGGCGTACATCGATTTCGGCGGTGAGACGGCGATCAGCCTGATCAGCCGCTACCCCAACCTGCTGGTCACGCAGACGCTGTCGAAGTCACGCTCGCTGGCGGGACTGCGCGTCGGTCTGGCAGTCGGTCATCCCGATCTGATCGAGGCGCTGGAAAGGGTCAAGAACAGCTTCAACTCTTACCCGCTCGATCGCATGGCGATCGTCGGTGCAGCGGCTGCGTTCGATGACCGCGAGTATTTCCTGAGCACCTGCAAGCGGGTGATCGACAGCCGCGAGCGTCTGGTCGAGCAACTGAAAGCCAAGGGGTTCGAAGTCCTGCCGTCAGCGGCGAACTTCATTTTCGCTCGCCACCCGCAGCACGACGCAGCAGGCCTTGCGGCCAAAGTGCGAGAGCAGGGCGTGATCGTTCGGCACTTCACGCAGGCACGCATCGCGCAATTCCTGCGCATCACCATCGGCACCCCCGAGCAGAATCAGGCGCTGGTGGATGCATTGGGAGCGTTGTAGCGATCTATTGCAGGAGCGCGGCGGTCCGGCCAACCATCGGGTCGCCGGCCCGCCGCTTCTGCATGTCTGAAACTTAATCCTCCGCCGCAGGCGCCGGGGTTTGTGGCGGACGCAGACCCACTTCCGCCATCAGCTTCAATTCCTTGCCGTTGCGCATCACCTGAATCGCGATCTTCTCCGACGGCTTGGTGCGCGCCACCTGGTTCATCGACCTGCGGCCATCGCCCGCGGGTTCGCCATTGATGCTCAGAATCACGTCGCCCAGTTGCAGACCTGCCTTCTGCGCTGGCCCGTCGCGGAAAATGCCTGCCACCACGATGCCGGGGCGGTCTTTCAAACCGAAGGACTCCGCCAGTTCCTGGGTCAACGGTTGCACCTCGATGCCCAGCCAGCCGCGAATCACCTGGCCGTGCTCGATGATCGACTTCATGACTTCGAGCGCAAGCTTGGTGGGGATTGCGAAACCGATGCCTTGTGAACCGCCGGACTTGGAAAAGATCGCCGTGTTGATGCCGGTCAGGTTGCCGTTGGCGTCAACCAGCGCGCCGCCCGAGTTGCCGGGGTTGATCGCGGCGTCGGTCTGAATGAAGTCTTCGTAGGTATTGAGGCCCAGTTGATTGCGGCCCGTGGCGCTGATGATGCCCATGGTCACGGTCTGGCCGACCCCGAACGGGTTGCCGATCGCCAGCGCCACGTCGCCGATGCGAATGCTGTCTGAGCTGCCGAGGGTAATGGATGGCAGGTTTTTCAGATCGATCTTGAGAACGGCGAGGTCGGTTTCAGGGTCGCTGCCGATGACCCGGGCGATGGTTTCGCGGCCGTCCTTGAGCGCCACCACGATCTGGTCGGCGCCCGAGGTCACGTGGTTGTTGGTCAGCAGATAGCCTTCAGGGCTCATGATCACTGCCGAACCCAGGCTCGATTCCATGCGTCGCTGCTTGGGCAGGTTGTCGCCGAAGAAACGCCGGAATTGCGGGTCTTCGAACAGCGGATGGTTGGGCTTGTTATTGACCATTTTGGTCGTGTACAGATTGGCCACCGCAGGCGCGGCGCTGCTGACCGCGTCGGCGTAAGACACCGGCCCTTGCTGGATGAAAGCGGTCTGAGGTGCCTGCTGCAGGTTGACGTCCTGGCTGGGAAGCCCGACCCACTGCGGGAAGCGCTGGATAATCAGTAAAGCGATAAGCACACCAGCGAGCAATGGCCAGCCGAGAAAACGCAGCGCTTTGAACATTGAGCAGAGTCCTGAGAGTAGATGCGCATCACCTGCGCCATAATGGCGGGCATTATACGAGGACCGGACCGGTCTGAACTGCATATTTAGGAGACTTTTATGGCCGTCGCGCTGAGCACTCTGGTTGAAGAAGCGGACCGCTATCTGAGTAGCGCCCGGGTACAGGATTATTGCCCTAACGGATTGCAGGTCGAAGGTCGCCCGCAGGTCACCCGCATCGTCTCTGGCGTGACTGCCAGCCAGGCGTTGCTGGATGCGGCGGTCGAGGCCAGCGCTGACCTGATTCTGGTCCACCACGGCTATTTCTGGAAAGGCGAAAACCCCTGCATCACCGGCATGAAGCAGCGCCGCCTTAAGACGCTGCTCAAACACGACATCAGCTTGCTGGCGTATCACCTGCCGCTGGATCTGCACCCTGAAGTGGGCAATAACGTGCAGCTTGCCCGGCAACTGGACATCACGGTCGAAGGACCACTCGATCCCGACAATCCGCGCATCGTCGGTCTGGTCGGGTCATTGTCCGAGCCGATGACCCCGCGTGACTTCGCCCATCGCGTTCAGTCGACGCTGGGGCGCGAGCCCTTGCTGATCGAGGGCAGTGAGATGATCCGCCGCGTCGGCTGGTGCACCGGGGGCGGGCAGGGCTACATCGATCAGGCCGTGCTGGCCGGCGTGGACCTCTACCTGAGCGGCGAGGCATCGGAGCAGACTTTTCACAGCGCCCGTGAAAACGACATCAGCTTCATCGCGGCCGGCCATCATGCCACCGAGCGCTATGGCGTGCAGGCACTGGGAGACTATCTGGCGCGGCGCTTCGCGCTTGAACATCTGTTCATCGATTGTCCCAATCCGATCTGACCCGGCGAGGCGGGGCAGGCGGTCCAAAGAGTGAGCTATATCGTTAGATCGTTTCGATCTAACCCGCCAACTGAATAGAATCAGGCCCCATGATAAAGTGCCTCGCTCGATAGAGCCCGCAGGCTCTCCATAAAGTACGTTATCCCGTGAGTAACCATGGTCGACAAACTGACGCATCTGAAACAGCTGGAGGCGGAAAGCATCCACATCATCCGCGAGGTCGCCGCCGAGTTCGATAACCCGGTGATGCTGTACTCCGTCGGTAAAGATTCCGCCGTGATGCTGCACCTGGCGCGCAAGGCGTTCTTCCCGGGCAAGCTGCCGTTCCCGGTCATGCACGTCGATACCCGCTGGAAATTCCAGGAAATGTATCGTTTCCGTGACCAGATGGTCGAGGACATGGGCCTGGATCTGATCGTCCACATCAACCCGGACGGCGTCGCGCAGGGCATCAACCCGCTGACCCACGGCAGTGCCAAGCACACGGACATCATGAAAACCGAGGGCCTGAAGCAGGCTTTGGACAAACACGGTTTCGACGCCGCCTTCGGTGGCGCACGTCGTGACGAAGAGAAGTCTCGCGCCAAAGAGCGCGTGTATTCCTTCCGCGACAGCAAGCATCGCTGGGACCCGAAAAACCAGCGCCCAGAGCTGTGGAACGTGTACAACGGCAACGTCAACAAAGGCGAGTCGATCCGCGTGTTCCCGCTCTCCAACTGGACCGAGCTGGACATCTGGCAGTACATCTATCTGGAAGGCATCCCGATCGTGCCGCTGTACTTCGCCGCCGAGCGTGAAGTCATCGAGATGAATGGCACATGGATCATGATCGACGACGATCGCTTGCGTAATCACCTGTCTGACGAAGACAAGAAACGCATCGTCAAGAAGAAAGTCCGTTTCCGCACACTGGGCGACTACCCGTTGACGGGCGCTGTCGAGTCCGAGGCCACCAGCCTTACCGACATCATTCAGGAAATGCTCCTGACGCGAACTTCCGAGCGCCAGGGCCGGGTCATCGATCACGATGGCGCCGGCTCCATGGAAGAAAAGAAACGTCAGGGTTATTTCTAAGGGACAGCGCCAAGTTTCAAGCGGCAAGCTGCAAGCGAATCAACAGCGAGCGATCGAAATGGATTTCGAGAAACTTCTGGTTTGGCAGAGAGCAAAGGCGTTGGCGGTAAGCCTCTACATGGAGCTCGCCAACTGTGGTGATGTGGCTTTCAAGAGTCAGATCACGCGCTCCGGACTCTCTGTTCCCAGCAATATCGCCGAAGGTATGGAGCGTTTCACCAACACGGAAAAGCGTCGTTTTCTGTCGATTGCCAAAGCTTCCTGTGGGGAGTTGCGAACACAGATCATGATAGGTGGTGAGATCGGTTACATACCGGCATTGCTGGCTGACCGCTGGATAAATGAAACCCGCGAGATTTCAAAGATGCTCAGTGGGTTGATCAATAGAATTTCTGACTAGCTGTACGCCGACAAGCTTACCGCTTGAAGCTTACAGCTTGGAGCCTGAATGCAATGAGCCATCAATCTGAATTGATCAGCGAGGACATCCTCGCCTATCTGGGCCAGCACGAACGCAAGGAGATGCTGCGTTTTCTGACCTGTGGCAACGTCGACGACGGCAAGAGCACCTTGATCGGTCGTCTGCTGCACGATTCCAAGATGATCTACGAAGACCATCTGGAAGCCATCACCCGAGATTCGAAGAAGTCCGGCACCACCGGCGATGACGTCGACCTGGCGCTGTTGGTCGACGGTCTGCAGGCCGAGCGCGAGCAGGGCATCACCATCGATGTCGCCTATCGCTACTTCTCGACCTCCAAACGCAAATTCATCATCGCCGACACCCCCGGCCACGAGCAGTACACCCGCAACATGGCCACTGGTGCGTCGACCTGTGACTTGGCGATCATCCTGGTCGACGCCCGTTATGGCGTCCAGACCCAGACCCGTCGCCACAGCTACATCGCCTCATTGCTGGGCATCAAGCACATCGTGGTCGCCATCAACAAGATGGACCTCAATGGTTTCGACGAGAACATCTTCGAGCAGATCAAGGCTGATTACCTGAAGTTCGCCGAGCGTATCTCGCTCAAGCCGACCACCATGGAATTCGTGCCGATGTCGGCGCTCAAGGGCGATAACGTCGTGAACAAGAGCGAGCGTTCGCCTTGGTACACCGGCAAGTCGCTGATGGAGATTCTCGAGACCGTCGAGATCGCCAACGACCGCAATTTCTCCGATCTGCGCTTCCCGGTGCAGTACGTGAACCGCCCCAACCTGAACTTCCGTGGCTTTGCCGGCACGCTGGCCAGTGGCGTGGTTCACAAGGGCGACGAAGTGGTCGTGCTACCGTCGGGCAAGAGCAGCCGCGTGAAATCCATCGTCACGTTCGAAGGCGAGCTGGAGCACGCAGGTCCCGGTCAGGCGGTTACGCTGACCATGGAAGACGAAATCGACATCTCCCGTGGCGACCTGTTGGTGCATGCCGACAACGTCCCGCAAGTGGCTGACGCGTTCGACGCGATGCTGGTGTGGATGGCCGAGGAGCCGATGCTCCCGGGCAAGAAGTACGACATCAAGCGCGCGACTTCCTACGTGCCAGGTTCGATCGCCAGCATCACCCACCGCGTTGACGTCAACACGCTGGAAGAGGGCCCGGCCAGCTCGTTGCAACTCAACGAAATCGGCCGGGTGAAAATCAGCCTCGACGCTCCGATCGCGCTGGATGGCTACGACAGCAACCGCACGACCGGCGCATTCATCGTCATTGACCGTTTGACCAACGGCACCGTGGCGGCGGGCATGATCATCGCCAAACCGACTGTGACAGGCGCAGGTCAGCACCACGGCGCACTGGCCCACGTCTCGGTCGAGGAACGTGCGCAGCGTTTCGGTCAGAAACCGGCCACCGTTCTGTTCAGCGGCCTCTCGGGCGCAGGCAAGAGCACACTGGCGTATGCCGTGGAGCGCAAGCTGTTCGACATGGGCCGCGCGGTGTTCGTCCTGGATGGCCAGAATCTGCGCCATGACCTGAACAAGGGCTTGCCGCAGGATCGCGCCGGGCGCACCGAGAACTGGCGTCGTGCCGCTCATGTCGCACGTCAGTTCAACGAAGCGGGTCTGCTGACACTGGCGGCATTCGTCGCTCCCGATGCGGCGGGCCGTGAGAACGCGAAGAGCCTGATCGGCAGCGATCGTCTGATCACCGTTTACGTCCAGGCCTCGCCGCAGGTCTGCCGTGAACGCGATCCTCAAGGCCTCTACGCTGCGGACAAGGACAACATCCCGGGCGAGTCCTTCCCGTACGACGTGCCGCTGGACGCTGATCTTGTGATCGACACTCAGTCGCTGAACGTCGAAGAAAGCGTCAAGCAAGTGCTCGATCTGCTGCGCACACGCGGCGCGATCTGAGTCACAGGCTGCAACCAGGAAACCCGCCAGCGATGGCGGGTTTTTTGTTTGTCCCGGATTTGTGACGGCCCGCGAATATCGCACTGTAGGCGTGAGCTGGCTCGCGAAGACTGAATTCCGGACGCTACCTCTCCACCGACTGCACCGGCCTCTTCCTGGCTAAAGCCAGTCCTACAGATGCGGCAAGCTTTTCGCAGGACCGGCTTCATGCTCCGGCCTCTCCCCGACCGAAGCCGGTCCTGCAGACGCCGCAAGCTTTTTGTAGGACCGGCTTTAGCCGGGAAGGCGTTGGGTGTTACGCCGCAGATCAAAGGGGCATTAGAGACACTTGGCTCACTCCTGCAAGGTGGATCAGCTGCTGTAGCAACCCGGTGAACTGGCTCCCTCACACAGCTGGCCATAAAAAAGCCCGCCGCTGAGTGGATCAGGGGCGGGCTGTTTCGGGTGTCTTCGATTACTTTTTCAAGCCGTAGTGCTCATCCAGCATGCCTGGCGTGTTTGGCGCCTTGGGTGCGTAATCACGTGGCGGCTCGGCGGCCGTGCGGGGTGGCGTCAGGCGGTCGCGCGGGGCCTGCAGCGCATCCGGGTGCAAAGCGGCCAGCAGACGTTGGCGAGTCAGGTCGTCGGTCGCCAGACGGTCGGCGCCTTCGGCGAGGTGTTCCTGGACATCCTGGTAGCTCTGGGACAGCTTTTGCACCAGATTAGCCGTGCTGTTGAAGTGAGTGACCACCTCGTTCTGATATCTGTCGAAACGCTCCTGAACGTCATCCAGCTGGCGCTGAGTGCTGTTAGGCGCGGCATGGGGCAGCGCACGCGCCACGAAGAAACCGATGGCGACACCAACGATCAGGGCGATAGTCGGCAGCAACCAAACTAAGAGCGAGTAATCCACGAGTCCTTCCTCTATAAACGGCTTTGCTTTACGTTAACGGCTCGAACCTGCGCTGTATAGCGGCGACGCGTCGCCAACATGCCAGCCACAGACAATCAGCTAGACGAGTCGACCCATTTGAAGGTCACGGAGTTCATTCTTGCTCATGCGTGAAACCCCTGTATTCATCGACGGCCCGGTGGGCCAACTCGAAGCCTTGTACCTTGACCTGGAAGGGGCCAAAGGCCTGGCGCTGATCTGCCATCCTAACCCGGTTCAGGGCGGCACGATGCTCAATAAAGTGATCTCCACTTTGCAGCGTACAGCGCGCGATGCGGGTTTCATTACCCTGCGTTTCAACTACCGTGGCGTCGGCACCAGCGCCGGCAGCTCGGACATGGGCCAGGGCGAGGTCAACGATGCCGAAGCGGCAGCGACGTGGCTGCGGGAAAAACATCCCGATATGCCGATCACCCTGTTCGGTTTTTCCTTCGGTGGATTCGTCGCCGCGACACTCGGCGGCCGGCTCGAGGCGAAGGGCGAAACACTGAATCATCTGTTCATGGTCGCGCCCGCGGTCATGCGCATCGCTGATCCAGCGGCACTGCCGCAGAAAGGCCCGTTGACCCTGATCCAGCCGGAAACCGACGAAGTTGTCGACCCACAACTGGTGTACGCATGGTCTGACGCGCTTCAGCGCCCCCATGAGCTGCTGAAAGTGGCAGAATGCGGACACTTTTTCCACGGCAAGCTGACCGACCTCAAGGATCTGGTCCTGCCGCGCCTTTCGAATTGATCGCAGTACACAGAATAAGCGACTAGCCATGACCACTCGTATCCTGACCGGTATCACCACCACCGGTACGCCACACCTGGGCAATTATGCGGGCGCCATTCGCCCGGCCATCGTCGCCAGCCGCCAGAGCAATGCCGATTCGTTCTATTTCCTGGCCGACTACCATGCGTTGATCAAGTGCGATGACCCGCTGCGCATTCAGCGCTCGCGTCTGGAAATCGCCGCAACGTGGCTGGCAGCCGGTCTGGACGTCGAGCGCGTGACCTTTTACCGCCAGTCCGACATCCCTGAAATCCCAGAACTGACCTGGCTGCTGACTTGCGTTGCCGCCAAAGGGCTGCTCAATCGGGCCCACGCCTACAAGGCGTCTGTGGACAAGAATGTCGAGGCCGGCGAAGACCCGGATGCCGGCGTCAGCATGGGCCTGTTCAGCTATCCGGTGCTGATGGCCGCTGACATTCTGATGTTCAACGCGCATCAGGTCCCAGTGGGTCGAGATCAGATTCAGCACGTGGAAATGGCCCGTGACATTGGCCAGCGCTTCAATCACCTGTTCGGCAATGGCAAAGAATTTTTCGTGATGCCCGAGGCGCTGATCGAAGAGAGCGTGGCGACCTTGCCCGGCCTGGACGGCCGGAAGATGTCGAAGAGCTACGACAACACCATTCCACTGTTCAGCAGCGCGAAGGAGATGAAGGACGCGATCTCGCGCATCGTCACCGACTCCCGCTTGCCGGGCGAGGCCAAGGATCCGGACAACTCGCATTTGTTCACCCTGTATCAGGCGTTCGCCACCGGCGAGCAGAGCGATAAATTCCGTGCCGATCTGCTGCAGGGGCTGGGCTGGGGCGACGCCAAGCAGCGTCTGTTCCAGTTGCTCGACAGCGAGCTGAGTGAAGCGCGCGAGAACTACCATCGTCTGATTGAACGCCCGGCTGATCTGGAAGATATTCTCCAGGCGGGCGCGGCCAAGGCCCGCCGCATCGCAACGCCGTTTCTGGGCGAGCTGCGTGAGGCGGTTGGCCTGCGTTCTTTCCGTGCAGCGCCGCAAGCCGTCGCGACCAGCAAGAAAAAAGCCAGTAAAGGCGCGCGGTTCGTCAGCTTTCGTGAAGACGACGGCAGCTTCCGCTTCCGCTTGCTGGCGGCCGATGGCGAGCAACTGCTGCTCTCGCGCAACTTCGCTGACGGCAAGGCCGCCGGTGCGGTGACCAGACAGCTGCAGCAAGGTGGCGATCTGGACATCCGCAGTGAGGGTGCTGCCTTCAGCGTATGGCTTGGGGGTGACTGCGTCGCCGACAGCCCGAGCTTCGCCGATGCCGCCGCGCGCGACGCCGCAATAGAGAGCCTGAAGCTGGCCTTGGCGCCACAACAGGATTAATTGCCATTCCAACGGGCCATCGCTACAGTGGCGGCCCGTTTTTGCTGCTCAGCTAACGAATATGACCCCCCTAGAAAGCTATCAGAACGACCTTAAACGCCCCGAGTTCTTTCACGACGCCGCGCAGGAAAATGCGGTGCGTCATCTGCAGCGCCTGTACGACGACCTGATCGCTGCCCATGAGAACAAGCCTGGCCTGTTCGGCAAGCTGTTCGGCAAAAAGGAAGCCGTGGCGGTCAAGGGCCTGTATTTCTGGGGCGGCGTGGGGCGCGGCAAGACCTATCTGGTCGACACCTTCTTCGAGGCGCTGCCGTTTCAGGACAAGATGCGCACGCACTTTCACCGCTTCATGAAGCGTGTGCACGAAGAAATGAAAAACCTGAAGGGCGAAAAGAACCCGCTGACCCTGATCGCCAAGCGCTTCTCCGAAGAAGCCCGCGTGATCTGTTTCGATGAGTTCTTCGTGTCTGACATCACCGACGCCATGATCCTCGGCACGCTGATGGAAGAACTGTTCAAAAACGGCGTGACCCTCGTAGCGACCTCCAACATCGTGCCTGACGGGCTCTACAAGGACGGCCTGCAACGTGCGCGCTTCCTGCCTGCCATCGCGCTGATCAAGCAGAACACCGACATCGTCAACGTCGACAGCGGCGTGGATTATCGCCTGCGTCACCTGGAGCAGGCCGAACTGTTCCACTTCCCGCTCAACGAGGCGGCGCAAGAGAGCATGCGCAAGAGCTTCCGGGCGTTGACGCCTGAATGCACGAAGGCGATCGAGAATGACGTGTTGATCATCGAGAATCGCCAGATCAAGGCGCTGCGCACGTGTGACGACGTCGCCTGGTTCGATTTCCGCGAGCTGTGCGACGGTCCTCGCAGCCAGAACGACTACATTGAACTCGGAAAAATCTTCCATGCCGTGCTGCTCAGCGGTGTAGAGCAGATGAGTGTGACCACCGACGACATTGCCCGGCGCTTCATCAACATGGTCGACGAGTTCTACGATCGCAACGTCAAGCTGATCATTTCTGCGGAAGTCGAGTTGAAAGACCTGTACACCGGCGGCCGCCTGAACTTCGAGTTTCAGCGTACGTTGAGTCGTCTGCTGGAAATGCAGTCCCACGAGTTCCTGTCCCGCGCGCACAAACCCTAGCAGCCGCTGCAAGCTGCGAATCGTAGGAGCGCGCTTGCCCGCGATGGCGATGGGTCGGTCAGAACAAGGTCGTCTGACACAACGCTATCGCGGCAAGCGCGCGCCTACAGTCTGGTTTTTTCAGGCTGCCTGCTGAAACTGCTGGCGGTACTGGTTCGGCGACAGATCAGTGTGTTGTCGGAACAGGCGTGCGAAGAAGCTCGCATCGTCGTAGCCGACTTCATAGCTGATGGTCTTGATGCTTTTGCGCGAACCTGACAGCAGCCCCTTGGCGGTTTCGATGCGCAGGCGCTGCAAGTAGTGCAATGGCTTGTCGCCGGTTGCGGTCTGGAACCTGCGCATGAAGTTGCGAATGCTCATGCCGTGTTCCCGAGCGACGTCCTCGAAGCGGAATTTGTCGGCGAAATGCTCTTCCAGCCAATGCTGAATCTGCAGGATGATCACGTCCTGATGCAGCTTCTGTCCCCCAAAACCCATGCGACCCGGCGCATAGCTGCGCTGCACTTCATACAAGATGTCGCGCGCGACGGTCTGCGCCACGTTAGGGCCGCAGAAGCGTTCGATCAGATAGATATAAAGGTCGCAGGCTGAGATCGTGCCGCCTGCGCAGTACAGGTTGTCGGCATCGGTCAGGTGTTTCTCCTGGTTGAGCAGCACCTTGGGGAATCGCTCGGCAAATTCATTGAAGAAGCGCCAGTACGTGGTGGCTTCCTTGCCGTCGAGCAGCCCGGCTTCGGCCAGCCAGAACACGCCGCTGGCTTCGCCGCACAGAACCGCTCCCCGAGCATGCTGCTCGCGCAACCAGGGCAGGATCTGCGGATAACGCTCACGCAGCGTGTCGAAATTGTCGACGAAAGCGGGAAGGATGATGATGTCGCTGTCATCGAGCACGCCGTCGACCGGCAGCACGACCTCACTGAAACTGCGCACCGATTGACCGTCCGGGCTGACCAGACGCGTTTCGAAAGCGGGGTTGAGGCCCTGGCCCAATTGCTTGCCATAACGCAGGCTGGCCAGGTGGAAGAAGTCCTTTGCCTGGGTGAGGGTAGAGGCAAAAATTCCGTCGATCGCAAGGATACTGACGCGCCGCAACGGCACGGTGGGTTGAGTAGACATAATCTGTTGTTCTTATATGGGAAAGTGGTCATGCAACGGCGTGATCGTCTTATTTTTTGTCGGATGTGTCCAGTGTCGTCGTCAATCCGCTCGGCATACGCTCATGCTCCAACTCTGTCCGACAATCCCGCCAGCCCAAGGTGTCCCATGCTTCCAAGAACACTCTTCAGCGCCGAACACGAGCTCTTCCGCGACAGCGTCCGCAAGTTTCTCGAGCAGGAAGCCGCGCCCTGGCACGCGCAGTGGGAGAAACAGGGCCACATCGACCGCACGCTCTGGAACCGCGCGGGCGAGCAAGGCATGTTGTGTTCGCACCTGCCGGAGGAGTACGGCGGCATGGCTGCGGACTTCCTCTACACCACCGTGGTGATCGAGGAAATCTACCGGCTGGGCCTGACCGGCATCGGATTTTCCCTGCACTCTGACATCGTGGCGCCCTACATCCTGCACTACGGCAGTGAGGCGCTTAAGCAGAAATACCTGCCGAAAATGGTCTCGGGCGAACTCGTCACCGCCATTGCCATGACCGAACCTGGCGCCGGTTCTGATCTGCAAGGCGTCAAGACGACTGCGGTGCTCGACGGTGACGAGTACGTCATCAACGGCTCCAAGACCTTCATCACCAACGGCTTTCTGGCGGACCTTGTGATCGTGGTGGCGAAAACCGATCCAAAGGCCGGCGCGAAGGGCACCAGCTTGTTCCTTGTGGAGGCGGGCACGCCAGGGTTCGAGAAGGGCAAGCGTCTGGAAAAGGTGGGCATGAAGGCGCAGGACACGTCGGAATTGTTCTTCCAGGACGTGCGAATCCCTAAGGAAAATCTGCTGGGCCAGGCGGGAATGGGCTTCGCGTATTTGATGCAGGAGCTGCCGCAGGAGCGCCTCACGGTCGCCATCGGCGCCATTGCGTCGGCTGAAGCTGCGCTGCAGTGGACGCTGGAGTACACCCGTGAACGCAAGGCTTTCGGTCAGGCGATTGCGGATTTCCAGAACACGCGCTTCAAGCTGGCCGAGATTGCCACTGAAGTGCAGATCGGCCGCACGTTCATTGACCGGTGTCTGGAGCTGCACCTGGAGGGCAAGCTGGATGTGCCCACTGCCGCGATGGCCAAGTATTGGTCAACCGACCTGCAATGCAAGGTGCTTGATGAGTGCGTGCAGTTGCACGGCGGCTACGGCTTCATGTGGGAGTACCCGATCGCACGTGCCTGGGCAGACGCGCGGGTGCAGAGGATTTATGCGGGAACCAACGAAATCATGAAGGAGATCATTGCCCGATCGCTGTAGGGAGAGGGCATGAACACTGTGGGAGTGAGCTTGCTCACGAAAGCGGCGGTTCTGTCACAGCAATGGTGACTGACACGATGCCTTCGTGAGCAGGCTCACTCCCACAGGTGCTTGCTAACCCGTTAAATCAGGTCAAGCCGATGTATCGATTCACGGCGCAGGGTTGGGCTGATCCTTGTGAATCGCTTCGATCCCCGCCAGCACTTCCTCAGACAACACCAGCTCGGCGCTGGCCAGGTTGCTCTCCAGCTGTTCGAGCGTGGTGGCACCGATGATGTTGCTGGTCACGAACGAACGGCCAGTGACGAACGCCAGCGCCATTTGCGCCGGATCAAGGCCGTGCTCGCGGGCCAGTGCCACGTAGCGAGCGCACGCTGCTTCCGACTGCGGGTTGAAATAACGCGTGAAGCGGCTGTACAGGCTCAGACGACCTTTGGCCGGACGCGCGCCGTTTTCGTACTTGCCAGACAGCATGCCGAACGCCATCGGCGAGTAAGCCAGCAGGCCGCATTGTTCGCGAATGGCGACTTCGGCCAGACCGACTTCAAAGCTGCGGTTGAGAAGGTTGTAAGGGTTCTGAATCGACACCGGCCGGGTCAGGTTGTGGGCGCGGGATTCGGCCAGAAAGGTCATGGCGCCCCACGGCGTTTCGTTGGACAGCCCCGCGTGACGGATTTTGCCTGCCTTGACCTGTTCATCCAGCGCTTCGAGCACTTCGAGCAACGGTGTGAAGTGTTCGTCGCTGTGGGTATAGCCCAGCTTGCCGAAGAAGTTGGTGCTGCGTTCCGGCCAGTGCAATTGATAGAGATCGATGTAGTCGGTCTGCAGGCGCTTGAGGCTGGCGTCGACCGCGGCGACGATGTGGTCGCGGTTGAATTTCAGATGACCGTCACGCACATAGTCGATGCCGTTGCCCGGTCCGGCGATCTTGCTGGCGAGGATCCAGTCGGCGCGATCGCCCGATTTCTTGAACCAGTTGCCGATAATGGTCTCGGTGCTGGCGTAGGTTTCTTTTTTCGGCGGGACCGGATACATCTCGGCCGTATCCATGAAATTGATCCCCGCCGCCTTGGCGCGTTCGATCTGGGCGAAGGCCTCGGACTCGCTGTTCTGCTCGCCCCAGGTCATGGTACCCAGGCAGATTGCGCTGACGTTGAGGTCGGTTCTACCCAGTTTGCGATAGTCCATCTGGCTCTCCTTTTTGAAAAGAGCCATAAAAGCAGGTTGAAATTTTTTTCGCAATCTGCATAATTCCGCGTCTCTTTGTCGTGGGAGTGATGCCCCGCGCCACAAGACACCGCTGCGATCGAACGCGCTGACCCGAGCCCCCTATAGCGTTCGTGCCCGGCGGCCTTTGACTTGTCAAAGACCGTACTAATGAGTATGCTCCGCCGTCTATTTTTCAGGGCGGCCTTTGAGGCTATAAAGAATGAAAACTTTTACCGCTAAACCGGAAACAGTAAAGCGCGACTGGTTCGTCGTCGACGCTGCTGGCCAGACCCTGGGTCGTTTGGCCACCGAAATCGCGAGCCGTCTGCGTGGCAAGCACAAGCCGGAATACACTCCGCACGTCGACACGGGCGACTACATCGTCGTGATCAACGCTGAGCAAATCCGTGTCACCGGTGCCAAGACCTCCGACAAGATCTACTACTCTCACTCCGGTTTCCCGGGCGGGATCAAGTCGATCAACTTTGAAAAGCTGATCGCCAAAGCTCCTGAGCGCGTGATCGAGACCGCGGTCAAAGGCATGCTGCCTAAGAACCCGCTGGGTCGCGACATGTATCGTAAGCTGAAAGTCTATGCGGGCGCTGCACACCCTCATACTGCTCAGCAGCCCCAAGAACTGAAGTTTTAACGGAATAGTTCATTATGTCGGCGACTCAAAATTACGGCACTGGCCGTCGCAAGACCGCAACCGCACGCGTTTTCCTGCGTCCGGGCACCGGTAACATCTCTATCAACAACCGTTCCCTGGACACGTTCTTCGGCCGTGAAACTGCCCGCATGGTAGTTCGCCAGCCGCTGGAACTGACCGAGACTGTCGAAAAATTCGACATCTACGTCACTGTGATCGGCGGTGGTGTGAGTGGTCAAGCTGGCGCAATCCGCCACGGTATCACCCGCGCTCTGATGCAATACGACGAAACTCTGCGTAGCGCTCTGCGCAAAGCAGGCTACGTCACTCGCGACGCTCGCGAAGTTGAACGTAAGAAAGTCGGTCTGCGTAAAGCGCGTAAGCGTCCGCAGTACTCGAAGCGTTAATTCGCTTTTCGTTCAAAAAGAACGCTCAGTTTCCGCTTGGAACTGGGCGTTTTTTTATGGGCGTCTATTATTGTCTGTGACAACACGACTCATCCGTGGACGCCGCGATCTACAAGGCTCCCTGATTTAGCCAAACGGTAACTCCCTTGCAGCCAGGAGGGCTTTTTACTTACCATTCGGCGGGTTTTTTTGACAGCTAGAACAATAATTCCAAAAGAAACCCGGCCAAGCGGGTTTTCGAAAAGCTGATGGGAGAGGACGCAATGAGCAATGACGGCGTGAATGCAGGCCGGCGTCGCTTCCTTGTCGCAGCCACGTCTGTGGTAGGCGCAGCAGGAGCGGTTGGAGCTGCGGTCCCGTTCGTGGGGTCATGGTTTCCCAGCGCCAAAGCCAAAGCCGCAGGCGCTCCCGTAAAGGTCAACATCAGCAAGATAGAGCCCGGCCAGCAGATGATTGCCGAGTGGCGCGGGCAGCCGGTCTTCATTGTGCACCGCACGCCGGAAATCCTCTCCAATCTGGGCAAGATTGCCGGCCAGCTTTCCGATCCCGAATCCAAGAACTCCACTCAGCCTGCTTACGTCGACCCTGTCGTCCGGTCGATCAAGCCCGAAATGCTGTTATTGATCGGCATCTGCACTCACTTGGGATGCTCGCCCACCTTTCGCCCTGAAGTCGCTCCGGCCGATTTGGGCAAGGACTGGGTTGGTGGTTATTTCTGTCCTTGTCACGGCTCCCATTACGACCTGGCCGGGCGCGTCTACAAGGCGCAACCTGCACCCCTGAATCTGCCAGTGCCGCCGCATTCCTACGAGTCGGACTCAATCATCGTCATTGGTGTCGATCAGGAGAAAGCGTAATGAGCAAGTTCATGGACTGGATCGATGCGCGCTTCCCCGCGACCTCCATGTGGGAAGACCATCTCAGTAAGTATTACGCCCCGAAGAATTTCAACTTCTTCTACTTTTTCGGCTCGTTGGCGCTGCTGGTGCTGGTGAATCAGATCGTCACCGGGGTCTGGTTGACGATGAGCTATACCCCGTCGGCGGAGGAAGCGTTTGCGTCCGTCGAGTACATCATGCGCGACGTCGAATACGGCTCCATCTTGCGCCTGTTGCACTCCACGGGCGCGTCGGCGTTCTTTATCGTCGTCTACCTGCACATGTTCCGCGGGTTGCTTTACGGGTCGTATCAGAAGCCGCGGGAGTTGGTCTGGATCTTCGGCATGCTCATCTATCTGGCGCTGATGGCTGAGGCCTTCATGGGCTACCTGTTGCCGTGGGGCCAGATGTCGTACTGGGGCGCACAGGTGATCATTTCGCTGTTCGGCGCGATTCCGGTCATTGGTAACGACCTGACCCAATGGATTCGCGGCGATTATCTGATCTCGGGCATCACGCTCAACCGTTTCTTTGCGCTTCACGTCGTTGCACTGCCCATTGTCATCCTGGGGCTTGTCGTGCTGCACGTGCTGGCGCTGCACGAGGTCGGCTCCAACAATCCGGACGGCGTGGACATCAAGAAATACAAGGACGAAAACGGCAAGCCCCTGGATGGCATCGCGTTCCATCCGTACTACACCGTGAAGGATATCGTCGGTGTGGTGGTGTTCCTGTTCATTTTTTGCTCAGTCGTATTCTTCTTTCCCGAGATGGGTGGCTACTTCCTCGAGAAGCCTAACTTCGAGCAGGCGAACGCCTTCAAGACGCCGGAACACATTGCGCCTGTCTGGTACTTCACGCCGTTCTACGCGATCTTGCGAGCGATCCCCGACAAGCTTCTGGGTGTCATGGCGATGGGCGCCGCCATCGCTGTGCTGTTCGTCTTGCCGTGGCTGGATCGCAGCCCGGTGAAATCCATGCGATACAAGGGATGGCTGAGCCGGATCTGGTTGCTGCTGTTTTGTGTGGCCTTCGTGATTCTCGGGATTCTGGGTGTGCTGCCGCCCAGCCCGGGGCGTGCGTTGCTGTCGCAGGTGTGTACGTTCGTGTACTTCGCCTACTTCATCCTGATGCCGTTCTACACGCGCATGGAGAAGACGAAACCGGTTCCGGAAAGGGTGACTGGCTGATGAAAAAGCTACTGGCTGTTTTCTTGCTGGCTGCACTCCCTGTCCTGTCTTTGGCCGACGAACACGGCGGCCTGGAGTTGGAAAGCGTCGATATCGATGTCGCCGACAAGGTCGCGATGCAGGACGGCGCCCGGACGTTCGTCAACTATTGCATGGGCTGTCACGGCGCCAAATTTCAGCGTTACGAGCGAGTGGCCGACGACCTAGGCATTCCTCATGAGCTGATGCTGGAGAAACTGGTCTTCACCGGCGCCAAGATCGGCGATCACATGAGTTCCGGCATGCAGCCTGCGGACGCCAAAGTGTGGTTCGGCGCTGCGCCGCCGGATCTGACCCTGGTGGCACGCGTGCGCGGCACTGACTGGCTTTACGGGTATCTGCGCTCGTTCTACGAGGATCCCGCGCGGCCATGGGGCGTCAACAACAAAGTGTTCCCCAATGTCGGCATGCCTAATGTGCTTGAGGGATTGCAGGGCCGTCAGGTGATTGGCTGCAAGCAAGTGCAACTGGTCGAGGAGGGCAAGAAGCAGTATGACCCGCTGACCGGCTCGCCGCTGACCCATGAGGCGTGTGATCAGCTCACCGTCTTGCCGAAAACGGGCACCCTGACCGAAGAGCAGTTCGATCAGAAAATCAAAAATCTGGTGACGTTCCTCGCCTATTCGGCGAACCCGGTGAAGTTGCAACATCAAAGAATCGGCACTTACGTGCTGCTCTATCTGGCGGTCCTGTTCATATTTGCGTACCTGCTCAAGCGCGAATACTGGAAGGACGTGCACTGATCGAAGATGGGTGTCGCTGACGCAGAACGCGCTCCGCAGAGCCTCGTTCGGGTAATGCACGCAGAGCAGGTATAGTGGCGGGCGAAAGATTGCAGAATTTACTTCGAGTAAATGAGCTATCTTGTCGCCCGCGACGGACACCTGCCACTGTGGATGTTGCCGGAGGCGCCTTCGGGGCGCGTTCGTTTTTTCTGCTTTTGAATATCAAACAAGCGAGGAGGATCGCCATGGGCGTGACCAACCGGTTGGCCTGTTACTCCGACCCCGCCGACCACTATTCCCATCGCGTGCGCATCGTGCTCGCCGAGAAAGGTGTCAGCGCCGAGATCATTGATGTTGTAGACGGTCGTCATCCGGCCAAACTGATCGAGGTGAATCCGTACGGCAGCGTGCCGACGCTGGTTGATCGTGACCTGGCGTTGTACGAGTCGACGGTGGTGATGGAATACCTGGATGAGCGTTATCCGCATCCGCCTCTGCTCCCGGTTTACCCGGTCGCACGTGCCAATAGCCGTTTGCTGATCCACAGGATTCAGCGTGACTGGTGCGCGCTGGTGGATGTGATTCTGGATCCGCGCAGCAAAGAAGCTGTCCGGGCCCAGTCGCGCAAGGAACTGCGTGAAAGTCTGACCGGCGTTTCGCCGCTGTTTGCTGAGAAGCCTTTTTTCCTCAGTGACGAGCAAAGTCTGGTCGACTGCTGTCTATTGCCCATACTCTGGCGCCTGCCGATTCTGGGTATCGAATTGCCGCGGCCTGCCAAGCCGCTGCTTGATTATATGGAGCGCCAGTTTGCGCGTGAGGCCTTCCAGGCAAGTCTGTCTGCTGCCGAACGTGACATGCGCTAAGGCCTAAGGAGCCGTTTGATGAACTCCAGTCGCCCCTATCTGATCCGCGCTCTTTATGAGTGGATCGTAGATAACGATTGCACGCCGCACATTCTGGTCAACGCCGAATACCCGGCGGTACAAGTCCCTCAAGGCTTCGCCAATGATGGCCAGATCGTTCTGAACATTTCGCCAAGCGCCGTACGCCATTTGCACATGGACAATGACGCAGTGAGTTTCGAAGGCCGTTTCGGCGGTGTCCCCCACAGCCTGTACGTCCCTGTCTCGGCCGTCATGGGGATTTACGCACGCGAGAATGGCCAGGGCATGGTGTTCGATCTCGAACCTGCCGTGGATGACGACGAAGATCTGGATGTCGATGACGACGTGCCGCCACCGGATGACGAGCCACCACGTCCGACCGGTCGGCCGAGTCTGAAAGTGGTCAAATAACGACTGCGCTGCAACGAAAAAAGGCGATCCCGGGGGATCGCCTTTTTTATTGCGTATCGATTGAAGCGGCAGGAGCGCTTGCTCGCGATGGCGTTGAGTCAGTGACTGTTCGCTGAATCTCACACCGCGATCGCGAGCAAGCTCACTCCTGCAGGGGTGTGAATCAGTCGATGTACTCGAACAGCTTCACGATCTTCTGCACGCCGGCCACGCCTTGCACCAGATTGGTCGCGCGGTTGGCTTCAGCCTGAGTGAGCAGGCCCAGCAGGTAAACGATGCCGTTCTCGGTCACCACTTTGATTCGCGAACCCGGGATCGCGCTGTCAGTCAGCATCTCGGTCTTGATCTTGCTGGTCAGCCAGGCATCGTTGCTGCGGGCCAGCAGCGAGGAGGGCGCGATGACCTGCAGCTCGTTGTCGACTTTCTTGACCTTCTGCACTTGGCTGGCGGTCTGTTCGGCCAGTTGCTTGAGGTCGGCCCGAGGCGTCTGGCCGGCCAGCAGGACCACACCGTTGAAGCTGGTGACGACGATGTGCGAGTTGTTGTCCAGATCAGGGCTGGCCTTGGCGATGTTCACCGACACTTTGGTCTCAATCAGCGAATCGTCGATCTTGCTGCCCAGGGTGCGAGTGCCACGGTCATCATCGATGGGCGCTTCACGGCTGGCGTTGACCACAGAGCTGCATCCGCTGACGCCCAGGCAAAGCGTCAAACCCAGCAGGCAGAGGCGTTTGGATATCATTCTTCACTCCCGAACAATTGGCTGTCGATCAAATCGCAAAGGCAATGGATCGCCAGCAGGTGGACTTCCTGAATACGAGCGGTGACCTTGGCCGGGACGCGGATTTCGACGTCTTCAGGCAGCAGCAGTGAGGCTACATCGCCGCCGTCGCGACCGGTCAGGGCTACGACAATCATTTCACGATCATGTGCGGCCTGGATGGCCTGGATGATGTTCGCCGAGTTGCCGCTGGTTGAGATTGCCAGCAGCACGTCGCCAGGTTGACCCAGCGCGCGGATCTGTTTGGAAAAGACTTCGTTGTAACTGTAATCGTTGGCGATCGAGGTGATCGTCGACGTGTCGGTGGTCAGCGCGATGGCCGGCAGGCTCGGACGTTCGCGCTCGAATCGGTTGAGCAACTCCGACGAAAAGTGCTGCGCGTCGCCGGCGGATCCGCCATTGCCGCAAGCGAGCATTTTGCCTTCGTTGAGCAGCGCGTTGACCATCACCTGGCTGGCTTGCTCGATGTAAGGTGCAAGAACGTCCATCGCCTGCTGCTTGGTATCGATGCTGGCCTGAAAAAGCTGGCGAATTCGGGATTGCATGTCCATCTATGTAAACCTTAATAGGGGCAGCGGGTCGGGTGACGTTTGAAGTGTGTCATCGGCTTCCCGGCACAAAACTGTGCAGCCCGCAAAGCAAAGAGCAAAAAAAAAACGGTATGGAATCATCGGCCCGCCTGGCTATGAACGGAAGCATTGCCGCTCTGGCGTGGGCCTTTCAGCTGTCGAAGGCATTCTTCAGCCAGTTCAGTGCGGGTGCTGTTCCCGGATCGCCATTGATCGCCACGACATCGAAACGGCAGGGTGAATCGGCCCATTTCGACTCGCTTTGCAGAAACGACTGGGCGGCCAGGGTGAGCTTTTCCTGCTTGCGAAAATCCACGCTTTCCAGCGCACCACCCCAACCTGCATGGCGACGATAGCGAACTTCGACAAATACTACTGTATCGCCGTCGAGCATGACCAGATCAAGCTCGCCGCGCTTGCACAACCAATTCTGTGTAATCAGCCGCAAACCCTGCTGCTGGAGGTGCCGCAGGGCGTAGGCTTCGGCCTCGCGCCCTGCGGTCTGTCGGGTGTTGCCAAGGGTCAAGGAGCGGTGTCCGGCAGACGCTGAACCTTGCCATCGACAAATTCGGCCCATGGCAGTTGACGTTCGATGCGCTGGCCCTGGCCAATCGCCAGACTGCCGGAGAGGCCGTCGATGCGGGTGTCGGGCAGTGTTTTCAATTGGGTCAGACGTGGCGCCAGACGATAGGCGTCGATGCCCATGGCGTACAGGCGACCCAGGCTGCCGCCGGCCTGAGGCCACTGCGTGGTGACTTGCTGGCGCAGCGGGTCGGCAGCATTGAGCAGCCAAGGCGTTTCGCAGAAGCGCACGCCAGCCAGGTCGTTGTACATCGCCTGGTCGCCGCTGTTGGTGAACAAGTGCGAAGTCGCGTAGACCGGCACGTCGCCCGCGTACTGGAAGACCATGGTTGGCTTGATCTGCTGAGCCTGTTGCGGCGTTGCGGCGAGGAACATGAAGTCCACGTCCTGGCGGCGGCTCGGCTGAGCAGCCATCTGCGCGCCCGTTGTGCTCTGCAGTCGCTGAGCGCGGCCTTCGCTGTTGCGCAGTTGGAACAGATCGGCGACTTGCTGGGCCAGCGCCACCGGCTGATCGATGCGCTCCACACCCAGCAGCGTGCCGCCTTTGGCCTGCCAGCTCTGGCGGAACGCCTCGAGCACGCGATCGCCCCATTCGCCTTTCGGCACCATGGCGACAGCGCTGCGTTTACCATCGGCCCAGGCGCGGCGTGCAACTTCCCGCGCTTCGTCTTCGGCCGCCAGACCAAACTGGAACAGCTCGGCAGGCCCCTGCGCGGTGGTGTCGCTGTAGTTCAACGCGAGGGTCGTGATCGGCAGTTGTTGATGAGTGCTCAGCTGTTTGACCAGTGGTTTCTCCAGTGGACCCACCACCAACTGGACGCCTGCCGCTTTGGCCTGTGCATAAAAGGCATCCATGGACGTGACGCGGGAGCTGTCGAACACCTCGATGGCGGGCGGCGTCTGGCCAGCTTGCTGGGCCTGATAATGAGCCGCCATGAAGCCATCACGCAACGCGCGCGAGACCGAAGCGAGCGGACCGTCCTGCGGAAGCAGCAAGGCAATCTTGGTCAGTGGCTGGCTTTTCAGTTCGCGTAACTGAGCCAGGGCTGACGGCAACTGGCGCGCGGCCGGATGCTGCGGGTTCTGCGCTTTCCAGTTATCGATGGCGGCCTGCTGCTGTTCCAGCGTGCCTGCGCCCTTGACCGCGCGGGCCAGGCTCAGCCAGCCGCCCATGTCGTCATTGGCGGTGCTTTGCAATTGCTCGGGCGGCAAGGCCGCGACCAGCGTCCAGATCGCGTCGTTGTTAGCGCTCAGGGCGTCGCCTTGCAGCAACGGGCCCATGAAGACGCGCTCGCTCGCGGCGGCCAGTGTCTGGCCATCGGCTTCCAGCGCGCGGGCGCGGACGGTATGGGTGCGGGTCTGCAGATCGACCGGCATTTCACCCAGGTGCTGCAGGCTCGGATGATTCAGCGCGGTCAGCGCAGCTTTTGGCTGGCTGCGTCCCAGCGCGAGTTCAGCCGAGAGGGTATTGGCGTAGATCTGCTTGTCGGTCTTGAGCTGATCCATCTGCACCTGCTCAAGAATGCTGGCAGCGCGACCTGGGTTGTTCTGGCGTGCAGCCAGATCCGCAGCGGTCAGTTTCAGCAAGGCAGCCTGATCAGGCGTTTTCGCCGTCGAAGCTTGTTCGAGCAACTGCTCGATGCTGGCGTCAGTGGTGCGTGGCAGTTCGCCAAGACTGGAGGAGGGCGAACCGGCGCAAGCCGCCAACAAGGCAGCCAGGCAGAGGGCAGAGAACAGCCGCAGGCAAGCGATCATGTATATGTTCCTGATACTCGAGCAAATAAGCGTGGAATTGTACCCAAGCACTGGCCGGGGCGCGACGTTGAAGGCGTCAAAGCTGCGATATGGATCGTCCTGAGGCGCACAGGCGCGCCCTGGTCGGCAGGTTTCCCATCCGCGGCATCGTGCCCGTGTGTGAGCGAATCTTTGCGTCCATTTTTCAATATCCCTGTTCGCTGCGCCCGATTGTCCTGGCCAGAGGCTGTACAATGCAGGCTTTCTACACAACATGAGGTGTGCGCTTTGACTGCTCCGGGTGCTTCGAATTCCACTACAGGCTCGCTTTATGTGGTGGCCACGCCGATTGGCAACCTGGACGACATGAGCGTGCGCGCGCTGAAAGTGCTTCGTGACGTTGCACTGATCGCTGCCGAGGATACGCGTCATTCATTAAGGTTGATGCAGCATTTCGGCATCGCCACCCCGCTGGCTGCATGCCATGAGCACAATGAGCGTGATGAAGGCAGTCGTTTCATCACCCGTCTGCTGGCCGGGGATGATGTCGCGCTGATCTCCGACGCAGGCACGCCGCTGATCTCCGACCCGGGTTATCACCTGGTGCGTCAGGCGAGGGCGGCGGGTATTCAAGTCGTGCCGGTGCCAGGTGCCTGTGCCTTGATCGCAGCCTTGTCGGCGGCAGGGCTGCCGTCCGATCGTTTCATTTTCGAAGGTTTTCTGCCCGCCAAATCAGTGGGGCGCAAGTCGCGTCTCGAGCTTCTCAAGGAGGAGCCTCGTACGCTGATTTTCTATGAGGCGCCGCACCGGATTCTGGAATGCCTGCAGGACATGGAAGCTATATTCGGCGCCGAGCGGCCTGCGGTGCTGGGTCGAGAGCTGACCAAGACGTTCGAAACCCTCAAAGGGCTGCCCTTGGGCGAATTGCGTGCTTTTGTCGAAGGTGACAGCAATCAGCAGCGCGGCGAATGCGTGGTGCTCGTGTCGGGGTGGAGTGAGCCGCAGGGCGAGGACGTGATTGGCGCCGAGGCGCGGCGCGTGCTCGATCTGTTGTTGCAAGAGATGCCGCTCAAGCGTGCGGCCGCGCTGGCGGCGGAGATCACCGGCGTGCGCAAGAACCTGTTGTATCAGGTGGCGTTGGAGAAGCAGAAAAGCGAGTGACCCACGCTGTTTGATTTTTCAGGCAAACGTGTGAGCGGCTTATTAAAGCTTGTTCTCAAGGCGCCCTGCCATTACCCTTGGCGGCGGAGAGTCGATTGGACAGTCGCTGCCTTTCATTGTTCCGCAATGAAGGGGGGAGGAAAGTCCGGGCTCCATAGGGCGGAGTGCCAGGTAACGCCTGGGGGGCGCGAGCCTACGGAAAGTGCCACAGAAAATAACCGCCTAAGCACTTCGGTGCCGGTAAGGGTGAAAAGGTGCGGTAAGAGCGCACCGCACGACTGGCAACAGTTCGTGGCTAGGTAAACCCCACTCGGAGCAAGACCAAATAGGGTTCCAAGGCGTGGCCCGCGCTGGAACCGGGTAGGTTGCTAAAGATGTCCAGTGATGGCCATCGTAGAGGAATGACTGTCCTCGACAGAACCCGGCTTACAGATCGACTCTCCACCTTTTTTTCTCCCCTCGTTTGTACCGTTTCTCCCTCCGCGTAATGCCAAAAAAATCTTAAACCTCACAAATCACTTTAAGTTCTGCGCTGAACTTTCTGTTCATCCTCGGAATTATCCGTAGGAACAATCCGAATTTTTTCAAAACTCCTGCATTACCTCTCCTAAATCTCCGTCCTGTAAGGGTTTTCCTTAAGAAGTCGCCTTGACGGTGTGGTGGGCGCATTCCTATAGTGTGCGCAAGTGGCGGAAAGTGGCGTGAAGTGGGTTTTTTGAGCGCAAAAAGATAATATTCGGAGATCGCGCCTGTGTTCCGTGGTGCAAACGCAATCAATCTCGACGCAAAGGGCCGTCTCGCTATGCCGAGCCGGTACCGTGACGAGCTCGATTCGCGTAGCGCCGGCCAGTTGATCGTAACCATTGATACCGTCGACCCATGCTTGTGCATCTATCCGCTTCCGGAATGGGAGTTGATCGAAGCCAAATTGCGTGAGCTCGCCACATTCCGTGAAGAGAACCGTCGTCTGCAGCGGCTGTTGATCGGGAATGCGGTTGACCTGGAACTCGACGGCAGTGGCCGTTTTCTTGTGCCGCCCCGTTTGCGTGAGTACGCCAAGCTCGATAAGCGAGTAATGCTGGTAGGCCAGCTGAACAAGTTTCAATTGTGGGATGAGGACGCCTGGAACGCACTTGCTGATGCGGACCTTGCGGCCATTCAAAAACCGGGCGCGATGCCTGATGAACTGCGTGATTTGATCCTGTGACTACGAATAGCGGCTTTACCCACATCACCGTACTGCTCGAAGAAGCCGTCGAGGCTCTCGCGGTGCGCGCGGATGGCTGCTATATGGATGGCACTTTCGGGCGCGGCGGACACAGCCGTCTTATATTGCAGCACCTGGGGCCGGACGGCCGACTTCTCGGATTCGATAAAGATCCTCAAGCGATTGCCACAGGGCAAACGCTGGCGGCCGAAGACGGCCGCTTTGTCATTGTGCAGCGCAGCTTTGCCGAGTTGGGCGCCGAGGCTCTGGAACGCGGCTTTGCAGGGAAAGTCAGCGGCATTCTGCTGGACTTGGGCGTTTCTTCGCCGCAACTCGACGACGCCGAGCGTGGCTTCAGTTTCATGAATGACGGCCCGCTGGACATGCGCATGGATCCGACCCGTGGCATCAGTGCGGCGGAGTTCGTCAACAGCGCGCCGGCCGAAGAGATCGCCCGCGTCTTCAAGGAATACGGCGAAGAGCGTTTTGCCAAGCGCATGGCAGGCGCTGTCGTGGCTCGTCGCGAAACCCAGCCCTTCGAGCGCACTGCCGATCTGGCCGAAGTCCTGAAAGTGGCCAATCCTGCGTGGGAAAAGGGCAAGAACCCTGCAACGCGCGCGTTTCAAGGGCTGCGGATTCATGTCAATAACGAGCTCGGCGACCTTGAAGCCGGCCTCGACGCGGCACTCGACGCGCTCGAAGTGGGCGGACGCCTGGTCGTGATCAGTTTCCATTCGCTGGAAGACCGCATCGTCAAGCTGTTCATGCGCAAGCTGGTGAAAGGCGAGGCGGACAACATGCCGCGCAACCTGCCGATTCGTCATCAGGCGTTCGAGCCGCGCATCAAGTTGATCGGCAAGGCGCAATTCGCCTCCGATGAAGAAACACGTGCCAACCCGCGCTCGCGCAGCGCAGTGATGCGTGTTGCGGAGAAACTACGGTGAGTCGCGTATTCTTCAAGCCGTTGCCGGGCGGCAGCTTCTTCATGCTGCTGCTGTTCGTCGCCGTTCTCGTTTCCGCGATCGCCGTTTCCTACAGCGCGCACTGGAACCGTCAGTTGCTCAACTCGCTGTACGCTGAACTGAGCGTGCGCGACAAGGCGCAGGCCGAGTGGGGTCGGTTGATTCTTGAGCAAAGCACCTGGACCGCGCACAGCCGTATCGAAGCGCTGGCCACGGATCAACTCAAGATGCGCATCCCCAACGCTGCCGACATCCGGATGGTGTCGCCATGATGAAACTCGAAGGGGCTCTCTACCCGTGGCGGTTCCGCGTCGTGGTCGGCCTGCTGTCGGTCATGGTGCTGGCGATTTCCTACCGCATCGTCGACCTGCAGGTCATCGATCATCGCTTCCTTATTGAGCAGGGCGATGCGCGCAGCCTGCGTACTGTTTCGATTCCGGCACACCGTGGCCTGATCACCGACCGCAACGGCGAGCCGCTCGCCGTCAGTACGCCGGTGACCACCATCTGGGCCAACCCTTCGGAAATGCAGGCCGACAAGAGCAAGTGGGGCTTGCTGGCCCAGGCGCTTGGGCAGGACCCTAAATCGCTGACCGACCGCCTGAATGAACAGGCCACCAAAGAATTCATTTACCTGGTCCGGGGCCTCACGCCGGAGCAGGGCCAGTCGGTGCTCGATCTGAAAGTCCCAGGCGTCTACGGCAAGGAAGAATTCCGTCGCTTCTATCCTGCAGGCGATGTCACTGCTCACATGGTCGGCTTCACCGACCTGGACGATCATGGCCGCGAAGGCGTCGAACTCGCCTACGACGACTGGCTCGCCGGGGTGCCGGGCAAACGGCAAGTGATCAAGGATCGGCGCGGCAGGTTGATCAAAGACCTGCAAGTGAAGAAAAACGCCAAGGCCGGGAAGACCTTGGCTTTGTCTATTGATCTGCGCCTGCAATACCTGGCGACCCGCGAATTGCGCAACGCCATTCAGGAAAACGACGCCAAGGCCGGCAGCCTGGTGATCATGGACGTGAAGACCGGCGAAGTGTTGGCGATGGTCAACCAGCCGACCTACAACCCGAACAACCGCCGCACCATGGTGCCTGCGGCAATGCGTAACCGCGCGATCATTGACGTGTTCGAGCCGGGCTCGACCATGAAGCCGATTTCGATGACTGCGGCACTGGACAGCGGCCGCTGGAAGCCTAGCGACAAGGTCGAGGTCTATCCGGGCACGCTGCAGATCGGCAAATACACCATTCGTGACGTGACCAAGACCGAAGGCCCGATCCTCGATCTGACCGGCATCCTGATCAACTCCAGTAACGTGGGGATGAGCAAGGTGGCGTTCGACGTGGGCGGCGAGGCCATCTTCCGTGCCATGCAGCGTGTCGGCCTTGGCCAGTACACCGGTCTGGGCTTCCCGGGCGAGCGCGTCGGTAACCTGCCGAACTACCGTGAATGGCGCAAGGCGGAAACCGCGACGCTGTCCTACGGCTACGGTTTGTCGGTGACTGCATTGCAATTGGTACACGCTTACTCGGCGCTGGCGAACAACGGCAAGATTGTCCCGCTGACCATTCTGAAGACCGACAAGCCGTCGGATTCGGTCCAGGCGATTCCGGAAACCACGGCCAAAACTCTCCAGGGCATGCTGCAGCAGGTGATCGAGGATCCGCGCGGCGTCTATCGTGCGCGGGTGCCGTCGTATCACGTTGCCGGCAAGTCGGGTACTGCGCGCAAGACGTCCGTGGGTACCAAGGGCTACGCCGAAAACTCCTACCGTTCGCTGTTCGCAGGCTTCGGTCCGATGAGCAATCCGCGTTACGCGATCGTGGTGGTCATCGACGAGCCGAGCAAAGGCGGCTACTTCGGTGGTCTGGTTTCAGCGCCAGTGTTCAGCAAAGTGATGTCCGGTACGTTGCGTCTGATGAACGTGCGCCCGGACAACCTCGGTCCGATTCCGCCGGAACAACAGGCCAACGCGGCGCCGCTCGTCGTTCCAGTCAAGGGAGGACGTGGCTGATGTCTTTCAACCTGAGCAAGATTTTCGCGCAGAGCGATCGTGACCTGCTGATCCGCGAACTGACCCTGGACAGCCGCAAGGTTCGCCCGGGCGATCTGTTCCTCGCGATCCCGGGCTTCAAGGTCGACGGCCGCGATCACATCACCGACGCGATTGCCCATGGCGCTGCCGCCATCGCCTATGAAGTCGAAGGCGCCAAAGTGCTGCCGATCACGGACATCCCGATGATTCCGGTCAAGGGCCTGGCAGCCCAGCTGTCCGATATCGCCGGCCGTTTTTACGGCGACCCGAGTCGTAGCCTGGACATGGTCGGCGTGACCGGTACCAACGGTAAAACCAGTGTGACGCAACTGGTCGCCCAGGCGCTCGACCAACTCGGACAGCACTGCGGCATCATTGGGACGCTGGGCACCGGTTTTTACAGTGAACTGCACAGCGGCATCCACACCACGCCTGATCCGATTTCCGTGCAGTCGACCATTTACGACCTCAAGAAGGCCGGCGCCAAGGCCATCGCCATGGAAGTGTCGTCCCACGGCCTGGATCAGGGCCGCGTGACTGCGTTGGCGTTCGATGTTGCGGTGATGACCAACCTGTCCCGCGATCATCTGGACTACCACGGCACGATGGAAGCCTACGCCGCGGCCAAGGCCAAGCTGTTCGCGTGGAATGACCTGCGTTGCCGCGTGATCAATCTGGATGACCAATTCGGCCGGCAACTGGCCGCCGAACAACACGTCTCGCGTCTGATCACCTACAGCCAGGAAGACAGCAGCGCTTACTTGTTCTGCCGCGATGCGCATTTCGATGACGATGGTGTGCGCGCCACGCTGGTCACGCCGCAAGGTGACCATGCCTTGCGCAGCAGCCTGCTGGGCCGCTTCAATCTGAGCAACGTGCTGGCCGCGGTCGGCGCGTTGATGGGGCTGGATTACCCGCTGGACGACATCCTCAAAGTGCTGCCGGGTCTCGAAGGACCGGTTGGCCGCATGCAGCGTCTGGGTGGCGGGTCTCGGCCGTTGGTGGTCGTTGACTACGCGCACACGCCCGACGCGCTGGAAAAAGTCCTCGCGGCCCTGCGGCCTCACGCCAAAGGTCAGCTGACCTGCCTGTTCGGTTGCGGCGGCGATCGCGATCGCGGCAAGCGTCCATTGATGGCCGAAGTGGTCGAGCGTCTTGCCGACAAGGTTCTGGTGACCGACGACAACCCGCGCACTGAAGACGCGATGCGCATTTTCGACGACATCCGCGCAGGATTCAGCGCGGCGGACAACGTCGATTTCGTTGCAGGTCGCGCCACTGCCATTGCCCGGATCATTGAGCAGGCTCAGGCCGCCGACGTGATCGTGCTGGCAGGCAAGGGTCATGAGGATTACCAGGAAATCGACGGCCAGCGTCATCCGTTTTCCGATCTTGAAGAAGCCGCCAAGGCACTGGACGCATGGGGGGCTGCACATGCTTAAGCCACTTATGTTCAGCGAATTGCTGGTGCCGCTCGATGCCCGTCGCGTCGGCGAAGACGTCAGTTTCAGCGGGGTCAGCATCGACAGCCGTGCGATCAATCCGGGGCAGCTGTTCGTTGCCCTGACCGGTCCGCGTTTCGACGGTCATGATTACCTCGATCAGGTCGCCGCCAAAGGCGCCGTCGGGGCGCTGGTCGAGCGCGAAGTGCCAGGCAGTCCGTTGCCGCAACTGATCGTCGGCGATACCCGCAAGGCGCTGGCGCAGATGGGTGCGCTGAACCGCAATGCCTTCATCGACAAGCCGGTGGCTGCGATCACCGGATCCAGCGGCAAGACCACCGTTAAGGAAATGCTTGCGAGCATTCTGCGCACCCGTGGCCCGGTATTGGCGACGCGTGGCAACCTGAATAACGAATTGGGCGTGCCGCTGACCTTGCTGGAACTGGCGCCAGAATTCGACGCCGCGGTGATCGAACTGGGTGCCTCGCGAATCGGCGAGATCGCGTTCACGGTCAGCCTGACCAAGCCTCACGTCTGCGTGCTGACCAACGCCGGCACCGCCCATGTGGGCGAGTTCGGCGGGCCAGAGAAAATCGTTCAGGCCAAAGGTGAAATCATCGAGGGGCTCGACGCTCGCGGCGTTGCGGTGTTGAACCGTGACGACAAAGCGTTCGACATCTGGGTCGCCCGCGCCAATGGCCGCAAGGTCCTGAGCTTCTCGACCCGGGACAGCCGCGCTGACTTTTACGCCAGCGATCTGGGCATCGACGCTCGTGGTTGCCCGACGTTCACGCTGCACAGCCCGATCGGCTCAGCGCAAGTGCAGCTGAACCTGCTGGGCGCGCATAACGTTGCCAATGCGCTGGCCGCCGCCGCTGCCGCGCACGCGCTGAATGTATCGCTGGCCGGGATCGTCGACGGTCTGAACAGCGTGCAGCCGGTCAAAGGCCGCACCGTCGCGCAACTGGCGACCAACGGCATTCGCGTGATCGACGACACCTATAACGCCAACCCGACGTCCGTCGCTGCGGCCACTGACATCCTCACCGGATTCCCGGGCCGCAAGGTGCTGGTCCTCGGTGATATCGGCGAGCTGGGCGACTGGGCCGAGCAAGGCCATCGCGACGTTGGCCAATACGCTGCGGGCAAGGTCGACGCGCTGTATGCCGTCGGTCCGCTGATGGCCCATGCCGTCGAGGCTTTCGGGCAGGATGCCCGCCATTTTGCGAGTCAGGCCGAGCTGATCGAGGCGCTGCGCGGCGAACACGATAAAAACACAACCATTCTGATCAAAGGTTCACGCAGTGCCGCGATGGAAAACGTCGTGGCAGCACTCTGCGCAACCGAGACTTACCCCTTGAAGGCGGAGAAACATTAATGCTGCTGCTGCTGGCCGAGTATCTGCAACAGTTCTACAAAGGCTTCGCGGTCTTCCAGTACCTGACCCTGCGCGGGATCCTCGGCGTGCTCACTGCATTGTCGCTGTCCCTGTGCCTGGGCCCATGGATGATCCGTGCCCTGCAGAACAAACAGATCGGCCAATCCGTGCGTAACGACGGACCTCAATCGCACCTGTCCAAATCCGGCACGCCCACCATGGGCGGGGCGCTGATCCTGTCCGCCATCGGTATTTCCACGTTGCTCTGGGCCGACCTGACCAACCGCTATGTGTGGGTCGTGCTGATCGTGACGTTGCTCTTTGGCGGCATCGGCTGGGTCGATGATTACCGCAAAGTCATCGAGAAGAACTCCAGAGGCCTGCCAAGCCGCTGGAAGTACTTCTGGCAGTCAGTGTTTGGCCTGGGCGCTGCGCTCTTCCTTTATATGACTGCGCAGACACCGGTCGAAACCACGCTGCTGATCCCGATGTTCAAGGATTTCAGCATCGCGCTGGGCGTCGGCTTCGTGATCCTGACCTACTTCGTGATCGTCGGGTCCAGCAACGCGGTGAACCTCACCGACGGCCTGGACGGTCTGGCCATCATGCCGACTGTCATGGTCGGCGGCGCACTGGGGATCTTCTGCTACCTGTCCGGTAACGTGAAGTTTGCCGAGTACCTGCTGATCCCTTATGTGCCGGGCGCAGGCGAGTTGATCGTATTCTGCGGCGCGCTGATCGGCGCCGGTCTGGGTTTCCTATGGTTCAACACCTATCCGGCTCAAGTGTTCATGGGCGACGTCGGCGCGCTGGCGCTGGGTGCCGCCTTGGGCACCATCGCCGTGATCGTCCGTCAGGAAATCGTCCTGTTCATCATGGGCGGCGTCTTCGTCATGGAGACCCTGTCAGTCGTCATTCAGGTTGCATCCTTTAAATTGACCGGCCGCCGCGTTTTCCGCATGGCGCCGATTCATCACCACTTTGAACTCAAAGGCTGGCCCGAGCCGCGCGTGATCGTCCGTTTCTGGATCATCACCGTGATCCTCGTGTTGATCGGCCTTGCCACGTTGAAACTGAGGTAGAACGAGTGTCACTGATCGCTTCTGACCACTTCCGCATCGTTGTCGGCCTCGGCAAGAGCGGCATGTCCCTGGTTCGCTTTCTGGCGAGCCGGGGCGTGGCGTTTGCTGTGGCCGATACGCGGGAGAATCCGCCAGAGCTTGCGACCTTGCGCCGTGACTACCCGCAAGTGGAAGTGCGTTGTGGTGAGCTGGACGTCGAATTCCTCTGCCGCGCCGACGAGCTCTACGTCAGCCCCGGCCTGGCGCTGGCGACCCCTGCGCTGCAGCAGGCTGCGATGCGCGGTGTGAAATTGTCCGGCGACATCGAGCTGTTCGCGCGTAACGCGAAGGCGCCGATCGTCGCGATCAGCGGTTCCAACGCCAAGAGCACCGTGACCACTCTGGTGGGCGAAATGGCGGCGGCGGCGGGCAAGCGTGTCGCTGTCGGCGGCAATCTGGGCGTGCCTGCGCTGGATCTGCTCAGCGATGACGTCGAGCTGTACGTGATGGAGTTGTCGAGTTTCCAGCTGGAAACCACCGACCATCTGGGCGCTGAAGTGGCGACCGTCCTGAATGTCAGCGAAGACCACATGGACCGCTACAGCGGCCTGCCGGCCTACCACCTGGCCAAGCACCGGATTTTCCGTGGGGCGCGGCAAGTGGTGGTCAATCGTCAGGACGCGCTGTCCCGACCATTGATCGGCGAAGGCGTGCCTTGCTGGACCTTTGGTCTGAACAAACCTGACATCAACGGCTTCGGTCTGCGAGAAGAGAACGGCGAAAAATACCTCGCCTTCCAGTTCGACAATCTGATGCCGGTCCGTGAGCTGAAAATCCGCGGCAGTCACAATCAGGCCAATGCGCTCGCAGCGCTGGCGTTGGGACACGCTGCGGGCCTGCCATTCGACGCAATGCTGTCGAGCCTGCGCACGTTCGCCGGCCTCGTGCATCGCTGCCAGTGGGTGCGTGACCGTAACGGCGTCGGTTACTACGACGACTCCAAGGCCACTAATGTCGGTGCCGCACTGGCAGGCATCGAGGGCCTGGGCGCGGACATCAGCGGCAAGCTGGTGCTGATCGCCGGCGGCGACGGCAAGGGCGCTGATTTCTCTGCGCTGAAAGCCCCGGTCGCCACTCATTGTCGGGCTGTCGTACTGCTGGGGCGCGACGCTGAACTGCTCGCCGCGACCTTCGGCGATTCGGTGCCTCTGGTACGCGTCACCACATTGGAAGAAGCCGTGCAACGTGCTGCCGAACTGGCGCAGGAGGGTGACGCGGTATTGCTGTCCCCGGCCTGTGCAAGCCTGGATATGTTCAAGAATTTTGAAGAGCGCGGACGCCTGTTCGCTCAGGCCGCGAGGGCCTTGTCATGATCTTTGGCGTGATCAAGCCTTACCCGTCGCCGATCATCAGCGGTCGTGGCGTCGATGTGGACTTCCCGATGCTCGCCGGCTGCCTGGCGCTGCTGGGGCTTGGCCTTGTGATGATCACCTCCGCGTCGTCGGAAGTGGCGGCCGTGCAATCGGGCAACGCGCTGTACATGATGACTCGCCATCTGATCTATCTGGTGTTGGGTCTTGGCGCGTGCGTCGCCACAATGATGGTGCCGGTCGCGACCTGGCAGCGCCTGGGCTGGCTGATGCTGATCGGCGCCTTTGGCCTGTTGGTCATGGTGATCGTGCCTGGCATCGGCCGCGAGGTGAACGGTTCGATGCGCTGGATCGGCTTCGGCATGTTCAACGTACAGCCCTCGGAAATTGCCAAGGTTTTCGTGGTGATTTTCCTTGCCGGCTACCTGATTCGCCGCCAGCAGGAAGTTCGCGAGAGCTGGATGGGGTTCTTCAAGCCGTTCATCGTCCTGCTGCCGATGGCCGGTCTGTTGCTGATGGAGCCTGACTTCGGGGCCACCGTCGTGATGATGGGGTCGGCCGCTGCGATGCTGTTCCTGGGCGGCGTCGGTCTGTTCCGCTTCGCCCTGATGGTGGCGTTGGCGGTGGGCGCGGTATTCGTTCTGGTTCAGGCACAGCCTTATCGTATGGCCCGTCTGATCACCTTCACCGATCCGTGGTCCGATCAGTTCGGCTCGGGCTACCAGTTGACCCAGGCACTGATTGCATTCGGGCGTGGCGAGTGGTTCGGCGTCGGTCTGGGCAACAGCGTACAGAAGCAGTTCTATCTGCCTGAAGCGCATACTGACTTCGTGTTCTCGGTACTGGCCGAAGAACTGGGTGTCGTGGGTTCGCTGGCGACGGTTGCGCTGTTCGTGTTCGTCAGTATTCGCGCCATGTACATCGGCATGTGGGCAGAGCGCGCCAAGCAGTTCTTCGCCGCGTACACCGCGTACGGTCTGGCGTTCCTGTGGATTGGTCAGTTTCTGATCAACATCGGTGTGAACGTCGGCCTGCTGCCGACCAAGGGCCTGACCCTGCCATTCCTCAGCTACGGCGGCAGCTCGCTGATCATCTGCTGCGCAAGCCTCGGGCTGCTGCTGCGCATCGAATGGGAATCGCGCAACAACATGGGCAGTGAAGAAGCCGAATTCAAGGAAAGCGATTTTGCCGAGGAGCCCACTCATGGCCGTCGGTAATGTCTTGATCATGGCGGGCGGCACAGGCGGACACGTGTTCCCGGCCCTGGCCTGCGCGCGTGAATTCCAGGCACGTGGTTACACCGTGCACTGGCTGGGCACGCCACGCGGCATCGAAAACGAACTGGTGCCTGCGGCCGGCTTGCAGCTGCATCTGATCAACGTCACGGGTCTGCGTGGCAAGGGGCGTCTGTCCCTGCTCAAAGCACCTTTCATGTTGCTCAAGGCGCTGGGGCAGGCGCGCAAGATCGTACGCGAGCTCAAGCCTGTTTGTGTGGTCGGCTTCGGTGGTTACGTGACCGGCCCGGGCGGGCTGGCTGCCAGGCTTTCCGGTGTGCCGTTGATCATTCACGAGCAGAACGCCGTGGCCGGGACCGCCAACCGCAGCCTGGCGTCCTTTGCGGCGCGGGTGTGCGAGGCATTTCCACAGACGTTCGCCGCATCGGCCAAGCGCCGCACCACCGGCAATCCGGTGCGTGCCGAACTGTTCTTTGAAACGCCGCGTCAGGCATTGATGGGGCGCAAGCCGCGCTTGCTGGTACTGGGCGGAAGCCTGGGCGCCGAACCGCTGAACAAGTTGCTGCCCGAAGCGTTATCGCAGGTGCCCGTTGAAATAAGGCCTGAAGTGTTTCATCAGGCCGGCAGGAATCACGATGAAGTCACTTCCGAGCGTTATCGCGCGGTGGGCGTGGAGGCGCAGGTCGCCCCCTTCATCAAGGACATGGCCCAGGCCTATGGCTGGGCGGATCTGGTGGTGTGCCGCGCAGGTGCGTTGACCATCAGTGAACTGGCTGCCGCCGGGTTGCCGTCGTTGCTGGTGCCGCTGCCCCACGCGATCGACGATCACCAGTCGCGCAATGCCGAATATCTGGCTCGTGAAGGCGCTGCCTTCGTGATGCCGCAAGCGACAACTGGCGCGGCGGAGATGGCCGCTCGCCTGAAAGAGGTTTTGATGCAACCCGAACAATTGAAGCGCATGGCCACCACGGCACGCCAACTGGCCAAGCCGGACGCCACCAACACCGTCGTCGATGTCTGCCTGGAGGTGGCCCATGGTTGAGAATCAACGTGCGATGCCGCAGCCGGAAATGCGCCGGATTCGTCGCATTCACTTCGTCGGCATCGGCGGCGTGGGCATGTGCGGGATTGCCGAAGTGTTGTTGAACCTGGGCTATGACGTTTCAGGTTCCGACCTCAAGGCGTCGCCGGTCACCGAGCGTCTCGAATCGTTCGGTGCGCACATCTTCATCGGCCATCGCGCAGAAAATGCATCGACCGCCGACGTGCTGGTGGTTTCCAGTGCCGTCAACACGTCCAACCCGGAAGTGGCGACCGCGCTCGAGCGTCGCATCCCCGTGGTGCCACGGGCCGAAATGCTCGCCGAGCTGATGCGCTATCGCCATGGCATCGCCGTCGCCGGTACCCACGGCAAGACCACCACCACCAGCCTCATCGCTTCGGTGTTCGCCGCGGGCGGTCTTGATCCAACGTTCGTGATCGGTGGCCGGTTGAACGCTGCCGGGACCAACGCACAGCTCGGCACCAGCCGTTATCTGATTGCCGAAGCCGACGAAAGCGATGCCAGCTTCCTGCACCTGCAACCGCTGGTCGCTGTGGTCACCAACATCGACGCAGATCACATGGCGACTTACGAAGGTGACTTCAACAAACTGAAGAAAACCTTCGTCGAATTCCTGCACAACCTGCCGTTCTACGGACTGGCCGTGGTGTGCACCGACGACCCGGTCGTGCGCGATATCCTGCCGGCGGTCAAACGTCCGGTCATGACATATGGCTTCAACGAAGAAGCCGACGTGCGCGCCATCAACGTCCGTCAGGAAGGCATGCGCACTCACTTCACCGTGTTGCGTCGCGACCGCGAGCCACTGGAAGTGTCGGTGAACATGCCGGGCAACCACAACGTGCTCAACTCGCTGGCGACCATCGCCATCGCCACCGACGAAGGCATCACCGATGAGGCCATCGTTCAGGGCCTGTCCGGCTTCCAGGGCGTGGGGCGTCGGTTCCAGGTCTACGGTGAGCTGCCGGTCGAAGGCGGCAACGTGATGCTGGTCGATGACTACGGTCACCACCCGCGTGAAGTGGCGGCGGTCATCAATGCCGTGCGCGGTGGCTGGCCGGATCGCCGGCTGGTCATGGTGTACCAGCCGCACCGTTACAGCCGTACCCGCGACCTGTACGACGATTTCGTGCAGGTGCTCAACGACGCCAATGTGCTGCTGCTGATGGAAGTCTATCCCGCAGGCGAAGAGCCGATTCCCGGTGCCGACAGCCGTCAACTGGCGCACAGCATTCGTCAGCGCGGTCAGCTGGACCCGATCTACATCGAGCGTGGCGTCGAGCTGGCTCCCTTGGTCAAGCCGCTGCTGCGCGCAGGCGACATCCTGCTGTGCCAGGGCGCCGGCGACATCGGCGGCCTTGCTCCGCAATTGCTGAAAAGCCCGCTGTTCACCGGTGCGATCGTGGCCTCAACCGAAGGTAAGCTGAAATGACAGCCGCCCTGCAATCCTCCCTGTTCTCGACTCTGGAGCCGAAAAGCTTCGGTCGTGTAGCCGTGCTCTTCGGTGGCAAGAGCGCGGAGCGGGAGGTTTCGCTCAAATCCGGCAACGCAGTGCTCCAGGCACTGACGAGCGCGGGCGTCGATGCGTTCGGTATCGATGTGGGCGACGATTTCCTGCAACGGCTGGTCAGCGAAAAGATCGACCGGGCGTTCATCGTGTTGCACGGCCGTGGCGGTGAAGACGGCACGATGCAGGGCCTGCTCGAATGCCTGGGCATCCCGTACACCGGCAGCGGCGTGCTGGCTTCGGCGCTGGCGATGGACAAACTGCGCACCAAGCAGGTGTGGCAGAGCCTCGGTCTGCCGACGCCTCGGCATGCGGTATTGAGCAGTGAAGCGGATTGTATTTCCGCCGCGACGGAACTGGGCTTTCCTTTGATCGTCAAACCCGCCCATGAAGGTTCCAGTATCGGTATGGCCAAGGTGAACCGCGTCGACGAATTGATCGCCGCATGGAACGCCGCCACTGCCTACGATTCACACGTGTTGGTCGAACAATGGATTCAAGGTCCGGAGTTCACCGTCGCCACGCTGCGCGGGCAGGTATTGCCGCCCATCGGTCTGGGCACTCCCCACAGTTTCTACGATTACGACGCCAAGTACCTGGCTTCCGATACTCAGTACCGGATTCCATGCGGCCTCGATGCAGGCAAAGAACAGGAGCTCAAAGCCTTGACGGCGCGTGCGTGCGAAGCGGTCGGCATTGCCGGCTGGGCACGCACCGATGTCATGCAGGACGCCGAGGGCAAGTTCTGGCTTCTGGAGGTCAACACCGTGCCCGGCATGACCGATCACAGTCTGGTGCCGATGGCCGCGAAAGCTGCCGGTCTCGATTTCAAACAGTTGGTGTTGGCGATTCTGGCCGACAGTGTCCAGGTGCGAGGGTAAATCATGCACGGCGCGACGCTTCGTCATCAGCAATCAGCTCCCGGTCGCAAGCCGGTGCCGCGTGGCGCGAGCCGGATGGTGGCCAAAGAGCCTCTGTCCGCGCGCATGCCCAGACCGAGCTTCGGTTTCCTGCGCAGCCTGATGTGGCCGGTGCTGCTGGTGGTGTTTGGCTTCGGAACCTACGAAGCGGCCCAACGTCTGTTGCCCTACGCCGACCGGCCGATCTCGCGGATCAACGTTCAGGGCGACCTGAGCTACATCAGCCAGCAGGCCGTGCAGCAGCGCATTGCGCCTTATGTGGCGACCAGTTTCTTCAACATCGATCTGGCCGGCATGCGTACCGAGCTTGAGCAGATGCCATGGATCGCCCACGCCGAAGTCCGCCGCGTCTGGCCGGACCAGGTGGTCATCCGTCTGGAAGAACAACTGCCGGTTGCGCGCTGGGGCGACGAGGCCCTGCTGAACAACCAGGGCCAGGCTTTTACGCCGCGCGAGCTGGCGAACTACGAACACCTTCCGCAGTTGTTCGGCCCACAACGGGCTCAACAGCAGGTGATGCAGCAGTACCAGGTCTTGAGTCAGATGTTGCGCCCGCTGGGCTTCTCCATCGCTCGTCTGGAACTGCGCGAGCGAGGCAGCTGGTTCCTGACCACCGGCGCAGGCAATGCAGGCCCAGGCCTGGAGCTGCTGCTGGGACGTGACCACCTGGTTGAGAAGATGCGCCGCTTTATCGCCATCTACGAAAAAACGCTTAAAGAACAGATCACGAACATTGCGCGAGTCGACCTGCGTTACAACAACGGCCTTGCCGTCGGTTGGCGCGAGCAGGCGCCAGCGCCAACGACGGACAAACCCGCCGTCGCGAAGAATTGATAAGAGGCAGGACCCATGGCAAACGTGCAAAGCGGCAAAATGATCGTCGGATTGGATATCGGCACCTCCAAGGTGGTGGCGCTGGTAGGCGAAGTCGCGGCTGATGGCACGCTGGAAATCGTCGGTATCGGCACCCACCCGTCGCGCGGCCTCAAGAAGGGCGTGGTGGTGAACATCGAGTCGACCGTGCAATCGATTCAACGCGCAGTGGAAGAAGCGCAGCTGATGGCTGGTTGCCGCATTCACTCGGCGTTCGTCGGCGTCGCCGGTAACCACATTCGCAGCCTGAACTCCCACGGCATCGTGGCGATTCGTGACCGCGAAGTCAGCTCCGCCGACCTGGAGCGCGTTCTTGACGCTGCCCAGGCCGTGGCGATTCCGGCTGATCAGCGTGTGCTGCACACCCTGCCGCAGGATTACGTGATCGATAACCAGGAAGGCGTTCGCGAACCTCTGGGCATGTCCGGCGTACGTCTGGAAGCCAAGGTTCACGTGGTCACCTGCGCCGTCAACGCCGCTCAGAACATCGAGAAGTGCGTGCGCCGCTGCGGCCTGGAAGTCGACGACATCATCCTGGAGCAACTGGCCTCGGCGTATTCGGTCCTGACCGATGACGAGAAAGAGCTGGGCGTCTGTCTGGTCGACATCGGTGGTGGCACCACTGACATCGCGATCTTCACCGAAGGTGCGATCCGTCACACCGCCGTGATCCCGATTGCGGGCGATCAGGTCACCAACGACATCGCCATGGCGCTGCGCACGCCAACCCAGTACGCCGAAGAAATCAAGATCCGTTACGCCTGCGCCCTGGCCAAGCTGGCCGGTGCCGGCGAGACCATCAAGGTGCCGAGCGTGGGCGACCGTCCACCTCGTGAGCTGTCCCGTCAGGCGCTGGCCGAAGTGGTCGAGCCGCGTTACGACGAACTATTCACCCTGATCCAGGCCGAGCTGCGTCGCAGTGGCTACGAAGACCTGATCCCGGCCGGCATCGTGCTGACCGGTGGTACCTCGAAAATGGAAGGCGCGGTCGAACTGGCCGAAGAAATCTTCCACATGCCGGTACGCCTGGGCGTGCCGCACAGCATCAAGGGGCTCGCGGACGTGGTTCGCAACCCGATTTACTCCACCGGCGTCGGCCTGTTGCTGTACGGACTGCAAAAGCAGTCTGACGGCATCTCGCTGTCCGGCCTTTCCGGCTCCGGTAGCAGTTATAGCGATGAACCGAAAGCGCCAGTGTTCGAGCGTCTCAAACGCTGGGTTCAGGGGAATTTCTAAGATTCAAAAAGTGGTAGGCAGGCAACAGGCGACATAAAACTAGAGAACTGAAGGAGAGGGAACATGTTCGAGCTCGTAGACAACATCCCACAAAGCCCGGTAATTAAAGTTATCGGCGTTGGTGGTGGCGGCGGCAACGCAGTCAATCACATGGTCAAGAGCAACATCGAAGGCGTCGAGTTCATCTGCGCCAACACGGATGCTCAGGCGCTGAAAAACATCGGCGCGCGGACCATCCTGCAGTTGGGTACCGGCGTGACCAAAGGCCTGGGCGCAGGTGCGAACCCTGAGGTCGGTCGTCAGGCCGCACTGGAAGATCGTGAGCGTATTGCAGAAGTTCTGCAGGGCACCAACATGGTCTTCATCACCACCGGCATGGGCGGCGGTACCGGTACCGGTGCTGCACCGATCATCGCTGAAGTGGCCAAGGAAATGGGCATTCTGACCGTTGCAGTGGTCACCCGTCCGTTCCCGTTCGAAGGCCGCAAGCGCATGCAGATCGCCGATGAAGGCATCCGCGCGCTGTCCGAAAGCGTCGACTCGTTGATCACCATTCCCAACGAGAAGCTGCTGACCATCCTGGGCAAGGACGCAAGCCTGCTGTCGGCATTCGCCAAGGCTGACGATGTACTGGCCGGTGCCGTTCGCGGTATCTCCGACATCATCAAGCGTCCCGGCATGATAAACGTCGACTTCGCCGACGTGCGCACCGTGATGTCCGAAATGGGCATGGCGATGATGGGCACCGGCGCTGCAAGCGGTCCTAACCGTGCACGTGAAGCGACCGAAGCAGCCATCCGCAACCCGCTGCTCGAAGACGTCAACCTGCAGGGCGCGCGCGGCATTCTGGTCAACATCACCGCCGGTCCTGACCTGTCTCTGGGTGAGTACTCCGACGTGGGTAGCATCATCGAAGCGTTCGCCTCCGAACACGCCATGGTCAAGGTCGGTACCGTTATCGATCCGGACATGCGCGACGAGCTGCACGTGACTGTGGTTGCAACCGGTCTGGGCGCGAAAATCGAGAAGCCTGTGAAGGTCATCGACAACACCATGCAGACCGCTCAAGCCGCACCTGTGCAGCAGCAGGCAGTCCGTCAGGAGCAGCCATCGGTGAACTACCGTGACCTGGACCGTCCAACCGTGATGCGCAATCAGGCTCACGCAGGCGCGACAGCCGCGGCGAAAATGAACCCGCAAGACGATCTGGATTACCTGGATATTCCAGCCTTCCTGCGTCGTCAGGCTGATTGATGAGTTCTATCAGGGGTATAAGGGTGATTGGTGTTCAGCAAAGGCGAGGTCTGCTATCATCGCCAGCCTTTGTTGATACTAATTCGCGATATGCGCTGAAGCGGCCAATGCCATGATTAAACAACGCACCCTGAAGAATATTATCCGTGCCACAGGTATCGGCCTGCACTCGGGGGAAAAGGTTTACCTGACCCTCAAACCTGCACCTGTGAACGCTGGCATTGTGTTTTTCCGTACCGACCTCGAGCCGGTTGTCCAGATCAACGCGCACGCGTTGAACGTCGGTGACACCACGCTCTCCACAACGCTGTTCAACGGCGACGTGAAGGTCGATACGGTAGAGCACTTGCTATCGGCCATGGCCGGCCTTGGCATTGATAACGCCTACGTTGAACTTTCTGCCTCCGAAGTTCCGATCATGGATGGCAGCGCAGGTCCCTTCGTATTCCTGATTCAGTCGGCTGGCCTGGAAGAGCAGGACGCACCGAAGAAATTCATCCGCATCCTTAAAGAAGTCTGCGTTGAGGAAGACGGAAAATACGCGAAGTTCATGCCGTTCGAGGGTTTCAAGGTGAGTTTCGAAATAGATTTCGACCACCCGTTCCTGAAAAACCGCACGCAAACTGCAAGCGTCGACTTCTCCAGCACTTCATTCGTGAAGGAAGTGAGCCGCGCCCGGACATTCGGTTTCATGAAAGACATCGAATACCTGCGCAAACACAACCTTGCACTGGGCGGCAGCGTCGAGAACGCAATCGTCGTGGACAAGGACGGCGTGTTGAACGAAGACGGCCTGCGGTACGAGGACGAATTCGTCAAACACAAGATCCTGGATGCCATCGGTGACCTGTATCTGTTGGGCAACAGCCTGATCGGCGAGTACCACGGCTTCAAGTCGGGACATGGCCTGAACAACCGTCTGCTGCGTGCATTGATTGCACAGGAAGACGCTTGGGAAGTCGTGACCTTCGAAGATGCCAGTACCGCACCGATCTCTTACATGCGCCCTGTTGCGGCAGTGTAAACAGTCTCTTCTTCTAGTTTGATTATTTAAGGCCACCTTCGGGTGGCCTTTTTTATGCGCGATCGAAAGGCAGTGCGGCTTCCTGGCTGAAGCCGGTCCTACAGTGTGCGAGGCAGGACCGGCTCTGTATCGGTAACACCGGCTTCAGCCGGGAAAGAGCCGGTGCGAACGCTGGCTTTTCGCCGCTTATGATTTTCCAGGCTCTTTCGGCACCGTATGCGCCGCCAATCGCTCCAGCGCTGCGCGCAGCTTGGGATCGCTGATTCCCTCGGCCGTTGCGCTGATGGTTTCGGCGGCGTTTGACGAAATGCCTCTTGAGTGACCAACGGCAGCCCGATGAATTGTCGCAGGCTGCACCTTGAGCTGCAGGCGCGTGAGGTTCGAGAATTCCTTGAACGCCACCAATTGCCGCTGCAGACGTTTTTGCTGATAGCGCAGCCGCGTGGCCCAATGTCCGTCAGTGACCACCAGCAGCAGCGTGCCTTCCCGCCACGAAGCCACATGACAGTGAGGGCGAGCGGCCGGTTGCAACTGACTTTCAAGCAGGCGCTGCAAATGCGCCAGCCGTTGGGCGTGGTTGAAAATGGCTTTGAGTGGCCTGGCTTCGCGCAACAGAACGGCCGGTGCGCGAGCCGGTAAAGGACGAAATGCCATGGAAGTTGCCTGACGGTACACGGCATCATGTTACCAGAACGCCGGACGTGACCCCTGTACTCATTGGGTCTGAGGGAAGCTCACTGTTGCGCCTGATGAAAAAACATTAATCAAACTTCTGCCCTCGATGGGTTGAAGTCCGAAGAAATGCCCCTATTGTACTTCTGCCCCGTAACATTGCTGTGCCAGCATCGTGGAATAACGCCACTTTCCTCACCACCATTTCCGGGTAGAATGCTCGTTCGCATGCGGCCATGAGGGCTGCACGGGCGACTCACGGGGCCGCCCTCCATCCCTATGTGTGGAAGATCCTGTCGATATGTTTGCACCTTTGTTAAAAAAACTTTTCGGAAGCAAAAACGAGCGCGAAGTGAAGCGCATGCTCAAGACGGTTCAGGTCGTCAACAGCTTCGAAGAGCAAATGGTGGCCCTTTCGGACGAGCAACTGCGCGCCAAGACCGAAGAGTTCAAGGCCCGCATAGCCAAAGGTGAGACCCTCGATAAGCTCCTGCCTGAAGCTTTCGCGGTCTGCCGCGAGGCGGGTAAACGCGTCATGGGGATGCGTCACTTCGACGTTCAGCTGATCGGCGGCATGACGCTGCACGAAGGCATGATCGCCGAGATGCGTACCGGTGAAGGTAAAACCCTGGTAGCGACCCTGGCGGTATACCTCAATGCGTTGTCCGGCAAGGGCGTGCACGTGGTAACCGTGAACGATTACCTGGCCCGTCGTGACGCCAACTGGATGCGTCCGTTGTACGAATTCCTCGGCCTGACCGTAGGCGTCGTCACGCCATTTCAGCCGCCTGAAGAAAAGCGTGCTGCTTACAATTCGGACATCACCTACGGCACCAACAACGAATTCGGTTTCGATTACCTGCGCGACAACATGGCCTTCAGCCTGGAAGACAAATTCCAGCGCGAGCTGAACTTTGCCGTGATCGACGAAGTGGACTCGATCCTCATCGACGAAGCCCGTACGCCGCTGATCATTTCCGGTCAGGCCGAAGACAGTTCCAAGCTGTACACCGAAATCAACAAGCTGATCCCGAAGCTCGAACAGCACATCGAGGAAGTGGAAGGTCAGGTCACCAAGCAAGGTCACTTCACCATCGACGAGAAGTCCCGTCAGGTGGAGCTGAATGAATCCGGCCACCAGTTCATCGAAGAAATGCTGACCGAAGTGGGTCTGCTGGCTGAAGGCGAGAGCCTGTACTCGGCGCACAACCTGGGTCTGCTGACCCACGTTTACGCCGGTCTGCGTGCGCACAAGCTGTTCCATCGCAACGTCGAATACATCGTTCAGGACGGCGGCATTCTGCTGGTCGACGAGCACACGGGCCGTACGATGCCGGGTCGTCGCCTGTCCGAGGGCCTGCATCAGGCCATCGAGGCCAAAGAGCACCTGAACATTCAGGCCGAAAGCCAGACACTGGCATCGACCACGTTCCAGAACTACTTCCGTCTGTACAACAAGCTGTCCGGCATGACCGGTACTGCAGACACCGAAGCGTTCGAATTCCACCAGATCTACTCGCTGGCCGTCATGGTCATTCCGCCGAACAAGCCGTTGGCGCGTAAGGATTTCAACGATCTGGTGTACCTGACCGCCGAAGAGAAATACGCGGCGATCATCACGGACATCAAGGCTTGTCTGGCCGAGCGACGTCCTGTTCTGGTCGGCACTGCGACCATCGAAACTTCCGAGCACATGTCCAATCTGCTGCGCAAGGAAGGCATCGATCACAAGGTTCTGAACGCCAAGTTCCACGAAAAAGAAGCTGAGATCATCGCCCAGGCCGGTCGTCCTGGCGCGCTGACCATCGCCACCAACATGGCCGGTCGTGGTACCGACATCCTGTTGGGCGGCAACTGGGAAGTGGAAGTCGCCAGCCTGGAAGATCCGACGCCAGAGCAGATCGCACAGATCAAGGCCGACTGGCAGAAGCGTCATCAGCAAGTGATCGAAGCGGGCGGCCTGCACGTCATCGCTTCCGAGCGTCATGAATCGCGTCGTATCGACAACCAGCTGCGCGGTCGTGCGGGCCGTCAGGGTGACACCGGTTCGAGCCGCTTCTACCTGTCGCTGGAAGACAGCCTGATGCGCATTTTCGCCTCTGACCGGGTGAAGAACTTCATGAAGGCGCTAGGCATGCAGTCTGGCGAGGCGATCGAACACCGCATGGTGACCAACGCAATCGAGAAGGCGCAGCGCAAGGTCGAAGGACGCAACTTCGACATCCGTAAGCAATTGCTCGAGTTCGACGACGTTTCCAACGAACAGCGTAAAGTGATCTACCACATGCGTAACAGCCTGCTGGCTGCGACCAACGTTGGTGACACCATTGCCGAGTTCCGCGAGGAAGTCCTGGACGCGACCATCAGTGCGCACATCCCTCCACAATCGCTGCCAGAGCAGTGGGATGTGGCCGGTCTGGAAGCCGCGCTGAACAGCGATTTCGGGGTCAAGCTGCCGATTCAGCAGTGGCTGGACGAAGACGATCACCTGCACGAAGAAACCCTGCGTCCGAAACTCCTTGAAGCCATCATGCAGGCTTACAACGAGAAGGAAGATCAGGCGAGCGCCGAAGCGTTGCGCACCTTCGAGAAGCAGATTCTGTTGCGCGTTCTGGACGATCTGTGGAAAGACCACCTGTCGACCATGGACCATCTGCGTCACGGTATCCACCTGCGCGGCTACGCTCAGAAGAACCCGAAGCAGGAATACAAGCGCGAGTCGTTCACGCTGTTCCAGGAATTGCTGGATTCGATCAAGCGCGACACCATCCGTGTGCTGTCTCACGTCCAGGTTCGCCGCGAAGATCCGGCCGAGGAAGAAGCCCGTCTGCGCCGCGAAGCCGAAGAACTGGCTCAGCGCATGCAGTTCCAGCACGCCGAAGCACCGGGGCTGGATCAGCCTGAGGCGTTGGCGGAGGACGGTGAAGACGTCGCCGTTGCCGCCGCCACGGCCATGTCGCCAGTGCGCAACGACCAGAAGCTGGGCCGTAACGAACTGTGCTGGTGTGGTTCGGGCAAGAAATTCAAACACTGTCACGGCCAGATCAATTAAGTAACGGCTCGACAGTGGCTGCACCGTAATACCGCGCCGCGACCGGCTTTGCCGTCGCGGCGTTTTTCAATTGATCGAGCCGTACCGGCGATAGCGGGCGGCCGGCTATTTCAAGGAGCGCATTTCATGGCTGTTGGTCTTGGTCCTCTGCCGACGCTGCACCCGGTTCCCGGTTTCGAACTTGGCATCGCCTCTGCCGGCATCAAGCGCCCGGGGCGCAAGGATGTCGTGGTCATGCGCTGCGCCGAAGGCTCCAGCGTCGCGGGCGTGTTCACCCTGAATGCCTTTTGCGCAGCGCCGGTGATCCTCTCCAAGCAGCGCGTGGGCGGCACCGTGCGTTATCTGCTGACCAACACCGGCAACGCCAACGCGGGCACCGGCGAGCCTGGGCTGCAAGCCGCTGAGCGCACCACCGCGCGTCTGGCTGACCTGACCGGCGTCGACGCCAGCGCCGTGCTGCCGTTTTCCACAGGCGTCATCGGTGAGCCGTTGCCTGTGGAAAAAATCGAAGGCGCACTGCAAGCGGCGCTGGATGATCTGTCCGTGGATAACTGGGCTGCCGCGGCCACAGGCATCATGACCACTGACACGCTGCCCAAAGGCGCGAGCCGTCAGTTCCAGATCGATGGCGTGACCGTCACCGTCACCGGCATCAGCAAGGGCGCGGGCATGATTCGCCCGAACATGGCCACAATGCTCGGCTACATCGCCACCGACGCCAAGGTTTCCCAGAGCGTATTGCAGGACCTTATCCGCGACGGTGCGAACAAATCGTTCAACCGCATCACCATCGATGGCGACACCTCGACCAACGACTGCTGCATGCTGATCGCCACCGGTCAGGCCGACCTGCCGGAGGTCACCGAAGCCCGCGGTCCGCTGTTCGACGCGCTGAAAAAGGCTGTCTTCGAAGTCTGCATGGAAGTGGCTCAGGCCATCGTGCGTGACGGCGAGGGCGCGACCAAGTTCGTGACCGTCGAAGTCAACGGTGGCGCCAACCATCAGGAGTGCCTGGACGTCGGCTACACCGTCGCTCATTCGCCGCTGATCAAGACCGCATTGTTCGCCTCCGATCCCAACTGGGGCCGCATTCTGGCAGCCGTGGGGCGTGCGGGTGTGCCGGACCTGGACGTGAGCAAGATCGACGTGTTCCTCAGCGGCGTGTGCATCGCCAGCAAGGGCGCGCGGGCCTCTACTTACACCGAAGCGCAAGGTTCGGCGGTCATGGCTGAAGAAGAAATCACCATTCGCATCGAGCTGGGGCGTGGCGATTGCAGCGAGACCATCTGGACCACTGACCTGTCCCATGAGTACGTGAAGATCAACGCGGAATACCGCACCTGATCGGACCTTGTGTGGCGGGCATGCACACTCCGGTGCTGAATCTGTAAGGGCGAATGCCTGCGACAGGGCGGTATCAGCGTCAGGCTTCATCGCCGGACTGCCGCATTGCCAATGAATTCGCCCTCGACAGGGTTCATTTCATACAGATATCAATGGAGCTGAAACATGAGCCTGCACCTGATCATCGGCGACAAACGCTACTCCTCTTGGTCATTGCGACCTTGGCTGGTGCTTGAAATGATCGGCCAGCCCTTCACTGATCAGGTCATCCGTCTGAATCAGGCGGACACTTCCCGCCTGATTCGCGAGCATTCACCCACCGGCAAGGTGCCTGCGCTGAAATGCGAGCACGGCACCATCGTCGATTCGCTGGCGATCTGCGAATACCTTGCCGAACGTTTTCCCGACGCTGCGCTGTGGCCGGTGGATGTGGCGGCGCGTGCTCAGGCGCGTTCGGCGTGCGCTCAGATGCACAGCGGCTTCGTCGCTCTGCGCTCCAACCTGCCGATGGACCTGCGCCGCGATGAGGCGCTGGAAGTCATTCCGGTGGAGGCACAGGCCGACATCGATCGCATGGTCGAGCTGTGGTCCGAGTGCCGCGCGGCGTCCAGAGACGGTGGCCCGTTTCTGTTCGGCAAGCCAGGCATTGTCGACGCGTTTTTCGCGCCGGTAGCCGTGCGGCTGCGCACGTACCACGTCGACTTGCCGGATGCGGCGAGTGCGTATGTCGAGACGATTTACCAATGGCCTGCATTCAAGCGTTGGCAGCAGGCCGGTCTGGAGGAAGGTTAACGTGAAACGCATCCATGTGGCCGCCGCCGTCATTCGTGGCATCGACGGCAGGATTCTCATCGCCCGACGTGCCGACAAGCAGCACCAGGGCGGCTTGTGGGAGTTTCCCGGTGGCAAGGTCGAACCTCAGGAATCCGTCGAAACAGCGCTGGCCCGAGAGCTGAACGAGGAGCTGTGCATCGTCGTCAAGGCGGCGCGCCCGCTGATCAAGATCAAGCACGATTACCCCGACAAGCAAGTGCTGCTGGATGTCTGGGAGGTCTCTTCCTTCACTGGCGAACCTCACGGGGCGGAAGGTCAGCCGCTGGCCTGGGTGTCGAATCGCGAGCTGGCCGGTTACGACTTTCCGGCTGCCAATCGGCCCATCGTCGCGGCCGCCCGTTTGCCTGCCGAATACCTGATCACCCCGGATGCCCTCGACACCCCGCAACTGTTGCAGGGCATGCAGAAAGCGATTGCCGACGGGATCAAACTGATCCAACTGCGTGCGCCGAATGGCTATGACCCGAAATACCGCGATGTGGCGGTCGATGCGGTCGGCCTGTGTGCGGGCAAGGCGCAGTTGATGCTCAAGGGCCCACTGGAATGGCTGGGCGATTTTCCCGCCGCTGGCTGGCACCTGACCAGCGAGCAATTGCGAAAGTACGCCAGCAAGGGCAGGCCGTTTCCCGAAGATCGCTGGTTGGCGGCGTCTTGCCACAGCGCTGAAGAACTGAGCCTTGCAGAGCAGATGGGCGTGGACTTCGTCACCCTCTCGCCAGTCCAGCCGACGCAGACTCACCCGGACGCGCAGCCGCTGGGTTGGGAGCTGGCCCGCGAGTTGATCGATGGCTTCAGCAAACCGGTTTACCTGCTTGGCGGAGTGGGGCCTGCCGAGCGCGAGCTTGCGTGGGAAAACGGCGCACAAGGTGTAGCCGGAATCCGGGCGTTCTGGCCAACCGTCTGAACGCGATTCCTGCAGGCGCGGGACACGTCGCGCGCTTGCAGGCTTGTGGTCACTCAGGCTTCTTCGCTGGCTCCCACAGGATTTCTGCCACACCTTCGCGTCGGGCGATGATCCTCGCGGCGACAAACAGCAAATCCGACAGCCGATTGATATAAGCCAGCCCGACGCCGGTCAGGGGCTCCAGGCTGTTCAAGTGCTGGCAACGGCGTTCGGCGCTGCGTGCCAGGCTTCGACAGACATGCGCCTGAGCGATCAGCGACGAACCGCCCGGGAGAATGAAGTTCTTCAGCGGGCCGAGTTCCTCATTCCAGCGATCGATCGCCGCTTCCAGACGCTCGACTTCGGCGGCATTCAGCGCCTGATATTCGGGCATCGCCAGCTCACCGCCCAGATCGAACAGCCGGTGCTGGCATGGGCCAAGCACTTCGATGATTTCCTGCATCGCCGGCATTGCTCCCGCCAGCCCTTCAAGGCCGGCCAACAGCAACCCTAACTGGCTGTTCAGCGTGTCGACCTCGCCAATCGCCTCGATGCGAGGGTGATCCTTGGGCACGCGGCGGCCATCGCCCAGCCCGGTTTCACCCTTGTCACCCGTGCGCGTGTAGATTTTCGACAAGCGAAATCCCATCGTTTTCTCCTGGTCCTGCGGACCTATTCATTACCGGCAATGATCTGCTCGGGCACATTCATTTCGCTGCCCGCCAGCGGCAGGCGCAAGGTGAAGCAGGTGCCTTGGCCCAGCGTGGAATGCACTTCCATCTGGCCCTTGTGGTTGTTGGTGATGATGAAATAGGAAACCGAAAGCCCGAGCCCGGTGCCCTGGCCGATTTCCTTGGTGGTGAAGAAGGGCTCGAACGTGCGCTTGCGTACGCTTTCCGACATGCCGATGCCGTTGTCCTCGACCTGAATTTCGGCCCATGGCGGATTCAGGCGAGTGCGCAGAATGATGCGTCCTGGCTCGGCGTCGTTCTCGCGCTGGTGAATGGCCTGCGCCGCGTTTTTCAGCAGATTGAGCAACACCTGCTCCAGTTCATTGGCGGTGCCGGGCACCGGTCCCAGGTTGGGATCGAACTGACGGATAATGTTCTGGCCCTTGAAATCGAAGCCGATGGTCAGGTCGAAGTCGTTGCTGGCGATTTCCACAGCCTGATCGATCAGCGCCGGGAGATCGCAAGGTGCCATTTGCCGATTGCTGCGACGACTGAAACTGAGCATGTGACTGACGATCTTCGCCGCCCGCGCACCTGCCTGCTGAATGCCGTCGAGCAATTGCGGCACTTCGCGGGCGCTGAGGTACTGGTTCACTGCGCTCAGCTCGACGCCTTCCTGTTCGGCCTGCTCCAGGTTCTTCGGCAATTCCGGCGACAGGCGACGGCGAATGTTCTGCACGTTGTGCATGATCGCGCCAAGCGGGTTGTTGATCTCGTGCGCCATGCCGGCTGCCAGGCCGCCCACCGACAGCATTTTCTCCGATTGCACCATCATTTCTTCCAGCGACAGGCGCTGGGTGATGTCGTCGATCCGGATCACCGCCCCGCGACCTGCGCCCCCGGTCAGCGGGTAGAAGGTGAGGGCGTAATGGTGCGAGACGTCGCCCTTGACCCAGGTCACCCGCTCGATCTTGGTGACGGTGTGGCGTTCGACCGTCTGTTTGATCTGTGGCAGGAAGGCCTTCATCGGCGCAAAGGCCAGGTAGATCGGCTGGTTCAAGGCTTCGTCAAGGGGCGTGCCCGACAGCGCGCCCGCTTCCTGATTCCACTGCGTGACGTAAAGCTGTTCGTCCAGCGCGATCAACGCCGAAGGCATCGAGTCGATGATGCTGTTGAGGTAGTTCTGAAAGCCGGTCAGCTTCTTCTCGATCTTGCTGCGTACCTGAACTTCCAGCTCCAGTTTGCGGTTGGTGTGGCGGGTTTCTTCGGCCAGTCCTTGCGCCTGATCGTAAGCTTCCTGCGACTCGTCACGCGCGCGCTTGAGCTGCTGCTCACGGGCCTCCATGCGCGACAGCATGGTGTTGAATGCCTCGGCCAGCGAGCCGATCTCGTCATGATTGCCGGGGCCGGCACGCAGCGCGTAGTTCTCCTCGCGGGTGACTCGCCGGGACAAGTCTTCCAGCTGATAGATCGGCTCGGTGATGAAGCGGCGAATCTGCCGGGCGACCCCGGCCCAGAGCAGCACGCTGAAAATCAGAATGCCAAGGCTGGCCGTCAGTGTGCCGGTGTAGAACGCCGTCGGCAGTTCGCTGCTGGCCACCAGCAGCAGGTGGCCGGGCGCCTGACCGGGCTTGGGCACTGGAATCACTTGAGTATTGCGAAACTCGGTGATGCGCCAGCTTTCCAGATTGCGATAGTGATCGGGCAGGCGCAGCTTGTCGCCCTGTTGCATTTGGGCCAGTCGATTGCCGTTGCTGTCATAGACTGCCGCTGCCCTCAAAGGGCTGTAGTTTTTCAGCTCCTTGAGCAGCGCTTGCGCGTTGTAGGGCGAAGACAGCGCCTGTTCGGACAGGCCGGGATTGCTGATCAGCCGGCCGATCGTCTGCAGGGCCTGCGGCGCCATCGCTTCCTGAGAAATGTAGTAAGCGGCGCTGATGAAGGTCAGGTTGGCGACCAGCAGGACCGTAGTCAGCAAGACCAACAGGGCGGCCAGAAGCTTTTGACCGACCGGCAGATTTTCAAGGCGCTGGCGCAATGGCATGGGGCAGAGTCACCGAAATGAGGAGCAGGCAGGTTAGCGCTGTTCGCGGCTTGCGCAAACCCGAACCGGCGAAATGATCGGCACCCGGCAAAGCGCGACCTTCTCCGTGGTCAGTCGCTGGGCAGGCCCTTGGCGACCAGGTGGGCGGTCAGCCTCTCGCGCACCCGGTTCAGCTCTGGCGCGGGACAGCCGTGTTCAACCGCTTTGGCGCAGAGGTAACCGAGCAAGTAGCTGATTTCGGTGCGCCGTCCGTGCGCCACGTCCTGATACATCGACGAGTAATTGGCTGCAGTGGCCTGAATCACCCGATTCACCTCGTCGTGCAGACCCGTGGCGGCGCCGGGTCTGCCGCATGCGTTCAGCACTTGAACCAGTTCGTCGCACAGCGCACGGACTTCTTCGCCCTGTCGCAGCAACGCGCCATTGGTGCACGCGTGCAGCACCGTCAGCGGGTTGATCGCGCAGTTGAGCGCCAGCTTGCGCCAGAGGCGGTCGAGAATGTCAGCGGTCCATTGGTGAGGAATTCCCGCTGCCGAGAGCTCGTCCAGCCATGGCGGCGGTGTCTGCGTGGTATCGCCGAGCCAGTTGAAGCCTTGTCCGGCAAACACGACGTTCCATGGCGGGTTGCAGAACGCGCCTTCGGTGCTGGAGACGAAAATGCAGCGAGCCTTGGGGATCATCGCTGCGACGGCATCCTGGCTGCCCAGACCATTCTGCAGCAGCAGAACCTCGGCGCCGTCGACCAGACGCGAAGCGATAGAGGCCACGGCACGTTCCGCGTCGTACGCCTTGCAGGCGACCAGCAGTCGCTCGACAGGCTCCGCAGACGCGGCCGATTGGGCAGGGATGGCAAAGGTCTGACGCTGGCCTCCTTCATTCAAAACGAGCCCGCCGTGCGCGTGATAGGCCGCCAGTCGCGCTTCGTTACGCAAGATCAGCCGCACTGGCAGGCCGGCGCGAGCCAGTCGCGTGGCCCACAGACTGCCCAGGCTGCCCGCGCCGAGTATGTGCCAGCACAGCGGTTTCAAGAGCGGGCGCGCCGCAGGTCAGTGAGTGCGGTGGGCAGTGAAAACAAAATCGACATCGCAGGCTCACATGAACGTGGGAAAAGTCTCGTTATAATGAGCGGGCTTTCATACCGTCAAGTCAGGCGTGCTCCATCCACATGTCGAGCCGCGCCGTATCAATTGGAGAATCTACATGCCCTCGTTCGACGTAGTGTCCGAACTGGATAAACACGAAGTCACGAATGCCGTCGACAACGCGATCAAGGAGCTGGACCGCCGCTACGACCTCAAAGGCAAAGGCAGCTTCGAGTTCAAGGAAAAGGAACTCACCGTCAACCTCACCGCCGAGGCCGAGTTTCAGCTCGAAGCCATGATCGAGATCCTTAAACTGGCCCTGATCAAGCGCAAGATCGACGTGCAATGTCTGGAAGTGAAGGATGCCTATCCGTCCGGCAAAGTGATGAAGCAGGAAGCGACGCTCAAGGAAGGCATCGACAAGGAGCTGGCCAAGAAAATCGTCGCGCACATCAAGGACGCCAAGCTCAAGGTCCAGGCCGCCATCCAGGGCGAGCAAGTGCGCGTGACCGGCAAGAAGCGTGACGATCTGCAGGAAGCCATCGCCGCCCTGCGTGCGAAAGAATTCGGCATGCCGCTGCAATTCAATAACTTCCGCGACTGATCCCGCCGATTTGCCTCAACGCGGGAACCTGAGGGTTTTACGCGCGTCGGAGTGCAGGTCCCCTTGAAACGATGGCGCCTGTGAGCGTCATCGTTTCTGCTTTCGTTTCGCGACCACAAGGAGCACTCAATGGAGCTGGATTTGAACGGCCAGGTGGATCACCTGGTCAAGGCTTCCCAAGCCTGGATTCCCATGGTCATGCAATACGGCAGCCGCGTGCTGCTGGCGGTCGTCGTGCTGCTGGTCGGCTGGTGGCTGATCAATAAACTGACTTCAAAAGTGGGCGCGCTGCTGGCCCTGCGTCACGTTGATCTGGCGTTGCAGGGGTTCATCAGCAGCCTGGGCAACATCATTCTCAAGATCCTCCTGATCGTCAGCGTCGCCTCGATGATCGGCGTCGAAACCACCTCGTTCGTCGCTGCGATCGGTGCTGCCGGTCTGGCCATCGGCCTGGCGCTGCAAGGCAGCCTCGCCAACTTCGCCGGCGGGGTGCTGATTCTGCTGTTTCGTCCCTTCCGCATCGGTGACTGGATCGAAGCGCAAGGTGTGTCGGGCACCGTCGACAGCATTCAGATCTTCCACACGATCATCCGCACCGGTGACAACAAGACCGTGATCCTGCCCAACGGCAACCTGTCCAACGGCATCATCACCAACACCAACCGTCAGCCGACCCGCAAGATCACCTTCGATGTGGGCATCGACTACGACGCCGACCTCAAGCAGGCGCTCGGCGTGCTGATGGAAATGGCCGACGATCCGCGCGTGCTGCAGGATCCGGCGCCGCAGGCCGTGGTGGCGGCGCTTGGCGACAGCTCGATCACCGTGTCACTGCGGGTCTGGACCAAGACCGGCGATTTCGGTGAAGTGTCCAACCGTTTCAACGCCGAGATTCGTGATCGCCTGCGTGCAGCGAACATCGACATCCCGTTCCCGCAGCGCGTGGTTCGTGTGGTGCAGGAGCAGCAGGAAGCAATGCCTCAGCGTTAAACCCTGAGCAGAAACGCAAAAGCCCCGGCTCGAAAGAGACCGGGGCTTTTTGTTGGGTGTCGGGAGTGCGTCAGAGGGCGGGCGCGTTGCCGGGTGAAGATCAGGGCTGTTCGCTTACCTGCGTTTCGGCCGGTTTCTCGTCCTCTTCGCGCTTCTCCTTGCGCGCTTCCTGCACCCAGTGCAGCGCAATCATGAACAGCGTCGGTACGCCCATCAGCGCCGTCACCAGGAAGAAGTTGTGATAGCCCAGCTTCTCGACCATGACCCCTGAATAGCCTCCAATCAGACGCGGCAGCAGCAGCATGATCGAGCTGAGCAGGGCGTACTGCGTGGCCGAGAACTTCAGGTTGGTCAGGCTCGACAGGTACGCCACGAACGCCGACGTCGCAAGGCCTGAACTGAAGTTGTCCAGCGAGATGGTGACAATCAGCATTTTCAGATTCGGGCCCATGTCGGCCAGCATCAGGAACAGCAGGTTGGTGGCGGCAGAGGTTGCTCCGCCAATGAACAGGATCGGCAGAATGCCGAACCGCACGATCGCCAGACCGCCGAATGCCGCGCCCACCAAGGTCATGACCAGCCCGAAAATCTTGCTGACGCTGGCGATCTGATCCTTGGTGAAGCCTTGGTCGATATAGAACACGTTTGCCATCACGCCCATCACCGTATCGGACATGCGATAGGTTGCGATCAGGCCGAGCAGCAGCAGCGCTTGCCAGCGGTAACGCAGGATGAAATCGTTGATCGGCGTCAGCACCGGCGCCAACCCGCGACGTCCTACAGAAGAAAGGCACGCGCCTGTCAGGAGGGTGTAGAGAATCGCACGCAGAAAGGCGCGGTCTTCCATGAGCAGGTCTTTCCAGGTCGTACCTTGAAAGAGCACGCTGGCGAAGTCGGTGTTGTACAACTGCGTGAACATGGCAGGCACCGACACCAACAGGACGATCAGCACGAACACCGATGCCAGTTGATGAACGAAGCCGTAACGGGCCGCCGACAGCTGCGTGCGCAATGGCACGGACGGCTCGCGCATGATCAGGCTGGTGATCAGCGCGGGCACCATGAGCAAACCGAACAACACGTAGGTGCCGGTCCAGGCGGAGTGTTTGTAAGCGAAGCCGGTGGAGCCGAAACCTTCGGCAAAATACAGCGCGCCGGCCGTGGCAAGCAGCGCCGCGACCCGGTAACCGGCCATGTAACTGGCGGCGAGGGTGGCTTGCTGGCTATCGCTGGCGATCTCCAGGCGGTAAGCATCGATGGCGATGTCTTGCGTGGCAGACGAAAAGGCGACCAGAACGGCAATCGCGATCAGCCAGGACAGGTGCTGCTGCGGGTCGCAGAAGCCCATGCCGATCAGACCCAGTGTCACCAGAGATTGCGACAGCACCAGCCAGGAACGCCGACGGCCAAGCCGACCCAGCAGCGGCAGACTCCATTGGTCGAGCAGGGGCGACCACACCCATTTGAACGCGTAGGCCAGGCCGATCAGGCTGGCATAACCGATGGTTTCACGGGCCACGCCCGCTTCGCGCAGCCAGACAGAAAGCGTAGAGAACACCAGCATGTAAGGCATGCCTGCGGCAAACCCGAGCAGCAAGAGCACAAAGGTAGAGGGGCTGGCATATGCGGCGAGCGCGGCGCGCCAGGTTTTGCGGGGCATGGGCTGGAATCTGCCTCAGATTACGTAAACAAAGCGCGCACTCTAACCGTTGTGCTCTGTCGGACGCCAGCCATGACGCTGCATATCCACACGATTGTTACGGATGGTCACGCCTTCGGCACGCAACCGCGCCCGTTGCTCCTTTCCCGACACGGTGCCTGCCGCCAGGCTGAGTCGACCTCCGGCGCCCAATACGCGATGCCACGGCAGGGTGCTGCCGTCTGGCAACTGGCTCAAGGTGCGGCCCACGAAGCGTGCCGCTCGTCCTAAACCGGCCAGCTCGGCCAGCTGCCCGTAACTCACGACTTTTCCCTCCGGCACTTGATGCAGCGTGAGGTAAAGTGCCGTGCGCCGGGCCTCTGCGGGAGACAGGCCGGTGGGGTCGTTTTCGATCGAGGATTGTTCGATCACGCATTCGTTCCTGATTGTAGGACCAACGGGAATTTTCGATAAGGAACTTGGGAAATTTCCTACGGTCAGTGTTACCTGTGCCGGCGGTCCCTCGATTGCCTTGACGTTGTCCGCAAGGATAATGCCCGATTTTCCGCGAACCAGAGCCTTGTAGTTGCTTATGTTGTCCAGAACCCTGTTGTGTCTAGCTATTACCAGCGCTTCCACTCCCTTGCTCGCCGACACCGTCTGGTTGAAGAACGGTGACAAGCTGACCGGGACCATCAAGGTCTTCGACGGCGGGAAGCTGCTGCTCAACACCAAGTATGCAGGCGATATCCCGCTGGACTGGAAAGAGGTCAAGACGCTGGAGAGTGACCAGCACTTGCTGGTCAAGCAGGACGCCTACAACGGTGAAATATCCAAGTCGCTGCACGCCGCCGATGACGGCAAGGTCACCCTTGCCAACGGCGACGCGCCCAAGACCGTGGATCTGGCCAGCATCCAGCAGATCATGAAGCCCAAACCTGTGGTGACTGATCTGGTCTGGAAGGGCAATGTCGACGCCGCCCTGGACTTCCAGCGTGCTGACAAAGACACCGACGACTACAACATCGCGTTCAAGACTTCGGCTACTCATGGCAGATGGCGTCACAACGCCGAGGGTGAGTACAACCGCGAGACGCAGGACAAAGAGACCACCACCGACAACTGGAACGCCGAGTACTCCATCGACCGGTTCATCACCGACAAGTGGTTCTGGGATGGCCGGATTACCTACAAGCACGACAACATCGAAGACCTGCGCCGCCAGAGAACGGTCGGTACCGGTCCGGGCTATCAGTTCTGGGACGATGAACTGGGTGCGTTCAAGGTCGGGACGCTGCTTAACCGCACGGATTACGAATACTCCAACGGGGAGAAAGACAACTTCTACTCGGTATCCGGCACCTGGGACTACAACCGCTACCTGATTGGCAAGAAGGTTGAGTTCTTCACCAACGGCGAACTCGGCAAGCCTATCAGTGGCGTTGCCGATTACAGCCTGGATACCGAAATCGGCCTGCGTTACAAAGTCACCGAGTGGGCGTCCCTCAACCTCAAGGCCGAGAAGAACATCATCAGCGGATCTGACGACGGCGATCTGGACAAGACTCGTTACACCGCAGGCTTCGGCGTGGCCTGGTAAGGCGGTTTCTTGATATTGGTCCCGCAAGTAGAGCTTCAGTCGACTTGCGGAGTCAGGCACTGTGGGAGCGAGCGTGCTCGCGAATGCTTGCTGGCTGTCGTCGCATCTTTGCCGGATGTCATGACCGCTTCGTGAGCAAGCTCACTCCCACAGAGATCTCCGGGTATTCCCGAACTCTCCGGCCACACCCAACTCCCGTAGGAGCGAGCTTGCTCGCGAAGACTGAGTAACAGCCGAAGCATTTTCAGCGGATGTACCGGCCTTTCGTGAGCAAGCTCACTCCCACAGAGATCTCTGGGTATTCCCGAACTCTCCGGCCACACCCAACTCCCGTAGGAGCGAGCTTGCTCGCGAAGACTGAGTAACAGCCGCTTCATCTCCACCGGACACACCGGCCAATTCGCGGGCAAGCGCGCTCCTACAAGGGTACGCGGGGCTGACTGGTAACAAAACCTGTGGGCAAGCTTGCTCATGAAAGCTGACGTCCAGACACTACATTTCCACCGCATCCACTGGCCTCTTCCCGGCTGAAGCCGGTCCTACAGACGCTGCGAGCTTTTCGTAGGAACGGCTTTAGCCGGGAAAGCGTCGGGGGTCACGCCGTTGATCGAGGGGCTGTTAAAGACAGTTGGCTCACTCCCACAGCGTTCGCGATTGGCCCACAGAGTTTTTACGCGATTTCTTCGCAAAATCGTCACAGCTTCTCAATCTGGCACCCGCCTGCGATAACGATTATCTTGTTCCCGATACCCGCCGATGTGGGTCTTTTCGTCTGTGCAGATTACGTTTTCTTTGAGGAGCCCCACCATGAGCGCCAAAGCCAACCGGCAAGCCCGAGCATTGCTGCTCAAGGAATATCGTGGCGTGCTGTCGACTCATTCCAAGTCGATGCCCGGTTTCCCCTTCGGCTCCGTGGTGCCGTATTGCCTGGACGACCAGGGCCGTCCGCTGATCCTGATCAGCCGCATCGCTCAGCACACCCACAATCTGCAGCTCGACCCCAAATGCTCGCTGCTGGTGGGCGAGCGGGGCGCCGAAGACGTTCAGGCCGTCGGGCGCGTCACTGTCATGGCCGAGGCGCATAAGCTCAGCGATGACGTGGCCATCGAAGCTGCCGCTCAGCGCTATTACCGCTATTTCCCCGAATCGCAGAGCTACCACAGCGCGCACGATTTCGACTTCTGGGTGCTGACGCCGGTGCGTTATCGCTTCATCGGCGGCTTCGGCGCGATCCACTGGCTGGACGAGGTCGCACTGACCAACCCTTTCGCCGGTGCCGCCGAGACCAGCATGGTCGAGCACATGAACCAGGACCACGCCAAAGCCATCGCGCACTATGTCGAACTGGCGGGTCTGCCGGCGACCGAGCCCGCGACGCTGGTCGGCATCGACAGCGAAGGCATGCATCTGCGCATCGGTCAGGGACTGTTCTGGTTGGCCTTCCCGGAGCCTTGTAATACGCCGACACAAGTGCGCCAGGCCTTGGTTCAGCTGGCTCACGCTGAAAAATGGCCGGTCGCTGAAGCCGTCGAGGCTTGAATTAACGAATTTGCGACTTCATCTAGGCTCTACTGGAAGACGTCTTCCGTTGAGGAACTGATTTGATGCGCGCTTTTCTTTTGCTTTTATTGCTTTTTCCGGTGCTCGAGCTGTTCGTGCTGGTAAAGGTCGGGATGTCTATCGGCTTTCTGGCGACGTTCCTGTTGGTCGTCGCAGGCTCGATGCTTGGGATTTTCGTGATTCGCGTCGCCGGTCTGGCCACTGCCATGAGCGCACGCGAAAGTCTGGCTCGGGGCGAACTGCCCGCGCAGCAGATGATGGATGGCTTGATGATGACGGTAGGTGGCGGGCTTCTGGTGCTGCCGGGCTTCATCAGTGATGTGCTCGGTGTCATTTGCCTGATGCCGTTCACTCGTCGTCTGCTGGCCAACAAGGTGCGCCAGCGTGCGCAGGATCAGGCCGCGCGGCAGCGGGCTTTTGCCGAAGACATGCATGCGGCGAACCCCGCAGGCCCGAGCGCGGGTCGCCCGAGTGCGCGGCGGCCGGAGGTCATCGAAGGTGAGGTGATCGAAGGCGAATACGAGCCGCTCGACAAAAAGTGATCCGCCTCCATGACTTGCACGGCACCTTCGGGTGCCGTACTGCTTTTTGGCGACCGCCATTTCGTTAAAAAATTTCTGGGTCGAGCCTTGTAATCAGCTTGCTCGCCCTTATGTATGGGTCACCGCAAGGTTTCTGGCGCATTTCGTCAGACCGTATTCTGCGGTTCGCTCGCGAACCGTAACCGGCAAGCCCGGATGTTTTAACCCCCCGGTGCCAACACCGGGCGTTCAAAAACCATAATTAGGAGATCGACAATGAAGCTTCGTCCTCTGCATGACCGCGTCGTAATCCGTCGCAGCGAAGAAGAAACCAAGACTGCTGGCGGTATCGTGCTGCCAGGTTCGGCTGCTGAGAAACCAAACCGTGGCGAAATCATCGCCGTCGGTGCCGGTCGCATCCTGGACAACGGTGAAGTACGTGCGCTGGCCGTGAAAGTGGGTGACAAAGTGGTGTTCGGCCCTTACTCCGGCAGCAACACTGTGAAAGTAGACGGCGAAGACCTGCTGGTGATGAGCGAGAACGAAATTCTCGCGGTCGTCGAAGGCTGAGTTGATACCCCGCATTTCCCGTTACTACAAAGTATTTAAGGAATAACGATCATGGCTGCTAAAGAAGTTAAATTCGGCGACGCTGGCCGTAAAAAGATGCTGGCTGGTGTAAACGTCCTGGCCGACGCTGTCAAAGCAACTCTGGGCCCGAAAGGCCGTAACGTCATCATCGAGAAAAGCTTCGGCGCTCCGCTGATCACCAAAGACGGTGTGTCGGTTGCCAAAGAAATCGAATTGAAAGACCGTTTCGAAAACATGGGCGCGCAGCTGGTCAAAGACGTTGCCTCCCGTGCCAACGACGACGCTGGTGACGGTACCACCACCGCTACCGTTCTGGCTCAAGCCATCGTCAACGAAGGCCTGAAAGCCGTCGCTGCCGGCATGAACCCGATGGACCTCAAGCGCGGCATCGACAAGGCGACCATCGCCATCGTTGCTCAGCTGAAATCGCTGTCCAAGCCTTGCACCGACACCAAGGCCATTGCTCAGGTCGGCACCATCTCGGCCAACTCCGATAATTCCATCGGCGACATCATTGCCGAAGCCATGGAAAAAGTGACCAAAGACGGTGTCATCACCGTTGAAGAAGGTTCGGGTCTGGAAAACGAGCTGTCGGTCGTTGAAGGCATGCAGTTCGACCGTGGCTACCTGTCCCCGTACTTCATCAACAAGCCGGACACCATGGTTGCTGAGCTGGACAGCCCTCTGCTGCTGTTGGTTGACAAGAAGATCTCCAATATCCGCGAAATGCTGCCAGTCCTGGAAGCCGTCGCCAAAGCCGGCCGTCCTCTGCTGATCGTTGCCGAAGACGTTGAAGGCGAAGCCCTGGCGACTCTGGTTGTGAACAACATGCGTGGCATCGTCAAAGTCGCTGCCGTCAAGGCGCCAGGCTTCGGTGACCGTCGCAAGGCCATGCTGCAGGACATCGCTGTCCTGACTGGCGGTACCGTCATCTCCGAAGAGATCGGTCTGAGCCTGGAAAGCACTACCCTGGAGCACCTGGGTAACGCCAAGCGCGTCGTGCTGAACAAAGAAAACACCACCATCATCGACGGTGCCGGCGTGAAGACCGACATCGACGCACGTATCGCTCAGATCCGTCAGCAAATCGGTGACACTTCGTCCGACTACGACAAAGAGAAGCTGCAAGAGCGTCTGGCCAAGCTGTCCGGCGGCGTTGCAGTGATCAAGGTCGGTGCCGGTTCCGAAGTTGAAATGAAAGAGAAGAAGGCCCGCGTTGAAGACGCCCTGCACGCAACCCGCGCAGCCGTCGAAGAAGGCGTGGTACCTGGCGGTGGCGTGGCTCTGGTCCGCTCCCTGCAGGCCATCTCCGAGCTGAAAGGCGACAACGCCGATCAGAACGTCGGTATCGCACTGCTGCGCCGCGCTGTTGAAGCACCGCTGCGTCAGATCGTTGCCAACTCCGGCGACGAGCCAAGCGTTGTAGTCGACAAGGTCAAGCAGGGTTCGGGTAACTTCGGTTACAACGCTGCCACCGGCGAATACGGCGACATGATCGAAATGGGTATTCTGGACCCGGCTAAAGTGACTCGTTCTGCTCTGCAGGCCGCGTCCTCCATCGCCAGTCTGATGATCACCACCGAGGCGATGATCGCTGACGTGGCTGAAGACAAGCCTGCAGCTGGCGGCATGCCAGACATGGGCGGCATGGGTGGCATGGGCGGCATGATGTAAGTCGGCCTTCACCCTTTAGCTGTAATAAAGAAACCCCGCTTCGGCGGGGTTTTTTTATGGGGGACTGGCTTTGGATCGTTACTCTGATGCCCTTCGGGCCTATCGCGAGCAAGCTCACTCCTACATCTGTTGCAACGTGCCGCGGTCTGATGGACTGAGTTGATCGCCTTCGTGTTCGCCAAGAATTTCGATGGAACACCGAAATGCGGACGAGGAGATCTGTCGGACTGCGGCACGTTGCAACAAATGTGCGAGTGAGCCAACTGTCTTTAACAGCCCCTCGATCAACGGCGTGACGCCCGACGCGTTCCCGGCTAAAGCCGGTCCTACGAAAAGCTCGTAGCGTCTGTAGGACCGGCTTCAGCCGGGAAGAGGCCAGTGGATGCTGTGGAAATGTAGCGTCTGGACGTCACCGTTCATGAGCAAGCTTGCCCCATAGGTTTTGTAACCAGTCAGCGCCGCGTACCTTTGTAGGAGCGCGCTTGCCCGCGAATTGGCCGGTGTATCCGGTGGAGATGCTTCGGCTGTTACTCAGTCTTCGCGGGCAAGCGCGCTCCTACGGGAGTTGGGTGTGGCCGGAGAGTTCGGGAATACCCGCAGATCCCTGTGGGAGCTTGCTCGCGATCGGCGACGCAGTCGCCGTAGAAACTATGCGGTCTGCTTGGTGAACCGCGTCATCCGATGCTGCTGCCGCTGCGCGCCAGATCGCGGGACAAACCGCGCTCCTACAAAGGATTTGTGGCGTTGCCAGGATTTGTGTCGAGCGCAGAATTTGTGGGAGCGAGCTTGCTCGCGATCGGCGACGCAGTCGCCGTGAATCGGGGCTATGCGGTCTGCCTGGTGAATCGCGTCGTCCGATTATGCTGCCGCTGCGCGCCAGATCGCGGGCAAGCCACGCTCCTACAAGGGATTTGTGGCGTTGCCAGAGTTTGTGTCGAGCGCAGAACTTGTGGGAGTGAGCTTGCTTGCGATGGGCCCGCAGGGCATCGATGTAGCGCCCTCAAGCCAACACCTATCCAGAAACCGCCGCTCCTTCAACCACCTTATCCCTCCCAGCCTCTGGCCGGTAAAGCACGGCGTAGTAAGCGCCCAGACAAATCAACCAGCAGAACACCGCTGTCCAGATGTTGTGTGAGAAGAAGTGCGCGCCCTGGAGCATTCGTCCAATGGAGAAGATCGTCCCCAGGCTGAAAGCGAAGATCAGGCCCGCTCTGGCCAGCCGGGGTCTTCGGTCGCGGAACACGAAGAACAGTGCGAACAGCGTGAAGCCGGTTGCCGCATGACCGCCGGGCCAGCATCGGCCGGGGCTGTCGGTTTGTGGGCGTGGGCTGAGGAGTTCGCTGTAGGTTTCTTTGCCCCCGAACTCAGTCAGGCTCCAGGGGCATTGCACCGCTGTCACCACCTTTACAGGTGTAACGAAACTCGTGGACAGCGCCATGGACAGCACCATACAGCCCAGTTCACGCCGCCACGGTTTGAGTTTTTCGACGAAGAAGGCGGCTGCGTAACCCGCGACCGAGAACAAGCCCAACGCGATGACCACCTGTTTGGCGCGGTCATGCAAGACGTTTTCCAGGAAGTAACTGTGACGACCGATGAAATCGCCGGTGGCCGGGTCATAAGCCAGCTTGGCGATGTCCATGTCCAGCGACGTCAACTCCAACAGCAGCAACGTCAGGGCGGTCAGCGCCGGAATGCCCAGGAAAACCCAAAGGTTGATCGGGCGGGAGGCCGGCCGTTGGAAGACTTGTGACATGGTAGATTCCGTGTAATGACGAGGAAAATTGCAGGTGAATCAAAGCGTCGGCAGTCTGTGCGCGGCGCTGTCGGCGGGGTGTGAATCGCGGGTGAAAAAAACGTTATGCACGGCGACGCTGGCCCTTGGGCGCTCTTGGCCGTAAGCTGCCGCCAACTTCGAGCATCTTGAACGCGTTCTTCGTAGCGCCTTCATGGCATGCCGACAACCGCAATGGGAGACCTGCACTCATGAGAATTCTGCTGGTTGAAGACAATCGCGACATTCTCGCGAACCTCGCCGACTATCTTGGCCTCAAGGGCTACACCGTCGATTGCGCGCAGGATGGCTTGTCCGGCCTGCACCTGGCGGCCACTGAACACTATGACCTGATCGTGCTCGATATCATGCTGCCCGGCATCGATGGCTATACCTTGTGCAAGCGCCTGCGCGAAGACGCACGCCGGGACACCCCGGTCATCATGCTTACCGCCAGAGATCAGCTGGATGACCGCCTGCAGGGCTTCCGTTCCGGGGCTGACGATTACCTGCTCAAGCCGTTTGCGCTGTCCGAACTGGCTGCGCGGATCGAAGCGGTGTTGCGTCGTGCACAAGGCGGCGGACGTCGTACGTTGCAGGTTGCCGATCTGGAGTACGACCTCGACACCCTGGAAGTCACGCGCGCGGGCAAGATGCTCAAGCTCAACCCTGTCGGCCTCAAACTGCTGGCGGTGTTGATGCAGAAAAGCCCGCACGTGCTACGCCGCGAGGTGCTTGAAGAGGCACTGTGGGGCGACGATTGCCCGGACAGCGACAGCTTGCGCAGTCATGTCCACCAATTGCGTCAGGTGATCGACAAGCCGTTCGACAAACCTCTTCTGCAGACCGTGCACGGTGTTGGCTATCGCCTGGCCGAGGGCCGCGATGGAGTTTAAGCAAAGCCTTGCCCAGCGGATCATCATCGCGTTTGCGCTGATGAGTGCGCTGGTTGCCGGGTCGTTCGCGATGGGCATCGTTGCCACCGTCCATCTGGTCGAAGAAAAGCTGATCTCGGCGGGGTTGGGCGGCGACCTCACTCGCTTGCTGTTGATGGACAGCGTCAGCGACTGGAGTCACCGTCCCGAGCCCGACCAGCTGTTCTACTTCAGTGGCGGGCCGGGCGATTTCGAACTGCCCAAGGATTTGCGCCACCTGGAACCGGGATTTCATGAAGTGTTTCGCGGGCCGTTGTCGTACCACGCGATGGTCGAGATCGTCGACGGCCGACACTACGTGCTCCTTCAGGATCAAAGCGACTTCGAAGAGCGCGAGCGTGTGCTGTTCGCCGTCGTGTTGGTGGGCTTCGTGCTGGCACTGGCGCTGGCGGTGTTCCTTGGCTGGGTGCTGGCGCGTCGGGTGATGGCGCCAGTGGTGCGGCTGGCCCGGCAGGTTCGCCATCGCGATCAATTACTCGGTCTGGCGCCGCCATTGGCGCCGGACTACGCCGCCGACGAAGTGGGTGAGTTGGCGGTGGCCTTCGATGCGACGCTCGGGCGTCTGCGCGATGCACTGACCCGCGAACGGATGTTCACCAGCGACGTCAGCCATGAGCTGCGTACGCCGCTGATGGTGCTGGCCAGTTCTTGCGAGCTGCTGCTGGGCAACCCGGCGCTGGATCAGCGGGCCAGGGCGCAGGTCGAGCGGGTGGCGCGGGCGTGCGAAGAGATGCGCGATCTGGTGCAGACGTTCCTCATGCTGGCTCGTACCCAGCGCGATGACGCCGGCATGCACCCTCAGCTGACGTTGCAAGGCGCCGCGCAGCAATTGATCAACCTGTGGCGAGAGCCGATCGAGACCAAGGGGTTGAAGCTGGAGTACTGTCCTGCGGATCCATCAGACAAACCCTACAACGCTACGTTCCTGTATGCGGTGATGGGCAACCTGCTGCGTAACGCCTTGCACTACACCGATCAGGGCTTCATTCGCCTGACGCTGCGAGACGAAGGCTTCATGGTGGAAGATTCCGGTGTGGGCATTCCCGAGGAGAAGCGCGAAGCGATGTTTCAGCCGTTCGTGCGCGGCAACGAGAAGCGCGGAGAAGGGCTGGGGCTGGGGCTGTCGCTGGTCCAGCGGATCTGCGAGAACCAGGGATGGACCGTTACGCTCGACACCATGGAGCCTAACGGCTGCCGCTTCAGCGTGGACATGCGATCGGACCGGCAGTGACAGCCGATTGCGTTGAATGCAAATGGCCAAAATGAAATGTTGCAGGGATCTGACGCGATATGGCTATATGCTAGCCCTATCGTCTTGAAAAACCCCGTAACATTTGGCCCGCTTTTTCGACGCTTTTTTCACACCAGCATTACCTGCCGATGACGCTGCTCTGCCTAGTTTAGCGGAGTCAACTTCAGGAGATGCACCCATGAGCAAGCGGATCGAGCTGGATTTCTCGCGCAAGTACGACGACGAACACGCGAAAAAATATTTGCACAAACACAAGGACGGACTGGCTCGACGGTTGTCTGATCGCCGGGACAAGCAGCTGGCGCGTCGTGCGCTGGCGCTGGCAGGTGAGCCGGGGCTGGTGCTGGACTTGCCGTGTGGTGCGGGTCGTTTCTGGCCCGTATTGGCAGAAAAAGAGAACCGCGTGATCATCGGCGCAGACAACTCGGCCTCCATGGTCAAGATTGCCTGCGAGTCTCAGCCGGCCGACGTGGTGAAACGGGTACAACCCTTGCAGACATCTGCATTCGCCATCGACATGCCGGATAACGCAGTCGACAGTATTTTTTCCATGCGCCTGCTGCACCATATCGGTAAAGCCGAGGACAGGGCGGTGTTGCTGAAGGAGTTTCATCGGGTGACCCGAGACAGCGTGATCGTCTCGCTGTGGGTTGATGGCAATTTCAAAGCCTGGAAACGCAAGCGCGCTGAGAAGACCCGAAACCCGCACGATTTCCAGAATCGTTTTGTGTTACCGGTCGATACGGTCGAAGCTGAATTTCAACAGGCAGGATTCCGTATCCAGGAACGACTGGATTTCCTGCCGATGTACGCCATGTGGCGTGTGTATCTATTACGTAAGAGGTAACAGGATGGCCGTGGATTTCGCTGCAGAGTTTACCGTTCCTGCCAAGGACCGTTTCGCCTACTTCTGGAACACCCGGGGCGAATGGGTGGAAGAGCCCAACGTTCGCCGGGGCGGTGAGAGTGGTGTGCAGCGCGTCGTTTCAGAGAATGGTCGCCTGCTGTACGTGAAGCGCCAGACCGGCCACATCTATCGCAGCTGGCTGCACCCGTTCGGTCGTCCGACGGTGCTTCGCGAGCGTGACGCACTGGAAGGCCTGCACCACCTGAACGTCAACGTCCCACGCATGGTGTTCTGCGGGGCAGAGCGCGATGAAAACAACGAGTGGCGTGCGCTGCTGGTCACCGCTTCTCTGGACGGCTACGTCGAATTCGAGAAGTGGCTGGAAGCGGGCGGTCGCGAGCAGTACGGCGAAGCCGTTTATGAGCAGATGCTCAAGGAACTGGCCGGCAATCTGGCTCGCATGCACAAGGGGCGCTGGCAGCACAGCTGCATCTACATCAAGCATGTGTTCGTGCGCGTCGTCGGCGAAGGCGCGGATGCCAAGCCTGAGGTCGCGCTGCTCGATCTTGAGAAATGCCGACAGCGAATGACCGCCTACGCCGCCGCTCAGCACGACATGAAACAACTGCGTCGCCACTCGTCGTTCAAACCTGCAGATTGGAGCAAGCTAGTCTACTTTTACGAAACCGCGTTTGGCAGCTCCATCAAAGGTTTAGATCGATGAAGTTAGAAATGGCACGAGGTTTGTTTTTGATCGGGGCGTTGGGAGTCACTTCCATTGCCCTGGCTGCCTGGGATCAGCCCGGGCCGAAGATTCTGAGTGCTGTGCATGGCGAAGGGGCCTGTCCTTTGCCTCGGACCAAGGCTGTTGCTTCGGCCCAACCCGATCATGATCTGCTGTTGTTGATGTTTGGCCTGGCACAAGGAACGGGGCCGCAGCATTGATACAACCACCGGACCAAAAGGCCCCGAACATCGGGGCCTTTTTATTTTGATTGGTTCAGGGCCTGCCGTTCGCTAGAAATGCTTACTCTGCCGACTCCAAGTCCAGAAGGCATCAACGTGACGCCCGAGAAGCCAACAACGCATACACACACGGCAACACAAACAGGGTGAACAACGTGCCGACCGACATCCCTGTGGCAATCACCAGGCCGATGTCGAAACGGCTGACCGCGCCGGCGCCGGTCGCGAGGATCAACGGCACCATGCCGAACACCATGGCTGCAGTGGTCATCAGCACAGGGCGCAGTCGGATCGCGGCGGCTTCTTCCACGGCTTCACGCGCCGTGAGGCCTTTGTCGCGGCGCAATTGATTGGCGAACTCGACGATCAGGATGCCGTGTTTGCTGATCAATCCAATCAGCGTCACCAGCCCGACCTGGGTGTAGATGTTCAGCGTCGAAATCCCCAGAAACAGCGGAATCAGCGCGCCGCAAATCGACAGCGGCACCGTGACCAGAATGACCAGCGGATCGCGGAAACTCTCGAACTGCGCCGCCAGCACCAGGAAGATGATCGCCAGCGCCAGCCCGAACGTCACCCACAGTGCATTGCCCTCCTGAACGTATTGTCGGGAGGCGCCGGCGTAATCGTAGGAAAAGCCGGGAGGTGCTTCCTCACTGGCGATCTGCCTGACCAACTCGATCGCCTCGCCCTGGCTTACCAGTGGAAAACCGGAAATGATCGCGGCGTTCAGTTGCTGAAACTGATTGAGCTGGCGCGGCCTTGCCCTGTCGCTGACTGATATGAGCGTCGAAAGCGGCAGCATTTTGCCTTCCGCGTTCTTCACGTAGTAGTTGGTGAGCCACTGGGGATTGTCCCGAAACGCCCGCTCAACCTGAGCGATGACCTTGTAGCTTCGGCCATCGATGGTGAAGCGGTTGATCTCCGCCTCGCCCAGCAATGTCGCCAGGCTCGCGCCCAGGTCCTGCATCGACACGCCCATCTGTGCGGCCTTGGCGCGGTCGATATCGACCACCACTTCCGGCTTGTCGAACGCCAGATCGATGTCCAGAAACGCGAACTTGCCCGAATCCGCCGCGCGCTTCTTGATCCGGTCGACCACTTCCAGCAGCGCCGCGTAATCATTGGGCGTGTTGACCACGAACTGAAACGGCAGGCCTTCTCCGGTGCCGGGCAGGGAAGGCAGGTTGAAGCCGAAAATCTGCAGGCCGGTGATGCTGTTCAGCTTGGCCTGGACCTCGGGCAGCAATTCCATCTGCGTGCGGCTGCGTTCATCCCACGGCTTGAGCAGGAAGCCACCCACACCCGTCTGCACGCCGTTGAAGCCGTTGATCTGGAACGACGAGTAGTACTCGGGAAACGCCTTGAAGATCTCGATGAACTGATCCGTGTAGCGGTTCATGTAATCGAGGTTGGTCGGCTGCGGCGACGTCGCCATCATGAAAATGATGCCCTGATCTTCGTCAGGGGCCAGTTGCGACTGGCTGAACTTGAGGAACACCGGGATCAGGCACAGCACCAGTACAGCGAAGACGATCACCACCGCTCGGGTGTTCAACGTCCCGTGCAGCAGGCGCTGGTAGCGCACTTTCAAGCCCTCGAAGACCTGATCGAGCTTATGCGCCAGGCCGCTCGGGTTCTCGTCGTGTCGCAGGAGCAGGGCGCACATCATCGGCGACAGCGTCAGCGCCACGATGCCGGAAATCACCACGGCCCCGGCCAGCGTCAGGGCGAACTCCTTGAACAGCGCACCGGTGAGCCCTTCGAGGAAGCCGATGGGGGCGTACACCGCCGCCAGGGTGATCGTCATCGACACCACCGGCATGGCGATCTCGCGCGCGCCTTCAAGGGCGGCATTCAGCGGCGTCTTGCCTTCTTCGATGTGCCGATGGATGTTCTCGACCACGACAATCGCGTCGTCCACCACCAGACCGATGGCGAGCACCATCGCCAGCAGCGTCAGCAGGTTGATGGAATAGCCCATCATCTGCATGAAGAACAGCACGCCGATCATCGAGAGCGGGATGGTAATGACCGGGATCAGCACCGAGCGCAGCGCGCCGAGGAACAGGAAGACCACGACGATGACGATCAGCACGGCTTCGATCAGCGTTTTCACGACCTCGTGAATCGATGCCTGAATGAACAGCGTGGCATCGTAGGCGATGGAGGCTTTCAGGCTCGGCGGCAACTGGGCTTCGAGCTCCGGCATGATCCGCCGCACCTCCTTGATCACATCCAGCGGGTTGGAGCTGGGCGTGCCCTTGATGCCGATGTACACCGAGGGCGTGCCGTCGAACGAGCTGACGGTGTCGTAGTTTTCCGCGCCCATCTCCACGCGGGCCACATCGCCCAACAACACGCGACTGTCGCCCACGGTTTTCAGCGGTATCGCGGCGAAGGTTTCCGGGGATTTCAGATCCGTTGTGGCGTTGACGCTGGTGACGACGTATTCGCCTTTTACTTCACCGGCCGCCGAAAGGAAGTTGTACTTGCGCACTGCGTCAGTGACGTCATTGGCGCTCAGGCCGAAACCCGCCAATTTTACCGGGTCGAGCCACAGGCGCATGGCGAAGACCTGATTGCCGAGAATCTCGGCTTCGGCCATCCCCGGCAGGGTGGCCAGCTTCGGTTGAATGACCCGCGACAGGTAATCGGTGATCTGTGGGTTATTCAGTTCGGCGCTGTAGAAACTGATGTACATCAGCGCCGAGGCGTCGGCCGCTTCTTTGGTCAGGACCGGATCTTCGGCGTCCTGCGGCAGCTTGTTCTTTACCTCGTTGGCCTTGGCCAGCAGTTCGGTATAAAGCCGGTCGCTGTTGGCGCCGATGCGCGCGTAGATGGAGATGACCGAAAAATTCTGTCGACTCACCGACGTCATGTAGTCGATGCCTTCAGCGCTTGCCAGACTTTGCTGCAAAGGTTGCGTGATATAGCCCTGAATGGTTTCGGCATTGGCGCCGGGATACGCCGTGGTCACGGTGATCAACGCGTTTTCCATCTGCGGGTACTGGCGGATGGTCAGCTTGTTGAAGGCCTGGAAACCCAGCAACACGATCAGCAGGCTGATCACGCTGGCGAGCACCGGACGGCGGATGAACGGGTCTGTGAATGCCATGAATGCTCCTTGGACAGTCAGCCGATCAATCAGCCTTGGGCTGAGAGTTCTGCTCGGCGGGTGCTGCCTGATCGGCACTGATGGCGACGGCGGCGCCGTTGTCGAGTTTGAGCTGGCCACCGGTCACCACTTGCTCGCCCGGTTGCAGGCCCTTGCTGATGATGACCTGACCGCCGCGACGCTCGCCGGTGGTGACGAAGCGCCGTTCGACGATGAGCTGCGGTTCGCCCTTGGCATCTTTTTCCGGCTCGCCGTCGCTGCCTTTTTTAGGAACGACGACGTACACCGAGTTGCCGTAGAGCGTGTAGGTGATCGTGCTTTCGGGCAGCACCAGTTGCCGGCTGTCCTCACCGAGCAGCACTTGCAGGTTGGCGAACATGCCCGGCAGCAGCTTGCTGTCGGGATTGGGCAGCGTGGCGCGGACCAGCACATTGCGCGTCGTGTCCTCGACCCTGGGGTTGATCGCGCTGATGCTGGCGGTGAACACGCTGTCCGGATACGCCGAAACGCTGACTTGCACCTGCTGGCCGATGGCGAGTCTGGGCACCATTTGTTCCGGTACATAGAAGTCGGCGTAAAGGCTGGTGAGGTCTTGAAGGGTGGCGATCACCGTGCCGCTGGCGAGATAGTCGCCGACGTCCACCTGGCGGATGCCGATGGTGCCGCTGAAGGGCGCCAGAATTCGTTTCTTGGCGAGCGAGGCATTCAGTTGCGCCACGGTAGCCGCCGCTTTCTTCTGGGTCGCGGCGAGCTTGTCGAATTCGCCTCGGGAAATGGCCGAGTCGCCCACCAGCTTGCTGCCGCGGGCGTAGTCGACCTGGGCGAGCCCCAAGTCCGCTTCGGCAGTACCCAACAAACCTTTTTCAACATCGCTGTCGAGTTGCACCAGCGGTTGGCCGACCTTGACCTTCTGCCCGGATTCGAACTGCACAGCCCTCACCGTGCCGGCGATCTCCAGTGCCAGATCGACACCTTGCAATGCCTTGAGCGTGCCGATGGCCGGCAGCCGGTTCTGCCACGCGCGTTCTTCGGCCACAGCGACCGCCACATTGATCGGCGGCTTCGGAGCGCTGAATTGCTGTATCTGCTGGTAGATCGAAAACGCCTTGTAGCCACCCAAGGCGAGCACCACGATCAACACGACTCCCAACATGATCACCATGCGGCGACGCAACATATTTCACTTCCTTGGAAACTCGATGCCCTACGGGCTCAGGCGTTGATTTGAACCACTCATTTTGATGCCCGCAGGCATCAAAGTCGCAATCCCAAGGCAACCCCTGTCCCACTCACACCAGATGCAGATGGTTGTCCCACAATCCCGAAGGCAATGCCAGTGGCTGGGCGACCAATGTGTTCTGGCGGCAGTCGTAAAACCGGCAGCGACCCTGGCCCGAGGTCACGACGAACCCGTCCGCGACCGCGCCGACGCCTGCGCAATCAGGCAGTGACGCGTCCAGGCGAAGTGCGCCGCTGTCCAGGTCCCAGATAAAGAAGCGGTTGCCCCTCGGCGCAGTCAGCGCGACCAGCCGCAATTCGTCGTGTATCGCCACGCTGGCGGTGTAATGCGCCATCGACTGCAGCTGCTGCGCGGCAACCGGGAATGCCTGGAACGGCTGGCCCGGACGCTTGATCGCCAGCAACTCGGCTGACTCGTGAGAGGGCCCCATGAACTGCTGACCGGCGACAACCGTGCCGTCGCTGGCGATCGCCATGTGCCGCACGCTGTTCATCTGTTGCGAAAGCGTTTCCTTGCTCAGTAACGTGCCGTCTCGCTGCATCAGCACAAGGCTGGGCTCCATCGCATCGAGGTTCATTTCGACGCGGCTTTCCGCCTCGGTCCGGATGCCACCGTTGGCGACCACGAGCGTCTCGCCATCCGGCATCCATGACACCTGATGCGGGCCGATGCCGTGGGTCGGCATCTCACCGGCATGCTCCAGCCGGTCACCGACGAAACGGTAGATGCCCAGCAGGCCACGGCCCGGATCACGCGTGTCGTTTTCAGTGGCGTAGAGCCATTCGCCGCTCTGGTGGATGACCGCGTGGCCGTAGAAATGCCGGTTCGGTCGCGATGTGATGGTTTGCAGCAGACGCCCGTCGCGCAGGTCGATCAGGTAGCTTTGCGTCCCCGGCCTGCGCGCGACGAACAGCGCCAGCGGCCGGTGCGGATGGTTGATGATGTCGTGGCAACGCTGGGCGACGGCGGTGGCGAACACCTGAGTGCCATCCACGCGATAGCCCACGGCGTAGTGCTGCCCGTCGCTGCCGTCCCGGGCGGACAACAGCAGCGGGCTTTCGCCCTTTTTCCTGAAAAGCGTCCAGCCGCCCAGCGTGCAGGCGCTGAGCACGAGACTGCCGAGGGCCAGAGCCTGACGTCGCAACATATCAGTCACCATCGTTGGCGTTGAAACCTAACTGAATGCCCAGCGCCTTGGCCAGTTCGCCTTCATGCAGGCGATGGACGACGTTCAGGCTGTCGTAAAAAGCGTTCAATTGCTGACGGCCTTCTTCAGTGGCCAGCAAATCCGCCAGGGGCGGTTTCAACGCGGCGAGCTGCTTGCGGCTCTCTGCGTAAGCCGCGTCGATCTTGTCGGCCAACGGCTTCTGCCCGGCGGGCAACAGGCCACGCAAACCTTTGTTGTCGACACCCGACCAGACGGTTTCGGCGCTGGCGAGGCTCGCCTGCAGGCTGCTCAGGGACGCCTTGCTGCGCCACGCTTCGGCCTGGAAAGGTTGCGGCATGCCTTTGGTCTGGCGACCCAGTGGCGTACCGAGTTTCTTCTTCAGCGTGTCCAGCGCAGTCACTTGCACGCGCAGCAATTCGGCAATCGCTTCGTGAGCGTCAGCGTAGCGCTGGTTGGGGAATTTGCTCAGCTGCGCGAGCATGCCGTCGCTGTTGTTCCAGCTGTTGAGGATGTCTTCGGCCAAGGCTTTCTGACGCTCGCCGATGGCGATCAGCAGCGGGCAATAGCGGCTTTTCTGTTCGGCGTTGGCCATGTCGATGTTGGCGTCGAAGAGAATGTATTCGTAGGCCGACAGGCCCTGGACCACCACGCTGGATTTCGCCAGCGCATCGGCAGTGATCTGCGGCTGAGCGGTGACCAGTTGCTCGACCTGACGCCCGACGAGGTTTTTCTTGTCTGGCCAGAACTGAATCTGCCACGCACGATTGCCCTCGGCCAAGGGACCGATCAACAGCGGTTGCAGCTCGGCCCAGGCTTTTTGCGCATGCAGAAAGTCAGCGCGCGCGGTGTCCAGATCGGATTTGCCCTCACAGTAGGCCAACGCGCTGACCGCCAGCTGCCTGTCTGCATCCACCCAGCGGCTGTAGGTCGGCAGGATCACCTGTTTGGCGATGGCTGCCGACGTCACCGCCTGCGGGTCGGAAGGCGCGCAGGCGCCGAGCGCGAGGGCGGCCAGACTGGTGAACAACAGCTTGGGACGGAACATGCCCGACTCCTTATCTTTGAAAAACGTTATAGAGAATTCAGGAACGCCAGCAGCGCCGCACGTTGCTGGGCATCGAAGGCCAGCACCTGGCGCTGTGCGGGCAACGCCTCGCCGCCATGCCAGAGCACCGCTTCCATCAGGTTGCGGGCGCGCCCGTCATGCAGAAACCGGGTATGGCCGCTGACCGTCTGCGTCAGGCCGATGCCCCACAGCGGCGGTGTGCGCCATTGCTGGCCGCTGGCCTGAAACTCGCTGAGGTTGTCGGCCAGGCCCTCGCCCATGTCGTGGAGCAACAGATCGGTGTAGGGCCGGATCACCTGGTTGGCCAGCTCAGGTTCGGCGGCATCGGCGGAAGTGGTGAACTGTGGCGTGTGGCATTGCTGACAGCCGGCCTTGAAGAACAGGTTCTTGCCCGCCAGCACTTGCGGGTCGGCGACGTCACGGCGCGCGGGAACACCCAGATTGCGCGTATAGAAGGTCATCAGTCGCAGGATGTTGTCGCTGACTTCAGGTTCGCCATCTGGCCCCTCGCCATTGGGCGCAGCCAAGCAGGCCGTTTGCGTCGAGGTGCAATCGTCGGCTGGCTTCAGACGGGATGTCAGCCCCATGTCGCCCGCCAGGGCGTGGGCATTCTGCTGATTGACGCTGGGCTGCGAGGCCTTCCAGCCGAACCGCCCAAGCACGGCTTTTTGCTGCGCATCGTCCCAGACTCGGTTGGGCGTGCCGGTGATGCCGGTGCCTTTTTTGTCCTCGGGATCAGCGTTGGCGAGAATCGCCGCCTCAGGGATTGCCTCGAGCAGGCCCAGGCCGATCATGGGCGGGGCAATGCGCGCCGATGCGCGGGTCTGCGGGTGCATCGGGCCGTACCCGAGCTGGGTGATCTGCAGGGTAGGGCGGCGCAGTTGCACCGGCGTGCCGTCGCGGAAGTGCAGGGTCATCGAGTCGTATTCGACCCGCACCTTGCCTTCCGGCGGGACACCGGGAATGGCCATGTCCTGCAACTGAGTGCCGTAAACGGGTTCGGGTGTCAGCCCCAGTTGTTCGATCTGCCGGGCGAATGCGGGGTCATTGGGGATCGACAGGCGCACCAGCATCGACACGGCGTTGTCGGCTCCTGCCTCGGGAGGATGACCACGGCCATCCTTGATGTGGCAGTTCTGACAGGCATTGGTATTGAACAGCGGGCCGAGGCCGTCGCGGGCGGTCGTCGTGGCCGGCGCGATGACCCAAGGGCTGCGGAAAAAACTGTTGCCCACGCTGAAGTCCAGGCGCCGGGATGGCGACAGGTTGGCAGAAGGCATGGAGAAGGCGTTGCGGTCGCTTTTGTTGACGGTGGCCGCGCCGGCGGACTGGGCCTCGCCGGGTTCGGCGGTGCTGAAACGCGGGGCGTCATCGCACCCGCCAATGGCCATGGCCACGAGCAGGAATAACGAGGAACGGGACCGCGCAGTCATACAGATCCTGCAAAGGGCTGGAAATCGGGGCGAGCAAGCTTACCAGCCCCGACTTTGATGAATAAGAGGGATTTGCGTTTGTAAGTGCCTCTCGCAATGTGTTGTTACCAATTCGCCGATCGAGCGCGATCAATCGGCAAGTTCAGGTGCCGGCGATCTCCAGTGTGGGGTTTTCCACCAGCAGTTGCATAAGCCGCCGTTCGCCTTCGACCACCTTGAATGAGCGGTAGTCGCCAATGCCGTCGAGCTGTCGCTCTCGCTCCCGGATGGCCAGCTCCTTGGCCCGCTCGTAGCCGTAATACTCGACCCGGAACGACTTGGTGACGCTGCTGCCGTTGCGCAGTGTTGTCCGCGCGACCCAATAGGCGACGCCGGTGTAGCAGCGGTAATGCACTCCGGGATGTCCGCTGGTGTTGGTGGCGATGATGCGCTGACGAATATCGCGGCTGAGTCTGGGCAGATGGCTCAGGAGCAGTTGATCGCGGCATGCGTCGGCTGCCTTGCGCGCCGCTTCGCGACCGCCATAGCGGGAGAATGAGAACAGTCGGTTGAAGGTTTTGCCATCGCGATAGAGCGTCACTTTCCAGGCTCGAGGCCCCTTGATGCCGACCAACAGATGGATGCCGTAATCGTTGGCTTTCTGCTTGCTGACGCGGCGCCTTTTCTTGTCTCTCTTGGGCACTGTCTGTCTCCTCCTGGATGGGATGGGGTCAAGGAAGTACGCATGATCGACGGCGTGGGAAGGGCGTTCAATCCGACGGCGAGCGAACAGGAAATGCCTTACAAACCTTACGGATCGATCCTCAAATTCGGTCGCGTGTGAGGTGTTTCCAGCCTTCGAATGACAAAAAAAATGCCGGCCCGTGACCGGGTCGGCATTGGTTTGTCGTTCGCTTGAACGGGCGGCGAACAGGCACCGCCCGATTTGTCAGAACTCGTGGTCGGCGTTGTCCGGGTTCAGGTCCGTGATGCCCAGTTTGCCTGCGGCCTGCTCGATCGCGCCGGTCTGTTTGACCAACGCACCGATGGCGTCACGCACCACTTGATTACCGGCAGTGTTGCCAGCGGCGATCAACTGGTCGAAGTGCTCGCCCTTGTTCGCATGATCGACGATGACTTGCAGCTTGGCCTGGGTGTCGTCCAGGTCTGCACGCAGTGTGGCATCGGTGGCGGCGTCCGCTTTGGCGACGAGGGAAGAGAGGCTCGCCCCGCTGACCTTGCTGCCATCCACGCGGGTGTACTCGCCCAGATAGACGTTGCGGATGCCCAGGCCGTTATAGAAGTGGGAATTGTGGGTGTTGTCGCTGAAGCAGTCGTGTTCGTCTTCGCTGGAGTTGGCCTCCAGTGCGACCTTCATACGCTCGCCGGCCAGTTCGCCCAGCGACAGGCTGCCCATGCCGAACAGCATTTTGCGCAGGCCGCTTTCGGCAGGCTCGGCTTCCAGCGTTGCCCGGTAGTTGTCGGCCACGCCGGGTTTCCAGTTGTTGACCATCTCTTCGAGGTCGCTGATCAGCAGCTGTGTCACGGCTTTCAGGTACGCGCGACGACGGTCGTTATGACCTCCCGTGCCGCCTTGACCTTCGATGTAATCGCTGGCCGGGCGCTCACCCGCGCCTGGGCCCGTGCCATGCAGATCCTGACCCCAGAGCAGGAATTCGATGGCGTGATAGCCAGTGGCAACGTTGGCTTCGGAGCCACCCAGCTCATTAAGGCTCGCAAGCTTTTCCGGGGTGATTTCGGTGACATCGACCTTGTCTTCGCCGACCTGTACCGAGGTGTTGGCGATGATGTTGGCGGTTGCGCCAGGGTTGCCCAGGGCGTGCTGATAATCCTTGGCCACATAGTCGATCAGGCCTTCGTCCAGCGGCCAGGCATTGACCTGACCTTCCCAGTCATCAATCAGGGTGTTGCCGAAACGGAAGACTTCACTTTGCATGTAAGGCACGCGGGCTGCGGTCCAGGCGTCGCGGGCCGCTTTGAGCGTTTGATCGTTGGGTGATGCGAGGAAGGCGTCGACGGCCGTGCCCAGTTTCTTCGCGGTTGACTCGGCGTCGCTGAACACGGCAAACACGATGCTGGCGTAATTCGCGACCACTGCCTTGGTGGTGGACTCGTCTGTCTGGGCGGGGGCGGCAGCGGGAGCGGCGGGTGCGGAGGCTGCCGCTGCGGGCGTCGGTGCGGCGGCGGCGGGCTTGTCCTTGCCTTGGTCACAGCCGGCCAGAGAAATAGCGAGGGCCAGCAGACTAGCGGTTGCCAGAGGCGTACGAATCATGACGGAATCCTGCGTCGAAAGAGTATGTGAGCGTTGGCGAGCGCCAAAAAAGCTGCGACATAATGCGAAGGATTTGCATTCCGTGTAAAGGCAAAACGCCCTTACTGGCGAGGGGAGATATTTCAAGCTGTTACAAGGATTCGGAGCCCGTCATCTTGCAGGAGCGGGTTCCTGCAGGCCGGTGACCTGAGCTTACAACACGCCGACGTGAGTACGTTGCGCCTGCTTCAGATACGACAGCAATTCACGGGCGGGCAATGGTTTGCTGTAGAAGTAACCCTGACCTTCGTGGCAGCCCTCGGAAATGATGTACGCCTCTTGCTCCGTCGTTTCGACCCCTTCGGCAATCACCTGCATGCCCAGGCTCTTACCCAGCTGGATGATCGCGCGCACGATCGTGGCGTCGTCATCGTCGTCGATCAGGTCCTGAACGAAGCTCTTGTCGATCTTGATTTTGTCCAGCGGCAGGCTTTTCAGGTAACTCAATGACGAGTACCCGGTGCCGAAGTCGTCGATGGCGATCAGCGCACCGGAGCGGCGCAGGCTGAGCAGATGCTGAGCGGCGGTGCTGATGTCTTCCATCAGGCCGGTTTCAGTGACTTCCAGCTCCAGACTGCGGGGCGGCAAACGGTAGATCTGCAGGAGGTTGTTGACCACACGAGGCAGCTCGGAGTGGTGCAACTGCACGGTGGACAGGTTCACCGCCATGCGCAGATCGGTAAAGCCCTGGTCATGCCACTCGCGCAGCTGTTTGCAGGCCTGGTCGAGCACCCACTCGCCGATGGCGATGATGGTGCCATTCTGCTCGGCCAGCGGGATGAACTGATCCGGCGGCACAAAGCCATGTTCCGGATGAATCCAGCGAATCAACGCCTCGACGCCCACCACGCGTTGATCGCGGTAGCTGATCTGAGGCTGATACACCAGATGAAACTGATTGCGCACCAGCGCTTCGCGCAGGTCTTTTTCCAGTTCGCGACGTCGGCGCATCTCGCTGTCGACGCTGGCGATATAGAACTGATACCGGTTGCGCGAGCGGGTCTTGGCCAGCGTCATGGTCTGTTCGGCTTTTTGCAGCAGCTTCTCGGTGCTGTCGCCATCTTCCGGGAATAACGTGATGCCGATGGTCGCGCGCAGCCGGATCTCCTCGTTCTCCACGGCGAAAGGCGCTTCGAGGTCGTCGAGGATATTCTGCGCAAGCTCAGCGGCTTCATATGGTTGCTCGATGTCGGCCTGAACCAGCGCGAACTGATCGCCGCCCAGACGTGCCAGCGCACCGAGTCTTCCGCTGTGACTGCGCAGGCGATCGGCCAGCGCGAGCAGCAGTTGGTCGCCCGCCTGATAACTGAACTGCTCGTTGATGCCTTTGAAATCGTCCAGACCCACGCACAGCACCGCCACGCGATGTTGCACCTTGCCGGCGTCGATGAGGATTTTGTCCAGTTGCTGCTGCAATTGCTGGCGATTGGGCAGCCCGGTTAGGAAGTCGTACTGCGCCATGCGCAGCAGGCTCGACTCGGCCTCATGGCGCAAATGGGTGTTGCGCTCGATGGATGCCAGCAGTTGGTTCGCCGTATTGACCCAGATGCCCAGCTCGTTTTTCTCGTGGCCCTTGAGCAATGGAAGTTGGTGCTCGCTGGGACGATCGGGGTTGATGCTGGTCAGGTGTTCGATGATTCGCGAGAGCGGTTTGGTCAGCAGCCAGTGATAGACCAGATAAAGCACCAGGCCCATCGCCAGCGCGCGCAGCACGCCTGAGATGAAGATGATCATCGAGTTGATCAGAAAGCCTTCGCCGTAAGTGGCGGTGTCGAGGGTAATGCGCAAATCGCCGTAATACTCGCTGTACGGGCTGCGGCCCACCAGTTGCGTGGTGAAACTGCGCTCCTGGCCGAGGATCAGGTCGGTCAGCCAGCGGGTAGGGGATGCCTTGAGGTCGCGGGTTTTTTCTGCCAGCAGGGTCTCATTGGGATGACCGATGGACGCCATGCGCACGGCCTTGTCCTGGAACAGCCCCTCGATGACCTGCATGCCCATCTCACGGTCCAGGCTGTAGACAGCCTGCGTAGACGGGTCGCGGAACATGTCGAGGATCCGCGCGGCATCGGTGGCGACAGCTTGTCGGGTCTTGTACGCGTCGTAGACGATCTGCGCACAACTGAGCACAACGCCGACGATCAGTGCCGAAAGCAGCACGACGCGCAGCAGCTTTACCGACAAGCTGTTTTTGAGTTCCAGCTTCAAATGGGCATTCCTTCATCCATGCTGATAGCGGGGCGACTGCTTGCAAGCATTGACATTGCAGGCCTTCGGGTCAAGCGTCCTGGTTAACGCATGACTCGTATGATTCGGATAACGTTTCACATGCAGGCACGTAAGGCTATCACTACTGTGTCGGTAGACAGTGGGCGGAACTTGAGCCTCGTTTCGTCGAATGGGCGTCAGCTGATATTAGTCCGCTATCGCTTTCTGACAATACATAAAGGATGAACAGAAGGCGAAAAAAAACCCGGCCAGGCCGGGTTTTTTGTGTGAGTCAGTCATCAGGCGGTGAAGTTTTTGCCTTCGAACTGTTCAGCGACGAACTTCCAGTTCACCAGGTTCCAGAATGCTTCGACGTATTTTGGACGCAGGTTACGGTAGTCGATGTAGTAAGCGTGTTCCCACACGTCGCAGGTCAGCAGCGGGGTGTCGCCGCTGGTCAGCGGGTTGCCGGCACCGATGGTGCTGGCCAGTGCCAGGGAGCCGTCAGCTTTCTTCACCAGCCAGCCCCAGCCGGAGCCGAACGTGCCGATGGAGGTCTTGCTGAATTCTTCCTTGAACTTGTCGAAGGAACCGAACGCAGCGTTGATGGCATCTGCCAGTGCGCCAGTTGGCTGACCGCCGGCGTTAGGGGCCAGGCAGTTCCAGTAGAAGGTGTGGTTCCAGACCTGGGCTGCGTTGTTGAAGATACCGCCCGAGGAGGTCTTGACGATTTCTTCCAGGGATTTGCCTTCGAACTCGGTGCCTGGCACCAGGTTGTTCAGGTTCACGACGTAGGTGTTGTGGTGCTTGTCGTGGTGGTATTCCAGAGTTTCCTTGGAGATGTGCGGTGCCAGAGCGTCATGAGCGTACGGCAGCGGCGGCAATTCGAAAGCCATGGTAATTCTCCTAATCAGGTCAGTTGCGGTTTGCGCAAGGCCGATCACGGGCGGCCAGACAGAACATACGCCGGCGAGTTTTATACTCTTTGCGACGCAGGGGCTGGATCATAGCACCGGCCCCGGCCCTTAACCACGCAACAACTGTGTGGGATAGAGGTTCCAGAGCATTGCAATCAATTCCAGGTTCACGCCGAGCGGACCAGCTGCAATGCCACGCTGAACATCATGACCGCCACCATCAGATCCAGCAGTCGCCACGTCGTCGGGCGTGCCAGCCACGGCGCCAGCCACGCCGCGCCCAGCGCCAGAGTCGAAAACCACAACAGCGACGCGCTCGCAGCGCCCACCACATAGGCTTCGGGCACGGCTTGCTGGGCTCCGAGCGAACCGATCAACAGAACGGTGTCGAGGTAGACGTGCGGATTGAGCAGCGTTACCGCCAGTGCGGTCAGCAGAACGGCGCGACGCGAGCGCTGACCATTGGCGTCGCCCTGCGCCAGGCTTTGCGGCGAAAGGGCGCGACGCAGCGCCTTCGCCCCGTACCACAGCAGGAACACCACGCCGCCCCAGCGCGCCACCGCTAACAACGCGGCGTTGTGCGCGAGCACGTTGGCCAGCCCGAATACACCGGCGGCCACCAGAACCGCGTCGCACACGATACACAGCACCGCGACCGAGACGTGATGCTCGCGGCGCAGGCTTTGCGCAAGGACGTACGCGTTCTGTGTGCCGATGGCCATGATCAGACCGCCGGCCACCAGCAGCCCGTTGAGATAGCTTTGCCACATGGTAGTTGGCTCCCGAGTCGGATCAGTGGGCGTTCTTCGCCAGCTCACGCAGAACGGCCAGCGCTCTGTGCGCATCGTCCCTACCGACGAAAAGATGATCGTGATAGAACCCCGCGATGACGTTGCAACTGATCCCCGCATTGCCCAGCGCCGTGGCGAAGGCGGCGGTCAGTCCGACGGCTTCCAGTGACGAGTGCACAGTCAGGGTGATCCACGCCATCACATAAGCCGAATCAAGTCCCAGCGCCCAGGCTTGCTGGCGTTCAAGAATGACCGTCATGCCTTCGCGCTCGCGAAAGCTGCCCAGAGGCTGGGTTCCGTGCAGATGACTGACGTCGGGCACGCTGCAGAACACGTAATCGCCGTCGTTCAATTCAGGACTCATGCTGCGCAGCAGCACACCGAGGGAGGTTTCACCGGACATGACATATCTCGCTAAACAGAAGTGGCCATTGTCGGGTCCGACGCGGTATAAGAAAAACCAATAAACATGATCGCTCATTAGGAAAACTGATGTTCGACTACAAGCTGTTGGCAGCGCTCGCTGCGGTGATAGAACAGGCGGGTTTCGAGCGTGCGGCGCAGGTCCTGGGGCTCTCCCAGTCAGCGGTGTCTCAGCGCATCAAATTGCTGGAAGCACGGGTCGGCCAGCCGGTGCTGATACGCGCGACGCCGCCCAGTCCGACCGACATCGGTCGCAGGTTGCTGAACCATGTGCAGCAGGTTCGTCTGCTTGAACGGGACTTGCAAAGCGTAGTGCCGGCGCTGGACGAAGGCGGCACGCCCGAGCGACTACGTATCGCTCTGAATGCCGACAGTCTGGCCACCTGGTGGGCGCAGGCAGTAGGCGATTTTTGCGCAGAACATCAATTGCTGACCGACCTGGTGGTCGAAGATCAGGACGTCGGCCTCAAGCGCATGCGCGCCGGAGAAGTGGCGGCGTGCCTGTGCGGCAGCGAACGGCCAGTGGCGGGCGCCCGCAGTCTTTTGCTTGGCGCGATGCGTTATCGTGCGTTGGCGAGTCCGGCATTCATTGCCCGGCACTTTCCCGAAGGGGTCACCGCCACGGCGCTTGCGCGCTCGCCGGCGCTGGTATTCGGCCCGGACGATTTTCTCCAGCATCGCTATCTGGCGTCGCTGGGTGTCGAGGGCGGGTTCGAACACCATTTGTGCCCTTCGTCCGAAGGCTTCATGCGCATGACCGAGGCCGGGATGGGCTGGGGACTGGTGCCCGAACTGCAGGTCGGCGAGCAACTGGCGAGCGGCCGTCTGGTGGAACTGGTGCCCGATCACTGCATCGATGTCCCGCTGTACTGGCATCATTGGCGCAATGGCGGGCTGTTGCTGACGCAGTTGACTGCACATCTGGCGAAAAAAGCCGGTCGTTGGCTGGTGCCCCTTCAGACACACTAAGCGTCTCTGATTCCCGCGCCATCAGGCGGCGGCAGCGGTTCAAATCCTATGAGCGCGGGATGGCCCCGCATTCATGCATGAAACACGGTAAGCAAACGGAGCGGTAAATGAAGATTCTGGTCACCGGCGCAAGCGGCTTCATCGGCGGGCGCTTCGCGCGTTTTGCCCTGGAGCAGGGGTTGAGCGTTCGGGTCAACGGCCGCCGCGCAGAAGGCGTCGAGCATCTGGTCCGGCGCGGAGCCGAATTCATTCAGGGCGATCTCAACGATCCCGACGTGGTTCACGCACTGTGCGACGACGTCGAAGCCGTGGTGCATTGCGCCGGGGCGGTCGGCACGTGGGGGCGTCGGCAGGACTTTCATAAGGGCAACGTTCAGGTCACCGAAAACGTCGTCGAGGCCTGCCTCAAACAGCGCGTGCGGCGGCTGGTGCATCTGTCCTCGCCGTCGATTTATTTCGATGGCCGTTCGCACCTGAATATCCGCGAAGAACAAGTGCCCAAGCGCTTCAACAATCATTACGCCGCGACCAAGTATCTGGCTGAGCAGAAAGTGTTCGGCGCTGAAGAGTTCGGTCTGGAGGTCATTGCGCTGCGCCCGCGCTTCGTGACCGGCGCCGGGGACACGAGCATTTTTCCGCGGCTGATGCAGATGCAGCGCAAGAAACGCCTGTCGATCATTGGCAACGGGTTGAACAAGGTCGATTTCACCAGCATTCAGAACCTCAACGAAGCCTTGATCAGCAGCCTGCTCGCCAGCGGTTCGGCGCTGGGCAAGGCGTACAACATCAGCAACGGCGCGCCGGTGCCGATCTGGGATGTGGTCAATTACGTGATGCGCCAGATGCAATTGCCGCCGGTCACGCGTTATCGCTCTTATGGCCTGGCCTATGGCGTGGCGGCGCTGAACGAGGCGGCGTGCATGATGTGGCCGGGCCGACCTGAACCGACGCTGTCCAGACTGGGGATGCAGGTGATGACGCGTGATTTCACGCTTGATATCAGCCGCGCCCAGTATTATCTGGACTACCAGCCCAACGTCAGCGTCTGGACCGCGCTCGATGAGTTCTGCGGCTGGTGGAAAGCGCAGCACGGCGGGGCGCTGTAAACGGCTGTCAGCATCCGTGGTTATACTGCCTGCCATTCAGATTCAGCGGTTTTTTCAAAGGGAAACGCATGCGCAAAGATCCGTATGACGACGTCGATGACGTCCCAAGCCTCAGTGCCAAAGATGATGACGATGATTTCCTTCCCGACGCCGGTGCCCGCGAGCGCACCACCGTGTATTCGCGCACCACGCCGGTCGTCAAAGTCAAAGCGCCCGGTACCGGCGCCTTGTGGGCCTTGATCGGGGCGCTGTTCATTGCGTTCTGCGGCCTGGGCTGGTGGAGTTTTCAACAGGTGACGTTGATGGAGCAGCAATTGGTCGCCACGCAGGAAAGCTTCGCGCGCATCAGTGAGGAAGCCGCTGGCAGGCTGCAGGATATTTCCGGAAAGGTGGTCGCGACCGAATCGGTTGCCAACAGCGGCGGCGAAGCGCTCAAGGCTCAGATCAAGCAGCTGCAGGATCAGTTGGCTGACCAGAGCAAGCAGCAACAGGGCGTGGCCGGTCTGCAGGGCGGGCTGGATAAACGACTGGAGCAGATCAGCACGCAGAGTGCTCAGCAGCAAGCGGTCAATCAGCAGTTGCAGGATCAGCTCAAAGCCGTGACGACTGAACTGGCCGCCTTGAAAGCGGCGGTGGCAGACAGCAAATCGGCGCAGTCGGGTCAGGATCGTCTGGACAACGAGGTCAAGAGCCTGAGCGCGGACGTGGCCACTCTCAAGAAGAGCAACAACAGCCAGGCGATCGAGCGTCTTGAGCAGGACATGATCGTGCTCAAGAGCGAGCAGGACAATCGTCCGGCGGCAGGCGCTTCCACGGGTGCGAGTACGGCGGAGTTCGATGCATTCCGCGGGCAGATGACGCGCAACCTGAATACTTTGCAGAGCCAGATTCAGACGCTGTCGCAGCAGATCAACGCCCGGCCGCAGTAGGTTAAATCGGGCTTTGGATTGCTGCATCGAAGCCCTTCGCGCCTGATTGCGAGCAGGCTCGCACCCACATTTTTTGCAACGACCCCCATTCTGTTGGACCGAGTGGTCAGCCTCTAAAGCTACCTGCTCGGTTCCTCAGGCCATGGCACATTCCAATCCATGTGGGCGCGAGCTTGCTCGCGAGCGGCCCGAAGGGCATCAGAGTAACAACCTGAAACCTTGTTAGCCCTCAAGCCCTTTCACCACCTGGAGCCTTACAGCGTCGGGTAATCCAGATAGCCTTCGGCGCCCTTGGCGTAGAACGTCTCGGGATGCGGCTCGTTCAGCGGCGCATCTTTGGCCAGACGCGCTGGCAGGTCAGGGTTGGCAATGAACGGCACGCCGAACGCCACAGCGTCTGCCTTGCCGCTGGCAAGCCACTCGTTGGCGGTTGCTTTGGTGAACTTTTCGTTGGCAATGAACGCGCCGCCAAAAGCCTGTTTCAGACGCGGTGCCAGGCTGTCATCGAGCTCACGCTCACGTGCGCAGATGAAGGCGATGCCGCGTTTGCCCAGCTCGCTCGCAACGTAGGTAAAGGTTTCGGCCAGGTTGTCGTCGCCCATGTCATGTGCGTCTGCGCGAGGGGCCAGATGCACGCCCACGCGACCCGCGCCCCAGACTTCAACGACTGCATCGGTCACTTCCAGCAACAGACGCGCGCGGTTTTCCAGCGAGCCGCCGTAGGCATCGGTGCGCGTGTTGGTGCTGCTCTGCAGGAACTGGTCGAGCAGATAACCGTTGGCGCCGTGGATTTCAACGCCGTCGAAGCCCGCTGCCTTGGCGTTCTCGGCACCGACCCGGTAGGCGTCGACGACGTCTTCGATTTCGGCCAGCTCCAGTGCACGTGGCGTCGGATAGTCAGCCAGCGGACGAACCAGGCTGACGTGGCCTTTGGCGGCGATGGCACTTGGCGCCACCGGAGCTTCGCCGTTCAGGTAGCTTGGGTGTGAAATCCGACCGACGTGCCACAGTTGCAGGACGATCTTGCCGCCAGCGGCGTGCACGGCTTTGGTGACATTGCCCCAGCCGCGCACCTGATCGTTGGACCAGATGCCCGGCGTATCCGGATAGCCCACGCCCATCGGCGTGACGGAGGTCGCTTCGCTGATGATCAGGCCGGCCGATGCGCGCTGCACGTAGTACTCGGCCATCATCGCGTTGGGCACTCGGCCTTCATCGGCACGGCAGCGGGTCAACGGCGCCATGATGATGCGGTTGGCCAGTTCCAGGTCGCCCAGTTTGATCGGGTCAAAAATTGTTGCCATCGGGGAAATCCTCAAAGCAGTCAGTAGTGGATGAATCCGCAGTCGTTCGAATTCATGGGGTGACAGCAGCCAGCTCGGCGTCGCCGCGCTGACGGAAATTGATCAGGGTGACCAGCAGCGCCAGTACCGCCAGAGCTCCGGCAGCCAGCGGCACGCTGGTGAGGCCGAAGCCGTGGGCGATGACGCTGCCGCCGACCCATGCGCCAAGGGCGTTGCCGACGTTGAACGCGCCGATGTTCAGGGTCGATACCAGGTTGGGCGCTTCCTTGCCGAAGGTCACGACGTTGATCTGCAGGGCCGGCACCGCGGCAAAGCACGCCACCGCCCAGAGGAACAGCGTGACCTCGGCAGGGATCAGCGTGACGCTGGTCCAGCTCAGGAGGGTCGAGACCACCGCCATGGTGATGAACACGCCGATCAGCGTCGCAGCCAGACGGCGATCCGCCAGTTTGCCGCCGATGATGTTGCCGACGGTCAGCCCCAGGCCAATCAGCATGAGGGTCCAGGTCACGCCCCGTGGCGATACGCCGGTGACTTCGCCCAGCAGCGGCGCAACGTAGGTGAACAGTGCGAACACCGACGCGGCGAACAGTGCCGTCATGCTCAACGACAGCCAGATGCCGGCGCCTTTGAGTGCGCCCAGCTCGGCGCGCATGTCGAGTTTCTCTTCATCGTGTCGCGTGGGCAGAAAACGGATAAGGCCGATGAAGGCGATCACACCGATCACCGTCACAGCGAAGAAGGTCGAGCGCCAGCCGGCCTGCTGGCCCAGCGCGGTGCCCAGCGGAACGCCCAGTACGTTGGCCAGGGTCAGACCGGTGAACATCAGTGCCACGGCTGAGGCGCGACGATTGGCCGGGACCAGACCTGCCGCCACCACCGAGCCGATGCCGAAAAACGCGCCATGGCACAGCGCCGTGACCACGCGGGCGAACATCAGCACGTTGTAGTCCGACGCGATGGCGCAGAGCAGATTGCCGATGATGAAAATGCCCATCAGCGTGACCAGAGCGGCCTTGCGCGGCAGCCTGGAGGTGGCCATCGCCATGAACGGTGCGCCGATGGCTACGCCCAGCGCATAGCCGGTTACCAGCCAGCCGGCGCCCGGAATGCTGACGCCCAGGTCCGAGGCGACGTCGGGCAGCAGGCCCATGATGACGAACTCGGTCGTCCCGATGGCGAAGGCGCTCAGGGCCAGAATGAGTAGTGAAAGGGGCACGTGCGTCTCCTGAAGTCTGTGTTTGAGCTGGCCGCTCAGAGTTGCTCGGCCAGTTCCTGCAAAAACGCCTGAATGACGTCTTCGTTGCGTTTGAAAAAGTGCCACTGCCCGAACTTCTTGCTGGTGATCAGGCCGGCACGCTGAAGCGTTGCCAGATGCGAGGAGACGGTCGACTGGGACAGGCCGGCGCGTTGATCGATCTGACCGGCGCACACGCCGTTTTCCAGCGAGTGATCCTGATCCGGAAAGCAGGCATATGGGTCTTTGAGCCAGACGAGGATCTGGCGGCGAACAGGGTGCGCCAGGGCTTTTATTATTTCGTCGAGGTCGATAGGCATGTCGTTCTCAAGTCGTGTAGCGATATATCGCGATGGAGCGAACTTTATATCTGTCTATCGCGATATACAAATATGAAGTGGTGCTAAGCGAAGGCTGAATCGCTATATCGGGTTATAACGATATAGGGCGGTGGCTCCTGCGCCATGTTCGACGAGTCAGGTCAGGAGCAACCGCCATTTGCCGCCAATGAGGAAGGCAGCCTGATCTGTGGAAAAGAAACGTCCTGCGCCAGGCGCATCAGTTTCAGTGCCTGTGTCATCGAGCTTGAAATGACCTGCGCGCTCGGAGTAGGGCTCAGGGTCGGGACGATCAGCTTGATGCTCCGGCAGCTGCAGCTGTCTTGGTCGGATCGGGGGGGCGACGTCGCTCGCAGCCTGGGCGCGCTGTTCTTGCATTTTGGCCTGCCTTTCCTCGATATAGGATTCAATTTCTTTGATGAGCATGCCGAGGAGTTCGTCCCTGATCGTGCCCTCGGTCAGTAGCCACCTTGCGGCATGATTCACTGCTCGGTGGCTAGCAGCTCTGGCCTGTGCATAACTCTGCTGCCAGTTGACCTTAGGCAAGGGTTGTACGTGATAGATAGTCCCTCGCCGTAATATTTTGTTGGCGGCGCGTCCCGCCGAGCGGCTCAATCGGGTCGCCATTTTCACGACTTTGGCAGACGATGCTGCCCATTCGCCCAAGCCGGTGCCAAACGATATCCAGCCCAGGATGTCGGCGGTCTTGTCGTCCTTGCCCCATACTTCCATTGCGCTGGCCGCAGCCCCGGACGCAAGTGAAACAGCGCTTAAGGCTGCAGCACCAATGGCCACTACTTCACTGGCGGTGAGGGCGCCCAATCCATACGCTGCAAAGGTTGCGAAGGCCAGGCTGGCGGTGCCGAATGAGGCGACAGTCGCTGCGATGCCCGCTGCAGTCGTGATACCGATGAACAGCCAGGTCATCCAGCCATGCCCATCAGGATCGATCCGGTTAATGGGATCACCCGCGCAGTAGGCATAGGGGTTCAACCCCCCGCGGCCGAAGGGGCTCTCGCTGTCGGGGCTCAAAAAGCTCATTAACACAGGATCGTAAGGGCGATAGCCGCCTTGAATGTACCAACCGGTCAGGGCCTCCTTGCGCTCCCCCGCAAAACCGAAAGGCCCGGTCTCTTCACTGTCGGGATCGGCTCCCTGCGGGGTGTAGTGGCGGGTCCGTACGTCTGCGTCAGCTTCCAGACGCACGCTGCCCTGAGCGTCTGTACCGAGCAGAGTCGTGCCTTGGCGCACGCCCGCGGCCAGCCGAGTCTGCGCAAAGAAGGTCTGACCATCGCCCGCCAGGCGCAAGGTACCGGTATCGCCACGTTCATGAGTGGGCTGGTTGTCGTTGAAGAAACTGCGGGTCAGGGCGCCATCGACAACCCGATCGGAAAGCTGACCCGGCGGGTCGTAGCGGTAATCGCACGTGCGATTCCGGTAATCGACCTTTATCAGCCGGCCCTGGCCATCCCAATGCAAAACCCGGCCCAGGGTGTCGCTGATCAACCGACCGCACTCGTCATGGGTCAGCTCGATGGATTGGGGCCAGGAAGCGTGGGTGTGCGTGATGTGACGCACCTGGGCAGGATCGTCAGTGGCATAGCTGAACGCCGCCTCGTCACGCGTATGGTCGAGGAACAGGCTGGAAACCCGTTCATAGCCACTGAGCTCATTGAACGTGAAGGTCTGTTCGACGATGCGATTACCGAACGGATCGACAGGAGCCGCCTGGTCGTTGGCGGTGTAGTGCACCAGCCGGTCGCGATTGTCGTAGTCGAACGTCTCCTCGCCTCGTTGCTCTGCGTCCTGCCACTGACGCTGCACCAACTGATCGAGCGGCGACCAGACCAACGTTTGCGTCCACTCGCGTAGCGAGCCATCGAGCGTCGTGCTGAACGTGCGGGTGCGTTCGCGCCCCATGCCGTCGTAAGTCAGGGCGCGTGTGAGGGTGCGGCCCGTCGCGGCATCGTGCGCCGTGTAAGTGTCGGGTCGGGACAGGCTGTCGTAGGTGACGTCCATGGTCACCTCACCGGCGACCACCTGGCGAACCCGACCGCAGGCATCGTAGAACCGACGATGCGTCGCGCCGTCCTCGTCGTCGAATTGCAGCAGCAACCCGTTAAGCGAGTGTTGCCAGCTGGCGACATGCTGCTGGCCATCGACGGTCCAGGTCTGAGAGCGCGGTTGGCCGGACGCCTTGTAAGCCAGCTCCTGCGTACCCAGCGCGCCGCTGGCAGAGGTCGGAAACCCCAGTGTCGGATCATAAGTGAAACGGCTGACAGTCTCCGCCGCGGGGGCAACGGACAGCTTGCGATTCTCCAGCTGCGGCTCGTAGGTATAAGCGATTTCGCTGCCGTCTGGCAGCCTGTGAGCGCAAGCGGGAAGCTGGTTCGGCACATAACGCAGCTGCGTCTCGCGGCCACCTGTTGCAATGGTCAACGGGCGACCCAGGCCGTCGAACGTCTGGCGGCCCAATGTCCCGACCTCATCCATTTCCAGACATTGCGGGTGGTTGCCGTCGCTGTGCAGGGCGTAGGTCCAGCGTACGCGGGTGTCGTCAGGGAAAGTCTTTTCAATGATCCGTGAATACGCGTCATACCGATACTGCGTGACGAACGGGGGCTGATCCGCCACGACGGTCGACTGTTCGATCATTCTGTCCAGACCGTCACGAATCAGCTGCGTGCAGCGTTGCAGCACTCCGCCGTCGTCGTGGACAAGCGTCTTCACCGCGCTGCCGGCGACATTCTTGATGGCGGTCTCTCTTTTGGAAGCCACGCCGGACGCGCTCTGCCGCCAGGTTTGAACCTGCAGGCCGATCGGATCGTTCCACGTGTGCAGCGTCACGCCGTCCGGCCCGGTGTCGGTGGCGGCATTGCCCCAGTCGTCATAGGTGAACGCACGAGTGAGCGTCAGGGGCGCAGATGAATCCGGAACATCCGGATTTGGGAGCCAGTCGGTGCTGGTATGTCGGGTGACCCTGCCCAACGGGTCATACCGCGTGCGGCTGATTTCGCGAAAGGTACCGGGGGCGTTGTCCTTGTCTTCATGTTCCACGCAAATCACTCTGCCCGCGCCGTCGAGCCAGGAGCGTCTGCGCGTGGTGGTGACGTCCGTTTCTTCCTTGAAGGCAATGCTGATGATGTCGGGCGGTCTTTGCGCCACGGCCTCATCGTTGATGTGATAACTGCACGTGCGCTCGGCTTCGAATGCCCCGTCGGCGGCGATGAGTGTCCGTGTGTTCCTGCCCAGGAGATCATATTCATACTGCGTGACCACACCGGCGGCGCTGGTCTGTTCCTTGATCAAACCGGTGGTCAACGAGCGGGCCTCGTGGGTCACGGAGCGCGAAGCCAGATTGAACGTGCTGTAGTCGTGGCCTTCGATGATGGTGGTCGTACGCAGCCAGCCCTCTTTGAGAATCGAGTAGGTGTACCGTGTGGTGGTCGCCAGTCCGTTGAGGGTGGTGATTGACGTGGCAATCTGACCATAGTGGGGGCTGGCTGCATCGGTGACGTACGTCTGTGCCGTGCTTTCGATGAGCTGATCAACAGATTCGTCCCTTAACTGTTCCTGCACGACCACTGAATGAGCAGGGTCGCCAGGGATCAGCGAGGGCAGATCCTCATAAACGTATGATGTCGACAGTGTAGGTGCTTCGACGTCAGCCATCGCCGGCGCAGGGAAGGTCGTTTTTTTCTTCAGAAAGCGCACTTGGCCCGATGCATCTCTTGGACAGCCCTGAGCGCTGCCGTCGGCCGGATAGTACTCCGAGCACTCTACAACGCCCGTTGGCAACTCGGTACGCAGGACATTGCCGTAATCGTCGTAGCTGTATTCGCTGCGCTCGCTGCGCTCGCTGCGCCGCGCGGTGCCTTCTCCGGTCTCTGCCTCCTTTCCATGATCGATGTAGGTGACGGTGACGAGATGCGGCAACTGGCAGTACGCAGGCTGCATTTCCCATGTGGCATCCGGGATGACGCCGTATTCGGTGTCCGTGCGAGTTTCGCACTGGCCGACGACGGTCTGCTCAAGGGTCTGCAAGTGAAAGCGGTTCCAGGTACGGGTGGTGACGGCCAGTACAGTGTCTTCGTGGTCTTTCAGGGTTTCCTCGACGCTGTACAGGTAGTCTTTATTGACCTGATAAAGGTTGTCGCGGCCGTGTTCCCAGGTATACCCGGCATCGGTGCCATAGCCGAGGAAATTCGCCGTACCCTTCCAGACGTACTCATGAATAACGCGAGTGTCATCGTCCCCAGGGGTCTGAGACCAAGTGGTGACACGAGGCAGCCAGCCAAAAGGCGCTCCCTCCGGTAGCTTGTGGCTGTTCTCGCGGGATGACCAAAAGACAGCGTCCCGCGCGCCCAGTGGCCCGTTCACTTCTTTGGGCAACAGCAGGGTTTGGCCAAAACCCACTGCAGTGGATTCATAGACAAAGCGGTGGCGCTCCGAGGTTTCCGGCAATTTGACGGACGCCAGCCTGTCGTTGGCCAAAGACAGTTCGAGGGCATAGGCATGTTCGGTCTGTGGATCGAACACGAATTTCACACCCGTTTGCCGCTCTACTTTCAGCAACGTATGGTTTTCGTCGGAGATAGAGTCCAACCAACTGTCATCTGCGCCAGCTGGCGACCATTTCAAGAACAACCGTCGTCCCTCAGGCGAGCGTAGTTCGCTCAACAGATAAGTGCTCCGGTTAGCGGGCTGCGTGAGGATCTGTATTTCGCCGGATTTGTCGGATATCTGGTAGCTGGTCGGGCTGATGCGCACAACCTCCATCGAGCGCAACTTGTTGTCGGAAAACACCAACTTGCTCTTGTCACCCGACGCCTCCCAATCCACTGCAAACCGCTCACCTGATGACAGCAGCAAGTAAGGGGCATCAGGCTCAAGCACGAGTTCTGACAACAGCAGGGACCAACCCAGGCCATATCCCTGATTCAGGGTCGACCCCATCATGTTGAAAGACAACGCCGTAGAGAGCACAGGCCCGGCCAGGTTATTGCCATGCAACGCGGGCAGTTTGATCGCCAGATTGAACTGTCCGGTGCGTGCATCGACCGCCGATTGCACCGCACCCAGGTAATTCATCGCCTGGGTGTGAATACCACCGGAAAGTTGTCGTGGACGTGAGCGCTCTGCTTCTTCCGGACGCATGATGAAAACTTCCCTGTTAGATTGGCAATGTCGATAGATAAAGTGGGCTGGCGCTCAACGAAATAATGTTGCTATCAGTTGATTGGTCAGGCCGGCGGCGCGCCGGCTGGTGTATTGATAGGTGTCTGAAGAATAGAAAATCTCGCGCCGAGTTCAAGGTGGTCATTAGCGCCCGGAAATTCACTCTTCAATTCTGAGTACTTGATATTCCTGGTGTGACTAACGGACGTGTTGCTTATTGATAAGGAAGGAAAGTTGCGTGAGTTGATTGCACATCTCATCGCGCGTTATAACCCGCCGCGATAAATTAATCCCCGCCGCGATAGCGCTTATCGCGAAATGATTGATCGCGTTGGCGCTCAAGCGACAGCATTTTTCCAAGGTCTGGCACACGTCGGCTTGTCATACACCACGGGCCGGGCTAGTTTCGCCACTGGATACCTTGAGCCGTTGAGCGGCAGACGAAGACTCCCATGAATTACCTCGCACATCTCCACCTGGGTGGCGACCGCCCTGCGCAGCTGTTGGGCAGTCTGTACGGCGACTTTGTGAAAGGGCTGTTGCCTGGGCGTTTCCCGGCCGAGATCGAAACGGCGATCCGCCTGCACCGCAGCATCGACGCATTCACCGATTCGCATCCGCTGATCAGACAGGCGATGGGGCGGTTCCCTGCCGAGCGCAGGCGCTACGCCGGCATCGTGCTGGATGTGTTTTTCGATCACTGCCTGGCGCGGGACTGGCCTCAGTATTCGGATGTGCCGCTGGATGCGTTCACCGACAAGGTCTACCGCGTGCTGGCGAACGAACCCGAGTTGCCTGAGCGTCTGGCGAGGATTGCGCCGCGCATGGCCGCTCAGGACTGGTTGGGTTCGTACCAGGATTTTGAGGTGGTGGGCGATGCGCTCGCCGGGATTTCGCGCCGGTTATCGCGCCCTGAAGGACTGGCCGGCGCCATGCAGGAGCTGCAGGCGCTTTATCGGCCATTGAGCGAAGATTTCACTGCGTTCTATCCACAGGTGCAACGCTTCGCTCAAGCGGCTCTCGCGGCCGGGCGAACATCGGCTGGCTGATCCACTTCGCCGAACAACGCGACCTGCACTGCCTGCTGCGCTTCGAACGCAAGCGCCGCGCGTTCCTTGCCTTGCGAGGCAATGGTCGGCAGCAACTGGATATGCACCTCACTCACCTCATTGGCGAACAGCCGACGCAGATGCGAGAGCAGGTCATCGTCGCCAATGAACGGCGCGATCGGGTCTGGCTTGCCGGCGCGCACGTACTTGATCGCCACCGGTTGCAACGGGACGCCTGTCTCGATGGCGCTGGACAGCAGGCGACCATGAAAGGTGCGCAGGCTGCGGCCATCGGTGGTGGTGCCTTCCGGGAAAATCACCAGCGAATGTTGGCCCAGAAGATGCTGCCCGATCTGCTTCTGGATCAGCTTGCTGTCGCCCGAACCCCGGCGGATGAACAACGTGCCGGCTTTGAGCGCCAGCCATCCCGCGACCGGCCAGGTGCGCACTTCGGCCTTGGACAAAAAGGACAGGGGCGCGAGCATGCCCAGCAGCGGGATGTCGGTCCACGACACGTGGTTGCTGACCCACAGCGTCGGCTGGCTCGGCAATTTGCCACTCACCGTCACGCGAAATGGCAACGCGGCGCTCAGACGCGCCATGAACCAACTCGTCCAGCGCTGGCGGCGGGCCATGGAATTGCCGATGCGCAGGCGCTCCATCAGCGTGAACGCGCCGGCGATGGTCAGGCCCAGAGCGATGACCCACAGCACACGGATGACGCGCGCATGGCTGCGCAGGGTGCTCATCACACTGCAGCCTTGAAGTGGCGGGCGTAGCGCGGGCACAGTTCGTCACGCTTGAGCAGGATGAAGACGTCAGCGACCTGGAAGTCCTCGTCCCAGCAAGGCTCGCCGCAGATCTTGGCGCCCAGGCGCATGTAGGCTTTGAGCAACGGCGGCATTTCGCAGATCACGTTGCCTGGCAGGTCGAGGGTGGGCAGAGGCTTCTTGGGTTCGGCGCGCAGGTGCTCGGTGCTCAGATAACGCTCGCGCAGGCGCTGCATGATTGCATGGGCCTGAATGCCGCCGTCCTGCATCGGAATGCTCGCGCAGCCCATCAGGTAGCTGTAGCCGCCTTCGTTGAGGATTTCTGCCAGCTCACTCCACAGCACAGCGATGGTCCCGCCGTTGCGGTAGGCGGCGTCGACGCAGGTGCGGCCCAGTTCCAGAATCGGCCCCTGCAGATGACCGAGGCCATGCAGGCTGAATTCTTCTTCGCTGTAAAAGCGGCCCAGCGTGCTGGCAGCCTTGTGGTCCAGCAGTCGGGTCGTGGCCACCAGTCGACCGGTGCTCAGGTCGCGCACGCCGATGTGCATGCAGTGCACATCGTAATCATCGATATCCAGGCCCAGCTCGGCGCCTTTGAGTCTGGCGTTGAATTCGCCACTGAAAACGCTGAAGCGCAAGGCCTGTGCTTCCTGCAGGGCTTTGATGCCGACCAGGCGTTCAGCCTGCAGGCGGCGTTCGGAGCGGGTGTCTCGAATACTGGCGATCTGAGTCATGTGGCGTCTCCGTGGGCCAGCCCTGGTCCAGGCCGGTCGACTGATTATTCGAAAGCATTGCTGTACGAATGCAGGCTAGGGAGGGCCGATGTCATCACCGTTAAGCTTTGGTGATGGTTGCGTGACAGGGGAAACGCAGCGGATACGCGACTTGTCTGGGGGGATTCACGCGCGGGCTCGTCCAGAGGCTGTCATGAATCGCTGCTAGGGTTGCCTGCAGCTTTCGTCCGAGGTCCTTCCATGAGCCGTGGCTTGTTTATCTGTTGTGCGCTGGTCGTGGTGCTGTCGTTGATCGACGCCCCGGCCCGCGCTGAAACCTGGCCCGATGCGCGATGGCAGGCGCGCCCCTTGCAGCCTTCGCCTGCGCTGAACGACCTTGAAACCTACGCCTTCCCGCCTCGCGACGAGGAAGAGCGCAAAGGTGTTCGCACCGATGCGCTGCTGATCATTCGCAACGGTGAAGTGGTCTACGAACGCTATGCCGGGGTCACTCGGGCCCAGACGCCGCATCTGATCTGGTCGATCAGCAAAAGCGTGCTGGCAACCGTGTTGGGTGTGGCGTTCGGCGAAGGACGGTTCACGCTCGATGATCCGGTGATGCGCTTCTATGCGCCATTCAGCGCGCATCCCGGGGTCCGGATTCAAGACTTGCTGCACTGGGCCTCCGGCCTGGACTGGCAAGAGGATTACGAATACGCGCCGCTCAACTCCTCCGTGGTGGCGATGCTCTACACGCGGGGTCGCGACGACATGGCGCGCTTCACCGCCGGGCACAGCGTTGCCAGCGCGCCTGGCACCGCCTATCGCTATTCCAGTGGCGACAGCACGGTGCTCGCCGCCGCGCTCAGAGGCATGGTCGGCGAAACGCAATACGCCGGTTATCCGTGGACGGCGCTGTTCGATCCGCTGTGCATCACGAGCGCGACGTGGGAAACCGATGCCACGGGCACGTTCGTGGGTTCGTCTTATGCCTACATGACCGCTCGGGATCTGGCGCGGATCGGCTTGCTGATGCAACGCGGCGGACGCTGGCACGAGCGGCAGTTGCTGCCTGTGGCCTGGGTTGATTTCAACCTCACCCCGTTCAAATCCGGGACGCCGGTGGATGAGGCGCCGGGTGGTCACTGGTGGCTGAACAAGACCGCCGACGGCAAGCCCGGACCCTGGCCGGACGCACCGACCGACACCTTTGCCGGACTCGGCCACTGGGGTCAGGCGCTGTATGTCATCCCGAGCGCAGGGCTGGTGATCGTGCGTTACGGCGATGATCGTGACGGGACTTACGCACACAATCAATTGCTCAAACGGGCCTTGAAAGCAGTGGCCGAGGAGGGCACGCAATGAGTTCGCGCAGTTTTGTCCGGCGGCGTCCGTTCAGCACCGTCTGCATCCTGATCCTGCTGCTTCTGTGCGCGTTAATGTGGGTCTGGCGCGTTGAGCTACAGGCCTTTCCCGGGATCATCAGCGCCTACACCGCCAAGGAGTATTGCTCGTGCCGCTATGTCATGGACAACCCGGCTGAGTACTGTCAGCGCTACGTGAAGCAATGGCTGCCGAGTTCGTTGATCGAGGACGCCGCCAGCAAGCGCATCATCGCCAACGGGATGGGGCGTGAGAGCCGCGCCCAGTGGCTCGGCGCGCGTGAGGGCTGTCGACTGGAGCCTGCAACGCCGTAAGCGTTTTCCATATGTCTGACACCTGAGCTCTGCCAGTTCTGTAGTACTAGTCTGTTACCCGACGAACACGGGCAGCGCCTGCTAACGGCGCAATGACACTGGAGGATGGATGATGGCGGCGAAGAAAATTCTCATGCTGGTGGGCGATTACGTCGAGGACTACGAAGTGATGGTGCCGTTTCAGGCTCTGCAAATGGTCGGTCACACGGTGCATGCAGTGTGCCCGGGCAAGAAGAAAGGCGACGTGATTCGCACGGCCATTCACGACTTCGAGGGCGATCAGACGTACAGCGAAAAACGCGGCCACAACTTTGGCCTCAACTTCGATTTCGACAGCGTGAAGTCGTCCGACTACGACGCGCTGTTGGTGCCGGGCGGACGTTCTCCGGAATACCTGCGCCTGAATCAACGGGTGCTGGAACTGGTGCGCGAATTCGGTCGTGATGACAAGCCGATTGCAGCGGTGTGTCATGGGCCGCAGTTACTGGCCGAGACCGGGCTGCTCAAAGGCAAGTCGTTGAGCGCGTATCCTGCGTGCGCGCCGGAAGTCCGGCTGGCCGGTGGCGAATATGTCGAGATCGCGATGGACGAGGCGCACACCGACGGCAATCTGGTGACCGGCCCGGCATGGCCTGCGCATCCTGCGTGGCTGGCAGCGTTTCTCAAGGTGCTCGGCACGCAGATCATTCTTTGAAGGCTGACGTCTGACCGATCAGCAGGGCGGTCGACAAGAGGATGCGGCAGGGCCGGTTGAATTCGGCCTCCGGCTCACAGAACGTTGCGGTTTGCCAGCGGTCAGACAGGCGGATAAGGTTGCCTCAATCGCCCGCCCGGAGTTTGCATGCTCACTCGCTGTCCTTCCTCGTTCGCCCTGTCGGCACGCTTTGCAGGTGGCGGTGCTTCGCCCATGAAGGCGCGTCGCACATGAGGGGCGCTATTTTTCCGTGGCGCGATGACAACCAGTTCAAGCTGTTGATAGACGGGCCGGCGTTCTTCCCGCGCATGATCGCCGCTATTGATAGTTCGCAGCAGCAGGTCGAGCTGGAACTGTATCTGGTGGAGGCGGGGACCTGCGCCGAGGCCGTGGTTCGGGCGCTGGTGGACGCGGCGAAGCGCGGCGTGATTGTGCGCTGCCTGTTCGATGATTTCGGCTCCCTCGCGTTCACACTCAGTCTGCGCAATCGCCTGACCGAAGCGGGGGTGATTCTGCGTTTCTATAACCGCGTGCATTGGCGTCGCGGCATCCGCAACTTTTATCGTGACCACCGCAAGCTGTTGCTGGTGGACAAAGAACTTGCAGTGGTCGGCGGGACCGGGGTCACGGACGAGTTCTGGCGGCCTGATCAGGACACCAGCGAATGGCATGAAGTCATGGTGGAGATTCGCGGGCCGCTGGTGATCGACTGGCAGGCGCTGTTCGACCGTCAGTTTCATGCCAACAATCGTCGCCGAGCGTGGCGCCCGGCGGAGAATTTCGGATTGCCCCGGCTGCCAAAGGCGCCGGTGGCGGGCGATGGTTTCGGGCGAGTCGCGTATGCTGACTCCCGTCAGCATCGCGACATTCTGCAGTCACTGGTTCGCGCGCTGAATACCGGCAGAAAACGCATCTGGCTGGCCACGCCCTACTTTCTTCCGACCTGGAAGGTTCGACGTGCGTTGCGCCGTGCCGCTTCGCGCGGAGTCGATGTGCGACTGCTGTTGACCGGCCCGCGCACGGATCACCCGTCGGTGCGTTACGCAGGCCATCGCTACTACCCGCGTTTGCTCAAGGCTGGCGTGAAGATTTTCGAGTACCAGCCGTGTTTCCTGCACCTGAAAATGGTGCTGGTGGACGACTGGGTCAGCATCGGCTCCTGCAACTTCGACCACTGGAACCTGCGCTTCAATCTGGAAGCGAATCTTGAGGCGCTCGACGCGCAACTGACGCAGGACGTGGTTGCCAGTTTCACCCGGGATTTCGCCGTCAGCAGCCAGATCAGCCTGGAAGACTGGCAATCCCGTCCGCTCTGGCGCCGCATCAAGCAGCGCGTGTGGGGATGGGTGGATCGGCTGGTGGTCAATGCGCTGGATCGGCGGGGCTGATCCGTGTGTGTCTAGAGCCCGTATCTGGCTTCACACGATGTTATTGGGTCGATACAGCCGCGCTGCTGCTACATCGAACGCTGAACGCGGTCCGAACTTCCCGCTCGATCCTAGAAACCAGTCCAGCCACGAAACTTTAGACAAAGGCAAAGAGGTTGTTCCCGGTCCTACGTCTAGTGTATTTGCGAACTTGGGGTGACCGGTCCATATGATTTTATCGTACGCAGAAACGGTCCTGTTCAGACTGTTGGCAACGTCTTGAGCCGCGCCGGACTTTCCTGCACCGCAGGCTAACAAAATTATTCCTTTGTCGTCTGGATAGCCGACATTACGCAGCGCAGGCGCAATGTCCATCTGAGCAACTTCCGAGGCGGGACGCATTATTCCGTTACTGTTCATCAACTTGCCCACTCCACTGCCATGAGTCTCGAAGGCTGCCACTCCAGAGCCCAACCAGTCTGCGTGAAATACGACATCATGGCTGCCCAGTTCAATCGCTCCATTTTTGTATGCCGTAGGGCGGGCTTCGTACAGGGTGGTTGAGCTGCCTGAGCTGCCTGAGCTGCCTGAGCTGCCTGAGCGGGTGGGTGCAGACAACCGGGCTGAGGAAGCTCCTCGTCCGGACTTGCTAGCGGCGCGTCCTGCTGAACGGCCCAGCTGGGCACTCAGCTTGGCCGCGGCCTTGGGCGCCATTTCCAGCCCTAACCCCACTAATCCGGTGCCCAAGGAAACCCATCCCAAGACACTGGCGGCCTTGCTGTCTTTGTCGGTGGCTTCCAGTACGGTTGAGGCGATCCCGGTACCGAGCGATACCGCGCTCATGGTGGCGGCGGTCATGGCCATGGCGCTACTGGCAGTCAGCGCTCCAACGCCGCCTGCTGCCAGTGCGGCAAACGCCGGAGCAGCGGCACCGAACGTGGCAATGGTGCCGATCACCCCCAATCCGATGCCGATGCCGGCCACCAGCCAGGTGACCCAGCCGTGACCACTGGGGTCGATGCGGTTGACCGGATCGCCTGCGCAGTACGCATAGGCGTTGAGGCCGCCCTGACCGAACGGGCTGTCGCTGTCGGGCGACAGGAAACCCATGATGATCGGGTCGTAAGGACGATAGCCTTCCGGCATGTACCAGCCAGTCAAGGTGTCGCGGCGTTCGCCGGCATAACCAAACGGGCTGTTGTCGTCATTGGCGGCTTCCGCGCCGTGGGCCGAATAGCGTCGGGTACGCACTGCGTTGTCTGCTTCCAGGCGCACGCTGCCCTGAGCATCGCAGCCCAGCAGGGTGGTGACCTGACGCACGCCAGCCGCCATCCTCGTTTGCGCGAACAGCGCGTTGCCGTCCCCGATCAGGCGCAGCGTCTGATCACCGGTTCGTTCATGGGTGAGCTGACTGCCGCTGAAGAAACTGCGGGTAAGCCTGCCATCGACCACCCGATCGGTGAGTTGACCGCTGGGGTTGTAGCGGTAGTCGCACGTCGTGGTCTGGTCGTCGACCTTGACCAACCGATCCTGTGCATCCCATGTCAGCGTCCGATCAAGGGCAGGGCGTGTGGCTGTGGCGGGGAAGCGGTAATTGATCGCTCTGCCGCAGTCATCGTAGGCGATATCTATCTGGGTCGGCCATGAAGGGTGACTGTGGCTGATGCTCGACACTTGAGTGGGGTCGACAATCGAAGCGTACTCGAATGTCGCGACATCAACTTCGCCGCCGATGAAGGTGCTGCTGATCTCCACGTAGCCATCGACGGCATTGAGTTTGAAGACCTGATCGACGACCCGGTTGCCGAACGGGTCGGTCGGGGCGGCGGTTGCGTTGGCGGTGTAACGAATGAGACGGCCACGGCTGTCGTAGGCAAATGTCTCCTCGCCGGTTTCAGTGCCGTCTCGCCATTGACGAAAGATGACTTGATCGAGCGCTGAGTAGACAAGGGTCTGAACGATGTTGCGCGTGCCGCAACCTTTCACGCTGATGTCGAAGGTGCGCGTGTGCTCGCGGCCCAGGGCATCGTAGGTCAGTGTCTGCACCAGACGATTGCCGGAAGTCGTGTCGACATCAGTGAATGAACCGGGCCGGTCGAACTCGTCGTAGGTGATGTCGCGCGTGATGCCGTCGGTGGTCAATTTCGATAAGCGACCGCAACTGTCGTAGTCTCGCTCATGTTGCACCTCGTCAGCATCGGCGAATCCCTTCAACAGACCGCCCAGCGTGTGATGCCACGTGGTGACATGTTCTTTGCCGTCGACCGTCCAGGTGCCGGTTCTGGGCAGCCCTGAGAGGGTATACGTCAAGACTTGGGTGCCTGAAGGGCCAGTCAGGGAACTGGGCAGACCCAGTCGCCGATCGTAGGCAATGCTGTTGGCGGCTTCGTTGGCTGGCTGAATCGTTCGAAGCTGGTTTTCCAACTTCGGCTCATAGGTGAATTCCACCCGCTTGCCGTCGGGCAGCACATTGGCGCTGGGTGGAAGTTGTTCAGCCACATACTCGTAATGAGTGGTGCGGCCGCCGACAACTACAGTCAGTTGTCGGCCCAGACCGTCGAAGGTTTGCTGGCCCAGCGTCAACATACAATCCTCCTAGCCGCTCGTTTCTGACCGCAACTTATCCAGATGAACAGCGGTCAGCACTTCCACTTGTAAAATGATGTCAGGCGAGGTGATGGTGACGATGATGGGCTACATGGATGCACCACTATCGACTAATACGCCAGTGGCAGTGTCGGACAATTGGAAAGTGGTGCCATTGTTGTTGGGAAGCAGGTAGACGTAATGCCCACAACCGTTTTGGTCGATATACATGATTTTTTTAGAGGTGTAGCGTTGGTCCGCCAGCCACGACGCCTCTTCATGGATCGCGTAAGCTGCGCCATGCCTGTCGTACGGCAACACGAAAACATCGTGAATGTTGGTTCCCTCGAATGCGGCACCTAAATCCGCCCGCTGACCCACTCCGCGAACAGGCAATGCCCAATGTCTCGTGTCCTTGTTACCACCAGCTCGAACGAATTGGGAAAAACAGTTAGTAGGATAGGCAGTATCAGATATGTCAGAGCCCAGTATGCGAAAGTTCGCGTTTCTGAACATTATTTCCCAGCGAAAAAAGTATCTGTTGTCGCCGCTGCCCCCAGCGGGGTAGCCATAACCAATGTGTCCGAGATATGCGATCCAGAAGTCTCGAGCCGAAAGTAAATAAGCAGCCAGCGGAGCGACAAGAATGGAGCTGTTGAATTTCCCTTTGTCGACGTGGCCCCCAGGTGCAGAGTCGCGCGCATTGGTTCGGTACGTTGCGCCATCCAGAGTGATCTCTGCTGCAATCTGCATTTGAGCAAAGTTTGCTGAGGCGGGCACCGACATAAAAAATGTAATGGCACTCATGTTCTGCTTGACCGAGCCAGTGCGAGACGGAGGGGGAGCGCCATAAAATTCGTACACATTTTTTGTTGCGCTTCGGGAAAACTGACTATCCACGACAGCACCGCTGTCATAGTTGATAAGCCTTACGCTTTCTAACTGATCCTTGGACAGCGGAACAATAACTCCACCTTCTGCGTAAGCCTCGATAACGATATCAACTTGAAACTGCTGCCGGCCATTTTTGTACACCTTACATTCATGCTGATCCGCCGGTGATCCATTGCCTTTAATCTGAAAATGATTCAAACCTATAATCCTGGCCATGATGACTCCCTCTGTTTCGTGTGCGTTTTGTCTTTCGGGACGGGAAACTAACGATCAAGACTGACCTCAATAACCTTGACCGATTCCGGGTGTTCGCCATCGCTATGCGCGGCATAGGTCCAGGCAACCCGCGTGTTGTCCGGCAGCACCTGCTCGACGACTCTGGCGTAACTGTCGTAGTGGTACCGCGTGACGATGTCTTGTTGCCTCGATACCTTGATCCGACGTTCCACTATTCGGTCCAGGCCGTCACGCTTGAACACAGTCGCGCGAACCACTTGATTCTGATCGTCCAAGATGTCTTCCCGGATCGTGCTGCCGGACACATTGCTGCGGGTCACTCGCTTGGCGGTGCGTTTGCCGGAGGTGGCCTGCTCCCACTGCACGGTGCGCATTTTGATCGGGTCATGGATGAGATGGCTGATGACACCTGAGGGAGAGGTCATGCAGCAGGCGTTTCCCCAGTCGTCGTAAGCTGTCCGGGTGCAAAACTCGAACGCTTTGGTGCCGTCGGCGAGCCACTCAAGAGTCGTTTGCGTGATCACGCGGCCTAATGGGTCGTATGAGGTACGCGAAATTTCGCGGAACGTGCCTTCGGCGTGGTCAAGGTCTTCCAGCTCGACAGCGACGACACGGCCTTTTCCATCCAGCCACGTTCGCCGACGTTGACCCGAAGCGTCGGTTTCTTCGAGCCCGACGCTCGTCGCCAGGTTTCTGGGGCGATTGGCGTCTACGAAGGCATCGGCCACGTGGTAGTCGCAAGTGCGTTTGGCCTCGTACTCGGAGCCTTCGGCGATGACGGTTTGAATGATTCTACCAAGCAGGTCATATCGAAAACTGGTGACAACGCCTGCGGGGCTTGTCTCATCCAGGGTCTGGCCAGTGAACAATGAACGGCTGTCAGACGTCATCGATCGACTGACCGGACGGTTGGGGTCGAAGTCGTGCCCCTCGATAATCATCTGGGTGCGAAGCCGATCTGCTTCCGTGGTGTACACATATCGAGTGGTCGTAGCCCGGCCGTTGAGGTGGGTCACCGAGGTATCGAGTCGTCCGTAGTCCGGCCCATTCCCGCGTATGTACGTTTGCAGCGTGCGTTCCAGCAGCTGGCCCTCGGCTTGGTTCCAGCTCTGCTCTTCAACCACCACGGCGCGGGGATATTCTCCGGGCAGCAGTGACGCAAGATTCTCGTAACGATAAGTGGTGTACAGCGTGGGCGCCGAGTGGTCGGCGGGTGTCGTGGTTTTCCTGCTGAGCAATCGCACCATGCCCAACGGATCCTGCGGAGCGTCATCACAGCCTTCTGCCGGATGATAGAGGCTTTGTTCGATCACGCCCGTTGGAAAACGGGTGTAAATCACATTGCCGTAATCGTCATAGCGGTACTCGATGGCCTCGCTGCGCTGATTCTGCGCATCCTGGTAATAAGTCGTGGTGACTATATGAGGCAATTGGCAGTACGCCGGTTGTGCTTCCCAGCTCAAGTCCGGATCGTCATGGTACACAGTGCTGACCTGAACCTGCGCCTGCCCCCGGACGGTGTTCTCGCGGGTCTGCAAATGAAATCGGTTCCACTGCCGGGTAATGGTGACAAGCGTCGTTCCCGCCTTGTCGGTCAACGTTTCCACAACCGAGTACTGATAGTTCTGCTGAACTTTGTAGAGATTGTCACGGCCTTCATCCCACACAAAGCCGGCCTGACTGCCATATCCGTAGTGATTGGTATTGCCGATCCATCTGTAGCTGTGATGCAAAGTCGTTTCAGAAGCGCCTGTGCTTTGTTTCCATGCCACCACCCTTGGTACGTATTCGACGGGCGCGCCAGTGGGAAGTTGATGCGCGTTGTTCCGCGAACTCCATGTGATCGTGTCTGTGGCCCCCAGGGGGCTGGTGGTTTGCTTGGGAAAGAGAAAGTCCCGTTCGGCGCCCAGGTCGATCAGTTCATACGTGATATGAAATGACGACTCGAATCCTGGCAGCATGATGTTTGAAAGCTGACTATTGAGCAGCCTCAGCTCAATGGTGTGAGGAGACTCGGAACCGGGGTCGAACACAAAATGGACCCGGCCGGTTTCACGCTCGATCTCCAGTAAGGTTCGGCTCGCGTCGGAGATACTGGACAGCCTGTGTCCGCCCTTACCGTCCGGACGCCAGGCGAAAAACATCCTGCGGCCTTCCGGTGATCGCATTTCCCGCAACAGAAAAGCGCCTTCCCCACCAAGCCGCTCCAGGATCTCGACTTCGCCCGATTTGCTGTCCATCCGATAGCTGTCGGCGCTGAGTTTGGTCACCTTCCGTGACTTGAGTTTGTGATCGGCAAATACCAACTCGCTGCCGATGGCGCCGCCGCTGGCGTCTCGATCCACAGAGAAGTGCTCGCCGGACGACAGCGTCAGAAATGCCATATCCATCTTCAGCGTGAGTGCTGATACCAGAGCAGACCAACCCAAGCCATAACCGTAATCTTGCAACGATGACAACGGGCTGAACGACAGGGTCAAGGCGAACGAAGGGCCACCCAGGTCATTGGCGTGTACGGCGGGTAACGTAATAGCAAGATTGAACTGACCCGTACGAGGATCAACGGCAGACTGCACGACCCCCAGAAAATTGTTGCTCTGGGAATAGAGGCCTCCGGGGATTTCGAGGCGTGCGCTGGTAAGCGCCCGGGACACGTCGCTTATCATCTTTTCACGGCTCCATCAGAAGGCTTTGCAAACCGATGTTCGATGTGAGCGGGGGAGACGACGTTGACTTGTAGCGTAGTGCGCTGTTCATACGCAGTACCTTGGCCAAACGAAAACTCCAGTTCATGGCTATTCCCGTTTTTGTCAAAGGCCAGTACCCGACAAGGGCCTTGATGCAAAAGTCCCCCGTCGTAGTAAGGGATCAAGTTATCGGCCTGTAGCACAACGACGACTTGATGACTGTTAGTTGATTTGACCTCTTCATGTCGGCGTTCATAAAAATCGGCTCCGACTACGATAGCCGGGTTGAATCGGAATTTTGTATCGCTCGGATAAGCGACGCCGACGTTCGACGCTGCGAATTCATCTACAGCATTGCGCTGCCATTTGATCATCCCGTCCGGATTATCATCGCGTGCCTCAGCATAAACGAGAACATCCTGCTTGGTAGAAAGCGACCATTCGTTTACGAAAGCGCTAGCAGGAGGGCCTCCGTCCTGCCAGGTAATTGCCCAGTTGTAGTCGTCGGGAAAGGAATAAGTCGGGACGGATACGGAAGATAGATCGACACTTGAATCAAAGGTGTCTTCGGTGACGTAATGTTCATTGTCTGTTTTGCTGATCCTGGCGCGCAGCGTGATCTCACTGCCTCCCAAGGCGACTGTGCTCACGTAAAATTTCTTGGTGAGCTCGGCTCTGCTGGCGGAAGAGGGCGGGGAGGAAGTCACGTGAGTTCTGCCCGAACCTTCGTAGTAGGCAAAACGCTCGTCGTGCGTCAAGCTGGCAAACCAGTCAAAGCTTTCAGTTCTATGATCGGGAAGCGGTATGTAACTGCCTTCGGCATCGAGGTAAACGAGCGTAAGCGACTTCAGTTGCTCCTCTGTAATAATCTCTTCTTCCACCGCTTCGACGGTCAGCGTAACTTCAACTTGTTGTAAGCCGTTGCCGTACAGCCCAGAATTTGTTGAGCTGACTTCAATTTTGAAAGTGCTAAGCCACTCAGTGATATCTCCATGCCTATTGGCCGCTTCATTGGGTCTTTCCATGACTGCATCATCCTGTCAGGACTGCTATTAAACCAACCTTAGCATTCTTTTGGCGGGCAGTATTAAGTTGTCTCGGCAGAGAAAGTTCGAGCGCTGTAGAGCTAAAAAAGTTAATAGCCACTGTGCTTCGGCCAGCAGTGGCGTTATAGCGAATAGCGCTGACGGTGTAAAAAGGGAGTTAAGCAGTCGGTCTTATTATCGCGAAGCGTTATGAGCTATCCAATTTGGAGATAATGCTCATTTCGAATCGGTCTAATCAGTAAAACAGGCAGGCCGTTCGCGCGCATGAAAAAAGCCCGGCACACAGGCCGGGCTTTTTTGACTGACGGTTTGCGCTTATTGCACTTCCACCGCCAGGCTTTCACTGATCTTCTTCTGCCAGATGGCAGGACCTGTGATGTGAACCGACTCGCCCTTGCTGTCGACGGCGACCGTGACCGGCATGTCCTTGACCTCGAACTCGTAGATCGCTTCCATGCCCAGTTCCGGGAATGCCAGCACTTGCGACTTCTTGATCGCCTGAGCGACGAGGTAGGCAGCGCCACCCACGGCCATCAGGTAAACGGCTTTGCTGTCCTTGATCGCATCGATAGCGGTCGGGCCGCGCTCGGATTTGCCGATCATGCCCAGCAGACCGGTCTGCTCCAGGATCTGACGGGTGAACTTGTCCATACGCGTGGCAGTGGTAGGACCTGCAGGGCCGACCACTTCGTCACCGACCGGATCGACCGGGCCGACGTAGTAGATGAAGCGGCCTTTCAGATCGACCGGCAGGGTTTCGCCCTTGTTCAGCATCTCGACCATGCGCTTGTGCGCCGCGTCGCGACCGGTGAGCATCTTGCCGTTGAGCAGAACGGTTTCGCCCGGCTTCCAGCTCTGCACTTCTTCCGGCGTCAGGGTGTCGAGGTTGACGCGGCGAGCCGACGGGCCGGCTTCCCAGACGATTTCCGGGTAAGCGTCCAGCGGCGGCGCTTCCAACGAAGCCGGACCGGAACCGTCGAGCACGAAGTGTGCGTGGCGGGTGGCTGCGCAGTTCGGGATCATGCAGACCGGCAGCGACGCAGCGTGGGTCGGGTAATCCATGATCTTGACGTCGAGCACGGTGGTCAGACCGCCCAGGCCCTGGGCGCCGATGCCCAGTTGGTTGACCTTCTCGAACAGCTCCAGACGCATTTCTTCCAGACGGTTCGACGGGCCGCGAGCCTTGAGCTCGTGGATGTCGATGGATTCCATCAGGACTTCCTTGGCCATGACCGCGGCTTTCTCGGCGGTGCCGCCGATGCCGATGCCGAGCATGCCAGGCGGGCACCAGCCGGCGCCCATGGTCGGGACGGTTTTCAGTACCCAGTCCACGATCGAGTCGGACGGGTTGAGCATCGCCATCTTCGATTTGTTTTCGGAGCCGCCGCCCTTGGCCGCCACGTCCACTTCCACGGTGTTGCCCGGGACGATGGAGTAGTGGATGACCGCCGGGGTGTTGTCCTTGGTGTTCTTGCGAGCGCCCGCCGGGTCGGCGAGGATCGAGGCACGCAGGACGTTTTCCGGCAGGTTGTAGGCGCGACGCACGCCCTCGTTGATCATGTCGTCCAGGCTCATGGTGGCGCCATCCCAGCGCACATCCATGCCCACGCGTACGAATACGGTAACGATGCCGGTGTCCTGGCAGATCGGACGATGGCCGGTGGCGCACATGCGCGAGTTGATCAGAATCTGGGCCATGGAGTCGCGGGCAGCGGGCGATTCCTCACGCAGATAGGCTTCGTGCATGGCCTGGATGAAATCGACGGGGTGGTAATAGGAGATGAACTGCAGGGCGTCGGCGACGCTCTGGATCAGGTCATCCTGCTTGATCACGGTCATGGGCGTTCTCCTCTATCAGGCGGGAACATTATGTAGGGCGGTTCGCGCAGGATGCGATCGGCAATCGCGCAAACGGCCTTGGCTCGGCTACCGCTCGGGCGCTGCGGCAGGAAAAGGCGCGGCAGTATACCGCTTGACCGCCGACGCGACACCCTGCCGCAGGGTAAACATTGGTCTTAATGGGCAGGGGCGCCGAGCGGTCAGGGTTCGTTCCGGGCCCACGGGTCGCGTTGAGGAGAATGTTCAAACAGGGAGGTAGACGCCGGGCGTTGCCAGGTCAAATTTCTGTCCTTTCGAGTAACCTGGCCCTCTGGCGCCAATCAGACGTTTTAGAAAAGGGATTTTCTGTAAGGGAAGACTGGTATCGATGCCATGACGCCCGGCAGTGTGGAAAAACCACTGCAGTTCGCCTGTCTGACCGACGTAGATGATCTCGTCAAATGCAATTACAGGCCTGCGTAAGACATTGGCAACCTGCTGCGCTGCGCCACTGGACCCCGCCTCACACGCCAGCAGTACCAACGGGCGATGGTGTTCATAGCCGACCAGCCGCGGCATGATTTCGCGTTTGGCAACGGTGCCGGCTGACTCGAAGACCCCCTTTGCGTTAAGCAGATGGCCACCTGGTGTACCATGGGTTTCAAAGGCTTTGAGATTATTGGTCCCCCATAGCTGTTCATAGAACGTCACGTCGTGTCCGCCAGGACCACTTTCCCAGATGACATGAGCGTGTGCTTGTTTGCGAAGCGTGGGAGACGGGAATGCAGTTTTGCGCGACGCGGCTCTGGCCAGATGCTGACCAGCTCCGCTCAATGCGCCTGCGGCGACCCCAGTACCCAGCGAAATCCAGCCGAGCACGCCAGTGGTGGTTTTGTCACAGCCCGCTATTTCCATTAACAGCGACGCAGCCCCTGTCGCGATCGAAACCACATCCAGCGTCGCGGCGGTGAGGATCATCACCGAACCTGCAGTCAGCGACGCGTAGCCGGCATAAAACAGTGATCCGATGACGGCCGTTGCAGCGCCCACACTGGCCACCGCTGCCGCAACACCGATCGCCAGGCCAACCCCTGCCAGCGCGTAATTCACCCAGCTGTGTCCATCCGGGTCGATCCGATTGACCGGATCACCCGCGCAATAAACGTAGGGGTTAATGCCGCCCCTGCCGAATGGGCTTTCGCTGTCGGGGCTCAGAAAGCACATCAGCACCGGGTCGTATGGGCGGTAGTCGCCCAGAATCTGCCATCCGGTGAGCGGCTCATGGCGTTGACCCGCGTAGCCGAACGGTACGCTTGCCTCATCCTGTGGCTCGACGCCGTAGGCGCCGTAGCGGCGCGTGCGCACCGAATGTCCGGCCTCCAGACGAATACTGCCTTGCGCGTCCGCACCCAGCAGGGTGGTTTGACGAATTCCGGCGGTCACCTTGCTGACTGCGAACAGGCCCAGTTCACCTGAGCAGAACTGTCGGCTGACGCCTCCGGTCGTTTCATGGGTCAGTTCCTCGCCACTGTAAAAACTGCGGCTCAGCGTGCCATCGACGGTGCGATCGGCCAAGCGGCCATGCGCGGTGTAACCATATTGGCAGGAGCGGTTCGCGTGGTGCACTTCGACCAGGCGATCTTGCGAGTTCCAGACCATGCGACGGCCCAGGCTGTCACTGATGACCCGACCACGGGCGTCGTACGTGAGCGTCACCGTTTTGGGCCACGCCGGGTGGGTATGGTTGATTTTCACCACTTGAACCGGGTTGTTGGCGGCGTAGGTGAAACGCGCCTCATCGACGCTGGTGTCAGCATAAAGGGTCACCACCTTTTCGTGACCGTTGAGCGCGTTGAAGGTGAAGGTCTGTCTGACGATGCGATTGCCGAACGGATCCTCGGGGGCGACTTGCGCGTCTGCTGCGTAACCGGTCAGGCGGCCTCTGACGTCGTAGGTGAACGTTTCCGCGCCCGTTCCGGCGTCGTCGACCCAGGCGCGCGAGGTCATTTGATCCAGCGCCGAATAGCCCAGTGTCTGAGTGGATGTCGTGGATTCGCCGTCATGCGTGACGGCCGTGAATGTGCGTGTGTGCTCCCTGCCCAGGCTGTCGTAGGTGAGTGTGGTCATCAACGATCCTGCACTGTCCGGGTCGTCGACGATCATTTCGACGGGCCGAGACAGCGCGTCGTATCGATAGCGGGTCACCACATCGCCCACCCGCGTTTCCTGCACGCGACCGAAGGCGTCGAATCGGCGGCGGTGAACCTTGCCCAACGCATCGACGAAACCCAGCGGCGTGCCGTTCAGCGAGTAATGCCACTGGGTGCGGTGGTGGCGTTCGTCCACCGTCCAGATGTCCTCCTCAGGCTGCCCGGACGTCGTAAAGCTGAACGACTCGGTGCCCAGCGCACCGCTTGCCGAAACCGGCATGCCCATCGGGTGGTAGGTGATGCGCTGCGTCGCCTCGTCGCGAGGGGTGACACTGAGCAGGCGGTTGTTCAATTCCGGCTCGTAGGTGAACTCAACGTGTGTGCCGTCGGCCAGGGTATTGCCTGACGGCGGAAGTTGTCCTTTCGCATAATGGAAGCGCGTGAGACAGCCCGCTGCTTGCACTGACAACTGACGGCCCAGGCCGTCGAAGGCCTGACGACCGATGATGAGAGGAGCATTCATGGTTCCAATCCTTGGAGGTGATGTCCGAGAAGTGCGCCGACGATTCAGACCGGCACCACGGTGCCGTCAGGGTGATAGATATTGGATCGCGCCGGTTTGTAGGTGGTTTTCCAGGCTTTGAAAGGGTTGCCCGTCGCACGCATGCGTTCGAGGTAAGAAGTGGCTTGCGTCGGGATGTTTGCGGCGTTCGGGTTCAACTGCAGATTGGCGAACCCTTTGACGAACACCTTTTCCGTGAAGCCCTGAACGGGACGGCCCAGCTCCTTGGCAATCTCCAGCGCAGCACCGTTCTTCCCGCCCCAGCACGACAGCAGCACGAACGTGTCATCTGCGCCGGCACCGAGCGCTTGCAGTCGAGGCGCGATGATGTCTCTTGCGAGGTCGGCTGCACGCAATGTGCTGCCGTCTGGCGCCATGAGCAGCGCGCGTTTTGGATCTCCGTGGGTCAGAAGGGCGGCGCGGTTGGAGCCGAGATACGTCTCGATGAACCCGACGTCCACCCCCTTGGATGTGTGCTGCGCCAGCACTTCTCCCTTGCCCAGCCGGCACGGCTTGGGCACTGCCCATCCTTGCTTGCGGTCCAGCGCCTTGAGCTGTTTGCCTGCCTGTTTCAACGTGAACAGCTTTAGGCCTACGCCAGCGCCCGCCAGGCCGGCGACCATGGAAATGCCGCCCAAGACACCGGAGGCGGCGCTGTCGTCGCCAGCGGCTTCCACTATCACGCTGGCAATGCCTGTCGTCATGCCGACGATGTCCAGCGCCATACTGACGAGCCCGGCGATTTGCGTGGAGGTCAGCAAGCCTGGTCCGACGCTGATCAGCGCTCCTGCCACCGGCATGGTCGCAATGAGCCCCGCAATTACTGATGCCAAGGCCACTGCGATACCTGCGACAGGGAGAATGTAATCCGTCCAGCTATGGCCGTCGGGGTCTACTCGATTGACCGGATCCCCTGCACACCACGCATATGGATTGATCCCGCCCGGCCCGAACGGGCTGTCGGTGTCGGGTGCGAGAAAGCACATCAGCACCGGGTCATAGGGGCGATTGCCGCCGGGGATGCTCAGTCCTGACAGGGGCTCGATCTGCTCGCCGGCGTAGCCAAATGCGACTTCGCTGGCGTCTGGAGCCTGTGCCCCATGGGCGGTGTAGCGGCGTGTGCGCACGGAGCCGTCGGCTTCGAGGCGCACGCTGCCCTGTGCGTCAGTGCCCAGCAGGATGGTCTTGCGGATGCTGCCCGTCACTTTGTTCACGGCGAACAGTGTGCTCAGATCGCCGATCAATTCGATGCTGTCTTCGCCGCAACGCTGATGGGTGAGTTGGTCGGCACTGTAGAAATCACGTGTCAGCAGGCCGTCGACTTCTCGGTCAGTCAGCTGTCCGCTGGGGTCGTATCGGTACGTGCAAGTGCCGGATGGCGAGCGGACCTGGGTCAGTCGACCCTGGGTGTTCCAGCTCAGGTGGCGACCAAGGCTGTCGCTGACCACGCGCCCACACGCGTCGTATTCCAGCGTGATCTCTGACGGCCAGGACGGATGGGTGTGAGTGACTTTCACCGGACGGGTCGGGTCGTCGACGGCGTAGCTGAAGCGGGCTTCATCGCGGCTGCCGTCAGCGTAGGTGCTCACGACTGTCTCGTGGCCGTTGTACGCGTTGAAAGCGAAGGTCTGATCGACGATGAGGTTGCCGAATGGATCCGGCGCTGCCGCGTGCTCATCTGCGGTGTAGCGCACGAGCCGGTCGCGCACATCGTAGGCGAAATGCTCTGTGCGGCGCTCGGTGCCATCGTCCCAGGTTCGAGAGAGGATCTGGTCGAGCCCGGTGTACGTCAGGGTCTGGGTGATCGTTCGACCGTCTGTGCCGTGCGTCTCACCCGTTCGCGTGAGGGTGAAGGTGCGCGTGTGCTCACGCCCCGCGGCATCGTACGTGATCGCAGTGGTCAGGGTCTTCCCGGTTTGCGGGTCGCTGACACTGACGGTCGCCGGTCGCGACAGGGCGTCGTAGGTGTAGTGGGTGTCAACCTCGCCGACGCGGGTGGTGCACACGCGGCCAGATGAATCGAACTCACGCTGATGGGTTACCCCCTTGGCATCTCGAAAGCCTTGCAGCAGGCCACTGAACGAGTAGCGCCAGGCGGTGGTGTGCGTTTGTCCGTCGACGGTCCAGCTGTCTTCGGTCGCCTGTCCTGTGGTGCTGAATGCGAAAGCCTGGGTGCCCAGCTCACCGACGATCGTCGAAGGGTGTCCGAATTGTGCGTGCCTGGCTATCTGCGTTGCGGCTTCACCATCAGCTTCAACCCTGAGCAAGGGGTTGTTCAGGTCTTTCTCATAGGTGAACTCAATCTTTTTGCCATCAGAGAGCGTGGTCGATGAAGGCGGTAGTTGCCCGGCACTGTAGTGAAAGCGGGAGGTGTTGCCGCCGACACTGACCGACAGCTGACGGCCCAGGCCGTCGAAGGTCTGACGACCGATGATTGTGGGATTGTTCATGTTTTCGATCCTTCGAAATGTTGCTTCCATCGGAAGCGCTGCTCTGCGCCGCAGCGTTCCCGTTCATGACATGCCGTGTTCCAGCACTGTGCTCAAGACGCCTGGGTGACAAGGGGCGCGGTGACGGCGACGGTCTCGGGGTGGTTGTCGTCGCTGTGAGCGGCGAAGGTCCAGTTCACGACCGTGTCGTCAGCCAGCCGCTGTTCGACGATGCGCCCGTATGCGTCCAGTCGAACGGACGTTACGCGATCGACCTGGCCAGGCACTTGAAGGGTGGTTCGGGTCACTCGATCCAAGCCATCGCGTTGCCATTTTTTGGCGCGAATCAACCTGCCCTCGGTGTCGTAGAGCTGCTCCATGATCGCGCTGCCGGCGGCGTTGTGGTGCGTGACCGTGTGCGGCCCCTTGAGTGCACCATTCTGCTGCCAGCTTTTGACGCTGAGGTTGATCGGGTTGTGCTCGGTATGGCTTTGGACCCCATCGGGTGTAACGCTCAGGCTGGTCTGGCCCCAGTCGTCGTAGTGCGTGTGAGTGGTCAGTCTGAGTGCGGTCACGGTGGTCTGATCCTCGGGATCGCGCAGCCAGTCCTGCTGCGTTTCACTGACCGTGCGGCCTTCGGCGTCGAACACACAGCAGGCGATCTCGCGGAACACGTCAGGGGCGTGGTCGATGTCTTCGAGCTCTACACGCACTGTGCGACCCTCGCCATCGAGCCATTGGCGACGACGCTGTCCGGTCGAATGCCGATGCTCGATCAACACCGGATTCTCGTCACCGGTCCTGCATTCACGCGCTTTTTGATCGTGCACATGGTAGGTCGACGCGCGCCTGGCTTCGTAGCGGCTGTCATCGGCGGTCACCGCCAGTGTGACGCGACCGAGGCTGTCGTAGACGTAGCGCGAAACGACGCCCGCCTGATTGCGCTCTCGCGTCAGCCGGCCCGTGCCGAGGGCTCTGGCACTGCTTTGCGTGGCACGCACGTATTCGGTGTTCTCGAAACCGGTGATGGTGGTGTGAGTGCTCAGCTCGTCCTCGCTCAGTTCGTAGCGAAAGCTTGTCGTGGTGGCTTTGCCGTTGAGGGTCGTGACCTTGCTGTCCAGACGCGCGTAGTGCGGTCCCGGTTCGGTGATGTAGGTCTGCGTGGTGGTTTCCAGCAGACGACCCTGTGTGTCGTCCCTCACGGTTTCGCTGTTCACCACGACAAATGCGGGCGCGCCCTTGAGCTTCGAGGCCAGTGATTCGTAATGGTAGGTGGTGGACATGATCGGGGCGCCGCCGTGGGTGTCGTCCTGGAGGTTCGCGGGCTTGATGGTCTTTTTCTTCAAATGCCGCACCATGCCCAGCGCGTTGGGCGGACAACCGCTGCCTTCGGCCGAAGCCGAAGCGCCTTCAGCCGGGTAATACTCGCTGTGTTCTTCCACGCCCGCGGGCGATCGGGCAAATACGATGTTGCCCGACACGTCGTAGCGATATTCGGTTTGCTCGCTGCGTTGCACACCGGCGCGGCTGTGGTCGATGTAAGTGACGGTCTGCAGATGGGGCAGTTGGCACCACGCGGGCTGGCCATCCCAGTCGACATCGGGCTCAAGGCCGAACGTGGTTTCGGTGCGCTTCTCGGCGCTACCGCGGCGTGTCACTTCGCAGGTCAGCAAATGGAAGCGGTTCCACGTCCGGGTAATGGTCGCCAAGGTGTCCCCGTTGGGCGCGGTCAGGGTTTCGACGACTTCGTACTCATAATCCTGCTCGACCTGATAGAGGTTGTCGCGCCCTCGCTGCCAGTCAAAAGCCTGATCGCTGCCGAACCCGAGAAAGTTATGGGCGCCGGACCATTCGTAATAGCGGGTGAGTGCGGTATGGGCCGTTCCCGCCGAGTGTGTCCATTCCAGCACTCTGGGCATGACGTCGAAAGGCGCACCGGGTGGCAGTCGATGGCCTTCTTCCCCAGTCGCCCAGATCACTGAATCGAACGCGCCCAGAGGGCTGGTGAGGCTGGTTGGCAGCAGCAGAAAGTTCTGGGCGTCGAGGGCATGATGGTCGTAGACGACGGAGAAGGGCGTCTCGATGCCGGGCAGGTACATCTCGCTGAGTTTGTCGTTGGCCAGTTGCAGGCGCACGGCCTCGTCCTCGCGTCCCGGTATCGAGAACACGACTTCGCCGTCATCGGTGTTCACCTCGAGCAAGGTCCGGGTTTCGTCGCGGATCCTTTCAAGGATGAAATCGCCATTGCCATGAGGCGCCCATTCGACGAACACGCGATTGCCTTCCGGGCTGCGCACTTCCGTGACCAGGTAGCGCGCGCTGTCGTGCTGTCGAGTGAGGATCTCCGTCTGACCGTTTTTCTGATCCACGCGAAACCCGTCTTCATGCTCACATGTCACCACCATGGATGTGAGTTTGGCGTCGAACAGCTTGAGCTCGCTGCCCGGGGTGAAGGTGGTGTCGTCGAGGTCGACGGCGAACTGTTCGCCCGACGACAAGCGCAGCGATGGCGCATCCTGATGCAGGTCGAGCTCGCTCAAGTCCAGCGACCAGCCCAGTCCGAACCCTTTATTGCGGGTCGAGCCCAGTACGCCAAAACTCAGCGTGGGGGTGAGCGCGGGACCGGCCAGATTGTTGGCCGGCAGTAGAGGCAGTTTGAAAGCGATGGTGAATTGTCCGGTGCGGGCATCGACACCGGTCTTTATACAGTCCATGAAGTTGTTGGCTTGGGTATGAATGCTGGACATGCGAATTCTCTTTAGTGGTAGGCCATTAAGTGAAAAAGCGCGTCATGAGAAAGTTGATATGACGCGCCAGCGCAAGTTCGACTTACACGTCAAACATTCTGAAATCTATTTCGTTGCCCGAGTTTTTCTGGGTCATTTCAATACCGTACGAGTTACCATACTGGTCGAATACCACCCAGCGCGATGGTCCGTGCGTGGGACTGTGGAGAGCCCCCGGGGGGCCGATCAACTCCAAGCGTAAAAAATTCATCGCGCCGGGTCGATCGTTTATTGCGACAGAAATATTTTTATAATGGAAGTCTCGGGCAGCTCCAGGCTTGAACCCGAAGTGGTACTGGGTTTCAAAGTAGGTGGAGAGAACCCATGAACGGAGTGGGTAGTAGGCTTGTGAGTCTTCATAATAAAAGTACTCATCGTCGCCATTCAGCGGTGTGGCGCCTACAATTCGCAACGTCCGCTCGGCAAATTGCAGATAATAGACGTCAATGTCTACCTCGGTCTCACCGTCGTCGGTGGAGCCTACGAAAGCATGGACTCGCTCCAGCGTGAAGTCGCTGCGTCTGCGGCGCGGGGAGCTGATGGTCTCCAGCTCGATATACGAGTTGAAACGCGACGTGCAGGTGGCATATTCGACGCCTTCCTCCTTAATGATACCTGCGTAGATCTTGTAGCGTTCGCCACCATGGGCCAAGGTGGAGATATAGAAATCGCGGCTTCGCGGCGCGGACTTGAGCAGATTCTGGGGCGCAAAACCTGACGCGGCGTAGTATTCCAAGTCCGCAGTCTTTTCGAGCGATACCTTGAAATTATCTTCCGGAGAACGGCTGTTGATTTTTGCCCGGTCTGAATGATTAGGATACAGAACGAAGTCCCTGCCCAGATCGCGGTAATCACTGCCATCCTTTATGAGAAAGATCCAAAGGCTGTCCATCTGCTCATCAGTGATTTCCTGGCCTTTGACCGGGGTCAGACTCACCGTGACTTTAACTTGCTGGTTGCCATTGTTATAGAGCTTGTTCGAGTTGGATGTAATGTCAATCTTGAATTTGCTCAGCCATTTGGCGTCATCTTTGAATTCGATATGCATGGGTAACCTTCCGTGGTTGTTGAGTGCAGCCTCAGACTACGCGCTTACATCGTCCGAATTGATATAAATATATATATCGAGAAGGCGCCCAGATATAACGTGATGTTTCGGCGCGCGCCGCGGAGAGTCGGCAGTCGTCGCACGGCGCAGTACCAGAATCCTTACACTCGAATGGCAGTATCGACATCCGGGGCGACGGGCGCGTTGGCGAAACGCGCGGTTTCCACTACATTGGCATCTTCCCGGATGATCGAAGCGTCCACTGACCTCTCTCGGCCAGCGGCGCGAAGCAGGCCCCTGTGGCCGGACAGGACGAAAGCGCAGACGATGACGACCCAGCCTCCATTAGACGGATCTATCCAGCGCTTACGGCTCAAGCGTTTTGGCCTGGCAACTGGCACGTACGTGTTATTGATCATGCTGATAATGGTTGCGTACTGCGCCGGGTATTACCACGCGACGTTTTTTGGCGTCTGGCTCGCCAGTGTGTCGGTATTGCTGATGCAGGGCGTGCTGAGTCTGGTGTTCTTTGGCGGCTACAACCTGCGCTTCAAAGACCCGAGCCTGACCGAGTTTCAGGTGCTCATGGGGCTTGGCTGGCAGACCTTTCTGCTCGCCCACATGGATTCGGCCCGAGGCACGTTTCTGGTCCTGTATGTGCTGGTCTTGCTGTTCGGTCTGTTTCACCTGAGGCCGAAAGTATTCATCCGCTGTTCGGTGCTCGCCTTGCTCGGTTTCACAGGGCTTAACCTGTGGGATGCGGCCCATGACCAACTCGACGATCCCGGCCTGGCTGCGCTGCAGACCTGTGCGTTGTTCATCGTGCTTGCCTGGCTGTGCCTCTACGCACGGTTCGTGCAGGCCTCCCGCCAGCGGATGCATCAGCGCAGGATCACGTTGCAGGCCCATCAGGAAACCCTGCGCGGAATGATGTTCCAGCTCGAGGAACTGGCGTCCACTGACGAACTGACCAACCTGTATAACCGTCGGTATTTCCTGCGCCTGGCGACCCGAGAGCTGGAGGCCATGGAGGGCAGTTATGCGGCCGGACTGGCGCTGATCGACCTGGACCACTTCAAGCGGGTCAACGACATTTATGGTCACGCCGCAGGTGACCGGGTCTTGCAGGTCTTCGCCAAGATTGCCGACGAGTGCCTGCGCCCGGATGACATTCTGGCGCGCTACGGAGGAGAAGAGTTCGTGTTGCTGATTCCGCGCTGCACCCGCGCGCAACTGGTCGATTGCTGTGAGCGTATCCGGCTGGCGTTCATGCAGGTCAAGCTTGCGGACGTGCCTGATCTGGACCTGAGTCTGTCCATCGGCATGACCCTCATCGAGCGCAATGACCACATGGACCCGGCACTGCAGCGGGCCGACCAGGCGTTGTACCGGGCCAAGCATCAGGGCCGCAATCGCTGTCACGGCGCCTGGGATTATGCCGATGCCTGAATTGCGGGCAGGCGGCCGTCAATGGACGGTCGCGCCGGCTGCCAACCTGCTCGATGCCCTGAACGATGCCGGTTTTTCCGTTCCTTACAGCTGCCGAGCCGGCAGTTGCCACACCTGTCTGGTGCGCTGCGTCAGCGGCGAGCCGCTCGATGAACTGCCGCAGGCGCTGGACGCCGACAAACGTGACAAGGGCTGGCGGCTGGCGTGTCAGTGCCGCGTGGTCGACGACCTGGCCGTGGAAATTTTCGATCCTGCCAGCGATGGCCTGCCCGCCACGGTGAGCGACTGCAACTGGCTCAGTGCTTCGGTGTTGCGCCTGCGCCTTGAGCCCGAGCGCCCGCTGCGCTATCGCGCCGGGCAGCATCTGGTCCTGTGGACCGCCAGCGGCGTCGCTCGGCCGTATTCGCTGGCCAGCCTGCCTGGCGAGGACGGATTTCTGGAGTTTCACATCGATTGCCAGCGTCCCGGTGCCTTCGCCGATGTGGCGCGCACCCTCAAAGCGGGCGATCCGCTCAGGCTCGGCGAACTGCGCGGCGGCGCACTGCAATACGATCGTGACTGGCAGGACCGGCCGTTGTTGCTGCTGGCGGCCGGCACCGGCCTGGGACCCTTGTGGGGCGTATTGCGCGAAGCCTTGCGGCAGGATCATCAAGGGCCGATCAACGTACTGCATGTCGCTCGCGACAGCAGCGAGCACTATCTGGCCGAACCGTTGAATCAGCTTGCGCACGCGCATACAAACCTGAAGACCGAACTCGTAGCCGCTGCCGATTTTCAAGCCGCCCTCGCGCATCTGCGCATCACCTCGCGGCAGACCATCGCGCTGGTCTGCGGCTCACCCGCGAGCGTCGAGGCGTTTTCCAGGCGCTTATTCATCGCCGGATTGCCGCGAGGGCAGGTGCTCGCCGATGTGTTTCTGGAGAAAACCTGACCGGAGCAGGCTCGCCATTCGGTGTGCCACCCAGAGTACGTGGCGTCACCTGCAGGAGTATGGTCACCGCGATCAGGCCCGAGTGGCCTTGTGATCCTGATGCGCAGCCCTACAACGCAAAAGCCCCGACCTCTCACGAGCGCCGGGGCTTTTGCCTGTTGCGTGCCGCGTCTTAAACCATCGGATCGCCGACGTGCAGGATCTTCATGCCGTTGGTGCCGCCGATCGTGTGGTAGCTGTCGCCCTTGGTCAGGATGACCCAGTCACCTTGCTCGACCAGACCACGCTTGACCAGTTCGTCCACAGCCGACTGGCTGACCTGACCGGCCGGCAATGCCGCCGGGTCGAACGGAATGGTGTAAACGCCACGGAACATCGCGGCGCGTGCCTGGGTTTCGCGGTGCGGAGAAAACGCGTAGATCGGCACCGAGGAGCGAATGCGCGACATGATCAGCGGGGTGTAGCCGCTTTCGGTCAGCGCGATGATCGCTTTGACGCCCGGGAAGTGGTTCGCCGTGTACATCGCCGCCAGCGCAATGCTTTCGTCGCAACGGGTGAACGAGTGGCCGATGCGGTGGCTGGACGTCTTGCCGGTCGGGTGACGCTCGGCACCGACGCAGATGCGCGCCATCGCTTCAACCGCTTCGACAGGGTAGGAGCCGGCAGCACTTTCGGCGGACAGCATGACGGCGTCGGTGTAGTCGAGCACGGCGTTGGCCACGTCGGACACTTCGGCGCGAGTCGGCATGGGGCTCGAGATCATCGATTCCATCATCTGCGTGGCAACGATCACCGCCTTGTTGTGGCGACGTGCGTGCAGAATGATTTTTTTCTGGATGCCGACGAGTTCAGCGTCACCGATCTCGACGCCCAGGTCGCCGCGGGCAACCATGACCGCGTCACTGGCGCGGATCAGCGCATCGAGGGTCTCGTCATCGGCGACGGCTTCAGCGCGTTCGATCTTCGAAACCAGCCAGGCGGTGCCGCCGGATTCGTCACGCAGCTTGCGGGCGTATTCCATGTCCGCAGCGTCGCGCGGGAAGGAAACGGCGAGGTAATCCAGGTCCATTTCCGCAGCGAGCTTGATGTCTTGCTTGTCTTTTTCGGTCAGCGCCGGAGCCGTCAGACCGCCGCCACGACGGTTGATGCCTTTGTGGTCCGACAGCGGGCCGCCGATGGTCACGGTGCAGTGCAGGGCGTCGGCGGTCTGCGTATCAACGCGCATCACCACTCGTCCGTCGTCGAGCAGCAGTTCGTCGCCTACGCCGCAGTCCTTGACCAGATCGGGATAGTCGATACCGACGATTTCCTGGGTGCCTTCGGTCAGAGGATGGCTGGTCGAGAAGGTGAACTTGTCACCGACCTTGAGCTCGATCTTCTTGTTGGCGAATTTGGCGATACGAATTTTCGGGCCTTGCAGGTCACCCAGCAACGCGACGAAGCGGCCGTTCTTGGCAGCGATGTCGCGGATCAGCTTCGCGCGAGCCTTGTGCTCGTCGGGCGTGCCGTGGGAGAAGTTCAGGCGGGCGACGTCCAGCCCGGCAAGGATCAGCTTCTCGATGACTTCTGGCGAATTACTTGCAGGGCCAAGTGTGGCTACGATTTTGGTGCGGCGAACGGACATGCACAAACTCCTTAAATGAAGCGCAGCGAGAGGCTACTACTGTATTGGTCTGTAGTCATTGTTCCTTTGCACTACCTGACTGCCCGAATGGTGGGCAACTGGCAGACCGGCGGCAGTCAAATCGCTCTTGAAGAAATCCCGTCAGGCGCCGATACAATGCAGAGCACAGGAGACTCTCATGCGAATCGTGATCATATTTGTGGCGCTTGCCGCCCTCAGCGGCTGCACTCGCTGGGCGATGAACAGCCACTTGAACAATGCCAACCGCGCCTACGCCCAGGGCGACTGCGACGCTGTGATGTACAACCTGTCGAAGGTCGACCGGGAGAGCCGCGCGCGGCGCTATGTGCAACCGGAAGTGTCAATGTTGCGCGGCCAGTGCCTGGAACGCCAGAAATTGTACGTCGACGCCGTGCAGACCTATCGCTTCATCATTACTCAGTTTCCGTACAGCGAATACGCTTTCCGGGCTCAGGCGCGCCTGGATACCCTGCACCAGCTGGGTTACGACAACCTCGCTCCGCCAGCGGTGGCACGGCCTGCGTCACTCTGATTACACCCGTATGGATGGACGGCACCTGTTTTGAGTGGCCTTTGTAAAAATCTTGGCTAGGCTGCAATGAGTAGGGACCTAAGTGTTTCTCACAGGAGTGGCGAGGGCGCTCGGTTTATCGTCGCGGTTATCGCGAAATCGAATAATCGGATGAGTGACTTCGGTTAACGCTGGTGAGTCAGATGACGTCCCTGTTGTAATGAACAGGTGGATTCGTTCGTTTACGTCGTCCCGGCAGTTCACGTACGACCGAATCTCAATGCACTAGCACGACCATGCTAAATGGTCTTTCCAGGGCGAGTGTCCAATGCTGAACGAAAGGCGAATAGAGCGTCACCAGCTGCCGTATTACCTGCAGGTGTTCAATCGATACACCGATAAGCCGTTAGGTTGCCTGGGTAATGTATCCGAACAGGGGCTGATGCTGATCAGCGACCTGCCCATTCTCGTCGGTGCCGACTTTCAGCTTCGCCTGAAAGTCCCGGACGAGAAGAACGGACTCTACAACATCGATATCAACGCCAGCTGCCTGTGGTGTCAGGAAGACGAAACGCCTGGCGTTTTCGATTCCGGTTTCAGGCTGCAGGTTGCGCCAGCCGAGTATTACCACCTCATTCAGGCCTTGCAGCGTTATTTCAGCTTCTATCCTCTGGAAGCGTCCGCCTGAAAACGGCACCTTCATAAGGTGCCGGCTTTCTTCCAGCTCAGATAGCGACTCACCAATTGCGGCCCCAGCTCTGCGGGGCGCACGTCCAGCACCGGAATGCCGTGGGCGCTCAGGCGCTCATGCAGGCTGGCCCGCGCATTGGAGAATTCCACCGTGCCGCAGTAATCAAGCGCCTGTTGCCAGGTGTGTACCGGCGTGTGACGAAGTTGATCGAGCACTTCTTCGCGCAGGCTGGCAACCAGAACCCGATGATGCCTGCACAGCTGGTTTACCGACTCAATGAGCTGTTCGTCGTCCTCATCACGAAGGTTAGTGACCAGCACCACCAACGCACGGCGTTTCTGTCGGGCCAGCAACTGGCGGATCGCCAGACTATAATCGGCCGGGCGCTGGGTGCTGTTCAAGTCATAGACCTGATTCAGGAGCACGCTCAATTGCCGCGCACCTTTACCCGGTGACAGGTGGCGATCCTCATCGGCGGCAAACGTGGAAATACCCACTGCATCGCCCTGGCGCAGTGCCACGTGACTGAGCAGCAGGCAGGCGTTGAGTGCGTGGTCGAAGTGGGTGAGATCGCCATCCTGGCTGCGCATGCGTCGGCCGCAATCGAGCATGAAGACAATCTGCTGATCGCGCTCGTCCTGGTATTCCCTGGCGATCGGCGTGCGCTGCCGCGCGGTGGCTTTCCAGTCAATCTGGCGCAGGCTGTCGCCCTCACGAAACTCGCGCAACTGATTGAATTCCAGCCCCAGTCCTCGGCGCTGTCGCTGTCGTATGCCGATCTGGCTCAGCCAATTGTCCACTGCCAGCAACTGGCCGTTGTGCAAACGGGCGAAGTCGGGATAGACCCGCGCCGTGTCTGCGCTCGCCAGATGGCGTCGCGACAGCCACAGCCGCAAGGGGCTGCGCAGCTGGATTTCGATACGTTCGAAGAGGAACGCGCCGCGGCTGGTCGGCCTTAGCCGGTAACTCAAATCGGCTTTGCGCTGCGGACGCAGCACGATGTCCTGCGGCAGATTTTCGACCTCGAAGCGATTGCCCGGGCCTTGCGGGCCGTGATCGAACAGGCTCAACGCAACCGAGCGTCGCGAGTCGTGCAGCAGTTCAATGTGCACATCGCTCCAGCGGCCCAGCGCCAGACTGCCGGGCAATCGCCGCTGAGCCTGTGGCGACGGCGTGCGCCAGACCCAGAACGCATCGAGTGCGGCCAGGCCGCCCATCACCCACAGCAACGACCAGAACAGACCCTCCAGTCTGGCCGCGATCCCGCGCCCGAGCGCCTGGCTGATGCCCAGCAACACGGCGATGCCGGCCAGAATCGCCAGCCACTTGAGCAGTCGCGTCGAGGGCTTGAGCAGTTGCTTCATTGGCGGGGCGCCGGGACCTGATCGAGCAGTTGTTTAAGCACCTGATCGACAGACAGCCCTTCGATGTCCAGTTCGGGCGACAGCCTGACGCGATGACGCAGAACCGCCAAAGCGCAGCCCTTGATGTCGTCCGGAATGGCGAACTCGCCACCGCGCAGCAGTGCACGGGCGCGCGCGCCACGCACCAGCGCGATCGATGCGCGCGGACCTGCGCCCAGGCTCAGTCCCGGCCAGGTGCGGGTGGCACGCGCCAGTCGCACGGCGTAATCGAGCACCTGTTCATCCACCGGCAGTTCGCTGGCAATGCGCTGCAACGCGATGACGTCCCTGGCCTGCATGAGCGTGCGCAGCGGCTGCACATCGAGCATGTCCGAGCGCGTGGAACGGGTGACCTGACGGACCATCTCCAGCTCCTGTTCAGCCTGCGGATAGTCCATGCGCAGCTTGAGCATGAATCGGTCCAGCTCGGCTTCCGGCAACGGGTACGTGCCTTCCTGTTCGATCGGGTTCTGCGTCGCGAGCACCATGAAGGGCTGGGGCACCGGCAGGGCGCGGCCCTCCAGGGTGACCTGACGTTCCTGCATGGCCTCCAGCAGCGCCGCCTGGGTTTTCGCCGGCGCGCGGTTGATCTCGTCGGCGAGCAGAAGATGGGTGAAAAGCGGGCCTTTGCGCAGCTTGAATTGCTCGCTCTGCATGTCGTAAACAGCGTGGCCGGTGACATCGCTCGGCATCAGATCGGGCGTGAACTGGATGCGCGCGAAGTCGCCCCCGAAGCATCGGGCGAGGGCGCGCACGAGGAGCGTTTTGCCTAGTCCCGGCACGCCCTCGAGCAAGACATGCCCACCGCCGATCAGCGCGGTCAAGACATCGTCGATGACAGCATTCTGGCCGATGACGGCTTTCTGTAACTCGTGACGCACAGCCTGCGCCAGATGGATCGCACGCTGGCGCTGCTGCGCGGGATTGCTCGACGGCGCCGCGCTTGCCTCACTGTCTTTAGGTTCCAGTGCCGCGGGGTCAGTCTCGCTCGCTCCGTTTAATACGGAACTCGACGGTTCGGTCGGATGTTCGCTCATAAGGCATTCCTGAGTGTCTGCAGGTACGCAACCTGACGGGTGAAGTCGCTGTTGGACAGGCGTTCTTCGGGGCGGGGCCGCAGGGCCTGGCCGACGTTGCTGGTGGGTTGGCGCGTCATGCGTGCCAGGGTTTGCCATTGCTCGGTCACAGGCAGCGTTTCGAATCCGGGGTGTAATTGGCGCGCGCGGCGCAGGATATCCTGCTGAAGCGCACGCAGCAGGGCATGCTGGCCCCGGCGCCGCAGCATGAAGTCGGCGCTTGCGCGCAGATGTTCACTCAACTGACGACGTGCGCGAGGGGCAAGGGGCAGCATCGGCCCGTGACGCATGCCCGCGTGCCATAGCGTGGCGACCAGACACAACCCCAGCGCCAACAGGGCGTGTGGGAAAAACTTCCACAACAGGCCGAACAGATCGTCGTGTTCGGTACGAAGCAACATCGTCACCTCGCTGTCCTGACTCAGGTACCACAGCAGCCACGCGTTATCGTACTTGCCGATCGCGCGGGTTTTCCACAGGTCGGCATCGGTGACGATGGTAATCAGCCCTTTGCCGTAGATCAGTTGCAAGAGGTGCGTGGCGTCAGCGCTGTTGGCCCAGGATCGGGCGTGATCCTGCGGGTCGTCGAGATGAAAGGCCGGGTCGAAACTCATGTACGCCGGGTCGCTTTCATTTTCGACGTAGAGTCGCGTCAACTCGGGCCAAGGCGTTTTCGGTGTCTGAACCTCAGGTGCGCTCAGGGGAATGACCGGCTTGATCAACTCGCGCTCGCGTCGCCGGTCCTGTTCACGCACATCGCGCGTGAGGAACTGGCGAATCTGCAGTTGATCCAGCAGCAGATCGCCGCTGCGTCCTTTTTCTTCATCCCACAATTGCTCGGCGACGAACAACAGACGACCACCGGCGCGCGCCCACGCCAGCAAACGCCTGACCTCGCCCGGCGTCATGTTTTCTCGCGTGTCGAGCAGCATCAGGGTCTGTGCCTGCTGGGCGGTGTCTGGCAGGCTGTTGAGCGTCTCGGCGACGTTCACCGGCACATGCTGCCCACGCAAATAAGTCTGGGCTGCAAGGTAGGGATTGGCCCGGACATCCGGCGAAGGCCCCTGATCGACCACTTCCTCATAGTGCTCGACGCGCTTGAGCAGCGGCAGGCTGGCGATGCTCAGGCCGAGCAGCGCCAATACACTGACCAGAATCCACGTGTTGCGCCGGCTCATGTTGCGCCTTGCGCTGCGAACAATTGCCGCCAGCGATCGCAGAGGTTTTGCCTGGCCGTCAGGGGCGGCAGCTGATGACCGTAAGCGAGGTTCTGCCAATGCTGTGTCAATTCATGGCTGAACGCATCCAGTGACGGCTGTTTGAGTTCGGCGATGCGGGCGAGCACCTGACCTTCGGTATCGGCGTGCCTGAGCGGCAACTGATAGTCCGTCAGCAGGCGGCTGAGCAACGCGCGATAGAGCAGGCTCAAGGCCTCGCGTGGCGATTGCTGCCACAGGCGTTCGGCGGTGCCGGCAATGTCGGCCGGCAGACTCTCGGCGCTGACGTGCAGGCCGAACAACTGTTCAGGCGCCTTGCGCGGCACCGGCGTTTTTTGCTGAGAACGCCCGACATACGTGCCGAACCAGGCGCGATAGCGCCAGATCACCCACGTCACCCCCAGCGCAAGCAGCGTCCACAGCGCCACCTCGAACACCGTTGAAAGGGTCTTGCCGACATTCAACAGCCCGACCACCCACTTCGCCAGCCAGTCGGGTGCGTCGCCGGTCTTGTCTGCTTTCTTGTGCTCGGCCAGGCGCCAGCCGGAAACCGGCTTGGGGTTCTTGAACGGCGGGTTTCCCAGCACGGATTTGATGGCGGTCTGTGACGCCTGGCTGGTCAATGGCTGATTGAGCAGACGCGGCGTTCCCGGCGCTGCGGCCTGTTCGTCCAGTTCGGGCGAATCCAGCGGCGGCAGCGGGCAACTGTAGACCTGCTCCTGTGGGGCATCGTCAGCCATGACCGCCGTGGGTGAAAAACTCAAGGCAACCGACGCGCCGAGCAGCAACGCATAAGCGCTGCCCATGACGCGCTGGCGAAGGCTGCGAAACGCCAGTTCGATGTCCCAGGCCTCCAGCGTGGTGCGTCGATTGAGATACAACGCAAATCCGCACGACACGTAAATCGGTCCCCACAGCACCAGCACAATGGCGTAGAACCCGTTGGTCAGATGCTCAAGCCAGTTCCAGTCGCCCTCGACATCCAGCAGGCTGCGCCACGACCAGTCGATTTCGATCTGTGGCGGGATCATGGCGTAGAACAGCAGCATCAGCCCCAGCCACAGACACAATTCCAGCGAGCCGCCCATGGATGTCAGCAGCCGCGCCGAGCGCAAATCCTTCTGTCCCAGCAACGCGATGCGCTGAGCGCGCGCGGAACCGTCCAGGCCCTCCAACTGCTGAACCGGCAGGGTGAAGCTGCGGCTCAGGCTCAGCCGACGCAGCGTGAGGCTGGCAATCAATTGTGGTTTGAGCGCCGCAATCCAGGCTTTCAATGCCTGCTTCAGCGTTGGCGTGGCGCCGAACAGTGCCTGGGAAAGGATCAACAAGGGCAGTCGTTCGAAAGCCGGTTTGAGCCACCAGAACAACAGGATCGCCAGCGACGGGTAATCCCACAGCAACAGGCTCAGCAGCGCGAACACCGGCAGCGTGACGATCGCCCAACTGCTCATCAGCAAGCGGCGATGCCTGCGCGCAAGGAGCACGCCCAGATCGACAGCCTCCCAAGGGTTGCGCGGACGCAGTTCGACGCTGGCTTCAGTCAGGCGCATGGGACGAGCGTCCAGCGAACAGCAGGTAAGCGGCGACCGACGCCCAGAGCGCTGCGCCGACCAGATACTTGGTGGTCGGTTGCGGCCAGGTCATCGACGACCAGTACGCCTCGATAAACGCGGCGATCAGCAGAAAAACCATCACGCCGCCAATCAGCCGCACGCTGGTGCGGGCAGCCAGGCGCAGCGCTTCATCCCGTCGCAGCGCGCCCGGGGCGAGTATCGCCCAGCCGAGTTTGAGTCCGGCGGCGCCCGCCAGCGCGATGCCGGTCAGCTCGAACGCGCCGTGGCCGATCACGAACGGCCAGAAGGTTTCGCCGAAACCCACCTCGGTCAGGTGGCCCGCCACCGCTCCGATCATCAAGCCGTTGAAGAAGAGGAAAAACAGGCTGCCGACGCCAAACAGCAGGCCGCTGGCGAAGGTCTGAAACGCAATGCCGATGTTGTGCATGATGTAATAGCCGAACATCAGCCAGTCAGTGCTCGACGCCCGTTCGACGGCCTGGCCGATGCGCCGCGCGGCGGGATCGTACATGGCTTCCATTTCATCCACCTGAGCGGGGCTGACCACGCTGTAGATCAGATCCGGGTAGCCGTACACCAACCCTCCCATGACGATCAGACTGCCGAAAAACAGCAGCGCGGCCAGTGCGACCCAACGCCATTCTGCACGCACCGCGCGGGGAAAATCGGCGAGCACGAAGCTCAGCAGTTGTGCGGCAAACTGGCTGCGATGGCGATAGAGCTGTTGATGCCCGCGCATCGCCAGTTGTTGCAGCGGATCGACCAGATGGCTGCTGTAACCCCGCGCTTGCGCGAGGGCCAGATGCTGGCAGATCTGCCGGTAATCACGGGTGAAATCGTCGCCGGATTCGCTCCTGCCGCGGCTGCGTTCCAGCACGTCCAGCCGAGCGCCGAAGCGCTGCCATTCGTCCTGATGCCGTTGTTCGAACTGGCTCTGTTTCATCTCGCCCCCCGCATCATGTCGTGCCCGCCAGCCCGCGAGCGATACCGTTGAGCCGGTCCACGGACTGTTGAGGATCCGCCTGCGACGGGATTTGCAGGGGCTCGACGACAATGGCCGCCAGCTCATGGGCGCGCGCCGTGACGAGCTGGCCCTGACGTTCGGCGAAGGCGAGCAATGCGCGTTGTTCATCCAGCGTCAGGGCGACCGGTGCCACCAGAGGCGCGGCGTCCGGCAACACGGGCCTTGGCGGCAGCGTATCGCGGTAGATCACCAGCGTACCGGCGGCAATGTCGCCCAGCCGTTTGAACAGCGGATGCTGCAGGCAACTGAACGCGCCCACGGTGTAGCCAAAGGGCAGCATGTCCACGAAGCGCAGCAGGTTGCGCAGCAGTGACGCAGACCAGCCGACGGGCGTGCCGTCGTCGTGAATGACCCGCAGCCCCATGACCTGCTTGCCCGGCGTGCGCCCCTGATGCAACACCTCGAACAGCACCATGTACCACCAGTTGATCAGGAACAGCGAAAGCACGAACAGCCCGGTGCCGAAGTCGCCGAGCGTCCCGAGCAAGAAAAACAGACCGGTCAGCAGCACGCCTCGAATGATCAGGTCGATGGCGAATGCCAGCGAGCGAGACAGCAGACCGGCCGGGCGCAGAAGCAGGTCAATGCCCTCAGGCGTTTCCATGCGAATACGGGTGTCCAGTGGAGCAGGCTGTGCAGCGATCCTTGGCCAGGCTTGCGAGGAGGACATTCGGAGGAGGTACGCCAGAAATTAAAGTCTGATGCTAGCCACGCCACGACCGGTAAGCAACCTGCGTTACAAAGTGCTGCGCGCGATCAGGCGCTGACATTTCGCAGCCGTTCGGCCGGCCGGCGGGCGCGCGGTCCTGCACCTCGACTGCGCCTTTGAACCGTGTCCCACCCATGTTGCGCGGATCGGCGTAGAACCCATCTGGTAGACTTCGTCGGTCTTTTGTTCAGGATCAGCCCGTGACTTCCAGCATCTTCTGGTACGACTACGAAACCACCGGGATCAATCCGCGCAACGACCGTCCGTTGCAAGTGGCGGGCATTCGCACGGATGACCAACTCAACGAGATCGGCGAGCCGGTCAACCTTTATTGCCAGCCCAGCGACGACATCCTGCCGCATCCCGCCGCGTGTCTGGTCACCGGGATTACCCCGCAGCGTCTGGCCGAAAAAGGGCTTTGCGAAGCTGATTTCATGACGCGGATTCATGCCGAGCTGTCGCTGCCGGGTACCTGTGGCGCCGGTTACAACACCTTGCGCTTCGACGATGAAATGACGCGTTACAGTCTTTACCGCAATTTCTTCGATCCCTATGCGCGTGAATGGCAGGGCGGCAACAGCCGCTGGGACCTGATCGATGTGGTGCGCACGGCTTATGCGCTGCGCCCGGAAGGCATTGTCTGGCCGGAAGAGGAGGGCAGGGTCACGCTCAAACTCGAGCGTCTGACCGCGGCCAACGGCATCGACCACGGTCACGCTCACGATGCGCTTTCGGACGTGCGGGCGACGATTGCGCTGGCGCGTCTGATTCGAGAAAAACAACCCAAGCTTTATGACTATCTGTTTCAGTTACGCAGCAAGCACAAGGTGCAGGAACAGATCCGCTTGCTGCAGCCGCTGGTGCATATATCAGGACGGTTCTCCGCCGCGCGAAGTTATTTGAGCGTGGTGCTGCCGCTGGCCTGGCATCCGGTCAATCGCAATGCGCTAATTGTTTGCGATCTGTTTCATGACCACAGTCCATTGCTCGACGAAGATGGCGACACCTTGCGTCAGCGTTTATATACACGCCGCGAAGATCTGGCGCAGGGGCAATTACCGGTCCCGCTCAAGTTACTGCATATAAATAAATGCCCCGTGGTCGCGCCATTGAGCGTGCTGCGCGAGGAAGACCGTCAACGGCTGCAATTGGATATGCCGGCCTACAAAGAGCGCGTCGCGCGCTTGAATGAAGGTCAGGCCGTCTGGCTGGAAAAGTTGAAAAGCGTTTATGCCAGCGACGATTTTGCTGTCAGCGAAGACCCCGAACAGCAGTTATATGATGGTTTTATTAACGACCGCGACCGGCGCCTTTGTGAGCAGGTGCGCACTGTCGAACCGCAGCAACTGGGCACTGACCCGTGGCCATTCGATGACCCACGTCTTCCCGAATTACTGTTCCGCTATCGCGCCCGTAACTTTGCGGAGACACTGAATGTCGCCGAGCAGCAACGCTGGTTGAATTTCTGCCAGTGGCGCCTGACTGATCCCGTCGCCGGGGCCCCCAATACATTGAAAGCCTTTTCCCGGGCGTTGATCGAGCTGTCCATGAAGGCGACGCCAGAGCAGTTGAAGGTGCTCGCCCAGTGGCAGGAATACTCGCTGCAGTTGCAGCAACGGCTGGGCCTGCAGACAGGCGGAAGGTGAACCCCAGGCAATAAAAAACGCCAGCGAGTGCTGGCGTTTTTTTACGTCGTACATCACTGCACAACTGCTGTCACATCACGCAGGCTATTAGCCCAGCAGAGTTGCCCAGCCTTCAACCTCGTCACCGCCCCACTTGGCTTTCCACTCTTTCAGAGTCTTGTGGTTGCCGCCTTTGGTTTCGATGATTTCACCGTTGTGCGGGTTCTTGTATTGCTTGACCTTGCGCGCGCGCTTGGTGCCGGTAGTTTTGACGGCGGCGCCGCGTGGTGCTTTCAGTTTGGAATCCGGATCCAGCAGCGCGATGATGTCACGCAGGGATTTTTGATATTCACCCATCAAGGTGCGCAGTTTGCCTTCGAACTCAAGTTCCTTTTGCAGTTTGTCGTCTTGTTGCAGGTTCTGCAGACGGGCTTGCAGTTCTTTGATGGCTTCTTCTGTGGCGCGGTATTCGTTGATCAGAGACATGAGGACTACCTATGTTGTGATGGGCAGGGTGCAATGACGCAATAATAGTCATAGCGTTTGCGCAAGTAAACATTTAAGAAAAGTTTTATCGGTCGATTATTGAAATAGTGACATGCGCTGCGCGTCTTAGAAACAAATGGGCGCTGTCGACAAAAAAATATCGCTTATTTAGTGCCTGTGTCTGGCGCCGAAATCCCGGCGCCCCGAAATGCCGGGCCGGCCGTCCATTACCGCCGATCGGACGTGGTTTTGTGTCCTCATCAATCAGGTGCACCGGAATACTGCACAGTCCTCAGGTAATCGCTAGAATAGCGGCCTTTGCGAAGTTCTGGAGTTTCCCCTCATGCGCACTTTTCGTCTGGTGATTGCTTGCCCGGACCGTGTTGGTATCGTTGCCAAAGTCAGTAACTTTCTGGCGTCGTACAACGGCTGGATTACCGAAGCGAGTCATCACTCTGACAACCTAAGCGGCTGGTTCTTCATGCGTCACGAAATCCGTGCCGATACCTTGCCGTTTGACCTGGAAGGCTTCCGTCAGGCATTCACGCCGATTGCAGAAGAATTCTCGATGGACTGGCGCATCACTGATTCGGATCAGAAGAAGCGCGTGGTGCTGATGGCAAGCCGCGAGTCCCACTGTCTGGCGGACCTGCTGCATCGCTGGCACAGCGATGAACTCGACTGCGAGATCGCTTGCGTCATTTCCAACCACCAGGACCTGCGCAGCATGGTCGAGTGGCACGACATTCCTTATTACCACGTCCCGGTCGACCCGAAAGACAAGGAGCCGGCGTTCGCCGAGGTGTCGCGGCTGGTCAAGCAGCACGACGCCGATGTCGTGGTGCTCGCGCGTTACATGCAGATCCTGCCGCCGCAGTTGTGCCGTGAATACGCCCATCAGGTGATCAACATTCACCACAGCTTTTTGCCATCGTTCGTCGGCGCCAAGCCCTACCATCAGGCGTCACTGCGGGGCGTGAAGCTGATCGGCGCGACCTGTCACTACGTCACCGAAGAGTTGGACGCAGGGCCGATCATCGAGCAGGACGTGGTTCGCGTGAGTCATCGTGACAGCATCGAGAACATGGTGCGCTTCGGCCGCGATGTCGAGAAGATGGTGCTGGCCCGGGGTCTGCGCGCGCACCTTGAGGATCGCGTACTGGTGCACGACAACAAGACGGTCGTGTTTGACTGATCGGGCTCGACCCGACTCGGCGGGGCAGGGGATGCCTGCCCGCGCCGGGCGTCACGCGGACATACCGTTCAGTTTGCGAGGCCGCGTTTGCATGGTTCGTTGACATGATTCAGTGGCGCCCTACGGCACATCCCTGACTGCCGCTTTCATTCCTCACAGAGGCAAACCTCATGACCGACCCGCTCGATAAAGCCACGTCCAAAGCGCCGCCGACGCTGGGGGAGGGCTGCCTGAGTCGCTACGATGTCGACGCCCTTTCACCGGACGACGGCACGGAATTCGAGGGCGCTGCGCAGCTGTGGGAACAACTGAAAGCCAACGAGAAAGACGACGGCTCAGGCGGCTCGGACCCGCAGTAGCTTCAACAGCAACGGACGTCCGACCATCAACAGAAATACCGGACCGCCCGCCACCAGATAGAAGTAGTAGGTGACGATCCGCCAGATCAGGATCGCCGCCGCGGCAGTCGATTTGCCCACCATCGGCGCCAGCAAGGCGGCCGACGTCAGTTCCGCAGCGCCTGCACCGCCTGGCGACAGGCTGAATTGCCCGGCGCTCAGCGACAGCATCTGCACCAAGAACGTCCAGGCCCACTGGATATCCACGCCCAGACCTTGCAGCGCCAGGTACATCACGCTGTAGCGCAGGCTCCAGTGAATGCACGTCAGCACGAAGACCTGGAACAGAATCCGGTGCGGCATTTTCCAGGTGTCGGCCAGCGCGTCGCGAAAGTGCAGCAGCTTGCGAGCCCAGCGAATGCGGGTAGTGTTCTTGCGCTTCAGGCGTTTGAGCAGCCTGCCGTTGAACAGAATGATTCGTCGGTGATACCGCGCGAACCCGGCGCAGGCGCATAACCCGGCGCCGATCAGCAGTGCGCTGGCAATCAGCATCCATTCCAGATTTTCACTGAGTTTGTGAAACACCGCGTAGATCAGAATGCCGATCAGCGCGAGCAGGAAAAACACCAGATCATTGAGTTGATCCGTCGCGAACGCCGCCGTGCTTTTCGCCGGCCCGATGCCGCTGCGCGACAGCAAGGCAACCAGCGTCAAAGGCGCGCCGCTGCCGCCGGGCGTCGCGCAATAGGCGAATTCAGTGGCCATGACCACACCCAGGCTTCTGCGCATGCCAAGGCCCTTAGCGCTGTCACCCAGCAGCAGGCGCAGGCGCATCGTGTTCATGCACCAGCCGACCAACACCATTGCGAACATGCCCATCAACAGCATGACGGGGAAGTTGCGCAAGCGGTGGAACATGTCCGTGCCGCCCATGAACAAGGGAATGAGGAGCGCGAGGATCAGGCCTGCCGCCAGCCAGCCAAGTCGCTTCACGCTGCGGACCTGATCAATGGCTGATGCTGTAACCAGGTGAACTTGGTTACCGGTTCGCGGCCGTTTTCCAGCAAGCGTGTCAGCGTCTGCAGCCAATAGCGGCGGGAAAATTCGTGGCGCATGTCGACCGGGTGCAAACCCAGGCGAATGGTGGCAGCGTTGTGCAAATGAGCCTCTCGATGGTCGCTGATGATTTTCGACAGCCCGCGACGTACGGCGCTGCGGGCGCTCCAGACGATACCCGGTGCGTCTATCGCGTGAAAGTCAGGCAGACGATACAAGTGTTGGGCATCACTTGTGTAGTCCAGCGGCAATTGGCGAAGCGCCTGGCGGGTGCCCTCACTCATCAGCCACGCAGGGGCGACGAAGCCGTGAAGCGGCCAGTCGTTATGTCGAAAGACCTCGATTCCGGCTTCGAGGCGTTGCAGGGCCTGACGTTGGTCGAGGGTGTAAAACTCGCCTTCCCAGGTGTAGATCCGGCGCATGAAAAAGGCCTGCGGGGTACGCGGCGCGGGGCTGTCGTCGCAATGGAAGTAGCCATGCAGCACCAGTTCATCCCCACGCGCCAGGCGCGAGTGCATCAGGCGCTGGAACGCAGGTGCGGCATCGACACGATCGTGTTTGTGGAAGTCCGGCACGACCAGCCACGTGATCGGGATATCGCCCAGCGCATCGACCGCTTCGACAAAGGGGCGATAATCTTCCCAGGTCTGCGGCGCGACGTCGTGCAGCACCAGCATGACGCTGCGTGGCTGGCGAACGTAGTGTTCAGCCATGGGCGTACACCGGGGTGCCGACACCGAGCACGGCTTCATAATGGCCCAGCAGTCCGGCGACGACGGCATCCCATGCGTAATGTTGCTCGACGTGCCGGCGTGCAGCGTTTCCACGGACTTCGACGTCTTCGCTGAACAGCTGCCGAACAGTCGCGGCCATGTCCTGCGCATCATTGGGTTTGCACAGCAGGCCGCAACGCTCGGGAATGATTTCGCGAAACGCCCCGGCATCGACGGCCACCACGGGAATCCCGCATGCCATGGCTTCAAGAACGATCAGCCCGAATGTCTCCTGATCGCCGGCATGCACCAGCGCATCGGCGCTGGCCAGTAACCGTGCAACCTCCCCGGCAGGGCGGAAGTGATCGATGACGGAAACGTTGTCCGCCACGGCGGTCGGCATGTGCGAGCCGACCAGCAGCAGGTGATAGCCTTTGCCAAGTGCCTTCATGCAATCGAGCAGTACCGGCAGGTTTTTCTCCTTCGAGCCGCGACCGGCGAAAATCAGCAAGCGAGTGTCCGGGCTCAGCCCCAGTTCGGCTTTAAGGCCCGGATCGCGGCAGCCTGGTTCGAACGTCTGCAGGTCGACCCCCAGCGGCTGCACATGGACATGCTTGACGCCAAGCCGGATCAGCTTTTCGGCCATCGCTGTGCTGGGCGCCAAAACCCGGTCGAAATTGCCGTACAGCTTGCTGACATAGGTCTCCACGTTGGCGCCCAGCCAGGTGCCTATCCGGTTGCTCACCAGCAGCGGCAGATCCGAGTGATAGAAGCCGATCACCGGGACATCCAGTTGACGACGCGCATCGAGCGCTGCCCATGCCGTCAGGTAGGGATCGCCGACCTCGATCAGGTCCGGTTGCAGGTTGTTCAACGTGTTTCGCCAAGGCGCCAGACGCAGCGGAAAGCGATAGCCGTTGCCGAAAGGCACAGGCGGCGCCGGAACCCGATAGACACCGTCTTCATGACTGCTGTCCGGACCTGGGACCAAAAGGCTGTGCCGAACCCCGGGATAGAGCGCCAGACGCCGATGCTTGGCATCCAGATAGGTGCGCACGCCACCGCTGGCAGGGGCGTAGAACATGGTCATGTCAGCGATGTGCACGGTATGCCTCCGTCCGGACTGTCGTCATTGGTTGACCCTTCCCGAGAATAGATGTTCGGTTACATATCCGCCGCCATAAGCGCCTCCAAGGGGAATTGCGCCACGTGGGCTAAAGTGAAAAAGCCAGCCTGACCGGCACCGTGGGTTGCGGCCGATGCAGGACGCGGCTTCGATGCTCTCGGGAAAATCAATCGCGACTTGTGGGTAAAGACATGTCTGATTCTCAACAGATTCTGATTGGCGCTGATCTGAGCAGCGAACCGGTGGGCCAGGCGTTGCGGCTGGCCAACCGTCACGGGTTGGTGGCCGGGGCGACCGGGACCGGCAAAACCGTGACATTGCAACGCCTGGCAGAGGTCTTCAGCGATGCCGGCGTTGCGGTGTTCGCCGCCGACATCAAAGGCGACCTTTGCGGCCTGGGGGCGGCTGGCAATCCCCAGGGCAAGATCGCCGAACGCATCGCCGGTATGCCGTGGCTGAACCACAAACCGCAGGGATATCCCGTGACATTGTGGGATGTGCACGGCCAGTCCGGTCATCCGTTGCGCACTACATTGTCGGAAATGGGACCGTTGCTGCTGGGCAGCCTGCTGGAGCTGACCGACAGTCAGCAATCGGCGTTATATGCGGCGTTCAAAGTGGCGGATCGCGAAGGTCTGCTGCTGCTGGATATCAAGGACCTCAAAGCCCTGCTCAATCATCTTCGAGACAACCCCGAGGTGCTGGGCGAAGACAGCGCGCTGATGACCACCGGTTCCAGTCAGGCCCTGTTGCGGCGTCTTGCGGTACTTGAGCAACAGGGCGCCGAAGCATTGTTCGGTGAACCCGCGTTGCAGCTGGAAGACATTTTGCAGCCAGCCAGCGATGGTCGCGGGCGCATCCACCTGCTTGATGCCAGCCGCCTGGTGCACGAGGCACCGAAGGTCTATGCGACCTTCTTGCTGTGGTTGCTGGCCGAGCTGTTCGAGCAGTTGCCGGAGCGGGGCGATGCCGATAAACCGCTGCTGGCGCTGTTTTTCGATGAGGCACATCTGCTCTTCGCCGACACGCCGAAGGCCTTGCAGGATCGGCTGGAGCAAGTGGTGCGGCTGATCCGCTCCAAGGGCGTTGGCGTCTACTTCGTGACTCAGTCGCCGGGGGATCTGCCGGACAACATTCTGGCGCAACTTGGCCTGCGGATTCAGCACGGCTTGCGCGCGTTCACCAGCAAAGAGCAGAAATCGCTGCGCGCCGTGGCCGAGGGGTTTCGTCCCAATCCGGATTTCGATGCGCTGGCCGTGCTGACCGAACTGGGCATCGGCGAAGCGTTGGTCGGCACTCTTCAGGAAAAGGGCACGCCCGCTATGGTGCAGCGGGTTCTGGTCGCGCCCCCACAATCGCGGATCGGACCTCTGAGCGAATCGGAGCGCGCGGCGTTGATCGGCCAGTCGGCACTGTCTGGCCGCTACGACAAGCCCATCGACCGGGAGTCGGCGTACGAAATGCTGCTGGCGCGTAAAGGCGAGACCGGCAAAGACACTGCTTCAACTGCGCCTGTCGAAGCCAAGCCCGATGGCGGTTTCGCCGACCTAGCTGGCGGTTTTCTGGGAGGGCTGGCTGGGCAGGCCATGAAAAGCGCGGTGCGTCAGGCGGCCAACCAGATCGGCCGAGAGCTGGTGCGTGGGCTGATGGGGTCATTGCTGGGTGGGGGCAAAAAGCGTCGGTGACGGTTCCTGCCGGAGATGCTCAAGCAACTGCCGGACAAAAAAATGCCCATTCATTGAATGGGCATTTTCACATCGGTCGGGTCAGGCCAATGCTTTGGACGCCAGCCAGAACAGGCCGGCAGACAGCAGCACGGTGGCCGGCAGTGTCAGCACCCACGCCAGCAGGATGTTGCGCACGGTGCCACCTTGCAGGCCGCTCTTGTTCGCGACCATGGTCCCGGCGACGCCGGACGACAGGATGTGGGTGGTCGAAACCGGCAGGCTGAACACGTTGGCCAGGGCAATGGCGCTGGCGGTAGTGATCTGCGCGGACATGCCCTGCGCGTAGGTCATGCCCTGCTTGCCGATCTTCTCGCCGATGGTCAGCACGACGCGCTTCCAGCCCACCATGGTGCCGATGCCAAGCGCCAGCGCGACGGCCAGAATCACCCAGAACGGCGCGTATTCGGTCGTGGCGGTCAGGTCTTTACGTAGCTTCTCCAGATCGGATTTCTCGCGGGCATCGAGCGCCGGCAGCTTGCCGACTTTGCGCGCGGTGTCATCCAGGCACAGCAGATAACGGCGGACTTCGATGCGATGTTCAGGCGCCAGGCTGTGGTAGTCGGTGACGCCTTTGAGATTGTTCAGCAGCGCATCGATGGTAGGCTCGGTCTGCTCCGGGTTGCAGCTGAAACGCTCAGGCAGATCGCCTGTCGTCGCCTTGCCCAGTGCGAGGTACTCACCCAGGGTTGCATTGTTGCGCTGATAGAACTGACTCAGGTGCAAAGTCGCGTCGCGGGTACGTTCGATCTGGTAAGTGGTGGTGCTCAGGTCCAGTACGAACTGGGCCGGCACGATGCCGATGAGCACCAGCATGATCAGGCCGATGCCTTTCTGGCCATCGTTGGAGCCGTGTACGAAGCTCACCGCCATCGCGGAGATCACCAGGACGAGGCGGTTCCAGAACGGAGGATGCTTCTTGTCGTCGAGCTTGCGGCGTTGCTCGGGCGTCTTGTGCATTTTCGACAAGGGACGCCAGGCTTTCAGGCCGATCAGCACCAGCCCCGCGATGATGAAGCCCGCCAGTGGCGAGAAAACCAGCGAGGCGCCGATGTCGATCGCCTTCTGCCAGTTCACGCCTTCGCCCAGTGGGATGTGGTTGATCAGCGCGTTGGCCAGGCCCACGCCGAGGATCGAGCCGATCAGCGTGTGCGAGCTCGATGCGGGAATGCCGAAATACCAGGTGCCCAGATTCCAGGTGATCGCCGCCGCCAGCAGCGAGAACACCATCGCCAGCCCGTGACCGGTATTGACGTTGATCAAAAGCTCGACCGGCAGCAGATGGACGATGGCATAAGCCACGCCGACGCCGCCGAGCAATACCCCGAGAAAGTTGAAGAACCCCGAGAAGAACACGGCCAGATGCGGCGGCATGGCCTTGGTATAAATGACTGTCGCCACCGCGTTGGCGGTGTCATGAAAGCCGTTGATGAACTCGAAGGTGAGGACAAAAGCCAGGGCGAGCAACAGGCTCACAATCACCCAAGCATCCAGTCCGCTGAATAAATCGATCATGGAAGGTTTTCTGACCCGGTATTAAGGGGGCGGGATTATGACAGAAAAAAAACTAATCGATAGGCAAGCTGCCAACTGGTAGCACGCTGCAACGAAATTTCTGCCGATACAGCCCATTGACTTCCTGTCAGGAAGCGCACATGCACGCTTCAACCTTAGCTGAATCCGGGATGGGGCGAGGCGAGTGACCGTCAGTGACCCATGTCGAGCGCACTGCCAAGGTCGCTCAAGGCTCTTCCTTCAGTTCCTGTTCCATCTTCTGCAGTTCTTGCTTGAACGCCTGATCGAGCAGACTCGCTCGCTTGCGCCACGGTTTGCGCTCTGGCTCGGGTTGAGCGGCATAGGTGGTCACTTCGCCACCGTAAACTTCCTTGTAACGTTGTTCCTGGCGCTCTAGTTCTGCGCGCAGTTCATCTTTGGTCACGTTATTACCTGAATGGTCGAGTTTGATTCCGGCGATACACAGGGTCTGAAAAGTACCAAGGCCTGCTGCCCGGATTGCCGGTTGCCAGGACTGACTTTCGCAATCAGAGCGCGGCGAAAGTATTAAGCACATTTCATATCTGCGGCTACGTGCACCAGAACGACAACCTTGTCGTAGCTACAATTCATTATCGAATGCCAGGATGCTGGCATATTGACCAGGCTTCTGGCCTGTCTATCGCTGAACCTGCTCGATGAGTTGTGCAGGGCCTGCGTGAATTGGATCCATGCAGGATGTGCGATGGATTGAAAACACGCTGTAGCGTTTAGATCGTCAATGAAACGCTACTATCTCCAAGAACTACAGAGGAGTCAACTGTAGAAAGTGTCGCAGTTCCATTAGATGGGATAAATACTATTTTGCTGTACGAAGGTTCCGAAGTTTAGACCGAACGGAGTTGTGACAGAACTTTGTTATTCAGGATTCAGAACTGCCGAGACAAATTTCTGACGACGTAAATGCACGCGATCGTGCGTCGGACGGCACGCATGTATCCGAACTCATACACATATCGTGAAGTAACGGCGGGCAGAGACAAAAACGGCCTTGCGGTGAGCAAGGCCGTGCCTGGGACTTCTCAGTGGGTACCTGACCAGTATTTCCAAGAAGCCACATGGTGGCGTGTGAAAGGTATAAGCAACCGGGCGACGGGTCAATTGCGATTATCGGCCAGTGGTTCGATAATCGCCCAAAGCAGCCTTGCCGCATTTGCAAAAAGAGGCGAGAGTGGCGCAACAGAAGGCCTGCATGGCCGCGACGAACGGTGTCAGCATGAACGATCAACTGCGTAATTCCTTTGCCTCCCTGGCGCCGCCCATTGTGGCGTCACCCGCGAAGAGGATTCAGGCCTTAACAGGCGATCCGGATTTCATGACCTCGCTGGCGCGCGGACTTGCCGTGATTCATGCGTTTCAGGAGCGCAAGCGGCACCTGACCATCGCGCAGATCAGCCATCGAACCGAAATCCCGCGCGCCGCCGTGCGCCGTTGCCTGCACACGCTGATCAAGTTGGGTTACGCGACCACTGATGGCCGCACCTACTCATTACTGCCGAAAGTGTTGACCCTCGGCCACGCTTACCTGTCTTCCACGCCGCTCGCGGTGTCGTCCCAGCCTTATCTGGACCGCATGAGCAATCAACTGCACGAAGCCTGCAACATGGCGACACTGGAGGGAGATGACATCCTTTATATCGCCCGCTCGGCCACCACTCAGCGACTGATCTCCGTTGATCTGGCGGTGGGCGGGCGCCTTCCTGCTTATTGCACATCGATGGGCAGGATTCTTCTGGCGGCGCTGGACGACGTTTCTTTGCGCGAATACCTGGACCACGTTGACCTGCAGCCCAAGACCAGTCGAACGCTGCGCACCCCCGAAGCGCTGCTCGAGTGCCTGCAGCAAGTCCGGCAACAAGGCTGGTGCATCGTCGATCAGGAGCTCGAACAAGGTCTGCGGTCGATTGCCGTGCCCGTTTATGATGCATCGGGCCAGGTCCTGGCCGCGTTGAACGTCAGCACCAGCGCTGGCCGGGTGACGCGCAACGAGCTCGAGCAGAAGTTTCTCCCGATCATGCTCGACGCCAGCCGAGACCTGAGCACTCAGCTGTTTACTTGAATGTCTCGTCACTATCTGTTCGATTATCGAACAGATAGTCGATTATCGGATTGTCGCTTTTCTTGCTCAGGCATAACCTCGATCTCAATCAGGCGCTGATGTACGTGCGCCGTCCACCGATCGAGATTTGAACCTGGAGCACCCCATGGCTGAAATTCTTTCCCTGCACGATGCCGTGAAGCAATTCGTCAACGATGGCGACACCGTGGCGCTGGAAGGCTTCACCCATCTGATTCCTACAGCGGCCGGTCACGAAATCATTCGTCAGAAGAAGAAGGACCTGACGCTGGTTCGCATGACTCCGGATCTGATCTACGACCAGTTGATCGGTGCAGGCTGTGCGAAAAAGCTGATTTTCTCGTGGGGCGGTAACCCTGGCGTGGGGTCCCTGCACCGGCTGCGTGACGCGGTCGAGAAACAGTGGCCGCAACCGATGGAAATCGAAGAGCACAGTCACGCCGACCTGGCCAATGCCTACGTGGCTGGCGCCTCCGGTCTGCCATTCGCGGTGCTGCGTGCCTACGCCGGTTCTGATTTGCCCAAGGTCAACCCGCTGATCAAATCGGTGACGTGTCCTTTTACCGGCGAAGTGCTGGCGGCAGTGCCTTCCGTGCGGCCAGACGTCAGCGTAATCCACGCGCAGAAGGCCGATCGCAAGGGCAACGTATTGCTGTGGGGAATTCTCGGTGTGCAGAAAGAAGCCGCGCTGTCTGCCAAGCGTTGCATCGTGACCGTCGAGGAAATCGTCGATGACCTCAATGCCCCCATGAACGCTTGCGTCCTGCCCACCTGGGCATTGAGCGCGGTGTGTGTGGTTCCCGGCGGAGCGCATCCTTCCTACGCCCATGGTTACTACGAGCGCGACAATCGTTTCTATCAGGCGTGGGACCCGATCGGCCGTGACCGTGAGGCGTTTACCGCATGGATCGACGAATACATCCACGGCACGCGTGATTTCAGTGAATTCCAGAGCAAGCTGGCCCACGCTTCGGAGGCAAAATAATGACCTACACCACCAGTGAAATGATGACCGTGGCCGCTGCCCGCCGTTTGAAGAATGGCTCGGTCTGCTTCGTCGGCATCGGTTTGCCATCCAAGGCTGCCAACCTTGCCCGACTGACCTCATCGCCTGACGTCGTGCTGATCTACGAATCCGGCCCCATCGGCGCGAAGCCCAATGTTCTGCCGTTGTCCATTGGCGATGGGGAACTGGCTGAAACCGCTGACACAGTGGTCTCGACCAGCGAGATTTTCCGCTACTGGCTGCAAGGCGGTCGGGTGGATGTCGGATTCCTTGGCGCTGCGCAGGTCGACCGTTTCGGCAACATCAATACCACGGTGGTGGGCGACTATCACAACCCGAAAGTGCGTCTGCCGGGTGCCGGCGGCGCGCCGGAGATTGCAGGTTCTGCCAAGCAGGTGTTGATCATCCTGAAACAGTCCTCGCGGGCTTTCGTCAATAAACTGGATTTTGTAACGTCGGTCGGCCATGGCGAGGGCGGTGACTCGCGCAAACGCCTCGGTCTGCCTGGGGCGGGCCCGGTCGGGATCATCACCGACCTGTGCATCATGGAACCTGAAGCCGACACCCATGAGTTCGTCGTCACCACGCTGCACCCAGGCGTTACCCGTGAACAGGTGATCGCCGCGACCGGCTGGGACGTTCGCTTTGCCGACAACGTGGCGGTGTCCGAAGCGCCTTCCGAATACGAATTGAACGCCCTGCGTGATCTGGAGGCGCGGACCGCCGCCGCTCACGGTCAGGCGCCGGGAGAAGCATGATGCGTGAAGTATTTATCTGCGACGCGATCCGCACGCCCATCGGCCGGTTCGGTGGCGCATTGGCGACCGTTCGTGCCGACGACCTGGCGGCCTTGCCGATCAAGGCGTTGATGGAGCGCAATCCTTCGGTCGACTGGAATCAGGTCGACGAGGTATTCCTCGGCTGCGCCAACCAGGCCGGTGAAGACAACCGCAACGTGGCGCGCATGGCCGCGCTGCTGGCGGGACTGCCGGAAACCGTACCCGGCGTGACGTTGAATCGCCTGTGCGCATCGGGCCTCGATGCGGTGGGCACGGCGTTCCGCGCCATTGCCTGTGGCGAGATGGAGCTGGCGATTGCCGGCGGCGTCGAGTCGATGTCCCGCGCGCCCTTCGTGATGGGCAAGGCAGACACAGCGTTTGGTCGCGGCCAGAAGCTGGAAGACACCACCTTGGGCTGGCGCTTCGTCAATCCGCAGATGAAAGAACAGTATGGTGTCGAAACCATGCCGCAGACCGGCGACAACGTGGCGCAGGATTTCAAGGTTTCTCGCGAAGATCAGGACGCCTTTGCCTTGCGCAGTCAGCAACGGACCGCAGCGGCGCAGGCCTCGGGTTTCTTCGCTGAAGAAATCGTGCCGGTGCGCATCGCCCACAAGAAGGGCGAAACCATCGTCGACAGGGACGAGCACCCTCGCGCAGACACCACTTTGGAGGCACTGAGCAAACTCAAGCCGGTCAACGGCCCTGGCAACACGGTCACGGCGGGCAATGCGGCAGGCCTGAATGACGGTGCGGTGGCGTTGATTCTCGCGTCGGCCGATGCGGTGAAAAAGCACGGTCTGACCCCTCGCGCCCGCGTACTGGGCATGGCCAGCGCTGGCGTCGAACCTCGGGTCATGGGCATCGGCCCGGTCCCGGCCGTTCGCAAACTGGTGGAGCGGCTGGGTCTGGCGGTTTCGGACTTCGACGTCATCGAACTCAACGAAGCGTTTGCCAGCCAGGGCCTGGCGGTCATGCGCGAACTGGGCCTTGCGGACGATTCGCCCAAGGTCAACCCGAACGGCGGAGCGATTTCTCTCGGACACCCGCTGGGGATGAGCGGGGCGCGTCTGGTTCTGACGGCATTGCATCAATTGGAGAAAACCGGCGGCAGCAAAGGATTGGCAACCATGTGCGTCGGTGTTGGGCAGGGCCTGGCTCTGGCGATCGAACGCTAAGCGCCACACAACCGAATCAGCCACCCGAGTCATCGGTTGCCTCCACGAAAAGGCAACTTGATGGCTCGGGCGGTTGTCCTTGTGATGTCGAAGTGTTACTGCTTAAGTCTTAATGTTACAGACTATGTCGTAGACTGGTGGTTTGAAGCTGGTCTTATAAAAACTGGGGATAAAATAATGACAACGACTCACTACACCGGAGAAGAAAGGAGCAAACGGATTTTTGCGATTGTGGGCGCCTCTTCGGGCAACCTCGTGGAATGGTTCGACTTCTATGTTTACGCCTTCTGCGCGATCTATTTCGCACCGGCTTTCTTTCCCTCCGACGACCCGACCGTGCAATTGCTCAATACCGCAGGCGTGTTCGCTGCAGGCTTCCTGATGCGTCCGATTGGCGGGTGGCTGTTCGGTCGCGTGGCCGATAAGCATGGCCGCAAAAACTCGATGATGATTTCCGTCCTCATGATGTGCGGTGGCTCGCTGGTGATCGCGTGTCTGCCCACGTACGCCTCGATTGGCGCGTGGGCGCCGTTTCTTCTGCTGGTGGCGCGTCTGCTGCAAGGCTTGTCGGTCGGCGGTGAATACGGCACCACAGCCACTTATATGAGCGAGGTCGCGTTGCGGGGGCAGCGTGGGTTCTTCGCGTCGTTCCAGTACGTGACGCTGATTGGCGGCCAGTTGCTGGCGGTTCTGACCGTGGTCATCCTGCAGCAATTTCTTTCTGCCGATGAGCTGAAAGCCTACGGCTGGCGGATTCCCTTCGTGGTCGGCGCCGTTGCCGCCGTCATCTCGCTGTTGCTGCGCCGCTCGCTGAAGGAAACCACCACCGCCGAAGCGCGTCAGGACAAGGACGCCGGCAGCATGGCCGCGTTGTTCCGCGACAACAAGGCGGCGTTCATCACTGTGCTGGGCTACACCGCCGGTGGTTCGCTGATTTTCTACACCTTCACCACGTACATGCAGAAATACCTGGTGAATACCGTGCACATGGACGCCAAGGTCGCCAGCTATATCATGACCGGCGCGCTGTTTCTGTACATGTGCATGCAACCGGTCTTCGGTGCGCTCGCCGACAAGATCGGGCGCCGCGCTTCAATGCTGTGGTTCGGTGGTCTGGGTACGCTCTGCACGGTTCCGCTGCTGTTGACGCTGAAAACCACGACCAGCCCGATCATGGCATTCATCCTGATCACGCTGGCGCTGGCCATCGTCAGCTTCTACACCTCGATCAGCGGGCTGGTAAAAGCCGAAATGTTCCCGGTGCAGGTGCGTGCGCTGGGTGTCGGCCTGGCCTACGCCGTGGCGAACGCAATCTTCGGTGGTTCGGCGGAATACGTTGCGCTGGGCCTGAAGAACATGGGCATGGAAAACACGTTCTACTGGTACGTCACCGCCATGATGGCGATTGCCTTCCTGTTCAGTCTGCGCTTGCCGAAAAAGCCGGCTTATCTGCACGAAGATCATTGATCCACTGCGCGCGCCTGCAATCGGGCGCGCGTCTTCCATACTCCTCATGACGTTCACGACAGTCCGCAAAAGGGGGCCGCTATGGCATTCGTACAACTTGAAGACGGTGAAATGCATTACCAGATCGACGGGCCGGCCGACGCGCCCGTGCTGGTGCTGTCCAACTCCCTGGGCACCGACCTGCACATGTGGGACGCGCAGGTCGCAGCGTTCAGCCAGTCATTCCGTGTGGTTCGTTACGACACTCGCGGCCACGGCAAGTCGCTCGTCACCCAAGGGCCATACACCGTCGAGCAGCTGGGCCGCGATGTGCTGGCCTTGCTCGACGCGCTGAACATCAAGCGCGCGCATTTTTGCGGGCTGTCCATGGGCGGCCTGATCGGCCAGTGGCTGGGCATTCACGCCAATGACCGTCTGCACAAGCTGATCCTGTGCAACACCGCTGCCAAAATCGGTGGTCCGGAGATGTGGGGACCGCGCATCGAGATGATCGAAAAAGGCGGTGAACAGGCGATGAAGGAATTAGGCGCCGGTGCGGTAGGACGCTGGTTCACCCCTGAGTTCGCGCGCGATCATGCCGACAAGGTCAAGGCGGTTACGGACGTATTGGCCGCGACCTCGCCACTGGGTTACGCCGCATGCTGTGCTGCGGTGCGCGACGTCGATTTTCGCAAGCAGGTCGGGTCAATCACGGTGGACACCCTCATAATATGCGGCAGTCATGATGCAGTGACGACGGTGGCGGACGGTCACTACCTGCAGAACCATATCCATGGTTCGCAGCTGTCTGACTACTACGCGGCGCACCTTTCCAACGTCGAACTGGGCGAAACGTTTACCCTGCGTGTGAGAGAGTTCCTGCTGAGCTGATACCCAGTTCGAGCGCATCCCCATTGTGGGAAGGCATTCATTCGCGCAGCTCCTGCGGCCGGTAAGGGCTGCTGTCCGAACTGACGGGCGATGCCAACAGCAATAAAAAAACCCACCAGACGGTGGGTTTTTTTATTGAGCGTGGATCAGAACAAGCGTGTCGAGGGGACATCGCCCGAGGTCGGCTGTTGCTGGCCGGTCGGGGTTTGTTCATACCAGCCGCCGCCGAGGGCGCGGTACAGGTTGACCTCGCTGTTCAGCTGCGACAGGCGATCGGTGATCAGCGACTGCTGAGCACTGAACAGCTGGCGCTGAGCGTCGAGGAACGTCAGGTTGCTGTCGATCCCGATACGATAACGACGCTCGGCCAGGCGGTAGTAATCCTGGTTGGCGTTGACGAAATCGGTCTGTGCGCGCAACTGATCGGTGAAGGTCTTGCGCGAAGCCAGTCCGTCGGAGACTTCCTGGAACGCTGTCTGAATCGCCTTCTCGTAGTTGGCGACGCCGATGTCTTTCTGGATCTTCGAGTAATCCAGGCTGGCCCGCAGGCTGCCGGCGTTGAAGATGGGCAGATTGATCGTCGGCTCGAACAGCCAGGTGCCTGAGCCGCCTTTGAACAGGCCGCTCAGATCGCCACTCGCGGTACCGGCACTGGCCGTCAGGCTGATGCTGGGGAAGAACGCGGCACGCGCCGCGCCGATGTTCGCGTTGGCGGCCTTGAGGCTGTGCTCGGCCTGGAGGATATCCGGACGACGTTGCAGCAACTCCGAAGGCAGCCCGGGCGGCAGCTCGTTGAGCATGTCGGCGCTCAGCGGTTGCGAGGCCGGCAGGTTGGCGGGCAGGGCAGTGCCCAGCAACAGCACCAGGTTGTTCTCGTCCTGCGCGACCAGACGCTGATACTGCGCCAGCTTCACGCGGGCGCTTTCAACCGACGTACGCGATTGCGCCAGATCCAGTGCCGAGGCGACACCGACTTCGTTGCTGCGCGAGGTCAGACGCAAGCTTTCTTCGAACGCACCGAGTGTGTCCTGCGTCAGCTTCAACAGCTCCTTGTCCGCCTGCCAGGTCAGATAAGCGTTGGCGACGTTGGCCACCAGGCTGATCTGCGTGCTGCGACGGGCTTCTTCGCCAGCGAAGTAGGTTTCCAGAGCCTGCTCGCTCAGGCTGCGCACGCGGCCGAACAGGTCCAGTTCATAGGCGCTTACGCCCAGACCCACCGAGTACTGGCTGCTGATGCCAGCCTCACCGGTCTGCGACAGGTCGCCCGGCACACGCTGACGCGTGCCGGTCGCCTGTGCATTGATGCCTGGGTACAGGTCCGCACGCTGAATGCGGTACTGCGCCCGGTAGGCGTCGATGTTCAACGCGGCAACGCGCAGATCACGGTTGTTTTCAAGCGATGTCTGGATCAGCTGTTGCAGCGCCGGATCGTGGAAGAACTGACGCCAGCCTTGCTCGGCGGCCGCCTGGTTGGCCGCCTGGGCCGGCGAATACGCCGGACCTTGCGGATACTGTGCGGGCACCGGTGCTGCAGGCTGATTGTAATCGGGGATCAACGAGCAGCCGCCGAGAATGAACGCGGTAACTGCCAGCGAGATCAGGGACTTGCTCATTGGCCAGCCTCATCGTGTGGGGTTTCTTTCTGTTTGCTCTTGAACAGCGAGGATACCGAAACGAAGAACAGAGGTACCCAGAAGATCGCCAGAATCGTCGCCGTGATCATACCGCCGATAACGCCGGTACCGATCGAATGCTGGCTGCCTGAACCTGCGCCACTGGAGATCGTCAGCGGAACCACACCGAGAATGAACGCCATCGACGTCATCACGATCGGACGCAGACGCATCCGGCACGCTTCCACCGCCGCATCCATCAGCGACTTGCCCTGTTCATGCAGTTCCTTGGCGAACTCGACGATCAGAATGGCGTTCTTCGCCGCCAGGCCCACCGTCACCAACAGACCCACCTGGAAGAACACGTCGTTGGACAGGCCGCGCAGGCTGGTTGCCATCAACGCACCGATGACGCCCAGTGGAACGACGAGCAGAACCGCGATCGGAATCGACCAGCTTTCGTACAGCGCCGCGAGGCAGAGGAACACCACCAGAACCGATATCGCATACAGCGCCGGGGCCTGCGAACCGGAAAGTCGCTCCTCGAACGACAGACCTGTCCAGGAGTAACCGATGCCCTGTGGCAGCTGCTTGGCCAGGTTTTCGATTTCGGCCATCGCCTGGCCGGTACTGTAACCCGGCGCCGGCGTACCGAGAATCTCCTCGGCCGGAACACCGTTGTAGCGCGACAGCTTCGGCGAGCCGAACACCCACTCGCCGGTGGCGAAGGCGTCGAACGGGACCATCGTGCCGCTGGCGTTGCGCACGTACCACTTTTTCAGGTCTTCAGGGCTCATCCGGGATTTCGGATTACCCATGATGTAAACCTTCTTCACGCGGCCACGGTCGATGAAGTCGTTGACGTAGTTACCGCCCATCGCCACCGACAGGGTGGTGTTGATGTCCGATTGCGTCACGCCCAGCGCTCGGGCTTTTTCGTCATCGATCAGCAACTGGTATTGCGGCTCGTCGGTCAGACCGTTCGGACGTACGCCCGTCAGAATCTTGCTCTGCGCGGCCAGCCCCAGCAGTTGGTTACGCGCCTGCATCAGTTTCTCGTGGCCAAGACCGGCCTGATCCTGCAGGTACAGGTCGAAACCGGTGGCGTTACCCAGTTCCAGTACGGCGGGAGGAACGACGGCGAACGACATGGCGTCACGGAAACCGAAGAAGTGCGCCTGCGCACGCTTGGCCACCTCGAACACGCTGTTCGACGAATCCCGCTCTTCCCACGACTTGAGCATTACGAACGCCAGACCCGAGCTCTGACCGCGACCGGCGAAGTTGAAGCCGTTGACGGTGAACACCGAGTTGACGCCTGCGTCGGTCAGCAGGTATTCGCGCATCTTGTCCAGGGTGTTCTGAGTCCGCTCGGCGGTAGAGCCGGGCGGCGTTTGCACCTGGGCGAAGATCACGCCCTGATCCTCTTCGGGCAGGAAAGCGGTCGGGATGCGGGTAAACATCCAGATCATGCCCGCGAAAATCAGGATATAGACGAGGAACGACGGGATCTTGTGGCGGATGACGTTGCCGACGCCGCGCTCGTAGCTCAGTACGCTGCGGTCGAAGGTGCGGTTGAACCAGCCAAAGAAACCCTTGCGCGGCTGGCCGTGCTTCTCGGGATCGATCGGCTTGAGAATCGTGGCGCAGAGGGCAGGGGTGAAGATCAGCGCGACCAGTACCGAGAGCGCCATGGCCGATACCACGGTGATCGAGAACTGGCGGTAGATCACGCCCGTGGATCCGCCAAAGAATGCCATTGGCAGCAGTACCGCAGAGAGCACCATGGCGATACCGACGAGGGCGCCCTGGATCTGCTGCATGGATTTGCGCGTCGCTTCCTTGGGAGACAAATGCTCCTCGGCCATGACCCGCTCGACGTTCTCCACCACAACGATGGCATCGTCCACCAGCAGACCGATGGCCAGCACCATCCCGAACATGGTCAGCGTGTTGATGGTGAAACCGGCGGCGGCAAGGATACCGAAGGTGCCCAGCAGTACGACCGGTACCGTCATCGTGGTGATGACAGTGGCGCGGAAGTTCTGCAGGAACAGATACATCACCAGGAACACCAGGACGATTGCTTCACCCAGTGTGTGAACAACGCCGTTGATCGACTCCTTGACCACAGGCGTGGTGTCATACGGGTATACGACTTTCATGCCTGGCGGGAAGAAAGGTTCCAGACGGCTGACGGTGTCGCGGATCGCCTTGGCAGTGTCCAGCGCGTTGGCACCGGTCGCCAGTTTGATCGCCAGACCCGAGGCCGGCTTACCGTTGAACTGTGCGTCGACGCTGTAGTTCTCACCGCCCAGACCAATGCTGGCGACATCTTTCAGGCGAACCTGAGAGCCGTCCTGATTGACCTTGAGCAGGATGTTGCCGAACTGCTCGGCGGTTTGCAGACGGGTCTTGCCGATGATGGTGGCGTTGAGCTGCTGGCCCTTGACCGCTGGCAGACCACCGATCTGACCGGACGACACCTGAACGTTCTGCGCAGTGATGGCGGTCTTGACGTCGACCGGGGTCAGCTGGAAGTTGTTCAGCTTGTCCGGGTCGAGCCAGATGCGCATCGCATACTGCGCACCGAACACCTGGAAGTCACCCACGCCGGGAGTACGCGCGATCTGATCCTGAATGTTGGAAACGATGTAGTTGGACAAGTCTTCCTTGGCCATGCTGCCGTCTTCCGACACCAGACCGACCACCATCAGGAAGTTCTTCACTGCCTTGGTCACGCGCAGACCCTGCTGCTGCACTTCTTGCGGCAGCAGCGGGGTCGCCAGGTTCAGCTTGTTCTGCACCTGTACCTGAGCGATATCCGGGTTGGTGCCCTGGTTGAAGGTCACCGTGATGGTCATGCTGCCATCGGAGTTACTTTCAGACGAGATATAGCGCAGGTTGTCGATGCCGTTCATCTGCTGTTCGATCACCTGCACCACGGTGTCCTGCACGGTCTGTGCAGACGCACCCGGGTAGGTCACCTGAATGGCGATGGCCGGTGGCGCGATCGCCGGATACTGGTTGATCGGCAGCTTGAGAATCGATAACGCACCGACCAGCATGATCACTAGGGCGATAACCCAGGCGAAAATCGGTCGGTCGATGAAAAACTTCGACATGGATCAGTTACTCCCTTGCGCGGGAGCCGGGGCGGCAGCAGGTTTGATGTTGGTCGCCTCGGCCACTTTCACCTGCGCGCCTGGCTTGACGTACTGCAGGCCTTCGGTAATAACGCGGTCACCCGCGCTCAGACCTTTCTCCACGACCCAGTCCGTGCCGCTGGTGCGGTTGGCGACGAGGGTACGCAGTTCGACTTTGTCGTCCTTGTTCACCACCAACGCGGTCGGCGTGCCTTTCAGGTCACGGGTCACGCCTTGCTGTGGGACGAGGAGAGCTTGTTCGTTCACACCCGATTGCAGACGCGCGTGCACGAACATGCCCGGCAGCAGCGTGTGGGTCGGGTTGGGGAACACGGCGCGCAGTGTCACGGAGCCCGTGGTCTGGTCGACCGACACTTCAGAAAACTCCAGCTTGCCGTCAGTCGGGTACTGGCTGTTGTCTTCCAGGGTCAGTTTGACTTTCGCCGCGTTGTCGCCCGCTTTCTGCAGCTTGCCGCTTTCCAATTCGCGGCGCAGACGCAGCATCTCGGCCGACGACTGGATCACGTCTACGTAGATCGGGTCGAGCTGTTGAATGGTTGCCATCGCATCGGCCTGGCCGTTGCTGACCAGCGCGCCTTCGGTGACCAGCGAGCGGCTGATGCGACCGGAAATCGGCGCGTACACTTTGGTGTAGCGCAGGTTGATCTCGGCAGTCTGCACGGCGGCCTGAGCCTGGCGAGCATTGCCAACGGCGGTGTCGTATTCCTGACGGCTGACGGCCTGTTCGTTGATCAACTGCTTGTAGCGATCAGCGAGCGACTTGTTGGAGTCGTAGGTCGCCTTGGCGCTGTTGAGGTTAGCCTCATAGACCGCCGGGTCGATCTGATACAGCTGCTGACCGGCCTTCACGTCGGAGCCTTCGGTGAACAGCCGTTTGAGAATGATGCCGTTGACCTGTGGACGCACTTCGGCGACGCGGTAAGCCGTGGTGCGGCCTGGCAGGTCGGAAATCAGTGTGTAGGCTTGAGGCTGGATAGTCACGACGCCGACCTGAGGGGGCGGTGGTGCAGCCGCGGCCGCGTCTTCCTTTTTACTGCATCCGCTGAGCAGCGATGCCAAGGCGGCGGCAGTGACCAGTACGGTAACAGCTGGCTTGAATTGCATGAAGATCCTCGGGTCAGGAGCATGGCTCATGAAAAGTGGAAGGGGTGTTTAAGCGTTCCGGCTGGATAAGTAGCAAGCTAATGAATATACTTACGTTCACGGTTGTTTGTAAACACCCGCGCCTGCGACACTCGAACGCAGCGGGGGCATCGATTGTAGGTCCGGGACAAGGCATTACAAAGGCCGCCCGGCATGCTGTTCAGGCCACTCGACCAGAGAGCCTGAAGCATTTTTATTGAGGATTTACTGCCATGGTCCGTCGCACGAAAGAGGAAGCCCAGGAAACCCGCAGGCAGATTCTTGAAGCCGCTGAGCAGGCTTTTTACGACCGTGGCGTTGCGCGCACGACCTTGGCAGACATCGCCGCGCTGGCAGGGGTGACCCGAGGCGCTATCTACTGGCACTTCAGCAACAAGGCCGATCTGGTGCAGGCGATGCTCGACAGCCTGCACGAGCCGCTGGAGGAAATGGCCAGGGCCAGCGAGAGCGAAGACGAAGTCGATCCACTTGGCTGGACGCGAAAACTTCTGATTCATTTGTTTCAGCAAGTTGCACAAGATCCCAAAACCCGCCGCATCAATGAAATCCTGTTTCATAAATTCGAGTTCACCGATGAAATGTGTGACATGCGCCGTCAGCGTCAGTCGGTCTGGCTCGATGCCAATGAGCGCATTGCACTTGCGCTGGGTAATGCTGCGCGTCAGGGACAGTTGCCCGCCGACCTGAACCCCCGGCGCGGCGCGTTGTGTCTGCACGCTTATATTCACGGCATTCTCGGTCAGTGGCTGCTGGTGCCTGACAGCTTCTCGCTGTACGACGACGCCGAACGTCTTGTCGAAACCGTGCTGGACATGCTGCGCTTCAGCCCGGCGCTGCGCGACCCTGCGCCCGAAGCCGTCGCGCGACTCGCCTGATTCGCCTCCGGTCCCCGTCATATCGTCTGCAAGCCACGCCGTTCGGCCTGTTCACGCGTTGGACTATAACTGTGTGGCGCTTAGCCTGCATCTATACATTCGTTCTTTCCGATTGAACAGGAGGTTTACCGAGCCTTTACCTGAATTCATCTTCGCATTCAGCCAAGCGACAGCCTGCCGCTGCCTCTTGAGGATGCGCACGCCGTTCATCCAGCGCCCGAATGCTTCCCTATTGCCATCGTCCGTCTAAGCTTGCTGCCAAACCAATAAAAACGGGGTAAGCGCGATGCCGGTCGTTTCAGGATGTGGAGCGTTGAGAAGGCAATTTTTCGGCTTGCTGGCCTGCCTGTGCATCGGCCAGGCGTGGGCGACGGGCGATGAAGCGCAAGAGGCTCCGGCCGCCAGAGCGCTGCTGGAAAAAGCGGTGGCGCGCTATCAGCAGCAGGGCGACAAGGCATTGGCCGAATTCAGTCGTCAGGGCGAGTTCGTCGATGGTGAGCGTTATGTGTTCGTGACCGACACCAACGGCATCATGCTGGCCAGCGGCGGGCCCTCTGTCGTGCTCATCGGGCGCGACGTTTCTTCGGTCCTCGATCCCGATTTGCAGAAGGCCTTCAAGCAGGTGTTGCAGACCCCGGAAAGCGCCGGCATTCAACAGGCCGAATACCGCTGGCAGAACTGGCGCGATGGCAAGGTCGAGCGCAAGCGCGTGTATTTTCAACGCATCGGCGACCGCGTTCTGGCGGTGGGCTATTACTTGCCCCGTGCGTCGCCCGAGCAAGCTCGCGCCTTGCTGGACAAGGCGTCCAAGGCGCTCGAACAGGACACGGAGGGCACCGTTCAGGCCATCAATAGCCTCAAGGGCGGATTCCTTCAAGATGACCTTTATGTGTTCGTGGTCGACGTCGACACCAAGCGATACGTCGCCCACGGCACCAACTTGCGGCTGGTTAATACCGATTTCAGCAAGGTCAAGGACCCGGAAGGCAAGCCGGTGGGGGCGCCGATACTGGAAATGATCAAAAAGCAGGCCGAAGGCGAGTACGAGTATCGCTGGCGTAATCCGGTCACCAGCAAGATCGAACGCAAACACGCGTACGTCCGCAAAGTGGGCCATTTCCTGGTTGCCGTGGGGTATTACAACGGCTGAGTTGTCGGGCCGTTGAGTCGACACCTGTGGGAAGCAGTCCCACAGGTTCGCAAGCACGGTTTCAGCGGTCCTTGTCTTCGCGCCCGCGCAGCAGATGATTGGGCATCGCCAGCGCTGCCGCCAGACCCAGCAGCGATACCGCGGCGCTGCCCATCAACAGGTGCTGGAACGTCATCGACAGTTGTCCACGCAACAGATCCAGCGCGGGGCCGCTGGCTGCGTGCAGGCTGTCCATCAACAGGTTGCCGGAGCTGCCTTCGACGCCGATCATGCTGTGATCTGCCTGGGCAATCCCGGAACCCGCGAGCATCGCCAGCAACAGAGCGGACATACTCGCCACGCCGACGGCACCGCCCAATGAGCGGAACAGATTGGTGGTGCTGGTGGCCACGCCCATGTCTTTCATCTCCACCGAGTTCTGCGTACCGACCAGTGAGGTCGGGAATTGCATCCCGCTGGCGATCCCCGTCAGCACCATGAACAGCCCGGTCAGCAGCGCCGACTGCGGCGGCGTGAAGGCGATGCCGAGGATTGCCAGCGGCATGAGCAGCGCACCCGTAAGGATGATGGGCTTGTAGCGCCCCGTCAGCGAAGTTCTGCGCCCGCCGAAGTACGCGCCCATCGGCATGCCGATGGCGAGCGGCATCAAGTGCAGTGCAGCGCTGTCGGCACCGCCACCGGTGACGGTCTGAAAGCGCAGCGGCAGCAGAACGATCAGCGAAATCGCCTGGAAACTGGTGAAGAAAATCGTGCACCAGCACAGAACCGCGCTGCGATTTGTAAACAGGTGCATCGGCAGCAACGGCTCGCGGGTGCGGCGTTCGTAGAGGACGAAGATCACCAGCGCCAGCAGCGCCACGCCCAGTTGCAACTGCACGTGTTCGTCCTGCCAGCTGTGGCCTTGACCGATTTCAGTGATGCCAAGGAGCAAGGCCGTCAGGCCGATGATCATCAGCACCGTCCCGAGGTAATCGATGATCGGTTTACGCTGCGGAACCGGCAGCCCGACGAGGGTCTTGCGTGCCACCCACCACGCTGCGAAGCCCAGCGGCAGGTTGATGATGAACACCCAGCGCCACGACAGATATTCGGTCATGAATCCGCCCAGAACCGGCCCCGCCACACTGGCCGCCGCGTACATGCCGCTGAAATAACCCTGATATCGCCCACGTTCGCGAGGCGGCACGATGTCGCCGATGATGGCCTGACTGACCGAGACCATGCCGCCCGCGCCGATGCCTTGAAGCACCCGCGCCAGCACCAGTTGTTCCATGCTCTGGGCCATGGCGCAGAACAGTGAGGCAATCGTGAAGGTGCTCAGGCCGAACAACATCAGGCGACGGCGCCCGTACAGGTCGCCTAGTTTGCCGTAGATCGGCACGGCCACGGTGAGGGCGACCATGTAGGCCGAGATCACCCAGGCCAGCAGGTCAAAGTCTTTGAATTGGGCAGAAATGGCGGGCATCGACACCGCCACGATGGTCTGGTCCAGCGCGCTGAGGAATACAGCCATCATCAACGCGAACAGAATGCTGCGGATGTCCGGGCGGGGTTGGTTGAGGCTCGTCACGGATAAGACTCGAACTGGCAAGTTGACCCTCGCAGAGCTGCGCGGGAAAAGTGTGTCCAGTCTAGTCCGTTAGCTTGCTAATCGATAGCCGGCTGTATCGATTCACTTGGCTCGCAACCTGCGATCGTCAGCGCAGGGCGCTGAAACTGGCGTCCGTCGGCATGCAATGGCCGAAGGTGCAGACCACCGCCATGCGCGGTTCACTGCGAAGCTGCTCGATCCTGTAGGCGCCCGCTGCATAGATGCTGAGTACAGTCACAACGGCGGCTACATAAACGCACTGTCTTTTTATTGTGGTTTTCATGACGTCTGCCTCGATCCGGTCAAAAATGAATTTCTACCGTTAAGGTCAGTGTAGGCGCCGATGGCCATCATGGCGCAGGGAACGGGATTGAATGTTTATATCGACCGCGCGGCTGCCAGAGATGCGCTCATGCAGCCGTTCTGGGCAGTCAGTGCGCAATCTGCCGCTGGGCAGCCTGGGTCTTCAGCCAGTCCAGCAGTTCATTGAGTTGTGCAGGGACGGTCGCGCGCTCCGGGTAGACGAAATAGTACGCCGCACCCGTTCTGAGCTTGAGCTCGAACGGTGTGACCAGCCGACCTGCGCTCAGGTCTTCGCCGATCAGGGCCCAATCGCCCATGGCCACGCCTGACCCTTGAGACGCCACGGTCATCGCCAGGTCCATCGTATCGAAATGCTGACCCTTGCCGACGTTGCTCAGCCGGGTGCCCGCCGCTTTCAACCACTGCGTCCAGTCCTGCTCGTCCAGCGTGGGGTGCAGCAGCATGTGTCGTTCCAGGTCGCTGTATTGCGCGAGCGGTTGCGACTCGCCGATCAGCGATCGGGAGCAGACGGGGGTGAGCTGTTCGTCGAACAGGTGATGGACGTTCATCGAGTCGCCGGGATGAGCGCCGTAGACCACCGCCGCATCGAAGCGCTCTCGTCGAAAGTCCACGCCGTGAGCGATGGTGGTCGTCAGTTCCACGGGGACATCGGGCCGTTCTTTTTGCCATTGCATCAAGCGCGGCAGCAGCCATCGCGTGATGCAGGTCGGCGCCTTCAACTGCAGTGCCTGGCGCGCCGTGCCCACCTCGTCGACCGCATCCTCGAGCAAGCTGAAGATCTGCTCGATGCGGGGAAAAAACGCCCGACCTTGGGCGGTCAGGCTCAAACCCCGGGCCTGGCGGTGGAAGAGGCGATAGCCCAAGTGGCTCTCCAGCCCGGAAATCTGTCGGCTGACCGCCCCTTGAGTGATGTGCAACAGCTGCGCCGCACGCGTGAAATTGCAGCAACGGGCCGTGATCAGGAAGGTGTGCAGAGCGGGCAGGGGAGGCAGACGTTTCATGGCAGGCGCGAGGCATGAGCTGGAGACATGGCTAAGCATGACATTTTTTGCGTTGTCACCGATATGGCCGCGCAGGTCCAATGACCGCGCATGCTCAAGCGGGCGCAGTCCGGCGAGCGGCGCAGATGTCATCACACTGAATAAAGGGCCCTGACACATGGCGACGTGCGGCGAAGTATTGGTCAAGTTACTGGAAGGTTATGGCGTCGAGCGGGTGTTCGGCATTCCGGGCGTGCATACCGTCGAGCTGTATCGCGGACTGGCCAGTTCGTCGATCACCCATATCACCCCGCGCCATGAACAGGGCGCAGGCTTCATGGCCGATGGCTACGCGCGTACCCGTGGCAAACCGGGTGTGTGCTTCATCATCACCGGCCCGGGCATGACCAACATCACCACCGCCATGGGCCAGGCTTATGCCGATTCGATTCCGATGCTGGTGATTTCCAGTGTGCAATCGCGCAGTCAACTGGGCGGTGGGCGGGGCAAGCTGCACGAACTGCCGGCCCAGGGCGCGTTGGTGGCGGGCGTTGCGGCGTTTTCCCACACGCTGATGTCGGCTGACGAACTGCCGGCGGTACTGGCGCGCGCCTTTGCGCTGTTTCAGGCCGGCCGTCCTCGCCCGGTGCACATCGAGATCCCGCTGGATGTATTGGTGGAAAACGCCGATCACTTGCTCGACAGCCAACCTGTCTCGGTCACCCGCGCGGGGCCTGCGCCCGTGGCAATCAAGCAAATGGCGGCGCTGCTGGCAGGTGCCAGACGACCGCTGATTCTGGCAGGCGGCGGCGCGATTGATGCCGCGGCGCCTCTGACGGATCTGGCCGAATACCTGGACGCGCCTGTCGCGCTGACGATCAACGCCAAAGGCATGTTGCCTGCCAGCCATCCCTTGCTCATCGGCTCTACGCAGTCGCTCGATCCGACGCGCGAGATCATCGAGGCCGCTGACGTGGTGCTGGCCATCGGGACAGAGCTGGCGGAAACCGACTACGACATTACTTTTCAGGGGCACTTCAAGATCCCGGGCACGCTGCTGCGTATCGACATCGATCCAGACCAGACTGTGCGCAACTTCCCGCCGAAAGTGGCGCTGGTGTCCGACGCCGGCACGGCCGCCGAGGCGCTGGTGGCCGCTGTGAAAAACGAGGCTTCGACGCCGCGCAGTGAGGGCTGGGGACAGGCACGTGCCGCCGCGCTGAAAACCACGCTCGATGCGAGCTGGGATCAGGCGACCCGCGGGCAGACGCTGTTCCTGCACACGGTGCTCGAGGTCTTGCCGAAGGCCGTGATCGTCGGCGACTCCACGCAGCCGGTCTATACCGGCAACCTGACGCTGGATCTGGACGAGCCCCGCCGCTGGTTCAATTCCTCCACCGGCTACGGCACGCTGGGTTATGCGCTGCCTGCGGCGGTGGGGGCCTGGCTTGGCAGTCAGGACTCAGGCGAACGCAACCCGGTGGCGTGCCTGATCGGCGACGGTGGTTTGCAATTCACCTTGTCCGAGCTTGCCAGCGCCGTTGAAGCGAAGACGCCGATCATCGTGTTGCTGTGGAATAACCAGGGTTACGAAGAGATCAAGAAATACATGGTCAACCGCGCCATCGAGCCGGTCGGCGTGGACATCTACACGCCTGACTTCATCGGCGTCGCCAAAGCCCTGGGTTGCTCGGCCCAGACGGTGGTCGAGGTCGAGCAACTGAAAGCTGCATTGCGTGCCGCCAGTGAACGCAACGGCCCGACCGTGATTGAAATTGACCAGCGTGGCTGGATGAACGGATTGAAAGCATCGTGAGTGAGGCAACTGTGTTGAACCCGGTTTTGGCTGGACTGTATATCGACGGGCAATGGCGTTCCGGCGGCGAGCAACTGACGGTGATCAATCCTTCGACCGAGGAGCGTCTGGCCATTGTGACCGGCGGCGACGCCAGGGCGGTGGATGACGCCGTTCAGGCGTCTCGCCAGGCTTTCGAGGCCTGGTCAAAAACCACAGGCGCGGCGCGCGCCATGATCCTGCGCAACATTGCCGCGGGCGTGGCGGCCAAGCGTGAAAAACTGATCGAACTGCAGTGCCGCAACAATGGCAAGCCAGCCTTCGAAGCAGGCATCGACGTCGATGACGTCATCGCCACTTTCAGTTATTACGCTGCGCTGGCGGAGGCATCCGATGGTCAGCAGAACACCGCCGTGGAGCTGCCGAGCGACGACTTCACCGCGCGACTGCGTCGTGAGCCATGTGGGGTCGTCGGCCTGATCGTGCCTTGGAATTTTCCGATGGTGACGACCGCGTGGAAGCTGGCGCCCGCGCTGGCGGCAGGTTGCTGCGTAGTGCTGAAACCTTCGGAAGTGACGCCACTGGCGGAACTGGAGCTGGCGCATATCATCGCGTCCAGCGGACTGCCCGGCGGCGTCTTCAACCTGGTATGCGGCACTGGCGCAGCGGTCGGTGCGCCGCTGTCCGGGCATCCGGGCGTCGCGAAAATATCCTTCACCGGCAGCAATGCGGTGGGCGTGCAGGTCATGCAGCGTGCGGCTGAGACCGTGAAGGGCGTAAGCCTTGAACTGGGCGGCAAATCGTCGTTGCTGGTGCTCGCCGATGCCGATCTGGACCTGGCAGTGGAACTGGCGAGTGGCGGCGGTTACTTCAACGCAGGCCAGATGTGCTCAGCCACCAGCCGGGTGCTGGTCGCGCAAGCGCTGCTGGAGCCGTTTCTCGAACGCCTCGTCTCCAAGGCTGAGTCGATCAAGGTGGCCGGCCCGCTCGAAGAGGGCGCCGAAATGGGGCCGCTGGTCAATCAGGCGCAATACCAGCGGGTGATTGCCCATATCGAGGCTGGCAAGCAAGCCGGGGCACGTCTGCTGTGCGGCGGAGGACGTCCCGACAATCAACTTCGCGGGTATTTCCTGCAACCGGCGGTGTTCACTCAGGTGCCGCTGGACAGTGCGCTGTGGCGCGAAGAGATATTCGGCCCAGTACTGTGTGTGCGCGGCTTCGGTTCAGAGGCTGAAGCGATCGCACTGGCCAACGACAGCCAGTTCGGTCTGGTCGCCAGCGTGGTCAGTGGCGACACCGCGAATGCCGAGCGGGTCGCCAATGCATTGCAGGCGGGGCTGGTCTGGATCAACGCGCCACAGGTCATCTTTGCGCAGGCGGCATGGGGCGGTTACAAACAGAGCAGTCTGGGACGCGAGCTGGGCCCGTGGGGCTTGCAAGCGTTCCAGGAGATCAAGCACGTCATCCGCGCCGTGTGATCACAGTGTTTTGCGCAGGCGCGCCAAGTCTCGCAGGGGCGGCGCGCCGAACAGACGGCTGTATTCGCGGCTAAACTGCGACGGGCTTTCGTATCCCACTCGGTAACCGGCTGCCGACGCTTCGAGGCCGTCGGACAGCATCAACCGCCGGGCTTCCTGCAAACGCAGCTGCTTCTGGTACTGCAGCGGGCTCATGGCGGTCACTGCCTTGAAACGGTGGTGCAACGTCGACACGCTCAGATTGACCTCCCTGGCCAGTTCCTCAATGCGCAGCGGTTGCTGAAAGTGGCTGTTCAGCCATTTGATCGCCTGGCTGACGCGATGGGTCTGGCAATTCGAGATGGCGATTTCGTACAGACGATATCCCTCACTCCCACGCAGCAGGCGGTAAAGAATCTCCCGAGTGATCAACGGCGCCAGCATGGGAATGTCTTTCGGGCTGTCCAGCAGGCGAATCAGGCGGATGACGGCGTCGAGCAACTGCGCGTCGATGCGCTCGACATACATGCCGCGCCCACTCGGCCGGGTTGGCACGCTCATGGGACCCGCTTCGGCGATCAGCGCGTTGATGTCGGCCGGATCGATGTCCAGGCGCATGGCCAGATGAGGGTCTTCCGGCGTCGCGTGAATCACCTTGCCGCTGATCGGCAGTGCGACTGACAACACCAAGTAGTTGAGCGGATCATAGGTGAACACTTCGCCACCCAATGTCACGTCCTTGCGGCCCTGGGCCATGATGCACAACGCCGGTTGTACAAGGCCAGGCACCGATTGCAGCGGACGGTCGTGACGCACCATGAACAGTTGCTTGATCACCGTCTGGAAGCTGCCATCGGTAGGCGCATGACGGCGGATCAGGTCGGCCAGCTCAGCACGCTGCTGCTCCAACTGCGCGCTCAGCTCAGGCATGGGGCGGCTGTCCGATACGGTAGGCTCAAGAGCGGATGGCAACATCGGGAAATTCCTCTGGCGGAGCGTTGATGCAGCACAGCTTATTTTTGTGCAAGCGCAAGCGTTAGGCGAATCCTGTCGGATGATTGCCTGATTCTGCCAACGCTTCATGCCTGTCGCGACGAAAGGCCCTGTAATGCCGGGACGATTGCTTGAAAGTCCGATGCAGCAGCAGGCAAATCCGGTGCTCATTACTGCATGCGCCGGGTTACCAGCGCAGAATCAGGCAATAACCTGGCAGTAATCGGCTAACGGGATTGACCCGCGTCCCCCTAATCTTCACTTCCGGCCACAACGCCTTTCGTGATTGTGGCTGCATCAAAAGGAGCGCAGACCATGCACAGCCAATCAGTCGTGAGCCATCTCGTATCAGTTCGCTCAAGCGCCGGCAACAGCGCGCAAGTGGGCGCACGCTTGAGCGCATTACTCGCGCCTGCTCGCAAGGCCGCCGGTTGCATGCACTTTGTCCTGCAGCAATCGCTGATCGAGGACGACGTCTGGATGATCAGTGGATCGTGGGCTGACCGATCGGCCATGAATGACTGGTTTTCCAACCCCGAACTCCAGGTGTTCGCTGACCTGGTGACCGAGCGGCTGGTGAGCAGTCTGGATTTCCAGACCTTCGCGACCATCAGTGCGGCTCAGGCCGAAGCCTCGGCCCAGATGGGCGACATGCGCAAAGCCGGTTGATGCCCCACGCCCTCCGTCATGGAGCGGGCGCCAAAGTGCGGCTGACGGTTTAAAATCCCGGCCTTCTCACCAAGGCAGGGTTTTCGATTCATGGCACGCAAAGAATTCCAGCATTACGAAGCGGTGTCGGCCGCCGTTCCGGGCAATGAAGGCTACAGCGCCGCCATCGCCGTCAAAGGGTTGGGCGCCGGTGGCGCGCCGACTTTCCATCGTGTACTGCTCGATCAGACATTCAAAACCGCGCTGGCCGCCGATCAGGCTGCGGTCGAGGAACTTGAGCGCCTGATCGACGTTACATCCGAAGGCGAACTGATGTTCGCTCAGGACTGATCAGGCTTTGGGGCGGTACATCTTGAACAACGACTCTGGCCCCAACTGGAAATAATCGGCGGGGCCGCCGCCGCGCAAGATCGGCTCGCCGGCCGCGGTGTCATAGACGCCGTCCTTGAGCAGCCGCTTGGCGATATGAATCGCCACCACTTCTCCCAGAATCAACCAGCTCGGCACGACTTCCTTGTCGGCGCGCTGCAGCTGGATGATCTGCGTTACCTTGCACTCGAAGGCCACGGGCGTCTCTTTCACGCGCGGCACCGAGACGATCTTCGAGGGCTCGGCGGTCAGATTCGCCAGCTCGAATTCGTTGACGTCGGCTGCCACTGCTGCGCAGCTGAGGTTCATTTGCTCGGCCAACGGGCGCGTCGCCAGATTCCAGACGAACTCGCCGGTTTGCTCGATATTGTTCAGGCTGTCCTTGCGACCGATGCTGCAGAAACCGATGATCGGCGGCACATAGTTGAACGCATTGAAGAAGCTGTACGGCGCGAGGTTCAGCTTGCCTTGCGCATCTTTCGACGAAATCCAGCCAATCGGCCGTGGGCCCACGATCGCGTTGAACGGGTCGTGCGGCAGGCCGTGGCCCTTGGAGGGTTCGTAGAAATGAATTTCATCTGACATGGCGCATTTCCTGAAAAGTGCTTCTACACAGCGGATCGGCAATGACGTCCGCAGAGGATGAGGCCCGTCATAGTGCAAGGCATTCACGCGCTATTCCAGACCTGACCAACCTGCGGGCAAAAAAAAGCCCGGCATGTGCCGGGCTACAAAGGGAGTTCGGGAGGTGGAACGTGAAGCGTGAAACGTAGAGCGTGTTGAAACGGATCAGCTGACGCGGTTTGCACCGACGTGATCGGCACCGTCTGCTGCCAGGCGGTTTGCGCCAACGTGGTCTGCACCATCTGCGGCCTGACGGTTTGCACCGACGTGATCGGCACCGTCTGCTGCCAGACGATTCGCGCCAACATGATCGGCGCCATCAGAGGCTTGACGGTAAGAACCAGTGTGCGAAGCATTGGTGTGAGACGAACCACCTTCCGCAACAACAGTGCCATTCAATGCCGAATGAGTGTCAGAAACAGGCAGAGCGAAAGCGCTCGATGCCAGGATGGAGAGACTAAGGCCAAACAGGATATTTGAAGTTTTCATGATGTTCGCTCCAGCGAAAGTTCAATAATTTTTTCAACTTGGGTATGGAGCTAATAATACGCGCGCACGGATTAAGTTGAAGTTAACAACATTGCTAACGACCATCGCTAAAATTGATAGTTGGCTGGAGCGCCCGGTTTTAAAGCGTTTCAGCGGAGGCTGAACCGAAATGGGGCAAAAAACAGCGGCATCGTCAGATTTGTCTGTTGACTTGTCATTGGTTTTGTGGTCGTAAATTTTTATGGCTTTGCGTTGCTGATGAGCGGTGCAGGCTGAAGCCTAGTTGCACAAGTGGATCAGGATCAGGGGAAATCTGCCAGGCGGAGATCGAACGTCAGGGATTCCGTGGGTTGTAACGGGTTGTTGATGCAGAAAAAATTAAGCCCGGCAGAAGCCGGGCTGGAGGATGAGCCTTTTAAAATCAGCTCAAGCGATTTGCACCGACGTGATCGGCACCGTCAGCAGCGACGCGATTTGCACCAACATGGTCAGCACCGTCAGCGGCAACACGGTTGGCACCTACGTGGTCAGCGCCGTCAGCGGCAACACGGTTGGCACCCACGTGATCAGCGCCGTCAGCAGCTACGCGGTTGGCACCTACGTGGTCAGCACCGTCAGCGGCAACGCGGTTGGCACCTATGTGGTCAGCACCGTCAGCGGCAACGCGGTTGGCACCTACGTGGTCAGCACCATCAGCAGCGACGCGACCAATGTTGGTATGGGAAGAACCGTTTTCTGCAACGACAGGGGCATTCACGTGTTTGCTGGCATCGACAGCTGGAAGTGCAAAAGCGCTGCTGGCAAGAATCGAGAAGGCCAGGCCGAAGATCAGTTTGTTAGTTTTCATGGTAGTTGCTCCAGATCTATTTAATTAAGTGGTAACTCGGTATGGAGTTAACTTTACTCGCGTCTGGATTATTAAGAAGTCAATCGCATTAGTAGCGAACATCGCTGAAATTGATACTACGCAAAGGGCCAGCGGTTTCAGCGACTTAGCTGCGTTCACGGCAGCAAAAAGGGCAGCCACTTGCGTGGCTGCCCCATGGCTTGGCGTCTGAAAAGCCGGCGCTGATCCGGTTTTTCTGGTGCTCTTGCTCCAGCAAACCGCTCTGGCAGGGCCGTTGCGACGCTGATTCGGTCAGTCGGTCTCGATGCGGGAGTGCTTGCGGGTGTCCTTCATGAACACATACACCAGCAGAGAAACCGCGATGCACGCGGTGACGTACCAGTAGTAGCCGGTCTCCATGCCAATGCTCTTGAACCACAAAGCAATGTACTCAGCGGTGCCGCCGAATATCGATACGGTCAACGCGTAAGGCAGCCCGACGCCGAGCGCGCGGATCTCGGTCGGAAACAACTCCGCTTTGACCACCGCGTTGATCGACGTGTAGCCGCTGACGATGATCAGCGCTGCCATGATCAGGAAGAACGCGCCCCACCACGTCTGGATCGTGTGCAGCGTGCTCAGGATCGGCACAGTGCAGAGCGTTCCCAGCACGCCGAAGGCGATCAGGATCGGACGACGGCCGACCTTGTCGGACAGCGCACCGATGACCGGCTGCAGGCACATGAACAGGAACAAGGTCGCGGCAGAAATGGTGGTGGAGTCGGAAATGCTCATGCCGACCGTGTTGACCAGATACTTCTGCATGTAGGTGGTGTAGGTGTAGAACGCCAGCGTGCCGCCCATGGTGAGGCCGACGACCGTCATCAGCTCTTTGGGATGACGCATCAACGTGCGCATCAGGCTTTCTTTCGGGGCTTCTTTCTTGCGCGTGAACGATTCGGTTTCTTCCATGCCGCGGCGCAGGAACAGCGCCACCACTGCACACAACGCGCCGATGGCGAACGGGATACGCCAGCCCCATTCATTCAACTGCTCGGTGGTCAGCACCTGCTGCAGCACGATCAGCACGGCCAAGGCGATGAGCTGGCCGGAGATCAAGGTGACGTACTGGAAGCTGGAATAAAAGCCGCGGCGCTCTTTGGTCGCCATCTCGCTGAGATAAGTGGCGGAAGTGCCGTATTCGCCACCCACCGACAGCCCCTGCATGAGGCGAGCGAGCACCAGCATGATCGGCGCGCCGACACCGATGGTCTCGTAGCCTGGGGTCAACGCGATGATCAGCGACCCGAAGCACATCAACAGCACCGAGGCCATCAATGCGGCTTTGCGGCCTTTGCGGTCGGCATAAAGGCCCATCAGCCAGCCACCGATCGGGCGCATCAGAAAGCCCACGGCAAAGATCGCGGCGGTGTTGAGCAGTTGTGCGGTGGTATCGCCTTTGGGAAAGAATACTTTGGCGAAATAGAGGGAGAATGCGGCGTAGACGTACCAGTCGTACCATTCGACCATGTTCCCAACGGAGCCGCTGAAAATGGATTTCAGACGACTGCCGGTGGTTTTCTCGGCGGCTGTTGCAGCCGTCGAGCCGTTCGACACAGAGTTGGGGATAGCCATAGGTTTTCCTGCAATCATTGTTTTTAGAGGGAGCGCAGCGATGCGGTCTGGCGAGTGTGATAGCAGGAGCCGTGCCATGGCCCAGAGGCCCGGTTTAGAAGGGGTTTGGGGCAGGCTATGAGCGGAAATCCGCTTGCTCCCCGAAAATCCTGAGCGAAAATCCGCTCATTGTCCTGCGGGTGTGGGGTGTCATGACACATGCGTCACGTGCTTTTCGTAGGACCGGCTTCAGCCGTGTAGGGGGCAGGTGTCGCGCCGATGAATTGAGGTGTCCATGCCGGCCTGTTCCCGGCTAAAGCCGGTCCTACGGATGCCGCGTACGCCGCGCACCCGCGCCCGCCGCGCCCGCCGCGCCCGTCGCGTGCTCTGGGTGCATTCGTAGGACCGGCTTCAGCCGGGAAAGCGTCAGGTGTCGCGCCGTTGAATCGAGGGTGTTCATGAAGGCCTGTTCCCGGCTGAAGCCGGTCCTACAGATCCCGCGCCCGCCGCGCACGTTGCGTGCTCTGGGTGCATTCGTAGGACCGGCTTCAGCCGGGAAAGCGTCAGGTGTCGCGCCGTTGAATCGAGGTGTTCATGCCGGCCTGTTCCCGGCTGAAGCCGGTCCTACAGATCCCGCGCACCCGCGCACCCGCGCCCGTCGCGTACGCCGCGCCCGTCGCGGGTGTCGCGGGTGTCGCGTACACCCCGTGTTCATCATAAGACTCGCTGAAACCGGTCTTGCTCGGCCTAGGTCAGCGCTGAGCATTAGCCTCAGCCAGAAAGTCCTCGCGCACCAACCCGTGGCGCTGCATCTTCTCGTTGAGCGTGCGGCGGGGCAGTTGCAGTTCCTGCATGACCGCCTTGATGTCGCCTCGGTGGCGCCTGAGCGCCGAGCGAATGCAATGGGCTTCGAAAGCTTCTTGCTGCGCCACCAGCGACTGCCCCGCCGGGATGCCCTGCGCAGCAGGCCCGTCCAGCCCCAACACCTGGCGTTCGGCGGCATTGGCCAGTTCGCGCACGTTGCCCGGCCAGTCGTGGCTGAGCAGGTGGCTCAGCTGTTCACCGCTCAACACCGGCGCGCTGCGGCTGAGGCGCTCCGCCGCGTTGCGCGAGAAGTGACTGAACAGCATCGGGATGTCTTCGCGTCGGTCCCTGAGCGGTGCCAGCCGCAGCTCGGCGATGTTCAGGCGATAGGCCAAATCTTCGCGAAAACGTCCGGCTTTTGCCTCTTCCAGCAAATCCGGCTTGGTCGCAGCGATGATCCGCAGATCGACCTCGATACTCTGATTCGATCCCAGCCGTTCCAGTCGGCGCTCCTGGATCACGCGCAGCAGTTTGACCTGCTGAGCCAGCGGCATGCTTTCGATTTCGTCGAGAAACACCGTGCCGCCGTCTGCAAATTCCAGTTTGCCGATGCGCTTGCCTTGCGCCCCGGTGAACGCACCGCTTTCATGACCGAAGAGCTCTGCTTCGAACAGCTGCTCAGGGATCGCCGCGCAATTGACCGCCACGAAAGGCTTGTTCGCGCGAGGACCGAAGTCGTGCAGACAACGCGCGACCATCTCTTTGCCGCTGCCGGTTTCGCCCCGTATCAGCACGTTCACCGGCAGTTGCGCCAGATCAAGCACCTGACGCCTGAGGGTCTGCATCGTCGGCGACATCCCCAGCAGGGTGGCGTCCAGACGCGTGCGACTGTCCGCCTGTTCGAGCAGTCTTCGGTTTTCCAGCACCAGCGCGCGTTTCTCCAGTGCCCGGCGCAGGCTGTCGAGCAGTGTCTGAGGCGTGAACGGTTTCTCGAGGAAGTCGTACGCGCCGTCGCGCATGGCGTCGACTGCCATCGGTACGTCACCGTGTCCGGTAAGCAGAATCACCGGCAGATCGCGATCCCGCGCCTGCAGCGCTCCCAGCAATTGCAGTCCGCCCATGCCGGGCATGCGCACGTCGCTGAGGATCACACCGGGAAAATGCGCCGGCAGGTGCGTCAGACAATCCTCGGCCCGGCTGAACACCTGAACGGTAAAACCGGACAGCGAAAGCCATTGCTCGACCGCTTCGCGAATCGGTGCTTCGTCATCAACCACGATCACTGAATTCAGCATGGGGGTTCAGTCTCCGGAGCCTTGCTCAGCGAGAAGAAGAATCGTGCGCCATTATTCAGGTTTTCGGCGCTCAGACGACCGCCCGACTCGTGAACGATGGCGTAGGACACTGCCAGTCCCAAGCCGAGTCCGTCGCCGACCGGTTTGGTGGTGAAGAACGGATCGAAGACGTTGGCCAGGTGTTCATCGGCAATTCCGCCGCCGCTGTCGCCGACCGTCAGGCGCCAATGCTCGCCGATGTCATCGATGCGGATTTCCAGGCGCCTGAGGGGCTTGTCGCGCATGGCGTCCAGCGCGTTGCGCAGCAGATTGATCAGCACTTGTTCGAGGCGAATGGCATCGCCGCGCACCCACGCCGGGCGCGTCAGATCCAGCACGCAACTGACGCGCTCTTCACGGATGCGCGCGTCCAGCAGCAACAACGCCTGATCGACCACGCACGCCAGATCGACGCGTTCGCGCAGGCCGCTGGGGCTTTTGCGCGCGAAGGTCTTGAGGTGGCCGGTCAGGGCAGCCATGCGTGTCAGTTGCTGATCCAGCAAATCGAGCGCCTTGCCAGCTTCTTCGACGCGGCCGTGGTCGAGCAGCAGGCGCAAGGTCGCCAGCTGCATGCGCTGAGCGGTCAACGGCTGGTTGATTTCATGGGCGAGGGCGGCGGACATCTGCCCCAGCGCCGCCAGCTTTGTCGACTGGACAAGACCGTCCTGCGCGGTCTGCAGGTCCCGCGTGCGCGCGGCGACCAGTTGTTCGAGCTCTTCGCGACTGCGCTGACGCATCCGGGCCAGCCGCCAGCGCTGGTAAAGGAAAAGCCCCAGAAAGACCAGTGTCAGCCACGTACCGGCAGCCGCCAGCGCCGCATTGCGAATGTCTTCGTCGGCAGGCTGCGGTTTGCGCAGCAGGTGCAGCGTCCAGCCTTCCGGCTGCAGCGGCAGCGATTGCCACAAGTAGTCGGCTTCTTCGCCGGGAGCGGCAACGCGGCTGAGCTGACTGTGCTCGCCGAAGGTGCGCAGTGCCGTGTGCGTGAGCGAGGTCAGCGGCTGTTTATCGTACTGGCGAGTGCTGGCCAGCTCTGCGCGGTCCTGTTCGGACAGCGGGCGCAGCGCACGATAGCGCCAGCCAGGGTGATTGGCGATGAACACGATGCCTTTGGCGTCACTCACCAACAGCAGATCATCGCCCTGCGCCCAAGTGTGCTCCAGATCGGGAAATTCGAGTTTGACCACCATCGCGCCAATGAACTGTCCGGCATCGTCGCGCACCGCGCTGGACAGGAAGTAGCCGGGAATGCCGCTGGTCACGCCCACCGCATAGAAACGGCCGACGCCGTTGGCCCTGGTTTGCGTGAAGTACGGCCGGAAGCCGTAATTGTGGCCGACGTAACTGCTGGGCAGCCGCCAGTTGCTGGCCCCCACGGCGAGACCCTCGCGATCCAGCAACTCGAGGGTGGAGGACTGCGCGGCGCCGTTGATCTGCTCCAGCTTTTCGTTGAGCACCTGCGTGGTTTCAGGGCTGACGGGGCCGCTCAAGGCTGCGCGCATCTGCGTGTCCAGCGCGAGGACGGCAGGCAATGCCCGGTAGCGCTCGATGAGTGTCTGCAACGTATTCGCGTACAGCGAAAGGCGATCCTCGGCGCGTGCCGCGTCTTCTTCGAGTGCGTGACGCTGCGCCTGATGCATCGCCAGAGAGGCAACGAGAACCGCGCCGGCGAGAATCAGCAGGATGGAGAGAGCGAGGCGCGCTGAGCGGGACATGGAGGGGCCTGTCATGTGCGGCGATCCGGTTGGCGCCGTGGCGAGTCATCCCAATGACGGACGGGCTCCTCACACTGTTCTTGTTATTGACGAAAACCTGAATCGACTTGCTGTGGCGCGGTCCAGCGCAGCTGCGCAGCTGCGCAGGTGCGCTCGCCAGACGTCGTCCGTGGAGCGCAGCGCTGCACGTGTGAGGTGCGGCCGAAACGGACCGCACCCCGGCCGCGATGCTTACAGCAGATTGAACGTTGTTTCTTTCACATCTTCTGAATCCAGGCCGATCATCAGCTTGAACTCGCCGGCTTCGGCGGCAAATTGCAGTGAAGGATTGAAGAACTTCAGGTCTTGCTCTGTCACGGTGAAGCTCACGGATTTCTCTTCGCCCGGCTTGAGCATGATCTTCTGGAAGTTCTTCAGCTCCTTGACCGGACGGCTGAGCGAAGCGGCGACGTCACGCAGGTACAGTTGCACCACGGTCTCGCCGGCGACTTTGCCGGTGTTCTTGACCTGTACGGTGGCGGTGAGTTTGTCCTTGCGCGTCATCTTGTTGATCGACAGCGTGATGTCAGAGACGCTGAACTGCGTATAGCTCAGGCCGTAGCCGAACGGGAAGAGCGGGCTGGTCGGCTCTTCGAAGTAGTTCGAGGTGTAGTTAGAATCGTTCGGGCGATACGGGCGGCCGGTGTTCAGGTGGTTGTAGTACGCAGGCACCTGACCGACGGAGCGCGGGAACGTCATCGGCAGTTTGCCCGACGGGTTGTAATCGCCCAGCAGGACATCGGCCAGCGCGTTGCCGCCTTCGGTGCCGAGGAACCAGCTCTCCACCATGGCGTCGGCCAACTGGTTTTCTTCGCCCAGCGCCAGCGGCCGGCCGTTCATCAGCACCAGCACCAGCGGCTTGCCTGTGGCCTTGAGCGCGCGGATCAGGTCGCGTTGGCGCCCCGGCAGAACCAGGTCGACGCGGCTCGCGGCTTCGTGAGACATGTTGCGCGACTCACCCACGACGGCGACGATCACATCCGACTGCTGAGCGACCTTGACCGCTTCGTCGATCATCTCCTGTTCCGGACGGCCGTCGATATGAATCTTGTCGTCCATGTTGTTCAGGTAAGCGATGGCTTCCTGGTTGTCGGTCACGTTGGAACCGGCCGCGTAAAGCAGTTTTGCCTTGTCGCCCACGGCATTGGCCAGGCCGTCATAAGCGCTGACGGTCTGGCGCGCCAGACCGGCTGCCGACCAACTGCCCATCATGTCCAGCGAGCTTTTGGCCAGCGGGCCAATGACGGCAATGGTGCCTTGCTTCTTGAGCGGCAGGGTGTTGCGCTCGTTTTTCAACAGCACGATGCTCTTGCGCGCGACGTCGCGGGCTTCTTCGCGATGCAGGCGGTTTTCCGCGTTGCGATCGGCGGGATCATCGACCGCAGCACCGATGCGCAGATAAGGGTTGGCGAACAGACCCATGTCCCATTTCGCGCCCAGAACCTCACGCACGGCATTGTCGACTTCCTTGACCGACACTTCGCCGCTCTTCACCAGCGCCGGCAGTTCTTCGCCGTACGCCTTGTCGTTCATGCTCAGGTCTACGCCCGCCTTGATAGCCAGCTTGGCGGCCTCTCGGAAATCTTTGGCGACCCCGTGATCGATCAGTTCCTTGATCGCGCCGTGATCGCTGACGGTGACGCCTTTAAAACCCCAATCCTTACGCAGCACGTCTTGCAGCAGCCAGGCGTTGGAGGTGGACGGCACGCCGTTGATCGAGTTGAGCGCGACCATGACACCGCCCGCGCCGGCGTCGATGGCGGCGCGATAGGGCGGCAGATAATCCTGCTGCATGCGCACCGGGCTCATGTCGACGGTGTTGTAGTCGCGACCGCCTTCGACTGCGCCATACAGCGCGAAATGCTTGACCGCCGCCATGATGCTGTTGGGCGCCTGAGTGCTGGTGCCCTGAAAGGCACGGGTCATGGTCGCCGAGAGGCGTGAAACCAGATACGTGTCTTCGCCGAACCCTTCGGAGCTGCGGCCCCAGCGGGCATCGCGCGTGATGTCGACCATTGGCGCGAACGTCATGTCCACGCCATCGGCAGCGGCTTCGATCGCCGAGACGCGACCGGCGCGGGTGACCGCGTCCATGTCCCAGGTCGAAGCCAGACCCAGGCTGATCGGGAAAATGGTGCGCTGACCGTGTACGACGTCGTAAGCGAAGAACATCGGAATTTTGCTGCGGCTGTGGGCAACTGCGGCGTCTTGCATGGCGCGGTTGTCAGGCAGGACCACGGAGTTGAATGTGCCGCCAATGCGCCCGGCGGCGATTTCCTTGAGAATTTCCGGCTTGGGCATCTCCGGACCGATGCTGATCAATCGCAGCTGGCCGATCTTTTCGTCCAGCGTCATCTGCTTCATCAGATTGGCGACGAACGCATTCTTGGCCTGGAGCGTGGAAAGGTTGCCCGCAGGGCTGGAGGCGTTCTCGGCCCAGGCCGACTGGCTGGCCAGACCGATGACGAGACTCAATAAACACAGCTTATTCATGAATGGTTTTCTCAAGGCGGTACCGGCAACTCGCGCGTAATACCGGTCAGCCATTTTTCAGGTGTCGAACCTTTGGTTTTTATTGTCGTCAGGACGGGGAAGTCGCTGAACTCCTGATTCTTATGAGCATCAGTAGCGCAGCGAGTTTTATCTGATTGCGGTCTGGCAATCCAGACCCCTGACAACGCGATGGGGCAGGATTATGCCGGGGATCATCCGATTTGGCTAAAGTCATGTCTGACCGGAACCATTAATAGCGACAACAAGGAGCGCGCAGGCCATGCAAATAGAGCGTTACGGGCACATACGGGGCAGTCGTTACAATTTGTCACTGACATTGTTGATGCTCCTCAGCACCTTCTTGGCCGGCTGCGGCATCAACAATATTCCCACCTACGATGAACAGGTCAAAGCGGCCTGGGCGCAAGTGCAGAACCAGTATCAGCGGCGCGCCGATCTGATTCCCAACCTGGTGGAAACCGTCAAGGGCTACGCCAAGCAGGAGCAGGACACGCTGACCGCTGTCATCGAGGCGCGCGCCAAGGCGACATCGATCCAGGTGGACGCCAATACCCTGAATGACGCGGCCAGACTCAAGCAGTTCCAGGACGCCCAGGGACAACTGACCGGGGCGCTGAGCCGACTGATGGTGGTTTCAGAGCGTTATCCGGACCTGAAGTCCAACCAGAACTTCCTGGCCCTGCAATCGCAGCTTGAAGGGACTGAAAACCGCATTGCCGTTGCCCGGCGCGACTTCATCGCTGCGGTGGAGAAATACAACACCGAAATCCGCACCTTCCCCGGTCGCCTTTGGCATTCGGTGATGTACAGCGATCTGCCGGTACGGCCCAATTTTGAAGCCACTGCCGCCGACGCCGACAAAGCGCCGCAAGTGAAATTCTGATGCTCGGGGTTCGGCGGCGTGCGTGGCTGGCGATTCTGACGCTGTGCCTCAGTGTCTGCGCGCAGTGGGCGCAGGCTGACCTGACATTTCCGCCGTTGAGCGGCCGGGTGGTGGACACCGCCGGCATGCTCGACACACCCGGCAAGGAACGTCTGTCCCAGATGCTGCGGGCGCATGAGGAGCTCAGCACCGAGCAGGTCGTGGTCGTGACGGTGCCGAACCTGCAGGGCTCGACCATCGAGGATTTCGGCTACCAGCTCGGCCGCTACTGGGGCATCGGGCAGAAGGGCAAGGACAATGGCGCGCTGCTGATCGTCGCCCGGGACGAGCGCAAGGTGCGTATCGAGGTCGGCTACGGCCTGGAGGACCGGCTGACCGACGCGCAGGCGTCGGTGATCATCAGCCAGATCATTACCCCGGCTTTCAGACAAGGCGATTTTGTCGGCGGGATCACCCGTGGCACTGAAGCGATCGTGCAGGTCCTCGGCGGCGATCCGCTGGCCGAACCGGCAGTTGGCGCCTCGGGCGGCGAAGAAGAGGTTTCGGACTGGCGAATCACGTTGCTGCTCTTTGCGTTGTTCGTGATTGCCGGCTACATCAGCATGCGCTGGGGCAACGGGATCGGCTTCATCAGTTCGGGCGGCTCGGGCGGCTTCGGCTCCGGCGGTATGGGCTCGGGCGGATCGAGCTCGGGCGGAATGAGTGGCGGCGGTGGCAGTTTTGGCGGTGGCGGTGCCTCCGGTGGCTGGTAGTCGATAGCTCAATAAGGATGCGTGGCATGGCGTTACTCAATGAAGACGAACAGCGACAGGTGGCCGAGGCCATCGAAGCGGTCGAACGCGTCACCGACGCGGAGCTTGTGACCGTGCTGGCGGCCAGCGCCGACGATTACACCTATGTGCCGCTGATCTGGGCCGGGTTCATCGGAATGCTGTTGCCCGGTCTGATCAATTTCTATCCCGGCTGGCTCAACGCCAACGAACTGCTGGTGACGCAAGTGGCCACCTTTATCGCGGTCGCGTTCTTCTGCCGCCTGCCGGCCATCACCACGCGGCTGGTGCCCGCCGCCGTGCGGCACTGGCGAGCGGGAAGTCTGGCCCGGCGTCAGTTTCTCGAGCAGAACCTGCACGCGACGGTCAACGGCACCGGCGTGCTGATATTCGTCAGCGAAGCGGAGCGCTATGTCGAGATCATCGTCGACGATGGCATCGCGCGGCGGGTGGACGATCAGGTCTGGCGGTCGATGGTCGACACCTTCACCGGGCAGGTCAGGGAAGGGCAGATTCTGGAAGGGTTTCTGGGATGCATCCGCTCCTGCGGGGCGGTGCTGAGCGAAGGTGTGCCGGTCACTGATGCGCGCAATGAATTGCCCAATCGCCTGGTAGTGCTCGACTGACCGTCGAGCAGGCGCGCAGGTACTTGCCTGGACGTGCTGGCTGATCGATCCGGCCCGTTACGGACCGGTCGGCAATTAAATCCACCACAATCGTCGGACACGCCTAAAATAGCGCCCTCGCATTTTCGCTCCCGAGGCTTCATCCGATGTCCGCAACAGCTCCCGCCGCCGCTTCAGCGCCCGATCACCGCGCTCAGTTCCTCAGCCTGCTGGAGACCTGCCTGACGCAAAACTCGCTGATCAAGCTGGTGCTGGCCAAGTACGTCGGGAATGAAGTGGACCTGCAGCGGGTCATCATCAAACCGGTGACGGTAAAGGATCAGGCTTGCCTGTCATTCGTCTACCGCTACAAAACCCGGGACATCACCAAGAACCATCCGCTGACCGATGCCCAGGCGCTGATCGCCACGTTGATTCCCGATGCGTTCAAGAATGCGCACTTGCTTTCGCTCACCGATGAAGTGCAGCTGGAGTTCAGCAAGAAGGGCAAGAGCACGCTGTTCCGCAACAAGTCCAGGCAACAGCGCCAGGCGCCTGCGGCAGAACACGATCGCGAGAAGAAGCGTTATCTGGAGCTCAGCCGGCCGTTTCTGGTGGATCTTGGTGTCACCAACAAGCAGCACGAGCTGATTCCCGCGATGTCGCGCAAGTGGAAGCAGATCAACAAGTTCATCGAGGTGTTTTCCCACGCGCTGGCAACGTCGCCCATTCGGCTCGACCAACCGGTGACGGTCGCCGATTTCGGTTCGGGCAAGGGCTACCTGACGTTCGCCATCCATGATTACCTGAGCAACACGCTGCAGGCGCAGGGCAACGTGACTGGCGTGGAGTTGCGCGAGGACATGGTTACGCTGTGCAACGACGCGGCGGCGCGGCTGGATCATCCGGGGCTGGTGTTCAAGTGTGGCGACGTGCGCACTGTGGCGCCGAGCAAGCTGGACGTGATGATCGCGCTTCACGCCTGCGACATCGCAACCGATTATGCGATTCACACCGGCATTCGCTCCGGCGCCTCGATCATCATGTGCTCGCCTTGCTGCCACAAGCAGATCCGCTTGCAGATCCAGAGCCCGACGCTGCTCAAGCCGATGCTGCAATACGGCCTGCACATGGGCCAGCAAGCCGAGATGGTCACCGATGCGTTGCGTGCGCTGTTGCTGGAAGCGTGCGGTTACGAGACCAAAGTATTCGAATTCATTTCGCTGGAACACACCAACAAGAACAAGATGATTCTGGCGGTAAAGCGCGCGACTCCGGCCGATCCCGCGCAGCTGCTGGCGAAGATTCAGGAGCTGAAAACCTTCTACGGCATTCAGGAGCAATGCCTGGAGAGCTTGCTCCAGGCGGACGGCCTGCTCGGCTAGATCCTCGCCGAGGTCACCGGTTTGGGCGCGATGACGGCGGTCTTGCGCCCGATGGCCAGGGTGACCACGACGCCCGCTGCGAAGATCCAGGTGATCGGGTCAATGTGCTCGCCAAAGAACAGCGCCGAGAACGCCATCGTGAAGAACAACTGGATCAGCTGGATCTGACTCACGCGCGCAATGCCGCCCATGGCCAAGCCGGCATACCAGGCAAAAAAGCCGATGAACTGCGAGAACAGCGACACGTAGCCGAACGCCCACCAGGTGCCTGCCGAGATCGGTCCTTCATGCTGCGCGGCAAGATAGCCGACCGGAATGATCAGCACCGGAATCGAGATCACCAGCGCCCAGCAGATCACCTGCCAGCCACCCATCTGTTTGGCCAGTCGCCCGCCCTCGGCGTAGCCCAGGCCGCCGATCGCCACGGCGCCGACCATCAACAGATCGCCCGCCTGAAGATTGCCCGCGCCGCTGATCAACGAGTAACCGAGCACCAGCACGCTGCCCATCGCCGCGCACATCCAGAAGGCTTTCGACGGACGTTCATGGGACAGCCAGGCCGCGTAGATCGCGACGAGCAAGGGCTGCAGACCATTGACCAGCGCGCCGTGCGACGCCGGCAGGGTTTTCATTGCCCAGGCGGACAACACCGGAAACCCGATGATCACGCCCAGCGCCACGACCATCAGCGCCTTCACTTGCGCACGCGTCGGCCATTTTTCCCGGCGCCACAGCAGCAGTGCTGCCGCCGGGATCGCGGCGAACAGCGCGCGGCCCAGACCGTTGAGCAGCGGGTGAATTTCCTGAACGACGATGCGTGTCATGGGCAGGGTCAGGCTGAAGATCACAACGCCGATCAGGCCGAGGATCATTCCAGTGTTTTCACGAGAGGACATGGTAAGCGTGCCTTTCTTTTTATGAGTAAGAGCAGGGATGAAAGAAGGCATTCATTCAGCCACAGATCGTCACGAAAGCCCCTTAACAGCTGGCGACAGAATCATCCGTACACTTGCCGTCAGTGAGGGAAACGCCGTAATCGAGGATTTTCCCGCCGCGCGCATTTCCAGCCCGGATCTTGGTGCAGAACTTGAATGCAATCTTGCTGCAACCGTTTGAAGGTCAAATGGGTGCCATCGAATTCAGCCAGGAGAACAATCGTGTCGGTCATCGGAAAGTGGGCGTTGCAAGGTGTCGTGGTGTTCCTGTTCGCATGGATGGCGACCGTAGCGGCTCAATGGTCATCCAGCGTTGTCAGATCGACCAGCAGCGACCGCCTGGCGGCGCTGAGCAGCGTGCGCCTGTCAACCGAATCGGTTGCACAGAGCGTCAATAAAAAATCACCCGGCGAGGCCGTTGTGGTGGGCGCGCTGTCGGACGGTAACGAATAAGCGTCAGGGTTGGGAAGTTCGGAAGCATCAGGCTTCACCCTCAACAGAGCCGTCTTCGGGCGGCTCTTCCTGATCCGCCCATGGCTGGGCTGTTTTGCACGTCCCGCGGCTTCACGCCTTCTTTTGTTCCAGCGTTTCTTTCAGTCGTCCTGTGGACACACTCAAATGCGGCTGGCCGAGCGGATGGGTCTTCGCATTGAAAAACTGCAGCTCGATGTTCTGGCCCGCGAACAGTGCGCTGTAATGGCGCTTCTGGTGCTGAATGAACGCTTCGCTGCGTGGCAGCACGGAAATCGCGACGGTCTTCGGCCGGGCTTGCAGGATGGCCTGCAGGATGTGTCGATCCTGCTTGCCCAATGAGTGACCGAAGATGCACAGCGCGCCGTCATGTTGCGCCAGTTGCGCGTGACAGAACGACAGGTAATCGGAACTGCGGATGATCTTCATCTTGTCGTCGCTGCGTCCTTCGCAGACGAACAGTGGCACGTCGTCCAGGGCGTTCACCGCAAAGCTGCCGAGCAGCGTGCTCTCCGAAGACATCAATTTGCGCGCCGTGCCGTCGAAGTTCTTCACCAGGTGCATGCCGCCGTGCAGATAGAGAATGCGCGTGGCGTGGCTGTGGGTGCGATGAAGATTGAAGACCGCGTCTTCTTCGAACAGGTCGTCGAATGGCTGCGCCCCGTGCATCACCGCCCAATAGGCGAGCAGGTCATAGTTGGTCGAGTAGACGGTTGCGTATTGGCTCAGCGCCGCGCTGAGGTGGGCAATCGTGCTGGTATCCATCAGCCGCCACGGGATGTGCGCCGAACGAATGCCGTGAATCAGCGCTTCCTTGATGGCGAAATAGCGATTGCGCGGAGAAGACGAGCTGATCGTCAGCGCCGCGTTCACCCGCATGGCGATCTTCAAGCCGCTCAGGACAGGCTCGAAATTTTCGGTCTCCATGGATTTGAACAACGCCAGTTCGGTCGGGCTCAGCGGCTTGTTGCGCGTGGTCTGTGCCAGTTCGAAGAGCGAATCGTAGGCAAAGTTTTTCCACACGGCCAGACTGGCGCCATTGCCCATCAACAGCCCCGAGCAGGGATGCGTGGTCTGCAGCGTGTTCCAGTCGGCCAGTTCGGCATCAAAATCCGTGAATTCCATCTTCTCGCTTCGCTTTCAGGTGAGCAGTACTGACCGGACGCCAGAACGGAGTGGACTTATAGAAACCCAGGTCCGCGTTGTCAACGCTGCGGGGGACGGGTTGCCGCCTGGCAGATATTTCGAACCCGCACATCGGTGGTGCTTCTAAGCTTTGAACCCCGAATCCGGTTCGCTGCGAGGTGAAGATGAAAACCGATCCAGTAAATAGCACAGCGGCACAGAGTCCCGGGCCGCACCCAAGCCCCATGGAAAACCCGCGCAAGGATGCGACCCGCCAGCAGGCGCAAGAGTTCGAGCGGATAGAACACGCCGATGAACAATCGTCGGAAATCCCCCCACCGCAGACCTGGAAACACCCTGACGACGGTAAGAGTCTGTCGGAGAAAGACGAGGAAATTCCCCTCAAGCCTTGAAGGCCATTTGTCTGGCGGTCGTCTGCAGAAGAATGGTCCGGCGTAAGGTTTTGCTTCCAATAACACTCTCAAAACGAGAGGGAGGTCACCATGCACAATGCGATGCTCAGTAAAACGCACTTCAACGGTTACGACGTCATCAACGTCAACAACGGCCCATGGCGGGTCTGCACCCATCATGATCGATTAGGTTCGTTCAGCACCCGTGAAGAGGCGATGGCCTTCGCGGCATCGTTGCCTGCTTATCAGGAGCGAACGGCGTACCGCACCGCGGCTGCGTCAGATGAAACTGAAAAGCCACGAGCCAAGCACTGATCGACCAGAGCCCCGGGAAACCGGGGCTTTTTGTATGGACAGTTTTTCGCGGGTCATCGTCTTGTGCCTGTCACTCCCGCGCTGACTTCGCGTGGTCCCTTCATCTGCAACACCCGTTTGCGCAGATTCATGCAAGGTGCACGACTACCTGCCTCTCACGCTTGACTTAACTCATTGTAATAGCTGAACAAATTCTATTGACGCTCTGCGGCACGGTCGATGCAACTCATTGAGGGTACATGCAGGATCGACGTCAGATCGGTCCACCATTCGTGAAGCCAGAGGAAATAATCATGAACGCTATCGACCTTCTCACCGCCGACCATGAACGCGTGAAGAGCATCCTGTCGCAGCTGAGCGAATCCACCGAACGTGGTGTGAAAAAACGCACTGATTTGCTCAACAAGCTTGAGATGGAAATCACCATTCATACCAAGCTGGAAGAAGAGCTTCTTTACCCAGCCTTTAAGGAAGCCGGCGCCAAAGAGCAGGACATCATGTACTACGAAGCCAAGGAAGAGCACCGCACCGTCGATTCCCTCGTACTGCCAGACCTCAAGCAGACCGACCCCTCGACGCCAGAATTTTCAGGCCGGATCAAAGTGGTCAAGGAGTTGCTGGAGCATCACATCGAGGAAGAAGAATCCGAGATGTTCCCGCAGGCGAAAAAACTGCTGGGTAAAGCCAAGCTCGAAGAACTCGGCGCACAGATGGAGGCCATGAAGGCTCAGTATAAGAAGTCGCTGATGTCGGACCTTGCCGCATAACGGCTCGATGCACGCTAAAAACCCGGACCTGTTCCGGGTTTTTTTATGGGTGATGTCCGGAATGTCGCGTTGCGCCCGAGCGAACGTTTCTCGTGCCGTGAGGCCGAATGAGTAATCGAGCCAGATGTTGCGAGCATGATAAAAATAGAACAGAGCGAATGTCGCCGACGGGCGTGGGGCTTGGCGTTTGTCGTCTGGTCAGTGGGTGCCGTAGTGATTATCTGCTTGCACCGCAGTTTGCCCGAATCAGGGTGGGGCGCGTGGCTGTCCTACCTCATGTACTTTCTGGAATTCTGGTATTTCCTGGCGCTCGGTGAGTTACACAGGTGCTTTTATGTACTGCTGACCCGATCATCCGAATAGCGCGATGCGTCCGGGCAGTGGTCCTGTCGCTTGAAGTGGCGGATGCGGGTTTGATACATTTCGTCACAGACATTGCGCTCACCCGCGCTTTGCGTAAGCGTTAACGTCAACCAACGCAACCATAGGACACGTCCGTCCTTAAGTTGCGTGGTTTTATGACGACCTCTTCACCGGCCGCTTGGGTCGGTCATGTTTCAAACACCTTGTTTTTGCTGATCCGTATTGCGCGGACTGCCGTCGATGCGTGCGCATCGAATATGGATTTATCGCTCCAGTGCGTCGAGAGCGTTTCAAGGTGTTCTCGCGTCATCGACGTGAATGACGCTTTTCCTGATTTTCCTTCTAAAGAGCACTTCTAATGTCTATCCAGCAAACACCTGGCCAAGTGTTGTCTGCCCGCAGCGCAGCCAAGATGGAAGCGGCGATGGCGGTGGGCAGTTTCGCCATCGGCACCGGCGAATTCGCGATCATGGGCCTGATGCCGGACATCGCCAATAACCTTCATTTAAGCGAGCCGCAGGTCGGACATGCGATCAGTGCATATGCGTTAGGGGTGATGGTCGGAGCACCCTTGCTGGCCATCCTCGGCGCGAAGATGTTGCGCAAGCATTTGCTGATTTTATTGATGGTGCTGTATGCAGCGGGCAACGTAGCGACGGCGTTTACCGCCACCTTCGGAAGTCTGGTGGCATTTCGATTCATCAGCGGGTTGCCCCACGGCGCCTACTTTGGCATCGCTGCAGTCGTCGCTTCGAGCATGGTGCCAGCCAACAAGCGTGCCGGTGCAGTCGCGAGAGTGATGATGGGGCTCACGTTGGCGATGTTGCTTGGAAACCCTCTGGCGACGACCCTGGGTCAATTCTTCGGCTGGCGCTCTGCGTTCGCGCTCGTGGGCGTCATTGCGATCATCACCATTGCGTTGATATGGCTCTGTGTCCCTGATCGTCGAGACGAACCCCGCAGCAATCCGCGTAAAGAGTTGCAGGCATTCAGGAAACCTCAGGTCTGGATGGCACTGTGCATTGCCGCCATCGGTTTCTCAGGCATGTTTTCGGTTTTCAGCTATCTGGCCCCGACGATGCTTGAAGTGACCCGGACGTCTCCGACGTTAATCCCGTTTGGTCTGGCAGCCTTCGGTTTAGGCGGCATCATCGGCAACATCGCAGGCGGCAAACTGTTCGATCGCCTGCAATTTCGCGCGGTGGGATGCGTCCTGCTGTGGTCGATTGCGGTGTTGACCTTCTTCCCGTGGGCGGCCGAGTCGGTCTGGGGAGTGATGCTCGGCATCGGTCTCGTCGGAACCATGATTGCTATGGCGGCACCCTTGCAGATTCGCTTGATGGATATCGCCCATGAAGCGCCCAGTCTGGCGGCGGCTTCAAATCATGCCGCGTTCAACCTCGCGAATGCCTTGGGGCCATGGTTGGGTGGAATGGCGATAACGGCGGGATTTGGCTGGACGAGCACGGGATATGTGGGTGCTGCCACTGCACTGGCAGGGTTTGCGATCTATCTTTTCGCCCGACGAATGAAGGGCGGCGAATGACAGTGGCCGGATGAGCATTTGTAAGACGCCTGCGCGCACTTTGAGGGTCTCCGAGCAAGTCCTCAAAACTTCTTCGGGATGAAGGCGCATCGGCGCATCGGCGCAGATGCGGAGTCAGGATTGGTTCATCATGTTCACGGCACGGCGGCCAATGTGGCCGATTGATCTGATCATCCTAGGAGAGCACGGTGCTATGAGACTCAGAAAGCATTTTCCAACGAACGAGCTTGACTAAAGCACTCGCTAGTAAGTTTACGGGCTAAGTGAAAATGGATAAAGGCAGAGTGGCTTGGCTTGAAGCATGGCATCGTTGATGCTTAGCATCTCAAGCCAGTTACTCTAGTTTTGCGATGAAATATTCTTTACCCATGCCGCAGTCTGGGCACACCCAGTCGTCAGGGATATCTTCAAAAGCGGTTCCGGGAGGGATTCCATGCTCTGGATCGCCAATGGCGGGGTCGTAAATATACCAGCAAGGCTCACATACATAACTATGACTTATGTCGCTCATTATAAACTCTCCAAATCCGAATTGTTTAAACCAATAACTTATAACCCACCAAGAGCTCGAAGCCTTGTGGACAGATGATCGGCCATAAGTTTGGTTTTTTGAGAGACGTGTTTCCCTGGTTGAAAGATTAACCAAGCCATGCCTTGGCAAGGACCTTGATACTCCCACCCAGGGAGTACTTGAAAAAGCTGGTTTCTAGCGATGGCGTCGTTAGCCAGCCTTGATGGGAGGCATGAAATTCCAAGCCCAGCCACAGCGGCGTTCTGAGAGGACTCTGGCCCGTCGGAGTAGTAGCGCCCAGAAATCTTTACATCGCATTTTTCAGTTCCTGACACAAAGCTCCAGGTTTCAGTCTCATTAACGGTGGTCACAGGGATGCAACTGTGACCCGACAACTCGCTAGGGTGTGTGGGCAAGCCTTTGTCTTCTTTGTATTCTAGAGACGCGCAAAGACGTAGTCTACGTGAAAGAGTTTTCGTGCTACTAAGCCTAAGGGTGGCTTGTCGGTAACTGTTATTCCAATATCAACGCTATCGGCGATAAAATCGAGTGAACGATCACTCGAGATCAGTTGTATATTGATATCTGGATATTTGCGGAGAAATTCAGGCAGCGTTGTGTTGCATGCGCGGTGAAACGCTTTAGGTACGACCAAGCGTATCAGGCCTTGGGGTTTCTCCAGGAAACGATCTTTTAACCTAAACACGTTTGCAGAAGAATCTAACAGCTCTCGGCAATGAGAGTATATCTCTGCACCCTCGGCATTGACCTTCAGCTGTCGAGTGCTGCGCTCAAGTAATCTAATAGATAGCGCATTTTCCAGTCTGGATATTTGTTTGCTGACCGCAGAAGCGGTGACGCCTAATTTCAATGAGGCGTCAATAAAACTTCCTGTTTCGACTACCACTGCGAAAGCAGCCATGCAAGGCAGCATTTCCACGTGATGCCTAGGAAGATAATCGCTATATATTCCATTATTTATACCACTTATGTCGATTTGAGCCGAAGTTAAGTAGATCTGTATGCATCTATGAGAGAGTTGGCCAGGCGTTGGCGTGAGAATCGTGCTCAGCCATACGCATGTAGCACGGCCGCACCAGCAAGCACTAGGAGAATCCCTGCCAACTGCACGGGCGAGAGCGTTTCTTTATAGAATACGTATCCCATGAGCGCTGCAATGCCTCCGGAGAGAGTACTGATAACTGTGACAATTGAAATCGACCCATTAAGTGCGCCCCATGCAAAAGCGGAGAATCCTCCAAGATTAAATATGCTCGCAGCGCACAATGGAGCCAGTGCAGCTTTTGGGGGAAGTCCCAGTTCCGCTTTAATAGCGCTACTCAGAAACGTAGGCGCCATCATCGCTATTCCCACTGCATAGCCTAACCAAAGCATTGTCGGGGCGCCTAGGCTAGGGAGGGCAAACTTCCCCTGTAGCCAAAAGCTGCTGCCATATAGCAATGCCGCGAGCACGGCAAAAAAAATAGCCACTCCACCGTTCTGCGTAGGCTTAGCCTTGGTGGCCCTCTCTTTCAAACTGGCGAGGACTACACCGCACACGCATATTAAGATCCCCGCGAGTTGCGACGAAGAAATGCTTTCTCCACTCCACCAAGAAAAAAGAGCAGTGAAAACACCATAGGAGGTTACTAATGGAGCGACCACTGCGGTCTTACCTAAAGCAAACGCTTTAGAAATGGCTAACGCACCTGTCAGGGTGAAGCAAGAGGCGACAACTCCGAACACCAATGCGTGAGGGGGGGCTGCAAGAATTTTTGAGTAACCAGAAGACAATAAGAGAATAATACTCATTATCATCAATCCTAAGAGTTGCCCGAAAAAAACAGCTCTCTTGATCCCAACATTACGAGCGTTTACCCCAACGAGGAAATCAGTCGCCCCCCAAAATACAGCCGCCAAAAGCCCCATTACGACGTCCACTGTGCGTCCTTTTTCTTGTTGAATTCCAAATCCTTGGCACAGTAAACTGGATCCAATCGAAAATCAAACGCTTGTCCTTCCAATTTCTCGGTACTGGTTATCAGGCTTTGACACCGTACCATTAATGAGGCTTATAAGAGGGACAGTGAGCGCTGTGGATATCAATGCCAATAGCAGCAAAACGCTATATGCAGCACCACTCAATATCCCCGTTTGAAGTCCCACACCCAAAACCACGAGTTCTACGAGCCCTTTCGTGTTCATAAGAACGCCCACTTCCAGCGAGGTCGCCTTATCCAGGCCAATCAGCCGACTGGCCACATACGATCCGAAAATCTTACCAAAACATCCGCCGATAACGAGAATGCAGAGCCATGCCCAAATGCTGAGGCCATCGGAAAAAATAAGTGAAACTTGGAGGCCGGAATAAGCGAAGAACACTGGCGTAAGGAGAAAGTCTGCACAACCAGATATTGTTTTTTTCCAAGCTTCGGCCACTCCTGGAATGCCAAAAAAAACATATCCGGCAAGCACAGCTCCGATCGCTTGATGAAAACCCAACCAGGAAGTTAGCTGTGCAAAACTAAAGCAGAGGCTGATGGCGATGAAAAGTTTTGCATGGTCATTTTTGGACGCTGAAATATACAGCTTGAGCATGGGTTTAATCAACCACATCGCCACTACAATCAATCCGAACAGTCCTGTGAATCTGATCAGCCCTGCCTCAAGGCTTTGAGCGCTGCTTAGCTGCGCGGTCAACACTAGCGTAAGGCCAATCCACGCAAACACATCTGTATATACTGCAGCTGAAAGGGATATGGCACTAGCTTTGGCACTAATATTGTTGAACTCTCTAACAATCCTTACCAAGACAGGAAGGGCCGTAACGGACAACGCAATGCCACAAAAAAGCATATACGGTAGCAGCGGTTTATCTGGAGCCAGCGCAGTCTTTGAAAAGAAACCGATCAAGCATCCGATAAGAAATGAGACGCCAATGCCAGATAACGCAATTAATCCAGGCGCTATTTTCTGAAATTTCTCATCAGTGATGCGTGGCGCATGCCACGGCACCTCAAACATTAGCAGCATTAAACCAAGCTCGCTCAGTCCAGCGATTACATGAAGCGATTCGGGCTTAAAAATATCAAAAGATGTGCCCGAAAAAAACGATCCGTAAATGGTGGGGCCCAAAATTATTCCAGCGAAGATTTCTCCCACCACCTTACTTTGCCCAATTTTTTTTGCGACCTGTCCAAATAGATTTGAAGCAGCAAGGAGGATGCATATTTGTATCGCCCAATTAGACATGATACGTCCCTGATTAATTTGATGATGAGTATTGATCAGCTTGCTTCTTGAAATTTCATCTTCATGAGCGCATGAACTGTTTCCGCGTGGATATTCAAAGTTTCTGGGTCTTCATGAACAAGATATACAAAGCCCCAAGTGGATAGAAAATCCATGGTGGCATCTACTTTGTCACCAGGAGCTACCAAAAGGCTGGCGGAATGGAAAGAGCTGAGTTTCTCGATTTCAGGCACTCCATCAATTTCTTTCAATACACCGTTCGAATTTGAGATCAAACAGCAGATGCAAAAATGCTTTGTGTACTCGGCCGAGATGTCTAGCGTCGTGTTTCCCAAATAAAGATCAAGATTCAAGTCATAGCAATTTATGCCTGTGCATAACTCGATCAGAGAAGGCACGTTTGCTCCAGGGAGTCTGCCATTTTGCTCAATAACAAAGTGACCGGCCTGATTGATTTTAAACTCAACATCGTTGATCCCAACGTTAAAATCCAGTGCAGCGTTGATGCTTCTGATATATTCAAATGCGCGTTCGGCGACAGGACCTATGGGCGGAATGGATCGAATATTTTTGTAGACGCTTGGGCTGTTTCCGATTTGAATTTTTTCGTATTTAGCCATGCAAAGAATTTTTTTAGACGCTGCATTGCCCAGGTTTGCAGTAGCAATAAAATATTCTTGTCCATGAATGAATTCTTCAACTAACGCGAGTTTTTCATCACTGTTGTATGAGTCGTTTGTAGACTCAATGGCGGCAAGAGCCTTGTAAATATCACTTCTTGAGTCACAGATTTTTACGTTTTTGCTACCGGTCCCTTGACTCGGTTTCACAACAACTGGGAATGGCAATTCAATGGGTAGCCCTGAGCTTAAGCTATCCAACGAAATCTCATATGATTGGGTGGCAGGCACGCCCTTGGCAATAAGGCGTTTTTTCATTTCTAGCTTGTTAACTCGCGCGCGATATGATTCGGTAGGATTTCCGCGCACCGACAACTCTTTGGCTATTTGGTCGCAAAACTTAAGAGCAGAATCTGACCCAGGGATTACAGCCTTTACGTTTTGAGTTAGTAAAACTTTAGACGCAGTGGCTCCGCCGTTAACATGTATCACTTCATCAAAGCCTTCCACGCTATGCAATCTTTGCAGTTGGCCAGGGTATTGCTTTCGAGTGATTAATGCTATCGATTTGTACCCCTTTTTTCTTATTTCAACGCCATACCGCCGTGCAGAGCTGACAGGGTCAATTACCACGATTGAACCATTTGAGGCAGTCATACAATCTTCCTCATGGCTGCGTACATATATTTATAATAACGGAGAGCGACGTTATACCGAATCATCACTCCAATAGCTAATTCTCGGATAATGTATTCTCCGGAGCTTGAATAGTGCTCCAAAACCCTATCAAACCAAGCTGCACTGTGGCGCGTGTCGATACTAATGTGCGCTTTATGATATGCAACTACTTCGTGCGGCAGATTCAATCGCTCCATTGCAGCGGTAGTAGCGCCGAATCGAACAGGTGCAGACCCTTCAACCAATCCCATTGCACCTATCAGCCTTACGTTGTATTCGCGACGGACTGCCCACATCAACAGTATGTTGCCATTCATCAGGCATTCTACAGGAGGGGTTTCAAGTTCAACCTTTCCTGCAATCAATCGACGCATGTAGCTCGATGACGTTTTAAACATGGTTGTGTGGACAAGCGAAAAGTCCCCATTACCCATCTCGTCCCAGTAATTTTCTGCCGCAACCATTTTGCAATTCATCGGCATTCCAAGCTGTGTAATGGCCATCAAGTCATCAAATGAACCATCGACCATTTCTTCCATACAAATGTAATATGCTACTTGCTCGGCAGAGGCGTTGTGACGCATGAAGTCTACGAAAAAACGAATGTCTTCATTTATTTTCTTTTCGCACATCAGATACCATGTCAAAAACTCCTCCTTTGATCGGGGAAGTTCTCTCAGATCCACAAAGCTTTCTTCATGGCTGTTCCATTCATCCTCGATTTTTTCAGCTTCTTCACGCAGCGGATGAATCAATGATGTAGATTTGGCTAAATTTTCAGGGTCGCCCATGAATAGCCGATAATAATGTGCTAGCTTGCTCTGCTGTTCGCGCGATGTGATCATTTCTATCTTCCTAATACAAGGCTATTGGAGGGTGAGCATTTTTCAAATCGAATGCCTGGTACGACGGGCCTCGCTCGTAGAGAAGTGCCATGCGATCATGAGCTTCTCTCAATGTCGGTAATGTACGCTCTGGAATCCACCACATCACTACTTGCGGCTTGGATATTAACTCGAACCACTCTTTGCCGCGCCTGAGAAATTCCATGTGCGGTGTTCGATACAAGAAGTCTTTTAAAGATTCAACATCTTTCCATATTGACAGCGTATATAAATAACCACTTCCCCATAGCTCCTCCAGTAAATCTGCGTCCTCTTCTTTTTGACGCCATATGAACCCAGGCTGCCTTTCTGCCAAGTCGTTAACATATTTAGTTGAAGAGTAGAAGGGATCCATGCGGCTATCGCTTTTCGGAAACTTCGGCTTCACGATGTCAAATTGTGCCAAATGCATTATTGTCAATCACTCCCAGCTTTGAATTTCAATTATGTTTCTGTCCGGATCTCGCACATACACAAAGGTGCAGACGCCCACACCTTCGACTGGTTGATGAGCAAGCTTTCCTAGCATCCAGCCGCCTGCTTTCACTACTTTTCTGCAAGTCTCATCGAGATCGGAAACCTCAAAAGCTATGTGTGTATACCCTTTAGAATTCGCAAATGTTTCGTTTTGCTGTAAAACATTACGGTATTGAAAAATTTCCAAGGTAGGTCCACTGTTGCCGTGCCCAGGAAGGCGCAAGTGAATGCCTTCTATATTGGCGTTCGACACGCTAGTACCATCTTCAACAGTTCGACCAGAAAGCTGACGCACTGGGCCCGATGGAACACAGTCAAATACGTCCATATAAAACTTTGAAATCCGTTTCCAATCAGTTGTAATTAAGTTCGTGTGGCTATATTTGACGGTGCCCATTGGTGGCTAATCCTTCTTAATCACGGAAAACGAAGGTTTCATGTTCAACCTGGCGATCACGATCTCGCGCCCGCTCCCAGGTCGTGTTTAAAATGATGCGGGTCACGTCTTGAGTAAGTGGTTTAACGCGATGCAGAGTGGTATCGGCTTTCAGCAGATACACATCTCCAGTTAGATGAAAATATGAATCAATAGGGTTTTCGACAAGAAGATTCTCTACGCGTGGGTTTTTCTTATCCCAGTTGGTATGTGGTACGCACTCAAGCAGGCCCCCGGCCTCAATGCTCGGGGCTTCAACGATCCAAATAATCGTGTAAGGATAATCGCCCCAATGCCATCCATGGGTGTCGCCAGACTTATGCTGACTATTGATAATGTAGTGATCCCATTTCCATGGGGTTGGGATAATGTCTTCTTTCACAATATTCCCAATCAAGCTCATCAAGTATTTTGACTTGTAGGCCTCCGGGATATATTTGCCGTTTGCTTCAATATTTTCTTGGGTGACATTACTCAGGTAACGAGGGGTGTGCCCTGTGGACTCAATCAGAAAATCACGACGTTTTGAGAAGTTGGATAGCAAGTACTTAACATCTTCCGAAATTTTGTCTCTCACTTCCGGATCGATCAAGTGATTAATCTTGAGGTATCCGTCCCTGGCAAAGCGATGTTGCTCCCAAAAAAAGTCCCGACCAGTAAAAGGATCAGAGTTGAGCACATCGTCGTTAGTCACAATTGTTTTTTCAGGAGCTGCAACGTCAGTCATTACTAATTCCTTTTAAGCGGATGGTTGGGCGGCCTCAGATCAAGGCTCAAATTGGATCCTACAACCTATAAAGCTCCTGATATATTGCTTCATAAGACTTGGACTCGTTCCTGAAACGTTGTAATATTTCATCATATTCGGTATGTCGATACTGACTATTGATTTAATTCATGAACATGCCTAGGTATTAGGAAACAGCTTCGATGAGATAGATAGCGTTTAAGCTCGTACCCCATTGGGGTTTGCTTGGCGGTGATATCAATTGCAGGCTATAGCTGGCGAAGTTTTGTAACGTACCGTCACCGTTTTGTGACTGTGTTTAACAATTTCTCGGCGAATGTCGCTATGGGAGTAGTGGTAAACCCATGTTCGGCAAGCCATTCATTTTTTTGAGGCGTCGATGGTTAGCAGCTTACCGCACGTTATTTGCGTGAGTGCTCCCTCAGTCGTGCTGCACTCAATGAATGGACCGGCTGCTTTACCACCCATATAAATCATCAGACTGGGTGGTGAACCAGCAACCGCGAGACGCCTGAAGCCAAGAAAGATAATCAATTCCGGGTCATCAAGCGTTAGCTTGGCTACGTGAAAGTACGCTTTCACGGGCTGATGAAAAATACAGCTCAGCTGATTACGCTCTTTGGCCTGCCGAATCTGCGAATGGCTCGAAGAGAGCTGATCGGTGTGGGTGAGTTGCGCTCCCGACATGAAGAACCGGGAAAAACGCCCTCGATCTCCTTGGCACTGGGCCATTTTCAGCAAATAGCGCTCCGTGCTGAGCACATTACGACCTGCGGCCGCCATAAAGAAAGTACATCGGAGCGTTCGTAGGGAGACTGCGCATATCGGTTTCCCAAGATGCGCTGATGATTTTATTTTCATGCCGCAAAGTCAGCAGTCAGGACATTCTGATCAGCGTTGAAATTGCATGACGCAGTGTGCAACTGACTGCAAGAGGGCTTCGAGAATGGAGAAGTAATATCGGCGTCGGGGTCAGCCAGGAATGCGGATGAGGGGAAGAGCCAGAGGATTGAAACGAGGAGAGAAGGTGGAGCGGGTAGAGGGAATCGAACCCTCAACTAAAGCTTGGGAAGCTTTCGTTTTGCCACTAAACTATACCCGCTTTTTTCGTCTGTTTACTCACTGAACGGACAGGTCTGTCAGAACCCTCGTATCAGCTGTAAGAACGCTATGACGCTTTCAGCGGCTGACTTTGTACCAGATGCGGGCGGTGAATTGAAGCGTTAAATCGTCGGCGGGGAAATCCGCGTTGTTGCGCGAAGGGACAGGATTCATTCGTCGCCGCGAATGACGGGCGTTGACGAATGAATCCGTTCCTTGAGACCTGCACGGTCAGATTGCAAATGCATGGTGCGTCTGTACCTGTCGATAGCGAGTTCTGCCGGGCTCGGGTGTCGGTGCGAGAAAGTCCATCAGGGCGTTTTGCGATTGCAGGCATGCCGCCTTGTGTTCCATGTCCAGGAAGTGGCCGGCGCCGTGGATCGTGGTGAAATGGCAATCGCGAATGTGGTGGGTAAAAAGCCGGGCGTCCAGCGCTGCGGTGTACTCATCCCATTCGCCGTTCATGAACAGCACGGGAACGTTGATGCGCTTGGCCGCTTTCAGTTGATGCTGGGTGTTGGTGTCCAGCACATGATTGATGTGATGGTGCATCTGCGCATATTCATGCAGATCCAGCGAGCTGACGTGCTTGTAGTTGAAGCGCTTGAACAGCGATGGCAAGTGCTTGCCGATGGTGCTGTTGATCAGCGTGCCAACCTCGTAGCGGTCGAACGCGCCCAAGTGTTGCTGACCGCGTTCGAGGTAGTCGCGCATTGGGTCGTTGATCACAGGCGAAAACGAGCTGATCACGGCTTTTTCGATGCGTTTGGGCCGATGCGCGAGCGCGACCAGCGCGGCCGCGCCACCCCATGAAAACGACATGATGTGCTCGGCGTTGAAGTGGTCGATCAGCTCCAGCAGGATCTGGCCTTCTGTCTCCTTGGTGAGCGGTTTTTCATGAAGATTGTGGGGCTTGGATTTGCCCGCGTAGGGCTGATCGTAGAGGACCACGTTGAATTGCGGATACAGGTTGCGGACGGTCTGGGCGAAAGATGCAGTAGTGGCCAGTGAGCCGTTGACCATGACGATGGTCTTTTCTGCGGCATCTGCGCGATAGAACTCCGTGTAAACCCGAAACTGGCCCTGTATATCAAGCACAGCGATTTCTGGCCTCATATCCATGTCTCCTGACGTAAAAACAGGTGTGCGCGCAACCACGTTGCACGAGTTTCGTGACAGGTAGGCATTTGCCTTGAAGGGGCCCCATGTCGGTCCGGAACGGTCTGTCCGACAGGTGTTGTTATTGGCGGGCGGGTTGCCGGGCGCAGTGCCAGGGGAGGCATCTGCAGCGGCGAAATCGTTTTTTTGGATGCACAGGTGACTCGCCGGTCACTTGTGGACCGACGTCTGGATTCAAGCAGGCGATCGGGTAACCCGCAAGTGCCGTTGGTGAATTGTCCGACACGATCTGCCGGGCGGTCGCAAGCCTTCAGATCAGCTGAATCTCTTCAGCCGTCAATGGCCGGTACTGACCGGGCGCCAGCGATGGGTCGAGGACCAGCGGCCCCATGCTTTCACGGTGCAGGCGCACGACCTTGTTGTCGTAATAACCGAACATCCGTTTCACCTGATGGTAGCGGCCCTCGACGATGCTGAGCCTGGCGCAGTGACTGTCGAGGATCGTGAGCAGCGCCGGCTGCGTGGTCAGGTTTTCGAAAGCGAAATAGAACCCTTCGGCGAACTTTTCGAGGTAATGATCGCCGATCGCTTGCTCGGTCTCGACGTAGTAGACCTTCGGGAGTTTGGTGGTTGGCTGGGTCAGGCGTCGCGACCATTGGCCGTCGTTGGTGATCAGCATCAGCCCGGACGTATTGAAGTCAAGACGCCCGGCAATGTGAAGGTCGTGCTTGTCAGGCTCGTGCAGCAGATCGAGCACGGTCGGATGCTGAGGATCGGTGGTGGCGCTGACGCATCCGGGTGGTTTGTGCAGCATGAAGTAACGAGCGGGCTTGCCCTCCTGCAGCACTTCGTCGTCGAGCATGACACGGCTGAACTCACGCACCTCGTGCAGTGGATCCCGGACCGTGCAGCCATCGACCTGCACACGGCCAGCGAGCAGCGCGAGGCGCACGTCTTTGCGACTGAAGCGGGGGAGGTTGCTGAGAAAGCGATCGAGGCGCATGGCTATGTTCGGCAGGCGAGCGTCATAGGGCCGGCAGGTGTTTATCAGCCAGCCCGGCGCATCGCGGACACAGGCATGCCTTGTCGCGCACCTCGTCAGGCAAGGCGGCGAGAACGGCGGGGTCGATGGTTTCGCTGAAACACCAGCAGGCGCGGTCCAGCGTGCGTGGATCGGCCAGCGTGCAGCGATTGCTCTGGCCGCAGACCGGGCACAGGTCTGCGGCGGGGGATATCAGGGTCATGCCGGTTCCGCTGCTTCAGTGCATACCCGATTGCGGCCGCTTTGTTTGGCGCTGTAGAGCGCCTGGTCAGCGCGTGCGATCAGGCTTTGCAGGGTGTCGTCGGGATGCAGTTCGGTGAGGCCCAGGCTTACCGTTACTTGTAGGGCGGAGCCTGTGAACACATAAGTATGTTGCTCGGCCAGCAAGCGAATCTTCTCGGCGACGCGTCGGGCACCGCTGATGTTGGTGTCCTTGAGCAGAATGATGAACTCTTCTCCACCCCAGCGGCAAATGATGTCGGTGTCGCGCAGGCAACGTCGGATGTCTTCGGCAAACCCGCTCAGCACTTCATCGCCGGCCAGGTGGCCGTGGGTGTCGTTGAGCCATTTGAAGTGATCCAGGTCCAGCAGCATCGCGGACAATGCTTTGTGCTCGCGACGCGTCTCGGCAATGGCATTCATGGCGATCCGGTCGAAGCCACGGCGGTTAGGCAGACCGGTGAGGCTGTCGGTCATCGCCTGGGTTTCGATGCGCAACTGGAATCGGCGCACGACCCGGTTGAGCAGAATCAGCACCACGATCATGACGACAAGGCAGATCAGCAGGTTCAGAAACAGGGAGCGGCGAATCTCGTTCAGCGCGCCGTTTTCGCGCTTGTCGACGAACAGGTACCAGTTCAACTCCGGGATGTAGCGCACGTTGAGAAAGTGCCCGTCGTCGGTGGCGTCATATTGATAGCTGCCGCTGTGGGGCTTCGGCATCTGCCGATGCAGCTCCTTGAGATCCGGCAGATCGCGCAGCACCTGACCGATCTTCGCGCCATTGGGGCCGCCTTCGGCGCCTGTCAGGACCAGCCGACCAAATGTGTCGACGAAATAGACACTGCGTTGATAGCGCTGCTGATAGCGATCGATCAGCTTGATCACGGCGTCCACCGTCAGGCCCACGCCGGTGGCACCAATGAAGTTGTCGTTGTAATCGAAGACCTTGTAGTTGATGAAAAAGGTCAGGTTGTCCTTGTTGGCCATGTCCGGATCGACGTTGATCTCATACGGGTCCCGCATGTCGCGCACGCGGTAGTACCAGACGTCCCGGGGTTCATCGGCGCGGATTTTTTTCAGGACGCCCTTGGCCTGGTAGTAGGTCAGGCTCTGGTTGGAGACGAAGAAAGCGGTGTACGCGCCGTAATGATCCATGACCTCCTTGAGGTAGCGGGTCATCTGCTGCGGATCTTTTTCACCCGCCACCACCCAGTCCCGCACGAACGTATCGCGGGCCATCATCGACGACAGCAGGACTGGCCTGACCAGGTCTTTCTGGATCTCCGAGTACACCGTGTCGGAGGTCAGCGGCAATTCGGTGTTGACGATGCTGTCGCGTATGGCGTCCCTGGAGGCGAAGTAACTCAGCAAGGACGTTGCCAGAAAGCCGCTCCCCAAAAGGATCACCAACGTCAACAGCAGGGAGCGTTGTGAATGGAGCGTGGAACGAAGGGGCATGACCGATCCGCTTGAATGATTAATCCGTTAAGCCGGACATGCTAGCTTGCGGCCACTGTTTTGCGCCATGGGCGTTTTCAGTTTGCGACGGACCGGATCAGGGCGTTATCGGCGACGAACCCTGCGGCGCGACAAACTCCGGCGCCCGGCCCAGCAGCGAGCTGAGCGCAGAACAACGGCAATGCAGCAGCAGGATTCTGTCGTAATGAATGCCGTGGCGATGCAATTCGGCGAACAGATCCTCAAGGCTCGGGTTGGGCATGCCGAACCGGTTGCGCACGGTCATCACGTCCATCGCGACGGCAGGCAGGTCGCTGCCGGGCGAGGGCTGATGAGAGTTGCGCACAATATGGCTGATTTGCCGGTAGCTCTCGTAGCGCTCACTCTGGAATTTGGACAGCGTGTAATTTTTGATGCGACCTGCCAGGGGCGTGCCGGCCATGAGAATGTCGGCACCGGGGGCGCCGGACAACTCGCCGGTACGTGGGCCCGGAAGCGTGTGCGTGTCATTGAGCAGCGAATAAGGCGCAACCTTCTGACTGACCACTCGATGCAGCGACGGGTCGACCAGCGAGTGACCATGGGGCGCGTAGGTCCTCAACTCGGTGCCGTTGGGAACGGCGCTTGTGCGCGTCCAGGGCAGATAATAGCCGTGGCTGCTGACTACCAGCGTGCGCGCCTGTCGGTGTTCGGACGTCCAGAGCAGAAACCGCCGCCCGAGTTTCCAGGCTCGCACCGGTTCTGTCCCGAACGTCGCGTTTCCGGCCACGCTCCAGGTCTTGAGCGGGCCAAGATCGTTGAAGAAGGGCTTGAGGGTGGTCTTGCGCGATGCAGTGATGCGTTCAAGCCAACCGCTGAAACCGCGCGCCGGAGCAATCGGCACCGCTCGCCCCGGCAGTGGGTTCGACACGCTGATAGCCCTGAACGCCCGCAGCAGTCGGGGCGTGGCCGGTCCCATCTGCAGTAACCCCAATGAGAGAATGGCGAACAAAACCTGCCGACGCTCCGCCTCGCGATCCCCGGGCAGATGAGCGGCCTGGACATGAAGCGCGAGTGTGGCGGCGCCTGCGGTCAGCGACGCAATGGACGCCGCGGGAATGAGCAACGCCAGCGGTGCCAGCAGCAACTGCAATCGCTCAGCCAGTCGGGTCCAGTTGCGCAGCGCCACCTCCCGGTCGGTCTTGATGCTGTCCTCTGCATCGTAAAGGCTGTTGCGTTGCAGGCCCTGACAAATGAAGGCTGCCGGCGACCCGTCCACCGGCATCTCGCACAGCGTGTGTTGTCGGGCTTTGTGAGCGTGCGGGCGGTAGAGCGGTTCAAGCCACGGACGCAGAATGGAGACCTGCTCCTGTGGCTGCCTGATGCCGGCCCACAGCTCGAGGATGTACGTCAGCCTGACGTGATAACGGGCTGGCATGTGGTTGAGCAGCGTCCGGCGCCACTGCTCGTCACCGGCCGCACGCGCGAGGTGATCGGTCAGTTGTCGCGGGTCGCGAAACGCCATGAACGGTTGTGTCTGGCCGGCCTGATACAGCAGGCCGCCCGGTCGATCCTTGTGGCGCAGCAGCAACAGGCCCACACAAAAAGGGCAGTCACTCTCGGCGGGCAGTCCGGTGCTGACATAAAACCCCAGCGTGCTCCACTGCAGCGAGGCGTGCGGCGTCTGCCATTCGGCGGCTTCCATCGCCGCCGCCAGCGAGTTGAAATCGTCAATCGAGAGACCGCCGCTTTTCAGGCTCACGAGCGCCTGGCCAATCAGGGTCGAACACAAGGAGCGTTCTATCGCGTCGCGCTGACTGCGCCAGAAGCGCTCGAGCCGGCGCTGCATCAAGGACAGCAGATCGACGCTTGCGAGGTAGGCGTCGACGTCGTTTGCGCGGATGGGCAGTTCGTTCTGGCCTGTCCAGTGGCCCGCGGCGCTCGGGTCCGCGTACACGACCCAGCGCCCGCCGTGGTCGTCATAGCCTTGCGGAGCGCGCACGCGCAGGTTGTCCACCACTGCCTGATCCAGCGCGACAGGTGCTTCATCAGGGGTGAACATGACATTGCCGGCCGCAATGGACGGGCGCCCCCACGGCGTCGTCGACGTACCGCGCAAATACCGGATGAACACCTGCCGTGGGTCCATATCCAGGCCATGTTGATGCTTGAGCCATTTCCTCATGATTCGGTTGGCCAGTTTCAACGGCGTCGGCACACGCTGCGGCATCTGCGCGGGGTCGTGCCAATGGTTCAGGGTGCCGATCAGCGTCAGCGCCGGCAGGATCGGCATCACCACACAGTCATCCTCGTCGGTGGCGTCGTTTTCCAGAAGTTCGCAGGCGTCGCCCGACTCGAGTCTCGCTGTGCAGAACGCCTCCTGCGCGCGGTGCAGCAGGGTGAACACGTCGTCCACCGGTTCTGTCAGCGTGAGCCCTTGTTCGAAATCGCCGGGCTGCAGATGCAGCCGATGCCACTCGGACGCGTTGAGCGCATTCAGAACGCTTTGCGCACGCCACGGCGCGTCGTCGCTGATGTATTCGCGGCATTGCGGATGCTGGCCGAGCACATGAACGTAGCAGTGGCCGGTGTGCCTGGCTTTCAGGTGAAACACGCCAGGAATGATTCTGCCGTTCAGCGCGATGCCGCAGACCGAGGAGCCGCGGCGTCGCTTGCCCTGACGCAGCCGCACCACTGTGCGCGGAAACGCGTCCAGCCCCAACGCATCGAGCGCGAGGGCGTAGCCTTCCTTGTCGATGCGTTTGCGTGCTCGCAGTCGGCACAAACCGTCGAGAAACGACAGTTTGGCGAGGGTTTGCCAGGTGTCGCGATGGCGCGCCCAGAACTGGCCCAGGGTCTGCTCGTACTCCAGCGTCCAGCGAGCGCTGATGAGCTGTTTGAAGAACGCGTTGATGGTGAAGCCGGGAAGCTCGTCCCGCAGCGCGCGATCGGGCTCGGCACAGCGCTTGAGCGCGAGGAAGGCGGCAGGGTCCAGAACAGCGCGGCCCAGTTGCCGCAGGGACAGTCGTCGCTCGAAACGCTCCTCACCGTTGCTGTGCACTTCAGGCGCGTGGTCGGTGCTGAAACCGATGTGGATCGCGTCGAGATCGAGCGTCTGGCCATACTCATCTCGCAGCCCGGCCTGCAGGCAGCGGTCCAGATGGTCGTGGATCGAAGGGGGCAGTTCCAGATCCAGTTGCCAGGCGCGCAAAACCGTGGCCGAGCCGACCAACAGTGTGGCGACGGGGCTGGCGGACAGCTGCGCCAGACGCCTGTGATCCAGCGTGCGTGGCGCATCGGCTTGCAGTTGGGCGGGTGGTGCGGTTTCAGGCCGAGTCATTTCTTCGAAGGGCGGGATGCCCGAGAAAGCGGGGTCTGGCAGGGCGTCGTTGATGTTGAGATTCAGGCCGTGATCGGCCGATGGGTGGATGCTGTCGTTCATGAATACTGCGCCACGTGAAAGACCCTCACTATGGCGCGGTAAGTCCGTCGAAAGGCGCTAACTATTTATGGCGCCTGCGACGGGTTTTTGTGCCTGCGCGCGAGCGAGCCCACGGGCGTGGCGGTCAGGTCGACGCCTCCAGTACCACGACCCGTTGACCCGAGCGCACGGCGGAGCCGGGTTGCACACGGATTTCGCTTACGATGCCGGCAACGGGCGCCAGCACTGGAATCTCCATCTTCATCGACTCCAGCACCACCAGTGTTTCCCCCGCTTCGACGCGTTGGCCGACGTTGACCTGCACCTGCCAGAGATTGCCGGCGATATGGCTGTCCACGCTCATCAGCCCGGCCTGCAATGGCGCTTCTTCGCTGGACTCGGCCACCGCTTCCTCGCTCTCGAAAGTCGCCTGACCGTTGGCAATCCAACGCTCGCGCTCGGCGTTGAAAGCGCCTTGCTGCTGAGCGCGAAACGCCGCGATGCTGTCGGCCTCTTCAGCCAGGAACGCCTGATAGTCCGCCAGATTGAGCGTGCTGTGCTCGATCTGCAGCGGGTAACGCCCGAGCGGGAAGTCGCGACGGATTTTCAGCAGCTCGTCGGCGCTCACCGGATAAAAGCGGATCTGGTCGAAGAAACGCAGCAGCCAGGGCTTGCCATCGAACGCTTCGACGGCGCGGTAGCGGTTCCACATCTGCAGTGTGCGGCCAACGAATTGATAGCCTCCCGGACCTTCCATCCCGTAAACGCACATATAGGCGCCGCCGATGCCGACCGAGTTCTCGGCGGTCCAGGTGCGCGCCGGGTTGTACTTGGTGGTCACCAGCCGATGGCGCGGGTCCAGCGGCGTGGCGACGGGCGCGCCGAGGTAGACATCTCCCAGCCCCATGACCAGATAGCTGGCGTCGAACACTGTACGTTGCACTTCGTCCAGGTTCGGCAGGTCGTTGATGCGACGGATGAACTCAAGGTTGCTCGGGCACCACGGCGCATCCTTGCGCACGGTCGTCATGTACTTCTCGATGGCCAGCTGACAGGCCGGGTCGTCCCACGACAGCGGCAGGTGCACGATGCGCGAAGGCACCTCAAGATTCTTGCTGGCGCAGACGCCGTCCCATTCACCCGCGACGACCGCGAGCAGTTCGGCCAGCGGCAGTTGCTCGGGCTGGTAATGCACTTGCAGGGAGCGAATGCCCGGCGTCAGGTCGATCACGCCCGCAAGGCGTTTGCCTTCCAGCGCCTGCATCAGCGCGTGGCCACGAAAACGCAGCACCAGATCCAGCTCCGGCGCGCCAATCTCCAGCAACAGGTGCGTATCGCCGGACAGACGAGCGACGAGGCGCGTGTCGGCGACGCCAATATCAAGGACGACAGGCGACTGCAGAAAAACCTCCTCTCCAGCCACAGATGATTTGTCGGATGCACTGGCCGCTTCGTGAGCAAGCTCACTCCCACCTGATTGACGTTCACCTGAGCGGACGGCGACATCGAATCCCTGTGGGAGCGAGCTTGCTCGCGAATGCTGAGTTCCGGCCGCAGAAGGGGTACTGGATGCACTGGCCGCTTCGTGAGCAAGCTCACTCCCACCTGAACGGAGGCGATCTTCGCGGGCAAGCGCGCTCCTACAAAACAGCATGCGGGCTGTCTCGATGCTTACGGCATGGAACCTGACTTTATCCCCCGCCTTAAGCTGCCCCAACTGCCACAAGTCCGCCTCGATGATGGTCACCGGGCACACGAAGCCGCCCAGGCTCGGGCCGTCCGGGCCGAGAATCACCGGCATGTCGCCGGTGAAATCCACTGCCCCGATGGCATAAGGATTGTCGTGGATATTCGAGGGGTGCAAACCGGCTTCGCCGCCGTCAGCGCGCACCCATTCAGGTTTAGGCCCGATCAGGCGGACGCCGGTGCGGCTGGAGTTGAAATGCACCTCCCAGTCGGTGTCGAAAAATGTCCTGATGTAGCCTTCGGTGAAGTATTCCGGCGCGCCGTGCGGGCCGTAGATCACCCGGATATCCCGCACCGTCGGCAGATCGGCGATCAATTCGGCGGCCAGTTGCTGACCGGCGCTGCGGTCCACCAGCGGCGCGAGATGAAGGACATCGCCGGCACGCAACGCACGTCCCCCGTGTCCACCGAACTGACCCTGCGTGAACGTGCTCTTGCTGCCCAGATAATCCGGCACATCCAGCCCGCCGCGCAGACACAGGTAACTGCGCGCGCCAGCGCCGGCGATCGTCCCGAGCGACAAGGTCGAACCGGCCGGAACCCGCAGCGATTGATTCATCGGCTGCGCTTCGCCGTCCAGCGCCACAGGGATCACCGCACCCGTCACCGCCACGACCGCGTCGGTATTGAAGCGCAGCATCGGCCCGCTCATGGTGATTTCCAGCGCGGCGCAGCCCTCAGGGTTGCCCAGCAGGCGATTGCCCAGGCGCAGCGAGCGGCTGTCCATGGGCCCTGATGGCGGGACGCCGACTGCCCAGTAACCCAGGCGCGCCGGATAGTCCTGAACACTGGTCTGGGTGCCGCCGCTGAGGACTTCGAATGTGTCGGCGCGGTACACCAGGCCTTCCAGACAGCGCGTCCACGGCTGGCCGCTGGCGAAAGGCGCATCGTCGATGATCTGGCGCAGATAGTCGCGATTGGTTTCGACGCCATACAGGCGCGACTCGCTCAACGCCTTCGACAGCCCGGCGCTGGCCGCTGCCCGATCTGGCGCCCAACTGATGACTTTGGCGATCATCGGATCGAAGAACGGCGGGATCTCGCAGCCGGCTTCGACCCACGTGTCGATACGCAGCTGTCGACCGTCGGCAGGCGGAAACTGCACGGAAGTCAGCAGGCCTGGGCTTGGCTGAAAATCCCGGCCCGGATCTTCGGCGTACAGGCGTGCCTGAATCGCATGACCGTCCGGTTTGAGTTTCGCAGCCAACTGCGGCAATGGCGGCAGATCACCGGCCGCCAGTTGAATCATCCACGCCACCAGATCGACGCCCCAGACCTGCTCGGTGACGCCGTGTTCCACCTGCAGCCGCGTGTTCACTTCAAGGAAATAAAAGCGCTGATCATCGCTGTCGAAGACGAATTCGACCGTGCCCGCGCTGCGATAACTGACGGCTTTCGCCAGTTGGATCGCTGCGGCGCACAACTCATCGGCCATGCCGGTGGGCAGGTTTGGCGCGGGGGTTTCTTCGAGCACTTTCTGGTTGCGCCGCTGCACTGAACAATCCCGCACGCCCAGCGCAATGACATCCCCCTGACCATCGCCGAATACCTGAACCTCCAGATGACGAGCGCGCTGAATGTACTTCTCCAGAAACACGCCTGCGTCGCTGAAGTTGTTCTGCCCCAGACGCTTGACCGCTTCGAACGATTCACTCAGCTCGCTGGCGCTGCGGCACACGCGCATGCCGATGCCGCCTCCGCCTGCCGTACTTTTCAGCATCACCGGGTAGCCGATCGCCGCTGCTGCGCTCAGGGCCGCCTCGACACTGTCGAGCAGTTCGGTGCCTTCGAGCATCGGCACGCCATGCTGTCTGGCCAGTGCGCGGGCGGTGTGCTTGAGCCCGAACACGCGCAGTTGCTCAGGCGTCGGACCGACGAAAGCGATGCCCGCGTCTTCACACGCTTGTGCGAACGCGGCGTTTTCGGAGAGAAACCCATAGCCTGGGTGAATGGCCTTGGCGCCGGTGGATTGCGCGATGGCGAGAATCTTGTCCACCGCCAGGTAAGTCCCGGCCGCGCCGCCTTCACCCAGGCTGTGGGCCTGATCGGCTTCGAGAATATGCAGGCTGGCGGCATCGGCTTCGGAATAAACCGCCACGCCCTCGACGTTCAAGGTGCGCAGGGTGCGCAGAATGCGGCAGGCAATGGCGCCGCGGTTGGCGATCAGCAGTGTGTCGAACATGGCATTGACCCTGGAGACCGACGAGCATCGATCCCGAACTGGGGTAGCGGGCCGTCCCGCTGTGGTACTGGTTGCGCGAAGGCCGTCCCTCGCGCCGAAACGTCAGATCGGTGAGCGCCGCTCGCTCAATCCCACACCAACAGTTCAGCGGGCGTCGGGTTGTAGCCGTTGCACGGATTGTTCAGCTGCGGACAGTTGGAAATCAGCACGATCACGTCCATTTCAGCGCGCAGTTCCACGTACTTGCCCGCGCCTGAGATACCGTCTTCAAAGGTCAGGCCGCCTTCCGCGGTTACCGGCACATTCATGAAGAAGTTGATGTTCGGGCTGATGTCGCGCTTGCCCAGGCGGCCGTCGTGCATACAGGCGCGCAGGTAGTTGTCGCGGCAGCTGTGCATGTGGCGTTTTTCCAGCGCGTAACGCACGGTGTTGCTCTCTTGCGCACAGGCGCCGCCAAGGGTGTCGTGGCGCCCGCAGGTGTCTTCGACGATGGTCAGCATCGGTTTGCCGAGGTTGGAATACAGCACGCTGCCCTTGCTCAGATAAACGTTGTTCTGCCGACGCAACGTGCGCTGTACGTCATAGCGCTCGCGAGGGTCGGCGAGGCTGTAAAACAGCGTATCGACCGCCTGATTGCCTTCCAGGTCGAGCAGGCGCAGGGTCTGCCCGGCCTTGAGCTCGGTCAGCGACGGTTCGCCTGCCGGGATATGGGTGATGGAAACGGGGGCGTTCGTGTGGGTGTGTGCAGTGTTCATGGCAGGCGTCCTCAGGCGAACAGGCGGTCGGTATTGATGAAGCCGCGCACGTTTTCCTCGCGCGAGGTGCGGCAGTGCTCGGCGACACTGGCGTCAGCTTTCATCCAGCTCAGCTTCACAGGCTGCGGGGCATACTCGGGATTGGGGTCCATCGGGTGTTGCAGCGCGGTCAGCACGACCAGCGTGTCCATCGGGGCATAGAGCTCGATGTAATCTCCCGCTTTGGCGTTGCCGGAGACGAAGGCGAGTGCGCCGTGATCATCGACGTTGACCCGGCTGAACAGGTTCAGGGTCATCAGCAGATCGGACAGCCCCAGCCCCCATTTGCCCATTTCCACCAGCAGGTTGTCGGCGCCGTTGCGGAAGAAACCGTTGCGCAGTTCCTGATAGCGGCCCTGGCCGTATTTTTCAGTCACTTCTTCGGCGCACAGCACGCCGCCGATGCTGTCGCTCCAGCCGCAGGTGTCAGCGGTGATCGCCGCCAATACGCGGCCCATGTCCGAGTACAGGCAGTGGCCGGTGGTCAGCTTCGCCGTGTGTTGGCATTTGAGGCTGTCGGGCAGGTTCAGTCGCTCGGTTTTCTCGTGAGCGTTGAACATCGTCAGGCTGACGTTGGCGTTGCCATTGATGTCGGTCAGGCGCAGCAGCTCGCCACGTTTGAGCACGAAAGACAGGTGGCCGCCGCCGGGCAGCAACTCTTCGGCGAAAACCGGAAACACAGTGGTTGAATCAGTCATGTCGAAATCCTTCAAGCCGTTTGCAGCGATTCGATGGCCGCGCGCGCGGCGCGGCGATCACTGTTCAGGGGAATGTCGTAAGTGATGCGGGCGCCGTAGGCACCGGGGGCGTGCGGGTCGTGGCGGACTTTGTCGAAGACCATCAGGCGCGTGCCGAGATTGAAGCCTTCGGACAGGTCGTGGGTGACCATGAACACGGTCAGTTGCGTCTCGCGCCACAAGTCCAGCAGCAGCGCGTGCATGTCCTTGCGGATGCCTGGGTCGAGTGCGCCGAAGGGCTCGTCGAGCAACAGCACGCGAGGTTTCATGATCAGCGCCTGGGCGATGGCGAGACGTTGTTGCATGCCGCCTGACAGCTGCGTGGGGTATTTGTCCAGCGCGTGGCCCAGGCCAACCTTGTGCAGCAGCACCGAAGCCTGCTCCCGCGCGTCGCGTTTGGCTTTTCCGAACAGTCGCCCCAGCAGCGCCGAACGTGGCAGTTCGAGTCCCAGCGCGACGTTGTCGAGCACCGAAAGGTGCGGAAACACCGAGTAGCGCTGAAACACCACGCCGCGGCTGGCATCAGGCTCTCGGGCCAAGGGTTGGCCGTCGAGCAGAATGCTGCCTTTGCTCGGCACTTCCTGACCCAGCAGCAGGCGCAGGAACGTCGATTTACCGCAGCCCGATGCGCCGACGAGGGTGCAGAATTCGCCTTCGGCAATGCTCAGGTTCAGGCCTTCGAGCACCACTTGATCGCCGTATTGTTGCCAAACGTTATTGACCGAAATGAAGCTCATGCGCGCGCCCCCTCGTACCACGGAAACGCTTTACGCGTGAGCGCCTTCAGGCCCCAGTCCATCAGCCAGGCCAGCAAGGTGATCCAGACCACGTAAGGCAGGATCATGTCCATCGCCAGATACCGCCGCACCAGAAAGATCCGGTAACCCAACCCGTCGGTGGACGCAATGGCTTCCGCCGCGATCAGGAACAGCCACGCCGAACCCAGCACCAGCCGCAGCGAGATCAACAGGCGCGGCAGCAGCTGCGGCAGCACCACGCGCAGAATCAACGTCCATGTCGAAGCGCCGAGTGTCTGTGCCTTGATCAGCAGTTCCACCGGAATTTCCCGGGCGCGCTGCTCCAGATCACGCGCGAGCACGGGCGTAATGCCGATCACGATCAGCATCACTTTCGACAGCTCGCCCAGCCCGAAGACGATGAACAGGATGGGCAGAATCGCCAGTGGCGGCACCATCGACAGCACGGTCAGCAGAGGAGACAACGGCGCACCGAACAGCGGCAGCACGCCCGACGCAATGCCCAGGCACAATCCGACGACTGCGCTGATCGCGAGCCCGATCGCCAGACGCTGCAGGCTGGCGCCGGTGTCCTGCCAGAGGATGTACTCGCCAGTGCGTTGGTCGGGAATGACCGCCACACGTTTGATCGCATCCGTCATTTGCACGGCGCTGGGCAACAGCTTGTCGTTGGGGTTTTCCGTCAGCCGCGTTGCCGAGCCTGTGAAGTAGGCGAACAGCAGCAGGGCGAACGGCAGGATCACCAGAATCAAACGGCTGGCGCGATCCGGGCGGCGGTTTATCAGACGCATAAATGTGACCTTCAGCGGAGCGGGTTTTACAACTTGCCGTCAGCGGCCATCTGCACGTAACTCGGGTCGAAGTGCAGCTTGAGATTGCCCTTGTCACCCTCGGTCACGCTGTTGGCGAAGGTCATGCCCACCGCGCTCGAGTCCTTGGCGCCTTCGCCCAACAAGCCGTGTTCGAAGGAAAAGTCGGCCACCTTGCGCATGGTGCTCGGCAGCTGTTTGCTGGTGGCGAATTCCAGGGCTTCTTTAGGCGTGGCGAACAGCTTGGTGGTGTCCAGCTGCGACTGGAAACCGGCCAGATCGGTACCCGAAGCCTTGGCCATGTGCTCAAGCGCCTTGCTGGACTCGGCGGATTTGGCGTTCATCAGTGCGACGACTTCGAACCAGGCGCCGGTCAACGCCTTGCCCAGTGCCGGGTTGTCCTTCAGGGTCTGGGTGTTGACGACCATCATGTCCATGATCTCGCCAGGGATCTTGCTGGAGTCGAACACTTCAGTGACGCCAGGCTTGGCCTTGATCTCCGACAGCATCGGGTTCCAGGTGGTGACGGCTTTGACGTCACTGGTGTTGAAGGCAGCCGCGATGTCTGCGTCGGAGGTGTTGACCACCTTGAGGTCCTTCTCGGTCAGGTCCACCGAGTCCAGCGCGCGGGCCAGCAGGTAGTGGGACACCGACAGCTCCACCAGATTGACGTCCATGCCTTTCAGATCGGTGACTTTCTTGCCGTCGCCCTTGATGACGATGCCGTCGTTGCCGTTGGAGAAGTCACTGACGACCAGCGCCGTGCTTTCCACGCCACCGGCGGCAGGAATGGTCAGGGCGTCCATGTTGGTCATGGTGCAGCCGTCGAACTGCCCGGCGGTGTACTGGTTGATTGACTCGACGTAGTCGTTGAGCTGGGTGACCTTGATGTTGATGTTGTACTTCTTGGCCCACTTGTCGACGATGCCTTGAGTACCCGCATACTCCCACGGCATCCAGCCGGCATAGATCGTCCAGCAAACGTCGAAATCTTTTTTCGGGGCGGCGTTGGCCGAGAGGCTGAAAGCTGCGATGAGGCCTGCGGTGATCAGGCCGAAGAGAGGGGACTTCTGCATTGGAAAACCTCCAGTAGCGAAAAGGGACGTTCAGGAGCACGGCGACACCACTGGTGTCCTGTCTCCCGGGCTTTTATCCCGCCGTGTAACCTCTACTGGAGGTCGCCAACTCTCGGACCAGCCACTCGCTTCAAGCGAGCCGGAACCCTAGTCGGCTATTGCAAATTGTGGTGCCGCGAACCGGTGTTGACTCCTGCACAAGGTTTACCAAGCGAGAGTTGTGCCAAGTTGCAGCAGGCCTTGGTGGGTGGGAGCAATGGCGAAAACCTGGTCTGCCGAGCGGAAGAATATGCACTGTTGCGGGGCGCCGTCCGGCGGTTGGGGCTTGAGCTGGGGCACTCGAAACGGATCCGGCAGTCTTAAATTACGTTCTCGGCAATTGGGAGAACGCCGACCAGCGCCGCTGGTTCGAGCTCTATCGCGGTCCGGGAGGCCGCCATGTATCGACGAAGCTTGCTCACCGTTTTGATGACACTGTCCCTCGCAGGTTGCTACGGAGGCTATTACGAGTCAGAGACGTATACGCTGCCAAGACCGGTCTACGGCAGCGGCTATAGCAGCAGTTATGTGTACGACGGCTATCGCCCTTACGCTCCATCCGGTTATTACGGATCAACGGTTTATTACTCATCACCGCGTTATTACTCGGCGCCGCGCTACTACGCGCCGCCTCCGCGGTATTACGCCCCGCCACGCTATTACGGTCCGGGCTATGGCGGTCGCCCTGGATACGGCGGTGGTCGACCCGGTTACGGTGGTGGTCACTGGAACGGCGGAGGAGGCGGCTATCACGGTGGCGGTGGCTCCGGTTATCACCCACCGCCGCCCGGTCCGAGGCCTGGCGGTGGCGGTAATGGTCCGCGTCCGGGATGGAACGGCAATCCGGGCGGTGGCGGCGGTGGAGGTCGACCTCCGGGAAGGCCTTCAGGCGGCATTCGTCAGGACGGCGGATTCGGCCGTGGCGGACACGGCGGTCCAGGCGGCGGAAATCGCTGAAGCAGACTTCCCTGGTGAGAAAATTGAACGGCGCTCCTGAGAGCGCCGTTTTTTGTCCTGCCGATTCACCCTGCGGCCGTGTAGCTTGTCCCGACCTGGCATGCAACGGCGGCCAATCCAGCACGCCGATCTGGCTGATGCCCCTGGCATACAGAATACGACGGCTGGGAGCGCTGTATCTGTCAAGTCAACGTGTAGGAGCGTGGCTTGCCCCGCGATCTGGCGCGCAGCGGCAGTCAATCCTTCGCACCGAATCTGCCTGGAACTGCCAATGCGCCAGGTTGATGACTGCTCTACAACCGAACACGCAGCAAGCCACGCTTCTGCCTGACCGACCTTCAATATTCCGACAGATCAGCCAACGGATGGCGTCCTTCCCAGGCCTTCTCGAAATGCGCATCGATCACGGCCAGCGGTATCGTCGCGATGTCCTGCCAGTGCCAGCGCGGCGTCTGATCCTTGTCGATCAACCGGGCGCGTACACCTTCGGCGAACTCGGGATGACGGCAGCAGTTGAGGCTCATGGCGTACTCCAGTTGAAAGACCTCGGCCAACGACATATGTCGAGCGCGCTGTATCTGTTCCCAGACCAGCTGTGCCGTCATCGGGCATCCTTCGATCAGCGTCTTCGCGGCCTTGGCGATCAGCGCGTCGTGCGAGCCGAGTTCAAGCTTCAACGCGTTCCAGGCCGCCGGTGCATCGGCGACATCCAGCAGTTCGTCGATGGCCTTTCGACGCGGCAGCCATTGGGCCTGGGGCAACTGCTCGACGGCCTCTTGCTGCAAGGCCTTGAACAGGCTGTTGAGTTGCACCGCGGTCTGTTCCTGCCAGTTGATCTGCAGCAGCCGGTCGATCATTTCCTCTTGCTGGTCGTCCAGCAGAAACCGATCGGCGAGGTCCAGATCCAGCGCGTCGCGACCATTGATGTGGGCGCCGGTCAGGCCCAGAAACAGCCCGAGCTTGCCGGGCAATCGCGACAGGAACCAGCTGGCGCCTACATCGGGATACAGGCCAATGCTGACTTCCGGCATTGCCAGCCGGCTGCTTGGCGTGACGACGCGGATGCTGGCCCCTTGCAGCAAGCCCATTCCTCCGCCAAGGACATAACCGTGGCCCCAACAGATGAGCGGTTTTGAATACGTGTGCAGCTTGTAGTCCAGTCGGTATTCAGCCGCGAAGAAGTGCGCCGCCAATGGTGGGACGGTTCCGGTTTTTCCCTGTCCGGCCTCGATCAGCGCCCTGACGTCACCTCCCGCGCAAAAGGCCTTCTCGCCCTTGCCGCGCAACAGCACGCAGACGATTCCGGAGTCGCTTTCCCACGCGTCGAGCCGATCCTGCAGGGCGAGGATCATTGGCAAGGACAAGGCATTCAGGGATTTTTCCGCGTCCAGCGTGGCAACGCCCAGACGGGCGCCATCGGTAGCGGTGAGCTCTTCGAATTGCAGATTCATCGTGACCTCTTGTCAGTGGTACGGGCATCTATAAAGGACTGTGAGTCCCGTCGACGCCGGGAAGTTGCAAATCAGGTGACGCAGACCAGTGTAGAAAACGCGGCGTGCGCTGCGCTGGAAATAATTGGCGACAACCCCTAAAGTCCGCCCATTTGTTCCTGCCGGATAGCATCATGACCAATGACGACCGCATCAAACTGGAGGCCAGCTGGAAGCAGGCCCTGCGCGAGGAATTCGAGAAGCCTTACATGGGCGAGCTGCGTGAGTTCCTGCGCCAGGAACATGCGGCGGGCAAGGAGATCTACCCGCCAGGCCCGCTGATTTTCAATGCCTTGAACTCCACCCCGCTGGACAACGTCAAGGTGGTCATTCTCGGTCAGGATCCTTATCACGGCCCCAATCAGGCGCACGGGCTGTGCTTCTCGGTGCAGCCAGGCGTGCCCGCGCCGCCGTCGCTGGTCAACATCTACAAAGAGCTCAAGCGCGATCTCAATATCGACATTCCCAATCATGGCTATCTGCAATCCTGGGCCGAGCAGGGTGTGTTGCTGCTCAACACCACCCTTACCGTCGAGCGGGCGAATGCCGCTTCCCATGCGGGGCGCGGGTGGCAGCACTTTACTGACAAGATCATCGAAACCGTCAGCGCCCACCAGCCGCATCTGGTGTTTTTGCTGTGGGGCGCTCACGCGCAGAGCAAGAAAAAATTCATCGATGCCACCAAGCACCTGATCCTGACGTCCGTGCATCCTTCACCGCTGTCGGCCTACAAAGGCTTCCTCGGCTGCGGGCATTTCGGCATGGCGAACAAGTTTCTGGTCGACAACGGCATCTCGCCGATCGAGTGGCGGCTGCCGGCAAACGTCTGAAGCAGGTGCTTGGCCTGTCGGGTACAGGGCTGAATTCTGCTGCGCAGGTATCTACAGCATGCCGGCCTCTTCCCGGGTGAAGCCGGTCAGGCAGGTGCTGCAACGTTTCGTAGGATCGGCTCTGCCCGATCGTGACAACAGCCGCACACCTACGGTTTTGGGTCGGCGCAGGCTTTGCGATCCCAGTAGCGAAACAGTGGCTCCGCCAGAAATAACACGAACAAAAGCCTCATCACCTGCATCGCCGTCACCAGTGGCACTGACAGTTGCAGCACCTCAGCGGTGAGGCTCATTTCTGCAATGCCGCCGGGCATCATGCCCAGGGTGAGGGAGCGCAGGTCCAAGTGAGTCATCGTGCTCAGCGCCAGTGCGCACAGTGCGGCGATGCTCATCGTCAGCGCCGTGCCAATCAGCGTACGCCCGATGAACGAGGGCGCACGGCGGAAAAACGCTCGATTGAAATGACAACCCAGGCCGCTGCCGATCAGCCATTGACCCATCTGACTGCCGCCGTTGGGCAGCCCGATGTGCAGGTCAAAGCTGACGCTGATCACCGCGCTCACCAGCAACGGCCCGAACAGCCACGGATTGGGCTGCTTCAATCGTTGCCAGAGCCAGGCCACCCATGCGCCCAGTGGAAACAGAATCAGCAGCCACCACCCATCCACCACGTTCGCGTGTGAGGGCGGGCCGCCGTTACCCATCAGGTATTTGAAGATCGCCGGAACGCACAGCACCACCGCCAGCACCCGAAGGCTCTGGCCGGCGGCGACGTTGCTGAGGATCGCGCCATTGCGCGCGCCAAGGTTGACCATTTCGCCCGAACCACCGGGCATGCTGGAAAAGAAAGCAGTCGCGCGGTCTTCGCCGGTGCGCAGCATGAGCCACACGCCAACGACGCTGGACACGCTGGTCACCAGCGCGCCGATGAAAATCAGGCCGAAGTGAGAAACCACCTGTTCGATGACCACCGGCGTGAAATGCAGGCCGATCCCGATGCCGACCACCCATTGGCCGCATTTGCGGCCGCCGGGGATTTCAGCCAGCTGCCATGGCGTCAGGCAGCGAACCAGAATGATCGCCAGCAACGAGCCGACCATCCATGGCAAAGGCCAGCCGACCTGACTGGCGAGGTATCCCCCCAGCAGGCCGACCAGCGGTGTTCCCCACCATGTCTTGAATGGCCGGTCAGACATCGGCCAGCGCGCGACGCTGCACGGCGCGTTTACGCCAGATACGGATCAGCGGCAGCACCAGCATGAACGCGGTGACCACCCAGACGCCCAAGGTGATCGGGCTGGACCAAAGGATGTCCATCGAGCCATTGGAAATCGACAACGCGCGACGCAGGTTCTGCTCCATCAGGCCGCCCAGAATGAAGCCCAGCAGAATCGGCGACAGCGGGAAGTCCAGCTTGCGCAGGATGTAACCGAAGATGCCGATGCCCACCATCAGGAACAGGTCGAACGTGGTGGCGTGCACCGCATAGACACCGATACCCGTGATGATCGCGATCACCGGCACCAGCGCCCAGTTAGGCACGGCGAGGATGCGGGTAAAGATGCGGATCATTGGAATGTTCAGGATCACCAGCATGATGTTGGCGACGAACAGCGAGGCGATCAGGCCCCAGACGATGTCCGGTTGCTGTTGGAACAGCAGCGGTCCTGGGGTGATGTTGTACAGCGACAGCGCGCCGATCATGACCGCAGTGGTGCCTGAACCTGGAACGCCCAGTGTCAGCATCGGCACCAGCGCACCGCAGGCGGTTGCGCCGATCGCGGTTTCGGGCGCTGCCAGACCGCGCATGTCGCCCTGTCCGAATTTGCCGCTGGCACCCGCGATGCGTTTCTCGGTCATGTAGGTCACGGCGCTGGCAAGCGTGGCACCGGCCCCTGGCAGTACGCCCATGATGAAGCCCATCAGGCCGCAGCGGATGTTCACGGCGAACACCGAGCTGGCTTCCTTGAAGTTGAACATCATGCGGCCCGTCGCCTTGACGGCTTCCTGACCGCGATGGGTCTTCTCCAGCAACAGCAGGATTTCACTGATCGAGAACAGGCCCAGCACCAGCACCACGAACTGAATGCCGTCCGCCAGGTGAATGTTGTCTCCGGTGAACCGGTACACGCCGCTGTTGGCATCGATGCCGATACTCGACAGAAACAACCCGATCAACGCCGCGACGAAAGTCTTGAGCGGACGATCGCCGGCCATGCCGCCCAGGCAGACGATGGCGAACACCATCAGCACGAAATACTCAGCCGGCCCGAAGGCAATCGCCCATTTGGCCAATAACGGGGCGAACATGACCATGCCGCAGGTGGCGATCAGTGCGCCGATGAACGAACTCCACGCCGACAACGACAGCGCCACACCCGCCAGCCCTTGGCGCGCCATCGGGTAGCCATCGAGCGCGGTCATGACGGTGGATGCCTCGCCTGGAATGTTCAGCAGGATCGAGCTGATGCGCCCGCCATACTCACAGCCCAGATAAACCGCCGCCAACAGAATCAGCGCCGACTCCGGTGGCAGGCCCAGTGCGAAAGCGATGGGGATCAACAGGGCGACGCCATTGATCGGTCCCAGCCCCGGCAACAGGCCGACGATGGTGCCGATCAGGGTGCCGGAAAGCGCTGTAACCAGGTTGTATGGGGTCAGCGCGACGCCGAAGCCCTGGCCCAGATAGCCGAGAGTGTCCATATCAGTTCTCCAGAACGTCGAGCAGGCCCAAGGGCAGTGGCACATCCATCACTTTGTCGAACAGCACGTACAGTGCGATGCTCATCAACGTGATGATGACGATACTGGGCAGCCAGCGACCGCCATACAGGCGCGCCATCGGAATGCCGATCAGCATGCTGCTGAGCAGGAAGCCCAATGGTTCGAACAGCCCGGCGAAGATCAGCAGCAAAAGGGTGCAGATCCCGATTTTGATCAGGGTCGGACGGTCCAGCGGCGGCTCGTCCTCGGAATGCTTGATCGGCGTCGGGCGAATCAGCATGTAGAGCAGGGAAATGCCCATCAGCCCCAGCATCAGCAGCGGAAACGCACGCGGACCGACGGGCTCATAGGAAAACGGGGCCTGATAAGGCCAGGCCATGAGTGCCAGGCCAATGCAGGCCAACAGCAGCACCAGGGCGAAAATGCGTTGCAAGACCATGGGAAAGCTCCTGGGTCACGCCACCGCGCAGGCGGCGTGACCGTCGTCAGTCAATTGGGCTCAATCACTGAATCAGGCCGAATTCCTTGGCCAGCGTCTTGTATTGCGCGACTTGCTTCTTGACGTACTTGTCCAGTTCCTCGCCGGTCATGGCGAAGGGGAACAGTTCACGCTGGTCGCGCAGCTTGGCGAAATCCTCGGAGGCCAGCAGCTTGTCGAACGAGTCTTTCCACCAGTTGTATTCTTCGTCGGTGACCTTCGGCCCGAGGTAGAACCCGCGCACCACCGGCCAGACGATGTCGTAGCCCTGTTCCTTGGCGGTCGGGATGTTCTTCATTTCCGGCTCGTCCAGGCGCTGCTCGGAGAAGACAGCCAGCAGGCGCATGTCGCCGCTGAGGATGTGTGGCATGGAGTCGGAGATGTCAGTGGAACCCACTTGAATATGGCCGCCGAGCAATGCCGTGGCGATTTCGCCGCCGCCTTCGAGGGCCACATAACGCAGGTCACGCGGGTTGATGCCGGCGGCCTTGGCGATCAGCGCCGTCTGCATCCAGTCCTGACTGCCCACAGTGCCGCCGGAACCGATGACCACTTTGCTCGGGTCGGCCTTCAGCGCTTTAACCAGATCGTCGAGGTTCTTGTACGGTGAGTCGGCTTTCACCGCGATGGCGCCATAACTGGTGCCAACGGCCGCCAGCCAGCGCACGGCGTTTTCATCGAAGCGCCCGAACTTGCCCTGTGCCAGGTTGAGCAACGAGCCACTGGACCATGCGACCAGAGTGCCCGCATCTGCCGGCCGCTGGGCGACCACCGCGTTGTAGGCCACCGCGCCAACGCCGCCGGGCATGTAGGTGACGCGCATGGGTTTGGTCAGGATTTTCTCGTTCACCAGCGCGCTTTGCACCAGTTTGCAGGTCAGGTCAAAGCCGCCGCCGGGCGAGGCCGGGGCAATGCATTCGGGACGCTTGGGCTCACTGGCCGCCCATAACTGGGTGGCAAGCAGCATGCAGCTGGCAGCAACGCTGATACGACGCATCGATAGGGTCATGGTCTGTCTCCAGAGGAGTTGTTGTTTTTGGACGGTCAGGTAATCGGTCAGGCGCGTTCGCACGCTGGCTGCGCGTATAGGACCCATGTCAGGGACGTGACGAAGCACCGCGCGGCAAGGCTGCGTGGCGAACAGAAAACAGAACGGGATTCAGGCGGCACGGTGGCCGAGGATTGCAGTGATTGCATCACCGATGACTCCGATATTGTTTTTATTGTTGAAAACGCGTCGAGGCGTTTTTCGTCACGACTCAGAGGCGTTGCGCAGGCGGCGCTGGCCGCAGGCGTAACAAGTCGTGACTGAATCCTAATCAGCGAAGCTTTCATCAACCTTTCAACTACCTTTCATGAAGCTTTCGCCAGACGTGCACTGAGCGGGGCTGGCCGGGTTCGAGGCAGGTCGGGTCTTCACAGACGCCAGCGCGCCTGTAAACTCCGCCCCCAAACAACGCCTGATTCGGGAGAAGTCGATGCGTGTCCTGCTCGTCGAAGACCATCTGCAACTGGCTGAAAGCGTCGCGCTGGCGCTCAAGGGCAGCGGACTCACCGTGGACGTTCTGCACGATGGCGTTGCAGCCGATCTGGCGTTGGGCAGCGAAGAGTACGCGGTCGCGATCCTCGATGTCGGGCTGCCGCGCATGGACGGTTTCGAGGTGCTGGCGCGCTTGCGGGCTCGCGGCAAAAACATCCCGGTGCTGATGCTCACGGCGCGCAGCGACGTCAAAGATCGCGTTCACGGCTTGAACCTCGGCGCGGATGACTACCTGGCCAAGCCCTTCGAACTCACGGAACTGGAAGCGCGGGTCAAGGCGCTGCTCAGGCGCAGCGTGCTGGGGGGCGAGCGTCAGCAGCGCTGTGGCGTACTGGTCTATGACCTGGACACGCGGCGGTTCACCCTTGGCGATGAGATGCTGACCCTGACCTCCCGTGAGCAATCGGTGCTCGAAGCCCTGATCGCCCGACCTGGACGGGTGATGAGCAAGGAGCAACTGGCGGCGCAGGTGTTCGGTCTCGACGAAGAGGCGAGCGCCGATGCCATCGAGATCTATGTGCATCGCCTGCGCAAGAAGCTCGATGGCCAGCCCATCGCCATCGTCACCTTTCGTGGGCTGGGTTACTTGCTGGAAAGCCGGGATGCTTAATCCGTTTCCCTCCGCGGAAAACAGCCTGCGCTGGCGCCTGCTGTGGAACCTTGGCCTGTTGTTGGTCGTGCTGATGATCGCCAGCGGCATGAGCGCTTACTGGAACGGCCGCGAAGCGGCTGACACCGCCTACGATCGCACCTTGCTGGCTTCGGCCAGAACCATCGCCGCCGGTTTGTCAGCGCACGACGGCACCCTCAGCGCCGACGTCCCATACGTGGCCCTCGACACCTTCGCTTACGACAGCGCCGGGCGCATCTACTATCAGGTCAACGACATCCACCAGAAGCTGATTTCCGGCTACGAAGATTTGCCTGCGCCGCCGCCCGGCACGCCTCGAACCGACGCCTATCCCGCGCTGGCGAAGTTCTACAGCGGTCGATATCAGGGCCAGGACGTGCGCGTCGTGAGCCTGCTCAAAGCGGTGAGCGAACCGAACATGAACGGTATCGCCGAAATCCGCGTGGCCGAAACCGAAGAGCAGCGCGTGGCCATGGCCCGCAGCCTGATGGCCGATACGCTGTTGCGCCTTGGCATGCTCGGCAGCGGCGCTTTGTTGCTGGTGTGGTTTACCGTGAGCGCCGCGCTGCGTCCGCTGGAGCGCTTGCGCACGGCGGTCGAGGAGCGTCAGCCGGACGACCTGCGCGCGCTGCCCATGGTTGAGGTGCAGCACGAACTGCGGCCCTTGGTCAGCTCGCTCAATCACTTCACCGAACGCCTGCGCATGCAGTTCGAGCGTCAGGCGCAGTTCATCGCCGATGCCGCCCATGAACTGCGCACGCCACTGGCTGCGCTCAAGGCCCGGGTCGAACTGGGGCTGCGCGATCAGGAGCCGGATGCCTGGCGCGCCACGCTGGAAAGCACGGCCCTCGGCACCGACAAGTTGACGCATCTGGCCAACCAGTTGCTGTCCCTTGCGCGCATCGAAAACGGCGCGCGGGCGGTTGCCGAAGGCGGCGCACAGTTGCTCGATCTCAGCCAGTTGGCGCGCGAACTGGGCATGGCGATGGCGCCGCTGGCACACGCGCGCGGCGTCGCCCTGGCGCTGGAGGCCGATGCGCCGATCTGGGTGCGCGGCGAGCCGACGTTGCTTAACGAGCTGCTGAGCAATCTGGTGGACAACGCCCTGGCGCACACGCCGCCGGGCGGAAACGTCGTGTTGCGCGTACACGCGCCGTGCGTTCTTGAAGTCGAGGATGACGGCTCCGGCATTCCGCTGCACGAGCGCGACCGCGTGTTCGAGCGCTTTTACCGGCGCCATCAGCAAGGCACCGGTTCCGGGCTCGGTCTGGCGATCGTGGGTGAAATATGCCGGGCGCATCTGGCGCGCATCACGCTGCACGACGGTGCTCAGCGCGGTCTGAAAGTCCGGGTGACGTTTGCGGCGGTGGAAACGGAAGGACGGTAGCGGCGCGTACCGCGCGAAAGGCCGACTCAGTACAGCAGCGTCATTGCCTCGTTCATCTCGCCGATGAGGGCGCCTTCCGCCATGTTCAGGCCCAGTTGAGCGACCGCCGGAATCGCCTGGACGTCCAGGTGCGGGTACGGCCTGCCGGTGGCTTCATGAACGTGAACCGTCGCCACTTGCACCAGATCCACGTAATCGGCCTGTTGCGACACCCGGCTGAAATTCTGGAACTGGCGCGGCACGATCGCCAGTGCTTCGGGGAAGTCCCAGGAGCGCAGCAGCCGCTCGCCGATGATCGGGTGAATCCGCTCGATGACATGATTCAGGCTGATCGGGTCTGCGAGCAGTTCGAAGTTATCTTCTGCATACGTGAGGATCGGCAGCACGCCGATGAGGTGGATCAGCCCGGCAAGTGTGGCTTTGTCGGCTTTCAGATGCGCCCGGCGGTGGCTCAGCAGGTTGCTCACGCCCGCCACCTGCAGGCTGAGCTTCCAGATGTCGCGCATCTTGGTTTCGACCACCTCGGATTTGGCATGGAACATCTGCTCCACCACCAGCCCGATCGCCAGGTTGCAACTGTAATTGACGCCCAGCCGCCGAACCGCTGTCAGCACGTCGCTGACCTCGAAATTCGGCCGCAGCAGCGGGCTGTTGACGACTTTGATCAGGCGCGCGGACAGCGCGGTGTCGCTGCCGATGACCTTGCTCAGGGCAATGATGGAAATTTCCGAATCTTCCGCCGCCAGGCGAATTCTCATTGCCACTTCAGGGAGCGTCGGCAGGAACAGGGCGTCTTTGTCGATCGCCTTGATCAGGTTCCTCTGCACCTCGTCAGCCATGCTACTCATATCGGGTCTCTGGACATTGCCTTCCGGCCGGCGCCTGGCCATCCACTGGCACAGGCGCGGGCGACTACGCTGACAGCTGAAACGGTGTCTGTATCAAGGTTCAACGCTGCGTTTCAAGCTTGGCGTCGAGAGTGTATGGCAATTCGCCCAATTGCAACGCGGCGCCATCGGACGAGCCCAGGCGGATATCACCGTTTTCCACCGCATCGGCCTGCAACACCGCCAGCAATTCAACGCCCCCAGAGGCGCGCGCAGCCACGACGACGTTACCCACCGAACTAGCATGAACCGGGGAAAACAATTCGACGCCCGGCGCCGGTACGTCTTCGCCAGACAGCGACAGGCGATACAGGCGGCGTTTGAGTTTGCCCAGATACTGCATCCGCGCAACGATTTCCTGCCCGGTGTAGCAGCCTTTTCGGAAACTGACGCCGCCCACCGCTTGCAGGTTGATCATCTGCGGGATGAATTCTTCGCGGGTTTGCCCGAACACCTGACCGATCCCGGCGCGGATCTGGCCGAGCAGCCAGTTGTTCAGGGTGCCTTGCGTCATTTGCGCGGCGAGACGATTGTGCAGCTCATCGGCCTGATCGGCTTTTGCCCACAATTCTGCGCGCGAAGGCGAGACGCGGATGGCGATCAGATCGTTCGCGCGCACGACCGAATCGGTGTCCTGGGGCAGATCGAGCCCGAGGCTCACCAGCGCGCCGTCGCCGCCGTCCAGGCCGAAACGCACCCACGATGTACTTTGATCAGTCAGCTTCGACTTGGAAAACACGGCGTATTTCTTCAGATCCAGCAGCTGTGGTTCGACCAGTTCGCTGGCCATCGCCAGCACAACACCGTCGCCTTCCAGCAGAATGCGGAAGCTGGACTGCATGCGGCCTTTCTGCGTGCAACGCGCGCCCAGCGTGGCTTTCGCCTCGCTCAGGTAATCCATGTTGCAGGTCAGTTGGCCTTGCAGGAATTTGCTGGCGTCCACGCCGCGAACGGCAAGCACACCTTCATGGGACAAGGGGCAGAAAAAAGCTGAATCGGCCATGAGTCATCGCAGGGGTAAAAGTCTGGGGCACCATCATAGTGCCGTGTTTCGTTTATGGGTATATGCAAAAAGCTGCGACTAAGTGCGGGTACGCCCCGCGACGCTGCCCCTGTATACTCGCCGGCAAATTCGAGGAGCGCCCCATGGTCGAAGATGTTGAACTCAATCGCCTCTTTTGGCACAGCCGCCGCGGCATGCTCGAGCTGGATGTGTTGCTGGTGCCGTTTGTCAGAGAAGTCTATCCATCGCTCAATGATGTCGATCGCGAACTCTACCGTCGCCTGCTGACCTGTGAAGATCAGGACATGTTCGGCTGGTTCATGCAGCGTGGCGAATCGGAAGATCCGGAGCTGCAGCGCATGGTCCGCATGATTCTGGACCGTGTCCAGCCGAAGTGATCGTTTCGAATGCCGTTGGCAGGCCTCTCGGGCATTGCTGACGGCGTACCTCGGCGCGCAGGTCCTGGCGCTCGTGTCACTCTCTCAACTGAATATTCCCCTCTGGGCCGGATCGGTCGGCGTGATGCTGTGCCTGCTGCACGGCGCGTGCACCCTGCGCGCATTGACCGCAAAGAACGGCGCCCGGGCGTTTACGGGCCTGCGCCGCGATACCTCGGGCTGGCATCTCTGGAGCGAGGAGGGCGGATGGGAGCCTGCGCAGCTTCGTCCCGACAGCGTTGCGCTGCCGCAGCTCGTCATCTTGCGATTCCGGCTGCGTTCCGGCTCCTGGTTGCGACAGTTGCGGGTTCGCAGCCTTTGCATTCCTGCCGACGCAATGGCGCCGGACAGCCACCGACGCTTGCGTCTGCGCTTGAAGTTCAGTCGGCGTAGGTGGGCGGCACCAGAATAGTGTCGAGCGCCTCCGGCAACATATCCGGATAGTCCAGCGTGTAATGCAGCCCTCGGCTTTCCTTGCGGGCCATGGCCGAGGCGATCATCAGCTCCGCGACCTGGGCCAGATTGCGCAGCTCGATCAAATCACGGCTGACCTTGTAATTGCTGTAAAACTCGTCGATCTCGTCCAGCAACAGCCGCACCCTGTGTTGCGCGCGCTGCAAGCGCTTGCTGGTGCGCACGATGCCGACGTAGTCCCACATGAATCGCCGCAATTCATCCCAGTTGTGCGCGATGATCACATCTTCGTCCGAATCCGTGACCTGGCTCGAGTCCCATGCCGGCAAGTCCTGTGGCTGACTGACCTCGGTCAATTGTCCGACGATGTCGTTGGCCGCCGATCGTGCGTACACAAAGCATTCCAGCAACGAATTACTGGCCATGCGGTTGGCGCCATGCAGGCCCGTGAAACTGGTTTCGCCGATTGCGTACAGCCCCGGCACATCCGTTCGCCCTTGCTCGTTCACCATCACCCCGCCGCAGGTGTAATGGGCGGCCGGCACCACGGGAATGGGCTGGCGGGTGATGTCGATATTGAACTCCAGACAGCGCTCATAGACGGTCGGGAAGTGGCTTTTGATGAACGCTTCGGGCTTGTGGCTGATGTCCAGATAGACACAGTCCGCCCCCAGGCGCTTCATCTCATGGTCGATGGCCCGGGCAACGATGTCTCGCGGCGCCAGTTCGGCGCGAGGATCGAAACGCTGCATGAAGCGTTCGCCGTCAGGCAACTTCAGGTAAGCACCTTCGCCGCGCAGCGCCTCGGTAATAAGGAAGCTCTTGGCTTGCGGGTGATAAAGGCAGGTGGGGTGAAACTGATTGAATTCCAGATTGCCGACCCGGCACCCCGACCGCCACGCCATGGCAATGCCGTCACCGCAGGCACCGTCCGGGTTACTGGTGTAAAGGTAGACCTTCGCTGCGCCCCCGGAAGCCAGAACGGTGAACCGGGCGCCATGCGTGTCCACCTCGCCCGTGGCGCGATCCAGCACGTAGGCACCCAGGCAGCGCTTACCCTCCAGCCCCAGCCGTCGCTCGGTAATGAGGTCAACGGCGACGCGTTGTTCCAGCAGCTCGATGTTCGGACGCGCCTTGGCCTGCGCCAGCAGCGTGCGGAAGATGGCCGCTCCCGTCGCATCGGCGGCATGGATGATACGACGATGACTGTGGCCGCCTTCGCGGGTCAGATGAAATTCGAAGCCGCCATCTTCCACCGACGACTGATCGTCCCGGGTAAACGGCACGCCCAAGTCGATGAGCCACTGAATGGCTTCCCGACTGTGCTGCACGGTAAAGCGCACGGCCTCTTCATTGCATAATCCACCACCCGCATTCAGGGTGTCTTCGACGTGGGACTGGACTGTATCGGCGTTGTCCAGAACGGCCGCAACGCCGCCCTGAGCCCAGAACGTCGAGCCGTTGGCCAGGTCGCCCTTGCTCAATACGGCGATGCGCAGGTGTGCGGGCAATGTCAGCGCCAGACTCAAGCCTGCTGCCCCGGAGCCGATCACCAATACGTCGTGCTGAAAATGCTGACTCATGTCTTATTCCGGCTTCTAATGGCCACTAGTATATGAAGGGTGGGAACGGCACAATGGCCGTGATTTATGGCAATTGTGAATCACGGCGGAGGCGAATTGTGCGCCACTCCGCGACATCGTGCATACCGTTTGGCAGTCGATCCCGGTCCCGGGTTTTTGGGCGGGAATGGATCCTACATACGGGCAGGTGTGTGTCTTACGCTCTAATGCGAAATGTGGGAACTTTTCATAAAGCCCCACGTTCAATAGAGGGTTGCCGATAAAGGGACAGCGTCGGCGTTCTGCAATGGCCGTTTCACGGACCAGCGCAAGCGCTTTCGACGACAAGATTATTCACGCAGCCGACCTGGTTCGAGCTGCGTTTTTCGTGCGGGCTACCGACGCTCGCCGGAAACTTGCTTGAAGGGGGGAGAACTTTTGCTAAAAGCCCGAGTCTATGTTTGCAAGCCTGCGAAAGAGCCGATGCAATGCTCCTTTAAGCTCTATGAGGAGTGTTCATGCTAACCCAGGAAGAGGATCAGCAACTGGTCGAACGCGTACAGCGTGGCGACAAGCGAGCCTTTGATCTGCTAGTGGTGAAATATCAGCACAAGATTCTTGGGTTGATCGTGCGATTCGTCCACGACACCCATGAAGCCCAGGATGTTGCGCAAGAGGCTTTTATCAAGGCTTACCGCGCGCTTGGGAACTTCCGCGGCGACAGTGCGTTTTATACGTGGCTGTACCGCATCGCCATCAACACGGCGAAAAACTATCTGGTGTCGCGAGGTCGGCGACCGCCGGACAGCGATGTCAGATCTGAAGACGCGGAGTTCTACGACGGCGATCATGGCCTCAAGGACATCGAGTCGCCGGAGCGTGCATTGTTAAGGGATGAGATCGAAGGCACCGTCCATCGGACCATCCAGTTACTGCCAGAAGATTTGCGTACAGCTCTAACTTTGCGTGAGTTCGACGGTCTGAGTTACGAGGACATTGCCAGTGTCATGCAATGCCCGGTTGGTACCGTGCGCTCTCGCATTTTCCGCGCTCGGGAAGCCATTGATAAAGCCCTGCAGCCTTTGTTGCAGGAAACCTGAGACAGCGGCGATAGCCATATGAGAGGAACCGCCATGAGTCGTGAAGCCCTGCAGGAATCGCTGTCCGCGGTGATGGATAACGAAGCGGACGAATTGGAATTACGTCGGGTGCTCAATGCAATCGACGATGCGGATACACGTGCCACATGGTCGCGTTATCAAATTGCTCGCGCAGCAATGCATAAAGAACTGCTGATGCCTCATCTGGACATCTCGGCTGCTGTTTCTGCCGCGATCGCCGATGAAGTCAGCCCGCTGAAGGCCGGTCGTGGTCCGTGGCGTACCTTGGGTCGTCTGGCAGTGGCTGCTTCCGTCACCGTGGCTGTTCTGGCAGGTGTCCGTCTGTACAACCAGGATGAAATCGCTGGCGCTCAACTGGCCCAGCAATCGGCTCAGCCTGCCAACATCGCCATGCCTCAAGTGAAGGGCCCTGCAGTACTGGCCGGCTACACTGAAGGCGAGCAAGCTCCTGGTCCAATGGCCAGCGGCGTGTTGCAGAATCAGGCTGGCTGGCATGACCAGCGTCTGCCAGGTTACCTGCGTCAGCATGCTCAGCAAGCCGCGTTGAAAGGCACCGAAAGCGCTCTGCCATACGCACGCGCCGCCAGCCTGGAAAACCGTTAAGGAGGATCATGCGCGCCATCCCTCTAGTGCCGCTTCTGCTTGGTGGATGGCTGGTCCTTCCAGTTCATGCCGATGATGCGCAAGACCAACTCAAGCGTCTTGCGCAGGCAGAACAGCAGCAAAGCTTTCAAGGCACCTTCGTTTACGAGCGTAATGGAAGCTTTTCCACTCACCGAATTTGGCACCGGGTTGCCGACGGCAAGGTTCGTGAGCACCTTCTCCAGCTTGATGGTTCCGCACAAGAAGTACTGCGCGTCGACGGGGTGACCCAATGCGTAAGCGGTACGCTTGAGGCGGGCGTCTCCAATATCCCCGATTCTCCTGCCCACGCATTCGATGCCGCGAAGCTGTCTTCGTGGTACGACATGAAAGTGGCGGGAAATTCGCGTGTGGCGGGCCGTCCAGCCGTTGTCGTGACATTGACGCCGCGTGACCAGCATCGCTACGGAATCGAGCTGCATCTGGACAGTGAAACCGGCCTGCCGCTCAAATCGCTGCTGTTGAGCGAAAAGGGCCAGTTGCTCGAGCGCTTCCAGTTCACTGAGCTGGACACCAAAGAACTGCCGAACGACCAGGCGCTGCAGCCAAGCGGTGACTGCAAGCCGGTGGATGCGGTGAAGGCGAAGGCCGCTGATGCGCAGAAGACTCAGGTAGCGTGGCGATCTGACTGGCTTCCGCCAGGATTTGCGCTCAGCAGTGCTGCCGCGCGCAAAGATCCTCAGTCCAAGAATCTTGTCACCAGCTTGATGTACGACGACGGGCTGGCGCGGTTTTCGGTGTTTATCGAGCCGGTCAGTGGTGCTGCCGTGACGGATATTCGCACTCAGCTGGGTCCGACCGTTGCCGTTTCTCGCCGACTGACCACGCCCAAGGGCGATGCGATGGTGACCGTGGTCGGCGAAATACCGATCGGGACAGCGGAGCGCATCGCGTTGTCCATGCGTAACGACGCCGCTGCCACGAGCAAGAAGTAACCTGACAATACCGGTGAATGCCCAGTGTGAAAAAGGTTTCATATTGGGCGTTTCAGGCTGCCAGCCCGGCAATTTCGGGCTTTGGACGAGACACTGAAATGTTTGGTGAGCTTTGCAGGTTGCAAACCCACTCTTTTTTTTCTATAGGTCACAGCTTCGCAGCTCTGGCCTTTGTCGTTTCAGCCCCAGTGAATCCGCTGAGCGCTGAAACAGGCATTGAGAATGCGCTGCGGATCACCGCAGCGCGTAGATGCTCCTCGAACCGATTGGTTCGTACCGCTTAACCATGCTCGTTGTGAACGGGAGCCGTATGTCGATACCACGTTTGAAATCCTATCTGTCCTGGATGGCCGCAGTGGTCATGCTTGGCCAGGTCTTAACCGCGCAGGCAGAAGCGTTGCCAGACTTCACCTCTCTGGTGGAGCAGGCCTCACCTGCCGTCGTCAACATCAGTACCCGCCAGAAGCTGCCGGATCGCTCGGTGGCGCAGGGGCAGGCGCCCGACCTTGAAGGGCTGCCGCCGATGCTTCGCGAATTTCTGGAGCGGAGCATGCCGCCAGGTTCGCGTCCGCCGGGAGCGGGCAAAGGCGACCGTCAGCGTGAAGCGCAGTCGCTAGGTTCCGGTTTCATCATCTCCGCAGACGGTTTCATCCTCACCAATAACCATGTGATCGACGGCGCTGATGAGATTCTCGTGCGCCTCTCTGATCGCAGCGAGATGAAGGCCAAGCTGATCGGCACCGATCCGCGCACCGACGTCGCGGTTCTCAAGATCGATGGTAAAGACTTGCCCACCGTGAAGCTGGGCAATTCAGACAAGCTGAAAGTGGGTGAGTGGGTACTGGCCATTGGCTCGCCATTCGGCTTTGACCATTCGGTGACCAAAGGCATTGTCAGCGCCAAGGGGCGCAGCCTGCCGAATGACACCTATGTGCCGTTCATCCAGACCGACGTGGCGATCAACCCAGGTAACTCCGGTGGTCCGCTGTTCAACATGGCTGGCGAAGTCGTGGGCATCAACTCGCAGATTTTCACCCGTTCCGGTGGTTTCATGGGGCTGTCGTTCGCAATCCCGATCGACGTGGCCATGGACGTGGCCAACCAGCTCAAGGCTAACGGCAAGGTCAACCGCGGCTGGCTCGGTGTAGTCATTCAGGAAGTGAACAAGGATCTGGCTGAGTCGTTCGGTCTGGACAAGCCTGCCGGAGCGCTGGTCGCACAGGTACTCGAGGACGGCCCGGCAGCGAAGGGCGGCCTGCAAGTGGGTGATGTGATCCTGAGCGCCAATGGCACGCCGATCATCATGTCCGCTGACCTGCCACACCTGATCGGCAACCTGAAAGACGGCAGCAAAGCCGAGCTGGAAGTGATCCGCGACGGCAAGCGTCAGAAACTGACCGTGACCGTTGGCGCATTGCCAGCTGAAGGTGAAGAAATGGGCGCAGCCGATGCCGGCGTCGAGCGCAACAGCAATCGGCTGGGCGTTTCGGTGACGGATCTGACCGCCGAGCAGCTGAAGTCGCTTGACCTCAAGGGCGGCGTCATCATCAAGGACGTACAGGATGGCCCGGCTTCGCTGATCGGTCTGCAGACCGGTGACGTGATCACGCATCTGAACAATCAGCCGATCACCTCGGCCCGGCAGTTCACTGAGGTCGCCAAAGGCCTGCCGAAGAACCGTTCGGTGTCGATGCGGGTCCTGCGTCAGGGACGTGCGACATTCATCACGTTCAAACTGGCCGAATAAGCGTCGGAAATAGAAAAAGGAGCGGTCGGACCGCTCCTTTTTTTGTGCGCGGAGGGCTTGTGGCCGTCCGGCTTCGCGTGTGAGCGTGACGCCTCAGGCTTCCTTCAGGTACAATTCCCGGCTATTTTTCGGCGGGCAGTCTGCCTGCAACCTTTTTCGAGTGTTGATCCGTGAGTGATTTGAGTCATATCCGCAATTTCTCCATCATCGCCCACATTGACCATGGCAAGTCGACGCTGGCTGACCGTTTCATTCAAATGTGCGGCGGCCTGACCGAGCGCGAAATGGAAGCGCAGGTGCTTGACTCCATGGACCTGGAGCGTGAGCGCGGTATCACGATCAAGGCCCACAGCGTCACCCTTTATTACAAGGCGAAGGACGGCATCACTTACCAGCTGAACTTCATCGATACGCCCGGCCACGTCGACTTCACCTATGAAGTCAGCCGCTCGCTGGCCGCGTGCGAAGGTGCGCTGCTGGTGGTCGATGCCGGTCAGGGCGTCGAAGCGCAGTCCGTCGCCAACTGCTACACCGCCATCGAGCAGGGCCTGGAGGTCATGCCGGTCCTGAACAAGATGGACCTTCCGCAGGCCGATCCGGACCGTGTGAAGGAAGAGATCGAGAAGATCATCGGTATCGACGCCACCGACGCCGTGGCCTGCAGCGCCAAGAGCGGCATGGGCGTGGATGAGGTCCTGGAGCGACTGGTTCAGACCATTCCGGCGCCGACCGGTAACATCGAAGATCCCCTTCAGGCACTGATCATCGACTCCTGGTTCGACAATTATCTGGGCGTCGTCTCCCTGGTGCGCGTGCGTCATGGCCGCGTCAAGAAGGGCGACAAGATTCTCGTCAAGTCCACCGGCAAGATTCATCTAGTGGACAGCGTCGGCGTATTCAACCCTAAACACACCGCGACTGCTGACCTGAAAGCGGGCGAAGTGGGCTTCATCATCGCCGGCATCAAGGACATTCACGGTGCGCCGGTCGGTGACACCCTGACCCTCAGCTCGACGCCAGACGTTGAAGTGCTGCCAGGTTTCAAACGCATTCAACCGCAGGTCTATGCCGGTCTGTTCCCGGTCAGCTCCGACGATTTCGAAGACTTCCGCGATGCACTGCAGAAGTTGACGCTGAACGACTCGTCGCTGCAATACCTGCCTGAGAGCTCCGACGCACTGGGCTTCGGCTTCCGTTGCGGCTTCCTGGGCATGCTGCACATGGAGATCATCCAGGAACGTCTCGAGCGCGAGTACGACCTTGACCTGATCACCACCGCGCCTACGGTCATTTTCGAGCTGTTGCTCAAGACCGGCGAAACCATTTACGTCGACAACCCGTCGAAGCTGCCGGATCTCTCGACGATCGAGGACATGCGCGAACCTATCGTGCGCGCCAACATCCTTGTGCCTCAAGAGCATCTGGGCAACGTCATTACGCTGTGCATCGAGAAACGCGGCATTCAGCACGACATGCTGTTCCTTGGCACCCAGGTTCAAGTGACTTACGACCTGCCGATGAACGAAGTGGTGCTGGACTTCTTCGACCGTCTGAAGTCCACCAGTCGCGGTTATGCGTCGCTGGACTATCATTTCGATCGTTACCAGTCGGCAAACCTGGTCAAGCTCGATGTACTGATCAACGGTGACAAGGTCGATGCGCTTGCGCTGATCGTGCACCGTGACAACGCGGCCTATAAAGGCCGGGCGTTGACCGAAAAGATGAAAGAACTGATTCCTCGTCAGATGTTCGACGTGGCTATTCAGGCTGCCATCGGTGGCCAGATTATCGCGCGTACAACCGTCAAGGCCCTCAGAAAGAACGTACTGGCCAAATGTTACGGTGGCGACGTGAGCCGTAAGCGCAAGCTGCTTGAAAAGCAGAAGGCCGGTAAGAAACGCATGAAGCAGGTCGGCAACGTGGAGATTCCACAAGAAGCTTTCCTTGCAGTGCTCAGGTTGGAATAGTCAGGCCCTATGTCACTAAATTTCCCGCTGTTGCTGGTCGTCGCCGTGTTTGTCTGCGGTTTGCTGGCCTTGTTCGATCTGATCATATTGGCGCCCCGTCGCCGCACCGCGATAGCGAATTACGAAGGCAGCGTCAGCCAGCCGGACGTCGCCGTCGTGGAGCAGTTGAACAAGGAACCTCTGCTGGTGGAATACGGCAAGTCGTTCTTTCCCGTGTTGTTCATCGTGCTGGTCCTGCGCTCGTTTCTGGTCGAGCCGTTCCAGATTCCTTCGGGATCGATGAAGCCGACGCTGGACGTGGGTGATTTCATCCTAGTCAACAAGTTTTCCTACGGCATTCGTCTGCCGGTGATCGACCTGAAGGTCATTCCCGTCGGCGATCCGCAGCGCGGCGACGTGATGGTGTTCCGCTACCCAAGCGATCCGAACGTCAATTACATCAAGCGCGTGGTCGGTCTGCCGGGCGATGTCATTCGCTACACCAATGACAAGCAGTTGTTCATCAACGGCCAGTTGGTCGCCAAGCAGTTGATCGGCTCGGAGCCTGGAACGCTGGGCAGCGCCGAGCTGTACAACGAGAAGCTGGGCGAGGTTGAGCACCAGATTCGTCAGGAAATGAGCCGCTATCGCGCGCCACCCGATCACGAATGGACGGTTCCGGCCGGTCACTACTTCATGATGGGCGACAATCGCGACAACTCCAACGACAGCCGCTACTGGGATGATCCCAACATTCCCAAAGACGAGCTGGGCATGGTTCCGGACCGGAATATCGTCGGCAAGGCCTTCGCGGTCTGGATGAGCTGGCCCGAGCCGAAGCTCAGCCACCTGCCTAATTTCTCGCGGGTTGGCCTGATCAAATAACCGATGCGGCGCTGCCAGATGCAGCGCCGTATGTCATTTCGGCGGGCTATGTTGCGTAGCTGAACGTGCAGGCAGCAGGGAAGGACTATTCTTGAGGGCAAACATGAGTTCTGCCAGATCGCAAAAAGGTTTGTCATTCGTTGGCTGGCTGGTATTGCTGGCAGTTCTGGCGTTTGTCGGGAGTACCGCAGCCAAACTGGTGCCGCATTATCTGGATAATCTGTCGTTGAAGAAAATCATCGAGGCCGCGGGCACCGACCGGGGCGGCGATATCAGTGACAGCGACGATTTCTACAGTTATGTCGCCAAGGGCATGCAGGTCAACAATATTCGGGATGTGGATTTGAAGAAGGCGTTAAGTGTGACGACGGAGAACAACAGGTTCCTCGCCCATTTGAAATACGAACAGCGTGAGCCACTGATCCAGAACATCGATCTGGTGGTCACGTTCGACCACGAATTCAGCGTGGGTAAACCGTGAGCGTGTCATTGAGTCGCCTGGAGCGTCAGCTCGGCTATACCTTCAAAGACCAGGAACTGATGGTTCTGGCCCTGACCCACCGCAGTTTTGCCGGCCGCAATAATGAGCGTCTGGAATTCCTGGGTGATGCCATTCTGAACTTCGTCGCCGGCGAAGCGCTGTTCGAGCGTTTTCCGCAGGCGCGCGAAGGTCAATTGTCGCGACTGCGCGCCCGTCTGGTGAAAGGCGAGACCCTGGCGCTGCTGGCTCGCGGTTTCGATCTGGGCGAATACCTTCGTCTGGGTTCGGGTGAGCTGAAAAGCGGTGGTTTTCGTCGCGAGTCGATTCTGGCCGATGCGCTGGAAGCCTTGATCGGGGCGATCTACCTCGATTCCGGCATGGAAACCGCCCGTGATCGCGTGCTGTCCTGGCTGGCAAGCGAGTTCGACAGCCTGACGCTGGTAGACACTAACAAGGACCCGAAGACCCGTCTGCAGGAATTCCTGCAGTCGCGCGCCTGTGAATTACCGCGTTACGAAGTGGTGGACATTCAGGGCGAGCCGCATTGCCGAACGTTTTTCGTCGAATGCGAAATCACCCTCTTGAACGAAAAAAGCCGGGGACAGGGCGTCAGCCGTCGCATTGCCGAACAGGTAGCAGCGGCCGCAGCCCTTATCGCCCTCGGTGTGGAGAATGGCAATGACTGATTCAACTGCAACACGCTGTGGCTATGTCGCCATCGTCGGCCGGCCAAACGTGGGCAAGTCGACGCTGTTGAACCACATCCTCGGGCAGAAACTGGCGATCACATCGCGCAAGCCCCAGACCACGCGTCACAACATGCTGGGCATCAAGACCGAAGGCGACGTGCAGGCGATCTACGTCGACACGCCGGGCATGCACAAGGGCAGCGACAAAGCGCTCAACCGCTACATGAACAAGACTGCCTCGGCAGCGTTGAAAGACGTTGACGTGGTGATCTTCGTGGTCGATCGCACCAAGTGGACCGAAGAAGACCAGATGGTGCTGGAGCGCGTGCAGTACGTCACCGGTCCGCTGATCGTGGCACTGAACAAGACCGACCGCATCGAGGACAAGTCCGAACTGATGCCGCACCTGTCGTGGCTGCAGGAACAACTGCCGAACGCGCAGATCATCCCGGTTTCCGCCCAACAGGGACACAACCTTGAGGCGCTGGAAAAGGTCATCGCCGAGCAGTTGCCCGAAAACGATCACTTCTTCCCGGAAGATCAGATCACCGACCGCAGCAGCCGTTTCCTCGCTGCCGAGCTGGTGCGCGAGAAGATCATGCGTCAGCTGGGTGCTGAGCTTCCGTACCAGATCACGGTCGAGATCGAAGAGTTCAAACAGCAGGGCAAGACGCTGCACATCCATGCGCTGATCCTCGTCGAACGTGACGGGCAGAAGAAAATCATCATTGGCGACAAGGGCGAGCGCATCAAGCGCATCGGCTCCGATGCGCGCCGTGACATGGAAGTGCTGTTCGACTCCAAGGTCATGCTCAACCTGTGGGTGAAGGTCAAGGGTGGTTGGTCTGACGACGAGCGCGCGCTGCGTTCGTTGGGTTACGGCGACCTGTAAAATCAGGCTGTACGCCGGCCGACTGTGGGAGCGAGCTTGCTCGCGAATGAGGTGTAGCACTCAGCATTGATGTTGATTGATACGCCGCTTTCGCCAGCAAGCTCGCTCCCACAGTGGTTTCTCCCACACTGTTTTCCGGATTGCCTGTAAGACCCGTTCTTTCATTGAGATCGCAATGTCGCAAACGCCTCCCGTCGGCCAGCTTGCCTACGTTCTGCACAGCCGGGCGTACCGCGAAAACAGTGCGCTGGTCGATTTCCTGACCCCGCAGGGACGTCTGCGCGCCGTGTTGCGCAGTGCCCGTGGCAAGGCTGGCTCTCTGGCGCGGCCGTTCGTGCCGCTTGAAGTCGAATTTCGGGGCAAGGGCGAGCTGAAGAACGTCGGCCGGATGGAAAGCGCGGGCATCGCCGCCTGGCTCGAAGGCGAGGCGTTGTTCAGCGGCCTTTATCTCAATGAGCTGTTGATCCGTCTGCTTCCCGCCGAAGACCCGCATCCTGGTGTTTTCGACCATTACGCCGCAACGCTGTTGGCGCTCGCCGAAGGGCGCGCGCTGGAACCCTTGTTGCGCTCGTTCGAGTGGCGTCTGCTGGACGACCTGGGTTACGGTTTCGCCCTCGATGCGGACGTGAACGGCGACCCGTTGTCTGGCGACGGCATGTACCGGTTGCAGGTAGACGCTGGGCTGGAGCGGGTGTATCTCTTTCAGCCGGGGCTGTTTCAGGGCGCCGAGCTGCTGGCGATGTCAGAAGCCGACTGGACCGCACCCGGCGCGCTTTCGGCAGCCAAACGCTTGATGCGTCAGGCCCTGGCGGTCCATCTGGGAGGGCGCCCGCTGGTCAGCCGTGAATTGTTCCGCAAGCCTTAATCGATAAGACCGTCGCAGGCGTCAGTCGCCTGTTCAGATCAAGTTTCAGGAGAGACCCGTGACCCACAGCACCCGAATTCTGCTCGGCGTCAACATCGACCACGTTGCTACCCTGCGTCAGGCCCGTGGCACTCGCTATCCCGACCCGGTAAAGGCCGCGCTGGACGCTGAAGAAGCCGGTGCCGATGGCATCACTGTTCACTTGCGCGAGGACCGTCGCCACATTCAGGAGCGCGATGTGCTGTTGCTCAAGGACGTGCTGCAGACTCGCATGAATTTCGAAATGGGCGTTACCGAAGAGATGATGGCGTTCGCCGAGCGTATTCGCCCGGCGCATATCTGTCTGGTGCCGGAAACGCGGCAGGAATTGACCACCGAAGGTGGTCTCGACGTAGCGGGGCAGGAAGCGCGGATCAAGGCAGCGGTTGAGCGGCTTTCGGCCATCGGCAGCGAAGTGTCACTGTTCATCGACGCCGATGAGCGCCAGATCGAAGCGTCGGCGCGAGTTGGCGCACCGGCCATCGAGCTGCACACCGGTCGCTACGCCGATGCCGAAACCCCGACCGAAGTGGCGCTGGAACTCAAGCGGATTGCCGATGGCGTCGCCTTCGGGCTGGACCAGGGCCTGATCGTCAACGCCGGTCATGGTCTGCATTACCACAACGTCGAAGCCGTGGCCGCGATCAAGGGGATCAACGAGCTGAACATCGGTCATGCGCTGGTGGCGCATGCCCTGTTCGTCGGCTTCAAGTCGGCGGTGTCGGAGATGAAGGCGTTGATTCTGGCGGCGGCCAAGGGCTGAACCTGTGGGCACCTTGTAGGCGTGAGCTTGCTCGCGATTGCGGGGTGTCATAAGACAATCGCATGGCTGGCTCACTGCGGATCGCGAGCAAGCTCACTCCTGCAGGGGGGCGCGGTGGGTCATGACCGCTGTTTTGTGATCAGGCTTTGCGACCGACGATCACCGCACGCCGTGGCGCGGGCAGTCCTTCTACGGTTTTACTGTGGTCGGCCGGATCGAGGAAGTCGCTCAGCGACTGGTAACGCATCCATTCGGTGCTGCGCTGTTCCTCGATCGTCGTGGTGCTGACGTCGACACAGCGCACGTCCACGAACCCGGCGCGGCGCAACCACAGTTCCAGGGCCGGTACGGAGGGCAGAAACCAGACGTTGCGCATCTGTGAGTAACGGTCTTCCGGCACCAGCACCTGCTGCGCGTCGCCTTCCACCACCATGGTTTCCAGGACCAGTTCGCCGCCTTTGACCAGGCAGTCCTTCAGTGCCAGCAAGTGATCGATCGGCGATTTGCGGTGGTACAGAACACCCATCGAAAAAACGGTATCGAAACCCTCCAGTCGCGCAGGCAAATCTTCGAGCGTGAAAGGCAGGTGCCAGGCCGGCAGGTCCGGCAGATAGCGCTGCATCGCCTGGAACTGGCAGAAGAACAGCCAGTTCGGGTCCACGCCGATGACGCTGTCGGCACCGGCGCCCAGCATGCGCCACTGGTAGTAGCCATTACCGCAGCCGACATCCAGTACGCGTTTGCCCTTCAAATCCAGATGCGGGGAGACTCGCGACCATTTCCAGTCCGAACGCCATTCGGTGTCGACGTGAACGCCGAACACATCGAACGGGCCCTTGCGCCAGGGCGACAGGCCCATCAGTGCGGCGCGTGTCTGTTCGCGCGTGGCGTCATCGCAGTCGGCGTCGAGAATGAAGTCGTCCTTGAGCTCGACGCGGCTTGGCGTGAGATCAGGCAGCGCATTGAGCGCACCCTGCCAGCGATCGAGGTCGCCATGGCCTTTTTCAAGCTTCGCATCGAGTTGCGCTTGCAGGCCTTGGGCCCAGGTGTACAGAGGTGTGCCCGCCAGACGGCGAACCAGTGGGGCAAGATCAATCATGGCAGGGCAATCAACGAGGCAAAATTAAGGCACTGGAACCAGGGCACGACTTTACTGAAACCGGCCGCGAGGAGGCGTTCGCGGTGTTGCTCGAGGCTGTCGGGCTTCATCACGTTTTCGATGGCGCTGCGCTTCTGGGCGATCTCCAGCTCGCTGTAGCCGTTGGCGCGTTTGAACGCCACGTGCAGCTCAGTGAGCAGGGCCTGTTCGCCGTCATCGTCGAAGCGCAGCTTCTCCGAGAGGATCAAGGCTCCCCCGGGCAGCAGCGACTGGCGAATCCGGCCGAGCAGCGCCAGACGCTGATCGGGCGCAATGAATTGCAGCGTGAAATTCAGCGCGACGACCGAAGCAGGCTGAAATTCGAGAGCCAGAATATCGCCTTCGATCACCTCGACCGGCAGCAGCTCCTGAAACATTGAGTCCTGCGCGTTGAGGTATTCGCGGCAGCGCTCGACCATCGCCGAGGAGTTGTCGATCGCGATCACCCGGCAGTCCTCGGTGCGCACGTGTCGGCGCAGCGCCTGAGTGACGGCGCCGAGCGAGCTGCCCAGGTCATACAACACACTGTGCGGCTGCGCGAACTGCGCCGCCAGCACGCCAAGATTCTCGACGATGGTTGGGTAACCCGGCACCGACCGTTTGATCATGTCCGGAAATACCCGCACCACGTCTTCGTTGAAAGCGAAGTCGGGCACCTGGGCCAGCGGCTGGGCGAATAGGCGGTCGGGTTCTTGGCTCACGGCGGTTCCGGGGGACGAGGCGAAAAGTGCGGCATTTTAGCCAATTGTGTGGCAATGCCGAAACCTCATCTGATCCGGACGTTTGAGCTCGCAGGTGCCGCGGGTGAGCGCAGCCGTGTTTACTGCACAGTGATCGCGCAATCGAACGTGCGTTCAGGCGCGACTTCCGGCGCCCACGGTTGCTGATAGACCATCATCAGGTGGCCGCTGCCTGCCGCCGCGGCTTTGTAGCGCCAGACGGACTGGCCCGAGGTGCCGACCAGACCGACGTCTTCCGGCGCGTTGAACACTTCCGGGCCGAGGGCGTTGAGGATCGACGGCGCGGGATTCTGCATCAACCAGCGGTGCCCGGTGGTGGGGTTGCTGGGCAGCATGAGCATCAGGGTCTGACCGGTCCGCAGGGTGATGGGGCAGTCCTTCTGATCGTCCAGGGAAACGATCTGTTTCGGTTGCTGGGCACAGGCGGCCAACAGCGCAAGGCTGAGCGGGACGAGCAGTCGTGCAGGGGTCATGAGGGCTCCGGTCGTGGGCAACGTGAGGGGAGCATAACCGAAGAATGCGGGAGAGAAACCCTGCAGCAGTGAGCCAACTGTCTTTAACGCCGCCTTCGATCAACGCGTAACAACCGACGCCTTCCCGGCTAAAGCCGGTCCTACGGAAAACTTGCAACGCCTGCAGGACCTGCCAAAGCCGGTCCTACGGAAAACTTGCAACGCCTGCAGGACCTGCCAAAGCCGGTCCTGCGAAAAACTTGGAACGTCTGTAGGACCGGCTTTAGCCGGGAAGAGGCCAGTGCATGCCGTGGGGATGCAGCGGCTGGAATTCACTCTTCGCGGGCAAGCGCGCTCCTACAGGATTCGTGTCTGGGAGGAGAATTCGGGAATGCCCGGTGATCCCTGCAGGAGTGAGCGTCCTGCAGGGCATCGAGCGAGTGGCGCGAGGCTTAGAACAGCACCTTCGCCACGTCCGAGAAGCGCTTGGCGAAGTGCACGGTCAGGCCTTCTTTGAGGTAATCCGGAAGCTCTTCGAAGTTGCCGCGGTTCGGTTCAGGCAGGATCAGCTCGAAGATTTTCTGCCGTCTGGCCGCGATGACCTTTTCGCGCACGCCGCCAATGGGCAGGACGTGCCCGGTCAGGGTCAGTTCGCCGGTCATGGCGACACCTTTTTTCGGCGCCTGATTGCGAGCCAGTGAGAGCAGGGCGCTGGCCATGGTCACGCCGGCACTCGGGCCATCTTTCGGCGTCGCGCCTTCCGGAACGTGAAGGTGGACGAAGGCTTCATCGAAGAAACCCTTGTCGCCACCGAACTTCGCCAGATTGGAGCTGACGTAGCTGTAGGCGATTTCGGCCGATTCCTTCATCACATCGCCCAGCTGGCCGGTGAGCTTGAAGCCACGGTTGTGCGTGTGAATCCGCGTGGCTTCGATCGGCAGCGTGGCGCCGCCCATGCTGGTCCAGGCCAGTCCGGTGATGACGCCGGTGCCGGACAACACTTGCTCGCTGCGGAACACCGGCATGCCGAGGGACGCTTCGAGGTCTTTCGGGCCGATCTTGACCACGGTGTCCGGGTTGTCGAGCAGCTTGACCACCGCCTTGCGCACCAGTTTGCCCAGCTGCTTTTCCAGCTGCCGCACGCCGGCCTCACGCGCATAACCTTCGATGACCGCACGCAATGCGCTGTCGCTGATGGTCAGGCTGTTTTTCGACACGCCCGCCTTGTCCAGCTGCTTGGGCCACAGGTGACGCTTGGCGATCGCGAGTTTTTCCTCGGTGATGTAGCCCGACAGGCGAATCACTTCCATACGGTCCAGGAGCGGGCCTGGAATCGAGTCCAGTGTGTTGGCGGTGCAGACGAACAGCACTTTCGACAGGTCCAGACGCAGGTCCAGATAGTGGTCGAGGAATTCGACGTTCTGCTCCGGATCGAGGGTTTCCAGCAGCGCCGAGGCCGGGTCGCCCTGATAGCTCTGGCCCATCTTGTCGATCTCGTCGAGCATGATGACCGGGTTCATCACTTCCATGTCCTTGAGCGCCTGCACCAGCTTGCCCGGTTGGGCGCCGATGTAGGTGCGACGGTGGCCCTTGATCTCGGCCTCGTCACGCATGCCGCCGACGCTGAAACGGTAGAAAGGACGACCCAGGGATTCGGCGATGGACTTGCCGACGCTGGTCTTGCCCACACCCGGCGGGCCCACCAGCAGCACGATGGAGCCAGAAATCTCGCCTTTGTAGGCGCCCACGGCAAGGAACTCCAGAATGCGGCTTTTGATGTCGTCGAGCCCGGCGTGGTGCTGATCAAGCACTTTGCGCGCGTGCTTGAGGTCCAGCTTGTCTTCGCCGTACACGCCCCACGGCACCGAACTCGCCCAGTCCAGGTAATTGCGCGTGACGGCGTACTCCGGCGAGCCGGTTTCCAGCACCGAGAGTTTGTTGATCTCTTCATCGATACGTTTACGCGCTTGCGGCGGCAGCACCTTGCCTTCGAGACGTTCCTCGAACTGTTCGATGTCGGCGCTGCGATCGTCTTTGGTCAGGCCCAGCTCCTGCTGGATGACCTTGAGCTGTTCCTTGAGGAAGAACTCGCGCTGGTGCTCGCCGATCTTGCGGTTCACTTCGGCGGAGATTTCTTTCTGCAGGCGCGCCACCTCGACTTCCTTGCGCAGCATCGGCAGCACTTTTTCCATGCGCTTGAGCACTGGCACGCAGTCGAGGACTTCCTGCAGCTCGACGCCGGTGGCGGAGGTCAGGGCGGCGGCGAAATCGGTCAACGGCGAAGGATCATTGGGGCTGAAGCGGTTGAGGTAGTTCTTCAACTCCTCGCTGTACAGCGGGTTGAGCGGCAGCAGTTCTTTGATCGCATTGATCAGCGCCATGCCATAAGCCTTGACCTCATCGGTCGGCTCGTTGGGCTGATGCGGGTATTCGACTTCCACCAGGAATGGCGGGCGATGGTGCTTGAGCCAGGTCTTGATGCGCACACGGCTCAGGCCCTGGGCCACGAATTGCAGCTTGCCGTTTTCCCGGCTGGCGTGATGAACCTTCACCAGCGTGCCGTATTCAGGCAGCGCCTTGGTATCGAAGTGGCGAGGGTCGTCGGGCGGCGTGTCCATGAAGAACAGGGCCAGCGAGTGGTGGTCGGACTTGCTCACCAGTTCCAGCGTTTCGGCCCACGGATCTTCATTGACGATGACCGGGAGCACCTGCGCCGGGAAGAAGGGACGGTTGTGAATCGGAATGATGTAGACCTGGTCCGGCAGGTTCTGGCCGGGCAGAGCGAGACTCTTTCTGTCTGAACCAATGACTTCGTGTTCGTGCTCGTCGTCGTGTTGCGCGTGTGTAGAGTCGGTTTGCTGGTCGCTCATGGGGCACCTGCATAAATGGAGATGAGGCTTAGATGGGGCAGTCGGGCTCAGGTTTCAATAGGAGCGGTCGATAGCAATGAATAACGACGCCGATATAAATAAAGAGAGTGCCTGTGTGCCTTTCGTCGGCGGTTCGAGAGTGATGGCCTTATGCCTGCTTTTAGTGCGTGATCTTCCGTCGGCTGACGGTTAATCTGCGCGGGACGCTGCAACATTTGCCAGGGCCGGCGCTTTTTCTACCGACTACGCCGTTCTGGAACATCTGTATGACCCATGTCCTTTCTTCATTGTTGGTGACCGCATCTGTCCTGTTCGGCGCTGTTGCCAGCGCCGCTACATTGACCGCCGAGTTCGTCGACGGGCAGGGCAAGCCGTTGACTGACGCCGTGCTGACCCTGCAAGGACCGGCGCCCAAGGCAGAGCCAGCGCTCAAGGCCGACATGGATCAGCGCGACCAGCGCTTTGCGCCTCACGTCCTCGCCGTGCGCACCGGAACGCAGATCAAATTTCCCAACAGCGACAACATACGCCATCAGGTGTACTCCTTTTCGACGCCCAAGCGTTTCGAGTTGCGCCTTTATGGCGGCACGCCGTCGGATCCGGTCCTGTTCGATAAACCCGGCGTCGTGGTGCTCGGCTGCAACATCCATGACTGGATGCTGGGCTACGTCTACGTCACCGACGACCCTTGGTTCGGGGTGAGCGATGACAAAGGCACGCTCACGCTTGATCAACTGCCGGCGGGCCACTATTCGGCAACCCTGTGGCATCCGCTTGCGCCTGACATGCAGCCGGTTTCCGGCGGCGAGTTCGACATTCCGGCCTCGGGCCTGCGCCAGCGCTTCAGCGTGGCCGTGCAACCCAAGGGTGACGACATGCCCGCAGCGCCGCCGTCCAGTGCGTTCGGCGACGCCTTTCACAAAGCCGCCCATGAATGAAACTACGAACTAGCTTCCAGGCACGAATTGCCGGCGTGCTGATCATGCTGCTGTTGATCGTTGTCGTCGCGGTGTTTCTGGCCGTCAAGGCCGCGACGCAGGACGCTGTGCGCAAGCAGGCTCAGGCGCAGCTGGAAGTGGGTACGCGGGTTTTCGAAGGGCTGCTGGAGATGCGCGGCAAGCGTCTGCGCGACGCGGTGCAGTTGTTGTCCGCCGACTTCGGGTTTCGGGACGCCGTGGCGTCTGCCGACTCGGCGACCATTCGTTCGGTGCTGCTCAATCACGGCGCGCGCATCAATGCCAATGACATGTTCCTGCTGGGCATGGACGGGACTGTGCTCTCCAGCACCGTGGCGCAGATTCCCGAAGGCACGCCTTTTCCGTACATCCAGGCGCTGCGCGACCTCAAGAGTAAAAACCAGTCGATGCTGATCGTGCCGTTGCAGGGTCAGCCGCACTTGCTGGTCGACAGCACAGTGATGGCGCCGCTGCCGATTGCGCGCGTGGTCATGGGCTTCAGCATGGACAACGACCTGGCGCAGGAGCTGCGTTCGCTCAGTGGTTTGCAGGTCTCGTTCCTGTCGGTCGTGCATCGATCGCCGGGGCAGATCATCAGCACCCAGCCTGAAGCGCTGTTCGAGAGTTTGCGCGGCGTCATGATGAGCACGTCCAGCGATCACATGCAGATGACCGAGCACCAGAGCCAGAGCTTTCTGAGCAAAACCCTGAGGCTGGGCAGCATCAGTGACAGCGATAGCGACGTCGTGGCGTTGCTGCAAAGCCCGCTGGATCAGGCCATGCAAGCGTTCGCACCACTGGACGAGAAGCTGTTCTGGATCACGCTGGTGGCGCTCGCCGGTTCGCTGATCGGCACGCTGTTGCTGGCGCGCAGTGTGTCGTTGCCGGTGCGCGAACTGGCCCAGGCGGCCCAGCGCATTGGTGAGGGCGACTACAGCACGCCGGTGGTGCTGGCGCGCAGCGATGAGTTGGGTCTGCTGGCCGGTGCAATCAACTCGATGCAGAGCGGCATCGCCGAGCGCGAACAGCAACTGGCACACAATGCGCTGCACGACGGGCTGACCGGTCTGCCCAATCGGGCGCTGGTGATGGAGCGTCTGGGCAGTGCGATTGCGGCCAAGCGTGCCGTGGCACTGCTGTATCTAGGGATCGACAACTTCCGGGCGATCAACGACAGCATTGGTCCTGAGGGCGTCGAGCAGTTGCTGCAGATCATCGGCGAACAGCTGTTGTTGCCGCTGCGTCCCGGCGACACCGTCGCGCGCCTTTCCGGCAACGAATTCCTGCTGTTGGTGCACAACGCCGGCACCGACGCCGCCGTGGCGGTGGCCGACCGTCTGCAGCGCCTGTTGCTCAAGCCTCAGCGAATCGGCGAACACGACATCGCCATGGATGCCTGCATCGGTATCGCGGTGTACCCGGCCAACGGCGATTCGGCAGCCGAATTGCTCCAGCGCGCCTCCATTGCCCGCCAGGACGCGGTGCAGATGCCCGGCCGCCTGCAAGTCTACGAAGACGGGCGCGATCTGGCTCACCAGCGCCAGATCAGCCTGATTCGCGACCTGCGGCAGGCCGCTCGCAATGGCGAGCTGATGCTGCATTACCAACCCAAACTCGACATCCGCAATGGCCGCGTTCGTCAGGCCGAGGCGCTGCTGCGCTGGCAGCACCCGCAATTCGGCAATGTCTCGCCTGCCGAGTTCATCGTGCTCGCCGAGCGCACCGGCAGCATTCAGATCCTCACCAATTGGGTCATCGAGGAATCGATGCGCCAGTTGGCTGAGTGGGCTCGCCGCGGTCTGCACGTTCAGTTGTCGGTGAATATCTCGGCCGATGATTTGCTCGGTGGCGATTTGCCCGACCGTGTGTCGGATCTGCTCAAGCTGTACCGCGTGCCCGCCGAACAACTGATATTCGAGATCACCGAAAGCGCCGTGATGCGCGAGCCCGAGCAGTCCCTCAACGTGCTAAACCGCTTGCGTGAGTGCGGCATCAGCCTGTCGGTCGATGACTTCGGCACCGGTTATTCGTCGCTGGCGCACCTCAAGCGCCTGCCGGTGCAGGAATTGAAGATCGATCAATCATTCGTGCGCAATCTGGACGAAACCAGTGAGGACGCGGTGATTGTTCGATCGACCATCGAAATGAGCCACAACCTGGGCTTGAAGGTGGTCGCCGAGGGCGTTGAATACGAACACAGTCTGCGTCTGTTGGAGCGCTGGCACTGCGATACCGCGCAGGGCTACCTCATCAGCCGGCCGCTCAATGCGGTCGCGTTCGAGGCATGGATCGCCAAGTCGCACACTTCTCCGAGCTTGATGGTTCACTGATTGGTCAATGTTATGGCACGTAGTCTCTCGGCTGTTTTCAGCCCTTTGGTGTTGGCAAGTGTGGTCGGCGGCTGCGTGAGCGCGGGCGCGCCACTGGCCTGGGGCGAACAGGGTCGTCTGGTGGCGACCGGCGGTGCGAGCAGCATCGAAGGCGGCGCGGGCGGCGGCGTCATTCCATGGGCCGTCCTGGCCGGTTATGGCGAGAAAGGCGAGTGGGGCGGCAGCGCTTTCGCGACCCACGTCAATCTGCCGGACTACACGCTGGACGTGGTTGGCGCAGCGGCGTCCTACGCTAACCGCATCGAGTTTTCCTACGCCCATCAGCGTTTCGATCTGGGGTCTCTGGTCAGCAAGCTGAGCCTGCCCGAGGACAACCTCACTCAGGACATTTTCGGGGTGAAGGTGCGTCTGTTCGGCGACCTGATCTACGACCAGTTGCCGCAAGTCTCCGCAGGCCTTGAATACAAGCACCAGAACGATTTCCTGATCCCCAGTCTGGTCGGCGCCAAACGCGATTCGGACGTCGAGGGCTACCTGACCGCCAGCCGTCTGTTCATGGGCGCAGCCTTCGGCTACAACGTCGTGGTCAACGGCGGCCTGCGTTACAGCCGCGCCAATGAAACCGGTCTGCTGGGTTTTGGCGGCGACCGCCGAGACACCCGCAGCGTGCTGAAAGAAGGCGGCGCGGCCATTCTATTCAACCCGCACTGGGCGCTTGGCGTCGATTACCGCGAAAAGCCGGACAACCTGTCGTTTGCAGGCGAAAGCGACTGGGTCGACATGTTCGTCGGCTGGTTCCCCAACAAACATGTCTCGGTGGTGCTGGCTTACGCGCACTTGGGCGAAATCGCCACCTTGGATAATCAGAACGGCACGTACCTTTCCGTACAGGGGAGCTTCTGATGATGCGGCCCGTTCGATGGATCAGTGCGTTGGCGCTGGCGTTGCTGGTCGGGTGCGCGCAGCAGCCGCCCAAAGATGACAGCCTGTATCAGGAGCTGGGGCAGCGCGCCGGCATTCAGAAAATCGTCGAAGGCATGTTGCTGCACATCGCCAAAGACGACCGGATTTACAAGTATTTCGCCAAAGTCGACATCGTTCGGGTGCGTGACAAACTGGTGGAGAAATTCTGCGTCGAAGCCGGTGGCCCGTGCACCTACACCGGCGACACCCTGGTCGAGGCGCACAAAGGCCTGAACATCAGCCGCAGTGATTTCAACGCGCTGGTGGAAAACCTGATCGACGCGATGGACGACCAGCACATTCCCGTGCCAGCGCAGAACCGGTTGATCGCGCGGCTTGCGCCGCAGCGTGGGGAAGTGATCGAGAAGTAGAAGGCGTGCCGTCCGATGTGTGCTGGCGCAGGCGACTACTGCGCACTCAACTCAACTTGGTCAGATAACCCGGCGCCTCCTGCTCGGGCAACACCGACAACACCTTCAGGCGCTGCAACATGCGTTGGCGGGCGCGGTTCAGGTGTTCCTTGAGATTCAGTGCCGCGGCGTCAAAAGCGCCGTGCAGCAACAGCTCAAGGATCAGTCGATGTTCGGCGAGCATCGCTTCGTCAGGGCCGATTCCCAACTGGCTGTAGAAGATGCGGCTGATGATCATCGGGTTCTGACCCTGCCGGATGAGCGCGGCAATCTTGCGATTGTTCAGCCCGGCCAAGCAGTGGTGATGAAGATCCTCTTCAATCCGCTCAATGTCGGCGAGGCTGCACTGCGGGTCGTTCTGGGCCGCGATCACCCGCTCCAGCATGGCCTCGAGCACCTCGCGACTCAGCTGTGGCGCTGTCTGGCGCAGGGCCTCGGGCTCGAGACAGGCGCGCAGTTCGTAATCCTCGGTCACCTCACGAGCGGTCAAGGGCCCGGCCAGCCACTGTGAATAAGGCTCTTTTTCCACCAGGCCGCGATCCCGCAGGCGCATCAACGCTTCACGCACCACCGCCCGACTGACGCCGTAATGCTCGGCGGCGCTCTGCTCATCCAGGCGGTAATGACCGAAGGCGATGCAGGTCGAGAGCGCGGCGCCGATTTCGTCGTACATCCTTTCGCCCAGCGGCCGCGTATCGACCAGCTCTTCGCTGCTGTCCAGGCCGAACTGCTTGTGGGTCAACGTCAACCGCACGGGCTCGATTTGCGCACCTTCGGGATTGACCAGATAGCCGCGTCCGTCAAAGCGGCTGATCAGCCCTTCTTCATGCAGCAGATTCAGCGCCTTGCGCACGGGTACACGGCTGGTGCCGAACAGGTCGGCCAGGGGTGCTTCGAGCAGTACCAGGCCCTGGGCCGCAGCGCCATTGACGATGGCGTCGCGCAAGACCTGACGAATCATGGCGTAGCGTGACGCGGTGCGCGAATCCTCAGCAGACATCGATTTCATACGCTTCTCGAACAAACGGACGGCGATTCTCGCACATGTGGATTTGTCACCGCAGGCCACGTTGTTTGTGCCCATTCGTGGGGCCCGCGTTACTTTTCTGCACTGAAATGTATCTTTTATAAAAAGTACATTAATAGTCTTCAACCATTTTTCTCACTGAAGCGTCTGACGATTGGCCCATCGTTGTCCAGCGCTGCAAGGCTCATTCGGCAAGGCTTGCTCCAGAATCGTCGCTTCGTATCAGCGCGGCCAGCCGAGCACCTGTGTCCACTCTGGCATGGTTTCTGCCTCTATAAAACGTACATTTTACTAATATGTACATTTAAGGTGGTCCCATGCCGGATGCCCACGCTGCTCGCTCCAGTGATTTCGCTGATGCCATCGCGATGGCCGAATCGTTCGCTCGCGGCGAAAGCGATCCCGTGCAAGCGCTGGACTCTGCGTTGGCCAGCGCTGCGACGGCAGACCATGTGTTCATCTCGTTGTCCCACGAACGGGCGCGTCGCGAAGCGCAGGCATCCGCTGCTCGCTGGAAAGCCGGACAGCCGTTGAGTCGTCTGGATGGCGTGCCGGTTGCCTGGAAAGACCTGTTCGATGTGGCGGGCAGCGTGACGACGGCCGCTGCGGCTGTTCGCCGTGATGTCTCGCCTGCGTTGCTTGACGCAACGGCGGTGGCGCTGCTGAGCCGATCCGGGCTGGTTTGCATAGGTAAGACCAATCTCAGCGAGTTCGCGTATTCCGGCCTTGGGCTCAACCCTCACTTCGGCACGCCGACCAACCCCCATGGCCTTGATCAGCCCCGGGTGGCGGGCGGCTCGTCTTCGGGATCGGCGGTGGCGGTGGCGGCTGGCGTCGTGCCCATTGCGATGGGCACCGACACCGCAGGGTCGATTCGCATTCCGGCGGCGTTCAATGGCCTGGTCGGGTTTCGCAGCAGTTGCAAGCGCTACAGCCGCGATGGGGTTTTCCCGCTGGCGCGTACGCTCGACAGCATTGGCCCATTGACCCGCAGCGTGCGCGACGTTCTGGCGATCAACGACATTCTCAGGGCGCGTTCACAGCCCACCTCGCTACTGGCGCGCAGCCTCGCTGGACAGCGTTTCTGGGTCGATGAAGCGGTGATGCTCGACCCGCGCACGGAGCCTGCGGTGCGCGACAACCTGATGCGCTGTGTGGCGATGCTCAAGGACGCAGGCGCGAGCTTCGATGTGCGGCCATCGCCTGCATTCCAGGCGACGTTGACGCTGATCGAGCAGCACGGCTGGCTCGGTTCGGCGGAAGCCTTTGCGTTGCATCAACCGCTGCTCGACAGCCCGGCAGCTCAACAGCTCGATCCACGTGTGCGCCGCCGTCTGGAAGCGGCCCGGCATTTCCCGGCCAGCCAGTTGATTCACCTGTGCAACGAGCGCGAGCGGCTGCAACAGCAGCTCACCGATGAACTCGATGGTGCCTTCCTCATCACCCCGAGCGTGGCTCATGTCGCGCCGCCCCTTGCGCCGTTGGAGGCCGATGACGAGTTGTTCGCGCGCACCAATCTGGCGACGTTGCGCCTGACCATGCCGGGCAGTCTGTTGAACCTGCCCGGCGTGTCGCTCCCCAGCGGGCGGGATGCGTCGGGATTGCCCACCGCCTTGCTGATCAGTGCGCCTGCCGGCGAGGACACGCGCCTGCTGCGCGCGGCCCTGGCGGTCGAGGCCGTGCTCGGCGGGCTCTGATTCACGTTTGATCCGATTCGATTAATCCGCAGGAGAACAATGATGGCTAAAGAAATTCTGTGCGCATTCGGCGTCGACGTCGACGCGGTTGCTGGCTGGTTGGGTTCGTACGGCGGCGAAGATTCGCCGGATGACATTTCACGCGGGCTGTTCGCCGGCGAGGTCGGGGCGCCGCGCCTGCTCAAGCTGTTCGAGCGCTATGGCCTGCGCACCACCTGGTTCGTCCCCGGCCACTCGATGGAAACCTTCCCTGAGCAGATGAAGGCGGTTGCCGATGCCGGGCACGAAATCGGGGTACACGGTTACAGCCACGAAAACCCGATCGCGATGACTCCCGAACAGGAAGAAATCGTCCTCGACAAATCCATCGAGCTGATCACCCGGATGACCGGCAAACGCCCGACCGGCTACGTCGCGCCCTGGTGGGAATTCAGCAAGGTGACCAACGAGCTGCTGCTCAAAAAGGGCATCAAGTACGACCACAGCCTGATGCATAACGACTTCCATCCGTACTACGTCCGCGTCGGCGACAGCTGGACGAAGATCGATTACACCCAGCATCCGGACACCTGGATGAAGCCGCTGGTGCGAGGTGAGGAAACCGATCTGGTCGAGATTCCGGCCAACTGGTACCTCGATGACCTGCCGCCAATGATGTTCATCAAGAAGGCGCCAAACAGCCACGGCTTCGTCAATCCGCGTCACCTGGAAGAAATGTGGCGCGACCAGTTCGACTGGGTCTACCGCGAGCACGAGCATGCCGTATTCACGATGACCATTCACCCCGATGTCTCGGGCCGGCCACAGGTGCTGCTGATGCTGGAGCGGCTGATCGAACACATCCAGAGCCACGCGGGCGTGAAGTTCGTGACGTTCGATGAAATCGCCGATGACTTCGTGCGCCGCAACCCTCGTAACCGCTGATTGTTCTTTCATTCCGAGGCATGACCCATGTCCATTTACAACAAGCTCGATCTGACCGGCTGGAAACCTCAGCCTCTGACCTCCCAGCAAGTGCGTTACGCCACGTGGATCGCGTTCTTCGCATGGGTTTTTGCGGTGTATGACTTCATCCTGTTCGGAACGCTGTTGCCGGAGATCGGCCGTCATTTCAACTGGGGCGAAGCGGAGCAGGCCGAGATCGCTACATGGGCGGCAGTGGGCACGGCAGTCATCGCGTTGGCCATCGGGCCATTGGTGGATCGACTCGGTCGGCGCATGGGCATCATTTTCACGGTGACCGGTTCGGCGATCTGCTCGGCCCTGACCGCCATCGGTGGTTCGTGGGGCAAGTCGCCGTTGATTCTGATTCGCTCCCTGAGCGGGCTGGGTTATGCCGAGGAAACGGTCAACGCGACCTACCTCAGTGAAATCTACGCTGCCTCGGAAGACCCGAAGCTGGCCAAGCGTCGCGGCTTCATTTACAGCCTGGTGCAGGGCGGCTGGCCGGTGGGCGCGTTGATCGCTGCGGGCCTGACTGCCGTGTTACTGCCCATCATCGGCTGGCAGGGCTGCTTCATCTTTGCCGCAATTCCGGCCATCGTCATTGCCATCATGGCGCGCAAACTTAAGGAAAGCCCGCAGTTCCAGATTCACCAGCGCATCACTCAACTGCGCAAGGCCGGCGACGTCGGTCAGGCACAGGCGGTGGCGCAAACCTACGGCGTGGATTATGAAGAGCACCGCACTGCAGGCCTTGCGGCAGCGTTTCGCGGCACCTCACGCCGGGCGACGCTGGTGATCGGCGCTGCGATTCTGCTCAACTGGGCAGCGATTCAAGTGTTCAGCGTGCTGGGTACATCGGTCATCGTCAGCGTGCACCACATCTCCTTCGAGAACTCGCTGATCATCCTGGTGCTGTCGAACCTGGTGGGCTATTGCGGTTACCTCAGCCATGGCTGGATGGGCGACAAGATCGGCCGCCGCAACGTCATCGGCCTGGGTTGGATGCTGGGCGGCCTGTCGTTCGCCGGCATGCTTTACGGGCCGAGCAACATGCCGATGGTGGTCGGGCTGTACAGCCTGGGCCTTTTCTTCCTGATCGGCCCTTACTCGGCGGCCTTGTTTTTCATCAGCGAAAGTTTCCCGACCAGCATCCGAGCCACCGGAGGCGCAATCATTCATGCGATGGGCCCCATTGGCGCAGTGGTCGCAGGTTTCGGCGCGACCTCGGTGCTCAGTGCAGGCGGTGACTGGCAGACCTCCGCGCTGTATTTCGGAGCGGTGCCGTGCTTTCTCTCCGGCGCACTGATGTTCGCCGCTCGCCACGTGCGTCCGGAAACCGTGAAATAAGGAACGAGACATGACTCGCAAAGTAGCGTTGATCACCGGTGCCGCCAGCGGCATCGGCCAGGCATTGGCCGTAGCATTCGCCAGAAGCGGTGTGGCGGTGGTGGGTGGATTCTTCCCCGCCGACCCCCACGACCCGCAGATCACCCGCCGGCTGGTGCAGGAGGCGGGTGGCGAATGCCTGATGGCGCCGCTGGACGTGACTGATACCACCTCTGTGGATGCGTTGGCCGAGTGTGCGGTCAGCGCGTTTGGCCGCATCGATTACGCGGTCGCCAATGCAGGTTTGTTGCGCCGCGCTCCATTGCTGGAAATGACCGACGAGCGCTGGAACGAAATGCTTGATGTCGATCTCACTGGCGTCATGCGCACCTTCCGGGCCGCGGCCCGACACATGGGCGAAGGCGGTTCGATGGTGGCGATTTCATCGATTGCCGGCGGCGTGTATGGCTGGCAGGACCATGCCCATTACGCTGCCGCCAAGGCTGGCGTGCCGGGCCTGTGTCGCTCGCTGGCCGTCGAACTGGCGCCCCGTGGCATTCGTTGCAACGCCGTCATTCCGGGGCTGATCGAGACGCCGCAGTCCCTTGACAGCAAAAACTCGCTGGGCCCCGAAGGCTTGGCCAGAGCGGCACGTGCCATCCCGCTGGGACGCGTCGGGCGGGCGGACGAGGTGGCCTCGCTGGTGCGCTTCTTGTGCAGCGATGAGTCCAGCTACCTGACGGGCCAGAGCATCGTCATCGATGGCGGCCTGACGGTGCGCTGGCCAGAGTGAGCGGGCGCATCCGCAGGGCGATCACGAATTGAGGACAATCCTATGCAACTGAACAACAAACGCGCCGTGATCACCGGTGCCGGCAGCGGAATCGGGGCCGCCATTGCGTTTGCCTACGCCGAACAGGGCGCGAGGCTGGTGCTGGGCGATCGCGACGCCGTCACCCTGGCGCACACCGCGCAACGCTGTCGCGAACTGGGCGCGCAGGTGCTTGAAAGTGTCGCCGATGTCGGCAGTGTCGAAGGTGCGCAGGCCGGTGTGGACGCCTGTTTGGCTCACTTTGGCGGCATCGATATTCTGGTCAACAACGCCGGCATGCTGACCCAGGCAAGGTGCGTCGATCTGACTCTGCAGATGTGGAACGACATGCTGCGCGTGGACCTGACCAGCGTCTTCGTTGCCAGCCAGCGCGCCTTGCCGCACATGCTTGCCCAGCGCTGGGGACGCATCATCAATATCGCCTCCCAGTTGGGTATCAAAGGCGGCGCCGAGCTGACGCATTACGCCGCTGCGAAGGCGGGCGTGATCGGTTTCACAAAGTCGCTGGCACTGGAAGTGGCCAAGGACAACGTACTGGTCAACGCTATCGCGCCGGGGCCGATCGAGACACCGCTGGTGTCGGGCATCAGCAGCAGCTGGAAGACCGCCAAAGCCGCCGAGTTGCCGCTGGGACGCTTTGGACTGGCCCAGGAAGTCGCGCCGGTGGCGGTGTTGCTGGCCAGCGAGCCGGGCGGCAACCTGTTCGTCGGTCAGACGCTGGGTCCCAATTCCGGCGACGTCATGCCTTGATACCTCGGAGTGAATGAGCATGTGTGGATTGTGCGGGCTGCTGGGCGAGGATGTGCACTGGAGCGATCCACTGGGCGACGGTTTGCCGCGCCGCCGTGAGCGACTGAGCCGCATCGTTGCGATCAACAAGGTGTTGGCGCCATTTCGACTCAAGGTCGAGGACTTTCAGGGCGTCTCTTACCTGCTGCTCGGCGCGACGGGCAAACAGGAATTGGCGACCGGCCTGGATCAACTCTGGCAGCGCGCCGAGTCGCTGATCGGACGTGCTCTGGATCCGCTGGATCCGGCGCTGCTCAATCAACTGGAGTGCGGATCATGAGTATCGCGCTGAATGTGATCACCGGCTTTCTCGGCAGCGGCAAAACCACCTTGCTCAAACGCTTGCTCAGCGACGAGAACATGGGCGACACCGCGTTGCTGATCAATGAGTTCGGTGATGTCGGTATCGATCACCTACTGGTGGAAGAGGTCGCGCCCGACACGGTGCTGCTGCCCAGTGGGTGTGTGTGCTGTTCGATTCGCGGCGAACTCAGAGATGCCTTGTCGGGATTGCTGGAGCGAAGGGGAAGGGGCGAAATCCCGGCGTTCCGGCGGGTGATTCTGGAAACCACCGGCCTGGCCGACCCGGCACCGATTCTGGCCACGCTGAACAACGACCCTCATCTTCGCGGGCGTTTTCATATCGGTCTCGTGGTGACCCTGGTCGATGCCAGCCACGCCGAGATGCAGCAGCGCCTGCACCCCGAGTGGCTGGCGCAAGTGGCCGCTGCGGACCGGCTGCTGATCAGCAAGACTGACACCGTCAGTCCGGAGCAACAGCAGGTTCTGCGCGCTCGTTTGCACTCCCTCAACCCGGCGCCGGTTCTGGACACTGCTGATATTCACAGCGGCGATCAACTGCTGCTCGGCGAAGGTCTGCGCAGTGCCGAACCGGCTCACGAGGTGGCTCGCTGGCAGTTGCATCGCGTGCAGTCGACACCGGCACGCCACGGTGACGCACAGGTTTGCTGCCTGACCTTTGAACGGCCGCTGGACTGGATCGGCTTCGGGGTGTGGCTTTCCATGCTGTTAAGATGCCACGGCGAACGAATCCTCCGCGTCAAAGGACTGCTCAACGTGAATAACAGCCAGGCCCCCATCGTTATCCATGGTGTGCAGCATTGCCTGCATGCGCCGGTTCATCTGCCCGCATGGCCGAGCGACGATCACACCTCAAGACTGGTATTCATCCTGCGCGGGCTGGACGCGGATCAACTGCGTCGCTCTTTCACCGTTTTCAGTCAGAGCCTTGCGCCCATGACCAACGGGGCGGCGGCATGAGTGTGACGCTTCGGGTGTTGGGCACCTCAGTGACACTGCTTGAATCGCTGCGGGTTCGGGCCGAGCAGGAACTGGGTATCAAGCTGGTGTATCAGGTGCACGACGTGCAGACGGCGCAGCGTATCGCGGTCATGCAGCCCAACAGTTATGACCTGTACGATCAATGGTTCCATAATGTCGACTTCGTCTGGCCAGCCCGGGCCATCCAGCCGATCGACACGCGTCGTATCGCGCTGTGGCACGAAATCAACGATCTCCCCAAACGCGGCCGGCTGTCGGTGAACGACAAGCTGGGCAGCGGCAGCGTGCCCAGCGAACGTTTGTTCGTGCAGCACGATGGCAGCCTGGGCAGTGCGGTCAGCGACCGCATCAGTATGTTGCCGCTTACCCATAATGCCGACAGCTTCGCTTATCGCCCGGAGCGTTTGCCCGAGGGGCTGAGTGCGCAGAATGAAAGTTGGGGCTGGTTGCTCGACCCGGCCTGGGGCGGGCGCATTGCCTTGCAAAGCGATGCGGCCATCGGCGCTCTGGACGCAGCGTTGGCCGTACAGGGTGCTGGTCTGGCGCAGTTCAGAGACATCGGCAATATGAGCATCGAGGAGATCGACGTGCTCGCCGATGTGCTGGTGCGCAAGCAGGAGGAGGGGATGTTTGGCGCCTTCTGGTCCGACGATGAAGAGGCCGCCGAATTGATGCTGCACCCGACCATCGACATTCAGAGCCTGTGGTCGCCGACGTTGGTGCGCCTGCACCGCGCCGGGGTCAAGTACCGAGTGGCGGTGCCGCGCGAAGGTTATCGGGGCTGGTTCGGTGGGTTGTCGCTGTCACGCCATGCCAAAGGCGCAGTGCTCGATGCGGCCTATGCGTACCTGAACTGGTGGCTGTCCGGCTGGCCCGGTGCGGTCATGGCACGCCAGGGTTATTACATCGGCAATCCGGCTCGCAGTCGTGATCACCTGAGCCCGGCTGAGTGGGATTACTGGTACGCCGGTCTGCCTGCCCGTGAGCAGCTGCTGGGCAGCGATGGTCTGCCGCTGATCGACGTGGGAGAAGTCCGCGATGGCGGCTCTTATGAACAGCGCATGGGGCACATCGCGGTGTGGAACGCGGTGATGGATGAACATAACTATCTGGTGCGCCGCTGGGGCGACATCTTGCGCGCCGGCCCTAAAGGGTCGCGCCGATAACGTCCCGGCTCCGGCTGTACGGGCACTCATGGATGGGCGGGTATGCAGCCGACCGCGATCTCCAGGCTCCGAACCTGACACACGAAACCTTCACCCACAAAAAAGGCGGTCATCTTGCGATGACCGCCTTTTGCGTTGCTGCTGACCGGATCAGTCCGGCAGTTTGAACGCCATCACGTAGTCGCCCTGCTTGGTGCCGAGCGATCCGTGACCGCCTGCAACGACCAGCACGTATTGCTTGCCGTCCTTGCCGGTGTAGGTCATCGGTGTGGTCTGGGCGCCTGCTGGCAGACGGCCTTCCCACAGTTGCTTGCCGTTACGCACGTCATAGGCACGCAGGTACTGGTCAAGCGTTGCGCTCAGGAACGATACGCCGCTGGCGGTGATGAACGTGCCGCCCAGGCTTGGAACGCCCATGGTCAGCGGCAGCGGAACAGGCGAGCTGTCACGCACGGTGCCGTTCTTGTGCATCCAGATGGTTTTGTGGGTGGTCAGGTCGACGGCCGCCACATAACCCCATGCTGGCGCCTGGCATGGCAGGCCCATCGGCGACAGCAGCGCTTCGAGGATCACGCCATACGGCGCGCCTTTGTTCGGCTGTACACCTTCGGTTTCGCTCTTGCGACCAGGGCCGCCTTCCACTTCGGCAGCCGGAACCAGCTTGGAGCGGAACGCCATGTAGCTCGGGTTGACGAAAGCGATCTGACGCACCGGGTCGACCGAGATGCCGCCCCAGTCGAACACACCGAAGTTACCCGGGTAGACGATCGAGCCTTGCAGCGACGGCGGCGTGAACGGGCCTTCATAACGCAGCGACTTGAAGTCGATCCGGCACAGCATCTGATCGAACGGGGTGACACCCCACATGTCGCGTTCCTTGAGCGGAGGCGGCATGAAGTTCAGGTCGGATTTAGGCTGAGTCGGCGAAGTGTGGTCGCCTGCGACAGCGCCGCCGGGAACCGGCACTTCGTTGATCGGAACGATCGGCTGGCCGTTGCTGCGATCCAGCACATAGATGCTGCCTTGCTTGGTGGACGCCAGCACGGCCGGCTTCACGCCGTCAGCGGTTTTCATGTCCATCAGGGTTGGCTGACCGCCCACGTCCATGTCCCAGAGGTCATGGTGAGTGAACTGGAAGTTCCACTTCACGTGGCCGGTCGCGATGTCCAGCGCGACCAGGCCGGCGCTGAATTTCTCGGACTCAGGCGTACGGTTGCCGCCCCACTGGTCAGGCATCTGGTTGCCCATCGGCAGGTAGAGCATGCCCAGCTTCTCGTCGACGCTGAACATCGACCACATGTTGGGCGAGTTGCGCGTGTAGGTCTTGCCTGGCGCAAGCGGCGTGGTGTCATCAGGGTTGCCGCTGTCCCAGTTCCAGACCAGACGACCGGTGTGGACGTCGAATGCACGGATCACGCCCGACGGTTCGTCGGTGGAGACGTTGTCAGTGACGTGACCACCGATGACCACCAGATCCTTGGTCACGGCAGGTGGCGAGGTGGAGTAGTAACCGCCTGGCGCGTACGTACCGATGTTGGCGCTCAGGTCGATCGAACCGTTGGTGCCGAAGTCTTCGCAGACCTTGCCGGTGTCAGCGTTCAGTGCGATCAGACGAGTGTCTGCGGTCGGCAGGAACAGGCGACGCGGGCAGGCATTACCGGTGGTGGCAACGGCCGCCGTGGCCGGGCTTTGCGCCGGAGCGGCGGCGTCGGTCGGAGCGGCGGCAGCATAAGCGGCGTCATCGTGATACGACACGCCACGGCAGGTCATGTGGGCCCAGCCTTTGAAGTTGGCCGCCTTGCCGCTGCTGATTTTCGGATCGAAGCGCCAGATTTCCTTGCCGGTGTCCGGATCCAGGGCAATCACCTGGCTGTGCGGAGTACAGACGTAGAGCATGCCGTTGACCTTCAGCGGCGTGTTCTCGGCAGTGGTTTCACCTGGATCGTTCGGACCCGGAATGTCGCCGGTGCGGTAGGTCCAGGCAGGGACCAGCTTGCTGACGTTGTCCGGGGTGATCTGCGCCAGCGGCGAGTAGCGATCGCCGAACGCCGTGCGGCCGTACGACTGCCAGTCGCCTTCAGGCATGGCAGGCGCGGCACTGGAGGTGCCTGCGGTTTCACGGTCCAGTTGGCCTTTGATTTCGCCGGGGTTGGTGAACTGGCTCGCCAGAGCAGCCAGGCCAGCCAGCACGACTGCCACGCTCAGTGCGCCAGTGCCCATGCCGCCTGCCTGGCCACGTAGCACAGGGCGGCGGAACCACGGCAGCAACATGACGATGCCGAGGGCGAACAGCAGGGCCAGACGCGGCACCAGTTGCCACCAATCCAGGCCGACCTCCCACAAGGCCCACACGGTGCTGGCAAACAGCACCAGTGCATACAGACCGAGTGCGGCGCGACGCGCCATGATCAGCAAGACGCCAGTGACAATGAAGCCAATACCGGCCAGCAGGTAGTACAACGACCCGCCCAGCGTCAGCAGTTTGATACCCCCGGCCAGCAAGGCCAGGCCCATGATCAGAATCACCAGTCCGAGCAAGCTCGGAAGCAGGCGACCCTTACCGAAAGCACCTTCAGTGCTCATAGTGTCGTACTCCGTAACGATTAAGTGGTTGACGCTTTGTTCTTTTCAATTTTTTCGGCTCGAGCCCTTTGAATCCGTCTTATTGAAGCTAGTTCCTGAAACGGGATTCAGAAAGGTTAATTAAGCCGATCAGAACGAGGATTGAATTTTCAGTCCGGCAACCAGCGCATCATCGACCTGATTCACGCCGCCCGGATGACGGATGAATTGCAGGTTGGGACGCACGGTCAGCCAGTTGGTAACGTGCACGCCGTAATACACCTCGGCGTTGTATTCGGTGTCCTGCACAGGCAGGAAGGCCGGGTCGTCGTAGTCCGACACGCCTGCGGCCTGATTGCTCAGATTGATGTTCTTGCGATACGCCGGATTGACGTGAATGCGACTGATGCCAACCCCGATGTCATCTTCGGGCCGCGCGTCGAACGGACCTTTGTACGTGGCCCCGAGGGCGACAAAGTTGTCGATCATGTTGGTCTTTTTGTCATGCAGCGTGCCGTTGGCGAACAGGCTCAGGCCGCGGCTGTTATCACTGGCCTCGCGGGTGACTTGCTGGCGCAGGGTCAGCCACATGCCGTGTTTGCTCGACGACGACGCGTAGTCATCGCCGCTGCGGGCTGCGTAACCGCCGTTGCTGTCCTTGACCACATCTGTGCTGCTGGCGGTGCTGTAGTAGTAGCCCAGGCGATATTCACCCGGCAGTCCGTTGACTTTCGGCGACCACACGACTTCCACAGGCAGTACCGCGCCCTTGGTGCCGCTGCCGCTGAGCTTGAACGCGTTGTCGTTTTCCAGATTCGAAGGGTTCTGCTCGAAGGCGCCGATCTGTACGAACAGTTCCGGATTCAGCTCGTACTTGACGCGCATCGCCCACTGGCTGATCGGCCAGTTGTACCAGATGCCGCCGCCCCAGTTGCCCACTTGCGAACCGCACAGCGCCAGGTTCTGGAAGTCGCACGGGAAGGTGTTGAAGTCTTCGCCCGGGTTGAAGCGGCCGACCTTGACGCTGAGCGAGCGGTCGAAGAATTTCTGCTGATACCACATGTCCGTCAGGCGCGTGACGTTGCCACGGCCCCAGACTTCCTGCGAGGAAGAAATCGTGCCCACGCGCGGATCGCCGACACGGTCGTTGCTGATGTTGTCGCCGTTGCGGTTGGTCAGCGTCAGCTGGAATTCGGCGTCCTGCCAGCCAAGGATCTTCTGCAGATCCATGTGCGCGCCGAGGGCGAACTGATCGCTGTAGCGGGTGGCCTTGTCGTGGTCGTAACCGCCATGCAGGTTGGAGCCCACCTCCACGACCGAATCGAGCTTGAAGTCGTACCCTTCCTGCGACAACTCACTGCGTTTGCCGCCCCAGTCTCCCAGCATCCACGGCGATTGGCTGTCGAAGGCGGGCGCAGCGTGAGCGCTTGTCGCCAGGCTCAAGACGGCCAGTCCCAGCGCATGGCGATGACGAAGCGGACGAATGCATATGCAGCGTTTGGAGTGAGAAGGCATAGGGCGATGAGTTCTTTTCAGTGATCTGGAGACGGCACAGGCGCGAGCTGCGTCGATAAGCCGCGTGTCAAAACTTGACAGACAAAAAAATTAATCGTTTCAGCTTGCAACGCGGCGCGATGATAGGGGGCTAACGATTTTAAAAAAAGAGGTTTTTGCGACAAGAATAGTTACAGGTTGCGCAACAGTCGTGAAAGACGGGACAGCGCTGTCCCTTATGATTCGTCTGTTTCGAGAGGATGAGACGATTGAAGCAGGAAGTTAAGACCGTTGCGCAGGATGTACAGATAAGGCGGCAACGCTGCGTGGTTGTGCATGTACAGGAACCAGAGGGCTGGCCCCTGCACACTGCGTACGAATGACTGACCGGATGGGCGAATCAGATCAGAAGGTGGTCCTCAGCCCGACCTCGATACTGCGACCTTGCGCCGGAGCGATGTCGCGCAGAATGGAGCTGGCGTAGCGCACGGTCTGGTTGGTCAGGTTCTCGCCGTTGACGAAAGCGAGCCACTGGCTGCCGCCGACGTCGAATGTGTATCCGGCACTGGCGCCCAGCGTGGTATAGCCGTCGGTGCCGGTTTCGTTGTCCGGCACTCGCCCTTGTGACGCGGCGTGCTCCACATCGATACGCGCTTGCCACTTGTCCAGCGCCCACAGCAACCCGCTGTTCAGGCGAAGTGGGGCGATGCGTGGCAGTGCTTCGCCGGTGTCGAGATTCTTCGCGCGGGTGTAATCCCCCGACAGCTCGAGGGCGAAGCTTCCGTAGCGGCTTTCGCCCAGCTTCCAGTGATCTTGCGCCTCGAAACCGGCGAACCGCGCGCGCACGCCCGAGTACCCGTACTCGGGGATGCCGTCCGGGTCTTCGACGCCCTCATCGTTGAGAGTGCGACCTGTCCCCAGCAGCCCGATGTAGTTGGAGAAGCGGCTATAGAAGACGCCGACGCTGCCTTTGTGGGTACCGTTGTCGAAGCGCAGCGCCAGATCGCTGGAGACGGCTTTTTCTTTCGACAGATCGGCATCGCCGACTTCGTACGTTCCGGTGGCGACATGAGCACCGTTGGCGTACAGCTCATAGAACGTCGGCGCACGTTCGGTGTAGCCCAGAGTGGCCGCCAGCGACCAGACCGGCGTCAACGTGTAGACCGCACCGGAAGACACGCTGCCCGCCGTGAAACTGCTTGAACTGTCGGCGCCGGAGAAGCGCTCGTTGCCCTTACCGTCCGGGTCGACGGTGGTGTGCTCCAGTCGCCCGCCCAGGCTCAGTTTCAGGCGATCGGTTGCCTGCATTTCTTCCAGAATGAACAGCGCGCCGGCATCGGTATCGGTCTGCGGCACGAACGCTTCCTCGCCCAGGGCGGAGAATTCGCTGCGCGTCACCTGCGCGCCAATCACGCCATTCAGCGGACCGATCGGCTGGTGCCGAGCTTCGACGCGGGCTTCGTAACCCTTGTTCTTGAACGTCGTGCCGATCTCGCCGTCTTCGATTTCCATGTGTTTGTATTCGGTGTAGCCGGCGTCCAGTTTCACCGAGCTGAATGGACCGCTGAGGTTACGGATCTCAGAGGCGAAAGCGTAGTGATCCTGCTTCATGCGAATCCGCACGTCCTGCTCGGCGGGCGAACCGTAGTTGGCGTCGTAGTTGCTGTAGGAGAGCCCGGCATAACCGTCGTCCCACGTGTACGCCCCGCCGATTGCCCCGCCGTCCTGGCGCCCGTCGCTGTTGCCGAGTCGATGTTTCTTGTCGTCGCCATCCGGATCGCGTGCGCGTTGATCGGCGGTCCGGGCATACCCCGGAATCTTCAGATCGTTGAACTCGCGAGCGTTCGCGTCCAGATGCAGGGCGAACGTGCCGTTGCCCGCCTCGAGCTTGCCTGCGCTGCTGCGCGTGGTGTCGGCGCCGCCGTAGCGCAGTTCGCCTGCGCCATGAATGCCTTCGATGGCCTCGGTGGGGATGCGGTTATCGAACGTGTTGACCACGCCACCGATGGCGCTGCCGCCATAAAGAAGCGCGGCCGGGCCGCGGACGATTTCGATACGGTCGACGTTGACCGGGTCCAGCGGAACCGCGTGATCGTAGGACAGCGATGAAGCGTCCAGCGCGCCGACGCCGTTGCGCAGCAGACGGATGCGGTCACCGTCCAGGCCGCGAATGATCGGTCGGCTTGCGCCAGGTCCGAAGTACGACGAGGACACACCTGGCTGCTTGTTCAACGTCTCGCCCAGACTGCCTTTTTGCTGCAGCGTCAGTTCGTCGCCCGTCAGTACAGTGCTGGGCGACGCCAATTGATCGCTGCCAAGCGGATTGGCGGTGATGGTTTGTTGCTCCAGTTCTATGGCGTTCGCCGGTGACGCCAGCAGCAGCGCGGTGGCCAGCGGAGTCAGGTGCCAGAGCGGAAAAATGGATGGGCGGGACATGCAGCGTTTCCTTGTCAGGGAGTGATTCGAAAATGATCGGGCTGTTAGTGTTATAACATAACAATAAAATTGCAATCATTTTGGAATCGGACGACGATTACAGCGCTCGTTGGCTGGCGCCGGCGGCCCTTTCGCAGGCCTGTGAGGACAAGGCCGCTCCTGCGCGACAGCTGTCTCTTCACACCTGCCGGTTGCTCCGTTAAGGTGCGCACCTCGCGACCCTGTCACTCATCGAATGCAAAAGGCCCGGCATGACCACACCCCACAACAACCCGCTGCATGGCGTGACGCTGGAGCAGATCCTCAATGCGCTGGTCGAGCACTACGAATGGTCTGGCCTTGCCGAGCGCATCGATATTCGTTGCTTCAAGAGCGATCCGAGCATCAAGTCGAGCCTGACGTTCCTGCGCAAGACACCTTGGGCGCGGGAAAAGGTCGAAGCCCTTTACGTGAAACTGGCCCGCACCAAACGCGGCTGATTCACTCCGCTTCGATCGCACAGGAATGACGCTGGATGGAAAGCCAAACGCTGCACCTGGCGCGGGGACAGCGCCGCTATGCCACCGCCGCTGCGCTACTGGGCTGGTTTGCGCTGGCCGTGCAGCTTTATCTGATTCTGTGGGGCCGCTGGACTGACGACGCCAGTGTGATGGGCGGGCTGGTGCGCTATTTCAGTTTCTTCACGGTACTGACCAACACGCTGGTCGCCGTGGCGCTCACGTGTGCGATCACCGACCGGCACAGCGCGGGTCATCGCTTCTTCAGATCCCCCGTGGTGTGCGGCGGAATCGTCACCAGCATTCTGCTGGTCGGCGTCGCTTACAGCCTGCTGCTGCGCCATTTATGGAGCCCGCAGGGCTGGCAGTGGGTCGCTGACGAGTTGCTCCACGACGTCATGCCGCTGCTGTTTCTGGGGTATTGGTGGCTGTACGTCGCGAGGGGCGTGCTGCGTCTGAACCACGTGCTGCTGTGGATGCTCTATCCGGCGCTGTATTTTGCGTACTTACTGTTTCGCGGGGACATCTACGGCGACTACCTCTATCCGTTTCTGGACATCGGCACGCTGGGGGTGACGAGTGCATTGATCAATGCATTCGGGGTGCTGGCGGGGTTCGTCGGAATCGGGTTGTTGATCCTGCTGATCGACAGGTCCAGGCGTCGAAGGGAATAGCTGCGATCCCCTCGACGTCCCGCGGTGTCAGGGTTATTGCTCGTCCGAACCTTCGATGCGCCAGTAGCCTGCCGCTTTGACCGATGCTTCATCAAGCCCGAATTCATCGAGCAATACGCGACGAACTTTGCGCGACAGGCCTGATTCTGTCGCCACCCAGGCATACAGCGTACCTTCGGGTAAGGTCAGCTGGCGTGTCACCTCCAACAGGTCGCGCTCCCCGCGCAGCACCCAGATCACGTCCACCTGGGCCTTGCTGTTCAAGGTCTGACGCTCTGCGTCGTCTTCGATCTCGATGACGACCTGCGCGCGGCGGTTGGCGGGCAGTTCCTCCAGGCGGCGGGCGATGGCCGGCAGGGCGGTTTCATCGCCGATCAGCAGATAACTGTCGAACATGTCCGGGACAATCATCGAGCCGCGCGGGCCGGCGATGTACAGAAACTGCCCGGCTTGAGCCTGAGCGGCCCAGGTGGCGGCCGGACCTTCGCCGTGCAGGACGAAATCGATGTCCAGCTCGCCCGATGCCGCGTCATAGCGGCGTGGCGTGTAGTCCCGCATCGCAGGCTTTGGCCCTTCGCTGTTCTGCCCAGGCATGAAGCTGTCCAGCGCCGCTTGTTCCTGCGGCGTGGTCGCGAATAGCAGTTTGACGTGGTCGTCGGTGCCCAGGCTGATGAAGCCGGCCAGCTCCGGTCCGTGCAACGTGACGCGGCGCATTCGCGGCGTGATGTCCGTGACGCGCAACACCTGAAGCTTGCGGCGCTTGATCTCGTGGCTGACTCGATGGATCGACTGCTGTGAATTCATACGGACGTCTCCGACGGCTTGACTGGACCGTCGACGACGGCTTTGGCGGTTTCGTTCAACAGGTCGCGAACGCGGATGATTTCTTCCGGGCTCCAGCGACCGTGATGCATCTGCAGGGCGTGACGCAGGTTATGCACAGCCTCGTGGATTTCCGGCGGACGGTCGTGTCCCCGCAGCGAGCGCTTACTGACATCGATGCGCATCTTCACGCCGTCCAGCGCGACGGCCTGTTCTGCAAGGAATTGCTGCCCGGTCGCGGTGATCTGGTAACGCTTCTTGCCTGCCTCGGCGTCGCCGAGGATCAGCTCGCTTTCTTCCAGGAAGGTCAGCGTCGGGTAGATCACGCCGGGGCTCGGGCTATAGGCGCCGTCGAACATGCCCTCGATCTGCCGGATCAGATCGTAGCCGTGGCAAGGCTGGTCGGAAATCAAGGCGAGCAGCAGCAGCTTCAGGTCGCCGGGCGCAAAAACACGCGGCCCGCGTCCGCCGCGTTCGCGGCCGGTCCGTTTCTCGAAACCGTCGCGGCTGTCGCCATGTTCGCCGAAATGCGGCCGGTGATGGTGGGGGTGATCGTGTGAGTGGTCTCTCATCGCTTTTCATCTCTCGTTACAGTTAGATATACCTTAAGATATATCTTAATGCTTCCGCAAGAGACGTTAAGACGAACGGTTCTCGTTTGGCGGTCAGTAGATGCTCGCCACCTGCGTCGCCGCAGGCGCTTTGCACTGGCTGTACGTGCCCGGTTCCAGATACAGATTCAGGATCGGCGCCATGCCTTTGAGCACCTGAACGGGCAAAGCGGAAGTGAACTTGAAACTCTCGGCCGCACGACCGGGCACGTAAGCGGTGAGCGTGCCGAAATGGTTATCGCCGATGAAGAACACGAAGGTGGCGGTCCGGTTGATCGCCTTGGACGCCAGAATGCGCCCGCCGGAGCCAATGCTTTCGATGCGGTTGTCGCCTGTCCCGGTCTTGCCGCCCATCGCCAGGGTCGTCCCGTCCTGCAGCTTGAAGCTTCCGGAGACGCGCCTTGCCGTACCCGCGTCGACCACCTGGGACAACGCCTCGCGCATGGCGGCCGCCACTTGGGAAGACAGCACGCGCTTGCCCAGTTCCGGGTTGTTGTTCAGCTGCGTTTCGTAAGGCGTTCCGGCGGCGAAATGCAGGCTGTCGATACGCAGAACGGGCAAGCGCACGCCGTCGTTCTGAATGATCCCGATCAGCTCGGCCAACGCGGCAGGGCGATCGCCGGAGCTGCCTATCGCCGTCGCAAGCGAGGGCACCAGATGATCGAATGGATAGCCCAGACGCTGCCAGCGCTGGTGGATATCCAGAAAGGCTTCGATCTCCAGCATCGTCCGGATGCGACTGTCCCGAGCGCTCTTGTGCCGACTCTTGAACAGCCAGCTGTACACCTCCTGACGCTCGAAACGACTGGCGGCGACGGCGTCCTTGAACTTGGCATCAGGGTTTTGCAGCAGGTAGCCGACCAGCCACAGTTCCAGCGGGTGAACGCGGGCGATGTAGCCTTGATCCGGCAGATCAAACTTGCCCGGGCCGTAGGCGTAATACAGCTCGTCCAGACGCTTCTCGGTCAGCCCAGGCCTGGTTTTGTCCGCCACGGCATGGGCCCGTACAAATGCGTTGAAAGCACTCTGGCTGGCTTCGGGCAGCAGATAGCGATGCACGGCGGCGAGCCGGCTGGCAGAGGGATGAACGCTGTCGAGAAACGTATCGAGCCGGTCCTGCGTCGACTTGTTCTTGTAGCGTTTCCAGAACCGCAGCAGGAACGATGTGCCCTCGCGATCGGCGAATTCCGCCAGGTACTCCTGACGTCGCGGATCGCTGTCGTCCTTGAGCAACACGGCACTGTTGTTCGGTCCCTGATACGTGGTGTAGCGCACCAGGTCACGCATCAGCCGAATGAACGGCAGGTTGATCGACTCACGCAACGCCTCGCGCAGCGTAGGATTGCGCGCGTTGTCTTCCCGCCGGAAGTTGTTGAAGTGGTGCATGCCGCCGCCAGTGAAAAAGCTTTCGCCTGGGCTTGCGGAATACTTGCGGTCCAGTGCTGCGGCCAGCATCTTCGACAGGTCGCGGTCCTTGTTCTGCATCAAGTAGTCCAGCGCCCACCGGCTCAGCCGGTCAGGATCCTCGACCGGGACTTTCTTGAGTTCGGCATTGCTCATGCCCGCGTACTTGTCGTGGAGTTCGGCGATGACCTGCAGGTAAGTGGTCAACACCCGCATTTTCGCGGTCGAGCCCAACTCCAGCTTGCTCCCCTCGTTGATGTCGAACGGCTGATCGGTGCTGTCGGTCTGCACGCGCACACGCGAGCCGTCGATGTCCCGTTCGAACAGCGTAAAGCTGTAGCGCACCGCCTGGGTGCTGGTGGGCGTGAGCAAGTGCTCACCGATCAGGCCCAGCTTGCCTGCGAATTCAGGATTCGCCAGGTCCCGCAAGTACTGGCCGACACTGATTTGCAGATCGTTTTGCAAGGTGCTGGTTGCGGACAGGTCCAGACGATCAAGATCGTAGAGCGGGCGATCCAGCATGTTCGACAGGCGATTGCGCGCGACCGTTATCCCCTTGTTGGTTTCGATAGGCTGCACGGTAGGCTGCTGCACCCAGTCGCGATAGGTCACGGTCGCCGCGAGCGCAGCGTCGGCCAGCGGCGGGTCGATGACTTTGTTCTGCGCCAGCAGACGAATGTGGCTGTCGGTCAGGTCCGCCAGTTCCTTTCGGCCTTTTGCCAGAAAGTGCGAAGGCCGCCGTTGCGCGATCACCAGTGACAGCACTTCGCGCAGCGCAAGCCCCTGTGCGGCGAGGGTCTTCGCATCGTTGCCCGCTGCCATGAGCAACTGGTTGGTGCGGTCGAAGTCTGCGCCGTACCAGACCCGCAGCCCCTCAGCCATGCCGTGGACCTCTCCGTGGCCCGGCACAGCAGAAAGCGGCACGCTGTTGAGGTAGTCACGCACGACACGCTCCCGGGCTTCAAGGGTTTGCGGCCCTGGTTGATAGGCCCGCACGCTGGCGGACACCATCTGACGGATCTTCTCGCTGCCGGATTGCGTCAAGCCATCAGGCGAATGACGGTATTTCTCAAGTTGCGTGGCAAGCGTGCTGCCACCCGCCGATTGCCCGGGCAAGCCAACTGCCTTGGCGACCTGAGACACGGCGGCTTTGAGGAACCGGGGCCAGTCGACGGCCGGGTTGGCCTGCGGCTGACCGGCATCGAGCAGGTCGCGGTTTTCGATGAATAACAGGCTGTTGACCAGCACCGGCGGGATTGCCGCAAAGGTCGGGTAAAGCTGCTGAGGGTAGGTGTATTGATAGAGGGCATCGCCGCGGCAGTCCGTGATCGTCAAGCCAGACTGGCTTTTCTCTTGATAAGGCACGAAGAAACCGCGGTTGGCGTAGGACAGCATACTGGGGGAGAACCGCGCCTGCGCGCTGATCAGGTAATCGCGCTTGAGCAGACGTGGCAGAAACTCCCCAAGCGCCGAATAACCCAACCGCTTATCGAACGGGCCGTCGCCTGGGTAGACAATCGCATCGCTTGCGCCCGGTTCCACGGTGTAGCTGAGGTCCCTGGCAAAATCACTGAACTCGCGGGCCTGCAGTCTGGAACTGCGCACCTCCGAGGCAACAGCAAACCCCAGAGCTACCATCGCCATCAGCAACACAACCCAGACGACCCGCCAGACATACTGCCTCTGTCTCGGGCTCACAGGCATTGGAGATTCCCCCTGACTGTCAGCCGTAACCGCAGTCTTCTTCGTATCGGAATGCCAGAAAGCGCCCATATCGTTGGCCCGGTTAAACCTGTTAATCGCACCTGACTACAAGCTTAGACGCTGGGTGGGGAGGGTGAGGGATTTGTGAATTTCCCTCGGGGGCGCAGCAGGCGGGGGCGACCGGCTGTGGTTTCGAGCTCGACGTCAGATTTTCACTTCCTGGGCTGCAGTGATGGGTAGAAGTATCCTGTTTCTATATTATTTCGATTATTACCTGAGTAAGACGACGTCACGACGTCCAGTCAGGCCTTGTTGCGGATTCGGTCGGCATTCCTCTTCGGGACGCTGACCCGAAGAGTGATATCCATTATTTCCTCGCTGATTTACCCGTACCTTCTTCGCATAACGGCCGCATGCGAAAAAGCTTTGCCTGATAAACCAGTAGGAAAATTCCGAGGGTTTCGTTCAGTGAGAACCCGTTCTCAGACCTGCACCACCTGCGCTCTCTTCGGGCTGCCCAGTCGCTTGTTCAATTCCAGCCAGTTGGACAGCAGCAACATCAGCCCCAGGCCCAGCAGGGCGGTGATCACGCGCATTTGCCAGATGTCACCTGCCAGCGCGTTGATGCCGTCAGCCAGGGGAGCGAGGAGCACGCCCAGGCAGAAGATCTCCAGAGAGTAGCGGCCCATGCGGCAGGTTTGCTGGGCAGGCCAGTTGTCCAGCCACGCATGTGAGGCGGGCAGCAGTTTGGCGACCACGTAGACCAGCGCGACGAAGTGCAGCAGGCGCAGTGGAGAGAGGTTAGTTTTGTCGATCGGATAGATCAGGTCGGTGAACGCTTTGGGCAGCAAGGCGTCGTGCACCTCCGGGAATTTCCAGAGCAGCGCGATGTTTGCCGCGATCAACAGGTAAAGCGCGGCGCCCATAAACAGCGGCTGTTGCCACAACGGGCGCTCGCCAGAACGAACGGTCATCGGTTTTTGTGTGTGCATGGCGAAGGCGCCGCCGAGCACGAAGATCAATTGCCAGGCGACCGGGTTGAAGTACCAGTAACCGCCGCCTTCATAGGCGCGCAGGTTCCAGCCGAACAGCGGCACCATCATGTACAGCGAGATCGATAGGCCGACGGCGACGGCAGCGTTGCGCAGCATGATCGGCAAGATCAGCGGCAACGCTCCCATCAGCAGGATGTAAAGCGGCAACGGGTCGGTGAGGTTGGGTTTGAAGCGCAGCAGCAATTCGTCGGCCAGCGCCTGTTGCGGATTGCCGACAAAATATTCGAGGCCCATCTCGCGCACCATGTCGCGGGTTTCGACGTGGTTGTTGGCAACGAATACGATGCCCATCAGCAGGGTCAGCAGGAAGATATGCGCCACATAAAGCACCCACGTGCGTCGCAGGATGCGCAGGCAGGCAACAGCATAACCGTCGCGCTGGGCGACACGGCCATAGGCCAGAACAGCGGCATAACCGGCGAGGAAAACGAAGACTTCAGCCGCGTCGCTGAAGCCGAAGTTGCGCAGGGTCAGCTGCGCGAAAGGGTTGTCCGGTACGTGATCCCAAAAAATGAAGATCAGCGCCAAACCTCGAAAGAAGTCGATTCGATGGTCGCGTCCGTTCGTCATGACGGTGGAGCTCTTGCAATGTGTTTAAAGAAGATAGGCTAATGGAGGCCTTGGTTCCGCAGCGACAGCCAGGGCTGATCGGCGGCGCGAAGGGTGGGGCTTTTAGGGGGTAAAGGCAAAGGTTGAATATTACAGGATGTCTCAACCGGCCGCTCTGGAACAGGGCTGGAGCAGCCCTGCGCAGCTGCGCCAACAGCGTGTTCAACACGCTGCTGGCAATAGCGACTTCCATTCAGTGGCGAAGGCGAATCGATCAATCGATATCATTGGGCTCGAAGCTGTCGGCCCGCGCCATGCGCCACATGCGTGAGTAAAAGCTGTCATCGACCACGCCATTGAGCAACTGCCCAGGCTGCAAGAAGACGTGTGACTGAGAGAACAGTTTGACCTCAGTGGCGGACATGCGGCGCACCAGATGCTTGCCTTCCAGTTGCGATGGCGAGTCCAGACCGGCCGCGGCGAGCATTTCGGCCAACGCGTGAAGCGTGTTGCGGTGGAAGTTGAACACCCGCTGGGCTTTGTCCGGAACCACCAGCGCGCGCTGGCGCAGCGGATCCTGAGTGGCGACGCCGGTCGGGCATTTGTTGGTGTGGCAGCTTTGCGACTGGATGCAGCCGATGGCGAACATGAACCCGCGCGCCGAGTTGGCCCAGTCAGCGCCGATGGACAGCACGCTGGCGATGTCGAACGCGCTGACGATTTTGCCGCTGGCGCCCAGCTTGATCTTGTCGCGCAGGTTCAGGCCCACCAGCGTGTTGTGCACGAACAACAGGCCCTCGCGCATCGGCACGCCCATGTGGTCGGTGAATTCCACGGGTGCGGCTCCGGTGCCACCTTCGGTGCCATCGATGACGATGAAGTCCGGAAGAATCCCGGTTTCCAGCATGGCCTTGGCGATGCCCATGAATTCCCACGGGTGGCCCAGGCACAACTTGAAGCCCACCGGTTTGCCGCCGGACAGCTCACGCAATTGCGCAATGAACTGCATCAATTCGGTGGGCGTCGAAAACGCACTGTGCCGAGAGGGCGAAATGCAGTCTTCGCCCATGGGAATCCCGCGCGTCTCGGCGATTTCCTGAGTGACTTTGTGCTTGGGCAGAATGCCGCCGTGGCCCGGCTTGGCGCCTTGGCTCATCTTGATCTCGATCATCCGCACCTGAGGATCCTGCGCCTGTTTCGCAAAGCGTTCCGGATCGAAGCGGCCATCGGCGGTACGGCATCCGAAGTAGCCACTGCCCAGTTCCCAAGTCAGATCGCCACCGTTTTCACGATGGTAGGGGCTGATGCTGCCTTCGCCGGTGTCGTGGGCGAAGTTGCCCAGTTTTGCACCCTTGTTCAGCGCGCGGATTGCGTTGGCGCTCAATGAGCCGAAGCTCATGGCGGAGATGTTGAAGATCGACGCGGAATACGGCTGAGCGCATTGCGGGCCGCCCACTGTCACGCGGAACTGGTTCGGGTCGGCCAACGGCGCCGGGCGCATGGAATGGCTGATGAATTCGAAACCGGTCTGATAGACGTCGATCAAGGTGCCAAACGGTTTGTCGGCCGATTCATTTTTCGCGCGTGCATAAACCAGCGAACGTTGAGCGCGGGAGAAGGGCAGGGCGTCGCTGTCGGATTCCAGCAGGTACTGGCGGATCTCCGGTCGGATGGTCTCGACGGCGTAGCGGATGTTGCCAAGAATCGGGTAGTTGCGACGTATCGAGTGTGGCACCTGGATCAGGTCGAACAGCCCGATCAGGCTCAACACTGCCGTGGTGAGGGTGAACGGCCAAAGCCATTCGTGGTACAGAAACGGAAGGCTGAACAGGGTGAACAATACGCAGCCGACGAATACGGCGTAGCGACTTAGAAGCGACAAGCTCATAGGCGGTCCTGGTCTTTACACGGTTAAGGGAGAGAGCGCTGTGCCGCGCCTTGTTTCGGCAAGACTGTGTTTCGCTTCACGCGCTCTGCGCCTGAAGAAAAATCGAAAACAGCTCGGACTGTGATTTGATCCCGAGCTTGCTGTAGATGTGCTTTTTGTGAACCCGCACGGTTTCGGCGGAGATATCCAGTTTGCGTGCGATTTCCTTACTCGAACAACCGCTGAGCATCAGGCGGCCCACGTCCAGCTCCCTGGCGGTCAACTGTGCTCCGCGACTTTGCTGCACCGAGGCCTCCAGCTGGATACGCCAGTCGGCGCCGGGCTGCTGGGCGATGACCGGTTCGTTATCGGACGTCTTTTCCGCCAGCTCAAACGGCAGGCGTTGGCGCAGCAGCGCAATGACCCACGGTTGGATCGTTGACAGCAGGGCGATCTGCTCGGCGCTGTAACGTTGCGTCGAACCCAGCGAAAGGCAGAGCGTTCGGTCCTGATCGAGCTGGCAATTGAACTGTATTTCATCGGCGACGACATTCAGACGAAAGTATCGCTGGTAGTACTCGGTCAGTTCGAAATGCTCCGGCGCGACTTCTGCAAGCCGAAACAGACCGCTTTGTGAGCGCTCGCGACTGGCGATGTAGAAGGGGTCCAGCAGGTACAGGCCTTTGAGATAGTCCTGGAACAATTGATCGGGGCTGCCGTCCTCAGCCGGGCATTCGGCGAATACGTGGGGCCGTTGGCCAGAGCTGAATTGCAGCGACACCCAACTATCGAAGCTGACGTACTGACCCAGCAGGCGTACCAGTTGCGCCCAGAAGTTGGGGCGGTCAAGCGCTTCGATCAACTGCGCGACCGAGCGATGCCAGGCAATGTCCTGAAGTGCGATTGTCATTGATCTACCCCTAATGGGTTACTACAGCTGCGTAATACCCCGTGACACTTGCTGATGCGCATACTGCCCGCAGAGCCAATGTTCAGGCCAGCATTTTGTGCCCGATCGGCTACGTGACTCTAATAAGGAGAACCCATGAAGGTGGAATTAGCCCAACTGACGGGCCAGGACAACGCCACGGCGCACAACCTGAAAAAGGCGTTGAACGCAATTGCTGCGTGCGCCAGCGATACCGCGCTGATCGTGTTCCCGGAGACCCATCTGATGGGCTTCCCTTCCAGCGAAACCGTCGCTGACGTGTCCGAGCCCCTCGACGGTCCGACCGTGCGCGCAATTGTTCAGGCAGCCCGAGCGCGGGACGTCTCGGTCGTGATCGGCATGGCCGAGAATGACCAGGGGCGTTTCTACAACACCACGTTGCTGATCACCCCTGAAGGCGTCGCGCTGCGCTATCGCAAAACCCATTTGTGGGCCTCTGACCGAGGCGTGTTCAGCGCAGGTGATCGCTATGCAACCTGCCTCTGGAACGGCGTGCGCGTCGGCATGCTGATCTGCTATGACATCGAATTTCCCGAGTCGGCCCGCGCCTTGGCCCAGTTGGGGGCCGAGTTGATTATCGTCACCAACGGCAACATGGACCCGTACGGCCCAACGCATCGCACCGCGATCATGGCGCGCGCCCAGGAAAACCAGGCGTTCGCGCTCATGGTCAACCGCGTGGGCGAGGGCGACGGCGGCCTGGTATTCGCCGGCGGCAGTGCGTTGGTCGACCCGTTCGGCACGCTGTTGCACGAAGCAGGACGTGACGAAGAGCAGTTCAGCGTCGAACTCGATCTGGAGCAGTTGCAGGCTGCCCGTCGCGACTACCGCTATCTGGACGACCAGCGCCTGCGCCTGCCGGGCGAAGTGATCGAGCGGCCCGATGGCATCCGCGAACTGTTGATTCCGAAGCACCCATAAAAAGTCATCAGTGATCGTCGCCGGGCGCAATCCCTCGACGATCACCGCGTCACTCAATAAAAGAAACGCCTTTGTTCTGCCGAACTTTTCTCTGCCATAAAACCTATAAATTCGGAGTAGTCGCTCATGGCTCGTTTGCAACGCACCCTTTCGTTAGGGTCGGTGGTGCTGTTCGGCATCGCCTATATGACCCCCATCATCGTGCTCGGGACATTCGGAATCCTGGCGCAGTCCACCGGCGGCATGGTTCCGGCTTCGTATCTGGCGGCGCTGGTCGCCATGTTCTTCACCGCAATGAGCTACGGCCGTATGGCTTCGGCCTTTCCCGTCGCCGGTTCTGCTTACAGCTACGTGCGCAAGGCGATCAGCCCGAAGCTCGGTTTCATCGCGGGCTGGGCAGTCTTGCTGGACTACCTGTTCCTGCCGATGGCGATCTGGTTGATCGGCGCCGCATACCTGGGTTCGGCGTTTCCTTCGGTGCCGCAGCCGCTCTGGGTGCTGGCGTTCATCGTCGTCACCAGCCTGATCAATATCGTCGGCCTGAAACTGGCCAACACGGTCAATGCCTTGCTGATGATCGTGCAGTTCCTGGTGCTGGCGGCTTTCGTGGCGCTCTCTATCCATTACATCGCTGGCGACGCCAGCAAGCCGTTGTGGACGCTCATCCCTTTCCTGAATGGCGACATGCAGATGCCGTTGATCATGAGCGGTGCGGCGATTGCCTGTTATTCGTTCCTGGGCTTTGACGCTGTCAGCACGCTGACCGAAGAAACCAGAGATCCGCGGCGCACGATTCCCAAAGCCATCATGCTCATTACGCTGATCGGCGGGCTGATCTTCGTGGGTGTGTCGTACTTCGTGCAACTGGCTCACCCATCGGCGCAATTCGACAACGTCGATTCGGCCGCTTACGAAATTGCGCGCAACATCGGCGGCGATGTATTCGTGACCATTTTCATGATCGGTCTGATCGTTGGCCAGTTCGCGTCTGGGCTTTCGGCGCAGGCCAGCGGTTCGCGCCTGCTCTACGCGATGGGTCGCGACGGCGTCCTGCCGAAATCCTTCTTCGCCCGGCTGAGCGAGCGCTTCGGCACGCCGGTCAACAGCATTCTCTTGTGCGCGGTCGTCGCGTTGCTGGCGTTGAAACTGGACGTGACCACGTCGACCTCATTCATCAACTTCGGTGCGTTTCTGGCGTTCAGCCTGGTCAACCTGTCGGTGATCTTTCATTACTGGATCGCGGGGGAAAAGCGCGGCTTGCGTGAACTGTTGCTATTTCTCGTCTGCCCGTTGATCGGTCTGATTGCCGATCTCTGGCTGATGGTCAGTCTGGACAGGTTGGCGATCATCCTGGGCGTGAGCTGGCTTGCGGTGGGTTGTGTCTATCTGGCCTGGCTGACCGGCGGTTTTCGTCGCCAGCCGCCTGAAATGGACTTTCAGGAAGCGACCTGATCACAGCGAGGCGCGCCCGTTGGGTGCGCCTTTTTTTGCTGTGTGGATGTCGCCTGCGCCACTGAACCGCGGCGGTGGCCGTTGTTACTTCGGTTCGGGCATTGGTTTGCGGTTCATGGTTTCGCTGACCATTTTGCAGATGTCCTTCTTCCCGTCGTCGTTGCAGCAGCGAATCTGATGCAACATCTCTCGTTCCGATGGCGACAGCGCGATGTAATTCCACTCGCAGGCCTGGCGCATGAATGCGTCGTGACCGTTGATTGCGCGGACGTCGTCAGCGGCGTCGTTCAGCGCTTCCACCAGCGGTGTCAGCGAGTCGACAAGCTGGTCCCTTCCCAGCGGTTCTTCCGTGGACTGCACCAGACGCTCAAGATGATTCAGCGCGCTCCGTGCGTCGACCAGGCGCATGTGGCCTGGGATGGTCAGTTCATATCGGTCGATCATGTACATGGCATTACCTCCTGGTGGCGGTTCGATTCCGTTCCCGGTAATCCGGGCTGGCTTCAGCGGCGCGAACATTAGCGGCAGGGGGCATGAGAGCAAAGACTAAAGTTGTAACGGTTACAAAATGGTTCGATTGAACTTCTTTCTCGTGTTACTGTATAACGTATTACATGATTACTTACATCTGGAGAGCGCCATGAAAGCCGATATCCATCCCGACTACCGTCAGGTCCTGTTTCACGACACCGCTGCCGATGTGTACTTCCTGATCGGCTCCACCGTCGATACCGATCGCACTCAAAAGCACACGGACGGTAACACCTATCCCTACGTCGCCCTCGACGTGTCCAGCGCCTCGCACCCGATGTACACCGGGCAGCAGCGCAAGACCACCACCGAAGGCCGTATCGCAGGGTTCAACAAACGCTTCGCGACCTTTGGCTCCGGCGCGAAAAAAGCTGAATGACCGGTGCTGCGCCCGCGCTTGAAATGTCGCTTTGCGGCACGCCAGGCGCGGGTTTTTTGTCTGCGTTTCACGTCTGCATTCCGTCCAGCAGATGACCGTGGCACTGGACTAACGGCGCAAATTGCTTTTAGCTCTGCGACCTGAAATCCAGGAGCCATCCCTTTGAAAAAGTCAGTCGCCATCGTTTTCGGTGGGCAATCCTCCGAACATGAAGTGTCGTTGCAATCGGCGCGCAACGTGATCAATGCGATTGATCGCAACAACTACTACGTCACCCTCATCGGTATCGACAAGCAAGGCCACTGGCTGCGCTTCGACGAGCGTGATTACCTGCAGAATGCCTCGGATCCGGCCCATATCAAGCTCAGTGAGTCTGGCCGTCTGCTGTCTCTGATGCCCGGCGCGCAAGGGCCGCAGTTCGTTGAAGTGGAAACCGGGCTGGAAGTCCCGCGCATTGACGTCGTATTCCCGCTGATTCACGGCAGCTTCGGCGAAGACGGTTGCCTGCAGGGCATGTTGCGTCTGCTGGATATTCCCTTCGTCGGCCCCGATGTGCTGGGTTCCGCTGCGTGCATGGACAAGGATGTGACCAAGCGTTTGTTGCGCGACGCTGGGATCGCCGTGGCGCCATTTGTGGTGCTTCATCGCGGCGAATCCGTGGATTTCGTCAGCGTCTCGGCGCAGCTTGGATTGCCGCTGTTCGTCAAACCCGCGTGTCAGGGCTCGTCAGTGGGCGTGAGCAAGGTGACGGACGAGGCCAGCTATCTGCAGGCGTTGAAGCTTGCCTTCGAGTACGACAACAAGGTGTTGATCGAGCAGGGTATCGTTGGCCGTGAAGTGGAGTGCGCCGTGCTGGGCAACCACGAACCTCAGGTCAGCGTGTGCGGTGAAGTGGTCGCCAACGATGAGTTTTACGCCTACGACACCAAGTACCTGAATGATGGCCAGGCGCGCATCGCGATCCCGGCGCAATTGCCCGACGGTTTGAGCGACGAAGTCCGAGAAGTCGCGTTGCAGGCCTACCGCGTGCTCGGCTGCGCAGGTCTGTCCCGGGTCGATTTCTTCGTCACTGAAGCGCGGGAAATCATTATCAACGAAATCAACACGATCCCCGGTTTCACCTCCATCAGCATGTATCCCAAATTGTGGCAGGCGAGCGGCCTGAGCTATCCCGAGCTCATCGACAGGCTGATCGTACTGGCGCTGGAGCGGGCCGAGGAAACCCGCGCGCTGAAAACCGAGGTGGTGCTGTGAAGACGATTCGTATTGCTGCAGCGTTGCTGATCGGGCCCGACGACAGAACCCTGCTGGTGCGCAAGCGCGGTACGCAGGCGTTCATGCAGCCGGGTGGCAAAATCGACGCCGGCGAATCCGCGGTTCAGGCCTTGGCCCGTGAGTTGAACGAGGAACTGGGGCTGGTGATAGCGACCGAAGACGCCGGGTTTCTCGGCGAATTTTCCGCTGTCGCGGCCAACGAACCCGGTCACGAGGTCAATTGCCAGCTGTACCGCGTGCAGGTCGAGCAAGACGTTGTGCCAGCGGCAGAAATCGAAGAAGTCGTTTGGGTTGACGCTGGCGATGTCGGCCATCTCGAACTCGCGCCGCTGACCCGCGACGCCATCCTGCCGCTGTACCGAACGCTGCAGACAGCCTGATCGACGCTGTGTCGAGGGTGAAACGACCGCGTTTCACCCTGCGTTCTTGCGGTCTGCCCAGGACACGCTGGCTCAGCGTACCGCGCTGACGCCATCCAGCGTCGAAAACGACGTGTCCTTTGCCGTCAGCAGGAAGTCCCGCATGTAGGGCGCATCCAGCATATCTGTACGAATCGCCGCATAGAGCGTGGCGAACAGTCCCTTTTCCCCCAGCCGTTTGGCTTTCACATAGCCCCTTGAGCTGTATTCGTGCAGCGCCCAGTGCGGCATCCCACAGACGCCGCGGCCGCTGGCCACAAGCTGCATCATCATCACCGTCAGCTCCGAGGTGCGGACCTGCGCCGGTTCGACATCCGCAGGTTCGAGGAAGCGCGTGAAAATATCCAGCCGGTCTCGCTCCACGGGGTACGTGATGAGTGTCTCGCTGGCCAGATCTTCCGGCACCACGTAGGGGCGCGCGGCCAGCGGGTGCTGATTGGCAACGGCAAGCATCGCTTCATAGGTAAACAGCGGCACATAGGTAATGCCTGCCAGGTCGAGCGGATCGGAAGTCACCACCAGATCAAGATCGCCTCGCGCCAGAGCGGGCAGCGGGGCGAATGCGAAGCCGGAGGCCAGGTCCAGTTCGACCTCAGGCCAGGCATCGCGGAACTGGTCGATGGTCGGCATCAACCACTGGAAACAGCTGTGGCATTCGATTGCCATGTGCAGACGTCCGGCTACGCCGCCCGCCAGGCGAGAAATATCGCGTTCCGCATGACGCAACTGCGGCAGCACCGAGTCGGCGAGTTGCAACAGACGCAACCCCGCGCTGGTGAAGCGAACCGGTTTAGTCTTGCGCACGAACAGCGGCATGCCCATGCGCTCTTCGAGTTCCTTGAACTGGTGCGACAACGCGGACTGGGTCAGATGCAGCCGGTCGGCGGCGTCCACCAGGCTGTCGGTCTCGCGAAGGGCGTGCAACGTTTTCAGATGGCGGATCTCAAGCACCCAGGCGCTCCATGAATGAATTTTGTGGTCGGGACGAATGTGATGAGTTTGTCTCATGTGAGCGTCGCTGTCGATATCGCCTCCAACCCGTGCGCCAGGGCTGTACAGGGTGACAGTACGCCCCGTTTGCCTACCACTCGGCTCCCTTCATCAAACTGTCATGCAACTGTGGCAGCGCGCATCTGAAAACTTCATCAGACTCGCGGCCTACTGGGGTTCTGCGGTTCGGTGTTTTCCATGCGGTTTTTCTTCTTTCTGGCTGCGCTGATGTGCAGCTTGCCGTCTTTTGCGGCCTCTCGATGCGATGTTGACGTTCCCACGCAAGTGGCGGAGCTTGACGACGTGCACCTGGCTTACCAGAGCATCGGTCAGGATTCCGACCCTGCGCTGCTGCTGGTGATGGGGCTGGGCGGGCAATTGATTCACTGGCCCGACGAGGTCGTCGTCGCGCTGTGTCAGCAGGGTTTCCGGGTGATTCGCTACGACAATCGCGACGTCGGACTGTCGACCTGGGTGCAGACACCTGGCAACGCGAACCTGACCTACGAAGTGCTGCGCTACAAAATCGGTTTGCCGGTGTCCGCGCCGTACTCGTTGACCGACATGGCGCAGGATGCGTTGGGCCTGATGGACGTTTTGCGCATTCAGCAATTCCACGTGCTGGGGGCGAGCATGGGCGGGATGATTGCGCAGCATCTGGCCGACATGGCGCCCAAGCGCGTGGAGAGTCTGACGCTGATCATGACCAGTTCAGGTGCGCCGGGACTGCCAATGGCGAGCCCGGCGCTGCTTCAGTTACTGGCCCGCCGTGGCGCGCCGGATCGGCAGAGCGCGCTGGAACAACAGGCTGATTTGCTGGCCGCGCTCGGCAGTCCTGAGGTCAAGGACGATCGACAGAAACTGCTCCAGCAAGCGGCGATTTCCTACGACCGTGCGTTTAATCCTGAGGGCGTGAAGCGGCAGATTCTGGCGATCCTCGCTGAACCCAGTCGAGTGGAGTTATTGAATCGTCTGCGGGTGCCAACGCTGGTGGTGCACGGGACGGCTGATCCACTGCTGCCCGTGATGCACGGCATTCATGTGGCCGCGCATATCCAGGGCAGTCAGCTGAAGCTGATTCCAGGCCTTGCCCATCGTTTTCAGGAGGCATTCAAGGCGCCGTTGCTCGCGGCCGTGTTGCCATACCTGCGTGAGCACCGCGAGGATGCGTCCCACGTGGCGCAACTTTGATGACAGCAGGCAGCGCACAGGTTTGTGTGTCAGCCTGATCGGCGTATCGTGGCGTTTTCCCTCATTTGCACGAGGCTGCCATGAGCACTCCGCTGAAGATCGACTTCATTTCCGACGTTTCCTGCCCTTGGTGCATCATCGGTCTACGCGCCCTGGACCATGCGCTGGAGCATCTGGGCGATGAAGTCCAGGCCACGATTCACTTTCAACCTTTCGAACTGAACCCGAACATGGGCCCGCAAGGGCAGGAAATCTTCGAGCACATCGCTGAAAAATATGGTTCCAGCCGCGAGCAGTATCAGGCCAATGCCGAAAACATTCGTCAGCGTGGTGCCGAGCTGGGCTTTGTCTTCATGCAGGGCGAGCGGAGGATCTACAACACCTTCGATGCTCACCGCCTGCTTCACTGGGCTGAGCTTGAAGGGCAGCAACAGGCCCTGAAAGAGGCCCTGTTTACCGCCTATTTCAGTCATCACGCCGATGTGTCGTCCCACAAGGTGCTTGCCGACATCGCACAGAAAGTCGGGCTGGATCGGATGCGTGCCGAAGCGGTGCTGGCGTCCGACGATTACGCGGTCCAGGTACGGGAGCTTGAACAACTCTGGGTTTCGCGAGGTGTCAGCTCGGTGCCCACCCTCGTCTTCAATGACCAGTACGCGGTGTCCGGCGGGCAGCCTGTCGACGTGTTCGTCAGCGCCATTCGTCAGATCGTCAGCGAACAATCGAGCGTGATCGACCCGGCGCAGTGATGAGCTACGCTGACGGACGCTCTGCCCAGTCACGCGTGTGTCCGCGGGCGTCATCTGTCACCTTCGCATTCTTTAAAAGGGGCAATGCGCGCTCGTAATGCGATGTAACGGATGTAACAAATCTTCGATTGCAAATAAAAAATCACTTGCTCCCATCAACCACTTTCGGATATCAATTTGTACATGATTAGACAGGTTCGATTCGACAAGAAAAAACGCGTGGTCGATGAGCTCGCCCGACGCATTGAAACCGGCCAGATGGGCTCCGGGGAGTTGCTGCCCGGCGAGAACATGCTCGCTCAGGAATTCAATGTCAGTCGCGGCACGCTGCGCGAGGCGCTGTCCGAACTCAAGCGGCGCAACTACATCGCGACCCAGACAGGCGTGGGATCGATTGTCACGTACGACGGTATTTCGCTCGATCAGCGCGCCGGCTGGGCGCAAGCTCTGGCCGATACCGGTGCCAGGGTGACGACCGAAATATTGCGACTGGTGGCTGTGCAGCGCCCGGACCTTGCGGGTCGTTTCGGAACGGCGGATTTCATCGCGCTGGATCGTCGTCGTACGGCGGCTGATGGCAGTGTGGTATCGCTGGAGCGCGTCCTGATTCCGGCCAGTGACGGCCTGGAGAATCTGCCGCGCGATGGCCTGATCGATGATTCGCTGACGGTGACCATGGCCGCCCATGGATTCGTCGGTGACCGGGGCGATCAGTGGATCGGAGCGGAGCCTTTGAGCAAGGACGATGCGACGTTAATGTTGCGCGAGCCCGGCTCGGTGTTTCTCAAGGCCACTCGAACCACCTTTGATCGTCGCGAACGTTTCATGGAGCACGTGGAGAGCCTTCTGGATCCCGTGCATTTTCGACTGCATCTGGCTTTTGGATCGTCCACATGACCGCACTGATCGACATTCGCGACCGAAGCCTGGCCGCTTTCTATGGCCTGGCCCTCGGCGACGCACTGGGTATGCCCACGCAGTCGCTGAGTCGCGAGCAGATCAAGCAACGTTTCAACCGTATCACCACGCTGACGGCAGCCGATGCCGACCAGCCGATTGCTCCGAACATGGCCGCAGGTTCGATCACCGATGACACCGAGCAAGCGGTGCTGGTGGGTGAGTTACTGGTCGAAGGGGGAGGGCGCATCGTCCCTTCGGACCTGGCACAGAGCCTGATCGAGTGGGAAGCCGTGATGCAGGCCAAGGGTTCGCAGGACCTGCTTGGCCCGTCGACAAAGCGTGCGATCGAAATGATTCTGGCAGGTCATAGCCCTGAAGAAGCTGGGCGTTTCGGCACGACAAATGGCGCGGCGATGCGCATTGCACCGATTGGCATCGCTTTCGACGTGGCTGAGGAAGCGGCTTTCGTTGAGTCGGTCAAACAGGCGTGCCAAGTCACCCATAATACCAATCTGGGTATCTCCAGCGCCGCCGCGGTCGCGGCCGTGGTGTCGGCAGGGATCAATGGCGCCAGTCTGAGCGACGCCTTGACTGTCGGCGCGCGCATCGCCGATCAGGCCGAGCGTTTCGGTTACTGGATCGCTGGCGCGCGTATCGGTCCGCGTATCCGCTGGGCCCAGACGCTCTGCGCCGATTGCAGCAACGAGGAGTTGCCCGATGTGATTTACGACGTCATTGGCACGTCGGTGGCGTCGCAGGAGTCGGTGATCGCAGCGTTCGCCATTGCGCATCAAGTGGCGAGCGCAAGGCTCGATGCGTTCGATGCGCTGTGTATGGCCGCGAGTCTGGGCGGCGACACCGACACCATCGCAGCGGTGCTCGGCGCCATGCTCGGCGCTTGCCAGGGCATGAATGCCTGGCCGCACGCCATGATCGAGCAGATCCGCACAGTGAACGATCTCGACCTCACAACGCTGGTCGAAAACCTGTTGATCCTGCGCGCGGCCTGAGCCGGCCGACGCCAGAGCACTGATATGAATAAGACACACGTCGTCGCTGATCACAGCGGCGATCCGGGGCCTCTTGCTGTCCAGAAAGCCCCATGCTGACACGGACGTCGTTTGCTTTGCGTACTGCCCACAACCAGAACAAATGGCAACAGGAGCATTTCCAATGACGTCATCCAACGCCAATCAGGGCGCAGGACAGCTTGAAACACGCGGTATCGAGCCCGTACCGGAAAACGAATGCAACGGTCATCCGCTGCAGCTCTTCTGGGTCTGGTTCGCCGCCAACATCAGCATTCTCGGCTTGCCGTTGGGTGCGACACTCGTGGCATTTCGTGGCTTATCGATCTGGCAGGCCATCATCGTGGCGATTCTGGGAGCTGCGGGCTCCTTCGCCGTGGTCGGGGTGATCTCCATCGCAGGCCGACGCGGCAGGGCGCCAAGCTTGACATTGTCCCGTGCCATTTTTGGGGTGCGTGGCAACATCGGTCCTACCATCGTTTCATTGATGTCCCGCCTGGGCTGGGAAACAGTCAACACCACGACGGCCGCTTTCGTACTGCTGTCGCTGTGCTCGATCCTCTTCGGCACGCCGGTCGAAGCGAAGAGCGCGCCGGGTCTTACGCTGGTGTTCATAGCCATCTTCGTGCTGATGACGCTGACCGTATCCGGTCTCGGCCACGCGACATTGCTGGTGATCCAGAAGTGGGCGACCTACATTTTCGGTGCGCTGAACATCATCGTCGGCGGCTTCCTGATTGCGCACATCGACTGGACGGCGGTGTTCAACGCGACACCGGCGCCCTTGAGCGCGATGATCATCGGCGTCGGCACCATGGCCGCCGGCACCGGTATCGGCTGGGCCAACGCTGGCGCCGACATGTCGCGTTATCAGCATCGCAGCGTGAGGGCTGCGGGGCTGGTTGCGTCTGCGGCGTTCGGTGCAGGCATTCCACTGGTGTTGCTGATCACCCTCGGCGGCCTGCTCTCGGTGGGCAACGATCATCTGGCCTCGGCCACCGACCCGATCATTGCAATTCGCGAGCTGCTGCCGACCTGGATGGCGGTGCCTTATCTGATCACTGCTTTCGGTGGTCTGCTGCTGTCGAACAACCTGTCCGTGTATTCGGCAGGCCTGACCACGCTGACGCTGGGCTTGAAGATCAAGCGCGTGCACGCAGTGATCGTCGACATCGTGGCCATCTTCGCCGGGTCGATTTACTTCATGCTGATCGCAGACAGTTTCTACGGCCCGTTCATCACCTTCATTTCGATGCTGGCAGTGCCGATCACGGCGTGGGTCGGGATCTTCGTCGTCGACCTCATTCATCGCCATTACTACTCGGCCAAAGACCTCATGGATGTCTCGCCGCGCAGCGCCTACTGGTATCGCGGCGGCGTGGAGTGGCGCGCGGTGGGCGCGTGGGCCTTGGCGATCGTGCTGGGTTTCAGCTTCACGACGGTCGCGACCACGCCGGAAAACGTGCTGTTCAAAGGCTTTCTGTCAGATTCCTGGTTCGGCCATAACGGTCTGGGCTGGATCGTGACATTCATAGTGGCGGGCGGTCTGTACGCGATTCTCGGCGGTTCGCGCGATCGCCGCGTCGTCAACGAAGAGGCTGCTCATGCCCGCTAGATTGCTGTACACCGGCCAGGTCGTGGTTGATCTGGTCATGGCGCTCGACACGCTGCCGCGCTCGGGGGGCGATGTGCTCGCCAGCTCCGCCAGATTCGAGACCGGTGGTGGCTTCAACGTCATGGCCGCTGCCTGTCGCAACGGCATGCAGACACGCTATCTCGGGCGTCACGGGAAGGGTCGCTTCGGTGACCTCGCCCGTCAGGCCATGACCGAGGAAGGCATCGAGTTCGCTGCGGCCAGTGCCGATGAGCAGGACACGGGCTTGTCGGTTGCACTGATCGAGCCTTCGGCCGAGCGTTCCTTTATCTCCTATGTCGGGGCAGAAGGTGGTTTGTCGGAAGACGACCTGCGTGATGTCTCGGTGCAGCCTGAGGACTACGTTTTCGTCAGCGGCTACAGCCTGTTGCACCCGAACAAGGTCCCCACGCTGCTCGACTGGTTGGGGACGCTGCCGCAGGGGACTGGCGTGGTGTTCGATCCGGGGCCGCTGGTGAATTCGCCAGATGGCGCCGAAATGCAGGCTGTTCTGCCGGTTATCTCGCTGTGGACCAGCAATTGCGAGGAAGCGTTGCGTTTCACTCGGTGCAACGCCATTGCCGATGCGCTGGAGACCTTGGCGCGGTGGCTGAATCAGGACGCGCTGATTGTGGTCCGCGACGGGCCGCAGGGTTGCTGGATTCGCCAGGCAAACCATACCCAGCACGTGCGCGGATTCCCGGTGAAGGCCATTGACACCAACGGCGCAGGCGACGCTCATGCCGGCGTGTTGCTGGCGGGGCTGGCGGCCGGACTGTCGGCGGAAGAAGCGGCACTGCGTGCCAACGCGGCGGCGGCGATTGCCGTTACGCGCTGGGGACCGGCGACAGCGCCGAAGACCGACGAGGTGGATGAGCTGATCGGGAACGCGCAACAGTAGGTTCGTGCGCTTGGCCGCCATCGCGGGCAAGCGCGCTCCTACAGGATTGACCTCAGCCCAATCCGTACTTTTTCACTTTGTCGAACAACGTGGTCTTGGCCATGCTCAGCTCCTGGCTGGCCTGACTCAGGTTCCCCCCGCTGCGTTGCAGCGCCTCACTGAGCAAGTTTTTTTCGAACGCTTCCACTGCCTCGGAAAACCCGAGGCTCTGGCTGCTCGCCGACAGCCCCGACTTCTTGAACGCCGGAAGTCCCAGCGCATAACGCTCGGCAACGTTGCGCAGTTCACGCACGTTGCCCGGCCAGTCGTGGCTCATCAGTGACGACAGAGTCTGCGCATCGAGCTGCGGCGGCTCCCGGTCGAAACGCAGCGACGACAACTGCAGGAAATGCTCGAACAGTTGCAGGATGTCCTCGCGGCGTTCGCGCAGCGGTGGCAGTTCCAGCGTCACGACGTTGAGGCGGTAGTACAGGTCGCTGCGAAACTGGCTGGCTTTGCTCAGTTCGTTCAGGTCCGATTTGGTGGCCGCGATGACCCGGCAATCCACCGCGACACTCTGGTTGGAGCCCAGCCGTTCCAGGGTGCGCTCCTGCAGCACGCGCAGCAGTTTGATCTGTAGATTGATCGGCATGCTTTCCACTTCATCGAGGAACAGCGTGCCGTTGTGAGCGTGCTCGATCTTGCCGATCCTGCGCTTGCCGGCGCCGGTGAACGCATTGGCTTCATGACCGAAGATTTCACTTTCAAACAGGTTTTCCGGCAATCCGCCGCAGTTCAGCGCGACGAACTGATTGCTGTGGCGCCGACTGAAATCGTGCAGGCAACGGGCGACCAACTCTTTGCCGGTGCCTGTCTCGCCTTCGATCAGCACGTTGGCCGAGGTGTCAGCGACATTGGCGATCAGGGCACGCAGGTTCTGCATGGCAGCAGAGCGGCCGATGATTCTGCCTTCCAGCGAATCGCGCTCGGCCAATTGGCGACGCAACGACCACACCTCGCGAGCCAGGCCACGCTGCTCCAGCGCGCGGCGGGCAACGTCCACCAGGCGTTCGGGCGAAAAGGGTTTTTCCATGAAGTCGTATGCGCCGTCGCGCATCGCCCCGACCGCCATCGAGACATCGCCATGACCGGTGATCAGCACCACCGGCAACGTGCGGTCGCGCGCTTTGAGACGTTTGAGCAGTTCAAGGCCGTCGATGCCGGGCAGGCGGATATCGCTGATGACAATGCCTGCAAAGTTATCGCCGACCAACGACAGCGCTTCCTCGGCGCTGCCCACCCCCTGACTATGAATGTCTTCCAGCGCCAGCGCCTGCTGACAGCCAAGCAACACGTGGGGGTCGTCCTCGACGATCAGAACGGTCAGTTCAGTGTTCATGTGTATGCTTCATCCGTATTCGTAGGCCGCGCTTGCCCGAGAATGCTGTTCATCACGTTTGAAAGTGGTGACTGACAGACTGCAATCGCGGGCAAGCGCGCTCCTACAGGAGAGTGGGCGGTCAGATGCATCATGGAGACGACATTCCAGTCGCCACCAAAGGCAAGACCAGTACGAACATCGTCCCGCCTTCTGCCGGGTCTTCGGCGTTGAGGCTGCCGCCTGCCGCGGCGGCGAGGCTTGCCGACAGGGTCAGACCCAGTCCCAGGCCTTGTTCGCCGGGTTTGGTGGTGAAAAATGGCTCGAACAAATGCTTGCGTGCCTCGGCGTCGATGCCATGACCGTTGTCGCGCACGCGTAACCGATAACGGCCCTCGAACACCTCGCCCTCCAGCCACAGCACCGGCAATGGCTGCGCCTGCATGGCGTCCAGCGCGTTGCCGATCAGGTTCACCAGAATCTGTTCCAGGCGGGTCTGGTCGATCGCCAGTTCCACGTCATCGAGTTGCTGACGCAGCTCCGGCGCGTGGCTTTCCAGCCGACCGGCCAACAGTTGCAGCGCTGCGTCGACCGCCTTGGTCAGTGACGCCTGGCCCTTGTCTTCGCCGCGACGGGCGAAGGCGCGCAGGCTGGCGGTGATGCGACCCATCCGGTCAACCAGATCGTTGATCGTGCGCAAATTGGTGCTCGCGGTCTCCAGCGCGCCGCGTTCGAGAAAGCGCACCGTATTTCCCGACAGCGTGCGTAATGCCGCAAGAGGCTGATTGAGTTCGTGAGCGATGCTGGTGGACATCTGGCCGATGGCGGCGAGTTTTCCGGCCTGTACCAGCTCGTCCTGAGCCTGACGCAACGTCTCCTCGGCCTGGCGACGTTCGCGGATCTGACCCTTCAACCGCTCGTTGCTCGCGCGCAGATCGGCGGTGCGTTCGGTAATCCGACGCTCGAGTTCGTTGTTGGCCTCTTCCAGTGCTTCCCGGGCCGCAAGGCGTGTGGAGATCACCTTGCGCCGCTCATTCCAGGCGATCAGCAGAAACATCGCCAAGGCGCAGGCCACCGCCACTAGCATGCCTTGATTGGCGGCTTCCCGGCGCAGGTCCTCGAGCGGGGTGAGCAGTGTCAGGTGCCAGGGGGTGTCGGCCAGATCGCGCGTCTGCGCCAGATAGCTGACCACCGTGTGTTCGTGGTCGACGCTGCTGTTGGCCGGGAAAGTCAGCTTTTCGACGCCATCGGCAATGGATTCGCGCTCCAGCGGCACCAGCTCGTTAAGCGGCCACCAGTAATATTGCAGGCTGCGCGCCAGACGCTCCTTGATGTCGGCCGTCAGCGGGCGAACGGATTTGAGCCGCCGCGCAGGATCGCTGGAAAGAATGATGATGCCGTTTTCGTCGCTGACGAAAGCCTCCAGGCGCGCCCGCTGCCAGCGCTCTTCCAGCGCTTCCAGGCGTACCTTGATCACGGCGACGCCGATGATCTTGCCTTTCTCTTCCAGCCCGTGGGCCAGGTAATAACCGGGCTCGCCGGTGGTGCTGCCGATGCCGTAGAAGCGCCCCGGCAGTCCGCGAATCGCGTCCTGATAATAAGCCCGGAACGACAGGTCTTCGCCCAGATAGCTGTCGGCGTCGCGCCAGTTACTGGTCGCCAGCACACGGCCCGTGGTGTCGAGCACGTAGATGGCGCGACTGCGGCTGCGGCGATTGAGGCCTTCGAGGTAGTCATTGACCTTGCTGCGCAACTCCGGCGAGGGGTCGTTGAGCAGATCGGAAACGTTGGATTCGAGCTCCAGCACGCTGGGCAGATAGTTGTACTTGTTGATTTCACTTTCGACGGTGCGCGCGTGCAGTTCGAGCTGACGTTCGCCATTTTCGCTCAGCGCCTTGATGCCGTTCTTTTCGCTGTACAGATAGGTGACGTAGCCCAGCGCGATCATCAGCAGAATGACCAGCGGCGGCAGAAACAGGTGGCGGATCAGGCGGGGTTTCACGGCAAGTGATGGCGGCGCGCTAAGAGGTGGATCGCATTTCATCACAGTCGTCCTGGACCGGCCAGCCGCCCGTGTCATTGATGATCGAGTACGGGCGGCGGGTGGTTTTTTGCCCTTGTGAGGCGTGAATCAATTAATGCTGCAGGATCTTGTTGAGGAACTGCTGGGCACGTTCGGAGCGTGCGTTGACGTCACCGAAGAACTCTTCCTTGGCGCAGTCCTCGACGATCTGGCCCTTGTCCATGAAAATCACCCGGTCGGCGACTTTGCGAGCGAAGCCCATCTCGTGGGTCACGCACATCATGGTCATGCCTTCATGGGCGAGTTGCACCATCACGTCGAGCACTTCGTTGACCATTTCCGGGTCCAGCGCGGAGGTCGGTTCGTCGAACAGCATGACCACCGGATCCATCGCCAGCGCGCGGGCGATCGCCACACGCTGCTGCTGACCACCGGACAACTGGCCTGGATGCTTGTGGGCATGGGCCGACAGGCCGACGCGCTCGAGCAATTGCAGGCCCTTTTTGGTGGCCTCTTCCTTGCTGCGGCCCAAGACCTTGATCTGCGCGATGGTCAGGTTTTCAGTGATGGTCAGGTGCGGAAACAGCTCGAAATGCTGGAACACCATGCCAACCCGCGAACGCAGTTTCGGCAGATTGGTTTTCGGGTCGGCGATGGACGTGCCGTCGACCACAATGTCGCCTTTCTGGAAGGGCTCAAGCGCATTGACGCATTTGATCAGGGTTGATTTGCCCGAGCCCGAGGGCCCGCAGACCACGATCACTTCGCCTTTCTTGACCTCGGTGCTGCAATCGGTCAGCACCTGGAAGTCCCCATACCACTTGTTGATATTTTTGATGGAAATCATACGGCTAACCTTTTCTGCATGAGCTTGACCAGACGCGATGCCGCGAAGCTGATCGTGAAATAGACAAGACCTGCGACGATCAGGAATTCATTGGAGCGACCGATGATGTCGCCGCTCGAACGCGCCGAGTTGAGGAAGTCGACCAGCCCCACCGTGTACACCAGCGAGGTGTCCTGAAACAGGATGATGCTTTGCTGCAGCAGCAGCGGGGTCATCTTGCGGAAGGCCTGCGGCAGGATGATCAGGCGCATCATCTGGCTGTAGGTCATGCCCAGCGCCTGAGCTGCGCCCATCTGGCCGCGAGAGATCGATTGCACACCGGCGCGCACGATTTCGCAGAAGTAGGCCGCCTCGAACATCATGAACGCCACGACGCAGGAGGTGAACGCGCCGACCGGCGTGTCTTGCCCGGTGATCCAGCGCAGCACGAAGGGCACCGCCAGGTAGAACCAGGTGATGACCAGCAGCAGCGGAATCGAACGGAAATAGTTGACGTAGGCACCGGCGATGCGCGACAGCAGTTTGTTCGACGACAGCCGCATCAGCGCCAGCAGCGTGCCGATCGCGATACCGCCAATCACACCCATGACCATCAGTTGCAGGGTCATGACCATGCCGTTCCACATGCCTGGAATGGCCGGAATTACTCCAGAGAAGTCCATTATTTACCTCCCACGGAGATCAGGCCGGGCACGGCGACTTTCTTCTCGACCAGGCGCATGAGCAGCATCAGGCTCATGTTCAGGGTGAAATAGATCAGCGTGGCCAGGGTGAACGCTTCGAACAGGTTCGCGGAGAACTCGGCGGTCTGTTTGGTCTGCGCCAGCAACTCCATCAGGCCGATCAGCGACGCCACGGACGAGTTTTTGAACACGTTCAGGAATTCGGAGGTGAGCGGCGGAATGATGATTCGGTAGGCCTGCGGCAGCAGCACGTTCCAGTAGATCTGCGGCAGTTTGAAGCCCATGGCGCGCGCGGCTGATTCCTGGCCGGGCGGCAGCGCCTGGATGCCCGTACGCACTTGTTCGCAAACCCGTGCGGCAGTGAACAGGCCCAGACAGACGACAACGCTCAGGAATGCCGAGGTGGTCGGGTTGAGGTCTTGCTTGTACCACTCTTGCAGGTTTTCGGGCAGCAGATCGGGCACCAGGAAGTACCAGATGAACAGTTGCACCAGCAGTGGCACATTACGGAATATTTCCACGTAGATCGTGGCGATGGAAGAAACGATGCGGTTAGGCACCGTACGCATGACCCCGAGCACCGAGCCCAGGATTAACGCGATGATCCAGGCGGCGACGGCAATGGCGATTGTCCAGCCCAGACCGGTGATGTACCAGTCCAGATAGGTCTCGCTGCCAACGCCAGTGGACTTGAAGAACACGCCCCAGTCCCAGTTGTAATTCATCAGGGTCTCCCCTCTGATCGATCGTTATGCACGCATGCGCTTTGCAGCGGCTCCCGGGAAAACACTGGGTCTTCCCGGGAATCAGGCTTTTACGTTCTTATGGTTTGCGGCGAAGGGCTCAGGCCTTCTTGTCTGGGGCCGGCTTGTCGTTCGGGTTGGCAATCAGCTTCTTGAGCTCTTCGCTCATCGGGAAGCTCAGGTTCAGGCCTTTTGGAGGAATCGGCTGGGTGAACCACTTGTCGTAGATCTTGTTGATCTCGCCCGATTTGTAGAGGCCGACAATCGCGTCGTCGACGGCTTTCTTGAACGCAGGATCATCCTTGCGAACCATGCAGCCGTAGATTTCATAGGATTGCGGCGTGCCGGTCACGTGCCAGTCGGTCGGCTTTTTGGCCTTGGCCATTTCGCCCGCCAACAGTGCGTCGTCCATCATAAAGGCAACGGCACGACCCGATTCCAGCATCTGGAAGGACTCGCCGTGGTCTTTGGCGGAGATGACGTTCATGCCCATCTGCTTGTCAGCGTTCATCGATTTGATGATGCGCTCGGACGTGGTGCCAGCGGTGGTCACGACGTTCTTGCCCTTGAGGTCATCGAAGTCGTTGTACGGCGAGCCGACTTTGGTCAGCAGCCTGGTACCGATTTCGAAGATGCCGACCGAGAAGTCGACTTGCTGCGCGCGCTCGGCGTTGTTGGTGGTCGAACCACATTCAACGTCGACGGTGCCGTTCTGCACCAGCGGAATACGGGTCTGAGAAGTGACCAGGTTGTACTTGACGTTCAGATCAGGCTTGTTCAGGTCTTTTTTGATCGCTTCGACGATTGCCTGCTGAATGTCGTGGGAGTAACCGACTGGCTTGCCGGAAGCGTCAGCGATATACGAGAAAGGAATCGAAGAGTCGCGGTGACCGAGGGTGATGGTGCCTGAATCGCTGATTTTCTTCAGGGTTCCGGTCAGCTCGGCAGCGGACACTGGGGTGCTGATCAAAACGGCGGCAGCGATGGCTGCGCCCAGGAGGTGGGGAACGATACGCATCTGTTTATCCTCGACATTGTTTTTTTTATGGGTCCGGTGTTGGGTCGGCCCTATCGTTTCAGAACGCTACAACGGCGGCCCAACCAGGCGGCACGCTACATCGGAGCAATCGTGAAAGAGTGTAGAGCATGAGTCATGCCAGGCGCGTGACAGTGGCTAAGAGGCTGAAAAATAACGGGATTTAATTTTTTTCTGCAGCGAGGAGGGGATGGGGCGTACGGAATGCCGAATAGGCGGGGAAGGGGTGTTCGGAAATCCGAATGGGATGCAAGCGACGTCGTTTAATCACTGTGGGAGTGAGCTTGCTCACGAGGGGCCATTACTGATCACACTTACGTTGCGTCTGACAGGCATTCTTCGTGAGCAAGCTCGCTCTACAATGTTTGGTATTGATTTATGCCGCCTCGATGGCACCTTTATTCCGTGCCACTTTATCTAGGTAAGTCTGGACGTTCTGCTGTTCTTCAGGCGTGGTGAACAGGCCCAGCTTGGTACGGCGCCACAGAATGTCTTCGGCTTTGGCCGCCCACTCTTCGCTGCACAGATAATCAACCTCACGACTGTACAGACCTCCGCCAAGGTGCTCGCCCAGGTCTGTCAGATCCCGCGCGCCTTCGACGATGCGCCAGCTGCGCGAACCGTAGGTAATCGCCCAGCGGCTGGCGATGTCGGCCGGCAGCCAGCTGAAACGCTGCTTGAGCTCGGCGGCCAGTGCCGCTGGCGTGCTCATGCTTTCGCCACCCGGCAGGCTGGATTTGGCGGTCCAGCTCGGCTTCATCTGCGGGAAGAACGGCGCCAGTTGCTGCATTGCCGATTCGGCCAGCTTGCGATAGGTCGTCAGCTTGCCGCCGAAGACCGAGAGAATCGGCGCCTCTTCAGCGCTTCCCGACAGAGAAAGCGTGTAATCGCGCGTGATCGCTGACGGATTGTCCGACTCGTCGTTGCAAAGCGGTCGCACACCCGAATAAGTGCGGATGATGTCATCGCGGCTAAGCTGCTTTTTAAAGTGCTCGTTGACGATTTTCAGCAGGTAATCGGTTTCGCCTTCAGTGATCGCCACCTTGGCCGGATCGCCGGTGTACTCGCGATCGGTCGTGCCGATGATGGTGAAGCGCTCCAGATAAGGAATCGCGAATACGATGCGCTGGTCTTCGTTCTGCAGAATGAATGCATTCTCGCCTTCATAGAGTTTCGGCACGATCAGGTGGCTGCCCTGAATCAAACGGATGCCGTATTGAGACTCGAGCTTCAAGTCTTCACGAATGAACTTGGCCACCCACGGACCCGCCGCATTCACCAGCGCTTTGGCACGAATGGAGAACAGGCTGCCATCCACGCGTTCCATGTTCAGGTGCCACAGGCCGCCGCTGCGTCGGGCGCTCAGGCAGCGGGTCTGGGTATGGATATGAGCGCCTTTTTCACGAGCGGCCATGGCGTTGAGTACGACCAGACGCGCGTCGTCGACCCAGCAATCCGAGTATTCGAAGCCGCGAGTGATGGTGCTGTTCAGCGGACTGTCAGCACCAAAGCGCAGGTTCTTCGACGCAGGAAGCTTTTCGCGTTTGCCCAGGTGGTCATAAAGGAACAGGCCGGCGCGAATCATCCATGCCGGACGCAAATGCGGGCGGTGGGGCAGCACGAATCGCATGGGTTTGACGATATGTGGAGCCTTTTCCAGGAGCACCTCGCGTTCGGCCAGTGCTTCGCGCACCAGGCGGAACTCGTAATGCTCCAGATAACGCAGACCGCCATGGATCAGTTTGCTGCTGGCGGATGACGTATGGCTGGCCAAGTCGTCCTTTTCGCACAGGAAAACAGAAAGGCCACGCCCCGATGCGTCCGCCGCAATGCCGACACCGTTGATACCACCGCCGATAACGGCGATGTCATAGACTTCTGAAAGGGGTGGGGTGGGCAAAGTGGCGCTGGCCATCGGGGCCTCCTGTGTGGATTCGGTGACGCCTGTCGTCAAAGGCGCTCGTTTGAAAGGCGAATTCGAACATTTATGTTCATTTCCGAAAATAGTAGCGCAATAACGAGCAACGAACCACTCAGTATTGATTGAAAATACTGATTGGAGAGGCAGGAAAAGAACAATATCGAACATTGGAGCGTTGCTCCGATGGAGCATGGACGCGACACGCGACACGCGACTTGCGATTGATTGAGGAGGGAGGTCAAAGAGCGCGGCAGCGCGCAGCCATCCTGCGTCTCAGGGCAGACGCAGGCGGGGCAGGAGGAGGCTAAACCACTTCCAGCCGGATCTTGTTCTGCGTCAGCAGCTGGGCCAGCGCCGGCACCGGCGCCTGATCGGTTACCAGGCAGTCGATCAACGTGATGGGGCCGAGCCGAACCATGGCGTTGCGGCCGAACTTGCTGGAGTCGGCGGCCAGAATGACCTGCCGGGCATTGGCGATGATTGCTTGGGAAACCCGCACTTCCTGGTAGTCGAAGTCCAGCAGGCTGCCGTCTTCGTCGATGCCGCTGATCCCTACCAAGGCGAAATCGACCTTGAACTGCGTGATGAAGTCGACGCTGGCCTGACCCACCACCCCGCCGTCGCGGCGCACATTGCCGCCCGCCAGCAGGACCTCGAAATCATCCTTGCCGCTGAGAATCGACGCAACATGCAGGTTGTTGGTGATGATTTTCAGGTGGTTGTGATTCAGCAGCGCGCGAGCGATGGATTCAGTGGTGGTGCCGATGTTGATGAACAGCGAGGCGTGGTCGGGAATCTGGGCCGCGATGGCTTCGGCGATGCGTTGTTTTTCATCGCGCATCTGGTCGGCGCGCATCGCGTAAGCCGTGTTTTCGATGCTGGAGTCGTAAGCGGCACCACCGTGGTAGCGGCGCAGCAGGTTCATTTCTGCCAGCTGATTGATGTCGCGGCGGATGGTTTGCGGGGTCACGACGAACAATTGCGCCATTTCCTCGATGCTGACATAGCCGCGCTCACGGACCAGCTCGAGGATCTGCTGTTGACGGGGTGGCAGATTCATTTTTTTTCCTTCGGGCAAGGGCGCCCATGATGCCGCAGGCAGCCATTACCTGTCAGCCGGAAAAATCTGCACGTCAGTTCAACCTGTGGGAGCGAGCTCCCTCAGGTCAAACACGGCGTATGTGCTCATTCCGCCTCTTCGTGAGGCTCCCAGTCGCGCGTGCGTTCAACGGCCTTGCGCCAGCCCGCATAGAGTTTTTCCTTCTCGGCTTCGTCGCACTGCGGCTCGAACTTGCGCTCGATCACGGCCTTGTCCTTCAGCTCATCCAGCCCGCTCCAGAAGCCGATCGCCAGCCCTGCAAGATAAGCGGCACCCAGCGCGGTGGTCTCACGCATTTTCGGGCGCTCCACCTGAGTTCCGAGGATGTCCGCCTGGAACTGCATCAGGAAGTTGTTCGCCACCGCGCCGCCGTCGACGCGCAGCGCCTTGAGCGGTTCACCGGCGTCTTGCTGCATGGCATCCAGCACATCGCGGGTCTGATACGCGATGGACTCCAGTGCTGCGCGAATGATGTGATCGACTTTCACGCCGCGCGTCAGGCCGAACAGCGCTCCGCGTGCGTAGGGATCCCAGTATGGCGCGCCCAGCCCGGTGAACGCCGGAACCAGATACACCCCGTTGCTGTTCTTCACCTTGGTGGCGAAATATTCGGTGTCCATCGAGTCGTTGACGATCTTCAACTCGTCGCGCAGCCATTGCACCGTCGACCCGCCGTTGAATACCGCGCCCTCCAGCGCATAAGCCACTTCGCCGCGCGGTCCGCAGCCGATGGTGGTGAGCAGGCCGTGGTTCGACTTGACGGCTTTCTTGCCGGTGTTCATCAACAGGAAGCAACCGGTGCCGTAGGTGTTCTTGGCCTGACCGGGCTCTACGCACATCTGACCGAACAGCGCCGATTGCTGGTCGCCTGCGATACCGGCGATGGCAATCCCGCTTTTGCTGTGACCGTACACTTCAGATGAGGACTTGACCTCGGGGAGCATCTCCCTCGGCACGTCGAGCACTTCCAGCATCCGCTGATCCCATTCCAGGGTGTGGATGTTGAACATCATCGTGCGTGAGGCGTTGGTGTAGTCGGTGACATGCACCTTGCCGCCGGTGAATTTCCAGATCAGCCAGCTATCGACGGTGCCGAACAGCAGCTCGCCTCGGCGCGCGCGTTCCCGGCTGCCTTCGACGTGGTCGAGAATCCATTTCAGCTTGCTGCCGGAAAAGTACGGATCGATGACCAGGCCGGTGGTCTGCTTGATGTAGTCCTCAAGACCGTCGCGCTTGAGCTGCTGGCAGATTTCCGTGCTGCGTCGGCATTGCCAGACGACCGCGTTATAGATCGGACGCCCGCTGTCCTTCTCCCAGACCACCGTGGTTTCCCGCTGGTTGGTGATGCCGATGGCAGCAATCTGATTGTGATGCAGATTGGCCTGCGCCAGCACTTTGGTCATGCAGGCGGTCTGGGTGGCGAAGATTTCCATCGGGTCGTGCTCGACCCAGCCAGGCTGCGGATAATGCTGAACGAACTCGCTCTGTGCAGTGCTGACCACATTGGCGTCACGATCAAAAATGATGGCGCGAGAGCTGGTCGTACCTTGGTCGAGAGCGATGATGTAATTCTTGTTTTCGGTGTCGGTCATGTCGATTGCCTGGTGATAACGCGGGTGTCCGGAAGACTGGCCATCAGTTTACGTGCGAAAACGCACCGATTGCGCGGTGCTCTTCACGAAGGACGACTGAATATTCGTATTCGAAAAAATATAGACGTAAACGAACAATGTCAAAGGTCGAAAGTGAACGGCTGCAAGGCCTGGACGACAGGGTCGATTTTATCCGCGCCAGCGCGCCGAACAGAGGCGTTTTGATAGCAAATGGCATAAAGTGAAAGGAGAAAGCAAGAGACAATCTGGTCCTCTGGAGCGCTGCATGACCCCCGCACTGGATTTACTGAAAAAAGCCCGCGCCGAGCATCGGGTGCACAGTTACGAGCACGACCCCAAAGCGGCTTCGTACGGGCTGGAAGCGGCAGAAAAGCTCGATCTGCAGCCCGCTCAGGTCTTCAAGACATTGCTGGCCAGCACTGAAAAAGGCGAATTGTTGGTGGCGGTCGTGCCGGTTGCAGGCTCGCTCGATCTGAAAGCCCTGGCTCACGCCGCTGGCGCAAAAAAGGCCGAGATGGCCGACCCCGGCGCAGCACAGCGAGCGACCGGCTATTTGCTCGGTGGCATCAGCCCGCTGGGGCAAAAGAAAAGACTGCGAACTTTCATTGACGAGACCGCTCAACCTTTTGCCACCATCTACGTCAGCGCGGGCCGACGGGGACTTGAGGTCGAGCTTTCCGCAGCAGTGCTGGCGCAGCACACCAACGCGACTTATGCGCAGATTGGCCGCGAATGATTCCTCTGCATCGTCAGAAATATTCCGATTATTCGCACAGCGACCGTTTTGCGGCGACCGAGGCAGGACGCCGCCCTACAACAATGATTGGGGATGCCTTCCATGCAGCTTGAATTTCATCAGGTCGATGCGTTCAGTGATCGGCCGTTCGCGGGCAACCCGGCCATGGTTTACCGGCTCGATGCATGGCTGACCGATGAGCTGATGCAGCGCATTGCCGCTGAGCACAACCTTTCTGAAACGGCGTTTGTCGTGCGCGAAGCACAGGGCTGGCACATTCGCTGGTTCACCCCGACCCATGAAGTCCCGCTCTGCGGCCACGCCACGTTGGCCAGTGCGTTTGTGCTGCTTGAGAAATACGGCGAAGCGTCCGAGACCATCGAGTTCGTCAGCAAATCGGGCCCATTGAGTGTGACGCGCGAGAACGGCCGGTTGCTGCTGGATTTCCCCGCCATGCCGCCGAGCGAAGTGGGGGTGACAGTCGATATCGAACGCGCCCTGAATGCAGAAGTGGTCGACGTGCTGGGCTCGGCGGAGCTGCTGGTGGTGCTGGAGTCGGAAGAGGCGGTTCGCGCTTGCAAACCGGACCTCGCCGCGATCGCCCGACTGCCTTGGCCGGGCGTGATCATCACGGCAAAAGGTGATGGCGAGCGCTACGATTTCGTGTCCCGCTATTTCGCGCCTGCCATCGGTATTCCTGAAGACCCGGTCACCGGCTCGACCCATTGCTGCCTGATTCCCTACTGGTCGTCACGCCTGAACAAATTCAGCCTGACCGCACACCAGAGTTCAGCCCGTGGTGGAGAGTTGTTTTGCAGGCTTGAAGGCGACCGCGTCAAGATCGGCGGCTACGCGACACTGGTCGCCAGTGGGACATTGACGGTTGGGTGATCAACCGTTCGGCTAGACACTCACCTGTGGCAGCGAGCTTGCTCGCGAAGGCTAACTGTCACGCGATACCTCTGCGGCGGACATATCGGCCCCATCGCGAGCAAGCTCACTCCCACACGATTTCTGTGGCGTCGTCTGGTATTGGGTCAAGCACAAAACCTGTGGGAGCGAGCTTGCTCGCGAAGGCTTGATGCACTGCCCGTAGGAGCGTGGCTTGTCCCGCGATCGGCGACGAAGTCGTCGTAAAGCCCGGCCATGCGGTCTGCCTGACATACCCCGTCCGATTCTGCTGCCGCTGCGCGCCAGATCGCGGGACAAGCCGCGCTCCTACAAGGGATTTGTGGGGTTGCCAGGTTCGTGTCGAGCACAAAACCTGTGGGAGCGAGCTTGCTCGCGAAGGCGTGATGCACTACCCGTAGGAGCGTGGCTTGTCCCGCGATCGGCGACGAAGTCGTCGTAGAGCCCGGCCATGCAGTCTGCCTGACATACCCCGTCATCCGATTCAGCTGCCGCTGCGCGCCAGATCGCGGGCAAGCGCACTCCTGCAAGGGATTTGTGGGGTTGCCAGGTGTGTGTCGAGCACAAAACTCGAAGGCTGATGGTCACGCGATATCTCTCCGGCGAACATATCGGCCTCATCGTGAGCAAGCTCACTCCCACAGGGATCTCCGGGCATTCCCGATTCTCCTCCCAGACACGAATCCTGTAGGAGCGCGCTTGCCCGCGAAGACTGAATTCCAGACGCTACATCTGTACGGCATGCATCGGCCTTTTCCTGGCTGAAGCCGGTCCTGCAGACGTTGCGAATTTTGTGTAGGACCGGCTTCAGCCGGGAAGGCGTCAGGTATTACGCCGTTGATCGAAGGGGCGTTGAGGACAGTTGGCTCACCCCCACACGATTCCAGCGTCTGCCGGTATCAGGTCAGGCACAAAACCCTGTGCTTGAAGCCTGTTTGTCAGACCGTCGCTTCTTGATGCACTGGCACGCTGCCCGCGGCGCGGAACAGGACCAGGTGTTCCGCGCAGACGCTGATGCCGACTTCGTCCCCTGCGCGCAGGTCGGCATGGCTCGGAAACAGCGCCTCCAGCTGAGTGCCGGTGGGCAATTGCAGGCGATACAGCGTCGACGCGCCCTGAAATGTTTTGCTCGCCACCTTCGCCTTCAATGCGCTGTCCGGTGTGTACACGATGTCGTCGGGTCGCAGAAGGACGTCCATCGCCGTTCCACTGATGCCGGGATAGGCGCGATTGCCGCGCAGAATGCCGAGTTCGGTCTGCACGGATTCCGCGTCAATCATCTGCCCACGGATGAAATACCCCTGTCCGACAAAGCTCGCGACATAAGGCGTAGCCGGTTCGTGATAGAGGTTGTAAGGCGTATCCCACTGTTCCAGCCGGCCTTCCTTGAACACGCCGACATGATCGCTGACCGCGAACGCCTCTTCCTGATCGTGGGTCACCAGAATCGCGCTGGTGCCGCGCGCTTTGAGGATGTCGCGCACTTCATGGCTCAAGCGGCGACGCAACTCGCCGTCGAGGTTGGAAAACGGCTCGTCCAGCAGCAGCAACTGCGGTTCCGGCGCGAGGGCCCGGGCCAGCGCAACGCGTTGCTGCTGACCGCCGGACAGTTCGTGGGGATGGCGCTTGCCCAACGCGCCGAGATTGACCAGATCCAGCATTTCCTGAACGACCTGCGTCAAACGCGGGTGATTGCGGATGCCGAATGCAATGTTATCGGCGACGGTGAGGTGCGGGAACAGTGCGTAGTCCTGAAACACCATGCCGATTCGACGCTTCTCCGGCGCCAGGGTGAATCCGGCTTTGGAGATGACTTCGCCCGCCAGCACGATCTCGCCTTCGTGCACCGGTTCGAAGCCGGCAATGGCGCGAAGTGTCGTGGTTTTACCGCAGCCTGAAGAGCCCAGCAGGCAACCGATGTCGCCCGGATTGAGGTGCAGGTTGAGATTCTGCACCACCAGATGGTCCTGATAGCCGCAGGCGAGGTCGCGCAGTTTCAGCAGCATGGCATCACTCACTCAGGCGTGTAGGCCGGCGCGACAAGGAATTCCAGCAGCGCTTTCTGGGCATGCAGGCGGTTTTCGGCCTGATCCCACGCGACGGAGCGGACGTCATCGAGCAAGTCTTCGCTGATTTCCTCGCCCCGATGCGCTGGCAGGCAGTGCATGAACACGACGTCTTCGGCTGCCAGGTCCAGCAGCGCGCGGGTGACCTGGAACGGTTTGAACAAGGCGATGCGCTTGGCGGTTTCCTCTTCCTGGCCCATGGAGGTCCAGACGTCAGTGCTGACCAGATGCGCACCCTTGACCGCTTCACGCGGGTCGCGGGTCAACGTCACGCGATCGCCCGCCAGCGCCATGAATTGCGGGTTGGGCTCATAACCCTCGGGGCAGGCGACGCGCAGCTGGAAGTCGAACTGGATGGCCGCTTCTATATAGCTGTTGCACATGTTGTTGCCGTCGCCGATCCAGGCCACGGTCTTGCCCTTGATCGAGCCACGATGCTCAAGGTAGGTCTGCATGTCCGCCAATAACTGGCAGGGATGCAGATCGTCGGACAGACCGTTGATGACGGGCACCCGCGAATGAGCGGCGAATTCGGTGAGGTTGCTATGGGCGAAGGTGCGGATCATCACCGCGTCGACCATCCGCGACATGACGCGTGCGCCGTCGGCAATCGGCTCGCCACGACCCAACTGAGTGTCCCGAGGAGAGAGAAAAATGGCCTGGCCGCCGAGTTGAATCATCCCGGCTTCGAACGAAACCCGGGTACGAGTCGAAGATTTCTCGAAGATCATCGCCAGGATCCGGCCCTTGAGCGGCTCGAACAGAACCCCTCGATTTCGCAGGTCCTTCAGCTCAATGCCGCGACGAATCACGCCGACCAGCTCATCGGGCGTGTAATCCATCATCGAGAGAAAGTGCCTTGCGCTCATCATTAACTACCTTGTCTGCAACAGACCGCAGATCCTCTAAGCCGGGTTTTATCGGGAAAACGGGCGAGACCTGCGGCAAAAGCCGCACGGGGCGACGAATAGGGAAGGCGCGAGGGTATAAGAAAATGTCGCCTGATGCCAAGGCCTGACATGTTTCAAAGCCGCAGTCAGACGTTCGGTCGCTTAAAATTGGCGGTTTCAGAACACATCCGCCTCAAGCTGGTGCTAGAGTGTTGCCTGATGGAAGGCAATTTGCCACTCTACGCCATCGCTGTGGGTCCGATGGTGGACGAATGCCCGCTGTATCGCGTGGCGTTCGGTGCATTGCTACTGGATTCGCAACAGTCGAAATCGGGCATAAGGCCTTATGCGACATGCTTCACGCCGCGGAAAACCGGACGTTTCCTAAAACATCGGTGTGGGTTATAAAGGCCGCTTATGTACTCCAAAGGGGGTGAGGAATGGATTCAAAAGAGAAACAACTGACGGAACTGCTCGGGCTGACTGCCCGCACCCTGACGCACCTCACCGCTTCCATGACCTCGATGTCCTTCGAGCTGATGCGCAGTGAAGATGAAGTCACGCGCTCGGCAGGCCGTCGGATGATCGACCGTATGGCGACCATCAGTTCTGGTCTGGACGACCACTGGCGTCTGATCGGCGAACTGACCGGGGTGCAAGTGTCACAAGAGCAGGTCGAGACCGTTCACGAGATCCAGATGCAGCGCAAAGTCGTCACGCCCATCGGTGGCTCGGGGTCCTGATTCCCTCCTGATTGCCCCGGCGAGCTATCGGCTCGCCTGATGCCGTCCGATTCACGGCACTGAAGTCTCTGGCGAAGCACTGCGACAGGCCCCATAGTTTTGTAACCGCGATCGCCTCGATCGCCACACAAAAACATGAGACTGGCGATGACCAAGACTCTTCACTACCGGGCCTGTCACCTGTGTGAGGCCATCTGCGGCCTTGCCATCGAAACCACCCGCCAGGACGATGCCTCGACGCTGATCAGCTCGATCAAGGGCGACGCGCTGGATACGTTCAGTCGCGGACACATCTGCCCCAAGGCCGTCGCGTTGCAGGATATTCAGAACGATCCCGATCGTTTGCGTCAGCCCATGCAGCGCGTCGGCACGCAATGGAAGCCGATCGAATGGCACGCCGCTTTCGAGCTGGTCGCCGAGCGTCTGGCCGATGTCCAGCAGCGTTACGGGCAAAATGCGGTGGCGGTGTATCAGGGTAACCCCAGTGTTCACAACTACGGGCTGATGACCCACAGCAACTACTTTCTCGGCTTGCTGAAAACACGCAACCGCTACTCGGCGACTTCGGTGGATCAGCTTCCGCATCACCTCACCAGTTACCTGATGTATGGCCACGGCTTGCTGTTGCCGATTCCCGATATAGATCACACAGACTTCATGCTCATTCTGGGGGGCAATCCGCTGGCTTCCAACGGCAGCATCATGACCGTCCCCGATGTGGAAAAGCGCCTCAAGGCCATTCAGGCGCGAGGTGGCAAGGTGGTCGTGGTTGATCCGCGTCGCAGCGAGACCGCCGCCATCGCCGATCAGCACCTTTTCATTCGTCCGGGCGGCGATGCGGCATTGCTGTTCGGGATGTTGCACACGTTGTTCGCCGAGGGCCTGACCCGCGAGAGTCACCTGGCCGTGGATGGGCTGGACGAGGTGCGCAGTGCGATTGCCGAGATGAGCGCCGAGGCCATGAGCGCGCGATGCGGCATACCGGCCGGGCAGATCCGGCAACTGGCGCGGGACTTTGCCAGCGCCGGGAGTGCGGTCTGTTACGGGCGCATGGGGGTTTCGACTCAGGCGTTCGGCACGCTCTGTCATTGGCTGGTGCAACTGATCAATCTGGTCACCGGCAACCTGGACCGCCCCGGCGGCGCGTTGTGCACCCAGCCTGCGCTGGATCTGGTGGCTTCGACATCCGGCGGCGGTTTCAATCGTTGGCAGAGCCGTGTTTCGGGCTTGCCGGAATACAGCGGCGAGCTGCCGGTTTCAGCGTTGGCCGAAGAGATGCTGACCGAAGGCGAGGGGCAGGTAAAAGCCCTCATCACGGTCGCGGGTAACCCGGTGCTGTCCACGCCCAACGGGCGCAGGCTCGATGAGGCGCTGGAAGGTCTGGATTTCATGCTCAGCATCGATCCGTACATCAACGAAACCACGCGACACGCCGACCTGATCCTGCCCTCGACGTCCGCACTGGAAAACGACCACTACGACACCACGTTCAACATGTTCGCGGTGCGCAATGTCACACGTTTCAATCGCGCCATCCTGGCTAAACCCGAGGGTGCACTGCATGACTGGGAGATATTCGTCGGGCTGGCTCAGGCGTTCGCTGCCAGGACCGGACGTGAGCTGAAGCCGACGCTGTCGCCCGCGCAAATTGTCGATCGCGGGTTGCGTGCCGGACTTTACGGCGATGAATCGGCGCACAGACTGTCGCTGGAAACGCTGTACGCGCATCCTCACGGGCTGGATCTGGGGCCATTGCAACCTAATCTGGTGACCCGCCTGAAAACGGCGAATCAGCGCGTGCAGGCTGCGCCTTCGGTGATTCTGGCCGACCTTGCGCGGTTTGCGCAGTCATCCACACCACAGGCGGGCGAATTGCTGATGATTGGCCGCCGGCACGTGCGCAGCAACAACTCGTGGATGCACAACTACCACCGCCTTGTGAAAGGCAAGCCGCGTCATCAATTGCTGATGCATCCTGCGGACCTGGCCACGCGCGGCCTGAGCGACGGTCAGCGTGTGCGGGTGAGCTCACGCGTTGGCGTCATCGAGGTGGAGGTGTCGAGCAGCGCCGACATGATGCCGGGCGTCGTGAGCCTGCCCCATGGCTGGGGGCACGAGAGGGCGGGTGTGCGAATGGAGATAGCCAGGGGGCAGCCCGGCGTCAGCGCCAATGACCTGACCGACGAGCGGCAACTGGACGCCTTGTCCGGAAACGCCGCGCTCAATGGTGTTCCGGTGACCGTCGCTGCGGCATGACGCTCATCATATTTCTCACCGTGCTAAGGCCAAGACCGAGCTTTACGCTGGGGATTCCGTTACAATGCGCCACCGTGTCGACTCATACAGTCGTAAAGTTAAGCCGAGGTGCTCCATGGATATCATCGAAACGATCAAAGACCAGATTGCCAAAAACACCGTTCTGCTTTACATGAAAGGCGCTCCGAATGCCCCGCAGTGTGGCTTCTCGGCCAAGGCGTCTCAGGCACTGATGGCGTGTGGCGAAAAGTTCGCGTACGTCGATATCCTGCAGAACCCGGAAATCCGCGCCAACCTGCCAAAATACGCCAACTGGCCGACTTTCCCGCAGCTGTGGGTCGACGGTGAACTGGTGGGCGGCAGCGACATCATCGCTGAAATGCACGCCGCTGGTGAACTGCAACCGCTGATCAAGGCTGCCGTCGAGAAGAACGCGACTGCCTGATCCACCCGGTTACCCAAAAGCCCCGGTCTCGATCGAGATGCGGGGCTTTTTTGTGCGCGGGTATCGCTCAAATCAGACAAAGGCGGGTAGCCATTTGCGGAAACCCGCGCATAAAAAAGCCCCGCCAGGCTCACACCCGGCAGGGCATTTTTGACTGCGAAGCTGGAATCAGCCTTCTTCGCCCATCTGCGACTGCAGGTAGTTCTCGATACCAACCTTGTCGATCAGGCCCAGCTGGGTTTCCAGCCAGTCGATATGCTCTTCTTCGGATTCGAGAATATCTTCCAGCATTTCACGGCTGCCGAAATCACCCACGGTTTCGCAGTGAGCGATCGCCGCCTTGAGGTCGGCGTGGCCTTTACGCTCGATCCTCAGGTCGCATTCGAGCATTTCCTTGGTGTGCTCACCGATCAGGATCTTGCCCAGGTCCTGCAGGTTAGGCAGGCCTTCCAGGAACAGGATGCGCTTGATCAGCTTGTCCGCGTGTTTCATCTCGTCGATGGATTCGTGGTACTCGTGCTTGCCCAGCTTGTTCAGACCCCAATCCTCATACATGCGGGCATGCAGAAAGTACTGGTTGATTGCGACCAGCTCGTTTCCGAGGATCTTGTTGAGATGCTGGATGACTGTAATGTCGCCTTTCATTATCGAGGTCCTGTCGAAGGTGTTCGTATATAAGCCGCAAGTCTGAGCCCGATATAAACGCGTGTCAAACCTAAGTTATTGAATAATAAGTGAAAATAAATAGGAATAAGAATGTTTGTGTTCCGCATCTTGACGCTAAGCAATTGAATTACAGGCATAAAAAAACCGGACACAAGGTCCGGTTCTCTAAAATCGATTGACTCAGGCTGCTGAAAATTCTGCGGGATATGCGAGCGCTGCCTGCGTGGTCTGCAATTCGGTCAGGGTTTCACGTACCACTTCCTTCGCCAGGCAGGCACATTTCCCACATTTACTGGCGACACCCAGGGTCTCGCGCACTTCACGATAGCTGCAGCATCCTTCCATGATCGCTTCGCGGATTTGTCCGTCGGTGACACCTTGGCAGAGGCAGACATACATAAAAAGTAACCGTCGCTGAGTTATTTGCTCAATGCGAAAGATACTAATGTTAATGAGAATGCTTGTCAAAACTACTTCTGCTTCGTCCAATGACGACCGATGAGTGGTCAGATGAGGACCCGCATGATGATGAGTGATGGCGGATGCCAAGACGCTCTGTGCCGGGCCTTCCTGGAGTCGTGCAAGTTTGTGCAATAAAAAACCGGCCCAATGGCCGGTTTTTCAGCAAGCGCAGCACTCAGTCGTTGAAGTCGTGCCAGCCGCCCATTTCTTTCCAGCGGTTGACGATGCCGCAGAACAGCTCCGCCGTCTTCTCGGTGTCGTAGCGAGCCGAGTGAGCCTCACGACCGTCGAAGTCGATGTCCGCCGACTGACAAGCCTTGGCCAGCACAGTCTGCCCGTAGGCGAGGCCTGCCAGCGTCGCAGTATCGAAACTTGAGAATGGATGGAACGGATTACGTTTCATGTCCAGTCGCGCAACGGCAGCATTGAGGAAGCCCAGGTCGAAGCTGGCGTTATGGCCCACCAGAATCGCGCGCTTGCAGCCGTTGGCTTTCAACGCCTTTCGGATACCGCGGAAGATATCGGTCAATGCCGTCTCTTCGCTCACCGCCATGCGCAACGGGTGGTCGAGCTTGATCCCGGTGAACTCCAGGGCTGCCGGTTCGATATTGGCGCCTTCGAACGGTTCGACGCGGAAGAAATAGGTGTGCTCGGGAAACACGAACCCTTTCTCGTCCATGCCGATCGTCGTGGCCGCAATCTCCAGCAAGGCGTCGGTGGCCGAGTTGAAGCCACCGGTTTCTACGTCGACAACGACCGGCAGGTAGCCGCGAAAGCGCGCTGCCATCGGATGCCTGGAGCCTGTGCCGCCGCCAGAACCTTCCTGATCGTCGTCGTATTGGTCTTCACTCACGCGTGTTCCTCCAGCAGGCGCCAGCGCAGTTTCTCACCGGCGCGCAGCGGGATAACGGACAGCTCGCCGAACGGCAGGCTGGCAGGCGCCGTCCACTCGTCGCGAACCAGGGTAATGGTGTCGGTGTTGGCGGGCAGGCCGTAGAACGCTGGGCCGTTGAGGCTGGCGAACCCTTCAAGCTTATCCAAGGCGTTGCGTTGCTCGAATGCTTCGGCATACAGCTCGATCGCAGCGAAGGCGGTGTAGCAGCCCGCGCAACCGCATGCTGCTTCTTTGGCATGCTGCGCGTGAGGCGCCGAGTCGGTGCCCAGGAAAAACTTGCTGCTGCCGCTGGTCGCTGCATCCAGCAGCGCCACCTGATGGGTGTTGCGCTTGAGGATCGGCAGGCAATAGAAGTGCGGACGAATACCGCCCACCAGCATGTGGTTGCGGTTGTAAAGCAGGTGATGCGCGGTGATGGTCGCGCCGACGTTGGCCGAAGCCTCGTTGACGAACTGCACGGCGTCCGCTGTGGTGATGTGCTCGAACACCACTTTGAGGGTCGGGAAGCGCTCCACGACGCGACGCATGTGCTCATCGATGAAGATTTTTTCGCGGTCGAAGACATCGATGTCGCCGCGTGTGACTTCGCCGTGGATCAACAGGGGCATCCCGACTTCGGCCATGGCCTCGAGCACCGGGAAGATCTTGTCGACGCTGGTCACGCCCGAATCGGAGTTGGTGGTGGCGCCGGCCGGGTACAGCTTGGCAGCGTGCACGAAGCCGCTGGCCTTGGCGGCGCGGATGTCTTCGGGCTGGGTCACGTCGGTAAGGTAAAGCACCATCAATGGCTCGAAACGGCTGCCTGCGGGGCGCGCAGCCAGGATGCGCTGGCGATAGGCATCCGCTTGCTCTGCGTTGCGTACCGGCGGCACGAGGTTCGGCATGATGATGGCGCGGGCAAAGGTGCGCGCTACGTCAGCGACGGTATGGGGCAAAACAGCGCCATCACGAAGATGGATGTGCCAGTCGTCGGGGCGCAGGAGGGTCAGGCGTTCGGACATTGGGGATTCCAGGCGGGTCAAACTCGCTGGGAATGCTACCGGAAAAGACTCTTGCAGGCACTCGCTATCAAGTTTTGCAGGAAGCAACCGATAGCCCGCTGTAAGCAATGAATTTTGTAACGCCGTGAATTTTATGTGGAGCCTCCCGTGCGCCAGCGATATCTAGCCCTGCTCAGCGTGTTTGCCAGCCTGCCGGCCATGGCTCTCACTTTCCAGACCCGTCTGGAGAATATTGAGTGGAAGGTAGAAGGCGACCAGTTCGAATGCCGCCTGAGTCAGCCGATCACCGATTTCGGTGCGGGCGAATTCGTGCGTCGCGCGGGCGAGCAGGCGACTTTCCGACTGAAGGCTACCGGCTACAGCCTCGCGTCCGGTTCGGCCACTCTGATCGCCGCCGCCGCGCCGTGGCAGCCAGGGCGCAGTGACCTTAATCTGGGTGCAGTAAAAGTCGGCAACGGCGAGATTCCCTTTAACACCAATCAGGCGCAGGCTGGCCGGTTGATCGCGGGTCTGATGGAAGGGCGCAGCCCGGTGATTCGTCATGCACTGCGGGACGGCGGAGCGATGGAAGTGCGGTTGCTGCCCGTTAAATTCAGCAAAGCGTTTAGTGACTTCCAGCTGTGCACCGCCAAGTTGCTACCCATGAACTTCGAGCAAGTGCGCCAGGCCGAGATCGGTTTTCCCGGCGGCGGCATTGAGCTCGACGCGCAGGCCAAGCGCCGGCTCGATACCGTGCTCGCTTACATGAAGGCCGATCCGACCGTGAATCGGGTCGAGCTCGATGGCCATTCGGACAACAGTGGCAATCGCCTGACCAACCGTGACCTTTCGCGTCGCCGGGCGTTGGCAGTGATGGATTACCTCAAAGCCCAGGGCGTGCCCGAGGAACAGATCACGCTGCGCTTTCACGGCGAGCAGTACCCGCTGGTGCCCAACACCAACAACGCCAACCGTGCGCGCAACCGTCGGGTGAACATTCATCTGGATCGTGTGCCGGAGCCGCAACCTGCCGTGGCACCTGTTGCCGCGCCGGCCGTGTCGCCTGCTCCAGCGCCGGCCCCTTCGCCCGTGCCTGCTCCGTCGACGGCGTCAGGTGCCGCGCCAGCGAAGACCTCCTGAACGCTTGCTATCGAGTCGTGTGTTCGACAGATTCTGTCGCTTCGTCGTCAGAAGCTGTCGCGACACTGTAAATCCACGTGGTTGAACGGTAGAATCAGCGGTTTTCCGTACAACGCGTTGGAGTGATGGCATGGCGGACGTAAACAAGGTAGTTCTCGCGTATTCCGGTGGCCTGGATACTTCGGTAATCCTCAAGTGGCTGCAGGATACGTATAACTGCGAAGTGGTGACTTTTACCGCCGACCTCGGTCAGGGCGAAGAAGTCGAGCCAGCACGCGCCAAGGCGCAGGCCATGGGCGTCAAAGAAATCTACATCGACGATCTGCGCGAAGAATTCGTGCGCGATTTCGTGTTCCCGATGTTCCGCGCCAACACCGTCTACGAAGGCGAGTACCTGCTCGGTACTTCCATCGCTCGTCCGCTCATCGCCAAGCGTCTGATTGAAATCGCCAACGAAACCGGCGCCGACGCCATTTCCCACGGCGCGACCGGCAAGGGGAACGATCAGGTACGTTTCGAACTGGGCGCCTACGCGCTCAAGCCAGGCGTCAAAGTCATTGCCCCATGGCGCGAGTGGGATCTTCTGTCACGCGAAAAGCTGATGGATTACGCCGAAAAGCACGCGATCCCGATCGAGCGTCACGGCAAGAAGAAGTCCCCTTACTCGATGGATGCCAACCTGCTGCACATTTCTTACGAAGGTGGCGTGCTGGAAGACACCTGGACCGAGCATGAAGAAGACATGTGGCGCTGGACCGTCTCGCCGGAAAAAGCCCCCGACCAGGCGCAGTATCTGGAACTGACCTACCGCAACGGTGACATCGTCGCCCTGGACGGCGTCGAGATGACCCCGGCCACTGTGCTGGCGACGCTCAACCGGATCGGCGGCGAACACGGCATCGGCCGTCTGGACATTGTCGAAAACCGTTACGTCGGCATGAAATCCCGTGGCTGCTACGAAACCCCTGGCGGCACCATCATGCTCAAGGCGCACCGCGCCATCGAGTCGATCACGCTGGACCGCGAAGTCGCTCACCTGAAAGACGAGCTGATGCCGAAATACGCCAGCCTGATCTACACCGGCTATTGGTGGAGCCCTGAGCGTCTGATGTTGCAACAGATGATCGACGCGTCTCAGGCTCACGTGAACGGCGTAGTGCGTCTGAAGCTGTACAAGGGCAATGTCATCGTTACTGGCCGCAAGTCCGACGACTCGCTGTTCGACGCCAACATCGCAACTTTCGAAGAAGATGGCGGCGCTTACAATCAGGCAGACGCTGCCGGTTTCATCAAGCTCAACGCGCTGCGCATGCGAATTGCCGCGAACAAGAATCGCAAGCTGTTCTGATCCACTCCGTTCAAGAGCAGCCCTGTCCGGGGCTGCTCTTTTTCAACGCTTGCGCTGCTACCCTTCTTTGCTCTCGTTTTTACTTAGTGCTGCTGCGTGGCTTGCACAGTCATGGCTGGGCGCACCCGATCAATCGCGATCCGCTTTATCTTCTGGCGCCGCCTGCGCCATGTCGCCGTGTTCCCGGTTCTTGTTGAACTCAAAGCGATAGGCCTGACCGATATCCCAGACGTCCCTGACGCCCAGGCCCAATAGTTGGGCTATTTCCGGCACCGTATATCCCAACGTCGAGTAATGCATTGCATGACCGGCAACCACGTCGTCAACCGTCGTGGTTTCTCGGCTTCGAGTGCTGCGAGTCCGCCTCACAGGGCGGCTGTAACGTATCTTCAACCCGTTTTCACTGGCGAGGCGCTTAATGTCCTTGCGGTTCATTCGTAAGGAGTACTGCAACGCCGATACGCCGGCCCCCTTCGCCACGAGGCCCTTGAGCAGCTCCAGTTTGGTGTCCATCTCCAATTCGCAATCAGCTCCGCTCGCCGGCCCTGTCGGGTGCGCCGATTCTCCCGTTGTGCCTTCAGGAACTACATTGATGACGCCCCCGTGAGAAACATAATGCTCCACGGCATTGGCTATCTTTAGATGCTCAGCCGAGACGCCAGACGGATCTGTTTTTTTATTCATGGTTTATTCCTTTGAACGTGTTGATATACACGGCGCTGAAGTGCGCCGCAGTTCTGGATAAAAATAAACTTCGTATAAGAGGGTGCAGTCTTAAACCCGTTTATATCTTTCGTGCTATAAGCCCGGTAAGAGCATAAAAGAGTGTTAAAGACGCTAATTAATGAGTGCGTTGCAAGAAGGCGTCGTTATATCTGCGAATCGCCTGATGGCGTGCTTGAGAAAAAAGTAACGATTGGTAATTGCTTTGGCAAGTGAAAAATCCAGCGAAGCGGGGTTAGCGCTTTAATATTTTTTCAGCGGCAGATCCCGAGGTAATAATGGTCTGTTAGTTATGTAGTATTTTTCTGCTTCGCTATTCATTGCTGGATATCCGGCGCCCGATGGTATTACGTGAATGTCGGAGGAGCCTCGCAGTGTGGCGAACGGTCTTTTAACGTTAGTTGAAGTTCGCTGAGCCAGCGCCTCTGCGGTGTGTCAGCGTCGCTCAAAAAGACCTCGATTTTTGGGCAAAAATGTACCGATTCGGAAGCCTCCCAAGATGGGGTAGGAATCTTCCCAAAATAAATATGTATGAAAATGTGCGTGTGTAAATGTGTACTTTCAACGGAGACATCCGCCGCCGAGATATTTTTATGCTTGCAATATTTTTTGATTTTTGTTTTCTCACATGCTCGCAAGATCAGCTTATCCTGAGTTCAGAGCATGTCATTTGAAGTTGTGCAGGCATGCGTGACATGGTGGGGCAGAGGTGTTCTGAAAAGCGCCAGGACGACACGATTGACAACCGGGCGAACGAATTTCCGGTCTTCACCCATATGTCCGCCGCAGCTAACCCGTTCACCTGATGCTTCAATAAGGTATTTGTTGATGTTCCATCCTGTTGAGAAACTCGGTTCGTCGTCGAGATGGGCTTCCTCGCATTATGTTCTGGCGTTCGCCGGATGGACTGACGTCGCACGGGAAGCACCGATGAAAAAGATCACAATGGATGCGGATGTGGCAGGTTTTGTAGGATTTTTCTGTGGCTTGAGTGGGAAAGGTCTTTGCCTGCTAGTCCGTAGGGAGGAGCGCCATGCAAAGCACTAAACGACTAAGCTATTGTGCGGGCTCTGAAAATTCGAACTGCAAAGAAATGGACTGCTCATGAATAAAGTGTTGATCGTGGATGATCACCCTGTCATTCGGCTTGCCGTACGCATGTTGATGGAGCGGCATGGTTACGAGGTCATTGCCGAGACGGATAACGGCGTGGATGCCTTGCAGCTGGCGCGTGAACATTTGCCGGATATCGTGATTCTGGATATCGGGATTCCCAAGCTTGATGGCCTTGAAGTCATCGCCCGCCTGACGGCCATGACGCTGTCGTTCAAGGTTCTGATCCTTACCTCGCAAGCGCCCGGTCACTTTTCGATGCGCTGCATGCAGGCCGGTGCTGCGGGCTATGTCTGCAAACAGCAGGACCTGACCGAGTTGCTGAGCGCCATCAAGGCGGTGCTGTCCGGCTACAGCTATTTCCCGAACCAGGCGCTGCACACGGTGCGCTCAAGCCTGGGCAATGCCACCGAAGCGGAAATGGTCGACCGACTTTCCGGACGTGAAATGATGGTGCTGCAGCAACTGGCCCGCGGCAAAACCAACAAGGAGATCGCGGACGGCATGTTTCTGAGCAACAAAACCGTCAGCACCTACAAGACCCGCCTGCTGCTGAAGCTCAATGCTCACTCGCTGGTGGACCTGATCGAACTCGCCCAGCGCAACGGACTGGTATGAATGCGCGTGCTGCCAACCCGCCCTTAAGGTGGTGAGGCATCGTCGCGGGGGTGACCTGTACAGGCCAAAGCCTCTCGTGCGGTGGAGAGGCTTGAGGGGAGGGTGGTTCAGAGATCGAAATCGTAATCTGCCAACTGCCGCTGCAGTCGACGTTCTTCCAGCAGATTATCAATGGTGCGGCGTTTGCTGAGATTGGTTTTAGCCGTTTCTACCGGTACTTGCGCGGCTTCGTCAGAGTCTCCGGAAACGAAGTCGTCATCCACGTCGATCTGCTCTTTGTCAGTGCTCATATGTTGACTCCAGACTTAAGCTGTCATTGGCGCACCTTATAGCGACAAACTTCAGTCCGGTAAAAAAGATTTTTTCAATCGATCAACTAGCCAGCGACCTATCGCTCAATCGTCGGAGGTTTTGTGCTTGTACTCGCACAGGTCCTCAATCCGGCAGCTGCCACACCGAGGCTTGCGGGCAATACAGACGTAACGGCCGTGAAGAATCAACCAGTGGTGGGCGTCGAGCAGATAATTCCGAGGCACGAACTTCATCAGTTTGTTTTCCACTTCAACCACGTTCTTGCCCGGTGCGATCCCGGTACGGTTGCTGACGCGGAAGATGTGCGTGTCGACCGCCATGGCGAGTTGGCGAAACGCAGTATTGAGCACAACGTTGGCTGTCTTGCGTCCTACACCCGGGAGCGCCTCCAGCGCTTCACGCGTTTGCGGCACTTCGCCGCCGTGGAGCTCAATCAGCATGCGGCACGTCTCGATGACGTTCTTCGCCTTGCTGTTGTAGAGGCCGATGGTTTTGATGTACTCCGACAGCCCCTCCACCCCCAATGCGTAAATCGCCTGCGGGGTATTCGCGACCGGGTAGAGCCGAGCCGTTGCCTTGTTCACGCTGACGTCGGTAGCTTGCGCCGAGAGAATGACAGCAATCAGCAATTCGAACGGCGTGGTGTAGGCCAATTCAGTTTTGGGATCAGGATTGTCCTCGTGAAGGCGACGAAAGATTTCCAGACGTTTTGCTGCATTCATGAAAAGCGTATTCCTTGAGGAACGGTCGGGCGCGTGTCGCGGCTGCGGTAGATCGTGTGATGCATGGGCTCACCTCAAGCGGGCGTCAATCAGGTTTGCCGGTGGCCAGATCAAATGAAGCCAGATGCTCAGCAGCCTGATCGACTTCGTTGCCAAGCGCTGCAATGTGCTCAGCGCAGGCGTGAGCCGCAATGGCTTTATTCAGCGCGGCACGGCGCATCGCCAGCTGGATTTTCGCGCGGTTCATGCTCGCCGTATCGGCTTCGGCGGCGACCGGAGAAGGCGCCGGCTTCGGTGCTGCGGGAGCGCTTTCGAGTAGCTCTGCCAGTCCGCGTTCGGCTTCGTCAAATTCGCGCCCCAATTCAACCAACCTTGCCGCTTGCTCGGCCGTGGGTGGATGGCCAAACGCTTTGAGCGACTTGTGAAGCTGCGCCCGGCTCATGCTGACGTTAATGCGTGCCTGTTTGAGTGCCGCATCGTTGTCAGCGGCTCGTTGCAGACGGACGCGCTCCAGTGCCGCCTGCACCGGATCGGCGGGCGTGAGGCTGGCCGCAGGAGGCCGCTGCTGTCGGGCCAGACGCTCGGCCTGACGCTGTTTCTCTTCGCGTTCAAGGCGAGCATTGCGTGCTTCGAAACGCTGGCGTGCATGCCCGCGCTTGGTGGCCCGAGCGATGCGCTGAGCTTCGTTTGATGCAAGTCCACCGACGACAGGCACGACAGAGGCGATAGGCAGCGGATGCAGTTCGATGCAATCGACCGGGCAGGGCGCCACGCACAAATCGCAGCCAGTGCATTCATCGACGATAACGGTGTGCATGAGTTTGGCGGCGCCGACGATGGCGTCCACCGGGCACGCCTGGATGCATTTGGTGCATCCGATGCACTCGGCTTCGCGAATGAACGCGACTTGCGCAGGCGCGCTTCCGCGATCGTTATCCAGTGCGATGATGGGCACATTCAGCAGGCGCGCGACTGCCGCGATGGTTTCGTCACCGCCGGGTGGGCATTTGTTGATCGCTTCGCCGTTGGCGATGCCTTCGGCGTAGGGCTTGCATCCTGGGTGGCCGCATTTGCCACATTGGGTTTGCGGCAACAGGGCATCGATGCGCTGAATCAGGTTCATGCGTTGACCAGACTGGCGCTCCGCAGATCGCCAGCCACGTTCAGGGTTACTTGATGCGTTGACCTGGCTTGGCGCCGCTGTCAGGGCTCAGCAGGTAGATTTCTTCACCGCCAGGGCCTGCTGCCATCACCATGCCTTCGGAAATGCCGAAACGCATTTTCCGTGGCTTGAGGTTGGCAATCATCATGGTCAGGCGACCTTCGAGCTCAGCCGGGTTCGGGTAAGCGCTCTTGATGCCGGAGAACACGTTGCGCTTCTCGTCTCCGATGTCGAGGGTCAGGCGCAGCAGCTTATCGGCACCTTCGACATGCTCGGCTTTTTCGATCAGCGCGACGCGCAGGTCAATGGCGGCGAACGCGTCGAAATCGATCTCCGGCGACAGCGGGTCCTTGGTCAGTTCACCGTTGCCTTGCGGACCCGTATCGGTGGCGCTGGCTGCCAGATCTTCTTTCGAGGCAGTGGTCATGGCTTCCACTTTTGCTGGATCGATGCGCGTCATCAGTGCCTGGAACGGATTGAGCTGATGGTTGCTCAGCAGCGTCAGGTGATCGTCCCAGGTCAACGGCGCGACGTTCAGGAACTGCTCGGCATCAGCCGCCAGATTCGGCAGGACGGGCTTGAGGAAGATCACCAGCTGGCGGAACAGGTTGATGCCCAGCGCGCAGATGGCCTGAACTTCGTCCTGTTTGCCTTCTTGCTTGGCCAGCGACCACGGCGCTTTGTCGGCGATCCAGGCGTTGGCGCGATCGGCCAGCGCCATGATTTCCCGCATGGCCCGCGCAAAGTCCCGTGCCTCATAAGCCTCGGCGATGCTCGGCGCGGCGGCGAGGAAGGCATCGGTCAGCTCCGGCGCGGCATTGCCCGCCACCAGCACGCCTGCGTTGCCCTTATGGATGAAGCCTGCACAGCGGCTTGCGATGTTGACCACTTTGCCGATCAGGTCGGAATTGACCTTTTGCACGAAGTCTTCGAGATTCAGGTCCAGATCGTCGACGCCGCGGCCCAGCTTGGCTGCGTAGTAATAGCGCAGGTATTCGGGCGAGAGGTGCTCAAGGTAGGTGCGCGCCTTGATGAACGTGCCGCGGGATTTCGACATCTTCTGGCCGTTGACCGTCAGGTAGCCGTGGACATTGATCGCGGTGGGCTTGCGGAAGCCCGAACCTTCGAGCATGGCCGGCCAGAACAGGGCGTGGAAATTGACGATGTCCTTGCCGATGAAATGGTAAAGCTCGGTCGTGGAATCCTTGTTCCAGAATGCGTCGAAGTCCAGACCTGGCGTGCGATCGCACAGGTTCTTGAAGCTCGCCATGTAGCCGATGGGTGCATCCAGCCACACGTAGAAGTACTTGCCAGGCTCACCCGGAATCTCGAAACCGAAATACGGCGCATCGCGGGAGATGTCCCACTGCTGCAGGCCCGAGTCCAGCCACTCCGACAACTTGTTGGCCACAGCGTCCTGCAGGGTGCCGCTGCGGGTCCAGCTCTTGAGCATGGCGTCGAAGGCGGGCAGGTCGAAGAAGAAGTGCTTGGAATCCTTGAGAACGGGCGTGGCTCCGGAAATCGCCGATTTCGGGTCTTTCAGGTCGGTCGGTGCGTAAGTAGCGCCGCATTTCTCGCAGTTGTCGCCGTACTGATCTTCAGTGCCGCATTTCGGGCAGGTGCCTTTGATGAAGCGGTCGGCCAGGAACATTTTCTTTTCCGGGTCGAAATACTGCGTGACCGAGCGCGTGGCGATGTGGCCAGCGTCGCGCAGACGTGTGTAGATCAGGCTCGACAGCTCGCGGTTTTCTTCGGCGTGAGTGGAATGGAAGTTGTCGAAGTTGACCAGGAAGTCGGCAAAGTCGGCGCTGTGTTCAGCCTGAACGTTGGCGATCAGTTGCTCCGGGGTGATGCCTTCCTTTTCTGCACGCAGCATGATGGCCGAGCCATGGGCGTCGTCCGCGCACACATAAATGCACTGGTTGCCGCGGTGCTTCTGGAAGCGCACCCACATGTCGGTCTGGATGTACTCGAGCATGTGGCCAAGGTGAATGGAACCATTGGCATAGGGCAGGGCGCTGGTGACGAGAATCTTGCGTGGCTCGGACATGGGGCTCGGCTACTTGAAGTGAAACGGAGGTCGGCCACTATAAAGGCCTGAGCGTTTTTTTTCATCCCGCACAGCGTGTGGGAATCGGCTTCGCGAGTCATGGGTAAAAACCCGGCCCTCTTATTCCGACGAACGCGGTAGGATAGCCGCCTGTTTTGCTCAGTCTTTTTCGGGAGTGACCCATGAGCGCTGTCAATCGCGCAACGGTGGAGGCCGTCCTTCGCCAGTACACCGATCCTTATTTGAATCAAGACCCGGTCAGCGCTGGCTGCGTGCGGGCGATCGACATCGATGGTGATCGCGTCAGCGTTCAGCTGCAGCTGGGCTACGCTGCCGACCTGTTCAAGAACGGCTGGGCGCAGATGCTGCAAATGGCGATCGGGAACCTTGATGGCGTGGCGTCTGCCAGTGTGCAGGTCGATACGCTGATCGGTGCGCACAAGGCACAGGGCCAGATTCCTGGCTTGGCCAACGTTAAAAACATCGTCGCCGTCGCCTCCGGCAAGGGTGGCGTGGGCAAATCCACCACCGCTGCCAACCTGGCGCTCGCTTTGTCGCGTGAGGGTGCGCGGGTGGGCATTCTCGATGCCGACATCTATGGACCCAGCCAGGGCGTGATGTTCGGCATTGCTGAAGGCACGCGTCCGCAGATCAAGGATCAGAAATGGTTCGTACCCATCCAGGCGCATGGCATCGAAGTGATGTCGATGGCTTTTCTGACCGATGACAACACGCCGATGGTCTGGCGCGGGCCGATGGTTTCCGGCGCGCTGCTGCAGCTGGTGACTCAGACCGCCTGGAACGATCTGGACTATCTGGTGATCGACATGCCGCCAGGCACCGGTGACATCCAGCTGACGCTGGCGCAAAAGGTCCCGGTTGCGGGGGCGGTCATCGTCACCACGCCTCAGGATCTGGCGTTGCTGGATGCCAAAAAAGGCGTGGAGATGTTCCGCAAGGTCAACATTCCCGTACTGGGCGTCGTCGAAAACATGGCGGTTCACATCTGCTCGAATTGCGGTCATGCCGAGCATCTGTTCGGTGAGGGCGGAGGCGAGAAGCTAGCGTCCCAATACGGCGTTGAGCTGCTGGCTTCGCTGCCGCTGTCGATGCTGATCCGCGAGCAGGCCGATGGTGGCAGGCCCACAGCCATCGCCGAGCCGGAAAGTCAGATTGCGATGGTGTACCAGGAGCTGGCGCGTCACGTCGGCGCGCGCATCGTCCTGCAGGAAGCGGCAACGCCTGCGATGCCTGACATTTCCGTCAGCGACGATTAACGGGCAATCGTCCGGTCTGACGTGCAACTCCACTCATCAGGGTGGGGTTGCTCGCTGGCGTTCGGTCGCTGAAGCAGTCCGGACAGGCACCGCGAGCAGGCTCAGTTCTACGGGTGTTGCACGCTGTGCAAAACCTGCAGGCATAAAAAAACCCCGCCTTGAGGGCGGGGTTTTTAAGCGAATCAGTACAAGTTAGATAACTTGAACTTCTTCAGCTTGCATGCCTTTCTGACCGCGGGTAGCGATGAAAGAAACCTGCTGGCCTTCTTTCAGGCTTTTGAAGCCGTCGGACTGGATTGCTTTGAAGTGTACGAACAGGTCGTCACCGGATTGTGGAGTGATGAAGCCGAAGCCTTTTTCATCGTTGAACCACTTAACGGTACCGGTTTGGCGATTGGACATGGTGTATCTCCTTGGACAAAGTTAACTGCGACTCAGGAAGAGCCCTGGCCGAGACTGAGTGCAAAGAGCAGGAAAAATTCTTGGAGATGGTTGGATCGAAATTCAACATCGTGTAGAGATTCTCAGTGACACAAGCAACACAGTGGACCCACCTTAACCGGTTTTTTCATATGTGCCAATGGGCTTGTTCCATTTATTTCTAACCATGGCAAATGGGCATCGTGCAAAGCGCCAAGGTCCAGCGGACAGCCTTTGAACCGGAGGCCCCGGCCCGGTAAGATGCCGGACATCTTTTTCACCTCGCTATTCAGGACACCGCCATGAGCATCAAATCGGACAAGTGGATTCGCCGCATGGCGCAAGAGCACGGCATGATCGAGCCGTTCGTGGAGCGCCAGATGCGCGGCGAGGGCGCTGACCGGCTGATCTCCTTCGGTGTGTCCAGCTATGGCTACGACGTGCGCTGTGCCGACGAATTCAAGGTGTTCACCAACATCAATTCCGCGACCGTCGATCCGAAGAATTTCGACGAAAAGAGCTTCGTCGACATCAAGAGCGACGTCTGCATCATCCCGCCGAACTCCTTCGCCCTGGCCCGCACCGTCGAGTATTTCCGCATTCCGCGCAACGTCCTGACCATCTGCCTGGGCAAGAGCACCTATGCGCGTTGCGGCATCATCGTCAACGTAACGCCGCTTGAGCCGGAATGGGAAGGCCACGTGACGCTGGAGTTCTCCAACACCACGACTCTGCCTGCGAAAATTTATGCGAACGAAGGCGTCGCTCAGATGCTGTTCCTGGAATCTGACGAAGAATGCGAAGTGTCCTACAAGGACCGTGGCGGCAAGTATCAGGGTCAGCGCGGCGTCACCCTGCCACGCACCTGAGTCTGTGACGTGGTGCACCGTTGGTCATTTTGAAACTGAATTAGTCACGAATTCGGCACTCTATTGATTGAACCGTTCCCATCCGCACCATGCGGATGGGGCCAACGCTCGGGAGTGCCCTATGAAGAGACAAATCAAAACCAGCAGCAAGGAAGCCGACCCCGGACAGAATCAGGTCGGGTTGCTGGCTTGGTCGCTGTTAGCGCATCCACACCTGAATAACATGGTCGCTGGCGGGATTCCCGGCCAGCCTAACCCTGACACCCCTAACGATTATCCTCAGCCCACGGAACCCGGCGAGCCTACATTGCCAGATGAGCCGCCGCCCGCCCCCGTAGCTTGACCGTCTGCCAACTGCCAGCCTGCCGACTTCGCGTCGGCAGGCTGCTTTTCGCCTGCCGATTTGAAGCGCCTCGCGCTTTTTATTTCGCTTCCCACACCGCGCCGTCTCCTACAACGTAAATGCGGCTGCCTTGCGCCGGTCTGATGTTCATGCCCCCGGTAAACGCGCCAAAGGCGGGAAGCAGGCTTACGTCTTCCAGCAAATAGAAGCACGGCAGGCGCAGACTCTGACGCCCTTTGCCTTGCAGTCGATAAGCAGGGTGCACGTGGCCGGCCAGGACGTGATGCGTCGGGTGAGGGTCAGGCTCGTGCTGAAGCGCGAATGCTCCGAGCATGAGCGGCTCGGGAACCACGTTAATGCGCAGGTCCTGCGGCGGGTCTCCCGCTCGCTTGTCATGGTTGCCGCGGATCAGCGTGATAGCGAGGCCGGCGTGACGATCGCGCCAGGTCCTGAGTGCCGACAGCGTCAGTGCCGCATGGGATTCAGGGGCGTGCAGGAAGTCGCCGAGAAAAATCAGCTGTTCGCAGTCGTAGCCTGCCAGCAGATTGTCCAGACGCTGCAGATTGTCATCCGTGGTGCCATGGGGCACCGGTTGACCCAGCCGTCGATAGGCGGCGGCTTTGCCAAAGTGAGCGTCGGCGATCAACAGTGCGCGGTAGGCCGGGTAATAGATCGCTTTTTCTGCCAACAACCAGAGCTCTGCGCCGGCGAGCTCAATGGACAGGTATGGCCTCATGTGATGACCTCAGGGCCGGCGGCTTTTTCCAGATCCTGCACCATGCGTCCAATGCGGTCCGACAGTTTCTCGGTGCTGAGGCTTTCGCGCATGCGTTCCACCAGCAACGGGAACGCCATCGGTGTCGGACGCTTGATCACGTGCATATCCAGCGTTCGGCTGTTGATCCGGCGCAAGGTCTGTTCGAGCCTCGCGACATCGAGTTCTTGCCGCAGCACTTCTTCCTCCGCCTGGGTGAGGAGCAGATTTTGCGCATCGTATTGTTTGAACACTTCGAAAAACAGCCCGCTGGACGCCTGCAATTGTCGATTGCTCTTAGGTGCGCCGGGATAGCCAGAGAAGACCAGACCAGCGATGCGTGCGATCTCACGGAAGCGGCGCAATGCGAGCTCGCCTGCGTTGAGGCTGGCGATGATGTCGGCCAGCAAATGGTCTTCTGAGAATAATGCAGCGCTTATTCGTTCTGGCCAGTCGATCTGGGTAGCGCTCAGCAATTCGAAGCCGTAATCGTTGACCGCAATCGAGAAGGTCAGGGGCGTATCCCTGCTCAGGCGCCAGGCCAGAAGACTCGCCAGGCCCAGATGCACGTGGCGTCCGGCGAACGGGTACAGGAACAGGTGCCAGCCTTCGCGGGACTTCAGCGTTTCGGCCAGTAACGTGTCTTTGCGTGGCAACGCAGACCACTGGCGTTGCACCTCCAGCAGCGGGCTGACCGTGTGCATTTCCGGGCTGTCGAAATGGCCGTGGGCGGCGGAATCGAATTTCTCCACCACGGCGTCGGCCAATTCGCTGGAAAGCGGCATCCGACCTCCGTTCCAGCGTGGGACGGCGGCCTTTTTGCTGGTGGCGCGTTTGACGTAGGCGGTCATGTTCTCCACGCGCACCAGCTCCAGCAGGCGGCCGCTGAACAGGAAGCCATCACCGGGTTTGAGCCGCGCAATGAACCCTTCCTCGACGCTGCCGAGCGAGCCGCCGCCACCGCCCTTGCTCCAGTACTTCACGTTGATGCTGGCGTCGCTGACGATGGTGCCGACGCTCATCCGGTGACGCCGCGCCAGACGTGCATCCGGCACGCGCCAGACGCCTTGGTCATCGGGCTCGACGCGCCGGTAATCGGGATAGGCCGTCAACGACAAACCGCCATGGCGGACGAAGGCCAGTGCCCACTCCCATTCGTCATCGGTCAGGTCGCGATACGCCCAGGCCGTCCGAACTTCGGCCAACAGCTCGTCAGGCAGGAAGCCGCCTCCCAGTGCCATGCTCACCAGATGCTGTACGAGTACGTCCAGCGATTTGTGGGGGGATTCGCGCGGCTCGATCAGGCGCGCAGCCACGGCGTCGCGTGCAGCGGCGGCTTCGACCAGTTCCAGGCTGTGCGTGGGCACCAGCGTGACGCGGGAAGGGCGGCCCGGCGCATGGCCGGAGCGCCCGGCGCGCTGCATCAGGCGGGCGACGCCTTTGGCTGAACCGATCTGCAACACGCGCTCCACCGGTAGAAAGTCGACACCCAGATCCAGGCTCGATGTGCAGACCACGGCCTTTAAATGACCTTCTTTGAGGGCGCGTTCGACCCAGTCGCGAACCTCCCGCGACAGCGAGCCGTGGTGCAGTGCAATCAGGCCAGCCCAGTCGGGCCGTGCATCGAGCAGCGCCTGATACCAGACCTCCGACTGCGCGCGGGTGTTGGTGAACAGCAGGCAGCTGGAGCTGCTGTCCACCTCCGCCAACACCTGCGGCAGCATTCGCAAGCCCATGTGCCCGGCCCACGGGAAGCGCTCGATGCTTTGAGGAATCAGGGTGTCGACGGTCAGCTGTTTTTCGACCTTGCCCTGCACCGTGACACCGCCCTCGCCGAGCAGGACGCGTTGCGCATGTTCTTGATTGCCGAGGGTGGCGGAGAGTCCCCACACGATCAGTGCAGGGTTCCAGCGGCGCAGGCGAGCGATGGCGAGCTGCAGCTGCACGCCTCGTTTATTGCCGATCAGTTCGTGCCATTCATCGACGACGATCATCTTGAGGGTCGAGAAGGTCGCCTGTGCGTCAGCGCGCGTCAGCAACAGGGTCAGGCTTTCGGGTGTGGTAATGAGCGCGGAGGGCAGGCGACGACCCTGTTTTGCCCGCTCGCTGCTGCTGGTGTCACCGGTGCGCAGGCCGACACTCCACGGAATGTCCAGGTCCATCAGCGGCGCTTCCAGGGCCCGTGCGGTATCGGCCGCGAGGGCGCGCATGGGCGTGATCCAAAGCACGCTCAACGGCGTGGGAGGCGGCTTGCGTTTGCGCGCCGTGCCATCGGTCTTTTCAGGAATCGTTCTGGCAAACCGATTGAGCGCGGCGAACCACACCGAATAGGTTTTGCCCGCACCAGTGCTGGCGTGCAGCAGGCCGGACTCTCCTCGCGCAACGGCGGCCCACACTTCTTTCTGGAATGCGAAAGGCTTCCAGCCGCGAGCGGAGAACCAGCGCTGGGCAAAATTGACGGTTTTGGGCATGCGCGGGCTCTGTAGTGTGTTACTTCAGAGACCGTCGGGGGAGTGGATTAGTTTGGTCTGGATTTATCGTCCGGCGCTGAACCTGCAGGAGTGAGCCAACTGTCTTCAACGCCCCCTTAGTTCTACGGCGTAACAGTCGACGCCTTCCCGGCTAAAGCCGGTCCTACGAAGACTTGCAGCCGCTGTAGGACCGGCTTCAGCCGGGAAGAGGCCGGTTCATGCTGTGAAGATGTAGCGTCTGGAAATCAGTCTTCGCGAGCAAGCTCGCTCCCACCGGTTCGGGTGCCTGGCGCGAGACCATGCCATGCCGCAATGCCCTTGTGGGAGTGAGCTTGCTCGCGATTGGATGGGGTCTGCACCGGAAATGGCCGGCTGACATAAGGCAATCGCGAGCAAGCTCACATCCTGCAGGGGATGCAGGTTTCGAGGAATTTACTTCAAGTTGCCACTCAGGAACTGCTTGAGGCGTTCGCTCTTCGGATTTCCCAGCACGTCGTCGGGGTGGCCGATTTCTTCGATCTGACCTTGATGCAGGAACACCACCTGATTCGCGACTTTGCGGGCGAAGCCCATTTCGTGGGTCACCAGAATCATCGTGCGGCCTTCCTCAGCCAGGCCCTGAATCACCTTCAGCACTTCGCCCACCAGCTCGGGGTCGAGCGCCGAGGTCGGCTCGTCGAACAGCATGATTTCCGGCTCCATCGCCAGCGCGCGGGCAATTGCCACCCGCTGCTGCTGGCCACCGGAGAGAAACGCCGGATACTGGTCGGCCACGCGAGCAGGCAAGCCAACCTTCTCCAGGTACTTGCGCGCGCGGTCCTCGGCTTCGACTTTTGAAACGCCCAGCACCCGGCGCGGGGCCATGGTGATGTTTTCCAGCACGGTCATGTGGCTCCACAGATTGAAGTGCTGAAACACCATGGCCAGTCGCGTGCGGATGCGTTGCAGTTCGGCCGGGTCGGCAACGCGCATGCCGCTGGCGTCGGCCACCATGCGAATCTGCTGGCCGTCCAGGCTCATGGCGCCGTCGTTGGGCTGTTCGAGAAAATTGATGCAGCGCAGGAACGTGCTCTTGCCCGAGCCGCTGGCGCCGATCAGGCAGATCACGTCACCGACGTTGGCCTTCAGCGAAACGCCCTTGAGCACTTCGTGGTCACCGTAGCTTTTATGCAGGCCATCGATGGTCAGTTTGTACATGACTGGCAATCCTTAAGGAGAAAGTAGGTAGCCGCTGCGGTAGGCCTCGGTGCCGGCGACATGGGCGATGACCATGCCGGCAGTTGCCATGCGTCGCAAAGAGCGGGCGTACATAAGACCGGCGTTGGCCGTGTGGATCGGGGTCACCGCGTCGCTGATCGGGTCAATGACCTCAGCAATCAGTTGCCCGGCCTCGACGTACTCGCCCGGCAGTGTGCAGAACACCAGCAGGCCGCCGACAGGCGTGGCAACCGGTTCGACCGCCGCCAATGGCGTCGCCGGATAAATCAGTTCGGGTTGCGCCACCGGCTCACCGGCGATCGCGCCGTAATGCATCAGGTAGCTGATGATCGCCTGGCAGTCGCGGCTGCCGAGCGCGTGATTCACATCGCCCTGGCCGCGCAACTCGAGGGTGACGGAGAAGCTGCCCAGTGGAATCGGGAAGCGCTTTTCGAAGCGCTGCTGCAACTGCCACCACACCAGCGTGAAGCATTCATCGAAAGACTGCCCGCCTGAGTCGGTCGCCAGCAAGCTGGCCTGCGCCCCGAGGTAGCGCGACAGCGGCTCGACGTGCGGCCAGGCTTCAGGCGTGGTGTAGAGGTGCTCGACCGATTCGAAATCGCAGTGCAGGTCCAGCACCATGTCGGCGTCGCACGCCAGACGCTGCAGAGTCAGGCGCTGGGATTCCAGCTGAGTGCCACCGATGCAGGCATCAAGGGCATTGCGCAGGCTTTGGCGAATCAACGCGACGTTGTGTTCTGCGTCGTCGGTCAGCAGCGGCTCGACTTCATCGCCCACCTGCTGGCCCAGATCGACGAAACGGCGATTGAAATTCTGCCCGCTTTCCAGCTCGTAACGGCCCAGTGGAATGTCCATCAGGATCTGCTCCAGGCCGATCGGGTTGGCCACGGGAACGACCACGATCTCGCCCAGCAACTGGCCTGCGTTTTCCAGCTCGGCCAGCCGCTGCTTCAGGTACCAGGCCACCAGCATGCCCGGCAGTTCATCGGCGTGCAGGGACGACTGGATATAGATTTTGCAGGCGCCGTTTTCCGGGCCGTAGTGAAAGCTGTGGATCTGCCGCGCCGTGCCAGGCACCGGCGCCAGCAGATCATGGGTCTGGTGTCGCATGCGAGTGTCCTAGTGAGACGGGCCGAGGAAGGCCAGCCAGCGGCGCTCGGCCAGGCGGAACAGGCCGACGAGGATGAAGGTCACTGTGAGGTAGATCAGCGCCGCGATGCCGAACGACTGGAACGTCAGGAAGGTCGCCGAGTTGGCGTCGCGCGCGACCTTGAGCACGTCCGGCACCGTTGCAGTGAAGGCCACGGTGGTCGAGTGCAGCATCAGAATGACTTCGTTGCTGTAGTACGGCAACGAACGACGCAGCGCCGATGGCATGATCACGTATGTGTAAAGGCGCCAGCCGGTCAGGCCATACGCCTTCGCCGCTTCGACTTCGCCGTGGTTCATGCTGCGAATCGCTCCCGCGAAAATCTCGGTGGTGTACGCGCAGGTATTGAGGGCGAAGGCCAGAATGGTGCAGTTCATCGCATCGCGAAAGAATGCGTTGAGCATCGGTTGATCCCGCACGGCGGCAATGCTGTAGATGCCGGTGTAGCAGATCAGCAACTGGATGTAGAGCGGCGTGCCCCGGAACAGATAGGTGTAGAACTGCACCGGCCAGCGCACCAGAGGATTGGGCGAGACACGGGCAATGGACAGCGGAATCGAGACGACGAAGCCGATGGCGATGGAGGCGCTGAGCAGCCACAGCGTCATCGCCAGGCCGGTGATGTTCTGGCCGTCCGTATAAAGGAAGGCGCGCCAGTATTCCTGAAGCAGTTCAATCATCGTTTAGCCTCCCGGCTGCCTGCGGCGTAACGCCGTTCAGCCCAGCGCAGGGCAAAGTTGGACACGCTGGTGATGACCAGATAGATCAACGCGGCGAGTACCAGGAAATAGAACAGTTGATACGTGCTTTTGCCGGCGTCCTGTGACGCCTTGACCAGATCGGCCAGACCGATGATCGACACCAGCGCCGTGGCCTTGAGCACGACCTGCCAGTTGTTGCCGATTCCGGGAAGGGCGAAGCGCATCATCTGCGGGAACACCACGAAGCGAAAACGCTGGGCGCGGCTGAGTCCGTAGGCGATGGCAGCTTCTACCTGTCCGCGAGGCACGGCGAGAATCGCGCCGCGGAACGTTTCGGTGAAGTAGGCGCCGTAGATGAAGCCCAAGGTGATTACGCCAGCGGCGAAAGGGTCGATTTCGATGTAGTCCCATTCCAGCGCTTCGGTGAGGCCGGTCAGCCAGGTTTGCAGGCTGTAGAAAATCAGGAGCATCAGCACCAGGTCAGGTACGCCGCGGATCAGCGTTGTGTACACCTGGGCGGGGACGCGAAGAAACGCGGCCTTGGAGAGTTTGGCACTGGCGCCCAGCAGGCCGAGCACGATGGCCAGCAGCAGCGACATTACCGATAATTTGACGGTCATCCAGGTGCCTTGGAGCAGCAACGGGCCGAAGCCTTTAAGGCTGAACGCGGACAGTCCCAGGTTTTGCAGGAGAGTATCGAACATGTGGAACCTATACAGTCAATAAAAACGCCCGTGAACTTCAGCGGGGGATTCGGATGATCGCTGAAGACACGGGCGTTTGTTTTCTTACTTACCGCTGTACAGATTCAGATCGCCGAAGTGCTTCTTCTGGATCTCGGCATACTTGCCGTCATCGTGTAACGCTTTGATACCTTTGTCCAAAAGCGCTTTCAGGTCTTTGTTACCTTTCGCGATGCCGACTGCGGTCTTGGCTGGCAGCAGCGGATCGTCGATTGGCTTGCTGACTTCGTAGTCAGCGCCCTGTGGCGACTTCAGGAAGCCCAGTTCGGCTTGCAGCATGTCTTGTACGGAAGCGTCCAGACGACCGGACACCAGGTCGGCGTAGACCTGATCCTGGTTGGCGTAGGCTTGGGTTTTAACGCCAGCCTTGTCGAGGATGGCCTTGGCGTAGGCTTCCTGGATGGTGCCTTGCTCGTAGCCGACGGTCTTGCCTTTGAGCGAAGCAACGTCAGCGCTCAGGCCGGAACCTTTTTTGTAAACCAGCGAGGTCGGGCCGGAGAACAGTTCGCTGGAGAAGTCGATGACTTTCTCGCGAGCCGGGGTCACGGTCATGGAGGAAATCACGCCGTCGAACTTGTTGGCTTTCAGGCCAGGGATCATGCCGTCGAAATCGCTTTCGACCCACTTGCACTTGACCTTCAGTTCAGCACAGATCGCGTTGCCCAGATCGATGTCGAAACCCACGAGGCTGCCGTCGGCAGCTTTCGATTCGAATGGAGCGTAGGAAGGATCGACGCCGAAACGCAGCTCCTTGTACTCCTTGGCCATTGCGTTACCCGCGGCCAGACAGATGGCGAGTGCGGAAAGGGTCAGCCATGCTTTTTTCATCGTTCAGTCCTTAAAACCAAATTGAGCGTTGGGAACACGCGAAGGCTTGCTACCGGCAGGTGCCAGACCGCAAAAAGATAGCAATTTCCGAACCAAAGAGACGAACGTGCGTTTTAAATGTACGGAGTTGTCGCAATGATGACTTTGAGCCATCTCTTGTCTTTTTTTCAGGGCGCCGGAGGCAGGGGGAGAGTAGCCGAAACGGTCGAAAAGGGCGCGTAAAAAATCATCCTCGGCGCCTGCTGTTTCCGTAAACGGCAGGTTTGCGTCCAACCGTAGCAGTCGGGGCTGGTTCGGTAGCGATTTTTTGCCGTTACGAGCGGCGCTTGCGTGCCGCTCAAAGGAGCATGTGCGTGAGGCGATTCGGGGCGTGGCGCACCAAAAAGGTGCCTAGGATAATAAATCCTGCAACGTTGCCAAGCTGTCTGCCTCGGCAACAGGCTTGTCCTGTCGCCATCTGAGCATCCGTGGAAAGCGCACGGCGATCCCGCTTTTGTGGCGCTTCGACAGCGCGATGCCTTCAAATCCAAGCTCGAATACCAGGGTTGGGGTAACGCTTCGCACCGGCCCGAATTTTTCGACCGTGGTCTTGCGGATGATTGCATCGACTTTGCGCATCTCTTCATCGGTCAGGCCCGAGTAGGCCTTGGCGAACGGCACCAGCGTACGTTCGCTGGACTGCGGCGGGCCGTCCCAGACGGCGAACGTATAGTCGCTATACAGACTGGCCCGACGCCCGTGCCCGCGTTGGGCATAGATCAACACCGCATCGACGCTGAAGGGATCGATTTTCCACTTCCACCAGACGCCCATGTCCTTGGTCCGGCCGACGCCGTACATCGAGTCCCGCGCTTTGAGCATCATGCCTTCGACGCCCAGGCTGCGGGACGCTTCGCGCTGCTGACCGAGGTCCAGCCAATCCATGCCGCCCAGCACAGGTGAGGCCAGCAGCACGGGGCTCTGCGCCTGAGCGATCACGGCCTCGAGCTGAGTGCGCCGCTCATGCTGAGGTCGACTGCGCCAGTCATGTTCCTGCCATTCCAGCAGGTCGTAGGCGAGGACGACGACGGGCACATCCTCAAGGATCTTTTTGCCCAATGTCTTGCGGCCGATGCGTTGTTGCAGCAGCGCGAAAGGTTGCACGGACGGTGTTGCTTCGCCCGGCGTACCGGGAGCTGGAGTTTCGAGGGAGAAGTCGCTTGCGCTGTCGGCGTCGGTTTGAGGCGCAGGTGCCTTCCAGACGACGATTTCGCCGTCGATCACCGTCCCGTCTGGCAGGCATTGCAGCAAGCTGTGCAGTTCAGGGAAGCGATCGGTGACCAGCTCTTCGCCGCGCGACCAGATCCACAAACGACCTTCGCGCTTGACCACTTGCGCGCGGATGCCGTCCCATTTCCATTCGACCTGCCAGTTTTCGGGCGCGCCGAGCAGCGTTTCGAATTGATCGACCGGCTGTTGCAAGGAGTGGGCGAGGAAGAACGGGTACGGTTGGCCGCCGCGCTGGGCATGTTCGTCTTCTGACTCCTCGGCGATCAGTTTCAGGTAGCCCTCGGCGCTCGGCCGGTGCGAGAGATCGGTGTAGCCCACCAGTCGCTGCGCCACGCGCTTGCTGTCGATATCGGCCAACGCGGCGAGCGCCCGGGTGACCAGCAGTTTGGACACACCCACGCGAAAGCTGCCGGTGATCAGCTTCAGGCAGACCATCAGGCTTTGCGGATCCAGCTGCGCCCAAAACGTCGGCAAGCGTTCCAACAGCTCCTCGGGCGGCAAGCCGCGCAGGGGTAACAGTTTGTTTTCCATCCAGCTCGCCAGGCCTTCTTCGGAGCTGTGCTCGGCCTTCGGCAACAGCAGCGACAAGGTTTCAGCCAGGTCGCCGACCGCCTGATAGCTTTCTTCGAACAGCCATTCAGGCAGGGCGGACAGCTGCATCGCCTGTTCGCGCAGAAGGCGCGTGGGCACCAGCTGCCGTGGCCGTCCGCCGGACAGAAAGTACACCGCCCAGGCTGCATCTTCTGCAGCGGCGTGCGCAAAGTAGTGCTGCATCGCAGCCAGCTTGGCGTTGCTGGAGGTCGTGGCATCCAGCAGGGCGTACAGCTCGGCGAAGGCTTTCATGACGATGCCTCCTGAACCTCGGGCCCATCGCCGTCAGTTTGTGTCTTGCTCGGCGCGTCGTCTTCCTCGTCGCCGTATTCGGTGGTGAAGCCTTGGGCGTCGAGGCCGGATTCTCGCAGGTAGCGGACCAGCACGGCGACCGAACCGTGGGTCACCATCACCCGTTCGGCGCCGGTGTTTTCGATCGCCCAGAGCAGCCCCGGCCAGTCGGCGTGGTCGGACAAGGCAAAACCTCGGTCCACCCCGCGACGCCGTCGGGTGCCGCGCAGCATCATCCAGCCACTGGCGAATGCATCGCTGAAGTCGCCAAATCGCCGCATCCAGATGCTGCCGCCAGCTGAAGGCGGCGCCACGATGAGCGCCTGGCGCAGCGCCGGGTCAGTTTTTTTGAAGTCGCCAGCGTAATGGGTCTCTGGAATGCGAACGCCCGCCTCGCGATATACCCGGTTCAGCGGTTCAACGGCGCCGTGAACCAGAATCGGTCCGATGTCGGGATCGATGCCGTGCAGGATGCGCTGCGCTTTGCCGAAGGAATACGCGAACAGGACGCTGGCCTTGCCCACGGCCGCATTGGCGCGCCACCAATCGTTGATGCCGGTGAAGATTTCCGATTGCGGCTGCCAGCGATAGATCGGCAAGCCGAACGTGGATTCGGTAATGAACGTGTGGCAGCGCACCGGTTCGAACGGCGCGCAGGTGCCGTCGGGCTCGACTTTGTAGTCGCCCGATGCGACCCAGACTTCACCTTTGTATTCCAGCCGCACTTGCGCCGAACCGAGGACATGGCCCGCAGGATGAAGGCTCAGTGTGACGCCGTGATGTGTGATGGACTCGCCGTATTCGAGGGTCTGCAGGTTGATGTCCTGACCCAGCCTTGAGCGCAGGATGCCTTCGCCGGGAGCCGCCGCCAGGTAATGCTGGTTGCCCGTGCGCGCATGGTCGCCGTGGCCGTGGGTGATCACCGAGCGCTCGACCGGGCGCCACGGATCGATGTAGAAATCGCCGGGCGGACAGTACAGACCTTCGGGGCGGGCAATGACAAGATCCATGGTATGACCGGATTTGGGGGCTTGTCAGGTAGAGCGATTCGGGGGGAGGGAAGTTCGGTTTTTTGTCGAGCCGTGTGGGCTGCGCGAAAGCGCGCTTGCCCTGGGCCGCACTCGGACGATCTGCCGCGGCGGTAGCAAAATCAGGCGACCCAATCAGGCCTGACACCCCGCATTCACAGGCTTTGCAGCCGGTTTCCGGCAGATCGCGGGACAAGCCGCGCTCCCAGAGTTGAGGGCGGGAGGCGAGTGCAGGCCGGGCCCCAGGCCTGAACCCGTACTCAACTCACCATCGATTCCCGCTACTCACGTCGTAGCCGCGCGACGTTACTTGCCGGGCGTCAGGGTCAGCCGCTGCTTCCCGTAGACCTTTTCATAGTTCTCAGGCTGCATCGGCACCGACATGTACAGGCCCTTCAGCCACGGATCAATGCCGTCGGCATAGTGCGGGCTGGCCGGATTGCCCGACTGACCTGCCGCGTTCTGCGCCATCATCGGCTCCTGCTGGGCAAAGTCGACGATCATGCGCATCGCCGGAATCACCGCGGCATCGAAGTCCTGCCCCCAATGGAAGCCCGACGCATTGATCGTGGTGTGATCGCCACCCGCTGCCATCGGCCCTTTGACGACGCTCGCCTTGCTGCCGCCCATTGCCGCGGTCAGTTGCGCGCTTTGCGAGGTCCAGCTGTAGGCGTGCAGCTTGCCCCATTGCCAGGCCTTGTGATCGCTGCCCAGACGGGCTTCGCCGGCGACGATGGCCGCCGCGAGACTGCGCGCCAGAATCGCAGGCTTGTCCTCTTTTTGCGGCGTTTTCACGTCGTCCCAATACGGACTGTCCTCACGCCCCAGCAGGTGATCGGCCTCGGGCGAGTAGGAAAGATCCGCGCTTTGCACCAGCGCTTTCCAGGCCGGGCTGCCTTCAGGGCCGAGTTCGTCGAGGAAGGTCTGCTTGGCGCTTTCCTGCAGGAACAACTCGTAAATCGCGGCATCGGCGGAAACCGGCGAGAGCCGGCCATCGAATGCCATCAGGCGAGTGAACGCCTCCCGGGCCTTGTCGCGTTCCGCCGCAGGCAAGGCGTCGATGGCCTGTTGCAACGGTCTGGCCATGCCTGGCGCTTCGAACATTTTCTTCAATTTGGCAGCGAACAGAGTGGTCTGGTCGTACTGCATGCTGATCGTGCTGCGCGTGTCCTGCTTGCCGGTGTTGGCGAGTTCGGCAATGCGCTCGGCACGCTCCGGGTAATCCCACGAATTGGAGAGCTGCATGCCGTAGCCCTTCGGCATCGTGCGCTGGTTGGCGGTGGCGATCCAGCCTTGCTGCGGATCCTGGTCGTAAGGGTGCAGCATGGCATCGGCATAGCCGTCCCAGTCAAAACGGCCCTCCCAGCCCGGCGAAGGAATGAGCCCCAGGCCCTCACGGCGATTCGGGTAGCGGCCGGTGACTTGCCAGCCGGTGCTGGAAGCGTCCGCGAAGACCATGTTCAGCGTAATCGCGCGGATTTCCCGCGTCGTGTCGAACGCACGCTCCACGTTCTGCGCGCGGGTCAGGTCAAACAGCGCGTCGAGGGTTTTGTCGTCCTTGGCATCCGGGGTTTGCAGCGCGATGCCCAGGCCACTGGCCAGCTGCGCCGACCCTGCGTTGAGCAGTGGTCCGTGACGCGTTTCGTAAGCAGGCTCGCGCACGGGCCGCTGGCCTTTGACGAAATAGGTTTCTTCATGAGCGCCCGCAACAACCCATTTGCCATCGGCCATGACCATCAGGCGGTTGTTCTCACGCTTGAGCTTCTCCAGGAACAGGTCCTGATTGTCGCCCATGGCAGGTCCCATGCCCCACGCCAGCTTGCCGTTGAAACCGGACAACACCAGCGGCAGACCGGCGACCGTCGCACCGGCGGCCTGATATTTCGGAGCGCGAATCTGCACGAAATTCCACATTGAAGGCAGCGTGGCCGGCAGTTGGCTGTCGGTGGCCAGCAGGCTCTTGCCCGCGCGAGCCCGTTGCGGCGAAATCACCCAGTTGTTCGACGCCGAGACACCCAGCAGATTGAGGTCGGAAAGCTGCAGTGCGGCTTTGTTCAGATCGCTCAGGCCAGGCATTTGGCTGCTCAGGTTCAAGCCTTTGAGCTTGTCGGCTTCCGCGAACGGCAGCGCTTCGTCGGGGTAGGTCGGCAGCAGCCAGGCCAGTTTGTCGGCACCGACTTTCTGAGCCAGCACCAACGAGGAAATCTCTTCCTGCAGGTTCACGGAAAGGCTGAAGTTGAGCAGGCTGAAGATCAGCGCTGAGTCTTCCGGCTTCCAGTATTCGGGCTTGTAGCCGGCATCGGCCAGGTCCGAAGGCAGTTTGTCGCGATAGCGGAACAGGTACGCGTTGACCCCGCGGCTGTAGACCTCGAAGAACCGTTTAAGGCGTGGCGACGACGCGTTGTACAGCTCGCTGGCCGTCTGCTTGAGGTTGGCGGCGCGCATCATGCGATCCAGGTCCAGCGCGCCGGGCCCGGCGATTTCCGACAGTCGACCCTGGGCGAGCAGACGCATCTGCACCATTTGCGAGATGCGATCACTGGCGTGGACGTATCCCAGGGTGAACAGGGCGTCATGGAACGTGTTGCTTTCGATCAGCGGCATGCCCAGATTGTTGCGCCGCACGGACACGTTCTGCGCCAGCCCCTTGATTGCGAACACGCCGCTGGTGGGCGGCAAATTATCCCGGTCTTCGCCGCCCAACTGGCAGCCGGCAAGGCTCAACAGCCCGATCATGACAGCGGCGGTACTGAGTCGCGTCTTCAGGAAAGATGGGGCTGGCGAGGCCATGATGAAGCTCCTGCGGGGGTAGGCGTTGGAAAGGCGCTACGTTAGAGAGCGGGCAGGCGCCACGCAAGCGGGGGGCAGGGGTTTATTTCAGGATTTTTCAACGCTGTCGTCCAAGCCTCACACCCATGAGGAATAAGCCAACTGTCATTGAAGCCTCTTTTCGATCAGTGGCGTGACACCCGACGCCTTCCCGGCTAAAGCCGGTCCTACAAAAAAGGTGCATCGTCTGTAGGACCGGCTTCAGCCGGGAAGAGGCCAGCGCATGCCGTGGTTGCAAATCTTGCGAGCACGCTTGGGCCTGCGAGGATCATCGCGGCTCAGGGCTTCGGCGGATTGACCTTGTCTACCAGCGCATAGGCGCGCTTCACCGCATCGCGGCTGGCAACCGATTCGAACCAGCGTTTGAGGTTCGGGAAGTCGTCCAGGTTCTGCTCCTGATAAGTGTGCGGCACGATCCACGGATAAATCGCCATGTCGGCAATGCTGTATTGCTCGCCTGCCACGTAGGCACGATCGGCCAGGCGCTTGTCCAGCACGCCATACAGACGCGCGGTTTCATCGACGTAACGCTTGATTGCGTACGGAATCTTTTCCTTGGCAAACCGATTGAAGTGGTGATTCTGCCCAGCCATCGGACCCAGGCCGCCCATCTGCCAGAACAGCCACTGCAGCGTCTGCTCGCGTCCACGCAGGTCGGTAGCAATGAACTGGCCGGTTTTTTCCGCGAGATACAGCAGGATCGCGCCGGACTCGAACACGCTCAGCGGCTCGCCGCCGTCGGCCGGTGCATGGTCGACGATGGCCGGAATCCGGTTGTTGGGTGAGATCTTCAAAAAATCGGGCTCGAACTGCTCGTTCGCGCCGATGTTCACCGGGAAAATCCGGTAAGGCAGGCCCGCTTCTTCCAGAAAGATGGAAACCTTGTGGCCGTTGGGGGTGGTCCAGTAGTGCAGGTCGATCATCGAACGCTCCAAATGAGTCATCGCGACTGCCGTTTCAGGCTGACGCTGTTTTACGCTCTAGGAGGGTTGTCGCACAAACGAAAACGGCCTGATCGCTCAGGCCGTTGAATGAAGCGCAGGCAATCAGGCGCCGTGGCACTTCTTGAATTTCTTCTCGCTGCCGCAAGGGCAAGGGTCGTTGCGACCGACGTCCTTGAGTGCATTGCGAACCGGCTCTTGAGGCTCGTGATTGCAATGCGGGCCGTGGACATGACCGTGGTCATGATGATGGTCGTGATGGTCGTGATGATCGTGATCGTGGTTGCAATCAGGACCGTGCACGTGGGCTTGCTGGTTCATGGGGTTACTCCGGAATCAAATCGCCGGGGATTATCTCGCCATCGCGGCCAATACGCACGTGATGTCCGAATAAAAATCCGGTCTTGAGCTTGCCTTCCAGCCGGTAATGAACAGGCTGCCTGGGTTTGCCCAGCATGCGCGTCACGTCCTTGAGGTGTTCCCAGAGATTGGTGCGGATGGGCACTGAGAAGTTCTTGTGGCTGTCGGCCTTGACGATGAACCAGTCGCTGTAATCGCCTTCGGCGATCAGGATGTCGTTGAGCATCACTTTGTAGCGCAACCCTCGCACCAGAATGCTGGAGTCGTTGGGGTTGTCGACGCGAAAGCGCAGCTTGAGGTCCTGATGAAGCAGTCGCGCCTTGACCACATCGACCTTGAGCAGCCTGACGTCGGGATCTTCGGCGCCGCCGGTGATCAAAGACGAGCAGCCCGTCAGCGTCAGTGCCATGCACAGGCCGAAGATTCTGAACACGCTTGCCGGAAACACCATTGGTTCACTCCCTGTCGGGCTTGAGTCTAGCAAGCGACCGTTTCAGGGCAACTCGCTGTTCTACTGAGCCTGCGCCATACTCACGCGATGTGTCGAAGGAGTATTGACCCATGAAACGCTATGAAATTGTATTTTCCGGCCAACTGGTCCCGGGCGCGCAGCTGGATCGGGTCCAGGCGAACATGGCCAAGCTGTTCCAGGCCGATGCCCAGCGTATCGCATTGCTGTTCTCCGGTCGCCGGCTGGTGCTCAAGAATAATCTTGATCAGGCGGGCGCCGAAAAATACCGCTCGACACTGGAGCGCGCCGGCGCCCGTGTCGAGGTCGTGGAGATGCCCGAGCAGGTCGAAGTCGAAGAAGTGGAGCTCGCTCCGCCGCCCGACGAGCCGACCTGGACCCGCAAGACAACGTCCCCCGCTGCGCCTGCTTCCGGCCAGCCGAAGGCTGAGCAGAAGTCGCGACTCGAGCCTCGGGATGTCTACGCCGCAGCGTTCGTCGATGTCGAGGCGCCGGACTTCACGTTGTCCGAGCCTGGGCAAGATGTGCAGGACCCGAAGGCCGAACCGGTCGCCCCCAGACTCGATCTTTCCGGCCTGAGCCTTGCGCCTGCGGGCAGCGACATGGGTGAGTCCCGGCGTGTCGAACAGGCGCGGGTGCCCGATATTTCACACCTGAAGCTGGCGTGACAGCGCCAGCCCTCAGGCCATGTACCCGGCGCAGCACTTCTTGAATTTCTGCTCACTGCCACAAGGGCAGGCGTCATTACGCGTGGTCTTGAGCGAAACGGTCGGATCGATGAAATACCAGCGGCCCTGATTCTGCACGAACGCCGATTTTTCACGATGACTGTGCTCGCCCGTCGCGTCATGCCAGCGGGCGACAAAGGTGACAAACGCGTGCTCAGGTTTGCCGCCGAGCAGTTCGACGCTTTCGACCTCAAGCCCGAGCCAGGTGCTCTGCGCGCTCCACTGACGGATCGAGTCGCGATCCAGGCCATGTTGCTGCGCCGGCAGCGTGGTTGCCAGCAGATAGTCGATCAGGCCGAGCACGTAAGCGCTGTAGCGCGAACGCATGAGCGCTTCGGCGCAGGGTGCGGGCTGACCGGCGTGATAACGGCCGCAGCAGGCGACCAGAAGGTTGCCGCTGCCACAGGGACAGATTGCACTGCTCATGATGCGAGTCTCACCACCAGTACTTGCCAAAATTCTCCGGGTTGGCCCAGAACTTCGCGTTCAGCCAGTCCGGTACCTGTTTGTATTCGCGCAGGTCGTAGGTGAACAGGGTCAGCACTTGTTCATCTCTGGCGAAACGCTCACTGGCCTGCAGCGCCAGTGAATAGAAATCCGTGGTCTGCCAGCCGCAGGCTTGCAGGTCAGCCAGCACGGCGATGCGGCTGGCGTTGAGATTGCGGATGCCGCCCAGCAGCTCAAGGCCTGCGCGCTTGGAAATATGTTCCAGACAGTCGACGACCAGGGCCAGGTCAAAGCGCCGGGCAGCAAGCTCCGCGGGCAGCGGGCCGGGCGCCGCGAGGGCCAGTTCGGTCTCCGGATGAGCCTCCTGAAAGGCCTGTAGCGCCGGAAAACTGTCTGCTCCGATCAGCAATAGCTGCTTGGGCGCATAGCGATCGAGCAGGGCGGCGAGGGCCTGTTGGGGCGTGCGGGTGGAAAAACTGTCGGTCATCAGAATCCCTCAATGTAGCCCGCAAGGTTAGCGCGCCGAACCTTAATGGCCTAGTGCTTGAACTTTTTCATTCGTCGCCCTGACAAAGCGTACGAGTGAAGGCAAAAGGCTATTCAAATAAAGGGACAGATTTTCTTCGATTTTCCGGAAGGCCCAACGCAACCCAGTATTCGCCCCATGTTTATTGCCACGCGCGGCCTCCGTGAAGTTGAAGAATGGCTAAGTGCCGTCTTTACTCCACCCCAGTCGGTTTTAGCCGATACCAAAGGAGAAGAACTGTATGAGCATGATTCGGACAGCGTTACCTCTGATTTTGGTTACCAGTGTATTGACGGGCTGTGCCGGCTTGCAAAAGACCGACTGGCCTCTGTGTGCGGCAGGCGGCGTGCTGAGCGGTGCCGCTATCGGTGCATTTCAGTCCGCCTCCGTGGCAGCGGGCCTGGGCGGCGCGGTCGGTGTGATGGCCGGCGCCTATTGCTGGGTTCACGGCGATGGCGATGATGATGGCGACGGTGTATTGAACAGCGTCGACAAGTGCCCTGATACCCCTAAAGGCACGCCTGTCGATGCAACCGGTTGCCCGATCGTGACGCCAGCGCCAGAACCTGTCGCAGCGCCGGTCGTTCTGCCTAAAGAAGAAATCATCACCATTCGCGATGTGCACTTCGAGTTCAACAAGGCAACGCTGACCCCAGGCGACAAACAGCAACTGGATATGGTTGCGACCAAGCTGAAAACCGAAGCGACGAACGTGCAACTGCACGTCAGCGGCCACACCGACAGCGTAGGCAGCGATGCTTACAACCAGAAACTGTCGGAAAAACGCGCGCAATCGGTGACTGATTATCTGGTCAGCGCAGGCATTGCTCGCAGTGCGTTCGTCTCGGTGGAAGGCGATGGTGAAGCGCGTCCAGTGGCCGACAACAAAACGGCCGATGGCCGTGCGTTGAACCGCCGTGTGGAAATCAAGATCAATCGCTGATCGATGCGTGATCCGGAAAACCCTGCTTCGGCAGGGTTTTTTTATGACCGCCTGGCGGGATGACGCACGCCTGATCGCGCAGATTTTTGAAATCATCTTCTGGCATAGTCGTTGCTCTGGCCTTACTGTGCGCGAAGCGTTTTCGCCGCACGGAAATAAAAAAACAGCAGGGGCGTTTCATGAAGTTGTTCTGGGGGTTGGGAAAAATCCTGACATTGGGGTTCTGGCTGGTCGTACTGGTCAACGCGGTCGTTGTCCTGCCAAACCCTTTTGACGTGTTGATCAAACTGGCGGGCGGCTTTTTATTGCTGACTCACCTTCTGGAAGTGCTCCTTTTCAATGGCAGCTTGCGCGGGCGACCTCATCCGTGGCGCGACCGTCTGCAGATCGTTTTCTTCGGCATCTTTCACCTGCAATCACTCGGTCGCCGTCAGGCGGAGGTTCACCATGCGTAACGCGTTGTTGATGACAGCGGGCCTGCTGTCGGCCCTGAGCAGTTCCTGGGTGATGGCGCAGGCCATCTCGGTGGAGCCGCACTCGCTGATGCGTCTGCCCAGCAACGCCAGCGTGCTGCAACTGGATCGGCTGGAGGTCGCCGATTACGGCACGCTGCTGATCCCCGCCGGCCTGACCGAGGTGAAGGTCGATCAACTGGTCATGGGGCATGAGTCACGCATCGCCATCGTGCCGAGTCCACAGCCGTTCAGCCTGCAGGTCAAGCGGGGCGAGCTGGGCAGCGGCGCGCAGATCACGGCGCGCGGCGCGCCGGGCACGTTCGAGAAAGCACCGCTGCCAGGTCGCAACCTCACCGTCCGGGTCGAGCAATTGACGGCCGATCTGCTGTCGATCGACGCTCGCGGCGGTGCCGGATCGCCGGGGTTCGTGGGCCTTGATGGCGGCAACGGCCAGAATCCGGGCTGTACCTGGGGATCAGCCAGTCGCGGTTTCGACGGCGACAACGGCGGAAACGGGCGTGAGGGCGCGGCCGGTGCGCTGGTGCGCCTGGAACTGCCTGCGGCCTTCCCGGATGACCACGTGCAAGTCAATGTTCAGGGCGGAGCCGGTGGCGCGGGCGGTGAAGGCGGTCGCGGCGGCAAAGGTGGCGCCTCCAAGGGCTGCATCGTCTACCGAGCCGATGGCGCGAAGTCGGGCAAGAACGGGGAAAAGGGTCAGTCAGGTGCTCAAGGGGCCGCCGGCTCGGTGAGTGTGCGCAAGCTGTAAGCGCGTGACGCGGTCCGACGCTGGGACATTCGGCGCGGGAAACGAGGGTGCTCGTGAACAGGCCGCTGCGAGTCAGCAGCGGCTCTTGAACACGCGTGAGCGTCCTCGCGCTGGCGGCCTTGCGTCGGGCTAGAACCCGGGACGTGCCGCCGCAATGGCGATGACGGCGATCCCGACCAGTAGATTGATCCCCACCAGACGCCGGATCTTGCCCAGCGCCGCGGCGCCATCCGGCCACTGTTCGGCAGCCACGGCTTTTCGCAGCTCCGGCAGGTTGAGGGTCGAGATCCGCAGAAACAGCGCCACCATCACCACGTACAGCCCGATCATCACCTGCACGTAGCGGGGCGCGGTCTGCAGGCCGCTGAAATTGATGTTGATCATGCCGATGCCGGTGACCGGCAGCAGGATCACGGCCCCCCACACCCAGATAAAGAAGCGCGGAAATACCTGCACCCACAGCTTCAGACGCGCCGGGCCCTCGAGGGCGGCGATGACCGCTGGTCGAAGAATCATCCAGGCGAAAAACATTCCTCCTACCCACAGAACAGCCGCCAGCACATGCATGGCGTAGACAAAGGCTACAAGTGACATCAAGAACTCCGATCTGCGCAGAAAGCATTAGCGCGGTATGATAGCCGCCCTCCAGAAACTGGAAATATATCCAGCAGTTTTTTTGTGTTCTTATTCAGCACCCGTGACGCCGAGCCAACGACCCAGCCAATGATCAGCACCGAACTCAAGTCCCAGATTCAGGGCGCCTATTCGCGTTTTCTCGAAGCCAAGAGCCTCAAACCCCGTTACGGCCAGCGTTTGATGATCGCCGAAGTGGCCAAGGTGCTGGGCGACGTGGACACCGACGAGGAAGGCCGGCGTTCGGGCGATCCGGCTGTGGTGGCGGTCGAGGCAGGGACCGGTACGGGGAAAACGGTCGCCTACGCCATCGCCGCGATTCCCACGGCCAAGGCTGCGGGCAAGCGCCTGGTCATCGCCACCGCAACGGTCGCGCTGCAGGAACAGATCGTTCACAAGGACCTTCCTGACCTGATGCGCAACAGCGGTTTGAGTTTCACCTTCGCACTGGCGAAGGGGCGCGGCCGTTACATGTGCCTGTCCAAGCTCGACATGCTCTTGCAAGAGGGCAACGCGCAAAGCGCCACCGCTCAGTTGTTCGAAGAGGAAGGCTTCAAGATCGAGGTCGATGAAGCGAGCCAGAAGCTCTTCACGACCATGATTGAAAAACTGGCCGGCAATAAGTGGGACGGCGACCGCGACAGCTGGCCCCAGGAACTGGCCGATCAGGACTGGGCCCGCCTGACCACCGATCACAGCCAGTGCACCAATCGTCATTGCCCGAATTTCCAGCAATGCGCTTTCTACAAGGCGCGTGAAGGCATGGGCAAAGTCGATGTCATCGTCACCAACCATGACATGGTGCTGGCTGACCTGGCGCTGGGCGGTGGCGCTGTCTTGCCGGATCCTCGCGACACGCTCTACGTGTTCGACGAAGGGCACCATTTGCCGGACAAGGCCATCGGCCATTTCGCTCACTTCAGCCGTCTGCGTTCCACGGCCGACTGGCTGGAACAGACCGCGAAGAACCTCACCAAACTGCTGACCCAGCACCCGCTGCCCGGTGATCTGGGCAAGCTGATCGAGCAAGTCCCGGAACTGGCACGCGAGATCAAGACTCACCAGCAATTCATGTTCACAGCCTGCGAACAACTGGCCGACTTCAAGGCCGGCGAAGACATGGAAGGCCGCGAACGTCCGCGTCATCGCTTCGTCGGCGGCGTGGTGCCTGAGCACATGCGCGAGATGGGCATCGAACTGAAAAAGGGTTTCGCGCGGCTGGACGACCTGTTTACGCGCCTGACCGACCTGCTCAAAGAGGGCATGGACGGCGAATCCAACATCGGTATCGCCAGCCATCAGGCCGAAGAGTGGTACCCGCTCTTCGGTAGCCTGCTGGCCCGGGCCCATGGTAACTGGGAATTGTGGACGGCGTTCACCGCCGAGGACCCAGAGAACAGCCCGCCGATGGCGCGTTGGCTGACGCTGGCCGAGAGCGGCTCGCTGTTCGACATCGAAGTCAATGCCAGCCCGATCCTTGCCGCCGAAATGTTGCGTCGCAACCTGTGGAACGTGGCATACGGCGCCCTGGTGACGTCGGCAACGCTGACGGCGCTCGGCAAGTTCGATCGGTTCCGCATGCGCGCCGGTCTGCCCAAGGACGCGGTCACCGCCGTGGTGCCAAGCCCGTTCCATCATGCCGATGCGGGCGTGCTGCGGGTGCCCGATCTCAAGGCCGATCCGCGCAACGCTGCCGAACACACTGCGGCGATCATTCGTGAACTGCCCGATCTGGTGGAGGGCTCGAAAGGCACGCTGGTGCTGTTCTCCTCACGCAAGCAAATGCAGGAAGTGTTCGACGGGCTCGAGCGGGACTGGCGCAAGCGGGTGTTCATTCAGGGCAACCTCTCCAAGCAGGAAACGCTGAACAAGCACAAGGCTCGCGTCGACGGCGGCGATGAAAGCGTGCTTTTCGGCCTTGCCAGCTTCGCTGAAGGCGTCGACCTGCCGGGCGATTATTGCGAGCACGTGGTGATTGCCAAAATCCCGTTCGCCGTGCCCGACGATCCTGTCGAAGCGGCACTGGCTGAGTGGATCGAAGCGCGCGGCGGCAACCCGTTCATGGAAATCGCCGTGCCCGACGCGTCCTTGCGCCTCATCCAGGCGTGCGGCCGTCTTCTGCGCACCGAAAAAGACCGTGGCATCATCACGCTGCTGGATCGCCGTGTGGTCACGCAGCGTTACGGCAAGGCCATTCTCAACGCGCTTCCACCGTTTCGCCGCGAAATATCCTGACGCCTCTCGGGATGAAACGCAGCGGGTCAGGTCTTAACCCGGTCTGCCCGGGCGACGGCACAGCTGCCGCGCGGGCTTCCGAGATTCAGGAGTTCTTGATCGCATGATTCGCCGTTCGCTGTCTGCCGCCCTCGTGACACTGTGCGCAGGATCCGCCCACGCGGCCCCCGATGTGCAGCAGACGCTGTTCAATTTCGTACGCCCTGCCGACGTGGTGCAGGTCACCACGCAGGACGCCAGCCTGCCGCAATCCAATGGTGAGCAGACCGCCGAGGGTGAAGTGCTGCGGCGGGTGACCTTCAATCCGGTCGCAAGACCCACCTTGCGCCTGGCGCCCCAGACCGGCGAGTGGGACTGGAGTGGCGACAGCGCAATGACCTTGCGGCTGCAAAGCGCGATGGATTGGGCGCTGACCTTGTACGTTCAAATCCAGAGCAGTGACGGAAAAGTGCTCAGCAGCCGCGTTGACCTTCCGGCAGGCCCCGCACAAACCCTGGTTCTGCCGCTCAAGGCCTGCTCGCCGCTCAGTCAGGGCATGCGCGCAGGCCCACCGATGCCGTGGACCTACGAAGGGCGGCGTGTGTTGTTGGCCAGTACCGAAGGCGATCTGGACAGCGCTCACGTGGCGTCGGTGACCGTGTCGATGTCCCGGCCCGATGTCGCCCAGAGCGTGTTGATCGAGAAATTCGGCGTGCAAGAGGGCGATGCGCTGCAACGCGCGGTTTACGGCAATCTGGTCGACGGTTACGGGCAGTACGCTCGTGGCAAATGGCCGGAAAAGATCACCAGTGATGATCAGATGAAGGCGCTGGCGGCCAAGGAGCAACAGCAACTCAAGGGCTGGTTGAAAGAGCGTCCGGCCCATGACCGGTTCGGCGGCCTGCTCAAAGGGCCGTCGTTCGAAGCCAAAGGTTTCTTCCGCACCGAAAAGCGCGACGATCGCTGGTACCTGGTCACGCCGGAAGGCCATCCGTTTTACTCACTCGGCGTCAATGCCATTGCCGCCGATGACAGCCAGACCTACATCGAGGGGCGCGAGGGGATGTTCGCCGAGCTGCCGACCAGCAACGATCCTCTTGCGGCGTTCTACGGCAAGGGCGACGACCATCGTGATACCGGCGCCAGCAAGGATCGTCAGTATGACCGGGGGCGCTGGTTCGATTTCTATGGCGCCAACCTGCAGCGCACCTATGGCCCGGCCAAGTGCGTCGACGTTGTCTCGCCTGCTGCGCCTGATCAGGACGACGCCGACAACGAGGAATCGTCCGCCGAGGCATCAAGCGATTCGAGCACGTCGGCTCCAACTGCGCAGACACCGGCCGTGGTGCAGCCCGCGGCCGAGTGCAAACCGGTCATTCTGGACAGCAAACGCTGGGTCGAGCACACGCTGCAACGCTTGCAGGCGTGGGGATTCAACACCATCGGCAACTGGAGCGAGCCAGCGCTGGAAGGCAACGAAAAGGCCACCAAAGGCCGTGTGCCTTATACCTTGCCGCTGTCGATCGTGGGCGATTACGTCAGCATCAGCACCGGCCACGATTGGTGGGGCGGCATGCCCGATCCGTTCGATCCGCGCTTTGCCATGGCCACCGAACGGGCCGTTGCTATCGCTGCCCGCGATCATCGCGACGATCCTTATCTGATTGGCTATTTCGCCGACAACGAGCTGGCCTGGGCCGCGCCGGGCGACGATCCGAAAGATCGCTACGCACTGGCTTACGGAACGCTGAAACTGACCACGGATGTGCCGGCCAAGCGCGCGTTCCTCAAGCAATTGCGCGACAAATATCGCAACCAGCAAGGGTTGTCCAAAGCCTGGGGAATCGACCTGCCTGCCTGGGAGCTGATGGAGGACCCGGGTTTCGAGCCGCCACTGCCGAGCGCCGATCATCCTGAGATCGAAAACGACTTCCGTTATTTTCAGCGCGTCTTTGCCGAAACCTACTTCAAGACCATCTCCGATGCGCTGAAGTGGCATGCTCCCAACCATATGCTGCTCGGCGGGCGCTATGGCGTCACGACGCCCGAAGCCATCGAGGCCTGTGCGAAGTATTGCGACGTGCTGAGTTTCAACCTGTACACGCTCAAGCCTCAGGACGGCGTGGACTTCGCAAGATTGCGTGTGCTGGACAAGCCGGTGCTGGTCAGCGAGTTTCATTTTGGCTCTCGTGATCGCGGGCCGTTCTGGGGCGGCGCGATCGAGGTGCCGCGCGAGGAGGACCGTGGCCCGGCGTACGCCAACTTCCTCAAAGCCGCGCTGGCAGAACCCTCCATCGTGGGCGTGCACTGGTTTCAGTACCTCGATCAACCCGTCACCGGGCGCCTGCTCGACGGCGAAAACGGCCATCTCGGTCTGGTCGGCATTACCGATGTGCCATATCAAGGTTTCATCGACGCCGTGCGCAAGGCCAATGGACAGGTCGTCGACGTCATGGGCAAGACCCGATAACGCTTTTGATCCGCCGGGTTTCGTCGACAGATCCATTGTCCGGCGAACGCCCTTTGAAGCGTCACGCTGCGTCTGAAGCCGTGTTGCGGTTCCCAAATCCGCTGATCGCTGGAACAATGCACGGCATTTTGTGAAGCCCCTGATCGGAGAGCGAAACCGTGCAGATTCAAGGTCATTTCGAGCTTCAATTCGAGGCCGTCCGCGAGGCATTCGCGGCGCTGTTCGACGATCAGCAAGAGCGCGGCGCGGCGTTGTGCGTGCAGATCGGCGGAAACACCGTGCTCGACCTGTGGGCAGGCACTGCCGACAAGGACGGCGCGGAGATCTGGCACAGCGACACCATCGCCAACCTGTTTTCCTGCACCAAAACCTTCACAGCTGTCACCGCATTGCAGTTGGTGGGAGAGGGCAAGTTGAAACTGGACGAGCCTGTCTCGCGGCTATGGCCTGAATTTGGTGCTGCCGGCAAGCAGGCCATCACGCTGCGTCAACTGCTGTGTCATCAGGCCGGGTTGCCGGCGATTCGCGAGATGCTTCCGGCCGAGGCGCTCTATGACTGGGACGCAATGACCCGCGCGCTGGCTGCCGAAGAGCCTTGGTGGACGCCGGGCCAGGGCCATGGATACGCCGCAATCACGTATGGCTGGCTGGTGGGGGAAATGATCCGCCGCGCCGACGGCCGAGGGCCGGGAGACGCCATCGCGGCGCGGATCTCGAAGCCGCTGGGCCTGGATTTCCATGTCGGATTGCCCGACGCGGAATTTCATCGCGTTGCTCACATTGCCCGCGGCAAGGGCAATATGGGGGATGAAGCAGCACAGCGATTGGTGCAGACCACCATGCGCGAACCGGCTTCGATGACCGCGCGAGCATTCACCAATCCTCCTTCGATCATGACCAGCACCAACAAACCGGAATGGCGCCGCATGCAGCAGCCTGCGGCGAACGGTCATGGCAACGCCCGCAGCCTGGCGGGTTTCTACAGCGCACTGCTCGACGGCAGCCTGCTGGAAGCGGAGCTGCTCAACGAGCTGACGCGCGAGCACAGCGCCGGCCAAGACAAGACCCTGCTGACCCAGACGCGCTTCGGCCTGGGCTGCATGCTGGATCAGCCGTCAGTACCTAACGCTACGTTCGGACTGGGCGGCAAATCCTTCGGACATCCCGGGGCAGGAGGCTCGGTCGGCTTCGCCGATCCGGAGCGCGATGTCGCGTTTGGATTCGTCACCAACACATTGGGGCCTTATGTGTTGATGGATCCTCGCGCTCAGCGCCTGGTGCGTGTCCTTGGTGAGTGTTTGCAATAACTATCGCTGATAAGTGCTTGTTATACCGACTGTCAGTTAAACCGCCCATATCGGAACCGTAGGGCGGTTTCCTTTTCCAAAACGGCGTTTATGCGTGTTATATGGGCGCTGCTTCGTTCATTTTCTGATCAATTATTTGTGTGGGTCACCCATGTCTGCCAATAAATCTCTCGCATTCGCGCTGTGCATCGCCGTCACCGGCTGTGCGCAAACTCCTCAGGATCAATCGGCGAGCAATGGCCACTGGTGGTCGTTCGGTTCGGGCAAGGGCACCGATGCCGCGCCAGTCAAACCGGCCGCCAGCCCGGTCGCCGCCGAGGTTGCCAAGACGGAAGCTGAAAGCGGCACGCACTGGTACTGGCCGTTCGGCTCTGACCATGGCACCACTGAGAAGAAGCCCGAACTGGCCGCGACTCAACCCGCTGAAAAGCCCGCAGTGGCGAAGGCCGATGATGGCAGCAAGTGGTGGTGGCCGTTCGGCAGCAGCGAAGCGAAAAAAGACGCAGCCCCTGCCATTCCCAAAGTCGATCCGAAGGTCACTCAGGCCTGGCTGGACCAGTACGAGCCACGCGTGCGTGACGCGATCAAGGACAGCAAGTTCGAACTCGAGCGCCGCGAAGACGTTCTGGTCGTGACCGCGCCCGTGGACAGCACCTTCAACCCGGACCGGCCCGAGATGCTGCTTCCCGTCAATCTGGGCCCGATCACCCGCATGGCCAAAGTCGTCGAGGGCGATCAGAAAACCGCCATTCTGGTGCTCGGTCACAGTGATGTCGCCAGCGACAGCAATCTGAAAATCAGCCAGCAACGCGCACAATCGGTTGCCGCCATTTTCCGTCTCAGCGGGCTGGAGCGTAATCGCCTGAACCTGCGTGGCATGGGTGCCGTGATGCCGCGAGCGGCCAGCGACAGTGCAACCGGTCGTGCGCTCAACCGTCGTGTGGAGATCATCATGACGCCGCAGGACACCATGGTTGCGCTGATGGCCAAATACAACCTGCCTCCGGCGCCGACCTTGGTCGCTGTGCAGAACGCCAAGCCTGCGCCTGCCCCGGCACCTGCGCCAGCAGCGCCGGCCAAGGCTGCAACTCCGGCGAAAAAAGCTGCCGCCGCCAAAGCCCCCGCTGCTAAAAAAGCAGCCGTTAAGAAAGCCGCGCCAACCAAGGCCAAAGCCGCTCCAGCCAAGGCTGCGGCCAAGAAACCCGCTGCGGATGCACAAGCCAGCAACAACTGAGGTTAATATCGGCGTCCCGCTCATGGATTTCGTTTAAGGAAGGCAGTGATGAGCCAGAGTCTGGCCGATATGCGTCGTAACTATGCCCGCGAGGGTTTGACCGAAGCCCAGGCGCCGGATGAGCCGTTCGCACTGTTTCGCCAGTGGTTCGACGAAGCGGTGAAGACCGAACAGGCGCCGGTTGAAGCCAACGCCATGACGCTGGCGACCGTCGATGCCGACGGTCGCCCTCACTGCCGCGTCTTGCTGCTCAAAGGGCTCGATGCGCAGGGTTTCACTTTCTTCAGCAATTACCTCAGCGCCAAAGGGCAGCAGATCGCTGCGCAGCCTTTTGCGGCCATGACGTTCTTCTGGCCGACCCTCGAGCGCCAGGTGCGGATCGAAGGGCGTGTCGCCAAGGTCACTCACCAGGAGTCTGACGCTTATTTTCAGGTCCGCCCGCTGGGCAGCCGGCTCGGTGCCTGGGCGTCGCCGCAGAGCCAGGTCATTGCCAGCCGCGAGGCACTTGAAGGCCTGCTCAAAGCCACCGAAGAGCGCTTCAGCGACACTCAGCCGACCTGTCCGGACCATTGGGGCGGCTACCGACTGGTCCCGGATCGCATCGAATTCTGGCAAGGACGTCCAAGCCGTCTGCATGACCGCCTGAACTACCGTCTGATCAATGATCGCTGGCAGCGTGAACGTCTGGCGCCTTGACGCTCCGGCGGCAAATCACACGAATCTTTGAATCTATCCAGCACGCCGTCGTCCATAAAAGTAGACGCCGGCGGCTTGCTGTATCGCGCCTGAATAAACGTAAATTATCGGTACAGGACCGTGACATCGGTTGGCGTCGCGGAGTCTAATGGCTACCTGTTCCTTCGGAGATAAAGTTTATGCGTAAGTCTGTTCTGTTGGTCGCTTCGTTCACCGCCATGGCGCTGACGCTGGGCGGCTGCACATCGAGCCTGACTGGCGACTCGTACTCGCGCGATGAAGCTCGTCAAGTGCAGACCGTGCGCCTGGGTACCATCGAATCGTTGCGTCCTGTGAAGATTGAAGGCACCAAGACTCCGATCGGCGCAGGCGCCGGTGCAATCGTCGGCGGCGTTGGCGGTAGCGCAATCGGTGGCGGTCGCGGCAGCATCGTGACAGCAGTGATCGGTGCGGTGGCCGGTGGTCTGTTGGGTTCTGCGGCTGAGGGCGGTCTGACCCGTGCCCAAGGTGTGGAAATCACCGTGCGCGAAGATGACGGCACCATGCGTGCCTACGTTCAGGAAGTACAGGAAAACGAGATTTTCCGTGTTGGCGAACGTGTGCGCATCATGACCGTAAATGGCACGAGTCGCGTGACTCACTAAGCGACGCTTGAAACGCCGAGCAAGGTTCTCGCAATACTTGCTTACAAAAAACGCCCTGATCAATCCGGGGCGTTTTTGTTTGCTCTTAGGTCACGGTGCAGGCGCTGAAGCGACTGCCTTGCGACTGGCGATTGCGGTGATGCCGTAGCCAATCAGCGCCGCGAGTATCGAACCCGTCAGAATCCCCATCCGGTCCATTCCGGCGAAGATACTTTGCCCTGGCACGAACGCCAGTGAGCCCACAAACAGGCTCATCGTGAAGCCGATTCCGCACAGTATCGACACGCCCAGCACCTGGCCCCAGTTGGCGCCCGTTGGCAACGCCGCCATGCCGGTCCTGATCGCCAGCCAGGTCAGGCCGAACACGCCGAGGGTCTTGCCCAGCAGCAGGCCCAGAGCGATGCCCATCGGCACGTGATGGGTGAAGCTTTCAAGGGACATACCGCTCAGCGACACGCCCGCATTGGCGAACGCGAACAGCGGCAGGATGGCGAACGCCACCCACGGATGGAGCCCGTGTTCGATTTGCTGCAGAGGCGAGGGCGCGTTGCGCTGTGTTTTCAGCGGGATGCAGAAGGCCAGGACCACGCCCGCCAAGGTGGCGTGTACGCCGCTTTTGAGCACGCACACCCACAACACCAGCCCGACCAGCAGATACGGTGCAGGCCTGCTGACGCCCAGACGATTCATCACGATCAGTGCGCCGATCGACATTGCAGCCAGGCCCAGCGCGAGGCCCGATAGCTCAGCGGAATAAAACAACGCAATGACAATGATCGCGCCCAGGTCGTCGATGATGGCCAGGGTCATCAGGAACAGCTTCAGTGACACCGGTACGCGCTTGCCAAGCAGTGCCAGAACGCCGAGCGCAAACGCGATGTCGGTCGCCATCGGAATTGCCCAGCCGGACAGGGCAGCAGGGTTGTCTTTGTTCAGCGCCCAATAGATCAGGGCGGGAACCACCATGCCGCCGATAGCCGCGGCACCGGGAAGCACGATCTGGGAAGGATGGGACAAATGCCCCTGAAGCACCTCGCGTTTGACCTCCAGCCCGATCAGCAGGAAGAACAACGCCATGACGCCATCGTTGATCCACAGGAGCAGCGGTTTGGCGATCTTCAGCGCGCCGATCTGCGCGACGACGGGGACGTCCAGCAGGCCGTTATAGAGCCATGAAAGAGGGGAGTTGTTGATGATGAGCGCAAGCGCTGCTGCTGCGATCAGCAGTAATCCGCCGGCTGCCTCCAGTTGGAAGAAACGTCTGAAAGTATTGCGAACGGGCAAGGTCACGCTCCATGGACATGCGCAAAAGGAGTGACACCCTAACCTCAGTTCTTATTTCTGAAAACAAAAGTTATATTCGATTTGGTTATTAAAAATCGAAGCGTGTTCTGTATACAAATAGATATTGAGATAAGTTACAAAGTGCTACAGGGCTTATCCCGCGTGGCTTGTAGGAATCGTTACCAGTATGGGAAAGAAACGACTGTGGGAGCCAACTCGTCGACGATGGTGGATACGACTCATGAAGACAGAGTTGGACGTACCGGCCATTCGCTAACGAATTCGCTCCCACCGAGAGCACCGCTTTCGTTGGATCAGTCGACAATAGCCAGCATGCCCTTCGCCAGAGCTTCGGCAATGCGAATGCCGTCGACGCCCGCGGACATGATCCCGCCTGCATAACCGGCGCCTTCGCCTGCCGGGTACAGGCCCTTCACGTTCAGGCTCTGCATGTCGGCACCGCGGGTAATCCGCAGCGGCGAAGAGGTGCGGGTTTCGATGCCGGTGAGCACGGCGTCGGGTTGCGAGAAGCCTTTGATCTGCTTGTCGAACGCCGGCAGCGCTTCACGAATGGCCTCGATCGCGAACGCGGGCAGGGCGTCGGCGAGGTCGGTCAGCTTCACCCCAGGTTTGTAGGAAGGTTCGACTTCTCCCAGAGAAGTCGACGCCTTGCCAGCGATGAAATCGCCGACCAACTGAGCAGGGGCTTCGTAGTTTTCCCCGCCCATGATGTAGGCGTGGGACTCCAGACGCTCTTGCAGCTCGATCCCCGCCAGCGGGCTGCCCGGATAGTCTTCATCAGGCGTGATGCCGACGACGATGCCGGAGTTGGCATTGCGTTCGTTGCGCGAGTACTGGCTCATGCCGTTCGTGACGACGCGGTTGGGCTCCGACGTTGCGGCGACCACGGTTCCGCCGGGGCACATGCAGAAGCTGTAGACCGAGCGTCCATTGCGTGCGTGGTGCACCAGTTTGTAATCGGCGGCGCCCAGTTTCGGGTGACCGGCGTATTTGCCCAGGCGCGCGCGATCGATCAGGCCCTGAGGATGTTCGATGCGGAAACCGACCGAGAACGGCTTGGCCTCCATGTACACGCCGCGGCCGTGGAGCATGCGGAAGGTATCGCGGGCGCTGTGGCCGAGGGCGAGGATGACGTGGCGCGACTCGATGCGTTCGCCGCTGTCCAGCTGCACGCCCAGCATCTGACCGTCTTCGATCAGCACATCAGTGACGCGCTGCTGAAAGCGCACTTCGCCGCCCAACGCCTCGATCTGCTGGCGCATGTTTTCCACCACGCCGGTCAGGCGGAAGGTACCGATGTGCGGTTTGCTGACGTAGAGGATTTCTTCGGGCGCACCGGCTTTGACGAACTCGTGCAGCACTTTGCGACCGTGGAATTTCGGGTCTTTGATCTGGCTGTACAGTTTGCCGTCCGAGAACGTGCCCGCGCCGCCTTCGCCGAACTGCACGTTGGACTCCGGATTGAGCACGTTCTTACGCCACAGGCCCCAGGTGTCCTTGGTGCGCTGACGAACTTCCTTGCCACGTTCGAGAATGATCGGTTTGAAGCCCATCTGCGCAAGCAGCAGACCTGCGAAAATGCCGCACGGGCCGAAGCCGACGACCAGCGGACGCTCGGTCAGGCCGGCAGGGGCATGGCCCACCACTTTGTAGCTGACGTCAGGTGCAGGACCGATGTGCTTGTCGTGGCTCAGGCGTTTGAGCAACGCAGCTTCGTCGCGCACCTGGAAGTCGATGGTGTAAATGAACTGCAACTCGGTGGATTTCTTGCGCGCGTCATAGCTACGCTTGAACAGGGTGAAATCCAGCAGTTCGTCGCTGCCGATGGCCAGGCGCTGCAGGAGCGCGGCGCGCAGCTCGTCGTCCGCGTGATCCAGCGGCAGTTTGAGTTCGGTGATTCGTAACATTGAGAGGTCCGGTTTCGGGCCGCAGGATCGGCCCGGCAGCGCTACAAGAACCGGCGATTATAAGACAGATTGGACGTAGAGCGTTGGCCGGAGCGACGACCCACAGATAGGTGTCGCTCATCGAGTCGGCGCACAACCTTCAACCGCTACGCTCGACGCGCGCAAGGCGATCAATCGTTCCGCATTGCCCCGAAGTATGCACACCCACGCTGAACCTGACCGTTGACCCGCAACTCGGCGGTCAGATGCTGCACCGAACCGTTGACTGGATCGACGCAACGCTGCGGGGCGACGTACAGCTCGACGTGCTGGTCGTTGGCGTCGGTGATCAGGTTGAAACGGCCTTCGGGCATCTGCTCCTCCATGTAGGGAACAGCGAACGGCTCCATGCCCTGACGCTCGAGGACCAGGCCTTTGCCGCTGGCGTTCAGGCTCCATTTCGGGCTATTGCCGCCGGCATGAATGGTCAGGCGCTTGAAGTTGGGGTCTTCACAGGCGCCGCTGGGACGCTCGGCGCGGTACAGCTGGAAAACGTCGGCCTGACCGTCACTGCCTTGGGCTTTGCTGGCGACGAAATTGCCGCGCACGTCGGCGAATGCCATGCCGTTCTTGTCCACCACCGACGCAGCTTCCTGCAGGATGCCGGTGTTGCCTTTGTCAGTCACTGCGTAGCGGCGCTGTTCATTGCAGGGCGAAAAATACAGTTTGCCGCTGTCACCGCTGAGGATGCCTTGCATGCGGATCATGCCGGCGGTGGAAACCTTGTTGTCGGCGGATTGCGAAGGCAGCAACTGGCACCCGGCGAACAGTGGCAGCAGGGCGAACATGAGGATGGAACGAGCAGCGAACATGTGGCGGTCTCCAGACAAGTGCCGCCACGTTACTCAGGCTTCCCGTTCATCACAAGAGGTGATTAACCGACGTGATAGGTCTGGCCGGTCTGAAGGCCCTCGACGCTTTTTGCGTAGGCCAGCGCGACATCAGCCGCGGGAACCGGCTTGTAACCGCGGAAGTAAGGCGCGTAGCTGCCCATGGCCTCCACCAGCACGGTCGGGCTCACGGAATTGATCCGCATGCCACGCGGCAACTCAATGGCGGCCGCTCGCACGAATGCGTCGATTGCACCGTTGACCAGGCTCGCCGACGCACCTTTGGCGATCGGGTCGTGGCTCAGAACGCCTGTGGTGAAGGTGAATGAGGCCCCGTCGTTGGCGAACTCGCGGCCGATCAGCAGCAGATTGACCTGACCCATCAGCTTGTCGCGAAGCCCCAGCGCGAAGGCGTCTTCCGTCATTTCAGCGAGCGGTGCGAAGGTGACATTGCCCGCCGCACAGACCAGCGCATCGAAAGAACCCGTCCGTTCGAATAGTTTGCGAATCGATGCGCTGTCACTAATATCGACGTGCTCATCCCCACGGGTTCTGCCGATGCGGACGATTTCGTGGCGCGGCGCCAGTTCTTTCTCGATGGCTGAGCCGATGGTCCCGCCAGCGCCAATCAGTAAAATTTTCACGATGCAGTTTTTCCGTTCAGAGGATCAGGTGCACAGTGTGAGTCGCGTTTTCCCACCGATAAATGGCCTGAACGGCAACCCCGGTTTGCGAAAAAGGAAACAATCATGAGCGAAATGGACGACCTGGCAGCGTTCGCGATGCTGGTTGAGGCCAATAGCTTCACGTTGGCCGCGCAATGGCTGGACACCAGTACCAGCCAATTGTCCAAGCGCATCAGCAAACTGGAGAAAAGCTACGGCGTGACGTTGCTGCACCGCACCACGCGCAGTCTGACGCTGACATCAGCCGGTGCCATCTTGCTGCCTGAGGCGCGGGCGTTGCTGGCGCAGCGTGACCGGGTGCGCGATGCCATGGCATACCTCAGCGAGAGTCTGGTGGGAACCGTGCGCCTGACCGTCCCGGTATCGCTGGGCGAAACCTTTTTCGAGGGGCTGCTGGGTGAGTTCGCCAAGACTTATCCGGACGTGCAGGTGGAACTGGATCTGAACAATCAGTTTCGCGACATGCGCCGTGACGGGTTCGACCTGGGCATCCGCTCCAGCGTAGGAATAGATGAGCGGCTGGTGGCCAAACCGCTGTTGTCCTTGCAGGAACTCACCTGCGCCAGCCCCGAATACCTGGCCGAACACGGCAAACCACAGTCGCCGGACGAACTGCGCTTGCATCGTTGCCTGCTCAACAGTCATTACGCGGGGCGCGAAACGTGGGCGTATCACCAGAACCACGAACTGACCCGGGTGAACGTGCGGGGTACGTTTGCCAGCAATCACTATGGTCTGTTGAAAAAGGCGGCGCTGGTCGGCGCCGGTATTGCCCGGCTGCCGTCCTATATGGTCCACGATGAGCTCAATGACGGCCGGCTGATCTGGCTGCTGCGCGACTATCAGACGCCGGTGTCGTCGCTGTATCTGGTGCATCCGTTTGAAGGGCATCTGCCGAGAAGGATTCAGGTGATGGCGGATTACCTGACGCAGTGGTTCGAGCGGAGTACGGCGGCGTTGGAACGACTGGGTCACGTTTAGAATAGCGGCCGCCGGTGCCGATTTTCGGGTTCACCTCTTCGCTGCCCCTACCCGAAATGGTAGGAGCGTGGCTTGTCCCGCGATCGGCTGCGCAGCAGGCGCAAAACCGGTCACCTCGGAGTATCAGGCAAACCGCATTCACAGGATTGGCTGCCGGTCCCCGGCAGATCGCGGGACAAGCCACGCTCCTGCACCTTCTGTAATAGTGGCCCTGCGTGGATCCGATGGTGCTGATTCCGCCAGAAGAAAGCGCGATTGCCCGCAATCCGAAATCCAATAAAAAAGGCCCCAGAAGGGGCCTTTCTATACTTTTCAGAACGCCGGATGGCAGAGATTCAGCCCCCCAAATACGCATCCCGCACTTTCGGATCAACCAGCAACTCAGCCCCCGAACCTTGCATCACCACCCGGCCGTTCTCCAGAACGTAGGCGCGGTCGGCGATTTTCAGGGCCTGGTTGGCGTTTTGCTCGACCAGGAACACGGTGACGCCGTCACGCCGCAGCTGTTCGACGATCTCGAAAATCTGCTGAATGATGATTGGCGCCAGACCCAGCGACGGTTCGTCGAGCAGCAGCAGTTTGGGCTTGCTCATCAGCGCGCGGCCGATGGCGAGCATCTGCTGTTCGCCGCCGGACATGGTGCCGCCGCGCTGATGGAAGCGCTCTTTCAAACGCGGGAACAGGGCCAGAACCTTGTCCATCTGCTCCTGATAATCGCCCTTGTCCGTGAAGAAACCGCCCATGGCCAGGTTTTCCTCGACGGTCAGCCGGGCAAACACGCGGCGGCCTTCCGGCACCACCGCGATGCTCTTGCGCATGATCACCGACGACTCCAGACCGACCAGTTCTTCGCCCATGTAACGGATGCTGCCGCTGTGCGCACGCGGCGACCCGCACAAGGTCATCAGCAACGTGGATTTACCTGCGCCGTTGGCGCCGATCAGGGTGACGATTTCACCCTGCTGAACATCGATGCTGACGCCGTGCAGCGCCTGAATCTTGCCGTAGAAGGTGGAAACGTTGTCGAACTGCAGCATTTACGCTTCCCCCAGGTAGGCTTTGATCACTTCAGGATTGTCACGGATCTGCTCGGGCGTGCCATCCGCCAGAGGCGTGCCCTGGTTGATCACCACGATGTGGTCGGAAATGCTCATGACCAGCTTCATGTCGTGCTCGATCAGCAACACCGTGGCGTTGTGCTCGTTGCGCAATACGCCGATCAACGCTTTCAGATCCTCGGTTTCCTTGGGGTTCAGACCGGCTGCCGGTTCATCGAGCATGAGGATGCGCGGGCGCGTCATCATGCAGCGGGCGATTTCCAGACGGCGTTGCTGACCATAGGCCAGCGTGCCGGCCGGGCGGTTGGCGAACGCTTTCAGATCGACCGCCTCGAGCCAGTGCTCGGCGTACTCCATGGCCTCGCGCTCGCTTTTGCGATACGCCGGCGTCTTGAACAGGCCCGACAGGAAATTGGTGTTCAGGTGCCGATGCTGAGCCACCAGCAGGTTCTCGACAGCGGTCATTTCCTTGAACAGACGCACGTTCTGGAAGGTGCGCACCACGCCTTTGCGCGCGATCTCGTGGCCGGCCAGGCCTTGAATCGGCTCGCCGTCCAGCAGGATCGTGCCCGCCGTCGGTTTGTAGAACCCGGTGAGGCAGTTGAAAACGGTGGTCTTGCCGGCGCCGTTAGGGCCGATCATCGACACGACCTGTTTCTCTTGCACAGTCAGACCCACGCCATTGACCGCCAACAGGCCGCCAAAGCGCATGCTCAAGCCAGAGGCTTGCAGAAGTGGACGGCTCATCAGCGCTCCCCTTTGAGTTTCATGACGGGACGCTGCATTGGCAGGAAGCCCTGAGGACGCCAGATCATCATCAGCACCATCAAGGCGCCGAAGCCGAGCATCCGGTATTCACTGAATTCGCGGAGCAGTTCAGGCAACAGGATCATCACGACCGCTGCCAGAATCACGCCTAGCTGCGAGCCCATGCCACCCAGGACCACGATCGCGAGAATGATCGCCGACTCAAGAAAGGTGAACGATTCCGGGGTGATCAAGCCTTGGCGCGCCGCGAAGAAGCTGCCGGCGAAACCGGCGAACGCCGCGCCCAGGGTAAAAGCGGAAAGCTTGATCACGGTCGGGTTCAGACCCAGCGCGCGGCAGGCGATTTCGTCTTCGCGCAACGCTTCCCATGCACGGCCGATCGGCATGCGCAACAGGCGGTTGATCACGAACAGCGCCAGCAGTGCCAGCAACAGCGCGATCAGGTAGAGGAAGATCACCTTGTTGATGGAGTTGTATTCCAGGCCGAAATACTCGTGGAAGGTCTGCATGCCTTCCGCCGCCTTGCGCTCGAACGTGAGGCCGAACAGCGTCGGTTTTTCGATGTTGCTGATGCCGTTCGGGCCGCCGGTGATGTCGGTCAGGTTACGCAGGAACAGGCGAATGATTTCACCGAAGCCCAGCGTCACGATGGCCAGGTAATCGCCGCGCAGGCGCAGTACCGGGAAGCCCAGCAGGAAGCCGAACGTCGCCGACGCCAGGCCCGCCAGCGGCAGACAGACCCAGAAACCCAGGCCGAAATAGTGTTGCAGCAGGGCATAGGTGTAGGCGCCGACGGCGTAGAAGCCGACATAACCCAGGTCCAGCAGGCCGGCCAGGCCGACCACGATGTTCAGGCCCAGGCCCAGCATCACGTAGATCAGGATCAGCGTGGCGATATCCACCGCGCCGCGGGAGCCGAAGAACGGCCAGATCAGTGCGGCGATGACGATCGCGCCGAGGAACCAGCGCTGCGTCGACGGTAGGGTCAGAAAGTTGCTGGCCTTGTCCGACACCAGTTGCTTTTGCGGGCGCGAACGCCACATGGCGCTGATCTGCTCGTTGAACAGCACGCGCAGGAACATCAGCAGGGCGGCGGCGAAGATCACCAGCACGGTGGTGGTGCTCGCACCGACGACCGCGAGGTTGACCCCGACGATGTCCAGTTTCAGCCCGAGGATCGGGTAGGCGACGGCCAGCACCAGCACTGCGCTGAAGAGGGCCGATTTGAGATTTCTGGTCATACTTTTTCAACCTCCGGACGGCCGAGCAGGCCGGTTGGCCGGAACAACAACACCAATACGAGAAGACCGAACGCCACCACATCCTTGTACTGATCGCCGAAGATATCGGCGCCAAACGCTTCAGCCACACCCAGCACCAGACCGCCAAGCATCGCGCCCGGGATGCTGCCGATACCGCCCAGAACCGCTGCGGTGAAGGCTTTGATGCCGACCAGAAAACCTGCGTTGGGGTTGATCACGCCGTACTGCATGCTCAGCAATACCGCTGCGACCGCCGCCAGCGCTGCGCCGATGACGAACGTCAGGGCGATGATGTTGTTGGTATTGATACCCAGCAGGTTGGCCATCTTGATGTCTTCGGCGCAGGCGCGGCAGGCGCGGCCAAGGCGCGAACGCGAGATGAACCAGGTCAGGCCGAGCATCGCCAGCACGGTGACGATGAAAATCAGGATCTGCATGTACGAGATCACGACTTCATGGGTGCTGGCGCTGCCGAACACGAAGTTGCCGGGAATCAGGTTCGGGATCGATTTGTCTTTGGAGTCCTGCGACAACAGCACGGTGTTCTGCAGGAATATCGACATGCCGATCGCGGAAATCAGAGGGATCAGACGGTTGCTGCCGCGCAAGGGACGGTAAGCGACGCGCTCGATGGCATAACCGTAGGCACTGGTCACCACGATGCTGGCGATGAAGGCCGCCGTGATCAGCAACGGAAGGTTGTCCAGACCCAGCATGGTCAGGCCCGCCAGGGCGATGAACGCCACGTACGAACCGATCATGTACACCTCGCCGTGGGCGAAGTTGATCATGCCGATGATGCCGTAGACCATCGTGTAGCCAATGGCGATCAGGGCATAAGTGCTGCCAATGGTCATGCCATTAACCAGCTGTTGGAAAAAATGATAGAGATCTATCTCGGGCATTGCCGCGCTCCTAAAAACCTTCTCGGTGTTTCACTGGTGAAGTCTTTTTCCCGCTCGCGCGTCGTGATCTACGTCCGCGTTCGGCACGAGCCCAGTGATTCACTGGTGCGGTTTCAAGATGTTCAGGTGTCGGGACTCTTGTGAAATCCGTCGGCCTCGTAAAACAAAGCCCACTGCGGTTGCAGTGGGCTCTGGGTTCAACATGAGGCGTGTGATTACTTCACAGGGGCTTCAGTCTTGGTGCCATCTTTGTGCCAGGTGTAAACGACGAATTTGAAGTCTTTCAGGTCACCCTTGGCGTCGAAAGACAGATCGCCGGTAGGGGTCTTGAAGGTACCGGCGTGGATGGCGGCAGCCACTTTGGCGGTGTCTTCGGACTTGGCGGTCTTGATGGCCTCGGCGATCACTTCAACAGCGGCGTAGGCCGGGAACACGAACGGACCGCTCGGGTCTTCTTTCTTCGCTTTGAAGGCATCTACCAGCGCCTGGTTCGCAGGATCCTGGTCGAAGGATTTCGGCAGGGTCACCAGCAGACCTTCGGATGCATCCTGGGCGATTTGCGAGATGGACGCGTTACCCACCCCTTCCGGACCCATGAAGCCGGCTTTCAGGCCTTTTTCCTGTGCCTGACGCAGAATCAGACCCAGCTCAGGGTGGTAGCCGCCGTAGTAGACGAAGTCGACGTTGGCTTGCTTCATTTTGGCGATCAGCGAGGAGAAGTCCTTGTCGCCGGCATTGATGCCTTCGAACAGGGCGACTTTCACGCCGTCTTTTTCCAGTGTCTGTTTGACGGCGGTGGCGATGCCTTCACCGTACTGCTGTTTGTCGTGGATGACCGCAACGATTTTCGGCTTGACCTGTTTGGCGATGTACTCGCCGGCGGCCGGGCCCTGAGCGCTGTCCAGGCCGATGGTGCGGAAGACCATTTTGTAACCACGGGCGGTGATTTCCGGGCTGGTTGCAGCCGGGGTCACCATGATGACGCCTTCGTCTTCGTAAATGTCGGACGCTGGCTGAGTGGAGCTGGAGCAGAGATGGCCGACCACGAATTTCACGCCGTCGTTGACCACTTTGTTGGCGACCGCGACCGCTTGTTTAGGGTCGCAGGCATCGTCGTAATCAACGGCTTCAAGCTTCTTGCCGTCGATACCGCCTTTGGCGTTGATTTGCTCGATGGCCATCTTGGCACCGCTGAACTGCATGTCGCCGTATTGGGCAACAGCGCCGGTTTTAGGGCCAGCGATGCCGATCTTGATGGTATCAGCTGCGAACGAATGGCTGGCAACCCCCGCCAGAACCAGTGCGGCAAACAGCTTGGAAATCTGATTAATACCCTTAGTCATGATGCTCCACTCTTGCGTTGTAGTTTTTATAATCCTGACGGCCAAAAGCTGCAGGACCGGATTGATCTATCCAGGCCACACCCCCGGCAACTGTACCGGAACAGTTTAGAGCGCCGGTCGAGCGCTTGAAAAGCTGGCTGCAGGGGGCAATACCTGTTGATGTCGCTTAATCGAAAGAAAGATACACAATCAAGCCGGTCGATCAGGCGAACCGGTCGTTCAATCTATCGGCTTGAGCGAAGTTCTCTGCAATCAATCACTTGAATCCAGGTTTGTCCGTATGAAGTGCAGCGGTATCATTACGCCGATTTTCAATACGGTGAAACCCATGACGCAAGAACCTAGCACCCTCTATGCCAAGCTGCTTGGCGAAACGGCTTCGATCACGTGGAAAGAATTGCAACCATTCTTTGCCAAGGGTGCCCTGTTGTGGGTCGAGCCCTCGCAGGATTTGATCGCGGTGGCGCAGGCATTTGCCGAGAATGCCGAGGCAAAGGTAGCGGCCTGGCTGGAAGCGGGAGAGGTCGGCAAGGTCTCTGAATCAAAGGCTCTGGACTTGCTGGAGCGTGATCCGGCGTTGTGGGCGGTGGTCGTTGCACCCTGGGTGTTGATCCAGGAAAGGGCGTCGCAGGGCTAAGTGCACTGATCTGGTGCTTTGCATGATGGCAAAGTGGGTAGGTCGGTAACCTTGGGTTGGCTCTGGATTGTTACTCTGATGCCCTGGCGGGCCTGTCGCGAGCAAGCTCACTCCTACATTTGTTGCAATGTGCCATGGCTTGATAGACCGAGTTGCTAGCCTTTAGAAGCTCAAACCTCGATCTATCAGAATGCGGTTCGTTGCAGAGAATGCAGGAGTGAGCCAACTGTCTTTAACGCCCCTTCGATCAACGGCGTGATACCCGACGCCTTCCCGGCTGAAGCCGGTCCTACGAAAAACTTGCAGCGTCTGTAGGACCGGCTTTAGTTGGGAAGAGGCCGGTGCATGCCAAGCAGATGTAGCGTCTGGAATTCAGTCTTCGCGGGCAAGCGCCGCTCCTACGGGAGTGGGGCGTGCCCGGAGAGTTCGGGAATACCCGGAGATCTCTGTAGGAGTGAGCTTGCTCGCGATCAGGCCCGAAGGGCATCTAATGTGGCGATATCAAGCCAAACCCTTCAATTCAAATACCCCGTCTTCCCCGTGTGCTGATTCAGCGAGATCACCCGGGTCTTGCCGATCCGGTGACGGTAGATTTCGCGCAGGTATTTAACGGCCTTTTTCACACTGTCGCGGGAGATCCGGATGTCGTTGATCGAGACAAAGCGTTCCTTGTCATCGATCAGCTCCCGGTATTTCTTCTCGTACATCGGCTTGATCGCGTACCAGTTGGTGTCGAGGATCTTCGCCGGGTTTTCGTATTCGTTGAGCAAGTCGTCGATGCGGTTCTCGTCGAATTCGTCGCTCATGATGAAGTCCAGAATCGAGTTGTCCAGCGTGTCGTCGAAGCGATACGGCTGTTTGGCAAAACAGCGTTTGATGAAGGCTACGATCAGCGTCAGGAAGTCGTCCGACAGGCACGGGCTTTTGGCGATCAGGGTGGTCAGCGACAGGTTCGCGGAGGCGCCGATCACCAGCGCATAGCGCTTGAGCGTGGTGTTGGGGAACAGGCTGTTGAGGTGCGTCTTGAGCCGGTTAAGGTCCATGTACGACAGCTTGTAGTCCTTCGGCAGCGAGACGATCGACACCACCGACGAGCAATTCTTGAAGAAATGCAGATCGTGCAGCGCTGCGGCGTCATACCCCGATGCCTTGTATTGCTCCAGGGCCGCGCGATAACGCCGCGACTCGATCGGCAAGAGGCTGATTCCCTCAATCGCCTGAGTCATCTTGTTGAAGTGCGGCAGGTCGATCGAGCGGAAGAACAAGTCGTCGATGTCCAGCCTTGGCGGCTCTTTCTCAAAGATCTTCAGCTTGTCCGAACCTTGGGACGGGGTTTCCGGGACGACCGATTCGGCGTAGGCAATCGCGACCGGGCCGGCCAGACTCATGAACAGATCGTTGGCGTCCAGGCGGATGGTTTCACCGATGTCGATGCCCGCGCGCCGGAAGTAATTCTGGTCGTAGTCGGTGGTCACCGCCTGAGCCGTCAGAATGTTGAAGATCTGCTGTGAGATGTACTGGTTGGCGTGCCGCTCCATGGCGTTGACATCGATGTTCTCGATGGTGCCATCGTCGCTTTCTTCCGCGTACCGCATGATGTCGTTGGAGATCAGCATCATTGCGTTCCATGGGCGGATGCGCCCCATGACACTGGCTTCGCTGCTGTCTTCGTTCTCGAAGTTGTACGAGAAGTCCCATTCCTCAGCGAGATACTTGCACAGCAGACGCCCGGCGTTGATATGCAAGGCTTCTGACATTTCGCTGCGGTGATCGGAAATGTTCGGCAGCACGCAGATGCCGCTGGTGAAAATAGGCTCGAAGACGAACGAGCGGCCGCGTTTGCCATCGTTTTCACTGGCCGGTTTGGTGTCGAACGTCTTGTTCATGTACGAGAACTGCTGGGCCAGGCCGAACTCCGATGCCATGCCCGAACCTGTACCGCCGCCGGCGCTGAAGATGTAGAAATACAGCCGCGACTGGTTGGCCTTGATCCCGCACGAGTCGATCAGGTAGGAGTGGATCAGTTTCCAGTCGGCGCTGGAAAAGTGCTCGGTGTCCTTGTTCAGGATGATCTTGGCCAGATACTGGCCCAGGATCGGCGCGTTACCGGCGCCACCGGCGTGGACCTCGGACAGGTCCATGATCTTCATCTTGCTGTAATCCTTGATGAAGCCGCTTTTTTCGCCCTTGCGCGAGAAACGGATGCGTCCGGCGATGTCTTTGTCCAGATCGCCCAGCATCACCAGCGGTTCGACCAAAAACACCGGTTTGCTCGACTTGTTCTGGACCAGCCGCAAATTGTTGCGAATCCAGCGCGCGGGGCTGTAGCCCTTGTCGTCGCGCAGGCGGTCATCGTTGTTCAGCTGGTTCAGATAAAACTTGCGGGCGTTGTACACCAGTTCCGCGACATCCAGTGCGATGTTGGAGCCGCAACGGCCCAGGCCGATCAGGCAGACCGAGGGGAACTGCTGATCGCTGCGGTTTTCGGTGTCCTCGAAATGCATTGAGGGTGGAAACACCATATCCCGCAGGCCATCGAGGTTGTCGAGGATGCGGTCGGTGTCGGTTTCAGTGAAATACAGGTAGGACTGCGCGGGCGCTGCCTGAGGCCGATAGTGCCCTTGGGGCACGACGCTGTGTTCGCTGATTACGTTCTGCAGAAGTTCGGATACAGCGCCTGCTGCCTCGGTTTTATTGGTCATCGCACGCCATGCCTGTGGGATGACGCCGAAATGTCATCGCGCCATCATCAAAAGAGAACCCGACTGTACAGCGGGATATTGGACACGAGCGATAGGGTCGAACCCTAGCCCTGCCTAAGGGAATCCCTCGGGTCATCGGCGACGAACGGTCGTTCTTGAGTCGGGAATGGCGCAAGGCCACGTGGTTGAGCCCTGGTTCACATTTCCATCGGGCGATTCAGCGCATCGGCTGGGCGCCAGACCGGTCCAATGAGGCTGATTTCACGTCACTGACAGCGAGCTGCGCGCCGTGATTCTCGACCGCGAGCGTTAAGGCGTCGAGCATGTGCGTCGACGGCGACAGGTCCGACGGACGACGCAGGTTGAGCTGCTGCACCAACGGCCGCAACTCGCTCAGCGGGGCGGGTTTGCTGAACAGGTAGCCTTGCACATAGTCGCAGCCGTACTGGCTGAGAAACGCCAGTTGCGCCGGGTTTTCCACGCCTTCGGTGACGACCTTCAGGTGCAGCGTGTGGGCCATCAGAATGATCGCCTGCACGATCTCCATGTCCTGAGGTGAAGCGGGAATGTCGAGGATGAACGAGCGATCGATCTTCACCGTGTCCAGCGGCAGACGTTTGAGATACGCCAGCGACGAGTAGCCCGTGCCGAAGTCGTCGATCGACAACGACACGCCCAGTTTGCGGATTTCCTTGAGCAACAGAATCGTATTGCTGATGTTGCCCATGAGCGCGTTTTCAGTGACTTCCAGTTCCAGCCGGTGAGGAGCGACTGCCGCGTCCGTGAGTGCAGCGGCGACCTCATCGACCAGCTCATCTCGCGCCAGATTGAGCGCTGAGCAATTGACGGCAATGATCAATTTTTCGAAGCCCGGCGCCGTGAGCTGGCTGAGGTCGCGACACGCGCGGCGCAACACCCAGTTATCCAGTTCGGCGATCAGGCCATTGTTTTCCGCGATGCCGATGAAGCGGTCCGGCGTCAGCAGGCCGTGGCCAGGGTGGTCCCAGCGCACCAGCGCTTCCAGCTTGGCGACATGCCCGGTGCGCAGGTCGACGATGGGCTGGTAATACAGCTGCAGGCCGCTCTCTTCACGTAATGCAGCGCGCAACTCCTCTTCCAGCAGCAGCTCCAGGCTGGCTTTGGTCTTGAGGTTGGGACTGAAGAAATGAATGCTGTTGCGGCCATGCCCCTTGGATTGATACAGCGCCAGATCGGCGTGTTTGAGCAACTCTTCAGAGGTTTCGCCATCCTCGGGGTAGACGCTGATGCCGATGCTGGTCGTCATGACCATTCGCCTGCCTGACAGCGCAATCGGCTCCTTCATCTTGTGCATCACTCGCTGGGCGAGGTGCAGGGCTTCGTCGGGCTCGTGCAGCGCGAGCAGGATGCAGAATTCATCACCACCGAAACGCGCGACCACATCGCCGGTGCGTGTGGCGCCGCGAATGCGTTCGGCAATGACCTTGAGCAGATCATCGCCAGCGTCATGGCCGAGGCTGTCGTTGATGCGCTTGAAGTGGTCGATGTCGAGGAACATCACAGCCAGTCTGCCTTGGGCTTGCTGCTGCTCGATCAAACGCTCGGCAAATACCTGATTGAAGCCACGCCGGTTGATCAGGTTGGTCAGCGCGTCGTAATGCGCGACTTGTTGCAGGGAGATCCGGGCCTGATCGAGCTGGCTGAGCAAGGCATTGACCCGGCGCAGGTCGCGATCCCTGCTCTGCAGCTTTTTGTCGGCGAGCGCCGCGCTGACGCTTCCGGCGATGATCAGCAGCACGATCAGGGCGATGGTCAGGCTCAATTCCAAAGTGTTCTGAGGGTCGGGCGCCTGTATCTGTGCGTCGACCGGAATGGCCAGGCGCAGCGACCACATGCCCATGAAGTGCGTGAAGACAATGCCGGCACCCAACACCAGACTGGCGCCGTATTTGAGCAACTGATGGCGCGCGCCGCTGCCTTGGCGCAGGCGGATTGCAAGCACCAGTGCGGTCAGGCTGGCGACGATGGCGATCAGGATCGAGGCAAAAAAACGGACGGGTTCGTAATACTGCGTGGCGTGGGAACGCATGGCCGACATGCCGACGTAATGCATGCTGGCAATGCCCAGACCCATGAACACGGAGGCGACCACATACTGCACGATAGTGAGCTGGTCGTGGCTCAACGCTTCCATCGCCACCATGCCCGCGATCAGCGCGATCATCAACGACACCACGGTGACGGACAGGTCGTAATGCATCATCAACGGGGTCTGGAAGGACAACATGCTGATGAAATGCATGGCCCAGATGCCCACAGCCAGGCACAAGGCCCCGAGGCTGCGCCAGCGAATCCTCGCGTGGGCGTCTTCGACATGCCCGATCCGCTCGGCAATGTGCAGCGTCGCAAAACTGGCGGCGCATGCCACGAGGTAAGCAAGTCCCACCAGCATGGGGTTGTGACTGCAGTCCATCAGCAACCGGCTGTCCGCCGGCAACGCGGCGAGAAAATGCAAACCCAGCCAATCCATAGCGTGCCCTATCTGTCCATTACTACGTAACCACGGCCTTAAAGACCGATGGCACTTTGCAATGATTATAGAGAGCGGCCGGTTTTAAACAGCTGTTCGGGGACGGACGTGCCAACTATTTTGGAATAACAGTAATCGCTAAACGTTCTAAGCGATGGCAGCCACTTCAAACACAGACGGGCCGCTCTCATGCATCAGCGAAGGGGCTGCGATCGGCGCCAGGCCAAACGCGGCGCGCGCGGCGTCGCAGTCCGGATTGTGCTGATCATCCGTCCAGGACGCGTCGAATTCGCGGCAGGTGCTCGAGCGCTGAGCATAAATCGAACAGCTCACGCCTTTGCCCACTTCGCCTTCCAGCGCAGTGCAACGAACGTTTTTGCAGTCGGTGCCGAGCATCGCCACGCGGCTCGGGCTGATGCTGCTCACCCATTCATCAGGCACCGTGCCGCCCGCCGACGTGCATTCGCCCCAGAAGAAAGACACGCGAAAATGCGAACAGCAGGCACCACAATTCAGGCACGGACTGACATCGGACATGACGGTAACCGAAAGGAAAGAGTAGGGGGATTTGGGGCACAACGGCTGGCTATTCTAGGCTTTCCGTTGGCGGTGGGAAGTGGGGGCGAAAGATATATTTCGGCGTGTTTCCGGGGGACGTAACGTCGCTCGGTGACACATGGGGATCGCGCGGCTGAGTTCGCGCGCAGCCCCCGTAGCGTTTGGGCTCGAGCATTTGAAGCCGCAGTTCGAGGCCCGTGCAATGGCTGGGTATCAGCCTTGCGAATGATCAGGGACAGCGCGTCTTTCCATGACTAGATTTGCAATCTCCAGGTGTGAGCAGTGTCTGGCCCCCACAACAATAAGAGAGTTCGGCGCATGGACCATTCGACTCAGGCAAGGAACGCGTGGCGCGTTCTGTTTCTGCTGTTTCTCGCCAATCTGTTCAATTTCTTCGACCGAACCATCCCGGCAATCATCATTGAGCCCATCCGCAAGGAATGGCTGCTCAGCGATTTTCAACTCGGCATCATCGGCACCGCGTTCACGCTGGTTTACGCCATCGCCGGTCTGCCGCTGGGGCGCATGGCGGACAATGGATCGCGGCGCAAGCTGATGGGCTGGGGGCTTGCGGTGTGGAGCGGGCTGACGGCCGTCAATGGGCTGGTCGGCAACTTCTGGGCATTCCTGCTGGTGCGCATGGGCGTGGGTATCGGCGAGGCCAGTTACGCCCCCGCCGCCAATTCACTGATCGGTGATCTGTTTCCGGCCCATCGTCGTGCTCGAGCAATGGGCATCTTCATGTTGGGCTTGCCGCTTGGGCTGTTATTGGCATTCTTCACCATCGGCGCGATGGTGCAGGCGTTCGGCAGCTGGCGAGCGCCCTTTTTCATTGCCGCTGTGCCGGGGCTGGTGCTGGCCGTGTTCATGTTTTTCATCAGAGAGCCGGCCCGGGGCGCCGCGGAAAGCGTGGCGATGTCCCAGGAGAAAATCGACAAGCCGATCCGTCGGGTGCTGTCCATTCCGACGTTTCGCTGGCTGGTGCTGGCCGGACTGGCCTTCAACTTCGCGACCTATGCGTGCAACTCGTTCATGGTGCCCATGCTGCAGCGCTACTTTCTGCTGCCCTTGCAGGAAGCGGCGATGGCCACGGGCATGATCGTCGGTGTCACGGGCCTGATCGGGCTGACCGCAGGCGGCTGGGTTGCGGACAAACTTCATCAGCGCTGGACCAACGGCCGCCTGATGTTCGCCGCATTGAGCATGGTGGTGGCGACGCTGTGCACGGGATACGCCTTGCATTCGGGGCGTATCGAGATCGGCGTTTTTGTTGGCGTGTTCAGCCTGGGCTGGCTGTTTTCCTACAACTTTTACACCTGTGTCTACACCGCAATCCAGGATGTCGTACAGCCGCGATTGCGCGCGACGGCGATGGCGCTGTTCTTTGCCGGGCTGTATTTGCTGGGCGGAGGTCTGGGGCCGGTGGTTGTCGGACTGCTCTCAGACCATTTCGCTCATTCGGCGATGTACGCCGCGCAGGCCGAGCAGATGACCGAGCCGTTCAAGGCTGTCGGGTTGCATGACGCGATGTATCTGATTCCAGTGGCGCTGTTCTTCGCGCTGGTGTTTCTGGTGCGGGCGTCGAAATGCTTCAGCCGCGACGCGCAACGGATGAGGGAAGGGATGGTGGCGGATGAGCCAGTGGGGCTGGGGGGGAAGCCGTCGGTGGCGTGATTTTCCGGTGTTCTACGGACCTGTAGGAGCGCGGCTTGTCCCGCGATCGACCGGGAACCGGTCGCAGAACCAAGCGGCACAGTTGTATCTGATACACCGTGCCCTCTGGTTTTACTTCCGCCGCGCGGAAGATCGCGGGACAAGCCACGCTCCTACAAAGGTTTGTGTTCGCCGCATTTGCGGCGAGGTGGTTTAACCCGCCACCAACACCCGAATCGCTTCCAGGCGCAGCGCGGCTTTGTCGAGCATGGCCAGACCTTGTTCGCGCTGTTCACGCAGGGCCGTCAGTTCGCTGTCGCGCACCGTAGGGTTCACGGCTTGCAGAGCGGTCAGACGTGCCAGCTCTTCATCGGTATCGGCAGCCAGACGACGCTGTGCCTCGGCCACGCGCTCGGCGTGTTTGGGCGCGATCTTGCTTTCCGCCGCATTGATCTGCGGATTGAGCACATCGCGTTGTGCCTGGATGAATTTGTTGGCGCTGGCCCGTGGCACGCTTTCGAGCTGGTCGTTCAAGGTGGTGAACGAGACACGGCCCGACAGATCGTTACCGTTGGCATCCAGCAGGCAACGCAGCGCGGCAGGCGGCAGGTAACGACCTAATTGCAGCGAGCGCGGCGCGACCACCTCGCTGACGTACAGCAGCTCAAGCAGGACGGTGCCAGGCTTCAATGCCTTGTTTTTGATCAGCGCAACGGCGGTGTTGCCCATCGATCCGGACAGCACCAGGTCCATGCCGCCTTGCACCATCGGGTGTTCCCAGGTGATGAACTGCATGTCCTCGCGGGACAGCGCCTGATTGCGGTCGTAGGTGATGGTGACGCCTTCGTCGTCGCCCAGCGGGAAGCTGGCATCGAGCATTTTCTCGCTCGGCTTGAGGATCAGCGCATTCTCCGAATGGTCTTCGCTGTCGATGCCGAATGCGTCGAACAGGGTTTCCATGTAGATCGGCAGGGTGAACTGATCGTCCTGCTCCAGGATCGCCTCGACCAGCGCCTCGCCTTCGCCCGCGCCACCGGAGTTGAGCTCCAGCAGGCGGTCGCGACCGGTGTGCAGCTCGCTTTCCAGGCGCTCACGCTCGGCACGCGCCTCGCTGACCAGCGCCTGCCAGTCGTCTTCGTCGCCGCCTTCGAGCTGCGGCAGCAGACGCGGACCGAACTGGTGCTGCAAGGCGTTGCCGGTCGGGCAGGTGTTGAGGAAAGCGTTGAGCGCTTCGTGGTACCACTGGAACAGCCGCTCTTGCGGGCTGGTTTCCAGATAAGGCACGTGCAGTTCGATGACATGCTTCTGGCCGATCCGGTCCAGACGCCCGATGCGCTGCTCCAGCAGGTCGGGGTGTGAAGGCAGGTCGAACAGCACCAGGTGATGGGAGAACTGGAAGTTGCGGCCTTCGCTGCCGATTTCCGAACAGATCAGCACCTGCGCGCCGAATTCCTCATCGGCGAAATAGGCCGCCGCGCGGTCACGCTCAAGGATGTTCATGCCTTCGTGGAACACGGTGGCCGGGATGCCGGAGCGCACGCGCAGGGCGTCTTCCAGGTCCATCGCGGTCTCGGCGTGGGCGCAGATCACCAGCACTTTGACGCGCTTGAGCATCTTCAGCGTATCGATCAGCCAGTCGACGCGCGGGTCGAAGCGCCACCAGCGCTCTTCTTCGCTGGTCTCGCCTTGTGCCTGGAAGCTGACTTCCGGGTACAGGTCGGCATGCTCGCCAATCGGCAGCTCCAGGTATTCGGCAGGGCAGGGCAACGGATACGGATGCAGCTTGCGCTCCGGGAAACCCTGCACGGCGGCGCGGGTGTTACGGAACAGCACGCGGCCGGTGCCGTGACGGTCCAGCAGTTCGCGTATCAGCCGAGCGCTCGCCTCGGTGTCGCCATCGGCCACGGCACTGAGCAGTGCTTCACCTTCGGCGCCAAGGAAGCCGTGAATGGTCTTGTGCGCGTCGGGCGACAGCCGGCCCTGATCGAGCAGCTCCTGAACGGCTTCGGCCACCGGGCGATAGTTTTCGCTCTCGGCGCGGAAGGCGTGCAGGTCGTGGAAACGGTTGGGGTCGAGCAGCCGCAGACGCGCAAAATGGCTGTCTTGCCCCAGTTGCTCCGGGGTCGCGGTCAGCAGCAGAACGCCCGGGATCACCTCGGCCAGTTGCTCGACCAGCGAGTATTCGCGGCTGGCCTTGTCTTCGTGCCAGACCAGATGGTGCGCCTCGTCGACCACCAGCAGATCCCAGCCGGCCGCGAACAGCGCATCCTGAGCCTTTTCGTCTTCGACCAGCCATTCCAGCGACACCAGCGCCAGTTGCGTGTCTTCGAACGGGTTGCTGGCATCGCTTTCGAGGAAACGCTCGGCGTCGAACAGCGCAACCTGCAGGTTGAAGCGACGGCGCATTTCCACCAGCCACTGATGCTGCAGGTTCTCAGGAACCAGAATCAGCACGCGGCTGGCGCGGCCCGAGAGCAACTGGCGATGGATCACCAGACCGGCTTCGATGGTTTTACCCAGGCCCACTTCGTCGGCCAGGAGTACGCGTGGCGCGATCCGGTCGGCGACTTCCCGGGCGATGTGCAGCTGGTGGGCGATCGGCTGAGCACGAACGCCGCCCAGGCCCCACAGGGACGACTGCAGCTGGCGGCTGGTGTGCTCCAGCGTGTGGTAGCGCAGCGAGAACCAGGCCAGCGGATCGATCTGGCCGGCGAACAGTCGGTCGCTCGCCAGACGGAACTGGATGAAGTTGGAAAGCTGGGTTTCAGGCAGCGTCACGGGCTGATTCTGGGCATTCAGGCCGTGATAAACCAGCAGACCGTCGACGTCTTCGACTTCGCGAACGGTCATTTTCCAGTTCTCGAAGTGCGTGATAGTGTCACCCGGCGAGAAACGCACCCGCGTCAGCGGGGCATTGCGCAAAGCATACTGGCGGGTGTCGCCAGTGGCCGGATAGAGCACGGTCAACAAGCGGCCGTCCTGTGCCAGAACGGTGCCCAAACCCAGCTCGGCTTCGCTGTCGCTAATCCAGCGTTGCCCCGGTTGATACTGCTGCGCCATGCTGCCTGACTCCCGCCTTGAAAAAGCCGACTATGGTAACGGAACACGGCGCTCAGGCCAAAGATACATTGTAAATACGCCCGGATTCACTGGGCTTCTGGCCTGATACCGGCACTTGTTGCGAAAAACATAGTCGAAACTTCCACTTCCAACGGCTCAAGTCGACGAAACGGCAGCCGACAGCTTGATAACAGGAGACCATTACCATGCTGCCACCGCTGATTCCTTTGAGCGCGGCCCCCGTGACGTCGCAGCTGGACCCGGTCAAGCCCACGCCGGACATTCCGCCTGTGGCGCCGACGCAACCCAGTTCCAACGAAACCAACATTGATATGAGCGAACGCGACCGCGAACAGGCCGAGCTGCTGCTGCGCGAAGAGCAACGCCGCCAGCAACGACGCCGCCGGGATCGGCGCGTGGCTGATCGTCATCCCGACCTCGAAGAAGGGCCGGCCATCCCGGGCGAGTCGCTGAACGCTGACAACACCGTGCCGGTGGTGCCGATCATCGATAACGAACCGCGTCAGGGGCTGTGGGTGGATTTGAAGGTCTGACGCTGGTCAGCGCTGCCATGATTGCGCATTATTGACAGCAACAGGCATTCAAGAGCGGTACGCCCATGAGCGATGACGGAAAACTGGTAGACCTGAGCGTCGAGCGCGCCAAGCGCGTTCATGACCTCAATGACAAGCGGCTGAACGAAGTGCGACAGGCTTTCGAACAGGCGATGCCGCTCGGCAAGGGCAAGAAAAAGTCGAAAAGCAAACCGAAAAAACGCTGAATCCCTCCTGCTTCCGAAGCGGGTCGGCCCGGCATCGTTCGCGATGTCCCGCGGCATTGACCTGCGTCAACACTCGTCAATACTCGTCCGGTTAGTCTGCACCCATCGAACAGGGTCAAGCAGGAGGCGCGCTCATGTTTCTCGACCACGCAGTGATTGCCGGCGTCATGACAGTCGGTCTGATGGTGGTGTTATTTGCAGGCTTTGGACTGTTCATCTGGAGAGACTCACCCAGGCGCCGCAAGGAGTGAGTGCCCGATAAAAAGAGCACGCAAGGCATTTAGGGCAACTTCGGTTGCCCATTTTTTTGGGTGCATTTTTTTACTTCAGGAACGCGGACCCTGTTCAGGACGTCGTCTGACAGCGCCCGCTTCGGTCATTCAACCCACGGTGATCGGCGGCAACTCGGCGAGACTCACGGTCTGTTCCTTGCGCGGGGCGAGGATCTCGGCTTCGCCCTCGACCACCAATTCATCATGCTGGTTGAACACATTGGTGGCGATGCGCACGCGGAATTTCGGCAGTTTTTCGAGGATCTCCAGGCGCACGGTCAGCGTGTCGCCGATCTTCACCGGCTTCTGAAAACTCATCTTCTGACCCAGATAGATCGTGCCCGGGCCAGGCAGCTCGCAGGCCACTGCCGCGCTGATCAACGCGCCGCTGAACATCCCGTGAGCGATACGATCCTTGAACATGGTCTTGGCCGCGAACTCGGCATCCAGATGCACCGGGTTGCGGTCACCGGACATTTCGGCGAACAGCTGAATGTGACGTTCTTCGACGGTCTTGCTGTAGCTCGCGGTCTGGCCGACTTCAAGGGCTTCGTACGGCGTGTTGGTGACGTGTGTCATGTTGCGGTCCTGTGACGTGAATTGAAAAAAAGAAAAGATGAAAAATCCTGACCGATCACTCGCTGCGGCGCGGTCGCGGCTGTTCCAGCGCCTGTTCGAGCCAGGCGAGTAAATCATGAGTGACGGCCTGGCGGTTGGTCTCGTTGAGTATTTCATGACGCGCCTGCGGGTAGACCTTCAGTGCCACGGCATGATGATCGGTACCGGTCAGGGCGTCGGCCAGATCCTTGAGACGCTTGCCATCGCTGACCGGATCACATTCGCCGCCCATGATCAGAATCGGCAGGCTTTTGTCGATCTGCGCCAGGTTGGAACGCTTGCTGATCTGCTGGAGGCCGCCGAGCATGTCCAGCCAGAACTGATTGGTGCATCGGAATCCGCAGAGCGGATCGCTGATGTAGCGGTCCACTTCCTGTGGGTCGCGGCTGAGCCAGTCGAATGGTGTGCGTACCGGCTTGAAGCGTTTGTTGAAGGAGCCGAATGAGAGGAATTCGATCAGTGCGCTGCGGCCTGTTGCGCCCTGGCGCCAGCGTTCGAAGCGCGCCACCAGTCTGGCGCTCCGGTAAAGCGAGACCGGCTGGAAATTCGAGCCGCTCAAGATCGCGCCTTGCAGGCTCGCACTGTGGTGCATCAGGTAAGCCTGAGCGACGTAACTGCCCATGCTGTGACCCAGCAGAAACACCGGCACCTCGGGATGCTTTTGCGCAATCGAGGCGTTCAGGGTGGCCAGATCGCCTACGACTTTGCTCCAGCCGTCCCGATCGCCGTAGTGCCCGAGCAGTCCCTCGGATGCCGTCTGGCCGTGTCCGCGCTGATCGTGTGCATACAGTGCGAAGCCTGCCTGGGTCAGCGCCTCGGCCAGACGTTCGTATCGCCCGCTGTGCTCGGCCATGCCATGGGACAGCATCACCACCGCTCTGGCCTGTCCTTCAGGTGCCCAGGCATTGACGAACAAACGGCTGTGGTCGCTGGCGTCCAGCCAATAGGCTTCATGGTTCATGGCGTTTCCCTGGCCTTGTAAGAATTTGTCATGAAAATTGCGCGGCGAGCGCCTCGCATCAGTGTATAGCCGTTGCCAGATGGCGGTCTTGTCACACGCAAGATTCACGTCATTGATGACGGCCCGCGGCGTATTTGCCTTCTGCGCGTTAGCTGCTAACGTCCGGCGAACGCCCGTTTAAAAACCATTGGGCCAGCACTCTCAGGTAAGAGGATAAAAACAACATGCAACCTGACTTCTGGAACGACAAGCGCCCGGCTGGCGTCCTCTCCGAGGTGGACCTTCACGCGTACAAGTCAGTGGTCGAGGTGTTCGAGCGCAGTTGCCGGAAGTACGCCGACCGCCCGGCCTACAGCAATATGGGCGTGACGTTGACGTACGCCGAACTCGAGCGCCAGTCCGCGGCCTTTGCCGGCTACCTGCAGCAGCAGACCGAGCTCAAACCGGGCGACCGCATTGCCGTGCAGATGCCCAACCTGATCCAGTACCCCATTGCAGTGTTCGGTGCGATGCGCGCCGGCTTGATCGTCGTCAATACCAACCCGTTGTACACCGCCCGCGAAATGCGTCATCAGTTCAAGGACGCCGGGGTGCGGGCGCTGGTGTACCTGAACGTCTTCGGCAAGCACGTCGAGGAAGTGCTGCCCGATACCGACATCCAGTACCTGATCGAAGTGAAAATGGGCGACATGCAGTCGCCAGCCAAGGGCTGGTTGATCAACACCGTGGTCGAGAAGATCAAGAAGATGGTGCCCGCATACCACTTGCCGCAGGCCGTCTCGTTCAAACGTGTGCTCAAGCTGGGACGCGGCGATCATCTGCAGCAAGTGACACGGGGGCTGGATGATGTTGCGGTGTTGCAATACACCGGCGGCACCACCGGGTCGCCCAAGGGCGCGATGCTGACCCACGGCAATCTGGTGGCGAACATGCAGCAGGTTTATGCCTGCATGCTGCAGCACGGCGCCGATGGCTCGCCGATCTTCAAACAGGGCAGTGAAATCATGATTGCGCCGCTGCCGATGTACCACATCTATGCCTTCACCTGTAACTGCATGTGCATGATGGTCAGCGGCAATCACAACGTGCTAATCACCAATCCCCGAGACATCGGCGGCTTTATCAAAGAGCTGAAAAAATGGAAGTTCTCGGCGATGCTCGGCCTCAACACGTTGTTCGTCGCGCTGATGGATCACCCTGAATTCAAGACCCTGGATTTCTCTACGTTGCGCCTGACCAACTCAGGCGGTACGGCGCTGGTGAAAGCCACGGCCGAGCGCTGGCTGCAGTTGACAGGCTGCCCGATCGTGGAAGGCTACGGCCTGACCGAAACATCCCCCGTGGCCACCGCCAATCCCTACGGCGACAAATCCAGGCTGGGCACCGTCGGAATGCCGGTGCCGGGCACCACCGCGAAGGTGATCGATGACCAGGGCGCGGAACTGCCAGTGGGCGAGCGTGGCGAGCTGTGTCTGAAAGGCCCGCAGATCATGCTGGGTTACTGGCACAAGCCTGACGCCACAGCCGAGGTGCTCGACAGCGACGGCTGGCTCAAGACCGGCGACATTGCCGTGATCGACCCTGATGGCTTTATCCGCATCGTCGATCGCAAGAAGGACATGATCATCGTCTCAGGCTTCAACGTTTACCCCAACGAAATCGAAGACGTTGTCTCGCGCCATCCAAAAGTCGCCAACTGCGCGGTGATCGGCGTCCCTGACGAGCGATCGGGCGAGGCCGTGAAGCTGTTCGTCGTGCCCAGGGACGCAAGCCTGACGAGCGACGAACTCAAGGCGTACTGCAAGGAGAACTTCACCGGCTATAAAATCCCTAAACAAATCGTGCTGCGCGAGTCGTTGCCGATGACGCCGGTGGGCAAAATCCTGCGGCGAGAGCTTCGCGAAACCGCATAAGGCGGTTTGGCAAGAGAAAGGCGTGTCGCGAGGCACGCTTTTTTTTCGCGTGCAATCAGGGCTGTCGCTGCAAGCCGCTGGCCCCTGAATTCATTCGCCAGACGTCGGCGCAGGCGCTATAGCTATAAAGGTGCGGATCCAGCTGAGCCGTTGCGAATGCATTTGCTCTGCGCCGGGTTTGATCGGGTCAGACCGGGGCGTCAAAAGCAGGCATTTTCGACATTTAGGTTCATTGCTCTAAATGTGACCAAGATAAATTCAAGAGTCATTTATGTGACTGTAGGGGCCGCTTTTGGCCCTAGTCGGCATTTGGCAAAGCTGCTACGCTCGGCCCGCTTTTTGTCCAGTCGATAGACAAAACGCAGTGGCTACACCATTCCAAACACAAGAAATCATCGCATGAGCGGTGTGTAGAAACGCTGTCGCTGAGGAGTCGGCTTCCATGATCGAAAACTTCTGGAAGGATAAATATCCGTCTGGTATCGCTGCCGATATCGATCCGGACCAGTATCCAAACGTTCAGGCGGTATTGAAACAGTCCTGCGAGCGTTTCGCCAACAAACCTGCATTCAGCAACCTGGGCAAGACCCTCACTTATGGCGAGATGTACGCGCTGTCCGGGGCGTTTGCCGCCTGGCTGCAGCACCACACCGACTTGCAACCGGGCGACCGGATCGCCGTGCAGCTGCCGAACGTGCTGCAGTATCCGATTGCCGTGTTCGGCGCCATCCGCGCCGGGCTGATCGTCGTCAACACCAACCCGCTGTACACCGCGCGGGAAATGGAACACCAGTTCAACGATTCCGGCGCCAAGGCTCTGGTATGCCTGGCGAACATGGCGCATCTGGCAGAAAAGGTCGTGCCCAAGACCGGCGTCAAACACGTCATCGTCACGGAAGTCGCCGACCTGCTGCCGCCGCTCAAGCGGCTGCTGGTGAACAGCGTCATCAAGTACGTGAAAAAGATGGTGCCGCCGTTTCACTTGCCCAAGGCCGTCAAATTCAATGACGTGCTGGCGAAGGGGCACGGCCAGCCGGTCCAGGACGCGACACCCAAGAGCGATGACGTTGCGGTGCTGCAATACACCGGCGGCACGACCGGCGTTGCCAAAGGCGCGATGCTGACCCACCGCAACCTGATCGCCAACATGTTGCAGTGCAAGGCGTTGATGGGTTCCAACCTCAACGAAGGCAGCGAAATCCTCATCACGCCGCTGCCGCTTTATCACATCTACGCGTTCACGTTTCATTGCATGTCGATGATGCTGAGCGGCAACCACAACGTCCTGATCAGCAACCCGCGCGACCTGTCGGCGATGGTCAAGGAGTTGTCGAAATGGAAGTTCACCGGCTTTGTCGGGTTGAACACGTTATTCGTGGCGTTGTGCAGTAATGCAGACTTCCGCAGCCTGGATTTCTCCTCGCTGAAACTCACCCTGTCCGGCGGCATGGCGCTGCAACAGGCGGCCGCGGAGCGCTGGAAGGAAGTGACCGGTTGCTCGATCTGCGAAGGGTACGGCATGACCGAAACCAGCCCGGTGGCGACCGTAAATCCGATTCAGAAAATCCAGATGGGCACCATCGGTATTCCGGTTCCGTCGACGCTTTGCAAGACCATCAACGATGCGGGCGAAGAGCTGCCGTTCGGGGAAGTTGGCGAGTTGTGCGTCAAGGGCCCGCAGGTCATGAAAGGCTACTGGCAGCGCCAGGAAGCCACCGATGAAATGCTCGACGCCGAGGGCTGGTTGAAGACCGGTGATATCGCGGTGATTCAGCCCGACGGCTATATGCGCATCGTCGACCGCAAGAAGGACATGATTCTCGTGTCCGGCTTCAACGTGTATCCCAACGAACTCGAAGACGTGCTGGCCACGCTGCCCGGCGTGATGCAGTGCGCGGCGATTGGCGTGCCGGACGAGAAGTCGGGCGAAGCGATCAAGATCTTCGTGGTCGTCCGGCCGGGCATGACACTCACCAAAGAGTTGGTGATGGAGCACATGCGCGCGAACGTCACAGCGTACAAAGTGCCCCGCAGCGTCGAATTCCGCGATGCCTTGCCGACCACCAACGTCGGCAAGATCCTGCGCCGCGAACTGCGTGATGAAGAACTGAAAAAACTGGCGCTGAAAAAACCGGCGTAAGTGCTGGATCACCGACAGACCCCGCCATCGTGCGGGGTTTGTTTTTTCCAGCTGCGCAGTCTTTGCAGGAGCGTGGCTTGTCCCGCGGTCTGCCGGGACCGGCAGCAAATTCTGTCGACTCGGTGTGTCTGATGCGGCCGGATCTACCGGTTTGGCTGCCGCTGCGCGTCAGATCGCGGGACAAGCCACGCTCCTACAGGCACTGGGGTGTATCAGTGGATATGCATCCCCACCCCCAAATCTGCGACAATCCGCGCCCTGCATTCAGATAGAAAAGACTTCCCGCCCTGATGACCGACGAATCGACCTCAATCGACCAACTGCTGAAAAGCCTTGACCACGCGATGATCAGTGATCGTCATCGCTTGCGCCGTCAGTTGCATGAGCTGCGCAAGAAGCCCGACGAGGCGAAGTTGGCGCAGTGGGTCGAGCGTGTGCAGGCGTCGTGCGCGCGGGTCGCCAGTCGCAAGCAAAGTGTGCCGTCGATTCGCTACGACGAAAATCTGCCCATCGCGGCCAAGCGCGATGAGATCAAGGATGCACTGCTCAAGCACCAGGTGCTGATCATCGCGGGCGAGACCGGCTCGGGCAAGACCACCCAGCTGCCGAAAATCTGCCTGGAAATCGGCCGCGGCCAGCACGGTCTGATCGGTCACACCCAGCCCCGCCGGATCGCTGCCCGCAGCGTCGGCAGCCGGGTCGCGGAAGAAATCGGCACGCCGTTGGGCGCGCTGGTGGGATATCAGGTGCGCTTCGAAGACCAGAGTGATGAAAACACCCTGATCAAGTTGATGACCGACGGCATCCTGCTCGCCGAAACCCAGCATGACCGCTTTCTCGAACGCTACGACACGATCATCGTCGACGAAGCCCACGAGCGCAGCCTGAACATCGATTTCCTGCTGGGCTACCTGAAAACCCTGCTGCCGCGGCGCCCGGATCTGAAGATCATCATCACCTCCGCGACCATCGACCTTGAGCGCTTCTCCCAGCATTTCGACACGGCGCCGATCATTGAGGTCTCCGGTCGCACTTTTCCGGTCGACACCTGGTACAGGCCGTTGACCGCCGAGCAGGATGAAGAGGGCAACAGCGTCGAGGAGGACCTGACCGTCGATCAGGCGATTCTCGCCACGCTGGACGAGCTGGCGGCCTTCGAACGCAGTGAACGCAAATCGCCGGGCGACGTGCTGGTGTTTCTGCCCGGCGAACGTGAAATTCGCGATGCCGCCGAAATGCTGCGCAAAGCGCAGCTCCGACACACCGAAATCCTGCCGCTGTATGCGCGGCTGTCGCCGGCCGAACAACAACGGATTTTTCAGTCGCATCCGGGACGTCGCGTGGTGCTGGCGACCAACGTCGCTGAAACCTCGCTGACCGTGCCCGGCATCCGCTACGTGATCGACACGGGCACTGCGCGCATCAGTCGCTACAGTTATCGCGCCAAGGTCCAGCGGCTGCCCATCGAAGCCATTTCCCAGGCCAGTGCCAACCAGCGCAAGGGCCGGTGCGGCCGTGTCGAGCCTGGGTTATGCGTGCGCCTGTACAGCGAGGAAGATTTCCTCTCGCGTCCTGAATTCACCGATCCCGAGATTCTTCGCACAAACCTGGCAGCCGTTATCCTGCAGATGCTGCACCTGCGTCTGGGCCAGATCACTGATTTTCCGTTCATCGAGCCGCCCGATGGCAAAGCCATCAGCGACGGTTTCAACCTGCTGCAAGAGCTGTCGGCGGTCAACCGCGAGAACCAGCTGACGCCACTGGGGCGCCAACTGGCGCGCCTGCCCGTGGACCCGCGCATGGGCCGCATGCTGCTGGAGGCTGCCAAGCAGGGCAGCTTGCAGGAAGTGCTGATCGTCGCCAGCGCCATGTCGATTCAGGATCCGCGAGAGCGTCCGCCGGAACGCCAGCAGGCGGCCGATCAGGCTCATGCACAGTGGAAAGATCAGGATTCGGACTTCGCCGGGCTGGTCAATCTGTGGCGTGGGTTCGAGGAGCAGCGCCAGGCGCTGACCGCCAGCCCGTTGCGCAACTGGTGTCGGCGCAACTTCCTCAACTACCTGCGCCTGCGTGAGTGGCGTGACTCTCACCGTCAGTTGAGCCTGATCTGCCGCGACCTGCAGTTGACCGTCAACAAGGATCCGGCCGACTACCCGAAATTCCACAAGGCCGTGCTGTCGGGCCTGTTGAGCCAGATCGGCCAGAAGACCGAAGAAGGCGATTACCTGGGCGCGCGTCAGCGACGGTTCTGGGTGCATCCATCCTCGGGTCTTGGCAGAAAACGCCCACAATGGATCATGGCCGCCGAACTGGTGGAGACCACCAAGCTCTACGCGCGAATGGTCGCCAAGATCGAGCCAGACTGGATCGAGCCGCTGGCCGGGCATCTGGTCAAGAAGAACCATTTCGAGCCCCACTGGGAGAAAAAGCGCGGGCAAGTCGTGGCCTTCGAGCAGATCACCTTGTTCGGCCTGATCGTCGTTGGCCGGCGTCCCGTGCACTTCGGGCCGATCGATCCGGTGGTTTCCCGCGAGCTCTTCATCCGTGAAGGGCTGGTGCGTGGCGAGATTCAGTCGCGGGCCAAATGCCTGAGCGCCAATACCCTCCTGCTCGAGCAACTTGACGAGCTCGAAGCCAAGGCGCGGCGCCGTGACATTCTCGCTGACGAGGAAACGCTGTTCCGGTTCTACGACGAGCGACTGCCTGCCGAAATCCACCAGACGGCGACGTTCGACGCCTGGTATCGCATGGAAAGCCAGAAGAACCCGCAGTTGCTGATCATGCGCGAGGAGGACGTGCTCGCCCGCGAGGCCAGCGAAGTCACCGCCAATCAGTACCCGGACACGCTGCGCCTGGGCGATTTGACCCTGCCGCTGACGTATCACTTCGAACCCAATCATCCGCGCGATGGCGTGACGTTGCGCGTGCCGGCGCCGTTGCTGTTGTCGTTACCGGCCGAGCGGCTGGAGTGGCTGGTGCCTGGGCTGCTGGAGACCAAATGTGTCGCGCTGGTGCGCAATCTGCCCAAAGCGCTGCGCAAGAACTTCGTGCCAGTGCCTGATTTCGTCAAGGCCGCGCTGCAGCGCATGGTGTTCGCCGACGGCTCGCTGCCGCAGGCATTGGGCCGCGAGCTGCTGCGCATGACCGGCGCACGGGTGTCCGACGACGCTTGGGCCGAGGCAGCGCAACAGCTGGAAAGCCATCTGAAAATGAATCTGGAAGTGGTCGACGCCAACGGCAAGTTCCTCGGCGAAGGTCGTGATCTGGATGAGCTGACCGCGCGTTTTGCCGAGGCCGGCCAGGCCGCCCTCGCGGTGCCGCAGTCGGCCAGAAGTCAGCAACCCGTCGAAGCCAAGGGCTTTGCGGCGGTCGCGGAGAAGACCCAGCAGAACATCGCCGGGTTGTCGATGACGGTCTACCCGGCGCTGGTCGAAGAAAACGGCACGGTCAAAGAGGGCCGTTTTTCGACCCAGACCGAGGCCGAGTATCAGCATCGTCGGGCCCTGCAACGCCTGCTGTTGCAGCAGCTGGCCGAGCCTGCAAAATTCCTGCGCAGCAAACTGCCGGGTCAGACCGAGCTTGCGTTGCTGTATCGCGACATGGGCCGGGTCGACGCACTGATCGAAGACATTCTGCTGGCGAGCCTGGACACCTGCATCCTGGAGGGCGAGGCCAGTCTGCCTCGCGACGGCGCCGGGCTGATGTCGCTGGCCGAGCGCAAGCGAGGGGCGCTGACCGAGCATGCCGAGCGGCTGGCGAAGCTGACGCTGGAAATTCTCAAGCTCTGGCATGGCCTGCAAAAGCGCTTCAAGGGCAAGATCGATCTGGCTCAGGCCGTTGCGCTCAACGACATCAAGGCGCAACTGGGCAAGCTGGTGTATCCGGGATTCGTGCGTGAAACTCCGGCACAGTGGCTCAAAGAGCTGCCGCGCTACCTCAAAGCCATCGAGCTGCGACTGGAGAAACTGGGCAGTCAGGTGCAGAAAGACCGGGTCTGGAGCATCGAGCTGGGCAATCTCTGGGCGCAATACCAGACTCGCGCCGACAAGCATGCCCAGGAAGGCAAGCGCGACGACGAACTGGTGACCTATCGCTGGTGGCTCGAGGAGTATCGCGTCTCGCTGTTCGGCCAGCAGTTGGGAACGAAGGTGCCGATTTCCGACAAGCGCCTGAGTAAACAGTGGGCGGCGGTGGAAGGGTGACTCTTTCGTGGACTATCCGAATCGCCAGGCTCACCCCAAAGGTCGGTTATAAGCGGGATTAACGGGCTGCCGTTCAGTGCATCGATAGCGCCAAATCTCGGCCGTTATGGCAAACTTCGCGGCTAAAACCTCAAAGCGTTACCCATATTGATCTCCCGTATACGGGGGAATTTATCGTTGCATTGGTACTGTCGTTCCAAAACAGCCAGGACCATGCTTGCGCAGGCGACTTGTCTGCTGCCATCCAAGAGAGAGGAACGACCGTGTACGACGTCGTGATCAGTGGGACCGGACTTTTCACCCCGGCCAACAGCATTTCAAACGATGAACTGGTGCAGTCTTTCAACACCTACGTCCCCCAGTTCAACGCAGAGAATGCCGCTGCTATCGAAGCGGGTGACGTTCAGCCGCTGACCGAATCCAGCGCCGCGTTCATCGAGAAGGCCAGTGGTATCAAGAGCCGCTTCGTCATGGACAAGGACGGCATTCTCGACCCGCAGCGCATGAAGCCGCGCCTGCCCGAGCGCTCCAACGATGAGTGGTCGATCCTCTGTCAGATGGGTGTGGCCGCTGCCGAACAAGCCTTGCAGCGCGCCGGCAGAACTGCTGCCGACATCGATGGCGTGATCGTCGCCTGTTCCAACCTGCAGCGTGCGTACCCGGCCATCTCGATCGAAATCCAGTCGGCGCTGGGCGTTCAGGGTTTCGGTTTCGACATGAACGTCGCCTGCTCGTCGGCCACCTTCGGCATCCAGACTGCGTGCAACAGCGTCAAGCTGGGTCAGGCCCGCGCGCTGCTGGTGATCAGTCCGGAAATCTGCACGGCCCATCTGAATTTCCGCGACCGTGACAGCCACTTCATTTTCGGTGACGCGGCGACGGCGGTCGTGGTTGAGCGCGCCGATCTGGCGACCTCCGCGCATCAATTCGAGATCGTCAGCACCAAGCTGCTGACCACGTTCTCCAACAATATCCGCAACAACTTCGGCTTCCTCAATCGCACGGCGGAGGAAGGTGAGGGCAAACCGGACAAACTGTTCGTGCAGGAAGGCCGCAAGGTCTTTCGCGACGTCTGCCCGATGGTCGCCGAACTGGTGGCGGCGCACCTGGACGAAACCAGTCTGAATGTCAGCGACGTGAAGCGCTTCTGGCTGCATCAGGCGAACCTGAGCATGAACCACTTGATCGTGAAAAAACTGCTCGGGCGTGACGCCTCCGTCGAAGAAGCGCCGGTCATTCTCGACAGCTACGCCAATACCAGCTCGGCAGGTTCGGTGATCGCTTTCCACACGTATCAGGACGATCTGCCAGCCGGCGCGCTCGGCGTGTTGAGCTCGTTTGGCGCGGGCTATTCGATTGGCAGTGTGATTCTGCGCAAGAAGTGATGCGCCCTGAATGACCGCGGTCGATGAGGCAGGGTTGTCCGGCGTATCGCCTGACGACAAAAAAGCCCGGCGCTGAGCTGTCGGAACGGATGATGGGGATCCGACAGGGCAACGGCGGGCTGGAAGTCTGGAGCGCTTCAGGCGACGGGAGCGGGCCGCCTGGAGTTTGTCACCGGGTATTCAGACGGCGTCTGGCTTAGAACTTGGCCATGACGTCCAGTTGCAGCGTGTTGGCATCCTTGTCGCGTTGATTGCGCGGAGCAGCCTGTGCGGCGGCGTTCGCGAAGTCAGCTTTGGTCAGGAAGTACGTCGCGCCGACCGAGAAGTTCTTGTCGATGTCGTAGGAAACGCCCAGTTTGTGACCGCGCGAACCGGTAGTGCCGTTGGCGAAGTCGGAGTCGGTGAAGGCGCCAACCACTGCGTTACGCTGAGTATCGCGATAGTTGTAGTCCAGGCCGAAGCCGAAAACCTTGGTCTTCACACCCGCCAGCCACGCCGTGTCTTCGTCGCTGTCGGTGGCGCTGTTGACCACGTACTGACCGTACAGGCTGACCGGCACTGCCAGACCGGTGAAGTCCAGTTGACCGAAACCTTCATACAGGCGGAAGTCGTTGGTGTCGTTGCCGTTGATGTTCAAGCCGCAGAACGTGGTCGAGGTGCTTGCCGCTGTCGGATCACAGTCGTTGGCGTTTTCGTACTGATACACCGAACCACCGACGGTCATCTTGGCGTTGTCAGTGACGGCGATGCGTGTGCCCAATTGAGCGGCGTTCAGGCGCAGGTCGTTTTTGAATTGCGTGCCTTCACCGCTGATGTTGTCTTTGAGGGTGTAGGTACCGGCGCTGCCGAACAGCTCGAAGCCCTTGGTGACCGGCAGGCTATAAGTGGCCGCCAGACCTTCAGGGTTGATGTCGTTGTCCCAGATCACGTCGCCTTCGCTGACCCACGGCTGAGCCATCTTGCCGCCGATGATGTGCAGGTTCTGGATGGCGGTCGGGTGGTAATCGATGTAGCCCTGATCCAGCCACAGGTCTTTCTTGGTGAAGTAGTCGTTCTGGTCGACGTTGGTGGAGTTGGCCTTGTTGTCGCCACCGGTGGCGATACGGATACCCGTGCTGACCTGCGGGTTGATGTCGGTATACGCACCCAGACGAACGCGGATACGCTGACGGTTGCGATCCTGGCTGTTGTTCTGGTCGTCGATCTTGACGGTTTCCTGGCGAACGCGAACGTCGCCCTTGAATTGAGTCTTGGCGGCCCAAGCCACTTTCTGTTCGAACGCGGACAGCTCCGACGATTTGGCGGCGGAAGCAGCTGCGATCTGGTCAGCGGTCGCTTTCTGCGCCTGTTGTTGAGCCAGCTGATCCTTGGCGAGCTCCGATTGCAGCTCGGCATACTGAGCAGGTGAAATCGAGCCGTTGGCCTTGAGCATGTCGAGCAGTTTCGCGTCGACTGCGGCGCTGGCCGGTACACTCATGGCCAGCAGCAGCCCGCCACACAAGGCTGCCGCAGTTTTCGTGGAAGCAAGACGCATATCAATCTCCGTAAATGAGAAGGATGACTAAGCCATCCAGGGAACAACCGACCGTTGGCGGGCGGGAAGAAATCGAGGTTTTTAGAACCGGGGGCTCTAAAAACAGGCGCCAGTATTACGGCCGTTTATGACAGGGGGATGGCTATGTGATGGCATGTCGATGACATGTTGGAAATCTGTTGAACCCGCGAGCTAGAGCGGTGTCGTGGGTAAATTCATGTGCAAACGTCTTCGATGGGTGATATTGCGCAAACGTTGGCGTGAAGACCGGGAGCAGTGAGATGTCGTTACATCGATTGGATAGGTTGTCGGATCTGGCGTCCGAAGAATGGGACGCGCTGATACCAGGCGACTCACCGTTTTTGCGCCACGCTTTTCTCAGTTCGCTGGAAGACAGCGGCAGCCTCGGTCCCCGATCCGGGTGGCGTGCGGAGCACTTGCTGCACTACGAAGGTGAGAGGTTGATCGCGGCGTTGCCGAGCTACCGCAAGTGGCATTCCTACGGCGAGTACGTGTTCGATCACGCGTGGGCCGACGCCTGCCGCCGCGCGGGCATCGCCTATTACCCCAAGTTGCTGGTGGCTGTGCCATTCAGCCCGGTCGGCGGGCCACGGCTGCTGGCGAAGACGCCTGAAGATGGCCGCGAGTTGCTGGCCTGCCTGCCCGGTTATGCCGAGGCTGAAGAGCTGTCCAGCGTGCACGTGAACTTTACCGATCCGATGACCGACAGACTGCTCGCCGAACAGCAGGGCTGGCTGCAGCGCATCGGCTGTCAGTACCACTGGCAGAACCGCGGCTATCGCGACTTTCAGGATTTTCTGGACGCGTTTAGTTCACGCAAGCGCAAGCAAATGCGCAAGGAGCGTGAGCAGGTGGCGGGGCAGGGTTTCGAGTTCGAATGGCTGCAAGGTCATGAGCTCAGCGAGGCGCATTGGGACTTCGTCTACGCATGCTATTCGAACACCTACGAAGTGCGTGGCCAGGCGCCATACCTGACGCGGGCGTTCTTCAGTCTATTGGCCGAGCGCATGCCCGAGGCAATCCGCGTGGTGCTGGCGACACAGGGCGCACGCCCCGTGGCGATGGCGTTCAGCCTGATCGGCGGCGACAGTTTTTACGGTCGTTACTGGGGCTGCCTGGCAGAGTTCGATCGGCTGCATTTCGAGACGTGTTTCTATCAGGGCATGGATTTCGCCATCGCCGAAGGCTTCAAGCGATTCGATGCCGGCGCGCAGGGCGAGCACAAGCTGATTCGCGGGTTCGAGCCGGTCATCACCCATTCATGGCACTACCTCGCGCACCCCGGTTTGCGTGAAGCGGTGGCGGACTTCCTGCAACAGGAACGCGCAGGCATCCTGGCCTACGCCGAGGAAGCAAGAAGCGCGCTGCCTTATCGGCAGGCGGATTGACAGCTTCACGACCCCCACGATTCGGCGGCGTCACACCCGACGCCTTCCCGGCTAAAGCCGGTCCTACGAAAAGCTCACAGCGTCAATAGGACCAGCTTCAGCCGAGAAGAGGCCGGTGCATCCGATGGAGATGCAGCGGTTGAAAGCAGCTTTCGCGAGCACGCTCACTCCTACAGGTCATGTGTTCAACCAAACGTCCGGCAAATGCCGAGCTTTTTGTAGGAGTGAGCTTGCTCGCGAAGAGGCCGGTGCATCCGGTGGAGATGCAGCGTTGGAAAACCAGCCGTCGCGAGCACGCTCAATACCCAGGTTTCGTGCTCGTCAATCCACTCCGACAAACCCGCCGGTCTGGTGGGCCCAGAGGCGTGCGTACAGCCCTTTGTGCGCGAGCAGTTCCGAGTGGGTGCCGCTTTCGGCAATGTGGCCATTTTCAAGCACGACCAGCCGGTCCATTTTCGCGATGGTCGACAGCCGGTGCGCGATGGCAATTACCGTCTTGCCTTGCATGAGCGTCTCCAGACTCTCCTGAATCGCCGCTTCGACCTCCGAGTCCAGCGCCGAAGTGGCTTCGTCCATGATCAGAATCGGCGCGTCCTTGAGCAGCACGCGCGTGATCGCGATGCGCTGGCGCTGACCGCCGGAAAGCTTCACGCCTCGCTCGCCGACGTGGGCATCCAGACCGGTGCGCCCTTCGGAGTCTGACAACAGCGGGATGAACTCGTCGGCTCGCGCTTTGCGCATGGCTTCCCACAGCTCGGCGTCGGTTGCATTGGGTTTGCCGTAAAGCAGGTTGTCGCGAATCGAGCGATGCAGGAGCGATGTATCTTGCGTGATCATGCCGATATGCGAGCGCAGGCTTTCCTGAGCGACGTGGGAAATGTCCTGATCGTCAATGAGAATCCGACCGCCTTGTACGTCGTAAAGACGCAGCAGCAGGTTCACCAATGTCGATTTACCGGCACCGGAAGGTCCGATCAGGCCAATCTTCTCACCTGCTCTGATGTTCAGGTTCAGGCCGTGAATCACGCCTTTGTTCTTGCCGTACTGGAACTGCAGATCTTCGAATTTCACCTCACCACGGCTGACCGCAAGCTTCGGTGCGGCTTCGCGGTCCGTCACGCCGACAGGCTGCGAAATGCTCTGCAAACCGTCCTGCACCATGCCGATGTTTTCGAAGATGCCGTTGACCACCCACATGATCCAGCCGGACATGTTGACGATGCGAATGACCAGGCCGGTGGCCAGCGCGATAGCACCGACGGAGATCATCGACTGGCTCCATAGCCACAGTGCCAGCCCGGTGGTCCAGACGATCAGGATGCCGTTGAGCGTCGTGATCACCGTGTCCATTTCGGTAATGACGCGGCCTGCCAGTTGAGTCTTCTCGGTCTGCTCGCTGATGGCCTCGCGGGCGTATTGCTGCTCGGAGTTGGTGTGGGCGAACAGCTTGAGCGTGGTGATGTTGGTGTAGCCGTCGACGATGCGGCCCATCAGTTTCGAACGGGCGTCGGACGACACCACCGAACGCGCCTTGACCCGCGGGACGAAGTACCAGAGCGCAAGGATGAAGCCGAGGATCCAGCTCAGCAGCGGAATCATCAGGCGCCAGTCGGCCTCGGCAAACAGCACCAGCGCGCCGATCGAATAGATCAGCACGTGCCACATCGCGTCCACCGTCTGCACCGCGGAGTCGCGCAATGCATTCCCGGTTTGCACGATGCGCTGAGCGATGCGCCCGGCGAAGTCGTTCTGGAAGAAGTTCAGGCTTTGCTTGAGCACGTAGCTGTGGTTTTGCCAGTTGATCATGCTGGTCATGCCGGGACTGATGGTCTGATGCACCAACAGGTCGTGCAGCGCGACGAAGATCGGCCGCAGGACCAGTGCGACGACCACCATCCAGGTCAGCTCAAGCGCGTGATCACTGAAGAAATTCGGGTTCGGCGCCCCTTGCGCCAGATCGATGATGCGACTGAGGTAACTGAACAGCGACACCTCGATCAGCGCCCCGATCAGGCCGACCACCAACAGCGCTACGAAGCTGGGCCAGACCTGGCGCAGGTAGTAGACGTAGAACGACATGACGGTATTGGGAGGAGCGGCGGTGGGCGCGTCGCGGAAGATATCGATCAATTGTTCAAAACGACGATAGAACATTGGCTATGACGCCCACGCTTGAGCGGGCTCTCCTTTCTGAGGGACCTTCAGGAACAGTCCCTGTTCTGACCACATGAAAATCGCGATTGTTCGCGCTGATTCACGGGTGATTGCCCTGAAAACGTAAAAGCCGGGCACGTGCCCGGCTTTCGTACTGGCGTCGAGCTCAGTTCACGCGCTTGGCGGACTTGATCAGGATCGGGTCCAGCGGAACATTCTGCATGCCGTTTTTGCTGCCGGTCTGCACGTTGACGATCTGGTCGACCACGTCCATGCCTTTGACGACTTTACCGAACACTGCGTAGCCGAAATCCCGGTTGCCGTGGTCGAGCATCGAGTTGTCGACAACGTTGATGAAGAACTGGCTGGTGGCCGAGTTCACGTCAGAAGTGCGCGCCATGGCGAGGGTGCCGCGTACGTTATGCAGGCCGTTATCGGCTTCGTTCTTGATCGGATCGTTGGTGGATTTCTGCACCATCTGCGCCGTGAAGCCGCCACCCTGGACCATGAAGCCCGGGATCACGCGGTGGAAAATGGTGTTGCTGTAAAAGTTGCTGTCCACGTACTTGAGGAAGTTCTGAGTGCTGATCGGCGCTTTGTCCTGATTCAGCTCGATCTCGACCTGGCCGAAACTGGTGTCCAGCACGACATGAGGGGCAGGGGCCGCCATCAGATTGCTGGCGAACAGTGCAGCGGCGGCGGAGAGGGCGATTTTTTTCAGCATGGGCAGAGTCCTGAAATTGATGTCGACTGCAAAAAAAACAGGACGTAAGGGAAGCACGTTTGAAGAGATTTGGACAGCGGGGGAGGTTTTGAATCACGCTATTTGCGTTGAAAGAAAGGCCTGCTTTGAGGCCTCTCCATCGTTTCAAGACGTCATGGTGAATTAAATCCGCTGGTCAATTGGCTGATCGTGTCCGCCAATGTTTTACCCAGCCCGCCGATAACACCACCTAGCCCGTTCGTGACCCCACCCACAGCCTTTCCTACCGTGCTACTTGCCGCCCCGACGGTATTGCCGGCCGTGACGCCCACATCTACGACCACACGGTCTACACTAGGAACGCAGACTTCAATCCCCCCCAAACCCACCTCTGCCGTATAGCCCGCAGGACACGCTGCCAATGCCGGTTGAGCTAACATGGCGCCCGCTACGATTGCTGCAAGCAGCAGTTCCTTTCTTGCCTTCATGACAAGTCACTCCTGTGACGATGCCTCTACTTCTCGAACAAATTCCAGCAGAACCCGATTGAATTCCTCTGGTTGATCCAGCGGCGTCGCATGTCGGGAATCCTCGATGACCACCAACCTCGCCTCTTGAATAAGCCTAACGTAGGACTCCTTAAGCGCCACCGCCATGTAATCATATTTCGCTGTAACAACCAGCGTCGGACAACCGATTCGCGATAACTTCTCCCGCACGCCCCAGCCGACAATCGCGCTGAAACTGGCGAGATACGCACGCTTGTCGTTCTGCGCCCAACGCGTTGCGATCTTCTCTCGCAGGTCGGCCTGATCGGGCCTGGGAAACAGATTCTTGCCCAGCGCCTTGCCGATGGCGTGCATGCTGAAGGCGCGTGCCAGCAGCCAGCGTTTAGCGAACTGCCGCCAGTCCGCGAAACTTTTGATCTTCACCTCCGGCGCGCTGTTGACGATGGTCAGGCTCTTTAACCGTCCGGGATGATCGACGGCCAGTTGGAAACCGATCATGCCGCCCATCGACAGCCCGACGTAATGCACAGGCCCGGTTTGCAGGTGGTCGAGCAGGGCAACGATGTCAGCGCTGAAACCAGCGATGCTGTAGCGCTCGCGTGGCTTGTCGGAGCGACCATGACCCCGAACGTCGACAGCGATCACCCGATAGTGCTGCGCCAGCGCCGGAATCTGATACTCCCAGTCCTGAGCACTCGACCCGAGCCCGTGGACCAGCAGCACCGGCGCGCCTTGGCCGTACTCGTCATAGTGCAGGGAACAGCCGTCACGTTCGAACTGTGGCATGGGACATCCTTGTATCTGAGTAGGGGCGGGCCTGCTCACGAAGCCCGTGGTTCAGCGGCATCACACCCGACGCCTTCCCGGCTGAAGCCGGTCCTACGAAAGTTTGCAGCGTCTGTGGGACCGGCTTTAGCCGGGAACAGGCCGGTTGCATGCTATGGAGATGCGGTGGTTAGAAATCAGTCTTCGCGAGCAAGCTCGCTCCCACAGGTTTGGTCATTGGCTCGGTCTCCGAATCGCTGCAAAACCCCGGTGGGAGTGAGCTTGCTCACGAAGAGGCCGGTACCTCCGACGCAGATGCATCGGTCAAAAATCAGTCTTCGCGAGCAAGCTCTCTCCCACAGGTTTGGTCATTGGCTCGGCCTCCGAATCGCTGCAAAACGCCGGTGGGAGTGAGCTTGCTCACGAAGAGGCCGGTTCATCCGACGCAGATGCATCGGTCGGAAATCAGTCTTCGCGAGCAAGCTCGCTGCCACGGGTTCTATGATCGGCACTGAACCTGTAAGCCTTGCATTGCCCTCAAACCACCTGCTGAGGGGCGGCGAATGCTGCGTCGAGCGGTGCGGTGTCGAAGGTCTGGATCAGCTCGATCAGAATCTGCGTCGCCGGCCCCAGCGGTTTGTCCTTGCTGGAATAAAGGTAGAAGGTCGGATGACGGCTGCCACCTTTGTCCAGCGGCAGGATCTTCAGCACGCCTTCCTTTATCTCGCGCTCGATCATGTGCCTTGGCAACCAGGCGAAGCCCAGGCCGCTGCTGACGAAGGTGGCCGCGGTCGCCAGGCTGCCGACCGTCCAGCGCTGCTCGGCACCCAGCCAGCCGACGTCCCTTGGCTGGTTGCGACCCGAGTCGCGGATCACTACCTGAAGCTGGCTTTCCAGGTCCTGAAAATTCAACTCGCGCTGCATCTGATGCAACGCATGCTCGGGATGCGCCACGGCAACGAACTCGACGTCGCTCATTTCAGTGCCCAGATAGCCCGGAATGCTGAACCCGCTGATCGCCAGATCGGCCACGCCTTCAAGCAACACTTCCTCCACGCCGGACAGGACTTCTTCGCGCAGACGCACGCGACAGCCGCGGCTTTGCGGCATGAAGGCAGTCAGCGCACGAACCAGGCGCGCGTTCGGGTAAGCGGCGTCCACCACCAGCCGCACCTCGGCTTCCCAGCCCTGTTCCATGTGGTGGGCCAAATCTTCCAGCTGGCTGGCGTTCTTCACCAGTTGCCGCGAACGGCGCAGCAGCACCTCGCCGGCCTCGGTCAGTACTGCCTTGCGCCCATCGATGCGCAGCAAAGGCACGCCGAGCTGATCCTGCATTCTGGCCACGGTATAGCTGACAGATGACTGAGAACGGTGCAGCGCTTCGGCTGCCTGGGCGAAACCGCCATGGTCGACCACGGCCTGCAAGGTGCGCCATTGATCAAGGGTCACGCGGGGCGCTTTCATCTCTCGCTCCTTTAGTCCTAAGCTGGCAGTCCTTACACACTCTCGTCTGGAGACTGCCGAATGAAAAAATTCTGTTGTGTGCTGCTGGCCATGCTGCCGTTGAGCGCGTTTGCCTACCCGATCGACGTGGAAAAGGACCTCAAGGGCGTGCAGATCGATTACAACAGCCACGACACCGCTTATGACATCGGCAACATCACCGTGAACAACTACGGCGATGTTCCTGCCAAATGCAGCGTGGTTTTCCGCAACGGGCCGGAGGCTCCGCGCACCCGACGCGTGCAGGTTGCGCCGAAGAGCAGCACCGAAGTCACCGCCAAATTCAACCGCGAGATCGTCAAGCTGCGCATCAAGCTCAGCTGTGAGCCGCTTTGACGCAGGCCTTGCGACAGGGAGAGCGTAATGCTCTTCCTTGCATAAAACAAATTATTAGATGTATAGCAGCAGATTTTTGCGCTTTTTAATCGATTTGTCCGAGCATAATCTTCACTCCATCGAATTCAACCCCCTCATTCATTCGCTGGAGGCCACACCCATGTCTCGCGTCCTGATCATCGAAAGCAGCGCCCGTCAGCAAGACTCCGTTTCCCGTCGCCTGACCCAACAATTCATCAGCCAGTGGCGCGCCGCGCACCCCGCTGACGACATCACCGTGCGTGATCTGGCAGTCAAGCAAGTGCCGCACCTGGACGTCGACCTGCTGGGTGGCTGGATGAAGCCTCAGGATCAGCGCAGCGCCGTGGAACAGGCTGCACTGGAACGCTCCAACGAGTTGACCGACGAGCTGGTGGCGGCGGATGTCGTGGTGCTCGCCGCGCCGATGTACAACTTCGCGATCCCCAGCACCCTCAAATCCTGGTTCGACCACGTGCTGCGCGCCGGCGTGACATTCAAGTATGGCGAGACCGGACCGCAAGGTCTGCTCACAGGCAAACGCGCTTTCGTGCTGACCGCCCGCGGCGGCATCTACGCCGGCAGCACGCTGGATCATCAGGAACCTTACCTGCGTCAGGTGCTGGGATTCGTCGGCATCCACGACGTGACGTTCATTCATGCCGAAGGCCTGAACATGGGCGGCGATTTCTCCGAGAAAGGCCTCAATCAGGCCATCGCCCGGCTGGCTCAGGTCGCCTGACCGCGTGAGAGTGATCGCTTAATCGGCCGTTAATGCCGCCGAGCGATCATTCTCGCGTTCATCGACTCCCCTTGGCACTCGTCCCGCTCCTGAGTGCATTGCCCGATCGACCCGCCTGATTGCGCCGGGTCATCGGTTTTTTTCTTGTCTGCGCAACCGCCGTCCGCCTGGGTGACGGGTATCGCTTGAACAGCATCGCTCGAACCCGCTAAGGTCGCCGCCTTCAAAAAAGGGGCAACCATGGGCTATCTACTTTTCGTCACGCTGATTCAGGCGTTTTCCTTCAGCCTGATCGGCGTGTATCTGGCGGGGCACGTCGACAGTTACTTCGCCGTGCTGATTCGTGTGGTACTGGCCGGACTGGTGTTCATTCCCCTGACGCACTGGCGTCGGGTTCCGGCGCCATTCGTGCGTGGCATGTTGCTGATCGGTGCGCTGCAGTTCGGCGTGACCTATGTCTGCCTGTACTTGAGTTTCCGTGTGCTGACGGTGCCCGAAGTGCTGCTGTTCACCATTCTCACGCCACTGCACGTGACGCTGATCGAGGATGCGCTCAATCGCCGTTTCAATCCGTGGGGGCTGCTGGCGGCGATTGTCGCAGTGCTCGGCGCGGTCATCATTCGGTACGACCGCGTGGACCCCGACTTTCTCGGCGGCTTCTTGCTGCTGCAACTGGCCAACTTCACCTACGCGGCGGGGCAGGTGCTGTACAAACATCTGGTGGCGCGCCATCCCAGCGAGCTGCCGCACTACCGGCGCTTCGGTTTCTTCTACCTGGGCGCGCTGGCCGTCGCGCTTCCCGCGTTTCTGCTGTTTGGCAACGCTCAGCATCTGCCCGATGCGCCGCAACAATGGGTTGTTCTGTTGTTTCTGGGATTGTGTTCGACGGCGCTTGGCATGTACTGGTGGAACAAGGGCGCCTGTATGGTCAACGGCGGCACGCTGGCGGTGATGAATAACCTGCATGTGCCGGTCGGCCTGCTGATAAATCTGCTGATCTGGGGGCAGAACGAAGACCTCGGCAAGCTGTTTTTCGGCGGTCTGGTGATCGTTTTTTCGGTGTGGATCAGTCGGCGCGGACTCGGTAAACAGCCGTTGAATCGCTGAAATAGCGACGCTAGACGCCTGCGCTGCTGACATCATCGAGGTTGATGTTTGATATCTGCGAGCTTGGTTTTTCATGTTGGGGCTAACCGAATAGATTGGCTCCAACGAAACGAATTAACCCCACTTACTCAAAGTTCTGCGGAGATCGCCCTCATGAAAAAATCAATCGCCTTCGGTTTTGCACTTTCGATCCTGGCTGCCGGTTCTGCTTTTGCCGCTCCGGAAAAAACCTACCAACGCGCTATCGTTGATGTTTCCAGCGCCACTGTCCTGGACAGCAAAGTAGCCAGCAAAGACGCCATCAAGCCTTTCGACACCAAGTCGTCGAGCACCGTGATCGTTGCAGAGAACCGCAAAGAGTTCGGTTCCAGCTATCAGCGCTACTGATAACGGCAAGACTGTACGCAACGCATTAAAGCCCGGCACACGCCGGGCTTTTTATTTGCCTGGAATAAATGCAAGGTCGTTACATAGTGCCCCGATTCTGCTTGCGTTTGCGCGGGGTTCGGGGAGGGTTTGCACATTATCCAATGCCCGAATGCCCGTGCCAGACGGCTGCAAGCCTTATATCAGCGGGCTTGATGTCGAATATGCCCAAGCTTGGTTTTCCATTGTCAGCACAGCCGGGTAACTTGGCTCCAACGAAACGAATTAACCCCACTTACTCAAAGTTCTGCGGAGATCGCCCCCATGAAAAAATCAATCGCCTTCGGTTTTGCACTTTCGATCCTGGCTGCCGGTTCTGCTTTTGCCGCTCCGGAAAAAACCTACCAACGCGCTATCGTCGATGTTTCCAGCGCCACTGTCCTGGACAGCAAAGTAGCCAGCAAAGACGCCGTCAAGCCTTTTGATACCCAGTCGTCGAGCGCCGTGATCGTTGCGGACAACCGCAAAGAGTTCGGTTCCAGCTATCAGCGCTACTGATTACAGCAAGACGGCATCAAACGCATTAAAGCCCGGCGCACGCCGGGCTTTTTATTGCTCGATCATAAAGTCAGATTGACGGAGTTTATTGCGCCAATAGTGCTTTCCCTATTATCAGCGCAATCGATGTTCAGCATAAGTCGCGGTGTTTTTTAATTCGTCGGCGATGGGAATAGATTGATTTCAACGCCACGATTCACCCCCAACTACCGGAGACACTGATCATGAAAAAATCCATCGCCCTGGGCTTCGCGTTGTCGGTTCTGGCAGCCACCTCTGCCTTCGCCAGTCCGCAAGCTTCCACCGCCGGCCAGACCATCGTTCTGGAACCCACCTACATCCACGCCACGGCCATCAATGCCGACGGCGCAGATAAAACCAGCGTCAAACCTTTCGCCAGCCCATCAACCAATGCAGTTATCGTCGCTGACAACCGCAAAGAATTCGGCTCGCAGTATCAGCGTTACTGAGTGCAGCAATCGCGCACTGACCATCAAAAGCCCGGCGGACGCCGGGCTTTTTGTTGCGCGGATGAAAAGGCGCAGCCTCTGCTTCCAGGTATACACCGGCTCTGCGCGCCAATTTCTTACGACCTTGCCAGACCGATCCGCATGTCCGATCCACTCGGCTGCTGATAAAGACTCAGCCCGAACTCCGGCAACACCGCTAGCAGGTAATCGAAGATATCGCCCTGAATGCGTTCGTAGTCGGCCCAACTGGTGGTGCGCGTGAAGCAGTAGATTTCCAGCGGAACCCCCTGCGCTGTCGCCTCCATCTGGCGCACCATGCAGGTCATGTCCGGGTGAACGTCCGGATGGCTTTTCAGGTACGCCAGCGCGTAGGCGCGGAAAGTACCGATATTGGTGATCCGGCGCCGGTTTGCCGACAATTCCGCAACGCTGCCCTGAGCCTCGTTCCAGGCTTTGAGCTCGGCTTTCTTGCGGCCCATGTAGTCCGTCAGCAGGCGAACCTGGGTCAGTTTCAGTTCCTCGCTGTCCGACACGAAGCGCACCGCGCTGGCATCGATGTACAAGCTGCGCTTGATCCGCCGACCGCCAGCCTGCTGCATGCCGCGCCAGTTCTTGAACGATTCGGACATCAGCCGCCAGGTCGGGATCGAGACAATGGTCTTGTCGAAATTCTGCACCTTGACGGTGTGCAGCGTGATATCCACCACATCGCCATCGGCGCCGACTTGCGGCATTTCGATCCAGTCGCCCACCCGCAACATGTCGTTGCTGGTCAGTTGGACGCTGGCGACGAACGACAGCAACGTGTCTTTGTAAACCAGCAGAATGACCGCCGACATCGCGCCCAGGCCCGACAGCAACAGCAGCGGCGAGCGGTCGATCAGCGTTGCGACGATGATGATCGCGGCGAACACATACAGAATCATTTTCGCCAACTGCACGTAGCCCTTGATCGACCGCGTTCGGGCGTGTTCGGTACGGGCGTAGATGTCCAGCAGCGCATTGAGCAGCGCGCCAAGGGTGAGCATCAGCGAGAGGATGGTGAACGCCAGGGCGACGTTACCCAGCACGTGGCTGGCCACCGGCGTCAGATCGGGCACCAGGTTTAGGCCGAACTGGATCACCAGCGACGGCGTGATCTGTGCGAGTCGATGGAAGACTTTGTTATGCAGAAAGTCGTTCAGCCAGAACAGCGCCGGCTGGCGGCCGAGGGCTTTCATACCGTGCAGCAGCAGGAAGCGCGCAAGGCGGCCAAGTGCGAAAGCCGCGATCAGCAACATGAACAACCCCAGCGTCGCGCGCAGCACGGGTTGGTGTTCGAGCAGGTCCCAGATCTCCTGGGCGCGGAGCCAGATCGAGTGAGTGTCCATGGGCGCAGATTCTCCTGATGAAAAAAAGGGCGCGATTAGAGCACTGTTGAGCAACACAAAGCAGTGCGCGGCAGATCCGGTAACAAAATAGGCCGTTCGAGGTAAAGAGACTCGGCGAAGACCGCTTAAACCGGTAACCTATGCGACTGTTTTTTTGTATTCCGCCGAGGTAACACCCGTGTTCTCCCAATTCGCCCTGCACGAACGCCTGCTCAAAGCCGTGGCCGAACTCAATTTCGTCGAGCCTACGCCTGTGCAAACAGCGGCCATTCCGCTGGCGCTGGAAGGACGCGATCTGCGGGTGACGGCGCAAACCGGCAGCGGCAAGACTGCCGCGTTCGTATTACCGATGCTCAATCGCCTCATGGGGCCGGCCAAGGTTCGCGTGGACATTCGCGCCTTGATCCTGTTGCCGACCCGCGAGCTGGCACAGCAGACGCTCAAGGAAGTGGAGCGCTTTTCGCAGTTCACCTTCATCAAGGCGGGGCTGATCACCGGCGGTGAGGATTTCAAGGTTCAGGCCGCGATGCTGCGCAAGGTGCCGGACATTCTGATCGGCACGCCGGGTCGCCTGCTCGAGCAACTGAATGCGGGCAATCTGGACCTCAAACAGGTGGAGCTGCTGGTGCTCGATGAGGCCGACCGCATGCTCGACATGGGGTTCGCCGAAGACGTCGAGCGTCTGGCGGGCGAGTGCGCCAACCGTCAGCAGACCATGCTGTTCTCGGCCACCACCGGTGGGTCGGGCCTGCGCGAGATGATCGCCAAGGTGTTGAAGGATCCTCAGCATCTGCAAGTCAACAGTGTCAGCGAACTGGCTGCGGGTACCCGCCAGCAGATCATCACCGCCGACCATAACGTGCACAAAGAGCAGGTTCTGCACTGGCTGCTGGCGAACGAGACCTACCAGAAAGCGATCATTTTCACCAACACCCGGGCCATGGCCGATCGCATTTACGGTCGCCTCGTGGCGCTGGAATACAAGACGTTCGTGCTGCACGGTGACAAGGACCAGAAGGATCGCAAGCTGGCCATCGATCGTCTGAAGCAGGGCGGCGTGAAGATTCTGGTCGCCACCGACGTGGCCGCTCGCGGTCTGGACGTCGAAGGCCTGGACATGGTCATCAACTTCGACATGCCACGCACGGGTGACGATTATGTTCACCGCATTGGCCGCACGGGCCGCGCCGGTGCAGAAGGCCTGGCGATTTCGCTGATCACCCACGGTGACTGGAACCTGATGTCCAGCATCGAGCGCTACCTCAAGCAGAAGTTCGAGCGCCGCACCATCAAGGAAGTCAAAGGCAGCTACACCGGGCCGAAGAAGGTCAAGGCTTCGGGCAAAGCGGTGGGCGTGAAGAAGAAAAAGACTGACGCGAAAGGCGACAAGAAGGCTACCGAGAAGAAAAAAGCCGCCAAGGGCCCGACCAAGCGCAAGACGGTGAATCGTCCGAAGGCCGAATCGCTGGTCAGCCAGGACGGCATGGCGCCGTTGAAAAAACGCGTCACCCGTCCGCCGGTTTCCGAATAAGGCCTCGTTGATCCATGCGCCGGATCGGGCATGGATCACGTGACGTTCTGCAGGCGTGAGTGGGCGCCTGCAGTGTCCTGTCAGCGGCAGGCAGCGGGTTGAACTCAGCCCTGCGCTTTCTTCGCCGCTTCGTCCATCTCTCTCAAGCGCTGATCGATCAACTGGCATTTGTCCGGAACATCTTTGGCCGCTGTCTCCAGCTGCATGTCCTTGATCTCTTGATTCAGCTCCTTGGCCTTCGCCGGGTTCTGCTGCGTCAGCCTTTGCACCTCCTGCGCCAGCTGTTCGCGTTTGGCCTCCGCCTCTTCCGGTGTGCAGGCCCACACCGGCACGGCTGCAAGCAGCGTCAGCGCAGTGGTGATGCTCATCAGGATTTTCATGATTGCCTCGGTATCCATTGCGGGCTTACTGAAGTGGAGAGGGGCGTTCAGGCAAAAGTTCAGCGCCCGACCGCCCGGCCAGCGGGCTGAACGGCGGTCGACGGCTTCGGTCACAGTTTCAGAGCACCAAGCCCGATGACGGGACGTCACGGGTAACTATCCCTGCTGGAGGTTGGACTATGTCTGATGCATCTGACAAAAAAAGCTACGACTGGGACCTGATCGAGCGTCTGCTGCATGAAGTACAGAACAGCGCCGATAAAACATTCGCGCCTCGCAAATATGCCGAAGAACATGCGGCGGCCAAAGCTGCCGAAGGCGAGAGTGCGGGCAATCTGGACGCGCTGAAAAGCCAGGCCGCCGACCTTGAGGCGTTGCTGTTGAAACGCGGATTCATTGAATCGCGGCCTGAGGAGGAGGGCGGAAACGGTGAGAACTTTGTCCTGACTCCACGCGGTTCACGCCTGCTGGCCATGATCGACAGCGGTATTCCCGGCGACACCGGCCCGCGTCAGGCGCTGGATAATCAGGCGGATCCGCTGGATCCTGAGAAGTTTGACAGCATTGCGTCGCAGCCTCAGACATCGCCTGGCGCGATCTGAACGGCCGGCTCCCGACGGGCAATCAAACTCACTGCCGAAGCGAAGGCGTCCTGGTTCAGGACGCTTTCTTCGCCCCTTTCAAACAGGCCAGATCTTTGAAGTCCTTGCGCACATCAGCGATTTTCTCAAGCAGCTTCTGGCGCTGATCCGGCGAACTCTGTGCGACGAGGTCGCTAATCAGTGAAATGGCGGCGTGTTCCGTGTGGTCATACGCCTGGCGGTACTCGGGCGTCCAGAAGGTCTCGCGATCTTGCAGAAGGTTGGCAATCTTTTGATCGAAATCTGCCGCCTGGCGCCGTTTGACGGCGCTGACAAGCAATGACTGCCAGTGAGCGCGGTTGTCGATCCACAGTCGGTTCTGCTCGCCCAGCGATGTCGACCACTGCATCACGCGGTCTCGTTGCACGGGACTGAGCTTGCCGATCCAGGGGTTCAGGCGTTTTTCCATCCGTTGGGCGCGATCACGGATCTGCTTGTCCAGCGGTTGATCGACGAACTCGGCCTCATGCTTTTGCATGTCCTTGGCGAACGCCGATTCCATTTCCGCAACCTGCTGATCGTTGAGCTGGCGGAGCAACTGAATGGCTGAAGGCGTGATCTCTCGGGAAACCGCTGCAATGGCCTGACGTGCCTCGGCAGTGCGAGCCTCGAGCTGCTGCTCGTTCACCTGCTGGGTTTCGACCATGTTCTGCAGACGATCCAGCCAATCCAGATAGCCCGGAATCTGCGTGGTGCAGTGCCAGCTCAGGTGCTCTTTCAGGCGGTCGTCCAGCCAGTCCTTCTGTGCGGCATTCATGTCCAGATAGTCGTTCAACGACCAGGGGATGATCAGATCAAGATGCCGGTAGGTCAGACCAATCTGGCTGCAGCCTGCCACCAGCATCAGGCTCAGGCACAACGACATACAGGTCTTCAGCACGCTCCGCATGACAGCTCCTTGCTCGTTCACTTCCCAGTTATAGAGCAAGTCGGTTCATGCCAGTTCAGCCAATCAGAAAAACGAGCGAACCACCTTCAGGGTGACTGCGCCTTCGCACTGGGTGTTATGGCCGCTGTACGCACTGCAATCGGCGCCGTTGAGGCTCGACCCGCTGTAGATCAGGTTCATGTCCATGCCCATCCAGGGGCGTGACACATTGAACGACCAGTCGTTGTAAGTGCTGACCACGCCGCCGCCTTCGATCACCGACGGCGTGTCGAGCTGATGGTTGCCGTACTGCATGCGCAGGTCCAGGCCCAAGGGAATGAGACTGCCCAGGTCCAGAAACAACGTGCTGTCCTGACGTCCCGCATCGGTGCTGAAGGCTGTGCCGATGCGGCTGTCGAAGATCCTGAATCCGGCATAAAGCTCGTGGCTGTCGAGCTGATCGGTGTTCGGGTAGCTGTAACGGATCACGCCCAGTTCGTACCCGAGGGTTTTGTCGAACGGCTTTTTGAAGCCCATGTAGGAATCGACTTCAAGCGCCGTGTCCGGTGTAAGGCCTGCACTGGGTGACCACTGGCCAAAATAGAAACCGCTGTCGTGTGTCAGGTCCAGGCCGCCGTGAAACGCCGTGTCGCCGCCGCTTGGCGTCACGAGACCTTGCGCCATCGTCCGGCTGGGTGTGGTCCCCAGCTTGAGGCTGAAGTCACCCAGTTCCCGCACCATGACCTGAGCACTGGCGGTCTGATGCACAAACATCGCGCCGGTGAACAGCGCAACGCTCCATCGTGTAAAACAGCGAGCATAAGGCATGCTTCACTCCTTTCAGATTCAGAGGAGTGGGATCGAAGGTGTCTTATCGGTACGCCGATTGGCTCGATAGGAACCGCGAGCTAGAGCGTCGCAAGCATACCGCCGATTGCCGCGACGACTCGACCGCTCATCGATTCGATGCAGAAAATGTGAACTTTGCGATCAGTTGCCCTGCGAAATCAGCTTGTTGACCACGATCAAGGCTTCGGAAAATGAAGGGTATCCACTCTTCGCCACATCGAGTTCGTCGTACTGCGCGCGGTAGCGGATAGCCTTGGCTTGATCCTGTGTCGCAGTGCGCTGGGCCATCAACGCAACGGCCAGTGGGTACTTGCGATCGGCGGAGTCCTTGAGCTTGTCGTTGACCTGCGCCTCATCGGCATTCTGCCGCAGCATCAGCACCGCCTGATAAAACTCGGCCTCACCGGTACTGTCTTCGCGGGCGGCTCGTTGCAGCAGAGCGCTGGCCAGCTCGTAATTTTCCTGACGACGCTCATTGATCAGTAACTTGGCCTGCAACATGTCGTTCTGATACAGCAGATAGTCTGCCCGGCATGAACTGCCCGCGACCGTGTTGTCACACCCATGAGTCGCGCAACCGCCCAGACCGAGACAGAACAGGGCGCCGAAGAACATCCATTTTTTCATATCGGGTTTCCGCAGGGACGACTGGAAAATCAGGGCATCGTCCTGTCTGTCTGGTCATTCAGCCGAATGCCGTGCCGGGACAGCGACGAGCGGTCAATGACGGACAGTAAAGCAGAGCTTTGTGCAGCGAGGATCGATGGACCTGGCGCTTTGTGTTCAAAGCGCCTGGATGTCGACCGCGGGGGCGGGGAAAAATTTTACTTTTTGCCGAGGGAGATCTGTTTCGACGGGCCGAAGGTCTGGCCGCTGACGCCTTTGGCGATCTGCTGGATTTCGCCGCCGGATTTCAGGAAAGCTGCGATCTGAGCGTTGATCGAATCACTGGTCTCAACGGCTGGAGCTGGCTTGGCTTTCGAGTTGGATGCTTTTACGCGCATGGCTGCTATTAACCTATATAAAATTAATACGGCCGGCCATGTTATCTGAATGCGCAGGAAATTGCTCGGCAAATATTGGCGCCGAACCCTATACCGATAAGTCGACAAGACGCAAATCATTTCCTGAAAATATTCGGTAAATGCCTGTTTTAATTGCCAAGTCTGTGATGATGCCGTCCGCGAATGCATGCGCGATGGCGCCCTGAATCGGATTGGCGACCTGACGAATGGCCCCTCGCAGCCGATGCATTGCGCCGCTCGCCCGTGCCAAGACGTTGATTTTCAAGGCCTGCGGCGCCCCCGATCAAACCCGTGCGGGGCAAGCGGCAATCCGCTGGCAAACTCGGGTAGAATGCCGCCCACGTAATGAGGGTATCTGGACATGGCTTTAGTCGGGCGCTACAACAGTTTGCAAGTGGTCAAACACACTAACTTCGGTTTATATCTGGACGGCGCTCAGGACGGCGAAATATTGCTGCCCAATCGTTATATCCCTAAAGATATTCCCAGTGAAGATGAAGACTGGCTCAACGTTTTTATTTACCTGGACAGCGATGACAAGTTAATTGCCACCACTGAAAAACCCAAAGTTCAGGTGGGCGAATTCGCCAGTCTCAAAGTGGTTGAAGTCAACAGCATCGGGATCTTCCTCGATTGGGGCCTGCCCAAGGATTTGCTGCTGCCTTACTCCGAAGAGAAACGTCCGCTGAAGGCCGGCGATTACTGCGTCGTCCACGTTTACCTGGACAAACACACGCGCCGCATCACCGCGACTACCCGCCTGGACCGCTACCTGGACAAAGTGCCGGCCAACTATTCGGTCGGGCAGGAAGTTGACCTGCTGGTGGCCGAAGAGACCGCGATGGGCTTCAAGGCCATCATCAACAACAAGCACTGGGGCCTGATACACAAGAACGAAGTGTTCAAGTTTCTGCGCTCAGGCAAACAGGAAAAAGGCTTCATCAAGGAAGTGCGCAGCGACGGCAATATCAGCCTGAGCCTGCAACCGGTAGGCGAACAGCTTGCCAGCAGCCTGAACGCGAAGATCCTCGACAAGTTACGCGAGAGCAACGGGGTGTTGCCGGTCAGCGACAAGAGCGATCCGCAAGTGATCAGCAATCTGTTCGGGGTCAGTAAAGGCAACTTCAAGAAAGCCATCGGCGCCTTGTACAAACAAGGCCAGATCGTCATTCACGCCGACCGCATCGAGCTGGTCTGAACCCTGCTGTCGTGCCCCGCGCATCAGATTGCCGGGGCGCGGCGTTCACGTCAGCGAATGTGAGCGCCGGCGTTCCGGCCCGCGGGCTTATTTCTGCACGAAGCCTGCAAAGCTCAGGCTGGCGCCGTTGGGGCGCATGTCCTTGAGGTAGGAGTCCTTGTCGGCGGACAGCTCGAGGCTGACGGTCGACTTGCGTTTGCCTTCATTGCGAATGACCACGCCGTCCTTGTTCTCGCGCAGGAATCGGGTGGTCACCTTCAGATGGATCAACTCGTCGGTGGCCGGTGTGTGCAGCAGCAGGTGCAGCCATTCGTACTGGCCCACTGCAAGGCGGCTGACGGGCAGGTCGAACCACCAGATATTGCGCTTGGGGTCCAGGGTGGCGAAATGGGTGTTGTTGGTGCCGAGCACAGCGCCGCCCAGTTGTTCGTTGCGGCGCGCGATGGCCTGCTGCTTGTCGAGTTTCATAACGTTCCTGTGGATCTCTGTCTCGTGAACCTGGTGTTGCATGATAGGCACAGCCCGGCTCGGGCGCGCATTCTCCGGGGTTCTCGGACAAAACTAAAGGCAAACTTGGCGGACGGGACGAAATGTACGACCGCCTCGCGCATGGCCGCCGGGAAAATAATTGAAACTCTGCTCGCGGGAGGCCAGTCAACCACTACGTCGAGGTTATGACACCCGATTCCGCTTCCGGAATCTCACACTGGAGAATTTCCCATGAGCAGCACCAGCGATAAAGTCAAAGGTATGGCCAACGAAGCAGCCGGTAACGTCAAACAAGGCGTCGGCAAAGTGACTGACAACGACAAACTGCGTGCAGAAGGTAAGGCGCAGGAAATCAAAGGTGAAGCGCAGCAGACGGCCGGCAAGGCCAAAGACGCTGTCAAGAAAGGCGTCGACAAGGCCTGAGGCCTCTCCGCTTCAGGCGCATGAGCCTGAAGCGGATACACGTTTCGCCCATAACGGCCATCCTCGGATGGCCGTTATTGTGTCCGGTGCTGTTTTTTGAAACGCATCGGCTATGGCAAAGCTGCTTAACTGTCTGTAAAAAACCGGCCCGTTGCAGCGGGCACACGGAATTTCAAAGCGTTTGCCCGCTCGTATAGGTAAATGTGCTTCAGATACGTCTACGTTGCGAAAGGAGACGCCATGATATTCCCGGATTTGCGCCAGCTGCGTTTGACGACGGTGTTGGTCAGAACGGTCAAAGAATTTCTCGATGACGAGATGTCGACGTACGCCTCGGCATTGGCTTATCAGATGCTGTTTTCGTTGTTCCCGTTTCTACTGTTTCTCATCGCCCTGATCGGTTTCCTGCACCTGCCGGACTTTTTCAGCTGGCTGCGATTACAGTCCGAACTGGTGCTGCCGCCTCAGGCGCTGGATCAGGTCAACCCGGTCATCGATCAACTGCAGCAATCCAAAGGCGGGCTCCTGTCCATCGGTATCGTCATCGCCTTGTGGACCGCCTCGGCGGGCGTGCGCCTGATGATGAGCGCGATGAATGCGGCGTACGACGTGGTCGAAGAACGGCCGGTGTGGAAGCGCATTCCATTGTCAGTGCTCTACACCATTGGCATTGCCGGGATGCTGCTGGCCGCTGCCGCATTGATGGTCACCGGGCCTCAAGTGATCAGCTGGCTGGCTGCGCAGATCGGCATGGAAGATTTCATCGTCACGCTCTGGACGATCCTGCGCTGGCCGCTGATCATCATTCTGCTGATGGTCGCGGTGGCGATCATGTATTACGTGATGCCGGACGTTAAGCAGAATTTCCGCTTCATCACGCCCGGTTCGGTATTGGCCGTCGTGGTATGGATCGTCGCTTCCCTGGGCTTCGCCTATTACGTGAAGACCTTTGCTGATTACAACGCGATGTACGGCAGCATCGGAGCGATCATCGTGTTGCTGCTGTACTTCTATATCTCGGCTGCGGTGCTGTTGCTGGGCGCTGAAATGAATGCGGTGATCGAGCACATGTCCGACGAGGGCAAGGACAAAGGCGAGCGCGAGGCGGGCGAAAACGACAGCGCCACCGGCGCCGGCAAAACTTCCTACGAGCCCGCCTACGAAAAGCAGCACCTGTCCGGGCTGGGTCGTGATCATCGCCACGATCACGACTACGAACAGCAGCCACAGGTGCTCAAGACCGACAAACCGTGATCGAGAATGTGGCAGGATGCGCCTTTCTCCGGCGCATCCGCCCAGTCGAAAGGTTCTGCCATGATTCGTGAAATTCTGAAAATGGGTGACGAGCGCCTGCTCCGTGTGGCGCCGCCAGTGCCTGCATCGATGTTCGGCTCTCGCGAGTTGAAGACGCTGATTCAGGACATGTTCGAGACCATGGAAAGCGTGGGTGGCGTGGGCCTCGCCGCGCCGCAGATCGGCGTCGATCTGCAGTTGGTGATCTTCGGATTCGAGCGCAGCGAGCGTTATCCCGATGCCGAGCCCGTGCCGCAGACCATTTTGCTCAACCCGCTGATCACACCGCTGGCGCCCACGCTGGAAGAAGGCTGGGAAGGGTGCCTGTCGGTGCCTGGGCTGCGGGGTGTGGTGGAGCGTTACGAACACATCCGCTACGAAGGTTTCGATCCCGACGGCAAGCCTGTTCAGCGTACCGCCCGCGGTTTCCACGCACGGGTGGTGCAGCACGAATGCGATCACTTGATCGGCCGTTTGTACCCGTCACGCATTACCGATTTCAGCCGTTTCGGTTTCACCGAAGTGCTGTTCCCGGACATGGACCCGAACGCCGACGATTGAGTTCGGGTCTTGCGGGCTCACCTATTTGCCGGGCTTGATGAAGCGCAGCGTCATCCTGTCCGACTCGCCGATTGCAAGGTACCTGGCCTTGTCCTGATCGCCTTTGACCAAGGCCGGTGGCAAGGTCCAGACGCCGTCCGGGTAGTCCTTGGTGTCTTTGGGATTGGCGTTGATCTCGCTTTCTCCGGCCAGCGTGAAGCCTGCGTTTTGCGCCAGCTTGATCACGTAATCCGTAGGCAGGTAGCCGTTCTTCTCGTTGTCTTTCGCAGTCGTGCCGCTTTTAGCGCGGTGATCGACAACGCCCAGCGTGCCGCCGGGCTTGAGCACTTCATAGAAGGCCTTGAAGGTTGCCGCTTCGTTGCCGGCATCGACCCAGTTGTGCACATTGCGGAAGGTCAGGACCGTGTCTGCAGACCCTGGCTTGCCCAGGACCGGGGCGTCTGGCGCATATTCCACGACCTCGACCTTGCCGTAATGCGCGGGGTCGGCGGCGTATTTCTGCTTCAGACCATCGGCGGATTTTCTGGCGTAGTCGCTGACTGAAGGCGCGACGATTGCCGCCACGTAATGACCCTTTTCCTTAAGCAGCGGCGCCAGCAGTTCGCTGTACCAGCCGTTGCCAGGGGTGATTTCGATGACCGTCTGGTCATCGCGCAGACCGAAGAATTGCAGGGTCTGCTCGGGATGGCGGTATTGATCGCGGGCTGCGTTCTGCGGCACGCGCCAGTCGCCGGCAAGTACCGGCGCGAACTGCGCATGGCTGATAGTTGGGGCTGGCGCGGGTGTTGCGGCAGTGGCCAGCGTCGGGCCGATGAGTGCTGCCAGGGACAAAGCCAGAAGCGTGCGTTTCATGTGCATCCCGTTCGATCAGAAGTGATGGGCGAGGCTAGCACGCGGGATTCAGCGGGGAATGGCACATTTGGTTTGGTGGTCCGCACCAACGGATCTAAGGATTGCGACGTCGGGGTAAACCAGTGCGACCAGCGTCTTTGTCTGGCGATAACGGGCCAGCCGATCGGCCAGGGTCCGGGGCAGGTCTTCGGTTTCGACAAAACCCAACCGCCGGTAAAAGCCTGCGACCAGATCCGGCTCGCAGAACAACCAGACGCAGCCCTGGACGTGCGCGACGGCCGCCTTCACCAGACCTGCGCCAACGCCGCGTCCGCGCATCGATGGCGCGACGAATAACCCGGTGAGCCAGTGCCCTTCGGCCATCGGCGTCAGGCACAGGCCGCCCACCACTTCGCCTGTCCTGGCGACCCAGAACTGCGCCTCGCCTTTGCTGCGCATGGAGGAACGCTGGGCACGGTAGAACTTGTCCAGCAGGGGACGTTGCAGGTCGGGCAGGGCGTGAAACCGGATCGTGGACATCTGCGTACAAGGTTGGGGACGTATCGCGCAGCGTAGCGCTCGGGCTTCGTTCTACCGTCATAACCAATCGATCTACAAGTTTTTCCTGCGCCGATGCACATCCCTGTATCAGCCCCACTGCAGGAACCGGCAATGCCCAACTATCTGGACGACGCGCAACGCGATGAGATCGTACGCCTGCGCACGAGCTTCACTGGCCGCACGGAGTGGCCGACGTGGTTGCTGTTGATCGCTGTGTATGCCGGCTGGCCTGTGCTGATGCTGCTCAGTCCCACGCTGGGTGTGTGGCCGACCACGCTGCTGTTGATCCCGCTGCTGATCCTGTGGATGTCGCTGCAGCATGAGCTGCTTCACGGCCATCCGACTCGCCGTGCGTGGCTGAACAAAATGCTCGGTTACGCGCCCTTCGCGGTCTGGTATCCCTACACGCTGTACCGCGACACCCACCTGCAGCACCACTGCGACGAGGACCTGACCATTCCGGGCCGGGATCCGGAAAGTCGTTACCTCAGCCAGACCCGCTGGCAGCAGACTGGCGCGCCGATGCGTCTGCTGCGCTGGCTGGACAAAACGCCGCCGGGGCGTCTGGTGTTTGGCGTGCCGCTGGCGCTCTACGGCCTGATCGTCGGGGAAGCAACGCGTCTGCAGCAAGGCGAGCGACAGGCATGGGCGATGTGGGTGACGCACGGGTTCTTTCTGGTGTTGATGTTCGGTTTCATCGAGCGTTACAGCGCGTTGTCCAGCCTGCATTACCTGGCTTTCGGCACCGTTCCAGCGCTGGCGATTTCCATGGTCCGCTCCTATTACGAGCATCGGCCCAGCGAACAACCGCAGCAGCGCACCGTGATCAACGAGGCATCATGGCCGTGGGGCTGGCTGTTTCTGAACCTCAATCTGCACCTGGTTCATCACGACTTGCCGGGGCTTTCCTGGTATCACATTCCGCAGGTCTATCGCGCCCGTCGCGAGCAGTGGCTGGCACGCAGCGGTGGTTTTCTGGTGCCCGGATATGCTGAACTGTTCCGGCGTCACAGTTTCAGTCCCATCGACAGCCCACAGCACCCTTACGTCTAGACCCGGAACTCGAACATGCCCCAGGGATTTGCCGAACTGCTGATGTATGTCGCGCCAGCGCGCGTCCATGAGGCGCAGGAAAAGTGGCTGCTGCGAGCGCTGGACATCCTCGGCGTGGAGCGTCTGGATGCGCAGGCGCTGGACTTGAAGCAGCTGTGGTTATCGCCGCAGCTGCTGCTCGCGCAGACCTGCGGTTATCCACTGATGACCGCGTTGCGCGGGCAGGTTCAGGTGGTCGGCCGACCGGTGTATCAACTGGCCCACAGCGCTGACGGCAACCATTGCAGCCTTTTGGTCGCGCGTGCCGACGATGCGCGTCAGACGCTTGAGGCTTTCCGCGGCAGCCATGGCCTGCTCAATTCGCGGGATTCCAATTCGGGCATGAACCTGTTCCGTCACACGCTGGCGCCGTTGCAGCAGGACGGCCGGTTCTTTGCCCAGGTGTCCTTGTCCGGCGGGCACCGCAACAGTCTGGCCCGGATCAAGGCCGGAGAGGGGGATCTTGCCGCCATTGACAGTGTGACGTTCGACTATCTGGCACGCGACCACAGTGAGGAGGTCGCTGGCATCAAGGTGATTGCCCGCACGGCGGCGGGACCGTGCCTGCCGTACATCACCCACCTGGATAACGACGGCGCTGCGATCCGCAGGGCGCTCAATCAGGCACTCCAAGCGCTGCCGGACGTCGCACGAACGCTGGCGATCAGTGAAGTGGTGCCTGCGGCCGAGGGCGATTATCAGGTCCTGCTCGATTATGAACGTGACGCCCAAAGGCAGGGCTTGAGCACGCTTTAGGCGGTTCGATCCGGTGAGCGCGACTGCCACCGCGTCGGCGCGAGCTAAGAATTTCCGCCGATTTCATTTATTTCCGATTCGTCTATAAGAAGCACTTTTAAGTCTTTTTACTGCATAACGGCACTTGTTAGCATGGCGCCACCGGCACTCCCGGGATAACAAGAACACGTCAGGGGACGTCTCATGGCTGGCGCCGATCTTACCCATCGCCAATACCTCAGCGAGTTGTTCGTGCAGCACCATGCGTGGCTGTGCGAGCGCCTGCGTCGGCTGCTCAAGTCCCGCGAATGCGCACAAGACATCGCTTCGGAAACCTTCCTGCAACTGCTCGCGTCGCCCAATGTGGTGCCGATCCGTCAGCCGCGCGCACTGTTGACCACCATCGCCCAGCGCCTGATTTATCAGCGCTGGCGCCGCGGCGATCTGGAACGCGATTATGTGCAAGGGCTGGCGCAGGAGGAACAGCAGGCGCCTTCCCCTGAGCATCTGGCGGCCGCGCTGCAGACCCTCGACCGCATCGACCGGCGCCTCAACCGTCTCCCGCTCAAGGTCAAAGCGACTTTCGTGCTCTCCCACACACAAGGCCTGACCTACCCCGAAATTGCCGTGCATCTGGGCATCTCGCAAAGCTCGGTCAGTGCTTACATGGACAAAGCTGAAACCTGTTGCCGGCGCGCTTGTCTGGAATGAAGCGTGAGCTGTGCTAAACCCAACTGGGCCTTTCCTATTCTTGAGCCACGAGAGACAACGATGACATCGATCAAACACTGGCTGGGCGGCTCGCTGCTGGCCTTGGCTGCGCTGGCGAGCTCAGCGAACGCCGCAGAAAAGACAGCGCCGATCCACTTCGGCGACATCACTTGGGAAAGTGGCAGCCTGATCACCGAGATCCTGCGCACCATCGTCGAAAAGGGTTACGGCTACCCCACCGACAAACTGCCCGGCAGTACCGTCAGCCTTGAAGCCGCGCTGGCTAAAAACGACATTCAGGTGATCGGCGAAGAGTGGGCCGGTCGCAGCCCTGCGTGGGTCAAGGCTGAATCCGAAGGCAAGGTGCACGGCCTGGGCAACATCGTCAAAGGCGCGACTGAGGGTTGGTGGGTGCCGGAGTTCGTGATCAAGGGCGACCCGGAAAAAGGCATCAAGCCGCTGGCGCCGGACCTGAAATCGGTCGCCGATCTGCCCAAGTACAAGGACGTGTTCAAGGATCCCGAATCGCCGGACAAGGGGCGTTTCCTCAACAGCCCGACCGGCTGGACCTCGGAGATCGTCAACACGCAGAAACTCAAGGCCTACAAACTCAACGACAGCTACGTCAACTTTCGCACGGGCTCGGGCGCCGCGCTGGATGCGGAAATTGCCTCCTCGATCCGCCGTGGCAAACCGGTGTTGTTCTATTACTGGTCGCCCACGCCGCTGCTTGGACGCTTCAAGCTGATCAAGCTGGAAGAGCCGCCGTTCAACGAAGCCGCCTGGAAAACCCTGTCCGATGCCAGCAATCCGAATCCGATCGGCTCCAGTTCACTCGCGGCGCATCTGGCCATCGGCGTCTCGGAGCCTTTTCACAAGCAGTATCCGGAGCTGGTGAGCTTCTTCGAAAAGGTTGACCTGCCTATCGACCAGTTGAACAAAACGCTGGGTGTCATGAGCGAGAAGCGCCAGGAACCGGATGCCGTGGCCAAGACCTTCCTCAAAGACCACCCGGAAATCTGGAAAGCCTGGGTGCCTGCCGACGTCGCGGAGAAAGTCTCCGCGGCGTTGTAAGGCGCCAGGACACACGCCGCAGGATTGCGCCGGGCCGTCAGTCATCGGACCTCTGACAGCCCGGTATCAACCCCCCGTGAAGGCAGGCATTCACTTCTCTGCCGCCAGTCACACGCACCAGCCTGCGCCATGCTCAAGGCTTATGCCCGCAGGATCAGCGATCATGACTCATCACGTTTTTTCCCGGCACATCGAGCGTCTGACGCTGCGTGAGTTGATCCCTGACGACACGCCGGCGCTGGCGCAGATACTTGGCGACGCTGCGGTCATGCGTCATTCGGTACGCGGGGTTCTGTCGGAAAAGGCCACGGCTGAATTCATCGAATGGTGCCGCCATTCCTATCGCCAGTACGGTTTCGGGCCGTGGGCGGTGGTGGACAACGCTTCGTCAACCTTGGCCGGATTCTGCGGTCTGAATCCTGAGCGCGTGGATGGGGCCGACGAGGTCGAGCTTGGCTATCGGCTGGCGTCAGCGTTCTGGGGCAGAGGATTGGGCACCGAAGCGGCGCGTTGCGCGCTGCAAGCGGGATTCGCAGGCGCCGGTGTTGATTCAGTGATCGCTATCGTCCAGCCCGCCAATGTGGCGTCCGTTCGGGTGATACAGAAAGTCGGCTTCCAAGGCTTCGTGCACAGCCAGTATCACCGTCAGGGGGTGAGGATCTATCGCATGAGCGCGCAGCAATGGTCTTCATCAAACCCGTCCTGCGCCTGAGCTGACCGATAACGCACGCCTGGAGGACTGGCAAAGCAGGCCTCAACTGCTAGCTTCACCGAACGTGACACCGAGCCGTCAATGAGTTGATCACACTGATAAAAGTCGCCGGGGAGAGGACATGGGATATTGCAGATCGACTGCGTTGACGATTTCAAAGGGGTCGAGCGCGCTGATGCTCAGCCTGTTGCTCGCGACGGCTCCCCAGGCCAGGGCATCGGAAGCGGCGCCGGCAGCGCCCGTGCCAGACAGCGCGCTGACATTCGTCAAAGACCGCCATCTGGGAGAAAGCCTCGGCTGGCTCGGCTATCAGGTTGCGTCACGCACGGTGGCGTTCTCCACCATCGTCGAGGCGGTCGGCCGGACCAAGGCGCAGGAAATCGTGCAGGATGAGCTTCAATACCTGCAGCCTCAGTATCAGCAGGAATGGGACCGGAATCTGGCCGCTGCCTACGCCGCGTCATTCACGCCCGAAGAGCTTCAGGCGCTGGACATCGGCGATCCGGAGCCCGAAATCGCCAATAAATTTCGCACCAAACAGCGCGATGTCGGCATGGACATGAAAGAGCGTTCCAGCGAACTGCTCAAGGTCTATGTGTCGACTGCACTGGACAACGCGCTGAAAAAAGCCAAGCCTTGAGCCCGCCTGACCCTGCACGAGCAGGGCTGCAGATTTATTGACCATACGGGAGAGGGATCATGGACCCATTCATGCAAGCTGCGATTGAAGAGGCGCAAAAGGGGCTGGCCGAGGGCGGCATTCCGATTGGTTCAGTCATCGTCCACGACGACAAGATCATCGGACGCGGGCACAATCGCCGGGTCCAGGAAGGCAGCGCGATCAAGCACGGCGAGATGGACGCCTTCGAAAACGCCGGTCGCCAACCCGCCCGTGTCTATCGCGAGGCCACGCTGTACACCACGTTGTCGCCCTGCGCGATGTGCAGCGGCGCCATCCTGCTTTACGGCATCCGCAAAATCATCGTCGGCGAGAACGAGACGTTCATGGGCGAAGAAGCGTTGCTGCGCTCGCGCGGCGTCCAGGTCGACGTCGTCCACAGCGCCACCTGCATCGCGCTGATGAAGCAATTCATCGCCGACAAGCCAGAGCTGTGGAACGAAGACATCGGCGAGTAATTTCCGTTATCGAACACGTCAAGGCGGCTTACCGCTGGCGATCTGCCGGGTCGCCGCGGTGAGCCCAAAGTCAATCCAGCTGCAGTGTCGAGTTGAACTGGCTGATGGCATCTACCACGTGGCGGGAGCCTTGCTGGATTTCCAGGATGACTTCTCCGGCTTCGTTGGCCAGTTCCACGCCGGTGCCGGTTCGGCTGAGGCTGGATTGCATGCTTGAAACCGCGCTTTTCGCCAGTTCGTTGTTTTGTCGCACCACGTCGACGATCTCAACCGTGGCTTTGCTCGTTCGTGCGGCCAGGCCGCGTACTTCGTCGGCGACCACAGCGAAGCCGCGACCATGCTCGCCCGCCCGGGCGGCTTCAATGGCGGCGTTGAGGGCCAGCAGGTTGGTCTGATCGGCGATGCCGCGAATGGTCTGGACGATGCTGGCGATGACTTCCGACTGTTTGTTCACCGCATCGATGCTTCGCGCGGCTTCATTGAGGTCGCTGGAAATCTGCTCGATCACTTCCACGGTCTGCTGCACCACGCTCGAACCCTTTTGCGCGCTGGCGTCGTTGCGGACCGAGGTGTCATGGGCCGTGGCCGCCGCATGGCGCTGGACCGTCACTTGCTCGGTGATGTCACTGGCAAACTTGACGACTTTGTACAGCCGACCTTTCACGTCGAACAGCGGGTTGTAGGAGGCCTCCAGATAAACCGTCTGACCCAGCTTGTTCACCCGTTCGAAGCGATGGGAATGGTATTCCCCACGATTGAGCGACGCCCAGAAGGCCTTGTAGGCCGGCGACTCCACTTCAGCGCGGGTACAGAAAATGCTGTGATGCTGCCCGATGACTTCGTTCAGCGAGTAATGCATGGTCTGCAGAAAGTTCTCGTTGGCGGTGAGCACGCGGCCGTCCGGGGAGAATTCAATGATTGCCATCGAGCGACCGATCGCATCGATCATGCTCTGGTTTTCATGCTCCTTGTGCGAGCGCGCGGTGATGTCGGACGCGATCTTGACGACGCTCTGGACCTTGCCGCCCGCATCGAAAACCGGCACATAACCCGCTTCCAGCCAGATTTCCCGGCCGGATTTGTCCAGCCGCATGAACGTCCCGCACACCGGCTCGCCCCGTGCCAGATCGCGCCAGAGCCTGGAGTATGCCTCGCTCTCATAGAACGCTTTTTCGCAAAAGATGCGGTGATGCTTGCCCACCAATTCGTCGCGTTCATAGCCCATGGCGCGGCAGAATTTCTCGTTGGCGTCGAGGATGATGCCGTCAGGCGTGAATTCGATCATCGCCATGGCCCGGCTGATAGCAGCAAGCTTGGACTGAGACTGGCTCAGCGCCGCAGTGGACATCTGCAACTCGGCTTCAACGGCCTTGCGGTGTGAATTGAACATCTGCCATGTACCTCAATATTGCGAAATGCGGTCGGAGGACCGTCTTCCCTGAATTGGCTAACCAAAGAGTCGACCTGCGGAAAACCGCCTTGAGTCATGGCGGGATGGCATCAATGTTTGATCGAGTATGCAGAAGAGGGCTGAAACGGCCGGGCCAGAGGCCTGCGTGCTGTACGGGAGGCGTGTCGACCGGTCGTCTGATGAGCATCGAAACGATCAACGGTCGCAGAAATCGGGAGAGAAACGGAGATTCCATGTCGGCGCCTGACGTCCATAGTCGATGACTAGCTGACCTTTGGTCCGCCATTCAAACGGATGGCGGACGACAATTGCTGAAAGCATAGACAAATGCGGCGGCGATGCAATCGCGGTAGTGGCATTTTCCCATGATCCTGCGCGCAGGTTCGCACTTTGGCACAAGCGTCGTACGTCGCCGCAGCCTGCGCGGCGTTGTGGCAACGATTCAGCGTTGCAGGCGCGCGGCGCCGAACAGCTGCACTTGTGCCAAATCACCCTGTTGCTCGATCAGCCGAACGGGCGCTGTCCCGCCCGGCATCACCACTTCAACGAGCCCCGCTTTGACCCAGCCACATCGCCAGGCCGCTGAAGCCACTGCACTGGCACTGGTGCCTGACGACGCCGTCGGACCTTCGCCCCGTTCGAACACCCTGGCGGCGATCCGGTCGGGGCCCAGCCTGGCCGCCCATTGCAGGTTGACGCCCGCCGGACAGGGATCGCCGCTGCCGAGCGCCCCGGCGGCGAAGGCGATGCGCGTCAAAGCATCGTTCAACGGGTTTTCATGGAGTTCCTCGAAACTTGGCAGCGCCTGGATGTCGGTGACCAGTGTCACGCAGTGCGGATTGCCGACCCTCACGAATACGCTGCTGTGCCACGCCGGGTGCAGGCACGCCAGTCGTTCGACCCGGCTGACCCGATGCGGGCCGAGCAGGGCGTCCGTCACGCCGTCCCCTTTTGCGCCGACGGCTTGCGGGCCGAACCCCGGGGTGCCGATGTCCAGCCAGAACCCGCTCACGCCGTTGACGACTGCAGGGACCACCTGAGTCGGCTGCGGGCTGGCGGAGTCGGCGTTGTCGTGATGAACGTGCAGGGTGAAGCTTTCGCCGGCGTTGATCAGTCCAGTGTCGGTGAGGGATTGGGCAAAGATGGTCAGGCCGTTGCCGCTGCGCTCGGCGAGGGTGCCGTCGGTGTTGACGATCAGCACGTCGAACGGCGCAACGCCCTGCAAAGGTGCAACGCTCGGGAAGGGACCTACCAGCAAGCCATCCGAGCGGTGGGCTTTGCTCCCTTGCGGACGCTGCCCCGCAGGCCAGTCGCAGATTGCGCTGATGGCCGCTGACGTCCAGTGCTGACGGGCCGACGCGGCTTGAGCGGCTGACTCCGGCACGTTGACGCCCATGGCACGCAGGGTCTCAGGGGAAATGACGGCGTAGATGTTGCCGCGTGCATCGTAGAAAGGCGCCATGTTGCGTCCTGATCGGCGTTGAAAGCAGGCATTAAAACACGCCCGCCAGCGCGCCTCACATCACCAGCGTCAGCCAGGCGGAGGCCAGCAATAACAGCGCCATGGCTTGATTGAAGCGCTTCATGCTGCGCGCCGAGCGGAACAGCTTCGCCGCGCTCACGCCCACGTAGGCCCAAACGATCAGGCATGGGACCGACACCAGAAAAAACGCCAGCGACAGCCACATCACTTGCAGCATCCGGTCGGCGCCGGTGCCGGCAAATACGCTGACCACGGCCAGTGCCATCATCCAGGTTTTCGGGTTGACCACCTGCAGGCTGGCCGCGCCCCACAGGCCGAGTTGCGGCGTGCCTTTGGTGCGATCAGGCTCGACCGCTTCAGCGGGTGCCCGGAAAATCTGCCAGGCCAGCCAAGTCAGCCAGAGGATGCCGATCCACGACATCGCCGTCTGTATCGCCTGATGTCGTGCCAGCAGGTCACCCAGGCCCGTGCCGACCAGCAACACCAGCAATGCCGCGCCAGCACAGCCGCCCAGCACGATCGGCAGGGTGCGCAGCATGCCGTGACGCGAGCTGTTGGTCAGCACCAGAATGTTGGTCGGGCCGGGGGTGATTGACGCGACGAAGGCGAACAGCAGAAAAGGAAGCAAGGTTTGCATGGGACCCCTCGGCAGTTATTGATCATGAATCGATGATCGCTGCCGCCCGGGTCGTCAGTCTGGAAGATTTGAGCAGCGCCTGCGGTAGTCCGCCGGGGTCATGCGGTAAGCGCGCTGGAACCAGCGCCCCATGTGGCTCTGGTCGGAAAAACCGAGTGCGGCTGCGACGCTGACGGGGAGTTCGCCGCGCGCCAGCAAATGCCTGGCGCGGGTCAGGCGCAACTGAATCAGGTACGCATGGGGCGCCAGGCCGAATGCCGCTTTGAATGCACGGCTCAAGCGGAAGCGGTCCACGCCGGTGGCCCGGGCCAGATCATCCAGGCCGATGTCCTGATGCAGGTGGCTGTGCAGGTAATCGCGAGCCCTTTGTGCCACCAGCGGCAGGCGCGGATCGGGCGTGATCGACGTGCGCCAGCGCAGATGGCTGGTCAGGCTCGACAGCAACTGATCCAGAGCGGTCTGGCGCACGATGCGCAGTTCGTCATGGTGCATGGCTTGGAAAGCATTGGCCGTCGCGACCGCCAGACGGCTGTCCTCGGCCAGGGTTTCGGCGAAGCTCAGGCTGGCGTTGTCCGGCGCTTCCTCGAACTGGGCGCGCAGCTCGCGATCGAGCCAGGCGGGTTCGAGGTAAAGCGTGCGATAGGTGAAGCCGCCTGCATCGGGGGCGTGGCCATCGTGGATGTCGCCGGGCTCAAGCAGGAAGACCTTGCCCGGCGTGCTGTTGTACTGCTGGCGCCGGCAATTGAATTGCTGCACGCCTTGTTCGGTGATGCCGACCAGATAACTGTCGTGCCAGTGCGGGTCGTAGGCGTGGCCCTCGAAATGCGCGCGCACGGTCTCGATGCCGGACATCGCGTCCTGCTTGAGATCGATCCAGTTGCGGTTGGACATCGGGGGCTCCTGAGGGGCACGGCTTGGCGAAACGAACTGCACGGCGCATCCGCTCGATACCCGCACGCTGCGGGTGAATGCGCTGCCATCGCTGCTTACCTTATCAACAGCGGACGGTCGGGTCTGGAAGATTTGTGCAGCAGCCGACCGACTGCCCATCACCCGGCGACAGACTAGTCTTGTTACAAAGCGAATCGTCCTACGCGTTGCTACGCCACCCGAGCGGCGCGAACCTACGCGCTCGATCGTCATCAAACACCGGACTCGTGACTCATTCGATCGCCCTCCCACATGAGATAACCGATGAACAGTTTCCTGCGACGTCTCGTGATGTTTTCTCTGACCGGTCTGCTTTGCGCCGGTGCCGCGCAGGCCGCTGAGCGCGGGGTGGATTCATCCCTGCAACTGGCTGCGGCCAACTACCCTGGCCGATCGAACACTACGTCGGACAATGGCGCCATCCGCCGCGCCAACCCCAACAGCCGTCAAGGCACCCAGTCGATTACGCCCGGCATGCGCGGCCCTGATTTGCGGCCAGTACAGCCGCGGCCGCCGACCCTCGAAAACGGCGGTATCGGCAATGGCTACCCGGCGCGCCAGCCTGCGCCTGCGGCGCCTTCCACCGACGCACCGCGCCGCGTTCAATGAAAACGATGATCGTGACCGCCACTTTCGCTCCCCGCCATAAAGGAATCGCCCATGATGCATAGCTCGTTGATCCGCAGGACCCTGATTGCCACTGTGAGTGCGTGCGCCTTGCTTGGCCTGTCGATACACGCGTCGGCAGCAACTTATCAAAGCGAGGAGGGCACATTGACCGTGGATGAAGTCGTCGGTGGATTGCAGCATCCGTGGGCCGTGGCATTTTTGCCCGGCAACGACGGCATGCTGGTGACCGAGCGCACCGGCAGCCTGCGGCGCGTGGCGCCTGACGGCAAGCTGTCAGCACCCATTTCGGGTGTGCCGAAGGTCTGGGTGCAGGGCCAGGGCGGGCTGCTGGATGTCGAGCTTTCCCCTGATTTCGTCAAGGACCGAATGGTCTACCTGACTTACGCCGAGGCCGGCAGCGATGGCAAAACCGGCGGCACCGCTGCGGGGCGCGGGCGACTGTCCGAAGACATGACCAGGCTGGAAAACTTCACGCGGATTTTCCAGCAACAGCCGAAATTGTCGGTGGGCAATCACTTCGGTTCGCGCATCGTGTTTGACCGGGACGGTTACCTGTTCATTGCCTTGGGCGAGAACAACAACCGGCCGACCGCGCAGGATCTGGACAAGCTGCAGGGCAAAATCGTGCGGCTTTATCCCGACGGCACGGTGCCCAAGGACAACCCCTTCGTCGGCCAGAAGAACGTGCGCCCGGAAATCTGGAGTTACGGCCACCGCAATCAGCAAGGCGCCGCGCTCAACCCATGGAGCGGGACGCTGTGGACCAATGAACATGGGCCCATGGGCGGGGATGAAATCAACATCATCGAACGGGGCGCGAATTATGGCTGGCCGATCTCCACGTTCGGCATCGATTACACCGGCCAGCCTATTTCCGAGGCCAAAGGCAAGATTATCGAGGGCGTGAAGAATCCGTTTCATGTGTGGGAAAAATCCCCGGCCATCAGCGGCATGGCGTTCTATGACGCCGACCGCTTCAAACAGTGGGATCACAACGTGTTCATCGGCGCGCTGTCGGCTCAGGTGTTGATCCGGCTGGAGCTCAAGGACGACAAAGTGGTGCACGAAGAGCGACTGCTCGGCGAGCTGAAGTCGCGCATTCGCGATGTGCGCCAGGGCCCGGACGGCTATCTTTACGTACTGACGGACGAAGACGACGGCAAGTTGTTGAAGGTCGGCCTGGCGCAGTAAGCGCCTGGTCAGGGCTTGCGCGGCAGAAGCCCTGGTACGGCATGCATCAGCGCATTGATCGCGAAACCGATGAACATCACGCCGCACAGCCGCGTGATGGTCAGTTCGTGCCGTTGATAGACCGACCGCACGTGGCGAGCGCCGACCACGCCGACGATGATGCCGTACGCCGCGATGCCGCCCAGCGTGCTGATCAGGATCAGCAGCGGCAACATCGACCAGTTGAGCATGTCGGCGCGGCTGGAAAGCAGAGCCGTGAAGGTCGCGACGGCCACCGGGTACGCCTTCGGGTTGGTCAGACCGAACATGATGCCGTGCCAGAAAGGCTGCCGCGCCGGCGCTTTGGTCGGGTCGTCGCTGCTGCGTCTGGCGCGAAGGGCACGCCAGCCGAGCCAGAACAGAAATACCCCGCTTATGAGCCCGAGCACATCGAACGCCGTCGTCCCGATCACCCTGGCGCCGATGATCGCGGCCAGCGCCGTGCTGCACCAGATCACATCGCCCAGCAAATGCCCGCACAGAAAGGCCGCCCCGGCGCGCCGCCCTCTGGACGCGCCGATGCCGAACACGGCGAGCACGCCGGGGCCTGGCGAAATGGCGTAGATGAAGCCTGAGGCGAGCACGGCCAAGAGCAGCGAGGGCGTCATAGGGGAGCGTCCATGAAGAGGTAAGCCCGGAGTGTAAAGGAGGCTGCCCTGACATTTCGAGGCGCGCGCGAGGTTTATATCGAGGTTGTAAAAATCCGGCGCAGAACGTAAAAGATGCGCCGCCGATTCGCCTGCGCGTCGTTCACCGCCGACCGCTATCAACCAGGAATTCCGCCGCCGATGAACACCCCGTTCCGACCTGTCGCAGGCTTAACGCGTCGCTTGTTGCCGCTGAGCATCGCTTTCGCATCGCCCTGGCTGGCCGCGCAGGAGGCCGAACCGCTGACGCTCGATGCGCTGAATGTGTCAGGCGAACAGGAGTCGGTTTATCAAGCTGGCAGCGCGTCGGTCGGCGGCTTCAACGAGGCGCCCTTGATCGATACACCCGCCTCGATTTCGGTGTTCAGTCAGGAAATGCTCAAGAATCAGCAGGCCAGGCTGCTCAGCGAGGTGCTGCGTAACGATGCGTCAGTGGGCGACAGCTACGCGCCGGTGGGTTACTACGAAAACTTCGTCGTCCGCGGGTTTTCTCTGAACGCCTCCAACAGCTACCGCATCAACGGCCGCAGCATCACTGGCGAGCAGAACGTGGCGCTGGAAAACAAAGAGCAGGTCGAACTGCTCAAAGGCCTGTCGGGCTTGCAGAGCGGGGTTTCCGAGCCTGCAGGTGTGGTCAATTACAAGACCAAGCGCCCGGAAGACGTGCGCTCGGTGACCGTCTCCACCAACGAACATGGCGAGCGCTACCTGGCCACGGATGTGGGTGGCTGGTTCGGCAGCGAAAAGCAGTTCGGCCTGCGCGCCAACGTTGCCCACGAAGACATTCGCTCGTATGTCGAGCATGCTGACGGCAAGCGCGATTTCGCCTCTCTGGCGTTCGACTGGAACATCAACGATCAGTCGACGCTGCAGCTGGACGTCGAGTATCAGACCAAAGAGCAGCGATCGGTGCCGGGCTATCAACTGTTGGGCGGCACCGAGCTGCCTCACGATGCCTCTCCGCGCAAGCTGCTCGGCTATCAGAGCTGGTCCAACCCGGTCGGCATCGACTCGCTGAATATGAGCGGCCGTTACGAGTACCGCTTCAATGATGACTGGAAGGCCAGCCTCAGCGCCTCGCGCAGCCGCGTGGTGATCGACGATTACAGCGCGTTCGCTTACGGCTGCTATTTCCAGAGCGACTGCCCGAGCGAACCGGTAACGGGGCATTTCACCCCTGGCGGCGGTTACGACATCTACGACTTCCGCAGCCCCGACGACACCCGACGCAATGACGAAGTCGAGGCGTCGATGAGCGGGCTGTTCAGCACGGCCTGGCTCAAGCATGAACTGACGTTCGGCACCAGCGCATTCCGCCGCACTGTGGACACCCGGCCGTATTTCAGCGAATACGTGGGCTCGGGCAATATCCACGACACGCCGCAGAAGTTCGATCCGTCGAACCTGTCGGTCGGGCATACCGAGCGGCGTCTGGACAGCCGTCAGTACGGCCTGTTCGCCACGGATCGCATCCATTTCGACGAGCATTGGCAGACCGTTATCGGTGGGCGGCAGGTGCGCCTCGATGAAAAAGCGTACAACGACGACGGCAGCGACAATCGTCACACGCAGCGCTCGATTTTCCTGCCGCAGGCCGCGCTGATCTACAAACCGGTCGACAACGTTTCGTTCTACACCAGTTACAGCAAAGGCCTCTCGCTGGGGGGCACGGCGTCGGTGTTCGACACCAACGCGGGCGAAATTCTGGCGCCGACGATCTCCCGTCAGCTCGAGGCCGGGGTCAAGTACGATTGGCGCCGGATGAGCTTCACCGCGGCGGTGTTCCAGACGCGCCAGGCGTACCAGTATTCCAGGCCCAATGATGACGGCATCAGTTCGGTGTTCGTCCAGCAGGGCCAGCAGAAGAACACCGGTCTGGAGCTGAGCGCCAACGGCTGGCTGACTTCGCAGCTGCAGATCGCCGCCAGTGTCGCGGCCATCCGCGCGCGCGTGGAAGACAGCGGCACCGCCGCGTACGAAGGCCACCAGGCGATCAACGTGCCGAAAGTGCGCGGCAGCCTGTCCGCCGATTACAGCTTGCCGATTCCGGGACTCGCCCTGCTCGGCGGCATGCAGTACAGCTCAAGCAAGTACGCCAACCGGGAAGGCTCGGTGAAGGTCGACGACTATGCAGTGTTCAATGCCGGCAGCCGCTACAGCACCCGCATCGACGGCTACGACACCGTGTTCCGGCTCACCGTCGACAATCTGTTCGACAAACGCTACTGGCGCGACGTGGGCGAATACCTGGGCGACGACTACATCTTCCTCGGCGCCCCCCGCACGGCCCGCCTGTCAGCGACCGTCAGTTTCTGAGGCGGAGCGCCCGACGCTTTCCCGGCTAAAGCCGGTCCTACGAACAGGTCGCAGCGCCCGTAGGACCGGCTTCAGCCGGGAAGGGGTCGGTTGCATCCGGTGGAGATGTGTCGGTCGGAATGACGCCTTCGCGGGCAAGCGCGCTCCTACAGGATTCGTGTCTGGGAAGAGAATTCGGGAATGCCCGGAGATCCTTGTAGGAGTGAGCTTGCTCGCGAAGACTGAGCGCCTGCCGCTGGAGATGTGTCGGTCGGAATGACGCCTTCGCGAGCAAGCCCGCTCCTACAGGATTCGTGTCTGGGAAGATAATTCGGGAATGCCCGGAGATCCTTGTGGGAGTGAGCTTGCTCGCGATGACTGAGCGCCTGCCGGTGGAGATGTGTCGGTCGGAATGACGCCTTCGCGAGCAAGCTCGCTCCTATAGGATTCGTGTCTGGGAAGAGAATTCGGGAATGCCTGGAGATCCTTGTGGGAGTGAGCTTGCTCGCGAAGACTGAGCGCCTGCCGCTGGAGATGTGTCGGTCGGAATGACGCCTTCGCGGGCAAGCTCGCTCCTACAGGATTTGTGTCTGGGAAGAGAATTCGGGAATGCCTGGAGATCCTTGTGGGAGTGAGCTTGCTCGCGAAGACTGAGCGCCTGCCGGTGGAGATGTGTCGGTCGGAATGACGCCTTCGCGGGTAAGCGCGCTCCTACAGGATTCGTGTGTGGGAACAGAATTCGGGAATGCCCGGAGATCCTTGTAGGAGTGAGCTTGCTCGCGAAGACTGAGCGCCTGCCGCTGGAGATGTGTCGGTCGGAATGACGCCTTCGCGAGCAAGCTCGCTCCTACGGGATTCGTGTCTGGGAAGAGGATTCGGGAATGCCCGGAGATCCTTGTGGGAGTGAGCTTGGTCATAACACCTTCTATGCAGCGGCCTGACGCCCGGCGCTTTCCCGGCTAAAGCCGGTCCCACGAACAGGTCGCAGCGTCCGTAGGACCGGCTTTAGCCGGGAAGAGGCCAGTGCATGCTGAGGAGATGTGTCGGTCGGAATGACGCCTTCGCGGGTAAGCGCGCTCCTACAGGACGTGCGTCCGAGCCACGGCCTGCCATTCCCCCGAGATTCAAGATCCGAGCTCGGCGCTTTCGCCCGTCAGCTCATTAGCGCATTCTGTCGCCTGAGCAGTGGCATTACATGGACAGGGCGGTTCGTGGGTTTTGAGGGCGAGGAGCGAAGATGATCGAGTTGAAAAAAGGCAGCATCGCCGATATTCCGTTGTTGTGGTCGCTGCGCACGCGGGCCGTGCGCAGGGTGTGTGCCAGTCATTATTCTCCCGAACAGATCGACGTCTGGAGCGCTTCGCCGCCGCCTGAGTCCTACCTGCGACTGCTCGCCACCGGATGCGCAGTCATCGCCGAAGAGGATGGCCAGTGGCTCGGCTACGGCATTCTCGACCGGCAGAGCGGCGAGGTTGTCGCCTTGTTCGTCGAACCCGGACTGATTGGCAAGGGCATCGGGCGACATCTGATGCACGCGCTGGAAGCCATTGCCGCCGAAGAGCGCTTCAGCCGGCTTCATCTCTACGCGTCGCTCAACGCCGCCGACTTTTATCGAGCAATGGGCTTTGTGGCGATTCGTGACGAGCCCTACGAACACCCCAGCGGCATTACGTTGCGCAGTCTGTACATGGAGCGGGCATTACCGGCCCATTCCGTTCACTGAGCAAGCGCGGAAAACCTGTCGTATCACTGGCAACGGTCCTTCTGGCTTGCTAACGTCGGCAAGCCTCTCAACCGGGAAATCGGGCCATGCCAGCACAGTACCCGTTGCAACGTCGCATCCAGGACGGCCGACCCGTATTGGTCAATGCGCCCTTGCAGTCGGGCAGCGAAGACAGCCTGCACCGTTACCGTGAAGGCCAGTTGTGGGCTGTCCGGGAAGGCCTGATTACGGCCGAGCTCGACACCGGCAGTTGGGTCGTGCCGGCGCGTCGCATCGGCTGGATTCCTCCGGGCGTTGCCCATGCCGCGCGGATCCATGAGGCCGCCAAAGGTTGGATGATCTACCTGCGCCCCGACCTCTGCCCGCTGTTTCCCACCACTCCCACGGTTTTTGACATGACGCCATTGTCCCGCGCCTTGCTGGAACGCATCGGCGGCTGGAGCGGCGCGCTGCTCGAGCACAGCGCTGGCGAACTCACGCCGCCGCAGCATCGTCAGCTGGAAGTCCTGTTCGACGAGTTGAAGATTTCTCCCGCCGAGCCGCTGTTTCTGCCGATGCCCAGCAGTCCGCATCTGGTGGGAATGACGCTGACGATCGTGGCCGATCCTGCCAACAAACTGAGCCTGGACGACTGGGCCAGGCGCACAGGCATGTCGCGGCGCGGCCTGACCCGGCACTTTCGCGCCGAAACCGGCATGTCGCTGGTGCAATGGCGCATCGTCGCGCGAATGAAGCGCGCGCTGGAACTGCTCGCACAGGGCGACAGCGTCAACCGCGTCGCGCAGCGCCTGGGCTACGACAGCGTCAGCACGTTTATCGGCGCCTTCAGCGCCCAATTCGGCACGACTCCCGGCGCATACACCCTGTGATCGGACGCAAGTGGCGTCACGTCAGCCGTCTGCCAACCGCCCTCAATCTGTAAGCTTTGTTATCCTGCGCGCCTTTGTCGCACTTAACTGCCGTTTCAACCTGTGATTTGGGGTCTTTCATGACAGCCATTCTTCGACCACGTCCACAACCGATCAACCGGGGCGACTACAAGACCCTGGGCCTGGCGGCATTGGGCGGGGCGCTGGAAATCTATGATTTCATCATCTTCGTCTTTTTCGCCCTGACGCTCAGCCAGCTGTTTTTCCCGCCTGAAATGCCCGAGTGGCTGCGCCTGCTGCAAAGCTTCGGCATCTTCGTCACGGGCTACCTGGCGCGTCCGCTGGGCGGCATCCTGATGGCGCATTTCGCCGACAAGCTGGGGCGCAAGCGGGTGTTCAGCCTGAGCATTCTGATGATGGCGCTGCCATGCCTGCTGATCGGCGTGATGCCGACGTACGCCGATATCGGCTACTGGGCGCCACTGGTGCTGTTGGCATTGCGCATTCTGCAGGGCGCAGCCGTGGGTGGCGAAGTGCCGAGCGCCTGGGTGTTCGTCGCTGAACATGCGCCCAAAGGCCACCGCGGCTACGCCTTGGGTGTGCTGCAGGCCGGGCTCACCTTTGGCTATCTCATCGGCGCGCTGACGGCCACCTGGCTTGCGCGAGTGTTCACCCACGCAGAAATCCTCGATTTCGCCTGGCGAATCCCGTTTCTGCTGGGCGGCGTATTCGGTGTGATTGGCGTCTGGCTGCGCCGATGGCTGAGCGAAACCCCCGTCTTCATGGCGCTGCACGCCCAGCGCGAAGGTATGACCGAACTGCCGCTGCGCGCGGTGATTCGTGAACATCGCCAATCGTTGCTGCCTGCGGTGTTGCTGACCTGCGTGCTGACCTCTGCGGTGGTGACCCTGGTGGTGATCACGCCGACGGTGATGCAACAGCGCTTCGGCATGAGCCCTAGCGACACGTTCGCGCTCAGCAGTGTCGGCATCGTGTTTCTGAACATCGGCTGCGTGCTGGCCGGCAGGCTGGTCGATCGCATCGGCGCCTGGCGCGGCGTCGTCTTGTACAGCCTGCTGCTGCCGATTGGCGTCGGTCTGCTGTACGCCAGTCTGGTCATCCAGTGGCTGCCCGTGGGCCTGGCCTATGCCGTCGCGGGCCTGGCCTGCGGCATCGTCGGCGTCGTGCCATCGGTCATGGTCGGACTGTTCCCGGCGAACATTCGCGTCTCCGGCATCTCCCTTACCTACAACGTCAGCTACGCGCTCTGGGCCAGCACCACGCCGTTGGCCCTGATCGCGCTGATGCCGTGGAGTCCGTGGGTCTGCGTCGGCTATTGCGTGATCATGGGGGCGGTCGGCCTGCTGACCGCGATGTTCTTCGGCATGCGCAAGGGCATGCAGGTGGACGACGTGATGGTGGCGCCGACAGGCAACTGATCGTCGGGCAATCCGGACGATTGCTCTGGCAGAACTACGCTTGACCGGTGGAGCAGGTTTCAGACAGGGGCGGGATGGGCGCGGCCGCAGGGCACGGCGCTTCCCGCCAGCAACCGCGCGAGGCGGTCATCGGGTGAGCGAACCTGCGCCGCACCGCAACCATCTGATAAGGCTAAAGCCTCTGGAGCCTGCCATGAGCGTCAAACCTATCCCCGACGGCCAGCACAGCCTGACTGTGTACATGGGCGTCTCGCCCGCCGACCAAGCCATCGAGTTCTACAAAAAAGCCTTCGATGCCCAGGAAATGTTCCGGCTGGACAGGCCGGGCGGAAAGGTCGGTCACGCCGAACTGCAAATCGGCGACTCTCGCCTGATGCTCGCCGAGCCTTGCGATCAAGGCGGGTTCGTCAGCCCTGCACCCGGCAGCCAAACCTCCTTCGCCATGCACCTGTATGTCGCTGACGTCGACGCGCAATTCAAGCGCGCCGTGGAGTCGGGCGCGACAGTGGTCAGCGAGGTCCAAGACATGTTTTACGGCGACCGCAGCGGCAGCGTCCGTGATCCGTTCGGGCATCTGTGGTTCATCGGCACGCACAAGGAGGACCTCACTCCCGATGAAGTCCGTGAGCGCGCGGCGAAACTTTTCGCTCAACCTTCCTCCTGAAACGCTTCTTTCGTTCCTGCACCCGCCCGGCGTGATTTGCACCCTGACCGCTTGATCGCCGGGCGCGTGAACACCGTGAATCAACGCCTCTGATTTGTAACAGATGATTGTAATTATCATTCGTAAGTATTATCGTGCCTGTCTATACAAGCTGTCTCTATATAACTGGGCCAAACTTTGGTCTGCGCCAGGATCAATTACTGCGCGGGCGATAATTGGTCAGGCCAGCAAGGAGTTGTCCTTGCGTGCTGTAGGAATAATTACCTTTGTTGTGCTCATTATTAACCCTTCGCCTGATCGATAGCCGAAGTTGTGCGCGCTCGAAAATTTTACTCAATAAAGCTGTATCAGTGCCGATGAGCTGTTCAATGCCAGGGAAGGCAACTAATGGAGGTTATTGCAGGCCGATGATGGAACAAGACCGCAAGCGAAAACGATCGAGCAGAGCGACGCCGAGAGAGAAGGAAGTCCTGCAATTGGTGCTGCTGGGCTGCACCAACAAGGACATCGCCCAGAGGCTGGGCATCAGCGATTACACGGCGCGGGACCATGTCTCGTCGCTGCTGAAGAAAAACGCGGTCAAAAACCGGGCGCAATTAATGGCGCTGCATGTGCCCGGGCTGCGTAAGAAGAAAATCTGTACACCCCTACATTTGACGGATTGTATCGCCGAGTGAGGCGCGCATAATAAAACCGATTGAAGACTGAGCATTTATAAGTATTGTGACGCCCGCAAATATTTGGGTCGGTACGGGCGCGTGCCTGTGAAGTTACAACTCGCGTGCATCAATGGATTGGCAGGAAAGATCATGAATCAGGTGTCGAGCGATACTTCGGCTGCGTTATTTGTTTTGCGCGGTGTCAGTCAACTTTATGGCGAGGAAAAGAATGCGGCTGGATGTGCTGGAAAAAAGTTGCGCTGATTGACGATGCCTCGCTGCGGAGCCATCACCAGCATGGCGCGGCTATGCAGAACGATTGATGGCGCGGCCATACCAATGCAGCCGAACCACATTTGAACAACAAAAAGGAACGATCCGATGACACTTCAAAGCGCCACTTCACAGCCTTCGGCTCCGCTTCGTTCGCGACCTGATCACGTCGGAGTCGCGGCTGAATTCAACCGGCTGGTGGACGAGCAGGCCGCGCTATCCAGAGACCAACTCAATGCACTCCACAAACAATGGTTTGGTCCGCAGGGCCTGTTCGCCACCTTCAGTGCAGAGGTCGAGCGCCTGGGACGGCAGGCGCCGGCGCTGGACGACCTGACCTGGCTCGACAATCCGCAGCGTTTACAGGAGGCGGAGCGCGCAGTGGCCTTCGCGCTGGCGCAGAGCAATCGTCGCGGCGCCGCCGTTAATCCTTTCAGCGGTCGTGCGCGCCACGATCTGTGTTGTGTGGTGTTCGATGAAACCGGCGCGTACACGCTGGTCGAGCGCTATGCAGCGTATGAAGCCATGCGCCAGAGCGATTCGGATTTCTTCATCAAACTGATCGCCACCACTCGCGGCGTGGTGGAGCGGCGCATCGTTTTCCGAGGGCTGCTGGAGCATTTCGATCGCTTGCTGCCCATCGAAAAAAGCATCTATCCCGGTGCTTATCGCGAAGTCCAGCAAGCGCATCTGGACCGCGAAGAAGGGCTATATGGTCCTCTGACGCTGAGCGACAGCCTGGTTGCCCTGCTGGAGACGGTGTCGCCCGTCGAGTTGCTCAAGCTGACCCAGCGCTGCGCCGACTGACCGAATGCAGGCACAAACTCTTCCAGACCCTCGCTCGCCTCCGACGCTGACTCACTCAAGTTCGGCACTCGCTGATTCGCAGGCCCTTACGCCGGGCGGCGCCGATGTCACCCGGTTGCGCCCGGTGCTTTTGGCTTTGTACAACGCCATGTCGGCCTCATGCAGCCACATGCCCGCATCGTTCAGATGGGCGCCGTAAGCCGCGATGCCGACGCTCAGGCTCAATTTAAGGTCGGGGAGGGCGGCGTGAGAATGCTCGTTCACCGTGCGGCGCAGGCGCTCGAGGATGTCGGTGGCTTGCGCAAGTGAGGTGTCGGGCAGGATCACGCAAAACTCGTCGCCGCCGTAGCGTCCGGCCAGATCGGTTTCCCTTAGGTTGGCGGACAGGGCGTTGCTCAACTGCTTGAGCACGCTGTCGCCGATGATGTGGCCATAGGTGTCATTGATGGTTTTGAAGTGATCGATGTCGATCAGCGCAACGCTGTTGTGCCTGTCCAGCGTCCGACTCTTGTTGAATTCCAGCGTCAGCAGATCCTTCCAGGCGCCATGGTTCATCAGACCTGTCAGGCTGTCGGTGGTGCTCAGCTTCTCCAGCGCCTTCTTGCTGTTGGAAAGTTGTACCGCGACGCGGTAGGACAGCAAACCGAGAGCCAGCGGATAAATCACCAGCATCGGCAGGCAGGCATACACCTGAATCTGGGTGACGGGCGGAAACAGTTCCGGGCGGAAAATCCAGTACGAAAGCAGCGCGCCGCTGGCCTGCGCCACCGAGCCAATTGCCAGCATTCGTGGGCCGCCCGCGGCGATGTTGTTCATGGCCAGCATCGATAACGCCGCCACCGCTGGAAGCGGGTTCAGCCCCATGGCGCCAGCCCAGAAACCACCGGCCACTGAGTCATAAACCAGATTGCGGCGCTCAGCCTGGTAGGGCTTGTCGGAATAGCGAGCGAGAAAATACGCCAAGTGCGGCCAGACGTAAGCGTGCAGCACCATCAGCACCCAGACCCACGTGGGCGGATGAGAAGGATATAACGCGGCGGCCACGGTGAAAAAACCCATGCCCAAGCCCACGCTGCGCGGCAGATGCAGACGCCGTGCAAATGAAAGACCTTTGTGGCTTGAGGTGCTCATAGCTCTTCACCGGGTGATGACACAGCGTCCGGATTGAAACATCGGCCACGACCAATGACCCAGAGTGTCGCTTGCCGATTGAAGGGAAGGAAGAGCGATTTGCCACTATTCGTCCATTTCGCATCGCCGGTCGTCGCCTGAGGACGAATCAGGCTGATCGGATGGGCAGAGCGTAGACCCTATTGCCCCTTCCATCCTGCAATCCATCTGAATACGCCAGCGGACATGGCTTCTTGCAGTCGGTGTCCGCAGGGGGCGCGTCCTTCAGACAGGCCGCTCAATTGCTCCCGGTCATGTTTTTGATCAGCTGCGCGTGCGCTTTGGCGTCCTTGGCGAGCGAAATCACATTGACCATTGCAGTGCGCGTTCCCGAAGCGGCAGTCAGCGTGGTGCTCAGGACATTGCCACCGTCCACGCCCCCCGCGATATCCAGCTGACGAAGGCCGAGGCCTTTTCTGACCATCTTCTTCTCGCCGAGCTTCTTGAAATCACGGTAGCTGGACTGCTGTTGGACGAGCGTTTCGGCAATGATGGTGTCCAGCGTTTCGGCATCGTTGGAAGGAACAGACTTACCGTCCGGCAGCGGCGTTTCGGTGATGATCACCACGCGCTTCGCGGGCTTGTTCATGTACAGCGAACCGGTTACGCCAGCGGCCTTCGCCTTGTCGTCGATCTCCTCCATCGGCCCTTTGACGTAGTCCTTAGGCAGATAGAACAGGAACTTGCCGCCCAGCATCGAGACTTTCTGACCTGCAGGTTTGCTTGGTTTTTTCGACGACTTGGCAGGTTTTGAGGTCTTCGAAGACTTCGTCGTTTTGGAAGAGTGCGCGGTCTTCGACGAGTTTGACGACCCCTGCGTGTCGGTCGCGGCTTGTACACCGGCCGCCCCGACACCCATCGCCAGCGCGATGCAAATCAAGGCAGTCTTCAATTTGAACAAGCGCATTCCTACCCCTTTGGCGGCTGAGTCCTACATAGGATCGGCATTTTGCCTGACAGGGGCGCCTGCCTGCTACGGGCATCATTTTAATGCTCTGCCGTTATCGAAGGATTTGCAGTCGGTGTTATTGGGAACAGGCTTCGTTTTTGACAACTTGTAAACGTAGCCAGGATATAAATCATGTTTCGTTGAGTCGAAAAAAAGCCGCTGGGGTCAGCGGCTGAAGTTTGGAGCTTTGAGGCCCCACGCCGGGAGCAACGACGCGGAGAAACAACAGAAACGACACGATGAATCAACGTACAGGTCAGGTATGTTTGGCATTCTCCGTTTGTGGATTGTAAGTCGAGGCTTGCTGAGTCTTGTCCTGCTCCCTGGCCTTGGCGGCCAAGGACTCTTCGTGCTGCTCGAAGCTCGCGTGAAGCGCTTCGTTACGCGCGACAAACGCTGGGGACTCTTCAGCCATTGCGGAAGGAGCAACCCATAAAGAAGAAAGAATAAGTGCGCTGGCAATACCGATGGATTTAAACATTTGAAGAAACCTTCTTGCTCGTGCAAGTTCGATCAGGTGACGCCACTGTAAGAACACAGCGACGCCGGATCAAATGAAACCCAGGTAAAGATTCTTTAGAAAAAATGTTATGTGCAGAGGAGGGAATTAGTCAGTTGAAGCTTACGGCAAACCCTTCAACGCCCCACCTTCATTGGCGCGAACTGTGGCCGAATCCCCCGGCACTTCGGATAATCGACGCATCCCCAGAAATGCCCGCCGGCGTTTTTCCCAGTACGTGCCAGTTTCGTCACCATCGTCTTCTTACAAAACGGGCAGGCCGGCGCTGTCGGCTCAACCACGTCAGCCACTGATTCCGCCGGCTTTACCCTCGCAGTCGGCGCCTCAACCGCTGGCTCAACTGCTCTCTTAACGGCTGGCTCGACGCGCTCGGCGGTAGGCTCCGGGCGAGGGGGCGGTTGACGGTTCTTCGTTTCGGCAATCCACTGCTTTAACTGCTCGCCGTCAATCAGCTGCACGTTGCGCCCCGAGGCAAATGCGCGCGCTGGTTTGGAAAACGTCCCACTGGTCACGACGAAACCGCCTACCGCGCCCTCCGCCGCCATCGCGCCGTAAAGCTCACGCACCACCGGCACGCCGACCTGTATCGAGCGCCACTGCTTGCATTGCACCAGATACGTTTCGCCATCCTTGCGCGCAACCAGATCCACGCCGCCATCAGGTCCGTTCGTACCTGTTTTCTGCACGGCATAGCCACGGCGCCGTAAGGCTTCACCTACCAACAGCTCGAAATCGTGCCAGCTGATGGTCAGCAGGGTATTACCGCCTGCCGTGCTCACTGAATTCAAAAGATGGCTGCGTTTGCGGCGTCTGAAGATCGAGGCCACCGCGCCCGCCACAAAAATCACTGGCACAAAGAACTGCCCGAACGTCGCCAGTCCGCCGAATACCGAGTGAGTCAACACCGTATCGATATGTCGAACGTCACTCATCGTCGGCGGGGCAGCGGTGGCAAGGGCGTGGAGGTACATTCCCGAGGCAGCGGCAAGCGCAATGCTCGCCCACCAAGGCAGCTTGCTTGCGAGAAAAATGAATGCTTCGACAGCAGAGGTTTTCTTGGCCATATCCGTGGTCTGTTACAAATCCTGAGAGAGAAGGTGATCAATAACGCAGCAGAACTCTAGGTCTAGCGATGCTTGCAGCGTGACCCACATAAACGAACTCTGACATTCAGAGAAGCGTCTGTCAGAAGGCTCGTCTGCAATAGCAGGAAAACGCCGTCATTCTATAGAAAAAAAAGCATGATAGTGGCTTATTGATGTCATGGTAAAACGTTGGCGGAATTTTCGACCGTACAGCTAAGGAACAGCCATGACCAAGGTAGGAATCAGCTTCATCGCAGCCCTCGCACTGCTCAGCGCCTTCACCGTTTCCGCGAAGGACGCCCGCCTCACTGACGCCGCCATTGCCCAGATTCTCATCGAAGATTCGATCTCTTCCTACCCCGGCAACTGCCCATGTCCTTACAACTCGGCTCGCAATGGCAGCCGCTGCGGTAAACGCAGCGCCTATAACCGAGCGGGGGGATACTCGCCACTGTGCTTCAAAGAAGACGTCACCAAAGACATGGTTCAGGCGTATCGAGCGCGCTCGAAGGGATAATGCTGCTTGCCTTCAGGCACTGCGCGCTCATATGAATCGTGGTGCGCAAGTGGTTGTCGTGCACGAGTGAGTGACCCGCTTCATTGAGGTCACTCACTCCTTCGCATGCCTGACGGTTCAGTCGCTGTCGCTGTCGACCAACGTGTTCTCCAATGCAAGGGCTCGCAACTGGCGCACTTTGTCGATGCTCTTTTCCGGCGATGATCTGATCACATCCCTCGGGTCATTGATTCGCACCCGACCATGCCCGTCGATAATGAACTGCAAGTCTTCAATGTGCAGATCGTGATTTCTCAGCCTGGACATAATTTCGTCGCAGTCTTTCAACACATTTTTATTGAACGCCAAGTCCTCAGGCATGGGCTTGCGACGGTTGATGACATCCTCCGAATCCAGGGCGTTGTGGATATAGTCTTTCGACAGACCCACCTTGCCGTCATGGGTGACCAACTCATGTGCATCGACGACCGGAAACCCCAAGTCCTTAAGCTTCTTCGTCATTTCCAGCTCCTTGGCCGCGCAGTCGCCCTCCGCGATAGTCCCGGTCGTGCCAGGCCGGATCAGGCATATGCACTGCGTGGCATTCTGCCGAGAATGGTAAACGTCCTTCTGGCTTCCTTCGCCGAGAAATTCGCCTACCGAGTCGATCGACTTGAATTGAGTCGCCGCCGCTGCGGTTGAAACGCCTGGACTGTGCCGGATTGAGGCGGCATTGGAGACACTTGGCATCATGGTCATCGCCTTGTCTGACTGGTTTGATGGACAGGCGAGCACGGAGCTCGCGCGATTCTGCGCAGTGAGTGGGTGAGCAGGTGGATTGGGTTCCGGGGATTGGGCGGAGTTTGCTGGCTCTCCGAGACATGACTCGCCGCTAAACCACTGGATGGCAATTAACGTCCATCTGGAGCCTGAAGTTCGCCACGTTCCTGTACCACGGCGTGTTGAGGATCGACGACCAAGCGTTTTGTCTGCTGTTCCAATTCATCGCTGTGGAACAAGTCCAGGCACTTCAGCAAATCGAAACGGGTGCCGGGGGCTTCCGGTTCTGCCAATGGATTGTGGTAGTCCCTGGACAAGAATTGATCGACCAGATCCCTGATCTCATCAGGCGCTTTCTCCAAGTCGTAATAAGTCCAGTCCCGCAACGCGCTGACACTGCTGCCCGCATCGGCGGCAGCTTGTTTTTCGTCTCGGTATGCAGTTGCTATGCAGGTCGCCAGAACCAGGTCGTTGTAATTCTGCGCATGAGTGCGAGCGCTGGCTTGCGGGGAGTCGGTAGCGCCGGCCATTGAGCAGCAGACCGACAGCAGCGCCAGGACCGTCGTCGCAGTTACGCGCAGAGTCATGCCAAGCGTCCGCCGAAATCATACGGCATCGTAAATGCGCCGCGAGGCAGCCCACGCGGTGGTAAAGATCGGGCGGTTCATTCCACATCCTTGGCTCGGTTCGACATCAAGGTCGTGACTCTACCGGCATTTTCGGATGCCCAGCCGTCGTCGAGAAAATCCGGAGTTTTCCTATCTCTGTTCTGGGTTTTTCTTACGTGGACGAGGTTGGCGCCTCTAGCGCCGATGCTGTAGACCGTTTCTGAAAGTTTCGACCGGGGCGCACCGTCACCCGTTAGCGACTCTCACACCCAATTTTTTGATGTGCGTGATCTCGGCAAGATTCGCAAGAGGCGCTTGGCTTTCGCTACTTAGCGCCTCTGCCCCATCGGACGTTTTTTCCAGTGATTTGAACGAGTTGATGTGTGAGAGGAGAGCAATCGCGCTCGGCCGGTCAGATGATTTTTGCGGGACGAAGATCGGCTTGCCCGCCCAGTTTTGATATTCGCTCTCCCTCAATGCCTCAGCGAGCTTTACAACTCGACAATCTGGATCGATCCACAAAAGCCCGAGGTCAAAAAGGGTATGGATATCAGCGCGAAGCAGCAGACCATTACTGACCACATTGGTATCGGAACCTTGATAAGGAACGATGTGCGCTGCCTCTAGTAACGCTTCAATAGTGCAACCTGTGACGGCGCACTTACCCTCATAGGCCTTGAGCAGTGCCGCTCTGAACTGGGTCTGGCCTTGCCGGCGCACCACAGAGGCAAGGACTTTCCGGCGTGCGTCGATGATGTTTCGAGGATCGAATTCGCCCGAATCCTCTAGCTCCGCTTCAATGAGCGGGATGCTCAGCGCTGGGCTATTTGCTTGGCGAAGCGTGAATTGGGTCGGGCCTGAACTTTGATCACTTTGATAAAGAAACTTGCCCTTGTAAGTGAAGCCCGCGCCGGGGTGCTCGTACTTTTTCGTTCGATAGAACAGAAGCAGCTCAAGGCCGCGTACGACGTGCTCCCTGATGAGGTAGTCGGTGGCGCCTTGCGTCTGGCCTTCCATGTTCAACACGTCGTCGATCAAGGCGTCGACATATTGAGTGCGGTCGGCTGTCTTGTGTTCGGTTACAAAGATCCACACGGAGTCGTAGGCTGCGGGCTTGAAGATTCCGTTGTTGATGCTCGAAGCGGTGATGGCGAAGAGTGCGCGCAGGTCGTCGCGGGTGTAGACATGACCTTCCTCAAGCGACTGCGATGCGTATGAGCCAGTGAGCACTTGCTGTGAGTTCTTCTTCGCCACGTTGTAGTCCCTTTCCTTGTCGCTTGTAGGAAAAGGGATGTTGCTTCAGTGCGAGGCTTTGTTACAACTGGTTATTGATCGTTCCAACGCTCCGCGTGGGAATGCCGCGAGTGACGCTCCGCGTCAGCTAATACCACTTCTGGATCTCAATCAGCCCTGGTTGTCCCTGATAATCCCGCGCGCTCGAATATCTCCAATGCTCACCAAGATCGACGTATCCTCGTTTCACTGGATTGGCGTGGATGTACTCGAGTTTCTGCCGCATCACGCTTTCGCTATACACCAATTCAGCATGTACACCCTCTTGCCAGACCTGATAAACGCGGTCGACTTTGTGTGCGCGCTTAGCGAAGCGCAGGCGCTGTAGGGTGCGTTCTGCCCGGACTTCCTCCAAGTAATTGATGATGTTTCTCGCCGTGAAAGACTTGAAGCTGGCGACGGATTTTTCGAGGCCTGGAGATTGCGCGAGGTAGTGGAGGTGGTTTTCAAGAACGACATAACCATAAAGCTTCAGGCTCTGATTCGTTTGTTGAAAGCGCCACGCGTTCAGCACGATGTCGACCAGGGCTGGGCGGGTGAAGAGCGGAAGCCATTCGACGATGGTGCACGTAAGGAAATGAGGATTATGGGCTTCGGTGATGGTGTATCGGCTTCGGGCCATGGAATCGTCCTTGAATCTGAAAGGGAGCGATTCAGGCTAGGTCATGTATAAGGCGCGAGTCGTCGAGCTGGTGTTTCGGAGTGCTTCGGGCATGTATCGGATTTGTCGAGACGGACTGAGACGCGGAGCGTCAGCAGCTGCATCCCCACGCAGAGCGTAGGAACGATCTCGGAAGCAGGGACAAGCTTAGATCACGTGTCACGATTACCTCTCTTGGCCGCCGCTGCTGGTAAGCCCATACGTCAGAATGTCGTCCAATTCAAAAAATTCGAGGCTCACGGTTTGGACAAAAAAGGGTTGCCATTTGGCAACCCTTTCGACACAAAACCATTTCATTCTTGATGAGATGGATTCAGGTTTTGATGCGACTTCACGGGGGTAATTATCAATCCCAGCTCAAAGCCCCACCGGTTTGATACTCAATCACCCGCGTCTCAAAGAAGTTCTTCTCTTTCTTCAAGTCCATGATCTCGCTCATCCATGGGAACGGGTTGGTGGTCCCTGGGTATTCTTCCTTCAGACCAATCTGGCTCAAACGACGGTTGGCGATGAACTTCAGGTAGTCTTCCATCATCGCGGCGTTCATGCCCAGTACGCCGCGAGGCATGGTGTCGCGGGCGTATTCGATTTCCAGCTGAGTGCCTTGCAGGATCATTTGCGAGGCTTCTTCCTTCAGTTCGGCGTCCCACAGGTGCGGGTTTTCGATCTTGATCTGGTTGATCACGTCGATGCCGAAGTTCAGGTGCATGGATTCGTCGCGCAGGATGTATTGGAACTGTTCTGCGACGCCGGTCATTTTGTTGCGGCGGCCCATGGAGAGGATCTGGGTGAAGCCGCAGTAGAAGAAGATGCCTTCCAGCACGCAGTAGTAGGCGATCAGGTTGCGCAGCAGTTCTTTGTCGGTCTCGACGGTGCCGGTGTTGAATTCCGGATCGGAGATGGCGCGGGTGTATTTCAGGCCCCAGGCGGCTTTTTTCGCGACCGACGGGATCTCGTGGTACATGTTGAAGATTTCGCCTTCGTCCATGCCCAGCGATTCGATGCAGTACTGGTAGGCGTGGGTGTGGATCGCTTCCTCGAAGGCCTGGCGCAGGATGTACTGGCGGCATTCAGGGTTGGTGATCAGGCGATACACGGCCAGCGCGAGGTTGTTGGCAACCAGGGAGTCGGCGGTGGAGAAGAAGCCCAGGTTGCGCATGACGATGCGGCGTTCGTCGTCGGTCAGGCCTTCCGGGTTTTTCCAGAGGGCGATGTCGGCGGTCATGTTGACTTCTTGCGGCATCCAGTGGTTTGCGCAGCCGTCCAGGTACTTCTGCCAGGCCCAGTCGTACTTGAAAGGCACGAGTTGGTTGAGGTCGGCGCGGCAGTTGATCATGCGCTTTTCGTCGACGGCAACGCGGGCGGCGGAGCCTTCGAGCTCGGCCAGACCTTCGGCGATGTCGAGTTTGTTCAGGGCCGCTTTGGCGCGGGCGACGGCGGCGGAGTCGTTGGCGTTGGCAGCGCGTGCTTCCTGCGCGGCCGCACCACCGGCGCTGTCGAGTTTGTCCATGGCCGCTTCTGAAGCGTGGCCGGCGTTGGCGCCTTTGGCGGGTTCAGCGGCGTCTTCTTTGTCGAATTCGTCCCAGCTCAGCATGGTGATGAGGCTCCTGCGTGAGAACCGCCTTGGCGGTCGATTGGATTTTAAAGTCGGCGTTGCCAGCGGTGCATCTCGCGTAGGCGGCAACGGGAATGAATTGGGTGCAGCTCAGGGTCTCACTGTTATTGATCAACGAAGACGAGAATCGTCGTTTCGGATCGATCAGCGAACGTGCTGCGAAGGCCACCTGTGGCAGGCCGGCGAAGCGGGTCAACGGGGCTGTTTTCAGAGTGCCAGCTTTGCAATGTGCAAACGGTCATTTTGAGTACCCTGGGTGAGCGCGGGATTATACAGATTTTGCCCGGCGCGGGTTCGTCCCTGACGGAATTTGAAGGTCGAATTGCCTTCATTTTCCGTTGCGCTTTTCCCCAAGCCATGCTTGAGAGAAAACGCGTTGATTTTAGAGATCAATCACGTATCTAGTGTTTAGCGCTGAAGCGAGACACATCATATAGTGTGCTTGGGGAGTCGGCAATCGACGGAATGGGTCGAATTCCGGCGAATTCATCCGTGTTGATGTGGGTCAAGGCTCTGATATAGCGCTGACGTTGCGTATCCAAAGGCGTACAGGGCAGATCACTCGAAAATCAGCACTCGCTGGCCAATAGAATAGAAGCGCCAGATTGAGACGAAGTCGACGAATGGCCTCAGTCGGGCTATGTCACTCATCACGGATCATCAGCGGATTTTTCAGCTACCGATTGCCTTACCCACACACCGCTCGAATACGCTTACGAGTCCCCCAAAATCATAGCCCACTGCGTCGATATTGGCCTGTATCCATTCGGTGGGCTCTACCGGCCACCAGCTGATTTCATACCCGGCGTTGACGATGATGTGTTCGAACAGGATGCGTTGGGCACGGCCATTGCCCTCGCGGAAGGGATGAACCACGTTCAGGTCGCCGAACAATTCTGCGCTGGCGTTTATCAGATTCGCCCGGTCCAGACCCTCAAACCAGTTGGCGTTGGCGAGCGACCTGAACAGTTTATTGGCTTCGGGCTCGATGCGGCTCGTGACACAGAAGTGGGTGTCGTTCTTGGAAATGTCGACGGTGCGAAGTTGGCCGGCCCATTCGTACAAGTCTGAGAACAGACTGCGATGGATTCGCTGCAGGTAGGCGAGATCATAGGGCGGTGGTGCGAACTCGATGGACTCGGCTGCTACTTCGGAAAGCGCGCGTTCAGCTTCAGCCAGGATCTGTTCGTCTTGGATTGCGAAACGGTTATGCAGGATTGCTGTACCGGGAAAGCAGTAGGGATCCTGGCCAGCGCCGTATTTGTCGAGCGTCACGCTTTTTTGCCACGGTAAATTTCCAGCAATTCCTGTCGAGTCGGGAGGGGCCGTTCAGCATCATCGGGTGTGCTGGGGAAGCCTTCCAGGCGCAGGCTGGCAGCGTAGTTGGATTTGCGCGTTTTGGCGCAATAGGCTTTCTTGGCTTCGAGAGAGGGTGTTGGCATGACGTGGACTCTTGTCGCGATGCACCCAAGTTTAGCGGAAATGGAAGCGGGCTGTGCGCGCCGCTTTTTGGGAGATTGTGTTGCTCAGGCGCGTTCGCGGGGATGTCGATGGGGGGGCAGGCGTTTCTGCGCAATGCAAACGCCGGAAAGTAAAAAGCCCCTGTGAAGGGGCTTTTTACCGCGTGCCGTCAACTGCCCGGCACATCAGATATTACTGACAAGCCTCGCAATCCGGCTCATCAATGGCGCACGCCTTTGGTACTGGCGCCGGACCGGCCGGGGCTGCTTCGGCTGGACGCGGGGCGGTGATCGCCGAGTCGTCCGGGCCGTGGCCGCCGCTGGAAACGGCGTTCAGTTTTCCGGTGTTGATGGTCGACTTCTCGGTGCTGGTCGCGGCCAGGGCACGGAGGTAGTAGGTGGTTTTCAGGCCACGGAACCACGCCATGCGGTAGGTCACGTCCAGCTTCTTGCCCGATGCGCCAGCGATGTACAGGTTCAGCGACTGAGCCTGGTCGATCCACTTCTGGCGACGGCTTGCAGCGTCGACGATCCAGCGGGCTTCGACTTCGAACGCGGTGGCGTAGAGGTCTTTGAGCTCCTGCGGGATGCGCTCGATCTGCTGAACCGAACCGTCGTAGTACTTGAGGTCGTTGATCATGACCGAGTCCCACAGATCGCGAGCCTTGAGGTCGCGAACCAGGTACGGGTTGATCACGGTGAACTCGCCCGACAGGTTCGATTTCACGTACAGGTTCTGGTAGGTCGGTTCGATCGACTGCGAAACGCCGGTGATGTTGGCGATGGTCGCGGTCGGCGCGATGGCCATGATGTTCGAGTTACGAATGCCTTTCTGAACGCGAGCACGCACGGGCGCCCAGTCCAGGGTTTCGTTCAGGTCGACGTCGATGTACTTCTGGCCACGGGCTTCGATGAGGATCTGTTGCGAATCCAGCGGCAGGATGCCTTTGGACCACAGCGAACCCTGGAACGTCTCGTAGGCGCCACGCTCGTCGGCCAGATCACAGGAAGCCTGGATCGCGTAGTAGCTGACGGCTTCCATCGAGCGGTCGGCGAATTCGACGGCAGCATCGGAACCGTAAGGAATGTGCTGCAGGTACAGCGCGTCCTGGAAGCCCATGATGCCCAGACCGACCGGACGGTGACGGAAGTTGGAGTTCTTCGCCTGAGGCACGGAGTAGTAGTTGATGTCGATGACGTTATCGAGCATGCGAACGGCTACGTCGATGGTGCGCTTGAGCTTGTCGGTGTCCAGCTTGCCGTTGACGATGTGGTTCGGCAGGTTGATCGAGCCCAGGTTGCAGACCGCGATCTCGTCCTTGTTGGTGTTCAGGGTGATCTCGGTGCACAGGTTCGAGCTGTGCACCACGCCAACGTGCTGCTGTGGCGAACGCAGGTTGCACGGGTCTTTGAAGGTCAGCCAAGGGTGGCCGGTTTCAAACAGCATCGACAGCATCTTGCGCCACAGGTCTTTGGCCTGGATGGTCTTGAACAGCTTGACCTTGCCTGGGTACTCGGTCAGCGCTTCGTAGTACTCGTAACGCTCCTCGAAGGCTTTGCCGGTCAGGTCGTGCAGGTCCGGAACTTCGGAAGGCGAGAACAGGGTCCATTTGCCGTCATCGAAGACACGCTTCATGAACAGGTCAGGGATCCAGTTGGCGGTGTTCATGTCGTGGGTACGACGACGATCGTCACCGGTGTTCTTGCGCAGCTCGATGAACTCTTCGATGTCCATGTGCCAGGTTTCCAGGTAGGCACAGACAGCGCCTTTGCGCTTGCCGCCCTGGTTCACTGCAACGGCGGTGTCGTTGACCACTTTCAGGAACGGCACGACGCCCTGAGATTTGCCGTTGGTGCCCTTGATGTACGAGCCCAGCGCACGAACCGGCGTCCAGTCGTTGCCCAGACCGCCTGCGAATTTGGACAGCATGGCGTTGTCGTGGATGGCGTGGTAAATGCCCGACAGGTCATCTGGAACGGTGGTCAGGTAGCAGCTCGACAGCTGTGGACGCAGGGTACCGGCGTTGAACAGCGTCGGGGTCGATGCCATGTAGTCGAAGGACGACAACAGGTTGTAGAACTCGATGGCGCGGTCTTCACGGGCTTTCTCTTCGATTGCCAGGCCCATGGCCACACGCATGAAGAAGATCTGCGGCAGTTCGAAGCGCACGCCATCCTTGTGGATGAAGTAACGGTCGTACAGGGTCTGCAGGCCCAGATAAGTGAACTGCTGGTCGCGCTCGTGGTTGATCGCCTTGCCCAGTTTTTCCAGGTCGAATTCGGCCAGGACAGGGTTCAGCAGTTCGAACTCGATACCTTTGGCGACGTAAGCCGGCAGTGCCTTGGCGTACAGGTCGACCATTTCGTGGTGAGTGGCGCTTTCGGCGACGCCCAGGAAACCCAGGCCTTCGGCACGCAGGGTGTCCATCAGCAGGCGGGCGGTGACGAACGAGTAGTTCGGCTCACGCTCGACCAGGGTGCGCGCTGTCATCACCAGTGCGGTGTTGACGTCGGTCAGGGCTACGCCGTCGTACAGGTTTTTCAGGGTTTCGTTCTGGATCAGGTTGGCGTCAACCTCGGCCAGGCCTTCACACGCTTCGGTGATGATGGTGTTCAGGCGACCCATGTCCAGCGGCGCGAGGCTGCCGTCTTTGGTGGTGATGCGGATCGACGGGTGAGCCTGCACAGGCGCTTCGCCGCCACGACCGGCACGCTCTTTGGAGCGGTCGTTACGATAAATCACGTAGTCGCGAGCCACTTTTTGCTCGCCAGCACGCATCAGCGCCAGTTCTACCTGATCCTGAATTTCTTCGATGTGGATGGTGCCGCCCGAAGGCATGCGACGCTTGAAAGTCGCGGTGACCTGTTCGGTCAGACGGGCAACGGTGTCGTGGATGCGCGACGAAGCGGCAGCGGTGCCGCCTTCAACTGCGAGGAAGGCCTTGGTGATGGCGACGGTGATCTTGTCATCGGTGTACGGAACAACGGTGCCGTTACGCTTGATCACGCGCAGCTGACCCGGAGCGGTCGCGGACAGGTCCTGCTGGGTCGCACCTGTCTGCGGCGCAATGGCCTGCGGATTCTCGCGAGTTGTGTCTGTTTGCATGGGTGTCTCCACGTTCTCTATGTTTATTTGGACGCCAGGGGCATCCACCGTTCCGTCTTGAGGCAGTTGACCGACAAACGTCAGTCCAGAAACTTCAAAACGGAGGGAAAGGCTGATTGACCGTCCTTGGTTTCGAAGTCCAGAAGGGTGCGGGTCTGAGCCCGTCGCCCGGAAAAAACTGTTGCAGAATGCTCGACTTGTGTTGCAACACTTGTACCGCTACGCGCAGATCGTGACGCTTGCTGTCTGCCATTCGCGTGAAAGCGGTCAGGCGGTAAAACCGGGGGTGGTTCAGCCCTTTGAACACGAGAAAAAATGCTTGAAATCTCTCGGTCACTTGTGTTTGGTTTTTCGAGTCAAACCCTACATGTAGGGTCTTCATCAGCGACGGGCTACAAGATAATGCGTTTCGGACACCAATTGCAACGTGTCACCTGTGGATAAAGCTGTGTGTAATTTGTGTGCGAATCGGGGAAATCGCGTGTAGGCCGCATGGCGACTGGGATGGGCGATTTTTCAGGGGTAGAAATCAATTTTCGGGTTTTTTGCGGGCGCGCACCCTATCACGAAATAAGGGATTGGCAATGGCGACGGACGGGTGGTTTGGCATGTCGTGTGTCATGTTGGGCGAGTGGGTACTATTGCGACGGATCAACACTGTACCTCTTGAACGACGCTATACCTTTTGAACGCTGTACCTGTAGGAGCGTGGCTTGTCCCGCGATCGGCCGGGAACCGGTCGTAAGATCGGCCAGTGGTGTTGTCTGGCACAACGCATTCTCCGGTTTGACTGTTGCTGCGCAACAGATCGCGGGACAAGCCACGCTCCTACAATGGATGTCCCGCGCCACTATTAATAAGAACAATCACCAGGAGACACCGACCGTGCACCAAGAACCCTGGCAGGTGCTGATCGTCGAGGATGATCGGCGGCTGGCCGAGCTGACCCGCGATTACCTTGAAAGCAACGGCCTGCGCGTCAGTCTGGAAGGCAATGGCGCGCGCGCTGCTCAGCGGATCATCGACGAGCAGCCGGACCTTGTGATTCTCGACCTCATGCTGCCCGGCGAAGATGGCCTGAGCATCTGCCGCAACGTGCGCGGCCGCTACGAGGGACCAATTCTGATGCTCACGGCCCGCACCGACGACAGCGACCAGATTCAGGGTTTGGACATGGGCGCCGACGATTACGTAGGCAAACCGGTCCACCCTCGGGTTCTGTTGGCGCGCATTCATGCCCTGTTACGGCGCACCGAGCCGGCGCAAACGCCCGCTCCAGAGCAGCGCCGTCTGGTGTTCGGTCCTCTGGTGGTCGACAACGCGCTGCGCGAGGCCTGGCTCAACGACCACAGCATCGACCTCACCAGCGCCGAATTCGACCTGCTGTGGCTGCTGGTGGCCAACGCCGGTCGCATTCTCTCCCGTGAGGAAATCTTTACAGCGCTGCGCGGCGTCGGCTATGACGGCCAGGACCGTTCGATCGATGTGCGCATTTCGCGAATCCGTCCGCGCATCGGTGACGATCCTATCCATCCGCGCCTGATCAAGACCGTGCGCAGCAAGGGCTATCTGTTCGTACCGGAAGCGGCCGGGGACATGAGTCACGTCATGCTCAACGGCTGACCCATGCACTCCATCTTTCTGCGCATTTACGGCGGCATGCTGGGCGTTCTGGTGCTGGTCGCCTTGCTGGGCGTGCTGACGCTGCACCTGGTCAACAAGGTGCGCAGCGAGCAATACCGCGAGCAACTGGCCCACGGCACTTTCACCTTGATGGCCGACAACCTGAAACACATGGACAGCATCGAACGCACCCGGGCGCTGGCCGTGTGGGAACGGTTACTCGGCATTCCGCTGGCGCTGCAAACCGCCGCCCAGGCGCATCTGGATGGCGGCGCGCGCAATCGGCTGAGTCGTGGCCAGGTTATCGTCGAACAGACCGGCCCCCATGCCGCTCGGGTCTTTCGCGAAGTCGCGCCGGCGGGCTCGTCAGACAGCGGGGCAGCGTTGCTGTTGACCGGCGAAGTGCAGCAGATCAGTGAGCAGTTGGCCCGGGCGACGCTCTTTCTGCTGCTCGATGAGTTGGTGCGTGTGCCCGTTGACGAGCAGCCGATGCGCCTGGAAAACCTGCGTGTGAGCAAGGGTTTCGGCTTCGACCTGCACCTGATCAGGCTGGAGCAGGCCGACGTCGACGACGATCAGCGTCGGCGCATCGAGGAGGGCGATACGGTAATGGCGCTGGGCAAGGGCGGCGATTCCATCCGCGTGCTGTCCGGCGTCGGTAAAACCCCGTGGGTGCTGGAGATCGGCCCGCTGTACCAGATGAATCCTTACCCGCCCGAATTGCTGATTCTCATCGCATTTCTGGGGCTGTGCCTGATCGGTCTGGTGGTGTATTTACTCGTGCGCCGATTGGAGCATCGCTTGCGCGGGCTGGAGGCCGCCGCGACGCGAATCGCCCAAGGCAGCCTGGAAACGCGCGTGCCGGAAAGCGGCGCCGATTCGGTGGGGCGTCTGGCCTCGGCGTTCAATGGCATGGCCGAGCATCTGCAGCGTTCGCTGACCATCCAGCGTGAACTGGTGCGGGCGGTGTCCCACGAGCTGCGTACGCCGGTGGCGCGCCTGCGCTTCGGTCTGGAGATGATCGGCGAGGCGAGCACGCCCCAGGCGCGGCACAAATACATGGTCGGCATGGACAACGATATTCAGGACCTCGACAAGCTGGTCGACGAGATGCTGACCTATGCGCGTCTGGAGCAGGGCGCGCCAACCTTGAATTTCCAGCGGATCGACCTTGACGCGTTGATCGATCAAGTGATCGCCGAGCTTGCGCCACTGCGCGCCAACGTTCGCGTCACCCGTGGCCAGTGCCTGGTGGTCAACGAAGATGCCGCTCTGGGCAACGAAGCCTGGGTCGAGGCCGAACCCCGTTACCTGCACCGCGCGTTGCAGAATCTGGTGGGTAACGCCACGCGGCACGCGGAATCCGAGGTCTGTATCGGCTATCAATTGAGCCAGACGCGCTGCCGCGTCGATGTCGACGACGATGGCCCCGGCGTGCCGGAAACGGCATGGGAGCGGATTTTCACGCCGTTCATGCGCCTGGATGACAGCCGCACGCGGGCTTCCGGCGGTCATGGTCTGGGGCTGTCGATCGTCCGGCGGATCATTCACTGGCACGGCGGGCGCGCGTTGATCGGGCGCAGTCAGCACCTGGGCGGCGCGTGCTTCAGCCTTTCCTGGCCGCGACAACAGGAGGACGTTTGAGCGTTTGTGTGTTTGACGGCCCGTTGGCCACCTTTGCGGACACCGTCGTCGCGGATGACAGGCGTCCTGTCGTGCCGCTGCCAGAGCTGTTGCGCGATGACACGCTGGATCGCCTGCTGCTGAAGGTCTACGGCCCTGAACTGATGCCGGGCGTGTTGCCGGTGCTGGTGTCGCAGTGGTTCAAGTTCTACGCCATGCAGTTGATCCCGCCGGTGGTAGTGGCGACGCTGACGCGAGGGGTCAGTTGGCCATTGCAGCTGGATCAACTGGCTTTTGCCGTGAATGAACAAGGCGTCCTCGACGGGGTGAAGTTTTACGCAGCGGCGTACGAAACGTCTGCCTCGGAAGATCCATTCGTGCGGTTTGCGCCTTTGCTCGACAATCTGCAACACGTCATCGCCCGATTGAGCGCTTACGGCAGCGTGGCGCCGAGCGTGTTGTGGAGCAGCGCCGGGGATTACCTGGAAACCTGCCTGCGGCAATTGGCGGCGGTCAGCGATGTGTCGCTGGCGTCGGGTTACGGGTTGTTGCGCGAAAGGCTGCGGCCGGACGGGAAACGCAATCCGCTGTTCAATGCGATCACTTATATAGAAGGGCAGAACGGGCAGTGGGTCAGGCAGCGGCGCAGTTGCTGTCTGAGTTACCGGGTTGAGTGGGTCGGACGGTGTGAGCATTGTCCGTTGCGTGGGGCCGACACCGAACAATGACATAACATCTGAAGGGGTGAGCGTGCTCGCGATCGCGGTGACGCCTGTGGGAGTGAGCTTGCTCGCGATCACGGTCCGTCAGATGAGTGAGTGTTCGATGAGCCGCCGCAATCGCGGGCAAGCGCTCCTACAGTGGTTTTCCGTTCACGCGGGGATGGCCACCAGGCTCAACAACTGCCCGTCGCGCACGCTGAACTGCGCCTCCAGCTCCTTGCCGTCATGCCATTCGGCGCTGAGATCGATCTTCAGCCGCAGGCGCGCGCGGCCGTCGTCCGACCACTCCAGCAACTCGGCGTCCTCGAAGTAAAAGCGCTTAAGCACGAGGGGATAAAGCGCCTTGAACAGGCTTTCTTTCAGCGAAAACGTCAGCGTCACCTGGTGGGCGACCTGATGTTCCGGGCCTGCGGCCATGCGCTTGAGCTCGTCGGCGGTGAGGATTTCCCCGGCCAGGCGGACGGCGCGCTCGTTGCTCATCAACTGCTCCGCATCCATGCCCAGCCCGCGCCAATGTTGACGACGGGCCACAATGGCGGCGGCCCAGCCGGTGCTGTGGGTGATCGAGCCGCACAGGCCCTCCGGCCAGACCGGTGCGCGATCATCGCCGATCGGTGGCACATGCGTGCGGCCGTCCAGCAGGCGCATGGCTTCGCGGGCGCACAGGCGGCCGGCAAGAAATTCGGTCTGCCGTTTTGCCACCGAGCGCTGAATGCTTGCGGGCGGATCGATCAGGCAGCGTTGAAAATCGCCATCGGCCAGTTTGTGCGGATCGAAGGGCGTGCTGACCAACACCACATCAGCCAATGGCTGAGGCAGCGGCCAGTGATGAGTGAGAGCGGGGCAGCAGAGTGGAAGATCAGGGGATGAGCTCATGGACGGCATTTTGCCGGAACTGGATCAGGGCACGCCACACGCAAGCCACCAACGGTGGGCGTGAGCTTGCATGCGATCGCGTTATTTCCGCCGCTTTGAATGCCACAGACAGACAGCAATCGCGAGCAAGCTCACTCCTACAGGGTTTTGCAGCGCTGCGAAATTTCCAGGCCACCCACACGTCCCATGGGAGCGAGCCGACTCGCACCACTGGCTCGCGACTGCCGCATTTCTGCCAAATGCACCGGCCCTTTCCCGGCTAAATCCGGTCCTACAGACGTTGCAAGCTTTTCGTAGGACCGGCTTCAGCCGGGAAGGCGTCGGGTGCTGCGCCATTGATCGAAGAGCGCGTTAAATACGGTCGTCTCACACCTGCAAGGCATGGGTCGCTGAATCGTTACAAGGTCGAGTTCTTCGCGAACTGCTCTTTCAGGAACGCTTTCATGTCTGCCCACGAACTCATGTCGGCGGCCTGGCTGTAGCCGATGTCCGGGCCGCCATGGTCGCCGTGACTGAGCTTGTCGGCGTCGGGATTGGTAAAGCCATGTTTCGCGCCTTCGATGCCGACGAATTTGTAGTCGGCCTTGGCCGCGTCCATTTCCTTCTTGAAGTCCGCGACATTCTGCGCCGTGACCATGGTGTCGTTGTCGCCATGCTCAATCAGCATCGGCGTCTGGGTCACGCCCTGTCTGGCGGGCGTCTTGGTGGTCAAGGCACCGTGGAAACTGACGACAGCGGCCAGCGGTTCGCCCCGTCGCGCGGCGTCGAGCACCACGCCGCCGCCGAAGCAGTAGCCGATGGCGGCGATCTTCCTGGGGTTGGTCTCTGGCTGTTTTTTCAATTGCTCGACACCTGCGTCGAAGCGTTTGGCCGATGCTGCTGCGTCAGCCGTGGCCGCTTGCATGAAGGCCATCGCGTCTTTCGGGTGTTCGGTGTTCTTGCCTTCGCCATACATGTCGATGGCCATGGCGCTGTAGCCCAGCACGGACAGGTCGCGGGCGCGGCGTTTGGCGTAGTCGTTCAGGCCCCACCATTCATGCACCACGACAATGCCGGGGCGTGGGCCTTTGATGGCGTCGTCGTACGCGAAGTAGCCGACCAGGCGAGTGCCGTCGGCGCTTTTGTAATCGATGGTCCGGGTCTGCACCTCTGCCTGGGCCAGGCCGGCCAGGCACATGAGGGTGAAGGCTATGAGTAAACGCATGTTCAATCTCCTTGTCCGGTTGCTCGTCTGGCGATGAGCCTAGACGATTGTGCCGCTCAAGTTCCGACCGGAAGGGTGCTCGTATGTTCAGCTCGGGTTCAGTGGGTGTTCAGGAGGGGTTCAGCGCTCGCTGCGTATGCTTCAAACCGTACCCGACAAGGCGCCTGGCGCCGGAGGACCTGCACATGCTGACGTTCAATAAGTTTTTCCTGGCGCTGGCGTTTCTCGGCGGCAGCGCGGCGGCACAGGCCGCGGACGGCAATGCTGACGTTTCACGCATCGACTACGGCAAGAACAGCGAAAAGACCGACAGAACCAGTGGCATTCGGCGGACGCAGAGCGTCAGCACGGCGATCGGCGGCTGGAGTGAGGGTTTCACCCAGCAACCTGTCGATCATCCCTACTGCGTGAGCTTCGAAAACCTGTCGGCCACGGTCAACGGTGTCAAGCTTCGCCAGGAATCCCAGCTCGCCAGCTACGATGTGAAGATGCCATCAAGTACTGCGGCTAAACTGTTCAGCGACGCCACGCCCGCCCGCACGCTCGGTGCCGGAGAGTCGCTGAGCCTGAGCGACAGTCCAGACAACTACTTGCCAGTTCACCGTGTGTTGTAAGCCGCCGATGTTTTTGCCGGTGTCCGGATTGCGCAATCGTCGCCAGGGTCGTCACCATGACGGCCTTGGCAATGTCGTTGGGGTCCACGAATCGAGAGGTATGCCTTTGCCTGGGAGTGCGTCATGAAATTGCTGGTTGTCGAAGATGAAGCCCTGTTGCGTCATCACTTGCAGACCCGACTGACCGAGAGCGGCCATGTGGTCGAGGCGGTGGGCAATGCCGAGGAGGCGTTGTATCAGGCGGGGCAGTTCAACCACGATCTGGCGGTAATCGATCTGGGCCTGCCGGGCATTGGCGGCCTGGACCTGATTCGTCAGCTGCGCGCTCAGAACAAGGCGTTTCCGATCCTGATCCTCACCGCACGCGGCAACTGGCAGGACAAGGTCGAAGGCCTGGCCGCCGGTGCTGACGATTACGTGGTCAAGCCGTTTCAGTTCGAAGAGCTGGAGGCCCGGCTCAATGCGCTGTTGCGCCGCTCGAGCGGCTTCACGCAATCGACGATCATTGCCGGGCCGCTCACCCTGGACCTCAACCGCAAGCAGGCCTCGCTGGACGAACAGCCGCTGGCGCTGACCGCTTACGAATACCGGATTCTGGAATACCTCATGCGCCACCATCAGCAGGTGGTGCCCAAAGAGCGCCTCATGGAGCAGCTCTATCCCGATGACGACGAGCGCGATCCGAACGTGATCGAAGTGCTGGTCGGTCGCCTGCGCCGCAAACTGGAAGGGCCCGCCGGCTTCAAACCGATCGATACCGTGCGCGGCCTGGGCTACCTCTTCACCGAGCGCTGTCGATGATTCGTTCGCTTCGCCTGCGTCTGATGCTGGCCGCCGCGACTCTGGCGGTCATCTTCATGCTGCTGATGTTGCCTGCGCTGCAAAGCGCGTTCAGCCTGGCGCTGGAAAGCTCCATCGAAAAACGACTGGCCTCGGACGTCACCACGCTGATTTCCGCGGCGCGGGTGGAGGATGATCGGCTGTTGATGCCGACGCTGCTGCCAGGCGAGCAGTTCAGCCTGCCGGACAGCCGCTTGCTGGGCTACATCTATAACCGCGCCGGCAAGCTGGTCTGGCGGTCCCGCGCCACAGAAGACGAAGCCATCGACTATCAGCCGCGCTATGACGGTCGGGGTAACGAGTTCGCCAAGATCCGTCAGCCCAATGGCGAAGAATTCTTCGTGTATGACGTGGAAATCAAACTGCTGGGCGGACGCAATGCCGCCTACAGCATCGTCGCCTTGCAACCGGTGCGTGAATATCAGGAAACCATTTCCGGTCTGCGTGAAAAGCTCTATCTAGGTTTCGGCGGCGCATTACTGGTGTTGCTGATTCTGCTCTGGGTCGGCCTGACCTGGGGCTTGCGTGCACTGCGCGGGATGAGTCAGGAGCTCGATCAGGTCGAAGCCGGTTCGCGGGAGAGCCTCAGTGAAGAACACCCCAGCGAACTGTTGCGTCTGACCGATTCGCTCAACCGCCTGTTGCGCAGTGAACGTGAACAGCGCATTCGCTATCGCGACTCACTGGGCGATCTGGCCCACAGCCTGAAAACGCCGCTGGCCGTCTTGCAGGGCGTCAGTGAAAAGATCGCCAAGCGCCCCGAAGACCTTGAGCAGGCGCGCATTCTGCAATCGCAGATCGAGCGCATGAGTCAGCAGATCGGTTACCAGCTGCAGCGTGCCAGCCTGCGCAAAAGTGGTCTGGTGCGCCATCACGTCGCGTTGAAGCCGGTCATTCAGAGCCTGTGCAACACGCTGGAGAAGGTCTATCGCGACAAGCAGGTGACGGTCGTGCTCGACTTGCCGGACAACTGTCAGGTGCAGATGGAGGAGGGCGCGCTGCTGGAGATGCTCGGCAATTTGCTGGAAAACGCCTATCGCCTGTGCCTGGGTGAGGTGCGGGTCAGTTGGCGGCCTTCGATGATGGGCGACGAACTGTGCATCGAAGACGACGGCCCCGGTGTCCCCCTCAACCAGCGCGCCCGAATTCTGGAGCGTGGCGAGCGCCTGGATCAGAAAAACCCGGGTCAGGGCATCGGCCTTGCGGTGGTCAAGGACATCATCGAAAGCTACGGCGCAGGGCTGACTTTGGGGGATTCGGAATTGGGCGGCGCAGCGTTCAGGATTCAGTTTGCGATTTAAACTACCCGTCACAACCCTGTAGGAGCGTGGCTTGTCCCGCGACCGGCTGCGCAGCAGTCGACAATCCGGACACTTGGGCGTCTATCCCTGCGCATTGTCAGGAAATGCTGCCGCTGCGCGACAGATCGCGGGACAAGCCTAGCTCCTACCCAATATGCTCAGGCCCTTCAGACCGCCTGCGCCCGATACGCTCCTGGCGTGAGGCCTGTCCATTTCTTGAACGCGCGATGAAACGCCGAAGGCTCCGAAAACCCCAGTTGCTCGGCGATCTGCTGCAGTGAAAGGTTTGGCTGACCCAAATGGTAAATCGCCATGTCCCGGCGCAATTCGTCCTTGAGCCCCTGAAAACTGGCGCCTTCCTCACGCAGATGCCGGCGCAATGTTTGCGCGCTGATGTGCAAGTGATCGGCGACCGTTTCCAGGTCCGGCCACTGATTGCAATCGCGGCTGAGCAGGCGACGCAACTGGCTGCTCAGGCTGTCACCCTCATCGGGGCGGGCAAGCAGGTCAGCGGGAGAGCGTTCGAGAAACCGCTTTAACGTACGCTCGTCCTGCAGCAGCGGCAGGTTCAGGTAACGGTGATGGAAGGTCAGGGCCGTGCGCTCGGCATCGAATCGCAACGGCGAATAAAACAGCAGCTCGTACTCCGCGCCATGGGCGGGGCGCGAATAGGCGAACGTCGACTGCTCCAGGCGAATACGCTGGCCGATCAGCCAGCTCGCCAGCCGGTGCCAGATCACCAGCAGCGACTCGCTGAGAAAATGTTCCGGGTCACGCAGGCTCGAATCGTCCAGGCACAGCCGCACCCATTCGCCATCGCGCTCAAGGCTCAGCCGTGGGGCCTGCGCAAACAGGCCATAAAACCTGAACCCGCGCTGCAGCGCTTTTTCCAGCGTCCGGCAATGAATCAGGGCGTGGCACATCATCGCGAACGTGCCGCGTCTGCTGGGCGCAAGGCCAAAGCCCATGAATTCGTCATCCAGAGCGCGCCAGACCAGCTGGATCAGCCGTGCGAACTGCTCCGGCGCGATCCGCGCCCTTGGCTCGTTCAGCCATTCAGGCTGTATACCCGCCTGCTCCAGTATCGGCCGGCAATCAAGGTCGTAATGCCGCGCGCCTTGCAGAACGGCCCGGGCGAAGTGGCTGGCGATGGTGCGATGGCGCATGGGGCTGCTCTTTTTGTGTTTTGGCTGCGGATGCGTGAACGCAGGGTCGCGCCGATCGTTGTCGCCTGCAAGGCGGATACCCGCCAATGACAGCGCCTATTTGTCGAAAAAGGGCGGAAATCCGCCACCGTGCCGACCGATTTCAGACTAGGATTCAGCGAACGGTCCTTGCCACTTGGGGTTTCTGGCGCTTTATCGAACGATGGCACGGGGCTTGCGTTAATGGGTGCAGAGGTCTGCCTGAGAGCAGCTCGACAACAACAAATCCCTCCGAGCAGGAGGGTTCGCACTTTAGGCGTCGCTGCATCTGGAATGCTGCAAACGATGCTCTTGAGGAAACTGCAATGACGACTCGTCAGCCAATCTACAAATCCCTGTATGCCCAGGTGATCGTTGCAATCATCATCGGTATCGCACTCGGTCACTGGTATCCCGACACTGCCGTTACGCTCAAACCCTTGGGTGACGGGTTCATCAAACTGATCAAAATGGTCATCGCCCCCATCATTTTCTGCACCGTGGTCAGCGGTATCGCTGGCATGCAGAGCATGAAATCCGTGGGCAAGACCGGCGGTTACGCGCTGCTCTACTTCGAAATCGTGTCGACCATCTCGCTGATCATCGGCCTGATCGTGGTCAACGTGGTTCAGCCGGGCGCCGGCATGAACATCGACGTTTCGACCCTCGATGCTTCCAAAGTTGCCGCCTACGTCACGGCCGGTAAAGACCAGAGCGTGATCGGTTTCATTCTGAACGTGATCCCGAACACCATCGTCGGTGCCTTCGCCAACGGTGACATCCTGCAAGTGCTGATGTTCTCGGTCATCTTCGGCTTCGCGCTGCATCGCCTGGGTTCGTACGGCAAGCCGATCCTGGACTTCATCGATCGCTTCGCTCACGTGATGTTCAACATCATCAACATGATCATGAAGCTGGCCCCACTGGGTGCGCTGGGCGCGATGGCCTTCACCATCGGCGCTTACGGCGTCAGCTCGCTGGTGCAGTTGGGTCAGCTGATGCTGTGCTTCTACATCACCTGCCTGCTGTTCGTCCTGCTGGTGCTGGGCAGCATCGCCCGTGCGCACGGTTTCAGCATCCTCAAGCTGATCAAGTACATCCGTGAAGAACTGCTGATCGTGCTGGGGACCTCTTCCTCTGAATCGGCTCTGCCACGCATGCTGATCAAGATGGAGCGTCTGGGCGCGAAGAAATCCGTCGTGGGTCTGGTGATCCCGACCGGCTACTCGTTCAACCTGGACGGCACGTCGATCTACCTGACCATGGCGGCCGTGTTCATCGCGCAAGCGACCAACACCCACATGGACATCACCCATCAGATCACCTTGCTGCTGGTGCTGCTGCTGTCTTCCAAAGGCGCAGCGGGCGTGACCGGTTCGGGCTTCATCGTACTGGCGGCGACCCTGTCTGCCGTCGGTCACCTGCCGGTGGCGGGTCTGGCGCTGATCCTGGGTATCGACCGCTTCATGTCCGAAGCCCGTGCACTGACCAACCTGGTCGGTAACGCAGTCGCGACTCTGGTCGTGGCCAAGTGGGTGAAGGAACTGGACGTGCCGCAAATGCAGGCTGAACTGGCCAGCGGCGGTCGCGCCATCGAAGAAACCCGTCCAGAGGACGACCTGGGCGTGGCTGAAGGTTCTGCCACGGTAGGGCGCTCTTGATCGCTTAGCGTCTGGCTGATGTGAAAAACCCGCCCGAGGGAAACCCGGGCGGGTTTTTTATTGGCTGTAAGTCGGGAAACAGTACCTTTGGGTGTGGGCTTGCTCGCGAAGCCTCAGCTCCGCGCCGAATGTCCTGCGCATGCACCGGTTTGTTCCCGGCTAAAGCCGGTCCTACGAAAAGCTTGCAGCGTCCGTAGGACCGGCTTTAGCCGGGAAGGCTTCGGGTATTACGCCGTAGATCGAGGGGCTATAAAGACAATTGGCTCACAACCTCCGAGGCCGCCTGCAAGTCTTGATGATGGATCGGGTCATTGCCCCGCCGAACACCCCGACCTACGCTGTTCCTCATCACTGATGTCCAGGGAAGCGCCCGCATGCAAGGTCCGTTGTCTTCGCTCAAAGTCCTCGATTTTTCCACGCTGCTGCCCGGCCCTTTTGCTTCGTTGTTGCTGGCCGATATGGGTGCCGACGTGTTGCGCATCGAATCGCCGACCCGGCCAGACCTTCTGCGCACGCTGCCGCCCCATGACCAGGGCGTGTCCGCCAGCCACGCGTATCTCAACCGCAACAAGCGCAGCCTGGCGCTGGATCTCAAACAGCCGCAGGCGATCGAGGTCGTCAAACGACTGGTCGCGGATTACGACATCGTGCTGGAGCAGTTCCGGCCCGGCGTGATGGAGCGTCTGGGCATCGGTTATCAGGCGCTGCAGGCGATCAATCCGAAGCTGATCTACGTGGCAATCACCGGCTACGGCCAGACCGGCCCTTATCGCGACCGTGCCGGGCATGACATCAACTATCTGGCGCTGTCGGGACTTGCCAGCCACACCGGTCGCAAGGACAGCGGCCCGTTTCCATTGGGCGTGCAGGTCGCCGATGTGGCGGGCGGTTCGCTGCACGGCGTGATCGGCTTGCTGGCAGCCGTGGTGGCGCGCAACGAGACCGGGAGAGGGCAGTACGTCGATGTCAGCATGACCGACTGCGCTTTCAGCCTGAATGCCCTGGCTGGCGCCGGTGCCCTGGCGGCGGGCGTCGAGCCGCGCCGGGAAGACCAGATGCTCAACGGCGGCAGCTTCTATGACTACTACCGCAGCCGTGACGGGCGCTGGTTCGCGGTCGGCAGTTTGGAGCCTGTGTTCATGGATGCGCTGTGCGAGGCTTTGGGGCGACCCGAATTGGCGCAGTCGGGACTTTCACCGGACCATGCCCGGCAGATGGCGCTCAAGCAGGCGTTGCAGATTGAGTTCGAACGGCGCAGTTTTGCCGAACTTACGACCTGTTTCGCAGCGATTGATGCATGCGTCGAGCCGGTGCTGAGCTTCTCGGAGGCGGTGGACCATCCACAGTTGCAAGCCCGGCAGGTGGTCACGCTGGTGCCGAGGAGCGATGGCAGCGCTCAGCCACAGATGGCGTGCCCGCTGAAGTTTTCCGAAGGCCTCGCACCGCCCCGGCATATCGGTGTGTCAGTGGGTGCGCACAGCGAACAGGTGCTGGCGGAGGCGGGGTTTGATCAGGAGCAAATCAGCGCCATGCGTGCAAGCGGGGTCATTGGCTGACAGGTGTGGCGCAGCCACCGGCCTCTTCGCGAGCAAGCTCGCTCCCACACGTTCAAGTATGCCTCGATCCCCTGTGGGAGTGAGCTTGCTCACGAAAGGGCCGGTGAGGACTGGAGAGAAGAGGAGGATTACTCGACCCGCGTCTCGCCGCTGAACACTAGGATTTCCCGACACCGGCGGCACAGATAACGCCGACCTTTGCGCACCAGCTTGTGCCGCTGCACGGAAAACGGGAAATCGCTTTCCGGGCACGGGCAACGGTAGATGTAGCGGGTCACGCTGCGACGCTGGATTTCATAGGTGTGGCAGCGGTTGGGCGGCAGCTCGTACACGCCACGCATGATCAGTTGCCACTCTTCGCCGTGAGGCGCGATGGTGTCGCCGAACAGTTGATGGGCGACTAGGTGCGCGACTTCATGGGCCACGGTCTGACGCAGGAAATCTTCACTGTTTTCGCGGTACAACTGCGGATTGAAGCGCAGCATGTTTTCGTGCAGATGCGCGACACCGGCCTTCTGGCCCCTTAATTTGAGGCTGACGACAGGGCGTTTGAAAGGGCGTTTGAAGAAGTCTTCGGCTTGTTGGTAACAGGATTCGACGCGGGTATTGAGTTGCTCGAGCATGCTTCATCGGTCTCCAGAGGAGGCGAGTATGCCGCAAAGCGCGTCCCTGCCGAAAACCTGAGCTGCCGAATGGTCATGAATTCACCGCCGAGCCGTGTAGGAGTGAGCGTGCTCGCGATTGCTATCTGTCAGAGAAGTCCTTGTGTCTGGCAGACCGCAATCGCGAGCAAGTTCACTCCTGCAGGTTTTGCGTACGGTCGCTGGATCGATGACCGACAGGCCTCAATTCGTGTATTCAGGCCCGACCCCGATGCCCCACAGCACCACCGTGAATGCCATGATCGCCACCAGCACCACCAGCCCCACCGCCAGCACGGAGCTGGAAAACATGAAGCCTTCGTCCGGGTCGATGCCCATGAACACCGGCAGCCCGACGTACAACAGATAAACCGTGTAACAGACCGCCGCCACCCCGACCATCATTCCCAGCCACATGTGCGGGTAGAGCGCCGCCAGTCCGCCGATGAAAAGCGGTGTGGCGGTGTAGGTCGCAAACGCCACGCAACGTGCGAGGCTAGGGCTGGCGTCGTAGGTTCGTGCCATCCAGTGAATGAACCCACCCATTACGGCGACGCCCGCCAGCATGGCGATGTACGACATGATCGTCATCCATATCGCACTGTCGCTGGTGAGCATGACGGGTGTGCGTCCGCCGATGACCCAGCCGACCTGCGTGGTGCCGATGTACGCCGAAACGGCCGGGATCGCCGCGAGGATCAATGTATGCGTGAGGTACATGTGGCCGATGCTTTCTTCTTTTTCGCCACGTATTTGTTGCCATTCCTGATCGGGGTGCGTGAACAGCCCCAAAACGTGATGAATCATGCCCGCTACTCCTCATGAGGGAACCGTCGCACCTGACAACCTGATGCAGTCAGGGCAAGGTCACGCTCTGGCAAGGGAAACGGCGGCGACCTCACTGGCAGTATAGAAAGCTGAAAGCTATGAAAACCGCAGGCGTTAGAGTGTTTCGAGCATTCAAGAACGCTGTTAATAGCCGTTGGTGATTTGTACCTGGACGGCATCCACGTGATTACGCAGAACCCGGGCAGTGTTCAAGGGACCAACAGGCATTACCAGCCCCAGCGTTTATGCGTAAAATGCCGTCCTTTTCCAGAGTCACAGCGAGCGGATATCAGCGCCATGGGCACCCTTTCAGTCAATCAGAACAAACTGCAGAAGCGTCTGCGTCGGCTTGCAGGCGAGGCAGTTGCCGATTTCAACATGATTGAAGAGGGCGACAAGGTGATGGTCTGCCTGTCCGGCGGCAAGGACAGCTACACCATGCTCGACGTGCTGCTGCATCTGCAGAAGGTCGCGCCGATCAAGTTCGACATCGTTGCCGTGAACATGGACCAGAAACAGCCGGGCTTTCCGGAGCACGTGCTGCCGGCCTACCTGAAAGAGCTGGGCGTCGAATACCACATCGTCGAGAAAGACACGTACTCGGTGGTCAAGGAGCTGATTCCGGAAGGCAAGACCACTTGCTCGCTGTGCTCACGCCTGCGTCGCGGCACGCTGTACACCTTCGCCGACGAAATCGGTGCGACCAAGATGGCGCTCGGTCACCACCGTGACGACATCGTCGAAACGTTCTTCCTGAACATGTTTTTCAACGGCACCCTCAAGGCCATGCCGCCCAAGCTGCGCGCCGACGATGGCCGCAACGTGGTGATCCGGCCGCTGGCGTACTGCGCCGAGAAGGACATTCAGGCGTATTCGGACATGAAGCAGTTCCCGATCATTCCTTGCAACCTGTGCGGCTCGCAGGAAAACCTGCAGCGTCAGGTGGTCAAGGACATGCTTCAGGAGTGGGACCGCAAGACGCCGGGCCGCTCCGAAATGATCTTCCGCAGCCTGCAGAACGTGGTGCCGTCGCAACTGGCCGACCGCAATCTGTTCGATTTCACCAGCCTGAAGATCGACGAAACCGCCGCGTCGCGGTTTGTGAATGTGGTGAATATTTAAAGCAACGCACGGAATCCTGTGGGCGTGAGCTTGCTCCGATTGCGGTAGGTCAGAGATAAAACAGTGTCTGACGAATGGCAATCGCGAGCGAGCTCACGCCTACAATGGTCAAGTGTCGTTCAGCAGGTTCGTCAAAGCCCCACATCCGGCAACACCGGCTTGTTCGCCAGCGCGGTCTTCATCAGCCCTTCGACGTACGCCCGGTCGCTGTCCGGCAACGCCAGACGCGGAGGGCGGGTGAGGGCGCTGCCGCGTTCCATGATCGCTTCGCACAGCTTGATGCACTGCACCAGATCCGGACGCGCATCCAGGTGCAGCAGCGGCATGAACCATTCATACAGGGCCATCGCTTCGGCGAAGCGTCCTGCCTTGGCCAGGCGGAACAGGGTTTCGCCTTCTTTCGGGAAGGCATTGGACATGCCCGACACCCAGCCCACCGCGCCCACCGCCACGCTTTCGACCAGTACGTCATCGAGCCCTGCGAACAGCACGAAGCGGTCGCCCACCTCGTTGCGCACGTCGATGAAGCGGTTGGTGTTACCCGACGAGTCCTTGAAGCAGACAATGTTGTCGCAGTCGGCCAGCGAAATCAGGATGTCCGGGGTGACGTCGTTTTTGTAGATGGGCGGGTTGTTGTACACCATCATCGGCAAGTCGGTGGCGGCGGCCACGGTGCGAAAATGCGCAGCGGTTTCAAACGGTTTTGACGAATACACCAGCGCGGGCATCAGCATGATCCCGTCGGCACCGGCTTTCTGTACGTCTTTGGCGACAGCACTGGCGTTGGCGCTGGTGAATTCGGCGATCCCGGAAATCACCGGCACTCGACCGGCCGAGGCGTCCTTGGCCGCCTCCACCAGACTGATTTTTTCGGACACGCTCAAAGAGGTGTTCTCGCCCACGGTCCCGCAGATCACCAGACCTGACACGCCGTCGCGGACCAGATTGGAAATGACCTTGTGTGTAGCCTCCAGGTTGAGGGAAAAGTCTTCGTTGAATTGTGTGGTGACCGCGGGAAAAACACCGCTCCAGGATACGGACTGACTCATGAGTGACTCCTTTTGTGCATTAAGGTATTTCGTATACGTTTTGGTTTGGACGAATTTCGCCCGGTTTGATGTGCTTTGCGAATCGACTGTAGGAGCGCGCTTGCCCGCGATGCGGTGAATCAGTCACCCTCAAAGCGTCTGATCCGACGCATCGCGGGCAAGCGCGCTCCTACAGGTATTGCGTCTTGCTTCAAATCACAGCTTCAGGCCGACCGGCCAGGTATCGGTCAACTTGTACCCCTCTGGCCACGGGTCGCTTGGGTCGAGCATGTGCTGGTGCGTCCCGGTGATCCAGGCGCGGCCCGAGAGGCTGGGCACAATGGCCTTGCGGCCGGCGATTTCGGTTTCGCTCTGGATCTTGCAGTGAAACTCCGAGCCGATGATCGAGCGCCCGATGAACCGGTCACCGACCTTCAACTGTCCCTTGGCGTGCAACACCGCCAGACGCGCCGAACAGCCGGTGCCGCACGGTGAACGGTCGATCTTGCCGGGACGGATCACCACCGCGTTCGCGGCATTGGCGACGCCGGCTGCGTAATTCACCGGGGCCGCGATCTGACAGAACGAAATGTGGTTCCAGTCCTTGTTCAGCGGGTGGGTGAAGCCCAGTTGCTCGTTGGCCGCCTGGGTGATCTTGAGGCCCGTTTCCACGAGGTCCTTCGCCTCGTCGGCCGTGAGCGAAAAACCCAGTTTCACTGAGTCGACGATGGCGAAACTGTCACCGCCGTAAGCCGTGTCGACCTGCACCGAACCCAGGCCGGGCACCTCGATCCACACGTCCAGTTGATCGGCGAAGGACGGATGGTTGTGCACCTCGACGCTCTGCACCTTGCCGTCGCGGCATTGCGCGATGGCTTCGATCAGTCCGCCGGGCGCTTCGAGAATCAGGCGGGTTTGCGGCTCGGTCATGGGCAGAATGCCGCTGTCCAGCAGCACCGTTGCCACGCACAGCGAGTTGGAGCCGGACATCGGCGGCACGTCGGCAGGTTCCATGATGATCCAGCCCATCTGCGCCTTGGGGTTCTTAGGCGGCACCAACAGGTTGACGTGGCGGAACACGCCGCCGCGCGGCTCATTGAGCATGAAGTTGCGCAGCACGTTGTCCTGCTCGATCCAGCGCGACTGTTCCCAGATCGTGTCCCCGGGTGGCGGCGCGACCCCGCCGACGATCACATCACCGACCTCGCCCTCGGCGTGACAACTGACCACATGAATCACTTTCGATGAGCGCATTTCGCAAAACCCTCCTGTTGGACTCGTATTACCTGACGCCACTGCACAATCTGTGGGAGTAAGCCAGCTGTCTATGACGCCCCGCTTCGATCAGCGGCGAAACACCCGACGCTTTCCCGGCTAAAGCCGGTCCTACGCAAAGCTCGCAGCGTCTGTAGGACCGGCTTCAGCCGGGAAGACGCCGGTACATCCGGTGCATCCATGGACTGACCCTCAGCCTTCAGATCGCTTAATTGATCGACCGCAGAAAGTCCGCCGTTTCCGGCCGCTGCGGGTTGCCAATGACCTGGTCCGGCGTGCCGATTTCATGCACCAGGCCGTTGCGGAAAAACGCCACGCGGTCGGACACGTCCCGCGCGAAGCGGATTTCGTGGGTCACCAGAATCATCGTCATGCCGTCCTCGGCAAGCATGCGCATGGTGTCCAGGACCTCGCCCACCAACTGCGGGTCGAGCGCCGAAGTCGCCTCGTCAAACAGCATGTAGTCCGGCGACATCGCCAGCGCGCGGGCAATCGCCATGCGCTGTTGCTGCCCGCCCGAGAGCTTGCCGGGGAATACCTTGAGCTTGTCGCCCAGCCCCACATGGGTCAGTTGCCGGACCGCCAGCGCTTCGGCCTCGGCTTTGCTTTTACCCAGCACCGTGCGTGGCGCCAGCATGACGTTCTCGAGCACCGTCAGGTGCGGGAACGCGTTCCACTGCTGGAAGACGATGCCGATCTTCTGCCGCAGCTTGTTGATGTCGGTGCCCTTGGCATGCACTTCCGTGCCGTCCACGCGAATGCTGCCGCTCTTGATCGATTCCAGGCCATTGATGCACATCAGCAGCGTCGACTTGCCCGAGCCCGACCCGCCGATGATCGACACCACTTCGCCCTTGTTCACCTGCAGACTCACGCCCTTGATGACTTCAAGCTCGCCGAATGATTTGTGTACGTTGTCGATCTCAATCATTTTCCTGCCACCTTGTTTCCAGCCGGGCACCCAGACGGGCGATCACCAGACTCATGACGTAGTAAATGAGGCCTGCGATGCACAGCACCAGCAGCGGCTCCTGAATGCGCGTGACGATGGTCTGCGAGGCGCGGAGCAGTTCGACGATGCCGATCCACATCACCAGCGCGGTGTCTTTCATGACTGAGAGCAGCAGACTCACCCAGCCGGGGAAGGCGACGCGGGTCGCCATCGGCATGACGATCCGGCGCAGGTCCTGCCAGTACGTGAGACCCAGCGAGCGGCTGGCGCGGCGCAGGCTGAGTGGAACCGACAACACGCCGCTGCGCACGATCTCCGTGCAATACGCAGTGACATACAGCCCCAGCACGACGCAGGCCACGGCGAACGCGCTCCAGTTCAGGCCCGCGATGCTTTTCAGCGCATTGAACAGGACGAACTGAATCAGCAGCGGCACGCTGCGAAACACATCCAGCAACCAGGCCAGCGGGATGGTGCTGCGTGGCAGCAGCGCGCGGGCCATGCCGCAGACCACGCCCGCCAGGGTGCCGATGATCATCGAGACGACCGTCAGCAGGATCGTCACCCAGGCGCCTTGAAGCATGAATTGAAGATCGTTCCAGCTGAACGTGCTATTGAACATGCTCGACTCCTCAGTACCGGAACAGGCGCCAGGACAGCAGCCGCGCCACGGCCACGATCAACTTGGCGATCAGGTAATAGAGCACCGCCGCGATGGCGAAGAATTCGAAGGTGCGGAAGGTCTTGACGTTGTAATCCTGCGTCACGCCGGTGAGGTCGTTGTTCAGGCCCACGATCACGCCCATCGAGGTCATCAGCACCGCCCAGACCATCTGGTTGGTCAGGGGGTAGAAGACGATGCGCAGCAACTGCGGAATGACGATCAGCCGATAGGCCTGCGGCGCGCTCATGCCCAGCGAGCGGGCGGCGCGCAGTTGAGTGTCAGGCACCGCCTTGAGGCCGCCGCGAAAATTCTCCGCGAGATAGCCGGCGTTATTCAAAGTGATGCCGGCCAGCAGGGCGACCCATGAGCTCACATGCAAACCGAACGAGCCAAGGCCGAAATACAGGATGTACACCTGAAACAGCGAGGGCGTGTTGCGCGCGATGGAGATCCAGGTGGCTGCGAAGCCGCGGAACACAGGGTTCTTGCCCTGACGCATGAACACCAGAAACAGCGCGATGATGACCCCGAGGATCATCGACAGGGCGGCGGTCTGGAACGTCACCCAGGCGCCATCGAGCATGTCCGGCAGGGCCTTGAAAGCCGCTCGCCAATGGAAGTTGTAGTCAAACATTCGCGGCAGCCTCCGCACGGGCCGCCGCGTGCAGCCAGGCTGGCAGGAGGCCGCTGGCGACGCCGGTGCAGGCGCTTTCGACGCACTCGGCAAGGCTGGCGAAATGCACGCGGCGGCCCACCAGACCGGGTGCGTAGTGGGCATATTTGCCCGAATTGGTCATCAGCGTTCGGGCGGTCGGCGGGATGACCGGTTCGGCGAGCATGCACCAGCAGGTGTCGGTGACGAATTGCACGCCGAAGTCTTCCAGCGTGGCGACGTACCCGGCCTGTTGCGCGCGCTCCAGCGTGGCGCGACCGCAGGTGATGACGATGGCGACGCGCTCGTGCTTGCGTTTGCCTTGGCACAGTTCTGCCAGGCTTGCGCATTCGCTCAGGGAAAAGTGCGGATTACCCAGCGTCACCGCGTCGACCTCCGGGCTCTGCGCGCTGTTCAGTTCGCGCCAGCTGTGCAGTAAATCGGTTTCGCTGACGCTCAGCGTTCGGGCGGGAGGGTGTCCGCCCAGGGCGAGTTCGACGGTGGTGGCTTCAGGCGTGACGGCGGCGATGTGAAACATGGGCGCAGCCGACGTGGTGGCGAACGCGGCACCGAAGGCCTTGAGGTCATCCAGGGTCGGGCCTTTGTGCTCCAGGCCGCAGACCACCGGGATTTCGGCACCGCAGAGCAGGCCGATGTGATAGCCCAGCAGTGGGTAGAAACTGTCGTCCAGCCGGTCGAGCGCAGGAATGTCGATGCGCAGGGCAGCCAGGCGTTGCTGCGTCAGGTGGCAGCCGATGTTTGGCGCGCGGCCGGTCAGGGCGATGCAGATGTCGAGGTAGTCCGGGTACTTGAGGGTGCGCGCGCCGATCACGCTGTTGGCGTAGACCACCGCATTGGATTCGGCCCAGACGATCTGGTCGCCCAGCTCTGGCGCGCTGTCCAGCAGATAGGGCGCGCAGGTAAAACTGACGCGGGCGCCCATGTCCAGATACGCGTCACCCAGTTGACTGGCGGGTTCGCCGAGCGCCGGATCGACCCCCAGCTCGCGCCAGCGACGCTTGTCTACCGAGATCGAATTCAAGGTGGTCGGCACGCGCACTTTGGCGCCCCATTCGACCAGTTGCCGTGCGAAACGCAGACTCGCCGGGCCTGTGTAGATGCAGCCGTCGATGTGCGCCTGGGTGATGTCCAGCAGTTCTGTCGCCCCTTGCAGCTCGGCCATGCGCAGGATGATGCCCATTGCCACTTGTGCGGCTTTGCCATAGGTGCCGTCGAGAAAACTCTGATCCATCTCGCTCAGATTGATGGTCTGGCTGACGCGACTCGCCTGGCGTGGCGACTGAGCGGGCAGTGCAGGCGGGGCGCTGTCGAATGCCGTGACACGGGCGCCGTCGACGCGCAGGAATTTCACTGGGCGTAATGCGGCGAACCCTGCCTCGCCCAGGCTGATGACCGGAATCGAGTGGCCGAACAGTTGCTCGGCGACGAGCACGCCGAGGGTCAGAATGTCTTCGACCCGCTCGAAGACCAGTGCTGCAGGCGCGTGACCGTTGAGGATCAGCTCCAGCAACACGCTGCTGCCGGTGCACGAACCGCGTCCGCTCGGTATCGCCAGCACCCGTCCGGTGATGATCTGGCCGCTCAACGGGTGATGGCGATCGATCACTTCGCCGGTGAACGGCTCGACCCCGCCCCAGAAGCTCAGGCCGACATCGGCGTACAACAGCTCGCCCTGGGCAGCGCCTGCGACCAGACAACGGCCGTTTAACGAAACTTCAGACATCGTGGGCTCCTGAATGAGGTAGTCAAACCAGATGCGATCCCTTGTAGGAGCGTGGCTTGTCCCGCGAGCGGCGACGTAGTCGTCGTAACCCTGCGCATGCGGTGTATCAGGCCCCACGCATGCGCTGAATTTGCTGCCGGTTTCCGGCAGGTCGCGGGACAAGCCACGCTCCTACAGGGGGATGTCAACTCCACGCTCAGTAATAAACCCCCGGCACGGTCAGGTTGGCCGGCTTGATTTCGTCACCGACCCACTTCTTCCACAGCTCGTCATAACGGCCGGTGCGCACCTGTTGGTTGACGAACAAATTGAGGTAATGGATCAGCCCGTATTCGTTGCGCTTGGCTGCCAGAGACACGTAATCGATGACGTATGGCGCGTTGCCCGCGACTTTCAGGCCTTTGTATTTCCCGGATTTGAGCGTGGCGGCGGCGACGGTGTTGGTGACCACGGTCGCGTCGATGTGGCCTTGAGCGACGGCCAGGATCGTGTCGTTCTGCGTCTGGTAGGCGCGGAAACTGCCGCTGCCCCAGGCCTTCTGGTCTTTTTCCAGCGCGATGGCTTCATAGGTGCCGCTGGTGTTGCCGACGTTCTTGCCCTTGAGGTCGTCGTATTTGCCGATGCCGGTGTTGTCGCGGGTCAGGACGACCATCTGAAAGGCGAAATAGGGAATGGTCATCGCCACGGTTTTTGCCCGCTCCAGCGTGTCGGACGTCGAAGCGACGATGACGTCGGCGCGTCCCGAGACCAAGGCCGGAATCCGGTCCGGAAACGGCGTTTCCACCACTTCGGCGGTGACCCCGAGCACCTTCGCCAGATCGTTGCAGTAATCGACGTCAAATCCGACCGGGTTGTTCTTGTCATCGCGCGAACCCATGGGCGGGAAGTCCAGGGTCACGGCGCAGCGCAATTTGCCGGAGTCGATGATGTCATCGAGCTTGTCGGCAAAGGCAGTATTGATGAAAGAGGAACTCATTACAGCGAGGAGGGCTACGGCAACAGCATGCTTTTTCATAGAAGCCTCGGTGGATGCAAGTAATGGAACGGCCGGATAAGTAATTTCGTATACGATATTTCATATGCACGGTGCGTGCCCGATTTGCCATCACGTGCTGCAGGGCTTTGGATGGGCGGCCTGCCGACAGGGCAGGGGCCTGCCGGGGCACCAGAGGTGTTACATAAAGGAGCAAAAAACCACGCAGTGCTTCATAGATGCACGTTGGTGAGCGCGGTATCAGTTCTGCTGCTGCGCATCCCGATACTGACTGGGCGACACGCCCGTCAACGCCTTGAATTGCCGGCTGAACGCGCTGTGATCGGTGTACCCGCAACGCAAGGCAACCTCGGTGATCGACAGGTCCTCGCGCAACAGCCGCGACGCTTCGCCCAGTCGCGCTTTGTGAATCATCTGGCGCGGCGTGAGCTGGAAAATGCGCTTGCAGTGGCGCTCCAGCTGGGCAATCGACAGCCCGGCGATGGCGGTCAGTTCCTCAAGGGTGATGGAGCGCGCGAAATGCTGGCGAATATAAGCATCGACTTCGACCAGCTTCTGATACGCCGGGTGTGTGGTTTGCAGGGTCTGTAAATCCCGGGATATTCCGGCCAGACCAATGATCGCCCCTTGATGGTCGCGCAAGGCAATCTTGTGGGTCAGGCACCAGATCGGCTGATTGCCGTAATAGAGGTGCAGCTCGAGCTGATCACTCAGCTGTCTGCCATCGGCCAGAACCCGCCGATCCTGCGCGGTGTACAGCGGGCCGAACCGCGCCGGGAAAACCTGCTCGGCGGTCAGCCCGACGATCTGCTGCTTCTCTCTGCAACCGCACCGTTGCACCAGCGTCTGGTTGACCAGCGCATAACGCGCATTGGCGTCCTTGATGAAAAACACCACGCCGGGAATTGCATCGAACAACGGCGCAACCAGTTCCAGACTGGTCAGCAATTGATCGAGGTCGCGCAGGGGCGAGGCAGGCAGCAGGTCAATCATGTTCATCATCAGGGCGGCCGGACGGATGGGCAGGGTCGATCATGCGGCAATGTGGCGCTGCTTAGAAAGCGGCAATAAGCAGGACGGACCTCACCGGCCGTCAGGCCGCAGGTTCCGCTTCGTCCAGGCACGCCAGCGTCGCGATGCGAGCCGGACTGAACGGTGGGCGCAACACCGGTGGCTCCCAGCCAAACAGGGTTTGCGCGGCGGTCGAGCAGATGCGGCCCTGACAGGCGCCCATGCCGCAGCGGGTGTTGAGTTTCGCAGCGCTCCAGGTGCCATGCTCGACGAGGCTCGCGTAGGCCACATCCTCACAGCGGCACACCAGCGTGTCCGGCGCGGCCAGTCGCTTCAAGGCCGGATCGAGGGCAAACGCACGGTTCAACCGGTCGGCAAACCGCTGCCAGCGTTGACGCTGAGGCCACAGCGCACGCGCCTGGTCCTGACGGTCGATCGCCACGAGCCCGGCAATCCGGCCCTCGACCAGCGCCAGTTCGCTGCCGCCGAAACCGGTGCATTCCCCGGCCGCGTAATGATCGGTCAGCGTGCTCGCCTGCCAGTCGTCCACCACGATCGCCTGATCCCGCACCTCACAGCCCAGGGCCTTGGCGACCTCGACGTTCGGCACCAGACTGAACCCGCAGGCCAGCCGTTCGCAAGCGACTTCCTCGACGCGCTCACCCATCTGGATTCGCACCGCTTCAAGTCGGTCCGAGCCCAGCGCCTCGACAACATGGGCCGCTGTCCGGTAAGCGCCGCTGAACAACGTCAGCGCCTGAATCGCTTTGTTCGGCCATTGCCAAAGCCCCATTGCAAACCGGCCGACCGCACCTGGCCCGGCTTGCTCGGCGACGCGCACGATCCTTGCGCCGTTCTTTCTGGCGGTTGCGGCCGACGCGAGCAGCAGCGGCCCGGTGCCTGCGACCACCACGCGCTCACCTTCTACCGACAGGCCGCCTTTAATCAGAGCTTGCAGGCCGCCGGCGCCGGTCACACCGGGCAGCGTCCAGCCGGGAAACGGCAAAAGCCGCTCACGCGCGCCGGTGCACAGAATCAGCTTGTGGTAGCTCAGCAGCCAGCCCCGTTCAGGGTCTTCGAGCAGCAGCCGTTTGTGGCCGGCGAGGGCGACGACCTTGCAGGCGCTGTGCAGATGAATGTTGGGATGACGGGCCAGTTGCGCGCGCATGTCACTGGCCAGCCCGGGCAGTTGCGCCTGCGGGCCGTCACGCCAGATCTGTCCGCCTGGCACGGGGTTGTCGTCCAGCAACGCAATGTTGATGCCGCTGGGCGCCGCGGCCAGGGCTGCGGCCATGCCAGCAGGGCCCGCGCCGATGATCAGCAGATCGACAGGCCGGCTCACGGTCGCGTCTCCACGTGCATCCCGTCGCGGCACAGCGTCTGGCAGGCCAGTCGGCGCAGACCGTCGACGTTGACCCGGCATTCCTGGCAGATGCCCATGCCGCACAGCGGCGCCCGACGCTGGCCGCTGACCGACGTGCGACTGCAGCGGTCACCCGCGGACATCAGCGCTGCGGCAACGGTGGTGCCTTGGGCGACGCGCAGGGGCTGGCCGTCGATGATCAATTCAGGCATGGGCGTGGGCTCCGATAAAACGTTGCGGCAGGTACGCGTCCAGGTGCGCCTGCAGCGAGGGGGGAGTCGGCAGACCCAGCAGCTGCGCGGCGAGCAGCCTCGCGGTGCCTGGGGCGGTGGTCACGCCAAGCCCCTCGTGTCCCACCGCCAGCCACAAGCCAGGCTGCAAAGGGTGCTCGCCCACCAGCGGCTGGCCGTCGGGGCTGGCCGAACGAAAACCGGTCCAGCTGCGAATGCCGTTCATCTGGCCAAGGTCAGGCAGAAACTCCATCGCCCGGCGCAGCATCCGTCCCAGCATCGCGGCATCGACCTCGGGATCGTGATTGTCGAACTGACGCGAGGAGCCCACGAACAGTTGCCCTGTCGGCCGCTGCTGCACGTTGAACGCCACGGAAGGCCCGTTGCCTTTGTGCGCACTCGTGACATAACCCAGCTCGACCAGCGTGTGCGTGATCTGCGCCGGGTAACGATCGGTGATCAGCAAATGGCCTTTCTTGGCCTGAAGCGGCAGGTCGGCGCACAGGTCGCGGGCATAGATACCGTTGGCGAGTACGACCGCCGTGGCGTGCAACCACTCGCCGGTTTTCAGACGGACGCGATGGCCCTGCACTTCGATGACTTCAGCGCGCTGCTGGCGCACCTGTTCAGGTCGACGCTGCAACAGCCAGCGCGCCGCATTGGGGGCGTACAGAATGCCGTCGCCCTTGACCCGCAGAGCGCCAGACAGCCCGGACCGCAGAGACGGCTCGACCGCCGCCAGTTGCCCCCCGGACATGAGCTCACAGGTCAGCCCATACGCGTTGAGCGCCAGATGCTTGCGTTCGGCCTCGGCCATTTCTTCTTCATTGCACGCCAGCCACAGCGTGCCGTTGTTGCGCATGGCGCAGTCGTCGGGAAGCTGCGGTGCCAGTTCCCGCCACGCCCGCACCGAATACTCACCCAGCGCCAGCTCCGCCGGGCTGTGATCCAGCACCACAAGGTGGCCCATCCCCGCAGCGGTCGCGGCCGGGCGCTGGCAGTCCAGCACCAGCACCCGCAGGCCATGGCTGGCCAGTTCGTCGGCGCACGCAGCCCCGATGATGCCGCCGCCGACGATGATCACGTCGGCCACGTTGCCCTGCATCGCCTGACGGTCGATCAAGCGCGGATACCCCAGGCGAACGGGTCTTCGTCGTCCAGCAACAAGGTGGCTTCGGCACTGATGTAGGCGCGGCCACGAATGGTCGGCACGATGCGGTCGCCCAGTTGCCGCTCCCCGTGCTGCCACGCGAAACTGCCCTCGAACTGGCTGCCGATGACGCTGGCCTGCTGCCAGATCCCGCCGGGTTGCAGCTTGCCGTCGGCCGCCAGACACGCCAGTTTGGCGCTGGTGCCGGTGCCACACGGCGAGCGATCGTAGGCTTTGCCGGGGCAGAGAACGAAATTGCGGCTGTCGGCGTGATCGTCGTCGGCGAACAGCTCGATGTGGTCGATGACGCCGCCGTCTTCGCCGCGAATGCCCTGGCTCTCCAGCGCCTGACGGACTTTCCAGGTGTAATCGGTGAGGGCGTCCAGGTTGTCGCCCGTCACGCTCAGGCCGTGATCGGCGATCAGGAAGAACCAGTTGCCGCCCCAGGCGATGTCGCCGGTGACGTTGCCCAGCCCCGGCACATCGACGATGAAGCTTTTCCGGTAGCGATAGGACGGCACGTTGTCGACGCTTACCGAACGGTCTTCGTGCAGCGTCGCCTGAACCGTGCCGACCGGTGTTTCGATGCGGTGGACGCCGGGACCGATTTTGCCCAGATGCGCCAGCGACACCACCAGGCCAATGGTGCCGTGGCCACACATCCCCAGATAGCCGGTGTTGTTGAAGAAAATCACCCCAGCGCAGGCTTGCGGGTCCACCGGTTTGCACAGCAGCGCACCCACCAGCACATCGCTGCCGCGCGGTTCCAGCACGGTCGCGGCGCGCCAGTCATCGAATTCATCGGCGAGCAACTGCCGCCGTTGCGCCATGCTGCCGACACCCAGGTCGGGAAAACCGTCCAGCACCAGCCGTGTCGGCTCGCCGCCGGTGTGGGAATCAAGGATCTGGATGCGCTTCATGAATTCACCCCAAGGTGGAGAAGATTGGCGGTAGCGGTGGGCAGACGCGCACTCCTGCGGGAGTGAGCTTGCTCGCGATTGCGGTATGTCAGACGCACGACTCTGCACGCACTGCAATCGCTCGCATGATCGGTCTTCAGATTGGCGTCAAAGCGCCTCGGGGTCTTGACCGATTTCGTCCTTGAGAATGACGAAATCGGCACAGCCGGCATGCCGTCAGATTTCGGAAATCGCGGCGTTGGGCAGGTGGGCGTAAAGCGCTCGGCAGACGCCGATGATGTGGTGTTCGATCAATTCGGCGGCTTTGTCGACATCACGATCGGCACAGGCCTTGAGGATGTCGCGGTGCTCGCGATCGGCGCGCTCCTTGCCCTCTTCAAAGCTCATCTGCACGCGCAGGTAGCGTTCGACCTTGTCGTGAATCGAGCGAATCATGTTCAGCAGAAACGGCCGTTGCGCCGCTTCATACAGACACGTGTGAAAGGCCCAGTTGAGCTCGGCCCAGCGACCGATATCGTCATCGCCGACGAACTCGTCGCAGATTGCCGTCGCCCGTTCGATCTGAGCCTGAGTCAACCTTGGCACAGCCAGTCGAATGGCCTGCACCTCGAGCAGCACGCGCACCTCGAAAATCTGCGCCAGCTCAGGTTCGGAAATCCGTGTGACCACCGCGCCCTTGTTCCGCTGAAACTGCACCAGGCCTTCTGCCTCGAGCCGTTTGAGCGCTTCACGCACCGGGATCTTGCTGACGTTGAACACGCGGGCAATGTCATCCTGGCGAATGGGCTCATCTTCGGCGAACTGGCCAGAAATGATCGATTCGCGCAGGAATCGGGAGATGACCTCGGACGCCGAGGGGGCGACGCCTAAATTAGGCGCGTCTGGGAGAATGAAGGGCACGCGGATGGCTCGGCAGTGACGGAGTGGCGGATATTGTATACGACCTCCGATTCCTTACAGCCACTGCCCGGCAGGTCGACGCGAAAAAAGATCAGTGGTTGACCGTGTACGCCAGCATCATCGACAGCTGGCACATGGGACGGCCGCTCTGCTCATGCCATTCGTTGAACGCCGCTTGCACTGCCGCCTGATCGCGCTGACTGCTCGGCACTTTGTCGACGATATTCTGCGCGTTGAGCGCGGCGACGACGTCGTAGGTCGGGATGAACGTGTCCTTGCCGACCATGCGCAGAAAGCGCGGCGCGGACAGCCCGCCCAGCTGGTTGCCGTGTTTGGCCAGGTAGCGCCACAGGCCGACGATGTCAGTCACAGGCCACTGCGCGATGAAGTGACCGAAGCTGCCGTATTCGTGGGCGATATCGAGGATCAGCTGCGCATTGCGCGGCACGCTCTTGAGCTTGCCCAGATGACGAATGATCCGCGCATCCTGCATCAACCGCTCAAGATGATCGGCGCCCATCAACACCACTTTTTCCGGATCGAAGCCGAAGAATACCTGCTCGAAAGCCGGCCATTTTGCGTCCACCAGACTGTGCTTCAGACCGGCACGAAACACGCGCAGGGCCAGCGTCGAGAGGTAGCGATCGTTGCTGATCGCCTCGAGGCGTCTGGGGGTGGCGGGACTGGGAAGATGCGCCTCAAGGGCGGCGGCGGATCCAAAGCGATTCAAGCAGTATTCATTGAGCCATTTGTAGTCTTGCATGCCCTCTCCAAAACGAAATTTGAGCCATACCCCTGTAGCGGCGCGCTTGCCCGCGACGCCGGTGCGCCTGAAATCGTTGATGGCTCCGACACACTGTAATCGCGGGCAAGCGCGCTTCTACAAGGCGGCGAGCTTGCGGTTGAGTTGATACCGCCAGCGCACATACAGCAGGGCGCTGGTGAACACCGCGAGACTGGCCAGCATTTCCAGCACGCCGAACACCATGCGGCTCGGATCGTAGGCCGCCAGCGCGCCCTTGATGAAATACAGGTTCACCCCGAAACACGTCCAGGAATGTCCGCGCGCGCTGCCGCTGATCATTCCCGGTGTGAGCACCAGCAGCGGCACCAGTTCAATCGAAAGAATCACCCAGGGCCGCGCGCCATGCAGGTCGGCGACGATCAGGTAGTACGCCGTCAGCAACGCGATCAGCCCGAAAAAGCACGACAAGGCCGCCACCCGGCTCCAGCGAACCCGAGGTTCGAGCCATTCCAGAGAGGGCAGGGCCTTGAGCGCTTTAGCCACGCGACGGATCCAGCAGCAGCGCGGTTTTCGCCAGGCGCTGACCGAGCACGCGGCACAGGGTGGTTTCGTGTTGATCCAGTGGACGTTTGCCGTCCGCCCCGGCGTGATGGCTGGCGCCGTAAGGCGTGCCGCCACCCTGGGTTTCGATCAGGGCAGCTTCGCTGTACGGCAGGCCGGTGATGAGCATGCCGTGATGCAGCAACGGCAGCAGCATCGACATCAGCGTGGTTTCCTGGCCGCCGTGCAGGCTGGCGGTCGAGGTGAACACGCTGGCCGGTTTGCCCACCAATGCCCCGGTCAGCCACAGGTTGCTGGTGCCGTCGAGGAAGTATTTGAGCGGCGCGGCCATGTTGCCGAAACGGGTCGGGCTGCCCAGCGCCAGGCCCGAGCAGTTCTTCAGGTCGTCGAGGGTGGCGTACAGTGCGCCGGTGTCCGGAATGCTCGGCGCCACGGCCTCGCATTCGGTGGAAACCGCTGGCACGGTGCGCAGCCTGGCTTCCATCCCGCCCATCTCGATGCCCCGGGCGATCTGCCGGGCCATTTCGCTGGTCGAGCCGTTGCGGCTGTAAAACAGCACCAGAATGTAGGGCGCGCTCACGGCAGGATCTCCAGGATTTTTTCCGGTGGGCGGCCGATCACGGCCTTGTCGCCAGCGACCAGAACAGGGCGTTCGATCAGCTTGGGGTGAGCAGCCATGGCCGCGATCAGTTGCTCGTCGCTCAGGCTGGCGTCGGCCAGGTTCAGGGCCTTGTACTCGTCCTCGCCGGTGCGCAGCAAGGCGCGGGCGCCAATGCCCAGCTTGCCCAGCAGTTCGCGCAGCTGCGCGGCGTCCGGCGGGGTCTCCAGGTAACGGATGATGGTCGGCGCAAGGCCTCGGGCTTCGAGCAATTCCAGCGCGCCACGTGACTTGGAGCAGCGTGGGTTGTGATAAAGCGTCAGATCGGTCATTTGCAGGTCGCATCTAGCGTGAGGTGGCGGCTATTCTACAGGCGTGACGACAAAGACCAATATCGCGCGCCACTGGGGCGCAGTCCGAGTCGGTTTTCCATACAGGAACAAGCATCATGGCAAGGCGGTTGGCGGCGACAATAGCGCTTTTGGGAAGTGTGTTGCTCAGCGGTTGCGGGGTCGATCTGGGCACCGATCAGAACGGGCAGAAGGTGGCCAGCGAGCGGGTCGACAAACATTGGCTGGTGGTCAATTACTGGGCCGAATGGTGTGGCCCGTGCCGGACCGAAATCCCCGAGCTGAACAAGCTGTCCGATCAGATGAACGGGCAGAAGGTCAGCGTGTTCGGCGTGAATTTCGACAACCTTCAGGGCGACGACCTGAAAAGCGCCAGTAACGCGCTGGGCATCAGGTTCACCGTACTGGCGCAGGACCCTGCCGACCAGTACGACCTGCCTAAAAGCGAAGCGCTGCCGGTCACCTATATCATCGACGACAAGGGCAAAGTGCGTGAGCAGTTGATGGGTGAGCAGACCGCCGCGGGCGTGGCGCAGAAACTGGCGGAGTTGAAAGGCAAGGGTTGATTCAGGAAGCTCTGGTCACGCATTTGTAAGCGCGCACTGCCCGCGATGGCGATTTGCTTGAGACCTGTTCGGCGGCCATCACCAGCCCATCGCGGGCGAGCGCTGCTGCGCTCGGGCGTTCAACCCTCTTCGGGCCAGAACCTCAGGGGCAAACCCTGCGCAGGCCACAGCTGCAGCTGTTCGACCTCGGATACATCCCAGTGCTCGACTTTGCCGATGGCTTCGAGGAATCGGTGTTCCTGTTCCATCAGCGCGGGCGCGCACAGCTTGCGCGTGCTGCCGACCGGGCCGAAGTGGATGGCATCGCCGTCCAGCTGATAGGACGCGAACCAGTGATTGCAACCGGCATTGCCATACGCCCGGCCGTCTTTGCCCAGGGTCATGGTCAGGTGGCTGTTATCGATCAGCGGACGCTCGCCGATCCACTCCAGCACGTAACCATGATCGCGCTTGAGCGCATCGGTGTCCGTCGCGCAGCCCGTCAACAGGGCGGTGGCGAGCAACGTCAGCAGAAGGCCTTTCATGCGGCGGCTTTCGCGCAGGCCGGGCAGAGATGGTTCTCACCGACGGTTTTCCAGCCCAGTTCCGCGATGCGCGCGGTGGCGGCGGGCTTCAGGGCTTTCTTGCCGTCCTTGCCGTCGACCATGAACTCGATATCCTGCTCTTTGCCACAGCCGTTGCAGTTGACCTTCCACTGATGAATCGCAAGCTCGGTGAACGCCGGGCCGTTGGCCACCGCCACCCATTGGCCGGGCGGGTTGATCAGGTGGCGGACTTTTTCCACGTTCAGGCGCATGTACAGGTCTTTGCTGCCCTTGACGGTGACCAGCAACACGTCGTCGTGTTTGATCGAACCACCGTTGCCGGTCACTTGATAACGCCCGACCGCCAGACTGCGGCACTCGATCAGGGTGTGGTGCGGGGTGAGCATGCTGTAGCGAAAATCGTGTTCGGCCATGAGGGTCTCCAGATAGGCGGCGCATCCTAACACTTTAGATCGCCGATGCCCGCTGCCGGTAGGCGGACGGACGAACCGGCGCCACGCGCAGGATGGGCGTCGATCGAGGGGCGACGTCATGGCAGGGAGCTTACTGACCGAGGCGTCGGCGCAGCCTCTTAACATCGGTTATCCGGAGGTCCTGCGCGTAAACACTCACGCCATAGGCAGCGTGATTACACCTGATTCTGCGGCGTACCGGCCGCCCAGCAGCGGATGTTATCCAGCGTGGTCTGCGCAATCGCACCCAGCGCCTCTCGGGTCAGGAAAGCCTGGTGGGCGGTGACGACTACATTGGGGAAGGTCAGCAATCGTGCGAGGACATCGTCCTGCAGCGGAAGGTCGGAGCGGTCCTCGAAGAACAGCTGCGCTTCCTCCTCATACACATCCAGCCCCAGATAGCCCAGTTGCCCGCTTTTCAGCGCCTCGATCAGTGCCGGCGTGTCGACCAGCGCGCCGCGACCGGTGTTGATCAGCATCGCCCCGCGTTGCATGCCGCTCAACGATTGCCGGTTGATGAGGTGGCGAGTGTGTTCGTTGAGCGGGCAATGCAGGCTGACGATTTGCGACTCGGCCAGCAGCTGTTCCAGCGGCAGATAACGCGCGCCGAGCGCTTCAACCTGCTCGGCAGGGCAGGGATCGTACGCCAGCAATCGGCAGCCGAAACCCGCCATGATGCGGGCGAAGGTCGCGCCGATCTGGCCGGTGCCCACCACGCCGACGGTCTTGCCCACCAGGTCGAATCCGGTCAGACCGTGCAGGGTAAAATCGCCGTCACGGGTGCGGTTGTAAGCCCGGTGCAGATGCCGGTTCAGGGACATGATCAGCGCGACCGCATGTTCGGCCACGGCGTGAGGCGAGTAGGCCGGAACGCGCACGACCTCCAGACCCAGACGCTTCGCTGCGGGCAGGTCGACATGATTGAAGCCTGCCGAACGCAAGGCGATCAGCCGGGTTCCGCCGGCAGCCAGGCGCTCGAGAACCGGCGCGCCGAGGTCGTCATTAATGAAGGCGCACACGACCTCGTATTGATCGGCCAGCGCTACCGTGTCGAGCGTCAGCCGCGCAGGCTGGAAATGCAGCTCGATATCAGAAGGCACGTCGGCGGCGAGGAAACTTTCGCGGTCGTAGGTCTGGCTGCTGTAGAGGAGGGTACGCATGGTTGCTCCTTGGTTTTTAAGAAACGCCGCAGCTACAGGTTTTGTGCCGCACTCGAAGGGCAGCAGCAACGCCAAACCCTTGTGTGAGCGAGCTTGCTCGCGAAAACTCATGTTCTACCGAAGCAAGCTCATGCCTACATAATACCCATCACCCTCAAACGGATATTGACTCGTATCAAGCACTCACCCGGGCTTCGATCTCCAGTCGCGTGATGGCTTTTTCCAGGTCGTCCAAGGCCTTGTCGCTGTCCGGCGAGTCCTGCTTGAGCAGCGTTTCGGTGCGCTGACACGCAGCCCGCAGTTGCGGCACGCCGCAGTAGCGGGTTGCGCCGTGCAGGCGATGCACGCGTTCGATCAGCCCCACGTGATCGTCGGCCTCGCGCGCGCTGCGAATCGCCTCGCGGTCAGTGTCCAGCGAAGCCAGCAGCATCGCCAGCATGTCGGCCGCGAGGTCGGCTTTACCGGCGGCCAGACGCAAACCCTCTTCGTGATCGAGCACCTGCAGGTTGACGCCGCCCTGAGCCACCTCATGGTGCCGCTCCGGCGCCTGATTGCGCAGCGCCAGCCCGGTCCACTTGAGCACCACCTGCGCCAGTTGCCGTTCGCTGATCGGCTTGGTCAGGTAGTCATCCATGCCGCTTTGCAGCAGCGCGCGCTTTTCGTTGGCCATGGCGTGGGCCGTCAGCGCGACGATCGGCAGCGACGTGACGTGGCGCTCAGTCTCCCAGCTGCGAATCGCTTCGGTGGCCTGGCGCCCGTCCATGCCGGGCATTTGCACGTCCATCAGCACCAGATCGAAGGGTTCATCCTGCACCGCCTGGATCGCTGCGTAGCCGCTGTCCACGGCCAGCACCTTGGCGCCCATGTCTTCGAGCAGCGTCTGCACCAGCAACAGGTTCGCCGGGTTATCGTCGACGCAGAGGATTCGCGGCGGCCGGCTGGACATCGGCTCCGGCACCTCGTTGCGCAGCTGTTTGGGGTTGATCAGCTCCGACAGCGCGCGGCGCAATTTGCGCGTACACGCCGGTTTAGCCTGCAGTTGAGTGTAGGCGTCGGGCACTGACAACTGATACAGCGCCTGCTCGGTGGTCGGGCACAGCACCAACACCTTGCAGTCCAGGTTCTCCAGATCCCAGATCTGCTGACGCAGCCGTTCGGGCGGCAGTTCGTGAGCAGTCACGCCCAGTACCGCCATCTCGATGGCGTGGGGCGTCTGATGCACCACCGTCACGCCATTGATCAGGTTCTCCAGATTGTTGAACACCATCGGTTGCAGGCCGCAATCCTCCAGCTGATGCTCCAGCGCCTGGCGGGCCAGATCGTGATGCTCCAGCACCGCGGCACGGCGCCCCATCAAGGGCGGTGCGGGCAAGTCATCCAGGTCGTCGCGGGTTTTTGGCAGCGTCAGGCTGATCCAGAATTCCGACCCTTCGCCGGGCGTGCTTTCGACGCCGATTTCCCCGCCCATCTGCTCGATCAGGCGCTTGGAAATCACCAGCCCCAGCCCGGTGCCGCCGGAGTGACGGGACAGCGAGTTGTCGGCCTGACTGAATGCCTGGAACAGCGCGCGCACGTCCTGGCTCGACAGGCCGATGCCGGTGTCCTGCACGCTGATGCGCAGCTGAACGCTGTCGTCCTGTTCATCCTCCAGCATCGCGCGGGCGACGATGGTGCCTTCGCGGGTGAACTTGATGGCGTTACTGACCAGGTTGGTAAGGATCTGCTTGAGTCGCAGCGGGTCGCCGACCAGCGACAGCGGCGTGTCGCGGTACACCAGGCTCACCAGCTCCAGCTGTTTGGCGTGAGCGGCAGGAGCGAGGATGGTCAGGGTGTCTTGCAGCAAGTCGCGCAGATTGAATGGAATGGCATCGAGCACCAGCTTGCCGGCCTCGATCTTCGAGAAGTCAAGAATCTCGTTGATGATGCTGAGCAGGCTGTCGGCAGACTTTTCGATGGTACTCAGGTAATCGTGCTGACGCGGCGTCAGCTCGCTTTTCTGCAACAGGTGAGTGAAGCCGAGAATGCCGTTGAGCGGGGTGCGGATTTCATGGCTCATGTTGGCCAGAAACTCGGATTTGATCCGGCTGGCTTCCAGTGCTTCCTTGCGCGCCAAGTCCAGCTCGATGTTCTGGATCTCGATGGTTTCCAGATTCTGGCGGACGTCTTCGGTGGCCTGCTCGATGCTGTGCTGCAACTCTTCCTGAGCATTCTGCAGTGTCGCGGCCATGCGGTTGATGCCTGAACCGAGCTCGTCCAGTTCATGGCTGCCCATCGGCGGCAACCGCGCCTCCAGATTGCCGTCTTTGAGCTGGGCGACGACATGTTTGATCTGCGCGATGGGCGCGTTGATCGTGCGGCTCATGCGCAACGCCAGCACGGCGGTCATGCCCAGTCCGACGGCGATCAGTAACAGGCTGGCGAACAGGCTGCGGTAGCCGCGCAGCAAGGTGCCGCTGTGGGACAGTTCCAGTTCGACCCAGCCCAGCAGGCGGTCGTCTTCGCCAGGCACGACATTGCCGGTCAGATGACGATTGCGCCCGAACACCGGCATCAGATAACGCGTGGCGTCGTTTTCCGAGCGCTGCAGCATGTGCGAACTGTTACCCACCGGCGCCTGATTGATCATCGTCGGCCCGGCGTGGGCCAGCAGATTGTGATCGGCATCCAGAAACGACACCGCCCGCACATCGGCTTGTTCGAGGACCTGCCCGGCGATGCGCTCCAGCAACGGCTTGTCACCGTTGCCCAGCGCGGACGCCGAGAGCGGTGCGAGCTCGTTGGCGATCATTTCGCCGCGCTTGAACAGCTGCGTCTGCAATTCCGACAGCTGCATCCAGGTGAAATAACCGCCCAGCAGCGCTGCCATCAGGCAGGTCGGCAAGAGGGTCAGCAGCAACACGCGGCCTTTGATGCCCAGTTTGTTCAGCACACTTTCTCTCCAGCAGTCCCGGCACGGATTCAGGCAACCGCTGTGCCATGTCAGCCCAAACGGCTCGATAACTGCGCAGTGTAGTCACTTGTGCATGAGGAATCCCGGCTAAAAAACCACGGGATGGGACGCCGGCCGCAACTCCCGATCAATCGCCATTGCCCAGCCGGACGCAATCTTGAATAATCGCCGGCTTGAGAATCACTCGCAGACGCCAATGAATCCCGCCAGCATTCAACGCCCCAGCATACTCGCCATTGAGGACGATCCTGTGCTCGGTGCTTTCGTGCACGATCAACTGCACCGCTGCGGCTTTCAGGTCACCTGGTGCCAGGATGGCGCGGAGGGGCTGGACCGTGCGCAGCGTCAGCCCTTCGACGTCGTGCTCATGGATATTCTGCTGCCGGGCATGAACGGTCTGGACATCCTGACCCACCTGCGCCGCCGCCATACAACGCCGGTCATCCTCATGTCGGCGCTGGGCGCGGAGGCGGATCGCATCAGCGGTTTTCGCAACGGCGCCGACGATTATTTGCCCAAGCCCTTCAGCGTCGACGAGCTGCGGGTACGCATCGAAGCGATCCTGCGCCGGGTGAATCTTGAGCGCCGCTTTCAGACCCCGACGCCCTCGCCACAGGTCTTGGCCGACGAGCCCGACGCCGATGCGCTGTCGTTCGACGAAGGCTTGAGCGACGTGCGTTTCGAGGGCAAGCCGGCGCAACTCACGCGCAGCGAATACCGCTTGCTGGAAACCTTGTGGCGCAACCCCGAAGACGTGCTCAGCAAGCCATTCCTTTATCAGCATGTGTTGCAGCGCGGCTATTCACAGCATGACCGCAGCCTGGACATGCACATAAGCCAGATCCGCCGCAAGCTCAAGGCCGTCGGTTATCAGGCGCGCGAGGTGCGTACCGTCTGGGGCAAGGGCTACGTGCTGACAGCGGCCGCACCCGATGCGTGAGTCCGGTAATCGCCTCCCCGGTCGCCATTCGCTGTTCTGGAAACTGGTGTTTCTGCTGGTCGCGTTTTGCCTGCTGATGATCTGGCTGAGCTGGTATTGGGGCCGTTACATCGAGAATCAGAACGCCTACCTCAGTCACGAAGCGCGCAATGTACTCAACCGCTACGCCGCCGAAGCGGGGCAGGCCTGGCGTACGGGGCAGCGACAGGGCATCGATGCATGGCTGGATGAGATCAGGCATCACGAACAGGGCTGGGTCGGCGTCATCGGCACCGATCTGCAATCGTTGAGCAGCACGCCGCTGAGCGGCAGTGAGATGCAGCGCCTGACGTTCATGCGCGGTGTCGACTGGCCGATGAGCGCCCGACAGAAGACCGCCCCGTGGTTGAAGATCGCCTTCCCGGATGCCCCTCAGGCGGGCAGTCTGGTCATCGAGTTGCCTGCGCGCTTCAAGCCCGGTCGGCACGCGCTGATCTGGCAGATGCTCACCAACGTCCTGATCCCGGCGCTGTTCACGTTGCTGCTGTGCGTCGGGCTGTATCGGCTGCTGATTCGCCCGCTCAACCAGCTGCGCGAGCAGGCCAATGCCTGGCGTGCGGACCGATTGTCCAACCGGCTGTCACCGCAGATGACCTCTCGCCGGGACGAACTGGGCGAGCTGAATCGTGCATTCGATCACATGGCCGCGCGATTGCAGTCCACGGTGCAGATTCAGCAGCAGTTGCTGCGCGACCTTTCTCACGAATTGCGCACGCCCCTGAGCCGCCTGAAAGTCGCCTGCGACAGCGACCAGACGCTGCCGGAACTGCGCGAGCGATTGAACCGCGAAGTGGACGGCATGCGCCGTCTGGTCGATGACACCTTGCACCTGGCGTGGCTGGACGCCGAGCGCGAGAAACTGCCCAGCGAAGACATTCAAGTGCTGGCGCTGTGGGACATGCTGGTGGACAACGCCTGCTTCGAGAGCTGCTGGCCGTCGCGACAGTTGCGCTGCGATCTGGACAGCGATTGCTGGGTCAGCGGCGACCTCAACACGCTGGCTCAGGCGCTGGAAAATATCCTGCGCAACGCGATCCGGCATTCTCCGCCGCAGGGTGTCGTGCAGCTGAGCGGCAGGCGGCAAGGCGAGGACTGGCTGCTGTGGCTGGAGGATCAGGGCGGCGGCGTGGACGACAACGACCTGGAACGGATCTTCGCGCCCTTCATCCGCCTGGACGGTGCCCGACCGGGCCACGGCGGTTTCGGCCTGGGCCTGAGCATCGCACGCAACTCCCTGCGCCTGCAGGGCGGCGACATGTGGGCAGAAAACACCGCTCAAGGGCTGCGAATGACCATGCGCCTGCCCGCCCGAGAAGTCGAAGCACTCGTCTGACTCGCCGCAATGCTGTAAGAGCGCGCTGGGTCGCAAAGGCTGACTGTCTGGCAAAGGATCTCCAGCGGACATACCGGCCTCTTCCCGGCTAAAGCCGGTCCTACAGACGCAGCAGACTTTTCGTAGGACTCGCTAAAGCCGGTCCTAGAGACGCAGCAGACTTTTCGTAGGACCGGCTTTAGCCGGGAAAGCGTCGGGAGTTACGCCGTTGACAGCAGAAATAGTTAAGACAGTCGACTCACCCCCGCAGAGATGACCCGTACGGTGGAATTCGCCAGTCACAAATCCCGTAGGAGCGCGCTTGCTCGCGAAGGCTGACTTTCAGCCGCCGGATCCCCGACGGACACACCGGATCACGCGCCCACAGAGTGAACACGATGGCATCGCCGTCCCGCCCTGGATCGGCCGCTTATTCCATTTCGCCCTATCGAACTCACTTTGCGTGATATGGGCTTGGGGCGATTGCCGGTATGATAGGCGACCCCCGCATGTCTGGATCGCGAACACGCCATGACCCTGCAGTATCCAACCATCGCCGATTGCATCGGCAACACCCCGCTGGTGCGTCTGCAACGCATGGCCGGGAACACCAGTAATACGTTGCTGCTCAAGCTTGAAGGCAACAACCCGGCTGGCTCCGTGAAAGACCGACCGGCCCTGTCGATGATCACCCGTGCCGAGTTGCGCGGGCAGATTCATTCCGGCGACACGCTGATCGAAGCGACTTCGGGCAACACCGGCATTGCCCTGGCCATGGCGGCCGCCATCAAGGGCTACCGCATGATCCTGATCATGCCCGATAACTCCAGCGCCGAACGCAAGGCGGCCATGACCGCTTACGGCGCCGAGCTGATCCTGGTCAGCAAGGAAGAGGGCATGGAAGGCGCCCGCGATCTGGCCGAGCGCATGCAGGCCGAAGGTCGCGGCAAGGTGCTCGACCAGTTCGCCAATGGCGATAACCCTGAAGCGCACTATGTCGGCACCGGCCCGGAAATCTGGCAGCAGACGGGCGGCACCATCACCCATTTCGTCAGCTCCATGGGTACCACCGGCACCATCATGGGCACCTCGCGTTACCTGAAGGAACAGAACCCCGACATCCAGATCGTCGGCCTGCAGCCGATGGATGGATCGGCGATTCCGGGCATTCGTCGCTGGCCGCAGGAATACCTGCCGAAGATCTATCAGGCCGATCGCGTCGACCGCATCATGGACATGGCCCAGAGCGAGGCCGAAGACGTCATGCGTCGTCTGGCGCGCGAAGAAGGCATCTTCTGTGGCGTATCGTCCGGCGGCGCCGTGGCCGGCATGCTGCGTCTGTCTCAGGAAGTCGAAAACGCGGTCATGGTCGCGATCATCTGTGACCGTGGCGACCGTTACCTGTCGACCGGTGTCTACGATGCGCCCAACTGATGGCCAAGCGTGACTCAGGCCTGCGTTTCCAGCCCAGCGGCGGCACACGGACAACGCAGGTCCCGACCGGTAAGAAACAACGTCTGAAAATCGAGCGGCTGGCCAATGACGGCCGCGGCATCGGTTTCGTTGAAGGCCGGACCTGGTTTGTCGCCGGCAGTCTGGCGGGTGAGGAAGTCGAGGCGCGCGTGTTGGGCGCCCACGGCAAGGTCGTCGAAGCGCGCACCGAACGCGTGTTTCAGGCAAGCCCGTTGCGGCGGCCCGCGCCGTGCAAGCATTTCGGCCGCTGTGGTGGTTGCAGCGTGCAGCAAATGCCCCACGACGAACAACTCGCCCTGAAACAGCGCATGCTCGCCGAGCAGTTGAGTCGCGTGGCAAGTGTGGAGCCTGAAGAGTGGGCCGCCCCTCTGACCGGTGATGAATTTGCCTACCGTCGCCGCGCGCGCATCGCCGTTCGCTGGGACGTGCGCAGCAAACAGCTGGACGTCGGCTTCCGTGCGGCCTCGAGCCAGGACATCATCGCCATCGAAGAATGTCCGGTGCTGGTACAGGCCTTGCAACCGATCATGACGGCGTTACCGGCCATGCTGCGGAGTCTGGGCAAGCCGCAGGCGCTGGGGCATGTCGAGTTATTCAGTGGGTCGGCCAATGCGCTGCTGTTGCGTCACACCGCGCCGTTGGCGGAAAACGACCTTGCGACGCTCAAGGCATTTTGTGATGCCCACGGTGCGCAACTGTGGTTGCATGGCGAAGGTGAGCCGCAGCCTGTGGACCCATCGGCAGCGCTGGGCTATCGCCTGGAGCCGTGGAACCTTGCGCTGGCTTATCGTCCGGGCGACTTTGTGCAGGTCAACGCACAGGTCAATACGGCGATGATCAGCCAGGCGCTGGACTGGCTCGAGCCTCGTGCCGATGAACGAGTGCTGGACTTGTTCTGCGGGCTTGGTAATTTCGCTTTACCGCTGGCCCTCAAGTCGCGCGAAGTCGTGGCAGTGGAGGGCGTGGAGACGATGGTTCAACGCGCCACGAGCAACGCGGCGAGCAATGGTTTGCATAATGTGAAGTTTTATCAGGCGGATCTGTCGCAGCCGCTGGACAAGGCGGCCTGGGTGGCGGAAGGTTTCCGCGCGGTACTGCTCGATCCTCCCCGTGACGGGGCGTTCGAAGTGGTGCGAAACCTCAAGGCCCTGGGTGCTGAACGGTTACTTTATGTGTCGTGCAACCCGGCAACTTTGGCGCGCGACACGGTCGAATTGATCAGGCAGGGCTACCGATTAAAACGTGCCGGAATTCTCGATATGTTTCCGCAGACTGCGCATGTCGAGGCGATGGCGTTATTTGAAGCGAGTAAGTGAGGCCTCAGGCTCAAGGAATCGAGTCAGCGCCTCACACGGAGTCTCGTTTAATCCGACTGGCCCGCGCACGCGCCCTTGCATGGCCCGCAAGGCGTATGCGCTTCAAGAAGGCTGGCGACTGATGGCGCATTTCATCGCGCCGTAGGGAAGGTAAGCAACATGGTACAGGTGAGAGCACACCAGCCGATAAACACAGACGGCAGTATCAATCTCGACGCATGGCTTGATCATGTGGTCAGCGTCGACCTCGCAGTGGACCGACAGGCATTGAAAGAGGCCTGTGAATTTGCCCGGCAGGCCGAGCAGCAGGACAACGCCGCCAAGAATCTCTGGGCGGAAGGCACGTCGAGTTTTCAGACGGGCCTGGAAATCGCCGAAATCCTGGCCGACCTCAAACTCGATCAGGATTCTCTCATCGCCGCCGTGATCTATCGCGGCGTGCGCGAAGGCAAGATTCCCTTGCCCGATGTCAGCCAGCGTTTTGGCCCGACGGTGGCCAAACTGATCGATGGCGTGCTGCGCATGGCCGCGATCAGCGCCAGCCTCAGCCCACGCCAGTCGCTGGTGCTCGGCACTCAGGCGCAGGTCGAAAACCTGCGCAAGATGCTGGTCGCGATGGTCGATGACGTTCGCGTCGCCCTGATCAAGCTGGCCGAGCGCACCTGCGCCATCCGGGCGGTGAAAAACACCGACGACGAGAAGCGCAACCGGGTTGCCCGGGAAGTCTTCGACATCTATGCGCCGCTGGCCCATCGTCTGGGGATCGGCCACATCAAGTGGGAGCTGGAGGACCTGTCCTTCCGCTACCTGGAGCCGGAGCAGTACAAGCAGATCGCCAAATTGCTGCACGAGCGCCGCCTCGATCGTGAGCGTTTCATCACCGATGTGATGTCGCAGCTGGAGAACGAGCTGCTGGCGACCGGGGTCAAGGCCGACATCAGCGGGCGTGCGAAGCACATCTATTCGATCTGGCGCAAAATGCAGCGAAAAGGTCTGGAATTCAGCCAGATCTACGACGTTCGTGCCGTTCGCGTGCTGGTGCCCGAGATGCGCGACTGCTACACGGCCCTCGGCATCGTCCATACCCTGTGGCGGCACATTCCCAAGGAATTCGACGACTACATCGCCAACCCCAAGGAGAACGGCTATCGCTCGCTGCACACGGCGGTGATCGGCCCTGAAGGCAAGGTGCTGGAAGTGCAGATCCGCACCCACGCCATGCATGAGGAGGCCGAGCTGGGCGTCTGTGCTCACTGGCGTTACAAGGGCACTGACGTCAAATCCAGCTCCAATCATTACGAAGAGAAAATCTCCTGGCTGCGTCAGGTCCTCGAATGGCATGAAGAGCTGGGCGATATCGGCGGTCTGGCCGAGCAACTGCGCGTCGACATCGAGCCGGATCGCGTCTATGTGTTCACGCCTGATGGCCACGCCATCGACCTGCCCAAAGGCGCGACGCCGCTGGACTTCGCCTATCGCGTGCACACCGAAATCGGCCACAACTGCCGCGGCGCCAAAATCAACGGTCGCATCGTGCCGCTCAACTACAGCCTGCAGACCGGCGAGCAGGTCGAGATCATCACCAGCAAGCACGGCACGCCGAGCCGCGACTGGCTGAACTCGAACCTGGGTTACATCACCACGTCGCGGGCGCGGGCGAAGATTGTTCACTGGTTCAAACTGCAAGCGCGCGATCAGAACGTCGCGGCCGGTAAAGTCTTGCTCGAACGCGAGCTGGCGCGCCTGGCGCTGCCGCAGGTGGACTTCGACAAGCTGGCTGAAAAGGCCAACATGAAGATCGCCGAAGACATGTTCGCGGCGCTCGGCGCCGGCGATCTGCGGCTCGCGCAGTTGGTCAACCTTGCTCAGCAACTGGTCGAACCCGAGCGTGGCAACGAGCAGCTGGAGCTGATTCCGCGCAAGGCATCCGGGTACAAGCCGGGCAAACGCGGCGACATCCAGATTCAGGGCGTGGGCAATCTGATGACGCAAATGGCCGGCTGCTGCCAGCCGCTGCCGGGCGATGCGATCGTCGGTTACATCACGCAGGGGCGCGGCGTCAGCATCCACCGTCAGGATTGCGCCTCGGTGCTGCAACTGGGCGGGCGCGAGCCCGAGCGGATCATCCAGGTCAGTTGGGGCCCGGTGCCGGTGCTCACGTATCCGGTGGACATCATCATCCGCGCCTACGACCGTTCCGGTCTGTTGCGGGACGTCTCTCAGGTGCTGCTCAACGAGCGCATCAACGTGCTGGCGGTCAACACCCGCTCGAACAAGGAAGACAACACCGCCCTGATGTCCCTGACCATCGAGATCCCGGGCCTGGATGCGCTGGGCCGGTTGTTGGGGCGCATCTCGCAATTGCCGAACATCATCGAGACGCGGCGTAACAGAACGCCGTGACCCTGCAGGAATGCGCTTGCCCGCGAACACGTCGTGCCTGTGACGACTAGGTCGACGACACACCGCAATCGCGGGCAAGCCCGCTCCTACAGGCTTCGATGCTGCTGAAGGGATAACTATGTACAAACTCCAGGACTTGCTCACGCTCATGGCCCGGCTGCGCGACCCGCAATACGGGTGCCCGTGGGACGTCAAGCAGAACTACGCGACCATCGTGCCGCACACCCTCGAAGAGGCTTACGAAGTGGCCGACGCCATCGAGCGCGGGGATTTCGATGATCTGCGAGGTGAGTTGGGCGATCTGCTGTTTCAGGTGGTGTATTACTGCCAGCTGGCGCGCGAAGAAGGCCGGTTCGAGTTCGATGCCGTGGTCGACGGGATCACGCGCAAGTTGATCAGGCGCCATCCCCACGTGTTTCCGACCGGTGATCTTTATGCGCCTCTGGAAACGCCGCGCCTCAGTGAAGAGCAGGTCAAGCATCGCTGGGAGGAGATCAAGGCCCAGGAGCGGGCCGAGAAAGCGCATGTGCCGGAGCAGCTGTCTTTGCTCGATGATGTCCCCAACGTACTGCCTGCATTGTCGCGCGCCGGCAAGTTGCAAAAGCGCGCCGCGCAAGTGGGTTTCGACTGGCCCGACGCGTTGCCGGTGGTCGATAAAGTGCGCGAGGAACTCGACGAGGTGCTCGAAGCGATGGCCGACAACGACCCGGCCGCGATCAGCGACGAGATCGGCGATCTGCTGTTTGTGGTGGTCAATCTGGCCCGCCATCTGAAGGTCGACCCCGAAAATGCCCTGCGCGCTGCCAACAGCAAGTTCGAGCGACGTTTCCGATTTATCGAACAGGCCTTGCGCGATGCCCGTCGGCCCATTGAAGATTGCAGTCTTGAAGAGATGGACGCGCTCTGGGGCGAAGCCAAGCGTCAGGAAAAGAACACGCCCAACTGCGGTTGAGCTGACTGTTTAGAAAGAGAAGTCAGAGAGAGAAAACACATGGCGGGTATTTCCCTTCGTGACCAGTTGCTCAAGGCAGGTCTGGTCAACGAAAAACAGGCCAAGCAGGCCGCCAAGAGCAAGCAGAAAGAACAGCGTCTGGTGCACAAGGGGCAGGCCGTCGCCGACGATGCCGCCCAGCGCGCCGCGCAGGAAGCGATGGCCGAGAAAGCCAGGCGCGACCAGGAACTGAATCGTCAGCAACAGGAAAAGGCCGAGCAGAAAGCTCGCACCGCGCAGGTCAAGCAACTGATCGAAGCGACCCGTCTGCCCAAGCTGACCACCGAGGATTACTACAACTTCGTCGACGACAAGAAGGTCAAGCGCCTGTCGGTCAACGCGCTGATGCGCAGCAAGCTCAGCAACGGGTCGCTGGCCATCGTCCATCATGGCGGCACTTACGAGGTCATCCCGCGCGAGGCGGCGCTCAAGGTTCAGGAGCGCGATCCGCGGCGCATCGTCTTGTTGAGCGAGCCGACTGAAGAGCCGGATGGCGATGATCCATATGCCGCCTACAAGATCCCTGATGATCTGATGTGGTAAAGCCTGAAACGACAAAACCCGCCGAGGCGGGTTTTGTCTTGTTGCGATTCCGTTATTGCGAGTTGCTCGCTGCCTTCTTGGCTTCCAGTTCCGCGAGCTCTGCTGCGTAACGCTGTGCGTCCGATTCGTGGTGAAACATCCCTACCAACTGGTCTTGCTGGCGAACATCCCAGATTTGAATGCCATCCGCGATGCTTTCGTGGGAGATGTGGGCGTCGTCGCGTTCAGTAACAGTTACCGTCATAGTGAAAACTCCTGACTCTTTGATATCTGCGGCAGGACGTCGCAGTGGTTCCTTTATAGGATTTGGTAGCTTGCTAAGTAAATGAGCGATTCCGGTAAGAGTTTTTTACCGATTCGGTAACAGTGGCTAACTGATTGTTTTAACTGGGATGCGGCGTTTTGTCGCACTCGTTTGAAGGGCGTGAAGAAAGTTTCATGTTCGGTTGGGGAACAGGGGGCGTCGCTGAATTGGCGGTCGGTGTTTTGTTCTGAGGTTTGAGGAGCGGGGGCAGGTGCAGCCGCGGAGTGCCTGGCGAAATCGAGTTGATTGGTTTTGCTACCGCTGCGCGGCAGTTCGCGGGACAAGCCACGCTCCTACACGATCAGCGTCGAGCTGAAGGTGTGTGAACGGGTTGCCTTAATGGAGTAGGAGCGCGCTTGCCCGCGATCTGCCGGGAACCGGCAGCAAGGCCGCTGTATGCGGAGTGCCTGGCGAAATCGAGTTGATTGGTTTTGCTACCGCTGCGCGGCAGTTCGCGGGGCAAGCCACGCTCCTACAGGGTCAGCGTCGCGCTGAAGATGTGTGAACGGGTTGCCTTAACGGAGTAGGAGCGCGCTTGCCCGCGATCTCCTGACATCCGACGCCTTCCCGGCTAAAGCCGGTCCTACGAAAAGCTTGCAGTGTCTGTAGGACCGGCTTCAGCCGGGAAGGGGCCGGTGCATCCTGAGGAAATGCATCGGTTGAAAATCAGGCTTCGAGGGCGCGCTCCTACACGATCAGCGTCGCGCTGAGGATGTGTGACGGGCATCGAACCGGTGGGAGTGAGCTTGCTCACGAAGGCAATATTCCAGTCACCCTCGCAGTGCCTGAGATGCCGTATCGCGGGCAAGCCACGCTCCCACAGGATCAGCGTCGCGCTGAAGATGTGTGACGGGCATCGAACCGGTGGGAGTGAGCTTGCTCGAAGACAATTTTCCAGTCGCCCCTGCAGTGCCTGAGATGCCGCATCGCCGGCAGCGCGCTGCTACTGAATCAGTGCCGCAGTGCTTGAGCGATTAGCCTTGGCTGATCCGAAACCGATCCAATAAAAAACCCCGCCAGTTGGCGGGGTTTCGGGAGGGCGGGGCTTGGGTCAGCTGCCTTTTACAGCTTTACCGTTCACCGAGCCTTCCTGCAGCATGATGTTGTACTCCTTGCCATCGGTTTCGACCTGCTGCAGGCGAACCAGCAGATAGTCGTAATCCTTGGCAAACCACATCACCGTGATGCGCTTGTTCTGCGTTGGATCGCGCACGCGTTCGACCTTGATGGCATCGACCGAGCCGACCTTGGTGTCGACCTTCTCGGTGCCCAGTACGCGGAAGTCGTAGGTGTCGACTTCATCGCCATCCACGACCTGGTAGGTCATGCTCTTCTTGCCTGCCGCCACGTCATGCTGCAGGGCCAGTTGATACGTGGACTTGTCGAGGACGCCGGTGTTCAGCGGGATTTTCACCGCATCGTTACGATCGGTCCCGGTGATGAACTTGGTCGGCCAGTCGAAAACCAGATCCACTGTCTTGCTTTTGCCAAGGCCACCACGTTCGAAGTGGTAGGTCTGCGGCAGCAACTGGTCCTTGTCGACCTTGAGGGTGCTCACTTCGGTCAGGCTGGCGATCATCATCGAAGCCTTGAAACTCAGGGTCCAGCTGCCGTTGGCGTTCTTTTCCAGGCTGCGGGTGGCACTGCCGCCGCCCACGGGCAGCTGTTTGAAGTCAGCGGTGTAGCTGGCGGAGAAAGGTTGAAGGTCTGCCGCGTTGACCGCAGGGAGCGCGAACAGAGCGAGAGCGAAGAGCAGAGCGCGACGCATAATATCTCCTGTCTTGGATTAGAGGGCCGGAATCAGGTGGCCGCTGGGTCCCAGTGGCTGGCCGTTCAATGATGCGCCATGTTCGCCGAGGGTCAATCGTCCTTCTGCGAACCAGCGAATGGCCAGTGGATAAATCAGATGTTCCTGGGTGTGAACCTTTTGCGCCAGTGTGGCAGGCGTGTCATGCGACTCTACCGAAACGACAGCTTGTACGACCAGAGGCCCCCCATCGAGTTCCTCGGTGACGAAGTGCACGCTGCAGCCGTGTTCGGCATCGCCAGCTTCCAGTACGCGCTGGTGCGTATGCAAGCCTTTATACAGGGGAAGCAGCGAGGGGTGAATGTTCAGCAGCCGGCCATGGTAGTGACGCACGAAGCCAGGTGTGAGGATTCGCATGAAGCCGGCAAGGACAACGAGCCCGGGCGTGAAGGTGTCGATCAGCTCGATCAGCGCGGCGTCGAAGGCCTGCCGGCCTTCATAGCCCTGATGGTCGAGGACGCGGGTTTCGATGCCCGCCTTCCTCGCGCGCTCCAGCCCGTAGGCATCGGCGCGGTTGGACACCACCGCGCGGATACGGGCCGGGCTCGAGTCTTCCTGAAAGCTGTCGATCATCGCTTGCAGGTTACCGCCAGTGCCGGACAGCAGCACCACCACATCACAGGGTTGAGGCATGTCAGGCATCAATGTGCCTTGAGGTTCTTCAGCTCGACTTGAGCGGCGCCTGGCGCAGCAGTGCCGATCTGGCCGATGACCCAAGGCTGTTCGCCCGCGTCACGCAGCGCTTTGAGGGAAGCTTCGACGTGTTCCTGAGCCACGCAGATGACCATGCCGACGCCGCAGTTCAGAACGCGGTGCATTTCGTGCTCGTCGACGTTGCCCTTTTCTTGCAGCCAGTCGAACACCGCTGGACGGGTCCAGCTGGCGACGTCGACGACGGCTTGAGCGCCTTCAGGCAGTACGCGCGGGATGTTGTCCAGCAGACCGCCGCCGGTGATGTGGGCCATGGCTTTGACCGCGCCGGTGTCCTTGATCAGCTTGAGCAGCTGCTTGACGTAGATGCGCGTCGGTGCCATCAGCAGGTCGGTCAGTGGCTTGCCGTCCAGCTGGATGGATTCGATGTCTGCGCCCGACACTTCGATGATCTTGCGGATCAGCGAGTAGCCGTTGGAATGTGGGCCGGAAGATGGCAGGGCGAGCAGGGCATCGCCCGCCTGGACCTTGGAGCCGTCGATGATGTCGGCCTTTTCCACGACGCCGACGCAGAAGCCGGCCAGATCGTAGTCTTCGCCTTCGTACATGCCAGGCATTTCAGCGGTTTCGCCGCCGACCAGCGAGCAGCCCGCCAGTTCGCAGCCAGCGCCGATGCCGGTGACCACCTGGGCGGCCGTGTCTACGTTCAGTTTGCCGGTGGCGTAGTAGTCGAGGAAGAACAGGGGTTCTGCGCCGCACACCACCAGGTCGTTCACGCACATGGCGACCAGGTCGATGCCGATGCTGTCGTGTTTGTTCAGGTTCAGCGCCAGGCGCAGCTTGGTGCCCACGCCGTCAGTGCCGCTGACCAGTACCGGCTGCTTGTAGCCCGCCGGAATTTCGCACAGAGCGCCGAAGCCCCCCAGGCCGCCCATCACTTCCGGGCGCTTGGTGCGCTTGGCGACGCTCTTGATGCGTTCGACCAATGCTTCACCGGCGTCGATGTCTACACCGGCGTCTTTGTAGCTCAGGGAGGGTTGCTTGCTCATGATCCAGGCCTTTAGGGGGGATTCGGGGTAACGACCGAGTGGGAACGGCTCGTGGCCGTGTCATCGCCGGTCTGCGAAGGCGCGCGATTTTATCAGGATTGGCTTCAAGCGGCCATCCTTGGGCCGACGGGCAGGGCCATGATGAAGAAAAAATAACCTGATTGCAGGCATCGCGGGGGCTGTCGGGGCTGGCCCGTTCGTCGGCGGCTATATAAGGTGTAAGTTCTTCGCCAGAGTGAGCGATTCGCGCCAACCTGCGGTCTGAGTCGTGCCAGACATTTTCACGCAGCTGTCCATACGCTGCCATTTGCCCATCGGGAATTTTCCATGCTTCCACCTTCATTCATGCGCCTGAAGAAATGCCTGTTCGTGGGCTGTCTGTCTCTGATCAGCCTGCCGGCGCTGGCCGAGACCGTGACCAACCTGTATCAGGTTCGCGAGCCCGTCAGCGGTCAGACCCCGGACGAGAAAACCCGCGCCACCCAGGCGGCCCTCGAGACCCTGGTGATTCGCCTGACCGGTGACGGCAAGGCCGCGCAAGGCCCGGGACTTGCCGACGTGCGCAAGGATCCGCAGCAGATCATCAGTCAATATGGCTACGACGCAGGGCCGCCCGAGACCTTGCAGGTCGATTTCGACCCGGCCAGTACCGACCGCGCATTGCGTCAGGCGGGGCTGTCATTGTGGGGCTCCAATCGCCCGGTAATCATGGCCTGGTGGCTGAACGATGCCACCGACGGCGCCAATCTGGTAGGCGACGGGCAGTCCTCTGCCGAACCGTTGCGCCGCGCCGCGCAGCATCGGGGTCTGCCGCTGCGTCTGCCGCTGGCGGACCTTGCCGAACAAGGCATCGGCAACGCGAAGACGCTGGATGGCAACGATGTGAAGCCTCTCAAGGAGGCGTCCGAGCGTTACGGTTCTGACGCGATTCTTGCCGTGCACGCGCAGGAAAATGGCGGTCAGTGGCAAGGCAAGTGGCATCTGTGGCTGGGCGACAAGATGGAGCAGGGCAGCGCGTCGGGAGCGAGTTCCGCAGAGTTGGCCGATGCGGTGCTGCTGGCGGTGAGTCAGCGTCTGGCGCCGCGTTTCGTGGTCAAGCCGGGCGCGTCATCCGGCATGGCGCTGGACGTGCAGGGCATGAATCTGGAGCGTTACGCGCAGCTGCTGCGCTTGCTGGAACCTTTCGGCGGGCGCCTCAAGTCGGTGGAGGGGGATCGCGTGGTGTTCGATGTCAGCGGCAGTGCGGACCAGTTGCGCTCGCAATTGTCCCTCGCAAAATTGCAGGAGGTGCCGGAGAGTGAAGTGGCCAGCGCGCCGGTCAACGCTGCACAGCCGCCGGTTGACGGCCCGACCCCAACGGCCCAGCCGCCAGTTGTTTCCGCGCCTGCATTGCACTTCCGCTGGTGAGCGGGTTCATAACGACGTTGCACGATGTACATCATCCGGGGTTGAGGGGCAGTAATGACTGATACGCGTCGTTGGTTCTGGCTGGGCGGGGTTGTCCTGCTCTGTCTGTTTATAGGGTTGCTGCACGCGATTCTGACGCCTTTTCTGGTGGCGCTGCTGCTGGCGTACATGGGCGATCCGCTGGCGGACCGGCTGGAAAAGCTGAAGATGTCGCGCACGCTCAGCGTGGTGACGGTGTTTGTGCTGTTCACGCTGATCTTCATGGGCCTGCTGCTGGTGCTGGTGCCCATGCTCGCCAAGCAGCTGTATCGCCTGTATGAACTGGCGCCACAGATCCTCGACTGGCTGCAGCACACGGCACTGCCCTGGACGCAGGCCAAGCTGGGTCTGGCGGACGGTTTCTGGAAGTTCGACAAGGTCAAGGCGGCCATTTCCGAGCACATGGGGCAGACGGGCGATATCGTCGGCATCGTGCTGGCGCAGGCCACGACCTCGACGCTTGCGCTGATCGGCTGGCTGACCAATCTGGTCCTCATTCCGGTGGTCTGCTTCTACTTGCTGCGCGACTGGGACGTGATGATGGCCAAGGTGCGCAGCCTGTTGCCGCGTCATCGCGAGAAGAAGATCGTCGCACTGGCGGACGAATGCCACGAAGTGCTCGGCGCGTTCATTCGCGGGCAGTTGCTGGTGATGGTCGCGCTGGGCGTGATCTACGCCGCAGGGCTGATGCTGGTCGGACTGGAGCTGGGTCTGTTGATCGGTGTCATCGCCGGGCTGGCGGCGATCGTGCCTTACATGGGCTTCGTGATCGGGATCGGGTCGGCCATCCTGGCGGGCCTCTTCCAGTTCGGCGGTGATCTGTATCCGATGCTGGGCATCATCGCGGTGTTCATGGTCGGACAGGCGCTGGAGGGTATGGTGCTGACGCCGCTGCTGGTGGGCGATCGTATCGGCCTGCATCCGGTGGCGGTCATCTTCGCCATTCTGGCGGGCGGCGAGCTGTTCGGCTTCACCGGCATCCTGCTGGCCTTGCCGGTGGCGGCAGTGATCATGGTGCTGGTGCGTCATGTCCACGATCTGTACAAGGATTCGGATATTTATGGCGGGATGGAAGATCCGGATCTCTGACCGTCAAGTGGGAGCCATGATCTCTGTGGAGCAAGCGGGGTTCCACAGATTTTTGGGCTCGGCCATCCCTGGAAGGTGGCCCGTAATCACGGATAAATGCCTGACTTTCGCAGGCAATCCGCGGCCTGGCCGGGTGCAGACGCAACCCTTTGATTTTGCAGGCGGTCTGGCGCATTGTGCGGCCCGGCCTGCGGGTATAAACTTTGCAGACTTTACACAGAGGCCCCTTGGCGGTTCGTCATGAACCGTTCAGCCAGCATGAAACCAGTTCAGCTGCCCCTGAGTGTGCGTCTGCGTGATGACGCCACCTTCATCAATTACTATCCAGGCGCCAATGCCGCTGCACTCGGCTACGTCGAGCGGCTGTGCGAAGCCGACGCCGGGTGGACCGAAAGCCTCATCTATCTCTGGGGCAAGCACGGAGTAGGGCGCACGCACCTGTTGCAGGCCGCGTGTCTGCGCTTTGAGCAACTGGGCGAGCCAGCGGTGTACCTGCCGATGGCTGAAGTGATTGATGAAGGCGTCGAGCTGTTCGACCACCTGGAGCAGTACGAACTGGTCTGTCTGGACGATCTGCAGGCCGTGGTCGGCAAGCCGGAGTGGGAAGAAGCCCTGTTTCACCTGTTCAACCGCTTGCGCGACAGTGGCCGGCGCCTGCTGATCGCAGCGTCCTGTTCTCCTCGCGAACTGCCGGTCAAACTGGCCGATCTCAAATCCCGACTGACCATGGCGCTGGTGTTCCAGATGCGTCTGCTGTCGGATGAAGAGAAGCTCCGCGCCCTGCAATTGCGTGCCTCCCGGCGTGGGCTGCACCTGACCGATGAAGTCGGCCATTTCATCCTGACCCGCGGTACGCGGAGCATGAGCGCGCTGTTCGACCTGCTCGAACAGCTCGATCAGGCCTCGCTTCAGGCGCAGCGCAAGTTGACCATTCCTTTCCTTAAAGAGACGCTCGGCTGGTGAGCCAGACGGAGGTCGATCCGACCCTCGTGCTGCAAACCGCAGCGGCTCTGCGTCACGCCAGAAGAATTCTGATCATCACCGGCGCGGGGTTATCCGCCGATTCCGGTCTGCCGACCTATCGGGGTGTCGGCGGTCTTTATAATGGCCAGACCCACGACGGCCTGCCGATCGAAATGGCGTTATCCGGGCCGATGCTGCGACGTGATCCTGCGTTGTGCTGGAAGTACATTGCCCAATTAGGCAGCGCTTGCCTGGCCGGGCAACCCAATGCGGCGCACTATGCCATCGCACAATTGCAGCGGTACAAGCCCGAATGCTGGGTGCTGACACAAAATGTTGACGGTTATCATCGTGCCGCGGGCAGCCCACCGGAACGGCTTATCGAAATTCATGGGCAGATGGCACCGCTGTATTGCCAGTCCTGCGGGGCGGAGGATCCGCAGCTGAGTGCCCATCTAGAGCGACCGCTGCCACCGCTATGCGCGCAATGCCACGGCGTCCTGAGGCCGCCGGTCGTCTTGTTCGAAGAAATGCTGCCAGAGCTGGCATTGAAAATGCTGTACGAAGAGATGGCAAAAGGCTTTGATGCTGTACTCAGCATTGGAACCACCGCCAGCTTCCCGTATATTCACGAGCCGATGTTGCGCACGAGGGTCACGGGAGGCTTTACCGCCGAGATAAACCCGTCGCCCACCGATCACTCCGATCACATGGATGCGTTTCTGAGGTGTAGAGCCTTAGATGTGATGGAGGACATCGTAAGTCACATTTGTTTCGATTGAATTTGCAAATGATGACGATAGAAGGCATAGTCTCGGCTTCTTTACATATTAGCCACGGTCGTGCCCATGCTAAATCGCTTCGCACCCCTCGTGCCTCTCGCACTCGTTTCGCTGTTGTTCGGCTGCGCGGCCCAGATGCCAGCGTCGCAACAACAGTCGCAGAGCCCGCAATTTAAGGACTCCGCAACCGCACAGACCGCCGCCAAGCGTGCTGATTATTCTTCTTCCGTGCTGGACGACGAGATCGCCACCGAAGATGAGCTGGCCCAGTTCTCCGACAACAAGCCGTACCAGTTGCCGGTTCTGGCCGACAGCATCCTGGAACGCGGCAAGTCGCTGATAGGGACCCGCTATCGTTTCGGCGGTACCTCGACCACTTCCGGTTTCGACTGCAGCGGTTTCATCGGCTATCTGTTCCGCGAAGAAGCCGGCATGAGCCTGCCTCGTTCTTCTCGTGAAATGATCAACATCGACGCGCCTCTGGTCAAACGCAACGACCTCAAGCCTGGCGATCTGCTGTTCTTCAGCACGGCCGGTCGCGGTCGCGTCAGCCACGCGGGCATTTACCTGGGGGATGATCAGTTCATTCATTCCAGCAGTCGTCGCAGTGGCGGTGTCCGTGTAGACAGTCTTGACGACGCCTACTGGGCCCGGACGTTCATCGAAGCCAAGCGCGCGCTGGCCATGGCACCTTCCAAGGTTCCAGAAACCACGACCGCCATGACCTCGACTACAATCAAGCGCCAACACCGGTAGCAGGGCCCGCAGCACCCCCTGCTTTGGCGTGCAACCGGGGAATCCCTGATTGCACGCAACGCCGGCTCCCGGCAAAGTAAGCCGCATCCCGCAAAGGTTGTTGTGTTTATGTCGTTTACGGTTCGCCTGGCTGTTGCTTCAATGGCTGCATTGCTGGCCGCTTGTTCCAGCAATCCACCGCCATCCCCTCCAAAGGTCGTTTCCAGGCCTGTCGTTTCCGCTCCCGCGCAGTTTTCTTCTCCTCTTGCAGATGACGTTTTGCTACGTGCCATCGGGCTCGTCGGCACGCCGTATCGCTGGGGCGGCAATACGCCGGATTCGGGGTTCGATTGCAGCGGCCTGATCGGCTACGTGTATCAGGGCGCGGCGGGAATCACGCTGCCACGCTCGACGCGTGACATGATCAATCTGCGCGGGCCGAACATCGATCGCAGCGAGCTGCAGACCGGCGATCTGGTGTTTTTCGCCACCGGCGGCGGGTCGAATGTCAGCCATGCCGGGATTTACGTGGGAGAAGGGCGCTTCGTGCATGCGCCAGCCACCGGCGGCACGGTCAAGCTGGACAGCCTCGACAAACCGTATTGGCAGAAAGCCTGGCTGAACGCAAAGCGCGTGATTCAGCCCTCGAACCTCGCCCGCCAGTAGTTACGCGATTCCTGTGGGAGCCAGCTTGCTGGCGATCGCGGTGTGTCATGTGACACTCAAGTGTCTGACCCTCCGCCTACCTTGTAGGAGCGCGCTTGCCCGCGATTGCGGCGTGTCAGTCGATATTTCCGGTCCGGACATACCGCCATCGCGGGCAAGCGCGCTCCTACAGGTCTGATGTCAATTGGAAGCCTGCGCCGTGCGCGCGGCTGTCACGCGCCAGATCTTGTTGCCGACGTCATCGGCCACCAACACGCCGCCCTTATTGTCGTTGACCACTCCCACCGGCCGGCCCTGCGCTTTTTCGTCCGCATTCAGAAAGCCGGTCAGCAGGTCGACCGGTGTACCGCTCGGCTTGCCGTCCTTAAAGGGAACGAACAGGACTTTATAACCACTGTGCGGTTTGCGGTTCCATGAGCCATGTTGCCCGACGAACAGCCCTTCATTGAACGGCGCGGGCAAGGATTTCCCGTCAGCGAACGCCAGGCCGAGCGAGGCTGTGTGCGGGCCGACGGCGAAATCAGGCGCGATGGCCTTCTGCACCAGCTCTGGATTCTGCGGCGTGACCCGCACATCCACATGCTGGCCGTAGTAACTGAACGGCCAGCCGTAGAACGCACCGTCCTGCACCGACGTCACGTAGTCGGGCACCAGGTCGCTGCCGATTTCGTCACGTTCGTTGACTGCCGTCCACAGCTTGCCGGTGTGCGGTTCCCAGTCCATGCCGTTGGGGTTGCGCAATCCTGAGGCGAAAATCCGGTGGTTACCCGTCGCGGCATCCACCTCCCAGATCGCTGCGCGGCCTTTTTCGGCGTCCAGACCGTTTTCCGCCACGTTACTGTTGGAGCCAACGGTCACGTACAGCTTGCTGCCGTCTTTGCTGGCGATCACGTTTTTGGTCCAGTGATGATTCAGCGTACCCCCAGGCAGGTCGGTGACTTTCAGCGGCTCGCCCTTGATCGATGTCTCGCCGGGGACGTAGTTGAAGCGCAGCAGGCGATCGGTGTCCGCCACGTAAAAATTGTTGCCGACCAGCGTCATGCCGAATGGTGAATTCAGATGATCGATGAACACGGTGCGGGTCTCCGCGACGCCATCGTGGTCGTTGTCGCGCAACAGGGTGATTCGGTTGGCGCTCGGGACACCTGCGCCTGCGCGGCCCATGACTTTTTTCATCACCCAGCCACGGATGCCCTTGCCATCGTCGGGTTTGGGCGGCTCGTTGGTTTCGGCGACCAGCACATCACCGTTGGGCAGCACGTACAGCCAGCGCGGGTGATCGAGGTTCTCCGCGAACGCCGCCACTTGTGTCCCGGGTGCCGCGGCGGGCTTGGCACCGGCTGGCCAGCCGACGGCCGGGGCGATGTTGACGGTGGGGATCAAGGTCTTGTTCGGCTCTGGCAGGCGGGGTGATGGCCCCGTCCCGTCGGACACCTGCAATCGGGACGACTCGCCACAAGCGGCGAGGCCGCCTGCAACTATCAGTAAAACCACAGCATGGGGCCTGAGCGTGAACATGATCGATCTCCCTTTCATGGCAGTCATGCAAGCGCATGTCTATGAGTAGAGGCGCGCCTGTGCGCGGGGTTCAACCGGCGCGGCGGATGCCGAGTCGATTGACGCTCTTTAGTCAACCCTCTAACCTTCGCCGATTGTTTCAGGTGCCTTGGGCCGCTCGCGGGCGACAGGGTGAAACAGGGAAGCCGGTGCGAGCGCCTTCATGCTCTATCCCGGCGCTGCCTCCGCAACGGTAAATGAGCAAATGCCACGCACGATGCCACTGTGTTCAGCGAACATGGGAAGGCGCGCGGCTTGAGGCGACAGATTGTGTGTCGCCACTCATGAGTCCGGAGACCGGCCTGATCCATTCAACAGCATCACGGAGGGCGATGCTCTGCGCAGGCGCGTGCCCATCGAGGTGACGACGCGTGCTGTCAGTCTTTGCCTGCGCCCTCCGTTTGCCACACCTGCCCTCAAGCGGAGAGCTGAGATGAGCGAATCCCCCGAACGTGACGAACGCCACCTGGCGCGCATGCTGCGCAAAAAAGCAGTGATGGACGAGCGCATTGCCAGCGCACCCAATGAATGCGGACTGTTGCTGGTTCTGACTGGCAACGGCAAAGGCAAAAGCAGCTCCGCTTTCGGCATGCTCGCACGCGCCATGGGCCACGGCATGCAGTGCGGCGTGGTGCAGTTCATCAAGGGTCGTAACAGCACGGGCGAAGAGCTGTTTTTCCGCCGTTTTCCCGAGCAGGTGCGCTATCACGTGATGGGCGAGGGGTTCACTTGGGAGACCCAGGACCGCCAGCGTGACATCGCGGCTGCCGAGGCCGCCTGGGCAGTGACTCAGGAAATGCTTCGCGACCCGACCATCGGCCTGGTGATTCTCGATGAGCTGAACATCGCCCTGAAGCATGGATACCTCGACCTTGAGCGTGTGCTGAGCGACCTGCAAGCCCGTCCGCCCATGCAACACGTGGTGATCACCGGCCGGGGCGCGAAACAGGAGCTCATCGATCTGTCCGATACGGTGTCGGAAATCGGCGTGATCAAGCATGCGTTTCACGCCGGCATCAAGGCGCAGAAGGGCATTGAATTGTGAGTGAGCGTGAACCCCGGCACTGCCCGGCCGTATTGATCGCAGCGCCTGCGTCCGGTCAGGGCAAGACTACGGTCACCGCAGCGCTCGCCCGGTTGCATCGCAATCAGGGGCGCCAGGTGCGCGTCTTCAAATGCGGCCCCGACTTTCTCGACCCCATGATTCTGGAGCGCGCCAGTGGTCATCCGGTGTATCAGCTGGACATGTGGATGGTGGGCGAGCAAGAAAGTCGCCGCCTGTTATGGGAAGCGGCCGCCGAGGCGGACCTGATCCTCATCGAAGGCGTCATGGGGCTGTTCGATGGCACGCCGTCCAGCGCCGACCTGGCGCGACGGTTTGGTGTGCCGGTGCTCGGTGTCATCGATGGCACGGCGATGGCTCAGACCTTTGGCGCGTTGGCGCTCGGGCTGGCCCGCTATCAACCGGACCTGCCTTTCGCCGGCGTGCTGGCTAATCGGGTCGGCACTGTGCGCCATGCGCAACTGCTCGAAGGCAGCCTCACGGAAGGCCTGCGTTGGTACGGGGCGTTGTCGCGAGAGACCGGGATCGAGCTGCCCAGCCGCCATCTGGGATTGGTTCAGGCGAGCGAGTTGAACGACCTCGACCTGCGTCTGGATGTCGCCGCCGATGCGCTGGCCAGTACGTGCGATGCAACGCTGCCGCCTCCGGTGAGTTTTTCGGCGCCTGATATCACCCCGGCGCAACCTTTGTTGGCGGGCGTTCGCATCGCCGTTGCCCACGATGAGGCGTTCGCGTTCACCTACGGCGCCAGCCTCGACCTGCTGCGCGCGATGGGGGCCGAGTTGTCATTTTTCTCGCCGATCCGCGATCAGCACCTGCCGAGCGCCGACAGCCTGTACCTGCCCGGCGGCTATCCGGAACTGCATCACGTTGCCCTGGGGCAGAACGTTTCGATGCTCAACGCCATTCGCGCGCACCATGCGGCAGGCAAGCCGCTGCTGGCCGAATGCGGCGGCATGTTGTACCTGCTCAATGCGTTGACCGACGTCGAAGGACAGCGCGCCGAGCTGGTCGGTCTGCTCGACGGCGAGGCGGTCATGCAAAAACGCCTTGCGGCGCTGGCGTTGCAGGCGGTCGAGCTGCCGGAAGGCACGCTGCGCGGGCACACGTATCATCATTCGCTGACCAGCACCGAACTCACACCGATTGCGCGCGGCGTCAGCCCCAACGGCGGCCGCGGTGCCGAAGCGGTGTATCGCGACGGCCGGATGACCGCCTCTTACGTGCACTTCTATTTCCCGTCCAATCCACAGGCGATGGCGGCGCTGTTCCTGCCATGAACCGCGCCCCCACAATCCCCATCGCGCCCGCCAAGGCAGAATCACCGATCCCTGTGGGAGCGAGCTCGCTCGCGAAAGGGCCGGAGAGCCAGCCACACATCCAGCGCCTGCCAAGCAGCCTTCGCGAGCAAGCTCGCTCCTACAGAAAAACAGCGTTCTTGCGCGCTGCGGAGGCTTGTCATGACTGATATGGCTTTCAGCGATGAAGAACGCGCAGCGGTTTACCGTGCGATTGCCGAGCGGCGGGACATGCGTCATTTCTGCGGCGGCGAGATCGCGCCGGCGTTGCTGGCGCGACTGCTGGAAGCGGCTCACCAGGCACCGAGTGTCGGCCTGATGCAGCCTTGGCGGTTCATCCGCATCAGCGACCCCGCGCTGCGTGCGCAGATTCAGGCTCAGGTGGAGCAAGAGCGCGTCCGCACCGCCGAGGCGCTGGGCGAGCGGTCCGATGACTTCATGAAGCTCAAGGTCGAGGGCATCGGAGACTGCGCAGAAGTGCTCGTCGCCGCGCTGATGGATGATCGCGACAAGCATATTTTTGGTCGCAGGACCCTGCCGGAAATGGACATGGCATCGTTGTCCTGCGCGATTCAGAACCTGTGGCTCGCCGCGCGGGCCGAGGGTCTGGGCATGGGCTGGGTCTCGTTGTTCGAGCCCCAGGCGCTGGCCGATCTGCTGCACATGCCAACCGGTTCAAAACCCCTGGCGATTCTGTGCCTGGGGCCGGTCAAGGAATTCTATCCCGCGCCAATGCTGGTGCTGGAAGGCTGGGCGCAGGCGCGGCCGTTGCACGAGCTGGTTTACCAAAACAAATGGGGAGTGAGTCAATGAGTGTGGCGCTATTGAGCGTCGCGGGCTTTGCGCTGGATGCGCTGCTTGGCGAGCCAAAACGAAACCACCCGCTGGTGGCGTTCGGCCGATATGCCGAGCGCATCGAGCAACGTTTCAACGCAGGCGGCCGAGGCTGGCGCAGTCATGGCGTCACCGCCTGGTTCATCGCGGTCGTGCCGCTGACCCTGCTGATCACCCTCTTGAGCTGGCTGCCTTACATCGGCTGGCTGGTCGAGATCCTCGCGCTGTATTGCGCGCTGGGGTTGCGCAGTCTGGGGGAGCATGTCGGCCCGGTCGCGCAGGCGCTGCGCGGCAATGATCTGGAAGAAGCCCGTCGTCGAGTCGGCTTCCTGGTCAGCCGCCAGACTTCAGAGCTGGATGCCACCGAGGTCGCCCGTGCGGCCACCGAATCCGTGCTGGAAAACGGCAGTGACGCAGTGTTTGCTGCCATTTTCTGGTTCGTCGTGCTGGGCGCGCCGGGCGTCGTGCTGTACCGGCTGTGCAACACGCTCGACGCCATGTGGGGCTATCGCAACGAACGGTTCGAGCGCTTCGGTTGGGCCTCGGCAAAAATCGACGATCTGCTTAACTACATTCCGGCGCGTCTCGTGGCGTTGACCTACGCATTGCTCGGCAAAACCCGACTCGCCTGGCGCTGCTGGCGTACACAGGGGCCCAAGTGGGACAGCCCGAACGCAGGTCCGGTGATGGCCGCTGGAGCCGGGGCGCTCGGCGTCGAGCTGGGCGGTGCGGCGATCTATCACGGCGAGTTGCATCAGCGTCCGCAATTGGGCGAGGGCGCACCTGCCGATGCTGATTCCATCGATCGGGGCTGGCAGCTGGTGCAGCGTGGGGTCTGGCTGTGGTTGCTGGTCTTGTGCCTGGGGACTGAATTCTATGCTTGAGCACGGCGGTCGATTGCGAGGGGCGGTGCAGAAATACGGCATCGATGAAGCGGACTGGCTCGACCTCTCCAGCGGCATCTCGCCGTGGTCATGGCCGATCCCGGCGATACCGACGCAGGCCTGGGCGCGTCTGCCGGAAACCGACGATGGGCTGGAAGCGGCAGCCTGCGCTTACTACGGCGCCCCCGCCGTGCTGCCGGTGGCCGGGTCGCAGGCGGCGATTCAGGCGCTGCCGCGGTTGCGTCAGGCGGGCAAGGTCGGCGTGCTGTCGCCGTGTTATGCCGAGCATGCCGAAGCGTGGCGCAGCAGCGGGTTTCTGGTGCGCGAAGTGTTGGAGCATGAGGTCGAGCGCTTCATCGACAGTCTCGACGTGCTGGTGGTGGTCAACCCGAACAACCCCACGGGCCTGAGCCTGACGCCGGAGCGCTTGCTCGACTGGCATGCCCGGTTGGCCCAGCGCGGCGCCTGGCTGGTGGTGGACGAGGCATTCATGGACAACACGCCTGATGCGAGCCTCGCTGCGCACAGCCAGCGGCCGGGTCTGATCGTACTGCGCTCGTTCGGCAAATTTTTCGGGCTGGCGGGCGTACGCCTGGGGTTCGTGCTGGCCGAGTCGCGTTTTCTGAAAGTGCTCGCCAGGCAGATCGGCCCGTGGTCCGTCAGCGGCCCGACACGGATTCTCGGTCAGGCATGCCTGGCGGACGTCGAGGGGCACCGGCTGCAGCGTGAGCGCACTGCGCAGGCCAGTCAGCGTCTGGTCGAGCTGCTGAGCCGACATGGCTTGACGCCCCATGGCGGCTGCGCGCTGTTCCAGTGGCTGGTCACGCCATTGGCTGCCGAGCTGCACGAGTTCTGCGCTCAACGCGGCATTCTGCTGCGCATCTTTCTTCACACCAGCAGCCTGCGTTTCGGCCTGCCGCGCGAAGAGGCCGACTGGCAGCGACTGGAGCAGGCGCTCAGCGAATTCGCCGGGGGCGCGCATGATCACTGAGCCAGCCGGCAACACCCTGATGGTTCAGGGCACCACGTCGGACGCCGGCAAAAGCACGCTGGTGACTGCTCTGTGTCGCTGGCTGACCCGGCAGGGCGTGCGCACCGTGCCGTTCAAACCGCAGAACATGGCGCTCAACAGTGCGGTGACTGCCGACGGCGGCGAGATCGGCCGCGCCCAGGCGGTACAAGCCCAGGCGTGCGGGCTGGAACCGCACACCGACATGAACCCTGTGCTGCTCAAGCCCAACAGCGACACCGGCGCGCAAGTGATCATTCATGGCCGCGCGGTGACCACGATGAACGCGGTGGCGTATCACGATTACAAAGCCATTGCGATGCAAGCGGTGCTGGCCTCGCACCAGCGTCTGAGCGCCCATTGGCCAGTGGTCATCGTGGAAGGTGCCGGATCCCCTGCGGAAATCAATCTGCGCGCCGGTGACATCGCCAACATGGGGTTCGCCGAAGCCGTGGACTGTCCGGTTCTGCTGATCGCCGACATCAATCGAGGCGGCGTTTTCGCCCACCTCGTCGGTACCCTGGAGTTGCTCTCGCCCAGCGAGCAGGCGCGTGTGAAAGGCTTCATCATCAACCGTTTTCGCGGCGACATCGCGCTGCTTCAGCCAGGCCTGGACTGGCTCGAACAGCGCACCGGCAAACCGGTGGTCGGCGTGTTGCCCTACGTGATGGACCTTCACCTCGAAGCCGAAGACGGCCTCGATCAGCGCCAGACCGACAAGGCCGAACAGGTGCTCAACGTGATCGTGCCGGTGTTGCCGCGCATCAGCAACCACACCGATTTCGACCCGCTGCGTCTGCATCCGCAGGTCAATCTTCAATTCGTCGGGCCTGGACAGCCGATTCCGCCCGCCGATCTGATCATCCTGCCCGGCTCGAAAAGCGTGCGCAGCGATCTGAGCTATCTGCGCAGCAATGGCTGGGATACTGCCATTAGCCGCCATTTGCGTTACGGCGGCAAGGTGCTCGGGATCTGCGGCGGCCTGCAGATGCTCGGTGAAGAGATCCATGATCCCCTCGGGCTGGAAGGCGCAGCGGGGTCGAGCCCGGGGCTCGGGCTGCTGGCGATGAGCACAGTGCTGGAGCGGGAAAAGCAACTGCGCAACGTGCAAGGCCGACTGATGCTGGAGGATGCGCAGGTCAGCGGTTATGAGATCCATGCGGGCGTCACCACGGGCGCGGCGCTGGAACGTCCGCTGGTGCAGCTTGGCGATGGTCGCTGCGACGGCGCGCAGAGTGTTGACGGTCAGGTGCTCGGCACCTATCTGCACGGATTGTTCGAACAGCCGGCCTCCAGCAGCGCGCTGTTGCGTTGGGCCGGTTTGCAGAACGTGCAACAGGTCGACTATCACGCGTTGCGCGAGCGGGACATCGAGCGCCTCGCCGATCTGGTCGAGAAACACCTGGACGGCAGGTTGCTGCGTGAACTCTGTGGCGTGGAGCAACCCTGATGCTGCAATTGATTCTCGGCGGCGCACGTTCCGGAAAAAGCCGGCTGGCGGAAAAACTCGCCAGCGAAAGCGCGCTCCAGGTCGTGTACATCGCCACCAGTCAGCCACTGGACGGTGAAATGAATCAGCGGGTTGCGTTGCACCGTCAGCGGCGCCCGGATTCATGGGGATTGATCGAGGAGCCGGTCGAGCTGGCGCGCGTACTGAGAGACAACGCCGCGCCGGATCGCTGCCTGCTGGTGGACTGCCTGACCCTGTGGCTGACCAACCTGCTGATGCTCGACGATCCGCAGCGCCTGGTTCAGGAGCGCGAAGCCTTACTCAACGGCCTGGCGAACCTGCCTGGCGAAATCATTTTTGTCAGCAACGAGACCGGGCTTGGCGTAGTGCCACTCGGCGAGCTGACACGTCGTTATGTCGATGAAGCCGGCTGGCTGCATCAGGCGCTGGCCGAGCAATGCCAGCGCGTGGTGTTCACGGTTGCCGGCCTGCCCATGACCTTGAAAGGACCCGCACTATGAGTAATGCCTGGTGGCTCGCGCCTGCACGTGAAGTCAATCGCGAAAGCCGTGATCAAGCGCTGGCCCGTCAGCAGCAATTGACCAAGCCCGCTGGCTCGTTGGGCCAATTGGAAGCGGTGGCGGTACGCCTTGCCGGTCTGCAGGGGCGGGAGCAACCGACCGTGGAGGACGTCTGGATCGCGATCTTCGCCGGTGACCATGGCGTGGTCGCCGAAGGGGTGTCGGCCTATCCGCAGGCCGTCACCGGCCAGATGCTGCACAACTTCATCATGGGCGGCGCGGCAATCAGCGTGCTCGCCCGACAACTGTCCGCGCAGCTGGACGTGGTCGATCTCGGCACTGTAGCGCCGCTGGATTTGCCGGGCGTCTTGCATCTGAACTTAGGCGCCGGCACTGCCAATTTCGCCCAGACCGAGGCGATGACTCAGGATCAGCTGGAGCGTGCCCTGCAGGCCGGTCGCGACAGCGTGCTGCGCGCGAGCGCGAAGGGTTGCCAGTTGTTCATCGGCGGGGAAATGGGCATCGGCAACACCACCGCCGCCAGCGCCGTGGCCTGTTCGCTGCTGGAGTGCCCGGCCTCGCTATTGGTCGGCCCAGGGACCGGGCTCGATGCGCAAGGCATCAGCCACAAGGTCCGCGTCATCGAGCAAGCGCTGCAACTGCACGCGGCACACGCACAGGATCCTCTGGGAAGCCTGCGCGCGCTGGGCGGTTTTGAAGTGGCGGCGCTGGTTGGCGCGTACCTGGCGTGCGCGCAGCAAGGCATTGCCGCGCTGGTGGACGGTTTCATCTGCACGGTTGCCGCGCTGGTGGCGGTGCGTATCAATTCTTCCTGCCGTGAGTGGCTGTTCTTCGGCCATCGTGGCGCAGAACCGGGTCATCGCCACGTGCTGGAGGCCCTGCACGCCGAACCGTTGCTGGAACTTGGCCTGCGCCTGGGCGAAGGCAGCGGCGCCGCGCTCGCCGTGCCGCTGTTGCGAATGGCGTGCGAACTGCACAACGGCATGGCGACGTTCGCCGAAGCGGCCGTGGCGGATCGCCCGGCATGACCCTGCGTCTGGACGTGGTGCGCCACGGCGAAACAGAAGCCGGCGGCGGATTACGGGGCAGTCTGGACGATGCGCTCACCGAGTCGGGCTGGCAGCAACTGCGTACTTCGGTCGAGGGCCGTGGGCCGTGGGACCGCATCGTCAGTTCACCGCTGCAACGTTGCGCGCGTTTCGCGGACGAGCTGTCGACGCGACTGTCGCTGCCCTTGACGCTGGACGCCGATCTCAAGGAGCTGCACTTCGGCGACTGGGAAGGGCAGGGCACGGCGCAGTTGATGGAAACCGACGCCGAAGGGCTTGGCCGCTTCTGGGAAAATCCCTACACCTTCACGCCGCCTAACGGCGAGCCGGTCCAGGCGTTTGCCGCCCGCGTGCTCGGCGCGGTTCGACGGTTACAACGCAACCACGACGGTGAGCGAATCCTCGTGATCAGCCACGGTGGCGTGATGCGGCTGCTGCTGGCGCAAGCGCGCGGCCTGCCACGGGAGCAGTTGCTTCAGGTGATCGTCGGCCACGGCGCTCTGTTCAGCGTGGATGTCGGCGAAGACTGTGGGTTGACGGAGGTATAAATGCTTCCTTTCTGGATCGCCCTGCAATTTCTCAGCAGTCTGCCGATTCGCCTGCCGGGCATGCCTGCACCGACGCAGCTTGGGCGTTCGCTGTTGTTCTATCCGGTGGTCGGGCTGGTGTTCGGCTCGATACTCATGGCGCTGAACGCATTGCTCGACGGCGCGCCGACACCCCTGCATGGCGCATTGCTGCTGGGCGCGTGGGTGCTGCTCAGTGGCGGCCTGCATCTGGACGGCCTGGCTGACAGCGCGGACGCTTGGCTGGGCGGTTTCGGCGACCGTGAACGCACGCTCACCATCATGAAGGATCCGCGCAGCGGCCCCGTTGCGGTGGTGACCCTGGTGGTCGTGCTGCTGTTGAAGTTCACGGCGTTGCTGGCGTTGATCGACGCTCATCACGGGGTTGGTCTGTTACTGGCACCGGTCATCGGGCGTGCAGCCATGCTGGGATTGTTTCTGAGCACGCCGTATGTGCGCGCTGGCGGTCTGGGCCAGGCGCTGGCGGATCATCTGCCACGCAAACCTGCGGTGCAGGCGTTGCTGCTGACCGCTGTGGTGTGTGTGCTGTCAGGGGGCGTTGCGGGTGTCTGGGCGCTGTTGCTTGCCGTAGGCGGATTCTTCTGGCTGCGTCGGATGATGATCAAACGTCTGGGCGGCAGCACGGGCGATACGGCGGGAGCCATGCTTGAACTGCTGGAAACCCTGGTGATCGTCGCGCTTGCGCTGATAAGCACCTGAGCATCCCGGATCAATCCGGCTTGCCGAGCCGATTCATCAATTGCATGAACGTCGGCAAGCCGTGCTGATACAGGTCATCGTTATTTCAGTCGAGCCACGAGTGCCTTGGCGGCCGCTTCCGATGAGCCAGGGTTCTGGCCGGTAATCAGCAGGCCGTCTTCCACCACGTACGAAGACCAGTCCGCGCCCTTGGAGTACTTGCCGCCTTTTTCCTTGAGCATGTCCTCGACCAGGAACGGCACCACATCGGTCAGGCCGACCGCGTCTTCTTCACTGTTGGTGAACCCGGTAACCGACTTGCCCGCCACCAGCGGCTGACCGTCGGCGGCCTTGACGTTACGGAACACGCCCGGTGCATGGCACACGGCGGCCAGAGGTTTGCCAGCGGCCAGGGTGTTTTCGATCAGTGCGATGGAGAACGCGTCCTCGGCCAGATCCCACAACGGGCCGTGTCCGCCTGGGTAGAAGACTGCGTCGAAATCCTCGACGCGAACGTCCTTCAGGCTCAGCGTGCTCTTGAGCTGCGCAGTGGCTTCGCTGTCCGCTTCGAAGCGGTGAGTCGCTTCGGTCTGGAAATCCGGCTCGTTGCTCTTCGGATCCAGCGGTGGTTGCCCGCCTTTGGGAGAAGCCAGCACGACCTGATGGCCGCTGTCTTTGAAGACGTAATAAGGCGCGGCCAGTTCTTCCAGCCAGAACCCGGTCTTTTTACCGGTATTGCCCAGTTGATCGTGGGATGTCAGCACCATGAGAATCTTCATCGTTGTTACCTCGTTATATAGAGAATGATTGAATGAAGCGGTAAAGCCTGTCCTGCGCTGTTCTTGTTCAAGAACAGCGGGTGACGGTGAAACATGAATATATTCGGTGTTACTGCAACGGCTTCAATATCTGCCGAGTGGCCGACATCGTGTGTTCGAACGGCACGGCGCTGCGCGTGATCTTCACCATGATGCTGGCGCCCAGCCACAGTTCGTACAGCATCAGCGCCACCTTTTCGGGTGTGTCCGGTAGGTTCACCGAACCCTCTTGCTGCCCACGCAGCATCGCCGCGCTCAGGCGTTGAATGATCTGCGCCGTGCCTCTGTCCAGCGCCTGGCGCATGGACTCGGACAGGTCGGCGACCTCGGCGCCGAGCTTGACCGCCAGGCATTTCCCGAAGAACTGCTGGCTGGTCTGATTATGAATCCAGCCCTGCCAGTAATTGATCAGTTTCTGATATTCCGACGCGTCCGGATTCAGAAAGATATCGTCCATTTCCGCCAGGTAACCTGAGAAGTAAGACTCAAGTAACGCTTCACCAAAAGCATCTTTGGAACTGAAGTAGTGATAGAAAGAACCCTTCGGTACTTTGACGGTTTGAAGGATTTCATTAAGACCAACTGCCGAGAATCCTTTTTTACCGATGATCGAACCTGCGGTGTCGAGGATTCGCTGTTTTACATCTGTTTGAGTATTCATGGTTGATCACTGTTAAGTAGACCAGTCGTCTAGTGGGTGAAGTGATCTTAGGGTCTGCTGCAAATGCCAGCAATGTCATATCCGCAAGGATTTCGGACATCGACGAAAATCCGCGTGCGCGCTCCTCGGTGCCAAGCTAGCATCGGCTTCCATCACGACAGCCCGACTGTCAGTCGTCTGACCGGCGCTCGAGGCCGGCACACCGGAGAGCTGCATGCATAGCGTTGCCCTGGTTGTTTACCCCAATTTCCAGTCGCTGAGCCTGTCCATCGGATCGGTGCTGGCGTGCGCGAACCTGATGCAGGGCGAGCCTGCGTACTCGTTTCATCTGGTGTCCGAAGCCGGCGGCGCGGTCATGACCTCCGAAGGTTTTTCGGTGAACACCACCGCGCTTCACCCCGATGGTTACGACACCACCATCGTCAGCGGTTACATGGACTTCCAGGTGCCGACCAATAGCCTGCTTGAATTCGTGCGCACGGCGTCAGCTCATTCTCGGCGAGTGGCGTCGTTGTGCACCGGCAGTTTCGTGCTGGCCGAGGCGGGACTGCTGGAAGGCAAACGCGCGACGATGCACTGGATTCACACGCCGGAGTTTCGCAAGCGTTACCCCAACATCCGCGTCGAAGAGGACAAGCTTTTCGTCATCGACGGGCACATCTGGACCGGCGCCGGCATGAGTGCGGGACTCGATCTGGCGCTGGCGATGGTCGAGAACGATCTGGGCAGCGACATTGCCCGGCGGGTGGCGCGCAAGCTGGTCATCTATCAGCGCCGCGGCAGCGAGCAATCACAACTCTCGACGCTCCTCGAACTGGACCCTAAATCCGACCGCGTGCAGCTGGCCCTGGCGTACGCCCGGGAAAACCTGAAAAGCGATCTTTCCATCGAAGCGCTGGCGGCAGTGGCGAGATTGAGTCCGCGCCAGTTCAGTCGGGTGTTTCGCGAAGAAACCGGGCAGACGCCAGCCAAAGCAATTGAAAGCCTGCGCGTCGAGGTGGCCCGGGCGATGATGGAAACCAGTCGCCATCCGGTCGAAGTCATTGCCAGGGAAGCCGGCTTCGGCGATCGGGAAAGAATGCGTCAGGCGTTTCTGCGCAGCTTCGGCGAACCGCCGCAGGCGATGCAGCGGGCGTTCATGTGCGCCGATAAAGCCAGCTGAGCCAGCGCCGCCTGCAGCGTAGTCTGGCGGCGTTTAGTCCTGCAACCCCGTCGGGGCGAACCGCTCATGTCCAGCGGCGACGCGTGGATTGACACCTCCAGAACCGGCGCGTAGCGTCCGCTCTTTCGGATTTGCTGGCATATGCGCCTAAATCCATCGGGCAACGTGTCGAGTGCGGAGAACAATCATGGCATCGGTCTGGCGTACCAGTGGCTGGATTCTGTTGGGCAGCGCGCTGATCCTTGCGCTGTCGCTGGGCACGCGGCATGGCTTCGGGCTGTTTCTGCCACCGATGAGCGCGCAGTTTGGCTGGGGCAGAGAGGTCTTCGCGTTCGCCATCGCTCTGCAAAACCTGATCTGGGGGCTCGCGCAGCCGTTCACCGGCGCACTGGCTGACCGGTTCGGCGCGGCCAGGGTCGTTCTGGTCGGTGGCATTCTCTACGCCGCAGGCCTGATGCTCATGAGCATGGCGGACTCGCCCGCGTCCTTGTCATTGAGCGCCGGTCTGCTGATTGGCATCGGGCTCTCCGGCACGACCTTTTCCATCATCCTCGGCGTGGTCGGCCGGGCATTGCCGGCTGAAAAACGCAGCATGGGCATGGGGCTGGCCAGCGCGGCCGGGTCATTCGGGCAGTTCGCCATGCTGCCAGGCACGCTGGGATTGATTGGCTGGCTGGGTTGGTCCATGGCGCTGATCGCACTGGGTTTGCTGGTGGCTTTCATCCTGCCGCTGGTGGCCATGCTCAAGGATAAGCCGCTGCCGCCCAGCGCGGGCGAGCAGACGCTGCGTGAAGCGTTGCACGAGGCCTGCACGCATTCGGGCTTCTGGCTGCTGGCATTCGGCTTTTTCGTGTGCGGTTTTCAGGTGGTGTTCATTGGCGTGCACCTGCCTGCGTATCTGGTGGACCAGCACCTGCCTGCCTCTGTGGGCACCACGGTGCTGGCGCTGATCGGGCTGTTCAACGTCTTCGGCACGTACGTGGCCGGCTGGCTCGGCGGCAAAATGTCCAAGCCTCGGTTGCTGACCGGCCTGTATCTGCTGCGTGCGGTGGTGATCGTGCTGTTTTTGTGGGCGCCGCTGACGCAGACCACGGCCTGCCTGTTCGGCATCGCGATGGGCCTGCTGTGGCTGTCGACCGTACCGCTGACCAACGGCACCGTTGCCACCCTGTTCGGCGTCCGCAACCTGTCGATGCTGGGCGGCATTGTGTTTCTCTTTCATCAATTGGGCGCATTTCTGGGCGGCTGGCTGGGCGGCGTGGTGTATGACCGCACCGGCAGCTACGACCTGATCTGGCAGGGGTCTATCGCCTTGAGCCTGATGGCGGCCGCGCTCAACTGGCCGGTGCGCGAACGTCCCGTTGCCCGTCTTCAAGTGCATCCGGTGGCGCTGTGACGCGCGTCATGGCCGGGTGCGGCGTTGCAGCCCTTGTGCTGGCGCTGCTGGCATTGACATGGTGGGGCTGGCAGCGCGTCGGACTGGCGGCGCTGCAGCTGGGCATGTCCTGTTGGTGATTTGCGCTCTTGCAACGAAAAACCCCGCAGCCATCGCTGGCTGCGGGGTTTTCTGTCTGGCGGACAGGTGATCTGCCTGTCCCGCCGACTGCATCAGAAGCGGTAAGTCAGACCCAGGCCGAAACCGTTGGCGCTGTTTTCGTACTTGGCGTTGTAGCTCTGGCCCAGTGCGTTGGTGTTACGCACCTTGACGTCTTCTTCTTTCAGGTACGAATACGCGACATCGATGGTGATGTCGTCAGTCGGGCTATAGCCAGCGCCGAGGCTGAAGATCGTACGGTCGCCAGTCGGGATGCGCGGCGAGCGGTTTTCGTTGTTGGTCGGCGACTGGTCGAACGACAGGCCAGTGCGCAGAACCCATTGCTTGTTGACCTGGAACGAAGTACCGATCGCGTAGGCCCAGGTGTCATGCCATTTCTGCTCTTCGGTGATGGTGCCGGCCAGTGCTCCGGTGGCATCGAACGGGGAGACCGGAACGATGCCGGAGTTCTTGACGGTGATGTCGTGCAGACGGCTCCAGCGTGTCCAGGTAGCACCCGCGTAGACCTTCCACGCATCGCTCAACTGCTGAGTGACGGAGAAGTCCACGTTTTCCGGTGTATCGAGGCTCAGCTTGGCGTCGTAACGGCCGCCGGGCAGCACAGCAGAAGGCACGCCCGCGCCTGGAGTGATCTCGGTGTGGCCATCCAGCTTGTAGGTCACTTTGGAGTGGTAGGTCAGGCCGACGCTGGTGGTGTCGGTGGCTTGCACCAGCAAGCCGACGTTGAAGCCGTAGCCGACGTCGTCGCCTTTGACCTGCACGCGGCCGTCGCCGGTGGCAGCACCCAGAAGCGGGCTGACGTTGAGCGTGGATTCCAGCGAGCCGGAGATGCGGTTGATGGTCGGACCGAAACCGATCGAAACTTTGTCGTTGAAGGCGTAGCTGACGGTCGGCTGGAAGGTCACGACCTTGACGATGCTCTTGCTGCCGAAGTTCTGGCCCTGGAAGTTGCTTTCGTAGTCAGTGACCAGGCCGAAAGGTGCGTAGACGCCCAGGCCGAAGGCCCAGTGCTCGTCGATCGGGTTGACGTAGAAACCCATTGGCACGGCGATGAACGGAACCATGTCGCCTTTGTTGGTACCGGCGCGGCTGCCGCTGGCGTCGGAGATGTCAGTCTTGGCATCGATCGCAGCAACGCCCACAGTCACTTGCTGGCGTTTGAGGCGCGACATGCCGGCCGGGTTGCCGTACACGATGCTGGCATCATCGACGGACGATGAGCGACCGGCAAAGCCTGTGCCCATGCCGCTGATGCTCTGTTCGTTCAGGGCAAAACCGGATGCGAAAAGTTGAGTGGAGGCAAGAGTGACGGCGAGACTGAGGCTGGATTTGATCATTGTTTTTTTCATTGTTAGAACTCCTTGTTGATCACCGCGCGGAAATTACCAACATTTTTCATAACGCGCTATAGGCTGGATCACCCGAGATAGAGCAGTTTTTGTAGGACAATCCGGGAAATTTGTTGCGAACGTCAGCGAAACCGCTGAGTCACAAAAAATGGCTGGTTCGACTTGATACAAGGGGCGAACCGAGGTTTGCCAGGCTGCGGTGAAATCTTGCAGGCGGCCTTCGGGCTGAAATATTTCGCGCCACATGCGTGCCATGCCGAGCAGATCGTCCGAGTGGGGCAGGGTCAGTCGGCTGGCTTCAACCATCAGCCAGGCGATTGCCGTTGCGTATCGCAGGTTGACCGTCAGTTCCAAGTCGGGACCGGTGAGGAATGCATGCTGGCTGGCCAGGCCACGCACCAGGCTGGCAAGGTCGGGGTCGCGGGCCAGATAGTCATCCCACAATTGCCGATGCCGCAGGTCCGGAATGCTGTAGAGGCCGTGGCCGCGCTGGGTATCGAGTTCCGCGCCCAAGGCAGACTGGCTGGCAGCGACCCCGAGCAGAAAGTATTCAGCTGCGCAATTGTGTCGGCCCAGATAGATCAGCGTAGGGCGGATCACATAACGGCACAGTTCACTGGCGGCGATTCCCATAACACCCTCGGGAGTTCAATGAGCCGGTGGACCCTGGCGCTTGGCAGCAGGGATAAGATCGGGTCCACCGGAAGCGGCTCAGACCGCTCGAGTTGAAGTGTAGTGTCATATTCCGGGTGTAAAGGGCTGTTTTTAAAATATTTCCCGCCCGCTGAACGGTAGCCTGTTTCAGCGAAGAAACGGCCAAGGTGATTTTTTTCAGGAAAAACAGACACAAAAAAGCCCCACCGTTTAAAGGTGAGGCTCGGGTCTCGCGAGGTATTCGCCGACAGACGGTATCAGGCGATCAGTGCCTGACGCGTGCGGTCGATAATCGCCTGCAGCGGCTCCGGGCTGGAGTACTGATCGGGATACAAACGCTCGCTGTGACGGGCAATACCGTGTTCATTAACGATGGTGAAGCTGAAGCAGCCTTTGCGAGCGGCCATGATCAGGCAGTCCATCGGTGCAAAGGCATTGGTGAGGGTGCGAATGGCATCCTGAGTCTGAATATGAGTAGTCATGTTTAGGTGTTTCCTGAATCGACACGCAATAAGAGGCGTGCAAAATAAAAACGTTCCAGTAAACGCGGACCGATGCTCGAATGCGAGTCAGGGGCAGGGCGCAGAACCTGTCTGGAACAAAAGCAGCCAGTTGAAGCGCGGTTATCGTGTGGCGCTGGGCTGACTGGTAGGTACTTCGGAGGGCAGGCGACACAACAGGAGCAAAGGTTCGATGCTCGGGGTGAAGATCCTGATCAATTTGCAGGCTGGTCTGGCAGTGCATGAATGAGTCTGCACACCCTCCGATTCTTCGGCAGGTCGTGTGAGTTCATGTCTGGAAACCATCGAGGTGATCGATCCCTTTTTTCAATCCGTTCACTCACTTCGTAAACCGGGATTGGGGGATTTGTTCGATCAGAATTGACTTTCAGCTTGGTACTAACGGCGGCGATGGTAATCGAATGCAAAAAGCGGCACAAGCCCTGACTTACTTTAATTGCAGAATGCTGACGAGCGGACTGCATGTTCCTGCACCGGCGTGGGAACCGATCTCAATTGCGCACCGCGCCTTGGGTGGCGTTTTGCCGCAATTTCAGCCGAATTAAGCACCCATTCGCCCATCAGGCGATGCGCTTATAGCGAATGGAAATTGACTTGTGCACATTGCGACAGGTAGCTGCCATCTCACTGTCACATTGCCCGCTAACAGATTGATTTCATGCAGCCAATTATTAAGTCAATGAAAACCATCGCTTTTTTTTGTTGGTGAAAAAATCGTCAGTTTGAACGCAGGCCCCATTCTGCGTGCGTTTGCGGGGGATCACTGGGCGTTGTCCACTGAGTTATCCACAGCTTCTGTGGATTGTCCCAAGCGCTTGCTCTAGTACGCGGCTTTGCGTTTTCAAGCCAGGCTCGGTTCCATCGCTTTGCAATCTCGCATGCGGATCTGACGTCACCGGCGGATCTGCGCATAATGCTGCCTGCGAGAATGATGGAGTCTGCATTTTGATGGGTTTGGAGCTGACCAGCCTGCTGCTGGGATTAGGCATCGCGGCGTTGCCGCTCATGGCACTGGCCTGGCAACTGCAACGGCGTATTGCCCGGCACGAGGCGCAGGCGGTGCTGCTGGACGAGCGCTTGAGCAATGCGCAGATGGCGCAGGACGGGCTCAATGCCCAACTCGACGCCTGCCGGGACGAGATCAGCGATCTGGGGCAGGCCAATGCCGCCAAGCAGGCTGATCTGGCCGCCCTGCGACGCGAGGTCGAGCTGTTGCGCCTGCAGCAGGAAACGGCGCGCGCGAGCGAAGAACAATGGAGCCACGAACGCGCAGTCAAGGAACAGGAACTGCGCCGCCTGGATGCCCAGTGCGCCTCGCTTGGTGCCGAACTGCGCGAGCAGGAAGAAAGCCATCAGCAGCGCCTGACTGACCTGCAGGGTTCTCGCGACGAATTGCGCGCGCAGTTCGCGGAGCTGGCCGGCAAGATCTTCGATGAGCGCGAGCAGCGTTTCGCCGAGACCAGCCAGCAACAATTGGGGCAACTGCTCAATCCGCTGAAAGAACGCATCCAGTCATTCGAAAAGCGCGTAGAGGAGAGCTACCAGCAGGAAGCCCGCGAGCGCTTTTCGTTGGGCAAGGAGCTGGAGCGTTTGCAACAGCTCAATCTGCGCCTGAGCGACGAGGCGACCAACCTGACCCGCGCGCTGAAGGGCCAGAAAACCCAAGGCAACTGGGGCGAGCTGATTCTGGAACGCGTGCTTGAGCACGCGGGCCTTGAGAAGGGCCGCGAATACCAGACGCAAGTCAGCCTGAAAGGCCCGGACGGCGAGCGTTTCCAGCCCGACGTATTGATCATGCTGCCCGGCGACAAGCAAGTGGTCGTGGACGCGAAGGTCAGCCTGACGGCGTATCAGCAATACGTATCCGCCGAAGATGAAGCGATTTCTCAGGTCGCCCTGAAGCAGCACGTGCTCTCCCTGCGCAACCATGTGAAAGGGCTCTCCGGCAAGGATTACAAACGCCTGGAAGGCCTGCACAGCCTGGATTTCGTTCTGCTGTTCGTGCCGATCGAAGCGGCATTCTCAGCAGCCCTGCAGGCGGAGCCCACGCTGTTTCAGGAGGCGTTCGACCGCAGCATCGTGATTGTCAGCCCGACCACGTTACTGGCAACGCTGCGGGTCATCGACAGTCTCTGGAAGCAAGAGCGGCAAAGTCAGAATGCGCGGGAGATCGCCGAGCGGGCAGGCTGGCTGTACGACAAATTCGTGCTGTTCATTCAGGATCTGGATGAAGTGGGCAATCGTCTGCAGCAACTGGACAAGGCCTACAGCGCAGCGCGCAACAAGCTGACCGATGGACGCGGCAACCTGGTCAGCCGCAGCGAACAGCTCAAGCTGCTGGGCGCACGCGCAAGCAAACAGCTGCCTGCGGACCTGCTCGAACGCGCGATGACGGATGAAGACGGGCTGGTTCAACTGCCGGAGTAAGACGTCTGTCTCTGCTGGGGAGTACCTTGCAAGGCGACTGCTGGGGGCCGTCCGGTGAGCGGTCCCCTCGACGAAGAACATCAAGGCCTGCAACAGATCATAAGGCCTTCCGGCCAACGCCGATGCCTGAGGACGACGCTGCATTCACCCGAACAATCGAAAGACATCCTGTATACAAAATTTCGCCATCGTTCTCTGCGCATGCACTTGCCATTCAGCGTGCACCGCCTTCAAGCACGGCTGCACTGTCAGCGAGCGTCAAACGCTCGAACCCCATTGATGTCGTATCGCTATCTTCTCCTGCTGACTTCATCCGGATGCCGCAGAGCTCGCGGCCTGAAGCGAGGCTGACGGGCGTCTGGCACGCATTCTGCCTTCCAGTTCGTATACAACCCACGCTCGCTCCCGTACGCAGTGTGGTCGCTGTCCTGCTTATGGGAGCCAGTTCGTCCTGTCAGGGAGAAATGCGATGACCGAGCCAATGCCCAAGGGCTACAGCCCCCGTCTTTATAATCAGGATCTGGGGCCGTTGCCGCAGAAGTGGACCTGGTACAACATTTTTGCGTTCTGGATGAGCGACGTGCACAGCGTGGGCGGTTATGTGTTCGCCGCCAGCCTGTTCGCGCTTGGGCTGGCGAGCTGGCAGGTGCTGATCGCGCTGCTGGTCGGCATCTGCATCATTCAGGTCATCGCCAACTTGCTGGCCAAACCCAGCCAACAGGCCGCTGTGCCCTATCCGGTCATATGCCGTCTGGCGTTCGGCGTATTCGGCGCGAACATTCCGGCGGTGATCCGCGGACTGATCGCGGTGGCCTGGTACGGCGTTCAGACGTACCTGGCGTCAAGCGCGCTGATCATCGTGGTGCTGCGCTTTTTCCCACAGATGTCGGTGTACGCCGAACCTCATTTTGCTGGCCTGTCCTACCTGGGGTGGTTCGGCTTCCTCGCGTTGTGGCTGGTGCAGGCCGCCGTGTTCTGGACCGGGATGGATTCGATTCGCCGTTTTATCGATTGGGCCGGACCGGTGGTGTACGCGGTCATGTTTCTGCTGGCGGGCTGGATCGTCTGGAAAGCCGGCTGGGCCAACATCAGCTTTACCTTGTCAGAGAAATCGCTGACCGGCTGGGAGGCGTTTTCTCAAGTGATCATGGCCACGGCGCTGGTGGTGTCTTACTTCTCGGGCCCGACGTTGAATTTCGGCGATTTCAGTCGCTACTGCCGCAGCATGGCTGAAGTGCGCCGGGGCAACTTCTGGGGTCTGCCGGTCAACTTTCTCGCCTTCTCTCTGGTGACCGTGGTCATCGTTTCCGGCACATTGCCAGTGTTCGGCGAGATGCTTCACGATCCGATCGCTACCGTTGCGCGCATCGATAACGATGTGGCGGTTCTGCTCGGCGCGTTTGCGTTCGTGACCGCGACCATCGGCATCAACATCGTCGCGAACTTCGTGTCTCCGGCATTCGATTTCGCCAACGTCGCACCCAGCAAAATCAGCTGGCGCGTCGGCGGCATGATCGCGGCCATCGCTTCCATCTTCATCACGCCCTGGAATCTGTTCAACAACCCCGCCGTAATCCATTACACCCTCGACGTCCTGGCGGCATTCATCGGCCCGCTGTTTGGCATCCTGCTGGTGGACTATTACCTGATCAAGAAGCAGCAGATTGACGTCGACTCGCTGTTCAACGACGGCCCTGGCGGTAGGTACTGGTATAACGGCGGAGTGAATTACACGGCGGTGAAAGCGCTCATTCTCGCGACGCTGGTCGGCATCGCCATTACCTTCATCCCGGCATTGCAGCCGATGGCCAACTTCGCATGGTTTACCGGATGTTTCCTCGGCGGGGCGTTGTTCTTCCTGTTCGCCAGACGCGCGCAAGCCCACGAAGGCGCGGCGTTGACGCCTGCCGTGACTGGATGAACCGCGTGCCGTTTGTCGCGTGACGCGTCCAGATTCCGGATTTGGACTGTCACAGCGTAAAGAATGGGAAAATTTCCTGCCGCGACACTCGGTAGCAGGCGTAAAGTGCGACTTAGCACTATGATCTGCGCTAAGCAGATCAGAAGTTGGCTGCCGAGTATTTCCCTGAAGGGGGCGTTAAATGAACAGCAAATTGCAAGAATGGCTTCACGATGTAGGTGTTGCGCTGGGCTTGATCGAACGGCCGAAACTGCAGCCGGTACCTGTCCGTTCCGATGATGACGAGCGCCGTCGTCCTCGCCGTTGAACCACTGATCCGGTCCCGTCTTTCCGGATTTGGACTTCCCATCGGCGGCGCTATTGCCTGATAGCCCGCTCGCACTTCTCCACTCGCTGCGATCCGCCAGCGAGTTTTTCAGCAGCCGGCTCCCATACCGAAATCAAACGCATCTGCGTTCACTTGAACGCGTATTTCAGCCCTTTATTTTTTTCACGATCAGCTCGACCAGTCCTTCAGCCGTGAGCGTGCTTTGCGGCTCGGCATGGTATTCCTCCACGTTCTCCTGAACGCCAAAAGCTTCGAGAAATTCGTTGAGGGAATCTTTTGGAAGGGGGATGTTTGAATCGCTGCGCAGGGCGTCGAGGAAGTCGACGACATCATCCTTCTCCAACATGAATTCGGTCAGTTGCGGATCGCCGTCCTCCTGAATGAGCGTCTTGTCGACCAGAATTTTCCCCAAGGCGTCATCTACGTGCTGTCTCACTTCGTCTTTGTCCATGGCGGGCCTCTGCTGATGTGTCTGAAATCACCTCGACTGCTGTGACAGAGGCTGTCGGTGGAAGGCCAAAGATTTCGTCGCTCACGAGCGCGTGTGAAAAGCCGCTTCGTTGGCAGTCCTGACGTTAAGGCTAGTTCAACTTGAAGCGTCAGGAACGGGCTGTATGTGCTGTTTTTTTTGTAACCGCGCATAAAAAAGGCGCCCGCAGGCGCCCTTGTCTGGTGGTCTCGATCATGCCGCGCTGGCGACGGCTACCGTACGTGGCGACACCAGACTGACGATCACGAAACTGACCAGACCGACCGCCAGGCTGTAATAAATCGGCGTGTTGGCGTCCAGGCCGTCCTTGAACATGAACACCAGTGCAGTGACGAACCCCAGGGCCATGCTGGTAATCGCGCCGGCGGTGGTGGCGCGATTCCAGTAGATCGCGCCGATCAACGGAATCAGCATGCCGCCGACCAGCAGGTTGTACGCCAGGGTCAGGGCACTGATCACGTCGTTCACCACCAGCGCAATCGCCAGTACGACCACGCCGGTGAGTGCCGTAAAGAGGCGGTTGATGCCCAGGCTCGATTGTTTGCCACCGCGCAGCCGGGGCAGCAGATCCTCGGTCAGGGTGGTGGACGCGGCCAGCAGACCCGCGCTGGCGGTGGACATCATGGCCGCGAGCGCAGCGGCGATCACCAGCCCGCGAATGCCGTCGGGCAGCGACGCTTTGACGATGGCGGCAAAGGCGGTGTTGACGTTGGCCAGATCCGGCAGCAACACGCGGGCGGCCATGCCGATCAGTGCACACGCCAGGCCGTAGAAGATGCAATAGACGCCGGCGATGGAGCCTGCGTATTGCGCGACTTTTTCGGTGCGCGCCGTGAACACGCGCTGCCAGATGTCCTGGCCGATGAGAATGCCGAAGAAGTAGATCAGGAAGTACGTGATGATCGTGTCCCAACCGATGCTCGTCCAGCTGAAGCTTGTAGCAGGCAGTCTGGCGACCAGTTCGTCCCAGCCGCCCACTCGATACAGGCAGATCGGCAGCAGGATGAACATCAATCCCACGGTCTTGATGACGAACTGAACGATGTCGGTCAGGGTCAGCGACCACATGCCGCCGATGGTCGAATACACCACGACCACGCCGCCACCCAGCACGACCGAGATCCAGAAGGGCAGGTCGAACAGCACTTGCATGACCGTGCCGATCGCGAGAATAGACGTCACGCCGATCATCAGCGCGTAGGCGAGCATGATCACCGCGCTGGCTTGGCGCGCCATCGGGTTGTAGCGTTTTTCGAGGATTTGCGTGACGGTGAAGATGCGCAGTTTGAGCAGAGGTTTGGCGAGGAACAGGTTCAGCGCGATGATGCCCAGGCCCAGTGCGGCACACAGCCAGAAGCCCGAAATGCCGTGAACATAGCCCAGACGCACAGTGCCGACCGTGGAAGCGCCGCCCAGAACCGTAGCGGCCATGGTGCCCATGTACAGGCTTGGCCCCAGATTGCGTCCGGCAACCAGGTAGTCTTCATGGGTCTTGGCCTTGCGCATGCCGTACCAGCCCAGTACCAGCATGCCGGCCGCGTAGATCAGTACGACGAAAATATCTAAAGCCATGGAGTGTCTCCAATCATTGTTTTTATAGTGAAGCGCGCATCATCCGGCTGAGAGGGCACAGGCGGTCAGCGGTGAAGGCTGTTTATCGTGTTGTGGAGCGATGAGTTTTTGTAGGGGCGCGCTAGCCCGCGATTGCAGGTTGCCAGTGACCTCTCTGGCAGCTGACACGTTGCATTCGCGGGCAAGCGCGCTCCTGCGGGTTCAGCGTGGTTATCAGCGGTGCGCGACACCCGGCAGCACGCAGAGCATTTCGTACAGCAGGTTGGCGCCCAGCAGCGAGGTGTTACCGGTGGTGTCGTAAGGCGGCGAGACTTCTACCAGATCGCAACCGATCAGGTCCAGGCCCTGGCAGCCGCGAATGATCTCGATGGCTTGAATAGTGGTCAGGCCTCCGATTTCCGGGGTGCCGGTGCCGGGCGCCCAGGCCGGGTCGATGCCGTCGATGTCAAAGCTCAGGTAAACCGGGCCGCCGCCGACTTTTTCGCGCACTTCGGCCATCAGCGGTTCCAGCGACTTGTGCCAGCATTCTTCGGCCTGCACGACGCGGAAGCCCTGCTTGCGGCTCCAGTTGAAGTCTTCGGCGGTGTAGCCCTGCGCGCGCAGACCGATCTGCACCACACGGTCGCAATCGAGCAAGCCTTCTTCCACCGCGCGGCGGAAGGTGGTGCCGTGAGCGATCTTCTCGCCGAACATGTGATCGTTGACGTCAGCGTGTGCGTCGATGTGGACCAGGCCGACCTTGCCGTGCTTCTTGTGGATGGCGCGCAGGATCGGCAGGGTGATGGTGTGGTCGCCGCCGAGTGTCAGCGGGATGATCCCGTGTTCCAGGAAACCGTCGTAGGCCTCTTCGATGATGCGCACGGCATCCAGCAGGTTGAAGGTGTTGATCGCCACGTCGCCGATGTCGGCCACCGAAAGGGAGTCGAAAGGTGCAGCGCCGGTGGCCATGTTGTAGGGGCGAATCATCACCGATTCCGCGCGGATCTCGCGAGGCCCGAAACGGGTGCCGGCGCGCAGCGAAGTGCCGATGTCCAGCGGCACGCCGATGAAAGCGGCATCAAGGCCAGCGGGCGATTGCAGGTGTGGCAGACGCATCATGGTTGCGATGCCGGCGAAGCGCGGCATTTCGTTGCCGCCCAGTGGTTGGTGGAAAATCTTGTCCACGGGATTGCCTCATCGGTGAGTAGGGTGAGTTATCAGACTGGGGCCGATTCTGCGAAGCGCACGCGGTGCGAACAATCGCTGAGGCAAAATACTTAGTTCAGAGATTTCTGAACTATCGTCTGAATCAGGTTAAGCTGCCGCGCCTGGACGGCCCGGTCTTAGCGACAGCCGCTGCCAGGGTTCTGACTGATTCGAGCACGTGATCTTTCCGGTGTTTTCATGGCTAACGCATTACCCGATCTGAAATTGCTGCGCATCTTCGTCTGCGTGGTGCGCCATCAAGGTTTCGCCAGCGCGCAGCAGGAACTCAACCTGTCGACCTCCGCCATCAGCACGTACATGAGCCAGCTGGAGTCGGCGCTGGGCATCGTGCTGTGCCATCGCGGGCGAGGGGGCTTCAGCCTGACCAGCAAAGGCGAGCTGTTTCATCAGGAAACCTTGCGCCTGCTCGGCGAGCTGGAGGGCTTCGAGCTGTACGCTGCGGCGCTCAAGGGCGAACTGCGCGGCACGCTGAATCTGGGCGTGCTGGATTCGACCGTCAGTGATCGTGCCTTGCCGTTCGCCGAAGTCATCGGCGCCTACAGCGAAGAACACCCTGCGGTGCACTTGCACCTGTCGGTCATGAGTCCTTACGAACTGCAACTGGGCGTGCTGGACAATCGCCTGGACCTTGCGATCGGGTCGTTTTCGACGCGCATGAACGGGCTGCTGTACCAGCCGATGTACCGCGAGCAGCATTGGTTGTATTGCAGCAACCGCCATCCGCTGTTCGCCGAGCGGCGTATTCCGGAGCCGGTCATCACCCAGCAACGCATGGTGGGCCGGGGTTACTGGAGCCAGGCTGAACTTGCGCGCCACGGTTTCAAGCACAGCGCGGCCACAGTGGAAAGTATGGAAGCGCAGCTGATTCTGGTGTTGTCGGGCGCGTATATCGGCTATTTGCCCGAGCATTACGCGCAGTCGTGGGTCGATTCGGGGCATCTGCGGGTTCTGCTGCCGGCCACGTTCGGTTATCAGGCGCCGTTTTCGATGATCCTGCGCCGTGGCCGCAGTCGCGAAGCGTTGATCCAGACGTTCCGTGATCTGCTCAAAGCGCAACTGAACCCCGTCTAAGGACCGCCCACGATGTCACGAGCCCGCTGCGAGCGCTGCCTGCGTCCCGAAAAACATTGTCTGTGCTCGCTGATTCCGCGCCTCGGCAGCCGGACCCGGGTGCTGATCCTGCAACACCCCAGCGAGGTCAACCATGCGCTGAACACCGCACGTCTGGCGGCATTGGGGCTTGAGAACGCACAGCTGCTGGTGGGGGAAGTGTTCGAGGATCTCGCCCGACAGCTCAACATTCCCGGTTATCAGGCACGTTTGCTGTTTCCGGGAGAAGCGGCAAACGCGCTGAATGCTCAGTCAGATGAACAGCCGCCGACGCTGCTGGTGGTGCCCGACGGCACCTGGCGCAAGGCGCGCAAGCTGCTGCACCTCAACCCGCTGCTTGCCGCATTGCCGCGGGTAACCCTCAGCGAAGCGCCGTCTTCGCGCTATCGGCTGCGCAAGGCACCCGACCCCGATGCCTTGTCAACGCTGGAGGCCATTGTCCATGCGCTTCAGACGCTGGAGCCGGCGACGTCATTCGATGCCCTATTGCGCCCCTTCGATGCGTTGATCGAAGGGCAGATTGCAGCGATGGGCGAGGACACGTTTCGCCGCAATCATCAGAAGTGAGTCAGGCGTTCAGTGACGACGCATCGGGGTTTGAAAACCGCCCAGCCTGCATGCGGCGGATATAGGCTTCGGTTTCCCGCTCGGCGTCCTCCTTGCTGGAGAACGGGCCTTCAAGGGTGTTTTCTCGTGTACTGAAAAAGTACAGGCCATTGACGCGGGAAACGCGGTCGCTGCGAAAGTGCACGGTGACGTCTGGATCTTGTTCACGCTTGCTCAACATGGCCTTCTCCGGCGAGGGGAGTGTGGGGGTAGGAATCAGGACGGCTAAACCTTGTGTCACGATGGCCAACTGACGATTCCACAGCGTGAGACGAAAAAGTCGGCTGGACGTTCGATAATTTACTCCAAACCACAGGGTTTGGTGCAGTGCCGTGAAGCGGCGGGTTCGAACGCACCTGCCAGCTCGCAAATTCCGAGAGGCCCAGCGAGCCGGCCCCCTCGATTTTTACCTGCGCCATTGAACATGCTCAAGCGCCGGAAGCGTCAGCGCTTGCCCAAGGCTTCGGCCTGATGAATCCACTGCTGGCGCTGTTCTTCGGTGGACGTGCGCACTGGGGAAAACTCCGTCAGGCGTGTCGTCTTGATCCCGCAGAACTCCAGGATCGTCTTGATCATCTGCCGATGAGCCGGCGCCTTGAAGACCCAGCGGAAGTACCGCGAAGGCGTGTCCATGGTCACCAGCAATTCCGCGGTGCGGCCCTTGAGCAACTCGTTGGACGGATGATGGCGCCCATGGGCCTTGAAGGCGAAACCGGGCATGAACACCCGGTCGAAGAAGCCGCTGAGCAGGCTTGGCAACCCGCCCCACCAGACCGGGTAAACGAACACCAGATGCTGGGCCCAGTGAATTTCACGCTGGGCTTCGAGCAGGTCGTGTTCCAGTGTCTGGCTCGATTCATAGCCGCCGTGCAGCACCGGATCGAAGTCCATTTCTTCAAGTTTCAGCACCCGCACCACATGACCCTGGCTGCGCGCGCTCTGGGCATAGGCTTCGCCCAGCGCGTGACCGAGGCTGATGGTCTTCGGCGTACCGATGATCATCAGGATGCGCTTGCCGTACCCTTCCAGTGGGGTGGCGCCGCTGATTGGCTCAGCCATTGCTGCCCGCCTCAAGCATCTTCTCAGGCCGGACCCAGGCATCGAACTCGGCATCGGTCAGAAAGCCCAGTTGCAGCGCGGCTTCGCGCAGCGTCAGGCCTTCGCTGTAGGCTTTCTTCGCGATCTGGGCGGATTTGTCGTAGCCGATGTGCGGGTTAAGCGCCGTTACCAGCATCAGCCCCCGCTCCAGGTGCTCGGCCATCTTGCCGGCATCCGGCTCCATCCCGGCGATGCAGTGCTCGTTGAAGTTGCGGCAGCCATCGCCCAGCAGGCGAATCGATTGCAGCAGATTGTGGATGATCACCGGCTTGAACACGTTCAACTGCAGATGACCCTGGCTGGCGGCAAAGGCGATCGTGGTGTCGTTGCCCATGACCTGGCACGCCAGCATCGACAGCGCTTCGCACTGGGTCGGGTTGACCTTGCCTGGCATGATCGAGCTGCCGGGCTCGTTGGCTGGCAGCTTGACTTCGGCCAACCCGGCGCGCGGGCCGGAGCCCAGCAGACGCAAGTCGTTGGCGATTTTCATCAGCGTGACCGCGAGGGTTTTCAAAGCGCCGGAGAGGGCGGTCAACGGCTCGTGGCCGGCGAGTGCGGCGAATTTGTTCGGCGCGGTCACGAACGGCAGCCCGGAAAGCGCGGCCAGTTCGGCGGCGACTGCTTCGGCAAAACCATGCGGAGAGTTCAGCCCGGTGCCGACGGCGGTGCCGCCCTGAGCCAGTTCACAGACGGCGGGCAGGGCTGCGCGGATGCTCTTCTCGGCGTAGTCCAGTTGCGCGACGTAAGCGGAAAGCTCCTGGCCGAAGGTGATCGGGGTGGCGTCCATCATGTGCGTGCGGCCGGTTTTCACCAGTTTCATGTGCCGCGACGATTGCTCGGCGATGCCGGCGGACAGCTCGGCGATGGCCGGCAGCAGTTGCTCTTTGACCGCCTGGGCCGCTGCGATGTGCATGGCCGTCGGGAAACAGTCGTTGGAGCTTTGCGAGCGGTTGACGTGGTCGTTGGGGTGAACCGGCGATTTGCCGCCGCGACCTTTTCCGGACAGCTCATTGGCGCGACCGGCGATCACCTCGTTGACGTTCATGTTGCTCTGCGTGCCGCTGCCGGTCTGCCAGACCACCAGCGGAAACTGGTCATCGAGCTTGCCGCCGAGCACTTCATCGGCCGATTGTTCGATCAGGCGTGCGATATCGGCAGGCAGGTCGCCGTTGCGATCATTGACTCGCGCGGCGGCTTTCTTGATCAGCGCCAGCGCATGCAGGACAGGCAACGGCATGCGTTCCTGACCGATGGCGAAGTTGATCAGAGAGCGTTGCGTCTGCGCGCCCCAGTAAGCGTCTTCTGGGACTTCGATCGGACCTATGCTGTCGGTTTCGGTACGGCTCACTGGACTCACTCCTTAAGGTCAATTGCGCAGTTTTAGTACCCGCAAAGCCGGACGGGTTCCCGGTAGCGGCCAGGTGGCAGGCACTGGAGAGGACAGTGTGCGACAAAACGCCGGAAAAGGTCGCCTTAAACCTTCGTATACGCGCTTTTGTCCGTCGCGTGTGACAACCGCTCGTAGGGACAGGGGTTGAGCGCAGTGCGCAAAGGGGCGCAGAATGCTCGGCCTTGGGGTTTTGCCTCGCCTGCTAGATAAGGAAACTCGATGACCCGTCTTCGTGCCATCTGTGCTGCGGTCGCTCTGGTATGTGCCAGCGGCCAGGTTCTCGCCGACACCGCCAGCCATGACGCCAGTGCTGTAGCGTTCCTCAAACTGGCTCACGCCGATCAACTGGGTGCGCCGGTTTACATGCAAGTCCAGCAGATGTTCGCCCAGCGTTTTGCCGAAACCAAAGCGCCAGCGTCCAAGCAAGCCACCCTTGAAACCTACCAGGCCAAAGCCAATGCTGCGCTGGATCAGGTCATCAGCTGGGACAAGCTGCAGCCAGACATGGTCAAGCTGTACACCTCGAACTTCACCGAAAGCGAGCTCAAAGACCTCGTCGCTTTCTACCAGTCGCCGCTGGGCAAGAAAGTCCAGGCGAAAATGCCGCAGATCAGCCAGCAGTCCTTCCAGCTGACGCAAAGCAAGCTGGAAAGCGCGGTGCCTGTGGTCAACAAACTGCTGGCCGACATGACCAACGAGCTGACGCCGGCGGGCAGCAAGCCAGCCACCGCTCCGGCTCCCGCCAAGAAGCCATAAGCGAAGCCCGACATGAGCATGCAACAGCGAATCGAATCCGCGTTGGCGGTCTTTCAGCCTGAGTACCTTCAGGTGCTCAATGAAAGCCACATGCACAGTCGCGGCACGGACACTCACTATAAGGCCGTGGTGGTCAGCGAGCAGTTCGCCGGCCTCAACGCAGTCAAGCGCCATCAGAAGGTCTACGGCCTGCTCGGTGGCTTGATGGGTGAGTTTCACGCGTTGGCGCTGCACACCTACACGCCGCAGGAATGGTCGAAACTGGGCACCGCGCCTGCATCGCCGACCTGCGCCGGTGGGCATGACTGAGCAGGTGTTCAACCCGCTCTTAGCCCGTTTCGATGAATGAATGCGTGCCCCTCGTGGGTGCGTATTCATTCCGGGCGGCGCTCCGCGACACGCTGGCCTGCCAGCGCAACGCGTCTGGGTCCCCGGTTTTCTGCAATTGAATTTGCGCCACCGGCAAGTTCGGTGTCTGGCGTGTCTGTTGACCCACGTCAATTCCCCGCTGATCCAGCGCCCTGTCTGCTGCCCTCAGATCTTTGCTAGAATCCGCGCCGCGTTGCCCGCTTGGCCCGCATTCACTTGAATCATCACATCCGGTAGGCCCTTTGCGAGGGTCACCACCTGGAGACGCAACATGACCCAAACCGCACCCATCGTCGTCGCGGCGCTGTACAAATTCGTCACCCTTTCGGACTACGTCCAGCTGCGCGAGCCGCTGCTCGAAGCGATGATCGCCAACGGCATCAAAGGCACCCTGCTGATCGCCGAAGAAGGCATCAATGGCACGGTTTCCGGTACCCGCGAAGGCATTGACGGGCTCATGGCCTGGCTCAAGAACGATCCCCGCATGGACGATATCGACCACAAAGAGTCGTACTGCGATGAGCAGCCGTTCTACCGCACCAAGGTCAAGCTGAAGAAAGAAATCGTCACCCTCGGCGTGCCCGGCGTCGACCCGAACAAGGCTGTTGGCACCTATGTCGAGCCACAGGACTGGAACGCGCTGATCGCAGACCCCGAAGTGCTGCTGATCGACACCCGCAACGACTATGAGGTTTCCATCGGGACGTTCGAAGGTGCCATCGACCCGAAAACCACCACGTTCCGTGAGTTTCCCGAGTACATCAAGGCGAACTTCGATCCGGCCAAACACAAGAAGGTCGCGATGTTCTGCACCGGTGGCATTCGCTGTGAAAAAGCCTCCAGCTACATGCTTGGCGAAGGCTTCGAAGAGGTTTACCACCTCAAAGGCGGCATTCTCAAATACCTCGAAGAAGTGCCCCAGGAAGAAAGCCAGTGGCGGGGCGACTGCTTCGTGTTCGACAATCGCGTCACTGTCCGTCATGACCTGACCGAAGGCGACTACGATCAATGTCATGCGTGTCGCACGCCGATCAGCGCCGAAGACCGTGCCAGCGAGCATTACTCGCCCGGTGTCAGTTGCCCGCATTGCTGGGACTCGCTGAGCGAGAAAACCCGGCGCAGCGCCATCGACCGGCAAAAGCAGATCGAGTTGGCCAAGGCGCGCAACCAGCCACATCCGATCGGGCGCAACTACCGTCTGCTGGACGCTCAGGCTGCCGATAACCACACCCACGAGGCCTGAGTCATGCATGCCCGCCTGCTCTACGTGATGGACCCGATGTGCTCCTGGTGCTGGGGATTCGCCCCGGTGGCCGAAGCACTGGTCGAGCAGGCGAGGGCCGCGGGCCTGCCGTTGCATCTGGTGGTCGGCGGGTTGCGCACCGGCAGCGGCGCATCGCTTGAGCCCTCGACTCGGCGCTACATTCTCGAACACTGGCAGGCGGTGCAGAACACCACCGGCCAGTCGTTCAAGTTCGACGGCGCGCTGCCCGACGGATTTGTCTATGACACCGAACCTGCCTGCCGCGCCATCGTCGCCGCCCGCAGCCTGGCGCCGGACATTGCCTGGAAGCTGGTCAAGCACATTCAGCAGGCTTTTTACCTCGAAGGCCGCGACGTCACTCAGGCGTCGGTGCTGTCCGAGCTCGCTGAAACCGCCGGTCTGCCGCGCATCGAGTTCGCCGATGCGTTCGACAGCGCCGAGCAGCGCGCGGCCACCGCTTCGGATTTCTCCTGGGTGCAGGACCTGGGGATTGCCGGGTTTCCGACGATGCTGGCCGAGCGCAATGGTCAACTGGCGTTGCTGACCAATGGCTATCAATCGCTGGACGAACTGGCGCCGTTGCTCAGCCGCTGGCTGGAGCGCGCCGCCAGTGCGTGATCCCGCCGAGATCGAACACCGCCCTCAAGCGCCGGATGATTCACTGGCGCACGTCGACCGCCTGAGTTGGGCGCAGATCCGACGTCTGGCCCTGCAGCATAAAAAAGCGCTGTGGATCGCCAATGGCGTCGCCGTTCTGGCTGTCCTCTGCTCGGTGCCGATTCCCCTGTTGCTGCCCTTGCTCGTGGATGAAGTGCTGCTGGGCAAGGGCAATGGCGCGCTGGTCTTCATGAACCAGTTCCTGCCCGAGAGCCTGCACAAACCGGTGGGGTATATCGGCCTGATGCTGGGTGCGACGCTGTGTCTGCGCTTGGGCGCGCTGCTGTTCAACGTGATTCAGGCACGGCTGTTCGCGGGGCTGGCCAAGGACATCGTCTACCGCATCCGCACGCGGCTGATTGAACGATTGAAGCGCATTTCCCTAAGCGAATATGAAAGCCTGGGCAGTGGCACGGTGACTGCGCATCTGGTCACCGATCTGGACACGGTGGATAAATTCGTCGGCGAAACGCTCAGCAAGTTTCTCGTGGCCATGCTGACACTGACCGGCACTGCCGCGATTCTGGTGTGGATGCACTGGCAACTGGCGCTGTTGATTCTGCTGTTCAATCCGTTGGTGGTGTTCGCCACGGTGAAGCTGGGCAAGCGCGTCAAACACCTGAAAAAACTCGAGAACGACAGCACCTCGCGCTTCACCCAGGCGCTGACGGAAACCCTGGACGCGATTCAGGAGATCCGCGCCAGCAATCGTCAGGGGCATTTTCTGGGCTTGCTCGGGTTGCGTGCGCGGGAAGTCCGCGATTACGCCGTGTCTTCGCAATGGAAAAGCGACGCGTCAGGCCGCGCCAGTGGCCTGCTGTTCCAGTTCGGCATCGATATTTTCCGGGCGGCAGCCATGCTCACGGTGCTGTTCTCCGACCTGTCCATCGGCCACATGCTCGCGGTGTTCAGTTACCTGTGGTTCATGATCGGCCCGGTCGAACAACTGTTGAACCTGCAGTACGCGTTCTATGCCGCGGGCGGTGCGTTGACGCGCATCAATGAACTGCTGGCCCGCGCTGATGAGCCGCAGTATGAAGGGCAGGTCAACCCATTCCTGGGCCGCGAAACGGTCAGCATCGACGTGCGCGGCCTGTGTTTTGGTTACAACGACGAACGGGTGCTCGACCAGCTCGACCTCTCCATCAGCCCTGGCGAGAAGGTCGCCATCGTCGGTGCCAGCGGCGGTGGCAAAAGCACGCTCGTGCAACTGCTGTTGGGGCTGTACAGCGCCAAAGCCGGGACCATTCGTTTTGGCGGCGCCAGCCTGCAGGAGATGGGGCTGGACACGGTGCGCGAGAACGTCGCGGTGGTGCTGCAACATCCGGCGTTGTTCAACGACACGGTGCGCGCCAATCTGCTCATGGGTCGAGAGCGCGACGACGACGCCTGCTGGCAGGCGCTGGAGATTGCCCAGTTGGACGCAACCATTCGTGCGCTGCCTCAGGGGCTGGACAGCGTCGTCGGGCGCTCCGGGGTGCGACTGTCCGGCGGGCAACGCCAGCGCCTGGCGATTGCGCGCATGGTCCTGTCGGACCCCAAAGTGGTGATTCTCGATGAGGCGACGTCCGCTCTGGACGCGGCCACCGAATACAACCTTCATCAAGCGCTGAACCGCTTCCTCAGCGGCCGCACCACGCTGATCATCGCTCATCGTCTTTCCGCCGTTAAGCAGGCCGACCGGGTGCTGGTGTTCGACGGCGGCAGCATCGCCGAAGACGGCGACCATCAGCAACTGATTGCCGATGGCGGTCTTTATGCCCGTTTGTATGGGCACCTGCAGCAGGTGTGATACATCCCGTCGGTTTTTCGCAGTGCTTTATGCAAATGGCGCATCGCCAGTGGAATACGTCAATTCTTGGGCTACGCTAGAGCTCTGTGCGTAACGAACGTGTGAAAAGCGTCATATTTACGTCTTTGAGATCCATCTGGATGGAATAGCGCAAAGACGTAAGATCGCCCGCTGCATCGTGGAATTAGCCGAGTTCTCCGGTTTCAGAAAGGTAGTCTGGATCGCAGAAGTGAGTATCTGGCAGTGCTGATGAAAGGGACACCATGAAGCAAAAGCGGATTCTCGAGAAGCCACGTCTTCTGGGTATCGTGTGGCCATTTATCGCCGTAGTGCTGTTACAGGCGCTGCTCGGCTGCGTCAGCCTTTATATGATGTCGGCGGTGCGCAGTTACGTCGGCGGTGAAAGCCTCTGGTCCAAGGGCCAGAAAGACGCCATTTATTACCTCAATCTCTACGCCAACAGCCGCGATGAGATCAATTACCTGAAATACCAGCAGGCCATCGCCATCCCTCAGGGCGGCCACGATCTGCGGATCGCCATGGATCAGCCTGTTCCTGATATTCCGCGCGCCACGGCTGGCATTCTGCAGGGCGGAAACCACCCCGATGACGCGAAGAGCATCATCTGGCTTTATCTGAATTTTCGTCATTTCAGTTACCTGGAGAAGGCCATCGATCTGTGGAAGATCGGTGACAACTACCTGGTGCAGCTCGATGAAGTCGCGCGGGAAATGCACGAGCGCATTCTCGAAGGCGGCGTGACGAACAGCGATGTGCTGGTGTGGCGCCAGCGGATCAACGCGATCAACGAAGGCGTCACGCCAGCCGCAACGGCGTTCAGCGATGCGTTGGGCGAGGGCTCGCGGGTCATCCTGCGGATCCTGCTGGTGGTCAATCTGGCGACCGCGGTCTGCCTGATCATTCTTGCGTTGCTGCGCACGCATAAACTGCTGGAGCAACGACACGCCTTCGCCACGGCCTTGCAGACCGAAAAAGACCGGGCGCAGATCACGCTGGAGTCCATCGGCGACGGCGTCATCACCACCGGCGTCGACGGCGCCATTGCCTACATGAACCCCGCCGCCGAGCAACTGACCCACTGGAAAAACGAGCAGGCGGCAGGATTGCCCCTCGCGGCGCTGTTCAACCTCATTGACGAAAACGATCAGAAAGACAGTTCGACGCTGCTTGAACACATGCTCAGCGGCAAGCTGGGTGGCGGCAGTGAGAATTCCCGGGTGATTCAGCGCCTGGACGGCAGCACGGTGTCGGTGGCGCTGGTGGGCTCGCCGATTCGCACCGAGGGCAAGGTCAGCGGCGCGGTGCTGGTGCTTCATGACATGACGCAGGAGCGTCAATACATTGAGAATCTGTCGTGGCAGGCGACCCACGATGCCCTGACCGGTCTGGCCAATCGCCGGGAATTCGAATACCGACTGGAACTCGCCCTCAACGGCCTGGCCAGACAGCCCGGACACCACACCCTGATGTTTCTGGACCTGGATCAGTTCAAGCTGGTCAACGACACCAGCGGCCATGCGGCGGGGGACGAATTGCTGCGGCACATCTGCACCCTGCTGCAACAAGGCATCCGCGACGGCGATACCCTGGCGCGGCTGGGCGGCGATGAGTTCGGAATCCTTCTCGAGCACTGTGCGCCCGACGCCGCCGAACGGATTGCCGAAGGGCTGCGCGAAACCGTCGAGAGCCTTCATTTCGTCTGGAAGGGCCGACCATTCGTGACCACCGTCAGCATCGGCCTGGTTCACCTGTCTCAGGCGCCGATGACACTGGAAGCGTCGCTGCGCTCGGCCGACATGGCCTGCTACATGGCCAAGGAAAAAGGTCGCAATCGCGTACAGATCTATCACGACGACGATTCCGAACTGTCCACCCGTTTCGGCGAGATGGCCTGGATTCAACGGCTGCACATGGCCCTCGAAGACAACCGCTTCTGTCTCTACTCCCAAGAGATCGCGGCCTTGGGACGTGAGGCGGGGCAGGGCACGGGGCACATCGAAATTCTGCTGCGTCTGCGTGACGAGTCCGGACGCATGATCCTGCCCGACAGCTTCATTCCAGCCGCCGAGCGCTACGGCATGATGACCACCCTGGACCGTTGGGTGGTGCAAAACGTCTTCAAGATCATTGCCGACTGCCTGACCAGTAATCATCGTCAGGGTCCGCTGGCGGTCTGTGCGATCAACTTGTCCGGCACCAGCATTGGTGACGACGCCTTTCTCGAATATTTGCGACAGCAGTTCCAGATCTACGCAATACCCCCTGAACTTATCTGTTTTGAAATCACCGAAACCAGTGCAATTGCCAATCTGGGCAGTGCCATTCGGTTCATTAATGAACTCAAGAGTCTGGGGTGTCGTTTTTCACTGGATGACTTCTGTGCAGGGATGTCGTCATTCGCTTACTTGAAGCACTTGCCTGTGGATTTTCTGAAGATTGATGGCAGTTTCGTAAAGGACATGCTCGATGACCCGGTCAACCGGGCGATGGTGGAAGTGATCAACCATATCGGGCACGTAATGGGTAAACAGACGATCGCCGAGTTCGTCGAGAGCCCTCAGATAGAGCAGGCATTATTGGAAATCGGTGTGGACTACGCTCAGGGGTATGTTATCGAGCGACCGCAATTATTCACCTGCGAATGTCTGCACGCACGGCCCGCGAGGCAGACCCCCATGTTATTCAGCGCACCTGGGACTTTTCGCTGAATGGCACCGATGGAACATCAAATAAGGAGCGACATAGTGATCGATATGTTCATAAGAACCGGTCCGCTGATGGATGCCAGCAGTTACCCCGCCTGGGCGCAGCAATTGATCAAGGATTGCAGCGACGCCAAGGAAAGAGTGGTAGGGCATGAACTTTATCAACGTATGAGAGATGGGCGGCTCAGTTCGAAAACCATGCGCCAGTATCTGATTGGTGGCTGGCCTGTGGTTGAACAGTTCGCGGTCTACATGGCACACAACCTGACCAAAACCCGTTTCGCCCGACACCCGGGTGAAGACATGGCGCGTCGCTGGCTGATGCGCAATATTCGGGTCGAACTCAATCATGCCGATTACTGGGTAAACTGGAGCGCCGCGCACGGCGTCACGCTTGAAGACCTGCAGGCGCAACTTGTGCCTTCTGAACTGCACGCGCTGAGCCACTGGTGCTGGCACAGTTGCTCCTCCGATTCGCTGGTCGTCGCAATTGCCGCGACCAACTATGCGATTGAAGGCGCCACTGGCGAATGGTCTGCTGTCGTGTGCTCGCAAGAGACCTACGCAGACATGTTCCCGCCGGATCAGCGCAAACGGGCAATGAAGTGGTTGAAGATGCATGCACAATACGACGACGCCCATCCCTGGGAAGCCCTGGAAATCATTTGCACGCTGGCCGGCAACAACCCCAGCGAGCAATTGCAGGCGGACCTGAGAATGGCGGTCTGCAAGAGCTACGAGTACATGTACCTGTTCCTTGAGCGCTGCATGGTTCAGGAACGATCGCAACAGGAGTCCAACGCACCGCTGCGCGAGCGTCGCTTCGCGCTCGGCGTCTAAACCTTCAGCCCGCCATTTCGAGGCGGTTACGGCCCTGGCGCTTTGCCGCGTACAGGGCCGTGTCGGCGCGTCTGAGCATGCTGTCGCAGGATTCGCCGGGCAGCAGCGTCGAGCAGCCCAGACTCACCGTCAGTTCGACCGTCTGGTCATTCACCGGATAGCTGAGCTTGAGCGCGGCATTGCGCAAGCGTTCGCCGACCAGCGCGGCCGATTCGCGACCGGTATTGGTCAGCACGATGAGAAATTCTTCCCCGCCAAAACGGAACACCTGATCGATGTTGCGCAGCCGGTCCTTGACCGCGTCCGTCACCGCTCGCAGCACTGCATCGCCGGTGGCGTGACCGTGTGTGTCATTGATGACTTTGAAATGGTCGATGTCGAGCATCAGCACCGACAACGGCTGCTGCTGGCGTCGGGCGATTTCCACTTCACGGGTCAGGGACTGCTCCATGGCGATGCGGTTGCCGGCACCGGTCAGCGGGTCGCGCAGGGCGCTCAGGCTGGCATTGCGGTACAGCAGCGCATTGCGCAGCGGGTACAGCAAGTGAGTGAGCAGCGATTCCAGTTGGGTCAGTTCCTGCTCGCCAAAGCGGCGTTCGCGCTGAAATGACACCTCGCCCATCTGCTCGCCCTCGTGGGTCATGCAATAGCTGGCGTTGTGCCGCGCGCGTTCGCCCAGCTCCAGGCGCAAGTCTGTGCCCAGATGCTTGTACCTCAGCGCATCGAGCGGAATGAGTTGCTGCACCTGGTTGAAGAAGATCGACAGGATCTTGTCCGCTTCGAGGCTGGTCTGCAGTTGCAGGCCAAGCTGACGCTGCAACTGCTCGTAATCCAGCGGCTGCGCAGAAGAGTGAGTTGGCACGAAGCCATGGCGTTGAAGCCGCGCACTGTCGAAGTCAATGGCGTTGGTTCTTGTCGGAAAACTCATGTTTTCGCTCCTGCGCCTCTAATCGGGCTTGAATTCGCTGGAGCGAAAGTCGTGCCAATTCGTCTGCTGTGAAGGAATATCAAGTAGATCAACCACTTAGCGCCTGTAATCAACGGCCCGCCAATCGTCGGCGCCTTGGAATTGGCTAACGTACCGGTTTACACACGAATGGACTACCAAGAGGCGACGGAAAACCGCCGAGGAGATGAAAGGCAGGCAGCTTTTCGGACGTGTCGATTTTCCTGCAGGGCACGGACGCTGTGCCCTGCAGGCTAGCGAGTGCGATCAGCGCAGATCATTTTTGCTGCGCGTCGAACGCCTGGCCGTTGATGCCGACGCTGTCCGCGCCCATCAGGTACAGGTACACCGGCATGATTTGCTCAGGCGTCGGATTTTTCATCGGGTCTTCTGCCGGATACGCCTGCGCCCGCATGTCGGTGCGCGTGGCGCCCGGGTTGATGCTGTTGGCGCGTATCGCCGCGACGCCCTCGACCTCATCGGCCAGGGTCTGCATCAGCCCTTCCGTGGCGAACTTCGACACCCCGTAAGCGCCCCAGTACGCACGTCCCTTGCGCCCGACGCTGCTGGAGGTGAACACCACCGAGGCGTCTTGCGACAGCTTGAGCAGCGGCAACAGTGCGGCCGTCAGCATGAACGTGGCGTTGACGTTGATGTGCATCACCCGCATGAAGTGCTCGCCGGACAACTGCTCGACGGGCGTGCGCGGGCCGATGATCGACGCGTTGTGCAACAGCCCGTCAAGACGCCCGAATTCGCCCTCGATCATTGCCGCCAGCTCGTCATATTGATGGGGCAGGGCTGTTTCCAGATTGAACGGAATCACTGCGGGTTGCGGGTATCCCGCCGCTTCGATTTCGTCATAGACCGCCGTGAGGTTCGACTCGGTCTTGCCCAGCAACAGCACGGTAGCGCCGTGGGCGGCATAGGCTCTGGCTGCCGCGGCACCGATACCACGGCCAGCGCCGGTCACCAGGATGATACGGTCCTTGAGCAGTTCGGGGCGGGCGGTGTAGTTGAACATGGGGGCTCCATTTTTACGGATACGGAACGCGGTGGCGAGGATATGAAGAGCGTTGTAGGAGCGCGCTTGCCCGCGAAGGCGATGGACGGTTGACCATCGATGTGGCTAATAAACCGCAATCGCGGGCGCTCCTACAGACGCCGCGTTTGGCTCAGCAACTGCACAACGCATTATCCAGCACCCGCCGCAACTCCAGCGGATGGTCTACTACAACATCAGCGCCCCAGTGATCAGGGTTGTCGTGGGGATGAATGTAGCCGTAGCGCACGGCAGCCGTCCTGGTCCCGGCATCGCGCCCGGATTCGATGTCGCGCAGGTCGTCGCCGACGAACAACACGCTGGCCGGGTCCAGGTCCAGCATCTTGCAAGCGAGCAGCAAGGGCTCGGGGTCCGGCTTGCTCTTGGTCACGTGATCCGGACAGATGAGCACCGCGGAACGCTCGGCCAGCTTCAACTGTTCCATGATCGGCTGGGCGAAACGCACAGGCTTGTTGGTCACCACGCCCCAGAGCAGGTTCGATTTCTCGATGTCTGCCAACAGCTCCGCCATGCCGTCGAAGAGCTTGCTGTGCACCGCGCAATCCTTCTGGTAACGCTCGAGAAACTCCAGGCGCAGCGCTTCGAACTCAGGCTCGCTCGGCGGCATTGCGAACGTCGCCGACACCATGGCCTTGGCGCCGCCGGAAATCTCGTCGCGGATCAGTTTGTCTTCCACCGCCGGAAAGCCGCGCTCGGCAAGCATCGCCTGACAGATCGCGATGAAGTCAGGCGCGGTGTCGAGAAGCGTGCCGTCCATGTCGAATAGAACTGCTCTCAGGCGCATGAATCAGGCTCCCCGCAATGTCTGGATCATGTAATTGACGTCGACGTCCGAAGCCAGTTTGTAATGCTTGGTCAGCGGGTTGTAGGTCAGGCCGATGATGTCCTTGACCTCGAGCCCGGCGCTGCGGCTCCAGGCACCCAGCTCGGAGGGACGGATGAATTTCTTGAAGTCATGAGTGCCGCGCGGCAGCAGGTTCATGATGTACTCGGCGCCGATGATGGCAAACAGATAGGCCTTGGGATTGCGGTTGATGGTGGAGAAAAACACCTGGCCGCCCGGTTTGACCATTTTGTAGCAGGCGCGGATGACCGACGACGGGTCCGGCACGTGTTCGAGCATTTCCAGGCACGTCACCACATCGAACTGCTCAGGCATTTCTTCGGCGAGCGCCTCGGCGGTGATCTGCCGGTACTCCACGCTTACGCCGGATTCGAGCTGATGCAGCTGGGCCACGGCCAGCGGCGCTTCGCCCATGTCGATGCCGGTCACGGTCGCGCCGCGCAACGCCATGGCCTCGCTGAGAATGCCGCCGCCGCAGCCGACGTCCAGGACTTTCTTGCCGGCCAGATTCACGCGCTCGTCAATCCAGTTCACCCGCAGCGGGTTGATGTCGTGCAGCGGCTTGAACTCACTGTTGCGATCCCACCAGCGGTGAGCCAGGGCTTCGAATTTTGCGATTTCGGCGTGGTCGACGTTGCTCATGTGTGATCCCTCTAAAACTTGAATTCGATGTTCGGTCCCGGCCAGCGGCCGTGACTGCAGAAATGTCAGCCCTTGGCGGCGATGCGATTGCCCCAGGCTTTGGCGGTGCGTGTCAGCGCTTCTTCGTCCATGCGCGTCAGACGCTTGTCGGCGAGCAGCTGTTTGCCCGCGACCCAGACGTGGCTGACACAGTCGCGGCCGGTGGCGTAGATGAGCTGCGAAACCGGGTCGTAGATCGGCTGCTGCGCCAGCCCCGACAGGTCGAAGGCGACGATGTCGGCGGCCTTGCCGATCTGCAGCGAGCCGGTGTGATCGTCGATACCCATGGCGCGAGCACCGTTGAGTGTGGCCATGCGCAAGGCCCGGTGAGCGTCCAGCGCCGTGGCTGAACCCGCGACGGCCTTGGCGAGCAGGGCGGCGGTGCGGGTCTCCCCGAGCAGGTCCAGATCGTTGTTGCTGGCCGCGCCATCGGTGCCCACCGCTACGTTGACGCCGGCCTGCCACAAGCGCTCGACCGGGCAGAAGCCACTGGCCAGCTTGAGGTTCGATTCAGGGCAATGGATCACGCTGGAGTTGCTCTCCACCAGCATCGCCAGATCCTCATCGTTGATCTGGGTCATGTGCACGGCTTGAAAGCGCGGGCCCAGCAGACCCAGGCGTTGCAGCCGGGCCAGTGGACGTTCGCCGCGTTGCTGCACGGCTTCCTGCACTTCGAAGGCGGTCTCGTGCACGTGCATGTGGATCATGGCGTCCAGTTCGTCGGCGATCACCCGGATCTTTTCCAGGTTTTCATCGCTGACGGTGTAGGGCGCATGCGGGCCCATGGCGATTCTGATGCGATCGTGATGGGCCAGATCGTTGAACAGCTCGACGCCGATGTGCAGCGCTTCGTCAGTGTTGCGTGCGCCGGGTATCGGGAAATCCAGCACCGGCACAGTGATTTGTGCCCGAATGCCACTGTTGTGCACGCGCTCGCAGGCGACTTTCGGGTAGAAATACATATCGGAAAAACAGGTGATACCGCCCTTCAACTGCTCGGCAATGGCCAGGTCGGTGCCGTCGCGCACGAAGGCTTCATCGACCCATTTGCCCTCGGCAGGCCAGATATGGTCCTGCAGCCAGGTCATCAGCGGCAGATCGTCGGCCAGGCCGCGGAACAACGTCATCGCGGCGTGACCATGGGCGTTGATCAGGCCAGGGCTGAGCAGCATGCCGGGCAGCTCGCGCACTTCCCGGGCATCCTGGCGCAGTGCTTCGGCGCGGGGCCCGATATAAGCGATCAGGCCATCACGGATGCCGATACCGTGCTGTTGCAGCACGACGCCTGCGGGTTCGACCGGTACCAGCCAGTCAGGCAGGAGAAGAAGGTCGAGCGGGGCAGCGGACTGAGGCATGGCGCGAGCATCCAATGGCTTATTACAGGGACGGCGAAGTATACCCGAGCGTCTTGGCGGGCGGCTCGCTATAATCGGCGGCTTTTTCAGCTGCTGGCTATTTGATTCCTGGCCCGCAGTCCTGTGGAAAGGAGCGTGCTCACGGTTGTCAGGGTACTGTCACCGAGAACGTGGCGCGGGCACCGGTTCCTCAGGTCTTCAACAATTCATCATGTGGGGTGTGCAATGCGCGATCGATTACTGGCTGCGGAGAAAGTGAAGGCCATCGATTGGCGGGACGGCACGCTGTATCTGCTGGATCAGCGGATTCTGCCGTTCGAGGAAACCTGGCATCCCTATAAGAGTGCCGCCGGTGTTGCCGAGGCGATCCGTTCGATGGTCGTTCGCGGCGCGCCGGCCATCGGCATCAGCGCGGCCTACGGCATTGTGCTGGCGGTGGTCGACCGTCTGGCCGCAGGCGGTGACTGGCAGATGGCGCTGGAGGAGGACTTCGACCTGTTGGCCAACTCCCGGCCCACGGCGGTCAATCTGTTCTGGGCGCTCAATCGCATGCGCGAGCGTCTGTATCGCCTCAAAGATCACGAAGATCCGCGTAAGGCGATGGAGGCCGAGGCCGTCGCCATTCACCTGAGCGATCGCGAGGCCAACCTGACCATGGCGCAGCTGGGTGCCGAGCTGATCCGCAAGCATCAGGGCAATCTGCAGACCGTACTGACCCACTGCAACACCGGCGCGCTGGCGACCGGCGGCTTCGGCACGGCGCTGGGCGTGATTCGCGCTGCCCATATAGAAGGCATGATCGAGCGCGTGTACGCCGACGAAACCCGCCCGTGGCTGCAAGGCTCGCGGCTGACCGCCTGGGAACTGGTCAACGAAGGCATCCCGGTCACGCTGAACGCAGACTCGGCCGCCGCGCACCTGATGAAGACCAAAGGCATCACCTGGGTCATCGTCGGTGCCGATCGCATCACTGCCAATGGCGACGTGGCGAACAAGATCGGCACGTACCAGCTTGCGGTCGCGGCCATGCATCACGGCGTGCGTTTCATGGTGGTTGCGCCCAGTTCGACCATCGACATGAACCTGCCCAGCGGCGAAGACATCCCCATCGAGGAGCGCGACGGTCGAGAGCTGCTTGAGGTCGGCGGTCAGCGTGTTGGCGCCGAAGTCGACGCATTCAACCCGGTGTTCGACGTCACGCCGGCGGATCTGATCGACGCGATCGTCACTGAAAAGGGCATCGTCGAGCGGCCCGATACGGTGAAAATGGCGCAGTTGATGTGCCGCAAGCGTTTGCACTGATCGCTGGCTTTCAAGTAATGGCGAGCGCTGCGAAGGCGCTATCGGGCCCTGTAAGCGCGTCTCAGGCGTCTGCTGGCGAAATGGCTCGTTTTCAGCGCCTTCAAAGGCTTCGTGCCTGACGGCGATTGTGGTAACATCCGGCGGTTTCCAAGGGGGCGCATTGCGGCCCTCTTTACTGCGCAAATCCAAGGCATAAATCGCTGATTTGTCGTAAGTCGTCGCCTGGCAATTGTCGGCGGCGGCGAGCTTCGTTCATCCCGGATGGCTGAACGAGGTTTCACCAGAAAAAGGAATCAGGCTTCTCATGGGCGAACTGGCCAAAGAAATCCTCCCGGTCAATATCGAAGACGAGCTGAAGCAGTCCTACCTCGACTACGCGATGAGCGTCATCGTCGGACGAGCTCTGCCCGATGCGCGCGACGGCTTGAAGCCCGTGCACCGGCGTGTACTGTACGCAATGAGCGAACTGGGTAACGACTGGAACAAGCCGTACAAGAAATCCGCCCGTGTGGTCGGTGACGTCATCGGTAAGTATCACCCGCATGGTGACACCGCGGTCTACGACACCATCGTGCGTATGGCGCAACCCTTTTCCCTGCGTTACCTGCTGGTAGACGGCCAGGGCAACTTCGGTTCGGTGGACGGCGACAACGCTGCGGCCATGCGATACACCGAAGTGCGCATGACCAAGCTGGCCCATGAGCTGCTGGCCGACCTGCACAAAGAAACCGTCGACTGGGTGCCCAACTACGACGGCACCGAGCAGATCCCGGCGGTCATGCCGACCCGGATTCCCAACCTGCTGGTCAACGGTTCCAGCGGTATCGCCGTCGGCATGGCGACCAACATTCCGCCGCACAACCTCGGTGAAGTCATCGACGGTTGCCTGGCCCTCATCGACAACAACGACCTGACCGTCGACGAGTTGATGCAGTACATCCCCGGCCCTGATTTCCCGACAGCGGGCATCATCAACGGTCGTGCCGGTATCGTCGAAGCCTACAAGACCGGTCGTGGCCGCATCTATATGCGCGCCCGCTCCATCGTCGAGGACATCGACAAGGTCGGCGGCCGCCAGCAGATCGTCATCACCGAGCTGCCGTATCAGCTGAACAAGGCGCGTCTGATCGAGAAGATCGCCGAGCTGGTCAAAGAGAAAAAGCTCGAAGGCATCACTGAATTGCGCGATGAGTCCGACAAGGACGGTATGCGCGTGGTCATCGAGCTGCGTCGTGGCGAAGTGCCTGAGGTCATCCTCAACAACCTCTACGCCCAGACCCAGCTGCAAAGCGTGTTCGGCATCAACATCGTTGCGTTGATCGACGGCCGTCCGCGGATCCTCAACCTCAAGGACCTGCTCGAAGCCTTCATCCGTCACCGCCGCGAAGTCGTCACCCGTCGCACCGTGTTCGAACTGCGCAAAGCCCGCGAGCGCGGCCACATCCTCGAAGGCCAGGCCGTCGCGCTGTCGAACATCGACCCGGTCATCGAGCTGATCAAGGCGTCGCCGACGCCGGCCGAAGCGAAGGAAGGCCTGATCAATACGCCGTGGGAATCGAGCGCCGTGGTGGAGATGGTCGAGCGCGCAGGCGCCGAGTCGTCCCGTCCGGAAAACCTCGATCCGCAATACGGCCTGCGTGACGGCAAGTATTTCCTGTCGCCGGAACAGGCCCAGGCGATTCTGGAACTGCGCCTGCACCGTCTGACCGGTCTGGAACATGAAAAGCTGCTGACCGAGTACCAGGAAATCCTGACGCAGATCGGCGAGCTGATCCGCATCCTCAACAGCTCCACGCGCCTGATGGAAGTCATCCGCGAAGAGCTGGAGCTGATCCGCGCCGAGTACGGCGACGTGCGTCGCACCGAAATTCTCGATGCGCGTCTGGACCTCACGCTGGGCGACATGATCCCGGAAGAAGAGCGCGTCGTGACCATCTCTCACGGTGGTTATGCCAAGACTCAGCCGCTGGCCGTCTATCAGGCTCAGCGTCGCGGCGGCAAAGGCAAGTCGGCGACCGGCGTCAAGGATGAGGACTACATCGCTCATCTGCTGGTCGCCAACAGCCACACCACACTGTTGATGTTCTCCAGCAAGGGCAAGGTTTACTGGCTCAAGACCTACGAGATTCCGGAAGCGTCCCGCGCTGCCCGTGGTCGTCCGCTGGTCAACCTGCTGCCGTTGAGCGAAGGCGAATACATCACCACCATGCTGCCGGTCGACCTGGAAGCCATGCGCAAGCGGGCTGACGAGGAAGAGGCAGAAGGTGTCGAGACCGACGCCGAAGACATCGAGAACAGCAACGAAACCGAAGAAGAGCGCAAGGCGCGTATCAAGGCCGCAGACAAGAAGAAGGCACCGTTCATCTTCATGTCGACCGCCAACGGTACCGTCAAGAAGACCCCGCTGGTGGCCTTCAGCCGTCAACGCAGCGTCGGTCTGATCGCGCTGGAACTGGACGAAGGCGACATCCTGATTTCCGCGGCGATCACTGACGGCGAGCAGGAAATCATGCTGTTCTCCGACGGCGGCAAGGTCACGCGCTTCAAGGAATCCGAAGTACGCGCCATGGGCCGTACCGCTCGCGGCGTGCGTGGCATGCGTCTGCCAGAAGGTCAGAAGCTGATTTCCATGCTGATTCCGGAGCAGGGCAGCGAGATCCTCACTGCGTCCGAGCGCGGTTATGGCAAGCGCACCGCCATCACCGAATTCCCTGAGTACAAGCGTGGCGGTCAGGGCGTTATCGCCATGGTCAGCAACGAGCGTAACGGCCGTCTGGTCGGCGCGGTTCAGGTGCAGGACGGTGAGGAAATCATGCTGATTTCCGATCAGGGCACGCTGGTTCGTACTCGCGTCGACGAAGTCTCGAGTCTGGGCCGCAACACTCAGGGCGTCACCCTGATCAAGCTGGCCAAGGACGAGAAACTGGTCGGTCTTGAGCGCGTTCAGGAACCGTCCGAGGTTGAAGGCGATGTGCTGGAAGGCGAGGAGTACGAAGGCGAGATCGTGGACGGCGAGGTCGCAGACCTTGCGGATGTCGATGAGTCTGCCGGCGATCTGCAAGCCGACGGCGCTGCCGACGAAGAAGAATCGCAAGACTGATGTAAATGCGGGGGGCTGGTGACAGGCCCCGGTTGGAGTGGCCGTGATGTGGGTGTGTCAGACGCACCGCATCGCGACCGTCGAACCTCCGATTGCGCCTACAGAACATGACGTTGATGTACAGGCGAACCTGTAGGAAAAATCGGAGTCACGACGATCTGGGCCGCATCCGTACGAATGCGGTCTACATGACGTGCCGCAACCCCGCCCCGCAACGCTTTCACCCGTTTCAAATTAAACGCGTTACTGACGAGAGTGGATATGAGCAAGCGAGCCTTTAACTTCTGCGCAGGTCCTGCCGCGCTTCCTGATGCTGTTCTGCAGCGTGCCCAGGCCGAAATGCTGGATTGGCACGGCAAGGGCTTGTCAGTGATGGAGATGAGTCATCGCAGCGACGATTACACGGCAATCGCCGAGAAGGCCGAGCAGGATCTGCGCGAGCTGCTGTCCGTTCCCTCCAATTACAAAATCCTGTTTCTGCAAGGCGGCGCCAGCCAGCAGTTCGCGGAGATCCCGCTCAACCTGCTGCCGGAAAACGGCACCGCTGACTACGTCGAGACCGGCATCTGGTCGAAAAAGGCCATCGAGGAAGCTCGTCGTTTCGGCAACGTCAACGTCGCCGCCAGCGCCAAGCCGTTCGACTACCTGGCCATTCCGGGTCAGAACGAGTGGAACCTGACCAAAGATGCCGCGTACGTTCACTACGCTTCCAACGAGACCATCGGTGGCCTGCAGTTCGACTGGGTGCCGCAGACCGGTGACGTCCCGCTGGTGGTCGACATGTCGTCCGACATTCTCTCGCGCCCGATCGATGTCTCGCAGTTCGGCCTGATTTACGCCGGTGCCCAGAAAAACATCGGCCCGAGCGGCCTGGTGGTGGTCATCGTGCGCGAAGACCTGCTCGGTCAGGCGCGCAGCAGCTGCCCGACCATGCTCAACTACAAGGTTTCGGCCGACAACGGCTCCATGTACAACACGCCGGCGACCTATTCCTGGTACCTCTCGGGTCTGGTGTTCGAGTGGCTCAAGGAGCAGGGCGGCGTCGAGGCGATGGAGCAGCGCAACCGCGCCAAGAAAGAGCGCCTGTACGGCTTCATCGACGGCAGCGAGTTCTACACCAACCCGATCAGCCATAACGCCCGTTCGTGGATGAACGTGCCGTTCCGTCTGGCTGACGAGCGTCTGGACAAGGCCTTCCTCGCGGGCGCCGAGGCGCGTGACCTGCTCAACCTCAAGGGCCACCGTTCGGTCGGCGGCATGCGTGCCTCGATCTACAACGCACTGGGTCTGGAAGCCGTCGAAGCACTGGTGGCCTACATGACCGAATTCGAGAAGGAACACGGCTGATGTCGGAACAAGAGCTCAAGGCGCTGCGGGTTCGCATCGACAGCCTGGACGAAAAGGTTCTGGAGCTGATCAGCGAACGCGCTCGCTGCGCGCAGGAAGTGGCGCGGGTCAAGATGGCCAACCTGGCCGAAGGCGAGGAGCCCGTTTTCTATCGTCCGGAGCGTGAAGCTGCGGTGCTCAAGCGCGTCATGGAGCGTAACCGCGGCCCGCTGAGCAACGAAGAAATGGCGCGTCTGTTCCGCGAAATCATGTCGTCCTGCCTGGCGCTGGAGCAGCCGCTCAAGGTTGCCTATCTGGGCCCTGAGGGCACGTTCACCCAAGCCGCGGCGCTCAAGCATTTCGGTCATGCGGTGATCAGCAAACCGATGGCGGCCATCGACGAGGTATTCCGTGAAGTGGCCGCGGGTGCGGTCAACTTCGGCGTGGTGCCGGTGGAAAACTCCACCGAAGGCGCGGTCAACCACACGCTGGACAGCTTCCTCGAGCACGACATGGTCATCTGCGGCGAAGTCGAGCTGCGTATTCACCATCACCTGCTGGTCGGCGAGAACACCAAGACCGACAGCATCAGCCGCATCTATTCCCATGCACAGTCGCTGGCTCAATGCCGCAAGTGGCTGGATGCGCATTACCCCAACGTCGAGCGCGTCGCTGTTTCCAGCAATGCCGAGGCGGCGAAGCGCGTCAAGGGCGAGTGGAATTCTGCCGCCATTGCCGGCGACATGGCCGCTGGTCTGTATGGCCTGACCCGTATCGCCGAGAAAATCGAGGACCGTCCGGACAACTCGACGCGCTTCCTGATGATCGGCAATCAGGAAGTGCCGCCGACCGGGGACGACAAAACCTCGATCATCGTTTCGATGAGCAACAAGCCCGGCGCGTTGCATGAACTGCTGGTGCCTTTCCATGAAAATGGCATCGACCTGACCCGAATCGAGACCCGGCCTTCGCGCAGTGGTAAATGGACCTACGTGTTCTTCATCGATTTCGTAGGGCATCACCGGGATCCGCTGATCAAGGCGGTGCTGGAGCAGATCAGCCAGGAAGCCGTGGCGCTCAAAGTGCTGGGTTCCTATCCGAAGGCGGTTCTCTGACGGTCATGGCCTGAAACAGCATGACGTGTGCCGGGGCGACTTTTTTCAAGTCGCCTTCGGTGGGTCGGCTTTCAGAGCGACCTGAACTCGCAGGACTGAAGTTTCATAAAGAGGTAAAGCGGTAAATGAGCGGCGACTTCCTCGCGCTGGCGCAGGCTGGTGTGCAAAAACTTTCGCCATACGTCCCTGGCAAACCGGTGGACGAACTGGCCCGTGAACTGGATATCGATCCGGCTCGAATCATCAAGCTTGCCAGTAATGAAAACCCGATGGGCGCGAGCCCCAAGGCCCTGCGGGCGATCAGCGATGCCCTGGCAGAACTGACCCGCTACCCCGACGGCAACGGTTTCGACCTGAAAATACGCCTGTCGCAAGTCTGCGGCGTCGCGCCGAATCAGGTCACGCTGGGCAACGGCTCCAACGACATCCTCGAGATCGTTGCCCGTGCCTACCTCGCTCCCGGATTGAACGCAGTCTTCAGCGAGCACGCCTTCGCGATCTACCCGATCGTGACCCAGGCAGTGGGCGCCGACGCGCGCGTGGCGAAAGCCAAGGACTGGGGGCACGACCTGCCAGCCATGCTCGCGGCCATCGACAGCAACACGCGCGTGGTCTTCATTGCCAACCCGAACAACCCGACCGGCACCTGGTTCGGCCCCCAAGGGCTGGCGGCCTTCCTCGCTGAAGTGCCGAAAGACGTTCTGGTGGTGCTGGACGAGGCGTACATCGAATACGCCGAAGGCGCCGAGTTGCCGGACGGCCTGAATTTCCTGGCGGATTACCCGAACCTGCTGGTATCGCGCACGTTCTCCAAGGCCTATGGATTGGCGTCGCTGCGGGTCGGTTACGCGCTGTCTTCGCCGGTGGTGGCTGATGTACTGAATCGTGTTCGCCAGCCCTTCAATGTGAACAGCCTGGCGTTGGCCGCTGCGTGTGCTGCACTGGACGACGCCGACTATGTTGCGCAAAGCCGTCAGTTGAACGAGGCGGGCATGCAGCAGATGGAAGAGGGCCTGCGTCAGCTGGGCCTGAACTGGATCGCGTCCAAAGCCAACTTCATCGCGGTCGACCTCGCTCGCGAAGCCGCCCCGGTGTACGACGGTCTGCTGCGCGAAGGCGTGATCGTGCGTCCGATCGCAGGGTATGGCATGCCTCATCACTTGCGCGTGAGCATCGGCCTGCCTGCTGAAAACAGCCGTTTTCTCGAGGCGTTGAGCAAGGTTCTGGCGCGTGGTTGATGTCATCTCGGCGCAATCCGGCGCGCCTGTAATCGGCCGCCTGGTGGTGGTCGGCCTCGGTCTGATCGGAGGATCGTTCGCCAAAGGCCTGAAAGAGAGCGGTCTGTGTCGCGAAGTGGTAGGCGTCGATCTCGACCCGCCGTCGCGCAGAATGGCCGTCGAACTGGGTGTGGTCGACCGCTGTGAAGACAATCTTGCTGCTGCCTGTGTCGGTGCCGATGTCATTCAGCTGGCCGTGCCGATTCTGGCGATGGAAAAACTGCTCGGGGTTCTGGCTACGCTGGATCTGGGCGACGCCGTGCTGACGGATGTCGGCAGCGCCAAGGGCAACGTCGTGCGTGCCGCTCGCGAGGCGTTCGGCGCCATGCCGGCGCGCTTCGTCCCCGGGCATCCCATTGCCGGTTCCGAACAGAGCGGAGTGGAGGCTTCCAACGCCCAGTTATTCCGTCGTCATAAAGTGATTCTGACGCCGCTGCCTGAAACCGATCAGGCAGCGCTGGCGCTGGTCGACCGTATGTGGTCCGCGCTGGGCGCCGACGTCGAGCACATGCAGGTCGAGCGTCACGACGAAGTGCTGGCGGCGACCAGCCATCTCCCGCATCTGCTTGCGTTCGGGCTGGTGGATTCGCTGGCCAAGCGCAACGAGAATCTGGACATTTTCCGCTATGCAGCGGGCGGTTTTCGCGATTTCACCCGGATTGCCGGCAGCGATCCGGTGATGTGGCATGACATCTTTCTCGCCAATCGCGAAGCGGTGCTGCGTACGCTCGACACCTTCCGCAGCGACCTCGACGCCCTGCGCGACGCCGTGGACGCGGGTGACGGCCATCAACTGCTGGGCGTTTTCACCCGGGCGCGCGTGGCGCGCGAGCATTTCGGCAAGATCCTCGCGCGGCGTGCCTACGTCGAAAAGGCCGCAGCGGAGGATATGACGTTCGTTGCCCAACCGGGCGGCAGCGTGAACGGGCAAATCCGGGTACCAGGCGACAAGTCGATTTCCCATCGCTCGATCATGCTCGGCTCGCTGGCGCAAGGCGTCACCGAAGTCGAAGGCTTCCTCGAAGGGGAGGACGCGCTGGCGACGCTGCAGGCGTTTCGGGACATGGGCGTGGTCATCGAAGGGCCGCATCATGGCCGACTGACCATTCATGGCGTAGGCCTCAATGGCCTGAAACCTGCGCCGGGTCCGATTTATCTGGGCAACTCCGGCACATCCATGCGCCTGCTGTCAGGTCTGCTCGCTGCGCAGCCTTTCGATAGCGTGCTGACCGGCGATGCGTCCTTGTCCAAGCGGCCGATGGGGCGTGTGGCCGAACCGTTACGGCAGATGGGCGCAGTCATCGAGACCGCCGCCGATGGCCGCCCGCCGCTGACGATTCGTGGCGGCAAGGCCCTCAAAGGCATCGCTTACGACATGCCGATGGCCAGCGCGCAGGTCAAATCCTGTCTGCTGCTCGCCGGACTCTACGCAGCGGGCGACACCACGGTGACCGAACCTGCGCCGACGCGGGACCACACTGAGCGTATGCTGCGTGGCTTCGGTTACCCGGTCACGGTCAATGAAGCTGCAGTCAGCGTGCAGGCGGGCGGCACGCTGCAAGCGACCCGCATTGAAGTGCCGGCCGACATTTCTTCGGCCGCCTTCTTCCTCGTGGCCGCCTCGATCGCGCCGGGCTCCGATCTGCTGCTGGAGCACGTCGGGATCAACCCGACTCGCACCGGCGTCATCGACATCCTGCGCCTGATGGGGGCTGACATTACGTTGCAGAATGCGCGGGAGGTGGGCGGCGAACCCGTTGCCGATCTGCGCGTGCGTTCAGCGAAGCTCAGTGGTATCGAGATTCCCGAAGCGCTGGTGCCGCTGGCGATCGACGAGTTTCCGGTGTTGTTCGTCGCCGCAGCCTGTGCTCAAGGGCGTACCGTGTTGCGTGGCGCTCAAGAGTTGCGGGTCAAGGAGTCCGATCGCATCCAGGTCATGGCCGAAGGTCTGACCACGCTGGGTATAAAGGTTGAACCCACCGCCGATGGCCTCATCATTGAGGGCGGAACCATCGGCGGTGGTGAGGTCAATGGTCAGGGTGATCATCGCATCGCCATGGCTTTCAGCATCGCATCGTTGTGCGCTACCGGTCCGATCCGGATCCGGGACTGCGCCAACGTCGCGACTTCTTTCCCCAATTTCCTGGTGCTTTGTGCCCAGGTGGGTATTCGTGTAGCGCAAGAGGGGCAATCGTGAAAGCTCAAGCTCCGGTCATTACGATCGACGGACCTAGCGGTTCCGGGAAGGGTACGGTAGCCGGTCTGCTGGCCAAGCGTCTGGGTTGGTGCTTGCTGGATTCCGGCGCGTTGTACCGTCTGTTGGCATTTGCAGCCCGCAATCATGGCGTCGATCTGACCAACGAAGAGGCACTGAAACTTCTGGCGGCGCACCTGGACGTCCAGTTCGAGGCGGCGACCGACGACCATGGTCAGCGCATCATTCTGGAAGGCGAGGATGTGACCCTGGCGATCCGCAACGAGCAGATCGGCAGCGGCGCTTCGCAGGTTGCATCGTTGCCGGCGGTGCGTGAGGCATTGCTGCAGCGCCAGCGCGCATTCCAGGAGTTTCCCGGTCTGATCGCCGACGGCCGGGACATGGGCACGGTGGTCTTTCCGTCCGCGCCCCTGAAGGTTTTTCTGACCGCCAGCGCCGAAGAGCGTGCCCGTCGCCGATATTTGCAGTTGAAGGCCAAGGGTGACGATGTTAGTCTGTCGAGTCTGCTAGATGAGATACGTGTCCGCGACGAGCGCGACACCCAGCGAGCGGTAGCCCCGCTCAAGCCGGCGCACGACGCCATTCAGCTGGATTCCACCGAATTGTCCATCGAGCAGGTGCTTGAACGCATCCTGAGTGAAGTCGCGCTTCGCGATCTCGCTGGATGACCAGGAAGCCATGTGGGAGACCAGTCAAAGTCCCGCAGGCTTTCTTTCATATGAACGAAACCCACGTTGTCTGGAGCGTGGCAGATGGGCGGTTACTTCGCCCTTATCAACAGGAATTAAAATGAGCGAAAGCTTTGCAGAACTCTTTGAAGAAAGCCTAAAGACCCTCAATCTTCAGCCGGGTGCAATCATCACCGGTATCGTTGTCGACATCGACGGCGACTGGGTTACCGTACACGCTGGCCTGAAGTCCGAGGGCGTCATCCCGCTCGAGCAGTTCTACAACGACGCTGGCGAGCTGACCATCAAGGTCGGTGACGAAGTTCACGTTGCGCTGGACGCGGTCGAAGACGGCTTTGGCGAAACCAAACTGTCCCGCGAAAAAGCCAAGCGTGCTGAGTGCTGGATCGTTCTGGAAGCGGCTTTCGCAGCTGAAGAAGTGGTCAAGGGCGTTATCAACGGTAAGGTTAAAGGCGGCTTCACTGTCGACGTTAACGGCATCCGTGCGTTCCTGCCAGGTTCTCTGGTTGACGTCCGTCCAGTGCGCGACACCACGCACCTGGAAGGCAAAGAGCTGGAATTCAAGGTCATCAAGCTGGACCAGAAGCGCAACAACGTTGTCGTTTCCCGCCGCAGCGTCCTGGAAGCCGAGAACAGCGCCGAGCGCGAAGCTCTGCTGGAATCCCTGCAGGAAGGTCAGCAAGTCAAAGGTATCGTCAAGAACCTCACCGATTACGGCGCATTCGTCGATCTGGGTGGCGTCGATGGCCTGCTGCACATCACCGACATGGCCTGGAAGCGCATCAAGCATCCATCTGAAATCGTCAACGTTGGCGACGAGATCGATGTAAAAGTCCTGAAGTACGATCGCGAGCGCAATCGTGTTTCCCTGGGCCTGAAGCAACTGGGCGAAGACCCATGGGTTGCTATCAAGGCTCGTTACCCGGAAGGCACTCGCGTCACCGCGCGTGTTACCAACCTGACCGACTACGGCTGCTTCGCGGAGCTGGAAGAAGGCGTGGAAGGCCTGGTACACGTTTCCGAAATGGACTGGACCAACAAGAACATCCACCCATCCAAAGTCGTTCAGGTTGGCGACGAAGTGGAAGTCATGGTTCTGGACATCGACGAAGAGCGTCGTCGTATCTCCCTGGGCATCAAGCAGTGCAAATCTAACCCATGGGAAGATTTCTCTGGCCAGTTCAACAAGGGCGACAAGATCTCCGGCACCATCAAGTCGATCACCGATTTCGGTATCTTCATTGGTCTGGACGGCGGCATCGACGGTCTGGTTCACCTGTCCGACATCTCCTGGAACGAAGTGGGCGAAGAAGCCGTACGTCGCTTCAAGAAGGGCGACGAGCTCGACACCGTGATCCTGTCTGTTGATCCAGAGCGTGAGCGCATCTCGCTGGGTATCAAGCAGCTGGAAAGCGATCCGTTCTCCGAGTACGTCACTGTCAATGACAAAGGCGCTATCGTTCGCGGTACCGTTAAAGAAGTTGACGCCAAAGGCGCCATCATCACTCTGGCCGACGACATCGAAGCTACCCTCAAAGCCTCCGAAATCAGCCGTGACCGCGTTGAAGACGCGCGTAACGTCCTGAAAGAAGGCGAAGAGATCGAAGCCAAGATCATCAGCGTTGACCGCAAGAGCCGCGTGATCAGCTTGTCCATCAAGTCGAAAGACGTTGAAGACGAGAAAGAAGCGATTCAGAGCCTGCGTAGCAAGCCTGACACCGCTGAGAACACAGGTCCTACCACTCTGGGTGACCTGCTGCGTGCTCAAATGGAAAAGCAGAACTGAGTTCTGTCTGACCATTGAAAAGGGCGACTTCGGTCGCCCTTTTTTGTGGGCGATGGTTTTGCGGGCTGCAACCCAGGGTCCTGAAGCTTAAGTCGTCGCAGCGAGCCATAAGGTCGCCAGGCCACGGTTCATGAGGCTTGGGCGCGATAATGGCCTCTTGCCTGGAAACGGCTTTCACATAAGTCGAAACATGGGCTGTTCAAAATCTTCCGGTCATGCTAAAACCTTCAAAGCGCTTTACCTAGCTGCTTGAAAAAGAAGGGAAAAATATGACGAAGTCGGAGTTGATCGAACGAATTGTCACCCATCAAGGACTGCTCTCATCCAAAGATGTGGAGCTGGCCATCAAGACGATGCTTGAGCAGATGTCGCAATGCCTTGCCACTGGCGACCGTATCGAGATACGGGGCTTTGGCAGTTTCTCCTTGCACTACCGCGCGCCCCGCGTCGGTCGCAATCCCAAGACTGGACAATCCGTCAGCCTCGACGGGAAATTCGTCCCTCACTTCAAGCCTGGAAAAGAATTGCGTGACCGGGTGAACGAAGAGGAAGAGCACGAACTCCAATAGCCGGTATGGGGGAGTGGGTGCTGTATGAGAAATCTAAAACGTCTGAGCTTTTTCGTAGTCGTCCTGCTGATCGTATCGGCGACGGTAGTATTCGTGCTTGAAAACCAGCAGTCCGTGACGCTGGTGTTTTTCGGATGGACTGCACCCGAGCTGTCCATTGCCGTGCCGGTTATTCTGGCGTTTCTCTTGGGTATGTTGATTGGTCCGGTAGTAGCCTTTATTTTGGGGTTCGGAAAGCGCCGTCGGCTTGCGGTTCGCGGGAATCGGCAGGCTGTGCAGTAAACAATTTGCAAAACATATCGCTTGGGATGTCCTGTTCGGACATCTATCATGCCGCCCCTCCCGCAATCTCCTATTGATCAGGCTACTCTTGATACGCTCTGTTTCGTATCTGCCGTTTGATCTTGCTCCAAATATAAAGGACTAATACATGACGACTTCTTCCCGATATTCGCAGGACGCGGACGAGATTGACTTGATCGAAGTGGCCCGGGAACTGTGGGCTCAAAAGACGTTGATTATCCTCATCACCCTTATCGTTACCGTCGCTGTCGGGGCTTACGCGTTTCTGAGCAAGCCCGTGTACGAAGCGAAACTGTTCCTGCAGCCTCCCACCTACAACAGCATCGCTGATTTCAACTATGGCCGCACCAAAGAGGCCGAACTTGATCCGTACTCGGTGAAGGATGTCTACGATGTATTCATTCGTCGTCTTCAATCCGAGTCATTGCGTCGCAAGTTCTTTGATGATGTTTATCTGCCATCACTTCCCAAAGATAAACAAGAAGGTTCCAGAGAACTGCTATACGCCGCCTTGCTGGCTGATCTGACCATTGCCCCGGTTCGAGGGTCATCAGACCGCTATGAAATCAGTGCGCGGACGAACGATCCCTCTGTAGCAGTCCAGTGGATAACGGAATACCTCAAGCGCGCGGATGACGTTGCGAAAGCCGAGATGATTCGCAACGTGACCCGCGAGGCCGAGGTCCGCGCTCGCAATATCGAGCAGCAGATCGAAACCCTGCGCATCAGCGGCAAGGAAGCTCAGGAAGACAGCATCGTGCAGTTGAAGGAAGCGCTGCGCATCGCAGAGTCGATTGGTCTGGAGAACCCGCCCCTGATCTCCGGCAATCTCTCTTCTGAAGTCTCTGCTGCCATGGACGGTCAACTGACCTACATGCGCGGTGCGAAAGCGCTGAGGGCCGAGATCAGAAATCTCGAAGAGCGCGAGTCGAACGACCCCTTCATCGAGAACCTGCGCGACCTGCAAATCAAGGCCGGCTTTTATCATGGGCTTAATGTTAACCCCGAAGATGTTGCCTTATATCGACAAGATGGCAACGTGGAAGAGCCCGATCGTCCAATCAAACCGAAGAAGGCGCTCTTGTTGCTGCTGGGTGTATTAGGTGGCGGCATCTTGGGTGTCGTAGTCGCGATCGCTAGGTATGTTGTGAGACGCTTCCGAAGTGCGAAGAGAATAGAGTCATCACAATTGTAGGAAAATTCGTTACGCATTGATGTCAAGTCTTGGAAATCCACTCGTTTGATGGCACGATGACTTCATACCTGTAGGTGGAAACATGCCGTGGCATTTCCAAGCACATCAACCGTTAGAGTTGACGCGCCTGCATTGATTGGACTGATGACAGGCGGTTGGTTTGAACAAGGCTGTTTTAGAACGCAGTGATTCTCATTTAGAGTCAATTAATCTCTTTTCTTTTCTTGAAGTGGTCTGGCAGCGCAAGTTGTCAGTCGCGCTAAGCGTTGGCGTGTGCCTTATCGTTGCGTGCGCTTACTTATTCCTGACCCCGTCAATGTATGAGGCCAGGACTTCCGTGCTGCCACCTTCGGCGAACGGCATAGCCGCTTTCAACGCGGGCCGTTCGGAAGACGAAGGGGTCGTGCCTTTCACCGTTGATGACGTCTACGGCATCTTCCTGCGCAATCTGCAATCCGAAGCGTTGCGTCAGAGATTCTTCGAAGAGCTCTACCTGCCTTCGCTCAGTGCCGAGCAACGCGCGGGTTCGCGCACCGCGCTGTACAGCAAGTTCATGCGGTCCATTTCGGTTGTGGCCACCGATCCCGTGGTGCGTGGGCAGAGCCTTGCTCCACTTGGCCGCAATAGCGTGCGCTTCCTGCACACCAACGCGCCACAAGCAGCGCACTGGCTGCAGACCTATATCGACTGGATCGAAGAAGCGTCCAAGACCGAGATGATCCTCAACGTTTCAAGCGAGAACCAGGTGCTGGCGCGCAATATCGAATTGCAAATCGCTGGCCTGCGCGAGAGCGCGCAGTTGAACCGTCGCGACTTGCTGGCTCGTTTGAATGAGGCCTTGCGCATCGCCGAAAACATCGGCCTGGAGAACCCACCCATTATCACGGCCGGTGGGCCCTCGCGTATTTCCGCAGACATGAACGGCTCGCTTGTTTATATGAGGGGCGCCAAAGCATTGCGCGCAGAGATCGACAATCTGAAGGCGCGTACTTCCGACGATCCTTTTATCCCGAACTTGCGAGCCCTGCAGGCGCGCGCCGAATACCTGCATGCCATCCAGATCGATCCTGCCACGGTGAGGGTATATATCGGCGATGGTGCGGTCGAGGCGCCTGAGAGACCTGTCAAACCGCAGAAGGTATTGATCGTCTGCCTCGCACTGATTCTGGGTGCCGTCATTGGCGTGCTGATCGCCAGCATTCAGCATTTGGCAGGCATGCGTCGCAGCAGACCCCTCTTCAAGTGAGCCGATACCTGGTCATACCTTGAAACGTTAAAGACAAGACGTCGCTGGCTCAGCCGCTATGCTACGTCGCCCTTTTTGAGGGCGTGGTTCTTTAAGTCTGTTGAGAGGGACTCTCATGCAATACCCGAAAATCATTCACCATGGTGCAGTCGAGGGCGTCACGGGTTCGTGTCACCAGTTGGCGCTGGACGCCGCGCTGAGCCTGTTGATTGACTGTGGGCTGTTTCAGGGTGAGGAGGCAGCGACCCAGCACCGGCTGAACCCGGAGGGCGCTCCGTTTGAAAACGTGGTTGCCTCGATCAAGGCGCTGGTCATCACCCATGTACACGCCGATCATGTAGGAAGACTTCCCGAACTTCTCGCCGCCGGGTTCAAGGGCCCGATCCTTTGCAGCGAACCATCGGCGTTACTGCTGCCAGTAGTGCTTGAAGACGCGTTCAGCATTCAGTACAGCCACGATGGTGCGCTGGTCGAGCGCTACCTCAAGCAGATCGCCGAACGCGTCATTGCACTGCCGTTCGATCACTGGTTCGGCATCGTCGACACCCCTGAGCTCAAATGCCGCATCAGGCTTCAGCGTGCCGGGCATATTCTGGGGTCGGCGTACGTCGAATGTGACATTGAGTACCCGCTGGAAAACCGGAGCAAGCGGATCGTATTCTCGGGTGATCTGGGAGCATCGGACACGCCGATCCTGCCGAGTCCGATGTCACCCGAGCGCGCCGACACGCTGGTGCTGGAAAGCACCTATGGTGATCGCCTGCATGAAGACCGCAGCACGCGGCATGAGCGCCTCGAGAAGGTGATCGAACAGGCGCTCGCCGATCAGGGCACGATCCTTATCCCTGCATTCAGTCTGGGGCGCACGCAGGAACTGCTGTACGAAATCGAGGATATTCTCCACCGCAAAGCCATTCCCGTTAGCGTGGCGGCCAAGAGCGAAACGGCGCAAGCGGGCGGAATGGGCATTGACTGGCCAACCCTTCCGATCATCCTCGACTCGCCATTGGCGACCAGGCTGAGCGCGGTGTACGAGGGGCTTGCCGATTACTGGGACGAAGAAGCAACCCTTCGTGCGGCTGGCGGGCGAAACCCGCTCAATTTCAAACAGCTGATCAAGGTCGAAACCCATGCCGACCATTTGCAGGTAGTCAATTACCTGACCAGCACCCGCAGACCGGCTATCGTGATTGCGGGCAGCGGCATGTGCTCCGGCGGTCGCATTGTCGACTACCTCAAAGCCATGCTCGGTGACCCGAGGCATAATGTCGTATTCGTGGGTTATCAGGCCAAAGGCACGCCCGGCGCCTCGATTCAAAAGCATGGGCCGCAAGGCGGTTATGTCGAGCTTGATCGAGAGCGTTACGACATTCATGCGGGAATCACCACATTGGGCGGATATTCTGCACACGCCGATCAGCAGGGTTTGGTAAAGTTCGTGACTGAAATGTCACAGTGGCCGTCCGAAATCCGGCTTGTCCACGGCGAGCCACAAGCAAGGAAGGCATTACGCAGCGTGCTGATGAGGAAATACGAACTCAAGCGCATGCCGTTGATTATCGAATAAGCGGTCCTCCAACGATCTGCCTGGATGAAATCTGCCAGGCAGACGGACCGACTCAAGACGCATCAGCCAGCAGTAAGGCCGCAATGCGATGGACGCATACGCAAGCGGTGACAGGAGATGGATATTTTAAGCGTTACCAGTGCCCCACGTCAGATACCGCAGGAAAGCTGGTATCTGGTGCAATGCAAGCCTCGTCAGGACGCGCGTGCTCAAGACAACCTGCTTCGTCAGGGCTATGAGTGTGTTCGGCCCATGTGTGTGCGCCAGGAAGTGGTCAAGGGATCCATGCAGTCCCTTTCCGAATCGCTTTTTCCGGGTTATCTGTTCATCAACCTTCCATACGACACCAGTTGGGCGCCTTTGCGCTCGACTCGCGGCGTGGCCCGTATCGTCAGCTTTGGCGGTAAGCCACTGGCCGTTCGCGCGTCGTTAGTCGCCGAGTTGAAGAACCGGGTGATCGATACGACGGCTGCGCCGCTGAAGGCGGGCGTAACCGTGAAATTCCAGCACGAAGAGTACGCAGACCTCGACGCCGTTTTCCTCGGGAAGGACGGCGAGGAGCGTGTGATTCTGCTGATCAACATTTTGAACCGCCAGCAACAGGTCAGTGTGCCGCTGGCGAGCATAGCGTTGGGCTAAACCGGGCCGGCTTGTCGTCGGCCAGACAATCAGAAGCTGCGTTTTCAGGAAACGAACGTTAAATCCTGGGGCGGTAGCGTGTCCGAAGAGACCTATGACCAAGAATACAGACCTGCTGCTCACTCGTTCGCACCTTGCCCGACGTTCAGCGGAACCTTTGCGATGATGCCGGCAAGTTATCGAAGACTTCTGAGCGTGGCACTCCGCAGTCTGACGCTCGGCTGCAAATTTGTGCTCGTCTTTTTTTTGGCCCGGTTGCTGAATCCTGAGGACCTCGGGTTATACGGTTTGATGGTCGTGACTGTCAGTTATGCACTGTATGTGTTGGGTTTTGATTTCTACACCTACACGACCCGCGAACTCTTGAAATATGATCGGAGTCGTTGGGGTGAATTTTTGAAGTCTCAAGTTGCACTGACAGCAGTGCTGTACGCATTGGCGATGCCGGGGCTATCCATCTTGTTCTACCAAGACCTGTTGCCTTGGACGTTGATGAGCTGGTTTTTTTGTCTATTGGTGTTGGAACATCTCAATCAGGAGCTCAGCAGATTGCTCGTAGCAGTCTCAGAGCAATTAACGGTCAGCGTGATGCTGTTTGTCAGGTCAGGCGCTTGGGCGATTTTGGTGACGGCCTTGATGTATTACGACGTAGATTATCGTACGTTGTCAATGGTGCTGGGCGCTTGGCTGATTGGTGGTGGCGTGGCTATGGTGATCGCCCTCCATAAGCTTTCGCGGCTGAATATCGGAGGCTGGCGGGCCGACGTTGATTGGCGTTGGATTGCGACAGGCTTGAAGGTAGCGGTTCCTTTGGTGATCGCTACCTTAGCACTGAGAGGAATATCGACGGTTGACAGGTATTGGTTTGAACACACCGCCGGGCTGCGCTATTTGGGCGCTTATGTTCTATTCGCCGGTCTCAGTGCGGCGCTAATCTCATTTTTAGATGCTGGTGTATTTTCATTCATATATCCCAACATGATCAAATTGCATCATGACGGAAATGATGATGGATTCAATACAGAGTTTAAGAGGCTAGCGATACATACGATCGTCGTGAGTGTTTTATTTGGTTTTATTGCATTGTTAGCAATTGGCCCGATTCTAGAGTGGCTGGGGAAGGACCTTTACATCCAAGAAAAATATCTCTTCCCTTGGGTGCTGGCTGGGTCCGTGATGAGTGGCCTGAGTATGATTCCTCATTATGGTCTATATGCCAAGGGACTCGACTCTCCTATTATTAGAAGTCATTTGGCAGGATTTATAGTTTTCTGCGGTTTGGCGTGGGTCTTGGTTGATCTAATAGGCGCGATCGCAATTCCAGTAGCAGTGTTGGCGGCGCAGGTACTAATTCTGTGCTGGAAAACATTGAGTTATTTTTACGACACAAGATGTGCTCGTCAAAAAACCTATCAAAAGTATGTAAGGAAGTGAATATGTTCACTAATAAAACTATTCTTATCACCGGTGGTACAGGGTCCTTTGGTAACACCTTTGTTCCGATGACCCTGGCAAAATACAACCCGAAGAAGATAATCATTTTTTCTCGCGATGAAATGAAGCAGTGGGAGATGGCGAAGAAGTTCGCTAATGATCCAAGAGTGCGGTTTTTTATCGGTGATGTCAGGGATAAAGATCGCCTTTATCGTGCGTTAGACGGTGTGGATTTTGTTGTGCATGCGGCAGCTACTAAAATTGTTCCTACGGCAGAATATAATCCATTCGAATGCATCAAAACCAACATTAACGGCGCAATGAATCTGATTGACGCTTGTATCGACAAAGGCGTGAAGCGAGTAGTGGCGCTGTCTACTGACAAGGCCAGCAGTCCAATCAATTTGTACGGCGCTACCAAACTTGCGTCCGACAAGATGTTCGTAGCAGGAAACTCCTACGCCGGCGGACACGATACTCGGATGGCGGTAGTGCGGTACGGCAATGTCATGGGATCAAGGGGCTCGGTTATTCCGTTCTTCATGTCAGTGAAGGGCACAGGCGAAGTTCCAATCACCGATGCGCGAATGACGCGCTTCATGATCTCGCTGGAGGAGGGAGTTGAGCTAGTGTGGCACGCGTTCGAGGATATGGAAGGAGGCGAGATTTACGTCAAGAAAATTCCTTCCATGAAAGTTACGGATCTTGCGCGCGTAGTCGCTCCCAATGCCAGTCAAAAGATTGTCGGTATTCGCCCTGGGGAAAAACTGCACGAGCAGATGATTAGTGCAGAAGATGCTTACTATACGTACGAATACCCTGAGCACTTCAAAATTCTTCCTGTCATCAATGAGTGGGCTAGCTGCCCAACCAGAATAAAAGATGGCAAGAAAGTCCCCGAAGGGTTTGTTTATTCGAGCGATAATAACACTGAGTGGATGTCTGACGAAGATTTGCAGCGATGGATTAAAGCAAATGAAGGAAAAATAGGGAGTATCTAAGAATGATTCCATATGGCCGGCAGGACATCACGCAGGCGGACATCGAAAGCGTTGTTGAGGTTTTGCAATCTGACTTCCTGACGCAGGGACCCAAGGTTCCTGAATTCGAGGCCAGAGTGGCGAAACATGTAGGCGCGAAATATGCCCTCGCTGTTAACAGTGCAACTTCCGCCCTGCACATTGCCTGTTTGGCTTTGGATCTGGGTCCGGGAGATTGGTTGTGGACGTCGCCCGTGACCTTCGTAGCATCCGCGAATTGTGGTGTTTATTGCGGGGCAAACGTCGACTTCGTCGATATCGATCCGAAAACGTACAATCTTTGCCCAAACGCATTGAGCCTTAAGCTGGAAGATGCAGCTCGCGAAGGAAAGCTGCCGAAGGTACTGGTCGTCGTGCACCTTTGCGGCCAATCTTGTGATATGCAAGCCATACATGCTTTGGCGATGCGTTACAGTTTCAAGGTGATAGAGGATGCATCTCACGCGATTGGCGGTAAGTATAAAGATCAATTTATAGGTGGTTGCCAGTACAGTGATATTACGGTATTCAGTTTTCACCCTGTAAAGATTGTTACCACCGCCGAGGGCGGATTGGTGCTAACCAATAGCGCAGCGCTTTCGGGAAGGATGGAGTTGCTGCGAAGCCACGGTATTACGCGCAATCCAGATCTCATGGAAGAGACCAGTCCTGCTCCTTGGTATTATGAGCAAATTGATCTAGGGTACAACTATCGGATGACTGAATTGCAGGCCGCGTTGGGAATCAGTCAACTGGACCGCCTCAATGAGTATGTCAGTAAGCGGCACGCTCTTGCAGCTCGGTATGATGACTTGCTTGCCTCGCTACCGGTAGTAACGCCTTGGCAGCATCCTGAAAGCTATTCAGGCTTTCATCTCTATGTGATACGCCTTCAGTTAAATAAAATATCAAAAGGCCGCCTGGAAGTGTTCCGTTCTCTGCGCGCCCAAGGCATTGGTGTGAACGTGCACTACATTCCCGTGTATAAACAGCCTTACTATAAGCAAATGGGATTCAGCGGCGAGGGCTTTCCCGAGGCTGAGGCCTATTATGAGGAAGCGATTAGCCTCCCGCTTTTCCCAACGATGTCTGAAGTCGACCAGGATACTGTAATCGTAGCTCTACATCAGGCGTTGCTGTAATGAGACTGGCCATCATTCCTGCCCGCGGAGGAAGTAAGCGAATTCCTCGTAAAAATATTAAGGATTTTTGTGGAAAGCCCATGATAGCTTGGTCGATTCTGTCAGCGATCGAAAGCGGATGTTTTGACCAAGTGGTGGTTTCAACTGATGATCCAGAAATAGCGGACGTCGCCATGAAATACGGAGCTTCAGTCCCTTTTTTACGGCCATCAACTCTTGCTGACGACTATGCCGGGACAATACCGGTGATACAGCACGCAATACGAGAGTGCCAGCTGAGCAGTCTACATGATCAGGTTTGCTGCATTTACGCGACTGCGGCGTTCGTATCACCTTTCTATTTAAGAGAAGGCTTAAACCTACTCTTGGACAGCAATGCAAATTTTGTTATGTCGGTAGGCAGGTACTCATCGCCCATTCAACGCGCAGTTAAAATTGGCGCTGCGGGCAAAATACAGATGATTGACCCCTCATCTTACCAAAGTCGTTCGCAAGATTTGGAAGAAGCATTTCATGATGCAGGTCAGTTTTACTGGGGTACAGCTCGGGCCTGGCTAGAAGGCTTGCCGGTGTTTGCAGACCATACGGTACCAGTGGTATTGCCAGCGCATCTCGTGCAGGACATAGACACTCCCGAAGATTGGGTCCGCGCGGAAATCATGTTTCAGGCAATTCAATCGCTAGCGTTTGCTGAATAGCGCCAACGATAATGATGATAATGTCATGCAATCGTACTGCTCCCACGCTTAAAGTATGAATGCTCTTTTCAAAGCGTTTAATGCTTGGGCTAATTTTTTTATTTAAAGTACGAGTTGTTCATTTGATTGGTGCTCCTTGTCGGGGTTGAGGAAAGAAAAGTATGGACGGTTTTGGGGTGCTCAGGCCTATCCGTGACGAGGAGTTGGAGTTAATGCTCCAGTGGCGCAATGCTCCGAGCGTCAGAAGGAATATGTACACCAATCATATTATTTCAATAAGTGAGCACATCAATTGGTGGCGCAACGTTCAGGATCGAACTGATCAAATCTATTTTATGTATGAGTACGATGGATTGGCATTGGGTATCGTAGGATTCAATAAGGTCAATTTAGTAAGTAGAACTGCTGAATGGGCATTCTACGCTTCACCTGAAGCACCGCGTGGTACCGGAAGCCGGATGGAATTTCTAGCATTAGATTATGCATTTAATAACCTCCGCCTTCATAAATTGAGTTGTGAAGTTCTTGACTTTAATCAGTCGGTAATAAAATTACACGAAAAGTTCGGGTTTTCAACTGAGGGGGTATTTCGTCAGCAGCACTTCGTTGACGGAGCTTATTATGATATTCATCGGTTGGGTATTTTAGCCTCAGAGTGGGCAATGATTTCTGAAGATGTTTGGTGTAAACTTAGTACATTATTTAGGATAAAAAAATGAACCCTTTCATTGCGATCGATGGCAGGAAAATTGGAGTTGACTATTCACCTTATATAATTGCTGAGTTGTCTGCTAATCATAATGGCAAACTTCAAACAGCCAAAGATATTATATATCAGGCGAAGGCTGCAGGAGCTGATGCAGTCAAGCTCCAAACTTACACAGCGGATACAATCACACTAAACTCGGACTCCGACGAATTTCGTATCCGCGGCGGGCTTTGGGATGGTCGGACATTGTATGACTTGTATCAAGAAGCGCAGATGCCATGGCAGTGGCATGCCCCTTTGTTCGAATTTGCTCGAAGTTTGGGCATCACTATCTTTAGTTCCCCATTCGACAATACTGCCGTGGATCTACTTGAGGATTTAGGCGCTCCGGCGTATAAGATTGCATCATTTGAAGCTGTCGACTTGCCGCTGATTAGATACGTTGCGTCAACCGGCAAGCCAATGATAATTTCGACGGGTATGGCTGATGCTGAAGAGATTTATGAGGCAGTCAATGCTGCACGAGAAGGTGGTTGCTCAGAGCTTGCAATTTTGCACTGTGTAAGTGGATATCCGGCTCCAGCGGCTGACTATAATCTTCATACTATTTCAGATATGAGGGAGAGGTTTGGATTAGTGACAGGTTTGTCTGACCACACTTTGGATAACACTACTGCAATAACTAGCGTTGCGCTGGGGTCATCAATCATCGAAAAACATGTAACGCTTGATCGAAATAATGGCGGTCCTGACGACTCGTTTTCTTTACAGCCTACGGAACTGGCAGCGCTTTGCCGTGACACCAAGACCGCTTGGAGCGCCTTGGGAGGAATCGACTATGGGCGAAAGTCTAGTGAAATTGGAAATGTACAGTTCAGACGTTCCCTGTATTTCGTCAAAGCGCTTAGAGCAGGTTCTGTAATTACAGAAGACTGTATTCGAAGCGTCAGGCCTGGATTTGGTGCGTCTCCGAAAATGTTCGATAAAATTCTGGGATGCTCGGTGACACGTGACGTCTCAATTAACACGCCGGTAATACTCGATGAGCTCAAATTTGATCAAGAAAAAAATTAGATGGTTGCTGCAGCGGCTACCAGTACCGCTGCAATTGTTCATCGCTGATGCGTTCTGGGTGTTGTGGGAGTCTAAAGTTCAACTATATCGCGTGGGTCGTCTCCGCAAAGCTGGCATGGTCGAGTTCAAAGTGTCCGACCAGCATTCCTTAAAGTCGGATTGCCATATTCTTGCGTCAGGCTGGAGTCTCAATTACACTTTTTCCAGTATTCCTAGACCAGCCGCTTTTGTTATAGGATTTAATTATTCTTTTTTAAAGTGTTCTGATCCAGACCTACACTTCGTAGAATGTGCTTCATGTAAGAATCAACGTTTCCTGCACGGGTCAGTATTGCTATATTCTGGTCTTAAAAAATTAAAAGCATTTGATCATTCACGAGTCATATTTAAAAACATATCCGAACTAAAAAATTCCGTTGGCATGGTGGTTGGGCTTTATGGTGATAATGCGCTCTTCATGAAAGATCGTCACTTTCGAATTTTTAGCCCGGAAGGCGTCCCTTACGTTTTAAAAAAAGCATTGGCCGAACGTAGTGTTCTACCTCAGGCGGTTTCCAGCGTAGTCAGCATGATATTACTTGCGAGAAATATGGGATTTAAGAATATCGTTGTTCATGGATTGGACTTCGGCGGACCACATTTTTATGGCGGCAGCCCTGACGCTATGATTTTTGACGACGCTGCAGATATCGGCCCGGTTCCCCTTTCAGATGACTTGGCTACGCCGCATAAAACGGCGATTGGAGAGAATGGGGTGGGAACGCGTACTCTTCTAACACAGCTTAAGCGCTCACTGGAGCGTGAGGGCGTGACTCTGCTTTCTGCATCTAAGATATCTCCCTCGTCTGAAGTATTAGGCGTTTGGGCTTCGCCTGGTTCCGGAGTCGATAATGCGCCATAAGATCTTTACCAAATTATGCCATTTCACTTTGCTCGGGCTCAGTTTCGTTTACGTTGGGCTATGTGCCGCAGCGTTTTATTATGGCAACCTCACGTTGAGGACTTGTGTAGTTGTCATTGGTACACTTATTTTTTTTATTATGCTTATAAATCGAGATAGAAGAGCCGGGCAGCCATTCGTCTGTACTATTTTGGTATTTATATGCATATTTGGATTTTCATGGTTGAATTACGATGAGACGGCTTTTAGAAGTGTGTTTACATTTTTTATACTTTTGGGGTGCTTTGGTGTCGCATGGTTCATTGTAGATGCCGAAAAGTCTTTTGTGCTCTTCGAATGCCCATTTTACTTGATGCTTGGCTTCAGCTTGTACCTCATCGTCGCGGAGGGGTTCGGCCCTTCGCAGTTTAATAGCCTCCTAGAGGGTTCTAGTAGGAATGTCTATTCAGGTGCCTTGATAGCGCTTGCAAGTGGGTATATTTATTCCCGAATTTCAACAGGGAAAGTAATAGCGCTGTGGCCTTTGTTTTTAGTAGTCGTTGTGAGTATTCCTCTCTATAGTCGCAACGGGCTTGTTATTTCAGCCCTTCTATTTTCTTCTGTATTAATTAAGCGTAGCCCCGTAGCAGCAGCGCTGTGCGCGTTTTTTTCAATGCTTTCAATTGCTCTGTTTTGGGGCCAGATAATGGAAGTTATCATGATGGACACCAATCTTGGCGCAGGGCTCACAAGTGACCGTTTCAAAATTGCCGGAGATTTTGTCGATCACTTGAATTTCTTGAACATCCTGAAAGGTATGGACTTAAGTCAGGTGAATGCTGTTGTCGATTTCGGTGGGAACCCGCACAACGCTTATATCAGATTGCAATCCTTCTATGGTGCTGCTCTGTTGCCCTTTCTTGTTATAGTATTTGCTTCTTTCGTTCAATTGGTAATAGATAAACTATATTTGCTAGCATTCGTTCTTTTTTTATATTTGTTTAGAGCCTATTTCGATATTTTTTATTTATTCAATCTTTTCGATTTCCTCGTTTTCCCATTGGTTTTTCATTGGTACTTCCGTAGGTATCTGAACCAGTCTCGTAATAGTGGTGACGCGCTCTTGAGGTCTTGAGGCTCTCTTTAGCTAGTTGGCGAAAATAAACTCCAAGGTTAACTCTTCATGAAAAAAGCTTTAATTACCGGTATTACTGGCCAAGACGGCTCCTACCTAGCTGAGCTGCTGTTAGAAAAGGGCTACGAAGTTCACGGCATCAAGCGCCGTGCATCTTCATTCAATACCCAGCGGGTCGATCATATCTACCAAGACCCACACATCGACAATCGCAACTTCGTGCTTCACTACGGCGATTTAACTGATTCGTCAAACCTCACCAGGATCATCCAGGAGGTGGCTCCTGATGAGGTTTACAATCTCGGCGCTCAATCGCACGTTGCGGTGAGTTTCGAGTCGCCCGAATACACTGCCGATGTGGATGCCATGGGCACGTTGCGTATTCTGGAAGCGATTCGACTCCTGGGGCTTGAGAAAAAAACCCGGTTTTATCAGGCATCGACTTCTGAGTTGTACGGCTTGGTGCAGGAAACACCGCAGAAAGAAACCACTCCCTTCTATCCAAGGTCTCCCTACGCAGTCGCAAAGCTCTATGCGTACTGGATTACGGTCAATTACCGTGAGTCATACGGCATGTTTGCGTGCAATGGCATTCTGTTCAACCATGAGTCGCCACGTCGGGGAGAGACGTTTGTAACCAGAAAGATTACTCGAGCGCTTGCCAATATCTCTCAAGGTTTGGAGCCGTGTCTGTATCTGGGCAATATGGATGCGCTGCGTGATTGGGGGCATGCGAAGGATTATGTGCGCATGCAGTGGATGATGCTTCAACAAGACACCCCTGAGGACTATGTGATCGCGACCGGTGTGCAGCACTCGGTGCGCGACTTCGTACGGTGGTCCGCGGCTGAGTTGGGTATTGTTCTTAGATTCGAAGGAACAGGTGTTGACGAAGTCGGTATCGTGGACAGCGTAGACAGGGCCATTTCGACCGTCCTGAATGTGGGAGACGTCATCGTCCGCGTTGACCCTCGCTATTTCCGTCCGGCAGAAGTCGAAACATTGCTGGGGGATCCTTCAAAAGCGAAAGAAAAGCTTGGCTGGACCCCTGAGATCACCGTTCAGGAAATGTGCGCGGAAATGGTCAGGGAAGACTTGAAGGCAGCCCAACGGCATGCCCTGCTGAAGTCCCACGGCCACGAAATTCCCGTATCTGTGGAGAATTGAGATGGCTATGGAAACGTCAGCGAAGGTTTTTGTCGCCGGACATAAGGGCATGGTCGGGTCCGCGATCGTCCGCCAATTGAAGAAGCTTGGGTACACGAACATCGTCTGCGCTGGGCGTGATGAAGTAGATTTTCTCAATCAGAATGCGGTCAACGAATACTTCGGCGCGCATTCGTTTGATCAGGTTTATCTGGCTGCTGCAAAGGTGGGGGGGATTCACGCCAATAACGTCATGCCCGCCGACTTTATCTATCAAAACCTCATGATCCAGGCAAACATCATCCAGGCCGCGCATTTGTCTGGTGTGCAAAAGCTGTTGTTTCTCGGGTCGTCCTGCATCTATCCCCGTGATGCTGAACAACCTATGAAAGAAGACGCGCTATTGACCGGCGTGCTGGAGCCTACCAATGAGCCGTACGCGATCGCGAAGATTGCAGGCATCAAGTTATGTGAAAGTTACAATCGCCAGTTTGGGCGTGACTATCGAAGCGTGATGCCAACGAACCTGTATGGCCCCAACGACAATTTTCATCCTGAAAACAGCCACGTTATCCCTGCACTGCTGAGAAGATTTCATGAGGCTGTGTCGGAGAATGTAACTGAGGTGGTGATCTGGGGGAGCGGTAAACCGATGCGCGAGTTTCTCCACGTTGACGACATGGCCGCAGCAAGCGTGCATGTCATGGAGCTGCCTTCCGATGTCTATGCCACACACACACAACCCATGCTTTCCCACATCAACGTTGGCACAGGGGAAGATTGCACGATCAGGGAGTTGGCCGAGACCGTTGCTCAGGTAACCGGCTTTCGCGGCAACCTGGTTTTCGACAGCACTAAACCTGATGGGACGCCTCGTAAACTGATGGATGTCAGTCGTCTACAACGCTTGGGCTGGAAGTCCAGCATCAGTCTGGAAGCCGGCCTGGCAGATGCTTACCGTTGGTTCGTGGAGCATCGTCTTGAGGCGAGAAGCTGACGTTTGCATCCCCCGGAATTCAGCTCATTTTAAAGTCACCAGCAGCGTTAACCCTGCATCCGTGTGAAGGATTGCACAATGTTTTATCCGGTAATTTTGGCGGGTGGCTCTGGCTCCAGGCTCTGGCCACAGTCGCGGCATTTGAACCCAAAGCAGTTTTTACCTCTGGTCGATCCCGAAGTATCAATGCTGCAATCGACGGTAGGTCGTCTGACTGGCTATACGTTCGGTGCGCCGATCGTGATTTGCAATGAAGAGCATCGCTTTCTTGCAGCTGAACAGCTGAGGCATCTCAAAGGTATCCACGCGCATATTTTGCTTGAGCCAGAGGGTAGAAACACCGCCCCAGCGGTAGCATTGGCAGCGTTGCACGCCTTGGAGTTCGAAGATGACCCGACGCTTCTCGTTCTGCCGGCGGATCATTTCATAGGAGACGTGAGCGCTTTCCACTCCAGCCTAGCTGACGCTGAGCGGCTTGCCGATAATGGAAAGCTTGTTACTTTTGGAATCGTGCCGACCTACGCAGAGACTGGATACGGGTATCTCAAATCCGGGGAGCCTTCTACGAACAGCAGCTACCTGTTAGATCAATTTGTTGAAAAACCTGATCGTCAGCACGCTGAAGAGTTCGTTAGCAAGGGCGGTTACTACTGGAACAGTGGCATGTTCATGTTCAAGGCACGTCGATATCTGGCGGAGCTGGATGTACATGCGCCTGCTATCGCTTCAGCATGTCGGGCCTCGATGGCCAGCGCTCGAAAAGATCTGGATTTCGTGCGCGTTGGTGTCGATGCTTTCGTGGGGTGCAAAAGCGACTCGATCGATTATGCCGTCATGGAGCACACCCAAGATGCGGTTGTTCTGCCGCTGAAGGCTGGCTGGAGCGACATCGGATCCTGGTCAGCGCTGTGGGATATTGGCGAGAAAGACAGCGCCAATAATGTCGTAGTAGGCGATGTGGTCACCGAAGCGAGCAAGAACAGCTATATCAGCGCCAATCATCGCCTCGTGGCTACGCTCGGCGTTGATAATCTGATCATCGTAGAAACAAAAGACGCCGTCCTGGTCGCCCAGAAGGACTGCGTTCAGGATGTTAAGCGCATCGTCGCACAGCTTGAGGAAAAAGGTCGTCAGGAACACCTTGAACACAGAGAGGTATACCGGCCGTGGGGCGTGTATGACTCTATTGATCAGGGCCCCCGATATCAGGTTAAAAGAATCACCGTCAACCCAGGCGCGAAGCTTTCCGTACAGAAGCATCATCATCGTGCGGAACACTGGATTGTTGTGAGCGGTACCGCGCAAGTGACTAATGGTGAGGATACCTATCTGGTCACTGAGAATCAGTCGACCTACATTCCAATTGGGCAGATCCACGCGCTTGAAAATCCGGGCGTCATTCCCCTTGAATTGATTGAAGTTCAGTCCGGCTCTTATCTGGGAGAGGATGATATCGTTCGTTTCGAAGATAAATACGGCCGGGTAAAAGGTTAAGCATTTGAAAATTTCTATAATTACAGTTTGCTACAACAGCGCGGCGACTATTCGCGATACGATCGAGTCCGTCCTGGCGCAGAGTTATCCTGAAATTGAATATATTGTTGTGGACGGTGCATCAAAGGATGCCACCGTTTCTATCGTGGGCGAGTACGAAGGGCGAATAGCGAAATTCATCAGCGAGCCCGATAAGGGAATCTACGATGCGATGAATAAGGGGGTTGCGCTCGCCACGGGTGATTACGTCGGGATCTTGAACTCTGATGACGTATTCAAGGATGCCAGTGTTATTGCTTTACTGGCCGAAGAATTGAAGCGTCAACCTGATATCGGCGCCGTGTACGCAGATCTTGTATTCGTCGAGAGAACCAACACCGATGCCGTCACGCGCACCTATTCTTCTGCTGGCTTTTCCCCATGGAAAATACGCTTTGGCTTCATGATTCCCCATCCTACCTTCTATGCGCGCCGCGAATTATTTTCGAAGTTGGGTCACTACAAGATTAATTACCGCGTCTCGGCTGACTTTGAATTGATGGCGAGGTTTATGTCGAAGGGCGTCACAATGGCGCGGATACCGGCGACGTTTGTGAAAATGCGCGATGGTGGCATCAGTACCACAGGATTTTGGTGGCGCGTGCACCAGAATATGGAGATCGTCAGAGCGTGCAGGGAAAACGGGATCTACACCAACCTGGCAATGATCGCGTTAAAGGTGCCCTTTAAGTTGGCAAGCTATCTAAAGCGCTGATGCTTGGTTTTTGCCCTCGGATGGAGTCCTTGGTACATGGGTGCGTTATCGTGAAAGTGTTATGGCTATCGGCGCTGGTCGTTTTTCTGTTGTCCGTTATTTTGACCTGGCTCTTGCGAATGTATGCGCTGCGAAACAGCGTGATCGATATTCCGAATGAGCGCAGTTCGCACAGTGTTCCTACCCCTCGTGGCGGCGGGGTGGCTATCGTCATCTCCTTCATGGCGGTGCTGCCTTACCTCTGGTATTCAGAGCTATTGCAGTTCTCCGATATGTGCGGGTTGCTTGGCGCAGGCGGCGCTTTGGCGATCCTGGGTTTTCTTGATGATCACGGGCATATCGCTGCTCGTTGGCGTCTAGCCGGGCACTTCATTGCTTCAGGATGGATTCTGTTCTGGCTTGGAGGCTTGCCAGCGATCGAGATGTTCGGCACCCGCTTTGACTTGGGGTGGATCGGAACCGTTTTGGGTGCTTTTTATATCGTCTGGCTGCTCAATCTCTATAATTTCATGGACGGTATTGACGGCCTCGCCAGTGTTCAAACCATTACTACATGCGTTGGCGCCTGCGTTTTGTATTTCTGGATTGGCGAGAACAAGCTCATCCCCACCTCGCTGCTTTTAGCCGTCAGTGCAGGTGGATTTTTGTGTTGGAATTTTCCGCCGGCCCGAATTTTCATGGGTGATGCGGGGAGCGGGTTCCTCGGCATTGTGCTGGCAGCGTTGTCACTGCAGGCCAGCCAAAGCAACCCTGATTTTCTGTGGGCCTGGTTAATTCTGTTAGGCGTGTTCATCGTCGACGCGACTTTCACCCTCATGCGCAGACTCCTTCGCGGTGAGCGTGTTTATGAAGCCCATCGCACCCATGCCTACCAATATGCTTCCCGCCGGCACAAGGCGCATTTGCCGGTCACCCTCACCGTATTGCTGATCAATGTACTTTGGTTGTTTCCCTGGGCGGCTGCCGTGGTGCTGTTCAAACTTGACGGTCCTGTTGCTCTATTGGTCGCCTATGCTCCACTGGTCGCACTGGCAATCAGATACAATGCTGGAACGCCTGAACACGTCTAGCGCGAGGTTATCGGGCTGTTTGAGGGCTGTCGTTTTTTCTGGAGAGTTTTGAGGCGTAGGATGATGGATAAATTGAAGGCTTATTTGTTGAGCTTGACCCGTCGCCAAAAACGATTTTTACAAGTCCTGGTCGATGTTGCTCTGGTGTGGCTGGCGCTTGAGATGGCATTCATCGTCAGGTTAGGCATTGAAAACCCGTGGATGCCCCTGACGCAGCATCGTTGGTTGTTTCTCACTGCACCGATAGTTGCACTGCCATTTTTCATCAGGATGGGAATGTATCGCGCAGTGCTGCGGTATTTCGGCAATGATGCGCTTATCACGATCATCAAAGCGGTCAGTCTGTCCTCACTGACTCTGTCGCTGATTGTCTACTGGAACAACCAACATATTCCGGTCGTCCCACGCTCCATTATTTTCAATTACTGGTGGCTTAGCCTGATTTTGATAGGCGGGCTGCGCCTTGCCATGCGCCAGTATTTCCTGGGTGACTGGTTTTCCGCGACGCGTCATGTTCCGTTCGTACCTCGTCATGATTCGCTTCCCAGGGTCGCAATCTATGGGGCAGGGGCCGCTGGCAATCAGCTGGTCGCGGCTTTGAGGATGGGCAGACTGATGCGCCCGGTTGCATTCATCGATGACGATCCGACGATTTCCAACCGCGTTATATCGGGGCTGCAGGTCTATAAGCCCAAGCATATTCAACAGATGCTGGATGTCACCGGGGCACAGGAAATACTGCTCGCAGTCCCATCATGTACCCGCACGAGACGCAGAGAGATTCTTGGTTTTCTCGAGCAATTCCCGCTGCATGTTCGCAGCGTTCCGGGATTTATGGATCTCGCCAGCGGGCGAGTGAAGGTCGACGATATTCAGGAAGTCGACATCGCTGATTTGTTGGGCCGCGATCCTGTACCTGCGCAAGCTGACCTTCTGGAGCGTTGCATCAGGGACAAAGTCGTGATGGTCACCGGCGCAGGTGGCTCCATAGGCTCGGAGTTGTGCCGTCAGATTCTTTCGATCGGTCCCGCTACGCTGTTGCTGTTTGATCACAGCGAATTCAACTTGTACAGCATCCTCTCGGAGCTTGAACTGCGCACGCGTCGTGAATCGCTGCAGGTCACAATTCTGCCCATTTTGGGCACTATCCGTAATGCGCCAAAGTTGCTGGACGTGATGAAAACGTGGCGGGTGGAAACTGTGTACCACGCCGCCGCGTACAAACATGTGCCTATGGTCGAGCACAACATCGCTGAGGGTGTGCTCAACAATGTCATAGGAACGCTGAACACAGCGCAATCTGCGTTACAGGCGGGCGTTGCTAACTTCGTGTTGATCTCGACGGATAAGGCCGTCAGACCTACCAATGTCATGGGAGGCACAAAACGGCTAGCCGAACTTGTCCTGCAGGCGCTCAGCAAGGAAGCTGCTCCGGTCATGTTCGGGGAACCGTCGAACGTGGCCAGGGTGAACAAGACGCGATTCACGATGGTGCGTTTCGGTAATGTTCTGGGATCCTCCGGATCGGTCATTCCACTGTTCCACCGGCAGATAAAATCCGGAGGACCCGTCACCGTGACTCACCCGAACATCACGCGTTATTTCATGACCATTCCGGAAGCAGCGCAGCTGGTTATTCAAGCTGGATCAATGGGCCTGGGGGGTGATGTGTTTGTCCTGGACATGGGCGAGCCCGTGAAGATAGTCGAGTTGGCTGAGAAAATGGTTCACCTGTCAGGGCTCAGCATATGCTCCGAACAAAATCCTCATGGCGACATCGAGATCGAGTTCACCGGTTTGCGCCCCGGAGAAAAACTCTACGAGGAGCTTTTGATCGGGGATAACGTGGTGCCCACTCGACACGCGATGATTATGAGTGCACACGAAGACTTTCTTACTTGGGATGTACTCAAAGCGAGATTGTCTGAGTTGCTCGCAGCTACTGGAGTGGATGATTACGGCAGAGTCCGTTCGATATTGCGCGAAACAGTGAGCGGCTACACTCCAGAAGGGGAAATCGTCGACTGGATTCATATGGCAAGAAAACCAAAGGTCTGAGACGTTTCAGATTTTTCAGGTGGTCAGCGCTGCCGTAAGCGACGCCCTGTTCCTTTACCTGACGCAAGCCCAGGCCTTTCCGGCCTGAGCCGCGCTGTATTCCTCGGCCCCGCCCAGAAAAATTTCCACCCCCCAGTTAACAAATCCCGTTTTCCACTGCCTAACCCTCGCCTCCGGACTGAAGTGCGCGAGGGATGCGTGTGGCCTGTCGTTTGGGCTGCTTCATACTGAACGGAACCCGTGGGTTCTTTGCATATAGGTTTTTAGACATGAATTCCGTCTATCCCGCTATTCAGACCCGCTGTTTCAAAGCTTATGACATCCGTGGCCAGGTCCCCACCGATCTGGACGACGACATTGCCTACCGTATCGGGCGGGCATTGGTGCTGGAGTTGGGTGCGAAAAATATCGTGGTGGGCCGCGACATGCGTCTCGAAAGCCCGCCGCTGGCTCAGGCGTTGATGAAAGGCATTCAGGATGCCGGCGCGGATGTCATCGACATCGGCCTGTGCGGCACCGAAGAAGTGTATTTTGCGACCAGCCACTACGAAGCCGACGGCGGCGTGATGGTGACCGCCAGCCATAACCCGAAAGGGTACAACGGCATGAAGCTGGTCAAGGGCCAGTCTCGGCCGATCAGCGGTGACACCGGGCTGGACGCCATCCGTGAGCGCGTCGATGCCGGCAATATCGGTGACAAGGCCGAACGTCCGGGCCGTGTGGATTCCCGCCCCGACAAGGCCGCTTACATCAAGCATCTGCTGAGTTACGTCAGCGGCGTCGATCTTCGCCCGCTGAAGATCCTTGCCGACCCGGGCAACGGCGCGGTCGGACCGGCACTTGAAGCCATCAGGTCGCAGCTGCCGTTCGAGTGGGTGATCATCAACGCCGAGCCAGATGGCAATTTCCCTAACGGTGTGCCAAACCCGCTGCTGCCGGAAAACCGCAGCATCACCCGCGACGCATTGCTCAAGCACGGTTGCGACATCGGCCTGGCGTGGGACGGCGACTTCGACCGTTGCTTCTTTTTCGACGAGAAAGGGCGCTTCGTAGAGGGCTATTACCTGGTCGGTCTGCTGGCAGAAATGCTGCTCAAGAAAGAGCCGGGTTCGAAGATCATTCACGACCCGCGCCTGACCTGGAACACCATCGATCAGGTTCAGCAGGCAGGCGGTACGCCGGTTCTGTGCAAAACCGGTCACGCGTTCATCAAGGAGCGCATGCGTAAAGAAGACGCGGTGTATGGCGGCGAGATGAGCGCCCACCATTACTTCCGCGACTTCGCCTACTGCGACAGCGGCATGATTCCGTGGCTGCTGGTGACTGCGTTGATGTCCGTTTCGGGCAAGAAGTTCTCCGAACTGGTTGACGAGCGCATGGCGGCGTATCCGTGCAGCGGCGAGATCAACTACAAGGTGGCCGACGTCAAATCGGTGCTGAGTCAGGTGCTCGAGCATTACTCGCCGAGCGCGTCGAACATCGATCGTACTGACGGCATCAGCCTTGAGTTCGCCGAATGGCGCTTCAACCTGCGTGGCTCCAACACCGAGCCGCTGCTGCGCCTGAACGTTGAAAGCCGTCGCGATCCGGCGTTGGTCGAGGCCAAGGTCAAAGAAATCGAAGGCCTGCTCAAACAAGGTCAGTAAGCTGCAACGAAACCCTTGGTCCGGTGACCAAGGGTTTCAATTTATCTCCCGCCGCCTGTTCTGGCTGGCAGATCGTCGTCGATCTTCGTAAAACACGCCGTCATTCACCAACGTTACACATCCCGTCACGCACACCCTCATCCGGGTTCCATCAGCATCGTCTAGGTTTGCAGGGCAGCTCAGGAAAGCTGCTTCCACTTACGATGTCCATGGAGCACCCCTCATGCGTATTCCCTACCTGTCCTCTTTGATTTTTGCACTGCTGGCCAGCACCTCGGTTGCAGTGACCGCAGCCCCCGCTGCGCCCGTCGAAGCCGCGAAACCTGCGGTCGCCTCGGCCAAGGTCGAGCAGACCGGCAGAGTCAATATCAACACCGCCAGCGCCGAAGTCCTGCAAAAAGAGCTGTCCGGCATCGGTGCAGCCAAGGCCGCCGCGATCGTCGCCTACCGTGACGAGCACGGAGGCTTCACCTCGGTCGATGAGCTGATCGAGGTCAAAGGCATCGGCAAAGCGCTCCTGGACAAGAACCGCGAAAAACTCTCGATGGACTGAAGCACCTCAAGCCAGAAAGACCGATCAAGCGATCGGTCTTTTTTTTTGCCCGTCAATCACCGGCCTGCCGCCCTGTTCTTCACGCTTGACATTAAAAATGTCGATCGACATATAATTTGTAAAATTACGAGCGTAATATGCGCTGGCGACTAACCTGAACATCCTTGGAGAAATGCCCATGAGCACTAACAGCAGCAAAGGTACAGCCCTGATCACCGGCGCATCCTCTGGCATCGGTTTCACCTACGCCGACCGCCTGGCCAAGCGGGGTTTCGACCTCTTGCTGGTGGCGCGCGACCAGTCACGTCTGGAAGCGCTTGCCAATGATCTGCGGGCGAACACGTCGGCCAGCGTCGAAGTGCTCAAGGCTGACCTGACCGATGTTGCCGACGTTGCCAAGGTCGAGCAGCGTCTGCGTGACGATGCGGCGATCACGCTGCTGGTCAATAACGCGGGCGTGGCCTTGAACGCGCCGCTGTCGGAAGCAGACCTGGGCGACGTCGACCGACTGATCTCGCTGAACATCACCGCGCTGACGCACCTGGCCGCAGCGGCCGCCGCTGGTTTCGTCGCTCGCAAGCGCGGAGCGATCATTAACATCGCGTCTGTGGTGCCGATGATTCCCGAGCGTTTTAACGCGGTCTACACAGCGAGCAAGGCATACGTGCTGAGCCTGACCCAATCGTTGAATGCTGAAATCGGTGAGAAGGGCGTGCAGGTTCAGGCGGTGATGCCTGGCGCGACGCGCACTGAAATCTGGGAACGTGCCGGCATGGACCTGAGCGCCTTCCCGGCAGAGATGGTGATGGACGTCAACGAAATGGTCGACGCGTCGCTGGCCGGCTTCGATCAGAAAGAGCTGGTCACCATTCCATCGCTGCCAAACGCAGAGGACTGGCAGAACTTCGTCAACGCGCGTCTCGCGATGGGGCCGAATCTCTCGCTGCAGCACGCAGCGGCGCGTTACAAAACGTCGGGTGCGTGAAACGTACCTGTTTACGCCATGAATGTTGAAAAGGTGAATGCATGAGCGAACGTCGCATCGTAGTGACGGGAATGGGGCTGGTCACGCCATTGGGCACAGGTGTCGAGGCGGTCTGGCGGCGCTTGCTCGAAGGGCGTTCCGGCATCGTCCGGTTGCCCGAGGAGACCGTTGCTGACTTGCCGGGCAAAGTGGGCGGGCCGGTTCCGACGCTGGCGGAAGATCCTGAAGCCGGTTTTGACGCCGACGCTGCAGCGCCTCCCAAAGAGCAGAAGAAAATGGACCGCTTCATCCTGTTTGCCCTCGGCGCTGCGCAACAGGCCGTGGCGCAGGCAGGCTGGGCACCCTCGACCGACGAAGAGCGCGAGCGTACTGCGACGATCATCGGCGCGGGCGTTGGCGGTTTCGGCGCCATTGCCGACGCGGTGCGCACGACCGACTCGCGCGGCCCGCGGCGTCTTTCGCCGTTCACCATTCCGTCGTTTCTGGTCAACCTGGCGGCCGGCCACGTGTCGATCCAGCACGGTTTCCAGGGTCCGCTCGGCGCACCGGTGACGGCCTGCGCGGCCGGGGTTCAGGCGATTGGCGATGCGGCCCGGCTGATCCGCAATGGCGAGGCGGACATCGCGATCTGCGGCGGTGCCGAAGCCTGTATTGATCGCGTCGCGCTGGGTGGATTCGCGGCTGCACGGGCGCTGTCCAGCGGTTTCAATGACACGCCGGAACGCGCTTCAAGGCCGTTCGACCGCGACCGCGACGGCTTCGTCATGGGCGAGGGCGCCGGCATCATGGTCATCGAGACCCTGGAGCACGCGCTTGCCCGGGGCGCCACGCCGATTGTCGAACTGGTGGGTTACGGCACCAGCGCCGATGCCTATCACCTCACTGCCGGTCCGGAAGACGGCAACGGGGCGCGTCGTGCGATGCAGGCGGCCATTCGGCAGGCGGGCATCGAGCCTGCGCAGATCCAGCACCTCAATGCGCACGCGACGTCCACGCCGGTCGGCGACAAGGGTGAAATGGCGGCGATCAAGACGGTATTTGGCGATCAGAATGGCGTCGCCGTGACCTCGACCAAATCCGCGACCGGGCACTTGCTGGGCGCGGCGGGAGGCATCGAGGCGATTTTCACGGCGCTGGCGATTCGCGATCAGGTCGCGCCGATGACCCTAAACTTCGAAAACCCGGACGAAGTTGCCGAAGGCATCGATATCGTTCACGGCAAGGCCCGCGAGATGGAGATCGAGTACGCGCTTTCCAATGGTTTCGGATTCGGGGGCGTGAATGCCAGCGTGCTGTTCCGTCGCTGGCACCCCTGAGTGACGCAAAGCTCCCCTGTCATCGCTGACAGGGGAGTGCGGGGTCAGGCGGCTTTGATCTGTTGCTTCAGCTGCTCACGGGTGCTGCTGAGAATGCGCTCGGCCAGTGCCGGATCCTTTGCACTGCGAGAGAGCACCAGTGCACCGACGAGGCTCGACATGAGCATCACGCTTTTTTCGCTGTCCTCTTCGGTTGCCATGCCCGACTCAAGGGTCTGCAGCATGTCGGTGATGAGTTCGTCGGTGATTTCGCTGGGCTGACCGCGCTGGCCCAGCTCCGACGCCATGGTGGGCAACGGGCAGCCTTTTTCCGGCTCGTCGCGATGGGCCTTGCTCAGGTACATATCAATGAAAGCCTGGGTCGAAGCGTCCCCGGCCAACTTCTCGTCCCGGGTCTCGCTCATCTGGTCCACTGCGCAACGCAGGGCTTTTTCGACCAGATCATCCTTGGATTTGAAATGGGCATAAAAGCCACCGTGGGTCAGGCCCAGGGCTTTCATCAGCGGCTGCAACCCCGTGGCACCGATACCGTCGCGACGAAAACGTGCGGCAGCCTCGTTGAGGATTCGCTGATGAGTCTGGGCTTTGTGATCTTCGGCGTAACGCATGGAACGAGCCTCCCGCTTGGCCCTTGAAATGTTGATCGACATTTTTACATGTATGGTGAGCCGATGCAGTATCCACTTTTCGGGCCAGGTTGCCATTGGTCAGTTGGTCACACGCGCGCAGACACTTATTTGGGGCCCATCATCTTCGCCAGCACCTCAGGCCGGGGCGCGCCTTGTTGCTGTTGCACGTGGCCGTTTTCGTCCTTGTAGAAGATCGACGGCGTTGCCGACAGTCCCATGTCTTCCATCAGTTTCATGTTGCCGTCGAGCTTGGCCTGAATGTCTTTGGGGATGGTCTGCAGAGGCTTCAGCGAACTGCTTTTGCCGGCTTGCTCGTGCTTTTGCAGCGCCATTTCCGGGTTGGCACCGGCCATCAGGGCGGCGGCTTTGGCAGCGCTGTCCTCGCGAATCACACCGACCATGATGTGGCGCAACTGCACTTTGCCGGACTTGACCCACGGCCGCGCCTGTTCCCAGAACATGTTGCAGTAGGGGCAATTGGCGTCGCTGAACAGATAGATCACCTTAGGCGCGGTCTTTGCGCCGTCCTCGATCCAGGCGCTGTTCTCCATCTGGGTCCACATGGCCTTGGTCATGGGCTCGTAGACCAGCTTCTGCAGCGGCGCTTCGCTGATGTCCTCGCCCTTTTCGTCGAACAGATTACCCGCCAGCACGTGCTTGCCATCGGGCGTGAGGTACAGCGCCATGCCCTGATTCTGGTATTGCGCGGCGTAACCCTTGAGCCCGCCGGGCGCATCGAAACTGCCCTTGATGGTCGCGCCTTTTGCCTCCAGCGCCTTGATCGGCGCGGGTAATTCTTCGGCCTGCAATAGCGTGCTCTGCAGGGTGAGCATGCCGGCTGCGGCCATGATCGATAAACGCATGAAACTCATTGAGTGCTCCTTGGCTGGGAGGAAGAAGGCATCGCCGGTGCGCTGAGGTTGTCCAGATAATGCTTCAGGCTGGCGTCGGAAAGTTCGCCCAGATGGCTGCCCGACAGGCTCGCGTCCGGGTTGTAGAACAGGGTGGTGGGCAGGGCGGCGGAACCGACGCTTCTGGCCAGCTCACCGCTGTCATCGAATAAAACGTTATCCAGATGCAGACCCTGGCTGGCGAAAAAAGTCGCCACCTCCCGAGGACTCTCTGCCTGATTGACGAACAGGAACACGACATCGGGATTGAGCCGTTGCGCGGCCTGCAGCACCGGCATTTCACGACGACACGGCGGGCACCAGGTCGCCCACAGGTTGATGACCAGCTGGCGTCCGGCATAGTCGCTCAGTTGCACCGGCCGTCCCGCGGTATCGCGCAGCGTGAGGTCGGGCAGGGAAACATTCTGATGCTGCGCGCTGACGACGAGCCCCGCCAGCCACCAGAAAAGCAATCCGCTCGCGACGCCAAGTCCCAGGGGCATGCGTTGCAGCGGCCGCTTCCAGGCCAGCACTGTGGTGGCGATCAGCACGGCGACAACGCCAGGCCAGATCAGAAAGCCGCCGTCACGAATGTCGACGATGCGCAGAATCTGGCTTTGATACTGCGGCCAGTACGCGGCGACGAAGGCCAGTCGTGCGACCAGAAGCCCGAGAAGGAACAGCGCAAACAGCGCGCGCTCCGGATTGATACGCTGCCTGCGACCGGCCAGCCAGCCGACCAGTGTCGCCAGCGCCAGGGCCATCAACAGCAGCAGATGCGTCAGCGAGAGCACGAACGGGCCGAGGGAAAAACTCAACATCAGCCGCGCTCCCGCGTCGCTTGCCAGTGCTCGGCGAAGCCTTTGGCGTCGATTTCACCGGTGATCCGCCGGTCCCGGCGCTCGCTGCCGTCAGGTCCGATCCACAACAGGCTGGGCGGCCCCGGAACCTGATAGCGACCGAGCAGCTCGCGGCTGGCGGCGTTGTCGGCGGTGACATCCAGACGCAGGAGTCGCACGCTGCTCAGCGCTTGCAGCACATCGTTTTTGCCGAACACTTCTTTTTCCATGATCTTGCACGACACGCACCAGTCGGCGTAGTAGTCGATCAGTACCCATTGGCTTTCTGCCCTGGCGCGGGCCAGTTCGCGGTCCAGTGCCTGCGGATCGCTGACGTTGATGAAGGCGTCGTGGCTTACGCCTGCGGCTTCGCTTGCCGAACCGCTGAAGACTTTGAGCGGCTGCCAGGGATCATGGCCGCCGCCTGCTGCGCCGATCAGCATCAGCACGCCCCAGAGGCTGATGATCGCACCGCCGGGCGCTCCCATCAGTGCGAAACGCTGAAGGGCGCGGGTCTGAACCACAGCGCAGAATCCGGCGACGACCAGCAGCGCGCCGAACAGCCCCAGCCACACGCTTTCGGCCAGCAGAGGGCGGACCATGATCAACGCCGTCCCCAGCAACAGGAAGCCGAAAACGCCCTTGACCGCATCCATCCACGCGCCGGGCTTGGGCAGGAAGCGACTTCCCACCGTGACCAGCAAGAGCAGCGGCAGCCCGATGCCCAATCCCATGGCGAACAACACCAGGCCACCGTGCACGGCATTGCCGCTTTGCGCGATGTAAAGCAGCGCGCCGGCGAGTGGCGCGGTCATGCACGGCCCGACCATCAGCCCCGACAGCGCACCGAGCAACGCTGCGCCCGGCAGGCTGCCGCCTTGACGCTGGCGCCCGGCGTTGGCCAGACGATCACGCAGGAAACCCGGCAGCTGCAGCTCGAAGAAGCCGAACATGGGTAACGACAGGATCACGAATAACCCGGCAAAGCTGCCGAGCAACCAGGGCTGTTGCAGCGTCGACTGCAGGTTGGCGCCGAGCAGCGCGGCGAGCACACCCAGCCCGGCATAAATCAGCGCCATGCTCAGGACATAGCAGCCCGCGAGCGCAAGACCACGACGCGGGCTCGCACCGCTGCCCACCACGACACCCGCCAGAATCGGCAGCATCGGCAACGAACAGGGCGTGAACGCCAGCAGCAGGCCCAGACCGAAAAAGATCAGCAGACTCCAGCCCAGCGAGCGTCGTTGCAGACCGGTTGCCAGCGCCTGATCTGGCGCCAGACCCTGGCTGACGGCAGGGCTGGTAGCAGGGCTGTCAGCGCCCAGATCGACCCGCAGACTCTGAGGCGGGTAACACAGGCCCGCGTCGGCGCAGCCCTGCCAGCCGATGGTCACCTGACCGCTGGCCGACGCTGGAATCGTCAACTCCAGGCCTTGCCGATAGACCTGTTGCTGGCCGAAGTACTCGTCGTTGTGATCCTCCCCGGCCGGCAGTGCAGGCTGCTGTTGCGGGGACAGGCCGTCGAACTTCAAGCGTTTCTGATAGAGGTAGTAACCGTCCGCGATCTGCCAGTACAGCCGCGTTTCCCCGGAATCCAGCCGCTCGGAACTGAAAATGAAAGCCTGCCCGACCGGCAGAAAATCAGGCTTCTTGAACAAGTCCCCACCGGGAAGCGCATGCGCCAACAGTGGAAACAACACCAGCAACAGCATCCATACCCTACGCATGCCCAACCCCAGCCAATCATCAATGCCCCGCAGCGTGGCGATCGGTGATTAAGGCCTCGTTAACGTCGGGTCCGCATCCGCCACCTGGTGTTGCCCGACGACGACTTTTCGGCAATCAACAAGACGACCAGCGACGCCTCGGGCCGGTGCATAATCCACGCTTAATCCCACGCTGTTCCAATCGCCTTTTTCTCCGGGGCCAGCCATGCACGTATTGCTTTGCGAAGACGACGACCTGATTGCCAGCGGCATCGCCGCCGGTCTGGACGCTCAAGGCCTGACGGTCGACCGGGTCGCCACCGCATCGGCGGCGCGGGCGATGCTGTCGGCGGCGCATTTCGATGTCATGGTGCTGGACTTGGGGCTGCCCGACGAAGACGGCCTCAAGCTGCTGCGTCAGTTGCGCCATCAAGGCGTCGAGATTCCCGTGCTGATCCTCACGGCCCGCGACACCGTCACCGATCGCGTCGACGGTTTGCAGGCCGGTGCCGACGACTATCTGCTCAAGCCCTTTGATCTGCGTGAACTGAGCGCACGCCTGCACACGCTGGTGCGGCGTATGGCCGGGCGCAGCGTCAATGTGATCGAACACGGCGTTTTGAGTTATGACCCCAGCACCCGCGAAGCGCGTCTGGCAGGCCAGCCGGTGGATTTGTCACGCCGAGAGCAGGCGCTGCTGCACGCGCTGCTGAACAACAACGGTCGGGTGCTTTCGGGCGAGCAACTCAAGGACTGCGTCTACGGTTTCGGCGACGAAGTCGAGAGCAACGCGCTCAACGTCCACATCCATCATCTGCGCCGCAAACTCGGCGGCGGCATCATCGAGACCGTACGCGGATTGGGTTATCGCCTCGGGCCGGCAGGTGACGGCCGGGAGTCGCCGCGATGATGAGCCTGCGCACCCGCCTGAGCCTAATCCTGGGCTCGGCGTTCATTCTGATCTGGGTGCTGGCCGCCGCGTGGATGCTGCGCGACCTGCGCACCCAGATGATGCAGTCGCTGGACCAGCGCCTGGAGGCGTCGGCACGCATGGTCGCCGGATTGCTTGAACAGATGCAGATGCCCGCGGCGGCTGACGGACGCTCGCTGCGCGCAGGCGACCTCGGGATTCCCAACGGCATGGCGTGCCAACTGAGCTCGCAGCGAGGCCAGGTGCTGGCGCGCACCGAAAGCTCGCCGATGGAGCCGCTGAAAGCCGACGCCAGCGGCTTCCATGACCAGATGATCAACGGCGATCACTGGCGCGTTTACACGATGATGCACGGCAGCATTCGGGTGAGCACCGCCGACCGCCAGATAGAACGCGACGTGCTCGGCCATTCGGTGTTGCTTGCCGCCTCCGTGCCGGTGCTGGTGGCGCTGTTCGGCAGCCTGATACTGGTCTGGTTCGGTATCGGACGCGGGCTGGCGCCGCTGAACCGAATGCGTGATGCGTTGAACCGCCACAGCGCCGATTCGGTCGAGCCGCTCGATGTGCCGAACCTGCCCAGCGAATTGCAGCCGCTGCTCAAGAGCCAGAATCAGCTGTTCCAGCGCATCGCCCAGACCCTTGAGCGTGAGCGCAGGCTGACCGGCGATGCGGCCCACGAATTGCGCAGCCCGCTGACGGCCATCAAGACCCACCTGCAAGTGGCGCGGATGACCGAAGGCGACAAACGCGACAAGGCGCTGGCCCATGCGGAGGAGGGCGCCGACCGGATGCACCGGACCCTCGAACAGCTGCTGTTGCTGGCGCGTGTCGAGGGCAGTCTGTCGTTCGACGACGGCGTGCAGTGTGACGCGGAAAAAGTCGCGCGGCTGGCGATCCATGACGCCAATCACGGCGACGACACGCGCATCGAGCTGATCCTCGCCTCGCGGCTCTCCACTGCGCCGGTGGAAATGCCGGCTGCACTGGCCGTGGCGGCGCTGCGCAATCTGCTCGATAACGCCCTGCGTCATACCCACGCGGCAGCGCGGGTGGAACTGAGCGTGGAGACTTTCGACGGCCAGGCGCACTTCCGGGTGCGTGATTACGGCCCGGGCATCCCCGAGCCTGATCTGGAAAAACTCACCCAGCGGTTCTGGCGCAATGGCAAGAGCCCGGGCGCGGGACTGGGGCTGGCCATCGTTCAGGCCATCGTTCAGCGCTGCGCCTGCTCGCTGCGTTTCGACAGCCGAAGTGATGGATTACGGGTCGAGTTGAGCATGCCGCTGAGGCCGATGTCGGCCTGACCGGTGTGCGCGAATGCAGGCGGCGCCTTTACAGCGCCGGGCATTTCGTTGCCGTGCGCGAGGGTGTGCGATCGATCGCCATGCCTGCGTAATCTTGTCGCAGTTACCCGTCAGAGGCGTCTGAAAGCATGACCATCCCTCCGACAACCCTTTGATTCTGCTCCCTAATCCCGGACAATCGCGCCCCTTTCCCTGTAGAGAACCGGTCAGGGGCGCCGACTGCCGAGCTTTTTGACGCGCTTTTGACCTTGTAGCTATCACCGGCAACGGAGAAATCGACCGGATGAATGATCAGGCCAACAGCGTCGAACAACGTCTCGACGCCGCGCCCGCGAGCGTGACTTCATGGAACCGCCAAGACACCACCTGGATGCTCGGGTTGTTCGGCACCGCCATTGGCGCAGGCACTCTGTTCCTGCCGATCAACGCCGGCATCGGCGGCTTCTGGCCGCTGTTGATTCTCGCCGTGCTGGCCTTCCCGATGACGTTTTATGCGCATCGCGGGCTGACCCGTTTCGTGCTGTCGGGCCGTGAAGGCGCAGACATCACCGACGTGGTCGAACAGCACTTCGGCAAAAAAGCCGGCGCCTTGATCACGCTGCTGTATTTCTTCGCGGTGTTCCCGATCCTGCTGATCTACAGCGTTGCGCTGACCAATACCGTCGGCAGTTTCCTCGAGCATCAACTGCACATCCAGCCGCCCCCGCGCGCGCTGCTGGCCTTCGTGCTGATCGTCGGCCTGCTCGCCGTAGTGCGTTGCGGCGAACAGATCATCGTCAAGGCCATGAGCCTGATGGTCTACCCGTTCATCGTCGCGCTGCTGATTCTGGCGGTGTTCCTCATTCCGCACTGGACCGGCGGCATCCTCAGCACCGCAAGCAGCGTGCCCGCGCCATCGGCCTTCGTGCACACCTTGTGGCTGGCGATTCCGGTGATGGTGTTCTCGTTCAACCATTCGCCGATCATCTCCGCCTTTGCAGTCGACCAGAAGCGTCAGTATGGTGAACAGGCCGAGCGACGCAGCTCGCAGATTCTCGCCCGCGCGCACCTGCTGATGGTGGTCATGGTGCTGTTCTTCGTGTTCAGTTGCGTGCTGACCCTTTCGCCGGAGCAACTGGCCGAGGCCAAGGCGCAGAACCTGTCGATCCTGTCTTACCTGGCCAACCATTTCAGCAACCCGACCATCGCGTTCGCGGCGCCGCTGATTGCGTTCGTGGCGATCACGAAGTCTTTTCTGGGTCATTACATCGGTGCCAGCGAAGGCCTGAAGGGGCTGGTGGTAAAAACCGGCCGTCGCCCTTCGCCACGCACGCTCGATCGGCTGACGGCGGGCTTCATGCTGGTGGTGTGCTGGCTGGTGGCGACGCTCAATCCAAGCATTCTGGGCATGATCGAAACCCTTGGCGGCCCGGTCATTGCCGCGCTGTTGTTCCTGATGCCGATGTATGCCGTGCGCAACGTGCCGGCCATGCGTCAGTACGCGGGCAAGGCGTCGAACGTATTCGTCGTGGCCCTGGGGCTGGTGTCGATTTCGGCGCTGGTTTATTCGCTGCTGCCTTGACCGCCTGACGGTCAGCCGGACGGCTGGGTGATCTGCCGGCGTGCTTCGTGGCGCTGGCGGATAACCGGTTGTCCGGAAATCCCGCGCCCCAGCCGCGGGTCCGTCGCGAGCTATTGCGTGGCGAAGATGGTGGCAACATGATGTCGCCATTCTTTCCTGCAGCGTGGCCGACCATGAGCGACGAATCCCTGCCTCCCGGCACCGACAGCGACGTCTACAAAACCCTTCTCGAATCGACCAAAGCCATCCCGTGGCGCATTGACTGGCAAAGCATGACCTTCAGCTACATCGGCCCGCAGATCGAGCAATTGCTGGGCTGGGAGCAGGGCAGTTGGGTCGGCATCAATGACTGGGTCGAGCGCATGCACCCCGATGATCGCGATTACGTGGTCAATTTCTGCGTGTCGCAATCCAAAGCCGGTGTCGACCATGAGGCCGATTATCGTGCGTTGACCAAAAGTGGCGATTACGTCTGGATCCGCGACGTCGTTCATGTGGTGCGCAAGGACGGTGAGGTCGAGGCACTGGTCGGCTTCATGTTCGATATCAGCGAGCGCAAGAAAACCGAGGAGCATCTGGTGCGGCTGCAGAAGCAGCTGGAAGCGTTCTCCTATCAAGATGGCCTGACCGGAATTGCCAACCGGCGCATGTTCGACACGGTTCTGGAACGCGAGTGGGCGAAAGCGCAGGAGACTCGTCAGCCGCTGTCGCTGATCCTGATGGATATCGATTACTTCAAGCAGTACAACGACCATTACGGCCATATCAAGGGTGACGAGGCGTTGCGCGCGGTAGCCCGCACGCTCTCGCTGGCGGCGAACAATCCGGGCGATTTCATCGCGCGCATCGGTGGCGAGGAGTTCGTCTGGCTGCTGCCCGACACGTCTCAGGAAAAAGCGCGTCAGGTGGCAGAGAAGTGCATGCAGCTGGTGCGGCAGCAGCAGATCGCTCATGCGAAATCCGACGTCTGCCCGCTGCTGACATTGAGTCTGGGCGTGGGCACCGTCGTACCCGATGCAGGCGACAATGCGCTGGCCTTCATCGAAAAGGTCGACGGCCTGCTGTACCGCGTCAAACGCAATGGCCGCATGCGCGCGGAGTATGCCGAGTTCTGATCCGTGTATGACCGCTGAGTCGCGAATCGACGAGCGGTTCATGGAGCTGGTCTATATTGACTCGGCGTTCTTACGCGCATCTTTGGACAGGGAGGCTCAAACATGGCTGACACATCCGTAGTATCGACGAGCGCCGAGATCGGTGATGCGTCCGTTTCGTTCAAAACCACTGACTTTCCCCGCATCGGGAGGGCCAGAGCGGAGTCAGGCAATTTCGAGCTGAGCGAACTGAAACCCTGGTTCACGTTAGTGGACGACGAGGAAGAAGAGGAGGAATAGACACCTTGAGACCGCCGAGACAGACCAGGGGCGTCACTTGAGGGCGCCTCTGGTCACTTGCTTCACTTGTTGCCCATCCTGCGCTTCACGCGATGGTATCGACCACGCCGCCATCGACCCGCAATGCCGCGCCACTGGTGGCTGATGCCTGCGTCGACGAGACATAGACCACCATGTTCGCGACCTCCTCAACCGTTGCCGCACGCTGAATCACCGAAGATGGACGGTGGGCCATCACGAATTCGGCGGCTGCGTCTTCCAGCGATTTCCCGGATTTTGCCACCTCGTCCTTGAGCATGTCGGCCACGCCTTCAGACAACGTCGGGCCCGGCAGGACCGCATTGACAGTGACGCCCGTGCCCGCCAGGCGCTTGGCCAGACCGCGGGAAATCGACAGATTGGAGGTTTTGGTGAAGCCGTAATGGATCATGTCGGCCGGAATGTTCAGGGCCGATTCGGACGAGATGAACACGATCCGCCCCCAGCCGCGTTTGGCCATGTCATCGGCATACGCACGGGACAGCCGCACGCCGGACAGCACATTGACCTCGAAAAAACGCTGCCAGACTTCATCCGGCGTTTCGAAGAAGTCCTGAGGGCCGTAAATGCCGACGTTGTTGATCAGAATGTCCACCTGCGGCACCGCCTTGACCAGGGCATCACAACCGTCGGCCGTCCCGACATCGGTCGCCACGCCACGCAGGCGCGCGCCGGACACTTCCTTCTGCAGGCTGGCGATGGCCTTGTCCACCGCATCCTGCTTGCGGCCGTTGACCACCACCTCAGCCCCGGCCTCGGCCAGCCCTTTGGCGATGGCATAACCGATGCCCACCGTAGAGCCTGTCACCAGCGCCGTCTTGCCCGTCAAATCGATCTTCATCACATGTCTCCGTTGAGGGTGCAAAGAAAGATGGAGTGCCGCAGACGAGCAGGGGTTCAGGCCGATGTGCAATCTTCATGTTGCCTCGCCGACGACGGGGCCTGAATCGTTGTCGCTGCGCAGCCATTCGTCCGAGTGCGGCCCAGAGCAAGCGCGCTTCTACGGGGGTTATGTATAGCCGGAGAATTCGGGAATGCTCGCAGATCTCTGTAGGAGTGAGCTTGCTCGCGAATTGGCCGGTACATCCGGTGGAGATGCAGCGGCTGGTAATCAGTCTTCGCGGGCAAGCGCGCTCCTACGGGATTTGGGTGTGGCCGGAGGATTCGGGAATGCCCGTAGATCATTGTAGGAGCGCGCTTGCCCGCGATCGGCTGCGCAGCAGTCGCAAACCAGCCGCCGCGTATGCCTGACATACCGCGTTCACCGGTCTTGCTGCCGGTCCCCGGCAGATCGTCCGAGTGCGGCCCAGAGCAAGCTCACTCCTACTGGGCTTGGGTGCGGCTGGGGAACTCGGGAATGCCCCAGCAAGTTTGACTTTTGCTTTTGACCGCACGCATGATTCTGCTCGTTTCTGATCGTTCAAGCGTGATGTGAGGTCCTTGTTATGTCTGCCAGTCCTGAAGCGTTTCCCGGCGAGCGTCAGCGTTTGATCACCGAGCGGCTGGCGATGCACGGTCGGGTGCTCGCGGCGGATCTGGCGACCGAGTTCAACGTCTCCGAGCATTCGATTCGCCGGGATCTGGGTGCGCTCGCCGCTGCCGGCTTGTGCAAACGGGTATACGGCGGCGCGATTTCGCTGGCGTCGGATGGGCCGCTGACCGCGCGCATCGAACACCAACCCAGTCGCAAACGTGACTTGGGCATCGCCGCCGCTGGCCTCATTGCGGCAGGCCAGCATGTCTTCATCGACGGAGGTTCCACCAACCTCGCCATCGCCAAGGCCATCGACCCTCACATGGCGCTGACGGTCACCACCAACGCGCCGCTGATCGCCGTGGAATTGATGAAGCTGCCTTCCGTCGAGGTCATCCTGCTGGGCGGGCGACTGAGTCCGGTGGCTGGCAGCACCTACGGTTTCACCACCATTCAGCAGCTGGCGCATTTCAATTTCGACCTGTGTTTTCTGGGCGCCTGCGCGCTGGATGCGCTCAAAGGCGTGACCGCTTTCGACATGGACGTTGCTGAATTCAAGCGGGCGGTGGTCGCGCGCAGTGGTCAGGTGGCGGTGGCGGTGATCAACGAGAAGCTCGCCAGCATTGCCCATTATCAAGTCGCGCAGTGCGAAGAAGTGGGGGCGCTGGTGGTCGAGCACGACGCGCCTGCCGACCGGCTCGACCTGTTCCGCGGCAAGGTCGCGCAGATTGTCCGGGCGCAGGCCGCTCAGTAACCGTCCGAAGCCTCCAGCCAGGCGACCGTCCGGTTGCGGCCCTGGTGCTTGGCCATGTACAACGCGGCGTCCGCCCGCTCGACGAACACTTCCATGCTCGGGCACTCCTGCGAAAGGCAGCCGTAGACCCCAAGGCTGATGCTGACGATGCCCAAAGGGTTGCCATGGTGCTCCAGGGCGCGGGCGAGCACTGACTGACGAATCTTTTCCGCCAGCGCGAATGCGCCCTGCAGGTCGCTGTAGGGCAGGAACACCGCCATTTCCTCGCCGCCGTAACGCACGGCCAGATCGCCTGTGCGATTGAGATTGCTGCGAATGCACTCGGCCACTGCGACGATGCATTTGTCGCCCGCCACGTGCCCATAGTTGTCGTTGTAGCTTTTGAAAAAATCGATGTCGATCATGATCAGGCTGAGCGGGTGAAGATTGGGCTGCCCCTTGGCGAACTCCAGACCGAGGATCTCCTGAAAATGCCGCCGGTTCGCCAGCCCTGTCAGGCTGTCCTGCAACGCCAGCTTTTCCAGCGAGTGGCTGGCGATGCGCAGCTGTGATTCGGCGTTTAGGCCGAAGCGGATCTGTTGAAACAGCAACACCCCGAACAACAGATTCGCCACCACCACGCACACGATGATCGCCAGCGAACGCCAGGCATACTGGCGCCATTCATCGAGCACTTCCTTCTCCGACAAGCCGGCGAGCACCACCAGCGGGTAACGGTCCAGGCGCTTGTAACCGTAGATGCGCACTTCATGGTCAAGCATCGACTCGACCGTGGCAGTGCCTTCGTAATGCTCCTTCAGGTATTTGCGGAACAGCTCGCCATCGCCAATGGACACGCCCCTCAGGTTCTGCAGGTCCGGGCGGCGGGCCAGCACCTTGCCGTCGGCCATCGCCAGGGTGAGGACCCCATGCTGACCGATGTCGAAGCGGTCGAAGAACCGTTCGAAATAGCCCAGCTCGATGGTTGCCAGCACCACACCTGCAAATTGCCCGGTCGAATCGTTGACCCGGCGGGAAACCGGAATGATCCAGTCGCCGGTCGTGCGGCTGCGGATCGCCTCGCCGATGTGAGTCAGGTTGCTGTCAATGGCCTGGTGAAACTTGAAGTACTCGCGATCGGCGTTGTTGGCATTGGCGGGCATGTGGCTCAGCGAGGTGGCGGCCCAGTTGCCGTTCTTGTCGTAGATGAACAGGCCTTGAATCTGCTCGACGCTGGCGGCGGTGGCGCGCAGGTAATCGTGCATGCGTGAACTGGTAGCGGCGCCGAAGCCATCGTAGGACAGTCGCTCGACGATACCGACGACGGGGATATCGGCCTGATCGAATGCGTCGTCGGCCTGCTGCGCCATCGAGCGGGCGAGATTGGCGGCATTGGTGTTGGCGATTTCCAGCTCGTGGGCGCGGCCCTGACGCAACTGCCAGACCGTGATGCTGGTGATCGAAATGCACACCAGCACGGTGAACAGCCCGGCCAGCCAGAGCACCGGCATGCGCTTGAGCCGCCGGTGCCTGGCGCCGAAGTCCGAACCTTCTTCCTGTCTCAATCCCCATCCTCGCTGACATCTACGATTTCAGACCCGCCGTTTTATGCGAACGACACACATCGTTCAGGCGCTTGGCATCGCAACAGCGACCGTCTGACACACAGAGTAGGACAAGTGCGGGATTTTGAAGGGGAAAATGGTCAATGACACGTCAGATAGGAGGATCGGCAAACGATGCCGGCTTGTGCCCGGCGGCGGGGCAGGCGTGGCTGAGCATGGCGCGCTGCCCCGGTCCTGCCCTCGGCAGCGTTTACGAATCGCTGCCGTTGGCAAACCCAGGACCGGGCAATGCTGGCGTGATTGCTCAGACGTGCCGGCCCTGAACCTCATCCACCTGCGGCTGCCAGGCGCCTTTGTCGAAGCCGGTGTGCACGGGAATCGGCGCCTTGAGCAGGACGAAGTAAGCCACCGCCGAGAGCAAGGCGACGATGGCGCTGACCGCGAAGGCGGTGGCGAAGGTGCCGGAATACTGCACGCTGAAGCCAGTGACGATCGGCGCAATGGAGCCTGCGATGTAACCGCCGAAGTTCTGGATCGAGCCCAGCGACGCCACGCGTTTGGTGTCGACCACGGTGTTGACCACCATCCAGGCGGTTGCGCTGGAGAGGTTGATCCCGAACAGCGCCAGGCACAGCAGTGCCACGCAACCGCTCAGGCTGGTGACGAAGGTCAGCGGCAAAGTGAACACGGCGGCGAACACCAGGCCGCCGATCACCGTGTATTTGCGGCTGTTGAGGACGCCGACGCCACGCTTGACCAGCCGGTCGCAGATTCTTCCTGCGGCGATCGTGCCGATGGCACCGAACACATAGGCAAACGACACGACCCACGCGGTCTGATAGGGGTCAAGGCCATGCTCGCGCTGGAAGTACCCCGGCAGCCAGGTCAGGTGCAGCCAGAGCATGTAGATCACGCCCATGAAACCAAGGAACGTGCCCCACGTGCTGCGGTGTCTGAACAGATCCACCCACCCGGCGAAAAACGAAGGTTTCGGCCCGGCCTCGGCAACAGGCGCCGGACTCACCGGCAGCTCGCCCAGTGCGTCGCGCTCCTTGAGGTATTGCGCGCGGCTCTTGTAGAACATCATCCAGCACAGGGCAAGCACGATGCCGAGCACGCCGGTGATGATGAACATGCCGCGCCAGCTGAAGTTGACCATGAACAGCGTCAGCAGCGGCGGGGCCAGGCAGGGGCCGATGCACGTGGCCGACCAGACGATGCCGGTCGGTGTGCCACGCTCATGCTCTTCGAACCACTCATTGAGGGTTTTCGCCGCCGATGGAAACATCGGCGCTTCGCCGATCCCGAGCAGGACCCGCAGCGCGAAAAAGCCGCTGAAGCTGTTGATGAAGCCCGACGCCGTCTGCGCGATGGACCACACCATCAGTGCGCCGCCCAGGGCAATCTTGCTGCCCAGCTTGTCGATCACCATGCCCATCGGCAGTTGCGCGAAGGCGTAGGCCAGCGAGAAGGCCGACAGCAGAATGCCCATCTCCGAGGGGCTGATCAGCATGTCTTTCTGGATGGATGTGTTGGCGATGGACAGCGCGCTGCGGTCCAGATAGTTGACGATGCCGAACAGCATCAGAAAGACGATGGTGATCGTCTGGTAGGTCTTGAGGGTTTTCATAGGCACCTTTTTTATTGTTGTTAAGGTTGCTGGCTGCCGGTCGGGATCACCGACCGGCAGTGGATTTCCGACCCCGCATGCTGCCTGGTCGGGCGATCAGGTGATCGCGCCGATGTGCCACGGCACGAACTCGTTCTGCCCATAGCCGTGTTGCTCGCTCTTGCTCCGCGCGCCGGACGCGATGTCCAGCATCATCTGGAAAATGTGCGCGCCGCGCTCCTCGATGGTCGTGCTGCCGTCGGCGATCCCGCCGCAGTTGACGTCCATGTCCTCTTCCTGAAATTCGAACACGCGATGGTTGGTCGCCAGCTTGATCGAGGGCGTAGGCGCGCAGCCATAGGCCGAGCCGCGCCCGGTGGTGAAGGCGATGAGGTTGGCGCCGCCAGCGACCTGACCGGTCGCCGAAACCGGGTCGTAACCGGGCGTGTCCATGAACACCAGGCCGTTAGCGCGGACCGCTTCGGCGTATTCGTACACGCCCACCAGATTGGTCGAGCCAGCCTTGGCGACGGCGCCGAGGGACTTTTCCAGAATCGTCGTCAGGCCGCCGGCCTTGTTGCCCGCCGAAGGGTTGTTGTTCAGCTCGGCGTTCATGCGCTGGCAGTAGTCCTCCCACCAGCGAATGCGCTGGACCAGTTTTTCACCGACGGCGCGGCTGGTAGCGCGACGGGTCAGCAGGTGTTCGGCGCCATAGATTTCCGGGGTTTCCGAGAGAATCGCCGTGCCGCCCGCGGCGACCAGCCGGTCCACCGCGTTGCCCAGAGCCGGGTTGGCGGTGATCCCGGAATAGCCGTCTGAACCGCCGCATTGCAACCCGACGATCAGATGCCGGGCGCTGACCGTTTCCCGAGTGATCCGGTTGGCCTGGGGCAGCAGCGACTTCACCTGTTCAATGCCGCTGGCGATGGTCTTGGACGTGCCGCCAGTGCCTTGAATCGTGAAGGCACGCAGCTGGTCGGTGGCCTTGAGTCCCTGACTGTCGAGCAGGTCCTGAATCTGGTTGGTCTCGCAGCCCAGTCCCACCACCAGCACTGCGGCAAAGTTCGGATGCACGGCGTAACCGGCCAAGGTGCGACGCAGCAGGTCGATGGCTTCGCCTTTCGAGTCGATGGCGCAACCGGAACTGTGGGTCAGCGCTACGACACCGTCGACGTTGGGGTAATCGGCCAGGGCTTCGGGATGGATGTCGCGGCGAAATTGGTCGGCAATGGCCCGCGCAACGGTCGCCGAACAGTTGACCGAGGTGAGAATGCCGATGTAATTGCGAGTGGCGACCCGGCCATCGGCGCGCACGATGCCTTGGAAAAACGCCTCGGTCTGAGGTGTTTCATGGGCGTCGACACCGAACGCGTAATCTCGGGAGAAATCGCCCATTTCAACGTTCTGCACGTGCACATGCTCGCCCGGCTCGATGGGCCGTGAGGCGAAGCCGATGATCTGTCCGTAGCGGCGCAACGGCTGGCCCTGCTCGACGCGCACGGTCGCCACTTTGTGTCCGGAAGGAATGGCCTGAAGAACGGTGATGCCTTCATCGGTCAGCACCGTGCCTTCGGTCAAAGGCTGCCGAGCGATCAGTACGTTATCCAGAGGGTTGAGGCGGATGACCAGCGCGTTGCTGTCGAACGCGGGCGTTTTGACGATGAGTTCCATGCGGCCTCTCAGAACGGTTGCCACCTGCGTCTGTATTCGACACAACGGCTCCCGGGCAAGGGAACAACACCGTCACAGGCGGCCAGATCTTTCTTGTTTGAGGATCGGAGCGGGCCGACCCGGTTTGTGACTCACTCTATGAAGCGGGCTGATAATTTCCCAATGAAAGGTTTCGATTGATTGATAACGATTGGTTATCGAATCACGCGGCCATTTCATCCTGCAGAAACCCCAGCAGTGCGCGAACCGCTGCCGACATCGGCCTCGCCCTGGAGGTCAGCAGGCCAAGGTTCGCCATCGCTAGCGGCAGGTCCACCGGCAACACCGCGATCATGCCGTAGCGGGCATAGTGCTGCGCCACGTCGTTGGGCACCACCGCAATCATGTCGGAGGACTCGATCATGGCGGTCGTCGCCAGAATCGAGCTGGTCTCGATGATGTCCAGCGGTTCGATCAGTTGCGCGGCCTGCAGGGCATTTTCCACCTGACGCCGCATCGGGCTGCCGGGCGGGTGGAGGATCCAGGTCAGTGGCGCAAGATCCGCCAGCACCGGCGTGGAGCGGGTCAGCGGGTGATCGGCGCGGGCGATGATGCGCATGCGTTCGCCTTGCTCGAACAGACGGATGTCCAGTTCGTGGGCGTGCAGCTGACCGGGCAAACGCCCCAGCACAACGTCGAAATCGCCCCGGATCAACGCCGGCAGCAGGGCGTCGCTGGTGCCGACTTCCAGAGCAATGCGCACTTTTGGATGCGCTGCTTTGAACGCAAGCAAGCCACGCGTCAACAGCGTCGGCACCGGACCCATGACCGTGCCGATGCGCACCATGCCTGTCGCACCTCGGGCCAGCTCGGCCATCTGCGTTTCGGCGTATTCGAACTCGTGCAGCGCGCCTTGGGCATAGCGAATCATGACCTCGCCGGACAGTGTCGGCTGCATGCCGCGCGGCAGGCGTTCGAACAGCTGCACGCCGAGGCGATCTTCGAGCTGTTGCAGCAGAAGGCTGGCGGCCGGCTGAGTGGTGTGAATCGCCGCAGCCGCTTTGCGCAGATTGCCCAACTCACCAAGCGCATTGAGCAGGGCGATCTGGCGGCTGGAGATTTTCAGCGTGCTGAATTTGCCGGGCAGGTCAGGTGGGGTTTTGTCAGGCATACCAGATTCGATATCGATGATTAGGATTTCGCGATTATGCCTGTATCGGTAATGGGCCTACAGTCAAATCATCACTGAGCGCAGGTCCTCTGGCCGCCTGCTTGCTTGATCAACATCGAAAACAACAAGAGTTTCCCATGCAGATCACCTCCGTCTCCCTTCGCGATATCCGCTTTCCCACTTCACTGTCCCTTGATGGCTCCGACGCAATGAACAGCGCGCCGGACTACTCGGCCGCCTACGTCGTGCTTCACACCGATTCATCCGAGGGCCTGGAAGGCCACGGTCTGACGTTCACCATAGGTCGGGGCAACGAAATCTGTGTCGCCGCCATTCAGTCCCTGGCGCCGCGGGTGGTGGGCCTGAGTCTGGAGCAGATCACCGCTGACATGGGCGCGTTCTGGCATGACATCACTGCAGGCGACAGCCAGTTGCGCTGGCTGGGGCCGGAAAAGGGTGTGATTCACCTGGCCACCGCCGCGCTGGTCAATGCGGTGTGGGACCTGTGGGCCAAGGTCGAGGGCAAGCCGGTCTGGAAGCTGTTGGCCGACATGACGCCCGAACAACTGGTCAAGTGCCTGGACTTCAGCTACGTCACCGATGCGATCACGCCTCAGGAAGCCATCGCGCTGCTGCGTCGACAGGCGCCAGGTAAGGCCGAGCGCGAGGCGCACATGCTCGAAGAAGGCTATCCGGGCTACACCACGGCGCCGGGCTGGCTGGGTTATTCGGAAGAGAAGATGCGCCGTCTGGTCCGCGAAGCGGTGGCGGAGGGCTGGACCCACATCAAACAGAAGATCGGCTCGGACATTGAGGAGGACATGCGCCGCGCGGCGATTCTGCGCGACGAACTGGGCTGGGAGCGCACCCTGATGATGGACGCCAATCAGGTCTGGAGCGTCGAAGAGTCGATCAGCAACATGCGTCGGCTCGCGGCGTATGAGCCTTGGTGGATCGAAGAACCCACCAGCCCTGATGACATTCTCGGCCACGCGACCATCCGCCAGCGCATTGCGCCGATTGGCGTGGCGACGGGGGAGCATTGCCATAACCGGGTGATGTTCAAGCAGATGTTCCAGGCTGGCGCGCTGGACTTCTGTCAGGTCGATGCCGCGCGCCTGGGCGGGTTGAACGAGGTGCTGATCGTGCTGCTGATGGCCGCCAAATTCAACGTGCCCGTCTGCCCTCACGGCGGCGGCGTGGGGTTGTGCGAGTACGTGCAGAACATTTCGCTGTTCGACTATATCGCGGTGTCCGGCTCCCTGGAGAATCGCGTGCTCGAATACGTCGATCACCTGCACGAACATTTCCTCGATCCGGTGGTAATCCGGCGCGGGCGCTACATGCCGCCGCAACGCCCCGGTTACAGCATCGAAATGACCGCCGAGACTCTGGAGCGGTACCAATACCCGAACGGACCGGTGTGGCTGGACCTGGCGGATAAAGGCTGACACACAGGCCTGGTGCTTTCCGGCGTCGGCAATGGCGTGGGTCGGGTCGTTGCGAGGACGGGCCTTTGGCGGCGATGACCGGTATGATCGCGGTCATCTACCCGACCTCGGTGCGACATGAATTCTCCGGATCCCGGCAACGTCACTCCTCCCGCCACGCCTCCCGATCGCGATCGTCTTTCCACGTCTCTGCTGGGCGGCGGTTGCGAACCTGACCCGCGCTTTACCCTGGCCAACGAACGCACGTTTCTGGCGTGGATCCGCACGGCGCTGGCGTTTCTCGCGGGCGGCATTGCCGTGGAAGCCTTCACGGGCGACGTGTTCAGCCCCGGACTGCGGCGCGCGGTAGCGTTGTCGTTGCTGCTGCTGGCGATGCTGGTCAGCGCCAGCGCCTGTGTCCGCTGGCTGAAAGTGGAGCGCGCGATGCGTCATCGCAAGCCGCTGCCCTTGCCGGTGTTGGTGCCGATCCTCTCGCTCGGCGGCGCACTGGTCGCGGCAGGTCTGATCGTCTTCCTTATATATGGCGCGTCGTGAGTCGCCGGGACGCGGTTTCGCTCGGGCACGACGACCCTGGCCTGCAACCTGAACGCACGCTGCTGGCGTGGCGCCGGACACTGCTGACGCTGATCGTGGTGTGCACGATCTTCCTGCGCTGGATCCCTCACTACGGCCTGATCGCACTGTTGCCGATCATCGTTTCGCTGATCGCCAGCCTGCTGATCCAGATCGCCCTGAACGCCCGCTACCGAAAGAGCGCCCGCGGCCTGAAAAATGAACGCGTGCCCGCGCCGCTGCGTGAGGTAGTCGTCCTGGGCGGGACGGTGATGGTGCTGAGCTTGGTGGGCATCTATGCGGTGCTGTTCGGGTGAGTTGACGCTCACGCCGACCAGGTTTCGTCACCGCGGACAGGCTAGTCCTCGAGCTGTTTCACGCTGATGGTGGAAGGGTCCGCGGCTGCTGCCCGACTGTCTTTACGCTCGCTCAACCAGCCGCTGATCTGACTCGAAAACTCAGGCGGCGCCTTGCGACCGGTGCGCCGTGCAAGATCGAGAATGGTCTGTTGATCCAGCGCTTCTTCCATGCGCTTCTGCGCTGTGAGCATCGCCGCATTGATGCCGCACAAGCCCTCCGTCGCCCAGGCTGGCGCGCAGCCGTCGAACACCGCGCAGCGTCCGCGAATGTCCCGGCAATCGAAAATCAGCTTTCGCCCGTCGATCGCCGTGACGATGTCCAGCAACGTGATTTCGTCTGCCGGCCGCCCCAGCCTGAAGCCGCCGCGCACCCCTTCGGTGGCAGCCACCAGCCTGGCTTTCGCCAGCTTCGTGAACACCTTCGCAAGGTATTCCTGAGGCACGCCTTGCAGTTCGGCCAGGTCCCGCACGCTGGCCTCGCGGCTGTCACCGCGTTCATCCACCAGATAGAGCAGGCAGTGGATGCCGTACTCGACACCGGCGCTGTAAAGAGACATCTGAATCTCCGACTGATTTGATCGTGCAACGCTAACAATTAGCCGGCGCTCATGCAAGGTATTCGGCGCCTTGGGCGACCGATGATGCTGACGCCTTAGGCGCATGATCAATCCTTTGGTGGTCGAGATCACATGATAAATAACTGATTTATACCGAAATTATCTAGATACGCCCGACATCTTCGTACGCGTGTCGAAAAAAGTGCTTGCCGAATCTAACTACGATCAATAAAGTCGTAGTTTTTCTGAGGTGGTCGAGAACTCCGACCAGATCAACCGGCATTGGTATCCCAGGCCATGACCTGAGCCCGCCACTGCGCACCCCACCTGAAAATGACTGATTACGTTTCTGGAGCACATACAATGAACAAGCACATTTTGATTGTCGGCGCAGGTTTTGGCGGGATGTGGAGCGCGCTGTCTGCCACGCGTTTGCTGGATAACCACGGCCGCGAGGACGTCCGCGTCAGCGTGCTGGCGCCCGAAGCTGTGCTGGGGGTTCGTCCGCGCTTCTACGAACAGGAAGTGCACCAGATGCAGTCGCCATTAGGCCCGCTGTTCGACGCAGTCGGCGTCAATTTCGTCCAGGGCATGGCGAACGAGATCGATACAGTCGGCAAAAAAGTCGGCTATGTGGACGCCAACGGTGCGATCGCCACGCTCAACTACGACAAACTGGTTCTGGCGACCGGCAGCCGCGTCGTGCGTCCTGCCTCGGTGGCGGGCGTGGAGCATGCGTTCGATGTCGACCTGATGGCCGAAGCCACTCGGCTTGACCAGCACATCAAGTCATTGGCCCGGCTGCCTGAATCCGCGCCGCGCAATACCGTCGTGGTCGCGGGCGGTGGCTTCACCGGGATCGAAACCGCAACCGAAATGCCTGCTCGTCTGCGTGCCGCACTGGGTGCCGATGCCAGGGTTCGCGTAATCATCGTTGACCGTGGCGAGAAAGTCGGCGCCGCACTGGGTGCGAACATCAGCCCGTCGATCATCGAAGCCACTCAGGCGCTGGGCGTGGAGTGGGTCGTCAATGCATCGGTGGCCGCAGTGGACGCCGATGGCGTGACCCTTGCCGACGGTCGTCGCATCGACGCCATGACCGTGGTCTGGACCGTGGGTGTGCGGGCCAGTTCGCTGACTGAGCAGATCCCGGCCGAGCGCGATGCTTTCGGTCGTCTGCACGTGGACCGCAACCTGAAAGTCATCGGCCAGGACGACGTCTTCGCCACCGGCGATACCGCTTATGCGGCCACCGACGACGAAGGCAATTTTGCGCTGATGACCTGTCAGCACGCGATCGCACTGGGGCGCTCGGCCGGCAACAACGTCGCTGCGGATCTGCTGGGTGAGGCGCCGATTCCGTACAGCCAGGTCAAGTACGTCACCTGCCTGGACCTTGGCGCATGGGGCGCCGTCTACACCGAAGGCTGGGACCGTCAGGTCAAGCTGATCAAGGAAGAAGCCAAACAGCTCAAGCAGCAGATCAACTCCGTCTGGATCTACCCACCGGTCGCCGAGCGTCAAGCGGCGCTGGCGGCGGCGGACCCGATGATCCCGGTTGTTGCCTGACACACCCCATTGGCGAACAAGCAAGCCGGCGGATATCCGTCGGCTTGCGCGATTCTTCGCAGGAGCGCATCAGGATTCGGTGGGGTTTCAGGGGTAGTGGACTCAGGAAGCGCCATCTGCGGTACCGGCAGATGGCGTGTCGCGATGTGCCACGGTCAGTCAGCGTGGCGCGAGGTGGGTCAGTACGCGGCGACGAGGCCGTCTTTTCTGGGGTCCGTTCCGCCGACGTATCCGTGCGCGGTGCGCTGGATGATCTGCGCGCCGCCGAAGGCGAACACGCCGCTCGGGTCTTCGATTTCAACCTCGTGGCCCTTGGCGCGCAGTTCCTCGACCACCAACCGGTCGAACGAGCGCTCGACCGCCACTTTCAGCCCGGCCTCGATCCGCCAGCGCGGCGCATCGGCAGCCGCCTGCGGGTTCTGTTTGTAGCGCAGGATGCGCATCATCATCTGCAGATGACCCTGCGCCTGCATCGGGCCGCCCATCAAGCCGAACGACATCAGCGGCGTGCCGTCGGCATTCATCACGAAGCCCGGAATGATGGTATGGAAGGGGCGTTTGCCCGGCGCAACGATGTTGACATGTTCAGGGTCGAGGCTGAAACCGGCGCCGCGGTTCTGCAGGCTGATCCCCGTGCCCGGCACGACGACACCCGAGCCGAAGCCCATGTAGTTGGACTGGATGAACGAAACCATCATGCCGTTTTCGTCCGCGGCTGACAGGTACACCGTGCCGCCGGCCTTGGGCGCGCCATGCTGCGGGTCGGCGGCCTGCTCGGTGATCAACGACGCACGCTCCATCAGGTACGCAGGGTCCAGCAGGTGTTCGGAAGCGACGCGCATGTGATCGTTGTCGGCGACATGGTGATTGAGGTCGGCCAGCGCCAGCTTCATCGCCTCGAGCACCGGGTGAACGGTTTCGACGCTGTCCACCGCATGCTCGCCGACGCCCAGCGCTTCTAGCATGGTCAGCCCGGCCAACGTGGCGATGCCCTGGCCGTTGGGCGGCAGCTCATGGACCACCGCGCCGGCATAAGGCACCGACAGGGTGTCGATCCAGTCGACGTCGTGACGGGCCAGATCGTCTAGGCTCATGACGCTGCCATTGGCGTTGGCATGGGCAATGATCTTCTGCGCCAGTTCGCCGCGATAGAACGATTCGCCCTTGGTCTCGGCGATCAGCTCCAGCGTTGTCGCATGGTCTTTGAGCGTGACCTTCTCGCCTGGCTGCGGAGCCTTGCCGCCTTGCAGAAAGCACTCTGCGAAGCCCGGCTGATCCTTGAGCAGGGCCGAACCGCGTCGCCACAGTTCGGCGATGATGGGCGTCACTTGATAGCCGTCTCGGGCGTAGCCGATGGCAGGGCCTGCGAGGGTGGCGAAGGGCAGCTTGCCGTAGCGCTCCGACAGCGCGACCCAGGCCGAGACCGCGCCGGGCACCGTCACGGCACCCCAGCCACGCTGCGGCATTTCGGTCTGACCGGCAAAGTGTTCCGGCGACCAGGCTTGCGGCGAGCGCCCCGACGCGTTCAGGCCCTGGAGTTTTTTGCCGTCCCAGACGATGGCGAACGCATCGCTGCCGATGCCGCAGCCGGTCGGTTCGACCACCGTCAGCACCATGGCGGCGGCGATGGCGGCGTCCACCGCATTGCCGCCGCGACGCAGCATGTCGAGCCCGGCCTGCGCTGCCAGAGGCTGCGAGCAGGCGACCATGTTGTTGCCCATCACCGGCGAGCGGGCGGACGCGTAAGGTTGGCTGTAATCCAGATCATCGAACATGAAATCATCTCTTCGGCAGTTGATCAGCGTTTAAGTCGCAAGGGAATGGAATCAGTGGCGTCAGCTTTTCGGATCGAGCGCATCGCGCAGCCCGTCGCCCAGCAGGTTGAAGCACAGCACCGTGATATAGATCGCCACGCCGGGCGCGATCGACATCCACGGCGCCTGCTCCATGAAGTTCTTCGCGGTATTGAGCATCGAGCCCCAGGACGGCGAGGGCGGTTGCTGGCCCAGGCCGAGGAACGACAGACTGGCTTCGGCCAGAATCGCCGAGGCGATGGTCAGCGTGGCCTGCACCACCAGCGGCGAGAGCACGTTGGGCAACACGTAACGCAGGATGATCCAGCGGTCGGGCAGGCCGATCGCGCGGGCGCCTTCAAGGTAGTCTTCGTGCCGGATCGCCAGCACCTGACCCCGTGTCAGGCGCGAGAAAATCGGCATGGCCGACAGGCCGATCGCGATCATCGCGTTGGTCAGGCTCGGGCCGAGGAAGGCGCCCAGCGCAATCGCCAGGACCAGAAACGGGCAGGACAACAACGCTTCCATGATGCGCGATATCACCGCGTCCAGCTTGCCGCCGAAGTAACCGGCCAGCAGGCCCAGCGGCACGCCGATCACCATCGCGATGGCCACGGAGACGCCGCCCGCCAGCAAGGAACTGCGCGCGCCCCACAACAGCCGGGAGAACAGGTCGCGCCCGAGCTCATCGGTGCCCAGCCAGTACATCATCGACGGCGCTTTGCGCACCGCGAGAAAGTTGGCTTTCAACGGATCGTAGGGCGCAATCCACGGCGCGAGCAGTGCCGCGAGAATGAACAGGATCAACACCACCGCGCCCACGACCGCGCCCTTGTTGGCGAGGAATTTTCGGGCGAACGGCGAGCGCGTGCGCGGTTTCAGCGGCTCTTTGACAGGCAGTGCAGGATTGGGGGCAATCGAGGTCATCAGGCAGTCCTCAGACGCGGGTTGATCAGGCGATACAGCACATCGGCGAGCAGATTCAGCAGCAGAAAACCGATCGCCACGCACAGCACCACGCCTTGCACCACGGCGTAGTCACGGTTGAAAACGGCATCGACGATCATCTTGCCGAAGCCCGGAATACTGAACACCTGCTCGGTCAGGACCGCGCCACCGAGCAGCTCGCCGAACAGCAGCGTGGTCAGGGTGACGATGGGCATCAGCGCATTGCGCAGCGCATGCTTGAGGATCACCGTGCGTGGGAACAGTCCCTTGGCCCGCGCGGTGCGCACATAATCGGCGCGCAGCACTTCAAGCATCGCGCTGCGGGTGTGCCGCATCAGGACGCCCGACAGCCCGGCGCCGAGCACGAATGCCGGCAGGATCAAGGTCTTGAGGTTTTGCCCCAGGTTTTCGCCCAGCGGCACGAAGCCCGACGCCGGCAGCCATTGCAGCTTCACGGCGAAGATCATGATCAACAGAATCCCCAGCCAGAAGTGCGGAATGGAGATCCCCGACAAGGCGAACACGTTAGCACCGTAATCCACTGCCGTGCCTTTGCGCACGGCGGAAATCACCCCGGTCGGGATGCCGATCAGCAGTGCGATGACCAGCGCCAGCACGGCCAGCTCGATGGTCACCGGCAACTTGGACGCCAGCAGCGTCGTCACCGGTTGCTCGGTGCGCAGCGAGGTGCCGAAGTCGCCTTGCAGCACGTTGCCGACCCAGTGCACGTATTGCAACGGCACCGGATCGTTGAGGCGGTATTTCTCACGCAGGTATTCCATGACCGCCGGATCGCGCTCTTCGCCCGCCATGGCTTGCACCGGATCGCCCGGCAGCAGTTTCTGCAGGGTGAAGACGAACAGCGAAACCAGAATCAGCGTAGGTATGGCGCTGAGCAGGCGGCGCAGGATGAAGATCAGCATGGCGATTCCTCGCGGCCGAAGCGGTTATCCACAGACATCCCGATCATTTGAAGGCAACGTCGTTGAGGCGGATCAGCCCGTCCGGGTTTGGCACGAAGCCGGTCAGGTTGCTGCGCATCGCGATGATCCGCGGATCGAAGTAGAGGTAGCTGGTCGGCACGTCGTCGGCCAGCAGACGCAGCGCTTCGAAGTACAGCGCCTGACGCTGCGCCTGGTCGTTCACGGTGCGCGCCTTGTTCAGCAGTTCGTCGAGTTTGGGGTCACAGAAACGGCCGTCGTTCTGGCCGCCTTTGCAGGTCACGAACTGATGGATATCGCCATCCGGATCGGGGCGACCCGACCAGGCGCTCATGCCGATCTGGAAGTTACCGGCCTGTTGCTCGCTGAGCAGGGTGGCGTATTCGGTGGCAACCAGATTGACCTTGAAGCCGGCTTCTTCGGCCATCGCCTGAATGATCTGCCCGACCTGCTGGGCGATCGGGTTGTTGGCGACCTTGAGCTCGACGCTGACCGGGGTCTTCACGCCCGCTTCGGCCAGCAGTTTTTTGCTGGCCTCGACATCACGGGCCGGGATGGGCAGGTCTTTGTCGTAGTAAGGGCTGCTTTTCGGGAAAGGCTGCGCGCTGGGTGCGTAGAGGCCTTCGAAGACCACCTGATTGATCGCATCGCGGTCGATCGCCAGCTCGAAGGCTTTGCGCACGCGCTTGTCCTTGCCCAGCGGGTTGTTGGCCTTGTCACCGTTGTTGGTGTTGTACATCAGCTGCATGTAGCCAAGGCCCGGGGTGCTGAACACTTGCACGTGGCTGTCGGCCTTGGCGGTTTTCACGTCGGTGGGCGCGACGCGTTCGATGATGTCCAGATCGCCCGAACGCAGGTTCGCCAGGCGCACGGAGGTGTCCGGAATCGGCAGGAAAATCACTTTGTCGAAGTGGTACGCCTGCTTGTTCCAGTAGTGGTCGAAACGCTCCAGCACGATGCGATCCTGCTGCACCCGCTGAACGAATTTATACGGGCCGGAGCACACCGGTTTCGAGCCGACGTCGGTCGCCGACGCCTTGGGCGCGAGCATCATTCCGGCGCGGTCGGACAGTTGCGAAATCAGTGTGGCGTCCGGTTGCTTGACCTTGATGGCGACGGTCTTGGCATCGATCACGTCAACGCTTTCCACCGACGACAGTTCGCTTTTGCGCAGCGAGTCGGGCAGGGTGCGCGCACGGTCCAGGTTGAATTTCACGGCTGCGGCATCGAAGGCTTCGCCGTCATGAAAGGTGACGCCCTCGCGCAGGGTCATGGTCAGGGTCTTGCCGTCTTCGCTCCAGTTCCAGGCCGTGGCCAGTTGCGGCACGTAAGTCAGGTCAGGGCTGATATCGACCAGTTTGTCGCACAGCGCGGTGTACACCAGGCGGCCTGAATACGTGCGCGAACGGTGCGGGTCGAGCACGTCCGGATCATCCTGAATACCGATGCGCAACGTGGTTTCGGCGACAGCCGCATTCGCGGCGAGCAGCAACAGCGCGGTGGTCATCAGAGGGGCGAACTTCATGGCTGACTCTCCAGAGAAAGGGCTTGATGGCTTTTGAACAGGTTCAGGCGCTGGCTGTAGGCCGCGCTGGGTGTCGGTACGATCAATGAGCCGGCGCCCGCGTTAGCGATTTCGCGCCAGTAATGGCACGCCACCTGGCGACCCGGCTCGACGGTCTCGAACGCGGGTTTGAGCTCGCGGCACAGCGGCCTGGCGTGCGGGCAGCGCGTGTGAAAGCGGCAGCCGGAGGGCGGTTTGCTCGGGCTTGGCATGTCGCCTCCGAGCAGCGGACGAGGCCGGCGCAAGTCAGGGTGGCTGACCGGCACAGCGGCCATCAGCGCCTGGGTGTAGGGATGGAAGGGCGTCTCGAACAGCGCGTTGACCGGGGCCAGTTCGACGATCTCGCCCAGGTACATCACCGCCACTCGATCACTCATGTGACGAATCACCGCCAGGCCATGGGCGACAATGAGCAGCGTCAGGCCGAACTGGTGCTTGAGGTCCTCCAGCAGATTGACCACTTGCGCCTGCACCGACACGTCCAGCGCCGACACCGGCTCGTCGCCGAGGATCAGCCGTGGCTCGGAGGCCAGTGCCCGGGCGATGCCGATGCGCTGGCGCTGCCCGCCGGAAAACTCGTGAGGGAAGCGGCTGCCGTGCTCAGGCGCAAGACCGACGGTGCGCAGCAGTTCCGTGACCTTGTCCTGCCGTGCGCTGCGGCTGTCATCGCGATGCAGCCAGATCGGTTCGCCGATGATCGACTCGACGCTCATGCGCGGGTTCAGCGACGCGAACGGGTCCTGGAAGATGATTTGCAGATCGCGGCGCACCTGACGTAGCTTGTCAGCGGGCAGATTGCCCAGATTGCGTCCTTCATAAATCACATCGCCCGCCGTGGGTTTGAGCAGATTCAACAGCACGCGGCCGAGGGTGGATTTGCCCGAGCCGGATTCACCGACCAGCGCCAGTGTTTCGCCCCGGCGAACGGCCAGCGACACTTCATTGACTGCCTGCACGGGCGGTTTTTTGCGTTGGAACAGGCCTGCTTCACTGTGGAAGTGCTTGCTGACCGCAATGCTTTCCAGAATCGGTTTTTCCAAGGCGTCGGCGGCGACGTCGATGTGCTGCGGCGTGCTCATGCACTGACTCCCAAATGCTGTTCCAGCGGCGCGCGAATGCAGGCCGCGAAATGACCACTGGAGACTTCCAGCAGTGGCGGGCGCGCTTCACGGCACGCATCGATGACGAACGGGCAGCGACTGGCAAAGCGGCAGCCGCCGGGCATTTCGGCCGGGGTCGGCACGCGTCCGTTGATGGTCGCGAGGCGTCCTTCGCGCGGGCCGACCGAGGGCATCGAGCCCATCAGGCCGATGGTGTAAGGATGTTGCGGGTCGTCGAACAGCGTCTTCACTGAACCGCTTTCGACGACGCGACCGGCGTACATCACCATGACGTCGTCGGCGACTTCCGCGACCACGCCCAGGTCGTGGGTGATCAGGATCATCGATGTGCCGGTCTCGGCCTGCAGGCTGGCGACCAGCGACAGGATCTGCGCCTGAATCGTCACGTCCAGCGCGGTGGTCGGCTCGTCGGCGATGATCAGTGCCGGATCGTTGGCCAGCGCCATGGCAATCATCGCCCGCTGACGCATGCCGCCGGACAGCTCGTGGGGATAGGCGTCCAGACGCTGCTGCGCATCGGGCACGCGAACTTTTTCGAGCATTTCCAGCGCGCGCTGACGGGCCGCACCCGCGGACAGGCCCTGATGACGGATCACGCTTTCAGCGATCTGCTCGCCGATGGTGAACACCGGGTTGAGTGAGGTCATGGGCTCCTGGAAAATCATCGCCATGCGGTTGCCGCGAACGTCCAGCAGGCGGGCATCGGACATCCCCAGCAGCGGCTCACCCAGCAGGCTCGAGGCGCCGGCGCCAACGGTTGCGGTGTCCGGCAGCAGGCCCATCAACGCCATGGAGGTCACGCTTTTGCCGCAGCCGGATTCACCGACGATGGCCAAGGTTCTGCCGGGCCTGATCGCAAAGGAAACGCCATCGACGACGTTGGCCGGGGCACCCTTGAAGCGCACGGTCAGGTCGCTGACGCTCAGAACCGCAGGCTGATCGTCGCGGGGTTGGTCGTTCATACGCTGGCCTCAAGGTCTTGTTGGATGACGTGGTCCAGGGCCTGCTGCAAGGCGCGCAGATGCCCGCGCATGGCAGTAGCGGCCTTGACCGGATCACGGGTTTCGATGGCACTGACGATGTCGTCGTGATCGTGGCTGTAGGTGTCCAGCCGGTCGGTGTTGCGCGCACGCTGGCGCAAATCGCGCCAGGTGGGGTCGAGGCGAATCGCGTCGAGCATTTCGAAGATGTCCAGCATCAGGCGGTTGCCGGCGGCTTCGGCGATGCCGCGGTGCAGGGCGCTGTCCCACAGCTCGATGCCCTCGGCGTCGATTTCGGTGGCGTGTTGCTGCCGTGTCGTGCGCTCGGCCAGACGGCGCAGGATCGCCATCTGTTCACCGTTGGCGCGTAACGCAGCCAGCGAGGCGAGTGCCGGTTCCAGATAAAGGCGCGCTTCCATGACCTCGCTGAAATTGGTCCGGCTCGACAACTTGGCGAAACTCATCGCCGCGCTCGGCGGGGTAGGGCCGACAAAGGTTCCCTTTCCCTGCCGACGCCAGATCTGGCCTTCCGCTTCGAGCACCGCCAGGGCACGGCGAATGGCGCGACGACTGACGCCGAAATCCATCGCCAGATCGCGCTCGGTGGGCAAGGCCCGCTGGGGGAACGCGGCATGTTGCGCCACCATCTGGCGCAGCGCGTCCAGGGCCAGTTTCGACGAGTTGTCGTGCGGGGCGTCGGTGTCGAACCTTTCCATCATGGTCTCTCGTCACAGCATGAAAACCCGATGCCGTTTGCAGCGTGAAGCGGCGCGCGGCGTTAAGGGAGCGATACAGAGAGGGTGCAATAGCGATGCCAATCAGAATTGGTTCATGCATCGGACAAGCAGTCCGCCCGCACGGGTACGCGCGATTCAGGCCGCTTGGGCCAATCGCCAAAGGTTCACAAGCTTGGTTCGCGGGATGAGGCAGGATTGGTTCGGGGGATAAGTGAACCAATTATTCGCGGGTTTCAGACGGGTGCCTGATTATGGTTCGGGTGCATTGTTACAGGGCATTTTCAGGACAGCGCCCACGCGGAATTCCGTAGGACCGGCTTTAGCCGGGAATGCGTTCGTTGCCATACCGCACGACTGAGGTCGCACATACCGGGCTCTTCCCGGCTGAAGCCGGTCCTACTTACCGCGTGGCCTGTAGGACCGGCTTTGGCTGGCAGCGAGCCAGGTCAGCAGTCGGTGGCGATCAGTCCCACTCGGGCGCCAGGCTGGCCGGGCTGGTCAGGCGCTGGCCCCGGTCCAGCTTGGCGATGCGGGTCATGTCGTCATCGCTCAGCTTCAGGTCCACAGCCTTGAGGTTGCTTTCCAGGTTGGCGCGTCTGGTCGACGACGGAATCACCGCGTAACCCAGCTGCATCGCCCAGGCCAGGGTGACCTGCGCCGGCGTCGCGTCATTGCGCCGTGCGATTTCCTCGATCACCGGGTCTTTCAAGACCTCGCCATAGGCCAGGGTCATGTACGAGGTGATTTTGATCCCGTGCTGTCTGGCGAAATCAGCCACGGTGCGATTCTGCAGGTACGGGTGCAGCTCGATCTGGTTGGTCGCGATGTGCTCGGCGCCGACCGCAGCGATGGCTTCCTTCATCAGCGCGACTGTGAAGTTCGACACGCCGATCTCGCGAGTCAGGCCCTGCTTTTTCGCCTCCAGCAGCGCGCCCATGAACTCGGTGACCGCGACCTTGCCTTGCGGCGAAGGCCAGTGGATGAGCGTCAGGTCGACGTAATCGGTTTTCAGTTTCGCCAGGCTTTCCTTCAGGCTGGGGATCAGCTTGTCGGCGGCAAAGTTGTCCGTCCAGATCTTGGTGGTGATGTAGAGCTGATCACGGGGCACACCGCTTTGCACGACGGCTTGACCGACCTCGGCCTCGTTGCCGTAGATCTGCGCGGTGTCGATTACGCGGTAGCCAAGTTCAAGGCCGGTGGTGACCGAGTCGATCACGACCTGGTCTTTCAATCGGAACGTGCCCAGGCCAAAAGCGGGAACAGTCATCGGGATTACTCCATTGCAAAGGTAAGAAATCTGAAGGCCAGTATCCCGGTTGGTTCCCCGCGGAAAAACCGTAAATCGGGAAAGGGACTTTTGATCGGGGATCATGAATGCCGTGGAGCGCAGGGCCGCTGTGGATCGGAGTGATCGGGAGGGGGGGCGATGGCGGAAGTTCTGTTGTCATCGCGAGCAGGCTCACGTCTGCAAGAGACGCGATCACCCTCAGGGGTGAGCTTGCTCGCGAATGATTGCCGAACACAGGCAATCGACTGGCTGGCAACGGCTTCAGTGATCTCCACCAGATCGATATCGCCGATGCTCGAGCCCGCACGTTGCAGCAGCTTGCGGGTCGCGTAGACAGGCCCCATGCCCGGCGATGATGATCAAAGGGGCTGAGGATTGCATGGTAAGTCTCCTGGGCTAAGGGGCGGTCGATGGCGATCAGCGGTTCATGTCGAGGATCATGCAGGTGGTGGTGCCGGTGGCGTACAGACGGCCATCGACGTCGTAAATCCGGCCTTCGGCCAGCGCCGTGGAGCGCCCGACATGCACCACAGTGCCTTCGGCGCGGATCGGCCCGGTCTTGTCGGTCAGCGCCCGGATGTAGCTGATGCGCAGATCGAGGGTCGTGTAGCCCTGGCCTTGTTGCAGGCGGGTGTGCACCGAACAACCCATGCACGAGTCAAGCAGCGTGGCTGCATAGCCGCCGTGCACGATGCCCAGCGGGTTGTAGTGCTGCGGCCCGGGCGTGCCTTGAAAAACGAAACTGCCGGGCGACCACTCGATCGGCACGAAATCCATCAGCTCGCCAATGGGCGGGTGCGGCAGCTCACCGTTACCGATGCCATCGAAGAACGCCTGCGGCGTCAGTTGCGCGACGTCGGTCAGGCTCATGCTGCCGGACTTGCCCAACCGGGCGCGGACGGTCTGTTCCTGCGCCAGCCAGAGGGCCAGTGTTTCTTGGCGAGAGGTGCTTTGCACGGGCATTCACTCCGCAAGCCGCATCCGACGGGGCGTCGGCGGGCGTTAAATTATGGTCATAATCTCGCTGTTCAATGACGATCGCAATACCATAAATGTCCACTGGTGGCCAAAGCGCTCAGTCAGTGAGGAGGGTAGCGAGCAAGGCAGGAAAAGAGGCGTGTGAATACCGCAGAATAAAGCGGAGCGCAGTCGTGGGATCGCCGCGCTCCAGTGGTCGACTGGCCGGCGGCTCAGGCATGCCCGTCCTTCTTGACGAAATGCTTGTGCATGTCGGCCGTCAGCGCTTCGACCCGTTCCGTCAGCAGCTTGGTCATCTCGGTCAGGCGTGTGTTCTGCTCCAGTAATTCCAGCATTTGCGCGGTGTTTTGCGCCGCCCGCGCCATGCGTTCTTCATTGGCCACGGCGAGCGCTTCGCGGTGCTGCGCGTCGGCATCGGAACTGGCTTTGTCGCGAGCGGCCTGGCGCGTCTGGGCAAGCAGGATCAGTGGCGCGGCATAAGCCGACTGCAGGCTGAACGCCAGGTTGAGCAGGATGAAGGGATAAACGTCGAACGTCACCAGGCCGCTCAGGTTGGCGCCAACCCACAGCAGCACAATGAGCGTCTGCGCGCCCAGGAACGTCGGCGTGCCGAAAAAGCGCGCGAAGGCTTCGGCCTTCAGTGCGAACGCATCGTTGCCGAACGTGGGCGCAAGGTGCGCATGGCGTTTATGAAAACGCAGATGATCGACAGGTGGCGAGGCGGGCAGGGCGGTGGCGTCCGGATTGACGGGTTCAGTCGGGGCAACGGGCATGGCGGCTTCCTGAGGGCAAAGACAGATGCCCACTATAGGCCCGAATGCCCGGGATTTAACGCAGCCCGTGACGGCGGCAGCGAGGTTGCGCGGGCACGTTGGTGCCCGCAGGCGTGAAAGCCGAGCGTCAGTCCACCGGATCGGGGTACAACGGCTTGGACCGATGCATGATGTTGGCGTAGTCGTAGACGTACTGGCGACCCGCGTGACTGGTCATGCGCAGGCGATCGATCAGTTGTCGCTCTTTCTTGTTCAGGTATCTCAACCCTTGGTGGTCACTGGACTTGAGGCGATCACGTTCATGGGCGTCAGGGAAAGTGATGACGTTCGTCATGAAATATCTCCTTGGTTGAATCCTTGTGCCCGGCTCCATATCCGGGTTCACCTTTATGGTGCGACCCCGCACCTTACCCACAAAAAGTCGACCCCTTCAACCCTGCAATGGATCAACGGATCACACCACCTGCACGATCTCGAACGATTGCCGGCTGCCGTTGACAACGATCTCGACCTCGTCGCCGTCGAACTTGCCCAGCAGCGTCTGGCCGAGCGGGGCTCTGGCGGTGATCACCGTGACAAGGCCTTCGTCCACGCTGACTTTCAGGCCCGCGGCATCCGGCCCGAGAAACAACTGCCGGGCGACACCGCTCGCCGATTCCAGCACGATCAGGTCGCCTGACTGAATGCCGCGCAGCTCATCGAAAGGCTTGAGCGTGAGGTTGCGGTACTCCATGAGCGACTGACGTATTTCCTCGACCCGGCGCGCCTGGCCGGCCGCCAGATACGACGCCTCCAGCCCCAGCGTGTCGTACTTGTTTTCGGCGATGTTCTCTTCATGCGTCGCGGTTTCGTAGGCCGTTTGCGCGGCGCGAATGGCGACGTCGAGATCGATTTCAAGTGTCTCGATGATCCGCTGCAGGACCCGTGGCTTGTTCATGAAAATGGCGTGTCTCGTCAAAGGGTTCAGCCGCAGAACTGATAGATCGCCGCGCGACTCTTCTCGCTGGGCGCGGTCTGGTTCTGCTGCATCCAGAACTGGCATTTCGGGCCATTGAAGTTGCGCTGCCGCTCGGCCTGTTCGACCTGTTCGGCCTGCCGCGCTTCGCCTTCGCGCAGGATCTGCCGGTATTGATCGAACATCGGATTGTCGCTTTCGGGATTTGCCTTAGCGGCTGGCGGGGTCGTCAACTCGCTGGCGGTGTTCTTCAGTGCCTGGGTCTGCTCGGCCGGTAAGGCTTTGTAGACCAGCCAGGCCGTCAGCAGCACGGCCAGAAAACCCAGCCAGATCCCGGCAGCAATGGACAGCACGAGCTTCAATGGATGGAGGGTGACGGACAATTCGCGACGGTTGACGTACATGGCAGACTCCGGGCTTGCGCAGTGTCGATGGCGGAATTGTCGCACGACCGGGGCTGGAGATTCTGCGCCGTTATGAAGGACAATTCGCTTTTTTGAACATCCTCAGGGGATCGGGATGAAAGCCTCTTGGGATATTTTCTGCACCGTTGTGGATAACTTCGGCGACGTCGGCGTGACGTTTCGTCTGGCCCGTCAACTGGTCGCCGAGCATGGCATGGACGTGCGTCTGTGGGTGGACGACCTGACGGCGTTCGCCCGTCTGTGTCCTGCTGCCGATCCGCAGGCGCCGCAACAGTGGCACGACGGCGTCAACGTGTGTTTCTGGCCGAAGGACTGGCGAGCTGCCGAGCCTGCCGACGTCGTGATCGAAGCGTTCGCCTGTCATCTGCCGCCGGCCTACATCGACGCCATGAAAGCGCGCACGCCGCGCCCACTCTGGCTGAACCTCGAATACCTGAGCGCTGAAGAATGGGTGACCGGCTGCCATGGACTGCCTTCGCTGCAGTCCAGCGGCATCCAGAAGTTCTTCTTCTTTCCGGGCTTTCGGAGCACCACGGGCGGCTTGTTGCGCGAAGCCGGGCTGATCGACCGGCGCCAAGCCTTCGAGCAGGATCCGGCCGCGCAGCAGGCATTCCTCGCCCGGCTGGGCGTTCACCCGGAGCACGACGCCACACAGACGCCGACGCAGTTGATCTCGCTGTTTGCCTACGAGCACGCTGGGCTTGGCTCCTGGCTGGACTGCCTGGCGTTTGCCGAGCGTAAAACCCACCTGTTGGTGCCGGAAGGGCGGATTCTGGGCGATGTTCAGCGCTGGCTTGCGGTCGATGAGCTCAAGGCCGGCGACCTGAACCAGCGCAATGCCCTGACCATTCAGGTGCTGCCATTCGTGCGTCAGGAGGACTACGACCTGCTGCTGTGGTGCTGCGATTTCAACGTGGTACGCGGCGAGGACTCTTTCGTGCGCGCGCAGTGGGCCGGCCGGCCGCTGATCTGGCACATCTATGAGCAGGACGACGACGCACACTGGGCCAAGCTCGATGCGTTTCTGGAGCTGTATCTGGACGGGTTATCCACAGGCGCGGCCCAGGCGCTGACCGATGTCTGGCGCAACTGGAACGCAGGGCAGGACATGGCGGCAAGCTGGACAACCCTGCAGGCACATCGCGCTGAACTGTCCCGGCATGCGCAACGATGGTGTCTGGAACAGGCCTTGCAGGATGATCTGACGACTGCGCTGGTACACTTTTACCGAAATTGGATATGATACGCGGCCTTGTATTAAGCCCTGTACGAAAAGTGGCTTTTCGTACAGGGCTTAGAAAGTACTTCCATCCAAATTCGGATATTCGTAATGAAAACTGGTAAAGAGCTTAAACCCGGTACCGTGATCCGTATCGACAACGATCCTTGGCTGGTTCAGAAAGCTGAATTCACCAAGTCCGGTCGTAACAGCGCGATCATGAAGACCAAGCTGAAGAACCTGCTGACCGGCTACAAGACTGAAACCGTCTACAGCGCCGACGACAAGCTGGACGACGTGATCCTGGACCGTAAAGAAGCCACCCTGTCTTTCATCAGCGGCGACTCCTACACGTTCATGGACACCACTGACTACACCATGTACGAACTGAACGCCGAAGACATCGAAAGCGTTCTGCCTTTCATTGAAGAAGGCATGACCGACGTCTGCGAAGCCGTTTTCTTCGAAGGCCGTCTGGTTTCCGTAGAACTGCCGACCACCATCGTGCGTCAGATCGACTACACCGAAGGTTCCGCTCGCGGCGACACTTCGGGCAAAGTCATGAAGCCAGCCAAGCTGAAAAACGGCACCGAGCTGAGCGTTGCTGACTTCATCGAAATCGGCGACATGATCGAGATCGATACCCGTGAAGGCGGTTCCTACAAAGGCCGTGCCAAGTAAGCACTGCTCGCGTAACGCCACACACGAAAAAGCCCGACCATTGAGTCGGGCTTTTTTGTGGGCGATGGTTTGGTTCGGTTACCAGTTCATGGCGTTCTTCTCTGGTCACTGAATCGTGTTGAACACACCGGCCTCATCGCGAGCAAGCTCACTCCTGCAGTGGGAGCGCAGTCTGTAGGAGTGAGCTTGCTCGCGATGAGGCCGGATCGATCAATGCAGATCTATCCGGCTGACATCTTTTTTACTTCAGATGAACCTTCAACTCTTGCGACGCCTGCAACATCGCCGAGCGCACTTCCGGCACCTGGCTGACCACGTTGAGCAGACCGTAGTCGTGGATCATGCCGTTGTAGCGCACGGCGGTCACCGGAACGCCAGCCTGATCCAGTTTGCGGGCATACGCTTCGCCTTCGTCACGCAGCACGTCGGCACCGGCGGTCTGCACCAGAGCAGGGGGCAGGCCTTTGAGCTGATCCAGTGTGGCGCGCAGCGGTGAAGCGTAAATCTCGGCGCGCTGCTTCGGATCGGTGGTGTAGTTGTCCCAGAACCACTTCATCATGTTGCGGGTGAGGAAGTGCCCCTCGGCAAACTGGTCATACGAACCGGTGTCGAAGTTGGCGTCGGTTACCGGCCACAGCAGCACTTGATAACGAATGGCCGGCGTGCCCTTGTCTTTTGCCATCAGGCTGACGACGGCCGCCATGTTGCCACCGACGCTGTTGCCGGCCACGGCCAGACGCTTGCCATCGACGTTGATCTCCTTGCCGTGCTCAGCCACCCATTTGGTGGCCGCGTAGGCCTGGTTGATCGCGGTCGGGTAATGCGCTTCAGGCGACGGCGTGTAGTTCACGAACACCGCCACTGCCCCCGAACCCTCGACCAGATCCCGCACCAGACGCTCGTGGGTCGGGTAGTCGCCCAGCACCCAGCCGCCGCCGTGGAAGAACATGAACACTGGCAAGGTGCCTTTCGCGCCAGCCGGACGCACGATGGTCAGGCTGATGTTCTGGCCGTCGGCCGAGATGGTCTTCTGGCTGACATCGGCTTTGGGCAGTGTCAGCTTGACCCCGGCTTGGGCGCCGGTCAGTACGGCCCGTGCATCCTTGGGCGAAAGCTGCTCGATCGGCTTGCCGCCGCCCGAGTTCAGCGCGTCGAGGAATGCCTGGGTGTTGTGCTCGACGCCGCTGTCGGTCGCCGCAAACGCGTTGCCGATGGACAGTGCGAGAAGCGAGCCCGCCAGAATCTTGCCAAATGTGTTCATGTTCTTCTCCTTCCTGGTCGAGGTGTCAGACGGTGACGTGCAGGCGAACGTCAACGTTGCCGCGGGTGGCGTTCGAGTACGGGCAGACCTGGTGAGCAGCGTCGACCAGTGCTTGAGCGTCGGCTTGTTCCAGGCCAGGCAGGCTGATGTGCAGATCGATGTCCAGACCGAAGCCGCCAGGGATCTGACCGATGCCGACGTGGGCAGTGATCGAGGCGTCGGCAGGGATGCTGCGTTTGCTCTGACCGGCGACGAATTTCAGCGCGCCGATGAAGCAGGCCGAGTAGCCGGCGGCGAAGAGTTGCTCAGGGTTGGTGGCTTCACCGCCAGCGCCGCCCAGTTCTTTCGGGGTGGCCAGTTTCACGTCGAGAATCTTGTCGCTGGAAACAGCACGGCCATCACGGCCACCGGTAGCGGTTGCAACTGCGGTATAGAGCGCTTTCATGATATTTCCTCACTTGAATGATGTTGGCCTGGGCCGGTTGTGTTTAGCGCTAAAATCTTGTGCGCTAAGCAAGTGGGATGAAATGTAATGCGCCAATGATTAGTGCGCAAGATAAATTTTCGAGATTTATCAAAAAAAACCGCGCTCTGTCGGTCATGTGTGATTTAACTGATTGATAAATAATGATTTATTTTCAATACGATTTTCCTCGCGAGGTCGAGGTTTTTAGCAGTCTGCCTGCTCGCGGAAGGATCCTTCGATCCATCAGCGCCACAAAGTGGTGTCGCTACCGCGCTATCGCCACCCGATTTGTTGGAGCGCGCTGCCCGCGTACGCATTCATGCAGGCACCCTCCTGATCTCTGCACGGACGCTTTCGCGGGCAAGCGGGCTCTTGCAGAAATCTGCGACAGGGTCTGGCGTAAATGAAAAGGCCAGCAACGAGGCTGGCCTGAAGTGAAGGGGGGGTAATCAGATGCTGCCGTGCAGATGCCCGCGCAGGCCGAGCAGGTCCTGTTGCAACGCTTTCAGTTGTTCCACCGTGATTCCGCTGGCCGCGAGAATGCATTGCGGAATCCGCTTGGCCTTTTCGTGCAGCGCTTTACCCTGATCAGTCAGTGTCAACAGCACCACACGTTCGTCTTCCTTGCTGCGCGTGCGCTTGATCAAGCCTTCGGTTTCAAGCCGTTTGAGCAGCGGCGTCAGTGAGCCCGGATCGGTCAACAATCGCGTGCTTACTTCTCCTACCGTCAAGCCGTCTCGTTCCCACAAGACCAGCATCGCCAGGTATTGTGGATAGGTCAGGTTCAGTTCCAGCAACAGCGGCTTGTAGACCTTGGTCATCATCAGAGACGTGGAATACAAGGCAAAACACAGCTGGTTGTCTAGCAGCAAGTCCTCGCAACTGCCAGCTCCAGCTGTCGCGGAGCTATCGTCGGCGTTCATGGGTGTTCCTCGATTGAACGAAATGACCACTAATTTAGTGTCATGATCTTTAATGCACCAGATAATTTCGGTAATCGCCGACAGGGTGTTTCTCTATCGAAGCGGACTGACGCCGATCGTGACCTTTATCGCCGCCTGCGGATTTCCCTGATTGCCGCGAGTGAGTAGGATGCGCGCGTTCCCATACCGCAACTGAAAACAGAGGATCGGGCGTGATTGTCGATGTAGTGATGTACCTGCTGCTGGGTGCTGCCATGGGCACCTTGGGCGGATTGTTCGGAATTGGCGGCGGGCTGGTGGCCATTCCGGCGCTGGGCGTGCTGTTCGGCCTCGATCAGCAACTGGCACAAGGCACCGCGTTGCTGATGGTGCTGCCCAATGTGTTGCTGGCGTTGTGGCGTTACAACCAGCGCAACAGGATATCGGTGCGCAACGCCATGTCGCTGATCGTGCCGAGCTTCATCATGTCGTGGCTGACGTCCTTGTGGGCCGTGCGGATCGACCCCCAGAGCATGCGCATCGGCTTCGTCGCGTTTCTCGTCGTCCTGACGCTGTTCAACGTGATTCAAATGTACTGGCGCAAAGGTCACTCAGGGCCGCAGCTTCGACATGGCCGGTGGCTATGGGTGCTGGGTCTGGGCTCCGGTGTGACCGCCGGAATGTTCGGCGTCGGCGGCGGGGTGATCGCAACGCCGATCCTGACCGGCATCTTCGGCGCCAGTCAGGTGGCCGCCCAAGGGCTGGCGCTGGCCCTCGCAGCCCCGGCGACCATTATCACGATGACCACTTACGCGCTGCATGGCCACGTCGACTGGCGGATGGGAATCCCGCTGGCCATCGGCGGCCTTGCCAGCATCAGTTGGGGCGTCGCGCTCGCCCACAGTCTGCCGGAGCGCTTGCTCAGATCGCTGTTCTGCGTGTTCCTGGTGATCTGCGCGATCATGCTCTGTTTCCGGGTCTGACCCATCGCTACAGCTTGAAGCCCTCGGCGATGTGATCGGCCAGGCACTCGGTGATCGGTGAGGGATTGTTCGGATTTCGCAGCAGGACGATGCTCGCCGACGGCAACTGCGGCAAGCCCTCCGCTTCGCCAAGCACGCGCAGATCAGGGGTGATCAGGCTCTGCAATTGCGCGGTCACGGCGAGCCCGGCACTGACCACGGCCATGATCGCCGACAGGCTGGCGCTGGTGTAGGCCACGCGATATTCGCGGCCGCCGGCGTCCAGCGCATTGACCGCCCACAGGCGGCAGAAACAGTCGTTGTTGAACATCGCCAGTGGAAGCGGCGTCTGTTCGTGCGGGCAGAACCCTGCGGCCTCTGCCCAGACGAAGCGTTCCTGACGCAGAATCTGGCCGATCTCCTTGCCGGGCTCGCGGGTCACGATGCTCAGGTCCAGGTCCTGACGCTGCAACAGTTGCGCCGATGATTCACAGTGCACTTCGACCTGCACCAGGGGATATGCCTGAGCGAAGCGCTGCAGGATGCCCGGCAGGAAACGCATTACGTAGTCATCCGGCGTACCGATTTTTACCGTGCCGACCATGTGCGGCTCACGCAGCGTGTTGAACACCTCGCTGTGCAGTTTCAGGATGCGCCGGGCATAACCCAGCAGCACCTGGCCCTCCGCCGTGAGGTTGAGCGTGCGGCCGTCCTTCAAGAACAGCGGCCGGCGGACGACGTCATCCTCAAGCCTTTTCATCTGCATGCTGACCGCCGACTGCGTGCGGTTGACCACCTCGCCAGCCTTGGTGAACCCGCCTTCGTCGGCAATCGCGACGAAGGTGCGCAGCAGTTCGCTGTCGATGCTTGGGTAGCTGGTCATACATCAATCTCCCAGATGCAGTGCATAAGAAACATTCGTTGGATTGATCTTAAGCCTGGCGAGAGAATCTGCCCATCCCCACTTGGAGGGCAAGACGATGAAAGGTCAAAAAGGTTACGTACTGGTGATGAAAACCCTGTCGCGGGAGTCGGGGCCTGAGCGTTGGTGGACTGCGGTGACGACGCAGATCGCCCGCTGGCGCAGGCTCCACCGCGAACGCAGGCAGCTGGCTGCATTGAGTGACGACGCGCTCAAGGACATCGGTCTGAGCCGGGCCGATGTGTACCAGGAAGCGGAGCGTCGTTTCTGGGATGACCCGATGAAGCATTGAGGCGACGGGCCTTGCAGTGCTCACGGCAGCCGGCGCGGTAGGCAGCGCGGGTCTTGATGAGGTAGTTTTGCGGATCGATCAGGAGGTCCTGAATGCCCGCAGAACTGCCGATTCAGCAAAAACTGTCCATCAAACAGGCGCGTCGTCTGGCGCTGGCTGCCCAGGGATTCAATGGTCGCCAGCGGCCGGCGACCATCAAGGCCAGCCATGTCACGCAGCTGATCGAGCGTCTCGGTGTGCTGCAGATCGATTCGGTCAATGCACTGGTGCGCTCGCACTATCTGCCTTTGTATTCGCGGCTGGGCAACTACCCGCAGAAGCTTCTGGATGACGCCGCCTGGAGCCAGGGCAGGCAACGCAAACTGTTCGAATACTGGGGGCATGAAGCGTCATTGCTGCCCGTGGATCTGTACCCGCTGATGCGCTGGCGCATGCAGCGTGCGGCTCAAGGTGAAGGTATCTATCAGCAGCTGGCCAGCTTCGGACGCGAGCAGCAGCCGACCATCGCGCGCGTGTTGCAGGCGGTGCGTGATCAAGGCGCGCTGGGGGCAGGCAGCCTCAGTACGCGTCAGGAGCGCGCGGGACCGTGGTGGGACTGGAGCGCTGAAAAGCTGGCGCTGGAATGGCTGTTTGCCGCTGGCGAGGTGACGGTTGCCGGGCGTCGCGGATTCGAGCGGCTTTATGATCTGCCCGAACGGGTTCTGCCCGACGCGATCATCCATCGCCCTGAACTGGACGAGGGCCAGGCCCAGCGCGGACTGCTCCTGCACGCCGTCGGAGCGCTGGGCGTCGGCACCGAAAAAGACATCCGTGACTACTTTCGTCAGGACCCGGCGCCCGCCAGGGCCGGGCTGGCTGCGCTGGTGGAAGAGGGTTGCATCAACGTGGTTCAGGTGCAAGGCTGGAAGCAGACAGCCTACGCATTGCCCGAGCTGAGCGTGCCACGCAAGGTGGCGACCAGTGCACTGCTTTCTCCGTTCGATTCCTTGATCTGGGAGCGTGCGCGCACCGAGCGCCTGTTCGATTTTCATTACCGCCTGGAAATCTACACGCCCGCCCACAAGCGTGTGTATGGCTATTACGTGCTGCCGTTTCTGTACAACGAACGCATCGCGGCGCGCATCGACCTGCGGGCCGAAAGGGCTGCCGGGAGGCTGGCCGTGCATGCCGTACACGAAGAACAGCCGGGGCTGGACGAGGAGGGCATGCATGCCCTGGCGCTGAACCTGCGACAACTGGCCAACTGGCTCGGCTTGCCCGACGTGTTGATCAATTGCCAACGCGCCAGTGCCGCGCGCCTGCGAGAGGCATTCGTCGCCAGCGGTTTTGATCACCTGTAACGAAACCTTCGAAACGTTCGAGGTCAGCCGGGAATGGTCCAGCGCAGACAGCCTCGATTCCATAATGTGAAATCCACGCCTTGCGCCGTCGTAGGACCGGCTTTAGCCGGGAACCCTCTGGCGCAGGCACTCTGAATTCCGGGGTGTGAAATCCGACGCCTTCCCGGCTGAACCATCCTGCAGAAACAGCGCGCCCGCTCGCGCGACTTACCGACGCACTTGCTTCAACGTCTCGGCAATCAAGAACGCCAGTTCCAGCGACTGATCTGCATTCATTCGCGGATCGCAATGGGTGTGGTACCGATCCGACAGCCCATCCTCGGTAATCGGTCGTGCGCCACCGATGCATTCGGTCACGTTCTGCCCGGTCATTTCGATGTGGATGCCGCCTGCGTAGGTGCCTTCGGCCTGATGCACCTGGAAGAACTGCTTCACCTCACCCAGAATCTGCGCGAAGTCGCGGGTCTTGTAGCCGCTGCTGGCTTTGATCGTATTGCCATGCATCGGATCGGAACTCCACAGCACCTTCTTGCCCTCGCGCTCCACCGCACGGATCAGGGCCGGAAGGTGGTCGCCCACCTTGTTGGCGCCCATCCGCGCGATCAGGTTCAGGCGGCCAGGATCGTTGTCGGGGTTGAGGATGTCGATCAGACGAATCAGGTCATCGGTGTTCATGCTCGGGCCGACTTTCACCCCGATCGGGTTTTTCACGCCGCGCAGGAATTCGACATGCGCGCCGTCGAGCTGGCGGGTGCGGTCGCCGATCCACAGCATGTGCGCCGAACAGTCATAGAAGTCGTTGGTCAGGCTGTCACGGCGCACGAAGGCTTCTTCGTAATTGAGCAGCAGCGCTTCGTGTGCGGTGAAGAAACTGGTCTCGCGCAATTGCGGTGAGGTGTCCATTCCGCAGGCGCGCATGAACGCCAGCGTCTCGTCGATGCGATCGGCGAGCTGGCTGTATTTGTCCGACAGCGCCGAATTGGCGATGAAATCAAGGTTCCACTGATGCACCTGATGCAGGTCGGCGAAACCGCCCTGGGCGAACGCGCGCAGCAGGTTCAGCGTGGCGGTCGACTGGTGGTAGGCCTGCAGCAGGCGATCCGGATCCGGAACACGGCTCTTTTCGTCGAAGCCGATGCCGTTGACGATGTCGCCGCGATAAGCCGGCAGCGTCACGCCATCTACGGTTTCGTCGTTCGAGGAGCGGGGTTTGGCGAACTGGCCGGCCATGCGTCCGACCTTGACCACCGGGCAGCCCGCCGCGAACGTCATGACGATTGCCATCTGCAACAGTACTTTGAAAGTGTCGCGGATCTTCGCGGCGGAGAACTCGAAGAAGCTCTCGGCGCAGTCGCCCCCTTGCAGCAAGAACGCCCGACCCTCGGTCACTTCGGCGAACTGTCGGCGCAGCTCGCGTGCTTCCCCGGCGAACACCAGCGGCGGAAAACTGCCCAGCGTCTGCTCGACACGCCGCACATGCTCGGCGTCAGGGTATTGAGGTTGCTGCTGGATAGGCAGGGCCCGCCAGCTGTCGGGACTCCAGGGTTGGCTCATGGTGAACTCGAGGTCAGTGCGATCGGACCGTCATGGTAGCAGTTCACCTGGATAATTTGCGTGACCTGCCGGTGCTGCATGCCTGACAATCCGCGCGCCAAACCTGATTGATCAAGAGAGCTGCAATGACCGAGGAGCGTGTTGAGCGCGTGCTGGCTGAGGTTCACGATGACTTCGGCATGATTCGCGTGCTGGAAGTGGCGGATTACCGCTTTCTGGAATTCGGCGACGCCATCGAGCAGAGCTGCACGTTCACCGCCGATCCTGCCTGGCTGGAGTACGACTACACCCGCGCCATGCTGATCGGAGCGCTGTGCCATGAGGCGCCGGAAAGTGCGCTGTTCATGGGGCTTGGCGCCGGAACGCTGACCCAGGCCTGCCTGAAATTCCTGCCCCTGGACGACGTCGAGGCCATCGAGCTGCGTGCCGACGTGCCACGTCTGGCGATGGAGTTCATGGGTTTGGCCGACGATCCGCGTCTGTACATCCGCATTGGCGACGCGCTGGAATTGCTGCCGACGGCGGAAAACGCCGACCTGATCTTCGTTGACCTGTACACCGACACCGGGCCCGCAGTGGGCCATCTGGCCTGGGGATTCCTGGAAAAGTGCCAGCAACGGCTGAACCCGGGAGGCTGGCTGGTCATCAATCAGTGGGCCTCGGACGACGGCAAACCCTTGGGCGCGGCGCTGTTGCGCGGCCTCTATCACCGTCATTACTGGGAGCTGCCGGTGAAGGAGGGCAACGTGATCCTCATCGTGCCTGCCGATCTGGATCAGACGCTGGACATGGATGCCCTGATCCAGCGTGCCGAAGGGCTGGCGCCGCAGTTGGGCTACTCGCTGCTGCCGCTGATCAAGACCCTGCGCCCGGCCACCTGATCAGCGCCCTTTGAAGTCCGCCGCGCGTCCCTCCCGCAGCGCGCTCAGGCCCTCGTCGGCGTCGTCGCTTTCAATCACTCGCCGCACCAGCTGCGGCAACGCGTGCGCGGCGGCGCTTTCACCCTCCAGAACCGCCTGGCGCGCAGACTCCAGCGTGGCGCGGATGCCTAGCGGCGCGCGGTCAGCGACATGCTGCGCAAGGCGCAGGGCGGCAGGCAGGAGGTCTTCCGGCGCCATGACTTCCTGCACCAGCCCCATGCGACAGGCCTCATGGGCGTCGAACTCGTCGCCGGTCAGCAGCCAGCGCATGGCGTTGCCCCACCCGGCGATCTGATGCAGGCGCAGCGTCGCGCCGCCAAACGCAAAGATGCCGCGCTGCACCTCCAGATGCGCGAAGCGGGCGTTGCTCGCACACAGATTGATGTCGGACGCGAGCATCAGCTCGATACCCAGCGTCAGGCAGTAACCCTGCGCCGCGACGATCACCGGCTTACTGACTCTTGGCCCGACGAACAGACCCCACGGGTCGTAGCCGCCTGGCGGCAGTTTCCAGCCGTCTTTGAGCGCGGGCCCTGCTTCGGCCAGATCGAGGCCTGCGGTGAAATGATCGCCATGGGCGAAGACCACGGCGACCCGCGCCTGATCGTTACGCTCGAATTCACCATAAGCCAGACTGAGCTGGTCGAGCATTTCCATGTCGAACGCATTGCGTTTGGCGACGCGGTCCAGTCCGATGAGCATGATGGCCCCTCGCTGTTCCCGGCTGACGTGGCCTTTGATGGAAGAGGTCATGTCCGAATTTCCTGCATGCTGAGTAGGAAGGGAGGGTGACTGCCTGACTGATGAGGTGAATCGTTTAAGCCCCCGCCGCCAGTAATACCGGGCTCTTGAAAAGTAGACACTGACTCAGGTTTGCGCAAAGCCTGTGACAGTTGGCCGCAAGGTGTTCTTTTACGGAAAAAAATCCTCACTTTTTTCAGCAATTCCGGTATAGTGCGCGCCGGCCTTTCATAGGGCCCTCGTCACGGTATGGGTTTGCGAAGCCTTCTTCACAAGCCGGTTCGGTTACGAACTATCCTTGACGATCCATTCATCAATACGTTTTCGCAAATCCCCGCCGACAAAGCAGCCAGGGTGACTCTAGGGTCTTACACGGCACGCGCAGCTTTGAAGCATGGGTCTTTGCGGATGCACTCAGAGGCAGACCCATGACCCAGGAAACCGGCGGCTTCGCCGCTCTCGACCTTCATCCGAATATTGTTGCAGCCGTTATCGCTACCGGCTACGAAGAGCCGTCGGCCATTCAGCAGCAATCGATCCCGATCATTCTTGCCGGTCACGACATGATCGGTCAGGCGCAGACAGGTACCGGTAAAACCGCCGCCTTCGCACTGCCTATCCTGAACCGCATCGACCCGGCAAAACGCGAGCCGCAAGCGCTGATCCTCGCGCCGACCCGCGAACTGGCCCTGCAAGTGGCCACCGCTTTCGAAACCTACGCCAAGCAAATGCCGGGCGTGACCGTTGTGGCTGTCTACGGCGGCGCGCCGATGGGCCCACAGCTGAAAGCCATCCGTAACGGCGCACAGATCGTCGTCGCCACCCCGGGCCGTCTGTGCGACCACCTGCGTCGTGACGAAAAAGTCCTGGCGACCGTGAACCACCTGGTTCTGGACGAAGCCGACGAAATGCTCAAGCTGGGCTTCATGGACGACCTGGAAGTCATCTTCAAGGCGATGCCGGAAACCCGTCAGACCGTTCTGTTCTCGGCGACCCTGCCGCAGTCGATCCGCGCGATCGCTGAACGTCACCTGAAAGACCCGAAGCACGTCAAGATCCAGAGCAAGACCCAGACCGTTACCGCGATCGAGCAGGCTCACCTGCTGGTTCACGCTGACCAGAAGACCTCTGCCGTTCTGAGCCTGCTGGAAGTCGAAGACTTCGACGCCCTGATCATGTTCGTGCGTACCAAGCAGGCCACCCTGGATCTGGCGAGCGCGCTGGAAGCCAAAGGCTACAAGGCTGCCGCACTGAACGGCGACATCGCCCAGAACCAGCGTGAGCGCGTCATCGACTCGCTCAAGGATGGTCGTCTGGACATCGTTGTCGCGACCGACGTGGCAGCTCGTGGTCTGGACGTTCCGCGTATCACTCACGTATTCAACGTGGACATGCCTTACGACCCTGAGTCCTACGTTCACCGTATCGGCCGTACCGGCCGTGCCGGTCGCGAAGGCCGTGCGCTGCTGCTGGTCACTCCGCGTGAGCGCCGCATGCTGCAGGTCATCGAGCGTGTCACCGGTCAGAAAGTGGCCGAGGTTCGCCTGCCGGATTCGCAAGCCGTTCTCGATGCCCGCATCAAGAAACTGACCAACAGCCTCGCGCCGCTGGTTGCCGACGCCGAAGCAAGCCATGGCGATCTGCTCGATCGTCTGACGGCCGACATCGGTTGCACCCCGCGTGCACTGGCTGCCGCGCTGCTGCGCAAGGCCACCAACGGTCAGGCGCTGACTTTGGCTGCGATCGAGAAAGAGCGTCCACTGGTGCCGAACAGCGCGCCGCGCGGCGACCGCGCCGATCGTCCATCGGGCGACCGTCCTGATCGTGGCGACCGTGAGCGTCGTGCACCGATGCCACCGGCTGAAGGTCGTGCTCGCTGCCGTACCGCGCTGGGCGCGCGTGATGGCATCGCTGCCAAAAACCTGCTGGGCGCCATCCTCAACGAAGGCGGTCTGGCTCGCGAAGCAATCGGTCGCATCCAGGTGCGTGACAGCTTCAGCCTCGTCGAGCTGCCGGAAGATGGCCTTGAGCGTCTGCTGGCCAAGCTGAAAGACACCCGCGTTGCCGGCAAGCAGCTGAAACTGCGTCGTTATCGCGAAGACTGATCAGCCTTGAGTTGATCGTCTGAAAAAAATCCCCGACTGGTTCGGGGATTTTTTTTGCCTTGAGCGTACCTGCGCAGTGGTACGCCTCACCAAAACACCGCAAACGCTGTAGCAGCGCGCTTGCCCGCGAAGGCTTCAGTCCAGCCAGCACATCTCTGCCAGCAGGAGCCTCCTTTTCGCGAGCAAGCTCGCTCCTACACTGAGATTTTTGGTGGGATCGGATCATTCGCTCAGGCACGACCACCTGTAGGAGCGCGCTTGCCCGCGAAGGCTTCAGTCCAGCCAGCACATCTCTGCCAGCAGGAACGGCCTCTTCGCGGGCAAGCTCGCTCCTACACTGGGATTTTGGTGGGATTGGATCATTCGCTCAAGCACGACCAGCTTGGGAGTGAGCCAACGTCTTGACGCCCTGTTCGATAGCGGCGTAACACCCGACGCCTTCCCGGCTGAAGCCGGTCCTACGAAAGGTTTGCAGCGTCAGTAGGACCGGCTTCAGCCGGGAAGAGGCCGGAGCATTCGCCGGAAATCAGCGTTCGCGAGCAAGCTCGCTCCTACACTGGGATTTTGGTGGGATCGGATTATTCGCTCAGGCACGACCAGCTTGGGAGTGAGCCAACGTCTTGACGCCCTGTTCGATAGCGGCGTAACGCCCGACGCCTTCCCGGCTGAAGCCGGTCCTACGAAATGTTTGCAGCGTCAGTAGGACCGGCTTCAGCCGGGAAGAGGCCGGAACATTCGCCGGAAATCAGCGTTCGCGAGCAAGCTCGCTCCTACCCGTCCTACGACGTGACACAGCCCAGCGAAACACCGCAAACCCTTGAAGACCTGTCACTCGGGCACACGCACAGCGCTCACCCGAACCTGTAGATGTCCATCCCGAGCGCGCCCATGGTGAAGCCTTGGTGGGCGACGCTGAATTCGCCGCCGGCGCCTCGGGCGAAGTACAGCGGCAACAGATGCTCGTCGGTCGGGTGGTTGCGCGCGGCGTTGGGAGCCTGTCTGCGATAGTCGTGCAGGGCTTCTTCATCGTTGGCGGCGAGTTTTTCGACCATCCAGTTGCGAAACTCCAGCGCCCACGTTTCCACACTTTCAGGACCTGCATGCCAGTCCAGTTCGCGCAGGTTATGGGTGATGCTGCCTGAGCCAACGATGAGCACGTGTTCTTCGCGCAGCTGTTTCAGTGCCTGACCCACGCGCGTTTGCATCGCGGGGCCCATTCGGGTGGGAAGCGAAACCTGAACGACCGGGACATCGGCCTGCGGGTACATCAATGACAACGGCACCCACACCCCGTGATCGAGCGGGCGGCGACTGTCCAGGCGGGCGGGCAACCCGGCGGCGGCCAGCAGATCCATGACACGCCGACTCATTTCAGGCAGGCCGGGCGCCGGGTATTGCACCGCGAACAAGGCGGGCGGGAAGCCGCCGAAGTCATGCCACGTCTCCGGCTGAGGGTTTGCGTTGACGAGCAGCTCGTTGCTTTCCCAGTGCGCCGAGACGATGACCACCGCTTTCGGCCGGGGCATGGCGTCTGCCAGACGCTGCAGTGCCGGGCCGCTTTCGCCGGGTTCCAGCGCGAGCATCGGTGAGCCGTGCGAAATGAACAGGCTGGGGAACATAACTGGCATCCTGAGCGTATAAGATGAGCCATCATCAGGCAGATCATCGATCTGAATCTAATATAAGTTTTCGTGCCATTTGATCGAATAATCAGGAGCATGTATGGAGCCGCAGTTTTGGCATGAGCGCTGGGCGATCAATCAGATCGGCTTCAATCAGGGTGAAGTGAATCCTTACCTCAAACAGTTATGGCCCGAGTTGAACCTCAAGCCCGGGGAGCGCGTGCTGGTGCCGCTTTGCGGCAAGAGCATCGACATGGCCTGGCTGGTCGATCAGCGCGCGCAGGTCGTGGGCGTCGAGCTCTCGGAGAAAGCCGTGCAGGACTATTTCGCCGAGCGTCAGCAGCAACCGGCCATCGAGCAGCGTGGCGGTTTCGCGGTGTACAGCCACGGCAACTGCGAGATCTGGTGCGGCGACTTCTTTGCCTTGAAAGCTTCGGACATCGGTAATTGCACAGCGCTGTATGACCGAGCGGCGCTGATCGCGCTGCCCGCCGACATGCGCTGGCGCTATGTCGAGCAGCTCAACCGGATCCTGCCCGCCGATTGCCGGGGGTTACTCGTTTCGCTCGATTACGAACAGGCGGAAATGGACGGGCCTCCCTTTTCGGTTTCTGAGGAAGAAGTCATGCAGCTGTTGTCGCCGGAATGGAGGGTGAAGCTGATCGCCGATCATGACGTCTTGCACAAAAGTCGCAAGTTTCTCGATGCCGGGGCCAGTCGCCTGATCGAGACGGTGTACCGGATGTATCGACGCTAGGGCGCCGGGTCGACGCAGCTCGTCAGGCGGGCGCAGGCGACTCGCGCTCAAAGGAACGCGCACGAGAAAGCGCGCGCAAAAGAAAAGGGCGACTCACGTCGCCCTTTCTCATGACTGCCGATTGATCAACCGCGACGGCGCAGTGCGTCGATGCGATCTTCCAGCGCCGGGTGGCTCATGAACAAGCCGGCCAGGCCGTGTTTCAGTCCGCCGTTGATGCCGAACGCGGTAAGGCTGTCGGGCATCTGCACAGGAACGCCCTGTTCGGAGCGCAGCCGCTGCAGCGCGCTGATCATCGCGCCGGTACCGGCCAGTCGCGCACCGGCGTCGTCGGCACGGTATTCCCGCTTGCGCGAGAACCACATGACGATGGCGCTGGCGAGGAAGCCCAGCACGATCTCCGCAAAGATCGTCGCGATGTAATACGCGATGCCCTGGCCTTCTTCGTTCTTGAAGATCACTTTGTCGACGAAGTTGCCGATGATCCGTGCGAAGAACATGACGAAGGTGTTGACCACGCCTTGTACCAGCGCCAGCGTGACCATGTCGCCGTTGGCCACGTGACCGATTTCGTGGGCCAGAACCGCTTTCACCTCATCGGGCGAGAAACGCTCCAGCAGGCCCTGGCTCACCGCGACCAGCGCGTCGTTCTTGTTCCAGCCGGTTGCGAAGGCGTTGGCCTCGTATGCCGGGAAAATACCCACTTCCGGCATTTTGATGCCAGCGTCGCGGGACAGTTGTTCTACGGTCTGCAGCAGCCATTGCTCATGACGGGTGCGGGGTTGGGTGATGATCTGGGTGCCCGTGCTCATCTTCGCCATCCATTTGGAGATGAACAGCGAGAACAGCGAGCCGGCGAAACCAAATACGGCGCAGAAGATCAGCAGCTGATTGAGGTTGAGATCAACCCCGTTGGCCGCCATGAACCCGTTGAAGCCAAAAAGGCTCAGGGTGATGCTGGCAATCAGCACGACCGCAAGGTTAGTGGCCAAAAACAGCAAGATGCGCATCATGGTTGAGAGTTTCTCCTCGTGAAGAATGTGTAACGTGTTGCGGGGTATATAAGGTGATGTCGGTGGGTATTCAACCGGGCGACTATTTCAAACTGTGTCGTTTGTCGTCACCAAGGCGATTATGGGCCGTTGGCGAGAGGGTTGGCGCAGAGCGATTGTTGCGCGATGGATTGTGACGACATGAATTGTAGGAGCGCGCTTGCCCGCGATTGCGCTCTGTCAGGCGATCATTACTTCACAGACAAACCGCTGTCGCGGGCAAGCGCGCTCCTACAGGAGCAGCATTACTGCTTGTACGACTTCAGGAAATTGCCGATCCGTCCGATCGCCTGCTCAAGGTCATCCACGCGTGGCAGTGTCACCACGCGAAAGTGGTCCGGCCATGGCCAGTTGAAGGCGGTGCCCTGAACGATCAGCAGCTTCTCCGACAGCAGCAGGTCCAGCGCGAACTTCTCGTCGTTGTGGATCGGGCAGATCTTCGGATCGATACGCGGGAAGGCATACAGCGCGCCCATTGGTTTGACGCAGCTGACACCTGGAATGTCGTTGAGCAGCTCCCAGGTGCGGTTGCGCTGTTCGAGCAGGCGGCCCGGCGGCAGGATCAAATCGTTGATACTCTGGTAGCCGCCCAGCGCAGTCTGGATCGCGTGCTGGCTCGGGACGTTGGCGCACAGGCGCATGTTGGCCAGGATATCGATGCCTTCGATGTAGCTCTGAGCGTTGTGTTTCGGGCCGGAAATGGCGATCCAGCCGGAACGGAAACCCGCTACCCGGTAGGATTTGGACAGGCCGTTGAAGGTCAGGCACAGCAGGTCCGGCGCCAGCGATGCGGTGCAGATGTGCACGGCATCGTCGTAGAGAATCTTGTCGTAGATTTCGTCGGAGAACACCACCAGATTGTGCTGACGGGCGATCTCCAGCATGCCCAGCAGGACTTCTTTGGAGTACACCGCACCGGTCGGGTTGTTCGGGTTGATGATCACCATGGCCTTGGTGTTCGGCGTGATCTTGGCCTTGATGTCATCCAGATCAGGCCACCAGTTGGCCTGCTCGTCGCACAGGTAATGCACCGGGTTTCCGCCGGACAGCGCCACCGCAGCGGTCCACAGCGGATAGTCCGGTGCGGGCACCAGCACTTCGTCGCCGTTGTTGAGCAGAGCCTGCATCGACATCACGATCAGCTCCGAGACGCCGTTGCCCAGGTAAATGTCTTCGATGCCGACGCCTTCGACCTGCTTCTGCTGGTAGTACTGCATCACCGCCTTGCGCGCGCTGAACAGGCCTTTGGAATCGCTGTAGCCTTGCGCGGTCGGCAGGTTGCGGATCACGTCCTGAAGAATTTCGTCCGGCGCCTCGAAACCAAACGGCGCCGGGTTGCCGATGTTCAGCTTGAGGATGCGATGACCTTCCTCTTCCAGGCGCTTGGCGTGCTTGAGCACTGGCCCGCGAATGTCGTAGCAGACGTTGGCGAGCTTGTTCGATTTGCTGAACTGCATGGTGATTGATCCCGAAAATATACGGCCCGCCGCGTGAGAAGAGGACGGACCGCTGAGCACTACGCCATCAAAATGGGTTTGTGTAGTCGAAACGTGGGTGACAGACTGGCGTCAAATGAAGGCGCAATCATACGTGCCACCCGATCAGTGGAAAAGACACAGATCGGGCTTTTTCAGTTGTGGAGGTGTACCTGTGGAAAAGCTGGAAAAAACCCTCGAAGAATGGAAACAGATGCTCGATCCGGAGCAATACAACGTCTGTCGCCTCAAAGCCACCGAGCGTCCTTTCACTGGCAAGTACAACAGCACCAAAACCGATGGCGTCTATCACTGCGTGTGCTGCAACGATCCACTGTTCGACTCGACCACCAAGTTCGATTCCGGCTGCGGCTGGCCCAGCTTCTACGCGCCGATCGAAGGCAGTGCAGTGGTGGAAGTGCGCGATGTCAGCCACGGCATGATTCGCACCGAAGTTGTCTGCGCCAAGTGCGATGCCCATCTGGGCCACGTGTTTCCGGACGGTCCGCCGCCGACCGGTCTGCGTTACTGCATCAACTCGGTGTGCCTGGACCTGGTCCCGCGCCAGGGCTGAGCCTGCGACACCTATTCTATGAGTCGATATCACCGATGATAATCAGATGGCGCGCCATTGATCGGCGCGCTAATTTGGCGGCTTAACTCTCTTCGAGGCATCGCCATGAGCGACAACCTGCTGAACATTCCGGTGCAGACGATCAAAGGCGAGCAGAAAACCCTCGCTGATTTCGCGGGCAAGGCGGTGCTGGTGGTCAACACCGCGAGCAAATGCGGCTTCACTCCGCAATACAAAGGCCTTGAGCAGCTGTGGCAGGGCTACAAGGATCAGGGGCTGATGGTGCTGGGCTTTCCGTGCAACCAGTTCGGCAAGCAGGAACCTGGCAACGAGGGCTCGATTTCGGAGTTCTGCGAGCTGAACTACGGCGTGACATTCCCGCTGTTCAAAAAGATCGAGGTCAACGGCGCCAATGCTCATCCGCTGTTCGTGCAGCTGAAAAAGCAAGCGCCCGGTCTGCTCGGTTCAGAAGCCATCAAGTGGAATTTCACCAAATTCCTGATCGGCAGGGATGGCAAGCTGGTCAAGCGTTACGCGCCGCTGACCAAACCCGAAGAGCTGAAATCCGATATCGAAGCATTGTTGAAATAGCAGCGTGCCCTCACGGGTCGCGCTTGCCCGCCAAGCCAGCCGTTAATGCGCTTGAACCACTGGAATCCACTGATCCAGCAAGTGGCTCAGTTCTTCCCGGTGAAACGGCTTGGCGAGGTAGTCGTTCATGCCGATGTTCTTGCAGTGCTCGCGTTCTTCCGGCATGGCGTTGGCGGTCAGGGCGATGATCGGCAGGTCAGGCCATTTCCCGCTCTGGCGGATCAGGCGAGTCGCTTCGTAGCCATCCATCACCGGCATGTTGCAGTCCATCAACACCAGATCGAATGAGCTGTGGTCCAGTTGCTGTAACGCTTCTGCGCCATTGCCGCTGACCACGACTTCGCAGCCCAGCTTGCCAAGCATGCCTTTGGCCACCAGTTGATTCACCGGGTTGTCTTCCACCAGCAGGATGCGCGCCCGGAAAGGCGAGGGCAGGCCGTCGCGGGGGCGTTCCGCGCGGATTTGCCCTTCCATGCGCAACGTGCGCGCCAGGCTCTGATGCAGCACGCTGCGTGACAGCGGACGGGCCTGTTGTTGCAAGGGCGCCAGTGCGGCGACCTGCTCGCCCGGCATGAAGTTGCCGTATGCGGTGACCAGCAGAATCGGACCGGTCGTTCCCGGGCGAATCCCGATCAGGCATTCCGGACAATCGGTGATGAGCAGGTCGGGTTGCTCGTCCGGCTGCGGATTGTCGGCCGAAAAGTGTCGGTAATCGATGCCCCACTCGGGCAGCAGTCGACTCAACATCTCCACCAGGCCACTGTGCGCCGGACTCACCACCACCACGCGTCCTTTCAGGGCAGGCCACTGCGGGGCGGGCGTGTGCGTCGGCAATGGCAGGTCGGCGCAGAACCGGCTGCCGACGCCCGCCGTCGATTCGATGCTCAAATGCCCGTTCATGGCATCGCACAGATTGTGCGTCAGGGTCAGGCCCAGACCGGTCCCGCCATACTGCCGCGTGATGGCAGCCTCGGCCTGGGTGAACGGCTGGAAGATTTTCGCCTGCGCGTCCTGAGCGATGCCGATGCCGGTGTCACAGACCTCGATCCGAACCTTGTCCTGGTGCTGACTGAGGCGCACGTCCACGCGACCGGCGCGGGTGAATTTCAGCGCGTTGGACAGCAGATTGCTGACGATCTGGCGAACCCGCGTCGGATCGCCCAACACCAGCGCAGGAAAGCGCGGATCGATCAGGCACGTCAGTTCGACCGCGGGCGCGGCGTTTTGCGACAGCAGGTTGGCGGTGTCCTCGATGAGGGTCGCGAGGTCGAACGGGATGCGCTCGAGCTCCAGTTGCCCGGCGTCGAATTTCGACAGATCGAGAATATCGTTGAGCAGCTCCACCAGGACCTTGCCCGAATCGTGGGCGATCAAGAGTTGCTGGCGTTGTTCGGCGCTCAGCGGCCCGTCCAGCGACAGCGCGAGCATGCCCAGCAGGCCGTTCAGCGGGGTACGGATTTCATGGCTCATGTGCGCCAGAAAGGCCGAACGCGCATGCGCCATGTCCAGGGCGGTACTGCGCGCGACCTGCAATTCCTCGTTGGACTGGCTCAGTCGCGCGTTGCTGGCCTTGAGCTCGACCGTGCGGGCAGAAACGATGTCTTCCAGTTCATTCAGGTGATCGGTGAGACGGTTTTCCGCGTCCAGCCGACGGCCGAATTCGCTGGCGACGTTTTCGAACTGCCGGTTCGCAACCTTGACCAGCACCCCGATTTCATCGTTCTCATGGCCGGGCGGGCAGGGCAGCGGGTTCTGCTTGGGGCTGCGCGGGTCGCGGCTGGCGAGCGCGCCGATGACCCCGGTCAGCGGCTTGGTCAGCGTGAGGTAAAACAGCCCCATCAGAATGCAGGCCAGCAGCAGGCTGCGGACGAAGCCATTGAGCAAGGTGATTTCCGCGCGCTGCAAAAAGTGGCTGCCGAAGGCGAAGGTGTCGACATCCAGAGACAGCGTGCCGATTGCCTCGTTGGGCATGTGGTCCAGGTGCAGGACATCGACGAATTCCCGGCTTCGGCCGAACAGGAAATCGCTGACCATGCGGTAGGGACTCTGCGCCACCGGCCGCGACACCGCCGCCAGCAGCACATTATTGTTGTCGCTCAGGCGTGCGCCGACCACAGCGGGCGAGTGCAGCAGACCCAGCGTCAATTCCTGGGCGAGTTCGGAGTCAATGTTGTAGGCGATGCGGGAGGCGGGGTTGTGACTGATTTGCAGCAAAGAGCGAATTTCACGATCGATGGACGCGTCTTCGCTGGCATAATCGATCGCAATCTGAAAGAGGCTGAGCAGGGTTCCCAGAATGAAGCCGATCAGCACAGTCAAACGGGCCTGTTTGAACGACAGTCGGTGGGTGATCGCTATATCCATGAGGGCGCCTGATCCGGTAGGGCACTTGCACTTCTTGTGTCCATCGCGGGCAAAGCATAGCTGATCGCAGACCGGCTTTAACCAGTTAAATCAAGGAGACATCGTGGATTCTCGGTTGAACGCTTTTCTGGAACGCGCCGAATCGGTTCTGGCGCGCCTCGAGCCTTTGTTGCCGGCGCTGCGCGAGCCGGTGGACTGGGAAAAGTCGCTGGCAGCGCGTTGGGTGCGGGAGGGACGTGCGGGGTATCTGATGCCGCTGGACGTGACGCTGGACATGCGCCTGAGTGACCTGATCGGCGTCGATCGGCAGCGCGAACAACTGGGTCGCAATACCCAGCAGTTCATCGACGGCCTGCCTGCCAACCATGCGTTGCTCTGGGGTTCGCGGGGCACCGGCAAATCGTCGCTGGTGCGCGCGTTGCTGGCCGAGCATGCCAAGGCCGGCCTGCGCCTGATCGAGATCGAGCGCGATCATCTGGGTGACCTGCCGCGGGTGGTCGAACAACTGCAAAAGCTGCCCCAACGTTTCGTGCTGTTCTGCGACGACCTGTCGTTCGAGTCCGGCGAGGGCGATTACCGCGTGCTTAAAAGTGTGCTCGACGGCTCGCTCGAACAGGCCCCGGACAACGTGCTGCTCTATGCCACGTCCAACCGGCGCCATCTGGTGCCGGAGAAAGAGAGTGACAACGCTCACTGGCAGCGCGGCGATGACGGCGAAATTCACCCCAGCGAAGCGGTGGAAGACAAGATCGCACTGTCGGACCGCTTCGGCCTGTGGCTGTCGTTCTACCCCTTCACTCAGGAGCATTTCCTCGACGTGGTGGAACATTGGGTCGGCGAGCTGGCGGACAAGGCCGGGCTGCCCTGGCAGCGAGACCAGGAACTCGAAATTCAGGCCGTGCGCTGGGCAACCGGCCGCGGCAATCGCAACGGCCGCTGTGCCTATCAGTTCGCCCGTTACTGGGTGGGTTTGAAAATGCTGGAGCAACATCCATGATCGATTTGAATGCAGCGGGCGAGGGCCTCGATGGCTACCGTCTGCTGGCTGCCCAACTGGAATCGCTGTTGGCCGACGAGCGCGACTTCATCGCCAATGCCGCGCAGTTTTCCGCGTTTCTTTATACCCAGCTGGACGATTTGAACTGGGCCGGCTTCTACCTCAATCGCAATGAGGAGTTGGTGTTGGGTCCGTTTCAGGGCCAGATTGCCTGCGTGCGGATTCCGTTCGGCAAGGGCGTCTGCGGCACCGCGGCGCAAAGCCGGGAAACCCAGCGGGTGCTGGACGTGCACGAGTTCCCGGGCCATATCGCCTGCGACAGTGCGTCGAACAGCGAGCTGGTCGTGCCGTTGGTCAAGGACGGGAAACTGATCGGCGTGCTGGACCTGGACAGTCCGAGCCTGGCGCGTTTCAGTGAAGAGGATCAGGCGGGCATCGAGCAGTTGGCGGCGATTTTCCTCAAGGCCACCGACTGCTGATTGGGTTGAACGGTGGGAGTGAGCGTGCTCGCCAATGTGCGAGTGGCTGAGGCAACGCCCTCGTGAGCACGCTCACACCCACAGGGGGAATCGCCTCGGATCAAGCCATCAGTCGTAGATGGCTTTTTTCTTCCATTCGGCATCGGCGTTATCGGCTTTCAGCCCTTCGGTCAGTTCATTGTTGTCGTCTTCGGTCGGCGCGATGGTGTCGAGCACCATGGCGTTGGCGCGTGCCAGTTGGCGCTCCATGGCCTGAAGATGGTTTTTCCACGGCGCAGGCTCTGCCTGATTCTTCAGGTACTGAACGCCACGCTCGAAGGCCAGACGCGCTTGACCGGGCTGCTCCTGATTCAGCGCCTGCTGACCCAGGTTATTGAAGAACTCGATGTGCAAGAGCACCAGCATGTTGCGGATCTCGCGAATCCAGTGCTTGGCTTCGGCGGTCTGCAGGAAACCGTCGTGGGCGGCGCGGGTCACCTGACCGTGCATCGCTTCGAGCAGAAAACGCACGTCTTTGGCCTTCGCTTCGGTCTGGATCGGGCTGGCGGGGTTGCTGACCTTGATGTTTTCCCCTTGCGCGACCAGGGCTTCGAGCTCGGTTTCGCGCTCTTGAATGCCAGGGTTGTTGCGTCTTTCCAGAGCGATCAGGCGCTTGATGACGTTCAGCTCCAGACGCACCAGCAACAGTTTGAGTGCTGGCGACATCAGCTGGCCGGGGAATGTCTCGGACAATTCGCTGCAGCGACGCAAGCGGTCATTGAGCTCGACCAGCGTGCGCGCACGCTCGACCTTCTTGGCTTCGGCCACGTGATTCAGATAGCCGATGGCGATGAGGATTACGATGCCTGCTACAACCATCAGGGTGATAATGAGTGGTGTCACCGTACTAGCCTCAATCAAGTTATGTGCGCCGAGTGTAGTGGCTATGCACTATCGCGGGAAGGTGTGGCTGTCGGCTGCTCTTATATAGCAATGCCCGCCGACAATCCTGTATCGGCCGTTCATTACCGAATTAGAGGGCGAAGTCATTGATTTGAATAAATTTTCACATGGGGGTTGACGACCCCTGCAACCATCCATAGAATGCGCGCCACTTGCAGCGTAAAGCACACAGCGAAGCGCGGCAGGGAGTGAATGTTGTAGCGTGTCCCCTTCGTCTAGTGGCCTAGGACACCGCCCTTTCACGGCGGTAACAGGGGTTCGAGTCCCCTAGGGGACGCCATTGCGGGAATAGCTCAGTTGGTAGAGCACGACCTTGCCAAGGTCGGGGTCGCGAGTTCGAGTCTCGTTTCCCGCTCCAATTTTAAGCAGCTTTGCTCTCGGGCGAAGTTGAGTGAAACCAGGAAGCATCTTCGGATGAATTTCTGGAACTGAAACACAACACCATGGTGTTTCAGGCAGTGTCCCCTTCGTCTAGTGGCCTAGGACACCGCCCTTTCACGGCGGTAACAGGGGTTCGAGTCCCCTAGGGGACGCCATATTGCGGGAATAGCTCAGTTGGTAGAGCACGACCTTGCCAAGGTCGGGGTCGCGAGTTCGAGTCTCGTTTCCCGCTCCAAATTCTCAAAAACGCCGCTCAACAGAGCGGCGTTTTTGTTTGCGTTCGATTTGCTCCCTCCTTCAAACCCGCTCATCAGCGCTGCTGAGACGATCACGTCGGCGCTGCAGATTTTGCATATTTAAATAGATCTATAATGAATTTATGTAATGTAAATTTCGGTGTTATGGTTCTAACGCTGAGACGGTCCCGATCACTCGAGGCCGTCCCGTCAGCAGAAAATCGGCAACCGCACAGGCGGACCGCGCTCATTCAATGATCCGGTTCCGATGGAGCCTTGTGGAGATGCCCGTGTCGATCAAGTCCCTTTTGTTGCGCACCGCCTTACCCGCGGTGTTGCTGGCTGCCTGCCTTGGCACCGCCCAGGCTGCAGACCTAGTGGTGGGCGATCAGAGTTATGGCGCGCGTACCGTGATGGAAGCGGCCGGCGTACTCGATGATTTGCCCTACACCCTGGAATGGAAACAATTCACCGCCGGATCACCGGTGGCCGAAGCTTTGAACACCGGCAGTCTCGACGTGGGCCTGTTGGGCGATGCGCCGGCATTGTTCCTCGGCGCGCTCGGTGCGCCGATCAAAGTGATCGGTGTTTCCCGGCAGAACCTTGAGGGTGTGGCGATCGTGGTCGGCAAGGATTCGCCGATCAAAACCATCAGCGACCTCAAGGGCAAGCGGGTGGCGATCTGGAAAGGCTCATGGAGCCAACAGTTGATGCTGACCGCGCTGGACAAGGCGGGTGTCCCGCGCAACGACGTGGACTACCGCTACCTGAGTGCACTGGATGCTTCCCATGCGCTGGACGGTGGTTCGGTCGATGCCATCGCGACGTGGGACCCCTACGTCATTCAGCAGGAGCGCCAAGGCGGGCGGGTGATCACCACGGCGACTGGCCTGATTCCAGCGCAGAGCTTCATTGTCGCCAACGATCGGGCGATCAAGGACAAGCGTGTGCAGATCAGCGATTTCCTGCAGCGTCTTCAAAAGGCCCGGGCCTGGTCCGTCGCCAGCAAGCAGAACACCGACGCCTATGCCAACGCCTGGGCGCAGCTTTCCAAAGCCGATGCCGAGGTTGCGCGACGCTGGTTCGAGCGTTCGGCCACCGTGGTGCTGCCGATTACCCCGCAGGTGATCGCGCAGGCGCAGCAGACCATCGATTTTTTCAACGGCGCCGGGCTGACGAAAGCCTATCCGGCTGGCACAGTGTTCGATGACTCGTTCACTCAAGTGCTGGACGGCGCTGGGCAGGCGTCGGCACAGGCGGCGCGATGATCCCGTCCATGCCGAAGTCGCAGACCATCAGGAGCACGCACCTATGAGTTTCACTTCGCTGCACTGGGGCGCTTATCGTCCGCGCGTGGACGCCGGGCGACTGGTGGGCATGGACCCGGTGGAGTGGGATGCCGACCCTTCACCCATCGGCGCGTCCATACCGGGCGCAATCGACTCGCCCACGCGGATCCGTCGGCCCGCCATCCGCCGCAGTTTTCTCGAGCGCTTTGCGGATCATCCAGCGCTGCGCCAGCCGCATCTGCGCGGTCAGGAAGCCTTCGTCGAAGTGTCCTGGGACACCGCGCTGGATCTGGTCGCAGCGGAATTGTCCCGGGTCAAAAGCGAGCATGGCAACCAGGCGATCTTCGGCGGCAGCTATGGCTGGGGCAGTGCTGGCCGTTTTCACCATGCACAGAGCCAGCTGCATCGATTCCTCAACGGATTTGGCGGCTACGTCTACAGCGTCGACAGCTACAGCCTGGGCGCCGGGCGGGTGCTGATGCCGCACATCGTCGGCAACATGGATTGGCTGCTGGCCGCGCATACGTCGTGGCAGAACATGGCGCGCCACTGCGAGCTGTTCGTGGCGTTTGGCGGGCTGCCCGTCAAAAACGCCCAGTGCAGCCCCGGCGGGGCGAGTGATCATCTGGTCAGTCAAGGGATTCAGGGCATGTCGGAGGCGGGCGTGCGCTTCGTCAATGTCAGCCCGCTGCGCAGCGATTTACAGGGCCCGGAACATAACGAGTGGCTGGCGGTACGACCTGGCAGCGATACCGCGTTGATGATGGCGCTGTGCTGGGTGCTGGTCGACGAAGGGCTGCACAATGAGGCATTTTTGCGTCGTTACACCGTTGGCCATGAGCGGTTCATCGACTACCTGTGCGGCAACGCCGATGGCGTGCCGAAAACGCCGGGGTGGGCGCAGGGCCTGACCGACATTCCCGCTTCGCGCATCGTCAGTCTGGCGCGTGAAATGGCGAGCAAGCGCACGATGATCAACGTCGCGTATTCGCTGCAGCGCTCGCAGTCTGGCGAACAGCCGTTCTGGATGACCGTCACGCTGGCGGCGATGCTCGGGCAGATCGGTATGCCGGGCGGCGGGTTCGGTCTGGGTTATGGCTGCATGAACAACACCGGCAGCGGTCGCAAGGCGTTTTCAGGGCCAAGGTTTTCTCAGGGCGTGAACCCGGTCAAGGACTTCATCCCGGTGGCGCGGGTCACCGACATGCTGCTCAATCCGGGCGCACCCTTCGATTACAACGGCCGACGCCTGCACTATCCGGACATCCGCCTGGTGTATTGGGCGGGCGGCAACATTTTCCATCACCATCAGGACCTCAATCGCCTGCTGAACGCCTGGCAACGTCCGCAAACGATCATCGTCCATGAGCAGTATTGGACGGCTCAGGCGAAATACGCCGATATCGTGCTGCCGGCCACTACCGCCCTTGAGCGCGATGACATCGGCAGCGCCGCCTCCGACCGTTTCATGATCGCGATGCGCAAGGCCATCGAGCCGATCGGCGAGGCGCGTGACGATTACTCGATCCTGGCGGCGCTGGCGCAACGTCTGCACTTCGAGCAGGTGTTCACCGAAGGTCGTGATGCCGCGCAGTGGCTGCGCTTCATCTATGAGGAGTCGCGTCAGCGCGCCGACAGTTTTGCAGTCACGTTGCCCGATTACGAACAGTTCTGGCGTGACGGCCTGTTCGAGGTGGATTACCCGGAAAGCGACACCGTACTGCTCAAATCCTTTCGTGATGATCCCGAGGGCAATCCGCTGCCGACGCCGTCCGGCAGGCTGGAAATCTTCAGCGAGACGATTGCGGGTTTCGGTTATCAGGACTGTCCCGGCCATCCGGTCTGGCTGGACAAGCCTGTCGGGTCAATGCCGCTGCACCTGTTGTCGAACCAGCCGAAAACCCGCCTGCACAGCCAGTACGATCATGGCGCTTACAGTCAGGCCTCGAAGGTGCAGGGGCGTGAGCCGTTGACCCTCAATCGGCAGGATGCGCAAGCGAGGGGGATCGACGAGGGCGACGTGGTGAGGGTGTTCAACCCGCGTGGGGCGTTTCTGGCAGGGGTCATCCTGTCTGATGACATTCGTCCCGGCGTCGCGCAGATTGCGACTGGCGCCTGGTTCGATCCGCTGAGCAAAAGCCACTCCCATAGCCTGGAAGTCCATGGCAACCCGAACGTCGTGACGGAGGATGTCGGCTCATCGAGCCTGTCTCAGGGCTGTTCGGCGCAGACAGCATTCGTGGAGGTCGAGAAGTGGCGCGGGCCGTTGCCCGCAATCACCGCGTTCGACCCGCCGCTGATACTGGACTGACTCGGCCCTCGACCGTGATCAGATGCGCAAGGCTCAGTCCTGAGCCTTGCGCGCAGCGAACGCGGCTTTCCCCACGCCTTGCAAAACCACATCGTTCTGGGGCGTGTGCACACGAGCGCACAGCACGTTGCGGTAATGCCGTTGCAAGGCATTGCTGCGCGACAGCCCAGGATTGCCGGTCGCTTCGATGGCCAGCTCGACCGCCCGGATGGCGTTGCTGGTCACCAGGTATTTGATCTGCGCGGCATGGCTTGCCGGGGTCAGGCCGTGGGTTGCCGAATCCAGCAGCGTGCGGTTGGCGAACAGCAAGGTGTCGATGTGGCCGAGAACCTCCTGAAAGCGCGGCAGTGTCGACAACGACGCGCCGAGGTTGGAGGGCTTGCGTTCTTCAAGGAACTGCACCAGCCAGTCCCGCGCCGATTGCGCGACACCGTCGTACACCGAAGCCATCAACACCGCCATCCAGAGCACGCCGTTGGCGTCCAGCTCCGGCTGCGGCGCCGTCCAAGGACTGGTGTTGACCGCGTGATCGAGCGGCACCAGCACGTCCTCGAAGATCACTTCATGGCTGCACGTGGCGCGCATGCCCAGATGATCCCAGTCTTCGACGATACGCACGCCGGGGCTGTCCTTGCGCACCAGCCAGACGCCGACGGCAGGGTCGGTATCGTCGCTGCGCGCCCAGACGTTGAACCAGGTCAGGCCATGGCTGCCGGTGGAGTAGATTTTCCGGCCGTTGATCCGCCAGCCCTCGGCGGTTCGATGCGCCACGGTGGCGGGCAGGCCGCCGCGCGAGGGTGAGCCCAGATCCGGCTCGACGCGCAGGGCATTGATCAGCGCGCCCTCGTTGACGGCGTCCAGCGCAACCCGCCGGCGCAGGTGCTCTGGCCAGTTTCTGACGTCGCGGATACGCGTGTGCTGGATGTACTGCATCACCAGAATCAGCGCTGTCGACGGTTCACCCCTAGCCACGGCGCTGATGACCCGCTGCGCCTGGCGCAAGTCGGCCGCGCCGCCACCGAGCGCGCTTTCGACGGTCAGGCCAAGCAGTCCGTGCTCATGCAGCAAACGGAAATTGTCGTGTGGGAACTCGCCTGTCTCGTCGTAATGCGCGGCGGTTTCTGCAAGCTGCCGGCTGATTCCCTGCAAACGCAGAAGGAATGCGTCATCGGACTCGACGCCTGCAGCTGTGGCCGGTTTCAATCCTGCGTTCATGCCGGAACCTGTGTGTGTCTGTCGGTGGTTTGCACAGGCGCAGTCGACGCTCGGGCGGCGGTATAGCGGTTGACCGGAAACGGCAGCCCGAAATGTTCGCGCAGGGTCGTGCCGGTGTAGTCGCTTCGCTGCAGTCCGCGTTTCTGCAGGACCGGGATGACCAGTTCGGTGAAGTATTTCAGGCCGTCGGGGAGCAACGAGTTGATGATGAAACCGTCGCTTGCGCCGTTCTCGAACCAGTGCTGAATCTGATCAGCCACCTGCTCAGGCGTACCGACGAATTCGCGCCGTGGTCGGGAAAAGTCGAGCGCCACCTGACGCAGCGTCAGATGATGTTCACGTGCCTGCTGCTTGATGCGATCGGAGCCGCCTTTCTGGCTGTTGGCCCCTAGATCACCCAACTCCGGGAACGGCGCGTCGAGCGGATACTGGCTGAAATCATGGTCGTTGAACGGCCGGCCGAGGGCGACAATGGCGTCCTCGATGCTCACCAGTTCAACGGCCTGTTGATAGCGATGCTCGACCTCTTCGGCGTTGCGCCCGACGATGGGGCGAATGCCGGGCAGAATCGACAGGGCGTCCGGGTTGCGGCCGAACGCTTCAGCGCGACGTTTGAGGTCGGCGTAATAAGCCTGGGCGTCTTCGAACGACTCGGCGTGCACGAAGATGGCATCGGAGTATTCGGCGGCAAAATTGCGCCCGTCCTCTGACGTGCCGGCCTGGAACAGAACCGGCTGGCCCTGCTTCGAGCGGGCGATGTTCAGCGGGCCTTTGACTTGGAAGAACTCGCCGCGATGATTCAGCGCATGCAATTTGTCGCGGTCGAAAAACTCGCCGGTCTGCTTGTTGCGGGTGAAGGCGTCATCTTCCCAGGAGTCCCATAGCCCTTTGACCGTCGATACATGTTCCTTGGCAATGCGGTAGCGCACCGCGTGAGGCGGATGTTCGGCCTTGCTGAAATTTTCGGCGGTGCCACTGAGCCACGAGGTGACGACGTTCCAGCCGGCACGTCCGCCGCTGATGTGATCCAGTGAAGAGAACTGCCGGGCGACCTGGTACGGTTCTGTGTAACTGACGGTGACCGTCGCCACCAGGCCGATCTTCGACGTGGTCGCCGCCAGCGCCGAAAGAATGGTCAGCGGCTCGAAGCGGTTGAGGTAGTGCGGGCTCGATTTCTCGTGGATATGCAGGCTGTCGGCGATGAAGACGAAATCGAACTTCGCGTCCTCCGCCAGCCTTGCCTGGCCTTTGTACCACTCGAAATGGGTGCTCGCGTCGGCCAGCGCATCCGGGTGGCGCCATTCGCCCCAGCCATGCCCCACGCCATGCACCATGGCGCCGAATTTGAGTTGACGGGAATTGCTCATCAGATGCGCTCCTTCGGTCGCTTAGCGCGCCGCTTGCGGATTGTTCTGCGTGGCGGCCTGTTCGGCGGCCAAGCGAATGGCGTTGAATTCGGGATCGAAGCCGTTGGACACGTAGACGTGCTTGTTGAGGATGCCCTCGCGCTCATAAATGTCGGCGGTGTTCTGCAAGCCCTTGATCACGCTGTCGTCGATGCTCACCCGTTCCATGTGGGTGTCCTGATTGACCGCCACGTGGACTTCCAGCGGCAGGCCGGTGACCTTGGCCTGTGCGGTGGCGTATTCCTTGGGATGGTCGTTGACCCAGCGATAGGCGCGATCCAGGCGGACGACGAAGTCATCCAGCTGCACGCGCTTTTCGGCGATGGCTTTGCTGGTGGCAGCGACGTAGGAATGGTTGGTCAGCAGGTCCGGGCCGTTGGGCAAAATACGCGCGCCATTCTGGGTGGCGACTGTGGTGTAGGGCGCCCAGGTCGCCCAGGCATCGGCGTCGCCGTTGTCGAGGATCAGCCGGGACTCACTCGGCAGTAGATAGACAAAACTGACATCGCTGGTTTTCAGTCCGGCTTCATTAAGCGCGCGAATGGCCAGGTAGTGCCCGATGGACCCGCGCCCGGTGACGATGCGTTTGCCTTTGAGATCGGCGACCGACTTGATCGGCGAATCGTTACGCACGATCAGCGCGGTGGTGTAGCGGCCGTTGACGTGGGTGATGCTGATGACCTTCAGCGAAGCGCCGGCGCCCAGTGCGAATACGTACGGCGCATCGCCCAGCGCGCCAACGTCCACCGCGCCTGCGTTGAGGGCTTCACCCAGCGGCGAGGCAGAGGGAAATTCAGAAAACTTGATCTCATACGGTACGTCTTTCAGTTCGCCGGACACTTCCAGCAAGACCTTGAGCGCCGACTTCTGATTGGCCACCAGCAGCGGTTGCAGGGCGTCGGCTGCGAAGGCGGCCTGGCTCAACGACAGGGCCAGCGCTGCGCCGAGCAACAGATGTCTGGCGCGCAGCAGGGATCGGGGGAGGGCGGACATTGGTAAGTGTCTCCAGGCTTGGATATGAAATTCGCAGCCTCCGCCTGGAGAAGGGGTCGGCTAGAGTTATGACCTTAAGCCTATAAGAAACTTATGAGAAGTATCTTTTGGTTATATGCTAATTATGTATTTGCGTGATTTTGTTTGATTGCAATATAAAAATATTGCATTTAATCAAGGGCTGGATATTCACGTCGCAGGGCTTTGCGCTGCGCGTATCGCGTTGTGCATAGAGTTGTAAATAAGCAACGCGCCTCTCCGCGATGCGAGCGAGCCAACTGTCTTTAACAGCCCCTCGATCAACGGCGTGACGCCCGACGCCTTCCCGGCTAAAGCCGGTCCTGCGAAAAGCACGCAGCGCCTGTAGGACCGGCTTCAGCTGGGAAGAGGCCAGTGCATGCTGTGGAGATGTAGCGTCTGGAAGTCAGCGTTCATGAGCAAGCTTGCCCCACAGGTTTTGTGGCCTGTCTCGATACCCGTCAGCCCCGCGTACCCTGTAGGAGCGCGCTTGCCCGCGAATTGGCCGGTGTGTCCGGCGGAGATGCTTCGGCTGGAAACCAGTCTTCGCGGGCAAGCGCGCTCCTGCGGGAGTTGAGCGTGCCCGGAGAGTTCGGGAATACCCGGAGAACTCTGTGGGAGTGAACCTCACATCGCGACAGGCGCTCATGCAACCTTTTGCTCAGGGCGTCAAATCACGTGGAAACCGTGTGTGCCGTCTCGACCCAGCTGCTCGACCAGACCGAACTCCCAGTCCAGATACGCCTGCATGGCTTCGCGGGGTGCCTCAGTGCCTTCATAGGGCCGACGATAGCGGTCGATGCGCGGGGAGGCCAGATGGGCTTCACCTTGTTCGAGCTCGAACCCGGCAGCAATCCAGCTGGCGGTACCGTCCTTGAGCAAAAAGACCGGCTTGCCCGTCAGCGCCTCGACTTCAGGCACTGCCAGACGCGCCAGCTTGCTGCTCCCGCACGTCAGGACGTAGCGCTCGGCCGCAGGAATTTTACGCAGGGCATTGGACAGGTCGGCGCGCAAGGTCCACCAGGCGCCGGGGATGTGCTGCTTCACGTAGTTGGCGCTGGCGGTGAAGTCGAGCACCGCCACACCGGCATGCTGCTGCCATTGGCGCAGGGTGTCGGCGGTAATTTCTTCCACTTGCCAAGGTGTGGGAACGGGCGCATTCCAGGCGCCTTTTTCGCCGAAGTCGCCTGCTCGCAGGTCATCGATCACGAACACTTCCCAGCCCAGTTGGGCCAGCCATGAGGCCGACATGTTCGCCCGCACGCCGTCGTCATCCACCAGCACGATACGTGCGCCGCGCACGCTGGCGTAGTGATCGGTCTCCTGCACCAGCTGCCCGCCCGGTGTCGAGCGCGCGCTCGGCACGTGACCGGCTTCATATTCTTCCGGCGTGCGCACATCGAACAGGTACGTGGTGCGCGCGGCGTCTGCCTGCCAGGCTTTCAGTTCGGCGCGGCTGGCGCGCTTGACGCCGGCACGGTCGGCGACATGACGCGCATCGGAACGCGCGGTTTGTCGGGTTGCCTCTTTGACCTCGGGGAAGCGGCGCGACTGGCCATGATCCAGTGTCTGGCCTGCCAGCAGCCAGCCGATGGTGCCATTGCGCAGCGCCGAGATCGGGTTGGGCAGGCCCGCGTTGACCAGCGACTGGGTGCCGATGATGCTGCGGGTGCGACCCGCGCAGTTGACGATGATCCGGGTCTTGGGATCCGGCGCCAGCTCGCGCGCGCGCAGCACCAGTTCGGCGCCGGGCACGCTGACCCCGGTGGGAATGCTCATGGTCTGGTATTCATCGAACCGGCGCGCGTCCAGCACCACCACATCGGCCTTGGCATCGAGCAGCTGTTTGACTTCTTCGGCCGCCAGCGACGGCGTGTGCCGGTGATGCTCGACCAGTTCGCCGAATGCCTTGCTCGGCACGTTGACGTCGATGAACAGCTCGCCGCCGGCGTCGCCCCAGCCCTGCAAGCCGCCCTCGAGCAGCTTCACGTTGCTGTAACCCAGCGATGTCAGCCGCTCCAGCGCCACCTCGGCCAGGCCTTCGCCATTGTCATAAACCGTGACGGCCGTGTCGCGACGAGGGATGCGGGAAAACACCTCCAGTTCCAGTTTGGAGAGCGGAATGTTGGCGGCAAACAGCGGGTGAGATTCGGCGAAAGGCGCCTCCTCGCGCACATCCACCAGCGCGACTTCCTCCCGCGCCAGCAGGGCTTTACGGATGTCGCTGAACGATCTTGTGCTTTGCGTCATTGGGCTTGGTTCTCTTTGGACAGATCCCATATGTTCGGGAGATAAGCGTTGGAATAGCCGGAAATAAACAGTTTTTCGCTGCCGTCGGGTTGGTAGACGGCACGCTTCACGGCGCCGATGTTGGCGCCATAGACGTGGATGCTGACGGACACCTGGTCGTCGAACGCGTTGCTCACCTGATGGATGTCATTGCTGCGAGGCGAGAGGGCTTCGACGTGGCCGGGTTCAAGGCGGATCGGCGCCCCTTCCTGTTCGAGCCGGCCATCGGCGCTGCGCGCAAAGCCTTGAGAATACTCAGCGCCGCGCAACATGCCGATCAGCCCCCAGACGCGATGGTCGTGAATCGGCGTGCTTTGACCCGGTCCCCAGACGAAACTGACAATGGAAAAGCGCTGGCGCGAGTCGGCGTGCAGCAAAAATTGTTGATAGCGCGCAGGGTCGGGCACGGCGAACTCGTCCGGCAGCCAGTCGTCGTGGCTGACCAGTTGCCCGAGCAGTTTGCCGCCGCGATGCAGCAGATCACCCTCACGGGGATTGCCATCGATCAATTCAGCCAGAGCGCCAATGAAGGCCCTGAGTCGTTCAGGGTGTCGAGGGTGAGTCATGTCGGCTCCGGGCAGTTGAGGATGATCAATATAAGCATAATCCACGAGCTTAATATGCTATTTATTGATGATTAGGTTATAACGAAAAGGCATTTGATAACCCTTGGGCAGGGTGTTCAAGGCGGGCCGCACTATCCAGAGGCCGCAATTGGAATTATGCTTTTTGCCTATCTCCTTTCTTATTTTCCATGTGCGATCCGAATGAAAATTGATGATATCGATGCCTTCGTGGCTGTGATTCGCTGCCAGTCGATCAGCCATGCCGCCGAGTCGCTGGACCTGACCCAACCTGCGATCACCCGTCGCGTGCAGAACTTCGAGCAAGCGTTGGGCGTCGAGCTGTTCGACCGCAACACCAAGCCGCTGAAGCCGACCCCCATGGGCACGCAGGTGTATCAGAAGTGTCTGGCGATCCTGCGGGAAATGGATTCATTGCGTGAGCTGGTGGCCAGTGACACGCCGCCCAGCGGCCTGTTGCGTCTTGGCGTGCCGCAGACCATCGGCGATGTGGTGCTGCTTGACGCGCTTAAACACCTGCGTGGGCAATTTCCGGACCTGCGTGCGCAAGTGGTCACCGGCTGGGGCAGCCATTTGATCGGCAAGATCGAGAACGGTGAGCTGGACGCCGCTGCGGCGCTGTTCCCGGCGGGCAAGATTTTCCCTGAGGGCATCATCGGCGAGTCCATCGGCAAGATGGAGCTGGTGGTCGTCTGCGCAAGGAGCGCCGTGCCGAAGAAGCCCGTCAAGCTGGCCGACTGTTACGAACAGGGCTGGGTACTCAATCCCGATGGCTGCGGATTTCGCGCAGGCCTGCAACGCACCCTGACCGATCAGGGGCTGAGTCTGAAGGTCAACCTGGAGACCTTCGGCACCGAGTTGCAGTTGGGGCTGGTGGCCGATGGCATGGGCCTGGGGCTGGTGCCGCGTCCACTGCTCGAACGCAGCGTCCACCGCGATCTGCTGGCGGTGCTGCCGCTCAAGGACTTCAAACCGGTCATGGACCTGTGGCTAATCTATCCGCGGTTTCTGGGTAACCTGCAAGGGCCGGTCGCCTCGTTCGGCAGTCTGGTGGCTGGCTCGCTGAAGCAATCGCGAGACGCAGCGTGACACTCTGCAGGCGGGTGAAGGTCCGCCGCATAATAAAAAATATTGATAATTAGCTTAGACTAAAATGTGATTTTAAAAGATTTTTCCAAGCGCTTAGGCTCCCTCGATACATCTGTATCGGATCATTCAGGGAGTCATGCATGAGCAACGTCAGTAGTTTGCCCGTCCAAGCCGGTTCAACCCATGTGCGTGACCGGGTCAGCGCCGAAGAGTGGGAGGTGCGCGTCAAACTGGCCGCCGCCTACCGCATCGCTGCGCTGAAACGCTGGACCGACCACATCTATACGCATTTTTCGGCGCGGGTTCCGGGGCCGGACGAGCATTTCCTGATCAACGCATTCGGGCTGCTGTTCGACGAAATCACAGCCTCCAATCTGGTGAAGGTGGATATCGACGGCACCATCGTCGATGACCCGACCGGTCTGGGCATCAACCACGCAGGCTACGTGATTCACAGTGCCATTCACGCAGCGCGTCCTGACCTGCAAGCGGTCCTGCACACCCACACACGAGATGGCGTTGCGGTGTCTGCGCAGAAAGACGGGCTGTTACTGATCTCCCAGCACTCGCTCGGTTTTTCGGGGCGCGTGGCCTATCACGGCTACGAAGGCATTGCGCAGGATCTGGGCGAGCGCGAGCGCCTGGTGGCTGACCTGGGCGACAAGAACGTGATGATTCTGCGCAACCACGGTCTGCTCACGGCCGGCCTGAGCGTGGAGCATGCGTTTCAGCTGCTGCATAACCTGGAATACGCCTGCAACATACAGATTGCCGCCCAATCGGCCGGCAATGCCGAGCTGATTTTCCCGCCGGAAGACGTGGTCAGGAAAGTCGAAGAACAAGCCAAGGTCTTTAAAAGCGGTACGGGCCCCGGCGTGGCACGCCACTGGAATGCCCTGATCCGCGAGCTGGATCGGCACGGCACCGCGTACCAGGAGTGAGCGAGTCGGGATTTGGGGCAGGCGACGAAAACTCCATCGCCTGACCTCCCGATTCGCAAATGTGTTCGCGCCAGAAACGGTCAGGGTCAGGCGATGGCGTGAATGCGGTTACGCCACCTTCTCGTTCTTCTCCCGGTCACGCTTGGCCACCAGTTCGCGGGTCAGCGGAATGAGCTTCTTGCCGTAGTCGATGGCATCGTCGAGCGGGTCAAAGCCGCGGATCAGGAACGTGGTGATGCCCAGGTCGTAATAATCGAGCAGCGCCTCGGCGACCTGTTCCGGCGTCCCGACCAGCGAGGTGGAGTTACCTTTGGCGCCCAGCAGTCCGGCGATTCCTGTCCACAGGCGCTTGTCGAGTCGCGCCCCTTTGGCGGCGGCGTCCAGCAACCGACGCGATCCTTCGTTGGCCGGCTCGCGGCGCTGAAAACCGGACGCTTGAGCTAAGGCTTTCGCCCGTTCGAGGATACTGTCGGCGCGGGCCCAGGCTTTTTCCTCGGTGTCGGCCAGAATGGGTCGCAGTGACAGGCTGAAACGTACCGTACGGCCGTGCTTGGCAGCCTCTGCGCGAACCTGTTTGACGATGTCTCTGACCTGCTCGTACGTTTCGCCCCACAACGCGTAAACATCGGCATGCTTGCCCGCGACTTCGATCGCCGCTTGCGATGCGCCGCCGAAATACAGCGGGATGTGCGGTTTCTGCGGGGATTTGACCAGCGAGTGCGCCCCCTCGAACTGGTAATAAGTGCCCTTGTGGTCAAACGGCTTTTCCGCTGTCCATTCCTGCCGCACCACGCTCAGGTATTCGTCGGTACGCGCATAGCGCTCGTCCTTGCCGATAAAGCTGCCGTCGGCGCGCAATTCCTGATCGTCACCGCCCGTGATGATGTGCACCGCGATGCGTCCGCCGTTGAACACGTCCAGCGTGGCGAATTGCCGGGCAGCGACGGTGGGCGAAATGAAACCGGGGCGGTGAGCGATGAGAAACTTCAGTTTTCGCGTCACGCTCGCGGCATGCGCTGCGACAAATGCGCTGTCGGGGCTGTTGGAGTGATAGGCGACCAGTGCGCGGTCGAATCCCGCTTCTTCGTGGGCCCGCGCAACCTTCTCCACGTATTCGGGTTGAATCGTCTCGCCACTGCGCGGGTGGATTTCCGATCCCGGTTGAGTGGCAATGTAGCCAATGAATTCGACGCTCATGAACGATTCCTTGTGCTGTGTTGGATTGACTGATGGCCGCACGCGCGGGCATTCGCGCGTGAGCATTCAAGCAACATAGGGGCACGCGGCAGCTGTGTGAAATTCGATTTGGCACTAAGCTAATTATAAAAATACCGCATTAAAAATGGTCATAAGATCAAAATAATTAAGCATTAGCTTATCTCCAAGGGGAATTTCACTTGGGTTTCTTATGCCATTACGCTGGCATTCCTTAACAGGGTCGGCGCCGTCTTGGGCCAGTCCTGCCTCTCCGCTGTCTGCAAGGAAGTCGATTCATGGGACCTTTCAACAGGGCGCAAGCCCGTCGCGCCATCGCCGTGCTGTGTTCGATCGCGCTCACGCTGCTGGCCGGATGCGACGATCCCGGGCAAAAGCAGGCGTCCGCCGCACAGGCCACTGACTGGTCGAAGGTCAAGCTGATCCTGGGCGATCAGGCCAAAGGCTTGCGCACCATCGTCGAAGCGTCGAAGGCTTTTGACGGAACGCCGTACCAGATCGAATGGGCCAATTTTCAGGGCGCTGCGCCCTTGTTCGAAGCCTTGCGCGCAGGCGCCGTCGATCTGGCGCCGGCTGGTGACACGCCGGTTCTGGCCGCGGCGACCGGCGGCACGCCGTTGCGGATCGTCGCGGTCAGGCGTGGACAGGGTCGCAGTATCGGCATCCTCGTGCCGCAGGATTCGGACATCAAAACGATCGCGGACCTCAAAGGCCGCAGCGTGTCCATTTCGTCTGCGCGAGGCAGTATTTCCCAGTACCTGCTGATTCGCGCGCTGGAAAATGCCGGGGTCAAGGAATCGGACGTGAACATCGGTTTCGTCATGCCCACCGACGCGCTGTCGGCGTTCCACGCCGGCAAGATCGATGCGTGGGCGACGTTCGGCATTTATCAGGCGTTCGCCGAAGAAAGCGGTGCGCGGCTCTTGCTGAGCGGGGAGGGGATCAACACCGGACTGACCTTCATCACCGCGTCCGACGCCGCTTTGGCCGATAAGGTCAAGCGTCAGGCGCTCAACGATGTGTTGCAACGCCTGGCCAAGGCATTCGAGTGGGCCAAAGCCAATCCCGAGCAATACGCCCAGGTCTTTTCCACGGCCAACAACGTGCCGCTGGCCGTGTCGCAGCGACTGCAGAGTTGGGGGATCGAATCACTGTTGCCGCTGGAACAGTCGGATATCACCGCGCTGCAGGGCGTGGATGATCTGTTCGTAGAAAAGAAGCTGTTCCCCAAGCCGGTGCAGGTGTCCGGGCTGGTGGACCGAGAGGTGTTTCCGAGTGCGCATGGGGTGCTGTTGAAGCAGGTTGCGGGAGAAGCAGGATCGCGTTGACCTCCCAGGTCGACGCGGCCCTGCCGAAATTCCCGGCGTTACGGATCAGTGTTTCGGCGCGTCCTGACCCATCGCCAGCAGTTGTTTTTCCTGATTCCAGTCGAACGGCTCCTCGTTCTGCTCGGCCTCGTAGCGACGCTCTTCCAGGGCCGTGTACAGGTCGATTTCTTCGTCAGGCATGAAATGCAGGCAGTCGCCGCCGAAATACCAGAGCAGGTCGCGGGGCACCAGATGCGCGATCTGCGGGTAGCGCTGGATCACCTGGCAAAGCAGGTCCTGACCCAGATACTGGCTTTCGATCGGCTCTTGCGGCAGCAGGCTGATCAATTCGTCATAACGCTCCAGAAACAGCGCATGACTTTCCTCGGGAACCTGTTCGGCTTCTCCCAGCGCGACCAGGATGCCGCGCAGGTGCGTCAGCAGGTTCAGAGTGTGGTCGAGATTGGCGTCGGCCATGATGAGGTCCTCAGAGACAAAAACAGGCGCGGGAGTATAGATCCCTGAGGAGCCTGCCGCTATCTCAATGCCACAACCCGGCCAGATATCGATGACCGGCTTCGGTCAGGGCAAGGTGGGCGAAGGTTCGGTCGCGGCTCGGTTGCCGGGTGACGAAACCGACGAGCAGAAGTGTTTGCAGGGTCTGGGTCGGTCTGCCGCTCTGAATGTCCTCCCCCGAGGCGATTTCAGCGAGCATGCAGCGATGAGTCATACGTTGATCGATCATGATGCGTCCCCTTTGTGTTTTCTTGTTGTTACCGGGGAGTGTAGGGCAATTCTTTGTGAAGTGCAGGCTAGAGCGTCGTTTTCGAGGTGCCGCTAATCGCCAAATTGACCGATCGACGTCGGTGCTCAGGCAAGCCACCGGCCTGACCGGCTGCAGGCCGGATCAGACGCAGTGCGGTGTGATGGCTTGCTGATCAGCTTGCCGGCAAGGCCAGCGGCTGTTGCGGCGCGAAGGCGAACGAGGTCAGCTGAAAGCCCTGCTCATCGACTTGCAGCGCCCATCCCTCACGGTCCCAGTCCCCGAGCACGATGCGCTGGGCGGTCTCGTCACCGATCTGCAGCTTGTGAATGGCAGGGCGATGGGTGTGGCCGTGAATCAACGTTTTCACGCCGGATTCACTCATGATTCGCGGGACTTCTTCAGGTGTCACGTCGACGATGTCATTGGCTTTCATGCGGGTCTGCGCGCGGCTTTCGCTGCGCAGCTTGCGCGCCAGCTTGTGGCGGGTGGCGAGCGGCAGGTGGCGCAGGATCCACAGCGTCAGCGGATTGCGCAGATAGCGGCGCATGCGCATGTACGCTTCATCGCGCGTACACAGGCTGTCGCCGTGCATCAGCAACACCGGCTCGCCGTTCAACTGGACCACGCTGGGATCGGGCAGCAACGTGCAACCGGCGGCCTTGCAAAACGCTTTGCCAATCATGAAATCGCGATTGCCGTGCATCAGGAACACCTGCGTGCCGCTGTCGCTCAGGGCGCGCAAGGCTTCGCAGATCGAGCGCTGGAAGGGTGACATGGCGTCGTCGCCGATCCAGGCTTCGAAGAAATCGCCGAGGATATAGAGCGCCTCGGCGCCACGCGCGCGATCAGCCAGCAGATCCAGAAACGCCCGGGTGATGTCCGGGCGTTCTTCTTCCAGATGCAGATCGGAGATCAGCAGTATCACTCAACGGTCTCGGCTTTCTCGATGATCACGTCTTCAGCCGGCACATCCTGATGACCCGCTTTGGACGTGGTGGCGACACCTTTGATGGCATCGACGACATCCTGGCCTTCGATCACTTCGCCGAAGACGGCATAGCCCCAGCCCTGAACGGTCTTGCCGCTGTGGTTGAGGAAACTGTTGTCGGCGACGTTGATGAAGAACTGCGCCGATGCCGAATGTGGCTCCATGGTACGGGCCATGGCCACCGAGTACTTCTTGTTCGGCAGGCCGTTGTCGGCTTCGTTCTGGATGCTCGGGCGCTTGTCTTTCTTTTCTTTCATGCCGGGCTCGAAGCCACCGCCCTGGATCATGAAGTTACCGATGACGCGGTGAAAGACCGTGTTGGTGTAGTGACCGGCGTTCACGTACTCAAGGAAGTTGGCGACCGTCAACGGCGCTTTTTCAGCGTTCAGTTGCAGGACGATCTCGCCCTTATTGGTGGTCAGTCTGACTTTGGACATGTTCGAAATCGCTCTTGTCTGATTCGTGGTGGACGTGTCGATCGTGGCGTCGGGCTACTTGAGCGTGGTTGCAGGTGCCGCCGATTCGACTCAGGCGCGCAGTTTACAGAGGGTAGCCGCTTGCCGGGTAGTCGCGATTGCGTCCGGCGGCCTGCACGGGCCGGGCGCCCCTCCCGGCAGTTTTGTCACAGCATGCTGTCAGGCTCTTGACAGGTTCGGCTATGATAAGCGCTTTGATTTATTCGGCCTACCCTGGCCAAGACAGTTAGGTTTTCAAGGATCCTATGAGCAAGCCCACTCAAGACGCCGCTGCGAATTCAAAGGCAGGCCCTGCAATTCCAACCAACTTCCTGCGCCCGATCGTGCAGGCGGACCTGGATTCGGGCAAGCACACCAAGATCGTGACCCGCTTTCCGCCTGAGCCCAACGGTTATCTGCACATCGGTCATGCCAAGTCGATCTGCGTGAATTTCGGTCTGGCTCAGGAGTTCGGCGGTGTCACGCATCTGCGCTTCGACGACACCAACCCGGCCAAGGAGGACCAGGAATACATCGACGCCATCGAAAGCGACGTCAAATGGCTGGGTTTCGAGTGGGCTGGCGAAGTGCGTTACGCCTCGCAGTATTTCGATCAGTTGCACGACTGGGCTGTCGAGCTGATCAAGGCTGGCAAGGCGTACGTCGATGACCTGACGCCCGAGCAGGCCCGCGAGTACCGTGGCACGCTGACCGAGCCTGGCAAGAACAGCCCGTTCCGCGAGCGCAGCGTCGAGGAAAACCTGGACCTGTTCGCCCGCATGAAGGCCGGTGAGTTCGAAGACGGCGCCCGCGTGCTGCGTGCCAAGATCGACATGGCCTCGCCGAACATGAACCTGCGCGATCCGATCCTGTATCGCATTCGCCATGCTCACCATCATCAGACCGGTGACAAGTGGTGCATCTACCCGATCTACGACTTCACCCATGGTCAGTCGGACGCCATCGAGGGCATCACTCACTCGATCTGCACCCTTGAATTCGAAAGCCATCGTCCGCTGTACGACTGGTTCCTCGACAACCTGCCGGTGCCGTGCAAGCCGCGTCAGTACGAATTCTCGCGCCTGAACCTGAACTACACCATCACCAGCAAGCGCAAGCTCAAGCAACTGGTCGACGAGAAACACGTCAACGGCTGGGACGACCCGCGCATGTCGACGCTGTCGGGCTTCCGCCGTCGCGGCTACACACCGGCGTCGATCCGCAATTTCTGCGAAATGATCGGCACCAACCGTTCCGACGGCGTAGTCGACTTCGGCATGCTCGAATTCAGCATCCGTCAGGACCTGGATGCCAACGCCCCGCGCGCCATGTGCGTGCTGCGTCCGTTGAAGGTCGTGATCACCAACTACCCGGAAGACAAGGTCGATCACCTCGAACTGCCACGTCATCCGCAGAAAGAAGAACTGGGCGTGCGCAAGCTGCCGTTCGGTCGTGAAATCTACATCGACCGCGATGACTTCATGGAAGAGCCGCCAAAGGGCTACAAGCGTCTGGAGCCCAATGGCGAAGTGCGCCTGCGTGGCAGCTATGTGATCCGCGCTGACGAAGCGATCAAGGACGCCGACGGCAACATCGTCGAACTGCGCTGCTCGTATGACCCGGACACGCTGGGCAAGAACCCGGAAGGTCGCAAGGTCAAGGGTGTGATCCACTGGGTCCCGGCCGCTGAAAGCATCGAGTGCGAGGTGCGTCTGTACGATCGCCTGTTCCGCTCTGCAAACCCGGAAAAGGCTGAGGACGGCCAGACGTTCCTGGACAACATCAATCCGGATTCCCTGCAGGTCCTGACCGGTTGTCGGGCTGAGCCGTCGCTGGGCGAAGCCGCGCCGGAAGACCGTTTCCAGTTCGAACGCGAAGGTTATTTCTGCGCGGACATCAAGGACTCGAAACCGGGCAAGCCGGTATTCAATCGCACAGTGACCCTGCGCGATTCCTGGACCTGATGCTGTACTTGTAAGGGGCACAACGTGCTGTCGATCTACAACACGCTCACCAAGAGCAAAGAAGTCTTCAAGCCGCTGGATGGCAACAAGGTACGCATGTACGTCTGCGGCATGACCGTTTACGACTACTGCCATCTGGGCCACGGCCGCAGCATGGTGGCGTTCGATCTGGTGACCCGCTGGCTGCGTTTCAGCGGTTACGACCTGACTTACGTGCGCAACATCACTGACATCGACGACAAGATCATCAATCGCGCTCGCGAGAACGGCGAGGCGTTCGACGCACTGACCGCGCGCATGATCGATGCGATGCACGAGGACGAAGCGCGCCTGAATATCCTCAAGCCGGACATGGAGCCGCGTGCCACCGACTACATCGGCGGTATGCATGACATGATCCAGAGCCTGATTGACAAGGGCTACGCCTACGCGCCGGGCAATGGCGACGTGTACTACCGCGTCGGAAAATTCCTCGGTTACGGCAAGCTGTCGCGCAAGAAGATCGAAGACCTGCGCATCGGTGCGCGGATCGAAGTCGACGAAGCGAAAGACGACCCGCTGGATTTCGTCCTGTGGAAAGGCGTCAAGCCGGGCGAGCCCAGCTGGGAATCGCCATGGGGCCCCGGCCGTCCGGGCTGGCACATCGAGTGCTCGGTGATGTCCACCTGCTGCCTGGGTGAGACGTTCGACATTCATGGCGGCGGCAGCGATCTGGAGTTTCCGCACCACGAAAACGAAATCGCCCAGAGCGAAGCCGCCACCGGCAAGACCTATGCCAATGCCTGGATGCATTGCGGCATGATCCGCATCAATGGCGAGAAGATGTCCAAGTCCTTGAACAACTTCTTCACCATTCGCGACGTGCTGGATAAATACCATCCGGAAGTGGTGCGCTACCTGCTGGTGTCGAGCCATTACCGCAGCGCGATCAACTATTCCGAAGACAGCCTGAAAGAATCCAAGGGCGCGCTGGAGCGGTTCTACCACGCACTCAAAGGTCTTCCGGCTGCCGAGCCTGCCGGCGGCGAAGCGTTCGTCGAGCGTTTCTCGGCGGCGATGGACGATGACTTCGGCACGCCCGAAGCCTGTGCGGTGCTGTTCGAAATGGTCCGCGAGATCAACCGCCTGCGCGACAGTGATGTCACCGCGGCTGCAGGTCTTGCGGCACGTTTGAAGCAACTGGCAAGCGTGCTGGGCGTGTTGCAGCTCGAAGCCGACGACTTCCTGCGCGCCGGTGCGGAAGGACGCGTCGATGCCGCCGAGGTGGAAGCCTTGATCGCCGCGCGCCTGCAAGCACGTGTCGACAAGAACTGGGCCGAATCCGACCGCATCCGCGATCAGCTCACCGCCATGGGCGTGGTGCTGGAGGACGGGAAGGGCGCAACGACCTGGCGATTGGCGGACTGATCGCTTGAATGGATCGCTCTGCAGTTGCGTGAGAGCGATCGCATTCTGTGTTTTTGATTCTGGCCGTAGGCCGTAGGAGCCTTGCTTGCAGGCGATCTGGCGCGAAGCGGCAGCAAATTCTGTATGCACGGTGTGCCTGACACTACCGAGGTGTCTGGTTTTACTGCCGCTTCGCGCCAGATCGCTGGCAAGCCAAGCTCCTACGCCCTTCGGGCAGAAACAAATTTGCGCGAGTCCAGCGTTTTCAGACAAAGGCGCAACTGTCAAACCTGCTGATCCTGCTCCCTCAGCCGCTTGTAGAGCGTATTCCGGCTCACCCCCAGCCGCTTGGCCAGCTGCGAAATATTCCCGCCCGCGGCCTGCAACAACTCGCTCAACTCCTCCGGCGTATTCAGCACGGCCTTGCGGTTGAAGGCCATCTCCGGTCCGTTGCCCTGGCTTTCCAGGTCCAGATCGGCAAGCTCTAAATCCGCAAAGAAGTCCTCTGGCAGATGCTCGGCAGAAATCGGCTGATCGTCAGCGAGCGCCAGTGCGACCTGAATAACATTACTCAGCTGACGCAGATTGCCCGGCCAAGGGTGTCGTTCAAACAACGCCAGCACGGACGGCTCAAAGCCCGCGGTCTGTTGCGGCTCACGATGCTGCTCCCAGATCGCCTGCACCAGCGCGATCTTGTCGGTGCGTTCGCGAAGGGGCGGCAATTCCAGGTTCAGGCCACTGATGCGGTAGTACAGATCCTGCCGGAAGCGCCCGCTCTGTACCTGTTCGCGCAGTGAGCAGTGGGTTGCGGAAATGATGCGGATGTCCACGGGGAACAGTTCGCTGCTGCCCAGCGGCTGCACGCATCGCTCCTGCAACACCCGCAGCAAACGCGCTTGCACGGCCAGGGGCATGTCGCCGATTTCATCCAGAAACAACGTGCCTTTGTCCGCCTTGCGGATCAGGCCGATGCTGCCTTTATGGTGCGCACCGGTGAACGCGCCTTTTTCGTAGCCAAACAGTTCGGCTTCCACCAGCTCAGACGGAATCGCCGCGCAGTTCACGGCAATGAACGGCTGATCGGCACGGGAACTGGCCCGGTGCAGCGTCTTGACGAACACCTCCTTGCCTGCGCCGGTCTCGCCGAGGATGAGCAGCGGGACATTCTTTTCCAACAGACGCTGGGCCTGGTTCGCAGCCTTCGCCACTTTCTCATCGCCGAAACCGGGTGTGCCGACGTCTTTGCCGTCGGGTTTTTTCGGGGTCGGCACCGGATGCAGTCTTAGCACGGGCGCCTTCGGACGCTTGAGCAGGCAGTGAAAGCGGTTGTGCCCGGACGCTTGCAGCGCGAAGGGCTGGCCTTCCGGCTGATCGAGCAAGTGCGTGACGGGCGCCTTGAACAGGTTTTCGATGTTGGCCTGCAACAGGCTCACCCCCAGCAGCGTATCGGCCCGGCGGTTGGCGCACAGAATGCGGCCGGACTCGTCGAAGACCAGCAGCCCGGCCCACTGGCTGTCCAGGTTGTTCAGCCCGGTGTTGAACGTCAGCTGAAAATGGCTGTGCTGAAACTGATCGAGGATCAGCCGGTTTTCAATGGTCTGGCTCATCATCTTCACCATCCCCAGCGTGTGGGACGGCGGCAGGAAGCTGTCGCTGGACACATCGAGCACGGCGATCATCCGCCGTGAAGCGTCGAAGATCGGCGCGGCGGAACCGGTCATGAAGCGGTTGGCCTTGAGAAAGTGTTCATCGTGTTCAATGTGAACGGCCTGCTCACACGCCAGCGCCGTCCCGATCGCATTAGTGCCCACGCCCTGTTCCAGCCAGCTGGCGCCAGCGACGAAGCCCATTTGCTGGTCGGCCTCGACGAAACGCTTGGTGCCCCACGAATTGAGCACCTGGCCTTGCTGGTCTGCCAGCAGAATCAGGCAATTGGAGTTGCTGAGGATGTTCTCGTAAAACGGCAGCACCTGTTGATGAGTGGTCTGCACCAGCGAGTGATGACGCTCCAGCAACTGGGAAACCTGATGCTGTGCAAGGCCGCCGAAAGCGGGACGGGACTGATGGTCGAGGCCGAACTGACGGCAGCGGGCCCAGGAGTCCTGAATGATGGTGTCGTGAGCGAGGGATGCGCCTGGTGTGGCCATGTAGATGGCTCCGTCCGAGTACTTTTATTGTTTTTGGGATACGGCGTTCATGCCGAGCATCCGTGCCCGAAACGTCCATCCATTGTTGTTCACGATTGTTCAAAGTCAATGTTCATTTTGTTCAGGTGTTCAGTATTTTCTGTTCACTTATGTTCACCAACGAATCACCATGCAGGGCGTTTTGCGCGGCGAAGGCTCTAGATCGTGGGCTTGGTTGTCTGGCGCGCTTGCGAACCTGGATTGGCACGATTGTCGCTATCCAACAAGCGGTCGACGAATGTCACGACCCGGCCAGTGGCCGAACAGCAACACCCCTGAACAAGACAAATAAAAAGGGCACGCCATGTCTCTCACGCTTGAGCACGTCAGCCGAGCCGTCGACGGTCAGATCTGGATCGACGATGCGTCGCTGAGCTTTGAACCCGGCTCATTCAACGTATTGCTGGGGCGCACCTTATCAGGCAAAACCAGCCTGATGCGCTTGATGGCCGGTCTGGACAAGCCAGACAGCGGCCGAGTACTGATGAATGGCAAAGATGTCACCCAGGTCGCGGTGCGTCATCGCAATGTCTCGATGGTTTATCAGCAGTTCATCAACTACCCGAGCATGACCGTGTTCGACAACATCGCCTCGCCGTTGCGTCAGGCGAAGATGTCGAAGGACGAAATCGACAGCCGCGTACGCGAAACCGCAAAGATGCTGCGCATCGAAAAATTCCTCGCGCGCTACCCCCTCGAACTCTCCGGCGGTCAGCAACAGCGCACGGCAATGGCCCGCGCGCTGGTCAAGGACGCCGAACTGATCCTGTTCGACGAGCCGCTGGTCAACCTCGATTACAAGCTGCGCGAAGAGCTGCGCCAGGAAATGCGTCAGCTGTTCGAGACCCGCAACACCATCGCCGTCTACGCCACCACGGAACCCAACGAAGCGCTGGCGCTGGGTGGGACCACGACCATCCTCCACGAAGGTCGGCTGATCCAGCACGGCAAGACGCCCGAGGTCTATCACCAGCCCAAGACCGTACTGGCTGCCGAACTGTTCTCCGAGCCGCCGATCAACCTGATGCCGGGGCGTATTGACGGTAACGAAGTCAGCTTCGCCAACTTCGTGCATTTCCCGCTCAACGTGGACCTGCGCAAGATCGGTGATGGCGAGTACCGTTTCGGCGTGCGCCCCAGCCACCTGAGTCTGGTGCCGTCCAACGATGACGATCTGGAGCTGGCGGTCACGGTCGAACTGGCTGAAATCAGCGGCTCGGAAACCTTCCTCCACGTGCGCAACGAGCACTTCTCGCTGGTGCTGCATCTGCCGGGCGTGCACGAGTACGACGTCGACACGCCGATTCGCGTGTACATCCCGACTCACAAATTGTTCGTATTCGATCAGCAGGGCGGCCTCATCCAGGCGCCGGGCCTGCGCATGGCGAGGGTTGCCTGATGGCCGAGATCCGCTTGCAACAACTCGCGCACAGTTACAGCGCTACGCCTTCGGGCCCGGAAGACTACGCCATCCGTGAGATGACCCACATCTGGGAGCAGGGCGGCGCGTATGCGCTGCTCGGGCCGTCCGGTTGCGGCAAATCGACTTTGCTCAACATCATTTCCGGCCTGCTCAGTCCGTCGGAAGGCAAAGTGATGTTCGACTCCACGGTGGTCAACGACATGTCGCCGGAGCAGCGCAACATCGCTCAGGTTTTCCAGTTTCCGGTGGTCTACGACACCATGACGGTGTTCGACAATCTGGCGTTCCCATTGCGCAATCAGGGCATGGCAGAAACGAAAATTCAGGCCAAGGTGCAGGAAATCGCCGACGTCCTCGATCTGCAACCGCTGCTGAAGAAAAAAGCCAAGGGCCTGACTGCGGACGAAAAGCAGAAGGTGTCGATGGGCCGCGGTCTGGTGCGTGATGACGTCTCGGCGATTCTGTTCGACGAACCGCTGACCGTGATCGACCCGCACCTGAAGTGGAAGCTGCGGCGCAAGCTCAAGCAGATCCACGAGCAGTTCAACATCACCATGGTCTACGTCACCCACGATCAACTGGAGGCGTCGACGTTCGCCGACAAGATCGCTGTGATGTACGGCGGCCAGATCGTGCAGTTCGGCACCCCCCGCGAGCTGTTCGAAAAACCCCATCACACCTTCGTGGGCTATTTCATCGGCAGCCCGGGCATGAACCTCATCGAGGTCAGGCCCGAGGCGGGCGGCGTCGGTTTTGGCGGCATCCATCTGCCCTTGCCCGACGCGCTGCAGCAAAAGCTGGCGGCGACCCAGTGGAGCACGCTCAAGGTCGGCATTCGTCCGGAGTTCGTCCACGTGTGGGACGGCCCGTTCGATGACGCGATGTGCGCCGACGTGACCTACGTCGAGGACCTGGGGACCTACAAGATCCTCACCCTCAACCTGGCCGGTCAGTCACTCAAGGTGCGTCTGCAGGAGGACAAACCGGTGCCGCAAGGCCAGGCCTGGATCAGCTTCCCGGCGCAGTGGCTGATGCTCTACGCCGATGAATTTTTGCTGGAAGTCGCCGCGACTCACGCGCAGGCCAGCGAGGTGCCCCATGAGTAAGGTCCAGAACAACAAAGCCTGGTGGCTGGTACTGCCGGTATTCCTGCTGGTGGCGTTCAGCGCCATCATTCCGATGATGACCGTGGTCAACTATTCGGTGCAGGACATCTTCGATCAGTCCAGTCGCTATTTCGTCGGCGCCGACTGGTTCAAGCAGGTGCTGCAGGATCCGCGTCTGCATGATTCGCTGCTGCGCCAGTTCATCTATTCGGGCTGTGTGCTGCTGATCGAGATTCCGCTCGGCATCGCCATCGCCCTGACCATGCCGACCAAAGGCCGCTGGTCATCGGTGTGCCTGATCGTGATGACCATCCCGCTGCTGATTCCCTGGAACGTGGTCGGCACCATCTGGCAGATCTTCGGCCGTGGCGACATCGGTCTGCTGGGCTGGTTTCTGAACAACATTCTGCACATCAACTACAACTATGCAGCCAACGCGTCGGACGCCTGGGTAACGGTGCTGGTGATCGACGTCTGGCACTGGACCTCGCTGGTGGCGCTGCTGTGCTACTCGGGTTTGCGGGCCATTCCGGACGTGTACTACCAGGCGGCGCGTATCGATCGGGCTTCGAATTGGGCAGTGTTCCGACACATTCAGTTGCCGAAGATGAAGAGCGTGCTGCTGATCGCGGTGATGTTGCGCTTCATGGACAGCTTCATGATCTACACCGAGCCTTTCGTGCTGACCGGGGGCGGGCCAGGCAACTCGACCACTTTCCTCAGCCAGACGCTGACCACCATGGCGCTGGGCCAGTTCGACCTGGGGCCGGCGGCGGCATTCTCGCTGGTGTATTTCCTGATCATTCTGTTGGTGTCGTGGGTGTTCTACACCGCCATGACCCACGGCGAAAAGAACTGAGGAGCGGCCCGTGAACAAGCGCGAAAAGCTGCCATTGAGAAAAATCATTCCGCTGTGGATCTACCTGCTGTTTCTGCTGGTGCCGATCTACTGGCTGGTGAACATGTCCTTCAAGACCAACACCGAAATCCTCGGCGGTCTGACCCTGTTCCCGCAGGATTTCACCTGGGCCAACTACAAGGTGATTTTCACCGACGAAAGCTGGTACAGCGGCTACATCAACTCGCTCTACTACGTTTGCCTGAATACCGTGATCTCGCTCAGCGTTGCGCTGCCAGCGGCCTACGCATTTTCACGCTATCGTTTCCTCGGCGACAAACACCTGTTCTTCTGGCTGCTGACCAACCGCATGGCGCCACCGGCAGTGTTTCTGCTGCCGTTTTTCCAGCTCTATTCGTCCATCGGCCTGTTTGACACGCACATTGCCGTTGCACTTGCGCACTGCCTGTTCAACGTGCCATTGGCGGTGTGGATTCTCGAAGGGTTCATGTCCGGTGTGCCGAAGGAGATAGACGAAACGGCCTACATCGACGGCTATAGCTTTCCCAAGTTCTTCGGCAAGATTTTCATCCCGCTGATTGGCTCGGGGATCGGTGTGACAGCGTTCTTCTGCTTCATGTTTTCCTGGGTCGAGCTGTTGCTGGCGCGGACCCTGACATCGGTCAACGCCAAACCGATCGCGGCGGTCATGACCCGCACCGTATCGGCGTCGGGGATCGACTGGGGCGTGCTCGCGGCAGCGGGGGTGTTGACCATCCTGCCGGGCATGCTGGTGATCTGGTTCGTTCGCAATCACGTGGTCAAGGGTTTTGCCCTTGGTCGTGTCTGAGGAGTCAGAAAAATGGAGTGGATGTCCTGGACACTGCCGACCGCGATCTTCTTCGGTTCCATCGCTGCCATTCTGGTTGCGATGACCGTCTGGGAGTTGCGCTCGGCAAGCATCGAACGTCGTGGTTTCCTGCCGATCGCCACCACCCGTGGCGACCGGCTGTTCATCGGTCTTCTCGGCAGCGCCTACCTGCACTTGCTGGTGATCGGCGCGACCGACTGGAGCATCTGGGTCGCCTCCGGGCTGTCCCTGGTCTGGCTGTTGGTGGTAATGCGTTGGGGTTGAAAGGAAATGAATGAACACTTGTAGGAGTGAGCTTGCTCGCGATAGCGATCCGTCAGCCACTGATGTGATTTCTGACAGACCGCCATCGCGAGCAAGCTCACTCCTACAGAAAAAGCGGTGCAAACGGTTTTGCAAAGCGGGACTACATAAGATTCAACACTGGAGGTGTCTATGTTCAATAAGAAAAACAAGCTGCGACATAGTGTGACGGTAGCGACGATGGTCATGCTCAGTGGCCTGAGCGTGTCGGCGTGGGCGGACCAGTACGAGGATGCCGCGAAGAAGTGGGCGGCCAGCGAGTTCAAGCCGACGACCCTGTCCGATGCTGACCAGCTCAAGGAACTGGAGTGGTTCATCAAGGCTGCCGAGCCGTTTCGCGGCATGGACATCAAGGTCGTTTCCGAAACCTTGACCACCCATGAGTACGAATCCAAGACCCTGGCCAAGGCCTTCACCGAAATCACCGGCATCAAAGTCACCCACGACTTGCTGCAGGAAGGTGACGTGATCGAGAAGCTGCAGACGGCAATGCAGTCGGACAAAAGTATCTATGACGGCTGGGTCAACGACTCCGACCTGATCGGTACCCATTTCCGTTACGGCAAAGCGCTGTCGCTGACCGATCTGATGAACAGCCCTGAAGGCGCGAAAGTCACGTCGCCTACGCTCGACATCAAAGACTTCATCGGCACCTCGTTCACCACGGCGCCGGACGGCAAGCTGTACCAACTGCCCGACCAACAGTTCGCCAACCTGTACTGGTTCCGTGCCGACTGGTTCGAGCGTCCTGACCTGAAAGAGAAGTTCAAGGCCAAGTACGGCTATGAGCTTGGTGTGCCGGTCAACTGGTCGGCGTACGAAGACATCGCCAAATTCTTCAGCGAAGACGTCAAGGAAATCGACGGCAAGAAAGTGTATGGCCACATGGACTACGGCAAGAAAGACCCGTCGCTGGGCTGGCGCTTCACGGACGCCTGGTTCTCCATGGCCGGCAGCGGCGACAAAGGCCTGCCCAACGGTCTGCCGGTGGACGAGTGGGGTATTCGCGTCGAGGACTGCCATCCGGTCGGCTCGAGCATCACCCGCGGCGGCGACACCAACGGCCCGGCGGCTGTTTACGCGACTCAGAAATACATCGATTGGCTCAAGGCCTACGCGCCGCCTGAAGCAGCGGGCATGACCTTCTCCGAATCGGGCCCGGTCCCGTCTCAGGGCAACGTCGCGCAACAGATCTTCTGGTACACCGCGTTTACCGCCGACATGACCAAGCCTGGCCTGCCGGTGATGAATGCCGACGGCACGCCGAAGTGGCGGATGGCGCCATCGCCTAAAGGGCCGTACTGGAAAGAAGGCATGAAGCTGGGCTATCAGGACGTGGGTTCGTGGACCTTCCTCAAGTCATCCGACGAGAAGAAGCGCAATGCGGCCTGGCTGTACGCGCAGTTCGTGACCTCCAAATCGGTCTCGTTGAAGAAAACCATCGTCGGCCTGACGCCGATTCGTGAGTCGGACATCAACTCCAAGGAGATGACCGCGCTGGCGCCGAAGCTCGGTGGTCTGGTCGAGTTCTACCGCAGCCCTGCGCGCGTGCAATGGTCGCCGACCGGCACCAACGTGCCGGATTATCCGAAACTGGCGCAGCTGTGGTGGAGCCATGTGGCCGAAGCCGTGACCGGCGAGAAAACCGCACAGGCGGCGCTCGACGGTCTGGCCAAGGATCAGGACGCGATCATGACCCGCATCGAGCGCTCCAAGGTTCAGGACGCCAGCGGTTGTGCGCCGAAGATGAACCCGGAAGCCAAGGCTGAAGAGTGGTACACCAAGGCCGAGAAGAGCGGCGGCAAGTTCCTCGCGCCACAACGCAAACTGGCCAACGAAAAACCGAAGGGCGAAACCATCGCGTATTCGGATCTGCTGAAGAGCTGGGAAGCAGCCAAGAAGTAAGCGGCTAAGCGGCTAAGCGGCTTATCTGAAGCAATAAAAAAACGGCACCTTCGGGTGCCGTTTTTCATGTGCGCAATGCTTCGATCAGCCGTGCAGCGTTTCCGCTGCATACAGGGTGTTCTCCAGCAGGCATGCGCGGGTCATCGGGCCAACGCCGCCTGGCACTGGCGTGATCCAGCCGGCGCGGGGCAGGGCGGTCTCGTAGACCACGTCGCCCACCAGCTTGCCGTCATCCTGGCGGTTGATGCCGACGTCGATGACGATGGCGCCTTCCTTGATCCATTCCCCTTTGACCAGACCCGGCTTGCCGGCGGCGACGACCACCAGATCGGCACGGCTGACGTGGCCCGGTAGGTCCTGAGTGAAGCGGTGGGTTACGGTCACGGTGCAGCCGGCCAGCAACAATTCCATGGCCATCGGGCGCCCGACGATATTGGAAGCGCCGACGACCACTGCGTCCTTGCCGTACAGATCGACGCCGGTGCTTTCCAGCAGCGTCATGATGCCTTTGGGTGTGCAGGGCCGCAGCAGCGGAATGCGTTGGGCCAGACGACCGACGTTATAAGGATGGAAGCCGTCAACGTCCTTGTCCGGGCGAATGCGCTCCAGCAGGCTGCTCGATTCGAGATGCTCGGGCAGTGGCAACTGCAGCAGGATGCCGTCGATGGCCGGATCGTCATTGAGGCTGTCGATCAAATCGGTCAGTTCGGTCTGGGTGGTTTCGCTGGGCAGGTCATAGGCGCGGGAGATGAAGCCGACCTCTTCGCAGTCTTTGCGTTTGTGCGAGACGTAAACCTGAGAGGCGGGGTCGCTGCCGACCAGAATCACCGCGAGGCCTGGCGTGCGCAGGCCTTGCTCGCGACGCTCGGCGACTCGTTGGGCGATCTGCTGGCGCAGGTTGGCTGCGATCGCTTTGCCGTCTATTAGTTTTGCAGTCATTACGCGTGATTAACCATCGGAAGGGAGGGAAAAAGAGCGCGCATTCTCGCATGACCTGACGCAAGGGCAAAGGCGATTGGTCCGCTTAATAAGCTAAGCCCTTTAATTAACTGAATTTTTTAGAAAAAAGTGTTGACGACCCCGGGGACCGTCTATAAGATTCGTCGCACTTGTCGGGCACAACCCCAGACACGATAAGCCGGAAGCGGTGAGTCAGGTCGAAAGGTTGATTAAGTCAGGTAGAGTTCAGATCGGCTCAGCGTGATTGAAAGCTCTTAATTTGTACTCGCAAGATGCAAATTAAATAAGCGCCCGTAGCTCAGCTGGATAGAGCATCCGCCTTCTAAGCGGATGGTCGCAGGTTCGAGTCCTGCCGGGTGCGCCATTAACGGCAGCTTTGGCACAAGTAGCACTCTGATGGAGTGTCTCGGTTACAACGCAATATGGTGGGCGTAGCTCAGTTGGTAGAGCACAGGATTGTGACTCCTGTTGTCGTGGGTTCGATCCCCATCGTCCACCCCATATTCGAAGAAGGCGCCAGATGCATAATCTGGCGCCTTTGCTTTAAGCGCTTCACACGCGGACGTGGTGGAATTGGTAGACACACTGGATTTAGGTTCCAGCGCCGCGAGGCGTAAGAGTTCGAGTCTCTTCGTCCGCACCAGCTACAGACCTTGATGGCGCCTCCAGTGTCCCAAGGTAAGAAAAAGCCGCCTCGTGCGGCTTTTTTTGTTTCGAGGTATTGGTTTCATCGCTGTGCGGGTCCGTCTTTTCTGTCGATAGCGGGCTCGTCCGGTATGTTTCCAGGGACTGGATCGACGTCCGGCCGCGCTTTCGCTTCCTTTATATAGGTGCGCATCAGCCGCGTTCCAGACAGCTCGCGAGGGTGGAATTTTCTGCCTGCACTTCTCTGGTTGCATTCCGCTGTATTTACCCTCCTTCGGTAGGGTGACTTCTTGAGTTTGACCCACTAGAATGCTTGCCCTTGATTCTGGGGTCGGAAACGGCCGGCTAACGTCTGTGCAACGAGGAATATCCATGCAAGTTTCTGTTGAAAACACTTCCGCTCTCGAGCGCCGCATGACCATTGGCGTGCCAGCTGAGCGCATCGAGACCGAAGTCAACAAGCGTCTGCAGCAGACCGCACGTAAAGCCAAGATCCCGGGCTTCCGCCCAGGCAAAGTGCCTATGAGCGTGATCCGCCAGCGTTACGAAGACGGCGCTCGCCAGGAAGCGCTGGGCGACCTGATCCAGGCGACCTTCTACGAAGCTGTCGTTGAGCAAAAGCTGAACCCGGCCGGCGCACCTTCCGTCGAGCCAAAATCCTTCGAAAAAGGCAAAGACCTCGAGTACGTCGCCACTTTCGAAGTGTTCCCTGAATTCTCCGTTGCCGGTTTCGAATCCGTTTCCGTCGAGCGTCTGTCGGCTGAAGTTGCAGATTCCGATCTGGACAACATGCTGGAAATCCTGCGCAAGCAGAACGTCAGCTTCGAAGTGGCCGACCGTGCTGCGCAGAACGAAGACCAGCTGAACATCGACTTCGTTGGCAAGATCGACGGCGAAGCGTTCGCTGGCGGTTCGGCCACCGGTACTCAGCTGGTGCTGGGTTCGGGTCGCATGATCCCTGGTTTCGAAGATGGCCTGGTCGGTGCAAAAGCCGGTGAAGAGCGCGTTCTGAACCTGACGTTCCCTGAGGACTATCAGAACCTGGAACTGGCCGGCAAAACTGCCGAGTTCACTGTGACCGTCAACACCGTTTCGGCGCCGACCCTGCCTGAGCTGAATGAAGCATTCTTCAATCAGTTCGGCATCAAGGAAACCGGCATCGAAGGCTTCCGCACCGAAGTTCGCAAGAACATGGAGCGCGAGCTGCGTCAGGCCATCAAGTCCAAGGTCAAGAATCAGGTAATGGACGGTCTGCTGGCCGCCAACCCGATCGAAGTGCCGAAGGCGCTGCTGGAAAACGAAGTGAACCGTCTACGCGTTCAGGCCGTTCAGCAGTTTGGCGGCAACATCAAGCCGGACCAGCTGCCAGCCGAGCTGTTCGAAGAGCAGGCCAAGCGCCGCGTCGAGCTGGGTCTGATCGTTGCTGAAGTGGTCAAGCAGTTCGACCTCAAGCCTGACGAAGCCCGCGTTCGCGAGCTGATCCAGGAAATGGCTTCCGCTTACCAGGAGCCAGAGCAAGTCGTCGCCTGGTACTACAAGAACGAACAGCAGATGAACGAAGTGCGTTCGGTTGTGCTGGAAGAACAAGTTGTGGATACTGTTTTGCAGAAAGCGAGCGTGACCGATAAAGCGGTCTCGTACGAAGAAGCTGTCAAGCCGGTAGAAGCTCCACAAGCCGACTGATCTTTTCTCTCGTTCGAAAACACCATAAGCCAGCCTTCGAGCTGGCTTATGCGTATTCAAGACATGACTATTTGGGAGTGAATGCAGGACATGTCCGGCAATTCTTATATTCAGCAGAACTCTGACATCCAGGCCGCTGGCGGCCTGGTCCCGATGGTTATCGAGCAGTCCGCCCGTGGCGAACGCGCCTATGACATCTACTCTCGCCTGCTCAAGGAGCGAGTGATCTTTCTGGTAGGCCCCGTAGAGGATTACATGGCCAACCTGATCTCGGCGCAACTGCTGTTCCTTGAAGCGGAAAACCCGGACAAGGACATCCATCTCTACATCAACTCTCCTGGCGGTTCGGTGACTGCGGGCATGGCGATCTACGACACCATGCAATTCATCAAGCCGGACGTTTCCACTACCGTAATGGGTCAGGCCTGCAGCATGGGCGCTTTCCTGCTGGCCGGCGGTGCCAAGGGCAAGCGTTTCGCATTGCCCAACTCGCGCGTGATGATTCACCAGCCGCTGGGTGGTTTCCAGGGGCAGGCGTCGGACATCGACATTCACGCCAAGGAAATCCTCTACATTCGCCAGCGCCTGAACGAGCTGCTGGCTCACCACACGGGCCAATCGCTGGAAAACATCGAGCGTGACACCAACCGTGACAACTTCATGAGCGCCGAACGCGCTGCTGAATACGGTCTGGTTGACGCTGTTCTCGACAAACGGCAAATGACCGCCTGACGGGCGCTTATCCCGGGTGGCGGGATTTACCCGCCACCTGCGGACTTGAAAAATCCAGCAATTGCCTTCATCTTGTGTTGCAAGCCTACCGGATTGGATCGATCGAATGACTGACACCCGCAACGGCGAGGACAACGGCAAACTGCTTTATTGCTCCTTCTGCGGCAAAAGCCAGCATGAAGTACGCAAGTTGATTGCCGGCCCCTCGGTATTTGTTTGTGACGAGTGCGTCGACCTGTGCAATGACATCATCCGCGAGGAGGTGCAGGAAGCACAGGCAGAAAGCAGCGCGCATAAATTGCCATCGCCGAAAGAAATCAGCGCCATCCTTGACCAGTACGTGATTGGTCAGGAACGTGCGAAGAAGGTTCTCGCAGTAGCGGTGTACAACCACTACAAGCGTCTGAACCAGCGCGACAAGAAAAACGACGATGTCGAACTGGGCAAGAGCAACATCCTGCTGATCGGCCCTACGGGCTCCGGCAAGACCCTGCTGGCGGAAACGCTGGCACGTTTGCTCAACGTACCGTTCACCATCGCCGACGCCACGACTCTGACCGAAGCCGGTTATGTCGGTGAAGACGTGGAAAACATCATCCAGAAGTTGTTGCAGAAGTGCGATTACGATGTGGAAAAAGCCCAGATGGGCATCGTCTACATCGACGAAATCGACAAGATTTCGCGTAAATCCGACAACCCTTCGATTACCCGTGACGTCTCGGGCGAGGGCGTGCAGCAAGCTCTGCTCAAGCTGATCGAGGGCACTGTGGCTTCCGTTCCGCCGCAAGGTGGTCGCAAGCATCCCCAGCAGGAGTTCCTGCAGGTGGACACGCGTAACATTCTCTTCATCTGCGGCGGCGCGTTCTCTGGCCTGGAAAAGGTCATCCAGAATCGCTCCACCAAAGGCGGCATTGGCTTCAACGCCGAAGTTCGCAGCAAGGAAGAGGGCAAGAAGGTGGGCGAGTCCCTGCGTGAGGTCGAACCTGACGATCTGGTCAAGTTTGGTCTGATTCCGGAATTCGTTGGCCGTCTGCCAGTACTGGCCACGCTGGACGAGCTGGACGAAGCTGCGCTGATGCAGATTCTGACCGAGCCGAAGAACGCGCTGACCAAGCAATACGGCAAGCTGTTCGAGATGGAAGGTGTGGATCTGGAATTCCGCACTGATGCGCTGAAATCGGTTGCTCGTCGTGCGCTTGAGCGCAAGACCGGTGCCCGTGGCCTGCGCTCCATCCTCGAAGGCGTATTGCTCGATACCATGTACGAGATCCCGTCGCAAACCGACGTGAGCAAGGTGGTGATCGACGAGAGCGTGATCGAAGGAACCTCCAAGCCGCTGTTGATCTATGAAAACAGCGAGCCACCTGCCAAGGCGGCTCCTGACGCGTAAGCCTTCGGGCAGCGCATCGGGCGACTGGAACAGAAAAGGGGCCCACGGGCCCCTTTTTGCATTTCAACGTCTCTTTCGCATTAACGCCAATAGACGCTTGTTTTTTTGGGTAGCTACCCCCATCTTGGTTTTCAGCTCATTTCTATCTGTCCATGGCCTTATGGCCGCCGTAGAGGCGAAATCATGAAGACGACCATTGAATTGCCTCTTTTGCCATTGCGCGATGTCGTGGTTTATCCGCATATGGTTATCCCACTGTTCGTGGGGCGCGAGAAGTCCATCGAGGCCCTTGAGGCCGCGATGACAGGTGACAAGCAGATCCTGCTGCTCGCGCAAAGAAACCCTGCAGACGATGATCCTGGTGAAGACGCTCTTTATAGCGTGGGTACGATTGCAACCGTGTTGCAGTTGCTCAAACTGCCTGACGGCACTGTGAAAGTGCTGGTCGAAGGCGAGCAGCGCGGCTCTGTCGAGCGTTTCATCGAGGTCGACGGCCATTGCCGCGCCGAAGTGGCGCTGATCGACGAAGTCGATGCCCCGGACCGTGAATCCGAAGTGTTCGTGCGCAGCCTGTTGGCGCAGTTCGAACAATATGTGCAGTTGGGCAAAAAAGTCCCGGCTGAAGTCCTGTCTTCGCTCAACAGCATCGATGAGCCAGGCCGTCTGGTCGATACCATGGCCGCTCACATGGCGCTGAAGATCGAGCAGAAGCAGGAGATCCTAGAAATCATCGATTTGCCGGCCCGCGTCGAACACGTGCTGGCGCTGCTGGATGCCGAAATCGACCTGCTCCAGGTCGAGAAGCGCATTCGTGGCCGGGTCAAAAAGCAAATGGAGCGCAGTCAACGCGAGTACTACCTGAATGAGCAGATGAAGGCCATTCAGAAAGAGCTCGGCGACAGCGACGAAGGCCACAACGAGATCGAGGAGCTGAAAAAGCGTATCGATGCCGCTGGCCTGCCAAAAGACGCCATGACCAAGGCCACCGCCGAGCTGAACAAGCTCAAGCAGATGTCGCCCATGTCCGCGGAAGCGACGGTCGTTCGTTCCTACATCGACTGGCTGGTCCAGGTGCCGTGGAAAGCGCAAAGCAAGGTGCGTCTGGACCTGGCGCGGGCTGAAGACATCCTCGATGCCGACCACTACGGTCTGGAAGAAGTCAAAGAACGCATCCTCGAATACCTCGCCGTGCAGAAGCGCGTGAAGAAGATTCGTGGCCCGGTGCTGTGCCTGGTCGGTCCTCCGGGCGTGGGTAAGACCTCGCTGGCCGAGTCGATTGCCCACGCGACCAATCGCAAATTCGTGCGCATGGCGCTCGGTGGTGTGCGTGACGAGGCCGAGATTCGCGGTCACCGCCGCACCTACATCGGTTCGATGCCTGGTCGTCTGATTCAGAAGATGACCAAGGTGGGCGTGCGCAACCCGCTGTTCCTGCTGGACGAAATCGACAAGATGGGCAGCGACATGCGCGGTGATCCCGCGTCTGCGTTGCTGGAAGTGCTCGATCCCGAGCAGAACCACAACTTCAACGATCACTATCTGGAAGTCGATTACGACCTGTCCGATGTGATGTTCCTCTGCACCGCGAACTCAATGAATATTCCTGCGGCCCTGCTGGACCGCATGGAAGTGATCCGTCTGCCGGGTTATACCGAAGACGAGAAGATCAACATCGCCACCAAGTACCTCTCGCCCAAGCAGATCGCTGCCAACGGCCTGAAGAAGGGCGAAATCGAGTTCGAAGAAGAGGCCATACGCGACATTATCCGGTATTACACACGTGAAGCCGGTGTGCGTAGCCTTGAGCGTCAGATCGCCAAGGTCTGCCGCAAGGCGGTCAAGGAACACGCCCACGAGAAGCGTTTCACTGTCGTGGTCACCGCCGCGATGCTGGAAAACTTCCTCGGCGTACGCAAATTCCGCTACGGTCTGGCTGAACAACAGGACCAGATCGGTCAAGTGACAGGTCTTGCCTGGACTCAGGTCGGGGGTGAGTTGCTGACGATCGAAGCGGCCGTCGTGCCGGGTAAGGGTCAGTTGATCAAAACCGGTTCGCTGGGCGATGTGATGGTCGAATCGATCACTGCTGCGCTGACGGTCGTGCGCAGTCGTGCCAAGAGTCTGGGCATTCCTCTGGACTTCCACGAGAAGCGCGACACGCACATCCACATGCCGGAAGGCGCGACGCCTAAAGACGGCCCTAGCGCGGGTGTAGGCATGTGCACGGCGCTGGTTTCAGCGCTGACACAGATCCCTGTTCGTGCGGATGTCGCAATGACGGGTGAAATCACCCTGCGTGGTCAGGTTCTGGCAATTGGCGGTTTGAAGGAAAAACTGCTGGCCGCTCACCGTGGTGGAATTAAAACGGTGATCATCCCGGAAGAAAACGTACGGGATTTGAAAGAAATTCCGGACAATATCAAGCAGGATCTGCAGATCAAACCGGTTAAATGGATTGACGAAGTCCTGCAAATTGCGCTGCAATACGCGCCGGAGCCCTTGCCGGATGTGGCTCCGGAGATGGTTGCAAAGGATGAAAAACGCGAGTCCGATTCCAAGGAAAGAATTAGCACGCATTAGTCTGGGGGGCCTTCCTTGACAGCTTTTTAGAGCCCTTGTTATAAAGCGGCTCTTCAAGCCTCATCAGGCCATACAGTGTTCGTTTGGCTACACCAAAAAACTTAGAAATATACTCAATATAGACATAAGGGGACTTAGAGTGAACAAGTCGGAACTGATTGATGCTATCGCCGCATCCGCTGACATCCCGAAAGCTGCTGCTGGCCGTGCGCTGGACGCAGTAATCGAATCCGTCACTGGCGCTCTTAAGGCTGGCGACTCTGTTGTACTGGTTGGCTTCGGCACTTTCTCCGTGACTGATCGTCCTGCTCGTACCGGCCGTAACCCACAGACCGGTAAGACTCTGGAAATCCCGGCTGCCAAGAAACCAGGCTTCAAAGCCGGTAAAGCTCTGAAAGAAGCAGTCAACTAAGTTTCTTTTTTACCTTTGCCCGCCCGCAACAGGGTTATTCTGTTCGGGTCGTGAAGCGGCAAGTGCGGTTGGTCAAGCGCTGGCCTGTCACCTCAGGGGACGCAATTGCGAACCCTGTCCGCTTTACACGTAAGTTACGAGAAGGCGCATCCTCGGATGCGCCTTTCTTCTATCCGGATTTCACCCACGCTCCGCTCCGTGTGTCGCAGCTTTGAGAGTCGAGTACAACCCTCTGGGGGACGCATGCTGCAGAATATCAGGGACAATTCACAAGGCTGGATTGCCAAGACTATTATCGGGGTCATCATGGCCCTGATGGCGCTGACGGGTTTCGATGCCATTTTCAGGGCCACGGGCCATTCTCAGGATGCCGCGAAGGTCAATGGCGACGAGATCACACAGGTCGAGTTGGGCCAGGCCGTTGAAATGCAGCGCCGTCAGCTGATGCAACAGTTGGGCAAGGATTTCGACCCGGCGATGCTCAACGAGCAGATGCTGCGTGATTCGGCCCTCAAAGGCCTGATCGATCGCAAGTTGCTGCTGCAGGGCGCAGCCGACGCCAAGTTCGGCTTTTCCGAGGCCTCGCTGGATCAGCAGATCCTGTTGACGCCCGAGTTTCAGGTGGACGGCAAATTCAACGCCGATCGTTTCGACCAGGTCGTGCGTCAGCTGGGCTACAGCCGCATGCAGTTCCGCGAGATCCTCGGTCAGGAAATGCTGATCGGTCAGGTGCGCGCCGGCATTGGCGGCAGTGCCTTCGTCACCGATGCTCAGGTGGATGCCTTCGCGCGTCTGGAGAAGCAAACGCGCGACTTCGCCACGCTGACGCTGCCTGCCGATCCGTCGAATGTGAAAGTCGCCGACGACGAGGTCAAGGCGCACTACGACCAGCACGCCAAAGAGTTTCTGAGCCCTGAACAGGTCGTTCTCGATTACATCGAGCTGAAGAAATCCTCGTTCTTCGACAAGGTGTCGGTGAAGGACGAAGACCTGCAAGCGGCCTATCAGAAAGAAATCTCCAACCTGGCCGAACAGCGTCGCGCTGCGCACATCCTGATTGAAGTCAACGACAAGACCAGCGATGCGCAGGCGAAAGCCAAGATCGAAGAGATTCAGCAGCGTCTGGCCAAAGGCGAGGATTTCGCCGCGCTGGCCAAGGAGTTTTCGCAGGACCCGGGCTCGTCGAGCAAAGGCGGTGACCTGGGTTACGCCGGTAAAGGCGTTTACGATCCGGCCTTCGAAGACGCACTGTACGCGCTGAACAAAAATCAGGTATCGACCCCGGTTCGCAGCCAGTTCGGCTGGCACCTGATCAAGTTGCTGGGTGTCGAGGCACCATCGGTTCCGTCGTTCGCCAGTCTGAAGGACAAACTGACTCACGACCTGAAGTCGCTGCAGGTTGAGCAGAAGTACGTCGATGCCAGCAAGAAGTTGCAGGACGCCGCGTATGAAGCTTCCGATCTGGTACAGCCGGCTCAGGACCTGGGCCTGAAGGTTCAGACCACTGCGCCGTTCGGCCGTGAGGGCGGGGAAGGCATCGCAGCCAATCGCGCCGTGATCCAGGCCGCTTTCAGTCAGGAAGTGATGGAAGAAGGTTCCAACAGTTCCGCGCTCGAGCTTGATCCTGAGACGGTGGTTGTCGTGCACGTGAAGGAGCATCGTCAGCCTGAGCAGTTGCCACTGGAGGCGGTCGCTGCGCCTATCCGCGCGCAATTGACCAAAGACCGCGCCAGCGAGGCTGTAAAGGCCAAGGGCGAGGCGCTGCTGGCAGGTCTGCGTGACGGCAAGGTTCCGTATGCGGCGACCAAGCAGGAAGGTCAGAGCTGGAAGGTCGTGGAAGCGGCTTCGCGCAGTCAGGAGGGCGTTGATCCTCAGGTCTTGCAGGCGCTGTTCCGCATGCCCAAGCCTGAAGGCAAGGACAAGCCGGTCTATGGCAGTCTGACGGCCGCCGATGGAAGCTTCGTGATTGTGCGCCTCAATGGCGTGAATCAGGCAGCGCCGGCGACCGATGCCGAGAAGACGCAGTACCGTCGCTTCCTCGCGTCCCGCGAGGGCCGTCAGGACTTCGAGTCGTATCAGGCGCAGTTGCAATCGGCGGCGAAGATCGAGAAGTATTGATCGTCGCGTCCCGCTGAAAATCAAAAGCCCCGGCTCGTGAGAGTCGGGGCTTTTTGTTTACAGGTGATTGCAGTGGCTTTGCGACGATGCAGGACCGTTCAGCCGAAGCCAGTTCCAGTGAGCACTGCCGACAAACCGAAGGACCGGCTTTAGCCGAAAAGCCACCGATCCTGACATCCAAAAAAAACGGCAGGCCATTCAGCACATCGCTGACTGACCCACCGTCATCGCCGGCGAGCCGGCGTCTACAGGAACGGCACTGACGCTAATGCATCAACCTTCCAGATCACCCATCGCCGTGGTGTTGAAGCCACCGTCGACGTACATGATTTCACCGCTGACACCGGACGCCAGGTCCGAGCACAGGAATGCGCCGGCGTTGCCGACTTCATCGATGGTCACGTTACGACGCAGAGGCGTCTGCGCTTCGTTGGCGTCGAGCATCTTGCGGAAGTTCTTGATGCCGGAAGCGGCGAGGGTACGGATCGGACCTGCCGAAACCGCGTTGACCCGAGTACCGTCCGGGCCCAGGCTGCGTGCCAGGTAACGTACGCCCGCTTCCAGGCTGGCTTTGGCCATGCCCATCACGTTGTAGTTCGGCATGGTGCGCTCGGCGCCCAGGTAAGACAGGGTCAACAGGCTGCCATTGCGGCCTTTCATCAGTTCGCGGCCAGCCTTGGCCAGGGCCACGAAGCTGTAGGCGCTGATGTCGTGAGCGATACGGAAACCATCACGGGTGGTGGCTTGGGTGAAGTCGCCATCCAGCTGGTCGCCTGGTGCAAAGCCGACCGAGTGCACGATGCAGTCCAGGCCGTCCCACTTCTTGCTCAGCTCTTCGAAGACCTTGGCGATTTCTTCATCGCTGGCCACGTCGCAAGGGAAGCACAGTTCAGCGTTCGAACCCCAGCCAGCAGCGAATTCTTCCACGCGGCCTTTGAGTTTTTCGTTCTGGTAGGTGAAGGCAAGCTCAGCGCCCTCGCGATGCATGGCGGCAGCGATGCCGGATGCGATGGACAGTTTGCTGGCGACACCGACGATCAGGACGCGCTTACCGGCGAGAAAACCCATGGTTTGTTCCTCTTCAGGTTAATCGACAGCTGCCGGCGCCAGGAAGGCGGCCTCCAGCAGCTGCTGTGTATAAGGATGTTGCGGTGCGGCGAAGATGTCCTCTGCCACACCCTGTTCGACCACTTGGCCTTGTTTGACCACCATCAGTTGGTGGCTCAACGCTTTGACTACCGCCAGGTCATGGCTGATAAACAAATACGTCAGGTTGTACTTGGTTTGCAGGGAGCGCAAAAGCTCCACCACTTGACGCTGAACGGTGCGGTCGAGGGCCGAAGTCGGCTCGTCCAGCAAAATCAGCGCCGGTTTTAACACTAATGCCCGGGCTATGGCGATCCTTTGCCGTTGCCCACCGGAAAACTCGTGGGGATAGCGGTGCCGGGTTTCCGGGTCCAGACCGACCTCCTTGAGCGCCGCAACCACCGCCGCCTCCTGTTCCACCGGCGTGCCGATCTTGTGGATGCGCAGGCCCTCGCCAACGATGTCACACACCGACATGCGCGGGCTCAGGCTGCCGAACGGGTCCTGAAACACCACCTGCATCTGCCGCCGCAGCGGTCGAACCTGATGCTGATTGAGCGTCGACAGCGACTGACCATGAAAGCGTATCTCGCCCTCACTGCGAATCAACCGAAGAATCGCCAGACCCAGCGTCGATTTGCCCGAGCCGCTTTCACCGACAATCCCCAGCGTCTGGCCCTTGGGCAGACTGAAGTGGATGCCGTCGACTGCTTTGACGTGATCGACGGTCCGCTTGAACACGCCTTTCTTGATCGGGAACCAGACTTTCAGGTCCTCGACTTCCAGCATTGGCGCGCCCGGCGCATTGTCCGAAGGTCCGCCCTTGGGCTCGGCGCTGAGCAGCTCGACGGTGTACGGATGCTGCGGTGCGCGGAACAGCTCCTCGCACGATGCCTGTTCGACGATGCAACCGCGCTGCATGACACATACTCGGTCAGCTATTTGTCGAACCACGTTCAAATCGTGACTGATCAGCAACAGCGCCATGCCCAGCCGGCCCTGTAATTCTTTCAGCAGCTTGAGGATTTTCAGCTGAACGGTGACGTCCAGCGCGGTCGTCGGTTCGTCGGCGATCAGCAGCTCAGGCTCATTGGCCAGCGCCATGGCAATCATCACGCGCTGTCGCTGGCCGCCGGACAATTCGTGAGGCAACGCCTTGAGCCGCTTCAACGGTTCGGGAATGCCGACCAGTTCAAGCAGTTCAAGGGTGCGACGCGTCGCCGCTTTGCCGGTCAGGCCTTTGTGCAGGCCGAGGACCTCGTTGATCTGCTTTTCGATGGACTGCAGCGGATTGAGCGACGTCATCGGCTCTTGAAAGATCATCGCGATGCGATTGCCGCGAATCGCCCGCATGCGTTTCTCGCTGGCGGTCAACAGGTCGTGGCCACCATACCGGATCGTGCCGGACGGGTGCCGGGCCAGCGGGTAGGGCAGAAGTCGCAGAATCGAATGGGCGGTGACCGACTTGCCCGAACCGCTCTCGCCGACGAGCGCCAGGGTCTCGCCCTTACGGATATCGAAGCTGATGCCTTCGACCACGCGCTGAGTGTTCTGGCCTGCGACGAACTCGACGGCCAGGTCGCGGATTTCGATCAGATTGTCCTGATTCATCTCATTTCCTCGGGTCGAATGCGTCACGGGCGGATTCGCCGATGAACACCAGCAGACTCAACATGATCGCCAGCACGGCAAAGGCACTGATGCCCAGCCACGGCGCCTGCAGGTTGGATTTGCCCTGCGCGACCAGTTCGCCCAGCGAGGGGGAGCCGGCGGGCAGGCCGAAACCCAGGAAGTCCAGCGCGGTCAGTGTGCCGATCGCGCCGGTGAGGATGAAAGGCATGAAGGTCATGGTCGAGACCATGGCGTTGGGCAGGATGTGGCGGAACATGATCGCGCCGTTCTGCATCCCCAGCGCTCGCGCCGCGCGCACGTACTCCAGGTTGCGACCACGCAGGAATTCGGCACGCACGACATCCACCAGGCTCATCCAGGAGAACAGCAGCATGATGCCCAGCAGCCACCAGAAATTGGGCTGTACGAAGCTGGCCAGGATGATCAGCAGATAAAGCACGGGCAGGCCGGACCAGATCTCCAGAAAGCGCTGGCCGACCAGATCGACCCAGCCACCGTAGAAACCCTGCAGGGCGCCGGCGATGACGCCGATGATGGAGCTGAGCACGGTCAGCGTCAGGGCGAACAGCACCGACACCCGGAAGCCATAGATCACCCGCGCGAGCACGTCACGTCCCTGATCATCGGTGCCGAGCAGGTTATCCCGCGACGGTGGCGCAGGCGCCGGGACTTTCAAGTCGTAGTTGATGCTCTGATAACTGAACGGGATCGGCGCCCACAGTGTCCAGCCGCCCTTGGCCGCGAGCAGCTCCTTGATGTACGGGCTCTTGTAGTTGGCCTCCAGCGGGAATTCCCCGCCGAACGTGGTTTCCGGGTAGCGCTCGAACACCGGGAAATACCACTGACCGTCGTAACGCACGGCGAGCGGCTTGTCGTTGGCGATCAACTCGGCGCCCAGGCTTGCGCCGAACAGGATCAGGAACAGCCACAGCGACCACCAGCCGCGTTTGTTGGCCTTGAAGCGTTCGAAACGGCGTCGATTGAGAGGGGACAACGTCATATCAATGATCCCTGCGGTCGAAGTCGATACGTGGGTCAACCAGCGTGTAGGTCAGGTCGCCGATCAGCTTCACCACCAGGCCCAGCAAGGTGAAGATGAACAGGGTGCCGAACACCACCGGGTAATCGCGGTTGATCGCGGCTTCAAAGCTCATCAGGCCCAGGCCGTCGAGGGAAAAGATCACTTCGACCAGCAACGAGCCGGTGAAGAAAATGCCAATGAATGCCGACGGGAAACCAGCGATCACCAACAGCATCGCGTTGCGGAATACGTGCCCGTACAGCACGCGGCGCTGGGTCAGCCCTTTGGCTTTGGCGGTGATCACGTACTGCTTGCCGATTTCATCGAGGAAGCTGTTTTTGGTCAGCAAGGTCATGGTGGCGAAGTTACCGATCACCAGCGCGGTGATCGGCAGCACCAGGTGCCAGAAGTAGTCGCCCACCTTGCCCAGCCAACTTAATTCGTCGAAGTTGCTGGAGGTCAGGCCGCGCAGCGGGAACCAGTCGAAATAGCTGCCGCCGGCAAATACCACGATCAACAGGATGGCGAACAGAAACGCTGGAATCGCGTAGCCGACGATGATTGCCGAACTGGTCCAGACGTCGAAGTGGCTGCCGTGACGCGTGGCCTTGGCGATGCCCAGCGGAATCGACACCAGGTACATGATCAGCGTGCTCCACAGTCCCAGTGAGATCGAGACCGGCATCTTCTCGACGATCAGATCGATGACCTTGGCGTCGCGAAAGAAGCTGTCGCCGAAGTCCAGGCGGGCGTAGTTCTTGACCATGATCCACAAGCGTTCCGGCGCCGACTTGTCGAAGCCGTACATGTGCTCGATTTCCTTGATCAGCGCCGGGTCCAGCCCTTGTGCGCCGCGATAGGTCGAGCCCGCCACCGAGACCTCGGCGCCGCCGCCGGCGATGCGGCTGGTGGCGCCCTCGAAGCCTTCGAGCTTGGCGATCATCTGTTCCACCGGGCCGCCCGGTGCGGCCTGGATGATCACGAAGTTGATAAGCAGAATGCCGAACAGGGTCGGCACGATCAGCAGCAAGCGCCGCAGGATGTACGCCAGCATGTTATTGCTCCGTGCCCTTGGAGGGTTCCGCTTCAGGCGAGGTCGGCCCGGCGTCGGTCTGCACTGGAATGGCCGGCGTCGCATCCGGCTTGACCCACCAGGTCATCGTGCCGATGTCGTACAGCGGCGACTTGGCCGGATGGCCCAGATGGTCCCAGTAAGCCAGACGCCAGGTCTTGATGTGCCAGTTGGGGATCACGTAGTAGCCCCACAGCAGCGCGCGATCCAGCGCGCGGGCGTGATCGATCAGGCTTTGCCGGGAGTCGGCATTGATCAGGCCGCTGACCAGCGTGTCGACTGCCGGATCCTTGAGCCCGATCAGGTTATAGCTGCCCGGCCGGTCCGCCGCCGACGAGTCCCAGTATTCGCGCTGTTCGTTGCCGGGCGAACTGGACTGCGGGAAGCTGCCGACAATCATGTCGTAGTCGCGCGAGCGTCGGCGGGTGATGTACTGCGACACGTCGACGCGACGGATTTCCAGATTGATGCCGATGTCCGCCAGGTTGCGCTTGAACGGCAGCAGCACACGCTCGAATTCGGTCTGGGCCAGCAGGAACTCGATGCTGACCGGCTTGCCTTCGGTGTCGACCATCTTGTCGCCGACGATCTTCCAGCCGGCTTCCTTGAGCAGGGCGAACGCCTTGCGCTGCTGCTCGCGAATGATCCCGCTGCCATCGGTGACCGGCAACTTGAATTCTTCGGTAAACAGCGGCGCAGGCAATTTGTCGCGCAGCGGTTCGAGGATCTTCAGCTCGGCGGGCGAAGGCAGGCCGCGGGAGGCCATGTCGGAGTTGTCGAAATAGCTCTTCGTGCGCGTGTAAGTGCCAAAGAACAGCTGTTTGTTGGTCCATTCGAAGTCCAGCAGCAGGCTCAGCGCCTGACGCACGCGGGCATCCTGAAACATCGGTTTGCGCAGGTTGAAGATGAAACCCTGCATGCCCTGCGGGTTGCCATTGGGAATCTCTTCCTTGACCAGCCGGCCTTCCTTGACCGCCGGTACGTCGTAGGCAGTCGCCCAGTTCTTGGCGGTCATCTCCTGCCAGAAATCGAATGCGCCCGCCTTCAGCGCTTCCAGGGCAACCGTGTTGTCGCGGTAATAGTCAGTGGACAGCTTGTCGAAGTTGTAAAAACCCTTATTGACCGGCAGGTCCTTGCCCCAGTAATCCTTGACCCGCTCGTAGCGCACCGAACGTCCGGCCTTGACCTCGGCGACCTTGTACGGCCCGCTGCCCAGCGGGATTTCAAGATTGCCTTTGCTGAAATCACGGGTGGCCCACCAATGCTTGGGCAGCACCGGCAACTGGCCGATGATCAACGGCAGCTCGCGGTTATCGGTGTGTTTGAACTTGAACAGCACCGTCAGCGGGTTTTCCGCGACGGCCTGATCGACATCGGCGTAATAGCTGCGGTAGAGCGGGGAGCCATCCTTGATCAGGGTTTCGAAGCTGAAGACCACGTCTTCGGCGCGCACCGGGTGGCCGTCGTTGAATTTCGCCTGAGGCCGCAGATAGAAACGTACCCAGCTGTTATCGGGGGCTTTTTCGATTTTCTCGGCGATCAGGCCGTATTCAGTGAAGGGTTCATCCAGGCCCTGGCGCATCAGCGTGTCGTAGATCAGGCCGATGTCATCGGCGGGCACGCCTTTGCTGATGAATGGGTTGAGACTGTCGAAACCACCGAAGCCTGCGCTGCGCAGAATCCCGCCCTTTGGCGCATAGGGATTCACATAATCGAAATGCTTGAAGTCGGCCGGGTATTTGGGCGCTTCGTTGTAAAGCGTGATGGCGTGTTGCGGCGCCGCCTGCGACGGGCAGGCCACGCCGAGCAACAGCGGGGCGAGCAGAAACAGGCCGCCAGCCCGCAGTGAGCGCAAGGCAGTCATGGGTTTTTCTCCGAAGGCTTGAGCCACCACGCGCGCAGCCCCAGCGTATAGGGCGGGGTGGTGACCATGGCAAACCGGTTGCGGTAGGCCAGACGATGATTGTTGAGGTACCAGTTGGGGATCATGTAATGCTGCCAGAGCAACACCCGGTCCAGGGCTTTGGTCGCCGCCACCTGGTCATCGCGGGTTTTTGCGGCCAGCAGCCGGTTGAGCAGGTTGTCCACCACAGAATTGGCGACGCCGGCGTAGTTCTTGCTGCCTTTGACATTGGCCTGACTGGAATGGAAATACTGCCACTGCTCAAGGCCCGGGCTGAGCGTCTGGTTCAAAGTCATCAGAATCATGTCGAAATCGAACTGGTCCAGGCGCTGTTTGTATTGAGCGCGATCAACCGTGCGCAGATGCGCGTCGACGCCGATTCGCGTGAGGTCTTCGATGTAGGGCTGCAGGATTCGTTCTAGATTCGGATTGACCAGAAGTATTTCGAAACGCAACGGCTGGCCATCGCGGTTGGTCAGGCCTCGGTCGGTGAAATGCCAGCCGGCCTCGGCGAGCAGACCCAGGGCTCTGCGAATGGTGTCGCGCGGCACGCCGCCGCCATCGGTTTTCGAAACCGTGAATGGCTGCGTGAACAATTTGGGCGGCAGTTGCTCGCGATAGGGCGCAAGTTCCAGAAACTCGCGACCGGCCGGCACATCGGTGGCGGAAAATTCGCTGTTGGGGTAGTAACTGGTCGAGCGCTGGTAGGCGTTGTTGAACAGCGTGCGGTTGGTCCACTCGAAGTTGAACATCAGCCCCAACGCCTCACGTACCCTGATGTCGGCGAAGTTGCCGCGGCGGGTGTTCATGAACAGACCCTGAGTCTGGGTCGGGATCTGATGGGCGATCTGCGCCTTGATCACGCTGCCGCTGGCCACGGCCGGAAAATCGTAGCCGGTGAACCAGTTCTTGGCCTGATGTTCGATGTAGATGTCGAATTCACCCGCCTTGAATGCCTCGAAGGCAACGTCCGCGTCGCGGTAAAACTCGACCTCGACCCGGTTGAAATTGTACTTGCCGCGGTTGACCGGCAGGTCTTTGCCCCAGTAATCCTTGACCCGCTCGAACACCAGGCTGCGGCCCGGACGCACCTGAGTGATGCGATAAGGGCCGCTGCCCAGCGGCGGTTCGAACGTGGTCGCCTTGAAATCGCGATTCTTCCAGTAATGCTGCGGCAGCACGGGCAGCTCGCCGAGGCGCAGAATCAGCAATGGATTGCCGGACCGCTTGAACACGAAACGGATGCGGTGACGGTTGAGAATGTCCACACGCTGCACTTCCTGAAGCGCCGTGCGGTATTGAGGGTGACCGTCTTTCAGCAGCGTTCTGTAGGAAAAGGCGACGTCGTAGGCCGTGATCGGCTTGCCGTCATGGAAGCGCGCCTCAGGTCGCAGGTTGAAGACGACCCAGCTACGGTCCTCGCTGTACTCGACGGACCTGGCGATCAGGCCATAACTGGATGTCGGCTCGTCGCCGGAAGGGTCGTACTGGCCGGTGCCGACCATCAGCGGCTCGTTCAGCTCATTGACGCCATACTGGCCGAAATTCGGCGTCGAGATCGGGCTGCTGCCCTTGAAGGTGTAGGGGTTAAGCGTGTCGAAGGTACCGTTCGCCATGATTCGCAAGGTGCCAGCCTTCGGCGCCTCGGGATTGACCCAGTCGAAGTGAGTGAAGCTGGCCGGATACTTGAGAACGCCGAACTGTGCATAACCATGGCTTTCGCTGATGGTCGCGGCGGCTGTCGTGCTCAAGACCAGGCTGAAAATCAGCAGCAGGGTGCGTATCAAGTCGGCGTTCGATCCAGGCAGCGGTCGGTCACAGTAACAGCTTGTATGGGCTGGAAAAAGGGTCGTCTTGGATGCTCGCCTGTAGCAGCGCGCTTGCCCGCGAACACGATATGCCTGTGACACATCTGTCGTTTGACACACCGCAATCGCGGCAAGCGCGCCTCTACAAAGAGACCGTTCTGCGCGCGGGCAATCGGTAAATGCTGTTCGGTGTTGCGCCAATCAATGCGGCAGATAAACCGTCAGCGTCTGGCCCGGCTTCAGCGCCTGTCCGCTGCGTGGATTCCAGCGCTTGAGGTGCTGCATTTCAACGTTGAACCGCTTGGCCACCAGATACAGCGAGTCTCCTTTCTGGATCTTGTACTGCATGGATTTCTTGTCGGCGTCCTCGCCCTTGGCAGTGCCGGTGTCGGCTTTGGCGACCGCGCGGGTGCTGGCTTTGGCTGGCTTGCTGTTGTCTTGCATCACCAGCGTCTGACCGACTTTCAGGTTGTAGCCGGACAGTTTGTTCCAGTGCTGCAGATCCTTGACTTCAACCTTGTTGATCCGGGCGATCTGCCCGAGGTTGTCGCCCTTTTTCACTTTATAGGTGCGGGTGCGCGCAGGCTTTTCATCGACTTCGGCGACTTCTTCGAACACCGGCAGCGTGGTTTTCATGCCCGGCTGGACCGGAATGGTCAACGCCATGCCACGCTTGAGGTGGTTGCTGGACAGCTTGTTCAGGTCCTTCAGCGTGCCGGTCGAGACTTTATAGCGACTGGCGATGCTCGCCAGGCTGTCGCCCGGACGTACGCGGTACTGCTGCCAGTCCACCAGCTCTTCGGGTTTCATGTTCGACAGGCTGGCGGTCAACAGCTGCGATTTTGACGTCGGCACCAGCAAGTGCTGCGGGCCGTCGATGGTCAGGCGTTTCTTGAAGGCGGGGTTGAGCTGCATCAGCTCGTCTTCGTCGATGTCGGCCATTTGCGCGACCTTGGTCAGGTCCATGCGCTGGTTCAGCTCGACGACTTCGAAGTAAGGCTTGTTGTCGATGGGGTTCAGGTTGACCCCGTAGGCCTGCGGCGACATCACCACCTGCGACAGCGCCAGCAGTTTTGGCACGTAGTCACGGGTTTCCTGCGGCAGCGGCAGGTTCCAGTAATCGGTGGGCAGGTTGAGCCGTTCATTGCGCTCGATGGCGCGGCTGACCGTGCCTTCACCGGCGTTGTAGGCCGCCAGGGCCAGCAGCCAGTCGCCGTTGAACATGTCATGCAGCTTGGTCAGGTAATCCAGCGCCGCAGTGGTGGATGCCGTGATATCACGACGGCCATCGTAGAAGTTGGTCTGGCGCAGGTTGAAATAGCGACCGGTGGACGGGATGAACTGCCAGATACCGGCGGCATCGCTGCGCGACAGGGCCATCGGGTTGTAGGCGCTCTCGATCACCGGCAGCAGCGCCAGCTCCAGCGGCATGTTGCGTTCTTCCAGGCGCTCGACGATGTAGTGCATGTACAGGCTGCCACGCTCACCGGCTGTTTCGAGAAACGACGGGTTGTTGGCAAACCACAGGCGCTGCTGGTCGATCCGCGGGTTGAGGTCGTTGCCGTCCTGCAATTGAAAGCCCTGGCGCATGCGTTCCCAGACGTCATGGGGCGGTGCCAGTGGCGCAGGCTTGCGCGCCACGAAAACCGGTTTTGGCTTCGGTACGGCAGGGGAGTGGGAAGCGTTCGTGGAGCCGGCAGGCTCCAGGCTGCTGGTGGTCTGGCAGCCCGCCAGAGTGGCGCTCGCGACCACCGCGATCGCCTGCGCTAACCGAGTCAATGCGTCGGAATTAAAGGTTCTGCGTATAGATGACGACATTGGCTGGGGGATAGTTCCAGTCGAAAATGTCGGGCGATTCTAGAAAGCGTCTTGAGAACGGTCAACCTTTCAGAATTTTCGTACCGATTCGCCACCCGTTTAGAACTTATCTTTCCATGCGCGCAGGGCCGCAAAAACCGCTGCAGGCGATGCGTTGTCTGTACCGGTCCGTTCGTCCGCTTTTTGTTTCACAGCGTCGATCGACACGCGTAGAAACGGATTGGTCTTGCGCTCGAGGGCAAGGTTCGATGGCAGGGTGATGCGGTTTTGTTCACGCAGCCGCGTGACCTCCTCGAAACGCCCCGTGACGTCGGGGTTTTCTGGCTCGACCGCGACGGCAAAACGCAGGTTGCTGAGCGTGTACTCATGGGCGCAGTACACCAGGGTGCTGTCGGGCAGCGCGCCCAGACGACCGAGGGAGTGGTGCATCTGCTCCGGCGTGCCCTCGAACAGGCGACCGCAACCGGCCGCGAACAGGGTGTCGCCACTGAACAGCAAAGGCTGTCGTGGATCGTCGTGATAGAAAGCGATGTGACCCAGGGTGTGGCCAGGAACCGCATGGACGACGAAGCCCAGGCCGAGTACGGTGAGATGATCGTTGTCGGACAGTGCGACATCCCTGGCCGGGATATTCTCGTTGGCCGGACCGTAAACGGTGGCGCCCGTCTGGCGCTTGAGCTGTTCGACACCGCCGGTATGGTCGGCATGATGATGGGTGATCAGAATGTCGCTCAACTGCCACTCCGGATTGCGCTGCAGCCAGGCCTGCACGGGCGCTGCATCACCGGGATCGACCACCGCGCAACGCTTGCTGGCATTGTCTTGTAACAACCAGATGTAGTTATCGTTGAAAGCGGGCAGGGCATCGATCTGTATCATGGCGCGGTTCGCTCGGCTGGAAACAATGAGAGGCATCTTAGAGTCTGAACAGATTCCAGGCGAGCATCTCGCACGGGATCAACTTGCGGGACTACCTCATGGAGACCGGAAATGACCGATGAAGCGTTCGCCCAGGCCGACCCTGAATGGCTTGAGTTGATCAGCGCGGCCCGTGAATGGTTGTCCGGGCCGTTGGGGCAACTGTTGCTGGAAGAAGAGCGGCGGGTTCTGGAAGAAGAGCTCGAGCGATTCTTTGGCGGCTATCTGGTGCATTACGGGCCTTCGGCGCAGACGCCGCCCGCCGCCAAACAAGTGCAGCGCAACGTGCGCCTCGGTGCCCCGTTGCCGGGCGTTGAAATCGTCTGCGAAGAGCAGGCCTGGCCGTTGAGTGAACATGCCGCCGACGTGGTGGTGATGCAACACGGGCTGGATTTCTGCCTGTCTCCGCATGGCCTGTTGCGCGAGGCGGCCAGCAGCGTGCGTCCCGGAGGCCATCTGCTCATCATCGGAATCAACCCCTGGAGCACGTGGGGCGTGCGTCACTTCTTCACCAATGATGCCTTGCGCCGGGCTCGTTGCATCTCGCCGTCGCGCGTTGGCGACTGGCTGAACCTGCTGGGCTTCGCGCTGGAGAAACGTCGCTTCGGGTGCTATCGTCCGCCGCTTGCTTCGCCCAAGTGGCAGTCCCGGCTGTCCGGTCTGGAGCGCCTTGCCGATGGCTGGCAGAGCCCGGGCGGCGGCTTCTATTTATTGGTAGCGCGCAAGCTGGTGGTCGGTCTTCGCCCCGTGCGCATGCCCCGTCGCGAACCGATGGGCAAGTTGTTGCCGCTGCCGATGGCCAAGGTCAACCGGCGCAGTCCCGAGCCTTAGTCCCGGTGCTGCGCGCGCTTTCTCACATCTGGAAAATCCGTAATGAGCGATACCGTAGAACTCTTCTCCGACGGCGCCTGCAAGGGCAACCCCGGTCCCGGCGGCTGGGGCGCCTTGCTGGTGTGCAAAGGCGTGGAAAAGGAACTCTGGGGGGGTGAAGCCAACACCACCAACAACCGCATGGAGCTGCTCGGCGCGATTCGTGGCCTGGAAGAGTTGAAGCGCCCGTGTGAGGTGACGCTGGTGACGGACTCGCAGTACGTCATGAAGGGCATCACCGAGTGGATGCCCAACTGGAAGAAGCGTGGCTGGAAGACGGCGGCCAAGGAGCCGGTGAAAAACGCCGACCTCTGGATGCAACTGGACGAGCAGGTCAACCGCCACAAGGTCACGTGGAAATGGGTCCGCGGTCATATCGGCCATCCTGGCAACGAGCGCGCAGACCAACTGGCCAACCGTGGCGTGGACGAGGTTCGCGGGATCAGGCACGGCTGATGGCCATCGCCGATGCGTGGTCCGCGCTGGGATGTCTGCTGTAGCCGGCCATCACGCGCCGGCTGCTGTGGGAATGAGCCGGCTCACGAACGGGCCACTCGCGCCAGCGGATGCACGTCGCTGAGTTCGGCCTTCTTGGGCACGCGCACCTCAGGTCCTGCATCAGTCAATCGCCGGCGCGCACATCCCGAAAACTCCCATGCTAATATCCGCGCCTGAAGCTGAGGCGGTAGGCAATGACTGTACAAAATATCATCACTGAACGACGGGTCGTCCTCGACACCGAAACCACCGGTATGCCTGTCACTGACGGCCATCGCGTGATCGAGATCGGTTGCGTCGAAGTCATCGGCCGGCGGTTGACCGGGCGGCATTTCCACGTGTACCTGCAGCCGGACCGGGAAAGTGACGAGGGCGCTATCGGCGTCCACGGCATCACTGACCAGTTCCTGATCGGCAAACCTCGTTTCGGCGAAGTGGCTGACGAATTCTATGAGTTCATCAAAGGCGCGCAGCTGATCATCCACAACGCGGCGTTCGACGTCGGCTTTCTCAACAACGAGTTTGCCCTGATCGGCCAGCATGATCGGGCTGACCTGGCCAGTTATTGCTCCATCCTCGACACCCTGGCGATGGCCCGCGAACGCCATCCGGGGCAACGCAACAGCCTGGATGCGCTGTGCAAGCGTTACGATGTCGACAACTCCGGTCGCGAGCTGCACGGCGCTTTGCTCGACTCCGAGATCCTCGCGGATGTCTATCTGGCGATGACCGGTGGCCAGACGACGCTGTCGCTGGCAGGGAATAACGATGGCGAGGGTGGCGCGGACCGGCCGACGGAAGTGCGCCACATCCTCAATCGCGCGCCGGGCCGTATTGTCGTGGCGAGCGAAGCGGAGCTGGCCGAGCATGAAGCGCGTCTGGCCGTGATTGCCAAGTCGGCGGGCGCTCCGGCGTTGTGGACGCAGTTGCTCGAGGCTCAGAGCCAGGCTCAGTGATCTCCAGGCGGCGGGCGGCGTGCAGGTCGTCCGACGCGCGTGATGTGATCTTTCATCGATGGCGCAGGAGCGCAGGATGACAATGTCGACGCCGACCCTGAGCATTCGTGTCGCTGACGAATGCTTCGAGGATTACATCCTCAACAGCGAATTCACCTTCATGGTCAGCGGCTATGCCCAGGTGCAACTTGGGCAGCCCGTGGCGCAATGGCGCATCGACCCGGTCGAACCCTATCTGAAGAATTACGGCATCGATTCCGAAGAGTTCTGCAACTACCGCGACGCTGCCGACAGCACCGTACTGGTGGCCTGGCTGGACGAAGAACCGGTGGGGCACATCGTCATCAGCAAGCACTGGAACGGTTTTGCGCACATTGACGAGCTGGCAGTGGACGCGACCGCGCGGCGCAACGGCATCGCACGCAAGTTGCTCGACGTGGCGCAGTTCTGGAGTCGCAAGCACCATTTGCCGGGGATCATGCTGGAAACCCAGAACAACAATCTGGCCGCGTGCAAGCTGTACGAGGGATATGGATTCGTGGCGGGAGGTGTGGATTATCTGCGCTACCGCGCCATTGATCCGACGACCGAAGAAGCAGCGATATTCTGGTATTTGATGCTTGGCGACGAGGTCGCCGTCTGAAGGCTGCAAGCCTCACGTGGTGCGCAGCAGTGTGTGGTGGCTTGCAGCGGCGGTTCAGCTGACCCGGGTCAGTTTGATTCCCGATTGCAGCAGTTCGAATTCGTCGCCGCCCAAATGGTTGACGCGGTCGCCAATGGCCAGGCGATAGGTGGAAACGGGCTCCTTGCCGTCAGCCTCATCGGGCTGTGATTCACGGAATTCATGCACCGGGTAGATACGGCCTTCCGCATCTCTGGCATGAAACTGCCCAACTAGAACTGAAGCCATTTGCTTTGTAACCTCTGGAAATAACTGCTCGTTTTCGCTCGCATCGTAACACTGCAAGCCGATGATCCGCGTCCGCTTGTAAGGTAATTCTGTCAGGCGGGTCGGTACCTTCGTCGCTCAAGGCTCTCAGACCGCCATTTTGAAGGGTAGTTTTCGGCCGCGGGAAAAATAGTCGCGACCAACGGTATAACGGCAATGGACGCCAGAAGGAAGAACATCGACCTATTCGATGATTCGCAACTGAAAAACAGCGGGGAATGTTTCGCGTCTTTCATCTATAACTGTGCATTCCTACAACAGAAGAAGGTCAGCTTCATGAGCCAGGTTCATTCGATTGCAGTGATTGTCGGCAGCTTGCGCAAAGACTCCCTCAACCGCAAAGTGGCCCGCGCACTCGCCGAGCTCGCACCGCCCAGCCTGAAACTGAGCATCGTCGAAATCGGCGATTTGCCGCTGTACAACGAAGACATCGACCTTGACTCCCCACCGGCCGCCTACACCGCGTTCCGCCAGGCCCTGCAAGGCGCAGACGGCTTTCTGTTCGTCACACCCGAATACAACCGTTCAGTGCCAGGCGCGTTGAAGAACGCCATCGACGTGGGCTCGCGGCCGTACGGCAAAAGTTCGTGGGGCAAGGCCAAGCCGGCCGCGGTGGTCAGCGTCTCGCCTGGCGCCATCGGCGGGTTCGGCGCCAACCAGCACTTGCGTCAGAGCTTCGTGTTCCTCGACGTGCTTTGCATGCAGCAGCCCGAGGCGTATCTGGGCAACGCCGGCACGTTCTTCGACGAGCAAGGCAAACTGAGTGAAAAGACCCGGCCGTTCTTGCAAGGCATCATCGACGCTTTTGCAGCGCACGTGGCGCGTACCGTCAAGGCCGTATGAGCCGGGCAAAACGGCCGTAGCGGCCCTTCCAGTCAACCCGAAATTGCCGTGGCTTTGTGCAGCGTTATGTAACGCAGCCACCGGCGGATTTCTCCGTAGGCTCCTTGCCTTTCTTGCCCCGACCGGTCGATTGCCGGGCGGGGCTGTTTGTGCATGAGGAGCTGTAATGTCCACCGCAATAGCCGATTACTTTCACACCACGGCGCTCAGGCAGCGCTTCATCGATGACGTAGAAGCCGCGCTTATCGCCGGCGCGCTGAATGCTGACGAGCGACAGTGGCTGCTGTCGCTGAACCATCGCCCGACTCTCGACAATCCTGACCCTGTGCGGGTCGACCGCCTGCTGTTCGATGACGGACGCGCTGCGCCTTTCGACATGTCCACCGCGAGGATGCTCAGTCATACGACTGCCACCCATCCGCGCGTGTACCTGCACAGCCTGGCGGCGGGTCTGGAATCCTTCACCGATCGCCGCGCGCTGCTGGCCGCCCTGTCGGCGCGCTTTGCCGAAGGCCAGGCAAACGCTCCGTTCGAGTACGAGCGAATCGAAACGGATCCGTTTCAGGCGCAGATGTTCGCGATTCTGGATGCGCAGGCCCAGACCGTGAGTCAGCTGACCGGGCAACTCAAAGACTCGCCGTTTTTGATCAATGCGACCACGGCGGCGCTCGAACGAACCTTGAGCAAGACCTTGCCGCGCTTCAAGCAGGACCCGGCGCAGCATCTTTTGCAGATCGTCCAGACCGCGTCCGGCGACAATCCGGAGCGGGTGCTGGCAACGCAGTCTTTGGCCCAGTGCGCGTTCGATGACTACTGCAAGAACGGCCTGATGGAGGGGATCGAGCGACGTTTTCTCGATGTCGATGGGCGCGTCGTGGATGCAGAAGAGGCGGCGCGACTGGCGCAGGCGCTGAGTGATTCGGTGGGGCTGGTTGCCGCGCAGTTTGGCGAACTGCTCGACTCATTCTGGCTAGACACAAGAGAGGGCGTGCAGAGTCGACGCGACCTGGCCGTCGCGAACTTCAACAACAGCGTTGTTCACGAGCTTTATCGCTGTCAGCAGAGTGGTCAGCTCACGCCGGAGGAGTTCAAGGCGCTGCGGCCGCTCCTGCAATCGCTCGCTGGCACGCTGCCCAACGGGTACGGCGTGCAATGTCAGCGGCTGTCGATCCGCGCAGGCAGTGGCACGCGCCATGCGTTGGCAGCCACGTTCGTCTTGCGCCTCGGGCTGTCGGGCGACAGCGCGGTCTGGTGGTTCACGCCAGCGCACAGCCTGCACCGCTTCAATGATCCCGTGTCCTTCGGCGCCCACCTGAACAGTGCGCCGGGGCGTGAGCAGCTGCGTGGGGCGCTGGCCATCGAGCAGCAGTCGCTGCTGACCGGCAGCGATGCGTTGAACGTCACGCTCGAAGACATCACGGGGGCGGTATTCGCTGACCGTGTTGATTCGATCATCGCCTTGCAGCAAGCCAACCTTGCTTATGCAGCGCGCTTGTCGAATGCCCCGGATGCGATGTCATCGATGTTCGACGATGCACTGGACGTGCGTGCCTTGCTCGACCCGCGCCTGTTGCCGTTCGGCAGCGGTCGCTGGCGTCAGGCGGCGCCTTTCGATTTTACCGGGATCTGGCAGTTCGATGCCGAGGGCCAGGCGCTGGTCGCCGTGTCGCCGCCGGATGAGGAGGATGGGCTCGCCGAGCAGGAAGACGACATCTCGCAAGCCTCCGCGCGGGCGATGTTCACCCCTTCATGGCGTGAGCAGACGCGGATCGCCGATTGGCTGGCCGGCGAGCTGCACGAGCAGAACCAGGGCTTGTACGAGTACGCCGAGCTGGCGTTGCAGCGCCGTCTGTGCGTGCTGACGCCACTGGCGGTCAGGGCCGGAGAGGTCAGTGTGCAATGGCGGGAAGCCGCGGCCGGGGCCGATGGGCTGGAGGACGCGAGCGGCGCCACGGCGACGGTCACGCGCACGTCGGACCTGCTGTCGTTGCTGCTGGAGCGCGTCAGCGGGCTGCGTCCGACAACGGTTGGCCTGTCGGGCTTGACGTATTCGCCTGCGGCGGTCGCCCGGGCACTGTCCGGCGAAGGTGTGCTCGAGCATGTGCTCGAGCGCGCTGCACAGGACTTTACCGCGTCGTACCTCGGTTATTTCCGGCAGTCAAAGACCTCCATGGCCCGGACGAATGACAGGCATTGGCAGCCGGTCATCGTGGCGGCTAATTTGCGCCACGACACCGCGCGTATCGACCTTGCGCTGGCCGAGCGTCTGGCGAGCATCGCGCCGGCCGGCGTGGGTATCGCGCGGCAGGTGCTGGACCGTCCCGTGCGCGCTCAGCGAATCGACAGCCCAGGCCCGACCACCGAGGTGTTTTCTATTTCGCTGCTGTACGGCAGTCAAGCGGTGGCTCAGCTCAGTGACACGATGGTGGTGTCGCAACCGGCTCAGACCGGCGCCGGGCTGATGCTTTGGAGCAGCCTGCACGGCTGGCGACATTATCGTTCCCTCGAACATCTGCAAACGCGACTGCAAGCGCATTTTCACGGACGCTACAGCGAGTTATGGCTGGGATTGGTGGGCGAAACGCAGCGCGCTCCGTTGCGCGTGCATCTGCACAAAGCCACCGACAGCTCGTTGCGCCTGCGTCTGGATCGGGTCGACGGACACGCCTTCGAAGCATTGCAGGGCGGCGTCCTGCGCAGGCAAGAGCTGAATCTGCAAGCGCTGTGCGAACGTGCCGTGCGCTGCCGCTTTGATGCGCGGTTGTTCCTGGGCCTGGCGAGCGCCGCGCAATTGGACGAACAGCTGGACGGTATGCTCGACGGCCTGTCTCTGGGCATCAGCCGCACCTTGTTCGAGGCCATGCTGCCGCCCTGGCTGACCGCGGCATCACTCGACCAGTTGTTTGTCTACGTGGAACTCTGGCGCCGTTTGTATCGGGCGAGCGAAGGCGGGGAAGATTTCCTCTTTGGCATTCCCTCGCTGTTCGAGTTCGCCCACGCGCAATTGGTGGCCCAGCTCAAACTGGATTTCATCGACCAGACGCTCGATCCCGACCTGATCACGGTGACCGCCCGACACTTCGTTGCCGCGCCAGTGCTGGCGGGGCAGACGCCGTCAGGGATACCGGCGGCGACCATCATTCGCAAGGAGTCGCTGACCGAATACTCGGCCAATCGCTTCGTCGACCTGCAAGACGCCGTGCTGAGCATCGACTCGGTCGAGCAGGCCGAAGCGGTCAAGTTGCTGACTCCGGATTACCTGCGCAAGCTGGTCAGAAAGCTCGATGTCGGCGCAGGCTTCATGACTTTGCTGCGTGACGGTCTGAATCAGGACGGCGCTGACTACGCGCGTCGCCAGCGGCTGTTCATCAATCAGTTGCCCACGATGATGCAGGTCGTTGCCTATCAACTGAAACTGGAAAAATCCCTGAGCGACACCGCGTTTCAATTCATCGCTCAGGTCGGTGACATGCCCGACGGCATCGCCCGGGAACCTGTAGGTCACACCCGCGTCATCATCAGCCCGTTGCAACTGGTCGCCGATGCGGGGATGAGCCCTGACCGATGCCTGGGCCTCTACCTCATCGTGTCGGCGGATGCGCAAGCGGGGCCCGTTATTTTGTACGCGTTGCAAAATTCCGGCTTTACCTTTCGCGAATTCGACAGCCGCGATGCAGTGGTCCAGGCCATTCGGACGGAGACCGAACTTCAGTCGCTGCTGCTGGCGCGCATGGACCCCGACGTGCGCAAGCGCTACGACAATGGCGGGTTCAACGAGCCGCATTTGCCGTTCTACGCCGCGAGCATGGGTGATGTGCCGCTGCGCAAACCTGGCCCCGTGACCCTGGCCGTGGAGGAGGTGCGCGGCAACGCACTGCTGATGCTGTTCACGGACACCTGTGAATTGCTCCTGGACATCGGCATGAGCAATTCGGTGACGACGCTTGAAGCCGACGCGGCGTCCAGACGTTTTCTCATGACGCTGGGCATGGAACAGGCACTGAGCCTGTTGCCTGGCAAACTCGCGGCACTGGTGTCGCTGTGGCAGAGCCACTCGCTGGTGCGGGCATCCTTCAATTCGGCTTCCGGAAAACGCTGGGGCGAGGCGTTGTCGGAGTTTTCCGCGGCGCTGGGTGTGATGGCGACCGCCCGTGGCCAGGCGCTGGATGAACAGGTCAGAGAAGAACTGGCGTCCGACCAGCCGCATACGGCGAGGGTCACGGAAGAGGAAAAGGCGGCGACCAACCTTGGCTGGTCCGGCGCAAACCTGTCGGGCGAGCAATTGCGGCGCCTGCAAGCGCTGGAAGTGAAAAACGTCGCGCTCAACGATCTGCGTCGCGACGAGTTGCTGAGCTTGTACCGCGACCCGCGCAGCGATGCGACCTACGCCGCAGTGAATGGACGCATCTATCGGGTCTCGCGCAACGACCGGGAAGGACGCTGGATGATCGTCGGCAGCGATGGCGCGGCGGGACCGCGACTGACCCTCGACGACGACCAGCGCTGGCAGATGGATCTGAGCGTTGGCCTTAAAGGTGGCGGAGGTTTCGTCAGCCGGCTTCGCGAAAGTTATACGACCGTCGATGCGAGCGACGTCATGGTGATCGAAGCCGAGGGCATGCCGCAGATTCGCGCGCTGTTTCGTGACAAGGCGCGACGCATCGGTCAGGCGCATTTGCGCGCCAAGCGCTACCTTGAAACGTGCCTGGACAATCTCAATGCGCATCAGCGCACAGAACCGCTGGACCCGCGCGTGGCGGCGATTCTCACTGAGTTCTACGGCACCCGCACGCTCGACCGGCCGTTGCTGGAGCGAACCGAGCAGGCGATCAAGGCGCTGTTCAACGCGCTCATGGACGCTTCGCTGGCGCCATTCTCGTCGTCGCGTTTCGTCGTCGGCACCAACCGGCCCGGTGCCCAGACCACCATCGGTTTCGTCTACAAGACCGACCCGCAGAAGCGAATCTTTCTGACCGAGTGCTTCTTTCAGGTGCCGGCGTATCGGCTCAATGCCCGCGCTGCCGCGGAAGGGTTCGATCTGGGGCCGCATTACCGCGCTGCCACCTTGCTCCACGAGTTGTCCCACCTGGCGCTGAACACGCACGACATCGCGTATCTGGAGAGCTCGGCGCCGTATGCGGACCTGATCGCGGAGGACGACGCGAGCAATGTCCGATTAAAAGCGGATATCGAGCGTTTTCAGACCCGCGAGCTGTCCGGCCAGAGCGATCGCCGGGCGCTGTTTCTGATGCTCGACGGCGGGCAATGGCGCGACATCGGACCGGACGACAACCGGGGTTACGATACGATATTGCAGCTGACCGAATCAGAGAGTCTGGACGAGGCCCGGCATGTGTTTCTGACGGATGTGGCTAAACGCAGCCAGGTCATGCTCAGCAATGCCGACTCGTTGACGCTGCTGATTCTGCGGCTCGGGCGGCGCAATTTTGTGGTGCCGACGCCTGAGGCTTCGGCACCACAGCCCGGTCAGAGCGCGTAGTTGCGCAGCTCGCGGGCGATGAGCAGGCGCTGGATCTCACTGGAGCCTTCGTAGATCTGGGTGATACGCGCGTCCCGGTAGAATTTCTCCACCGGGTAGTCCTCCAGATAGCCGTAGCCGCCGTGAATCTGTACCGCTTTGGAACAGACCCACTCGGCCATTTCCGAGGCGAACAGCTTGGCTTGCGACGCCTCCGACAGACAGGGCTTGCCCGCCGTGCGCAAGCGTGCGGCGTGCAGCACCAGCAGACGTGAGGCATTGATGCGCGTGTGCATGTCGGCCAGCAGGTTGGAAATACTCTGGTGTTCGATGATCGGCTTGTCGAACTGCACCCGCTCGCGGGCATACGCCAGCGCCGCTTCGAACGCGGCGCGCGCGATACCCAGCGCCTGGGCGGCGATGCCGATCCGGCCGCCCTCCAGATTGGACAGGGCGATTGCCAGGCCTTTGCCGCGTTCGCCCAGCAGGTTGTCGGCCGGGATGCGGCATTCGTTCAGGGTCACCGCGCAGGTGTCCGAAGCGCGAATGCCCATCTTGTGTTCCATGCGGTCGACGCTGTAGCCGGGGTTGTCGGTGGGCACCAGAAAAGCCGACAGACCCCGTTTGCCCAGCTGCGGATCGGTCACCGCAAAGACGATGGCGAGCTGCGCGCGCTTGCCGTTGCTGACAAATTGCTTGGCGCCGTTGAGCACCCATTGGCCGTCCTTGAGTTCGGCACGGGTGCGCAGGTTATGGGCTTCGGAACCGGCGTGGGGTTCGGTCAGGCAAAAACAGCCGATGGCCTTGCCGCTGGCCAGCTTCTCGAGCCACTGCTGCTTTTGCGACTCGCTGCCGTAATTGAGGATCGGCCCACAGCCCACCGAGCTGTGCACGCTCATCAAGGTGCCGGTCGCAGCGTCGGCGGCGGAGATTTCTTCCACCGCCAGGGCGTACGCCACGTAGTCGATGTACGTGCCGCCCCATTGCTCCGGCACGATCATCCCCAGCAGGCCCAGCTCGCCGAGTTTGTCGACCAGATCGTCGTCGATCCAGCCGGCTTTCTCCCAGGCGTGGGCATGGGGAGCGATTTCATTGCGCGCAAATTCCCGCGCCATGTCGCGGATCATTACCTGTTCTTCGGTCAGTTCGAGATCTTGCATAGGTCACGCCTCATGACCGCTGAAAAAACTCGCCACATGCTCGGCCTCGAGGCTCTGCACAGTGGACGGGTTCCATTGCGGTTTCTTGTCTTTATCAACGATCAGGGCACGTACGCCCTCGATCAGGTCGCCCCGTTCGAACCATTGTCGATCAAGGTGTAACTCCAGATCGAAGCAGGTCTCGAGCGGCAGGTGACGACCACGCCGCAGCAACTCCAGCGTGACCGCCATCGCCAGTGGCGAACGGGTGTTCATCAGGTTAGCGGTATCGACGGCCCAGCGGTGGCTGTCGATGACGTTCACCTGCAGCAGCTGTTCGATAATGCTCGGGATATCCGGAAGCGCGAAAAAGTGATCGATGGCCGGGCGCAATTTCTCCAGCGGCGGCTCGGGCAATTGCTGCACTGCCAGTTTCGCCAGCACGCCTTGCAGATCCTTGAGCGGCGTCAGGCTCCACTTCAGCAGGTCAAGCTGACGATCCAGTTCATCGAGCCGGGCGCTGTCGATGCACCAGTCCGCCAGGCCGCAGTACAGCGCGTCTGCCGCCTGAATCTGCACGCCGGTCACGCCCAGATAAATGCCCAGTTCGCCTGGGACGCGGGGCAGGAAATAACTGCCACCGACGTCAGGGAAATAGCCGATGGCCACTTCCGGCATCGCCAGACGGCTGCGTTCGGTGACCACGCGCAGGTCAACGCCCTGCGCCAGCCCCATGCCGCCGCCCAGCACGAACCCGTCCATCAGCGCCATGACCGGTTTGCGGTAATGATGCAGGGTGAGGTCCAGCGCATATTCTTCGGCGAAGAAGTCCAGATGTTCGGTGTGACCGCCTTTGAAGCTGTCGTATATCGAGCGAATGTCGCCACCGGCGCAGAACGCTTTCTCGCCAGCGCCGCGCAAGACCACGGCATAGACTTTCTCGTCCCGCGCCCATGCGTCCAGCTGGTATTGCAGCTGGCGAACCATGTCCAGGTCGATGGCATTCAAGCCCTGCGGGCGGTTGAGGGTGATGTGACCGATATGATTGCGTACTTCGGACAGAACGGTGTCGCAGGCCGGTTGGCCTGAAGACTGGGCCGATACTACCTGTGCCGTCATCGCTGACTCCCTGTTACTTTTTGTTTTGCTCATTCATCGACCGAAAACGGCCGTGATCCGTGACGGTGCTCACGGATGCTAACAGCGCAATTTTGCAAATGACAATGAAGAATCCTGCAGCGCCGTTGTGCAGTAATGCATGGCCATTTGCCTGATTTCGCAGGCGGACGCCTGCTGACTGAGGTTTGCAGCCATGACGCAAGCGGGAAAGGGGCTGTGACGTCAGTGCAACGACGACGTGACGACGCTGCGCAGGCTTTACAGTGCCGATAACTGACGCTGCGCCTTGACCAGCAACGAAAAAGGCGACCGGATGGTCGCCTTTCGTTGATCTTCAAGGCCTGCCGTGACCAGCATGCCTGGCACGCCGTTCGCGAATCATGCCTGCAGGCTGAACAACGCCACCTCGGGCGCATCGCTCACCCAGTGCTCACTGACCGTCCAGCCCGCCCGTGCCGCCAGATCGGTGAAGGACTGCACGGTGAACTTGTGCGAGTTCTCCGTGTGCAAACGCTCACCGGCAGCGAAACGGAAGCTGTGCCCGGCCACGCTCACCACCTGTTCCTGACGGCTGACCAGATGCATTTCCATGCACGCCTGTTGCGCATTCCATACGGCCAGATGATCGAACGCATCGACGTTGAAGTCGGCGTTCAACTCGCGATTGATTCGCGTCAGCAGGTTTTTGTTGAAGCGCGCCGTCACGCCTTCGGCATCGTCGTACGCCGCCACCAGCGTGTCGGCATCCTTGACCATGTCGACGCCAACGATGAAGTGCGCGTTTTCGCCCAGCACGTCGTGGGCGGCGTGAAGGAAATCCACCGCCTGCTGATCGGTGAAGTTACCGATCGTCGAGCCGGGAAAGAATCCGACGCGCGTGTGCCCATCGGCTTCCTTGGGCAAGGTCAGGACCCGGGTGAAATCGTCCACCTGCGGCGCGACGGTCAGTGCCGGGTATTGCAGGCGAAGCGACTGCGCGGCCTTGTTCAGCGCCGTGGCGCTGATGTCGATCGGCACGTAGACGGCGATGTGCGGGGCCGCGTCCAGCACCAGTCGGGTCTTTTCGCTGGCGCCGCTGCCGAACTCCACCAGCGTCGCGCCTTCGGGAATCGTCGCGGCAATCTGCCCGGCGATGCGCGTCAGCAGTCCGGTTTCGGCGCGAGTGGGGTAATACTCGGCGGTCTCACAGATGGCCTCGAACAGGTCGGAGCCTGCCGCATCGTAGAAGTATTTTGGCGACAGGCTTTTCGCCGGCGCCGACAGCCCGGCTAGCACGTCGCGGGCGAACTCGCTGTCGTGGGGATTGACCACGCCGGGTTGGCGGCTGTCCCGTGCCAGGCGCAGGCCAGCCACCATCCAGCGCTTGTCCGGCTGGAAAAAGTTGCGGTAGGTCAGTCGGCAATGATTCGGCGAGGTCACGCTGGCGCCGCCACGCAGGACCATCTGGTTGATCATGAACTTGCCGTTGTATTCACCCACAGCGCCGGCGGAGGGTTTGAAGCCCGGGTAGGCGCTGTAGGCGCTTTGTGTCCACTGCCAGGCGACGCTGTCCACTTGTTCCAGCAAGCCGGCGCTTGCGGCGGCTTCCCACTCAGCCTCGGTGGGCAGACGCGCATCGGCCCACGTCGCGAACGCCGCCGCTTCGTAATAGCTGATGTGAGTGACCGGGGCAGCCGGATCGATGTCTTCCAGCCCGCGCAGGCTCATGCGCTTCCAGCCATTGTCGTCGTGGTACCAGTACAGCGGAGCGTTCCAGCCGTTTTCCTGTATCAACGTCCAGCCTTCGGACAGCCAGAGCGCGGCCGTGTGATAACCGCCGTCGGCAATGAAGCTCAGCCATTCGCCGTTGGTGACCAGGCGATCGCTGATTTCGAAAGACTGCAGATACGTGGTGTGGCGTGGACCTTCGTGATCGAAGGCGAAGCCGCTGCCGTCATGACCGATCTGCGTCAGGCCCGCGCTCAGCGGCTTGAACCGCCCGCGGCGACCGCCAGCGTCTTTCGGCCAGCGCGGGCTGTAAGCCGGCTTGAGCGAGGACAGGCTGAACAGGTGCAGGATGTCCATCAGCAGCAGTTCCTGATGCTGCTCTTCGTGGGCCAGCCCCAGCTCGATCAGGCTCGCCATGTCATCGGACACCTCAGTCATCAGCAACGCTGCCATGTGCTCATCGACATGTTTGCGGTACGCCAGCACCTGATCGACGCTGGGCCGCGTCATCAGGCCGCGCTGCGGGCGCGGATGACGGGGGCCGACGGCCTCGTAATAGGAGTTGAAGAGGTAGCCGAAGGTCGGGTCGAACGGGGTGTAATCGTCGACGTTCGGTGCCAGCAGGAAGGTCTCGAAGAACCAGGTGGTGTGCGCCATGTGCCACTTGGCCGGACTGGCGTCAGGCATCGACTGCACGACCATGTCTTCGGCGCTGAGCGGCTCGACCAGATGTTCGGTACGGTCGCGAACCGTTTGATAGCGCTGATACAGCACGTGGGTGACAGGGGTGTCGCGTAGCTGGCGTGAATGGCGCGTCATCGGGCGTTCTCCGGAGTTTGCCGACGCCCGGTGGGCTGATTTCCATGCAGCCAGGCGGTACGGCTTTCCTTCATTCTTCTCATGACCGGGCCACAACAACGCTGTTGCAGCCCGGATTCGTGTTGCCAAAGCGGTGGAGCGACAGGGCGGTGGACTGCTTCGACGTCGAATCAATGAACTTCGAGGGTCACTTTGTCGGGGTAAAACGCGACATGGCCTTCGATTTCCTTGACCGACGGATACGCCTGTTCGTAGGTCCAGACAGCGTTTTCAGCGACCTCGCCATTGGCGTTGAGGCTGAAATAACTGGCGTCGCCCTTATAAGGGCAATGGGTTCGATGCTCGGATCGCGCGTAATGTTCAATCGAAATATCCGAACGCGGGATGTATATAACCGCAGGGTATGAAGCCTCCTTGAGTTCCAGCGCTTTGTCGCTTTGCGCCACGCGCACGCCCTTGAACTGGACGGTGACGCGCCCAGTGACCGGGGCGATGGTGATGGGGTGATCAGGACCTGGGGTTTTCATGGCGATGAATCCTTTTATTCACAGGGATCGAGTCGACCGTTCAGGCACCATACCTGCGGACAGATGGCCGAGGCGAACAGCCAGTGTAGTATTCGCCCCACGCCGGGAACGAGCGTATTACAAACGGGCCTTTGAATGCTGGGGCTCATATTATTGTGTTTCCGGGCATCTGCACGGCGCTCACGCCGCGTGGCTGACCAACGGAGCTCGCGCAACGGACTGCGTTTAATTGTTTTGACCTGCCGCCACGACTGTCGAAAGCCTGAACCTGAGGCGTCACTGACAGTCGCAACAGAGGCGCCGCCGTACCACACACGGGGCCTTTTAACGTCAGAACTGGCCATGCCAGCGTGAATGAGTCAGTTTTCGGGGGCACACATGAATGACTTATCCAGCCTGCTCGAGGCGCTCGATGTCGCGCAGTCCGGGCAGCAGGAAGCAGTGATCGCCACGGTGGTCAAGGTCGAGGGTTCGGCCTATCGCCGTCCGGGCGCGCGCATGATCATCATGCCGATGGGCGAGGCTACGGGCACCGTCAGCGGCGGTTGTCTGGAAAGCGATGTCAGCAAAAAAGCCTGGTGGCTGACCGCAACCGGCAAACCTTCGATGCGCAGCTACACCACCGGCGAAGACGACGATGAGCTCGAAGACGCCGAGCTGAGTTTCGGTCTGGGCTGCAACGGCACGGTGCACATCCTGTTCGAGCGCATCCACCCTCAGACACCGAGTCTGGTGGTGGATGTCCTGCGTGCGGTCAAGGCCAGCGGGCGCGATGCGGCACTAGCAACTGTGATCGGCTCGGCCAGCGAGCGTCATGTGGCGTTGGGTGAGCGAGTGGCCATTTCGCCGTCCAGCGGTGTGCAGGTGCAGATGCGCGAGCGCTGGCTGGCAGCGGCCATTGCCGAGGATCTGCAAACGGTGCTGGATGTCCGCCGCTCGGCAACGAGCACCTACGAAGGCCCGGACGGGCCGGTCGAAGTCCTGCTCGAATACATCGCCGCGCCTCGCCGTCTGGTGGTGTTTGGCGCAGGCCATGACGCCATGCCGCTGGTGAACATGGCCAAGGTGCAGGGCTGGCACATCAGCGTGATCGATGCCCGCAGTCACTTTGCCCGGCCGCAACGTTTTCCCGACGCTGACGATGTGCTGGCGTTGCCGCTGGAGCCGTTGCCGGCACTGGCGACCCTGGTGGAAGACGCGGCGGTCGTGGTCATGACCCACAGCCTGACGCAGGACCGCCACTGGCTTGGGCAAGTTTTGCAGCACGCGCCGCGCTACATCGGGCAATTGGGCCCGCGCAGTCGCACCGAGCGGCTGCTGGACGAGTTGCCGCCATCGCTGCGCGACACCGATGCGTTTGCGCGGCTGCATTACCCGGTCGGGCTGGATCTGGGCGGCGATGCACCCCACAGCGTGGCGCTGTCGATCCTTTCCGAGGTCAATGCGGTGTTCAACGGCCGCGCCGGCGGCATGCTCAAACACCGCCAGGCCAGTATTCACGCCGTCGACGTGACGCTCGATGCACAAGAACCTCGTGTGAAGATGATCGGATAGTCCCGACGCGACCTTCCAGCCCGCCGCGCCTCGGTGCGTCGGGCTGCACACGCCGTCTTCAGGCAACATGCCTGCAGCACAGCCATGGGCAAAGTCTGAAGAAGTGGCGCCCGCCACAAAGTCGCTAGAATCAATTGCGTTGGTCACGCCCGTCGAAAGCCTGACGTGAGTTTTCGGCGCGACAAATGTTCGTTGACGCTGCGTGAGCTGACCGTCTCGTGAGTAATATCGTTCTGCCCATGGTCTCAGCACGGAATCCACCAGGTCCGCTCGATGAACGACAAGTACACACCCCACGACTGGGCGCCTCATGAGCGACCGACGCTGCCCGGTTCTCCCTCAACGCCGCTGCATCCGGTGCCCAAGCGCTGGGCATTCGCGATCGTCGGGGTCATCGTCGCGCTGACCGGCGGACTCGGCAATGCGCTGGTGGTCGCCAACCTTCAATACCTGCAGGGCGCGCTGGGCGCGACGCAGGCGGAGATTGCCTGGCTGCCCGCCGCGTATGTCATGACCAACGTCTCGATGAACCTGCTGCTGGTCAAGTTCCGTCAGCAGTTCGGGTTGCGCGCCTTCACCGAAGTGTTTCTGGTGTTGTATGCCCTGGTCACCTTCGGCCATCTGTTCGTCAATGACATCGAATCGGCCATCGCCGTGCGCGCCGCTCACGGCATGGTGGGGGCAGCGCTCAGTTCGCTGGGTCTGTACTACATGATTCAGGCCTTTCCGCAGAAATGGCGAATGAAAGCGCTGGTGCTCGGCCTCGGCACGGCGCAACTGGCGACGCCGCTGGCGCGCCTGGTTTCGGAAGACTTGCTGCAGATCGCCGAGTGGCGTGGCCTGTATCTGTTCGAGCTGGGCATGTGCCTGCTTTCCCTGGGCTGCGTGCTGATCCTCAAGCTGCCGCCGGGCGATCGCTTCAAAGCGTTCGAAAAACTCGACTTCCTGACCTTCGCGCTGCTCGCCTCAGGCTTCGCCGCGTTGTGTGCGGCGCTGTCGCTGGGGCGGATCGAATGGTGGCTGGAAGAGCCCTGGATCGGCATTGCGCTGGCGTCATCGATCGTGCTGATTCTCGCCGGGCTGGCGATCGAACATAACCGCACCCGACCGCTGCTGATTACCCGGTGGTTGGGCAGCGGACGAATGATCCGCTTCGCCATGGGCGTGCTGCTGACGCGCATTGTGCTGTCGGAGCAGTCCACCGGCGCCGTGGGTTTTCTTCAGGGCATGAACCAGGGCACCGAGCAGTTGCACACCTTGTACTTCTTCATGCTGCTGGGCAGCGTCGCCGGGTTGTTGGTCAGTGCCATGACGATCAACCCGCAGCATCTGTTCAAGCCGCTGATCATCTCGCTGGCGCTGATGGCAATCGGTTCGACGATGGACAGTTTTTCCACCAGCCTGACCCGCGGACCGCAGATGTATTTCAGCCAGTTTCTGCTGGCATTCGGGGGGACCTTCTTTCTCGGCCCGACGCTGGTGCTGGGCATCAGCGGGGTGATCAGCAACCCGCGCAACATGGTCAGCTTTTCCGTGCTGTTCGGGATCACCCAGAACGTCGGCAGTCTGATCGGCTCGGCGCTGCTGGGCACTTTTCAGGTCTGGCGCGAGAAGTTTCACTCAGCGCACATCGTCGAGCACGTCACGCTCCTCAACGCGCAGGTCCAGTCGCGCCTGCAAAGCGCCAGCGGCGCGTACATTTCCGCCATCGCCGATCCGTCGGCACGCACCAATCAGGGCATTCGCTCGCTGGCCACGGCGGCCACGCGCGAGGCCAATACGCTGGCCTACAACGACGTCTTCATGCTGATTGCGCTGATCGCCGTGCTGACAGCGATCTGGATCACCAGCCGGGCAACCTGGCTGTGGATCACCACCGAGCCGGTCGCGCCTTTTACACCGGCGACGCCAGGCGCATCTCCCGTTCAACCCTCTGGTACTCCTTCTTCATGACTGAACCTGGCAATCCTTCTGGCAGCACTTCCGGCGCTTCGTCGGCGCCCAATCAGGCAGCGTCGGCGGGGCCGGCTCCGGCCCCGGCGGTCATGCCGGCCACGACCCAGCCTCGGTCGGCACGCATCAGGCTGGTGTCATCGATTCTGTTCGGCGGCGTTGCGCTGGCCGGCGTGCTGATTGTGCTCTACGCCTGGCAGCTGCCGCCGTTCAGCAGCCCCATCGAAAGCACCGAAAACGCACTGGTGCGCGGTCAGACCACCCTCATCGGTCCGCAATTGAGCGGTTACGTCTACGAGGTGCCTGTTCAGGATTTCCAGTGGGTGAAGGAGGGCGACCTGCTGGTCCGGATCGACGACCGGATCTATCAGCAGCATCTGGACCAGGGGCTGGCGCAGCTGGGCATTCAGAAAGCTGCGCTGGACAATAACCTGCAGCAACGTCGCAGCGCCGAAGCGACCATCGTTCAGCGCCAGGCCGCGGTCGCCAACGCGCTGGCACAGAGCGACAAGGCCGCGGCGGATCTGCGTCGCAGCTCGGCGCTGGTCACGGACGGCTCGGTGTCGAAAAGCGAACTGGACGTCACCCGTGCCGCCGACGCTCAGGCCCGCGCGGCGCTGGCCGAAGCGCGTGCGTCGCTGGAAATTTCCCGCCAGGACCTGCAGACAGTGATCGTCAATCGCGGCTCGCTGGAGGCGTCGGTGAAAAATGCCGAAGCGGCGATCGAGCTGGCGCGTATCGACCTCAGCAACACGCGGATCACGGCGCCGCGCGACGGTCAGTTGGGGCAGATTGGCGTGCGCCTGGGCGCGTACGTCCACGCTGGATCATCGCCAACATGAAAGAAACCCAGATGGCCAACGTGCGCCTTGGACAGCCGGTGAGCTTTACGGTCGATGCGCTCGAAAACCGCAAGATGCGAGGGCGGGTGCAACGAATCTCGCCTGCGGCAGGCTCCGAATTCAGCCTGTTGCCGGCCGACAACGCCACCGGCAACTTCGTCAAGATCGCCCAGCGCATTCCGGTGCGCATCACGATCGACAACGATCAGGACGATGTCGATCGGTTGCGCCCGGGGATGTCGGTGGTGGTCAGCATTGACACCAGCCAGGATGGGCCAGTGCCACCGGACCCGGTCGACGGCACGGTGGATTCGCCGCGCTGATCGTCCGGCACGGTCGGGCTAGACCATGCGTCGCACCGTGTTGTCTTTGCGCACGAAGTGGTGCCAGATCGCGGCGATCACGTGCAGGCCGATCACGTAGTAGAAGATCGTCCCCAGCAGCACGTGGTAGTGCTCCAGGTTTTCGGCGGTCTCTTTGGAGATGTCGAACGGCGCCGGGATCGCCAGTGAAGTGAGCGGAACCGGCAACGCGCCGCGCTCCAGCAGGACGGTAAAAAGCCCCAGCAAAGGCTGCGCGAACAGAAAGGCATAAAGCAGATAGTGCGACAGCGTCGCGGCCAGCCGCAGCGCACCTTCCAGAGGCGGAGTGATGCCCGGAGGTGTGTGGCGGTGGCGCTCGGCCACGCGGAAAAACGCCATGATCAGCACCACGATGCCCACCCAGAAATGCGTCTGCACGACGAACGTGCGCGGGTCGCTGCCCCGGGCAAACTGGCTGCGGCTGAGGATCAGGGCATAGGCCAGCACAATCAGGATCGCCATGACCCAATGAAACCAGCGGGCTTTGTAACTGTAGCGTTCGGGGTTGGAAGGTGTACTCACGGTCAGGCCTCTCGTTTTGATTTTTCTGGTTCTGCTGTGCCGTTGATAACCCAATGCCATGGCGCTGTCGAGCCGGCGGGGAGTTAGCGTCGACTTTGCAAGCTGCCAATGATACAAATTGTTTCGAACGATACATGAGATGTATCATCCAACTAAGCATGTATCAGTCAGCGCTTGCGAATATCTCAGTCCATTGTTCTGTCTGTTCGATAGTTTGATGAGGGTCCTAACTTTCACCCGTTTGAAGTTATCCGAATAACGACTGTTAATGTTTTAAAGGACCTTTATCGGGAGAACGATGAACCGTTAGGCAGACCGCGTTATTAATCAGTGAAAATCACTCGATTCGGATTTGACAGCGCATCCGCATGGATCCATCTTTATCCCCCGAAGGCTGGAAAGTCCCAGCATGGCAGTCCATTCGGGCTGGCAGTTTGCCTGCTTTTTGCCAGAGTTTTCGCTTAAGTTTCGTACGATCAAAAGGCGCTTCGACATGGAAGTTTCGGTATTTGTTCGTCTGCAAGAAAGTATCTGTACAAGACGGTTTGTACGCCGGTTATTTTCGTTCAATGAATCGCGCTTTTATAAAACCCGTCACCGGCAGCCTGACGTTCACTTCGTGACGGGCCACCGGAGATGGCAGTGCATGTCCCCGTTCGCCCGGAAAGTTTGCGTATGAAAAAAGTCGTCATCACCGGTGCCGGGAGTGGAATCGGCATGGCTACGTCGATTGCCTGCGTCAGTGCAGGTTTCTACGTGATTGCGGCAGACAGCGACCGGTTGGGGCTCAAAACGTTACAGGCGCAGCTGCCGGTCCATCGGCTGGAAACCCATCTGGTCGACTTGTCCGGCACGCAGCTCAGCCAAGGGTTCATCAGCGATCTCTACGCCACCCACAAACATCGCACGCTGCATGCGCTGGTCAACAATGTCGGCGCGCAAACTGGCCAGGGCCGCGCGGCGTACAGCGAGCAGGACATTGCGGCGTTGCATGAGGTGAATTTTACTTCTCTGATGAATCTGTCATCCGATTTCGCCCGACAGGAACCCGATGCCCCGCATACGCGCAGCATCGTCAACATCAACGCTGCGAGCGATGGCGCGGGCGAGGAGGCCTTTTATCATGCAACCGGGGCCCGGATGATCGACCTGACCCGCGCCAACGCTTGGAGTTTCGGGCCCAGGGTGCGCGTCAATGCGGTTTCTTCGCTGAAGACTCCGGACGCCTTCGCGGCGAAGCACAGCGTCGAAAACTCGCTTGGGCAACCTGCGTACGCGCACGAGCGACAGCGACTCGCCACTGACCCCTTCCAACCAGGCGCCGTGGCCGATGCGGTCATGTTCCTGCTGTCCGAGCACAGCCACCCACTGACGGGAAAAGTCATTGTCGCGGGCAATGCCACTCACCCTTTCTAGCGATCAGGAACCCGAGGCCCCTCGGATTTCAGGGAGAACACCATGCAACGCAAAAAGCTGCTTATCGTTGGAGCAGGCAGGCTGTGCCTGCAGATCCTGCAGGTCCTGGCCCCGCGCAATCAGTTCGAATTTCACGTGGCAAGCCGCGATCTGGAACAGGCCACGCGGCTGTGCAATCTGGTACGCCAGGCGGCGTTGCAGCTGAATGTGGTGGTTCAGATTCGCGGCTGGGCGATGGACCTGCGCGACGCCTGCATAGGCTGTAATGCCGAAACGCTCTCGAAGATCAAACCGGACATCGTCCTCAACTGCGCCTCGCTTCAGTCGACATCCGAGCTCACGGCCCTGAACAAGGAAAAATTCGACGCGCTGGACCAGGCCGGCTTCGGGCCCTGGCTGCCGTTGCATCTGGCCCCGGCCTACGCCTTGATGCGTGCAGTCAAACAGTCTTGCCCCAAGGCATTGGTGGTCAATGCTGCGTATCCGGACGCTGTCAACGCTGTACTTTACAAGGTCGGCATGGCCCCGGATGTCGGTATCGGCAACATCGCCAATCTTGTTCCCGCCACCCGTTGCGCCATCGCTCGTCTGTCTGGCTCCGATCCGGTGAAGGTGTGCGTCAAGCTGGTCGGTCACCACTATTTCAGCCAGTACGTGCCGCGCTTCGGGCTGCCGGTTGATGCGCCGGAGCAGGGTTGCAGCCTGAGTTACTGGATCGACGGCCACGAATACACGGACGAATGGAGCGAGGAGGTGATCTTCGGTTGCGTGGCCGACGAATTTCGACGACTGGGCGGTGTGGACGCCCATTACCTGACAGCGATGTCGGCCGTCGCAGTGCTGGAAAACCTCTATTCGGACATCGAGGTGCGCGTCCACGCGCCAGGTCCGCACGGATTGCCGGGCGGTTACCCAATTAAGGTCGGCATGGGCAAAGTGTTGCTGGATCTGCCATTCGGGGTGCGTCGCGAGGAGGCGATTCAGGTCAATGAGGCCGGCCAGCGACAGGACGGCATCCAGTCGATCCTGGCCGATGGCACGGTTGTGTTCGGCGACAAGCAATGCGAACTGATGCGCAAGTTGTTGAATTTTCGCATGACGGACATGAAGGTCGGTGATGCGGCCGAGTGGGCGCGGGAACTGGCCTGCAAATTCCGCGCGTATGCCCAGGATTCGCGACAGACCGCCAGCCACCTCCCGGTTGGCGGCTCCCCTGCATTTGCCCGGTGAGCGATGAACGCCGAATCATTCGGATCGGCGCGCCGCAAGACGCAAAAAACCATGGAACCTGGCCCGGTCTCAAGCTTCTTATCTCTTGTTCAGGATGATTGCGGCAGGTGTCGCGGCAGAACATGAGAGAGCCCTTGCATGAGCGATATCCACATCGGCATTTCCGGCTGGCGCTATGAGCCGTGGCGAGGCGACTTTTACCCTGAAGGCCTGGCCCAGAAGAACGAGCTGAAGTTCGCCTCGCGGGCGGTCAACAGCATCGAAATCAACGGCTCGTTCTATTCCCTGCAGTCGCCGGACCTGTACGCGCGCTGGTATGCCGATACCCCCAAGGGGTTTGTCTTCAGTGTGAAAGCCCCTCGGTACATCACCCATGTTCGCCGCCTGAAGGACATCGAAGAGCCCTTGGCGAACTTCTTTGCGTCGGGCATTTTTCGGCTGCGCGAGAAACTGGGCCCGATTCTCTGGCAATTCCCGCCGGCGTTCAAATTCGACCCCGAACGTTTCGAGACCTTCCTCAGCCTGCTGCCCCATGACGGCAAGTCCGCCAAGGCCCTCGCCAAAAAGTGTGCGGCGCGGATGGAGAAGCCGGGGTATCTGGACATCCCGGCCAAAGCCAGGCTGCGCCACGCGGTGGAAATCCGTCACGAAAGTTTTGCCGTGCCGGCGTTCATCGAGCTGCTGCGCAAGTACAAGGTCGCGCTGGTGGTGGCCGACACCGCCGGCAAATGGCCGTATCTGGAAGACCTGACCAGCGATTTCGTTTACCTGCGTCTGCACGGCGACAAAGCGTTGTACGCCAGCGGTTACACACCTTCAGCGTTGAAACACTGGGGTGACCGGATCGACACGTGGCGCCAAGGCGCGCAGCCCGAAGACGCGCACGTAGCGCTGGACAACGCGCCTAAGGCGCGCAAATCCCGAGACATCTACTGCTATTTCGACAACGACCTCAAAGTCCGCGCACCTTACGACGCGCACACCTTGCTGGAGCGTTTCGAGCTGGCCGATGCATTGGAAGTCTCGCCCGGCGATCTACGAGGAGTGAGCTTTTGACCAGTGCCCTGATTCCTGACGAGATCGGCGGTCGACGTCAAAGTGCCTCGACCGTCGTCACGCTCAATATCCTGACCATGAACATGCACATGGGCTTTGGGTTTCTCAATCGGCGGTTCATTTTGCCCGAGCTGCGCGATGCCGTGCGCAGCGTGTCGGCCGACGTGGTGTTCCTGCAGGAGGTCCATGGCGAGCACCAGGATCATGCGCAGAACGTAAAGAACTGGCCGACCACCTCGCAGTACGAATTCCTCGCCGACAGCATGTGGAAGGATTTCGCTTACGGACGCAACGCCGTTTACCCACACGGCCATCACGGCAACGCGTTGCTGTCCAAGTACCCGATCGTGCGCCATGAAAACCTCGACATCTCGATTCTCGGCACCGAGGAACGCGGCCTTCTGCATTGCGTCCTGCAGGTCCCGCACTTTGGCGAGGTGCATGCGGTCTGCGTGCATCTGGGGCTCAAGGAACATCATCGCCAGCAACAGCTCACTCTGCTTGCCGAACTGGTCGGTCGCCTGCCGCCAGAGGCGCCGGTGATCATCGCTGGCGACTTCAACGATTGGCGCAAGAAGGCCGATGCCGTGTTGACGCCCACGGGGCTGCGCGAAGTGTTCGTCGAGGCGTTCGGGGCGCCTGCGAAAAGTTTTCCGGCACGGTTCCCCTTGCTGCGCCTGGACCGTATCTACGTGCGCAATGCGCGAATCAGGACGCCCAAGGTTCTGTCGAACCGGCCCTGGTCGCATCTTTCCGATCATGCGCCTTTGGCGGTGGAGGTGACGCTATGAAGGCTTTCAGTGACATGTGTGGCGTCTGGCAAGACGGCAATTCGGTGGAGTTGCTGATCAATGGCGAGGACTTCTTCGCCCGGGTCTTCGACAGCATTCGCGCTGCCCGGCAGGAAGTCCTGCTGGAAACCTTCATCATTTTCGAAGACCGGGTCGGCGAGGGCCTGCAACAGGCGGTCATCGAGGCGGCTCGTCGTGGGGTGCGCGTGGTCATTACCGTCGATGACTACGGCACCAGTGATCTGAGCTCTGAGTTCGTCGCGCAGATGATCGAGGCGGGCGTACAAATCCAGTTGTTCGACCCGCGCCCCAAACTCATGGGCATGCGCACCAACCTGTTCCGCCGCCTGCACCGCAAGGTCGTGGTCATCGACGCCGAACTGGCGTTCATGGGCGGCATCAATTACAGCGTCGACCACATGGCCGACACCGGCATCACCGCCAAGCAGGACTACGCCGTGCTCGTGCGCGGGCCGATCGTTGCCGACATTTACCGCTCGACGTTGAACATGCTCGGCCCGGCCGTGCGCAAGACGTTCACGCCGCTCAAACCGGTGACCCGTCAGGCGGGCAGCGCGCGGATGCTGATGGCCGAGCGTGACAACCGCCGACACACCACCGACATCGAAGAGCAGTATTTGCTGGCGATGCGCAACGCGACCCAGCGCATCACCATCGCCAACGCCTATTTCTTCCCCAGTTACCGCTTCCTGCGTGAGCTGCGCAACGCCGCGCGGCGCGGGGTGAAAGTCACGTTGATTCTGCAAGGTCAGCCCGACATGCCGTTGGTGCGCATGTGCTCTCGGCTGACCTACACCTGGCTGCTGCGCGAAGGCGTGGTGATCCATGAATACAAACAGCGCGCGTTGCATGGCAAGGTCGCACTCATCGATCACGAGTGGTCGACGGTGGGCTCCAGCAATCTTGACCCCTTGAGCCTGGCGCTGAATCTGGAAGCCAATCTGTTCATTCGCGATCACGCACTCAATCAGCGCCTGCACGAGCACTTGCGGGATCTGGCCCTTGCGCACAGCAAGCAGGTCAATCTCAAAGGCCTGGCCAAGGGGCAGTGGTGGCGCGCGCCGATGATTTTTTTCAGCTTCCACTTCCTGCGCCACTTTCCTGCGATTGCCGGGCTGTTTCCGGTGCATGGCCCACGCCTGAAGCCGGTGCGGGCGCCGGAGGTGATTCCAGAAGCGGCGGAATTGAAAAACGAGCTGTCGGCCGATCAGGAGAAGTCGCTATGAATGGAGTCTCACAAGCTCCGACCCGCGAACAGAATCAGGAGCACAACGGCAAGAACAGGCCATGGCTGACGTGGGCCAAGCGCGGGGTGACGGTGTTTTTCTTCATTGCGGTGCCGGTCCTGCTGTTCACCCTGATGAAGAATCTGGACTGGAAAGAGGTCAGCCATGCGCTGCAGTCCTACAAGGCGAGCACGCTGGTGCTGGGCTTTCTGATTGCAGCGGGCAGTTACCTGACCTATTGCGGTTTCGATGTGCTGGCCCGGCGTTACACCGAGCACAAACTGTCGGTCTCTCAGATCGTTCCGGTGACGTTCGTCTGCTACGCCTTCAACCTCAACCTCAGTTCATGGGTAGGCGGCATCGCGTTGCGTTATCGGCTGTATTCGCGGCTCGGGCTCGACGTGCCGACCATTACGCGCATTCTGAGCCTGAGCCTGATCACCAACTGGTTGGGCTACATGCTGCTGGCAGGCTTCGTGTTCGCCGGTGATTTCATCGATCTGCCCGATGGCTGGAAGATAGGCGACACGACGTTGCAATTGATCGGCTTCGTGTTGCTGGCGGTGTGTTTCAGCTATTTCCTCGCCTGCCGTTTTTCGAAGCGCAGGACCTGGACCATTCGCAAGCAGCAACTGGTCCTGCCGTCACTCAATCAGGCGCTGCGTCAGGCGTTGCTCGGCGCGCTGAACTGGGGACTGATGGCGCTGCTGATCTACGTGCTCCTGCCGGAAAAAGCATTCTATCCCGCTGTGTTGGGGATTCTTCTGATCAGCAGCATCGCCGGGGTGATCGCCCACATTCCTGCGGGGCTCGGCGTGCTTGAAACCGTATTCATCACGCTGATGCAGCATCAGTTCAGCAAAGGGCAACTGCTCGCCGCGCTGATCGGCTACCGGGTGATCTACTTCCTGATCCCGCTGATGCTGGCGGTGGTGGTGTATCTGGTGCTGGAAAAGCGCGCCAAAGCGATGCGCAGCAATAACGAAGCACGCCGGGGGGGATGACTGCGAAACGCCTGACACGCGGCGGTCAGGCTTGTGGGCCAGCTTGCTCGCGATGACTATATTCCGGTTATTGCAGGTGCGGCGGATGTAACGGCCTCTTCGCGAGCAAGCTCACTCCTACACGAATCTGCGGGCATTCCCGAGTTCTCCGGCCATACACAAATCCTGTAGGAGCGAGCTTGCTCGCGACGACCATATTCCGGTCATTACATGTGCATCGGACACACCGGCCTCTTCGCGAGCAAGCTCACTCCTACAGGGATCTGCGGGCACTCCCGAATGCTCCGGCCAGACACAAATCCTGTAGGAGCGAGCTTGCTCGCGATGACTGACTTCCAGCCGTTGCCTCTCTACCGGACACACAGGCCAATTCGCGAGCAAGCTCACTCCTACACGGATCTGCGGGGATTCCCGAGTTCTCCGGCCAGACACAAATCCTGTAGGAGCGAGCTTGCCCGCGATGACTATATTCCGGTGATTACCTATGCATCAGACACATCGGCCTCTTCGCGAGCAAGCTCACTCCCACAGGGATCTGCGGGCATTCCCGAGTTCTCCGGACATACACAAATCCTGTAGGAGCGAGCGCGCTCGCGATCACTATATTCCGGTCATTACCTATGCGTCGGACGTACCGGCCTCTTCGCGAGCAAGCTCACTCCTACAGGGGGCTGGGGCATTCCCGAATGCTCAGGCCAGACACAAATCCTGTAGGAGCGAGCTTGCTCGCGATGACCATATCCCGGTCATTACATGTGCATCGGACACACCGGCCTCTTCGCGAGCAAGCTCACTCCTACAGGGATCTGCGGGCACTCCCGAATGCTCCGGCCAGACACAAATCCTGTAGGAGCGAGCTTGCTCGCGATGACTATATTCCGGTCATTACATGTGCATCGGATGTAACGGCCTCTTCGCGAGCAAGCTCACTCCTACAGGGATCTGCGGGCATTCCCGAGTTCTCCGGCCAGACACAGAACCTGTAGAAGCGAGCTTGCTCGCGATGACTATATTCCGGTCATTACATGTGCATCGGACACACCGGGCTCTTCGCGAGCAAGCTCACTCCCACTGGGATCTGCGGGCATTCCCGAGTTCTCCGGCCAGACACAGAACCTGTAGGAGCGAGCTTGCTCGCGATGACGATATTCCGGTCATTACCTATGCATCGGACACATCGGCCTCTTCGCGAGCAAGCTCACTCCTACAGAGATCTGCGGGCAGTCCCGAATTCTCCGGCCAGACACAAATCCGTGGCGGCAGCTTGCTGGCGCCACAATGGACCGGGTCACCGCGATCAGTCCTTGCCTGCAAACATCCTCACCGCATCCACCGCGTCATTGGTTCCGGCGCTGATCTGCACGATCGCGCTGCCGGCCTGATCCGCAAGGTCCACGCCCTTGGCCGCGTTGGTCCGGGTGTTGTCCATGCTGACGATGGCCTGGCGCGTCTCGTTCTGGATGACCTGAATCATTTCAGAGATCTCCTGCGTCGAGCGACTGGTGCGGCCTGCCAGTTGGCGAACTTCATCGGCCACCACGGCGAATCCGCGCCCCTGATCGCCTGCCCGCGCGGCTTCGATCGCCGCGTTGAGGGCGAGCAGGTTGGTCTGGTCGGCAATGCCGTGGATGGTGTTGACGATGGCCGTGATCTGCTCTGAGCGCTCGCCCAGTTGACCGATTATTCGCGATGAATCATCGATGTTCTGCGAAATCTGGCGCATTTCGCTGGCGGCCTGCTGGATCACCTGCGTGCCTTGCTCAGCGTATTTCTGGGTCTGCACCGAAATGTGATACGCCTGCGCCGCGCTGTGGGAGTCCTGCTCGTGTTTCTCGATACGTGCCGTGACGTCAGAGGCGAACTTGACGACTTTGCACAGCTTTCCGCAGGCGTCATACACCGGGTTGTAGGACGCTTCCAGCCAGAGTGTCTGACCATGCTTGCCGACGCGCTTGAACTGGCCGCTGAAGAATTCGCCTTTGTTCAGCTGACGCCAGAAATCCTGGTATTCGCCGCTGCTGACCAGTTCGGCGGGGCACAGGATCCGGTGGTTTTTGCCCAGCAGTTCCTGACGGCTGTAGCCCATCAGCCGCAGCAGGTTGTCGTTGGCCGCGATGATCTGACCATCAAGGCCGAACTCGATGACCGCCATGGCCCGGTCAATGGCCTGGAGTTTGTTCTGCGACTCGCGCTCGTTCTGAAGTTTTTCCGTCACGTCCACGGCGTATTTGACGATCTTGATCACCTTGCCCTCGGCATCCTTGATCGGGTTATAGCTGGCCTCCAGCCACACCGTGCGTCCGTCACCCGCCACCCGTTGAAAGGTCGCCGACACGAACTCGCCCGTGCGCAGCCGCGCCCAGAGCTGCGAATACTCGCTGCTGCGCACGTATTCGGCGGTGCAGAAGATGCGATGTTCCTTGCCGATCACCTGCTCGGGGCGGTAGTGCATGACGCGGTAGAAGTTGTCGTTGGCGCTGAGCACAACCCCGTGCAGGTCGAACTCGATGCTGGCCATCGAGCGGTTGATCGCTTCCAGCAGGCTGGTTTGATGGGAGACAGTGTGTTGCAGGGTCTGGATGACTTTATTCTTGGACGAGTCGAAAAACATGATGGCGGCTCTCGCAGGTGGAACGACGGAGCGGTCGTGTTCCCTGACCCTGTGAGCGCGGTGATGGCTCAACTGCCGTTTCCGTGAGCAGCGCAGATATCATCACAAACGTGATATCAAAAAGCTACTTAAATCTTGTACAGCTCGTCGGTTTTGTACAAGGTTGGTCAAGCGTCGAATTCTGCACCCGCCATCCTCATCGAGCTGGCCGAGCGCTCGGCTGTTCAGTCCTCGAAACCCACCTGTTCCGACATCTCGTCCACTTTCAACTCAAGCCGGTACGCCACGGCGATGAACAGTGCCTGGCACAGGCACAGCGTGGCGCTCAGGGAGCGGAAGGCGAACGAGCTGCCTTCGTTGACCAGCAGCACCGAGTTGGCGCGCTTGGCCAGCGGCGACAGGTTGCTGTCGGTAATGATCAGCGTCTTGGCCTGATGGTGTTGCGCGATGCGCAGGCAGTGCTGGGTTTCCTTGCCATACGGCGTGAAGCTGATGGCGATGACCAGATCGTTGGCGCGCACGCTGCGCATCTGCTCGCGGTAACTGCCGCCGAGTCCGGAAATCAGGTGAATGCGTTTGTTGGTGTGCTGCAGGTTGTAAACCAGGTAATCGGCCACGGCGAACGATCGGCGCACGCCGACCACATAGATGTTGTCGGCATTGACGACCAGGTCGACGGCCTTCTCGAACGCTTCGTCGTCCAGTTCCAGCGCCAGCCGCTCGAGCCCGGACAGCGTGGCGTTCACGCATTCGCGCGCCAGGTCGCCGCCGCTGGCTTTCTGCGATTTGTTGGCGATCATGCTGCGAATACGCTGTTGGTAGTTCTGCACCGGCGTTGCCTTGTGCGTATACGCCTCGCGGAACAACGACTGCATTTCGCTGAAACCGCTGAAACCGAAGCGCTGGGAAAACCGCACGATGGCCGACGGATGCACCTCGCATTCACGGGCAATGTCGCTGATGCGGTCGACCATGATCCGATCACTCTGCTGGCTCATGTAACTGGCAATCCGCTTGAGCTGACGAGGCAGACTTTCGTACTCGGCGGTGATCAGCTTGAGCAAGGCGTCAGCCGTGTCCGGCGCGATGATGGGCGACGCAGCGCTGTCGTCGGTCTCGGGCAGGGAGGGCTGATCGGTGCGAGGCATACGGATGGATCCTTTGGCTTGTTCTTGTAAACGCGGCTGGCAGTTTAGCGTGGCTTGGCTGCGACTTGCCTCTGTTTAGCACGAAGGATGGGCATTTGCGCAAAGTGGAAAAAATATTCTACTTGAAAAAAATATAGAAAAAATCATTGCTCCTTGTCTTGCAGCGTTCTAGTCTGCATTCACGAACAGGGCTTCTCGCAAGCCCGGGCTTAATAAAAATAAAAGGAGCCAGCATGGGCCAGACTCGTTTTGCCAGCGCACGCCAACTGGACGTGATTTGCCTCGGACGTCTGGGCGTCGATCTTTACGCACAGCAGATCGGCGCGCGTCTGGAAGATGTCGGCAGCTTCGCCAAATACCTGGGTGGATCGTCGGCCAACATTGCGTTCGGCACCGCACGGCTGGGCGTCAAGTCGGCCATGCTGACCCGCGTCGGCAATGACCACATGGGTCGCTTCCTCGTCGAATCCCTGGCCCGCGAAGGCTGCGACGTCAGCGGCATCAAGGTCGACCCCGAGCACCTGACCGCGATGGTGCTGCTCGGTATCAAGGATCGCGAAACCTTTCCCCTGGTGTTCTACCGGGAAAACTGCGCCGACATGGCGCTGCAGGCCGAGGACATCGACGAGGCGCAGATTGCCTCGAGCAAAGCGTTGCTGATCACCGGCACGCATTTCTCCACCGATCAGGTGTTCAAGGCCAGCAGCCAGGCGCTCGATTATGCCGAGAAGCACGACGTCAGGCGTGTGCTGGACATCGACTATCGGCCGGTGCTGTGGGGCCTGACCGGCAAGGCCGATGGTGAGACCCGGTTCGTGGCCGACCAGAAGGTCAGTCAGCACGTGCAACGTATCCTGCCGCGCTTCGACCTGATCGTCGGCACCGAGGAAGAATTCCTGATCGCTGGCGCAGCCACCGATCTGCTGACCGCATTGCGCACGGTGCGCGGGCTGACCGACGCAACACTGGTGGTCAAGCTGGGGCCGCAAGGCTGCACGGTGATCCATGGCGCCATTCCATCACGACTGGAAGACGGCGCGATTTACCCCGGTGTGCGTGTGGAAGTCCTCAATGTGCTTGGCGCCGGCGATGCCTTCATGTCGGGGTTTCTCAAGGGCTGGCTCAACGAAGACAGCGACGAGCGCTGCTGCCAGTTGGCCAATGCCTGTGGCGGCCTGGTCGTGTCGCGCCATGCCTGTGCGCCGGCGATGCCGACCCTGGCCGAGCTGGATTATCTGTTCAGCAGTCCGGTGCCGATCACCCGGCCTGATCAGGACGCGGTGCTGCAGCGTCTGCACCGGGTCAGCGTGCCACGCAAGCAATGGCAGCAGCTGTTCATTTTTGCGTTCGATCATCGTGGGCAATTGGTCGAGCTCGCCCAGAAGGCCGGGCGCGACCTGGCCTGCATCGGTCAGCTCAAGCAATTGTTCATTCAGGCGGTCGAGCGCGTTGAAGCGGATCTGCGCAAGCGCGGCATCACCGCCGATGTCGGTCTGCTGGCGGACCAGCGTTTTGGTCAGGACTCGCTCAACGCCGCCACCGGCCGGGGCTGGTGGATCGCCCGGCCGGTCGAGGTGCAGGGCTCGCGGCCACTGGCGTTCGAGCATGGCCGCTCGATCGGCAGCAACCTGCAGACGTGGCCCCAGGAGCAGATCGTCAAATGCCTGGTGCAATACCACCCGGACGACGAACCGATGTTGCGCCTGGAGCAGGAAGCGCAGTTGATGGGCCTGTATCAGGCGTCTCAGGCCAGCGGTCATGAATTGCTTCTGGAAGTCATTCCGCCCAAGGATCACCCTTCAACGCACCCGGATGTGATCTATCGCGCGATCAAGCGCCTCTACAACCTCGGCATCTACCCGGCGTGGTGGAAGATCGAATCCCAACCCGCGCATGTCTGGGAGCAACTCGATGCGCTGATCCAGGCGCGTGATCCGTACTGCCGCGGCGTGGTGCTGCTGGGGCTTAATGCGCCGGCGGAAACCCTGGCCGCGGGTTTTCGTGAAGCCAGCCAAAGCACCACGTGCCGGGGATTTGCCGTGGGCAGGACGATTTTTCACGAGCCCAGCCGTGCGTGGCTGGAAGGCGAAATCGACGACGCCGGGCTCATCAGTCGGGTGCAGAGCACGTTCGGTTTCCTGATCGAGTCCTGGCGTGATGCGCGGGCGTGAGCCGGGCGCAGTCGGTATTTTCAATACGAGATAACAACAAAAAGGTGCAGCCATGCCCGCTTCCGCAATCCGAATTGGCATCAACCCGATTTCCTGGAGCAACGACGACCTGCCCGCGCTGGGAGGAGAAACACCGTTGAGCACGGCGCTGAGCGAAGGCAAGGAAATCGGCTATGCAGGCTTCGAGCTCAACGGCAAGTTCCCCAAGGACGCCAAGGGCGTGGCCGATGTGCTTCGGCCTTACGGTCTGGCGCTGGTCTCGGGCTGGTATTCGAGCCGGCTCGCCAGCCGCTCGGTGGCCGAAGAGATCGAAGCCATCGCCAGCCATGTCGAGCTGTTGAAGCACAATGGCGCCAGCGTGCTGGTGTATGGCGAAGTCGCCGACTCGATCCAGGGGCAACGCATCCGGCTGGTCGAGCGCCCGCGCTTTCACAGTGACACCGCCTGGCAAGTGTACGCCGACAAGCTGACCGAGCTTGCGCGCTTCACGCTGTCGCAAGGCGTGCGTCTGGCCTATCACCACCACATGGGTGCGTACGTCGAATCACCCGATGACATCGATCAATTGATGGCCCGCACCGGCAGCGAGGTCGGGCTGTTGTTCGATTCGGGCCATTGCTACATGGGCGGCGGCGATCCGCTGCAAGTGTTGCGCAAGCACATCGACCGGGTCTGTCACGTGCATTTCAAGGATGTGCGCAAACCCGTCGTGCAACTGGCGCGCAACAACCTCTGGAGTTTCCCGGACTGCATCGTCAACGGCACGTTCACGGTGCCCGGCGATGGCGACATCGATTTCGCTGCGTTGCTCGAGGTGTTGATGCAGGCCCGTTACGAAGGCTGGCTGGTGGTCGAAGCCGAGCAGGATCCGGCCGTTGCGCCCAGTTACGTGTACGCGAAAAAAGGCTTCGAGACGCTGCGCAATCTGCTGGCCGCCGCACACGAACACAACCCTGCACAAAGGAGCCTGTGAGCATGAATCTTCTGGTCAAGAGCAAGGCCGAAGGCCGCGATGTCGTGGCGCTGGCCGAGGGCGTGCTGGAATACGTCGGTTTTTCTGCCCATCGCCTGACGGTGGGCGAACGGCTGCCGGTCAGCTGCGGTGACAAAGAAATCTGCCTGGTGTTGCTCAGCGGACGTGTCAGCGTCAGCGGCGAATCGCCGGGGCAGGGCAGTTTCAGCTGGGAGAACATCGGTGATCGGCAGTCGGTGTTCGAAGAAAAATCGCCCTTTGCCGTTTATCTGCCGCCTGACAGCCAGGCGCAGGTCACGGCGCTCAGTGCCGTTCAGATTGCGGTGTGCGCAGCGCCCGGCGATCGTTCCAAGGGGTTGCCAGCACGGCTGATCCGGCCTGAAACCATGAAGCGCAGTGTGCGCGGCAAATCGGCGAACACCCGCTACGTCTGCGACATCCTGCCCGACAGCGAGCCTGCGCATTCGCTGCTGGTGGTGGAAGTGCGCACCCCGTCCGGGCACTCGTCCAGCTACCCGCCGCACAAGCACGACAAGGACGATCTGCCCCACGAAAGTTTTCTGGAGGAAACCTACTACCACCAGATCAGCCCGCCCCAGGGCTTCATTTTTCAGCGCGTGTACACCGACGATCGCAGCATCGATCAGGCCATGGCAGTGGAAAACAATGATCTGGTGACCGTGCCCAAGGGGTATCACCCGGTCAGCGTGCCCTATGGCTACGAGTCGTATTACCTGAATGTGATGGCGGGGCCCAAACGCGCCTGGCAATTTCACAACGATCCCGAGCATCAGTGGTTGCTGGATCTTTAACGCTATTTTTCAAGGAGCCACCATGAGCAACGCCCCGATTATCGGCCACTACATCAACGGCCAGGTGCACGACGCCAGCGAGCGTTTCAGCGATGTGTTCAACCCGGCCACAGGCGCAGTCCAGGCGCGGGTGGCGCTGGCCGAGCCGGTCACCATCGATCAGGCCGTGGCGGCGGCGCAGGCGGCGTTTCCGGCGTGGGCCGATCAGTCATCGTTGCGTCGCGCGCGGGTCATGTTCAAGTTCAAGGAACTGCTCGATCAGCACCACGATGAGCTGGCTGAGATTATCTGTCGCGAGCACGGCAAGGTGTTTTCCGATGCCAAGGGCGAGGTGGTGCGCGGCATTGAAATCGTCGAGTTCGCCTGTGGCGCGCCGAGTCTGTTGAAAAGCGATTTCAGCGACAACATCGGCGGCGGCATCGACAACTGGAACCTGCGTCAGCCGCTGGGCGTGTGCGCAGGCGTCACACCGTTCAATTTTCCGGTCATGGTGCCGCTGTGGATGATCCCCATGGCCCTGGTCACCGGTAACTGTTTCATCCTCAAGCCGTCCGAGCGCGACCCATCGGCGTCGTTGCTGATGGCGCGCCTGCTCCAGCAGGCGGGGTTGCCGGACGGCGTGTTCAACGTCGTTCAGGGTGACAAGGTCGCGGTGGACGCCTTGCTGCAGCACAAGGGCATCGAAGCGATTTCCTTCGTCGGCTCCACGCCGATCGCCGAGTACATCTACCAGCAAGGCACCGCTCAGGGTAAGCGCGTACAGGCGCTGGGCGGGGCGAAGAATCACATGATCGTCATGCCTGATGCCGATCTGGATCAGGCGGCGGATGCGCTGATCGGCGCCGCCTATGGTTCGGCCGGCGAGCGCTGCATGGCGATTTCCATTGCCGTGGTGGTGGGCGATGTCGGGCAGAAACTGATCGACGCGCTGCTGCCGCGCATCGATGCGCTCAAGGTCGGCAACGGCATGAACGCCGATTCCGACATGGGCCCGCTGGTCACGGCGGCGCACAAGGCCAAGGTGCAGGGCTACATTGATCAGGGCGTGAAAGAGGGCGCGAAGCTGATCGTCGACGGCCGCCCGTTCAATGTGCCGGGCGCCGAGAGCGGCTTTTTCGTCGGCCCGACGTTGTTCGATGACGTGACCCCGGACATGACTGTTTATAAGGAAGAGATTTTCGGTCCGGTGCTGGGCATCGTCCATGTGGCGGATTTCGCCGCTGCGGTCGAGTTGATCAACGCTCACGAGTTCGGCAATGGGGTGTCGTGTTTCACCCGCGATGGCGGCATCGCCCGGGCGTTCGCTCGCAACATCAAGGTGGGCATGGTGGGCATCAATGTGCCGATTCCGGTGCCGATGGCCTGGCATTCGTTCGGCGGCTGGAAGCGCTCGCTGTTCGGCGACCACCACGCCTACGGCGAAGAGGGCCTGCGCTTTTACAGCCGCTACAAAAGCGTCATGCAGCGCTGGCCGGACAGCATCGCCAAAGGCGCAGAATTCAGCATGCCGACGGCGAAGTAAGCGTCTGAGCAGCGAATCGCTCTCGCTGCAGGTGTACATTTCTCTGTGGGAGTGAGCTTGCTCACGAAGACGTTGGCTGACGCACCGAAGTTTCAGCGGATGTGACGGCCCTTTCGTGAGCAAGCTCACTCCCACAAGGGATCGTCGATAGGCCGCTGTATATGTGCGTCGCCTCATCACCTCCAATAAAAACAAGGTGCAAGCATGACCACGACACGACTGACCATGGCCCAGGCTTTGGTGAAGTTTCTCGATAACCAGTACGTCGAAGTCGACGGCGTGCAGAGCAAATTCGTCGCCGGGGTGTTCACGATTTTCGGCCACGGCAACGTACTGGGTCTAGGCCAGGCGCTGGAGCAGGACAGCGGCGATCTGGTCGTGCATCAGGGCCGCAATGAACAAGGCATGTGCCACGCCGCCATGGGGTTCGCCAAGCAGCACCTGCGGCGCAAGATCTACGCATGCACCTCGTCGGTGGGCCCGGGTGCCGCGAACATGCTCACCGCTGCGGCCACGGCGTCGGCCAACCGCATTCCGTTGCTGTTGCTGCCCGGCGATGTCTACGCCAGTCGTCAGCCGGATCCTGTGTTGCAGCAGATCGAGCAATTCCACGACCTGAGCATCAGCACCAACGATGCGTTCAAGGCCGTCAGCAAATTCTGGGACCGCATCAACCGGCCCGAGCAATTGATGAGTGCCGCACTCAATGCCATGCGCGTGCTCACCGACCCTGCCGAGACCGGGGCGGTCACCCTCGCGCTGCCGCAGGACGTGCAAGGCGAGGCCTACGATTACCCCGATTCGTTTCTGCAAAAACGCGTGCATCGCATCGATCGCCGTCCAGCCACGGAGGCGATGCTCGCCGACGCCGTCTCGCTGCTCAGGGGCAAACGCAAGCCATTGTTGATTTGCGGGGGCGGCGTGCGTTACTCCGGCGCGGCGGCCGAATTGCAGGCGTTCGCGGAGCGCTTTGATATTCCGTTCACTGAAACCCAGGCGGGCAAGAGCGCGATTGTGTCCGCGCATCCGCTCAACATGGGCGGCATTGGCGAAACCGGTTCGCTGGCGGCCAATACGCTGGCGAGCGAGGCTGACCTGATCATCGGTGTCGGCACCCGTTACAGTGATTTCACCACCGGCTCGAAGTCACTGTTCCAGAATCCCGACGTGCAGTTCCTCAACCTCAATGTCGGCGCGTTCGACGTGCAGAAGCTCGACGGCGTGCAGGTGCTCGCCGACGCGCGCCTGGCGCTGCGCTCGATCGCCGGGCACATGGGCGATTATCGTGCGCAGTGGGGCGATCAACCTGCGCGGGCAAGGGCGGCGCTGGATGCGGAGGTTGATCGTTTATACGCCGTGGACTATCAGACCGAAGATTTCGAGCCTGAAGTCAGCGGCCATCTGGACCCGCAAGTGCTGCGCGATTTCATCGAGATGACCGGGTCGTGCCTGACCCAGAGCCGCGTGCTTGGCGTGCTCAACCAGCACCTGCCGGACGATGCGGTGATCGTTGCGGCGGCCGGAAGCCTTCCGGGCGATCTGCAACGGGCGTGGCGCAGCATGAGCGTGGACAGCTATCACGTCGAATACGGCTATTCGTGCATGGGTTACGAGGTCAATGCCGCGCTCGGCGCCAAGATCGCTGCGCCCGAGCGCGAGGTGTACGCACTGGTCGGCGACGGTTCCTACATGATGCTGCACTCCGAGCTTGCGACGTCGATCCAGGAGCGGCGCAAGATCAATGTGGTGCTGCTGGATAACATGGCGTTCGGCTGCATCAACAACCTGCAGATGGGCAACGGCATGGGCAGCTATGGCACTGAATTTCGCTATCGCAATCCGCAGACCGGGCAGCTCGACGGCGACTTCGTGCCGGTGGACTTCGCCATGAGTGCAGCGGCGTACGGTTGCAAGACCTACACGGTCAAGACCGTCGAGGCGCTGGAGGCGGCGCTGGCCGATGCGCGCAAGCAGACGGTGTCGACGCTGATCGACATCAAGGTCCTGCCCAAGACAATGATCCATGGGTATTTGTCATGGTGGCGCGTGGGCGTGGCCGAGGTGTCGACCAGCGATAAGACCGCTGAGGCGCACGAGCGGCAAAAAGCGATGCTGGCAAAAGCCCGAAAATATTGATGAGTGGTCGGTCGCGGGTAAGGCTCAACATTGTTTGCCGACTGACTCGGCCTCTTCCGGGCTGAAGCCGGTCCTACGAAAAGCGTGCAGCGTCTGTAGGACCGGCTTCAGCCGGGAAAAGGCCGGTGCATGGCGCAGATGCAATGTACAAAGGAGATCTCATGAAAATCGGACTCATCGGCTACGGCAAGGGCGGGCGCTATTTTCACGCACCCTTGTTGGCCAGCCTGAACGGCGCAACGTTCGCGGGCGTGGTCACTCGCTCGCCCGAGCGTCGGCAGGACCTGCACAAGGACCATCCCAAAGTGCCGGCCTTCGACAGCCTGGCCGACATGGTGGCGGCCGGCATTGATGCGGTGGTGATTTCCACGCCGCTGGCTTCCCGGCGCGCGTTGATTCTGGAAGCCATCGAACTCGGCGTGCCCGTGGTCAGCGACAAGCCCTTCGCCCCGGATGCCCGGCAGGCACAGGAGTTGGTGGACGCTGCCGAGCGGCGCGGCGTGTTGCTGGCCGTCTACCAGAACCGCCGCTGGGACTCGGATTTTCTCACCGTACGCAAACTGATCGATCAGGGCGTGCTGGGTCGGATCAGTCGGTTTGAATCCCGGGTCGAGCGTTATTCGCCGGGCTCGGTTGGCAAGGAGAGCGGCGGAGGCATTCTGCGCGACCTGGGCAGTCACCTCGTCGATCAGGCGCTGCTGCTGTTCGGTCCGGTTACGCGGGTGTATGCCGAGCTTGAATTCGCCACCCCGGAGCAGAAGGTCGATCACGGCTTTTTCGTGTCGCTGACCCATGCCAGTGGTGTGATCTCGCATTTATGGGGCAATTGCCTGCAAAACGCCAAAGGTCCGCGTTTTCGGGTCAACGGCTCACAGGGCTGCTATACCGTTGAGGGCCTTGACGGTCAGGAAGAGGCCGCGCTGGCGGGGTTGTCGCCTAAATCCGAAGGCGATCGCTGGGGCGTTGAAGAGCACCGGCGCTGGGGCTGGTTCGAGCAGGGCGAACACCGTGAACGGGTGCCTTCGGAGCGCGGTTGCTGGCCGGAGTTCTATCGGCAATTGCAGGATGCCGTGATGAGCCAGGGCCGCAATCCGGTGGATGCCCGGGATGCCGTGGCGTCGGCCCGCGTCCTCGACGCCGCGCGGACCAGTGCGCTGGAGGGCAGGGCCGTAGCGCTGTAGCGGCGCTCAGCGGTCTGGATCGTCGACCGCAGCGGGCCCGTGCCTGCTGCCGGATCGGGCGAATGCACTTCGGAAAATGGAAATAGAAATAAATTCTAAAATCTGTTGAATTAGAAATTATTTTCCAATACAGTCATTTCCAGGTTGCCGACTATCGACGTCCAGGCCCGGTGACGGAGCTGTTTCCAAGCCCACCGCATCAGGCTCGACGAGCGACACAAAAACAAGAAAGTCACAGCAGACAGGTACCGTCGATGAACATTCTCAAACATGCCACCCAGGCTTGCCGTTCAACCTCACACGCCGCTAGCGCCATCCTCCGCGCCGCCTCCCGCGTCACCGTCATCACTGCTCCTTTGCTCGATCGCGCGCTTGCCGCCGCTGCCCGAGTGCTGTGCGTCGAAAGCCACGGCGTGATGGTTTGCGGCGCGTCCGCCGCCTCGGTCGCGCACTTCACGAACCCGCATTTTTCCAGTCCGCAACAGTCGCTCTGAACACCAGCAGTCGTTAGCCAATTCACTACAACAACAAGAATTTGGAGAAAGACCGTTCATGAACATCAAGCTTAGCTTCACCTCCCTCGCACTGGCCCTGATGCTCGGCAGCGGCGTTACGCTGGCGGCCGATCTGAAAATCGGCGTGGCCATGTCGCAGTTCGATGACACTTACCTCACCTACATGCGCGAGGACATGGGCAAAAAAGCCAAGGCCATGGGCGGGGTCGATCTGCAGTTCGTCGACGGCCGCAACGATGTGAACAAACAGCTGGATCAGGTTCAGGAACTCATCGGCAAGAAAGTCGATGCCCTGATCGTCAACCCGGTCGACACCGCAGCGACTGCGCGCATCACCAAAGCCGCCACCGCGGCCGGTATTCCGCTGGTCTACGTCAATCGCCGCCCTGATGATCCGAAGCTTCCGGCGGGCGTGGCCTCGGTCACCTCCGACGACAAGGAAGCCGGTCGCATGCAGATGGAGTACCTGGCCAAGAAGCTGAACGGCAAGGGCAACATCGTGATTCTGCTGGGCGAGCTGTCGAACAACTCGACTCGCGACCGCACCGAAGGCGTGAAAGAAGTGCTGAAAAAATACCCCGACATCAAAGTGGCTGAAGAGCAGGAAGGCGCGTGGGGTCGGCAGAAAGGCATGGACATCACCAATAACTGGCTGACCCAGGGCCGTGATTTCAGCGCCGTCGTCTCCAACAACGATGAGATGGCCATCGGCGCATCCATGGCCTTGAAGCAGGCGGGCAAGAAACCCGGTGACGTCCTGGTCGCGGGAGTGGACGGCACGCCGGACGGGTTAAGTGCGGTGAAAAAAGGCGACCTGACGATTTCGGTGTTCCAGGACGGCAAAGGCCAGGGCGAAGGCTCCATCGATGCCGCCGTGAAACTGGCCAGAAAAGAGACGTTGCCCGAGCAGGCCATCGTGATCCCGTTCAGGCTGATCACCCCGGAAAACGTCAGCACGTTCAAGTAACCGCTCACCCGACGACGACTGACAGAATGCAGAGGGCGGCGCGCCGTCGCTCTGCTGCCGATGTCACCTGAGGAGCCTGGACCATGTTCGCTTCCGCTACTGCTTCGACCGCTCCGCGCAGCGATGCCCCGATGGAGTCGACGATCGTCGACGCCGAGCATCCGTATTTGCTGGAAATCACCAATATCAGCAAAGGATTTCCCGGTGTGGTGGCGCTGGACAACGTGCAACTGCGCGTGCGGCCCGGCAGCGTACTGGCGCTGATGGGCGAGAACGGGGCGGGCAAGTCCACCCTGATGAAAATCATCGCCGGCATTTACCAGCCCGACGCCGGCGAGATCTTCCTGCGCGGCAAGCCGGTGGTGTTCGACACGCCGCTGACGGCGCTGCAGTCGGGCATCGCGATGATTCACCAGGAACTCAACCTGATGCCGCACATGACCATCGCCGAGAACATCTGGATTGGTCGCGAGCAGCTCAACGGCCTGCACATGGTCGACCATCGCGCCATGCACCGCTGCACCGCGCAACTGTTGGAACGCCTGCGCATCAACCTGGACCCGGAGGAACAGGTCGGCAATCTGAGCATCGCCGAGCGGCAGATGGTCGAGATCGCCAAGGCGGTGTCCTACGATTCCGACGTGCTGATCATGGATGAGCCGACTTCGGCCATCACCGAAAAAGAAGTCGCCCACCTGTTTTCGATCATTGCCGACCTGCGTGCGCAGGGTAAGGGCATCATCTATATCACCCATAAAATGAACGAAGTGTTCGCCATCGCCGATGAGGTGGCGGTGTTTCGCGACGGCGCGTACATCGGCTTGCAGCGCGCCGACAGCATGAACGGCGACAGCCTGATCTCGATGATGGTGGGCCGCGAATTGACCCAACTGTTCCCCGAGCGCGAAACGCCGATCGGCGATCTGTTGCTGTCCGTGCGCGATCTCTCACTGCAAGGCGTGTTCGAAGGCGTGTCGTTTGACCTGCATGCCGGCGAAGTGCTTGGCATCGCCGGCCTGATGGGGTCGGGGCGCACCAATGTCGCCGAGACCCTGTTCGGCATTACGCCCAGCACGGCAGGGGAAATCATCCTTGACGGCGCGCCGGTCAGGATCGGCGACCCGCACCTGGCGATTGAAAAAGGCTTCGCGCTGCTCACCGAGGACCGCAAGCTCAGTGGTCTGTTTCCCTGTCTCTCGGTGCTGGAAAACATGGAAATGGCCGTGCTGCCGCATTACGTCGGCAACGGTTTCGTGCATCAGAAAGCGCTGCGCGTGCTGTGCGAAGACATGTGCAAGAAACTGCGGGTCAAGACGCCATCGCTTGAACAATGCATCGACACCTTGTCAGGCGGCAATCAACAGAAAGCCCTGCTGGCGCGCTGGCTGATGACCAACCCCCGCGTGCTGATTCTCGACGAGCCGACCCGGGGCATCGACGTGGGCGCCAAGGCCGAGATCTACCGGCTGATTTCCCTGCTCGCCAGCGAAGGCATGGCCGTGATCATGATTTCTTCGGAATTGCCGGAAGTGCTCGGCATGAGTGACCGGGTGATGGTCATGCACGAGGGCGAAATGATGGGCACCCTGGACCGCGCTGATGCGACTCAAGAGCGTGTCATGCACCTGGCGTCCGGTAACGCTCTCCACTGAGCGGCGCACCCGCCGACTGCCGACGGCCCGTTTCGGGTCCGAACAAGAACAAGAGGCACGAATGAAGATGAACGCGATCCTGGAAAACAAACCCGCGCTGGCGCCCAATCGACATAAACGCCGGTGGCCGACCGAACTGAGCATTTTCCTGGTGCTGATCGGCATCGGCCTGATCTTCGAGGTCTTCGGCTGGGTGGTGCGCGACCAGAGCTTTCTGCTCAACTCTCAGCGTCTGGTGCTGATGATTCTGCAGGTGTCGATCATCGGCATGATCGCCATCGGCGTCACGCAAGTGATCATCACCACCGGCATCGACCTGTCATCGGGCTCGGTGCTGGCGCTCACGGCGATGATTGCGGCGAGCCTTGCGCAGTCCTCCGACTACAGCCGCGCGGTGTTTCCGTCGCTGACGGACCTGCCGGTCTGGATACCGGTGATCGCAGGGCTGGGCGTCGGCTTGCTGGCCGGTGCGATCAACGGCAGCATCATTGCCATCACCGGCATTCCGCCGTTCATCGCCACGCTGGGCATGATGGTGTCGGCACGCGGACTGGCGCGCTTCTATACCGGCGGTCAGCCGGTGAGCATGCTCAACGATTCCTACACCGCCATTGGTCAGGGGGCCATGCCGGTGATCATTTTCCTGGTGGTGGCGGTGATCTTTCACATCGCCCTGCGCTACACCAAGTACGGCAAATACACCTACGCGATCGGCGGCAACATGCAGGCGGCGCGCACGTCGGGAATCAACGTCAAGCGTCATCTGGTGATCGTGTACAGCATCGCCGGGTTGCTGGCGGGCCTGGCCGGTGTGGTTGCCTCGGCTCGTGCGGCCACGGGGCAGGCCGGCATGGGCGTGTCCTATGAGCTGGACGCCATCGCCGCTGCGGTGATCGGCGGCACCAGTCTGTCAGGCGGGGTCGGGCGGATCACGGGAACGGTGATCGGTGCGCTGATTCTGGGCGTGATGGCCAGCGGATTTACCTTCGTGGGTGTCGATGCCTATGTACAAGACATCATCAAAGGGTTGATCATCGTCGTCGCGGTGGTCATCGACCAATACCGCAACAAGCGCAAACTCAAGCGCTGACGCCAAGATGAAGAGTGAAAAGGGCCTGGTTTCAGGCCCTTTTTGTTTTGCTGCGGATTTGAACCGAAGGTGAGGCGACCGGTCAGAGACCGTCGGTGCGAAAATGCCCCGGACACCGGTTTCACTCAATGCCGCCGGGGATTGCGGGGCTTGTTGAGCGAATCCTGATCAATTATGTTGCCGAGTACGGAACCCGGCCTTAGACTGCCGCCCCTCGTAAATTGAGTGCCAGGTGGCGCTTGGAGACTATGGCGCTTTCGTCGTTACGCTGAGGCGCTCCTTTAATTCGCCTTAATGCACGTTTTTTTATAGAGAAATCAATGACCAAGGAAAAGTTGCTGGCGATGCCGGCCGATGACTACATGAACGCCGAGCAGCACGCTTTCTTCACCGCGTTGCTGCAAGACATGAAAGTGGAAATCCATGAGCGCATCGAGCAAAGCCGTATTGCGATTGAAAGCCTGGACACCCCGGCCGATCCTGCCGATGCCGCTTCTGTGGAAGAAGAGCGCCACTGGCTGGTGAACGTGATCGATCGCGATCAGCGCATGCTGCCACAGCTGGAGATGGCCCTGACGCGCATTGCCGAAGACACCTTTGGCTGGTGCGACGACAGCGGCGAGCCCATTGGCCTCAAGCGCCTTCTGATCAGCCCGACCACCAAATACTGCATCGAAGCTCAAGAGCGTCACGAGCAGATCGATCGCCACCAGCGTCAGGCCTGACGATCCGGGTTCGGCTGCCCTATCCGCGCAGTCGAACCGCATGAACGGCCGCTTCCAGCCCGGAAAAATCCGACCGACTACCACCAACGGTTGATAGCGCATGGCCGCTATCTGGCGTTTAATGCTTTCAAAATAATGATAAGCAGGGTGGGTCAGGTATGGCTGCTGATGGAAGTATGGACACGTTCGCCCCGCAACCGGCCGCTGGCCGGCACACCGCCAGAGCCTGGCTGACGCCGACGCTGCAAAGTCTGGCCGTCGGCCTGTCGTTCATGGCCATGATCCAGGCCGACGCCCCTGTTTATCTCGCGCTGCCGTTGGCCTTGCTGGCGATCTGGCTGCCGCGTTTTTTCACGCCGCAGGCACCCGTCGTCGAGCACGGCGATGGCGAAGAGGCGATCAACCGCCTGACCCGCGATCTTTCCCGCAGCACCAGCCACAATGCCTTGTCGGCGGCCGCCGTGGCGTTTTCCGTCAGGCAACTGGCGAGCAAGTTGCAGTCCCAGGTGGACGCGGCTGAACAGATCGTCAGCAGCGCCGATGTGATGATCGCCACCGAGCGCGCAACCTCCGCACTGAGCCGGCAGGCGCTGGGCGCCGCCAGCCAGGCCCGGGAAAGCAGCGACGCCGGGCTGGCCGTGCTCAACCAGTCGATCGAGCTGATGCATCAGCTCAGCCAGCGCGCCGATGACAGCCGCCAGTTGATCGAGGCGCTCAGCCAGCGCAGCGAGGACATTCAGCGGGTGACGGCCGTCATTCAGTCTATCGCCAGCCAGACCAACCTGCTGGCGCTGAACGCCGCCATCGAAGCCGCTCGCGCGGGCGAACACGGTCGCGGTTTTGCGGTGGTCGCCGACGAGGTGCGGGGGCTGGCGGGACGCACCGCAACGGCCACTGGTGAGGTCGGTGCGATGGTTGCCGATATCCAGCAGCGTACCGCTCAGGTGGTGGAGCAGATCCGTCAGTTGTCCGGCGATCTCGATGGCGGCGTCGCGCAGGTCGAAACCACCGGCCAGCAACTGGGCAGCATTGCCCGGCTGGCCGTGGACGTGGAAAGTCAGGTCGGCGAAATCGCCCGCGGGGCCCAGACCAATCAGGAGCAACTGAGCAGCCTGTTCGTGGCCGTCGAGCAGATGCGCAGCGACCTTGCCATCAGTGACGACCAGACCCGGCGTCTGGCGCAGTCGGCGGTGCAGATGGAAGGGCAGGCCGAGACCATCAGCGAACGGCTCGCCCAGGTCGGTCTGGATGATTATCACCAGCGCATCTACGATCTGGCCCGTGAGGGCGCCGGGCAGATCGCGCACCAATTCGAGCAGGATATCGACCAAGGGCGCGTGGCCCTCTCGGATCTGTTCGATCGCAGTTATCAACCGATCGCCAACACTTCGCCGGTCAAGTATCAGACCCGTTTCGACCGCTACACCGATCAAGTCCTGCCCGCCATTCAAGAGCCTTTGCTGTCTCGACACGAGGGGTTGGTGTTTGCCATTGCCTGCACGCAGCAAGGGTATGTGCCTACGCACAATCAGGCGTTCAGCCGCCCACTGACCGGCGATGTCGCCGTCGATACGGTACAGAATCGCACCAAGCGTAAATTCGACGACCGCACGGGAATCCGCTGCGGCAGCCACCAGCAGCCGGTTCTTCTGCAAACCTACACCCGCGACACCGGCGAACTGATGCACGATCTGTCAGTGCCGATCATGGTCAAGGGACGCCACTGGGGCGGCTTGCGCCTGGGGTATCGGCCAGAAGCCAGTGTCGCCGGCAAGGTTTGAGCCCAGGCGTTTTGGGCGGCGGTGAAATCTGAGCGGGGCTCAACGTGAGTCCGTTCAATTTCTATTCCAAGTGTTTAACACGGTGGATAAAGCGCTGGGGTTTGTAGGTTGAACAGCCTATGAGCGCTTTATCGGTCTGAGATTCGAGTGGGAAGTTTCTGAAACGTTGTCTGGCCAATTGACGATGTTTCGAGTGCGAGCATTCTGTGGGTATGTGTCCGGATATGTAGGTCCGGGCGGGATCCAGTACTCAAGGATGACTCTCATGAAAACCACCCCTTTGACGCCGCACGCTGACGCGACCTTGCTCAACGCCCTGGAGGTCACTGTGCGGATCGGCCTGTTCTTCGATGGAACCGGCAATAACCGCGTCAACAGTCAGATCGGCGCCGATTGTCAGGCGATGTCTGAAGTGTATGCCAATGCCCACATCAAGGAATGCGGCGGGCGCCACAGCGACCCCGACAGCAGTTACGCAAACGATCTCACCAATATCGCCAGGCTGGCGGCGCTTTACCGTGATCAGCCTCGCGCCCATAACGCGGGCGATGGGCTGAAAGTCTATCGGTCGATTTATATCAGCGGCGTCGGCACGACGTCGGGCGGTAGAGACTCAAGACTCTCCGGCCAGGGCTTCGGTCGCGGAACGACCGGCGTCGTCGCAAAGGTGTCCAGAAGCATCAAGAAGGTCGCCGATGTGCTTGCCACCTTTCGCGGCGACAATCCCGGTTGCGTCATCGCCGCGCTCGAGTTCGACATCTTCGGTTTCAGCCGGGGCGCGGCGTCGGCGCGTCACTTTGCCAATGAAGTGCTCAAGCAGGCCAAAGGCGCGCTCGACGGGGTGCTCGACGCCCGCAAGTTGCCGTTGGTGCCTGACTTTTCCTGGTCCGCCGGCCATGTGCGGCTCAAGGTCATCGGCCTGTTCGACACCGTGGCGGCAGTGGGCGGGTTTTCCGATCTGGGCAATGTCCGGGACAGCGTGAATAACCGGGTCAACCTGTTTTTACCTCCCGGATGCGCGCAGCAGGTGCTGCATCTGGTCGCGGCCGATGAGCATCGGCGAAATTTCGCCCTCAACAGCATCAAGCCGCACTGGGAAATGGAGATCGTTCTGCCCGGCAGCCATTCGGATGTGGGGGGAGGGTATCAACCCCAGGTGTTTGAACGGGTTGCCCTCAGCCGGCCACTGCGCAGTCTGGTCAGCGCCGATACACCGTTCGACACCACTGAGGCCTGGCTGCAGGCCCATGCGCAGCTCTCCGGGCTGAACGCCCAGCGCTGGCTCGACCCCGACGACGACAGCGCTTGCCTTGGTGTCGAGTGCATCGAGCGGGTAGGGCAGCGGGTGCGTGGCATGAAGACCGTCGTGGCCACGGTCATGCTCGAACGGCGGGTGTTTGGCCATCTGTCACGGATTTACCTGAGGCTCATGCACGCGCTGGCGTGTGCGCAAGGCGTGCCCTTCGAGGCGATCGTGGATTCACCGGAAACCAGCCTGCCGCCGGAGCTGCGCGGGATCGCCAGCCGACTGATCGCTTTCGGCCTGGGCGAAGCCCCGCCGCTCGACGAGGCGGACATGACGATCCTGTACCGACGCTACATCCACTGCTCGGCCCACTGGAACAACTCGTTAGGCAGTCGTGATTCCCTGATGGGCAACCTGTTCGTGCACGCGCCCGGCGACAATGGCCGACAGGCTTTCATGAATGTCGGGCAGCCCGGTTATCCACATTGAGGCCCGTAAGTTTGTTACCGATCATGCAAGTCACCTATGCCGGGGATAGCTTTTTCCGACGCCGGGCCGCCCTTATCATGGCGCCATCGCTGAATGCTCAAGAGATCCCCGGAGGATGGCATGCGAAGCAATATCGATATCGCGGTGATGATCGGTCAGGGCGTGCCCCCGTCGTTTCGCAAGCGAGGCCTGCGCGTCTGTTGGGTCGTGCTGATCAACGGAGAGCGGCGCGGCACGGCGTTCGAAAGCCGTGCGGAGGCCGAAGAGTGCCGCAGTGCGTGGATGCGACAACTGACAATGGCGGCCTGACCGCGCCGCCATTGTTTTTACGCCTGCTTACTTTTTCGGGTGAAGCCGCTCGTTGAGGTCATCGACGATGGGCGCCCAATCGCCGTCGGCGCGCAGCTCTTCCTTCAGGTACCTGGCCTGTTGCGGTGTCCAGAAATCCGCGTCGATCAGCTTCACATCGTCCGGCAACTGATGCGCGGCGACGAATGCGTCGATGCTGGCCTCGTCCGAATCCAGTCCCAGCTGTTCGAACAGCGCTTCAAGTGTGGGTTGAGTCATGTCCATGTCTTTCTCCTCGATGGGCTCGACGCCCGAAATGTACTGAGTGATTGGCGTCATCGACTCCGTGCATATGTGAGTATCGGGGAGCGACAAGAGTTCTAACGATCTGCCGTATCGATTCAGCCTCGAACGGCCGCACGCATGGAACTGATTGCACACAGGGTGTCGGTGACATTCGTGTACAAAATCAGCGAGATTACGGACGAAAGGCATATATCCCGTATAGACTCACTGCCGGTAGAATCCACGTTCATGCCAGCGCCCGGCTTCAGGGGCGCACTTTTTTCATGTCGATTTCTCCTTGCCTGGCCCTTGGCCGGGCAAGTTCATATCAGGTTGGGAGTTTGTACATTGGCAGTAAGTAATCTGGATACCCATGCGTTATTCGTGCTGGGAGATTTGCGCGCGAAGTTGGTGAAGCAATTCCAGGCACGTTTCGTTTACGTTATCGAGCAGTCCCCCGAAGGCATTTACATGTCTGAAATCGACACCGAGACGGCTCTGGTGGTTGACGACAAGCCACGTCTGGAATTGAAAGTGGGTGACCATTTCCGCGCCTCGGTACTGCCCAGCCGTGAAGGCGGCAAGTTTGAAATCAGGTTCCGCGACATCAAGATGACCATTTATGGCCTGGGCGAATACGCGTTCGTTGAAGTGCCGGAAGGCCACGGCATCGTGTTCAAGGAATCTCAGAGCGTGTTCATGGTATTTGCCGCCCATGAGCAGATTCAGACCGGCCTGAGCAAAGTGCTCAAGTCCGCTACCGCCAAGGCCGCCAAGTGGCGCAAAGGCGAATTGGTGTTCAAGGCCAGCGAGTAAGGCACGTCGGCGGAGCGTGTGATCCTGGTTCAGGTCGGGCAGCGCGCGGCGTTGCCACTGACGATCATTTCCCCTCGTTGCGCCCTTCGGAAACTTCCGGCGGTACGTCGTCACCGGCCATGCGCTTGCGGAACAAGCCGGTTCTGGCCAGCAGCAGCGTCGTCACCGGCACCGTGATCGCCAGCAGAATCGGGATCAACCAGGCGTGCAGCACCGGCGCGCTCTTCATCGCCGAGAAGTAGATGATCGAGGCGAGTGCCACGCACCAGGCGCCGAGCGTCGACGCCAGCGCCGGCGGATGCATGCGCTGGAAAAAATCCTTCATCCGCAACAGCCCGATCGCACCGATCAGCGCGAAAAGGCTGCTCAGCACCAGTAACACTGCCGTCAGTACCTCAACCCAGAACGGCAACACGTACAGCGAATTCATTCGATCACCTCGCCACGCAAGAGGAATTTGGCCAGCGCGAACGAGCCGACGAAGCCGAACAAGGCGATCAACAGCGCGGCTTCAAAGTAGGTATCGCTGGCGTAGCGGATGCCCAGCACCAGCATCATCAGCATCGCCAGGATGTACAGATAGTCCAGCGCCAGTACGCGGTCTTGCGCCGAAGGCCCCTTGAACAGGCGGATCAGGGTGAGGACCATGGCGAACGCGAACACCGACAGGCTGAAGAGGATCGCTTGAGTGAGCAGGCCGCTCATTGAAAAATCTCCATCAAAGGGCGTTCGTACGTGGTCTTGAAGTGTTCGATGAACCGGGCTTCGTCAGTCAGATCGAAGACATGCATCAGCAGAACGCTGCGGTCCAGCGCCAGTTCCGACCATACGGTGCCGGGCACCACGGTGCAGATCATCGACAGGGCCGCCAGGCCGTTGGCGTCGCGCAGGTCCAGCGGCACCTTGACGAAGGCTGAGCGTGGCGGCCGGCTGCGCGCGCGTAGAATGCCCCAGGCCACGGCGAGGTTCGACGACACGACGTCGCGGCCCACCTGCACAAACAGTCTGATCGCCACGAACGGTTTGCGAATTCTCACCGGCAGCGGCCGCAGCGGGGCGAACATCAACGGCGCGACGAGCCCCAGCAGCAGGCCGAGCAGCAGGTTGCCGGCGCTGAGGGACAGGTTGAGCAACAACCACAGGGCACAGAGCGACAGCGACAACAGCGGAGCGGGGAACAGGCGCTTCATGGCTGCACCTCCGACGTCGCGGTGATCGGACCCGGCACCGGTTTAGCGGCCATGACCGACAGCACGTATTGCTGTGGGTCATGCAGCGCCTGCGCGGTGTCCTCGGTGTAATGCAACAGCGCCTGAGCCTTGAATGTCAGCACGATCGAGCAGCCAAGCAGAATCGCGATGGGGATGCACTCGTTCAGGCGCAACAGCGGCGAAGGGCGTTCCTGCGGGGTCCAGAAGCGCTTGATGCCGACGCGCACAAAGGCGAACAGCGACGCCAGACCCGAAACGATCAACAGCGCCACCAGCGTCCAGCTGTCACCCCGGATGGCCTCGTCTTTCGCCACATCCAGGCCCAGCGGATTGAGCAGGGCGCTGATCAGCGTCAGTTTGCCGAGGAAGCCCGACAGCGGTGGCATGCCGATGATCAACAGCGCACAGGCAATGAAACTCAGGCCCAGAAAAGCCATCGTCCAGGGAATCACCTGACCGACCAGCGCTTTCTGTTCATCGTCCAGGTTGGTGCCGGGCACGGGATGCAGCGATTCCAGCGCCTTGGGCAACTGGTCGGCGTCCTCTTCCAGCGCGATGTCGTTGGCCGAGCGCGAACGCTCGATCAGCTCGGCCAGCAGGAACAGCGCGCTCAATGCCAGGGTCGAGCTGACCAGATAGAACAGCGCGCCGGCCGTGAGACTTGGCTGGGCGAAGCCGACGGCCGACAGCAGAATCCCTGCCGAAACCAGAATGCTCAAGCTGGCCATGCGCTCAAGGCGCTGGGCGGCCACCACCGAAACGGCTGCCACGGTCAGCGTCGCCATCCCGCCCCAGATCAGCCACTGACCGCCAAAGAACGCCGATGCGCCCGCTTGCCCGGAAAACATCAGCGTCCACAGACGCAACAATGTGTAGGCGCCGACCTTGGTCATGATCGCGAAGAGCGCCGCCACCGGCGCGCTGGCGGCAGAATAGGCCGGCACCAGCCAGAAGTTGAGCGGCCACATGCCGGCCTTGGCGAGAAACGCCACGGCCAGAATGGCAGCGCCGGCGTGCAGCAGGCCCAGATCAGCGTCCGGCACCTGCGGAATCTTCACGGCCAGGTCGGCCAGATTCAGGGTGCCGGTGACGCCGTAGATCAACGCCGCACCGATCAGAAACAGCGACGAGGCCAGCAGGTTGATGGTGATGTAATGCAGGCCCGCCGACACCCGCGCGCGGCCCGACCCGTGCAGCATCAGGCCGTAGGATGCCGCCAGCAGCACCTCGAAGAACACGAACAGGTTGAACAGATCGGCCGTCAGAAACGCGCCGTACAGGCCCATCAGTTGGATCTGGAAAAGCGCGTGAAAGCTGGCGCCGGCCCGGTCCCAGCGTGCGAGGGCGAACAACAGCGCGCAGAAGGCGACGATGCCCGTCAACACCAGCATCAGCGCCGAGAGATGATCGACCACCAGCACGATCCCGAAGGGCGATTCCCAGTTGCCTGGCAGGTACACGCCGATCGATCCGGTGGTGCCGGTTTTCTGCACCCACATCATCAGCGTGATGGCGATTCCCAGGCCCAGCGCGGTCGAGAGCAGATTGATGCGCGCCTTCAACGGCCTGTGTTTTTCCCCCAGCCAGAGCATCAGCGCAGCGGTCAACACCGGCAACAGGATCGGCGCGACGATCAGTTGATTCATGAAGCTCATTCACTGCTCTCCCGGCCGTCCACATGGTCGTTGCCGGTCAGGCCACGAGAGGCCAGCAGCACCACCAGGAACAGCGCGGTCATGGCGAAACTGATGACGATGGCCGTGAGCACCAGCGCCTGGGGCAGCGGGTCGGTGTAGTTGAGCAGGTCCTGCGGCACGCCGTCCTTGATGATCGGCTCCTTGCCGATGAACAGACTGCCCATGCTGAAGATGAACAGGTTGACGCCGTACGACAGCAGGCACAGGCCCATGACGACTTGAAAGGTCCGCGGGCGCAGGATCAGCCACACCCCGGAAGCGGCGAGCACGCCGATGGCAATGGCAATGACTTCTTCCATCAGATGGCTCCTTGGGAAACGGGACTGGCCGGTTCAGCCGGTTCGATCGGCTGCGGCAGCGAGGTCGGACGATGACTGCGCACCGACTGGTGAGCCAGCGCGGTCAGAATCAGCAGGGTCGAGCCGACCACCACGGCGTACACGCCGATGTCGAAAAACAGCGCACTGGCGACGTGAACATCGCCCAGCAGCGGCAGATGCAGGTGCGCGGTGTGGGTGGTCATGAACGGATAACCCAGCGCCATCGAACCCAGCCCGGTCGCCAGGGCGAAAAACAGCCCGGTTCCCATCCAGCGCAGCGGGCGCAGGCTCATGTTCGCCTCGACCCACTGAGTGCCGGCGACCATGTACTGGAGAATGAACGCCACCGACATCACCAGCCCGGCGACGAAGCCGCCGCCCGGCTGGTTGTGGCCGCGCATGAACAGGTACATCGACACCACGAACGCGACCGGCAGCAGCAGGCGCACCAGCACCGCGGGCACCATCATGAAGCCCAGCGCGGTGTCTTTGGCGTTACGCGGGTTCACCAGATCGGTGACCACATCGCGGGCCAGCAAGCGTTGCTGCGCGGGCAGGGCGATGCTCTCCTTGGGCGGGCGGAAACGTCGTAACAGGGCAAAGACCGTCAGCGCCACCACCGCCAGTACGGTGATTTCGCCGAACGTATCGAAGCCGCGGAAATCCACCAGCATGACGTTGACGGCATTGGTGCCGCCGCCCTGTGACAGCGCGCGACTCAGATAGAACTCGGAAATCACGTTGGGCGTCGGGCGCGTGAGCATGGCGTAGGACAGCAGCGCCATGCCGCCGCCGACCGCCACGGCCAGGATGAAGTCACGCACGCGTCGTGCCCGGGCGCGGTTGCGCGAGCGAGTCTTTGGCGCGACGTTTTCATTGCGTCGTGGCAGCCAGCGCAGACCCAGCAGAATCAGGACCGTGGTCACCACCTCCACCACCAGTTGGGTCAGTGCCAGATCCGGCGCGGAAAACCAGACAAACGTGACGCAGGTCATCAGGCCGCAGACGCTGACCATCGTCACGGCTGCGAGGCGGTGATACTTGGCTTGCCAGGCCGCGCCGAGGGCGCAGGCAATCGCGATCAGCCACAGCATGACGAACACGCCGGAGCCCGGAATCTTCGGCCGCTCGCCCCAGGTCAGCCCGCCGTCGTACATCGGCACGAAGCCTGCCACCAGCGCGGCGAGCACCATCAGAAACAGCTGGGCCTGCAGCCGCCGGGTCGTCAGCAGGCGCTCGAACAGGCGCGCGGTGCGCAGCATGTTCACCAGCGAGCGCTCGAACAGGCGCTTGCCGTTGAGTCGCCACATCAGCGGCGGACCCTTGAAACGGTCGCGCTTGAAGCGCGGCCGCAGCAGCAGATACAGGACGATGCCGGCGCCCATGGCGATCAGGCTCATGATCATCGGCGCGTTCCAGCCGTGCCAGATCGCCAGGCTGTATTCGGGCAGCGCGCCGCCGACTACCGGTTGTGCGGCGGCGGCCAGCAGCGGGCCAACCGACTGCGCAGGAAAAATCCCGACGATCAGGCACGCCAGCACCAGCAGTTCGACCGGCACGCGCATCCAGCGAGCCGGCTCGTGGGGCGTGTGCGGCAGGTCGGTGGCTTTCGGGCCGAAGAACACGTCGACCGTGAAACGCAGTGAATAAGCGACGCTGAAGGTGCCGGCGATGGTGGCAATGATCGGCAAGGCCGTCTCCACCCAGGCAGTGGAGGTGATGAAAACGGTCTCTGCGAAGAACATTTCCTTGGACAGGAAACCGTTGAGCAGCGGCACGCCAGCCATTGCCGCACTGGCCACCATGGCCAGGGTCGCGGTGTAGGGCATCAGCCTGATCAGGCCGCTGAGTTTGCGAATGTCCCGCGTGCCGCTTTCGTGGTCGATGATCCCGGCCGCCATGAACAGCGAGGCTTTGAATGTGGCGTGGTTGAGAATGTGAAACACGGCAGCGACAGCCGCCAGCGGGCTGTTCAGCCCCAGCAGCAAAGTGATCAGACCCAGATGGCTGATGGTCGAATAGGCCAGCAAGCCTTTGAGGTCGGTCTGGAAGATCGCCGAATACGCGCCGATCACCAGCGTGCAGGCGCCCGCGCCACTGACGATCCAGAACCACTGTTCACTGCCGGACAGTGCAGGCCATAGCCGCGCCAGCAGGAACACCCCGGCTTTGACCATGGTCGCCGAATGCAGGTACGCGGAGACCGGGGTCGGCGCGGCCATGGCGTGAGGCAGCCAGAAATGGAACGGGAACTGGGCGCTTTTACTCAGCGCGCCAATCAGAATCAGGGTCAGCAGAACGGGGTAGAGCGCGTGGGCGCGAATCGCATCGCCGGACGCCAGCACGCGATCCAGATCGTAGCTGCCGACGACGTGGCCCAGCAGCATCACGCCGACCAGCAGCGCCAGACCGCCCGCGCCGGTGACCATCAGTGCCATGTAGGCGCCGCGTCGGGCGTCGGCGCGATGGTGCCAGTAGCCGATCAGCAAGAACGAGAAGACGCTGGTCAGTTCCCAGAAAAACACGATCTGAATCAGGTGCCCGGACATCACAAGGCCAAGCATGGCGCCCATGAACGCCAGGAAAAACGAGAAGAATCGCGGTACGGGGTCGTCCGGAGACATGTAGTAGCGGGCGTACAGCGACACCAGCGTGCCGATGCCCAGCACCAGCATGGAAAACAGCCAGGCAAACCCGTCCAGACGCAACACGAAGTTCAGGCCAAGGCTGGGCAACCAGAAAAATTCTTCGCGAATGACCCCGCCGTGGGCGATCTGCGGATACCACAACGCCACCTGCACGGCGCCGATCAGGGCGATCAGGCCGGCGAGGAGGGATTCGGTGTTGCGTGCGTTGTGCGGCAAAAGCGCCGCCAGACAGCTGCCGATGAAAGGCAGAAGCAGTAGAACTATCAGGGACATAGGTTTCTAATCTGCGCAAAAATGTCAAGGATCATACGTGCCGGGTGGAGCATCACCAACCACCAAGATGTCGCAGAATCCTACAAAGTCAGTAGGCAGCAGCGTAGTTGACCTGCGTGAACAGGCGTCAGGCGCGCTCAAGACCGGTAACGATTGGCTCATTAATTCATTTAAGCGACAATGCCCGCCAGTTTCCGGAGCGCCTCATGTCTGAATCCATCGAAAGCCTTTGCGCTGATGCCGTCCTTGACGCCACAGGTCTCAATTGCCCTGAGCCGGTCATGATGCTGCATCAGAAAGTGCGCGACCTGCCGGCCGGTGGCTTGCTCAAGGTCATCGCCACCGATCCGTCGACCCAGCGCGACATTCCAAAGTTCTGTGTTTTTCTCGGCCATGACCTGATCGAGAATCAGGCCGGCGACGGCGTTTTCCTCTACTGGATCCGCAAGAAGCAGGATTGAGCCCCGTCGCTGACGCATCAGGCTGGCTGCGCGGTGCTCTAGCGCCTACACTGCCGCGACTCCAGGAGCCCTGACATGCGCATAGTTGCCGACGAAAACATTCCACTGCTCGACGCCTTTTTTTCCGGCTTCGGTGATATCCACCGCTATCCGGGGCGCACCCTGGATCGCGCCGCGGTCGCCGATGCCGATATTCTGCTGGTGCGCTCGGTGACCAGAGTCACCCGCGAACTGCTCGAAGGCACGCCGGTTCGCTTCGTGGGCACCTGCACCATCGGCACCGATCATCTCGATCTCGATTATTTCCATCAGGCCGGCATTCAGTGGTCCAGCGCCCCTGGCTGCAATGCCCGCGGGGTGGTGGACTACGTGCTGGGCAGCCTGTTGACCCTGGCGGAAATCGAAGGCGTTGAGCTTGCTTCGCGCACATATGGCATCGTCGGCGCGGGGCAGGTCGGCGGTCGACTGATCAAGGTGCTGCGCGGCCTGGGCTGGAATGTGCTGGTGTGCGACCCGCCGCGTCAGGCCGCCGAGGGTGGCGACTACGTCAGCCTTGACGAGATCGTCGCGCGCTGTGACGTCATCAGTCTGCACACGCCTCTGAACAAGACCGGCGATCTGCCGACCTGGCATCTGTTCGACCGGGCGCGTTTGCAGCAGCTGAAACACGGCGCCTGGCTGATCAACGCCGCGCGCGGCCCGATCGTGGACAACAGCGCCCTGCGCGAGGTGCTGCTTGAGCGCGAAGACCTTCAGGCCGTACTCGACGTCTGGGAAAAAGAGCCTGTGGTGGATGTCGAACTGGCCGAGCTGTGCGTCATCGGCACGCCGCACATCGCCGGTTACAGCCTCGACGGCCGCCAGCGCGGCACTGCGCAGATCTATCAGGCGCTGTGCGCGCACCTCGGACAACCGGCGACGATCGAACTCGCCGATCTGCTGCCCCGGCCCTGGCTGGCGAACGTCACGCTCGATGCGGCCACCGACCCGGCCTGGGCGCTGAACATGCTCTGCCGCGGCGTCTATGACCCGCGCCGCGACGACGCCGACTTGCGCCGCAGCCTGGTGGGCGACGTCAACAGCCAGCGTCTGGCGTTCGATGCGCTGCGCAAGCATTACCCGCCGCGTCGGGAAATCGATGCCCTGCGCGTGAGCATCAATGGCGAGTCCGCCGCGTTGACGCAGATCGTTCAGGCGCTGGGGGCTTCGCTGATTTAACGGCATCGCGGCGGACTTCCCGGCCGTCTGGCGGGCATAAAAAACCCGGCTGATGCGCCGGGTTTCAAGTGAGCCTGATCATCACTCTTGTTTTTCGGGTTTGACCCAGTACTTTTCGCATTCCTGACATGCGGCCTGAACCATTTCTTCAGTAATCAGGACTTCTTTCCCGTCCTTGTCGAGAATGGCGCCACCCAGCTGAAGCTTGGGTTGGGCCCGGACGACGGGTTCTTGACTGCTGCTGTGCAAGCTCATGGCCTGTCTCCTCATCAGGTTGTGCGCTTCATTTACCCACGCTTGCATGATCGCGCCATGACATCCTTGAGCGCCGAAAGCGTTGACTCAGTGCACCAGAATCCGCCTTGGATCTCCAGCCTTCGGTTAGATCGATTGCTTATACCGAATGCCTTCACCGTTCCACCGACAGACGCTGTCGTAGTTCATGACGCGGCTCAAGTAGCAGCGTGGGCACCCAGTAGATGACTGGGTCGGACGCGATGAGTTCAGCGAAACACGACGAGCGTAGCAAGGATGGGCGGTGTAGGCTTGGCGGCTGGCTCGTCTTGTGGGTGCATCAAATGGCTTCAGTATTTTCCGGGCGTCAGCGCCATGCCATCCGTCTGGCGATGCGCATGCTCGCGCCTTACCGCCGACAGGCCATTGCCGCGCTGGTGGCGCTGATCGTCACTGCAGGCATCACGTTATCGATGGGCCAGGGCATTCGACTCATGGTCGATCAGGGGTTCATGACCCGCTCGCCGACGCTGCTCAACGAAACCATCGCACTGTTCATGGTGCTGGTGCTGGCCCTTGCGGTGGGGACGTTTACCCGTTTCTATCTGGTGTCCTGGATCGGTGAGCGAGTGGTTGCCGATCTGCGCAAGCAGGTGTTCGACCATCTTGTCAGCCTTCATCCGGGCTTTTACGAGAACAACCGCAGCTCGGAAATCCAGTCCCGCCTGACCGCGGACACGACGTTGCTGCAATCGGTGATCGGATCGTCGCTGTCGATGTTCCTGCGCAACGCGCTCATGGTGATCGGCGGCGTGATACTGCTGTTTTTCACCAATCCGAAGCTGACCAGCATCGTGGTGATCGCCTTGCGGCTGGTGGTCGCACCCATCCTGATCTTCGGGCGTCGGGTGCGCAGCCTGTCGCGGGAAAGCCAGGATCGGGTGGCCGACGTTGGCAGTTACGTCTCCGAAGCGCTCGGGCAGATCAAGACCGTGCAGGCCTACAACCATCAGCAAAAGGATCGCGAGCGATTTTCGCGTACCGCCGAGGACGCGTTCGACACGGCACGCAAACGCATTCTGCAACGTTCCTGGCTGATCACGCTGGTGATCGTACTGGTGCTCGGCGCGGTCGGCGTGATGCTGTGGGTCGGGGGCATGGACGTCATTGCGGGCCGGATCTCCGGCGGCGAGCTGGCAGCTTTCGTGTTCTACAGCCTGATTGTCGGCAGCGCGTTCGGCACCCTCAGCGAGGTGATCGGCGAGATGCAGCGAGCGGCCGGTGCGGCGGAACGCATCACCGAGCTGTTGCAGGCGCGCAGCGAAATCACCGCGCCCCCGGCTGACCTGCTGACGCTGCCCAAACGCATCAGCGGGCAACTGGCGCTTGAAAACGTCAGTTTTGCTTATCCTTCCCGGCCTGAACGCAATGCCGTCGACGGCCTGACCCTGACCATCCAGGCGGGTGAAACGCTGGCCTTGGTCGGACCGTCCGGGGCGGGTAAATCCACGCTGTTCGATTTATTGCTGCGTTTCTACGATCCGCAGCACGGGCAGGTTCTGATCGAGGGCCTGCCGGCGCAGCGTCTGGACCCGATCGACCTGCGTCGCTGCTTTGCCTGGGTGTCGCAGACGCCCGCGCTGTTCTTCGGCAGCGTGGAAGACAATATTCGTTACGGCAACCCCGCCGCGAGTGTCGAGCAGGTCGAAGCGGCGGCGCGTACCGCCCACGCCCACGAATTCATTCAGCTGCTGCCGCAGGGCTATCAGACCCATCTGGGCGATGGCGGCATGGGCCTGTCCGGCGGGCAGCGTCAGCGACTGGCCATTGCTCGCGCGCTGCTGGCCGATGCACCGGTTCTGCTGCTCGACGAGGCCACCAGCGCACTGGATGCGCAAAGTGAACACCTGATTCAACAGGCGCTGCCGACCCTCATGCAAGGTCGCACCACGCTGGTGATCGCTCACCGTCTGGCGACGGTACAGAACGCTGACCGGATTGCGGTGATGGACCAGGGAAGGTTAGTGGCGGTGGGGACCCATCAGGAGTTGATTGCCAGCAATCCGCTGTATGCGCGGTTGGCGGCGTTGCAGTTCAATGCGGGAGCGGAGCGGGTGGGGTGATGATGTTTTGCCTGTGAAAGTGAGGTTGCTGCTGGGGGCCGACATCGGACGCAGACTGATGCCCAACCACTCCATCTGCACAGCCTGAACCGGCCTCTTCCCGGCTGAAGCCGGTCCTACGGACATTGCAGGCTTTTCGTAGGACCGGCTTTAGCCGGAAGGCCGGTCATACGGACGTTGCACGCTTTTCGTAGGACCGGCTTCAGCCGGGAAGACCGGTCATACGGATGTTGCAGGCCTTTCGTAGGACTGGCTTTAGCCGGGAAGATCGGTCCTACGGACATTACAGGCTTTTCGTAGGACCGGCTTCAGCCGGGAAGGCTCGCGTTTAGCCCGATCAGTCCTTGCGGTATTCGCACAGGTAGGCGGTTTCGACGCTGACTTCCAGGTCGAACTTGCTGTTGGCCGGTACGCGGAACTGGTCGCCCGCCTCGAAGGTTTCCCAATCGTTGCTGCCTGGCAGCAGAACCTTCAGCGATCCCGAGATGACGTGCATGATTTCGCGATCAGCGGTGCCGAAGTTGTATTTTCCGGGAGCCATGACGCCGATGGTCGCCGCACCTTCGGCTTGCTGGAAGGCGATGGACTTGACGGTGCCGTCGAAATACTCGTTGACCTTGAACATGGCTGATCTCCTTGGAAGGGGTGCAAAAGGTCGGACAGTATGCCCAACGTACAAAAGGCCGTCATCCGCTTTGATAATTGCGTCACACCTAGCCCGGAATCACTAACGGTAACAACCGTGCGGTATTGCGCGCGTCCGACAACGCTCGGTGCTGCTGACCGTTGAAATGCATCCCTGCCAGCTGCAGCGCGGCATTCAGGCCGCAGGGTTTGCTCAACTGGCGTGCCTGCGCAAAGCGCTGCTTGAGATTGATGTGCGCAAGCCGTGAAAGCTCGCTGCTCAACTGGTGCTGCTGCCATTCCACTTCCAGTTGCTGACGGTCGTAGTCGCCCCAGCTCGTCCAGCCCACCAGCCGCGCACGATGATGACTGAGCCAGCGCTCGAACTGCGGCCAGACCGTGGTCAGTGGCGACGCGGTGTCGATGGCGCTCTGCTGGATGTGCGTCAGCTCCCGGCAGAACGGCGTCAGTTGCGGCCTGCGCGCAGGCCGCACGAAGCGCTCGAAGTGGTCGACCTCACGCCCGGTCTGATTGACCACCGACGCGCCGATCTCAATGATCTCCATTTCTGCCACTGGCCATCCGCCCTCTTCGGTGGTGGCCTCCAGATCTATCACCAACCAGTGGGGCATCTCTAACTCCAGTCTTTTAACCCGTGGCGCCGCCATGGAGCGTAGTCATATTCGGTCCGGACGGTAAGAAAACTGTCTTTGTCCGTCCCGCATCGGGACCGGCGAAAGAGGCTCGGCGACGCGGAAAGACCCAGTCTGGGACTCGCGCGGCAGGCGATTGTTTGCTCCGTGTGGGAATTATTACCACGAACAACGCGCCAGTGGTCGCCCGAGCGCTTGCTTGGTTGACGCGCTCAGCATAAATTGCCGCGCGACCCTTGCTGTTTCTGTCAGAAATTTCCTTCGCCATTTCCGGGGGCTCACGGTGGACGAACACAGTGCCTGGACGGTCATGCGCGACCTGGTCGAGCAGGGTCTGATCACGGATCCCGACAGCGCCCGCGGCAAGCTGCTGCAGGTGGCGGCGCACCTGTTCCATCAGAAGGGCTACGAGCGCACGACCGTGAGGGATCTGGGGGCCGCGGCGGGTATTCAGTCCGGCAGCATCTTTCATCACTTTCGCAGCAAGGACGAGATTCTCTGCGCGGTGATGGAGCAGACGGCAATCTACAACACGGCGCTCATGCGCGCCGCGCTGGAAAAAGCCACCGGAGTCCGGGCGCGCGTGCTGGCGCTCATCAAATGCGAGTTGCAGTCGATCATGGGCGGTACCGGCGAGGCCATGGCCGTGATGGTTTATGAGTGGCGCTCGCTGTCCGCCGATGGGCAGGCGAAAATTCTGGTGCTGCGCGACGCGTACGAGCAGGTGTGGCTGCAGGTGCTGGGAGAAGCCGAGGAAGCTGGGCTGATTGCCGGTGATGTGTTCGTCACCCGGCGGTTTCTGACCGGGGCGTTGTCCTGGACCACCACCTGGTTTCGCACCGGCGGCAGCCTGACGCTGGAACAACTTGCCGAGCAGGCACTGATGTTGCTGCTCAAAGAAGCAAGGTGTGAATAAATGTGATTTTTACGTCTTTTTGACCGTTGTCTAATTGTTCGCAAACGCATAGCTTACGTACTCCGATTCGCATGAGGTGCCTTGTCTTGATGTCTACGCCGGTGCGGATGGCTTTTAAAACGCTGCTGTTGGCGACCACGACCCTGTGGGCCTGGCAGGCGGGGGCGGCGCAGGTCGTGCGCATTGGTGCCGCGCACTTTCCGCCTTATACGATTCGCCCTGAACGCGGGGAAGACACCGGGCTGCTGCCGCAGATGGTCAGTGCGCTCAACGCCATGCAGAGCGATTACCGGTTCGAGATGGTCCCCACCTCGATCCCGCGTCGGTTCCGCGACTTTCAGCAGGCGCGATTCGACATGGCCATTTTCGAAAACCCCGCCTGGGGCTGGAAGGGCATCGCTCACGAGGATGTCGACATGGGCCTTGAGGACGCCGAAATCTTCGTGGCCCACAAGATTCCCGGACGCACTCAGGCGTTTTTCGACGATTTGCACGGCAAGCGGCTGGCGCTGTTCAGCGGCTATCACTATGCGTTCGCGGATTTCAACGCCGATCCCAAATTCCTTGCCGAGCACTACAACGCGTCGCTGACGTATTCCCACGACAGCAACCTGTTGATGGTGATGCGTGATCGCGCCGATGTCGCGTTGGTGACCCGTTCCTACCTCAGCACGTTCATGGCCAACAATCCCCAGGACGCCGACCAGTTTCTGGTGTCGGACCGCGTGGATCAGGTCTACCGCCACTTCGCGCTGTTGCGCCCGAATGCGCCGATCACCGGCGAGCAGTTCAGCCTGCTGCTCAACCAACTGCGCGAGAACGGGCAGATGTTCAAGATCTTCCAGCCGTTTCGCATCGCCGTGACGCCACAGGCCACGCATCACTCCATCGCGCTGGACAGCTCAGGCGACGGCGACTGAGAGGGTAAATGGCGAGGGGGTGACTCAGGGTGGCGACTGCGCTGGCCCGAGCAGTGATCGATGAGGGGTGCATCGCAGCGAGGTGAGTGGGAGCGCGGTCTTGCGCTCCCACACGGTTCATCAACGGTCCCGCGCTTCCTTGGCGTCCATTTCAGCGTTGCGCTCATGGACACGCTTGAGTTGTTCTTCGGTCAGGGGCAGTTTTTTTGCTGAATCCTTGAGCATCAGCAAACCGCCGACGATCGAGCCGATTGCAACTACCAGAATTAACCAGGCATACCAGGGCATAGGGCTCTCCTTCTTGTGATACCGGTTGGAGCAGCGGCGCTGTCCAGTGGTTCAATTGTAGGAGATGTCCGGCCTGACCACGGAAGTCACTTCAGTGGCCGGCAGGAGGCGTCGCTGTGGCACGGCTTGCCGTCAGTTGCACAAGCCGTGCTGCTGCGGTGGGCTGTCGATTCAGACGCCGGTCAGCATCGAGTCGGCAGGCGCCGCCGAACGCGCGCGTCCGGTCATGCCGAAGTAGATGAAACCGGCGGCCATGAACCCCAGGAAGATCAGCCCGATCAGCGCGTTGAACCAGGCCATCGCGATCAGGCAGACCACCGCCAGCACCAGCGCGATCCCCGGCACGATCGGGTAGCCGGGCGCGCGGAAGGTGCGCTCCAGCAGCGGCTCGCTCTTGCGCAGCTTGAACAGGCTCAACATGCTCATGATGTACATGACAATGGCGCCGAACACGGCCATGGTGATCATGGCCGCTGTCAGCGTCATGCCGCTCAGATTGATCAGGCCGTCGCTGTAGATCGCCGCGATGCCGATCAGGCCACCGGCGATGATCGCCCGATGGGGCGTCTGGAAGCGCGACAGCTTCGCCAGCGAAGCGGGCAGGTAACCTGCACGGGCCAGCGCGAAGAACTGCCGCGAGTAGCCCAGAATGATGCCGTGGAAACTCGCCACCAGACCGAACAGGCCGATCCACACCAGCATGTGCAACCAGCCCGAGCTTTCGCCGACGACTGCTTTCATCGCTTGTGGAAGCGGGTCGTTGATGTTCGACAGGGCTTTCCAGTCACCCACGCCGCCTGCGAAGAACATCACGCCCATCGCCAGCAAAACCAGGGTAATGATGCCGCTGATGTAGGCTTTCGGAATCGTGCGCTTGGGGTCTTTGGCTTCTTCTGCCGCCATCGCCGCGCCTTCGATCGCAAGGAAGAACCAGATGGCGAACGGAATGGCCGCGAACATTCCGGCAATGGCCGGGGCGCCGAAGCTGTCCGAACCGGCCCAGCCGTTGAGGGCGAAGTTGGAAAAGCTGAATGCAGGCGCGACCACGCCCATGAACACCAGCAGTTCAATGACGGCGAGGACGCAGACGACCAGTTCGAAGGTCGCGGCCAGTTTGACGCCCAGAATGTTCAGGGTCATGAACACGATGTAGGCGCCGACGGCTGCATGTTTAGGGTCCAGGGCGGGAAACTGCACGTTCAGGTAGGCGCCGATCGCCAGGGCAATGGCCGGCGGCGCGAAGACGAACTCGATCAGCGTGGCCAGGCCTGCGATCAGGCCGCCTTTCTCGCCGAACGCACGTCGGCTGTAGGCAAACGGTCCGCCGGCATGGGGAATGGCGGTCGTCAGCTCGGTGAAACTGAAGATGAAACAGGTGTACATCGCCGCGACCATCAGCGACGTCAGCAGAAACCCGAGCGTTCCGGCCACTCCCCAGCCGTAGCTCCAGCCGAAATATTCACCGGAAATCACCAGACCGACAGCGATCCCCCACAAATGCAGCGTGCCCAGCGTGGGCTTCAGTTGCGTATTCATGCGTCACTCCCTGGATTGATTGGATCATCGGGAGGTAGCGCGTTGCAGCGGTCATGCCAGTGGCCGGAAGCGATGTCGCAATGTTTCCAATCGGGTCGCTTACGGGATGGTTATTCGGCGATTTCGGGGCCATCGTGCGCGATTTGTGAGCAGAATGCCGCGGCGTGGCTGCTTAAGAGGCACTGAAGCCTGCGGCGCTCGCAGGCACCAATTGACTCGTGGACGGTCGTGCGCACGTGCACAGTAAACCGTTCATGCAGGCCAATCGCCAATCAGCTCGCCCCACAGCAGACTTCGCGAGCCGCAGCGTCTGGACGGTATCGGCGATGAGGTGCACCCGACGGCGGCAGATTCCTTGCGCCATTTACCGATCACCGGGTCCCGTCTCAGGGCTGGTTCAGCTACAATGCGCGCCGATTTCGACTTGCCAGAGAACCCGCTCATGTCCGCTTGCCAGACCCCCATCATCGTCGCCCTGGATTTCCCGACCCGCGAAGCCGCGTTGAAACTGGCTGATCAACTGGACCCGAAACTGTGCCGGGTCAAAGTGGGCAAGGAGCTGTTCACCAGCAGCGCGTCGGGCATTGTCGAAACCCTCAACGACAAGGGCTTCGAAGTGTTTCTGGACCTGAAATTCCACGACATCCCCAACACCACGGCGATGGCGGTCAAGGCCGCCGCCGAGATGGGCGTGTGGATGGTCAACGTGCACTGCTCCGGTGGCCTGCGCATGATGGCCGCGTGTCGCGATGTGCTGGATCAGCGCAACGGTCACAAGCCGCTGCTGATCGGCGTGACGGTGCTGACCAGCATGGAGCGTGAAGACCTGGCGGCGATCGGTCTGGACATCGAGCCGCAGGAGCAGGTGCTGCGTTTGGCGGCACTGGCGGAAAAGGCCGGCATGGACGGCCTGGTGTGCTCGGCGCTGGAAGCCCAGGCGCTGAAGAGCGCGCACCCGTCGCTGCAACTGGTGACGCCGGGTATTCGCCCGGCAGGCAGCGCGCAGGACGATCAACGCCGCATCCTGACGCCTCGTCAGGCGCTGGATGCCGGCTCCGATTATCTGGTCATCGGCCGTCCGATCAGCCAGGCCGCCGACCCGGCGAAGGCGCTGGCGGCGGTGGTGGCCGAACTGGCGTGACGCTGGCGCAACGCGGGCATTCAGCAGCCGCTTGATGCCGCTGTCCGGCCAATCGTCAGCCAGCGCACGGCCGCGTCGTCAGCACAGACGGGTGCGCTGCACCCGTTGCCGTCAGTAGCCGATCCGCTTCAGGATCGACTCCATGCTTTCCTTCGACGGCCGACCGTAGAACTTCAGCAGTTCCGAGGTGCGGTTGGTAAAGAAGCCGTCCACGCCGTTGGCACTGATCGCCTTGAAATCCACCGCGTCGTCCACGGTGTAGGGATGGATGATCAGGCCTCGGTCATGAGCCATCTTGTTCATCCACGGTTTCACCAGGTCCATGTAGCTCTGATCCCCACCGTTTTTCAGCGCAGAGGCGGGGCCGGTGCCTATGGCTCCGTGTTCCTTGGCCCAGTCCATCCAGGCAGCAAACTCCTCTTTCGACTTCACCTGCTGGCTCGCATAAAAGCTCGCCTTGTCCTTGGCCCCGGAATCCTTGAAGGACGTCTCGGAAGCAGCGGCAATCGAGCCATCGCCCAACCAAAGCAGCAGCACTTTAGGCGTGTCGGGCATGCTCTTCTGCAGCAACTCCAGACTCGATTTCTCGAACGTCTGCAGCACGACCCGGCCGGGCAGGTGGGCGACGTTGACATGGCCTTTTTCCGCAGCCGGACGCTCACTCAGCCAGCCGCGCTGATCGAGTTTCTTTTTCAGGTCTTCTTCGATGCCGGGAAACTGCGTCGGCACTTTGGTTTCGATGTACAGGCCGGGTTTGTTCTTGCCGCCCTCGGCGATGTCGATCACTTCATCCAGGGTCAGAATCTTCAGCCCGGCGTAGCTCGCTCTGGCGCGGTCCGGGTAGGCCTTGTTGAACCAAGAGCCAGCGTCCAGACGCTTGAGTTCATCAAGGGTGAAGCTGCTCACCGGCTGAGTCGCCCGGTCCGGAAAGACCTCGTTGATGTTGGTGGTGCGTTGCAGCGTGTCGTCATGCAGCGCGATCAGCACGCCGTCCTTGGTGCGCTGGATGTCCATTTCCAGATAGTCGGCGCCCAGTTCGCGGGCCAGCGTGTAAGAGGGGATGGTTTCCTCAGGCGCGTTGAACGAGGCGCCGCGGTGGGCGATGACCGCAGGCCAGGGCACACCTGCCTTCGCGGCCAGGGCCTTGCCCGGGTTGCTGGCCGGCTCGCTGGCGGCGAGCGCCATCCCTGACGACAACATCACACCGGCAATGGCGGCGGTGCTCAACGTTCTGGTTATTCCTTTCAACATGGTTTTGACGTTCCTTTTGTGCATGTTCATTCATGGCGCAGTGAGATCGGGCACTGCATGGCACATCGTTGTCGCAACTGATCGTTCAGCCCATCGCTGTGACCAATAACAGCTGGCGTCGGTGCGGGCAACCCGGCTGTCGTTGACGCAGACACGTTGTCGTAATGGGAGATGGTCTGTGCAGTGTCGGTGTTTTTCATGACGCTAAAACGTCCGGCCGCGACTTTTAACCCTCAAGCGTGCCTGCGCATGACGCATCGCTGATTCACCGCTGCCCTCGCGGCGCAGGCCGTCCGGATCGCCTCGCAGCCGCTGTGCCAGACGCTTGCGCGTGCGGGGCGGCGAGTGACGCAAATCGAGATCAGGGGTGAAAACCGCGGGGAGTCACGCTACTGTCTGTCCATCCCAATGTGCGCAGCGGAGTGAAGATGAAGACGGTGTTGGTGCTGGTCGAAAGCGTGAACGAGTATTTGCCGATTCTGGAAGACAGCGGGTTTCGCCTGATTCTGGCCCCGACCCCGGCGATGCGGGCGCAAGCGGTGGCCAGCGGGGGCGACGAGATTGACGCGGTGCTGACCCGTGGGCCGCTGGGATTTACCGCCGAGGAGATGGCCGCGCTGCCGCGACTCGGGATCATCTGCGTCCTCGGTGCCGGCTACGAGCAAGTCGATCTGGCGGCCGCCGAGGCGAGGGGCATCACCGTGACCAACGGCGCCGGGGTCAATGCGCCGAGCGTCGCCGATCACGCCATGGCGCTGTTACTGTCACTGGTGCGCGACATCGCGCAGAGCGACGCGTCGGTACGTCGCCATGAATGGCGCAAAGTCTCGCGGCCGTCCTTCGCGGGCAAACGCCTGGGCATTCTTGGTCTGGGTGCGGTGGGCATGGCCATCGCCCGGCGGGCGCTGGGCTTCGACATGGTGATCCATTATCACAGCCGCTCGGCGCGAACGGATGTCGATTTCAACTACTGCGCGACGCCTCTGCAACTGGCCCACGACTCCGATTTTCTGGTGGTCGCAACGCCGGGTGGCGGCTCTACCCGACATTTGATCGACGCTGCCGCCATCGAGGCGCTGGGCCCCGAGGGCTTCATCGTCAATATCGCGCGGGCCAGCGTGGTAGACACCGAGGCGCTGATCGACGCGTTGCAGCACGGCCGCCTGGCCGGGGCGGCGCTGGATGTTTTCGACGACGAGCCTCAGGTTCCCGATGCATTGAAAACCCTGAACAACGTGGTGCTGACGCCGCATCTGGCGGGCCTGTCGCCTGAGGCCTCGCGGGACACCGTGCAGATGGTCGCCAACAACCTGCTGGCGTTCTACGCGGGCAAGCCTGTGCTGACGCCTGTTTACAGCTGACGCTGCGCACGCGTCCGTTCGCAATCGGATGCTCACTCTTACAACAAAAGGAAACGTGTATGTCTGCTTCAGCCGTGTTGAAAGTCGCCCTCGTCACCGGTGCCGGCAGCGGGATTGGCCGCGCCGTGGCGCTGCAGTTGCTGTCCGACGGTTTCGCGGTGGTGCTGGCCGGGCGACGTCCCGAACCGTTGCAGGCCTTGGCGGACCAAGCGAAAGCGGCGGGGCAGCAAGCCCTGGCGGTGCCCACCGATGTGCGCGATCCGGCCAGTGTCGATGCGTTGTTCGCCGCCATCGAACACACCTTTGGCCGACTGGATGTCTCGTTCAACAACGCCGGCATTGGCGCGCCTGCGGTGCCGATGGATGAGCTGTCGGTCGAGCAGTGGAAGAACGTCATCGATACCAATGTCACAGGGATGTTTCTGTGCGTGCGCGGTGCATTCGGCCTGATGCGCCGGCAAGTGCCGCAGGGCGGGCGGATCATCAACAACGGCTCGATTTCGGCGCACACCCCGCGTTTGTTCAGCTCGCCGTATACCTCCAGCAAACATGCGGTGCACGGGCTGACCAAAAGCACGGCGCTGGATGGCCGGCCTTACAACATCGCCTGCGGTCAGATCGACATCGGCAATGCGCTCACCGAGATGACCGATCGCATGACCAAAGGCGTGTTGCAGGCCAACGGGACGCTGGAGGTCGAGCCGACCATGAACGTCCAGCATGTGGCAGACGCCGTGAGCTACATGGCCGCGTTGCCATTGTCGGCCAACGTGCTGAACATGACCGTCATGGCCAGCAGCATGCCGTTCGTGGGGCGTGGCTGAGGCAGCGGGCGCAGGCAGCCGCCCGCCGTAAGCTCACCCACCGTTGTTTCGTCCAATATCCTGTGGGATCTGTCCAACCCGGTCGATCCATGTATGCGCAGAATGGCGCCATGCCGATCCACTTCAAACGAGGACATGATCATGAGTGAATTCGTCATCGCACCGGTCGCCACGCCATCGCTGGCGGTGGCCGGGACCACCAGCCGCTTTCCGATCCGCCGCGTATTCTGCGTCGGTCGCAACTATTCCGAGCACGCTCGGGAAATGGGTCACGATCCTGATCGCGAGCCGCCGTTCTTTTTCATGAAGCCGGCCGATGCCGTGGTTCCGGCCGAAGGCAGCATTGCGTATCCGCCGCTGACCGAAGACCTGCACCATGAGATCGAGCTGGTCGTTGCCATCGGCAAGGACGGCGTGAACATCAGCCCGGAGGATGCGCTGAGCCATGTATGGGGCTATGGCGTGGGTCTGGATCTGACGCGCCGCGATCTGCAGGCGCAAGCCAAGAAAATGGGGCGTCCGTGGGAATGGGCCAAGGCCTTCGATGCGTCGGCACCCGCCACGGCGCTGCTGCCGGTGAGCAAGGTCGGCCATCCGGAATCCGGCGCAATCTGGCTCGACGTGAACGGCCAGAGCCGCCAGCGCGGAGACCTGGCCGACCAGATCTGGCCGGTCAAGGACGTCATCGCTTACCTGTCGCAATCGATTGGCGTCAAAGCCGGTGACCTGATCTACACCGGCACGCCGGCGGGCGTCGGCGCGCTGCAGCGCGGTGATGTAGTGACGGCCGGGATCGAAGGCATCGCCGAGTTGAGCCTGACCCTCGGCTGACCGCCACGCACCTGCCGTGACACAACAATCGCTTGGTTCGACGGCCGCACGTGCCCTAACATGCGGCGGTTCGAACCGGCGACTCAGGTGTCCGCGATGGCCAACCCTTCCCGCATCCAGACCTACGGCATGCAGCAGCGCAGCGACCGCATGGATTTCTATATCCGTGACAAGTCGGCGCGACCGGCTTTGACCGCGCCCCATCGCCACGAATACTTCCAGATCCAGATCAACCTCGGCGGCGACACCGTGCAGCACATTGGCGGCGCCATCCGGCCGTTCCCGCGCAACACCCTGGCATTCATCCTGCCGCACCGGCTGCACGTCATCCCGCATCCGGAGGACGGCAATTTCGTGCTGATCAACTTCTCGCAGGAGTTTCTCCTGCAACATCTGCAGTGCGATCCGATGGACCTCGAAGACGTCTCGCTGGCCGAGGCGCCGGAATTGGCACCGTTCCGCTTTCAGGAACATCTGGATTTCATTCTCGACGACGCTGACTTCGCCGACGTGACGGCGTTGCTGACCCAGATGCGCGAGCTGGATCAGACGCGCCAGCTGGGTTCCGGATCGATTTTGCGCGGCTGCCTGCTGCAACTGATCGGCAAGGTCTGCAACCTGTTCGAGGCGCCGTTGCTGGCGCTGTCGGCGAACAAGGCCGAGCGCAGAGGGCGCCGCGACGCCATGGGCAGGGTCATGGCGTACATCCGCGAGCACATCGCCGAGCCGACGATGACCCTGACCGATGCCGCGGCGGCCGCGTTTCTTTCGCCCAATTACCTGACGCACCTGCTGCGCAAGGAAACCGGCAGCACGTTTTCAGAGTTGGTGCTCGAACGCCGGATGCGCTTGGCGCGCACGCAACTGATGAACAGCGACAAGCCCCTGAGTCACATCGCTGACACCTGCGGCTTTGCGGACGAAGCGTATTTCTCCCGACGTTTTCGCAAGGCCCATGGCGTCCCGCCCGGCCAGTTCCGGCGCGAACATCGCGGCGTCTGACGCCTGTTGCCTGCCATCGGATAGCTCAGCCTGAACCGCCACAGCCCGGTCAGTCGTGCAGTCGAATCGTTCGGGCCAATTCGCTGAACAGCGCCGACACAGATCGCAATGCCCGACAGTCCGGTCGCGTCAGTACCCACAGCGCGGTGTCATAACCTTCCAGCGGCCCGCTCAACTGCTGCAAGCCTGCGTCGCGCAACATGAAGTCAGGCAGCGCCGCGACGCCCATGCCTGCACGCGCCAGTTGCGCCACCGCCAGCATCGAGCTGCAGCGATAGGCGAGCTTGACCTCCGGCAATCGTTGTCGGCGCCAGGTCACGGTCGGGTGATCGGGCAGGAAATCATCCGGGGCGATCCAGTGCAGGTTCTCCAGCGCCAGATCGTCCTGACGGGCCACATAGTCTTCGCTGGCACACACGCGGTACGACACCGTCCCCAGGCGCGTGCCCACCAGATGCTGCGGGGGCGCGTCGGTCAGCCTCAGCGCGATGTCCGCATCGCGGCGGCTGAGGTTGGCGAAGGTGCTGGACGTATTGAGTTCCAGCTGCAGCCCGGGATAGTTCGGCATGAACCGCGTGAGTGCAGGCAACAACAGGCTTTGCAACACCGCTTCGGTGCAGGTCAGGCGAACCGTGCCGCTGACGATGTGCTGCCCTTGCTCGAGGCTGATCTGCGCCAGCGTCAACGCCTGCTCGGCGCTTTCGGCCTGTTGCGCCAGCGCGATCGCGGCGCTCGTGGGTTGATAGCCGGCGCGGCTTTTGTCGAACAGTGCCGTGCCCACCGCTGCCTCGAGCCGACGCACTGACCGGAACACGGTAGACACGTCGACGGCGAGCAGTTCGGCAGCGCGGGACAGGGTCTTGCCGCGCACCAGCGCGAGGATCAACGTGAGGTCGGCATGATTGATTCGATAGTGCATCGCTGCATTGATCACTTGCTTGAGCGCCCATTCTGATTGCAAGGCTGCAAGCTTATAGTGCCGTTCAGCCACACGGCAAAGCGTTTTGACATCAAGGAGCGGTCATGGAGCAGCAACAGGCTATTCGCATTGCATTGGTCGGCGATTACGACACGAACGTACCCGCGCATCAGGCCATTCCGGTCGCGCTGGACAGGGTCGCGGCGGAGTCAGGGACGCGTCTGACGTATCAATGGGTGCCGACTCCAGAGGTGGCTGACGGCGCGTTGTTAGAGGCCTTCGATGGCATCTGGTGCGTACCGGCCAGCCCCTATCGCGACATGAACGGCGCGCTGACCGCCATCGGTTTCGCTCGCACCCGGCGCGTGCCGTTTTTAGGCACCTGCGGCGGCTTTCAGCATGCCTTGCTCGAGTACGCACGCAATGAGCTGGGCTGGACGGACGCCGAGCACGCCGAGACAGCGCCGGATTCCGAGCAGGCGATCATCACGCCGCTAAGCTGTTCGCTGGTGGAAGCGTTCGCGCCGATCCGGCTGTTGCCGGGTTCGCGCATCGCCCAGGCTTATGGCGCGCAGGAAACCCGGGAGCGCTACCGCTGCCGCTACGGTTTGCGCAAGTCGCTGGAGGCCGCAATGTTCGCCGGGCCGCTGAAGGTGTGCGGCTACGACGCCGACGACGAGGTTCGGGCGATTGAACGGGATGATCATCCATTCTTCCTCGCCACACTGTTCCAGCCTGAACGCGCAGCGCTGGCAAGCGACACCGTGGCGGCCACGACGCCGCCGCTGGTCAAGGCCTTCGTCATGGCCTGTGCCGCCTTGAGGGCAACACGATGATCACCGACACCTTCGACCGACCGTATTACGCGGTGATTTTCACCTCGGTGCGCACGACCGCGGACGATGAGGGTTATCAGCGCGCGGCGTTGCGAATGCTTGATCGGGTGCGCGAGCAGCCGGGTTTCCTCGGCGTGGAGTCGGCGCGGGGTGAAGACGGGCTTGGCATCACCGTCTCCTACTGGTCGAGCGAGGAGGCGATTCTGGCCTGGAAGCAACACCCCGAGCACCGTGCGATTCGTGAGCTGGGCCGCTCGACGTGGTACCGCAGCTGCACCACGCGGGTGAGCAAAGTCGAGCGTGATTACCGCTATTCCACCTGAGTCGCAATGACGCTGGCGCTGCTGGCATGACGTGGCGTCGGCGCGGTGTCGTGGCTGCGCACCAGCAGCCAGGTCAGCAGGGCCGCGCTGAAGGCGATTGCTGCGCCCACCCACAGGATCGCCTGATATCCGCTGCCGAAACTGTGCAGCGCCAGCGCGTGCAGGTCGATGCCGGGGAGCATCGCCTGCTGGCCGGCGGACAGATCCCCCGCCGCGATGCTGCGCGTGAGTGCCACCGGGTCGATGTCCGAACCTGGCGGCAGACTCTCGGCGAGGGTCGCCGAAACCCGTGAGAACAGAATCGCGCCCAACGCTGCAAACCCCACGACGATGCCGCTGAACCGCACCGTACCGGAGACGCCGGACGCCATGCCGGCACGCTCGGGCGGAATCACCGACATGCTCACCTTGGCGGTCTCGCCGTTGAGAATGCCCGCGCCCACCCCCGCGATCAGCAGTCCTGCCGACATGGACGCGTAATCGAACTGCAGCGCTTGCATCGCCAGCCATGACAGGCCGACGCCGATGGTCGCCAGGCCGACCGTCAGCAATGCCCGGCCACTGAAACGGTGTGTCAGCCAGGTGGCGACAATGCGCGGCACAATGAACAACGGCAGGGCGATGGGCAGCATGAGCAGTCCGGCTTTCTGCGGGCTCAGGCCCAGGCCGCTCTGAAAGTAGATCGGCAAGTAGGTGAACATGGTCAGCAGACCGCCGGCATAGGCCAGCCCTGCGATATTGGCGCCGATGTAGGTGGGCCGGCGGAAGAAGCTCAGGTCGAGCATCGGACGTTGCTGCCTGGTTTCCACCAGCAGAAACAGTACGAACAGCGCGCCGGAGCAGGCGAATTCCAGAACAATCCCGTTGCTCCCCCAGCCTTCGTGGTTGCCGGTGATCAGTGCCAGCGTCACCAGGAACAGGCTGCTGGAAAACGTCAACGAGCCCGGCACGTCGACCTTGCGTGCGTGCGGATCGCGTGACTCATCGACAGCGTAAAGGGTCAGCGCGAACATCGCGGCGCCGATCGGGATGTTGATGTAGAACACCCATTGCCAGCCGAAATGCTGAGTGATGAACCCGCCGGCCACCGGCCCCAGCGAGGTCGCGATGCCGATGACCGAACCCCAGAAGGCAAAGGCTCTGGCCCGATGTGCGCCGCGGAAGGTATGGGACAACGTGGCCAGCGCCGAACTCAGCAAGATCGCCGCGCCGACGCCCTGCAGCGCCCGCGCGCCGTTGAGCAGCAGCACATCGCCCGCTGCACCACAGACCAGGGAGGCGCCGGTGAACACGATGAGGCCGATCAGCAGCATGCGTTTACGCCCGTATCGATCGGCAAGTGCGCCGGCCGGCATGACGCAGGATGCGAAGGTCAGCGTGTAGGCGCTGATCACCCATTCGATGTCGGCGAAGTCGGCATGCAGTGACTGGGCGATGGAGGAGAGCGAAACCGCGACGATATTGGAGTCCAGGTTGATCATGAAGGACGGAACCGACACGCACAGCAGGATCAGGATTCGGTGCAAGCCCTCGGCGGGCGACAGATGTTCGGTGCTCATTTCCAGTCTCGATGACCTGCAATCTACCAATTAGCGGTATATGCTCCTTTTTCAATTTGCGGGGATATGCCAGCATTGGTCAAGGCATTTTTTTGATAGCACGATCGTGTGCTGGACCGGTGCGTGCGCCCATGGCTCGAAGGAAGGTTCATGAACGACAGACAGAAACGCAGCGTCGCGGTACCGGAGGGCCTGAACATCCCGCCACAAGCGACCTGCCACGCCACTTACCTGCGCAAGGCGACCCGACGCATCACCTTGCTGTACGACGCATTGCTGGCGCCATCGGGCCTGCGCTCGACCCAGCGCTCGATCCTGATGCAGATCGCTCGCTGCGAGGTGGCGAGCATGTCGGAACTGGCGGCTTTGCTGCTGATCGACCGTTCGGCGCTGGCGCAGAACCTCAAGCCGCTGGAGCGCGAAGGTTGGGTGCAGGTGCAGGTGGATCCGGCGGACAAGCGCAGCCGTCTGGTCAGCCTGACGCGGGCGGGCATGGATAAATTGCTGGAGACTCAGCCGCTCTGGCAGCAGGCGCAAGCCAGTTTTGAAAAGACCTACGGCGCCGAACGTGCCGTGGCGTTGCGCCAGGCGCTGATCGATGTGGCAGCAGGCGAATATGAAGGCGCCGATCCGGTGTGATCGACGCCAGGTGTGCAGCAGGCGGGGAACAAGCCCTGCTGCATACTCGTTTTACGGCATCACTGGCGGGATGTAGGCCAGTGTCGTGCCCAGCGCCCACAGCAGGAACAGCACCAGCGGCGTGTGAACCAGCAGTTGCACGAACGAGAAGCCGATCAGATCACGCGCCTTGATGCCCAGCACGCCCAGCAGCGGCAGCATGTAGAACGGGTTGATCAGGTTCGGCAGCGCTTCGGCGGCGTTGTAAATCTGCACAGCCCAGCCCAAGTGGTATTTGAGATCGTTGGCCACTTGCATGACGTACGGCGCTTCGATGATCCACTTGCCTCCACCGGACGGAATGAAGAACCCGAGAATCGCCGAGTACACGCCCATCAGCAGCGCGTACGTGTCGTGGGAGGCGATGCTGGTGAAGAACGTCGAGATGTGATGCGCGACGGTTTGTGCGTCGCCGCCCTTCACCGTGGTCAGCAGCGCGGCAATCGAGCCGTACAGCGGAAACTGGATCAGCACGCCGGTGGTGGTTGGCACGGCGCGTGCGACCGCATCCAGAAAGCTGCGCGGGCGCCAGTGCAACAGCGCACCGACCATGATGAACAGGAAGTTATAGGTGTTCAGGCCGGAAATCGCGGTGATCGCAGGCTTGGTGCTGAACTCGTTGTACAGCCATCCCGACGCCAGAATCACCATCAGAATGATCAGCAGCGGGCTGTATTCCAGCCACTCGCCAGGGCGGGTGCGCGGTGGCAGCGGCGGTAGGCTGAACGCAGGATCCACGCCGCATTCCTTGGCTTCCCGGGCGTTGGCCGGGCCAGGTGCCGTGGCGTAGGCGACGATGATCGAGATCACCACCAGCGCCAGCAGCATCACGCCTGACTGCCACAGGAAGATGGTCTGGGTGAACGGGATCATCCCGGTGATGGCCAGAATCGAAGGCGGCAGACTCGCCGGGTTGGCCTGCAGCTGTGCAGCCGACGACGACAAGCCCAGCGCCCACACGGCGCCCAGACCCAGATAAGCGGCAGCACCGGCTGCGCGATAGTCCATTTTCAGATCGGTGCGACGGGCCAGCGCGCGTACCAGCAGCCCGCCGAAAACCAGCGACAGGCCCCAGTTCAACAGCGAGGCGACCATGGAGATCAGCGCGACCCAGGCGACCGCCGAGCGGCCATTCTTGGGGATGCGCGCCAGACGGTCGATCAGCTTGACCGCCGGAGGCGAGCTGGCGACGACGTAGCCGCCGATGACCACGAAGGCCATTTGCATGGTGAAGGGGATCAGGCTCCAGAAACCGTCGCCGAACGCCTTGGCGGTGTCGGCAGGTTTCGCGCCGATGGCCAGCGTTGCCAGGGTGACGATGACGACTGCCAGGGCGGCGAACACCCAGGAGTCGGGGAACCAGCGTTCTGCCCACTTGGCACAACGCAGGGCAAATCGGGCGGAGCGGCTTTCTTCAATATCGGCGGCCACGTTTTCTACCTCTTGGAGTTATTGTCAGGTGCTATTCGAATAGCTGTTTTTAGTGTTGGCAGTGATGCGAAAAGTCAGGCGCTAGATACAGCAAAGCCCCTTCACGGATGAAGAGGCAATATGGCACAACGATATGACGCAGGTGTAACGACAGACTCGGGCGGACGCGTACCCTGTAGGAGCGCGCTTATCCGCTAAGCGATTGTTCAGACACTGCGTGGGTGACTGAACGGGCTTTGATCGCGGGCAAGCGCGCTCCTACAGGGGAACGCGGCCACTCAGTGCGCTCAGAACTTCATCTCGACCACATCGTCCGGGACGATGAGTTTGCCGGCGGTCTTGGCGATAATCTCCTCGACGGTCACGCCCGGCGCGGTTTCGCGCAGGATGAACGCGCCGTTCTCGATCTCGAGGTAGGCCAAGTCGGTCAGCACTTTCTTGATGCAGCCAGCGCCCGTCAGCGGCAGGCTGCACCGCGACAGCAGTTTCGATTCGCCGTCTTTGGACGCGTGGGTCATGGTGACGATGATGTTGTCGGCACCGGCGACCAGGTCCATCGCGCCGCCCATGCCCTTGACCAGTTTGCCGGGGATCATCCAGGAAGCGATGTTGCCCTCGACATCGACCTCGAATGCGCCGAGCACGGTCAGGTCGACATGGCCGCCGCGAATCATCGCGAACGACTCGGCCGAGGAGAAAATCGACGCGCCTTTGCGCGCGGTCACGGTCTGCTTGCCGGCGTTGATCATGTCGGCGTCGATGGTCTCTTCGGTCGGGAATTCGCCCATGCCCAGCAAGCCGTTTTCCGATTGCAGCATCACGTCGATGCCGTCCGGTACGTAGTTGGCGACCAGGGTTGGAATGCCGATGCCCAGGTTCACATAGAAGCCGTCTTGCAGTTCGCGCGCTACGCGCTGTGCCATTTGTTCGCGGGAGAGTGCCATGATCTTGGGTCTCTTTTATTGTGTCCGGTGACCGATTCCGTCGCAGGCAACTGGCGCGGGCGTGGCCCTGCATCAGTTGCGACCGGCGCACCGGCCTGCCACGGATGAATGGGCTGCCGGTCGATGGAAGACCGGCAGCAGGCGTCAGGCTTTCTTGATGGTGCGCTGTTCGATGCGCTTCTCGAACGTGCCCAGAATCACGCGATCCACGTAAATGCCGGGCGTGTGGATCTCGGTCGGCAGCAGGACACCGGGTTCGACGATTTCTTCGACTTCCACCACGGTGATCTTGCCAGCGGTGGCCACGACCGGGTTGAAGTTCTGCGCGGTGTGGCGGTACACCACGTTGCCGAAATGGTCGGCTTTCCAGCCTTTGACGATGGCGAAGTCGCCGGTGATGGCTTCTTCCAGGATGACGTTGCGCCCGTTGAACTGACGGGTTTCCTTGCCTTCGGCCACAGGCGTGCCGTAACCGGTCGCGGTGTAGAAAGCAGGAATGCCGGCGCCGCCAGCGCGCATCTTCTCAGCCAGCGTGCCTTGCGGCGTGAGTTCGACTTCGAGTTCGCCGCTGAGCAACTGACGCTCGAACAGGGCGTTTTCACCCACGTAAGAAGCGATCATCTTACGGATCTGCCGGTCTTCCAGCAGGATACCCAGCCCAAACCCGTCGACACCGCAGTTGTTCGAGACAACGGTGAGGCCCTTGACGCCACGGCGCTTGATTTCGGCGATGAGGTTTTCCGGAATACCGCACAGACCGAAGCCACCGGAAAGCACGGTCATGTTGTCGGTCAGCCCGGCAAGGGCTTCTTCGTACGTTGCAACTCGCTTGTCGAGTCCAGCCATGGTGATATCCCGCCTTGTTATATTTATGTCCGACAATCTGTCGCCAGGCGCCTGAAACCACTGCATGGGGACACGGCTACGAACGGGCTCGTTCAGGAGCCTGGGCTCCGCTTTTCGCCTGTTCTTGCGTTGTCTTCCCTGCGCCGTGAGGTGCTCATGCTGCCTGGAGGTTGTTCACCGCATCTTCTCTCGCACTCAGTGATTTGTTAATTTTGTTTTTTTCATGGATTGATAAGAAAACCAAATATATGAACGTCAAACAGCTGCGTGCGTTTCTGGCCGTTGCCCAGTGCCTGAGCTTCGCCCAGGCAGGGGAGCGGCTGCATCTGTCGCAACCCGCGCTGAGCCTGACCATCAAGGCGCTGGAAGACGATCTGGGCGGCCAACTGCTGACCCGCACCACACGCAATGTCAGTCTCACGCCCGAAGGCGAGGCCCTGTTGCCGCTGGCCCGACAGCTGCTGGCCGACTGGGACAACACCGAAGAGCTGCTGCGTCAGCGTTTCACGTTGCAGATGGGCAAGGTCACCATCGCGGCCATGCCGTCGTTTGCAGGCAATCTGCTGCCGATCGCGCTCAAGGTTTTTCGCGAGCGCTATCCGCGGGTCAACGTGGCTGTGCACGACGTCATCAACGAACAGGTGCTTGAGATGCTAGACCATCGACGGGTCGAGCTGGGTGTCGGGTTCGAGCCGGAGTCGAGCAACAACCTGACGTTCACCCCGTTCTACATGGACCGTTTCGTGGCGGTGGTGCCGATGGATTCGCCATTGGCCGAACGGGGCGTGGTCGCATGGGACGAGCTGTTGCGTCACGACTTCATCACCCTTCAGCGACCGTCGGCGGTGCGGCTGCTGCTGGAACAGGATCTGCACACGCAACACGGCAAATTGTCGGTGGCGTTCGAGAGCCATCAGCTTTCGACGGTCGGGCGCATGGTTGCCAACGGCCTGGGCGTCAGCGCCGTGCCGTCGTTGTGCATCAGCCAGATGGAAGAACTGGGCGCAAGGTGCATCGCACTGGAAGGCCCGCGCATCGAACGCCGGATCGGACTGATGACCCAGGTCGATCACAAACTCTCGGCGGCCGCGCAGGCATTGCGCGACGTGTTGATCGAATGCGCGCAAGCGTGATCTGGCGACCCTTCATTCACCGGTGACATTACGGTTTCTATGGGCGTGAATCAACGGTCATTAACGCCCCCTTCCATCGACGGCGCGACACCCGACGCCTTCCCGGCTGAAGCCGGTCCTACGAAAAACTTGCGGCGCTTGTAGGACCGGCTTTAGCCGGGAAGAGGCCCGTGCGGAACGCAGATTCATTTAAATGAATGGATGAATGGCAGGCCGTTTCGGCCACTTTCTACGAAAAAATCACTGCGACGTCTTGCCGCATCCGGTATCGTTTGGCCACCTGAAACAAATTGTTTCAGGTCAACCTTCAATAAGAATCGAACGATAAGGGGTTCCGCATTGGATTTATCGTCTGCTGCGTGGGTGTTCCATGACACCCGTCTGATCATCTGCTGCCTGATCGCCATTGCCACGATTATCGTGCTGATCAGCGCTACCAAACTCCCGCCATTTCTGTCGATTCTGGTGGGGACTTTCATCGCAGGGATAGGCGCAGGATTGCCAGCGGAGGCTGTAGCGAAAGCGTTCAGCAAGGGCGCGGGCGGGATTCTTGGGGAAGCGGGGATCATCATTGCGCTGGGCGCGATGCTCGGCGCGCTGATGGCCGAGTCAGGTGCGGCTGATCGCATCGCCTCGACCCTGCTTGGCCTTGGCAAGGGCAAGACATTGCCGTGGGTCATGGCGCTGGTGGCGATGGTCATCGGCCTGCCGCTGTTCTTCGAAGTGGGCCTGGTGATGATGGTGCCGATCATCTTCGTCATGGCACGGCAGTCGGGCCAGCCGCTGCTCAAGATCGCCATTCCGGCGCTGGCCGGCATGACCACGCTTCACGCCCTGATGCCTCCGCATCCAGGCCCCTTGATTGCCGTGAGTGCGTTGCACGCCGATCTCGGATTGACCATGTTGCTGGGCTTCTGCATTGCGGTGCCGGCGGTGATCCTCGCAGGTCCCCTCTACGGCAACTGGCTGTCCAGGCGGTTGCACATTGAGGAACCGGCTGAGCTGGGTGAGCTGTTCTCGGCCAAGTCCACCGTGACCCGCCAGCCGGGTTTCGGCATTTCGCTGTTGATCATTCTGCTGCCCGTCATCCTGATGCTCGGCAGCACGCTGGCCAAGGTGGCCATGGAACCGGAAAGCAACGCGGCGCTGGCGCTGAAGTTTCTCGGCGAGCCTTTGGTGGCGTTGGGCATCGCCGTGCTGGCGGCGACGGTCTGTCTGGGTTGGGCCAATGGCATTTCCCGCGAGCGGGTGGGCAACACGCTGCGTAAAAGCCTGGCGCCGATTGCCGTTCTGTTGCTGACCATCGGTGCCGGTGGCGGCCTGAAACAGACGCTGCTCGATGCCGGCGTCAGTCAGACCATCAGTAAGGTGGCCGAGGGCGCGCACATGCCGTACCTGTTGCTGGCATGGCTGATCGCGGTTGCGCTGCGTCAGGCGACAGGCTCGGCGACGGTCGCGACCACCACCACTGCGGGCATTCTTGCGCCGATGATGGCCGGCCTTGCACCAGTGGAAGCGTCATTGGTGGCGTTGGTGATCGGCGCGGGTTCGGTGTTCTTCTGCCATGTCAACGATGCGGGCTTCTGGATGGTCCGCGAGTATTTCGGCTTGCAGCTGAAGCAGACCCTCTGGGTCTGGTCGGTATTGCAGACCATCGTATCGGTGGTCGGCCTGATCGGCACCTCGCTGCTGTGGCATTGGTTGGTGTAAACCTTGCCGTTGTGTGCACAGATCCCGCAAGGAAGCGGGTGTTCTGCCGAAGGACCAACAGAAGACAATCACAGGACAACGCGCGAACAGCAGTGCTAACCGTTTGCGCAGCCGATACCGACTATCAAGACGACTGATTTCTGCTGGAAAGGGCCGGGGCGTAGCCTTGGCTTCATTCCAGAAACGAGCCGAATGGAGGCTCCCATGAACCGTCTTCTTGCCCTCGCCATGTTGCTTTCAGTCGCCGTTCTCTCAGGCTGTGCCGCTGGCAATCACCCCGAATTGCGTCCCTACACCGCTGAGGAAACCCACCAGCTGGCCCTCGAAGACCTGAACCGTCGCGGTCTGTCATACGACGAATACCAGGTTCGCAAAGCCCAACTGATGGCGCAGCCTCAGATGCAACAGGCCCATGAGTTCGATAACCGGGGTGAAGTCAGCGCTGAAGTCAGCACCGCATCGCCAGCCCGCCAGGGTTAAGGCGCCAGCCGCGACACTTCGCAGTTCGACACTTCCCGGTTCGACCCTTCAAGACGACGAGGACTCTTCACGAGTCCGTCCGTAGACGATCAGCGCTTACAACGCCAGCTTCAAATGCCCGCCTGCTTCCTTGTGGCGCGCATTCATCCGGTGTTGCAGCCCCAGATGAAAATGCTCAAGCCCGTCGTGCAGACGCTGGGTCAGCAATTCGTCCAGTTCTCCCCCCAGTTCGTTCTCGCCGTAGCTGATCTGGCTGTCGATGGCGAATACGCCGTGCAGCACTTCCTGGCATTTGAGCGCGGACAGCACCGGTTTCAGCGCGTAATCCACCGCCAGCATGTGCGCGATGCTGCCGCCTGTTGCCAGCGGCAATACCACTTTGCCGTGCAGCGAGCGTTCCGGCAGCAGATCGAGCAGGGTTTTCAGCGCGCCGGAAAACGACGCCTTGTACACCGGCGTGCCGATCAGCAGGCCGTCAGCCTTGGCAACGGCCTCGATGAAGGCGACCACTTCGGGGCTGTCGAAGCGGGCGTACAGCAGATCCTCGGCTTTGAAATCCTGAATGCGCACGCTCTTCACATCGACGCCGCGATCCTTGAGCCACTGCGCGGCGTGCTTGAGTACCACACCGGAGCGCGAGCGGGTTGAAGGACTGCCTGAAATTGAAACTACCAACATGCCTTGATTCCTTGGGGTCAGTCACCCGAGGTGCATCAGCACCGTGCAGGTCGCGAGTAACGCGATGGTGATGGGGCGGATAGACCCTTATGACAGCTTCAAAGCAGCATGCGTGCCAGCGTCATCAATGTATCCGACGGCCTGCGAAACCGGGTGTCGCGCCTGAATTCGCTCAGCGTGCTCAAGCCGGCCGAGCTGACCTGCAACGGGGTATCTGTTGATCGACTGTTGCGTGGGCAACACTTGAACGGCGATTGCGCGCAGGCCAGGCCTGATGCTTTTCCCCGCCCGAGCGAATTCGATTGCCGGATGCCGGGCAAAAAAAATCCCCGCAGCCGGCCGCTGCGAGGATTTTGTTTTTGCTTTCAGCTGACCGCGTGAAGCTTGCGGCCGGCGTCAGTTCCGGAACATGGCACCGGTCTGGATCAGGTTGTTCGAACCCAGCAGTTGGCTCACGTAACGGCTCCAGCGAGTGATGTTCGCAGGGCCGACGAAGACCACGTCCTGCGCAGCCAGCTCGAAACCCTTGGCCAGCGCATAACTGGTCGGCTTCTTGGCGTTCAGGTGATACACCGTGGCGGCGCGGTTACCCTCCATCGCGCGGATCACATACACCGCTTCGCCGTCAGCGGCGTCCGGGCTCAGACCGCCCGAGGTGCCGAGCGCTTCAAGCAAGGTGACGCTGGTGGTGCTGAAGGAAATCACTTGCGGACGCTGAACCTCGCCGAGCACGTAGATCTTGTTCTTCGAGTTGCTGTTCAGGTGCAAGTAGTCGCCGTCCTTGAGGTAGATCTTGCTCAGCTGCGAGTCCTTGCGGTTGAGCGCGTCGACGTCGATGACGTAATCCTTGCCATCGCGACGCAGTGTCAGTCCGGCCAGGTTGGCGTCAGTCAGATCGAGCCCGGCCTGGCTGATGGCCTGCACCAGTGTCAGCGGAATGTTGGTGATCGGTTGCGGGCCGGGTGTCTTGAACGAGCCGGACAGCAAGACGCGGCGGCTGTTGTAACGCAGCACTTTGACGTCGACCTTGACCTCGGTGTACTGGGGCAGCAAGCCCATGCGCAGTTGCTCGCGAATCTCGGCGACAGTCTTGCCCGCTGCCTGCACGCGGCCCACATACGGGAAGAACACAGTGCCGTCATTCAGCACTTCGCGGCTGTTGGCGTCGAGCTGGTCCTGCGAGCCGGGGGCGGTCAGTTCAGGGTGTTCGAACACTGTCACCAGCAGGGTGTCGCCAGGGCCGACGATGTACTCCGAAGGCCGGTAGGTGAACAACTCAGGGGCGATGGGTCTTGCCGTCGCGGCGGCGTTTTTCTCTTGCTGGGCGAGGGTGGTCGGCGTGATATTGACCAGCGTGACATCCGGACCGTCCGGGTCCTTGTCCGTGACATCACTGAGCGACATGTATTGACCCGGGGCGAATGCGCAGCCTTGCAAAATGAGACTGGAAAGCAGCACTACCGCTAACGTTACTTTCATATGAATGTTCCTTCTAATCCTAAAAGGTGCGTACTGGCACCGCAGTGATTTCGTTGCATCCCTTACCAACACCGAACAGCGGATTAACTTCTTTCACACACCCATGCACCTCCTGCCGAGCGTCTCTGGCCCGGTCTTTTTTCGTTGGCAGATGTTGTTATTCAGAAAGCGTTTTTGTTGACGAAGCCTTTGAAGAGCGTCAGCAGGATGATTTTCATGTCCAGCCAGACCGACCAGTGCTCGATGTACTGCAGGTCGAATTCCACGCGCTTTTGCATCTTGTCCAGCGTGTCGGTTTCGCCACGCCAGCCGTTGATCTGCGCCCAGCCGGTGATGCCCGGCTTGACCTTGTGTCGCAACATGTAGCCCGACACCTGCTTGCGGTATTGCTCGTTGTGCGCCACGGCATGGGGGCGGGGGCCGACAATCGACATGTCGCCGCGCAGCACGTTGAAGAACTGCGGCAGTTCGTCGAGCGAGGTGCGTCGCAGAAAAGCCCCCAGCGGCGTGATGCGACTGTCATTACGCGTGGCCTGCGTCACCACATCGCCGTTTTCCTGCACGCTCATGCTGCGAAATTTCCAGACCATGATCGGTCGTCCGTCCAGCCCGTAACGACGCTGTCGGAACAGCACCGGGCCTGGCGAAGTGAGCTTGATCGCCAGGGCGATGAGCATCAGCGGCAGGGCGATCATGGTCAGGATCATGCTCGACAACACGATGTCTTCGACGCGTTTGACCATGCTCCAGGCGCCGTCCATGGGCGAGTCGAAAATGCTGATGCTGGGCAAGCCGTTGATGCTTTCGCTGCGCGCATGCAACAACTCGAACATGAACACATCCGGGATCACGTACACCGACGCCGTGGTGTCGCTCAGGCCTTTGATCAGTTCCTGCAACCGGGCCTGGGCGCCCAGCGTGAGGGTGATGTAGACCTTGTCGATCTTGCCGTCGCGGGCGTCCTGAATCAGTTGATCCAGATCGCCGAGCACCGGAATGCGCCGACCGATGCGCGCCAGGTCCATCTGCTCCGGCGACTCGTCGTAAAAGCCCAGCAGATTCAGGCCCATCCACGGCGCGCTTTCGATCGACATCGCCAGACGCTCGCCGCAGTGCCCGGTGCCCACCACCGCCACGCGGCGGGTGTTGAAACCGTGGCTGCGCAGCGCATGAAGCAGGCTGCGAATCGCCAGCCGATACCCGCACAGCCCGACCAGGACCGTGGCGAACCATGCCATCTGACTGTCATTGGCGAGGTCGTCCGGTTGCAGCAGCATGTAATCGACGAACAACAGCAGGACGAACGCCAGGCCCCAGTAATTGGCCACCTTCAGCACCTCGCGCAGGATGCGTTCCCCGCGCCAGGAGCCGTACAGCTGGTGGTATTCCGCCAGCCAGTGAAACGCCACGGTCGCCAGCAGGATCTGCATCCAGGCTTCAGTGCCCATCGGCACGCCGGTCAACACGTTGATGCCATAACCGCCAACGGCGATGACCGCCAGATCGAGCAGGCGATGGGCAACGGACAGCGATGACTGATGAGCGTGCAGGATGCCGCGTAATGGTGTGCTCATGTTCAAGGCTCGCTCAGACGGATTTGATCGGAACAACGCGGGCGGAGAGTTCGTTGGCGACCAGCGCGGGGCTGATCTGAATGGTCCGGATCGGCACCGGATGACGGGTCTGGCGCGCCGCAGTCAGGCGCACTTCGACGAACTGGCGCATTTCGAGCTCGAAGCGCGCTTCGCTGAACCGTTCGGCATTGGCCCGGCACGCCTGGGCGGTGATGCGTGAGCGGTTGGCCTCGAAGGTCTCGACGGCGGCCATCAGCGAGGGCACGGTCTGTTCGGGATAGAACACGCCGGTCGGTTGCGGGTGGTCCAGGCCGCAGACGGTCTCCAGCACGCCACCCTTGCCGAAGGCAATGACCGGCGTGCCGCAGGCTTGCGCTTCCACCGGGCTGATGCCGAAGTCTTCTTCGGCCGCGAACACGAACGCCTTGGCGTTGCTCATGTGCTGCTGCAGCACCGCGAAAGGCTGAAAGCCCAGCAGCGTGACATTCGGCGCATGGGCGGCGACGGCTTTGGCTTTTTCCATTTCGGGGCCTTCGCCGACCACCACCAGACGCTTGTCCGGCATGGCTGCGAAGGCTTCGATGATCATCGGCATGCGCTTGTACGGGACCATGCGCGAGGCCGTGAAGTAGTAGTCCTGCTTGTCTTCCTGCAGGGTGAAGCCGCGGGTGTCCACAGGTGGATAGATGACGGTGGATTCGCGACGATAAGACTTGGTGATGCGCGCGCCGATGAAGTGCGAGTTGGCGATGAAGTCATCGACGCCGGCGGCGGTGCGCTGATCCCACATGCGCATGTAGTGCAGGATCATCCGCGCGACCTTGCCTTTGAGGCCCATGCTCATGTTGGCCTCTTTGAGGTATTGATGCTGCAAGTCCCAGGCATAGCGGATCGGCGAATGCACGTAGCTGATGTGCAGTTGGTCAGGCCCGCACAGCACGCCTTTGGCCACGGCGTGGCTGCTGCTGATGATCAGGTCGTAACCGGAAAGATCCAGTTGCTCGATGGCCATCGGCATCAGGGGCAGGTAGCGCTGATATTTGGTGCGTGCCTTGGGCAGGCGCTGAATGAAGGTGGTCTTGGCGACCTTGCCGCCCAGTTGCGCGCGGTCCTGATCGCTGAGGAAGTCGATGACGGAGAACAGATCCGCCTCGGGCCAGATTTTGATCAACGATGCCAAAACCCTTTCGGCACCGGCATACGTCACCAGCCAGTCGTGGACGATTGCTATTTTCATTGGAATTCTTCTCTGCATTAACGGCTGAAGGAAACCCGGCACATCGAGCGAAGCTCGCAGGGGTGTTCTCAAAGCCTTTCCATTTGCGCAGGCGCTACTTCAGACGCTGATCGGCTGCGTCTTGGCTTTGCGATTGTTGAGGCGTTTTCCAAGCTGGATGAAGGGATGTTCGATATAGCGAAAGCACAGGTGAGCGGCGCCCAGTGTCAACAGCGTGGCGCACAGCGCGATCACCAGCGCCGACGCTCCGGTCTTGCCCAGCAGTAATTCACTGAGCATGCCCATCGACGGGTGCAGCAGGTACAGCGAGTAACTCACCGCGCCCAACCACACCAGCGCGGGGTGGTCCAGGCGCACGCTGCGGGTCAGCAACAGAAAACTGCTGATGGCCACGGCGTAGGTGAAGCAATAGCGACCCCAGGTTTCCCCGGTGCCCATGTCTTTGTTGTAAGCCATGATCAAGGTCGGCGGCAGCAACACCGCGAACGCGATCAGCAGCCTCTTCAGCTGTCGGGTCAGCGTCGGGCTGTGTTCGGCGAGCAGCCACTGGCGCCAGACCGAGCCGAAAAACATCAGCGACAAGGCCAGTGGCAAGGCCACCGGCAGCTTGCGTTCGGTCACTTCGCGCACCGCGGCCATCGCCAGACCCAGCAGCAGAAACGCCAGCGAGCAGCGCGCGCGAAACACCAGGTCGTACAGCTTGCCGGCCAGAAAAAGCGCCAGGCACAGTGCGTAAAACACCAGCTCGATGAACAGCGTCCAGTACAGCCCGACGACATCATCAAAGCCCAGTGCCGCCTGCACCATCGTCAGGTTCGCCACGATCTGCGGCCAGGACGGCAACGTCGCCCCGCTGAGTTTGAGCATCAACACAAACAGTAAAAGTGAAAGCCAGTAGGCCGGGTACAAGCGCATGAAGCGCGAGATCAGAAACCGCTGGGCGCCGTCCGCAACCGGCTTGAGGCTGTACGGAATCACCACGCCGCTGATCATGAAAAACCACAGCACGCCCAGTTTTCCGGGATCGATCAGGTTGTCGAACACCCAGACGTGGCCAACGACCGGCACGAACAAATGGGTGAACACCACCAACAAGGCGGCGATGCCGCGGAGCGCATCGAGATAAGCCAGGCGATTCATGGGCGTGCCTCAAAGCTTGCTGGAAGATTCACGACGCAGAGCGTCACTGCTCGTACTGCTGCGGCGGTCGCGAGACTGGCTCAGCAAGGCATCGATGCGCTGGGAAACACGACGTGCCGATTCATCCCAGGAAAACCGCGTCACGTTGTTCAGGCCTCGGCGACGCAGTGACTGGCGCAGCGGCAGATCCGTGAGAATGCGTTCCATGGCGGCGGCCATGTGGCTGACGTCCAGCGGGTCGAAATACAGGGCGCTGGCTTGCAGCACTTCGGGAATCGACGCCGCGTTGGCCGCCAGAACCGGGCAACCACAGGCTTGCGCTTCAAGGGGCGGGATGCCGAATCCTTCGTAAAGCGACGGGAACACGAACGCGGTGGCGCCCTGGTATTCGCTGATCAACTGGTCATCGCTCAGACGTCCGAGGAAGCGGATACGCGGATCGCGACTGGCCAGGCGTTGCAGGTTGTCGTCGGAAAAGATGTCGCTGGCGCCGCCGACGATGTGTAACTGCAGATCATCGTGATTGCGCAGCATCAGGAACGCCTGAATCATGCGGCTGAAGTTCTTGTGCGCGCTGGGCGAGGACACCGCCAGCAGATAGTCCTGTTTATCCTTGAGCGGCGGTCCGGGCTGAAACGCCTCGCTCACGGCGTTCGGCACCACGAAGATCTTCTTTTCCGGGTAGTTGTAGAACTGCGCGATTTCGCCTCTGGAGAAGTTGCTGACCGTGATCAGCGCCTTGATCCGCGACAGCATGATCGGCGTCATGGTCCGATACAGCAGACGAAAGGTGCGGGTGTAGCTTTCCGGGTGACGGACGTACGTGACGTCGTGATGGGTGGCGATCTGGTTGCCGTAGAACAACGGCGCGGTGCTGCACAGTGACACCAGCAGCGGGTTGCCGTGGCGACGCAGGTACAGCGGCAGGTCCACTTGTTCCCACAGATGGCCGCTGTTGCGGCCGATGCATTGCACGTCCAGGACGCGCGCCGTGTCGTGCATTTTGATGCCATGCGGCGCGACGAATACCACATCGTCCCGCAGTTGCCTGAGCGCCAGACAGGTCTGTTCCGCGAAGCGCTGAACGCCGCGCAGTTCCTGAGTAAGAAAGCGTGCATTGATCACAATCATTGTGGTCGACCTGTTGAAGAGGTGAAGGGCTCGTGCACAAGGTCCGGGAGCACGGCGAATGACCGGTGCTCTGTGCTGCGGACCGCGAATCGGTGAAGCGAGATCAGGGCAAGGCGAACAATGCCGGGCGGGTGCCCAGGCTGATTATTTTCGGGAAATCGTCGATCGGCACTTGTGCCGAGCAACGCCCCTCGTTGCAGTTCCACGGGATGCCGCTGTCCACCACGCCGCTTTGCGGCTGGCGGGTGTCCAGGTATTGCACGTTGCCGTGCAGCACGCTGCTGGCTTCGACCTTGATCGATCGGGGCAGGCCGGCAGTCCAGGCAACGATGATCTGCTCTGAACCCTTGGCGAAACGCAGCAGGTATTGCGAGTCGATTTCCCGGCTCTTTTCGGCGTCGTAACGGTATTGATGCAAGGTAGGGCTGATGGCCTTGAGCGTCAGATATGCCTGTTTGATGCTGAGGTCCTGATTGAGCAGACCGAAATTCTGCTCCGGGTCGCTGTCGTCGGGGCCGTCATTGAGCAGGCCGTTCCACCACATGCCCTTGATATTGGGCATCGTCTGGACCAGAAAGAAGCTGCGTGCCAGAAACGCCGCCTGGGTTTTTTCATCGCCGCCGCAACGTCCGTCGTTGCTCGGCCAGCCCATTTCCGTCAAGTACAGCGGCACCGGGCTTTTGTTTCTGCTCTTGTCCTTGAGGTCTTCGCTGATCCGTCGCAGCCAGGCGATCCAGTTTTCCGGCGTGTTGCGCTCGTCGGAGCGGCAGTGCACATACGGGTGCAGCGACAGGCCGTCGACATGATTGAGAATCCCTGACTCCACCAGCCGGTCGGCAAACCCCAGGTCCATCCCCTGACTGGTGACGGCACCGGCCAGGATCACCATCGGCCGTTGATTGGTACGAATGCGCCGGGACGTCTCTTCGATCAATACGCTGTAGTCCTTGGCGAAGGCCGGATCGACAGGGTTTTCCTTGTCCCACTCGTTCCATATTTCGTAAAAATCCACGCTGTCGGTGAGTTGCCGGGTGACGAAGCTTGCATAGTTGCCGTAAGCGTCGCGCACCGAGGGTTTTCGTGGCTTGGCGTAGTTGTCATAAAACGGGTTGCCGTAGCCCAGCACCAGCAAAGGCCGCAAATGATGCTCTTGCGCTTTGCTCAAATAGGCCTGCCAGGCCGGTTCAATCCTCATGACCCCTCGTCGGGGCTCGGCGCTGGACCAGTAGGCGTCATCGCGAACCGAATCCACGCCCGCCGCTTCGAGCAATTGCAGGGCTTTTGCCGAGGTGGTGTTTTTATTCATCAGGTGCGTGTCGACCCCGATGATGAATGTTTCGTCGGCAATAGCGGAGCAACTGATGAATGAGCCCAGCAACAGGACCGTCAATGGTCGTCGTAACCTTGTCAGGTGTTTGATGGGCATGGTTTGTCTCAATGAAGAGGCACGGTCCGGAGCGCTTGCTCAGGTAGGTCTCGGGCCGTCGGGTATCGGTGTGGCATCGCGTCCAGGCATGCCGGCCATCTTCAGACGGGATGCGGCATGACGTTCTGGTCGCGCTGGGCAAAGTTGTCCAGCACGGTCTGGGCGAAGATGCTTTCGTAACTGTCGAGCATCAGTTCCAGGTCCAGCAGCGCCGCGACGCTCACCCGCGCCTGACCGCTCAGGCGGGCCAGCAACTCCGGCTGCTGATGCAACCTGAGCATGGCGTGGCCCAGTGAATCCGGGTCATCGGGGCTGCACAGCAGACCATTGAGCGGGTCCTGAATGATTTCCGGCAGGCCACCCATGCGGCTGGCGATCACCGGGACCGAATGGGCGCAGGCCTCGACCGCGACCATGCCGAACGGCTCGTTCCACACCGACGGCACGACGGCCACGTCGATCTGGCTGTAGAACGCTTCGGGCTTCTGGTAACCCACGAAACGGATGTTCGGTGAGGTGGCCAGTGCCTTGAATGCGGCCTCGTCTTCAGCCTGTCCGCGTCCTGCGATCTGCAGCGTGGCGTCGAACGGCAGACGCTGGAACTGCTCGATCAGCCAGCGCACGCCTTTCTGCTGGGACAACGTGCCCATGTAGCCGAAGCGCAACGGCGCCTTCTTCAGCGCAGGATCGCGCTGGCGCTGCTTGTACGGCGCGTTGTGAACCGGCGTGTAGGGGCTGGCGTTGTGCACCACGTAATTTTTCGCGGCGCTGAAGTAGCCACGCTTTTGCAGCTTGTCGAGGATGAACTGGCTGACCCCGACCACGGCCGATACCTGAGCCGAGCGGGCGTCATGGTTCTTGCGAAAGGACTGGCAGGTGCCGCATTGCTGCTGGCAGCACTGGCCGCGCTTGAACATGTTGCTGCTGGGACACATCAGGTACATGTCGTGCAGCACCTGAACGATCGGCAGCCCTGCGGCGGTGATTTCGTCCCACACCGACACCGACCAGCCTGCCAGGTTGTGGCAGACGACCAGTTGCGGTTGTTCGTCGTTGATGACCTCCTTGACGTAGCTGCGCATCGCGCCGTTGTAGCGATCACGCAGGTGCCAGCCCAGGCGCGCCAGACGCCCGGGGCGCTGGGCGCTGAACTGCCAGTAGAAGTTATGCAGACCGGCGCGGTAGACCTTGACGCCGTTGACGGTGTCGACGGCCAGGCCCGCGTCGGGACCGGTCACCAGCACGCTGACCTGACAGCCGCGTTGCTGCAGCCCTTCGACCGTGCGCTGAAGGATGATTTCCGCGCCGCCGCCGACGTGGGGTGAGTACAGGCTGCTGATGAACAGTATTTTCATAATGGATACGACTGATTCAGACCCAGTACGCCGGACTCACCGTCACGGATGGCTTTTTCGATCAGACCCAGACGCTCTTCGGCGCCGCGCCGCTTGGCGATGAGCCTGAGCAGGCGGAAGAACACCCAGCGGTTGAGGCTGTACAGCAGCGAGGAGTTGGCCCAGATGTTTTTGTCGAACCAGGCCTGATTGCGCGCGCCGTAATAGGCACGCAGATCAGAACCGCCCAACAGGAAGCTTTCGTAGATGTTGTTGGTGCGCGCCTTGATGTTCCACGAGTTTTCCAGATCGTCGAGCAACGCGTCGGGGACCAGGAAAATCCGTCCGCCACCGGCCGTGATGCGCCAGGTGTACTCGCTGTCGTCGGCGTAGAGCATCAGTGCGTCCAGCGGCAGGCCGATGCGCCGGTACAGGTTGCGATGGGCCAGCAAGCCGCCGTAAGTGGCGAACGGCAGCTGCACCATCGGCAGTTTGCTGTGCGGGCTCTGCGGCGCGCCCCACGGCAGGCGACGCCAGATCTTGTAAGGCAGCTGCGCGATGTGGAAACCGAAGAAGCTCGACCGCCGCTGAATGGCGAAACGCTCGGGCACACCGGCTGCGATGTCGGCCTGATGGGTCGGACGAAAGCCCAGTACCGCGGCCTTGTCTTCGCCGTCGAGGCGTTTGCGCTCATCGAGCACCTGATGCAGCGTGGCGATGGCATTGATGGTCGGCGCATTGTCGTCGTCCATCAGCCAGATGTGCTCGGCGCCGGCATCCAGCGCCGCCTGGATACCCACCGAATAACCGCGTGCCGAGCCGGTGTTCTCGTGCATGTAGATGACACTGACCTGGTCCGGCCAGGTGCGGCGCAGGGTGTCCAGCGGCGACGTGGACGCGTTGCTGACAATGATCACGCGATCGATCAGCGGGCTTTCCAGCGAACGGCTGACCAGCGTGTGCAGGTAGTTGAAACGGTCACCATAGGTGAGCGTCACCAGAGTCGTTTTATGGGTCATGGTGAGTTCCGGGCAAAGAGGGTTCAAGAGGCTGAAAGCGTCAGCCTTGGGAAGTCAGGTCTGGTGGATCAGGGGAGCGTAACGGCGGGCCGTTGCAGGAGCGCCAACCCGGCGGCTCCTACCGTTGGAGCGCGGTGAATCTCGGATCAGGCCCGCGCTTCCATCCGCGTCAGGCTGCTGACCGGCAAGGTCACTTTCTGTTCGCGGTGCAACAGGTTGAGCAGAATCACGGCGCGTTCATCACCGTCGCACGCCAGGAAGATCGCCTCGACTTCGTTGAACCCGTCTGCGGTGATGCGCACCGCTTCCCCTTGCTGGAACTCGACTTTGGCGGGTGGCGCGAGCAAGCGTTCGCGAATCTGCTCGATCAACTCGTCCTTGACCGGAATCGGCAGGCCGCCGAACGTCACGATGCGGGCAACGCCACGGGTGGAACGGATCGGATACCAGTTGTCGCTGGTCTGGTCCATGCGAATGAACAGGTAGCCAGGGAACAGCTCCTCTTCGGCGGGGGCTCGCGAACCTCGTTTCTTCTCGCCGTGCTTGACCGGCCGGTAGCACTCGAAGAACTGGCGTTGCAGATGCTCCTGGGCGCGGGCTTCCTGACGGGGTTTGGTCTGGATCAGGTACCAACGCGCTGGGTTGGTTGAAGGGCTGGCGGCTTGAGGCATGTCCATTTACTCCACTGCAATCCGGTTTGACAGAGTTGAAACAACGTCAGGGTATTGCGCCATCCTGCACATCGCGCCGGGTTCGGTCTGCGGTGGATGCTTGTCCAGCTGATACTCGGTCAGCATCTGCTGCACCTGCTCGACGCAGTTGAACATCAGTACGTCGATAATCGATAAGTTCGCGACGAAAGGTTGCCTGAACTGCCGATACTCCACCGGATCCATCCGGAAAAACCTGATCAGCAGCCGGTTGCGCGCAAAGTGATCGCGGTCATAGACCACCGAACCGCCTTCTGGCGTGATGAACGTCGTCGCCTCGAACGTGTGCGCGATGCGGATGATGCGCTCCTGCTTGTCGACGGGGTTGCCGAGAATCAGGTCCGAACTGCGCATGATCGGTGTGACGATGTGTAGATAAGCACACAATTCGCGAATCGCATGCTCGGCGTACAGCGCGATGTTCTGTTGCGGAAAACGGATCAGCCGCTCGATCAGAGGCATGACCTGAGCGAAGTAGGGCGCTTGCTCGTAACACTCGGCGATCAGCCGGATCAGTTTTTCGGCCTCGTCACTGAAGTGATCGCACAATTGCCGCTGATTGATTTGCAGCTGGAAGCGATCTTTCTTCAGGGGAAAGGTGATCAGCCGAGCTTCGTTGTTCTGCAGAATGCGGTTGCGGTTGACCCAGCCCGACCGCACATATTGCAGATCGTCTCCCAGGACGAAGACGTCTGCGGCCGCGATGAGCTGGAAGTAGCCCAGGTACGGAAATAAATAAGGTTGCATCACTGCGATGGTCCTGGCCATTTAAGTCTCCTTTACTTCGGAACAGGTTTACTTGCGAACCGTGGTGTAGTCGTATCCATACGCTGCGCAGTCGTAGTCGGCGGTCGAAGCCTTGCGCAGCACACCGTTGAAAATCGCCCCTTTGATCACGATGCCGTTGTGCATCAGGCGGCGTTTGCAGGCTTCGATTTCCTTGGCCGTGCTCAGGCCGAAGCGGGTCACCAGCAAACAGGTGCCGGACTGGCGGCCCACCAGCGTCGCGTCGGTCACCGCCAGAATCGGTGGGGTGTCGACGATCACCAAGTCGTACAGCGGCGAAAGATCGGAGATCAGCTTGTTGAAGTTGTCGTGCATCAACAGCTCCGACGGGTTTGGCGCCGCGAAACCGCAGGAAATGAAATCCAGGTTGCGCACTTCGGTGTGGTTGATCACTTCCTTGCTGGTCAGGCGCGCCGCCAGCGTGTCGGACAGGCCGTGCTTGGGCGTCAGGTTGAACATCTTGTGCAGGTAACCCTTGCGCATGTCGGCGTCGATCAACAGCACGCGCTTGCCGGTCTGGGCAATGATCACCGCCAGGTTGCTGGAGACGAACGACTTGCCCACGCCCGGCGTCGGGCTTGAGATCATCAGCACGTTGTTGCGCGCTTCGAGCATGGCGAAATGCAGGCTGGTGCGCAGGCTGCGCAATGACTCGATGGCCAGTTCCGTCGGCGCGCTGACACTCAGCAGGCGAGGTTCCTTGTTCGCCGAGCGGTTCTGCGCGACCGCTTTGTCCATGCGTTCCTGATGGCGCGAGTACGGCAGCGAGGCATAGACCGGCATGCCGAGGTTTTCGATGACTTCAGGGTTGTCGACGCCGCGATAGAACGCCTGGCGCACGAACACCGTGGCAACCGCCAACAGCAGACCCACCAGCGCCGCCACCAGCACGATGATTTTTTTCATCGGCTTGACCGGTTCTTCGACATTGGCGTCCGCGTTGTCGATGATGCGCACGTTGCCGATGCTGCCGGCGCGAAGAATGTCCTGCTCCTGACTCTTGTCCAGCAACAGGGTGTAAGTCTGCGAGGTCACCTGCATGTCTCGGTTCAGACGTAGCAGCTCTTGTTGCGTGGCGGGCAAGGCTTCGATTTTCTTCAGCAACGCCGCCTTCTGCGCTTCGACCTGACCGATCTGCGCCATCAGGCCGCGGTAGGTCGGGTGTTCCGGCGTATACAGGCGCTCGACGTCGACGCGCTTCATCTTCAGGTCCGACAGCGTGCCTTCCAGCTTGACCACCTGGTCGAGCACCGATTTGGTCTCCACGCTCAGGTCGACCGATTTGGCGCCCATCTGGAAGTTGTTCAGCGCGATTTCCGACTGTTCCAGCTGCTTGCGCACGGCGGGCAATTGCGAGCGCAGGAACTCAAGGCGCTGCGCGGCTTCGGCCGAGCTGCGCTCAACGTTCTGACGCACGTACAGGCGGCTGACTTCGTTGAGGATGCGTTTGGCGAGGATCGGGTCAGCGTCCTGAATCGACAGGTAGACGATCCCCGAGTCCTTGCCGGCTTCCATGATTTTCAGGCGGTCCTGATATTCCAGCGCGGCAGTCAACGTGCGTTGACGGGTCACGATGAACTCGGTCCCCGGGCGACCGTTGAGGGCGGCGACCTGAATCTTCACGCCACTGCCTTCGACCGTTTCACCGACCGGGCCGCTGAGCAGTTTGTTGTGATCTTCGTCGTACAGGCTGAAGCTGCCGGGCTTGTCGACGACCATCGTCAGCTTCTCGCCGAGCAGTGCGTCAGGCACTTCCAGCTGGAAGATGTCGATCTTCTCTCCACCCCACGCGAAGCTGTTCAGACCGAACAGCGGCTCGGCCTGAGCGCCCTCGCGTTCGGGCTTGAAGCGGCGCGCCATGAAAGGCCCGATGCCCGGAATGTACTTGGGCTTCTGCACGATATAGAGCTTGAGGTCATCGACGACCTTGCCCAGCACGGCGCGGGATTTGATCAGCTCGATTTCAGTGGTGGCCTGAGACACCGACAGCGGTTTGGTGCTGATCTCGGTGCGGCCCTCAATGCCGATTTTCTTGGGTTCGATCTGGATCATCGCGTTGGCCTGATAGATCGGCGTGGCGAGGATCGCGTAGGTCAGTCCGAGCAGGACGCAGAGGCCGACGATCGATGCAATCAATCCTTTGTGATCGAAAAGTGTGCGCAAGATAGTTGCCAAATCGATCCGGGAGTCCTGGACCTCGTCCAGGGAAGTACGGTTCATAGCGGTCATTTATCTTGGATCTCCTGACTGAAGATAAGGAAGCCAGTCGTCGACGCAACGCGAGAGCTGCTCGTAGGTCTGTTCAAAGGCTAGTTTCGGGCGCCGGTAGGGATCGGCGATTTCCAGCTCTTGTTGCCATTTGCCGATCAGAAACGTCTTGCCGCGCACTTCGGGCGCCAGCTTGAGCACGCTTTGGGCCTGGCGATGCTCCATGAGCAGAATCAGATCTGCGTCGTGGAGCATCTGCCGGTCGATCTGTCGGCTTCGATGCTTGTGGGCGGGCACGCCGTTGACTTGCAACACGGCCTGCGCCAGTGGGTCCATGGTCGAACTGAGCATGGCGTGGGTCCCGGCTGAGGAGAACGTCACGCCTGTGTCGATCGCGCGTTGGCGGAACATGGCTTCGGCCATGGGGCTGCGACAGATGTTGCCGACGCAGACCACCAGCACGTTACTGAACATGACCTTTACGCAAGGGAGTCATCAGTCTTTTGCTGATGTTGGCGCTGAAGTTCTGCCCGACCGCCAGCAGCGTCTGCATCTTGCGTTTGGGCGTGATGGCCGACAGCGAATACTCCACCAGCTCCATCAGGAAGTGTTCGTACAGCTCCTGATTACCCAGCCGGTTGTAGTAATTGGCCAGGGCGCCGGAGGTCTGCAGCGCCATGTGCAATTTGCGTTTGTTCGAGCGCATCGAAAACACGCCGCCGGGGTGCAGGCGGTAGGCCGCAGGCTTGATTTCACCCATGAACTTGCCTTTGCCGTAGGCGCCCAGCAGCGACCACCAGACCAGGTCATTGAGCGGCGCCGCCTGCAACTCCTTGGGCAAGGTGTCGAAGACATTGCGGAACACCGTCGTCAGGGTCGAGATCGGCCGCGCTTTCTGCAGCTCGAGGGCGGTGGCGTCGCCCCGCAGCTTGCCTTGCAGCTGAATCGGATATTGGCCATTGGTGTCGAACGGGATGGCGTCGTGATAAGTCAGCACGTAATCGGGGTGGCTTTCGAGGAAGTCCACCTGGATCTGCAGTTTGCGCGGATCGGTCCAGTAATCGTCGGCTTCGCAGTAAGCGATGTAGCGGCCGCGGGCTTCGCCGAACAGACGCGGCACCGACGGATTGCCTTGCGAGTACTGGTTCGTCTCGTGATAGAAGGGGCGGATCAGCGTCGGGTAGCGTTTGACGTAATCGGCAATGATGCGGGCGGTGCCATCGGTCGAGGCGTCGTCGTTGACCAGGATTTCGAAGTCGAAGGTCGTTTGCTGTATCAGGAAACCTTCCAGCGTCTGAGTGACGTAGGCTTCCTGGTTGTAGGCTGGGCAGACGATGCTGACCAGGGGCGCGGCAGCCGGCGCGTCGCTCGTGTTTTTGCTGTTGGCATCCATGGCTCAAGTACTCGCTTTGCTGAACAAGACGGAAATTTTCGTCACCAGTGGCTTGTAGCTTGCTGCTACCACCATCAGCGTGATCAGGCCGCTGACGGCCAGACCCATAAACAGGTTGAAGCGGTTTTCGTTAGCGATCAGGCGCATGACCGGCTCGCTGATCGCCAGCCCCACGGCGGTCATCACGCAGATGCGCAGGATGTCGCGCAGCCATTGGCTGTGAATGCCCGGCGCCAGTCGCTGATGCACGATCATCGGCCAGATGGCGAAGGACACGGCCCGCAGCACGAACCAGGCCAGTGCCGCGCCCAATGCACCGGACTCGCGAATCGCCAGGAACATCACCGGCACCGTGATCAGCGCCGACACGACGCTGTACCAGACATGCAGTCGCATCTGCCCGTAGGCGTACTGCAGATAGAACTGAAACGCACTGACGGCCATGATTGCGCTGCCCAGCGAATACCAGGGCAGAATCGAACGGCTCCAGGCGGCGGCCGACTCATCCCCCGACCAGGCGAACACCATGTCATGCGGGTGCAGGGCAATCAGCGCGGCCAGCGGAAACATGAACGTGCAGACGAACCGGTTGGCGGCCAGAAACAGCGTGTGCATTTCGTCGCGACGACCTTCGGCCATCAACACCGTCAGGCGCGGCAGCAACGTCTGCGCCAGCGGGTTGCTCAACATCATGATCCCGGTGGTGATCAGGGCCACCAGCGAGAAGTAGCCGTATTCATTGAGCGGCAGCAGCTCGGAGAGCAGGACTTTGTCGATCTGTGTCAGCACGATCCACAGCACCGCGGTGCCGGACATGCTCACCGCAAACGGGATGATCGGCTTGACCAGATGCCAGTCGAAGCCTGTCAGCCAGGACGGCGTGGGCATCTGTTGATAGGCGCGGGCCGCGAAGAGCGCTGTTTCGACCACGCCGACCAACACCTGAAACTGGAAGAACGTCACCGGATCGTTGGAGATCGTACTGACCAGCACCAATCCACCGAAGTAGCGCAGCGTGGCGATGAGCACGTTGGCGATGTTCAGCCAGACATGCTGTTCCAGCCCTTGAATGCCGCTTTTATAAAGCGTCGAGTACAGCCGCAACGCGATCACAATGCCCATCAGGCCGATGCACTCGACCAGCGTCTGGGTCGACAGCTCCTTGGCGTTGAGCCAGTGCACGGCGATCCATTGGCTGCCCACGTACATCGCGATGCAGCACAGCGCGGCCAACGGCAGAAAAATGATCTCGAACGAACGCAGCAACCGTCCTGAATAACGGTCCAGCCGGTCGCTGCCCTGCTGGTGCGCGACGGCCCGCACCAGGCTTGGGGACAGTCCTGCGTCCAGCAGTTGCAGCCAGGCCTGGACCACCGAGAAGAACCCGATCAGGCCGTAGGCCTCGGCGCCCATATGGCCAAGGTAAAACGGCATGATCAGAATCCCGATCAGCAGCGTGTAGGCCTGGCCGGCATAGCTCAACGCAGTGTTGCGTATGACTGAGCGCTTGGTCTGCATGGGATGTCCTTTTCGCCAGAACGTGAGCGTAAGTGCAGTCGGGCGTCAGATGACCTGGGCCAGCGACGGTACGCGGTATGGCATGCAGTTCGTGGCGCATTCGGCGATCACCGTGTTGATCACGCGTTCCTGATCTTCCGGCAGCAGGCCCGGATAAATCGGCAGGCACAGCACGCGTTCGCTCAATGAGCGCGAAGCGGTTTGCGCCGCCTGCGGTTGCAGGTATTCGAGGGTGTCCAGCGACGGGTAAAAATAACGCCGAGGATTGATCCCGTTGGTGTTCAGCGCCGAACGCAGACGCAGCAGCTGTTGTTCGTCGCTCAGCGCGATCGGGTAATAGCTGTTGTTGAGCTGACTGTCGTTTTCCGCTTTCTGCAGGTCGACGTAGTCGTTCAGGCGAGTGGTGTAGCGGTGGGCGATTTCCGCGCGCTGCTGAAGAATGTTCTCGATATCGTCGAGGATGCACAGACCCATTGCAGCGGAGAATTCGTTGAGCTTGGCATTGATGCCGATGCCGTCGATCTTGTCGACGTCGACGATGCCGAAGTTGCACAGCAGGTGAACACGACGCGCCAGTTCGTCATCGTTGGTGATGATCGCGCCACCTTCGATGGTGTGAAACAACTTGGTCGCGTGGAAGCTCAATGTGCTGATGTCGCCCCAGTTCAGCACTGACTGACCGGCATGGCGCACGGCGAAGGCATGGGCGCCGTCGTACACGACTTTCAGATTGCGCCGACGCGCGATCTCTTCGATGCGCTCGACCGCACAGGGATTGCCGAACACGTGGGTGCCGACGATGGCCGTGGTGTCGGAAACGATGCGGCTCTCAATGTGCTCCGGCGAAATGTTCCAGGTCTGCGCGTCGATGTCGGCGAAGATCGGGCGGATGCCTTCCCATTGCAACGAGCTGCTGGTGGCCACGAAGCTGAATGGCGTGGTGACCGCGCTGCCGCTCAGGCCCAGTGCGCGATATGCGACTTGAAGCGCCAGCGTGCCGTTGTTGGTGAGGATCACATGCTTGACCCCCAGATAATCCTTGAGCCGTTGCTCCAGCTCACACACCAGTGGCCCGTGGTTGGTCAGCCAGCCACGCGCATAGATGCCTTCGACGTACGTCTTGAACTTGTCGATATCGCCCAGGTAAGTCTTGGTTACGTTGATCATCGAAGTCTCCGTTTCTGATGTAATGCTTGAGAGCTTTCACGGCAGGGGCATGCGAAGCAGTGAGGTGCAGCAACGTGCAGCGGCTCAATCGGTGTGCGTGGGCGTCGAAGCGGGCGGCGGGTTGCCCGCCTTGTTGCTCATTCGGCGCGCCCGGCTCTGGTTGATTCTGAGAATCAGGCGTGTCGCCAGGCTGCCGGTGTGCGGGTCACCGAAATGGAACAATGCCGTGGCGCGCTTCAGGCCCGGGCTGCATGCCTGGTTGGCGTGCAGGGTGCGATAGCCCCAGAAGAAGTAAACGTTGCCGGGCTCCAGACGCAGCACGTAAGGCTTGAGCCAGTTGCGCTGCATGCCTTTGATGATCCAGCTGCGGGTGATCTTGTTTTGCAGCAAGGCCTTCTCGATCACGTTGAACAACACCCAGGCGCGCACGCGCCGAATGTTGGGGAAGAGCATCAGATCGCCACGCTCCTCGCCCTCGGTGGGGATGAACACGGGAATCAGCGCAGTGACCAGGCTCGCGTCGTAATGGAAGCTATTGGACTCGCGCTTGCCTTGATTGCCCTGTACGCAACGCAGCACCGGGAAGATCCGCTCGCTGGCGGCATCGCGTCGGGCGGCATGCTTATAAAGGCGGCCTAGCAGCGCCTTGAACTGGGGGTCGCTCCAGTAGCTGGCCAGCAAGCTGTCGCCCAGACTGGCCTCGCCGTGGTAGGCGAAATATTCGCCGTGGTGCTTGCGCGCCTGCTCATCGGTCCACAGCCGCAACTGCTGCAAGTCAGACTCGCTGACTGCACCGGTCATCTTCGCAAAGCCGTTGGTATCGATTTCGTCAGCCAGGCGTCGGGCCAGCTGCTCATCCATGTCGAAAGATAAAGGCATTGCGTTGCGTCCTCGCATCAAGTGGACCGTTGCAGCCGGGTATCGGGCGCCAGACACGCTACCGCCCGAATCTGCAGATCCTGCCGTTGTATCCAGAAGGGTGATGCTCGTCGGCCATGCGCCGGAAACCGAGCGTTGAAAACCGTTGGGCAAAGCTACCGCCCCGCCGAGCACTTTCAGCAATTCGAAAAACATTTCTTGAACCCAAGAAGTGCCCACCGGCGCAGGACACACACCGTTCAGGTCATTAACTTCTTTGGCAGGTACATCGTGATGAAGTCGAAATGTCTTCCGCACGCGGCTCTTTGGCTGCGCTGATAAAACGGGAAAACATTGGACACGCCTATATATCGACGGCGGCGCAGTTCCTGTCAAATTATTTCGCCAACATTCTGTTAAGTTTTTGATAAGCGGGCCGAATGCAATCGTAACTAATTGATTTTTAATGCAGTCAAAAATCCAGCGGAGTGCTCGCACGGCTAAATGACGTTTTTCCGCTGGGTGCCTGGTGGCGCCGGCAGCGCCGGAAAAGGGCCTGAGAGGCATTTTTCTAACGTCAGAAGTCGGACGCGACAGGGGAGTAACAAAATTATGGCGTTCAATAATTGAACGGTTGGCGAGGGCGTTAGTTGTCTTAATTCGAGCAGTCGTAATAGCCAGCAGATTGAAAACTTAACCGTGGTTCATATGAATGTTGCAGATTGATATAAACCGTCCGTATTTATTTAATATTCATGACCGGGTCGTAAACTTTCCCTTGAGTCGAGGGTCGGGGAGCGCAGTCGTGACTTCCCGGGTTGCGTCGCTGCGGTTGCTCAGCCTTCATGCCTGCTCCATTATCGGGGCCGTGCGACGCAAATATTTCGGGTCAGCAGGAGATTCAATGAATACGCAGTCCAAACCCACTGGAGTGGTGGCGCAACGCTTGGCGCAGGCACGTGAGCTGATGAGTCGTGAAGGCATCGACGCCTGGCTGGTGCCCTCGGCCGATCCTCATCTCTCCGAATACCTGCCAGGTTACTGGCAAGGTCGGCAGTGGATGTCGGGCTTCCACGGTTCGGTCGGCACCCTGATCGTCACCCAGGATTTCGCAGGCGTCTGGGCCGACAGTCGTTACTGGGAGCAGGCCAGCAAAGAACTCGCTGGCAGCGGCATCGAGCTGGTCAAACTGCAGCCGGGGCAGGGCGGTCCGCTGGAATGGCTCGCCGAGCAGGCGAAGACCGATTCGGTGGTTGCAGTGGACGGTGCGGTGCTGGCCGTTGCATCGTCCCGCACATTAGCGAGCAACCTTTACGCCCGCGGCGCAAGATTGCGTACCGATCTCGATCTGCTGACGCAGTTATGGGACGACCGCCCGCAACTGCCAAACCAGCCTGTTTATGAGCACGTCGCACCTCAGGCCACGGAGCTTCGCAGTGAGCGACTGAGTCGCCTGCGCACGGCGTTGAGCGAGAAAGGCGCGGACTGGCATTTTCTCGCAACCCTGGATGACATCGCCTGGCTGTTTAACCTGCGCGGCGCAGACGTTTCCTACAACCCAGTGTTCATTGCCTTCGCGTTGATCGGGCCCGACAGCGTCAACCTTTTCGTCGCGTCGGACAAAGTCGATCCGCAGCTGCGCAAGGTGCTCGAAGACGACGGCATCACGCTGCATGAATACACCCGCATCGGCGCTGCCTTGCGCGAAGTCCCTCGTTATGCCCGGCTTTTGGTGGATCCTGCACGGGTTACCTGCGGTTTGCTCGATTATCTGGACAGCGAGGTCACGCTGGTCGAGGGCTTTAATCCGACCACCTTGTTCAAGTCGCAGAAAAGCGAGGCCGATGCGCGGCACATACGCAAGGCCATGGAACAGGACGGTGCAGCGTTGTGCGAATTCTTCGCCTGGCTGGACTCCGCGCTAGGCCACGAGCCGGTCAGTGAACTGACGATCGATGAAAAACTCAGCGCGGCTCGCGCCCGCCGGCCTGACTACATTTCCCAGAGTTTCGCCACCATCGCCGGCTTCAATGGCAACGGTGCGATGCCTCACTACCGCGCCACCGAGCAGGAACACGCGCAGATCGAGGGCGACGGGCTGTTGCTCATCGATTCCGGCGGCCAGTACCTGGGCGGCACCACCGACATCACACGCATGGTCCCGATCGGGAATCCTGCGCCAGAGCAGAAACGCGACTGCACGCGGGTGCTCAAGGGTGTGATCGCCTTGTCGCGGGCGCATTTTCCGCGAGGCATTCTGTCGCCTCTGCTGGACGCCATTGCGCGCGCGCCGATCTGGGCCGAGGGCGTCAATTACGGCCACGGCACCGGCCATGGCGTCGGTTATTTCCTGAACGTGCACGAAGGGCCGCAAGTCATCGCCTATCAGGCACCGGCGACACCGCAAACCGCGATGCTGCCGGGCATGATCACGTCCATCGAGCCGGGTACCTATCGTCCGGGGCAGTGGGGCGTGCGCATCGAGAATCTGGTGATCAACCAGCCGGCGGGTAAAACCGAGTTCGGCGAATTCCTCAAGTTCGAAACCTTGACCCTCTGCCCGATCGACACGCGCTGCCTGGAAATTGACCTGCTCACTGCAGAAGAGCGTGGCTGGCTGAATGACTATCACGCAGAGGTCAGGAAGCGTCTGTCGCCACTGCTCGACGGTGTCGCGCTTGACTGGCTGAACCTTCGCACAACGGCTGTCTGATCCTGGTCGTTCACCACCGCCTTCCCGGCGGTGGTGCTCAGCCTATGAAGGGCTCAAGGCTCAGGGCTTCGCCGGTTTCTTGCAGATGATGATCATGCTGCGGCTGGTGTATCCGGCGGGGTTAAGTCCCAGCGGGTATTCGCCCGGGTCTTCGGCTGCGTCGCCGGATTTGGCAATCACACGGTATTGCTTGGATTCGCAGGAATTGGTCGCCATGTCGTAGCACTGGCTCCACGAGGAAGACAGGCCGGAACAGTTGATGTGAATGCCTCGCTTGCCCTTGACCGGTTTAGACGTAGCCGCACAGCCCGCGACAGCCAGCGCTGCCAAGATGATCAAAAAGTACTTCATTCACTTCCTTACCTGAGCGGGGAATTCCGTTCAGTCTCTAGCCTGAATTCGCTCACATGCCCAAAGCCTGACAATCGCGTCCGTTCCTGGTGAGGCTTCATAATGGAGAGGCGTACAGGCGTAAACATGGCGCAATGGCGTTACAAATGCTAGTGACATCGTGTAACGAATGAAAAACAGGCTAGTCTGCGGGAACCAGCGTGACCGGTTCAGGGCGGGTCGTCAGGGTGGCGCCTACCGATGCAACGATAATCGCGCCGATGGCCAGCCACTGGGTCAGCGACAGGCTTTCATGCAAGAACATCATCCCGGAAAGTGCGCCGACCGCGGGCTCCATGCTCATTAACGTGCCGAATGTCCGAACGGGCATGCGCGTGAGAGCGATCATTTCCAGCGTGTAAGGCAGCGCGGTGGACAGTAAAGCAACGCCGAGTGCTACCGGAATCAGCGTAGGGTCGAGCAGAGCGCTGCCAGCGTAGGTCGCCCCGATGGGCGCCATCACGATCGCGGCGATCACGACGCCAAGGGCAGCCGTCTGCACGCCATGATCTGCGCCGGCTTTCTGTCCGAACAGAATATAGGCCGCCCAGCAGATCCCGGCCCCCAGTGCATAAAGAGCGCCGGTCATATCCAGACCGCCTGCCTGTCCGATCGGGATCAGCAGCGCCAGGCCCGTAACAGCCAGGGCGATCCATATGAAATCAGTCGCTTTGCGAGAGTGATACAGCGCGACCGCCAGAGGGCCGGTGAACTCCAGCGCAACACCAATGCCCAGCGGAATCGTGCGGATAGCCATATAGAAGAGGAAGTTCATGCCACCGAGCGCGATCCCGTATATAAGCACCGTGCGCAGTGAGCTCGCGGTGAACGTGGTGCGCCATGGACGCAGAATCAGGACCATCAACACGCTTGCGAACGTCAGTCGCAGTGTTGTCGTTCCTTGGGCGCCAATCAGTGGAAACAGCGACTTGGCCAGTGATGCACCGGTCTGTACCGACGCCATGGCGATAAGCAGCATGCCGACCGGCAAAACGATCGAACTCAGGCTGCGTTGTTTTGCATTCATTGCTTGGTTGTAATCCGTATAGAAGGGGGAAAGTCGGGAAGCGACGCGCATGATGCTGAAGAATGAACGGATGAGCAATATAGTGCTCAATAATCTTATTCTCGCCGATTTTGAAATTAGGGGTTGACGCCCCTCTCAATGTCTCTATAATTCGCCCCACTTCCGGCGCAGACGAAACGGAAAACTCCTTGAGATTCAACGAGTTAGACGAAGTAAGCGGCGCGGAGGGGCTTCGATTCAGGTCACTGAATCGGCAGCGGTGAAAAAGGTGGTTGACAGCAGGTTCTAACGCTGTAGAATTCGCCTCCCGCTGACGTGAGACGCCAAGTCGAACGAAGCGCAAGTGGTTGAAGTTGCAAAGGAAACTTTGAAAACTTCTGAAAATAACCGCTTGACAGATGATGAGGACGCTGTAGAATGCGCGCCTCGGTTGAGACGAAAAGCTCTTAACCAACCGCTCTTTAACAACTGAATCAAGCAATTCGTGTGGGTGCTTGTGTCGTAAGACTGAAGTCGCAAGATTATCAGCAACGCAAGTTACTCCACGAGAAATCATGGTTTAACCAACGATTGCTGAGCCAAGTTTATAGGGTTTTCTCAAAACCTGATTGCAGTATTGAACTGAAGAGTTTGATCATGGCTCAGATTGAACGCTGGCGGCAGGCCTAACACATGCAAGTCGAGCGGATGAAGGGAGCTTGCTCCCTGATTCAGCGGCGGACGGGTGAGTAATGCCTAGGAATCTGCCTGGTAGTGGGGGACAACGTCTCGAAAGGGACGCTAATACCGCATACGTCCTACGGGAGAAAGTGGGGGATCTTCGGACCTCACGCTATCAGATGAGCCTAGGTCGGATTAGCTAGTTGGTGAGGTAATGGCTCACCAAGGCGACGATCCGTAACTGGTCTGAGAGGATGATCAGTCACACTGGAACTGAGACACGGTCCAGACTCCTACGGGAGGCAGCAGTGGGGAATATTGGACAATGGGCGAAAGCCTGATCCAGCCATGCCGCGTGTGTGAAGAAGGTCTTCGGATTGTAAAGCACTTTAAGTTGGGAGGAAGGGTTGCTGATTAATACTCTGCAATTTTGACGTTACCGACAGAATAAGCACCGGCTAACTCTGTGCCAGCAGCCGCGGTAATACAGAGGGTGCAAGCGTTAATCGGAATTACTGGGCGTAAAGCGCGCGTAGGTGGTTTGTTAAGTTGAATGTGAAATCCCCGGGCTCAACCTGGGAACTGCATCCAAAACTGGCAAGCTAGAGTAGGGCAGAGGGTGGTGGAATTTCCTGTGTAGCGGTGAAATGCGTAGATATAGGAAGGAACACCAGTGGCGAAGGCGACCACCTGGGCTCATACTGACACTGAGGTGCGAAAGCGTGGGGAGCAAACAGGATTAGATACCCTGGTAGTCCACGCCGTAAACGATGTCAACTAGCCGTTGGAATCCTTGAGATTTTAGTGGCGCAGCTAACGCATTAAGTTGACCGCCTGGGGAGTACGGCCGCAAGGTTAAAACTCAAATGAATTGACGGGGGCCCGCACAAGCGGTGGAGCATGTGGTTTAATTCGAAGCAACGCGAAGAACCTTACCAGGCCTTGACATCCAGTGAACTTACCAGAGATGGTTTGGTGCCTTCGGGAACACTGAGACAGGTGCTGCATGGCTGTCGTCAGCTCGTGTCGTGAGATGTTGGGTTAAGTCCCGTAACGAGCGCAACCCTTGTCCTTAGTTACCAGCACGTTATGGTGGGCACTCTAAGGAGACTGCCGGTGACAAACCGGAGGAAGGTGGGGATGACGTCAAGTCATCATGGCCCTTACGGCCTGGGCTACACACGTGCTACAATGGTCGGTACAGAGGGTTGCCAAGCCGCGAGGTGGAGCTAATCCCACAAAACCGATCGTAGTCCGGATCGCAGTCTGCAACTCGACTGCGTGAAGTCGGAATCGCTAGTAATCGCGAATCAGAATGTCGCGGTGAATACGTTCCCGGGCCTTGTACACACCGCCCGTCACACCATGGGAGTGGGTTGCACCAGAAGTAGCTAGTCTAACCCTCGGGAGGACGGTTACCACGGTGTGATTCATGACTGGGGTGAAGTCGTAACAAGGTAGCCGTAGGGGAACCTGCGGCTGGATCACCTCCTTAATCGAAGACTCAGCTTCTTCGCAAGTTCCCACACGAATTGCTTGATTCATTGAAGAAGACGATTGGGTCTGTAGCTCAGTTGGTTAGAGCGCACCCCTGATAAGGGTGAGGTCGGCAGTTCGAATCTGCCCAGACCCACCAATTACCGGTGCACCCTGTAGCGATACGGGGCCATAGCTCAGCTGGGAGAGCGCCTGCCTTGCACGCAGGAGGTCAGCGGTTCGATCCCGCTTGGCTCCACCATTACCGGTGTTCGGTGGTACCGCGGTACAGACAGTTGTCCTGTGTAGAGCTTAGAAATGAGCATTTGCCTCGCAAGAAGGCGGAATGTTGATTTCTGATCTTTGTCAGAATCGTTCTTTAAAAATTCGGGTATGTGATAGAAAGATAGACTGTGATCCACTTTCACTGGTGGTGATCAGGCTAAGGTAAAGTTTGTGAATGCAAACTTTCGGCGAATGTCGTCTTCACAGTATAACCAGATTGCTTGGGGTTATATGGTCAAGTGAAGAAGCGCATACGGTGGATGCCTTGGCAGTCAGAGGCGATGAAAGACGTGGTAGCCTGCGAAAAGCTTCGGGGAGTCGGCAAACAGACTGTGATCCGGAGATGTCTGAATGGGGGAACCCACCTAGGATAACCTAGGTACCTTGCACTAAATACATAGGTGCATGGAGCGAACCAGGGGAACTGAAACATCTAAGTACCCTGAGGAAAAGAAATCAACCGAGATTCCCTTAGTAGTGGCGAGCGAACGGGGACCAGCCCTTAAGTTGATTTGAGATTAGCGGAACGCTCTGGAAAGTGCGGCCATAGTGGGTGATAGCCCTGTACGCGAAAATCTCTTGTCAATGAAATCGAGTAGGACGGGGCACGAGAAACCTTGTCTGAACATGGGGGGACCATCCTCCAAGGCTAAATACTACTGACTGACCGATAGTGAACCAGTACCGTGAGGGAAAGGCGAAAAGAACCGCGGAGAGCGGAGTGAAATAGATCCTGAAACCGTATGCGTACAAGCAGTGGGAGCCCACTTTGTTGGGTGACTGCGTACCTTTTGTATAATGGGTCAGCGACTTATTTTCAGTGGCGAGCTTAACCGAATAGGGGAGGCGTAGCGAAAGCGAGTCTTAATAGGGCGTCTAGTCGCTGGGAATAGACCCGAAACCGGGCGATCTATCCATGGGCAGGTTGAAGGTTAGGTAACACTGACTGGAGGACCGAACCGACTACCGTTGAAAAGTTAGCGGATGACCTGTGGATCGGAGTGAAAGGCTAATCAAGCTCGGAGATAGCTGGTTCTCCTCGAAAGCTATTTAGGTAGCGCCTCATGTATCACTGTAGGGGGTAGAGCACTGTTTCGGCTAGGGGGTCATCCCGACTTACCAAACCGATGCAAACTCCGAATACCTACAAGTGCCGAGCATGGGAGACACACGGCGGGTGCTAACGTCCGTCGTGAAAAGGGAAACAACCCAGACCGTCAGCTAAGGTCCCAAAGTCATGGTTAAGTGGGAAACGATGTGGGAAGGCTTAGACAGCTAGGAGGTTGGCTTAGAAGCAGCCACCCTTTAAAGAAAGCGTAATAGCTCACTAGTCGAGTCGGCCTGCGCGGAAGATGTAACGGGGCTCAAACCATGCACCGAAGCTACGGGTATCACCTTCGGGTGATGCGGTAGAGGAGCGTTCTGTAAGCCTGTGAAGGTGAGTTGAGAAGCTTGCTGGAGGTATCAGAAGTGCGAATGCTGACATGAGTAACGACAATGGGTGTGAAAAACACCCACGCCGAAAGACCAAGGTTTCCTGCGCAACGTTAATCGACGCAGGGTTAGTCGGTCCCTAAGGCGAGGCTGAAAAGCGTAGTCGATGGAAAACAGGTTAATATTCCTGTACTTCTGGTTATTGCGATGGAGGGACGGAGAAGGCTAGGCCAGCCTGGCGTTGGTTGTCCAGGTTTAAGGTGGTAGGCTGAAATCTTAGGTAAATCCGGGGTTTCAAGGCCGAGAGCTGATGACGAGTGTTCTTTAGAACACGAAGTGGTTGATGCCATGCTTCCAAGAAAAGCTTCTAAGCTTCAGGTAACCAGGAACCGTACCCCAAACCGACACAGGTGGTTGGGTAGAGAATACCAAGGCGCTTGAGAGAACTCGGGTGAAGGAACTAGGCAAAATGGCACCGTAACTTCGGGAGAAGGTGCGCCGGTGAGGGTGAAGGACTTGCTCCGTAAGCTCATGCCGGTCGAAGATACCAGGCCGCTGCGACTGTTTATTAAAAACACAGCACTCTGCAAACACGAAAGTGGACGTATAGGGTGTGACGCCTGCCCGGTGCCGGAAGGTTAATTGATGGGGTTAGCTAACGCGAAGCTCTTGATCGAAGCCCCGGTAAACGGCGGCCGTAACTATAACGGTCCTAAGGTAGCGAAATTCCTTGTCGGGTAAGTTCCGACCTGCACGAATGGCGTAACGATGGCGGCGCTGTCTCCACCCGAGACTCAGTGAAATTGAAATCGCTGTGAAGATGCAGTGTATCCGCGGCTAGACGGAAAGACCCCGTGAACCTTTACTATAGCTTTGCACTGGACTTTGAATTTGCTTGTGTAGGATAGGTGGGAGGCTTTGAAGCGTGAACGCCAGTTTGCGTGGAGCCATCCTTGAAATACCACCCTGGCAACTTTGAGGTTCTAACTCAGGTCCGTCATCCGGATCGAGGACAGTGTATGGTGGGTAGTTTGACTGGGGCGGTCTCCTCCTAAAGAGTAACGGAGGAGTACGAAGGTGCGCTCAGACCGGTCGGAAATCGGTCGTAGAGTATAAAGGCAAAAGCGCGCTTGACTGCGAGACAGACACGTCGAGCAGGTACGAAAGTAGGTCTTAGTGATCCGGTGGTTCTGTATGGAAGGGCCATCGCTCAACGGATAAAAGGTACTCCGGGGATAACAGGCTGATACCGCCCAAGAGTTCATATCGACGGCGGTGTTTGGCACCTCGATGTCGGCTCATCACATCCTGGGGCTGAAGCCGGTCCCAAGGGTATGGCTGTTCGCCATTTAAAGTGGTACGCGAGCTGGGTTTAGAACGTCGTGAGACAGTTCGGTCCCTATCTGCCGTGGACGTTTGAGATTTGAGAGGGGCTGCTCCTAGTACGAGAGGACCGGAGTGGACGAACCTCTGGTGTTCCGGTTGTCACGCCAGTGGCATTGCCGGGTAGCTATGTTCGGAAAAGATAACCGCTGAAAGCATCTAAGCGGGAAACTTGCCTCAAGATGAGATCTCACTGGAACCTTGAGTTCCCTGAAGGGCCGTCGAAGACTACGACGTTGATAGGTTGGGTGTGTAAGCGCTGTGAGGCGTTGAGCTAACCAATACTAATTGCCCGTGAGGCTTGACCATATAACACCCAAGCAATCTGCGACTCGGACGAGCACAGATTGCGGTGACTGTGAAGACGACACGCACCGAAAGTTTGCAGCACACAAGCACGAAACACCTGATCACATACCTGATTAGCTGAAGCGCGGCCCCTGGCCACGGTTCGGTACCCGAATTTCTTGACGACCATAGAGCGTTGGAACCACCTGATCCCATCCCGAACTCAGAAGTGAAACGATGCATCGCCGATGGTAGTGTGGGGTTTCCCCATGTGAGAGTAGGTCATCGTCAAGATTAAATTCCAGAACCCCATTTGCGAAAGCAGATGGGGTTTTGTTTTTGCGTGTGAAAAATCTGCGGCCCCGTTAAAAATCCCACCTACAAAAAAACCACCCGAAGGTGGTTCTTTTACTTCATCGCCGATCAGTCTCCGCGATACACGCAACCGCTTGTACATGTCTCGTGGATACGGATGGCCGACAGTTCGGGTAACAGCGGCTTCAATTCATTCCAGATCCATTTCACCAGCACTTCACTGGTTGGGTTCTCCAGACCGGGAATGTCATTCAGATAGTTATGGTCCAGGCGCTCGTACAGAGGCTTGAAGATGGTTTTGATTTCTGAAAAATCACGAATCCATCCGGTATGAGGGTCGGGTTCGCCTTGAAGGTAAATGGCAATGCGGAACGAGTGACCGTGCAAACGCCCACACTTGTGGCCTTCCGGTACGTGGGGGAGGCGATGGGCGGATTCGAACGTAAATTCTTTAAAAATTTCCACGATGTGAACCTTAAAAAGTGGCGATCGCCAGAGCGATAAATGCAGAACGCGAGTTTACCAGCAATGGTTTCCCAAGGGACAGGCGGAACCTGACCGCTTGGTTAAACCAATGGCTGAAGCCGTTCTGCCAATCGGCCGGTATCCACCAGCTCCACAAACTCATCCCCCAGTCGCTGGCTGTTTTCCATTGCGGTGCACCAATAACGCTGGCGTTCTGCGTCTTTACCCATGAACCGCTTGAAGTCGCTTCGATCAGGCAGCTTTCCAAACGGCAAGGTCGACAGATATTCACGAGAAGGCGCTAGCAGCAATACATCCTGCAGGCGGTTCAAGTCGCCTCGACGCCAAGGCAGGGCTTTGTCGAACCAGCCCGGTATGATTTTGTCGGTGAAGTGCGGATACAGCACGATGTCGCTGCCGCTGTACGGCAGATCGAGGTGGTAATCCAGAAGTCCCCCGTCCCGGAAGGTGCCGGGTCCGACGCCCGGGATGTCCATCACGCCCTGCATGACCATGGGAATGGAGCCCGACGCCAACAGCGCCTGACGCAAGTTTGACGTTTCCAGATGCAGACACCGTGAAGGGAAGTCGGTCAATGCCAGCAGGGGAGGGGCACGACGCGCATCGTGGAGGATCAGGCGCTCAAAATGCCTCGAAAGCCGGTCGCGGCCCAAAAGGTTGCTGGCGATGACCGAAGACAATCCCAACCCCAGTCCACGTCGATCATCCTGCGCAAGCAGCCCGTAACTTTTAACGATCATGATATTCAGGCGATAGTCAGGGTTGCTGAGCACGTTCGCATCGCGCCCTTGCAACAAATCATCGAGCATTTTGACGCAGCTCTGGCTCACCTGTGCCATCGTCACGCCTTTGGCGAAACTCTGCTCGTTATACAGCTGGCCGAGCCGCTTGAGGCCTTCGACAGGATCAGGCAGACAGGCGCTTGCGAAACGCCACGAGCCGATCGACGCGCCGATCAGCGAGCGTTCGCGTTTGGCGCGGGGAAGCCATTCGCCAAACAGCGCCAGGTCAAGTCCTTGAATACCTAGTGCCTTGGGGCCGCCCGCGGCGCCGGGAATGATGCCGACGTCTTGCGGAGCAAGGCCCTGATCGCGGATGCGGGCGATGGCTCTCTTGCCGGCCTTTATCGTGAGCGCCGGCGTTTTGATGTGAATGGCGCTCATGGATGCTCCTTGGAGGACGGCGCAAAGTGAATGATCTGAGGAGCCGGGGCAGCGGCAAGCGGTGATGGCACGTAGCCAGATAAATTCAGTTTTAATTAAGTTCGTGCGTTTATCGTAAAGGTCGTAAACATTACTACGAGAACGGAGAACCACGATGAAAACGTTAACTGCTATTTTCGCTGCATCTGCCCTTACTGTCGCGGCCGGTTACGCTCAGGCGCGGGATCTTGGTCCCGATGAGGCGCTGCGTCTACGCGATGCAGGTACTATTCAGTCTTTCGAAAAACTCAACGCCGCGGCGCTGGCCAAGCACCCCAAAGCGAACATCACCGAGACCGAGCTGGAAGAGGAATATGGCAAATACGTTTACCAGGTTGAGCTGCGCGACCCGCAAGGCGTCGAGTGGGATGTCGAGATCGACGCGGTCAGCAGCCAGATCCTCAAAGATCATCAGGACACCTGATGATCGCCAGTAAGCGCCCCGGCACATGTGTCGTTCACTGTTTGCTGGCAACCTGCGCCGTCATGTTCTCCATGATGTGCGCGGCGCGGGACCTGGATCAGGATGAGGCGCTGCAATTGCGCAGGCAAGGCGTCATCCTGCCCCTGGAGCAATTCATCGAACAGGCACTGGGGCGCTATCCCGGTTCAAAGCTCCTGGAAGCGGAGCTCGAAGAAAAGCATGACGTGCTGGTGTACGAAATCGAGTTGTTGACCTCGGATCACGTGGTCCGCGAGCTCAAATTCGATGCCAGCGACTGTCGTCTGCTGGAAGACAAGGAAGATGATTGATGCGTTTGTTACTGGTTGAGGATCATGTTCCGCTGGCCGACGAGCTGATGAGCACATTGAACCGCCAAGGCTATGCGGTGGACTGGCTTGCCGACGGCCGAGACGCGATTTATCAGGGGGCCAGCGAGCCTTACGACCTGATCGTGCTTGATCTGGGGCTGCCGGGCATACCGGGCCTGGACGTGTTGCAGAAGTGGCGTGCGGACGGGTTGGCGACTCCGGTTCTGATTCTGACGGCTCGTGGGTCATGGGCTGAGCGTATCGAAGGCCTGAAAGCCGGTGCCGATGATTACCTGACCAAACCCTTTCATCCCGAAGAACTGCAATTGCGCATTCAGGCCCTGTTACGCCGCGTCAGGGGGCTGGCCAATCAACCGACATTGCAAGCCGCCGGCCTGCATCTGGATGAAGGACGGCAGTGCGTCAGCAGGGAGGGCGAGGAGATTCAGTTGACGTCCGCGGAGTTTCGCCTGCTGCGGTACTTCATGCTGCACCCTGAGCAGATTCTTTCCAAAACTCATCTGGCCGAGCATCTCTATGACGGCGAGAGTGAGCGTAATTCCAACGTGATTGAGGTGCACGTCAACCACCTGCGGCGCAAGCTGGGTCGAGCCGTCGTGGAGACGCGGCGAGGTCAGGGTTATCGGTTTGGCGGGGCAGGCGGGTGAGGTCGATCCAGCGCCGCCTGAGTCTTGGCTTGATCAGTGTTCTGCTGATCGTCGGGCTGGTTCTGGCGCAGATCAGCCTTTGGCTGTTCGAGATCGGTCTGCAGCGCTACCTTGAATCCGGCCTGCGCAACGACAGTGAGTCTTTGCTGGTCGCCGTCGTTCGAGGTCCGGATGGCCTGCAACTTGATGAACACCGCCTTTCGCCGGGGTATCAACGTCCGTATTCCGGTCATTATTTCCGCATTGATTTTGACGGCGGGCACTGGCGTTCAAGGTCGTTATGGGATCTGGAACTGCCACAGCCTGAACATCCCGGGCTGCATGCCAACCTTGAATTGCAGAAGAGTCATCAGTCGCTGTTGCTGCTGCATACCGAATACCGCAAATTCGGCCAGAAGATCGCCATCACGGTGGCTCAGGACTACACGCCAGTCCAGGCCAGCTTCGCTCTCGTCAAACAGATCGGTTTAGGCCTTGGCCTCGCTGCACTGGTGCTGATTCTCATCCTTCAGCGAGTGACGGTGAGGCGTGCCCTGAAGCCTCTGGAAACCGCTCGCGAGCAGCTATTTCAGCTCCAGCAAGGGCAGCGTTCGCAGCTTGACGAAACCGTGCCACTCGAACTTGCCCCCCTCGTCGCGCAGATCAACCATCTGCTGGCTCACACTGAGGACAGCCTCAAGCGCTCGCGCAACGCGCTGGGTAACCTGGGGCATGCGCTGAAAACCCCGCTGGCTGTTTTGATGAGTCTCGCCGAGGGCCAGGCGCTGGAGCAGCAACCGCACGTGCGCGCTACTTTGCGTGATCAGTTGCAGCAGATTCAGCAGCGTCTGGAGCGCGAACTCAATCGCGCGAGATTGTCAGGCGATGCGTTGCCCGGGGCGCGTTTCGATTGTGGCGCCGAGTTACCGGGGTTGTTCTCCACGCTGCGCATGATTCATGGCGAACACCTTGATCTCAGCGCCCAGGTCGCGCAAGAGCTGATCCTGCCCTGGGACCGTGAAGACATCCTCGAGCTGCTGGGCAATCTGATGGACAACGCCTGCAAATGGGCCGACAGCCAGGTCCGGCTGACGATCATCCGGGACGCTCAGGGCTACAGCCTGATGATCGATGATGACGGCCCCGGCATTCCCGAATCCCGTCGCGACGAAGTGCTAGAACGTGGCAATCGTCTGGACGAACAGGTGAACGGCCATGGGCTGGGCCTTGGGATCGTCAAAGACATCGTCGAAGCCTGGGACGGGGTGATTCAGTTGTCGGGCAGCTCCCTGGGCGGCCTTCTGGTTCGAATCGATCTGCCTGAGCGCCATGCGCCGCAATCCTTGCGCTCTGAACCGTCTGAATCGCTCTGATTGAGCGACCCTGTTGTGTGACCTCAACTTTCGTGGCGCCGGGCCGTTAACCGAAGAGGAGCCCCACGGCGTAATGCACACAACAATAAAGGGTCACGACTTCTATGCGGCTAAATCTAAAAGCCAGGTTACTTTCGCTCGCGGTATTGCCCGTGTTGCTGTTCGCGCTGATCGTCAGTGCCAGTACGGTATTCATGTTGCGCGAGCAGGCGCGGCGCGACGTTGAAGAAACGCGACAGCACTTGCTCGCCGAAGCCAAGACGACATTGCAGAGTTACGTGGCGGTCGCGATGGGCACCATCAAGCCGCTGTATGACGCGTCGGCTCCGGGCGACATGGAGGCCCGCGCGCAGGTCATTAAAATGCTCTCTCAGGTCAATTACGCCAAAGACGGCTACTTCTTCGGCTACGACTCGCAAGCCGTTCGCCTGTTCAAGGGCAGCAGCCCCGATGGCATCGGCAAGAGCTTCAAGGATGCCCGCGATCCTAACGGCGTTTACGTCAACGCAGGTCTGGTCGAGGTCGCGAAAGCAGGCACTCATTATCTGGAATATTCGTCTCCGTTGCCCGGCTCAAGCGATCTGGTGCCCAAGCTGGGCTATTCCGAGTACCTGCCCAAATGGGACATGGCGGTCGGTTCCTCGGTCAACCTGGACAACATCGACGCCAAGGTCGCCGAGGTTCGCAAGAACGTTGCCGAGCGCATGCAGAGCATGTTGGTCAGCATCATCGGTATCACGCTGCTGGTCCTGGCCGTCATCGCGGTAGTCGGCGTCTGGATGGCGGGGAGTATCTTGCGCCCGTTGCGACTGATGAAGGCCAATCTGGACGATATTGCTGCCGGGGAGGGCGACCTGACGCGACGTCTGGCGGTGTCGTCGCAGGATGAACTGGGCGAGCTGGCGAGCTCGTTCAACCGTTTTGTCGACAAGATTCACGGGCTGGTGAAGCAGATCGCCGAGATGACCGGGCAACTGACCGGGCTCGTCAGCGATGTCACTCACCAGGCGCAGCGCTCGGAACAGGCGATGGAGCGTCAGCGGCACGAGACAGATCAGGTCGCGACCGCGATCAACCAGATGTCGGCCGCCGCGCAGGAAGTCGCGAAAAGCGCGCAGGGTGCCTCGGTGGCGGCACAGCAGACGGATGCGCAAGGGCAGGCCGCCAAGCGGGTGGTCGATGGCAGCATTCAGCAGATTCACGCGCTGGTGAATGACATCCGCCACAGCGGCACCTCGCTGGACAGCCTGCAAAACGATGTGTCATCGATTGTCGGCGTGCTGGGTGTCATCCGTTCCATTGCCGAGCAGACCAATCTGCTGGCCCTCAACGCCGCCATTGAAGCCGCTCGAGCGGGTGAAGCGGGGCGCGGGTTCGCGGTGGTCGCCGACGAGGTTCGTGCACTGGCCAGTCGCACTCAGCAAAGCACCCAGGAAATCCAGGGCATGATCGACCGGCTGCAGCAAGGCACGCAAGGCGCGGTGGCCGCGATGCGACGCTCAAGCGATGCCGGAGACGGCACGTCGGCACAGGCCAATGAGGCCGGAGCGTCCCTGGACACGATCGGTCAGTTGATCGGCACGATCAATGCGATGAACGCACAGATCGCCAGCGCGGCGGAAGAGCAGACGGCGGTGGCCGAGGAGATCAATCGCAGCGTGCATCAGATCGCGGTGGCGGTTGAAAGCGTCGCGGAAGAAACCCGCCATGGCGCCACGACGTCGCGCAACCTGACCGCGCTGAATCAACGGCTCGGCCAGTTGGTAGGACAGTTCCGAATCTGAGGTTCAAAAAGCGGATGGAGACGGTGGGCTTATCGGGTCCGCCGCCCTCATCGCGCGGCTTTCATGTCTGTTAGCGCAGCGTTACAGGTGGCACTCCTGTGGCGATTGGCGGACTAATAATCAGGCCGTGCGCTCAGCGCGGCTCGATGACATGGAAGAGACATGAACGAGACTTCGCTACAAAACAAAACCCTGATGCTGCTGTTGGTGCTGGTGACCATCGCCTTCATCTGGATACTGCTGCCGTTCTACGGCGCCGTGTTCTGGGCCGTCGTGCTGGGCATCATCTTTGCGCCGCTGCAGCGACGACTATTGGCGCGTTTCGGCTGGCAACGCAACCTCACCTCATTGTGCACGTTGATGGTGTGTCTGGTGATTGCGATCCTGCCGGTGATCATCATCGGCATGTTGATGGTTCAGGAAGGCGCGGCGCTCTACAAAAGTGTGGAAAACGGTCAGCTGGACGTTGCCAAGTACCTGGCGGAATTCAAGGCTCTGCTGCCGCCATCGCTGCAGCACTGGCTCGATCGTCTGGGCATGGGCGATTTCAAAGGGCTGCAGGACAAGATCTCGAAGACGGCCATGCAAGGCAGTCAGTACCTCGCCACCCAGGCCTTCAGCTTCGGTCAGGGCACCTTCGACTTCGTGGTGAGCTTCTTCGTGATGCTCTACCTGTTGTTCTTTTTCCTGCGCGATGGGCAGGACCTGACGCGCAGGATCCGCATCGCCATTCCGCTCGCTGAGCCGCAGAAGCGTCGTCTGCAGCTCAAATTCACCCGTGTGGTGCGTGCGACGGTCAAAGGCAATGTCGTGGTGGCCATCACTCAGGGAGCATTGGGCGGGCTGATTTTCTGGATTCTGGACATCCCGAGTGCACTGCTCTGGGCTGTGCTGATGGCATTTTTGTCGCTGCTGCCGGCAGTAGGCGCCGGCATCGTGTGGGCCCCGGTCGCGGCGTATTTTCTATTGAGCGGCATGGTCTGGCAGGGCGTGGTGCTGGGTCTGTTCGGTGTTTTCGTGATCGGGCTGGTGGACAACGTCCTGCGCCCGATTCTGGTGGGCAAGGACACGCGGATGCCGGATTACCTGATTCTCATCTCGACGCTGGGCGGCATGGCCGTGTTCGGCCTGAACGGGTTCGTGATCGGTCCGATGGTCGCGGCGTTGTTCATGTCGACGTGGGGTTTGTTCGTGGGGGCCAAGAAAACGGTGCGGCTGCCGGGGTAACCACTTATTCCTGACCATAAAAAAACCCTGCTCCAGCGCAGGGTTTTTTTATACCTCAGCCGACCATCAGAGTCCGGCGTGTTGCACCAGGCTCAACAGCGGCTGTGGGTAGACGCCGAGGAAGAACGCCAGCAGCGTAATGCCCAACAGCATCACACCACCGGCACGCTGCGCCCAGTTGAACGGAGCATCGTGGCGCTGGATCTTCGAGTCCTGCAAATACAACGTGACCATCACCCGCAGGTAGTAGAACACGCCGATCGCACTGCCGATGACCAGCGAGGCCGTCAGCCACCACAGGTGCGCTTCGACACCCGTCGCGATGATGTAGAACTTGCCGATGAAACCTGTGGTCAGCGGGATACCGGCCAGCGACAGCATCATCACGGTCAGTACAGCGGTCAGGTACGGACGACGCCAGAACAGGCCGCGGTACTCAAACATCGCATCCGCGTCGCGGCCGCTGTAAGGCGAGGACATCAGCGTGACCACGCCGAACGCGCCCAGGCTGGTCAGCACGTACGTCACCAGATAGACACTGATCGCCTCGACCGCCAGGCCCTTGCTGGCAACCATTGCGATCATCAGGTAACCGAAGTGAGCGATGGACGAGTAACCGAGCAGTCGCTTGAGGTTGCTCTGGGTCAGCGCCAGCAGGTTGCCGATGATGATCGACGCCACGGCGATGACCGCCATCACGTCGGAGAGCACGCCACTGGTGGCTGCGGGCGAAATCTGGAACAGGCGGACCAGCACGCCGAACACGGCGACTTTGCTCGCGGTGGCCAGGAATGCGGCGACTGGCGCAGGGGCACCTTCGTACACGTCCGGCGTCCACAAGTGGAACGGCACCAGCGACAGCTTGAAGCCCAGGCCGATCAGCATCATGCCCAGACCCAGGCTGGCGATCGGGCTCGGCAGGCCGGTGGCCGCGATGGCCTTACCGATTTCGCTGAAGCCCAGGCTGCCGGCTTCGGCGTACAACAGCGCCATGCCGAACAACAGAAACGCCGATCCCGCCGCCGACAGCACCATGTACTTGATACCGGCTTCCAGCGAGCGCTTGTTGAAGAACGCGTAAGCCACCAGGCCGTAGACCGGCACCGACAGCAGCTCAAGGCCGATGAACAGGCTCGCCAGGTGTTGCGCGGCGACCAGCACCATGCCGCCAGCGGCTGCCATCAGGATCAGCAGATAGAGCTCTTCGCGGTTGCCCGGATAGCCGGCCTTGCCTTCACCCAGGTAGGCGTGCGCCAGGGTGACACACGCCAGCGTCGAGACAAGGATGATGCCGATGTACAGAAGGGCAAAGCTGTCGATCTGCAGCAGGGGAGTGACCACTAGCGGCGCGACTTTGAGAGCCGGGTAGATCGACAGTAAGGCCAGGTTGAGTCCTGCCACGGTCAGCAGGAACGATTGTGAGTGGTTGCGACGCCATGCGATACCGAGCATCACCACGACAACGGTGAGGCTGGTGATCAGCAGCGGCGCCAGCGCAATAAAGTGTTGAATCGTCAGGTCCATAGCGCTCTTACCGGGCCGAAGCGAGTTGAGTGAAGGCGGTGCCGAGCCATTGCTGCACGCCATGCATGGTCGCCGAGGAAGTGTCCAGGATCGGCTGCGGGTAAATACCCAGCAGAACCAGCAACACGGCCAGGCCCAGCACCATGATCATTTCCCGTCCGTCCATGCCTTTGTAGACCGCATCGGTCTTGGCAGGACCGAAGTAGGCGCGGTGGATCATGATCAGCGAGTAGACCGAACCGAACACCAGACCGGAGGTGGCAATCGCCGTGATCCATGGCGCACTGACGAAGCTGCCGATCAGGATCAGGAACTCGCCGACGAAGTTGCCGGTGCCCGGCAGACCCAGAGAAGCGGCCGCAAAGAACAGGCTGATGGCTGGCAGATAAGCGATCTTGTTCCACAAGCCGCCCATCTCACGCATGTCACGGGTGTGCAGACGCTCGTACAGCTGGCCGCTGAGGATGAACAGCGCCGCGGCTGACAGACCGTGTGCCAGCATCTGAACCACGACACCCTGCAGCGCCTGCTGGCTGCCGGAGTAGATACCGATCAGCACGAAGCCCATGTGCGAGACGCTGGAGAACGCGATCAGACGCTTGATGTCGGTCTGGGCGAAGGCCAGGAAGGCACCGTAGAAGATCCCGATCAGGCCCAGGATCATCGCGATCGGGGCGAATTCCGCCGATGCGTTCGGGAACAGCGGCAGGGCGAAACGCAGCAGACCATACGCAGCGGTCTTGAGCAGAATACCCGCCAGATCCACCGAACCTGCGGTCGGCGCCTGGGCGTGAGCGTCAGGCAGCCAGGAGTGCAACGGCACGATCGGCAGCTTCACCGCGAATGCGATGAAGAAGCCCAGCATCAGGATGTACTCGGTGCCATTGGACAGCTTGGTCTTCAGCAGGTCGGCGTAGCTGAACGTGATCACGCCGGTCTGGTTGAAGTTAACCAGCACCAGACCCAGGATCGCCACCAGCATGATCAGACCACTGGCCTGAGTGAAGATGAAGAACTTGGTCGCGGCATAGATGCGGGTCTTCTTGCCGTCTGCCGAACTGTGACCCCAGAGCGCGATGAGGAAGTACATCGGCACCAGCATCATTTCCCAGAAGAAGAAGAACATGAACAGGTCGATGGCCAGGAACACGCCAACGACGCCGCCCAGGATCCACATCAGGTTCAGGTGGAAGAAGCCGACGTTACGCTGGATCTCTTTCCACGAGCAGAGTACCGAGAGGATACCCAGCAGGCCGGTCAGCAGGATCATCAGCAGCGACAGACCGTCGAGCGCCAGATGCACGCTGATGCCGAAGCGCTGGATCCACTGGGCCTTGAATTCGACCGCCCAGGTCGGATCGACGCCGGGAGCCGGTGCGTAGCTATACGTACCGGTGCTCCACAGCCACAGACCCAATGCGGTCAGGAGGGACATCGTAACCAGCGCAATCCAGCGCGGCAGGGTAGGGCCGAAGCGCTCACCTTGCCAGCACAGCAGGCCGCCGATAAAGGGGATCAGGATTAGCCAAGGCAGAATCATGACGGGCTCAATTCCTTTCGCAAAGTCGCAAGGTTCATGTCAGATCGACTCATCAGACCAGCACAATCGCGCCGAGTACCAGTACGGCACCTGCAGCGATCGAAGCGGCGTACCAGCGGAGCTGACCGGTTTCAGTACGGCTCATCAAGCCGTTACCGGCTTTGACCAGACGCGGGATCAGGCCGATTGTGTGGTCGAGCGGATCGCCACGCAGAATGCGGCTGATAGCCAGGTACGGTTTGACGAACAGCACGTCGTAAACCCAGTCGAAGCCCCATGCCGCAAACCACCAGGCAGACAGGAAACGGCCCGGTCCGCTGTTGGCGATGGCAGTGACCAGACGACGCTTGCCGAGGAACAGCAGCGCTGCCAGCAGGATCCCGGCCAGGGCGATGGCGCCCGAGGCGATTTCCAGGCTGTGCTTGGCTTCGCCGCCCGCATGACCCGCGCTTTCCGGCAGTACGCCGGCCAGTGGCGGATGAATCCAGGCGCCGATGAAAGTCGACAGCACGATCAGCACGCTCAGCGGCAACCAGTGGGAGATCCCGTGGCCGGCGTGAGCTTCGGTCTTCGCTTCGCCGTGGAAGGCGATGAAGATCAGGCGGAAGGTGTACAGCGAGGTCATGAAGGCACCGACCAGACCTGCGTACAGCAGATACTGATGGCCGCTGGCGAAGGCTTCCCAGAGAATTTCATCTTTGGAGTAGAAGCCCGCAGTGACCAGAGGCAATGCCGCCAGGGCCGCGCCGCCGACGATGAAGCTGGCGTAGGCCAGTGGCAGTTTTTTCCACAGGCCGCCCATCTTGAAGATGTTCTGCTCGTGGTGGCAGGCAACGATGACCGCGCCCGAAGCAAGGAACAACAGGGCCTTGAAGAACGCGTGCGTCATCAGGTGGAAGATCGCGCCTTCCCAGGCGCCCACACCCAGCGCCAGGAACATGTAGCCGATCTGGCTCATGGTCGAGTAGGCGAGGATACGTTTGATGTCGGTCTGAACCAGTGCCGCGAAACCGGCCAGCACCAGGGTCACACCGCCAACGATGCCGACCAGGTGCAGGATGTCCGGCGCCAGGGCGAATAGACCATGGGTACGGGCGATCAGGTAGACGCCGGCGGTCACCATGGTTGCCGCGTGGATCAGTGCGGAAACCGGGGTAGGACCGGCCATCGCATCCGCCAGCCAGGTCTGCAGCGGCAGTTGCGCGGATTTACCGACAGCGCCGCCCAGCAGCATCAGGGTCGCCAGCACGATCCAGAAATCGCCGACCTTGAAGTGCTGCGGTGCACGGACCAGCAGCTCCTGAATGTTCAGCGTGCCCAGTTGCTGGAACAGGATGAACAGGCCGATGGCCATGAACACGTCGCCGATGCGGGTGACGATGAAGGCTTTCAGTGCCGCGTTGCCGTTGTTGCGGTTGCTGTAATAGAAACCGATCAACAGGTACGAGCACAGGCCCACGCCTTCCCAACCGAAGTAGATGAACAGCAGGTTGTCGCCCAGGATCAGGAACAACATGCTGGCAATGAACAGGTTGGTGTAGGCGAAGAAGCGCGAGTAGCCGTCTTCACCGCGCATGTACCAGGACGCGAACAAGTGGATCAGGAAGCCCACGCCGACCACGACGCCCAGCATGGTGATGGACAGGCCATCCACATACAGCGCGAAGTTGGGGTCGAAGCCGTCCACCGACATCCATTGCCACAGCACCATCGTCAGGTGGCCGCCTTCAGGCGGTGCGACGTTGAACTGGAAGATCACGTAGGCGGCGACGATGGCCGACAGACCAATGGAGCCGACGCCTACCAGGGCCGAGAGGTTTTCCGACCATTTGCCGCGAGAGAACGACAGCAGCAGGAAACCGATCAGGGGGAATACGAAAGTCAGAAAGAGTAGGTTCATCCGCGCATCTCGCTGGCAGCGTCGATATCGAGAGTGTGGAAGCGGCGATACAGTTGCAGCAGGATCGCCAGGCCGATACTGGCCTCGGCTGCGGCAAGGCTGATCACCAGAATGAACATGATCTGCCCGTCAGGCTGCGCCCAGCGGCTGCCCGCCACGACGAAAGCCAGCGCGGACGCGTTCATCATCACTTCCAGGCTCATCAACACGAACAGAATGTTGCGGCGTACCAACAGGCCCGCCAGGCCGAGGCAGAACAGGATGCCGGCTACTGCCAGCCCGTGTTCCAGAGGAATTTGTGCATGCATGGGATTACTCCTTCGCCTCGTTGCGGCCGACATGGAACGCCGTCACCGCTGCCGCGAGCAGCAGCATCGAGGCGAGTTCGACAACCAGCAGGTAAGGACCGAACAGGCTGATGCCGACCGCCTTGGCGTCCACGGTGGTATGACCGATACCGGCACCGGTGGAGTTGGCGAACAGCACGTACAGCAGCTCTGCCAGCAGCAGGCCGCCCAGCAGGATCGGGCCCAGCCAGATACCGGGTTTGAGCCAGGCGCGTTCTTGCTGAACCGAGGCCGGGCCCAGGTTCAGCATCATCACCACGAACACGAAAAGCACCATGATGGCGCCGGCGTAGGCGATCACTTCCAGCGCACCGGCGAACGGCGCGCCGAGGCTGAAAAAGGTCATGGCCACGGCAATCAGCGAAATGATCAGGTAGAGCAGGGCGTGCACCGGGTTCGTGTTGGTGATCACCCGCAGGGTGGCCACAACAGCGATGCCGGATGCGAAATAGAAAGCGAATTCCATCTTTCTTCCTTAAGGCAGCAAGCTCTTGACGTTGATGGGCTCGGCTTCGTTTTGGGCAGAGCCTTTAGGCTTGCCAGCGATCGCCATCCCCGCAACGCGGTAGAAGTTGTAGTCAGGGTTCTTGCCGGGGCCGGAGATCAGCAGATCTTCTTTCTCGTACACCAGATCCTGACGTTTGAACTCGGCCATTTCGAAATCCGGCGTGAGCTGGATCGCGGTGGTCGGGCAGGCTTCTTCACAGAGACCGCAGAAGATGCAACGCGAGAAGTTGATGCGGAAGAAGTCCGGGTACCACCGGCCGTCTTCGGTCTCCGCTTTCTGCAGCGAGATGCAGCCGACCGGGCAGGCCACGGCGCACAGGTTGCAGGCCACGCAGCGCTCTTCGCCATCGGGGTCGCGAGTCAGGACGATGCGGCCGCGGTAGCGAGGCGGGAGGTAAACCGCTTCTTCCGGATATTGCAGGGTGTCGCGCTTACGGAAGCCATGGCCGAAGACCATGATCAGGCTGCGCAGCTGGGTACCCGTACCCTTAACGATGTCGCCGATATATTTGAACATGGGTCAAATCCTCACTGAGCCGCCAAGACGACCGCAGCGGTCACTAGCAAATTGATCAGGGTCAGTGGCAGGCAGAACTTCCAGCTGAAATCCATCACCTGGTCATAACGCGGACGCGGAATGGAAGCGCGCAGCAGGATGAACAGCATGATGAAGAACGCGGTTTTCAGGACGAACCACATGAACGACAGTTGCGGCAGGATGTTGAACGGGCCGTGCCAGCCACCGAAGAACAGGGTCACCAGCAGCGCCGAGATCAGGATGATGCCGATGTACTCACCGACGAAGAACATGCCCCACTTCATGCCGGCGTATTCAATGTGGTAACCGTCGGCCAGTTCCTGTTCCGCTTCCGGCTGGTCGAACGGGTGACGGTGAGTCACGGCGACGCCAGCGATGAAGAAGGTACAGAAGCCGAAGAACTGCGGAATGATGAACCACAGATGATCGGCCTGGTACTGAACGATGTCGCCCATGTTGAACGAGCCGACCTGAACGATGATGCCCATCAGGGACAGGCCCAGGAACACTTCGTACGAGACGGTCTGCGCCGAGGCCCGCAAGCTGCCGAGCAGCGCGTACTTGTTGTTCGACGACCAGCCGGCGAACAGCACGGCGTAGACCGAAAGACCGGCCATGGCGAAGAAGAACAGCAGGCCGATGTTCAGGTCCGCGACGACCCAGGTCTGGGTGACCGGGATGATCGAGAACGAGATCAGCAGCGCGCTCATGGCCACGACTGGCGCCAAGGTGAAGATCATCTTGTCGACGAAGGGAGGGTTCCAGTCTTCCTTGAAGAACATCTTCAGCATGTCGGCGGCAATCTGGAACATACCGAACGGACCGACGCGGTTGGGACCGTAACGGTCCTGCCACCAGCCCAGCAGGCGACGCTCGACGAAGCTGAGCAGGGCGCCGCAGACCACCACGGCCAGCAGCACCACGATGGCCTTGATGACGGCGATGATCGAGTCGATCACCTCAGGGGTAAACCATGTGGTCATTGTGCTGCCTCCTGCAGACCTTCAACGGTTTTCCCGGCCAGTGCCGGAGGAATGCCCGCCAGACCCGATGGCAGCGCCACCAGACCGGCGCCCAGTTCTTCATTGATGCGCAGTGGCAGACGCAGGGTCTGGCCGGCAACGTTGAGGCTGAGCATGGCACCGTCGTTGACGCCCAGGCGGTCCGCTTCGGACTTGGCCAGTGCGACGTAGGCAGCCGGAATACGTTCCTGAACCGGCGCGGCTTTGGACGAGTTCTCGTCGCTGCCGAACAGGTGGTAGAACGGCACGACCTGCCAGGTCCCTTGAGCAGGGGAGAATGCGCGCGGCACGCTGGCGAACCAGCTCAGGTTGTCGCCGCTGCTTTCGATCAGGCGCACGCCCGGATCGCCCGCACGCAGATGACCACCGACTTCGTCCTGGAACTTGTTCCAGGCCTGTGGCGAGTTCCAGCCCGGCGACCAGGCGAATGGCACCTGAGAGCGAGGCTCTGCCGAGCCCGAATAGCCTTCCATCGAGAACGAGAACGCGGTGTCCTTGTCTTGCGAGGTGCGCGGTTCATGCACGCTGATGTTGGCGCGCATGGCGGTACGGCCACTGTAGCGCAGCGGTTCACGGGCCAGTTTCAGACCCTTGATGCGGAACGCAGCGGACGGTGCGGCACCGACGATGCCGGCCAGTTGCGCGTTGCTCGCAGCACAGGCTTCGGTGACGTGGTCCAGTTGAGTCCAGTCGACCGGCTTGTTCAGCAGGGTTGCGCGCAGGGCATGCAACCAGCGCCAGCCTTCATGGATCTGGATGCTGGCGTCCAGGTAAGTCGGATCGTAGACCTGGAAGAAGCGCTGAGCGCGGCCTTCCTGGCTGACCAGCGTGCCGTCGCCTTCCGCGAAGCTGGCGGCCGGCAGCACGAGGTGCGCACGATCGGTGGTCGCGGTCTTCTGGTGATCGGCAACGATCACCACTTTCGCGGCCTTCAACGCAGCCTCGACCGTCGCGGCATCGACGCGGGTGAACAGATCGTTCTCCAGCACGACGATGGCGTCGGCCTTGCCCGAGATCACCGCTTGCAGCGCGTCATCGACCGAATCGCCACCGAACAGGGTCAGGCCCATGCTGTTGGCTTCCGGCACGACCAGGCTGAGAGAGCCGTTCTTGTCGCGCAGCTTCAGGGCCTTGGCGATGTTCGCGGCCGCTTCGATCAGCGCGTCTGAACCCAGCGAGGCACCGGAGACGATCAGCGGACGCTTGGCTTCGAGCAGGGCAGTGGCGATGCGCTGAGCGAGTTCCAGCGCTTCGCTGTCCAGACCCACGACCGCCGGTGCGCTCGGGTCGATAGCATGCGCCACGGCAAAACCGATGCGCGCCAGGTCGTCAGGGGCGGCATGCACGCATTCCTCGGCGATGTCGTCCAGACGGGTTTCAGCCAGACTGGCGATGAACAGCGGGTTCATCTCGTGCTGACCGATGTTTTTCACCGCAGCGTCGAGCCATGGCTGGACTTTCATCGCGGCGGCCATGTCTTCGGCCTTGTTCTTCACCAGCTGACGCAGGCCGAGGGCCATGCGCGCTGCCGTCTGAGTCACGTCTTCGCCAAGGATGAACACGGCATCGTGCTCTTCGACTTCGCGCAGGGTCGGGATGGGCAGCGGGCTGTCCTTCAGGACCTGGGCGATCAGGCGCAGACGCGCAAGCTCACCGGCTTCGATGCCCGAGTAGAAATGCTCGGCACCGACCAGTTCGCGCAGGGCGAAGTTGCTTTCGAGGCTGGCGCGAGGCGACCCGATGCCGACGATGTTGCGACCGCGCAGCATGTCGGCGGCCTTGTCCAGCGCAGCGTCCAGGCTCAGTTTGACGTTGCCTTCGGCCAGCAGCGGCTGACGCGGACGGTCCTTGCGATTGACGTAGCCGTAGCCGAACCGGCCGCGGTCACAGAGGAAATACTGGTTCACCGAACCGTTGTAGCGGTTCTCGATACGGCGGATTTCGCCATAGCGTTCGCCCGGGCTGATGTTGCAGCCGCTGGAGCAGCCGTGGCAGATGCTCGGCGAGAACTGCATGTCCCACTTACGGTTGTAACGCTCGGAGTGCGTCTTGTCGGTGAATACACCGGTCGGGCAGACCTCGGTGAGGTTGCCGGAGAACTCGCTTTCCAGCGTGCCGTCTTCGACGCGACCGAAGTACACGTTGTCGTGGGCGCCGAAGACGCCGAGGTCGGTGCCACCGGCGTAGTCTTTATAGAAGCGCACACAGCGATAGCAGGCGATGCAGCGGTTCATCTCATGCGCGATGAACGGCCCCAGCTCCTGATTCTGGTGGGTGCGCTTGGTGAAGCGATACCGGCGCTCGTTGTGGCCGGTCATCACGGTCATGTCCTGCAGATGGCAGTGACCGCCTTCCTCGCAGACCGGGCAGTCGTGAGGGTGGTTGGTCATCAGCCATTCGACGACGCTGGCGCGGAACGCCTTGGATTCTTCGTCGTCGATGGAAATCCAGGTGTTGTCAGTGGCAGGCGTCATGCAGGACATGACGATACGACCACGGGTGTCGTTCTCGTCGGTGTACTGCTTGACCGCGCACTGGCGACAGGCGCCAACGCTGCCAAGGGCTGGATGCCAGCAGAAATAAGGGATGTCGAGCCCCAGCGACAGACAGGCCTGTAACAGGTTGTCTGCGCCATCGACTTCGAGCGCTTTGCCGTCTACGTGGATAGTAGCCATGGTTCAAAGTTCTTCGTTGGCCCGGTGTCAGCGGGCGTGGCTAATGGAATCTCGGTGCTGCTCCGATTCAGTCAGCCCGGTGGGCGCAATCGGAGCGAAGGTCAGGGGCCTTGCGGGCCACTGACCGGTCTGTCTTTTTATGCGCCCGCGATCGTCGGGCTCTTGACCTGATTGAGGTCGCCAGCCCGTGCAGGTGCGATGCCTGCTTCAAATTCCGGACGGAAGTATTTGATCGCGCTGCCCAGAGGTTCCACGGCGCCCGGTGCGTGAGCGCAGAACGTCTTGCCTGGGCCTAGGAAGTTGACCAGCCCCAGCAGCGTCTCGATATCGCCCGGTTGACCCTGGCCTTTTTCGAGGGCGCGCAGCATTTTCACGCTCCATGGCAGACCGTCGCGGCAAGGCGTGCAGAAACCGCACGACTCCTGAGCGAAGAACTCTTCCATGTTGCGCAGCAGCGAAACCATGTTGACCTTGTCGTCCACCGCCATCGCAAGGCCTGTACCCATCCGGGTGCCGACCTTGGCCACGCCGCCAGCATAGAACTGGCAATCGAGGTGTTCAGGCAGAAGGAAACCGGTACCGGCGCCGCCTGGCTGCCAGCATTTGAGCTTGTAGCCGTCGCGCATGCCGCCTGCGTAGTCTTCGAACAGCTCGCGCGCGGGCAGGCCGAATGGCAGCTCCCAGATGCCCGGGTTCTTCACCTTGCCGGAGAAGCCCATCAGCTTGGTGCCATGGTCTTCGCTGCCTTCGCGGGCGAGCGACTTGTACCAGTCGTTGCCGTTGTTGACGATGGCCGGGACGTTGCACAGGGTTTCGACGTTGTTCACGCAGGTCGGCTTGCCCCACACGCCGACGGCGGCAGGGAAGGGCGGCTTGGAGCGTGGGTTGGCGCGGCGGCCTTCCAGGGAGTTGATCAGTGCGGTCTCTTCACCGCAGATGTAACGCCCGGCGCCGGTGTGGACGAACAGCTCGAAGTCGAAGCCGGTGCCCAGGATGTTCTTGCCCAACAGACCCGCGGCCTTGGCTTCGGCCACGGCGCGATTCAGATGTTTGGCGGCGGTGACGTACTCGCCACGCAGGAAGATGTAGCCGCGGTAGGCCTTCAGCGCGCGGGCGCTGATGAGCATGCCTTCCACCAGCAGATGGGGCAGTTGCTCCATCAGCATGCGGTCTTTCCAGGTGTTCGGTTCCATCTCGTCCGCGTTGCACAGCAGGTAGCGGATGTTCAGGGATTCGTCTTTGGGCATCAGGCCCCACTTCACACCCGTGGGAAAGCCTGCGCCGCCACGGCCCTTGAGGCCGGAATCCTTGACCGACTGAACGATTTCGTCAGGCGATTGCTGGGCGAACGCTTTGCGGGCAGCGGCATAGCCGTCTTTGGCCACGTACTCGTCGAACCACACCGGCTCGCCGTCGTCGCGCAGACGCCAGGTCAGCGGGTGAGTTTCCGGCGTACGGGTAATCAGGTTGGCCGGGCCGAAGGAAGTGATGGTCATACGTAACCCTCCAGCAGCTGGGCAACGCCCGCCGGCTGCAGATTGCCGAAAGTATCGTCGTCGATCATGACCGCCGGTGCCTTGTCACAGTTGCCCAGGCAGCAGGCCGGCAGCAGCGTGAAACGGCCGTCGGCAGTGGTCTGGCCCAGGCCGATGCCCAGCTTGCTCTGGATTTCGCCGACGATGTCTTCGTGACCGGCGATGAAACAGACCATGCTGTTGCAGACACGGATGATGTGACGGCCAACCGGTTGACGGAAGATCTGGCTATAGAACGTGGCAACGCCTTCAACGTCACTGGCCGGGATGCCCAGCACTTCGCCGATCGCATAGATGGCGCCGTCCGGCACCCAGCCGCGTTCTTTCTGAACGATCTTCAGGGCTTCGATGGACGCCGCGCGCGGGTCCTCGTAGTGATGCATTTCGTGCTCGATGGCCGAGCGCTCGGATTCGCTCAGGGCGAAACGGTCTGTCTGGATAAGCGTGCTGTTCATGCTTAGCGGTCCACGTCGGCCATAACGAAGTCGATACTACCCAGGTACGCGATCAAGTCCGCGACCATGCTGCCTTTGATCACCGAAGGGATCTGCTGCAGGTGCGGGTAGCTTGGGGTGCGAATCCGGGTACGGTAGCTCATGGTGCCGCCGTCGCTCGTCAGGTAATAACTGTTGATGCCCTTGGTCGCTTCGATCATCTGGAAGGATTCGTTGGCCGGCATGACCGGACCCCACGAAACCTGCAGGAAGTGCGTGATCAAGGTTTCGATGTGCTGCAGCGTGCGCTCTTTGGGCGGCGGCGTGGTCAGCGGGTGATCCGCCTTGTACGGGCCTTCCGGCATGTTGCGCAGGCACTGGTCGATGATCCTGATGCTCTGGCGCATCTCTTCGACGCGGACCATGCAGCGATCATAGGCATCACCGTTGTGCGCCAGCGGCACCTCGAATTCGAAGTTCTCGTAACCGGAGTAAGGGCGTGCCTTGCGCAGGTCGAAGTCGCAGCCGGTCGAGCGCAGGCCGGCACCGGTGACGCCCCATTCCAGCGCTTCTTTGGTGTTGTAGGCGGCAACGCCGATGGTGCGACCTTTGAGGATGCTGTTCTGCAGCGCAGCCTTGGTGTATTCGTCCAGGCGCTTGGGCAGCCATTCGACGAAGTCCTTGACCAGTTTGTCCCAGCCGCGGGGCAAGTCGTGTGCGACCCCACCGATGCGGTACCAGGCCGGGTGCAGGCGGAAACCGGTAATCGCTTCGATCACCGTGTAGGCTTTCTGCCGGTCGGTGAAGGTGAAAAACACCGGCGTCATCGCGCCCACGTCCTGAATGTAGGTCCCCAGGAACAGCAGGTGGCTGGTGATGCGGAAGAACTCGGCCATCATGATGCGGATGACGTCGACCTTCTCGGGCACCTTGATGCCGGCCAGCTTCTCGACCGAAAGCACGTACGGCAGGTTGTTCATCACCCCGCCCAGGTAATCGATACGGTCGGTGTACGGAATGAAGCTGTGCCAGGACTGACGCTCGGCCATCTTCTCGGCACCACGGTGGTGGTAGCCGATGTCCGGAACGCAATCGACGATCTCTTCACCGTCCAGCTGCAGCACGATACGGAACGCACCGTGGGCCGATGGGTGGTTCGGGCCCAGGTTGAGGAACATGTAGTCCTCGTTGGTACCGGAACGCTTCATGCCCCAGTCTTCCGGACGGAAACGCGCGGCTTCTTCTTCCAGTTGCTGCTTGGCCAGCGTCAGGCTGTACGGGTCGAATTCGGTGGCGCGGGCAGGGTAGTCCTTGCGCAGCGGGTGACCTTCCCAGGTCGGCGGCATCATGATGCGGCTCAGGTGCGGGTGACCCGGGAAATCGATCCCGAACATGTCCCACACTTCACGCTCGTACCAGTTGGCGTTCGGCCAGATGCTGGTGACGGTCGGCACGCTGAGGTCGCCCTCGGACAGCGCGACCTTGATCATCACGTCACTGTTACGTTCCACCGACAGCAGGTGGTAGAACACGGTGAAGTCGGCGTCCGGCAAGCCACGGCGCTTGGTACGCAGGCGTTCGTCAACGCCGTGCAGGTCGTACAGCATCGAGTACGGCTTTGGCACATTGCGCAGGAACGTCAGGATTTCGAACAGTCTTGCGCGCGCCACCCACAGCACCGGCATGCCAGTGACGGTGGACTGGGCGGTGAATGCCTCGGCGCCAAAACGGTTGTGTAGTTCAACGACGACATCTTGGTCGTCAGCCTTGTAAGGCGGGATGTACAGAGCGGTGTCTGCAGTCATAGGTCTCGATCGCTATCGGTCAACGTACAGAATGAACCCAGGTTCAGGCTTCTTTTTGTAAAAGAAAACCTGGATCAGACTTCGTCGGGGCTGCGCAGGTTTGTGACCTGAATACGCTGTTCGCGGCGCTGTTCCTTCTGCGACGGCATCTCGGCGCGGTACACGCCTTGGTCGCCGACGACCCAGGAAAGAGGGCGACGCTCCTGGCCAATGGATTCCTGCAGCAGCATCAGGCCTTGCAGAAATGCCTCTGGACGGGGCGGACAGCCGGGCACATAGACATCCACAGGCAGGAACTTGTCCACGCCCTGCACAACAGAATAGATGTCGTACATGCCACCGGAGTTGGCGCACGAACCCATGGAAATGACCCATTTAGGCTCGAGCATTTGCTCGTAGAGACGCTGGATGATCGGCGCCATCTTGATGAAGCAGGTACCGGCAATAACCATGAAATCCGCCTGACGCGGCGATGCCCGTATCACTTCGGCGCCGAAGCGCGCGATGTCGTGGGGCGCCGTGAAGGCGGTGGTCATTTCCACGTAGCAGCAGGACAGACCGAAGTTGTACGGCCAAAGGGAGTTTTTGCGACCCCAGTTGACGGCACCGCTCAGCACGTCCTCGAGCTTGCCCATGAAGATGTTTTTGTGGACTTGATCTTCTAACGGATCGGAAACGGTTTCCCGTTCGCCGATGGGGTACTGCTCGTTAGGAGCATCCGGGTCGATCCTGGTGAGATTGTATTGCATTGCCAAAGCCTCATTGTTTTAGCTTCGCCTGCCGGTTACGACGACCAACGGGAGCCCAATCGAGCGCCCCTACCCGCCATAGGTAGACAAGACCTGCCAACAGAATTGCTATGAAAACGAGAGCTTCGGCGAAGCCGGTCCAGCCACTTTCGCGGACGGACACAGACCAGGCGTACAGAAAGAGGGCTTCGATATCGAAAATCACGAACAGCATCGCGACCAGATAGAATTTTGCGGAGAGCCGCAGGCGGGCGCCGCCTGTAGGCAGCATGCCGGATTCGAACGGCTCGTTCTTGCTTCGGCCCCAGGCTTTGGAACCCAGCAGGCTAGAGAGACCGAGCATGAAGGCACAGAGGCCGATGACGCCCAAAAGGAAAATGGCGAAGCCCCAGTTGTGGGCAATCAAACCTGTCGATTCGGGCATGCTGGCAGTCCTTAACAGAGAGCAAAGGTCTCTGAGCTTGAAAAGAAGTAGAAGCAGTGACGATATGTCGCAGTGCGATCAATTCCGGGATTTTATGTGCAAAAGGTGGGCAAGTAAATTTTCTGCATCAAATTTATTCGTAGGATTAATGAGATAAGTCATGGTTTTGGTGCGCGGGGCCCGATGGGACGGGCATTAGGGGCCGTTTTGTTAATTATGTTTCACACATACGGTAATGAAAGTTTTGCCTGTTAAATGATAATTAATATCATTTGAGGCGGATTATGCGTCGGTCACTGGGATGTGACGAAGTTGGCGTTAATGCAGCCCGTTGAATAGAGGAATATATGTGGGCGGGGTTAATTAACTTGCGCGCGTTGATTCGGTGTGTCTATCAGGTAATGGTTGACTGATTAAGTAGGCCATTGCGTTTCCCGTCCCAAACAGAAAGCCGCCCGAAGGCGGCTTTCTGGCGTTGCGTGCAGTGCTTAGTGGAACTGCTCTTCTTCCGTCGAACCGGTCAACGCGGTCACCGAGGACTGACCGCCCTGGATCACGGTGGTCATGTCGTCGAAGTAGCCGGTGCCCACTTCCTGCTGGTGCGCCACGAACGTATAGCCCTTGGCCGCATCGGCGAACTCCTGCTCCTGCAGTTTCACGTAGGCCGTCATGTCGTTGCGAGCGTAGTCGTGCGCCAGGTTGAACATGCTGTGCCACATGTTATGGATGCCTGCCAGCGTGATGAACTGATGCTTGTAGCCCATTGCCGACAGCTCGCGCTGGAATTTGGCGATGGTCGCGTCGTCCAGGTTCTTCTTCCAGTTGAAGGAGGGTGAGCAGTTGTAGGACAGCAGTTGGTCCGGGTATTCCTTTTTGATCGCTTCGGCGAAGCGGCGGGCTTCGTCCAGATCCGGTTTTGCGGTTTCACACCAGATCAGGTCTGCATAAGGCGCGTATGCCAGGCCACGGGCGATGGCCTGATCCAGACCCGCGCGCACTTTATAGAAGCCTTCGGGCGTTCGGGTGCCGGTCACAAACGGTTTGTCATACGGATCGCAGTCGGACGTCAGCAAGTCGGCGGCGTTGGCGTCGGTCCGCGCCAGGATGATCGTCGGAACCCCTGCAACGTCGGCGGCCAGTCGTGCGGCGACCAGCTTCTGCACGGCTTCCTGGGTCGGGACCAGCACCTTGCCGCCCATGTGGCCGCATTTCTTCACCGAGGCCAGTTGGTCTTCGAAATGCACGCCGGCAGCGCCTGCTTCGATCATGCTCTTCATCAGCTCGTAAGCGTTCAGCACGCCGCCAAAGCCGGCTTCGGCGTCAGCTACGATTGGGGCGAAGTAGTCGATATACCCTTCGTCACCTGGGTTCTTGCCGGCTTTCCACTGGATCTGGTCGGCGCGACGGAAGGAATTGTTGATGCGCTTGACCACGGTCGGAACCGAATCCACCGGGTACAGCGACTGATCGGGATACATCGACTCCGCAGAGTTGTTGTCGGCGGCCACCTGCCAGCCCGACAGATAGATCGCCTGAATCCCGGCTTTGACCTGTTGCACCGCTTGACCGCCGGTCAGGGCGCCCATGCAGTTGACGAAGTCTTTGTCGGGACGGAAGGACGGCTTGGCGCCTTGAGTCACCAGATTCCAGAGCTTTTCAGCGCCCATTTTCGCCAGTGTATGTTCAGGCTGGATCGAGCCACGCAGGCGGACGACGTCAGCAGCGGAGTAGGTGCGGGTTACGCCTTTCCAGCGTGGATTCTCGGCCCAGTCTTTCTCGATGGCTGCAATTTGTTGTTCGCGTGTCAGTGCCATGGGGGTAAACCTCGTCGCTTGGTCTTGTGGGTCTTGAGGTGAAGCGCCTTGCTCCGCCGAAGGCCTTGCATTTATTCAAGGCGCACTTATGGCTGCTCACTGGGCAGGAAAGCATGTGGATTGCCTGAATTCTTTTCGCGGTCACGGTGGTGAAGCGATGACGCCGCCTTTTGGGCGAAAGTGATACAAACCGGCTCAATCTTGTTGAGTTTGAGCACGATCGTGAGGCTTTCTGCAAAGCCTCCTGTCAGTGGGAGCGATGTCATCATGCCTCGGCATTCCTGCCTCGTCAAACACTTTGTAGTGCTTTTTTAGTCGTACTACATTTTTTGACGAAAACGACTCGCCAGTCAGATTCGGGCTTCCAGGTCTGGATCGCGCAAGTCAGCTACAGGACTGGCCGGTCACGCGATTGAAGGGATTATGTAGTGCCTGAATGCGCACTACATAACAGGCTGGAATCCGGTCGGTTGCGTGGCGGGGAAATAGGACTTTTGCTATGGCGGAAAATGCAGCCGCATTGGTGTGGAAGTGAGTTTGCTCAGGAAGAGGCCGGTGCATCCGCTGGAGATGCGGTGACAGGTCGTCAGTCATCGCGAGCAAGCTCACTCCTACGAGATCTGTGTCTGACTGGAGGGTTGTAGGACCGGCTTCAGCCGGGAAGAGGCCGGTGCATCCGCCGGAGATGCGGTGACAGGTCGTCAGTCATCGCGAGCAAGCTCGCTCCCACGATATCTGTGTCTGACTGGGGGGTTGTAGGACCGGCTTTAGCCGGGAAGAGGTCGGTACATCCGCCGGAGAGGCTGTGACAGATAGTCAGTCATCGCGAGCAAGCTCGCTCCCACGGGATTCGTGTCTGACTGGAGGGTTGTAGGACCGGCTTCAGCCGGGAAGAGGCCGGTGCATCCGCTGGAGATGCGGTGACAGGTCGTCAGTCATCGCGAGCAAGCTCGCTCTTACGAGATCTGTGTCTGACTGGAGGGTTGTAGGACCGGCTTCAGCCGGGAAGAGGTCGGTGCATCCGCTGGAGATGCGGTGACAGGTCGCCAGTCATCGCGAGCAAGCTCGCTCCTACGAGATCTGTGTCTGACTGGAGGGTTGTAGGACCGGCTTCAGCCGGGAAGAGGTCGGTGCATCCGCTGGAGATGCAGTGACAGGTAGTCAGTCATCGCGAGCAAGCTCACTCCTACAGGTTTGAGTGTCAGCTCGGATGCCAGGTAATGCCGCAGCGCTCTGGTGAGAGCGTCAGCTCAGTTGCCGGGTGATGCTGCGACATCCTGGTGGGTGTGGGCTCAATCGAGGCTGTCGACTTTCACGCGCAGGGTCATGTCGTCACGGCCTTGAGTGGAATAGCGCTGGGTCACGCCCTGTTCGTTGGCGCGGGACTGATCGCTCACCCCGGCCAAGGTGATCCATTCGCCCAGTCGACCACTGACCTGAGTGTCGGTGCTCTGCACCTTGATGGCGTCGGCGCGCTGTTGGCTCATGCGGTCGTTGTTGGTGGTGATGCTCAGGTGAACGGTGTCGCCGGTGACGTTGGCGGTGACGTAGAAACCTTGCGTGACGTTGCGATATTGCGTGTTCGTCTGCGGGTAGCCATAGCCGTCCGATTGCACGGTGGTGATGGGAATGCTCTGGCCCACCTGAATCAGTGCAGGCGTGCCCTCGTTGGCCTGAACCTGTTGCTGGCCGCCATCACGGCTGGCCGTGCCGTAGTTGATGATGCGCGTCTGACCGTTGACGCCGGTGCGCCCGTTTTGCGACCGAATGGTGCCGTTGACCGAATAACCCTGATCGTTCTGCACAGTGCTGTCGCTGGTGTCCACCGTGATCAGCAGGCGCCGCGGCGCGGTGTCCAGTTGAGACAGCAGGTCGCGCAACTCACTGATCTTGCCCGGCTCGGCGTTGACGATCAGCTTGTTGCCGTAAGCATTGACGGTGCCTTCGTTGCCCAGAAAGGATTTCACCGTCGGCATCAGATCATCGCTGGTGCGATTGTTCAGGGGGATGACTTCAGTGGCGGCAACTGCCGCGAAGCTGCAAGCCAACAGCATTGAAGCGAGCAGGGTGCGTAACGACATCGGTGGATTCTCCGCGAGGGCACATCAAAGCAGTGAGTTTGCCAGTTTGTCGGCCTGGACATGACCAAATTGAATCGCAGACAGCAGAACGCCCCGGCGTTCTTGTATCAGCATAGCCAGCTGAGGCAAGAACGACGGGGCGTTCAAAGGCGGCAGCGCCCTTGCTTATGCCGAATGCCGGACCATGTCCACGTGCGGCAGGCCGGCTTCGAGGAACTCTTCGCTGATCAGGGTGAAGCCAAAGCGCTCATAGAACGCCGTTGCATGAACCTGAGCGCTGAGCTTCTGCTCTTTCAGATCACGATTCTCCGCTTCGCTGATCACCGCGGTCAGCAAGGCGTCGCCCACCTTCAGGCCGCGCCAGTCCTTGAGAACGGACAGCCTGCCGATCTCGCCATCGGGTAAAAGCCGCGCCGTCCCGACCGGGTAATCGCCTTCGTGAGCGAGAAAGTGCAGGGCACCTGCATCCTCGGCGTCCCACTCAAGCTCCGGCGGAACCGATTGCTCGGCAATGAACACGGCTTCGCGAATGCGCCGGATGTCGGCGTTATCTTTCTGCCAGTCGGCTACCCGTACGCGGATCTTATTCATCGGCAAACCCCAGACTTCCTTGTTTGACCAGCTCGCAGAGCAGGTTGCGACCGTCGTCATCTGCCAGCCACTGGCCCAGATTATCGAAATGCAGTGCATCGGCGGCGCAGATCATTTTCAGCAGCTCGCGCAAATGGCCTGGCAGCAGGCGGCTCTGGCCGCTGGCGAACAGTAACAGGTCGTCGTCGACTTCGGACCACGCCAGGCGCGCGCTTGGGTTGCGGATCAGTACGGCGCCCTGTTCCAGGCTGTCGAGCAGTTCGGTGTCGTCCAGTTCAGGGCCGACGACCAGTTCAGGGTAACGCGGCTCGGTCATGAACTGGCCAAACCAGGTCAGCAGCAGGCGTTCGTCGCCCATGTGTTCGGCCAGCAACGCTTTAAGCCGGTCCAGCGCGTCGTGCTGAATCTGATGCGGATCGCTGACCGGCTGGGCGTCGGCGTCGGTGTAGCGCTCTTCATCCGACATGAACTGGCTCAGGAAATCGGTGAAGTGCGTCAGGACTTCGGCCGCGCTCGGGGCGCGGAAACCAACCGAGTACGTCAGGCAGTCGTCCACTGCAACACCCCAGTGAGCCAGGCGCGGCGGCAGGTACAGCATGTCGCCCGGCTCCAGCGTCCACTCTTCGCCGCCTTGGAAGTCAGCGAGAATGCGCAGGTCGGCGTGCTCCAGCAGAGGGCTTTCGGTGTCGCACATCTGGCCGATTTTCCAGTGGCGCTTGCCGTGGCCCTGCAGCAGGAACACATCATAGTTATCGAAGTGCGGGCCGACGCTGCCGCCCGGCGCCGCATAGCTGATCATCACATCGTCGATGCGCCAGCTGGGCAGAAAGCGGAAGTGCTCCAGCAGCTCGCCGACTTCAGGGACGAACTGGTCGACGGCCTGAACCAGCAGCGTCCACTCGGTTTCCGGCAGCTTGCTGAATTCGTCTTCCGCAAACGGACCACGACGCAGCTCCCAGGGGCGCTCGCCGTTCTCGATGATCAGGCGCGACTCGACTTCTTCTTCCAGCGCCAGACCCGCCAGTTCGTCAGGGTCGATCGGGCTTTGAAAGTCCGGAATCGCCTGGCGGATCAGCAGCGGTTTCTTCTGCCAGTAGTCGCGCAGGAATTCGCGAGCCGAGATGCCACCGAGCAACTGAAGAGGAGTATCAGGATTCATGTGTAACCTATTGAAAAAAGGTATTTTTCAGACCGGAATAAAAACGCCCGGCTCAGCCGGGCGTTCAGAGCGTGTAGGGTGCGATCAGATGCGCTTGGCTTGAGCCACGGCGTTGCCGATGTAATTCGCAGGCGTCAGCTTTTTCAGCTCGGCCTTCGCTTCGGCAGGCATGTCGAGGCCGTCGATGAACGTCTGCAGCGCTTCCGGGCTGATGCCCTTGCCGCGGGTCAGCTCTTTGAGCTTCTCGTACGGGTTCTCGATGTCGTAGCGGCGCATGACGGTCTGGATCGGCTCGGCCAGTACTTCCCAGCAGGCGTCCAGGTCGGCGGCGATCTTCTGCTCGTTCAGCTCCAGCTTGCCAATACCTTTGAGGCTCGCCTCGTAGGCAATCACGCTGTGAGCGAAGCCCACGCCGAGGTTGCGCAATACGGTGGAGTCGGTCAGGTCGCGCTGCCAGCGGGAGATCGGCAGCTTGCTCGCCAGATGCTGGAACAGCGCGTTGGCGATACCCAGGTTGCCTTCGGAGTTTTCGAAGTCGATCGGGTTGACCTTGTGCGGCATGGTCGAGGAGCCGATTTCGCCAGCGACGGTCTTCTGCTTGAAGTAACCCAGGGAAATGTAGCCCCAGATGTCGCGGTCGAAGTCGATCAGGATCGTGTTGTAACGCGCGATCGCGTCGAACAGTTCGGCGATGTAGTCGTGCGGTTCGATCTGGGTGGTGTAAGGGTTGAAACCCAGGCCCAGCTCGTCTTCGATGAAGGCGCGTGCGTTGGCTTCCCAGTCGATGTCCGGGTAGGCCGACAAGTGTGCGTTGTAGTTGCCGACAGCGCCGTTGATCTTGCCGAGCAGCGGAACCGCGGCGACCTGCGCGATCTGGCGCTCCAGGCGGTAGACGACGTTTGCCAGTTCCTTGCCCAGTGTGGTCGGCGAAGCTGGCTGACCATGGGTGCGCGACAGCATCGGTACGGCAGCGAAACGGATCGCCAGCTCGCGGATCGACTCAGCGATCTGACGCATCAGTGGCAGCAGCACGGTGTCGCGGCCTTCGCGCAGCATCAGGGCGTGGGACAGGTTGTTGATGTCCTCGCTGGTGCAGGCGAAGTGGATGAATTCGCTCACCTTGGCCAGTTCAGGCAGCTTGGCGGCCTGTTCCTTGAGCAGGTACTCGATGGCCTTGACGTCGTGGTTGGTGGTGCGCTCGATCTCTTTCACACGCTCGGCGTGCTCCAGCGCGAAGTCATCGGCCAGCGCGTCGAGAATGGCGTTGGCTTCGGCGGAGAAGGCCGGGACTTCAGAGATTTGCGGGTGAGCCGCCAGGCGTTGAAGCCAGCGAACCTCGACGAGGGCGCGAAAACGGATCAGGCCGTATTCGCTGAAAATAGGGCGCAGGGCCTGGGTTTTGCCGGCGTAGCGGCCGTCTACAGGGGAAACCGCAGTGAGCGAAGAAAGCTGCATGGGGTGTTCTCGGACAGTCGGGCAACTAAAAGGGGCGCGTATCATACATGAAAATTCGGTCCAGCCGAGGCCGGGTTACCGCCATGGAGGGCGCCGTGAAGGGTAAATCCTGTATAGCGCAGTGCTCGCCGGATCAGCCGTGGAGCAAGGGATACAGTTCTTTCAATAACTTGCGACGGCTGATGACCAGTTGCCAGCGATGCCCGCCCACTTGTCGCCAAAGTCGCGCACAGCGTATTCCGGCCAGCAGCAGCGCACGGATTTTCGAGGCGTTGTTCGGCTGTTGCAGGTTGCGCATGTCGCCATGCACCTGAATGCGCTGGCGCAGTGTGCTCAACGTGTCCTGATACAGCGCGCCACTGGCAGCGATGACGTTCTCGTGAACGATCCCGAAGTGTTCGACCTGGGACTTGATCTGCGGCAGACGCTTGCCGATGGTGTCGAGCATGTCGTCGCGCTTGGACAGTTGACGCTCCAGCCCCAGCATCGCCAGGGCATAACGCAGTGGCTCGCGCTGCAGGGTGCCGGGGTCACGCTCCAGAGCGCTGGCAAGGGCGCGATAGCCTTCGCGCAGGTTCAGGTCGTCGCCGCCGAACACATCGAGTGTGTCCTTGGGGTCCATCACCAGCAGTCCGCCCAGCAGGCAGCCGACCGCCGCCTCGCTGGCCTGACCGGTCTTGGCGATGCGGTCCACCAGCACCGCGGCCTGAAACACGCCGCCCAGGGCGGTCAGTTGCTCTTGGATCGGACTCATCAACGAGCGTCCTTGCTGTGCCAGGGTTCGGCGGTTTCGATGACGCCGCCGCCCAGGCAGACTTCGCCGTCGTAAAACACCACGGACTGACCGGGCGTGACCGCGCGCTGTGGCTCGTCGAAGGTGGCGCGGTAGCCGGTGGCGGTGCGTTCCAGCGTGCAGCTCTGGTCGCTCTGCCGGTAACGCACTTTGGCAGTCAGCTGGCGCGGCGTGCTGAGGTCGACCGGGTTGACCCAGTAGATCTCCGAGGCGAGCAGGGCGCGGGAAAACAACCATGGGTGCTCGTTGCCCTGGCCGACGATGAGCTCGTTGTGTTCCAGATCCTTGACCAGCACATACCAGGGTTCATCCCCGGCATCCTTCAGTCCGCCAATGCCCAGTCCCTGACGCTGACCGATGGTGTGGTACATCAGGCCCGCGTGGCGCCCGATGACTTCGCCTTCGGTGGTTTTGATTTCGCCCGGCTGCGCAGGAAGGTACTGCTTGAGGAAGTCGGTGAAACGACGTTCGCCGATGAAGCAGATGCCGGTAGAGTCCTTTTTCTTCGCGGTCGCCAACTGGTATTTCTCGGCGATGGCGCGCACTTCGGGCTTCTCCAGTTCGCCGACCGGAAACAGGGTCTTGGCGATCTGTTCGCCGCCGACGGCGTGCAGGAAGTAGCTCTGATCCTTGTTTGGGTCCAGGCCCTTGAGCAGTTCGGTACGGCCATCGATGTCGCGACGGCGCACGTAATGACCGGTGGCGATCAGGTCGGCGCCGAGCATGAAGGCGTAGTCGAGAAAGGCTTTGAACTTGATTTCGCGGTTGCACAGGATGTCCGGGTTCGGCGTGCGGCCGGCCTTATACTCCTCGAGGAAGTGCTCGAAGACGTTATCCCAGTATTCGGCAGCGAAATTCACGGTGTGCAGCTTGATGCCGATCTTGTCGCACACCGCCTGAGCGTCCGCGAGGTCGTCCATGGCGGTGCAGTATTCCGTTCCGTCGTCTTCTTCCCAGTTCTTCATGAACAGGCCTTCCACCTGATACCCCTGCTCCATGAGCAGAAGGGCGGAGACCGAAGAATCCACGCCGCCGGACATGCCGACGATGACGCGCTTCTTTTCTGTGTTGGAAAAGGCTGAATCAGACATAGGAATTCGATGGGTAGTCTGGAAAAGGACGCGATTCTATCAGGGAGTCGGCGTCAAGGCTAAAAGCTATTCAGTTGCGCTGACGCAATGCATGGGAATAGAGGAACGGCTTCAGCCGAGAACAGGGCTGAGTGAGCAGTCTGAATGTTGTGGTGTGAAACCGGACGCCTTCCCGGCTAAAGCCGGTCCTACGATGACGTGCGCATGTCGGTTCCCGGCTAAAGCCGGTCCGGCGGGAGTATGCGTTTCAGTAGGACCGGCTTTAGCAGGGAAGGCGCCGTTCAATCGCGCACGACATCCATGCTGTGAACCGGGCCGGCCAGGTAATCGTCGATGCATTGCAGCACCAGTTCGCTGCGCCAGCGTTCGGGCTGGCTGACCAGTTCGTCGCGGGTGAGCCACGGGGCGCCGACGATGCCGGTGTCCAGCGGCTGATCGAGATGATGATTGATCGCCTTGGCCGAAAAACACACGCGCTGATAGGTCACGCCATTGCTGGGCGCGGTGTACAGATAGATGCCGACGACACCGGTCAGCTCGACGTCCCAACCCGTTTCTTCGAACGTTTCACGGATGGCGGCTTCGCGCAGGGTTTCGTTGGCTTCCAGGTGACCGGCGGGTTGGTTGAGCACCAGCTTGCCGTTTTTCAATTCTTCGACGAACAGGAAGCGGCCGTTGTCTTCGATGACGGTTGCGACCGTGATGTGGGGTTGCCAGGTCATTCGAGATCTCCTCGGTTGATGTAGGAGCAATCCGAGTTTACGAGGGTCGCGATCGCGGTTTTCCTGACACGCCGCATCGCGACCGTCGTAACCTCCGATTGCTCCTACAGGGAATCGTGTGCATCACGAAAAAAGAAAACCCCGACACATGGCCGGGGCTTTCATGATGCGTTCGGCGGGGTGAACCGCCGACCTGGCAACCTTACTTCAACGCGTTGATCGCGTCGTTCAGGGTTTTGCTAGGACGCATGGCTTTGCTGGCCAGTTCTGGCGTGGCGAAGTAGTAACCGCCGATGTCCAGTGGCTTGCCCTGAACGCCGTTCAGTTCGGCAACGATGGTTGCTTCATTGTCGGCCAGGGTTTTCGCCAGTTGGGTGAACTTGGCTTGCAGCTCTTTATCTTCGGTCTGAGCGGCCAGGGCCTGAGCCCAGTAGGTCGCCAGGTAGAAGTGGCTGCCACGGTTGTCGATACCGCCAACCTTGCGCGATGGCGACTTGTTGTTGTCCAGGAACTGGCCGGTGGCTTTGTCCAGGGCAGTGGCGAGTACCAGCGCTTTCGGGTTGTCGTAGACGTTGCCCAGGTGCTCAAGGGAAGCCGCCAGTGCCAGGAATTCGCCCAGCGAGTCCCAGCGCAGGAAGTTCTCTTCGTTCAGCTGCTGAACGTGCTTCGGAGCCGAACCGCCGGCGCCGGTTTCGAACAGGCCGCCGCCGTTCATCAGCGGAACGATCGACAGCATTTTAGCGCTCGTGCCCAGTTCCATGATCGGGAACAGGTCGGTCAGGTAGTCACGCAGGACGTTGCCGGTCACCGAGATGGTGTCCTTGCCGGCGCGGATACGCTCCAGCGAGGTTTTCATCGCGTCGACAGGCGACTTGATGGTGATGTCCAGGCCGCTGGTGTCGTGGTCTTTCAGGTACTTCTCGACCTTCTTGATCATCACGGCGTCGTGCGCGCGCTGTGGGTCCAGCCAGAAAATGGCCGGGGTGTTGCTCAGGCGCGAACGGTTGACGGCCAGTTTGACCCAGTCCTGGATCGGCGCGTCCTTGGTCTGGCACATGCGCCAGATATCGCCCGCTTCGACGTTCTGTTCCATCAGGACCTGGCCCTTGTCGTCGGTCACGCGGACCACGCCGTCGGTTTCGATCTGGAACGTCTTGTTGTGCGAGCCGTACTCTTCGGCTTTCTGCGCCATCAGGCCAACGTTCGGCACGCTGCCCATGGTGGTCGGATCGAAGGCGCCGTTTTTCTTGCAGTCTTCGATCACTGCCTGATAGATGGTGGCGTAGCAGCGATCCGGGATCACGGCCTTGGTGTCCTGCAGGACGCCGTCGTTGTTCCACATCTTGCCGGAATCACGAATCATCGCAGGCATCGAGGCGTCAACGATGACGTCGCTCGGCACGTGCAGGTTGGTGATGCCCTTGTCGGAGTTGACCATCGCCAGAGGAGGGCGGGTGGCGTAAACGGCATTGACGTCCGCTTCGATCTGCGCCTGCTGATCGGCTGGCAGATTCTTGATGCGGGCGTACAGGTCGCCGATGCCGTTGTTCAGGTTGAAGCCGATTTCCTTCAAGACTTCAGCGTGCTTGTTCAGCGCGTCCTGATAGTACTCGGCGACGATCTCGCCGAACATGATCGGGTCAGAGACCTTCATCATGGTGGCTTTGAGGTGAACGGAGAACAGCACGCCCAGCTTCTTGGCGTCTTCGATTTCCTTGGCGACGAATGCGCGCAGCGCTTTCTTGCTCATGACTGCGCAATCGATGACTTCGCCAGCCAGCACCGAGGTCTTGTCCTTCAGCACGGTGGTGCTGCCGTCTTTGCCGATCAGTTCGATCTTCACCGCACCTGCGGTTTCGATCAGGGAAGACTGCTCGCTGCCGTAGAAATCGCCATTGTCCATGTGGGCAACGTGGGATTTGGAGTCGGCAGCCCAGGCGCCCATTTTGTGCGGGTGCTTGCGGGCGTAGTTCTTCACCGAAAGCGGCGCGCGACGATCAGAGTTACCTTCACGCAGAACCGGGTTCACGGCGCTGCCTTTTACTTTGTCATAGCCAGCCCGGGCTGCCTTGTCGGCTTCGGTCACGACTTCATCCGGATAGTCCGGCACGTCGTAGCCCTTGGCTTGCAGTTCCTTGATCGCGGCCTTCAGTTGCGGAACCGATGCGCTGATGTTCGGCAACTTGATGATGTTGGCTTCCGGCGTCGTCGCCAGCTCGCCCAGCTCTGCCAGATCGTCGGAAACCTTCTTGTCGCCCAGCTGCTCGGGGAAGCTGGCCAGAATACGGGCTGCAAGAGAGATGTCGCGGGTTTCGACGGTGATGTCGGCGGAGGAGGTGAAGGCTTCGATGATGGGAAGCAGTGAGTAGGTGGCGAGGGCAGGCGCTTCGTCGGTGAAGGTATAGATGATCTTCGAGCGGTTGGACATTTTTGGGATAACTCTCTTCTTTGCTGAGCGTACACAAAATTTCGATATGCGCAGGGTAGGCACTTTCGCCCAAAGTATCGATGAGCCGAAAGTCGAGAATTTCGTCGCGTGATATGGGGTAGATCAGTCGAGCATCAAGCAGCCGGGCTGCGGTAACAGCGCGGCTTGTCGAGGGCTGAAAGTCTCGTTCCAGATGGCTCGGCCCCCAATGACCCTATGGTCACCGGCGCGAGTATATCACCGGTCCCGACCATTGATACGATACCCGCGTGAACGCGTAGCGCTCGCAGCGATTGGTTCAGTGCCGTCGGTCGGGCCTTGAAAATCCTCGCTGATCGCCACAGGCCACGGCCTGCTTGCCCTGCGTCAACCTGACGCAGTCCGGATGGTGCAGTGTCGGACACTCGGATTGCAAGTCGGATTTCGACTAAAGGAGCATTCGATCCGCGCGGGTTTCAAGCTGTCGGCGGATGGAAGGGACATGCACAAAGCTTAGGCAGCAGGCTTGGGCCGTTAGCCAGGCCAGAGTGGTGTCTTTGTCGGCCGCGCCTTCCGTGTCACCTTATTTATAGGCAGGGCAAATCGTGCAGACGAAAAAAAGCCGGTCGGCTTTCGTGGGCCGACCGGCTTTAAGGTCTCGCGCGTGAACGGTCCGGCTCAGGCGTGATCTTTGCTGTGTTCGTGATGCGTTTCGTGCTGATCGATCGTCTCTTTGGTGGCGGATGGGTGCGCAGTGATGTCCACTGCATGCAGCCCTTTGGGACCCTGGGTGATATTGAACTGAACCGGTTGCCCGGCCTTTAGGGTCTTGTAGCCGTCCATTTTGATCGCCGAGTAATGGGCGAACAGGTCTTCGGACTTGCCGTCCTCAACGATGAAGCCATACCCCTTGGCGTTGTTGAACCACTTGACCTTACCGCTTGACATAGTCACATCCCTCTGCAAAGGACTCCGATGGGAGTATCATCACCTCTCATCCGCCGGACCTAAAAAATTTTGGTTGACTGCGCGGACCCTTTTTACCCAATGTGGGTTCTATTGTTTGTAACACCGATTAGCCGATAGTCAAGGTCACGCAGCGGTCCAGTTGAAAACCGGTATGACTGCGACTACTTATTTCAATTACGTCCCCTGTGAACCTTCTTTACCATGCATGCAATCAGCAAGATTCGACTAACATTCAATCAGGATGATCCGCAATCCCATGAGGACGACGCGGCGGGCATCGCTGTACAGGAAGCCAAGCCGACATTGCAGGTGCCACCGATGTACAAGGTGGTTTTGTTCAACGATGACTACACCCCGATGGATTTCGTTGTCGAAGTGCTCGAGGTGTTTTTCAACCTGAATCGTGAGCTGGCCACCAAGGTCATGCTGGCCGTCCATACAGAGGGACGGGCAGTCTGTGGATTGTTTACCCGCGACATCGCCGAGACCAAGGCAATGCAGGTCAACCAATACGCCAGGGAAAGCCAGCATCCGCTACTCTGTGAGATCGAGAAGGACGGTTAACGCCGGACACTTGGGTATGAGGTGAAGCTATGTTAAACCGTGAGCTCGAAGTCACCCTCAATTTGGCTTTCAAAGAGGCCCGCTCCAAACGTCATGAATTCATGACGGTCGAGCACCTCCTGCTGGCCCTATTGGACAATGAGGCTGCCGCCACTGTTCTGCGTGCCTGCGGCGCAAACCTCGACAAACTCAAACACGACCTCCAGGAGTTCATCGACTCCACCACGCCGCTGATCCCCGTACACGATGAGGATCGCGAGACCCAACCCACTCTGGGCTTCCAGCGTGTGCTGCAACGTGCCGTGTTTCATGTGCAGAGTTCCGGCAAGCGTGAAGTCACCGGCGCCAACGTGCTGGTGGCAATTTTCAGCGAACAGGAAAGTCAGGCGGTGTTTCTGCTCAAGCAGCAGAGCGTTGCCCGTATCGATGTCGTCAACTACATCGCTCATGGCATTTCCAAGGTGCCTGGGCATGGCGATCACTCTGAAGGTGAGCAAGATATGCAGGACGATGAGGGCGGTGAGTCTTCTTCCTCAGGCAATCCTCTGGATGCCTATGCCAGCAACCTGAATGAACTGGCTCGTCAGGGCCGCATCGATCCGTTGGTAGGCCGTGAGCTTGAAGTCGAGCGCGTCGCTCAGATTCTCGCGCGTCGTCGCAAGAACAATCCTTTGCTGGTCGGTGAGGCAGGCGTGGGCAAGACTGCCATCGCCGAAGGCCTGGCCAAACGCATCGTCGACAACCAGGTGCCGGATTTGCTGGCCAACAGTGTCGTCTATTCGCTTGATCTGGGTGCCCTGCTGGCGGGGACCAAATACCGTGGTGATTTCGAGAAGCGCTTCAAGGCCCTGCTGGGCGAATTGAAGAAGCGTCCGCAGGCGATCCTGTTCATCGACGAAATCCACACCATCATCGGCGCCGGCGCTGCATCGGGCGGTGTGATGGACGCGTCCAACCTGCTCAAACCGCTGCTGTCTTCGGGTGATATCCGCTGCATCGGTTCGACCACGTTCCAGGAATTCCGCGGCATCTTCGAAAAAGACCGCGCGCTGGCCCGTCGCTTCCAGAAAGTCGACGTGTCCGAGCCTTCGGTCGAGGACACCATCGGCATTCTGCGTGGCCTCAAAGGTCGCTTCGAGCAGCACCACAACATCGAGTACAGCGATGAAGCCCTGCGTGCAGCGGCCGAACTCGCATCGCGCTACATCAATGATCGTCACATGCCCGACAAGGCCATTGACGTGATCGACGAGGCGGGGGCTTTCCAGCGTCTGCAGCCTGTGGAAATGCGCGTCAAGCGCATCGAAGTGGCTCAGGTCGAGGACATCGTCGCCAAGATCGCGCGGATTCCGCCGAAACACGTCAACAGCTCCGACAAAGAGCTGCTGCGCAACCTTGAGCGCGACTTGAAGCTCACGGTCTTCGGTCAGGACGCGGCGATCGATTCGCTGTCGACGGCGATCAAGCTGTCGCGAGCTGGCCTGAAGTCACCGGACAAGCCTGTCGGTTCGTTCCTGTTCGCAGGTCCGACCGGTGTCGGTAAGACCGAAGCGGCGCGTCAGCTGGCAAAAGCGCTGGGCATCGAACTGGTTCGTTTCGACATGTCCGAGTACATGGAGCGCCACACCGTGTCGCGTCTGATCGGTGCGCCGCCGGGCTATGTCGGTTTCGATCAGGGCGGTCTGTTGACCGAGGCGATCACCAAGCAACCGCATTGCGTGCTGCTGCTCGATGAAATCGAAAAGGCGCATCCGGAAGTCTTCAACCTGCTGTTGCAGGTGATGGACCACGGTACGCTCACCGATAACAACGGCCGCAAGGCGGACTTCCGCAATGTGATCGTGATCATGACCACCAACGCCGGTGCCGAAACCGCTGCGCGGGCTTCGATTGGTTTCACCCATCAGGACCACTCGTCCGATGCGATGGAAGTCATCAAGAAGAGCTTCACGCCGGAATTCCGCAACCGCCTGGACACCATCATTCAATTCGGTCGCCTCAGTCACGAGGTCATCAAAAGCGTGGTGGACAAGTTCCTTACCGAACTTCAGGCGCAACTGGAAGACAAGCGTGTGCTGCTCGAGGTGACCGATGCGGCCAGAAGTTATCTGGCGGAAGGCGGTTACGACGCGGCCATGGGCGCGCGTCCGATGGCACGTCTGATTCAGGACAAGATCAAGCGTCCACTGGCCGAGGAAATTCTCTTCGGCGAGTTGTCCGAGCATGGCGGTGTGGTACACATCGACTTCAAGGACGGCGAGATCACGTTCGATTACGAAACCACGGCGGAAATGGCCTGACGTTTCATCGCGATACAGCAGAAAGGCGCCGATTGGCGCCTTTCTGCTTTGGGGTGAACGGCGTTGGTTGGGCAGTGGTTGACTTGAGAACGTTACTTTGAAGCCCTTCGGGCGTATTCGCGAGCAAGCTCGCTCCCACATCGTTTGCAACGTGCCGTAGTCAGAAGGACCGAGTGATCCCCTGTCGGCGCACTGAACGGATGGATCGGGCGAATCCCGCGCCAACAAAAACGCCCGGCATGTGCCGGGCGTTTTTGTTAAGACCTGTTAGCGGGCGCGGTAAGTGATGCGCCCTTTGCTCAAGTCGTAGGGCGTCAGCTCAACGCGGACCTTATCGCCGGTAAGAATACGAATGTAGTTCTTGCGCATCTTGCCGGAGATGTGCGCGGTTACGACGTGCCCATTTTCCAACTCCACACGGAACATGGTGTTGGGCAGGGTGTCGACGACAGTGCCTTCCATTTCGAAGCTGTCTTCTTTCGACATGCAGTAAAGCCCTCGGTATCCAATGAATGGCCCGGTGCAAACGGCAGCCAGGCAAAAGCGGGCTGCATTGTGCCCGAAAAGTGGGGGTCAAGCCAAGGGCTTCAGTAAAGAGTGACCCATCTTTGATTGGTCAGCAGCTCGATCGGTCGATATTGAGTCTTGTAATTCATCTTTTTGCAGTTCTTGATCCAGTAACCCAGATACACGGCGTGCAACTGCAGGCGCGCGGCTTCGGCGATCTGCCAGAGAATCGCGTAACGGCCAAGACTGCGCCGCTCTTCGGACGGCTCGTAAAAGGTGTAAACGGCCGACAGCCCGTTGGGCAGCAGGTCCGTGACCGCGACGGCGAGGAGCCGACCTTCCACGCGGAATTCGTAAAACCGTGAGAACGGCAGGTCGCGCACCAGAAACGTCGAGAACTGGTCACGACTGGGCGGGTACATGTCGCCATCGGCATGGCGTTGCTCGATGTAACGCTGATAGAGGTCGAAGTATTCCTCACTGAAATGAGGCTTGGTGCTGGTGACTTCGATGTCGACGTTGCGCTTGAAAATGCGCTTCTGCTGGCGATCGGGAACGAACAGTCCTACGGGAATGCGCGCAGGCACGCAGGCGCTGCAATTCTGGCAGTGCGGGCGGTAGAGATGATCGCCACTGCGGCGAAACCCCATGTCGGAGAGGTCGGCGTAGACCTGAACATCCATCGGCTGGCTGGGATCGAGAAACAGCGTGGTGGCTTGTTCCTCGGGCAGGTAGCTGCAGGAGTGGGGTTGAGTGGCATAGAACTTAAGCCGCGCCAGCTCGGTCATGATCAACCCTCGAGAAAAACTTTAGATAAGAGTGTATGCCAGGCGAATCAAAATCGCCTAGGTAGCCAGTCGGCGGAATTCTCCGCGTCCAGGTGTCCGTGCAGATATTCGGCGAAGCTCTGGCGCGGGATCGAGCGAGCGCCCAGGCTTTGCAGGTGCTGCGTCGGCATCTGACAATCGATCAGCACGAAGCCCCACTGCCGCAAGTGGTCGACCAGCGTGACGAAACCCACCTTCGAGGCGTTGTCGGCCCGGCTGAACATCGACTCACCGAAAAACAGCTGCCCCATGGCCAGCCCGTATAGCCCGCCGACCAGCCGCTGCTCATCCCAGACTTCAACGCTGTGAGCGAATCCCCGCGCATGCAGTTCGATATAGGCAGCCTGCATGGAGCCTGTGATCCACGTGCCGTCAGCGTAGTCGCGAGGTTCGGCGCAGGCCTGAATCACCCCAGCGAAATCCTGATCGAACGTCACGTGATAGCGCTGCTGGCGCAGAACCTTGTTCAAGCTGCGCGAGACGTGCAATTCCTCGGGAAACAAAACGGTGCGCGGGTCCGGCGACCACCAGAGGATTGGCTGGCCTTGCTGATACCAGGGAAAGCAGCCGTGCCGATAGGCCTGAACGAGCCGGTCGGCTGACAGGTCTCCACCCGCGGCGAGCAAGCCGTTGGGTTCGCGGGTGGCTTTCTCCAGCGCAGGGAAATCAAGATTGTCGCGTTGTAACCAGGTCAGCATGGCGTCGAGACTTTACGAGAGGGGAGGGGAGAGCGCGCGGGTGTGCAACTCCAGGCCATCAGCGCGGTCACAGGCGGTTGACCGTCGCAGCATTGGATGGATGTCGGGGAGATTTGAATGCTTCGCATCAGGCATGGCCGTTGGACAGTAGTGTGGTGTGGGAACAACACGCCATAACCCTTTGTCGGCAAAGAAAATGCGTGCTCAAATCATCTGTTGTCATCCAGGCTTGAAGATCTGCAAGGTCCACGCCAGACTAACGTGGCGTAGGGCGTGCAAATCCGTACAATGCCCGTTGTTGTTTAACCTCTTTTCAAGTCACCTGTCGAGCGCCCGTTCAACCTCACCGTTGTTCCCGACGCCGTTCAGGGATCGGTCAGCACTATTCGTATAGTCAACCATTAGATGTTCGCGCTTGCGCGCAGGAATTGAAGCGTTTTGAAGAAATCCACCGCAGCACCCAGCCCCGTTCCGCTCTGGCGGCAGCATTTGCACTACCGACTCAAGGAAGGTGCGCTGATCGCGTTCGGCGCCTTGTGCCTGTATCTGATGATGGCCTTGTTGACCTACGATCAGGCCGATCCGGGCTGGAGCCATACCAGCAGCTCCGTTCAGGTGCAGAACGCTGCCGGTCGCGCCGGCGCGTTCTCCGCCGACATACTCTTCATGGTGCTGGGCTACTTCGCCTACATCTTTCCGTTGTTGCTGGGTGTGAAAGCGTATCAGGTGTTCCGCCAGCGCCATGACCCGTGGCAGTGGAGCGGCTGGCTGTTTTCCTGGCGCCTCATCGGCCTGGTGTTCCTCGTCCTGGCCGGCGCGGCGCTGGCGCACATCCATTTCCATTCCGCCTCGGGTCTGCCGGGTTCTGCGGGTGGCGTGCTGGGCGAAGTGCTGGGCGATCTGGCCAAGCGCGCGCTGAATGTTCAGGGCAGCACGCTGCTGTTCATCGCACTTTTTCTGTTCGGCCTGACCGTGTTCACTGATCTGTCCTGGTTCAAGGTGATGGACACCACCGGCAAGATCACGCTGGACCTCGTCGAGTTGTTCCAGGGTGCGATCAATCGCTGGTGGACGGCGCGCAATGAACGCAAGCAGATGGTCGCCCAATTGCGCGAAGTCGACATGCGTGTCGACGAGGTGGTGGCGCCCGTCGCACCGGACCGACGCGAGCAGGCGAAGGCCAAAGAGCGTCTGATCGAACGCGAACAGGCACTGAGTGAACACATGACCGCCCGTGAAAAGCACGTGCCTGCGGTCATTGCTCCCGCGCCGGTCCGCCCGCCCGAGCCGAGCAAGCGCGTGCAGAAAGAGAAGCAGGTGCCGTTGTTCGTCGACAGCGCCGTAGAAGGCACCTTGCCCCCGATCTCGATCCTCGATCCGGCGGAAAAGAAACAGCTCAACTATTCGCCCGAGTCGCTGGCAGCCGTCGGCCATTTGCTGGAAATCAAGCTCAAGGAATTCGGCGTCGAGGTCTCGGTGGACTCGATTCACCCCGGCCCTGTGATCACCCGCTACGAGATTCAGCCCGCGGCCGGCGTCAAGGTCAGCCGCATTGCCAACCTGGCGAAGGATCTGGCGCGTTCGCTGGCAGTGACCAGCGTGCGGGTGGTCGAGGTGATTCCGGGCAAGACCACGGTCGGCATCGAAATACCTAACGAAGACCGCCAGATCGTGCGGTTTTCCGAGGTGCTGTCGACGCCGGAGTACGACAATTTCAAATCGCCGGTCACGTTGGCGCTGGGCCACGACATCGGCGGCAAGCCGATCATCACCGACCTGGCCAAGATGCCGCACTTGCTGGTGGCCGGTACGACCGGTTCCGGTAAGTCGGTGGGCGTGAACGCGATGATTCTGTCGATTCTGTTCAAGTCAGGCCCCGAAGACGCCAAGCTGATCATGATCGACCCGAAAATGCTCGAGCTGTCGATCTATGAAGGCATTCCGCATCTGCTGTGTCCGGTGGTCACCGACATGAAAGACGCCGCCAACGCCCTGCGCTGGTCGGTGGCGGAAATGGAACGTCGCTACAAACTGATGGCCAAGATGGGCGTGCGTAACCTGTCGGGCTTCAACCACAAGATCAAGGAAGCGGAAGAGGCGGGCACTCCGATTGCCGATCCGCTGTACCACCGCGAAAGCATTCACGACGAAGCGCCGCTGCTGACCAAGCTGCCGACCATCGTCGTGGTGGTCGACGAATTCGCCGACATGATGATGATCGTCGGCAAGAAGGTCGAAGAGCTGATCGCCCGGATCGCCCAGAAGGCCCGTGCCGCCGGTATTCACCTGATTCTGGCGACCCAGCGTCCTTCCGTTGACGTGATCACGGGTCTGATCAAGGCCAACATTCCAACGCGCATGGCGTTCCAGGTGTCGAGCAAGATCGACTCGCGCACGATCATTGACCAGGGCGGCGCCGAGCAGTTGCTGGGTCACGGTGACATGCTCTACATGCCTCCGGGCACCAGCCTGCCGATCCGGGTTCATGGCGCCTTCGTTTCCGACGATGAAGTGCATCGTGTGGTCGAGGCGTGGAAACTGCGCGGCACCCCGCAATACAACGACGACATCCTCAACGGTGTCGAAGAGGCGGGCAGTGGGTTTGAAGGTGGCGGCGGCGGTGGCGACGGTGATGACAGCGAAAGCGATGCGCTGTACGACGAGGCGGTCAAGTTCGTGCTGGAAAGTCGCCGCGCATCGATCTCCGCAGTTCAGCGCAAATTGAAAATCGGCTACAACCGCGCCGCGCGCATGATCGAAACCATGGAGATGGCCGGCGTCGTGACAGCGATGAACACCAACGGCTCGCGGGAAGTGATTGCACCAGCCCCCATGCGTGACTGACACTTTACGTCACGAGTGACTGGACGGCGCCACCATGGCGCCGTCCGGCTTTAACTGAACTCAAAGAGGAATCCCATGCGTCTTATCCGCATGCTGTTGGCATCTGCACTGGCTTTTTCCGCTATTCCGGCCCACGCCGACGCCAAGGACGTGGCGCGCCTGACCCAGTTGCTGGAAAACTCTAAAACCCTCTCCGGCAACTTTTCTCAGTTGACCCTCGACGGCGGCGGTACACAGTTGCAGGAAACCACCGGCGATATGGTCTTGCAGCGTCCGGGCCTGTTCTATTGGCACACCAATGCGCCGCAGGAACAGACCATGGTGTCCGACGGCAAGAAGGTCACGCTGTGGGACCCGGATCTTGAGCAGGCCACCATCAAGACCCTCGATCAGCGTCTGACCCAGACCCCGGCCCTGCTGCTGTCCGGCGACGTCTCGAAAATCAGCGATAGCTTCGATATCACGGCCAAGGAAGCGGGCGGCGTGATCGACTTCGTGCTCAAGCCCAAATCCAAAGACACGCTGTTCGACAACCTGCGCCTGTCATTTCGCAACGGCATGATCAATGACATGCAGCTGATCGACAGCGTGGGCCAGCGCACCAATATCCTGTTCACTGGCGTCAAGGCGAACGAGTCTGTCGCGGCGAGCAAATTCCAGTTCCAGATCCCGAAAGGCGCTGACGTCATTCAGGAATAAGAGGTTTCAACGGTCGTTCATGGATCTGTTCAGCAGTGAGCCGATAGCCCAGCCTCTGGCCGCGCGTTTGCGTGCGACCAATCTGGATGAGTATGTCGGTCAGCAACATTTGCTCGCCCACGGCAAGCCCTTGCGCGAAGCGCTGGAGCAGGGCGCGCTGCACTCCATGATTTTCTGGGGGCCGCCAGGCGTTGGGAAAACCACGCTGGCGCGCCTGCTGGCCAAGGTATCGGATGCGCATTTCGAAACGGTGTCGGCCGTGCTGGCGGGCGTCAAAGAAATCCGCCAGGCCGTCGAAGTCGCCAAGCAGCAGGCAGGCCAGTACGGTCGCCGCACCATTCTGTTCGTCGACGAAGTGCACCGGTTCAACAAGTCGCAGCAGGACGCTTTTCTGCCATACGTGGAAGACGGCACGTTGATCTTCATCGGTGCCACCACAGAGAACCCTTCGTTCGAGCTTAACAACGCGTTGCTGTCCCGCGCCCGCGTGTATGTGCTCAAAAGCCTCGACGAAGCGGCGCTGCGTCAATTGGTCAATCGCGCATTGACCGAGGAGCGCGGGCTGGGCAATCGTCATCTGACCCTGGGCGATGAAGCTTTCAGCACGTTGCTGGCGGCTGCCGACGGTGATGGCCGACGCATGCTCAACCTGTTGGAGAACGCCTCCGACCTGGCCGAAGACGGCAGCGAAATCGAACCGGAGTTGCTGGCGAGCCTGCTGGGCGACAGCCGTCGTCGTTTCGACAAGGGCGGGGAAGCCTTTTACGATCAGATTTCAGCCCTGCACAAATCCATTCGCGGTTCCAACCCCGACGCGGCGTTGTACTGGTTCGCGCGGATGATCGACGGCGGTTGCGATCCGTTGTACCTGGCGCGCCGCGTGGTGCGCATGGCCAGTGAAGACATCGGCAATGCCGATCCTCGCGCGCTGCCGCTGTGCATGTCGGCCTGGGATGTCCAGGAGCGGCTTGGCAGTCCCGAAGGTGAACTGGCCGTCGCGCAGGCCATCGTCTACCTGGCGTGCGCGCCGAAAAGCAATGCGGTGTACATGGGCTTCAAAATGGCCATGCGCGAGGCCACCGAGCACGGTTCGCTGGAGGTGCCGCTGCACCTGCGTAACGCGCCGACCAAGCTGATGAAGCAGCTGGGTTACGGCGAAGAGTACCGCTACGCCCATGACGAGCCTGATGCCTACGCGGCGGGGGAAGACTACTTCCCGCAGGAACTCGAGCCACGTCAGTATTATCAGCCGGTGCCCCGTGGTCTGGAGCTCAAAATCGGCGAAAAGCTCAAGCATCTGGCTGCGCTCGATCGCGCCAGTCCCCGCCAGCGGAGAAAATAGTGATTCAGACGATTCTTGCGGTGTCGATTGCCGGCATCGCTGGTACATTACTGCGTTTCGCGGCAGGCACTTGGGTGTCTGCCAACTGGCCTCGGCACTTCTACACCGCGACGCTGGCCGTCAACCTGGTGGGATGCCTGATCATCGGCCTGTTGTATGGATGGTTTTTACTGCGCCCGGAAGTGCCGATCGAGGTCCGTGCCGGCCTGATCGTCGGTTTCGTCGGCGGCCTGACGACATTTTCGTCTTTTTCTCTGGATACGCTGCGCTTGCTGGAAAGCGGGCAGGCGCCACTGGCCATCGGCTATGCGGCAGTCAGCGTGTTCGGCGGGCTGCTTGCCACCTGGGCCGGCCTGTCCCTGACCCGAATTTAATAAACCCGATTCAATAACGAGGCAACGATATGCTCGACTCCAAACTGTTACGTACCCAGCTTCAGGACGTAGCGGATCGCCTGGCTTCCCGGGGCTTCACACTGGACGTGGCCCGCATCGAAGCGCTGGAAAACCAGCGCAAGACCGTGCAGACCCGCACTGAGCAGCTTCAGGCCGAGCGTAATGCCCGTTCCAAATCCATCGGCCAGGCCAAACAGCGTGGCGAAGACATCGCGCCGTTGATGGCCGATATCGACCGCATGGCCGAAGAGCTGAGTACCGGCAAGAAAGAGCTGGACGGCATTCAGTCCGAACTCGACGCCATTTTGCTGAACATGCCGAACCTGCCTCATGAATCCGTGCCGGTCGGTGCTGATGAAGAAGAAAACGTCGAAGTGCGCAAATGGGGCACGCCTGCTGCGTTCGATTTCGAGGTCAAGGATCACGTGGCGTTGGGCGAAAAGTTCGGCTGGCTGGATTTCGAAACCGCCGCCAAGCTTTCTGGCGCACGCTTTGCCCTGTTGCGCGGCCCGATCGCTCGACTGCACCGTGCGCTGGCGCAGTTCATGATCACTCTGCACATCAACGAGCACGGCTACGAAGAGGCTTACACCCCTTATCTGGTTCAGGCGCCTGCGCTGCAAGGCACCGGTCAATTGCCGAAGTTCGAAGAGGATCTGTTCAAGATCGCCCGCGAAGGCGAAGCCGATCTTTACCTGATCCCGACCGCCGAAGTCTCGCTGACCAATATCGTCTCCGGCGAAATCCTCGACGCCAGACAGCTGCCGTTGAAGTTCGTCGCTCACACGCCGTGCTTCCGCAGTGAGGCGGGCGCATCGGGCCGCGACACGCGCGGGATGATCCGTCAGCACCAGTTCGACAAGGTCGAGATGGTGCAGATCGTCGAGCCCGAGAAATCCATGGAAGCGCTGGAAAGCCTGACCGGCAACGCCGAACGCGTGCTGCAGTTGCTGGAATTGCCTTACCGCGTGCTGGCGCTGTGCACCGGCGACATGGGCTTCAGTGCAGTGAAAACCTACGACCTGGAAGTGTGGATTCCGAGCCAGGACAAGTACCGCGAAATCTCGTCGTGCTCCAATTGCGGCGATTTTCAGGCCCGTCGCATGCAGGCGCGCTGGCGCAACCCGGAAACCGGCAAGCCGGAGCTGGTTCACACCCTGAACGGTTCCGGGCTGGCGGTCGGTCGTACGCTGGTGGCGGTGCTGGAAAACTATCAGCAGGCCGACGGTTCGATCCGTGTGCCTGACGTGCTGAAACCCTGGATGGGTGGCATCGAGGTCATCGGCTAAATGGAATTTCTGCCACTGTTCCATAACCTGCGGGGCGCCCGGGTTCTGGTCGTGGGCGGCGGCGAGATTGCCTTGCGCAAATCTCGGCTGCTGGCTGACGCCGGAGCGGTGCTGCGCGTGGTTGCACCCCAGATTGGCGCAGAGTTGCACGAGCTGATCGACAGCAGCGGTGGCGAGGAATTGTTGCGCGGCTACAGCGAAGCCGACCTGGACGGTTGCGTGCTGATCATTGCCGCGACCGATGACGAGCCGCTCAACGCGCAGGTTTCCGCCGATGCGCGTCAGCGAGGCGTGCCGGTCAATGTGGTGGATGCGCCTGCGCTGTGCAGTGTCATCTTCCCGGCGATTGTCGACCGCTCGCCCTTGGTCATCGCCGTCTCCAGTGGCGGCGACGCACCCGTCCTGGCGCGGCTGATTCGCGCCAAGATGGAGAGCTGGCTTCCGCCCACCTACGGACACCTCGCTGGACTGGCCGCGCGTTTTCGGCATCAGGTGAAGAACCTGTTTCCCAACGTGCAGCAGCGCCGGGCGTTCTGGGAAGAGGTGTTCCAGGGACCCATCGCTGATCGGCAGCTCGCAGGGCAGGGTGCGGAAGCGGAGCGTCTGCTGCAGGCCAAAATCGATGGCCAGGCGCCTGCGGCCACCGGTGAGGTGTATCTGGTCGGCGCCGGGCCGGGTGATCCCGACCTGCTGACCTTCAAGGCGTTGCGCCTGATGCAGCAAGCTGATGTCGTCCTCTACGACCGTCTGGTTGCACCGGCGATTCTCGAACTGTGCCGTCGCGATGCGGACCGGATCTATGTCGGCAAGCAGCGCGCCGATCACGCGGTGCCTCAGGATCAGATCAACCAGCAACTGGTTGCGCTGGCCAGGCAGGGCAAGCGCGTGGTGCGGCTCAAGGGCGGCGATCCGTTCATCTTTGGCCGTGGCGGCGAGGAAATCGAAGAGTTGGCGGCCCACGGCATTCCGTTTCAGGTGGTGCCGGGCATTACTGCGGCCAGCGGATGCGCCGCCTACGCCGGTATTCCGCTGACCCACCGCGATTACGCCCAGTCCGTGCGTTTCGTCACCGGTCATCTGAAGAACAACACCACCGACCTGCCGTGGAAGGATCTTGTGTCACCCGCTCAGACGCTGGTGTTCTACATGGGGCTGATCGGCCTGCCGATCATCTGCAGCGAATTGATCCGACATGGTCGCGCCGCAGACACACCGGCTGCTCTCATTCAGCAAGGCACCACGTCCAACCAGCGTGTATTCACCGGCACGCTCGCCAACCTGCCGCAGCTGGTGGCAGAGCACGAAGTGCATGCACCGACGCTGGTGATCGTGGGGGAAGTCGTCACGCTGCGTGACAAGCTGAAGTGGTTCGAAGGGGCGCAAGCTAGCATCTGATCAGCGCCGCTGGCGGATGCCAGGCGCGCCGCTGACCTGTTTCGATCAGGCCAGCCGCGCCCCTGTGCTTTGCAGCAGAAGCAGGTGGATCAGGCGTGTTGCAGGATGCCTTTACCGCTCAAACGCGCACGGTCGTGTTCGCCACTGAAGTCCTGCGCCGGGCCTTTCGGCACCACGCCCGTCGGGTTGATGGTGACGTGGCTGGCGTAGTAGTGATGCTTGATGTGTTGGAAATCGACGGTGTCGGCGACGCCCGGCAATTGATATATCTCGCGAACCCAGTTGCTCAGGTTCGGATAATCCGCGATCCGCCGCAGGTTGCACTTGAAGTGGCCGTGATAGACGGCGTCGAAGCGAATCAACGTGGTGAACAGGCGAACATCGGCTTCGGTCAGGTACTCGCCCGCCAGATAACGCTTGCTGTCCAGCAACGTCTCCAGCTTGTCGAGTTCGCCGAACACGTCATCGAACGCCTCTTCGTACGCACCCTGAGACGTCGCGAAACCGGCGCGATAAACGCCGTTGTTCACCGCAGGGTAGATCTCGTCGTTCAAACGGTTGATTTCCGGGCGCAGCGCTTCGGGGTACAGATCCAGCGTGTTGCCGGTCAGACCGTCGAACGCTGAGTTGAACATGCGGATGATTTCCGACGACTCGTTACTGACGATGCGCTGAAGCTTTTTGTCCCACAGCACTGGAACCGTCACACGGCCCGTGTAATCGGGCGTGTCGGCGAGGTAGCGCTGGTACATGAACGTGTGGCCATCGAGCGGATCGCCCGTCGAGCCTTTCTGCTGGTCGAAGGTCCAGCCGTTTTCGCGCATCAGCCAGCTTACAACCGACACGTCGATCAGCTCCTCAAGGCCTTTGAGTTTGCGCACGATCAGCGTCCGATGGGCCCAGGGGCAGGCGAGCGAAACGTACAGGTGGTAACGGCCGGCTTCAGCCTTGAAGCCGCCTTCGCCGGAAGGGCCAGGGCGGCCGTCTGCGGTCACCCAGTTACGGCGCTTGGCCTGTTCACGCTGAAACGCGCCGTCTTTGCTGCTTTCATACCACTGGTCTTGCCAGCGTCCTTCAACGAGAAGGCCCATGTCTGACTCCAAATAGATGTGTACAGATGTACGTTGGAGATCAGTCTAAAGAGAATCGTTCGAACAAATAGCGCAAAGAATGGGCGGTAATAATCGATTAAATCGATTTATTCCGGTTTGCCCAGAATTGCTCGGCGCGTTCGAACGCTTCGGGCCTTGGCATGCCCAGGCCCCGCAATGCCAGCGCGATCGTGGCGATCAGTGCCAGCTGCGGATAGCTGTCCTGCGCTTCGCCCTTCCAGATGGCAATCAGTTGCTGCGGGTCGAGGGTCGCGGGTTTGACATGACGACGATCGGACAGCGCCGGCCACTCTTCGTCCCAGGCCTGACCCGCTGTCGTGCCGTAAAGGTGGCTGATGGTGTCCGGGTTGATTTCGATTTCACCGCCGTCGCCCTTGATGACGATGGCGTGATTGCCCAGCAGGCTGCTCGCGTCGCGGTGCACAGCCTGATAGCCCGGATGGAAAATGCTTTGCAAGCCACAGCGGGCCCCGAGCGGATTGAGGATGCGCGCCAGAGAGTGGATCGGCGAGCGCAGCCCCAGCGTGTTGCGCAGGTCGATCATGCGCTGCAACTGCGGCGCCCAGTCGCGCAGCGGGATGAACGCGATGTTCTGTTGTTCGAGCGCCTGACCGACCGCTTGCCAGTTGCGGCACAGCGGAATGCCCAGCAGGTCGAGCAGTTGTTCGCTGTAAAGACGGCCCGCAGTATGAGCGCCACCACCATGCATCAGCACCCGCACGCCGTTCTGCGCGAGGCATTTGGCGGCCAGCAGGTACCAGGGCAGATGGCGCTTCTTGCCGGCGTAGGTCGGCCAGTCGATGTCGACCGCCAGCGGCGGCGCGTTCAGTCGTTCGCGCACCGCTGCGGTGAAACCCGCGAGTTCCTCCGCGCTTTCTTCCTTGTGGCGCAGCAGCATGAGGAAGGCGCCAAGCTGGGTGTCCTCGACCTTCTGGTCGAGCACCATGCCCATCGCTTCGCGGGCCTCCTCGCGCGTCATGTTGCGCGCGCCGCGTTTGCCTTTCCCCAGAATGCGCACGAACTGTGCGAACGGGTGCTCGGCGGGCGTTTCGGTAACGAGTGGGGCGAAATCAGTCATAAGCAATTGGTCGGTCTGGGCAGGCCCGCCAGCTTGGCGGCAAGTTTGGCAGGAGTGCCGTTGAACAGACGGTTGAGGTGCAGGCTGTTGCCTTTTTCGGCCCCGAGCTTGAGCGCGGTGTACTTGACCAGCGGCCGTGTGGCGGGTGACAGCTGGAACTCGGCGTAGAAGTCACGCAGCAGCCGCAGGATTTCCCAGTGCTCGGCGGTCAGGACGATGTCTTCCTCCAGCGCCAGGGCCTGGGCAACCTCGTCAGACCAGGCGTGCAGGTCTTCGAGGTAGCCGTCCTTGTCCAGTGCCAGGGTACGTCCTTCGACGATAAGTTGCTTCATAGCCAGGTGTTGACCTTGTCGTATTGCACTGACAATGCGACGAATCGGGGATAGTCGACAGCCGTTGCCCATTCCGGCAGTGGGAGATTTCGCGCTTTGGCGTCCTCGTCCAGCACAAACAACAACAGATTGTCGGCCCGCGCTTCCAGCGCCTGACGCGGTGCCGTCGAAGCACTGAGCGCGTACGTGGCGTCGCCGCAGAGCAGAATCGCATCGGCGCTGCCAAGCAGGCGCAGGCAGCTGTTCAGGCGCGTGTCTGTAAAAGGCGAGTGAGATAACACATGCAAAGTCGACATCAGAGCGTAATCACCTGGTCGTAACGGTCAATGAGCGCGGCGATCTCCTGATCGCGCAGGACCTGCAGCGTCTCGACGTTCAGTTCAGTTGGGCCCATCCCACGCTCGGCCAGGCTGGTGTGGCAGGCAAACAGATCATCGACGCCAAACATCGAAAGCGCCTGCAGGTTGGCGGTGATGTCCTTCTGCTGCAGTTCGCCGGCGGCCTGGGCGGGCAGCAGCTGCAACACGCCGTCGTCCAGAAACAGCATTGCCAGCGGGAGATCGAACGCGCCGCCTGCAAGGGCGATGTCCAGCGCTTCGCGAGCACTTGGCCCGGACCATGGCGCCTGCCGACTGATGATCAACAATGACTTCGCCATGTCATGGCCCTCCAAAGCAGATCAGGCGATCGGCCGATTGCACCGCATCGTGCAACTGGCCCAGACCGGACAATTCCCAAGGCGCCGCGAGATTGACGGCCGGGCGCGAATAACGCCGGGCTTCGTCCGCGTCGAGAACGCCACGGCGCAGGGCAGCGGCGATGCAGACGACGCCGTCCAGTTGATTGCCTGTCACAAAGTCCCGCCACTGCGCCGCAACGTCCTGTTCATCCTGCGGCGTCACAATGTTGGACGACGCGCTGTGCACGCCATCCTGGTAGAAAAACAGCCGCACGATTTCATGGCCGCCTGCCAGGACCGCCTGCGCGAACAGCAAGGCGCGGCGCGACGAGGGCGCGTGAGCAGGGGAGTAGAGGGCAATCGCGAACTTCATGGGCGGCTCGGCAGCAAAACGGTGTGGTCAATGCAGGCAATGATAAAGAATTCATGAACGCGAGACAGCAAAAAGCCCGCCGAAGCGGGCTTTTTGTTGAATGACGCGTCGAATCAGTCGTCGCGGCCCATGATGCCGAAGATCTGCAACAGGCTGATGAACAGGTTGTAGATCGAAACATACAGGCTGATCGTTGCCATGATGTAGTTGCGCTCGCCACCGTGGATGATGGCGCTGGTCTGGAACAGGATGCAGACCGACGAGAACAGGACGAAGCCTGCGCTGATAGCCAGTTGCAGCCCGCTGATCTGGAAGAACATGCTCGCCAGCACAGCGGCCAGCAAGACAAAGAAGCCAGCGGTGATGAAACCACCGAGGAAGCTCATGTCCTTGCGGGTGATCAGCACGTAGGCCGACAGACCACCGAACACCAGCGCGGTCATGGCGAACGCCGAGGAAACGATCTCAGCGCCGCCCTGCATGCCCAGGTAGCGGTTGAGGATCGGGCCGAGGATGAAACCCATGAAGCCGGTCAGCGCGAACGCCGATACCAGGCCCCACGCCGAGTCGCGCAGTTTGTTGGTCAGGAAGAACAGACCGTAGAAACCGATCAGCACGACGAAAACATTCGGGTAGCGGACGTTCATCTGCTGCGCGACGAACGCCATGATGCCGCTGAATGCGAGAGTGAGGGCCAGAAGGCCGTAAGTGTTGCGCAGGACGCGGCTAACCTCTAGCTGCTCGACCTGCACGCGGTTGTTGACTGCGTAATCCTGTTCGCGCATGGCGCTACTCCTGATGTGAAATGAGCGGTTTGAAATCTCAAGTTGCAAAGATCATAACAGAGCTGAAGCCCCGCGCCAGGCAGAGAGTTTGACAGCTTGTTTCATTCCGGTATTATGGCGCCCGCAACGCAATTGGAGGTGTGGCCGAGTGGTTTAAGGCAGCAGTCTTGAAAACTGCCGACTGTAACAGGTCCCTGAGTTCGAATCTCTGCGCCTCCGCCATATTCTGTACCGTCAAAGCCCCGTTTTTCGGGGCTTTGTCGTTTCTGGCGTTTGGTTCCATCACCCTTTCTGACCGAGCGGCGTTCCGAAATTTTTGTGGGCGTTCCGAAACTCGCACGCACCGCAGGCTTATTTGGTAGGGGGCACGATCTCGCCTACGCGGCGATAGACGATCTCGGCAATGCGCTTGTCGGAATGGCCGAGTAGCTTGCTCGCGACGGCCAGGTCTTCGATTTCGCTCGCCGCTTTGGGACGAATATTTCGGAACTGGAACGCTTTGATGTCGGCTCCCAGCTTCTGGTCGAACGCCTCCACGGCCACCGCTGCGGCTCGTCGGCTGGCTTCATCAAAACGCATTAAAGGCGGCTGAGTACGGGACGGTCTTTATCCCAATTGGCCCAACGATAGCAATGCGAATTGGCATGCTCAGTCATAAGACTATGTCGATTGAGCAGTATGCAGAATTATTGAAGGGGGGGCGCGAAATGGACAAAGTGCCCTAGATGGGGGATGAATAGATCGGCATGTTGGTCTATCAGGCATGACGGTGATGGATCTCATTGTGCCGCACTGCATGTTCGGCGTTCTTATGGGGTAAATCCACATCGTCGCTAACCCTGGGCCGGTTACCAGTGACGCCGGGCTCACCGTTGTCCCAAGCGCCACATTTGAGACCTGCCCGCGCGACCTGACAGTGGTTTTCGCTCCAGGTGGGACGGGACGGAACGCTGCAAGCTGTCTCCGATCAAGCGACTCTGGACTTGGTACCTGATCGGGGCGCGCGGGCCAAATACATAACCAGCGTCTGTTCCGGATCGTTGATCCTTGGGGCTGCTGGGCTCCTGAAAGGCCACAGCGTTTCCCTATACTGGTCGGGTCGGAAAGCACTCGCGGATTTCGGCGCCACCCCTGTCGACAGCAGGGTCGTGAATGTCCGAAACCGAATCAACGGGGCGGGTGTAACGGCAGGGCTGGATTTCGGTTTGGCGATAGTGGCGGAGCTCAGGAATAAGGTATATGCCGAGTGCACTCAACTGATGAGCGAATACGACCACAGCACCCTTCAATGCAGGCTCGATGAAAACTGTACCGATGGAGGCAGAGAAAGCGATGATTGTGCTGGCTGCCAATTTCGCGGAAAAGGCAAATGCGCTTTCGGGGTCAGTTAGGAGGTAATCCCATTGCCGTAAATCAGATCACCGCCTTGAGTGGATTATCTGATTTACTTGAAGTCGGTGAAAGGAATTTGTAGGCGCCTAATAGCAACGTTGTGTTCAAGCGTCCGCAAATACCTCGCAATAGCCGAGGCAAATCTTGGAAATGTGCGGTGAAATCTCTGTGTTTATTTGACGCCACAAATTTGTTGATTTCGCACCTAAATTCCAATGCTGGAAGTCGCCAAATCATGAGAGTTTTTGAGAGTGTTTCGAAATATTTCCGGATGGCGCGGGTGGAAGGCCCAATTTTAAAGGGCTGGCCATACATACAGCAGATGTTTGGATCCAACGCGGCAAATTATTCACTGGTCATCCACATGCCATCACCTTGCAATGACAGATTGACCCCATTATCTTGTAAAAAGATCAGCGAAAAGCACGACGTCTTGTGTTTTCGCGGTCTGCGAAGGATTCAGTCAAAACAGCGGATGCACGTGCCAAGTGTGGTCGCCGAGCACGTACACCCGCCCACCCTGAATCAACGTTTACGATGGCAGGACGCGCGCATTAGAGAGAAATCCGAGTTGGGGTGTCAATCATCCCTCTCGAATTTCCGCTCAGGGGTCGCTCCTGCCTGCTAACCCTAAAGCAGTATAGGAGCGCTTAATCGTGCTTAAAAATACCAAACAAACTTCGTCCTCTGTGGCGAGCCTAGCGTCCCAAATCCTGCGCAGCGACAGCTCCTCAGCGATCCAAAAAGAGCTCGCAGGCTCGGCAATGGCTCAATCCTCTACCGGTAAGCAAACCGGTGCGGATATGGAAACCAAGGCCAGCCATGTTCTTGAAAGCGGCAAATACAACGCTACCACTAAGAAGCTCGCTGCTTCAGTGCTCTCTCAGTCCAACAAAGAGCGGGGTAACTGATATGGCTCAGTATTTGGTTAATCGCAATGCGCAGACTAACGGTGATCATGAGGTGCACACCACCACGTGTCAGTACCTCCCAGCGCTCCACAATCGCTTGGATCTGGGATATCACCTTTCCTGCTACACCGCCGTTCAACAGGCGCGGCTCACCTTCCGGCAGTCTAATGGTTGCCGCTGGTGTTCTCAGCTGTGCCATACGCAGTAACTGCTGACCCCTCCCGAACTCAGCGTCTGAGAACGGGGGATTGAGGCAAAGTCATCCCTTTGGATGGGCCCCAAGGATGGGGCACCCTGAAGTATCGCGTTTCTCTAGACCAGGTTTGCAGTGCGCAAGAACATACTCATCGTTTATTTCTGCTCGCTAGAGCTGGCTGTATCTGAGTCGTCCTGCATATCCGGCGGGAATCGATCTTCAAGGCCGGGATAAGCAGCATTCACATCACTAAGAATTGAGTTCACCAGGTTGATTGCGTCGGCCATGGTAGGTTCCAGCATGCGATGCCTCGGCAGTGGAATTCGGTGAAAGCGGTGTAGAGGATTGAGGCAGTGCGTGAAATTGGTATCCCTCCTCGCACCCCACTGGCCGTGCACGAAACCAGACGCCCAACCGTAGTAACGGTCGTAGTCTTCTTTCGTGCCTAACTCGTCTGCTGATCGACGTAGATCCTTTCCGCACCAGTGGCCAAGATCGATCTCGATGTACTCTTGGAAAAAGTCCTCGTTTGAAAGAGCCTCCAAGGTTTCCTGGTTCACAAACTGAGGTTTCTGGCCGGACATCTCCTCGTGTTTGAGCAGAGCTAACTTGGCCTGACCGGCACCGTAGGAGCGGAATTTCTTCCACATATTATCGGTGCCGCAGCGCACTAGGTAGGCGAGAGAAATTCGACACTCGGTGAGCGAGCGGAGCAACAGCCTTCCTGTGATACCTGAGCTGAGAGGGCCTACGCTCATCTCCGCCAAGCAGGCCAGTGCAAACTCCGAACCCAAACACGCCGTCGTGCTTCGGGTTCAGCCCGGCAGTCTTTAAAGTGGAAACCCAGTGATCAAAAAGCGCTTCTCGAACTTCCTGATGCCCTCGTCCAAACGACTCCGGATCGTGGCTAGCTTTTCCTCTCGGCTTTAAAAGGGCCGGTACGCAGTCGTATTTCAAGCCCGAATGCCCAGAATGATTTTGGCAACGTGGGAATCTTGCAAATGAGTCGAGTATCGCCCACGAAGATGCTTGTCTCCCTTCCATTCTTGAATGTGGGCCTTGAGGCTCTTGATCATCGCTGGATCTGTATCTGAGACTCGCTCGCTCGCTCGCTCGCTCGCTGGCTGGAAACATCAGGTCGGCGGCTCCCTCGATGATGCTGGCTAGGGTCATGCACAGCGCCCAGTTTGAGCCGGATGTCGCCTGAGCAAGCTCTTGGTAATAGTGCGTGAGAGCATTGACCTGAAAGTTCGGCTCGCCGGCTTCATTCCGGGCGTAAACAACCATCGATAGGATGGCATCATAGAGCTCCCAAAAGTGCTGGTGATCTGGCAACGTCGTAGCGGAAAGGATCGAGGAAATCGCGTAATTTGCTACGTGCTCAGGCACTACTCTTAAGGATATTTAGGCGGTGCCGTCGCCCATATTTCTAGCAACCAATCGAGGGTAAACGACTTGACCGAGTAAGATATTGAACGGTTCGCTAATCCAGTTCTCTGCATAGGGTGCACGAAAATCTGCGGAAGCCCCCGCAATACCCAGAGTGTGTTCCCGTCTCTGCGACCAGCCACAGTGGCGGTATTCGGCGACCCTTCCGGAGCCGGATCTTGCCGCCTTCTTGGCGGTGGATGAGGAAGCTCGAGATCACGGTCGTAGATCACTTCCGCTCCGCGATGTTTGGCTACGCCATAACCCGACGCAATGGTCATGATGACCTGTATCACGCCTGATAGCCGCCAGCGCGATACTGTGATTCACCGACCTTCACATCAACCCAGCCACAATTCCAACGTATTCCATCGTAGTCGGTGGCAAAGACCCGTAGCTGTTCTATGGTGCGGTACGGGTTGTTTCTGGCTAATACCAAGGCCTCAAGCGCGCGACCCGGATCAGGGGCTTCAGCGTGCATCACAAAGTGCATGGATGTCCGAGAATCAATGGATATATGCCCAGGCCCTACCAGCAAGGTGGCTCATGGTCGCTTCCCATGACCTCCATCACTAGGCACTCAATCAGCTTAGGTAAACGGAGAAGCTTATAGTCCCAATGGTCAAGCGTTGGCAATGTACTTCCTGTAATCAAAGGCTCAGAGGCTCTTTTAGAGAAAGGCAGTTGTCACAGGGGACATCGGTGCCAGTCCTGTGAGAGCCGATATCGAAACTCCGAGCAGAAAGCTAGTCGTGGTAATACCTCGCGTACTCTGGCAGCGGACCGTCGCCGAATCGCAGCTTCTTCTGGCTGCGCCTCAAAAGCTCTGTAGCATGGCGACGCCTCCTACTTCCCTGGAGCACGGCCACAGGTACTAGCAGCCATGGAAAAGAAAGAACCCACGCCAGTGCCTTCTGTTCTTGGATAGTGTCCTTCACATATCCTTTTTTGTTATCCAGCATGACGTAGCAAATTACTTTTTTATCCCATTCGTCAGGCAATGGAGCTGCAGTTGTATCCAGCAGGCAGTTTCCTGAGTTCAAATTCCAAGCATCTGCTGCATGCAAGGGCTTAGGTAGATACGACGTGAAGGAGAAAGCTTCACTGTCAGTCACCCAAAACCACTGCCCGGTTTTGTTCACCTTTATCAACGCAGCATTGGGTGTGTGGATGGCGAAGAAAAAACCAGCCGCGACCAGCACTGCTAGCAGTATAAATGTCTTCAAAAACTTCGGGGTTGGGATGTTGAAGGTTTGCTCTGTGGGGTTCAGATACGGTCGCGCTTTCTTCAGCTCGTCCAGCCGGATCGCAGAACGCTCTGCCCATGCGATTAACTTGTCCATCGCATAGGGCGTTTTGACGTTTAGCTTGAATTTGAAATTAAAATAATTGAGGTCAAGTTCTTGCTGCTGATGTCTCTTTAATTTTTCGTGATTGAAAGTGTGTTTGCTACTGATTAGGTCAGACAATCGGCTCTTGATTAAAAACAGTGACTCCGTGATTGCGCATAAATACACAATGTACAGTGCAGCCATCGCAGCTACGAAAAATGGTGCGATTTTTTGGAGTTTATCTACGGTAACTGATACGGAATCAAAAAACTGTGGATCCATTGTTTATCCCTCAAATGCGTTGACCGATGGCTATATAATTTTGGAGATAGCCTCTGTTTCGTCCCACGAGGCAGATTCGTGAAGCTCCTGCTGGGTGTACAGCATCTGTAGCATCTCGAGATAAGCCACGATCGATATCGAAGGCTACGTCGACTCCACTGAAATCTTGGTAACGTAGCCGTATTTCTTCCTTGCCACCTTCACCTCTTCTTGCTCGGCCAACAGGGCGCTCAATGTATCCGCTTCATGGATCAGCTCGAACGTCTTACCCTCGAATTGGTTGCCAACCTGCAGTATCACTCTGAGGCGCGGGTGAACGCTTTTGACGATTTCTTCTTCGGTACTGGTTCTACCGGTGGCGAGGACGCGATCTCTGGTAGCGGAGCAGGTGCTGCGAGGTCAGGTGCCTGTGGTGATCGCGCGGTGCTCCCGAAGGGTGCGCGGCGCATCTCTTCTTCTGTCAAATCTGTGGCCATCGGGCGTCTCGCGGGGATGTGTTACTGGCCTAATATTACCATTTCGTCCTGCAGTCAGGATTCTGAGCCTGATGCTGGTTTACACCCGCCTAGTGGACGACCTAGGATCGTTTGAGTGCCCGACACGCGAGAAGTGAAGATTTTCTCGCGAGTTCCCTATTGGCGATCTGCCAATCCTTCAAAAATGGCGTTACCCGATGGCATCTGTCACGCGGGCTAAAATCCCCTTGTAAGGAAAGACTATGAGTATCAAACGCGACAATGACATCGTGCCAACCAGCTCAACGAAAACAACGATGCTTACTGGCAATCACGTGGTTACGACGAGCGCCCAGATCATTGGGGAGATCGTTCCGAAGAGGAAGACTGACATGGCCAATACACCGAAAGCACCTCAAGACGCCCGTTCTGACCAGAAGAATCCCAATCGAGGCACCCCTGGAACAAATGTCATCTGGGACAAGGCGCAAGGTAACCGGGGCAAGCAACTCAATCCGAATCAGGGTGGCCGCAAGGGCTCCTGACTGAAGCTGATTAGAGAGCTACACTGCCAAGTTGCGGTCTCGCTTTCAGGTGGGGCTCATCGGTTTTCCAAGAGCCTCACGAGCAAAGCGATATTCCTGTCGGTAAGCATCCATGATCCCCGTGATGCAGTGTGCGCTGTTGTGCCTGAGACGGGCACTCGGAAAGCTCGCTCCGTGAAGGTGTACAAGAACCCTCGCAACGGTGAAGCCGTTGAGACCAAGGGTGGGAATCACAAGACACTCAAGGCGTGGAAAGCTGAGCACGGGAGCGATGTTGTTGAGTCTTGGCTGGCCTAATAATTAGTCTCGGTCTCACGCGAAAGCCGCATGGCTAAGACAGACGGCTTTTCGTCATTCGGTGAGGGTAAGCCTGTGGTTTGATTGGAGACTGATTGAGCCACGCTGCACTATAGGTTGAGCCAGACGTCATCCTTCGGGGGCTTTCAATGGTTACGCTGAATCGGGTCTGGTGGCAGCATCTAGCGCCCAAGTCGATGCACCGTAGGCTCGGGGAAATTGAGAAGCTCCTGACTCAGTGGTGCACCAGTGAATATGGGCAGCAGTGGCTGAATGTTGCTCGCACACCCCATGGCACGTTTCGTCTATTCCCTGGGCAATTAATACCTGTAGTTCATTTGATCGCGCTCGGGAATCGCGAGATATTCATCGCGCCACAGCAAGTGGTTAGGCAGGGGCACCGATTTGTTGGAAGCAAGGATTTTACCTCCGCACGTCCACTCTCCGACAACGAGATAGCCATAGGCCCATTGATTCGGCTAGACGTGGTTACCGATCAGGCCTTGCTCACTGCTCTACGCACGTTTCCACCGCCTCGGCACGTATCGGGTGTCACATTGCCCAGCATCGTTTTCACCATCCCGGCTCACTATCTGCTCTTACCTCAGCAATGGCCAGATAAGGCTTACGCGCTGTATCAGCACATTTTCGGGGAGGGAGGCTCGTATCCGGACGACGGTTTCTTTTACGTCGGCATCACGAAGCGGCGCTGGCTGAGTCGGTGGGCTGAGCACATGCGGGCGGTGGATAAAGGCAGCCAATTGCGCTTCCATAAAAAGTTTCGAGAGGAGAGGGACGCGGGCAAGATCACCTACATCCATCACAAAGTAATGGCGATCACTGATGATCTCGAAGCGCTCTACAGTACCGAAAAATTTGTGATTGACGGACACTGGAACGATGAAAGACGTCTCAACATGATTCCGGGCGGAAAGGCCGGCCTGCGATACCTTAGAGAGCATTCAATCCTTGCCAAGGGCGAGATCGCATTGCCTGATGATCGCGAGCGGGCTCTCGGCGATTGGTTGGACAGGCACTCAGGCCAAGCGCTACCCAGTATGACTCTGGCCGAAAAGTGGCAGGACGACGTGTGGGCCGCTGCCCAGATCTGCAGCCGTTCCGACCGGCTTTCTCTTGAGCAGGTGGCAGCCATCCACGACCTGTCCTCAGCACATGAGCCCGAGGAAATTTCAGATCGCACCGGGGCAACCATCCTGCAAATCCGGGACATCCTTTCAGGCAAGACCTACACCCGAGTGAAGTGAAGGTAGCCTGGCCATTCCGTGGCCACGGCTACTCATTTTTTGGGGAAGAAGAAGCTCCGTTGTTGCTTGAACGCGATGACATCATCAGTGTGGATTTGGGTAGCCTTGCGCCTGGTTCCACCTGTCGAAGTCTTGATCACGATCTCATTGCTCCCGAGTAGCGCAGAGTTGATGTCGTCGCTGTGAGCTGGCGTGTTGTTGTAGATCCTCTCGTAAAAATCTTTCACCTGCAGCGTTGGTGCTGAGTCGTGAAGGAATTTTGGAATGTCTTCCAACAGCTCCTCATTCGCTTGTTCCCTGGCAGAAGCGTTGAATAGATAAAGCGTCTTTCCTTGGTTTGGGTCGTGGGCAAGCATGTTGAGGCCTGATCGACCGTAGTGGGCTTGGGTTTCGCTGTCTTGGTGGAGGATGTCGTTGTACACCTGGCGAGCCCTGTGGGAGTTGGCGAGATGAATGAGCCAGTAACGCCAGCCATCAGGATTGTTGATGGAGAATGGACTGACGTATCTTGCGCACTTTTTGAAGCTGTTGAACACGATCCGCTCTGCGGCTCCCAGCCATTCACGCTTGGAGGTGTGCTGAACCAGTATTTCAAAGTCGTGGCTGGTCAGTTGAAGGTATGACAGTTGCGCCTTTAGAGCCTCGGGATCGTTCTTCTTTAAAAACGCCAGCAGCGCCTCAATCATGAACGTGTAGAAGATCTCAACAGATTCATTGAGGCCCATCATGTCAACCAGAGACTCCGTCTCCACATGGCTGTGACCGCATTGATCAAGGTTGAAGATAATGCTCTTGTGACGCTCTGTACGAATCAAGCCTTTGATAGCCGGGTAGACGTTTTCGAAAAGCTCACTAAAGTAGTGCGGATTAACTTTAAGGTGAGGATTTGAGCCTGTATGTTCCAGCAGCGCTGGGGCAAGATTGGTCTTGAGAATGTCAATGACATCTGGCTCAGCGTCATTAAGGATAAGACTGCACTCGATTTCAACCAGTGGCATCTTATCCACAGCTCTCTTCACGTTGATGGCCGTGATGGCTCGGCTCAACTCTTCAACGAAGATGATTGGAGACCCTGCCGCTCCGCAGTTGTATCGGCCAGCACCACTGAAGCCATCAACAACGGCCAGGCGGAATTTTCTAACCTGAGGCGATCTACACCGTGTTATCACGTAGTTGTAGAAGTACTCGCGAAGAATCTGGTGCTTTTTCCTTGAGTGCTCGGAGAGTACTGCGCCTTCTCCCCAAGCATAATTCTTTCCTACCATGGATATTCCTTGTCAGGCTACCGTGTTTCTTCTACGCCATGCCCACCAGCTTTACAGGCATTTCGTCCCAGGTCTTGCCACGGTATTCTCTGCCGTTGGCTTTTTTCGAACGTCGGACGTTGTCTTTACCCCACGTCCCCCATTGCTTGAAGAAAAATGCTGTACCACTGTCCAGGCACTGGTTGTAGATCTCATCGATCCACTCCTCCTTAACCGGACGCGCCTTGTTGCCGCTCTCGCCACCTACAATGGCCCAGTCGATCTGCGTGAGATCAATGCTGCCCACTGGCCCTATGAGCGGTTCGAAAGAGATGAACCTGATTTGCGCAGGGGTGTCTTTCAGGAACTGGACTCGTCCAGCGGCATCTTTATCTTCAATGGACGTGCCCAGCCAGACGTTGGGTAGAACCTCAGTGATGACTTCGTTGAGGATCTGTTTCATCCGCTCCGGGCGCTTGGTCAGAATTTGATAGTTGTGATGCGGGGTTTCTCGCATCACCTTCCACACGGCAACGATGAACTCGTCACTGACCTTTTCATGGAAGAGGTCACTCATTGAGTTCACAAAAACCTTGCGGGGTTTCTTCCAGCGATACGGAATCGCCAAAGAGTCATGGTCTTCTACGATAGAGCCGTTCCAGACGATGCGTTTGTTCTTTTTGCGGGTCAAACCCATGTACTTCGGGGTGCCCATGGCTTCAAGCCGACGTGCCATTTCCATGGCATAGCAGTTTTTGCACCCGGCACTAATGATGGAGCAACCTGCTACCGGATTCCAAGTAGAGTCTGTCCATTCAATCTGTGTCTCTGCCATATCCTTTCCTAGCCCCCTCGTTTGCGTTCCTAATCGGCGCATTTCTGACCGAGAGAGCCGAATTCGATGGTCATCATAATGAATTACTTGCCATTAGGGCAGGTATGAGGCGCTGATTGGGGCTCTGTCAGTCAAGTGCTGTATAAATGTACAGTGTACTGTGATTTGCTCGATTTGGCTCCTCAAGGAGATGCTTCCCGCCCAATGGCGCGTAGAGTAGGAATGGTCTTCGCATTAAGATCCGAAGCCAGGGGGGGAGGGCTGTCGACCCTCGTCGACAGCATCAATGTCGTCAGCCTGCTCGCCGAGGAAGACCCCGAGGGCTACGAGCTGCTGTGCTCGATTCCGGTCAGATACCGGTTCGTCGACAAAGGCACCGAACTGGTGACGCATCGGCCGATCATCAACACCGACCGTCAAGGCCGAACCCTGGGCGTGCATTACAGCCCACGGCTCGATGCACTGCCGTTGCTCGACGTCCAGACGCTGCGGCGCTTCCATCGGGCGCGCAAGCGTCTGGGCGAACTGTTTACCGATCCGGGGAACGAAATCCGCTTCAAGCTGGCACCGGGCGAACTGATGCTGTTCGACAACAGCCGCGTGCTGCACGGTCGCACGGCTTATGACCCCAGCGAAGGGCATCGTCATCTTCAGGGCTGTTACATCGATCTGGACGGCCCGCGCGAACGCTACGCCAGCGCCCTCAAAATCCTCGGCCATGTACAGGAGAAGTGAAAGTGGAGCAGGTTGCGTTCATTGAAATGAAGGCAGGCACAGCCGAGGAGTATCACTTCCTCGAGCGCCTGGAGCAGGACTACAACAGCCTCCTGCCGGAGCGGATTCTCGAAGCCCTCGAGGCGTCCGCCCATACGCTCAGCGGCTACAAGGTCAATCGCCTTGAACACGCGTTGCAGGCGGCGGCCCGGGCAGAGGCGGACGGCGCGGACGAAGAGATGATCGTCGGCGCGCTGATTCATGATCTGGGCGACAGTCTGGCGCCCTATAACCACTCGCAGTACGCGGCCTCGATCATCCGGCCCTACGTGCGCAACGAAGTCACCTGGATACTGCACCATCACGGGCTGTTTCAGAATTTCTACTACGCGCATCACTACGGCGGCGACCGTAACGAGCGCGATCGCTACAAAGGGCATCCGTATTATCAAAGCTGCGTGGATTTCTGTGAGCGTTGGGACCAGTCGTCGTTCGACCCGGAGTATCCGACACCTGCACTGAGTCATTTCGCGCCGATGGTACACCGCATCTTCAGTCGCACGGCGTTCGACCCTCAAGTGATCGGGCGCGAATACCCCCTCGACTGACGCAGCGCCCTGAACGCTTCATCAAGCCTGCCCGGACCGGGGCGCGATTGCACAGGAAGGTCCTGCTCAATCGTCCTCGGTTTTTACTCGCCGATCATGCATCGGGGCTCAGCGTCAGGCAGTGGCGCCTACTTCGTCGCCGGGTGCGCGGGGCGGGGCATAGACAGGAGTGGCAAGCCCTTCGAAACGCGCTTTGAGCTGCAACGCCAGGTACAGCGAATAATGCCGTGACTGATGCAGGTTGCCGCCGTGGAACCACAGGTTCGGCTGCCGCGTCGGCTTCCACATGTTGCGCAGTTCGCCCTCGTACGGACCAGGATCTTTCGTGGTGCCCGAGCCCAGACCCCAGCAGGGCCCGACGTTATCGGCGACTTCCTGGGAAATCAGCTTCGCTGCCCAGCCGTTCATCGATCCGTAGCCGGTGGCGTAGACGATCAGGTCTGCGGGCAGGCGACTGCCGTCGTTGAGCACCACCGTGTCCGCTTCAATGCGCTCGACACCCAGGCCCGGCGCGCTTTTCAGTTTGATGGTGCCATCGGCAATCAGCGCCGAGGCGCCCACGTCGATGTAATAACCGGAGCCGCGCCGCACGTATTTCATGAACAGGCCCGACTCGTCGTCGCCAAAATCGAGCATGAAACCTGCCTGGCTCAAACTCTCGTAGAAGTCTCTGTCACGCGCCTTGATGACGTCGAACACCGGCCGATGGAAAGCGGGCATGACTTTGTAGGGAATGGAGGCGAAGAGCATGTCGGCCTTGTCGGTGGTCAGGCCGCTTTCCACGGCATCCTCCGAGTACAGGCCGCCAAACACCAGGTCCATCAGGCTGTCCGAGCGCACGATGTGCGTGCTGGAGCGCTGCACCATCGTGACGTCGGCGCCGTTCTCGACCAGGTCGGCGCAGATGTCGTGGGCCGAATTGTTCGCGCCGATCACCACCGCGCGCTTGCCGCGCCAGGCATCGCCGCCCGGATGCCGGCTGGAATGATGCTGCTGACCCTGGAAGTGTTCGGCGCCGGGGTAGGCAGGTACGTTCGGCACGCCGGACATACCGGTGGCCAGAATCAGCTGGGTCGGCGTCAGTGTCAGCGGCTCGCCGTCACGCTGCACCTGAACCGTCCAGGTGCCCGCTTGCTCGTCGAAGCGCGCACTTACGCATTCGGTGCGCGGCCAGTAATTGAGCTCCATGACCTTGGCATACATCTCCAGCCAGTCGCCGATCTGGTCCTTTGGCGTGAACACCGGCCAGTGATCGGGGAAGGGCAGGTACGGCATGTGGTCGTACCAGACCGGGTCATGCAGGCGCAGCGATTTGTAGCGTCCGCGCCATTGATCACCGGGGCGCTCGGCTTTGTCGACAATCAGGGTCGGCACGCCCATGCGTTTGAGCCGCGCCGCCAGGCCCAGGCCGCCCTGACCTCCGCCAACGATCAGGCAGTAAGGCTGAACGGTGCGGCCCAGCGACGCTTCTTCATCGCGGCGACGCTCCAGCCAGTTGCGCCCGTCGGCGTGGCCGTGACCATGACTGGCGCCCATCGGTCGCCGGCGGCCGGTGGGCTCTTCGAACCCCTTGAGCTCGCGCAGGGTCGTCAACAGGGTCCAGCACAGGCCGTCCTTGAGACGCACGTAGCCTTTGCCGCGACCGGCGTCTGTCTCAAGGCTGATCCAGCCTTCGAGCACACCGTCGTTCAGCGTCGCTTCTCCGTCCAGCTGCCACTGCTCGGGCCGGGTCAGGTCCAGGCGCGCTTCGAGCATGTCCCGGATCGCGGGCTGGCCTTCCAGTGTCACCAGATTCCAGCTGAACAGCAGCAGGTCTCGCCAGTAGCATTCGTCGGCAAAGAGTTCCAGGGCGCCGTCCAGGTCCCGTTGGGCGAGCCGCTGACCCAGATTGTCGACCCAGGCGGCCAGTTCGGTGGTCGGCGTTTGATGAGGTGTTTCTACGGCGATGTTCATGGGGGCTTCTCCCGATCTTGTTGTTTTTGTACCGGACCGGATCAGAGCAAGCGTCGGGCCACCTCGGCCAAACCTGCGTGGCAGACCGGTTTTTGGAAGATTGGCCAGTGTTTTGAGATCGGCGGAGTGTCACGCTGGCGATATGACTCGGTGACACAGTGTCACGCGGCGCGCGGGCGGCCGGGGGCGGTCTCTTGGTCTAAGCTGCGGACTGAGCCGTCGCTTCCCGTCACGGAGAACAACAATAATGACGCCCACCCTGATCAACGCCCACGCGCAGCAGGTGCTGCAAGCGGTGCAGGGCACTCACGCCAGTGCAAGCCCAGGCCCTGACCTTGCCATCACCCGATCGTGGCGCCGCTGTCTGGATCAACATCGACTCGATCCCGCCAGCCGCCGCGCGCCCGATGTCCTCGAGCAGCCGCGCCTGCAGGATCACCGCGCGCCGCTGGAACACATGATCGCCGCCGCGCGCTGGCAGATGAACAGCCTGCACCAGCAGGTCGGGCGTGACGGTCGTGTGGTGCTGCTGACCGACGCTCGCGGGGTTGCGATCGACAGCGTATTCAACGGGGCCGAGCGTTCGGAGTTCCAGCGCTCCGGGCTGTGGCTGGGGTCGGTGTGGAGCGAAGAAAACGAGGGCACCAATGGCGTCGGCACCTGCCTGGTGGAGCGCCGCCACGTGACGATTCGGCGTGATGAGCATTTTCGCGGCAAACACGTCGGGCTTACCTGTTCGGCCAGCCCGGTATTCGATTCCAGCGGCGAATTGCTGGCGGTGCTCAATCTTTCCTCGGTGCGCAAAGAGCAGAGCCTCGCACAGCATTTTCAGGCCATGGCGCTGACCCAGCTGTCCGCCAGACTGATCGAAAGCTGCTTTTTCCTGGGCAATGAACCGCACCGTTATCTGTTGCGCTTTCACCCGGAAGCCGGGTTCGTGGGGCTGCTGGGAGAAGGCCTGCTCGGTTTCGACGATGACGCCCGCGTCTGCTCGGTCAATCAGGCCGCGCTGGATCTGTGGGACATGACCCGGGCGCAACTGGTGGGCCAGCCGCTTGCAGCGTTAGTGCAGACGCCCATCGAACACCTGCTGAGTCAGGCCAGCGCTCAGCCTGGCGTGTGCTGGCCACTGCGCTTGCTCGACGGTCGGCTGTTTTACGCTCAGCTTCGCGCACCGCTGCGTACGCCACCACGGGCGACGCCCTCGCAACCCGGCATCAAGGATGCACGCGTGTGCCTGGAGGATCCGCGCCTGCAACGCGGCTTCGACCGCGCGCTACGGGTACTGGAGCGGGATGTGCCGGTATTTCTGCAAGGCGAAACCGGCACGGGCAAAGAAGCCTTCGCCGCGGCACTGCACCGGGCCAGCAGCAGGGCAGGCCAACCTTTTGTCGCGATCAACTGCGCGGCCATTCCCGAGTCGCTGATCGAAAGCGAGCTGTTTGGTTACCGTGGCGGCAGCTTTACCGGCGCGCGCAAGGACGGCATGGTCGGCAAGCTGGAGCAGGCCCACGGCGGAATCCTCTTTCTCGATGAAATTGCCGACATGCCGTTGGCACTGCAGACGCGTCTGTTGCGGGTGCTGGAGGAACGTCAGGTCGTGCCGCTGGGCGGTGCGTCGGCGCGTCCTCTGGATGTTCGCCTGATCAGTGCCAGCCATCAGGACTTGCAGGCCTGCGTGGCCGACGGCCGTTTTCGCGAGGACCTGTTCTATCGCGTAGGCGGGTTTGCCGTGCAGCTGCCGCCGCTGCGCGAGCGCTCCGACCGAGACGCGCTGCTCGACCTGTTGCTGCGCAACGAGGCCAAGGGCTTGCGGATTCAGCTGGAGCCGGGCGTCAGGGAACGTTTGCTGGCGCACCCCTGGCCGGGCAACGTCCGACAACTGCGCACCTGCCTGCGCACATTGATCGCGCTGGCCCGGGAAGGGCGCGTGACGCTCGACGATGTGGCCGAGCTGTTGCCGGACGCCTCGGCGGTGGCGCTAAACCCCTTGCATCAGTCCGAGCGTCAGACGCTGCTCAGCCTGATCGAAGCCGAGCACTGGCATGTCGCTCGGGTCGCCGCGCGGCTGGGCATCAGTCGCAATACGCTGTATCGCAAGCTGCGGCATCACGGCATCGTTCGTCCCGGCCGGCCCGACCCGCTGCCCTCGTGACTGCCTGTGCGCAGAAGGGGGCGACGCTGCCAGCGCGCGCTTTCCAGAGTCTTGCCCGTGTTGGTCTGAACCTTGCTACTTCCCCTGTACAGGACGCCTCGCCAACCGAAAATTGACGCAAGGTCGCCTGCACCTTCTCGCAGACACGAATCGGCACGCTCCCAGATGAGCTGCCTTGGAGCCAACCTTGAGCACCCTCTCGGAAATTGCAGCAAACCTTTTGAAGCGTGAACACATGACCGAGGCGCCTGGTGCGCAAGGCGCCGCGCCGGCGGGGATGGGCTGGGAGCAGTTGATGGCGCTCTCCCAGGAGAAGGACGTGCTCAAGTGGCAGGCGCAGCTCAGCGACCTGATCAACCGGACACAAGGTCAGCGTCGGGTGACGGTCATGCGCGTGATTCAGGGCGGGCTGTCGTAAAACCTGGATGATTCGCCCGGGTAGCAGACGCAGCGCGGCTTGAAGCAACACCGCGCTGTGGCTCGCTCAGGCCGCTGCATCGACTTCGTCCCACGCTTGAAGTATGTCCGTTACGCGGCATTGGTCGACATATTGGCGTTAGCCTGCACGTTCAGGGCGCGTTAAAGTCGCCACCATGTTCCTGCACATCCGGATGAAAGAGATGACGCGCCCTCGGTTCTTACCTGACAACTTCACCCTGACGCTGGTCGCCGTGGTGATCATCGCAAGCTTTTTGCCCGCCAGTGGGCAGGTCGCCGTCGGCTTTGGCTGGTTGACCAACATCGCCATTGCCCTGCTGTTTTTCCTTCATGGGGCAAAACTCTCGCGTGAGTCGATCATCGCCGGTGCGGGCCACTGGCGCCTGCATTTGCTGGTGTTCGGCCTGACCTTCGTGCTGTTCCCGCTGCTGGGCCTGGCGCTCAAGCCGGTGCTGTCACCGCTGATCGGCAACGATCTTTACATGGGCATCCTTTACCTTTGCGCACTGCCGGCCACGGTGCAGTCGGCAATTGCCTTCACGTCGCTGGCGCGCGGCAATATTCCGGCGGCGATCTGCAGCGCAGCGGCGTCGAGTCTGTTCGGGATTTTCCTGACGCCGCTGTTGGTGACGCTGCTGCTGAATGTTCACGGCGAGGGCGGCTCGACGCTCGATGCGATCATCAAGATCAGCGTGCAGTTGCTGCTGCCGTTCATTGTCGGCCAGATCGCCCGTCGCTGGATCGGTGCCTGGGTAGGGCGCAATAAAAGCTGGCTGAAGTTCGTCGATCAGGGCTCGATTCTGCTGGTGGTCTATGGCGCATTCAGCGAGGCGGTCAACGAAGGCATCTGGCACAAGATTCCGCTCTGGCAACTGGGCGGTCTGGTGGTCGTCTGCTGTGTGGTGCTGGCGCTGGTGCTGACGGCCTCGACCCTGCTGTCCAAGGCCTTCGGCTTCAATCAGGAAGACCGCATCACGATTCTGTTCTGTGGCTCGAAGAAAAGCCTGGCGACCGGCGTCCCGATGGCGCAAGTGCTGTTCGCCGGCAGTACCATCGGTGTGTTGATCCTGCCGCTGATGCTGTTTCATCAGATTCAGTTGATGGTTTGCGCGGTGCTCGCCCAGCGTTACGCCAAGCGCACTGAACCGGTTGCGGAACTGATGGCGCAGGTCGATCCGTAATCGTCTTGGTGTCACGCCGCTGGTATGAAAAAGCCCCGATGATTCGGGGCTTTTTGTGTCTGCAAGCGTTGATCGCGATCAGGCTTCGGCCAGTTGTTCCTCGTATTCCTTGACGTACTCGCCCGCCAGTTTCTCTTTCTGCTTGTCGTCGAGCAGTTTTCCGGCCATCTGGAAGAACTTCTGCTCTTCTTCCTTCAAATGATGGTGGACCTTCTCCGAGAGCTTCTTGGCGGTCGCCAGCCAGGCCGGGCTGGACATCTCGGTCTCATCCAGTTCTTCCATCATCTCGTCCATCTCATGGTGCTCGGAAATGGCATGGCGGCTCAGATCGACGCCATTGTCGAACTGCATCAGCGGGATATAGAAGAAGCGCTCTTCGGCGGTTTCATGAGCCTGGAGTTCGGCCTTGAGCTGCTTGTACGCCTCAACGCGTTCCTTGCTGTCGCCGTGGGTCTGGATCAGTGCATCGGCGTAACCGCGCTGCCGGTCATGGCTTTCTCTCAGGGCTTCGAAAATGTTCACGGTGTGGTTCCTTGGTCAACGGCAGGTGTGCCTATTGCTAGACCGTCGGCGATGATCGGACGTTCCCTGAGGGCAGGGGCATAAGCTTAGATCCATACGTTTCTTTCATATTCATGGGCTATTTTTATAATAAAAAAGAATTTCAACCCGAACGCTCATGCATTTCCATGCTGAGCGTCCGCTTCAGTCGCCTTCAACCCAAGGATCGCCATGTCCCTTCGCACGCTCATCGTCGCCGCCACTCTGCTGCTGGCGACGGTCACTGCCCACGCCGAGCAGGTCATCAATATCGGCTATCAGCGGTCTTCCACGCTGTGGATTCTGCTCAAGAACGACGGTCAGCTCGAGCAGCGCCTCAAACCGCTGGGCTTCACGGTCAACTGGCATGAGTTCAGCAGTGGTCTGTTGAGCGCCATGAATGCCGGCAGCGTCGATCTGCACGCTGACGTGGCGGATGCCTTTGCGCTGTTTACACAGGCCGCCAACACGCCGCTGACCTATTACGCCCGTGAAAACCCGTCGCCGACTGCGCAGGCGATCATCGTCCAGGACAACTCGCCGATCCACAGCCTGGCCGATCTGAAGGGCAAGCGCGTTGCAGTGTCCAAGGGCTCGGGCAGCAACTTTCTGTTGATCTCGGCGCTGAAAAAAGCCGGGCTGACCCTCGCTGATATCCAGCCCGTTTACCTGGAAGCGCCGGACGGCGTGGCGGCGTTCTCCAGCGGCAATGTCGACGCGTGGGCGATCTGGGACCCGTTCCTGGCGACGCAACAGCGAGAGCACCATGTGCGTGTATTGGCCGATGGCAGTGATGGCGTTGCCAACTACAACCGTTTCTATGTCGCCAATACAAGCTTCGCCAAGGCCCACCCGGACGTGCTGCAAGTGGTGTTCGATACCCTTCATGACGCCGGGCAGTGGGTCAAAGGCCATCCGCAGGAAGCGGCGAAAAACCTGGCGCCGCTGTGGGGCAACCTGCCGACGGCAACCGTCGAGCTGGCCAACAGCCGTCGCAGCTACGACATCGTGCCGGTCAAGATCGACCAACTGGCCGAGCAGCAGCGCATCGCCGATTACTACTTCGAAGCCAGGCTGATTCCCAAGCCACTGAAAATTTCCGACATCGCCGTCTGGGTGCCCAAGGCCAACTAAGCAGGAGACTGTCCATGAGTCGTCAAATTCACCTGTCTGCCTTTCTGCTGACCGGCCCGGTCATCCACAGTCACGCGGCCTGGCGCCACCCTGAAACGATCGGCAATTATCTGGACCCTGAGTATTACGCGCGTACGGCGCGGGTGGTGGAAGAAGGGTTGTTCGATTTTCTGTTTTTCGCCGATCGTCTGGCCGTCGGTGACCAGATGGGCGGCTCCCGCGATGTGGCGTTGCGTTACGGCGCCCAGGATGCGACGCGTCTGGATCCGCTGCCGATTCTGTCCTATCTGGTGGGGCAGACCCGCAAGCTGGGGCTGGGCGCCACGCGTTCGACCACTTACTACGAGCCCGCGCACATCGCCCGAGAATTCGCCACGCTGGATCATCTGTCCAAAGGCCGGGCGGCGTGGAACATCGTCACGTCCATGAACGACAGCGAAGGGCGGCTGTTCGGCAAGGACAAGCACCTTGAGCACGATCTGCGGTATGACCGCGCCGATGAGTTCGTCGAAGTGGCGCTCAAGCTATGGCGCAGTTGGGCGCCGGATGCCTTGAAGCTGGATCGCGAAAGCGGTGTGCTGGCCGACCCTTCGAAGATTACCTCCGTGCAGCATCAGGGCGAGTGGTTCAAGGTCGAAGGGCCGCTGAACATACCGCGCACACCGCAGGGTCGTCCGGTGCTGATCCAGGCCGGTTCGTCGGGGCGAGGGCGGCGGTTCGGTGCGCGCTGGGCCGAGGCGATCTTCACCATTCACCCTCACCTGAAAGCGATGCAGGCGTTTCGCGAAGACGTGCGTGGGCAGGTCGTGCAACAAGGGCGCAGCGCCGACAGTTGCAAGGTGTTGACCGCCGTGATGCCGTTCATTGGAGGCAGTGAGGCCGAAGCGCGGGCCAAGCGCGACCGGCACAACGCGCTGGCGCGCCCGGAGTTGGGGCTGGTGACGCTGGCCTCGCAATTGAACGTGGACCTGTCGCCGTTTCCGCTGTCGGCCACGCTGGCCGAAATTGCCCGTGATCCGTCGATCCATCCGGCTGCCGCCGAGAAGCTGCTGATGCAGGGCGCGCAGACCACGCTGGAGGAGCTGGGGCGGATCTTCGCCAGCAGCGTTCGGGTCCCGCAACTGGTGGGAACAGGCGCGCAGATCGCCGATCAATTGGCGGAATTGTTCACCCAGGGTGGCTGTGATGGCTTCGTGATTTCTCCGGCGTATCTGCCCGGCTCGTTCAGCGAGTTCGTTGAAAGCGTGATCCCGCACTTGCAGCGCAAAGGCTTGTTTCGCACGGCTTACGAAGGTTCGACATTGCGCGAGCATCTGGGGCTTGCCGCGCTGGAGGATTGAGGCCGCGAACGCTGACCTTGTCTGAATCGATCCCTGTAAGAGGGCGTCTGCTCGCGAAGAAGCCGGTCCGGCCGACGCTGCTTCAGTGGCTGACCTTGAATCATCGCGAGCCCGCCCGCTCCCGCAGTGAGTGGCATTCGTCCCGGCTTCAGGGGGTGTCCGGACAATCTGCATCCTGTACAGCCTTCTGACAGCCTCCCTTGCTCAATTACGGGCTGACATCCGGAGCATGCTGCGTATGATGGGCCCGACGTTTTTTTGCAAAGGGCCCATGTCGATGATGAAGTTTTTCGCCGCGCTGCTGTGCGTATTCACGGGTTTTGCCCATGCCGAACCCGCTCTGCTGGGCGACCTTGCCTTGCCCTATCTGGCCGCTGCCCCGGCGGACACCCGGAACAAACCCCTGATCATCTTCCTGCACGGCTACGGCAGCGACGAGCGCGATCTGTTCGGCATCAAGGACGAGTTGCCCCAGGATTACACCTACCTGTCAGTGCGCGCGCCGCTGGAGGTCGACGGTGGCGGTTACAAGTGGTTCAGCCAGGACACCGATCAGGCCGAGTACGAAGGCGTTACCCGAGACGTTGACCAAAGCACCGATCAGCTCAGGACGTTCATTCAGCAAGCCACGGAAAAATACGCCACCCAGCCCGACAAGGTGGTGCTGATCGGCTTCAGCCAGGGCGCGATGATGAGCTACCAGATCGGCCTGCAATACCCGGAACTTGTCCACGCCATTGCGCCACTGAGCGGCAAGATCCTGGCCGACCTGAATGCCCGCCTGAAACCTGACGATCGCCTCAAACCGTTGAAAGTCTTCATCGGCCACGGCACGGCCGACACCCGCGTGGCATACGCGGGCGCGACCGATGCGCAGACCGTTCTGGAAAACCTGCTGATCAGCCCGCAGTTTCACGCGTATGCCGGAGCAGGGCACACCATCACGGGAACCGAGGTGACCGATCTGAAGCGCTGGATCGAGACCGTGCTGAAGCCTTGATCCCGCGAACGAGTTCGCTCCCGCACGGCGAACGGCTCCTCCGGTCACAGCCCCTGACTGCCGCGAATCAGTTCGTACGCCCTGCGGGCCAGTGGGTTGACGGTGTTGGGCCGTATCCACAGGTGATAGGTGACATCCGGCAATCGCGGCAGTCCGTCGGCTTCACCGAGTACGCGCATGTCCGGGCCGAGCATTTCCATGCTGCGCGCCGTCACGCCCAGCCCTGCGCGGGTGGCGGCTTTGATGCCGATCAGGTTTGACGCCAGGTAGGCCTGGCGCCAGGCGATATTGGCGCTTTCCAGCGCCTGCATCGCGTAGCGACGGTAGATGCTCGGTTCGTCCACCAGAATCAATGGAATCGGCTCGCCCGGTACGTGGATGTATTGCGCCGAGCAGATCCACCAGACCGGCGAGGTGCGCAGGGCGAACCCTTCGAGCGCCGGATCCTCGCGGGTCGAAATCACCATGTCGACCTTGCCGCGGTGCAGGTCCTCCATCAGAAACGGGCTGCGGCCCACGTCGATTTCCAGGCGCAGCCTGGGCGCCGACCGGGCGATGTGGCTGAGGATGGGCGGCAGGATGGTATCGGCGATGTCATGGGGCGAGCCGATGCGCAGCACGCCGCTGAGGCTGCTTTCGCGCAGGGAATTGAGTGCATCGTCGTTGAGCGACAGCATCTGCCGGGCGTGGCGCAGCAGCTGTCGCCCGGACTCGGTGAGCTGCTTCTGACGACCCTGTTTCTGAAACAGACTGACACCGATCTGCTGTTCGAGGCGCTGCATGTGCTGTGTCACCGATGATTGCGTGCGCGACAGCTGCGCGCCGGCGCCGGCGAAACTGTGATGATCGACAACGGCGACGAAGGTGCGCAGCAGTTCGAGATCGAGTGTCGAGGACATGTTTTCTATCCTGTAACGTCAGTATGTGTAGGCACGAGGCTTGTGCCGCCGATCTGCCGGTTATCGGCAACGAATCGGTCGACAGCGCAGCCTGGCGTGCTGCGCGCTGTGTCGACAACGGATGGCGGGACAAGCCACGCGCCGCGAATTACATCAGCTGCGAAGGCCAATACATTACGGATTTTTATGAATATGAAACACCTTTTCCTTCAGGATATTCACGAAGCCCAATAAACACGGACTTATTCCGTTTTGCGCTAAGCCGTGAAACTAGAAAGTTATAACCATATTTGATATTTGCATTTCCGTTGCTGTTGATTGCTCCCCTAGGATGCGTTCATTACAAGGCGCCGACCCACGAGTCTCAGGCGCCGAGCCGATGATCTTTCGAGGGGAAATCCATGCCGTACACGCGCTCGCCCATTACCCGTCTGTTGCCCTTGTTCGCGGGCGCTCTTGTTGCGCTGGGCGCCAGCTTCGCCGCGCAGGCCGACGCCACGCTGGACAAGATCGAGCAGCGTCATCGTGTGGTGGTCGGCGTGCTGTTGTCCGGTGGGCCGTTCGGCTCCATCGATCCGCTTACCCAGCAACCCAAAGGCCTGAATGTCGATCTGGCGCAGAACATCGCCAGTCAGTTGGGCGCTGAGGCTGAACTGGTGCCGGTGCTTCCGGCCAACCGGGTGCAGTTCCTCCAGCAGGGCAAGGTCGATCTGTTGATCGCCAACATGGAGTGGACCGCCGAGCGCGGTCAGCAACTGGGCTTCGTGCCGACGCCGTTCTATCGCGTCGGCGGCACCGCGGCGGTGCTCAAAGACAGCAAGATCACCCGCTGGGAAGACCTCAAAGGCCAGCCCGTCTGCACCTCGCAAGGCAGCAGTTACGTCAAGCCGCTGACCGAGTTCGGGGCGCAGCTGAAAGCGTTCAAGAGCTCCTCGGAATCGCTGCTCGCCCTGCGCGGCAACAACTGCGTCGCAGCCGTACATGACGCCACGCTGATCAACCCACTGATCGCCGACAGTCCGGAATGGCAGAACTATCGCGCGATCAGCCCCGAGCTCAACCCTGCGCCTTCGGTGATCTGGACACGCCCCGGCGAGACCGACACCCAAGCCAGGCTCGACTCCATCGTCAAGGAACTGCATCGCAGCGGCTGGCTGATCGAGGCCGAAAAGCGCCATCACATCACGCCTGCGTCGCCTGCGCTGGTCGAGCTGCATGACAAGTTTCAGGCCGCCGGCGCCTGAGGCGTTGCATTCATTCGGGCTTCCACCACAAGGCAATCGTTCATGAGCAGTTTTTCCTTTGGCAAGACGCTGTCCACTTGCGGCCTGGCGCTGAGTCTGGCGCTGAGCGCGGCGTCCGCACACGCCGACGCAACGCTGGACAAGATCCAGCAGCGGCACAAGATCAGCATCGGTGTGATCCTCAGCGGCCCGCCGTTCGGCACCATCGATCCCAAGACCGGCGAGCACCTGGGCTACAACGTCGAGCTGGCCAAGGGCATCGCGCAAAAGCTGGGTGTGGAGATCGAGACCGTGTCGGTACTGGCACCCAATCGCGTGCAGTTTCTGCAGCAGGGCAAGGTCGACATCCTGATCGCCAACATGCAGTACACCGATGAGCGGGCGGAGATCCTCGACTATGTGCCCACGCCTTACGAAGAAGTGGGCGGCGCGGCGCTGATCCGCAAAGGCGCAGGCATCAGCACTTGGGAAGACCTCAAGGGCAAGCCGGTGTGCGTGTCGCAGGGCAGCAACTTCATCAAGCCGTTGCAGGAAACCTACGGCGCGCAGATCAAGGCGTTCCGCAGCCAGTCCGAATCGCTGTTGTCGTTGCGCGGTAACGGCTGCGTGGCGGCGGTGCACGTCAGCCCGACCATGCACGCGCTGCTCGATGACCCGGAATGGGCCGACTACGACATTCCGCTGGCCACCGACCTGATCCCGTCCAAATCGGTGATCTGGGTGCGCAAGGGCGAACACGACACGCAAGCGAAACTGGACGCGATCATTCGTGACTGGCATCGCAGTGGCTGGCTGATCGAGGTCGGCCAGCGCACTGGCATGGCGCCTTCCCAGGCTCTTCGCGATCTGCACGAGCAGTTCCGCAATGCCGCGCCGCTGGCGGCGCAGTGATTCCCGGGAGACCAGCCATGAGCGGTGAACTGTTCCAGACCTTGCAGCAATTGCTCGGCACGCCTTACGTCCTGCCGGGTGAGGCGTCACCCGCGCAACTCACCGACAAGCAGGGTACCTATGTCGGCAAAGCGCTGGCGGTGGTGCGCCCGGCCAATACGGAGGAGGTCGCCGCAGTGGTGCGTGCCTGCGTCGCGCACCGGGCGCCGATCGTCGTGCAGGGCGGAAACACCGGCCTGATGGGCGCGGCAACCCCGGACAGCAGCGGGCGGGCGGTGCTGTTGCTGCTCGACCGGCTGAACCGGGTGCGCGAGATTGATACCGATAACGACACCCTGACCGTCGAGGCCGGTTGCATCCTGCAGAACGTTCAGGAGGTTGCCCGTCGCGCGGGGCGGTTGTTTCCACTGAGCCTGGGCGCGGAGGGCAGCTGCACCATTGGCGGTAATCTGGGCACCAACGCAGGAGGCACCGCGGTGCTGCGCTACGGCAACACCCGCGAGCTGACGCTGGGGCTGGAAGTGGTTACCGCCGAAGGTGAAATCTGGAATGGGCTGCGCGGCCTGCGCAAGGACAACACCGGCTACGACCTGCGCGACCTGTACATCGGCAGCGAAGGCACGCTCGGCATCATCACCGCCGCGACGCTGAAGCTGTTCCCGTTGCCCAAGGCGCAGAGTACGGCCTTTCTGGCGTTTGATTCGCTGGCGCACGCGGTCAGTTTCCTGTCTCACGCCCGGGCCGGTTTCGGCGCCAGCCTGACCGCGTTCGAGCTGCTGACGGCCGATTGCCTGGCGCTGCTGCGCGAGCAGTTTCCCGAGGGGCCGCAGCCTTTTCTGCGGGCGCCGCAACCCTGGTTCGCCTTGCTCGAACTGTCCGACAACCACAGCGAAGCGCATGCCCGTCAGGCGTTTGAAGACGTGCTGGGCAACGCCTTCGAAGAAGGTCTGCTGGCCGATGCGCTGATTGCCGAGAGCCTGGCGCAGAGCGAAGCGCTGTGGCTGCTGCGGGAGAACATGAGCGAGGCGCAGAAACGCGCCGGTCGCAACATGAAGCACGATATTTCGATACCGGTCTCGCGCATCGTCGAGTTCGTCGAGCACACCGATGCCTTGCTGCAGGCGCATTTTCCCGGCGTGCGCAATTTCACTTTCGGTCATCTGGGCGACGGCAATCTGCATTACAACGTCGCGCATCCGCTGGACTCCACGGTCGAGGCGCACATGGCTCATTACGCTGAGCTGAGTGAACGGGTGCATGACAGCGCCCACGCGTTCGGCGGCTCGATCAGCGCCGAGCACGGCATCGGTCAGCGCAAGCGGGCGATGCTGACGCGCTACAAGAGCACCGTGGAACTGGACCTCATGCGCCGGGTGAAACAGGCGCTGGACCCTCTCAATCTGCTCAACCCAGGCAAAGTCCTGGCAAGCCCCGAAAGCCGGAGTGACGCCCCATGAGCGTTCGTCTGTCCACGCGCATCCAGCGCGTTTCGCTGTCGGCCAATGCCGCCGCCAAATCCCGGGCCACCGAGTTGCGTGAGGCCGGTCGCGACATCCTCGACCTGACCACCGGCGAGCCGGATTTCGACACACCGGAGCACATCAAGCAGGCCGCCTACCGCGCCATCGACGGTGGCGCCACCAAGTACACGCCGACGCCGGGCGTGAAAAAACTGCGTGAAGCGATCCAGCGCAAGCTGCAGCGGGAAAACCGCCTGGATTACACGCTGTCGTCGATCGTCGTCGCCAACGGCGCCAAGCAAGTGATTTTCAATGCCTTCGCCGCGACGCTGGATGAGGGCGATGAAGTGCTGGTGCCGGTGCCTTACTGGCCGTCGTTTCCGGACATCGTGCGGGTCAACGGCGGTGAGCCGGTGTTCATCGAATGCGGTCTGGAGCAGGGCTGCAAGCTGACCCCGGCGCAGCTCGAACAGCACATCAATGGGCGCACCCGCTGGCTGATTCTCAACGGCCCGGGCAACCCGAGCGGCGCGGTGTACAGCGAGGCGGAACTGCTGGCGCTGGCCGAGGTGTTGCGTCGGCATCCCCACGTGCTGGTGTTGCTGGACGAACTGTACGAGCACATTCGTTTCGACGGACAGCCGGCCGTGAGCCTGCTCAACGTCGCGCCCGACCTTCAGGCCCGGGCTTTGCTGGTCGGCGGGGTGTCGAAAACCTACGCCATGACGGGCTGGCGCATCGGCTTTGGCGCCGGCCCTCAGGTGCTGACCAGCGCCATGGCGGTCATGCAGTCGCAGTCGACGTCCGGCGCGTCCTCGGTGGGACAGGCTGCGGCACTGGCGGCGTTCGAGGGCGGCCTGGCGTTTCTTCCCGATCAGGTGCAAGCCTATCGGCAACGTCGGGATCTGCTGGTGTCGACACTCGGCAACGTGCAAGGCCTGGACGTGCTTACGCCAGAAGGCGGGTTTTTCGTCTTCGTGCGTTGCGCCGGTCTGCTGGGACGCATCCGTCCCGACGGTCAGCGCCTGAACGACGACGGCGATGTCGTCGATTATCTGCTGGAGCAGGGCGTGGCGGGTGTTGCGGGCAGCGCCTACGGCTTGTCGCCCTGGTTTCGTCTGTCCATCGCCACCGCCACCCACAGCGTGATCGAGGCCGGACGGCGCATTGCCGACGCCTGCGCACAACTGCGCAGCGAGGCACTTGCATGAGTCATTGGCTTGCCCTTGATCAATGGCTGGGGGCGTTCGTGCAGTGGACCGCGAAGTTCGGCCTGAACTACGGCTTTCTGCTGGATGCTTACCAGCGGGGTTCGATGGTCAGCGGTGCGCTGACGACGGTGCTGCTGTGCCTGTGCACCATCGTCGGCAGCCTCCTGGCAGGGGTCGCGCTGGCGGCCATGCTTACCAGCGGCAAACCTTATCTGGCCAGGCCTGCGCGGGTGTTCATCGAAGTCACCCGCAACACGCCGACGCTGGTGCAGCTGTACTGCGCGTTCCTTGTCCTGAACATGCTGCTGACCCAGGCGGTGGGCGCCGCCAACCCGCTGACCCCGTTCGCCTGGGTGGTGATCGTGATATCCCTGCACAAGGGCGCCTTTCATGCCGAGGCGTTGCGCGCCGGCATCGAAGCGGTGCCGGCGGTCACCCTGGAAGCGGCAAGTTCGCTGGCGTTCAGCACGCGCCAACTGCTGTGGAACGTGCAGCTGCCGCTGGCCTTGCGCTTCGCGTTGCCCTCACTGATCAACAACCTGATCGACCTGGTGAAGATGACCGCGGTGGCCTCGGCCATTGCCGTGGGCGACATCACTTATGCCTCGATCATGATCTGGACCCAGAGCGACAACGTGCTGGAGCTGATGATTCTGCTGCTGGCGTTCTTCGGTCTGCTCAGCTTCGTCGTCAACTGCGTCGGCCGTGCCCTGGAAGCAAAATTGAGGATGCCCGGCTATGGCCATTGATTCGTCTGTGAACCTGCCGTTTTCGTGGCCGCGTCGGCATCCGGGCAAGCTGCTGCTGGCAGCGGTGTTTGCCGTGCTGGTTATTTATGCGGCGCCGGGCAGTCCGGTGCTGGCGGCGCTGTGGGAATGGTCACCTGCGCTGGCCACAGGCTTCGGCCAGAACATCCTCATCAGCCTGCTGGCGATTGCGATCGGTTCGCTGCTGGGGCTGTTGATCGGCGCACTCGGCGTGTCGCCGCTGTGGATCACCCGCTTGCCTGCGCGCATCTGGGTACAGGTGTTTCGCAACGCGCCGTGGCTGGTACTGATCTACTTCACCACCTATGTGTTCCCGTTCGAGTTGCGCATCGGCAGCGCCTGGATTGCCTTTCCTGATTGGGTGAAAGTCACGATCGGTCTGGCCTTGCCGGCCAGCGCCAATGTCGCGGAGATCTTTCGTGGCGCGATCGGCTCGATCCCCAGCACTCAGTGGGAGGCCTCGCGCTCGCTGGCGTTCACACGGGGGCAGATTTTCCGCTCGATCATCCTGCCGCAGTGCTTCAAACGCATGCTGCCGCCGTGGATGAACCTTTACGCGGTCATCACCATGGGCACCGCGCTGGCCTCGCTGGTGGGGGTGCATGACCTGATCGACACCGCGCAGATCGCCAGCAATACCGTCAACCGGACCGGCTTTACGGTGCTGATCTATTTCAGCGTGCTGGCGCTGTTCTTCGCCTATTGCTACCCGATTTCCCGACTCACTCAGTACCTGGAGCGACGTTATGCCTTCTCCTGAAACGCGCGCCGAGCAACCCCTGATCAGCCTGCGCGACATCCATCTGTCGTTTGGCAGCAACCGCGTGCTCAAGGGCATCGATCTCGACGTGCAGCGCGGCCAGGCAGTGTCGATCATCGGCCCGTCGGGCTCGGGCAAATCGACGATCCTGCGTTGCATCACCGGCTTGTTGCAGCCTGAGCGCGGGTCGATCCGCGTCGGCACCACCGAGGTCCACACGCTCAATAACGAAGCGCAGCGTATCGAGCTGCGCAAGCGCGTCGGATTCGTTTTCCAGCAGTACAACCTGTTTCCGCATCTGTCGGTGCTGGAGAACCTGGTGATCGCACCGCGCAAGGTGCTGGGGCGCAATTCGGTCGATGCGGAAAAAGAGGCTCGGGTGCTGCTCGCCAAGGTGCGCATGGAGCACAAGGCCGATGCGTACCCGGGGCAGTTGTCCGGTGGTCAGCAGCAGCGCGTGGCGATTGCGCGGGCCCTGGCGATGCGGCCCGAGCTGATCCTGTTCGATGAAGTGACTTCGGCGCTGGACCCGGAAACCGTGGGCGAGGTGCTGACGGTGATCCGCGAACTCACGGAGGAGGGCATGACGTGCGTGCTGGTCACCCACGAAATGCGCTTCGCCGAGGACATCAGCGACGTGGTGTATTTCACCGAGCATGGCCTGATCGTCGAACACGGCAGCGCCGAACAGATTTTTCAGCGCCCGCAGAGCGAACGCACCCAGGCCTTTTTGCGGCACGCGCTCGGCGACGCGGGTCGGCGTCCCGCAGCCAGCGGCGACCCTTATTTGTTGAGCAATATCAGTCGGTACAGCCTGTCGGTGTAGCGACGGGCTGGAATGGCCACCCTCGGTCACCGCAGACCTTGTAGAAGCGCGCTTGCCCGCGATGGCGACAAACCATCCAACATCGTCGGCGACAGGTATCCCCCATCGCGGGCAAGCGCGGTCCTCCAGAAAGCGGTACGCATTTCACTTAGTGAGACTCATAAAAAGGAGCACCTGATGAGCATCGAAACCCGTAGCCCCGTGATCGAAGACTTCCTTCAGAAAATCCGCGTCATTCACCAACGCGGCGTGGACCGCGATGCGCTGAAAGAAATCGTCGGCCTGCTGGAAGGCCTGGCCGAGCGGCGCGACCTGTTCAACTTCGACACGTTTCCGGCGCCGGTTCCCGGTGAAGGCGACACTGCGTTCCGCTATCGCCTGAACGACGACGGCGAGACCCCGACGCTGTACATGAACTCGCTGCTGCCGGGCAAAAGCACGCTGCCGCACAACCATGAAACCTGGGCAGTGATCGTGGCGGTGCAGGGGCAGGAGATCAACTACGTCTGGGCCCGGACCGACGACGGCAGTGACCCGACTTTCGCCAGGCTGGAGCTGGAAAAAGAAGTGGTGGTGCAACCGGGCACCTCAATCAGTTTCCTGGGCGAGGATCTGCATGGCATCAAGGTCGATGGTGAAACGCCGACCCTGCATTTCCACCTCTACGGCCGTCCGCTGGAATCCCTGAACGGCCGCTATGGCGTCAACACCGAAGGCAAGGTCCTCAACTACAACGCCTCGCAGATGGCCCCATCGATCAAGGCTTACGCATGATCGACCTGTATTTCTGGCCAACCGGCAACGGCCTGAAGGTCGCCATCCTGCTCGAAGAGCTGGGGCAGGACTATCGGGTTTTGCCGATCAACATTCGCACCGGCGAACAGAAGCAGAGCTGGTTCCAGGCGATCAGCGCCAACGGACGCATTCCGGCCATCGTCGACCATGCGCCCGGCGCAGGTCTGAAGCCGCTGAGCCTGTTCGAATCCGGGGCTATTCTCAATTATCTGGCGAGCAAGGCGGGGCGTTTTCTGCCGCCTGAAGGCCGCGTCGAGCGCCAGCGCGTGCAGGAATGGCTGTTCTGGCAGGTCGGGCATGTCACGCCATATCTGAGCCAGTTGCAGGTGTTCAAAGAGAAGGCGCCGGAACCGATTCCCTTCGCCCTTGACCTGCTGGGTGCCGAGGCTTCGCGGCTGTACGGCGTGCTGGAAAAGCGGCTGCAAGCGGCGGATTACGTCGCGGGTGAGTACTCCATCGCCGACATGGCGATATTCCCGTGGATCCAGCCCTTGCGTCAGGGTCAGGACCTGGAAGATTACCCCGCTATTCACGCCTGGCGCGAGCGCATCAAGGCCCGTCCCGCGGTGCAGCGTGCGTACCAGAAGGGCAGGGAAGTGGCGGCGGGCGAGAGGTCTTTGGTGTTGCAGTGAAGGCCGCAATCATCCGCCCATCCTTGATGAGCGCCTACGAAACGCCGTTCGATTGTTTACGTTGATTCACGAGAATTCCATGAGCCAAAAAGTCACCCCGCAAGACCTGCAAGCCTGGCTGTTCGATGGGCAGGAGATCGCGCTGTTCGACGTGCGCGAACACGGTCAGTACGGCGAAGCCCATCTGTTCCACGGGGTGAACCTGCCCTACAGCCGTCTGGAACTGGAAGTGCGTCGCCTCGCGCCCAACCCCGCGGTGCGTCTGGTTATCTATGACCAGACCGGCGGCGACGTTTCCGTTGCCGCTGCCCGGCGCCTGCACGCCCTGGGCTACTCCCGCGTGCACGTCCTCGAGGGCGGCGCCGAAGGCTGGCAGGCAGCGGGGCTGCAGCTGTTCGCCGGGGTTCACGTACCGTCCAAGGCATTCGGCGAACGGGTTGAAGAGGTCAGCCACACGCCGCACATCAGCGCCACCGAGCTGGCTGCGCGGCAGGCCCGAGGCGAAGCGCTGGTGCTGCTCGATGGTCGGCCCTTCGAGGAATACCGCAAGATGACCATTCCGGGCTCCGTGTGCTGCCCCAATGGCGAGCTGGGGTATCGCCTGGCCGATCTGGTGCCGGACGACACCACGCCCATCGTGGTCAATTGCGCCGGTCGTACCCGCAGCATCATCGGCGCGCAGACGCTGATCGATCTGGGGGTGAAGAACCCGGTCTATGCGCTGGAAAACGGTACGCAGGGCTGGTACCTCGCTGACCTGCCGCTCGAACATGGCAGCAGCCGGCGTTATCCCGAAATATCTGCGGCCGCATCCCTGAGCCATGAGCGTGAGGCCGCACAGCGTCTGGCCCGGAAGGCGGGAGTGGCGAGTGTGAACGCCGCGCAGGTCACGGCCTGGTCGCAAGACGCCAGTCGCAGCCTGTTTTTGTGCGACGTCCGTACGCCGGAGGAATTTGCGCTGGGCAGCCTGCCCGGCGCGCAGCACACCCCGGGCGGGCAACTGATTCAATCCACCGACCTGTACGTCGGCGTGCGCCAGGCGCGTCTGGTGTTGATCGACAACGATGGCGTCCGCGCGCCGATCGTCGCCAGCTGGCTGCGCCAGTTGGGCCACGAAGCGTACGTGCTGGAGGACGGCGTGCGCAGCGAACTGTCCCTGCCGCAGGCGCATCAGACGCTCGCCGATCCCTTGTCATCCTTGAGCCCCGCGCAGCTGGCGGATGCGCTGCGGGACGACGCCGTTGCGCTGATCGACCTGCGTGCGAGCATGGCGTTTCGCAAAGCCCGCATCGAGGGTGCGCGCTGGTCCATTCGCCCGCGCCTGGCCGATGATCTGGCCGACGAAACCCGCCCGGTCGTGCTGGTCGCCGATCATCCCGATGTGGCAGCAATCGCTGCGCTGGAGCTGCCCGAGGCACAACGCCGTCAGCTGCGCTGGCTGGATTTCGCAACCTGGCAGGCCGCCGGGCTGCCCCTCAGCGAGGACGCGAGCACGCCACCCGACGAGCGCTGCATCGATTTCCTGTTTTTCACCCACGACCGGCATTCGGGCAACAAGGACGCCGCGCGTCAGTACCTGGCGTGGGAAATCGGCCTGCTCGGACAAATGACCGCGCAGGAAATCGCCAGCCTCAAGCCGCTGGCCAGTCCAGGGGACGACCGCGTCCGCACGCGCCTGGTGCATGCCGCTCGCGGCCAGAAGGGCAGCGGCGTGCGCGGGGTCAATCCGCCTGTCTCGCGCATGAGCACCGTGCTGTTCGACAGCCTGGGCGACATGCGCGACGCGCGCAAACGTCGCGACACCGAACGCGTGTTGAGCTATGGCGCACGCGGCAATCCCACGGCATTCGCCCTGGAAGATCTGGTCACCGAACTGGAAGGCGGCTATCGCACGCGGCTGTTCGGCACAGGGCTGGCGGCCGTTGCGCAGACGTTTCTGGCGTACCTGCGTCCCGGCGATCACGTGTTGATCACCGATGCGGTGTATTCGCCGGTGCGTCAGGTCGCCGAAGAATTTCTCAAGCCTTTCGGCATTCAGTACAGTTATTTTCCGGCTGACGGCAGTGGCTTGCAGGAACGGCTGCAGGCCAATACGCGCATGGTCTACGCCGAAGTGCCGGGGTCGCTGCTCTACGAGCTGGCCGACCTGCCGGCGATGGCGGCGCTGTGCAAATCCCGAGGCATCTTGCTGGCGGTCGACAACACTTACGGCTCCGGCTATCAGTACCGGCCACTGGCGCTGGGCGCCGATATCTCGATCATGGCCCTGACCAAATACCTGGCCGGGCATAGCGATGTGGTCATGGGCAGCGTCTGTACGACTCAGGCCGTTTGGCAGCCTCTCGCCGTCATGACGGACACGTTCGGCAGCACCGTCAGCCCGGACGATGCCTGGCTGGTGCTGCGCGGCGCCCGCACCCTGGCAACGCGGCTGGACGTCCATCAGCGCCAGGCCTTGCAGGTCGCACGCTGGTTGCAACAGCATCCGCAGGTCCGGCGCGTGTTTCATCCCGCGTTGCCCGAGCATCCCGGCCACGCGTTATGGCAGCGTGATTTCACTGGCAGCAACGGCCTGTTGACCTTCGAGCTGGCCGACAAAGACCCCAGGCATCTGGAACGCTTCATCGACGCCCTGCACCTGTTCGGCCTCGGCGCATCGTGGGGTGGCTTCGAAAGCCTGATCATCGCCGCCAACGTACGCGATCGCGAAAACGCTGCAGACCAGTCGCTCAATCCGTCGCTGCGCCTGCACATCGGTCTTGAGGACGTCAGCGCACTGATCGAGGACCTGCAGAGAGGGTTTGCGGCGATTCGTTGATTCGCAGGCTGCCCGCCGTTGGGCGCGGATGCATGCCTGAATGCATCCGCTCCCATCCGGGCTTGAATCAATCGCAGGGTGCGGGTTTCAGAACCCTGCCTTGCCCACCGAAGCCCCGCCATCGACGAACAACGTCTGCCCGGTGATGAAGCCACTCTGTTCGGACAGCAGAAACGCGATCGCCGAAGCGATTTCTTCCGGTTGGCCGAAGCGGCCCATGGGCACGCCTGCCAGGTAACGTTTTTCGCCTTCGCTGCCGACCGGATTGTTCTGCCGGAACAGCTCGGTCTCGGTCGGGCCGGGGGCAATCGCGTTGACGGTGATGCCGGTCTGCGCCAGCTCCAGCGCCCAGGAACGCGTGAAACTGATCAGCGCGGCCTTGGCGGCGGCATACGCCGTGCGTTGCGTGATGCCGAGAACGGTCAGGCTGGAAATGTTGACGATCCGGCCCCAGCCTTGCTCGCGCATGTTGGGCAGCAGCGCCTGGGTGGCCAGCAACGCCGAATGCAGGTTGACGCTCATTACCGCGTCGAAATCGTCCAGCTCGATCTGTCCAAGCGCCTGCGGGCGGACCAGCCCCACGTTGTTCACCAGGCCGTCGAAGCGGTAATGCTGAGCCAGTTCAGTCAGCCCGCATCGAGTCTGGTCCTTGTCGCTCAGATCCAGCTCTTTGAGGACACCGGGAAACGTCGGGTCGTCGGCGTTGCGCGCGATGCCCACCACGGTGTGCCCCGCGGCCGCCAGATGTTCCGACAGCGCACGGCCTATGCCTTTGCTGGCGCCGGTGATGAGAAAGGTGCGGGAAGACATGAGAATTGCTCCGTGAAGACTGAAATGGATGAAGGCCCGGGCCTGCGCCAGTGAATCATCGGGGCGCTCGGAAGGATCGCGACTCGGACGTGGAATGCTTCAGAAAAGCCAGCAGGGCAAGCAGCGGGAACACACTGCCGGCGATCACGATCCAGCGCCAGCCGCCATGGTCATACAGGGCGCTGGCGATCACCGAACCGATGGCGCCGCCGATGAAGATGCTGGTCATGTACAGCGCGTTGAGGCGGCTGCGGCTTTTGGCGTCCAGGGCGTAGATCGAGCGCTGGCCGAGGACCATGTTCATCTGCACGCAGAAGTCCAGAACGACGCCTGTCAGCGCCATGGCTATCACAGCGTAGGACGATTCCACGAGGCTGGGCAGAAAACTCAGCGCGGCAAACAGCATGGCGCACAGGCTGGCGATGCGCGTATGACCTGCGTCGGCCAGGCGTCCGGCGAACGGGGCGGCAATGGCGCCGATGGCACCCACCAGCGCGAAGAGGGCGATCTGGCTCTGCGACAGGCCGTGATTCCGCGCCAGCTCCAGCGGCGCTGCCGTCCAGAACAGGCTGAAGGTCGCGAACATGCACGCCTGATAAAACGCCCGCCGACGCAGCACCGGCTGCTCGCTGAGCAGCGTCCACAGGGATTTGAGCAACTGGCCATAACTGGCGCTGTGGGCCGGTTGATGGCGGGGAATGGTGGTCGCCAGCACACCGCTGATCAGCAGCATCACCAGCGCGGCAGTGCCGAACACGGCGCGCCAGCCGAAATGGTCGGCGATCACACTGGCCGCAGGTCTGGCCAGCAGAATGCCGAGCAGAAGGCCGCCCATGATGCTGCCGACCACCCGCCCGCGGGTTTCTTCCGGGGCCAGATGCGCGGCCAGCGGAATCAGAATCTGCACCGCCACCGAGCTGAAACCCACCAGCAGCGACGCCAGCAGGAACAGATTGGGCGTCTGGGCCAACGCCGCACCCAGCAGGCTGAGAATGGCCACCCCGGTGGTGGTGATCATCAGTCGCCGGTTTTCCAGCAGATCGCCCAGCGGCACCAGAAAAAACAGGCCGATGGCGTAGCCGATCTGGGTCAGCGACACGATGAAGCTCGCCAGCGTGCTGGATAGACCGATGTCAGGCGCGATCAGACCGATGATCGGTTGGGCGTAATACAGGTTGGCAACGATCGCGCCACAGCAGAACGCAAACAGCGTTGCCAGGCCCTTGGTCATCGTCGTGCCTTGGTCGGCGGCGGGCAGGGAAGTCATGCACGTACTCGGTTGAGGTTGCACACCGGCGGCTGGCTTGCCGTTCGGGTGGCAGAAAAGGAGCCTGAAGGCGTGCGCGAAAGGCTAACGCTTTTTCGTTGCGTTAAGAAGGGTCGTCGACTCGATAACGTTCATGCATGAAAACGACTGGCCTTTGCCCAGGCCCCGGCACATCGGTCGTGTCGCCGAAACTTTTCGCTGCGCGCCCCGGTCACTCCTACACACACTCCTTGGGAATGAAGGCAATGGCTCGGGCAATCTGGAAGGGCGCGATCAGTTTTGGGCTAGTGCATATTCCTGTGGCGCTGGTTTCGGCAACGTCGCAGCAGGGCGTCGATTTCGACTGGCTGGACAAGCGCAGCATGGACCCTGTCGGTTACAAGCGGATCAACAAGGTCACCGGCAAGGAAATCAACAAGGAAAACATCGTCAAGGGCGTGCAGTACGAGAAAGGTCGCTACGTGGTGATCAGCGAGGAGGAAATCCGCGCCGCGCACCCGAAGTCGACGCAGACCATCGACATCTTCGGTTTCGTCGACAGCAAGCAGATCCCCCTTCAGCACATCGACACGCCGTACTTTCTGGCGCCCGACAAGCGCGGCGAGAAGGTCTACGCTCTTCTACGGCAGACACTGGTGGACACCGGCAAGGTGGCGCTGGCCCACGTGGTCATTCGCACGAGTCAGCATCTGGCGGCGGTAATGCCGCTGGAGTCGGCCATCGTACTGGTGTTGTTGCGCTGGCCGTCCGAAGTGCGCGGCCTGGACAGCCTCGAACTGCCCAAGGAAGCCACCGACGTCAAACTCAGTAAAAGTGAGCTGGACATGGCCAAGCGTCTGGTCAAGGACATGAGCACTGAATGGACACCTGACGCCGAGGAGTACCGCGACACGTTTCAGGACCAGATCATGGCGCTGGTCGAGACCAAGGCCCGCGAAGGCAAGATCGAGGATGTGGAAACCGATGCTGGGGAGACCGAGCGTAAATCCGCGGATGTCATCGATCTCACCGAATTGCTCAAACGCAGTCTGGGCGGCCGTGGCGGTTCAGCCAAGGCTCCAGAGAAAGAAAAGCCTGCCAGCAAGAGCAAAACCGCTGCCGCTGATGACGCACCACCGGCCAAACGGCGCGCCCCTGCAAGGAAAAAAACCACCAAGGCGTCGTGACTCACGGCGTCGGGTGCATAGGTATAAGCGCAGAGGTCTGATCGATCATGGCAAAACCTGTGAGTGAATACACCCGCAAGCGCAACTTCGACATCACATCCGAACCTGCCGAAACGGGGGGCAAGGCTCGCAGCAGCAAAGGCAAGGCGCTGACGTTCGTCATTCACAAGCACGATGCGCGCAATCTGCATTACGACTTTCGGCTCGAGCTGGACGGTACCCTGAAAAGCTGGGCGGTGCCCAAGGGGCCAAGCCTGGACCCGAAGAACAAGCGCCTGGCGGTGCATGTCGAAGATCATCCGCTCGGTTATGGCAGTTTCGAGGGCAGCATTCCCGAGGGGCAGTACGGCGCCGGGGACGTCATAGTCTGGGATCGCGGCATCTGGCAGCCCCATGGCGATCCGCGCGAAACGTACAAGGACGGCAAGCTCAAGTTCACGCTGATCGGTGAGAAACTCACGGGCGACTGGGCGTTGGTACGCACCCACCTGCGCGGCAGCGGTGACAAGGAGCAATGGCTGCTCATCAAGGAAAAAGACGAGGCGGTTCGGTCCGGCGACGAATACGACATCGTTGTCGACAAGCCCGAAAGCGTCGTCAGCGGCACGACGGTAGGCGAAGGCCGTGCGCCCGCGAAAAAGAGCCGCACGCGCAAGACCACCTCTTCCGCGCCGGAGCCGCAAGCTGCAGCTGCAAAAAAGCCCGCCCGAAAACCTGCGGCGGGAAAAAATCGCCTGCCCGACAAACTCGCGCCGCAGCTGGCCACCCTGGTGGACACCCCGCCGGAGGGCGACTGGCTTTACGAAATCAAGTTTGACGGCTATCGCATCATGACCCGGATCATCGATGGCGAGGTGCGGATGATCACGCGCAACGGCCATGACTGGACCGAGCGTCTGCCCCTGCAGGCCAAGGCTGTGAGCGAGATGAATCTGGGCGACAGCTGGCTGGACGGCGAGGCGGTGGTACTCAACGACGCCGGCTTGCCGGATTTCCAGGCACTGCAGAACGCCTTCGAGATCGGCCGCAGCAAAGACATCGTTTATTACCTGTTCGACGTGCCTTTTCTCAATGGCGAAGACCTGCGTGAAAAGCCGGTGGAAGAACGCCGCGCTGCGCTGAAAAAGCTGCTGGGCAAGCAAAAGAACCGCCTGCTGCGCTTTTCCGACGCCTTTTCTGCGAGCCACCGCGACATCGTCGAAAGCGCCTGCTCTTTATCGCTGGAAGGGGTGATCGGCAAGCGCGCCGGGAGCGTTTACCAATCCCGACGCAGCCCGGACTGGATCAAGCTCAAGTGCAAACTGCGTCAGGAATTCGTCATCGTCGGGTATACCAAGCCCCAAGGCACGCGCAGCGGATTCGGCGCATTGTTGCTGGCGGTGAACGAGGAGGGCGCGGGCCTGGTGTACGCCGGGCGCGTCGGCACCGGGTTCAACCAGAAAATGCTGGGCGACCTGTTCGAGCAGATGAAGCCGCTCGAGCAGGACGCTTCGCCGTTGTCGAAAAAGCTCACCAGCGCCCAGGCCCGTGGCGTGCACTGGATCGAGCCGACATTGGTGGGCGAGGTCGAATTCGGCGAGTGGACACGTGAAGGCATCATCCGCCATTCGGCTTTCATTGCGCTGCGCAGCGACAAACCGGCCAGTGAAGTCGTTCACGAGTACCCCAGGACGCCCAAAGACATCAAGGCGCCCTTCAAGCCCAAGGCGTCCAAAGCCAAGGCAGAACCTGCGCAAGACAGCCCTGCCCGCGAGAAAAAGCCTGCGTCCAGCAAGCGCGGCGCCCAGGACAAGATTGACGTCGCCGGTGTGCTGATCAGCCACCCCGAACGGGTGATCGACACGCAGAGCGGTCTGCACAAGATCGATCTGGCGCATTATTACGAATCCATCGGCGACTGGATTTTGCCCCATCTGGACCATCGGCCCGTGGCGCTGCTGCGCTGCCCGGAAGGGGTGGAAGGCGAGCAGTTTTTCCAGAAGCATTCGGAGCGTCTGGCGATCCCCAATATCAAGCAGTTGGACCCCAAGCTCGATCCCGGGCATGCGCGGCTGATGGAAATCGACAGTGTTCAGGCGCTTGTCGGCGCAGCGCAAATGGGCACGATTGAACTGCACACGTGGGGCTCGACGTACGATCAGATCGAGCTGCCCGACCATTTCGTGCTCGACCTGGACCCCGACGAGGCGCTGCCGTGGCGCAGCATGATCGAAGCCACGCAGATGACCCTGGCGGTGCTCGATGAACTGGGGCTCGATGCCTATATCAAGACCAGCGGCGGCAAAGGCATGCACATCATCGTGCCGCTGGCGCGCAAGGCGGACTGGGACACCGTGAAGGCGTTCGCCAAGGCGCTGGCGCAGTTTATCTCGGCGCAGTTGCCGGAGCGGTTCACCGCCACCTCCGGGCCCAAGAATCGGGTGGGCAAGATCTTCATCGATTACCTGCGTAATACGCGCGGCGCCAGCACCGTCGCCGCCTACTCGGTCAGGGCAAGACCGGGATTGCCGGTCTCTGTGCCCATCGCCCGCGACGAACTGGCCAGCCTGAAATCCTCGGCGCAGTGGAACATCAGCAACGTGCTCAAACGCTTGCGCAAGCTCAAGGCCGATCCGTGGGCCGGCTACAAAAACACCCAGCGCATCACCAAACCGATGTGGAAACGCCTGGGCGTCAAAGCACCCTGAACGAGGGCCAGGCCGACAGCCCTCTGGGAGCTTGCTGACGAATGCTGAGTGTCAGTCGACCTCTTCATGGCTGGCCCACCGCGTTCGTCAGCAAGCTGACTCCCACAGGTTTTTTATCTGCCCTGACAGCGCCATGCAAGCTTGCTGACTCTCATGGTTTTTTGATCCGGCCTGACAGCTCCCATGGATTTCGTGGGGCCGCAGAGTTGATCGGCACCGCACATCCCCTGTGGGAGTCAGCTTGCTAACGAAAGCTGAGTGTAAGACGACATCTTCATGGCTGACCCACCGCATTCGTCAGCAAGCTGACTCCCACAGGTTTTTTATCTGCCCTGACAGCGCCATGCAAGCTTGCTGACTCTCATGGTTTTTTGATCCGCCCTGACAGCTCCTATGGATTTCGTGGGGCCGCAGAGCTGATCGGCACCGCACATCCCCTGTGGGAGTCAGCTTGCTGACGAAAGCTGAGCGTCAGTCGACCTCTTCATGGCTGACCCACCGCATTCGTCAGCAAGCTGACTCCCACAGGTTTTTTATCTGCCCTGACAGCGCCATGCAAGCTTGCTGACTCTCATGGTTTTTTGATCCGGCCTGACAGCTCCTATGGATTCGGTGGAGCCGTAGAGTTGATCGGCACCGCACATCCCTTGTGGGAGTCAGCTTGCTGACGAAAGCTGAGTGTCAGACGACATCTTCATGGCTGACGCACCGCGTTCATCAGTACGCAACCTCCCACTGACGCCTGATGCTTCAGACGGTCGATGCCTGAGCAGAGCCCGGGAGTTCGGGTGCATTGCCGTTCAGGCTTCGGCGCAGTTGCCCGGGTGCCATGCCGTAGGTGTCTTTGAACACTTTGCTGAACGCCGCCTGGGATTGGTAGCCGACTTGTGCGGCGATGTCGCTCAGGCCGCTTCGCGAGCGGCTCAACAAACCGTAGGCCATCTGCATGCGGACGTGTGTCAGCAACGTCCAGGGTGAGCTTCCGCTGAGTTTGCCGAATGCACGCATGAACGTTGCCCGCGACATGCTTGCCAACTCGGCCAGCGCTTCGACGGTCCAATCGTGGGAGGGGTCTTCGAGCATGGCTTGCCAGGCGCGGCCGAGGCGTTTGTCGCCCAGCAGCGCCAGGCTGCCTTCGCGTTGTGGTGATTGTTGCAGGTGTGCGCGCAGGACCAGGGTAAACAAGGCCGAGGTCAAGGCGTTGACCATGAAACGCGCACCCGCCTGATTGGCATCGGCCTCGCTGCGCAGCAAGGCGACCAGCGCAGGCAGAGGATCGGACGGGGTGAGCGCCTGACTTGAAATCACCAGGTGATCGGGCAGCGACGAAAAAAGCAGGGACTGGCGCTGGTGGACGAAGCGCCCGCAGAGCAGGTCCAGGTCCGCGCCGCTGCCGAAGCGCTGCACCGGCAGCAACCCGCCATTGACCCGTTGCGGTGTGGACGGCGTCACGCGCTCGCCAGTACTGAGCAGAAGGTGCCGGGTGCCCGCCGGCAGCACCAGAATGTCGCCTGCAACCAGCGTGATCCGGCGCCCGTCGGGCAATTCGACCCGGCATTGCCCGGCGAGCACGATGTGATACGGCGCGGTGCCGTCGGCTTCCTGATCGTGATCAAGCGCCCAGTCGCCCTGAAACTGGCAGCGCAGGTCAAGGCTGCCGCGCACGTCGGCTAGAGTGATGAGCGTGTCAATGGCGTTCATATGCGACTTTCAGACAAAGAAATGAGCCAAACGAGCAAGTTACGCATACGCCCTTGGCGGACACTGTTTGTGTTCCCGGCGCAGTCTAGTCGCCGCCCACTGGAGATACCATCATGTTCAGCAATTGGCCCGATCTGGTTGCCACCATCAAGAAGTCGTTTGGATCGTTGTCCAAATCCAATCCCAAAATGGTCAAGGCCTACATGGCCCTTGGCGACGCCGCCGCCGAGAACAATGTGCTCGACGCCAAGACCCGCGAATTGATTTCCATCGCGGTCGCCATCACCACCCGCTGCGACGGCTGTATCGGTGCTCATTCGGAAGCGGCCATTGCCGCCGGCGCGACCCGTGAAGAAGTCGCTGCTGCATTGGCCACGGCCATTTCACTGAACGCCGGCGCTGCGTACATTTACTCGATGCATGCGCTGGAGGCGTACGATGCGCTGAAGAAATAAACGCACACGTCGTGACGATGATGGCTCCCGCGAGGGCGGGAGCCGGTGTGTCAGGTTTTCTGATTGAACACCGCAGCTGGAAAGAGCATCGCCTGCCGTACTCTTTGTCAGTGCGTGAGTCCGCCCGTCGCGTGGCTGTCGCCTGTTTCGGCCGGGTAGAACTCACCGTCGAGGTTCAGATCCTGAAGCCTCAGACGCAGGCTGTCCTCAATGATGCGCACCTGATGGGGATCATCGATATCGTCTACTCCCAGCCAGACACCCGCGACGTTTTGATCGTGGGTGCCCTCGCTGAGCATGTCGTGGGTGACCGCCTGGCTTGCACGCCAGAGGCACAACTCATCTTCGGCATGGCCGCCTTCGGTCAACGCGACCGGCGAAGCCAGCCAGACTTCCTTGTAGGGCCGCAGGTCGGCCTCGGCGAGTTCTTGCAACGTGATCACTGTCTTCATGTCATTGGCTCCTGGTCAGTGCATAACGTGTGACGTACGCCGGGGGAGAGCGTTCCCGAGATCTTTGCCCGCCGGACGAAATGGCCGTTGAACCGAGCGCCGGCTCCGGTGGTCGATCAGAGACTGCGTGATCCATCCTCTGCCGGAGACCCGCAATGGCCTGACTTCAGACGCTGCGCGACATGATCCGTCGGCCATCGCTCAAAGGACTTCAGGTCCTGCCCCACGAACGGGCGGCGCTGCTGCTGGGCTTTGCCTTCCACTTTTGTGTGCTCGCCAGTTATTACCTGGTGCGCCCGTTGCGCGACGCGCTGGGGCTGGAAGGCGGGGCGGACAAGCTGCAATGGCTGTTCAGCGCGACATTTATCGTGATGCTTGTGGCCGTGCCGGTGTATGGCGCTGCGGTCGCCCGGCTGCCGGCCACCCGGTTCGTGCCGCTGGTGTATCGGCTGGTGGCGCTGTCGATGGTGATCTTCGGCGTGCTGATCGCACAGCACTGGGCGACCGTGTGGGTCGGTCGGGTGTTTTTTGTCTGGATCAGCGTCTACAACCTGTTCATCGTCACGGTGTTCTGGAGTGTGCTGGTCGACCGTTTCTCCAACGAGCAGGGACGCAGGCTGTTCGGCTGCATCGCGGCAGGCGGCACATTGGGCACCTTCATTGGCCCTCTGCTGGCCGCGACCATGGCGACTCGGCTCGGACCACTGGCACTGACGCTGGCAGCCGCCGTGTTGCTGGAGATTGCCGTGCGCTGTTACCGCCGCCTGCTCGACAAGACCCGGCCGCCTGCGTCGACGGCACAGAGCGGTTATCAACGACTCGGCGAGGAAAACCGCCGGATGGGCGGAGGTGTGCTGGCCGGCGTGACGTTGATTATCCGGTCACGGTACCTGCTGGGCATGGTGCTGTTCATGCTGTTGCACACCAGCGCGGCGACCCTGTTGTATTTCGAACAGGGTCGGATCGTCGCCGACCGCTACGCCGACGTGGCGACGCGTACGCAGTTTTTCGCCTACGTGGACCTGACCGTGTCGGTGTTGACGCTGGTGTTTCAATTGCTGCTCACGGCGCCGCTGATTCGCCTGGTCGGGATCGGCGGCGCGCTGGCCGCCATGCCGATTGCGACATTGCTGGCGTTTGCCGCCATGGCCCTGGCGCCGGTACCGACCAGCGTCGCGCTGGCTCAAGGGCTGCGACGTGCGGTGGAATTCGCCATCGTGCGCCCGGGGCGGGAAGTCCTGTGGACCGTGGTCAGCCGTGAAGAAAAATACAAAGCCAAAAACGTCATCGAAACCCTGATCTATCGTGGCGGCGACGCAGCCAGTGGCTGGCTGTCGGTAGGCCTTGCGGCCCTGGGCGCAGGGTTCGGGCTGCTGGCGCTGCTGATCGTGCCCTTCGCCGGCCTGTGGGCCTGGCTGTCGGCATGGCTGGCGGCACGACAGGAAGACAAGCGGCGCGACGCCGAGGAGAGGACACTGCCATGACCCGTTCCAGCCTGTTCACCCGAAGACAACTGCTTACACTGGCTGCTGGCGTGTCGGCGGCGCTGGCCTTCGACCGTAACGTTCTGGCGGCCCAGACGCCGCAAAACACCGGCCCCACGGGGCAGCCCGCCAGCCAAGGAGACGCGAAAATGCTCACACGAAACATTCCTTCCAGCGGCGAAGCGCTGCCGATGATCGGTCTTGGCACCTATCGCGGCTTCGATGTCGAGCCGGGCAGTGAAGCGTACAAACTACTGCCGGCGGTGGTTGACCAGTTGTTTCTGGCGGGTGGCACTGTGCTCGACAGTTCGCCCATGTATGGCCGCGCCGAGCAGACGACCGGGGAGCTGCTGTCGATTCATCAGCCGCGTTCACCGGCGTTTCTCGCGACCAAGGTCTGGACGCGTGGGCGCGACGCCGGCATCGAGCAGATGGAGAAATCGTTCCGGCTGTTGCAGACCGACCAAATCGACCTGATGCAGATCCACAACCTGCTGGACTGGAAGATCCATCTTCCGGTCTTGCGCGAGTGGAAGCAGCAGGGGCGCATCCGCTACATAGGCATCACCCATTACACGTCATCGGCGTATGCCGAGGTGGAGGCGGCGCTGAAAGCCGAAGCGTTCGATTTTCTGCAGATCAACTACGCGCTGGATGACCGTGCAGTGGAGTCGCGGCTGCTGCCGCTGTGCCGGGAGCGCGGAGTGGCGGTGATCTGCAATCGCCCGTTTGGCGGCGGCGGGCTGCTGGGGCGTTTGCGCGGCAAACCGCTGCCGGGTTGGGCGGCGGAAGTCCAGGCCAGCAGTTGGGCTCAGCTGGCGCTGAAGTTTCTGATCGCTCACCCGGCCGTCACTTGCGCGATTCCGGGGACGGGCAATCCGAAGTACATGAAGGAAAACGCTGGCGCGGCGATCGGCCCGTTATTGACCGATGCGCAGCGCCAGCAATTGATTGCGTTGGTGGGTTGATGCGCTGTCTGGATTGGCAGCCGCTAACTGTAGGAGTGAGCCAACTGTCTTTAACAGCGCCTCGATCAACGGCGTAACAGCCGACGCCTTCCCGGCTAAAGCCGGTCCTACGGAAAGGTTGCGGCGCCTGTAGGACCTGCTTCAGCCGGGAAGAGGCCGGTACATCCGCCGGCTATGCAGTGGCTGGAAATCAGCCTTCGCGAGCAAACTCGCTCCTACAGGGTGTGTGTCGAGTCAGAGAGCTCGGGAATGCCCGGAGATTCTTGTAGAGGGTGCTCGCGAAGGTGAGTGTCGGTCGACATCAATGCCGCTGATCGCATTCGCCAACGTCGTAGCCTCCGACAGCTCCTACAGGTGACTCAAGACGAGCGGTACCTCAGCGTTTGACCGGCGCGGGCAGGGTCACCAGTTTCACGTATTCATCCCAGAATCTCGGCTGATCCACCGCGAACACCACCTTGGCCTTCTGCGTACCGACCGGCGCGCCTTTTTTGTAGCCCATCGAACGGCCGTAGTCGGGGCCGAAGTGGGTGTCGACATCGACCCACAGATCCTTCGATTCAGTCACCAGCTCGGGGTGCACCAGGAACAGTGCAGGCAGGCTGTCCCAGGTGAAGCTCTGATGATTCGGATCCTTGTCGAACTCAGGCCCCAGCACGGCTTTGTACAGATCGGGGATCACGCCTTTTTGCGACACGATCCGCGTGTACACCGACGCGCCGAAGACGACCTTTTCGCAGACGTCGTTGGGAAAGATGACATGCTCGATGGGCGAGCGCAGGACGATCTTGGCCGCCTCCGGATCGAACCACCAGTTGAACTCGGCCGCGGGCGTCGTGTTGCCGGGGATCTCGATGGCGCCGCCCATGTACACGATGCGTTTGATCAGCGGCACGATGTCCGGCGCGCTGCGTATCGCCAGGGCAATGTTGGTCAGCGGACCGACCGCGAGGATGGTCACCTGATGAGGGTTTTTCCTGACGCTGTCGACGATGAACTGCACGGCGGTCGCGTCACGCAGCCGGGTGTGCGTCGCCAGACCATCCGGCGGTGCGGTCAGCTGAGAAGCCGAGGTTGGCCGTGGGTGCTTGAACGCGCCCGGCCAGCCTGCGCCAAACAGCGCTTTTTCCTGCTCGTACGTGGCGTAGTCGTGCAGCAGCGGGTAGGCCGCGCCGGAATACACGCCGATCTCCTTCTCGACGCCCATGCGTTCGACCGCCTTGAGCGCATCGACCTGTTCCTGATCGACCCAGGCATTGCCGCTGACCAGCGTCATGCCCAGCAAGTCGATGCGTTTTTGCGCGTGCAGTTGCGCCAGCATGATGAATGCCTGGCCATCATCGTTGAGCACGTTGAAATCGGTGTCGAAGATGACCTTTTCCGCCGCATGGACGGAGGTCGCTGACAGCCCGAGGCTGACAGCCAGGGCACAACTTTTCAAAAACGCATGCATGCTCGGTTTCCACCGTTGTTATTGGACGAACGTGATTCGCACTGTAGGAGCGTGGCTTGTGTCTGGGCCGCATCCGGACGATCGGCTGCGCAGCAGTCGTAACGTCAGGCGGCTCGTTTCACCTGATACACCGCATCTGACGGATTCACGACGACTGCGTCGCCGATCGCGGGGCAAGCCACGCTCCTACAGGGTTTGTGTCTGTTTACCGGTTCACCAGCTTGGCCGGCAGCGCCACGACCAGCAGGCTGCTGAGAATCAGGCAGCCGGCGAAGAACCACAAGGCGCCCGCGCTGCTGCCGGTGACATCGATGGCGATGCCCATCATCGAGTTGCTGACCAGCCCGGCGATGTTGGCCAGTGAACAGGCGAGCGCGAAGCCGGTGGCAGCTGCCCGCCCCTTGAGGAAGGTCGCCGGCAGGCTGAAGAACACCGGCACGGCACCGATGATCGCCGCTGAGGCGATGGCGAACAGGACAACGGTCGCGACCACGTTGTGGGTGAAGAACGGGCTCGCCGCCATTGCCACCGCGCCGATCCAGAACGGCACAATGATGTGCCAGCGACGCTCGCGGCGACGGTCCGAACTGGCACCGATCATCAGCATGCCGATCAGTGCCGCGACACTCGGCAGCGCGGTCAGCACGCCGATGTGAAAGGTGTCGGTGACCCCGGCGTTCTTGATGAAGGTCGGCATCCAGAAGCCCATGGCGTAGGCACTGAGCAGGATCGAGAAGTCGATACCGCCGAGCATCCAGACTTTCAGGTTGAAGAAACCGTCGCGGAAACTGTGCTTGCTGTCCTTGCCTTCGGCGTCGTCCAGGCGCAGCTCGCCTTCCAGCAGGTTCTGTTCGGAAGCGTTCAGCCACTTGGCGTCTTTCGGCGCATTGGGCAGGGCCCAGAACGTCAGCACACCGAGCAATACGCTGGGCACGCCTTCGATGAGGAACAGCCATTGCCAGCCGCGCAAGCCTGCGGCCTGATCGAAATGGCCCATGATCCAGCCGGACAACGGACCGCCAATGACGCTGGACAGCGGCAGGCCGATCATGAACAGCGCGATGATGCGTCCGCGCCGGTAGGTGGGAAACCAGGTGGTCAGGTAGAACAGCACGCCCGGCAGAAAGCCCGCTTCGGCAGCGCCGAGGAAGAACCGCAAAATGTAGAACTGCATCGGCGTGCTGACGAACAGCGTGCAGGCCGACAGCAGGCCCCAGGTGATCATGATGCGCGCGATCCAGATTTTCGCGCCGACCTTTTCCAGCACCAGATTGCTGGGGACTTCGAACAGGATGTAACCCACGAAAAACAGCCCTGCGCCCAGGCCGAAGGCGGTTTCGCTGAAGTGCAGCTGATCGAGCATCTGCAGTTTGGCAAAGCCGATGTTGATGCGGTCCAGGTACGCGGCCAGGTAGCAGAAACACAGGAACGGGATGAGCTTCCAGGTGATCTTGTGGTACAGCGCTTTGATCGGGTCCGCGACAACGGTCGCGGGAGTTTCTATGTTCGCAGAGGGCATGGGTGTCTCCTGGCGGTTCTATGACCGTTGAGCGCGACAGCGGCTGATGGTGCCTGCATTTGCAGCGATCTCAAATGGCCTGTTGTGATTTTTGTTTGCCGCACATCCAGTACTTTGGCAAGCACCGGACGGCGACTTCCAAAGGCAGTGTCAGAAGACTGGACGTCGCTTCGCCGGTCCATGGCAAAACAGTGTCCAGTAAGTGCGCGTTCAACCTGCGCGACCAGCGCTCTCTGGCGTGGTTCTGACGGCGGAATGTCCGTTTCTGCCGGGTTTGCGTATTACGTCGATTGTGTAGGAGCGCGTTATTTCCTGAACTGTTCGACAGCTTCCTGCTTGCTCACCACGTCGCCATATTTACTGTCGATATCGAACAGATTCGCTTCATGGGGATCAGGGTGGCGGTCGCCGACGCATTCACGCACCACGATGGTCCGGAAGCCGTGTTGTACCGCATCCACTGCCGTCGCCCGGATACAACCGCTGGTCGAGCAACCGGCCAGCACCACGGTGTCGATGCCTTGTGCGTGCAGCATCGATGCCAAGGAGGTGCCGAAGAACGAACTGGCGTATTGCTTGCTGATCACCACTTCCTCTGGCAGCGGCAGCACTTCTTCACAGAATGCGGCCAGTGGATTGCCCTCGACCATGTCCTTCATGACCGGGGCTTTTTTCACCCACATGCCGCCGTCGGCGAAATGCGCTGGGTGATAGCGAATGTTGGTGTGCACCACCGGGATGCCGTGCTGCCGCGCACAGGCCAGCAGCTCCACGCTTTGTGCCACGGCGCTGACCACGCCCGGTGCGAACAGCGGCGCGCCCGGCTGGGTGTAGCCCTGCATGAAGTCGATCATCAGCAAGGCGGGCTTTTGCCCGAAACCGATGCGGTTGCCCCACACGCCCTGATAGTTGGCGTCTGCGCTTTGTTGGTTGCTCATTCTGTTCTCCTCTCAAATGCCAAGGCTGACCCCTGCAGGAGCGGGGCAAGCCACGCTCCTGCGGTCGAGATGGCCTCACGCCAACGGGCTGCCCAGAAAATCCCCAAACGCGGCAAGGAAACCCGGCAGGTTGTCCCACGGAATCATGTGCCCGGCGTCTTCGACCCGAGTGATCCGTATGCCGGGCAGCCGTTGCTGGATTTCAGCCTCGTCCTCGGCCTGAATCACACCGCCGCGAGTGGCGACGATCAGCAGGGCAGGGACCGGCACGTGCGGCAGGTCCTGATGAAAATCGACGTCATGGAAGTCGTTGAAGGCGCGCACGATCGCAGGCTCGTAGCAGGTGTGCAGCCACTCGGCGCGCAGCTGCAGCTGATCCTCGGTCCAGGTCGGGCAGAACGCGCGCATGTCATCGGCGCTCATGCCGTTCTGGGACTGACGGATCGAATCGACGTACCACGGCAATTTCGAGGGGTATTCGCGACGGCCCGGTCCTGACACCGGCGGGTCGATCAGCACCAGGCTTTTCAGGCCTTGCGGGTTGCGGACCGAGACGCGCACGGCAAAGCGCGCGCCCATGGAGTGCCCGACCAGGTGGTAGCTCGCCAGGCCCATGGCCTGGGCGAACGCACTGATGTCGTCGGCGCAGGTGTCGACGCTGTAATCCAGGTCCGGGCCGGTCGAAGACAGCCCTCGGCCTCGAGCGTCGAGCACGTAAGTGTCGAACGATTTGCCCAGATGCTCGGCCACGAAGCCCCAGGTGATCGCCGGACTGGTGATGCCTGGAATCAGGACGAGCGCCGGTTTGCCCGCGTGCTGCTCGCCGCCGTAGCGCAGATAGTGCTGGCGGATGCCATTGGCCTGGACGTTGCCGCCGTGGATGAACGTGCTCACGCTGCCACCCCCGATTTCAGGTCCTGGGCGTACAGGTCATAGCCGTAGACCCAGGCTGGATCTTCCTGCGTGCGCAGCCAGGTGTTGGCGTTGGACACCGCTTGCACGCGCGAGGCGCGCTCCTTGCGGTTGGCTTCATAAAGGCCGAACGCGGTGCGGTAGTCGCTCAGGCCGGTTTCCTGCAGGCAGCGTGTCAGCATGGCGGCGTCTTCGATGGCCATGCCCGCGCCCTGAGCCATGTGCGGCTTCATCGGGTGGCAGGCATCGCCCAGCAGCACCAGGCGGCCACGACTCCACAGCGGCAGCGGGTTGCGGTTGAGCAACGGCCATTTGGTCACGCTTTCGGTGGATTCGATCAGCGCTTGCACAGTGGGGTGATAGCCGGCAAACGCTTCGTACATTTCTTCCTGGCTGCTGTCGACCCAGTTGCCCTGGAAATCCCATTCGGCATGGGGCACGCCGGTCACGTAGTAGTACTCATCGCGCTTGCCGGTGGTGTGGTAAACCATCATGTGGCGGTCTTCGCTCCACCATTTCACGCAGTTTTCGAAATTCAGGTTGTACTTGGTCAGCACGTCGCTGCGGATCAGCGCGCGGTGGGCGACCCAGCCGCTGTACAGCGGTTTTTCCTGGCCCAACAACACTTCGCGGATCTTGGAATTGATGCCGTCGGCGCCGATGACAATGTCGGCGTCGGCGAAGGTGCCGTCGGCGAAGTTCAGGCGCACGCCATGATCGCGCTCTTCAAGGGCGGTGAGGCACTTGCTGAAATGCACGCTGCCCGGTGCCAGGGTCGACATCTGCAATGCATGCAGATCGCCGCGATGAACGGTGATGTACGCCGCGCCGTATTCTTTCAGCGAAAACTCGCCCAGCGCGATGCGCGACATGTAATCGCCGGTGGCGCCGTCGCGGCTGAACCAGAAGTCCGGGTGCGAGCCCATGTCACTCAGCTGCTGCTCGATGCCCATGCGGCGGAAGATTTTCATGATGTTCGGCCCCATGTGAATGCCCGCGCCAATGCGCGAGAACTCTGAAGCCTGCTCGTAGACGTCGACTTGAAAACCCGCTTTCTGCAACAGCGTGGCTGCAGCAGCCCCACCCAGACCGGCTCCGACGATGGCGATTTTTTGCATAGTTGGCATGGCGCGCTTCCTTCGTGTTTCGTGAATCTCTGGTGAGTACATGTCGACGACGGCGCGTCGTCATGCTGCGTTTTTTAAGTGTATACGCTGAATTTTTCAAATGTGAACAGGTATTTCAAAAAAGACTCAGCGACGTCGCAAATAGGCATGTCACCCTTCGTAACCCGCTGAATTCAACGTATGTGTGCATCGGTAACGAATTGGCGCAGCTATTGCAGACTGCCTTCAATTGATGTCTTATCACTTTTAATTAGCGTGTACGCTTTAAAAAATGCACTAGAGTGAAGCGTGATGCCTTTCAATGGTGCACTTGGCGTCACGCAGAAAGATCAGCCCGAACCACCAGGAGATCAGAGATGCCGGTTAGCGATTGCGAATTGACCCAGATGTTCGAGCATGTGCTGAAACTGTCGAAGGTGGACCCGACCCAGAGTGTCGCCGTCCTCAAGAGTCACTATTCAGACCCGCGCACCGTGCGCGCCGCCATGGACGCCGCGCAGCGCCTGGGCGCCAAGGTCTACGCGGTTGAGCTGCCCTCGTTCAATCACCCCAAAGCCATGGGCAACGACATGACGGCGTACTGCGGCGACACCGCGATGACCGGCAATCTGGCGGCACAACGCGCGCTTGAGGCAGCCGATCTGGTGGTCGACACCATGATGCTGCTGCATTCGCCCGAGCAGGAGCAGATCCTCAAGACCGGCACTCGCATTCTGCTGGCTGTCGAACCCCCGGAAGTGCTGGCGCGCATGCTGCCGACCGTCGCGGACAAAGAGCGCGTGCTGGCGGCAGAACAGGTGTTGAAAGCGGCGCGTTCGATCCACGTGAAGTCCCGAGCGGGCAGCGATTTCCGCGCGCAGCTGGGACAGTATCCGTCCGTCACCGAGTACGGTTTTGCCGACGAGCCGGGGCGCTGGGATCACTGGCCCAGTGGTTTTCTGTTCTCCTGGCCGAACGAGGAGACCGCCGAGGGTACGCTGGTCATCGATGTCGGCGACATCGTTCTGCCCTTCAAGACCTACTCCCGCGAGCAGATCACGCTGGAGATCGAGAAGGGCTTCATCACCGGTATTCATGGCGGTTTCGAGGCCGAATACCTGCGCGACTACATGAAGTATTTCAACGATCCCGAGGTGTACGGCATTTCCCACATCGGCTGGGGATTGCAGCCTCGCGCGCAGTGGACGGCCATGGGCCTGCATGACAAGAACGACGGCATGTGCATGGACGCCAGGGCGTTCTATGGCAATTTCCTGTTCTCCACCGGGCCGAATACCGAAGTGGGTGGCAAGCGTAAAACGCCGTGCCATCTGGACATTCCGCTGCGCCATTGCGACATCTATCTGGATGACCTGGCGGTGGTCCTGGGCGGTGACGTGGTTGCGCCCGAGGCCTCGAAGGCCTGAGACGTTTCTCCTTCATACCAGGATCTGAATCCTGTGAAGCCGGTCCTACGGACGCTGCAAGTTTTTCGTAGGACCGGCTTTAGCCGGGAAGGCGTCGAATGTTACGCCGTTGATCGACGAGGAGGTGAAAACAGTTGGCTCCCTCCCACCGTTTTGACTTGGGTTGACCTGAGGGCTCCCTTTAGCCCGGCGCAACCGTTAATGTAGCCGCCATCTCCCCGGATCCGCCAAACGAGCCCCTCCGTGTCTACCGACCAATCATCCAAAAACAATCAGTCCTACACCTTTTCCGAACAGGTCGGCCACTTGCTGCGCAAGGCGTACCAGCGGCATCTGGCGATCTTCCAGCAGAACGTCGGTGATTCGCAGCTCACTGCCGTGCAGTTCGTGACCCTGTGCGCGCTGCGCGATCACGGGCCCAGCTCGCAGACGGAGCTGGTCAAGGCGACAGCGGTCGATCAGGCGACCATTCGCGGCATCGTCGACCGGCTGAAGGCGCGGGACCTGATCAGCCTCGATCCTGATCCGCAGGACCGGCGTAAAGTGATCTGCAGCCTCACCGACAGTGGCCTGCAACTGGTGCAGGAGACCGTGCCCCGCGCCGCGCAGATCACCGAGCTGACCCTGAGCAAACTCAATCCCGCCGAACGCGTGGCGGTGCTTTATCTGCTGCGCAAGCTGATCGACGAGCCGGACGAGTAATCCGGTCCGTTGAACAACCTGTAAATACGGGTGGGCGGTCGCGTTCGCGAAGACCGTAGAGCAGCCCCTGATGATGATGAATCGACAGGGCCGACCTCTTCGCGAATAAGCGGCTCCCACAGGCTCGTCTGCACTTCCCTCCGATCATTTCGCGCCCTCCATTTTGGCACTGGCACGCTTCCTGCTCTCTTTTCATGAAGTGAACACTTCATCAAATGCCAGGGAGGGCGGGTAACGAATGGGGAAGGCAATATGAGCGAGCAGCTCCTGGCGGCTGAGAAGACCGTGACACTCAAGGTCAACGGTCAGACTTCGTCCGTCACGGCGATGCCTGACACGCCGCTGTTATTGATCCTGCGTAACGACTTGCACCTCAATGGCCCCAAATATGGCTGTGGTCTGGGCGAATGCGGTGCCTGCACGGTGATTGTCGATGGCGTGGCGGCGCGCGCCTGCGTCTTCCCGCTGGCAGGCGCCGAAGGCCGGGAAATCACCACGCTGGAGGGCATCGGCTCCCGCCAGTGCCCGCACCCGGTGCAGCAGGCGTTCATCGATGAGCAGGCCGCGCAATGCGGCTACTGCATGAACGGCATGATCATGACCGCCAAGGCCTTGCTCGACCGCAATCCGCACCCGACCGAGGCGCAGATTCGCAATGAGCTGTCGGCCAACCTGTGTCGTTGCGGCACCCACATCGAAATCCTTCGTGCGGTCATGCGTGCCGCGCGCCATTCGCTTTGAACGGAGCGACCTCCTTGAATCAGCCCACGACTGCGCCCACCCCCACCCGCGACGAACTGCTGGCCAGAAACGGCGTGCTGCTTGTCGTTGACGACATCCTGCCGCCCTCCGGCCCGGTCGCCAAAGGCGGCACCCCCACAGTGAAGCCCAAGGAACTGGGGCTGTTCATCGCCATCGATCAGGACAATACGGTTTACGCCTTCAACGGCCATGTCGATCTGGGTACCGGCATCCGCACGTCCCTGGCGCAGATCGTCGCCGAAGAGCTCGACCTGCAGATGGATCAGGTCACCATGGTCCTGGGCGACACCGAGCGCGCGCCCAATCAAGGCGCGACCATCGCCAGCGCCACGTTGCAGATTTCCGCCATCCCGCTGCGCAATGCCGCCGCCGAGGCCCGCCGCTACCTCTTGGAGCAGGCCGCGCAGCGCTGGGCTGTCAGTGCCGATTCTCTGGTTGTGGAAAGCGGCGTGATCAAAGCCGCCGACGGGCGCAGCGCGAGATTTGGCGATCTGCTGATCGATCGACACGTCGAATTGCGCATCTCCGGCAACGCGCCACTCAAGCGTCAGGAAGACTACAAGCTGGTGGGGCAGGGCGCCGCGCGGGTCGATATCCCCGGCAAAGCCACGGGCGAGCTGACCTACGTTCACGACATGCGCTTGCCCGACATGCTGCATGGTCGGGTGGTGCGGCCGCCGTACGCCGGCCACGACACCGGCGATTTCGTCGGCAACAGCCTGCTGGAAGTCGATGAGTCGTCCATCGCCCATATTCCCGGCATCGTGCGTGTGGTGGTGATCCGTGATTTCGTCGGCGTGGTGGCGATGCGCGAAGAGCAGGCAGCCAAAGCTGCGCGCGAGCTGAAAGTCCGCTGGAAAGCCTGGCAGCACAAGCTGCCGGACATGAGCGACGTCGAGCAGGCCATTCGCGATAACCCGAGCATCCAGCGCGTGGTGCTGGACAAGGGCAATGTCGAGCAGGCGCTGGCCGATGCCAGTGAGCGCATGACCCGCACTTACCTGTGGCCCTACCAGATTCACGGCTCGATCGGACCGTCCTGCGGGCTGGCGGACTACCGCGAAGACGGCATCCGGGTATGGTCCGGCACGCAGAATCCGCACATGTTGCGGGCGGATCTGGCGTGGTTGCTGGAATACCCCGAGGAACGGATTGAAATCATTCGCATGGAAGCGGCCGGTTGCTACGGGCGCAACTGCGCCGACGATGTGTGCGCCGACGCCGTGCTGTTGTCCAGAGCGGTGGGCCTTCCGGTCCGGGTGCAACTGACCCGCGAGCAGGAACACGTGTGGGAGCCGAAGGGGACGGCGCAGTTGATGGAAGTCGATGGCGGGCTGACCGCCGAGGGCGGTATTGCCGGCTACGACTTCACGACCAGTTACCCGTCGAACAACTCGCCAACGCTCGCGCTTTTGCTGACCGGGCGGGTCGACCCGGTGGCTGCCATGTTCGAGATGGGCGACCGGACCTCGATCCCGCCCTACGAGATCGAGCACATGCGCGTCACCATCAATGACATGGCGCCGATTGTCCGGGCGTCATGGATGCGCGGCGTCTCGGCGCTGCCCAACACCTTCGCCCACGAATCCTACATCGATGAACTGGCCTTCGCGGCCGGCGTCGACCCGGTCGAATATCGTCTGCGTTACCTCAACGACGACCGCGCCAGCGAGCTGGTCAAGGCGACCGCCGCCCGTGCGGACTGGACGCCACGCACCCAGCCGATGCAGACCCCGGAAGACGACGGCGTGCTACGCGGGCGCGGGTTTGCCTACGCCCGTTACATCCACAGCAAATTTCCCGGCTTCGGCGCGGCGTGGGCGGCGTGGGTCGCCGATGTCGCGGTGGACAAAAACACCGGTGATGTGTCGGTGACCCGCGTGGTGATCGGGCACGACGCCGGAATGATGGTCAACCCGGCAGGCGTGCAACATCAGATCCATGGCAACGTCATCCAGTCCACCAGTCGCGTGCTCAAGGAGCGCGTGACGTTCGAGGAGTCGACCGTCAGCAGTCAGGAATGGGGCGGCTATCCGATCCTGACCTTCCCGGAAGTGCCCAAGGTCGACGTCGTGATGATGCCGCGCCAGACCGAGCCGCCCATGGGCGCGGGCGAATCGGCGTCGGTGCCCAGCGCGGCGGCGATCGCCAACGCCGTCTATGACGCCACCGGTATTCGCTTCCGCGAGCTGCCGATCACTGCCGAACGCATCCTGGCCGCGATGAAAAGCGCCGGCGACGAGGCCAGCGTCCAGCCGCCCGAATCGCCCAAGGCCAAGCGCTCCAAATGGTTGTTCGGTTCATTGTTTGCAGCATTTGGCGCAGTGTTGGGCGTGGCGGCGACGGCGCTGCCGTGGCGCGCGGAAATTGCCCCGATTGCCCCGCCAGCCGCCGGCACCTGGTCGGCGGCGACGCTGGAGCGCGGGCGATTGCTGGCCTCGGCTGGCGATTGTGCCGTTTGCCACACGAGCGCGGGTGGCGTGACCAATGCCGGCGGTCTGGCCATGCAGACACCTTTCGGCACGCTTTACAGCAGCAACATCACGCCCGACCCTGAAACGGGCATCGGTAACTGGTCGTATCCGGCATTCGAGCGGGCAATGCGTGACGGCATCAGTCGCGATGGCAAACATCTGTATCCGGCGTTTCCCTACACCGCGTTCCGAAATATCGACGACGCCGACATGCAGGCGCTGTACGCGTACCTGATGTCGCAGACGCCGGTGAAGCAGGTTCAGCCCGCCAATGCCCTGCAGTTCCCGTTCAACATGCGACCGTTGATGGCCGGCTGGAACGCGCTTTTTCTGCGCAAAGGCGAGGTTCAGGCCCAGCCACAACAAAGTGCGCAATGGAATCGCGGGCAATATCTGGTCAACGGCCTGGGCCACTGCGCCGCCTGCCACTCACCGCGCAACCTGATGGGAGCGGAGAAGGGCGGCGCCTCCTTCCTGGCAGGTGGCATGGTTGACGGCTGGGAGGCACCGGCGCTCAACAGCCTGTCGAAAGCGCCGACGCCGTGGACGGAGGACCAATTGTTCAATTACCTGAGTACCGGCTATTCCGATGCCCATGGCGTGGCCGCCGGACCGATGGGGCCAGTGGTTTCGGAGCTGGCGAAGTTGCCCAGGACCGACGTGCGCGCGATGGCGGTGTACCTCGCGTCCTTGAACGGCTCCGCCGAGGCTGCGTCGACAATGCCTGCGCCGACAGCGGCTGCGCCGACAATGCCTGCGCCGACAGTAACCGCACAAAAAGTGACTGTGGCGACGGTCTCCCCGCAGTCGCTGAGCAATGGCCAGCGCGTTTTCGAGGGTTCCTGCCAAGGCTGTCATGCCGATGGTCTGGGGCCGAAACTGTTCGGCGTCAGCCCGTCGCTTGCGACCAACACCAACGTGCACAGCGCGCTGCCGGACAATCTGATCAAAGTCATTCAGCAAGGCATCGCCAAACCGGCAACAGCGGACCTGGGTTACATGCCCGGCTTCAAGGACAGCCTGTCGAATACCCAGATCAGCGATCTGGCGGCGTACCTGCGCACTCGGTTCGCGCCCAATGAGCCGCAATGGACGGGGCTGCAGGACAAGGTGGCCTACCTGAAGGCCAATCCCGGCATCCACTGACAGGCATCGAGCGCTTGCAGGCATGGCTCGCAATGCAATCGACGAGGACCCCAGTTGTACAACCGGCGAATGCGATTGCGCTGCTGCAACGCGTTCGCCGGTTCTGTCGAGTGTGCAGGCGCTGAGGTCGAGTGCGACGGCCGAATGCGCCGCGCTCTTGCCGTTGCCGGGTGTCATGCCTGGGCCGGCAACACCATCACCCCACGCACCACCAGATCCTGGATGAACGCCAGCCAGTCCTGCCGCTCGCCCTGGCTGGCCATGTCCTGACCCAGAAACGAGGTGAGGGTGTGCAGGTTCGAGTTATAGAAGTAGCACAGCGAGGCGATCATCAGGTAGACATGCTTGATGTCCACATCCTCCCGGAACAATCCCTGTTGCTGACCCGCTTCGATGATCGGTCTGAGCACGCCGACGGCTTCGCCTGACAGGCGCCGCAACTCGCTGGACTGTCGGGCGTGCTTGCCTTTGTGCAGGTTCTCGATGCTCAGAATCGCGACGAATTCCGGATGAGTCACGTAGTAGTCCCAGACGAATGCCACCAGTTGCCGCAGGGTCGCGACCGGTGTCGACGGGTTCAGCTGCAGCGTGCTTTCGGTGCGGTTGAACTGCTCGTAGGTGTGCTCCAGCACTTTGACGAACAGTTTCTCCTTGCTGCCGAAGTAGTAATAAATCATCCGGTCGTTGGACTCGGCCTCGGCCGATATCTTTTCGATTCGCCCGCCGGAGTAGCCGTCGCGGGTGAACACGGCGATGGCCGCTTTGAGGATGCGCGCTCGCGTCTGATCGGCCTGTTGCGCGCGGATACCAGTGTTTTTGCTCATGATCGTTACAGAATCCGGTACAGCAGGCGTTCGACGCGCACGCGGCTGACGCGCCGCAGAAAGGTGCGTACGCCCAGCGGGTACTCACTCAACGTGTCGAGTTCGTCGAACTTGCCGACGCGATGGGTGTTGCGCATCAGCAGCTCGATCTCCTGAGCGCGCGGCTTGAGCCATTCGCCTTTGGGATCGTCGATCAGCACGGCGTTTTCCAGGTCCAGCTGGAAGGCGCGGGGGTTCAGGTTGTTGCCTGTCAGCAGTGTGTAGCGCTCGTCGGACCACAACCCTTTGAGGTGATAGGTGTTATCGCCGTGTTTCCACAGGTGAATGTTCAACTGATGCCTGGCGATCGCCGTCTGATGCTTCTGCATGAAACGACGCAGGCTGATTTCGTACAGATAAGGCAGCGCGGAAATGACCTTGAACGGCTCGTCCGGATCGATGAAGAAGTCGTTGGCAGTCTTGTCGCCAATGATGATGTCCACTTTGACGCCGCGCTTGAGGGCCCGGTTGATCTCGCGCTTGATCACCAGCGGCATGTTGAAATATGGCGTGCACAGCGTCAGCTGATGCCGGGTTGCGGCGATCAGGTCGCACAGCGTCTTGCTCAGCGGGTTCTTGTTGCCGATGCCCAGCAGCGGGATCAGGCGCAATTCGCCATTCTCGCGGATGCCGTCGTTGACGTCATAACTGGCGCGCTTGAGGCGCTGGCGGAACTGGCGGATTTCCCCGCGCAGGCTGCGCGAGGCGGGCGGGTTGGGCAGGTCCAGCCGGTGCACGGCCTCGGACGGCAGGATTTCCTGTTGCACCAGACGCAGAAACGAATCGGCCAGGCCCTTGTTTTCCAGCAAGTGATACCGATCGAGCCGGTATTTCGCCAGCTTGTGCAGGTAAACGTTGTTGATACTGGCACCGCTGTAGATCACGCAGTCATCGATGATGCTGCCCTTCAAATGCAGCACGCCGAACAGCTCGCGGGTCTGCACCGGCACGCCGTAGACCGGCACTTCCTGTTCGTGCTCGAGGTTTTGCGCCTGATACCACGCCGAATTGCCGGCCTGCTTGCCCGCGCCGATCAGCCCGCGCTGCGCGCGAAACCAGTCCACCAGCACGACGATGTCCAGCGCAGGCCTTGCCGCTTTGGCGGCGTAGAGGGCGTCGAGGATTTCCTGACCGGCTTCGTCTTCCTGCAAGTACAGCGCGACGATGCAGATGCGCCGGGTCGCTGCGGCAATCTTTTCCAGCAGCGTGCGCCGATAGTCAGCCGCACTGGGCAGAAGGGTAATCGCCGCGCTGGAGGATTCGAAACCGCGCAACGCCGCAAGGGTAGAACGTCGGAAGGGAGCCCGCATAAGCCTCTCGATGGGTCGGATCAACAGCGCACGAGCTTACACCAGCGCGCGCCTTGTGGTGGTTTTGGCAGCGGCTTCGTTGACTTGTTCAGGGAAATTTCAGGAACCCGGAGGGCAATGGCGCAGCGGCGCGCAGGGCTGCACACCGGTTGCAGCGCGCTTGCCCGCAGTGGCCCGGGCCGCCGACGCATTTCGGTCGGTGGCGGCCCAGCCTTCGTGGGCAAGAGCTGTCCTGCAGATAAACGGCAATCGGATTACACCTTCAACACCAGTTTCCCGCTGTTCTCACCCTTGAACAGCATCTGCAGCGTTTCCGGAAACGTTTCAAGGCCGTCGACGATGTGTTCTTTGCTCTTGAGCTTGCCCTGGGCGAGCCAGCCGGCCATTTCCATGCCCGCCCGGGCGAAATGCTCCGTATGGTCCATGACCACGAAACCTTCCATTCGCGCGCGGTTGACCAACAGCGACAGGTAGTTGGCCGGGCCTTTGACGGCTTCCTTGTTGTTGTACTGACTGATCGCGCCGCAGATCACCACGCGCGCCTTCAGCGCCAGTCGCGTGAGGACGGCATCCAGAATGTCGCCGCCGACGTTGTCGAAAAACACGTCGATGCCTTTCGGGCATTCGCGTTTGAGGGCGGCGTGAATGTCTTCGCTCTTGTAGTCGATGGCGCCGTCGAAGCCGAACTCGTCGATGAGTGTCTGGCATTTTTCCCGGCCGCCCGCGATACCGATCACCCGGCAGCCTTTGATTTTGGCGATCTGCCCGGCAATGCTGCCCACCGCACCTGCGGCCCCGGAAATCACCACGGTGTCCCCGGCGTTCGGCTGCCCCACCTCCAGCAGCGCGAAATACGCCGACATGCCGGTCATTCCCAATGCCGCCAGATACACCGGCAAGGGCACCCGCTTGGGGTCGACCTTGTTGAAGCCCTTGGGCTCGCCGACGAAGTAGTCCTGCACGCCCAGCACGCCCTGGACGTAGTCGCCGACCGCAAACCCGGGGTGATTCGATTCGATTACCTTGCCCACGCCCAGCGCCCGCATGACCGCGCCCAGTTCAACCGGGGCAATGTACGATTTGCCCTCGTTCATCCAGCCACGCATGGCCGGGTCAAGTGACAGGTACTCACTTTTCACCACGATCTGCCCTTCAGCCGCTGTCGCCACTGGAACGGTCTGAAAGGTGAAGTCGTCGCGGCTCGCGGCGCCGACGGGGCGTCGGGCGAGGAGAAACTGGCGGTTGTTCAAGGCGGTCATGATGGTTCTCGATCAAGAAGAGAAACGCCAGTGATAGACGCGCATGTCGCGCCGGGCAAGTAAAGACGTTGCAGCGAATGCGCCCCGATCCATCTCGATGATGTGATTGGCGCTCTACATCACTGCGGTGCATGCACCTTTAACCGGGCCCTTGATAGTGCTGACGGGCGGCGCAAGGCACTGGCTAAACTGCCGCTGTCCGGCCTCGCGCCATCCCTCTTTATATAAGTACAAAAAGGACGACTCCATGAGCATGACGTTTTCCGGCCAGGTTGCCCTGGTGACCGGCGCCGCCGCAGGCATTGGACGCGCCACCGCGTTGGCGTTTGCCGAGCAGGGCTTGAAAGTGCTGCTGGTCGATCTGGACAGCGATGGCGGAGAAGGAACGGCCCGTTTGATTCGTCAGGCCGGAGGCGAGGCGCTTTTCCTGCGCTGCGACGTGACCCGTGAAGCCGATGTGCAACAGATGATGAGTCAGGCGGTGAGCGCGTTCGGCCGGGTGGACTATGCGTTCAACAACGCAGGCATCGAGATCGAGAAAGGGCGGCTGGCCGAGGGCAGCGAAGCCGAGTTCGACGCCATCATGGGCGTGAACGTCAAAGGCGTCTGGTTGTGCATGAAGTACCAACTGCCGGTCATGCTGGCTCAGGGCGGCGGGGCCATCGTCAACACTGCATCGGTGGCCGGGCTGGGCGCGGCGCCAAAAATGAGCATCTACGCGGCCTCGAAACACGCAGTCATCGGTCTGACCAAATCCGCCGCCATCGAATACGCAAAGAAACACATTCGGGTCAACGCGGTGTGCCCGGCGGTGATCGACACCGATATGTTCCGTCGCGCTCACGAAGCCGATCCGCGCAAGGCTGAATTTGCGGCCACTATGCATCCGGTGGGACGCATCGGCAAGGTCGAGGAAATTGCCGCGGCCGTGCTCTATCTGTGCAGCGACGGAGCGGCCTTCACGACTGGGCATTCACTGGCAGTGGACGGCGGCGTGACGGCGTTCTGATTCAGGCGTCCAGTGCCTTGAGCAGGGTTTTGCCGACATTGAGGATCTCTGCGGTCATGTCCTCGTCCTTGACTGCGCGGGCCAGGCCGATGGCGCCTACCAAGGTGCACATCGCCATCACCGCCTGCGCGCGCTTTTTGGCCGACTGCTTTGCGCTGCTCAGGCTGGCCAGTGTCGCGAATTCTTTTTCAAGCCCCTGAGCGTACATCTCGCGGACCGGATCGCTGCTGCGGGCGACATCATTGACCAGCGCGGCGAACGCACAGCCCGATCCCGGATCGTTCAGGTGTCGTTCGCTCAGGTAACGCTCCACCAGATCGCTCATTGTCAGCGTGGAATCCGGTTCGGTGTATTTTTCCAGAGCACTGGCCCGCTTATCGAAGGCGCATTGCAGGGCCTCTTCAACGAGTTTTTCCCGGGATTCGAAGTGTTTGTAGAATCCGCCGCCCGTTCGACCCGCTTCCTTCATGAGGTCGGCCACCCCGATGCCGTTCAGCCCGACTTCGCGGAAGCGTGCGGCGGCGAGGTCGACGATGTGTTCATGAATGGCAGCCTTCTCGGCCTGTGAGCGCGACATGAGAACCTCCGCTGACAACGTTCTGAGCGATATGGCGATCGATCATACGCCAAATGTGGCACGTCCATGCGGTGGATTGGAGGGCGTACGACATCCTGTTCCGGTACCTCATCCGCTCGCGCAGTAATCAGCTAAGCTGCACTGGCTGTCTACCTTCAGGGAGCTTCGATGGATCATCTGTGGTTCGCCTATCCACTGATCAGCGCCTCGCTGTTGCTGATCATCGACCTGCTGCTCTGGCAATGGCTTCACCCCCGATTTCTGCGGCGCAAGCTCGTGTGCCGGCTGGTGCTGTTCGTCCTCTTCAGCATGGCCCTGCTCGACGGCGGCCTGAGCCCGCTTTATCAGGTGCCGATGGACTGGTCGGTGCCGCGCCATGTGTTGGGTACGCTGCTGACCATTGCCTGGTGGCTGTTCGGCGCACGCACGCTGACCGTGCTGGCAGTGGTGGTGATGGAGCCGCGCATCGGTGGCAAAGGCCATCTGCTTCAGGACGTGATGGGCGCGATCATCTTCCTGGTGGCCGCGGTCGCTGCGGCAGGGTATGTGCTGGATCTGCCGGTCAAGGGCTTGCTGGCGACGTCCGGCGCAGTGGCGATCATCTTCGGTCTGGCGGTGCAAAGCACCTTGGGTGACGTGTTCTCCGGGATTGTGCTCAACGCCACCAAACCGTTCCGTGTCGATGACTGGATTCGCGTCGACGATATCGAAGGCAAGGTGATCGAAATCGACTGGCGCTCCACCCATCTGCTGACGTCCGAAGGCAGCATGGCGGTCATCCCCAACTCCATGGCGGCCAAGACCCGCATCGTCAATTTCAGCCGCCCGGATCATTTTCATTCGGTCACGCTGTCCATCGAGCTCTCGACCCGTCTGCGCCCCAGCCTGGTGCTGGACTCGCTGGACAAGGCGCTGCAGGGCTGTCGCGAGCTGCTGGCCCAGCCCAAGCCCTCGGCGATCGTGGTCAAGTCCGGCATGCGCACGGTCGAGTACGAGGTCACCGGCTACGTCAAATCCCGTGACCGACGCTCGGCGGTGCGCAATCAATTGTTCGATCTGATTCACCGGCAGCTGGCGTCCACTGAAACCCGGCAGGAACAGTTGCGCCCTGCTTCCCGGCAGTCTCAGGTGCTCAATACCGTCGGCGCCTTGCGCATGCTCAGCGACGCGGACCGCGCTCAGCTTGAGCAACACATGCGTCTGGCCGCTTATACCGCCAAGGAGATCGTGCTGGCCGAAGGCGTCGTCCCTGATGCGCTGTTCATCATTGAATCAGGCGTGGTGTCGGTTTCCCTGCTGCGGCCTGAGGGTTGGCTGGAACTGGGACGGATGGGGCCCGGCGAGTTGCTCGGCGAGGGCGGTTTCGTGGACGCCTCGCCGACACAGGCGCGCTTCTGCGCTTACACCGATTGCATGATTTACCGGATCGAAAAGGCCGACCTGGAGCCTTGGCTGGCCGAACATGGGGAATTGCTCGGCGCGTTGGCGGGGCTCGCGAAATTCCGCGCCAAGGCCCGTGCTTCGATGCTCGAAACCAAACCGGCGGTGGTCGATCCGAGCGGATTCCTCAGTTGGTTGCGCAAAAGCGTCAAGCGCCTGGAAATCACTCGCGGCCCGCGCCCGCCCGACAGAATGAGTTGAGATGTCCGACACCCTTCGTGACAGATTCGTCGCCCCGGATCGTTCTGGCCCGACCGCACGCAGCGGCACCGCCCTCTGGATTCGACGCAACGAGTGCTCTACATTGCCTGTTCATTTAAACGCCAGCCGAGTTGCCCACATGCCCGCATCCCCTCCGACCCTGCATCCTCAAGTCCTGCGAGCTGGCGACGCGGTAGCGCTGGTCTCGCCGGCAGGGCCGGTGGCCGAGGCTCGGGTTCAGGCCGCTGTGCGCGAGCTGACGGCGTGGGGATTGCGCCCTCGGGTTTACCCGCACGCACTGGACAGCACGGGATTTCTCGCAGGCAGCGATGCCGACCGGGTGGCGGATCTGAACGATGCGCTCGCCGATCCGGACATTCGTGCCGTGTTGTGTAACCGGGGCGGCTATGGCGTGCAGCGCATTCTCGAGCACGTCGATTACGATGCCGTGCGCCGCGACCCGAAACTGGTGGCGGGCTTTTCCGACATCACGGCGTTGCACGGCGCACTCTGGAACCGGACCGGCCTTGTCACCGTTCACGGCCCGGTGGCCGCGCAACTGGAGCGAGGCGGCGTTTTCGCCAGCACCCTCAAGCAAGCGCTGATGACCACTCAACCCTCGGTGATCACGGCCGACGCAGACGAGCCCACCTTCAGCGTGCGCACCCGTGGCGTTACCGAAGGCATTCTGCTGGGCGGCAACCTGAGCATGCTCTGCACCTGCGTCGGCACGCCGTTCATGCCCGATCTGCGCGATGCGATCCTGCTCATCGAGGATGTTGGCGAACTGGCATACCGGGTCGATCGGTTACTGACACAATTGCGCAACTGCGGAATCCTCCAGCAGGTGCGCGGTATTGCGGTCGGCCAGTTCAGCGAGCCCGGCCACGGCAATAATCCGGTGCGGCCTCCAGATGTACTCAGTGAGCGGCTGGGCGACCTGGGGATCGTGCTGTTGGGCGGACTTTCCATCGGTCACGGCGATCGCAATCTGGCCGTGGCACTGGGCACTCACGCGGTGCTGAATGCCGACGAAGGCACGCTGACCGTTTCAGCGGCGGCCCGCTGACCGACGCGGATCGAGCGATCAGGCGGCCTCACCGTCGAGCCTGAACGGCGCACGAACTGTCACCGCAGGCCGGTTTCGCTCCTTCCTGGCGCGTTACTGAATGACGCAACAGGCCGCTGATACGGGGCCGTCGCGCTCGCTATGCTTTGCTGTCTGCTCTAGATACGGCGGTCACCATTCTGGAAGCGACGCTGGCGTAGCTATTTGCCATTATTCCGACGTCAAAGACTTGTTTTGCAGCTGACCCATTGCGAATCTGCACGAAAATTGAATGGCCGTGCTGAGCTGGCCTCATTGTGTGCGCCTTCAGCTGTCGAGCGGGGATTGAGCGATATGATTTCGGCCGTGAAAACGCGTTTTGCCAATCTGGGTATGGCCAAGAAGCTGGCCATCGGGTTCGTGCTGGTCCTGCTGTTGACCGCCCTTGTCGCCGCCATCGGCGTCTGGTCGTTGCGCTCGATCAGCGTGCATTTCGACAGCCTCAAGGACATGACCGCGCTCAACACCGGGCTCAACCGGGTTCGCCTGCTGGAGCAGGATTACGCCCTGCACAGCGATCCGAAGGTCGTCGATCAGTTGCACGCGGGGCTCGATGGTCTGAATGCTCAGGCCGAGCAGCTCAAAGCCAGCTCTGCCGTGAATCAGCAGGTCATGGGCGAGGTCCAGCAGGCGCTCGCGGCGTATCGCAAATCCTTCGATGAATTCGTCAGCATCAGTCAGAGCAAGGATCTGGCGCTGGAAATGGCCAGTTGGTCGGTGTCCAGCGTCGCCAACAATCTTGACGTCCTGCAGGCCGGGCTCGCGGATGACGGAGCCTACGGCCTGAAAGATTCGCAAGGCCAGCAGGGCGGGGAATTCATCGAACAATCGAATCAGGTCAGCCAGATTTCCAAATTGATGATGCAGGCCATGGACGAAGCCCGCGTGCGGCTGGACAAGAGCCGCAAGACCGGTTCCGGTGAAGAGGCCAAGACAGGCCAGATCGAACAGGCGGTTCAGGCCCAGGAACTGGCCGAACAGCTCAAAGGCGTAATCAAGGACGCCGGCTACCTGACCGTGCTGACCGAGGTGGGCGGGCATATCACCAACTTCAGCGACAAGCTCAACGAGTACACCGGGCTGCTGGACAGTGAAGCCAAGGTTTCTGCGCAACTGGCGACCAACGCCAAAACCGTCGTGCAGCAGGTCAATCAGGCTTACGATGCGGAAGATCAGTCGATGCTGGCGGAGCTTCAGGCCAACTCGCTGAAAATCATCGGCTCTTCGGTCCTTGCATTGTTCGTCGGTCTGATCGCCTCGTTTGTCATCACCCGCCTCATCGTCGCCCCGCTGCGCAGTGTGATCGCCATCGCTCAGCGGATCGCTTCGGGTGATTTGAGCGGCACGGTTCAGGTCACCCGCAAAGACGAAATCGGCCAGCTGATGCAGGCCATGCAGCAGATGGGCGCCGGCCTGAGTGGCATCGTCAGCGGCCTGCAGGCGGGAATCGAACAACTGGCGACGTCGGCGCACTCGTTGTCAGCCGTGACCGAGCAGACCAATCTGGAAGTCAGCACCCAGAAAGAGGAAACCGAGCAGGTGGCCACGGCCATGAATCAGATGACCGCCACCGTTCACGACGTGGCCCGTAATGCTGAGGAAGCGGCGCTGGCAGCACAGACCGCTGACACCAAGGTCGACAGCGGCCAGGCGGTGGTGCGCCAGAGCATGCAGCGCATTGAGCAGCTGGCGTCTTCGGCGAACTCGGCCAGTCACAGCATCGAAAACCTCAGTGCCGAGATCCAGAACATCGGCAAAGTGCTGAGTGTGATCAAAAGTGTCGCGGAGCAGACCAACCTGCTGGCCCTCAACGCGGCCATCGAAGCCGCGCGGGCAGGCGAGCAGGGCAGAGGCTTCGCGGTGGTCGCCGATGAAGTGCGGGCGCTGGCCAGGCGCACTCAGCAATCGACCGAAGAAATCGAGCGGTTGGTGACCAGCCTGCAATCCGGGGCGCAAGCCTCGGTGGCGCAGATCCAGAACAGCGGCGAGCTGGTGAAGCTGGCCGTGAGTGATGCGTTACAGACCGAGAGCGCCCTGGGCAGCATTGCGGCAGCGGTTTCGATGATCCAGCAGATGAATCAACAGATCGCCGCCGCCGCCGAAGAACAAAGCTCAGTGGCCGAAGAGATCAACCGCAGCGTCACCAGCATCCGCGCCAGCGCCGATCAATCGGCCCTGGCCATGCAAGGCAACGCCGCATCCAGCATCCAGCTCGCCTCACTGGGCATGGAATTGAAAGGCATGGTAGGGCATTTCAGGCTGTAATAACGCCTCGCCTGAGCGCGGCATGTCACGCCTGCTGGGCAGGCCAGTAACCGGCAGCCAGACCTGCAGACGCGGTGTCTGCCCTCACTTGCGATAATTCAGAATCAGCAACGTCAGAACCCCTGCCACGATCCCCCAGAACGCCGAGCCGATGGAAAACAGCGTCAGCCCCGACGCGGTGACCATGAAGGTGATCAACGCGGCTTCGCGCTCTTTCGGCTCGTTCATCGCCACCGTCAGGCCGTTGATGATCGAACCGAACAGTGCGAGCGCGGCGATCGACAGCACCAGTTCCTTGGGAAACGCCGCAAACAGCGCCGCCAGCGTGGCGCCGAACACGCCGGCGATGGCGTAGAAAATTCCGCACCAGATGGCCGCCGTGTAGCGTTTGCTGCGATCTTCGTGAGCGTGCGGGCCGGTGCAGATCGCGGCGCTGATGGCTGCCAGCGTGATGCCGTGAGCGCCGAATGGGGCAGTGAGGATCGAAATCAACCCGGTTGCACTGATCAGCGGAGAAGCGGGGACGTGGTAATCGTCTGCGCGCAACACCGCGATGCCGGGCATGTTCTGCGAGGTCATGGCCACCACGAAGAGCGGAATGCCGATGCTGATCGTAGCGCCCAGGGAAAACGAAGGCGTCGTCCAGACCGGCACCGCAACTTCCAGCGTGAACCCGTTGAAGTCGAGCATGCCGAGCATGGCCGACAGCGCCACGCCGACCAGCAAGGTGACCAGCACGGCGTAACGCGGCGAGAAGCGCTTGACGATGAGGTAGGTGAAAAACATCCCCAGCACCATGCCGGTGCGGTGCTGCGCGGCGATGAAAATCTCGCTGCCGATCTTGAACAGGATGCCGGCGAGCAAGGCCGCGGCCAATGAGGTCGGCAGGCGTTTGACCAGTTTTTCGAAGGTGCCGGTCACGCCGCAGATGAACACCAGCAGCGCGCTGGTGATAAAGGCGCCGATGGCCTCCGGATACGCCACATGGCCGAGGCTGGTGATCAGCAACGCCGCGCCCGGCGTCGACCACGCCACAGTTACCGGCGAGCGGTAGCGCAACGATAAACCGATGCTGCAGATCGCCATGCCGATGAACAGCGCCCAGATCCAGGAGGAGATCTGCGCCGGCGTCAGGGCGGCCGCCTGTCCGGCCTGAAAGATGAGCGCCAGAGAGCTGGTGACGCCCGTCATCATGGCGATGAATCCGGCGACGATGGCCGAAGGCGAAGAGTCGGCCAGTGGTCGCAGCGGCGTGTGTGTCGCGTCAGTCATTCGGTGTTCCTGCAAGCGGCGGTTGGATCAGAATGGCTAGCCTATACGCAGTTGTTACCGTTCGTTGCGATACAGCCATACGCGCAATAATCGGCACAGTTGCCAGGCCCGGGTGCGTCGCCCGCACAGGCCAATCACCGGACCGCTGCGCGATGTGAATCCGTTACTCGGGGCAGAGCGACGCGACGGTGATCATTTCACCGCATGCCCCAGTGCCTGATTGACCGCCAGCCAGCCGTCCACCGCCTCCCGGCCAGCTTCGGCGAAGACCTTCTGCAGCAGCTTCACCTGTTCGCGCCGCAGCGATTCCTCGAACCTGGCGCCTTCGGCCGTCAGTTCCAGCAGCCGCTTACGCTTGTCGTCCTCGGGCGCGACGCTGAGCACCAGTTCCATCTCGATCAACTGCCGCAGCGGGGTATTCAACGCCTGTTTGCTCACGCCCAGTACACCGAGCAGTTCCTTGACGCTGAGGCCCGGATAGCGCGCGATGAAAAACACGATGCGCTGGTGCACCCGACTCAGGCCGCGCCGATCAAGCATCTCGTCGGCTTTGGCGGTGAACGCCTGATAACCGAAAAAAAACGCTTCCATGGCAATTTGCTGCGTCGCCGCATTTTTAAGGTCAAGCATATTGACGTATCCGTATGAGTCGTCGTAATTTTGGTCAACCAGTTTGACGTATTTCCGATTATGTCCGCCAGCGGTGATCACATGCCTTTTTCCGAACGCGTTACCCGACTGAAGAGTTCTCTGATTCGCGAAATCCTGGCCGCTGCCCAGCGTCCGGAAATGATGTCGTTCGCAGGCGGTCTGCCGGCTGAGACCATGCTGCCGCACAGCGATTGGTCGGGCATGCCGCGCAGCATCGGCCAATACGGCATGAGCGAGGGCGAGCCGCAATTGCGTGAAGCGCTCGCCGCGCAGGCACGCGCGCTGGGCATCCCTTGTGAGGCCAGCCAGGTGATGATCGTCAGCGGGTCGCAGCAGACACTGGACCTGGCGGCGAAACTGTATATCGACAGGGGCACCGAGATTCTTCTGGAGGGCCCGACGTACCTTGCGGCGCTGCAGATTTTCCAGCTGTTTGGCGCCGATTGCCTCACCGTCCCGTTACTCACCGACGGCCCGGACCTGAAAATACTGCGCGAGCGCCTCACGCGTCACGCGCCTTCATTCGCCTACCTGATCCCAACCTTCCAGAACCCGTCTGCCGTGCGTTACAGCGAGCAGGCGCGGGACGCCGTCGCAGCACTGCTGGACGAGTTCGGCGTCACGTTGATCGAGGACGAACCCTATCGCGAGTTGAGTTTTGACGGCGCCAGCGCGCGGCCTATCGTCAGTCGTCTGAAAAAGGCCAGCTGGATCTACACCGGAACCGTGTCCAAGACGCTGATGCCTGGCCTGCGCGTAGGGTTCCTCATCGCCACGCCCGATCTGTTTCCGCACCTGCTCAAACTCAAGCAGGCGGCCGATCTGCACACCAATCGCGTTGGTCAGTGGCAGGCGTTGCAATGGATCGGCAGCGAGCAGTACCAGCAGCACCTGCTGGAATTGCGCGGTTTCTACCGCATCCGTCGAGATCAGTTCGAGGCGGCGCTGCAGCGTCACTTCAGCGGCCTTGCCGAGTGGAACTCCCCGCAGGGCGGCCTGTTTTTCTGGCTGACGCTCAAACAGAAAATCGACACGCGCACCTTACTCGACAGCGCGCTGGCGCAGAACGTTGCGTTCATGCCCGGCGAGCCGTTTTTCACCGATCCGGACGCCAACCCCGGTTACCTGCGGCTGAACTTCAGCCACATCGATCCGCAACGGCTCGACGAAGGCCTGAGACGTCTGGCGGCGGTCATCACAGACGCGCAGGCCGCCCAGGCAGCCTGATACATTACGCACACGCAGCAGCGGGCACGTTTGCACGAACGAAGGGGAGAGCAACAGATGTACAAGGTTTACGGCGATTACAACTCGGGCAACTGCTACAAAATCAAATTGATGCTCAGCCTGTTGGGCGCGGCGTACGAGTGGGTGCCGATCGACATTCTCAAAGGCGAGACCGAGACCGAAGCGTTTCTGGCGAAAAACCCGAACGGCAAGATCCCGGTTCTGGAGCTGGAAGACGGGACGTGCCTGTGGGAATCCAACGCGATTCTGAACTTCCTCGCCGAAGGTACGCCTCTGCTGCTGACCGAGCCGCGTCTGCGCACGCAGATGCTGCAGTGGCAGTTTTTCGAGCAATACAGCCACGAGCCGACCATCGCCGTTGCCCGTTTCATCCAGTTTTACCTCGGCCTTCCCGAAGAGCGTCTGGAGGAATACCGCTCGCTGCACAAGCGCGGTTACAAAGCCCTGAAAGTGATGGAACAACAACTGCAACGCACGCCGTTTCTGGTGGGCGAGCATTTTTCCATCGCCGATATCGCACTGTACGCCTACACCCACGTCGCTCATCAGGGGGGCTTTGACCTGACTCAATTCCCGGCCATCCAACACTGGCTCGAGCGTGTTCAGCAGCAGCCAGGCTACGTCGGCATGCTGGATTGAGTGTCGGCGCAATTAAAAAGCCGGTCCTGGCAGCAGTGACCGGTTTTTTTATGTCTGAGTACCGTGCAAGCAAAAAGGGTCGTCCGGTATCGGCCAGACGCTCAATGATGAAAAGGGAGATTGCAATGCGCTTCATGATGATAGCGGTGGGCACGTTCATGGCGCTGGGCATCGGCTGTTCTGCCCAGGCGCAGGATTGTGATTCGACTCAGGCGGCGATGAACCAGTGCGCGAGCCAGCAGTACGCAGCGCTGGACAGCGAGTTGAACGCTCAGTACAAGGCGCAGATGGCGTTTCTCACCAGCCCGGCGAAGAAGAAGGCTCTGCAGGATGCGCAGAAGAAATGGATCGCCTTTCGTGACGCCGATTGCGCGTACCAGGTGGGCAAGCGTGAGGATGGCGGCAGCGTGTGGCCACTTGCGCAGGCGCAGTGCCTGACCGAACAGACCCGGACGCGCGTCGAGCAGTTGAAAGCTTATACGGCATGTCGGCAGGAAGGCTGCCCGAAATAAGCGTCGATGACGGCTGTCATGGCAGCGGCGTCGATCGACAGCCGCTACAGGGTTTAAGCCGCGCGAGTGCTGTCAGACTGCCGCGAAGCGCTTATCGAGGTAGTCGATGATCGCCTTGGATTCATACATCCAGACGGTCTGGCCGGCTTCTTCGATCCGCAGGCAAGGCACTTTGATCTTCCCGCCTTCTTTGAGCAGGGTCTGACGGTCGAGCTCGTTGTTCTTCGCGTCGCGCAGCGCCACTGGCACGTTAAGGCGGCGCAGCGTGCGGCGGGTCTTCACGCAGAACGGGCAGGCGTGAAACTGATACAGCGTCAGGTCCTGTGCCGACGCGTCGACGGCCGCCTGCGCTTGCGGCGAACGCTTTTTCTTGCCGGGACGGGTCAGGAAATCCACCAGAATGACGACCTGGCCCAGGCCGACTCTCAATGCCTTCATCAACATGCTCAAACCTCATTCGGCGATCATTACCGCCAGACGGCCGCAACGTCGGCTGCGGCCTTTCAGAAAGCCCGAATCACTTGATCAGGCTGAGGAACTCAGTGCGGGTCGCCGCGTTTTCGCGGAACTCGCCCAGCATCACCGAGGTGATCATCGAGGAGTTCTGCTTCTCGACACCGCGCATCATCATGCACATGTGTTTGGCTTCGATCACGACCGCAACACCCAGAGCGCCAGTGACCTGCTGAATGGCTTCGGCGATCTGGCGGCTGAGGTTTTCCTGGATCTGCAGGCGGCGGGCATACATGTCGACGATGCGCGCCACTTTCGACAGGCCAAGCACCCTGCCGCTCGGGATATAGGCCACGTGGGCCTTGCCGATGAAAGGCAGCAGGTGGTGTTCGCAGAGTGAGTACAGCTCGATGTCCTTGACCACCACCATCTCGCTGTTGTCGGAGCTGAACAGTGCGCCGTTGGTGACTTCTTCGAGGGTCTGCTGATAGCCGCGGCAGAGATACTGCATGGCTTTGGCCGCACGTTTCGGGGTATCGAGCAAGCCTTCGCGGGAAACGTCCTCGCCGAGTTGACCAAGGATCGCCGTGTAGTTCTGTTCCAGTGTCACAGGGGTGTGTTCCGTGTGGGTTCAAGAAAGGCAGGGGTGCTCGCCTGCAAAGGCGCACATAGTAGCGTAGCTGGGCGGGCAGGTGTATGGCGGGCGACCGACAAACCTGCGGCATCTCGACGCCGGGCTGTCTTGCAGGGACCTTTACCCAACCTTTACCCAGCCCATATGTCGAAATGTGTCGGCTCGTTGTCTGATTTAACGGGTGACAGATGCCCGGATGAAGAGAGTGAATATGATGTTTAGCCGAATCGCGAAAATCGCACTGGTGATCGCCCTGACGTCGTCGGTTTCGGGATGTTTCTTTGGCCCCGGCTGGGGACGCCATGGTGGTGGCTGGCATGACCATCGTTACTATGACGGCGGCCATTACGACGGCGGACGGGGCGGCTACGGCCCGGGTCCGGGTTATTACCGCCGCTGATCATCACAGACCGATCAGGTGTGGATGCCCTGATCTCAATCGAGCGCTGAACGCAGGCCGCGACTGGAGGGATTCCTCGTCGCGGCCTTTTTCATGGCATCGTTTCGTATCAACGGTGATACCGGCCGGGTACCAAATGACGACGCGGTTTGACGGGATCGCGCTGTCAGACTGGGCAGGTGATAAATGCCTGCCGTTGAGAGAGTAACGAGAATGTTGAGTCGTATAGCGAAGGTCGCGATGGTCGTCGCGGTCATGTCAGCCATGTCCGGCTGCTGGCCTTTCTGGGGTCCGGGCGGAGGTGGTCATGGCGGTGGGCACGGAGGCGGCGGTGGCGGTCATTACGAGGGTGGCGGCCCTGGCGGTGGCGGTGGCCCTGGCGGCGGCGGTCCGGGTCCGCGCTGATACCGGATCAGCGTCACATCCTGAGCGCTGCCGTCAACGGCGCTGCTCAGGATGCTGGGCGGATGCATCCGGAACGGGGTTGATCAGGCTCCCGAACGGTCCGGTCAGGCGGAATAACTTTGCCGCCTGATCGCATTCGCAATTGATGCCCAGCAGTCCTGGGCCGCGCCACCAACAGTTACTCGTCACGTCCATCCATCATGGTGCGCTTGAGCATCACGTAGACCGCGCCCGCGCCGCCATGGCGGGGGATGCAAGAAGTGAAGCCAAGCACCTGTTGATGCTGGCGCAGCCAGGTATTGACGTGGCTTTTGATCATCGGACGTTTGCCGTCCAGCCGGACCGCTTTGCCGTGGGTGATGCGCACACAGCGGATTTCCAGGCGGGTGGCCTCGGTCAGAAACTCCCACATCGTCTCGCGCGCCAGCTCCACACTCATGCCGTGCAAATCCAGGCTGCCCTCGAAGCTGATCTGACCCAGCTTGAGCTTGCGCATCTGGCCTTCCTGAACCCCGTCACGCGCCCAATACAGCGTGTCCTCGGGGCCTACGTCGATCACGAATTGGTCCGACAGACCGTCCACGGTAATCGTCGCATCGGAACGGACGGTCGCTGCCTGACGCAATCTGGCCAGATTCTTACGGTCTGTTTTGGGTTTGCCCACATCGGCGTGTTCAGTCTTGATGGGCTTTACGCCACGAATCTCGCTTCTGAACAGGGAAAAGTCGTCGTCTTGCATGTTGGTCTCCGCGAAGGACGCCAGTTTAACCAAGTCACGCCGCAATCGGCGCGACTAAAACGATCAAACGGCTGCGGATGCCGCAGGGCAGGGGTCAGTCGTGCTTCTTCATCAGGTGCGGGGACATGTTCAGCTCGCCTGCACGACGGCGGCGACGGCGACTGCGGCGCCAGAGCCAGACGCCGGCGTACAGCAGGAGAAGGCCGACGATGATGGTCACTACGGCGCCTGCCGGGCTGGCATTGAGCTCGCCGAGTGCAGCGGGGTGACCGATCAGGCTGGCCACGCCAGCCATGGCGAGCAGGATGCCCGCGGTGGCGAGAATTGCCGAGATTGCTGCGCCAAAGCGCATTCCCCAGTTGCTCTGGCCTTTCGGGCGCAGGCGACGGGCATCAAAACCATCGGATATTTTCATTCCGATTTCCTCTATGGGTATCGGCGCTCTGACCCGTCTGCGTAGGCGGGGTTCCCGCAGGGTCAGGATTCAAAGGTAAACACGACTGATTAATGGATAGGCGGTTATGTGAAAGGCATCACACAACCTGATGAGTGCATTTGTACGCTTTTTCTTCAGGAACTGCCGGAAAATGATGCGCCGGCCGGGCAATGGGCTGCGGATGGGTCGGATCAGTTCCTGAGGAAAGGTGTCGCGCTCAGATCAGGCTTTCGGTCTGCGTCAGCCTGGCGAAGTTGTCGTTCATGATTGCCATCTCCGCCTGCTGCACCAGCTCGGCCTTGATCACGCCGGTTGGCGTCGGCAGGTCGCGGGTCGCGCAGGCGTCTTCGACCAGCGTACAGCGGAAGCCGTAATCCTTGGCCGCTCGAACCGTGGTGCTGACGCTGGAGTGACTCATGAAGCCGCAGACCACCAGATCCAGACGACCGAGGTCTTCGAGCAGCCTGTGCAGGGTCTTGCCATCGTCAGTGGTCAAGGTGCCGTTCAGTGCGTTGGGCAGGCGTTTCTCGATGATGAGGTCCCCGGCCTGCGGCTGCAGTTCGGGCACGAACTTGCCGCGCTCGCCCTGCGGGTCGAACATGCCGCCGACCGTGCCCAGATGGCGGACGTGGATAATGGGCGACTTCGCGGCGCGGGCTGCGTCGACCAGTTTGACGATGTTATCGATGGCTTCCTGAACCCCGGTCAGGGCCAGCGGGCCGCTGAGGTATTCCCTCTGGGCATCGATGATGATCAGCGTGGCATTACTCAAAGTGGCCGCTGCGTATTCACGGCCACTGAGTTGAAACATGGTCTTGGGACCGTTGTTTGAAACAGACATCTGGGGCTCCTTCGAGTGGGGCTTTTGCCACATTGTCCACTGGCAGAGCGATTCTGTGAATCGTCATGCTCACAGACGTCGCTTTTTTCGCCGGGCTTAAAGCTGTCGAGCAGGTCGCGGTTACTGTCATATTGCCTGCAAATTGTACGAAAGGCTGTTGAAAATTTTCCGGGGTACGCCGGTGTCGGGTTCAGGCATCGTTTGTTGAAGGGATGGCTGCTAGAATCGCCCGTCGTTTTTTCAAGGAGTCTGCTGTGATCACTTCCCGCCTGCGCACCCTGCGCGATCATATCCGTTGGGCTGTCAGCCGTTTCCACGGGGAAGATCTGTTCTACGGCCATGGCACCGACAACGCCTGGGACGAAGCCCGCCAACTGGTTCTGGGGGCGCTGCACCTGCCTTGGGAAATCTCCGATAACTACCTCGATTGCAACCTCGAAGACGAAGAACTGGTGCAGGTGCAGCGCCTGATCAAACGCCGCATCGATGAGCGCGTGCCGACCGCCTACCTGTTGGGCGAAGCCTGGTTCTGCGGCATGTCGTTCATCGTCGACGAGCGCGTGCTGATCCCGCGCTCACCGATTGGCGAGCTGATCGAGCAGCGTTTCGAGCCGTGGCTGGCGAACGAGCCTGCGCGAATTCTCGACCTGTGCACCGGCTCCGGCTGCATCGGCATCGCCTGCGCGGACGTCTTCCCCGATGCCGAAGTGGCGTTGGCGGATCTGTCGTTCGAAGCGCTGGAAGTGGCGAACCAGAACATTGAGCGTCATGGTCTCGATGCGCGCGTCTACACGGTGCAGGGCGACGGCTTCGACGGTCTGCCAGGTCAGCGTTTCGATCTGATCGTGTCCAACCCGCCGTATGTGGATGCCGAGGATTTCGCCGACATGCCTGATGAGTATCAGCATGAGCCTGAGCTTGCGCTGGCCTGTGGCGATGACGGCCTGAACCTGGTGCGTCGGATGCTGGCGCAGGCGGCGGATCATCTGACCGAGAAGGGGCTGTTGATCGTCGAAGTCGGGAACAGTCAGGTTCACGTCGAAGCGCTGTACCCGGAAGTCGATTTCGCCTGGCTCGAGTTCCGCCGCGGTGGCCACGGCGTGTTCATGCTGACCGCCGGGCAGTGCCGCGAGCATCAGGCGCTGTTCGCTGCAAGGATTTGAGGCAGACCTGAACGTCTCGAGAGGGCTCGCTGGCGAATCGTGTATGTCAGGTCGTTGCCGACCTTGACGCCGCGTTCGCCAGCAAGCTGACCCCATCGAAACGATGGGGGATCGGGCTTACCGGTTGGTGGCGATCCAGATCAGCAACCCGGCCTGAAACACGGCGAAAGTCACCAGACAGGCGATGGTGAAGCGCAGACCGCTGTCATCCCGGCGGTATTTGCTGACCTTGTCTTCCGCTTTCTTGATCGTCACTTCCTGTTCCAGAATCTTCTGTTCGGCGGCCTGCAGCATCTGCGCAGCTTCGAGAATTTCCACGATCTGGATCTTGTCGGTGTTCCAGGTGTTGTTCAGATTGCCCACTTTGGCATCTTTGACGCTGCCCTTGAGGTGCTGCGCGTCGGCGTAGGCGACATCAAAGCCCTGGGTCTTGAGAAAGTGGTCCCGACGCAGGCGCGTGTCTTCGTTCAGCGCATCTTTGTTGGCCAGCGCTGTGCCTTCGATCTTGTATTCGGACCAGCGCTTTTGCGCCCAGTGGATGCCTTGCGCCAGCATGAAGCGACCCAGGCCACGGTTCCACGGCTCGATCTGCAAGCCCGATTCAGGGCCGACACGAACGGTGCGGTTGCTGTGGTCTACCCAGACGTCCAGGTGATTCTGTTCTTTGCGGGTTTTCTGACCCGGCAACTGGTAATTCATGCGCAGCAGGCTGAAATCCTTGCTGTGCCGCTCGGCCTTGCCAAATTCGACGAAGCGCAGCGGTCGTCCGCCGGTTGCGCGGTCGGTCGGCAGCGGGGCCAGACGCAGCATCGAGAAATGCTCGGCCTGCACCTCTTCCCACAAGACGGGGGAGGCTGCTTCAGCTTCTTTGGCGTCGGTCGGGGCGACCGGCTCGGCCACACTCATTGCTTCTGTCATCACGGCGATCCTGTTCTCGACATTGCTCGGCAAACACAATGCCAGCATCCCGATATCGGCCGTTTTCGACGAAGCTGAAGGGGAAAACCATGCAGAAACAGTTTGTTTTGCCCCGCAGCAGAGCCTTCGGGGCAGTTGGCTGCGGGGGCGATCGCGTGCGGGTGCAGTTCAGGCGGCGGGCAGGGCGCCGATGAACGTGAGAATCCGGTCGGTGACTTCGCTGGCCAGTGGCAGCTGCGGGTCCTTGTACGATGCCAACTGACGCTTCATGTCCATCGGCACGATGCGCAGCACGTGGTTCATGCCATCGATGATCGCCAGTTGCGAATCCGGCTTGGCCTGTTGAAGCAATTGCGCATCCCCGACGCCGACCTGCATGTCGTTGCGTCCCTGAATGATCAGCGTAGGGATTTTCAGACGGCCGAACGCTGCGGTCGGGTTCTGCCGGAACAGCGAAATCAGGTACGGCTGGACGCTCGGCCGGAACACCACTTGCAGCGGGTCAGGCACGTTGTCGTCGGTCTTGCCAGCCTTGATCTCCTCGATCAATTGCTCGCTGCGCGCCAGCAGAGGCGGCGGCAGACGGTATTGCAGTTGCTCGCGCACCACCTGATCGACCGGGCGGCCCGTCCCGGCAACGGAAATCAGCGCCACGGCGCCGGCGCGCTCGGCGGCCAGGGAGGCAACCAGCGCGCCTTCACTGTGGCCCATCAGAATCAACGGGCCCAGACGCGGATCGGACTTGAGTTTTGCGCTCCAGGCGACGGCATCGTCGACATACTTTTCTATGCTCAGATCACGCTCGTCCGGGGTGGCTGGCCGGCTGGCCGCCACGCCACGCTTGTCATAACGCACGCTGGCGATGTTGTGCCTGGCCAGGATCAGCGCCAGGCGTTTCATGCTGTCATTGCGTCCGCCATCGGTATTGTTGCCGTCGCGGTCGGTGGGGCCGGAGCCTGCAATGATCAGCACCACAGGCACCGGGTTCGGCGATTTGGGCAGCAGCAGCGTGCCGAAAAGCTCGCCGGTTCCGGTGTCCAGACTGATCGGGCGTTGCAGCACCACGGGTGTTCCAGCGTGGGCGAGGGAGGACAGCAGGGTCAGGCTCAAGATGATTGCTCGCAGCGGCCAGAAGCCGCGAATCAGGGGTAAGGCACTCAGCATCTCAAGACCATCATCAATAAAGTGTCAATTGGACGCGGCCAATCGAAGAAGGTTCGAGGATGAACTACGCGCGCAGGCTGCGTATACTGGCGCGCTTGAGTTATCGACTGTTTTTCGGAGCCTCCCGCATGTCCGGCAATACCTACGGCAAGCTGTTCTCTGTTACCACCGCCGGCGAAAGCCATGGTCCGGCGCTGGTCGCTATCGTTGATGGCTGCCCGCCGGGCGTCGAGCTGTCGCTGGAAGACCTGCAACGGGACCTCGATCGTCGCAAGCCAGGCACCAGCCGCCACACCACGCAGCGCCAGGAGGCTGACGAGGTGGAAATCCTCTCCGGCGTCTTCGAAGGCAAGACCACCGGCGCGGCCATCGGCCTGCTGATCCGCAACACCGACCAGAAGTCCAAGGACTACTCGGCGATCAAGGATCTCTTCCGCCCCGCCCATGCCGACTACACCTATCACCATAAATATGGTATCCGCGATTACCGCGGCGGCGGTCGCAGCTCTGCGCGTGAAACGGCGATGCGCGTTGCGGCCGGCGCGATCGCCAAGAAATACCTGGCGACCCAGGGCATCACGGTGCGCGGCTACATGAGCCAGCTGGGCCCGATCGACATCCCCTTCAAGACGTGGGACTCGGTCGAGCAGAACGCATTTTTCAGCCCTGATCCGGACAAGGTGCCTGAGCTCGAAGCCTATATGGATCAGCTGCGCCGCGACCAGGACTCGGTAGGCGCCAGGATCACGGTGGTCGCCGAAGGCGTCATGCCTGGCTTGGGCGAGCCCATTTTCGACCGTCTCGACGCCGAGCTGGCGCACGCGCTGATGAGCATCAACGCGGTCAAGGGCATCGAGATCGGTGCCGGGTTTGCCAGCGTTGCCCAGCGCGGCACCGAACACCGCGACGAGCTTACCCCTGAGGGCTTCGTTTCCAACAACGCCGGCGGGATTCTCGGCGGGATTTCTTCCGGCCAGCCAATCGTCGCCCACCTGGCCCTGAAGCCGACCTCGAGCATCACCACGCCGGGCCGTTCGATCGATGTCGACGGCAATCCGGTCGAGGTGATCACCAAGGGCCGCCACGATCCTTGCGTCGGCATTCGCGCCACGCCCATTGCCGAGGCGATGATGGCCATCGTGCTCCTCGATCATCTGCTGCGTCATCGCGGGCAGAACAGCGATGTGCGGGTGAATACGCCGGTTCTGGGTCAGCTGTAATGCTTTGGCCCGACGCGGCTGCCACGGGCTGTTGAACGTGGCAGCGTTGCCGTACTGGCGACTGTCCAGTTTCTATCTGTTCTATTTCGCCTTGCTCGGGGCCACGGCGCCGTTTCTGGCGCTGTACTTCGATCATCTGGGGTTTCCCAGCGCGCGCATCGGCGAGCTGATCGCCATTCCCATGCTGATGCGTTGCGTTGCGCCGAACATCTGGGGCTGGCTCGGCGACTACACCGGGCGGCGGCTGCCCATCGTGCGCTTCGGGGCGGTCTGCACGCTGGCCTGTTTTTCGCTGATTCTGGTCGACAAGTCCTACGCCTGGCTGGCGATGGTGATGGCCCTGCACGCGTTTTTCTGGCACGCGGTGCTGCCTCAGTTCGAGGTCATCACGCTGGCGCATCTGCAAGGGCAGACCTCACGGTACAGCCAGATTCGCCTGTGGGGCTCGATCGGTTTCATCCTGACGGTGGTGGGGCTCGGACGTCTGTTCGAGTGGTTCAGCCTCGATCTGTACCCGCAGGCATTGCTGTTCATCATGGCCGGCATCGTCGCGAGCAGTTGGTGGGTCCCGAACGCCCAGCCCGTCAACAGTGGCCCGCGCCAGGCCGGGGGCGGCTTCCTCCGGCAACTGCTCAGCCCCGGCGTACTGGCCTTTTATGGCAGCGTCGCGCTGATGCAGCTCAGCCACGGCCCGTACTACACCTTTCTGACGCTGCACCTCGAGCACATGGGCTACACCCGCGGCAACATCGGTATGCTCTGGGCCCTCGGCGTGGTCGCGGAGGTGCTGATGTTTCTGGCCATGAGCCGGATCCTGCAACATTTCAGCGTGCGCCGGGTGCTGATCGCAAGTTTCGTGCTGGCGTCGCTGCGCTGGCTTTTGCTGGGTAACCTGGCTGATCATCTGCCGGTTCTGATCATCGCCCAACTGCTCCATGCCGCCACGTTCGGCAGCTTTCACGCGGCTGCCATTCATTTCGTGCAGCGTAGTTTCGGCGCGCGTCAGCAAGGGCAGGGCCAGGCGCTGTATGCCGCTTTGTCCGGGACCGGCGGCGCACTGGGTGCGTTGTATTCCGGTTACAGCTGGAACTCGCTGGGCGCCGGCTGGACCTTCGCCATCGCCAGTCTGGCGGCCATGGCCGCCGCCATTCTGACTGCATCATGTTTGAAAGAGGACCGCGTATGAATCGCGAAACACTGGCCCGGGACATCATCGAAGCAGGCCGTTTTCTCTACGGTCGCGGCTGGTCGCCTGCCACCAGCAGCAACTACTCGGTGCGCCTGTCTCCGACCCAGGCGTTGCTCACGGTGTCCGGCAAGCATAAAGGGCAGCTCGGCCCGGACGATGTGCTGGCCACCGACCTGGACGGCAACAGCCTCGAACCGGGCAAGAAGCCGTCGGCGGAAACCCTGTTGCATACCCAGCTTTACAGCTGCAAGCCTGAAGTGGGCGCGGTGTTGCACACCCATTCTGTCAATGCCACGGTGCTGTCGCGGCTGACGGCTGGCGATCATCTGGTGTTCGAGGATTACGAACTGCAGAAGGCGTTCAGTGGCGTCGTTACCCACGAATCCCGGGTGGTGGTGCCAATATTCGACAACGATCAGGACATCGCGCGCCTGGCGCAAAAGGTCCAGCCCTGGCTCGATCAGCATCCCGATTGCGCCGGTTATCTGATTCGCGGCCACGGCCTGTACACCTGGGGAGCGAAGATGAGTGATGCTTTGCGCCAGATCGAGGCGTTTGAATTTCTGTTCGAGTGCGAGTTGAAGACGCTGTCAGTCCTCAATCGCTGATGCATCGCCGCTCTTTATTTGCCTGTATGAACGCGCCTGACCGGCCAGCAGAGCCGGCGCGCGCCGACCGAACCGAGGAACCCCGTCATGAGCAGTCTTAGCGTTTATCACGTGTCATCTCCTGAGTTGCCGAACAAGGTCCTGACCCACTTCGAAGACATCGCCTCGACCCTGGCCGAGCACGGCGTGGCATTCGACCGCTGGCAGGCAGCCACGCCCATCGCCCCGGGCGCCAGTCAGGAAGACGTGATTTCGGCCTACCGCACACAGATCGACAAACTGATGACCGAGCGCGGCTACGTCACGGTCGATGTCATCAGCCTCAACAGCGATCATCCGCAAAAAGCCGAATTGCGCGCCAAATTCCTCGACGAGCATCAGCATGGTGAGGACGAAGTGCGTTTCTTCGTGGCCGGACGGGGTCTGTTCACCCTGCACATCGGGGATTTCGTCTACGCCGTGCTGTGCGAAAAGAACGATCTGATTTCCGTCCCCGCGGGCACGCGCCACTGGTTCGACATGGGCGAGCATCCACATTTCGTCGCCATTCGACTGTTTAACAACCCGGAAGGCTGGGTCGCGAAATTCACTGGCGAATCGATCGCCAGCCAGTTCCCGCGTCTGGAAGACTGAGAATCCCATGGCCATCAAAGCAATTCTGACCGACATCGAAGGCACCACCAGTGCCGTGAGTTTCGTCTTCGACGTGCTCTTTCCTTACGCGAAGGCGCACTTGCCGGCTTATGTCCGCGAGCACGCCGACGAGGCGCAGGTGGCGGCGCAGGTGCAGGCGGTGCGTGAAGACAGCGGCGAACCTGGCGCCGATGTCGAGCGCGTGATCGAGATTCTGCTGGACTGGATTGCCGAGGATCGCAAGGCCACGCCGCTCAAGGCGTTGCAGGGCATGGTCTGGCAGCAGGGGTACCTCGCCGGGGAGCTCAAGGGCCACGTTTACCCGGACGCGGTCGAAGCGCTGCGGCGCTGGCACGCCGAAGGCTTCAGGCTTTATGTCTATTCGTCGGGATCGATTCAGGCGCAGAAACTGATTTTCGGCCGTTCCGAGGCGGGCGACCTGTCACCGCTGTTCAGCGGCTATTTCGACACGACCTCGGGTCCCAAGCGTGAAGATGCGTCGTATCGGACCATTGCGTCGGCCATCGGCGTTGCGGCTCATGAAATCCTGTTTCTCTCGGACATCGTCGAGGAACTGGACGCCGCCCAGGCAGCCGGAATGGCGACCTGCGGGCTGGTGAGAAGCGGTGGGTCGCTGGAAGGTCATGCCAACGTTGCCAGCTTCGCGGTGATCGATCCGACGGCGTTCTGACGACACGTTCTGTCAGTAGAAAATGAACGGCCAATGTTTCTGACATTGGCCGTTTTCGTTGCTGGAGGATAAAAAATGTAAGTACGTTTTTGTTCGTTTGTGGGAAGTTGCTTGTTTGCAAGTCAGGCATGCCTGTTTGTTTTGACCCTTGTGTTTAACCCCCACGGACTGTGTAACCCTTCGCCTGTCGGATCCTGACAGCTTTTCAAGACGCGCGGGTCGTGCATGACCTGCACCGTCGGGGAGGCTGGCATCTATTACAAATCAAAGGCCATTCAGGGACGCGAAATGACGTTTTTTAAACGGAGGGGAAGATGAAAAACGTGCAAACAGGGACGCTGAGCCCATTGATCCAGCAAATGGTCAGCAGCATCACTGAACAGGACGGCGACGCCGCCATTGCTAACGCACTGGACTGGCTCAGGGAAGAATGCCGCTGCGAGCGGGCCATGCTCTATCAGTACCGCAACGGCATGTTGCTCAGTTGCATCACCGCCAACGTGGACAGTTACTGGAAAGACCTTTACTGCCAGGGTCGGTTGATGATCGAAGATCCGGTCATACGCTGCTTTCGACACACATTGGGGTTTCTCGACTGGGAAGACGCTTTCAAGACCTACCCGCCGTCATCCGCCTACATGGCGGCCGTTGAAGATTGCCAGCTGTTGCCAGCGTTTTCCTATGGGTACAGCAGCCAGAATCGTGCGAATCAGGGCGTCATCACCATCTGCTCGCTTAACGGCATGGAGCGCCCGCTGTCCCATAACGACCGCTACCTGCTGACGAGTCTGGTGCCCATGTTGCATGTGGCGGGCAAGGGCAGGCAATTGCAGACGCGGGCATTGACGCCCAAGGAGCTGGAAATTCTCAAATGGGCGCGTGAAGGCAAGACGGCCTGGGAAATCGGCCTGATCAAGGAAGTGTCGGAGGCGACCGTCAAGCATCATTTCAAGAGCATCTACGCCAAGCTCGGCGTGACCAATCGCGCTCAGGCAGTGGGCGAGGCGCTGTGTCGAGGCATTATCACCTGACAAGGTGGCCCGTGCCGCGATGTCCTGGCCGCCACCGACTCATCATCCGGACGAAAAAAAACCGCGACGGCACGCATGCTGTCGCGGTTTTGAAAGGGATGCTTCAGGGCGTAGCTTCAGGGTGTAACGGGCAGCAGCTGTCGACTCAGCGAGTGTGGTAAGTCGGCAGGTCGAAGCGGTGCTGACTTTGCAGCATCGAAATGGCCGGCAGTTCACTGGCTTGTGCGGCGAGATCGCGGCGAATCGCGCTGATGACCCATTCGAGCTGAACTGGCGTGTGCAACTGGGCATAGGACACGGAGCGACGAATCTGTTTGCCCTCGTGGTTGCGCAACGACAGCAATACACCGCCGTCAGGACGCGGCTGGGTGGTGACTTCGAAATCGGAGAATACGGAAGCGAATTTTTCTTGAATGAAAGTCATGTCTAGCGGCTCCATTGCTCATGGGATAACAAGCTTGGAAGTACTAGTGCAGTGACTGTGCCAGTATTTGGCTTCAATAAAAATCGTTATAAATCAGTAAGTTACGAATTTTCAGATTTTTTTGTTTCGTGCAATTTGCATGAATGGCTGTTGGGCGTCCTGCATTTTGCGGGAGAAGAGGAGGGCAGTAAGGGGAAAATCGAGCGGTGTTGAAATCTCAGACAGCGTTATCCCGGATTTATTTCCGGACGCTACAGAATATTTCCACCGCGCCGACAGATGGCTATGTGCCGCAAGCGCGTCTCTTTTGACGAGCGAACATCGCTCAAAGCCAGTCTATAAAGGCGATCAATATTTATGCCCCGTCGCTGGTAGACCGAACTGGCATCGTGCAGTGACACGGAACTTGACCTCAGGCCCGGGTCTCTGAGATTTTCCGGCTCACATGATCGATCACGCGCAGGCCGTCTGCGCTACAGGAGTTACGCAATGTCTGAAGCACCTAACGTCCCCGGTTCCGCCACGCGCATGACCGACGAAGAGGCGCTGGAATTCGCCGAGCAGGTGTTCGACCGTGCGCGGGCCGGCGATGCCCAGATGCTGGATCGCTTGCTGGAGAACGGACTGACCCCCAATCTGCGCAACCACAAGGGTGATTCGCTGCTGATGCTGGCCAGTTACCACGGGCATCAGGATGCGGTGAAGGTTTTGCTCAAACACAAAGCGGACCCGGAGCTGCGCAATGACAATGGACAAAGCCCGATTGCCGGCGCCGCGTTCAAGGGCGATCTGGAAGTCGTCCGGATTCTGGTCGAAGGCGGAGCGGACGTTGAGGGCGCGTCCGCCGATGGTCGGACCGCACTGATGATGGCGGCGATGTTCAACCGCACGGCGATCGTCGATTACCTGATCTCCAAAGGCGCCAACCCCCACGTTCAGGACGCCAAAGGCGTCACTCCGTTGATGGCCGCTCAAACCATGGGCGCGACCGAGACCGCAGAACAGTTGACCCGGTTGGGCGTGTCAGGCGCCTGAAGCGATAGAGGCGCGCAGCATTTCCGGCTATTCTGCGCGCCTGTTTTTCGCCAGCGGACCACACGACATGAAAGCTTCACTCATCGAATTCATCAGCAAGATCAGCTCCGGCTGCATGAGCGACGAGGAAATCGAAAAAGTCGCCGATGAGGCCGCCCAGGCTTATGCCGACCCGCAAGGGTTTCTCGACGCCAACCCCGACATCAATTACGACGACACCTTTCCCATTCCCTTGGGCGAGTGGATCGTGGTGGGCAGCCTCCCGGAAACGGTGATGTTTCAGGCGGACACCTACATGGATCTGTTCAGTGAAATCACGGCGTCGTTCGGGCCCAATGTCACGTTCAACATCAAGCCCAAACAATTGGCCAAGGCCGAACCGCTGACCGCACTGAACCGAATCCAGATCCAGCTGGGCAGCATGAATAAAGAAATGGGCGGCTATGTGCTGATGAATCTCAGCGAGCCACTGGACGATGAGTTGCAGACGGTGCTGGTCTACGGCAATGACCGTGCGCGCGTGATGGAACTTGGCGTGGAGCTGGGCATTCTCATCGAACCGTCGCTCGAAGCGCTCAGAGCGCAGGAATGAAACGACAGGCACGGACTGCCTGATTGCGTTGAAAGCCGTGGGGGCTCAACGTCTGGCCCCCGGGCGACTTTTACTGCCGATTTTCAGACATCCAGGTTGGAGCCCGTGACGGGAGTCGACGGTTTCGCCTGCTTGAGGTCATCCACAACGTCCTTGCCCAGGTCCGAGACCGACTCCCAGGCCTGATCCATCGTGGTTTTCACTGTATCGGTGAGCTTGTCACGGGTCTGGCCGAACAGCTTGTCCTCGTGGCTGGTCTTGGGCAAGGCCGCGCCAATTGCGGCGCCCAGGGCAATGCCGATGGCGGCCAATGCCAATGGCTGCTCCTTGAGCATGTAATCGAGCGTGCCCTGCAGGTTGCGGCCCTGATTCAGAAGCGCATCCTGCGTGCGGTCAGCGGTTGACTTCAGCGTGTCGCGGGCATTCGAGGTGCCCGATGTCGCGCGCTCCTTGAGGTCACCCATTGTGTCACTCGCGCCCTCAGCCAGATGGCTGGCCTTTTCGCCGAGCTGGTGGGCCGATTGGCGCAGGTAATCTTTCGCACCGGTCAGCGAGTCACTGACGGCCGCAGCAGCGCCGCCTAACGTTTCGCCCACCTGACCGAGCACCGAAGGCCCGCTGCTGTGCGGGCGGTTGTTCTGACCGAGCATCAGCCAGCCGACGCCAACCGTGGCGAGAACGACCGGGACCGGGTTGTTTTTGATCGAGGTGCCGAGATTGGTGAAGAACTCGCCGCCGTTGTTCCGGGTGAACGCCAGCGCCTGGTCGAACAGCTGCCCCGGCGACAATTTGTTTTCCAGCGCATCGACAATGTTCTCGATATTGGCGCGCCGTGCGTCGATATCGCGCTCCAGCGTATCGGGGCTTCTGGGAACCTCGACATCGGGAACAGCGTCCTGCTCGAACTGCTCTTTGGTCGCAAAACTGCTTTCAGTGCTCATGAGACTTTCCTCTGAATAGCGTCTTTATCCTTGTTGAGGGCATGCATCGTGCGTTCAGGCGCGAGTTGGGACGGTTCGAGTTGTTTCTTGCCTGACTGCACCATCACGAAACCTGCGATCATCGCGACCGCCCCGACGATCAGGGCAGCCAGCCACGGGGCAACGTAGAGCGCCAGACCGTAGACGGCGGCCATGAGCAGAATCACCAGGCCTGCGAGCATGAATACCACGCCCCCGGCCACGGCTGCGGTCGCTGCTTTGGCGGTGTCGATGGAGGTTTTGATCTCGGCTTTGGCAAGCGCCAGTTCTTCACTGATCAGTGCGGGGACCTCATGCGCCAGTTGCCGCACGAGCCCGAGCACCGATTGCTCGCTGTCCGGGTTGCTGCCGCTGCTGCGCGGTACGTCTGGATTGATGGCCATCACAGCTCTCCTTTATTTGCGGGCTTGTCGGTGGACGTCTCGTCTGGCCTCGCCTGGGAGGCGTCGCGGTCGTTGTGATCGTCAAAACTGCCCATCTCGGCCCCCGATTGCTGAATCCCTGGCTCGTGGTCGGCGTCGGCGGTGGGCGCAGACGACATGCTCCAGCCGGGCGGGACCGACTGGCTGCGTATGACATCGTCGGTGTGCGGCGGGCGGACGGCGAGTTCTTCGTCAGCGGCGATTCTGGGGTCGAACGCGTCGTCTTCGGCATCGGCGCTGCGGGCTGTGGACTCAGGTGAAGAGGGCTGTGCCAGATCCGGTGTGCTGGCGCGCATGAAGCGCGAGAGGCCAAAGCCCAACGCAATGCTGCCCGTCAGAAACAGCGCCGGGTTATCGCGGGCCAGCCGCGACACCTGATGCAGCAGTTCATCGGCGCTTTTTCCGCGCAGGCTTCCGGCAAAGCTGCCCAGGCTGTCCGCGACATCAGTGATGTAATGAGACAGGCCCAATGTATCCTTGTCTTGCAGTTGTTCGGCCGCCGACGTCGCACTCCGGGCCAGATTTTCTATCTCGTCCGCCGCGCGCTGCCGATACTCGTCCAGATGTTCAGTCCCTTGTTCCCGCGCCGTGTCGAACAGTGCCTTGGCGTCGTCCTGCAGGGTGTGGAGTGCGTCATTGGGTGGCATGGAGCGCTGCTGCGCGCCGTCGCCGCCTTGGTTGATCGTGGGCATCTTAGTCACCTTCCTTCATAGAAAGAGATGCTCACCGCGGCTTCACTTCTGGCAGTTGCATCTCGCACGGCAGGAAATCTGCACGCTGTAAAGGGTTGAGCCGGGAGTAGAATCAGTAGTTCTGAAGGAGAGACGGACGGCGGCTGCATCTTTCGCAAGGGCGCTGCACACACCCGACGGAACCCTCATCGCGCCGCGCGACTCCTATCTGGGCAAGCCTTCAATAAGGAGCGACACCATGGGTTCCACCTTCAATGGTCTGGTTGGACTGATCATTCTGGCCCTCGACATCTGGGCCATCATCAATGTGTTGAAGAGCGGCGCCGAGACCGGCATGAAGATTCTCTGGGTGCTGTTGATCGTGCTGCTTCCGGTGCTGGGCCTGATCATCTGGGCAATCGCCGGTCCGCGAGGCAACGTTCGCATCTAGACGGTGGCAAGGATTCAGAACATCGACGCCTGATTGGCCTGTTGCGCAGTCAGGCGTTTTTCATGGGCGTCGCTGCGAGATTCGACCTGTCATGGCGGGCGACGTAGAATGCGCGCCTTTCTTGTGGGCGGCCCGCCGTCCTGTCATCAGCTTTAATCAGGGACCCATCCATGAGCGATTATCAAGAAACGTTGTACGAAGGCTACGGCCAACGCTTTCGCATGGAAAAAATGCTCCACGAAGTGCGCACCGAACATCAGCATCTGGTGATCTTCCAGAACCCGCGCATGGGCCGGGTGATGGCGCTCGATGGCGTGATTCAGACCACCGAAGCCGACGAATTCATCTACCACGAAATGCTCACGCACGTGCCGATCCTCGCCCACGGCCTGGCCAAGCGCGTGCTGATCATCGGCGGCGGAGACGGTGGCATGCTGCGTGAAGTCGCCAAACATGCGACCGTCGAGCACATCACCATGGTCGAAATCGACGGCACCGTGGTCGAGATGTGCAAGGAATTCCTGCCGAATCACTCCAAAGGTGCGTTCGAGGACCCGCGTCTGAACCTGGTGATCGACGACGGCATGCGCTTCGTCGCCAACACTCAGGAAAAATTCGACGTCATCATTTCCGATTCCACTGACCCCATCGGCCCTGGCGAAGTCCTGTTTTCGGAAAACTTCTACCAGGCCTGCCACCGCTGCCTGAACGAGGGCGGCATTCTGGTTACCCAGAACGGCACGCCGTTCATGCAGTTGAGCGAAGTTCAGACCACCGCCGGGCGCATGAATGGCCTGTTTGCCGACTGGCATTTCTATCAGGCGGCCGTGCCGACCTACATCGGCGGCTCGATGACCTTCGCCTGGGGCTCGACCAACACCCAGTACCGCAAGCTTTCCCTCGACACCTTGCGTCAGCGCTTTGCCGGCAGCGGCATCGTGACCCGCTACTACAACCCGGAAATCCATCTGGGCGCATTCGCGCTGCCGCAGTACGTATTGCAGGCCGTGAACAAACCGAGCAACGACTGAGGCTCGCGATGTGACGTTGATGCCTTCTGAATGGCTCAGGGGGCAGGACGCTTTGTAAGAAAATGTTTGAACATCATTGAAGCAACGGAATTTTCACCGGTTCTTCGGGAAAATTCCGTCGCTTGAAATCTGCCTGTCTCGCCATCGTTGCCGTCCGGCGCCCGTTCGCTCATGAAGAATGAACGGGATCGGTGGTAAACAGCCAGCGATCACGTAATATTTGCCCCCCGCGACCCCGTCCGGCGTTTCGATGTCACCGGGCGCGAAGGCTTTTGAACTTCAACCTGAATCCAACGGATCCCAAGACACATGGCCAACACGGACGCCCCGGCGCGCGCGCCGCAACCTACCGTCAGATCGCACCTGGCCTACACGCTATTGAGCGGTCTGGTGCTGATGATCCTGTACACCCTTTTGCGCATTGCGCTGCTGGTTTACAACCGTGAGGGGATTGGCGCGACGCCAGCCTCGACCTTCATCGAAGCGTTCGGCAATGGCCTGCGTTTCGACCTGCGTCTTGTGGTCTACATCCTGATTCCGCTGTTGCTGGCCCTGTTCAGCGCCCGCATGATGGCCGCCCGTGGCCTGTTCCGATTCTGGCTGACGCTGGTTGCCAGCCTGACCACGTTCTTCGGCCTGATGGAGATGGATTTCTACCGCGAATTCCACCAGCGCCTCAACGGCCTTGTGTTTCAGTACGTCAAGGAAGACCCGAAGACCGTTCTGAGCATGATCTGGTACGGCTATCCGGTCGTGCGCTATCTGCTGGCGTGGGCATTGCTGACCTGGGTGCTGAGCCTGGTATTCAAAGGCGTGGATCGCCTGACCCGTCCTCGTGGCGGTTTCAATGTTAGCCGTACCGGCAATCGCGTTGTCGCTCCGTGGTACACGCGCGTTGCCGTGTTCGTTCTGTGTCTGGTCGTGGCCGTGATTGCCGCTCGCGGCACGTTGCGTCAAGGCCCGCCGTTGCGCTGGGGTGATGCGTATACCACCGAATCGAATTTCGCCAACACCCTGGGCCTGAACGGCACGTTGACGCTGATCGCTGCGGCCAAGAGCCGTATGTCCGAAGATCGCGACAATATCTGGAAGGCGACGTTGCCGCAGCCTGAGGCTCAGCAGATCGTGCGCGACATGCTGCTGACCGACAACGACAAGCTGGTCGATGCCGATCGTGCAGCTGTCCGCCGCGATTTCACGCCGCCGCAAGCCAATACGCTGCCGATCAAGAACGTCGTGGTGATCCTCATGGAAAGCTTCGCCGGTCACTCGGTCGGCGCGCTGGGGGACGAATCGAACATCACGCCTTATTTCGACAAACTGTCCGAAGAAGGCCTGCTGTTCGACCACTTCTTCTCCAACGGCACGCACACCCACCAGGGCATGTTCGCCACGATGGCGTGCTTCCCGAACCTGCCGGGCTTCGAATACCTGATGCAGACGCCGGAAGGCAGCCACAAGCTGTCAGGCCTGCCGCAGTTGCTGAGTGCGCGTAAATACGACGACGTTTACGTCTACAACGGCGATTTCGCCTGGGATAACCAGTCCGGTTTCTTCAGCAACCAGGGCATGACGAACTTCATCGGTCGTAACGATTTCGTTAATCCGGTGTTCTCCGATCCTACATGGGGCGTGTCCGACCAGGACATGTTCGACCGTGGCGCGCAGGAGCTCAAGGATCGCGAAGCCAAGGGCAAGCCTTTCTATGCCTTGCTGCAGACGCTCTCCAACCACACGCCTTATGCGCTGCCGGCCAACCTGCCCGTTGAACGGGTCACCGGCCATGGCACGCTCGATGAACACCTGACCGCCATGCGTTACTCGGATTGGGCGCTGGGTCAGTTCTTCGAGAAAGCCAAGAAAGAGCCTTATTACAAGGACACGCTGTTCGTGGTCGTGGGCGACCATGGTTTTGGCAACAACGAGCAGATCACCGAGATGGACCTGGGTCGTTTCAACGTGCCGATGCTGATGATCGCGCCGGGCCTGCAGGACAAGTTCGGCAAGCGCAGCAGCATCGTCGGCACACAGATCGATATCGTCCCGACCATCATGGGCCGCCTGGGTGGCGAGACCGTTCATCAATGCTGGGGTCGCGACCTGCTGAACTTGCCTGCTGGCGATCTGGGCTTTGGTGTGATCAAGCCGTCAGGCAGCGAACAGACCGTTGCGCTGGTGACCGGCAACCGCATCCTGATCGAGCCAAAGGAAATGGAGCCGAAGGTCTACAGCTATGAGCTGGGCACCAAGCCCCACGCCGAAGTGATGCCCAACGCGGCGGATGTCGGCGAGTTGCGCAAGAAGCTCGACAGTTTCCTGCAGACCGCTACCAAGAGCCTGCTGGATAACACCGCCGGTGTGAAAGACGCAAAACCGCAGTAAACCTGCACAATGAAAAACGCCCCGGTCTCGGGGCGTTTTTTTTTGCCTTGGCGAACGATGAGTTCCCCGCAGGCACGAATTCATTCGCGATTGAATATTCAGGCGCTGAAGGTGCAGCGCCCGCACAACCCCTTCGCGAATACATCCGCTTCTACCCACACGTGCATGTCGGTAAGTCGCGCTATCAGAGGACCGAGAAGTTGTAGCTGAGAATCACGCGGGTTTCGTCGACGTCGCGGGCGAAGTTTTCGTAGTTGCTGCGGAAGGTTGCGTTGCGCAGGCGGATGCTCAGGTCTTTGAAGGTACCGGTCTGCATCACATACTTGACCTCGGTATCACGTTCCCATTCCTTGCCTTCGCTGTCGCTGCCAGCCACTTTAATGTTGTCGCCGTTGACGTAGCGGGTCATGAAGCTCAGGCCGTTGAAGCCGATCGCCTTGAAGTCGTAGTCGTAACGCAGTTGCCAGGAGCGCTCTTGAGCGGCAGCGAAGTCGTTGATCTGGATGTAGTTGACCAGATACGGGTTGGTGCCATCCAGGTAAGGCATCGACGTGTCGCCGATCATGGTCTGCCAGCCAACGGTCAATTTGTGGCCGGCCACAGCGTAGGCGAGCAGGGTGCTCAAGGCCTGGTTGTCGATCTCGCCGGCCCGGGCTGAGCCGTCATCATGGCTCTTGATGAAATGCACATCGGCGGAGGCCACACCCGGCCCGACCTTTTCGCTGCCGAGCAAGCCGACATAGTGCTGGTGATAGACGTTTTCCAGCGCCGCGTAGTGGTATTGCGCGGTGATGGCGGGCGTGACCTTGTAATCAACGCCGTACATGTCGAAATGGTTGCCCGTGATGTCGCTGGTGTAGCGCTTGTTCTTGCTGTTGAGGCGAATGTCCTGCGAGTCGGTCGAGTCCCGCGCGGTGTAATGATCCAGTCGCGAGGCCATGAACTTGAAGCCAGGCAGGTCTTCGGATGTCAGCATGCCGCCATTGAACATGGTCGGCAGCAGACGGCCATCGTTGTATTTGAGCAGCGGCAGGTCGGGCATCATTGCGCCGTATTTGAACACCGTCTGCGAGTAGCGCACCTTCGCCGCGGCGCCGAACTTGGCGTATTCGCCTTTGGATTTGCGTGGGTTGCGGCCGCTTGACGGCAACAGACCCGTGCCACTGCGGTCCGGGCTTGAGTCCAGTTGAAAGCCCGCCATGCCCAGCGCGTCGATGCCGAACCCGACAGGTCCTGTGGTGTAGCCCGACTGAAAGTTCAGGATGAAACCCTGCGCCGCTTCTTCGCGCTTGGACGCCCCTTGCGGATTGGAGCTGCTGCCATCCCGGAAATCACGGTTGAAATACATCGTGCGCGATTCGATGTTCGCCTTGCTGTCTTCCAGAAAACCTTCGGCGTAAACCGGGGCAGTGACGCTCGCGAACAATGACAGCGTGCCAAGACCGACAAGCGTGCGCGGGCGGGTGCGGCCAATAAGCATGAGGAACTCCAGATCAGGTGGGAATGACCGACGTTGAGCGTGCGCACGTGCGCGATCAGCAAGGCGGAGCATCGGATGGGCGCGCAGTATGGTGATTCGGGCTTTTTTAGCCCATTACACTTTTGTATAGCGCGCCCTCTCTGCAAGGCCCGATTCAGAGCAGTTTCGGCGCAGAAAACGAACAGATGCAGCGCGCGCTGGCAGTGATCATTCCCGTTGAACGTCACTGATACCGCAGGGTCAAGATCAGTAGGCCGTTTCCACGGCTCTCACTGAGGAGACATTGATGAAAGTCTGGACTATTTCGTTTCAGGATAAAGATGGCGTGCAGCAGACCCACGATCTTGAATCCGAGCAGCGTCCAAGCGAGGAGGAAGCTGCGCGGTATTTGCGCCCGATTCTGTTCCCCGTCGTCAGCGAGCTCGATCTGAACGATCTGGACGGTCGATCAAACGCCCCTACGGCGGAAGTCTTGAAAGAACAGAACGCTGTGCAAATCATTTCCATCGTCGAGGCATCATGAGTCAGCCTCGACGATCCATTACCGCCAATTGGCAACACGCCACCAATGGGCGTACTCTGCAATCGAGGCCGGTGAAGCACTTACCCGATTCTGTTCGCGTGGTGCCTGATTTGTAACAGCAGCATCGGCCTTGTCAGCGACATGCTTGAGTCCCGGGCAGCGGATGAACTGCTGCTCTACGCCGCGCAACAGCGGGCGTTTCGGGATCGTTGAAACTCTATCTATCGTTGCATAGGAGGACGTTTCATGAGCACGACCTATCAAGAAGACATCAGCAGTCACGTACTGCGCCGCATGAAAGAAGGCGGTTTCGACTTCGCCAGTATCCATCCAATCGAGTTCTACGCCATATTCCCGGACGAGGAACGGGCGCGTCAGGCGGCAGAAAAATTCCGAGGTGAATCCGTCAACGTCCAGCTCAACGCCCGGGAGGATGGGGCGTGGTACCTGGAGTTGAGCAAGTTGATGTATGCCACGTACGACGGCATAGGAGATTTCGAGCAGGACTTTCAAAGCGCCATCATCGGCCTCGACGGTGAGGTTGAAGGATGGGGCGTGAAGCAGGAGATCAAGCGACTGCACTGAGTGCTGGCCGCTTGCTCAGACGCACTGTGTGACGGTGAGGGTCGAACGAGCGCCGGGCAGCGGTCGAGGCCAGATAGATCAACTGGCGATCGACCGTTTCCATGCGAACGAATCGGCCCTCACGACTTTGCGTCACCCATCTGTTGAAGCATTCGGCAGGTGGGCGGCGGCAAAAACAGGGCAAAAAAAGCCGCTCGGGTGTGAGCGGCGTAAAGGGAATTTCGTGAATAGACGCGCGATGGCAGGAAACGCCCGGGTCCTCTGGACCACGTTCTCTGCGTTGATGGCGCGATTATCCGGAAACAAAATCCCGTCGGGAAATCAACTCTGGCTATGCTGCTAATAGATTTTTCGGCGGCAGGACGCTTCTCTATGAAGCGTAGGAGAATTGGTTAGAGCGCTTCTTGCACAGGAATGGTGCGCAAGCGTCTTCGAATTTATTCAACCAATTGATTTATAAGCGTTTATGCCGCTGGCACGGGCCTTGCGAAGACCCATGTGTCCATGGTGACAAGGAGTACGGCATGATCCGCACCTTTTATGATGAGATGTACGATGTAGACGGCGGTGTCCGTCCACATTATCGGGAATTCGCCCGCTGGCTGGGCGAAGCGCCGCCTGAGTTGCTCGCTCAGCGTCGACGTGAGGCCGATCTTTTGTTTCATCGCGCCGGGATTACTTTCACGCTGTACGGTGACGAGCAGGGAACCGAGCGACTGATTCCCTTCGATACGATTCCTCGCAGCATCCCCGCCAGTGAATGGCGCGTGGTCGAACGCGGCTGCATTCAGCGCGTCAAGGCGCTGAACATGTTTCTCGCCGACCTTTATCACGACCAGCGCATCATCAAGGCCGGCATCATCCCGGCCGAACAGGTGCTTGCCAACGAGCAGTACCAACTGGCGATGCAGGGCCTGAACCTGCACCGCGACCTGTATTCGCACATCTCCGGCGTCGATCTGGTTCGCGACGCAGACGGCACCTATTACGTGCTTGAAGACAATCTGCGCACGCCCAGCGGCGTGAGCTATATGCTCGAAGACCGCAAGATGATGATGCGGCTGTTCCCCGAGCTGTTCGCCGCCCAGCGCATCGCTCCGGTCGATCATTACCCGAATCTGCTGCTCGACACCCTCAAGAGCTCCAGCCCTCTGGATAACCCGAGCGTCGTCGTGCTCACGCCGGGACGGTTCAACAGCGCGTTCTTCGAGCACGCGTTTCTGGCGCGCGAGATGGGTGTCGAACTGGTCGAGGGCGCGGATCTGTTCGTGCGCGATGACCGTGTCTTCATGCGCACCACCGACGGGCCGAAAGCAGTCGACGTGATTTATCGCCGCCTCGATGACGCGTTCCTCGATCCGCTGGCGTTCAACCCCGAATCGATGCTGGGTGTGCCGGGCCTGTTGTCGGCTTATCGCTCAGGCAATGTAGTGCTGGCCAATGCCATTGGTACTGGCGTGGCCGACGACAAGTCGATCTATCCGTTCGTGACCGACATGATCCGCTTCTACCTCGACGAGGAGCCGATCCTGAAGAACGTGCCGACCTGGCAATGCCGCAAGCCCGAGGAGCTGTCTCACGTGCTGGCCAACCTCGGCGATCTGGTGGTGAAGGAAACCCAGGGTTCCGGCGGCTACGGCATGCTGGTGGGGCCTGCCGCCACTGCAGCCGAGATCGAAGCGTTCCGCGCGCGACTCAAAGCCAAGCCCCATGCGTACATCGCTCAACCGACCTTGTCCCTGTCGACCTGTCCGACCTTCGTCGAGAACGGCATCGCCCCGCGACACATCGACCTTCGCCCATTTGTCCTGTCTGGCCGCGAAACCCGCGTCGTACCGGGCGGACTCACGCGCGTGGCGTTGCGCGAAGGGTCGCTGGTGGTGAACTCGTCGCAGGGTGGCGGAACCAAGGACACCTGGGTGGTCGAGGATTAAGGATGCCTGCCAATGCTAAGTAGAACTGCCTCGGATTTATATTGGATGTCGCGGTACCTGGAGCGGGCCGAGAACCTCGCGCGGATGCTCGACGTCAGTTACTCGTTATCATTGATGCCCCAGGACGGGCGCGGCGACGGCTTGAATGAACTCGCCATGCCGCTGTTGATCACCGGAACGCTAGACGATTACCTGGAGCGCCACGGCGAGTTGCATGCCGAACGCTTGCTGCATTTCTTCGCCCTGGACGCAGCCAACCCCGCCAGCATCTTCAGTTGCCTGGCCGCCGCGCGGGCCAGTGCCCATGCCGTGCGTGGGCGGATTACCGCGGACATGTGGGAAAACATCAACGCGACCTACCTGGAAATTCGCGGCATCGCTGAACAGGGCCTCAGCCGTTATGGCATGAGCCGTTTCTGTGAGTGGGTCAAGGAGCGTTCGCACCTGTTCCGCGGCGCGACCTACGGCACCATCATGCGTAACGATGCCTTCCGTTTCATTCGCCTGGGCACCTTCATCGAGCGCGCCGACAACACCATGCGCCTGCTCGACGCCCGCTATGAAATGCTCGAGCTGCGCGGCCCGGCAGCCAATGCGGCAGCAGACAGTTCGGCGGCCGGTTATTACCAGTGGAGTGCGTTGCTGCGCGCGCTGTCGTCATTCGAGGCCTACACCGAGGTCTATCGTGATGCGCCGGGTGCGCGGCAGGTTGCCGAGTTGCTGTTGCTGCGGGCCGACATTCCCCGTTCGCTGCGCGCCTGCCTGGAAGAACTGGACATGATTCTGGCGAGTCTGCCGGGTGCCAATGGTCGTCCGGCGCAGCGTCTGGCGGCCGAACTCGATGCGCGGCTGCGCTACACCGGTATCGATGAAATCCTCGCGGAGGGGCTGCACGAATGGTTGAACGAATTCATTCCGCTGCTGGCCCAACTGGGTAACGTTATCCACACTTCTTATCTGGAGGCTGCATGAGACTCTCGATTAGCCACGAGACCACCTATCACTACGACGATCAGGTCCGCGCCAGCATCCAGTATTTGCGTCTGACCCCACACGACAGCGAGCGCCAGCAGGTGCTCAGCTGGCAACTGGCTTTGCCGCGTCCGGTGCGTGCGCAGATCGATCCGTTCGGCAATATCCTGCACGTGCTGACCATGGACGAGCCCCATGAGGCCATCGTCATCGGCGCGCGGGGCCAGGTTGAGATCGATGAAACGCGAGAGGCCGAGCATGAGAGCCAGTCTTCGCTGCCGTTCCTGCGCTTCACCCGTTTGACCGAGGCTGACGAAGCGATTCGCAGTTTCGCCGCCAAGGAAACGAAAAAACGCACGGATCGCAATGCCTTGATCGACTTGATGCAGGCGTTGAATCAGCACATCACTTACACGCCGGGCGCTACGGCCGTCGACACCAGCGCGGCGCAGGCCTTTGCCAACCGCGCTGGCGTGTGTCAGGACCATACCCACGCATTTCTCGCCTGCGCCCGCAGCTTGGGCGTGCCGGCGCGGTATGTGTCGGGCTACCTGTACAGCGACAGCAGCGAGCACCTGGCCAGCCATGCCTGGGCCGAAGCGTGGATCGACGACGCCTGGTACAGCTTCGATGTGACCAACCGGCTGGCGATTCCGGAGCGTCATTTGAAACTCGCGGTCGGTCTCGATTATCTGGACGCCTGCCCGGTACGCGGCATGCGTCGCGGCGGCGGTTGCGAACAGATGCACGCGAAGGTCGTAGTGTCGCCTTCGGCGCCGATTGCGGTGCCTGTTGCACAGCCCGTGGTGCAAATGCAGGTACAGCGGCAGTCCTGAATGCGATGAAGCGCTTCATTCCGTGGGAGTGGGCGCGCCTGCGAGGGCTGGTTTCCAGAGACTGCATCTCCACAATATGCACCGGCCTCTTCCCGGCTGAAGCCGGTCCTACAGACGCTGTGAGGTATTAGTAGGACCCGGATTTAGCCGAGAAGGACGGTCCTACAGACGCTGAGAGCTTCTCGTAGGACCGGCTTCAGCCGGGAAGGCGTCGGGTGTCATGCCGCTGATCGATGGCGTTGAAGGCATCTGGCTCACGCCCACATCAATTTCCGAGCTTCCCGAATTCCCTGGCCGACACAAATCCTGTGGGAGCGAGCTTGCTCGCGAAGGCGTCAGGCGATACGCCGCTGATCGAACGGGAGTTAAAGAAACCCGGCTCACGCTCTAACTCATGGGCTAGCTGCTGAACCTGTAACCTTTCTGGCAGCCATGTGCTTCAGATAACTCACCACCTGGCCCAATTCCTCATCCGACAGCACCTCTGGCGTGATCGCCGGCCTCTTCGCCTGTGGCCACTGGCGCAGGGCTTGCGGGTTGCGGATGTACAGCTTGAGATAATCGCCGGCGAAGTATTCGGTGGGGTTATGAGGAATGTTCAGGTCCGGGCCGAGCTGCGAATCCCCCGCACCGTTCAAGCGGTGGCACGCGAAACAGTTCTTCTGAAACAGCGCAAACCCCTTGTTCACCGGATCGTCCGCCGCAAGCTTCGCGTCGGGCAGCAGGGCCGGGAAGCGCTCGGCCACCGGACTCAGCAGGCGAATCCTGCCAACGGCGAAGGGCCATTGCTCGGGGCTGATCCGGCTGGCGGCAGGGTCGGTCCACACGAGATAAAACGGCCCTGCGCCGGGCTTGTCCTTGCTCAGCCCGGGCCAAGGGTGTGCGGGGTCTTCGATGGCCAGCCAGGCCCTCGACCCGCTCTCGTGCAGCAAGGGCGCGGCCGGTATTTCGGCCGCGAAGCCGTCGGTGGCGATCGCCTGGAGGTGCGCGTCGACGGGCACCCCTTTCAGCAGCGCAGCCATCGGCACAGCGCGATAGTGCATGGTTCGTTTGTAGGAAACATCGTCGGGAATGTCGATGTCTTGCGCTTGAGGGTGTTCGAGCAGTTGCGCTGTGCTCCACGTGCGCGAGCCATTGCCGAGGTCAATCGTCAACTGAGCGGCATGAACGGGCAGGGCAGTCAGGATGCTGGCCAGCATCAGAAATAAACGCAAAACCGGCTACTCCGCAGGATCGTCAGTGACGTCGTAGAGCGCGTTGTGCAACTCATCGTAGGAACCGCCGTTGATGATGCTGGTGTAACCGGCTTTCTTCAGCTGGTCCTGAGCCTTGCTGGCGCGGGCGTCGCTGGAACTGAAGATCACCAGCACCAGGTTGCGATCGGTCATGACCTGCTTGAGCTGATTGACCAGACGCCGGTCATCGACGCGCACGGCGTTAAGCACCGTCCCCGATTCGTAATCACTCTGGCTGCGAACGTCGATGGCAAGTTTGCCCTCCTTGATCGCTGCCACCGCCGCAGCCTGCTCAACCGGCCCGGCGTGTGCCGCTGCACTCAAGCCCAACGCAAAAACTGCCCACCACTGACGCATGTGTCCATCCCTCTGGCTGAATGCAGAAAGGGTGGCACAAATGCAATTCGCCGCAAGTCCTTGTGATGAGGTCAGCCAAACAATCGGGTCAGATTGGGCAAAATCAGCAGCAGCGTGGTGGCGAAAACGATGAGTCCGGCCTGACGTACTTTTGAGCGTTTGAACATGACGTATGCCTTTTCTTGTTATTCCTGAGCGACAAAAGCTCTCCGGCTTCGGCGATGGCAGAAGCGGGCAGCTGGCAAAGGTGAGTCAAAGAGCAGATGTCCCGATCAATGAATCGCGGACGGCGGGCGCTGAAAGAATCGGTTTTTATTGCGCCTCTGCTACAGACTTAACCTTAGAGCCCGCGTGCAGCGCGCCTTAGATCGCTTGGGTATTTCCCGTTTCACTCTACCTAGTGTAATAGGTATAAGGCGCAATGCCACCGCGCAGACATTCCCTTGCTAGACGCTTTCGGACTAAACGATTCACTTCCTGTAGCGAGCGACCGTTCGTCTGACCCCGAAATGTCCTACAAGCGGCTACCCTACAAGGCGGTCAAGGGCGCTGATCGTTTTGATCATTGCATCCGTGGACATGCCAGCTATGGTAACGGCGGCACGCAGCAGACCTATTTCCAGCAGGCCATTCGAGCAGAGCGCGAGGACAGGATGATCGAGGCGTTTATTTTCGATGCGCTACGCACACCGCGTGGCAGGGGCAAGGCCGATGGCGCGCTGCACAGCGTCAAGCCGGTCGACCTGGTGGCCGGGCTCTTGAAGGCGTTACAGGTGCGCTGTCATCTGGACACCAGTCAAGTGGATGACATCGTGCTCGGTTGCGTCACGCCCGTCGGCGATCAGGGCGCCGATATCGCCAGGACGGCCGCACTGGTTGCCGATTGGGCAATAGAGGTGGCCGGTGTGCAGGTCAATCGTTTCTGTGCCTCGGGACTTGAGGCGGTGAACCTTGGCGCCATGAAGGTCCGCTCCGGGTTCGAGGATCTGGTCGTGGTCGGTGGCGTCGAATCGATGTCACGGGTGCCGATGGGCAGCGATGGCGGCGCCTGGGTGCTGGACCCGCAGACCAACCTGCACACCCATTTCACCCCTCAGGGCATTGGCGCAGACCTGATCGCAACGCTGGAAGGCTTCACGCGCGAGGACGTCGACCGGTTTGCGCTGCAGTCCCAGCAGAAAGCCGCAATGGCCCGGGAACGAGGCGCTTACCGGCGCTCGCTGGTAGCGGTCCGCGATGCCAACGGCATGCTGATGCTGGATCATGACGAGTTCATTCGCGCCGACACCACGCTTGAAGGCCTGGGCAGGCTCAAGCCCAGTTTCGAAGCCATCGGCAAGCTGGGTTATGACGCCACGGCGTTGCGCGTCTACAGCCACGTCGAGCGCATCGAGCACGTGCACACACCGGGCAACAGTTCCGGCATCGTCGATGGGGCGGCGTTGATGCTGCTGGGTTCGGCGCAAAAAGGGCAGGCGCTGGGGCTGCGGCCGAGGGCGCGAATCGTGTCCGCTGCGGTGACCAGCACCGATCCCACCATCATGCTGACGGGGCCTGCGCCGGCGACGCGCAAGGCGCTGGCCCGGGCGGGGCTGAACATCGAGGACATCGACTTGTTCGAGGTCAACGAGGCCTTCGCATCCGTGGTGCTCAAGTTCATCAAAGACATGGGTGTCGACCCTGCCAGGGTCAACGTCAACGGCGGGTCCATCGCCTTGGGCCATCCATTGGGCGCCACCGGCTGCATGATCCTCGGTACGTTGCTCGATGAGCTGGAGGCGCGGCAGTTGCGCTACGGCCTGGCGACGTTGTGCGTCGGCGGCGGCATGGGAATCGCGACCATTATCGAGCGGGTCTGACCTGCCGACGCAGCCTTCGCAGCGCTTGCCGACGGCTGCCCCGGTTGAGCAACCCACATTCGAAACCGTTTCAGGAAGAACGACCGCATGACTGATGCCATCGCGTATGAAATCGGCCCCGACCAGATCGTCACGCTGACCCTGGACATGCCTGGCCAGCAGGCGAACACCATGAACGCTGTCTATCGGCAGGCGATGGGTGAAACCCTCGAACGGCTCCAGCGCGATCGCGACGACATCCTCGGCGTCATCATCAGGTCGGCGAAAAAAACCTTTTTTGCCGGTGGCGACTTGAACGAACTGATCCAGGTCGACACCTCGCGTGCCGCGTGGTTTTACCAGATGACGCTGGACCTCAAGGCCCAACTTCGTGCACTGGAAACCTTCGGCAAACCGGTGGTCGCGGCCATCAACGGCGCAGCGCTCGGCGGCGGCTGGGAGTTGTGTCTGGCGTGTCATCAGCGCATTGCCCTGAACGAAAAGCACGTGCGCCTTGGTCTGCCCGAGGTCACCCTGGGCCTGCTGCCCGGCGGTGGCGGAACCGTGCGTCTGGTGCGCATGCTGGGCCTTGAAAAAGCGCTGCCGTTGCTGATGGAAGGTCGCAACCTGAGCGCCGCGCAGGCGCTGAAAATCGGGCTGATCGATCAGATCGCCAGCGATGCCGACGACCTGATCGCCAAGGCGCGCGACTGGATCCGCGCCAATCCGGCGCCGGAAAAGCCCTGGGACCGACCTGGCTTTCAGATTCCCGGTGGCGGGGTCAGTCATCCTAAAGTGGCGCAGATGCTCGCCATTGCCCCTTCGATCCTGCGCAGCAAGACTCAAGGCTGCTACCCCGCGCCGGAAAAAATCCTGGCCGCGGCGGTGGAGGGCGCACAGGTGGATTTCTCGACGGCGGAGAAGATCGAAGCGCGATATTTCACTGAGCTGACCACCGGCCAGATCGCCAAGAACATGATCGGTTTCTGGTTCCAGCTCAATCAGGTCAATGCCGGGGAGTCGCGGCCCAAGGCGCCTCCGGTCTATCACATGCGCAAGGTGGGCATTCTCGGGGCCGGCATGATGGGCGGCGGGATCGCCTACGTGACCGCGCTGGCGGGCATCGATGTGGTGCTCAAGGACCTCAATCTGGCGGCTGCGCAAAAGGGCAAGGATTACTCAGTGCGCCTGCTCGACAAACAGGTGACGCAGGGACGGATGACCCCGGAGCAGCGCGATGCAGTGCTCGCGAGGATCAAGACCACTGGCCGCGACAGTGATCTGGAAGGGTGCGACCTGATCATCGAGGCGGTGTTCGAGGAGCGCGAGCTCAAGGCGCAGGTCAGCGCCGCTGCCGAGCAAGTGGTGGTACCGAACGCGGTCATTGCCTCCAACACCTCGACGCTGCCGATCACCGGGCTGGCCAGTGCGGTGAGTCGTCAGGAGCGTTTCATCGGCATGCACTTCTTCAGTCCGGTGGACAAGATGCGGCTGGTGGAAATCGTCAAAGGCGCGCGCACCAATGACATGACCCTGGCCCGTGCCTTCGATTTCGTGCAGCAGATCAACAAGACCCCCATCGTGGTCAATGATGCGCGAGGCTTTTTCACCTCCCGGGTTTTTGCCACGTTCACCAACGAAGGCATCGCCATGCTGGGCGAGGGCGTCAATGCCGCGATGATCGAAACCGAAGCGCGCAAGGCGGGCATGCCTGTGGGGCCGCTGGCGGTTTCTGACGAGGTGTCGCTAAGCCTGATGAGCCACATTCGCCAACAGGCGCGCAAGGACCTGGAAGCGCACGGCGAAACCCTCGTCGAGCATCCGGCAAATGCGGTGGTCGAGCTGCTGGTGAATGAGTTTCAGCGTGCAGGCAAGGCTGCCGGTGCGGGTTTCTATGACTATCCGCAGGACCAGCCCAAGCGCTTGTGGTCGCAGCTCAAGGCCAGATTCGAGAAGCCCGAGGCGCAGATCGGTGGCCAGGAAATTCGCGACCGCCTGCTGTTCATTCAAGCTATCGAAACCGTGCGTTGTCTGGACGAGGGCGTGCTGCGCTCGACTGCCGACGCGAACATCGGCTCGGTGTACGGCATCGGATTCCCGGCCTGGACCGGCGGCGCGCTGCAGTTTATCAATCAGTACGGCCGCAAGGATTTCGTCGCCCGCGCGCAGTACCTGGCGGAACACTACGGAGACCGCTTCGCGCCGCCTGCTTCGCTACTGGAAATGGCCCTGAACGGCAAACGCTTCCAGGCACGGTCTGTTGATTGAGGGCCGCGAACCGTCTGCACGCTTTGGACAGCCTCGGTTCAGCCTCGCGCAGCGTCACGACGCAAACGGGTCTTGCCTTGCTCCAGGCTTCAAGGCAGGCTTGGCTGTACGCATTTTCGCTTTGTCGCTTCAGGAATTTCTATGTCGTTACGCATCTGCATTCTAGAAACCGACGTTCTTCGCCCTGAACTGGTCGATCAATATCAAGGTTATGGGCGGATGTTTCAGTCGCTCTTCGCCCGTCAGCCGATTCCCGCCGAGTTTGTGGTTTACAACGTCATGCAAGGGGATTATCCGCCCGATGCCGAGCAGTTCGATGCGTACCTGATCACCGGCTCCAAGGCCGATTCATTCGGCACCGATCCGTGGATTCAGACCCTCAAGACTTACCTGCTCGACCGCTACAAGCGGGGCGACAAGCTATTGGGCGTGTGCTTCGGTCATCAGCTGCTGGCCCTGTTGCTGGGCGGCAAGACCGAGCGCGCGACGCAGGGTTGGGGCGTCGGCATCCATCATTACGACCTTGCCCCGGCCAAGCCGTGGATGACCCCGGCGATGGACAAGCTGACCTTGCTCATCAGTCATCAGGATCAAGTGACCGCGCTGCCGGAAGGCGCGACGGTGCTGGCATCCAGCGACTTCTGCCAGTTTGCCGCCTACCACATCAACGATCAGGTGCTGTGTTTCCAGGGGCATCCGGAATTCATCCACGACTATTCACGCACGCTTCTGGACATTCGTCAGGAAGCGCTGGGTGAGCAGGTCTACAGCAAGGGCATCGCGAGCCTTGAAGAAGACCACCACGGCACCGCAGTCGCCGAGTGGATGATGCGCTTTGTGGCCAATAAGCCTCAGGTGGCCTGATCGTTCGACGCGCGCCCCGTTCGGTCAGGGCGCGCAATGTCGGTCATTCGGGCCGTCACAGCCAGCCCGAGCGCTTGAAGCTCGCAAACAAGATCCCGCACCCGCTGACAATTACGCCCAGCACGACAAAGTAGCCGTAGTGCCAGCTCAGCTCCGGCATGTTCTGGAAATTCATGCCATAGATCCCGGCGATCGCGGTGGGAAACGCGAGAATCGCGGCCCAGGCGGCGAACTTGCGCTGGGTCAGGCTTTGTCGCGATGACTCCAGCAACAGGCCGATCTCGATGGTCTGGCTGGCGATGTCACGCAGGTTGGCGAGGTCCTCCATCTGCCGTTTGACGTGAATTTCCACGTCGCGGAAATACGGCCGCATGTTCTTGTCGATGAACGGAAAGCTGAGTTTCTGCAACTCCTCACCGATCTCTACCATCGGCGCCACGTAGCGGCGCAAACGCAGCAGATCGCGGCGCAGGCTGTGAATCCGGTGAATGTCGGCTTCGTTGAGTTCGGAGCTGAGCACGCTGTGCTCCAGTTCCTCCAGCTCGCAGTGGATGGCCTCGGTGACCGGCTGGTAGTTCTCGGTGACGAAGTCCAGCAGCGCGTAAAGCACGAAGTCTTCGCCGTGCTCCAGCAACAGTGGCCGCGCCTCGCAGCGTTGACGGACCAAGCCATAAGACTTCGAGTCGCCGTTGCGCGAGGTGATGATGTAACCCTTGCCAGCGAAGATGTGGGTTTCGATGAACTGCAGTCTGCCGTTCTCGCGGATCGGCGCGTACGTCACGATGAACAGCGCGTCGCCGAAGGTTTCGAGCTTGGGCCGGCTGTGGACCTCCAGCGCATCTTCGATGGCCAGTTCGTGCAGGTTGAACTGCTTTTGAAGCGTCGCCAGTTCCTGAGCACTGGGCTGCTCAAGGCCGATCCAGACGAAGTGTCCGGGCTTGGCCGCCCAGGCAGCGCCTTCGTCCAGCGTGATGTTGGTGACTTTCTTCCCGGCGGTATAGACGGCAGCCGCAACAACTCGACCCATGGTGATCTGCTTCTTCTTCTGAGGATTCGCTGCGCAGCTTAGCGCGCTCTCCAGTTCAGAGTCGGCGAATCTCAGCGAGTTCGAGGGTTTTGTGTCAGCTGTTCAGCTGCCGTTTGGGCGGCGGGCACCGGGTTGCGCAGTTGCACGTCCATCTGCTCGATGCTCGCGCGCATCTGGCTGTGGCACTGCTCGATCAGCGCCGGGATATCGTCGCCGGTCAGGCCGGTGGTGGAAATGGCCGGCAACGAGCGAATCATCACCTGGCCGCTGTCCCAGGCGTTCAGTTGCATGTCGCGCACGTAGGTGCTGACGCATACCGGAACGATGGGCACGCCGGCGTCGATGGCCATCTGAAACGCGCCCCGCTTGAACGGCAGCAGGCCCTTGCCCAGATTGCGGGTGCCTTCGGGGAATACCCAGATCGAGGTGTCCTGGTGTTGCAGGGTTTCGGTGGTCTGCCTGATCGAATGCCGAGCGCGCAGCGGGTTGCCGCGATCGATCAGTACATTGCCCGCTAGCCAGAACAGCTGGCCGAAGAAGGGCACCCACTTCAGGCTTTTCTTGCCGATGCAGACTGTGCGCGGCGGCACGATATTGCCGAGGATGAACAGGTCGTAATTGGACTGGTGATTGCAAATGATCACGCACGGGCGGGTGCGTTCGAAGTGCGGCGCCATCTGGGCCTTGAGGCGCAGGCGCAGAATCCACATGGCGGGCAGGGCGTACAGTCGCGCGCACAGACGGCTGTTGTCCGGGTTGAAAGGACGGCAGATGCCGATCAGCAGGCCCAGCAAGCCGGCAAGGACAAAGTGCAGACCCATCAGCGACATACGCAGAACGAACAGCATGCAGACCACCCTGGAAATAAAAGGTGGCGCAGTTTACGGATGTGCACTCAAATCGGCAATTGGCCGACGGACAGATGGTTTGACCGTGTTTAAGCAGATGTTTCCGAAGCGTCTCGGACAACGCATCTGGCCATTCCCCCAGGAGCTCAGCGCGCCTGCGGCTGCGGGTGGCAGTCGCTGGCCGTTGCCAACGCGCAGCGCCTGATCATCAGCACGCTGAGTCCTGCAGGAAAAGAAGGTCAGTCAGGCATCATTGAAACTGATGCTGGCGATCCAGTTCGATGGCCTTGTCCAGCGTCTCTAAGAAGTCCTTGCGCACCTTGAGTTTGGTTTGCTTGTGCGCCCTCATGTTGATCTTTTTCAGCTGCAGGGCGACGGTGCGGGCGGCGTCGGTCAGTTCTTCGGCTGTGACGACCTTGTCCAGGAAGCCCGCCTGCAGCGCGCCTTTGGGGTCAAACATCTCGCCATTGATCACGGAGCGACCAAAAGCGCTTTTGCTCAGTCGGTCGCGAGCCAGTTCGATTCCCGCGTGGTGCATGGTCATGCCGATCTGCACTTCGTTCAGTCCGATGCTGAACGGCCCCTCAATCCCGATCCGGTAATCCGCCGACAGCAGCAGAAATGCGCCTTTGGCCACGGCATGGCCGCTGCACGCGACAACGATGGGAAAGGGGTGCGATAACATGCGCCGCGCCAGGGTCGAGCCTTCGGCCACCAGATCCAGCGCGGCCTGAGGGCTGGAGGTCATGATTTTCAAGTCGTAGCCGCCCGACAGAATGCCTGGCTGGCCGGTGATGATGACGACGGCGCGGTCCTTCTCGGCCTGATCCAGAGCGGCATTGAATGCGGCAATCACGTCGTTGCTGATGGCGTTGACCTTGCCGTTGCTCAGAGTCAGTGTGGCGACGCCGTCTTCCAGTTGATAGGCGACCAGATCACTCATGGGGCGAGTCCTTTTTTGTTTTGAAGTGGCGCAGACGTTACTCACCCGTCGAGGCCAGGTAAAGCGTAAAGGGTGACCGATGAGTCAGGGATTCGGGCCGCGTGGAGGGCAGTGAAGGTCGCGGCCCGAAGTGGGGAGGGGGGTGGCTCAGACTTCGAGCGTGTTCAGCTCGCAGTACTCGTCCCAGTCCATGTCAAGCGCCTCGGCGGCCTCCTTGTGCACCGCCAGTCGCAGCGCTGCGACTTCGTCCTCGGATTTGTCGCTGAACCGCAAGGCCAGCTCCCAGGTTTCAAGGTTCACGGCTTCGGCTTCGTCTTCGAAGGCCCAGCGAATCTGGTCTTGCTGATCTTTCAGGCTCAGACCTGAGATTTCTTCCTGCAGAGCCGGGTTGGTCACGATGTATTTCGGCAGGGCAGCTTCGATCCATTCTTCTTTATTCATGTGAGGTAGATCTCCTGTGGTTCGAGCTGACGTTTTTCTGTTGTCGGGATTGTGACGCGAATCGCGATTGTGCTGGATGTGACCGATGCGCGCCACCCACAGGCGGGCCGTCGGTCGGTAGCGGAAATGAAAAGGCCTGCTCAGCGGCAGGCCCTGTCTTTATCTGCCCCGGGGATTCAGCCGATCGCCATGGGTTTCTTGTCGTTGCGATGAGCGTTTTCGCCCAGCAGCGGGTGCGGCCCGTGATCGCCATAAACGCCCACCGGTTCCGGGAAGGTGCGCAGCAGCGTTATGTACAGCAGCGCTGCCAGGCCCAGCGTAATCGGCAGGCTGATGTCGATGCCGCCGGCCAGGTTGCCGAGTGGACCGACGAACTGACCCGGCAGGTTGACGAAGCACAGGCCGACCGCCGCGCTGGGAATCCAGGCGCCCAGGCCGCGCCAGTTCCAGCCGTGCTCGAACCAGTAATGCCCGCCGCTCTGGCCGCGGGTGAACACTTGCAGGTCAGCCGGGTGATAAAAGCCACGGCGGATGATCAGTCCCAGCACCATGATGACGATCCATGGCGATGTGCAAGTGACGATCAACACTGCGAACGTGGACACGCTCTGCACCAGATTGAAGGCGAAACGTCCGATGAAGATGAAGGCGATGGCCGCGATCCCGATCAGAATCGTCGCCTGAGCGCGATTCAGCAGACGCGGGAACATGCTCGACATGTCCAGACCCGTGCCGTACAGCGAGGTCGTGCCGGTGGACATGCCGCCGATGATCGCGATCAGGCAGACCGGCAGGAAGAACCAGCTTGGAGACACCGCGAGCAGGCCGCCGACGTAGTTATTGTCGGTAATGTATTGCGGCGCCTGGGTGGCAACGATCGTGGCCGTGCACAGACCGAACAGGAACGGGATCAAGGTGCAGAGCTGTGCCAGAAACACCGAGGCCATGATGCGTTTTTTCGAGGTATGACGCGGAATGTAGCGTGACCAGTCGCCGAGAAACGCGCCGAACGACACCGGGTTGCTCATGGCCAGCAATGCCGCGCCGATGAACGCGGCCCAGAACCCTTCGCTGCCCTGACTGACGGTGCCGGCGAACCCTGCATCGAAGCTGCCGCTGAAGGCCACGATGCCCAAGAGAAACAGCAGGCTGGAAGCAAACACCGCGATCTTGTTGACCCACAGCATGAAACGGAAGCCGTAAATGCACACCACCAGGACCAGCACGGCAAATACGCCGTAGGCCAGCGCCAGCGTCAGGTCGTTTTCCGGCAGGCCGATCATCCGCTTGGCGCCGCCGATCAATGCATCCCCCGAGCTCCACACGGACAGCGAGAAAAACGCCACGGCGGTCAGCAGCGAAAGAAACGATCCGACGATGCGCCCGTGTACGCCGAAGTGAGCGCCAGAGGAAACCGCGTTGTTGGTGCCGTTGAGTGCGCCGAACAGGCCCATCGGCGCCAGGATGATCGAGCCCAACACGATGCCGAGGATGATCGACCAGACGCCTGCCTGGAAGGACAGGCCGAATAGCACCGGAAAGCTGCCGAGCACGGCGGTCGCAAAGGTGTTGGCGCCGCCGAAGGTCAGGCGAAACAGATCGATGGGAGAAGCGTCGCGTTGATCATCGGGGATCTGTTCGACACCGAATGTTTCGATGCTGGTGGTGGGGTGTGACATGAGATGTCCTGCACGCTGTCGTGTTGTTATGAGGCTGACACGGAATGTCGGCCCGTTTTTCGACCGGACGTCGCCCGGTCGTGGCATTGGCAGTGGTCGGCAGTCCGACCGTAAAAGGGATGTAGCGGTGGTTGGTGTTGGAAAAGGTCAGGCGGCGCCTCTTCGGGCACTCGCCGCGTGATTCAGCGGGTCAGTCCGCCATCGCCGACAAATGCTCATGGCAGGCAAGCCATCGCGTGCCATGCAGACGAAACACAATGGTTTCGCGCTCCTGATAGCGGCTCTCTTCGCTGCCGAAGCGTACATGTGTGGCCACATCGTGCATGAAAATAGCGACATCGCCTTGCAAGCTGATATTGACGTTGCTCGATTCACAGCCCAGCACCGCGAAGCCATCCGCCTGCCAGCCGTTCCATACCTGGCGATAGGCGGCGCGGGACAGCAGCGGGGCGGGAAGGGTGTAAAACAGGAACGTGGCGTCGTCGCTGAAGGCGGCGAAATAGGCTTCGGTGTCGTTGCTCGCGAAGGCTGCGACCAGCGCCTGCGCTGCCTGGCGGACCTGTTCTTCGCGGTGTTCGATGGGAGTCATGGCCGTCTCTTTGTTGTGGTTCTGGCGATGGGGCCTGACTTTAAGCAGCTCTCACATTCGGTAACATCGGTGCCGATAAAAACTTAGTTCAGAAAATCGAGAACTATGCCGCCGAGCAGAGGCAGGCGCCTGCGGCGATCGTCGCGGCCAAAGGCAGAGGTTCAATTGCCGCCGGATTTCACCAGGCCGCTCTTCACCGGCTGACGCACGCGCCCGCCGGAAGGGTCGAAGCAGGCGCTGTCGTAGCGAGGCGCCACGCAAGTGGAGGGCACGCTGGGTGGCGGCGGCCGGATGCTCTGCAGGCGGTCGGCGATTTCTTTTTCGTTGGTGATGATCAGCTTCCTGCGGCGACTGATCTGCAGAATCTCGGTCGCATTCTTGTTCAGGCGATAAGGGAAATCAGCGTCCTCCCACTCGCTGCCGATTCGCGCCGGACCCGCGCGTTGCACGGTGGTCTGGCCCACATAGGTCGGGCAGGGGCTGTAGCCGAAGCTGACCTTGCCCTCTTCGGTGACGCACTTGAACACTTCCCCATGGACCGCGGTGCAGAACACCAACGCCAGGACTGCGGATATCGTGGAAAACCTGCTCATCGAAACCTCCCTGTATGGCGCAAGGCTACCATTGCAGGGAGTCGCTGTCAGCGGTGCTTGACCGGCGTCAGTGGGTTTCGTGATTGGCTTTCTGCACCTTCGCCAGTGCGAGCGCCGCGAACATGTCGGCGTCGCCTTGCAGCACTTTGAGATGATCCTCGACATGGTCCAGGCTCGCGCGCTGGTCTTTCGAATCCACCAGTCGCGTGACCTCGCACAAAGCATTGGCCGTGACCCACAGGCTCTGTCGAAGCTGACCGATGATCTTCACCACGCTTTCCGAACTGTCGAAGTCCTCCTCGGCCGGCGACGCCGCCAGCACCGGCATCAACGGCACCTCCATTCGATTGGTTGACTCGATGCCAGTGACCACGCGGCTGATATCCACCCCGGCCGCCGCGATCCTGAACAGGTAATCCGCTCTGGGCAGACGCTGCCCGCTTTCATAATGACCCTGCGCATTGGCTTCGACGCCCCCAATGGCGCCCAGCGCGCTTTGCGTCAGTTTCAACCGCTTCCTTTCCTGCCTCAAACGTTTGCCGATACCGTTCATCAACCTTCTCCTGCGAAATTCGCACCCTGGTTATGGTTTTAATGGGGTGCGCAATGGTGGCGGGCGATCCAGTGAGGAACCTTCAGGTGCTCGTGATGCTTCACCTGTTGGAAACAAGGGGTAAACATAGACCTTCATACACTCAAGCGGCGAGTTTTCCGATGTCTTGCTACCGCTTGATGAATAAAAGCCCGACAGGATGAAAAATTCCGTCGCATTGGATAGGTGGCGCATTCATATGGATAGCGAGTAGCGGTTCGGCGATGGATTGGCTGTCGTGCAATCACCTTCGGGAGGACGAGAGGCAGGACGCGCGCAGCGTTGGAACAGACACGAAAGGGAAATGGAAACGAAAGTCTGGAAGCCAGAAACACAAAACCCCTGAATTCTCGAGGAATGTCAGGGGTTTTGTTTGCATCGAATATGGCGGTGAAGGAGGGATTCGAACCCTTGAAGGTGTCATGCCACGCCGCGCTACGCCGGTGATTGCTGGGGATTGCAAGTCCATGGCTGGCGTAAAACGGCGCGTTGCGGCGCCTGTTTTGCCCTAAATTTGCCCTAAGGCAATCCCGCCTTGCCGTCAGGCCGAAACCCCATCATCTGCGAGACCAGCCCGGCAAGGCTCTTGGTGTCGCCCGGAATCCACCGGCCGTAGTGCTTCTTCACCATTGTCGTATCGGTATGGCCCAATTGTCGAGCTACCCATTCGATGGGCACGTAGCTTGACAGTGCCTGGCTGGCAAATGTGTGACGACATTGGTTTGGCCCGCGGTGTCGAACGCCCACTGTTTTCAGATGGGCAGTGAACCACCGCAACAGGCTCGAAGCGTGCCACGGTTCGCCACTCTGCCCGTTGCGGAATACAAAGCGTACGTTTTCCCGCTTCACCGTGTTGTTGTCCCGCTGGATGACGTCCACGGCTACGGCAGGGAGTGCTCCGGTGATTTCGAATTGCTGGCGCAAGTACTCGATCGCCGGATCGATCAGCTCAACCCGGCGCAGTCGACTCTTCTCCTCGGAACTTTGTATTCCAAATTCACCCTGGCGCGTCTGACCATGACCGTCCCCTCAACCAGATCCACATCATCCCACTCGAGGGCGATTACTTCAGATGCCGATAACCCGGCTGATTAGTCGAACAGGCTCAGATTCACATCTTGCTGCCTCGCAGGTTTGACTTCGCTGATCGCCACCGGCTCTTCCTGGGAGAAGGGGTCGGCGCTGTCCTCATCCGCATCGCGCTCAATATTCTTGATACGGTCAAGCGGGTTGGATTTGATCACGCCGTCCGCGTAGGCGTCAGCCCAGGCGCCGCGAACCACCGTGAAGATGTCATTCACAGTTTTTGGAGAGAGACCGCCCTTCAGCAGCTTTGCCTGGAACAGTTCGATGTCGCTCTTGGAAATGTCCACGAAGCGGCGTTTTTCGAAATAGGCAGAGACGTGCTTGGCCTTGCTCCGATAGTTCTTGCTGGTGCTGCTCGCCTTTTTCGCTTCCATTACCTCGAGCCAGCGCAGACTGTCTCCATTGTTAACATCATCACTGAGTAACCAACCTCCTTACAGCTTCGTCGGCATCTTCGGCTGGATCGAGGAAATTTGGGTATTCTCGTAACTGCCTGTAGTCTCAACCGATCTGATACGGAGTGATGCCCTTTTATACATGTGGCACCGGTATCATTTCGATGGGGTTAGTCATGAGGTCAACCGCGGATGCTGCTTGCTAAGTAAGCTCAGTTCTCAATAATTTACTTAACGTTGCCCCAGTCAGTGAAGTTGGTACGGCGATTCTATATACGGTTTTTCACATACTCGCTCATCCGGCAGTCGGTCAGCTGTGCTGTGCTGATTGATAACTCAATGGGGCATAGCGCTAACTACAAGTGTATGGTCATGAATCAACAGCACTGCCGATTCCGTTCCCCAATAATGCAGCTAGGGCAGTATGGTGTTATGGATAAAGTTCGAGTCACTTAAAGTCTCGGTTAAAAGTCGTATGTTTATTAATATTCAATATCTGCCGTAGCGTTATGATTCATGATTATTCAACTTGCGATAGGCGTCAAGGGTGCCAAAAATTTGCAAACTTTAACGAGAGTTGCATCTGGTTTGGTAGTTCGGTTATTTGTCAAGATATACTCAAATTTCGGTTATGATCAGAGCTTGAATGAGGCGATGGGAGGTTAAGATTTTGATTGGTCAAACATATGTGGAAAGTTCTCGGATCTTGCTGCACGAATCCAGAGTTGCATCGGGGCTGCGAGGCGGTGCGAATCTAAAAGATAGCTAATTGAGAAAAGTTTATTTGCATTATAATTGATTACAATTGAACTGGATATATTGCATAGAAGCATGGATATCCTTGAGGTGAGTTGGGCTTTCGTTGTTCGGATCCGAATGGTCATGAGTTTTAGATTTGGGAATTTAATTCTTCTCATGGGTGAATAGTGGACGGATATTTTCAGGTCTTGCTGGAAGGAACGAGATGTCGCTATCGGTGTGGCACCTTGACGACGGGGTAAAAATAGTACAAAGTATGAAGGCGTATTGCTGTTTTATTTTAAAATGAGGTGTCGAAATGCATGATGATGTAGTCGATGCGTTAGCTGCTGAGTGGAAATCCGCTGGATTGAGGGAGGGGGATACTATCCTGGTGCATAGTAGCCTTTCGCGAACGTTGCGAAGAGTCATAAAGATGGGGGGCAGCGCTGATCCTAACATTGTTGTGAGAAGCTTTTTACGTGCGATTGGTGATGAAGGGACGTTAATCGTCCCGCTTTTTAATTTTGATTTCACCCAAGGTGTTCCTTTCGATATGCGACATTCGAAGAGCGCTATGGGTTCTTTTACTGAAGCTGTTCGTAAGTGGCCGGAGGCGGTTAGAACGGCTCACCCTATATATTCCTTTGCCGCGGTCGGCAGAAATGCTCTCTTGTTTCAGAATGTCGATAATTTTAGCGGGTATGGAACTGACTCGCCTTTTGCAATTCTTCACCGACTCGACGGAAAGATTGGTGTGATTGATCTTCCCGATCAACACAGCATGACTTTTTATCATTATGTGGAAGAGGCAAATAACGTTTCATATAGATATCATAAAAAATTCACTGGAGAGTGTACCGATCTTAACGGTCTTTCTTCAACTAAAACATACGGGCTATTTGTTCGTGATATCGAGCATGGTGTGCGGACTAGCGTGAATTCGATGGGAGAGCTTTTATGGGAGAAAAAAGCTTATAGCGGGTATCGCCCAGGCCAAGGATGTGGCTTAAGAGTCATCAATGCAAGCGTAGTTTTTGATGAAACCTCTAAAGTAATTCAGAGTGGGCAAGCAAAGGGATTGCTGTATGAAGTTAAATGACGGATTAACGGATGCGCAGGTCGGACAGTACTGTTATGATCTCGCCACTCAGCTGTTTCCAATATGTCGAAGTCTTACTGGCTCTGGAGTTAGGGAGACCTTGTCGATATTAGCAAGTCATATCGATGGTCTCGAATTACGGGAAGTCCCTAGTGGGACCGCTGCATTTGACTGGATTGTTCCAGACGAGTGGGAGATTAGAGCCGCCTATATAGCTGACGAAAGCGGCAACAAATTAGTAGACTTCAAAACGCACAATCTACATGTATTAGGTTATTCCGAGCCCGTTGACACAGTGCTGACTCTGGATGATCTGCAGGAACATCTGTATTCAATTCCAAACCAGCCTGATGCAATCCCTTATATAACCTCTTATTATTCACGGCGCTGGGGCTTTTGCCTTGCTCATAGTCAGCGGCGGACGCTTAAGCCAGGAAACTATAAAGTAGTTATCGATTCTACATTGAAGCCTGGAGTTTTAAATTATGCGGAGATTTTAATTCCGGGCGAGTCACAAGAGGAGGTTTTTCTCTCGACATATGTATGTCACCCTTCGATGGCAAACAACGAGTTATCAGGCCCAGTGGTAACTACCGCTTTAGTTAAGTGGTTGCTGTCTTTGCCGAGCCGGCGCTACACTTACAGAATTATTTTTATTCCAGAAACTATAGGCTCAATAGTCTATCTAAGCAAGAATTATCAGCATCTTAAAGATTACGTCGTGGCAGGCTTCAACGTGTCCTGCATCGGCGATGATCGTTGCTATTCCTATCTTCCGTCGCGTAACGGAAAGACATTGTCTGATCGAGCAGCGAAGCACGCGCTACGCTTCATTGATCCAGACTTCAAACACTATAGTTGGATGGACCGGGGTAGCGATGAGCGACAATATTGCTCTCCGGGCGTCGATCTTCCTATTGCCACTATAATGCGCAGCAAGTATGGTGAGTATCCCGAATATCACACGTCACTGGATGATCTTACGCTTGTTACGCCGTCAGGCCTGGCGGGCGGTTTTGCGGCTCTTCGAGATGCGTTGGAGATAATCGAAGGTGACACAACACTTCGTTGCACAGTTATGTGTGAACCACAGCTTGGGAAGAGAGGTTTATATCCAACCATCAGTACAAAAGATACCGGCCCTCAGGTCCGAACTATGATGGGCTTGATATCTTACTGCGATGGTGACTTGAGCCTCCTGGAGATAGCAGAGAAAATAGGCGAACCATTTAGAAAGCTGCAGGCCTTGGTCGGTCCTTTGTTAGAAAATGGCTTATTAGAGAAGGTTCGATAGCCCTTTATCTATTCGAGCTCCAAGTGCGGATTTTTTTGCGTGTAGAGGAAAACTATGACTTAGTATGAAGATCGCACGCTTCCGCGCCCAAGCCATGGGCCGAGGCCCGTAGAACAGGATTGGATGGACTCTCCCCTTCGCATAGTCAATCCGAAACTAGTTTGCGGACATGGATCTACATGGCGACGGCGAGTCTGGCTGGTAGCTGGTAGCTGGTAGCTGGTAGCTCTGGTGGCTGGTGTGGGGAGAGGTATGCCAACGTTTGCCGAAAGTTCTACCGGTTCGGCTGCTGAATTAAGAACGATATAATCTATCCCCTCCTCCTTGACGCAAAGCCGATCCCGGTCGTCGAGTTCGTAATGTGCCGTCTTGCTGCCGATCCGGCGATTGGTGGCCTATAGCCCGACCTTATTGGCAATGTGATTTACTATTACTACACTATATATTAGGGCCTCTGGCACGGGCTGCAAGGGCGATGCAGAATCTCAAGTTCGGCAGAGTATCTTTCAGGGCGTGCATTATCGAAGTGCAGTGTGGGCTGGTCAGTGTCACCTTCATTCGCGTGGCGCTTCCTGTCGTCGCGGTAATTTTGCATTGCGCTGGCATGCCAGTGCGTACGGCAGATTATCGTCACTAATGAATCCAGCCATCAAAGTGGATCTTGCTGCTTTAGCAATGCGGACGCTGCGCAGGCATAGGCAAACGCCGCCTTAGTGAAACACGTGATTGAATAGAAGGAACATATCAATGTGGAAAGCGATGTTCCGCTCTGTGCCGTTGAAGATAGCGCCCATACGTTGCGCATGGTGGGAACCGTAGTAGTGGCGGAAGCGTGCCGGTCTTTCCGGAGCCGCCAGCCCATGAGTGCATTCTTGATCGAATTTTCGGCAGCAGGTGGAAGCGCGTTCTTGGTCTCAGATCCAGCATATCGTCACTTAACCAGTGTTGAAGGCCACTCAGGTGTCCATAAAAGATGTTCTTCAGTAGGGCAAACTCACCGATTGTCACGCTCGGCTCGTAATAGTGACCGGGAACGTTAAGATGCCGGAGCACTGCAGTCTGCTGAGAGATTATGTCATGTAACAAACAGACTTGAAGCGAGCTCGAAAAGCTTTCGTGTTCAACTTCCCAATCCGTTCGCTAGCACCCTTCAATTCAGCGCGCAGCTTGTCCCGCTCGATCGTCACCTCGTTGTGAATGTCGATGAGCTTAGCCACATTCTTCCGGTATCTACTCAGCTCCTCCTGGAGCATCTGGCATTCCAGCTCGATGAGGTGGATGTGCTGGCGCATCATTTCCTCCTGAGTGGGAATGTCCGGCCAGTCCTCGGCTTCATAATCGATGTTGGGACAGTCCATGGGGAATATCTCGAATACTGGTTGGATATACAGTAATCGAGGGTGCGGGGTGATTGCTAGTCAGATTGACGAGCTGTCGTGGGATAGCGGCGCTGAGCGGCATGAGACGGCGTAGCGTCGCCCGTTTTTGCCCTAAATCTGCCCTAATTTATTTGCCGGAAACGAAAAAGCCCCGACTTTCTCTAGGAAAATCGGGGCTTTAGCGTGAATCGAATATGGCGGTGAAGGAGGGATTCGAACCCTCGATACAGTTTCCTGTATACACACTTTCCAGGCGTGCTCCTTAAGCCACTCGGACACCTCACCGTATCTCTTCAGACGTTCAGTCTGTCGAGGCGCGCTAATGTAGTCGAAAGTTCTGGCGAAGGCAAAACTTTTTTTCAGAATTTTCATGCGGTTAAGCAGAAATGCAGCAAGCCCCGGCTTCTTTGCGAAGTCCGGGGCTTTTTCGTTCCGGGTCAGCCTTGGTATCAGGCGCCGAAGCCACCGTCGATGGTCAGGCTCGCGCCGGTCACATAGCCCGCTTCCGGGCCTGCCAGGTAGGCGACCATGGCGGCGACTTCTTCGGACTTGCCGTAGCGCGGAACGGCCATGAGGCCCAGCAAGGTTTCGGCGAAGTCGCTGTTGGCAGGGTTCATGTCGGTATCGACCGGGCCGGGCTGTACGTTATTGATGGTGATGCCGCGCGGGCCGAGGTCGCGCGCCAGGCCTTTGGTGAGGCCGACCAGCGCCGATTTGCTCATGGCGTAGACACCACCGCCGGCAAACGGCATGCGGTCGGCGTTGGTGCTGCCGATATTGATGACGCGACCGCCTTCCTTCATATGGCGAGCGGCTTCCTGAGTGGCGATGAAGACGCTGCGCACGTTGATGGCCAGGGTTTTGTCGAAGTCTTCGAGGCTGAACTCGTCCAGCGGCGCGATGGCCAGCACGCCCGCGTTGTTGACCAGGATGTCCAGGCCGCCGAAGGTGTCGACGGTTTTGGCCACCGCGCTGCGAATGTCCTCGGCGCTGGCGCTGTCGGCCTTGATCGCCAGTGCCTTGCCGCCTGCCGCTGTGATGCTGTCCTGCAGGGCGCGGGCTTTCTCTTCGGAGCTTACGAAGGTGAAGGCGACGGCCGCGCCTTGTTCGACCAGACGTTTGACGATGGCTGCGCCGATGCCCCGCGAGCCGCCTTGAACCAGTGCTGTCTTGCCGATGAGGTTGGTGGGATGAGTCATGTCGATCTCCTGTTACCGTTGAGAGTGGGTGAATGGTTAAAGTATCTGCCCTGGATTACGTTCCCGGTAGCCAGTAATCGCTATAGTCTGTGTAAACCAGAAGTTGTGAATGCGAACCATGGAATATTTCAGCAGCCTCGAGTGTTTCGTGCGCAGCGCGGAGGTCGGTAGCTTTGCCGAAGCCGCCAGACGCCTGAGCCTGACCCCAGCCGCCGTAGGCAAGAGCGTGGCGAAACTGGAAGTGCGGCTGGGCGTGCGACTGTTTCAACGCAGTACCCGCAAGTTGACCCTGACGGAAGCCGGGCAGCGGTTTCTGGCCGAAGTCGGCAGCAGCCTGAACACCATCCAGCACGCCGTCGCCAATCTGGCCAGCGCGCAGGGCAGTCCGGCCGGGACGCTGAAAGTCAGTGTCGGGACGATATTCGGCTGCCTGTACGTGATGCCGCTGCTGGGTGAATTTCTGAGCCGGTACCCCGCGATCACACCCGACTGGCATTTCGACAACCGCCAGGTGGACCTCATCGGCGGGGGATTCGACGCCGCCATCGGCGGTGGCTTCGACCTGCCTCAGGGCGTGGTGGCGCGCAAGCTGGCCCCGGCGCACCGCGTCCTGGTGGCCTCACCCGACTGGATGCTGGCGAATGCTCACGTTTCACACCCGGACGATCTGAGCGAGTGCGACGGCATCCTGATCCGCTCGCCGCAGACCGGGCGGATCCGCTCCTGGCCCTTGACCCATCGCACTCAGGAGCAGACGCCGCTGCGGCTGAAGCTGCGCATGACCATGAGCGATTCCGAGGCCGCCTGCCGCGCGGCGGTGCAGGGTCTGGGCGTTGCGTTGGTGAGCATGCCCTTCGCCGTGCCTTACCTGCGCGCCGGTACGTTGCAGCGCGTGCTGCCCGACTGGTATGTCGAGGACGGGAACATCTGCATTTATTACAGTGAACACAAATTGTTGCCCGGCAAGACCCGGGCGTTCGTGGATTTCATCATTGAGCAGTTCGCCCGACAGGAGCTGGCGCGGCATTTCAGTGCCGTGTGAGGGGAGCGAGCGTGAGGAAAGAGGGATGCAATGAAGTTTGATAAAAAAGCCGCGCTGGTCATCATCGACATGCAGCAAGGCATCAATCATCCGAAACTGGGACGGCGCAACAACCCGGATGCCGAGCAGAACATGCTGGCGCTGCTTGAGGCCTGGCGTGACTCGCAGCGAACCGTCATACACGTCAGGCATTTCTCCCGCTCGCCGGATTCGGTGTTCTGGCCGCAGCAGTCCGGTGTCGAATTCCAGCCCGAGTTTCTGCCGCACGAAGGGGAAGGCGAGCTGCACAAGCAGGTACCGGATGCGTTCTGCCACTCGGCGCTGGAAGGCTGGCTGCGCGCGGACGGGATCCGCCAGGTCGTGATCGTCGGCGTCGTCACCCACAATTCGGTGGAGTCCACCGCGCGCACCGGCGGCAATCTGGGCTTTGACGTGTTCGTCCCGCACGACGCGTGCTACACCTTCGACGGCGCCGACTTCTTCGGTCAGCCGCGCCGTGCCGAAGACATTCACGCCATGTCGCTGGGCAATCTGCACGGCGAATATGCGCAGGTGCTGGGTACCGAGGACATCCTCCAGGCGCTGGCCTGACTGCGCACGGTCCGCGGGCGCACCTCAGGCAGGCGGCCGGTGAATGGCGCCTGCCCATGAGTCAAACGGGGCGCACCGTCTGCATTACAACGTGAAGCGCGCCATCTGCATGGCCAGATGATCGGCCTGCTCCGACAACTTCAGGCAATCCTCCCTGCACGTCTTGACGTCTTGCGCGGTGGACTGCGCAAGGTCGGCAATGCCTTGCACGTTGCGATTGATTTCCTCGGTCACGGTGCTCTGTTCTTCCGTGGCGGCGGCGACCTGATGGTTGCGATCGGTCAGCTCTTCGACGTGGCCGGCGATGGCATCCAGGGAATCCCCGGTACGCCGGCTGGCTTGGACACCTGTTCCGGTCGCGGCCTGTCCGGCACGCATCGAGGTGACTGCCTGATCGGCGCCGCTTTTCAGTTCGCTCATCATCTGGCGGATCTCCGAAGTGGCGGTCTGGGTGCGGCCGGCGAGCGTGCGAACCTCATCGGCGACCACCGCAAAGCCCCGGCCCATTTCGCCTGCTCGCGCTGCCTCGATGGCTGCGTTCAGGGCCAGCAGATTGGTTTGTTCGGAAATGCTGCGGATAACGCTGAGCACTTGATCGATGGTCGAGATCTGCGTGGCCAGATGTTCCACGGCGCCTGCGGCGATGCCGACGCCGTCGGACATGCTCTGAATGTGGTCGATCGACTCACCGACCACTTGCCTGGCTGACACCGCCTCCCGATGCGTATTGCGCGACACATCGGCCGCTGCCCCGGCATTGCGGGCGATTTCCTGCACGGTCAGGCCCATCTCATGAACCGCGGTGGCGACCATGTCCGTCATCTGCTGTTGCTTGAGGGCGCGGCTCGACGTGCTGTCGACAACCCGCGTGACCTCGACGACGTTGTGACGCAGTTGCTCGCTGGTTTTCAAGGCGTCGCCGATCAGTGCGCGCAGGCTTTCGATGAAGCGATTGAAGCCGCGCGCCAGATCGCCCAATTCATTTTCGCGTTTGTCGTCCAGCCGCCGGGTCAGGTCGCCCTGACCCGCGCCGATGTCCACCAGCGCATGGGTCACCTGACGAATCGGGCGCACGATACCGCGCGCGATCCACGCCACGAAACCGAGGAAGAACAGCACGACCGCGATGCTGATGGCGCAGATGAGCGTCAACGCATCCTTGGCCGGGCCGTAGACTTCAGCCATCGGCACCTCGCTGACCAGTGTCCAGCCCAGCGACGCGACTGGCTTGGCGACGGCGACGTAGTCCTGCCCGTCGCGCTTGAATTCCAGCGCCTGGCCGTTCTCGTTTTCGTTGAGCAACCTGCGGGCGGCAGGCTCGCCGACCAGTTGCGACAGGGCTTCACGGTCATTGAGATCGGCATTCGGATGCACCTTGATCCGGCCGTCCTGGCTGACGAGGTACACCTGGCCTTGTTTGCCGAAACGGAAGTCGCGAACCATCTGCGACAGCGCGCTCATGCCAAAGCCGAGCCCGGCCACGCCGACGACGTTGCCGTTGTGCACGATCCGCTGATTGATGAACAGCGTCGGCACCTTGGTCGTGGCGTCGATGTCGATGTCCAGCGAGCGCTGTTTGTTGCTGTCGAGGAAGCCGTAAAACCAGTTGTTCTCGGCCGGCCCGCGTTGCAGCGTGCGGTCGGCGCCTTTATTGGTGATGTAATGGCCGCTGTCCCTGGCGACGATGAATGTGGTCAGCGCGTTGTGCTGTTCTTTGATTTTCGCCAGATACCGGATAAAAGCCGGTTGCTGCGCGGCGTCTTCGCCATCACCCAGCCATTCGGACACCAGCGTATTGTCGGCGATGTCGCTGGCCGCCGTGAGGGGAGCGGCGAGCAGGCGTTCAAGGTCGTTGCGGATGGCCTCGACGCTGGCCGGCATGGCCTGCTGCAGCAGGTAGCGATCCGTGAGTCTGTTGAGCGCGAACGCATAGATGGCGATCACGATCAGGCTGCTGATCACCAGCGCAGCCCCCATGCTCAATGTCAGCTGCCACTGAATACTTTTTCGCCAGACAGGCATAGAAAACTCCGCAGTAAAGCGCACAACCACGATGGAACAGTGCCGCTGATCTGAGCACGAGCAATTACTGCGCCATTGAGTTGATCGGACGGTCAGGAAATTACCGGGGCTGCGGTGCTGGCCCTTTGATCTCCAGCGTTGCGACCGTTTGGCGGATCGCCCGACAAATAGTCAACGATCAGGTTGTGTACAAAGCGTGAGTACTTTTGGAACAATTCTTAAACGTCGTGCGCGAAAAAGTGGCGGCCGGGGCTGTCCGCCGCCGGGCGTGGGGCGGCGTCTACGCGTGATGCACACCTGCGCGCTTGAGCAGTTGCTTGCAGCGCTCTGATAAATGCACCACGCGCAGATGCTTGCCGGCCTTCTGGTAGCGCTCGCGCAGGGTTTTCAGCGCTGCGATCGCTGAATAGTCGACAAAGCTCAGGTGGCGACAGTCGAGGGTGACGTGATCGGGATCGTTAAGGTGATCGAACTGATCCAGAAACGGCGTGGTGGAGGCGAAAAACAGCGTGCCGTGCAGGTGATAGATCTTGCTGCCATCGGTTTCGACATGGCTGTCGGCGTACAGTTCACGCGCCTGCTGCCAGGCGAAGTTGAGCGCCGCAATGAGGATGCCGAACACCACGGCAGTCGCCAGATCCGTGAGCACCGTCACGATGGTCACGGCGATGATCGCAAGCACATCGTTGAGCGGCACTTTGCGCAGCACGCGCAGCGACGCCCAGGCGAATGTCTGCTGAGCCACCACGAACATCACGCCGACCAGCGCTGCCAGCGGGATGCGCTCGATCAGCGGCGACAGGAACAGCACGAACATCAGAATCATCACCCCGGCGACGATGCCTGAGAGGCGACCGCGGCCGCCTGAGCTGAGGTTGATGACGGTCTGGCCGATCATCGCGCAGCCGCCCATGCCACCGCAGACACCGGAGGCAATGTTTGCGACGCCCAGCGCCACGCACTCGCGATCCGGGTAGCCGCGGCTCTCCGTGATTTCGTCGGTGAGATTGAGGGTGAGCAGGGTTTCCAGCAGGCCAACCAGCGCCATCAGGATGGCGTAGGGCGCGATGATGCGCAGGGTGTCCAGATTCCAGGGCACGTCGGGCAACGCGACATCCGGCAAGCCGCCGGCGATGTGGGCCATGTCGCCGAGGGTGCGGGTAGGCAGGCCGAACAGAAACACCAGCAGGCCGACGCCGAGAATGGCCACCAGCGCAGGCGGCACTGCGCGGGTCAGGCGCGGCAGCAGATAGACGATGGCCATGGTCAGGGCGACCAGGCCGATCATCCAGTAGAGCGGGGTGCCGCTGAGCCAGGCGTCGCCGCTTTTGAAGTGCTCGAGCTGAGCCATGGCGATGACGATGGCCAGGCCATTGACGAAGCCGAGCATCACCGGGTAGGGGACCATGCGCACCAGCTTGCCCAGGCGCAGCACGCCAAAGGCGATCATCACCAGCCCGCCCAGCAGGACGGTTGCCAGCAGGTATTGCACGCCGTGCTGCACGACCAGCGCGACGATGACCACGGCCATCGACCCCGCAGCGCCGGAAACCATGCCGGGACGTCCGCCGAACAGCGCAGTCAGCGTGCAGATGATGAAGGCGCCGTACAGGCCCATCAGTGGGTTGAGGTGCGCGACCAGCGCGAAGGCGATGCACTCGGGCACGAGGGCGAACGAGGTGGTGAGGCCGGCGAGAACGTCGGCGCGCAAACGAGCGGGCTTCATGAAATACCTGGGGAGAAGGGCGCAAAGGGTGGGGATGTTACGGAATGTGAGCGAATCGGGCCAGCCAGACATGGGCCGTGCGCCCGCAACATAGCTGTCGGGGGAGGTGTCGCCTGCGACTGGATGGGTCATGCAGACAAGAAGCGCCACCTGTACCGGCCTCTTCGTGAGCAAGCTCACTCCCACAGGGATTTCCAGGCACACACAAATTCTCTGACCAGACACGAATCCCGTGGGAGCGAGCTTGCTCGCGAACTGACTTCCAGCCGCCAGATCTCCACCAAACACACCGGCCTGTTCCTTGCTGAAGCCGGTCCTACAAGCGCTACAAGCTTTTCGTAGGACCGGCTGAAACCGGATCTACAGATACTGCAAACTTTCCGTAGGACCGGCTTTAGCCGGGAAGGCGTCGGGTGTTACGCCGCTGATCTGACCAGACACAAATCCCCCAAGCGAGCTTGCTCGCGAAGACTGACTCCCAGCCGCCGGATCTCCACCCGACACACCGGCCTCTTCCCGGCTGAAGCCGGTCCTACAGGCGCTACAAGTTTTTTGTAGGGCCCGCTGAAACCGGATCTACAGAAACTGCAAACTTTTCGTAAGGACCGGCTTTAGCCGGGAAGGCGGCGGGTGTTACGCCGCTGATCAAAGGGAGCCCTACTGTGCCTTTACCCGGAAAATCTGCAGGGAAAAATTTCATCCCGGTGTCCAGTCAAGCGCGATTGTGTAACGATGTTTGGCTTGAATGATCACTGCCCACTGTCGAGGACAGACCACGGATGCTCGCCGCGCTCAGACATTACCCTGCCTCAGTCAATCTCCTGCTGTCGTCGTCGCTGTTTCTGACGTTGGGGAGGGCGATCACCTTGCCTTATCTGGTGATCTATCTGTCATCGAACTTCACACTGAGCATCAGCGACATTGGCATGGTGGTGGGCAGCGCCTTGATCGTCGGCTCGTTGCTCAGTCTGTACGGCGGCTATCTGACGGACAAATTATCCAGCTACCGACTGATCCTGTGTTTCACCGGATTTTTCGTGGCCGGCTTCGTCGGCATGTGCGTGACCGGGCAGCTGTGGCTGTTCTTCCTGTTTCTGGTGTCGTTCAACTTCGCCTATTCAGTCATCGACATCGTCGTCAAGGCCGCTTTCGGCAAGCTGCTGCCGGTGGCCGAGCAGAGCAAAGTGTTTTCGGTGCGCTACACACTGATCAACATCGGCTACGCCGTCGGGCCGTTCATTGGCGCAGGGCTGGCGCAGTGGAACATGAAACTGCCGTTCCTGACGTCGGCCGCGCTGGGGCTGGGCTTTTTCGTCGTGTATGCGCTCTACGGTGACCGCCGGCTCAGCTCGGCGGACCCGGCCAACGCGCCGGTTTCGTTCGTGGCGGTGGGCCGGATCCTGCTCAAGGATTACCGGCTGGTCTGCTTCACCGTAGGTGGCGTGCTCAGCGCAGTGGTGTTCGGCCAGTTCACGGCGTACCTGTCGCAATACCTGGTCACCACCAGCACGCCGGAATTCACTTATCAGGTCATCAGTTCGGTGGTCGCCGTGAACGCGGCGGTGGTCATTTGCCTGCAGTATTTCGTCGGCCGCTACATCAGTCACCAGTACCTCAACCAGTGGCTGACGCTGGGCTTCAGCCTGTTTCTGGCCGGCGTCGTGGGGTTTGCGCTATCCACGACCGTGCTGCACTGGTCGCTGGCGGTGGCGGTGTTCACCCTGGGCGAAATCATCGTGTTCCCCGCCGAATACATGTTCATTGATCGCATCGCGCCTGCTCATCTGCGCGGCATGTACTACGGCGCCCAGAACCTCTCCAACCTGGGCGGCGCGCTCGGCCCGGTGCTGTGCGGTTTTGCCCTGGCCACCCAGTCAGCGCACTTCATGTTCTATATGCTGGCGGGCTTTATCGTGGCAGGCGGCTGTTTTTATCTGCTGGGGGCGTCGTACTCCAGACGCCTCGAATCCTCTTCCCGTACGCGGTGACGTTTGTCGATGAGTGCGCTTTCTCCACTGGCAGCCTGGCAGCAGGCCGTCGACACGCAGGGGTTTCAGGCAGACGAGGCGCAGCGTCAGGCTGCCCGCGCGCTTGAGGCCTGCTGGCTGGCCTTGCGCGATGGCAACCGGCATGCGCCGCCGAAGGGCGTTTATCTGTGGGGCCCGGTGGGCCGTGGCAAAACCTGGCTCATGGACCGTTTTTACGAAGGCCTGCAGATCCCTGCGCGTCGCCAGCATTTCCATCACTTCATGCGCTGGGTCCATCAGCGTCTTTTTCAGCTCACGGGTGTGGCAAAGCCGCTGGATGTGCTGGCCCGGGAACTGGGCGAGGAGGTGAGGGTGCTGTGTTTCGACGAGCTGTTCGTCAATGACATCGGCGACGCGGTGATCCTGGGCGGCCTGTTGCGAGCGATGTTCGAGCAGGGCGTCGTGCTGGTCTGCACCTCCAATCAGCTGCCCGAGCAGCTGTATGCCACGGGGCATAACCGCGAGCGATTCGTGCCGGCGATCACTGCGATCAATCACTACATGCACGTGGTCTGCGTGGATGGCGGTGAGGATCACCGACTGCATCCGGGGCAGGCGCAGCAGCGTTACTGGGTCAAGGCCGGGCAGGGGCGCAGCGCACTGGTCGACGTCTTCGAACAACTGAGCAGTGGCGAGTCGGTGTCGATCCAGCCAGTGCCCCTTGGTCGGCGGCATCTGCCGGTGGTGCGCAGCAGCAAGACCGTGGTCTGGTGCCGTTACGCCGATCTATGCGAACAGCCGCTGGCTGCCATGGATTTCATCGAATTGTGCGACCGCTACACGGCCGTGCTGCTCAGCGAGGTGCCGGCACTGAGTGCGCCGCAGCGCGAAGGGCGTATCGCGCGCGGTACCGAAGATGGCGTGGAGCAGGTGGCCGCGGGGGATCGAGAACTGCCGCAGTTGTCACCCTACGACGACGGCGTGCGCCGCTTCATTGCGCTGGTCGACGAATGCTACGACCGCAAGGTGCCGCTCTACGTCGAGGCTGAGCTGCCGATGCAGGCGCTCTACACCGAAGGTTATCTGGCGTTCGCCTTTCGCCGCACGCTGAGCCGCTTGCAGGAAATGCAGCTGGCGCGCTTCGGGCGCTGAACCGCTGCCCGCGACCCGCTGACCAAGGCCGCCTTGCCCTCGGCACGTGCTGTCAGGCCTGGTTTCTGCGTCGCTGCACCAGCACATGTTTGGCCCCTTCGCCCACCAGTACCAGCACCGCCACCCAGATCGGCAAGTAGGTCAGCCATTCGTCGCGGCCAATGGTTTCGCCAAGCAGCAGGGCAACGCCGACCAGCAACACCGGTTCGACATAACTGAGCAAGCCGAACACGCTGAAGGCCAGCAAGCGGCTGGCGAGGATGTAGCTGACCAGCGCCGACGCACTGATCGCGCCGAGGATGGGGATCAGCGCATACAGCTTCGGCATCTGCTCAACCACCGACGGATTGCCCCGGCAGATGAACAGCAGCGCGGCAGGCAGAATCAGCAACATGTCCCACCAGAGGCCGCCCAGGTGGTCGGTCCTGATCCGCCGGCGCAGGACGAAATAGACTGGATAGCCCAGACACACCAGCAATGTTTCCCAGGAGAAACTGCCCAGCCGGAACAGTTCGTTGCCCACGCCGATCAGCGCGCAGCAGGCCGCGATTTTCTGCAGACGGGACAAGTGCTCGCCGTAGACCACGCGGCCTGTCAGGATCATCGTCAGCGGCAGGAGGAAATAGCCCAGTGACACCTCGAGGCTGCGGCCATGCAGGGGCGCCCACATGAACAGCCACAACTGCGCGCCGATCAATGCCGACGACAACACCATCGCACCCAGCAGGGCAGGCGTCTGGCGCACCCGCGCGGCGAGGCCGCGGGCGAGTTTCCAGTCGCCGCTGGACAGCATGAACAGCGTGATGCAAGGCAGGGTCAGCAGCATGCGCCAGCCGAAGATTTCTTCACCGCTCAATGGCTTCAGCAATGAGGTGTAGTAGTACATGACCGCGAAGAGGCAGGAGGCCATGACCGATAGTGCGACACCCTTGTACACGGGGGCTCCTTGGTTCGGTTCTTGTGGGAGAAAACGTCACCTGCTGTCAGGCTCTTTCGGCCTGCTTGCGGGAAACGGCGCACAGTCTATCCGAAGCGTTCGCGGCGGGCGGTCAGCTATCTGGTAAACACCAGATCGGCTGGCAGTAAACGATGCACGTTTGGCAGAGAACGAGACCGCGTGCCGATTGAGCGCGACCCCTGCCTGCCGGAGACTTGTCCTCAACGCGCCATGCCGGCGCGACCGATTGAGGAAGACCGCCATGAGCCAGGAAATCGCCGGTATCAAGATTCCCGACAGCGCACTTGCCCGCGCTACCACCGACTACATCCGCGATCAGGAAGACGATCTGTTGTTTCACCATTCCCGTCGCGTATTCCTTTGGGGAGCGTTGACCGGTGAGCGCAAAGGTTTGAAGTATGACGCCGAACAGCTGTACGTCGGCGCGATGTTCCACGACCTGGGCCTGGTGGAACAGCACCGCAGCCCGGACCTGCGCTTCGAAGTCGACAGCGCCAATGCCGCCCGTGCGTTCATGAAGCCGTTCGGCCTGTCCGAAGGCGACGTGGAGCAGGTCTGGTTGTCGATTGCGTTGCACACAACGCCGGGCGTGCCTGAGCATCTGCGGCCGAACGTGGCACTGGTGACGGCGGGTGTCGAAATGGACGTACTCGGCATCAAGTACGAGCAGTTCAGCGATGAGCAGCGCGAGATCGTCACCCATGCCCATCCGCGTGGCGAGGCGTTCAAGGAATGCATTATCTGTGCGTTTGCCAACGGTTTCCGGGCGAAACCGGACACCACGTTCGGCACAGTCAACGCCGACGTGCTGGTGGATGAAGACCCGACGTTTAAACCGCTGAACTTCGTCGACATCATCCGCAAGTCGCCGTGGAAAGCCTGATTTTCACGCGTCGATAAACCTGGGCAGTGAACGTGTTCGCGAACGCGGTGTGTCAGTCAGCGTTGCTGTGTCTGAATGACCGCCTTCGCGAGCGAGCGCTTGATCGCAGCTAGCGTTCGGCCTGATAACGTCGGGCCTGCCTGTAGGCTGTCACGCCCTTTGAGGCATTCCTGAGGGCAATTCCCGCGACATCCTTCCTTCGGCATCGCCACAACCTTTGTTACGCTTGTTTTTGCCGGCCCATGGCGGCAGGCAGGATTCATCAACGCAGCAAGGGAGCGGCAATGACCTCTATCAGCACCGCAGTGCCCGTTATTCCCGGGCGGCTGGAACAGTTCTCGACCCGCGTCGCCTTCTTCATCACCGGTTTCAGCATCTCTGCCTGGGCGCCGTTGGTGCCCTACGCCAAAAGCCGGCTGGGGCTGGACGATGCCAGCCTTGGCTTGCTCCTGCTGTGCCTGGGCATCGGCTCGATCCTTTCGATGCCGCTGGCAGGGGCGGCAACCGTGCGTTTCGGCTGTCGGCGCATCATCGTCGTGGTGGGCAGCATCGCTTGCCTGTGCCTGCCACTGCTGGCGACGTTGACCCACATGCCGTCGATGGTAGCGACATTGTTCATCTACGGCGCCAGCATGGGCGCGCTGGGTTGCGTCACCAATATTCAGGCGATCATCGTCGAGCGCGCCAGCGGCAAAACCATGATGTCAGGCTTTCACGGTCTGTTCAGTTGTGGCGGCATCATCGGTGCGGCCGGTGTGTCTGCATTGTTGAGCGTGGGCATGTGGCCGTGGCTGAGCATGACCCTGGTGGCGCTGTTCATCGCAGTCGCGTTGTACAAGGCCGCGCCGCATCTGCTCGCGTACGGCAGCGATGCCGGGGGACCTGCCTTCGCGGTGCCCCATGGCGTGGTCCTGTTCATCGGCTTGATGTGCTTCACGGTGTTTCTCACCGAAGGCGCGATGCTGGACTGGAGCGCGGTTTTCCTCAGTGCGCAGCGGGGCGTTGAAGCGTCTTATGCAGGATTCGGTTACGCCGTGTTCGCCTTGGCCATGGCCATCGGCCGGTTGTGCGGCGATCCGGTCGTGCGGCGCCTGGGCGTGCACCGCATCATTCTGTTTGGCGGCCTGTGCGCCGCCATCGGCATGGCCGTGGCGACGCTGGTTCCCACCTGGCAGGCGGCCTTGTGCGGCTACGCGCTGGTCGGGCTTGGCTGTTCGAACATCGTCCCGGTGTTTTACAGCGCCGTGGGGCGGCAGAAGACCATGCCCGAAAACGTTGCCGTTCCGGCCATCACGACGCTGGGTTACATCGGCATTCTCATGGGCCCGGCCGGCATCGGTTTCGTCGCCCACCTGAGCAGCCTGGGCGTTGCGTTCTTGATCATCGCCGTGATGCTGCTGGGTGTGGCGCTCAGTGGCCGCTACCTGAAAGTCTGAAGCGCAAACGGCGGCGGTGCCCGGTGACTCACGCCGGCACCATCGCGAAACCTACGCCGAAGCGGTTCCAGGCATTGATGGTGGCAACGGCCAGCGTGATGTTGGCGACATCCGCTTCGGAGTAATGGGCGAGCAGCGCTTCATACTGGTGTTGAGGCGCGTGATGGACCGGCAACAGCGTCAGGCTCTCCACCCAGGCAAGGACGACCTTCTCCTTTTCAGTGAAGAATTCGGTTTCTTCCCACACGCTGAGTGTCTGCAGGCGCGCTTCGGTCTCGCCGGCCTTGCGCGCGTCGTTGGCGTGCATGTTCACGCAATAGGCGCAGCCGTTGATCTGCGAAGCGCGCAGGCGGATGAGTTCCAGCAGCGAGTGGTCCAGGCCGGATGCGGCCAGCGCGGCCTCGAGGCCCAGCATGGCTTTGTAGGCTTGCGGCGACTTTTGCGCCCAGGCAATTCTCTTGTTCATGTCAGCGTCTCCGATGAAACAGTCAGGAAAGTTCGTAAGCGGTGGCGCTACATTACGCGGGCGAGCGCAGGGCTCGAATAGCCAATGGATCGGGATTGAGGGAGACCAATTGCGCTTTGCGTGGTCTTTAATCCGGGTCGACTGTCGACACGCTGTCACCCACACGACGGCCACACTGTAGGCCTCGCCGCGCCTGCCCTTCGGGTGGCATGCGGGCACAACGTCAGAAGGAGCGAGCCATGTTTGTCGGATTCCAGAAAGACCAGCGTCAGGTCAATGGCGTGCAGATTGCCTACCGCGTCGGCGGCAGCGGCCCGGGGCTGCTGCTGTTGCACGGCCACCCGCAGACCCATGTCATCTGGCACAAGGTCGCCGAGCGACTGAGCCAGCATTTCACGGTGGTTGCCGCCGACCTGCGCGGCTATGGCGACAGCAGCAAGCCTGCTGCCACCGCCGACCACGCCCCTTACGCCAAGCGCGAAATGGGCCGCGACATGATCGAGTTGATGCAGGCCCTGGGCTTCGCTGACTTTTCTGTGCTTGCCCATGATCGCGGCGCACGCGTCGCCCATCGGATGGGGCTGGATCATCCCGGCGTGATCCAGCGCATGGCGCTGCTCGACATCGCGCCGACGCTTGCGATGTACAGCCAGACCAATGAGGCCTTCGCTCGCGCCTACTGGCACTGGTTCTTCCTGATCCGCCCGGCGCCGCTGCCGGAGACGTTGCTGCAAGCCAATCCGGAACAGTATCTGCGCAGTGTCATGGGGACGCGAAGCGCAGGGCTGGCGCCGTTCACCGATGAGGCGTTCGCCGAGTACCTGCGCTGCGCCAGCCTGCCCGGCGCGGCCCGGGGTGTCTGCGAAGACTACCGCGCCAGCGCCGGCATCGACCTTGAGCATGACCGCGCCGACGTTGCCGCAGGCAATCATCTGCAACTGCCGCTATTGGTGCTGTGGGGCGCCGAAGGCACTGTCGGCAAATGCTTCGAGCCACTGAATGAGTGGCGCAAGGTCGCGACGGATGTGCGCGGTCAGGCATTACCGGGCGGTCACTACCTGGCCGAAGAGATACCGGACGAATTGCTGGCGAACGTGCTGCCGTTTCTGCTGGGGCATCAACGCGCCGGCGGGCTATAAAGACGACCGGTCTGGCCGCGGGTTCGGGCGCTGCCCGCGTTTGCCATCACGATGCCGCATCAGTCGCTCGCGCACATGGTCGTACGCCAGGTTGAACACCAGGGTGTACGGCAAAAACAACAGCAGCAGACCGATGTCCAGCACGAAGGCTTCTAGCAGACTGATCGACAGCCACCACGCGGCCAGTGGCACGACGGCGACGATTAGGCCGCTCTCGAACGACAGGGCGTGCAGCGCACGGACCTTGAGGCTCATCGCAAACCCGAAGCGTTCGCGCAGACGGTCGAACGCGGCGTTGAACAGCATGTTCCAGAGCATCGCGACGGTGGAGATCATCACCGTCATCGCGCCCATCTTGCCAAGCGACTGGCCGAGCACCCAGGCAAGGCCGGGTGCGAACACCAGAACGCCGATGATTTCGAACAGCAACGCGTGCAGCGCGCGCTCCCTGAGCGACTTTTTTTCAACGGCCGACGCGGCGACCTTACTGATGGGCATGAGTGCGGATTTCCTTGCTGGGCAGAGGTGCATTGTCGCGACGCGATGGACTAAAGTGAAAATCGTTACCATCGGAAAAACCGATGGAAGAGTGAGAGATGCAGCCATGAGCTATTCCCCCGAAGCCCTGGAAGCCTTCGCCCAGACCATTGCGATGGGTTCATTCAGCGCAGCGGCCAGGCGGCTGGGCAAAAGCCAGTCGACGATCAGCGAGGCGATTTCGCGACTGGAAATCGACCTGGGCGTCGAACTGTTCGACCGTTCGTCAAGGCAGCCGGCGCTCACCGAAGCAGGCAAAGCCCTGCACGGGCGTATCGAAGAAGTGCTCGCGGCGTCGGACAAATTACGGCGCGCCGCCGGACGCCTGGCCGAAGGCATGGAGCCCCGGCTGACGCTGGTGTTGTCGGACGCCAACCAGTTCGCCGAATTCGAGGCGCGCATGGCGGAACTCGATCAGCGCTTTCCCGAGCTGGAGCTTGAATGCGTGTTTGCCGAGCATGGCGACGCGATCAACCTGATCCAGTCGGGCCGGGCGTCATTGGGATTGCTCTCGGCGCAGGCCAGCTATCCGCCGGAAGTCGGCCACGCGACCATCGCCGAGCGCGCCGATTTCGGCCTGTTCGTCTCCCACCAGCACCCGCTGGCCAGCGAAGGCACGGTGGATTACCGGCAGCTGGCGCAGCACCGCGCGCTGCGATTGAACACCATCGTCGACGAAAGCATCCCGACCGATGATCTGCCCAGCGGCGCCCGCCGCACCTGGTCTGCGCCCAATTACCTGTTGTTGATGGACATGGCGATTTTCGGCTTTGGCTGGTCGGCTTTGCCACGCTGGCTGGTGCGCGGTTATGCCCAGGGACGACTCAAAGAGCTGCAGGTGCCCGGCTGGCCACGCAGCTCGGCGGTGGATGTGATCTGGTCGCGGCAGAAAAGCCTGGGGCCGGCGGGGGCGTGGTTGCTGGACACGTTGCTCGAAGGGCGTGGCGACTATTGAGCGTCCGGTGTCATGCAATGTGGATCGGCGATCTTGCTGCTCTTCTGAGCCGTAGCGGGGCAAACGTCCCGGCAATGCCCCGATTCGGCGCCCGCGACTGAACGTATTCAGACGTCTGCGGGCAAGCGCTCCCGCGCAGAATCGGGTTTCATCTGCGGCGCTGCCGTGCTCAATCTGAGGCCGGCAGCACAAACCCCGCCGGCATGTCCTGCGCGAACTCGTTCACCACCTCCCGCGTGAGCCCGATGATGTCTTCCACCAGCTCCATTCCCGCACCGGTGCGCCAGCTGGCGACGATGTCCATCACGGGTGGCAACGGCACGTTTTCGATGCGCGTCAGCACGCCTTGCGCCAGTTCGCCGTGCACCAGGGTGACGGGCAGGGCGCCAATGCCAAAGCCGTCGCGCACCAGCCGGGTGATGGCCGAGGCCGAATTCACGCAGTTGATTCGCGGAGTGATGATGTTGGCCGAGTGCAGCATATTCAGGATGTCCTGATGGGGCCTGGAGTTGCGCGAAAACGTGACGATGCGCTGCTGGGCAATGTCCTCCAGCGTCACGCCCGGGCGGTCGAACGCCGAGCCCGCCGGCACTACCCATTGCAGCGGATAGCGCGCCAGCACCGCGTTGCGCACGGTGTCGAACCGCAGCACGTCGGTCTGGAAAATGATGTCCTGATAGCCCTTTTCCAGTTGCGCACACAGGTTGCTGGCCGTTTCGGCGGTCAGCTCGATTTCCAGATTCGGGTAACATTTCATCAGCCGTGTTACCAGCGCGCTGAGCCAAGTGTGTATCACCGTATCCATCGCGCCGATGCGGATCCGCCCCCGCACCTGGCTGGGGTCCTTGATCGCCGCTTTCATGTTCTGCATCGTGTCCATGATGTGCTCGGCGTACTCCAGCACGCGCAAGCCTTCGGAGGTCAGCGACACGCCTTTGGAGTCCCGCACGAAAAGCCGCACGCCCATTTCATCCTCCAGTGCAGCGATCCGGCTGGAGATGGAAGCCTGGGTGCTGAACAGCTTTTCCGCGGTCAGACGAAAGCTTTTCAGCCGTGCGACCCAGACGAAGGTTTCCAGAAACTTGAGGTTCACCGAGCGATTTCCTTGAACGATTGAGCGTTGCCGACGGCCTGGTCGCAGAGCCATTCTGCCTGCTGTCGCCATCGGCATGGGAGCCGACGTGCGCTACGGACAGCAGGTTGCATGCCACCGCCCCAACAGAAAATTTTATGAGGCATAGCGGGTTTTTCCCGTTGGACGCAGCGTCCAGGCCTGCCGAAAGATGGTCGCAGGCAGGAGAGCGGCGGCCCGTTCGTGCAACCGGGTCAACGCATCACAACAACGAGAATTCCATCATGCAAACCGCTATCAACCTCTGGCCGCTGCTCGGCGTGCTGGTCATCGTCACAGGCTTCGTGCTGCGCTTCAATCCGATGTTGGTGGTGGCACTCGCAGCGCTGGCCACCGGACTCGCCGCGAGCATGCCGCTGGAAACCATACTGGCGACCATCGGCAGCGGCTTCATCAAAACCCGCACGCTGCCGCTGATCATCTTGCTGCCGCTGGCCGTGATCGGCTTGCTGGAGCGCCACGGCCTGCGGCTGCACGCGCAGAACTGGATCGCGCGTTTCACTCAGGCCACGGCCGGGCGTCTGTTGATCGCCTATCTGTTCGTGCGGGAAACCACGGCGGCATTAGGGCTGACCAGCCTGGGCGGGCATCCGCAAATGGTCCGTCCATTGCTCGCGCCGATGGCGGAAGGCGCCGCCGAGTCGCGCTTCGGCAAGTTGCCCGAGGCGCTGCGCATCAAGTTGCTGGCGCTGTGCGCGGCCACCGACAACGTCGGGCTGTTCTTCGGCGAGGACATTTTCGTGGCCTTCGGTGCCATCGCCCTGATGCACACTTTCCTGATCGGTTCGGGTATCGACGTCGACCCCATGCACATTGCTCTCTGGGGCATTCCGACGGCGATCTGCGCGTTCGTCATCCACGCGGTTCGCCTGCATCGTTTTGATCGACGCCTGAGCCGCGAACTGCAGGCAGCGTCGCAGACTGCTGCGACGGCGAAGGAGGTGACGCCATGATCATTTCCATTCAATACCTGTATTGGCTGGCGGGGGTGATCCTGGCCATCACCGCCTTCATGACCGCCACTGACCGCAGCAATCCCAAACGGTGGAGCACGGGGCTGTTCTGGGGACTGTTCGCCGTCGCGTTTCTGGCCGGAGAGCAGTTGCCGCCCGTGTGGGTCGGTGTCGGCGTGATCGTCATGGCGCTGATTGCAGGCTGTGGCGGCGTCGGTTCCGGTCAGCACGATAACCTGCCGGACAAGGCGCGACGCGAGAGCGCAGGGCGTCTGAAGAACAGACTGTTCATTCCGGCGCTGGCCATTCCACTGGTCACTGTCATCGGTGCGGTGCTGCTGAAGAACATCAAGTTCGGCGACGTCTTTCTGCTCGACCCGGCCAACAGCACGTTTGTCTCATTGGGTATTGGCAGCCTTGTTGCGCTGGCGCTCGCCTGCTGGCTGACCCGCGACACGCCTGTGCAGGCCATGCGTGAGTCAAGACGACTGACCGAAGCACTGGGCTGGGCGCTGGTGCTGCCGCAGATGCTCGCGATGCTCGGTCTGGTGTTCAACGATGCCGGGGTCGGCAAGGCGGTGGCGCACCTGGCGACGGCCTACATCAATCTGGATTTCCGTCTGGTGGCGGTGATGGTGTACGTGCTGGGCATGGCCTCGTTCACCATCGTCATGGGGAACGGATTCGCCGCGTTTCCGGTGATGACCGGCGGCATCGGCGTGCCGGTACTGGTGGGGATGTACGGCGCCAATCCGGCGGTCATGGCGGCCATCGGCATGTTCTCCGGTTACTGCGGCACGTTGATGACGCCGATGGCCGCGAACTACAACATCATCCCGGCGGCCCTACTGGAATTGCCCGACAAATACGCGGTCATCAAGGCGCAGATCCCAACGGCGCTGGCGATGCTGGTGGCCAATATCCTGCTGCTGTACTTCCTGATGTAGCGGAGGATCAGGTCGTCGTAGAACCTTCAGATGCGGTGCTTCGGAAAACGCACCGTCCAGCTTTGGCCCGGTCCCGCAACAAGCGGGGCGTCACCCTCTCAGCAGCGGCAGATCTGCGCGACTTGCGCCATCATCTGACTTCTGCGCAAACGATTGCGACCACCGGTTGTCTGTATTGACCAGCGGTCCCAACCTCTCTGAATCAGCGTTCCGAGCGGGCCAGACAGCGATGTCTGGCCGTTTTTGTCTGCGGGTGGCCATTGCCCTGCAAAATAGAGGTTGAATAGTCACAGAAAATGTTATTTAAATAACAAAAATAATAACGCCACGGCCGTTCACTCCTGGAAACGCCGCGCGTGAACAAGGTAAATACACACATGAACAAGATCGCGGTCATCGGCAGCAACATGGTGGATTTGATCACCTACATCGACCGGATGCCGGCGCAAGGTGAAACCCTCGAAGCGCCGAATTTCGCCATGGGTTGCGGCGGCAAAGGGGCCAACCAGGCCGTCGCGGCCGCCAAACTGGGCGCCGACGTACTGATGCTGAGCAAGGTCGGCGATGACATGTTCGCTGACAACACGTTGGCCAACTTCAAGCGTTTCGGCATCGACACTCAGTTCGTACAGCGGGTGCCGGACGTTTCCAGTGGCGTGGCGCCCATCTTCGTGCAGAGCGATTCGCACAACAGCATCCTCATCGTCAAAGGCGCCAACGCCCACCTCAAACCCGCTGACATCGACGCTGCCCAGGCCGCCTTGCGCGACTGCAAGCTGATCGTTCTGCAGCTGGAAATCGAGCTGGAAACCGTCTACTACGCCATCGATTTCGCCAAAGCCAACGGCATTCCGGTTCTGCTCAATCCGGCGCCCGCCGTCAAAGGCCTCAGCCGCGCGCATCTGGCACAGCTCGACTTCTTCATTCCCAACGAAACCGAGCTGGCGCTGATCACCGGCCACGTCGTCGATTCGCTGGAGTCCGCCCGTTCCGCGGCGCTGCAATTGGTCCAGGACGGTATTCGCCACGTGATCGTGACCCTCGGTGAAAAAGGCGCGCTGTACGTGGGCGAGGAGGGTGAGTTTCGCGTCGACGGCATCAAGGTCGATGCCCGCGACACCACGGGAGCCGGAGATGCCTTCATCGGTTGCTTCGCCCGTCACTGGAGCGAAAACGGTGACATGCGGCACGCCATGACCCAGGCAGTTGCCTACTCCGCCTGCTCGGTCACAGGTTTCGGCACACAAAGTTCCTACCCGGACGCTGCCTCGTTCGGGCGCTTTCTCGACACGCTGTAAATCACTCAAGCACTGCCTCGCCTGACCGGCCGGCTTGATCGGCGTGGCGGCGCAGGTTCGCACTTCACGGAGAACAACAATGACAAAGCCTGCGCTCCAACAATCCCCGGACGGGTTCTACCTGAACCGCACGCCCTGGTTTGCCTTCCTGCTGCTGTGCTGTTGCTTCGCCCTCTGGGCGGCCGCCGCGAGCATGAACGATGTGCTCATCGCCCACTTCAAGAAAGCGTTTCTGCTGAGTGATTTCCAGACGGCCTTCGTGCAGTCGGCGTTCTATCTGGGCTACTTCTTCGTGGCGATTCCGGCGGCCATGGTCGTCAGACGTTTCAGCTACAAGACCACCATCCTCATCGGCCTGTTGCTGTACATGGTGGGCTGCTCGCTGTTTTTCCCGGCGGCGTCCATGGCCAAGTACGGGATGTTTCTGATGGCGCTGTTCGTCATCGCCGCCGGCCTGTCGTTTCTTGAAACCGCCTGCAACACCTACTCGACGCTGATGGGACCTCGCGAAACCGGCACCCGTCGGCTGAATATCTCGCAGACCTTCCACCCGTTCGGCGCGATGGCCGGTGTCTATGTCGGCAGCTTCGTGATGTTCAAGGACACCGACGCCACCCGCGAACAGTTGACCCAGATGAGCGCCTCCGAAGCTGCGCTTCAGCAACTGGACATGATCCAGTCCACGCTGTTGCCGTACAAATGGATGATCGCGGTGCTGATCCTGATGTTCGTGCTGATTGCGTTCACCCGATTCCCGGCCTGCAAGGGCAATATCAAAGACGTCGCGAAAAAGAGCAGCATCGGCCAGAGCCTTTCTCGCCTGTGGCGCAATCCGCGCTTTACCTTCGGCGTGCTGGCGCAGTTCCTTTACGTCGGCGCGCAAGTGGGCGTGTGGAGTTTCACCATCCGCCTGGCGATGCAGATGGGCGGGATGAACGAGCGCAGCGCGTCGTGGTTCCTGCTGACCACCTTTGCCGCCTACTTCGTCGGCAAGATGATCGCCAACCTGCTGATGCGCAAACTGCACCCGGCCAAGGTGCTGGCCATTTACGGCGTGCTGACCATCGTGCTGCTGGCGTACACCATTCTGGTGCCGAACATCAGTGCGGTGTATGCGGCGGTGGGTGTGAGCATTTTCCTCGGTCCATGCTGGCCGACCATCTACGGCCTGACCATCGATGGCTTGGGCGAAGACACCGGTGTGGGCGGTTCTTTGCTGGTCATGAGCATTGTCGGCGGTGGTGTGATGCCGATTTTCCAGGGCCTGCTGTCCGACGCCACTCACGGCAACATGCAGATCGCCTACAGCGTGCCGCTGCTGTGCTTCGTGGTCATTGTTGCGTACGCCATCAAATGCATGCGTGACCCGCAACGCGAAACGGCGCCGGCCGGCGCGGTGACTGCATCATGACAGCCATCGACAAGCGCACGACGATCCCGCTGTTTCCCGAGCTGTTCACCGGGGATGAAAAGACCCTGCTGGAGTCCGCCGATTTTCGCGTCCTGGCCTGGACCTACCCCAGCGGCGTGAAGGCCCTGGCGCTGGAGAACAATCGCGGTCGGGTGGTGGTGCTGCCTTATCAGGGCCAGATGATCTGGTCGGCGGTGTTCGACGGCTGCGACCTGACCATGCGCAACATGTTCGATCAGCCACGGCCAAGTCCGACGGTCATTGGCACCTACGGCTGTTTCATGTTTCACAGCGGCCTCTTGCGCAACGGCTGTCCGACACCCGATGACGATCATCCGTTGCATGGCGAAATGGCTTGCGCGCCGATGGACAGCGCCTGGCTCGAGATCGGAGAGGACGCAGAAGGGGCTGTGTTGCGGATAGGCGGTGAGTACGAGTACGTGATGGGCTTCGGCGATCATTATCGCGCGCGGCCCAGCGTTACCCTGCGCGCGGGCTCGGCGCTGTTCGACATCGGCATGGACGTGCGCAACCTGGCCGGCAAGCCGATGGAGCTCATGTACATGGCGCACATGAATTATGCCTACGTCGAGAGTGGGCGTTTCGTCGAACCTCTGGGCGTTGAGCGTACGCGGGTGCGCAGCAGCGTGCCCGCCCACGTGAAGCCGACGCCGGCGTGGTCAGCCTACATGGCCGAGCTGAGCGAGGACCCGTCACGTCTGCAAACGCTGGACACGCCCGGGCTGTACGACCCGGAGATCGTCTGTTTCTTCGACGGCGTGAAGGCGGATGCGAAGGGCGACGCGCATTTCCTGCTCAAGCACGCTGACGGTCCGGCGTTCTACACCCGCTACCAGCCGGACCAGTTCAACCATGCCGCACGCTGGATTCTGCACAACGCCGATCAGCAGGTCGCCGCCTTCATCCTGCCCGCGACCTGCGAGCCGGAAGGGTACCTGGCCGAGAAAGCCAAGGGTAACGTCAGGCTGCTCGCAGCGGGGGAAAGTGCGTCGTTCAGTGTGAGAACAGGCTATCTGGCCGCCGGGGAAGTGCAACGGATCGAGGGCGGTTTGAAACGCTGAGGACGCCTTCCCGGCTAAAGCCGGTCCTACGAAAAGCTTGCAGGGTCTGTAGGACCGGCTTTAGCCGGGAAGAGGCCAGTATCGCCGCCGAAGATGCAGCGGCCGAAATGCAGCCTCGCGAGCAAGCTCGCTCCTACGGGTTTTGCGGATGTCCGGAAATCGGCAGCGCTGCAAAGCCCGGTGGGAGTGAGCTTGCTCACGAAGAGGCCAGTATCGCCGCCGAAGATGCAGCGGCTGAAACGCAGCCTTCGCGAGCAAGCTCGCTCCTGCAGGTTTTGCGGATGCCCGGAAATCGGCAGCGCTGCAAAGCCCGGTGGGAGTGAGCTTGCTCACGAAGAGGCCAGTATCGCCGCCGAAGATGCAGCGGCCGAAATGCAGCCTTCGCGAGCAAGCTCGCTCCTACAGGTTTTGCGGATGCCCGGAAATCGGCAGCGCTGCAAAGCCCGGTGGGAGTGAGCTTGCTCACGAAGAGGCCAGTATCGCCGACGAAGATGCAGCGGCCGAAACGCAGCCTTCGCGAGCAAGCTCGCTCCTACAGGTTTTGCGGATGCCCGGAAATCGGCAGCGCTGCAAAGCCCGGTGGGAGTGAGCTTGCTCACGAAGAGGCCAGTACCGCCGCCGAGATGCAGCGGCCGAAACGCAGCCTTCGCGAGCAAGCTCGCTCCTACAGGTTTTGCGGATGCCCGGAAATCGGCAGCGCTGCAAAGCCCGGTGGGAGTGAGCTTGCTCACGAAGAGGCCAGTATCGCCGACGAAGATGCAGCGGCTGAAACGCAGCCTTCGCGAGCAAGCTCGCTCCTACAGGTTTTGCGGATGCCCGGAAATCGGCAGCGCGGTCACATCACCAATTGCGCGCCGTATCCCTGAATCAGATCGCGATACGGTTTGGGCAGTTTTTTGTCGGTCACCACCACATGGAAGTTGTCCAGCGTCGCGAAATGCGCGGTGCGCACGGCATCGAACTTGGAGTGGTCGGCCAGCAGCATGCAGTGCCGGGCCTGGCGCAGCACCTTCTGTTTCACCTCGACCTCGTTGAAGTTGAAACACGTGACGCCGAATTCGTCACTGACGCCGGCGGCGGAAACGAACGCCCACGTCAGACGGATCCCGTCCAGAATGGTGGCCTCGCTGTGGTGCTCGAATACCTGGTTCTTGCGATGAAAGGTTCCGCCGCAAAGCACGATGCTGCAGTTGGGTTTCTGCTGCAACTTGAGCAGGACATTGAGCGAGTTGCACACCGCGGTGAATTCGAGCGCTTCGGGAATGAAGTCGATGACAAATGGAATCGTCGTCCCGCAATCGAAAAACACCGTGTCGCCCGGCTTGATGAACGCGGCGGCCAGCTTGCCGATGCGACGCTTTTCTTCGACATGGCGGGTGCCTTGCTCGGTGACTTTGTAATCACTGGCCTCGGACGGGTCGAACGCCAGCGTGATGTGGCCGCCGAGCAAATGAAATTTTTCGGGATGACGGCCCAGATCGCGACGCAGGGTCATCTCCGAGACGTCCAGCAAGGCCGCCATTTCGCGCAGGTGAATGGCCTTCTGGTCTTGCAGGGCCTGCTGGATCAACTTGATGCGGTCGGATTTTTTACTGTCCACGGGCGTTCCGGCTGTCAATTGAATGTGGTAAAAAAGTAACATTTACTGTTATATATACAACATAAGCGAAGGCATGTGTTCCCATGCCCATCGCCCGTCTCAGATTCTCTATCAGGAATGACCCGTCATGAAGATCGAACCCGCAGCACTTGCGCAGTATATAGACCATACGTTGCTGGCCGCTGACGCGACGCGCGAGCAGATCGCAACATTGTGCCGCGAAGCGCAAGAACACGGATTCTATTCGGTGTGCGTCAACTCGGGCTACGTGCCGTATGCCGCTTCGCTGCTGAGCGGGCAACCGGTCAAAGTGTGTGCCGTCGTTGGCTTCCCGCTGGGCGCCGGCCTGAGTGACACCAAGGCATTCGAGGCGCAGCAGGCGATTGCCGCCGGCGCTGGCGAGATCGACATGGTGCTCAACATCGGCGCGTTGAAAGACGGTCTGTTCGACGCTGTGCATGACGACATTGCGGCCGTCAGAAAGGCCTGTGGTGACGTGCCGCTGAAGGTGATTCTGGAAACCTGCCTGCTCGATGACGCGCAGAAAACCCGCGCCTGCGAAATCTGCCGCGAACTCGACGTGGCGTTCGTCAAGACCTCCACCGGCTTCAGCCGCAGCGGCGCCACACTAGAAGACGTCGCGTTGATGCGCAAGGTGGTCGGAGCCGGTGTGGGCGTGAAAGCCTCCGGCGGCGTGCGCGATTACGCCACGGCCGTCGCGATGATCGAAGCAGGAGCAACGCGCCTGGGCACCAGTTCCGGTATCGCCATCGTCAGCGGCGCCCCGGCGTCTGGTTCGGGTTACTGATCAGATCTGCCGAAGCTCGACCGGTCTTTCACAATTCTCACTGCAGGAATGAATTCATTCGCGATAAATGGGGCAGGCAAGAGGAGGCGTGTCGGCTGGCCTTGCCTATTCACGAATAAATTCGCTCCTGCAGGAGGCTGCACGCATCCCTTCCGGCAAACGGCACTGACCTGTGCGGGCAATGAATGGCAAACTGCCGGGGTATATTCATTTCAGCCCGGACACGCCCATGCCGCAACTCTCCCTCGCGCAATTCAAGGCTCGCTGGTTTTTCTGGCTGTGCATGGTGCTGATCGTGGTCGGTGTTCCGGTCGGTTGTTCGGCACTGCAGCACAAAGAGCGTGAGCTGGTGTTCATGATCGAGCCGGGGACGGCGAGTTGGTATCACGGCATTCCGGCAGATGTGCAGGAGCTGGAGCTCAAGGCGCCGTCGTTCGGTGTTTCGCAGAATATCCACGCATGGTGGTGGCTGGCGGACAAAAAGGACGCGCCTGCGGTGTTGTACCTGCACGGCTCGCGCTGGAACCTGACCGGGCAGTTCTTTCGCATCGAACAACTGCATGCGCTGGGGTTTTCGGTGTTGGCGATCGACTATCGCGGCTTTGGTCAGAGCAAGGGCCAATTGCCGTCGGAAGCTTCGGTGTACGAAGACGCCCGGATCGCCTGGGAACGTCTGAAACAGCTTCAACCCGACCCGCAAAAGCGCCTGATCTATGGCCATTCTCTGGGCGGCGCGGTGGCGGTCGACCTCGCCGCCGAGTTGGGTCGTGACGCACAGAAGGGGGACGAGCCGATCCAGGCCCGTGGCCTGATCATCGAATCCACGTTCACCAACCTTGCCGACGTTGCATCGTCCGTCGCCAGCACCCGTACATCGCTGCCGGTGCGCTGGCTGGTGTCGCAGAAATTCGACTCCATCGACAAGATCGCCGACATTCACATGCCTGTGCTGATCGTCCACGGCACGGCTGACCAGTTCGTCGCGCCGCGATTCAGCCAGGAATTGTTTCAGGCCGCGCAAGAGCCGAAGAACCTGCTGATGGTGCCCGGCGGCAACCACAACAACAGCATGAACATTGGCCGACAGGCTTACAGCCAGGCAATTCAGGCGTTGCTCAAGGAGCGGGCGCCAGCGGTGCATGCTGCGAATGCGACTGCCGACCCGGTCAAACAGCCGGGTTGAACGCAGGCGCAAGTTTTAACGCCGCTTCCCGGTCAACGGCCGGCGGACGAGCATTCACAACGGCGTGTTCAGATGGTATCTGTGTGCGCCTGCCCACCTTCGCTGACGAGCTTTCGACCATGGACAAGTACTCAAACGGAGAAGCCCACCTGACCCATTCCGATCGCGATTGGGTCATGCGCGCCGCGCCGTTGCCGCAGATGGAGCGGATCGAAGCGTACTTCCACGCTCATGGCTTCGAGATGCACCGGCACGACACCTACGCCATCGGCCACACGTTGTCGGGGGTGCAAAGTTTTCGCTACGGCAAGGAGATGGTCAACAACCTGCCGGGGCAGACCATGGTCCTGCATCCCGATGAGCCCCACGATGGACATGCGGGCACCGAGGACGGGTTTCGCTATCGGATGTTCTACCTTGAACCGGCGATGATTCAGCAGGTGCTCGGGGGCAAGCCGCTGCCATTCATCAAGGGCGGTGTGTCGGGCGATCCGCGTTTGTTCAAGGCGACCCAGGCGTTGCTGCAAGATTTGCAGAACCCCCTCGATCCGCTTGAGTTGGATGACGCAGTCTTTGACATCGCCGTGGCGCTGCAGGACGCCGCCGGCGTGCGCAAAGGGCGGCAGCGCGTCGATTACGTCAGCGCCGAACGCGCACGGGAATTGCTGATGGCCAGCCTGGAGCAGGGCGTGAGTCTGGATGAACTGGAGCAGGCCAGCGATACCGACCGTTGGCGCCTGTCGCGGGACTTTCGCGCTTTGTTCGGCACCAGTCCGCATCGGTACCTCACCCTCAGGCGTCTGGATCTGGTGCGCCATTCGATTTCCCTTGGCGTGTCGCTGACCGACGCTTCGGTCATGGCCGGTTTCTCCGATCAGAGCCACATGACCCGACACTTCGTGAAAACCTTCGGTTACCCGCCGGGGCGCTGGTTGAAAATGTTGGGGGTTCGCCAATCAATCCCTGCACCCCGCGCGACCTAGAGGAACCGGCTTGAACCAGGAAAGCGTCAGGTGTCGGGCCGCAAACTGATGGTGTACAAACCGGCCTGTTCCCGGCTGAAGCCGGTCCTACGGATCCGTCGCGCGATCTGGTAGGACTGGCTTTAGCCAGGAACGCGTCAGGCGTTACGCCGCAAAAGGTGATGTGGACACAAGGGCCTGTTCCCGGCTAAAGCCGGTCCTACGAACAATCGCGCACAGCCGGGCCATCGTGCAATAACGTACAAGACCTGCAGGCACGTGGTGCCCTAATTTGCCGGCTCCCCGAACCCTTGCGGAGCCACCTCGATGTCCACCTCTCAGCCCACGTACAGCCCCGTCAATTTTGCCCACAAATACAGCCTCTTCACCGAACAATGGCAGCCCAAGGTCGTCGCGCAGATGAACGACTACCAGTTCAAGCTGGCTCGACTGGAAGGGGATTTTCTCTGGCACAGCCATGCCGACACCGACGAAACGTTCATCGTGCTCGAGGGCTGCCTGCGCATCGATTTTCGCGACGGCTTCGTCGAGCTCAACGCGGGCGAGTTGTACGTCGTGCCCAAGGGCGTGGAGCACAAGCCCTTCGCCGCACAGGAAGTGAAGCTGATGCTGATCGAGCCCAGCGGGGTGATCAACACCGGCGACGACACTAATGAGCGCACTGCGCAGAATGATGTCTGGATCTGAGCCGTTGAGGCACACCGCCGCGCGGGCAGCCTCGGACGGCAGCACGGACCGCAGGTTTCTCTAGCCAGGCATCAACACCGCAATCAACGCCCTGACCACACCGGGCAGGGCGTCGAGTTCCCTCACCAGAATGCTGCGCTCACGCACCGCCCACGGTTCGTCCAGCTCGATGGTTTTGAGTTTCATCGTCCGGCTGTGTCGCACTGCGGCGGATTCGGGAATGATGCCGATGCCGACGCCGGCCTCGACCATCCGGCAGATCGCCTCGAAGCTCGACACCTGAATCCGCAGCGACAGATGTTGCCCGAGCCGCTCGACGTGATCGCGCAGGAAGCTGAGCAGCGTGCTGCCCTCGTGCAGACCGATGTGCTGAAACGCCAGGGTCTGCTTGAGCGTGACCTTCTTCTGCATGGCCAGTTCGTGACCTTCCGGGACTGTCAGTACCAGCCGGTCGGTGCTGAAGTGGATCACCTGCAATCCGGCCGCCTCGACAGGCCCGGCGATGATGCCCATGTCGGTGCTGCCATCCAGTACGCCGCGCACGATGTCCCGCGACAGGCGCTCTTGCAGGTCGACCGTCACGCCCGGCCGCTGCGCCAGAAAGCCCGCCAGCACTTCAGGCAGGAATTCGGTGACTGCGGTGGTGTTGGCGAAAATGCGGATGTGCCCGGCCGAATCGGTCCCGTAGCTGGTGAATTCGCTCTTCAGGTAATCCACCTGGCTCATGATCAGGCGCGCATGTTTGAGCAGGCGCTGACCGGCCGGGGTCAGCTCGACGCCGCGGCTGTCGCGGTACAGCAACCGGGTGTCGAGCTGGCTTTCGAGGGCCTTGATCCGCGCGCTGGCGGCAGCCGGAGAAAGAAAGGCGCGGCGGGCGCCCTGAGTCAGGCTCGGCGATTCACCGATATGAATGAAGAGGCGCAAGTCAGCCAGGTCGAAGTGCATGGTTGTGTCCGGACGTTGCAAGAGCGTTCAGCATACATGAACGCCGGCTTACGCAAATGCAAATTCACAGAATGCCAAGCCAATCCCATGATCTGCACATAACAACAAACGCAGAGGGTTCTCGCCAATGAGTGCTTCAGATTCGCCAGTGGATTTCAGTGCCTGGACAGGACGAACCGAAGAGGCTCACGACCACTTGAGCCATACCCTGATCAAGCGCATTGCGGCCACCTTCGGCGAGCCCACGCCGGCCAATGGCGACCCGTTGCCAGCCTTGTGGCAGTGGTGTTTTTTTCAGGAACCGGTGTTCGAATCGCAACTGGGCGCCGACGGCCATCCAGCCCGTGGCGGTTTTTTGCCTCCCGCCGACAACCGCAACCGGATGTGGGCGGGCGGTCGGGTGGAGTTCATCCAGCCCCTGAAAGTGGGTGCTGACGCCCATCGCCTGTCGACCATTGTGCACATCGAAGAAAAACACGGCCGCACCGGTGCGCTGCTGTTCGTCACGCTGCGTCACGACTATTCCCAGAATGGCCAGCTGTGCGTACGTGAAGAGCAGGACATCGTCTACCGCGAGCCCAATCCGCCCAAGCTCAGCAGCGGCGAAGCGCCTGCGCCGGGCGACTGGAGCGAAACCGTCGAGCCGACCCCGACGTTGCTGTTCCGCTACTCGGCCGTGACCTTCAACGGCCATCGCATTCACTACGACTATCCCTACGTCACCGAAACCGAAGGCTACCCGGGCCTGGTGGTGCACGGTCCGATGATCGCCACCCTTAACCTGCGTGCATTCATGCGCGCCCATCCCGAGAAACGCGTGCGGCACTTCGCCTATCGCGGCGTGCGTCCGCTGAACGTGCCGACGCCGTTCCGGGTCGGTGGCCGGATTGTCGAGCCGGGCAAGGCGCAGCTGTGGGCGGGCAACGATGCCGGCGTGGCGCAGAGCGCTGAAGTCAGCTTCGACTGACGCCTTCTTCTTTTATATAGCCAGGCCGGGGCATCGCCGCCGAGCCGCTGGTTGCGAGCAGACATGATGAATCCATACGAAAACGAAGACCTCAATGCCATCCGCGAAGGCGTGCGCGCGCTGTGTGCCGAATTCCCGGCCGAATACTGGCGCAAGATCGATGAAGAGAAAGGCTTCCCGGAAGCCTTCGTCAAGGCGCTGACCGAGGCCGGCTGGCTGTCGGCGATGATTCCGGAACAATACGGCGGCTCCGGCCTGGGCCTGGCCGAGGCGTCGCTGATTCTCGAAGAGGTGAATGCCTGCGGTGGCAACTCAGGCACCGTGCACGGCCAGATGTACAACATGTTCACGTTGCTGCGCCACGGCAGCGAAGCGCAGAAAAGCTACTACCTGCCCAAGCTGGCCAGCGGCGAACTGCGCCTGCAATCGATGGGCGTGACCGAACCGACCACGGGCACCGACACCACCAAGATCAAGACCACCGCCGTGAAGCAGGGCGACAAGTACGTCATCAACGGGCAGAAGGTCTGGATCTCGCGCATCCAGCATTCGGACCTGATGATTCTGCTGGCGCGCACGACGCCATTGGCCGACGTGAAGAAAAAGTCCGAGGGCATGTCGATCTTCCTCGTCGACCTGCGCGAAGCCATCGGCAAGGGCCTCACCGTTCAGCCGATCGCCAACATGGTCAACCATGAAACCAACGAGCTGTTTTTCGACAACCTCGAATTGCCCGCCGACAGCCTGATCGGCGAGGAGGGCAAGGGTTTCAAATACATCCTCGACGGGCTCAACGCCGAGCGCACGCTGATCGCTGCCGAGTGCATCGGCGACGGCCGCTGGTTCACCGAGAAGTCGGCTGCGTATGCCCGCGACCGCGTGGTATTCGGACGTCCGATCGGGCAGAACCAAGGCGTGCAATTCCCGATTGCCGAGGCGCACATCGAAATCGAGGCTGCGGACCTGATGCGCTGGCGTGCCTGCGAGGAATACGACAGCGGCAAGAATGCCGGGGCCGCGGCCAACATGGCCAAGTACCTGGCCGCCAAGGCTTCCTGGGAAGCCGCGAATGCATGCCTGCAGACTCATGGCGGCTTCGGCTTCGCCTGCGAATACGACGTCGAGCGCAAATTCCGCGAGACGCGTCTGTACCAGGTCGCGCCGATCTCCACCAACCTGATTCTTTCCTACGTCGCCGAGCATCTGCTCGAACTGCCACGCAGCTTCTGAGGACATCCCGATGAGTCATACCCAGGCATTGGCGGGCTTTCTCGCCGAGCTGACATACGAGCAGATCCCGGGCCACGTGCTCGACCGCACCGAAGACCTGTTTCTGGACTGGATCGGCTCGGCACTGGCCAGCCAGGGCGCCCGACCGATTCCGCTGTTCGAGCGTTATGCCGAGCGCATGGGCCCGGCCGAGGGCGCCTCCAGGATCCTGGTCAACGGCCGCGGTACGTCGGCGTATTTCGCTGCACTGGTCAACGGCGCTTCCTCGCACCTGGTCGAGCAGGATGACCTGCACAACAGTTCGGTGCTGCACCCGGCGACCGTGGTGTTTTCTGCCGCGCTGGCGGCGGCGCAGGATTTGCGCAAGTCGGGGCAGGACTTGTTGCTGGCGTCGGTGGCGGGGTATGAGGCCGGCATTCGTATCGGCGAGTTCATGGGCCGCTCGCACTACCGCATCTTCCACACCACGGCCACGGTGGGCACGCTTGCCGCCGCCGTTGCGGTGGGCAAGCTGCTGAACTTCAGCCAGGAGCAGTTCATCAACCTCTTTGGCAGCGCCGGCACTCAGGCCGCGGGTCTTTGGGAGTTCTTGCGGGACGCTGCTGACTCCAAACAGCTGCACACCGCCAAAGCCGCTGCCGATGGCTTGCTTGCCGCGTACATGACCGCAGACGGTCTGACCGGTGCGCGCAATATTCTGGAGGGCGATCAGGGCATGGCCGCCGGGATGTCGAGCGACAGTGATCCTGCGAAGTTGTCCGATCGTCTGGGTTCGCGCTGGGCGTTGGTCGAGACCTCGTTCAAGTTCCACGCCTCCTGCCGCCACACCCATCCGGCTGCCGATGCGTTGTTGCACCTGATGCAACGCGAAGGCCTGCGCCACGACCAGATTGCCAAAGTGGTCACGCGGGTTCATCAGGGGGCGATCGATGTGCTGGGTCGAGTCGACGTGCCGCAGACGGTGCATCAGGCCAAGTTCTCGATGGGCGCCGTGTTGGGCTTGATCGCCGTGCACGGCAGCGCGCAGTTGATCGAATTCCGCGATCGGGCGCTGACCGATACGGACGTAGCCGCGTTCCGCGAAAAGGTCACGATGGAACTGGACGCCGAGGTCGACGGTGCCTACCCGGCGCGCTGGCTGGGTCGGGTGATCGTGACCACCACCGACGGCCGCACCCTGACCGCTGCGATCGACGAGCCGAAGGGCGACCCGGGCAACACCCTGTCGCGCCCCGAGCTGGAAGACAAGGTGCAGCGCCTGCTGGCGTTCTCCGGCGCCCGCACGGCGGAGCAGGGCAAGGCCTTGATAGAACGCATCTGGCACCTGCGCGATGCGCTGGATCTGGCGGATTTGATTTAAGACATTGGCCTGATCGTTCCCACGCTCTGCGTGGTAACGCCGCCCCCGACGCTCGGCGTCCAAGGCAGTGACGCAGAACGTCACGGGATGCATGCCCACGCAGAGCGTGGGAACGATCAGACTGTGCAAGAGGTTAATGAACATGACTCAACACAATCCCCGTCCGCTGGACGGCATCACCGTGATCAGCCTGGAGCACGCCATCGCGGCGCCGTTCTGCACGCGACAGCTGGCCGATCTCGGCGCCCGCGTGATCAAGGTCGAGCGCCCTGGCGTTGGCGATTTCGCACGTGGTTACGACCAGCGCGTCGACGGTCTGGCGTCGCATTTCGTCTGGACCAACCGCTCCAAGGAGAGCCTGACGCTGGACCTGAAGCAGGACGAAGCCGGTGACATCCTCGAATCGCTGCTGGGTCAGGCCGACGTGCTGGTGCAAAACCTCGCGCCCGGTGCCGCAGCGCGCATGGGCCTGTCTTTCGAGGCGCTGCATGAACGTTTCCCGCGGCTGATCGTGTGTGACATTTCCGGCTATGGCGAAGGCGGCCCGTACGAAAAGAAGAAAGCCTATGACTTGCTGATTCAGAGCGAGGGCGGCTTCCTGTCGGTGACCGGCGGTCCCGGCGAAAACGAAATGGCCAAGGCCGGTTGCTCCATCGCCGACATCGCTGCAGGCATGTACGCGTACACCGGCATCCTCTCGGCGTTGTTGCTGCGGGATAAGACCGGCGAAGGCAGTCGCATCGACGTGAGCATGCTCGAAAGCCTGGTGGAGTGGATGGGTTATCCGATGTATTACGCCTACAACGGCGCACCGCAACCGCCGCGCGCCGGGGCGTCGCACTCAACGATCTACCCGTACGGGCCGTTCCCGACGGGCGGTGGCGGCACCATCATGCTCGGACTGCAGAACGAGCGAGAGTGGGCGTTGTTCTGCGAGAAAGTGCTGCTGAACAAGGCGCTGGCGACCGACGAGCGATTCTCGGCAAACTTCAAGCGCTCGGAAAACCGCGACGTACTGCGCCAGATCATCGTCGAGGGGTTCGCCGCGCTGAGCGTCGATGAAGTGGTGGCGCGCCTGGAAGACGCGCAGATCGCCAATGCCCGGGTCAACGACATGCATGGCGTCTGGGAGCATCCGCAGCTCAAGGCGCGAGACAGCTGGCGCGAAGTGGACAGCCCGTCCGGGCCGCTGCCGTCATTGCTGCCACCGGGTCGCAACGCGGCGTTCACCCCGCGCATGGATGGCGTGCCGGGGTTGGGCCAGCACACGGGCAGCATTCTGGACGAGCTGGGTTTCAGCGCCGAGGAACAGGCGCGGATGACTGCGGCCGGGGTGGTCTAGCCGACTCGCACATTCACCGCAGGCGCTGCCGGGGAGGCGCTCCACCTTGTCCCGCGATCTGTCGCGCAGCGGCAGCTCATGGGACAAACCACGCGCCTGCAAGTGAGGCGGCGCTGCTCAGTCACTGCTTATCGATCAGGAATTTTGCCCATGCCCCCATCCATCGTTCGCTCTGCGCTGTTCGTGCCCGGCAGTCGGCCCGAGCGTTTTGCCAAGGCGCTCGCAGCTGGCGCCGATGCGGTAATCGTCGATTTTGAAGACGCGGTCGAAGAGCCGCTCAAACGCCAGGCCCGCGATCATCTCGCCGCGTTCCTCAAGGCACATCCAAACGCCTCGGTGCTGGTGCGGGTCAACGCCCCGGATCACGCGGAACACGCTGCGGATCTTGCGTTCTGCACGCAACAGGCGGGCGTCGTCGGCGTGCTGCTGCCCAAGGTCGAGAGCGCCGCGCAGGTGGCGGCGGTCCGAAAAAGCGGCAAGCCGGTCTGGCCGATCATCGAAAGCGCAAAAGGCTTGCTGGCGCTGGAGCAGATCGCCCGGGCCGACGGGGTGGAGCGCCTGTCCTTCGGCGGCCTCGATCTGGCGTTGGACCTGAACCTCAACACAGGCACGGCGGCCGCCCGGATGTTCCTCGATCAGGCGCGCATGTCGGTGCAGCTGCACTCGCGCGGCGCCGACCTGCTGCCGCCGCTGGACGGCGTGCATCCTGCGATCAACGACCCGGACGGGCTGCACCGGAGTATCCGGCACGCCAGCGACATGGGCTACGGCGGCGCGCTGTGCATCCATCCCGCGCAGATCCCGGTGATTCATGGCGCATTGGCGCCGAGCGCCGACGATTTGAGCTGGGCACAGAAAGTGGTAGATGCCAGCAAGGCAGCCAACGGCGCCGGGGCCTTTCAACTGGACGGACAGATGATCGACGCACCCGTGCTGCTGCGGGCGCAGCGGTTGTTGGCGCTGGTTCGGGCGTGAGATGAAGACGCGCAGGCTGAACGCCGGTGCAGGCAATAGTGGCACTTTTTCATTAGCCTGCTAATTTTCTCGACACGCGCTGTCTGGCTCGCGGGTGCTGGAAAATCGTGCTGATTGGCTGGCGTTCAGCTTTGCCGAACGCTGGCTTACATAAAAGCTGATTCTACAAACACACCGCGTTGGGCATCGTAAGTTGGCGCTACGCTCAAGCTCTACCGACTGCTCCTACAAAAATAAGCTCCTACAACAATAAGAAGGTGATATCGATGTTGAAGCTGACCAAGGCGCTCTTCTGCGCCGCCGCAGTGTCCGTGGCCGGCATGGCACACGCTGATCCAATCGTCATCAAGTTCGCTCACGTCGTGGCGGAAAACACGCCAAAAGGCCAGGGCGCCTTGATGTTCCAGAAACTCGTTGCCGCCGATCCGGCCTTGAAAGACAAGGTAAAGGTCGAGGTGTACCCCAACTCCTCGCTGTTCGGTGACGGCAAGGAAATGGAAGCCTTGCTGTTAGGCGACGTGCAGATGCTTGCGCCGTCCCTCGCCAAGTTCGAGCAATACACCAAAAAGGTGCAGATTTTCGACCTGCCGTTCCTGTTCAACGACCTGGCTGCCGTCGACCGTTTCCAGCAAGGGCCGCAAGGCAAGGCGCTGCTGACCGCAATGGATGACAAGGGCATTCACGGTCTGGCGTACTGGCACAACGGCCTGAAGCAGTTGTCGGCGAACAAGAAGATGGTCGAGCCCAAAGATGCACGCGGCCTGAAATTCCGCGTCCAGGCCTCCAGCGTGCTGGAAGCGCAGTTCGTCGCGCTGCACGCCAACCCGCGCAAAATGAGCTTCGCCGAGGTCTACCAAGGCCTGCAGACGGGGACCGTCAACGGTACCGAGAACACCTGGTCGAACTACGAAAGCCAGAAGGTCAACGAAGTCCAGCCGTTCTTCACCGAATCCAACCACGGCCTGATCGACTACATGGTCATCACCAATTCCAAGTTCTGGAACGGCCTGCAGCCTGACGTGCGTGACGAGCTGCAGAAGATCATGGATCAGGTGACGGTGGAGGTGAACAAGCAGGCCGAAGCGCTGAACCAGACGGCCAAGCAGAAGATCATCGACTCCAAGACCAGCGAGATCGTCACGCTCACCCCCGAGCAACGCGCCAAATGGCGTGAAGTCATGAAGCCGGTCTGGGACAAGTTCTCCGAGGAGATCGGCCCGGACCTGATCAAGGCTGCGGACGACTCGAACAAGGCGCCTTGAGCCCTCGAGCGCTTTGATCCATCCAGGCATCGCCCCGCGCGGTTGATGCCTGCGGGGCCACCCGGTTGCGGGTGGTCGCCCTCTCTACGTTCGGAGAACTTTTATGCAATCGCTGACGCGACTCTGGGAGCACCTGGAGGAGGGCATGATCGCCTTTCTGCTGGCTGCCATGACGCTGGTGACTTTCGTCTACGTGGCGCTGAACAACATTTACACGCTGTTTTACACCCTCAGCGATCAGTGGGCGGTCAGCAGTGATTTTTTCGCAGGGATTGGCGATCACCTCATGGGTTACGCCCAGGGCATGACCTGGAGCGTGGCGCTGACCAAGGCCTTGTTTGGCTGGCTGATCTTCTTCGGCATTTCCTACGGCGTGCGCACGGCCGGGCATCTGGGCGTCGACGCGCTGGTCAAGCGCACCAGCAAACCGGTCCAGCGAGCGCTGTCGCTGATCGCGTGTCTGGCCTGCATGGCCTACGCCGCGCTGTTTCTGGTCGCCAGCTACAAATGGGTGTCGGCGCTGTTCGTGGCCGGCATCGGTGCCGAAGACCTGGACCGCTATGGCGTCAAGACCGCTTATATCGCGGTCATCGTGCCCATCGGTTTCACCCTCGTGATTCTGCGTTACCTGGAAATTCTCTACCGCATCTGGACCCACCGGCAGACAGGCCTGGGCCTGGCCGATGAGGCGGCGGAAGCGAGCAAGCTGGCCAATCCTGGTGAGGAGCAACACTGATGACGGTTATCTGTTTGTTCCTGTTGCTGTTCGTGTTCATGTTTCTGGGCGTGCCCATCGCGATCTCGTTGGGCCTTTCGGGCGCCGTATCCATTCTGCTGTTCAGCCAGGACTCGTTGAGCTCGCTGGCGATCAAGCTGTTTGAAACGTCCGACAGCTACACCTTTCTGGCGATTCCGTTTTTCCTCTTGTCGGGCGCCTTCATGACCACCGGCGGCGTCGCGCAGCGTCTGATCGACTTTGCCAACGCCTGCGTCGGCCACATCCGCGGCGGCCTGGCGATCGCGGCAGTGCTGGCATGCATGCTGTTCGCGGCATTGTCCGGATCGTCGCCTGCGACCGTCGCGGCGGTGGGCTCGATTGCCGTGGCCGGGATGGTGCGCTCCGGTTATCCGAAGGAATTCGGTGCCGGGATCATCTGCAACGCCGGTACGCTGGGCATTCTGATCCCGCCCTCGATCGTGATGGTGGTCTATTCGGCGGCAACCGAGACCTCGGTCGGCAAGCTGTTCATTGCCGGTGTGGTGCCCGGGATCCTGCTCGGCGTCATCCTGATGGTGGTGATTTACATCGTGGCGCGGGTCAAGAAGTTGCCGGCCCAGCCTCGGGTTTCCTTTCGTCAGTGGCTGACGACGGCGCGCCGGGCATTCTGGGGCCTGCTGTTGCTGGTGATCATCCTTGGCGGCATCTACAGCGGCATGTTCACCCCGACCGAAGCGGCGGCGGTGGCGGCGGTGTACTCGGCGTTCATCGCCCTGTTCGTGTACAAGGACATGAGCTGGCGCGACTGCCCGAAGGTGCTGCTGGAGTCCGGGCGGCTGTCGATCATGCTGATGTTCATCATCGCCAACGCGATCCTGTTCGCGCACGTGCTGACCACCGAGCAGATCCCGCAGCAGATCACCAACTGGGTGATTTCCGAAGGCCTGACCCCGATCGGTTTCCTGATCATGGTCAACGTGGTGCTGCTGGTGGCCGGCAGTTTCATGGAGCCGTCGGCCATCGTGCTGATCCTGGCGCCGATCTTCTTCCCGATCGCGACCAAGCTGGGCATTGACCCGATTCACCTGGGCATCGTCATGGTCGTGAACATGGAAATCGGTCTGGTGCATCCACCGGTCGGCCTGAACCTGTTCGTGACCTCGGCAGTGACCGGCCTCACCTTGGGCCAGACAATCCGTGCAGCCCTGCCGTGGTTGTCTATCCTGTTGTTATTCCTGATTCTGGTGACCTACGTGCCGTTCATCTCCCTGGCATTGCCGAACTGGCTGGGCATGCCGTAGCGACACCGATCCACCCCGAACTGTGAGCGCAGTGCCTTGGCCCTCGTCGACGTGAAGTCTTCGAGGGCTTTTTTACGGCTATTGCCTGGGTAACCGTTTCGCGCAGGGCTGCTTCCTCCCGAGAGTCAGCGCGGGCGAGTGAACCGGCGGGGGCGTGGCGTGGTCGGTTGATTCGTGACTGAAGGGCAAATGTCATTTGTGTCCCCTGTGCTGTTTGCTGGCGGCCGACATGGCGATACTCGCCAGTCTTTGTCAAACCGGATAATGGGCCCACGGATGGCCGTCGCGAGGTTATAACGATGATTGTGTTGCGCCGTTTTGCACTGCTGATGACCGCCGCTGCGTTGCTCGGCGGGTGCGGTGAATCTTCCAGGCTGCCGTTTCAGGCCGGTGTCGGTCCCAAGCCGCAACTGCCCGAGCCCACCACTTCACTGATCCCCACGCTCAAAGTGTCCAAAGCCGTGGGCTGGGCCGGCAACGACACGCCCAAGGCGCCGGAAGGTTTCAAGGTCAACGCGCTGGCCGACAACCTCGACCACCCGCGCTGGCTCTACAGCCTGCCCAATGGCGACGTGCTGGTTGCCGAGAGCAACAAACCGCCCAAACCTGAAGGCTCAAGCGATGGCGGCACCGGGGTGATGGCGTGGATCAAGCGCACCGCCTCGGGCATCGTCATGAGCCGCGTCGGGGCCGAAGCACCCAGCGCCAACCGCATCACGTTGTTGCGCGATGCCGATGGCGATGGCCGCGCCGAGGTGCACAAGGTCTTCATCAGCGGCCTGACGTCACCGTTCGGCATGGCGCTGGTGGGCAACGAGCTGTTCATCGCCAATGCCGATGCGGTGGTCAAAGTCCCGTACAGCGAGGGCCAGACGGAAATCACCGCCACGCCGGTCAAGGTCACCGACCTGCCGGCGGGCATCAATCATCACTGGACCAAGAACATCATCGCCAGCCGCGACGGCAGTAAGCTGTACGTGACGGTGGGTTCCAACAGCAACGTGGGCGAAAACGGTCTGGAAGCGGAGCAGGGCCGCGCGGCGATCTGGGAGGTCGATGTGAAGACCGGCCAGAAGCGCCTGTTTGCCAGTGGCCTGCGCAACCCCAACGGTCTGGCATGGAAGCCGGACAGCGACGAGCTGTGGACCGTGGTCAACGAGCGTGACGAGATCGGCAGCGATCTGGTGCCCGATTACCTGACGTCGGTCAAGGACGGCGCGTTCTATGGCTGGCCGTGGAGCTATTACGGCAACCACGTCGACACCCGCGTGCAACCGCCACGTCCCGACAAGGTGGCCCAGGCAATCGCTCCGGACTACGCGCTGGGCACCCATGTCGCACCACTGGGCCTGACCTGGTCTGACGCCCGCGGGATGCCGGAAAACTTTGCCGAAGGCGTCTTCGTCGGTGAGCACGGCTCGTGGAACCGCAATCCGCAGGCGGGTTACAAAGTGGTTTTCATCGGCTTCAAGGACGGCCAGCCGTCCGGCATGCCGATGGACTTCCTGACCGGATTCCTCAACGCCGACGGCGATGCGCAGGGTCGTCCGGTGGGCGTGATCCTCGACAAGCAGGGCGCCTTGCTGGTGGCCGATGACGTGGGCAACAAAGTGTGGCGCGTCAGCCGGCAGTGATGCCGCTGGCAACGGTCAGCCGGGCGCGTCGGTCATCTGGAAAACCGACGCGCACCGGCAACGCACAGAATCACCGCCACGGTCACGGCCAGCATGCCCATGCTCACCCGTTCATGCAGCAACGTGGCGGCCAGTGCCAGGCCGAAGAACGGTTGCAACAGCTGCAACTGTCCCACCGCTGCAATGCCGCCCTGAACCAGCCCGCGGTACCAGAACACGAAGCCGATCAGCATGCTGAACACCGACACGTATCCCAGGCTGAGCCAGGCGGGCAAGCTGACGTGGGTCAGTGAAACCGGTGCGGTGAACCACGTCAGCGTCAGCATCGACGGCAGCGCCAGCACCAGCGCCCAACAGATGACTTGCCAGCCGCCGAGGGTCCGCGACAGTCGGGCGCCTTCGGCATAACCCAGTCCGCAGACGGTGATGGCCAGCAGCATCAGCAGGTCGCCTGTCGCAGACGCACTCAGCCCTTGGCTCAGCGCATAACCCACCACCAGCGCGCTGCCCAGTGTCGAGAACAGCCAGAAGGCCGGACGCGGGCGCTCGCCACCGCGCAACACGGCAAAGGCAGCGGTGGCCAACGGCAACAGGCCGACGAAGACGATCGAGTGTGCTGAAGTCACGTATTGCAGCGCCAGCGCGGTCAGCAGCGGAAACCCCACCACGACGCCCACTGCGACGATGGACAGTGACAACAATTGCTGGCGGTGTGGGCGTTTCTCCTTGAGTAGCATCAGCATGCACAGCGCCAGCGCTCCGGCGATGGAGGCTCTGGCGACGGTCAGGAACACCGGGGCAAATTCCATCACTGCGATTCGCGTGGCGGGCAACGAACCGCTGAAGATCACTACGCCGATCAGTCCGTTGAGCCAGCCAGAAGAGGCGTTGGCGGGGCCGTGGTTGTGCAGCTTCGATGCTTGATCCATGTGCGTCTGATCCCTTGATGGCCCGATTCGACCGGTTGCGGTCTGCCGATGCTAGGGCGCAGAATCGATACAATCAAAAAATTGTCATGGATACATCGCCCATGCCCCGCGCCCGTTACAAGACCGTCGTTGACCGCTTTGCCGCCGACATTGCCTCCGGTGCCTTGCCGCCGGGCACGCGCCTGCCGACTCACCGGCATCTGGCGGAGCAGGAAGGGCTGGCGCTGGTGACCGCATCGCGGGTGTACGCCGAACTCGAAGCGATGGGGCTGATCAGCGGCGAAACCGGTCGCGGCACCTTTGTCCGGGAAACCGCGCTGCCGCTGGGGCATGGCGTCGATCAGCAGGCCGCTGCGGTGGGCGTGCTCGACCTCAATTTCAACTATCCCGCCTTGCCCGGGCAGGCCGAGTTGTTGCGCACCGGTTTGCGTCAATTGGCCTTGTCGGGGGATCTGGAAGCACTGCTGCGTTATCAGCCCCATGCCGGACGCAGTCACGAACGCGCCTGTTTTGCCCGCCATCTGACGGAGCGCGGACTGGCGGTGGAAGCCGAAGAAGTCCTGATCGTCAGCGGCGCGCAGCATGCCCTGGCGGCCACGGTGCTGGCGCTGCTCAAACCGGGCGACGTGGTGGCGGTCGATGCGCTGACCTATTCCGGGTTCAAGGTGGTCGCCGAAGCGCACCGGCTGGAACTGGTGGCCATCCCGATCACCGACCACGGGCCTGACCTGGACGGGCTGGAACAGCTTTGCCGGCGACGTCGGATCAAGGCGGTCTACACCATGCCCACGCTGCACAATCCGATGGGTTGGGTCATGGACCTGCCGTGGCGTGAGCGTCTGGTCTCGATGGCCCGCGATCACCGCTTGCTGTTGATCGAAGACGCGGCGTATGCGTTTCTGGCCGATCATCCGCCCGCGCCGCTGAAGACGCTGGCGCCGGACCTGACGGTTTACGTGTCGGGGTTCTCGAAAAACATCGCGACCGGGCTGCGGGTCGGCTACGTCGTGGCGCCGCTGAAATGGGTCCCGGCATTGGAACGGGCGATTCGGGCGACCACCTGGAATACGCCTGGCGTCATGACCGCGCTGGTCTGTGGCTGGATCGACGATGGCACGGTCCGGCGTCTGGAGGCGCAGAAGCGCCAGGACGCGAAAGCGCGTCAACGCCTTGCCCGGCAGGTGCTGGACGGCCTGCACATCGTCAGCCATCCGGCGTCTTACTTTCTGTGGCTGCCGTTGCCCGAAGAGGTGCGCGCCGATCAGGTGGCGATGGCGTTGCTGTCCGCCAACGTGTCGGTGTCGACCGCCGAGCCGTTCGCCGTTTCCGGCATTGTGCCGCACGCGATCCGGCTGGCGCTGGGCTCGCTCGAGCGGGACGCGCTGGAAGTCGCGCTGCATAAAGTCCGCCAGGCCATTGCCGAATTTGCCTATTGATCAGTCTGCTAAAGCATAGCGCCGGGCGGCTTTATTCGATTCTGGGTAAAGGTCTGTTTCCGCAGACATACCATTCGCGAAATCGATAGTTACCATCATCCTTCGCGAGTTCTTTTTTTTTCTGGAAGGAGGAGGATAGAGCCATACCGAACTGGCTTGAGAAGGACCCGACGCGATGAGAATTTCAACCCTGCTGACACTTGTCGCCGTACTGGCCGGTGGCTTTGCCGCCACTGCTCCTGCCTCTGCCGCAGACGAACAAGCCTGCCATTTCCAGCCGGTCGCCGACAGCAGCGTGGCACTCAAGCACTCCCAGAGCGTGGGCGTGATCTACAGCGAAAACACGGTCAGCACGCTGGAGTATCTGGAGCGCTATCACTCAGTCGCGTTGAAAGGCGTGAAAAATGGCGCCCTGGACGCCCGCATCCGCGATGCGTTCGTCAGCAGCTCCGACCCGAAACTGGCCATTGACTGGCTCAAAGCGTCGCTGCAGAAGGAGTTCGCTTCGGTCACCGTCTACGACAGCCTCGATGCGGTGGTGCAGGCGCACCCTGATGTGGTCGTCATGCTCGACACCTACAACCGTCTGGTGACTCAGCGCAACTCGCAGGTCGAAGCTCGCTTCGTCGCCAAGTTCTATGACGCCGATCTTCAGTACATCGGCAAGGCCGAGGGCCTGGGCGCCAAGGAGCTGTCTTCGGTGTGGGTCCACGACAAAGCGGCGCCCGAGATCGCCGCCCAGATCAACCAGCAGCGCGAGTTGCAGATCAATGCGCTGAAACAGTTCGACGCCTCGCTCAAGGCGCTGGTGACCACCGGCGCTACCGCCGAGGTCGCCAGCAACTGATCCCGTCACCTTCCGCGACAGGCCACACGTTGCGCTCATCGAGTTGAACGCCATCCTCCCGGCCTGCCGCGCCCGCTCCAACCCTCTTGTCGCTTTCAGTCCAGCCCGCTCACGCCTGGCGAGGCTGCGGTACTTTCGCGATCACTTTGATTTCAAAATCGAATCCATAGAGCCAGGTCACGCCAACGGCGGTGATCGTGGGGTAGGGCGCCTTGCCCCAGAACTCCGGCACCACTTCCCAGATCCTCTCGAAGGTATTCGCCGGGTCGACCATGAACACCGTGACATCGACCACGTCGTCGAAGGTGATGCCGGCCGCGTGCAGGATCGCGTTCAGATGGGTGAAAGCCAGCCGCACCTGCGCGTGCAGATCGGGCTCCGGCGAGCCGTCCTCGCGGCTGCCCACTTGTCCGGAGACGAACAGAAAGCCATCGGACAGGACCGCGGGGGAGTAGCGGTTGCGTTCATAGAGCGCGTGGCGGCCTGGCGGAAAAATCACGTTGCGCTGAGTCATGTGTTGCCTCCATCGATGGGCCGGCTGCGGCCCGCAATTGACGATGAAGCCACTGTAGGGACTTGAACCGGGCGGATAAACGCGCAACCTTAGTCAGCACTGTTTGGCAAACCCAAACAATCACTGATCTTCTGGAGCTTGAATGGACCGCTTCGACGCGATGCAGGCCTTCGTGCGGGTGGCGCAGACCGGCAGTTTCACCAAGGCCGCTGACACCCTGCACATGAGCAAGACCACCGTCACGCAGCTGATTCAGCAACTGGAAGCACGTCTGCGCGTCAAGTTGCTGAACCGCACCACGCGCAAGGTCAACGTCACCGCCGATGGCGCGGTGTATTACGAGCGCGCGGTACGTCTGCTGCTCGATCTGGATGACGCCGAAACCAGCCTGTCGGCCGCCGCTGCAGTGCCTCGCGGGCGTCTGCGTGTCGACGTGCCCAGTCCGTTCGCGCGGATGATCCTGATCCCGGCGCTGCCGCAGTTTCACGCCCGTTACCCGGATATCCAGATCGACCTGGGTGCCAGTGACCGGATGATCGACCTGATCGGCGAGAACGTCGATTGCGTGGTGCGCGGCGGCGAACTCACCGATGAGTCGCTGATGGCGCGCCACATCGGCGATCTGCAGTTGGGCGTCTACGCAGCCCCGGCTTACTTGCAAAGGGTCGGTTCGCCGGCGCACCCGCACGAGCTCGAAAACAGTGATCACCGGGTCGTCGGCTACCGTTGGGCGCGGACCGGCAAGTTGTACCCGCTGATCATGCAGCGCAACAACGAGACCGTGCAGGTGCAAAGCCGCTACGTGCTGTCGGTCGACGACGGCAACGCGTTTCTGGCGGCGGGGCTGGCAGGAATGGGCGTGCTCTGGCTGCCTGACTACATGGCGCGTCACCACGTGGCGAGCGGCGAACTGCTGCCGCTGTTCGAGGAATGGCGTCTGGACACCCTGCCGATGTACGTGGCATTTCCGCCCAACCGGCACATCAGCATCAAGCTTCGCGTGTTCATCGACTGGATCGTCGAGCTGATGGCCGATCGCGGACCGGGCGTTTCCGGGCATCAAGGTGCAGGTGACGCGTCCGGGCAATAAAAAACCGCTGCCACCCGGACGGGCGACAGCGGTTTTGTTACGGCCGCTTACTGGCTGTCTGGCAGCGCGTAGGCGATCACGTAGTCGCCACGGTCCGCCGACTGGCGAGCGCCGCCTGCGGTGATGACGATGTATTGCTTACCGGTTTTCGGCGAGACGAAGGTCATCGGGCCGCCCTGGCTACCGACCGGCAGACGGGCTTTCCAGGCTTCTTCGCCGTTGGCGCTGTTGAAGGCGCGCAGGTAGTAGTCCTGGGTGCCGGCGATGAAGATCAGGCCGCCTTGGGTGGAGAGGGTGCCCCCCAGCGTCGGCATGCCGATTGGCAGCTGCATGTGCATCTTGATGCCCATCGGGCCGGTATCCTGCACGGTGCCGACCGGCACTTGCCAGGCGATCTTGCGGGTCTTCATGTCGATGGCGGTCAGCGTGCCGAACGGCGGTGCCTGGCACGGAATGCCGGCGACCGACAGGAAGCGGTTCTTGTTCACCGCATACGGCGTGCCTTTGAGCGGCACGGCGCCCATGCCGGTGTTCAGCGCTTCACCGCCTGAAGAGGCAATCGCGTCTTTCTGTTGAGGTACCATCTGGCTCCACAGGCCCAGACGCATGTCGTTGACGAAGATGAAGCCGTGCACCGGATCGGTCGACAGACTGCCCCAGTTCATGCCGCCCAGCGATCCCGGGAAGCTCAGCGAAATGTCGGTGCCTGGCGCGGTGTACAGGCCGTCATAGCGCATCTTCTTGAATGAAATACGGCACAGCAGCTGATCGAACGGCGTGGCGCCCCACATGTCCGATTCGGTCAGGGTCTGCGCGCCGATCTGCGGCATGCCCACCGATTTGGGCTGAGTCGGCGAATACGGCTCGTTAGGGATGTTCGACGGCTTGACCGGCACTTCCTTGACCTCGGTCAGCGGTTGGCCGGTGTGACGGTCCAGCACGTAGATCTGACCGGCCTTGGTGCCGATGACCACTGCCGGGACCTTGCTGCCGTCAGCCTTAGTGAAATCGATCAGGCTCGGCTGCATCGGCAGGTCGAAGTCCCACAGGTCGTTGTGGACGGTCTGATAGACCCACTTCTGTTGACCGGTGGTGGCGTTCAGCGCCAGAACCGAGGCGCCGTAGGTGTGGTCGAGCTGGGTGCGTTCAACGCCGTAGATGTCGGTGGACGAGCTGCCCATCGGCAGGAACACGGTGTTCATCGCCGGATCGTAAGACATCGGCGCCCAGCTGTTCGGCGTGCTGCGCACATACGTCTTGTCACCCGCCGGAGCCTGCTTGTCTTCAGGATTGCCCGGGTCGAAGGCCCAGCGCATTTCACCGCTGACCACGTCGAAACCACGGATCACACCGCCAGGCATGTCGGTCTGCACGTTGTCGGCCACGCGGCCGCCAACGACCACGGTGGTGCCGGCCATCAGCGGCGCTGACGACAGTTGGTAGTACGAGTCCGGCACGTTACCCAGCCCGGCTTTCAGGTCGATCTGGCCATTGTCACCAAAGCCTTGGCACAGCTCGCCAGTGTCGGCGTCCACAGCAATCAGGCGCGCGTCGATGGTGTTGGTCAGCAAGCGACGCTGGCAGTTGGCGCCCGCAGGGACGGCAACCGGCGCGGCAGGCGTGCTGTCATCGGTAGGTTGCGCGACAGCGGCGGTGGCGTCGAAATACGCCAGGCCACGGCAGCGCTGCCAGACGGCGGATTTGGCGTTGGTTTCGTGCTTCCACAGCTCTTTGCCGCTGTCAGCGTCCAGCGCAATGATGTTGTTGTGCGGGGTGCAGATGAACACTTTGTCGCCGACCTGCAGCGGTGTCATCTGATCTTCGGCGCCATTGCCGTCGCTGATGGCGACGTCACCGGTGTGGTAAGTCCAGGCCGGAACCAGCTTGGAGACGTTGTCGCGGTTGATCTGATCCAGTGCGGCGAAGCGGCCGCCGCCTTCGTCGTTACCGTAGTGCGCCCAGTCTTTCTGCGCCTTGGCCGGATCGACTTTGGTCAGGGCCGGGCCATCACCGGTCGGCGCCACCGAGGCGTGAGGCTGGAACATGCCCCAGAAACCCGCGACCATGGCAATCGCCAGCACGCCGCCGAGCACATAACCACCGCGACCGCCCGCCAGGCCATTGGCCTTGCGCAGGGTCGGGTAGACCAGCGCCACCAGCAGGCTCAGCACGCCGAGGGCGAACAGGCGCGACACCAGCGGCCAGAAATTCAGGCCCGCATCGGCCACTGCCCAGATCACGGTCAGGATCATGGCGGCGGCGAACAGCCAGGCGCCCAGCAAGCGCTGCCTGAACAGCAGCGCGGAGCTGACGATCAATCCAAGACCGGCAAGCAGGAAGTACCAGCTGCCACCAAGCGTGACGAGGTAGCCGCCACCTGCTGCGAAAAGTAATCCAAATACCAACACGCCGAGCGCGACGACCCAGATGGGCCAGCGACTGGCGGATGCCGAAGGTCGAGACTTAGTCATGTTGCATGATCCTGCTGACACATGAACGTTCGCGAGAACGTCAAGAGTGGTGGGGACAACGTCGTTCGTGTCGATGGCCAACGGATGCGAGCAGTGGCGGCCATCTATCGTGTAATTAACCGGTTAGTTAATTTGCATAAAGATACCAAAAAAACCGTGCCCTGCGGCAAATTGTCCCCGGACACACGGGATAAACACTCTTGTGCGATTGGTAATAATGCGTTGCGTCTGTGGGCTTGACCGCTCTGGATCAGCGGTCTCGGGCCAGATAATCACGCAACCGCGCCTGCAGCCGATCGATCGCGTTGTCCATCGTCAGGTACGCCTCGATCGTCATGACCTGCCAGCGTTGGCCTTCATCGCCGAATATCACCTGGTCGAACACGCCGTCAGCCACATGGGCGACGAAAAACCAGGTGTCCAGCCCGTTGACACCCTGACCGGGATACAACCGCTTCCAGACGATGCTCACCGGGTCCAGGGCCAGGCCGAATTCCTCCAGTGTCTCGCGCAGCGCGCATTGCTCCGGGGTTTCATCGCCTTCACGGCCGCCGCCGGGCAGGTCCCAGAGATTGGGCCAGGGAATGGTGGGCTTGTCGTCGCGCAAATACGTCAGCAGTTCGCCGTCGCAGATGACGGCAATCTTCGCGCCGGAAAAAGGAGGGTGCGGGGCCATGGCAGCGCCTTCTGGAAAGTGTGCGGTTAACTTAGCACCGGCCCGCCCGTCATGTGGAACGATCACCCCGATTGGCTGCCCGAATCTTCAACCGCAACGAAGTTGATGTCACGTCAGTTCAGGCGAGGAGGGGAATGATGAGCAGCCAGGCCATCAGCGAGCGTTATCGTGGCTACATCGACTGTCTTAATCGGCAGGACTGGAAAGTATTGGGCGATTTCGTCGCCGAGGATGTGCAGTACAACGGCCAGCGCATCGGCCTGAGCGGTTACCGGCAGATGCTCGAAAACGACTTCCGCGCCATCCCGGATCTGCACTTCAACATCGATCTGCTGATCGCTGAACCGCCGCACGTGGCTGCCCGATTGAGTTTCGACTGCACGCCGGCGGGCGAACTGTTCGGGTTACCGGTCAACGGGCAGCGCGTACGTTTCAGCGAAAATGTGTTCTACGCCTTCGACGACGGCCGCATCGTCACCGTCTGGTCGGTGATCGACAAGGCCGCCATCGAGGCGCAATTGCCAGGCTGAGCGTCAGTGCAGGGCGCTGGCGCGGTTCTTCGCCACGTCTTCAGGCTTGATCTCAGCGTTGCTCTGGCCGAAACGGCGCAGGACGAAGGTGCTCACCGCTGCCAGTTCCGCATCGCTGTAGCTGCGTGCGAAGTAAGGCATGCGCTGATCGGCACGGCTGGCCAGCGGCGTATGGCCCTCGAGCAGCGTGGCGACGAGGTTTCTGCCGGACGGGTCGTTGACGGTTTTCAGCCCTGCCAGCCCGCCGGCCGGTGATTGCCGGCCGCTGCCATCAAGCCTGTGACACGCCACGCAGGTGTCATTGAACAGCTTCATGCCCAGCCCCTTCTGCAGCGCCGCGTCGTTGACCGCCATTGCCGGGCGCGCGATCCCTTCGGCGCGCGCAGGCGTGCTTTTGAGGTATACGGCGATGGCTTTCAAGTCGGCCGGGTCAAGCCAGCGCAAGCTGTGCTCCACGGCGTCGGCCATCGGTCCGCCTGCGCCGCCGAAGCCTGCCGCGTAGCCTTTGGACAGGTAGCTGACGATCGCCTCTTCAGGCCATGCGCCGATCCCGTACTGGCTGTCGGAACTGATGTTGTACGCCTGCCAGTTGCCCAGTTCGGCGCCCGCCAGCGAGCGGCCGGTGCTCATCGCCTGGAACAGGTTGCGCGGGGTATGGCACTCGCCGCAGTGGCCCGGGCCCTGTACCAGATAAGCGCCGCGGTTCCATTCCGCCGACTGTTTGGGGTCCGGTACGAAGCGTTCGTTGGAGGCGAAGATCATGTTCCAGAACATCATTCCCCAGCGCTGGTTGAACGGGAATGACAGTGTGTTTTCCGGGGGGGCCTGCCTGACCGGTTCGAGGCTGAACAGGTAGCCCTTGATCGCCAGAATGTCCTCGCGCGACATCAAGGTGTAGGACGTGTACGGGAAGGCCGGGTAGTAATGCTTGCCGTCCTTGCCGACGCCTTTCTGCAGAGCGTCGACAAACTCGTCGTCGGTCCAGTTGCCGATACCGGTTTCCTTGTCCGGTGTGATGTTGGGCGAATACAGGCTGCCGAACGGCAGCTTGAATTCGAGGCCGCCGGCGAACGGCTTGCCGCCGGGCACCACGTGGCAGGCCACGCAATCCGCCGCACGGGTCAGGTATTCGCCCTTGCTCATGGCCGGTGTTTCGCTCGCATGGACGCTGACAGCCAGACAGCTGGCCAGCAGTCCGAGCGCACGCTGGAAATATTTCATGATGCGCTCCTCAAACAGTGAAATAGCCGGAACGGCTCAGGGGCAGACGACGCTCGCGAACCCCGGTGGCCGCGAACAACGCGTTGACCAGCGCTGCCGCGGCCGGCACTGCGCCGGTCTCGCCCACGCCGCCGGGCGTTTCGACGCTGTCGACGATGTGCACCTCCACCGGTGGCGCGTCGCTCATGCGGATCTGCCGATACTCGTGGAAGTTGGTCTGCTGGACCTGGCCGTTTTCAATGAGGATTTCGTTGAACAGTGCCGCCGACAGACCGAACAGCGTGCCGCCTTCCATCTGCGAGGCCACCGAGGTCGGGTTGTTGGCAAAACCGCAGTCGATCACTGTGACCAATCGCTTGATGCGCAGGCCCTTGTCGCCCTGTTTTTCCAGCTCGACGACGGTGGCAACGAAGCTGCCGAACACCGCTGTCACCGCCACGCCACGTCCGGATCCGGCCGGCAGAGGCGTGTCCCAGTCAGTGAGTTGCGCGGCTCTGGTCAGCACCGCCTGCGCGCGAGGTTGCGATTGCATCAGCCCGAGCCGGTATTTCACCGGATCGACCTTGGCGTTATGCGCCAGCTCATCGATGAAGCACTCCAGTGCGTAGGTGCTGCGCAGCGGACCCACGCCTCGCCACCAGGAAACCGGGATCACTTGCGGGTCGTGGCGGATATACCGCACTTGCAGGTGAGGCAGGGTGTAGATCGGGTCCTTGGCCACTTCCACGGCGTCGAAATCGACCCCGTCCGGTGGCAGCCCGCCCAGGTATGCCGCCACCACCGAGGCACCCGCGATGCGATGTTCCCAGCCCACCGGGCGCAAGTCTTTGTCCAGCGCCGCGGTCAGCCGGTCAATGTAATGCGGACGATAACGGTCATGCGTCATGTCCTCTTCGCGGCTCCAGATCAGCTTGATGGGATAGCTCAACTGACGGGCGATATCGACCGCCTGAAAGATGAAGTCCGATTCCAGACGCCGACCGAATCCTCCGCCGATCAACTGGTTGTGGATCACCACCTTTTCCACCGGCAGGCCGCAGACCTTGGCGGCGCCCATCTGGGCAAGCCCCGGCGCCTGGCAGCCGACCCACAATTCGCATTCGTCGGGACGTACGTGGGCCACGCAGGTCATCGGCTCCAGCGGCGAGTGGGAAAGAAACGGCTGCTCATAAATGGCTTCGAAACGGCTGGACGCATTCTTCAGGGCATTGGCGATGTCGCCGGCCTGGTGGGCGAAGACGCCGTCGCCAGCGCTCGCCTCGAACAGCGATTTGTCCAGCTGCGCGGAGTCGAGACCGGCATGTGGACCCATGTCCCATTCGATGTTCAGCGCCTTGAGCGCCTGCTGGCACGCCCAGAAGTTGCTCGCGGTGACCGCGACGGCGTTGTCCAGGCGCACGATGTCGCGCACGCCGGGCACTTTGCGCGCAGCGTCCTCATTGCCGACAGTGCGCAGCTTGCCGCCCGATACCGGGCAGGTGAGGGTGGACGCGATCAGCATGTCTGGGACTTGCAGATCGATGGTGAATTTCGCGCTGCCGTTGACCTTGTGCGGCGTGTCCAGACGCTGGGCGGGTTTGCCCAACAGCTTGAACTCGGCGACCGGCTTGAGCGGGATATCGGTCGGCAAGGGCAGCGCCGCGGCGGCGTCGACCAGCTCGCCATAGCCCGCGCTCTGGTTGTTGGGCCCGATGACTCTGCCGTTCTCGGCACGGCATTGGCTGGGCGCGACGTTCCAGCGGATGGCCGCCGCCTGGACCAGCACGATGCGCGCACCGGCGCCGGCCTTGCGCAGCGGCTCCCAGGTGTAGCGCGTGGACGTAGAGCCGCCGGTGGCCTGGAAGGTCAGCAACGGGTCGGTGTACAGCGCAGCGTTGGGCGGCGCCTCGGCGATGGTGACCTGGCTGAGCGGGACTTCGAGCTCCTCGGCGACCATCATCGCGATGCCGGTCTGCACGCCCTGGCCCATCTCGATCTTGGGCGAGATGACGGTCACGGCGCCGGTCTGATCGACGCGCACGAAGGCGCCATAACCTTTTTCAGCGTTGTCGCCCAGATTCGCGCCCTTGATTGCGCCGGCCGCGAAGCTGCGCGACACCATCGGCGGCAGGTAGGTGCCGACGACCAGGCCGCCGAGCAATGCACCGCCCTTGAGCAGCCCTCGACGCGAGAGCATCGTGGCGGATGTTTGTGTATCGGACATGATGACTTCCTTCAGGCCTGACTGACGCTTTTGATGGCGGCACGAATGCGCGTGTAGGTGGCGCAGCGGCACAGGTTGCCCGACATGGCATTGACGATCTGTTCGTCATTGGCCTTGGGATGTTCCTGCAACAGCGCGACGGCCGACATGATCTGCCCGGACTGGCAGTAGCCGCATTGCACGACTTCATGTTCAAGCCAGGCTTTCTGTACGGCCTGGCCGACGGCTTGTTCGCCGACCGCTTCGATCGTGGTCACCTTGCGACCTGCAACCGCACTCACTGGCAATACGCAGGAGCGCACGGCCTGGCCGTCCAGATGCACCGTGCAGACGCCGCACTGCGCAATGCCACACCCGTATTTGGTCCCGGTCAGACCCATCACATCCCGCAGGACCCACAACAGTGGCATGTCGTCGGGGACATCCAGCTGGTGCTCCTGACCATTGATCATCAATTTCTGCATCGCAACCTCTGAAGGTCATCACGGTTGACGCGCATGGCTGGCAGAAGGGTCTTCTGTGGCCTGCGCAGGCTTCGGTTTGTTCTCGTTCGTCCCGTGCCAGGGCCGGGTCGTTATCGTTCTGTTCAGTGGGTTAACAGCACAACCGGTAAGGGTCTATTACTGGTATTGATGTAATCAACTTAGCCATCAATAGCGCTGATGGACCCTATCGATTTTAAACATTTATCATCTTCGAAGTTTCCAGCAAGAATGGGCACCAGAAGCAAACGACAAGACGCTTTGCTTACTTACTGAACATACCTACTTTCTGGAGATTCAAAATGAAATATTTAGCCTTCGCCGCTCTTTCGATGGTCAGTGTATTTGCATCGGCCAATGAAGTTGCCAGCACTTCTGTCAGCGCCCAGCCACTGAGCCAGGTCGAGCAGTATAACCGTCACAAAGGCATCGATGTTGCCAAAGTCATCAGCATCAAAAACGCCCAGGATCCTGAAAATGTCGATGGCCTGGTAAACTCCAAAATGGTCTATGTCGATGGCGCCGGTGTGACTCGCACTCTGGACTACACCATCATGGGCTACGGTCGTCAAAATGGTTGATCGTCACGGCCCTCAAGGCCCGCTGACGGATCGATCCCCCTGAAAAACGCTGCAGTCCATGCAGCGTTTTTTTTTGCCTGCACATCGCGTATGCCGGTCCGGGCGACCTTCAGATTCCCGATTTTCAGCGCAAGAACGAAAGTGCTGCTGCGTTCGACCGATTATCGCCCGCGCGATGCTGCTTACAATAGCACCCTGTTAGCGTCGACAACCCTAACCCATGGTATGAATTGACCCTGATGATCAATCGGGCCTAACTTCGCTCTGGTCACTACCGTTCAATCATTGCATCCCGTCATTTGCCCCTCTGACAAGGCAAATAACTTCCCTGCGCGTGCCTGTCAGGCAAAGCCACTATCAGGCAACGCAACTATTTAGATCCGCGCCTTAATTAAATGCGCCGAATCAGGAATGAATACCATGCACATGACCGACAACACTATTTTCATCACCGGCGGGGCGTCCGGGATCGGCCGCGGTCTGGCGGAGGCTTTTCACAAACTGGGCAACACCGTCATCATCGCTGGCCGTCGCAAGGCGCTGCTCGATGAAGTCACCGCTGCCAACCCGGGCATGCAGAGCATCGAGCTGGACATCAACGACCCCGCCAGCATCAACGACGTGGCGCAGACCCTGATCCAGCGTTATCCGGCGCTGAACGTGCTGGTCAATAATGCCGGCATCATGCCGTTCGACGACGCGGCGGGGCACATCGACGACGCGACGATGGTCGGCACGCTGACCACCAACTTCATGGGCCCCGTGCGACTGACGTCCGCATTGATCGAGCATCTGAAGTCGCAACCGCGTTCGGTGATCATCAACAACACGTCGGTGCTGGCCTTCGTGCCGCTGGCCGGTAATGCGGTCTACTCCGCAACCAAGGCGGCGCTGCACTCCTATTCGCTGTCCCAGCGCTTTACCCTGCGCGACACCACTGTGACCGTTCAGGAAATCGCGCCGCCATGGGTGAACACCGACCTGATCTACAAGGGCGATGATCCACGCGCCATGCCGCTCGATGCATTCATCGCCGAAACCATGGCGGGCCTGGCCACTGACACGCCGGAAGTGATCGTCGACGCCATTCGTCCGCTGCGTGACAACCCGGGCTCGCAGGAACACGGGTTGATTCATGGATTCAATCAGTCGCTGGTGGACAATCCGATTCCGGTAAGCTAATCCCTTATCAGGCGCAGGCTGCGTCGAACGCTCAACGTTCGACGCACGCTAGAAGCGCCGCCTCCGTCTCAGTCACGCATGGAATTCAGGATGGGCACCGCGAAAGCCTCAAAAGCCGCAACCGTTGAAGCCCCGGTGGTCTTTGTCGTCGATGACGACGATGTATTGCGCGGCGCGCTGGGCAGCCTGCTCAGATCGGTGGGTTACACCGTCGCCGAGTTTTCCAGTCCCCAGGCCATGCTCGATCACCCGCTGGTCGAGTCGGCCGGGTGTCTGCTGCTGGACGTGCGGTTACAGGGCTACAGCGGCTTCGATGTGCAGCTGGCGCTTTCGGAATCCGGCAGTGGCATGCCGATCATTTTCATGACCGGCCACGGCGATATTCCGATGTCGGTGCGGGCAATGAAAGCCGGCGCGGTGGATTTTTTCGCCAAGCCGTTTCGTCAGCAGGATTTGCTCGACTCGGTTGCCCGAGCGGTCGAAGACCATCGTCAACGCGTCGAGAAGCAGCGCAATCTGCAGCTGATGCGTCATCGCTTCGAGTCTCTGACGCCTCGGGAGAAACAAGTGATGCATGGCGTGGTGGATGGCCTGCTGAACAAGCAGATTGCCGGCAATCTCGAGATCAGTGAGATCACCGTCAAGCTTCATCGCGCCAATACCATGCGCAAGATGGGCGTCGGCACACTGGCCGATCTGGTCCGGGCGGGGCGGCAACTCGCGCTGTCGTGAATGCCCGCTTGCCGTCCTTCAAACCGCTTGTGTGCTGGCGGTTACACCGGGAAACGTCAGGGTAATTCGCGCGCCTGATCGGCCATCTTCTCTGTTCGCCAGACAAATCGTTCCGCCGATGCCCTCGATGATCGATCGGCAGATCGGCAATCCCATGCCCATGCCCGTCGGCTTGGTGGTGAAGAAGCTCTCGAAAAGTTTTTCCAGATGCTCGGGTGCGATGCCGGGGCCACTGTCGATGACGTGAACTTCAATCGTACCGTTGCGCAACTGCCTGCTCTGGAGTGTCAGTTCGCGCGTCGGCGAATTGGCCGAGGCCATCGCCTGGGCTGCGTTCATCAGCAGGTTGACGATCACCTGTTGCAGAAGCACGCGATCGGCGCGGACCATCGGCAGCGTCGGGGCCAGATTCAACACCGGTTCAACGGCATTCCTGGTCAGCTCGTGACGCGTGAACTGCAGCGATTCGCGAATCACATCATTGAGCGCCACTTCGACTTCTTCTGCTGGCCTGCGCAAGGCCATGCTGCGAATACGCTTGATCACATCATCGGTGCGCTGCGCGTCATCGACGATACGCCGAAGCGCAATCTCGACCTCCTTCAGATCGGGTTCCGGACGCAACAGCCAGCGCAGCCCGGCTTCGGCGTAAGTGGAAATCGCCGCCAGCGGCTGATTGATCTCGTGGGCGATGGAGGCGCTCATTTCGCCCAGGCTGGAAATGCGTGCGACATGCGCCAGCTCGGTCTGCATGACTTCCAGTGCGTGGCGCGCGGCGACCTGCTCGGAAAGGTCGATGATGCCGATCAGGATGATGCCCTTCGCAATGTTTTCCTTGGAGAAACACGCGGTGAACAGACACTCCAGCTCGCGGCCGTCGATGGTTTTCAGGCGCGTGACTTCGATGTTGTTGGGCTGTTTCGCAAGGGATTTGACGACACAGCGGGCGTAGGTCTGCAGGCTCGCGTCGGGCCAGTACCGGTCGACCGAGCCGAGCATTTCCTCACGGTCGCCACGCCCGAACAGCCTGACGCTGTGATCGTTGAGGTCGACGATCCGGGTGTTGCGCAAATACTCGCGAATCACTTCCGGGTGTTCAAGGAAGTAACTTTCCAGGTCCGTCACACCGGATTCGAGCAGGGCTTTGAGGCGCACGCCGACGCCGGTGAAGTCCAGCTCCCAGAATGAGGCCGCCATGGCCTGAAACAGGTTGCGGTAGCGGTATTCGCTTTCCTTCAGGCGCTGCTCGGTTTCTTTGGCCGAGGAGATGTCGTGGGCGGTTTCCAGAATACCAATCGGATTGCCGGCAGCGTCGCGGCGCAACGACCAGCGCGCATTGACCAGGCAGCGATTGCCCGAGCCGGTCGTGCGGTAAAGTTCGCCTTGCCATTGGCCGTCGGCGAGCAGTCGGGTGTAGGGATCTTCGTCGTTTTGCGCCGGCTCGCACTTGAGCATGGTCACCGCGTCGTTGCCCACAGCCTGTTGGGAAGGCCAGCCATAGAGCGACTCTGAAGCGGAGTTCCAGAAATGGATCGTTCCGCCCATGTCTCGTACGAATACCGAATCGTGAAACAGCTCGAGAACTTCGGCCTCCGCGCGAGTAATTGGTCGCGGCATTTTGCCTCCCTTGGGACTGCTTAAAAGATGCCGCAGTACACGCGGATCGGGCATGTCTTCCCCCTTAGGGATGTCGTGCTCCATCACAGGTGTCATTGTGTGGCGATAGAGGGCTGTGGCAGCCCATGTGCGGCCTTTATCCTTACGAGCGCATGATCGTCGAACAATACTAGCGGAGAAATATGCAAATCAGTGCAGCACCTGCACTGCGGCGACGAAAGTGAAACGTGACGCATTCGGGAAGGCGTCATCGGGGTGGGCTGGGCACTCGCGTTGAGCGGCTAGACATGGTTTTTGAGAAAATCGACGGCATTTTCCATGGTCTTCGCATCGCCGAGGATCCGCCGATGCCCCAGCCCTGTCGTGGTGACCAGGGCCGAGGTCGACCAAGCGCTGTGCAGGGCCAGCGACTGCGCCACCGTGACGATCCGGTCTTCGGTGTCGTGAATGATCAGCCCCGGATGGGACAGACGTGCGGTCAGCGCGGGAAGGTCGACCGAATCGAGCGGTACGCCGACGAAGGCCTGCGCCCAGTCGCGAAAGGCCTGGGTCTGTTTCTGATCCAGTCCGTGGGCGCGGGCAGTGCCCATGACCACCTGAGTCAGCGAGGTGGGGCCGCTGATGTGCACGCTGCCGCGTACCGACAGCCCGTTGGCGAATGCCCAGAGCGCCGCAGTCGACCCGGCCGAGTGGGCGATGACGCCGGCCACATCGTCCAGTTGCGAGGCGATGGCCAGCGCGGCGCGGCCCGCGTGGATCATGCTCGACACCGTTCCGGCGGACTCGCCATGGGCCGGGGCGTCGAACAATACGACGGAAAACCCGGCGTCGAGCAGCGGTTTGACGAAGCCCGCCAGGTGCGAGCCTCGACTGCACCAGCCGTGCATCAAGAGAATTCGCGGGCCCTTGCCGAACGTCCAGAACGCGACGTCATCACCGCCGACCGACAACGTTGCGTGCCGCCCTTTGCCGAGGCAATCAAGCTCCTGAGGCGAAGCCGGGACCCGGTCGGGAATGGCGAAGGCCTTGCAGGCCGCCGCGATGCTCGGGTCGGACGACAGCAGGTTGGGGGTCGTATTCATCAGTGAACCCTTCGAGCGCGCAGAGGCTGCTGATGTGTCATTGAGGTTTGGGGAAATCGACGACGGTATCGTTGATCCGGTTGAACACGTTGGTGAACGTGATGACCGCGATCGCCAGAGCGATGTGCACGACCTCTTCGCCGCTGTAGCCAGCTTCCAGAAGGGCATCCACCTGCGCCTGCGGCAGCGTCCCGGGATTGAGCGCCAGGTAGCGCACGAACGTCACCAGCGCATCGCGCCTGGCGTCGCCGGTCGACTGACCTTCGCGGATCTGGTGCAGGGCGTCGTTGGACAGGCCGACCAGTTTGCCGACCATGCTGTGGGCCGCCACGCAATAGTCGCAGCCGGCCAGTTCGCTGATCGTCACTTTCACGGTTTCCTGATCCTGCTTGCTCAGCGGACCGCCGGCCAGGACTTTGTCGACCGCCAGCATCGCCTTCAGCGCTTCTGGCGCCAGGGTGCCGAGGGTGGCATACGCGTTGGGAACCTTGCCCAGCGCCTGCTTGATGCTGGCGAAGACCTCGGCGGTTGCGCCGCTTGCCTGATCTGCCGAAACCGCTGTGAAACGTGCCATTGCCCGATCTCCTGAAGTTTGCCGTTGATTGCGTCGTGAAACTGTATGCAAAGGGCCCGGCTGAAACACTTGTACCAACGGAAGGTGGACCCTAGTCCTTCGTATGAGCAGCGCCGTTGCTGATCGGCAAAACCGCTGAGGCCTTGTCGATACTTGCGCCGTCGCGGCCTGGGGTTTCGTCGGGCGGGCGAGTGAACAGCGGCATTTCAAGCGACAGCGCAACGCAGCGGTCCTTGATCCAGCGATAAAGCTGGCGAATCGCAGGGGAGAACTGCTTGCGATGCGGGCAGATGAAATTCAGCGGAAACGCTTCGCTCAGATGATCGGTGCAGAGCACGACCAGCGCGCCGCTTTTCACGTCCGCGCTGATGTCCAGCCACGACTTGTACACGATGCCGTGGCCGGCCAGCGCACTGCGTCGGATGACGTCGGCGTCATCGCTGATCACGGGGCCTTTGACGGTCACCGACAGAACGCCGTCAGCAGTGGGAAATCTCCACTTGTCGTAGACCTTGCCGTTCAGTTCGTATTGCAGGCAGGCGTGGTGGATCAGATCGGCAGGGGAGTGCGGCTTGCCGTGTCGGGCGATGTACGAAGGCGACGCCGCCAGCACGCGGCGGTTGTCCGGAATGAGCGGCAAGCAGACATAAGTGGCGTCCTGCAGAGTGCCGTAGCGGATCGCCACATCCACCGGTTCGCGGTAGACATCCGCCAGTTTGTCCGACACCGAGAGGCGCAATCCGAAGCCTGGGTGGTTCTGCCGATATTCCAGCAGCCACGGCAGCAACACGTTGCGGCCCAGATCGGAGGAACAGGCAATCTGCAGCATGCCTTGCAACTGGTCTTCGTCGGTGCGAATGCCTTCATGCCCGGCGTGCAGCGCCTGCAGCGCTTCGCGGGCGAACGGCAGATAGAACTCGCCTTCGGCAGTCAGGCGCAGGCTGCGCGTTGAGCGGGCGAACAGGCGAATATCCAGCTCGCGCTCCAGGCGCTTGATCGCAGCACTCACCTGTGCCGGCAGCACGTCGAGCTTGCGCGCCACGGCAGAAAAACTGTCCTGCGAAGCGGCTTTTACGAAGATGTCGAGGTCATCCAGTCGGATCATGGGCGTGAATCTTCTCGTTCTGACGCATCTGCGCCAAGGTTGCGTGTGGCATGCTGGGCGATTACAGGTGGTTGAAAAAGCCATGCATGACGCCAGTAGCTTCACTGCAGCAGTGAAAACGAGAAGGCGAGAATGCGGGCTCACGGAAATAATCCTGAAACAGCCAGCAAAGAAGTAGCATAATAAACCGATTGGTTCACTATGTTTTTTGATTGCCGCTGATCTACGAGAGAGATGTCATGGGCAGACCCAGGAAATTCAGTCGGGAAACCGTCCTCGAAAAAGCCTTGCCGGTATTCTGGAAATACGGCTTTGCCGGCACGTCGCTGCAGCACCTCGAACAGGCGACCGGCGTCAACAAATCCGGGCTCTATTCGGAATTCAAGGACAAGCAGGATCTGTTCTTCAACGCCCTGGTGTACTACTACCAGAACCGCGGTGCGCTGGGGATCCTGGCGCAGGAGCCGCTGGGCTGGGCCAACGTCGAGCGCTTCCTGCGCCTGTGCGAGCCGCAGGAGAGCGGTTGTGTGGGCTGTTTCTCGGTCAATGCATTGCGCGAATTCGCCCTGCTTTCCGACGAAATCCGTCACGTCCTGGCGGAATGCCACCGACGCCTGCTTCCCGAAATCGCCGCGAATATCAGCGCCGAAAACCCTAAGCTGCCACCTCAGGTCATCGCCGACATCGTGATGACATTTTTCTCCGGGGTGTGCGTTGAAAGCAGCCTGCCAAAGGCTGAAAACAGCGATCCGGTGGGGCAATTCATGCAGGCCGTGCGGATGCTCTGAGCAACGCCCTAACCAAAAGTAGTTTTGAACTAATCGTTTGTATATGTTGCAGACTGCTGTTCACTCGATCTATATTGAACCGGTCGGTTCTAAACGGCGTGAGGTGGTCCTGCATTTGGCTGGTTAGCCCGTGCCGCTCGCGCCACACCCAATGAGCCTTTCAACCACAGCTTCGAGCTTCGCAGCCCGGCGACGGCGAAGCCTTGCCTGACAACAGGTATTCATCTGTAAGGAGAATCACCATGGCGTTGAAAATCCACCCGATCAACCTCGGCAATATGCAGCTTGATTCCAGTGGTCTGGTCATGTTCCGCAACCCCGGCCAGCAGGTGACTATTCCTGTGCTGGGCTTTCTGATCACCGGCGGTCAGGAGCCCATTCTGGTTGACACCGGCTCCCGCAGCGTCGAGCAATACGCGGCATTCGGGCTGCCGTACGAAGTCACGCCGCAGATGACGCTGGAATACCATCTCGCTCAGCACGGCCTGCGGATGCAAGACATCCGGCACATCCTGCACACCCACGCACACATCGATCATGTCGGCATGACCGATCTGTTCCCGATGGCGACGACGGTGGGCATCTCCCGCCGCGAACTGGAGTTTGCTGCGTCGGGCATCATGGGCCCGTTGATGTACACCGCTGCCGACACCAAGCACCTGATTGACCGCTTGCACACCCGAGGCGCGATTCGCCTGTTCGATGTCGATGGCACCTTCGAAGAAGAGGTCATCCCGGGCGTTGCCGTGCGACTGGCCGGCGGTCATACGCCCGGCTCATTGTCGATTCTGGTCGAAACCGATGAAGGCATGGCCAACATCTGTGGCGACATCGCGTACAACCTGCAAGACCAAATCATCGACCCGATTCTCGATCAGGCGGCCCACGAGCCGACCATTACCGCTAACCGTGCGATGTCGACGCTGGAAGAGAAAAAAGCCATCAAACGCGCGCTGGCCGACAGCAAATTTCTTCTGCCCAGCCATGACGTTCCGGCCCTGATCAGCGGTGGCAAGGTGGTGGGGTTAATGCACGACGCCATCTCCAACCCGCGCGCGGATGTCACCAAAGCCTGCGCCTATTCGCCGCTGATCGGGGCGTAAGGATGGCGTTCGTGGCCAGTGCGCCAGTCTGCCATTGGCGAGTGTTGCGTTTGAGCGTGGGCATGGCGATTTTCGCGTCTGGCGCCTGCCTGCTGATCAATCATCTGTGCTGAAGTGAGGCAAACATGAGCGATATCTCAGCCCAATCGGCGCCTGCTGGCGTGTTCCGGACGCAACAGCGTCTTTCGCCCCGCATGCGTTTCTACCTGTTGGCCTCGATCACCCTGTCTTTCCTGGCGGGTTCGAGCGTGCCGACGCCGATTTACCCGATTTACCAGAGCGAGTGGCATTTCTCCCCGGTGACGATCACCTACATCTTCAGCGTGTATTCGCTGTCGGTGCTGGTCGCGCTGCTGGTGGTCGGCAGGCTGTCGGACTACATCGGACGGCGGCCAGTGCTGCTGGTCGCCACGCTCGCGCAAATGCTCGCGATGTATCTGATGGGCACTGCCGACGGTCTGGGCGACCTGATCGATGGACGGGTGCTGCAAGGGTTGTCTACCGGCGCGGCTGTCTCGGCGGTCGGGGCCGGACTGATCGATATCGACCGACAGCGCGGGGCAGTCGCCAACGCCATCGCACCGGTCAGCGGCAGCGCGCTGGGTGCGCTGGTCGGCAGTGTTCTGGTGCAGTTTCTGCCGTTCCCCACGCACACGGTTTTCGCGGTACTGGGCGCCATCTTCATCGCTCAGTTCGCGGGGCTGCTGTTGATCAGGGACACGGTCACGGCGCGGTCGGGAATGCTGCGATCATTGATCCCGCAGTTTGCGGTCCCTGCGCAGGTACGCGGTGCCATGCTGGTCGCCTCGGCGGTGTTCGTCGCCGGATGGGCGCTGGCGGGCTTTTATGCATCGCTGGGTCCGGCACTGATCAGAACCGTTTTCGGTTTGCCCGCGTCGCTGATGGGAGGCGTGGCGCTGGCGGTGTTTTCCGGCAGCGGCGTGGTCGCCATTCTGGCCCTCAGAACGCGAACCGCGCGCGAGCTGTCCTGGGCCGGCAGCGCCGGTCTGCTGACCGGCATGGCGTTGTCGCTGGCCTCACTGCACGCGCAATCGGTGACGGTCTTTTTCTGTGGCGTAGCGCTGGCCGGGGCCGGATTCGGCACCGGTTTTCAGGGTGGCATACGCCTGGTCGTCGCCAAGGCACTCGCTCATCAGCTGACCGGCGTGCTCTCGGTGGCGTTCGTCTGCTGCTATCTGGGCATGGGCGCACCGGCAATCGCCGCCGGCTACGCGGTTGCCAGCGGAATCGACATCATCGCCACCGCCCAGGTGTTCGGATCCCTGGTGATCATGCTTGCGCTGCTGGCGATGTTCGGGCTTGTCATGTCGAGGCCAGCGCTGGCGAGTGAGCCCGTTTGATCGGGTTTCGGGACTGATCAGCGCTGAGCGTTGATGAAGTCGATGAACGCACGCAGCGGAGAGGGCAGGTAGCGTCGCCCGGGATAGTAAAGGAACGGTCCGGAAAAACGCTGCCACCAGGGTTCGAGGACAGGCTCCAGCGCGCCGCTGTCCAGGTAGGGACGCAGCCAGTCCTCGAACAGAAAGATAATGCCCAGACCATCGACAGCCGCCTGCACGGCCAGATCGACGGCCCCGCCGATCCTGACGATCAGCGGTCCTGATGGATCGACGCGGACGAGTTCGCCGTCTCGCTCGTATTCCCAGAGCGGCATCGCCCCGCTGGGGAATTTACCGCGCAGGCAACTGTGCTCGAGCAGATCTCTGGGGTGTTCGGGGCGTCCACGCGCAGCCAGGTAGGCCGGCGAGGCTGCGGTCGCGAAACGTTGAGTGCGTGGCCCGATGGGCACGGCGATCATGTCCTGTTCCAAACGCTCGTCGTAGCGGATACCGGCATCGCAGCCAGCAGCCAGCATGTCGACGAAGCTTTCTTCGGCCACCACTTCCAGACGAATGTCGGGGTGGGCTTGCAGGAAAGGCGTGATGAGCGTCGGCAACACCAGCCGCGCCGCGCTGACCGGCACATTGAGTCTGAGCGTTCCGGAGGGCCGGTCACGAAAATCGTTGACCACGTCCAGTGCCGACTCTACTTCGCCCAGTGCCGGCACGATGCGTTCCATCAGGCGCGCCCCCGCTTCGGTCGGCGCGACGCTGCGCGTGGTCCGGTTGAGCAACCGCACGCCCATGCGTGCCTCCATGCGTCGCACTGCATCGCTCAGGCTGGAGGCTGACTTCCCGCTCGCCCGCGCACCTTCCCTGAAACCGCCCGCGTTGACCACGGCAACGAAGGCCAGCAAGTCCTGAATGTCTGTCGCCATTGTTCGCTCATCCGTACAACCCGTGCCGATTGCACCTGATTACCTTGAAGGTGGTCAATGCCTATAGTGCTTGCACACACCGAAAACGAGGACATTACGCATGAACGAAGCGAGCAAGGCGGGCACTTTCCGGTTAGGCGACCGCACGGTCAATCGTATGGGCTATGGGGCAATGCAGCTTGCCGGCCCGCAAGTCTACGGGCCGCCGAAAGACCCACAGGCGGCGATCGCTGTCCTGCGCGAAGCGGTCGACAGCGGCATTAACCACATCGATACCTCTGATTTTTATGGGCCGCACGTCACCAATCGCTTGATCCGCGAGGCCTTGCATCCTTATGCGGACGATCTGGTGATCGTGACGAAAGTCGGCGCATCCCGTGGCGCGGACGCCTCTTGGAATCCTGCGCAGAGTCCCGCCGAGCTGGTGTCAGCGGTGCATGACAACCTGCGCAATCTGGGGGTCGATGTGCTGGAAGTGGTGAATTTCAGGGCCTGGGGCAACATGCATGCGCCCGGCGAGGGATCCATCGAAGCGCAGTTCACCGCGCTTGCCGAACTGCAACGTCAAGGCCTCATTCGTCATCTGGGACTGAGCAATGTCACCGCGCAGCAGGTCGTGCAGGCTCAGGGTATCGCGGACGTGGTGTGCGTGCAGAATCACTACAACCTGTCCCATCGCGATGACGAACAACTGATCGCTGAACTGGGCAGGCAGGGCATCGCCTACGTGCCATTCTTCCCGATGGGAGGCTTCACGCCATTGCAATCGCAGACCTTGTCCAGCGTCGCCGAGCGCCTGGGCACTTCACCCCTCTGCCTGGCGCTGGCCTGGCTGCTGCAACATGCGCCGAATATCCTCTTGATCCCTGGCACTTCATCGGTGACGCATCTGCGCGAAAACCTCACCGCCAGTGATCGGGTGATTCCCGCTGATCTGCTTGCCGAGCTTGAAGCAGCGTGAATGCCGCAGCGGGAACCCGGCGCGGGTTCCCGCCGGTAGCGAGGGTCAGTCCAGATCGGCTGCCGAATGCCGTTCCGCTACTTGCTGGCTTTCCTCGCCCCAGGTCCGGTTGACCCGCAGACCGCGAACCACCGCAGGCCGGTTGGCGATTTCCTCGGCCCAGCGCTGCACGTGGGTGTAGTCCTGCGCGGCAAGGAACTCAGCAGCCGAATAGACCGTATTGCGCACCAGCTGGCCGTACCAGGACCACACTGCAATGTCGGCGATGGTGTAGTGCTCGCCGGCAAGATAACGGCTTTCGCCGAGGCGTCGGTCGAGCACGTCCAGTTGCCGCTTGGCCTCCATGGTGAAACGGTTGATCGGGTATTCCAGCTTCTCAGGCGCGTAGGCGAAAAAGTGCCCGAAGCCGCCGCCCAGATACGGCGCGGCGCCCATCTGCCAGAACAGCCAGTTCAGCGTCTCGGTGCGACCGGCAGGGTCTTCGGGCAGAAACGCGCCGAATTTTTCTGCCAGGTACAGCAGGATCGAACCGGATTCGAACACCCGGATCGCCGGCTCGACACTGCGGTCCAGCAGTGCCGGAATCTTCGAGTTCGGGTTGATGTCGACGAAGCCGCTGCCGAACTGATCGCCCTCACCGATACGGATGAGCCAGGCGTCGTACTCCGCGTCCGTGTGCCCCAGGGCGAGCAGTTCTTCGAGGAGGATCGTGACCTTCACGCCGTTGGGCGTGGCCAGTGAATACAGCTGCAATGGCTGCTTGCCCACCGGCAATACCTTTTCATGGGTCGGCCCTGCGGTGGGGCGGTTGATGCTGGCGAACTGACCGCCGGAAGGCGCTTCGTATTTCCACACTTTCGGCAGGACGTAAGGGGCCTTGCTCATGAACGCTTCTCCTGAGGTTTGACGCGCCTGACGCTGAGCGTGCCGGCAGCGTATCGGATCATGAGACCGTTTCGTCCACGCGGTTGACCGCGGGGTCTGTCGCTGGCCTCGGGAAGGCGACAAATGTTTCACGAATTGTCATCAAACGACAAGACCTGTCTCCATCTGTTGCTCAGTGCACGCCAATGTGACCCTGCGACCGGCTGCCGGACATCAGCCTGGCGATCGCCGGCACGTTGTTTTTCGTGCCGTCGTCCGACGTCTTGGAAAGGGGAGATTGAAGGCGTCGGGGCGTGCGCCGCCCCGATCCTGATCAGGTCACTGGCTGGCGTTCGACAGCGGCGGCGTGCGTGGCGGGATCATTCGCTTGCTGCCCACCGCCTCGAATGCCGAGGCGAAACGCAGCAGCGCCGAGTCGTCGTAGGCGCGACCGGCAAAGGTGAGCCCGACCGGCATGCCGATGTCGGCCATCACGCCCATCGGCACCGTGACCGTCGGCACGCCCAAGTGCCTGATCGCCAGATTGCCGTTGGCGACCCAGACGCCGTTGCTCCAGGCGATATCCGCCGACGCAGGGTCGACATCGGCGTTGGCCGGGCCGACGTCGGCGACGGTGGGAAACAGCACGGCGTCCAGGCCCAATCGCTCCATCCATTCTTCCAGATCGATGCGCCGGGTTTTCTCAAGCCCGCGCAACCCATCGGGCAGCGTGTCGATCTCGTCCCACGGCGTGATCCCGCGCTCGGCCATCCTGACGTATTCGTCCATGCCGGCTGCCAGATCGCCCTCGCGGTTGGGCAGCGTGCCGGGGTCGTGAGGGAAGATCTTCGGACCGTCCACATCCACCAGCCGGTTCAGGTTCGGGTCGCCATTGGCCTGCAGGAAATCGTCGAAAGCCCAGGCGGTCAGGTCCCACAGTTCATGGTGCAGAAACGCTTTCGACACCAGACCGCGATTGAACACGGTCGGCGCGCCGGGACGATCGCCCTCGCAATTGGACACCAGCGGGAAATCCACATCGATCACCTCGGCGCCATGGGCCACCAGCGCCTTGCGCGCCTGCTCCCACAGATCGATCACCGACGCTCGGGTGTTGATGCGCTGCCCGGTCGGGCCGCCGATGCCGGGCGCGTCTGAGGTACCCGCCTCGGGATCGCCATTGATGTACATGCGCGGGATGCCGAAGCGTTTACCGGCGAGCGCTTCGCTCCCGGTGGCCAGCGCTGCGTAGGACTGAGGTCGCACGGAGGCAACCGACGGAATCGGCACCCAGGGCTGCAGGCGCCACAGGTCGCCGCGTTTGTCCGGGTCTTCGGCGACCACGACATCCAGCACTTCGAGCAGGTCGGCCATGGTTCTGGCGTAAGGCACGACGACGTCCATGGTCGGTGTCAGCGGCCAGTTACCACGTACCGAAATCACTCCGCGCGACGGCGTGTAGGCGCACAGGCCATTGTTCGACGCTGGCCCGCGTCCGCTGGACCAGGTTTCTTCGGCCAGGCCAAATGCGCAGAAGCTGGCGGCGGTCGCCGTGCCCGCGCCGTTCGAGGAGCCGGAGGCGAACGGTGCGGTCAGGTAGTCAGCGTTGTAGGGACTTTCTGCGCGACCATACACGCCGCGCTGCATGCCGCCGTTGGCCATCGGCGGCATGTTGGTCTTGCCCAGACAGATCGCGCCGCCTGCACGCAGACGTTCGATGGTGAAGGCGTCACGGCAGGCGACGAGTTTCGCGAACGCCGGGCTGCCGGAGGCCGCCGTCAGCCCTTTGACCAGGTAACTGTCCTTGGCGGTATAGGGAATGCCGTCGAGCGGGCCGAGGGTCTGGCCGCTGGCCCGGCGCGAGTCGCTGGCCCGGGCTTCGTTGAGCGCTTCAGGGTTGCGCACCACGACCGCATTGAGGGCGGTGGCGGTTGCCGGGCCATCGTAGGCGTCGATGCGAGCGAGGTAGGCCTGGACCAGTTCGACCGACGTGGTCTGACCCGACTCGAGCGCGGCACGCAGTTGGGCGATGGAGGCTTCGGTGACTTCAATCATGCGTTCACCCACGGCAGAGTGGCAGGGCGGAGGAGGGCGTCGGCCCGGGTCCCGAGGAACAGGGCGTCATGTGTCTCAAGGCGGTGTGTCATATCGCTTCCCGTTGCGCTGTGTTTCGCGCCTGTGCGTGTGACCCTTGCGTGGTGCGTGCAACAGGTCGGCAGGCTTGCGTTCAGATGGCGCCTATTATGCCTTCACCTTGCAGCTTGCGCATGACGCGGGCGATTGCCGCCATTCGCTATGGCAAAAGGCTTACACGACAGGGAGCCAACTCGCCCTGTACGCGCAGCCTCGAGAAGCTCAGTATTGGATCCATCGACCGAGGCGCTGGATGTGCTTCGCCGGTCACGGATGATCGCCCATTTGCCCGGAAGGCTACTGACAGGACGTTGGAATGGTGTTGATATAAAAGAACCCGCTCATGCGGGTTTTTTATTGCCCGCGATAAAGCGCCAGCGCAAAGGCAAGGGCGCTCGCCGGTGGTCTCATTTGACCGGCTCATGCTATTGAGCGGGCACCCTTCCTTTACGCGTTCGACAAGGTTTTTCGCCCATGGCCTGGCTTCAAGATCCATTCATCTGGACCGCCCTGGCACAGATCGTCCTCATCGATCTGCTGCTGGGCGGCGACAACGCAGTGGTCATCGCAATGGCGTGCCGTCGCCTGCCTCGCGAGTTGCAGACCAAAGCCATTTACGGAGGCATGCTGGGGGCGATCCTGCTGCGCATCGTCATGCTGTTCTTCGCCGTTCACCTGCTGGCGTTGCCCTTTCTGAAGCTGATCGGCGCCGCGCTGCTGTTATGGATCGGCATCAAGCTGGCGGCCAATCAGGAGGAGGGCGAAGAACAGATCGACGGCGGCACGCGGCTGTGGACGGCGATCAGGACCGTGATCGTCGCCGACGTCGTGATGTCGCTGGACAACGTACTGGCCGTGGCCGCAGCCGGTAACGGCAACGTGTATCTGGTGGCGGCGGGGGTCGTCGTCAGTATCCCGATCATCGTCATCGGCAGCCGTTTCGTGCTGGCGGTGATGGCACGCTTCAGCTGGCTGGTGATCGCCGGCGGCGGGCTGATCGGCTGGATCGCTGGCGGTATGGCGGTCAGTGACCCTTCGCTGCAGCCTTACCTGCCGGATGCTGCGTGGCTGCACTGGGCGGCCAGCGGGATCGCCGCCGTGCTCGTGGTGTTGACCGGCATCGGCCTGGGGCGCAGAAGTCAGCGCAACGTTGAGCAGGCCGAAGGCGACCCGGAGCGCAGCTGATCAGCGCTCGTCGGGCCTGCCAGGCGGGAGACAGGCTGCATTTGCGTTCAAGCCTGCTGCATTTGCGCCAGCGGGCCCTTGACGTGCCAGACCCTTCAGTGTGTATTCGGCACTCCTTCGACCATCAGGCGCTGAAATGACTTCCGATCACCGTTCCCACCGTCACGTCATCGGCATGTGGTTAATGGCCGGCGTGGCGCTGGTGTTTGCCAGTCATGACGCCATTTCCAAGACGCTGATATTCTCGCTCCCGGTGATCTTCGTGGCCTGGGCGCGCTACCTGGTGCATTCGGCGCTGGTGACCACGGTGATTTTGCGCAGCAAGGGTGAAAAGGTGTTCCACACCCGACGGCCATGGCTGCATTTGCTGCGGGCGGTCTGTCTGCTGGCCGACAGCCTGACTTTTCTGTTTGGCCTGACCCACGTCCCGATCGCCGAGTCCACCGCGCTGGTGTTTCTCGCGCCGGCCTTCGTCACGATCCTGTCGCCGTTTTTCTTTGGCATCAAGGCTGACCGTTTTCAATGGCTGTCGGTGGTGCTCGGGTTCATCGGCGTGCTGGTGATCATCAATCCGGCCAGCGATTCGTTCACGCTGTGGATGCTGTTTCCGCTGGCCACGGCGCTGTTTTTCGCGTTGTACCAACTGCTCACCCAACTGGCCAGTGAGACCGACAGCCCTTCGGTGTGCAGCTTTTACGTGGGTGTGTTCAGCACGCTGATCCTGAGCGTCATCGTGCCGTTTTACTGGGCGCATCCCGACTGGCTGCAAGTGGGACTGTTGCTGGTGCTGGGCGGGCTCGGCCTGTGCGCGCATTTCCTGATGGCGCAATCCTACCGGTTTGCGTCCTCGTCGGTGCTGGCGCCGCTGGGTTACCTGCAGATCATCTTTGCGACGATCTACGGCATCCTGCTGTTCGGCAATTACCCGGTCGCCAGTTCGGTGTTCGGCATCGGCCTGATTTTCATCAGCGGCCTGCTGGTGTATGGCAGACGCCAGCCCGCGGCGGCTGCGCAGTAGGGGACGGGCACCCAGGCCCGGCCATACGCCGTTCAGGCGTTTTCGTTGCCTGGACGGGTGAACGAATACCGGTCGATGTCGCGCCTCAGTTGCCAGCCCCGGTTATGCCAGTGGCGAGCGGCGGACTCATTGGTCTTCAGCACATCGAGGTGGCATTTATGCACGCCCTGTTCTTCCAGGCTGGCCAGGCAACGCTTGACCAGTGCATCGCCGATGCCCTGACGGCGAAACTGCGGGAGCACCAACAGGTGCTGCAAATACCCGCGTCGCCCGTCGTGCCCGCACATGACGCAGCCGCAGAGGCCCGATTCGGCCTCGGCGACGAAGCTCATGCCGGGATTTCGCTGCAGATATCGCATCGTTGCCTCGCGTGAATCCGCATCGCGCAGGGAGATGCCCGGCGTCTGGCGCATGAGGTCGATGACATCGTCGTAGTCGTCCATGGTCATGGTGCGGATCTTGATCATTGGCGCAGCCTGCATGAAGGTCGGCCGTGCAGATTAGCAGAGTGACCGAAAACCGGTCATGACGCGCCTGGCAGCGGGTTCGGCTCTGACTCGCCTTCGCTGAAAGACTCCCTCTATCACCGATCAATGCTCTGGCTATTAGAAGTCTGGCCGAAGGCGGCTAGTCTTGATGCTGCGTCGGCCGAAGTCCGACCGGTTCGAACCTGATAAGGAGATAAGAATGAGCTCAAGCTTGCTGCCTGGGTCGTGAAACCGGGTTTCGGCGATCATTTCGTCGATCCGCTGTGCTTCATGACCGGCCTGCCCGGACGATGTGCCGGCTGGCCCGCACTCTCTGCTACTGAGTTCACCCATGGTCGTCCTGGCTGCGCAGCGGCGGGCGCCAGGTGAACACGACCAAAGGTAGACCCATCATGGCAACAGAATCGAAATGCCCTTTCAATCACGCGGCCGGCGGTGGCACCACGAACCGTGACTGGTGGCCGAACCAACTGAACCTTAAAATTCTTCATCAGCATTCGTCCTTGTCCGACCCCATGGACGAGGCGTTTGACTACGCCAAAGAGTTCAAGAGTCTGGACTTCGAGGCAGTGAAACAGGACCTGCGCGAGGTCATGACCCGTTCCCAGGACTGGTGGCCGGCGGACTTCGGGCACTATGGCCCGCTGTTCGTGCGCATGGCCTGGCACAGTGCAGGCACCTACCGCACAGGCGACGGGCGCGGCGGCGCGGGGGCAGGGCAGCAGCGCTTTGCGCCCCTCAACAGCTGGCCCGACAACGTGAGCCTGGACAAGGCGCGGCGGCTGATCTGGCCGGTCAAGCAGAAGTACGGGCGCAAGATCTCCTGGGCCGATCTGATCGTCCTCACGGGTAACGTCGCGCTGGAATCCATGGGCTTCAAGACGTTCGGATATTCCGGCGGACGCCCTGATGTGTGGGAACCGGACGAAGACGTTTACTGGGGCGCGGAAACCACCTGGCTGGGCGGCGAGGACCGCTACGGCGCGCACAAGGATATGGAACAGCCCGGACATGGCGATCTGGTTGCCGAGCCGCAAAAGCATGGCGAGGAAGAAAGTCGCACCCTGTCCGGACCGCGAAACCTGGAAAACCCGCTCGCCGCCGTGCAGATGGGGCTGATCTACGTGAACCCCGAAGGCCCGGAAGGCGTGCCTGATCCGGCGGAATCCGCCAAAGACATCCGCGAGACCTTTGGCCGCATGGCGATGAATGACGAGGAGACCGTCGCGTTGATCGCCGGTGGCCACGCCTTCGGCAAGACCCACGGCGCAGGGCCCGCCGATAACGTCGGTCCGGAGCCGGAAGCGGCCGGGCTCGAAGAGCAGGGGCTTGGCTGGCGCAATTCGTTTGGCAGCGGCAAGGGCGCCGACACCATCACCAGCGGTCTGGAAGTGACCTGGACTTCAACCCCTACTCAGTGGAGCAACGAGTACCTGGAAAACCTGTTCGCCTTCGACTGGGAGCTGACCAAAAGCCCGGCCGGGGCGCATCAGTGGAAGCCGAAGGACGGCGCCGGTGCCGGGCAGATTCCTCATGCCCACGATCCTGCCAAGCGGCAGGAACCACGCATGCTGACCTCCGACCTGGCACTGCGTTTCGATCCGAAGTACGAGCAGATTGCCCGTCGCTTTCGCGACAATCCGGAGCAGCTCACCGATGCCTTCGCTCGTGCCTGGTTCAAGCTGACGCACCGCGATATGGGACCGCTGGCGCGCTACCTCGGCCCGGAAATGCCAGCTGAAGAATTGCTCTGGCAGGACCCGATTCCTGAGCGTGATCATGCCGTGGTGGACGACAACGATGTCGCCGCGCTGAAAAGCAAAATCCTCGCCGCCGGGCTTTCCGTCTCACAACTGGTGTCCACGGCGTGGGCGGCCGCTTCGACCTTCCGCGGTTCCGACAAGCGCGGTGGTGCCAATGGCGGGCGGCTGCGCCTGGCGCCGCAGAAAGACTGGCCGGCCAACCAGCCCGAGCAACTTGCTAGAGTGTTGGGCGTGCTCGAGGGCATTCAGCGTGAGTTCAACAGTGCGTCGAACGGCAAGAAAGTCTCTCTGGCGGACCTGATCGTGCTGGCAGGGAGTGCGGGGGTCGAGCAGGCTGCCCAGAATGCCGGCCACGCTGTCACGGTGCCGTTCACGCCCGGGCGCATGGACGCTTCGCAGGAGCAGACCGACGTGGAGTCGTTCGGTTTTCTTGAACCCATTGCCGACGGCTTCCGCAACTACCTGAAAGGGCAATACACGGTGTCGGCTGAAAAGCTGCTTGTCGACAAGGCGCAGTTGCTGACGCTGACCGCCCCCGAAATGACCGTGCTGCTGGGTGGGTTGCGGGTGCTCGACATCAACGTCGGGCAGAGCAGGCATGGGGTGCTGACCGACCGTACCGGGGCCTTGACCAACGACTTCTTCAAGAACCTGCTGGACATGGCCGTTGAGTGGAAAGCGACGTCAGACACCCAAGACACGTTCGAGGCAAGGGACCGCAAGACCGGCGAGGTCAAGTGGACCGGCACCCGGGTGGATCTGGTGTTTGGCTCTCACGCTCAACTGCGCGCCATCGCCGAGGTTTACGCCAGCGCAGACGCGCAAGACAAATTCGTCAAAGACTTCGTTGCGGTGTGGACGAAAGTGATGAATCTGGACCGCTTCGATCTTCACTGACATTGCCTTGAGGACCCAAGCCCGGTCACCGGCCGCCCTTGCATCGGCGCGCCGTTGACCGGGCTTTTTCATGGGGGACGAGTCGATCGGGTCCTGCCGAAAAGGGGCTATACGAGGTGAAAGTGTCAGTTCGGGTTCATCAGCTGGCTGATGCAGGTGCCGATGACTTTGCGGTTCTCTTCGATCGAACGCAGTGACTCTCTGACCGAGAAGGCTACAACCGAACCATTCTGGTCTTCGATCCAGTTGGCAATGCCCTGCAGGGCGTCGGTGAGGGCGCTTTGATTCTTCAACATGGCGTGAAGCAATGTCGGGGTGATTTCGCTGTTTTGCATAACCTGGTCCTCGTGCACTGACCGAATGCGTCAGAGAAGTGAATGATGTGCTGGAACGTTGTACCCACTGCGGCCGGCGTAACGGCAAAAGGCCATGGTCTTCTGTTCGAGCGTCGCCGCTGACGGAAATTCCAACTGTTTCAGCTTTTTTATGAAGTATCTCCTTCATGCCAAGCCGCAGATCCGGGCGCCAATGCTCTGGGCCGCGGGTGGCCGTCAAGCCGCTGCGTCGCCGCGGCCCGCGAGGGCGCAATGGTCATGTGCAAGCGCGCCTCCACGCCGATTCAGACACGCCGGCAGCTGCCCAGCGCTCATCTGATCCGTATTTTTTACCGTTAGCTGAATCTGTACTGAAACAGATGCGCGGCCGACAATGAGCTCAATGCCGGCCATCTCTTCAAGCCTGACCGGAACGCTGCACCTGGCTCGAATTCTTCTGTACCGCAAACTTCGTGTAGGAGGCCCCATGGCCAAGCTCGCAATTTTTCTGGTTGGTTTTCTGGCGTTGACTTTGATGATCGGTGTACTGGCGACCATCTCGCCGACTTGATCGGCGGGCTCTGGAGCGGATTGCACGCTTTAATAAGAACCATTATTATTCGCGCCCTCCGCCCCTCCACTGTCGCCGACCCATGACTCTCAAGCTGCCCCGTGGCAAAGGCTTTCTTGATCATTACGAAGAGCTCGTGGGCACGTGGACCCGTCGTCTGAAAAACCGTCATCAGGCAGAAGACCTGACCCATGACGCCTTCGTGCGGGTTCTGGAATCGGGGGCAGCGAGCGTCGAGCAACCACGTGCCTATCTGCACCAGACTGCGCGCAATATCGCCGTCGACACCTGGCGTCGAGAGGACCGGCGTTCGGAACTGGAGCGAGAATCCCACGACCATGCGGTCACCCAGGCAGACGACCCTGAAGCCTTCATGCATGCCATTCAGCTGGCGGATTCCATCGAGCGTGCGCTGGCCGAGTTGCCGCTCAACTGTCGCAAGGTGTTCATCTGGCAGAAGCTTGAAGGCCTGACGCAGCTTGAAATCGCCGAGCGACTGGGGCTGAGCAAAAACATGGTGGAAAAGTATATGATCCGCACGCTTCGCCATTTGCGCGACCGGCTGGATTCGTCGCTGCCATGAAGCATTGCCTGCGGGAACATGCCCGCCTTCTATCTGCCCGGGATTTTTCATGACGATGGACCGTGAGTGCGCATGCGGCGCAGATGCCGTGCGGGATCAGGCGGCCTTCTGGTTTGCCCGGTCGCGCGACGGTGCCCTCTCCCCGGAAGAGCATGCCGGCTTCCAGACCTGGCTCGCTCAGCATGACCAGCATGCCCATGAGTTCCGCTTGCTGCAGAATCTCTGGGGCGCGGTGGATCTGTTGCCCGATGCACGCCTTCAGGCGCTCTGCACAGCCGACGCGCCTGCAGCGTTGCCGGTGCCCTCAACGACGCGTCGATCATTCATCCGATACGCGGTCGCTGCCAGTCTGGTGGCGATGGTAGTGGCAGGGGGTGCGTACGTCGGCCTGAACCGGCAGCCTGATTACAGTGCCGAATTCGCGACGGTGACTGGCGAGCGGCGGCAGGTGGCGCTGCCCGACGGTTCAGTGCTCGATCTCAACGCGCGCACACGCATCAATGTGCATTTCTTCAACAAGCGCCGGCAGGTCGAACTGGTTCAGGGCGAGGCCATGTTCAGTGTCGAGCACGACACCTCGCGGCCATTCGTGGTGCAGACCGGCAACGGCACGGTAACGGTCACCGGCACTCGCTTCGATGTTCGACGCGATCAGGCGCGGACCTCTGTGGTCGTGGAATCCGGCACGGTCAAGGTCAAAGGCCGCGATGCGGAGCCGGGCAATCAGGTCACGCTCACGGCCGGACTGGGTTCAAGCATCGACGCCGCCGGCAACGTGACGCCGGCGGCTTCGGTGAACACGGCAGCGATTACCGCCTGGCGCAGCGGCAAACTGGTATTCGACAATGCCACGCTGAGTGACGTGGTGGCCGAGGTGTCCCGTTACCGGGAAAAACCGTTGCGGGTTGCCCAAGGAAAAACCGCCGGTCTGCGCCTGACCAGCGTGTTCAAGTCCGACGACACGGACGCGCTGTTGCGAGCCTTGCCAAGCATCCTGCCGGTCGCCGTCAGAACCCTGGCCGACGGCAGTCAGGAAATATTTTCGCGATAGATTCAGGTTTTTTCAGCGTCCTTCGTCTTCTTGTCCAACTGCGATTGCTTAGCATTCATAACAACGCAGATTCGCTCCGTATCTGGAACCTTCAGGACAAGACCCGACGTGAAAAACAACACACTCAATGCGCTTGAACTGGCCGTCAGCCGTGCGGTGGCAGGGCCGCAATCTTCCCGCTGGTTGCCCTGGGCGCTGGCGCTTGCGGTCGGCGCCAGTGCTGGCAACAGTTATGCCGAAAGTGCGCCTGCGGTCATTCATATCCAGGCGCAACCGTTGGGCGCGGCATTGAGTCAACTCGGACAGCAGACGTCTTTGCAATTGTTCTTCAGCCCTGATCTTGTCGTCGGAAAACAGGCACCAGCGGTCGATGGCAATCTGTCGCCCGAGCAGGCGTTGCGCTCACTGCTCAAAGGCAGCGGCCTGGACTACGAAATCTCCGACGACACCGTTGTGCTCAAACCTCAGGGGGCCAGCGCCTCGGCCACACCCGGCAATCTCGAAATTGCCCCCATGGAAGTGAACGTCGTCGGCGACTGGCTGGGCGACGCGGATGAGGCGGTGGTGCAGAACCACCCGGGGGCGCGAACCGTGGTGCGTCGCCAGGCGATGGTCGAGCAGGGCGCGCAGAACGTTGGTGACGTGCTGCGGCGTATCCCGGGTGTGCAAGTGCAGGAATCCAACGGCACCGGGGGCAGCGATATTTCCCTCAACGTCGGCGTCCGCGGGCTGACGTCGCGCCTTTCGCCGCGTTCGACTGTGTTGATCGATGGCGTGCCAGCGGCATTTGCGCCCTATGGTCAGCCACAGCTGTCGATGGCGCCGATTTCGTCGGGCAACCTGGACAGCATCGACGTCGTGCGCGGCGCGGGCTCTGTGCGGTACGGACCGCAGAACGTCGGCGGCGTCATCAACTTCGTCACCCGGGCGATCCCGGAAAAGCTTAGCGGCGATCTCAGCAGCACCATCGAGACCAGTCGTCACGGCGGCTACAAGAACATGGAAACCTTGTTTCTGGGCGGCACCGCGGACAACGGCCTGGGCGCGGCGCTGCTGTATTCCACGGTTAACGGGTCGGGCTATCGTTCGAGCAACAATGACAACGACATCGACGATGTGCTGCTCAAGACGCACTGGGCTCTGACCGAAGATGACGATCTGTCGGTAAATTTTCATTATTACGACGCCAAGGCCGACATGCCGGGCGGTTTGACCCAGGCGCAATACGACGCCAATCCCTATCAGTCCGATCGCGACTACGACAACTTCAGCGGCCGGCGCAAGGACGTTTCGATCAAGTACAAGCGCCAGATCGACGAGTCGACCCAGGCTGAAGTCCTGACCTATTACACCGACAGTTTTCGCGGCAGCAACATCGCGGCCCGTGATCAGCGCACGCTGGGTTCGTTCCCGCGCAGCTATCACACTTTCGGTATCGAGCCGAGGGTTTCCCACGTACTGGACCTCGGACCGACCACGCAGGAAGTCAGCGTGGGTGCGCGTTATCTGAAGGAAGCCATGCACGAGCAGGCGTCGCGACTGGGGCTGGTGAACAACACGCCCGTGGCGATTCCCGGATCAGACGGCCATGTCTATCAGGACCGCACCGGTGGAACCGAGGCGACGGCCTTGTACATCGATGACAAGATCGACATCGGCAAATGGACGGTCACGCCCGGCATTCGCTTCGAGCGCATCAGCACCGACTGGCATGATCGGCCGGTGCCCGGCACCAACGGCGTGCGGGTGCTGGAGAAAGATCGCAGCGTCAACAACAACGAGCCCTTGCCTGCGCTGAGCGTGATGTATCACCTCTCGGATGAGTGGAAACTGTTCGCCAACTACGAGACCTCGTTCGGCAGCCTGCAGTATTTCCAGGTGGCGCAAGGCGGCATCGGCAACGACACTGCCAACGGCCTGCAGCCGGAAAAGGCCAAGACCTATGAGCTTGGTACCCGTTACGACAACAGCACGTGGGGCGCAGAGCTGACGGCGTTCTTCATCGACTTCGACGACGAACTGCAGTACATCAGCAACGACGTGGGCTGGACCAACCTGGGCGCTACCAGACATCAGGGCATCGAGGCGTCGGCCCACTACGACCTGAGCGACCTGAATGCGCGCCTGCAGGGCCTGACCGCCAACGCCGGCTTCACCTATACGCGCGCCACGTACGAGGGCGATATTCCGGGTTTCAAGGGGCGTGACCTGCCGTTTTATTCGCGTCAGGTCGCGACGGTCGGGCTGCGCTACGAAGTCGATCGCTGGACCTACAACGTCGACGGCTACGCGCAATCCAGACAACGCGCGCCTGGCACCGGCACCAATGCGGACGGCAGCTTCAACGGCAACTACATCACCGAGCCCTCAGCTGACGGTCAGTACGGCAACATTCCCGGTTACGTCACCTGGAACCTGCGCGGCGCGTATGACTTTGGCAAGCAACTGTCGAACCTGAAACTCGCCGCCGGCGTGAAAAACGTCTTCGACCACCAGTATTTCACCCGCTCCAGCGACAACAATGCCGGCATCTACCTGGGCCAGCCACGCACGTTCTTCGTGCAGGCGAGCGTCGGGTTTTGACCCTCGTCACATGCAGTGACCAGAGCGCCTTCGGGCGCTCTTTTTTTTGCCGCTGCAGTGACCTTGATCACCCGCCGTTAACGGGCGTTGGGGTGGCGGCCGGGGCGTGCAGTGACATCTGCGCAGCTGCACGGTCACGGCACGTCAATGTCCAGCCGCTTCAGCCGCGAGGCCAGTGTCGTGGGTTTGACCCCCAGCAATTCTGCCGCGCCGCCTTTTCCGAACAGCTTGCCCTGCGCCGCCTTGAGCGCTGCGTGCATGTTGTTGCGCTCCAGGTCGCGCATCTGGTTTTCGGTGAGAAAGCCCTGTTCGAGCAGTGTCCCTTTGGAAAGGTTATCCGGGGTTTTCGGCTCATCCGGCAGGTCCAGGTTCAGGTCCGCGCCGGTTGAGGTGATCAGCGCGCGCTCGATCACATTCTGCAACTCACGAATATTGCCGGGCCAGGAGTAGTTCTGCAGCCGTTCGATATCACTGTTGCGCAGGCGCCGGCCTGGCATGTTCAGACGTTTACCGACCTGCTTGAGGAAATGCGCGGCCAGCGGCGCGATGTCCATCGGGCGGTCACGCAGGGCCGGTGACTGGATCGGAAACACGTTGAGGCGAAAGTACAGATCCTCGCGAAAATGTTTCGCCGCGACTTCCTGGCGCAGATCGCGGTTGGTGGCGGCGATGATCCGCACATCCACCTTGCGCGTGCGCTCCTCGCCGACGCGTTCGAACTGACCTTCCTGCAGAACCCGCAGCAGTTTGCTTTGCAGCTCCAGCGGAATCTCGCCGATCTCATCGAGAAACAGTGTGCCGCCGTCGGCGAGTTCGAAACGGCCGACCCGGTCGCGCACCGCGCCGGTAAAGGCCCCGCGGATATGCCCGAAGAATTCGCTCTCGAACAACTCGGTCGGAATTGCCGCGCAGTTCACCCGGATCAGCGGATGCGCGCTGCGCCGACTGGCCTGATGTATCGCCCGGGCGATCAGCTCCTTGCCGGTACCGGACTCACCGTTGATCAGCACGCTGGCATCGGTGGGCGCGACCACATCGATCTGTTTGATGATCTTCAGGATTGGCGCACTCTGACCGACGATTTCGCGGAAATTGTGCTCGATGTGGATTTCTTCCTGCAGGTAGGCGTTCTGCTCTTCGAGCCGGTGCTTTAGCACCTTCAGCTCTTCCAGCGCGGTCTGCAACTGGCTCTCGGTGGTGCGCCGCTCAGTGATGTCGCGAAACACCACGACGGCCCCGGCGATGCGCCCGTCGGAGATCACCGGCGTGCTGGTGAATTCCACCGGAAAGCAGCTGCCGTCGCGCCGCCAGAACACTTCCTGGCGGCCTTCATGCACCACGCCGTCATGCACCGCCTTGTAGATCGGGCATTCCTCGACCGGGTAATGGCTGCCGTCCTCATGGCTGTGATGATGGATGCGGTGGATGTTCTTGCCGAGCATGTCTTTGGGCGCCCAGCCGAGCATGCGCGCGCCGGCCGGGTTGACGAAGGTGGCCAGGCCATCGCTGTCGATCGCATAGATGCCATCACCCACGGAGCTGAGCAGCAACTGGTTGTCGCGCTCCGATTCCTGAAACAGATTGAGAATGTTGCGCCACTCGATCAGCCCGCCGCGCATGGTGCGTTCGGTGTGCGCCTGATCCTGCTGATACTTCTGCTGACTGGCCTCGCGCATTACCAGGATCAGTTGCGGGCTGCCTTTGATCTGCAGCGTGGTGGCCGACATTTCCAGCTCGATGCGCTCGCCGGTCTTGATGTTGCAACTCAGATCGTCGGTCCAGCCCCGGCCTTTGTCCATTACCGCCTGGGTGAAGACGATGAGATCCGCCAGTTGGTGACCGAACAGCTTGCTCACCGGCAGCGCCAGCAATTCCTGGCGGGGATAGCCCAACAGCTTGCAGGCGGCGATGTTGAGATCGCCGAAATGGTCGGAGAACGGGTTGAGGAGGGCGATGGCCTCGGCGCAGTGCTCGAAGACCATGTGCCGCGACGAATAAGCGAGGTCGGCCCAGCCGATCAGCGAATCGGGCTCGTTCATGACGAAATCTCGTGATTTGCGATTACGAATAATCGTATTTCTACGGGAATGCGTAATTTCCTGAAAGCATCAGAAATGCCCAGGAATAGCGGATCAGATGGCGATTTCTAGGAATATCAGGCGGTTACGCCTGCACTGCACATTCTTTTATTTTCTGGCACGGCGTTCGCTCTGGTCCTTGTGTCACCCGGTGATCGACCCAGACACCGAAAACACCTGAACCAACGGAGCGACGACATGCCAAGCGTAGACATCAACCACTATCAAGATGGCGACTTTCTGGTCAATTACGAAGAGAAGGTCTTCGAGGATGTCAAAGCCGAGCCGGGCGAAAAAGCCCTGCTGACCTTCCACACCATCGCGTTCGAAGGGTCGATTGGCCTGGTCAACATGCTTCAGGCCAAGCGCCTGCTGCGCAAAGGTTTCGAAACCAAAGTGCTGCTCTACGGACCTGGCGTGCAACTGGGTGTGCAACGTGGCTTCCCGACGCTGGGTGCCGAAGCGTTCCCGGGCCATCTGGCCGTGAACAACCAGATCAAGGCGTTCATGGCCGAAGGTGGCGAAGTCTACGCCTGCCGCTTTGCCTTGCAGGCGCTGTACGGCCAGACCGAAAAAGCCCTGATCGAAGGCATTCGTCCGATCAACCCGCTGGACGTCATGGACCTGCGTCTGCTGATGCGCCGCGAGGGCGCAATGATCATCGATACCTGGACGGCCTGACTTCCCGGTGATCGTTCCCACGGGGACCGTGGGAACGATCAACTGCACTGAGCCAGGTGGGAGCGAGCTTGCTCGCGAAGAGGCCGGTACATCCGCCGGAGAAGCAGCGGTTGGCATTCAGTCTTCGCGAGCAAGCTCGCTCCCACAAGTTGGGTGGTTGGAATTGATTCCCGAATCGCTGCAAATCCCGGTGGGAGCGAGCGTGCTCGCGAAGAGGTTCGCCACCGCGCTGAACGAAGTGGCCTCCAGCACTTTTAACGAAACAACAGGACAACCCCATGACCACCATCCGCGCCGCCGCCGTTCAGTTCAGCCCCGTGCTTTACTCTCGCCAAGCCACTGTCGACAAACTGTGCAGCACGTTGCTGGCGCTGGGGCGCGAGGGTGTGCAGTTCGCGGTATTCCCGGAAACCGTGGTGCCGTACTACCCCTATTTCTCCTTCGTTCAGCCGCCATTCGCGATGGGCAAGGAACACCTGCAATTGCTGGAACAATCGGTCACCGTGCCTTCCGATGTCACCCGCCAGATCGGCGAAGCGTGCCGGGAAGCGGGCATCGTCGCGTCGATCGGTGTGAACGAGCGCGAAGGCGGCACGATTTACAACGCGCAGTTGCTGTTCGACGCGGACGGCACGCTGATTCAACACCGCCGCAAGATCACCCCGACCTATCACGAGCGGATGGTCTGGGGGCAAGGCGACGGCTCCGGACTGCGCGCCGTCGACAGCGCGGTGGGTCGCATCGGCTCGCTGGCCTGCTGGGAGCATTACAACCCGCTGGCGCGTTATGCCCTGATGGCCGACGGCGAGCAGATTCACGTGGCGATGTTTCCCGGCTCTCTGGTGGGCGACATTTTTGCCGAGCAGATCGAAGTCACCATCCGCCATCACGCACTCGAATCCGGCTGTTTCGTGGTCAACGCCACGGCGTGGCTGGATGCCGATCAACAGGGCCAGATCATGCAGGACACGGGCTGTGCGCTGGGGCCGATTTCCGGCGGCTGCTTTACCGCCATCGTCTCGCCGGAAGGCAGATTGCTCGGCGAGCCCTTGAGAACGGGCGAGGGCTGGGTGATCGCCGACCTGGACCTGAAGTTGATCGACAAACGCAAACGCATGATGGACTCGGTCGGTCATTACAGCCGCCCCGAACTGCTCAGCCTGCTCATCGACCGCACACCCACCGCCAAGCTCCATGAACGCGCGGCCCACCCGATGATCCCTGCACGCGAGGAGCTCGACCATGCAGACCAATGAATTGCTCGCCGAACTGCAATGCCATGGCGTGCGCTGGCGGGCGGCGCAGAACGGCCTTTCCCGGCAGGGCGGCGCTGGCCCGTCGGACCACAAGGCGCTGACCTTCGGCGATCGGACCATGATGGTGCCGATCCTCAATCAGGCCTCCCAGAGCTCGCCGTATCAGGCGCAGCCGAGCGAGGACGGCAGCCTGGCGCTGATCTTCCGCGAAGGGTTGCAGGTGGGTCAGGTGAAGATGCCCGGCGTGCCGAACTTCTATGGGCTGAGCACCGCCGACGGCATTCCCTACTGGAAGATCGCCACCTTGCACAGCGCCGATGTGCTGGCGACCACCGTGCTGCAACACTGCATCCGCTTCAACGATCGCAGCACGTCGTGTCAGTTCTGCGCCATCGGCCAGTCACTGGCGGCGGGCAAGACCATCGCCCGCAAGCGCCCGCAGCAACTGGCCGAAGTGGCGAAGGCGGCCGTGCAGCTCGACGGCGTCAAACACATGGTCATGACCACGGGCACACCGCAGACGCCCGATCGCGGCGCGGCGATCCTGTGTGAATCAGCGGCCGCCGTGACCGCCGCGGTTGACCTGCCGATCCAGGCGCAGTGTGAGCCGCCGGACGATGACATCTGGTTCCAGCGCTTGCAGGACAGCGGCGTGGTGTCGCTGGGCATGCACCTGGAAGCGGTCACCGACGAGGTGCGCCAGCGCATCATGCCGGGCAAGGCAGAGGTGCCGCTGAGCCGCTATTTCGAGGCTTTCGAAGCCGCCGTCAAGGTGTTCGGGCGTGGTCAGGTCAGCACCTACATTCTGGCCGGGCTGGGCGACAGTGAAACGGCGATCACCGAGATGAGCGAGCGCCTCAGCGCGTTGGGCGTTTACCCGTTCGTGGTGCCATTCGTGCCCATCGACGGGACGCCGCTGGCCCATCACCCGAAACCCGACAGCGCGATGATGGCGCGCCTGTACCCGCAGATCGGCGCGAGCCTGCGTCGGCACGGTCTGCACTCGGAAAATATCAACGCGGGCTGTGCCAAATGCGGTGCGTGCTCGGCGCTGAAGAATCACGAATAGAACGTCGCCACGCCTGATAACAGGTGAGCCTGATGCGAACGGGTTTATCGGGTCGTTTCCTGTCGAAGGCACTGCGCTTCGCCAGCACGCTCGCTTGCACAGGAACGGGCCCGTACTTGAGACATTTGAATCTGGGAGACGGATCATGCAGAACCTGGCCTTTGCCCTCGTCGACAGCACGTTCGAGCCTTTTCGGGCTGGCGAACTGGTCGTCAAGCCTGCGACCGAAAACTGGGAAAAGCAGGCGTATTTCGCCCTGCGTCGCTCGGTGTTTTCCGATGAGCAACAACTGCTGCCGCAGGACAAGGACAGCCACGACTTCCAGGCGATCGCCATTGTCGCGCTGGCCAGCAGTTGCGGCATGGCCGATCAGGTGGTGGGCGCAGTTCGCATCTACCAGCCCGAACCCGGCCTCTGGTTCGGCGGGCGGCTGTGCGTGGCCCAGCCTTATCGCCGGCACAGCATGATCGGCAAGGCGCTGGTGAACGAGGCGGTATCGCGGGCCAAAGAGCTTGGTTGTCAGGTGTTCCGCGCAACCGTACAGGCGCCCAACGAAGGGTATTTCCAGGGGCTGCAGTGGCAGACGCTCGACCATCTGCAGTTGCTCGGCCAGCCCCACTGCCTGATGCAGGCGGATCTGGCGAGCTATCCGCTGATGCCGCGTCAGGTTTCGCTGCGCGCCTTGAGGGTCCCTCGCCATGGCTGACTCATTGGATTTGACTGCGCTGTTGCAGACGCTGCGCAGCACCCCGGCGATGCTGTCCAAACAGGCAATCCAGCAGCCGGCCGCTGTTCTGGGAGCGACGCCGAAAGCCCTTTCACGGGCCGAGCTCTATGCGCTGCCGGGCGACGACACCGCAGCGATTGCCTGCGGTGATCACTTTCAGTTGCTGGCGATCGAGGGCATGTTGCCGGGCTTCGTCAAGATGGCACCCTGGTTCGCCGGCTGGTCGGCGGTGATGGCCAATGTCAGCGACATCACTGCCATGGGCGGTCGCGCGACCGCGGTGGTGAACGCGTACTGGCACCACGACGACAGCGCAGCGCAGGAGATCCTCGCCGGGATCCGCGCGGCGTGCCAAGCCTACGGCCTGATGCTTGCCGGCGGCCACACCAGCCTTGCGCACGGCAATCCCACGGCGCTGGCGGTGGCGATCACCGGTGTCGCCAGCAAGCTGCTCTCGACCTTTCATGTCAGGCCCGGTCAGGTCATCGCCATGGCGGTGGATCTCGAAGGCTATTGGCATGCCGACAGCACGTACTGGAAAGCCTTCGAAGGCGTTCCCGCCGAGCGCCTGCGCAGCAAGCTCGAAGTGCTGCCGCGCCTGGCAGAAGCACAACTGCTGCAGGCGGCCAAGGACATCAGCAACGCCGGCGTGCTCGGCAGCCTGCTGATGCTGCTGGAAACCACCGGCTGCGGCGGCGATATCGACCTGCTGCAGTTGCCATGCCCGTCGGACGCCGGCGCGGATTTCGACTGGGCGCGCTGGCTGCAGGTGTTTCCCAGCTACGGCTTTCTCATGACGCTGGATGAGGCGGACTGGCCGAACGTGCAGGCCGCGTTCGCCTTCGAAGGGCTGCGCTGCGAGCGTATCGGTCACGTCACCGACACGGCCGAGCTCAGCGTTCAGCATGGCCTGCAGCGCCGTACGTTCTGGGACCTCAAGCAACAGCCGTTCACCGGATTCGGCTACGCCGATCTCGACCTCTCACCCTTGTCCGCTACCCAGGAGCACTGACATGCCCGCCGTCAATTTCAAGATTCGCTGGCCCAACGGCAAAGAAGCCGCCGGCTACTCGCCATCGACTGTGATCTACGAACACTTGCAGGAAGGCGCCAGTTACCCGCTGGCCGACTTTCTCGCCCGAATCGAAGGCGGCCTGAACAACGCCTCCGAGCGGGTGAAACAGGTCAAGGGGTTCTACTGCAGTTCGGCAATGGACACCCTCAGCATGCTCAAAGGGCAGGCTCATTATCAGGAAGACGGCCCAGTGCAGATCCTGAGCATGCGCACCGAAGGCGGCGGCCGGGTGACCGGTGCTGGCTGGAGTTCTTTTTAGTCTGCTTTTCAATCGGCTTTTCGATCTGAACCGGGCCTTGTGCGTACAGACGCTTTCCTCAGCCTGCGCATGAAGCCCTCGCCATTCCATCGATGTTTGCCCTACACAGTGCACCTCCCGGAGACCCCGACCATGCCCAGCTCAATCACTCCCCTCAAAATTCCTCACCACAGTGTGATCATCGTTGGTGGCGGGCAGGCCGGGTTGTCCGCCAGCTACTACCTGCAGCAGCAGGGCGTGGACCATCTGGTGCTGGAAAAACACAGCCTGACCCACACCTGGCGCAATCAGCGCTGGGATGCATTCAGTCTGGTGACGCCCAACTGGCAGTGTGCGCTGCCGGGGTATCGCTACAGCGAGGAGCATGGTGGCAAGGACCCTCACGGGTTCATGAAGAAGGACGAAATCAACGATTACCTCGCCGGCTTCGTCAACGCCGTCAACGCGCCGGTGCGAGAAGGCGTTGCCGTCAAGCGGGTGGTGCCGCGGGCGGCGGGTGGTTTCGAGGTGCACACGTCTCAGGGCGAATTCACGGCCGATCAGGTGATCTGCGCTTCCGGCGGCTATCACACGCCGATCATTCCGCGTCTGGCCGAGCGGCTCCCCGCCGGCATCACGCAGATTCATTCCGAGCAGTACCGCAACCCGCAGGCCCTGCCAGAGGGCAACGTTCTGGTGGTGGGGTCGGGGCAGTCAGGGGCGCAGATCGCCGAGGATCTGCACCTGGCCGGGCGCAAGGTGTACTTGGCCGTTGGCGACGCCCCGCGCTGCGCGCGCTTCTACCGTGGCAAGGATGTGGTCGACTGGCTGGCGCAGATGGGCTACTACCAGATCGGCGTCGACACCCATCCGTTGCGCGAAGGCGTGCGCGACAACACCAACCATTACGTCACCGGGCGTGATGGTGGCCGCGACATCGATCTGCGCAAGTTCGCTTTGGAAGGCATGGAGTTGTTCGGCCGATTGAATGATCTGCACGGCGAGACATTGCAGTTCTCGGGCAACCTGCGCGAGAGCCTGGACAGCGCCGATGCGGTCTATAACCGGATCAACGGCTCCATCGACAAATACATCGCCGAGCAAGGCATCGACGCGCCGGAAGGCGGGCGCTATGAGCCGGTGTGGACACCTGAGCAGGAACGCCACACCTTGAATCTGGCCGAGCAGGGTATCACCAGCATCATATGGTGCATCGGCTTCACGCCGGATTTCACCTGGGTCGAGGCGCCGGTGTTCAATGGTCGTGGTCATCCGGGCCATGTGCGCGGCGTGACCACGCAGCCGGGTCTGTATTTCCTCGGGCTGCCGTGGCTGTACACCTGGGGATCGGGGCGTTTCTCAGGTGTGGCGCGGGATGCGGAGTACGTGGTCGAGCACATCGTCGGCGCGGTTGAAGAGCGTAAGGTCGCCAATCGCTGAGTGCTGTCGGCGGCATGGACGCGGGGCGTCCTGTTATCGGCAGGGCGCCGTCTGCCATTCCTGAATGTCGCCGAGCTATCAGCTGTCAAGGATGGGCCGCCCTGAGTGCGCGAACCGCCGCTCATCTGCCAATGCCCGGTTTCACCCTTGACGATCATTTGTAACGGGACAATACTTCGCGCAGATTCATATAGATGACTAGATAAATACAAGAGCGAAGCGCCTCCATGAACCGTCTTTCGAGTGATGTCCGCCTGCCGCTTTACCAACGCCTGCGCGATCAACTGGCTGAGCAGATCGCCAACAACCGCTGGCGCCCGGGTGAAGCCATCCCCACTGAAGCTGCCTTGTCCAGCGAATATTGCCTGTCCACCGGCACGGTGCGCAAAGCCATCGACATGCTGGTCAACGAGCATATCCTGGAACGCCAACAGGGCCGAGGCACTTTCATTCGTCGGCCGCAGTTTCAATCTTCACTGTTTCGCTTCTTCCGCTTTCAGGGGCTGGCCGGTGAGCGTCAGGTGCCGGAAAGCCGCATTCTGTCCATCGAGCCGATGAGCGCGCCGTCTGCAGTTTCTCAGGCCCTCGGCCTGTCGCTGGACGCCCAGGTGATTCGCATGATCCGCCTGCGTCTGCTCGATGCGCAACCGGTATTGGCTGAAGAAATCTGGTTGCCGCAAGTGCAGTTCCAGACATTGCTGGAAACCGATCTGAGTCAGCACGGCCCGCTGCTCTATCCCATCTACGAAGAACTCTGCGGTCAGGTCGTGGCCTACGCCGAAGAGAGCCTCACCGCCGAGGCCGTCAATGATGTGCACGGGCGCCTGTTGCAGGTGCCGGCCGGCAGCCCGGTGGTGGTGATCGAGCGTCTGGCTCGCAATTACGCCGGTCAGCCTCTGGAATGGCGCCGCTCTCGCGGGCACGCCAGCCATTTTCGTTACAGCGTCGATATCAGATAGCCCGACATACCCTTTACCGTCGACCGCCGACCCGTGGGAGTGAGCCAGCTCAATCCCGCAGGGCAGCGAGCGGCCCATGCTTTCAAGCCAACCTGCCACCCAGAGCAGGCTCCACAACAACTGCCGCCTCACAACGTATAAGGACAAGAACCATGTTCAACTGGTATCGCCAAGTCACTCCTCGGGAGCGCAAGACGTTCTGGGCCTGTTTCGGCGGATGGTCGCTGGACGCCCTCGAAGTTCAAATGTTCGGCCTCGCGATCCCCGCGCTGATCGCCGCGTTCGCCCTGAGCAAAGGCGATGCGGGACTGATCAGCGGCGTGACGCTGATCACCTCGGCGCTGGGCGGCTGGGTCGGCGGCACGCTGTCGGACCGTTACGGCCGCGTGCGCACCCTGCAGTGGATGATCCTCTGGTTCTCGTTCTTCACTTTTCTCTCGGCGTTCGTCACCGGCTTCCATTCTCTGTTGATCGTCAAGGCGCTGCAGGGCTTCGGCATCGGCGGCGAGTGGGCAGCGGGCGCGGTGCTGATGGCGGAAACCATCAACCCCAAATACCGCGGCAAGGTCATGGGCACCGTGCAAAGCGCCTGGGCCGTGGGCTGGGGCCTGGCGGTGGGCGTGTTCACGCTGATCTACTCGTTCGTGCCGCAAGACATGGCCTGGCGAGTGATGTTCCTGGTCGGTCTGCTGCCTTCGCTGCTGATCATCTGGGTGCGTCGCAATGTCGAGGAGCCGGACAGCTTCCAGCGCCTGCAGAAAACCAATGCGATTCCGCAAAGCTTCTTCAAATCGCTGGCGGGCATTTTCCGCCCTGAGCTGCTGCGCGTCACGCTGCTCGGCGGCCTGTTGGGACTGGGCGCACACGGCGGTTATCACGCGGTGATGACCTGGCTGCCCACGTTCCTCAAGACCGAACGCAACCTGTCGGTGCTCAACTCCGGCGGGTACCTGGCCGTCATCATTTTCGCGTTCTGGTGCGGTTGCGTGGCCAGCGGCTTTTTGATCGACCGCATCGGCCGCCGCATGAACATCGTGCTGTTTGCCCTGTGCTGCGTGATCACCGTGCAGTGCTACGTGTTCCTGCCGTTGACCAACACCCAGATGCTGTTCCTGGGCTTCCCGCTGGGCTTCTTTGCCGCCGGCATTCCGGCCAGCCTCGGCGCGCTGTTCAACGAACTGTACCCGGCCGACGTGCGCGGTGCCGGGGTGGGCTTCTGCTACAACTTCGGTCGCGTGCTGTCCTCGGTGTTCCCGTTTCTGGTCGGGCACATGAGTGAATCGATGTCGCTGGGCTCCGCCATCGGCATCGATGCAGGCATCGCTTACGGGGTGGCCGTGATCGCCGCCCTGTGCCTGCCGGAAACCCGTGGCCGCAGCCTGGAAGACAGCGCCGCTGCCGCACAGGATTCGACCGGTCGCAAAGAGGCCGCCAGCGCCTGATGTTCCTTCCTGCGCGGCGGCCTGAGGCTTGCTTCAGGACGCCGCGCGATTTTCGATAGATGAGACCCATGTCCGAGACTTTTCCCTCGTCGATACTTGGCATCGACGGCCACGCACACGTATTCAGCAGGGAGCTGGATCTGACATCGGCAAGACGCTATTCACCCGACTACGACGCCACGCTGGCGATGTATCAAGGCAACCTGCGCACCCATGGCCTGAGCCACGGCGTGCTGGTCCAGCCCAGTTTTCTCGGCACTGACAACCGCTACTTGCTCGACGCCTTGCGTCAGGCGCCAGAACAGTTGCGTGGCGTGGTGGTGGTCGATCGCAGCGCAGACCGCGCCACGCTGCAGGAGATGGACCAGCTGGGCGTGGTCGGCATTCGTTTGAACCTGATGGGCAAGGCGCTGCCGGACTTTTCCGATCCGCAGTGGAAAACCCTCTTCAGCCACATCGCCGAGCTGGACTGGCATGTCGAGCTGCATCGCCATGTCGCGGACCTGCCGGGGTTGGTCCGCGCGCTGATGCCGTTCGGGGTGAAGATCGTGGTCGACCATCTCGGCCGGCCGGACGCTCGTCTGGGCCTGGACCAGCCTGGCTTTCGGGAACTGCTCGAACTGGCGCTGGGCGGTCAGCTGTGGATGAAGGTGTCGGGCATTTATCGCCTTGAAGGCGACGAGCGACAGAACCTGACCTTTGCCCGCGAAGCCTTGCCGCTGCTGGCGCAGAGCTTCGGCCCGCAGCGCATGGTGTGGGGCAGCGACTGGCCGCACACCCAGCACGAAGGCACGGTGAGTTACCGGACGGTGACGGAGCAGTTGCAAGCGCTGGAATGCTCGCCTCAGGTGATGCGTTCGCTGCTCATCGAGGCACCGCAGGTGCTGTTTGATTTCGCCCCGGTCGAGGCCTGATCAGGCGGTAATGCGCGGGGCAGGCGTCGGGCCGATCGGGGGCGCATCGTGCGGGAAGGCCAACCGTTCGGGCTTGCGCGGCCGGCGCTGGCGGATCAAGGGCGCATGAGCCGGTCATGACCGTCTCCGGGGCACTGGATCCTGATCCGTCTGGCGCTGGCGCCTTCCGGCACATTGCGCAGCAGGAACACGATCAGCAGGCCGTTTTCGAACGTCGCGCCCTGAACCTCAATGTGGTCGGCAAGATGGAACACCAGCCGAAACGCCCCGTGAGCGATGCCCTGATGCAGGTAGGTCGCACCTTCATCGCAGTGGGGGTTGCTTCCACAGACCGTGAGCACATCCTTTTCAAGCTTCAACTCAAGATCACTGGCGCTCAGCCCGGCCGCGGCAATCACGATCCGGTAATGGTCGCTGCCGTAGCGTTCGACGTTATGCGGCGGATAGCAAAGGGGTGTTTCGCTGTGCAGGGCAGATTCAAAGAATTCATTGAAGCGATCGAACCCCACGGATTGGCGGAACAGCGGCGCCAGTGCAGCAGTGGTGGCCATGTCAAAATCTCCTCAGCGTTTGCATGGTGATTAAGACGCGCGTCGTTTCTCGACGTCGCACTTAGCAGTTAGGCTCACCGGCTGGATTAATCAAGCGCCGCGCTGCAATCTCCCCTCAGATTTACGCTATCGGCGTGCAACATTCTGGCTATGCGCAGCCCAGGCGTGGCGCGTCGATTCCGTTGGGGCGTCTTGTGTACGCCAGCCACCGCCTAATGCGACGGCCAGACCGACACTGGCCTGCAACCGGCTGGTGTCCACCGCCTGCAAGCGTCGTTGTGCGTTCAGGGCGGCGGTCTGGGCGGTCACCACATCCAGGTAATTCACAGCGCCTGCCTGATAGCTGCTGGTCGCCATGCGTTCGGCGCTGTTCGCGGCATCCACCGCGGCCTGTTGGTCCTGCGATTCCTGCTGCAAGTCCTTCAGTTGACCCAGATTGTCTTCCACTTCACGCACCGCTTTGAGCACTTGGCTGTGGTACTGCGCGGCGGCTTCTTCAAACTCCGCCCTGGCCTGGCGTTCGTTGGCGCTGCGCCTTCCGCCGTCGAACAGCGGCATATTGACCAGCGGTCCCAACGCCCAGTACCGATTGGCCGCAGCGAGCAGATTGCCGCTGCCCTGGGTCTGCCCGCCGAGCAGTCCGCTCAAGCTGAAATCCGGATACCACGCCGCCTTCGCCACGCCGATAGTGGCGTTGGCGGCGAACACCCGACGCTCTGCCGCGGCGATGTCCGGACGTTGCTGCAGCAGATCGCCGGGCAATGCTTGAGGGATGTCAGGCAGTTTCAACGGCTGTGCGTCATGCACCAGCGTGAATTCACTGGGCAGCACGCCCACCAGTTCGGCAATCGCGTGTTCGCTGAGGTCGCTCTGGGCGTTGACGTCGTCCAGCTGCGCCTGCGCTTGCGCCAGCTGGCTTTGCGCGCGGGTCAGGTCAAGTTGCGAGGCAATCTTGCCTTCATAGCGATCCCGGGTCAGCTGCAGCGCCTGGCCATAATCGTCGAGCGACGCCCTGAGAATCTTCGCCTGTGCATCCAGCCCGCGCGCCTGAACGTAAAGCGTTGCGAGCTGGCGTTGCAGGCTCAGCCGCGCGACCGCCAGATCATCGGCAGACGCCTGAGCCTGTGCATCGCCTGCGGCGACCTGATTGCGGATCCGGCCCCACAGGTCCATGTCGAAGCTCAGGCTGAGACCGGCCGTGTCGCTGTTGTAGATCGAAGGCTGAGTGGTGCCGCGCAGTGGTCGGCGATCCGACTGGCGCTGACGCAATGGCGCGACACTGGCCCCGACCTGCGGGAACAGCCCGGCATGCAACTGACTGGCGTAGGCCTGTGAAGCATCGTAATGCGCCAGCGCCGCTGCCAGATCAGGATTCGCCGCGAGCAACCGCTGTTGCAGGTCGTCGAGCTGCCGGTCCTCGAACACCTGCCACCACTGGCGCTGGAGCTGGTCGGCGGGCTGTGCAGGGTGCCACGGGCCTGCGTCCTCCTTGTAATGCGCCGGCAGCGACACCGTTGGCGTCTGATAGGCGGGCGCCAGCGAACAGCCCTGCAGGGTTATGGCGATGATCAGGGCCAGACCTTCAAGCCTTGGGCGCATGCTCACCTCCGGCATCGGCCATGTGTACGGGGTCGTTCTCGCGCAAGGCGTCGGGCGGGTTGTCGATCACTTTGTCGGAGGCGTGCAGGCCTTGATCGATCAACAGCCGGTCGCCCAGGTCCATGGCGATATGGATGTCGCGCAGGTGCACATGGTCTGCTGCATCGAGGGTGGCGACCTGTGTGCCTTTGGCGCGGAAGATCAGTGCGCTGGCGGGAATGCTGACGCCCCGACCGCCGGCCGCCACGGGCAGGGTCGCGTCGGCATAATCACCGGGCAACAGCGAACCGTCCGGATTGTCGGCCACGAACTGCGCGAGCAGGGTGCCTGAGCGCGGATCGACCGCGGTGGAGTCGCCGAGCAGCGTGGCGTGGTACGTCACGCCCGGATGCTCAGGAACGCTCAGTTGCACCTGCATCGCGGGATGGATGACGCTGGCGTAATTCTGCGGGATCGGCACGTACAGGCGCAGGCGGCGCGTGTCGGCCATGCTGAACAGCGGACGGCCGCCGCCATCGTCAGCCTTGATCAACTGGCCGATGTCGGTGTTGCGCGCGGTGATCGTGCCGCTGAAAGGCGCGCGAATGGTTTTGTAAGCCGCGAGGTCCAACAGGCGCTGACAGTCTGCTTCGGCGGCCTGAACATCGGCCTTTGCCGCCGTGGCCGCGGACACCTTCTCGTCGACTTCCTGTTGTGACACCGAATGGGTTGCAAGCAGATGCTGCCAGCGCTCGGCGGTGGTCTGGGCGATCCGTGCGTTGGCCTGTTGTTGGGCCAGGTGCGCGCGGGTCAGCGCCAGTTGCTGATCCAGTTCGGGGCTGTCGATGTGGGCGAGCACCTGACCGGCCTGAACCTGCGCACCGATGTCGGCGCTCCAGTCTTTGAGGTAGCCGCTCACACGGGCGTTGATCGCCGCGTTGCTCCAGGCTTCGAGTCGCGCCGGCAAGCGCAGGGTATTTCCCTGAGCATTCTGCGACGGTGAGACCACGGTGACCACCGGCACCGACTGGCGCTCGGTCCAGTCCGCGACGGCGTGTTCGTGGCGGGTGCGCGCGGCCAGGCCGTTGGCGACCAGCAGCGCGGCCAGCGTCAGGCCGCCGATCCCGGTCAGCATGAGGCGTTTGCGCGTAGGGACGTGTTCAGACGACATGGGGTGTTTCTCCATCGATGGCGCTTGCCGGGGTGTCGGCGGATTGAGGTTTCGAGTGGCGGTGCACGAGGCTGAACACCACGGGCACGAACAGCAGCGTGGCCGTGGTCGCCAGAATCAGACCGCCGATGACCGCGCGTCCCAGTGGTGCGTTCTGTTCCTGGGAAAGCGCCAGCGGCAGCATCCCGATGATCATGGCCAGCGCGGTCATGCACACCGGGCGAAAGCGCGTGTAACCCGCTTCCAGTGCAGCGAGCAGGGCATCGCCATGTTCGGCCAGACGTTCCCGGCAGAAGCTGACCACCAGAATCGAGTTGGCCGTGGCCACGCCCATGCACAAAATGGCGCCGGTCAGCGCTGGCACCGACAGCGACGTCCCGCTGAGGAACAGCATCCAGACGATTCCGGCCAGCGCCGCGGGCAGGGCGGTGATGATCACGAACGGGTCGACCCACGACTGGAAGTTGACCACGATCAGCAGATAGATCAGCACCACGGCACCGAGCAGGCCGAGGCTCAAACCGCTGAAGGCTTCGTGCAGCGCGTCGATCTGACCGTGCAGGCTCACCACGGCGCCTTTGGGCCGAAGGTGCGCCATGCCGTCGATGACCTTCTGCACATCGGCGGCCACGCCACCCAGATCACGTCCCTGAACGTTGGCAAACAGGTCCAGCGTCGGTTCGATGTTGTAGTGGGTGACCACTGCCGGGCTGTCCACTCGCTTGATCGTCGCCAGCCCGCCGAGAATCTGCGACTGGCCGTCACTGCCGGTGATCGGCAAGGCTTCGAGGGTTGGCAGGCTGTCCAGCCGGTATTGCGGCGTGGCGGCGACCACCGAGTACGACACGCCGTTTTTCGGGTTGAGCCAGTACGTCGGCGCCACTTGCGAAGTCCCGGCCAGGGAAGCGCCGAGGCTGGTGGTCACGTCTTTCTCAGTGATGCCCAGCTGCTTGGCGCGCAGGCGATCCACGTTCACTTGCAGCGACGGGTAACCGGTGGACTGCTGAATGCGCAAGTCGGCGATCCCGGGAACATGCTCAAGCCGACGTTGCAGCTCCAGCGCATACGCGCGGTTGGCTTCGCCATTGGGGCCGGAGATCTTCACGTCCAGGGGCGCCGGATTGCCGAAGTTGAGAATCTGGCTGCTGATGTCCGCCGGCAGAAAGGCGAACTGGCTGCCGGGGAAGCTCTGCGGCAGGGCTTCGCGCAGGCGTTTGACGTAGTCGGCGGTTGGCGCGTGGCCTTCTTTGAGGGTGACCTGAATGTCGCCGTCCTGTGGGCCGATGGTGCCGCTGCTGCTGTAGGCCATGTCGATGCCGCTGAGGGGAATGCCGATGTTGTCGATCACCGTTTCCAGTTGATCAGCGGGAATGATCTCGCGGATGCGCTGTTCGATCCGGTCAAACGCCGCTGCACTTTCCTCGATGCGTGTGCCCAGAGGCAGACGCACATGCATCGACAGCGCGCCCGCGTCGGTGGCCGGGAAGAAGTCCTCGCCCAGGCTTGGCAACAGCGCAAAACTGGCGAGCACACAGGCGAGAAAACCGAGGAGGAAGACCGTGCGACGCTTCAGCGCCAGCCCAAGCAGGCCGTGGTAGACGTCACGAATCACCGAAAAGCGATGCTCGAACCCTTGCTGAAATCGCAGCGCGCTACGCAGGAAAAGGTTGTGCTGACGGCCGTGCTGATCGCCTTCGTGATGGTTGATGAACGCATCTTCCGGATGGTGGCCAGGGCCGCCTTCCAGCACATGGGGCTTGAGCAAAAACATCGCCAGCGTCGGCACCAGGGTGCGCGACAGCAGAAAGGAGCTGCCCATGGCGAAGATCACTGCCAGCGCCATCGGCCGGAACAGGTAACCGGCGATGCCCTGCAACATGAACATCGGCACGAAGACGATGCAGATGCACAGCAGCGACACGAACGCGGGGCCGACGATCTGCCGCGCGCCATCCATGATCGCGTCCTTCACCGCCTTGCCCTGTTCCAGGTGCCAGTTGATGTTCTCGATCGTCACCGTCGCGTCATCCACCAGAATCCCCACCGCCAGTGCCAGGCCGCCAAGGGTCATGACGTTGAGTGTCTGACCGCTGAGCGCCAGCAGTGCGATGGCCGACAGAACCGCCAGGGGGATCGAAGCCGCGATGATCAGCGTCGAGCGCCAACTGCCCAGAAACAGCAGGATCATCACGCTGGTCAGCAGTGCGGCAATGATGCCTTCGCGGGCAACGCTGCCGACCGATTCCTTGACGAATACCGAGGCATCGCCGAGCAGGGACGTCTTGAGCGCCGGCGGCAGGGTTTCGTTGATCAGCGGCAGCATGTTGCGGATGTCGTCGACAATCGACAGGGTCGAAATATTGCCGTTCTTCAACGCAGGCATGAGCACCGCGCGACGGCCGTCGACGCGCACGACGTTGGTTTGCGGCGGCGAGCCGTCACGCACGTGGGCAACCTGGCCGATGGTGATCAGCGCGCCGTCCACGGTCTTGATCGGCAGGTCGTTGAGTTCGTCGATGGCCTTGGGGCTGTTGTTCAGCAGCACGGTGTATTCGTCGCTGCCCATTTTCGCCGTGCCCACTGGAATGATCTGATTGCCCGCAGCCAGGGCATTGCCCACGTCTTGCGCCGACAGGCCTTTGGCCGCCAGCGCCTGCGGGTCGAGGTCCAGGGTGATCTGACGCTGTCTGCCGCCCATCGGCGTCGGCATCGCCAGCCCCGGCACGGCGCTGAGCGGCAGACGGATGCTGTTCTGCACCAGGTCGCGGATGCGCGCTTCCGACAGCGTCGGGCTGGAAAACGCCATCTGCAGGATCGGTACCGTCGAGGCGCTGTAATTGAGGATCAGCGGCGGCGTGATGCCGGCCGGCATCTGCTTGAGCACGGTCTGCGAGACCGCCGTTACCTGGGCGTTGGCCGTCCGGATATCGACGCCCGGCTGGAAGAAAATCTTGACGATGCCCATGCCCGGCAACGATTGCGACTCGATGTGCTCGATGTCATTGACCGTGGTGCTGAGCGAGCGCTCGTAGGTGTAGATCACCCGACCGGCCATGGCATCGGGCGACAGGCCGGCGTATTGCCAGACCACCGCGACCACCGGAATGCCGATGTCGGGGAACACATCGGTCGGCGTCTTCACGGCCGCCATCGGCCCGACGATACAGATGAAAATCGCCAACACGATGAACGTGTATGGCTTGAGCAATGCAGTCTTGACCAGCCCGAGCATGCCGGAAACCTCCCATTTCGAATCAGCGCAGTCTTGTTGCGCCGACCTAACAGGCAGCTTTCGAGCGAATGAACAAATAGTTAGTCCGGTGCACAAGGAGCTTTCATGGGGGATTCATTTGTTGTTCATGCGGGCGCCGCGCAGCCTTGGCCCCATCGAAATTCACCCTGCGCCACAGGGACTTTTTCAACTGCCGAGGTAGGTGTTCATGAAAGCCAGATCGTTGTTGTTTATCCCCATGTTAGGACTCGTCAGCGTGCTGTCGGCGTGTGCCGGGCCCATGCCCAAAGCCGACCCGAGCGAAGCATGGATCGGCCTGCAGGAAGAGCCTTCCGGGGTATTGATGGCCGAGGATCTGGACGGCAAGCGCCTGAATGACGGCCGCTATTTCCAAGTCAGACCCGGCGCCCACACCCTCGACCTGGACCTGATCGTGGAGCGGGGCGGGGACGACGGGCAAATGAATTGCGAGACGGGCATTCGCTTCGGCCAATTCAAAGCGGGCGAGCATTACACGCTGGTGGAATCGAGCCTGGGCGAAGAGTACCGGGTGAAGCTTGAAGACTCGCAGGGGCACCAGATTGGGCGCAGCAAGGATTTCACCTGTATGCCGGGGTGACCTGACGTTTTCTTCATCAGTTGTTTTGCTTGAGCCCATGGCGGGAACGTCATGGGCTTTTTGTGTGAATGATGCCCAGCGCGTCCTGTTTCGTTTTGTTGAGTCGGATAGGCGTGTCCAAGGCGATCACCAATAATCCCCACCGATTGACGCGTGATGAACTCAACGAAAGGAAGCTGAGAGCAATGGGGCCAGATGATCAGAGAATTGCAGATGAAGCGCTGCTATTCGCTAAAACACATAGAAGGGAGATTGCGAAGAGGCTGACGGATATTGCGATTTATGTGCCGGAAGAGTATCCGGTTTCGATATTTATGGCAGGCTCGCCCGGAGCGGGGAAGACAGAGGCTTCGTTGGAGTTTCTGGCCAGATTCGAAGCCAGATCGGTTCGAATCGACCCTGATGTGTTGAGGGCTGAGATACCTGCCTACACAGGAGGCAATTCGTATCTGTTCCAGCGTGCCGTTTCGGTTTTGGTGGACAAACTTCACGACCAGGTTTTGAAGCAAAATCAGTCGTTTCTATTGGACGGCACGTCGGCGAACTTCGAGACGGTAGCTCGTAATATTCGCAGGTCTTTGAAGAGGGGCCGATTCGTCCTGATTTTGTACGTTTATCAAGACCCTGGATTGGCGTGGAGATTCGTGACTGCAAGAGAGCAGGTAGAGGGCCGTAACATTCCTTTGAGCGAGTTTGTCCGACAGTATTTCAGCGCCCGCGACGTTGTGAACCGACTCAAGATAGAGTTCGGTCACGCAGTCACAGTCGACATTCTTATAAAAAATGAGAGCGGCTCAACACGCCTCTACAAGGAGAATATCCAGCGCATTGACGATCACGTACCTGAAATCTATGATCAATCCTCGCTTGAAAGGATGCTGGACGACATGAGGGATATCAATGAACCCGTCTGAAGAGAACGGCCAGGAGATGAAGAGGTCATTGTCCGACTTCGTGCGCAATGCGACCTCCGAAGAAAAGGAACGCGTCTATCAGGAGGTCATGAAAAAGGCGTGGGAGCGGCAAGATCGGATCATCGAGAAAGCCCGTAACATGTGACCTGAAATCAAAACGACAAAGCCGCCCCTGAGGCGGCTTTGTTGTATCACCCCAACGCCAGCACCTGCCGACATTCCAGCACCAGGCTTGCGCCGCCGGAGGGGCTGTTGCCGATGCGCAGTTTGAAGCCGTGCAGGTTGACGATCGCCGCGACGATGGACAGCCCCAGGCCGAAGCCGCTTTGCTGATTGCCTGTCTCGCTGCGGTAGAAACGCTTGAAAACCGCTTCGCGTTCGGCGTCGGGGATGCCGGGGCCGGTGTCCTGTACTTCGATGAACGTGGTGTCGCCTTCGGCCCGGGCGATGACCAGCACCTGACCGCCCGGCGGGGTGAATTTGATCGAGTTGCTGAGCAGGTTCGACAGGGCTTCGAACAGCAGCGCGCGGTCGCCCACTACCGGCGGCAGGTATTCGGCGACTTTCAGTTGCAGCGAGACGCGGCCTTCCTCCGCCAGCGGCAGGTAGAAATCATGCAGTTCCTGCAGTAACGGCAGCGGATCCAGCTGGCCGAAGGCCGAGCGACGCTGATGATCTTCCAGCTCGGAAATCCGCAACAGGCCGCGAAAGCGCGCCATCAATGTATCGGCGTCGGCGATGACCTGGGCCATTTGCTCGCCTTGCGCGGAGTCTTCCGGCGATTGCTGCTGAATCCGGTAAAGCTGCGCGCGCAGGCGGGTCAGGGGCGTGCGCAGGTCATGGGCGATGTTGTCGCAGACGCCCTTGACCTCGTTCATCAACCGCTCGATGCGGTCGAGCATGGCATTGACGATGTCGGCGAGCATGTCCAGCTCGTCGCGTCGATCGGACACCGGCAGGCGTCGGGTCAGGTCGCCGGTGACGATGGCTTCCGCGCTCGCCTGAATCGCACCGATGCGCCGCAGCGGCCGACGTCGCAGCAAATGCCAGCCCGCAGCGCCCGGGATGATCGTCAGTGAGATGCCCCACAGCAGCGCCCGCAGGATCAGCGTGGTCACGGCGAACAGCGAGCCGTTGTCGCGCACCAGCACCAGCCAGCGTTCATCGAGGGTGTGAATGGCCACCGCATCGCAGCTGGCACGGGGCAGATCGGGGTCGTCAGAGTCGATGCAGGTGTCCAGTTCCTGAATCTCGCCGGTGAGCTTCAGGCCCTCGGGAACCTCGCGGATCGGCCCGCTGATGGGTTTCAGGTCTTTGTCGAAAAGCCCGTAGGCGTCGACCGAGCGCATGTCGAACTTGTCGCTGGTGGCCAGTGCGTCATCGAGCTGCGCGCCTTCGAATCGGGAAAACAGCTGCTGGCGCTGCATCAGCGAATGGCGGGCGAGGGTGTTCAGATAACTGGTGACTTCCCAGTACAGCACCCCCATGAGGATGCTGCTCCAGGCCACGAACAGAAAACTGTACAGCGCCAGCAGTCGGCTGCTGGAGGAGCGCCAGCCCTTAGACGGGTTCGGCAATGACATAACCTGAGCCTCGAACGGTACGTATCAGCGGCGTCAGGGTAGGAGGATCGATTTTCTTGCGCAAGCGACCGATGTGCACATCGATGAGGTTGGTGCCGGGGTCGAAGTGATAACCCCAGACTTCCTCGAAAATCATCATGCGGGTGATGATCTGGCCGCTGTTGCGCATCAGGAATTCCAGCAGCTTGTATTCGGTGGGCAGCAGGTTCAGCGGCTGGCCGGCGCGGCTGGCTTCGCGGGTGATCAGGTTGAGCTCCAGATCGGCGACCCTGAGCATGGTTTCCGCCTGAGTAACGGGGTTGCTGCGGCGCAGCAGGACCTCGACACGAGCAGCCATCTCGTCGGATGCGAACGGTTTGGAGAGATAGTCGTCGCCCCCGGCGCGCAGACCGCGGACCCGTTCATCGACGTCGGACAGGGCGCTGATCATCAGGATCGGCGTGGCAATGCCCAGTGCGCGCATGGTGGTGACAATCGCCAGGCCGTCGACCTCCGGCAGCATGCGATCCAGGGTGATCAGGTCGTAATCTCCGCTCACCGCGCGCACCAGGCCTTCGCGGCCGTTGTCGACCCAATCCACCTGAAGCCCGTGGCTGCTTAACTCAGCCACGATTTCCTTGGCGGTGACGGCATCGTCTTCGATTGTCAGGATTCGGGTCATTGGATGTCTGAACCACGTAGTGACTGAAGGCCATATTTTGCCTTTAAACGTAGCCAAAATTTCTTAAAAATAATTTAAGAAGGGCGAAGGGCATTGTTTTCAGCTCAACACAAGGTCTTGCGACTCTGCGTCATACGCCCTTGCGTCCGTTGTCTTCCCGATCCTGCCCCGTGGCTTGCTTGCGCTGCGGCCCTTGCTTCTTCGGCGCGCCGCTCTCGCTGCGAATCTGCGCATGGCTGATCAACGCGAAGATGAAGCTGCCACCGATGATATTGCCGGCCAGGGTCGGGCCTGCGAACACCATCCAGAACTCCCTCCAGCTCAGCTCGCCGGCGAAGACCAGGTACGACACTTCCGCCGAACCCACGACGATGTGGGTGAAATCGCCCAGTGCCATCAGGTACGTGATCATCACGATGATCACGATCTTGGCGTTCTCCATCGACGCAATCATCCAGACCATCGTCGCGATCATCCAGCCTGAAATGATGCCCTTGGCAAACATCGTGTTCACATCGTTTTCCATGACCTTGCGGCCGATCTCGAGGAAAGCCGCGTCAGTCTTTGGATCGAATATCGGCAGATGGAGCATGACGTAGGCCACCAGCAGGGTGCCGCACAGGTTGCCCACCAGCACCACGCTCCACAGCCGGAACAGGCGACCGATATTGCTCAGGGTGAACTTGGTCATCACCGGTAGAACCGCCGTGATGGTGTTTTCCGTGAACAGTTGCTGACGTGCCAGGATCACCGCCAGAAAGCCTGCGCTGTAACCAAAGCTGGCGATGGCCTTGAAACCTTCGCCGTCGGGGAGTCTGGAATTGAGCAGCCCCATGGCCATCAGCGAAAGGCCCATGGTCAGACCTGCTGCCAGTGCCGACCAGAACAGCGCCGCGACGTTGCGCTCAAGTTCCTGATCGCCCTGCATGCGGATCGTCTCGTGCAGAACGGCGGCCCGGGGCGGCTGGTTTTCATCGATATCGCGTTCTTCTTCGGGCGTCAGGCCCGGGGTCTTGCCGTCTTGTTCAGTGTCCATGCTGCTTCTCTTGGGTAGTCTGGCGGTTTGCTGAGGGAGACGGTCAGTTTTTTCGGTGTACCTGCTGCGCCGTGCTGTTGGTTGAGACACAATCCGCTCCCCGTCGTTCGCCCCTGCGCGGCGGCCTTTTCATTGATTCGGGAGACCCCGCCGTGACCCTTCATATTCGAGACGCTAGCCGCGCCGATGCCGCCGTGATTCTGGGCTTCATCACCGAGCTTGCGATCTACGAAAAAGCCGAGCACGAGGTCAAGGCCAGCGTCGCCGACATCGAGCGCAGCCTGTTTGACGAGCCGTCACCGGCCAAGGCGCTGATTTGCCTGCTGGACGACCAGCCCATCGGTTTTGCGGTGTATTTCCTCAGCTACTCGACGTGGCAGGGCCGCAAGGGGCTGTACCTGGAAGACCTGTTCGTGTCTGCCAGCCAGCGCGGGATTGGCGCGGGCAAGCAACTGCTGCGGCATCTGGCGAAGATCGCCCATGACACCGGATGCGGTCGTTTCGAATGGAGCGTGCTGGACTGGAACCAGCCCGCGATCGATTTCTATAAATCGATTGGCGCCGAGCCGCAGGACGAGTGGGTGCGGTATCGGATGGAAGGGGAAGGACTGAAGCGGTTTGCGTCGGGGCAGGATTGACGAAGAGTTATCGTTTAAATCAGATCCTGTAGGAGCGTGGCTTGTCCCGCGAACGGCTGCGCAGCGGTCGTAAAACCTGTTTCCACGGTGTGTCTGATACACCGAGCAGTCTGGTTTTACTGCCACTTCGCGCCAGTTCGCGGGACAAGCCACGCTCCTACAAAGCAAGCGCGTTGATGTTCAAAAGCGGGTTCAGCCAGTCACATCAGCACTATCAATCCGCACCACACCCGCTGCCGTCAGGTCCTGCCACGCCTTTTCCAGCGACCCGCCGAGGTCGATCGCCTTGCACGCGTCAGCGATCACCCACGTGTTGAACCCGGCCGCTCGCGCATCCAGCGCCGACCACGCCACACAGAAATCCAGCGCCAGACCGACCACGAACACGCTGTCGATGCCGCGCTCCTTCAGGTAGCCGGCCAGGCCGGTCTGGGTGCTGCGGTCTGCTTCGACGAATGCCGAATAGCTGTCGATGCCGGCATTGCAGCCCTTGCGCAGGATCAGCTGGGCATGAGCGATGTCGAGGTCGGCGTGCAGCCGGGCGCCCTGCGTGCCTTGCACGCAATGGTCAGGCCACAGCGTCTGCGCGCCGTAAGGCAGGGTGATGGTGTCGAACGGGCTGCGCCCGGCATGACTCGATGCGAAGGAAATATGTCCGGCAGGGTGCCAGTCCTGGGTGATCACCACGTTGCGAAACTGCGCGCCGAGGCGGTTGATCAGCGGCACCAGCGCATCGCCCTCGGCCACCGCAAGCGCGCCGCCGGGCATGAAGTCGTATTGCATGTCGATGACCAGCAGCGCAGCACGCGGGTCGCCGGGCAACAGGTCGAGGGAAGTGGTCATCCTCTGAGTCCTTGAGCAGTGTCTGGAAACACCGCCATTGACGCACAGGCCCGCGCGGGCCGGTATTCACGTCAGTGGCGGCCGGTTCGTCAGGCGAAGACGCGGATCGGCTTGCCGGCATGCCAGGCCTGGATATCCTCGATCATCTGGCTGAAGAACATCTGGTAGTTGTTCTGAGTGACGTAGCCGACGTGCGGCGTTGCCAGCAGATTCGGCAGGCTGCGGAACGGATGGTTCTCGGGCAGCGGCTCGATACCGAAGACGTCCAGCGCCGCGCCGGCGATCTTCTTCTGCTGGAGAACTTCGATCAGGGCTTCTTCGTCGACAATCGGGCCGCGCGCGGTGTTGACCAGATAGGCCGTCGGTTTCATGCGATTCAAGGATTGCGCGTCCACCACACCGCGGCTGCGGTCGCTGAGCACCAGATTGACCGAAATCACGTCCGACTGCTCGAACAGTGCCTGCTTGCTGACGTAAGTCACGCCGTGCTCGGCAGCGCGCTCGGCGGTGAGGTTTTCACTCCAGGCGATCACCTTCATGTCGAACGCCTGAGCGTAACGGGCGATCTTCTGGCCGATGCTGCCCAGACCCACGATGCCCAGCGTCTTGCCGTACAGGTCGCTGCCGATGCCGATCTGCCAGTTTCCGGCGCGCAGCGAATTGGCCTCGTCGACGATGTTGCGGGTCACCGCCATGATCAGCGCCCAGGTCAGCTCGGGCGCTGCATATTTGTAGCTGTCAGTGCCCACGACCGTGATGCCCAGACGCGCTGCGGCCTTGAGGTCCAGCGCGGCATTACGCATGCCGCCGGTGACCAGCAGCTTCAGATCGGGCAGTTGGCTGAGCAGGGCGTCGTCGAAGATCGTGCGCTCGCGCATCACGCAGATCACATCGAAATCTTTCAGGCGGGCAACCATCGTCGCGGTGTCGGCAGGATAGTCGTGAAGGAACGTGACGTTGCCGATCGGCTTGAGGGCTGTCCAGTCCACCACGTCTTGTGCAACGGATTGCCAGTCATCGAGTACGGCAATTCTCAGCGCGGAATCCTGAGTCATCTATCTAGGCCTCGTTCAAAGAGCACATTGGATTTGTGGCGCTCACAGTACGCCTGAGCAGGAGTAGGAGCGAATTTTTTCGCGATGCGAGGGTGCAGGCAACAGGGGGATGCAAGTGCCCCGGCGTCTTGCGAAGTGGCTCAGTTGAACAGGCCGGCGGCAATGTTGATCGAGAACCCGAGTATCGAGGTGTTGAACAGGAAGCCGATCAGCGACTGCGCCAGCACCACTTTGCGCAGGCTTCGGGTGGCAACGCCGACGTCTGAAGTCTGCACGGCAACGCTGATCGTGAAGGAGAAGTAAAGGAAATCCCAGTAATCAGGGTTCTGCTCGCCGTCGGCGAAGCGCAGGGCGGCCTTTTCTCCGTTCCAGGTGTAGAACATCCGCGCATAGTGCAGGCTGAACACCACGCCGGTCAGCAGCCACGAACCGATAATCGTGAAGCCGGTAAACGCGTAATGCAGCGCCTTGTCGCTGGGTGTCATGCCCTTGATGCCGGCCAGCTCCAGAACGATGGCGGCCAGGCTCGCGAGCGCCGCAACGCTCACCACCATCAGCACCAGACCGGCGTTTTCGTCTTCGACTTCGGCGATGCGTCTGACGTCCTCGGCGTTGGATTTGAACGTGCGCTGCATGATCAGGATCATGTAGATCCACCCGGCCACGTTCCACGCAATCAGGCATTTGCTGGTCAGTGTGATGTCGGGTGCGATGAATGAAGCGGCGATCCCGGCGGCAATACCGAGCCCGGTGGCGATGGTCAGGCGAGGATGAGTCTGGGTCAGATGGGACATGGACGGCGTCGCAGCAGTGGAATGGGCAAACCATAGCATGCGGTGATGGCACCGGCGGGTGAAGAAAAACGGCGCGCAAGGGGTTACGCGCCGGTCGCCAGTCGGCAATTTACGTGGATCGGTTCAAGCGGGCGGGCAGGCCGGGTTCAGCGAACCAGGCATGGCTGCTTGTTGTTGAATTTCCAGTCTGGAACGAGGAACTGCATGGCCACGCTGTCATCGCGCGCGCCCAGGCCCATGCCTTTGTACAGCTCATGCGCCTTGGCCACCTGGTCCATGTCGATTTCCACGCCCAGCCCCGGCTTCTTCGGCACTTGCACGTTGCCGCCGATGATCTGCAACGGCGCTTTAGTCAGGCGCTGGCCGTCCTGCCAGATCCAGTGCGTGTCGATCGCGGTAATGTTGCCCGGCGCAGCGGCGGCCGCGTGGGTGAACATCGCCAGAGAGATGTCGAAGTGGTTGTTGGAATGCGAGCCCCAGGTCAGGCCCCATTCGTTGCACATCTGCGCCACGCGCACCGAGCCTTGCATGGTCCAGAAATGCGGGTCCGCCAGTGGGATGTCCACCGACTGCAACTGGATCGCGTGGCCCATCTCGCGCCAGTCGGTGGCGATCATGTTCGTGGCCGTGCGAAGGCCGGTGGCGCGGCGGAATTCGGCCATCACCTCGCGTCCCGAGTAACCGTTTTCCGCACCGCACGGGTCTTCGGCGTACGCCAGCACCTTATGTTGATCGCGGCACAGACGGATGGCCTCTTTCAGCGACCAGGCGCCGTTCGGGTCAAGGGTGATGCGCGCTTTCGGAAAACGCTCGGCCAGCGCGGTCACCGCTTCGATTTCCGCATCGCCGCTGAGCACGCCGCCCTTGAGCTTGAAGTCCTCGAAACCGTATTGCGCGTACGCAGCCTCGGCCAGACGCACCACGGCTTCCGGGGTCAGGGCCTCCTCGTGACGCACGCGAAACCAGTCGTTCTCGGCGTCGTTTTCCGTGCGGTAGGGCAGGTTGGTTTTGTTCTGGTCGCCGACGTAGAACAGGTAACCGAGCATTTTCACCTGGTCGCGTTGCTGGCCTTCGCCGAGCAGGGCGGCCACCGGCACCTCCAGGTGCTGGCCAAGCAGGTCGAGCACCGCCGCTTCGATGCCCGTCACTGCGTGAATCGTGATGCGCAGGTCGAACGTCTGCAGGCCGCGACCGCCGGCGTCGCGTTCAGCGAAGGTGCGGCGCACGTCATTGAGAATTTTCTGATAGTTGCCAACAGTGCTGCCAACGACCAGCGAGCGGGCGTCTTCCAGGGTCTGACGAATCTTCTCACCGCCTGGAATCTCGCCGACGCCGGTGTGCCCGGCGTTGTCCTTGAGGATGACAATGTTGCGGGTGAAATAAGGCCCGTGAGCGCCGCTCAGGTTGAGCAGCATGTCGTCATGGCCGGCAACCGGAATGACCTGCATCTCGGTGATGACGGGAGTGCTGCCGGAGTTCTGTGTGGTCATGGCTAAATCCTTAGTGGTACGTGAAGCCGTAGCAACGAGGTTTCAGGGATCAGGAATGGCTGGCGGTAGCGCTGACTTTTTCGACCGGCACGGCACCGGGCTTTGGCGTCGTGCGCACGGTGAATACCAGAATCGCGGCGATGATCGAGGTCGCGGTCAAGCCGTAGAGGCCGCCCTGGATGGAGCCGGTCTGCTGTTCGAGGATGCCGAAGGTGGTCGGCGCAACGAAGCCTCCGAGGTTGCCCACCGAGTTGATCAACGCGATGACGCCTGCGGCGATGCGTGCATCCAGGTAGCCCTGCGGGATCGGCCAGAACAGCGACGAAGCCGATTTGAAGCCCATGGCCGCGAAGCAGATGGCGATGAACGCGAAGACCGGGCCGCCGGTGGTGGACATGAACATCCCTGCGGCTGCGATCAGCAATGCCGTCGCGACCCATGCCTGCTGATGCTTCCACTTGGCCGACAACGAGGCGAAGCAGTACATGCAGACGATGGCGATGAACCAGGGAATCGAGTTGAACAGGCCGACCTGGAAGTCGCTCAGATCGCCCATTTTCTTGATGATGCTGGGCAGCCAGAACGTCGCGGCATAAATGGTCAGCTGGATAAAGAAATACATCAGGCAGAACAGAATGATCTGCGGATCCTTGAGCAGCTTGCCAATGGTCAGCTTGACCGGGCTTGCGGCCTCACGGGCACGCTGTTCGGCGTCGATGGCCTCGACCAGTGCGTCCTTTTCGGCGGCGCTCAGCCACTTGGCATCGTGGGGTTTGGAGTCCAGCCAGAACCAGACGAAGAAGCACAGGCCGACCGAGAACATCCCCTCGATGAAGTACATCCACTGCCAGCCGTGCATGCCCAGGCCTTCGATCTGCAGCAGCAGGCCGGAGAGCGGTCCGGAAATCAGCGAGGCGAATGCCGAGCCGCTGAGGAAGATCGCAATCGCCTTGCCCCGTTCGACGCTTGGCAGCCAGCGGGTGAAGTAATAGATCACCCCGGGGAAGAACCCTGCCTCGGCCACACCCAGCAGAAAACGCAGGATGTAGAAATGGGTTTCGGTCTGGATGAACGCCATGCCGGCCGCCACCAGACCCCAGGTCAGCATGATGCGGGTCAGCCAGATGCGTGCGCCGACCTTCTGCAAGAGGATGTTGGAGGGGACTTCGAACAGCGCGTAAGCGATGAAGAACAAGCCGGCGCCAAAGCCGTAGGCGGCGGCGCCGATGCCCAGGTCATGTTCCATGTGACTACGTACGAAGCCGATATTGACCCGGTCGATGTAGTTGACGATGAACATGATGACGAACAGCGGCAGGATGTGCCGTTTGACTTTCGAGACCGCCGACAGCAAGACGGAATCGTCCGCGTCATGCACCCGAGATGAGGATGTATTCACTCTGATTAACTCCCACTGATTATTTTTATGCGGGTTGGAGCTTCTGTGTGTGACAAGGTGTGTGCGCCTTGTTGTTAGTCATCATACAAGTAAGGGCGTCTTCCGCAACCGGTTTTACGGGCCTTGCAGGAATTTTTTTGTAGGAATAATCTTACTTGTCTGACAAGTTGGATGAGTGGCTCTCGGCGTTGAGAAGCCCTGATTTGCGGGGGTTGGGCCTTGTACCGAGCGCTAGCTGATCTTCGCAAGCGGCGGTTGAGCCAGCCGGTCGAGCCCGGAAAAATACAAGTGCGTCGGATGCGGTTCCGGCGCGAAATCTGCCACTGATCGGACAACCTCCATGCCGACGCCAGCTTCTGCTGCTCCGAAAAGACGCCAGCACAACCTCGCCACTGACCTGGTCACCGATCTGAGTCAGCGGATCCTGATGGGCAGCATCGCGCCGGGTGCCAAGCTGCCGTCCGAGAGCGAAATCGTCCGCGAGCATGGCGTCAGCCGGACAGTCGTGCGCGAAGCCATTTCCAAGTTGCAGGCTTCAGGGCTGGTGGAAACCCATCAGGGCAAGGGCACGTTCGTGTTGCCACGTTCGGAGCAGAGCGGCCTGCACCTGAAAATGGAGACCGTGTTCAGCGTGCGGCACATCATCGAGCTGCGCATGGGGCTTGAAACCCAGGCCGTTGCCTTGGCGGCACAGCGTCGCACTCAGGAGCAATTGGTGGCGATGCGCGCGGCGCTGGATGACTATCAGGATCTGCTCGCCAAGGAGGACAGCTGCGTGGAAGCAGACCGGCGCTTTCATCTGCTGATCGCCGAAGCGACAGGCAATCCTTATTTCGTCGAAATCCTGCAGAACCTCGGCAACGCCGTCATTCCGCGCAGCCGCATCGCCTCGAGCGAGCGCGCAGGGTCGAGCCTCACTCACCATGCTTACCTGGCGAACCTCGAACACGAGGCGATCCTGGCCGCCATCCGCCGCCAGGACCCCGACGCCGCACGCGCCGCGATGTGGACACACCTGAGCAACAGCCGCGAACGGCTGGCACCTGTGGAATAAGAGAAATCAGCCTTCCCGGCTAAAGCCGGTCCTACGGAAAGGTTGCCGCGCCTGTAAGACCGGCTTCAGCCGGGAAGAGGTCGGTACATCGCTGGCTATGCAGTGTTTGGAAATCAGCCTTCGCGAGCAAGCTCGCTCCCACGAAATGTGTGTCTGGTCAGAGAGCTCGGGAATGCCCGAGATCCTTGTGGGAGTGAGCTTGCTCACGAAGGCGTCGGTGATACCGCCGGATTATTCAGGACTTGTCCCCAGAACCCCAGCCATGACGCCCGTCTGCCATTCGAAATACGGGTTGTAGGTCAGGCGGGCGAACACTTTGCCCGGTTCGCGGTGGCCCCAGTCGGAGTACCACACGAGCTCGCCGTTCAGGCATTTGCGCATGGCTTCGGTTTCCTGGCCGTTCCAGCAGATCCTCTGGTTGCCGTCCTTGCCGTAGAGAGGGTCGTCCGGGGAGAACATCAGGCCCATGTGCGAGAACTGGGCGATGCGGTACGCCGGCAGGAAGTCATCGCGCACCAACACCCGAGGCGTTTTCGCCGCCGTGGCCGGGTTGTCGCCGTACCAGATGAGGCGGCTGTCGGGATGGTTGAAGCGTGTGTTGAAGGTGTCCAGCACGAAAGCGGTGTCGAGCACCGAGTCGTGCTGGGTGATGGCGACAAACACCGGCTTGTCGTAAGGCGCCTGTTTCAGATGCTTCTGCGCCAGCAGCGCGCTGCGATAGAACTGCGCGAAGCCATTGGTGGGCACGTTCAAGTAGCGCACCGGCGTTTGCATGGGTCGTACGCCGTCGTCGGGCTTGGCCAGCCAGGGGCGGAACCAGCCGATGTATTGCGTGAGCCAGGCGTAGGTGTTTTCGGGTTTGAACGCAGGAGAAAATAGCACCAACCCGGCGATTTCCGGGTGTTCATAGGCATAGTCGAGCACCAGATTGGCGCCGGTGGAGAACCCGCCCAAATACACCGTCGGGACCTCGCGCTGCAGAATCTGCGTCTGTTCGCGCACCACTTGCTGCCATTGCCCCAGCGTGACGTCGAGCATGTCGGCCGGCTTGCTGCCGTGCCCAGGCAACAGCACCGTGCGCACCAGGAAACCCTGTCGGGCGAGCTGCTGGCCGACATCGTTGAACGACCACGGCGAGTCGCCCAGGCCATGTACCAGCAAGATGCCGCGCGTGGGCGCTGCGTCGGGACGCCATTCGCGGGGCGCGTTCCACTCGATCTCGGCAGCATGATCGTCGGTCTGGAAGGTGCGGTTCTGCTGCATCCAGGCGATGGTCTGCTGGCGGTAGTCGGCGAAGCTCGCCTGACCCAGAGGCACCTCGCCGGAGGCGCAGGCCTGCAAGGTCAGGGCGCATAGAAGCAGTGCTGGACGGCAGAGAAGGGCGCGAACGGGCTTTGGCATAGGGGAACGGCTGGCTCGACATGTCGAAAAAAGATTTGGCACTGTGCCATGGCTGGCGTGCGCTGGGTATCTGCAGGCTCGCCATCGGGGCAGGAACTTCACGCAAAAATCAGGCAGACTCCGCTGACTTATAAAAATCATAGCGTGATGTGTATGAACGCCCAGTCACTGTTCTCAATGGAAGCACGCCATGTTCGCCCTTGATCATGCCCTGGCGCAGGACATCGTCGATCGTGCGATGGCGATCCTGCCGTGCAACGTCAACGTGATGGACTACCTGGGCATCATCATCGGCAGCGGTGAGGCGGAGCGTCTGTATACGCGTCACGAAGGGGCGCAGCTGGTGTTGGCCAACCGCCGCGTGGTGGAAATCGATTCGCATACCGCCAGACAACTCAACGGCGTGCGACCGGGGGTGAACCTGCCATTGATGCTCGATCATCAACTGGTGGGCGTGTTGGGCATCACCGGCGAACCGGACCAGGTGCGGGTGTACGCGGAGCTGGTGAAAATGACCGCGGAAATGCTCATGGAGCATCGGCGCCAGCAGGCCGATCAGCAATGGCGCCATCAGCGCAGCGAGGACCTGCTGTCGCGCCTGTTGCTGGGCGACAGCGCCGCGCACCTGATTGTCGAAGCCGAGCAACTGGGTCTGCAGCCACAGCTGCCGCGCCAGGCCGTCCTGCTTGAGCTGCCGCCGGAGTCCAGTCATGCCGGTCAGGTGGCCGCATGGCTCAACGGACGGTATGCCAACAGTTGGTGCGTGTCCTGCGAGCCGGGCCTGATCTACTGGTGCCGCGCTGCTGGCAAGGACCGTGACGATGCGTTGCTGCTGGAGCAGTTCGACGAACAGGGCTGGCCGATGCAACGCATGCTGACGGTCGAGCCTTCGACGGATCTGGCTACGCTGCGCAACGCCTGTGCCGCCGCCCGTGACCTGCTCGATTACGCCCGGCACATTCAGCCGCAGCTTAAATTGCTGCGTCTGGCCAGTCATCGCCTGGCCGTGTTGTTCTGGCGCAACCGCCATGACTGGCTGGCCGAAGGCGTCGCCGAACCGATCGCACGCCTGCAGGGCAATGTGCAGTTGCTAGATACGTTACGGGCGTGGTTCGACTACAGCGGCGAAAGTCAGGCCTGCGCCGATGCGCTGGGCATCCATCGCAACAGCTTGCGTTATCGCCTGGAGAAGATTGCCGAGGTCAGCGGTTGCGACCCGTATCGCACCGGCGACTTGCTGCGCTTGTACCTGGGCATGCAGATGGTGCCTCGCTGAGCCAGACGTACCGCGTCGAGAGGCGATTACAGGTCCATCGCCTCGACCACTTCGACCCGTCCTCGCACGCGCTTTATCCACCTGCGCGCAAGCCCCAGGGTTTTTTGTTCGGATGAACAACGCGCCGACACGCCGATTGTGCGAAGGTCAGGCGGAATGTCCTGAAGATAATGAGAAGATCGCGATCATCGAATAAGGAGAACAATATGAAAATCGTCATCGCCCCGGATTCCTTCAAGGACAGCCTGAGCGCCCAAGGCGTGGCGCAGGCCATCGCCAGCGGGCTGCGAGAAGTGTGGCCGCAGGCCAGTCTTGTCGAATGCCCCATGGCGGACGGCGGCGAAGGCACCATCGAAGCGGTACTGGCCGCCTGCGATGGCCAGTGGATGACGCGTCAGGTCAGCGGGCCGCTTGGCCAGCCGGTGCAGGCGCAGTGGGGCTGGCTGGCACAGACACGCACCGCGATCATCGAAATGGCCATGGCCAGCGGACTGCAGCTGTTGGCGCTCGAGGAACGCGATGCCACCGTGACCAGCACCTACGGCACCGGCGAGCTGATCAGCGCGGCGCTGGACGCAGGCGCGCAGCGCATTATTCTGGCGATCGGCGGTTCGGCCACCAACGATGCGGGCACCGGCATGCTTGCCGCGCTGGGCGCACGTTTCCTGGACCGCGACCACCAGGCCCTGCCAGCGGGTGGTCTGGCGCTGGCGCAAGTTGCATCCATCGATCTGCAGGGCCTGGACTCACGGGTTAAAGGCGTGCAGTTCGAGGTGGCCGCCGACGTCAACAACCCGCTGTGCGGGCCCCACGGCGCATCGCATATCTTCGGCCCGCAGAAGGGCGCGTCCACCGAGCAAGTACTGGCGCTGGACGCTGCGCTGGCGCATTTCGCCGAGTGCTCGAAGGAGGTGCTGGGCAAGGACGAGAGCGAATACCCCGGCAGCGGCGCCGCCGGTGGTATGGGCTTCGCGGCCAGGGCCTACCTGAACGCATCGTTCCGTCCGGGCGTTGAAGTCGTGGCGGACCTGACCGGGCTCGAAGCGGCCCTCGAAGGTGCCGATCTGGTCATCACCGGAGAAGGGCGTTTCGATGCGCAGACCTTGCGAGGCAAGACGCCGTTTGGCGTGGCCAGAATCGCCCGACGGCGCAACGTGCCAGTGATCGTGCTGGCCGGAACCCTGGGTGATGGCTACGCCGACCTTTACGAGCACGGCATCAGCGCCGCGTTTGCCCTGACCAGCGGCCCGATGACCCTGGATCAGGCCTGCCGTGACGCCGCCGTCCTGCTGCACGATCGTGCTCGGGATCTGGCGCGGGTGTGGGCGCTGGCCGCACGGTAAATCTGCGCAGCCACGCTGTCGGTCTGCCCGCAGGCATTGCTTAGCGGGAGGCCGGCGTGTCGTGTCTGGCCTCGTCGAGGAGCTGCCGGATCACCTGTTCCTGAGTGTCATAGCTGCCTTCGCCGAAATGGGTGTAACGGATCTGGCCGTTGGCGTCGATGAGGTAATGCGCTGGCCAGTACTGATTGTCGAAGGCTTTCCAGATCGCATAGTCGTTGTCGATGGCGATCGGGTAATTCAGGCCCAGCTTCGTCACGTTTTTTCGCACGTTGTCGACGACCCGCTCGAAGGGGTATTCCGGCGTGTGCACACCGATCACAACCAGGCCGTCCTTTTCGTACTTTTTTGCCCACTCGTTGACGTGAGGAATACTGCGCTGGCAGTTGATGCAGTCGAACGTCCAGAAATCCACCAGCACCACCTTGCCGCGCAGCGCCTCGTTGGTAAGCGGTGGTGAGTTGAGCCATTGCACCGCGCCGGACAGCGACGGCATCTGACCCTTGCTGCCGAGGTCTGGCACAGTGGCCGCCTTCACGTTCTCGACCACGTAATCGACGAGCTTCGGCACGCCGCTGAGCAATGTCTGCTCCACGCTCGCGGCACGTTGCGACGAGGTCCCGGCGAGCCACTGGCTTTCGGAGCCGGTGGCAATGACGCCCGCCACCAGCAGCGCGACAACGCCGGTGCCGCGCCGCATCCAGGTGGTGACCGGCAGCGACAGTTTCAGTCTGGACACCAGCCCGCGCCCGGCGAAAATCAGCGTGCCCAGCGAAACAGCGCTGCCCACTCCGTAGGCCAGCAGTAGCAGGCTGGTCTGGGCATTTGGCCCTTGCAGCATCGCACCGGTCAGGATGATCCCCAGCACCGGCCCGGCACACGGCGCCCAGAGCAGCCCGGTGGCGACCCCGATCATCAGCGACGCGGCAGGTCCGGACATGCGTCGGGTGGCCGGATCGAGACGATTGCCGAGCGCGACCAGCGGGCGCGTCAGCCAATGACCGACCCTGGCCGAAAGCAGTGACAGGGCGAACAGCACCAGCACCGCCAGCGCGAGGTGACGGCCGATGCCGTTGGCCGTCACCACCCAGTCGCTGCTGACCACCGCCAGGCTTGAGACCACGGCAAAGGTGATGCTCAAGCCGAGCAGCGTCAGGAAGATCGACGACGCCGAACGGTCGGCGCGGGCGAACAGAAAGGGTACGACCGGGAGGATGCACGGGCTGAGCACCGTTACCACGCCGCCCAGAAATGCGATCAGCAACATGTGGAGCTACCTGTAATCAAGTGAGGGCAGGCGTTTACGGCACTGCCCGAAAGGACACCGTGACGGGCGTGATCAATTGTCGTGACAGCCGCCGGAGAGGCTCTGGTAATTGAGCACCTGGGTCTGATCCATCGAGTCCAGGTAGGTCAGCTGCGACGTGACCACGGCGCAGGCCGGGCTGGTGGTTTCTTTGGAAGCGATGACTTTCTTGATGTCCAGATGAGTGCCGTAGGTGTACGTCTGCGGCGTGATCAGGTCTTGCGCCTGAGCCGTCAAGGCACCGAGGCTCAGGGCGGCAAACAGGGTGGCGATCGAAAGATTTTTCCAGTTCATGGCGTTCTCCAGTGCGTTCAAGAGGTGAGTTCGAGTGCGCTTGTGTGTCACTCGATGGAGCCTATTGAACGTCGTGGAGGTATCGCGGATGTGTCGCGAAACGGCCCGATTAAATCGCCAAGTGTCTGCCGGGGCTGCAGATACAGTGCGATACAAAAAGGCCGCGCGGCGATCACCGGTCCGGATCGTGCGCGGCCTGGGCCGAGTAGAGTGCCTGGCAGCTATCGGGCGGGAAGATCGACCGCACTGTCGCCGACGACCTTTCTGACCGGGCCGGTGATCCTGGCCGGCAGCGTCAGCTCGGCGCACAGTCCGCCGCCTTCGCGGTTGAACAGCTTCAACGTGCCTTGCAGGGTCAGCGCCAGTTGTTGCGCGATCGCAAGGCCCAGTCCTGTGCCGCCGGTTTCACGGTTTCGCGAGCTTTCCACGCGATAGAACGGCTTCACGACTTCAGCCAATTGATGCTCTGCGATCCCCGGGCCACGGTCCAGCACCTGGATGAGCATGCCGCCGTCGGGTCGGCTGTCGACGCGGATCTCCACCTGCGAACCGAATTTCAACGCGTTGTCCGTAAGGTTCACCAGCACCCGGCGCAGCGCGTGAGGGCGGGTTTCGATGGCGGCGCCGCTGCCGGGGGTAAACAGCACCTGCTTGCCGGTGTCGAGGTAATCGAAGACCAGGCTTTGCACGAACGCGTCCATGTCCACGCGCCGCCCCGGTTCGCTGGACCCGGCCATGCTCCGCGCGTAGGCCACGCCTTCCTGAACCAGATGCTGCATTTCAGTCAGGTCATTGCACAGCTTGTCCTTTTCCGCCGAGTCATCCATGAATTCGACCCGCAGCTTCATGCGCGTGATGGGGGTCTGCAGGTCGTGGGAAATCGCCGCCAGCAACTGCATGCGTTCTTTGACGTGGGTAGCGATGCGTTCCTGCAAGGTGTTGACGGCCACTGCCGCGTACACCACTTCGACAGGGCCTTCTTCGGCCAGCGGTTCTCCCTGACCGTTTGGATCGAGGCCATCCACGGCGCTGGACAGACGCGTGAGCGGGCGAATCACCGTGCGCACCGCCAGCCATGTGCAGCCCAGCAACAGCAGCAATTGCGCCACCAGCACGGCCGGAAGCCAAGGCGACAGCGGCGAGATGGAAGGGCGCACGTCGATGGTCAGCGGGCTGCCGTCCTTCAGGCGCAAATGCGCCTGATAGTGAGGGCGCACGTCTTTGATGGTGGTGAACGTCAGCGCGTAGTCGCGGCCCAGGGTCGCCAGCATCGAGCGCACCGACACCGGCGCCGTGCTCATGTCCATCGCCGAGCCCGACTGCCCCTCGTCGAGCTGATAGCGATAGTTAGGGTGTTCGAATCGTGGCAGCCAGGCGGCCCGCTCATCGGCAGGCAGGCGTTCGAGCACCGCGACCGACGTCGTGAGGTCCTGCTCCAGATTGCCCAGCATCATCGTCATCGCGCTCTGGTAGCGCTCGTAGAATTGCAAACCGAACGACAGCCCGTGAGCGACGACCAGGCTCACCAGAAAAATGAGCGTCAGTCGCGCGGCGAGCGTGCGCGGCCAGCGGGGCGTCTTCATGACGCGTCCCCGAGGATTTCGACCGGGTAGGTGAACACGTACCCCTCGCTGCGCACGGTCTTGATGTAAGCCGGGTCGCGGGCGTCGTCCAGCAGTCGCTGCCGCAGGCGGCTGACCAGCAGGTCGATGGATCGGTCGAAGAGGTCGGCGTCGCGACCCTGGGTGAGGTTCAGCAGTTGGTCGCGACTGAGTACGCGCTGGGGATGATCGAGGAACACCCGCAACAGGCGGTATTCTCCGCCGCTTACCGCGACGATGGTGCCTTCGCTGTCGAGCAAGTGGCGAGCCGTGGTGTCCAGGCGCCATTTGCCGAAAGCCAGCAGACGACCCGCTTCGCTGACGATCAGGTTGGGCGGCAGCATGCGCGTGCGCCGCAGCACCGCATTGATCCGCGCGAGCAGTTCGCGCGCCACGAACGGTTTGACCAGGTAATCGTCGGCGCCCATTTCCAGGCCAATGATGCGGTCGGTGTCATCGTTGCGCGCAGTGAGCATCAGGATCGGCGTCGCTTTGTGCTTGCCAGCGCGCAGTTCGCGGCAGAGCACCAGCCCGTCGTCGCCGGGCATCATGATGTCCATCACGATCAAGTCCACCGGCGTCGATTCCAGAAACGCACGCATCTGACGCCCATCGGCCACCACCGTGGTGCGCAGACCGTTTTTCTGCAGGTAGTTGCCCACCAGTTCCCTGATTTCACGGTCATCGTCGACGATGAGAATGTGATCTACGTGCTCCACCGGGCTCACCTCTGGCTGTTGTTATCACTCGACGTTTTAGAGACTTGCAGGGCCTGTCGTCAATCAGATCCGGAAGTCATTTCGCATTTATGTATCGTTTTGTATCTGGGCTCTGCGGGGATACACAACGTTGCTTTTCTGCAGGGTCGGCGACACATGCGCGATACCTCGCCAGCGCTTAATGAGCTCCATCGAGACGGGCCAGCCCACTCGAACCACCTCACTCATTGAACGCCTGGAGATCGCACCATGAACTGGAAAAACCTCAGCCTCGCTTCGCTGTTCGCGCTCTTGACCCTTGGCACTGCCGCCGCTCAGGCGCAGGACGTTGTCAAGGCGCACACCTACATGTACGGCGAGCACCTGGACATCGCCAAAGTGCTGTCGGTCAACGAAGCGTCGCCGTCCGTCTGCGGCATCGTCAAATCCCGCCTGACCTACCTGGATTCCGCCGGTGCGGCTCACGCCGTGGACTACCGCAGCATCAATCAGGACTGCGGACAGGACAACTGATCCCGACGCTCGCTGGTCCGGCAGCCACGCTGCACACCGGCGCCCGCCCGGGCCGTTTGCGCCCGTCGCTCATCGACTGACAGGACATCCATCATGTGTACAGTTTCGCCCACGTCTGTCTGGCCGCGCTGCCTGGCAACTTCCGTAAAAGCCGGCGTCCTCGGGTTCGCCATGCTGGCAGGTGGCAACGCCGCCTGGGCCGCTTCCTCAACGCCTGACGCTTCACCCACCGCCGCAACCACCGACGCGTCCGAGGCGATACGGCCTTATCGGATTCACGTCGACGAGGCCCGGCTGACCGATCTGCGTGCACGCATCGCGGCCACCCGCTGGCCGGACAAAGAGACCGTCAGCGACGTGTCCCAAGGCGTGCAACTGGCCCAGGTCCAGGCGCTGGTCAAGTACTGGGGCAACGGCTACGACTGGCGCAAGGCCGAGGCGAAACTGAACGCCTTGCCCGAGTTCATCACCACCATCGACGGCGTGGACATCCAGTTCATTCACGTGCGTTCGCATAACCCCAACGCCATGCCGCTGATTCTGACCCACGGCTGGCCCGGCTCGCAGTTCGAGTTCCTCAAGACCATCGGCCCGCTGACCGATCCTGTGGCCTACGGCGGCAAGGTGGAGGACTCGTTCGACGTGGTCATCCCGTCGATACCCGGCCATGGTTTTTCCGGCAAACCGACCGAAACCGGCTGGGGCCCCGACCGTGTCGCCAAGGCGTGGGACGTGCTGATGAAACGCCTGGGTTACAGCCATTACGTCTCCCAGGGCGGCGATCATGGTTCGGTCATTTCCGACGCGCTCGGCCGTTTGAACCCGCCCGGTCTGTTGGGCATACACCTGAACATGCCGGCCACCGTGCCACCTGAGCTGGTCAGGCCGATCAACAGCGGCGATGCCGCGCCGTCCGGGCTCGATGGCGCTGAACGCAAGGCGTTCGATTCGCTCAGCGGCTTCTTCGGTCGCAACGCCGCCTACGGCGCAATGATGGTGACCCGCCCGCAGACCATCGGTTATCTGCTGGCCGATTCGCCGACCGGCACCGCCGCATGGATGTACGAGAAGTTTGCGGCCTGGACCGACAGCGACGGTCAGCCTGAGAAGGTGCTCGGCCGCGATGAGATGCTCGATGACATCAGCTTGTACTGGCTGACCAACACCGGCGCGTCCTCGTCCCGGTTCTACTGGGAGAACAACAACAATAATTTCAGTGCTGCCGCCCAGAAAACCTCGGACATCAAGGTCCCGGTGGCCATCACGGTGTTCCCTCACGAGATCTATCAGGCGCCGAAAAGCTGGGCACAGCGCGCTTATCCGTCGCTTTCCTATTACAGCCAGGTGAGCAAGGGCGGCCACTTCGCTTCCTGGGAGCAGCCGCAATTGTTCAGCGAAGAACTGCGCGAGGCGTTCCGTCCGCTTCGTACCCGCCTCGACGCGTCCGGAACGCCCGAGTAACGCATCTTTATCTGATTTCAGCCCGTCGCTGCCACTGGCGGCTCGTTATGGAGAACTATCATGAGCATGACCTCGATGAACCCGAACGCCTCAGCCCGTCGTCGTCGGGTGCTGGTTCCGTCACTGATCGCGGCCGCACTGCTGCAACTGGGCGCGCTGGCAGCCGGCACTGCCCAGGCCAGCGCTGCCGAAGTACCCGCCGCCACGATCGACGCCATCAGGCCAGGCACCACGACTTCCTTCGGTGAACTCAAGCACGTCAAGGCCGGTGTGCTGGATGTTTCCTATGCCGAACTCGGCCCGGCCGATGGACCCGTTGTCATCCTGCTGCACGGCTGGCCCTACGATATTCACAGCTACACCGATGTCGCGCCGGCGTTGGCACAGAAGGGCTACCGGGTACTGATCCCGTCCGCCCGCGGTTATGGCGACACGCATTTTCTCTCGGCCAAGACCCTGCGCAACGGCCAGCCCGCCGCGCTGGCATCCGACCTGATTGCCTTCATGGACGCGCTGCACATTCAAAAGGCCGTGCTGGGCGGCTATGACTGGGGCGCGCGTACGGCCGACATCGTCGCGGCGCTGTGGCCAGAGCGGGTGAAAGCACTGGTGGCGGTGAGCGGCTATCTGATCGGCAGCCAGGAGGCGGGTAAGGCGCCGCTGCCACCTGCTGCGGAGTTGCAGTGGTGGTATCAGTTCTATTTCGCCACCGAGCGGGGCCGTCTGGGGTATGAAAAGAACACCCATGATTTCGCCAAACTGATCTGGAAGCTCGCCTCGCCGCAATGGGCATTCGACGACGCAACCTTCGACCGCAGCGCCGGTTCGCTGCAGAACCCGGATCACGTGGCCGTTTCGGTTTTCAATTACCGCTGGCGTCTGAACCTGATCAAGGGCGAACCCAAATATGAGGCGATCGAGAAGAAACTCGCGGCGTTTCCTTCCATCGGTGTGCCGACCATCACCCTCGAAGGCGACGCAAACGGTGCGCCGCACCCTCCGGCGGAGGCCTACGCCAAGCGTTTCACCGGTAAATACGAATACCGCCTGATCACCGGCGGAGTCGGCCACAACCTGCCACAAGAGGCGCCACAGGCCTTCGCCCAGGCGGTAATCGATGCCGATCATCTCTGAGCGGCTGACCAGGAGAAACAGCATGAAACCCAGACATCTGGCGTTGTGGTCCGGCGCGCTGGCATCGCTTGCGCTCACCCTCGGCGGCGTTGCAGCGGCCGACGCCGGTGCCGGTGCCGACGAAGTTTCACCGATCTATGGCGTGCACCTTCCTGAGGGGTATCGCAAATGGGAGCTCATCGCCCCGGCCCTTGAAGCGGCGCCACTGAACGAGCTGCGTGCGGTGGTCGGCAATGACATCGCGGTCAAGGCCTATCAGGACGGCACGCTGCCGTTCCCTGACGGCACGGTGCTGGTGAAGCGCGCCTGGAAGCACGTGCAATCGCCGGAGTTCGAGTCTGCCTCGATCCCCGGTGCCGCCACCACCGTTCAGGTCATGGTCAAGGATTCGCAGAAATACGCAGCGACCGGCGGCTGGGGCTTCGGCCGCTTCGTCAATGGCAAGCCGGTTGATCAGGCGCAGCACGAGACCTGTTTTGCCTGCCACCAGGCGCGCGTCCAGAACCACGATTTCGTCTTCACCCGCTACGCCCCATAACCCGATCCATAACGGAGTTCCCCATGAAAAAAATCATTGCTTCCATTGCCGTCGCGACCAGTCTTCTGGCGGGTGGCACTGCCTTCGCCCAGACTGAAAAACCCACGGTCGTGCTGGTCCATGGCGCCTTTGCCGACGCCTCCAGCTGGAACGGCGTGGTCGGCATCCTGGAGAAGGACGGCTACCGTGTCATCGCGGCCGCCAACCCGCTGCGCGGGGTCAGAAGCGACGCCGATTCGGTCGCCTCGATCCTCTCCAGCGTGCAGTCGCCGGTCGTGCTGGTTGGGCATTCCTACGGTGGCAACGTGATCAGCGCCGCCGCCAACGGCCATGCCAACGTCAAGGCGCTGGTCTACGTGAGCGCCTTCGCCCCGGATACCGGCGAGACGGTCGCGGGGCTCGCCGGCAAATTCCCCGGCAGCACGCTCGGTCCGACGCTGGCAGCGCCAGTCGCCTTGGCCGATGGCGGAAAGGATCTGTACATCCGTCAGGATAAATTCCGCGACCAGTTCGCAGCCGACGTTCCGGTCGCCGAGGCGGCATTGATGGCCGCCACGCAACGTCCGGTGACCGAAGCGGCACTGAACGAGGCCTCGGGCGTTCCGGCCTGGAAGCACATCCCGTCGTGGTACATCTATGGCGACAAGGACAAGAACATTCCAGCCCAGGCCATGGCGTTCATGGCGGAACGCGCGCACGCCAAGGCGGTGGAGGTGGTGAAAGGGGCTTCTCACGTGGTGATGGTCTCGAATCCGGCGCCCGTTGCGCACCTGATCGAACAGGCCGCTGCGAGCCAGTGATTCACGTATTGGCTATCCGCTCGGTGAGTGTTGCCGACAAGCGGGCGCTGAAAATCTGTAGGCGTGAGTTTGCTGGCGAGAGCTGATTTCCAACCACTGCTGGTATTGCGGATGAACGGCGTCTTCGTGAGCAGGTGTGCAGACGCAACCGGGGTCTGAGCAGTCAGGGAAGGCCGGCAGCAGGTCGTAATTGACCTGTCAGCTCAGCGAGGTGTCGCAGAGAAAGGGGAGAGGCCGCCGTTATTATTCTGGCCCGCGCGGGCGGGTTCAGGCGGCCTGTCTCTCACGGGCGGTGTTTACGGATCAGTTATCGCCCAGGCAGTTGTTACCGTTGGTTTCGTAGCGCAGGGTGTGGGCCTTGCCCATGTGATCGACGTAGCTCAAGTCTACCGGGCGCACGCCGCAGAAATTCAGGCTAGGCGTCTTGGTGACCTGCGCGATGTCCAGCTTGGTGCCGTAGGTGTAGTCCTGCACCTGCGGCATGTTTTTCATGTCGGCGTTGGCGGTCAGGGCAAAGCTGCTCAGGGCGGTCAGGGTCAGGGCGATCAGTGTGGTTTTCATAATGGCTTCCTTCATATCGGGGTAATGACTTTCTTGAGCCCGTATGACGAAGCCCGACTAGGGTTATTCCCGCCGGAACGAAAATAAATCCCGAGCGCCTGGAACACGCCGAGGCATGGCCGTACCGGCCTCTTCCCGGCTGAAGCCGGTCCTACAGACGCCCCAAGCTTTTCGTAGGACCGGCTTTAGCCGGGAAGGCGTCGAGTGTTACGCCCCTGATCGAAGGAGGCGACAGTTGGCTAACTCCCAAAAAGATCTGCGGGTATTCCCGAACTCTCCGGCCACACCCAACTCCCGTAGGAGTGCGCTTGCCCGCGAAGACTGGTTTCCAGCCGAAGCCTCTCCGGCGGACACACCGGCCAATTCGCGGGCAAGCGCGCTCCTACCAGGGTAATGCGGGGCTGGCTGGTATCGAGCCACGGCACTTCAGGCGGCTTTCACTTGCATGACCGGAATCGGTTTGCGCATCAGCGTGCCCACCAGGCCTGCCGCGAACAGTCCTGTGCATCCGGCGGTCCACAACACGGTCGCGAAGCCACTGACGAACGCTTGCTGCGCCAGCGGCTGCACCAGCTGCCGGGCGTCGCTGTCGAGCAGGTGCAGCGCGGCGCTCATGTCGCCGGCGACCACCCGCGAGGCGATGGACTGTGCCTGATCGAGCCAGAGGGGAGCGGCGAGATGGAGACTCGTCTGCAGCGCGCTCAATGTGTGGCTGGCGAGCAAGGCACCGTAGGCGCCGACGGCCAGCATGATTGCGCTGAAGCGCATGGTGGTGCTCATGCCCGATGCCATGCCGGTTCGCTCGCGGGGCACGCACGCCATGATGTTTTTCTGCGTGTCGCCGTTGAGCAGCCCGGCACCGGCGCCGGTGACCGCCATGGCCAGCGCGAAGGCCGGGTAACCGCCGACCCCGGTCGCCCAGGCGCACAGCAGATTGCCGATACCGACCAGGCTCAGGCCCAGCGCCATCATCGCCGCCGGCGACAGACTGCGCGACAGCGTCGGGCCCAGACGCGGGCACAGCAGCATGGTGATCGCAAACGGCAACATGCCCAGGCCCGAATCGATGGCGCTGAATCCCAGCCCGTTCTGCAGATAAAACGGCAGCAACGTCATCATCACCTGGGCGCAGCCGGCATAGGCAAACATGCCCAGCAAGGCGCCGATGAAACGTGGCGACCGGAACAGCTGCAGATCGACCATCGGCCGGCGCTGCACGCGTTCCACCAGAAAAAACAGCACCAGCAGCAGGCCACCGCCCGCCAGGCGGGCAAAGGTCAGCGGGTTGTCCCAGCCGATCCGGTTGGCCTCGATCAGGCCCCAGATCAGGCTCAGCAGACTGGCACTGAAAAACAGACTGCCCCAGGGATCGAGGCGCGCCGATTGTTCGTTGCGTGATTCGCCGATGTTGCGCACCACCATGGCCAACAACAGCAGCCCCACGGGCAGGTTGAGGTAGAAGATCCAGCGCCAGCCGATACCTTCGGCAATCAGCCCGCCCACGGTCGGCGCCGCCGTCATCGCGACTCCCATGCACGCGCCCCAGAATGCCCAGGCTTTGGCGCGCTCGGCTTCGTCGTGGAAGACGTGGCCGATGGTCGCCAGCGCCGAAGTCAGCAAAAGTGCCGCGCCGACGCCTTTGATGGCACGTGCGATGTCAAGCATCAGGATGTCCGGCGCGGCGCCACAGCCCAACGATGCAGCGATGAACAGCACCAGGCCCGTCAGCAGCATCTTCTTGCGTCCGAAGCGGTCGGCCAGACTGCCGGCGGGCAGCAGCAGCGCTGCAAAAGCGAGCATGTAAGCGCTGACCACCCATTCGATGTCGGCAAAGCCTGCCCCCAGATCCCTGGCGATGCTCGGCAGCGTGACCGCGACGATGTTGGTGTCGAGCACGATCAATGAACACACGCCTGAGGCGGTGAGCAGGGTCATGCGCGGGCTGGGCTGTGACATTCGATGACTCCGGTCAAGTATTAGGTTGCAGCTAATGAGCAGGTTCAGGTGCGAGATCCGTCGCCAGCGGCTTGGCAGTGGACAGAGGCGATGGGTCGGCTGACGTCGCGCCGCTACTCGGGCTGTCGGCTGAGCACAGAATATTCCGGGATGGCTTATGCTTCGTTACCTGCGCTCAGCATTCTCATTACCCATCAGGTAACGACTCATGGAAATCCGACATTTTCGCTATTTCCTCGCGGTGGCCCGGCATCGGCATTTCACCCGGGCAGCCGAGCAATTGGGGATCGCGCCGCCGACCCTGACCCGGCAGATCCAGGACCTCGAAAGTGCCCTCGGCACGCGGCTGTTCGTGCGCGAACAGCGCGAAGTCAGGCTGACCGATGCCGGCAAGGCGCTGCAGGTGGAGGCTGAGCTGGCGGTACGGCAATTCGAGACCGCGCAGTACAACGTGCAACGCGCCGGGCGCGGTGAGGCTGGCAAGATCGAACTGGGTTACGTGGCGTCTGCGGTGTTTTCCGGCGTGCTGCAGCAGCAGGTTGGCCAGTTTCGCCAGCGCTATGCGGACGTCGAATTCAGCATCAACGAATACCTGATGCCGACCTTGCCGCGCAGGGTCGAAGAGGGCCGCCTCGATGTCGGGTTCATCCGCTCGCCCATGAACCTGCCCGACTCGGTCATTGCGCTCAAACTGCTGACCGAAGGGTTCGCGTTGGCGCTGCCGGACAGCGCCTGGCTGTGCAAGCTCAAGTCCATCAATGCGGCGCACCTGCAGAACGAAACGTTCATTCTCCCGGAGCAGATTTCCGGGACGCTGGAGGTGGCAGCGCAGGGCGGTTTTGCGCCGACGCTTGGGCCGCAGCCGGGCGGGCTGGTGTCGGTCATTGCGCTCGTCAGTCTCGGGCAGGGCGTGGCGGTGGTGCCGGAGTCGGTCGTCGATCACATTCGCCTGCCCAACGTGGTGTACCGGCGCATCGATGACTGCCAGCCCACGTCTTCGCTGTCGCTGATCCACCGTCGCTACGAGAAGGCCCCGGCGGTCATTCGCTTCATCGACCACGTCAGGGAAACCCGGGCGTCTGGATGAAAAAGAATGCCCCGTCGGGCAATTTTGGATTTTCAGCCTCGCCTTGAGGGCGGACAATTGCCCTCACTTTTCGAACAACAAAGGGCGCGTCATGCAAAAGCCTCTGCAAGGGATTCGGGTCATTGAGCTAGGGCAACTGATTGCCGGGCCGTTTGCGGCCAAGATGCTGGGTGAGTTCGGTGCCGATGTGATCAAGATCGAACCGCCGGGCACCGGAGACCCGTTGCGCAAATGGCGCCTGCTGCACGAAGGCACGTCGGTGTGGTGGGCCGTGTCCTCGCGCAACAAACGCTCGGTGACGCTGGACCTGCGCGAGCCGGAGGCTCAGGAGGTGGTGCGCAAGCTGATCGCCGACGCCGATGTGCTGGTGGAAAATTTTCGGCCGGGCACGCTGGAAGGGTGGGGGCTTGGCTGGAAAGACCTGCATGCATTGAATCCACGACTGGTGATGCTGCGCGTCTCCGGGTACGGCCAGACCGGCCCGTACCGCGATCGTCCGGGATTCGGCGTGGTTGGCGAGGCAATGGGCGGCCTGCGGCATCTGTCTGGCGAGCCCGGTCGCACGCCGGTGCGCGTGGGGGTTTCCATCGGTGACTCGCTCTCGGCCTTGCACGGCGTCATTGGCGTGTTACTGGCGTTGCGTCATCGCGACCAGAACGGTGGCGAAGGCCAGGAAATCGACGTCGCGCTCTACGAGTCGGTGTTCAACATGATGGAGAGCCTGATCCCCGAGCACTCGGTCTTCGGCGCCGTGCGGGCACCGGCCGGCAGCAGCCTGCCTGGCATCGCACCCTCCAATGCCTATCGCTGCCGCGACGGCCGCTACGCGCTGATCGCAGGCAACGGCGACAGTATTTACCAGCGCCTGATGGCCTTGATCGAGCGGCCTGATCTGGCGAACGACCCGGCATTGGCCCACAACGACGGGCGGGTCAGGCAGGTCGAGCTGATCGATGTGGCCATTTCCGCCTGGGCCGCCAGCCTTGACCTCGATGACGTGCTCGCCAGGCTCACCGCTGCGCGGATCCCGGCAGGCAAGATCTACGACGCCGCCGACATCGCCAGCGACCCGCATTACCGGGCCCGCGACATGCTGCTCGACAGCCACCTCGATGACGGCACACCCGTGACCTTGCCCGGCATCGTGCCCAAGCTCGGCACCACGCCGGGCGGGGTCCAGCGTCCGGCACCGAGATTGGGCCAGCACACTGACGAAGTCCTCGAACAACTGGGCATCAGCGCCGAACAACGCGCCGCCTGGCGCGCCCGGGGACTGATCTGAAACGCGAATGGATCACGCGCGCCAGCTGCTGAAAGGGGCTGGCGCGTTGCACGTGGATGATTATGTCCCGTAGCAAGTGCGTGCCTCACGCCGGCACGCCATTTCGCAGATACACAGGCATGAGTTCACGCTCCCCACCCAACCCGCAGCCTCCTGGAGTCTTTTTTCATGATCGATCACCTCGACCATCTGGTACTGACCGCTGTCGATGCCGACGCCACGGTGGATTTCTACACCCGCGTACTGGGCATGCAGCTGGAGACGTTCGGCGCGGGGCGCAGGGCGTTCAGGTTCGGCGATCAGAAGATCAACCTGCACGTGCGGGGGCATGAGTTCGAGCCCAAGGCGCATGTGCCGGTGCCTGGCGCGCTGGACCTGTGCTTCATCGCGTCGATTCCACTGGAGCAGGTGATTGCCCGATTGAACGAGGCGCAATGGCCGATCATCGAGGGCCCGGTGGCACGCACTGGCGCGACTGGCCCGATTCGTTCGGTGTACGTCCGTGACCCGGACCTCAACCTGATCGAGATTGCCGAACCGGCCTGATCGTCGCGTTCTGGCGGCTCAGTTCAGTTCAGCTCAGCTCAGCGCAATGCTGCGGGAAGGCGCGGTCAATCGCGGGCGCCACGCCACGGTTTGAGCCACAACGCCAGGGCGACCAGCAGCATCGCGCCGTACGCGCAGCTCAGGCCCAGTTGCAGCCAGATGTTGCTCAGCGGGTGCAACACGGTCGCGGCCAACAGCATGATGGCGGCGCCGAGCAGCCATTGCTGACGCCACGGCAACTGGTTCAACAAGTCCTGTCTGCGCATCAACAGCAGGCCAGTGAGGATGGCGCCACACACGGCGGCCATGGCAATGCCGATCAGCCCGAAGAAAAACGGCAGCACCGCCAGCAGCACCGCGTTGAGCAGGCTGCCGGCCAGCTCGCATCGCAATGGCAGGCGCGTGTCGCCGGCGGCGTAGGCAAAGCGGGCGAGCAGGGCATTCCACGCGCCGAACATCAGAGGCACCGCGAACCACGCCAGCAGGCCGGGCAGCGGGCCGTCCGCTGCCTGATTGGGCAGCAGCAGCGCCACCAGCGCGCCGGCTGCGCCGATCAACCCAGCCACCGCCGGCAGCGTTAACAGGGTTGCGCTGCTCAGGCCCTTGCGCAGCAGGCTTTTGCGCTGATCGCCCTCGGTCCCGCTCATCAGGCCCAGCAGCACCTGATTCAGACTCATCAGAGCGATCAGTGGCAAGTTGATCAGTTTGCGCGCCAGATTGACCCAGGTGACGGCGCCTTCCCCTAGCAAGGAAGCGACCATGCGCTCCAGCAGCGCCAGGCCCTGGCTGGCAAGGTTGCTGCTCAACAACGGGCCGATGCGTTGCAGCAACTCCCGTCCCGCGCCGGGCTCCCGGCTCAGGCGCCAGGGTCTCCAGCCATCGCGCAGCAGACCCGGCAACAGCGCGGCGGGCATCAGCACGCTGCCCAGCAGACAGGCGCACGCCAGACCCGTCGGTGTCGCCTGCTGACGCAACAACGCCAGGTAAAGCACGGGCGGCAGGTTGAACAGCAGTGAACCCAGGCCCGCCAGCACGAATCGCGAACGGGCTTGCAGCGGCACGCACAGCAGGCCGTGCAACAGAAAACCGGGCGCCGACCACGCCAGCCATTGCAGCGAGCCGGCCGCCAGCGCGTAGCCTTGATCGTCCAGCCCCGGCCCGATCAGGCGCACCCAAAGTGGCGCGCCCAGGCTCAGCAACAGGCTCAACCCCAGCCCGCACAGCAGCAGGCGCGGCGCCAGTGCACCGAGCCATTGCTGCTGTTGCAGCGCCGAACGTTGTTGATACAGCGGCAATGCCGCGGCGCTGAGCAGGCCCGCCGCCAGCGCCATGCGCAACGCTTCGGGCAGAAACAGCGAGACCAGAAAAGCGTCGCTGCGTCCGCCCGCGCCCCAGGCCGCCACCAGCAGCCACTCTCGGGCGAAACCTGCGGCCAGCCCCGTGAGTGTGGCCAGCGTCAGCCAGAGCGTTGAGCCGAACACGCAGCCGCCTCAGTGGAACAAAGTGAACAGGCCTTTGCCGCCCACTTTGTAGTTGAGGCCGCGAACCCGTTCGCCCTTGATCTCGGCGTTCGGTCCGCCGACGATGGCGTAAGGCGGCACCGGTTTTGAAACCACCGAACCGCCGCCGACCACGGCGCCTTCGCCAATGTCAGCGCCGAAGGAGAGCAGGGCGCGGCTGGCAATCCAGGCGTAGTCGTGAATGTAGATCGGTCCGCCCACGGCCCAGAATTCCGGCGCCCTGAGATCGTGTCCACCGGCAATGATCAGTACATGCGAGGCGATGGTCACGTGATCGCCGATGATCAGCCCGCCGCGTGCGTCCAGCTGGCAATGCCAGCCGACGGTACTGTCGTCGCCGATGGTCAGCCCGTCGACGCCGAGCACTTCCGTGTTTCGCCACACCGAGGAACCCTTGCCGATCTTCGCGCCGCCCATGCGCAGCCAGAACAGCCTCAGGGTATGGCTCGGAATCTTGCAGATGAGGATGTTGTAGGCTTGCTCCCAGGTGCGCAGCATGCGGTCGCGCAGCGTCGGCCAATTGATGCCGTACAGGGGAATCAGCGCGCCGGGCGTCTCGTTGGCCAGCAGCCGGTAGAAGCGCCGGGCCAGCGGCTGCTCGATGCGCGGCTCGATGTTCAGGTAACTGATGAAGCACAGTGTCTTGTCTTTGATCTGGGTTTCGAAGCACACCTCGTTCGCCAGCATCCAGTCGTACGCGCTCTCCAGCTCCTCGGTGCTGACCCCCATTTTGCGTGCATATTCAGGCAGCGCCTGCCGCAGATTGTGCGAGTGCATCATGCGGTGTTTCATGTTCGTTCCCCCGAATCCAAAGTCGTGACCTGCGCCTTCAATCGCAGGCGCCGGGCTTCATGCAGACTGAGTCCCAGCAGCAGCCAGAACAGCGCAATCAGCACGGTGGTAAAACTGAAATAGTGGTCAAAGAAGCCGCTCAGCAGCGCGGCCATCACGCCGGTTCGAGCACCCAGCCACAGCGCGGTGTCGCGGTTGAGGATGACGATATTGCGCGGCAGGCGCGCTTCTTTCCACCAACTGACTGTCACGGCAACGAACAACAGCATGCCCGGCAGGCCCAGTTTGTAGATGTAGTTCAGCCACAGGTTGGAAATGCCCCACAGGCCGGTGCCCGGAACGGGCGGGTCGACCTTGAAGCCGATGCCCAACGGGAACATTTTCATCGCGTCCGGGAAGTGTGAGTACTCGTCGAACCGCACGGCAGTACTGGCGTCGTGGCTTGTAAACAGTCCGAGCAGACGATCCTGCAGCGGCGGATAAAACATCAGCAGCAGGGCACCGACGAACACGCCGGCCATCAACATTCGCCCCACATACGGCACGCGCTTGCGCGCCATCCAGCACATCACCAGCACCAGGCTTACCAGCGCCCCGCGCGAGCCCGTGAACAACAGACCGGCCAGCGCCAGCACCGCCACGGCGATGCCGAGCAAACGCACCAGGCCTTGGCGAGTGACGGCGATGCAGAACGCCAGCGGCAGCAACATGGCCATTGCGCCGCCGGAAATGTTCGGGTGCGTCCAGGGCGTCGACATCCGCGTCGAAAAGCCGGCCAGGCCTTCGTTGAGGCTGTCCAGATTGCTGTAACCCAGACTGCCGATGATCGAGATGATCGCCGTGGAATTGCCGTTCTTCAGGTACACCGGAATCGACAGCAGCAGCAACGCCAACGTCCCCAGCAACAGCGCCACGGTCATTTGCTCACGGGGTTTTTCGTCGGCCAGCAGGCGCGGCACCAGAAACAGCGGCGACAGGTTGAACAGCCAGCGCACCCAGTTGATCGGCCCGTTGCCCTCGGCGTTGACGGTCAATTGACCGACCACGAACGGCAGCGCGCTGAACAGCATCAGCGCAAGCATCCAGCGCTCGGTGCGCAGCAGGATCAGCGGGCGGTTGTACAACGCGAAGACCCGATGCGCCATCAGGCTGGCCCATACCAGCATCAGCAACGCTTCGGACACCGTGGTGCGGATACCGATCTGCACCGTAGCGTAAGGCAGAAAGGTCGCCAGCACGCCGAACAGCAGCAAGCCGCGCAACGGCCGGCGAATGACCGCCAGCAAGCCCGCGACGCCGATCAGCGCGGCCGTCACTTTCAGCGCCGGCAGCAGCCAGACCAGCAGACCGAACAGCACCGCAATGATCGCGCCTACGGGCATCGCCAGTGGCATCAGCGCAGCTCCTCCAGCAACTCGTTGAAACGCTGGCGGTACGCGTCGACGCCGTACCGCTGCGCCCAGGCTTGCAGCGGCGTGGGCTCCTCGCGCTCGGCCGTCGAGAGCACGCCCATCAGGCGCACCAGCGCTGGCAGATCCTGGGGCGAGAAGCGCGGGCTGTCGGGCGGGGTGACTTCATCCAGCGATGAACCGCTCGCCACAGCCACCGGCGTGCCCACGCCCAAGGCTTCGATAACCGGCAGGCCGAAGCCTTCGCCGTACGAGGGGTGCCAGAGCCGTTCGGCTTGCCGATAGACGTGATGCAACTGACCGTCGCTGATGCCGCTGACGATGTGCAGCCCCGGCGTTTCGCGCTGAGCGCTGCTCAGTCCTTCGCTGCCGCCCACCAGCACCAGATCGGGGGTTTTCGGGAATTGCCGACGCGCGATCTGCCAGGCCTCGACGAACCACGGAATGTTCTTGCGCGGCTCGCGGGTGCCGACGCACAGCCAGTAACGCTCGGGCAACGGCGAGTCGAGTTCGGCGGGCTCACTGCTGAACCCTTCGACCAGGTTGGGCAGCACGCGCACTTTGTCCCGCGCCTGCGGAAACAGGCGCACGGTTTCATCGGCGGTGAACTGCGACGGCGTCCAGATCCGGTCGGCCATCCGCACGGAATACCTGATCGAGAGGTTGTCGGTCTGGCGATAAATCATCGCCTTGAGCTTCGAGCCATGGGCGTTGGTCATGGTCAGCTGGAACAGGTCATGAAGCTGCAGGATGTAACGCAGTCCCGGCGGCTTGCGACCGATCGGCAGGCCCATGTTGAGATTGGCCAGGTACACCTCGACCTCCGCGTCGCGCAGGGCCTGGGGCAGAAACTGCGCCTCGAACCGCAGCCGTTCGGGCAGCCGATGGATTCCGTTCAGGGGCGTGAGCCGGCGCGGGCAGTGGGCGATGCGGCGCACCGGATGATCCTGCGGCGCCACGCTGAACAGCTGCAATTGCACGTCCGGCGCTGCGCGAAACGCTTCTTCCAGCGCAATGTTCTGACGGCCGATGCCGCTGTTGGGAAAGCCCGTGGCGGGGCGATAGTCCAGTCCTACACGCATGCGTGGGTTTCCTCCTGACGGTGAACCCGGGAATAGATGCCTTCCAGCTGTGCCGCCGACACGGACCAGTCGTGGTGCTCGCGCACGTAGGCGCGGCCCGCCTCGCCGATGGCGGTCAGCAGATGAGGCTGTTCGATGGCCTCGGCGAGCAGTTTCGCCAGACCGTTGGCGTCTCCGCAGCCCAGGTAATGCGTGCCGTTGACCACGTTCAGTCCTGAGCTGCCTTGTTCGGTGGTTACCACGGCCAGGCCCGCGGCCATGGCTTCGAGCACCTTGAGTTTGGAGCCTCCGCCTTCACGCAGGGGCGCGAAGAAAATCGCCGCTTCTCTCTGCACCGTGCGCAAGTCCGGGACGAACCCCAGCCAGTCGATGCGCGGATCGGCCCAGCGCTCGCGCCAGTGGTCGGGGAGGGCGTAGCCGCCGATGGTCAGGCGCACCATCGGGTCCAGGTGCCAGACCTTGGGCATGATGTGCTCCAGCGCCCATTCCATGGCATCCAGATTCGGCCCGTATTCGTAATTGCCGATGAACAGCAGCCGACGGCTGTAGCGATCCGGAACGACCTGCGCGTAGTAGTCGCAGTCCACGCCGTTGACCACCACGGCGGTGGCCCGCGAGGTCAGGCGCGCCAGGCCCTTGGCGTCTTCTTCGGTGACCGCGATCAGCTCGCGGGTCTGGCCGAACACACGCGCTTCCCATTGCCGATAGCGCCATTGATCGAACCGGGTAAACGGTCGCGCCCATTCCGGGAAGTGGTGATAACTGGCGGCACCCAGCCCCGATTCGACGTTGTGTTCGGTCATGATGAAAGGCTTGCCGGCCCGTTTGAGCGGCGCTTCGAACGGCTGGAAACTGTAGCTATGTTCGATCTGGATGACGTCCCATTCCTCGCGCAGCAGCGCCTCGAACTGCTGCTGCAGTTGCGGCGCGAAACCGTTGACCGTGGCGAGCATCGGCGGTCGTGCGAAGGCCACCGCCAGCAAGGTACGCAGGCTGCGCAGCGAACGTCGCGGGATGACGATCAGCCGCTCCAGCCACGGTTCCAGGGCCGCCCGGGTGTCATCGTCCAGTTCGGTTTTGGACTGCACCAGCAAGGTGATCCGGTGCCCGCGCGCGGCGAGGTTGCGCAGCAGGTGAAACTGCCGGGTCTTGCCGCCGCTCGTGGTCGGCCATGGCAGATAGGGCAATGTCCAGAGGATGCGCATGGCTACGGCTTCCACACCAGAATTTGCAGGGTAGGGGTCAACGCCACGTCCACGCCTTGCGCGCCGGTCAGCTCGCGCTGGTTGCCGGTCAGCGGGTCATACAGCGTGGCGCTCTTGATACTGGGAAACTTCATCTGCGCACCGCTGGCGCTCCAGGCCATCAGCAAGTGCGAGCCGTCCGGACGATTCCAGGCAATGGCGTACAGGTCATCGGGCACCGAAGAGGCAGGCGGCGGGTCGGCGGGTTGCAGGCTCGGGCCGGTCACCTTGAGGAAATTCTGCAGCGCGGTGTACACCGGTTTCGGCTCGCCGTTCAGGTCGACCAGGCCGTAGCCGCGGTCTCTGGGGCTGGCGCGTTCGTCCAGGTCGCTGAGGTTGAACAGGAAGATGCGCTGATAATCCAGCGCGCTCATCAAGGCCAGACGACGCAGGGTGTAGTCGGCCTGGCCGTTGACGCCAATGATACGCTGCATTTCCACCGGGCCGCTGTAGCTCGACCAGCCCCACTCGGTGGCCCAGACCTGTTTCACGCCCGCGTCATGCAGGCTCTTGTTCATCGCGTTGGCGCGCACCAGAAAGTCCCGGTCGGGAATCGAGTCGCCTTCCGGGTATTCGGAATACGGGTGATAGGCGGCGACGATGTCCTTGCTCGCCAGACCCTGATCGACCATCGATTGCAGCATGTAGCCGGTCGAGCCGCGCATCTGCCCGTAATAGGCCACCCCGGCGGTGACGATCGGCTTGCCCGGCAGCGCGCTGCGGATGGCGTCGGCGGTGGTGGTCAGCAGCTTGTAATAGGCGACCGGATCAGCCTGCGGCAGCCAGATGATGTTGGGCTCGTTCCACACCTGCCAATGGCTGACCTGCGGATAGCGCTGAGCCAGTGCCGTCATGCGCTGAGCGAAGATGCTGTTGTCGCGCGGCGGGTATTGATCGGTGTTGCTGGCGCCTTGCGGCGCGGTGCTGTCGAATGCCGCCGAACCCACCAGGTAGGCGACGGTGTCGTAATGGTGAGCGCTGGCGGTCTGCATCGCCGCATCCAGCGCGGCGAGGTTGTATTGGCCCTGCGCCGGTTCCAGGATGGGCCAGTGCAATGTCCAGCGAATCCAGCCCAGACCCAGCGCATCCAGACGCGTCATCTGCTTCTGGTAGGCCTGCGGCTCGAAGTAATGAAACTGCACGTTAACCCCGAGGAAATCCCGCCAGGTCACCGACCTCGGTGCCTTGAGCAGCGTTGCCGACCAGGCGGCACTGCTCAGGCCCATCGCGCTGAGTAAAGTCATGGCCAACAGCGTCTTGCCCTTCATCAGCGCACCTCGCATGCATGCTGGAACAGTGAGTGAAAACGTTCGGCGGTCTGACTCCAGACCCTTTGGCGTCCCAGTATCTGTGCCTGTTCGGCCCATGCTTCGGCCTTCTGCGGTTGCTCGCAGAGCCGCGCCAGGGCGTCGGTCAAGGCCTGAACATTGCCTTGCGGATAGATCTCACCGTTGCCGTGGGAGACTTCCTCGGCGAACGAACGGGCATCGGAAGTGATCACGCCGCGGCCGCAGGCGGTCGCCCAGGACAACGCGCCGCTGGTGCCGCGCAACGTGCCGAGAATCTTCAGTTTGCTCGACTCGCGATACGGCAGAACCATCACGTGATGAGCCTGAATCACGTGGGGAATGTCAGACGCGGGCAGGTCCAGATGCCAGTTGATCAAGTCGTTCAGGCCCAGCTCGCGAATGCGCTGACGCAATTGCTCCAGATAACTGCCGGAGGGGCCGAAGGCCATTTCCGGCTCGCTGCCGCCGGCCAGCGTCAGGCGCACGCGGGTGCGCAGTTCAGGTGCGTCGGCGAGCAGGCGGGCCAGCGCATCGAGCAAATCTTCGATGCCTTTGCCGCGGTAAATGAAACCGAAATAGAGCAGCTTCAGCGGTTGCAGGGCGGGCAGGGGCATCGGCGGGATCGGCAGGTTGCCGTGAGCGATCACGGCCATCTGTTCCTGACGCAAGCCCATGCGCTGTTGCAGGCAACGATTGCCCGCCTCGGTCAGTGTCACCAGACGGGTCATCTGGCGCGCCAGTTGCCGTTCCTCGTGCAGGCACAGCGGGTCGGCGAGCACTGTTGCGATCTCCGGCAGGGGCGAGCGCAACGACGCTGCCATCGACAAGGGCCACGGCAGCTTGTGTCGACGCCAGACCAGACGTTCGGGGTCGTGCACCGTTGCCGTCAGCGGCAGTCGCGGAAACCGCTCGCGCAGCGCTCGGAGCGCGTGAAACTCGGCCAGACGCCCGCCGCCGATTTCTGCATGCACCAGATCGATGCCTTGCCAGTCGGCGTCGGCCACACGCTGGCGGGCAGCGATCGGATCGTTGCCGATGCCCTGCAAGGGCGTTCGCACACGTACGCCCAGTTCTTCCAGCGCACGCTTGAGGTGGCCTGCGTAGTCAGCGATGCCATTCTGCTCCGGCGGCAGTGGCGCGAGGAGAGCAATCTGCATATCAGTGAGGGCTCCGCACGCGCGAGAGCCAATTCAGGACCCGCTCGGGAATTTCGAAGCGACGACGGTTGAGGATGATCCCGTCAACCCGCTTGAAGGCGGTGGTCAGCGTGGCCAGGGCGTTCTGCAGTTTTGGCACGGTGGAGGTTTCGGCCTGCACCACCAGCACGATCAGGTCGGCGTCGCGCAGGTGCACGAACGCCTGCTGATTGACGAAGAACGCGGAGGCGTCGATCAGCTGGATTTCGCCCGGCTCGGCGGGCCTGCCGTCACCGACCCGGACCGTGTGGCCGTGGTCCTCGAGCAGCTTGCGCAGATGCTCGACGACAAACGTCACGCCTTCGCCGGAATGCGCCGAGGTCAGACCGATGCTCAGCCCGCGTTCGGCCACCTGTTTGAGCGGCAGCACGCTGTACAACCGATACAGGCTGGCAGTGAACGCGCTGGTGCGATGAGGCTGAACGGTTTCCAGGTCCTGCAGACTGCTCCACAGCGGCACGCCGAACTGCGCCTCGATCTTGTCGCCGTCGTGGATGCGCTGGTCCAGCAGATAGAACAGGTACAGCGCCAGCATGCCGACGCCGAGGCTCAGCGGCACCGCCAGCAGGAGCATCAGCAGGCTTTTGGGGAAGACCCGGCTCGGATTGAGCGTGGCCTGTTCAATGATCGCGATGTTGCTGATGCGGCTCTTGTCCAGTTCACGGTCGATGCGCGCTTTTTCCAGGCTGTCGGTGTAGAGAACGTAGTTTTTCTCCTCGGCGTCCAGCTCGTTCTGCAAGCGCGAAATCTGCGGTTCCAGGGACAGCGCCTGTTGACGATCCTTTTCCAGCTGGGCCAGCTGAGCGTCCAGTTGCTGCAGTTGAATCAGCAGGCGGGTGTAGCTGGCCTGCTGGTCGTTGAGGATATTCTGCAGTCGGGTGAACAGCGGGTTAGGCGCAATGTTTTCGGTGCGCTGCACGGTCGGGTTCTGGCTGCTCCAGAGCTGTTTCAGGTTCTTGATTTCGTTGTCCAGGGCCTGCACCGGTGGCGCGCTTTCCTTGAACGAACGCAGCAGTTCCTGACGCTCGACTTCTTTGCTGTTGATGCGGTTTTCCAGATCCTGACGACTCGGATTGAGGGCCATTTCCTTGCCCGAACTGATGAGTCGCGTCTGCTGGTTGATTTGCTGCTGGATCTTGTCGATCCCGGCCTTGGTCGAGGCAATCGAGCGCGCCGTGTTGTTGCGCTCGGTGCGCAGGTCGTTCAAGCCTTGCGCGGTGTCGGCCAGTCGCTGGTTGATGCTGGTGCTGCCCACCTGATCGAGCAGCGCCTGAATCTGCTGCTTGTGCGACAGAATGTTGGCCTGCGTGTCCTTGACCTCCTGCTCGTAAAACGCATAAAGGCTGACCCGGCCGAGGGTGCGGGTGCGCTCGTTCTCGTATTGCTCGACCCAGTTCTTCAGCACGATCTGCGCGACTTCCGGGTCGTTCCAGGTGAACGTCAGCTCCATGACCGAGGAACCCGGGTCGTGACTGACCTTGAAATTCTTCTCCAGATCCTCGGCCAGACGCTCTTCAGGCGTGCGCTTTTCCACCAGACCGATCAGCTCCAGCGAGCCGCGGATGAACTCGACCACGCCACTGACCGTGGCGCGAATGACGCCTTTGACCGACGCCATGAAACCGGTCGGCTTCGGCGCGTTGGACAGCGCCTCCATGTACTGCTGTGCCACCAGCCGGGTGATAGGCCGGCCGGTCAGCATGCGTTCTTCGTCCAGCAGCGGATCGCGCAAGGCACTGGGCATGACGATGGACGGACGGTCGGCATACTCGATCGGCAGGGTGCTGGTGTCGCGGCCAGGCTTGACCAGCAGCAATGCCGTGGATTCATAGCGGTTGGGTAGCAGGAAAGCCCCCAGCACGATGATCGCGAAGGTCGCCACCACGGTAATCTGCACTTCGCGCCGGAAGATGAAAAACAGGCGCAAGAGATCGCGGAATGAGCGGATGCTTATCATGTCGGTAGTCCCTTCCGATTAATTGTTGTCGCGCAAGTTGTAATTCACGCCGAAGCCCAGCGATTTGGAGAACGGAATCAGCTGGTTGAAGTACAGATTCACGCCGTCGATCTTGTTGCCGACCGTAGATTTGGGAACGAACACGACGTCACCACGCTGTAGCAGCACGGGCGCCCGAGGCCCGCCGCTGCCGGCATACAGCAACTTGCTGTAATCGAAGAAATAGGTTTTGTAGAGGCCATCGTCGCCCTGACGCAACAGCGCCACCAGGCGTGCGTCGGCGTCCGGGTTGATGCCGCCGGCACCGACCAGCGCTTGCTCGAGGTTGGTGACCACGGCCACCGACAGGTTGCTCGGATTGCGCACCGCGCCGCCGACGAACACCGTGTTGCTGGGCGCCTGGCTGATGTTGATGGTCAGCGCGGTTTCCCGGTACACCGGCGCCAGCTTATCTTCCAGCACCTGGGTCAGTTGCGGAACGGTCAGGCCGGCCGCTTTGACCGAGCCAATGTAGGGGTAGGAAAAGGTCCCGTCGTTGAGCACCGGGAAGAGGGTCAATTCGTAGATCGAGTTGGCCGTGAACGCGGAAATCGACGGCGCTTCGCCTGTGTTGCGCACAATTCGCAGCGTGTCGCCTGCATGAATGCGTTCCGGTGGCAGCGGTTTGCCTGCCAGCGCCAGCCCTGCGTCCTGTGCCGCCTTGATTTCAGGCGAGTCGGGCAAGCCGATCCGTGCGGGCGTATTGCACGCGCACAACAGCAAGACGCTGGCCAGCAGCAGCGTGTTTTTCATTGGTCCGGAACTCCTGTCATGCATGAATACGGCTCCCTTGCGGGTAAAACAATCATGTCGGCGATACTGCCAAGTCCAATGTTAACGGTGTAACGGTGCAGAGTCTGGTCTTCGTTGGCCCCGCCATCTCTGAAGGGGCAGGGCGAATCAGCCGCTGCGCGCGGCCGTTTTCAGGGGCCGGACAGTTGTCAGACCTTGGCAGCGGGTACTCGGCCATAAACATCAGTGAAGCGCACGATGTCGTCTTCGCCAAGGTACTCGCCGCTTTGAACCTCGATCATCACCAGATCAATCACCCCCGGATTGACCAGACGGTGCGTGTGCCCCGGCTTGATGAACGTTGACTCGTTGGTGTCCAGCATGAATTCGCGCTCGCCGTTGGTGACACGAGCCATGCCGCTGACCACGATCCAGTGTTCGCTGCGGTGGTGATGCATTTGCAGCGACAGCGACGCCTGCGGCTTGACCACGATGCGCTTGATCTTGAAGCGCTTGCCTTCTTCCAGAACGGTGTACGTGCCCCAGGGGCGAGTCACCGTGTTGTGCAACAGGTACGCCGGATGACCCTGGCGCTTGAGCTCCTGAGCGATCACTTTGACTTCCTGACTGCGTTCGGCGTCGGCGATCAGCAGCGCGTCCGGCGTGTCGATGATGATCAGGTTGTCCAGCCCGACGGCGCCCACCAGACGCTTCTTGGAATCGATGTAGCAGTTGGTCACGTCGTGCAGCACGACCTGGCCGTTGCACTGGTTGCCGTTCGCATCGGCCGGCGCCAGTTCGCGAATCGCCTGCCACGAGCCGATGTCGCTCCAGCCCAGTTCGCACGGCACCACGGCGACCTTCTGCGAGCGCTCCATCAGGGCGTAGTCGATGGAAATATCCGGCGCCTTGGCGAACGTCTCGCTGTCCAGTTCCAGTTGCAGCTCGTTGCTGCCTTCTTTGCTGCTGCACTGGGACAGGCAGGTCCGCACTGCGGCGAGCACGTCCGGCGCATGGGTTTCCAGCTCACGCAGCAGCACGTCGACGCGCATGCAGAACATGCCGGCGTTCCACAAATGCAGGCCGCCGTCGATGTATTCCTGCGCAGTCGATGCGTCGGGTTTCTCGACGAAGCGCGCTACCTGATAGGCCTTGTCGCTGAGCGCCTGACCTTTTTCGATGTAACCGAAACCGGTTTCCGCGCGCGTCGGGATCAGACCGAATGTCACCAACCAGCCTTCATCGGCCAGCTTCTGCGCATCTTTAACGGCTTTGCCGAAAGCGGCCACGTCGTTGATCAGATGATCGGCCGGCAGAATCAGCAACTGCGCGTCATCACCCTGGCGAGCCTGGACGTGCAGCGCCGCTGCGGCAATGGCCGGGGCGGTGTTACGGCCGAACGGTTCCAGCAGGAAATCCAGCTGGATCTTGTTCTTGTTCAGCAGCCGGTAATCGTCGACGGTGCGGAAATACACTTCCCGATTGGTCACCGTCAGCAGGTTGTGAACGCCGTCCAGCGTGCTGGCGCGATTGAAAGTCTTCTGCAGCAGACTTTCGCCATCGGGCAGACGCATGAACGGTTTAGGCATGGCTTCGCGCGATACCGGCCAGAGCCGGGTGCCGGCGCCGCCGGCGATGATGCAGGGAATAAGGGTGCCCATCAGTAAGCCTCGCGGGAGAAAAGCACTGCAGGAACAGTGCGCAAAAGGATGTATAGATCGAACCAGACGGACCAGTTTTCGATGTATTCAAGATCGAACTCGACGCGCTTTTCGATCTTCTCCACAGTGTCTGTCTCACCACGATAGCCGTTGATCTGGGCAAGGCCGGTAATGCCTGGCTTGACCCGATGACGCGAGGTGTACTCCTTGACAGCTTGTTCGAACAAAATGCCGGCGGCCTTGGTGGCCGTGGCGTGTGGGCGCGGCCCCACCATGGACATGCTGCCCGCGAACACGTTGAACAGTTGCGGCAACTCATCCAGGCTGGTCTTGCGGATGAATCGCCCGACCCGGGTGACCCTGACATCGTTCTTGACGGTCTGTTTCTCGGCAGTCGCATCGGCCTGGTGGGTGTGCATCGAGCGGAACTTGCAGACCGTGATCAAGCGGTTGTTGTAGCCGTAGCGTTTCTGCCAGAACAGCACCGGCCCGCGTGAATCGAGTTTGATGGCAAGGGCGATCAGCGCCATGAACGGCGACAGCAACACGATCGCAAGCGTCGACAGCACCATGTCTTCAATGCGTTTGAACAGCGGCGACCAGCCCCGCAACGGCACGTCCGATGCGTTGAACATCGGCAGGCTGGCGACTTCGGTGATGCGGTTATGGGCGTGCCGGAACGCGACCATGTCGGGCACCAGCAGAACGTTGACCGGCAGGCGTCGCAGCTCGCGGATGATGTAATCCATGCGGTTCTCGGCGGTCCAGGGCAGGGCCACCAGCACCTGAGTGACCTTCTCCTCGCGGATCAGGGTTTCCAGATCGCGGGTGTTGCCCAGCATCGGCAGGTTGGCCACGGTCTTGGGCAGCCGACCGATGCGGTCATCGATGAAACCCCACACGCCGGAACGGATGTCCTGATTCTCCAGCAGGTACTCGGCCAGGCGCTGGCCGTTCTCGGTGGCGCCAAGAATCACGGCGTTCTGCAGGAAGAACCCGCGGGCCATCAGGCGTTTGAAAATCAGCAGCAGCAAGAGCCGTTCGGCGCAGAACATCGCCAGACTGACGACGAACCAGACCATCAGTTGTTCCTGGCTGATGTAGTCGAACAGGTCCAGCGCCTTGTGCATGAACAGCAAGACGCAGAAAGCCGACGACCACACGAACAGGATCATCTTGAAGCGTGTGCGGTTGCTGAAGATCGATTCGGAATACACCCCGAGTGCCTGAAACATCAGGACGCAGACGATGCCGAAAAAGATCTGCACCATCAAATAGCTTTCGGGGGCGGCGGAGGCGTCAGCCTGCCAATACGCGAGGATCAGGATGCCTGGAAGAATGGACGTCAGACCGTGAACCAGCCGTACAGCGAACAGGAAATATTCAACCAGACTGGTGCGGGTGAGCAACAGACTGTCAACCGGGTGCAGCCGCATAAAACGTCCTCACATCTTCGTTCCATGAATCCATGACGGGCCTACCCGATTGGCAATCGCACTCGGAAAAGTCAATATAATGACTCTTTTGCGGACTGCGGCGAAATAAGCCAATTAATTGTCGATTAAGCACTCTATCCCACTGTATTTCAATCCCACAAGCGAGGAAAAATCCTATTTTTTCCCGATCATTGTAGGACTACTCCCAAACGCAGTTAAGAGATTCCCTCAAATGAGTGCCATCATTAGTAAAGCCGATGAAACTGGCGATGTCATCGGGCCGGATTCAAAAAGGCAGATCGAGCCGCTGTAAACAGTCCGCAGGCCATGCGACCTACGACGCAGGCATCCCGTGGCTGCGGGGTTTTGGTCGGATTCTCGTCATCGGTAAAAAAAAATAATGATCGGGGCTTTTTCTGTACTGCCTGAGGTCAACATCTCACGCAAACGAATCGCACGATGATAAGGAAGGACATATGACGGAGCGCAGGGCTTTATTGATTCTTCACGGCAAACAGGCGCTCAACGAAGACGTGCGCAACGCCGTGGAGCGCAAGCGCAAACATGGCTGGACGCTGGACGTGCGGCTCACCTGGGAAGGGGGCGACGCGCAGCGGCTGGTCAAGGAGGCGCTGGCAGCGGGCCATCGGCAGATCATCGCAGGCGGGGGTGACGGCACCTTGCGTGACGTCGCCGAAGCGCTTGCACTGGCGGAGTCGGATGCCAGCCTGGTCATCTTGCCGCTGGGGACCGCCAATGATTTCGCGCGTTCGGCCGGCGTCCCGCTGGAGATCGAGCGCGCGCTCGACCTGCTGGACGTCCCGGCACGTACCGTCGATATGGGCGCGGTCGATGGCAACCTGTTCCTCAACATGGCCACCGGCGGCTTCGGCAGCCAGGTCACGGCGAACACCTCCGAAGACCTCAAGAAAGTGCTGGGCGGTGCGGCGTATCTGTTCACCGGTCTGACGCGTTTCAGCGAGTTGAAAGCCGCATACGGCGAGTTGAGCGGCCCGGACTTCCATTGGCAGGGCGATCTGCTGGCGCTGGGCATCGGCAATGGTCGACAGGCCGGAGGCGGGCATCCGCTGTGCCCGAACGCGCTGGCCGACGACGGCCTGCTGGACATCAGCATCCTGCCGGCGCCGCAGGAAATCGTCGGCACGCTCAAGAGTCTGCTCGAAGGGGGCCTGGGCATCGACAATCTGTTCATTCGCGCCCGCCTGCCTTGGGTCGAACTCAAGTCGTCGCAGGGACTGGACATCAATCTGGACGGCGAACCCCTCAGCGGCGAGCAACTGCGTTTCGAAGCCCGACCCGGTGCGCTGCGCATCCATTTACCCGCGCATTCGCCGCTGCTCGGGCAGGCAAAGCGCCTGGGTTGATGCAAGACGCCCCACCGGCTGTGCCGCAGGTCGGTCCGGGGTGGGGCGCAGTCAGTGGCGTGCGTTTCGCTCGCGGCGCGTGATGGGGTTCAATCGTCCAGACTGATGATCTGCTCGCGCACGCAGAACAGCACCAGACCCGCCACGTCATAGATCTGCAGGCGTTTCATGATCTGCGAGCGGTGGGTTTCGACGGTCTTCACGCTCAAGGTCAGGCCGTTGGCGATCTCCCGGGTGGACTTGCCTCGCACGATCAGGCGCAGGATTTCCAGCTGGCGAGCTGTAAGGTTGTGGTTCTCGACCGCTTCGACCTTGCTCGACTGCGCGCTGACCAGCGCTTGGTTGATCACCGTGTGCGCGATGGCCGGGCTCAGGTAGCGCTCGTCATTGCGCAATGCCTCCAGCGCCTGCTCGATCTCCGTCGCGGTCGCGTCCTTGAGCAGATAGCCATGTGCGCCGCCTTCCAGCGCCCGCATGATCATCTGCGGCTCGGTGTGCATCGACAGGATCAGCACCTTGCTGTCGGGCAGGGCGTGATGCAACCGCTCGAGTGCATCCAGACCGTTGCTGTCCTTCATGGAGATGTCGAGCAGAATGATGTCCGGCTTCAGCGCCAGGGTCATTTCCAGCAGCTGATTGCCGTCGCAGGCTTCGCCGATGACCTGATAGCCGGGGATGTCCGAAACCAGCGCACGAATGCCGGCACGGATCAGGGCGTGGTCATCGACAAGAAGAAGATTGCAGATCATGGGTGCTTACTTATGTCAGCGCGTCCGCGGGCTCGCGGGGCCCAGGGGAACAGCGCGTGAATGTGAGTGCCTTTGCCGGGCGCGCTGTCGACGGTCAGCTCGCCGCCCAGCAGACTGGCGCGCTCGGCCATGCCCGCCATGCCGCGCTGACCTTGCTGAGCAGGATCCTGAGCAGGCGAAAAACCTGCGCCGTCGTCGGAAATGCTCAGGGCCAGGCCTTCCGGCTGGCGCTGCAGGCGAACGAGCAGGTTCTTTGCCTGCGCGTGGCGGAGCATGTTGGTCACCGCTTCCTGAGTGATGCGAAAGGCCGCCACGGCCATTTCCTCGGGGATGCCCGCCAGTCGCTGGTGGCATTCCAGGCTCCACAGCACCTGCGTATCGGCGAGCGTGCGCAACAGGTGCGCGCGCAGGCTGGCCTCCAGTCCCAGGCTGGTCAGCTGACGGGGATTGAGGATCGCCGAAACGTCGCGGACCTTCGCCAGGGTTTCGTCCAGGATGCTGTTGAGCATGTCGCAGTGGGGCTGAAGCTCTTGCGGCGCGCGGCGTTGCAGCCAGTCGCTTTGCAATTTGGCGGCAGTCAGCATCTGCCCGATGTCGTCATGCAGTTCGCGACTCAGGCGATGACGCTCGGTCTCCTGCACCTGCAACATGTGGTCGGCCAGTTCCTGGGGCTGGAACTGGATGGTCTGATCCGGTCGAGTCATGGCGTAGCAGATGCTCAAGAATGCGGCGACGTTGAGCACCGTCAATAGCAGGGGCAGGCCGCCATTGAACAGATATACGAGGGTATTACCGACGGTCGTCGCCAGGCATAAAAGTGCGGCCCATCGAAACGCGCTGTTCGAGTTCATGCGCTGGAACTTGAAGAGGTTGCTGCTGCCATGCATAGCGGATGAAGCCATCGGATAGTTATAGCGGATACCTGAACAGTCATTGTCAGGTCACTTAAGGTGGTCGAGCGAGGGACGCGAGTCCGCCCACTTGTTACATGTGTCCAAAATCCCGAGATCGGTTTTCAACCAGATTAATGTTGTCGCAAACTTCCGCGCGTGTATCCGCGGTCGGCAATCTTACCTTAAATAACGCGTCGATTAAGCGTTAAGTGTGAATAAGATCAAGGAGATATTTGTCTGGTCAGTCAGGATTTATAACTGGAACGATAGTGCCACAAGTTTGCCGTCGATCTGTTGCAGACTTGTTATCGCCATACTTGCTCGAGGCGAACTTCAGTTTGCCGTGGGCAAGTTGGCAGGCGTCTGAAAGTCGCGGGAATGCCGCGCGAGCGTGCGGTGGTTTGCTTGCGTTGAACAGGCGCCGTGCCGGCGCATGTGCGCTCTGGCCTGAGGCTTCACACGATGCAGGGCGATGCCGGCCGTTGCGTCAGAGTGTGGTGGAGCGGTCCAGGCGTTCGCTCAGGGCGGGTTCTGTAGGCGTGACGGTCATCGGCGCTGACCACTCGACGGTGATCGAATGCCCGCTGTCGAGTTTGCCGATGCCGCAGTTGCAGCCGAACTGCTCGAGCAAGTCGCGTTGTTCGCCATCGTCCAGCGGCAGTGAGCCGTCAAGTGGATCGATGAGTTCGATTTGCCAGGACATCAGCGAGATGCACTGGCGCAGCGACAACAGCGCCTTGGGCTGAAGGCGTCCGGCGGCGCTGGCGAAATACAGCAGATAGCGCAGCTGCCGGGCGAAGCCGGCGACCGACTCGACGGCCGCAGTGTCTGCCTTGCCGGCAAGTTGCTGCAGCGTGGTGAGCAGGCATTCGATGGCGTCCCGGTCGTCGCTGATCAGTTCCAGATGACTGAGGCACTCGTCTGCGCGGCACATGAGGATTTGCGTTTCGCTGAGAAAATCACCGTGCAGCTGATGCCATTCATTGCCGTTCAGCATGTGAGATCACTCTTGATGGATTGCGATATCAGGTCGCGTGGGGCGAGTGGCCCAAAGTTAATGTTGAAGGCATCGGGAAGTCTGTAGGGCATTTCTGATTGTTGGCGAAGGCGAACAGCCGAGCGAGCGCTCGAAAGGAGGAGTGCAGCAGTGCCCCGCGCGATGGTCTGGGCGATCCGGTCCGTCTTCGATGCGGTTACGGGGGATTCGGGAGATTGCGCGAACACGACCACGTACCTGACTCCATTCATTCAATGAGAATGGCGTCACAATAATGGCTAATAGAAACCGGGAATATCAGGTTTGCCCTGATTGTGGTTAGGGATTACCCCTAGGGGAATGGATGAGTCCGGCGCAGCGCATCGGCAAAAAGCCATCATGACGCCGATATTCGGGCTTTGCGGATGCCAGCCAGTAAAGCATGATGTTAATGTGATATCAATAATGCCGAGCGGCATTATATCGACATTAAGGTCTGCACCGTCGCTGCCGATAACAGGTAGGCGGACTTACTTGAACCCTTGCTCCAGGAGCAACAGATGGCTGGCATTCTCGACACGGTAGACCAACGTACACAGCTGGTGGGTGAGAACCGGCTGGAAATCCTCATGTTTCGCCTGGCCGGCCGGCAACTGTTCGCGATCAACGTGTTCAAGGTTCAGGAAGTCCTGCAACTGCCCAAGCTGACCCTGATGCCGCAACGTCATCCGTTCGTGTGTGGCGTGGTCAATCTGCGTGGCCAGACCCTGCCAGTCATCGATCTGTCTCAGGCCATCGGCATGCGCCCGCTGGTGCCGGGCGCGTCTAGCACGATCATCGTGACCGAATACAACCGTTCCGTTCAGGCGTTTCTGGTCGGCGGCGTTGACCGTATCGTCAACATGAACTGGGAAGCGATCCTGCCACCACCGACCAGCGCCGGCCGCCAGCATTACCTGACCGCCATCAGCAAGGTCGACGATCAATTGGTGGAAATCATCGACGTGGAGAAGGTCCTCGCCGAAATCGTGCCTTACAGCGCCAAGGTTTCCCGCGACAAGCTCGATGATCCGGTGCTGGCGCGTGCCCGTGGCCGTGAAGTGCTGCTGGTGGACGACTCCAACGTGGCGCTTTCGCAGCTGCGTGACACCCTCGGCCAGCTCGGCGTGAAGATGCACGTGGCCAGTGATGGCCTCAAAGCGCTGAACATGCTCAAAGGCTGGGCGGACACCGGCGAGGTCATGACCGACAAATTGCTGATGGTCTTCACCGACGCCGAAATGCCCGAGATGGACGGCTACCGCCTGACCACCGAGATTCGCCACGACCCGCGTTTGCGCGGGCTGTACGTCGTGCTGCACACATCACTGTCGGGCAGCTTCAACGAATCGATGGTCAAGAAGGTCGGCTGCGACAACTTCCTCTCCAAATTCCAGCCCGACAAACTGGTCGATGTCGTGCGCGAGCGCCTGATGCTCGACAACTGACGTTCCAGCCCGGTCTGACAGGTTTGAGCCCCTTGCTGTATGGAGGGGCTTTTTTGTATCTGTACCGCGTCGAATCCGGCGCGCTCGTATAAAGTGTGGCGTTTTCACACTGTCATAAAGGACGCGTACATGCTTCATCTCAGCGCGCTGTATCGGTATCCCCTCAAATCCTGCAAGGCGGACTCGCTTCAGCAGGCCAGCTTCGACGAGTTGGGCATGACCGGGGATCGACGCTGGATGCTGGTGGATGAAAGCAGCGGTCGGTTCCTGACCCAGCGCGCCTTGCCGCACATGTCACAACTTTCGGTATTGTGGCATGCCGACGACGGCGTGACCCTTTCGGCGCCCGGGCATGAGCCTGTGCAGATCGCAGTGCCGCTGAACGTTGAAGACAACCTGCGCGGGGTGACGGTCTGGCGCGACACGTTGCGCGTGCCGGACGCTGGCGATGAGGCGGCGCGTTGGGTCAGCGCGTTTATCGGCAAGCCAACCCGGATGGTCCATGTGCCCAAGGAGCGGGCCCGCTTCATGCCATCCGGCTACGGCACAGTGGATGACCGGGTGGGTTTCGCTGACGGTTTTCCACTGCTGCTCATTGGCCAGTCTTCGCTGGACGATCTGTCGCAGAAAATCGGTCGTCCTCAGGAGATGCTGCGTTTCCGGCCTAATCTGGTCGTCGAAGGCGCGCCTGCATTTGCCGAGGACGGCTGGAAACGCATCCGCATCGGCGACCTCGAGTTCCGGCTGCTGAAGGCCTGTTCGCGCTGCATCCTCACCACCATCGATCCGGCGACCGGCCAGCGCAGTGAAGACCGCGAGCCGCTGAGCACGCTGAAAACCTATCGTGAACGGGAAGGCGAGGTGTGGTTCGGCCAGAACATGGTCAACGACGGGCCGGGCGTCATTGAGGTCGGGATGCCGGTTGAAGTGCTCGAGTGAAATGAGCGGCGCTGAGCGGAAGGTCGGCGTCGCGGCCGCGCTGAAGAGAGCTCAACAGCGCGGCCGGATGGGTTACAGGTCGTCGAAAAAACGTTCGTGCCAATCCACCAGCGGCTGCGGGGCGTTGAGTTTCTGGCCGTAGATCACCGCATAAGACAGCACGTTCTGGACGTACTGGCGGGTTTCATCGAACGGAATGCTCTCGACCCACACATCAAACGCCAGATGATTTGCGCCGCGCAGCCACTGCCGCACGCGACCTGGACCGGCATTGTAGGCGGCGGACGCGAGCACACGGTTGCCATTGAACTGCGCGTGGACCTGACTCAGATACGCCGCACCCAGTTGAATGTTCTTGTCCGGATCCAGCACCTGAGCGGGGGAGGCGAGCGGAATGCTGAACTTGCGTGCGGTCTCCTTCGCGGTCGCCGGCATCAACTGCATCAACCCGCTGGCGCCGACGCCGGAGCGTGCGTCGTCCATGAAAGCGCTTTCCTGACGCGTGATCGCGAACACCCAGCTGGAATGCAACCCGCGGATCTGTGCCTCGCGCACCAGTGTGTCGCGGTGGGCCATCGGGAAGCGGATGTCCAGATCGTCCCAGTACTGCGCCTGGCTGATGGTCCGGATCGCCGGGAAGTACCAGCGCATGTCGTACGCCAGCTTCGCCTGGGCGACCATCTCGTCGCGGGTGAAGCGGCGGGTCACGTGATACCACTCGCGGCGTCCGTTCACCACCTCGCCACGCTCGTAGAACTCCAGCGCACGCTGCACACCCGGTGTGTTGCGCACCTTGTTCATCGTCGCCTGGCTCAGCGGCAGCGGCTTGTTGTTCAGCATGTACGGCGTCTGGGTGCGGTCGGCGGCGAGGAAGCCGTAGAAGTCCCGTTCCTTGGAAACGGTCCGGTACAGGTTGGCCAGCAGTGGGCTGTTGGGTTGCGCCAGCTCCAGCGAGCGCGCCTGCCAGTAACGCCAGCGGTTGGTCGTCGCCAGCGTCTGCGGCAGGCGGCGGGTCAGTTCGTAGGCGTCGTTCCAGCGGCCCAGACGTAGCAGCAGGCGCAGGCGCCACTCGGTCACGGTGTCGTCGCGCAGGTCCGGATCGTAACGGGTCATCACTTCCAGCGCACGGCCGTCATAGCTGCGAGCCAGCGTCAGGCCGATTTCCTTGGCGATCTGGACTTGCTCCTCGTGGGAGAAATGCAGCATCGGCGAATAACTGTCCAGAAGCTCCATCGCCCGTTGCGGGTCCTGTTTGGCGAGGCGCCGCAAGCCCAGTCCGACGACATCGGACATGGCCTCGTCCGCGGGCATGAACTGCCCCTGGTTGTTGACCATTTCCGGCTTCTGCGCAACGGCGATGAGCAGACGACCTTGCGCCGCGAGGGTGGTCATGCTGTTGACCAACTGATTGGCCAGCGCATAGTTGCGCGCCTGAGCCGCCAGCTTGGCGCGCTGCCAGCGTTTCTGTTCGGTCAACTGGCCTTCGACCGCCCACTGCGTGAAAAACGCATCGCAGGCCGGAGGCAAGGTCTTGCCGGTCATCCAGGTTTTTTCGGCGTTCGCGTAGCCTTCCGAGCGCAGGTTATGGCTCAGCTGATACTGGCCATACAGGCAGTCGAGCTCGACGAAATTGAGCTTGGGATCGTAATACTGGACAAACGGCTGCCAGTCGCCTCGTGATGCCAGCAGGCGCAACCAGCGCAGCTTCATGAAATTGGCTTGAGGCAGATCGCCATGTTCGGCGAGGAATTTCTCGACTTCCTGATCGCTCGCGCTGTTCAGGCGAGCGGTGAGTTCGTCGTACGCCAGGTAAGGTTCAAGCGGGTAATCGGCCAGCGCACTGGCATAGGTGCGATACGGCCCGGCGTCGCCCTTGGCCAGCGCGCGTTTGGCTTGATCGTAATATTGACGTTGGGTGGTGATATCGACCGCTTGGACGGACTGGGCTGCGGTGGCCGACAGAAGCAGGCAGGACAAAAGGCTGAACAAACGACTGCGCATGAGACTTCCGTGCAGATGAACCGTGAAAAGTGTCGCTAGCTTAGCCTGTTGCCAGCGCTGGTTGAAGCGCTGGCGCGTGGGCGGTTACATATGTTTACTCCTGCGCCTCGACCACGCCTTGATCTTCACCCAGAAAGCCGCCGCTCTGGTGTTGCCACAGCCGTGCGTAGGTGCCGTTCCTGCCGAGCAATTGGGCATGGGTGCCTTGCTCGATGATGCGCCCGTCCTCCATGACGATGAGCCGGTCCATCGCCGCGATGGTCGACAGCCGGTGGGCGATGGCGATGACGGTCTTGCCCTGCATCATTTCGTCGAGGCTTTCCTGAATGGCGACTTCGACCTCCGAATCCAGCGCGCTGGTGGCTTCGTCCAGCAACAGGATCGGCGCGTTCTTGAGCATCACCCGGGCGATCGCGACACGTTGACGCTGGCCGCCGGAAAGTTTGATTCCACGCTCGCCTACCAGCGTGTCGTAGCCGGAATGCCCCTGGCGGTCGCTGAGCTGACTGATGAAGCCATCGGCCTGCGCGTTGGCCGCGGCGCGGCGGATCTGTGCATCGGTGGCGTCGGGGCGACCGTAGGCAATGTTGTCGCGGATCGAGCGGTGCAGCAGGGACGTGTCCTGTGTGACCATGCCGATGGCGCTGCGCAGGCTGTCCTGCGTCACCTTGGCAATGTCCTGGCCGTCGATGCTGATCCTGCCACCGTCCACATCGTAGAAGCGCAGCAGCAGATTGATCAGCGTGGACTTGCCGGCGCCCGAGCGACCCACCAGCCCGATTTTTTCACCCGGCCGGATCGACAGGCTCAGCCCGTCGAGCACCTGGCGCTCGCCGTTGTAGTTGAAACTCACGTTGTCGAAGGTCACCGCGCCGCCTGCGGGCTCCAGAACGCGGGCATCGGCGGCATCCTGCACCTTGGGGCCTTTGGTCAGCGTTGCCATGCCATCCTGAACGGTGCCGATGTTCTCGAACAGCGAGGTCATCTGCCACATGATCCAGTGCGACATCCCGTTGATACGCAGCGCCATGGCCGTGATCGCCGCCACCGCACCGGTGCCCACTTCGTCCTGATGCCACAACCACAGTGCATAGCCGCCCGCCGCCATGATCAGCCCGACCACCAGCGCCTGATTGACGATTTCGAACTGGCTGACCAGACGCATCTGGCGAAAACCGGTCTGTTTGAAATCCTCCATCGCGGCCCGCGCAAAATGCGCTTCCCGTCTGGAGTGGGAGAACAGTTTCACCGTGGTGATGTTGGTGTAGGCATCGGAGATGCGACCGGTCATCGACGACCGTGCGTGGGCTTGCTCCTGTCCGACCTTTCCCAGGCGCGGCACGAAGTACCCCATGGCTAATCCGAACAGCACGATCCAGGCAATGAACGGCAGCATGAGCTTCAGCGCGAAGCCACCCGCCAGCGCAATGATCGCGATGAAGTACACGCCGATCCCCGGCGCGATTTCGATAATGGTGAACAGCACCTCGCGCACCGCCAGTGCGGTCTGCATCACTTTGGTGGTCACCCGGCCGGAGAATTCATCGGAGAAGAACGACAGGCTTTGTCGCAACATCAGCCGATGAAAATCCCAGCGCAAACGAAGGGGCAGATTGATAGCCAGCACCTGGTGCTGCACCATCGTGCGCAGCGCCACCAGGCCGATGCTGGTGATCAGCACGATGCCGATGCCCCACAACACGCGGCTTTCCTGTCCGGCCGCTTCGCCGCCTGCCTTCCAGACCGAGAGCAGATCGACCACCTGGCCGAGGAAGGAAAACAGCCACGCTTCGTAGATCGACACTGCAGCGCTGAGCAGCGCAAGGGCGAGAATGTAGCGCCGCGCCCCTCGTGTGCAGGCCCAGAGAAACCGTGCCAGCCCGTCCGGGGGCGGCGGAACCTCATCAGGCGGAAAAGGGTCGAGCCATCGTTCAAAGATGCGAAGCATGGGGATTTCCGTAGACAGTCAGTGGAGGCAATTCTGCCATTGATCGGACAGTCTGAGTGGGGCAGCGCCCCGGCGAACCCGCCATTTCTCCCGCCGCGCCTGGGTGATCAGCGCGCTCAGGCATCCGTGGAGGGAATAAATCGCAGCACGCCAGAGATCGGATTACCCGCTGTTCCTTTTCTGTCTGAAGGGTGATTGACGCCATCGTTCACTGGAACTTCGGCAAAGTCGAAAGGGCTGACCCCGGCCAGGCACGCTGCATTGACGCCGAGCTGATCGGGATTGGAGCGCCGCCGGTGATGCGTGTAAATCCCGCATGTGCCGCAGAAATAGTGCTTGGCGGTGTGGGTATTGAATTGATAGAGCGTGAGGGCGTGCTCACCCGCGACGAGGCGAAAATTATCTTGAGTCGCCGTGACGACGACCGCTCCTCGCATACGGCAATAAGAGCAATCGCAACGGCGCGCAGTCGCCAGACCCCCGCTGAGCGTCACCCGGAACTGCACGGCGCCGCAGTGACAGGAGCCTTCGAATTCAGTCTGGTTATTGTCCATGATGATGCCTCGAGATAAGCCGGGACTGGATCGTATCAGCCCGTGATGAAGCAGTTGAAGAGGCAAGCCGCGGCACAGAAAACGTTTCGGCGTCACGGCGCCCGGCAGATTGCTGTACCGCCTCGCCAGTCTTCGGCAATGACCGGTTGTGACATGGTCACCCATGCCGGGCGACGCCGTTGCTCGGTGACACTTCGCCTCGTCCTCGTGGCCGGGTATGCTCGGCGTTTGTCTGCCAAGCGGTTGCTGAGGGTGGAAATGGATCAGGGTAACAATGAACGACCTGCCCAACAGGTGGTTTCCTCCTTGCAGCCCCAGGCTCACGAATTTCCGACCGACACCTCGGAGCGTCTGCAGCTTGCGCTGGACGCCGGTGCGATCATTGGCACCTGGGTGTGGGACATCACCCGCGATTGCGTCACCGCCGACGAACGATTTTCCCGGTCCTTCGGCTTGTCCGCCGAAAGCTGCAAGGCTGGCATTCCCATCGCCGAGGCCTTTTCTTCGATTCACCCTGACGACGTGGCGCGCGTGGCGGCCGACATCCAGGAAGCGATGGGGCGCGGCGGCGCGTACCGTTGTGAGTATCGCGTGCGCCAGGAAGACGGCCGTTATCGCTGGGTCGAAGCCAATGGCCGGGCAGAACTGAACGCCCAGGGACAACCCGTGCGCTTCCCGGGCGTGCTGATGGACATCGAGTCGCGTCGCGCCGCGGAAGCCGAGCGAGACCGAATGTCGGCGTTGCTGCGCACCTTTACCGCCGCGGTGCCGGGCGTGGTCTACGCCAAGGATCTTGAGGGGCGCATGCTGGTTGCCAACCATGGCACGACCGAGCTGATCGGCAAACCGCCTGAGTTCTATCTCGGCAAGACCGACCTGGAATTCCTCGAAGATAAAGATCAGGCGCGTCAGGTCATGGAGACAGACCAACGCATCATGCGCAGCGGCAAAGCCGAGCAGATCGAGGAGCGCGTCGACATGCCCGATGGCTCAGCCACGATATGGCTGTCGGCCAAGGCTCCGTTGCTTGACGCGGCAGGCGAGGTCATCGGTCTGATCGGGTCGTCGATCGACGTGACCGCACGAAAATCCGCCGAAACGGCGCTGCGTGATCTCAATCGCACGCTGGAGGCACGCATTGCCCAGGCCGTGGCCGAGCGCGAAGCGGCAGAAGCCGCACTGCGTCAGTCACAGAAAATGGAAGCCATCGGCCAGCTCACCGGCGGCATCGCCCACGACTTCAACAACCTGCTGGCGGGGATCACCGGCAGCCTGGATCTGATCAAGTTGCGCCTGCATCAGGGCCGCAGCGCAGATGTCGAGCGTTATGTGTCGGTGGCGTACGGCGCCGCCCAGCGTGCTGCGGCGCTGACCCATCGGCTGCTGGCGTTCTCCCGTCGACAGACCCTGCTTCCGGTGCACACCGATGTGCATGTCCTGATTGCGGAAATGGAGGAGTTGATCCGGCGTACCGTCGGGCCGACCATTGAGCTGGATGTCGAACTCATGGCGCAATCGAGCACATGCCTGGTGGACCCGGCGCAGGTGGAAAACTCCTTACTCAACTTGTGCATCAATTCCCGCGATGCGCTGCCCGCAGGCGGCAAAATCTCCATCCGCACCTGCAATCATGAATTGGAGGCGGGGCTTGGGCTCGACCCGGAACTGCCGCCGGGCATCTACCTGACGATCTCGGTCGCGGATAATGGCGCGGGCATGGGCCCTGACACGCTGGCCAAGGCGTTCGAACCGTTCTTCACCACCAAACCGGTGGGCGCCGGAACCGGGCTGGGGCTGTCCATGGTGTACGGCTTCGTCCGCCAGTCGGGTGGGCAGGTCAGCATTCAGTCGGACGAAGGCCGTGGCACGACCGTCTGCCTGCAACTGCCGTATCACCCGGCCGAGGTCGCGGCAGGCGCCGAGGTCGACTCTGAGTCTCTGCCCCTGACGGTTGCGTCGGGCGAGACCGTGCTGGTGGTGGATGACGAGCCGACGGTGAGGATGTTCGTCAGCGAGGCGCTGGGCAATCTGGGCTACGTGGTCGTTGAAGCCGCCGACAGTCAGGCCGGCTTGCAACTGTTGCAATCGGATGCGCCCATCGATCTGCTCGTCACCGACATCGGCCTGCCGGGTGGGATGGATGGCAGGCAGATGGCTGAAGCAGGACGGGGCAACAGGCCGGGTCTGCCGGTGCTGTTCATGACCGGCTACGCGCAGCCGCTGGTGCCGGATCAGCAACCGCTGGACCGATCGACGACGGTGCTGACCAAGCCTTTCGCGCTGGAAGAGTTGATTGCCCGCGTCGGCACGTTGCTGGGCCGGTCGTGACGGGCACATGAGGGTGAGCAGCACGGCGCTTATCCCGGACTGAACGGAGCGCCCGCATTTCCAGCCGGATCACGTCTGTCATCGACACGCCTGTCATCGAATAGCCCCCATCGGCCGGGTATCTCAGGTAGAATGCGCGCCCGGTTTTTGGAGAAGCTCATGACCCTGCTCAAATTCAGCGATGTGTCCCTTGCGTTCGGCGCCATGCCGTTGTTGGACAAGGTGTCCTGGCAGATCGCCCGTGGTGAGCGGGTCTGCATCATCGGCCGCAACGGCACAGGCAAATCCAGCATGTTGAAGCTGGTCAAAGGCGTGCAGTTGCCTGACGACGGCAGCGTCTGGCGCGCCCCCGGTCTGAAGATCGGCGAGTTGCCGCAGGAGCTGCCGGTGGCCGATGGCCGTACCGTGTTCGACGTGGTCGCCGAAGGCCTCGACGGTGTCGGCGCGCTGCTCGCCGAATACCATCACCTGAGCCAGAACATCGTCACCGCGGAGGACCTCGACAAGCTGATGCACGTGCAGTCGGACCTCGAAGCCCGTGACGGCTGGCGCCTGCAGCAACTGGTCGACAGCACCCTGAGCCGGCTTCAGTTGCCGGCCGACAAGACCCTGGCCGAGCTTTCCGGTGGCTGGCGCCGTCGCGTGCTCCTGGCCCAGGCGCTGGTCTCCGAGCCTGATCTGCTGCTGCTCGACGAACCGACCAACCACCTGGATATCGGCGCCATCGCCTGGCTCGAAGAAGCGTTGAAGGAATTTCAGGGCGCCGTTCTGTTCATCACCCACGACCGTTCTTTCCTGCAAAACCTCGCTACGCGCATTCTGGAACTGGACCGTGGCGGCCTGATCGACTGGAGCGGCGACTACGCCAGCTTCCTGGTGCACAAGGAAGCGATGCTGGCGGCGGAAGAAACCGCCAACGCGCTGTTCGACAAGCGTCTGGCGCAGGAAGAAGTGTGGATTCGCCAGGGTATCAAGGCGCGGCGGACCCGCAACGAAGGCCGCGTGCGTGCGCTCAAGGCGCTGCGCGTCGAGCGCAGCGAACGTCGCGAGCGCACCGGCAAGGCAAACATTCAGCTGGACACCGCCGATAAATCCGGCAAGCAGGTGATGGTGCTGGAGAACGTCAGCTTCGCCCACCCGGGTGGCCCGACGCTGATCAAGGACTTTTCGATGGTGCTGCAGCGTGAAGACCGCATCGGTCTGCTCGGCGCCAACGGCACGGGCAAGACCACCTTGCTCAAGCTGATGCTCGATAACCTCAAGCCCACCAGCGGCACGGTTGAAGTGGGTACGCGTCTGGACGTTGCCTATTTCGACCAGTTGCGTCATCAGCTCGATCTGGAAAAAAACGTGATCGACAACGTCGCCGAAGGTCGCGATTTCATCGACATCGACGGGCAGAGTCGCCACGTTCTCAGCTATCTGGGGGATTTCCTGTTCAGCCCGCAGCGTGCTCGCACGCCGGTCAAGGCGCTGTCCGGCGGTGAGCGCGCGCGTCTGCTGCTGGCCAAGCTGTTCAGCAAACCGGCCAACCTGCTGGTGCTGGACGAACCGACCAACGACCTGGACGTCGAGACCCTCGAGTTGCTTGAAGAGGTCTTGCTGACTTTCAAGGGCACCGTACTGATGGTCAGCCACGACCGGGCATTCCTCGACAACGTCGTCACCAGCACGCTGGTGTTCGAAGGCGAGGGCAAGGTGCGCGAATTCGTCGGTGGCTATCAGGACTGGCTGCGTCAAGGTGGCTCGCCGCGGCTGTTGGGCGTGACCGAGAGCAAGTCCGGCAAGACCGAACTGAATTCGGCGATCGTCGAGCCTGTGGCAGCGCCTGCCCCCGTACAGGAACCGGCGCCCGCTACCAAGAAGAAGCTGAGCTACAAGCTGCAGCGCGAGCTGGAAGCGCTTCCGGGCGAGATCGATGCCAAGGAGCAGCGGATCGCGGCTGTTGAGGCAGAAATAGCCGACCCTGGCTTTTACCAACGTCCGGCTACCGAAACCGCCAAGGTGCTGGCGTCCCTGGAGCAGCTGACCAAGGAACTCGACGCACTGGTCGAGCGCTGGGCCGAGCTGGACGAATAACTCAGTAACGTCGTGCAACAAAAAAAGCCCGGACCCCATCAAGGGTTCGGGCTTTTTGATGCGTCAGGAATTACTCGGCGCGTTTGACCAGACGCACGGCCAGTACATCGCACGGCGCGCCGTGCAGCACATCATTTGCAGTGGAGCCCAGCAGCAGTGACAAGCCGTGACGGCCATGGCTGCCCACGACGATCAGATCGACGTGATGCTCTTTGGCCAGGTTGTGGATTTCCTGACGAGGCTGGCCATAGGTCAGATGGCTGTCGCCGGTGTGTACATCCGGGTACTTCAGCTTGAGTGCTGCAAGCTTTTCCTTGGCCTGATCGAATTGCTGCTGCTGCAATTGCGACAGGTCCATGGGTACATCGCCGCCAAAGGCCATGGCCATAGGTTCGACAATGTGTACCAGCGACAGCTTGGCGTTGGTCCCCACGGCCAGCTTGATGGCCTTTTTGATAACCGGATCGCACTCTTCAGTGAGGTCCACGGCTACCAGGATATGTTCATAGGACATGGGATGTTCCTTCTGAGGTTTGCGATGGTTTTGATTATGGCTCTTTTCACGCGCCCCTGGCACGCCGTTATGCTTTGTTTGCCACATATCGCGGCAGGGGCATAGACATATGACGGTGTGGATAGTGCTGTCAATCATTGCCGTGGTGTTGAGCCCTCTGGTTTGGCTGCGCCCGTCGCGTTCGCAGAGCGGAAGAATGGCCATGCGCATGGAGGCGCGGCGCATGGGGCTGGCGATGCAGTTGATTCCGCAGGAATGGCCCCATTGGCTGCCGACCGAGCCACCAAGCCCGTGCGCCCAATACCACAGGCCGCGCACGGCACGTGATCCGGACGTCTGGGTGTACTGGCAGACGGCGCCCGGAACGTGGGTCAATCAGTGGCGTGAGCCTTGCGCCGATGCGCGTTTGCAGGCGCAATTCGAAACGTTGCCGGCGGACGTCTATAAGGTCGAAGCGGGCAAGCATCTGATCGCGCTGTACTGGGCCGAGAAGGGCGAAACCCAGGTGCTGGAGAGAATCGCTGCGGTGCTCAAGGCGCTGGCGTGAGGCCGCGCAAGAGCGCGGCAAATCGCAGGCATTAAAAAGCCCGATAGCAACATCGGGCCGGGGGTTGGCCAGGCAGGCCGATAATTCGTGACGCTTTGCGGTGCAGCGCCGCAAAAGACGTGCAAATTCGTTTCACGGCATTTCCGAAAACGACCCGTCTTGATGCGCAGTGCGCTGAATGTAGACCTTATTGGTGCATTTGTCTGCTGCGGATCCAATTATTTTTGACGTTTATACCTTTAGCCGTCGCCTCCACTGTTTAGTAGGCGTGCCGCGTCCCTGTGCTGATCACTGCGCTGAATGGCGCCTGATCACAGGTGTCTTTTACCTGCGATTTGCCGGTTTTGCCCGCTGTCTGCCGAATTGACAATTGTTGGAATATGGCTGAAGGTAGGCGCACCCAAATCAAACGGGCGTATGAATTGAGCGTTTGCCGTAGGAATGCTCTGACAGACGCTCGAATCGTGTCGACGGGGTGCCTGGCGTTTGGTGTCGCATGGCCGGAAAGGTCAGGTGATTCGCCGGATTTCAGCGTCTGACGCGTATTGTTCAGCTTCCATATCGTGGAGATCAGTTGATGATTTACGAAGGTAAAGCCATCACGGTTAAGGCTCTTGAAAGTGGCATCGTCGAATTGAATTTCGACCTCAAGGGTGAGTCCGTCAACAAGTTCAACCGCCTCACCCTCAACGACCTGCGTCAGGCTGTCGAAGCCATCAAGGCTGACGGCTCGGTCAAAGGCGTTATCGTCACCAGCGGCAAAGACGTGTTCATCGTCGGCGCCGACATCACCGAATTCGTCGACAATTTCAAGCTGCCGGACGCCGAACTGGTGGCCGGTAACCTCGAAGCCAACAAGATCTTCAGTGATTTCGAGGACCTGAATGTCCCGACGCTCGCTGCCATCAACGGTATCGCCCTGGGTGGCGGTCTGGAAATGTGCCTGGCGGCCGACTTTCGGGTGATGTCCGCCACCGCCAAGATCGGCCTGCCCGAAGTCAAGCTGGGTATCTACCCGGGCTTCGGCGGCACTGTTCGCCTGCCGCGCCTGATCGGCGTCGACAACGCCGTCGAGTGGATTGCCTCCGGCAAGGACAATCGCGCCGAGGATGCCCTGAAAGTGGGCGCCGTCGATGCGGTGGTCGCGCCGGAAAAGCTTCAGGAAGCGGCACTGGACCTGATCAAGCGCGCCATTTCCGGCGAGTTCGACTTCAAGGCCAAGCGTCAGCCCAAGCTGGACAAACTCAAGCTCAACGCCATTGAGCAGATGATGGCGTTCGAAACCGCCAAAGGTTTCGTCGCAGGCCAGGCCGGTCCGAACTACCCGGCACCTGTCGAAGCGATCAAGACCATTCAGAAAGCCGCCAACTTCGGCCGTGACAAGGCGCTGGAAGTCGAAGCGGCCGGTTTCGTGAAGATGGCCAAGACCTCGGCGGCCGAGAGTCTGATCGGCCTGTTCCTGAACGATCAGGAACTGAAAAAGAAAGCGAAGATTTACGACGAAGTCGCCAAGGACGTGAAGCAGGCGGCCGTGCTGGGCGCAGGCATCATGGGCGGCGGCATCGCCTATCAGTCGGCCGTCAAAGGCACGCCGATCCTGATGAAAGACATCCGCGAAGAGGCCATCGAACTGGGTCTGGGCGAAGCGTCGAAACTGCTGGGCAAACGCGTCGAAAAAGGTCGTCTGACCCCGGCGAAGATGGCCGAAGCGCTCAACGCGATTCGTCCTACGCTGTCTTACGGCGATTTCGGCAACGTCGACCTGGTCGTTGAAGCCGTCGTCGAAAACCCGAAGGTCAAACAGGCCGTGTTGTCCGAAGTGGAAGGGCAGGTTGCCGAAGGCACCATTCTGGCCTCCAACACCTCGACCATCTCCATCAGCCTGCTGGCCAAGGCGCTCAAGCGTCCTGAGAACTTCGTCGGCATGCACTTCTTCAACCCGGTGCACATGATGCCGCTGGTCGAAGTGATCCGTGGCGAGAAGTCCAGCGAAGTCGCCGTGGCGACGACCGTGGCCTACGCCAAGAAGATGGGCAAGAACCCGATCGTGGTCAACGACTGCCCGGGCTTCCTGGTCAACCGTATCCTCTTCCCGTACTTCGGCGGTTTCGCCAAGTTGGTCAGCGCCGGCGTCGACTTCGTGCGCATCGACAAGGTCATGGAAAAGTTCGGCTGGCCAATGGGCCCGGCTTACCTGATGGACGTGGTCGGCATCGACACCGGTCATCATGGCCGCGACGTCATGGCCGAGGGCTTCCCTGACCGCATGAAAGACGACCGCCGCTCCGCTGTGGACGCGCTGTACGACGCCAATCGCCTGGGCCAGAAGAACGGCAAGGGCTTCTACGTCTACGAGACCGACAAGAAGGGCAAGCCGAAGAAAGTTGTCGACGCTTCCGTGCTCGAAGTGCTCAAGCCGATCGTCTACGAACAGCGCGACGTCACCGACGAAGACATCATCAACTGGATGATGATCCCGTTGTGTCTGGAGACCGTGCGCTGCCTGGAAGACGGCATCGTCGACACCGCGGCCGAGGCTGACATGGGCCTGATCTACGGCATCGGCTTCCCTCCGTTCCGCGGCGGTGCGCTGCGCTATATCGACTCGATCGGTGTGGCTGAATTCGTTGCCCTGGCTGACCAGTACGCTGATCTGGGCGCTCTGTACCACCCCACTGCGAAGCTGCGCGAAATGGCCCGTACTGGCCAGCGCTTCTTCGGCTAAGTGCCCAACGAACAGGTGAGAATATGAGCTTGAATCCGAGAGACGTCGTGATTGTCGACTTCGGTCGTACTCCGATGGGCCGCTCCAAGGGCGGCATGCACCGCAACACCCGCGCCGAAGACATGTCGGCGCACCTGATCAGCAAATTGCTGGAACGCAACAGCAAGGTCGACCCGGCCGAAGTCGAGGACGTGATCTGGGGGTGCGTCAACCAGACCCTGGAACAGGGCTGGAACATCGCGCGCATGGCCTCGCTGATGACCCAGATCCCGCACACGTCCGCTGCGCAGACCGTCAGCCGCCTGTGCGGTTCGTCCATGAGCGCGCTGCACACCGCCGCCCAGGCGATCATGAGCAACAACGGCGATGTGTTCGTCATCGGTGGCGTCGAGCACATGGGGCACGTCGGCATGATGCACGGTGTCGATCCGAACCCGCACATGTCGCTGTATGCCGCCAAGGCATCGGGCATGATGGGCCTGACCGCGGAAATGCTCGGCAAAATGCATGGCATCACCCGTGAAGCCCAGGATGCGTTCGGCGTGCGTTCGCACAAGCTGGCGCATCAGGCGACCGTGGAAGGCAATTTCAAGGACGAAATCATCCCGATGCAAGGGTATGACGAGAACGGCTTCCTGAAGATGTACGACTTCGACGAAACCATTCGTCCGGAAACCACGCTCGAAAGTCTGGCGGCGTTGAAGCCTGCCTTTAACCCGAAAGGTGGTACCGTGACCGCCGGCACCTCGTCGCAGATCACCGACGGCGCGTCCTGCATGATCGTCATGTCGGGTCAGCGGGCGATGGATCTGGGGATCGAGCCAATGGCCGTGATCCGTTCGATGGCGGTGGCGGGCGTGGACCCGGCGATCATGGGTTACGGCCCGGTTCCGGCGACGCAGAAAGCGCTCAAGCGCGCGGGTCTGAGCATCGGAGATATCGACTACTTCGAGCTCAACGAAGCCTTCGCTGCACAGGCCTTGCCGGTGCTGAAAGATCTGAAAGTGCTCGACAAGATGGACCAGAAGGTTAACCTGCACGGCGGCGCCATCGCCTTGGGTCACCCGTTTGGTTGCTCCGGAGCCCGGATTTCCGGCACCTTGCTCAATGTCATGAAGCAGAAGGGCGGCACTTTGGGTGTTGCAACGATGTGTATCGGCCTTGGACAAGGCATCTCCACCGTGTTCGAACGCGTTTAACCGGTGTGAGTGTGCAAGCCGGGGCCATGTGCCCCGGCTTTTGTTTTTCTCCGGAAATGTTTTTTTGAAAGTTTTTTCGCGTCAATCCTCGAGGTCCGCACCATGCCGTTACAGCCAGGTCTCTACCGTCACTACAAAGGTCCCGAGTACCGTGTTTTCGGTGTCGCGCGCCATTCCGAAACGGAAGAGGAAGTGGTGTTCTATCAGGCGCTGTATGGCGAATATGGCTTGTGGGTACGCCCTTTGAGCATGTTTCTGGAGTCGGTCGAGGTTGACGGGGAGCAAGTGCCGCGCTTTGCTTTGGTCCAGGCCGAACCTGATCTTTTTTCAAGGGGATAAGGCGAGACCTTGCAGTAGCCTCTGCTTGACCTCACCTTACAGCCACTATATATAGCGGGGCCTCGACGGCTCCAACGTCTTTTTTCTCGCATTAGGAATTTTCCGATCCATGGGCAAATCGCTGGTCATTGTGGAATCCCCGGCTAAGGCCAAGACCATCAACAAGTATCTGGGCAGCCAGTACGTGGTGAAGTCGAGTATCGGCCATATCCGAGACCTGCCCACCAGCGGTTCGGCTAGCGCCGCCAAAGAGCCTGCTGCCAAACGTGGCAAGACTGCGTCCGAAGCACCTGCGCTGTCGCCCAAGGAAAAGGCCAAGCGCCAGTTGGTGGCACGCATGGGCGTCGATCCCGAACATGGCTGGAAAGCCAAGTACGAGATCCTTCCCGGCAAGGAAAAGGTGATCGACGAACTGCGCCGGCTGGCCAAGGATGCTGACACCATCTATCTCGCGACGGACTTGGACCGCGAAGGGGAGGCCATTGCATGGCACCTGCGCGAAGCCATCGGTGGCGACGATGATCGCTACAAGCGTGTCGTGTTCAACGAAATCACCAAGAAAGCCATTCAGGAAGCCTTTTCCCGCCCTGGCGAGCTGGACATCGATCGCGTCAATGCTCAGCAGGCGCGCCGTTTCCTCGACCGCGTCGTGGGTTACATGGTCTCGCCGCTGTTGTGGCAGAAGATCGCCCGCGGCCTGTCCGCCGGTCGTGTGCAATCGGTCGCCGTGAAGCTGGTGGTGGAGCGCGAGCGCGAGATCCGTGCGTTCATCCCGGAAGAGTACTGGGAAGTTCACGCTGACCTTGGCACCGCCAAAGGCGCCAACGTGCGATTTGAAGTGGCTCGCGAAAACGGCGAGGCCTTCAAACCGCTGAACGAAGCGCAGGCCATGGCCGCACTGGAGAAGCTCAAGTCTTCTTCCTACAGCATCGCCAAGCGTGAAGACAAACCGACCAGCAGCAAGCCGTCGGCGCCGTTCATCACGTCCACGCTCCAGCAGGCTGCCAGCAACCGCCTGGGCTTCGGCGTGAAGAAAACCATGATGATGGCCCAGCGTCTGTACGAAGCCGGTTACATCACCTATATGCGTACCGACTCGACCAACCTGTCGGCCGATGCCGTTGCGATGGCGCGCACTTACATCGAAAGCGAATTCGGCAAGAAATACCTGCCGGAATCGCCGAACGTCTACAGCAGCAAGGAAGGCGCGCAAGAGGCTCACGAAGCGATTCGTCCTTCCGACGTCAACACTCACCCGAGCAAGCTGTCGGGCATGGAGCGTGACGCCGAGCGCCTGTACGACCTCATCTGGCGCCAGTTCGTGGCCTGCCAGATGCCGCCGGCGCAGTACCTGTCCACCACGGTCAGCGTGACTGCCGGCAGTTTCGAGCTGCGCGCCAAGGGTCGAATCCTCAAGTTCGACGGCTACACCCGCGTGCTGCCGCAGATGAGCAAGCCCGGAGATGACGACGTGCTGCCGGACATGGCCCAGGGCGACACCCTGAAGCTGATCAAGCTCGATCCAAGCCAGCATTTCACCAAGCCGCCTGCCCGTTATTCGGAAGCGAGCCTGGTCAAGGAAATGGAAAAGCGCGGGATCGGTCGTCCTTCGACCTACGCGGCGATCATCTCGACCATCCAGGATCGGGGTTATGTCGCACTGCACAACCGCCGTTTCTACTCGGAAAAAATGGGTGACATCGTCACCGAGCGTCTGTCCGAAAGCTTCTCCAACCTGATGGACTACGGCTTTACTGCCGGCATGGAAGAGAATCTCGACGACGTGGCGCAAGGCGAGCGCGACTGGAAAAACGTGCTCGACGAGTTCTACGGTGACTTCAAGAAAAAACTGGAAGTCGCCGAGGCCAGCGACAGCGGCATGCGTGCCAACCAGCCGGTCATGACAGACATTCCGTGCAAGGTTTGCGGTCGTCCGATGCAGATTCGCACGGCGTCCACTGGCGTGTTCCTGGGCTGCTCGGGTTACAGCCTGCCGCCAAAAGAGCGCTGCAAGGCGACGGTCAACCTGACGCCGGGCGATGAGATCGCCGAAGACGACGAGGGCGAATCCGAATCACGCGTGTTGCGTGGCAAGCACCGCTGTCCGGTCTGCAGCACGGCGATGGATGCCTACCTGCTCGACGAGAAGCACAAGCTGCACATCTGCGGTAACAACCCGGATTGCGTGGGCTACGAGATCGAAGAAGGTAACTACCGTATCAAGGGCTACGAAGGCCCGAGCGTGGAGTGCGACAAGTGTGGCGGCGAGATGCAACTGAAGACCGGCCGCTTCGGCAAGTTCTTCGGCTGCACCAACTGCAAGAACACTCGCAAACTGCTGAAAAACGGAGAAGCGGCGCCGCCGAAGATGGACCCGGTCAAAATGCCGGAGCTCAAGTGCGAGAAGGTCGACGACACCTACATCCTGCGCGACGGTGCCTCGGGGCTGTTCCTGGCCGCCAGCCAGTTCCCGAAAAATCGCGAGACGCGTGCGCCGCTGGTGCTGGAAATCGTGCCGCACAAGGATGAGATCGATCCCAAGTACCACTTCCTGTGCGAAGCGCCGAAGAAAGACCCTGATGGTCGTCCCGCGGTGATTCGCTACAGCCGCAAGTCCAAGGAGCAATACGTGCAGACCGAAGTGGACGGCAAGCCGACGGGCTGGCGTGCGTTCTACGACGGTGGCAGCTGGAAGGTCGAAGACAAGCGTTGATCGCCTGACGTTGATCACACTGGCGAGCCCTGGCGCTTTGCGTTAAAAGAATCCCTCGGTGTGCGTAAGCGCCCCGAGGGATTTTATTGCCAGGCTTGCTCGTTCGCATTCATTGAAGTGGAGGCCACTGATATGGCTCACGAACTCTATACCCGCACCAATCAGAAGATTTTCTTCGCAGGCCTCGCCCTGGAGGCAATGGCCAAGGCCCGGGACAGCCGTGCCATGAATGCCCAGGGGCTGGAGCAGGCCGAACGCGAATCGGCAGTGTTTCACCTCTATGGTGCATTGCTGGGCTTGTGTCACGAGATCGCCGGGTTTTATCGCCTGCCCCAGGCGGGCACCTCTCGCGCAGAAGATTTGCTGACACCTCAGGTTCTGGAAGCCATTGCTATCCCGGAAATGGCCGAGCTCGTCGAACTGGCACAGCAGCGAGAAACATGGCTGGCACAATTGCTGGCTTCGTACAACGCGCTGTTTTTGCCACCCAGAGCGCCGAAGAAACCCAAAGGTGACGTGACCCAGCCACTGATCATTGCCGTCGCTGTGGAGGAAGACGCGGAACCGGAGCTGAGCCGCGAGGAGATGGAAAGCTGGCGTCAGCAACTGAAAGGGTTGGCAATTCGGTTCAGGGAAGGGCTGAGCGAGTGTTGAGGCCGCAGAGTGATCGATGGGCTAGGGCCTGAGTCATCAGGCTGTTACAATGCCCGCCTTTCGTGGAGAACTGTCCTGATGCCAACCTCTTTTCTGGAAATTGTCGAACTGCCTGACGGTCGCATCGAGCTGCGCCGAGCCGAGGATGAAGGGTCTCTTGTGACCTTGAACTTCTCCGAAGATGCCAAGGCGTTTCTGCAAGGCCAACACGTTGAAGTCGCCAAAGCGATGCTCAGTGTGGGTGTGCAGATGGCCGGTCGTCTGGCCGAGGGTGAGTTGACCAAAGAAGAAGAGGGACCTCGCGTCCTGCATTGATCCGCCAGGATTATCCTCTTGCGTTCATGTCTGTCGGCTTCTCGTCCCAGAGAAGCCCGGAAACATCCCCGAATCCTTCCTCACGCGGTTTGCCGGTTCAGCCCAGGCGGATGTTGAGACTCTGTGCGTCGCCGGTGCGTGCCGCGCTGATCAGTTGCTGACGAGCGCTGCCCGATATCGGATTGATCCAGCTGACCACGGTGTGGCTGCGGCCCAGGCGCAGCGCCTCGCGAGTCAGCTCCAGTGCGCTTTGCATTCCACGAGGATGCATCAGGATAATGCGTTCCCGGTTCAGGCCGGCATCGCGCAGCCATGCCTGTGTCACGCTCGATGGCGGCGCGATCAGCGTCAGCCAGCGGTCATGTTTGTCCTGGCTGAGTTCTCGCAGAATCGGTGCGAGCAGGTTCAGGCAGTTCCCGGCAGCGCCGCGCAATGACAATTCACTAAAGGCTTCCGGCTCACTGTTCCACGGCGTATCGACGACTTCGTCGAGCACCGGGATGTGAAGCCGTGGGACATCGAGCATTGTCGCGACAGGCGCCATGAATGCTTCGAACAAAGGCAGTTGTGCGTGTTGTTGCGGTGTCTGTGGGAACTGCATAAACGTTCTCCTTAGCGGCGAATCACGCCAACGCTCAACCCTTCGATGACCAGATCCTGATCTTTCAGGTTGACTTCGATAGGGGCGAATTCGGGGTTTTCGGCGATCAGCCAGACTTTGCTGCCTTCACGCTTGAAGCGCTTGACCGTGACTTCGTCACCAATCCGCGCCACGACGATCTGGCCGTTGCGGGCTTCACGGGTGGTGTGGACGGCAAGCAGGTCTCCGTCGAGAATCCCGACGTCCTTCATGCTCATGCCGTGTACGCGCAGCAGGTAATCTGCACTCGGATGAAAGAAGGCCGGGTTGATGGCCAGGGATTCTTCGATGTGCTGCTGGGCCAGAATCGGCGCGCCGGCGGCCACGCGGCCAATGATGGGCAGGCCGCTTTCTTCGGTCTTGGCTTCGAAGCCGGGAATGCGGATGCCGCGGGAAGCGCCCGGGGTCATCTCGATAGCGCCTTTGCGCGCCAGGGCCTTGAGGTGTTCTTCAGCGGCGTTGGGGGATTTGAATCCCAGTTCCTGAGCGATTTCCGCACGAGTGGGCGGGTAGCCGTTATCTTCGAGACAGCGCTTGATGAAGTCCAGAATTTCGGCTTGGCGTGACGTCAGTTTGATCATGTGCATCGCTCTGTCTTTTTATACAGTGACTGGGATTATATACAGTGATCGCGTCTTGGCAATCCTCCTTTTTATCGAGCGCGCTGGATGGTCTCGCAGGGGCTGGCTACAGGCCACGGTTTGTATGGTTAAATGGCGTGACTCATTGGACAGAAAACGAACCGTCAGGGTTGACAGGTGATCGACTGAAACGTATGTTTCAAACAAGTGTTTGTCAGGCGAATAACCATGGCCCAGTCGGAAACAGTTGAACGAATTCTCGATGCTGCTGAGCAGCTGTTCGCGGAAAAAGGTTTTGCCGAAACGTCGTTGCGCCTCATCACCAGCAAGGCGTCAGTCAATCTGGCAGCGGTGAACTACCACTTCGGCTCGAAAAAAGCCTTGATTCAAGCTGTGTTCTCGCGATTTCTGGGCCCTTTCTGCATCAGCCTGGATCGCGAACTGGAGCGTCGGCAGGCCAAGCCCGATCACAAACCCACGCTGGAAGAGTTGCTCGAGATCCTCGTCGAGCAGGCGCTGGTCGTGCAGCCCCGAAGCGGCAACGATTTGTCGATTTTCATGCGCTTGCTGGGCCTTGCTTTCAGCCAGAGTCAGGGCCACCTGCGGCGTTATCTCGAGGACATGTACGGCAAGGTGTTCCGCCGTTACATGTTGCTGGTCAACGAAGCCGCACCGCGTATTCCGCCTATCGAACTGTTCTGGCGCGTGCATTTCATGCTGGGTGCGGCGGCATTCAGCATGTCCGGGATCAAGGCATTGCGCGCCATCGCCGAAACCGATTTCGGCGTCAACACGTCCATCGAGCAAGTCATGCGCTTGATGGTGCCGTTTCTGGCGGCGGGCATGCGCGCGGAAACCGGCGTGACCGACACCGCGATGATCAACGCCCAACTCAAGCCGCGCAGCAAAAGTTCTGCGCCAGTCGCCGCCAAGGCCTGAGGCGCAGCCGACGCCGGGTGCGCCGGCATTTGCATCGCACCCGTCGATCCCTCACCATGCCGGCCTGGGCAATGGTTGTTGAAGGATCTTCATATGAGTTCTGGCCTGCAAGGCTCCCTGATGGTGGATATCGCCGGTACCTGGCTGACATCCGAAGACCGTCAGTTTCTGCGTCAGCCCGAAGTGGGCGGCCTGATTATTTTTGCGCGCAATATCGAGAGTCCACGGCAGGTTCGTGAGCTGAGCGCATCCATTCGCGCCATCCGTCCCGATCTGCTGCTGGCGGTGGACCAGGAGGGTGGCCGGGTTCAGCGTCTGCGCCAGGGCTTCGTGCGTCTGCCGGCCATGCGCGCCATCGCTGCTGCGCCCAATGCCGAACACCTTGCTGAACAATGCGGCTGGTTGATGGCCACTGAAGTGCTTTCTGTCGGCCTTGACCTGAGTTTTGCGCCGGTGCTGGATCTGGATTACCAGCGGAGTGCGGTCGTCGGTACGCGGTCGTTCGAAGGCGATCCGGAGCGCGCCGCGCTGCTGGCCGGCGCCTTCATTCGTGGCATGAATCAGGCGGGGATGGCGGCGACTGGCAAACATTTTCCGGGACACGGCTGGGCCGAGGCCGATTCTCACGTGGCGATACCGGTTGACGAACGCAGCCTGGAAACCCTGCGCGCCAATGATCTGATTCCGTTTGCCCGTTTGAGCAAACAGTTGGCTGCGGTCATGCCGGCCCACGTCATCTATCCCCATGTCGATCCTCAGCCAGCCGGGTTTTCCCGTCGCTGGTTGCAGGAGATTCTTCGCGGTGAGCTGGGTTTTGACGGCGTGATCTTCAGCGATGACTTGTCCATGGCAGGCGCGCATGTGGTCGGTGATGCGGCCAGTCGCATCGAGGCCGCGCTGACGGCTGGCTGCGACATGGGGCTGGTCTGCAATGATCGCGCGGCGGCAGAGCTTGCGTTGAGTGCCGCCCAGCGCCTGAAGATTTCACCCGCTGCCCGCGTCGCCAGAATGCGAGGCCAGGGCCTGGCGACCACGGAATACCGTCAGCATCCGCGCTGGCTGTCGGCGTTGAGCGACCTGCGCGCCGCACACTTGATCGATTAAGGAGTTGCCATGACTGTTTACGCAATTATCGGCGGCACCGGCCTGACGCAGCTCGAAGGCCTGACGATTCGTCAGTCGCTGCCGATGAACACGCCTTATGGCGCGCCGTCCGGTGAGATCCAGGTCGGCGACTATGCCGGGCGCGAGGTCATGTTCCTGGCCCGTCACGGCCACCCGCATCGCTTCCCGCCACACAAGGTCAACTATCGGGCCAATATCTGGGCATTGAAGCAGGCAGGGGCCGAAGCGATTCTCGCGGTCAACGCTGTGGGCGGTATTCACCCTGACATGGGCACCGGACATTTCTGTGTGCCTCATGACCTCGTGGACTACACCAGCGGCCGCGATCACACGTTTTTTGCCGACGACCTCGAGCATGTCACCCACATCGACTTCAGTTACCCCTACAGCGAGCCGTTGCGGGCGCGGCTGATCGCTGCGTTGTCTGCCGAAGGCTATCCGTTCAGCGATTCTGGCGTGTACGCATGCACGCAAGGCCCGCGCCTGGAAACCGTGGCGGAGATCGTCCGGCTCGAGCGTGATGGCTGTGACATCGTCGGCATGACCGGCATGCCCGAAGCCGCACTGGCACGCGAACTGGAACTGGATTACGCCTGTCTGGCGCTGGTCGTGAACCCGGCCGCCGGCAAGTCCTCCGCAGTCATTACCATGGCGGAGATCGAACAGGCGTTGCATGACGGCATCGGCAAGGTCAAGGCAACACTGGCTCGCGTCCTCGGCGCTGAATAGCAGCTGCCTTGAAGCGACCTCAAGAGGCCGGTCGCAGGGGCTGTGACCGGCCCCTGCCCAGTTGGCTCAGCGTGCGCGCAGTTGCAATCGCCCTTCATCGTTGAATTCGATCGAGTAGGCGTCATAGCTTTTCAGGGTGGGATGCGCGGTGTCCATTGCGTGGGAATGGGCCGCAGTGATCACCATCACTTTCGCACCCGCCGCCTCTGCGGCAGTAATGCCGGCGATCGCGTCTTCGAACACCAGACACTCTTCAGCGTTTACACCCAGACGTCGGGCCGCCAGTAAAAAGCAGTCTGGCGCGGGCTTGCCGTGGGCGACGTCTTCAGCGGCCACCATGACTTTGGGCAGTGGCAGACCAGCCGCCAGGATTCTGCGCTCGGCCAGTTTGCGCGGCGCCGAGGTCACCACCGCCCAGCGTTCAGCGGGCAGACTTGCGAGAAATGCCGCAGCACCCTCGATCGAGATCACGCCTTCGACATCATCGGTTTCCGCCTGAGCGAGCAGTTCGGCTTCGCGCTCGGGATCGACGCCGGGCAGGTTCAGGCGGCGCAGCGTGTCAATGCAGCGTACGCCGTGAATGGTGGGCAGAAGCTCGTCGACGTTCACGCCCTTATCGAGCGCCCATCGGGTCCAGACCCGCTCTGCGGCAGCGATCGAATTGGTCAGCGTGCCGTCCATGTCGAACAGAAAGGCGGCGAAGGTGGACTGCTCCAGCATGGGTACTCCTCGGTGACTGTTGCGTATGGCAACGATGCTAGCACGTGCCGCGAGCGCTGCCTTTGCCGGAGGCGTCGTGCCGAAGAGGGGCGGATTATGGGGAAGGGAACGCTTGCCTGCGAGAGCGTTTTGTCGTCGAGAGCAAGCCGGATTTCGTAACGGTTGTGCCTGCCGCTTGAGCCGATGATGACTGCTGCGGCTACGCTGGACAGACGCTGAAAGTCAACGCCATATCGTTCAAAAAGTTGTCCACGGAAAACGTGAATATCTCTGTGGATAAGTTGCTGTGAGGCAGTAAATCCAAGGCCTTACTCATAATGATCGTTTAATGATCAGTTCCGCCAATGGCGCCCATGCAGCCAGTCAATGGTCACAAATATGTTCTGTGCCAGCAGGAAGATGCCTGTGTTTGCGCCATCGATCCTGCGGCGTGACGTCTGGTGCTTTCCCGGCTAAAGCCGGTCCTACGGAAGAAGCGCATACGTCAGTAGGACCGGCTTTAGCCGGGAATAGGTCTGAGTGGGCACCATCGTTGGTGAGCCGTGACGATTGGTGCCTTCCCGGCTAAAGCCGGTCCTACGGAAGAAACGCATACGTCAGTAGGACCGGCTTCAGCCGGGAATAGGCCCGAGTGGGCGCCATGGTTGGTGAGCCGTGACGTTTGGTGCCTTCCCGGCTAAAGCCGGTCCTACGGAGAAACGCCCACCGTCAGTAGGACCGGCTTCAGCCGGGAATAGGCTAGGCGGCAGGGTCAGCGAAGGCTGACCGGAGGGGGCGAACTATTGATCGCTGTTGATCGGTGAACCGTAGATCTACGCAGCCAAGCGAAGCGGGGAGGGGGCAATCATTAAAGGAATGACAAAATTCAGGGCCCCGCCGACACGCATTTCCAGCGCTGCCGACGGGGCCGGCTTGAACACTTCACAAGCCTGATCAGCGACTCACGACTCAGCCCACTCAACGTCCGTCAGCCCCAGCTGTTCGGCTTTGGGCTTACTGACTTTCGGGACTTTGTCCGAGCGGTATTTCGGTATCTGCCCAAATCCTGCGTCTACAGATGCCCAATGCCATGCGGATGCGTTATCCATGGTTTCGGCGCTGATGTAGAAGCTTTTGTATTTGCCATGAAGCAGATAATCGATTCTGAAATGCTTGTACTGTGCCACTCTTGCTAACCTCCCTATCAGTCGCTCACATTCCACTGAGTCGCTGCCGTCAGGAAAATTCAGTCAAATAATCCTTTCAATGCCAAACGGTTACGTTTGGTACAGAAGAATGTGTGGCAACTTGAGGATGTGGACGAATGAGTGGGCGGTCGCTGGCTCATCAGAGGAGCCGATGAGCCAGCGAATCGTAGGTCACTTGGTCAGGAATTTGAAGACGGTGGTCTGGTTGTACGACTTGCCCGGATCCAGTCGAGTGGACGGGAAAGCCGGCTGATTGGGCGCATCGGGGTAGTGCTGGGTTTCCAGCGTAAAGGCGCCCCAGTGCGGATAAATCTTGCCGCCTTTGCCTTTCACCGTCCCGTCCAGGAAGTTGCCGGTATACAGCTGCACGCCCGGTTCGCTGGTGAACAGCTGCAGTCGGCGTCCGGATTTTGGATCGACCACATCGGCCGCCAGGTTGCCGACCTTGCCTTTGGTGTCCAGGACCCAGTTGAAGTCATAGCCGCCCTCGGTCGGCTCGGCGAACTTGAGCTGCGGGTGGTCTTCACGGATGCGCTTGCCAAACGCGACGGGTTTGAGGAAGTCCATCGGCGTGCCCGCCACAGGCGCCAGCTCGCCGGTCGGAATCAGCTTTTCATTGACCGGGGTGTAACGCGCAGCGTGCACGACGGCGACCTGATCGAGAATGTCGCCATTGCCGGCACCGGCCAGGTTGAAATAACTGTGGTTGGTCAGGTTCAGCACCGTTGGCTTGTCGGTGGTGGCGTGGTACTGGATGCGCAGCTCGTTTTTCTCGTTGAGGCTGTAGGTCACTTCCGTTTTCAGCGTACCGGGAAAGCCCATTTCGCCGTCCACCGAGACGTAGGTCAGCTTCACACCCACCCAGCCTTTGTCCTTGACCTGCTCAGCTTTCCACACCTGCTTGTCGAAGCCTTTAGTGCCGCCGTGGAGGGCGTTGGTCTTGTCGTTCTGCGGCACCTGGAAGCTCTTGCCGTCCAGGCTGAACTTGCCGTCCGCGAGCCGGTTGCCGAAGCGCCCGATGGTGGCGCCGAAGAACGAGGTGCCTTTGAGGTAGCCGTCCAGGTCATCGAAACCCAGCACGACGTCCTCGGCCTTGCCGTTCTTGTCGGGCACGAGCAGCGACTGGAGCGTGCCTCCGTAGGTGATGACTGTCGCCTGCATGCCGAGGCTGTTGCGCAGGGTGTATTTCTCCACCGTCGTGCCATCCGGCATTTTGCCGAAGGTGCCATGTTCGGCCGACAGGCCGGCGGCATTGGCCTGCAGGGCCGCGGCCAGCAGGGTCAGCCCGATAGCAGGTATAAGCGTCTTCCTCATTGCGTCCTTCCTTTTGTTGTTTTAGGAGCGTTGCGCATGCCAACGGGGCGACCGCACGCAGAGCAGCGTGTCTGCGAACGACGTTTACGCCAATTGGTCATACTATTTGACGATCAGCGAACCGAACGGATGAATATATAGAACAAAAAACTCGATTTAAAAATAAATTGTAATACTATTTGGAGAAGTTTCTGCTTGAGCGATTCGGTGAACAGGTTTAGTCCAGCTTTTCGGGCTTGTACAGCCGTTTGACACCTAATCATATGATCATTAGCCTCCAGTTCGCGGAAAGGCCGCGAGAAGGGGCGGATCAATGAGCAGCAGTTTTCACGCGTCGACAGTAGACCGCCTGGGGGCCTGGATTGCTCGGGGCAGCGTTGCACCGGGGCAGTCGCTGAAGGTGGAGGCGGCGTTGGGTGAGGAGTTCGGCGTCAGTCGGACGGTGATCCGCGAAGCCATCAAGACACTGGTGGCCAAAGGGATGCTGGAGGTCGGCCCGAAGGTCGGAACCCGCGTGTTACCGGCGCGCAGCTGGAACCTGTTCGACCCGCAGGTGGTCGGTTGGCTGGCGGCGACGGGATTGTCGAAAAGCCTGGTGATGGACCTGCTCGACCTGCGCCGTGCGATAGAGCCGATGGCCGTGCGTTGGGCCTGTGAACGTGCGACACCGCAGCAGATTGCCGAGATTCAGGCGGCGTACGTGCAGCTGGCGGCCAGTGTCGCCGACATGGGTGATTACAACCACGCCGATCAGCGTTTCCATGAGGCGGTGCTGGCGGCGAGTCATAACCAGTTTATCGAGCAGATGTTGCCGGCCCTGGGCGCGCTGCTGGCGATTTCGTTTGAAGTGTCCTCGGCGGTGCCGGGGGAGTTGGGCAGGACCCTGCCGCTGCACAAAGAGCTGGCGGATGCGATTGCCAGTCGTGATTCGGCGCGCGGTGTCTGGGCGTGCATGAGTCTGATCGAAAACGCTTGCGAGGTGATCTCTCGCTCGATGGCGCAGCAGTGAACGAATGAGTTGCAAGCGGGCCGTAAGGCCTGGAACAACAATAATAAAACAGGAACATTCCTATGAAGTGGCAGCCGGTCTGTGACCAGCGTTTCACATTGGCCGAAGGGCCGTTCTGGGACGACGCGCAAGCGGCGTTGTACTGGGTCGATATCGCCGGGTTCCGCGCCCTGCAACTGCATCGGCAAGAGGTGCGTCACTGGCAATTCAACGAGCCGGTGTCGGCGTTCATTCCCGCCTCTGCAGGCGATGCACTGGTGACGCTGGCCAGCGGCGTCTATCGCCTGAATCTGAATTCCCCTGCCAACCAGCCCGAACTCACGCTGTTGTGCGTCGCCGATCCGGTCGAAGGCAATCGTGCCAACGAAGCCCGTTGCGACGGTCAGGGCCGGCTGTGGCTGGGCACCATGCAAAACAACCTTGATGCGCAGGGCGGTGATCTGCCGCTCGAGCGCCGCTCGGGCGGCATCTTTCGCATCGATGGCGACGGGCGGGTCACTGCGCTGCTGAGCGATCAGGGCATCGTCAATACGATGCTCTGGCCAGCCGGCGGCGAGGCTCTGCTGTCCGCCGACAGTCTGGACGGTCTGATCTATCGTTACCCGATTCGCCCCGATGGCTCGCTCGGCGAGCGCGATATCTGGGCCCATGAACATCCGCGGGGAACACCGGATGGCTCAGCGCTGGACGCCGAAGGGTACGTCTGGAACGCGCGCTGGGGCGGCGGCTGCATCATCCGCTTCGCGCCCGATGGCCGCGTCGATCGCATCGTCGAGCTTCCCGTCAGCCACCCCACCAGTTGTGTCTTCGGTGGGCCGGACATGACCACGTTGTTCGTCACCAGCGCAAGACCTGCCAGCGGCGCCCTTGAGCTGGACGGCTGTGTGTTGAGTGCCGAAACCGGTATCAAGGGAACGCCATCGCAGCGGTTCTCTGGATGAACGCGGGGGCGCGTTGAAGGGGTGTGACACTCGGTTACATAGGCGTCATTGATAATATGATATGACTGTTTTCAGTCGATCGGCCCCCCTCACTCGGGTCGTCACGACAACCACTGCTGAACGCTGTAGCTATTCAATAAAAATAAGGAGTTAGCTATGTTGAGTCGCCACGGGATTCGTTCCCTGTGCTGTGCCGCTGTTGCCACCGCCATTGTCGGAATGACGGGCGGCGCGTTTGCCGCCGACAAGGTCAAGATCGGTTTTCTGGTCAAACAGGCTGAAGAGCCCTGGTTCCAGACTGAATGGCAATTCGCCGAGAAAGCCGGCAAGGATCACGGTTTCGAAGTGATCAAGATTGCCGTGCCGGACGGCGAGAAAACCCTCTCTGCCATCGACAGCCTGGCCGCCAACGGCGCCAAGGGCTTCGTCATTTGCCCGCCTGATGTCTCCCTCGGTCCGTCGATCGTTGCCAAAGCCAAGGCCAACGACATGAAGGTCATGGCGGTGGATGATCGCTTCGTCGATGCCAAAGGCAAGTTCATGGAAGACGTTCCTTACCTGGGCATGGCCGCTTTCGAGGTCGGTCAGAAACAGGGCGCGGCCATGGCCACCGAAGCGCAGAATCGCAAGTGGGACTGGAAGGAAACCTACGCGATCATTAATACCTACAATGAGCTGGACACGGGCAAGAAGCGCACCGACGGTTCGGTCGATGCACTGAAAAAAGCCGGTTTGCCGGAAGACCATATCCTCTTCACCCCGCAGAAAACCCTCGACGTACCTGGCAGCATGGACGCCACCAACGCGGCCTTGCCTAAACTGCCCAGTGGCGCGAAAAACCTCATCGTCGGCGGCATGAACGACAACACCGTGCTCGGTGGCGTACGCGCAACCGCAGGCGCGGGGTTTGCTCCGGCCAACGTCATCGGCATCGGCATCAACGGCACCGATGCCATCGACGAACTGAAGAAACCTGAAAGCGGCTTCTTCGGCTCGATGCTGCCAAGCCCTGACAAAGAGGGCTACAACACCGCCCTGCAGATGTACGAGTGGGTCACCACCGGCAAGGAGCCGGCGAAGTACACCGCCATGGATGACGTAACCTTGATCACCCGTGCGAACTTCAAGGACGAGCTGACCAAGATCGGTCTGTACAAGTAATCGTGGCGCACATTGGCCGGCCTGATCACACAGGCTGACATCTGCAAGGCCTCGCTTCACGCCCATGGCGCGGAGCGAGGAGGAGGGTGGTTCATGCAACAGGCATCAGCTCAACAACAACAATCGGGCGGCAGTCTGCGCTTCAACGGGATCGGCAAGACCTTCCCGGGCGTGAAGGCGCTGTCAGACATCAATTTCGAGGCTCGGCCAAGCAGCGTTCATGCGTTGATGGGCGAGAACGGCGCGGGTAAATCCACGCTGCTGAAAATCCTTGGCGGCTCGTACCAGCCCAACAGCGGCGACCTGCAGATCGGCGATCAGCACCTGGCATTCAAGTCCACCGCGGACAGCATCGCTGCTGGGGTTGCAGTGATTCACCAGGAGCTGCATCTGGTGCCGGAAATGTCGGTGGCGGAGAACCTGCTGCTGGGGCACATGCCCAATCGCTGGGGCATGGTCAACCGCCGCGCGATGACGCGCCGCGCCCGCGAGCTGCTCAAAGGCCTGGCCGACGAAATCGATCCGGGCATGCGCCTGGGCGACCTGTCTCTGGGCCAGCGGCAACTGGTGGAAATTGCCAAGGCCATGTCGCGCAATGCTCACGTCATCGCTTTCGATGAGCCGACCAGCAGCCTTTCGGCGCGGGAAATCGATCGCTTGATGGACATCATCGTCAAGCTGCGCGACGAGGGACGAGTCATTCTGTATGTGTCGCACCGCATGGAAGAGATTTTCCGGGTGTGTGACGCGGTGACCGTGTTCAAGGACGGGCGCTTCGTGCGCACCTTCGAAGACATGGCTGAGCTGGACCATGATCGTCTGGTGACGTGCATGGTCGGGCGCGACATTCAGGACATCTACAATTATCGCCCGCGCCAGCACCAGGGTCCGAGTCTGCGCGTCACCGGCCTGATGGGGCCTGGGCTGCAGGAGCCGGTCAGTTTCGCGGTCGAGAAGGGCGAAGTGCTGGGCTTCTTCGGGCTGGTCGGCGCCGGTCGTACCGAGCTGTTCCGCCTGCTTTCCGGGCTGACGCGCAGCCATGCCGGCGCCCTGCAACTGGATGGCAAGCCCCTTGAACTGCGATCCCCGCGCGATGCGATTTCTGCCGGCATCCTGCTGTGCCCGGAAGACCGCAAGAAGGAAGGCATCGTGCCGCTGTCCAGCGTCGCCGAAAACATCAATATCGGCGCGCGGCCTCGACATGTGCACCTGGGTTGCCTGATTCAGGGCAAGTGGGAGCGGGAAAACGCCAAAGGCCAGATCCGCTCGATGAACGTCAAGACGCCTTCACCGGAGCAGCAGATGCTGTTCCTGTCCGGCGGCAACCAGCAGAAGGCCATCCTCGGCCGCTGGCTGTCGATGCCGATGAAGGTATTGCTGCTCGACGAGCCGACCCGAGGCATCGACATCGGTGCCAAGTCCGAGATTTATCAGATCATCCACAACCTGGCGGCGGACGGCATCGCGGTCATCGTCGTGTCCAGCGATCTGATGGAAGTGATGGGCATTTCCGACCGCATTCTGGTCATGAGCGAAGGCGCGATCACCGGCGAGCTTTCTCGCGATGAAGCCAACGAGCAACGGTTATTGCAGCTGGCATTGCCGCGCACGCGCGGCTGACAGCGGGTGTTGACAGTGAAAAATAAAAACGAGGTGCGTATGTCTACCGAAACCAGCCTGACGGCTCCCCGCCAGGGCATGAACATGCGTCGATTCTTCGACGATTGGGCGATGCTCCTGGCCGCACTGGGCATATTTGTGCTCTGTGCCTTGCTCATCGATAACTTCATGTCGCCGCTCAATATGCGTGGCCTGGGGCTGGCGATTTCAACTGTGGGCATCGCGGCCTGCACCATGCTGTTCTGTCTGGCGTCCGGGCATTTCGACCTGTCGGTCGGTTCGGTGCTGGCCTGCTCGGGCGTCATCGCCGGGATCGTCATTCGTGACACCGAGAGCGTGTTCCTCGGCGTGTCGGCCGCGCTGGCCATGGGGCTGCTGGTCGGTCTGATCAACGGCATCGTCATTGCCAAGTTGCGCATCAACGCGTTGATCACCACGCTGGCGACCATGCAGATCGTGCGCGGTCTGGCGTATATCTTTTCCAACGGTAAAGCGGTAGGCGTGGGCGAAGAAGGCTTCTTCGTGTTCGGCAACGGGCAGTTGTTCGGCGTGCCGGTGCCGATCCTGATCACCATCGTCTGCTTCGTGTTTTTCGGCTGGCTGCTGAACTACACCACCTACGGGCGCAACTCGCTGGCCATCGGCGGCAACCAGGAAGCCGCGTTGTTGGCAGGCGTTCATGTCGACCGCACCAAGATCATCATTTTCGCCGTGCACGGGCTGATCGGCGCGCTGGCGGGTGTGGTGCTGGCCTCGCGCATGACCTCCGGCCAGCCGATGATCGGTCAGGGTTTCGAGCTCACGGTGATTTCTGCCTGCGTGTTGGGCGGGGTTTCGCTCAGCGGCGGCATCGGCATGATCCGCCACGTGATTGCCGGCGTGCTGATCCTGGCGATCATCGAGAACGCGATGAACCTGAAGAACATCGACACCTTCTACCAGTATGTGATTCGCGGCACGATCCTGTTGCTGGCGGTGATCATCGACCGGCTCAAACGCCGCTGACCCGCTCCGGGTAAGGGCGTACGGCCGTTCACGCGTGCCGTACGCCTGCCGATTTCCTCAGTCGGCCCTTTCTCCTCGGAACCCGCGCAACGCTCAGCCGTGCAGGCGTTGTTCGATCCAGTGCGCGAACCCCAACGTCGCCGTATCGCTCATCGAAGGTCCGATCAGTTGAATGCCCAGTGGCAGACCTTGCGGTCCGAATCCGGTCGGCAGTGCCACACTCGGCAAACCCAGCAGACTCCAGATACGTGAGAACAGCGGATCGCCAGTGGCGGTAAGGCCTGCATCGGCCTCGCCACACGCGCTGGGCGTCATCAGCAGATCGTATCCGGCAAAGCCACGTCCCAGTTGATGACGGGCCGACGCCACGTGCGCGCGATGGCTGACGGTCTGCTCGTAGGTCACGGCGGCGCCGCGCTCGAGCATTGCCCTGAGCCGTTCACTCAGCCATTCAGCATGATGCAAACGCTCATCGGCCAGCGCCTTGAAGGCCTCGGCGCACATCACTTCATCGTGCACCTCGGTCAGCGCGGCAACGGCGTCGGGCAGGCTGACATCGACCACAAACGCGCCAGCCCGGGCCAGACGCTGGACAGTGCCTTCGAATGCCTGCTGCGCCGCTGCGCTCGCGCTGTCCCAATGCGGCGTACGACAGACGCCGATTCGAGGTCTGCTGTCCTCGGGCAGATCACGCCAGGCCGCAGCGTTGGCCATCACCGAGGTCAGCAGCGCCACGTCCGCCACGCTGCGGCCAAAACCGCCTACCGTGTCCAGCGACTCACTGAGGCTTTTCACGCCTGCACGGGAAATCAGGCCGAAGCCGGGTTTGAAACCCACGATCCCGCAGTAGGCCGCCGGGCGAACGATCGACGCAGCGGTCTGCGTTCCCAGCGCCAGCGGCACCATGTTCGCCGCCACGGCAGCTGCCGAGCCACTGGAGGATCCGCCCGGTGTGTGCCCCGGATTGTGCGGGTTGCGAGTCGGCCCGGGGGTGAAGGTGGCGAATTCGGTGGTGACGGTCTTGCCTAACACGATGGCCCCCGCTGCTCTGCACAGGGCAACGGCGGCTGCATCGGTCACCGGCCGATGGTGTTGATAGATCGGCGAACCATACCCGGTCGGAAAGTCACGGGTATCAAACAGGTCTTTTACCCCCAGCGGCAGACCATGCAAGGGCCCGCGTATCGGACCCGCATCCAGTGCGCGGGCGTGTTCGAGGGCGCGCTCGGCGTCGATATGGCGCCAGGCCAAAACCTGGGGTTCTTGATCGCGGATACGTTCCAGGCAGGCGCCGAGCAGTTGCTGCGCGGTCAGTTCCCGGCGCTGGAGCCGTTTGAAGGCCGCGCTGGCGGTCAGCAGACTGGGGTCAGAAGGGGCAAGAGACACGGCGCGTTCCACATCGTTTGGAGAAAGCTGAATCATGCCGCAGGGATCGCCGGGCTGTACATCACCCGGCGCAGGTCATCAGCTCAGTTTCGAGGTAATGAAGATCAGCCGCACCGACGCCTGAGCCAGCGACTGGGCCTCGGCTTTCATGTTGTCGAGTTCGGCTTTTCCCTGTTCATCCAAGGTGTCGTTCGCGCGGGTTTCGATCAATTGCGCCATCTGATACAGCGCGTCGATCAGGCCATACAGATTGCGATGCAACTGATCGGTCACCTTGTGCAAATGGTGATCCACAACCGGCTTCAGCCCGGCGCCGTCACCCTCATTCGCGGCGTTCGTTTTGTCCGTGCGCACGCCGGTGAGCACATAGTTGAGATCGACACCGGCCTCGGCAATGCGCAGCAGGTAGCTGGTCTTGGGCGAGCGCGCCCCGCTTTCATAATTGCCTTGTGCGTTCGTTTCCACCCCTCCGATCGCGCCGAGGGCGCTCTGGGAGAGTTTAAGCCGGTTGCGTTCCTGCCTGAGCCGCACACCGATCCCTGACATGATGAAACTCCTTGATCACTGGCCGAGGCCTGATGATGCGTCTTGCAGCGTGGAGCTCGTAGCATCCCTTTTGCAGGGAGAATTCCAACGAGTGGTTGATGTAAACCAAATGAATAACGGCGTAAGGCGTTCGGACGATAACTCACATTCATTCGAATGTGGATCCATTTTGGTGCTATTTGTCAGACTTTTCTCAAATGGTTGTATGAAAGTGTTACGACTGAATGGATATTCATAAACGGCGCGTATAGCCGATGGGCAGGAGGCAAGGCGGGCCGCCACATTGCATGGCGGCCCGTCAGTTCAATCTTCAGGATCAGGAAGGGCAGCGCGAGGAGGGCTGGCGAGCCCAGTCAGTCGCGGTTCGAGCAATGATATCGGCCAGATTCGACACGGCTTTCTGATGGGCCAGCACCAGGTTTTCCATGCCGGTCCCCGCAGGCTCGCGGATGACGCTGCTGCAGGTCAGCGTCTGGCGTTTGGCCCCGGCGCCGCGCACGCTCAGGTTCCACACCACGTCGATCAGCGCGTATTGATTGAGCACCGACTCGAACCGCCGCACATCGGTGCGCACCGACAGCACCGGCTCGTCGCTCTGCTTGGGCAACCCGGCCAGATCCCGCGAGCCCAGGCGACGCTCCAGTTGTCCGGTCAGCGCGTCGTGAAACTCATCCCCGAGCGGGGCGCCCCAGCGTTCGTTTTCCAGAATCGCCAGGCTGCCGTCGCCCTGACGCACCACCAGCGGCGGCTGATCCACTTGCACGGCCATCAGGACCGGCTGCATCTCGAATTGAAACGGCGCCTGCGCAATATTGGCTGCAGGCTGGGTCGCAGGCGCGATGAGGGTGTAGTAGTGCGTCGGCGTCGAGGAACAGGCGCCCAGGCTCAACGCGCAGGCCAACGTCAGAAAGTGGTTACGCAGGGTCATTGCACAGGCTCCGGAGCGATTTCACGGGATGAGGAAGAACCTTTATACGAGCCGGGCGCCGCGTCGCCGCTGCGTCCCCGAATCAGCGATTCCGGGTGTCGGCTGAGGAAGTCGGTCAATACGCGCACGGAACGCGCGGTGCGCTGGACTTCCTCCATGGCCTGGCCCAGTTGCTGGCGCGCCGGGGAGTCGTCGGCGAATGTGTCGTTCGCGCTGCCAAGGGTTTTCTGCGCTTGCTGCAAGGTGCCACGCATCTGCGGCAACACTTCGCCATTGACCTGTTTCATGGTTTTCTGCAATTCGATCAGACTGCCATTGAGGTTCTTCGCCAGATCGTCGAGTGGGATCTTGCCCAGCTTGTCGACGAAGGCCTGCAACTGCTCCTGAAGTTTGTCGAAACTGCCGCCGACGGTAGGCACCTCAAGCGGCCGGGCCTTGGCGTTGTAGGCAATTTTCGGCGCCTTCGGATCGAAATCCATGGCCACGTACAACTGGCCGGTCAGCAGGTTGCCGGTGCGAACCTGCGCCCGCAGACCGCGTTCGACGAAGCGACCGATGATTCTCGACGTCTGCTCTTCTTCGTCGCCACCGCCAGCCTGTTGCCGAAGCTTGTCGTTGGCCGCGCCCAGTCGTTGCGGGTAAATCACAGCGCCGACCACGCCAGGGAAACTGCCGGTCGCCGGGTCATAATCCAGGTCCACCGACACCACGCGGCCGACGTTCACACCCAGGAAATCGACCGGCGCGTTGACCACCAGCCCGCGCAGGGACTGATTGAAGCGCATGCGGATGTATTTGGGTTCGCCGTCAGGTGGGGCGAGGGCGCTGGCCTGGTCATCGAACAGTTTGAACTCGGCGTTGCCCTCGGCAGGCTTGGCGTCAGGGCTGTAGTTGGGCTCGCGAAACGCAATGCCGCCCGAGATGATCGAGGTCAACGACTGGGTGGAGACCTTCAGGCCGGCGGCGCCCAGCGAGACATCGACGCCACTGGCGTTCCAGAAACGCGAGTCAGTGAGCACGAACTCATCGTTGGGCGAACTGATGAAGATTTCGATGTCCACGCCCTTGCCGTCCTTGGCCAGTTCGTAAGCCACCACCTGACCGACCTGAATACGGCGGAAGTACACCGGGGAGCCGATGTCCAGCGAGCCGAGGTCATCGGTGTGCAGGATGAAGCGCTTGCCGCGTTCGCCGAAGGTCACTGGTGGTGGGGTTTCCAGACCGGTGAAATTCTTCTCGGTCTTGTCCGAACTGCCCGCGTCGGCGCTGATGAATGCACCCGACAGCAAGGTGTCGACGCCTGACACGCCGTGGGCGCCGATGCGCGGGCGAACCACCCAGTACTGCGTGTCGGCGCGAGTGAATGGGGTGGCCGACTGATTCAGTTCGATGGTCGCCAGGATGTGCGTGCGGTCGTCGCTGAGCGCGATGTCGGTCACGGTCCCGATTACCACGTTCTTGTATTTGACCTGGGTTTTCTTCGCCTCCAGCCCTTCGGCCGTGAGGAACGACACCACCACCTTCGGGCCAACGTTGAGGAAGTCGTGGATCACCATCGACAGGCCGATGATGCCGGCCACGATCGGCACCAGCCAGACCAGTGATATACGCGCCTTGCGGGCCTTGACATGCGGGCGCGCGGGGGCTGACGGGGGGAGTGTGTTATCGGACATCTTCAACCTCTGCGTCCCAGATTAGCCGGGGATCGAAACTCATGGCGGCGAACATCGTCATCACGACCACCAGACCAAAAAACAGAATGCCAAGCCGGGGCTCGATGGTGCTCAAGCCGCGGAATTGAACGAGCGCGGCGACCAGCGCCACGACCAGCACGTCGAGCATCGACCAATACCCGATCAGTTCGATGAAGCGATACAGGCGCGAGCGCTCGCGCATGGCCCACTGGCTGCGGCGCTGGCACGTCACCAGCAACATGCCCAGCACCAGAAACTTGATGCAGGGCACCAGCACGCTGGCGATGAAGATCAGGATGGCGATGTCCCACGAGCCACCTTCGGCGAACTCGATGACCCCGCTCATGATGGTGTTCTCGCTGCTGCTGCCCAGCAATGTCGTGAACATCACCGGAAGCGTGTTGGCCGGGATGTAGAAAATCAGCCCGGCGAGCAGGAACGCCCAGGTGCGCCTGAGGCTGTCGGGCTTTCGCGGATGCACTGCCGATTCGCAGCGCGGGCAGGCCTCATCGCTCTCGGCGCAGACATAACTGCACACGTGGCACAGGGTGACCTTGTGTTCCCGCGCGAAGGGGATGCCGTTCATTCCGGTTCGACTCCCAGTTCGTCCCACAGTCGGCGAATGTCCTTGCCGGCGATCAGCACGATCAGCACCATCAACATGGCCATGGCCCACAGACCCACGCCCGGGTGGACATCCAGCATGCCCGCCAGCTTGATGATCGCCACCAGAATCCCCAGCAGACAGACCTCAAGCATGCTCCAGGGCCGCAAGTGTTCCAGGGTGCGCATGCAGGTTCTGAAGCCGGGTGCGATTTCTCCGCGATGGGCATGGGCCAGCACCCAGAACAGCAGGGCGATCTGCAACGCGGGGGCGAAGATGATTGCCAGCCCCGCTACCAGTGCGATCAGGGTGATCTGCCCTTGAGCCAGCGCGTGCACCGAACCCCACAACGTCACCGCGTTATGCAGGCCTTGCATGCTGATGCTGATGACCGGAAACACGTTGGCGAAAATGAACAGGATCCCGGCTGCGACGCTCAACGCCAGCAGTTGCTCGATGCTCATGCGATGACCGCGGTCGAGCACGGCGGCGCAGCGCAGGCAATACGCGGTCTCGCCCTTGTTCAGGGCTTGCGATTCGTACAGCGAGTCACAGTGCTCGCAGATGATCCAGCGCTGTGCTGAATCGGCGTGCGGGGGTGGGCTTTCGGTCATCGGCGCCGTTGTCGTTGAGGGAATGGACGTGTTCACGATAGATCGGCTTTGAGCATACGCATGCACAAAGGCGCTGCAGGCGACGATACGCCGTCGCGGCAGTGCCTGCCGGGTTTGCTTGGGACTGAGTTCATGAACAGCACGCTGTCTGGGTTGGCTTGAGAGATTGACCACAATGCCAGCATCGGGTTCGACGGCGGTTCGCCTGCTCGGCATCTGGGTGGCATGAGCACCGTTCGTAGCGCGCTGGCGTGACATCCCTGCGGCATGTGTCGCTGCAAACGCGACAAGTGTAGCGCGACAGCGCGATCAGCAGGAGGGCATCGTGCGGTTAATTATCTGAAACAAAAGGCTTTCTTCAGCGTGGCACAGCGCTTGCTCTCTCGCTCGACAGCCGGGGCAGCCAAGCGCCCGGTTCTAATAAGAACGGAGAGCCACATGAACCGATTTGGCCAGCATCCGCGCCTGCCCGGCGCCCCCACCCGACTCTTTTTCGCCGCCATTGCCCTGGGCGTCGCTTTCAGCCCGCAGACGTTCGCTGCACAGCCTGCGCAGGTTGATGGGGCGCGAATCAGCGCCGCCGATCAGGAACCGGGAAACTGGATGAGTCACGGACGCACGTACGACGAGCAACGCTTCAGCCCGCTGAAAAAGATCAACGACGGCAACGTCTCGGGACTGGGACTGGCCTGGACCTACAAACTGGACATCGACCGGGGTGTCGAAGCCACGCCGATCGTGGTCGATGGCGTGATGTACACCACGGGGCCGTTTTCGGTGGTGTACGCACTGGATGCCCGCGATGGCAAACTGCTCTGGAAATACGACCCGCACTCCGATCGCAGCCGCGCGGGCGAGGCATGCTGCGATGCCGTCAACCGCGGCGTGGCCGTCTGGGGCGGCAAAGTATTCGTCGGCGTACTCGACGGCCGCCTGGAGGCCATCGACGCGAAAAGCGGGCAGAAGGTCTGGTCGGTGGACACCCGCACTGATCCCGATCGCAGCATCACCATCACCGGTGCGCCGCGGGTGGTGAAAGGCAAGGTCATCATCGGTAACGGCGGTGCCGAATACGGCGTGCGCGGCTACATCACAGCCTATGACGCTGAGACCGGCAAGCAGGACTGGCGTTTCTTCACCGTCCCTGGCGATCCGAAACTGCCGCCGGAGAACAAGGCCATGGAGATTGCCAGCAAAACCTGGTTCGGCGACAAGTTCGTCGAGCAGGGCGGCGGCGGGACCGTCTGGGATTCGATGTCCTACGACCCGAAACTGAACCTGCTGTACATCGGCGTCGGCAACGCCTCGTCCTGGAACCCGCGTCTGCGTTCTGAAGGCAAGGGTGACAACCTGTTTCTGTCGTCCATCATCGCCATCAATCCCGACAACGGCGAATACGTCTGGCATTACCAGACTACGCCCGGCGATGCATGGGATTTCACCGCCACCGCGCACATCATGCTGGCGGACCTGAAGATCGATGGCAAAGACCGGCAAGTGCTCATGCAGTCGCCCAAGAACGGCTTTTTCTACGTGATCGACCGCAAGACCGGCGAGCTGCTGTCGGCGAAAAACATCGTCCCGATCAACTGGGCGAGCGGCGTCGACATGAAGACCGGCAGGCCGATCGTCGATGAAAAGGCCGCCGTCTACTGGCGTGACCCGGAAAAGAAAGCGCTGTTGGTGCAGCCTGCATTCTGGGGCGCCCATGACTGGCAGCCGATGTCCTACAACCCGCAGACGGGCCTCGTCTACATTCCCGCGCACATCATGTCGGCGCTGTATCAGGACGTCGAGGGCCAGCCGCCGCGCAAGAAATTCAAGAGCATGTATCAGTTGCAGGTCAACACCGGAATGATGCCGGAGGACCCGGACGGCCTGCGCAAACTGGCCGACACCTGGACCGGCAAGCTCATCGCCTGGGATCCGCTCAAGCAGGAGGCGCGCTGGGAAGTGCCGTATTCGACGATCTTCAACGGTGGCACGCTGAGCACCGCGGGCAACCTGTTGTTCGAGGGCACTGCGGACGGGCGGGTGGTCGCCTATTCGGCCGACAAGGGCAAGGTGTTGTGGGAGCAACCGGCCAACACCGGTGTGATGGCCGGCCCTGTGACGTATGAGGTGGATGGCGAGCAGTACGTGACGTTCATGGCGGGATGGGGGGGCGCGTTTTCGACCTTCGCCGGCGCGTTGTCATTGCGCGCCGGGGTCAAGCCCAACGCCCAGGTGCTGACCTATAAACTGGGCGGAACGGCGAAGCTGCCTGACCTGAAATATAAATACGCCGATCGCAAGGTCGATCCACCGGCCTTCACCGGCACCACCGAGCAAGTGGACAAGGGCCGCGCGCTGTTCAACGGCCATTGCGACACCTGCCATGGCATCAACGCGATCAGCGGCGGCGTGCTGCCGGATCTGCGCATGCTCAGCAAGGAAAATCATCAGATGTTCCTCGGCATCGTCTATGGCGGCCGGGTCAATGACGGCATGCCGTCGTTCGCCGAGGAGCTCAAGCCCGATGAAGTCGAGCTGGTGCACCAATACATCATCAAACGCGCCAACGACCTGAAGAAAGAAATGGCGTCGGCCAAGACCGCAGCGGCGCAGTAAACGCCCTACCTGTAGGAGCGTGACTTGTCCCGCGATTGCAATGTGTCGGCACCCCATTGCTGTCTGACACATCGCCATCGCGGGCAAGGCGGAGCGCCACCCCGGTCGCTCCTGCAGGGATCACATATCCAATCGATAAAAAGAGGCAACCCCCATGAGCAACCCGCTACCGATCTACCAAAGCTATATCGATGGCGCCTTCAGCGCCGGCGACAACCACATTCAGGTGTTCAATCCGGCCAACGGCGATCTGTTGGGCTCGGTGCCGGAAACCAGCTTGAGCGAGGTCGAGCGGGCCATCGCCGCCGCCCGCTTGGCGCAGAAAGGCTGGGCTCGCAAGCCGGCCAACGAGCGCGCCGGTTACCTGCGCCAGATTGCGACCAAGGTGCGCGAGAACGCCGACCGGCTGGCGCGAATCATTACCGCCGAGCAGGGTAAGGTGCTGGGGTTGGCGCTGGTGGAAGTGAACTTCACAGCCGATTACCTGGATTACATGGCCGAGTGGGGACGCCGTCTCGAAGGCGAAATTCTCACCAGTGACCGGCCTGGTGAAAACATCTTCGTGTTTCGCAAACCTCTGGGCGTGGTCGCGGGCATTCTGCCGTGGAATTTTCCGTTCTTCCTGATTGCCCGCAAGCTCGCCCCGGCGCTGATCACAGGCAACACCATCGTGATCAAACCCAGCGAAGAAACGCCGATCAACTGTTTCGAATTCGCCAAATTGCTCGCCCAGACCGATCTGCCCAAAGGCGTGGTCAACATCGTCTCCGGCAGGGGCGCTACGGTGGGTAACGCGCTCAGCGCCAGCGCCGGGGTGGACATGGTCAACTTCACCGGCAGTGTTGCCACCGGCCAGCGAATCATGGCTGCCGCCGCGCACAACATCACCAAACTCAATCTGGAACTGGGCGGCAAGGCGCCGGCCATCGTGCTGGCGGACGCTGATCTGGATCTGGCGGTCAAGGCGATCACTGCATCGCGGGTGATCAACACCGGGCAGGTGTGCAACTGCGCCGAGCGCGTCTACGTCGAGCGCAAGGTTGCCGATCAGTTCATCGAGAAAGTCAGCGCCTCAATGGCTGCGACTCGATACGGCGACCCGCTGGCAGAGGAAGGGCTGGACATGGGGCCGCTGGTCAACAAGGCCGGTCTGGACAAAGTCGCGCAGATGGTTGAAACCGCGGTGGGCGATGGCGCGCAGGTGATCACTGGCGGCGCGGTGGCCGACCGTGACGGCAAGGGCTTCCACTACCAGCCGACCGTGCTCGCCAATTGCCGTCAGGACATGGAAATCATGCGCCAGGAGATCTTCGGGCCGGTGCTGCCGATCCAGATCATCGATGATCTGGATCAGGCGATCGATTTGGCGAACGACTGTGAATACGGTCTGACGTCCTCGATCTACACCCGCGACCTCAGCGCGGCCATGCGCGCCTGCAACGAAATCGACTTCGGCGAAACCTACATCAACCGGGAAAATTTCGAGGCCATGCAGGGCTTCCACGCCGGCATCCGCAAGTCCGGGATCGGCGGCGCGGACGGCAAGCACGGCGTCTACGAATTCACCCATACCCACGTGGTGTACATCCAGATCTGAGGCGCTTTCATCCGGCCCGGTTGGGCTGCACGATCCGGTATTTTTTCATCTTGCGGTAAAGCGTTGACCGGGCGACGGCGAACTCGTCGGCGACCCCGGTCACGTTCCACTGGTGCCGGCGCAGGGCTTCCTTCAGACGCTGTTCTTCATCGTCTGCGGTGAGCCGTGCCAGCGGCAAGCGGTCGGGCAGGGCACTGGGTACGGCGTGGTCGAGTGCCGCCTGATCGACAATGTCCGCCGGCAGACACGTCGTGTCGATCAGCCCTTCGTCGGCGACTGCCACCGCGTAACGCAGCACATTGATCAGCTGGCGAATGTTGCCTGGCCAGGCGTACCGGCTTAACAACTTCAGGCTGACCGGGTCGATGCGGCAGGCTTGCCCGCCAGGCTGATCACGCAGCACCGAATCGATCAGCATCCGGATGTCGCTGCGCTCGCGCAACGCCGGCAGGTGCAGGGTCATGCCGTTCAACCGGTAGAACAGGTCCTCGCGAAAGGTCTTGCTGGCGATCATGCTGGCCAGGTTCTGATGGGTCGCGGAGATGACCTGGATGTCCAGCGGCATGGGCGTATCGGCGCCCAAGGGCGAAATTTCCCGCTCCGCCAAGACGCGCAGCAGGCGAGTCTGCAAATGCGCAGGCATATCACCGATTTCGTCTAGGAACAAGGTGCCGCCATTGGCGATTTCCAGCTTGCCTTTCATGCCTTTCTTGCTGGCGCCGGTAAAGCTGCCGCTGCGATAGCCGAACAGTTCGCTCTCGATCAGGGTTTCCGGAATGGCTGCGCAGTTGAGCGCCACGAACGGCCCGGCCCGCCGTTGGCTGGCGAGGTGAATCGCGCGAGCGAAGGCTTCTTTGCCGGTGCCGGTCTCGCCGTTGATGAGGATCGGCAGGTCCTTGTCCAGCACCTTGCGCAAGCGCGCCACACTCTGCTGCAGGCGCAGGTCGGCACCACTCAGCCGCTCCAGCGTTGGCGCGCAATGATGCATCTGCGCAGGCCGCGGCTCCGGCGACCGGGCAGGCTGAACCTTGACCGGCATGCGCAGGCCGACCTCCAGCAAGCGCTGGCCGCTGCGCAGACGCGTGGCATTGGCGCCGCCGTTGCACAGTCGCAGCAGTTGTTCGACGTCTACCGGCAGCAGCGCGCTCAATGCTTGCCCCAGCAGCGGGCCGTCGCCGTGGTTCTGATGCTCGACGAACGCCGCACGGTTAGCGCCGATCACCCGGCCCTGGTCGTCCAGCGCCAGCAATTGCTCGTTGGCCAGGTCGCTGATGTCCTCGCAGGGCTTGATCATCAGCGTCAGGGTGTTGCGGTGGCTGTGGCGGAAGTAGGCGTTCTCGATCATCCGCGCGTACATGATCACCAGTTGCAGTGTCAGGTATTGCGCCTCTTTCGGACCGTTGCTGTTCAGGCAGGACGCGTTGAGGCAGCCGCGCACCTGGCCCAGCGAATCGAAGATCGGCGAGACCGAACAGCTCAGGCGATCGTTTTCCCGCAGAAAGTGCTCATCGCGATGAATGATCAACGCGCTGCCCGAGGCCAGGCCGGTGCCGATGCCGTTGGTGCCGACCAGCGATTCATCCCAGCGCGAACCTACGATCAGGCCCGAATCAGCGTAGGCGCTGCCGGTGGTGGGCACCCGCGAGTCGAGCGCGATGCCGTGTTCGTCGCTCAGCAGCACGGCGAATCCGGCCTGACCCACGCGCTTGGCCAGGCCGCTGACGCCTTGGCCGGCGATGGACATGTAATCGTGGTGGAATTCCTGATGGCGATGAATTTCGGCGGCGCTGAGGATCACCTTGTTGGCCCGGCCTGCCGGCTTCAGACCGTGCTCGACCACGCTGCGATACCAGGACTGCACGATCAGGCCATCGGATGGCAGGCTGCGGTCGGCAAAGTAATCGCCGACGAACGCTTTGAGATCAGCAGGTCCGGTGGCTGAGGTCTGCAACGACATAGATGACTCTCCTGATGCGGCTGCGACCATGAGGCCTCAACGCATGATTATTGTTCTGTGTCCTCTGAGGACGGCCGCCGAGGCATTCGGGGCGGCAGGGATAACGCTCAGACTAGCGCCTGTGACGAAATATGCCTGTTACAAAAAATAATTCACGGCGCGCTCCGGGTACAGCGAATGCTGTACCCGATCGCCTGCGGCACGGCGCAGCCCGGGCCAGAGCGGCGGAGCGCGACACCCGGATCAGCGCGCTGCACGGCACCTGTTGCAAGGTCGCGACAGCTGTAGCGCGAGTGTCCCGCCGCGGCGCCGGGGCCGAGGCTGCGCGGGTCTTGCGGTGTCCGGACAACGGCGTATAACCGGAGCTGCCGGGCTGTTCCGGTCAATCGAGGAGGCATCGTCCATGTGGACCCGACCTGCGTACACCGACCTGCGTATCGGCTTCGAAGTCACTATGTACTTCGCCAGCCGCTGAGCATCGAGCCCCGCCCGTGCGCGGGGCTTTTCTTGCCATTTTCGGGCGTCAGAGCTTGGCCCAGAAATCCTCTGCGAAATCGCTCAGTGCGGTGTTGGGACGGAACAGGCGGATCTCGACGGGAATGTCCCAATGCTCGTCCAACGCCCGAACCAGCTTGCCGTTGGCCACTTCCGCCTCCGACAAGGTTGCGGGCAGCCAGGCGAAGCCTTTTCCTTCCTGAGCCATGGACAACAGCACCGCCGCCAGGTGGGAGCTGAAAACAGTGTTCAGCGTCGGCGGCCGGTCTTCCTTGCGCAGCCGCGCGGCGATGATCCGCCCCAGGCCCGACTCGGCCGTGTACGCCAGGTGTGGCGGCGCGATGCCTGGCGCCGCAGGTTCGCTGTTACGGGCGCGCAATGGCACCAACAGATCATGGCCGACGACCTTGGACTGAAACTGATCGGCGGCAAAACGCGGCGGCACGTCGGGATGCTGATGGCACAACAGAAACTGCACTTCGCCGCTCAGCAGCATGTGCTCGCACACGCTCATGTTGTCCGACAGCAGGCGGATCGCCTCCAGCGGCCCTGAGCGTTCGGCAGCGCGCACCCAGCCCGGAAAAAAGGTGAACGACAGCGAGTGAGTGGCGGCGAAATGCAAAGTACGCGCCTGCTTGCCTGCGACCTCGCGCGCTTCCTGACGCATCTGGTACAGGCGCCGGGTCATCTCCTGGGCATTGTCGAGCATGTGCCGTCCGGCATCGGTCAGCGTCGCGCCTTGGGTGGTGCGCTCGAACAGGTCGACGCCAACCCAGGTCTCGAGCGCGCGGATCCTGCGACTGAACGCCGGCTGGGTGACATGCCGAAGCTCGGCCGCCCGGGAAAAATTCCCGCTTTGCGCCAGTACATTGAAATCTTCCAGCCAGACCAATTCCATCGTGATGCCGTCCGCGCATTGAGTGCCGCGTTTTTAGCATTGGCCGCGACAAAAGGTCCAGCCCTAGAGTGGGCTCATCCAAGCGCTGCACCTCTTCACCTAAAACAACAGGAGTCACCCATGCGTATCGTCGATATTCGCGAGAAGACCGTTTCCATTGCCTCGCCGATTGCCAACGCCTACATCGATTTTTCCAAAATGACCTGCTCGGTGGTCGCCGTGATCACCGACGTGATTCGCGACGGCAAGCCGGTGATCGGCTACGGCTTCAACTCCAACGGTCGGTACGGGCAGGGGGCGCTCATGCGTGACCGCTTCCTGGCGCGCGTTCTGGAAGCAGACCCTGAAACGCTGATCGACCAGGAACACGACAATCTGGACCCCTTCGCCATCTGGAAAACCCTGATGACCAACGAGAAACCGGGCGGGCATGGCGAGCGTTCGGTGGCGGTGGGGACGATCGACATGGCGGTCTGGGACGCGGTGGCCAAGATCGAGGGCAAGCCGCTGTATCGCCTGCTGGCCGACCGTTACCGCAACGGCGTGGCCGACGACAAGGTGTGGGTGTACGCGGCCGGCGGCTATTACTACCCCGGCAAAGACCAGAGCAAGCTCAAGGCCGAGATGCAGAGCTACCTGGATCGCGGGTATGACGTGGTGAAGATGAAGATCGGCGCCGTGCCGCTGGCCGAAGACCTGCGCCGGATCGAAGCGGTGCTGGAAGTGGTGGGTGACGGCCAGCGCCTGGCGGTCGACGCCAACGGTCGTTTCGACCTCAAGACCGGCATCGCCTATGCCGAAGCGATCAAGCCGTACAACCTGTTCTGGTATGAAGAAGTGGGCGATCCGCTGGACTACGCGTTGCAAGCGGAACTGGCCAATCACTACGAGCTGCCGATGGCCACGGGCGAAAACCTGTTCTCCCATCAGGACGCGCGTAACCTGCTGCGCCACGGCGGCATGCGCCCTGACCGCGATTTCCTGCAGTTCGACTGTGCGCTGTCCTACGGTCTGGTGGAATACCTTCGCACACTCGACGTGATGAAGGACCTGGGCTGGTCGTCCCGTCGGGTCGTGCCTCACGGTGGGCACCAGATGTCCCTGAACATCGCTGCAGGCCTGCACCTGGGCGGCAACGAGTCCTACCCGGACGTGTTCCAGCCATTCGGCGGCTTTGCCGATGGTATCCGGGTAGAGAACAGCTACGTCGGACTGCCGGATATTCCGGGGGTGGGCTTCGAAGCCAAGTCCGCGCTGTATGCGGTGATGCGTGAACTGGGTGAGGGGGCGTAAACACACCGCTTCGCCCCTGCAGGAGCGCGCTTGCCCGCGATGCGGTGTGTCAGTCACCGGCGATGTGTCTGACACATCGCAATCGCGAGCAAGCTCACTCCCACAAGGGTATAGCGGCATGGCGTGGTCTGGCGTCAAGCACCGAACCGGTGGGAGCGAGCTTGCTCACTCCCACAAGGGTAATGCGGCGGGCGTGGTCTGGCGTCAAGCACCGATCCGGTGGGAGCGAGCTTGCTCGCGAAGATTGATCTCCAGACGCCGCATGCTCCACAGCATGTACCGGCCTTTTCCCGGCTCAAGCCGCTCCTGCAGACGCTGCAAGCTTTTCGTAGGACCGGCTTTAGCCGGGAACGCGTCGGTTGTTACGTCGCTGATCGAAAGGGCGTTAAAGACAGATGGCTCACTCCCACCCGTCCTCCATCGCTCAAGCAGTCCTTTCCCCTCATACAAAAACAACAGTGAGGCAATCCATGGAACAGGCTTCGACACGCTGGTATTCCCAGCTCTACGTTCAGGTGTTGATCGGTATCGTCATAGGTGGTGCCATCGGCTTCTTTCTCCCCGACATCGGCGCCAAGCTGCAACCGTTCGCCGACGGCTTCATCAAGCTGATCAAGATGCTGCTCGCGCCGATCATTTTCGGCACGGTGGTGGTGGGCATCGCCAAGATGGGCAGCGTCAAAGAAGTGGGACGCATCGGCGCCAAAGCGCTGATCTACTTCGAGATACTCTCGACCCTGGCGCTGGTGATCGGTCTGGTGGTGGTGAATATTCTCAAGCCCGGCGTGGGCATGAACATAGACATCAACACCATCAACGGCAGTGCCATCAGCGGCTACACCCAGGCCGCCGCGGCGCAGGGCGGGGTAGTCGAATTCTTCATGAACATCATCCCGACCACGCTGTTCGACGCGTTTGCAAAAGGCGCGATGCTGCAGGTGATTCTGGTCTCGGTGCTGATGGGCGTTGCACTGGTGCAGATCGGCGAACCGGTCAAGCCGCTGGTCAATGTCATCGACATGCTGCTGCAGAGCCTGTTCCGTGTGGTGGCGATGGTCATGCGCCTGGCGCCGCTGGGGGCCGGGGCGGGGATGGCGTTCACCATCGGCAAATACGGCATCGGCACGCTGCTGTCGCTCGGCCAGTTGCTGGTCGCGCTGTACGTCACCACGCTGCTGTTCATCGTGGTGATTCTGGGCTCGGTGGCACGCTGGTCGGGGCTGCCGTTGATGCAGTTCCTGCGGTATTTCAAGGACGAAATTCTCGTCACCCTCGGGACCTGCTCCACTGAAGCGGTGCTGCCGCGAATGATGGTCAAGCTGGAAAAACTCGGCTGCGAGAAATCGGTGGTCGGGATGGTTCTGCCGACCGGTTACACGTTCAATTCCGACGGCACCTGCATCTACCTGACCATGGCGGCGATCTTCGTCGCGCAGGCGACCAACACGCCGCTGACCTTGTGGGATCAACTGACGGTGCTGGGCATTCTGCTGCTGACCTCCAAAGGCTCGGCCGGGGTGGCCGGGGCGGGCTTCGTCACGCTGGCCGCGACGCTGTCGGTGTTCCACGGCATTCCCATGATCGGTCTGGTGCTGTTGCTGGGCGTCGACCGTTTCCTCAATGAAGCGCGCGCGGTCACTAACCTGATCGGTAACGGCATCGGCACCATTGCCATTGCCAAATGGGACGGTTCTTTCGACAAGGCCAAGGCGGCGCGCGAGATCGCTGCGATGAATGACCGTTCCGCGAAACCCGGCAAGCCCGCACCCTCGGTTGCCGATCCGCTGAGTGCGCCCCGCGTCGGAAAGTCGCAGGTCTGAGGCGCAAGGCTGGCGGCCGGCGCAGGGGAGCCGCCGGTCAGCTGTTCGCCGGCCAACCCGCGTGCGTCTGCAGTGATAGACTCTCGCCACTTCAGACGAGGAGCGACAGACGTGCGCAAGATGGCAATGATGGTGGCGGTGTTGATGCTGGCAGGTTGTGATGGCGGTAAGCCGGCTACGCCCGCCAAGGTTCCGGCGACCGATTCGGTCACAGAAGCCGCCACCCCGGCTTCGCCGCAATGGACCATTCGCGTCCATTTGAAGGAAGCCCTGAGCGACATGACCTACTGGCTGGTCGAGCACCATTACCCTTCGTACGTGGTCAAGGTCGATGGCAGGGAAGTGGTCATGATCGGGCCGTTCGAGTCGCAGGACGCCGCCGAGAAAGCCAAGACCGACATCGACGCAGCGCTGGTCAAAGGTCATCGGCTGTCACAGCTGGAAGTCATCCCGCCCAAGCCTTGATGCAGCGACTGCACGATGTAGCGCGACACCTTGCCATGGCTGTGACACCCTCGGTCAACGCGTTCGAATACTCGGGCGCGTAAACCAGGAATCGCCGTTATGGACGAGATTCAACGCCTGAGTGATTTGCTCAATGCCAATCAGCGTTACGAAGAGCAGAAGCAACAGCGTTTTCACGATGACCTCGTGCAGTGGAACGCCAGCATCGACGCGCTTTATCAGCAGGTCGAAGGCTGGCTCAAGCCCTTGATCGAAGAGGGTCAGACCCGCTTCGAATACGATCCGCATCAGGCCCAGAGCAAGGGCTATCCTGACGATAACTCGCCGTTCAGAAGCCGCCGACTGACCTTTTCACTGGCCGCGCATCGGGTCACGTTCGTACCGGACGCCATGGGACCGGCAGGGCAGGTGAGTGTGTCGGTCAACGGGCTGAGCCTGCACGGACAGGAGAAATATTCGTTACACCTGGAAGCCGAACGGCAGGTGTGGATGCTGAAGAAGACTGTCGGGGTCAAGGATTCGGAACCCCAGACGTTTACCGCTGATTACTTCGCCCGACTGCTGCAAGGCGTGGTGCCGCAGCGGCGTTGAGCGGATCGGTAATGTAGCAGGGGAAGGCGGCAAATGCCGAAGGCCGTTGCCACGGCCTTGGGCAAATGCGATATCGGCGTGCCGACTCAGCGACGGCCCAGCAGCAGGCCGACGATCAGGCCGAAGCCAGCGGATACGGCGACGGTCTGCCACGGGTGGCCACCGATGTAAGTTTCGGTCGCTTCGACCGCGGGCTTGGTGCGCTCACGCACATTGCTTACCGAGTCCAGTGCCTGTTTCAGCTTCAGGCTCAGTTGCGCGCGCACGGTCTCTCCCTCTTCGCCAACCAGCGCTGCGCTGTCCTTGAGCAGTTTGTCGGACTCTTCGATGAGGGCCGCCAATTCGCTGAATGCCTGATCCTTGATCTGTTCGGCGGCGTTCTGGGCAACAGTTTTACGAGCCATGGCAATTTCCTTTCAGTTGATAATGGCAGTGAGCAATGGAGTCGCCGGGGCGAGAAAAAGTTGCAGGACATTTCGGACGGAGCCGAAAAAGTGCGACGAATGTCGTCGGGCAACGCCCTCGTCGGGTGTAAGATGCTGACGCTTTTGAGCCCGTACGCGGCTCGGTCATAGCGTTTCGTTTTTGCACACGAGGTAACCGTCATGAGTTTCAACCTGGCCAACAAGTCCCTTGCCGAACGCGCCGCCATCGAGGACGAAAAATCCCGTCTGTTCGAGCTGTGGCAGAGCAATCTGGGCAAGGCCAAGGGCGACGCGGCCCGCTTGATGGGCGAGCGCGCCAAGCGCAAGGGCAAATGGTCGGAGTGGGTGCGCGCCGAGCTCGACGCCATGTCGCCGCCTGAATACGCCAACATGGTCCGCGCAGAAGTCAATCGTCAGGTCGCCGCCGCGCGGGGCTGATGCCCACGGCTGCCTGCGGCTGAATGTGCCGTTGGCGGCCCTGTCAGCCGCGCCCGGCAGGCATCACCAGCTTCCGCTTGCCGGTTGCGGCAGGCTCAGCGTGCCGCTGTCATAAAACCGCATCGTTCCGAGCAAGCCGCCCGCCAGCTTGCCGTGCAATTCATACGGCAAATTGTCGAGGCGCTGCTGCTCGGTCAGCCCGACGGCCTGGCGCAGCGCGGCAAACGCTGACACCGTGACCGGCACCGTCAGCACGCCTTCGGAGAAACGGCCGATGGTGCCTTTCTGATCGCTGACGCCCGACGCCAGCAGTTTGCCGTTCACATCCAGATTCAGCGCCACGCCGTCGTACTCGATGTCGGTGTCGTTCGGGTTCTGCAGGCGCAATTTGACGGCGAAGCGGATCTCAAGATCCTGGCCCTGCAAAGGCTCGATACCCACCACGTTGATGTTCAGCGGGTCACGATTGGGGAACAGCGCGCAGGCGCTCAGCGCCAGGATCAGCAGGCCGGCGAGCAGGGTTCGGATCGGGCGTAAGGGCATCGGACACTCCAGTGAAGCGGGCTGGCCGGGGTGCGGTGCACCCCACTCAACAGCTTAGCGGTTCAACTGTGCGACCTCGCGGGCGCTGAGAGGTTCTGCTGGCGCAGGGAGCGCCGGGTCCTGCAAAACCTTGACCGTAGAGGCCTCCGGGTCGAACTCGGTGAGCTCCTCTTCCTGATGTTCTTCGGGCAGGAAAATGTTCAGCACGATGGCGCAGAACGCCCCGACCGTAATGGGCGATTCGAAGATGTTGTGCAGCGCTTTCGGCAACTCGCGCAGCACCTCCGGCACGGCGGCGACGCCCAGCCCCATGCCAAGTGAAATGGCCACGATCAGCATGTTGCGCCGATGCAGGCCAGCCTCCGAGAGAATCTTGATGCCGGCAACGGCCACGGTGCCGAACATGATCAGGGTGGCGCCCCCCAGAACCGGCTTGGGCATCAGTTGCAGCACGGCGCCGATGACTGGGAACAGGCCGAGCAGCACGAGAATGCCGGCGATGAAAAACGCCACATAGCGACTGGCGACGCCGGTCAGCTGGATGACGCCGTTGTTCTGCGCGAAGGTCACCATCGGCAGGCTGTTGAACATGGCCGCCATCGCCGAGTTGAGGCCATCGGCGAGCAGCCCGGATTTGATCCGGCGGATGTACACCGGGCCACTGACAGGCTGTTGCGAGATCATCGAGTTGGCGGTGAGGTCGCCAGCCGCTTCCAGTGGCGATACCAGAAAGATCACGGCAATCGGTATGAACGCCAGCAGGTCAAAGGAAAAACCGTACTTGAACGGCACCGGCAGACTCATCAACGGCACCTGCGGCATGTGCGCGAAGTCGATGCGCCCCATGTACCAGGCCACAGCGAAGCCAAGGGTCAGGCCGATGATGATCGCGCTCAGCCGCAGCAGCGGGATATTGAAGCGATTGAGCACCACGATCGTGGCCAGCACCAGGCCCGCCAGCCCCAGATTCGCCGCCGAGCCCATGTCGCTGGCGCCGAACCCGCCGGCCATGTCGGTCATGGCGACCTTCAGCAGCGAGAGGCCCATGAGGGTAATGATCGTGCCGGTCACCACCGGAGTGATCAGCTTGCGCAGCTTGCCGATGAACTGACTGAGCGCCACTTCGATGAAGGCTGCGCAGAAGCACACGCCGAAAATGGTCGAAAGCACTTCTTCAGTGCCGCCGCCACGGCTCTTCACCAGGAAGCCGGCGCTGAGGATGACGCTGAGAAAGGAAAAACTGGTGCCTTGCAGGCAGAGCAGACCAGAACCGATCGGCCCGAAGCGCCTGGCTTGCACGAAGGTGCCCAGCCCCGAGACGAACAGCGCCATGCTGATCAGATAGGGCACCTCACTGTCCAGGCCCAGCACGCTGCCAACGATCAGCGTGGGCGTGATGATGCCGACGAAGCTGGCAAGCACGTGCTGCAGCGCCGCGAAGATCGCGGCGGTGAAATGCGGTCGGTCGTTGAGGCCGTAGATCAGATCGGTCGGGCGTGAGGCGCGAGTTGACGCGGAGCTGCTTTGCGGTGTGGTCATGGTTAGCCTGCCAATTGTTTTTATTCGCTCGTGGGCTTTGCAGGTGACGCTGGACTGACCGGAAGACAGAACTTAACTATTAGGTCAGGTTTTGCGACTCTACAACATGTCCACAGCATGAAAAACAATTTATTGAAAAATTGTGTACAAAATAACGGCATGGGTCAGCCAGAACGCCCGTCGTAAAAAGGGCGCGAAGGATGCCAGAAAATGTTTCGCGGGTCTGCGTCGGGCGCTTATTCTGTTGCCTTTGAACCTGACGTCGGCGATCGGCGTCCAACTCGGCGGGTTGTATTGGGCAATACCAGGTCCTGACGGGTCCATCTCTCGACAAGGAGGTTTCAACTGGGGCGTAAAGATCTTCATGAGCACTGCACAGCAATTTCCGTTGACTGATCTGCAAGTCACGTTGATTTCCCGAGCGCTTGCTGACCGCAGGCGATATCAGATTCTCGTTCAGATCGGCGCCAGCGATGAGCCGGTGCCGTGCGCCGCGCTGCTCAAGGTGCATCCGGTGAGCGCGGCGACGGTTTCCCATCATACGAAGGAGCTCGAGCGCGCCGGCCTGATCGCCACGCTGCGCGAAGGCAAGTACGCCAGTTTTCTGATCCAGCGCGAGGTGCTGCACGCGTACGCTCGGCAACTGATGCACATTTGAGCGCGCGCCAGGCGCACACTTGCACTGCCGCACACCGAGGTTGACCGATAGCGGCATATGCCCGTAAATTGGACGGCCTTTTTCCCTTCTCCTGCCTCACGCCAGGCGCATCCGGAGCTTGTTTATGTACCCAGACGTTCAGCTGTTCATCGATGGTCAATGGCGCGCCAGTGAAGACGGTCGCACCCTGGCCGTCATCAACCCGGCCACGGGCGAAACCCTGGGCAGCGTCGCCCATGCCGGGATCGCCGATCTGGACAAGGCGCTGCTCGCCGCCGAGCGTGGTTTCGAAACCTGGCGCAGCACGCCGGCGTACGACCGCTACAAGATCATGCAGAAGGCCGCCAATCTGCTGCGCGAGCGCGCTGACAGCATCGCCAGCATCATGACCCAGGAGCAGGGCAAGCCATTGGCCGAAGCGCGCATGGAAACCCTCGCCGCCGCCGATATCATCGACTGGCTGGCCGAAGAGGGCCGCCGCGCCTATGGCCGACTGGTGCCATCGCGCAACGTCTCGGTCGAGCAGAAAGTCATCAAGGAACCGGTCGGCCCGGTCGCCGCCTTCACGCCGTGGAACTTCCCGATCAACCAGGTGGTGCGCAAGTTGTCCTCTGCGCTGGCAGCCGGTTGCTCGATCATCGTCAAGGCGCCGGAAGAAACCCCGGCCTCGCCTGCCGAACTGATCCGTGCGTTTGTCGATGCCGGCGTGCCGGCCGGTGTCATCGGCCTTGTGTACGGCGACCCGGCGCAGATTTCCAGCTACCTGATCGCCCATCCGACCATCAAGAAAGTCACCTTCACCGGCTCCACTCCGGTGGGCAAGCAGCTCGCCGCACTGGCGGGTCAGCACATGAAGCGTGCGACCATGGAACTGGGCGGCCATGCCCCTGCGCTGGTCTTCGACGACGCCGACATCGACCTCGCCGCCCGTGTGCTGGCAGGCGCCAAGTTCCGCAACGCCGGTCAGGTCTGCGTGTCGCCGACGCGCATTCTGGTGCAGCGCGGGGTGTTTGACGCGTTCGCCGAGAAATTCGTTGGCCTGACCCATGAGGTCAAGGTCGGCAATGGTCTGGAGCAGGGCGTGACCATGGGCCCGGTGGCCAATGAGCGGCGCATTCCGGCGCTGTCGGCCTTGATCAAGGATGCCAGCGACAACGGCGCCACGGTTCACACCGGCGGCAAGGCGGTCGAGGGGCCTGGCTACTTCTTCGAGCCCACCGTGCTCAGCGGCCTGACCACCGAAATGCGCATCATGAACGAAGAACCGTTCGGCCCGGTCGCGCTGCTGGTGCCGTTCGACACCGTCGAAGACGCCGTCAAGGAGTCCAACCGCGTGCCGTTCGGTCTGGCGTCGTACGCCTTCACCACCTCCATGAAAACCGCGCACATCCTCAGCACCCGCATCGAGGCCGGCATGCTCTCCATCAACCACCAAGGCATTGGCCTGGTGGAAGTGCCATTCGGCGGCATCAAGGATTCCGGCTACGGCTCCGAAGGCGGCACCGAAGCCATCGAAGCGTACCTGAACACCAAACTGGTCACCGTGTTCAACCTGTAACACCCGGACCTTGCTGAAACAAAAGCCCACCTTCCGGTGGGCTTTTGCTTGATGGGCGTTTAGTAGTGGCTGGAAATGCCCTCTTCGTGAGCAAGCACGGGCCTCTTCCCGGCTAAAGCCGGTCCTACAGACGCTGCAGACTTTCGTAGGACCGGCTTTAGCCGCGAAGGCGTCGGTTATCAGACCGTTGATCGAAGGGGCGTTATAAACAGTTGGCTCACTCCCACCTGTTTCGCGGCGTGACGCAGCTCGCCAAAACACCACATAACCCCTGTAGGAGCGAGCTTGCTCGCGATGGCTTCATTTCAGCTCCCAAATTTCTACCAGCAGAAACACCCTCATCGCGAGCAAGCTCACTCCTACCTGTTTCGCGGCGTGACGCCGCTCGCCAAAACACCACAAACCTCGTGGGAGCGAGCTTGCTCGCGAAGGCTTCATTTCAGCCACCCAATTTCTACCAGCAGAAATGCCCTCATCGCGAGCAAGCTAACTCCTACCTAATTAGCGGTGTGACGCAGTTCGCCAAAACACCACAAAACCTCTGTGTGGAGCGAGCTTGCTCGCGATGACTTCATTTCAGCCACCCGATCTCTTCCAGCAGAAACGCCCTCATCGCGAGCAAGCTCACTCCTACCTGTTTCGCGGCGTGACGCCGCTCGCCAAAACACCACAAACCTCGTGGGAGCGAGCTTGCTCGCGATGGCTTCAGTTCCGTCACCCAATTTCTACCAGCAGAGACACCCTCATCGCGAGCAAGCTCGCTCCCACCTGTTTCGCGGCGTGACGCTCAGCCAAACACCACAAAACCTCGTGGGAGCGAGCTTGCTCGCGAAGGCTTCAGATCAGCCGCCCAATATCCACCAAGAGAAACGCCCTCATGGCGAGCAAGCTCAATACCACCTGTTGCCCGGTGCGAGACGGCTCCGTGAAATGTCGTCTTATGCTGAGCCGTGAGTGTGTTCATTCAGGGTGTGCCAGCCAGACCGCGTCCCATAGCGGGTAGTCGCCCACACGCCTCACCAGCCCAGCCCTCAAGGGGTTGGCAATGATGTAACGCGCAAATCTCAGCAACGCCTCCTCGTGGCGAACGGCTGTGTCATGGTAGCCGGATTGCCAGAGGCTACCTTGAAGCCCCGCGCGCTTGTTTACCGCTATCGCCGTCTTTGATTTCACCCTTTGCACCGTCTGACAAAGCGAACCGGTACCAAGCGCGACCAGCCAGTGAAAATGATCAGGCATGACCACCCAGGCCAATGAGTCAGCCATGCCTGATTCCTCTGCAGCCCGCAGCTCATCGACCAACAACCTTCCAGTGCGCCAGTCGGCAAAGTCAGTGCGGTGTTGCGCAAGACGTGATGTCACAAGATAAATTCTTCCGGGTTCTGAAAACCTCCCGGTGCGCAGGCTGCGCGAGTGCGGTTGTTCGGCCATTCCCTGACTCCCTGCTAAAGGCTGCCCATAAATCTAGCCAGCGGCCGGGTCGGTCGAGCGGGAGTGTGTTGCCTGATGTTGTGCGTGCTTCTGTACAGTCTATGTCGCCCGCACGGGCCAATTCGCGAGCAAGCTCGCTCCCACCTGTTTCGCGGCGTGACGCCACTCGCCATAACACCACAAAACCTCGTGGGAGCGAGCTTGCTCGCGAAGCCTTCAGTTCAGCCCCCAAATCTCCTCCAGCAGAAATGCCCTCATCGCGAGCAAGCTCACTCCTACCTAATTAGCGGCGTGACGCAGCTCGCCAGAACACCACAAAACCTCGTGGGAGCGAGCTTGCTCGCGAAGGCTTCAGTTCAGCCGCCCAATCTCCACCAGCAGAAATGCCCTCATCGCGAGCAAGCTCACTCCCACCTGTTTCGCGGCGTGACGCCGCTCGCCAAAACACCACAAACCTCGTGGGAGCGAGCTTGCTCGCGATGGCTTCAGTTCCGTCACCCAATTTCTACCAGCAGAGACACCCTCATCGCGAGCAAGCTCGCTCCCACCTGTTTCGCGGCGTGACGCTCAGCCAAACACCACAAAACCTCGTGGGAGCGAGCTTGCTCGCGAAGGCTTCAGATCAGCCGCCCAATATCCACCAAGAGAAACGCCCTCATGGCGAGCAAGCTCAATACCACCTGTTGCCCGGTGCGAGACGGCTCCGTGAAATGTCGTCTTATGCTGAGCCGTGAGTGTGTTCATTCAGGGTGTGCCAGCCAGACCGCGTCCCATAGCGGGTAGTCGCCCACACGCCTCACCAGCCCAGCCCTCAAGGGGTTGGCAATGATGTAACGCGCAAATCTCAGCAACGCCTCCTCGTGGCGAACGGCTGTGTCATGGTAGCCGGATTGCCAGAGGCTACCTTGAAGCCCCGCGCGCTTGTTTACCGCTATCGCCGTCTTTGATTTCACCCTTTGCACCGTCTGACAAAGCGAACCGGTACCAAGCGCGACCAGCCAGTGAAAATGATCAGGCATGACCACCCAGGCCAATGAGTCAGCCATGCCTGATTCCTCTGCAGCCCGCAGCTCATCGACCAACAACCTTCCAGTGCGCCAGTCGGCAAAGTCAGTGCGGTGTTGCGCAAGACGTGATGTCACAAGATAAATTCTTCCGGGTTCTGAAAACCTCCCGGTGCGCAGGCTGCGCGAGTGCGGTTGTTCGGCCATTCCCTGACTCCCTGCTAAAGGCTGCCCATAAATCTAGCCAGCGGCCGGGTCGGTCGAGCGGGAGTGTGTTGCCTGATGTTGTGCGTGCTTCTGTACAGTCTATGTCGCCCGCACGGGCCAATTCGCGAGCAAGCTCGCTCCCACCTGTTTCGCGGCGTGACGCCACTCGCCATAACACCACAAAACCTCGTGGGAGCGAGCTTGCTCGCGAAGCCTTCAGTTCAGCCCCCAAATCTCCTCCAGCAGAAATGCCCTCATCGCGAGCAAGCTCACTCCTACCTAATTAGCGGCGTGACGCAGCTCGCCAGAACACCACAAAACCTCGTGGGAGCGAGCTTGCTCGCGAAGGCTTCAGTTCAGCCGCCCAATCTCCACCAGCAGAAATGCCCTCATCGCGAGCAAGCTCACTCCCACCTGTTTCGCGGCGTGACGCAGCTCGCCAAAACACCACATAACCCCTGTAGGAGCGAGCTTGCTCGCGATGGCTTCATTTCAGCTGCCAAATTTCGACCAGCAGAAACGCCCTCATCGCGAGCAAGCTCGCTCCCACCTGTTTCGCGGCGTGACGCAGCTCAGCCAAACACCACAAACCCCCTGTAGGAGCGCGCTTGCTCGCGATGGCTTCATTTCAGCCACCCAATCTCCACCGGCAGAAACGCCCTCATCGCGAGCAAGCTCACTCCTACCTGTTTCGAGGCGTGACGCAGCTCAGCCAAACACCACAAACCCCCTGTAGGAGCGAGCTTGCCCGCGAATGCTGCAGTTCAGCCACCCAATTTCTACCGGCAGAAACACCCTCATCGCATGCAAGCTCACTCCCACTCATACCGCGCATCTTCCAGCGACGCGGCTGTTCTGCGTTACTGCGCTCTGCGCAGCAATCCGCTGAACTCCCGGCGCCTGGCCTGACTCTGAACCCAAAGATCACTCCGATCATCGGCGCAAGGATCAGGCATGGCTATCACCGGCGTTCAATCCGAAACGGAGCAGGCCAAGGGCAGGCTGTTTGAGACCGATCTGCCGGCGCGGCTGGACCGGCTGCCTTGGGGTCGGTTTCATACGTTGCTGGTGTTTGCCCTGGGCATCACCTGGCTGCTCGATGGTCTTGAAGTCACGCTCGCGGGTTCCGTCTCCGGGGCGCTGAAGGAGAGCCCGGTGCTGCGCCTCACGAATGCGGACATTGGCCTGGCGGGCGGTGCTTATATCTGTGGCGCGGTGCTGGGTGCGCTGTTTTTCGGCTGGCTGACCGACCGGCTGGGGCGCCGCAAGCTGTTCTTCATCACGCTGGCGCTGTACATCAGCGCGACTGCGGCCACGGCGTTTTCTTTCAGCCTGTGGAGCTTCATGCTGTTCCGCTTTCTGACCGGAATGGGCATCGGTGGCGAGTACACGGCCATCAACTCGACGATTCAGGAGTTCACCCCCGCGCGCTTTCGCGGCTGGGTGGACCTCACCATCAATGGCACGTTCTGGATCGGTGCGGCGCTGGGGGCGGGCGGGTCGATCCTGTTGCTGGATCCCGGCTGGATCGGCGCGGACCTGGGCTGGCGTCTGTGTTTCGGGATCGGCGCGGTGCTGGGACTGGTGATTCTGCTGATGCGACTGTGGCTGCCCGAAAGCCCGCGCTGGCTATTGATTCATGGCCAGAGCGAAGAAGCACGGAGCATCGTCGAGAACATCGAGCGGCGTTTTCGCGAGCAGGGTCATGCGCTGCCCGCGCCCAGCGGCCCACCTTTGCGTCTGCATGCCCGAGATCACACGCCGCTGCGGGAGATCTTCGACACGCTGTTCAATACCTACCGGCAACGGGCGCTGGTCGGCATGACGCTGTTGACCGCTCAGGCATTTTTCTACAACGCCATTTTCTTTACTTACGCGCTGGTGCTGACCGAGTTCTATCAAGTGCCGTCGGCGTCGATCGGCTGGTACGTGCTGCCGCTTGCGCTGGGCAACTTCTGTGGGCCGCTGTTGCTGGGGCGGTTGTTCGACGTGATCGGCCGCCGCGTGATGATCAGCCTGACGTACGCCGTCTCGGCGATTCTGCTGTGCATCAGCGGGTACCTGTTCGAGCAGGGCGTGTTGAACGTGCCCCAGCAGGCGATTGCCTGGATGATCATTTTCTTCTTCGCCTCCGCGGCGGCCAGTTCGGCGTATCTGACCGTCGCCGAGACCTTTCCGTTGGAGATCCGCGCGCTGGCCATCGCGGTTTTCTACGCGTTCGGCACGGCGCTGGGCGGCATCGTCGGCCCGACGCTGTTCGGCAGGCTGATCGACAGCCATGAGCGCGGCCCGGTGTTCATCGGCTATCTGATCGGCGCGGCGTTGATGTTGCTGGCTGCGGCGGTGCAGGCGATCTGGGGCGTCTCTTCGGAGCGCAAATCCCTGGAGCAGGTCGCACGGCCGCTGTCTCAGGCGAGTGATTGACAGCGCGTTCTACCCGACGCCATCGCACAGGGGGCTCCAGCGCAGCGGATGCGCCAACCTCGCTGGCTTTGGCGCAGGTGCTTTTCCATGGATGGGCAGTCAGGTGTGTGCCGCACAGCGGACTGGTCAGTTTTCTTCAATACCCCTGCAACGCCCGCCGATTAAGGTTCTCGCTCATCCAATGAGCAGAGAGTTGCAGCAATGAACCTGATGATTTCCATGGCGGCCTTCGCCCTCGCGGCATCTATTTCTCCGGGGCCGGTGAATGTGGTGGCGCTCAGTTGCGGGGCGCAGTTCGGTCTCGCGGCGAGCTTGCGCCATGTGACGGGTGCCACGGTGGGCTTCGTCTTGCTGCTGGTGTTCACCGGTTTCGGGCTGCACGAAGTGCTCGTCCGATACCCCATGCTCACCGATTTCATTCGCTGGGCGGGCATGGCGTTTCTGATCTATCTGGCGTGGAAACTGGCGATGGACGACGGCCAGTTGCAGATCGGCAAGCCCACGCGTCGGCCATCGTTGCTCAGGGGAGCCGCCATGCAATGGCTCAACCCCAAGGCCTGGCTGGCAGCAGTGGCGGGGATGGGTGCATTCGTGGCCGATGGCGAAGCGCGGCTGATCGGCCTGTTTGCGCTGATCTACCTCATCGTCTGCTATTTGTCGGTGGCGTGCTGGGCGTACGCCGGGGCGTTTCTGGGTCCTTACTTGCGCAGTTCCCGGCGCATCCGCGTGTTCAATCGCAGCATGGCGACCTTGCTGGCTGGCTGCGCCGTATCACTGCTGTACGTGTGATCACTGGCGATATTGCCCGGGCGTTGCTGCCAGATGCTTTTTGAACACCCGCTGAAAATGCGCCTGATCGGCAAATCCGCTGCGCTGAGCGACGGCGGCAATCGGCTCGCCCTTGAGCAGTTGCATCTGGGCGTGCTGGATGCGCCGGTTGAGCAGGTACGCATGGGGCGTCATGTGGAAGTGCTGCTCGAAGGCGCGAATCAGATAGGCCTCCGACAGATTGGCGGCCTGACAGATGTCTTCCAGCCGGATCGGCTGCAAGAAATGGGCGTTGATGTAATGCGCGGCGCGTTCGATCCTGGCGCCGGCCTTTCTCACCGGCGGCCGACCCCCACCCAGACGCTCTTGCATCTGCGTGAAGAAGGCGATGGCTTGTTCGTGGCGCGCCATGGTCTGGGCGTGCGGATCGATGAGCACGCGGTGCAGGCGCAGCAGCGCATTGAACAGCTGCGGATCGTCGCAATGAGTGGCGGCTATCGGCTGAAAGCTCTGGTCTTCGCTGACGCCGCACGCGTGCTGGATCCGGCCCAGCCAGGCGGCATCGACGTACAGCATGATGTAAGACCACGGCTGGTCGTCGATAGGGTTGCAGGCGTGGACATCGCCGGGATTCATCAGCACGACCGTGCCGGTGGCGATGGTCTGACAGGTCTTTTCGTGCAGGTAGGTGCTCTGTCCGGCAGTGATCGCACCGATGGAGAACACCTCGTGCGAGTGACGCGCGTAACAGACCTTGCGGCCGTCGGCGATCGAGCGGGCCTGAATGAAAGGTAACTGCGGGTCCCGCCAGAACACCGGTGTCTCAGCGTTGATCACCGGGTTCTGAAGGGCCATGTCAGATCATCCTCTGGCGTGTTTGCAGCTGTGGAAAATGTCCAGCGCGGGCTGGTATTCAGTGGTGTCGACACCGAGCAAGCCTAGCACCGAATGAAACATGTAGTCATGGCTCAGGTCCGGCTGATTCTGCTTGGCCGCCAGGCAATTGCGATCGATGCTGGCATCTTCCAGCGTCTGCTTGCCGAACCACATCACCATCGGCACGTGGGTCTGAGCTTGCGGGGCGATGGCGTACGGCGCGGCGTGCAGATAAATGCCGTTTTCGCCCAGTGATTCACCATGGTCGGACACGTAGATCATCGAAGTGTCGACCTTGTCCTGATTGCGCTTGAGCAGTTCGATGGTCTGCGAGAGGAAGTGATCGGTGTACAGAATCGTGTTGTCGTAGACGTTCTTCAGCTCATCCGAGGTGCAGCTGCCCAACTGATTGGTATGGCAGACCGGCGTGAAGCGTTCCATCGCCTTGGGGTAACGGTCGTAGTACTCCGGGCCGTGGCTGCCGTCGGAATGCAGGACAATGATCGCGTTGTCCTTGAGGGAGTCGATGTAGTCCTGCAAGCCGACCAGCAGCGATTCATCCAGGCAATTCTGGCCGTCGCAGAACGCGCTCGGCTGGTTTTTCGGAATGTCGCTGTGCGGCACGCGCAGGCAGGTGCCCTTGCAATCGCTGTTGTTATCCAGCCACACCACCTCAAGCCCTGCGCGCTGCAGCATGTCCAGCAGGCCTTCATAAGTCTTGCCCTTCTTGTCGCTGTAATCGGTGCGCGGGAATCGCGAGAACATGCACGGCACCGACACGGCCGTGGACGTGCCGCAGGAAGCGACATGGGTGAAATTGAGAATGTCCTGTTGCTTGAGCTCCGGGTTGGTTTCCCGCCCGTAGCCATTGAGCGAGAAATGATCGGCGCGCGCCGTTTCACCGACCACGAAAATCATCAGGCTCTTTTTCGGTCGCTGTTGCGCTTCGGGGCTGAGCACCGAATCGGCGCCGACCGTCTGGATCTGCACCGTTTCCTTGATCGCTACCGTCTGCTTGGTCAGCTTGCCGAGGGCGTAGAGGTAGTTGGTCGGGTTGATGAAGTGAGTCAGCTTGTCTTCGTCGCGAAAGATCGGCGCGTAGGTCGAATAGAACGGACCCACGGCGGCAGCGATCAGCAGAATGCAGCCGATGCACACCAGCACCTTGTTGACCAGCCCCGGCAAGACCCGGCGATAGGTCACTGGCAGCCACCAGATCAGCGCGATCGGCAGTGCGCCGAGCAGACCCAGATAAAGAAACAATTTGCCACTGAGCAGTGCCTTGGCTTCACCGGGGTTGGTCTCGAGCACGTTCTGCATCATCACCGTGTCGATGCTGATGCCGTAATCGTTCATGAAGTACGCCGCTGCGGCGGAGCCCAGGGCGACCAGACTCAGCACGGGTTTGAGCGTGGGGCGGAACGAGAACGGCATCAGCAGCAAGGTGATCGCCGCCCAGAGGAACAACCCGAACGACACGTAGAATGCGACGGCCTTGAGGCCTTGCAGCTGAGTCAGCCCCAGCAGTGCGTGCCAGGTGGCGAGGTTATAGAAGGCGACAAGACAGAGCGAAAACAGCATGACGAGGCGGGTGGAGGTGACGGGTCTGACCAACGAACGCATTTCCATATAAGCGACTACTCGACGCAGGCCTGGCACGCGTTCCGGTGGTCGTATCCGTACGGCGGCACGTCTGGAACGCCCGTTATAAGCAGGCAGATTGATAAGAGGGCGGAATTTCGGGCGGAGTTTTTCAGACCGATTGTGAATACTTTGTGAACGAAGTGTAGACAGTCTGTCAGACCTTCCATTTTTTTTCAGCGGCGGGCATTGCGCGTCGAAACAGGTTTGCTAGCCTGCGAAAATCCACAACCGGTTAGCACGTCACACGGTATTCACGAGTTAGATGGAGGAGGTTTGATGAAGCTCATCGGTATGCTGGATTCGCCGTATGTCCGGCGGGTCGCAGTCAGCCTCAAGCGTCTGGGGATCGCGTTCGAGCACGAATCGGTGTCGGTCTTTCGCGGGATGGAACGGTTCAGCGAAATCAACCCGGTGATCAAGGCGCCGACCCTGGTCACCGACGACGGCGTGGTGCTCATGGAGTCCAGCCTGATCCTCGATTACGTCGAATTTCTGCAAGAGCCCGGCGAGGGCCTGATGCCTGCCCAGCCCGCTCAACGCGTGCGCACACTGCGCCTGATCGGGGTTGCCTTGGTGGCCTATGAAAAAGCGGTGCAGATCTATTACGAGCGCAACCTGCGGCCTGCCGACATTCAGCATGCGCCCTGGGTTGAGCGGGTAAGTGCGCAGTTGAAGACGGCCTGCGCCGAGCTTGAGCGGGAGCTTGAGCGCCAGCCGCTGCCCGCGGACGCCGACATCGGGCAGGACGGCATCAGCATCGCGGTGGGTTGGTCGTTCATCCAGCTGGTGGTGCCGGATCAGGTCAGCCCCGCCGATTACCCGCTGCTGGCGCAGTTCAGCGCCCGCGCGGAAACGCTGGAGGTATTCAAGTCGCTGCCGATGGTTTGATCTTACTGGGCGAGCAGCTTCGCCACGGTGCCGTCGTCTTTCAACTGGGAAAACGCTGCCGCGATCCGTTTGACGGTGTCTTCCGGGGTCGCTGCGCTGAGTGCGACGTAAAGGCCTTTGGACAGCTCGTCGAGGGTGTAAACGGCTTCCAGCTCCTCGAAGGCGACGTTCAGGTCCTTGCACTGCTCCCGTGCTTCTCGTTCAGGCAGCGGCACCAGCGCCACCTGGCCGCTGAATAGCTTGCGCAAGTTGTCCAGATTGGTCGCCGAGACCACCATCTTGTTGAAACCCTTGCTCTCCAGATACTCCTGGCGCGAGTCGTCCCGCACCACGCCGACGCTGTAGTGTCTGGCGTCTTCCAGGGTTGCGACCGCGATGTCCTTGCGAGCGCGCAGCTTGTAGAACATCGGCATGACCTGATCCAGTTCGCCCACCCATTTGAACAACGGCTCGCGTTCGCTGCTGCGGATGATGGGGTAAATCAGTACGTTGGGTTCCAGACGCGCAATGTCGTAGGCGCGTGCCCACGGGTACAGGGCCATGTGGTAATCGGTAATGCCGGCCGTGGCGAGGGTCTTTTCGACGATCTCGCTCGCCACGCCGCTGACCTTGCCGTTCTCCAGCGAACTGTAGGAAGAGTCTTCGGTGACCACCTGCAGCGTCGCCGCGCTGGCCTGAAGGCAGATCCATGCCAGCAGGCTGACGGTCAGAACCGTGCAGTGGCGTTGAATATTTCCCATGTCACTTCCTCTCCCTGATCAGATCTCGCAACGATTACGGCCCTGGCTCTTGGCCCGATACAGTGCGCGGTCGGCACTTTGCAACAACTGGTCGAAGCGCTCCATGGCCGCCGTGTCGAGTTCGGCGACGCCGACACTCAACGTGACGAACGGCGAGACAGGCGACGCGCCGTGTGGCAATTGCCGGTCGACCAGCAGCCCACGCAAGCGCTCGGCCGACGCCAGCGCCTGCGCCGCGTCCTGACCGGGCAGCAGCACGGCAAATTCTTCTCCGCCCAGCCGGGCGACCAGCTCGCCCGAGCGGGAAAACAGCGCGCTCATGGTCAACGCCACTTCCCGCAGGCACTGATCGCCCATCGCGTGGCCATGGGTGTCGTTGTACAACTTGAAAAAATCGACGTCGCACATCAGCACCGAAAACGGCAATCCGTGGCGCAGCGCGCGGTTGAATTCCAGTTCCTTGAGTTCGTCGAAGTGCCGGCGGTTGGCAAGGCCGGTCAAGGGGTCGAAGCGGGTCAGCGCTTCCAGGCGGATGTTTGCCGCTTTCAACTGCGCCGTGCGTTGCTCTACCAGCTCGGCCAACTGATCGCGGCTGGCCGCCAGCGCGATCTCATCGCGGGCCTGGCGCTCGAGGTGGTTGGCCAGTTTGTCTTGCAGGTCGTTGACCCCGGCTTCCAGCAGGTCCAGTTCGTCACCGGCCTTGCCGCGGCGTTCCAGCGACAGGTGCGTCTTGAGGTTCTGCGGCGTCAGTTGTTCCAGATGCCGGGCGATGCGCCGCACGTGCAGCGTCACCGAGCGGTTGAACATGCCCATGATCAACCCCGCCAGGGCGAGCGACTGGATGATCTGCGTCAGCATGATGATGCCGACCTCTTTCCACAGGCGTCTCCAGAGCAGGCTTTCGTCGCCCTCGATCGTCAACTCGCCGACCACCTCGCTGGCGCCCGCGTAAGGACTGACGGTCAATTGCCGGCGCAGGGCGGGGGCCAGCACCGATCCGGCGTGCCCCGCATGCTGGCGCTCGACCACCTCGGGCGCACGGCCCGGACGCAGGATGCGCAGCTCCACCCGACCCACCGGCGCGGCCGTCGCCACACTGTCGATTTGCGCCTGCAGGGCTTCACTGTCCATCTCCCAGACCGCTTTGGACAACGTGCCTTGAAACACCTGATCGATCAGGCTCAGTTCGGCGGTCATGTTGGCAAGGTTGGTGTTCCAGGCGAACCAGGTTCGCACCGTGACCGTCGCCAGGGTGAACAGGATGCAGAACGCCAGCGTGGCCAGCACCAGTCGGCGCGCCAGCGAGCCGCTGCGCGGGCGCGCCTCGGTGGTCTGGGTCAGGTTCGATTCGGACTCCGCAAGCATGCTCAATCCCATTTACGCGCGATGGCGTCGTAGGTGCCGTTCTCACGGATCGCCTTCAATCCGTTCTGAAACAGTTGCACGGTCGCATCCGACGTTCCGGCACTGAACGCCATGTTGAACCCTCCGGTTTCTTCCAGCGCCTGCACACGCAAGGATTGCACCAGCGTGCGCTCTGGGTCGTCACCGACCTGGCGGGCGAGGTAATAAGCATTGAGTTCGTCGGAGATCCACAGGTCGACGTGACCGGTCTGCAGCTTCTGATAGTTGAGTTCGTAGCGGTTGCTGGACTGCAATTGCTGACCGACGACGAAGCGATTGGCGATCAGGTATTGCTCGCCGACGTCTTCGTTGACCGTCGCGGTCTGCCAGTCGCGGGCGTCCTCCAGGTCCATGAGGCTGACCGGGTGGTTGGCTGAGGAATAGATGAACCAGCGCGAGGCCGCGATAGTGCCGACCCATTTGAACAGGTGTTCACGTTCCGGCGTACGCGTGATGGAGTAAATCAGCACGTTCGGGTCATGCAGGGCGAGATCGTAAGCCCGCGCCCACGGCATGGATTGAATGGTCGCCTGCACGTTCACCTGCTTGAGCACCGCCTGCACCACCTCGGTGCTCATGCCGGTCAGAACGCCGTCGCGGGTCATGTTGTAGGGCGGCAGCTCCTCGGTGACCACGCGTATCGGCTCGGCCAGCGCGCCACCCGCGCCCGGACTGACACACAGACACAGGCCCAGCGCGCGCAAAAGCACGCTGCCGATGGTGTGAACGAGCGATTTAAGTGTCATGGACGGCTACCTCAGCGACTGCAGTAGCGACTGTTTTCCGATCCCAACAGGACGGATCAACATGACCAGACTGCCTTGCACATCAGGATATCGGCTGAAAAATCCGCCACTTGAGACGGTTATCTGCCGTTCATCCTGTGGTTGAGGAGTGGGCCGCTGGCGCCGCGGCAAGTCTATAAACAGGACCTGACTGAGCCTGTGGCGTTCTGCCACACCAGCACACGCGGCATTTTTTGATCTGGATCAACGGTCTCGGACTTGGCTGTAGGAAAAATACCCTGCACCCCGACGAGTCCTCAACATGCCCGGTCCCCTCGCGTTCCTCAAACACCCGCTGGCGAAAGAAATCGGTCTGATCCTGTTGATCAAACTCGTCCTGTTGATGGGAATCCGCTGCGTCTGGTTCGACGCGCCGGTCGAGGTCAAGGATGACGGGGTGCAAGCCGGCCTGCATGTATTGGGCGCCCCTCCCGTATCTCCTGAGAAGAACCCAAAATGATTTCGGAATCAGTCGTCGACCTCTCTCGGCTGCAGTTCGCGATGACCGCGCTGTACCACTTTCTGTTCATACCCCTGACGCTGGGCATGACGTTCCTGCTGGCGATCATGGAGTCGGTCTACGTCATGACCGGCAAACAGGTCTACAAGGACATGACCAAATTCTGGGGCAAGCTGTTCGGCATCAACTTCGCCCTGGGCGTGACCACCGGCCTGACCATGGAGTTTCAGTTCGGCACCAACTGGGCGTACTACAGCCATTACGTGGGCGACATTTTCGGCGCGCCGCTGGCGATCGAAGGGCTGATGGCGTTCTTTCTCGAATCGACCTTCATCGGCCTGTTCTTCTTCGGCTGGGACCGGCTGAGCCGCGTGCAGCATCTGTCGGTCACCTGGCTGGTGGCGATCGGCTCGAACATGTCGGCGCTGTGGATTCTCATCGCCAACGGCTGGATGCAGAACCCCGTCGGCGCGGAGTTCAACTTCACCACCATGCGCATGGAAATGACCAGCTTCAGTGACCTGGTCTTCAACCCGGTGGCGCAGGTAAAGTTCGTTCACACCGTGGCATCTGGCTATGTGACCGGTGCGATCTTCGTCCTGGCGATCTCCAGCTGGTACCTGCTCAAGGGCCGCGACACGGGATTTGCGCGGCGCTCGTTCGCCATCGCGTCGGCGTTCGGCATGGCGTCGATCCTCTCGGTGATCATCCTGGGTGACGAGTCCGGCTATGAGATCGGCGATGTGCAGAAAACCAAGCTGGCCGCCATCGAAGCCGAGTGGGAAACCGAACCTGCGCCAGCCGCCTTTACGCTGTTCGGCCTGCCGAACCAGGAAACCCAGCGCACCGATTACGCGGTCAAGATTCCGTACGTGATGGGGATCATCGCCACCCGCTCGGTGGACAAGCAGGTCACCGGTATCAAGGATCTGGTCAGCGAGCATCAGGGCCGCATCCGCAACGGCATGGTCGCCTACGACCTGCTGGGCAAACTGCGCGCCGGTGACAAGAGCCAGCAGACCCTCGATGCCTTCAACGAGGTGAAGAAAGACCTCGGTTACGGCCTGTTGCTCAAGAAGTACACCGACAACGTGGTCGACGCCAACGAGCGGCAGATCAAACAGGCGGCGCTGGACTCCATCCCGCACGTGGCTTCGATCTTCTGGACTTTTCGCGTGATGGTGCTCAGCGGCTCGCTCATGTTGGCGCTGTTCATCTGCGCGTTCTGGGCATCCGCCCGCAAGAACGAGTCGAGCAAACGCTGGTTGCTCAAGTGGGCGCTGTTCAGCCTGCCGCTGCCGTGGATTGCCACACAGACCGGCTGGTGGGTGGCCGAGCACGGCCGTCAGCCTTGGTCGATCGGTGAGGTGCTGCCGGTTCACCTCTCGGCGTCGACGCTGTCTTCGGGAGATGTGATCGGCTCGATCGTGGCGCTGGTGACCTTCTACACCTTGCTGCTGGTGATCGAAATGTACCTGATGATCAAGTTTGCCCGCCTGGGCCCGAGCAGCCTGCACACCGGTCGTTACCACTTCGAACAGCGCGACAGCGACTTGTCCGCACCTGCCCAACAACCGGCGCTGGCCTGAGGAACACACGATGTTCGATTACGAGACACTCAAACTGATCTGGTGGGTGCTGGTCGGCGTGCTGCTGATCGGCTTCGCCCTGACCGACGGCTTCGACCTGGGCGCGGCCATGCTGATGCCTTTCGTCGGTCGCACCGACAACGAGCGGCGAGTGGTCATCAACACCATTGCGCCGCACTGGGAAGGCAATCAGGTCTGGCTGATCACGGCCGGTGGCGCGCTGTTCGCGGCCTGGCCGCTGGTGTACGCCGCAGCGTTCTCAGGGATGTACTGGGCGCTGTTGCTGGTGTTGTTCGCCTTGTTCGTGCGCCCGGTGGGCTTCGATTACCGCAGCAAACTGGACAACACCCGCTGGCGGCAAAGCTGGGACTGGGGGCTGTTTGCCGGCGGGCTGGTGCCGTCGCTGGTGTTCGGCGTGGCCTTCGGCAACCTGCTGCTGGGGGTGCCGTTCCGCTTCGATGAAAACCTGCGCTCCAGCTATCTGGGCAATTTCTGGCAGTTACTGAGTCCGTTTGGCCTGCTGGCCGGTGTGGTCAGCCTGAGCATGCTCGGCCTGCATGGCGGCACCTGGTTGATGATGCGCACCGAGGGCGCGGTTGGCCGTCGTTCACGTCGCGCTTCGCAGTTACTCGCGCTGGTGTTTCTGCTGTCGTTCATCGGGGCGGGCGTCTGGCTGCTGCTCGGTGGCATTCAGGGCTTGAGCATCACCTCGGCGTTCGATGCCGGCGCAGCGCTCAACCCGCTGAGCAAGACTGTCGATGCCGACAACCACGGCTGGATGGCCAACTATCACCAGCATCCACTGACGGTCATCGCGCCGCTGCTGGGTGTGTTCGGCGGCCTGCTGGCCTTGCTCGGCGCCAGTGCGGGGCAGGGGCGCACGGCGTTTCTGGGCAGCAGCCTGGCCATCGTCGGCGCGCTGTGCACGGCGGGCTTTGCGCTGTTTCCGTTCGTCATGCCGTCCAGCCTCGACCCGGCTTCCAGCCTGACGGTGTGGGACGCCGTATCCAGCCATAAAACCATGGGCATCATGCTGGTCGCCGCGTTGATCTTCGTGCCGCTGATCCTCGCTTACACCCTTTGGTGCTACGCCAAGATGTGGGGCAAGGTCACCACCGCCCACATCGATCACGACCCTCACGGCCTGTACTGAGCCGACCCTCGGACAAGGAGACCTTCTCATGTGGTATTTCGCCTGGATTCTCGGCGTGTTGCTGGCCTGCAGCTTCGGCATCATCAATGCGTTGTGGCTTGAGTCAGCCGACAGCAACGCGCTGGAGAACGGACGTGACAACTGATGTGCTGAACGCACCGTTCCGACACGCTCTGGGCAGGGCACTGTCCCTGCTTCTGGCGATTCCGTTGAGCCTGGTGCTGATGATTCATCCCGCGTCGATGCTCGATGCCAGCGGCCATTATTCCCACGGCATGCTGATGCTGATCATGTGGGGCGTGGCCGGTGGTTATGTCCACGGCGTCGGTTTCGAACCGCGGGCGCTGGCCTGGCGGGTGGCGTTTCACCCGCTGCTGGCCTGGGGGCTGATGGGCCTGGGCGTTGCCGTCCTGGCCCAGGCGCGTCAGTGGGTCTGAGCCTTCGCCGCTTTCACCGCAGGGACGATGGACAGGGCAATCAATGCAGCCACTGCGCAGAGCAGCCCTGAAATGAAAAACGCCGGCAGGTACGTGGCAAAGTGGCTGCGTGTCCAGCCGGCACCGAAGGCTGCGAATGCCGCGCCCAGTTGATGGCCGGCGAACACCCAGCCGAACACGATGTTGGCGCGTTCTGCGCCGAATTTCTGCGCGGTCAGTTTCACCGTCGGCGGCACGGTCGCGATCCAGTCCAGGCCGTAGAGCAGGGCGAAGATCGACAGGCCGAACACTGTGAAGTCGAGAAACGGCAGCAGCACCAGCGACACGCCCCGAAACCCGTAATACCAGAACAGCAGCCAGCGGTTGTCGAAGCGATCCGACAGCCAGCCCGAGCCAATGGTGCCGAAAAAGTCGAAGATCCCCATCACCGCCAGCATGCCCGCCGCCGTGGTCGCGGCCAGGCCGAAGTCGCCGCACATCGTGATGAAGTGCGTCTGAATCAGGCCGTTGGTGCTGGCGCCGCAGATGAAGAAGGTCATGAACAGCACCCAGAAGGTCCAACTCTTCGCCACCTCGCGCAGCACGCTCAAGGGTGTCAGCAGCAACTGAATGAAATCATGGGTGCTGGTGGTGGCGGGCTGGATCTCGGTCTCGCCGTACAGCGGCAGTTGCAGGTCGGCGGGCCGATTGCGCATCAGCGCCAGTACGGCGACGCCCGCAATGATGATCGCCGTGCAGATGCAGGCCAGTGCGGTACGCCAGCCAAAATGCTCGGTGAGATTGGCCAGCATCGGCATGAACACCAACTGACCTGTCGCGGAACTGGCCGACAGCAAGCCCATGGCCAGACCCCGATGCCGAAAAAACCAGCGGGTGGCGACGGTCGCGCCGAGCACCATGGCGGTCAGACCGGTGCCGAACCCCACCACCACGCCCCACAGCAGGACCAATTGCCAGAATTGCGTCATGAACAGCGACAGCACCATGCCGCTCGCCACCAGCGTCAACGCCGTCAGCACGACTTTGCGCACGCCGAAATGGTTCATGAACGCCGCAGCAAACGGACCGACCAGGCCAAACAGCGCGAAGCGTACCGCCAGCGCGGAGGAAATCTCGGCAGTGTCCCAGCCGAATTCAGCTTCCAGCGGCCTGATGAAAACCCCCGGCGCGCCCACTGCGCCCGCCATCACCAGCATGGTCAGAAAGGTAACGGCCAGGACGACCCAGCTGTAGTGAATGCGGCGACGAGACAGCGTTGCCGCCAGGACGGACGAGACCATGAGTGTTCCCCGAAGCAGGTAGAGAGTGCCAAATCAAGAGTATGGACGTACGCCAATATGAGGTCGTATCCAAGGCACCCTCGTCAAGGACTTATTTCAAATTGTTTCGAATTCAGGACTCGGTTCGCAGGTTGACTAAACAGAGAAGCGGGCCGCGGCGCAGGTGCGCATGCCAGGAAATCCAACGATCGTTTCAGTAGCTGAAATGCTCGATTGCGTTTTCTGGTTATTCACAGCAGTAACGGTAAAGCGCAGCATCGGCTCCAGTTCTTCCAACCAACCCAATCTGGAGCGCCATCATGAATGCAATCAACTTCTATCACTTCCCGCTTTCCGGCCACTCCCACCGTGCACAACTGATGTTGTCACTGCTGGGCCTCAAGCCAGAGGAGCACTTTGTCGACCTGGCCAACGGTGCCCAGAAAGCCCCGGAATTCCTGGCGCTGAACAAGTTCGGCCAAGTGCCGGTGATCGACGACAACGGCGTGGTCATCGCCGATTCGACCGCCATTCTGGTGTACCTCGCCAAGACCTACGATCCCTCCGGCAAGTGGCTGCCGGCCGACCCGGTCATCGCGGCTGAAGTCCAACGCTGGCTGTCGACGGCGTCGGGCCAGATCAACAACGGTCCGGCCAGAGCACGGCTGATCACGGTATTCGGTGCCGCCTTCGATCCGCAGGACACCATCGAACGCGCCCACGCCATCCTGAAGATCATCGATGAGCATCTGCAAGGTCGTGAATTTCTGGCCGCAGATCATCCCACCATCGCCGACGTAGCCGCCTACAGTTATATCGCCCATGCGCCGGAAGGTAACGTTTCGTTGAGCCAGTACCCGAACGTCCTGGCCTGGCTTGACCGCATCGAAGCGCTGGAAGGCTTCGTGCCGATGCCGCGCACTGCCGCCGGCCTTCAAGCCTGAGCACCTTCGCTACCCACGCTCGGCCCTGACGGCGCCGCACTGCTTCATCCGAGGAGGTTGTGCCATGAATGACATCGCATCGAACAAACCATCACCCTGGCACGACGGCGAGCGGGCGCTGCAAGCGACCATCGGCGTGGCCGAGCGGATGGAGGCTCAAGGCAAGCGTGTCATTCGTGACTACATGCCCGACCAGCACCGCGAGTTCTACGAGCACCTGCCGTATCTGCTGGTCGGGGCCGTGGATGCGCAGGGCTGGCCATGGGCGAGCCTGATCGACGCCGATGCCGGCTTCATCGATTCGCCGGATCCGCGCCGCCTGGACATTGCCCGTTTGCCGGACGCCGATGACCCGATGGGCTCGGCGTTCGCTCCCGGCACCGCATTGGGCATGCTCGGCATCGATCTGCACACCCGGCGCCGCAACCGCATCAACGGGCACATCACTGAAGTCGGTGAAGACGGTTTTTCGGTGGAGGTCGAGCACTCTTTCGGCAACTGCCCGCAATACATTCAGTTGCGCGAGCTCAAGCAAGTCGCTCTGCCCTACGTGGCCGAGCGTGCGCCGGTGCAACGCATGACTGCACTGGATGAAGCAGCGGTGGCGACGATTCGGGGCGCCGATACCTTTTTTGTCGCCAGTTACGTGGACCTTGAAGGCGAGCAGCCACATCGCTCGGTGGATGTTTCTCATCGCGGCGGTCAGGCCGGGTTCGTCAGGGTCGAAGGCGACGTGCTGACGATTCCGGATTTCGCCGGCAACCTGCACTTCAACACGCTGGGCAATTTCAAGCTCAATCCCAAGGCTGGCCTGGTCTTCATCGACTTTGCCACAGGGGATCTGCTGCAACTGGCCGGACGCGTCACCTTGATTCTCGACGGCCCGGAAATCGCCGCGTTTCAAGGCGCCGAGCGGCTCTGGCAAGTGCAGGTCGAGGCCGTGGTTCGGCGGCCTGCGGCCCTGCGCTCGCGCTGGGAGTTTCAAGGGTTTTCGCCCAACAGTCTGATGACCGGTGACTGGCAGCAGACTGCTGCCCGGCTGCAGGCCGACGCGTTGCGCGATCAATGGCGGCCGCTGCGGGTGACGCGCATCGAGGATGAAAGCGCCGGCATCCGCTCGTTTTACTTCGAACCTGCCGATGGCGCCGGCCTGCCGGCGTTCAAGGCCGGGCAGCATCTGCCGTTGCGCCTGAACCTGGCGGATCAGGCCAGGCCGCTGATCAGGACCTACAGCGTATCCAGCGCGCCGTCCGATGATTTTTTCCGCATCAGCGTGAAGCGTGAGGGCCTGGCTTCGGCGCATCTGCATGATCGGGTGCGGGTGGGCGATGTGCTGGAGGCGCGTGCGCCGCAGGGCAGCTTCGTCGTCGATCCGCAAGAGCCCAGGCCGCTGGTGCTGCTGGGAGCAGGCATTGGCGTGACGCCCATGCTGTCGATGCTGCGCGAGGTGATCTACGAAGGCAAACGGACGCGGGGAGGGCGGGCGACATGGTTCATTCAAAGTGCACGTCGTCTGGTGGATCTGGCGTTTCGCGAGGAATTGGACACACTGATTGCCGAGGCTGGAAACCAGCTGACCGCCTTGCGCGTGCTCAGCCAGCCGGAAAGCGGGGCCCGCGCAGGTGAAGACTTCCACGCGACAGGGCGGATTGACCTGGACCTGCTCAAAGCGCTGTTGCCGTTCGACGATTTCGACTTTTACGTCTGTGGGCCGACCAGCTTCACCCAGGCGTTGTATGACGGCTTGCGGGCCATGCACATTCGCGATGAACGGATTCACGCCGAAACCTTCGGGCCCTCCAGCCTCAAGCGCACCCGTGACGAGCAAACGAGCGCCGTGCAGCAACCGCCCGCCGCCACGACATCGGTGCCGGTGCTGTTCGAAAAGTCCGCCAAGGAAGCCCGTTGGCAACCCGAGGGCGGCAGTCTGCTGGAGCTGGCCGAAAGCCGTGGCCTGAACCCTGAATACAGTTGCCGCGGCGGTTCATGCGGCACCTGCAAGACCCGGCTCGTCAGTGGCCAGGTGCATTACCCGGTCCCGCCGGCCGAAATGCCGGACAGCGACCACGTGCTGATCTGCTGCGCAGTCCCGGCCCAAGGGCCGTTGGTGCTCGATCTGTAAACATCCATGCGTGTGCAGGACAGGTTTGAGGAGTCGCCGAAATGAGTGAATGGCCAGCGTTCGAGAAAGAAGACAGCCCGGTTTCGTTTCAGACCACCGAGCAGGAGATTTCATGGCTGCTGCCGCAATCGCTGGCCTCGCTGGCGGGCGAACTGGCGGCGAGCCACGAAGACCACGAAAACCCCGCCACCGCCCGGCTGATTACCTGGGTGCTGTCGGTGTCCAGCTTCCATCGGCAGCGGCAGTAAAGGCTCCGGCCGGTCTGGGAGTGGCACGGTAATCCGCCAGGAACGCCGACGCCGGGGTTGCAATACTACGGCGGGAAATCTGATGATGAGCGGCGATTTTTCCCTCTCATCTCCAGGATTCAAGACATGAAAGTCAGCGCCCGTAACGTGTTCAAAGGTGTCGTCAGCAAGATTCAGGACGGTTCGGTCAATGCCGAAGTGGCGTTGACGTTGCCAGGCGGCGAAGAACTGGTTGCCGTCGTCACCTTGCAAAGCGTCAAGAGCCTGGGCCTTGCCGTCGGCAAGGAGGCGGTGGCGTTGATCAAGGCGCCTTGGGTGATGCTGATGACCGACGCCAGCGGCTTTCGTGTGTCGGCGCGCAACTGCTTGGAAGGCAAGGTCACGCGGGTGAGCGATGGCGCCGTCAACGCCGAAGTGGTGATCGCCTTGGCCGGCGGAACCGAAGTCTATTCTATCGTCACCCGCGAGGCCGTGACTGAGCTGGGTCTGGCGCCAGGCGTCAGCGCCACGGCGGTGATCAAGGCCTCGCACATCATCCTCGGCGTGCCGGCCTGATTGAAATGATCACCGAGGTGCAGTGGTGTCCGTGGAAGGCGGCCACCCGTTCCGGTGATCGGCTCGTTCATCTGCCATTACAAGGACGTAAATTTTGATTACACGCAGAACCCTGATCGGCGCGACGCTGTTGGTCGGCCCCTCATTGTTGATGATCCCTTCACTGGCTGGCGGCGCCGGCCTTTCCCTCGAACAGCGACTGGCGGCACTGGAGCGCCGGCATGGCGGACGCCTTGGGGTCGCCATCTTCGACACCGCCAGCCAACGCATGATCAGCCATCGCGGCGATGAGCGTTTTGCCCTCTGCAGCACCTTCAAATGCCTGGCCGTTGCCTGCGTGCTGGCGCGCGTCGATCGCCAGCAGGAAGACCTGTCGCGCCTTCTGGTCTATGGCAAAGAGCAATTGGTGCCGTATTCGCCGACGACGGAAAAACATGCCGATGGCGGCGGCCTCAGCGTCGGTTCGGTGTGTGAGGCAGCGATCACGTTGAGTGACAACACGGCGGCCAACCTGCTGCTGGACAGTCTCGGCGGCCCGCAGGCGCTGACCGCATGGCTGCGGTCGATTGGCGATCCGGCCACTCGCCTCGATCGTCGCGAACCCGAGCTCAATGAAAACCGCCCGGGCGACTTGCAGGACACCACCACGCCTCACGCCATGCTGCAAACGCTGAACCGGCTGGTGCTCGGCGACGTCCTGTCGCCGGCTTCGCGGGATCAGCTGATTGCCTGGCTGGTGAACAACAAGACCGGCGACGACAAGCTGCGCGCCGGTCTGCCCGAAGGATGGCGGGTGGGTGACAAGACCGGTTCGAACGGCAGGAATGCCAGCAACGATGTGGCGGTGATATGGCCGCCGCGTCGTCCACCACTCTTTGTGACGGTCTACTGCAGCGACGCGAGGGGGAGCAGCGACCAGCTCGATGCGCTGATCGCCGATGTTGGCAGGCTGGTGGCAACCGTTTAAGCGCCGCTCGTTCCCGAAGCGACGCCATGCCGACGCACGAACAGCGGCTTACGGAATCAGCCGCTGTGCGCGCAGTTCATCGAAGACATCGAAAAACGCCTGATCGCTGGCCTGAAACTCTTTGAAGCCCAGCGCGCGGCTTTTCGACATGTCGGTCACCACTTCAATCGGACGACCGAGGTCGGCATCGGTGTGCCAAGGCGAAATCAGGCGGCTGATGTCGGCTTCTTTCAGGTCGTTCTCACGCACGATGTCGGCCCAGGCAGCCTGGTCGTCGGCCATCTGTTTTTCCAGCGGCGACACGTCGGCCGGGAAATCCGCCGGGTGAAGCCCGAAGTAACCGGCGATCTGGCCCCACATCCACTTCCAGCGAAACACATCGCCGTTGGTGACGTTGAACGCCTGATTCGCCGCTGCCGGGGTGGTCGCCGCCCACAATTGCTGTTTGGCCAGCTGACGGGCGTCGGTCATGTCGGTGAGGCTGTCCCACTGCACCCGCGAGCCGGGGAACACGAACGGCCGGCCGGTGGCTTTGCAGATCGAGGCATACACCGCAAGGGTGGTCGCCATGTTCATCGCATTGCCCACCGCAACGCCGGTGATGGTGTGGGGACGGTGCACGCTCCAGGTAAAACCGTCGCGCTCGGCGGCCGCGAACACTTCGTCTTCCTGGGCGTAATAGAAGTTCTCGACGTCCAGACGGCCTTGTTCTTCACGGAACGGCGTTTGTGGCAGCGAGCCTTTGCCGTAGGCCTCGAACGGGCCCAGGTAGTGCTTCAGGCCGGTGACCAGCGCGACGTGCTGGACGCTTTTCTGTGGGCTGAGGGCGTTGAGCACGTTACGCACCATCGCAGCGTTAACCCTGATGTTCTCCGCCTCCGTCGCCTGACGCGACCACGTGGTGATGAACACGTGAGTGGGCTCGATGCCGGCGAGTGCGTTTTCGAGCGCGGCCGGATCCTGAAGGTCTGCGGCGACCGGAATGATGCCCGGTGCCTGCTCCGGGTGGCGGGAGAGGGCGGCGACTTGCCAGCCGTTGTCGAGCAACAGTCGAGTGGTTGCGCTGCCGACGATGCCGCTGGCACCGACGACCAAGGCCGTTTGAGTCATGAATGTCTCCTTGAACGAAAGGCAGTGAATCGGGAAGGGCCGCAACGGTAAAACCCAAGAAGCGGCCTGACGATGGTTGCTGATGTTTCAGAACCCCATCGTCGTCCAGAGGTTCAGCCGGATCCGTTCAGCAGGCGTGAGCGATCAGCCCACCAGCAGCGCCGTAATGTACATGCCGAGGGCGAAGACGATGTGCCCGACGATGTTCTGCAGGCGCGCCACGTTCGGTTGCGGTGCCCGGTTGCAGGCCACCCCGACGCCCATGCCCGGCTGCAGGATGTACCAGCCGGCCGCCACGGTGACCAGCCCGACGATCAGCGCCGGTGTGAACGTCGGTGAATGGGCCCACTGTACGCCCCAGATCAGCAGCAGTGCCGCGGCGAAGACGATGCCGACCACGTAATGCATGACCCAGCCAATGGCCAGTTCGTTGTGGACCTGTGGCGAATCGCCGATACCGTTGCGATGGACGAACTGACCGTTGCGCATGCTGGCGAACCAGCGTCCGACCAGATGCCACGGGGGCGTCGGCAGACCGAGCACGGCTTTTAGCAGGCGCGCCCAGAGGTCCAGCAACGCAGTGCCGCCAATGCCGATGAGAACGGCCAGACTGATGAATTCGAACATGACTCTCCTTGGGCGTGGTCTGTGATCAATGCGGTCGCAGTGGCGGCCCACGTTAGCAGAGTTGCTCACGGCGAGGCGCTCGGCGCTGCGGCCTGCAGCAAAATGTAGCGCGTGTCGGCGTCGCCGTCATGGCATTCGGGGCGCGCGAGGCCTGGCGTGCATCGCTCCCTGGGACAGCGCGCCGCTTCAGCCCTCGAGCCCAACGCGCCGGCGCATCTCGGCGGTGATGGTTTGCTGCACTTGATCTAGGTCCGCCCACGGATCGGTGTCGAGCTCACCCAGCCGCTCATGGATGTTGTGGATGTTCCAGACGTTCGCGCCTTTGATCTCCAGCAGTTCTTCCCGAAAGATCGGCACCGACACCGGCAGACCCTCGCGGGTGCGAGGCGAGTACGCGCAGATGGTGGTGGCGCCCAGCCCGTTGCGCAGGTAGTCGATGAAGATGCGGCCCACGCGGTTCTTCGGCCCGGACACCGCAGAGAACCGATCAGGCAGCAGCTTGGCGATGTGTTTGACGATGGCATGGCTGAACGTCTTCACCGCGTCCCAGTCGTCCTTGGGCGTCAGCGGCACGACCAGGTGAATGCCTTTGCCACCACTGGTCTTGAGGAAGCATTCCAGGCCCAGTTCGTCCAGCACGGCGAGCGTGAGCTGGGTCGCTTCCACCATGCTTTTCCACGGCAGCGCCGGATCCGGGTCCAGATCCAGCACGAAGCGGTCGGGACGTTGCAGATCGCCTGCGACGGCATTCCAGGTGTGCAGTTCGATGGTGCTCATCTGCACCGCACCGATCAGCGCTTCGAGCGTGTTCAGCAGCATCACTGGATGGCCCGTGTATTCTTTGCCCATGGTCTCGACCCCGGGAATCGCCAGGCGATCGGCGTTCTTCTGGAAGAACAACTCGCCGGTGATGCCTTCCGGCGCCCTGACCAGCGCGACTGGCCGCTGGGCCAGTTGCGGCATCAACCAGTCGCGAATGCCGATGTAGTAATCGGCGAGATCGCGTTTGGTCGCACCGCTGGTGGGATCGATCACCCGCTCGGGATGGGTCAGCCTTATCTTGCCTGAGGTGGCCGGCGCTTCGACGGGAGGCGTAGGCCTGGCGACGCGCGGCTTGGCAGCTTTGCCCTTGGCGGCCTTGCCTTCAGTGACCGGGGCAGGGCGCTCTTCGGTAATCGACCGCGCGGGCTTGTCGGTGCGCAGGCCATGAAACACGGCGTGCCTGACGGACCCCTCTTTGGTGATTTCGGCGAACGCGACTTCGGCCAGTAATTGCGGCTTGAGCCAGTGCGCGCCCTTGGCTTCGAAACCCGCGGGCGGATTGACCACTGCCGCCTGGCGAATCTCCAGCGGCAGTAACTGCTGGTAGAGGGTGTTGAGCGTGTCCTCGTTGAAGCCGGTGCCGACCTTCCCGGCGTAGCGCAATTCGCCGCTGTCGGCGTCGTGCAGTCCCAGCATGAGGGCGCCGAACTTGCTGCGCGCGCCCTTGGGGTCGGTGTAGCCCACCACGACAAACTCCTGCCGTCGTTTGCACTTGAGCTTGATCCAGTCGTTGCTGCGACGCGAAACGTAGGGGCTGCCGACACGTTTGCCGATCAGCCCTTCCATTTTCATCTGGCAGGCGCTGTTGAGCAGCGCGTCCGGTGCCTCGCCGAAATCTTCGGAAAACCTCAGAACCTCATCCTCACTGCTCTCCAGTACCTTCGCCAGCGCCGCACGACGCTGCTCCACCGGCACTTCACGCAGGTCCATGCCGTTGAGGTACGGCAGATCAAACAGGTAATACACGATGTTACCGCTGCGCCCGGCTTCGAAGGCGTTCTGCAGCGCCTGGAAATCCGGCACGCCCTCGTCGTTGGCGACGACCATTTCGCCGTCCAGCCAGGCCGACTCCAGTCCGAGGCTGGCAATGGCCTCAGCCTGGCGCGGCAGTTTGTGGGTCCAGTCATGGCCGTTGCGGGTAAACAGCTGCACCTTGCCGTTGTCCACTCGCGCCATCACCCGATAGCCGTCGAACTTGATTTCGTAACGCCAATCGCCTTCCGGCGCCGACTCGACGAGTGTCGCCAGTTCCGGCTTGATGCTGTCGGGAAGCGCAGTGGCGCGCGCTTCGGACAACACCGTGCCGGCTTTCTTCTTGCGTGGGGCCGGCACCTTGGTCACCGGCTTGGGATCGGCCGCTTTGGCCCCGCGTTTGCGGGGCACCAGGGTGCGCTCACTGAGCACGCTGTCGGGCAGCGCCTGGACGATGTCGAACTCCGATTCAGGGCGTGAGAACTCGTCCTGATGCTTGATCAGAAACCATTGTTCCTGCTTGCCCGGAATGTGCGTCTTGACCAGGTTCCAGACGCCGCTGAGTTTTTCCCCCTGCAATTCGAACTTCAAGCGGCCCTTGGCAAACGCTTCTGCCGGCTCGGACAGCGGTTTCCAGATGCCCCGGTCCCAGACAATCACATCGCCTGCGCCGTAGTGGCCTTCAGGAATGCTGCCCTCGAACGTGGCGTAGTCGATTGGATGGTCTTCCACGTGAACCGCCAGGCGCTTGGCCTTGGGGTCCAGCGACGGCCCCTTCGGAACGGCCCAGCTTTTGAGCGTGCCGTCGAGCTCCAGTCGGAAGTCATAGTGCAGCCGGGTGGCGTCGTGTTTCTGAATGCAAAATTGCAGCGCATGCGCGTCCCCGCTCTTTGTCGACGTGCGTTTGCGGGCACTTTTCGGACGTTGCTCACCCGAAGGTTCCGGCGTGGCATCGAAGTCCCGCTTGCGGTTGTATTCCTGAAGTGCGTCGCTCATGTCTCAATCCCTCGCCTGAACGGGCGTTCAACTGCAGTACTAATGAGCGTACAAATGTCCGGCGGTTCCGACCGATGGATCGAAGGTCTGCAGCGCTGACTTGTGCATTCAAACGCCTGCATCAAGAACAAAAGTAAGTCCGACTAAGCGGCGTTTGAATCGTTCGCTGTTCATCATCGAGCGGTCGTCGAAAAGTCGAACTTATGCCTTTCGTCGGCTTGCCCGTAAACGGCGAGAACAGACAACACAGGTCGTCAGTCGAGTTAACTAGCAGGCCGCAGTGTTCGCCCGCGTTCAACTTTAACTACCTACGTCACACGACGAGGAATCGACCATGGCTAGAACAACCGTTGACGATCTGTTTATTCATGAACTGTCGGATGTCTACAGTGCGGAAAAACAAATCACCAAGGCATTGCCGCGCCTGGCTCGGGCTTCGACCAATCCCATGCTTGCAGAGGCGTTCACCTCGCACCTGGAAGAGACTCAGGGCCAGATCGAACGCATCGATCAACTGGTCGAGCAGGCTGGGCTGAAACTCAAGCGCATGAAGTGCGTGGCGATGGAGGGGCTGGTCGAGGAAAGCAAGGAACTGCTCGAGGAAATCGAAAAGGGCGAAGTGCTCGATGCCGCGCTGATCGGCGCCTGCCAGAAGGTCGAGCATTATGAGATCGCCAGTTACGGCACCTTGATCGCGATGGCTAAACACCTGGGCATGACCGAGGCGGCTGATTTGCTGGCGCAGACGTTGGCCGAGGAAAAAGCAGCTGACGAGAAGCTGTCGGCGATTGCCGAGCAAGGTGGCAATCAGGCGGCGACCCTGGCCAAGAAATAAAAGTGTGCTTTCGTTGGTTCATTGGCTTCACCGCGAATCGGTTGCCGTTAGTTGATTGTACGTTTGCGGCTGGCGAAACACTCGATTGAGTTTAATCGTCCGCTTAGTACCATTGGTCGGTATTAAGCCCGGTGTTTTTAACTTTTTCGATGTGTCCGTCGGTCGCAACTTTTGAGGTCTGGCTGAATTGCAACTGTGGCCAATCCTCTGATGATATGAGCGTTGCACTAAACCTCTTTTAAACCGTCCGCGATAGTTGTGCGCGTTGTTATCGCCTGAAAACAAGTTGAACCCGATCTTAGCCTAAGAAGGAATGAACCATGTTTCTGCATAACAAAAGACTGCAATACACCGTCCGTGTCGCCGAACCCAACCCTGGCCTGGCCAACTTGCTCCTCGAGCAATTTGGTGGCGCGCAGGGCGAACTCGCCGCCGCGACCCGCTACTTCACTCAGGCGTTGGCAGAAGAAGATCCAGGTCGCAAGGACCTTCTGCTGGACATCGCGACAGAAGAATTGAGCCACCTGGAAATCATTGGCTCGATCATCGTCATGCTCAACAAGGGCGCCAAAGGCAAGATGGCCGAAGGCGTTCAGGAAGAGGGCGAGCTCTATCGCGACCTCAACGGCGCGGGCAATGACTCGCACATCACCAGCCTGCTTTACGGTGGCGGTGCGCCACTGGTGAACTCGGCCGGGGTGCCGTGGACGGCCGCGTACATCGACACCATCGGTGAGCCGACAGCGGACTTCCGCTCGAACATCGCCGCCGAAGCGCGGGCCAAGATCGTCTACGAGCGCTTGATGAACGTCACCACTGACCCTGGCATCAAGGATGCGCTGGGCTTCCTGATGACCCGTGAAATCGCTCACCAGTTGTCGTTCGAGAAGGCGCTGCATTCCATTCAGCCCAACTTCCCGCAAGGCAAGCTGCCGGGGATGCCGGAGTTCAGCCGCACCTACTTCAGCATGTCCAACGGCGAGCCGAACGTTCGCGGTCCATGGAACAGCGATGCCGAGTTCGAGTACGTCGAGAACCCGCATCCGGCGGTGGATGGCGGCGACGGCACCGCTTCGGTGACCTTGAGCGAGGACGAGTCGGTCACGCTGACCATGATGAAAGAGCGCACCAAATCCGACCTGGGTGCCGATCCGGTGACCGGTGCCGATCTGGGCTCAGGTTATGGTCAGGGCGTCGAGTCTCAGACTGACCCTGTCTTGTAACTACCCAGGGGCCGCAGCGTGATGCTGCGGCCTTTTCTATTTCCGATAGCGAGGATCCGACCCATGGCACCCAGCGCCCGTAACCGCCAAAACCTGGTACCGCAGACCGATGACCGAGTGGCCGACGAGTTTGATCGCAGTGCCCGCAGCTTCGAGTCTCAGGCTACGGCTCTGACTCGCGGTCTGCACACGGCATTGTTCATTCAGAAATTCAAGAAGGGTCTGCTGCGTTCATAGCAGTGCGTGCGTTCTTGGCCCGCGTCATGCGCGGGCTTTTTTTTGCCCGGATTCCGCCTGACGCTCGATCAGCTCACTTCGCCAAGCAGCGCCTGATACCAGGCACTGTAGGGCGTGTTGTCGACCTTGAAACGGTTGAAATCCGGGGCGCCATCTTGCCACCACACCGGGCCGCGTTCGCCGAGCGCGATCTTCGCGGCGTTGACCCGAAGCCGGGCTGCCTTGAGGGCCGCGTCGTCTTGGGCATGTTTCGCGGCCTTCACCGCCTGCCGCGCGGCCATCAGATCATGGACGCGCTGTTGTCGGTCATCGGCGCAAAGGGAGGGGTTGGAGCAACGCCACAGACGGCCACTGACCACGAAGTAGCGGCCGTCCGGCGTAGTCGGGTATTTCACGGGCGCGCCTTGGCTCAGCGCCGTTTGGTGACGGTCAGCACCACGGCGGCGATTCGCTCGGCTTTGCGGTAGGTCTCGGTGTCGAGTTCTTCGCCAAAAACGTCAGGGTCCATCTCGCGGTATGACCACGCCAAATCCTCCCGATCGATGAGAGGACGCGCCTGTTGCAGAAACAGATCGACCCCCTCGACGCTTGGCGCGCCGGTGTACAGCACCAGACTACCGCCGGGCGTCAGCCGTTCGATGGCCTGCGCCATGATGCGCACCGACAATTCCGAGCCCAGGTGCTCGCCGCCATGGCGATAGGCACGTTGCTGGGTGTCTTGCATGTACGGCGGGTTTGCCACGATCAAGTCGAACTCGCCCGTGGTGCTTGCCAAGATGTCGCTGTGATAGGCCGACACATTGTCGGTGCCGGCCAGCGAAGCATTTACCGCGGTAAAGCGCAGCGCCGTCGGATTGATGTCCACCGCAAGCACTTGGGCATCGCGACGCGCCCTGGCAATGAGGATAGCGCCGACGCCGCTGCCGCAGCCGATGTCCACGGCAGTGCGGATCGGGTGCGTCGACGTGCGCAGATGTTCCTCGATTGCCTGGGCGAAGCGATAGGTATCCGGCCCGAAAAACACCGAATCATGGGCGACGGTGGGGAAGCTTGAATGTACGAACAGCAGACCGTCCAGGCTCGACCAGCGCACGTCGCTGACCCACAGGCCGGCGTGCGCGCGCAGTACGCCACTGGCAAGCAGGGGCTGAATGCGTTCGTCAGGCAGCAGCCCGTTTTCGAACGAGCGGCTCCAGCCAAAAATGTCCCGCAGGCTGCGCGCCGTGCGGTTTTCCTCACGCTGATTGACGCGCTCATGGGTCAGCGGCGTAACGGTCACGAACCTATAGTCCTCCGCCTGCAGGTACTGACCCAATTGCAGCAGCGCCAGATCGCGGGTTTCGTTCAAGCGCTCCGCGTCCACGACATCGGCGGTGTCCAGGGTCGGTTCGAGGGTGTAGGTCTGATTCATCGTGTCAGGCTTCCATGGGAAAGGTGCTGGGCAAAGGTTCGGGTCGCGGCCAGCCCGTCGGGCGTGGGGTGCGAATCGGGAGCGATCAGCGCAATCAGCCTCTCCATCGGCTGCACGGTGGCCACCTCAGGCTTGATGTCGGGGGCGACGGCAGGAGTTGCCGCCATGGCCTTGCGGCGGAAGCGCGTACGGAACGGGTTGGCCTGACGCGCCGGGTCGCCGGGCTGCCACTCGCCTGCGATCCAGTCCCGAAGCAGCTGCATCTCATAGCCGTTGAACACGCCGAACATCACCGAACCGGGACCGTCGATCAATTGCCAGAAGCGGCTGTCCTGCGGATCCTGGTTACGCTTGATCCAGCCGCGATTTTCCAGTGCGGTCAGAAACTCCCGGCTCTGGCCGGGGGTGGCGAGCCACTCGTTCACTGTGCGGCCTTCCAGTCGGCAGTAATCGGAATGCATGTGCTGGCCGAAGGTGCTTTTGGCTTCGAGCATGGCAACCACTTCCTGCTCCAGGTCGAACGCTTTGATGACATCGCACGAGCCCTTGCCCAGGTCGTTGAGCAGATAACCGGCGCGCAGCCGCTGCAGAAACGTCGAACGGCTTTCGTCGGTGGGCAACAGGTCCAGCACCGCTTGCACAGCCTTGTGCGCATGACCGGTGCTGGCATTGTCGATGGTGACGTGCAGGGTGAAATAGTACGGGTCGATGCCCAGCTCGCTGAGTTCGAACGAGGTGATCAACAGGTGCAGCGGCAGTTGTTCATAACCCAGGTTGTAGCCGATCACCTCGGGCAGGAATTCGTCCGACAACTGGCCCAGCGCCAACTGGATCGTGCCCTGCAGATACAGCTCATCGGCCAGCGGCGCATCGGCGGCGCAATCATTCTCGATGAGCAGATTGCGGTAGAGCAGCACATGGTTCATGGCCGGATCGCCGTCACCCAGTTCTTCAAGGTAGGTGCGAATCAAGCCGTGGTAACGCCAGTCGTCGGCATGCTTCACGCTGCCATACAGCCAAGCACCGTCCACCAGCTTGCTCGGCGCAACATGCTGCAGGAAGTACAGCGCGTGGGCCTTGTTGGTGAAGAATGAGCGGCCCTTGCCCGCACGTCGGTCATCCAGATACTGCCCGTAGCGCTCCGCCACTGAACGACTGTTCTCGCTGACCCAGTCGGGGAGGGCGTCGAGGTCGTTGGGCAAGTTGCACGGCAGGCCTATGGCCTGATCGAGCTGCCGATGAAGGAATCCACGCACAGCGTCCTGACTGACTTCAGCAGGCGTGCGCAGAAGGCTGGTGTAGAGCGAATGGACCGACGCCTGCGGCGCCTGGGCGGTGGCAGAGCGCTCGGAAAGGAGCTGTAACGATGTCATGGGTGACCTGCTGACTTTTCTTGATATGTACGTCAGAGACAGGCCTGTGGCGATAATTCAAAAGAGTTTGAAAGAGGTCGATGACCGACACGCCGGACGGACAGCGACCTCCTGCCGAGCGACCTCAGCACGCGACGTGTTTCGTGCACAGGATCGCTGGACGGACGGGTTATTTCTGCAGGTCGGTCGGCAAGTAAGACTTGTCCATGATCGCAGCCCAGTCGACGTTGCCTTGCAGTTCACCATTGAGGCGCAGGGCGTCGGCCATGCGTTCCAGCTCGGTGAGGTTGAAATCGCCCTCGCTCCACATGTGCGGGTCAATCATGTTGTCCACCGCTTCTTTGGCGATGGCCGGCTCGAGCTTGAAACTCTTGGCCAGAATGTCGGCGGCCTGTTGCGGGTTGTCGTAGATCGCCTTGACGCCCATTCGCCGGCCTTCGATGATCGCTTTCAGCTTGTCGGGATGGGCCTTGGCGAACTCCCGGGTGGTGATGCCAACGGAGGTGGTCATCGGCGGCAGCAGATCGCTGGATTTATAGAGCGTGTCGTACTGGTTCTTGCGAATGATCGACAGGGGCTCGATCAGTACCGCTGCGTCCACGGCTTTCTGATCCAGCAATGTGAGGCCGTTGACGTAACCGCCGGACGCAACGCGGGTGACACTGCCGGCGTCGACGCCTTTGGCTTTGAGTGACATCAGCAGGAGCATTTCCGACACGCCTTTGGGCGAGGTGATTGCGACCTTCTTGCCCGTCAGCTGACTAATGTCCTTGATCGGTGAGCCCTTGACGGTAACCACCGAAGATTCGGCAACGGAGCGCGTGCCAATGTTGACGATCACCAGGTCCAGCCCCTGACGCTGAGCGGCGAGGGCGGCGGCCACTGCCACTTCACCATAAGGCGTATCGCTGGCCAGGATATTGCGCACGGTGGTGCCGCCACCGCCTGAACCCAGAATGCCAGTGATGTCGATACCGGCTTTCTTGAACAGGCCGTTTTCCATCGCCACCGCGTACGGCAATCCGTACAGACTGGTGCCCCACTGGGTCACCGATATTTCATCGGCGCGTGCGAATGACGCCACCAGCGATAACGCTGCCAGGCCGATGGCGGCAAATGTTCTGGTTGAGCGAAAACGGGATTGCTGTGCGGTCATTCTCGAAACTCCTAATAGCATCGGATGCTTGGGTCATGGCAAGAAATGAGGCTGAGCGTGAGTTCTTTTAGTTTCTGTACGCTATTAAAGGTCTCGGAGCAAAATGCAGGCCAAATCTGCGTTGAGACTGAGCACGAAGTTTTAGTTATTACAACTGTTTGATTTAAAAATGAAAGTTAAGCGATATGTTATGGGGCGCCGATATTCGGCGCACCCGGCGCCTATAAAGGAAACAAGCGTATACATTGTTTTGTGCGCCATATTGGCTCTTTCGGCGACGGTGGGCGGCGTCCTGCTTTGGTGCGAGTCGCCCGGATTCAGCACTACGCTGGAGCGAGTAGTGTGTACCTGATAAAAGTTGGGCCTTGCGGGAGATCCAAAGTTGTCGGCTTAGCCGATAGATGCCTGTCTAATTGAACATTTAATCAATAAATAAATTCATATAAATCAATCGTCTTATTTCATTAAGACCATACTTCAAAGTGGCAGGAAGCTTTCTGGCGTCTATCTTGCTATGTCATTCATATCTAGCGTATGCGTTGTAATTTGAACGCTTTCAGCCTTGTCAGGCTCAAGTCTCACCAGCCGATCTGGAGGAGTGAAGAATGACGTTTGCATTGAAAGGCGGGTCGGTTGAACCGTTGCGGGTGGCCCCGGATACTCGCACACCGCATGTCACCTTGAGTCAGGTGACTCGTTCATTCAAAAAGGCTGGCACCAAAGAGATGTTTGCCGCGCTGGGGCCTATCGATCTGACCTTGAACAAAGGCGAGTTCTTCTCCGTGGTGGGGCCTTCGGGCTGCGGCAAGTCAACGCTGATGGATGTGCTGTCGGGCCTGGCGCGGCCGACCTCGGGTGAAGTGATGTTCGAGGGCAAAGTCATCACCAACGTGCCGGATGGCGTGGGCGTGGTGTTTCAGGAAGACGCCTCGTTCCCTTGGCTCACCGTCCACGACAACATCGCCTTCGGCCTGCGCCGCAGCGGCGTCGAGGGCGCCGAGGTCGAGCGCCGGGTTGCCTACGCACTGGGCTTCATGGGGCTGCGGGATTTTGCCGGCGCGTACCCGGCGCAATTGTCCGGCGGCATGCGTCAGCGGGTCTGCATCGCGCGCACGCTGGTCATGCAGCCGCGGCTCATTCTGATGGACGAGCCCTTCGGCGCGCTGGATCAACAGACGCGTCTGCTGATGGGCGACGAACTGCTGCGGCTGTGGCGTGAAACCGGTGCCACCGTTCTGCTGATCACCCACGCGCTGGACGAGGCCGCAATGCTCTCGGACCGGGTGGGGGTCATGTCATCGCGGCCGGGACTGTTCATCGACATGGTCGAAACCGGCTGGGACCGTGACCGCGACAGCCGAGTGGTGTCGACGCCACGCTTCGGCGAAATCAATGCGCGGCTGTGGGACAAGCTGCGGGTCGAAACCATGAAGGTCATGGGCGCCCGGCATTGACCCGCTTCGGCGATTTTCGGAGGACGTCGATTTGAACATCGAAAGCGTACTGCGCGCCCTGTTGGTCGCAGGCTTCATCGGCTTGATCGAGTTACTGTGCCGCACCCATGTCATCCCCCAGAGCGTGTTGATCGCGCCGTCGCAGATGCTCACCCATCTGGTCTCGGTCGTCTCGGCCGGCGTGTATGGCAAAGACATTCTGTTCAGTTTCACCAACATCGCCGTGGCAGCGCTGCTGGCGATCGTCAGCGGGTTTCTGGTCGGGCTGGCGGTGCATTCGATGCCGCGCTTGCGTGCCGCCCTCGAGCCACTGCTGGCGAGCTATTACGCGGTGCCGACGTTCATCTTCTACCCGGTGTTCATCGTGGTCTTCGGCGTCGGTCACGGCTCGATCATCGCCATTGCCGTGCTGCTGGCAGTGGTCGCGATGATCACCGCGACGCTGACCGGACTCGACCGCATTCCCGGCGTCCTGCGCAAGAGCGCGGCGGTGATGCGCATGTCGCGCCTGCAGACCGCCTGGCGCATCGAGCTTCCTGCGGCGCTGCCGTACCTGTTCGGCGGGGTCAAGCTGGCAGTGGCGTATGCGTTCATCGGCGTGATCGCTTCGGAGTTCATCCTTTCCGGGTCCGGCATCGGCTACGCCATCGCGTTCGCCTACAACAACTTCGAAAGCGACAACATGTACGCCCTCATGTTGCTGGTGTTGATCAGCGTGACGTTGATCAACGCGGCGCTCAACTACTTCGACCGTCGCTTGCAAGCGCGTCGTCAACGGTGACCGGCATGCAGAGAATTCTTCCGACGGTTCTTCTGGTGGTGGCGTTGATCGCTGCCTGGCAAGTGCTGCATCTGGTGATCGGGGCCGGTGCGCTGACCTCGCCGTGGATGACCGTGTCCCATCTGGTCTCGATGATGGCCACGGGCGATCTCTGGTCCAATGTCGGCGCAACCGCCAAGGCGTTCGTCTACGCCATGGGCCTGGCGCTGATCGGCGGCATCGTGCTGGGCGTGCTGCTGGGCGTGAATCGCCTGGCCGGGGCTGTCGCCGAGCCGATCCTGCTCAACCTGTACGCCATTCCCAAAGTCACGCTGTACCCGCTGGTGCTGCTGTGTTTTGGCCTGGGGCTGTCATCGAAGGTGGCCTTCGGCGTGATGCACGGGCTGATCCCGATTCTGCTGTTCACCATGAACGCCATCCGGCAGATGCGCCCGGTTTACCTGCGCACCGCTGGCACCCTGCGCCTGACGCCCATCCAGTCGCTGGTCCACGTGCTCTTGCCGGCGATCCTGCCGGAGGTCGTCGCCGGCGTCCGGCTGGGCTTTGCGCTGACCCTGCTGGGCGTGCTGATCGGCGAAATGTTCGCCTCCCAGCGCGGCCTTGGCTACATGGCGGTCAACGCGATGGGGTTGGGCGATATCCCCACCATCATGGCGGTCGCCCTGTTGATCACGATCATCGCAGTCACCTGCAACAGCCTGATGCTGATGCTCGACAAGAAGCTGCAGCACCGCTAACCGACTCTCACACCGAACTGTATCCACACATAGGGGTAACCACGATGTACGACGTATTCCAGACTGACCGACTCATCGACCTTTGGCTGACCGAAGACATCGGCTATTGCGACCTGACCGCGCAAGTCATGATCGAGCCGGAGGAAACCGGTGCCTTCTACATGAACGCCCGGGAAACCCTGATCGTTTCCGGTATCGAGATCGCTGCCCGTGTGTTCAAGCGCTACGATCCGACGCTGGAAGTGATCGTGCGGGTCAAGGATGGTGAGAAGATCGAAGCAGGCACCGTGATGATCGACGTTCGCGGTAATGCACGCAGCGTGCTGACCGCCGAACGCACCGCGCTGAACATCGTCCAGCGCATGTCCGGGATTGCCAACGAGACCGCCAAGTATGTCGCTGCCGTGGCCGGCAGCAAGGCGCGCCTGATCGACACCCGCAAGACCACGCCGGGCCTACGCATGCTGGAGAAGCACGCGGTCACCTGCGGCGGCGGCCTGAATCACCGTCTGGGGCTGGACAACGGAGTGATGATCAAGGACAACCACATCGCGGTGTGCGGCGGCATCACCCAGGCGGTGCAGCGGGCGCGCCGGCAGTTGCCGGTGCTGACCAAGCTGGAAGTGGAATGCGACAGCCTGACCCAGGTGGCCGAGGCGCTGGAAGCGAACGTTGACGTGATCATGCTCGATAACATGAGCGTGGCCGACATGACCGAAGCGGTCAAAATGGTCAACGGCCGCACCAAACTCGAAGCATCCGGCGGCATCAATCTGTCTACCATCGGCGCGATCTCGAAAACCGGCGTCGATTACATTTCGACCAGCAAGCTCAATCAGGCGGCGGTGTGCGTCGACATCGGTCTGGACGAGGCGGAGTAAGGCACATGGCGCAGGGCATCTTCTTCTTTGTCGTCGGCCCCAGTGGCGCCGGTAAGGATTCATTGATCGAAGGCGCCCGCGCCCACCTCGGTGAGACCGGCCGTTATGTGTTCGCCCGCCGCACCATCACCCGTCCCACGGGGGCGCCGGGCGAGGACCATAACGGCGTCACCGACGACCAATTCAGATCGTCCGTGAGCGCCGGGGAGTTTCTGATCACCTGGGAGGCGCACGGGCTTTCATACGGCTTGTCGACCGATCTGCTGACGGCCCTGAGCAACGGTCGCAATGTCATCGCCAACGGCTCGCGCAAAATGATCCGCGAACTGGCCGGTCTGGTGCCCAGGCTGGTGGTGGTGGAGGTCACGGCCAGCGTCGACGTGCTCGCTGCGCGGATCCTCGCCCGAGGGCGCGAGACTGCACTGCAGGCCCGGGCGCGGGTCATGCGGCAAGTCGAGCCGCTGCCGGTGGATATCGAAACCCTGCGCGTGAGCAACGACGGCACCCTCGAACAAGGCATCACCCGCTTCATGCACGCCCTGGCCAACGCCTCCCAGCGTTTGCGCCTGCGCCGGGTGCCGGTGTCCACCGGCCTGGAACGCGTCGCTTACCTGCCGATGCACAGCGCGGTGCTTTCGGCGGCCGATTACCTGGGCGGTTCAAAAGTGGATTTGCTTGTGGACGGTAAATCCTTGAGCGTGCAGATCCACGGCCTGGACAGCGCCACCTTGCTGGCCGCCGACGAAATAGGCCTGAGCGAAGAGGCCTTTGCGCACTGGAATGTTGCCGAGGGCGCCGAAATTGCCCTGCGCCGGACACCTTCGCCAGCCAGTCGCCAGGCGCTGATCAAAAAGGTCCAGGGCCATGAGCTGGGCGAGGCCGAGTACGACATGCTGCTGCGCGACATCATCGAGGGACGCTACACGGACGGCGAAATCAGCGCCTTTCTGGTCAGCGCCACCCGCGGCCTGTCAGACGCCGAGGTCATTGCGCTGGCGAAAGTGCGGACCCGCTTCACGCCCACGCTGCACTGGGATCGTCCGATCGTGGTCGACAAGCATTCCATGGGCGGCGTGCCGGGCAGTCGCATCACGTTGCTGGTGGTGCCGATCGTGGCCGCCCACGGCATGGCGATGCCCAAGACCTCTTCGCGGGCGATCACGTCGGCGGCCGGCACGGCAGACGCCATGGAGGCGGTGGCGCGGGTGGACCTGACGGTCGAGGACGTGCAGCGCTGTGTCGAGCAGGCTGGCGCGTGCATTGCCTGGAACGGCCGGCTCAACCATTCGGTGGTCGACGACGTGATGAACGCCATCACCCGACCACTGGGCATCGACTCCAATCGCTGGTCGGTGGCCTCGATCCTGTCGAAAAAGCTCACCGCCGGATCCACCCATGTGGTCGTCGACATTCCCTACGGCCCACGCACCAAGCTCAAGACCCAGGCACACGCCCGCGAGTTGGGCGATCTGTTCGAGCGCGTCGGCGCCGGGCTCGGGCTGACGGTCGTTGCATTTGCCACCGACGGCAGTCGGCCCATCGGACGGGGCATCGGGCCGTCACTGGAAGTGCGAGATGTGCGTCAGGTGCTGGATAACGACCCGACGGCGCCGCAGGATCTGCGCGACAAGGCGGTGTTTTTCGCCGGGCAGATTCTGGCCTGGGACCCGGCCGTGGGCAGCGTCGAAGCCGGTCGCGAGCTGGCGGCATCGCTTCTGAGCAGCGGTGCAGCGCGCGCCGCATTCGAGCGGATCATCGATGCGCAAGGCCGAAAAACCCCGGCGCTGCCCGGCAAGATGACGTACGCGGTGCATGCCAACGCTGAGGGTCGGGTCACCGAGCTGGACGGCTGGCGCATCGGCGAAATCGCCCGTCGTGCGGGTGCGCCACTGGACAAGACCGCCGGTATCGACCTGTCTGTCAGGCAGGGCGACAACGTGACAAAAGGGCAGGTCCTCTACGTGATTCACGGCTCCAACGCGGCCGATCTTGAGTCTGCCAGCGTGCTGGCGCAGATGAGCAGCGGCGTGACCATTGCGCCGACGCGGTGAGTCGGCACGCGGGTTGCACGCGTCAGAGGCTGACAACGGAGATGAATGTATGCGTGAACAATTAGCCGCGACCCGGCGTTGGGTGGTCCATGTCGAGAGTCGCTTGATTGGCGGCGCAGGCGGCCTGAATCACGAGGCCGTGCAGCGCCTGGCGGCACAGTTGGCGTCCTTGCGTCAGCGCGGCATCGAAGTGGTCGTGGTGTCGGCCGGCGCCGCCGCCTGTGCAGGCTCGAGCCAGGCCGCGCCGTTGCCGCTGCACGAGACCCAGGCACTGGCGGCCATCGGACAGATCCGGTTGACCAATGCCTGGGCCGACGCCTTGCAGGGCGTCGGATTGCAGTCGGCGCAGATCCTCCTGACTCAGGACGATCTGTCCCATCGCAAGCACTACCTCAACGCCCGCAGCACAATGCAGGTGCTGCTGGGCATGGGCGTGATTCCGGTGGTCAGCGAAAACGGCACCATTGCCAGCCACGGCATCCGCGCCGGCGACACCGACAGCCTTGGCGCGCTGGTGGTCAATCTGGTGCAGGCCGATGCCTACGTCATGCTCACCGAACTTGAAGGTTTCCTGACCCTGGCAGCGGACGCCGCGCACACGCTGATCGACCAGGCCAGTGCAGGGGATGCGGCACTGGATCGCTGCGCCCACGACATGACCGAGCGCTTCGGTTACGACGTGCGTTCGTGGCTGCGTTCGGCGCGTCTGGCGGCGCGCTCCGGGGCACACACGATCATTGCCGACGGTCGTCGACGCGGTGTGCTCGAGGCCATCGCGAGCGGCGCGTCGGTGGGCACCTTGCTGCTCTCGGACACCCATCCGGCGGCCTCGCGCGGGCGCTGGCTATCCAATCAATTGCCGATGCGCGGGGTGCTTGAGCTGATCGCCGGCTCCTACGCTGGAATAACCCAGGAGGGCGGCGTCACGGCGTTGATGATCCTGCGTGTGGAGGGCGTGTTCCAGCGCGGGGATATGGTGATCTGCCGAGGCCCGGACGGTGCCGAGCTGGCAAGGGGGCTGGTCAATTACAGTGCTCAGGAGATCCAGCGTCTGCGCGGGCAGTTCGTCGAGGCGTTTGCGCGACAGATCGGCTATGTCGCCGAGCCGGACATCATCAGCCGCGAAAACCTGGTGGCATTCGCGGCCAACTGAGCAAGCGGCTGAACCTCGCACGGTTCGGGCCCGCCACCGCAGATATGACGCGGTGGCGGCGCTGGATCACTTGGGCAGGAAGGTGCCATCGCGCAGGCTGCGCTCGATGTCTTCCAGGCTGCGCCCGCCGGTCTCCGGCACCAGAAAATAGATGAACACCCACGCCAGCGCGTTCAGACCGGCGTACACCCACATGGCGCCACCGACGCCCAGCCAGTGGGTCATCGTCAGGGCGGTGCCGGTCAGCAGCAGGTTGGAACCCCAGAGCATGGCGGCATGCAGGCCGATGGCCTGATCGCGGATGGCGATCGGGTAGATTTCCGCGCCGGTCAGCCAGCCGATCACCTGAATGCCGCCGGCGTTGAAGACCATGAAAACGATCAGGCAGCCGATGATCCACCAGGCCTGAGTGTCGCCCGCCAGATTGAAATGCAGCACCGCACCCAGCACCAGCAGACTGACCACCGCGCCCGGAATCATCGCCAGGCTCAGGGTGCGCCGGCCAGTGTGATCGACGATCATCTTGCCGACGAAGGTCATCACCAGATACGTCACCGCAACCCCCAAGGCCGACCACAGCGCAGCCGAAGCGCCAAAGCCTGCGTTCTTGAGGAAGGTGGGGGTGTAATAGATCATCATCTCAATGCCGCTCAGCTGGGTGAACGCGGCAATCCCAAGGCCTGCGACCAGCGCCGGCCTGACCCAGCGTTCCTTCAGCGCGGCCCAGCCGACGTTAGGCAACTGGTCACGCTTTTCCACGACTTCCTGAATGTCGGCGATCTCTTCCTTGACCTCGCGGCGAGTCTCGCGCACCAGCGACAGGGCTTCAGCCGCGTCGCGGCGACGGTCGTTCTCCACCAGCCAGCGCGGACTGCCCGGCAGCTTGCTCATGCCCAGCAGCAACAGCAGCGACGGCACCAGGGCAATGCCTATCATCCAGCGCCAGTCGAACAGGTTCTGGCCGGCCACGCCGACAATGGCTGCCAGCAGAATGCCGACGCCGATGGAGACGTTGAAATAGGTCACCAGCCGCCCACGTTTGTCCGAAGGCGCCAGTTCGGCGATGTACGTCGGTACGATCTGGGTCGAGCCACCGACCGCGAAACCCAGCACCAGTCGCGCCGCAGCCAGGCACCAGACGTTGGGCGACAGCGCGGCGGCGAGCACGCCGATGCAGTAGATCGCCGCGACGATCATGATGGTGGTGCGTCGGCCACGGCTGGCCGACAGGCGAGTGGAACAGATCGCGCCGATCACCGCGCCGAGCAGAATCGCTGCGGTCACCCATTCCTGAGCGCGATAGTCGAGCTGGAAGTCATTGGCAATCTGCGGCAGGGCGCCGGAGATGATCCCCGTGTCATAGCCGTACAGGCCGCCGGCGATCGCGGCGACGGTCGCAATGACGGCCATGTAGGTCTGCGGTTTGAGGCCTGTACTGGAGGCCGTGTCAGCGGTCGTGGTCATGGGTCATCCTTTGCTCAGCGATCGTCTGCGCAGAAGGCGTAGACGATGGTGGCACGGTGATGCGTGCCTTGAGGGGATTGACCATTAACCTGCTGAAACGGTTCCGTTGCGGTGGCAGCGGGGTTTTTCAGCGCTCGGCGTATTCAAGAACGGGCGAAGGCCGGTGACATCGCAGACGCCGGCCCTCGCATGCATTTACCAGCGACCGTTACCACGCGAGTGGTCGTAGCCGCGGTCATATCCCCTGTTGTAGCCGCGGTCATGGCCATGGTTGTAGTAGCCGTGGGGCGGCGGTGGGGCAAAACGGCGATATTCCACGCGTTGCACCGGCACGTAGGCGACAGGCTGGTAGCGCGGTTGATAACGCGGCTGTGGCCGGTAATCGTGACGGTGCGATGAGTGGCCGCCGGAACTGGCAATCACCGTCGCGAGGACTGCGCCTACGGCTGCTCCGGCGATGACGGGCACGACCACATCGCGCTCGTTCGCGGATGCCGTTCCTGCGGCAACCAGTAAACCGGACAGGATCAGGGCTTGGGTCATCTTCGAAAGCATGGGTGTCTCCTTTGGCGAGAAAGTGGGTTCGCCATAGACGTATGAAACACCGGATTCGTGTAAACGCAGGTCTGGAACAGGTAAAGGTTGAGTAAATCGGCCTGCTGATCGTGGCTAGACTGGACAGGTCAACCCTGTTCGGAGATCGACTCATGAACAATAAAAATACCCTCTGCCTCTGGTACAACGGCGACGCCCAGGAAGCCGCCCGGTTCTATGCCCAGACCTTTCCCGACAGCGCGGTCGGCGCCGTGTATCTGGCGCCTGACGACTTCCCTGCCGGCAAGAAGGGTGACGTGCTCACTGTCGAGTTCACGGTGATGAACATCCCGTGTCTGGGCCTCAACGGCGGACCGGAATTCACTCACAGCGAGGCGTTTTCGTTTCAGGTCGCGACCGAGGATCAGGCCGAAACGGATCGGCTGTGGGACGCCATCGTCGGCAACGGCGGCAAGGCCAGCGTCTGCGGCTGGTGCAAGGACAAATGGGGACTGTCCTGGCAGATCACGCCTCGGGTGCTCACCGCTGCCATTGCCGATCCCGATCCCGCCGTGGCCAGCCGTGCCTTCAAGGCGATGATGCAGATGACCAAGATAGACATTGCCGCGATTGAAGCCGCGCGCAAAGGCTGACGTTTCAGCGCGGAGTCGGTGCGCGCCTTGCACGACTGGTACGGGGAGGGCGTACCCGTCGTGCGAATCACCCAGCTGAACCTCGGGGCACTGAAAAAAGGGCGCGGGCAGGCCCGCGATAAAATAAACGAATCGATTTGATATTTTTTTCACATTGACTGGTTATAGTGGCTGCCCCGTTGGGGAGTAGCCTGCACTGGACCCACCGTCCAGAGCGTTCGCGTCAACATTCTCGGCAGCAGCCGTGGCGCGAACACCGTTTGGTTGGCGAGACCGACGATGCATCCATGCCTAAGGCCGGGCGTGTGGTTGCGTCGTTGACTCATAGCCCGACCGGACGTAAACCGTGAATCCTTTTTCCCTCGTATTCCTGGCGCTCGCCATGTCCACCGATGCGTTCGCAGCCGCGATCGGCAAAGGTTCCAGCCTGCACGAACCACGCCTGTCCGAAGCACTGCGCACCGGCCTTATCTTCGGTGTGATTGAAGGCATCACGCCAATCGTGGGTTGGGGAATCGGCCAGGCCGCGAGCCGTTTCGTCGAGAACTGGGACCACTGGATCGCCTTCGTACTGCTGCTCCTGCTGGGGTTGCACATGATCTATAACGGTCTCAAACACGAAGAGGCCGAAGAGGAAAAGCCCGACCAGCACTCGTTCTTCATCCTGGCAATCACGGCATTCGCCACCAGCATCGATGCACTGGCGGTCGGCGTCGGGCTGGCATTCGTCAACGTGAACATTGTCGTCGCCGCGCTGGCGATCGGTGCCGCCACCACCGTCATGGTCACGATCGGCGTGATGCTCGGCCGCGTGCTCGGCAACGTCGTCGGCAAGCGCGCGGAGATCGTCGGCGGCATCGTGCTGATGTTGGTCGGCGCCACCATTCTTTATGAGCATCTGTCGGCAGCTTGAAGCCCTGCGCATCGACGGCCCTGGAACAAAAACGCCCCGCCAGCGGATCAACGCTGAGCGGGGCGTTTGCGTCGGGCGCGTCGAGGTTCAGGCGTTGGCCGGGTTCATCACCAGCACGGCACGCAGGCGGACCTTGGCCGACATCATCAGGTCGTAGGCTTCGCGAGCCCGCTCGAGCGGGAACGTCTCGATCATTGGCCGGATCGCCTGCAGACTGGCGAAGGCCAGCGTCTGCTCGTTGTCGGAAACCGTGCCGGTCAGCGAGCCGACGACGGAACGCGCGCCGAAGATCAGGTCGGTGGCGTTGACCGTGATCGGATCAGGCGGCACGGCTACCACGATCAGTTCCCCACGTGGCGACAGTCCCGAAATCGTTTCGGCCATGCCCTTGCCGCTGGGCGCAGTGCCCAGCACCACCTTCGCGCCGCCCAACGCGCGCAGCGCATCGGCGACATTTTCCTGAGTGGAGTCGATGTATTGATGTGCACCCAGCGACTGCGCCAGGTGCGCTTTGTCCGCGCCGCGCGCGACGGCAACCGTGTGGAAGCCCATTTTGCGAGCGAACTGCACGCCCAGATGACCCAGTCCGCCCAGGCCCTGAATCGCCACCACGTCACCCGGCCGTGCCTTGGAATTGCGCAGCGCATTGAATGTGGTCAGGCCAGCGCACAGCAGCGGCGCGGCTTCGGCGGCGTCGAGTTCCTCCGGAACACCCACCAGCCCGCGGGCTTCGGCCAGCATCACTTCGGCGTAGCCGCCGTCGACGGTGATGCCACTGATGACCGGGTTATGGCAGTTCACCGGGTCGCCCTGTCGGCAGGACGGGCAACTGCCGTCTTCGCCTGCCAGAAAGCCCACGCCCACGCGCTGGCCGACGCTCCAGCCCTGAACGCCTTCGCCCAGTGCATCGATGCGACCGACGACTTCGTGTCCAGGCACACGCGGGTAGCTGATGCCCGGGAACTGGCCTTCCACTGTCGCGCTGTCGGAGTGGCAGACGCCACAGGCTTCAACACGAATGCGGACCTGACCGCGACCCGGATCCGGGATCGGCCGTTCGACCAGTTCCAGTTGGCCAGGGGCGGTTGCGACGATGGCGCGGTATGTCAGAGAGGTTGTCATGGGTCACCTTTATTCAGAATCAGAGCCGACGAATGCGCCGATGTGGCGTGCCACGGCGCGGGGAAACTGGAGTTGCGGACCGTGTCCGGCGCGCGGGAAAGTGATGAGTTGCAGGGTCGGCAACTGGCCGCTCAGCGCGTGCCAGTTTTCGACCGGGAAGGCGATGTCATGGTCGCCGCCAACGTGCAGCACTGGCACGGTCGTGTTCTTCAGCAGTTGCAGGATGGCGTCCACAGGGAATACCGGGTTCTTCGGCCCCTCACCCAATTGCGCGCCTGCCCACTCAAAAGGCACGGCCGGACTTGCGTCCTCGCGGGGTGCGGACAGACGTTCCCAGGAGCGCTCGGCGGCAGCCTTGGAGGAGGCCGATGAAGGCTCGAAAAACAGACTGACGAAGTCGTCGAAATCGTTGTCTCTCTTGGCCAGCTCGTAGAACAGCGCCTCGCCCGGTTTGACCAGTTGGCCGGGCGGCGTGGTTGCCAGCAGTACCAGATGACTGACCAGTTGCGGTGCCTGGGCCAGAACGATCTGCGCCGCAATGCCGCCCACCGACCAGCCGCCGATCACCACTTTGCCCAGGCCCAGCGCCATGATCAGTTCGATGACATCCTTGGCCAGTGACGCGGGGCTGTAGCTGCGCTCGCCGGTGGACTGACCCAGGCCGCTGTAGTCAAACACCGTGACCTGAAAACCCTGATTCGCCAGGCTGTCGAGAAACAGCGGGTCCCATGAATCCATCGTCCCGCGGAATCTCACGCAGAGCAGCAGCGGCGTGCCGCTGCCGAAGGTCCGATAAGCGAGTGTTCTGCCGCTGATTTCGATGAACCGGGTTGTGGCCTGAGTGCTCAACGAATGTTCGGTCATGGTGAAGTCGTCCGTTCTTGTTGAATGTCATGGGTGTGCGGTGGAAATGACGCCAGGTTCTTCGCTTGCAGTAAGCGTTACTTCAATAAGCCTATGATTAAAAAGGAAAATATGTTAAGCGATGCGCGCGTTCGCGAAACTTTATGAGCGCGATACATAGCGATGCAGCAGTGCGTTAGTTATCTGCCCTGTACGCGTTCTCAATCAATCAAGTGCCTGACAATCACTCTATCCCATCGTATTTATCTCCTCGCCTATACATTGGAGTAGGTTTTTTCAAGGTGGGTAGCGGTCGGGCAATCGCGCGTACCATTTGAAATGGCGGGCGTTGCCCGCCAGAATCGCCGCCGATCCGGTGCAGGGCGTCGGGCGCGAGAGGTGAAGGAGCGGCGGTTGAACGAACAGACATTGTCCAGACGGCTGGAGCGCGTCGCGGCGCTGGTGCCGGCGGGCGCACGGCTTGCCGACATCGGCTCGGATCACGGCTACCTGCCGGTTGCCTTGGTGTTGCGCGGCGTCATCGCGAAAGCCGTGGCCGGGGAGGTGGCGTTAACGCCTTTCCACAGCGCCCGGCGCGTGGTGCGCGACAACGCGCTGGAGGCGGCAGTCACGGTGCGTCTGGCAGACGGTCTGGCCGCGATCGAGCCGGATGACCAGATCACCGCGATCAGCCTGTGCGGCATGGGCGGGGAGACGATTCGCGACATTCTCGAGGCCGGCAAAGCCCGCCTCACTGGCAGCGAACGCCTGATCCTTCAGCCAAACGGCGGCGAACAGCCGCTGCGCTGCTGGTTGATGGAAAACGGCTACCGGATCGTGTGGGAGGAAGTGCTGCGGGAGAATCGCTTCGACTACGAAATGATCGTCGCCGAGCGTCAGGGCCACGTTGCCTACACCGCACAGGAGCTGTACTTCGGCCCTGTGCAGCTGCAGGCGCGCAGCCCGGCGTTTCTGGAGAAATGGCGGCGCGTGTTGCGCCTCAGGCAACGCACCCTTGAGCAATTCGCCCGGGCCCGCGTGGCGGTGCCCGAGGTAAAACTCAACGAACTCCAGGCCCATGTTCGCTGGATCACTGAGCTGCTGGGCTGAACCCTTGAAGGGGCGCGACCCGGCCGCGGGCCTCAGTTGATGCGCGGGTGCTGCTGGACCAGCTCCTTGCGCTTGGCTTCGAGTTCGGCGATCTGCGCGTCGATGTCCTCGATTTTCTGCTCGATATTGTCGTGATGTTCCTGCAACAGTTCCTTCGCTTCCTCGATGTCCGAAGCCGCAGGCGCCGCGCCACGTAGCGGCTTGTTGGCGGTTTCTTTCATGGTGATGCCGGTGACGAAGCCGATGACCGCGATCACCATCAGGTAGTAGGCGGGCATGTACAGGTTGTCGGTGCTTTCCACCAGCCACGCTGCGGCGGTCGGCGTCAGGCCGGCGATCAGCACCGACACGTTGAAGGCACTCGCCAGCGCGCTGTAGCGGATGTGGGTCGGGAACATCGCGGGCAGCGTCGACGCCATGACGCCGATGAAGAAGTTGAGCACCACGGCGAGTATCAGCAGCCCGGCGAAGATCAGGCCGATCTTGCCGCTGATGATCAGCATGAATGCCGGGATCGCCAGGATGAACAGGGCGATGCTGCCGATCACGATGAAAGGCTTGCGGCCAATCTTGTCGCTGACGAAGCCGATCAGCGGCTGAACGAAAAGCATGCCGACCATGATCGCGATGATGATCAGCACGCCATGGTTTTCGCTGTAGTGCAGGTTGTGCGACAGGTAACTGGGCATGTAAGTCAGCAGCATGTAGTACGTGACGTTGGTCGCCACGACGATGCCGATGCAGGTGATCAGGCTGCGCCAGTGCTTGGTCGCCACTTCCTTGAACGACACTTTCGGTCCGCCTGAAAGGCCTTCACGGTCGCCTTGTTCCAGCTTCTCCACATGCTGCTGGAACGCCGGGGTTTCTTCCAGCGCGTTACGCAGATACAGGCCGAGCATGCCCAGTGGCAGCGCAAGGAAGAAGGGCAGACGCCAGCCCCATTCCTGGAATTGATCCTCGCCGATGACAGTGGAAATCAGCACGACCACTCCGGCGCCGAGCACGAAACCGGCGATCGAGCCGAAGTCCAGCCAGCTGCCGAGGAAACCGCGCTTGCGGTCCGGGGCGTATTCGGCGACGAAAATCGAAGCGCCGGTGTATTCGCCGCCCACCGAAAAGCCCTGCGCCATCTTGGCGAGCAACAGCAGAATCGGCGCCCAGATGCCGATCGATGCGTAGGAGGGGATCAGTCCGATGGCTGTCGTACTCAGAGACATGATCACGATGGTCGCTGCGAGGACTTTCTGTCGTCCGTATTTGTCGCCCAGTGCGCCGAAGAACAGGCCGCCCAGCGGCCGTATCAGGAAAGGCACCGAGAAGGTCGCCAGTGCCGCGATCATCTGCACGCTGGGGTCGGCGCCGGGGAAGAAAACCTTGCCGAGCACGTAGGCGACGAAGCCGTAAACACCGAAATCGAACCACTCCATCGCGTTGCCCAGCGCGGCGGCAGTGATCGCCTTGCGCATCTTGCCGTCGTCGACGATGGTGATGTCTTGCAAGCCGATAGGGCTGACTTTTTTCTTGCGTAATTTCATAGGAACACTCTGTCGCTGATCTGTCGTGCTGCCTTCCGCAGAAGCCGAACCTGCGCCGGTCGGAACACCCCGGCTGGTCGATGCCATTGTTTTGGTAGCACGCTGTTTTCGATCAGATACGAGAGCAGGGCAAAAAATTCACTGTGGTCCGAGATTTTCATCGCGTTGAGACAGGGACAAACGATCCGGGTTTTTCGGTTGTGTCGCTGTCCGGCGGCGACCGGCGATGACCGGAGACAACGGGCAAGGGCAGGGCCCGCCGTGGTATTCTTGCGCCCCGGTTACAACTCCTGTGGAATCCCCCGTGAAATTCATTCACCAGCGCGAGCATCTCAATGAAGACGACATTGTGGTGATCGAATGTTCGAACACCTGCAACATCCGCCTCATGAACGACGCCAATTTTCGCAGTTTCAAGAATGGTGGGCGACACACCTACCATGGTGGCGCGTTTGATCGCTTCCCGGCGAAAATCGTCGTGCCGAGCACCGGCTTCTGGAACATCACCCTCGACACCGTCACCCAGCGCGCCATCAGCGTCACGCGCAAACCCAACATCAAGCATTCGATCAAGATCATCCGCCGGTCCGCTTCGCGTCTGCAGAGCTGAGCGAACCGGGTTGCGCCTGTTGCGCGGGGGCGGGGCGGGGGCAGGGAGTATCGGCGATATCGATAGTGAGCATCACGCTTTACGAGTTCAGTTTCGGCGCCTGAACTGGACAATGGCCTGTATATGAAGACCCTGCCCGAACGGCAGAATTTTTGACAGGACACCGCCCATGCGCACTGTATTCGCCTCCGCCGCCTTGATTGCCTGCTCGCTGCTGGCAGGCTGTGCGACCGCTCCCAACGAGCCGACGCTGACCCTGGAAACCAGCAAGTCTCCCGAACAGTTCGCGGCGTGCGTCGTGCCTAAGTTGCAAGGTCATTCGATGAGCCCGATCCTGTCCCAGCCTCAACGGCATTACCGGATCACCGTGCCAAGTACCGTCGCGGCGGACAACGTCATCGAGGCCTACAAAGCCTCAACCGGCGGGAAGATTTTCGTCTACGAACGCAGCTTGATGGCTTCCGGCTTCGGCCGTGCCGCCAAGGAATGCGTGTGATCCTGCAGCACCCGACGATGCTTGCCGGCTGAAGCCGCCACAGGCTTTGGGGGTGGGGCCGAGCATGCGGACGGTCTTGGCCGCGCTGGCCGATCAGAAATCTTCTTCGCTGATCCGGATGGACAGCAATGTGTTGCTGGCGATGAGGTTGTCGAACGCTGGCTGAAACACCTGCGCAAGACTGGCGAGCATCGAGTCTTCACTGCTCCAGGCGCCCCGGATGGTCCAGCGTCCCGGATCAGGCTGATGGGCCTGCAGCTGGCAGTCCACGCACCCTTCGATACTCCGAGCGCGCCGCACTGAATCCTGCATCAACTGCGCACACCTGGCCGAGAAACCTGGACGGGTCTGAATCAATACGACTCTGGATGACACGTGAGCATTCATGGTGATCCCCTGAAGGCAGCTGGCGCGGTTGGAGTCGGGCGAATGAAGGCGTCGCACGACAGTGATGGGACTGGGATCATGATCCGGCAGCCGCCCTGCCGCTGCCATAGTCGATGCGCATAGGCGATACAGACCTTCGTATAAGCGGCCCGAAACAGGGGAGTTGATGGCGCACTGCCGGCGGTCATGGCCGCGCCGCACGATGGCGCCGCGCGGGCCGGCGAGGGGCAGGTCGGGTCAGCGGGCGTCGTCTGAGGTCACTGGATCGGCAGGCGCGAAAGCCTTCGCCGCAGCAACGGTGTCCAGCGATTCGCGCAGCAGCTGGATCTTGCCCTCGTGGGCCACCAGCCGTCCGGCGTACGACTGCAGGTACAGGCGGCCCGTTGCCGGGACCAGCGCCTCGACGTCGTATTCGGCGAAGGCCTGATCGGGCGTGTCGATCAGAAAGCGCACGCGCTTGAAGCGGAAATCCGGGACTTTAGCCAGCAGCGAGGCAATGAACGCTTCGATCTGAGCGGGTCCTTGCACGCGATGGGTGATGCCCAGCGATTGAAGGTAGGGCAGTTCGAGCACGCCATCGTCTGCGAACAATGCCGCGGCGGCGCGTGGGTCTTGAATGGATTCCAGGTACATCTGCAGCAGTTGGACGGCGTTTTTCATGATCATCTCCTTGAGCCAGTCGGGTCGTGTCGGCCGCGGTGTGGGGCCGACAGGCGTCAAGGTACGGAAAACGCGAGTTGTCAAAAATAGAAACTATGGCAACTCATCGTTTCATTTATGAAAGGCCGAGTGGGTGCCGTACGATGGCGCGCGATCAACGGGGCCAGCGCCACGCCGGTGCCGAGAGGTGCTCGGCGAAAAAGTCGGACAGCGCCTTGATCTTCGCCGGACGAGTCCGCGCCGAAGGTGTGACGAAGTACAAGCCGCCGCGAGTCATGCTCCATTGCGGCAAGAGCGCCTCCAGCCTGCCGTCGGCCAGGAATTCGCTGGCCATGAATTCCGGCAGTTCGGCGACGGCCATCCCTTCCAGCAACATGGGGATCAGCGCATCCGAGTTGGTCACCCGCAGTGGACCGTTCGGCACCACGTCTTCCTCAGTACCGTCTTCATGGGTGAAGCGCCAGACCTGGCTGCGCGCCCGGTACGCATAACTGAGGCAAGGCCGGCTCGCCAGTTCCCGCGGATGCGCGGGGCGCCCGTGAGCCTTGATGTACGCGGGGGACGCCACGAGAAACTGAGTGACGGCACAGAGCCGGCGGGCAACCAGCGAAGAATCGGGCATCACGGCGATGCGCAACGCTGCATCAAAACCTTCCGCGATCAGATCGACCGTCGCGTCGGACAGGTGCAGGTCCACCGACAGTTCCGGGTACTGGCGCACCAGTTTCGGCATGAGCGGCGCGACCCAGCGCAGGCCGAACGACATGGGCACCGCCAGGCGGATCAGCCCGCGCGGCTGCACCGACAGGTCCTGCGCTTCGCTTTCGACTTCTTCGGCCTGGCGATAAATCTCTCCGGCCTTGGTCGCCATGCTCGCGCCGAACTCGGTCAGCGCCAGTTGCCGGGAAGTGCGATTGAACAGCCGTCCGCCCAGGCGTTCCTCAAGTCGCGCCACGGCTCTGGACACGGTCGGCACCGAGACACCCATAAGCCGGGCTGCGGCGGCGAACGATCCTTCTTCCGCCACCTTGGCGAACATCGCTAAACCTTCGAAATCAGGAAGTTTGCTCATTTCATTTCTGCAACGATGGATTGCGGACAATTCTATTTTGAAATGTTTCAGCCGTCGATAAGCTTCTCCCACATCGCAACCACTTACTGACGAAAACTGGAGAAACATCATGGCTCGCAAACTCGAAGGCAAAATCGCACTGGTCACCGGCGGCACGACCGGCATCGGCCTGGCCACCGCTCAACGCTTCGCCGCAGAAGGCGCATACGTCTACATTACTGGCCGCCGCCAGGCCGAACTCGACAAGGCCGTTGCGCTGGTCGGCAACGCCACCGGCGTACGGGTCGACTCGACACGTCTGGAACAGCTCGATGCCCTGTACGAGCAGATCTCTGCCGAGCAAGGACGCCTCGACGTGCTGTTCGCCAACGCAGGCGGCGGTTCGATGCTGCCCCTGGGCGAGATCACCGAAGCGCACTACGACGACACCTTCGACCGCAACGTCAAGGGCGTGCTGTTCACGGTGCAGAAAGCGCTGCCGCTGCTGGCAACGAACGCCTCGGTGATCCTGACCGGCTCCACCGCCGGCAGCTCAGGCACCGCCGCGTTCAGTGTCTACTCGGCTTCGAAAGCCGCTGTGAGGGCCTTCGCCCGCAGCTGGATCCTGGACCTGAAGGACCGCAACGTCCGCGTCAACACCATCAGCCCCGGCGCCACCAAAACCCCGGGCCTGGTTGACCTGGCCGGCCCCGATGCCGCCCAACAGCAAGGTCTGCTCGACTACCTCGCCTCGCAAGTGCCGATGGGCCGAGTCGGCAACCCCGAAGAAATCGCCAGCGCCGCGCTGTTCCTGGCCTCCGACGACGCCAGTTTCGTCAACGGCATCGAACTGTTCGTCGATGGCGGCCAGGCTCAGATCTGAGACAACCCGCGAGGCGGCGCCCGGCGCCGTCCTGCCCAGACTTTTCGGGGACACACACATGAAAACAGCCGCATTTGCAGCACTCGCATTGACCCTTGCCTTCACCACCGCGCACGCCGCGACGCCAGCCACCGCAAGCCCCGTGACGCCTTCGCTGCAAGCGTCGTTGATCGATCACGTCGGCATCAACGTGCCGGACATCGACGCGGCGACGGCCTTCTTCAACGAACTGGTGGGCGCGAAAGTCATCTCCGACGTCCGCCCGGGCGCCATTCCCGCTGAATGGAAAGCCAGTTTCAACTGGCGTGAGTCCAGCGAGCTGCAACGCTTCACCATGCTGCAGCTCAACGGCGGTTCCAAGATCGAGCTGTTCCAGTATCAAGGTCCGCAGATCGACCATCAGCCACCCCATGAAGACGATATCGGCGCGACCCACATTGCCCTGCGCACCACCGATATCGACCGCAGCCTGGCCGTCGTCAAAGCCCGAGGCCTCAAGGTGCTCAACGAGCCGATCACCAATCCCGACGGCATCCGCTGGTTCTACGTGCTGACGCCATGGGGTTCGCAACTGGAACTGGTGTCGCTTCCGGCCGCCAGCTGAACCGGGCTGCTTGCCCACCACCCATTGGCTGCGGTGCATCCGAAAAACCGCGTATGCCGGGGTTGCTGCCGCTTCGCGCCAGTTCGCGGGACAAGCCACGCTCCTACGGTTGCGAGCGAGTGGAATCATCCAATTGATGGCGGATGTTTTCTTTTGGCGTTGCGGCAGGTGTGGGAGCGTGGCTTGTCCCGCGATCGGCGACGCAGTCGTCGTGATTCCGGTGGCCTCGGTGTACCTGAAAAACCGCGTTCGCCACTTCGCGCCGCTTGCTCGGCAGTGCCTGCTGGCGGGTGTGGGCGCGCGCCGAGAAAGATCGAACGCCTGATGCCGTGCGCACTCGAAACAGGGCAGATGGTTTGATTGTCGCCCGACTGTTCTGGCTTGCCGGCCCCGATGCGGGTCGAGAGGCTGCTCGACCAGCCCATACGCATTCTCCAGCGCGTCGCCCGCAGGTCATCTGGCTGCGAACGTCGAGCGACAAAACCCGGACCTGCACATTCCTGACAGCCATGCCTGGCAAGGAACCCCTCATTTTTTGGCCTGTGTCCGACGGTCGATCGAAGCAGAAGAGAATCCCATGCGCCCACAGACCTCGTTCATTTTTGACCTGGACGGCACGCTGACAGACAGCGTTTACCAGAACGTAGCGGCCTGGAAAGAGGCGCTCGACGCCGAAGACATTCCGTTGGCGATGTGGCGCATCCACAGGAAAATCGGCATGAGCGGCGGGTTGATGCTCAAGTCGCTGTCCCGCGAGACGGGCCTGGACATCAGTGAAGAACAGGCCCAGCGCCTCAGTGACAGGCACGCTGAAGCCTACGAGCGGCTGCAGGGCCAGATTATCGCGCTGCCGGGCGCCAAAGCGTTGTTGCAGTCACTGGGCAACGACAATCTGAAGTGGTGCATCGCCACCAGCGGCGGGATGGACACCGCGAAAATCAACCTCAAGGCGCTCGGTCTGGAGATCGGCGACGTCGACCTGATCACCCGCGACGATGTGAACTACGGCAAGCCCGATCCTGACCTGTTCCTGGCGGCGGCGAAGCGCATGAACGTGGACATCGAAGAGTGCCTGGTCATCGGCGATGCGATCTGGGACATGCTCGCCGCCAGACGTTGCAAGGCGACCGGCATCGGCTTGCTCTCCGGTGGGTACGACATCGGCGAGCTTGAGCGGGCAGGGGCGTTGCGCGTGTATGAAGACCCGCAGGACTTGCTGGACCATCTGGACGAGATCGCGTCTCGCCCCTGATGGCCTCGTGCCGGATAAGTGGCAGCGTACACGCCCGTTGACAGTGTCAGCCTTCGGTTGAGTCGGCCGGGCTTTGACCGGCCTCTTCGGCGAGCTTGGCCCGGTCGGCCTTGCTGATATATCTGGGCTTGCGCGGCGCCAGTTTGGCGTTGGCCTTTTTGGCGTGCGCTTCCAGCAGTTGCTTGATCTTCTTGCGGCGATTCATGGCGTGTTCCCGGCTTGGCAGGAGGCGATGATATCAGTTGGCACGCAGCCTCGAAAAACACCTACAACGTGAATCGGCTGGTCATGGTCTTGAGTTGCGATGCCAGCCTGGACAGATCATGGCTCGCCACGCTGGTTTGCTCGGCGCCCTTGGACGTCTGCTGCGACAGGTCGCGGATGCGCACCAGATTGCGATCGACCTCGCGAGCCACTTGCGCTTGCTGCTCGGCGGCGGTGGCGATGACGATATTGCGCTCATTGATGATGCCCACGGCGACCGTGATCTGATTCAGCGCTTCATCGGTACGGCCAGCGCGCTGCAAGGTGTCGGTGGTCTGCTCGGCGCTGGATTGCATGGCATCGACGGTCTCGCGGGTCGATTGCTCGACCTTGCCGATCAGTGCTTCGATTTCACGGGTCGACTGTCCTGTGCGATGGGCCAGGGCGCGAACCTCGTCGGCGACCACGGCGAACCCTCGGCCAGCGTCGCCGGCCCTCGCGGCTTCGATGGCAGCGTTGAGCGCCAGCAGGTTGGTCTGCTCCGCCACCGAGCGAATCACGTCCAGCACCTTGCTGATTTCAACCGTCTGCTGGGCCAGGCTCTGGACGCGTTCGGAGGTGGTGTTGACACGGGTCACCACCGTGTTCAGGGATTCGATGGTCTCGCTCAGTTCATTCTGGCCTTGCTGTGCGGTCTGCGAGGAGGCCTTCGATTCGTTCGATGTCGAGACCGCATTGCGCGCCACTTCGTCGATTGCCGCGCTCATCTGGTTGAACGCCGCTGCCGCCTGATCGATTTCCTGATTCTGCTGGCGCAGGCCTTCGCTGCTTTGCGCCATCACCTGACTCATTTCCTCGGCGGCGCTGGACAGCTGCTCGGTGGACTGGGTGATTTCGCCGATCGTGTTGCGCAGGTTGTTGCGCATCACGCTCAGAGACTGCAGCAGTTGCGCCGGCTCGTCAGAGCCGCTGTTGTCTATTTCGCCGCTCAAATCATTCGCCGCGATGCGCCGTGACGTCGCCAGTGCGACACTCAGTGGCCTGTTGATGCTCAGGCTGAAGCGCCAGCTCAGCACGAGCGAGGCAGCCACCGCCAGCCCGATCGCGATCAGCGCCACCAGCCGCGCCTGACTGTAGGCTTGCGCCGCCTCCAGTGCGGCGTCGTGGGCGTGCTCGCGTTCAAGCCGGTTCAGCAGTTCCGTCTGTTCATTGAAGGTGGTCCCGAACGCTGCCATCGAACGAAGCTGGGCCGCTGCGTCATCCGGGCGACCGGCCTCCATCATGCTCAGCTCTTGCGCCACGCCGCTTTTGTATCCTTCATAGGCTTGGGACAGCTTGCCCAGCGCCTCTTGCTTGGCGGGGGTATCGGCGCTGTTCCGGTAGGCGGCGAGATTCTGGTCGATCAGCTTCTCAAGACCCGCGATGGTGTTGGCCGCGGCAAGATGATCGGCCTTGGAGGTGAAGGTGTGTGACTGATAGGCCGTGATGCGCAAGCGCGAAACGTTGACCCCCAGCTCATTGCTCAGGTTGATGGCCGGAATGGAACGGGTTTCCATCTCTGTCACGGCCTGACGGATCGTGCTCATCTGGGCCACGCAGAACAGGCCAAGGGCGACGAGCATCAAAATGATTGCGATGAAGCACAGGAGGGTCCGGGCCTGGATTTTCAGTTTTCTCAGCATTGGGGCATTCTCGCCAGCAGGCATTACGGTGACACGCCCGAGAGGGCCCGCGGGTGGCGACCATCCATTGCATCTCGGAAGCGGAGTTGTACGGGAAATATTTTCTGTACAAGATTTGTAGAGCTTCGAGGCAAAGATGGCAGGTTGGTTCAGGGCTGTTGAGCGAAATGCGGCGAATGGCCATCATTTGTCGCAAACGCGCATATGGACGTCGCATCTGGATTATTTTTTTGCGTTGAGTGCTTCAGTTCGGCGGGTTTGCCTCAAGAAATTGCCTTGAGGCAAAGCCGTGGAAGTGCTGTTGGAGGTCAATCAGCTCTGGCAGAACCGGATCCGGTTACCAAAAGGATCGTAGACCTCAAGCACCTGTCCCCAGTCTTGCTCAACGATGTCCGGACGCCCGTATCCGTAGCGCCGGGCCTGCAGCTCGTCGCGCAGGCGCTCGATATTGCGCATCGGTACGAAGATCGTCGCACCAGGGCTCGCGTCGCCATGATGCTCGGAAAGATGCAGGAGCAGAGCGCCCCGGCTTATCCCCAGATAAAGCGGCATGCCGGCTTCGAAACGATGCTCGAATTCGACGCTGAAACCGAGAAAATCCAGGTAGAACTCCCGTGCCTTGGCTTCATCGAACATGCGCAGTATCGGAATGGTTTTGTCGAACGTGATGGCCCCGGTTGAATCGTTGCCGGGTAGCATCGCCGATGCAGTGTTCCAGTCCTTGTAGCCCAGTTGATGCGCCACCGTTTCCAGCGCAGCCGCGTGAGTGAGCGTTTGCTCGCGCGCCGCCAGCGAGGCGCGCAGCCCTTTGGCCATTTGTTTGGCCTGTTCGATCGATACCATCGTAGCTCCCTGGGTCAAGGCATATGGGTGCTCGCGTTGCCAGACCTCGACGCTTGAGAGATGCGACAGGAACGGGAAGAACAACAATGCTTTCACCTTTGCGTACGCAGCGAGCGGCGGGCAGCATCGGCCCGGTGTGATCATACACAAAGCTATCCGGCAGGTGGGTTTGCGGGCTCTCTTGACGATCTTGCATAGCGCAATCCTCCTGAATACTTGCCCAATCCTCTGACCTTGCAGGGGTGTGGATAGGAAACGCTTCGCGCGCGAGCTAGAGTTCGTTGATCAGGCGCCCATCACCACGAGCGCTGCCAGTCCTGGCCAGCCGTCGCTTCATGCGTCGAGCATCGGCCGGCGCTCCGGCGCAGCGCCCAGGCGTGACATCGAACAACTGCGTAATGGGACTGTCGAGGCGATCGCGCCAGGATAAACGCACCTTGAGCCACCGGCGGTACGATGCATGGCCGCCCGGAAAAACTAGAAAAAGCACATCAACCGATGATCAGCGGGTGAGCCATGGAACTACGAATCAACCAGAAAACTTACCAGGTCGACGCCGACGCCGACACGCCCTTGCTGTGGGTGATCCGCGATGACCTGGGCATGACCGGCACCAAGTACGGTTGCGGGCTGGCGCAGTGCGGTGCGTGTTCCGTACTGGTGGATGGCAATGTCGTGCGCTCGTGTGTCACGCCGGTGGCCGGTGTGGTGGGACGCGAAGTCACCACCATCGAAGCCATCGAGTCCGACGAGGTCGGCAAACGCGTGGTGGCCACCTGGGTCGAGCATCAGGTCGCTCAATGCGGCTACTGCCAGTCCGGGCAGGTGATGGCGGCGACCGCGTTGCTCAAGCACACGCCGCAGCCCAGCGCCGCCGAGATCGATGCGGCGATGATCAATCTGTGCCGCTGCGGCACGTACAACGCCATTCACGCCGCTGTGCATGACCTTGCCGGTCACAGTGCGAAGGGGGATGCATGATGAACGCGCCACTGGACGCCATCGAGCAGCTCATCGGCCAGAATCTCAACGATCCGGTCAACCTGTCCCGTCGTCGTTTCCTCAAGGGCAGCGCCGTGGGCGCGCTGGTGCTGGGGTTCGGTTTGCCGCTGGGCGCCACCCGGGTGCAAGCGGCCGCGGCGGCACCCGCCGAGCGCGGAACGCAGGTGCCTGCCTTCCTTGAAATTCGTCCGGACAACACCGTGCGCCTGCTGTCGCCGTTCATCGAAGGCGGGCAGGGCACCTTCACCGCGATGGCGCAGATTGTCGGTGAAGAGCTCGACGCCGATCCCGCCACCTTCCTCGTTGAGTGCGCGCCGCCGGGCGACGCCTATTACGTGATGGAGAACGGAATGCGCATCACCGGCGGCAGCATGTCGGTGCGGATGAGTTATCCGACCATGCGCCGGTTAGGTGCCTTGGCCCGGGCGATGCTGCTGCAGGCCGGCGCCCAGGCGCTGAACGTACCGGTCAGCGAACTCACCACAGAGCCCGGCAAAGTGGTGCATGCCGCCTCCGGCCGCTCCATTGCCTACGGCGAGTTGTCGGAACGGGCGATGGATCTGCCGGTGCCCGATCCGGCCAGCGTGCAATTGCGTGATCCCTCCCGCTTTCGCTGGATCGGCAAACCGGTCAAGCGTCTGGACGCCTACGACAAGTCCACCGGCAAGGCGCTGTACAGCATCGATCTGAAGGTCGACGGCATGCTGCATGCCGCCGTGCAACATGCGCCGCGTCTGGGCATGACGGTTGGAGGTCTGCGCAACGAAGAGCAGGTCAAAGCCATGAAGGGTGTGCATTCGGTGCATCGTCTGCCCGGCGCCGTTGCCGTGGTGGCTGAGCGCTGGTGGCATGCCAAGCGCGCCGTTGAAGCGGTGCAGGTCGACTGGCTGGAGGCTGCTGCCGATTCGACAGTGCGCGCCATGCCTGCGGACTTTTCCACCGAAGAGTACTTCAAGCGTCTGGCCGCGGAAAAAGGCCCTGCCCGTGACGATGAAAACGAAGGTGATGTCGCCGCGGCGCTGGCCAACGCCAAGACCCGCATCGAAGCCACGTACCACAACCAATATCTGCATCACGCCCAACTGGAGCCGCCATCGGCCCTTGCACGCTTTGACGCCAACGGTTCGCTGGAAATCTGGCTGCCCAATCAGGCGCCGGAAATGTACCGTGCCGACATCGCCAAACGCACCGGTCTGGACCCTTCGCAAATCACGCTGCATTCGCCGCTGTTGGGCGGGTTCTTTGGTCGGCATTTCCTCTATGACTCCGCCAATCCTTATCCTCAGGCCATCGCTCTGGCCAAGGCGGTCGGGCGCCCGGTCAAGCTGATCTGGAGCCGTGAGGAAGAGTTCCTGCGCGACGTGCTTCGTCCGGTCGCTGCGGTGAATTTTCGCGGCGCGCTGGACAACGACGGCTGGCCGGTCGCAATCGAGGCGGTCAGTGCCACGGAAGGACCGACCGAGTCTCTGGCGGGCAAGCAAGGCGATAAGATCGACCCGACTGCGCTGGAGGGCCTGGCCGGCAAGTCATACGCCATTGCCAACAAGCGCATCGCCCAGATTTACGTCAAGGGGCCGGTGCCACTGGGCTACTGGCGCTCGGTGGGCAACTCGTTGAATGATTTCTTCTACGAAGCCTTTCTCGATGAACTCGCCGACAAAGGCGGCAAGGACCCGTTCGAACTGCGCCTGCACTTGCTGCGCGACAACAAGCGTCTGACGACCTTGCTCAACGCGGTGGGCAACTTGTCGGGGGGCTGGAAGCGCGGGCCGTTTACCGCCGAAGACGGCAGCAAACGGGCGCGCGGAGTGGCCATGGCATCGCCGTTCGGCACTCAGACCGCGGTGATTGCCGAAGTGTCGATCGAGCAGGGCCAGGTCAAGGTGCATGACATCTGGCAGGCCATCGATCCGGGCAGCATCGTCAATCCGGCCATCGTCGAGGCGCAGGTCGCCGGCGCCGTGTCCCTTGGCCTGTCGCAGGTGCTGCTGGAAGAGGCGGTGTACATCGACGGCAAACCGCGCGCGCGCAACTACGACCTGTATCCGATTTTGCCGCCCTCGCGGATGGCGCGGGTGCATGTGCGGATTGTCGAGAGCGGGGAAAAGATGGGCGGCATCGGTGAACCGCCGTTGCCAGCGGTGGCACCGGCGGTCGCCAACGCCGTGGCGGCACTGACCGGGCAGCGGATTCGCAGCATGCCCTTGAGCCGATACACCTTTACCTGACCTGCGCCGGAGTACTCATGAATAACAGCCGATTCGCAAGAACCGCTGGCTGGCTGGCGCTGCTGTGCCTGGTCGCGGCAGGCCTGCTGGCCTGGTACGTCACCCGCGAGCCTGCCTCGTCCCTGGAAAACGATCAGGTCGCGGCCGCCGACCTGGCTCCGGCGCTGGTCGCCCGGGGCGAATACGTGGCACGGCTCGGCGACTGCGTGGCCTGCCACAGCGTGCCGGGCGGCGCGCCTTTCGCCGGTGGTCTGGAAATGGCCACGCCGCTGGGGGCGATTCACACCACCAACGTCACCCCGGACCGCGAGACCGGCATCGGCGCTTACAGCCTGGCCGACTTCGACCGCGCCGTGCGTCATGGCGTGGCACCGGGCGGACGACGCCTGTATCCGGCGATGCCATACCCGTCTTATGCCAAGCTGAGTGACGACGACGTGCGAGCGCTGTATGCCTTCTTCATGAAGGGCGTGGCGCCGGTGCAGCAGGTGAACATCCAGAGCGATATCCCCTGGCCGTTGAACATGCGCTGGCCGATTGCTTTATGGAACGGCGTCTTCACCGAACCTGCGCCGTATGCGGCGAAACCTGGCAAGGACGCGCTGTGGAATCGCGGTGCCTACATTGTTCAGGGGCCGGGCCACTGCGGCAGTTGCCACACGCCGCGCGGGCTAGCGTTCAACGAGAAAGCGCTGGATGAATCCGGCACGCCGTTCCTTGCTGGCGCCTTGCTCGATGGCTGGTACGCGCCGAGCCTGCGCAACGACCACAACACCGGGCTGGGCCGCTGGAACGAGCCTGAGATCGTTCAGTTCCTCAAGGCCGGGCGCAATCAGCATGCGGTCGTTTTCGGCTCCATGACCGAAGCATTCAACAACTCCACGCAGTTCATGAGTGACGAGGACCTGACGGCCATTGCGCGTTACCTCAAGTCGCTGCCGGGCGACCCGGGGCGCGACGGCAGCCCCTGGCAGTACCAGGCAACCTCAGTTGCGGCGCGTCCGGATTCGCCCGGCGCACACACCTACGTGACCCGCTGTGCGTCGTGTCACGGTGTCGACGGCAAGGGGCAGTCCGAATGGATGCCGCCATTGGCCGGCTCCACGTCGGCACTGGCCAAGGAAAACGCATCTGCAATCAACATCACCCTCAACGGTTCGCAGCGCATCGTCGCAGCCGGCGTACCCGACGCATACCGGATGCCGGCGTTTCGTGAGCAGCTGTCGGATCAGGAAATCGCCGATGTCCTGACCTTCGTGCGCGGCACATGGGGCAATCAGGGCGGGGCAGTGGACGCGCAGGCCGTCGGCAAGCTGCGCGAGCGGACCGACCCGGCCAGCAGCACGCCCATCATTTTGCAGATGCGATAAGGAGCCGCACCATGGAAAGCATCGATTTGCTGGTCCTGCGCACGGCCCGTGACTGGCTGCGGGCCGGGGAGCGCGTGCTGCTGGCGACGGTGGCGCGGACATGGGGATCCTCGCCGCGGCCGGTGGGTTCGATGATGGCCCTGCGCAGCGACGGCCGGGTCGCCGGCAGCGTTTCCGGGGGCTGCATCGAGGATGACCTGATTCATCGCTACACCACTGCCCACGGCGGTCCGGGCATGACTGACGGACCGCCGCAAGTGGCGCGCTACGGCGTCAGTGCCGACGAAGCCCACCGCTTCGGCTTGCCGTGCGGCGGAACGCTGGAATTGATTTTCGAATTCAGCCCGTCGTGGCAAGCGCTGGATGAACTGCTGGTTCACCTCGACGCCGGGCGCCTGGTGCGTCGCCGTCTGGACCTGGCGAGCAACGCAGTGACGCTTGAACACAGCGTCACGCCCGAGCAATTCGCCTTCGACGGCCAGGTGATGCTCAATACGCTGGGGCCCGGGTATCGCCTGCTGATGATCGGTGCCGGAGCGCTGGCTGAGTATCTGGCGACCATGGCCTTGTTCAACGGCTTCAAAGTGGCGGTCTGCGATCCTCGCCCCGAGTACGTGCAGACCTGGTCGGTCAGCGGCGTGGAGCAGATCGTCGGGATGCCCGATGACGTGGTGCGGGCGTTTTCCGCCGATCTGCGCACCTGCATCGTTGCGTTGAGCCACGATCCGAAACTCGATGATCTGGCCTTGCTCGAAGCGCTGCAAGGGCCGGCGTTCTACATCGGTGCCATCGGCTCGCGGCGCAACAGCCAGCAGCGACGCGAGCGCCTGATCGAGCACTTCGGCGAAACCGAGGCGTCGCTTCAGCGCCTGCGTGGCCCGATCGGCATTTACATCGGCAGCAAGACGCCGGCAGAAATCGCCGTCAGCGTCATGGCTGAAATCCTGGCGGCGAAAAACGGCGTCGAACTGCCCCACGATGTCAGCGTGAGTCAGGCGAAAGTCGCGCTCGAAACACAGGAACCGACTTACTCCAGCGCAACCCAGTGATCGGTCGCCACCGCCGTGAACCGCTGCGGTGGCGCCACGAAGCCTGCCTGCTTGATCGGGTCGGGCCGCTCCAGCTCCTTGAGCAGGCTTTTGAAGTCGCGGCGTCGACCCACTTCCGGCACTGGCACGGCCGCAAGCAGGCGCCGGGTGTAAGGATGCTGCGGGTTGTGCAGGACCTGATCGCGCGCGCCGATCTCGACGATACGACCGCCGTACATCACCGCGACCCGATGGCAGATCCGCTCGACCACGGCCATGTCGTGGGAAATGAACAGGTAACTCAGGCCATGCTCGGCGCGCAGTCGTTCGAGCAGGTCCAGCACCTGGGCCTGCACCGACACATCCAGCGCCGACACGGATTCGTCGGCGATGATGACTTTGGGGTTGAGCGCCAGGGCGCGGGCGATGCAGATGCGCTGCCGCTGCCCGCCGGAAAACTGATGTGGATAGCGCTCCATCGCCTCTGACGGCAGGTCGACCTGCTGCAGCAACTGGGCGACACGTTCGCGGCGCTGCGGCTCAGGCAGGTGATCGTGGATCAGCAACGGCTCGCCCACCAGATCGAAGATGGTCTTGCGCGGATTGAGCGCGGCGTAGGGGTCCTGGAACACCATCTGCACGTCGCGGCGCACCTTTTGCAGCGCCTCGCCCTTCAGCCCGTTGAGCTCCTGACCCATCAGCCTGACGCTGCCCTGGTAGCTCAGCATGTTCATCAACGCCTTGCCGGTGGTGGATTTTCCGCAGCCGCTTTCGCCCACCAGCCCCAGCGTTTCACCCTGGCGCAACTCGAAATTCACGCCTTCCACCGCGTGCACGGTGCGCGGCGCCTCGAACCAGCCATGACGCAGGGCGAAGCGCACGTTCAGGTCTTTCACCGCAAGCACCAGCGGCGACTCGCCCAGTTCCGCAGGTGGCGGGGCGCTGCCGAGCACGGGGACGGCCGCGAGCAGTTTGCGGGTGTAGGTTGCCTGCGGGGCGGTGAATACCTGATTCAGGGTGCCGCGCTCTTCCATGCGGCCCTGATTCATCACCACGACTTCGTCGGCCATCTCCGCGACCACGCCCATGTCGTGGGTGATCAGCAGCAGACTGGTCGCGAACTGCTGCTGCAGTTCGCGCATGAGTTCCAGAATCTGCGCCTGGATGGTCACGTCCAGCGCTGTGGTCGGCTCATCGGCGATCAACACCTTGGGCTGACAGAGCATGGCCATCGCAATCATGACCCGCTGGCGCATGCCGCCGGACAGCTCATGGGGATACTGGGTCAGGCGCTTGTCGACCTGCGGCATGCGCACCGCATCGAGCATCTCACGGCAGCGTCGATGCACATCGGCGCGGCTCATCGGCTCATGTCGACGCAAGGTTTCGGCCAGTTGCCGGCCCACGGTCAGCAGCGGATTGAGCGAGGTCATCGGCTCTTGAAAGATCATGCCGATCTGCTTGCCGCGCAAGCGCTGCATTTCGCGTTCCGACAGGCTCAGCAGGTCGCGGTCCTCGAACAGGATGGCGCCGCCCGGTACGCTGGCCGCTTTCGGCAACAGCCCCATGATCGCCAACGACGACAGCGACTTGCCGCTGCCCGACTCGCCGGCGATGCACAGCGTACGGCCGGGGTAGAGCGCAAAGCTCAGCTCCTCGACCACTCGACGGCGCGAGGCACCGCCGCCGACGTCAATGCTCAGTCGCTCCACCGACAGGCTGGGCAGGTCGTTTGGCATCAGTTGAATACCACCTTTGGAAAGTAGAACGACACCACCCAGTTAGGCAGGTCGACGATCTCGCTGATGCGCAGGTCGCCGCACACCGAACAGAGCATGTAGGCCTGCTCGGCGGGCATCCCGTGCTCCCCGCACAGCCAGTCGATGGTGTTGGCGACGGCCTGGCGCGCGGCCTGCATCAGGTCCGCTCCTATGCCGGTGAAGGCCTCGTAGCCTGCGCTGTCCAGATGACCGGTGACCGGGCCGGGCGTGCTGAAACGCGGCGTGGCCAGCGGTGTCTGCTTGATCAGGTCGAGCTTGACCACCACGTCCATGGCGCTCTCGATGGCGGTGCCGCAGACTTCGCCGTCACCTTGGGCGGCATGGGTGTCGCCGATGGAAAACAATGCGCCGGCCACTTCGACCGGCAGGTACAGCACGCTGCCCGCGGCCAGATCACGGATGTCCAGATTGCCGCCCACCCGACGTGGCGGCACGATGGAGTGCAAGCCTGGCTCGGCGGGCGCCACACCCACGGTGCCGGCAAACGGTTTGAGCGGCACCTTGGCGAATTCGCCGAAGGCGGCGGGCGCGAGGGTCTGGGTGTCGTAGTGCCAGAGCGCCAGGGCCGGCGTCTGAAACTGATCGGCGAGCAGGCCGAAGCCTGGAATGTTGGCGGTCCAGCCGAAGCCGCCTGGCTTGAAGCTGTCCAGGGTGATTTTCAGCACGTCGCCGGGTTCGGCGCCCTCGACATAGATCGGGCCGGTCACCGGGTTGATCTGGTCGAACGGCATCACGCTGACGTCGGCCACCTGCGATTGTGCGGTGAAGTAGCCGTTGGACGAATCCCTGCAGTTCATCTGCAGGGTCGTGCCGGGCGCCACCCGCTCGACGGGGGTGAAACGATGATCCCAGCCGAAGTGGCTGTTGACGCTGTGAATGGTCTTGACCAGGCAGTTCTGGCACATGTGTGCGTTCCTCATGGCAATGGGGCGATGGCCCGTTCCGCAGCGAAGTGCGGGACAGGCCAAGGGCGATCATTTCACCCAGATGTAGTCGTAGTTGACCGGCACGTGCACCGGATCGACGTACAGCGCGTCGTCGCCGCCCATGCGCTTGGAACGCACGGTGAAGCGCTGCTCGTTGAAGATCGGCACCCAAGGGGCATCTGCCATCACATCGGTGAAGATCTTCTTCCACGCTTCGGTGCGCTCGGCCTGCTGTTCCGGACGCGCCATCGCATCGGCCTTGGCTGCGCGTTCATCCAGCGCCTTGTTGCAGTACAGCGCCCAGTTCCAGCCACCATCGACTGCGCCGCTGCACCCCAGGATCGGTCCGTAGAAGTTCGAAGGATCCGGGAAGTCGGCGATCCAGGCCATGCCGCCGGACCACACCATCGGCGCCTGATCTTTCGAGCTGCCCGCGGCGATCACGTTGGCCTGGGCCAGCGATTTGATCTGCACGCGGATGCCGACCTTGGCCAGGTCCTGCTGGATGGACTGGGCGATGCGCGGCTGCGGATCGGTGTTCATCACGTAGAGTTCGGTGTCGAAACCCTTGGCGAGACCTGCGTCGGCAAGCAGCTTCTTCGCGCCTTCGACGTCGTACGGCAGCCCCTTGTATTGCGTGTCATAACCGGGCATTGCCGGCGGCAACGGCTGGTTGGCGGGCACCGCGCGGCCGTTGATGATGCGCACGATCCGCTCCTTGCTGATCGCCATGTTGATCGCCTGCCTCACCTTGAGGTTGTCGAACGGCGGCAGCGTGGTTTTCAGCGTCACGTAACCGGTCTGCAACTGATTGCCGGTGACCAGCAACGGCTTGGACGCGGGATCGTTCTTGAATTGCAGGAACTGCGCGGGCGGCACGCCGTCGCCGGCGATATCGACCTCGCCCTTGTTCAGGCGCAGCAGGGCGACGGTGGGGTCCTGGCCGATTTCGAAGGTGATCTTGTCGACGTACGGCAGGCCCTTCTGGAAGTAGTTCGGGTTTTTGATCAGCTCAAGCTTCTGCCCCAGTTTCCATTCGCCCAGGCTGAAGGCGCCGCTGCCCATCGGGTGCTTGCCAAAGTCGGCGCCCCATTGCTCGACCGCCTCTTTGGGGACGACCGAGGCGAAGTTGATCGCCATGATGTGCAGGAACGTCGCGTTCGGCGCGCTGAGGGTGATGGTCAGGTGCTGATCGTCGATGACCTTGACGCCGCTGAGCGTCTGACTCTTGCCGGCGGTCATGTCGTCGTAGCCGACGATCGAGCTGAAGAAACCGGCGCCAGGGCTCTGGGTCTTGGGATTGACGGTGCGTTCCAGTGAGTATTTGACGTCATTGGCAACCAGCTCACGGCCGTTCTGAAACTTCACGCCTTTGACCAGGGTGAAGCTGTAGACCAACCCGTCCGCCGACACGCTGTAGTCCTCGGCCAGGCTTTTGACCAGTTCGGTGGTGCCCGGTTTGTAGTCCATCAGGCGGCCGAACAGGCTTTTGATCATCGACCAGTTCTGCCAGTCATAGCCGATGGCCGGGTCCAGCGTCGCGACATCGTTCTGATACGTCACCACCAGATCGCCTCCGCTCTTGGGCGTTTCGGCCCACAGCGGCGTGGTGAACAGCGTGGCCGCCACGGCCAGGGTCAGCGCTTTGATTTTCATTCTTGTGCCCCGTTGTGTTGATGGATTCAGTGCTGCTTGATATCGATGCGCGGGTCCACCAGCGGGATCAGCAGATCCGCGAGCAGGTTGCCCAGAACGATGGCCACCGCAGAGAGCGTGGTCACCCCGACGATGACTGGAATGTCGACTTGCTGAATGGACTGCCAGGCCAGCTGGCCAATGCCGGGCCAGCCGAAGACTGACTCCACCACGACCAGACCGCCCATGAACACGCCGATGTCGATGCCGATCATGGGAATCACCGGCACGATGGCGTTGGGCAGCACGTGCACGAAGATCACCCGCGCCCGGCTCAGGCCCTTGGCCCGGGCTGTGCGAATGAAGTCCTGATGCAGCACGTCGATCATCGAGGAGCGGACCATGCGCGAGTACCAGCCGCTGCCCAGCAGTCCCAGGGTCAGCGCCGGCAGCATCAGGTGGCTGGCCCCGCCGTAGCCGCCGAGCGGGAACCAGCCCAGTTGCACCGCGAAGAAATACAGAAACAGCATCGCAGCGATGAATTGCGGGGCCGAGACACCGACGAAGGAAAACGCCATCAACAGCTTGTCGGCGAAACTGTCCCGCTTGAGGGCAGCGAGCATGCCCAGGCTGATACCGATCAGCAGTTCGAAGCCGATACCGGCGGCCATCAGTTCCAGAGACGGTCGCAGGCGGGCACCGATCAACTCGCTGACGGCGGTGCGCTGGATATACGAGCGGCCCAGATCGCCTTGAAGCAGATGCCCCAGATACCCGACATATTGCTGATAGAACGGCTGATCCAGACCCAGCTGCGCGCGGATGGCCGCCACGACTTCTGGCGTTGCGCTGCGCCCGGCGATCTGCCGCGCGGGGTCGGCGGGCAGCAGGAACAGCAACAGGTAGGTGATGAAGGTCACCCCCAACAGAATCAACAGCGCATAGCCGACCCGGCGGCAGATGAACGGCAGCATCAGCGGCGCCCCTTGAGTGTGGGGTCGAGTTCGTCGCGCAGGGCGTCTCCGACCAGATTGAACGCCAGTGACAGCAGGATGATTGCCGCGCCCGGAATGAACACCAGCCAGGGGGCCGAGGTGAAGTAGGTCTGGCTTTCAAAAATGATGTTGCCCCAGCTCGGCGTGGGCGGCTGCACGCCCACGCCCAGATAAGAGAGCGTGGCTTCGAGCAGGACGGTGGTGGAAATCCCCAGCGTCGCCCATACCAGAATGGTCGGCAGCAAATGCGGCAACAGGTGGGAGAACAGGATGCGCAGCGAGCTGGCGCCCAGCGTGCGCTCGACGGCGACGAAATCCCGCGCGCTCAGCGCCACGGTCTCGGCATAAATGACCCGGGCAATCTGCACCCAGTTGACCATCGCGATCACCATCGCGACGATCCACACACTGGGTTGAAAAATGGCCGACAAGGCAATCGCCAACAGCAGGGCAGGGAAGGCCATCATCAGGTCGGTCAGGCGCATCAGTGCACTGCCCAGCCAGCCCCGCACGAAGCCTGCGGTCAGGCCCACCAGCGTGCCGATCAGCACCGCCAGACCGTTGGCCAGCACGCCGATGAACAGCGAGGTCCGTGCGCCGAAGATCAGGCGCGACATCAGGTCCCGGCCAAGCAGGTCAGTGCCCATCCAGTACGGCGTGGCAGGGGCCAGCGGCGCCCCTTCCATCGACAGGCCCTCGACGAACTGCTCGTCCGGGTCGAAGGGGCTCAGCCACGGCGCAAGCACGGCCAGCGCAATCACCGCCACGATGAACAGCAGCGACACCGCCACTGAAGGCCGGCGCAGCAACGCCTTGAGTGTGTTCATGCGCGGCCCTCGTCGCGGGTCGCCAGGACATCGACACACAGGGCCTCGATGGGGCGATTGAGCTGCATCGACAGGCTGCGCAGCCGTTCATAGGCGGTTGCCTCGTCGATGTGCTGCGTCACCATCAGGCGGGCGAGCGCCTGGCCGAGCAGCGGTCGCATCGCCAGGCGCTCCTGCAGCACGGCAAGCTGTTCGGCATCGGCCCGTTGCCGGTTGCGCAGTCCCACCGCCATCATCAGGGTCGTGTAGACCGAGCCCTGGCTGATGGGTTTGTTGAGCAACGCGGTGGCGCCCAGCTGCAGCGCCCGCTGTATCTGCGACAGGGTTTCGTGGGCGGTGAGGGCCACGATCGGAATACCGGCGGCATCCAGCGTCTTCACCGTCGCAGGACTGGCGAAGTGCTCGATCTCGATGATGGCGGCGAAGCAGCCCTGGGTGTCGCAAGGGGCATCGCGATGCAGCGCCTGCGCCTGAATGCCCAGCCGCTGCAGGCTTTTGCCCAGGCTGGCCTGACTGCGCTCGTCGCAGTCGATCAACAGCAAGTGCCCCTGATCGAGGGCAGGAAACGCTCGTGCTTTCATTTGACGATCCTCAGGCGCGCCGGCTTTCCGTTGTGTCGTTCGACCACGCTGGCGTGTAGATCGGTGACGGTCAGATAGGGGTCGGCTGCCACGGGAGCGGAGGCCGAGTGCAGAAGCTGAAAGCGCCCATCGCGCAGCTCCGCGATGTGACTGGCCAGGGCGCTGTGGTGATTGCGCGCCGACAGGCTCACGGTGCCGAGAACGCTGTCCATGGGATGGTTGAACAGGTGTTCGCAGATGGCCGCGGGCGAGGCGTCGGCACAGGCTTGCAGCGCCTGCGCGAACAGCCACAACGCCGAGTATGCGCTGGTGTAATAGTGCGAGCAGTGACGTGGCCCGTGGCGCTGTTGCCGAAGGCAGAAATCCGGGTTCAGGGTCTCGAAAAACGGGCCGCACGACAGCAGCCGCAAGGCATGCATCGGGCCAACCGCATCGAGTTCGGCCTCGGTCAGGTTGCAGCTGAGCACCGGCAGGCGCAGCCCGTGTGCCTCGCAGGCCTGATCCAGCTGCTGAAGGAAAGCGTACGAGGACTCGCCCACCAGATTGTTGAGCACGAACGAGGGCCGTTCGCTCATCAGCGTGTCGATCAGCGTCTGGAACCCGGTCGCGCCCAGATGCCAGTATTTTTCACCCAGCACCTGAGCGCCGTTGGCTTCCAGCAGTTCCCGGGCGATGCGGTTGCTCTCCCAGCCCCACACGTAATTGGAGCCGAGCAGAAATGCCCGCGTGCCGAAATGGCTCAGGGCGTAATGCAGCAGCGGCAGCAGCGTCTGATTGGGGCAGCCGCCCAGATACAGCACGTTCTCGCTGCTTTCGTAGCCTTCGTACGGGCTTGAGTACCAGAGCAGCGCGTTGTGCTGATCCAGGTCGGGAATGATCTCCTTGCGGCTCGCCGACAGGGTCGTGCCGAAGATGTGCCTCACGCCGGCGCCGAGCAGTTGCTCGACTCCGCTGCCGTATGCCGCCGGCTCGCCCAAAGGATCGGCGCAGATCGCCTCCAGCCTGAAACGGTGTTGCTCGTCGGCATTGATCTCCGCGAGTGCATCCTGCAGCCCGAGCAAGGCGCTGCGGCCCATGCGCCGATAGGTGCCTTCGGTGGACAGCAGAAAGCCGACGCAGACGGCGGGACGAGGATCGGACATGACGTTCATCCATAAAAAAAGCCTGATCGACCCGGCGAAAGGTTGATCAGGCTTCGATACCTGGCGCATTCGATGGCGCAAATGTGGGCGAGACTTAAGGAGCGGACTCCAGCTTGCCGATGTGGCAAGAACCATGAAATAAGCATGCCAACTGTCAAACGCGCTACGTCGCGCTACGTCGCGCAACCGGGGCAGCGATCCCTTGCGGGGTGAGCGCTCCAGGTTGGGGCAATGCGTCTCGACGCGGCCTCAAAGCAGCGCAGCGACGCCAGGGATCGCTGCAAGGCTTCGCGGACTGCGATTCAAACGAGGTCTTCAGGCTGCAGGGTCAGGATGATCTTGCCGACGTTTTCCGATGACTCCATGCGGCGATGCGCGTCGGCGGCGCGGGACAGCGCAAAGGTGCTGTCGACGACCGGCTCAAGGCTGGCACCTCCTTCGAACCGATCGAGCCAGTGTTCGCGGAAGCGTTTGATCATGGCGTGCTTCTCAGGCTGGGTGCGCGATTTCATGACAGTGCCGATGATCTGCAGATGCCGGTAAAGGATCTGCTCCAGCGTGACTTTCACGCTGCCGCCACCGCCCAGGATGCCGACCTGAATCAGGCGGCCGCCCTTGGCCAGTGAGGCAATGTTGCGCTCGAAATACGGCTCGCCGACGAAGTCGATGATCACGTCGACACCCTGGCCCTCTGTTGCCTGTGCGATGACCTCGGCAAAATCCCGGGTCTTGTAGTCGATCGCGACATCGGCGCCCAAGTGCTCGACCCGCGACAGTTTGCTGCCCTCGGTGGTGGCGAACACCGTGGCGCCGGTGGCGTAGGCGAGCTGCACCGCGGCGGAACCGACCCCGCCCGCGGCGGCATGAATCAGCACGCGATCGCCGGCCTTGAGCCCTGCCAGGTGCATCATCGCCTCGTGGGCGGTGACGAACACTTCCGGAATGGCCGCTGCGTGGACGTAGTCCAGTCGCGCCGGAACAGGCATCGCCATGCGGTAGTCGATCCGCGCCAGTTCGGCATAGGCGCCGCCCCCCACGACGCCCATCACCCGATCCCCGACCTGGTAACCCGCGACGCCGCTGCCGGTCTCGACCACTTCGCCAGCGATTTCCAGGCCGATGATCGGTGAGTCGCCGAAGTCGGGGTGTCCGTAGCCGCCGGTGCGATGCGTCAGGTCTGCGCGGTTCACGCCCGCCGCATACACACGCACCAGCAGATCGGTCGGGCGCACCTCGGGCCTTGGCGCGTCGCGCAGTTTCAGCACGTCGGCATCGCCGAAGTCTTCGATGATGATGGCTCTCATGGCTGTTGCTCCGATTCGGTGAGGGTGGCGTTGGCGATGGCAGACGCGGTGATGGCTGCAGGAAATCCTGCGTAGAACGCCAGGTGCGTGATGACGGCAGACAACTCCCGTTGGGTGACACCGTTACTCAGCGCGCGGCGCAGGTGCGCCGGCAGCTCTTCGGCATGTCCCCCGGCAATCAGCGCCGCGACGGTGATCAGGCTTCGGTCACGCAAGGACAGCTCCGGGTCGCTCCATATCTGCGGGTACAGCGTCGCGTCGACGAACTGCGAGAGTTTCGGGGTAAACGCCCTGGCGGCTTCGCGGGGGCTGCTGAAATTGATGTTCGACATGTCCGCGTCCTCAGATCTGGCTGATGAATTTGTGGGTCAGGTAATGCTCGATGCCTTCGATACCGCCTTCCGAGCCGTGTCCGCTTTCCTTCACGCCGCCGAAGGGAAGTTCGGTGGCGACGATGCGGTACTGATTGATGCCGATCATGCCGGCCTCCAGGCCGTCCGCCACGTCGATGGCGGTGCGTGCGCTGGACGTGAATGCGTAGGCAGACAGGCCGTAGGGCAGGCGGTTGGCTTCCTCGAGACCGTCGGCCAGTGCGTCGAAGGGCATCAGGATTGCGATGGGACCGAAGGGCTCTTCATGCATCACCCGAGCGTTCATGGGCACGTCGGCGAGCACCGTCGGCTCGAAAAAGAAGCCCTGGCCTGGCAGCCGTTCGCCGCCGGTCAACACGCGGGCGCCCTTGGCGACGGCATCGGCAATGAGCTCTTCCATCTTGGCCAGCTGGCGCGGGTTGGCGAGGGGGCCGACCTGAACGTGCGGGTGCAGGCCGTTGCCGATTCTCAGCGCCTGGGTGGCGGCCACGAAGTGCTCGACGAAACGCGCGTAAACGCTGCGCTGGATCAGAAAGCGCGTGGACGAGATGCACACCTGGCCGGTACCGCGAAATCGGTTCGCGACACCCTCGACCGCTGCTTTTTCCACGTCGGCGTCGTCGAATACCAGCACCGGCCCATGTCCGCCGAGCTCCAGCGTGATCGGCTTGACGCCTTCCGCCGCCCGGGCGGAGAGCAGCCGGCCGATCGGTACCGAACCTGTGAAGGTGACCTTGCGGATGATCGGTGAAGCGATCAAATGGCGGGACACTTGATCCGGCACGCCGAAAACCACTTGCAGCACTCCTTTCGGCAACCCGGCGTCGTCCAGGGCGCGGGCCAGCGCCAGCGCCGTGGAAGGGCTCTCCTCGCCGGGCTTGAGGATGACGCTGCAGCCTGCGGCCAGCGCTGCGGATAATTTGCGCGACGGGGTAATGGCCGGAAAATTCCAGGGTGTGAACGCGGCCACCGGGCCGATCGGCTGACGTTTGACCATTTGCAGCACGCCCGGACGGTTAGCCGGCACGACGCGACCGTCGATGCGCCGCGCGCTCTCGGCGAACCACTCGAAGTACTCGGCGGCGCGGGTGACTTCATCCATGCTTTCGCCCAGCGGCTTGCCTTCCTCAAGCGTCATTTGTGAGGCAATGTGCGGCGCACGCTCCAGGATCAGGTCGGCGGCACGCTTGAGTATCTTCGCGCGCTGATCAGGCACCGTCCGGCGCCAGACCTGAAAGCTAGCCTGGGCAACCTGCAACGCACGGTCCAGGTCGTCGGTTGTGGCCAGCGGCACACGGCCGATCTCGGTTTCGGTGGCCGGGTTGACGACGGCGGCGGTTTCTCGGCCTTGGGCACCGATCCATTCACCCGCGATGAAAAGGTAGAGCGAGTCGTAAGGCGTATTCATGGGACTGGATTTCCTGTGTGGTCGAAAATTCGTGTCAGGTATCGCGCGCCGACGCAGGCGGGCTGTGTGATCCAGTCTAGGGAGAAGGCCGTGTCCGATTTAGCGGGCGGGAAGGGAATCACTGTTGTGCGCAGAGGTAATATCGAAGGCCGTCCGAGCGATTGCGCCGCGGATGACGGGTCGCCATCATGAGCGGACGTCGCCGGCGATCGGCCGCCCGGGCAGTGCCAGACGGGAAGTGCGGGCACGGGAACATCCGGATCAGATGAAATGTTGCGTCGTCGCTTTGAGCGGCATCGGCAAAAGGAGGGCAGGAGTGGACAAGCTTTCAAACATGTCTGTGTACGTCAAAGTCGTGGAGATGGGCAGCTTTACCGCCGTGGCGAATCATCTCGATTCCACCGTCGGCAACGTCTCGCGCGCCGTCTCGGCGCTCGAAAACATGCTGGACGCCCGCTTGCTGCAACGGTCCACCCGGCGCTTGTCCGTGACCGACGCGGGCCGACGGTTTTATGAGCGTTGCACCGCGATCCTCGCCGATGTCGAGAACGCCGAAGCGGAAGCCAGCAATTCGCTGCTCAAACCCAAAGGCACGTTGCGGGTGCACTGCGTACCGGGGTTGGCGCGTCAGTTGGTGACCTGCGCGATCCTGGAATACCGCCGCGAATACCCGGAAGTGGCGGTGGATCTGCTGCTCTCCCAGCGGATGCCCAATCTGCTTGAAGACCAGCTCGATGTGTCGATTCTGATCGCCCGGGCACTGCCGGATTCGGCCTATGTCAGTCAGAAGATCGGGGTCAGCCACTGCGTGCTGGTGGCGTCGCCCGACTACCTGGCCAGACACCCGGCCCCGGTGGTGCCGGACGATCTTGCCGCGCATCAGTGCCTGCTGCTGGGCACCGTGGATTATGTGCGGGACCAATGGCAGCTCAAGAGCAAGGCCGGCACCGCGACGTTCACGCCTGCCGGAGCCAGCTTGAGCGTGAACGACATGGACGCCATGGCGGTCGCGGTTCGCGAGGGCGCAGGAATCGGTCTGCTCGCCGGATTTTCGGCGATCGACGACCTGCGTTCCGGAAGGCTCGTGCGGGTGTTGCCCGATTACCACACCTACGAGCGCAACGTGTATGCGGTCTACACCTCCCGGCAGTTCGTGGACGCCAAAATCACCCGCTTCATCGAAACCCTGAAAGCACGGGTAGGCAGCCAACTGGCGGCGACTGCACACGCGTTGGTCGGCGAATGAAGCGGCGGTCAGTGCGCACCTGAATACCTGGCGTCTGCGCACGTTAGGTCCGGCGTCGATACTGCTTTATGCTTGCGGCCCAGATTCGTCTCCTCCACTTTCTGCCATCGAGAGCGCCAATGCCGGAGCCCTGTGCGACGTTCACCCAAGGCTCCATTGCGCGGCACGTGCTGACCCTGGTCAGTACCAGCGCGCTGAGTCTGCTCGCCGTGTTTCTGGTGGATATTCTGACCCTGGCCTACGTTGCACGGCTTGGCGATCAGCGCTTGCTGGCTGCGGTGGGGATGGCCAAAACCCTCATGTTCCTCAACGGCGCGTTCGTGTCCGGGGTGATCATCGCCGCCGGTGCCTTGTTGTCCGAACGGATCGGCAAGCATGCACGTAAGCGACTGGCGCGGCTGGTCACCCATCTGTTGCTCATGGCCGTGCTGGCGTCGGCGCTGATCGCGGGCGTGGAATACGTCTGTCTGGGGGCGCTGGGCCGATGGTTCGGCGCGGTGGGTGAGGTCGATCAGGCGTCCCGATCGTTCATCGCGATGAGCCTGACGTCCTGTGTGCCGATGGCGCTGGCGCAGATGTCCGCGCAACTGCTCAAGTCCCAAGGGCACCCACGCACCGCGCTGGCGGTATTGCTGTCCGGAGCGCTGACGCTGGCGATGGCCGATCCTCTGTTCATCTTCGCACTGGGCATGGGTATTCAAGGGGCGGGCCTGTCCTGTCTGGTCGCCGCGACGCTGTCTGCGCTGGTCGGGCTGGTCTGCGTGCGGCGGTATCTGGGGGTGTCCACGAGGGTGCGGTTCAGGTTGTTCAGCCTGCACACACGTCGCACGGCGCGCGTCGCGATTCCGGCCATGCTCGCCAATCTGGCGATGCCGGTGGGGATTACCTACCTGATGGTGACCCTCGCGACGCTGGGCACTTCGGTGCTGGCGGGGATGGCGGTCATCGACCGGTTTCTGCAGCTGGGTTACTGCCTTTACTTCGCCTTGCCCACCGCCCTGGTGCCGGTGCTGGCACAGAATCTGGGGGCCGGGCGCGATGACCGGGCCGCGCGGGCGGTCGGCTTTACACGCCGGTTAGTGGTCCTCTATGGTGTGGCGCTGTGGCTGATCCTGGCGGCGTCGGGGCCGATGATCGCAGATTATTTTCAACTGGCCGATGCCGGCCGCGAGATGTTTCTGGCCTTCTCCCGCTATGGCGCCGGGCTGTGGATTGTGTTTGGTCTGGACTTCGTCGCTCAGTCGACATTTCTGACCATGGGCGGCGCGTGGTGGGTGCCGGTGTTTGGCTGGTTGCGCGGCACCGCAGGCACGCTGCCCTTCGTTTATTTCGGCGCACAGTGGGCCGGCGGTGTCGGTGCTTTGAGCGGCATGTGGCTGGGCAATGCGTCGGTGGCGTTGCTGGCGATCATCACAGCGTGGCTGCTCACCCGGCGGTTCTCGCGCCTGCGCGCCAACAGTCTGAATTGAATCACTGCGTCTGCCGGCAGGGCAGGTGGCAACACTTACAGGTCATGGAGTCGTTATGTCGGTAATGGATGAGCAGCACGAACCGGTCGAGCCGCCTGCGCCCCGGCGTCGCCGCGCGCCCAAGGGAGAAATGCGCCGAATGGCCCTGCTGGATGCGGCCACGCAAGTCTTTGCCAGAGACGGCTATCTGAATGCGTCGATGCGCGATGTCGCAGACCTCGCCGGCATCACCACGGTCGGCCTGCTGCATCACTTTCCCAACAAGACCGCGCTGTTGCAGGCCTTGCTCGACCGGCGCGAGCAGCGGGTGGTGGAGCGCTTCAGCGAACTGGAAACCGAGCCGACGCTGGAAGGATTTCTGCGCTTTCTGCGCATGAGCATGGGGTTTAGCGTGGAAGATGCTCAGGAGTGTCAGGCTGCGCTGATGATCAACGTCGAGAGCCTGTCCGAGAAGCATCCGGCGTTCAGTCGCCATCAGGAGAATTTCGACAAAGTCCATCAGCACGCCCAGGCGCATCTGGAGTCATTGAAGAACGGCGGGGAAATACGCGGGGATGTGGACGTTTCGGCCCTGGCCCAGGAGCTGTTTTCGCTCATGGACGGTTTGCAGATCCAGTGGCTGCGCGGTCGGGCGTCCGTGGATGTGATGGGCGTCTTCGACAATTACCTGCGCCGTCTGGCGCAGGACATCAGGCCGGGGAAACAGGCTCATCCCTGAGCCTGCGAGTCTTCAGTAAGCCTGCGCCGCCGAAACCTGCACGGCCTTGCGCAGCGGGGCGGGCAGCGGGTTGCTGTCGCGGGTGGTCAGTTGCTCAGGATAAAGCGTGGTCAGCGTCTGGCTCAGCGCCAGGTCGCCGGAGTGGGTACCCACGCGAATCTTGAACTTGCCGGCATCGACGTTCCAGCTGTCGGTGCTGTCCACGTAATAGGCAAGCGAACGTGAATCGAGCGGGATGCTGACCGTCTTGCTCTCACCTGGCTTGAGGTACACCTTGGTGAAACCCTTGAGCTCTTTCTCCGGACGATCGACCGTCGGCTTGACCGGCTGCACGTACAGCTGCGCCACTTCGTAGCCCGCCTTGTCGCCGGTGTTGGTCACGGTGAACTTGACGTTCACGGTCGCGCCCGGCGTCAGCACGTTGCTCGACAGCTTCAGGTCGCTGTAGCTGTAAGTGGTGTACGACAGACCGAAGCCGAACGGGTACAGCGGCTTGGTGTGATTCTTGTCGTAGGCACGGTAGCCCAGGTACAGGCCTTCCTTGTACGTCATCTCGGTCAGCGCGTTGTCGCCACGGTACTGGCTCGGATCCGGGTACGAGGCATAGCTGGCGTTGTCTTCGATCTGCTTGTCGATGGTGACCGGCAGCTTGCCCGACGGGTTGACCTTGCCATACAGAATCTCGGCCAGCGCCTGACCGCCTTGCTGGCCAGGGAACCAGGCTTGCAGGGTCGCGCCGACTTTTTTCGCCCACGGCTGCATGTTGGCAATCCCGCCGCCGTGCATGACCACGATGGTGTTGGGGTTGACCTTGGCCACGGCGCTGATCAGGTCCGCCTGCTGGTCGGGCAGATCGAAGCCATGGTCAGAGCCTTCGCCTTCGTTCTCGGACGTGCTGCCGGTGGCGATCACTACAGCGTCATAGTTGGCAAGGTCCGCCGGTGGTTTGAGCGCCGCCCAGCTCATCTGCACGCCTGTCAGGCCGCCCAGCGCAGGGATGAAGTTGCCCTGAATGCGTTGGTATTCCAGTTTCACGGAATAGGCTTTGCCGGCTTTGAGCGATGACGTCTTGCCCGAGGTTACCAGCGCGTTCACGACGTCGGAGGAGTACGGCACGCCGTCGCTTTGCAGCACCAGTTCATCGTTCACCCACAGTTTGTACGGGCCATCGGCGCGCACTTTGAACACCTGCGGACCGGACACGGTGGGTTTGATGGTCGAGGTAAAGCGCGCCGAGAACGCGCCCGCCGTCGGGTTGAAACCGGACACAGTGGTGGTGCCTGCATCGGTGACGTTGGTGCTGGTGGTCCAGTTCAGGTTGATGCCCGGCTCGACGCGGGTCAGCGCCGGATCACCGGAAAAGCCGGTGTTGGCGAAGTACTCGGCTTTCACGCCGGCGTTGTTGATGTCGTTGCGGCCAGTGGACGGCTGATACCACACCGAGCTCTTCGGATCGAGGCTCAGCGCAGGCAGGTAGGTGACATTGGCGCTGCTCGATGCCAGTTGCTGCAGGCCGCTGAGTTCGGTCACGTAGCTGTCGGGCGGCGAGTTGGCGGTGCCGAACGGGGACGCCGGGGCTTCATGGGCCCAGTCACCGATGACGGCGATTTTCGCCGAACGCGCCAGTGGCAGCAGGGGCTTGCCGGCGGAAGTGTTTTCGTTGCGCAGCAGCACCATCGCTTCGCGCGCGGTATTCAGTGCCGCCTGGGCGCCGTATTCGGTGTGCTCCAGGGTCTGGGCGGTGTTGAGGTGTTCCTGCAGACCGTAGCTGACGATGCCGCGCAGGTTGCGCTTGACCTTGTCATCGATGACGTTTTGCGTCAGCTGGCCACTCCACAGGTAAGGCATCAGGTTGGCTTCGGTGAATTGCAGCCCCGACGGCATGTCGATGTCAGTCCCGGCCCATGCACCCTTGAACGCGTCATGAATGGCGTTGAAGTCGCTGATGACCATCCCCTGATAGCCCCATTCGCCCTTGAGCACGTCGGTGATCAGGTGATGGTTTTCGCAGGCGTAGTCGCCGTTGATCTTGTTGAAACCGCACATGATCGAGGCGACGTTGGCGTTCTTCACCATCGACTCGAACCCAGGCAGGTACAACTCGCGCAGGGTGCGTTCGTCGACCTTGACGTTGACGGCCTGGCGATTGGCTTCCTGTTCGTTGCCCACGTAATGCTTGCCGCTGGCCTGGATGCCTTGTGCCTGAATGCCGTTGACCACGGCAGGTGCGAGCACCGCGCCGAGGAACGGGTCTTCACCGCTCATGTACTCGGCGGCGCGACCGCCAAACGGCGTGCGGTAAAGGTTGACGCCCGGCGAAAGCATCTGCTGGCCGCCGGAGATACGGGTTTCGTAGGCGATGGCCAGGCCGAATTCCTTGGCGCGGTTGATGCTCCAGGTCGCCGCCAGTGCCGACTGCGAAGGGTATTGAGCGCCAAAGGTGGCGTTGTTGACGTGCACGCCCATCGAGGAGTCGTAGGCGACCGTGCCTTTGATGCCCCACTTGAGCAACGGCGGGATCATGTGGCCGTCGTTCACGCGGGTGAAATTGATCTTCTCCGAGGTGCTCATGTTGTCGAGGATCGAGCTGACGCGCGCCTCGACTTCGTTGCCGGTGGCAGGCGTCACGGCCGCCAGCGCAAGGTTGGCCTGGGCGACACCGAAGGCCAGCAGGCTCAGGTTCAGGGTGTGGCGAAAAACGGCGAGGGCAGGGGATTTCATGGTTGCTGCTCCTGCGCCGGGGCGTCATCGGTGGCAACCGGGGTATCGATGACAGCAGCGGTGCCTGCGTCGGTGCGCTTGCTCAGTTGAGCAACGCCGCTGATCTGATCGCGTTTCGCCTCGATCTGTTCACGCTGGTGTTGCAGGGAGGCAGCGTCCGTCGCGGCGGAAGTTGAATCCGCGGCCAACACAGAGAAACTCTGGGCGCACAAAAACAGTGTGCCCATGACAGGCAACAGGAGTCGATTCATCTTTATATCTTCTCGATAAAGGGCGGAATAGGTAGCCGATCGCTCGTCGATAAAACAAGCGTGCATGGGCGACCGGATACTAAGTCCGGATGATGCCTTTAAAAGTTCACTGCCGGCAAAGTTATTTTTGTGAAAGCCGATCAATGTGGAATAACCGACCGTTGGTGCCGTTAAAAGCGTCGGGTGCTCTTCGCGTTTCCAAGGGAAATATCTGAATTATTGGTTGATTATTGCTATAACTGACAGGAACTTGGGTTATTATTGCTGAATGCAGCAATCTAAGGGTTTGAAATTGCTATTTAGTAAACATAATTGCAGTTAGGTTTTGTGACCTGATAAGCTATGTCGGCGTTAAGAAGGATTACTTAAAGCGTCTCTTTTAATTAGCTATTTATCCGACGTTAGTTGCTGCCGCTTTGAATAAAAGTGTCCGGCACGGTTGTCGTCGACTTTATTTGTCTTGAACGTGCTCGCGCTGTTTGATCAGAGCGTTCATTAGTGGCTTATTGCCCCGAATACCCAATGTCGAAACAGTGCATGCATATCCCGTTGCAGGCCAGTGTCTGTGACTGGCTGGCGGAACATACTGGCATCAAAGTGGCTGATATCAGCCGCGCGAGAAAGTTGTGCCTGGCCGAAAGCGGCACCGACGACGATATCCTCAGTACCTTGATTCGCCTGGGGGCGGTGCGGGACGAAGAGGTTGCACAGGCGTATGCGACGCTGATGGCGGTGCCGCGCCTGTCGCTGGAGCAACCGATCGAGCCGTTGACTGAGCGGGCCTGCAGCGAGCGGTTTCTGCGTCATTACGGCGTGGTGATGTTCGAGTCTGACTCATCACAGGTCTGCGTCGCCGCCGCTGCCCCGGTCTCGGGCTATGCGCTGGACGCGCTGCGCTACCGGGCCGGGCAGCCGCTGTCGTTGATGATCGCCACGACGGCTGAGGTCAACGGTCTGATCGAGCGTTTCCATGGCGAGGGGCGGACGGCGATGGATGCCCTGATCGAGTCGCTGGATGTCGACGGCGAGGCACTGGAGGACATCGAGCATTTGAAGGACCTGGCGTCGGAAGCGCCGGTCATCCGTCTGGTCAATCTGATTCTGCACAAAGCGGTGCAAGCGCGGGCTTCAGACGTTCACGTCGAGCCTTTCGAAGACCGCCTGCAAGTGCGCTATCGCATCGACGGCGTCCTGGTGCAGGGTGAAGCGCCGCCGTCCGGCCATGCGGCGGCGGTGATCTCGCGGCTCAAGATCATGGCCCGGCTGGACATCGCCGAGCGTCGTCTGCCTCAGGACGGCCGCATCATGCTGCGCATGCAGGGCAAGGAGCTGGACTTGCGGGTGTCCACCGTGCCCACCCGTTTCGGTGAGTCGGTGGTCATGCGCCTGCTCGACCGCGAAACCGTCGGTTTTGATTTTCCGACGCTGGGCATCGAGGGGCCACGGCTGGACACGTTGCTCGATCTGCTGGAGCGTCCCCACGGCATTGTGCTGGTAACGGGGCCGACCGGCTCGGGCAAGACCACCACGCTGTACACCGCACTGTCTCGGCTCAACACCGCCGAACGCAAGATCATTACCGTCGAAGACCCGGTGGAATATCAGTTGCCGGGGATCAACCAGATTCAAGTGAAGCCGGCCATCGGCCTGGATTTTCCCGGCGCGCTGCGCTCCATCGTGCGTCAGGACCCCGACGTGATCATGATCGGAGAAATGCGCGATCTGGAGACCTGCCGCATCGCCATTCAGTCGTCGCTGACCGGCCATCTGGTGCTGTCCACCCTGCACACCAACAGCGCCGCGGCGAGCATCACGCGCTTGCTCGACATGGGTGTGGAGCATTACCTGATCGCCTCGACCTTGCAGGGCATCGTCGCCCAGCGTCTGGTGCGCCGACTGGATCCGCAGACCCGCGTGGCCTTCGAAGCACCGCCGGAACTGATCGCCCGCCACCGGCTGGACCAGTACACCGATCAGCGCCCGATCCTGTTGTATCGCCCGGACGCCAACAGCGTCGGCGGCGGTTATCACGGGCGCAGCGCGATCACCGAGTTGCTGGTGATGAATGACGAGCTGCGGGGCCTGCTCATGCGTCAGGCCGATGCCGCGACGCTGGAACAGGCAGCGCGACGTAACGGTCTGGTCACGCTGTTCGAAGAGGGCCTGCGGCAGGCGCTGGCCGGCACCACGTCGCTGGAAGAAGTGCTGCGCGTGGCCCGCGATGAGTGATCTGCGCAGCTTTCGTTACCGAGCATTGGACGCCGATGGTGCTGCCCACAGCGGCACACTTGAGGCCGCCACCGAGCAGAGCGCCGTCAGCCAGTTGCAGGCCCGTGGATGGCTGGTGCTGAACATCGAAGCCGGCAGTCAGCGCCAGGTGCGGGTCACTCACGCGCTGAACGGCGCTGCGCTGGTCGGCTTTACCCAGCAGCTGGCGACGCTGCTGAGCGCGGGCCAGCCGCTGGAACGCTCGTTGGACATCCTCATTCGCCAGACTCAGGCGCCGCGGACGCGGGCGCTGTTCGAGCGCATTCGCGAGCAGGTCAAGGCCGGCAAACCTTTTTCGCAGGCGCTCGAAGAAGAGGGCGGGCAGTTCTCCACGCTCTACGTGAGCATGGTGCGCGCCGGTGAAGCGGGCGGGGCGCTGGAGAGTACGCTCAGTCAGCTCAGCGACTATCTGGAACGCAGTCAAATGCTGCGTGGCGAGGTCATCAACGCCCTGATTTATCCGGCTTTTCTCATCGTCGGCGTACTGGGTTCGCTGGCTTTGCTGCTGGCGTATGTGGTGCCGCAATTCGTGCCGATCTTCCGCGATCTGGGCGTGCCGATTCCGCTGATCACCCAGGCGATTCTCGCGCTGGGCGAATTCCTCAGCGCGTGGGGGCTGGCGCTGTTGGCCGCGATCATTGCCGTGATCTGGAGCAGCGCCGTTGCCCTGCGCAGCCCGGCCCGACGTCAGCGCCACGACCGTCGCCTGCTGGGCCTGAAGATCATCGGCCCCCTGCTGCAACGCGTCGAAGCCGCCCGTCTGGCGCGCACCCTCGGCACCTTGCTCGGTAACGGCGTGGCGTTGCTGCAAGCATTGCAGGTGGTGCGTCAGGTGTGCAGCAACCGTGCGCTGGTCGCCCAGGTCGAGCAGGCCACCGAATGGGTCAAGGGCGGCGGCACCCTCGCCAGCGCCTTTGGCCAGCAGCCGCTGCTGCCGGAGCTGGCGATTCAGATGATCGAGGTCGGCGAACAGTCCGGCGAGCTCGACCGCATGCTGCTCAAGGTGGCGCAGGTATTCGACGTAGAAGCCAGACGCGGCATCGACCGGATGCTCGCTGCGCTGGTCCCGACCCTCACCGTGGTCATGGCCGTAATGGTCGCCGTGATCATGCTCGCCATCATGCTGCCGCTGATGAGCCTCACCAGTAACATTTGAAGGAAATCGCCATGAAAACCATGAAATCGACCCGTCGTCAGGGCGGTTTTACCTTGCTGGAAATGCTCGCAGTGATCGTGCTGCTTGGCATCGTGGCGACCATCGTTGTGCGTCAGGTGGGCGGCAACGTCGACAAGGGCAAGTACGGCGCGGGCAAGGCGCAACTTGCCAGCCTGAGCATGAAAATCGAGAGCTACGGCCTGGATGTCGGCTCGCCGCCCGCCAATCTGCAGGCGCTGCTGACCAAACCTGCGAATGCGACCGGCTGGGCCGGCCCGTACGCCAAGGCCTCGGACCTCAAAGACCCGTTCGGCCATCCGTTCGGCTATCGCTTTCCGGGCGAGCACGGCAGTTTCGACCTGATCTTTTTCGGCCAGGACGGGCAGCCGGGCGGCGACGGCTACAAGGCCGACCTGGGCAACTGGGAATAACCGCGCCCATGCAAAACCCGACGCGTGCCCGTGGCTTCACCTTGCTTGAGATGCTGGTGGTGATCGTGCTCATCGGCGTGGCCGCGGGGCTGGCGGGATACGGCCTGCAACGCGGGCTGCACAGCGCCGACGAGCGCCAGGCGCTGGGGCAAGTGGTCAATGCCCTGCGTGCGGCTCGCGTGCAGGCGATCGTCACCGGGCAACCCGCCCGCGCGCGTTTCGACTTGCGCCTGCGGACCGTACAGGCCCCAGGCAAACCCGTCAGACACTGGCCGCAAGACTGGACGGTGCAGGTACAGACCGCTGAAGGCCTGGGCGCCGCCTTCGAGTTTTACCCGGACGGCGGGGCCAGCGGCGGCCACGTGTCGATTGCCCGGGACCAGCGCCGGTGGCGGGTGGACATCAACTGGCTGACGGGCGCTGTGACCCTGCGCGACGTGCCATGACCTCAACTCAGCGCGGTTTCACATTGCTGGAAATGCTCGCGGCGCTGGCGGTCCTGGCGCTCTGCGCAAGCGTGCTGCTCGCGGCGTTCGGTCAGAGCGCGCGCGCCTTACAGCAAAGTGCCCGCAGCGATCGGTTGAGTCAGGCGGCGCGTTCGTTGATGGATGAACTGGACAGCTCACCGCTTGTACCAGGCCGTCGTCAGGGCCGTTGGGATGAGGTGCAGTGGACGCTGGAGGTCAGCCCGGAGCCGTCGCTGGCCGGCGCCGCGCGACTGTTGCGGGTCGATGTGCTGTTGAAGACCGACGGCCGCGAAACCCGCTTCAGCACCCAGCGTGTTCAGGCTGCGAGTGCGCTGCCATGAGACGCAAGGGCATGAGTCAGAAGGGCTTTACGCTGCTGGAAATCCTGGTGGTGCTGAGCCTGCTCGGCCTGCTGATGGGATTGATCGGCACCGCGCTGGTCGGCGCCAATCGCGCATCCGCCAAGGCCGGACGCTTCGCAACTAAATTGGATGAGGTACGCGCCGCGCAGGCTTTCCTGCGGCGTTCCATTGGCCAGGCATTGCCGCTCACCGAAGGCGACGCTGCGGCGAAACCGGAGCGGTTCATCGGCCATCGGCAGTCGATGAGTTTCTACGCGCCGCTTCCGGACTCGGTGGGCGGCGGCATTTATCGGCAGCGGCTGAGCCTGGAACGCCAACGTCTGCGCGTGGATCTGGCACGCCTGGACGGGGCTGCGCTGCATCGGTTGGGTGAGCCGCAGCTGTTGTTGTCCGGGGTCGAGGCGCTGGCGTTCAGTTACCGAGGGCTTGCACCGCTGGGCAAGGACAGCGGCTGGCTGAGCGAGTGGCCGTGGCCCGAGCGCTTGCCGCGGACGGTGCGCATTGAAGCGCGGTTGGCCGGCGGCGCGTCGTGGGTCACTGAGCAAGTGCGATTGCGGCTGGACCTGGCAAGCGAGCCATCGCCATGAACGTTCAGCGCGGCGTTGCATTGCTGATGGTGTTGTGGGTACTGGCGGTGCTCAGCACGCTGCTGGGCGCGCTGGCCGCCACGGTGCAATTGCAGAACCGGCAGGCGCAATGGCAGGTGGCGCACACGCGCGCGATGTTCGCGGCCGAGGCCGGTTTGAGCCAGGCCGTCATGGCCTTGCAGGCCCGTGATCCCAAGGCGCGCTGGACGGCCGATGGCGTCCTCCATGAGCTGCGTTTCGATGAGGCTCAGCTGTCAGTCAGCGTGTACAGCGAACGCGGCAAGCTGGACCTCAACGCAGCCTCGACCCAAGACGTCGGCCGCCTGCTGACGTTCTGCGGCGCCGATCCACAGGCCCTCGCGTCGTCGCTGGAAGCCCTGACGCGCCAGCGGCTGGACCCCGTGCCGCTGCGCACCCTCGAGGAGTTTCGGCAGATGCCGGGCATGAGTTACGCATTATTTCGCTGCATGGCGCCCTGGATCACGGTCTGGTCCGGGCAGGCGCAACCGGATCCGGGTTTCACCCCCGTGCCGCTGGCCAAGGCATTGGGCCTGCCCGTGGTGCGTTCGCCGGGTGCCGATCCCGGCCAGATGTTCACCGTCGTCAGTCAAGCGCTTCTGCCAAACGGCGATCGCGCGACCTTGCAGGCGACCCTGATGTTGACCTCGGTAAAGGAGGGCGCCAGGCCGTTTCGCGTCCTGCGCTGGCAAGAATGAAAGCAGTGTTGAATACCCCGCTGAAGCGGCTGGCCGAGTGGGCGAGCCGCCTGGAACATCATTGGCACGTCAGCCGCTTTCGTGGCTGGCTGCGTGCGTGGCTTGACGAGCTGCACGACTTGCTGCCGGCGTCCGTGCGCAGTCGTCTGGCCTCGGGCGCAGCGATTCAACGCATCGGCTGGCCCTTGCCTTCAGTGAGGGCGACGGGGCGTGCGGTGCTGGTGCTGCCCTTCGCCGACGTCATGGCGCAGCGCATCAGCCTGCCTGCGGCGGCAACGGTCGATCTGCAGCGCGTCATGGCTTTCGAAATCGATCGCTACACGCCGTTCAGCGCCGAGCAGGTGCATTTCAGCGCTCGGGTCATTCAGCGCACGGCGGACCGGGCTTTGGTGCTGCTGGTGGCGGTCGATCGCGAGCGGCTCATGTCGATGATCGAGGCGTGCCAGCGGACGGGCCTGGAGTTGCATGCCATCGATGCCGAAGACGCGCGCGGCGAAGCGCTGGGCGTCGACCTTCTCCCGACGCCGATGCGGCCTGCGCCCTCACGCACGGCGCGAACGCATCGCGTGTTGTTGCTGAGCGGCGTGCTGCTGATCGTCGGCCTGATGCTGACTGCGCTCGACCGCCGCCAGACGCTGGTCGAACGCATGAGCCAGGAAGTCGCCGGGCAACGTCAGCAGATGGCCGGGCTTGAGGCGTCGCGTCGCGAGCTCACTGACACTCTGGGCGCGTCCGGTTATCTGGCCCGCTTGAAGACGGCGCGGCCGAGCCTGACGGTGCTGCTGACCGAACTCAGCCAGTGCCTGGGCGACGACACCTGGCTGGAACAACTGGAAGTTCGCGACAGTGGTGACATCAGCCTGAGCGGGCAGAGCCGTCAGGCCAGCGCGCTGATCAATCGGGCGCGCGACTGCCACAGCGTGCAGGACGCGCACTTTCAAGGGGTGATCCAGCCGGATACTCAATCGGGCAAGGATCGATTTTCCCTCGCTGCCCGGCTTCGACAGGAGGCCTCCGATGCGCCGACCCCTTGATCGTAATGCACGCCGGATCGCCGCCCTGAGCGTGCTCGCGCTGTTGTTGTGGGCCGGCTGGTCGGTGCTGATCGACAGCTGGTTCGCGACGCCCATGGCCGACCTCGATCAGCAACTGCAGGTGTTGCAGACCCAGCATCAACGGTACGCGGCGGCGCTCGCCCAGGCGCCCGCGGTGCATGCCGAGCTCGAGCGCGCACGTCAGGACCCGGCCAGTCGCCGCAGCCTATTGCCCGGCGATGACCCGAGTGCAGTCGCCGCCGACCTGATGCAGGTCGCCGTAGACCGGATCAAGCCCGTGGCCGCGTTGGGGCCGGGATGCGACGTCACCCAGCGCGTGCCGATCATTCCCGAGCAGGACAGCGCTCAGGCCTATCGACAGGTCAAGGTCAGCCTGACGCTGGAGTGCGGCACCGAGCCGCTGATGCAACTGCTGCACAGCTTCGAATATGGCCAGCCGTCGCTGTTCGTCGAAGCCCTGAATGTCAGTCGTGCCGTCAATGCGCAACCCGTGGGCACGGCGGGCCGACTGAAGGTCCAGCTGCTGTTGCGCGGCTATCTGACGGCAGCGTCCGGGAGGCCGACGGCATGAGCCTCGATCGCAACACATGGGCGCTGCTCGTGCTGAACGGCCTGTTGGCCGGCGCGCTGGCCTGGTTGTGGCTTGGCGGCGAACCTGACCTGCAGTGGGCGCAGCCCGATGCGCCGCCGCCTGCACCGATCAGGTCCGCCAGCGTCCCGCCGTTGACCGATCTGTCGCCCGGCGCGCGCGAGGTCGCATGGCAACACCCGCTGTTCAGTCCCGATCGACAAGCGGACGTCAGCAAAGCCGGCCCGGACGCCGAGCAGTTGAGCGGGGTTCGCCTCACCGGCGTGGTGGTCGACGGCCAGACGCGCTGGGCACTGCTGCGCCTGGCCAGTCAACGCAATCTGAAACTCAAGCAGGGTGAAGCGCTGGACAGTGGCTGGGTGTTGCACCAGGTCGACGCCGGCAGTGCCACCTTCCAGCGCCAGGGACAGGCGTACACCTTGAATCTGCCAGTGCCGCGCCTTCCTGCGCCCGGCGCGGCCTCCCTGATGACCCTTCCACACGTAACGGCACCATGACTGATATGTTTCGCTGCACTCCGATGACCGCGCGCTTGCGCCCCCCGACCCTGGGACTGACCGCTGCGTTGCTGCTTGCAGGTTGTGCCGTGCCTTCGCGCGACCCTGGCAACGACCCTGATCTGCTGCGCGAAGCCCTGAACGGCACAGGCTCGCAGCGCAGCGAATTGCCTGTGGCAGCGCCTGCCCAGGTCACGTCGGACCCGCCTGGACCGGACACATCCACTAGCGCGCGGCGCCAGATCATCGTCGGCAATCAGCGGTTCATTCATCCGCAGAACTCGGGGCCATCAGCAGCAAGCGAGACGCCAGGCGAGATCGTCTTCAACTTCACCGATCAGCCCATCGAAGCGGTGATCAACACCGTGATGGGTGACCTGATGCACGCCAACTACAGCATCGCCCAGGGCGTGAAGGGCAACGTCAGCTTCTCCACCTCCCGGCCGGTCAACCCGCAGCAGGCGTTGTCGATTCTGGAAACCCTGCTGTCGTGGACCAACAACGCGATGATTCGCCAGGGCGACCGCTATGTGATCCTGCCCGCCGCGCAAGCCGTCGCGGGCAAGCTGGTGCCGCAAATGCCGGTCGCCGAGCCCGCGCCGGGCATGTCGGCGCGGCTGTACCCGCTGCGCTTCATCGCCGCGACCGAAATGCAGAAATTGCTCAAGCCATTCGTGCGAGAAAATGCGTTCCTGCTGGTGGATCCGGGCCGCAACGTCCTGAGCCTGGCGGGCACGCCGGAGGAACTGGCCAACTATCAAGACACCATCGACACCTTTGATGTGGACTGGCTCGAGGGCATGTCCATCGGCGTTTATGGCCTGCAACACGCGTCTGTGTCCGAGCTGATGCCGCAGTTGCTGAAGCTGTTCGGTCCTGACAGCGGCACGCCGCTGGCCGGGATGATCAAGTTCATGCCTAACGAGCGGACCAATTCGGTGGTGGCGATCTCGGGCCAGCCTGCGTACCTGCAGGAGGTGGGCAACTGGATCAAGACCATTGACGATGGCGGCGGCAACGAGCCGCAGATGTACGTGTACGACGTGCGCAACATGAAGGCGTCGGATCTGGCCAGGTACCTGCGGCAGATCTACGGCAACGGTGCGATCAAGGACGACGCCGCTGCCAAAGTCGCGCCGGGCCTGCGCACCACATCGCTGTCCTCGCTCAACGGCACCCGCGGCGGCGCGGGCAGCAATCAGGTGCTCGGCGGCCTGAGCACCACCCGTGACAATGCGACCCGGCAGGATCCGGCCGATGCCGAGGCCGAGCCAACTGACGACGCTGATAATGAGCAGAGCGGTGACGACGCCGCTGACGCCAGCAGCGCTGGAAGCGGCCAGAAAACCCTGGAAGAGAGCGTGCGTATCACGGCGCAGAAGAGCACCAATCAGTTGCTGGTGCGCACCCGTCCGGCGCAGTGGAAGGAGATCGAGTCGGCCATCAAGCGCCTCGATAATCTGCCGCTGCAGGTGCAGATCGAGACACGTATCCTCGAAGTCCGATTGAGCGGCGAACTGGACCTCGGCGTGCAATGGTACCTGGGTAAACTGGCGGGCAATTCATCCAGCACGACAGTGGCGAACACCGCCGGCAGTCAGGGTGCACTGGGCAGTGGCGGGGCCGGCCTGGGCGCCACCGATTCGCTGTTTTACTCCTTCGTCAGCAACAACCTGCAAGTGGCGCTGCATGCCCTGGAAACCAATGGCCGCACCCAAGTGCTGTCGGCTCCGTCGCTGGTGGTGATGAATAACCAGCAGGCGCAGATTCAGGTGGGCGACAACATCCCCATCAGCCAGACCACGGTCAATACCAGCAACTCCGACACCACGCTGAGCAGCGTCGAGTACGTGCAGACCGGCGTCATCCTCGACGTCACTCCACGCATCAATCCGGGTGGTCTGGTGTACATGGACATTCAGCAGCAGGTCAGCAATGCCGACACCACCGGCGTGACCACGGCGCAGCCCAATCCGAGCATCTCCACGCGTTCGGTCTCCACTCAGGTTGCGGTACAGAGCGGCCAGACGGTGCTGTTGGGCGGGCTGATCAAGCAGGACAACGCCGAATCGACCTCCAGCGTTCCGGGCCTGGGCAATATTCCCGGTCTGCGCTGGCTGTTCGGCAGCACCAGCAAATCGAAAGATCGCACCGAGCTGATCGTCCTGATCACCCCACGCGTGGTGGCAGGCGCCCAACAGGCACGCCAGGTCACCGACGATTATCGCCAGCAAATGCAGTTGATAAGGCCTTGAGCCGAGCGTCTGGAAGGGGAGCCTCGTTCGCGCCCGTGCCGGGCAAGCGAGCGGCTGACGCTAGCCGGGCGGGCTGCCCAGCTCGTGGGCGATGAATCTTCCGGCAGTCTGCGCCACCTCGATCAGACGCTTGCGCGGCATGCCGGAGCAGGCGGCTGCCGATAACCCGCGAAGGGTGATGGTCAGGTAGTCGCTGAGGCATTGGGCTTTGTCGGGCAGCGCCTGATCCAGGTACTCGCGGATCACCTTGATCCCTTCGTTGGCCAGGGCCTGGGCCATTTCGCGGGCGACCTCATCATCTGCGCGCAGGCCTTCGGTGATCATGCAGCCGCGCAGAACGTTGTCCTTTGCGTACTGTTTCGCCGCCGCGACGAACAAGCCTGCCAAGGCGTCAGGCACCGTTCTGTCCGGTGCGAGCAGTTTGTCCAGGGGCAGCGCGTTCTCGCTGGCATAGCGCAACATCGCTTTCTCGAACAACTGTGCCTTGCTGCCATAAGCGGCGTAGAAACTGGGCGGCTTGATGTCCATGGCCTCGATCAGATCCGACAGACTGACCGCGTCAAAACCGTGCTCATGGAACATCGCCTGAGCGATGGCGACCCCGGCTTCTCTATCGAAAGCAGGGCGGCGTTGGCGGATTTTGTCAGTCATGGTGGCCTCATCGGTAATGCCGGCAGTGTAACGAGCGCTATATCCAAGGGCAATCAGCGTGCCGATGCATGACGATCTATGTAGCGACCGTTAAATAAGTTGCGTCCTTTTGCCGATCTATGTAGTGTCCGCTATATAAATCGAATTCGTCAGCGATACTCAAAGGGGCACACTGCAATGCAATTTCAGGACAAAGTCGTACTCGTCACCGGTGGTTCTTCCGGCCTGGGCCTGGCCATCGCGCAGGAGCTGGCAGGTCAGGGTGCCGTGCTGGTGATTACCGGACGCCGGCAAGAGCAGCTCGATGCAGCCCTTGCCAGTCTTGGGGATCGGGCGACGGCGATCCCCGCGGATGTCGCGAATGCGGCGGATCTCGCTGAGTTGTTCAAGCAGATCGAGTCGCGCCATGGCCGCATCGATGTGCTGGTCGCCAACGCGGGCATGGGCGAGCTGGCCCCTCTGGGCAGCATCACCGAGGCGCATTTCGACCGCGTCTTCAACACCAATGTGCGCGGCGTCACCTTCACCGTTCAGGGCGCGCTTGCGCTCATGGGCAAAGGTGCGAGCATCGTGATCATCGGTTCCACCGCGTCGATCAATCCCGGTCCCGGCCTGAGCGTATATGGCGCGACCAAAGCGGCGCTCAGGGCGTTGGTCCGCAGCTGGATCGTCGACATCAAGGGCTCGGGAGTGCGTATCAACCTGCTCAGTCCAGGTCCTGTCGACACCGAATCGTTGCGCAACATGCTCGCTGAACACGCCGACAGCGTGATCGAGTCGCTGAGCGAGAAGAGCACGATCGGCCGCATCGGTCAGGCACGCGAAATCGGCTCGGCAGTGGCCTTTCTGGCGAGCGATGCCGCCAGCTACATCAACGGTGTGGAGCTGTTCGCCGACGGCGGGGCTTCGCAGATCTAGCGCTTTGATCAGGTCCCGCTGCGTCGACCGCACGGCCTGAACCCCATCTCATCGATCACCCCTTTTTCGGCGCGTTATGCGATCGCCCGGCGTCCTGCTGCGTGCCGAATTCATGAAACGACAGACCTGGAGTCTCTGCATGACCGATACCATCCACAGTCCCGACCTTCTCAAACGCCTGGCGGCCGAAAGCGCGATCCATCGTCTTCAGGCCCGCTACATCCACCACCTGGACAGCGGCGATTTCACTGGCGTCGCCAAGGTGCTGGAGCATGCCGTGCTCCACGTGCTGGGGAACGAGGCCACCACCGTGGAGGGGCTGCTCGCGTTTTTCCAGGCCGGTCTTCAGGTTCACGGCGACGGGACGCCCGCCACCTGGCATTCGATCACCAACGTGCTGATCGATGTCGAGCCGTGCGGCGAACGCGCGAGCTCGGCGAGCTATTACACCGTGCATCAGCAGGTTGACGGTTTTCCCTTGCAGCCCATCTGCGCGGGCAAATACCTCGACCAATTCGAGCTGCATGAAGGGGAATGGCGGTTCACCCGCCGTGAAGTGACGCTGCGCTTTGCCGGCGACCTGCAGCACCACGTCAAGGGAGCGCAAAGCGAGGCGGTGGCGCAGCACCCCTGAGCCGACGGGATTGAGCCCGGCCCGCACGATGGGCCGGCGTCAATGCTCCACGTCGCACTCGCCCGGCTGCCACGAGCGTCCGCCGGGTACGAGTACCCTCAATCAGCATCAAGGAATCACAGCGTGAATCAACAACGACAGGCGCTCGTCACCGGCGCCAACAAGGGCATCGGTCTGGCCATCGCCAAGGGGCTCGCCGAAGCCGGCTTTTTTGTATGGATCGGCGCGCGGGATCGGGCTCGGGGCGAGCAGGCCGTCGCTCAGTTGCGCGACGCAGGGCTGGATGCTGCGCTGCTTGAGCTGGATGTCGCGAACGCGTCGAGCGTGCATCGCGCCGCAGCGACGCTGGCCGCCGACATCTGCGCTCTGGACATCCTCATCAACAACGCCGGCATCGTGATCGACATGACCAAAGCGCCCAGCGAGGTGCGCATGGAGGACATGAAAGCGGTTTACGAGGTCAATCTGTTCGGCGCCGTTCGGGTCACCCAAGCCTTTCTGCCGCTGTTGAAGGCGGCCGATCAAGCCCGGATCGTGATGATGAGCAGCGGTGTGGGTTCCCTGGCCCTGATTACCGACCCCACTTCGATTTACTCCAGCGTGAATCTCCTCGATTACACCTCGTCGAAGGTTGCGCTCAATGCCGTCACAGTCTCCTTTGCCAAAGAGCTGGAACCGTTGGGTATCAAGGTCAATGCGGTCGAGCCTGGGCATGTGCGCACCGACCTGAATGCCAACTCGGGTTTCCTGACGCCAGAGCAGGGCGCCGAGACGGCGATCAGGATGGCATTGATCGGCGCTGACGGTCCGACAGGCGGATTTTTCGGGGCTCACGGGCGCCAGCCCTGGTAATCACGGCCTGCGTTGAGACAGCGGATGCCTGACTTTCGTCGGTCGGGCTGAACATGGGAAATTCTGGATATGTACAGTCTAACTGTATATATTCTTCGCCAGACAGTGTTAAGGCGGGAGAACCCCATGTCAGCAGTGAATAAAGCGGTCGTTCGTGCGTTCAATCGTCAGGTCATCGAGCAGTGCGATCGTGAGGCTTTCGAAGCGTTGGTCGCGGAAGATTTCGTGAATCACTCGGCTGCCGCTGGCCAGCCCAATGGCCGGGAAGGGCTCTGGCACACTTTCGCCAACGTGCTTCATCCCGGCCTGTCTGAATTGCAGGTCGAGGTGCTCGACCAGGTCGCCGAGCAGGACAAGGTCACGACGCGCAAGCGCATCACCGGGCGGCACAGTGGAGGGCTTCTCGACGTGCCGGCGACCGGTCGAACCGTGTCCATCGATGTCATCGACATCGTGCGGATCGAGGAGGGGCGATACGTCGAGCACTGGGGGATCAACTCGCTGCCCGGCGTACTGGCGGGGCTGCGCTCAGCGTGATTCGTCGCTTTGATTCGCCAGGATCAATTGCTCGAGAATCCTGACAGCCTCGTCGAGGGTGTACAGCTGCGCGGCGCTGGCCTTTTCCTTGAGCTGACGAGCGAGCCAGTCGCTGCGCTGTTGGCGACTGCGTTGCAGCGTATCTCGCCCCTGATCGGTCAGCTGTATCAGCTGTTTTCGGGCGTCCAGCGGATCCGGCGCACGGGAAACCTGGTGCTGGAGTTCAAGCTGCGCCACCACCAGGCGCATGCTCTGATGTTTGACGTGACGCTGCGCGGCCATCGCGCTGATGCTGCTTGGACCAAGACGGTCGAGCAGTCCCAGCGTCTCTGCTTGCGCCGAGGAGGGCGTGTTGGCTGCGCTTCGCACCTCGCGAACCAGGTTGCCGATGACGCGTCTGAGTGCTTCGGCGACATGATCGGCATCTGGCGCAGCGACGTGAGGGTCGCATGAGGGTGGCGCGGTCGAAGAGGGCAAAGCGGTATCTCGTGGGTGACGGGTGCGCACGAGCATACCTCAGTGCGCATGCTCTGCAGTACGCCCGCGATGAGCGCTGTCAGGACAATGGCGCAATGGCTTGCCCGTCAGCGGGCAGTCCATCGGCGGCTCGCTGGCAGCGCCGAACGCTATTGTGCGTGCGGCAGTGACTCGATGAATGCTTTGAGCGGTTCAGCATAAAACTTCGCGTACCCGGTCGTACTGTGGCCGCGGGTTTCCGGGCTTTCCGGAATCAGCAACAGGCGCGCGTGCGGCAGTTGCTTCAACGCAAGGTCCAGGGTTCTGGTCTGTGGCGGATTGCGCTCGTCATCGGCACTGTTGATCAACAGCAAGGGCGCCTTGATCCTGTTCAGGTACGGGGCGGGGTTGTAGTCGGCGGACGATTGCCACTGGTAGATGAAGTCGTTGGCGTCGCCGGGAGGCGGCTGTCTGAGCCTTTCTTCAGCCTGTTTCTCGGCGAGGGCGTGGGTGGGAGCCACGGCATACCAGCCCAGATCGCCGCCGCTGGTGCCGACACTGAACAGGGCGTTGGCCAGACGCAGGGAAGGTGGCTGCGTGGTGTAGTTGCCGTTGTCCCAGGCGGGGTCCTGCTTGATCGACTCGACCAGCAGCTTGCGCATGATCCAGTTGCGCGACGCCATTTCCGAAGGCTGTGAGGCCATCGGCACCAGGCCGTCCATCATGGTGGGATACTCCGTGCCCCACAGCCAGGTCTGCATGCCGCCCATGGAGTTTCCGATGACCAGGCGCAGGTGCTTGATGCCCAGGCCTTCGGTGATCAGCCGGTATTGGGCGTTGACCAGATCGGTGTAGTTGTAGGCGGGGAACTTCATGCGCAAACCATCCGAGGGTTTGCTCGATTGCCCGATGCCAATGCCGTCAGGCGAGATGATGTAGTACCGCGTGGCGTCCAGCGCCTGTCCCGGGCCGAACAGCTCACCGGCAAAGTCTTGCTTCAACACGTCGCTGCCGGGTCGATTGGTCCCGTGCAGGTACAACACCGCCGGATTCTTCGGGTCGCCAACGGTGACGTAGTGCATTTTAAGGTTGGGGAGCGTTTCCCCGGTGTGGAAGGTGAAACTCTGCGCGACCCAATCGCCCTGATTGCCCGGAAAATCGGCGGCACTTGCCAGCGAACAGCCGAGAGCGAGGGGAAGAAGCGCGAACGGATGCAATGACATTGGCCCGACCTTTATTGTTGTGTGCCGGTAGTTTAGTCGGCGGCCGGCAGTCGTGGAGGCGGTAGCCTGTGCGTGTCGACAGCGCGATCACGGATCGCCCTGTCGACAGCAAGCGGGTCAGAAGCGGAATGCCTGACGGCCGATCAGCAGCCAGTGGCCTTTCTGTTTCTGCCAGATCTGGAAGTTTTCGATCTCGGTCGGCACTTCCACGCCGCTGTTCACGGCCTGAGCGGAGAAGTGGTTACGCACCAGTGCGACGTCGCCGTTCAGCTTGATCGTCTGGTTGAGCATCTGCAGGGTTTTGAAGCCGCTGCGACCGGTTTCGATATCGGCGATGAATTCCTGCTTGTTCTGAATCTTGCCGCTCGAGTGCCCGTAGGTCACGTTGTCCGAAGTCAGCGCGTTCAGCGCCTTGATGTCTTTGTGCAGCATGGCTTGAGTCATGTTGTCGACGGCCTTGGCCACATCCTGCTCGTCGGCTGCGGGGGCTGCCATGGCAGAACCCGAGAGCAGACATAGAAACGCCACCACCAATTTGAACTGAGTCATCGATACTTCCTTTTTATTGTAAGCGGACGCGTGACGCGTCCGGTCTGTGTCCACGGCGAGTCCGTGAAACGGGGTCAAGCTCGACCGATCAAAGATCAGTGATCTCTTTATGGCGCGGCACCAGGGCCTTCATCACACACCACGCCACCAGGTAAGCCAGGGCGCAAATGGCGAACATGATCATGTAGCCGGTGTGAATGTCGTTGATCGACTTGTAGTAGTCGAACACCCAGCCGCCGATCTTGGTCATGACCACACCGCCGAGTCCGCCGGCCATGCCGCCGATGCCGACGACCGAGGCCACGGTCTTCTGCGGGAACATGTCGGACACGGTGGTGAAAATGTTGCAGGACCAGGCCTGGTGCGCGGAGGCGCCGATGCCGATCAGCAGCACGGGCACCCAGAAACTGATGTAGCCCAGGGGTTGCGCCAGCAGCACCAGCAGCGGGAACAGGGCGATTACCAGCATCGCTTTCATCCGGCCGTCATAAGGCTTGTCGCCGCGGGCCATGAAGTAGCTCGGGAACCAGCCGCCGCCGATGCTGCCGACCATGGTCATGCTGTACAGCACGAACAGCGGGATCACGATGGCCTGGCCTTTCATGCCGTACTGCGCCGACAGATACGTCGGCAACCAGAACAGGAAAAACCACCACACGCCGTCAGTCATGAACTTGCCGAAGGCGAACGCCCAGGTCTGGCGGTAGGTCAGCAGCTTGAACCACGACACTTTTCTGGCCGGCGTACCTGGTGCAGCCTTGACCTGCTCGCTCTCGTCACTGCGGATGTAGGCCAGTTCTTCGGCGGTCAGTCGCTTCTGCTGATCAGGCTTCTCGTACAGCGCCATCCACACGCCCAGCCAGACAAAACCCAGCAGGCCGATGACGATGAATGCCGATTCCCAGCCCCACATCGCAGCGATCAACGGCACACAGATGGGTGCCGCGATTGCGCCGACGTTGGCGCCGGAGTTGAAGATGCCGGTGGCGAAAGAGCGCTCTTTCTTCGGGAAGTATTCGGCGGTGGCCTTGATCGCGATCGGGAAGTTACCCGCTTCACCGATTGCAAGGATCGCCCGGGACAGCATGAAGCCGGCGATGGACACCGGAATCGCCGCGAAACCCAGCGCCGTGGTAATCGCACCGATGCCCTGGCCCAGCGGCACTGCGAAAGCGTGCATCACCGCGCCCGTGGACCATACGCCGATGGCGACGATGTAGGCGGTCTTGGTGCCGATCTTGTCGACGACGCGACCGGCGAAAACCATCGCGATCGCGTAGACGAACTGGAACACCGAGGCGATGTTGGCGTAGTCGGTGTTGCTCCAGCCAAATTGCGTGGACAGGTCAGGGGCCAGCAGGCTGAGCACCTGCCGATCCAGGTAATTGACCGTGGTTGCGAAAAACAGCAACGCGCAAATCGTCCAGCGGTATTTGCCGACCGTGCGGGTGGCCGCCTGGGTGATGCTTTGCGGATGTGTGGACTCGTTCAGGTTCATGGCATCACTTTTATTCTTGGAGGGGTGATGCTCTCTCGGCCGGTCTGGCGAGAGCGCACGCGTACGTCTCCGAGGCGCAGGGCCTGGAGTCAGACGTCTAACAAGTACTGAATCGTGCAGAGAGGGAGCGTTGGGGCGGGCCGGACGTACCGTGGCTGAACAGAATCAGCGACGTGCCGAGAGGCCGGGTATTGGAGAATGTGAGTGAGCAAGTCGAATTCATGATGGTGACCGACATTTTTATTTTTAGAGGTGACCCGACGTTAAATCGTCTGTCGTCGTACAACGCTATAGTTATAGCGAGCGTTTGATCTGCCTGTCAATCTCTAAAAAGGGCGCTCAGACGCCTGCAACGTCCAGGCGCACGCCCGACGTTTCGGACCCTGCAACACGTCGCGCAAAGATCAGTTGACTAATGTGCATATGCACATATGATGGTCGACATGAAAGAAATCACTGGCCCGGATCTCTGCCACTGCCTCGCCGCTCGGCGCAATGCGAGGTACCTCACACGACTTTATGACCGACACCTGGCTGCGGCGGATTTGTCGGTGTCGCAATTTTCGCTGCTGGCGATGCTGGCGGAATACCCGCAAATTTCGGTATCGGATCTCACCGAATTGATGGTGATGGAACGCACGACCCTGGTGAGAGCCCTTAAACCCCTGCAGCTGGCAGGATTCGTTCATAGCCGCGCCGAGGGGCCACGCGCTGCGTTACGTCTGGCTCTCTCTTCGGACGGGCAGTCGAAGCTGCGCGAAGCCGAGCATTATTGGCAATCGGCTCAGACAGAGCTTGAGCAACAGGTCGGGACGGATCGCGCGGCGTCCGTGAGAGCCTCGCTGCTGGCGGTGGTGCCGGGCATTTGATGTGCCGGAGCCGGGATACGAATAACCGGAACCCGTGACCTGGCCTCCGGAGCCAGGCATCCAGTTCCACGCGCAGAATCCGCTGCGTCGTCCTGATGTGACCGGTGATCAGATCAATCTGGCTGCCTTTAAATCTCGCTTTGCTGACCCTCATGAATCCGCAGGCTGTCCCACAGGCCCATCATCTGCGTGACGGCGGCATCCAGCGCGGCGTGTGGAATACCGTCGCGGGCCAGTGTCGACAGGCCCAGCAGAAAGCTGTCGAACGCGGTGGCAAGCGTCTGGGGCGTCACGGTCGCAGGCAACTCGCCTGTGGCGATGGCGCGCTCGATGCACTTCACGATACCCGCGCGGTTCTTGTTCCTCGCCTGGGCGAGCGGCTCGGAGATCGCTTTGCTCTCGTCAGAGCACGCGCTCATCAGGCCCAGTGACACCAGACAGCCGCTGGGATGATCCGGCTCACACTGCATGGTCGCTGAGCGGCGCAGGGTGAGTTCGATCGCGTCGCGTGGCGGCAGGGTCTCCTCGAACAGGCTGTCGGTGACCCGGCCGTGAGTGGTCAAGTATCGCGCCATCACCTCGCTGAACAGGGCCTGCTTGGAGCCGAAAGCGGCGTAAAAGCTGGGCGCGGTGATGCCTCCGCCCATGTGCGCCTTGAGCAGGCTGAGTGAGGTCGCATCGTATCCATGCTCCCAGAACAGGTGCATGGCCTGAGTGATTGCCAGGTCGCGGTCAAAGGTGCGGGGGCGTCCCATCTGCGCCATGTCGGGTCTCCTTCAGTGGTACTTAAATACTAATCGATACATAAGTCGTTGACCAGACGAGCACCGGTCCCTATATTTATACCGATCAGTATATTAGTAGGTGATCGAATGACGCACGATGAGAAACAGAGCGCCACGCTTCCCTTGGGCGCGTTGCTGGCACTGGCGATGACGGGATTCATCTGCATTTTGACCGAGACATTGCCTGCCGGTTTATTGCCGGAGATCGGGCGCGGGCTGGAAGTCTCCGCCTCGCTGACCGGGCAGTTGGTCACCGTGTACGCGCTCGGCTCTTTGCTGGCGGCCATTCCGCTGACCATCGCCACCCAACGCTGGCGCCGCAGGACGGTGCTGCTGCTGACGATTGTCGGCTTTCTGATCTTCAATTCCGTCACGGCGCTGTCTTCCAGCTATTGGCTGACACTGGTCGCACGATTTTTCGCCGGTGTCTCTGCGGGGCTGGCCTGGAGCCTGATTGCCGGTTACGCGCGGCGCATGGTGACGGTGCAACTGCAGGGCCGCGCGCTGGCCGTGGCCATGGTGGGAACACCCATTGCCCTGTCGCTGGGTGTGCCGATGGGCACCTGGCTGGGCGGATTGATCGGCTGGCGCATGGCGTTCGGCTTGATGTCCGGACTGACCCTCTTGCTGATCGTCTGGGTGCTGGTCAAAGTGCCCGATTACCCTGGCCAGTCCTCCTCTCAGCGCATGGCGTTGCGACAGGTTTTCCTCACGCCCGGCGTGCGCTCGGTGCTGGGTGTCGTCTTCACCTGGATGCTGGCTCACAACATTCTCTATACCTACATCGCTCCCTTCATTTCCGGGGCAGGGCTGGCGGATGACGTGGATCGGGTATTGCTAGCATTCGGTCTCGCGGCGCTGGCGGGTATCTGGATTACCGGGCGGCTGGTTGACCGTCATCTGCGATCGACCGTGTTGGCCAGTCTCGCCGCGTTCGCAGCGGTCGCGGTGTTTCTGGGGCTGTTCTCAAGCGATGCCCTGGCCGTCTACGTGGGCGTCTTGATCTGGGGCCTGACCTTTGGCGGCGCCGCCACCCTGTTGCAGACCGCGCTTGCCGACTCGGCCGGCAAGGGCGCTGATGTGGCGCTTTCCATGAACGTGGTGGTCTGGAACAGCGCGATCGCAAGCGGCGGGTTGCTGGGTGGCGTGTTGCTCGGTCAGTGGGGAATCAGCTCGGTTCCCTGGGTCTTGCTGATCTTGTTGCTGCTCAGTCTGACCATCGCAACGCGAGCGCGCGTCCATGGCTTTGCCGCGGGTGAAAGGCAGTCCGGCGAAATGGTCGTAGGCCATTGACCTGAAGCGACGCGCGACGCCCGCCATGCAGGCGGGCGGCACTAGCGTGAAGCCAGGGGAGGAACGGTCAGCGGTTCCTCATCCATCGCTCGTCTCGGCAGGTCTGCATCCAGATAGAACTCGTCCAGTTGCGGAGGCGCGACCTGGGTACCAGAGAGCATGGCGTGGACTTGTCCGCGGTGATGAATCTGGTGCTGAAACAGGTGCAGCAACAGCCGATCGACCCGCTCCAGCACGATCCCCTCGGGTCGCACCACTTCTGCGCTGCGGGCCAATGATTGCTCATCCAGCCGCTCGCAATACGCCACCAAGCGCGCATCGGTGGCGAACTGAAGCTGCGCGGTCTGAGGGAGCGTCAGCCCGGCGGGAAGATCCCTGCGCTGACCCTCCAGATCAAATTCCAGCGCAGCCAGATAGAACAGGTCCACCTCCACGATATGCAGCAAGGTTTTTTCGATTGAGGGAAAGAAACTGGTGCGCCTGCCCACATATTCCTCGTGGCTCAACCGCAGACACGCCGACAACAGCCGCCGGTTCGACCACTGATTGTTTTGCGCCTGGGCGAGGAAGGTGTTCATGGGTAAACGCCTGCATCCTGCCGCGGATCAGCCTTTGACAACTTTGAGCAATTGTTCGCTCGCCTGCGCTGCAACGGCGCCTGCTTGCATGTCTGCCCAATCTGCAAAGTCTGTATGGGCGGCAACGAACGCATCCCACTGTTCGTCTGCTACAGATTCGAAGTCTTCGATGGTATGCACGTCATAGCCGGCCGACTCGCAAAAGGTGATGAAATCCGGACTTTGGGAATGTCTGGACATGAATGCCGGGTTGAGCAAATCCAGCAGCAAGGAACGTCGGGTTTCTGCAAGTCGCTTGGCGGCTTCCGTCAAGCTTTCATAATGAACGGTGTCTTTGGTTTCCATGGTTCACTCCTGCTATAGCCGTAGGACTTTTCTGATCTGCAGGGTTGACCTCGCGACTTCTGGATTGGTTCGAGGGGGCGGACAGGACGCACGATGGCTGGCAAGAGGGAGGGGCTTCACTGAGCTTATGAACGTCTTGAAGGCTGGACGTATGGGCTGTGTACGTTGATCGATGAAGCTGACATCGAGGATTGGGAAGATCAAGATTTCTGAGAAACGGCCGATCAGTCAGCGGTGTGCCTTATGGTCCGGCTCGGAAAGTGGAGGCAAACGGTGAAAAAGAGTGAGCTCCCCACCAAGACCTGCGCCTGCTGCCAGCTGCCGTTCACCTGGCGCAAAAAATGGGCGCGGTGCTGGGACGAGGTCAGGTATTGCTCGGAGCGCTGCCGACGTGCAGGAAGACATCACAGGTAAATGACGGATGAGAGCGGAATCAAGCGACGCACCGGAACGCATTACTCGAAAAAACCGCAGGCGCGGCATGCCGAATCTGCTTGCGTGTCTGGCAGTGGGAAGTGTTGTCGTGGTCAGCGCGTTTCTGTGGGCAAGCCGGTCAGAGTCTCATCGCCGCATCACTTCAACGGAGCCCGAAGTCCGAGCAGTGGTGACAGAGGCGAACAGCGGCGCTGTCATAAGGAGCACGCCAGCCTCGTTGAGCGCCGAGGCATTCCCCGCAGATCGACAGACCAGCTTCAATGATCAGAACTTTGTCCCGGCTGGCGCTCACAACATCGTCACCTTCCATCACAGCCCGGGTGACAGCCCTCGGGTTGAGGCGCCGGCGAAGGTGAAGCTGACCATTGTCCGTCAAACGCCCAGCATGAGAGATCGGGCTTGCTGGCCTTATCGGCAAGGGAGCATCGAGGCTCGCAACTGTCGACTGTCAGTGGGTCTCAAGCATCGAGACTAGGGCTGAATCAACGCTCGCGCTGCTTCCTGCCTAGCCGAAGACTCGTGGCCACCAGTCGATCTTAAAGATGCGACGGGCTGAGTGGGAACGAGTCATCATTCTGAAACGCAACCGTCAAATACCGCCTGTGCATCAGGAACCGGAACGACGCGGTCGACCACACACCTCTTTGAAAAGCATCGCCGGTAGCAGCGATGCATCCGTATAACCAGAGAGGACTTCACCATGCGTGTGTCTGGCCAGCAAACCCCCGGTTCTTCACACTCCATGGAACTTCAAGAGCGGTCAGGTTCGGCCGCTGCGACCGACCACGCTCGCGTGGGGCAAGGTCATCCCCAACCCGGGCAGGTTGCTGCGGCAGGTGTGAATGAAACCCGTGAAATGAGGCATCTGCTCACGGACTACATGAGCCGCCAGTTTGCGCCTTATCGAGAGCGTCTGGATGCAGAATCGCCCCATCGGGTAGAAATCGATCGGATCATCGAGAGCCGAGTCAACAAACTGATGGAAGAGAACATCTCGTTCGAGGAGCTTCGAACGGTGATGGACAAGGCGAAGAAGATGGACCGCAACGCCTCGGTCGTATCGGGCACGGTTGGCGGCTTGCCGTTTGCCTTGGCGTCGACGCTGCAGGCCGCCATTCCCGCCATCACCGGCATCGGTGCAAACATTCAGAATCCGGTGGCGAAAGCGGCAGCTCAAGGGGCGATCGGACTCGCAACGGCGTCGGTGATGGATCAGGTCGGCGGCGCTTCCATGAAGAAACTTCGAGAAGATGCGTATTACCTGCAAGCGCCCGGGGACAAACTGCATGCGTCGTTGAACGCCGCGCTGGAGACGATCGACACCAAAGCGAACCTGGCCATCAAAAACGGATTGGAGGCGCAGACGTTCACGTTGCGAAATGCGGGCAGGTGGATCGCAGGTCCGGTGGCCGCCGCTTCAAATCCTGCGGCTGAGCCCATTGTCGATACCGTCCTGGCCATTACGGGAGGGTTGGCCGCTGGCGCCGGTACCGGTTATGCCGCACACACGCGTCGCACCGAGCAGTTCACCAGTGGCCCGGCGCTGCTGTTGGGGCGCAGAGATGCCGAGCCCAAAGAGGACCTGAATCAGGAAACCGAGTGGTTCGACACGTTGCAAGCATTGCGGCGCGCAAACACCATGACTACGCCTCTCATCAATGCCGGAGGGCGTCTGGCCGATGCGGGCCGCACACTGTTCACCGATCCGCTCGGGGCGGTGTCGAGAACGGCGAAAGGCACGTTCACCGCGTCTGGTGCAGCCAACGTCAGCACGTTGACCGGTGGCTTCGCCGCGCTGGAAGCCGCCAAAGGCGCTGCGGTAAACGCGTTGAGCGAACACCCTGTCTTGGGTTCGGCTGCAAAACACGCCATCAATACAATAGGCGGCGCCGCAGTTTTCGGTGCCAATGCTGCAAGCGTCGCTGTCGCAGACAAGCTGGTTGAGGATCTGATGTCGCCCGGTGCAACAACTGCCGAACCGGCGGCGGGCGAGACTCAGACCGCCCAGTCAGTGCGAGAGGAAACGGACGGGACACCAGACGACGCATCAGGCCGTCTCAGCAGACGGTCCACTCAGCCATCCCGGCAAGCGGGATCTGAAGCGAATTCGCTGGCACGCACCAGCCTCACCGGCAACCGGATCATGAACGCCGAGAACTCGGCACCTCACTCGATCAAGTCTTCAGCAGGCAGTGTGCGGGCAAGCCTCGACGGCGAGCACGCGCAACCCGCGATCACCGGCGGCCCTTCAAGCCAGACAGAGCGGCCGGGCTCGCCGTCTTCGAGGCCATCCGCCGAGCGCCCGGCTCGACCTTCAGTGCAAACAGAAAATCTGTCGGACGACGACGCCTCCAGCTATTACACCGCGGCAGGGGATTCATCCGATGACGACGAATCCGTCTACTTCACTCCGCCACAAAGCCCGGTTTGATCGGGCCGGATGATCAGGTTCGACACCGTGGCCGCAGTCGTCCGGAACGGGCTGCGGCTATGGCGTCTTGGCACAGCCGCCATGATGGCATGCGTCTGGACTATTGATGGGAGTACAGGTTCGCGGCGATGGCGAAGCCTTTGGCTCTGAAAACAGCGCTGCCTTCTCCGGGATTACCGTCAATGCGACAATTCTGACGAATGTATCTACCCTCTGAGTGTTCATTCCCCCGCCAGGAAGGCGTCAGCGATCACTCAAGGAGCATACGGCGATGCGTAAATCTGAGGTCGCTAACTACTGGCATCCCGCTCCGCAAAAATCCGCGCCATCTCCGCCGCATTCTCAGTCCCCCACGTACACAACGGAATGATCGCCTGCGCCAAACTGCCACCAAGTGGCGTCAGGGTGTAATCAACACGTGGAGGCACTTCCTGATAGTCCGTTCGTGCCAGCACGCGATCGGCTTCAAGGTCTTTTAGCGACTGGATCAGTACTTTGTCACTCACGCCCGGTATCAGCCGTTTCAACTCGCCATAGCGCTTTGCGCCGTCTCGCAGGAAAAAAAGGACCAACGGTTTCCACTTGCCCGAGATGACGCGCAGCGTGGCGTTGAGCCCACATCCGGTGTCGCAGATTTCAGGTGAGGTCGTCATTTTTTAGGTACTTACCAAAATGTGCATACTTGTCGTTAGGTTATCAGCCCCGCATCCTGATTTCCAAGCGAGCCGTTCCCCGGCTTGAACTTGATTTCAACGAAGGATGCACGACATGACCCGATTGAATGGCAAAACCGCAGTGATCACCGGTGGCGCAACCGGCATTGGCCGCGCCGCTGCAAAACGCTTTATCGAGGAGGGCGCTTTCGTGTTCATCTTCGGTCGTCGGCAAGACGCACTCGACGCGGCGGTGGCCGAGCTTGGCCCAAACGCCCGCGCCGTGAAAGGCTCGGTGTCTGAGCCTGCCGACCTTGATCGGCTTTACGCTGCCGTGAAAGCCGAGCGCGGCACCCTCGACATCGTCTTCGCCAATGCGGGTGCAGGCAGCCCGCTACCCCTCGGCAGTATCACTGCCGAGCACATTGACGACACGTTCGACACCAATGTGAAAGGGACGATTTTCACCGTCCAGCAAGCGCTGCCGCTGATGGGCGAAGGCGGTTCGATTATCCTGACCGGGTCGAGCGCGGGCACCACCGGCGCCCCGGCCATGAGCGCCTACAGCGCCAGCAAAGCGGCCGTGCGCAACCTTGCGCGGTCCTGGGCCGAAGACCTTAAAGGCACCGGCATCCGGGTTAACGTCCTGTCACCCGGTGCGACGGCCACTGAACTCGCCAAGGCTGCGCTGGGGGAAGAGGGCCAGAAAGCCTACGCGTCGATGACCCCGCTTCAGCGCATGGCTGATCCCGCAGAGATCGGAGCGGCCGCAGCGTTTCTTGCCTCGTCGGACAGCAGCTTCATGACTGCCAGCGAAGTCGCCGTCGACGGCGGGCTGGCGCAACTTTGATCCACTGCGCCCGACGGGATTCCTCATCCGATCGTCGAAGCCGTCGGGCCTTGGAGAACCCTGGAAAAACCCATGATCGACTGCACGCTCCACAAAAAACCGGACGAGCCACTGCAACAACATTCGGATTGGGATATCGCTCTGTTCACGTTATGGCCGCGACAACTGGCCTCATCCCAGCTCGCTCGCAAGGTGTTGCGCTACCCAGTCCGAAAACGCCCGCGTCTTGTTGGGGGTGCCTGAGGTGGCTGGCGTGATCACATAGACGGCCCCCCGGTCATCCAGTTGCCAGTCCGGAATGACCTCCACGAGGCTGCCTTCCCTGAGGTGGGCATCGACGTACCAGCGTGTCGAGTGCAGAACACCCAGTCCCTCCAGTGCGGCTTCTATCAGCAGTTCAGGTTCCTCGGAAGCAAGAAGGCCGCGAACGGATACGACTTCCCGACGCCGTCCTGGCTGAGTGAACGCCCAACGGTAGGGATTGCTGTTGCGGGTGTTGCACAGGCAGGGAACCCCGGCGAGGTCTTGAGGCGCCTGAAGGTGGGGATATCGCATCAGAAAGGCCGGTGATGCACAAATGACCCGGCGACGCTCTGCCACCTTGCGTGCAACCAGTCGAGAGTCGGCTAATACGCCCAGTCGGATGGCAAGGTCGTAGTGCTCGCCGATCAGGTCAACGAAGCGGTTACTCGTATCGGCTTCGATCGTGACCAATGGATGTGCACGAAGGAACCCCACGATCAGCGGCGTCATCCAGCGTCTGGCAAAACTGCCAGGCAACGAGATCCGCAGATGCCCGCGTACTTGGCCGTCGACCTGCTCTGCCGCTTCCCGGCCCGCAGACTGGAGCCCGTCGAGCAATGGCCTTATCCGCGCAAGATAGCGTTGACCGGCTTCAGTGAGCGCCACTTTGCGGGTGCTGCGGTCGGCGAGACGCACGCCCAGGCGGGCTTCCATCGCACTCAACCTGCGGGACACCGCAGTGGCATCCCGACCTATCTGTCGACCCGCCGCTGAAAACGATCCGGTGTCGGCCAAGGCAACAAACGCCGAAAGCTCATTCAAATCGGAGAAAAAAGATTCCTGCATTTTTCACATCTATGAACGGTAGGATCTTCGTATTCTGTCTCAAAACGCAGCATTTCATAATGTCCTCCTGTCATTTCTGGAGAGCCTTATGAAAGCCATACAGTTAACTGCCCCGTCACTTGATGCGTTCTTGCCCGTCGAACTGGCCGACCCTGCTCAACCGGGGCGCGGAAGGGTGCTGGTCCGCATCAAAGCCGCGAGTTTGAATTTCGCCGACATCGCGGTCGTTCATGGTCAGTATCCCGGTGCGGTGTATCCGAATATTCCCTTGGCTGATGGCGCCGGTGAGGTGGTGGCAGTAGGCGAGGATGTCTGGCAGGTCAGGGCGGGGGATCGTGTGGTCATCCACATCAAACCTCACTGGATTGCAGGCCGCGCCACGGCTGAACTGGCCGGTCCGATGAGGGGCGCCACCGTCCGTGGTTCGCTGGTGGAAGTCGCGGAGCTGGATGCCGCAACCGTGGTGAAGATTCCGGATTACTTGAGTTGGGAAGAAGCGGCTTCGCTGCCCATTGCCGCCATGACAGCCTGGCGCGCGCTCGACACTGCCAACATAGGTCCGAGTTCGACGGTGGCCTTGCTGGGCACCGGGGGCGTGTCCATCTTTGCCCTGCAACTGGCCAAGGCTCGTGGCGCCCGGGTCATCATCACTTCGTCGTCCAACGAGAAGCTGGAACGCGCCCGAATGCTTAAGGCTGATGAAACATTCAATTATCGAGAAAGCCCGGACTGGGACCGATTTGTCTTGGATCGAACGGCAGGGCAGGGCGTGGATCTGGTGATCGATCCTGTGGGAGGCCAAGGCTTCGAGCGGTCGTTGGCCGCTGTTCGCCATGGGGGAACTGTGGCGGCCATTGGTTTTCTGGACGGCGCTGCGCAGCCCGCCAACCTGATGCCTGTGATTTTCAAGGAAATTCGCGTGCAGGGCAGTAATGGCGGCTCAGTCGCCGACCTGGCGTCGGCGATTAGGGCTATCTCTGCCCACCGCATCAGGCCTGTGGTCGATCAAATCTTCGAACTGGACCAGTTGAAAGCGGCCTATGAGCGGATGGGGGCGGGCGCACACTTTGGCAAAATCGCCGTTCGCACCGGCTGGTAGGCGGGGTGGGCAGTTCGGCGGCTGCCATGCACACCGACCGGCTTACCGATCAGTGTGCCCACACCTGCAATCCTTGGCTGGCCGACAGGCTGAGACTGTGAGGGAGGACTGCCAGGAGATACCGGCCTGATCCCTTTCCGAAGAGAGGCCAGCCGTCACTCAGAACACCGACCACCCGATCCGCGAACTCAGCAACTCCAGAGCCGCCATGCCGGCGAGGGAGTTGCCCGCCGCGTTCAACTCTGGTGACCACACGCAGACGGTGAACTGTCCCGGCACGATGGCCACAATCCCACCACCCACGCCACTCTTGCCGGGCAGTCCCACGCGGTAGGCGAAATTTCCGGCTTCGTCATACAGCCCGCTCGTGGCCATGATCGAGTTCACTTGTTGAGTCTGGCGTCGGGTCAAAATCTGCTCGCCGCTGTGCTTGCAAAACCCGTTGTTGGCCAGGAAGCAGAACGCTCGGGCCAGATCGAGGCAATTCATTCGCAGCGCGCAGTAGCTGAAATAACTGCGCAGCACGGCCTCGACTTCGTTTTGGAAGTTGCCGAATGACTGCATCAGATACGCCATGGCCGCGTTGCGTGCGCGGAACTGGTATTCCGAATCCGCCACACGGGCATCCATCAGCACGTGCGGATTGCCCGATAACCGTCGCACGAAATCGCGCATCGACAACGTCGGCGCGGCGAAGCGCGACTGGTTGATATCGCAAATCACCAACGCTCCCGCATTGATGAACGGATTGCGCGGACGCCCGCGCTCGAACTCCAGCTGGACCAGCGAATTGAACGGCTGACCCGAGGGCTCATGACCCAGCCGCTCCCAAATGGCTTCACCCGAGTGGCCGATGGCCTGAACCAGGCTGAACACCTTGGAAATGCTCTGCACCGAAAACGGCACCAGCGCGTCACCCGCACAGTGATAGCTGCCATCGTTGCCATACACGGCAATGCCCAACTGCCGCGCGGGCACATCGGCCAGCGCGGGAATGTAATCAGCCACTTTGCCCTTGCCGATCAAGGGGCGCACTTCGTCGAGAATCTCGTTCAACAGCGTTTGCATGGAAAGCCCTGTTATCAGTCCCCGACGACAGCACGGGGTCGAGTTCTTGACGAAGGGTGAGAGGGAGAGATCACAGGTTTTGTGTGAAGGTGAGAGGGGCTGTTTCCAGAGTGGATGCGGGCAGCGCACACATTGGGTTGGTTGGATGTATGCGTTTTGGGAATAGGGGCGATCTTCGTGTGTGGCGGCTATCGACCCATAGCGGACATCTTTAGCTTGGGCTGCTTCGCAACCCACCGGCGGTGGGTCCGATTCTCGGCCTCCACTCTTAGAAACCCCGTAGATTAGCGTCTACGGTTTTTTATTGAGCGGCATAAAGTATGCTCTACAGGCATCTTATGTCGTCCCTAAAATATTTTTTGTGTAATAGGCATTCACAGTGGTGGGATTGTCGTGCATCATGCGAACGAGCCTAGGTTACAAAATTCTGTAGTTTTAATGGAAGTGAGAAATATATCATATGGATAAGAAGAGTAGTCAAACTGCTGACGGAGTGGTAAAGCTTCTGTACGGAATTGTTTGTAGCGCTGTCGTAGTAGTGTTTGCTGTGTTTTCTTTTTACTTTTACAAATTTGGTGCCTACTCTTTAAGTGCGGACCGTGGTGATTGGGGCACGTTTGGCGACTATTTAGGTGGTACCCTCAATCCGATTCTAAGTTTTTTTGGGTTGATCGCCTTGCTTTTAACCATCGTGTTGCAAGGGAAGGAGTTGGAGTTAACAAGGCGAGAGCTACAGCGTTCCGCAGAGGCGCAGGAGCGCACGCAAGAAGTGCTTGATGAGCAGTCTAATACGCAGATAAAACAACAGTTTGAGGGCACTTTTTTTGCACTACTTGATCAGCATAATCGCTTATTGAGTGATATCAGCAAATCAAGCGTTCTGTATGAGTCGATAATAGAAAAAACGCTTTTGAACGCTACCGCAACTGGAGTGGGTATTGCTGACGGTGGTGATCAGCATTATTTTATTTTTCGGAAAGTAATTAACTATATTAATATAACTAGGGAGCTCCTAAAGTTTAACTTTTATAACGCCCCTGGTGGTGATATTGGCCCATCCTATATAGGTAATCTTGAACAGGCTCCCTATCCGACACGAAGTGAGCGGGTATATGCGGACATTGTCAAGGCTCATCTGACTGATGAGGCTGCTATTCTTATTTCAATTTATGGGGCTTATGAGGCTAGGTTAGATGACCCTCTGGGATCTTTGTATTCACTCGTAAAAAGATATGATATAGCCCAAGAAATTCGAATCCTGCCGGATAGTCCCTTTCTTGAAATCCTGCTTGAGATTAACGGCGAATACCAAGACGAGTATTCCTAACCCCTATTTTTCTTGGTCCAAACTATTCTTGAGTTCCTAAAAAGCCGCGCCATAAACCGCATTCCACACTACCGAAAAGGGGACAGATTTATTTTTCTATCACTGTCCGCTTTTGGCCGAAAGCAGTCGCTCATTCCCCGCTCACGGCTCGTCAAATCGGGGCGCAGCCATCACGCACCTCAACCCATTGAAAGCTCGTGATACTGTCGATTGAAGTAAATCAAACTGCGTGCCTCTTCGCTGACCCTGATCGACACAACCTCGCAGATCATGATGTCGTGTGTCCCCACTTCGGTGATCTGGCTGAGTCGGCAATCGAACGACACGCTGGCGTCTTCCAGAGACGGGCTCCCCGAGGGCCCCGTCGACCAGTCGCCTGCCGCAAAGCGTTCATCCATGGGCGTCTTGCCACCGAACAGGTTGGAAATATCCTGATGCCCCGCGCCGAGGACGTTCACGCACAGCACGCCGTTGCCCTTGAACGTCTGGTAGACGGAGGCGCTGCGGTTGAGACAGACCAGCAGGGTAGGCGGCTCGTCGGTCACGCTGCACACGGCAGACGCGGTGAACCCTGCGCGCCCAGCCTGGCCGTCGGTGGTGATGATGTTTACGGCCGCACCCAGGCGCGACATGGCGTGGCGGAAATCGGTTTTGCTGAGCATGACGTGATCTGCCTTGGGAGTGATGTTGCGCGTAGCGGCAAGTGAGCTGTGCATGAGCGGATACCTGGTTCAAAAGGGTCAGAGCAGGGTGCAGGCCTGATCGAAGTCCAAGCGCGGCAGGCGGTCGTACAGTCGAGTTGTGTCGCCATGGCCCAGGTTAATGATGAAGTTCACGGTCCAGGTGGAGTGACTGAAAAATGCCTCGTTCACCTGTTTCGCGTCGAAGCCTGACAAGGCGCCGGCATCCAGTCCCAATGCCCGGGCTGCCAGCATCAGGTAGGCACTCTGCAACGACGCATTACGAAAGGCCGTTTCATGGGCTGCCTGAGGGCTGTGGGTAAACCAGCTTCTGGCGTCGGCGTGGGGAAACAGCATCGGCAGGTGGTTGAAAAACGCGGTGTCCCAGGCTGCGATGACCGTGACCGGGGCGGTCATGGTTTTCTCCAGATTGCCCTTCGACAGCGCTGGCGCCAGGCGCTCTTTTGCCTCGACGGTGCGCAGGAATACAAAGCGGCCGGGGGAGCAGTTCGCCGAGGTCGGGGCCATTTTCAGCAGGTCATACAGGCGACGCAGAACGCCATCCGGCACCGCTTCATCAGTCCAGCCATTGTGGGTGCGCGCGTCGGTAAACAGCAGGCGCAGCGCTTCGTCGGTCAATCCAGGTTTCATGATGTTCCTCTGGGAATCGACGGGCCGACAGGGGCGCGACCCGTTTCAATGTGCCGGTCACACGCGAGCGATGCGGCCTTCGATGGGGTGGTGCGGGTCCACCGGGCCCAGCGTCGAACTCTTGCCGGGGGACACCAGCGCGTCGCAGAAGTGTTCGTCCTCCAGCGTCCACGGGCACGCCATCGCGGCGAGCGCGTCGTCCCATTGTTCGAACGTTCTCGGGCCTACCAGTGTGCTGGTGATATGGGCGTTACGCATGACCCAGGTCTGGGCCAGATGCGCAGGCTTGCGCCCGGTCTGTTCGGCATAACTCACCAGCTTTGCTGCGACAGCCAGCGATTCCGGACGCCACTCGGCTTCGAGCATGCGCGGGTCGGCGCGGGCGATGCGGCTGTCGGCCTCGGGGGCTGCCCCCTCGCGGTATTTGCCGGTGAGAATGCCCCGCGCCAATGGGCTGTAGCAGACGCTGCCGACCCCGTAGTGCGTCGCTGCCGGCAGGATTTCAACCTCGGCTTCGCGGTTCACCAGGTTGTACAGCGGCTGTGACGCCACCGGGCCGCAAATGCCGGCTTCGCGGGCCAGTCGCACGGTTTCCGCCAGGCGCCAGGCTTTGAAGTTGGAGACTGCGAAATAGCCGATCTTGCCTTCACGAATCAGGTCGGCGAAGGCCAGTACCATCTCGTCGAGCGGCGCGTCGAAATCCGCTTTGTGCATGTACAGGATGTCGATGAAATCGGTACCCAGGCGCTTGAGCGAGCCATGGGTCGCTTCACGAATCCACTTGCGCGACATGCCACTCTGATTAGGCAGATTGCCCATGGGGTTGCCGACTTTGCTGGCCAGCACCCAGCGATCACGCTGATGGGCCAGGGCGCGGCCAACGGTACGTTCCGACTCCCCCTTGTTGTACATGTCGGCAGTGTCGATGAAGTTGACGCCGTGATCAGCCGCGCTGGCGATGATCCGTTGCGAGGTCGCTTCGTCGGCGGCACCACCGAACATCATGGTGCCCAGGCACAGTTCGGAAACCTTGAGGCCACTGCGGCCCAAATAGCGGTATTGCATGTCAAACACCCTCACTCACAAACACAGATGCAGATCGCTCAAAGACCCGCGAGCAACCGCTGCGGCGCCAAACGCTACTCAGGACGGGATCACCGCAGTGCTGGCGATCTCGACCAGAAACTCTGGCTTGACCATTTCCAGCTTCACGCAGAAACGAGCCGGCAAGAGCTTGGGGAAGTAGGTGACATAGATCTCGTTGAAGGCGTGGTAATCCTCCAGATTGCGCAGGAAAATCTGGTTCATGGTGACGTGGTCCATGCTGCTGCCTGCGGACTCCAGTACCACCTTGATGCTGTCGAGCACGCGCCGGGTCTGCACTTGGATATCACCTTCGCCGACCAGACTGCCGTCAACCGGATCGGTGGACAGCATGCCGGCGACATACACGTGGTTGCCGGCCTTGATGCCCCAGTTGAGGTGGTTGAGGCCGGTGGCGGTTTTGCCGATGATCCAGCCGTCCGGGTTGATTGCCTGATTCATGTGTCACTCCTGATTGAGGTGTCGAAACGTGGGTTGAATACGGTTGCCGATGGCCGGTGATCAATGTGCCGCGCCGCGTAAGAACGGTTTGCCCAGATCACCCGGTGCAGCGCCCGCGCGCCCCATGACGATCCAGGCGACGAGGGCGACCACGAAGGGCGTGGCCATCAGCAGTGGGGTGGCGATCTGAATGCCGAGGTATTGCCCCTGAAATTGCAGGGCTTCCAACAGGCCCAGGGCAATTGCCACCAGCAGCGTGCGCAGGGGCATCCAGCGGGCGAAGATCGCAATCGCGATAGCCAGATAGCCGCGCCCGGCGGTCATGTCGTCGATGAATGTGCCGCCCGACGCGATGATGCACAGGTAGGCGCCGCCCAGACCTGCGAGCATTCCAGTGAACAGTGCCGCGCCGAAACGCAGCCCCAGAACCGGCTGTCCGGCAGCGTCGAGGGCCGAAGCGTTTTCGCCCGCCGCTCGCAGCAACAAACCCGATCGGGTGAAGCGGAACATCAGCCACAGCGCCACGGCCAGCAGCACCGCCACGTAGAACACAGGGCTTTGGGAGAACAACGCACGGCCCACTACGGGCAGATCGGAAAGCCACGGCAGCTTCATCATCGTCACCGCGCGCAGCGACCCTGTCGGCGGCGTATCGACCAGTACCATTTGGCGGATCAGCGACGTGACGCCCATGGCCAGCAGGTTGAAACCAATGCCCATGACGATCTGGTTGGCTCGGGCCAGCACGGTACCCAACGCCAGCACCGCTGCCGCGAGTGTCCCGCCGAGCATGCCGATAGCCAGGGCAGCGACAGGCGAACCGGTCATGGCAAGGCCCACCGCCGACGCAACGGCGCCGAACAGCATCAGACCTTCCAGCCCGATAGTGAAAACACCCGCGCGTTCCGACACCAGTTCGCCCAGCGCCGCGAGCAAGACCGGCACACTCATGCGAACACCCGCGGCCAGAAACAGCGCAATCGTTACCGAGTTGAGGTCCATACCGGCTTTCCTTTGGTGAGCATGACGCCGCTGATCACGGCCAGAAGAAGGATCGGCAAGCCGCTGAGTACGTCGGCCAGCGCCGCGGGAATCGACAGCGAACTTTGCAGGCTCAGGGCGGCGCTGTTGATTGCGCCGAAGTACAACGACACGATCACTGCGCCGAAGGGTTCAAGGCCCGCGAGGAAGGCTACGGCCAGACCTTCGAAACCCAGCCCCGAAGAGAAGCCGTCGATCAGGCGGTACTGCACGCCCAGCGCCTCGAATGTGCCCGCCAGTCCGCCGATGGCGCCGGACAACGCCATGCTCGACAGCACCATGTGACCCGCTGACTGTCCTTGCAGACGCACGAAACCGGGGCTTTGGCCGCTGGCGCGCAGCTTCAGGCCGAAGGCGGTGTGTTGCAGCAAAACCCAGATCGCCAGGGCAATGACAACCGCCAGAATCACGCCCAGGTGCAGGCGAGTGCCGTCGATCAGCGGCACAAAGATGCCTTCCCGGGGCAGTTGTGCCGACATGTTGAAGGTCGACCCGACGGGGCGCATCGGCCCCTGAACCAGGTACTTCACGAAGTAGATGGCGACGAAGTTCATCAAAAGCGTGACGATGATCTCATCGGCGCCGCGCCACAGTTTCAACACAGCAGGGATCAACCCCCACAACGCACCGCACAGTGCGCCACTGACGATCGCCAGCGGCATCAGCAACGGGCCGATATTGCCAAACGCGAGGAATGGCAACATGGCACCGATCGCGCCCATCTGCAGCTGGCCCTCACCGCCAAGGTTGAACAGGCCGCCACGGATGGCAATCAATGCGCCGAGCGCGACCAACAGCCTGGGTGTCATGAACACCAGCGTGTCGGCCACGGCGCGCGCATCGCCGAACGCCCCTTCACCGGCAACACGCATCGCTGACAGCACGGGAAAACCAAGCAGCGCGATCAAGGCCACACCCAGGATCAGTGAACCTGCAAATGCGCCGAGGGTGACCCGCAGCGAAAGGGGAAGGCTGAGTTTCGCCAATAGTCGGCGCTGCGCCGCCGTATGTGAGGTGAGTTCAGGCATGGGCCGTCTCCAGAACACGTGAGTGAGGTTGCCGACCCAACGTCATCAGCGGTCCGATCGCTGTGAGGGACATGTCGGCGCCGTTGACTTCACCGGTCACTCGCCCGCCGTTGACCACCAGGATGCGGTCTGACACGCGGATCAGTTCTTCGATGTTCGAGGAGATGACCACCACGCAGGTGCCATTGTCGGCGGCGTGTGCCAGGCGCGTCAGAACCGCTTCGGCCGCGGCCACATCAAGGCCTCGCGTCGGCTGATAAACAACGACGACGGAGGCCGCCTGATCCAGCGCGCGAGCCAGCACGATTTTTTGCTGATTGCCCCCCGACAGCGACCGCGCCGGTGTGGCGTGGGATTGCGTGCGAATGTCGCTGAGCTCGATCATCACCTTGGCCTGTTCGCCAATGGCGCCATGATCCAGCAGCCCGCCGTGACGGAATTCGCCCAGCATGATGCGTGAGTAGAGCAGGTTCTGAGCCACTGAAAGGTCGAGCGAAAGACCCTCGTGATGACGATCCTGGGGCACCAGCGCCACGCTGATCTCCTCAGTGCTGAATCTGAGCGACCCGCTGTCCGGCTGACGCTGCCCGGCCAGCAGATCGAACAGCTCGGTCTGGCCATTGCCTTCGACACCTGCCACCCCGACGACTTCGCCTGCACGCAGCGTCAGGTCGATCTGATGCAGGCCCGGTGAGCCGCTGGAGGGACGCAGCGACACCTCACGCAGTGCCAGGCACTCAGCGCCGGGCGTACGCTCTGCCCCGATCCGGGCTGCGTTGGACACGGCATGCCCGACGATGCGTTCAACCAGTTGAGCCGAGTCTGTATCAGCGATCAGTCCAGTGCCGTTGGTACGGCCACGCTTGAGCACGGTGTAGCGGTCAGTGTTGGCCAGCACCTCGTCGACGTTATGGGTGACCACGGCCACGGCGGTGCCTTGGTCACGAACACGCCGCAGCGTGGCGTACAAGTTGTCGATTTCGGCCGGCGTCAGGATCGTCGAAGGTTCGTCGAGCAACAGCACACGCGTTTCGTTGACCAGCGCCTTGAGGATCTCGACCCGCTGCTGCAAGGCCAGCGGCAATTGCCCGACCACGGCGGCGGGGTCCAGGTCGACGCCAAAGCGTTCGATGAAGGCACGAACGTCAGCGTGACAGCGAAACGCACTGCGCCTGGCGCCCTTGGCGACCAAGGCCAGGTTTTCGCTCACAGTGAACGGCATGACCAGCTTGAAGTGCTGGTGAACCATGCCGATCCCGTTGGCGATGGCATCGGCGGGGCGCCGGTGGACGACCTCGCGGCCTTCCATCAGCACGCCGCCCTCGGTGGGCGCGTGAACACCGTAAAGAATGTTCATGAGCGTCGATTTGCCAGCCCCGTTTTCACCCAGCAGGGCGTGGATTTCACCCGTGTGAAGGGCGAGCGACACGTTGTCCAGCGCAAGAAAGCCATTGGGGTAACGTTTGGAAACGTGGTCGAGCTGTATGATCGGGACTGGCATGATCGTCACTCTTCAATCTTGATCTTGCCGGCCTTCAAGTCGTCCATGACTCTCGCGACCTTGGCTTGAACACTCGCATCGACGTGGGCAAACGGCATGACCAGCGTCCAGCCGTTGGACGCCAGGTTTTCGGTGACAATGCGATTGCCAAGCTTGCCTGCGGCGTAGTCATTGCCGATGTCGGCGTAGGATTTTCTGAAGTTCATCACCGTCGAGGTCATGACCGAGTTGGGATAGGCCTTCGACTGATCGCCGTACGAGCCGATGGTCAGCGCGCCTTCTTCATCGGCGGCCTGCTGGACCCCTGCGTCAGCGGTGTCAGCGGAAGGAATCACGAAGTCGGCGCCGCGAGCGATCAGGCCGGTGGCAATTTCCTTGGCCCGTGCCACGTCCACGAACGAGCCGACATACGCTGAATCCACCTGGACCTTGGGATTGACGTACGTCGCGCCCTTCTTGATGAACTGAATTGTGCGTTCAGCCGAGGGGATCGGCTCGCCAGAGATCACCGCGATGTGTCCCGATTTGCTGGCCGATGCCGCCAGCGCACCGAGCACGAAGCCGTATTCATCCCAGTCCACCGACCACGCCGAGTAGTTGGGCAGGTTGGCGGTGGAGCCTTCATAGGAATAAAGCACGAACTGGGTATTCGGGTAGGACGGCGCGACCTCCTTGATGGCCGCAGAGTAACCGGACGAGTGCGCGACGATCAGTTTCACGCCGTCGGAGGCCAGTTGCCGCAGCGCTGCGGGCGCCGCTTCGTAAGAGGTGTTTTCCAGGTAGCTGGGCTTGAAGCCGTCTTTGTCGGCCATGGCCTTGAAGCCTGCGTAACCTGCGCTGTCCCATGTGCCTTGCGTAACGGTCTGAGTGAACAACGCGGCCACGCGCGGGGCGTCGGCGGCATGGGCCAATGAGCTGAAGCCCAGCGTGGTGGCGGCGATCGCTAAAATGTGATGAACGTTCATGTCGAAACTCCTGGTCGCACCGCGACGATTGGCAAAGAGGCTGGCTTGAAGAATCTGTTCAGTCCGGCGGCAGAATCAGGGTCACGTCGATCTCGGCGAGCAGGTCTGCATCGGCGAGCCCGGCCACCACCACGAACGTGCTGGCGGGCAAGTCGTAGCCTTCGAAGAACGCCGAACGGGCGCGATGCAATGCAGGGATCGTTTCCCGAGACAACGCATAGGTGTTGAGCTTGACCACCGCCTCCGGGCCGACCCCGAATGCAGCGAGAGCCAGGCCGATGTTTTCCCAGATCTTCCTTGCCTGGGCGTCGATGTCGCCTTTACCGACCACGTTGCCGTCAGCGTCCCAGGCCACCTGGCCGGTCAGGAACACCGGTTGTCCGGCTCGGACCACTGCATGGTTGTAGTAGGTCTGTTGCTTGAGGCCTTCGGGATTGCAGGGACCGGTCTTCATCCGCGTGCCGCCTTTTGGTGGGCGCGTGCGTTGGTCTGCACGCCGTTGAGTTCGAGCACTTCCAGCACCTCGGTGCCCACCACTTTCAGGTCATCGATGAAGTCGGGGACGATCACCGTCACGCCGTCGAGCTGCGCGCCCTTGATGATTTCAGCGAGCTTGTTGCCGATGGTTTCCGGCGAGCCGACGAGGGCGGCACGGGTCATGGAGTTGCGTTGTTCGCCTTGGGAAACGAAACGCTGAGCCATGGTGTTTTGCTTGAAGCTCTTGTCGCCGGAGTATTCGCGGGTCTGATTGTCCAGCGCGATGGTGTCGACGCCGGAGTCATAAAGGGCCACGCGTTCACGGGCTTCGGCATCGGTGGCACCGGGGACAATGGTGAACAGGCCGTAGGTCTTGAAGTCCGGTTTGCCTTGTTGGGCGGCCAGTTCCTTGGCCCGCAGACCGGTCTTGATGAAGTCGTCGTGATCGGAGCCCAGCATGAAACTGCCGGTGCAGTGCTGCATGGTGAACAGAAAGCCGCGATCCGAGGCGCCTGCGCAGATGATCGGCGGCGGCGTGATGGGTTTCGGGTTGGACATGCAGTCGGTCAGTTCGTAGTGCTTGCCCTTGTGGTCGACACGGTCCTCTGTCCACAAGCGCTTGAGCACGGTCAGCCACTCTTCGGCCATTTCATAGCGCTCGGAATGGTCGAGGTCTTTCCACAGGCCCATCTGGCCCTGGTCGGTGGGGTTCGAGCCGGACACGATGTTCAGGCCGAACCGGCCCTTGGAAATCTGATCGAGCACTGCCGACATCTTGGCCACGACGGCCGGGTGAAACACCATCGTATGCACCGTGCCCCAGACGCCGATTCGGCTAGTGGCTTCGGCGAGACCGGCCATGGTGGTCATGCTTTCCAACGTGATGTCCCAGTGTTGCGAGGGGCCGCCGTAACCACGCCACTTGGCCATCGACAACGCAAAATCAAATCCCAGCGTTTCGGCCAGAATCGTGACTTGCTTGTTGTAATCGTAGGTCGCGGGTAGCTGCGGGCTGGTGGTGGAGGTGATCCAGCCGCCGTTGCCGACGGGCAGAAAAACACCGAACTCCACGCTTTTGCTGTCGTTGTCGGACATGGTGAACTCCTTGAATCAGAGGGCTGAAGCTTCGGTCTGCGGGAAACCGACGCGAGACAAAAAATCGGAGAGGAGGCCGTTGAACGTTGCCGTTTCGGTCTCCGAAAAACTGTGGCCACCTTTGGGCACGATGCGCAGTTCGGCGCCGCTGATCGCTTCGGCCAACAGACGTGACTGATAGGGCGGGGTGAGGATGTCGTCGTCGGCGCAGGTCACCAGTGTCGGAATGCGAATCATCGAAAGCTGTGCGGTCGCATCGTGGGCCATGATTGCGTCGATACGGCGCAGCACGATTTCCCGGGCCGGGAAGTTGGCCACCGACGCCAGAAGGCCCGGCGACAGCGATTCAGCGTTGGCGCGAATGTGCTCGGGCGGGTAGAGGAACAGCGCGCTGCCGTGGACGTACTCTTCCAGCGATGTGCCTTCCAGAAGGGTGCGGCGCATGCGGAAGCACCAGTTGAAGTGCGCGTCGGATTTCGACCAGCTGGCGTACAGGACCATGCCGGCCAGCAACTGCGGCTCACGGGCAGCGAGCAATTGTCCGATCGCGCCACCGGTCGAGTGACCGATCAGCACCGGGCGATCCAGTTCAAGTCCCTCGATCAATGCTTGAAGGTCATCGGCGAGCGTCTTGATGCTGTAAAGCTCGTCCGGGTGGTCGGATTTGCCGGCGCCGCGCTGGTCGTAGGTCACGACAGTGAAGTGCCGGGCAAACCGTTCGACCTGAGGTGCCCAATAGCCGCCTGCACCACCCAGCCCGGAGACGAACACCAGCGCGGGCCCGCTGCCTTGAATCTGGTAGTGGGTCTGGATTCCATTGGTCAACATGCTCGGCATCTGGCTTCCCCTGGTCAGCTTGGTTGCGAATGTCATTGGCTGATGTTCGCGGATGACTATTTATTGCACGGGGGTTCAGGCGGCACGTAACTGCGAATGCTGCATGCCATGTTGCCCAAATTCGAACACCCTCATGCTTCGCTGGTCAGTGGGAAGCGGCTCTTGAGGAATTTGAGGAACGCGTTGGTGGCGTAGCTGGGGACCCTTTCCTGATGCACGCAAACCGCCGAACGCACGTTTCTGAACGAGTCGAGGTCGATAGGAATGGCTTTGAGCAGCCCGGCATCAATCTCCCGTCGTGCGGAAATTTCCGGTCCGATCGTCACGCAGGCGCCGAGCACAGCCGTGGCTCGCAAAATATCCAGATTGTTGGCTTCGACGATGATGCGCGGCTTGAGTTGACGTGCCTCGGGCGTGCGGTCGAACAGCTGGCGCAAACCAAAGCTGGGGCGAGGGAGGGCGAGGGGACGCTTGCACAACTGCTGCATCGTCACAACGGCTTCGCCGGCCAGCTCGTCGTGCCTGGAGACCAGACAAACCACGGGTTCCTTGCGTTCGGCGACCACGCTGATTTCAAAGCGCAGCTCGGGGTTGTAGATGATGCCGATGTCGGTCTCATCGCGGATCAAGGCCTCGACGATCAGATCGCTTGAGCAGGTGGTCACCTGAAAATCGATGCGTGGGTGCAGTTGCAGGAAGGCTGCAATTGTCTCTGGCAGGAAGCTCGACAGCACGCCCTCCATGGCGTGAATCTTCACTTCGCCCTGATCCAGTGAGCGAAACGCAGCGATGCCCTCGCGTACACGCTCCAGGTCGCGAAACAGGGTTCGGGTGTAACGCTCCAGCATGACGCCTGCAGCCGTCAGTTCCACACCCGTATTGGTGCGCTCCAGCAGCGGTGTGCCCAGTTCATGCTCAAGCAGGGCGATCTGCCGGCTGACGGCGGAGGGGGTGACGTGCAAGCGGTCAGCGGCGCGCCGGATGGCTTTCGATTGCACGACTTCGTTGAAGTAGCGGAAGGCGGTGAAGTTCAAGGCTTTCTCCAGGTCGGCCCTGGAACGCGGGTGCATCTGCCGTTGTGATCTGGTCAACAGGCAAGGCGAACCGATTCGGTGCCCTGCCTCGATCAGGCCATGCAGCACGTTACCCAGGGGGACGAATGGGACGGCAGGCCGAAGGTCCTTGGCCGGATGCTGAGCAGCTCAGCATCGGTGTCTATGCACAAGCCGTGCCCTGACTGCCAGGTTCTGCGCGTTCGGCTGAGGTGATGCGTGCTCAAGCCGGTCGACCGTCAGATCGCTCGCGCTTGCTATGTCCAGGGCCAGGTTTGAATCCCCAGGTCCGAACGCTTCCAGCTCGTTCGACGTTACCGATTCCCGGTATCGCTGCCCTCACATCGCCATGTTAAAAAATGGTAATGATCCGTCTCTGCGGCGTGGAAGCGGCGCTATCTGCTTCGATGAGCCTTTCCTGGTGTGAATTCATGTTAAATAAATTGACTGAAATGTGAAAATGGCATTATGGTCCTCCACCTCGGCAACAAATAATCCAATAACGACGCTTGTGCCAAGGCAGTGCCCGGCACGACAAGCTCTACTCCGAGGTCTACCGATGAATTTCGAGTTACTGTTTGCGAATCAGTCGGCCCCCGTTCGCTATGCCCTGACCGGCGCGAAAGGTGGTTTCTCCCGCACATTGCTGGCACAAACGCTGAAAATGCCAAGGCTGCAGGCAGCAGCGCTGTGCGACCTTGACGTCGACGGCCTGCGCGCGCTGTGCCTGGAGCTGGGTTTCGCCGCCGAAAGCCTGATCCACTGCGCCGATGCTGCCGCTGTTGCCGCGGCGCCCACAGACGCCATCGTGCTGGTAGCCGATATCGAACTGTTGGCCGACGCAACCTACGACATTCTGGTCGAGGCCACCGGCAACCCGGCCGTGGGTTACCGCGCGGCGCGTCGCGATATCGAGGCCGGTCGCCACGTGGCCATGGTCAGCAAAGAAGTCGATTCGGTCTCCGGTATCAGCCTGTCGCGTCTGGCCGCCAGGCACGGCGTGGTTTACACCACCGCGGACGGCGATCAGCCAGCCAACCTGATCGGCTGGGTGAGCTGGGCACGGGTGCTGGGGCTGGAGATTATCGCGGCAGGTAAGTCGAGCGAGTACGATCTGATTTTCGATCCAAAGACCGGCAGCATTACTCAACTCGACCAGACGATCGCTGCCCCGGCCATGGGCGACCTGCTGCAATTGGGTGACGACATTCCGGCCACTCTGGCGGCGCGACGCGCGGCGCTGAACGGCTTGAAGACGTCGGCGACTGCTGACTACTGCGAAATGTCCGTGGTAGCCACCAACACCGGCCTGATTCCTGACGTCGAGCTGATGCATTACCCCATTGCCCGCACCAGTGAGCTGGCCGACATCTACGCCCTGCGGGAAGACGGCGGCGTGCTAAGCAAGCCTGGTGTGATCGAAGTGTTCAACGTGCTGCGCTTGCCCGATGAAGCCAGTTTTGCCGGCGGCGTTTTCGTGATCGTTCGCACGCACGACCAGCCCACCTGGCAATTGCTCGCGCAGAAAGGCCATGTGGTCAGCCGCAATGGCCGCTATGCGTGCATGTACCTGCCGTATCACTTCATGGGTGTTGAAACGCCCATCACGCTGCTCAACGCTGTCCTGCACAAGCGCGCGTCCGGGACCGACAAGCCTAGCCAATGCACCGTGCTTGCAGGCCGCGCCACCGTGGACATCGCTGCCGGCACCGTGCTGAACATGGGCGGCCATCACCATGACGTGACCGGCGTTCAAGCCGTGCTGCTGGCGGCCGCTGACGCGGGCGACGATGTCGCGCCCCTGTATCTGGCAGCCCATGCCACTGCCGCTCGGGATATCAAGGCCGGGTCCTTGCTGACCCTCTCCGACCTCAGCGGTCAGGACGCCGAACTGCACCGCGCATGGTGCGATGGCCGTCAGCCCGTCTGAAGCCGGGCGCCCGCTCGGCGGGCGCCCCCATCCGGCTCAGCACCTCACCTTGAAAACGTGCAAACAGGCTCAACAAAAACATGAATAGTGAACTGTTTATATTTTCGATGGCGGCCGGCGCCATTGTCGTCCTTATCGTTCTGATTACTCGACTCAAGCTCAATCCGTTTCTCGCCCTGACCTTGACCGCCATTGCCCTGGGCCTGCTAAGCGGCGTCAGCTCGGCGGAAACCGTGGACAGTTTTGCCAAGGGCTTCGGCTCGGCGCTGGCCAAGACCGGCCCTGTGATCGGCCTCGGCACCTTGCTTGGCGGCATCCTGCTGGGCTCCGGTGGGGCGGATCGCATCGCCAATGCCTTCATCGGCCAACGCCCGGTTCAATATGCGCCTTGGGCAATCTGCGCCGCGGCTTTGCTGATCGGCATGCCGCACCTGTTCGACGTCAGCTTCATCATGCTCGCGCCGCTGGTGTATACCGTCGCCAAGCGCACTAACAGTCACCTTCTCTACATCGGCCTGCCCTTGGCGGCCGGGCTGTATGTCTCCCATGGCTTGCTGCCGCCCCATCCGGCGCCGACCTTGGCCGTCGCGGCATTTCACGCGAATACCGGGCTGACGATTTTCTATGGTTTGCTGATCGCCATTCCGGTCGCCGTCATCTGCGGGCCCATATTCACCAAACTCGTCAGCCCCTGGTTCGGCCCCGCTCCAGACTTGACGGCCGGCCCTGTGGGCGCGCGGGAAGTCGCCGAAGGTCAGCCTCAGGCGTCGCTGGTGGCTTCGATCATCGCGGTGCTTCTGCCCCCAGGGCTGATGTTGATCGGCACCTTGGGCATCGCTTTCAACCCCAAAGGAAGCGAGCTGTTCGGTTTCTTCAATGCCCTCAACAACCCGATTCTGTCGCTGCTGGTCGCGGTGATTTTCGCCTTCTTCGCGCTGGGGTTGCGCTCGGGCTTCAGCCTCAATCAGGTGCAGAAGATGGCCGGACAGGGCCTGGCTCCGCTGGGTGCGATCGTGATGATTCTGGGGGCCGGTGGCGGTTTCAAGGAAATGCTCACCGCGACCCACCTCGACGCGCTGATTACCCATCACGCCTCCGGCTGGGCGGTCAACCCATTGATCCTCAGTTGGGGCATCGCTGCGTTGCTGCGCATCTGCCTGGGCTCGGCCACGGTCGCCACGGTCGCGGCGACAGGCATCGTCGCGCCGCTGGCGCTGGCCCATCCGGAGCTGTCGCCGGAGTTACTGGTGCTGGCAACGGCCTCGGGCGCGGTGATGCTGTCTCATGTCAACGACTCGGGATTCTGGCTGTTCAAGGAATATTTCCAGCTGACGGTCGCGCAGACGTTCCGTACCTGGACCTTGATGCTGTGCCTGCAGTCCCTGCTGGGCCTGGTCGGCGTGCTCGTCATCCAGGCGGTCATCGGGTAATCGACGTGGGTGCTTGCCTCGAGCTCCAGAGCTCAAGAACTCAAGAGCCCAAGAGCGCAGGAATGCTGGCGAACGCGACGAATTCCCCGATCCTTGGCGACAGTGGGAATGAAGTTACAGCGCCTGCGCGAAGGCTTCGGCAAGCTCCCGCTCATTGCCGATGCCCTTGTACACCCATTCCGGCCTAACGCTGGCATGCCTGGCTGGAATACAACTTTCATATCGGCAGTTGTAAACACTCGACCGGATCTCATCCAAGGCTTTACGATCCGGCGATGACCTGTCGCACATGAGGGCCCCATGACCAAGAGACCATCGTTGGAAGCACGGCGTGAATTCGGGAAATTTCTTTCTGCGGGACGGGCCCGTCTGGACCCCAAGGATTTCGGCCTGCCTGAGGGGCCTCGTCGCACTCCGGGCCTTCGTCGGGAGGAAGTCGCGGTCCTGGCCGGTGTCAGTGTCAGTTGGTACACCTGGCTGGAGCAAGGTCGGGATATCCAACCGTCACCTGACGCCCTGAGGCGTATTTCCAAAGTTCTCAAGCTCGATCACGTCGAGTCTTCGCATCTGTTTGCGTTGTCTGCACTTGAAGCGCCTGCCCCGGCGGCAGGCGGCGGCATCACTCCAGGGCTGGAAATGCTGGTGCGCGCGATCAATCCTGTCCCTGCTTATGTGCGCAACTCCCGACTCGACATTCTGGTCTGGAACGACGCTATCGCTGATTTGCTCGTCGACTACGGCTCATTGCAGCCTCATGAGCGCAACACCCTGCGTCTGTTGTTTCTGTACATCCCGTATCGGACATTGATTCTGGATTGGGAGCAAATGGCCCGCGGAATGATCAGCACCTTTCGCGCCTCCCGGGCACTCGCTCAAGACAAGGCGCCGTTCGACAGTCTGGTCGAAGAGCTCTCGGCCCAGAGCCCGGAGTTTCGAGAGTGGTGGCAGGAGACCGAAGTCAAGGGCTTCGACGAAGGACGCAAGCGGTTGCTGCATCCAGTCAGCGGCTATATCGACTTCACCTACGTGGCGCTGACGCCGGAAGGCAGGCCAGATCTTTCGCTTGTGACGTACATCCCTCGTCACCATGCCTATGACTCTGACTCATAGGATAACAACACGCCTTATTGGCCTTTGCGAACATCCCTAAAGTGGCGTTCATCGCAGCGCACACCGCGTTGCAGCGATACTTTAGAGGTGATCCCGATGACCGCAATGAATCCCGCTTCGACTGCACCCGCCTTTGCGACTTCGCGTAATCCGGCAACGGGTGAACTGATCGCGACGTATCCTTTCCAGACGCCGAGTGAGGTTGAACAGCTGCTGGATACCAACGCGGCTGCCTTCCGCCTGTGGCGTGCCACCCCGATGCGCGAGCGAGTCACAGCTTATCGTCGCCTGTCCGCCACCCTGCGAGACCGTTCGGATGTGTTTGCGGCCTTGATCACCGCCGAAATGGGCAAGACCCTGGCTTCAGCTCGGGCGGAGGTGGAGAAGTGTGCCGCGACGATCGAATGGATTGCCGACAATGGTCCCGCGATCCTGGCTGATGAGCCCGTGAACGTCGAGGGCGATGATCAGGTTCACGTTTCGTTCCTGCCGATCGGAACCATTCTGGCCGTGATGCCCTGGAATTTCCCTCTGTGGCAGGTGATTCGTGCTTCGGGTCCGATCATGCTTTCAGGCAACGGTTTCCTGCTCAAGCATGCCCCTAACGTGATGGGCTCTGCGTACGCCTTGCAAGAGGCCTACGAGGCCGCAGGTTTCCCGAAAGGACTGTTCGCTAATCTCATCGCGGACAACGATACAGTGGCTCGCACGATCGAAGATCCGCGTATCGCAGCGGTCACCCTTACAGGCAGCATGCGCGCCGGGTCGGCCGTGGCGGCCACTGCCGGCAAGGCGCTCAAGAAGAGTCTGCTCGAACTGGGCGGCTCCGACGCTTTCATCGTTCTGGCAGACGCCAATGTCGATCTGGCCGTCAAAGCCGCCGTCGAAGCCCGCTTCCAGAATGCCGGCCAAGTTTGCCTGGCGGCCAAGCGCTTCATCATCGAGCAGCCGATCGCGGAGGCATTCACCCGCAAATTCGTGGCAGCTGTCCGGCAATTGAAGGTCGGAAACCCACTGGACAGCGAGAATAACGTCGGGCCAATGGCGCGCGGCGATCTGCGGGACGAGCTCGATGGCCAGGTTCAGCGCACCATCGCCGCCGGTGCCACCTTGCTGTTGGGAGGCAAAAAAATGGACGGCCCTGGCAACTTCTACGAACCCACGGTATTGGCCAACGTTCTGCCGGGAATGGCCGCATTCGACGAGGAAACCTTTGGACCGGTCGCCGCAATTACCGTCGCTGAAAATGCCGAACATGCCATCGCGCTGACCAACACCAGTGACTACGGCTTGGGCGGCAGCCTGTGGACACAAGACCAGGCCCGCGCCCAGCGCATTGCCCGCCGACTGGAAACGGGTGGGGTTTTCATCAACGGCTTCCCCGCCACGAATGCGCGCATCCCGGTGGGCGGAGTGAAGAAAAGTGGCTACGGCAGAGAGCTCTCGCATTTTGGGCTGCGCGAGTTCACCAACGCGCAAGCCGTCTGGGCCAAAACCGTCGACTGATACGCCTGTCAACTTCCTCATTCTGCAGAGAGATCTTCATGACCAATCGTATTGCAAGCCCGATCCTGCAGCCTGTCACCTTGGGTGGGTTGCAACTCAAGAACCGCATCGTGATGGCGCCCATGACCCGCAGCCGCGCAGATGACAATGGCATACAGCCTGATTATGCCGCCGAATATTATGCCCAGCGCGCAGATGCAGGCCTGATCGTTACGGAGGCGACCAACATTTCGGCCCAAGCGCGCGGTTATACCCGTACGCCAGGCATTTGGACTGATGACCAAATTGCGGCCTGGAAACGGGTTACTCAAGCCGTACATCAGCGCGAAGGCAAAATATTCCTGCAACTGTGGCATACGGGGCGCATGTCGCACCCCGATATGCACGCCGGGGGTTTGCCCGTCGCGCCCTCTGCCATCAAGCCACACGGACAGATTCGCGTACATGAAGGCATGAAGGATTTCGTTACGCCTCGTGCGCTCAGGACCGATGAAATTCCGCTGATCGTCGAGGACTATCGCCGGGCAGCTGAGAATGCCAAAGCCGCAGGTTTCGATGGAGTGGAAATTCACTCGGCCAATAACTATCTGCTGGAACAATTCGTTCGCGACAGTACCAACGTTCGGACCGACCGTTACGGCGGCTCGCTGGAAAATCGCCTTCGCTTCCCGCTGGAGGTCGTCCAGGCTGTCATCGACGTGTGGGGCGCCGAACGAGTGGGCATTCGCATTTCGCCAGTCACCACTACGCCGGGCGAAACCCCGCTGGACAGCGACACCATGCGCACGTTCGGCACCTATGTTGCCGCGCTGTCAAACCTTGGGCTCCTGTACATCCATGAGATCGAAGGCGTCACGCAGCAGAGTCGAGAGGAGGTCAGCGGTGTCAGCTTTGCCGCGCTGCGACAGGCGTTCCGCGGTGCCTACATCGCGAACAATCAATACACACTGGATCTGGCCGAGCAGACGCTGGCAGCCGGCGATGCTGACTTGTTCAGCATCGGACGCCCGTTCATTGCCAACCCTGATCTGGTCGCGCGGCTGGCCAGCGGCGCGCCTTTGGCAGAAGCACCCAAAGCCTACTGGTATGGTGGCGACTCGACCGGCTATTCGGATTGGCCAGCGATGAGTTGAGTGTTCCGCTCAATTCACAGTTGCCCACTCGCTCCCGGTGCCGTCGCTTCTGCGACGGCATTTTCATACGTGGGGCTATCACTTGCAGCCTGGATTGCGAGGCGTCGGCAGAGACGCTGAAGCCTTGGGGGCTTGGGGTGGACGGGGTGGCCTCTCGCCGTAACGCGAGCCTTGAATTTCAACGCATTGACGATCCAATCGCCTGAAGCTCTTTCATTCGCACTTTCTGCCCTTCACAGGATGCTGTTCCCATGGAGGACAAGGCGACCAGGACTCCACCAGCTTATCGATGAAGAGTCGAATTTTTGGAGACAGATGCCGCTTGCTAGGGTAGATCACCCGAATAGGCTCTGCGGCCTCTGCGTATCCAGCGAGCAATTGAACAAGTTTGCCGCTCCTCAAATCGTCGTTAACCACGTAGGAAGGAAGCGTCGCGATACCCAGGCCAGCGACAGCTGACTGGTGCAATGACTCAGCACTGTCCATCTGCAACCTTCCACCATGAGTAACGGACACGGAGCTGCCATTCACGCGAAAATTCCAGGGAAGCAATCTCCCACCGCTCACGAAATGCAGGCACTGGTGCTCGGATAGATGCTCAGGCGTTTCAGGCGTGGCATGTTCAGCCAGATACTTGGGTGAGGCGCAGGTAATCATTTGCTGGTAGGCCACAGTGCGCGTTAGCAACCGAGAATCTTCCTTCGGTGGCCCGATGCGCATTGCCAGATCAAATCCCTCATCGATCAAATCCACCAGCCTGTCCGAAAAGGCGATATCCACGCTCAGGGAGGGCCAATCCTTGAGACAGCACTCAATATGCTGAAGGACATGAAGTCTGCCCAACGCAACCGGCAGACTCATCCGCAGTCGCCCACTGGGTGTCGAACGACGAAACGCGAGAGCATCTTCCACGTCATCCAGATCCTGGAGAACGCCCACGCAGCGCTCATAAAGAACCTGGCCGTCATCGGTCATGCTCAAGCTGCGCGTGGTGCGATTCAGTAGACGTACCTGTAGACGAGTCTCGAGCCTGACTATCGACTTTCCCACCGCAGAGCGCGTGAGGCCCAGTTGCTTTGCCGCCGCCGTGAAGCTTCCAGCGTTTACCGAGCTTACGAACGCGGCGATGTCATTCAGATTATGCAGTTCCATGGGGTCTCGGTAGTCTCAACGTTCGGGCGGCCTTGCACCTGTTATGGGGAACCCTATTCCCCAATACTGAGCATAGTATCTCAATTAGCTAATCCACTCCCTGCGATCAATTGAGGTCATATGAACACCAAAGTCCAAGCAGCCGTCCAGACCTGGGCCAACAGCCTTAGCGATCTGGTGCCCGTTCTTAAAGGAATCGATACCACCACCAAAATGAGCGATATCCGCGACGCTTACGCAAAAATGCTCGCGCAAAATCCCGCGCCAGTTGGCGTTGAATTCGAAGCAGTCGACATGGGTGGCGTACCCGGCACGCTGGTTACCCCGGACGAAATCAAGACGGACGCAGTGGTGATGTACATCCACGGCGGCGCCTACATTGTAGGTCGTCCAGACGGCTACCACGGCATCGGCGGCAACTACGCGAAAATGCTCGGTGCTCGTGTGTACATGCCGGACTATCGCCTTGCCCCTGAGCACAAGTTTCCAGCCTCCATTGACGACACGTTGCGCGCCTACGAGTGGCTGCTTGAGCAGAAGATTCCAGCTAACAAGATTGCGTTTTCTGGCGAGTCAGCTGGCGGCGCGATGGTTGTCAGCGTCATGGTCGCGGCGAAATCGAAAGGGCTTCCATTGCCTGCGGTTGGCTCTTCCATCTCGCCATGGGCAAACCTTGAACACACCGGTGCTTCCATGAGCAACCGTGAAGGTCTGGATCCTCTGAACTCCAAGCCTGTTCTGGACATTCTCGCCAGATCATTCCTGGGCAATACATTGGCCAATCACCCTCTGGCCTCGCCTGTTTTTGCGGACGTCACGGGGCTTCCACCCATCCTGGTGCAGATCGGCGAGAACGAGTTGATGCTGAGTGATGCAATGCGCCTTGCAACTCACCTCGCGGATAATCGCGTTCGCGTCAATCTGGAAGTATGGCCTGCGATGTTCCATGCCTGGCACTTCTACGCCACCATGCTGCCAGAAGGGCAGCGGGCTATGGAGAGTTCCGTTCGCTTCATCGAGGCTGGCTTGGCCGAATCTAACCGCTGAAGCCCGGAACAACCGCGATAGCTTTCTGGTTGTCGCGGTTTTGCTCATTCTGTTGGTCATGCCAGCCATTGGAAAAAAATCCACCGGCGGTGGTCATAAATCTTCAAGCGTCGACTGCGAAGCGCAGGGCTTCTGGAAGGTTCATCCCATGGCTGCTGGCGGGATAATTGATGTCAGTGGATGACCCCAAAGATCGGGACACCTTTGGCGTGGACTTGGATAAATCAGGGACAAAGATGTTCAGCAACTATCAGATTATTACCCTCCCAGCGCTGATCTCAGTGGTACTTCTACTCACCGGCTGTCCGCCACCAGCATCGTTCACTCAGTGGGAACGCGCTTCGACCTCGGTAGAGGGCGTCAAAGCCGCAATGGCAGAGTGTGGAGACCCGGTAGGCGGGTCAAAAAAACATTTCACACGAAACGAAGAGGTGCTTCATTTTCAGTGTATGCAGCGCCTCGGTTTTACTCGTAAAGACGGAATTGAGTACTGCGACATATTGAAGACTACGCCTGCCTGTGTCGAAGAAAGGCAGGGCCGTCCGCTCAGTTTGTCGCAGCTCGAGGGCTTACCGTTTGTCGAAGATGAAGCATTTCATCCCATCAAGCCTCATTCAGGCCGGGACGAACGCATGCAGATCTCGTGGCGTAGAGCGGGAGCGTCACTTCATTTCTCTGCCCAACTGGCCAATGACAGTGAAGCACTGCCGGTGATGTACGCCTGCGGCTATCCAAAACCACTGGGGTCAAATCCAGATGTCGCCAGCATCGGACGCACAGCCATAGTGCAACGCTGCATGATCAATCATGGCTTTGAGCCTAAAACCGAAATCATGCTGGTTTGCCGGGCTTACCCACAAGTGACGGGGTGTGCGCTGACAGAGCCTCGTAGTGATCCGGAGATTTGAAGGGTGCCAAGCAGTGAACTGCGACCTTTAGCCGTTCCACGATCCGGTGAAGCAGCAATCGCTGTTTCGGCCGCTTGGCGGCGGCGTCGAGTTTGGTGACAAAAGCATCGACGCAGCGGAGGGACGCCTGACATCCCTCCGCGAGAGCGCCGCAGTGATTGCTCACGACGGGCTGCCATGCAGAGGCGCCAGGCTGATCAGCCATTCGCCCTCATTCACGATCGGGTGGTTGACGATCATCAGCACGAGCCCGTCATAAGCGGCCACCAGCTCTGCCTGTGGCTCGCCGAAGATGTCCTTCAACACCCCAAGACGCTGGCCCTCGGCGACGTGCTGACCTGCCGAAACGTCCAGATAGAGCCTGGCGCTGATCGGTGCCTCGACTTTGAAAAAGTTGTGCACGACAAGGTTTCGACGTTGTTTGGCTAGCTGCGCAACGTTTGCAGTCAATCCAAGAACGCGACCAATGTTCACCACGCCTTGATAATGAAATTCGATGCACGCTGCATCGAACACGCCGTTGGCACCCCCTTCAGCCATCACGGCATGGCGCCCCAGCCACGGCAGTTCATTGGTCGCGCGGCCGCGATTATTGGTCTGATCCGCCACGAATTCGACGATGCTGTCTGCATCGAACTGATGGGCCAGCGCACGGGTCTGCGCATCGAACTCGGCATCGCCGGTCAACTGGCACATCACGAACTTCGCCACGTCTTCGCGCAGGTCACCGCCATGCAGGTCGATGAACACGTTGGCGTCTTTCGCCCACTCATGCAGCACCTGATGGATCAGCACCTGGCTGAACGACCCCTCAAGGTCCCCCGGCGAGAGGAAATTGATGTTCTTGCCGTCCACCGGGCAGACGAATTCCGAGTGCTCGAACAGCCCCGGAATGTTCAGCACCGGCAGGATCGATACCGACCCTTGTAGCAGCGATTCAGCGAAGTGATCCTTGAGCCGCAGCGCCGCTTCCATGGCGTCCACTTCATTGGGATGCATGCCGGCAATGATCGCGACGTGAGGGCCGGGGAGGGCTGCGTGGATGTCGAAGTAGGGCAACGCCAGATCCCTGATCAGTGGATGGCTGAAGCTGAGCGTGCCCCAACTCAGGTTTCCGCTTTGGCCGAGGATGTGTTTGGTTAGCGCGGTCATGAGGATCGCCTCTTATCGGATGGGGATCAGTGCTGAATGTCGTGTTTCCCAAGGGTGATCATGATTCGATGCGCTCGCGAAGAGCGTGTTCCAACAGGTCGAGCGTACCCGCGAAATCGTCCCAGCCGCGAGGTTGCATCATTTCATCTGTTGAAACGATGCATTGCCGGCACCGTGGCTTCTGATCAAAAGCGGATACATGGATGATTCAGCCAACGCCGATTTGCTCATTCAGCGGCAGGTTCGGCACATCCATCGACGTTCCTGTTCAGGAGCTACAGACATGTCTCTTCGCGCAACAACTTACTTGGCTTTAATGCTCTCACTGGTGTTTGGACTGGAGCAGGCAGTCGCCGATTCTTCAATAAAGAGTTCGCCTCAAATGGCTTACCGCGACGTTGTGGTGGACGGGGTGAAGATTGCTTACCGCGAAATAGGTGATCGCAACGCTCCCGCGGTGCTGCTGTTACACGGCGTCCCCAGTTCCTCGCGGATGTACGACGCACTGATGCGACGCTTGGGTGATCGATTCCACCTGATCGCGCCGGATTACCCAGGCTTTGGCAACAGTGACGCACCGCCACCCGGCCAGTTCAGCTACACCTTCGATCATTACGCGCAATTGATGGAGCACTTCACTGACACCGTAGGCATCAAGCGGTACGCGCTGTTCATGCAGGATTACGGCGCACCGGTGGGCATGCGCCTGGCCATGAGCAGACCTGACGCAGTGACCGCGATGATCTTCCAGAACGGCAACGTTTACACAGAAGGTCTGGGCAAGATGTGGGAGACCCGGAAAGCCTACTGGGAAAACCGTTCGGCCCACGAAGCCAAGCTTCAAGCCGCGCACCTGTCGGTCGAACTGACGCGAGCGCGTCATATCGGAACCGACCCCGATGTCAGTGCCTACGATCCCGACCTCTGGCAGGACGAAGTGGCCTTCCTCAACCGTCCTGGTGAGGCCGCCATTCAGATGGAACTGATCTACGACTATCGCACCAACCTTGCGGCGTATCCGGCCTGGCAGGCCTGGTTGCGCAGCCACGCGCCTCGCACGTTGGTGCTCTGGGGCAAGTACGATCCGGCGTTCATCGTCGAGGGCGCCCACGCCTTCAAACGAGACCTTCCCAGCGCGCAAATCGAAATTCTCGACGCCGGGCATTTTGCGATGGACACCCGACTGGAAGAGGTGGTTGATCGTTCAGCCCGGTTTTTGACTCAACCGTGAGTTCATACCTGAAGCCCGCGAGCTTGGGTCTAGTCGCGGGCGGCTAAAGCGATGGCTTCGCGTGCCAGGTCGACATCCGGCATACGGTAGTGCTGCTCTTCGATCTCTGCGAGGCGCGAGGGTACGATCTCGGTGCTGCTGACACCGTAGAGCTTCTGAAAATTCATGATGAGCGGTTGCCACTTTGCCGGATCGATCCGGTTTTCATGACCCTGCATGAGCAAATCGGGATGCACGTGAACACGGGTTATGCGCACCTCGAAGGCTGAGATCAGGCCCTGGACCTGGGGATCATCGTCCATTATGCCGTGACGCATCATGACGACTGCTTCCAGTTGAACAGGGCACTCAAGCACGCGCGGTGGGGCGACGGTCTGCGAGGCAATCGGGGTCAGTCCGGCCACTTCGAACTTGTGAGGCTCGTACGAATACCCGAGGCGCTGCTTCAGCTCGGGAATCGTCTGGGTGCCCGTCAAACGCGCCAACTTATTAACCGCATCGGCTTGCGCCGGCGACGCCAGGTTCAATACGCATTGTCCGGTCCGGATCATGTTCTGCGGCGTCTTCGATGCGGTCTGAAGGCCTAGCATGCACCGCCATCCGAGCCACCAGGCAGAAGACATGGGCGCCAGATTCGCTGTCCCGTCTTCGTTCTGCGTGCTGATCAGAACCACGGGCGTGCCGAAATAAAGGATCGAGGGTTCGATGGTGACATGAGGATCAATCATGGTGACTCCTTGGGTTAGGGAGTGCCCAATTTGACGTCGACCAGGCGATGAGAAACTCCGTTTCTTGCCATCGAACCAAAGCGCGACCGATCTGAATGCCCGCCGGCGTGGTGCATAGGCGTGTCTGGAACGACCACCGGAGCACCGGCTGATTTAAATTCCCCGAAAATTCCTGTAATACAATACGATTGCTATCGACGGGTCGCATCATGAGGATCGGCCCGCAGGTTTAACGTGGCTCTCATCCAAGGAGGGTCGCCATCAAGGCATTTACAGGTCTTCAGGAAGTCAGCATGAAAGTACTACGTCAGGCATCGTCCTTGCGGCATCAAGTGCAGGATGCACTGCGCAATGAAATCATCTCGGGGCGTTTCAAACCCGGCGATCGTCTGGTCGAGCAACAGCTGTACACCGCGCTCGACGTGAGCCGCACGTCGTTGCGCGAAGCATTGCGGCAGCTCGAAGCTGAAGGCCTGGTGGAGCAGGTGCCTCATCGCGGCGCGTATGTCGCGTCGGTGGATGCCAAAGATGCGGTGCAAATCTATGACGTGCGTGGTGCGCTGGAAGTCCTGGCGGTGCGCAACTTCGTCCGTTACGCCACCGACGAAGACGTGGGCGAACTGAGCGAGGTCTTCGACGAGTTCGCCGAACAGTCGCGCACCACCAGCGTCGATGGCACGGCCTTGCTGGACATCAAACGGCGCTTCTACCACGTGCTCCTCGACATCGAACAAAGCCGCGTCGTCGGCGGCATGCTCGAACAACTCAACAACCGCGTCAGCCTTCTGCGCGCCTTGTCATTGGGCCGCGAAGGGCGCATGCCTCACACCCTCGCCGAACTCAAGGAAATCGTCCGCAACATTCAGCTGCGCGACGAAGAAGGCGCCTGCGCTGCAGCGTTGCTTCACGTCGAGAACGCGTCGAAAAACGTTCTTGAGTTGCTGGCAGCGACAGGAGTGCATGCTGTCGAGTGACGGCTCGCCGCCGGTTGTCGACAGCATGTGCTGCGGCGATATGACGAGCGCTGCAGCAGCAGCGCCATTCACACGACCTTGATGGTCACCTGTTCATCGCAACGCCGAATACTCCGTCGGCGCCATGAACTGCACCTCGATCCGCTCAACGATGATCGCCTGCGCCTCAGTCGCCGCGCGCTTGGCAATCCACTCGGCGTCCGCCTGGAACGCATTCCACTTCGTCTCGCGCTCCGCCAGGCTCTCCCATTGCAACAAATAGGTCAGCGACTGGTTAGTCGCCCCCGTCAGGTTGGTCCAGAAACCGACCTGCCTGATCCCGTACTTCTCGAAAAATCCCAGCGTCGTGCTGGTAAACCGGTCGTGCAATGCCGGCAGACGGCCGGGAGCACAGTGATAGGTGCGCAATTCAACGATCATTTTCCTTCTCCTGTTAAGGGCTGCTGACAACGGATGCAAGCAGGTGCCGCTGGTAAGAAAGCGTAAATTAGCCTATTGACCGATTGTATGACAGTCCTATAGTTTTGTTTCACCTGCTGGTGATCGTCACGCAGGAATTGCTGACGCCGCCTCGACGCCATTGACAAGAACATAAAAATCAAAGGGCACGAACATGACGCAACCGCAACGTATCGGCTTCATCGGACTGGGCATGATGGGCACTCCGATGACGGCCTGTCTGGCCAAAGCCGGATTCGAACTGTTTCTAGCTGACGCCGACGCCGGCCGTCTGCATGAGGTGCAGACGACGCTGAATGCCAGCGCCCTCACCGCTGAAAACGCCCGATCCCTCGACATCCTCATCACCATGCTGCCGAACTCGAACATCGTCGAGAACGTGTTGCTGGGCGAAGGCGGCTGGGCCGCATCCCTGGCGCCCCAGGCGGTGGTCATCGACATGAGTTCTTCGGAACCGGCACGATCCCGTGAGCTGGGGCAGCAGCTCAAGACACTCAACCTGCACTACCTCGACGCGCCGGTTTCAGGCGGGGTAAAGCGCGCCGTAGACGGCAGTCTGGCGATTCTGGTGGGTGGCGATGCCGACGTCATGCAGCGTTGCCGCCCGGTGCTCGACGCCATGGGCAAGAACATTCTGCACATCGGCGAGGCCGGTTCCGGTCATGCGGCCAAGGCGCTGAACAATTTCGTGTCGGCAGCGGGCTTGATGGCCACGGTGGAGGCGCTGCATGTCGCCAAACGCTTCGGCATCGACCCCGGCGTCATGGTCGACGTGCTCAACGCCTCGAGCGGCGGCAGTAACACCTCGCTGAACAAAGCCAGGCAATTCATGCTCAGCGGCACCTTCGGCTCCGGCTTTTCGATGCAACTGATGAACAAGGATCTGAAAATCGCCAAGGGGCTTTCGGACGCGCTGGATTACCCGATGATCTTCGGCCAGAGCGCGATCAAGGTCTGGAACGACGTGGCGCAGGATGCCACGCCCACCACCGACCACACCGAGATGTACCGCATGCTGGCCAAGGAAGGCGAGTGAAGGAGCCCGATCCCATGTCAAACGCTGACAGGTTTTACATCGACGGGCGCTGGGTCGAACCGGCGTCGCCCTCATGGTTCGACGTCATCGACCCGGCCACCGAAACCGTGGTCGAGCGCCTGGCGCTGGGGGATGTCACCGACGTCGACCGGGCCGTGGCTGCCGCTCGCAGAGCGCTGCCCGAATACGCCCAGACATCCGTCGCCGAGCGCATCGCGCTGCTGCAACGCATCGTTTCGATCTACGAGCGTCGTCAGGAGGAGTTCGCCCAGGCGATGCGCGTCGAGATGGGCGCCCCCATCACGTTTTCCCGCAAATTTCAGGTGCCGCGCGGCTGGCTGCACCTCAATCAACTGATCGACGTGCTGCAACGCTTCCAGTTCGAGGAAACCCAGGGCACCACCTTGATCCGCCACGAACCCGTCGGTGTGTGCGGCCTGATCACCCCGTGGAACTGGCCGATCAACCAGATCGTGGTCAAGGTCGGGCCGGCCCTTGCCGCGGGTTGCACCATGGTCCTCAAGCCCAGCGAATATTCGCCGCTGAGCAGCCTGCTGTTCGCACAAGTGCTGGACGAGGCGGGCGTGCCACCCGGCGTGTTCAATCTGGTCAATGGCGACGGGCCGGGCGTGGGCGCGGCGCTGTCGGCACACCCGGACATCGACATGCTCTCGTTCACCGGTTCGACCCGCGCGGGCGTGCTGGTGGCCAGATCGGCCGCCGATACGGTCAAGCGCGTGGCCCAGGAGCTGGGCGGCAAGTCGGCGAACATCCTGCTGGACGACGTCGACCTGCAGGACGCCGTGACCCGTGGTGTCGCCGCCTGTTTCACCAACAGCGGCCAGTCGTGCTCGATCCCGACGCGGATGCTGATTCCGCGCCACCTGATGGACGACGCGATCCAGATAGCCAGGGCTGCCGCAGAAGGCTACAGCGTCGGACCCACGACGGATGAAAACACCCAGCTTGGCCCGCTGGTCAATCGGGCGCAGTTGCGTCGGGTGCAGGCGCTGATTCAAAGCGGCATCGACGAAGGTGCGCAGTTGGTGACCGGTGGGGTTGGACTGCCGCCGGGCATCGACAAGGGCTACTACGCCAGACCAACCGTATTTGCCAACGTGGCGCCGGACATGACCATCGCGCAGGAAGAAATCTTCGGGCCAGTGCTGTCGATGATTGCTTACGACAGTGAAGCGCACGCACTCGCCATCGCCAACGGCACCCACTATGGCCTGGCGGCGTACGTGCAATCAGCCGATCAACAGCGTGCGCGTCAGGTGGCGCGCCAGTTACAGGCCGGCAGCGTGCATGTGAATTACCCGCCCGCCGATTTCGCCGCGCCGTTCGGGGGCGTGAAGCGCTCCGGTAATGGCCGCGAGTGGGGCGAATACGGCTTGCGCGAGTACCTGGAAGTCAAATCTGTAGTGGGCTACGGCAGTTGAGCCGAGCGATCGCATCACGGCACGGCTGAAAAAAAATTTGCCTGTTTCAACTGTATGACAATCAGTCGATCGTACGACAAAGGTGAGAAGAACATGAGTGATAACGCGAGTAACAACGAACGCTTCGACCAAGGCTTCAACAATCGCAAGGAAGTGCTGGGCGATCGCCATGTCGAGAAATCATGGGCCGCGGCCGACGACTTCAACCGGCCCATGCAGAAGATGGTCACGGAGGTCTGCTGGGGCGAGATCTGGGGCGACCCGACCCTCTCGTTCAAGACCCGCAGCATCATCAACATCGCGATGCTGACTGCCATGAGCCAGCACCATGAACTGGGCATTCACGTGCGCGGCGCCTTGCGCAACGGTGTGACCCGGGAAGAAATCCGCGCCGTGCTGATGCAGGCCGCGGTGTACTGCGGCGCGCCACTGGGCCTGGCGGCCTTCCGTGTGGCGTCCGAGGCGATCAAGGCGTACGAGGCCGAAACCGCCAGCTGAACGTTCCACCTCCATGCTTGCGTCCGACAATAACTATAAGGAAAACGTCATGAGCACCTACGCCCCAGCCAGATCGGCGGCTGAAACCGAACAGTCGATCGAGAAGAAGAGAAGGAACGCCATCAAGGGCGCGTTTTTCTCCGAATACATCGACATGTTCGACATCTACTTGCCGGTGGTGGTGTTGTCCCCGGTGTTGTTCTATTTCCAGCCCGCGCAACTGTCGCCCGGCATGGCGGCGATTCTGGCCTCGCTGGTGTTCATCACCACGCTGCTGGGCCGCCCCATCGGCGCCTTGCTGTTCGGCATGATCGCTGACAAGACCGGGCGGCGCATGGCGTCGATCTACTCGGTGTCCGGCTTCGGCGTGGTCACGCTGCTGATCGCGCTGCTGCCCGGTTATGAAAGTATCGGCATTGCGTCGTACTGGTTGCTGGTGCTGCTGCGTTTCGTCGACGGCATTTTTCTCGGCGGCGGGTACACCGGTGCGATGCCGCTGGCGATCGAGTATTCGAAAAAGCATCAACGCGGGTTCGTTGGCGGCTTGATCATCGCCGGCTTCCCGTTGGCCTACGTCAGCATCAACCTGGTGGCGATGCTGATGTTCATGCTGTTCCCCCTCGACGGCCCCGGCTCGCCTTACGTGCAATGGGGCTGGCGCATTCCGTTCGTGATCGGTGCCGTGCTGGCGGGTGTGTTGGCGCTGTATTACGTCTACGCGGTGTCGGAGTCGGAAATCTGGGAAAGCGAAGCGGGCAACAAACCCCGCGAGAAGCTGCCGCTCACCGATCTGCTGCGGGGCAAGAGCGGGCGCAACCTGCTGCAAGTGCTGCTGATGATGACCGGCTTCTGGCTGACCCAGAACATCATCACAATCTTTCTGCCCACCGGCCTGCTGCGCAACACCTTGCACCTCTCGGGCATGGAGGTCACCGGTACGCTGCTGATCGCGTATTCGGTGCTGTTCTTCAGTTACATCGCGTCCGGCATGATCGGGCAGAAGATCGGCCGCCGGCGCTTCTTCATCATTCTCGGTCCGATCATCGCCACGCTGGGCGCCGCGATCATGTACGTCCTGGCCAACGTCCAGGGGCTCACGCTGCCGGTGATCATCACGCTGGTCTGCGTGCTTTCGGTGCTGGTGACCGCGCCGTGGGGCGTGATCGTGACCTACATCAACGAGCGGTTCGTGACCGACGTGCGCGCCACCGGTTTCGGTGTCGGGTTCAGCCTGTCAGTGATCATCCCGTCGTTCTACGCCTTCTACATGGCCTGGCTCGGCGAGTTCATGCCGTTCACCGTGACCCCGGCCGTGCTGCTGGTGATCGGCGGCGTGATCGCGACCATCGGCGCCTACATGGGGCCGGAAACCAAAGACGTGGATTTCTAGAATTCTCTGCACGTGAGGAGCGCTGTCGTGAATAGCAAAACCGTAGGTTTCATCGGTCTGGGCAACATGGGCGGGCGCATGACGCACTGCCTGGTGAACGCCGGGCTGAGCGTGCTCGGCTATGACACCGACGCCGAGCGGGTCAGGGCCGCTGGCGCACAGGTAGCGCAATCGCTTGCCGAGGTGGCGGCCGAGGCCGGCGTGGTGCTGCTGTCGCTGCCGGACAGCAAGGTGGTGGAGGCCGTCGTCGAAGGGCCGAACGGACTCCTGTCGCAGTGCCGCGAGGGGCAAGTGATCGTTGATTTGAGCACCGCGGCGGCGAGTTCGACGATGCGCCTGCACGGGCTGTTCGCCGAGCGCGGCGTGCAGTACGTCGACGCCGGGATTTCCGGCGGCGCGGCGGCGGCGGAAAAGGGCGCGCTGACCTTGATGGTCGGAGGCGACAGCGCGACTGTCGATGCCCTGGCCTGGGTGTTCAAACCCATCGCCAGCAAGGTGTACCTGATGGGCGAAAGCGGCGCCGGCCACACCACCAAACTGCTGAACAACTTCCTCAATGCCGTCAGCCTGGCGGCCACGGCCGAGGTCATGGTCGCGGGCAAGAAGGCGGGCCTCGACCTGCATCGTTTGCTCGACGTGTTGAACAGCAGCAGTGGGGTGAATTTCGCCACGCTCAACCGCTTCCCGCACATCGTCGATGGCAACTACCTCGAAGGCGGCCTGACCGGCAAGTTGATGACCAAGGACGTGGTCCTGTACCTCGACCGCGTCCGCGAACTGGGCGTCGCCTCGCTCAATGCATCGGGTCCGCTGGCCAGCTTCGGCCTGCAAACGGCGCTCGGCTACGGCGACCTGATCAGCAACCGCGTGGTGGACGCCATCGGCGACCTGTCCGGTGGAGTACGCCTGCACGAATCGGCCACAACGAACAACAAAGGAGACAAGGCATGAAGGTTTTTCACGGCGCTGTGGAAGGCGCGATTTCCGAACAGCGTGGCGCGACGTTTACCGGCGTGGTCTGGGCCGACCCGGTCATGCCCACTACGGATGGGGTGACCATCAACAACGTCTCGTTCAACCCCGGGGCGCGCACTTACTGGCATTACCACGAGCAGGGGCAGGTGCTGTACGTGACGTCGGGCAGCGGTTGGATCTGTCTGGAAGGCAGCGAGCCACAGCCCATCCGTCAGGGCGACACCGTATGGATCGGACCCAATGAGCGGCACTGGCACGGCGCCAATACCACCAACTTCATGGTCCACACCGCCACCTCCATTGGCAAGACCGTGTGGCAGGAAGCGGTGGCGGATGTGGATTATCTGCGTGGGGCGGATTGAGTAGTACGGGCTGTTCACTGTCGGAGCGTGGCTTGTCCCGCGATCTGCCGGGGACCGGCAGCCAACCCTGGGCACGCGATCTGACTGATACGACCGGGTCGCATGGTTTCACGACCGCTTCGCGGCCGATCGCGGGACAAGCCACGCTCCTACGCCTGCGCCAGAAGCAGAGTGAGGTGTGATTCAAGCTTTTGATTCTGGCCGGAGGCCGTAGGAGTACCGGGGTAGCGCTCCACCTTGCTCGCGATCTGGCGCGCAGCGGCAGCAACATCAGGCAAACGTGGAGCGTCAGACACACCGCATGCGACCGCCAACAGAACATTGAGGAGACAGAAGCACCATGAGCCTCACCGAAAAACAACAACAGGCCAAAGCCGCGTTTGAACGTTACGGCACCTGGAATGCCGGCTGGGACAGTCTGCTGCGTCTGGACCCCGGCTTTGTCGAAGCCTACGCCGGTTTCGCCTCAGTGCCGTGGCAGAAGAATCACCTGCCAGACAAGGTCAAGTCGTTCATTGCCCTCGTCGCCAGTGCCAACGCCACGCACCTGTTCCAACCCGGCATTCAGGAACACATTCAGGCGGCCATTCAGCACGGCGCGACCCGCGAGGAGCTGACCGAGGTGCTGGAACTGATCAGCACGGTCGGCATTCACGCCTCCAACGTCGGCGTGCCGGTGTTGCTGGAAGTGCTGGAAGAAGAGGGCATGCGCACCGGCCCGCAACTGCTGGATGCGCGGCGCGAAGCGCTGAAAGCGAGCTTCATCGAAAACCGGGGCTATTGGCATCCGTCCTGGGAGGGCTTGCTGGAACTGGACCCGGACATGTTCGAGACCTACGTCGAATTTTCCTCGGTGCCGTGGCGCACCGGCGTGCTGGAGCCCAAGGTCAAGGAGCTGATGTATTGCGCGTTCGACGCTGCCGCCACGCACCTCTACGTGCCCGGCCTCAAGCTGCACATGCGCAACGCACTGCGTTACGGCGCAACGAAAGAGGAGATCATGGAAATGCTGGAGATCGTCAGTGTCATCGGCATCCATGGCGCCCAGCTGGCCGCGCCGCTGCTGGAGCAGGCGCTGGATGCGCCGCGCAATCATCCTCGATAACGCTGCGCCCCGGATTCCTATAACAATAACGAAGAGGAACGCACATGAACGCAGCATCCAGCATTGGTCTGCGCCTGGATCGGCTGTCACTGTCGGGCTTTCACTACCGTTTGCTCGGTCTGATCGCGGCCGGGATGTTTTTCGACTCGTTCGACATTTACATCGCCGGCTCAGTGCTCGCCGCACTGATCAACAGCCATGAATCGACACTGGCGCTGAACGCCACCTTCGTCTCGGTGACGTTCATCGGCATGATGGCGGGGGCGTGGCTGTCGGGCGTACTGGGCGATCGCTTCGGGCGTCGATTCACCTATCAGTTCAACCTCGGCATCTACGGCTTCGCCTCGATTGCCGCCGCGCTGGCCCCGAACATGTACTGGCTGATCTTCTTCCGACTGGTGATGGGCGTCGGCATGGGCGCCGAGATCGTCGTGGGTTACGGCACCCTCAGCGAATTCATCCCCGCCGCCTGGCGCGGTCGCTTCGGCACCATTCTCAACCTGATCATCAACACTTCGCTGTTTCTGGCGGCCTTCCTCGGATGGCTGATCATTCCCCGTTTCGGCTGGCGCTGGATGTTTGCCATCGCCGGGGTGGGAGCGTTGATCGTCTGGTTCCTGCGCAAAAACATGCCCGAATCGCCACGCTGGCTGGCGTCCCAAGGGCGGCAGGCAGAGGCCGAAAAGATCGTCGCCACCATCGAAGCGCGGTGCGGCGTGACCCCCGGCAGTGCCCCGCCCGTGCAGATCACCTCGACCGTCGACACCTCGCCAGCCCGGATACGCGACCTGTTTTCCCGGCGGCTGCTGACCCGCACGATCACGGGCATCAGCGTGCTGGTCGCGCTGTTCACGGTTAACTACGCATTCGTCAGCTGGATCCCGACCTTTCTGGTGCAGCAGGGCCACAGCGTGTCCAACTCGCTGGGCCTGACCACGCTGATGTTCGCCGGCGGGCCGCTGGGTTCGCTGATCGCCTTCGCGCTGGCCGAGCGACTGGGGCGCAAATGGGGGATCGTCCTGTTTTCGCTGGTGGGGATTGGCTTCGGCGTCAGCTATCCGTTCGCCGAATCGGAAACCGCGATCATCGCTGCCGGCTTCGCCATCACCGCCTGCATCTACGTCCTGTCGTCGTTGAGCGTGGCCAGTTACGTGCCGGAGCTGTTTCCCACCGAGCTGCGCCTGCGCGGTGCCGGGTTGTGCAACGCCATCGGGCGCGGCGTGAACATCCTCGTGCCGTACGCCATCGCATCGGTGTTCGCCGGTTTCGGCATTGTCGGGGTGATCACGCTGATCGTCGGCACCCTGCTGTTGCAAGCCGTGATTGTCGGGTCCATCGGCCCGGAAACCAAGAATCGGTCCCTGGAAGACATCGCCACGGCGCCGCTGCCGGTGGCTGCGTCCGAGGCAATGCCGCAAGAAATCAAGCCCTGAATCCCGACCTTATCTGGAGTTTTCCCATGAACACGCCATCGACCGTCAGACCGAACTGGACCGACCCCGAAGTGATCGTGGTGCGGTACGGCACCCGGCAGACCACTAAAAGCGAGTGCTATTACAACTTCCGCGCCTACCGCGAACCGGATGCGGAGATGACCATGGACTATTTTTTCTGGATCTTCCGCAGCGCCGAGCAGACCATCGTCATCGACACCGGTTTCAGCCCGGAAGCGGCCATCGCCCGTAAACGGCAACCCGTCGTCGCGCCCGCGGATGCATTGGCCCGGCTCGGCATCGACCCCAATGACGTCAAATTGCTGGTGCTGACTCACGCCCATTACGACCACGCCGGGAACCTGGGCCTGTACCCCAACGCGAACATCGTCATGTCGCGCAAGGAGTTCGAATTCTGGGGTACCGACATGGGCAAGCGCCCGCAGTACGGCCACCACATCGACCCGCTCGACATCGAACGCATTCAGGCGCTGCACCGCGAAGGCCGCATCACACTGCTCGACGCGCCGCAGAACACGCTGATTCCTGGCATCGAACTGTACGAACTCGGTGGCCACACGCCGGGGCAGATGGCCGTGGTGGTGGAAATGCCTGAAGGCCCGGTGATCCTCGCCTCGGACGCCATTCACTATTACGACGAACTGGAGCAGGACCGGCCGTTCGCGGTGCTCGATAGCCTGGCGGACATGTATCGGGGTTACGAACGCATTCGCGAATGGTTGCAGCGTCCCGGGGCGGTGGTAATTCCCGGTCATGACCCAGACGTGATGAATCGCTTCGCGCCCGTTGACGCGAGCAATCCTTCGTTCGCGGTGCGCATCGACGCCCACGGAGCCGGCGTATGAAGGGGCGCACGGCACTGGTGACCGGGTCATCGGACGGCCTCGGGCTGGCGATGGGCAAAGGCCTGGCCGCAGCGGGGTACGACGTGGTCTTGCACGGTCTGGCTGCGCCTGACACGGTGCGCCAGGCGTGCGAGGACCTGATGCGCGCCCACGATGTGCAGGTGCGCTATGTGCGCGCGGACCTGTCCACGCCAGCGGGTGTCGAGGCGTTGATCGCATCGGCAGGGCGGGTCGACGTGCTGGTGAACAATGCGGTGATTCGACATTTTGCCCCACTTGAAGAGTTCCCCCTCGCGCGTTGGGATCAGGCCCTGGCGGTGAATGTCACGGCGGCGTTTCTGGCGATTCAGCGGGTGTTGCCGGGCATGCGCGAACGCCAGTGGGGGCGGATTTTCAATCTGTCGTCCGCCTACGGTTCGCGGGCCATCGCCAACCGCATCGATTACGTGACCACCAAGACCGCGCTGCTGGGCCTGACCCGCGCCGTGGCGGTGGAAACTCAGGGCCAGGGCATCACCTGTAACGCCGTGTGCCCTGGCTCGGTGCTGACCCCAAACATCGAAAGCCGACTGACCGCGCTGATGGCTGAAAAGCAGCTCGACCGCCAGACCGCGACCGTGGAATTCCTGCACGGCAAACAGGCCACCGGGCGCTTCATCGAGGCCAGTCACGTGGCCGATCTGATCGTCTATCTGTGCAGCGAATCGGCCAGCTCGATCACCGGCGCGACGCTGCCGGTGGACGATGGGTGGATGGCGGGATGAGCCGTGCAAACCAAAGCGCCCGCAGTGGTGACAGCGTCTAACTTCAGAAAATGGATACCCCATGACTCAAACCCTTAGCCATCAACTTGCGGACTTCATCGAACGTGCGACCTGGTCGGACATTCCCGCCCACGTACGACACGAAGCCCATCGCGCGCTGGTCAATTATTTCGCAGTGTCTCTGGCAGGCTGCAGCGACCCGGACGTGGCCAAGGCCGCCACGCTGTTTTCGCGCTTCAACGCGGGTGACGAGGCTCACGTCATAGGTCGCGCCGAGGTCATGGACATGCTCAACGCGGCGTCGCTGAACGCCATGAGCGCCAACGTTTTCGACTACGACGACACGCACATTCCGACGATTCTGCACCCCACGGCGCCCGTGGCCGCAGCGCTGTTCGCCCTGGCGGAAACCCGCGTGATCAGCGGCGAGCAACTGCTGTTGGCGTTCGTGCTGGGCGTCGAAGTCGAATGCCGCATCGCCATGGCCATTTCCCCCGAACACTACCGGCGCGGTTGGCACATCACCTCGACCTGCGGCGTGTTTGGCGCGGCTGCCGGCGTCGGCAAGGTCTTGGGCCTCGATGCCCGGCAACTGGTGTGGGCGTTCGGCAACGCCAGCGCACAGGCCAGCGGGCTGGTGGAAACCCTCGGCAGCGCGGCCAAGAGCATCGGCGTCGGCAACGCCGCGCGCAATGGCCTGCTCTCGGCCTTGCTGGCGCAAGACAGTTTCGCCGGGCCAGATCAGCCGCTGGAGGGGGAGCGGGGCTTTCTGAACGTCTTCGGCGAGCAGCCACGGCTGGACGAAATCAACACCAGTCTGGGCGAGCGCTGGGCCTTGTCGGCCAACACCTACAAGCCTTATCCCTGCGGTGTGGTGCTCAACCCGGTCATCCAGGCCTGCCTCGAACTGGCGCGGGATCGCACTTGGGCGCTCGAAGACATCGAACGCATCGAACTCACGGGGCATCCGTTATTGCGTCAACGCACGGATCGGCCCGACATACGCCTGGGTCGACAATCCCAGGTCAGCGCGCAACATGCCGTGGCCGTCAGCCTGGCGACGGGCAGGGCGGGGCTGGCCGAATTCAGCGACGCAGCGGTCAGTGATCAACGGCTGCGCGCGCTGTACGGGCGCTTGCAGTTCGTGGACGACGCCGATTATCCGGTGGAGTCGGCACAGGTGCGGATCGTCTTTCACTCGGGCTCGGTCCTCACCCGAACCCTCGACGTTTCCCTCGGCAGCCTCGACGCGCCGCTCAGTGATCATTTTCTCGAAGACAAACTGCGCGACCTCGCGGCCTACGGCCGTTCAGGGTGCGAACCGCAACCGTTGATAGACGCGTTGTGGAAACTGGAACACTCAAACGATGCCGGTGCGCTGATGCGCCTGGCGAGTCTCTGACAGGCAGGAAACCATCATGAGCAATCAACCACTGGGCTTCGTCGGCGTCGGCGTCATGGGGCGGCCGATGGCGCGCCGACTTCTGGAGCAGGGCCATTCGCTGGTGATTTACGACAAGGATCAAGGCGCGCTGGATGAGCTCGGCGCCCTGGGTGCGCGGGTCGCGGGCAGCGTTCGGGAAGTGGCCGACAGCGCCGAAATCGTCTTCACCAGCCTGCCGAGCCCGGCGATTTTCAAGGCCGTGGCACTGGGCGCCGACGGGATCATCGAGGGCAATACGGTGCGCATTCTGGTGGACCTCTCCACCGTAGGCTCCCGGGCCGAGCAGGACGTCGCCGAAGGGTTGGCGGCGAGAGGCATCGACACCGTTGACGCGCCTGTCAGTGGCGGCGCAGCGGGCGCGAACAAGGGCACGCTGGCGCTGATGGTCGCGGGCAAACCGGCGGCAGTCGAGCGAGTACGTGGGCTGTTCGACGTGTTCGGCAAAGTGTTCATCGTCGGCGAACTGCCGGGGCAGGGACAGTTGCTCAAGCTGCTCAACAACATGCTCTCGACCACCGCGTTCGCCATCACCAGCGAAGCCTACGTCGCAGGCGTGAAAGGCGGCCTGGACCCCGAAGTCATGATGGCGGTGATCAACGCGGGCAGCGGCAAGAACGGCGCGACGATGGACAAATTTCCCAGGCACGTTTTGCCCGGCACGTTCGACTTTGGCTTCCCGATTTCAAGCGTGTGCAAGGACGTCGGCCTGGCCGTCGAGGAATGCCAGGCGCTGGGCGTGCCGATGTGGCTGGGCAACGCGGCGCGTCAACTGTGGAACGTGGCCGCACAGCAGGACGGCGGCGGACGCGACCTCACCGAGCTGGTACGCACCGTGGAGGGTTGGTCGAATCGCTGAGCCTTCTGCGCGATGGGCATTGAGGGGCTTGGTTTGCGGCGGGAGCGAGGGTCGTCGCTCCCAGGCATCGCCCAGGTGCCGCGGCAGATGACAGTGACCTCAGGTCGCGTGCGATCGCACAGCGTTTATCAGTCGCTCGGTCACGAAGTTTTCAACATCTCCCTCAGTGGCGCCTGCGTCAAATGCAGCACAGCAGGCCGACGTATCTCCGTCGACCAGGCGGTAGACGGCGATGACACTGCCCGGTCCGCATCCTGTGTGTCCACAGAGAGACAGTCCGCCGCCGACTGATCCTTTCATGACGCCCAGGCCGTAACCCGGGCCGATCCAGGGTCGTCCATCGATCGGGCCGCCCAGCGCTCGTGCTGTTTGCATCTGCTCGAGCAACTCGCGGGAAATCAGATTTGCGTGGAAAAGTCGATCCAGGAACAGTGCTGCGTGCGCCACAGAACCGATGAGCAATCCGTGGTAAACCCAGGCGGGATCGTAATCTGCGGGGATTCCGGGCACCGTCGTTTGCAGGTCTGCCTGCGTTCTCGCAAAGCGGACGTCAGACAGACCGAGAGGCGTCAGTGCTCGCTCAGCCACGGCTTCCTCAAGGGGCAGGTCAGTCAGCTGTTCGATAAGCCTGCCAATCAGCAAATAGCCCACGTTGGAGTAGCGCCAGCCCGTCCCGGGTTCGTATCGAAGGCGAAAGCCGTCAAGGCGTTGCATCATTTCATCTGCCGACCACGCGCGTTCTTTATTCGCAACGGCGGCGTGATACTCCGCAAGTTCGCCGTAATCGGCCAGGCCCGCCTCATGCCGCAGCAACTGGCGCAACGTAAAACGCTGGCCGAGAACCTCCGTATCCAGTTCAACAAACCCGTCACGCACCAGTGAAAGCGCTGTAACAGCCAGAACCGTCTTCGTGAAACTCCACCATGGAACCAACGCTTCGGATGGTTCGGGTGTGGCCGGCTGGCCCTGCAGCACTAGAGAAGTGAGCATGGGTGTCCTTGTGGTTGAGTGGGTTGGCGGCTGGACGGGATATGTTGGATGCTCGCTGAATTGAGCTCAATACGACTCGCTTTTCGGCTCGGCACTATCCACGCTGAGTGCTGATCTGTTTAGACAACGATATGCTGGGGGTAAATCTGCACGACCCCTTCACGTAGGCTGATCTTCAAGACCTTCTCATCAAGCACGCTATAGCTCGTGACGGAAACGTTCAGGAGCCTTTAGCATCCAGGTCGCAGTGATCGCACTTGGTGAACATGTGCAGAGAAAGCCGCATGCCCTCTGTTGTTAAATGTCCTCTTCCAACACTTCGTTCTTTCTTGATGTGTCATATGCAAGTTGCGCTCTTTCCAGCGCGGGACCGTAGGCAAGCGACCAGTTGTAAAGGGCGGCGAATGGTTCGCGTAGTGAGCAGCCAAGGTCGGTAATGGTGTACTCGACGCCGATTGGCCGCGTCGGCAGCACTTTTCGACTGATGAGGCCGTTGCGCTCCAGACGCTTCAATGCGTCAGCCAACGCCTTGTGGGTAATGCCATCAAGCCGGCGCTTGAGATCGTTGAACCGTGCCGGTTGCGTGCAAAGGACACTCAGGATCAGCACCGTCCACTTATTGGCGATATGTTCGAGAATAGGCCGCGTCGCGGTGACATCGAGCGGCAGTTCGAGAACGTCTTTGGACATGGGTATACACCTCGATATCTAAGCACCATCAGGTGCGTTCTTGTGATTAGATATAAGAATGATAGCTTGTTCGTCATCATTCACGATGGGAGGACGTATGAGCACTCTTTCAGACAAAATTGCCGTAGTGGTCGGTGGCCATGGTGGTATTGGTGGTGCCATCGCAGAACGATTCGCGACGGAAGGGGCGACCGTTTACGCCACAAGTCGTCGCGCCGAAGAGGGAGGCGTCGAGCTTGGTGCCGGCAGGCTGTACCCTCGTCGCGTCGATGCTTCCGACTTGACGGCGCTCGCTGCCTTCTTCGAGGCGGTGAGCAGTGAGGCAGGACGGGTGGATGTGCTCGTCGTCAACGCCGGTATCTCCGAGTTCGCGACACTCGATGACATCAGCGAGGATCATTTCGACAGGACGTTCGACCTCAACGTGCGTGCGCTGCTTTTTGCCGCCAAGGCCGCAACGGCGATCATGCCGGATGGTGGTTCAATCGTGCTGGTAGGCTCAATTGCCGATGCGATCGGCACCAAAGGCTATGGCGTCTATGGAGCGACCAAGGCCGCCGTACGCTCATTCGCGCGAACCTGGGCCAATGAGCTGGCTATCCGTAACATCCGCGTCAACGTGGTGGCCCCGGGGCCAACCGACACCGCCATGATGGCGGCGGCGTCCGAGGAGGTGCGCGAGACGCTGACGAAGCTGATCCCGCTCGGACGCATGGGGCGGGCAGATGAAATAGCCTCGGCCGCGCTGTTCCTTGCAAGCGACCAAAGCAGTTACATCACCGGAGCCGAGCTGCCGGTCGACGGTGGCATGGCTCAGGTCTGACCTGCGCCGCCTGTCGAACGATATGGCCCGTCCCTTCGCAAGCGCTCGGCGTCCTCGGCAGCGCCCTGGAGCGGGCTCCGTGCCGGGGACCGAGTCGAGCGTTGCGCCACGTAGGGCACGAAGGGCGATTTTCATCCAGATCTCCGACCAGTGTGGTTCGTCAATACCGGCGTTCGATGGGGATTTCAGCCAGCCAAGGCTGCGTGTTGCAGTTGGACGGGGCATCCTGGGCATCAGCTAAAACCGCCCGGATCTGCTCAGCGGTGAGTGGTGTCGGAAGAAATTGTCGGGTGGCTCTACGTTCACGGACCACCGCTTCAAATGCTCGGCATCCTTCGGTCATATTGAGAGTCTCCGTTTCGTTCTATCGCTATACAGCGAGAAGCAGGCACGGTCGGAACACAGTGTGCGAACCCGACCGATAAGCCGCTACATCGGCCTCTCAGGACCGATCAATCTGCTGCATATGCATGTCTGACATACGCTCACCATGCACTGTCAATTTGGAATACTGCTGTTCCATCGCGAGAAGGTCATTGCTTGTCAATTCGATGTTCAGCGCACCCAGGTTCTCAGTCAGGTGATCGACTCTGCGGGTGCCGGGGATCGGAACAATCCAAGGCTTCTGAGCAAGCAGCCAGGCAATGGCGATTTGGGCCGGCGTGCCGCCTTTAGCAGAAGCAACGCTCCTCAAAATGTCCACAACCGGCATGTTCGCCTTCATGTTTTCAGGAAACATGCGCGGGAACGGCCCTCGGAAATCGGTCTTGGAATCGAACTTGGTATGCGCATCCATTTTTCCGCTCAGATAGCCTTCCCCGAGCGGAGCCCATGGAACGAAACCTATTCCCAGTTCCTGGCAGGCGGCGAGCACGCCGTTGTGCTCAGGGTCTCGATGGAAGAATGAATACTCTGTCTGGATGGCTGACACGGGCTGCACGGCATGAGCCCGGCGTATGGTTTTCGCGCTGGCCTCCGACAGGCCGAAATGCAGAATCTTGCCTTCGGCAATGAGATCCTTGATCGCGCCGGCGACGTCCTCAATCGGTACATTGGGATCGACCCGGTGCTGGTAATAGAGGTCGATACGGTCGGTCTGCAACCGTTTGAGCGATTCCTCTACGACCTTTTTGATGTGTTCTGGACGGCTGTTCAAGGCAATAGTGCCGTCGATAGCAAAGCCAAATTTGCTTGCGATCTTCACTTGGTCACGGAATGGCTTGAGCGCTTTGCCGACCAGCTCTTCGTTAGTGTAGGGGCCATATACTTCAGCGGTGTCGTAGAAGGTGACGCCGTTTTCGAAGGCTGTACGAAGGGTATGGATGCCCTGATCGATATCCGCAGGAGGGCCGTAGTTCGCACTGATGCTCATGCAGCCTGCCCCAATGGCGGAGACTTCGAGGTCACCGAGATGACGTTTGGTCATTTTTAGATTCCTTTTGCGAGGTGTTTTCGAGTCCTGCGTATAGCCTTCCGGGGTAGATGAGCCTGCCCATGCAGAAGCACCGACCGCCAACACAGCGCCGGCAAGCGTGGCCTTGGTCACGAACTGGCGACGACCGATTGAACCGAAGACGTCTGCGTTGGAGACCGGCTTTTTGCTGTCCATGAGAACTCCTGGGTGAGTGAATTTGCGATCTGCAAATTAGTGGGCAGTGAAACCGCCATCGACGGGCAACGCACTCGCAACGACGAAGCTGGCTGCCGAGCTGCACAACCAGAGCACGGCAGCTGCAATCTCGTCCGGCTGACCTAAACGCTCAATCGGTTGGTCGCGTTTAACGCCTTCCATCGCTTCTGGAGAGCGCTCAAGGAGATCCGTAAACATTGGGGTGTCAATCACGCCTGGGCACACGGCGTTCACTCGAATTCCGCGAGATGCATATTCGACGCCAGCGCTTTTGGTGAGGCCGATAACCCCGTGTTTCGTGGCGTGATAGGCGGCGCGATCAGCCTGTCCCACCAGTCCGCCCAAAGATGAGCAGTTCACGATGGCGCCGCTGCCCTGACGTTCCATTTGGGCCAGTTCGTGTTTCATGCAAGCCCACACACCGCGCAAGTTGATCGCGTTCAGGCGGTCGAAAGACTCGGCGGTCTCGGCGGTCAATGCGCCGGAATGACCGGCGATACCCGCATTGTTGAAGGCCATGTCCAGCCGGCCGTAGGTAGCCACAGTGTCCTCGACCATCTTGGCCACCTGTGTCTCGTCGGCTACATCGCAAGTGATAGCCTTGACTCTGTATCCAGCAGCGACCAGTTTGCTGGCCTCGCTCTGCAGCAAAGCTTCGTTGATGTCCGCCAACACAACGCTCGCCCCGGCTTTTGCAAAAGCTTGTGCAGCAGCTAAACCGATGCCTGCGCTCGCGCCGGTTACCAGTGCTACCTGTCCGTTGAAGTCGTAAACCGGATTCATGTGAGTGACTCGAACTGAATGTGAAACCAATCTAGCAGCGCCCCCCACAAATGATTAGGGGGTATGATCGGAATGGACCTATATCAGTTTGGTATCAATTATGCGGGACACCGTTAATGACCTGGTTGCATTCCTGACGGTCGCGCGCGAACGCAGCTTCACCAAAGCGGCGGCCCAGTTAGGCACCTCTCAGCCAGCGCTGAGCCGGACGTTGAGGCGGCTCGAAGAGCAGTTGGGAGTGCAATTGCTGACTCGCAGCACGCGAAGCGTGTCACCCACAGAGGCGGGCGAGCGATTGCTGGGCTCGATAGGCCCCCATTTCGAAGGCATTGAGGCTGGGCTGGCCGATCTCTCCGAATTAAGCGGGAAACCCGCTGGGACATTGCGGATCACCTCGGTAGAGCATGCCTCTGCGACGATTCTGGTTCCTGCGGTCAGCAAGCTGATGCTGAACTATCCCGAGATCGCGGTCGAAATCAATAACGACTACGGCTTGATCGATATCGTCGAGCAACGCTACGACGCAGGGATTCGTTTGGGCGAGCAGGTGGCCAAGGACATGATCGGCGTACGTATAGGTCCTGATTTCCGGCAGGCTGTGGTGGGTTCACCTGCCTACTTCAAGCGCAGGCCCAAGCCTGTTACGCCTCATGACCTCACCCTGCATGTCGGAATCAATCTTCGCCTCCCGACATCAGGGGGCCTCTGGTCTTGGCCCTTTGAAAAGGGCGGACGTGACGTGAGAGTTCGGGCGGAGGGTCAGATGGTCTGCAATACAGTCCCCATGATGCTGGACTTCGCGTTAGCTGGAGTCGGGCTGGCGCACCTGCCGGAGGATGTCGTCCAACAACAGGTTCACGACGGCCGTCTCGTACGTGTTCTGGAAGACTGGTGTCCGGTCGTCACGGGGTATCACCTTTACTATCCGAGTCGCAGACAGCCTAAGCCTGCATTCAAACTTCTGCTCGAACTGTTGCGAGCAAACGTCTGACTGACTGCTTCTGGCCGATAGCCGACACTCCAGTTTTCTCATGTTCAGTTCCGGACTTGGGTCAACTGCCGTAAGCTCAACGCCAAAATCAGCCCGCCGCACAGACGGTCAATCCTTTTTCGCGCTTTCTGATACGCCGAGGTGGTCCTGGACTGCGACAACGCCGACCTAATACCGCAACGTCATATTGCTGCATCTCTTCTTCCTTGATTAGTCGGTGCTTGCCCGGCCTACATTGTCGATGACAGCTGATGCTAACCAATGGGCCAGATAAAATTCATGCGGTTTGCCGTTTGAGCCTTCCTTTTCGACATGCATCGATTGGCCAATCAAGCCGGGGTCTTTATCGGCGGCGCCGGATCTCAAACGCTGGCAGGGCCCCGTCTACACCATCACTTCATTGAACCCGGATCAATTTCAAGTTCTGCCACCACTTGTTCGATAAAGCTGCGCAGCTTGGGCGGCATACGCCGGTCGCTCGCATACAACAGGTGAACCGGTCGTGCTGGTGTCTGGAGCTGGGGAAAGAGGCGTACCAGGCGACCTTCACGAATATCGTCTGCGAGCATGATCTCAGCCCCCACGATAATGCCCAAACCGTCGCAGGCCGCAGCACGCTGTGCGCGTGCATCGTTGACTTGAAGCCGACTTTGCCGGGCGAGCTGTTGCAGATTTTCTCCACCCAGCATTCTCCACTCGCCTGACACCGTCGCGGGCCAGGCGTTTGATCCCAGGCAATGATGACCGGTGAGGTCGTCGGGCGACAGTGGGGTGCCGTGCTCGGCGAGGTAACTTGGGGCGGCGCAGGCAATCAGCCGGTAGGGGGCCAATGGACGAGCGATCAGGCTGGAGTCGTCGAGCTTCCCGATGCGGATCGCGACCTCGAAGTCATCATCGACAAGATCCACGAAGCGGTCATTGAGCGACAGTTCTACCTTTACCTCCGGATATCGACGCAGGTAGCGGTTCAACAGTGGCATCAGACAGTAGGTCCCGTAGGTCACAGGGGCGCTGATGCGCAACCGGCCGCGTGGCGCTTCTGTGTAGTTCTCGGCCACGGCGTCGGCGGCTTGGGCTTCGGCCAGCACGCGCTTGCAGCGTTCGTAATACTGCTGGCCGATCTCGGTCAGGCTTTGCCGACGTGTCGTGCGATTCAGCAACTTCACGCCCAGACGCTCTTCAAGAGAGCTGACATGTTTGCCAGCCATCTGCGAAGACATGCCCAGAGCTTCTGCGGCCGCGGAGAATGAGCCGCTGTCTGCGGCTTTGATGAACACGGCCATGCTTTGCAATTGGTCCATTATTCAGTACTCATGGTTTCGACTCTCGCAATCTAAAGCCAATATTTAATCCGTCCAATTTCAAATAGCATCCTGACTATCGAGCTGATGGGCAAGGGCCTTTCAGCAATATCTGGCTGGAAAGCAGGAGTTGAGCAATGCGAATCGGCATTATCGGAGCGGGATTTATCGGTCGGGCAATCGCTGCCCTCGCCATGAAAAATGGGTGCGAGGTCATGCTCAGCAACTCGCGCGGGCCCCATACATTGACCAGCACTGTCGCATCGCTGGGATGTCAGGTCGGAACGGTCGAGCAGGCCGCAACCTTTGGCGACCTGGTGTTACTCGCTATTCCTTTTGGCCGCTACTCAGAGCTGCCAGTACAGGCGTTTACCGGCACGATCGTGCTGGATGCTGGTAACTACTATCCCCAGCGTGACGGTCAGATCGCCGAACTGGACAACCATGAAAGCACCACCAGCGAGATATTGGCGCGGCATCTCTCCGGTGCCAGGGTGGTCAAGGCATTCAACGCCATTCTGGAGCGCGATCTCATTGCACATTCACATCCGGACAGTTCGATGTGGCGCCGGGCATTGCCGATTGCGGGTGATGACGCGGACGCCAAGCGTAGGGTCATCAATCTGCATGAGCGGTTCGGGTTTGATGTGGTCGATGCGGGCGCCCTCGCAGAAGGTCATCGTTTCGAGCGGGCTCGTCCGGCCTATTGCCGGCCGCTGGACATCGCTGGCCTGCGCGAAGCCTTGGCCGACGATGGGCCCGATCAGCCTCAAGGTGCATGGAGAATGTGATGAAGACTGTGGCGCGAAGGTCTGAGCGAGTTGGACAGACTGCACGTAAAGAATCTTCCAGGCCTAAGGTCGCGCCCGTTAGATTCTGGACGATGGCCAAAAACCTCAGAGGTTATTGATCTGGACTATGTGGGTCGCGTGAGCGTCGTCTGTTCGAGTGAAGCCGCAGCGCAGATAAAAAGCGCTCCCCTCTGAGGTGTCGGTGTACAGACGCACACTTTCAAAGTGCAACGCGGCGTGGGCAAGCAATGCGCTTACCAGTCTGCGGCCAACCTGCTGCCCGCGCGATGCAGGCGCCACATACACACGTCGCAACCTTCCTGTACGGTCATGCGTAAACGGATCAACAGACAAACCTGCAATGCCCACCAAGCGCTGGTTCAGATAGGCCGCCATGAGGGCTTCGCCGGGCGCATCGAAGCGATTGGTGCCGGAATTCCATTCTGAAATCAGTCTGGTGAGAAACCTGAAGCCTTCTGCAACTGCCTCTTTCTCAAGGTTAGCCATTTGTGGCGGCAGGTGTATGAGTTGTTGAAGGTTCATGGGGTCAGTCCTCCTTGAATTGGTGCGAAGTCTTCTTTGCCAAGAAATCTTGATGGGCGGGCAGTAGACGCTCAAATGGCAGCTTTCGACCCAAAGCCGGACACACTTGACCAAGGAGGCAGTCCCCTGACGCCGCCAAATCAAAGCTCAGATGCGGCTTTCACAGCGCGCACATAGGGTGCTGAGCTGAATATAAATGGGCCGACGTCGGCGATTATCCGAGGTTCGTCATATCCATTTTCGTAAGCAAATCCCTCCCATATGATCCCGCCACTGAAACTGCGAATTTGCACTGAGTAGGCTCCGCATCCTATGTCTCCGCACTCGGGGCAGATGTAAATGACCACCCGACAGTGCTCTGCCTGTGGCAGGTCGCATCGAATCAGGTTGTCGGCAAATTGGAGACTCTGCTCTGGATAACCTGACACGAAACCACTCATGTAGTCAGAGTGCCCACCGTCAGCCGTCACCAGAATGTCCAGTAACGAACGCCCGTCGATTTGGAAATCAGCAAAGCTACGCTCAACACTGGTACAGCCGTTCGATGCGCTTCCAGGGCGAATCGCATCCTGAAAAGTCATGATGTTGTGCGGCATACCTTGCTCCTTGCTTCAAGATAATCATGATTACACACACATTAGGCTTGAGTGCGGCTAGACCGAAGGGAACTCGCGGATGTCTGCTTCTGGCCGATAGCTGACTGTCTGATTGGAAAGGCCGAGCTGGAAGGGCTGATAGGCAGCCAGTACGCTTGATTCCCTCTAATGATAGGAACCTGAAATGGGAAATGACTCCTCGTTACAGATCGACGCGCCGCTTATGAGGAGTTCGTCCGGCTTTGGAGTCAAGGAGGCTTCGAGCATCAGCGACTGGGCCAAGCGTTTTACAACCACTTCAATCTACACAAACTCACCGATCAGGTCGGATTACACGATCTTTATGAGGCTGACGGTGATAAAGCCTCACGCTTGATCTCAAGGCTTTTCCACTATCATTGAGTGACAGCAATCGATCCATTGCAGTCGTTCAGTTATTGGTTTCCATAGCTCGCGGTCCAGCTGTTCCAAGCATCTTCGTTTCGCGCATAGACAGAAATAGGCAGGAAATTCCGTTGTTTTGGGAAAGTGTTGGACACGAATTCTCCGGACAACGAAATAGCGGGGCTGAGCGCCGCTACGACATTTGTCATAACGACGCTGGCACATTCCCGCTCCCCATCCGTCGGATCACCGTCGAACTCGAATCGCCCACGCAGTCGCCCATCATCAGCGATATCGAACGACACGGACCTCAGGCGTGGGGGAATTTCACCCAGCAAGGCGCGCTGCGCCACGAGACGAACTTCGGATTCGGTTGGAAAAGCTGTCGTTTGCATGACCGATAACTCATATAGATTGTTGATGTCTGCTTCTGGCCGATAGCCGCCGGTGCGAAGTAGCGGCAGCATCAGAGGGCGATTGTCGTGTGCGTTTCGAAAACCACGTGGTTCCACACTGCTCTCAAGCGTCGGTGGAATTCATGGAGCATTCTCGCTGATACACTGCTTTTTGTTCTGACAATTGCCAATCGGCTGGAGTGAAATGGATATCAGAGAATTTTGCCTCGCTCATAAATTTGATATGGGCAAGTGTTCGGTCGCGTCAGGCGGTGGTAGTTTTGGATTGGCTGACCTTGAGACCTCACCGGTCGAGTTTCTATCGCTGGCGGAGGACGATTTTGAACGGGGCGGATTGGCGGCTCTTGTCAACGCTACGGCCAATGCAAAACGTGCCATTGTCAGCCAACTAGATCAATTGCTGACCTCTTTTGGCTATCCGTCATTCAGATGGAACGTGCCGAAGAAGATTGAACGTCTTAGGGCTTTGGGACTACTCGCGCCGAGTCTGTTGCGAAAAGTCGTAGATATGCGAAATGTTCTTGAGCATGAGTACGTAACTCCCGAGATTGGAAGCGTTGAAGAAGCGTTGGATATCGCGAGTCTATTTGTAATGTCCGCATCGGCGATGTTCATTCCATTTGAAGACGTCTTGGAGTTTTCACGTCCTGAGTCAGGTGTGAGGGAGGGGGCGGTCACACATATCACTGCGGGATTGAACCGAAAGGCTGGTAGGGTTTACTACACAGTTTACGCATACGAACCTGGCGAGTATGCGGGGCGTTGCGTTGGTCAGTGTGAGATAGAATCAGGGCATGTCATGTTCGAAGCTATGGTTAAGCTTTCTGCATCGATGATGCTTCGATACAAGGTCAACCAGGCGCTCAGTGATTTTGAGAGAGCCGTTACGTAACCATGAGTGCTCGTGAAATTGGGGCGGCGCCCTGAGTGGCAGCTTTCGACCCAGAGCAGCCGCTCACTCTTGATTGGACTGCGTTCAACAAACCGAACAGCCTGAATCTACCCTCTCTGATATAAGGACTTTCGCTCATGAAAAATATTCAAATCATCGACGGCGCACTCAATTGCGTCTACGACATCTTTTCCTGTGATGAAGCATCATTTAACACCTTGTTTCCTGCGGGCACGGATATCGCGTTCTCATCGGAAATATGGGAAAGAGAAGAAGACGTTGAACTTGAATCTATTTTCCGTAGGCTCTGGGAAAGTCCCGTACCCAAATCCCAAGCGATGGGCATCCATGGGATTATCTTTTATGGGCTCGACGACAAAAAACAGTATTACCCAAGCCGCCGGGATGAGGATGCTATGAACCCAGATGGTTCAGCCATTCGCGCCGGTGGCCGTACATCCGATCTGGCTCAGCCCTAGGACAGCTGGGTCCTGGAGGACGGCTTCCCACCCAGATCGGGTATATCGCTGAGGGTCATGGGGTCAGTAGTCCGAGGCGGTGTGCTTCAAGGCTCACACTCATTGGTTTGTCTTTCAGCACTGGCTTATGCCCAAGCAGGGCAATGGCCTGCTCAAGGCTGTCGTTTGAAGGTACGAGCAGCGCTTGAAGGCTATCAGGGTTAATCACTCCCCAGTTCGACAAATCATGGCAACCGCTACCGGCGCATATTGCCTGATAAATGATTCGGCTAGCATGATTCGCATCGGTGTCGCATTGACCGCCCACGAAGTCCACATTGCTATACCGCAAGATTGTTGAGCGTGGGCCTCGTTCAACTCGGAGGATAACGTCTGCGCCTTCTGTAGAGCGCAATGGCATGGTCGTATCCACCGCGATGGTGACAGTTGCGCCACCGCACTGAAATTGTTCTTGTGCAAATGCGGGTAATGAAAGGATGGCCATGGCAATTGAGAGGGCTGCAATCCGTAGCATGAAAAGAACTCAGTTGTTTGATGAGCAAATCTTATCAGCGCGTTGAGAACTAATGAATTGGATAGATCTTCGCTTTCAGAGACAAGACGGTGACCATTCCTCGCCTTAGCTGCTTGCTCCAAAGCACGGCCGTATTCTCGGTGAATCTTGGACCGAACGCGCTCCCGGCCCACCGCACTCAAAAACCACCGATAACAACCACCCCAGCCACTCACCCACGCTTCAAACCTGCGCCCCAAGCTCGTGTGCAGTGTGTCAACGCAACCCCTTCGCCTCGAACAGCTCGACCAGCCATTCCACGAAGACCCTGACGCGGGCGCTGAGGTGTCGGTTGGGGGAGTAGACGATGTAGATCGGGTTCGGCTCCAGCGACCAGTCTTCGAGCAGTGGTATCAGCGCGCCGGACTCGAAATGCGGTTCGGCCATGAACATCAGCGTCTGCAACACGCCCATACCCGCGAGCGCGGCGGCGAGCAGGGCGTTGGAGTCGTTCACCGAGACAAAGTAATGGGCGTCCACCGAGATGCGCTCCTCGCCTCTGACGAATTCCACCGGCAGGCGTCGTTGGGTGCCGGCAAAAAAGTAGCGAACCATCTGGTGGTTCGTCTCAAGGTCGGTCGGGTGCAGCGGTGTGCCGTGGCTGGCCAGATAGGCCGGCGTCGCGCAGGTGACGAACTTGAGGCTGCCCAGGCGTCTGGCGATCAACGATGGATCGCTCAGGGTGCCGCCGCGAATGACGCAGTCGACCCGATCACCGAGCAGGTCGACGGGCCTGTCGCTCACGCCGATGTCCAGCTGCAATTCCGGGTAGCGCTTCTGGAATTCCGGCAACGCCGGCAACACCAGCATGGTCGCCATGGTCGAGCCCATGTCTACTCGCAACCGCCCGTGGGGGCGAGCCTGGGTGCTCACCAGGTCCGACTCCGCCTCCAGCCACTGATCTACCACCCGCACCATGCGCTCGTAATACGCGGTGCCGTCATTGGTCAGCGAAATGCGCCGCGTGGTGCGGTTGAGCAGCTTGACGCGCAAGTGGGCTTCCAGCGACTGGATGTGTTTGGTGACGGTGTTGCGTGGCAGGCTCAACGCTTGCGCTGCCTTGACGAAGCTGCCTGCCTCGACCACCTGAATAAACGCTTTGACTGCCGTGAAATAGTCCACGTGATGATTCGCCTTTCGAGATAGAGTCAGCAGGCATTAGCCCGTTTAAAGGAACAGTGGTGTCCTTTTTAGCTAATTTATCCCGCGCTGGCTATCTCATACATTGGCTCCACCGAAACGAAGCCCGCCATTCCGGCGGGCTCCAAGTGGAGATCAGACAGATGACTCAGCAACTGCAAGGCAAGGTGGCATTGGTCACCGGCGGCTCTCGCGGCATCGGCGCCGCCATCGCAAAACGTCTCGCCGCAGAAGGCGCTCATGTCGCGTTCAGCTACGCGAAATCCGCCGAGCAGGCGCAGCAAGTGGTCGCCGACATAGAACGTCATGGCGTGCAGGCGCTGGCCGTTCAGGCTGATCAGGGCAACCCGGCGCAAGTGACTGCGCTGGTGAGGCAGGTCCATCAGCATTTCGGTCGCCTGGATGTCCTGGTCAACAGCGCTGGCGTCTTTGTCACCGGCCCCGTTGGTGATCCCGACGCCGACATCGCAGCGTTCGACCGTCAGCAAGCCGTCAATATCGGTGGCGTCGTGACTGCTGTGCGCGCGGCAGTCGGCCTGATGAGCGACGGCGGGCGGATCATTTCGCTGGGTACCACCGGCGCCGATCGCGTGCCTTTTCCCGGCGCAGCCGATTATGTCGCGACCAAAGCGGCCGTTGCGGCCTACACCCGTGGCTGGGCCCGGGACCTGGGGCCCAGGAACATAACCGTGAACGTCGTCCAGCCGGGCGCGATCAACACCGAGATGAACCCTGAAACCGCCGACCATGCACCGTTCCTTGCCGGCCTGGCCGCATTGGGTCGCTACGGTCAGCCAGAGGACATCGCCGCTGCCGTGGCCTTTCTCGCTGGGCCCGAGGCGTCCTACATCACCGGCGCGACCCTCAATGTCGATGGCGGCCAGAGCGCCTGATCGACTCCTGAGCCCATGATCCGGTCAGCAGTGCCGCCATTCATCGCGCGGCACCGCTCGATCCCAGGCTTGGGTTTTCACTGACAACATTTCCATCGCCGAGGCGGCCATGACTCAACGCATCCGGATTTACCAGCAAGGCGCACCCGCAGTCCTTCATTACGAAACCTTCGACCTGGAGCAGCCCTCCCGTGAGCAGGTGCTCATCCGTCACGAAGCCATCGGCGTCAATTTCGTCGACACGATGTTCAGGGATGGTACGTTCAAGGTGCCGCTGCCGTTCAGCATGGGCGTAGAGGCGGCAGGTGTCGTCGAGGCCGTCGGGCGCGACGTGCAGCACCTGAAAGCGGGTGATCGCGTGGGTTATTTCTTCGCGTTCGGTGCTTACGCAGATCGCCGGGTGATCGACGCCAGCGCATTGATCAAGCTTCCCGACGACATCGCCAGTGAACAGGCCGCCGGGCTTCTGTCCAAGGGGCTCACGGCGTGGGCGCTGCTCAAACACGCGCACAGGGTCAAGGCCGGCGAAAGCGTGGTCGTGCATGGCGCCTCCGGTGGGGTCGGCAGTTTGCTCGCACGTTGGGCGAAATCGCTGGGCGCCAGGGTCATCGCGACCGTGGGGTCCGCCGGCAAGGCAGACATTGTCGAGGGCTGGGGACTCGATGCGGTGTTACGTTCGGATCAGCCGGATCTGGCTGGACAGATCAACGCCGCCAACGGCGGGCCTGGCGTCGATGTGGTGTACGACCTGATCGGTCGGCAGACGCTGGACGCTTCGATCAGCGCCCTGCGTGACGGCGGCGACCTCATTCACGCCGGTAATGCGTCGGGCGGCATCACTACGGACCCCGCGCGGCTGTCCGCACGTAACATCCGATACCTCCAGCCCTCAACGCCGCACTACGTCAACGCGCAAAACCAGGGCATGGCTGCATCGGAATTGTTCGAGCGATTTCGGGAGGGTGCGCTGGGCGATCTGGAGCTCGCTCGCTATCGACTGGATGAGGCGGCATTGGCTCATCACGCCATCGCGGCGCGCAAGCATACCGGCTCGATTGTGTTGATCCCCTGAGGCTGACCCGCGCGCCGCTCATCCGCCCCTCTGTGCAAATGACCCGGCGCTGCCACAACCTGTTTACTCACGATTACGACCCAACCAAAAGGAAACACCATGACCTCTTCAACTCAAGCAAAAACGACTGCCGAGCCTGACTACGACGCGCTCCTGCGCGCCAACCTGACGCGGGTGTTCAACGAGCGGGATCGTGCCCTGCGCGAGGCTGCCATCGCTGAGCTCTTTTGCGCCGAGCCGACACTGTATGAGCCGGCCGGGATCGTCACCGGTCAGACCGCGATTTCGGACGTCGCCGGCGCGCTGCTGGAACAGTTCGGCGCTGATTTCTCGTTCGCAGCCACTGGCATCGCGGTGGGGCATCATGGCCTGGGTTACCTGAAATGGCAGGCGGGCCCAGCCAACGGGCCGGTCGTTGTCAGCGGTGTCGATGTGGCAGAAGTCAGCGACGGCAAGATCACCCGGCTCTGGGTGCTGCTGGATGCACCGCAGGCGTGAGGGAACGGTGGTGACGATGCGCATCAAGGCCGTCCGCGCAGGTCACCACGGCCGTCGAACGGTGGGCAGCGAGATGAAGAACGAGGCGCCGCTCGCATTGTTTTGCGCCCAGATCTTGCCGTCATGAGAATCGATGATCGACCGGCAGATCGACAGGCCCATGCCCATCCCGCTTTCCCGCGTGGTGAAGAAGGGCGTGAACAGCGATGGCAGCATGTCGGGCGCGATTCCCGGCCCGCAATCCGCTACTTCGACGATCACCTCGTAGGGCGTGACGAAAGTCCGGACGTGCAGCATTCGCCGCTTCTGTTCGATGCCGCTCATGGCCTGCCGGGCATTGACCAGCAGATTGATCAACACTTGCTGCAGTTGAATGCGGTCTGCCGACACCCATGAGTCCTCCGCCGTCAGGTCCAGATGGGGACGAATGTGGTTGTGGGCCATTTCGTACTGCAACAGCGCAAGGGATTCCCTGACAATCTCGTTGATCGGTTCGGGGCGCCGGATCGGGTCGGATTTACGCGCCAGCGCCCTGACGCGACTGATGACTTCACTGGCCCGGTGTGCGTTGTCGTTGATCCGCTGCAGACCCCGGATGGCCTCGGCGATGTCCGGTTGCGGCCGATCCAGCCAACGGCGACAGCCATCGGCGCTGCTGATGACGGCGGTCAGCGGCTGATTGACTTCATGAGCGATGGACGCCGTCAGCTCACCCAGCGTTGTCACCCGGCACATGTGGGTCAACTGCGCCTGCGTCCGGTACAGCATCTCCTCAGCCTGCATCCGCTCGGTGACGTCCATGACGGCGCCAAGGTATTCGACGCGATCGTCCTGCACGAACAGTGCGGTGGCCACCATGTGGATGTGCTTGATGCGGCCGTCCGGCATGAGCAGGCGGTGGCGTATCTCGATTTGCGGCTCGCGCTGCGCTGCCAGGTTGAAAACGTGATGAATCAGTCCGTGATCTTCCACCGGCGTGCGCGCCAGGATCATTGACTTCGATACCGGAATATTGATCGGGTACTCGAAAATCCGCGCGCTTTCTTCTGACCATGCCATGAGTTCGGTCACACCGCTGAACGTGACGCTGCCGGTCTGGCTCAGGCACTGGGCGCCGGTCAGGTAGATCTGGTGCTGGCGCAGATGATCGGACGCCTGCTTGGCCCGCGCCGCGAGAAACCCGATGGCCGATAATGCCGTCAGACACCGCACGAAACTGGTGAAGGAATCCCAGTCCTGATAACCGTGGTCGACGAAAAACATCACCACAATCGTCGCCATGCACAGCAGCGATACGCCGATGACGGTGCGGATCGTGAAGACGTTGGCGGCCATCAACAGCAGCGTCACGTAGATCACCGTTGCGGCAATGTCGCGGTGGTGAGGGGCGGTGTTGATCACCGCGATGCCCGCAGTCACCACCAGGCCGATGGCCCAGATCAGCCAGGTTTCGTAGCGACTCTTACTGACGTGGATTAGAGGACCCGAATTCGCATGGCCATTGAGCGCAGTGATGGCGCGGGACGTGAACGGGTTGAACCCCCTGGAAGTGCGTTGCCTGAACGATTCATTTTCACGCATGGCGCTGGGCTGTTCCTTTCAGTTGGGGGTGTCGACAAGCACTCAAATGCCCGGTGCGCCAACGACGTGGGCTGCGCGCCGATGGATGACCCGGACCTTCGATCGTTGATTGCGCCTGCGTCTAGGAAGGCTGAGTGTCGAGACGCAGTTTCAGGGCTTCGGCCATGCGCACCAGTTCCGCGAAGGTTTTGGCGTTCATTTTTCGCATGACATTGGCGCGATGAATCTTCACTGTGATCTCGCTCAGGCACACTTCGCTGGCGATCTGTTTATTCATCAGCCCAGAGGCGGCCAGTGCCATGACTTGCCGTTCGCGCGCGCTCAATGTCCGGAAGTGATTGATCAGTTCGGTGTGGCCTTTGCTGGTTTCGCGCTGTTCGGCATCCTTGCGCAAGGCCAGGCTGACGGCGTCCAGCAGGTCCTGCTCGCGGAACGGCTTGGCCAGAAAATCCACCGCACCGGCTTTCATGGCTTTAACCGTCATCGCGATGTCGCCATGACCGGTCATGAACACGATCGGCAGCGTCTCTCGGGACTTCACCAGTTCGTTCTGGAAGTCCAGGCCGCTGATGCCTTGCAGCCTGACGTCCAGTACCAGGCAGCTGGTGACGTCGGGTCTTTTGAACGTGAGGAAATCGGCCACTGAAGCAAACAGCTCGACTCGCCAACCGATGGAGCGCAGTAAGCTGCTCAGGGACTCACGTAACAACGGGTCGTCATCGACGATGTAGACGCAGGCCGTCTCGCTGGTCATGGTGCTAGTCATCTGACTGGTCATCTGAAAGGTGCCCTTGGGTCCGGTGCCGCGGTTGGAAATGCTCTTGCCGGGGACGTGCAAACAGGTGCAAAACCCGATCAAGTCTAAGAGAGCCGATGCGCCAGGCAAACGACATAAACCCCGGAATTCCTGCCAATTCCCGGCAGCCCGTTTAGCCGTCAGCGTTGCGCCGACGATCCAGGCCTCTTCCCGGCTGAAGCTTGTCCTGCGCGCGCCGCTTGCTCGGCCTGCAGTCGAGATCGGCGAGGGTTGATGACGCTCGGCCAGGGCTGGGTTTTGTTCACCCGACGCCTCAAAAACATGCCTTGGTATGAGTGCCCGCAAGGGCTGGACGACCTACCGTGTTCGTTGTCCAGACATTCGATGAGGTCGCCATGAAGATAAAACTGATTCCGCTAGCCGTTTGCCTGGGGGTATCGCTCACCGCCCATGCCGCCGATTTCGCGCTTACCAGTCGCGACATCGCCGACAACCGCTCGCTGACCCGTCGTGAAGTGTTCAACGGGTTCGGCTGCGAGGGTGGCAACATATCGCCCGAGTTGTCATGGCGTCATGCGCCCGAAGGTACGAAAAGTTTCGCCGTGACGGTCTACGACCCGGACGCCCCGACCGGGAGCGGTTGGTGGCACTGGACGGTGTTCAATCTGACGGCTTCAACCCACGGCCTGCCAAGCGGGGCCGGTGCCCATTTGCCCGTCGGGGCAGTGCAGGGGCGCACCGATTATGGTCAGCCGGGATTTGGCGGCGTGTGCCCGCCAGTGGGCGACAAACCTCATCACTATCAATTCACGGTCTGGGCCTTGAAGGTGGAAAAACTCCCGCTGGATGAACAGGCCAGTGGCGCGCTGGTGGGCTACATGCTCAACGCGAACGTGCTCGGCAAGGCGACGATCACGCCCACTTACGCGCGCCACTGACACCGGCTCAAGCGGCAAGACGACCGGGGCGCTCCGCTGTTTGTGGACCCGGTCGCGGATGCGTTGTCCGGCTGGCGCGTGATCGCGCAGTCGTCCCTTCGCTCGTCGCCCACGCCGTTTCATCCAGCTGGCAGTCATCGCTGCAGGGATGACGCGGCGATTGCGGCAACACCCTCGCACTCACTACACAAGCCCGCCAATCCAATGAATACTGATGTGCGCGTGTGTCCGCGCCTACCTTTTGTTTCCAGGAGACATCCCTCATGACCAGTTCTGCGCTCTCGGCGCCGTTCAGTCGTCCTCGCACGGTGTTGTTCGTGGCCTATCCGCAGGTCGGGCTGCTGGACCTGACGGGCGCGCAAACGGTCTTCTGGGTGGCGAGCAGGGCGGTGAAAGCGCTCGGTTTGCCGGGTTATCACTGTCCGACGGGCAGCATCGCGGGCGGTATCACGCCCACGGCCGAGGGCGTCGCGGTCGACACCCGAACACTGTCCTCGCTGGTCGATGAGCCGGTGGACACGATCATCGTACCGGGCTCGCCGGAAATCCTCACCGCGATGGAAAACAACCCCGACGTGATTGACTGGATCGCGCAGCACGCGCCCCAGGTGCGGCGCACCGCGTCGGTGTGCAGCGGGGCGTTTCTGCTGGCTCAGGCCGGGCTGTTGAACAGCAAGCGGGCTGCGACGCACTGGGCGATGTGCGACATGCTCAAGGCGCGCTTTCCTGCCGTCGAAGTCGATCAGGACGCCATTTTCATCCAGCAGGGCATGATCTGGACCTCGGCCGGCGTCACTGCCGGTATCGACCTGGCACTGGCGCTGGTCGAAGAGGACTGCGGGCGCGACATCGCCATGAAAGTCGCCCGTGAATTGGTGGTGTTCATGAAGCGTCCAGGCGGCCAGTCGCAGTTCAGCGAGATGCTGCAGTCGCAGATGAACGATGGCGACACCTTCGCCGGGTTTCATGTCTGGCTGACCGAAAACCTGCGCCGCGAAGATCTGGACGTCGAGACGCTGGCGCGCCAGGCCAACATGAGCGCGCGCAATTTCAGTCGGGTCTACAAGCAGAAGACCGGCCGCAGCCCGGCCAAGGCGCTGGAGGTTTTTCGCCTCGAAGCCGCACGTCGGCTGCTGGAAGATTCGGACCGCAGCATCTCCCAGATTGCCTGTGCCTGCGGGTTCGGCGACGAGGAGCGGATGCGCGTGACGTTCCAGCGTCATCTGGCGATTTCGCCTCGGGACTACCGCGTGCGTTTCTCTCGCTGAAGGCTCTGCAACGGGCTTCCTGGCGCAGGATCGATGTCTGCCATCGTGCTGGCAGAATTTCAGGGTTTTATGTCGTTTACCCGTTTCTCCTACGCTCCTAGCATGCGTACAAACAGCCTGGAGCACAAAACGATGAAACAACAAATTCTGGTCATTGGCGCTGGATTCGGTGGGGTATGGAGCGCGTTGAGCGCTGCGCGGCAGTTGGACCTCAATGATCGTCAGGACGTGCAGATCAGCGTCCTGGCCCCTCAGGCCGAATTGCACATCCGACCGCGTTTCTATGAAGCCGATGTGCACGAGATGAAAGCCGAATTGCACGCGCTGTTCGATTCCACGGGAATCAAATTCGTGCAGGGCACCGCAGACAAGATCGACCCGGTCGGCAAAACGGTCGAATACGTCGAAGCAGGCGGCAGTCGCCAGTCGTTGCCTTACGACCGGTTGGTGCTGGCGACCGGCAGCCACGTGTTGCGTCCGAACCTTGAGGGCGTCGCGGAGCACGCGTTCGACGTCGATACCCTCCAGGCAGCAGCCCGGCTGGAGGCGCACTTGCACGCGCTGGCCGGGCAGCCGGATTCCATCGCCCGCAACACCGTGGTGGTGTGTGGCGGCGGGTTCACGGGGATCGAAACTGCGACGGAAATGCCGCATCGACTGCGTGCAGTGCTGGGCGAGGAGGCGAACGTTCGGGTCATTGTGGTCGAGCGCGGTGCGAAAATCGGTGCGGCGTTTGGCGAAGGCATCAGCCCGTCCATCGCTCAGGCCAGCGAGGCGATGGGCATCGAGTGGTGCCTGGGCGCGACCGTCGCCGCCGTCGATGGCGGGGGCGTGATACTCGATGACGGTCGCCGCATCGAATCGCACACCGTGATCTGGACCGTGGGTTTCCGTGCAAGCCCGCTGACCGCGCAGATTCCGGGGGAGCGTGATCCGTTGGGACGCCTGTATGTGGACCACAACCTGAAAGTGGTCGGACAGCCGGACATCTATGCAGCGGGGGATACCGCGTACGCCGCGACCGACGATCTGGGCCACTTTGCCGCGATGTCCTGCCAGCATGCGATCTCGCTGGGGCGGCACGCAGGCAACAACGTCGCTGCCGAGCTGATTGGCGCGCCGACCCGACCCTACAGCCAGCCCAAATACGTCACCTGCCTGGACCTGGGCGAGTGGGGCGCGGTGTACACCGAGGGCTGGGATCGTCAGGTCAAGCTGATCAAGGATGAAGCCAAAGCGCTCAAGCGTCAGATCAACTCGGTGTGGATCTATCCACCGGTGGCTGACCGGACGTCTGCGCTGGCGGCGGCAGATCCCTCGATCCCCGTGGCTTGACCGCACACATCGTGTACTGGCCTGTCCCGGTTCTTCCGGGACGGGCTTTGTTCGTGGAAGGCCGGGAGACGCCATGCTGGACATTCCGCAACTCTGCACGCTGATTGCCGGGTTCGCATTACTTGCGGCTGACCTGCTGGTGTGGCATCTGACGCCCGCCGTTCGCATACTGCGCCGAACCCTGGTGCGCATTACGCTCTTGCTGCTGTTTTCCTGGTTGATCATCGCCGCAGGCGTCAGCCCGCTGCAGCCCTCGCCTTGGCCTGACGATGTGGCGCTGAACATGCTGAGCACGGTGCTCGCCGTCTTGTGGTGGTTTTTCGCGGCGCGCACGCTCACCGTTGTGCTCAGCGCGATGTTCTTCAATCGCGGCGAACATGCCGCGCGCCTGTTTCAGGACATTCTGGGCGCGGGGATTTTCCTGGTCGCGATCGTCGCCGCCGCGGGTTACGTCATGCAGTTGCCGGTCAAGGGGCTGCTGGCGACGTCCGGGGGCATGGCGATCGTTGCGGGTCTGGCGCTGCGCAGCACCCTGAGCGATCTGTTCTCCGGCATCGTGCTCAACACCACCAAGCCCTATCAGGTCGACGATTACGTGCAGATCGACAGCATCGAAGGGAAGGTCGTCGACATCGACTGGCGCGCGACCCACCTCATCACCTCTCACGGCAGCATGGCGGTGATTCCGAACTCGATTGTGGCGAACGCCAAGGTCCTCAATTTCAGTCGTCCAGTGGACATCCATGGCGTCAGCATCACCCTGCAGGTCTCGGCACACGTGCGCCCCGGTCGGGTGATCGAGGCGCTGGAGCGAGCTTGCCAGGGCACGCGTCAGTTGCTCGCATCGCACCCTGCCAAAGCATCGGTGAAAAGCTCAGGCGCCGAATTCATCGAGTACGAAGCGCGAGGTTTCATCGCCTCGTTGAGCCAGCGCACCGAGGTCTGCAATCACCTGTTCGACCTGGCTCACCGGCACCTGGAAGCGGCGGGGATACAGCTTGGCAGTTCGGCCGGCGGGGCAGGCGCGCAGGGTTCGGAAACGCAGCGCTGGAATCGGCAGCGGTGGCTGCTGGAGGACGGGAAAATCTTCCGCTCCTTGAGCACCATTCAGCGTGACCAACTGGCTCAGGACATGCGCGTCATGGAATGCCCTGCCGGACATGTGGTGCTTGAGCTGGCCGAGGTTTCCGACTTCCTGATGGTGATCAGCACTGGCGTGGTCTCAGCGTCCATACATGACGGCGAGCGGCTGATCGAGGCGGCGCGCATGGGCCCCGGCGAGGTGCTGGGCGAGGAGGGGGTTCTGACAGAAGGGCGCTCGCGGGCGCAGTTTCGTTGCCTGACTGGTTGCGTGCTGTTGCGCATCGACAAAGCCACGTTGCGCGGGTATCTGGAGCAGGGCGACGAATTCAAGGCGGCGTTGAACAAGCTGCAGGTGTTTCGACAGGGCGTGCGGCAGTCGCTCTTGTTGCAAAAGCCGGTCGAGATCAAAAAGGGCGGTTTTCTGCGTTGGCTCAAGAGCGCCTGAAGGCGCAACGGCATTGATTGCAACATTCCGACCGGCGCATGTCCAAGCGCCCGATCCGCATCTAGACTCCCGGCTAAAGCCGGTCCTGCGGGTTGGCACTCCACCCAGCCCAGTGGATGCACGCAATGTTTTTACAAAATCGGGGCTCCAATCGGTCCCCCAGAGTGCACGCAATGTTTCAGTAGGACCGGCTTCAGCCGGGAAGAGGCCGGTGAGTACGCTGGGATTCTGCGGTGTAACGCCCGACGTCTTTCCGGCTAAAGCCGGTCCTACGGGTTGGCACTCCACCCAGCCCAGTGGATGCACGCAATGTTTTTGCACAATCGGGGCTCCAATCGGTCCCCCTGAGTGCACGCAATGTTTTAGTAGGACCGGCTTCAGCCGGGAATGGGCCGGTGAGTACGCTGGGATTCTGCGGTGTAACGCCCGACGTCTTCCCGGCTAAAGCCGGTCCTACAGGTTGGCACCAGCCGGGTGAAAACTGCGTGTCCATTTCATCGACCTCTACAAGCAGCCCGAAACGATGGCCGAGACATTTCCAATCGATCAATTGATTCAGGCGCGACGCTCGAAGCGGGGCTATCTCGAAAAGCCCGTGCCGCTCGACACCGTCAGGGAGATTCTTGACGTCGCGCGCTTCGCGCCAAGCTCCAGTAACAGCCAGCCATGGCGCTGCATCGTGCTGACCGGTCGCACCCTGGGCCGCGTGACCGACAACGCCGTGCAGCTATATCGCTCGGCGCCGGAAAGCCTTGCCCCCGAATACCTGTTTTTTCCCGCTGAGCTTCACGAGCCTTATGCGCAACGGATCAACTCATTCCGTAACCAACTGGGTGACGCCCAAGGCTGCCCGCGCACGGAAAAGGCCGTTCGGATGCTCAACCTGGAGCGTCAGTATCGGTTTTTCGATGCGCCGGTCGGGATCATCTTCACCATGGACCGCAAGCTCGAACGGGCGAACTTCATCTGCTACGGCTGTTTTCTGCAAAACATCATGCTGGCAGCCAAGGCGCGAGGACTCGACACCTGCCCCCAGCAGATCTGGGCCCTGCAACATTCAATGCTGCGCCAGACGCTGGATATTCCGGCCGACCACATGGTCATCGCAGGGATGTCGTTGGGGTGGGCTGACCCTGATCTGTCGGAAAACCGCCTGGAGACGCCACGAAGCGTACTGAGCGAAGTGGTGACGTTCTTCGACTGATTTCGCGGTTGCCAAAAAGTGTCATGCGCAGCCCTGATTGAGGATGAAAAATATATACCCAAGTGTGGTTCCGGGCCTTGCCGGCCGCGGCGCAGACTTTCTCCACGAGCGATTCGGCGCTCCCGTGGCGACCCGTGTCGCCGCCCTTGAAAGTCCGCAAAATGCTAAAGGAGAACCACCATGGCAACTTACCTCAATCATCCCGCGCCACACGCATCGGCATCCCTGCAAGGCAGTGTTGCCCGGCTACCGGCACCGGACGAGGGGCGCATCGGTCAGGCGGGTTTCGAAGAGCTCGTGCCCTCCCGTTACGCGCTGCGGATCGGCGAGATCGACGTGATGGTGGTCAGCGACGGCGTGCTGCCGTTGCCTACTCAGACCATGTCCACCAACGTCGAGCCGGCGGAGCGCGCCGCCTGGTTCAAAGAGATGTTCCTGGGGCCGGACGCCTTCGACTGGGCACTGAACGTTTTGATCGTGCGCAGCGGTGAAAAGGTCATCCTCGTCGATGCGGGGCTGGGCGGGCAATTCCCCGGATTCCCCCGCGCCGGACAATTCCCCAAACGTCTGAAGGCCGCTGGCATCGAGTTGTCCTCGGTGACGGACGTGATCATCACCCACATGCACATGGACCACATCGGCGGACTGCTCGTCGAAGACGTGAAACGCCAGCTGCGTCCGGACATACGCATTCACGTGGCGGCAGCCGAGGTTGCGTTCTGGGAGGCGCCGGACTTCACGCACACGTCCATGCCGGAGCCGGTGCCGGAGGTTTTACGATCCACCGCCAGGCAATTCATCAGTCAATACGGCCGCCATGTGCGCACGTTCGAAGACGCATACGAAGTGGCGCCGGGCGTGGTTGCCAAGGTCACCGGCGGCCATACGCCAGGGCACTGCGTGGTCTACGTAGACTCCTGCGGACAACGACTGACCTTCGCCGGTGACGCTGTGTTTCCCGTCGCGTTCGAGCACCCTGACTGGCAAAACGGTTTCGAACACGATCCAGAGGAGTCGGTGCGCGTGCGTGTTCGTCTGCTGCGAGAGGCGGCGGCCAGTGGCGAACTGTTCGTTGCGACCCATCTTCCATTTCCCTCGGTCGGCCGGATAGCCCACGACGGCGACGCCTTCCGTTGGGTCGCTGGCTTCTGGGACTACTGATCACTCAGCCGGGCTCGATTCAGCTTCCGGTACTCGGTCGATAACGTGAGACGCCCGCACTGAAACTCAGTCAGTGAAGCGCCTGATTCAGGTATCGCCTGCTGACGTCGATGTTGGCCGGGGAAAGCGGACGTTGGATACCGCTATCGGAATGACGCATGCCAGTGCGAGCAGCGAGCCCAGTGTGAAAGCGCTGCCTATGCCAAGGCGGTCGACCAGCTCGCCCCCGGCGAACGATCCCGCCGCCAAGGCCACGTGGTAGACCGTCACCATCAGCGCCGACCCGATTTCGAAACGTTCCGGCGCGACGCGAAAGGTCCAGATCTGGATACAGGTCTGGATCGACGCGAAGGCTGTCCCCCATAACACTGTCGCCGCTACGCTCGCCAAGGGTTCGGCGCAGGTGATCAATGCGACAAAGGACTCGGGGGCGAGTGGACTCCATGCCCCCGATGATGGCGTCGCTCAGGCCATCGGGACCGGGTTGTCGACGAAAGATTGATTGAGTGCGTGAACCATCGCGTGCTCCTGGGAGCCGGGGTTGTCCCGAGCCGCCTGTATCGACGCCACCACCACTTCCGGAATGTCCGTGGCGAGTCCTGCCATGGTTTGTTCGATATAAGCGTCCAGCGGCATGGCTCGCGGGTCGTCGCTCTTGTGGATCAGGTCGGTGTTAACCCACGGTGGCGCGATTTCCTGAACGCTCACGGAGGTGTCGCGCAACGCGAACCGTTGAGAAAGCGCGTAGGAGTGCAGAGCCGCTTTCGTCGCGGAATAGACCGCGTTGCTGGCCAGCGGTACATACGCCACCACGGACGTGTTGTGAATGATGACCGAACGGGGTTGGGATTTGAGCTGATCGATCAATGCGCTGGTCAATCGGATCGGCCCAAGCAGATTGGTGGCGATGATCGCGTCAGTGGTCTCATCGTTGATGCGCCCGGCTGCATCATCGAACGGCATGATCCCGGCGTTATTGATGACGACGTTGAGTGACGGATAACGCTCGATCAGTGTCTTCGACACTTGCGCAATGCTGGCGGGATTGCTGATGTCCAGTTCGATTGCATCCATGCCGGGATTGGCGCGAGTGACTTCATCGAGTAACGCCTTGCGGCGGCCGGCGATAATGACTTTGTTGCCCAACTTGTGAAAAGCCTCTGCCAGACCACGGCCGATGCCTGAAGTACCGCCTGTGATGAAAACAGTGTTGTCGGTCAGTTTCATGAAGTTATGCCTTAAGAGTTGAGCGGACGAGCGAGTGCGCACTGTGGCACTCGCTCGTCAACGAGGTCAGTCGAAATGGATAAGCTTGTCAGTGTAAGTTGCGTTGTTCAGCGTCTACGGCAATGACGGAAGTTCAATCGAGAAACAGTGGAAGTTTCGGCAGCTTTTGGTTGTCTTTCGGCTCATGCTGAATCACCAGCGTGGCATGGGTGCTGGCAATAATGTCGTCAAGCTTCTTGCCCGAGCTTATCGTTTGATCGTGATTGTAATTCCACGTCGGTACTTGATGGCGTTCATGGTTCTCGGTGAAGTGCCACTGATCACCCGAGAGGATATACGGGCCGGCGGTCTTCAAGTTCAGCAACAGCGCCATGCTTCCAGGCGTATGGCCGGGCGTCTGGATGGTCTTGAGTGTACCGTCACCAAACAGGTCGACATCGCCATCGATGACCCTGACCCGCTCACGTTTTTTACCCGAAATATGCGAACTGAACAGGTCCTCCATGATGTAGTGCTCGGAGGCCACCTTGGTGTCGGCCATTGCCTCAAGCTCTGCGCGCTGAATGATCAACGTGGCGTTGGGGAAATCATTGACCTGGCCTGAGTGGTCGAAGTGAGCATGGGACACCGCGACGTATTTGATGTCGTCCGGGCGAAAGCCCAGATCGCCGATTTGATCGACAGTGGTTCGGTCCAGTTTGGTGGTGAACGAACCTTCGGTGAGCGGGCCGGCCAGATATTTCTTAGGCAATCCGGTGTCCCACAATACCCAGTCTTCACCGTGCTTGATCAGATAGCAGGACATGACGATGTCATAAGACTGCCCTTTATAAAGACCGGTATCAGACATCAGTGATTTGTCGCCGAGGGTCATATGCCCGCAGTCGAGTCGGTACATCTTGAGTTCAGGCGCAGCGGCATAAGTTTGTCCCATGGCGATCAGGTACAACGCGCCGGCAGCTGCTAATGACAGAAAACGCTTCATGAGTAATATCCTGCTCGTTACGAAACATTGAAAAGAGTGAAGTCGTTAAAGACACCGTGTCGGCGACACCGCTGTCATCAGCGGTTATCCGAGAAGTTCAGCATGTCTCAAAGAGTGCGCGGTTACTGCGCTGCATAAGGGGCGTAATCGATATAGCCTTTTGCCGTTCCGACATAGAACGTTTACCGGTCCGGTATTGTCAGCGGCCAACCATTTTTGAGTCGCGCGACAAGATCGGGGTTGCCGATATAAGGTTGCCCGAAGGCGGCGAAATCGATCAGTTCCGCGTCAACAAGGTCTTGGGCCCGCTCCAGTGTCATGTCACCTGCAAGAATGAGTGCGGTGTTGCCCAATGCCGCCTTGCAACGCTTGAGCAAGTTGCGCAGCGACTGTTCCTGTTCGGCGCCTTCGCCGCCATTCAGGAAAAAATGAGACTGATCCATGACGTGAACATAGGCCAGGCCGCGCTCGCTCAAGCCGGCACACAATGCCGCGTAAGTTTCATCGATCTGCGGATAGACCGGCATGTCGTAGAGCTGGCCGTAGGGAGAGATGCGATAACCCACCTTGTCTGCGCCGATGCGTGCACTGACCGCATCGACCACTTCAAAGGCGAAGCGCAGGCGATCCTCCAGGTTCTGCGCTGAGTAGCGGTCGGTGCGATCGTTGACCAGAGGATTCATGAACTGCTCGAACAGATAGCCGTTTGCGCCGTGGATTTCGACTCCGTCAAACCCTGCCGTCATCGCATTTTCGGCGGCCTGTGCGAACTGCTCGACAATCTCCGCTACCTCTTCGGTCGCCAATGCTCGGGGCGTCGAAGTCTCGACGAATCCGGTTTTGCCGTCCTCGGTATAGGCATAGACCGTGGCGCCTTTGGCAGGCTTGTCGGTCGAGCTGACCGGCGCCTTGTTGCCTACTTGAAGGGATGTGTGGGATATCCGTCCAACGTGCCATATCTGAGCAAACATCTTGCCGCCAACGCTGTGCACGGAATCGGTGACAAGCTTCCACCCGTCAATTTGCTCCGGGCTATAGATTCCCGGGTTGTAGAGATAGCCGTGGCCTTCCCTGGAAACCGGCGTGCCTTCAGAAATGATGAGGCCCGCTGTAGCGCGCTGCGTGTAGTACAAAGCCAACTGTTCATTTGCAACCTCATTGCGCGCTCTCGAACGCGTCAGTGGCGCCATGACGATACGGTTATCAAGCGACAAACCCTTGAGGTCGGCTTTTGCGAAGAGATTATCCATTGCCTGTTTCCTGTATGGGTGACACGGCTGATTGGTCATGCTGTCGACCACACCAGCCGGGGGCTGGCAGTCGACTGGCTGACGAGTGAATGAAGTCTAGGGTTATGCTGGATACGCTACAATTCGTCCGTCCGGCAAAAGACTAATGCTGAAAAAGCATGTCAGCTGCAGTCTTTCTGGTCATCTTGCGAGCGACGATGGTTCGTGAGGTCAAATCTCTGCTGCATTTTGGGGTGGTCATGCAACTGAAGGCTCAGCGGTACCTGGCAATGGTCGCGACCACAGGCAGTTTCTCGGCAACGGCGCGGCACTTCCGCGTGCCGGCTTCATCGGTCTCACGGTTCATTGCCGCGCTGGAAGTGGAGGCAGGGCAGCAGCTGCTTTACCGAAACACCCGTGGCGTCAAACTGACCGAAGCGGGTGAGCGTTACTATCTGCAAATCCGCACGGTGCTGGAGCTGCTCGATGCTGCGGACGAAGAGCTGGCAGGCAACGTTGGAAAAATCCGTGGGATTGTCCGGGTCAACGCCCCTGCCACGTTCGGTCGATTGCATCTCGGCAAGCTGGTCACTGAACTGCGGTCTCTCTATCCGGACCTGATCATTGAGGTGACGGTCACGGATGAGCTGATCGATCCGGTGAAGGAGGGCGCGGACATCGTCTTCCGGATAGGGCATCTGGAAGATTCTGGTCTCATTGGAAGGCGCATCTGTGAGCAGCGTCATGTCTTGTGCGCAAGCCCGGAATACCTGAGCCAGCATGATGAACCCCAGACCCCTGATCAGCTCAGAGACCATTCGTGTCTGGTCCACATCACAAACGGGGGCTCGGAGCGATGGTACTTCCGTGGTCCCGAAGGCGGACTGCCCACTGCGGTGGATGTGACGGGGCCTATTCGAAGCAACAACAGTGAACTGCTGCTGCATGCCGCTCTGGCGGGCGAGGGGATCGTTCTGGTGCCTTCCTGGCTGTTGAAAAGCGACGCCTTCAAGACGCGACAATTAAAGCGTCTGCTGCCCGGGTTTGAGGGGGCGGTGAACGCTGTGCCGAGTCAGATGCATCTGATTTCACCCGAGAACAGGCTGCGCTCACACAAAGTGCGTGCCGTGTGGGACTTCCTGATCGAGGCCATCGGGTCGCCGCCTTATTGGGACTCAACCTCGTAAAGCCCCAGGCGGCTGCCCCGGTTGTGCCTGCCCGCAGCCAAGGCGCCGTCCCTGTTTGTCCCGGTCACGCGTTACCGCGCCGGTTTGCCGAACAAACGCAGCCGGCTGACGCCACCGTCCGGGAACACGTTGAGCCGCACGTGGGTGACGGGGCCCAGCTTTGCCAGCTCATCTGCGTAGACGTGCTCGCGATCCATCTCGGTTTTCTGCGGTGTCAGGAGTTCTCGCCAGAACAGGCTTTGGGTTTCGATCTGGCTGTCTGTGCCGCCTTTGACGCAAGCGGCCTGAATCGAGACCCGATCCGGGTAGTTGCCTTTGTAGTGCAGCGTGTCGATGACCACTCGCTCGATTTCCCCGGGAACGCCGAGGGCGACGATCACCCAGTCGTTGCCAGGTGTGCGTCGGCGCGCGGTTTCCCAGCCTTCGGCCATGACCGCAGCACGGCCCGGATTGAGGATGTTGCCCATTTGTCCATAGTGCTCGTCGGAGCAGGCAATGGCGCGACCGCCATTGAGTGCTGCGCACAGGTCGACGGTGTCCGTGGCGCTCACCGCCGACCAGTCTTTGTGCGGCACGCCATACACCCGCAACCGCGCGACGCCGCCGTCGGGAAAGATATTCAGGCGCAGGTGGCTGTAAGGCCGGGAATCGTCGATGGCATGGAGGTGGTGACTGTTGCCGTTCAACTCGACGGCGCCGAGCACCTCGGTCCACACGGTGGTGTCATCCGGATCGCCGACAGCCAGGAAGCAGGCGTCCAGTGAGGCCGAAGGCGGAAAGTTGCCGGTGAAGAACGACGTGTCGATGTCCACCCCCTTCAGAGTGCCGGCCACGCCCAGGCGGATGATCGCGTGATCGTAGCCCTCGTGGCGTTTGCGCCGCGACTCCCAGCCGTCCATCCATTTGCCGTTGTCATCGAACACATCGGCTTTGAAGACGGCAGGTGTGTGCTGGAACAGCCGGTTCACGTCAGCGAACCAGTCGTCGGTCACAGACAGCGCAACGGTGCCCAGCCGTGCGTCCGCCAGGTTGAGGTATTTCTCGAATGCGTGTTTGACGGTGTTCATGAATCACCCTGTTTCAGAAAGTAAGACGCCGGTCAACGCTGCGCGGCCTTGACGTGATCCGGGACCCACGGGCCCTTGACGGCGACGGCGGCGAACGCCTCGTCGATGACCTGCAATTGCGCATCCTTTGGCGTGTTGTCGCCCTGGCCCTGGATGTTGACGATGTCCTGCGGGCAGGCCGAGAAGGCCACGAAGCAATCCATCTCGGCGCGCAGGGTGATGTAGTCACCAGGGCGGGTGACCGTCGGCAAGGTGGCCAGCGTAATGTTGTCCGGCTGCACACGGATGTTCATGAAGATGTTGAACGAGGCAAGGTTGCGGCGCGGGGGCGTGACGCCCAGTTCCAGCATGCCTTCGAACAGGTTGTCGCTGCAGTTGCGATGATAGTGGGTGCACCCGAGCAACTCGTAGCGGCGGCGATCGCAGGCTGCCATGAAGGTGTCGTGCACACCGGGCGAAGTGTCCTCGACCACGGTCAGGATCGGATGACGTGCGTTGGTGACGAAGCTGTCGCCGACCACCGGGTTCAAGTGCTGCGTCCATACGCGCGTGGCTTCCATGCACATGAATTCTTCGAGGTCGTAGGCGTTCCACGCCCAGCAGTCGACCACCTGGGTGCCATGGGTATTGATGACGCGCACCGATTGCCCGGCTTTCAGGCGCACGGCCTTGCCGTGGCCGGCGGGAATGGTAAGGGACGCGAGAGGGACAGACATGGACAGACTCCTGTTCAGAATGGGTCAGACCGCACGATGGCGGATGAGGCGACGCTCGAGGGCGCCGGCCGCGGTGTCGAGCAACAGGGTGATCAGCCAGTAGGCAATGGCGACCACCAGATAGATTTCGAGCGGGGCGTAACTGGTGGAAATGGCCTGCTTGGCGGCATACATGAACTCTTCCACGCCGACCACCGACAGCAGCGCGGTGTCCTTGACCAAGCCGATGAGCAGACCCACCGAGGGTGGCAATGCCACCGGCAACGCTTGCCTGAGCAGCACGTGGCGCAGGGTTTCCAGGGGACTCAGGCCCAGCGCCGCGCTGGCTTCGTATTGCCCCCGGGCGATGCCGCCGAATGCTGTGCGCAGGACCTCGCCCATGTACGGCCCGTAATACAGCGTCAGCGCGGTCACGCCGACTGCGGGAGAGCTCAGCGTGACGCCGTATTCGGGCAGGATGAAGAACAGCAGATAGATCAGCACCAGAATCGGCAAGCCGAGCACGAAGTCGATGTAGGCGCGCACCGTCGCGCGCAGCCACGGACTGCCTTTTCGCAGTGCCCACGCCAGCAAGGCGCCTAGGGCAAGCGCCGTGCAGGCCGACACCAGGCTCAGGCGCAGGGTGATCAACAGCCCGGCGCCGAGGTCCGGAGCGTTGTCGAGAATCGCCGACCAATCCATCAATGGCTCCTTGCGCGGTTGAAGCGCCTTTCAAGGCGGCGCGCCACTTTCAGCGTCGGCCAGCAGATCAGCAGGTAACCGGCCACCACCAGCGCCAGTACCGGAGTGGCCTGGTAGGTGCGGGCGATCACCAGTTGTCCGGCGTACGTCAGCTCAGTGACCGCGACCACCGAGGCCAGCGGTGTGGTCTTGACCACCAGGGTGAATTCGTTGACCAGCGCCGGCAGGCTGCTGCGTAACGCCTGCGGCGCCGACACGTACCACCACACCTGGAAGTCCGACAGCCCGAGCGCGTGGGAGGCTTCGGTCTGGCCATGGGGCAGGGTGCGGTAATTGGCACGCAGAATCTCGGCGACATAGGCCGCGCTGTTCAGACCGATTGCCAGCACTGCCGCGAGCAGCGGTTTGCCTCCCAGACCGATCAGTGGCAGCGAGAAAAACACGATGAACAGCTGCACGATGGAGGGCACGCCGCGCATCAGGCTGACGTACAAATGCCCGATGCCGCGCCACAGTGGCAGAGACCGTCCGCGCAACCACCAGATGACGTGACCCATGACAAAACTGGTGACGGCTGCCAGCACCGTGAGTTCGAGTGTCACCCACAGGCCTCGGCCCAGATCTGGCAGGGCATTGAGCATTTGTGCGCTTGAGATCATCGATTAAACCGCAAAGTCGCTGAGGTCTTCGGCCACCGACAGTTCAACCGCGCCGGGGATGTCGTTGCCCGCGATGCCGGTGCAGCACGTGGACACCACGAAGAGCGTGTCCAGCACCACGCGGCAGGTGACCGAGTCACCGGCCTTGACAGTATTGGGCTGTGGCGACAGCGTCCCTTGCTGATCCAGCTGCACATGCATGAACAGGTTGATCGGGTCCGGAAGCTTGGGCTGCTCACGGCCCAGACGGCGAAGCTCACCTTGTAGCGCTTCGACGCAGCCCGTTTGCCCGGCATAACCGTTGGCGGCGAGGAACGACGTCGTCGAGGCTGGCAGCAGCAGGTCGTGGCGACCGACGCTGTCCTTGCCCAGCACCATCACCGGGCGACGACGGTTATTGACCATGCGCATGCCCGCGCCCAGCACGTAGGAATTGCTGAACACGCGCGTGTGGTGCACCGACAGATGCACGTCCGGCTCGATTTCGCTGAAGCCGAACAGGCTCGCGACGGCGCCGTCGTTCAGCGCCGTGATGCGCAGCAGTTGCCCGCGCTTGACCAGGATCGAACCGGCAGTGCCCGCTGCGACGCTGACCGTTTGCAGGGGCAACGGCGCGCGGGTTTCGGTGGCGTCTTTCATTAACAGCATGGGGTACTCCTTGAAAGTCTGTCAGGCGAATGGCGGCTGGTCATCGGAGATGACGATATCGATGGGCGTCACCAGCAGGCCGTTGCCGGGGATGATGTCCTGCGGGCACGACGACACCGCGCACACCAGGTCTTTAAGGGCACGGAACACGATGCGATCGCCTGCCTTGCTGATCGGGTCGGTGACTTGCATCCGGCAGTCGGCCGTCACCGGGCCGTTCTGAAACAGGTTGAACGGCTCGGGCACGTTGACCGCTGACACGCCGTACTCACGCAGGCCTTCGTGCATGTTGTCCAGGCAATTGCGGTGCCCGTCCACGCCGAAATCGACGCTGAAACGCGTGCAATCGCAGGCCGGGACGTTGGCGTCGTGCACGCCGACCGTGTCGTGCAGCACGTGAAGCAACGCCTCGTCGGCATTGGAGTACAGGCAGTCGCCGACGCTGAAAAACAGTGAGTCCAGACGCCGGCGGGTGTGGGTGGGCGACAGGTATTCGTCGGCCTGACCGTTGACGATGGCGACAAAGTCGGCTGCCTGCTGGCCGTCACGATCGATCACGGTAATGAACTGGCCGCGGCGTACTTCGAAGGTCCGGCCATGCCCGGCAGGGACATGAACGTGGGTGGTTGGCGAAGACATGGAGGTTCTCACTTGGCAGGGATGAAATCGTGGGAGGGCAGATCGAAGGTCACGCCCAGGTATTGCTGCTGCAATTTCTGCAGTTCACCCGAGCTCTGCATCGCGATGATCTGATCGCTGATGACCTTGTTCAGGCGTGTGTCGTCCTTGCGGGTCGCCCAGCTGATCCACTGACTGGCGCCCAGTTCGCCGACCTGACGCAGGTTGTCCGGGTGCTGCTTGAGCAGGCTGCCGAGAACGGTAATGTCGTCGAGGATGAAGTCGGCGCGTCGAGTCATCAGTGCCGAGAGGGTCTGGTCGACGCTGTCTACGCCGACGATCTTGATGGGGGCCAGGCCCTTGGATTTCAGCTCGACGTTGAACTGCTTGACCAGTTGCTCCGGCGCGGAGGTAGTCTTCACGGCGGCGCTCAGGCCAGCGAGGCTTTCCACTTTCAAGCCGGTGGGATCGATGCGCTTGTCGTCTGCGCGGGTCATTACAGCGTTCACGCTTTTGCCGAACGGGGCCACGAACAGCACTTTGCCGGCGCGCTCGGCGGTGACGTTGAGCGATGAGCCTTCGGCGTCCACCGAACCCGAAATCAGCGCCGGGATGATCCCGCTGAACGCCATCTTCTGGTACTCGACCTTGACGCCGAGGGTCTTGGCGACCTGCGCCATGATGGCCGGGGTGTAGCCGGTGATCGCGCCGCTGTCGTCGGTGTATTCGTACGGGGCGAAAGTCGGATCGATGGCCACGACCAGCGTGCCGCGTGCCTTCACGTCATCCAGTGTGTCGGCCAGTGACGTAGAGGCGTGCAGGCCGACGCCCAGCGTCATTGCGGCCAGAACGAGTGAAAATCCGGAGAACGTTTTTTTCATGATGGCGCCCTTGGGTGATGGGTAGACCCAAGGGGTATCGCAGATTCTGTGCCAGCATCGGCGTGGCGGCCCGAATAAAATCGCCAGCCCAGTAGAAACAAGGGTTTCAGAGGAATATTTTAAGAAACATATGTTTCTTAGGCTGAAACAGTTCTGCGGAGCTCGCGTGCGGCCTGCTCCGGGTTGGTGCGACGTTGCGCTATTATCGGGCCATTACCTGAAAAGAGGCTTATTCCAGCTCTTCCAGTTTCTGGTGGAGCACTTCGGCCTGGGCGAGATGGGTGGATTTCTCGCCTGCCAGCTCCTTGCCGACCAGCGAGCAGATCAGATTGGTGATGCCGGCGACACTGGCGTTGCTGTCGAACATCAGGCTGCCTTCGGTGTGGCAGCGGATGACCCAACGCGCAAGCTTCGCCGGCCTGCCGGTGAGCACGTCAGAGATGTACAGAATCTGCACGCCCAATCCCGCCATCACCGCCATGGCGCCTTCCAGCTGCGGCACGCGTCGGCGCAGTCCGATGCAGATCGCCACGTCGCGCTCGTCCAGTCCTGCCAGGTATTCGGCGAGGCTGTCGCCAGGAGCGGGCAACAAGAGAATGTCGCCACGCACCTGAATCAGATTGCTGCGAAACATCACGGCGATGGTCTGGCTGTGACGAAAACCGATGAGGACCACCCGCCGCGCCTTGGCGATGGCCTGGGTCATGTGGGCAAGATCGGTGTGGGAGAGCGATTCGTAGGTTTTAGCCAGATTGGCGATTTCCTGATCCAGATGATGCTGCACCAGCGCCTGAGGATCGTGGTCGGCGTCGTTCAGGTGCTGCAGATAGAGAGGGGAGCCGCCGCTGCTGGCTTTGCGCGCTTCACGTCGCGCCGCGTCGTAGGAGTCATAGCCCAGCGCCCGGAAAAACCGGGTCGTCGTCGCTTTCGATACGCCGGCGCTGATCGCAAGTTCGGTCGCGGTCTGCATGGCGAGCTGGCCGGGGGACGCCAGAATGACATCTGACAGTTTCTGCTCCACCGCCGACATTTGCTCATAGCGGCTGCGGATGCGGCTTTCCAGTGAGGCCGATGGCTCGGGTGACCTGGAAATGACCTTCGATGACATTGGGCGCTCCCCGGCGGGACAAAAGCGGCAGTGTATATAAAACACCTTTCGAAAAGGTACGGTGTTTGTGAAGGTCTTCGCGATGACTGCGCGGTCGACGGGTTCACGCAGACTGGAGCACCACCTCGTCTGCCGGACTCAGCCGCGTTATGGCGTTGCCGCCTTGCTCTGCACGCTGAATCACCTCGCCGATGAAATGCCGCAGCCAGAGGTGATGGGCGTCGGTGTGTCGCGCGTTGTCCCAGACCATGAAGCAGCGATACGAGGGCACGGGGAGCGGGACCGGGCTGACCTTGAGCCCGATCATCGTGGCGTAGGCAGTGGCGGCGAAGGTCGGCAGGGTGGCGATGGCGCCGCTGGACGCGAGGGTCGACAGCGCGCCCGAGAAGTGGCTGAACGAAGCAATGACTTTGCGTGCGTAGCCGGCGCTTTCGAAGATATCGTCGATGAAGCCCCTACGTCCGTCATACGAGATCCGCACGTGGTCGGCGTTGAAATAGTCGTCGATGCTCAGGCTGTCGGCGGCGTCCGGCCGTGGCCGGAACAGGCAGGAATAAGACGAGGAAAACAGCACCTGCGATGAGAAGCGCGTATTGAAGTCCTTCGGTTCGCAGCAGATCACCAGGTCCATGTCGGCATCCTGGAGTGAGGTTTTCCAGAGCGTGCTGTTGGTCTGGTGAAACGCGAAACTGACGCCCAGGCCGTCTTGCGCCGCTGCACTGACCAGCAAGGGCGCCAGGTAGCTTTCGATGTCATCGGACAAACCGATATTGAACACGTGGTGCGACTGCGCGGGACAGAATTCCAGCTCACCGGCGAGCAGTCCCGAGATCGACGTCAACGCTTCGGTGATCCTCGGCGCCAATAACATCGCCTTGCGCGTGGGCTGCATGCCTGATGCGGTACGCAGGAACAGTTCGTCGTCGAAATGCTCGCGCAGACGCTTGAGCGCCGAGCTGACCGCACCCTGCGTGACATGCAGCACGGTCGAGGCCCGCGTTGCACTGCGCTCGGTCATCAGGCAGTGAAACGTGAGCAGCAGGTTCATGTCGATGCGAGCGATATTACGTACGTTAATCCGGCTCATCTTTTCTAATCGTTTGTCAGGCGGGCTTCATCGTTTCTAGTCTGTTTTCCATCAACTGCACAGCGATGGGGAACGAGCATTGGACACGACACAAGAATCATCAGGGCAGAGCAAAATTCATTCCAGCGCCGAAGTAGACATGCGCAAACGCGCGGTTGCCGTGGGGATCGGCAATTTCATGGAGTGGTTTGATTTCGCCATTTACGGCTACTTCGCCGCCATCATCGGTACGCTGTTCTTTCCGTCCAGTGCCCCGGGCGTGTCACTGCTGTCATCGCTGGCGGTGTTCGCGGTGGGGTTCATTTCCCGACCGTTCGGGGCGCTGATCTTGGGGCCGATCGGCGATCGCCTGGGACGTCGCGCGGTGCTGATCATTACCGTGTTCGGCATGGGCATCTGCACCACGCTGATCGGGCTGCTGCCCACCTATGACGCCATCGGGATCCTGGCACCTGCGCTGCTGATTGCGCTGCGCTTCGTGCAGGGCATGATGGTCGGCGGAGAATGGTCGAGCGCCGGCATCTACATCGTCGAAAGCGCGCCCGCCCACCGCCGCGCCACGGCGGCAAGCGTGATCACCGGAACCGCAGGGTGCGCGTTCCTGTTCGGTACGTTCACTGCGGCGGTGCTGTCGAACGTGCTGAGCGATGCACAACTGAGCGCCTGGGGCTGGCGCCTGCCGTTTGTCGCATCGATCGTGATGACCGCTCTGGCGGTGTACATCCGCCGCAAGCTGGGCGATACGCCGGTCTACGAAAAGATGGTTCGCGAGCGCGGCACCAACAGGGTGCAGGCCCCTGGCGCGGCGGTGAAGCGTCAGGCGTTCATCACCACGTTTGCGTTCTCCGCTCTGTTCGGCGTGTCGCTGTACTTCTTCATCACGTACGCCAACAACCACCTGGTGACCACGGTCGGCCTGCCCAAGAGCACGGCGCTGTGGTTGTGCAGCGTGTCGTTGGTCCTGTACTGCGTGGCGCATCCGCTGATCGGCTGGCTGAGCGATGCGTGGGGCCGCCGCCGTTTGTTGCTGGGCGCTGCCGCCGGGCTGACGGTGCTGGCGTATCCGATCTTTCTGTTGCTCAACACCGGCAACCTGGTGGCAATCGTCTTCGGGCTGACATTGCTGGGCGTGCTGGTGGCCGTCACCGCCGTGATGGACGTGGTGCTGCTGGTGGAGGTTTTTCCAGCGTCCATCCGCTCCACCGGCGCGGCATTGGGGCACAACCTGGCGCTGGCCATCCTGGCCGGCCCTGGTCCGTTCATCGCCGCGGCGCTGGTTCGCGAGTTCGGCAACCCGGACCTGCCGGCGGGTTATCTGGCGGCGGTCTCGCTGATCTGCCTGCTGGTGCTGTGGCGCACCCTTCCCGAAACCAAAGACAAAGACATCACCCAATACTAGGAGCGATACCATGCGAGTGGCAGTTATCCAGGCAGCCTCGATTCCCGATGACGCGGCAGCCAGCGTCGACAAAGCGTGCGACATCCTGCGCCGTGTGGCCGGGCAGGGTGCCCGGCTGGCAGTCTTCCCCGAGGCGTTCATCGGTGGTTATCCCAAGGGAACAGGCTTTGGCAGCGTGGTGGGCAACCGCAGCCTGGCCGGGCGTCAGCAGTATCACGACTACGTCCAGGGCGCGGTGACCCTCGACGGTCAGGAGTTGCGCACGCTGGCCGCCGGCGTCGACGAGACCGGCGTGATCTGCGTGGTCGGCATCATCGAGCGCTTTGGCCGGACGTTGTATTGCACGGCCGTCACCCTGGTTCCCGGTCAGGGCATCGCGGGCTACCACCGCAAGCTGATGCCGACCGGGCAGGAGCGCATCATCTGGGGGTTCGGCGATGGTTCGACGATCGACGCCGTGCCCACAGAGCTGGGTGTGCTGGGCAGCGTCATCTGCTGGGAAAACTACATGCCCGCCTTGCGCCAGGCGATGTACGCCCAAGGGGTGCAGCTTTACTGCGCGCCGACCGCCGACGACCGACCGTCATGGCCCAGCTCGATGGTCCACATTGCCCTCGAAGGCCGCGTGTTCGTCTTGTCGGCGTGCCAGGCGATCAAGCTCGAAGCCTACTCCGAGGCGCACCAGGCGGCCTTCAGCCTCGACTTCAAGGGCGACGACTACATCATGCGCGGCGGCAGCATGATCGTCAGCCCGCTGGGTGAAGTGCTGGCCGGCCCCAGCTACGATTGCGAGACCGAACTGTATGCAGACCTGGACATGAGCCAACTGAGCAAGGGCAACCAGGACTTCGATGTCTGCGGTCACTACGCGCGGCCGGATGTCTTCGAGCTGAAAGTGAACGTGCAACCGATGAAGGCGGTGACATTCAGCTGAGCAGGGCCCACGGCGGCGCCGGCAGACGATGCCGGGCCGCCTGTGCGCCGCCGGCGGCCTCGGCCCTCACAGGCCTTTCAAGGCGTCGGCATCATCGGCGGTGTGTACGCCAGTGTCATGGAGAACGCCCAGAGCATCAGCAGCACCAGCGGGGTATGCACCAGCAATTGAGTGAAGGTGAAGCCCACCACGTCCCGCGCCTTGATGCCCAGAACACCCAGCAACGGCAGCATCCAGAACGGGTTGATCAGGTTGGGCAGCGCCTCGGCCGCGTTATAGACCTGCACCGCCCAGCCCAGGTTGACGTGCAACTCATTGGCCGCTTGCATCACATACGGCGCTTCGATGATCCACTTGCCGCCGCCGGAAGGAATCAGGAAACCGAGTACCGCCGAGTAGATGCCCATGACCACCGCGAAACTGTCGCTGTCGGCAATGGCCACGAACAGCGAAGCGATGTGGTGCGACAAGGTCACGCCATCGACGCCTTGTGCCTTGGTCATCATGAACGCAATGGCCCCGTATAACGGGAATTGAATGAGCACCCCCGCGACCGAAGGCACTGACTTGGCGATGGCATTGAGAAAGCGCTTGGGGCGCCAGTTCAGCAGCATGCCCAGCATCAGGAACAGAAAGTTGTAGGTGTTCAGCGATGAGATCGCGAAAATCGGATCCTTGGTCGAGAACTCGTTGAACAGCCATATCGCTCCCAGTGCCACCAGCAACAAGGTGAGCACCGGACTGTACTCCAGCCATTCGCCGGGCCGCCGAGGACCTTCGGCGGCTTCATCGATCACGCTGAGGTCGACGCCCATGTCCTGAGCCGTGCGTGCGCGGTTGCCGGTCGGCGTGGAGAACCAGGCCACCAGCAATGACACCACGATCAACGCCGCCGCCATGGTCATCGACTGCCAGAGGAAGATGGTTTGCGAGAACGGGATGACGCCGGTGATATCCAGCAGAGACTTGGGCAGGCTGGCGGGGTTGGCCTGCAGTTGCGCCGCCGCCGAACTCAGCCCCAGCGCCCACGTGGCGCCCATGCCCAGATACGCCGCGGCACTGGCAGCGCGATAGTCCATGGCCAGGTCTGTGCGGCGGGCAATCGCGCGCACCAGCAGTCCGCTGAAAATCAGGCTGATCGCCCAGTTGAACAGTGACAGCCCCATGCTGATGAAGGCGACGAAGGTCACCGCCGCACGCGCCGATTTTGGCAGCGCAGCCAGTTTCTCGATCAATGCCGAGGCGGGCGGGGAGACCGCCACGACATAGCCGGAAATCGCCACCAGCGCCATCTGCATCGTGAACGGGATCAGGCTCCAGTAGCCGTCTCCGAATGCGCCCGCGACGGACTTCACCGAAGCACCGGTGGCGAGCGAGCCCAGCGCGACCAGCACCACGGCAATGGCTGCGAATATGTAAGAGTCGGGAAACCAGCGCTCCGACCAGTTCGAGACACCAACTGCAATTCTTTCAAAAAAACCGAGGCTTTCTCTGGCCTCATCGGGGTGCAATACAGACGCTTTCATAATGTCTTCCTGAAGGTTCGGGGCGGAAGGCAGCAAGGGAAAATGACGCGCAGATTTCTGATTATTGTGAGCGTTGAACGTAAACCAGTTGAGCAGCCGCCAGGTCCTCCAGGGCCGTGCCGACTGCTTTGAAAACCGTGATGTGCTGATCGTCGATGCGGCCCGGGCTGCGTTCCTTGCACAGGCTCGCCAGATCAGCGCGGATGTCTTCCTTGCGCAGCACGCCGCTTTGCAGCGGGCTGAGCAGATCACCCGCTTTCATGGGCGCTTCGTCGGTATCGATGAACACCTCGGTGCCATCGAAACAGCCGTCATCGCTCTCGCGCATCTGGGGGGTGAAGCCACCGATCAGGTCCAGATGAGTGCCGGGCTTCAACCATCGGCGCTCGATGAGCGGCGCTGTCGACAACGTCGCGCAGGTCACGATGTCGGCCTGCTCGCAGGCAGCTGCCAGGTCATCGACCGCCCGGGCCTGGAACCCATCTTGCTGCAGTTGATCGACCAGCCGCGCGGCCTGCGCCGGGTTGATGTCCCACACCGCCACCTGCTGGATCGGGCGAACCGTGCGATAGGCATAAGGCAACAAACTTGCCACCCGGCCTGCGCCGACGACCAGCAGTGAAGAACAATCGCTTCTGCTCAGGTAGGTGGCCGCCAGGGCCGAGGCTGCCGCCGTGCGTCTGGAGGTGATTTCGTTGCCATCGATCAACGCCAGTGGCGCGCCGGTCGTTGCGCTGTGCAACATGTACGTGGAATGCAACCCGGGCAAGCCTGCGGCGGCGTTCTGCGCAAAAATGGTCACGGTCTTGATGCCCAGAAAGCCCTGGTTGTTCCAGGCAGGCATCAACAGCATGCAACCGGGCGCCGATGACTCAGGGTGAATGGCGTGGTTATGGCGCAGCGGCACGTGCACCTCTTCGCGGAAGGCCTCTTGCAGGGCGGGAATGAGGCGGTCGAACGGCAGCAGCGCGCGTGTTTTTTCAGCATCAATGATCAGCATGGTTCACCTGGGATTTCACACATATCAAGCATCCAGCGTCAGGGCGCTGGACGGGATGGCCTGGCAGGCCAGGCACGTCGATGGGGTGTCCGGTTCCTGTCCGTGCAGGTGCATGACCTGGCCGTGCCGCACGGTGACGGCGCAACTTTCGCACTGGCCCACGCGGCAGCCGCTGGGCAGGCGCACGCCCAGCTTCTCCGCGAAGGTGAGCAGCGAACCTTCATCGGATGACCAGCGCGCGGTGATGCCTGACCGGCTGAACGTCACCTCGTGGGACTGGCCGGGCGTGATGACCGGCTTGACCGGCGATTTGAAGGCTTCCTGCTGCATGTCGAAGCGCGGCACCCCGCGTTCGAGCAAGGCAGCACCGACTTCAGCCATCATCGCGTCCGACCCGCACAGGTAGACCAAGGGGCGCTGACGCAGCAACGCCTTGGGTATGTGCTCGGCGCTGACCCGCGCAGCCACGTCGTAGTCTTCGCCCTGGCGGTCTGACGCGGCGGGAAGGCTGTAGAAATTGACGATTTTCACGTTGGGCAGCGTCTGCGCCAACGCCCTGAGCCGCTGTTTGAAGGCGTGGTATTCGCCGTTGCGATTGCCGTAAAGCAGCAGAATATTCGGCGTCTGCGGCTGGTCTTGCAACGATTCCAGCAGGTTCAGGAACGGGGTGATGCCGATACCTGAGGCGACCAGCACCAGCGGTCGGCGACTGTGCATCGGCAGGATGAAATGCCCCGATGGCGGGTGAGCCATGAGTCGGTCGCCGACCTTCAATTGATCGTGAATGAAACCTGAGCCCAGCCCGAGCGTGGCCATGCCCTGGCTGTCGGTCGCCACTGCCCGGCGCACTGAAACCTGATAACCACGGCGCCCTTGCAGGTGAGCACGGCCGGTCAACGAGTAGGAACGCAAGGTGGGCTCATCGGGGGTGTTCAGCTCGAGGGTGATGTGCTGGCCGGGTTCAAAATCCGGCACCGTGCCGCCGTCGCTGGCTTCGAAGCTGACGGTGGTGACGTCCGCGGCTTCAGGTATGAGCGCTGTGACGGTGAACGGGCGCAACCCCTCCCAACGGCCGTGCGCAGCATCATTGAGCGTGTCCCGTTGCACGGTGCAGCGGTATGCGCGCAGAGGCGAAGAACCGCTGATGGGATCAAAGGCGGCGTCGCTGACCAGGCTGTTGAAGTTGCTGCTGTGGGAGCCCAGTACCGGCAGCTCGTTCTGCCCCAGGGCTTCACACCGTTGCCACCAGCCGTACTCGCCGACCACAACCGAGGGGTGCAAGCCGTCGACGATGCTCGCGCAGAATTTCGCCTGGCCGCTGTCTGTCGTCACCAACAGGGTGTCGCCGTTGTCGACGTGTTCTTGCCGGGCCAGCTCGGCGGATATCTCCAGCACCGGGTAAAGCGCTTTGCGCCGCAGTGAGGCCAGACTGCGGTGCTGGCTGTGGCAGAAGTAGCCGTTCTTGGCCGAGGTCAGGACCAGCGGAAAGGCGCGATGCATGGCTTCCTTGCGTGGATCGTTGGCGGACGCGCGGGGCAGAGGACTGTAGCCATGACGGAGCAGTTTTTCGGAGTACAGCTCGACCAGCCCGGTCGGCGTGTTGAACGCCCGGTGCCGTGGCTTTGCAGCGTATTTGCGCTGCACATCGGGGGTCTCGATGAACATGCCGCGAGGCTCGCGGCGCAGTTGCTCGACGGTCAGGCCCAGCGGCTCAAGCATGTGGTTCCAGCCTGCTTCCAGTGAGCCGCCGAAGAAATCCCCGGCCATGCCCAGGCGGGTTGCGAGGTCGAACACGATGTCGCTGTCCGAGCGCGAATCGCCGCGGGGCGACACCATGCGCTGGCGCAGTTGAACCCGCCGATCCGCCTCGGCGGAAATCTCGAAACCGATGCGCAGGCCTTCGCGCTCCCACGGCGTGTTCACTGGCAGAAAGATGTCGGCATAGCGCGCGCTGGGCGATTCGAACAGGTCGCAGTGCACATAAAAATCGAGCTTCTGCAGCGCCTGCGCGCCCAAGTGAACATCGGGCTGGGAGAGCAGGAGGTTAGTGCCGAACGCCACCAGTGTGCGGATGGCGTAGGGCTTTTCGTGGACGATGGCCTGGTACACGTCCCGCGCCGTGACCCAGCCCTGAGAAGGCGGCCCCAGCGGTCGCTCGTTGAGACCCAACGCCTTGGCGCGTTGCTCGGGAGCCAGCAAATCGAACGACATCACCGGGTTGTAGGGCGGCTTCTGATAGATCCGGTTGCCGCCGTCGCGGTCGAAGCTGCCGGTCAGGGCGTACAGGCACGCGATGGCCCGGTCGGTCTGTGATGCATTGTCCTGCTGACCCACGCCAGACCAGGCATGGAACGCGACGCGCGACGACGATCCGATCAAGGCCGCGGCCTGCTCAAGTTGCGCCACAGGCACGTGGGTCAGGGCCTCTACCCGCTGCGGCGTGTACAGCGCGCACTCACGGGCGTACAACTCGAACACCGGGGAGCATTCCAGCGGCGTGTCGGCGTCCTGCACATTCAGACTGAACGTTCCGCGCACTGCGGCCTGCTCAAGCGAAGTCGCGGTCATGGGCGAGGAGGCTTTAGGGGCATTGTGAACGGTGTCCCACACCACGTAGTCCTGGTCACCGGTGATGCCGATGTCTGCACAACGCAGGAAGTGGCCGTTATCGGCACGCACCAGCAGCGGCGCGTTGCTCCATTGACGAACGAAGGCCTGATCGAACGTGTCATTGGCGATCAGCAGGTTTGCCAGGCCCATCGCCAACGCCAGATCAGTCCCCGGGCAGACCCTAAGCCAACTGTCCGCCTGGCCGGCCAATGCAGTCTTGCGCGGGTCCACGACGATCATCCGCGCCCCGGCAGCCACACCCGCGCCGATGGCTTCGGCCTGGGCCAACCAGGTATTGGTGGGGTTGTGGCCCCAGAGCAGGATTACTTCTGCGCGGCGGTAATCGGCCGTGGGCATGCCGCAGCCGAAGGTGAACGCGTGAGCATGGTCTTTGTGCCAGTTGCAGATCTCGGTGGCATAGCAGGTGTTCGGGCTGCCGTACAACCGGATGAAGCGCTCGATCCAGTCGATGCTGTCGCTCAAGGGCGTGCCGCTGGGGGTGGTCACGGCAAAGGCCACAGACTCGGCGCCCCGTTCGCGCCGCGCCTGCTCGAGGCGCTCGGCAACTTCGCTCAATGCCTGTTCCCAGGAAATCACTTCCCAGCCAGGATCCGGGTGGTTCTTCGGCTGGGTGCGGCGCATGGGAAACAACTGCCGATCGGCGCTGTGCAACAACTCGGGCGCCGCTTTGCCCTTGAGACACATTGCCTTGCCCGTGGGGTGCTCGACGTCAGGGCGAACTTCGATCAGCCGGTCGTTCTCGACGGTGTTGATCGTTCCGCAGCGAGAGCGGCAAAGGGTGCAATAGCCCGCCTTGTCTTGCCGTTGAGTCACGTTCATTGCCGACCTGCTCTTGGAAAATCTCTGAGGGAGATGGTATTACTCCGGCTGATCACATTGAAAATTCAATGAATGTGTATTGCGATATTGAGAAAATCGATGCTCCCGACGTTGAAACAACTGCAGCACTTCATTGCGATTGCCGACACCGGGCAGGTGTCCAGGGCTGCCCAGCGCTGTCACGTCACCCAGTCTTCGATGACCGCCTCTCTGAAAACGCTGGAAACCACCGTGGGCGCGACGTTGTTCACGCGCCACGCGGCGGGCGTCCGACTGACCGAGGCAGGGGATCGTTTTCTGCGGCACGCCCAGCAAGTCGAAGCCGTCATGCGCGAAGCGATGGATTCCGTTGCGCTGCGGCCCTCGCAAGCCACCGGCCCGATCAGGATCGGCGTGACCGAGACGATCTCGGCGTACGTGCTGTCGCCTGTCATGAAGGCCCTTGAAAAGAAGTTTCCCGGGCTGGTGCCGACCTTCGTGGAGCTTGAGCGCAGCGAGGTCGAGGCGGGCGTTCGCCAGGGCACGCTGGAAATGGCCCTGTTGCTGGCCTCGAACCTGCCGGCCAATGAGTCCCTGCAATGCCAGCCGTTGATCCGTTCTCCCCGGCAACTCTGGGCCCCGCCTGAGCACCCACTGATGGTGGCCGATCGGGTCGCTCTGGCAGACGTGGCCACGTATCGTTACATCCTGCTGGACATGGATGAACACGTGTCCACTGTCGATAAATACTGGCGCGAATACCACCTGAGGCCGGATGTCGGGTTTCGCAGTTCTTCGATCGAGGCGGTGCGCAGTCTGGTGGCGTCGGGGCAGGGCGTGACGATTCTGTCTGATCTGGTTTACCGTCCCTGGTCACTGGACGGTCATCGCATCGTGCGGCGTCAGTTGGCCGATCCCGTGCCGTCGATGGACGTAGGACTGGTCTGGGACTCGGCGCGGCCCCACAGCCGGAATTTCTTCGAAGTGAAGGACTACTTGTCCAGCTCCTTCAGGGACATGCTGAGAATGTCGGCCTGACAAGTGCGTTGATATGAGAATCATTAGCAACTATGATCCGGCCTTCTTTCGGGAGGCGGGTAGTGAGCGAGGATCGTCTGGGGCTTCTCTATGCAGAGCACAATAGCTGGCTGAAAGGCTGGATTTATCGCCGTCTGGGTTGCACCAGTCAGGCGGCAGACATGGCGCAGGACACCTTCCTTCGCATCCTCAGTTCGCAACGTAAAACCGGCGAAAGGCTGAACCTGGACAGTCCGCGAGCCTATCTGGCGACGGTGGGCCAGCGGCTGATCTGCGATTACTTCCGCCGGCATTCGCTGGAGCGGGCGTACCTGGACATGCTCGCCACCCTGCCAGAAACCTTTTCACTCTCGCCAGAAGAACAGTGGGAATTGCGCGAAACCCTGTACCAGCTCGATGCGCTGCTTGATCGCTTGAAGCCTGTGGTACGGACAGTGTTCCTGCTCGCGCAGCTGGATGGCTTGACCTACCTGCAGATCGCCCGTCAGCTGGGCATCGGCGAGCGCTCGGTGAAACGTCATATGGCGACTGCGTTCGAGGCCTGCATCCTCTGGGAAATCGAGCAGTGATGTCGGCGCCGGCATCGATCAGTCGTGACGTTGCGCGTCAGGCCGCCCAGTGGTTGGTGCTGATGCATGACCAACCGCTGAGCGCTGCGCAGCATCAGGCCTGGACGCGCTGGCGGGCCGCCGACCCCGAACATGAACGCGCCTGGCAGCGCGCGCAGCACGTGCAACAACAGCTCAAAGGCCTTCCTCCTTCGATGGCCAAGGGCACACTCAACCGAGAGCGGCGTCAGGCGTTGAAGACCTTGCTGGTGCTGGGCGTGATGTCGCCCGCCGCCTTTCTGGGCTATCGATTTGGCGCCGGTCAGGGCTGGATAGCCGACTACCGCACCGCCACGGGCGAACGCCAGCAGATCACCCTGGCCGACGGCAGCGTGGTAAACCTGAACACCGACAGTGCAATCGACGTTCAATTCGATGCCGGTCAGCGCCTGATCCGTCTGGTGCGTGGAGAGATTTTCATCAGCACCGGCCAAGACCCGGCGCGACGGCCCTTGCGAGTGGCCAGCGAACAGGGCGTGCTGGAGCCGTTGGGGACGCGTTTCAGCGTGCGCCAGCTTGAAGGCGTTACGCAATTGGCGGTGTTGCAAGGCCGGGTGCGGGCGACCCCGAGCCACGCCGCGCCTCAGGTCATCGAAACCGGCGAACAACTGCAGTTCAGCGCTGCGGCGTTCGGTCCTGTGCGTCCGGCCAGTGAAGTGGCTACGCGCTGGACAGAAGGCCAACTGGTGGCCGAAAACCTGCGGCTGGGCGAGTTCCTCGCCGAGCTGGGGCGTTATCGCCCTGGCCGGTTGCACTGTGACGACAGTGCATCGGCGCTGCGTATCAGCGGTGGTTTCCAGCTCGAGAACAGCGACGCCATTCTCGCGGCCTTGCCAGACACCTTGCCCGTGACCGTGAGTTATCGAACCCGTTATTGGGTGACGGTCAGCAGAGCATGATTTTTTTTGGCCCGTTTTTTCAAGGCGCTCGTCCTTGGTAGTGAATCTGTAATCACCCAAGGACATTCGCTCCATGAAACATCCCAGCATCCCGCGCGCGACCACGTGCAACACCCTTGCAATGTCATTGCTGACTTTTGCGCTGGCCACTCAGCCGTCGCCTGCCCTGGCAGACGAAGCGATCCGGCATTACAGCGTCCAGCCCGCGACGCTGGCCCAGGCGATCACCCGCTTCAGCGCGCAGGCAAAAATCACCGTGCAGTTCGCCCCGGAACTGGCGCAGGGCCTGAATTCGCCGGGACTGGAGGGTGACTACGACACACAGAAAGGGCTCGCGGTTCTGCTCGCAGGTTCCGGCCTTGCGGCGGTGCCGCTGGGGGACGGCGTTTACGGATTGGTCAGAGTGCCCACTCAGGACAGCGGTGTGGTGACGCTGTCGGACGTCGATATCAACGGTAGCCCTCCCGGTGCCGATGGTTCTGAGGCTGCGGGTTATGTGAGCGAACACGTCAACAACGTGGGTGCGCTGGGTGGCATGAAGCTGCAGGACACGCCTTATTCCATGAGCGTGACTTCTCAGGCGCTGCTCAAGAACCTGCAGGCGACCTCGACCGACGATGTGTTCAAACACAACCCTTTTGCCCAGCTGTATTCGCCCAAGAGTGCCGGCTACGCCAGTGCTATCACCATTCGCGGTTTCGGCGGCTCGTCCAGCCTCAACATAGCCAACGACGGGCTGCGTTTCAGCACGCTGGCCGATGGCGGCAACTTCATCGAAGACACTGAACAGCTGGAAGTGGTGACGGGCCTGACCGGGTTTCTGTACGGCCCGGCTTCCCCCGGCGGCTTGGCGAACTATGTGCTCAAACGCCCAACTTACCAGCGCTACAACAGCGTCACGCTGGGCAATGCAGGGGGCGAAAACTACTATTTGCACGGCGACTTCGGCGGCCCGATCGACACGCAAGGCAAATTCGCCTACCGGCTCAACGTGTTGACGCAGGATGGCGAGACTGCAATCGACTTGCAAAAGCGCCGTCGGCAGATGATCAGCCTGGCACTGGACTGGAACATCAGTGACGATCTGCAGGTGCAGTTCGACGCGTCCCATAAGGAAAACCGCACCCGGGGCCTGACCAGCTATTGGTACTTTGCCGACGAGGCCTATCGTCCACGCGCCTCTTCACTGGATGCCGACAAGCTCTACAGCCAGAAGTGGGCGTTCTCCGACAACGAGACCGACAAGGCCGGCGTGCGGGCCAACTGGCGCCTGAACGACACGTTCAGTCTGCGTGGGGCATTCGCGGCTCAGCAATACACTCAGGAGTACACCTACACCGGCCCGCAGGTCGATGCGCCCGGTCAGTACACCCAACCGCTGTACGCGTTCGCACCCCTTCAGACTCAGGAATACTCAGGCTATCTGTTCCTGGACTCGCAGTTCGTGACCGGCCCGCTGGACCACAAGGTGACGCTGGGCTATCAGGGCAATACGGCGCGTACGTTGATGTACGAGGACCACATCCCGGATCAGCAATACAGCTCGGTGATCGGTAGCGCCGTGCCGCTGGACGACCAGCCGCAAGTGAGCAAGCCGGATTATTCGGTCGGTCACGGCGCTCGACACATCTCCAGTACCAGCGACACGCAGAACGTGTTGATCGGCGACATCATCACCTTCAACGAGCAGTGGTCGACGATCCTCGGGGCGACCCACACCCGCATCACCAGTTACAACAATGACTTCGTCTATTCCGCGACGCCGCGCAAGACCCGTTATGACAAAAGCCTGACCTCTCCCAGCGTGTCGCTGATCTACAAACCGGTCCCCTGGCTGACGACCTACGTCACCTACATCGAAGGTCTGCAGAGCAGCGGGGTGGCACCGGCCAGGGCCGTCAATGCCGGAACCGCGCTGGCTCCGCAGATCAGCGAGCAGTACGAGATCGGGGCCAAGGCCAGCATCGGCGAAACGCTGGTGACCCTGGCGCTGTTCAATATCGACAAGCCCAACACCTACACCAACAGTGCCCGGGTCTTCGTTCAGGATGGCCGCCAGGAAAACAATGGCATGGAGTTCAGCGTGACGGGCAAGGTGACCCCACAGCTGACACTCGTCAGCGGCTTCACGCTGCTCGATCCGGAAGTGAAGAAGGGCGCAACGCCGGCCAACGATGGCAACTCGCCGATCAACGTGGCCAAACAACTGGCCAAGGTCTATGCCGAATACGACGTGGCCTCCGCGCCTGGCTTTGCCGTGACCGGCGGTGCGTTCTATACCGGCAAGCAATACGCCGACGAAGCCAATGACTACACGCTGCCAGCCTTTACCACCTTCGATGCAGGTGCCCGCTACCGCCTGCCGCTGGGCGATGAAGCCCTGACCCTGCGGTTGAACGTGAGTAACCTGACGGACAAGAAATACTGGCTCAACACCAGTTACCTGGGCGATCCCAGGACCGTGGCGTTCTCTGCACAATTCGAGTTCTGATGACCCGTCGTGCAGACGACGCACGCCTGAAAATGGTCAGGAAGGGAAGGGGGAAGGCGCCGCAAGCCAGGCGGTTGGCCCCTTCCAGCCTAGACAGCCGGGCGGGCGTGCCCACATCGACGTGCTGCTGCAGTACCCTCTGCTGCCCGGGCGGACGATGCCCACGGCATCGACCGCCCCGAGGGCGAATCACATCAGGCGGGCAGAACCACTGAGGAGCGCGGGTCCTGGGCCAGGGCGCGCAACGCCGCTGCCACTTCCTCCAGTGCTTCACCTTGAAGGTCCAGCAAGGGGTGGCGAACCGAGCCGCCTTTGAATCCACGCAGGTTCATGATCGCTTTGGTGGTTTGCGGCTGACCGTGCTTGCGTGCCAGTTCGCGCAACGGGAACCAGAGGCGATGCAATTCGATCGCCCGCTTGGCGTCGCCGTTCTGGATCGCCCGGAACGTGGCTAGAATGAGCTCCGGCAGTGCGCCGCTGTTGGTGGAGCTGATGCCGTCGAAGCCCGCCATCATCGGACCGCTGAATACCAGGTCGGACGCGCAGAACAGGCGTACTTTGCCGCCCAGTTTGTTGGCGATGCGATCGATCACGGTCGGCGTCAGATCACCCTGTTTCAGACCGACGACGCCTTCGATGGCGGCCAGTTGTTCGATCACCGAGACCGAAAGCGTGATGCCGATGCCTGGCGCGTTGTAGATGAGGATGCCGGTTTTCGACAGCGGCGCCATTTCCTTGAAGAACGCGACGATCTGAGCGTCAGTGATTTCCGAGACGAACGGCGGCGTGACCATCGGCAGACCACCCAGATCGCCGGCCAGTTGCGTCAGTTCCCGCACCACGCGGCTGTCTGAGCCGGCCGTGCAGAGCATGACCGGCACTCGGTCACCGACGATATCCATGACCTTGCGGAACATGTCGGCACGCTCGGTGGTGCTCATGACCGGGAATTCGCCGTACGTCCCGCCAATCAGCAAGCCGTCATAACCCAGCGCGATGACCCGTTCGATGTTCTCGGCCATCGCGGCGTAGTCGAATTCGCCGGTGGCCGTGAACGGCGTGACGGTGATGTTGAAGATGCCGTGGAGGCGTTCGCGACACTCTTGAAGGCTTTGCATGCTTGAGTTCCTGAGGGGACGTTCGTAGAAGGCGGGCTGATATTGTATTATTTGTAATCATATGTACAATAAAATTTCTTCGGGCAAAGCGCTCCGCATGGCTGATGCTCATGAGCTAACGGATGGGCGTCCTTGGTAAGATGTGCGCACTTTTATCGTCTCGGGGTTCACTTTCCATGGCTTCGTCAAAGGGTCAGAACAGCCGCCGGCTGGCTAACCAGATTCTTGATTTTGTGCGCAAGGCGCGCTTCGAGCCTGGCCATCACCTGCGCGAGCAACAGATTGCCGATCTGCTGGGCGTGTCTCGCACGCCCACCCGGAACGCCCTGAATCTGCTGGTCGCCGAGGGCATCGTGGAGACCCGGCGCAATCAGGGGTTCTTCCTGCTCAAAGCCTTCGACGCCCTGCAGCGCGTCGAGCTGGCCGTGGGCTCCAGCGTGGAGGACTCGCTGTTCGAACGTCTGGTCAATGACCGGCTCAGCGGGGCGATCCCCAATTCCCTGACGCAGACAGAAATCGCCCGCCGCTACGACGTGGATCGCGTCACGCTGATGAAAACCCTGACGCGCATGGCCGAAGACGGCCTGCTGATTCGCAACAAGGGGCATGGCTGGAGCTTCCTGCCGACGCTGGACGACGCTGCATTGCGCAGCGGCTATCAGTTCCGCCTGATGATTGAACCGGCGAACTTTCTGCAGCCGGAATTCCGGCCCAATGCCGCCGCGCTGGAACGCTCGCGCCTTCAGCACCTTTACCTGGCCAGTCATTCGGACTCCTCGGCGGTGAGCAATGCCCAGCTGTTTGAAACCGATGCGCAGTTTCACGAAATGTTCGCCGAATTCGGCGGCAACACTTTTGTGATTCAGGCGATTCAGCAGCAGAACCGCCTGCGCAAGCTGCTCGAATTCGCCGGCTACGCCAACCGTCGCCGGGTGCGCGACTGGTGCGCCGAACACCTGGCGATCATCGATGCCGTTGCCACCGGGCGCTACGCCGACGCCAGCGAGCTGATGCGCAAACATTTGACTCATGCCGACAGCGCCGCGCTGCCGGGCAAGAAACCGGCGGGCAAAACGCCGGCCAAGACGCCGGCCAAACCCCGCGCCCCGCGCAAGACAGTCGATCTTTCTGTTCCCGGTTAGCGCCGTCTGGCGCCGGCCTTCACGTAAAACGAGGTTTTCATGGATTTAGGTTTGCGAGGTAAACGTGCACTGGTGTTGGGTGCAAGTCGTGGTCTGGGCCTGGCCATCGGCCAATGTCTGGCCGCTGAAGGCGCCATCGTGACGCTGTGCGGCCGCAACCGCGACGCGCTCGTTCAAGCGGTCGGCGCACTGGTCGAAGGCGGGGCCGAAGCCGATTTTCTGCAATTGGACCTCGCCGATCCGGCGCAACGCCGGTCCGCCCTCGACAGCCTGCTGGCTGATGGTCGCGGCTACGACATCCTGATCAATAACGGCGGCGGGCCAGCACCTGGCGCGGTCGCTGGCGTGGACACCGCGCAATGGCACGCGGCGTTCGACAGCATGGTCACCGCGCTGTTTGAAATCACCGCCCGCGTGTTGCCAGGCATGCGCGAGCGTGGCTGGGGCCGCGTCATCAATCTGGTGTCCTCGGGCGTGGTTCAGCCCATCCCCAACCTGGGTGTCTCCAACGCCTTGCGCGCCAGCATCATCGGTTGGGCGAAAACCCTGGCAGCCGAGGTTACCGCCGATGGCGTCACCGTCAACTCGGTCATTCCGGGACGCATTGCCACTGACCGTGTCGGCGAACTGGACGAGGCAGCGGCCAAGCGCAGCGGATCGACCGCAGACGCCATCGCCAAGGCTTCACGTGCCACCATTCCCATGGGCCGTTATGGGCAACCTGCAGAATTTGCCGATGCCGTGGCGTTTCTCGCCAGCGGCCGCGCTGGCTATATCACCGGCACTTCCCTGCGTGTCGACGGCGGCCTGATCCGCAGCATCTGACGTTCCCCACCTGATTTTCCCCTGCACCGTGGTGCAGCCGGTTTTCCTGTGTCACCAGTTGATTTATATGTGTCAACTGGTGCAATAAATGAGAGTACAGACATGATCAACCCGCTTTTGGCTCATCGTATGGGCCGCGTGCGTCCATCACCCACCGCAGAAATATCCGACAAGGTTCGCGCGCTGACTGCCGCTGGCCACTCAGTGATCAACCTGGGCGAAGGCGAACTCGATTTTCCCACGCCGTCGCACATCGCCGAGGCGGGCATTCAGGCGATCAAAGCGGGGGAGACCAAATACACCGCTGTGCCCGGCACGGCGCGCCTCAAACAGGCGATCATCGACAAGTTCGCCCGGGAGAATGGCCTTACCTACGCGCCCGCAGAAGTCATTGCCGGCGCCGGTGCCAAGCAACTGATCTTCAATGCACTCATGGCTACGCTGAACCCGGGCGATGAGGTGATCGTTCCTGCGCCGTATTGGGTGTCTTATCCGGACATGGTTTCGCTGGCCGAGGGCCAATGCAAGATCGTCCAGTGCCATGAGGCCGATGGCTGGAAGTTGCAGCCGCAGGCGCTCGAAGCCGCGATCACGCCCCGCACTCGCTGGGTGCTGCTCAACTCGCCGAACAACCCGACAGGCGCGGTCTACAGCGAGGCGGAAATCCGCAGCCTGACCGACGTCCTGTTGCGCCACGAGCACGTGCTGGTGCTGGCCGACGACATTTACGAACACACGCGCTTCGGCCAGCCGTTCTTCACCCCGGCTCAGGTTGAACCGCTGCTGTTGCCGCGCACCCTGACGGTCAACGGGCTGTCCAAGGCGTTCTCGATGACCGGCTGGCGCATCGGCTACGCGGGCGGACCGAAGTGGCTGATCGACGCGCTGCAAGTGTTGCAATCGCAAAGCACCTCGAACGCCAGTTCGATTTCTCAGGCGGCGGCAGTGGCTGCGCTGGACGGCGGCACCGGTTTCATCGATGAGTGGATCAGCCGTCTGGCGGCGCGCCGTGACCGGGTGCTGGCCAGCGTGGACCGAATCGATGGGCTGGCGTGTGCGATGCCAGAAGGGGCGTTCTATCTGTTCGTGAACTGCCAAGGCATGTACGGCAGGACGACGCCGGACGGCAAGCTGATCACCGACGATTTTGCGTTCGCCAGTTATCTGCTGGACGCTGCCAAGGTCGGGACGGTGCATGGCTCGGCCTTTGGTGCACCGGGTTATCTGCGCATCGCCTACGCGGTGAATGACGATGTGCTGGCCGACGCTTGCCAGCGGCTGGAGCAGGTCTGCGCGCAACTCAAGTAACAAAAAATCCCACGGTGGCATTGGCGTGCCGCCGTGGGATGCGTTTGTTTCAGCGTGGCGTTCAGATCTGCAACAGCGGACGCTCCAGGGTGCCCAGCACGCGGTACCCGGTTTCAGTGATGACCACGGTCTCGCTGACGCCCACGGTGAACTCCCCGTAGATGCGCAGGGCAGGGGGAATGTGGAAACTCATGCCCGGCTGCAGCTCGGTTTTCACACCGCTGTACAGGCTCAGAATCGAGCCTTCGCCCCAGTCTGGCGCGAACGAAATACCCACCGAGTAGCCCGTGCGTTTCTTGAACGCATCGGTAAAGCCTGCACGGTCGATCACCGCCTGACAGGCGATGTGCGACGCCTCGCAGGGCTCGCCGGGGCGCAGTGCATCCAGCGCGGCCTGCAACGCTTCCTGACAGACCTTTTCCATTTCGGCGGCGATGGCCGGCGGCTTGCCGAGCCAGGCGCACCGCATCAGCGCGGCGTGATAGCGATCGTGGCTGGCGGCCATTTCAAGAAATGCCGGTTCGCCGGCCTGCAGCACACGACGGCGCCAGGTGCCGTGGGGCACCCCGGTGCGAGGTCCGCTCGACACCAGCGGCTCCATGCCCATGTACTCGGAACCCGCGGCAATCGAGGCTTGAAGCATGGCGGCAACCAGATCGTTTTCACTGGCGCCTTCGCGTACTGCATTCATGCCTGCGCGCATGCCGGCATCGACATAACGGGCGGCGAACTCGAGCTTTTCGACCTCGGCGGCAGACTTCACCGCGCGCAACTTCTCGACCACGCCGGCGGCGTCGTGAATGGCGCCGAGTTTGCCCTGCAGCGCTTCGTACACCGCAATCGGCAGGAACCAGCCGCGTTTGTCGATGGCAATACGGCGATTGCTCCAGCCCTTGCGCTCGATGGCCGCGACCAGAAAGCTGACTGGATCGTCGCCGTCGAGGTACACCGACGCGTCGCTGATGAAGGTGTTGGCAATGAAGTTGAAATACTCCAGCTGGCGGATGACGAACATCGGTTCGCCGTCCACCGGCAACACCAGCGCCTGGAAGGTGTAGTAACCCGGGGTTTGCTGACCGGTCAGGTAGAAAATGTTTTCCGGGCCGGTGACGATCATCACGTCGATGCCGGCGTTGGCCAGATTGGTCCGGGCGCGACGGATGCGCTCGTCGTATTCGGCCGCCGGGAAGGCGGACTCGCTGCCTTGACGGACGTTGGTTGGAGGCGTTGGGTTCATCAGAAACTCCGAATCAATTGAGTTTTTCCAGGATCCAGGGTGATCCCCAGTCCATGTCCTGCCGGCACCTGCACGGTGCCGTTGGCGTACAGCAGTGGCCCGACGGGGTCGTCGCTCAGGCCGTCGGCGCCGTACAGCTCCGCGAAGCGCGGGTTGCTGGCGCACGCGACGTGCAGGGCGGCCGCCGTGGCCGCGGCGCCTTCGTTCATTTGTCCGATCATGCAGGGCACGCCCGCGCTTGCCAGCTGCCGCGCAGCCGCGAGACACGGCGCGATGCCGCCGACCTTGACCAGCTTGAGGTGCGCCCAGAGCTTGCCGCCCAGTGCGCAGAGGCGATCGACGTCGGCACGGCCGGCCAGACCTTCGTCGATCATCAACGGCACCGGGCTGTGCCGCGCCAGTTCCTCGATCGCCTGCCAGTCACCAGCGGCGATGGGCTGTTCCACATACGTCAGATCGAAAGCGGACAAGGCGTTTAGGTTCTTCGCCGCGGCCTCGCGGGTCCATTGACCGTTGGCATCCACGGCAATTTTGATGCGGGTGCCGAAGCATTCGCGCAGAGCCCGCAGACGCAGCAGATCCTCCTCAAAGGTGCTGACGGCGATGCGCACTTTCAGGTCGCGGAAGCCGCGGTCGACATAGGCTTGAGCCTGCGCCAGGAAGACGTCCATGGGCGACCAGAACAAGGTCTGGTTGCTGGCGTAACGGATGTCTCCTGCCGCAGCACCCAGCCATTGCGCCAGCGGCAATCGCGCACGGCGCGCCAGAAGGTCGTGCAGCGCACAGTCGATCAGGGTGCGCACCGGCATGCTCAGGTTCGCGGCGCCTGTCGAGATTCGCGCCAGCATCTGCGCCGGGTCCTCTTCCAGGTTCAGCCCGTCGATCGCCTGCAGGGCTTGGGCGATCACCTGATCCGGGGTATAGCCGTTGAGGTAGGCGATGTTGATCCGGACCTCGCCGACGCCTTGATGCTGACCGTCGTCCAGGCACAGGTACAGCGATTGCAGCTCGCCGACACTGCCGGAGGATGCCGTGTGCAACTGCACGCCATTGCCGTAATGCAGATTGGCGCGGCGCAATGAGCCTGTGAGGATCATGCGTTTTTCTTCGCCAGCATCTGCAGGGCGATATCCCGGTAGATCAGGCTTGAGGCGATGAATTCATCGATTGGCACGAACTCATCCGGCTTGTGGGCGACCGCAAGGGTGCCGGGTCCGATGACCGTGCCGGTGGTGCCCAGGCTGCGGAAATGCACCAGATCGCAACCGCCCTGGAAACCGAATGGACCGGCGTTGCCGCTGTTGTGTTCGCGACAGGCGGCAAGGCTGGCCTGGACGATGGGTTCCGACTCCGCGGTTTCCGTGGCGCCGCCGGTGGTGGCTTTGTACTCGAGCACCTCGGCGCGCACGCCGAAGCGCTCATTGGCCAGTGCCAGCAGTTGATCGATCTCGGCCTTGACCTCGTTTTCGTCTTCGCCCGGCACCATGCGCCGATCCAGCAACAGGTCGCAGGCGCCCGGCAGCACGTTGTCGGCATGCCCACCGTTGATGCGGGTGACCGTCAGACTCGCTTCACCCACCAGCGCGTGACAGTGGCACTTCACCGAATGCTCGTGATGTTCCTCGATCAGTCCCAACAGCTGGCCGGCGCGGTAGATCGCGTTCTCGCCCAGATGCGGCGTGCCGGAGTGCGCGGTCACGCCATGCACGCGCACCAAGGGGCGCAAGCTGCCTTTGTGGGCAGTGAATGCGGCGTTGGAGGTGGGCTCGCCGATCACGGCGAAGTCGATGTGCGGCGGTTGATGAGCGACGTAGTGTTTGGCACCTTCGCTGGCGATTTCCTCGTCGGCGGTAAAGACCGCCATCAGCGTTCCGGACCAGCGTTCACGGCAGGCAATCAGCATGCGCGTGGCTTCGATCATCGCCACCATCGGACCTTTGGCATCGCAGCTGCCACGGCCATACAGCTTGCCGTCGGCTTCGTGCAGCACGAAGGGGTCAGTCTTCCAGCCTTCGCCGGCGGGCACAGTGTCGATGTGGGTGTTGAAGGCGAACGTCGGGCCGGGGCCATTGGCGTACGTCGCGATCACGTTGACGCGGCCAGGCTTGTATTCCGACAGCGACAGATCGAATCCTTCAGCTTCCAGCAGGACCTTGAGGTGTTGCGCCGCTTCCAGTTCATGACCAGGCGGGTTTTCAGTGTTGATTGCGACGAGGGCGGCCAGGTCGCGCTTCATGCGGGCAAAATCAGGTTGTTCGTTCATGGCAGGGTCTCAGTGCAGGATCTGATCAAGAAAGTGGCGGGTACGCGGATTGACCGTGCCGCCGAAGAAGTCGGCATTGCTGGCGTTTTCGATGATTTCGCCTTTTTCCATGAACACGATGCGATCGGCTGCGCGTCGGGCGAAGCCCATTTCGTGCGTCACCACCAGGCTGGTCATGCCCTCGCTGGACAGGTCGGCCATCACGTCGACGACCTCGCGGATCATCTCCGGGTCCAGCGCGGAGGTCGGCTCGTCGTAGAGCATCACTTTGGGCTTCATCGCCAGAGAGCGGGCGATGGCCACCCGCTGTTGCTGTCCGCCGGAAATCTCGTCGGGATAGGCATCGGCTTTCTCGGGAATGCGCACTTTGCCCAGCAGCTCCAGGGCGATGTCATGGGCGTCGGCGCGGCTCATGCCCAGTACATTCATCGGCGCGAGCATGATGTTTTCGACCACGGACAGATGGGAAAACAGTTCGAAGTTCTGGAACACCATGCCGATGTCGCGGCGTAGCAAGTGCACCTGGCGACGGTCGTAATCGATGCGCCGGCCTTCGAAAAACAGGTCGCCGGCATCCGCCGGTTCCAGCTGGTTGACGCATCGCAGCAAGGTGGATTTGCCCGATCCGGAAGGGCCGATGATGACCACCGTTTCGCCGGAATGGACATTCAGCGAGCAATTCTTGAGCACCTGAAAAGGGCCGAAATGTTTGTCGATGCCGATCAGTTCAAGCAGCGGTTTGCCGTTGACCGGAGGGGAGCTGGTTTTCTGCATGATCGTGTTCTCCTAGCGAACGGTGGCGCCGCGTGACGAGCCCAGCATGCGCTCGGTCAGGCTGACGCGCGGGCCTTTGCGGCGCTGTTTCGGGTCCAGGCGGCGTTCGATCAGGGCTTGTACGCCCATGAACAGCGTGGTCAGCACCAGGTAGTAGATACCGGCAGCTGTCAGCGCCTCGAAGTAGCGGAAGTTGGAACTGGCGGTCTGATTGGCGACCAGCATCAGTTCTTCGACGGCGACCACCGACACCAGTGCGCTGAGCTTGAGCATGCCGACCATCTGGTTGCCGATGGGAGGCAGGATCATGCGCGTGGCTTGCGGAATCACCACATGGCGCAGCACGGCGAAAGGCTTCATGCCCAGGGCCAGGGCGGCCGTGCGCTGGCCCTTTTTCACAGCCTGCATGCCGGAGCGAATGATTTCGGCCATGTACGCGCCTTCGTTGAGCGACAGGGCCAGCACTGCGCTGACCATCGCTGTCAGGCGTATGCCGAATGTCGGCAGGACGTTGTAGATGAAGATGATCTGAAACAGCACCGGTGTGCCGCGAAACAGCCACAAGTAAACCAGCGCGACGGTACGGCCGACTCGCGTGTTGCTGTCCTGGAGCAGGGCGATGATCACGCCGACAGCCACACCGAAGACCAGCGAGTACAAGGTGATCAGCAAGGTGGTGACGGCGCCATGGAAGAACGCCGGGGAAATCAGGTATTGCAGGACCAGGTCGAACGACATGATGCTTCCTCAGTGAGCGGTGCCGGGCGTCGAATCAACACGCCGCCCGGGCTTCCGGAAATGGGCTTCAGTCGAACAGCGAAACGCTTGCAGGGAACTTCCATTTTTCGATGATTTGCTTGTAGGTACCGTCGGCGACGATTTCCTTGAGTGCGCCTTGCAAGGCATCGCTCATGGCCGTATTGCCTTTGGCGACGGCCATCCCGATCTGAGTCTGGGATTCGAATTCAGGGCCTACGGTTTTGTAGACGCCCGGCACTTCGCGCAGCATCTGGACGACGCCCGGCGTCGAATCGAACGTTGCATCGGCGCGGCCCTGACGCAGGCTCAGGGCCGAAGCCTGCGCGGTCGGCAAGGTCTGTACTTTGATCGCCGCAAGCCCGGCGCTCGTGCAGCGTTTGTCATCTTCGCGGGCGTAGGTTTCTTCGATGCCGCCCAGAGTGACCGCCACGGTCTTGCCGCACAGCGAGTTGTCGCGGCCGGTGATCTTGGCCGGGTTGTCCAGGGTGACCACCACCTGATTGCCGATGCGCAGGTAAGGGACGAAATCGACCTGAGTCGCGCGAGCTTCGTTCATGTACATCGCCGAGTTGATCAGGTCGACGCGCTTGCCCTGAAGCGCCGGGATCAGGCCCTGGAACTCCATGTTCATGGCCTTGGGCGTCAATGCCAGCTTCTTGCCCAGGGCCTCGATGAGGTCGATGTCGAACCCGGTCAGTTTGCCGTTGGACTGGAACTCGAAAGGCGCGAAGGTGGCCGCCGTGCCGTAGGTCAATTCACCGGCCGAGATCACCGGAGCCGTTGCGCCGGTCGCAGCGCTGACGAAAGGAGCGACCAGGAGCGAGGACAGTACTGCGAGGGCGCGCAGGTGGGTGGAAAGTGTTCTGGTCATAGGTGTCTCCAAGGTTCAAATTCATTGCACTATTTGTATCAAGTAGTGCAAATAAGTCTAAGGTCGTAGTGAGTCTTCAGAGGGCGTACCGCACTGAAGTGGTGCATTGGGTTGTTGGTTTTAGGTGCATCAAGCAGGGGAGGCGCAGCCCAGAGGAGCGTCAGTCAAATGGAGCAAGATGTGTTCCATGTTGTTATAGGTGTGTCGCAATCTACCGGGTGGCCTCGTCCTCAACGATGGATGGCCGAGCACTCGACGTCATGGCTGCGCGCATGAAGTCTTCGATCAGCGGGTGCGGCTTGCCGGCAGTGGAGCACTGCTCGGGGTGGCCTTGCATGCCTTGATAGAAGACGTGGTGCGGCCAGGCCATGGCGTCGACGACCTGTCCGGTGGCGTCGGTCGCCGTGATGATCATGCCTGCTGTTTCGAGCGGTGCGACGAGGTCGGGATTGAGGAAAAAACGGTGGTTGCAGCGGATCACCGGATGGCTTTGAAAACGCTGCTCAGCGGCTGCCACCTTGAAGGTCAGGCGACGATCACCGAGGCGATGTTCCTCGAGGCCCGGCAAACCGGCCATCGGCACGAAGCTCTTGATGGGCGCGTCCGGCGCGGCCTCGGCCATGTTGGCCTGTTCAAGTCCCGGAAGGCTCTGGGCCAGGGCGGTCGTCATCGACTGCATGCCCAGGCACAGCCCGAGCACGGGTGTGCCCGATAGCAGGCCATGGCGGGCCGCGCGGATTTGCCCTGGCACGTTGTTCATGTCCGAGCCGCCGGGCAGGACGATGCCGTCCACGTCAGCCAGCGCCTGTACGTCCAGCGACTGTGGATCGACGAAACGGACCTGCATCTCGAGGCCGCAGGCGTCGGCGGCATCGGCCAGTGCGGCGAGGGTCGCCGGATACACGTCCTTCTGATCCGCTTCGGCGCCGACAAGCGCCACTCGCAACAGCGCCAGGTCCGACGCTGTGGACGGCCGCGAATCGACGTTCATCCAGCGTCCGAACGCGTCCCGGCTACAGCGACCGTGAGCGGTAGGGCGGCCGTGCTGATCCAGCAGATACCATGAATCGTGATCGTCTCGGACCGTCAGATGACAGACCGAAACCCCGGCGGCCTCGGCTTGCTCGACCAGGGTCTGCAGCGTTGCACTCAACTGGTGTGCGTCATCCCAGGGGACGACCACGTCGCACTCACCGGCCCGGGCAATGATCGCCTCGGGATCGCTGGCCGCCTCGATCTGGCGGTCGGTCAGCCGTTCGTACCAGAGCAATCCGCTAGGAACCAGCGAGCCGCTGCTCGCCACCATTTGTACGCGGTCAGCGCCTTGAGTGGAGTCGAACGCGATCGGCAGATGCATCAACACGGCATCCTGCGCACAGGCGACGGTTGCAGCCATCGCGCCATACAACGCAGGAGAACAGGGCGAATGATGAACCAGCGTCAGTGTCATTGATGACTCCTCGGAAAAACCTGACCACAACAATGCTTGCATAGACTGTAGGTTTGCCGGCATTCGAGCTAGCATGTTTTTATTGTTTCAAAAAAAAGTATTTCTTATGGACACGCGTTACCTGAAAAGTCTTTTAGCTGTCGTGGACTGCGGGTCGATCGTCGATGCCGCCCGTACAGAAGGCGTGACAGCTGCGGCTGTCAGTCAACGGATGCAGGTATTGGAGCGTACGCTGGGTTTTGCGCTGTTGTCCCGCGTCGGGCATTCCGTGAAAGCCACCGAAGCGTGCGTTGCCCTGTTGCCACGGGTGCGTCATATCGTCGGGCAGGTCGCGCTGCTTGCCGGCGATGCCGACGCGAGCGGGTTGACTGGATCACTGCGCATCGGCGCCATCTCCACCACGCTCGCCGGGCTTTTACCCCGGGCATTGCTGGAGCTGAGTCGTCTTGCCCCAGGCATCAAAACCTCGATCTTGCCCGGGACATCGCGCTCTTTGTACATGGCGCTGCAAAATGGCGAACTGGACGCCGCCGTGATCGTGGCGCCGCCCTTTGACCTTCCGAAAATGTTTCGCCTGGCGCCGCTGCACGTCGAAAAGCTGGTGCTGGCCTCCAAAGCCCCGCCAGGGATGAGCATTTCCGAGGCCCTGCAGAGCTTTCCCTACGTCTGCTACGAACCTACTTCCTGGGGCGGGCTGCATGCCAAACGTTATCTGGACGATAACGGTCTAGCGGTGACGCCGCTGTTCAGCCTGGACGGCCTTGAAGCGATTGCGGCCCTTGTCGCCAACGGCATCGGCGCCAGCCTGATGCCCATGTGGTCGGGACTTGAGCAGCTCGCCAAGGACTTCACCATCACGCCCGTCGGCGACGGCTACGACCGCGAAATCGTGCTGGTGACGCTCGCCCATACGGACCGGCCGCGCATGCTCGAAGTGTTGCTGCAGGCACTCGCCAAGTGATCGGTGCGTTGCGCGTGCCGCTGATCGCGACGTCTCGCCTGGATGAAGGTCACGTATTGACATATCGATAAATCTCGATACGATCGCGGCATGGAACTGATCGAAATATTCAAAGCCCTCTCGAATCCCACACGCCTTCAAATCCTGAAAGGCTTGAAGGACCCTGTGAAGAACTTCCCCCCGCAAGATGAGGGTGACGTTCACACCGTGGGCGTGTGTGTCAGCAGTATTCAGGAAGGGATCGGGCTGTCTCAGTCAACGGTCTCCGGCTACCTTGCCACCCTGCAGCGCGTGGGGCTGGTCGAGGTCAGGCGGATCGGTCAGTGGACTTACTACAAGCGCAATGAAGCCACGATCAGTGCGCTTGGCGAGGTCATAGGGAAAGAGTTGTAAGTTTTTTTTACCCTAACATATCGAGATATCTCGATATCCCTCTTTGTAGATTTGAGGATTCATGATGAAAGCGATGGTGCTTAACTCATTCGGCGGGCCGGCCTCGTTCCAGCTGTGCGATGTGCCCAAGCCAGTGCCCCAGGCCGGGCAGGTGCTTGTACGGGTCCATGCAACCTCCGTCAATCCGCTGGATTATCAGGTTCGACGCGGCGACTATCCCGATCTGGTTCCGCTGCCGGCCATCACCGGGCACGACGTATCCGGCGTGGTTGAGGCGGTCGGACCGGGCGTGACGGCGTTCGTGCCGGGCGACGAAGTCTGGTACACCCCGCAAATCTTCGACGGGGCAGGCAGCTATGCCGAATACCACGTTGCCGCTGAAAGCATCATCGGCAAGAAACCTGCCTCCCTCAGCCACCTCGAGGCGGCGAGTCTGAGCCTGGTGGGCGGTACGGCGTGGGAAGCGCTGGTCGTGCGTGCGGCGCTGAAGGCAGGGGAGAGCGTTCTGATACACGGCGGCGCGGGAGGCGTGGGCCACGTGGCGATCCAGCTGGCCAAGGCCATGGGCGCCAGAGTGTTTACGACGGTGCGCCAGGCCAACGCTGAATTCGTCCGCACTGCAGGGGCGGATGTGATCATCGATTACGAGAAGGAAGATTACGTCGATGCCGTTCTGCGGGAAACCTCAGGCCACGGCGTCGATGTCGTGTTCGACACCATCGGCGGCAACACCTTGTCGCGCAGCCCCGACGCGCTTGCACAGCTAGGCCGCGTGGTCTCGATCGTGGACATCGCTCAGCCACAGAATCTGATTCAGGCATGGGGCAAGAACGCGAGTTATCACTTCGTGTTCACCCGGCAGAACCGCGGCAAGCTCGATGAGCTGAGCGCACTGGTGGAGCGCGGCCAGCTGCGGCCCCAAGTGGGCGCGGTCTACCCGCTTGCCGACATCGCGCTCGCCCATGCCCGGTTGGAAAGCCCGAATCACGGTGTTCAAGGCAAGATCGCGATTGCTGTCGAGCCGTCGCTCATCGCGTGAATGCAGCCCTTCATCCACCTGAATCGATACCGAGGAACACCATGATTTACGAGATCGCTTTGCTCCCCGTTCACCCTGATCGCATCGACACGTTCAGGCATGCGTTCGCCGAGGTCGCGCCGTTGCTCACGCGTGCCAAGGGCTACATCGGTCACATGCTCGCCCAAGGGATCGAGCGCCCTGAACACTTCAATCTGATCGTGCAATGGCGGTCACTCGAGGATCACTCGCCAGGTTTCGAAGAGAGTGAAGATCATCAGCGGTTCATGCGGGGGCTGGAGGATTACTTCTCGGCAGAACCGCAGGTCTACCACATCGAAGGCGCCGCTTTTTTCAACGGAGCATAGGCTGCCCGGCAGCACCGTCTGCCTGCCTGATCCCGCCTGCGCGCGTGCCGCGCCTCAGAGTTATGAGCAAACATCGAGCAGGATCGGGATCACCCCCGCAGTCACCTCGACGCCATCATTGATTGAGCAGCCAGCGCAAGGTGCTGGCTTCCTCTCACTTGATGGACGTCGCAGGGCGGCGCAGGGTCAGACACGATGACAGATAAACGGGCAAATACGGTGGCGCTCGTGACGGGGGCGTCGAGCGGGATAGGTCAGGCAATTGCCCTGGCGCTTTCCGGCACGGGTGCAAGCGTGGCATTGGTGGGGCGGCGTGCCGACCGACTTGACGCGTTGGCGGGCAAGATTCGCGATGCAGGCGGCACCGCGCTCAGCATCCCGGCGGACCTCACGTCCAGTGCGGGTGCCGCGCAAGTCGTCGAACGCACGATCGAGGCGTTCGGCCGGCTCGACACGCTGGTCAACGCTGCCGGCCTGATGCTCAACGGGCCGTCGATCGAGTCGCCTCTGCACGAATGGGATCAGATGATCGACATCAACTTGCGTGGCTTGGTCTACATCACCAAAGCCGCGCTGCCGTACCTCGTTGCTGCCGTCGCGACCAGCCCGCGATCGGCGGTCGACGTGATCAATATCTCGTCCGTCGCAGGGCGCGTCGCCGCTGCGCAGGTGGCGGTCTACAACGCCACGAAGTTCGCGGTCACGGCGGCAACAGAGGCGTGGCGACAGGAGTTCACCCGACAGTCCGTGCGCTTCTCGGTGATCGAACCCGGCGCGACCGCCACAGAGTTGTTCGAGCAGAAGTCAGGCCAGTGGGAAGGGTTTACCTCGATGTTCGGCGAGGTCGAGCGGCTGCAGGCTGAAGACGTGGCCAACGCGGCGCTGTTCATCGCCACCCAGCCACGCCGGGTCGCCATCAACGAAATCGTCATCCGTCCGACCGATCAATCCTGAGTTGGATCAGGCACAGGCCGTCACATGCGCCGGCTTGCGGGTTGTCTTCACAGGCGAGGAAAATTTGCTCGTCGCGCCGTCTCTCGGCACTCTAAAGAAAGTACCGCTTGTGAAGGCCTCGGGAGACACGGGCATGACCCCACATCAGGCAACGCATTGTCAGGAGGACACTTCGGCGGTTCGCTCCCGAATCGCCGCGACCATCGTCAGTTACCTCGACGGCCAGCAAGAGCGTGACACAACCGTCTCGGGCCTGACTCTGATTCAACGCACAGCCCCGGTTCCGGTGACCTCGTTCGTCTACGAGCCCTCGCTTGCGATGATCATGCAGGGGCGCAAGCACATATTCCTGGGACAGACGACCCATTACTACGATGAGTCATTGTTCTTTCTAACGTCGGTGGGGCTGCCGACGATGACGGAGGTGGTCGAAGCGAGCGAGGAGCGCCCCTACGTTTCGGTGCTTCTCAACCTGGACATGGCGATGATCAGGAGCGTCATCGCTGAGATCGCCATCCACGATCACTACCCCCAGGGCGGCACGGCCCAGGCTTTTGGGCCTGCCGATCGCCGGTTGTTCGAAGTCATGGAGCGGCTGATCAATATTGCCGTCGCCCCCTGCGCCAACGTTTTTCTCGAAAACCTGGCCAAGCGGGAACTGTTGTATTACCTGCTGACAGGCCCTGCAAGCCAGCGCGTGCAGCAAACCGCATTGCTGGGCACGCAAGGCAATAAAGCCAGCAAGGCCGTCGAGTGGCTGCATCGACATTACGCCGCGCCACTGCGCATCGCCGAACTGGCTGAGCTTTGCTCAATGGCCGAGTCGAGCCTGCACCATCGCTTCAGGGCGCTGACCTCCATGAGCCCGTTGCAATTCCAGAAGAATCTCCGTCTGCACGAGGCCAGAAGGCTGCTGCTGTCCCAGGACATCGACACGGCGACCGCTGCCTATCACGTGGGTTATGAAAGCGTGCATCAATTCAACCGCGAATATAAACGCGCATTCGGCGCGCCTCCGAGGGCCGATATTCAGTCGGTGAAGCGCCTCGGCGCGAGCTGATCGAACCGTCGTGCGCTTCGTCCCGGAAAGTGCAAGACCGATCAAATACTGAATCCCTGATTTGATAACCTCATCCCCACTGTTCATGGAGCATGGTTATGAGGAATGTGGAAAGCGCCTTGTGGTTCATCGAGCGTGAACTGGGCTCGCATCTGGATCTGGGAAAGGTGTCTCGCCACTGTAAGATCTCGCCTTTTGCGATGTCCCGTCTCTTCGCACTGTCGACGGGGTGGCCGGTCATGAAATATGTACGCGCCCGTCGGCTGACTCAGGCGGCCCTCGCATTACGCCAGGGAGCGCCTGACATCCTGCAGGTGGCACTGGATGCCGGCTATGGCTCCCATGAAGCTTTTACTCGCGCGTTCAGCGAGCAGTTCGGTGTCACGCCCAAACGCGCCCGCGAAACCGGGCATGACCTTCGGCTGGTGGAGCCATTGCGCATGAAAGAGATGAAACCGGTGACATTGTCCGAACCTCGTTTCGAAAGCAGATCAAGCTTCCTGATTGCAGGCCTGGGCGATCGGTTTACCTTTGAAAAGAACGAGGGCATCGTCGGCCTGTGGCAAGCGCTGATTCCTCATCTGGGTAACTTGGCAGGCCAAGTGGATGGCACGAGCTACGGGCTTTGTTGTAATCCTGGTGAAGATGGAAGCTTCGAATACATCGCAGGCGTCGAAGTGTCTGCGATCGACGATCTGCCGCCGCACTTCCGGCATTTCCGCGTCCAGGAACAGTATTACGCCGTCTTTCGCCACTTGGGCCATATCTCGACGATCCATCAGACCTTCTTCACCGTCTTCAACCATTGGCTGCCTGAATCCAGCTATGTGCTCGCGGACGCGCCTGAATTCGAGCAGTACAGCCCGGATTTTGACCCCTCACAAGGAAAGGGCCACGTCGACATCTGGATTCCGCTGGTCACGGCAGGCTGAACGTTACGCGTCTACCGAACGGCCAGCCAACTGCCGATGGTGATCTCTACGTCCGCAGCCATTGATCAAGTACCGCTGATGGTTCCGGCCAGGGAATAGGGCGCTGTCATGTCGACCAGAAACAGCACGAGCGAGCTGTCCCCCTCCGCCTGGATGGAGGGCAGCGGTGCCTGCGCGGAGCTTACGCCGTCGCCTTTGCCAAGCGAGTGTTCACCCACGCTCACCTCGCCATCCAGCACGTATAGCCAGGACACGAGGCCGGGTCGCTCGACCGGCGCGATCCGACAGCGCCTCGGGTTGCCATGGCGGATCAGTCGCCAAATGCTTCCATCAACACTTGAACCAACTGACCGCCCTCCGGCGTAGCCCAGCTGCCTGCCAATTCGGCGATCAGCTGGTTGGTCGTAGTGAGGGTCACACCGGCCTTATCCATACGCCGCAAGGCAATGTCGTCAGCCATTTTGGTAGGGGAAGCACCACCGTCAGCCACGACCTGAACCTCGAAACCATCGCGTACCAGCGACAGCGCTGGATAGACCGTGCAGACATCGTTGGTCACGCCAGCGATGATGAGTTTCTTGCGGCCGGTAGCGTGCACCGCAGCGGCGAAGTTTTCATCGTCCATAGCATTGACGATGCCCAGGCGTTTGATGCGACCGGCGTATTCGGTCGGAAGGATCTCTTCCAGCTCGCTCAGCAAAGGCCCTTGGGCGTGCTCTTCCATGCTGGAAGTCAGCACCACAGGGAGCTTGAGGATACGAGCGGCCTTGGCGAGCATGAGCGCATTGCGTTTGAGTTCTTCGAACGGCATGGATTTAGCCCAGCCCATGGTGCCGACCTGGTGGTCGATCAGCAGAAGCGCCGCATTGTCGGCACTGAATTTTTCGTACGTCATGGTGATTCTCCTGGCGATTGTGTGGGGTGGATCGCCCTGGTGGGGGTGGCCTGTATCAGGTCACACTGTGCAGCTTTCCGAATGCGCCGCGTTGGTAGCCGGTGACGGCTTTGACCAGCGCGTCGGCGGAGGCAAGTGCCAGCGGCCCTTGCCAAAAAACCGGCTGATTCAACGGCACACCCGAAAACATGACCGCCTTCGCGTTACCTTTTTTCGCAGCCAGCTTCACCAATCGATCTGCGGTCTGGGGCAGATTCACTGCCGCTTTGGGCTCAGTCAGATCAAAAGACTGGTCGTCTACAGATATCTCCCCGTCGATTGGCATGACAAAGGCGACATGGCCCTGTGGAACAGAAATCGCGACTTCTCCGCCATCTTCAAGCGAGATGTCCAGAAGGCGTACGTCTGTAGGCACCGTCAGAGGGGAGACAGCTCCCTCAAAGCTGCCCAGCGGCACACGAATCTTTGCTCCTGATTTATAGATGACGGGCACGTGTTGAGCTTCGAGACTCAATGCAAACGGCGCAGCGTCCTGTTTCTGCTCAGGTAAGTTGATGAAGATCTGCAGCATGTGGACTGTCTTGCCGGGCTCAGCCGGAACTTCCTCATGCACGATGCCTTGCCCCGCTGCCGTCCAGTGCAGCCCACCGGGCTGAATCACGTTGCGATTGCCCAGGGAGTCGCGATTGTCGATGCCTGTCTCCGAGTCCAGAAACAGGTAGGAAACTGCCGAAAAACCGGCATGAGGGTGCGGTGGAAACGTCGGCCCGCTGATCCAGGCGTGATCAACACCCAGGAATGGATCAATAGGTTTTGCGTACTGATCGCCCCGCAGGTTGAAGGCGCTGAATTGGCTGCCATGGTTCATGCGCTGCAAACGTGCACTGGATAACATGACCTTCTCCTCAGGCCCTTTCGGTCAGGGCGGGGTAGTCGATATAGCCTTCAGCGCCAGGGGCGTAGAAGAGGTCTTTGTTCGGGGCGTTCAGGTCGGCATCGGCGCGGAAACGCTGTGGAAGGTCAGGGTTGGCGAGAAAGGCGCCCCCGAATACAACCGCGTCTGCTTTCTTCTCCGCGATCAGCGACTCGGCACTTTCCTTGGTCTGGCCACTGCCGATCAGATAGCTGCCGTTGAACAGCGGGCGCAGGGCAGTGTGGTAGTCAAACTGGGCACCGAACAAGGCAACGTGCAGGTACGCCAGCTTCAGGTCGCGCAGTTGCGTAACGAGATAGGTGTACGTCTCCTGCGGGTTGGCATCGACAATGTCGTTGAAGTCCATCTCCGGCGAAATCTTGATACCGACGCGATCACCGCCCACCTCGGCGACCATCGCGGTAAGCACTTCCAGCACGAAGCGAGCACGGTTTTCCACGGAACCGCCGTATTGATCGTCGCGCTGGTTGCTGCCGGTGGAAAGAAACTGCTCAGGCAGATAGCCGGACGCGGCATGCAACTCGACGCCATCGAAACCCGCTTCAATCGCCAGACGTGCAGCGTTGCGATACCCCGCGACCACGTCTGCAATCTCGGCAACGGTGAGCGCATGCGGGGTGACAAAGTCCTGCAACCCGGTCGCGGTGTAGGTCTGACCCGCTGCCTTGATCGCTGATGGCGCCTGCGGTTGTGCGCCGTCCGGCAGCAGCGAAGGGTGGGACACGCGACCACAATGCATCAACTGCATGAAGATGCGACCGCCACGAGCGTGCACGGCGTTGGTGACTTTCTTCCAGGCCGCCACTTGCTCGGCGGTTTCGAGACCCGGCGTGCGGACGTAGCCCTTGCCCATGGCAACGGGGAACACGCCTTCGCTGATGATGAGACCGGCAGAAGCGCGCTGGAAGTAGTAAGTGGTGACCAGATCGGATGGCACGCCTGCATCGTCAGAGCGGGAGCGAGTCATCGGCGCCATGACCATGCGGTTGGAAAGCGTGTAACGACCGACTTTGACTTCAGAAAAAAGAGAGTTCATTGCGGTGCTCCTCAGAGGTGATGTGACTATGATTGATCAATCCGAATCCGGGATAAACCCGGGTAAACTGAATTGACTGATCCACTGATGGAGCAATTCGTTGGAATATCTGAATGACATGGCGTTGTTTGTCGAGGTTGTAAAAGTGCGCAGTTTTCGGCGAGCTGCCGAAGCGCTCGACATGCCGAATTCCACGCTTTCGCGCCGTATCAGCGGCCTGGAGAAGGCCATTGGTCTTCGCCTGTTGCACCGTACAACTCGGAAGATTGAGCTGACCGAGGCGGGGCAGCTCTACTACGAACGCTGTAAACGGATCGTCGACGAGGCAAGACTGGCCCATGAGCAACTCGGCGAAATGCTGGCTCGGCCGAGCGGCTTGCTGCGGGCGTCGCTTCCCGTGGATTTTGCCAACGTCTACCTGGCGCCGCTCATCGCCGAGTTCGCCCAGCTCTATCCCGGCATCAGTTTTGACTTCGATCTCACCCCGCGTCAGGTGGATCTGGTCAGTGAGCCAGTGGACGTGGTCATCCGCATGGGAGAGCCTGCGAACTCCAATCTCATCGCGCGGAAGCTGGCGAGTATTCAACGCTTTCTCTACGCCTCACCTCACTATCTGCAAACGTCGGGTGAGCCGCAGTCGCCTTCGGACTTGAGCGGTCACGAATGCCTGCGGCTGCGGGGGCCAGACTCGGATCGCTGGACGCTTTCCGGTGGCGGTGAAACGCAGCAGGTCGATGTTGGCGGGCGCTTTCAACTCAACAGCGTGGGCATGCTGAGGCACCTGGTCTCGTTAGGGCTGGGCATTACGTTGCTGCCCGAAGGTATTGCCGCTCAGGACGTGGCGGACGGGAAACTGCGACGGATCCTGGTGCAATGGCAAGCGTCACCGGTCTCGGTGTATGCCCTGACCGAAACGCGATTGCTCCCGGCCAAGACTCAGCGTTTTATCGAATTTGTGCGCGACAGGCTGCAGGCCTGAGTGGAATGCCAGTCCACCGCTTCCACGGCAAGCTGCAGGGCAGGGCTATCACGCGCCGCCTGATAGGAGTTCCAGTTCCGGCGATCAGTTGACCCGTTAGACGGCCGCTCTTAAATCCGATGATGCTCCACCAGAAAATCCACGAACAACCGAACCCGCGCCGGCATCGTCGCACCCCCGACGAACACGGCATGAATGGGCTCCTGGTCGCCGGGGTTCCAGCTTTCCAGAAGCGGCAGCAGATCGCCGCGTTGCAGGTCTTCACTGACGGTGAAACGGCCGATGCGTGCAATGCCGGCGCCGACTCGCGCAAGCTGCGCGAGCGCTTCGCCACTGCTGCATTCGATGTTGCCGCTGACCTGGAGGGAAAACTCTTTTCCGCCGCGCATGAACGGCCAGTTGGGTTCGGCACGCCGGAAGTTGAAGCGCAGGCAGTTGTGGCGCAGCAGGTCTTCCGGCTCATCGGGGATGCCGTGGCGCTGCAGATAATCAGGCGATGCCACGACCACCTGGCCGGTGTCGCCGATTCGTCGCGCGGTCAGCGGACTGTCGGGCAGATGCCCGAAGCGGACCGCCACGTCGGCCTGACCGCCGAGAATGTCCACCACTTCATCGCCGAGTGTCAGGTCGACGACGATGTTCGGGTAACGAGCGCTGAACGCTGCCACCAATGGAACGATCGCCGTCCGCCCATGACCGAGGGCGGCGCTGACCCGCAACCGGCCTTTTGGAACGCCTTGGTCGGCGATGGCTTCTTCGACTTCCGCCATGTCGGCGAGGATGCGCATGGCGCCGCGCAGAAAGGCTTCGCCTTCGGCGGTGAAAGTGATCGCCCGGGTCGTGCGCAGCAGCAGGCGGGTGCCGAGGCGCTGCTCGGTACGCGCGATGATCCGGCTGACGGCCGAGGGTGTCAGGCCCAGTGTGCGTGCAGCGGCGGAAAGGCTGCCTTCCTGCGCCACGGTGGCGAACACAGCCATTTCACCTGACCTGCCGTTGACGTCCATTCGTGCTCCTCGCGCAAAGGTGATTGCCTAAAATGCCGTCTACCGGCTTCAAGCGCTGGATCGTAGCATTAGCCGCATAGATAAGGAGCCTTCCATGCGTATCAATCCACCACTTGTCGCACTCTCCATGGGTGCCTTCGGCATCGGCGTCACCGAGTTCGCCCCCATGGGCATGTTGCCGGGCATCGCTGCCGACCTCGGCGTTTCCATTCCTGCCGCGGGGCTGCTGGTCAGCGCCTACGCCTTGGGCGTGTTGCTCGGCGCGCCGCTGATGACCCTGACCACCGGCCGGATTCCGCGGCGTTATCTGCTGATCGGACTCATGGCGATCTTTACCCTCGGAAATCTGATGTCCGCACTGGCGACCGATTACTACAGCCTCATGGTCGCCAGGGTGGTGACCTCCCTCAATCACGGAGCGTTTTTTGGCGTAGGTTCCATTGTCGCTGCCAGCGTCGTCGCCCCGGAAAAACGCGCCGGGGCAGTGGCCGCCATGTTCATGGGGCTGACCGTCGCAACGATCGGCGGGGTGCCGCTCGCCGCCTGGTTTGGCGAATTGTTCGGCTGGCGCACGGCGTTCTGGGGCATCACCGGCCTGGGCGTGATCGCGATGACTGCGTTGTGGTTCGCGCTGCCCAACCTGCGCTTGCCGCAGAGCGGCGGTGCACTGGCTGAAATCCGTGTGCTGGGCCGCGGCCCGGTGCTGGGCGCCTTGGCCCTGACGGTGGTGGGCTCGGGGGCAATGTTTACCGTATTCACTTACATCGCGCCGATCCTCAGCAGCGAGGCCCACGCGTCCACCGCTTTCATTACGGCGATGCTGGTGCTGTTCGGCGTGGGCTTGACGCTGGGCAACGTCTGGGGCGGCAAGGCTGCCGATCGCTCGATCGACCGGACGCTGATCGTCTCACTGAGCGTGCTGATCCTCGTCCTGCTGGCGTTCACGGTGCTCATGCAATGGCCGCTGCCCGCCGCCGTGGCCATCCTGATCTGGGGTATCGCCAGCTTCGCTCTGGTGCCGCCACTGCAGATGCGCGTCATGGAAGCGGCCAAAGACGCGCCCAACCTGGCATCGGCGGTGAACATCGGCGCCTTCAACCTTGGCAACGCCATCGGTGCAGCGCTGGGTGGCGCGGTAATCAATGCCGGCCTGGGATACCCGGCGATCTCCCTGGCCGGCGCCGCCATGGCGGCGCTGGGACTGCTGATGGTACTGGCCTTCGCCTGGCGCTCCAGAACAGTTGCCGCAGCGGTGGCGTGAGGAGAGAAGCTGCGTTCTGGATATATCGCCCTGCGCTCATCCTTTCAGAAAGCGTTTCGGGTGGTCGGAGGGAGGCGTGCGGCTGCTGTCGTACCTGCCGAACAGACGGTAGCGATTCAGCGCGACTTTGTCGTACATCCAGTCGCGGACCTTGCGCGGAACACATTTCGCTACCCTGAGCCAGGGCCACGGCGGCGGCAAGCGAGCGAGGATTTCGAACATCGCGTCAGAGCGAACGAAGAACCGGTCGTCAGTAATCAGCACCACGGTGTTGAATTGATCGGTTGGCAGCCCGGCCCATTTGAGCAGCGCCTGGCCTTGGGATGATTGCACCGTCGCGAGGAGAATCCGGCCCGGACGGTCATGTTGAATGATGAATTTCGCCCACCCGTTACACAGCTTGCAGGTGCCATCGAAGAGCACCACCGTTTCGCCGGTTTGCAGGAGCGGGGCAGAGCAGGAGGGCTGGTTGATCATCGCGGGTTCCCATGGGTTTGCCAGGCGCAGTGATCGTCATCTCGCCACCTCGCAGATTTGCCATCGTTAATCAGTGCAAACCATAGTCGCATAACCACGCACACGCCGCCGGGCTTGAAGCACAGGAGGCCGATGCCCCTGTGTCTTCGACGGCGTTCCGCTGGTAATGAGGTGCGGCCCTAGCGCTTGCGCATCATGAGCAGCGCGATGACGACCGCCATCGCTGCAATCACCGTCGCGATCCAGCCCAGTGCGTCCAGGCCGAATTGGCCGATGCCCAGACCGCCGAGGATTGCGCCTAGCCCGATACCCGCGTTTGCCGCCGAAATGTTCAGCGACGCCGCGAGCGCCTGGGCTTTCGCGCCTGCCTGCATCACCCGGACCTGGCAGATGGGGAAGAGTGCCGTGTACGCCACGCCCCATACTGCCAGCGCGCAGATCAGCCAGGGATGATTGGCCGCCAGAGGCGCGGCGGCGGTCATGCCGACGCCCAGCACGATCAGGAACAAGACCATTGCCCCAAGCGGGTAGCGATCCACCAGCGCTCCGCCCCAGTGGTTGCCGATCATGCCCACGGCGCCGAACCCCATCAGCCACCATCCCACCTGGTTTGCCGGAACGCCGGCCAGGCTTTGCAGGATGTCGGCAAGGTAGGTATAGGCCGTGAACATCGCTGTGAACGTCAGCACCGACAGCAGAATGTGGGCGAGAAAACGTGGCTGTTTGAGAATGTCGGTCTGTTTCTCGCCTTGCTGTTTCTGCGGGGACGACGGAAGCGTGGGCATGCAAAGCTGCATGAGCGCCGCGATGATCAACGAGATGACGGCAAGCACCCAGAAGCTGCCGCGCCATCCGAGGGAGTCAGCCGCAACGGTACCCAACGGCACGCCGAAGACCAGCGCGGCGGAGATGCCCAGATAAACCCGCGAGACGGCTTTGCCGGAGTTACCGGGACCTGCGAGTTGGCCGGCGGTCTCGCTGGCGGTTCCCCAGAAGACCGGCAAGCCGAGCGCAGGGATGAACCGCGCCAGCGCCATTATCCAGATGTTGGTCGACAACGCGGCAAGCACGTTGGACGCCGCGAAAACCAGCAGGATCAGCGTGAACAGTTTCTTGTGTTCGACGCCCGCCAGTCTGGCTGTGAGGACAGGCCCGAACAGCATCACGGTGAACGCGAAGAGCGTGACCACCTGACCGGCTACGGCCACCGAGACGTTGAGGTCGCGCGCCATCGCCGGCAACAGCCCGACGATCAGGAACTCGGTGGTGACGATGATGAAGGCGGCGACCGCCATGATGAGGATCTGAACGGCGGATCGCGCGGAAGCGGAGGGCGCTGCCACCGCTTCTGTGGTCGAGGGATGCATGAAAGGTGACGCTCCAAGGGATTTTGGCATAGCCTATTAGAGATTTACCTTCTCATCCGGGATATAAATGACCGGTCATGCGGAACTGGATTCAGTAATCGAGAGGTGCCATGTATTCTTCGGAGCGGCTTAAAGGAATCGATGTGTTCGTCACGGTCGCTGATGTGGGCAGCTTCGCCAGTGCCGCGCTGCGCCTGAATCTGACGGCATCGGCGGTCAGCAAGAGCGTCGCCCGGCTGGAGCAGCGATTGGGACAGCGCCTGTTCGCCCGGACCACCCGAAGGCTTTCTCTGACCGAGGCGGGCGTCAAGTATTACCGCACCTGCACCGGCGTGCTGGCTGACCTTGAGGAATCGGAGCTGGAGATCGCTTCTGACCGGCATGAGCCCCATGGTAGGGTGCGGATCGACTTGCCAGCTTCCTACGGACGCCTGCACGTGCTGCCGTTGATACTCGAGTTCGGTCGGGCGTATCCGTCGCTTCACCCGCACATTTCCTTCTCGGATCGCTTTGTCGATCCGGTCCATGAGGGGATCGACATCGTCGTTCGAATCGGTGGGCCGGACGCCTGGCATTCCGGTCTTGGCCACAGGTTCATAGGCGCCCAGCGTCTGGTGTTCTGCGCGGCACCGCGTTACCTCAGTGAGTACGGCACGCCGCGTTCAGTCACGGAACTGGAGAACCATCACTGCATCGCATATGGGCTCACGGATGGGCAAGTTGGCCCGTGGTTTCTCAAGGGCCGTCTGCCGGGCGATCAGGAGCGACGCGTCATCCATCCCCGCATTGCGGTGGGTGACGGCGAAGGCGAGGTGTCGGCAACACTGGCGGGCTATGGCATTGCGCAATTGCCTACCTGGCTGGTTCAGGGGCATCTCGATGCGGGGCGCCTGGTTGAGGTTCTGCCCGAGCTTGCAACGGAAGGCCTGCCGATGAACCTTGTCTGGCTCAAGACCCGAGAATCGTTGCCGAAGGTGAGCGTCCTGCTGGACTACCTGAGTGAACATCTCGCGCCCCATGGAAGCGTATGAGGTGCTGCGGCGACGGGTTCAGCCTGCAGACGGGACTGCGTTTTGCGACCGCAGCCGACGTCAGGCCGACGGCGCTTCGTAATCCAACACAGTGCTGGCCGCCTCGGAACACCACCGGTTCCGGCCGCCGTTCTTCGCAACGTACAAGAATGCATCCGCCGACTTGATCAGGCCTGCCGGCGTGGTCCCGTCCCTGGCCGGTGTGCCGCAGGCGACGCCCGCGCTTGCGGTCACCCTGCCGAGCGGATGATCGGCATGTTCGATGTCCAGCGCGCGAACGGCTTGCAATATCTCCTCGGCCAACTGCCCGGCGCCGCGGGCATCAGTGTCCGGCAGCAGCACCGTGAACTCTTCACCGCCGTAACGCACCGCCAGGTCCGCTGGCCGCTTGAGGGCTTGCCGGATGGCCGACGCCACCTGGCGCAGACACTCGTCACCGGCAGGGTGGCCATAGCGGTCGTTGAAACGCTTGAAGTAGTCGACATCCAGCATGATCAGCGCCAGAGGCGTGCCTTGGCGCCGCGCCCGTTCCAGCTCTTGTGCCAATGCGATATCCAGCTTTCGACGATTCCCCAGGCCCGTCAGGCTGTCTGTCAGCGCCATGTCGTGCACCGTCTGATGCGCAATGCGGATCTGCTCCTCCAGTTCGATGCGCGCACGCAGCTGGGTCAGCACCAACACCCCGAAACCGCTGAGTCCGGCGATGAGCACGAGCAGCACCATGCCGGTCTTGAACAGATCATGGCGCCATGGCCCCACAAAAGACTCCCGCGAAAGGCCCGCTTCCACGACGAGCGGATACGACGTCAGCGCTCTGTAGGCATAAAGCCTGTAGGTGTTGTCGATGACCGCCTTGACCTCGGCGACACCTTCGTTCGAGAACGGAAGATAACGGGTGAAAATCTCGCTCTGCGCAAGGCTGCGGTCTGTCGTCGGGGCCACGAACGGCCGCCTGACCAGCACTTCGCCGCTGCGCATCGCCAGCACCAGCGCGCCTTTGTCATCAATCTTGAAATCCCCGTAATAGTCGAGGAAATAGCTGACCTTGATGGTGCCGAGAAGCACGCCGGCAAACGATCCATCGGGGTTGTCCAGCCGACGGGATATGGGAATGACCAGCTCCCGCGAGGAGCGGCTTTTCACAACGTTGCCGATGCGAATCCCTCGCCCGGGATGGGTGCGGTGGAAGGCGAAATATTCACGGTCGGCATTATTGGCCGTTTCGGGGGTGATGTACTGATTGGTCACGACCCAGTCGCCGTTCGCCGCATAGATGAACAAGCCCTGAAGCTGCGGCATGATCCTGGTTTGCTGGTCGAGCAGGGCGCGGATCCGGGGAACATCGATGTTGCCGAGCCCGTCGCCCTCGACGCGCTCGCGCAACTCGGCGGTCAGCACATCGACCTGGCGGACGGCATCTTCGGCGTGTTGCGCCGTGGCCTGGGCAAGGTTTCTGGCGGAGTCCTGGGCGGACGCATACGCATGCCGGTAGTCCCGCCAGGACCTCCACCCCTCGACGGCCAGGAATGAAATCACCATGAGCAGCATGAAGCTCAAGGTCAGTCGAAAGACCGTCGCGCTGTTGCCACTGTTCAACGCCAGGCCTTCGCGGCTGGGATCGGCTGTCGAAGGTCTCATGGGTTTGCGTCCACGCATCATCAATCCTTACTGGAGGCTTCCAGGCCGCATCAGACGACCGAAACGGGTGCGATTCGGTAGACATCAGCACAGGTGCCGATGCTCGGTGAACGAGGCGATTTGCTCTGGATCATCGATCGCCGGCCGCTTCCTGACCGTTCGCGGTTGAAGACAGGATCATCTGATACAGGCGCTCGGCCGCTGGGGAGAGCACGCGTCCGCGGCGCTTGATCAGCCCGCTGGTGCGGTTGAGCACGGGCTTGATCAACGGCACGGCGCATAATTCCGAGCGCATCAGGTGAGGCGGAATCGCCAGTTGCGGAACCGCCGCGACGCCCAGACCGGCGGCCACCATGTCGACCACAGTCCGGACGTGCCGGGCTTCGCAGATGGCCGTTGGCAGGTCGGGAACGTCCGCCAGTGCCAGGTCCAGCAGCAAACGGTTGCCGCTGGCCTTGCTCACCGCGATGTAGTCGTGCCGGGTCAGCTCCGCCCAGGTGACCGAGCGCCGGGACGCCAGCGCATGGTCACGACGGCAGGCCACCACGAATCGCTCCTTGAAGATCGGGACGAACTCCAGATTCGCTTCCTGCACACCGATGTAGTTGATGCCGAAGTCGGCCTCGTTGCGCGCCACCGTGGACAGCACGTCACTGGCGCCTTCGTCCAGCACGCGGACCAGAATGCGCGGGTACAGCCGTTGATATTCGGTCAGTACCGTCAGCAGGCAGTGATGCACGGCGGTCGGCACGCAAGCGACAGTGACCTCACCGCGCAGGTTGCTCGTGCCTTCTTTTATCCCCATGAACGACTCGTCGAACGTGTTGACCACCTGACGCGCTTTACGAGCGAACTCGCGTCCGGTGGCCGTCAGCTCGACGCGGCGGGTCGTTCGCTCCAGCAGTCGCACGCCCAGATTGCTCTCCAGTTTCGAGATCCGTCTGGACAACGCGGGCTGCGACAGATGCAGCTCTCTGGCGGCAGCACTGAAGCTTCCAAGCTCCGCAACGGCCACCAACGCGCGCAGATCTCCCATCTCAACATTCATGTTAACCATGCATAAGTACCCAACATTATTGCAATTAACTTAGCAGAAGTTGTGCGTCATGATCATCGGTGCGTGAAAGCACATGCATCCAGATAATGACAAGCACAGGAGCATCTATGAATTCTTTCAACCGCCGCACACTGCTCAAGGCTGGCGCCATCGGGTCCGTCGCCGCAGCCGCCCCCGGCCTGGCATTTTCGGCTGAGCCCAAGGCATCGGGTGCGTCCAGCTCAACGGCTGCCGCCGGTGGCGCGAGCGCTTCGCAGGGTAAGGACGTCACCCGGATCCTCGCCGCCTATCTGGTGAAGGCCCGATATGAGGATCTGCCCGCCAACGTGCGCAGGGAAGGCTGCCGCACGCTGATGAACTGGGTCGGTGTCGCGGTCGGTGGCTCCCATCATGAGACGGTTGAGCGAGCGATCGTTGCGCTGAAACCGTTTTCGGGGCCAGAACAAGCGAGTCTGCTGGGGCGCAGCGAGCGGTTCGACATCATGAACGCGGCGTTTCTGAATGGCGTCGCCAGCCACATTTTCGACTTCGACGACACGCACCTGAAAACCATCATCCACCCGGCCGGGCCAGTGGTTTCGGCGATTCTGGCCCTTTCGGAGTATCGGCCGGTGTCTGGAAAGGCGTTTCTCAACGCCCTGGTTCTGGGCGTTGAAACCGAGTGCCGGATCGGCAATTCCGTTTACCCGGAACATTACGATGTGGGCTGGCACATCACGGGCACCGCCGGGGTGTTCGGTGCTGCCGCGGCGGCGGGCAAGCTGCTTGGGCTGACTGAGCAGCAGATGGTCTGGGCACTGGGGCTGGCGGCCTCGCAGCCGGTCGGGCTGCGGGAGTCATTCGGATCGATGAACAAAAGCTTCAACCCTGGCCGGGCAGCGAGCAACGGTCTGTTCGCAGCCTTGCTGGCCGCCCAGAACTACACCAGCTCGGAGATGATGATCGAGGCGAAACGTGGCTGGGCGCACACCATCAGCACCAAGCAGGATTTCAGTCAGATCACCGACGGATTGGGCAGCCACTACGAGTCCGCGCTCAATACCTACAAACCCTTCGCCTGCGGGATCGTGATCCACCCGGCCCTCGATGCGGCCATCCAGTTGCGCAACGAATACAAGCTGACCGCTGACCAGATCGCCAGAGTCGACTTGAAGGTTCACCCGCTCGTGATCGAGCTGACGGGCAAGAAAACCCCGAAGATCGGTCTGGAGGGCAAATTCAGCATTTACCACTCCGTTGCCGTTGCGATCGTTCAGGGCGCCGCGGGCGAGCGCCAGTACAGCGATCAGGCGGTGCAGGATCCGACGGTCGTTAAATTGCGCGATCGGGTGGTGGCGACCATCGACCCCGCGATCAAGCCCGAGCAGGTCGACATGACCATCACCCTCAACGACGGACGTACGCTGCACAAATTTATCGAGCACGCGATCGGCAGCGTCGAAGTGCCCATGACGGATCAGCAACTGGACGCAAAATTCCTCGATCTGGCCAAAGACATCCTGACGCAGACTCAGGCTGAGCACCTCATCCAGCTGTGTCGCAACGTCGAGTCGCTGGCCTCGGCTGCCGAGATTGCCAAGGCGGCGACCTCAAAGGCCTGAGCCTTCCAGCGCGGTGCCGTTTCATCTCCCATGACAATAACCGTCCCGCGTCCATCACGACGGGACACTGGAGGCTCCATGAACACATTATCGTGGTCCCGTCGCCGGGTGCTGCAAGGCGGTGCACTGCTTGCGGTCGGACTGACGCCCTGCGGAGCGCTTCTGGCGTCGGAAAAAACCGGCGACATCACGGCGCAGCTTGCCCGTTACATTGTCGCCTCTCGGGATCTTCCGTTGCCGGACGCGGTGGCGGTGGCCTGCAAGAACCACATTCTGGATACCATCGGCGCGATGATTTCCGGTTCGCAGATGCGCCCGGGCCAACTTGCCCTTCGCTACGTCGCGGGGCAGGGCGGCACGGAGCAGGCCTCTGTCGTGGGTTCGGGGTTTCGTACCACTGCCATCAACGCGGCACTGGCCAATGCAATGTGCGCGCACTCCGATGAAACCGATGACTTCGAACCAGTGACCAAAGCCCACCCGGGCAGTTCGGTCGTGCCTGCCGCGCTGGCCATGGGCGAATCGCGCCACAGCAGCGGCGAGGCGTTCATGCGCGCGGTGGCGCTGGGGTATGACACGGGCTGCCGTTTGCTGATGGCGCTCGGGCCTGATCTGGTCAGGGGTTCGCATCGCAGCGCCGAGGGCACCGCGGCCACCTTTGGCGCGGTCGCCGGGGCGGCATCACTGGCCCAGTTGGACGCGCTGAACACCTGTTATGCCTTGTCCTATGCCGCGCAGCAGGAGTCGGGCATCTGGAGCTGGGTCAAAGACCATGACCATATCGAAAAGGCATTCGATTTTGCCGGCATGGGGGCGCGTAACGGGGTTCAGGCGGTGAGCATGGTCCAGGCCGGCATGACGGGCGTCGCCGACGTGCTGGACGGCACTCACAATCTGTTGATTGCACTCTCGACCCAGCCCCAGCCGGAGCAGATGGTGGACGGCCTCGGCAAGCGTTTCTTCGTGGTCGAAACCGCGATCAAGACGTACTCGGTCGGCTACCCGATCCAGTCGCCCCTCGACGCCATCCTCACCTTGCGCAAGGCCCATGGACTGACCCCGGACAACGTTCGGAGCATCGAAGTCAGGGTGCCGAGCGATGCGGTCGGCATCGTCGGTGACAGCGCCATGCCGGACGTGAACTGTGCCCACATGGTGGCCGTGGCGGTGGTCAAAGGTCAGGTGTCGTTCGTCGACAGCCACGATGCCGCGCTGATGCATGACCCAGGACTGGTGGCGCAACGCAGCAAGATCAAGGTGTTCGCCGATCCCGCGCTGGACGACCCCGCAGCCCCGCGCGGCGCCAAGGTCAGCGTGACGATGACCGATGGCCGGACCGTCACGCATCACACCCGTTTCCCGTCAGGCACGAAGGAAAACCCCTTGAGCGTGGAGGCGGTAAACAACAAGGTCCGTGACTTGATCGTTCCGGTGATCGGCCAGGATCGCGGCGAGCGTCTGATCGATCAGATCAACCATCTGGAGCGACTCAAGGACGTTGCACAACTGCGCGAGCTGCTCATTGCCCAAGGCGCGTGAGAGGCATGGTCTTCGCCCCGACTCCGCGCCGGACGCGATCATCCGGCGCGTGGCGGGCATGCGGCTACTTGGAGGCGAACGCTGCATTCGCAGACCCGGCTCGGGATTCAGCGGGCATGAGCCCCGAACGGGCGCGTTATGGCGTGCCGGATCTACCGAGGAAACCGGTTGTTGGTGGTGCCCTTGGCGGTGTCGACGAACCAGAAACCGTGGTCGTCGGCTTTCACAATGTTGCATTCCTCGCCATAGGCCGAATACGTCACGCAAATGACGTCGCCGGTAATCTTCCATTTTCCGGTTGCTTCGGGATTGCCGCTGATCTGAATCCTGGCGTTGCCGTCGGGCGACAGCACCTCGGTGAACGTCTGTCCGCTTGAGGTCACGCTCTGATGGGGGCGGCCAATGAATTGACCGGAGATTTCGGTGCCGCTGAGTTGCCTGGCGCCGGTTGGCGGTGGCGAGTGCGCGTCCTTTACCGGATTGTGTCCGTCGGACGCGCAGCCGATCAGCAGTGCTGCGAATACCGCAACGTAAACGGCTTTCATGAGTCATCCCTCTCGTTAATGAAGGTATGAGCCATTTGCAGCGGGAAACAACCTGTCAACGGCACACGACTGACATTCCTTGACGATCTGCTTGGGAATAAACAGATGTTCAGGCAACTGACTCCCATTGAATCTAGCAGGTTACGCCAGCGCTGTTGGTTGGCCGAAGACCTGACGCCGCACTTGCCGGGATCAGCGGACTGCAACGGGCATGATGATCGTGCCCGGACCGCTCTGCGACGCGGTCAGACGCGCTGACACGACGCGCGTAACTCGTCGGCATTTCATCGGCTGAAAATGCTGCAGGCCGCGCCGTTCAAAGCTTTGCTCCCCATTTAATGCTATGAGCGGTATTCAGAAATGCCGCCCATGGCCGATGGATAAGGCAGGCGTAATAAGCGCTTTACTGCTGTGACCAACAGCATTCTCGTGATTTCGTGAGCGCTTGAGCATCAACCATGAAGAGTTTCTTATTGCACCGTCTGAGGCCGTTGATCACGGTGCAGCGCGACAATCCCCGCTTACTGAAAGCTCAATACGTCGCGCTGTCCCGGCAGTTGCCGATCATGTACGCGATTCTGTTGATCAACACTTTGGCCCTGGCTGCCACGCACTACACCATTGCGCCGCGCTGGCTCGCGCTTTATGTACCGGCTGCGCTGACACTGCTGGGCAGCGGGCGCGCCTTGATGTGGTGGCGCTTGCGAAGCGTGCCTGCCACACCCGAACGGGTTTTCAAGACACTCACGCGCACCAACCGTCTGGCGTTTTTCATCGCCCTGAGTTTCACCGCCTGGGCGTTGGCCCTTTTCCCGTACGGGGACAGCTATACCCGTTCCCACGTCGCGTTCTACATGGCGATAACCGTCATCGCCTGCATCTTCTGTCTGATGCACTTGCGCTCCGCCGCGCTGACCACCACGGTGGTGGTCAACCTGGCATTCGTGGTGTTTTTTCTGGCGGCGGGCAACCCCACTTACACCGCCATGGCGATCAATGTGCTGCTGGTGTCCGCGGCGATGATCCTGGTGATGCACGACCAGTATCAGGACTTCACGCGGTTGGTGAACACCCAGGCCCGCTCGGAAAAACTCAGCGAAGAAAACCAGCGGCTCGCCAACGAAGACAGCCTGACCGGATTGCCGAATCGGCGACGGTTTTTCTCGCTGCTCGATCAGGGCCTGGCGCAAGCTCGGCTGGACGGGGCGAAACTGGCCATCGGACTCATCGACCTCGATGGCTTCAAGCCGGTGAACGATGTTTATGGGCACAGGGTAGGGGACAAGCTGCTGTTTCAGGTCGGGCAGCGTCTGCTGGAATTCGTGACGGCGGATGTGCAACTGGCGCGGCTCGGCGGCGATGAGTTCGGCCTGCTGGTTCAGCACGTCGAGTCAGAGCAGGACCTGATCGCCGTGGGCGACCGCATAAGCGACGCGCTGCGCGAGCCCTTCATCATCGGCAACATCCAGATCGCGATCAGCGCCTCTCTTGGGCTGGTGATCTTTCCGGACATGGCCAGCGATGCCGTGGAAGCTTACGAATTCGCCGATTACGCGCTGTACGACAGCAAGCGCGCGGGCGCCGGGACACTGTGTCTGTTTTCGACGGCGCACTACCGCGACCTCAAGCGCGACGGCGCGACCGAACAGGGCTTGCGACGGGCCAACATCGTCGAAGAGTTCGATCTGGTGTTTCAGCCCATCGTCGACGTCCACACGGGGCGAACAGTGGCGTTCGAGGCGCTGGCGCGCTGGGTCAGCCCCGATCTGGGACCTGTGGCGCCAGGCCTGTTCATTCCGGTGGCCGAGCGCATCGGCTTCATCAACCGGCTGACGCTGCCGCTGCTGAAGAAAGCCTTGGCCGGTGCTTCGTCCTGGCCCGACGATGTTCGGCTTTCGTTCAACCTTTCAGCCCATGACTGCGGCTCCAGAGACGCCGTGAGCAAGATCATCGGCGTCATTGAGCGCAGCGGTTTCGCGCCGCACCGGTTGGACTTCGAAATCACCGAAACCGCCGTCATACAGGACCTGGATCAGGCCCGCTGTGCGATCAACGCGTTCCGCGAGCTGGGCTGCGGCGTCTCCCTGGATGACTTCGGCACCGGCTATTCCAGCCTGAGTCAGCTTCATGCCCTGGCGCTGACCAAACTCAAGATCGATCGCACGTTCATCAGCGGGATCGAGGGCAATGCCGCCAGCTACAAGATCGTCAAATCACTGATCGCATTGAGCGCCGACATGGCGCTCGAGTGCGTCAGCGAGGGCGTGGAGCGCTTGGAAGAACTTGAGGTGCTCAAGGCATTGGGCTGTTCATTCGTTCAAGGCTATCTGGTCTCCAGACCCATCCCCCTGGAACAGACCGCCGAGTGGCTGGGCAGGCACTGGCGCGCAGAACCTGTCCGTCAACCGGCCTAGGCAACCGGAACCAGCGGCCACTGCGCCACCACGCGGTACTGGCCTTTATGGGATTCGTAAAGCGTGAAGCGGTCCGCTCGCAGCACGAATTCGCAAGGAGTTTCCGCCTCCGGCACCGAGCCCTGATAGTCACGTGTCAGCGTCAAGTGCGGGCGAAATTCCTTGTGCTTCTGATCGCTCGTGAAAGCCAGCATCGCCTGTTCCAGCGCGTAGGACAGGCGCAGCAGCTGGGGAGGGGCATCCTCGGGCGTGAGCACCAGCGCTTTCGATTGACGCCAGGCATCCAGCCGGTCGAGGACCACTGTCAGCGGTGTTCCCGGCACTTTGATCCTGGCTGCGGCGGCGCAAATCTGCGGGATCTGCGCCTTGTCGACGGATCCCAGAAACAGCAGCGTGAGGTGAAAGTTGGCGGTGGGCACCGGCCGACCGCTGCGCAGCGACAACCCTGTTCGCCATTGAGAGATCGACTTCCTCAGCGCCGGCGGGCAACCCAGGGCGAAAAACAGTCGCGATTGCGGTTCATGGCTCAACGTCTTCTCTCCTCACGTTACTGCTGCGGCTCGTCCAGGCCTGTCACCCGTCGAAATGTCATGCGCATGAGATTGACCGCAAGCGGCGTAAATCGTTAACTGTATATACATACAGTTATCCTGCACAAGGCTGCAACATGAGCATCACCTTTCTCGGGCCACTTTCGGCGGGCGGCGAAAAACTGCCGCTCTACTCGTTCCACGTTCCGGCAGGCTTCCCGTCGCCTGCCGCCGATCACATCGAAAAGCATATATCGCTGGACGAGCTTTTCGACATCCGTGCGCCCCATGTGTACCTGGTGAAGATCGACGGAGACAGCATGCAAGGTGCTGGTATCTATCACGGCGACATCGTGATCGTCGATCGCAGTCTCGACGCTGAACATGGCGACATCGTCATCGCCGCGCTCAACACCGAGCCGCTGTGCAAGCGGCTGCACAGGCGTGAGAACGAATTGATCCTGATGTCGGAGAATCCGAAATACCCGCCGCGCCACGTAATGGAGGGCGACGAACTGGTGATCTGGGGCGTGGTGAAATACAGCGTTCGCGATCATGACAAACCCTGAGCCGGTCTTCGCGCTGATCGACTGCAACAGTTTCTACGCCAGCTGCGAGCGGGTCTTCAGGCCTGATCTTGCGAAGACGCCCATCGTGGTGCTGTCGAACAACGACGGTTGCGTCATCGCGCGCAGCTACGACGCCAAGCCTTTCGTGAAAATGGGTCAGCCGTACTTTCAGATCAGAGACCATCTGCGTCGCAACGGCGTGGTCGCGTTCAGCAGCAACTATGCGCTCTACGGCGACATGAGCGAGCGAGTGATGACGATCATCGAGTCGATGGTGCCGGCGCTGGAGGTGTACAGCATCGACGAAGCCTTCGCGGACCTGACTGGCATCCCCGGCGACCTGACGGCCTTTGGACGCAAGATTCGCTCGACCATCTACAAGCGCACCGGCATTCCCGTCGGGGTGGGCATCGCCCGCACCAAGACCCTGGCAAAGCTCGCCAATCACACGGCCAAGCGTCTTCTCGACAAGACCGGCGGCGTGGTGGACATCTGCGAGGCCTTCAAGCGCGACTGGACCTTGCGCAACACTGACGTAGGGGAGGTCTGGGGCATCGGCAGAAGGATGAAGGCTCACCTGGAAGTGATGGGGATCAAAACCGCGATGGATTTGGCGAGGGCGGACGCCTGGACGCTTCGCCAGAAGTTCAGCGTGGTGATCGAGAAAACCGCGCGGGAGCTGGCGGGTACTTCCTGCCTGGAATTGGCTGAGGCGGACGTGCCCAAGCAGGAAATCTGCTGCAGCCGGATGTTCGGCGAGCGCCTGACCGAGATCGCGCCGATCAAGGAAGCGGTGGCCACTTATATGCATCGGGCGGCGGAAAAGCTCCGGGCGCAGAACTCGCTTTGCAAGACGATCCGCGTGAGCATCCGTACCGGCATGTTCAATATGCAAGAGGCCCGGTACGCCAATGGCGCGCTGATAGAACTGCCGTACCCCACCAACGACGTTCGCCTGATGACGAAATGTGCGACCGAGGCCGTCGATCGAGTCTTCCGCCCGGGCTACAAATACAGCAAGGCCGAGGTCCTGCTCATGGATCTGCGCCAGCCTGGCGAGTTCACCGACGACCTGTTCGCCCACGTCCAGACGCAGGCGGCCAGCCGAATCATGAGTGTGCTGGACGGCATCAACGGCCGCTGGGGCCGCGGCACGCTGCGGGTCGCCAGCGTACCCCGAGACCCGGGATGGGCCATGCGCCGGGACCTGATGAGCCAAAGCTTCACCACCCGAATCGATCAGCTGTGGACGGTCAAGGCGAGATGACAGGCGAAGTGGGCAGAGTGTTTTTCATATAACGACAGCGATGCAGGCACTGATCGCTTTTGCGAATCAATAGATGAAAATTCAGCGATTATCGAATGCGTCCGTTTCCCACAGAATCTCCAGTTACAAGCGCTTACAAACACTCTAAAAAACGCTGGAGAACACAATGCAACAGCCAAACCTCGCTTCCAGAGGCGCGTCGAAGGCAGGCATGGTCTTTCGGGTCACGTCCGGAAACTTCCTGGAACAGTTCGACTTTTTCCTTTTCGGCTTTTACGCCACCCATATCGCAGCCGCCTTTTTTCCCGCCTCCAATGAATTCGCCTCGCTCATGATGACCTTCGCCGTGTTCGGCGCGGGGTTTCTGATGCGGCCACTCGGCGCCGTATTGCTAGGGGCCTACATCGATGATGTCGGCCGTCGCAAGGGATTGATCGTCACGCTGGCAATCATGGCCAGCGGCACCTTGCTCATTGTGCTGGTCCCCGGTTACGCCAGCATCGGGCTGTGGGCTCCGGCGCTGGTGCTGCTGGGGCGGCTATTGCAGGGTTTCTCCGCAGGCGCGGAGATGGGCGGCGTATCCGTCTACCTGGCGGAGATGGCGACGCCTGGCCGAAAAGGCTTCTATGCGAGCTGGCAGTCGGCGAGTCAACAGGTGGCCATCGTCGTCGCAGCGGGATTGGGCTACGCCCTGAATCTCTGGTTGACGCCGGTCGATCTGGCGCAATGGGGCTGGCGAATTCCGTTCGGGATCGGCTGCCTGATCATCCCGTTCATTTTCCTGTTGCGTCGCAGCCTGCAGGAGACCGAAGAATTTGCGAATCGCACCCATCGACCGACGATGAAAGATGTGTTCGGCACGCTCTACAACAATGCCAGCATTGTGTTCCTGGGCATGCTGATGGTCGCCATGACCACGACCGCGTTTTACATGATCACCGTGTATGCGCCGACCTTCGGCAAAACGGTCCTGCAACTTTCTACCAGCGACGCGCTGATTGTCACGCTGCTGGTGGGTGTTTCCAACTTCATCTGGCTGCCCATCGGTGGCGCCCTGAGCGACCGCTTCGGGCGCAAGCCGCTGCTGGCGGCCATGTCGTTACTGACCCTGATCACGGCGTATCCCGCGCTGTCGTTCCTGGCTCAAGCGCCTTCTTTCGCACACATGCTTGAGGTCCTGCTCTGGTTCTCTTTCCTGTACGGGATCTACAACGGCGCAATGATTCCGGCACTCACGGAGATCATGCCCGTGGAGGTTCGGGTCGCCGGTTTCTCCCTGGCGTACAGCCTCGCGACCGCGATATTCGGCGGTTTCACGCCCGCCGTTTCAACCTGGTTGATTCACGTGACGGGGGATAAAGCAGCGCCCGCGTACTGGATGATCTTCGCCGCGCTTTGCGCGTTTATCGCGACGCTGGTGTTGTACCGCCGCCTGTCTGCTCAATCTCTTGCAACTGCTTAATCGAAGGAAGTGCTCATGCCATCGTTATTCAAAACTTGCCACGCGTTATTACTGGCTGGATGGGCGTTCAGCGCCGCTGCCCACGCCGAGGAGCTGACCGTGATGACATCAGGCGGCTTTACGGCTGCCTATCAAGGGCTGGCTCCCGCCTATGCAAAGAGCAGCGCCAACACGTTGAACACAGTGCTCGGTCCGTCCATGGGCAAAGCGCCGGAAGCGATTCCCAACCGACTGGCACGCGGGGAGCACGCCGATGTGGTCATCATGGTGGGCTACGCCCTGGATGAGCTGATCAAGCAGGGCAAAGTCGATCCGGACTCGCGCGTCGAACTGGCCGATTCGCGCATCGGCATGGCCGTCAAGGCTGGCGCGGGTACGCCGTCCATTGCCACTGATGCAGAATTGAAAAAGGTGCTCCTCGGCGCAAGATCCGTTGCCTATTCCGACAGCGCCAGTGGGGTCTACATCGAGAACGAACTGTTCAAGAAGCTCGGGATTCAGGATCAGCTTGCGCCCAAAAGCAAGATGATCGAGCGTATCCCGGTGGGCTCGGTCGTCGCGAAGGGTGATTACGAGCTCGGGTTCCAGCAAGTGGCAGAACTGCTTCCGGTGCCTGGCATTACCTTCGTGGGCAAAATTCCGGAAGACGTCCAGTCCGTCACCCGCTTCGCCGGTGGTATCCCGAAAAATGCAGAGCATCCGGCTGAAGCCAGACGGCTTCTGGAGTATCTGGCATCCCCGCAAGCTCAGGTCACCGTTCGCTCCAGTGGCCTGGATTCAGTCCCTCGCTAAGCGCGCAGGCAGTTCGCGTATAAGCCGCTCCAGCGCCAGCGCCGCAGGCGTCAAGGTACGCCCGCGGCGCTTGAGCAATCCCATTTGCCTCACCACTTCAGGTTCCGTGAGGGCGACGCTGGCAAGAATGGGATGGGTCGCCACCGGCATGGCGATGGAAGGCACTGCCGCCAGCCCCAGGCCTGCCTCGATCAGACCGAGGACCGTCGTCACATGACGGGCTTCGCAAACGCTTTCCCTGGCAAACCGGACTGCGGGCAACGCCCGGTCGATGACCAGTCGGTTTCCGGAGGACTTATCCAGGGTGATGTAATCATGCTGATAGGCTTCGGCCCAGGTGATCGAGGTTCTCGAGGCGATCGGGTGATCCTTGCGGCAGGCGATCACATAGCGCTCTTCCATGAGCAGACTGAACTCGATTTCAGGGGCCAGGTTTCCTGTAAAGCTCACGCCGAAATCTGCCTCGCCCGAGGCCACCGCTGCGCTGACTTCATTGGCCGAGGCGTCGATGAGCCTGATCTTGATCCTGGGGTACTGCGAGTGGAAATCCCGGATCGCATGGGGCATGAAGTAGTAGGCGGCGGAGGGGACGCAGGCGATCGTCAGCGTCCCGGTGCGCAAGGCCCCGCCATCACCCACACTCAGCAACGCCAGATCAAGATCGTCGAGCAGTCGTTCCACCTGGGGCAAAAACGCGCGTCCGACATTGGTCAGCGTGACCCTTCGTGTCGTCCGCTCGAAAAGCTTGACGCCCAGCGCAGTCTCAAGCTTCTCGATCCGACGACTCAGCGCAGACTGCGTGATGCGGATCGAGTCGGCCGCGCGCCGGAAGCTGCCTTGCTCGACAACGCCGCGAAAGGCCAACAGGTCGTTTAGATCGAAGTTGATACTCACCGCTTAACCCGCATCTGATCGAATACAGGCATCAATGTTAAAGGGTTGCCGGACAGCTCACCATCCGACTAATCAACAGGGCCCGTTTCAACGCATTGCGGCCGGGCCGCCTTTGGCATGGCCCCAGATGCATGCGGGCGGGGTATAGGCACTGCTTATAGAAAGCATTGTATTTAGGTCTTGGACGTTATAACCGGTGGGGATCACTATCGCTCCAACAGCACATGACACCGAGATCCAACGCCATGAAAGCGCTCATCGAAGGCATCCTGAAGTTTCAGAAAGAAGCATTCCCGCAACGCACCGATCTGTTCAAACACCTGTCGACCACGCAGAACCCTGGTACGTTGTTCATTACCTGTTCGGACAGCCGGGTGATTCCGGAAATGCTGACTCAGCAAGAGCCCGGCGAACTGTTCGTGATCCGTAACGCGGGCAATATCGTGCCTTCTTACGGCCCGGAACCTGGCGGCGTGTCCGCAACGGTCGAGTACGCCGTGGCGGTGCTCGGTGTGACCGACATCGTGATCTGCGGCCACTCCGACTGTGGCGCCATGACCGCCATCTCGCAGTGCAAATGCCTGGATCACCTGCCCGCCGTCGCCAGCTGGTTGCGCCACGCCGACTCGGCCAAGGTCATCAATCAAGGCCGCACGCACCTGTCACCGGCTCACAAACTGAGCTCGATGGTTCGCGAAAACGTGGCGGCGCAGCTGACTAATTTGCTTACCCACCCGAGCGTGCGTCTGGCCCGTCAACAAGGCCGGTTGAACCTGCATGGCTGGGTCTACGATATCGAAAGCGGGGCGGTCGACGCCCTGGATGGCCGCACGAATGAGTTCGTGTCGCTAAGCGCGTATCCCGAAACCTGCGCTTATGGTTCAACGCCGGAAACGGCCGCGGCCTGATTCCCTGAACCGGGCTCCCCATCCACCGATTTCATGCACCACAGCGACACCTCATCTACTTATCGGAGTGAACGACATGACTCAATCCAACGCGTACCAGGATCCATCCCTCGCCCTGACCGCCAGAGTGCTCGACAGCAAGGCCAAGAAAGGCCTCACCTTCGAACAACTCGCCGAAGGCACCGGCCTGAGCCTGACTTACGTGACCGCCGCGTTGCTGGGTCAACACCCGCTGGTGGCAGACGTGGCGACCCTGATCGGCGAGCGCCTTGAACTCGGCGCGGATGAGGTCCGTCAGCTGCAAGCGATTCCTCTGCGCGGCAGCCTGCCGGGCGGCGTGCCGACCGACCCGACCGTCTACCGCTTCTACGAAATGATCCAGGTCTACGGCACCACCTTGAAAGCGTTGGTTCACGAGCAGTTCGGCGACGGCATCATCAGCGCCATCAACTTCAAGCTGGACATCAAGAAAGTGGAAGACCCCGAAGGCGGCTCCCGGGCAGTCATCACGCTGGACGGCAAATTCCTGCCTTACCGGCCATTCTGATCGGCATCATGTCGCGGTGCCTGGCGCTCGCCGGGCGCTGCTGCGGCTGATCGATGCTGTCGGCAGACCTGCTCGAGCGTCGCCATTGCGGCGCTGCTGCTTACAGATCGGCACGGCGCTGTTCGTGGATCAGATCAATCAGCGCTCGCAGTCCAGCCGGGATGTGTCGGTGGCCTGCGTAATAAAGCGAAAGGCCGGGTAATGGCTTGGCCCATTGCGGTAAAACCTCGATCAATCGCCCCTCACGAATATCGTTCTCCACATACCAGCGTGGCATCTGCGCCAGCCCAAGCCCGTTTCTCGCGGCCTCGAGCATCATCAGCGGCGCATCAAGAATCAACGAGCCCTGCACGTCGACGGTGATTGGCCTGTCGTTCTCGCGAAACTCCCAAGGTGAGGCCATGCCACCGGGATAGCGTGCGCGAATGCACGGCAGTGCTTGCAGATCTTCGAGTCGCACGGGCCTTGCATGGGTCGCGAAATAGTCGGGGGAGGCCACGACGGCGATGGGAACACTGTCGGTGATCGGGACGCGAATCATGTCCCCTGGAACGTCCGTGCTCAGGCGCAAGCCGGCGTCGAAACCGTCGGCGACGATGTCCACCCGCTTTTCCTGCGTGGCAATTTCCAGCGTCATGCCCGGGTAGCGGCTCAGAAACTGGCGAACGAGAGGCTGAAACACCATCAGCGCGGCGCCAAGCGAGCTGTTTATTCGTAAGGTCCCGACGGGGACGGGCTTGTGTTCCTGAAGGCTCGTCATCGCCGCGTTGATGTTTGCGACAGCGGGGCGTATCTGCTCGACGAACCGCCGCCCCGCATCGGTCAGTGCAACGCTGCGCGTGGTGCGATGAAACAGCCGTTCACCCAGTCGCGCCTCCAGCCCCCGAAGCGCATTGCTCACGCCGGTGGTGGACATCCCCAGTTCTACCGCAGCGGCGCGAAAGCTCTGCTTATCTGCCACCGCGAGTACGACTTCGAGTTCAACAAGGCCGTGTTTATACATTGTCCCGGTTTTCCAGATGATTCATCCGTATTTGAGCGCGTTATTTCGATTCTCTTCAACTGTTAGATTCAACGCCTTCATGTTTTCGACAGGAGAATCACCGCATGCGCAGTTTCAAGCAGGCTTATATCGACGGGGCATTCGTCCAGGTCCAGGGCAGGGAAACGCTGTCGATCATCAACCCCGCGTCCGAGCAGGTGATTGGACAAGTCACCCTCGCCAATCGCGCCGATGCAGTGCTTGCCATCGAGGCAGCGACGCGCGCGCAGCCCATGCTGGCATCCACCAGCAAGGCGGAACGGATCGACATGCTGCTGGCGTTGCAGCAGGCGGTGCTGTCGAACTCGGACGCCATTCGCGACTCGGCCATTGAGGAGTACGGTGGCGTCCTCTCGCGTAGTCAGTGGGTCAGTCAGTATGCGGCCCAGTGCTTCAAGAACACCGCGCGCGTGATTGACGGATATGAATGGGTCAGAACCATCGGTGAGGCATCGGTCATCATGGAACCTGTCGGCGTGGCCGCGCTGATCGCGCCCTGGAACAGCGTGGCCGGCACGGTCTGCAGCAAGCTGGCCTGCGCCATTGCTGCCGGTTGCGCATCAGTGATCAAACCCAGCGAACTCAGCCCGATTCAGACTCACGTCCTCGCGACGGCCCTCCATGAAGCCGGCCTGCCTGAGGGGGTGTTCAACATCCTGCTGGGCCGGGGGCATGACGTCGGTGACGAACTGACCACCCATCCCGACGTTGCGAAGATTTCGTTCACCGGCTCGACGTCGACGGGCAAACAGATCGCCCGAGCGAGCATCGAGACGATGAAGCGCGTCAGCCTGGCGTTGAGCGGCAAGTCGGCGACACTGTTTCTGGACGACGTCGACCTTGCCTCGGCCGTGCCGCTGGCCATGAACGCGGCGTTCATGAACAACGGACAGGCGTGTATCGCAGGCTCGCGCTTGCTCGTCCCGCGGGCGAGGGTGGGAGAGGTCATTTCTGCCGTTCGGCGACAGGTCGACGCGATGCGCATCGGTGATCCGTCTGACCTGCAGATCGCCATCGGGCCGGCGGTAAGCCAGGCTCACTACGAACGTGTCCAGACCTGCATTCGTCGCGGCCTGGAGCAAGGGGCGACGCTGATTGCCGGAGGCCCGGGTCGACCACAAGGGCTGGAAAAGGGGTACTACGTCAGGCCCACCGTCTTTGCCGACGTCACTGAAAGGATGGACATCGCCAACGAAGAAATCTTCGGGCCTGTGCTTTCCATCATGACGTATGACTCGCTCGATCAGGCCATCGCCATGGCCAACCGCAGCGTCTACGGCTTGCAGGCTTACGTCTTTTCCAGCGATCCGGACATGGCTCGGCGGGTAGCGTCCCGACTGGAGGCGGGAACCGTGCTGATCAACCGTCACACTTCCGAACTGATGGCTCCCTTTGGCGGCAGGAAACAATCCGGGCTCGGTCGGGAATTCGGCGTATTTGGCCTCGAAGCCTTTCTGGAACCCAAGACTGTCGTCGCTGATTAAGAGAGGCGTGGCAAGGCGGGCACTTTCGTCGCGTCAGGCCCGGTTCAGTGAGCACAAAGGGTTTCGCGGACCTGGGCTTCAAACGCTGTGGAGGCCGTGCTCTGGTAAGCGTTTCGCCTCTTCAGCAGGGCCGCCGTGCGGCGCGGCGGGACGTCGGCGAAGTCGATCTTGCGAAGCGAACGGTCGTCGCGGGCGATCGCCTCCGGCAATACCGTGGCGAGAGGAGCGTGCCGGACAATCTCCAGCAATGCATTCACCGAACTTGCTTCGAGGACGACGTTTGGATCGAAGCCGTGGCCGCGACAGTAGTCATCGACGCAGGTGCGTGTGATGAAATTATCGGTCAGCAACGCCAGCGGCAGCGATGCCAGTTCGGTGAGGGTCAACGCCTCCTCGCGGGGGTAGAGCGCATGTGTTTGCCCGACCATGACGGCCAGACGCTCGGTGAACAGGGGCGACCACTCGATATCCGGGTTGCGCACGTCGCTGAATGCGATGGCAATGTCGAGCGAGTCTTCGCTCAGACCCGCTTCGATACTCGCCATGGAGAGCTCGAAAATCTCGAGATGGATACGCGGATAATCGGCAAGAAATTCACGCACCAGAGGACCCGCCAGATAGGCCATGAACGTGGGCGTCATCGCCACCCGCAGATGGCCTCTGGAGAGGTCCTTGACGTCGTGAATTGCGCGCTTTCCTGCCTCCAGCTCCCGAAGTACACGCCGCGCGTATTCGACATACACCGCACCGGCGTCGGTCGGCTGGACCGTCCGCCCGCCACGTTCAAGAAGCTCTGCGCCCAGTGACTCTTCCAGTTGCCTGATCTGTTGCGACAGTGTCGGTTGGGAAACGTAGAGCGCCTGCGCTGCGCGCGTGAAGTTGCCGTGATCGACAACTGCCAGAAGATAACGCAGATGGCGCAGAAGCATCGATGAATACTCACGGGTTGTGTTGACGCGCGCAGCATTGCATATGCGCCGGACAACGAATAGAACCCCTTGCTACTGACAGGGTCTGCTCATTCATCACTTTCGGAATGCAGCCTATGTCAGCGCATCACAGTCTGGTCATCCTTGCACGGGGAGGATATGCCGCCCGCGGCGTGCTTTACCTGATCATCGGCATCTTCGCCTTGTTGGCCGCACAGGACTCGACCAAACCCAAGGACAGCCACAAAAGCCTGGAAGCCTTGCTGGGTCAGCCGTTCGGCTACTTTCTGGTGGGGCTCGTGGTGGCGGGCCTGCTCGCATTCGCTGCGTGGCGCGTCCTGCAGGCGACGCGGGATGTTGACCACCACGGCAAGGATCTCAAAGGGGTGGTCATACGCGCGGGGCTGCTGGCGGGAGGTCTGGTCAACGGCGCTCTGGCGTTTTTCGCATTGGGCCTGTTGGTGAGCGGTATCGGAAGCTCAGGGGATTCCGGAGGGCAAGCCAAAGACTGGCTGGCTCATCTGCTGTCCTGGCGATACTCCAACGTGTTGGTGTACCTGATCGCACTCGTGCCGCTGGGTGTCGGCATCGCTCACATCATCAAGGGGTGGAAGGCGTCGTTCGAGAAGTATTTCGAGGCCGATGAAGAGGTCATGCGCTACGTCCGCCCGGTGTCCAGATTCGGGCTGATCGCCCGTGGCGTCGTGTTCATCGAGATCGCGCTGCTGCTCGCCGTCAGCGGTTCTGCCTACCAGGCCGTGAACCCGCCCGGCATGAAGGAAGCCCTCGACGCCCTGCAGAATCTCCCGGCCGGCTGGCTGTTGTTGATCACGATGGCGCTGGGCCTGATCGCCTTCTCGGTTTACAGCTTTTCCGAGGCTTTCTGGCGGAAGATCAATATGGAAATTCCGGGGGTGACGAGGGGGTAGTGGGGTTGTGAACTCTCCCGGGTACCAACACGCGAGTCCGAGGGTAACTTTCGGTTAATCGGGACCTTGGAGGGCGATTAGGGCGTGAACATCGAGCGAAGGATTGAATCGTAGCGCTCCCGGTGGATGATCATTGCGCGCCGAGCGGTGTGCAATGGTCGTTTGGAGAGCAGCCACGCGCTTGACGACTGCGAGTATCAGCTTTCTCATACTCCAGAATGTGATGCTGCCGAAGACGATTCCGAACATCCTTGGATTGCACTTCACTACATCCTGGACTCTGCAAGAGGTTGGGTCTCGCTTAGATTTCGATGCCGCTGCATTCGCGTACGTATTACCCCGCGCAATGGGTGAGAAATGTCATCCTCGCATCTGCGCCGGGAACGGGCCCCTTGGCTCGCCGACAACAACCACGTTGTGAGTGAGCCGATACAGAGCTGCTATGGTCCCATCCAGCTCCTTCATCGCACGCTGCCTCTGTGTCAAGAGGGATGCTGCGTGTTCTTGAGAAAGGTGAGCGCCAGGAGCAGGAAGGGCAGAGTCAGTAGCCTTACTCCAGCGATCAAACAGATCGCTTCTGAAAAACGATTGCTTAGCAGTCTTGTGCAAGAGGGCGTTCTGTTTTCCCCTGGCCACTACAGAGTTGACATTTGAGTATGTGAAGCGGGATGAGGGGTGGTTCACGACAGCAACAGGTGTGTTGCCAGCGAGCGAGCGAATCCGGCGACCGTTGCGCAGGCTCAGGCACACAATCAAATCAGGAACCAACACGTCCAACACATCAGAAAAGGCATCTTCTCCACTTTTCCAAGAGTTTTCACGTGGAGTAATCCTCTTATCTCTTATGAATTCCTGGATGAAATTGTAATAAGCCACCCGACTCCAAAATTCAGCTTTGTCGTCGCGAGTGGCGTGCCGCCTGGTGTTAGTCACCGCTCTCATGATCTTGGTGAAGTGAGGGTGTCGTCGAAGGCGCTTAGTGGCCAAAGGATGCATTTCACCGAGGGCCAAGGCTTTCACGATTTCAGGTGTCGCCGTCGGGCGCTCGTGTTTTTTTGCCCCATAGTGAGACTCGCAAACAAGTAGGATACGCAAGCCGTCCAGACCATCCACATACTGGCAACCTACCCATGGAGCGAAACGGACGTTGGTGATTTTCATCGTGGACTCTTGTCGTTAAATTTTGCCTCGCGGAAAACAGAATATGGTCGGCAGTTGAATACCGACCTCTTCCCATTTACTAACACCGGAGTGCTCAGTGCTGAGTGCTACGGGATTGCAATCCCCAATGCATTGAGCGTGGGCGTGTCCATGCGGCCGCTGTTGGCGATTCCCGAGTCGGCTTGGAAAGCCATGAGCGAGCCGCGTGTGCCGTTCCCCAAAACTCCATCAATGGCGCCCGAGTAGTATTTTTTAATCATCAATGCCAGTTGCACCCGGCGAACCAGCATGGAGACGTCCGTCGCCGCAGGAGTTGCTGCAACCGGAGCGCTGACCGGCACCGCGCCTCGTGTTGTTGACGCGCGCGGCGCAGTAATCGTGGTAGTGCTCGGTGTGCTAGAGCGATACACGTTGGTAGTCGGGGCAGGAGCGCTGTAATACGACGTGGTAGGTGCAGAGTATCGCGGCGCGCTGTAGCCACCTGAACTGCTGTAGTGGGAGCTGTGCGAACTATGTGAACTGTGCGAGCGATGCGCCGCGTACACGTTTACCGCATCACTGGCGTTCAGAGTGTTTTTGAAAACGGGCGGGGCGCTATTGGGCTGGGGGAGCCAGTCATTCGCTGCGAGCTGCGATTGGCCGGATTCAGCCAGTGGGCTGACGAGCATCGGCGCCAGGGCTAGCGACTGGCCGATCAAAACTTTCCAACGATCAAGCAACTTCATACGGTGCTCCTTGCAGTGTCTCTAATTCTTTTGGTGAAAGCGGATGAATATTCCTGCTCTGCCAACGTGTCGAGTGGGATTTGAAAAAGCCTGCGCACGCTTGCTTTGCCGAGCAGGACTGGCAGGTGTCTATGAATAGGTTTTTCCAGTCAGAGATGCTCTGGCGGTAGAACCGGCCAAGCGTAGGTTCCAGGACGCAGAGCGGAAGATTGTAGACCGATACAGTCAATCCACGAATGTCTAGAAAATGTGCCGCCGATGCCAGCTGAATCTGGTAGTCCGCTGGGTCGATCCAGAGCGCCGCGTAGTTTTTCTTGGCGAGTCCCGTATTTTCGATGCCCATCAGTGCCACGTGGTGGGTAAAGGGCAGATTCCTGAACACGTAGTGGGCCCACTCTGGCAAGCGCGCCACTGTCAGCTTACTCAGGACCATTCTGATTTCGATCCGCTGCCCCGCGCGCTGAAGGTTGTAGAGGCCCGCCATAGTCTCCGCAAAGGCACCCGGCGCATTAACGACTTCGTCGTGGTCTTTCGCGTTGTCTGCGTACAGCGGAATGCCCCAAGTGATGTTGGGGTGGTTGAGTCTTTTCAGATCGGCAATCCAGCTCGCATCGCTCAAGAGGCGGCCATTACTCAGAATGTGCAGCGCCTTTTCGGGCACCGTAGCCGCAGCGTGTCTGATAATCGCCAGCAGGCCATCTCGGTACAAGGTCGGTTCGCCGCCACTGATTCCAAGCTGTTCGGAGCCTGGATCTATAAGGTCCAGCAAGCTCAGGTTCTCATCGATGTGCCAACGGTCATCGACCTCTTTAGGAGGTTGAGAGCACATCAGGCAAAGGCTGTTGCAGCGGTCGGTCATGAACAACAGATTGCTGTTCGCACCTCGACGGTAAACCACTCGAACCACATTCGTATCCGGGCTGACGGCGATCACATCGCCAGGCTGGACGACTTCAGGATCTCTTGGGGAGGCCAGAATGGTTGCGCCGCATGCTGAATATTGCGGAGCAAGCTCTTGGAACAAAAAACCGCCTACGGGCAACGTCATGAGCTGCTCGTGGTGATAATTGTTGCCCGTACCCATCCACAGAATCAGGTCATCAAAATCTGCCTGACCCGCACAAACTCTGGCGCCTTTTTCAATAAGCTCCTCGGGCGTAATGACCTTGAGCAGCTTGGGCGCTGCAACGTAGCGGACATCGAATTGAGTATCTCTACGCAGCATCGTTATCCCCTATACCCAGACGCGGGGAGATCGTACAGCGAGCGGCGGGAAAGCCATGACATCAGCACTTTTTGCGTGACGTCGTCGCCGTCTTTCAACTGGCTGAAGAGGTAGGTGAGCAGTGAGGTGTTCTTCTCGCAGAAGGTGCTGAAACTGCGATGCCCGATGGGGTCTCCTTGCCGTGCGAATTGCTCGATAGGATCGGCACCGCAGTACGGAACCAACGCGCAATCCGAGCAACCGGGCAAGGTCTCTGCGATGCCGGCGGATAGCAGCAAGGCTATAACCGGCGAGCGGAGCAGTTCGTCCAGCGGCTGTTGAACGCTGCCTAATCGCAAACCATCTTCGCCCATCTCCAACAACATGCGTGATTCATCAGACGGATAGACATCGCCGTCGTAGTTGTATACAAGCGTCCCTAGGCCAGCGCCGAGTGGAGATCTCAAATCGACGTAGCCAGATGAAAAGGGTGTCAGCACGCTCGCGAGGAGAAGCGACATGTACCCCTCGGAGAGAAATGTGCCGCTGGCGTTAACGTTGATCAGATGTGCCATTGCCTTCTTATAGAAGTCGATGAAGTCAGCCATGGAATAATCGAGCCGCTTGGCAGACTTTTTTGCAAAACCGTAAGGGCTGAGCGGACGCAGTGAGACGCTTTTGAATCCTTGAGCAATGTACTCGTCGATGATCTCAGTAGGGTGTAACAGACTTTTGGCGGTGAGCGTAGTCAGCGCTGATACCGCTTCATGTCCCAGCTTTGCACGAACCTTATTTATGCCTTCTACGGTCCGCTCGTACGAGTCGCGTCCAGGGGAGGGGCGATTTGCGTTATGCAAAAATGCGGGCCCATCCAACGAGGTCGAGAACTGAATGCGGTGTAGCGCTGCGAAGTCCAGGACGTCATCGGTGAGGTGATGCAACGTGGTTGTGATGACGTATTGGATGTTTCGTTGCTCAGACTCGTTTCGCCGCTCAACCGCCTCAACAACCTGTTTGATCCGCTCAAACGCGAGCAGGGGCTCCCCACCTTGAAACTCAATCGTCAGGACGGGTGACGGCGATTCGAAAACCCGCGCGATGGCATGTTCCGCGTCTTGCTCGGAAAGGTCGTGAGCGCCACCACTGAGAGGGGCACGAGACACCTGGCAGTACTGGCAGGTGTGGTTGCACCGAAGTGTGACGACGAAGATGTGCAGGGCGGGACCGTCAAATATGAAGCTCTTACGGCTTCTGTACTGGGCCGCGATCTCGGGGATTGGATCATGGCCTCCTGGCTCGTAGATAAAATGCCGCGCGAGTAAATCTTTGTACAGGGGCGATCGGTTATCTAGCCGTTTGCTTACCAAAGCTTGCAAAGAGGCTTCAGACACGAACAGGTATTCACCGGTTTCAGCGGTCAGCAAAATGTCTTGCGCGCTGTGGTCGTCCAATCGCAAGAAGCGAAAGGGCAGAAGTTGATAAGCAGTGTCCCGGGCGATGAGGTGTGCGCGCATGATCAGACCCCGGCACCTCGGAGTGCAGCGCTCGCAATAATCTCTCTCAAACCGGAAGTCTCGCGCTGGATCTGTTCTCGGAGGGCAAAGTCGTTCAGATGTCTTTGAATCAACTCGCTGACGGTATCTGACGATAGTGGGGTGTCAGCACCGACAATCACAGTGGGTGCAACAACCATGATAATGCTTGAGCCTGACTGGCTAATGGTGATGTTGAGGCGCGACGCCAGCGCATAGGCGACGCGTTGAACGACATTGAGCGAGTAGACGCTGCTGTCCAGCGTCAGCGTGACATTCAAGTACATGACCGAATCCATTCGTGGCGTTGAGTTTCCAAAGCATGACCTTTGGAAAAGCAAAATGCCACTAACTGTAACAAAAAATTTAATATGGCCGACGATAGGTGTGAGGGGGAGATTGCAGAGGTTGATACCTCCATACGTAGTTGAGTGATTAGCAAGTCTCGACTTTGCCCTGAGCGGCGGAAGCTGCACTCCCGTCCGAGCTTATGCCCTAAGAGTATCCGCACGTCGCCGATCGCTGCATCCCCGGAGAGGCTGCTTTCGAACCGAAGCGGACGCATTGCTGGACTGTAAAAAGGCGAATCCTGGCCTGTATCCAGCGCGGTCCCAGGCTACCGGCTCAGGATCTTTTCCATGATGATCGTGCGCTCGGCGCCGTGAAATGCGTCCCGAACCTTTACGAAGCCTAGAGAAATGTAGAAGCCTTGCGCAGTGATAGAAGAGGGGACACGCAATCGTTCAATGCCCCTCTTGACGGCCACTGACTCGATGGTCGCCATCAGACGACACCCTATGCCTTGTCACTGATAGGCCGGATCGACGAATACACTGCGTACAGTATTTCCTGCAAGACTCCTTGTGGCGACGATATGCGCGTCGATGCAGGCGACGTAAACTTCACGCAGGTTTAGAAATTTCAGGATTTCGGAGGGCGAGAAGCTTTTTACGACCTGGTCAATGACGTTCGGCGGATAATCCTGGGCATTGGATTTAAGCAGCGCGGCCTCGACCACCAGGCTGATCGCTGACGCATCCGTGGTTTTGGCCTTTCTGATCAAGCAATCCATTGAATATCCCTCGCCGATCATAACGATTTCCACATTACTGTAAGTTCAGTAGGTAAGTGTCAGCCGAGAAGTCTTTATCAGAATGCTTTCCATTGCACAGTCCTTCTTGAATAAGCGACAGTCGCCCCAAATCGCTGGGATCACTTAACCACCAGGCTCAACCCGACAACAGCCAGTAACGCGATGTAGATGCGGGCATGCAGTCTGTCGGGGATCTTCCCCGCGAGCGGTAATGCCAGGAGCACGCCTGCCAGGGAGCCGGCGCTGAGCAGTACCAACGCCGGAAGATAGATGTAGCCGAAAAAACCACTGTGCATGCCCGGCATCTGAAGTTGCCCCATCACGCCGTACATCAGCGCGCCTGCCATTGCCACCGGCAGGCTCAGCGGGTTTGCCAGCGCTGACGCCTGGGCCATGCTCAGGCCGGACCTGCGTAGCATCGGCACCGTCATGACACTGCCACCGACACCCAGCAACGCGGCCACGACGCCAATGCCGATGCCTTTCAAGGGCACGCCATGCAGTCGCCGCGCGGTAGGGTCTGACGTGTGCAGAAATCCCTTGCGGAACAGGCAGTCGGCGATGGTCAGCGCGAGATAAGCGATAAACCCTGCACGGACCGCGTCACTGCTCATCGCACTGCCGAGTATGGCCCCAGCCACCGCGCCCAGCGCGATGTACCCGGCGAGTGGCCAGACATAGCCGCCGACCAGTCGGCCTGCGCGCCGCTGTCTGACCGTGGCCACCCATGCGCTGACGACCATGACGGCGGTCGATGTGGCGACCGCGATCTGCATGGCGTTGTCATAGCCGGCGTCGCCGGGGGCATGGCTGGACATCACCAGGTGGTAGACCAGCGGCACCACGACGAAGCCGCCACCGAATCCAAACAGCACCGTGGTGACCCCGGTCATGCAACCCAGCACTGCCAACAACAAAAGGCTCATCCCGTATCATCCATTGCTCAATGTGAATCGAGCGGGCATCTTATTGCCGCGATACAAAACGGACTTTCGCGAACGCGCCTACCGTGTTTTCGTTACGGCCAAGCTTCTGGATCTCGACGATGCGCAACGCTTCTATCTCACTTCTCGACGGCACCCCTCGTTCCGTCGTTGCGATCTGCACCGAGTATGAGTACGGCCATTGTCTGCCGATGCACACCCACCGACGCTCGCAGTTGCTGTATGGATCGAAGGGTGTGATGCAGGTGACGACGAGCCTTGGAACCTGGGTCGTGCCGCCGCAGCGTGCGGTATGGATCCCTCGGGAAGTGCCCCATGAAGTGCTGTTTCTGGGTGTGACGACCCACAGTCTGTACATCGAACACGCGGAGTCAGTGATCGCCGATGAACGTTGCCGGGTGATCGACGTCAGTGTGTTGATGCGCACTCTGCTTCAGGAGGCGGTGGACATGCCGCTGGAGTACGACGAGGAGGGCAGGGACGGCGCCCTGATCAAGCTGTTGCTGCATGAAATAGAGCGCGCGAATCAGCTGGCTCTACAGATTCCGATGCCGTCGCACGAGCGGTTGCTGGGCATGTGCAAAGCCTTCCTGCTGACACCGGACATCAACACCTCGCCGCAGGCGTGGGCTGATGCACTGTTCATCAGTGTACGGACATTCAATCGGCTCTTCAGGGAGCAAACCGGCTTGAGCTTCGGGCAATGGCGACAACGCGCCTGCGCGATCCTGGCCCTTGCACGGCTGGCCGAGGGCCACAGTGTGACAATCATCGCCATGGAAATGGGGTATGACAGCCCCGCAGCGTTTGCCACGATGTTTCGGCGGGTGACCGGCCGGCCGCCTTCCTTCTATCTATCGGCCCAGGACGCAAGGTGATGCCGCCGCGCAGCTTCGCGCCGAGGGACATCTGCGGGCCGATGATTGCCGACCGCCTCACTAGGCGGCAAAACGCAGCACTCACGACATCCGGCCAGTGCGCCGGATGGGATGTGCCTGTCTGTCGGTCACTCCGGGACGCTTTAGACCCGGATAATCGCTAAGATAGAACGCCAAACACCTGCGCAGGCTCTCCAGTGCCATCCATTCAAACTTCTACCGTGCCTGAGAACCGCCTGGTCGTCGGGTTGGGGGCGTCGGCAGGCGGCCTTGAGGTGTTGCAGCGTTTTCTGAGACTGATGCCGGCCGACACCGGCTTCAGCTTTCTGGTGATCCAGCACCTGGCTCCGGCCATGCCGAGTCTGTTGAGCGAAATTCTGGGCCGCGGGACGTCGATGAAAGTGGTCGACGCCCAGCACGGCGTCGCCCTGGAAGCGAATACGGTCTATGTCCTGCCACCCAATCGCGACCTCTGCATCGAGGGAAACACGCTGGTCTTGCAGGCTGCCCGGACGTCAGGCGGTCTGCACCTTCCTATCGACATCTGTTTCGCTTCAATGGCAAGCCAGCTGGGCGCGAACGCCGTGGGCATTGTGCTATCCGGTACCGGGAACGACGGCACTCGGGGCTGCAGGGCTATTCTCGACGCCGGAGGCAGGACGCTGGTGCAATGGCCGGAAGAGGCGACTTACAGCGGCATGCCGAGCAGCGCCATCGAGGCCGGTAACGCCAGTCATGTACTGACGCTGGAGCAGATGCCTGAACTGCTTCTGGGACGTAAGGTCGATCCCGTGGCCAATACTGCAGTGGGCGAGTCGTTGCAGCAGATACTGGTGCACCTGCGCACGGTCACCGGCCACGATTTTACCCAGTATAAGAAAACCACGATCGCCAGACGGATAGAGCGGCGCATGCAGGTCCTGCAGATCGCCAGTGAAGCAGAATATTCGAGCCTTCTGCAGCGTTCTGCGGTCGAGTGCCAGCTGCTGTTCAATGAATTGCTGATCAACGTGACCCAGTTCTTCCGGGACCCGGAGGCGTTCGACGTCATGCGCGACGAGATCCTTGGGCCTATGCTCGATGGCGAGGCGACCGACGACGAGTTTCGCGTCTGGATCGCGGGCTGCGCCAGCGGCGAGGAAGCGTACTCCGTGGCCATCGTGTTGCATGAGTTGCTGCAATCCCGTCAATCCCTGCGCAAAGTGCAGCTGTTCGCGACCGACCTGGACGCGGAAGCAATCAAAGTCGCGCGCGCCGGGCTTTACCCCCCGACGATTGCCCAAGACATGAGCGCCGACCGCCTGAGCCGCTACTTTACGGCGGTCGAAGGCGGCTACCGGGTCAGGAAAGAAATCCGCGAGATGATCGTGTTCGCGGTGCAGAATGTGATCAAGGATCCGCCATTCACGCGGCTCGATCTGCTTTGCTGTCGCAACTTGATGATTTACCTGGGGGCCGCGCTGCAAAACCGCCTGATCCCGACGTTCCATTATTCGCTGAAGCCTCAGGGCGTGCTGTTTCTTTCTCCATCGGAGAGCGTTGGCAGTTACGCCACGTTGTTCAATACGTTGCACCGCAAGTGGAAGTTCTACCGGGTCAACAAGGCCCACAACAACAGATTGATGCAAATGGGCAGCAGTCTGTCCTGGCTTCCTCAAAAAATCAGCCGACCGCCGGACCGTACCTTGACCTTGACCAAAGAAACCAACCTCGCTGAACTGACTCGCCGCGCATTGCTTCAGGATTTCGGGCCCGCGTCGGTCGTAACGGATCTCGCTGGCAACGTGCTCTACGTGCATGGCGATACCGGGAGTTACCTGCGTCCCGCCCCCGGGCAGGCGAGCCTCAATGTGGTCGACATGGCCCGCGAAGGCCTTCAGCTGGAGCTGCGCAGTGCCGTGCGGCGTGCGACGCAAAGCGCAGAGTCGACGTCCGGACACTTGGTCACGGTGACCGGCGATGGCATTGCCCGCCGCGTCAACTTGAGTGTGCGGCGCATGGCGGGGGCTTCGCAGGGCGAACAATTGCTGTTGATCACCTTTCAGGAGACGGCCGACCCGGCATTCGTCGAAACCGACGGGGACACACAATCCGTCGTGGCGCAACCGCCTCCAGACCGTCTGCACCTGCTGGAACGTGACCTGGCCTACACCCGCGAAAACCTGCAAGCCACGATTGACGAGCTGCAGCACACCAACGAGGAACTGGGTGCGGCGAATGAAGAAATGCAATCGACCAACGAGGAGCTGCAATCCTCGAACGAGGAGCTGGAAACCTCCAGGGAAGAGCTGCAGTCGGTCAACGAGGAGCTGGTGACGGTCAATGCGGAGCTGCAGGCCAAGATCGAGCAGTTGGGCGACATGCAGAACGACATGAAAAATCTGCTCGACAGCATAAATATCGGAACTATATTTCTTGACACTCAACTGATCATCCGACGCTTCACCCGGGACGCCGTCAAACTCTACCGGTTGATTCCCAAGGACATCGGACGGCCTCTGGCCGATATTTCCTCGCACATCCAGTCAGTGGATCTGCTCGTTCCCGCACAGGAAGTGCTTGATATGTTGATACCTCAGGAAGTCGAACTGTGCACGGTCTCCGGGGACTGGTTCCTCGCACGTCTGGCGCCGTACCGCACGCTGGACAACGTCATAAGCGGCGTGGTCATGACGTTCCACGACATCAACTCGCGAATTGCCAACGAACGCGCCGTTCAGGCTGCGCGCGAACTGGCCGAGGCCATCGTCGACACGGTGATAGAGCCGCTGTTGCTGTTGGATCAGGACCTGTGCGTCGTGTCCGCCAGCCGTTCCTATTACCGCACGTTCGCCACCAACGAGAGCCAGACCACCGGCCGCCGGCTCTACGAGCTGAACAACGGTCAATGGGACATCGCAGCGCTGCGCATGAAGCTGGGGACCATTCTTGAGGATGACACCAGCTTCGATGGCTTCGAGGTCACCCATCACCTCACGGGCACAGGGCCTCAGACCATCGTGCTCAACGCCCGGCGTGTCACCGGCGAGGGTGCGCGACCGCATCTGATTCTGTTGGCCATGCAGCCTCAACCTTCCATTCTCTAGGCCCTGACCGTCATGAAGCCGACGACTGCCGCGCCCTTTGCTCAGATGCCTCTGGGAGTCGGTGGCCCTGAAGACAGTGATCTTCTAGGCGCGTTGCGGCTTCATCAAGTCGAACTCGAGACGCAGAACGAGGAACTGCGTAGCGCTCAGGCGGCATTGGAGGCTTCGCGGGATCGTTATCTGGACTTATACGAGCACGCGCCGGTGGGTTATCTCACGCTGGATGCCCACGGCGTGATTCAGGCCGTGAACCATACCGGCGAAACGATGCTGGGCTGGCCCAGAAACCGGTTACTGCAGCGTCGTTTCGCCGGACGAATCCTGGAGGCGGATCGCGACCAGTGGCAGCAAGTGTTTGCCAGGCTGTTCAGGGACGGCGTGGCGCAGGAGTGTGACGTGTCTCTGCAGCGTGCCGATGGCAGCCACTGGCAGGCACGGCTCAACTGTATTCGACAACCTGGCGAGGTACCGGCGATACGGCTGACCTTGACCGATCTGACGTCAGGTCGGCTGGTCGAAAGCCGCCTGAAACTGGCGGCCAGCGTTTTCACCCATGCACGCGAAGGGATCATGATCACCGATGCGATCGGGACGATCGTGGAGGTCAATCACGCGTTCAGTACCATTACCGGTTACTCGCGGGCCGATGTCGTGGGAAAAGACCCGCGCCTGCTCGCCTCGGGTTTCACGCCGGCAGCCCAGTATGTGAATCTGTGGGACAGCCTGAAGCGCAAGCATTACTGGCAAGGCGATCTGTGGAACCGGCGGCGCAACGGCGAGTTGTTCGCTGCGCGGCAGACGATCACGGCCATTCTGGACGCTCAGGGCCAGCCTCAGCATTACGTCGCGCTGTTCACCGATGTCACCGAGTCCCACGAACACCAGCGCCAGCTGGAATACATCGCCCATTACGATCCGCTGACCCATTTGCCCAATCGCGTACTGCTGGCGTCGCGCATGCATGAGGCCATGGCCCTTGCGTCAAGTAACGGCACGCAACTGGCCATCGCTTATCTGGACCTTGATGGCTTCAAGGCCATCAACGACGAACATGGTCATGAGGTGGGCGACAGGGTGCTTGCCAACGTATCGCGACGCATGAAGCAAACCTTGCCTGAGGGTTGCACCTTGGCGCGTCTGGGTGGCGATGAGTTCGTTGCGCTGATTGTCGATCTCGATCAGGTCTGCGACAGCGCGCTGGTGTTGGAGCAATTACTGGCCGCAGCAAGCGACACGGTGGGCATCGGTACGTTGAAGGTGACGCTGTCGGCGAGCGTGGGCGTCAGCTACTACCCGCAGGAAGGCGACATAAGTGCCGACCAACTGCTACGCCAGGCCGATCAGGCCATGTATCAAGCCAAACTGGCGGGTAAAGATCGCTTCCATGTGTTCGACGCCAAGAACGATCAGGACATGCGTGGGCACAATGCCCGGCTGGACCGGATCGACAGGGCCATTCGCGAGAACGAGCTGCGGCTTTATTACCAACCCAAGGTCAACCTGCGCACCGGCGAAGTCGTCGGCGCAGAAGCGTTGCTGCGCTGGCAACACCCGGAAAGGGGGCTGCTGATGCCGGACGATTTCCTGCCGCTGATCGAGAGCAATCCGCTGTCGGAAGTGGTAGGCGAGTGGGTGCTGGAAAATGCCCTGATCCAGATTGCGGACTGGCAACGTGAAGGATTGCTGCTGCCGGTCAGCATCAATGTCGGCGCCCGGCAGCTCCAGCGGCCGGACTTCGTCGCCGACCTGATGGATCGGCTGGCCACACACCCGGATGTCGAGCCGCGGATGCTGATCATCGAAATCCTCGAAACGAGCGCGCTGGAAGATATCGAAGGCGTGTCGCTCACGTTGAGCAAATGCGCCTCGCTCGGCGTGCATTTCGCGCTGGACGACTTTGGCACCGGGTATTCGTCGCTGAGCTACCTCAAGCGCCTGCCAGTGGCCCAGTTGAAGATTGATCAGACGTTCATTCACGGGATGCTCGACGCCCCTTCTGACGTGTCGATCCTGCAGGCGATCCTGGGGCTGGCGTCGGCATTCGGACGTGAGGTCATCGCGGAAGGTGTCAACAGCCCTGCGCAGGCGGCTCAGCTCTTACAGCTTGGATGCGAGGTGGCTCAGGGCTACGGCATTGCTCAGCCAATGCCGCCGTCAGCCATTCACGACTGGATAGACCGCTGGTCAATGGACCCCAGACCTTGCTTTTAAATGATCATCGATTGCCCGCGCGTCAGCTTCAATCTTTCGAACTGCAATGCTGGCTGCCGGAACGGCGGTTGTTCTGATTGACGCACTGATTTATTCATCAAACGTCTGTTGCAGCACAATCGTGCAAAGTATCGCGCATGAGTGCTATACCAAGATCTTGAATGGCGAGAGTCTTATGTTCGGTGCAACGACTGGTACTTGCCGGATGTTGCACTGGCGCGCCAGGGATGCCCAATACGGCATGTCGTTCAGCGTGTCTGACTTGCAGTCTCCTCTTATGTTTCATTCCTCATTGACGAGAATGTTCTCGTGACAGCCTGGCACCCTTGCCGGGCTTTTTTTATCTTCCAACTCTCCCTCTTGCGCTTTAACGGGTATCCATGCGCATGCCCAGAATAAGACTCGACTTCAACTTTAAGTAAGTGGTTACTTCATGGATTAACATAATTTGTACGCTTGTGCTTTAGCACATCCGTGCTAGATGCAGCATTTAGCGTTCACTATTGTGGCCGCAACTACTGTTTATTTAATCGCGCGATGATTAATCAGTCATTTATGGCGAATGAGCGTCATTCGCCCATGACGCCCTCTGTTTATTCACGAATTACGGATAGCTGAAATGTCAGACAATTCGAGGCGGAACTTTATAAAAGCCGGTTTGACGCTAGTGCCCGTTGTGACTATCGCGCCTCAGTCCGTGTTCTCGGCGCCCACTGCGCCGCCGCAGGAACTGGTTGAATCCTCAGCCTCCAGCCAGCGATACCTTCCTCGTTTTTTTACTGAATCGGAGTGGGCGTTCATCAATGCTGCTTCGGCGCAACTCATCCCCGAGGATGACATCGGCCCAGGGGCGGTCGCGTGCGGAATTCCCGAATTCATCGATCGCCAGATGGAAACTCCATACGCCCATGGCGCGCTTTGGTACATGCAGGGGCCGTTTCTGACTGACTTGCCTGCGGAGCTCGGGTACCAGCAAAAACTGACGCCCAGAGATATCTACCGTTTCGGCATCCAGGCCAGTAACGCCTGGTGCCAGAAAGCGCATGGCAAGGCGTTCAATGAACTGGCGCCTGAGATGCAAATCGCAGTGCTTCGCCAACTGGAGACGGATGCTGTCGCCATGGACGACATGAAGAGTTCGCTGTTCTTCGGTCAACTGCTGAAGAACTGCAAAGAAGGGTATTTCGCTGACCCTGTCTACGGCGGTAACAAAAAGCTGTCCGGATGGAAAATGATCGGGTTTCCAGGTGCTCGCGCAGATTTTGCGGATTGGATCGATCACCCGAACGAGAAGTATCCGTTGGGCTCTGTGTCTATCGACGGTAAGAGGAGCTGAACCCAATGGCCACTGAACATTCTCCGGTCGATATCGTCATCGTCGGTTTCGGATGGACCGGCGCGATTGCGGCGATGGAGCTGGCTGATTCAGGTCTGGAAATCCTTGCCCTGGAGCGCGGCGAGATGCAGGACACGTCCACCACGGCGAGCTATCCGAACGTGATCGACGAGCTTGCCTACAGCACTCGCGGCAAGTTGCTTCAGGACCTCTCCAAAGAAACGGTCACCATCCGTCATTCCAGCAAGGACGTCGCCGTGCCGTACCGTCAGCACGGGGCTTTTCTGCTGGGGAACGGCGTCGGCGGAGCGGGTTTTCACTGGAACGGCATGTCCTGGCGGGCGTTTACGGCAGACCTTCGGCTGCGAAGCCACTATCAGGAACGGTATGGCAAAGCGTTTATTTCCAGAGAAATGACGATTCAGGACTACCCCGTCACGTATGAAGAACTGGAGCCCTATTTTGCCCAGTGGGAGGATGTTGCCGCCGTTTCCGGCAAAGCAGGGAACATCAACCATCAGATTCTCGCGGGGGGCAATCGCTGGGAGGCTCCCCGCAGTGCCGAGTATCCTTTGCCGCCTCTTCAATCCATTTACGGCGCACAAGTGTTCGGAAAAGCCGCGAATGAGCTGGGTTATCTGTCTTTCCCGGTGCCTGCGGCCAATGCTTCCGGCCCCTATACGAATCAGTATGGCGTGAGACTGGGCCCCTGTAATTTCTGCGGTTTTTGTGAGGGTTACGGTTGCTACATGTATTCAAAGGCTTCCCCCCAGACTTCCATTCTGCCCGCATTGAAGCTCAAGAAAAATTTCACCCTGAAGCCCAAATCACATGTGTTGAAAGTCAATACCGACTCGACCGGGAAGGTGGCTACCGGCGTTACCTATGTTGATCCTCAAGGGCGCGAAATTTTTCAGCCAGCGAAAATTGTTCTGCTGTGTGCGTTTCAGATGCATAACGTCCGGCTTCTCCTGCTTTCGGGTATCGGCAAACCCTACGATCCAGAATCGGGTGAAGGGGTGGTCGGCAAAAATTACGCTTATCACATGAACAGCAGCGTCAACGTGCTGCTGCCCAGGAACACGCAGTTGAACCCCTATATCGGAGCCGGCGCTGCGGGAACCGCGATCGACGATTTCAATGGCGATAATTTCGATCACGGCCCGCTCGGGTTCATTGGCGGCGCCAGCGTCTATCACCTGCGAACGGGCGGCCGCCCCATTGGGCAGAGCAAGGTGCTCAAGGACGGTCCGAACTGGGGGAAGGGCTGGAAGGAAAGCGTGCAGGAAGACTACCAGCGAACGTTGCCTATCTACGCTCAGGGCACTGTGATGTCCTACAGGGACACGTATCTGAGCCTTGATCCCACCTACAAGGATGTTCATGGCCAGCCGCTCTTGAGGATGACATTCGACTGGCACGAAAACGAGTTTGCGATGATCAGGCATGCCATCGACGGTGCTACGCAGATAGGCAAGGCCATCGGTGGCGACATCCAGGTCAACCTTCGTAAATCAGGCACCCATTTCGATACCCGGGCTTACCAGAGCACTCACACCACAGGCGGTGCAATCATGGGGGACAACCCTGCGAGCAGCGTCGTGAATCGTTATCTGCAAAGCTGGGACGTCCACAATCTGTTCGTGATGGGGGCGTGCGCGTTTCCCCAGAACCTGGGGTACAACCCGACGGGTCTGGTGGCAGCGCTGGCTTACTGGTCCGTCGATCACATCAAGAAGCAGTACCTGAAAAGTCCCGGCCCTATGGTTCAGGCTTAAGGAGCCCGACATGACGAAAACGCTTTTCGCAGCGCTTTGTGTCGGTGCGACGCTCTCCGCGTGGGGCGCAACTGATCAGGCATCTCCCGCAGCGCGTGGGGAATACATCGCGCGCGCGGGGGACTGCATCGCCTGTCATACCGTCAAAGGCGGGCAGCCGTTCGCGGGTGGATTACCGCTGGCAACGCCTATCGGGATGATCTATTCCACCAACATCACACCCGATGCAACAACCGGCATTGGTTCCTACTCCTTTGAAGCGTTCGAAAAAGCGGTCCGAAGAGGTATTCGCAAAGACGGGGCGACGCTGTACCCCGCGATGCCTTTTCCGTCGTACGCGCGGATCACCGATGACGATATGCACGCGCTTTATGCGTACTTCATGACCGGCGTCAAAGCGGTGAACCAGCCCAACAGGGACGTGGACATACCCTGGCCGCTGTCGATGCGCTTCCCGCTGGCTTCCTGGCGGTGGTTGTTCGCCCCGGACAAGACGGGTCCCAGTCCAGTGACTACCGATGATCCGGTGCTGCAGCGTGGGGCTTATCTGGTAGAGGGGCTCGGCCACTGTGGTACATGCCATACGCCTCGGGCGATTTCCCTGCAGGAAAAGGCGCTGACGAACGCCGAGGGCGACGAGTTTCTGTCTGGCGGCGCGCCCATCGAAGGGTGGATTGCCAAGGATCTGCGGGGCAGCCCGGTCACTGGTCTGGGTCGGTGGTCGGAGCAAGACATCGTTCAGTTTCTGAAAAGCGGCAGAAACGAACACACCGCTGTGTTCGGCGGCATGAGCGAAGTCGTCGACCACAGTCTTCAGCACCTGACGGACGCCGACCTTACCGCGATCGCCCGTTACCTGAAAACGTTGCCGCCGAGAGCGGGGGAAGCCACGGTGGCTGGAAACGATGACGGCGGGGTGACTCGAAAACTCCATGATCTGCTACCTGATTCGTTGGGCGCGAGGGTTTACGCGGACAGCTGCATGGCGTGTCATCGAAGTAACGGCGCGGGGTATGCGCAAACATTCCCGTCTTTGGCGGGCAACACGGTTCTGAACGATCCCGCGGCCGATTCCGTCATTAAAATCGTCCTCACCGGGTATACCGTTCCGGCGACCAAAAGTGCAGTGACCGAATACACCATGCCGGGATTTGGCTGGAGGTTGGCCGATGATGAAGTCGCCGCTGTGGTGACATTCGTGCGCCAGTCCTGGGGGAACACCGGCAGAGTGGTGACTGCCGAGGAGGTTGCCAGTGTTCGAAAAACGGTCGCCCCGGAAGATATGCAAGCGCCGAATATGTCGGTGCATGATGGTGCGGTTCAGAAGCGATTCAGCAAATAGTGTTGCAACCCGATCTCCATGTTGTTGGAAAGATCAGGCATCACGTTGCGTGATGATCGGGATCGACAGTTTGTAGTGTTGAGAAACTTGATGCCCGAATACGATGGTCCCCAGCGCACGTGTTCAACACTTGATCGCGACTTACCATTGTCTGGCAAGCAGGCAAACATCATTTCGAATAAGGAATGATGGGCAATGGGTATCAGAACCGTTAAATACTTTTTATTGATGTGTGAATGTCCGCTGAGCATCAGCTCTTTCACTCCGATGATACGCGTCTGGACGCTGGGCTCGGAGATTCAACGTAACGCAACTTGAGAAACGATAATATGAAAGCCACCAAGAGTTACACCATTGAGGCAAACGGGATTCGCCAGCACGTCGTCGAGGCGGGTGAGGGGCCTCCCGTCATTTTGCTCCATGGGTTTCCGGAAACAGGTTATGCATGGCGCTTTCAGATTCCAGTGCTGGCGGAAAAGTACCGCGTCATCGTTCCCGATCTTCGCGGTTATGGCGAAACCGATAAGCCGGCCACCGGTTATGACAAGCGCAACATGGCCATGGATATTCGTGAGCTGATGCGTAAGTTGGACATACCTAAAATCGCGCTTGTCGGTCATGACCGGGGCGCCCGGGTCGCCACGCGTTTCACCAAAGACCATCCTGAACTGGTCGACCGCCTGGTGGTGATGGACAACGTTCCAACGCGGATCGTGGCGCGTGATATCAACGCAAAGATCGCCAAGGCTTACTGGTTCTTCCTGTTTCACCTGGTTCCGGATTTGCCGGAAGCATTGATTGCCGGCCGCGAACACATCTGGCTGCGGCATTTTTTCTCCGACTGGTGTTACGACCCGATGGCCATTTCCGGGGAGTCGTTCGACACCTATGTGCGTGCCTATCAGGCACCCGGCGCGGTGAGAGGCGCGATGGCGGATTACCGGGCCAACGCTCAGGACGTGGCTCAGGACCTGGAAGACGGTCACGTCAAGATTGCGTGCCCGACCATGTCGCTGTGGGGGGCCGATTTCTATGCGGTCGGCAAGCTGTTTGACATGGCCCAGGTCTGGTCCGAGATGGCCAGCGATCTTGAAACCCACGCGATCGACCAGTGCGGGCATTTGCCGCAGGAAGAACAGCCAGAGGTGGTCAACGATCTCCTGTTGAAGTTTCTCCAGAACTGGCGCGGTTGATCCTGCCCTTTTGACGAGCCTGTACATCACACATCTGCAACCGCAGTGGAGACATTTATGAAGCTTGTTAGATACGGCGTGCAGGGCGAGGAACGCCCTGCCATCCTGGATGACGATGGCTGTTTACGAGACCTTTCAGAGCATGTCGACGATATTGGCCCACTGACCCTGTCGGCCGCCCAGCTTGCTCGTCTGGCCGCCCTCGACACCCATTCCCTCCCCATTGTGAAGGGCGACAATGTTCGTCTGGGTTCCCCGGTAGGTTTCATTGGCAAGATCATTTGCATAGGCCTGAACTACACAGACCATGCCGCCGAAGTGAACCTGCCATTACCTTCAGAGCCCACCATCTTCATGAAAGGCTGTCATGCCACCGGCCCCAATGATCCGGTCCGGCTGCCGAAGGGCTCGGAGAAAGGAGACTGGGAAGTTGAACTCGGGATTGTCATGGGTAAACCTGGGTTATACATCTCGCAAGACGATGCGCTCGATCACGTGGCCGGGTATTGCGTGGTAAACGACCTCTCAGAGCGTTCTTATCAAATGGACCGGGGAGGGCAGTGGACCAAAGGCAAGAGCTTCCCGGGCTTTGCACCCGTCGGCCCGTGGCTGGTGACGCCTGACGAAGTGGGCGATGTGGGTAATCTTTCCATCTGGCTGGAAGTCAACGGGCATCGTTATCAGGACGGAAGTACACGCAACCTTGTATTCAATGTGCCGCAAATCGTCAGCTATGTTTCCAACTTTTATCAGTTGGAAGCGGGCGATCTGATTATAACGGGGACGCCTGCCGGTGTTGGGCTGGGTCAGAAGCCTCCCGTGTTTTTAAAGCCGGGCGATAGTGTCAGGGCGGGCATCGACAAGCTCGGTATACAACAGCAGGAAATACGGGCATGGAAAGACTGAACGAAGTCAAACGCAGTTTCAGATCCGTATAGACACACATCTCATCCATTCTTGACGGCATCAGGACTTGCTGTTTTTCAGCAGGTCCGAAGCCGCGCGGATACTTCACTCTTTTCTGATTCAGACTTACACGGCGGTGGGTCGGGCTGGCTCGTTGCCGGACAAGATTGTCAAAACTTTCAATGATTCACCGGACAACTATCATGAATGTGCTGTTTTCAGTTGTATTGCCGATATTTGCACTGGTGGCTGCCGGATGGGCTGCAAGACGATACGGCTACCTGGGCCCCGAAGGCGCGCGCGAATTAAACCAGTTTGTCGTTTACCTGGGCATGCCAGCACTGCTCTTTCAAATCATGGCCAATGCAAGCTGGCATGATTTGAACCAGCCGGGGTTTGCCATGGCATTCGGCCTGGGGTGTGCGGTCACCTACGGCGTGACGGTTTACGTGAGGCTGAGGCAGGGGGCGCCGCTGGCAGATGCCAGTCTGGACGGCCTGAACGGAGGCTATGCCAACGTTGGTTTCATCGGGTTCCCATTGTGCCTGGCAGCATTCGGCCCGCAGAGCCTGCCGCTGGTCACCATCACCGCGATTCTGACGGTGAGTGTGCTGTTCGGGATCGCCGTACTGCTCGTCGAAATAGGCATACAGCCCAAGGGCAACATGAAAGCGATCATGGGAAAAGTTGCCATCTCGCTGGCGAAAAACCCCATGTTGCTGGCGCCTGTTCTGGGCGTGCTATATGCCGCATTCGCCCCAGCTCTCCCGGCCGGGCCAAACAGGTTTCTCGGCCTTCTTGCGAGCGCCGCCAGTCCCTGTGCACTGGTATCTCTTGGGGCATTCATCGGCGATTGTCACGGCAGTTTCAACTGGCCACGGGTCAGCGCGCTGGTTGCATTCAAGCTGGTTTTTCAACCATTGGTCACATGGATCATCGCTGCCTTTGTCTTTGGTTTGCCCCACGAGCTGACCGCCATTGCGGTGGTGGTATCGGCGCTTCCGACCGGTACGGGGCCTTACATGCTGGCTAATCTGTACAAGCGCGACGCGGGCACGACTGCCGGCAGCATCCTCACATCGACACTGCTATCCGTAGCCACCATCGCGATTCTGATCTCCCTGTTCAAATGATTCGTCGCAAGGCCGATAGCGCCTGCTTGCGCGCGAACTGACCAGGGTTGACGTTTGAACACGATTCATCTGCTTCGAGATCACGCTGTCGTCGCCACCTGAGTGAGCAATCATGATGTCCGAAAGAACGGCAACCATTCTGATCGTTGATCAGGCAGCTGGAGCGTGCCACAAGATGACAGCGCTGCTGCAACGTCAAGGCTACAAGACGGTGTTGGCATGCAGTGGCGAGCAGACGCTCAACACCGTCAGGCGCACGCCGCCGGATCTGATTCTGCTGTCTCACGCCATGCAGGGACTGAGCGCTCGGGAGATTGCACTTCAACTCAAGAGTTGTGAGTCCAGCGCCCGCATCCCCATCATCATCGTGTCGACCATTGAAGATTGTGAAGCCCGAATCGCCTGTCTGGAGGCGGGGGCGGAAGACTGGCTGTCGAAACCGATAGACAGTCCCGAGCTGCGGTTGAAGATGCGCAACCTCATCAGGCTGAAAGAACTGTCGGATTATTTGAGAAAGCACAGCCTCATGCTGGAAGCCGAACTGCTACAGCGCACCATCGACGTAGAACGTTTTCGCTCTGCGATGGACTCGTCGAGCGAGGCTATTTTCCTGACAAGTCGTACACGCATGGCGTTCATCGAGATCAACGCGACCGCAGCCAGATTATTGGGCTACACCTGCGCCGAACTGCGCTCTATCGGGCCGGCCGAGCTCGGAGAGCTCTCGATACATCAGCTCGAGCAGATTTACGACGCTGTTATCGCTGCACCCGGTAATACGGCTCCCAGTGCGAACAGGATCCGACGCAAAGACGGCAGCTACATCACCGTACAAGTTCACCGCCAGGCTTATCGTTGCGGGGAGGACTGGATCATCGTTGGCAGACTTCGAGAACGTGTCCACGGCCAGTCATTGAGTCACGGCTCACTGGACATGCTCAGCTATGATTTTTCAACCGGGTTACCCAACCGCAAACTGTTCTACACCACGTTGCAGATGGGCCTTTCCCAGGCCTCTCTCAACGGGTGGCGGCTGGCTGTAGTCACCGTCGACATCGATAACTTCAGGATTGTGAACGAAGGTTGGGGACACTTTGTCGGCGATCAGTTGCTCGTGGGGGTGGGTCGCCGGCTGGCCGGTTGCCTTGACATCAGTGACACCCTGGGCCGAATGGACGGTGATGAGTTTGCCCTGATTCATATCATCAGGGACGGCGTGCCCCAAGCGCAGGTGATCGTGGAAAAGATCCGAGAGTCGCTGCGCAAATCTTTCCATATCAACGATTGCACGATCTCAGTGACGGCCAGCATAGGCATCGCGTTTTACCCGGACGATGGATACGAAGCAGCCTCCCTGGTCAGCCACTCGAACGTGGCGCTGAATCGCGCAAAAGGGGCCGGTCAGGATACGTACCGGTTTTATACCGCACAGATGAACAGCAATATTCGTGAACGGCTGGAAATGGAAGTGGCGTTGCGAAAAGCAGTACAGAACAAGGAGTTCGAACTCTTCTATCAGCCCAAGGTGACCCTTTCAAATGGAAGCGTCTGCGGTGTGGAAGCATTGCTTCGATGGCGTCGAGAAGATAATACGCAGACATCACCCGCCGTTTTCGTTCCGCTCCTTGAGAGCCTCGGCCTGATCGAACAAGTGGGGCGATGGGTAATCGTCACCGTTTGCAAGCAGATTTCACTCTGGACACGCTCTGGTCATCAGCCGTACCAGGTTGCAGTCAATGTTTCCGGAAAGCAAATCAGCGAGGGTGATCTCGTCGATGTGATAGGTCACACACTTCAGCTGTACGGAGTGGACGCCCGATGGTTGGAGATCGAACTGACCGAAAGTTCGTTAATGGAAAATACACTGCCGATTATCGAGTGTTTGCAACGTTTAAGGGCATTGGGGATAAAAATTTCAATTGACGATTTTGGCACGGGCTATTCAAGCCTGGCTTATTTGCAACGGTTCCCGATCGATAAAATAAAAATCGACATTGCGTTCATTCGAGACGTGACGACGAATCAAAAGGATGCGGCTATTGTGCGAGCCATTATCGAATTGGCGCACAGTCTGCAACTGCAGGTCATCGCGGAAGGTGTCGAAACGGTGGAGCAGTTGCGTTTCCTGAAGTCCGAATCATGTGATCAGGCCCAAGGCTACTTGTACAGCCGGCCCATACCGCTCTGTGAGCTGGAAGCTTTTTTCGACGATGGCTATCAAATACAGTGGGTGGATGGCGCTTGAGAAAACGTGATGAAGAATGAGCATCAGCCCGGACATCGGGTGCCCTTGGGACAAGGGCACTCATACCGGCTTGCTCGGGTCCGTCACGATCAGCCGTTCTGGCAGCCGTAACCTTCCAGCGTATAAGCGAGGTTATGTTTGACGCCCTTGCTGTCGAGGTAAATCATATGCGCCTCTACCGGGCCGCAGTGGTCAGAAGTCGCAGCGTCGCTTGTCATGTCGATGACTTTGGAAATATCCAGGTGAGTCCCCGGTTGGAGATGTTCAATCGCCGGATTAGGTTCATTGTTCTTACTGTTGGCTGAAGCAAATACACTCACGGCCATCAGTGCAGCGAACGTCAGATATTTCATGATGTTTCTCCAGTGCTTAAGTAGATAAGTAGTTAGAGCAGCGTGTCTGTTGCTCTTGGGACTTATGTTAAGCGCCGTTGAAAGTTTGCAGAAATCCAGCGTGTCAATTCTGACGATCAGCCGCAGTGATGGCTGACCGCTTACCCGTATGTTCGACTGGACGCAGGGGGGAACGGCGACCAGCACGCGGCTTTTACTGTCTCAGCCAGTCAGGCAACTGTGATTCAGGGCAGTATCGATAGCGAACGGCTTTGTCGCCCGTTCCCCAGGTAAAATTCCGGGCGTCATGAACGGTGACGTTTTCCCTTGCGGTGACGCGTGGCCCGTCCCCGGCAGGGGTGTCGATGCACGATTGATCGACGGTGTAGTGATTTCCTTTATGTTCGATCACGGTTGCCAGGCAGAGGTGGGTAGCCGATCCGTGGACGCCTTTACCGTCATAGTGTTTGATACCTGCATTCGCAGGGTCTGCACAACTCTGCCCCTTGGACACGAACACGCCATGCTTGAGCGGGAGCACTCCACGGGCGGAGGAAGAAGTGTCTGCGCTCGCTACGCTCGCTGCCAGCAAAATGCCCAGGCTCAAGCTTCGTACGACCAGACTGACTGTGGAACGAGACATGAGTGGCTCACAGAATTGACGGGTGGATGCGCCCAGTTTAACCACCCTCTAATCAACCGGCCAATGCGCGATGATTCCGATACTCGACGGCGGCCGTGGTGCACTGTTGTGAGGAAGGCCGTCGAGAGGCGAGCGCGGGTCTGACCCGATTGCTGCGTTTACAACGCTGGCATCGGGTGATTTCGACGTGCAACGGTCGTCTCACCCCTCAGCCTCAATCCTGTTCAAATGAATCCCTCGGCCGACTGAAGACCATTTCGGCGTTGTCGTCAGGCTGATAGACAGGTGGGGCGGCGCGGTACTGGGCGCGAAGCGGCAGATCATGTTCCCGCCGTATGCCGTTTTCGCTCAGCGGTTTACCGGCATACCTGCCGATACCGACCGCGCGCTCTTCTTCGATGGCGGCCGGCGTGCCGGACTGGTACCTGTCGCTGCCGTCGCCGCCCGTGTAGGTGCCTTTCATCATGCGATACCCGTGAACAAGTTCGTGCGCCAGCGAAACGAACGCGTGGTCTTCGTCATTGACGAGGCGAGGTCTGCCGTGGGCATCGATGTCCGGATATTCCGACGGATTCCAGTCGACCACCGCAGACGAGCCTTCGGCTTTGCGCCAGCCTGTTTTCCTTGCCAGCGAGGAGGCTGTCCGGTTGTTTTCCTTATTCAGGTCACTGTCCGGAATCCCACGAGCCAATGCCTGGCGGGTGGTCAGCGCTGCTCTGGCAGCGGAGCTTATTTCCGCGCTCGTGACATTGATGCGCAGCGAGCGTCCATGGGTGGAGTATCTGGCGATTTCAGCGAGTAGGTTGGAGCCGTTGGGGCGGCTGGCGATTCGTTGCAAGGCGGTTTCAGCTTTCTGAACGCCTGCCGGGTTGTGAGCCTCGATGCTCACATGAGGAGCGACAGTGCTTTGGATGCGCATGATTTCAGCCCAGTGAGGAAGGGTGCAAGTGCCTGCTCGTCGCACGCTGTTGAAGAGGGTTGGCAAGCGGAGGTCTGCGCACGTTTCTGCCGCAGGCTTCAGCGCGATCGATGCATCGCTGCACGGCCTCGACGCAGTGTGCGAAGCGATCGTACAGATCAACGATCTCGCGCTCGCTGGCCTGAGCGAGATGTTGTTTGGTCCAGACGACAACCTCCCGGGTCTGGGCCACCGCGGCGATGGTGATCGACGGGTTGTGGCTCACGTCCAGATTGGCCTGCAGCAAGTCCATCAACAGGTCCGCAGAAGGCGACGCCGACAGTTTCAGGCTTGCACTGAACGCCACGTAGTCCTCAAGACGCTGGACGTCGGTGGCGACGCCACACTTGAGCGTCAACCTGACTTCGCTCTCGGGCGCTACCGTGGGCTGAGGCTGACCCAATAACCTGAATAGATGAAGAATGACCCGCTCGTAATCCTGCGCTGCTGTCATCACTGACCTCCGATAAATACGCATGTGTGGCACGGGCGTTGGATCAGGTTCCATCGTCCAGCGCGCGCGCAGCGTTATCTGTCGGGGTCAGCGCGAGGCGATTCCGGCCACGCGCTTTGGCAAACCACCACACCGTCCATGCCCCAAGCAAGGTGGCGAGCACGGCGAAGGCAAGGATGACATTGCGGATTCCTAACGGCGCAGCCAGCAACGCCACCATCAAGCCGGCAAATGGCTGGGAGGCGTTGTTGAGCAGCGTGATCACGCCGACCGTCTTGCCGAAATCCTGAGGCGGTATCACCCGCTGCCGGAGGGTGCGCATGTAGACGTTGAACATCTTGTCGAACCCGACGATCAGCAGGAAACCCAGCGCATATCCGGGCAGATTCGGGCTGAGGGCGCAGACGAATGCGCCGATCGCGATCATCGAGTAACCGACACTGCCCAGCAGGCGAAGCGACCACACCTTGCGCGCGAGAAGAAACAGAATCGCGATGGTCGTGACCGCACCGGCCGCTTGCAGCCCGGCGTAAGTGTCCTTGCCGGCGCCGTACTGGCCGATGACCATGGCTGCCGAGGTGGCGAGGGTGACGCCGACGATCAGGTTGACGCCCACCGCCAGTGTGATGATCTTCCTCAGCTCGGCGAAGCTCACGATGTGCCTGAACGCGACACGCAAGGGCTGCAGCCAGACATCGTGATGTTGCTCAAAGGCCGGCAGCGTGATCCGGCTCGAACGTTGCCACGCTCGCAGGCTCAGGTCCGCCAGCAGGAACAGGCCGGCGACCCAGAGCACCACCCAATGCCACGCCCAGACTTCGAGCATCACGGCCGCCAGCACAGGCCCGAGCACCAGCCCGGTCTGGTCGGCAATCTGAGAATAGGACAGGGTCTTGGTGTAGCTGTATTGCTGGAAGATATGTGGCATCACCACTTCGCGCGCCATGATGCCTTGGGTGGTCAACACCCCGCACAGGGCGGACAACGCGATGAGCCAGCCGATGCCGCCCACCATCCCGTAAAGCCCCATCGCCAGCACACAAAGCACTGCTCGATAGATCTGACTGACGTGCAGGATCCTGACCGGCGAGTACTTGTCGCACAGCGCGCCGCACAACGGAAACGCCAGAAATCGCGGCAGCGATTCCACGAAAAAGGCGAGCCCTGCCCACGAGGCGCTGTCGGTCGTCTGGAACACCACCAGCGGCACGATGAATAACAGAATCTGATCCGCCAGCCGCGACAGAAACAGCGAGGTAAAAAAAGCGAGATAATCCTTACGCACATAAACTCCTGTCGTTGAGCGGGCTCGATGCCTTTGGCTGAGCACGCTGGCCGGGCGGTTTCGATGATACGCACTCAAGCACGCCACGGCGGCTCGGGCTGGAATGACTCCTGCAGCAGGCGCATGAAGTTGCGGGTTCGCTCCGGCAGGCCGTCGCGCTGGTGGGTGAGGGCGACGACATCGGCGTCGGGCAGTTTCCAGCCGGGCAGCAGTCGCACAAGCGTTCCCTGCGCCAGGTCGTGGGCGACGTCCCACTCCGAGCGCAGGATGACGCCAAGTCCGTCGCAGCCCCATTGCTTGATGACGTTGCCGTCATTGCTGCTCAGGGAGGCCTGTACCCGCACGCTTTTGCTGTTTCGACCGCGGTTGAAATGCCAGAGGGTGACGTCTTCGTTGTTTTCCCGCAGGGCGATGCATGGCAGCTCGGCAAGCTGTTCCGGAGATTCGATCGGGCCGTGCCGTGCGATGAACGCCGGTGAGGCGCAGACGTACCGGCGGTTGGCTGCGAGGGTTCGACACACCAGGTTCGAGACGCCGAGCTGGCCGATATGGATGACCACGTCGAAGCGATCTTCAACTTCCAGCATCGGCTGATCGGACAGGGTCAGGACGATTTCGACTTCAGGATGCAGGGATTTGAAGGCTGCGACCGAGGGCGCGACATACTGCCGGCCGAAGCCGAACGGCGCATTGATTTTCAGTTTTCCGACAAAGCCCCGGCGGCGTTCCTGCAGGTCTTCGAGCAAGGTATCGAACTGCTGCAACAGGCCTGTGCCCCGCGAGCAGAGCAATTCGCCCTCGTCGGTGAATCGCAGTCGACGCGCTGAGCGGTCCACCAGGCGGACGTCGAGTTTCTTCTCCATCAGCTGAAGTCGCTGAGTGACCGCGGAAGGCGTCAGGCCCAGTTTTCGGGAAGCTTCCAGCAGGCTCTTGCTCTCACGGATGATCAGCAAAAAGCGAATTTCAAAAGCGTCGATCATTAAGAAATACTGAATTATAGAGTGAATGAAACTAACGTTCTGACCGGTAATTTGCGTCTTAGAATAGCGCCATTACCGGAGAGAACACATGCCCGACCTGACTGAAACTCCCTTGCTGTTATTGGACCGTGACCGGCTGGACGGCAACATTCTGCGCATGCGAAACACGTTGGCACCGTTCGACGTCACGTTGCGGCCTCACGTCAAAACCAACAAATGCCTGGAAGTGACCGAGCGCCTGTTCGACGGTGCCAAAGGGCCGATTACTGTGTCGACCCTGCGCGAGGCTGAGTTCTTCTTTGCTGCCGGTTACACCGACATCCTGTATGGCGTGGGCATCGCGCCCAACAAGTTCGCCCACGCAGCGCGCCTGCTGGAACAGGGAGCGGCGCTGAAACTGGTGCTGGACAACCTTCAAACCGCTCGCCTGCTGGCTGACTTTGCCCGCGACTGCGACCCCTCGTTCGAGGTGTTGCTGGAGGTTGACTGCGACGGGCACCGCTCGGGAATCCCGCCGGATTCTCCGTTATTGGTCGACATCGCCCGGCTGCTCGAAGGAAGCGGGGTAAAGGTCAGCGGCGTCATGACCCACGCCGGAAACGCTTATGACAGCCAGTCTCGCTCGGACATCGAAGCTTTTGCCCGCCAGGAACGTGAGGCCGTCGTCAACGCTGCCGGACTGCTGCGAAAGGCCGGCTTCGAGACACCGATTGTCAGCGTCGGCTCGACGCCCACGGCGCTGTTCGCTCAGGACCTGGCCGGTGTCACGGAGGTCCGCGCAGGCGTGTTCGCGTTCTTCGATCTGGTGATGGCCGGGTTGGGCGTCTGTGATGTGCAGGAACTTGCCGTCTCGGTGCTGACGACGGTCATCGGCCATCAGCCGGAAAAGGGCTGGGTCATCGTCGACGCCGGCTGGATGGCGCTGTCGCGCGACCGAGGGACGGCGAAGCAGCGCGTCGATCAAGGCTATGGCGTCGTTTGCGACCTGTCCGGCCGACCCGTCGCAGACCTGATCGTGACGGCGGCGAACCAGGAGCATGGAATCATCACCTCACGCTCCGCGAATCCTGCTGCCGTCCAGGCGCTGCCCGTGGGCACTCAGTTGCGGATCCTGCCCAATCACGCCTGTGCGACCGCTGCCCAGCATGCCGGTTATCACGTCTTGGCCGAGGGGCGTCGTGTCGGTTACTGGCCACGCATCTCGGGTTGGTGAATGGGCGTCTGAAAGCGCTCGTGGCCCGCTTAAACCCATGGCTTTAACGCATGAAGAGGAAAGCATCGATGAAAGTCGTCAACTCAAAAGACCTGCCTGTGCCGGGCGGTCATTACTCGCACGGGGTGGTCTCGGGAAATTTGCTGTTCGTGTCTGGACAACTGCCGTTCAACCCCCACACAGGGACCTTCCCCGAGGGCATGGAAGCTCAGTTTGCCCAGGCCATGGCCAATGTGGAGGCCGTGTTGCAGGCGGGCGATGCAACATTGGCAAGCTTGATCAATGTGCAGATATTCATCTCGGACGTGGAACACTGGCCGCTGGTGAACGCGCTGTACGCCCAGTTTCTCGGCACCCACAAGCCTGCGCGCGCAATCATTCCCTGCGGCCAGTTGCATCACGGTGCCCTCGTGGAAATCACCGCCGTTGCCGAACGCGTCAACCCTGAACAGGAATCGCTGAAATGACTTCCCCTGCGCTGCGATACACAGGTCCCGTCCAGCCCGCCGCGCCGGTTGAACTGGTGCTGTTTGATTTGCTGACCGCCTTGCTCGATTCTTGGACCTTATGGAATTCCGTCGCTGGATCAGAGCAGATGGGGCGAACCTGGCGGATGGCTTACCTGAAAGCGACCTATGGCTGCGGCCGTTATCAGCCCTACGAAACGTTGGTGGAGGAGGCTGCGATCGAAGTGGGTCTGGGCCCTCAGGCCGCTGCCCGACTGGAAGCGCGCTGGGGCGAATTGCAGCCGTGGGCAGAGGCCAAAACCGTGCTGGCAGCGCTCAAGCCTGGTTATCAGTTGGGAGTCGTGACCAACTGCTCGGACAGACTGGGTCACATCGCGGCCGACCTGCTGGGTGTGCCGTTCGACGTGATCATCACCTCTGAGAAAGCCGGTTTCTACAAACCGGATCCTGCGCCTTATCGGCTGGCGTTGGAAACTGCAGGCGTCGAGCCGGCTCATGCCGTGTTCGTTGCAGGTTCAGCCTATGACCTGTTCGGCACGCAGAAAGTGGGGCTGCCGACGATCTGGCACAACCGCATTGGTCTGACGGCGCCCGAGGGCGCTCCTGAACCGCTGATCACAAGGCCCACTCTGGAGAGTCTGCAAGCGGACTTGGCGAGCATCGCGGTGCACGCATAGAACGTACCTTCGGGTCAGCTGTTGAGCGACATCGGTTTTTCGCCGCCCGGCGGCAAGCCAAACACCTTGCGCACGCCGTTCAGGAACGCGCCATAGGGCCGGCCCAGCAAGAGCATCATCAGGGCCGCGCCGAGGGTGCCGCGTACCAGACCGCCTCCCGATGCGCCGCTGAAGGCAATGATGGCCGCGTAGATCGGCACTTGAAAACTGACCAGGGCGATACTGTCCCAGAGCAGCATGGACGCCCGGCCAGGACCGGCGCGCTTCATCAGCCAGTCCCGCCACAGGCCGTAAGGCCTGGCGACGGGAATCATCAGCACGGCGCCGAGCAGGCGCGCATGCAGGACCTGATCCCAGGTCATGCCGGCAATGAAACGCTCATTGATGATCCCGGTGGTCGTGAAAAACAGGATCAACGCCGTGGTGTCCGCCAGAAACGCGGTCCGACGCCGTGTCCGCTCGGTAGGTGGCTGCAAATCCCGTCTCCTTCTGGTTAGGTGCAAGGCGTCAGGCCGGGCGAAACTCGACCGTGAGGTGGCTGACTTCGTGAACCGGTCTGAGCCGTTCGCGAATAGTGTCGGCGGTGGTGGTCGGCTCGCCGATGACGCTGACGATGGCGGCATGGGCTTGGGGCCCCACCCGCCAGACGTGCAGGTCTGTGATGGTGGCGTCCCCCGGCTGCTCGACACGTTCGCGTATTTCCCCTGCGACGTGCGCATCGGTCTGATCCAGCAGCACGCCTGCGGTGACTCCCATCAACGTCCATGCCCAACGCGCAATCACCAGCGCGCCGACGATGCCCATTACCGGGTCCAGCCACACCCAGCCCAGATACCGGCCGGCGAGCAGGGCCGCGATGGCCAGGACCGAGGTCAGTGCGTCGGCGACCACATGCACGTAGGCCGATTTCAGATTGTTGTCGTGGTCGTGCGGCGCATGGGCGCGCTCGCCATGGTCGTGCCCGTGATGATGCTCTTGAGCATGCTCATGGGCGTGTTCGTGAGAATGATCGTGGCTGTGGCCGTGGCCGAGAAGCAGGGCGCTGACGATGTTGACCATCAGGCCGACCACTGCGATCGCGGTGGCGGTGCCGAATTCAACGTGCGCAGGCTGCAACAGGCGCACGACGGATTCGGCGCCGATGCCCAACGAGACCAGGCCGAGAATCAACGCCGAGGCGAAGCCGCCCAGGTCGCCCACTTTGCCGGTGCCGAAACTGTAGCGCTGGCTGCGTGCATGACGTTTGGCGTAGCCGTATGCGGCGGCGGCAATGCCGAGCGCGCCAGCATGGGTCGCCATGTGGAAGCCATCGGCGAGCAATGCCATCGAGCCGGTCAGGTAGCCGGCAGCGATCTCGCCCACCATCATCAACACCGTTAGTGCCACCACCCAGAGAGTGCGTCTGGCGTTCTCGTCATGCGATGAACCCAGGTACACATGGTCGTGCGTGTAAGTAAGGCGGGAATCGTTCATGAGTTTTTACCTTCTGCGCTCACTTGGAGTATCGGCGAATGGCTTCGAGAAGCTCTTCCACGCCCTTGGCCCTCGCTTCTTCACTGAGCGCCGGGTCTGCGACGTGGGCCCGCGCATGCTCCTCGATGATCTCCTCCATCAAGCCATTGATGGCGCCGCGAGTGGCGGCCACCAGGTGCAGCGTCCGGGCGCAATCGAGATCCGATTCCAGCGCTCGCTCGACGGCCTGAATCTGACCGGCGATGCGTTTTACGCGCTTGAGAAGACTGTCTTTGTTGGCTGCTACATGACCCATCGGATAACCCCTGATTCCTGGAGTGACGATCATAGGCATACCCCCTATACCTATGCAATGTCCGCGCATTGGAAACATGGGGCCATTGCGATTGCGTTTCGGGAGCATCAATGCATCAAGTTGGGGCAGCTTCTCCCTCAGACAGTCACCCGTTGCAGGCGTGCCGTAGCAATAGCTTGTCCTTTTATTCACTTTCCGACCCATCAGGACAAGCGACATGTCCAATCGTGACAACGACAAGTCAACTCCAGACAGCGCCCAATAGCTGGTCTGAAAGTGGCAAGTACAGGGTGAAAGCGCCCGCCGATGTGGCGTGACGATACCTTGTAGGAGCAACACGCATGGCCACTGGCAAAATCCCTGTCACCGTCATTTCCGGTTTCCTCGGCGCCGGGAAAACCACCCTCGTGAATCATCTGCTCAGCCAGAACACGCAATACCGGATCGGCGTGGTCGTCAACGAGTTCGGCGAAGTCGGCATCGACGGCGAGCTCATCGTCGCAGAGCAGCAAGCGCTGATCGAGATCAACAACGGCTGCGTCTGCTGCACCGTGCGCGCCGACCTGGTGGCCAGCGTCAAACAAATGCTGACGCTCGCCGGCGACCGTCTGGATCGGCTTATCGTCGAAACGTCTGGCCTGGCGGATCCTGCGCCCGTGCTGCAAACCTTTCTGGCGGATCCGGATCTGCGCAGTCAGGTCGAGCTCGAGTCGGTCATCACGGTGATCGATGCGCTGCACCTGCAGGGCCAGTTGGGCGACGAAATCGTGCGGGAGCAGATCGCGTTTGCCGACACGCTGATCGTCAACAAGGTCGACCTGATCGGCGCCGATACGCTCGCCGACATCAGCGCGCACGTACGCCTGATCAACCGCACGGCTGCGCTGCTACCGGCCCGGCATTCACAGATTGCCGTGGACGTACTGCTGGGGACCAGGCGCTTTTCCCTGCCGAACCTGCTGATGATCGAGCCAGACATCCTTGAAGACGAGGGACATGAGCACGAGCACGATGCCTCGATTTCATCGTGTTCGGTGGTGAGCGGCGGGAGCCTGGATCCCGACCGTTTCAATCGCTGGATCAACCAGCTGGTCAACGACCAGGGCCAGCGCCTGATGCGAATGAAGGGGTTGTTGAATTTCTTGAGCGAAGCCCGACGGTTCCATTTCCACAGCGTGCACATGCTGCTGGAAGCCGTCCCCGGACGGCGCTGGGAAGACGATGAGCCTCGAGACAACCGTTTCGTGTTTATCGGTCGGGATCTGGACAGCGAACAGCTGCGCCAGGGATTCCTCGGCTGCCTGCACGCTGCCTGAATCTTGAATCTGCCCATCACGCCACGCTTCCAACCACAGGAATCATCCCATGAAAAAGCAAGAAGCCTACACCGTCAGTATCGGTCTGCTCGCTGTGCTGGACACCTACTTGACGGCCACTGTCTGGCCGGTTCCGGTCTGGGTCACGTTCATTGCCTGGGCGTCGTTCTTCATCGTCGGCGGCGGCAGCGCCGGGTTTAAGCGCAGCGTCGCGTCCAACCTAACCGGACTGGTCATCAGCTCGCTGGTGCTGCTCGGGATCGCGACGGTCAGTGAAGCGCCATTCTTCATCGCCATCCTCGTCGGGGCGGGCAGTGCGCTGATGGTTCAGGCGTCCAAGGTCCCGTTGCTGAGCATCCTGCCGGCCATTGTCTGGGGGTTCGCTTCCACGGTCGGCACCACGGCGGTTGCCGGCAAACCGATGACCACGCCCGGTCTGGAAAACCCTGCGCTGATTGCCGCCGCCGCACTCATCACAGGCGCGGTGTTTGGCTATGTCTCCGAGCGACTGGGCGACGCACTGACCACCAAGCCGACCACCCAACTGGCCTGATCCACTCATCACACACTGGAGCGCTCGATGAAATTACAACACTACCTCGGCGGCCTTGAAAACCTCGGCCCGGTGGCGTTCGAGAAGCAGGTATTCGTTCAGGAATGGGAAAAACGCATCTTCGGTATCCATACCGTGATGATGGCCGAAAGCGCCCACCTGACCGATGCGCTGCCCAAGTACCCGATCGACACACTGCCCACGGCGTTCAAGAGCGAGTGGACATGGGCATCGCTGCGCACCGGCGCGGAAGGCATGCAGCCGTTCGAGTACTTCAAGTTTCGCTATTACGAGAAATGGCTCGGCGGGATTTCGAGGTTCTTTGTCGACCAAGGCTACATCGAGGGCGAGGAGCTGAAGAACCGCGCCGACTTCTATCGCCAGCAGCCCGATGCGCCGCTGCCGGACAAGCCGAGCGCGCCGTTGAAAGAGCAGATCGTGCGGTACCTGCTGGAAGGCGACTCGGGTCTGCGTCCGTATCAGGGCACTGCGTTATTTCAAACGGGCGACGCCGTGACCATCGCCGATCCGGTGGCGGTGGATCACACCCGCCTGCCGGGGTACCTGCGTCATAAGCCGGGCAAGGTCGTCGAAGTGTATCCCGGCGCCTACGCCTACTTCGTCAACACCGGCGCGGACGGCATTGGCGAGCCGATGCCGGTGTACCGCGTGGCATTCGATGCCGCGGACATCTGGGGCGCCGAGAAGAGCGAACCCAACACGACGATCTACGCGGACCTGTTCGAAGCCTACCTGCAGCCGCCCAAGTGATGCGCGCAACGCTGAACGTCCTTGATAGCAACGGAGCCTTATCATGAGTCAACTGTTCGATTACGAAAAACAGCGCGAGGCCGAAAGCGCGGCCAAAGTGCGTGCCCTTGAAGCGTTGCTGATTGAAAAAGGCGTCATTGGCAGCGACTCGGTAGACACGGTGCTCGCGCACTTCGAGACCGTCGCCGGGCCTTTCAATGGCGCGAAGATCGTCGCCCGCGCGTGGGTCGACCCGCAGTACAAGGCACGCCTGATCGCCGATACCCCCAAAGCCATTGCCGAACTCGATCTCGCTCAGGGCATGGAGGGCGCCGAAGGTGAGCACATGCTCGCCGTCGCCAACGGCCCCGGCGTGCATAACCTGATCATCTGCACGCTGTGCTCCTGCTACCCGTGGCCGATACTCGGTCTGCCGCCGTACTGGTACAAGGATCCGGTGTTCCGCGCCCGGGGCGTGCGTGAACCACGAGCGGTGTTGCGAGAGTTCGGCGTGCCGGTCAGCGAAGACACCGAGGTCAAGGTGTGGGACAGCAGCGCGCAGATTCGTTGGTTCGTGCTGCCCGAGCGCCCGGCCAATTCGGAGCATCTGAGCGAAGAACAACTGGCCGCGCTGGTCACGCCAGAGTCGATGATGGGCGTTGCGTTAGTCCAGTTGCCCGCCGCCTGAGGATCGTCCGATGTTTACCCGATTCGAAGAGTTCGCCGCCAACAGCATGCTGGGCAACAAGGATTCCCCGCCGCGCGCCCAGGGCCGTCTGCACTTCACTCAGGACTGGCAGCGCAGCCTCTACGGCCTCGCGCTGGCGCTGTCCAAAGCGGGGCATTTCGAGTGGGAAGCCTTTCGCCAGAACCTGATCGGCTCCATTTCCAGCTGGGAACAGTTGCCCTGCGATAACCAGCCACCCTGGGATTATTACGAGCGCTATCTGGAGGCCTTGATCCAGGTGCTGCAAGAGCACTCGTTGCTTGACACCGACGAACTGCAATCGCGCTTGAGCGCATTGACACCCAACACCCAACACCCAAAACACTGATTCGAGGAGCATCCTATGAGCAGCACAGTACTGACACACGCCCCCAGCCGCAGCCGTGGCAATCGTCTGGTGGTGACATTCGGATCGATTCTGATGGGCCTGTCGCTGGTCTATTTCGCCGGGTTTTCGCACCTGGAAGTCGTTCATAACGCCGCCCATGACACCCGTCACAGCGCGGGCTTTCCTTGCCACTGATGGACTGATTGCGGAGCACCCGACCCATGTTCAAGCGAATGCTGACCACTGCCTGCTACACCGGCGCCATGGCGGCGCTGCTGCTCACGCTGTTGCAAAGTGCGTGGATCTCTCCATTGATTCTGCAGGCTGAGGTCTACGAGTCAGCCCAGACCGCCCACGAGCCGGCGCAAGGGCAGGGTTCTCACGAACACGCTGCAGGTGCGCACGGGCACGAGCACGACGCGCAGGCCTGGGCGCCGGAAGATGGATGGCAACGCACGCTTTCGACGTTCGGCGGCAATCTGGTGGTCGCGATCGGCTTCGCGCTGCTCCTGAACGCCGTGTATAACCTGCGCGCCCCGCTCAGGGCCTGGCACGGGATCCTGTGGGGGCTGGCAGGTTATGCGACGTTCTGTCTGGCGCCGGCGGCAGGGCTGCCGCCCGAACTGCCGGGCACGCTGGCGGCGGATCTGGGGTCCCGGCAGGATTGGTGGGGCGCAACGGCACTCGCCACCGCACTCGGTCTGGCGCTGCTGGTTTTCGCCCGTCACTGGCTCTGGCGTGTGGTAGCGTTGCTGTTGATCGCAGCGCCACATCTGTACGGCGCGCCACAGCCCGCAGAGCATCACGCTCTGGCGCCGGACGCGCTCCAGGCGCAGTTCCGTGTGGCATCGCTGATGGTCAACGCGGTGTTCTGGATGGCCCTTGGCGGACTGAGCGCCTGGCTGTTTCGCAAGGAGCAATCCGCCGCCAACCAACGCGCCGGGCTGAATGCCCTGACTTGATCGCCGACGCCTGCGTGAATCACCCGGCAAGTGGCGCCCCAGCGGGCTGAGGTGAAGAACCTGAGTGACTCGCGGCCGATCACGATCGGCCGCACAGGCTCGAATCAGCGTGTTTGCAGGCCATTCGGTTTTCCCACTACTGAGTCAGATAACGAGACGGTACTTGATGCGAAAAATCATCGTCGGCATGGTTCTATTTCCCGGTTTCCAGCTGCTGGACATCGCCGGTCCCAAAGATGCCTTCGCCCAAGTCAAAGTCCTGACCGACGGGGCCTGCGAGTATGAAATGCTCACCGTGGGGACGACCCGCAGCCCGTTGTTGTCCTCCAGCGGACTGACGGTGATACCGGATCGCACGATTTTCGACCCGTGTCCCGAGTTCGACACCCTCATCATGCCCGGCGGACTGGGCATCTTCGACGTTTACACCGATTCGGCGTTGTGCGACTGGCTTCGCGTGCAGTCCACGCGTTGCCGGCGTCTGGCGTCGATCTGCAACGGGGTGTTTGCCTTTGGCGCGGCCGGTCTGATCGATGGCAGGTCAGTGACCACCCACTGGATGGACGCGGCGCACCTGAGCGAGTTGTTTCCCACCGCTCACGTCGACCCCGATCATATCCACGTCAAGGACGGCACGATCTACACCACCGCCGGCGTGACGGCGGGGATCGATCTGTCGTTGCTGATGATCGAAGAAGACTTCGGCAAGCGTCACGCCATTGATGTCGCCAAATATCTGGTGGTGTACCTGAGAAGGGCGGGCGGCCAGTCGCAGTTCAGCCCGCTGCTCGACGTGCAGGGCGATGTCGACTCTCAGGTCGAAGCGGTGCAGGAATACCTGTTGGCCAACCTTGAACTGAACCACAGCCTGGCGTCCTTGGCAGCGCGGGTCCACATGAGTCCTCGTAACCTCTCCAGACTGTTCACCAAGGAGGCGGGCATGCCGCCCATGACGTTTCTGGCAGACGCGCGCATCGATGCGGCGCGGCGGTTTCTGGAAACCACGGAGCAATCCATCAAGGAAATCTCCAACCGTTGCGGCTTTGAAAACGCCGACGGCCTGCGCCGGGTCTTCGTCAAGCGGCTGGGCATCAGCCCTGGCGAATACCGCTCCCGATTCCGCTCAGGAACCGCCGGGCCCGCGCCTGCCGATGAAGCTCAGTGGGCGATGAGCGAGTGAATGCCGAGCGGGTTCGCCATTTACTGATGGCAGCGCGTGTCATTCAGACCTCGTTGGAGTCCTTAAGACAGCAAGCGGCGGTAGTCAAATGCACCTGTTTATTTTGCAGGTTATTGATTTATCTAAACTTTAATAATGGCACGCTTCATGTAATCACCCGGTAAGCATTCTGACTACCGAGGTGAAGAAAAATGAAGAGCGAGTTCGGCAATCGTCTGGCAGTGGTCACGGGCGCAAGTTCGGGAATCGGCCTTGCGCTGGTGCAGCGTTTACTCGAGAGCGGCGCATCGGTCGTGGCCATGGCGCGAAGTCGTGGCGGGCTAGCGCCGTTGGAGGAAGTCGCGGGAAGTCGACTTCACGTCATCCAGGGCGATGTGAGGGAGCCTGCCGATCTGCAAAGGGCCGCGTCTTATACTCGAGCCCTCGGCCCGGTGGACTTTCTGGTGCCCAACGCTGGCGTGGCGGTGCTGCAAGACACCCTGGACACGAACGGCTTTGACCGTAACTGGTCAGTCAACGGAGCCGGAGCGCTCAACACGTTGTCGGCTTTTCGGACTCAGCTGGCGTCGCCGGCATCGGTGGTGTTCATCGGCACGTTTCTCAGCGCCCTGGCGTTCCCCGGCCTTGCTGGCTACATCGCCTCGAAAACCGCGTTGACCGCCCACGCCCGCACGCTGGCTGTGGAACTGGCGGGCGCCGGCATTCGTGTGAACGTGGTGTCGCCAGGCCCGACGGCGACACCGATCTGGAGGTCCCTCGGCCTGGACAACGTCAAGCTGACCGCGGTGGCGCAGGCCGTCAACGAGCGGTTGCTCGACGGCACGTTTCTGGAGCCTGAGGCGGTGGCGGATGTGATCATGTTTCTGCTGTCCGGCAGCGCCCGCAGCATCTACGGCCAGGAAGTCATCGTGGATGGCGGGTACACGCTGCGCTAGCGCGTGAACCATGAAGGACCGGCACGGTGCGTTCGACGTCTTCGATGCCGAGTGCCGGTCTTTGATTAATGCTCGAAGGCCAGCGGTCAACCCGCAGCCTTCTGATGCGATGCATGTTGTGCCCCCCGCAACAAGGCCGGGCTCAGCGTCCTCCCTTGATTCGCGCATCGGTCATGCCCGCTGCCTCAGGCCGTGGGCCTGGCTTCCTGAAACCCATGGTCACGAAGAGGATGCCGCCTGCGATCGCGATCACGCCTGCCGTCAGCGATGGGGTCAGGTGCTCGCCGAGCATGGCAACCGACATCAGCAGCCCCACGATCGGTACGCCAAGCATCGCCGACGCCATGCTGGTGCTGGAAAGCCACATGCTTGCCGCATTCACGGCACAGAAACAGAACGCGGTCGCCAGTGGCCCGACGAACAGGATGACCTCCCAGAAGGTGCGTGAGCCGTCCCCTGAAAACGGGCCTTCCACTGCTCGGGCGAGTATCAGCAATGGCGCCGACGCGACGAGCATTTGCCACGGCGCCAATTGATACGCACTGGAGTCTCCCTTGTAGTAGCGCAAGTGGAGAATGCAGATGGCCCAACAGAGTGACGCGCAGAGCAGCAGCAGATTCGCGCGGATGATCAAACCGTTGTTCCAGTCGAGCGCCATCGGATTGAACAGCACCGCCACGCCGGCAATGCCGAGCAACGTGCCGATCAGTTGGGTGCGAGTGAGTCTTTCACGAAAGAACAGCACAGCGGCCGGCAGTACCCAGAGCGGCGTGGTGTAAGCGAGCACCGCTGAACGTCCGGCCGGAATGTCCGCCATGGCCACCGAGCCCAATACGGTGAACGCCAGCATCTGCAAAAGGCCAACGCTCAAGAGCAGCGGCAGATCCCGGCGAGTCGGCAGGCGCAGGGTGCCGGTGATGAGTTGTAACGCGAAGAGGCAGGCGGCGCCGGTGACGAATCGACTCGCGGAAAACCAGATGGGCGTGATGTGAGACAGCCCGGTTTTCATCACTGGCCAGTTGGCCCCCCAGATCAGGATGGCGATCAGCAGCAAGGCCAGGCCGTTGGCTTGTCTGGACCTGAGGTTGAATCGGGTTTGTCCGCCCTGAGTGCAGGCTGCCGCGCCGGGACATTGATCGCTTGCGTTCCCCATGATGCTCACCTCATTAGTTGATGAGGTCATTTTAAATGATGGGTATCAGATTATTTCTCTCAAGATCCTTGCCAATCGCCGCTGCGCAGTATAAATATTCTTCAAAAACGTCCATTTGAAGAGTAAATACCCTATGCATCGTTTGGATCGCACCGATGTGAACATCTTGAATCAGCTTCAGGCAGACGCCCGGATTACCAATGCCGAGCTGGCGCGTGCGGTCAATCTGTCGCCGACGCCTTGCTTCAACAGGGTCAAGGCCATGCAGGAAAAAGGGCTCATTCGTCAGCAGGTGACGCTGCTCGATCCAGAGCCGCTGGGCTTGCACCTGAACGTCTTTATTCACGTCAGCCTGGAGAAGCAGGTCATCGAAGTGCTGGCGCGATTCGAGGCGGCGATTGCCGAGCGCCCGGAAGTCATGGAGTGCTATCTGATGTCCGGCGATGCGGACTATCTGATCAGGGTGCTGGTGTCGTCCATTCAGGCGCTTGAACGGTTCATCCTTGACCATCTCAGCAAGATTCCCGGCGTTGCGAACATTCGTTCCAGCTTTGCTCTCAAGCAAGTGAGGTACAAAACCGCCTTGCCGCTGCCGCCCAACGGAATGACCCTGATTGAAAAGACCTGATCAAGTGGTGCGCATGTTTCAACACGACGCTGAGCTGGCGTCGCCTTAACGGAGGTGCCAGGGCCGTGGGACAGGTGAGGTGCCAGCGCGTGGGAGGCAAGTTGAAGCGATGGACACGCTGCCCGGGTGGCGGACAGCGTGGGAAGGGGGCTGGCTGACTGGCAATTTACCGGGTGGAAGGTTTCGAGACCTCCAGTCTGAATACCTTGAGCGGCCATTGGACCTTCGACGTTCCTCCGTTGAACAGGCCGACCCGATCGACTTGAGCGGCCGGCAGGTATATGCGGCCTTGCGGGTCGAATGCGGGGGCGTCTACCCAATGCAGTGCAGGGTCGGAAACGATGCTTTCAATGTTGCCTGAAACGCTGATGCGCTTGAGGGTATCGGTTGCCAGGTCGCTGAAATAGAAATTGCCTTGCTTGTCCATCGCCGTGCCGCCCACTGGAGGCAGGTCACGCCAGAACTGAACGCTGGCGGAGAGTGACTCAGGCGCCAGCGCGGCATCGTTGAGCAAGCGTGTTTCAACCTTGTACCACGGGCCTTCGAGCGCGGCGAAGTACAGCCATTTGCCGTCGATGCTGGTTTCCAGCGGGTCGGAATGAACGCGCAGTGCCGTGCCATCGGGAGCTCTGACCACCTTGCCGCTCAGGATGATATCTCTGTCTGCCGGTGCGTGGGTCGCCGGGCTGTCCTCCAGAACCCGGCGCATCGAACCGTTCTTCAGGTCCAGCACAACGATGCCTGGCACGCCCGCATCGCTCAAGTAAGCGTGATCGCCGTTGAAGCGGATGTCATCGATATAGCTGCCGTCTTTGGCGATCGTGGAATCGAGCACGATCACTTTGACCGTTTTGCCGGACTGCACATCGACGACCACAAGCTTTGCGCCGCCGGGGATGACATGACCGCCGAAACCGGTGACGCCGGCGTCGACGATCCACAACTGCCCCCGGTCATCCTGATGCAGGGCGTTGACGTTGATGAACCGCTGCGACGCGGGAATCGATGCATCGTCGCTGTTCCAACGGGCGTCTGGAAAAGCAATGGGCTCGCCGCTGGCATTCAGTCTGGATACCGATGGTCCCTTCATCCCTGTCCATTTGGGACCTGATACGTAGACCTTGCCGGCGCCGTCGACAGCGACGGCGTTCCACACCGCCTGCGAGGTATGAGCGACCACCTCGAGCGCACTGTCGGCGGCATTGGCATTGGCATTGGCATAAGCGGCGAATACGCTCATGGCCACGGGAACCAGCCAGCGTTTCCTGAAGGTTGTCATCGGCGAAACTCCGTTGAGAGTTGAAAGTAGAAGACGATGATCGCGTTTCCCGAATATCCTGATAATCACGTCAATACTGGAAAGAATTTCGTCGGTATGAAGAAGATCATCCGTCTGGACGACCTGCACATGTTCGTGACAGCCGCCAAGTTGGGCAGTTTTTCAGCGGCGGCGCGTGCGCTGGACACATCCCCCGCATTCGCCAGTGCGGCCATTCAGAGGCTCGAGGGCCAGCTCGATGTGCGCCTGTTTGTGCGCTCCACCCGGCGTCTGCGCATTTCAGACGAAGGTGAGCGCTACCTGCCTCATGCCGAGGCGGCATTGATTGCGCTGACCAGCGGCGAAAGGGCGCTGGATGAGGGGCGTGACGAGTTGTCGGGGCCGATACGGTTGTCCATGCCGTCGGACCTGGGACGCAACGTGCTGCTTCCGTGGCTCGAAGCCTTTCAGGCCGAGCATCCACTGATCCAGTTGCAACTGCGCATCAGCGACAGCGTGGTCGACTTCTTCACTGACCAGATCGATGTCGGCATTCGCTATGGCCTGCTTGCGGATTCAAGCCTGATCTCGCTGCCTCTGGCGCCGTGGAACCGGCGCACGCTCTGCGCGTCACCCGATTACCTGGCCAGGCATGGCGTGCCGGAAAGCCTGGATGCCTTGGCCCGGCACAATTGCCTGCGCTACGTCATGAGCGAGCAGACCCACGAGCGGTGGACCTTCCATACCAGAAATGGCCCGAAAACCGTGGTGGTGACAGGCGATCGGGTGAGTGATGACGCGGATGTCGTGCGTCGTTGGGCGGTGAGCGGAGCGGGTATCGTTTACAAATCCCGGATCGATGTCATGGCCGACCTCAAAGCCGGACGGCTGGTCGAAGTCTTCGCCCAGGAAGTGGGTCAGCCTGCTCCCTTGCAGATGGTCTGCGCACACCGTCACTCGCTCACGCCTGCCGTGCATAAGCTGCGCACATTTCTCGCGGCGCGGTGCAGCCAGTTGCACGATGTCCCGCGCGACAGCCAGGACATCGCGCACCCGCCGCTGGATCAAGAGGCGGGCTTGATGTAATTGGCCGTACCGTCGATCCAGTCCTGGCGGGCTGGAGTGAAGACATCGACGTCGACGGTGCCGTCCTCCAGCGAACGAAACTCATGGGGCACATTGGCCGGAAACACGATCACTTCCCCGGCGCGGACCACGAAGCGCTTTCCTTGCGAGAAAACTTCAACCGATCCCGCGGTAATCCAGGTGATCTGTTCGTTGACGTGGTGGTGCAAAGGTAAGACAGCGCCTTTGGCAAAAACCCATCTGGCCAGCGTGCTTTGGGCGTTGTGAACGGTTTGACGGGTGATGCCGGCACCCATGTTCTCCACCGGAATCTGACTGAAGTCGTACAGGTCCGGCAGGGCATGCCGGAAGGGCGATATCGTCGGTTGCTGGCCTTTTCCGGGCGCATCGGCGATCGACGGCTCAGCCGCGATGGACTGACCGCTCAGGAGAACGAGTGAGGCGAGGAGCGGAAGGGCGAATGCTTTCATGTTGAAACCCAATAAGTTGCTGCAGGCGCCGAGACTGCGGTGGCGCCCGGCGCAGTGTTCAAGGAATGGCGGTCAGTCTCATTGCACGAGGTCGAGCACTCGGACGTCCAGCGGGGCGGCCAACAGTGGTTCCGCCGTTTTCAGGAACTGCTGGAAGTGGCCTGAAGCGGCGTGCTCGTCGAGTGCTTTTTGATCCCGCCAGATCTCGTAAACGATCAGCACTGTCGAGTCGGCGCGATCGACATGCAGGTCATACCGAATGCAACCCGGCTCCTGCCTCGAGCGTGGGACTAACGTCTGCAGTGCATTCAATAACTGCGTTTGCGCGCCTTTGACCGCCTGCAGTGTGGCAACCAGGTAGAGCGGTGTGGCTGGGCTGGATTGGCTGTTCATCAGATGACCTTCCGGCAGAGTGTGTGAGGTGGCGATCAGCGGGCGATCACGATTTTTCCGATGGCTTGGGCGGATTCCAGTCGATCATGGGCCGCCCCGGCGCCTTCTCGGGTAAACGCAAAACGCTGGTCGATCAGCGGCCGTATCAGACCTCTGTCGACGAGCGCCGCGACCCTGCGAAGGATGTCGCCATGATGCTTTCGTTCGACGTTGTGAATGATCTGAATGGGCATGAACACCAGATCGAGCTTGAGCCCTTTGAAATGCATGTCGGTCAGGTCATAGGTGTCGTAGCCGATGATAGAAACGACGTGACCTTTGAGTTTTGCGGCTTTGAGCGAATTCTGCAGAACCTTGCCCCCGAAGGTGTCGAACACCGTGTCGAAGCCCCTGGAACCGGTAATGCGTTCGCTGTATTGCTCGGGTGTTTCGGCGTTGTACAGCGCGATTTCATCGGCGCCCAGTTTTTGCGCGATGGCCGCCTTTTCGGACGTTGAGACAGTGGTGGTCACCCGTGCCCCCATGGCCTTGGCCAGTTGAATCGCAATATGCCCCACGCCACCGGTGCCGCCCTGAATCAGCACATTATCCATCGGCTTGATCGACGCGCGATCAACCAAGGCTTCCCACGCAGTGATCGATACCAGCGGCAGCGCGGCAGCGTCGGCGAAGGACAGCGACTCAGGCTTGAGAGCGATCAGGTCCGCATCGGCCTCCATCTGCTCAGCCAGTGCGCCCGGAATACCGACGACTCCGCCGGCACAGCCATAAACCGCGTCGCCTGCCTTGAAGCCGGTCACGCCTTCGCCCACGGCGCTGATGATGCCTGCCACATCCATATGCAGAACCGCCGGAAAGGTGAGACCTGCGGTCCCTTCGCTGCCTTGACGGATCTTGGTGTCGACAGGGTTCACACTGGTCGCCTGCACGTCGATGACCACATGGCCGGGACGGGCCTGAATGTCCGGCAGGTCCATGTCTTCGAAGACTTGAGAGTCCCCATGCCGGTTAATGACGATCGCTTTCATCGTTGCTCCAGAAGTCAGTTCACAATGGCTGAAAATTATCATCGAGCATCTGGAACGAATAGGCGATAATCGTTGCGACTTACGGTCCCATTGGTTGCTAATTCATGCTTGATTCCATCGATGACCTGCGGTTCTTCGCCGAGGTCTATGCCAGCGGCTCCATTCGTGCCGCCGCAGAAAAACTCGGCATCAGCCCGGCCGGTGGCAGCAAACGGCTGCTGGGACTTGAAGATCGCATCGGTCATCGCCTGTTCAATCGCACGACGCGCCGCCTGAGCCCGACGACCTACGGCGAACACTTTCACCCCCATGTGCTGACCATCCTCGAAGGCGTCGATGCCGCTCAGCGCGTGCTCGCCAACGATGCCGACATCGCCGGCAGACTGCGCATCACTGCGTCGGCGACGCTGGCGCGCAGTTACCTGTCAGAGGTGGTGAGCAGTTACCTGAATCGCTACCCGAAGGTGTCGGTGGAGCTGGATCCCACAGACCGCATGGTCGACCTGATCGCCGAGGGCGTGGACCTCGCCATCCGCTACGGCGCGCTGGAAGACTCAACCCTCATCGCCCAGCAGATCACGCCCTGCAGACGGCTGGTCTGCGCGTCCCCCTCGTACTGGCGCGACCACGGCATGCCTTCGAGCCCGGCGCAGCTCAGCGCGCACACGGCCTTGATCATCGGGGCGCAGCGGCGTTGGGTCTTCGCCCGTGACGATGTCCAGGAGGCTGTGCGCATGCGAGGACGGTTCGCGGCCAGCATGGGGGAGGTCGTGAAACAGATGGCCCTCGACGGACATGGCGTTGCACTGCTCGCCGACTGGCACGTTGCCGAGGATTTGAGAGCAGGGCGTCTGGTCGAGGCGCTGGCCGACTGGAGCGTAGAGCCTCCGATCGGCATCTTTGCGGTCTACCCGTCGCGAGAAAACGTTTCGCCTGCCGTGCGCAGCTTTATCGCCCACCTCAAACAGCAGGTCAGCGAAAAGCCGTTGGCATGACGTGATGGCCGAGGCCTGTTCAGCCCACGCACTCCAGGCCTGAGCAGGCGCTGCGTGGCAAGGGCCGTCGACCGTCCGGCGTTCAGACACCCGGCGGGAAATCCGTGGAGAAAGCAAGTTCGCGTTGAGCTTCCAGGTCCGCCAGGCGCTTGCCGATTTGCTGATGCATCGCGTTGAAAGCGTCACTGCCCAGCGCAATGCGTCGGGGCGCCGGATGCTGGTCGACGCTGTCGATCATCACTCGCACCATTTTTTCGGGATCACCCTGAGGGACCGCGGTGGCGGCCTCGATCATCTTGCGTGCGAGGTTGGCCGGAGAGTCATCGTACGCCGCAAGCGGCGGCGTGAGCTGCGAATTGGCATATCGAAAACGGGTTCGCGCGCTGCCCGGTTCGATCAACGTGCAGCCGATATTGAACGTGGCGACCTCCATTGAAAGTGCGTCGACGAAGCCTTCAATGCCCCACTTGGCGGCGTGATACAGCGAAGCGCCAGGAAACGCGGCTTGCCCGCCCACGCTCGACAATTGAATGATTCGCCCGCCGCCGGTGTCACGCAGATGAGGCAGCGCCGCGCGAATGACCTGCATCGAGCCGATCAGATTGGTGTTGATCTGATGGAAAAGTTGTTCATCCGTCGCTTCTTCCGCAGCCCCGATAAGCCCGTAGCCGGCGTTATTGACCACAACGTCGATCCGGCCGAGCGCTGCGAAGGCACGGTCGACGACGGAGCGCACGGTCAGCGTCTGGGCCACGTCGAGCTCGGCCAGCCATAAATGTTCAGGGTAACGCGCTTGAAGATCGGCGACGCTGGACAGCGTTCGCACGGTTCCCGCAACCCGGTCGCCGCGGGTCAACAGCTGCTCAGCCATGATGCGACCAAAGCCGCTGCTGATTCCGGTAATGAGCCATGTACGTTGCATCTGGAGTCTCCTTGGAAAAACAGGATGTCCATTTTAGGGGCGGGTATTGTCCGATTGATGAGGTATCCTCTCGTTTTCATGCGCGAAAATCTGATATGCACGCTGATCCCTTTTCTGACCTGTTGTGGATGATGAACGCCCGGACAGTTGCCTCGGGTGGATTGATGGCCGGGGGCAGGTGGGCGCTCGACATTCCCGCTCCGGATAACGTGAAGTTCTGGGGTGTGGCACGGGGCAGTTGCTGGCTGAAAATCAAGGGGGTCAGAAAGCCCATTCATCTGCAGTGCGGTGAAGTCGTGCTGATGACCGCCGCGCAGCCCGTCATCATCGCAAGTGATCTGAAGGCACCGCGGATGGCGCTGCGAGATTTGCTCAGCTCCCGCCAAGGCGCCATTGCTTACCTGGGCAGCGGTGAAGAGTTTTTCATGATCGGCGGTAACGTTCAGCTGGCTCACGCAAACGCCGATCTGTTGTTGAACGCGCTTGCCGGACACGTGCATATCAGCGCCGAGTCAAGGAGAGCGCCAAGCTTGCTCTGGTTGTTGAACCGGATGATCGAGGAGCGCGAAGAGGACATGCCCGGTGCGTCGGCGGCTTCGTCGCAACTGGCGCATCTGCTGTTCATCCAGATCCTGCGCGCCCACCTCGAAGGGGGAGGGAGGGTCGATCCCGGTTGGCTGAAAGCAGTGAGCGACAAGCGTCTGGCTCCCGCCCTTCGTTTGATTCACAGCGATCCCGGACGCACCTGGCCGCTGGAGACGCTGGCCCGCGCGTCGGCCATGTCTCGCGCGGCGTTCTCGGCGTATTTCAAAAGTGTCGCGGGCATATCCCCCGTGGCGTATCTGACGGCGTGGCGAATGAAACTCGCCGAACGAGCGCTGCGCGAGGAGCGGGTGTCACTCAGCGCACTGGCCCAACGACTGGGGTACGGGTCCGACAGCGCCTTCAGCAACGCCTTCAAACGGCTCACCGGCGTTTCACCCAGCCACTACCGGAACGCCCACGCAATCGACGGCGAGGGATGATCGAGCGTTGCTCCGTGATCCCGCTGATCCTGCGCCTCGCCCATACCCCAAAGCACCGCGACGCTGAATTCAGCACGAACCTTCAAGACCCTGTTCCTGCACGGGCGATCATTCCCGCAACACCGCTGTTGCGACGGGCGCAAAGCTTCGTTGCGCGGCGGGGCCATTCTGGCGAGTCGCACGCTCCTCTACGCTGGCATGCCGCTCCAGGCCAGATCCAGCGAGATTGCTGATACTCAACGGCGCCTCAACTGTCTGGTTGGCGGCGCGTCCGGAAAGCTCGTCACAGGGAGAAGGCGTCCTGATGAATCGCAGAACACTTTACGGTGCGTTGCTGGGTGCGGGAGTCCTGGCCGGGGTTTGCGCGTTGCTGATCCTTTGGCGTCCTGCCATCGATCCCGTCACCGTCGTCCCCACGTTCGATGCGCAGCAGATTGCGCGGGGTGCTCGGGTGGCCGAAGCGGGCGACTGCGCCGTCTGCCACACTCGCCCGGGCGGCAAGCACCTGGCGGGCGGTCTGCCGCTAGTGACGCCGTTCGGCACGCTGTACACCACGAATATCACCCCAGACGCTGAAACCGGCATCGGCCAATGGTCGCCGGACGCTTTCACCAGGGCGATGCGCAAAGGCGTCGCCCGTGATGGTCACTTTCTCTATCCCGCATTCCCCTATCTGCACTACAGCCAGATGAGCGACGGCGACATTGCCGATGTGTACGCGTACCTCATGAGCGGGCCGCCGGTTCATGCGCCGGCGATGGAAAACCACATGAACTTCCCGATGAACATCCGCCCACTGGTTGCGTTCTGGAACCTGCTGTTTCTGCACACCGATCCGATCGTCGCCGACCCGAGCCGCAGCGAGCAGTGGAACCGTGGCCGTTACCTGGTGGACGGCGCCGGGCATTGTGCGGGCTGCCATTCGCCGTTGAATTTCATCGGTGCCGAGAAGTCGGGCGAGTACCTTGCCGGCGGCAGCGTTGACGGATGGGACGCACCGTCGCTGCTGGGAATGGCGGCCCGCGCTCAGCCGTGGACCAAGGATCAACTGGTCGGCTATTTGCGCGGCGAGGTCGTGGCACAGCACGGCACGGCAGCCGGACCGATGCGGCCGGTCAGCCTGAGCCTTGGACGTCTTCCGGCCACTGACGCCGAATCGATCGCGGAATATGTGCTCAGCCTGACCTCGAGCGAGCACGTGGCCGAGGTGACCGCGGCGCGTCAAGCACCAGCCGCGCAACAGTCGCTCGGCGAATCACTGTTCGCTGGCGCCTGCGCGGGCTGCCATGCCCAGGCGGCGCCGATGCGCGTCATCGATGGCCGTCCGGGGCTGAATCAGACGTCTGCACTTCGTGCGGCCAGCCCGCGCAATTTCCTGCAGACCGTGCTGCAAGGCATTCCGGCGCTGCCGGGCAAACCGGGTCCGGCCATGCCGCCCTTCGCGGCAAGCCTGGACGATGACCAGATCATCGCGCTCGCCGCCTTCCTGCGTGCGCAATCGAACCCTGCCCAGCCATGGCCAGACCTTTCTGCCACCCTCCACGACTTGCGCCAGGAGGCGAAATGACTCACCTGACTTTGAACGTCAACGGCTCTGCCCATGCGCTGGACCTCGAGCCGGACATGCCGCTGCTGTACGCGCTGCGCAACCATCTGGGCCTCAATGGCGCGAAATATGGCTGCGGCCTGGGCCAGTGCGGCGCCTGCACGGTGCTGGTCAACGACAAGCCGGTGTTCTCCTGCCTCACGCCGTGTGCCGGCATGGAGGGCAAACGGATCCGCACGGTCGAGAGCCTGGGTACCGCGGAGGAGCCGGGCGAACTGCAGCAGTCCTTCATCGAGAGTCAGGCTGCGCAGTGCGGTTACTGCATCGCCGGCATGCTGATGCGGGCGCAGGCACTGCTCGAGCATGACCCGCACCCCGACGAGGAGGCGATTCGTGCGCACATGGCGACCAACCTGTGCCGCTGCGGCACGCACTTGCGCATCATCGACGCGATCAGTCGAATCGCCCGGCGGGAGGTGCCCCATGAGCAACAATGACGCAGTGGGCTTCAGCCGCCGGGCGTTTCTCAGGGGCAGCACGCTGCTGGTCGCTTTTTCCCTGATGCCCGTTGCCCGGCGGGTGCTCGCCGACACCGAGGTCGATACGTTGGGGACGGTGATACTGGCGCCTGATCTGGCGGGCAGTCTGCGCACCAATCCCTACCTCGACGCGTGGATCAGAATCGACCCGCAAGGCATCACGGTCTACACCGGCAAGGTGGAACTGGGAACGGGGGTCAAGACGGCGCTGCTGCAAATCGCGGCGGAGCGACTGGAGGTCTCGCCCAAGGCGATCAACCTGCTGACCGCCGACACCGCGCTGACGCCCAACGAGGGTTACACGGCCGGGAGCCACAGCATCTTCGACAGTGGCACGGCGTTGTTCAACGCTGCCGCGCAGGTTCGCCAGTTGCTGCTGGAATCAGCCGCGCACCGCTGGGGCGTCGACCTGGCATTGCTGAAAACCGTCGAAGCGACCATCCACGCACCGTCGGGCCAGACGATGAGCTACGCCGATGCCGTCGTCGGAGTCGATCTGCATCGCTATGCCCAGCAGCAATCCCCGGCGATGGCGCCTCAGGCTTTCAAGCTCATCGGGCACTCGATACCGCGTCTGGACATCCCGGCCAAGGTCAGTGGCGGCGCGGCGTTCGTGCAGGACATGCGGCTGCCCGGCATGCTGCATGCCCGGGTGATCCGTCCGCCGCGTCCTGGCTGCCGGCTGGAGACTTTCGACAGCGAGGCGATCGCGCAACTGGCCGGCGTGGTCAATGTCATCCGCGATGGCAACTACCTGGCGGTGGTCGCCAAAGACGAGTGGCAGGCGGTCAAGGCGATGCGACTGGGGTACGAGTCGGCTCAGTGGAGCGGCGGCGAGGCTGTGCCGGATTCGGCCTCCATCCACACGCTTTTGAAGCAGCTGCCGGCCCGACGTTATCCCATCAGCCATACGGGCTCATCTTCCCCGGGCGGCGCGAAGACTTACCGCGCCAAAACCACCAAGCAATACCTCATGCACGGGTCGATCGGCCCTTCGTGTTCGGTGGCCTGGTTCAAGGACGGCATGCTGACCGTCTGGACCCACACGCAGGGCGTGTATCCACTGCGCGCCGGTATCGCGCAAATGGTCGGCCTGCCGCTGGAAAAGGTGCGCTGTATCCACGTCGAAGGTTCCGGTTGCTATGGGCACAATGGTGCGGACGATGCGGCGGCCGATGCGGCGCTGATTGCGATGCGATCCTCGAATCTGCCGGTGCGCGTGCAGTGGATGCGCGAGCAGGAGAACCTCTGGGAGCCCTACAGTTCGGCCATGGTCACCGAGCTTGAGGCGAGCCTGGATGCCAATGGCCGCATCGGGAATTGGGCGTATGAGCTCTGGACCACGCCCCACAATGAGCGAATCGTCAATGCCGGGCGGCTGATTCCCGCACGCCTGTTGGCGCGTCCTTTCGCGTCCGCGCCCTCGGTGCCCATCGCGCAACCGGAAGGTGACGGTGATCGCAACGCCATTCCGTTGTACGAAGTGGGCGCCACCCGGATCGACATGAATTTCGTGACCCAGATGCCGTTTCGCACTTCCGCCATGCGCTCGCTGGGTGCGCATATCAACATTTTTGCCATCGAAGCCAGCATCGATGAGCTGGCCCGGCAGGCCGGTGTCGATCCCGTGCAGTTCCGTCTCAGCCACTTGACCGACCCGCGTGCACGCGCAGTCGTCGAACAGGCCCGGGACGCATTCGGCTGGCTGGGCAAACCGGCGGCTGCCGGCTCCGGTGTGGGTTTCGCCTTCGCGCGTTACAAGAACATCATGGGCTACTGCGCCGTGGCCGTTCAGATCAACGTTCACCCGCAGACCGGTGAGATCAGCGTCGAACGGGTCGTCACTGCGGTCGATGTCGGCCAGATCGTCAGCCCTGACGGGCTGCGCAATCAGGTGCAGGGCGGCATTGTCCAGTCGATCAGCTGGACGCTGTTCGAGCAGGTCGACTACGACGCTGGCGGCGTGCGCAGCTACGACTGGAGTGGATACCCGATCCTGCGGTTCCCGCAGCTTCCCCAGGATGTACAGGTCCATCTGCTGGATCAGCCTGGCGAGCCGTTCCTCGGCGCCGCCGAGATCGTGCAGGGCCCCATGGCCGCGGCGCTCGGCAATGCCCTGGCCGACGCAACCGGCAAACGCTGCCTCGACTTGCCGCTCAGCCGCGCGCGCCCGGTGGCTTGAGTGGCTGTCAGCCGGAAAGGTCTGAAGCGGTCATGTCGCGCTGTCGAGAAGGTGCACGCGGCGACGACCGCGCAGGTTTTTGTGCGGGACAAGCTGACAACGTTGGAACCTGCGCAGGAGCGATGTGTCTCAGCGCAATAACCCGATTGGCTTTTGAACTATGACGACTTGGTACAGCAGGTCCCTCGGCACTTCGTCGACGATCTATGCCGCGCTCCATGACTTGAACACGCTATGTACGCGCATATGCCCCACCTTGACGGTTCCTTACCTGCTGGTCATCGATACGGTGACCGTCGAAACCATCGCCTTTTTTGCACCCGAAGACGCCGCGCTCGGCGTAGCCTTTGGCGCAACGCCTTGCGCGGCGCCGGTGATTGACGGGATTCGATTCGTGGATCTGGGGTATTCGCCGTTGCCGCCGTTCGAACTGCAATCCGGGCTCGGGACCACGGGGCAGTCTGGCGGAGCAGGCGAGGCGGGGGTTGCCGCGTCCAGGGCCTCTGCCCACTGCTGAGAGGAGGCCTGATCGCCGGCTTTCGCCGGCGATCAGGGGGTGCTGCCCGAACCGTTTCGGGCAGCAGGTTTTCAGGTCAGAGCGACCATTTCACCGAGAACATCAGATTGCGCGGGTCGCCATAGACACCCGTGCCCGAGGCGTTGGGGATGCCCTGCCAGTAGCGGGTGTTGAACAGGTTGTTGACGTTGACGCGGCCGTCCCAGTGCTCGTTCAGCTTGTAACCGGCCATCAGGCCGACGATGCCGTAGGCGTCCTGGTCCGCAGTGCCCGTTCCAACCCGGTTGAAGGTCTTGCTCTGCGCCAGAACGTCGGCACCGACGCGCCATTTATGCAGCTCGCCAGGCAGCGTGTAAGAGGTCGCCGCTTTGAACAGGTGCTTGGGCTGTTCCGGAGCGAAGAGCTTGCCTTCGTTGTTGTTCGGGTCTTTCTGGAACTGACTCAAGACGTAGGTGTAGGACGCCGAGAATTGCCAGTCAGGCGTCAGCGCACCGCTGATCTCTGTGTCGATGCCGCGACTGCGGACATTACCGGCCTCCGAACAGCTTCGGGCAGGGAAGCCCGGGCAGTTGGCCGAAGTCTGATTGTCGAGCGCGTAAGCACGGTCTTCCTGCTCCAGCTCGAACAGCGCCACCGACGCCTTGAGCGCGCCATTGAAGTACTCACCCTTCAGGCCGATCTCGTAGTTCTTGCCGGTGGACGGCTTGAGCACGCTGCCTGCCGCGTCCAGCTCGCTTTGCGGCTTGAAGATCTCCGTGTAGCTGGCATAGGCAGAGTAGGTGTCGTTCAGGTCGTAAATGACACCGGCATAAGGCGTCACTTCGCGCACGGCTTTGTAGTCGCTGTCGCCCTTGAGGTCGTTGTAGTCGTACCAGCTGACCCGGCTGCCGATGATCACGTGCAGCGGATCGATCGGGTTCAGGCGCGCTGCGGCGTAGATGCCTTCCTCGGTCGCAGTGTTCTGCACGTTGTACAGGCTGGTGTCGACGTCAGGCTTGGGCACCGAGTGAGTCGGGTTGTAGAGGTCGATCGGCGTGCCGTCGGTCCAGCCGCCCCATTGGTGAAACTTCTCCTGGCGATGGCTGACGCCCACGACCAGTTCGTGCTCGCGGCCGAACAGCTGGAACGGGCCGGTCAGCGATGCGTCGAGGTTGGTCTGATCGTCGTCGTCGCGGTATTTGCCGTGGTACTGCTGGAAACCCAGTCCGTCATAGTTGCCGACATAGCTTGAGAAGGTGTCGGCCTCGGCCCAGATTTTCTGTGCGGCGATTTTCGCGGACCAGCCATTGTCGAACCGGTGGGTGAGGTCAGTGAACAGGCTGATGTTGTCTTTGTTCCAGTACGACCAGTCGTTGCTGAGGAAGCTCGAACGCTTGAGGTGCAAGTCTTCGCCGTTCGGGCCGCTCGGCAGTCCGCCCCAGTCCGACGTGTTGTCGTCGCGCTGCTTGGATGCGCCGATTGTCCAGGTCGTCGAATCGTTCAAATCGGCTTCCAGGATGCCGTAGAACGTCTGACGCTGATTTTCGCGAATGTCGGAGAAGCTCTTGTCGTCTTCGTAAGCTGTGACGACGCGCCCGCGCACGGTGCCGGATTCGTTGAGTTTGTTCGAGGCGTCGATCTCGGTGCGATACCGGTCCCAGCTGCCTGCGCTGGTGGTAACGCTGACCTGCGGCGTCGCGGTCGGACGTTTGCGCACTAGGTTGAGCGTCGCCGCCGGGCTGCCGGCGCCGGTCATCAAACCGGTGGCGCCACGCACCACTTCAACGCGGTCGTACATGGCCAGATCGGCACCGGAAATCACGTCTTGCGTGTAGGTGCTGATGCTCGTCGGCAGGCCGTCGTACATGATGTTGTCGATCTTGAAGCCGCGCGACAGGAACTCCTGACGGTCAGACGCGGTTTTGTGCAGCGTCACGCCTGGCGCGTACTTGACCACGTCGTTCAGGTCGTTCATGCCCTGATCTTCCATGCGCTGGCGCGTGATGACGCTGACCGATTGTGGCGTCTCGCGGATCGACAGCGGCAGCTTCGTCGCCGTGTTCATGGAACCCGTCGTATACGAGCCCGAGTTCTCGGTCGTGGCCATGCCGGCGATACCGTAGTCGGCATTGATGTCCACGCTCTGCAATGCAACCTGGCCCTGGCCTGCCGCAGCCGTCTGCGCTGACGGAACGACCCGCGCGGTGTTTCCTTCGATGGCCATGGTCAGCCCGCTGCCCGCCAGCAACTGCTGCAACGCCTGCGCCGGCTCAAGGTCGCCGCGAATGGTGGGCGCCTGCTTGCCCGCGACGGATTTCGCGTCGAAGACCACCTGCATACCGCTCGAATTGCCGACTTGAGTCAACGACGTTGCCAGGGATTGGGCAGGCATATCGAAATGAACAGGTGCAGCGATCGACATCGGGGTGAAGCCGACTGCAACAGCAGTGGCCAGAAGCGAGAAAACTGGGCGGTGCATGAAGAAGCTTCCTGAGGTTTAAAGATCTGCTCAGCTTCCCTGCAGGTGTTGTAAAGCGTGCTCCGTCACGCATAGCAAAGCGCCATGAGGGCCGGATGTTAACAAAAATTTCACATATTACAAATGCAAATCGTTCGCGATCAAAAACAGGAGAGATTCATATTTGATTTTCGGTGTAAGTCTGAAATGCGGACATTCAGACACCCACGGTGCCACCACCGCGGCCTGTCCACGGATCTCGGCAAAGTTATTGGAGCTGCGGCGGGAATCGCGCCGTCAGGCATTCATCAGATTGGCGCGTGCCAGGTCGATGAAGGCTCTGAGCGCAGAGGAGGGATTGCGGCGGTTGGCGTAGTACAGGCACAGGTTGTCGCGAGGAGGCGTCCAGTCTTCCAGCACTCGCTCGAACTGCCCGGCTTCGATCTCGGGAATGACGTCCTGCTCCATGAGAAACCCCAACCCGACGCTCTCCTGCACCACAGCCTTGGCCACGCTCGACTCATCAAGGGTAAGGGGTCCGGTGACATCCAGCCGGGTCGTTTCTCCGTTCTTTTCGAAGTGCCACGGGTAGATCCCGCCGTTTGGCAGACGGATTCGCAGGCAGGGGTGCTTGAGCAAATCGGCCGGTGTATGCGGGCGTCCATGGACCTTGAAGTAGGCAGGCGTGCCCACCACGGCGTAGCGCTGCGACTGGCCGAGGGAGACCACGATCATGTCGCTGGGGATCAGATTCGCCGCCCTCACGCCCAGGTCGAACCCGTCGGCGACAATGTCGACCAGGCGGCCTTCGGTGACCAGGTCGATGTGCACCTGCGGATAACGCCGCATGAACTCCAGCACCAAAGGCAGAAGTGCGGCGCGGGCAGCGGTGGCGAACGCATTGATGCGCAGCACGCCGGCAGGACCGGCATTGTGGGAGCGGACCGCGTCCAGACCGGCGCGCAGGTCCTGTAGCGCAGGCCCGACGTGCTGAAGAAACAGTTCGCCCGCATCAGTCAGCGACACGCTGCGGGTGGTGCGATTGAACAAACGCGTTTCCAGGCTCGCTTCCAGCTTCGCGATGGTATGGCTCAGCGCGGTGGTCGAGATGTCGAGGTCGATGGCCGCCTGGCGAAACGAGCCTCGACGCGCAACCGCCATGACGGCGTCCAGTTCGTTGAGGCTGACGCGAGGATCGGGCATTTGATTGTCCTGAAAAGCGGGATAGGTCGTTAACGATTGGCCCAGTTGAGCAAATTATCCTACAGGCGGCAAGATGGATCGGGCGAACAACACATCAACCTGATCCGGGAAAAACCGCTTATGAATCTTCGACTTCCTGACGTCCAGCAGACGTATTTCGACATCGGTAACGGCTCACTGGGAACCACGCCATGAACCTCGACCTGAACGGCAAGCGAATTCTGGTCACCGGTGGCACCAAGGGTGTGGGGCAGGCGGTGGTGAAGCTGTTCACCGAGCAAGGCGCCCGCGTGCTCACGTCAGCCCGTCAGCCGACTCCTGAACTGCCGGACGAGATGTTCGTGACGGCTGATCTGTCGACGCTCGAAGGTTGCGACGCGCTGGTCGCCGCGACCCGGCAACGCCTTGGCGGGGTCGATGTCATCGTCCACGTGTTGGGCGGCTCATCCGCACCCGGCGGTGGTTTTGCCGCGCTTGACGAAGAGCAGTGGCAGCGCGAGCTGGCCCTCAATCTTTTGCCCGCCGTGCGTCTGGACCGCGCGTTGCTGCCGGACATGCTGCCGCGAAAGGAGGGCGTCATCATCCATGTGACCTCGATTCAAAGTCGGCTGCCATTGCCTGAATCCACCACGGCGTATGCCGCCGCAAAGGCGGCGCTCTCGACCTACAGCAAAAGCCTGTCCAAAGAGGTGTCGCCAAAGGGTATTCGTGTGGTGCGAGTGTCGCCGGGCTGGATCGAAACCGAAGCGTCGGTGGCATTCGCCCAGCGTCTGGCCGATCAGGCAGGCACCGACTACGAAGGCGGCAAACGCCTGGTCATGGACGCCATCGGCGGCATTCCACTGGGTCGACCCTCGACGCCCATGGAGGTGGCGCAGCTCATCGCCTTCCTGGCGTCACCTTGCGCGTCCTCCATTACCGGGAGCGAATTCGTGATCGATGGCGGAACGGTGCCCACGGCCTGGTAAACATCCCGCACGACCCGGCATGAGTTCAGAAAACGAACCCATGCCCCAGCTCACCTTCCATCCACTCGAGAAACCGTCGCACCCGGGGAAAGCTTGAGTGGGCTTTGGGGAACACCAAGTGATGGGCGGCGACCGGTGCGCTGAGCGATTCGGGCGAGACCTCCACCAGTTCCCCCGAGGCCAGGTATTTTTGCGCCAGCAGCGAGCTTTCCAGTGCGAAGCCCAGCCCATGGCTTGCGGCTTCGAGGGTCATGTAGGAGCGATCGAAACTCAGCGCGTAAGGATGTTCCGGGCGTGCCAGGCCGTGTTGGGCGAACCAGGCAGGCCACTTCAACAGCGTGGCTTCTGACAGGATCAGGTCGCGGTCAAGCAGATCCGCGGCCTCCCGGACCGGCCTGCGTGCGAGCAGTTTCGGCGCCGCGAGTACCGCGAACGTTTCGTTGCGCACGGTGCGCACCTCATAGCTGGGCCAGTTGGGCACGCCGTGACGAATGTCGACATCGATCTTGTCCCGGCTGAAGTGCAGCGACTCATACGAGCAGGAGAGGTTGATCTGAATGTCGGGATGAGTCAGGCGAAAGGCTTCCAGCCGCGGCATCAGCCACAGCAGTCCGAAACTCGGCGATGAGTGCAGGCGCAGACAATCGAGACTGACGTCGCTGCTCGCGCGTTCGGTGGCCACGGCAAGGCTGTGCAGCAGGCCGGAAACGTCCTTGAGGTATTGCTCGCCCACCGGCGTCAGGGTCACGCCCCGGGCATTGCGCACGAACAGCTGGCGACCAATCATCGCCTCCAGATTGGCCAACTGATGACTGACCGCAGACGGCGTCAGGTCCAGCGCTTCGGCCGCTCTGGCGACGTTGCCGAATCGCGCGGTCTGCTCGAAGGCCTGAATTGCTCTCAACGGTGGCAGGGACGGTGCGACGTCGGAAGGGGTGGACATACCCGCAAACTCCTTGTTGTTCTTGTTTTCCAGCAGCCTGTATTCAAGCACCGCGCGGGTGGATTTGACGAGAGCTGAATTTCTTTCAGCATCCAATGACTTTTGCGCCATTGCTCGACCTGTCCGTGAGGCAGAAGCTGAGCCCATCGATTCCACAGAATCGAACCCATAACAATAATCAGAGGTTTCGCTCATGCTTCTTCAAGGCAAAGTCGCAATCATCACAGGCGCCGCATCCGCACGAGGAATCGGCCGCGCCACCGCTGCCACCTTCGCCCAGCACGGCGCCCACGTGGTCATTCTGGATCTGGACGAAGCCGCCGCTCGGGATGCTGCTGCATCGCTCGGCGAAGGCCATCTGGGCCTGGCTGCCAATGTCGCCGATCAGGCTCAGGTCAACAAAGCGATCGCGCAAGTGATCGAGCGTTACGGCCGCATCGACGTGCTGGTCAACAACGCCGGAATCACTCAACCCCTCAAAACCCTCGACATCGGCGCCTCCGATTACGACCGCGTGCTGGACGTCAGCCTGCGCGGCACGTTGCTGATGTCTCAGGCGGTCATCCCGCTGATGCGCGAGCAATCCAGCGGCAGCATCGTGTGCATGTCTTCGGTGTCGGCGCAGCGTGGCGGCGGGATCTTCGGCGGACCTCACTACAGCGCGGCGAAAGCGGGGGTGCTGGGTCTGGCCAAGGCAATGGCGCGTGAACTGGGGCCAGACAATGTGCGGGTGAACTCCATTGCGCCCGGGCTGATTCACACCGACATCACCGGTGGCCTGATGCAGGATGAGCGCCGCCACGCGATCATCGACGGCATTCCGCTGGGCCGACTCGGTGAGGCCCAGGACGTCGCCAACGCGGCGCTGTTTCTGGCCAGTGATCTGTCGACGTACCTGACCGGCATCACGCTGGATGTCAACGGCGGGATGCTGATTCACTGAAGACAAGTGGCCGGGCGAACTGCCCGTACTGTTCTGGATCGATGATCTGCCGGGCGACTCGCCTGGCGGTCTATAAAAACAAGAGATCGGACAATCATGATCACCACCATGACGCTCGACGCGGCTTCGACCGTGCGCTCCAACGCCTATCGCAAAACAGCCTGGCGCCTGATGCCGTTTCTCATGCTGTGCTACCTCTGCGCGTACCTGGATCGGGTCAACGTCGGCTTTGCCAAACTGCAAATGATGAATGACCTGTCGCTCAGCGAGACCGTCTACGGGCTCGGCGCTGGCATGTTCTTTCTGGGCTATTTCCTCTGCGAGGTGCCGAGCAACCTGATCCTGCACAAGGTCGGGGCGCGTCGCTGGATCGCCCGCATCATGATCTCGTGGGGCATCATCTCCGCGCTTTTCGCATTCGTCGAAACCGCCTGGCAGTTTTATGCCTTGCGCTTTCTGCTGGGGATCGCCGAAGCCGGACTGGCCCCAGGCCTGCTGCTTTACCTCACTTACTGGTTTCCGTCGTACCGGCGGGCAAAGATGACGGTCCTGTGGTTCGTGGCGATCCCGCTGTCCGGCATGGTCGGCGGTCCGCTCTCGGGCTGGATCATGAACCATTTTGCCGGCATGCACGGGTGGGCGGGCTGGCAGTGGATGTTCGTCCTGGAGGCGATTCCTACCGTCATCGTCGGGCTGTTGGTGCTGACGTATCTGAAGGACGGCGTGCATCAGGCGACGTGGCTCACTGACGACGAAAAGGCGTTGGTCAACAAAGAGCTGGCGGACGACAACAGCCGCAAGGTGACCCATGCATCACCGCGCGAGTTCATCCGCGACCGGCGCCTCTGGTTGCTGGCCTGCATCTACTTCTGCGTCGTCATGGGTCAGTACGCAATCACGTTCTGGCTGCCGACGCTGATCCGCAATGCCGGTGTTTCCGATCCACTGCACATCGGCCTGCTGACCAGCCTGCCGTACATCTGCGCGATCGTCGCGATGCTGTTGATGGGGCGAAGCGGCGATAAACACCGCGAGCGGCGCTGGCATCTCGTGCTGCCCATGATCGCCGGTGCCATCGGCCTCACGCTGGCGGCGCTGATGGGGGGCAACTTGGTGTTCTCGGTATTGAGCCTGTGCCTGGCCGCCGCCGGCGTGCTCTCGGCCTCGTCGTTGTTCTGGATGTTGCCCACCACGCTGCTGGGCGGTGTTTCCGCAGCGGCCGGTATCGCCGGGATCAACAGCTTCGCCAACCTGGCCGGTTTCTGTTCGCCCTATCTGATCGGCTGGATCACCACCAGCACCGGGTCCAGCGCCATCGGCATGTACCTCATCACCGCGGTGCTGTTCGTCGGCGCATCGCTGGTGCTGCGCATTCCGGCCGCGTCGGTCAATCGTTGAGTCAATGGAGTCTTCTCAAATGACGGTTCATGCATCACACACCAGTCTGGCGCCGCTCGCCGAGCGCGCTTACAACATCCGTCGTCATGCGCTGCGCATGGGGCAGGTTCAGGGGCAGGGCTATGTCGGGCAGGCGCTGGGCGCCGCCGATCTGCTGGCCGTCTCGTACTTTCACGCGTTGCGCTATCAGCCGGAAAATCCTGAGTGGGAAGGGCGTGACCGCTTCTATCTGTCCATCGGTCACTACGCGATTGCGTTATACGCCGCACTGATCGAGGCCGGCGTCATACCGCTGGACGAGCTGGAAACCTACGGCTCCGACGACAGTCGCCTGCCGATGTCAGCGATGGCCGCCTACACCCCGGGCATGGAAATCACCGGCGGCTCGCTGGGCCACGGGCTGGGCATTGCGGTCGGTGCTTGTCTGGGCCTCAAGCGCAAGCAATCCGGCTCGTTTGTCTACAACCTGTTGTCCGACGGTGAGCTGAACGAGGGGTCGACCTGGGAAGCCGCGATGTCGGCCTCGCACTGGAAGCTCGACAACCTGATCGCGATCATCGACGTGAACAATCAGCAGGCCGACGGACGCTCAAGCGAAATATTGGCCTTCGAGCCCATCGTCGACCGTTGGCAGGCGTTCGGCTGGTTCACGCAGCGTGTGGACGGCAACGATCTGCAGGCACTGGTCACCGCCTTCGATGCCGCCCGCCAGCACACCGGCAGTCAGCCCCGGGTGATTATCTGCGACACCCGAATGGGCAAGGGCGTGGACTTCCTGGAAAACCGCGAGAAGACGCACTTCATTCGCGTCGATGAAAACGAATGGGATCTGGCATTGGAAAACCTTCGGATCGGGAGCAGCAAATGAGCACAGTCAATACTCCGGCAGGCACCAAGAAGCGTCTGACCACATCGGCCATGATCGCCTCCATCGCCTCGGAAGGGCAGGCCACGCGCTCTGCACCGTTCGGGCACGCGCTGGCAGCGCTGGCCGAGCAACGCCAGGACATCGTCGGCCTGTCCGCCGACCTCTCCAAATACACCGACCTGCACATCTTTGCCAACGCGCACCCGGAGCGTTTTTATCAGATGGGCATGGCCGAGCAGTTGCTGATGAGTGCCGCCGCCGGCATGGCCCGCGAAGGCTTCACGCCGTTTGCGACCACTTACGCAGTGTTCGCGTCGCGTCGCGCGTATGACTTCATCTGCATGGCCATCGCCGAGGAAAACCTCAACGTCAAAATCGTCTGTGGTTTGCCTGGCCTGACCACCGGCTACGGCCCCAGCCATCAGGCGACCGACGACCTGGCGATCTTCCGGGCGATGCCCAATCTGATGATCGTCGATCCCTGCGATGCGGTGGAAATAGAGCAGGCGGTACCCGCCATCGCCGCGCACCAGGGCCCGGTGTACATGCGCTTGTTGCGTGGCAACGTGCCGGTCGTGCTCGACGAGTACGGCTACACGTTCGAGATCGGCAAGGCGAAAACCCTGCGCACCGGCAACGATGTGTTGATCATTTCCACCGGCCTGATGACCATGCGCGCCCTTGAAGCGGCAGAGAAACTCAGAGCCGACGGCGTCGATGCGGCGGTGCTGCACGTGCCGACGGTCAAGCCGCTGGACGAACAGACCATTCTGGCCGAAGCGCGGAAACCCGGCAGGCTGGTGGTTACTGCCGAGAATGCCTCGATCATCGGCGGACTGGGCGAAGCGGTGGCCGGGTTGTTGATGCGCAACAGCGTGACGCCGACCTTCCGGCAGATCGCGCTGCCCGACGCCTTCCTCGATGCCGGCGCGCTGCCGACCCTGCATGACCGCTACGGTATCTCCACTGACGCGGTCGCCGCACGGATCAAAGCCTGGCTTTGAGGCAAACCGGCCCGCGCGGAGCTGCCTGTGTCGGCGGTTCCGCGCACCCGCCACTGAATCAATGGGTATGCCTGTCGTGGGCGCTGCGGGGTTTGCCGCGCTTGCCTTGAACGCCCCAATATCGCTGCATTTCGAGGAACAGAAACGAGGCGGTCCAGGTAATCAGCACCAGCCCGGTCAAGGCTTCCAGGCCGGTCAGAAACTTCAGCGGCCCTGTCGGGGTGATGTCGCCGAATCCGATGGTGGTGAACGTCGTGAACGAGAAATACACCGAATCCATCAGACTGCCGTCGTAGTTGCCGGTCAGCTGCCCCAGGCTGCCGGATGCGTTCATGGCGTAGTACCCCAGCGCGAATATCCACACCTCGATGGCATGAGCGCCCAGCGCGCCCAGCACGCCGAACACCAGGGTGAAGCGGTGCCACAGGTTCAGTCGGGGCATCAGCAGGTTGAGTCGCATCAGGCACTCGTAATGGACGATGACCGCAGTGGTGATGATCAGAACGTTGATCAGGGTGATGAGTAACATGGCAATGCCCTCTGGCAATCTCTGAGTGCGCCTCGCCCCGACAGGCCGAGCGTGCTAAATCCTTGAGCCGGGCGGCCGATACGCTGGTATGACTCTCTGCTGCTTCAATGCCTGGCGATCGCCCATGTCCGAACCTACAGCTCCTATCGTCAGCCTCGCGCTACGCCGCTCAAGTGTCACGATCATTCGTGCATCGCTGTTCAAGTTCGTCGGCCTGCTGACGGGCGTTTTCCTGCTGACCGGTTACCTGCTCGTCTACCTGGCCAATGACCTCGACCAGACCGAGGAGGCCGAAAGCGCGTTCTACACGGAAAAGGCCGTGCGGGCGCTTGAGAAGTCCATTAGCGCCACGGTCAAGGACTACGCGTTCTGGGGGGACGCCTATAAACACCTGCATCTCACCGTCGATACCGACTGGGCGTACGTGCGTCAGAACGTCGGGCCGACACTGTACGCAGACTTTGGATTTCAAGGCGTGTTCGTCGTCAATGATGCGGATCGAACGGTCTACTCGGTCATCAACGGCGAGCTGAAATCCTCGGACGCCTCCAGTTGGCTCAAACAGTCACTGGCGGGTGTGCTGAGCAAGGCGCGCGCCGGCGCAGAAGCGGAGACGCCAACGACCACGTTCGTCAACATAGGCGGACATCCGGCGCTGGTCGGCGCCGCCGCTATCACGCCCGGAACCGACCCGGCGGTGGAGGCCGACGACCGAACCCCTTCGGTCCTGCTTTTCATCGACGTGCTGGAGGGACCGCGCCTGGACACCATCGGCAGGGACTTCGGGGTGGATCGCCTGCGCGTCGCCGCCCCGGACGAGCTTGGCGGCCGATCCGTTTTTGCGCTGGGCGACAACGGCGCTGCCGGCAGCCTGCACTGGAATCCGCCCAAACCGGGTGAACGCCTGCTCGGCATGGGCTTGCCGATGGTGGGCATCGCGGCGCTGCTGGTCTACCTCATGGCGTGGGCAATTTTGCGCCGCACCACGGCCAGTGCCCAGGCGCTGGATGCCAGCTACGAATCCTTGCAAACCAGTCAGTCCGCTCTGGCGATCAGCGAAGCGCGCTTTCGCGATGTGGTTGAAGCCAGTTCTGACTGGGTCTGGGAGATCGATCGCCAAGGGCGGTTCACTTACCTGTCCGAACGGTTCGAAGGGGTGACCAGGCTGTCCAGACAGGCGTGGCTCGGCGCTTCGATGGACGATCTGCTGTGCACGGAACTGGGCTCGGTGTCCCAGTGGTTGAGCATTCCCAATCGTCGGCCGGACATCAGCGTGCAGTGCCGCTTCGTCGACACTCAGGGCCAGCAACGCATCACCCGGCTCTCTGCCAGAGCGATGGGCGAGCTTGGCTTTCGCGGTACGGCGACGGATGTCACCGAGGAGGTCGAATCGCGTCGGCGTATCGAATTCCTGTCCCAGCACGACGCGCTCACTGGATTGCCCAACCGGACCCGGCTCAGAGAGTTTCTGGACGGCAAGCTCAAGACCCTGCCGACGGTCGAGCGCCCGCTGGTCATGCTCAGCCTGGACCTGGACCGCTTCAAGCCGGTCAACGACCTGTTGGGGCATGCGGCCGGCGACGCTGTCTTGAACAAGATCTCCAGCCGTCTGGCCAGCTGTGTCCGGCATGGGGATCTGGTCGCGCGCATCGGCGGTGATGAGTTCGTGCTGATCCTGACGGACGTCAGCGGTCAGGAGGAGGTCGAGACCCTTTGCCAACGCCTGATCGACTCTGTCGAGCGACCGATCCGGATTGGCGAGCAGGAGGTGTTCGTCAGCGCCAGCATCGGTATCGCCATGGCGCCGACCGACGCCAACGAGGCCACCGAACTGCTCCGTTACGCCGACATCGCCTTGTACGAGGCCAAGTCCGGCGGGCGTAATACCTGGCGTTTTTATGCCGGCGACATGAACTCGAAGATAGTCGAACGTCGCCGCCTGGAGAGCGATCTGCGTTTCGCGATCAAGCACGGCGAGCTGCGCCTGCACTTCCAGCCACGCTTTCGCATCGCTGACGCGAAAATGGTCGGTGCCGAAGCGCTGGTGCGCTGGCAGCACCCGGAACGCGGCCTGATTGCGCCGGATACGTTCATTCCCATCGCTGAAGAAACAGGTCTGATCCTGGCCTTGAGCAACTGGGTCATGGAGGCGGCTTTCCGCTACGCGGCCAGCTGGCCGGAACCGCTGTTCGTTTCGGTCAACCTGTCGCCTACGGAGTTCAAGCGGGGCAATCTGGTGGAGCGTGTTCAGCGGGCGCTGCACGATTCAGGGATCGAGCCTTCGCGGGTGGAGCTTGAGATCACCGAAAGCGTCATGCTCGATGATGCGCCCGGCGCGCTGGACGTCATGCGCACGCTCAAGCGGCTGGGCGTTCGCATCGCCATGGACGACTTCGGCACGGGTTATTCGTCGCTCAGTTACCTGCGCACATTTCCGTTCGACGGGCTGAAAATCGATCGCAGCTTCCTGTCCAGGCTGGGAGCCACCGAAGATGACCGGTCCATTATCGAAGCGATCGTCGGGCTGGGGCACGCGCTGTCGCTGACGGTCACCGCCGAGGGGATTGAAACCCCGGAGCATCTGGCGATGCTCAAATCGGTGCTGTGCGACGAAGGCCAGGGGTATTTCCTCAGTCGCCCGCTGGACACTGACGGCTTCAGCGCGCTGGTGCGGGTGACCGAGAGCGCTCAGTCGCCCGACAACGCCTGATCGACGGCGTCGTCGGTCGAGACTGACAGGGCGGGCAGCCGAGGTTGCCTGAGTGCGAGCTCGGGCGTGCTTATTGTTCCGGCGACGCGGCTTTCAGGCCTTCGTTGATCAGGACCATGCTTTGTGGCGAAGACAGCGGAATGCCGAGCTCACGCAGACGCCCCAGGACCGTGAACAGCAGATCGCTTCTCGCACCGCCCACCGAACGCGGGCTGTTGACGTAGCCGCTGACGCTGATGATCACGCCGGTGTTGGTCAGGTCCTTGAAGGTCACCGACGGCGCCGGCGTGTCGAGGATTGCTTCGTGTTCGGTGAACGCGTGCAGCAGCAGCTCGCGGATTTTCAGGACATCGGTGTCCAGCGGCAGGGTGAGGGAGATCCCGACGACGCCCAACGCATTGCCCATGGTGACGTTGCGCACGTTCTGCGTGATGAACTGCGAGTTCGGCACGATCACCGTCGAGCGGTCGGACATCTGGATTTCCGTGGCGCGGACATTGATGCGGCGGATGTCGCCCTCGACCCCCGCCAGGCTCACCCAATCGCCGACCTTCACCGGCCGTTCGGTCAGCAGGATCAGGCCGGAAATGAAGTTCTGCACGATAGCCTGCAGACCGAAACCGATCCCCACCGACAGCGCGCTGACCACCCAGGTCAGGTTGGTCAGGCTGATGTGCAGCGTGGACATCACCACCGCCACGACCAGGACGAAGCCGATGTAACCGATCAAGGTCACCAGCGAGGCTTGCATGCCGGCGTCCATGGTGGTTTCGGGCAGCAGTCGCTCGCTGAACCAGCGCTTGAGCACGCGCACGCCCAGCAGCCCGACCACCACGCAAATCAACGCCATCACGATGTCGCTGGGCACGATGTTCAAGTTGCCCAGCGATTTGGACGTGACGTCGAGTTGCGCGAAGCTGTCGAGCAGATCGCCAGGGCTTGAACCCGAAGGCAGGAACGCGAGCAGCACGGCCGTAAACAGCAGCAAGGTACGGCCGATCCCGGCCAGTACCGTGCTGGCTTGCGCCTGGTGGCGGGGCGACAGGCCCAGTGCCGAACCCAGCGCCATGCCACCGGGCTGCTTGGGCGACAGAAGCGTTTCGCAGATGTCACCGAAGCAGGCGATCAGCAGATAAGCAGTGGCTGAAACCACGCTGATCCAGAGCAGCTTGACCGCCAGAAAATACGCCAGCGTCAGGTAGCCGCCCAGCAGGGCCAGCAGACTCAATCCGGCCCAGACCGCCACGACGAACGGAATCAGCCCGGCGAAACCGGCCAGCCGTTCCAGCTCGAAGCGACGACGCACCCGGCGGTAACGCACCAGCGCCAAAACGAACACCAGCGAGATCACCAGCGCGGTCAGGCCGTTGACTGCAACCGTCAGCGCGAGGCTGCTGGCGATCACGCTGTTGATGCGCTCCTGGGTGCCGATGATCATCAGCGCCAGCGCCAGCACGACCGGGAAGCGGCCCATCGCCGTGGCAATTTCGTTGGGAATCTGTGGCAGCCGCCAGGAAGGGTGGGGCAGCATCAGCAGCGCCCGACCCATGCCGACGATGAAGGCACAGAAGGTGATCAGCGTCTGCACCTGATCGAGCAGATTGACCACGTCGTTGCTGAGCACCGCACCGCTGACAATACCCCAGCGCAGCAGGGAAGTGGCAGTGGTGATGGTGAGAATGGTCGACAGCCCGACGGCCAGTGCCAAAGCGCTTCGACGCAGGCGACCTTCCGGCAGCCAGCGAATCATTGCCCAGATCAGCAAGCGCTCCAGCAACCGCCGCACCACGACCCAGATCAGTACCGCGCCCAGCACGACGCTGAACAGAAACACCCGATTGCCCGGCGCCAGCGCCGTGTTGAATACGCGGCGTACGTCGGTCAGCAAACCATTCATGCGGCCCAGATCGTCATCGGTAGGACGAATCAGCGTGGACCAGAACGCCGAGCTCAACGGGCTGGCCGTCCGTGTGCTGATCTGCGAGTCGAAAAGGCTGCGGCGCAGGCTGAAGATCTGCGTCGCCAGATCCCGCGCGGACTGGCTCAGCGTGTTGGCCTGACGTTCATCGTTGACCAGCGCATTCTTCTGGTTGGTCAGGGTCTTGCGCTGGGCGGTCAGGGTCGACGCTTCGTCGGGTTGCACCGGCCCCAGAATGTTGAGCTGATCGTTCAGGTGCTCGATGTCAACGCCTTGCTGAGCGATCAGCGCATCGGCCTGTTTCTGCACCTGCAACGCCGCCTGACGCAAATTGGAGAGCAGGTCATCGTTGGCGCTGCCCGTGACTTTTTGCCGGATCTGATCCAGTTGCTCATTCAGGTCATCCAGGCTCGGCGCCTCGACGGCCGGCGTCGCGCTGTCAGCGTTATCGACCGAGGGCGCCTGCGCTGGCGCCGATTGAGCCATGGCAGGCGCGATGATGCACAGCAGCAGCGCGAGCAGTCCGGCATAAAAACGGTTGGACGAGACGTGCAGCATTCTCTTTCCTTCTTGCGTTAAGCGGCTCGACCCTGTCCCTGCGTGAAGCCATGAGTGTGAACGTCAGGCGGCGACAGTCGCGCGGCAGCCCGGGCGCGTCAAGCCGACGCCAGGGACAGCGGGCGGCCCAGGCCTTTTTCATAGTGCGACAGAAAATACTGCCACTCCACATCGCTCCAGTAGGAATGACGACGCAACTGCGGAATGTCGTGCCGGGCGGCGCGCAACGTACTGGCGCGACCGTGGGATTTCTCGAGATCCAGCAGCGCCAGCTCGAAATCCGCGCCGTGCTCGGTGTCCAGCGCCTTGATGAAAATATGTTTGGAGCGCATGCAGCCATGCTGCCAGCGGCCCAGGTGCATGCGCGACAGCAGCACGGCGAGCTTTTCCAGGACTTTCAAATGCTCTTCCTGAGTCAGCTGCGTGCGAGCGCCCTGGTCATACCAGGTGTCCAGGTCCTGAAAGCCGTTGAGGTCTTTGGTGACCAGAACGCCGTGCCAGACACCTTTGACTTTTTCTGCGCCGTAGTAGATCGGCTGAGGGGCAGTGACACCCAGTTGCATCAACCTGGAAAGCGCCCGGCCTTCACGCATGACGGTCGGCCGGCCGAGCGGGTATTTCAGGCTGCGGAAAAGGTGGCCGGTCTGACGCTTCACATACACGGTCTTGCCATCATGAACGACACGCTGAACACCACTTGTGCCACTGCGGCGCACATTGGGCTCTTCGACCCACGGACCCGAGGTGCTCCACCAATACGAAAAATCCTGCTCACGTTGGCGCATTGCGCACTCCCGTTTCAAATTATTGTAAATAAATATTCAGGCTGTTATGCCGAACATGGGTGCGAAAGACCGTCACGGTTGCCCCATGGCTTCACGAAAATCGTCCCCTACGCCGCTTTCTGCAGAAGACCCTGCAGATTCGCCAGAGCCTTTACGCCGAGGCAACACTGCGGGCGGTTCAGAGACCTTTGCCGACATCAATAGTTGCACCATCTTAAACTGTAACACGCTGTTGCACCTCATCCTCGACTTATCCCCAGCGCAGGACCGGCTTTAACTGGGAAGGCATCTGACGTCCTGCCGGAATATTTCAGGGTGATCACACGGTCTTCTTCCCGGCTGAAGCCGGTCCTACAACGCGATTCCTGCACACATCGCATCCCCGCGTACACCGCGTACGCCGGTTACGCCGCATTCAAACCCGTAGGACCGGCTTTAGCCGGGAAGGCGCCGGACGCCTCACCGCCAAATCAAGGCGTCAATGCGCGGTGCTGGGAAATGAGCCGCAGTGCTCAAAATCAGAAAGAATCGGATCCAATAGGGAATTAATTCGTCAGCGAAGGCTCTAGGTCGTGGCGCATGGCTTGTCCGTGCGCCAGCCTCACACGCTACAGCGCCGTCTGACGGCGAAGCCAATCCGGACGGCGCTGCTTAATCCACACTGACAGGGATGCAACCTCTTCATGCCAACTACTTCTTCGACGGTGCCCGCCAGCGGCGAACTCCTCGCCACGTTTCGTTATGGCAAAGGCTTTTTGATTTTTCTGTTGATCTTCGGCGCCGTCATGCTCGCCATGGCCGGCTTCGTTCTGTACCTGAGCACCATCCTTCCAGACGCAGCTTCCGGGCCTGTCGCCGTGACGACACGAAGCACAGGCACGGTCCAGTTCTCCAGCACCGTGATGCTGGTCTATGCCACCAGCGCGTTCCTGGCGCTCATCGGCATCGGCGCGTTCGGTGTGCGTGCGTGGCACAAGAAGATGCGTCTGAGCCAGTACGAGCTGTATGAACACGGCATCGCCGAGACTACTCAGGGGAACACGACCTACCTGCCGTACACCGAGATCGAGGACGTCTACCTGTTCAGCTCGGGTCAGGCGGGGTTCTCCGGGCTGATCACCAACCTGGCCTATCGTCGCAACGCCTCCGAGCCGTTGCGTCGGGTCAATGAAGCGTTGAAGGGTTTTCACGACTTTCAGCAACGGTTCCGCGAGTTGTATCTCAAGGCTCGCCAGCCAGTAGTGCTGGAGACCCTGCGCGCAGGCGGCAGCGTAACGTTCAACTGCATCGATTCCGCGCAAGTCTGGCGTAAACGCGCGGCCGGCAATTTCCTGGAGATCAAGACGCTGCCGATCATGGTGTCCGGCGACGTCTTGCAGGTGCAGGGCAGCAGCGTGCCGATGTCCTTCCTTGGCAGCGTCGACCTCAGCGCCTGGAGCGAGAAAGTGGTGATCAAGGACCAGGCCGGCAACGTGGTGCTGTCGACCGTGGCGACCGGCATTCTGAGCCATGACCTGTTCCTCTCCACGCTGGCCTTGCTCAAAGACGGCCAGGCGCAGGAACCCTCCCAAGCTGCGCCTTTGACGGCCTGATCACTGGCTTGAACTGAAACAAACGGAATGGCGGATCAATGTCGGAACACACCATTTACAGCGTCAAAGGGGAAAGCGAGGAACTGAAGGCGGCCGTGGCCAGCGCCCGGATGACCTTCAAGTTCTTCTGGCGAGAGTTGTCGTGGGAATCGCGCAGGATCGTCAAGTGCCTGGATCTGGCGGCGGTCAAACTGTCGTTCACTCTCGACCTGGACGACCCTCAGATACCCGCAGTCGAAAACATGTGGGTGGGCAATGTCGAGTTCGACGGCCAGACCATCACCGGCGTGCTGATGAACGAGCCTCGCTGGGCGACGTCATTGCAGGCGTCGGATACGGTCTCGTTGCCCTTCGAGGCCCTCAATGACTGGATGTACGTACGCAACGGCCACGTCTATGGTGGATTCACCGTGGACGCTTTGCGCGCGGGCATGAGCGAGGACGCTCGCGATGAGCATGACAGGGCGTGGGGGCTGGATTTTGGCACGCCGGGCCTCGTTGAAGTGGTGCCCGCCCCGGATGATCAGCAACCCTGGCTGCTGTCCCGAAACCTGGACAGTGCAGAGGATCGGCAGACGCTCGCGACTCTGGAACACACCGAACACCCAATGGCGTTGAACATGCGCGAAAAGGTGGAGGAGGGATTGCAGGAGCATCCGCACGTCATTCACGACTACGATCCGGCGGGCTGGCTGATGCTGCACCGCGAAGTGCTGGCAGGGAATTATCCGGTGGTTGCTGCGCTGCTGCGCCACGGCGCCGATCCGCTGGCACCCAATGTTCATGGGCAGACCTCACTGGCGCTGGCAAGCGCTGCGGGCTGGCCGCGAATCGTCGACTTGCTGCAACGCAGCGACCCGGAATATCACGGTCAGGTCCCGTCCCGCGGGTTCCCTCTGTGGCCGATCGGCTTTGCACTCATGGCACTCGGGCTGGGCTGGCTGTACTACTTGGTGATTCACCCGCTGCAGGAGACCTGGGGCGGGCGCTCGGTCGAGATCGCCCGTTCATGGGATTTCCTCGGCGCGGTCATGGTGTTGGGTTATGGCATCGTATCCGGCACAGGCCCTTGGTACTTCAGGTTGCGCATGCGCACGCCGCAATGGGGCGGCTCGCGCGTGCTGGATCTGATCGCGCTGCTGATTGGCGCGGTTATCGCCTTCACGCTGCACGACCAGCTTCAACATTATGTGATCGGCTTCCACAACAGCACTCGCTAGTGCCACTCAGACCTGTCAGGCCTTCGATTCCTTGGTCCCCAACACATCGCGAATGCCATCCACCACGTTGCTGTCCTTGATCACGTCGTTCAGCCAGCCTTCCAGCGGCATGTTGCCCCATTTGATCGCGCGCTCGATCAAGTAGGGCACAGGGCTTTGCGGCTCGGTCTGTTTGAAGAACTGCGCCACGCCCGCCAGCAGGGTAAAAGCCTCGTCGCGGGTCAGCGGGGTAGTGCGCAATGGGGCTGGTGCGGTGTCTTTCGCGGTCATGGTCATGGCGCCACCTGAAGTATTCGGGGCCTCGATCGCGGCCGCAGGTTCGGATGGCGCCTGCGCTGCGGGAGCGTTGAGTTCGACGCCACGGTCTTTGAGCAGTTTTTCGGCGAGTTGCGCGGCACGGGAAAGGATTTCGATCAGCGCGGCGAAGCTCGGTGCTTCATGGCCGAACAGTTGATCGGCAGTGGCCTGCAGCTGACGACAGGCGTGCAGGCTGTCGTTGATTTCAGCAGCCTTGCGGACGAAGTGTTCAGTGTCGGTAAGGACCACCGAGCGCTGGAAGATTTCCGCATTGATCTTGCCTTCGTCCAGCGCGATGCGCATGGCCTGCTGATTCTGCAGGGCAAGGTTTTCAATGTGGCGCGACTCGTCGTAGCGCAACAGGCCGAAGCCGTCGCCCTGAGTGATGGGCAGGCCACCGACCACATCGGCCAAGGTGGTTTTCAGCCAAGCCAGACGGGCGGCGCGCTCCTCCAGGCCCTCATCGAGCGCCGGATACAGGCCATCCCAGAACTGCCGCAGGATTCGCTCGGCCAGGGTCAGGCCGAAGGTGATTCCCTGGAAATGGTATTTGTGCGCCAGCGCTTCACTGAGCCAGGCGACGAGCATCAGGTCCTTGCTCTGCTGAGCAAGTCCCTGTGCGGCCAGGGTGATCGTCAGGTCCCAATCCGATGATTTCAGATCGGTCTGCCAGTCACCCTGGGTAAGGTAATCAGGGTCTGCTCGACGAGCCTCTTTGACGTTGTCGAACAGCGTGGAAAAGCTCAGGTCTTCGCCGCTGCCTCCATTGATCGGCGCTGTCAGTTCGGTCAGTGAAAGGTCGTTGAGAAATTCAGACATGGTCAACTCGGAAATGAATGAAAGAACACCATGCCGATCGGATCGGCATGGTGTTGAACAAGGGCCATCGCCATCGGCGGTGGCCCAGGGTGCTTACGCGATCACGCGAAAACCTTGTTGGCGGTACGGTCCCAGCCGCCAGTGACGTTACCGCCACCCTGGCCGTCGGCACGGCTCTGCTGGGTGTAGGTGGTTTTGATGCGTGCGAAGTTGAAGCTGATTTCTTCGATCGGCAGATCGCTCACAGCCTTGTCTTCGCCATCCTGGTTGCCACCGGCGATGGCCTTGACCGACGACACGACAACCTCTTCCAGGTTGATGGTCAGGTAGGTCAGCTTGTCGCCGCCGGCACGGTTGACGTTCAGCTGGATCTTGGCGATGTGAGTGCCTTTGCAGCAGGCTTCGAACAGCTTCGCCGACGCCTTGTCGACGGCTTTGCGAATGCTGAAATCGCTCAGCGCGACGCGCTCGGACGACGCACCACCCGAGGAGCTTGCAGTCGCCGAAGTCGCTTGAGTGGCGCCGTATTCGTAGCCCAGAACTTCGATCCAGTCCTTGTGCTTGTCGTCCAGCACTTCACCTGGAATCCCGTCGATCTGAATATATGCGTCAAATGCCATTTTTTACGTCTCCATTTTCTTACATTTAAGGGCCAGCCTTACCTGCGGCCAGATCTCAGCCCCTTGATTTGACCTCCTTGATCATTCAAGAGAGGTCTGTTGCCGCTGCCTCAGCCTCCGCACGCAGAGGCTCAGGCGCCGGTTTCTTCTGAGCGGTACGCCCACTCAGTTGAGCGCGCGCACCTCGATTTCCACCCGTCGGTTAGGCTCCAGGCATTGAATGAGTTGCGGCCTTGGCAACTGCATGTCGCACTTGACCAATGGTTTCTCGCTGCCTTCGCCCACGGCCTCGACCAGTTCGGCGGGCACGCCCTTGCCGACCAGATAGGTCTTGATGGTCTGAGCACGTTGCCTGGACACCTGCAGGTTGCCTTGCGGGTCACCCAACTGGTCGGCGTGGCCGGCGATGATGATCTTGCCGATGTTCGGGGTGCTCAGCAGCTTGCCGGCGATTGCGCTCAGCTGGCTCTGGCCCTCGGTTTTCAGGCTCTGGAAATCAGCGCGGGCAAACGCGAACAGCGTGTCCGACTCAAGGGTGATCGTCTCGATCGAACGCAGCGACTGCGACAGCAGGCTGTTGATGTAATTGCGCGAGCTGGACGTCAGGAACGCGTTGTCGAGGATCCTCGGCACGTCCGGTTCGTGGATCTGATCGCTGTAGAAATTGACTTGGCGGCTGGCGAGCTCGTAGTCGGTTCCCGCATTCGGGGCGACCGCGTAGGCCGTCATGTTTTTGCCCGTCTGTCGTGCGATGGCGGGGTACCAATAATCCGGAATTCTGGCTTTGAGGAACGCCGGGTCTGCCTTCTCGCGCTGGGAGCGTGACAACATCACGTAGGTCTCCAGCGTGGCCTTGCCGAAGTCGGCAATCGACTGAGCGCGGTTATCGGCCGGCAGGGCTCGGGGCTCGACGCTGTCCACGCCGGTGACCGGCATCAGGTCCTTGGCGTTGCGCTGATACACCTTGATCGTGGTCAGCAGATACAACGACCGGGTCAGGTTGTCGGCGGTCGGCTTGAGCATCACGGTTTCAAGCCGGCTAAAGTAGCGGCTGCGCAATGCTGGCTCGATTTTGTAACCCTGGTACAGGCCCAGACGCAGGCGCAGCGGAACGCCCTGATCGTGATGCCGCGCGTAATAATCGGCGGTCCAGAAACGCAGCCGGTCAAGGGTCTGCCAGGACGTGTACTGCTGCGGCGTGGCTTTGTCCTGCGCCGCTGCTGCGGTTAATTCCGACGACAATGTTTCGATGGCGGACGCGTTGTTCCAGTACGACCAGCCCCACAGACTGCACAGCAGCAGCGCGACCAGACTGGCGCCGCCCACCCACGCCGCCTTGCGGCGACGCTCGCGGAAATTGGTGGTGTACAGCGCGACCAGATGCTGGTCCGGAATGATGACCTTGCGAAACAGGCTGTTGATGAACAGCGGCTGCGGTTGCGCGTTGCCGCTGGCGCTCGCCAGCTCGGCTTGAAGGTGAAAACGCTCGCTGACCTGGCGAGTGTGGCCGCCCAGTTCCGGCGCGTCGGCGTCCAGCGCGCTGGTGAAATAGAAGCCGCGCAGCAGTTCCGCGTTCTGGTACGGGTTGGCGCGCAACAGGGCATCGACGAACTGCTGCAGCCTGGGCTTGAGCGCCGCCAGTTCCAGCGGGAAACGGTAGACGGCGGAGTCCTGCCGAGTGATCTGAATGTCCTGCAACACCAGTTGCTGACTGGCCACTTCCTGCCAGTACCGGGTCAGTTCGTCCATGGCGACGCCGAAGCGCTGACCCCAATCGGCCTTTTCGTAATCCTTGTGCGTGAAGGTCTTGCCCATCACCTCGCCACGGGCGACCTCGTCCAGGCGCCGGTAGAAGGCGCTGAAGCCCGGCACCAGGTCGCATTTGGTGAACACCAGATAGACCGGCAGGCGCACTTCCAGCAACGAGTGGGTTTCCTGAATGCGCTCGCGCAGACGTTTGGCAAGGCGCTCCTGATCCTCCACCGAGCTCTGCAGGATGTCATGAATGCTCACCGTCACGATCAGCCCGTTGAGCGGACGCCGCTGGCGATGTTGACGCAGCAACTGGAGAAACGCGCGCCACTTGCCGGCTTCTTCCTGGTTGTTCATGTAGCGCCCGGCAGTGTCAAGAAGCACGGCCTCGGAGCTGAAAAACCAGTCGCAATTGCGCGTGCCGCCCAGCCCGGCGACCCGCACGCCTTCGCGTTCGGCATACGGGAAATTCAGGCCGGACTGATACAGCATGGTGCTTTTACCCGCGGCCGGCTGGCCCACCACCAGGTACCACGGCAGTGCGTACAGCGCGTCCTTGCTGGCGGTGCCGCGGGGCTTGTTGCTGTGCAGGCGGTCGATGCTCTGCAACAGACGTTCGCGCAGCAGGCTGACTTCTTCGCGGTCGGCAGGGCTGGCGTTGAGCACCGCCTGATCGGCGTCATCGCGCAGCAGGCCTTCCAGGTTGTGGTGCCGCGAAGCGCCGCGATAGAGCAGCAGCACGTAACCGGCGGACAGGACCAGGAAAAGACCGATACCGGCCAGCAGGCTGTGCAGGGAATTGAAGTCCAGCGCGCGCCCGATGGCCCACACCACGAAGATCGTCAGAAAGAAACAGATCCCCAGAATGTAGGGCTGATAACGCAGAAAGTAATACTTGATCTTGTTCATACAGACTTCACATCCGGCGCGTCGACAAAACGGTCGATGACGTCATAAAGGGGGCATTCGGAGTCAGGAAATTCCGGCGGCCGATGGTGTTCGTCGAAGGTCGCGAAGTTCGCCAGTACGTCATAGTTGCCCGTGCTGTCGCCGTTGCCGGTCAGCACGGCGTACAGGCTGTGGGCGCTTCGGGACGGAAAGCAGAACAGCTTCGGGCGCATGAAGTCATCGGCCAGCACGCTCACCTGCGGCGATACCCGGTTCACACTCAGGCGTGTCAGCCAGTCGACCCACAGATCCGCGGTGGGGTTTTTCAGGCCGCGCTCGGCGGGCAAGGGCAGGCACACGCTCGGCGCATCGGCGTGATGCAGCGGGCGGCGCAGAGCATGCAGCCGGGTCAGCACCGCGTGGGTAATGAACTCCGGGTAAGAGTTTTTCAACGCGTCGCTGATGTCGCGCAGGTTGAAGTTGCGCAGAAACTTTTCATGCACCTGGCGGAACAGCGCGAAGTCCTGACCTTGCAACGGGCGCAGCGCCCGGATTTTTTCGAACAGCAGCGCCGGCTGTTCACCCTGCACGCCAAGGTGCAGCAGCGACTTGATCTGCGCGCAGAACAATTCGCTCAGCGTGAACGGGTTGATCAGACGTTCATTTTCCACCGCCTTGAGCGTCTGGAAAATGAAGAACGGATAGCGTCGCTGACTGGCGTCCATCGAGCTGATCAGTCCGCCCAGCAGCCAGTTGCCCGACCGCGCACGGTAGGAAAAGAAACACACCGGCAGGCGATCGAACAGCTTGCGCCAGTCCTCGCGCGGATGAATCGACGCCAGCGAATCCTGCAGCCAGCCGTCGAATTCGCAGACCTCGTCAGCGGCGCCATGCAGGCTGACGAAGTCGGCGCTGGCCGGTATTTTCCCGAAGCAACCGATCATCGGCCAATCCTCAGGTTCAAGGCGTGCCAGCTCACTTGGTTCGCCCGTCCGCAACGTTGACCGAGGTGTTCAACGCGCTGAGCGCCTTGACGTTGGCAAGGTCGGTCAGCTTGACGCCGCCGTAGTTGCGCACGGCAAGGCTCACCTGACCGTTGGCGGTGCTCCAGCTGAAGCGTTGTTGAATGCCGTCCAGATCATCCACACGGGCGCTGTCGTTCATCCGCAGCAAACCCCAGCGGCCCGGGTAATCGAACACGGTGATGCGCTCGCCGGTCAGCGTGACCACATCCAGACGTGCGCCCGGTGCCGTGGTCGTGCCCGGCCAGGAGAAACGGCTCCAGCTGGTTTTGCCGTTGCGGTAATGCTGCTCCTGACCATCCAGGGTGAAGATGATGTCGGTGAAGTAGGCCGACGGTTCGAGCATGATTTCGAAGCCGTTTTCCTTGTCCGACAGGCTGGCGATCACTTCGCCCAGAGAACTGGCCTTGTCGATACTGTTGACCATGTTCGGATTGACCAGCGGTGCAGCCTTGGCGCCGCTGCTCATGCCCAGGCCTTCACCGCCGGAGAGGTTGCCGATTTCGTTGCGCTTGAAGTTCGGCAGCAGGCCGGATTCGGGATCGACGAAACGCTGCAGGTCTTTGACCGAGGCTTCGTTGCGGCTGCCGGCGGCAATCGGGTAGCGGTGCGCCATGACCTGTTCCCACGGCTTGGCGATCTGCTGCGCCCAGGCTTTGGCGATCTGCTGGCCGGCCGGATCGCGCAGGGTTTCCCAGGCGAACTGGATCGGCAGGCTGAACAGGCTCTGCAGCGAAGCCGACAGGCTGCCCTGGCTGGTGTCGACAGTGGTTTCAACGTAGTTGCGTACGTTAGTCACTTCGCTTGGCTGGCCTTCCAGGGTTTCGCTGATCAGCTGCTTGCTGCTCTTGCCCACATCCTGCGAACGCTGGATGTTGTTCATCCGCACCTTGAGCTTGCGCAGTGCCGCCAGATAGCGATCCATGATCGTGCTGTCGGCACCCTCGGAGTTCTGCGCGGCGAACACGCGGGACACCGGCTCGAAGCGTTTCGACAGGCTGCCGTCGTCTACCGGCGGCAGCGGCGACAGCATCGCCATCGACGACTTCTGCGGATCATCGAACAGCCCGGTCACCTTGCCCCAGAACGTGTCTTGCGGCGTGCTGCCAGGTTGCTGCGTTTCACGCGGGGCAGGCAGGTCCCATTGCGTGTTGTCATTGACCGCCGAGAGCAGGATCTTGACCGGCGAGTTCTGCACGTCACTGAGCAACGACAGCTGTTCGGTGGCGTTGGCCATGTCGGTGAAATGCCGAACGCCGACACCGTTGAGCAGGGCGTACCAGACCTGCGCGTAGTCGCGTTTGTAACGCGCCATGAACTCACGCATGAAGTTGGCTTTTTGAACGATGCTGTCGCCGCCCTCGCCATCGAGCACCCAGTCGGATTCGTTGCGCAGATTGCCCGAGACCAGCTTGATCAACTCCGGTTTGACGAAGCCGTCCCAGCCTTGCCGGGTGAAGATGGCCGGCACCGCTTCACTGCCGTAGAGCAATTGGCGGCCGGGCAGTGGCACCAGATCGTTGAGGCTGATGGCCGGGAACTGACGGCTGGATTCCAGCTGCAGGCGAAGGTATTCGCGGTCCACCAGCGAGCTGGAGATCATGAACGACTTCAGGCTCTTGCGCGTGCTGTCGACCAGTTGTTCGTTGCGCGGCAGGGCAGGGGCCTGACCGTTCTTGAGCAACTGCACGTACATCGGCGCGTTGTCCTGGATCACCTGATCGCTGACCGGGCTGGCCTCGGTCGAGGTGCTGGCCCAGGCGACCGGCAGCGCGGCGCTGACGAATTCAGGGTCCGGATGGGCACCGGGCTGCGTCAGCATCAGGTACAGCTTGAGCGAGTTGTACGATTCGATGATCGACGCCACCTGCTGCTCATCCAGACGCCCGAGCATTTCCTCGGACAGCGACAGTCCGCCAGTGGTCGCCGAAAGTTCGGCCGCGTCACTGGCGGTCGCAGGGTTGCGCAGGTCGGCCATGGCGCCGTCGCGGGTTTTGCTGGCGGCGCCTCTGGCCATGCCTTTGAGCCGGTTGCCCGCATCGCCGGCACTGCGCGGAATACTGCTCAGCGTCGGTTTGCCTGCGTTGGCGGCAAGGTTCTGCACGCCCCGTTCGATCAGTTTCTGGCCCTTGCCGGCTTTACCGGTCGCCTTGCCGGCGGTGGCCGGGAAGTCGTTCTGAGGGTCCATGGACTTGGCGAACTCGTTGAACGTGCGCATCTGCATTTGCAGCTTCAATGCCACTGGCTCCAGCGCCTGAGTGCGCAGTTGCTGGAGGTACGCCGACTCGGCGGCAGCGAAGATATCGTCGCCGCGGTACAGGCCTGCGCTCAGTTGCAGCGGTACGCCTTTGGCGCGATGTTTTTCGATCAGCGTCAGTTGATCGCGCAGCAGCTCCAGGCCTTCGCCTGCCGCCATGCGCTGGTCACGATCGGGCGCTGCGTTCAGGTCGCTGATTTTCTGTTCGAGCGCTGCGATCCACGCGCGATTGTTCTGAAATGCCAGCGCCTGCCAGCCGATGAAGGCAAGGCCGGCCAGTGCCGCCAGCGCGATCACGGCCGGGCTCAGCGAGGTGTCGCGGCCGGTGCGCGACTGATAGCGGGTCAGATCACGGTCGGCAAAAATGACGCGACGGAAGGTGTCGGTGATGAAGTAACTGCGGTCGCCGACCTTTTTGCCGCTTGCCTCGCCGACGGTCAGAGGATCCTGACCCGGCAGCAGCGCGAAGGACTCCGCCAGATCGTCCTCGTACACCTGACTCAATTGCTGGTCGGTCTGCAACGCACTGGTGAAATACAAGCCACGCAGCAACAGCGGGCTGCCGTGACTGGCCGGTTGAGTGAAATGCTCGAGGAACTGCTCGAGCACGCCCGACAGCTCGGCGAAATAGTTCGGGAAGTTGAGCAACGCGCTGTTGGCGTCCGCGCCCAGGTGGATCATCTGCGCGTCGACGTGACGCTGAATGCCGTTGTGCAGATTGGCCAGTTTGCTGTCGAGCACGGCGCGCAGGCCGAGGCTGCGGATCTCCGACAGGCCGAACGTCATGCCCAGCGGCTGCTGCCGTTCGGTGAGGTCCAGACCGTCGAACGCCTGATTGAAGCCAGGCAGTTGGTCAGTCTTGCTCAGCATCAGGTAGATCGGCGGGTTGGCGTCCAGGCAACGTGCATATTCTTCGATGCGCGAGACCAGCTGGGTGGCCATTCGCGCGCGCTCATCGGCAGTGGCCGCCAGCAATTCGGGCAGGCTCACGACCAGCACCAAACCGTTGACCGCCGCCTTCTTGCGCTGCTTTTTCAGCAGCTGCAGGAACGCGGTGAATTCGCTGGCCGACTGATCGTCGCGAAGGTAACGCCCGGCAGTGTCGATCAGCACCGCATCGGGGCTGAAGTACCAGTCGCAGTGCTGCGTCCCGCTGTCGTTGTCGTTCTGGCTGCTGGCAATGCTGGCAGACAGGCCCGACCGGGTGAGCAGGGAGGTTTTGCCCGCCGCCGACATGCCGATGACCAGATACCACGGCAAGTCGTACAGGGCCGAAGAACCGCCGCCGCCTGCAGAGCGGTCGGCACGCAGCATGGCGATGGCGTGCTTGAGCCTGTCTCTGAGCACCTGCTGGTCGCGGAATTCGCCATTGGATTTCAGCGAGCGATCGACTTCGATCTGCACCAGGTTTTCGAGGTTGCGCTCGATACGGATGCGCTTGTACTGACGCAGCACGATGATCAGCACGTAGAAGGTGCTGACGATCAGCATGGTTTCGAGCAATTGCTCACGCGACCACTGCACACGCGGGGCGACGAACCCGCACACGACCAGGCTTGCCGCCCACAGCGCGAGGATGAGGAACCAGAAGCTTTTTAACGCACGAAGTAATGTTTTCATGTCTTCCTGACTCGGTTAACTGACCATTGCTCAGGCACTGAACAGCTGGCTGATGTGTTCTGACAGTACGGCGACGTCTTTGCCCAGCAGCCAGTCCAGCGTCAGGTAAACACACACGCAGACCAGCGCGATGAGCGCCAGATAGAGCCAGACCGGCACCTCATGGCGCAGCATCTGCGAGACCTGATCAGGCAGCGCCCAGTCGGGCGACAGCGCTTTGGGCGTCTTGCGGTACCGTGCGATGTCCTGACCGAGGGTATTGGCCAGATAGCGCAGCTGATCTTTCTCGCTCAGGCCGAACTTGCCTTCAAAGCCCAGCGCCAGACACAGGTGGTAAACCTCCAGCACATCGAGATTGTTTTTCACGTCGGCACGCAGCGAGTCGATCTTCTCGAAGAAGCCTTGACCGGCCAGGTGCACGCCGAAATAGCGGAACTGCAAGGGCGACAGTTCGAAGTGGCGGCGCAGCTCGTTGTCACCCGAGCGCAGCACGCTTTCATCAAGGAACGCGCAGAGCGCGTACTGCGTGTCCTTGACTTGGTCGACGCTGTAATTGGCGCTGCGTGCGTCACGCTCCAGCTGGGTGAAGAACCCATCGACGCTGGCTTCGAAAGCGCTGATCGACGTCACCTGGCGACCACGACGCACGATCAGCGCCATGCTGATGAAGTCCTGCACCAGATCTTTCAACGTGGGTTTTGCGACAGTGGCGGTCGTTGCGCCTTGCATCACGGCTTCGTTCATTTGAGGACCGCCATCAGTTCAAGCTTGAGATTGGTGAAGGCACTGGGTGCGTAGAAAGATATGGCCTGGGCGCTCATCATGCGTTCGTAGACGCGGCCATGGGGCTCGATGGAGAAGTAGTGGTTGTCCAGTCGCACCGGGATCGCATTGGGCAGGCGAGTGGAGTGATTGAGCGTGACGCCGGGCATCGCGCTGTTGACGACCACTTCGATGTCTTCCGGCGAGCCGACCTTGAAGGCCCGTGGCACCAGTTCCAGCAGGCTGGAGCCGGGCATGTCGGCGTGCACCGAAATATAGAAGTCGGCTTCGGCGAGGCGCGGATCGTGCAGCTGGCCCTGCCAGTACGATGGCTTGGTCTGGGTCAGGTTGATCATGATGCACTGGTTCGGAATGACGTTATCGAGCAGCACCCGGATCATCTCGTCGAGCTTGACCAGCGAGGCCGCCGGATCGTGATGGTCGTATTCGGGGATATCGTTGAGCTCGGTGTCCAGCGAGAACGTCAGCAGTCCGCCCGCGAGCTCCGCCAGAAACAGATAAAGACGTTCCGGGTGCAGGCGTGGGTGGGCAAGCAGATGCGCCAGGTTCGGGTACGCACGGTTCACGGTATTGAGCAGCCAGAACAGCGTGACATCGCTGGAGCCGAACTCGGCGATCTGGTCCGCACGTTCGCGACGCCGGCCTGACAGTGCCTTGCTTTTGGATTGCAGCGCGCCGAGCAACCGTTTGCCCAGACCGATCAGCGTCTCATGATTGCCCAGGTGCAAGGTGGGGTGCACGAAGTGCGTGTCCAGATTGAAGCCGCCGATGTTATTGCGCGACAGTCGCGCCACCGGGCAGTAGCTGTAGCCGTCCAGCGTGTCGCCGTCGACCAGCATCACCACGTTCAGCCGCAGGCTGGTGATCTCGTTTTCCAGATCCCCTTCGTTCAGGTCGGGCAGGGTGTCGAACTGCTTGCGAAACCGTCGCGCGCTTTTCTGCTCCTGACCGTCCTCGACGTAATTCAGACCGAATGGCTCGGGCAGTTTCAGCGCCGCGTAGACCTTGAAGTCATTGCCCTTGAGCAACTCCCTGAGGTCCCTGGCGGCCGGCAACGGGTCGTGCTGAGGTGCATCGAACAGGCTGCCGTCAGGAAACACCAGCTTCAGTCGTTTGAGCTGCAACGAGCCGTTGGCCAACGCTTCTTCATCGATCTGCAGCGTCTGCACGCCCCAGTGAAACGGCGTGCCGCGCAAGGTCGACTCGGCGAGCTGGTGCTGGTGGAACTCGTCCTGATATTGAAAATGCTGCGGCAGAAGGAACATCCCTTCGGACCACATCACACGGCTCTGCTTACTCATGAACGCCTTCCAGGAGTGAATCGAATTTTGACTGCATGCCTTTCTGCGCGGAGTCGGCGGCGCTGTCCTCGGCTTTCTGAACCACCGCGTCCTGCATTTTCTGCGCGAGGGTCGGGTTGGCCGGGTCCTGCGGCAGGGCGTTGTTTCGGGCGATCTGGGCTTCGGTTGGCGTCTGGCGCAACACATCGGCGCCGCGTACGGCCACCACCTGGTTGTTGTCGACCAGCACACGCAGACCATCGGATGAGAACCAGATCCCGTCCTTGCGCAGCGAGTTAGCGTCGAAGGCGACTTTCCACCGGCTCTTTTCTTCCGAGCGGAAGAAGGCGGCAACGCCGACATAGCCGGTGGCCTTGTTCAACGGCCATTGGTTGTTCTGACCCATGCCCGGCAGCAAGGTGATTTCCTGGCTGTCGATCAGCGTGTTGCCGAGCGCGCGTTGCGGGTCGTCCCACAGGGAGTCGGCGTCGGTGGACGCAAAGCGCTCAAGTGCCGTGAGTTGATAGACCCGCAGCACCACCGACAGCGGTCTTCCCGAGTCGTCCGGGTTGAGCTGATTGCCGCCGTCGGAGGTCAGGATCACCTTCTCTTTATCGCCGAACAGCATGTCGCCCGCCCAAGTGTCGTCGACGCGCTTGCTGGCCCGGTCTGTAATGCCGCAGGCGGTCAGCGCCATCACCATCGTCAGAACGGTGAAACCCTTGATCCAGCCTGCGCTGGCACGTTCCATGTTGTGCATCTTCATGACTACTACCTATGAATGCTCGAATCAGGTCAGGCGGTAGGCGAAGTCGCCGTCGCTGCCCAGTTCGATGTCCAGCCGTTGAATCGGTTTGTCCTGAGCCATGCGTTCGAGCACGTGCTGGGCAAGCTCGGGCATGAGCGTCTTGGACAAAATGTTGTCGATGTTGCGCGCGCCGCTGTCGACCTCGGTGCAACGTGCTGCAATGGCCGCCACCAGCGACTCGTCATAGCCGAGCACGGCCTGATGATTGCGCTCGAAACGCTTGCGGATGCGCTCCAGCTTCAGGGCGACGATGCGTTGCAGAATCGCGTCCTTGACCGGGTAGTAAGGGACGATGGACAGGCGGCCGAGGAACGCCGGCTTGAACACCTGATTCAACTCGTCGCGCAGGCCCTCGACGATTTCGTCAGGCGTCGGCTGCTCGGTCGCGTTCAGGCACCACTGCATGATCCGGTCAGTGCCGGTGTTGGAGGTAAGGATGATCACGGTGTTGCGGAAGTTGATCTCGCGGCCTTCGCCGTCGTCCAGCACGCCTTTGTCGAAGACCTGGAAAAACAGCTCCAGCACATCGGGGTGGGCCTTTTCGACTTCATCGAGCAGCACGGCGCTGTAGGGTTTGCGCCGTACCGCTTCGGTCAGCACGCCGCCTTCGCCATAGCCGACATAACCCGGCGGCGAGCCTTTGAGGCTGGAAACGGTGTGCGCTTCCTGGTACTCGGACATGTTGATGGTGATGACATTGCGTTCGCCGCCGTACAGCGTGTCGGCCAGCGCCAGTGCGGTTTCGGTCTTGCCGACGCCGCTCGGACCCAACAGCAGAAATACGCCGATGGGCTTGTTCGGGTCTTCCATGCGAGCGCGGGAGATCTTGATGCGTTTGCCGATTTCCAGCAGCGCGTGGTCCTGGCCCAGTACGCGCTCGCCCAGAAGGTCCGGCAGGCGCTGCACGGTCTCGATTTCGTCACGCAGCATCTTGCCCAGGGGAATGCCGGTCCAGCCGGAAATCACTTCGCCGATGGTGCCGCCGTCGACCAGCGCGTGAACCAGCGGCTGTTCGCCTTGAACGGCTGCGAGTTCGGCGCGCAACGCCGAAATCTCCTGGGCGTCGGGCGTTTCGCTGGCGCTGGTGCGGGCAAGTTGCTCGACCAGTTCCAATTCGCGTTTCCATTGGTGCTCAAGGGCTTCGCGTTGCTCCAGGGCGGTTCCCAGCTCCTCGTTGAGTGCCGCGAGGCGACGAGCATGATCGCTGCCTTTGGACGCTTCCTGCTGCAATACGGTGATTTCCGCCTCGACGTTTTCAATGAGGCGTTTGCAGTCTTCCAGCGCGCCGGGTTGGGCCGATTGCGCCAGCGCCACTCTCGCACAGGCGGTGTCCAGCACGCTGACCGCTTTGTCCGGCAGCTGGCGTCCGGTGATGTAGCGATTGGACAGGCGAACGGCCTGCACCAGCGCTTCGTCCATCACCGTCACCTTGTGGTGCTCCTGCATTTTGCCGAGCAGGCCACGCAGCATGTGAATGGCTTTGTCTTCGTCCGGCTCTTCGACCTTCACCACCTGGAAGCGGCGGGCGAGGGCGGCGTCTTTCTCGAAATACTTCTTGTACTCCGCCCAGGTGGTGGCCGCGATGGTGCGCAATTCGCCACGGGCCAGCGCAGGTTTGAGCAGGTTGGCGGCATCGTTCTGTCCGGCCTGACCGCCTGAGCCGATCAGCGTATGGGCTTCGTCAATGAACAGGATGATCGGGTGCAGGCTGCGCTTGGTTTCTTCAATGACCGATTTCAAACGATTCTCGAATTCGCCCTTTACGCCGGCGCCGGCCTGCAACAGGCCCAGGTCCAGCGTGTGGATCGCCACGTCCTTGAGCACCGAAGGCACGTCGCCCTGCACGATGCGCAGCGCCAGACCTTCGACCACCGCGGTCTTACCGACGCCCGCTTCGCCTGTGAGGATCGGGTTGTTCTGCCGACGGCGGGTGAGGATGTCCACCATCTGCCGCACTTCAAATTCGCGACCCAGCACCGGATCGATACGGCCTTCGCGGGCGCTCTGCGTCAGGTTGACGGTGTACTGGTCCAGCGCAGGCGTCTTGCCGTTGCCGGCGAGTGGGCGAGCGGCGCTCGCCTCGGACGTGCCCAGTGGCTTGGCCAGTCGCGATTCCGGGCTTGATTCGACCAGCGCTGCAAGGTTGACCCGCAGGTCGTCGGCGTTGATTTTTTCCAGTTCGGCGGCCGAGCCGATCACGACGCGGCGCAGCTCGTCGTCGTCCAGCAGTGCCTGAACCAGGTAGCCGGTGCGAATCTGGCTCTGACCGAACTCGATCGAGGCCAGCAGCCACGCCTGTTCTATCATGCGGGTGATGTGCGGCGACAGAGCGGGCGTGCGGGTGTTGCCCTTTTTGAAGGTGCCCAGCGCCGTGACCAACTGCGCCTGCAAACGCTCAGGCACGACGTCGTAATGCCGAAGAATGGCCGGCAGGTCGTTGTCGTTGCCTTCAAGCAGTTGCAACAACAGGTGCTCGACTTCAACGTCGTAGTGATGCTCGGAAAGGCACAGTGCGGCGGCGGCTTCCGTGGCTGTACGACTGGTTTCGTTGAGCTTGGCGAACAGCGACTTCAGGTTCACAGGGAGACCCCATCAAAAGGAATATGGAAAACGGCACAGCGGGAAGGCTCGACCTCGACGTCCGGGCGTTTGAGCCAGCCCAGCCAGCCCAGCGCAACGTTGCCCTGACGACCCAGGCGGGCGAGGGGCACGGCCTGGCGCGCGAGGGTAGGCGCAATCTGAAAGTCCAGTTGGGCGCCGACGTAAAAACGCACCAGCTCCACCAGTTTTCGGTAGTCCTGTGTGCCTGGCTGGAAGCGCTGGTAATCGGCCAGTTGCAGCGGGCCGATGTCGATGCGCACGCACGACTGATAATCCCAGACGCGATTGCCCGCCACCGCGCTCTGACCGAGGACGGCATTCTTGCGGCCCAGTTGCGTCCACTGGCTGACATCGAGCTTCAGCCAGCGCCCGGCAAACTGACTCACCTTGAACGGCAGCGAGAAATAAAAGCCGAGCATCACCTGCAGGTTCAGTGCGTTGCGCGGCTTCTGCGCGAACATCCCGGAGAAGTAGCTGAACAGCTCCCGACGCAACGGCGAGCCGTTCGGGGCGAACTTCTGTTTCTGCGCCTGAGGCCCGAAACCCACCAGATTGAGCAGGTAACGGTCGAAGTTCGACGTGCCGGTGCGCTCGTACTCGATGTAGAACTTGTACTTTTGCCAGGCCTCGTAAAACAGCGTGGTCATGCGATGCGAAAACAGATCGAGAAAAGCGTGCGCAGCGTCGTCGCGGTATTGAATGTGCCGCTCCATCAGCAGTTCGGTGTAAGGACGCGGCAAGACGCCGGAAGGGCCGACCAGCCCCATGAACGTCACCTGCACCTCCGACAGCGGCAGGCCGGCGGCTGATACATTGCCTTCGCGCTCGAATTTCAGGTCGCTGACTTCACTCGCCGGAAAGTTGAGCGACAACTGCGAACGAAAGCGCAGCGGATCTTCATGCGGCCGCGTCTGCAGGTCCATGCGCCCGTTTCTGCTGTAATGCAGGCGGAGCAAACGCACCAATTGAAAGAACTCGAATCGGTGCGGCTCAGCCCGTGCCTGGTCAATCAGACCAGGGGTTGATCGCCGGTTCGCGGGGGCCATTGGACCACTCTCTTTTCGCGCTGCAAGGTGCGTAGGGTTAATTGGGTAAAGCTGTTGATCGAGCAGTACTGACCGAAGAAATGGTCCAGCACCATGCCGAACAGGAACACACCGCTGCCGGTGTACTGGCTTTCGTCGAAGGTGAGGGTGATGCCGACGCCGCGAACGAAATTGGGCCGCGGATGGCCGATGCGCGCCACCACCGGCTCGCTGGCGACCGAGACGATGCCATTGATCTGCTTACGGATCGCCGAGGTGTTGCGGTAGTTGTACAACGACAACAGTTCCAGCAGCACTTCACGGCCTTTGGACACCAGCGACATGTGGTTCAGCGACAGGTGCGAGATCAGCTTCCAGATCACGCCATTGCCCAGCGGCACGCGAACCGAAGCGGTGGGCTTGCGCAGGCAGCGGATGTCCTTGATCACCGAGCTGGCCGGAATGTTGAAATCGCCACGCGCGCCGCCGAAGGGCAGCATCAGCGGCATGTCGCGGTTGCTGCAGGTCAGTCTGAGGCTCAGCGTGTCGTTGCTGGAGTCGATCAGTTCCAGATCGCGGTCGACGACCCGGATGAACATGTTCGTGCCATCGTTCTGGCGGTTTTGCACCGGGCGACGGCGGGCGATCCAGAAACTGTTGCCTGGCCCTTGCTCGGCCCGCGGCTCGAAGAACGGATGGCAGGTCGCAACCTGATCGATGCCGCCGATATTCTTGACCCGGCGCACGCGATCGATGGACACCACTTCGGCGGATGACTGCAGGCGCACATCGGGGGTGACGGCATATTCGTGCTGCGCGTGGGTCAGCTTGATCGGCTCGGCCTGTTGGCGGAACAGGTTGATGATCGGCGTACAGTTGAGCTTGAAGTTGGTGCGCCCGATGTTCTGCGTCAGCCGCGCCAGGCGGTCGTTCAGGTCGTAGTCGGAAAAGTAGAAGTTGATCTCGACCTTTTCCAGCGCCTTGCCGGCGAGGATGCGGCCAAAGCCGGACAGGTCGAAAAACATGAATTTGTCCGGGAAGGTGAAGTACTCGTGCAGCAGGCGATAACCCAGAAACGACCGTTCCGAGTAATCCACCAATCCTTCGTCCAGCCCATAACCCACGGCCTTGAGCGCACCGGCCGGCAGCGCCACTTCCCGGCTGCGACCTTCGTCCTCGAAGGTGACCGTCGCCTTGGCGAGGTTGTTGAACAGCAACTCATAGAGCTGCAGCATCAAGGTGCTTTCGCCATCGAGGAAGAAACGCAGGCTGTCCATTTCCATCTGGCCGAACAGCGCGTCGGTGGTCGTGCCCAGACTGACACGCAGACGGGCCACCAGATCGGCGCTGTGGCCGTTGAAAGCCGAACGTTCCATCTCGACGAAGGAGGCCTGTTGCACCTCGATTGGCCAGAGCTCCACCGGGTAGCACGTGCGGAATTTGCACACCACGCCGTCCACCGGGTTGGCGTGAATCTCGGTATGCCGGGCGACGCGGTACGCTTCAGTGACATTTTTGCTCTTGCCCATGCTGAACTCGACGATGGACATCGACGGGGTAGGGCGCAGGTAGTGCGGGTACAGCACCTCGAGGAACGACTCGACGATCTCCGGAAACTCGTCATCCAGTTTTTTGTGGACGCGGGCAGCCAGAAACGAAAACGCCTCGATCAGACGTTCGGTATGCGGGTCTTCACAGTTATCGCCCTCGATGAGCAACCGTGAAGCGATTTTCGGATACTGGCTCGCGAACTCCTGGCCCAGAAAGCGCAGGTGCGACAGTTCCTTTTCGTAATAGGGGAGCAGGTCGTCGAGCATCAGTTGAGGTTCTGTACTTTGTATTCCTGGGTGTTGACCTGCAGCACCGCGTCAAACGAAACCTGACGCGACACATCCTGCAGGCGCAGTACGGCGTCGACCCGAAAGGTCAGCATGCGTTGGCCGGTCTGTTGGGCCAGCAGTTGTACTTTCACGCTGCGAAAGCGCCGGTCGCCCACTGAAATCGCCTTCTCCAGCTGGCGCTGAATCAGCAGGCGATCCTGCGGGTCGAGCACACTCTTGCTGGTGAAATCGGGCATGCCGTAATCGAGGATCGTGCCGCTCAACTGGGCAAAGCCGTCGAGCTCTTCGGCGACCAGAGACTGGCGAGTGTTCACCAGAATCTCCAGGTCACGGACGATGCTGGCCTTGTAATCGGCCAGCGAACACAAGCGTTGCGATGACGCTTCGATGGACTGGTGCGGACGGTCGTCCAGCAACCGGTCCAGCAGTGACGGCAACAGCTTGTGTTGGCTACTCATATTGCCTCCCTGGCAACGACATCGATCAGCCGCGTGTGGATTGCGGCAACTCTGCAACCAGGCGCAGGGACGCGGTCAGTTCGTCCAGTTGATAGTGCGGGCGCAGGTACGTCACGGCCTTGTAGACGCCCGGCTTGCCAGGCACTTCAAAGACCTCGGCACGCGCTTCGCGCAGCGGGAACTTGGCCTTGGCTTCCTGGCTTGCGGTGTCGTCGAGCAGTACATAGCTGGACAGCCACTTGTTCAGGAACAACTCGACGTCCTTGCGCGAAGCGAAGCTGCCGACCTTGTCGCGCATGATCGCTTTCATGTAGTGAGCGATACGCGAGGTGGCGAAGATGTACTGCAACTGTGCCGAAAGCCGCGCGTTGGCGTTGGCGATATCGGTGTTGTACTGCTTCTGTTTCTGGGTCGACTGCGTGCCGAAGAACGCGGCATAGTCAGTGCCCTTGCAGTGCACCAGCGGAATGAAACCCAGGTCCGACAGCTCTTTTTCACGGCGGTCGGTGATCGCGATTTCGGTTGGGCACTTGAGGGCGATTTCGCCATCGTCGGTCTTGAATGTGTGAGTCGGCAGGCCTTCCACCAGACCGCCGCCTTCGACGCCGCGAATCGCCACGCACCAGCCGTAACGGGAGAACGCATCGGTCACGCGTGTGCCCAGGGCGTAGGCGGCGTTCATCCACAGGTATTTGTTGTGGTCGCGACCGTCGACGCTTTCGACGAAGTTGAATTCCTCCACCGGCGTGGTATCCGGCCCGTACGGCAGACGACCCAGCACGTGAGGCAGGGTCAGGCCGACATACCGCGAGTCTTCGGAGTTGCGGAAAGATTTCCACTTGGCGTATTCGACGGTGTCGAAAATCTTCGCCAGGTCGCGCGGGCCGGACATGTCGGTGAACGAGTCCCAGCCGAACAGCTCAGGCGATGCTGCGGAAATGAACGGCGCATGGGCCGCTGCCGCGACGTGGGAAATCTCTTCGAGCAGGTACATGTCTTCCGGGTTGCGATTGAACTCGTAATCGCCCAGCAGCATGCCGAACGGCGCGCCACCGAAGGTGCCGTACTCTTCTTCGTAGATCTTCTTGAACAGCGCGCTCTGGTCGAATTCCGAGGACGCCTTGAGGTCGCGCACCAGGTCTTTTTTCGAGGCGTTGAGCAGGTGAATCTTCAGCGTGGTGCTGGTTTCGGTCTGATCGACCTGATATTTCAGGCCGCGCCACGATGCTTCCAGCTGCTGGAATTCGCGAGCGTGCATGATCTCGTTCATCTGCTCGGAGAGCATCGAGTCGATTTCGGCGATCCGGGCATCGAGCACGGCAATCAGGTCTTTGCTCGGCGTCATCTCGCCTTCGAGGACCTGACCCACCAGCTCACCGATCAGGTCGCGGGTGCGGGTGCGCTCGGTTTCGGAACGGGCGACGCGGCTTTCGGAAATGATGCTGTCGAGCAGCGAGGACTGTGGCGCGAAGTTTTCCACTTCAACCAGATCGGCGTCCTGCTGAGCTACGGTTTGTTTATCGTTCATCGTCGTGCTCCTGCTTACTCTTTGGCGTCGGTGGCTGGCACAGCGGCTTCACGGCCGAATTCCTTGCCCAGCGTTTTCAGCTTTTCGGTGTTCTGCAACACGTCCATCAGCAGCTCTTCGAGCTTGTCGTTGCCGCCCATCTTGTTGCGCAGGTCGGCCAGTTTGTTGCGGACCTCCAGCAGCTTGCGCAGCGGTTCGACCTGCTTGACCACGTTCTGCGGTTCGAAGTCTTCCAGGGTGTTGAAGTTGAGCTCGACGCCCAGCTGCGTGCCGTTTTTGGCCAGCGTGTTGTCGACCCGATACGCCAGACGCGGCTTGATGCCCTTGAGCACGCCGTTGAAGTTGTCACGGTCGATGAAGATGAACTTGCGGTCCTTGAGCTTTGGCAAAGGCTCCAGCGGATTGCCGGAGAAATCGCCCAGCACGCCGACGACAAAGGGCAGCTCTTTCTTTTCCTGAGCGTCGCCGATGTCTACGTCGTAAGTGATATGAACCCGAGGGGCGCGAACGCGGTCGAGTTTGTGCTGGGTACTTTCCTTCTTCGCCATCGTGATCTCCTGTGCGAGTGACTCGCTGCAATTCGTTTGCGTGTCGGCCCGACGATGAGCCGGCCGCGTTACAGTCCTTCGATCGTCATCAGCAGGCGCTGACGAATCTCATCTTTCATTTCCATGATGCTGTCGTGGCCCACCAGCTCCTCGAAACTGGCGTTGCCGGCGATCTGGGTGCTGCTGCGAATGACCGAGTCGTCCGGCAGCGTCGAGCGCACCGGCGAGCTGATCACGCAGAAGGGCAGGTCGCCGAAATCTTTCAATCGCTCGAAACTGACCGGGAAGCGCAGCCCTTCGAACAGGCGGCCGAGGCCCGGTGATTTACTGACGCAATAGAACAGCACCAGGTAATGCACGACGAAGCGATACAGCTCGGCACTGCTGCGGTTCGGGTCCTTGATGACCTTGCGGAACTGCGCCAGATCGAACGAGTTGAACCCCACCACCCAACGTGTCGGGCTGGTGATTCGAATGGTCTGGCCGCTGTGTTCCAGCACCTTGTCGTATTCGAGGGGAAACAATTCGGGGGTGGTGCTGATCAGGTTCAGCGGCACTTCCATTTCATTGACCAATTGGAACGGAGACGCCGCGCCAATTCTGTCGTACAGCTCTTTGAGTTCTTTGAAGTGATGCTGGGTTTCACGACCACTGCTGCGCTGGGCGCCTTGCAGGTATTCGCCAAACAGCGTTTGCGGGCGTATCAGCAATGACAGCGTCGCCAGATAATCAGAAGCCTGCGCTTTGAGCACATCGGAAATGGCCCGCGTCTGGCTTCGCAGCTTGATCAATGCTTCTACATCAAACGTTTGAGTCATCGATACATCATCCTTGAACCCTTTCTCCAAACTTGCCGACCAACAACAGGGCAATGAAAGGGCTACACATTTCTCAACCGGCACACCTGCTCGAGAAGTCAGACCGGACAACAACGTCGCGGAAACTGCGTCGCACAATAGGTGGAAGTGGGGTGCTAGCAAATCGATATTGACTAGCCAGTAGCGTCAGCTCAGGCACCATTTTGCGTAGGAAAGTTCCTACAGACGCCAAGTTTTTCTCGTTTCTGTTACACATCGCAATGATGTCCGAGTGCTACTAGTTACGATTTCGATACACATGAACATCGCTGCAGGCCTTATGAATCAAGGGCTGCGGCGGTTTTTTGGATCCCATAACGATTTGGGAATAAAAGATGAAAAAGGTGAACCGGTTCACCTCGCGCGTCACGGATGAGCGTCAACTAAGGGCTGAACTTGGTTTTTTGGGAGGCGTTGATGATGGCAATGGGGGCGGTGGCGAGGCGCTCGGCCGGTCGGACGACAACCGCATTCGAGTCAAAAAACGAGCGTTATTGCCAGGTGCGGGTTACGCAGGGATTGGCATCAAGGTATAACGCCGCCATCGAGCTGGCTGGTTTTGCGTGTTGGGTTGAAGCCCGCCAGAGAGCTCGTTGAAGCCTCGGCATGGATCGACATCGCCGGGTAGCAGCGAATACTTCACAGGAGTTTTACCCATGCAATGGTTGCGTCGCGTCAGCGCTTTTTTGAGTCGCAAGGAAGCTGTCATAGCGTCGCAGGCGAACCGTGTGCAGGAGAACTTGAGCGGGTTACCGGCGTACGAGGTGCGGCAGCCCTTGTTTGTGCCGCCGCCCGGGTGCCCGCCGCTGCGCCGGGAAAATGAGGCGTTACGCAGTCGCTATCTGGCGTTCATCGACCACGCTCAAGCGCATTATCCCAAAGCGCTGACCGATGTTTGCCGTGCTCAGGGGCATGAACTGGCGCAGGCGTTACATTCAAAAGCGCTCGACCTGAGCTATGCCAGAGGGACCGATGGCTCCCTGGACATCTATTGGTTCATGCAGTGTGCGGCATTGGTTTCACTGTTTGCCGATGGCGCCGCGTCGGAGGCGTTCAGCCGTTACAGACAGGACGTGCATGCCTACACGAACAACGAATTGACTCATGGTCAGATCCAGTCTTTTGACTTCTACGTGCGTGCCTTCACCCCTGAACTGCAATCTGGGAACGTGCTGTTGATGCGCCGCATGCAGGACGTCCGGTTGCCCAGTGAGCCCATCCCTCAGCGTACAGACATGGACGAATTGCTTTCGTTTTTGCCACGCCTTTACCCCAAAGGCGTTGCCATCAAAACCTACACGGTCCCCGAAGGTACTCATTGGCCTCTTTACGCTGCAGTGGTAGAGGATTTTTATCGCGCCGTCGCCAAGGAATGCTGGAATGACTTCGATTACTTGAAACATGGCGCCGGATTGATGATCGAAAATGAACGTTATATCGCCCAGGCGAGCCTGGCCGACATACAAAGCATGTTGACCTGGTGCCTCAGAGGCGAGCGCTTTTGCGATGGGCACAACGGCTCGGTGATCGAAGAGGGTCATGTGCTGAATATCTTGCGCAGGCTTCAAGTGCTGCGTGCCGAAATCAAATGACAGTGAAGCGTCGAGAGCAGTCGATGAAGTTCGTCAGTCTCTTTTGTCAGCGGGCGCCCGTCGATGCTTGGTCCAGACATGCATCAAGTGTTGCGATGCCCCGCCAGCTCAGGTTTTGAGCCGCCTAGCGATGGTTCGAGAGGCTTTCTGGAGGCTGGCCATCCGGTAGCTGGATTTTCAGCCCGCGTGCGATCTGGTCACGGATGTGGTCGACGATAGCAAGTGCATCTGAATGCTCCGGATCATCTCGATGGAAATCTTCTGCCGGCCAGACACAGATCTTGAGCCTGTGCAGTTGAGCTTTGTCTGCCTCGACGCCCAACACCACTTTCGTCAAAAATTCAAGGTTGTAGAGCAGGCCGGAATACACGGCGTCCCTTGAGCCCGTTTCCAGTCTCGACCGCGTGATGCTGATGGCTTCGTCGATGTAATCGATGGCTTTTTTCAAGTCGTAAGTTCCTTGGTGTTAGTCGTGCATTCAAACGCTAGATGGCAGTGCCTCTGTTCCATCCTGGTTTCTGTATCAACAGCTCGTCGAGTTCATGTCGGCGGCATCGGTTTACGAATTCGACAGCGGCGTCCACATCGTTCTGGAAGCATTCGAACGTCTGTTGGTCTATTGCGTAGTACTCTTCGTAATCGGTTAACCGGTTGCTTACCGGAAAAGAAACATAGAATCTGCCGGACGTTTCCTGAATGCCGAGAGAAAAGAATTCTTTGGGGTTTACATAAGTGTCAGTGAATTTCATGCTCGACCTTCAAGTCTTCGCCACGCCACGAGTGTAGCAATGGTACGGGGATGTATCGTGGTGATCGAGCTAGCCCGACAACTAAATGCCAGAGTTTTGTTAAATTTTTGGCCGAAGTGCAATCGGTAAGCGTCAGCGCTATGCGAATACATCCCATAGCTTTCGTCTGATTTCGTCAAGCCTGGCATTCGCAGCGACGCGCTGTGCAGCGGTGTCACCATCAACATACACGTCAGAGAATCCCGACTTCGACCCCGCCATACCTCGGTAGATAGAAGAGGCTTGGTTCCATTCTAGGCTATGAAGATCGGGTTTATTTGTATCATACGAATGATCGCATCCATTCCGTTGTCAAATTCTTCACACCGTTGGTGGTGGTAAATTTGTTTCAGCTCAATCAATAATCTAATGTCTCACTGGATTCATAAGATCTGTCCCTCTGTCTTTGCGGCGTGCAAGGTTACTTGTCAAACGCATAGACTGTTATCTTTCCATTGTCTGGGTCGATCAAATAGTTGACGCCGTTCCAGTTTGCTGCGAGCAGCGCTCCATCTGTGTTTATAAGTATGTTGATATAGGGCTTGTCCTGTTGAGTCCCGTGCTCGCTTTCTTGAATCTGCCAGCGGAGCTCACCATTTTTGGAAAAACCGAATACGTTTCTATTGAAGATAGTTCCTGCTGGTGATTCGACCTTCACGATAATCAAGTCTAGATAGGTTATGGCCTCGGTTACCGGGTGGGGAAGGAAAAGCACTTTTCCTAGGACGGATATTTTTCCATCGGATATTTTGAAGGTGTCTGTAGTCATCGCTTAGCTGCTGCAAGCAGGAATCGGTCGAGAAAAGGGTGGGCCATATTGACATCCCTTGGCGATGTTTCGGTTAGGTTTCGCTGGCCTAGTCATCCTGAGACCTGAATTCACGCATCCATTTCAGAGCTGGCGTCTCACCTCCCGTGAGCTCAATGCAAAAAGTTGCAAACGCCTGCTCTAACTGTTCGTACGCCTGAAGCCCTCTTTCGCTGAACCGGTATCGTCCTGGAATCTGTCCCCACTGCCAAGGCGTGGTGATTACCTCATCCTTGACAAGTTTCAGCAACGGCTTCAAATCAGCATATAGTGCTGAGGCCTCGACGTCTTTATCTGCAAATGCAATGAGTAATTCTTCTAATCTAAGTGCTGAAATTTGAAGATCTGTTGTGTTCACTATCCGTTTCCTATGCTGTCGATCTGTTTCAATCGCGTCCATCAGCTTAGTTTGGAACCAAATCTTGCATTGCGTCGCACGTTCGTTCCATGATGCGCTGCCGGGCCGAGCTTAATCGTCGACGCTTGGAGGCACGCTCGGCGCCCCCCCCAAAAAAACTGCGTCATTCACAATAAGAACGTCGCATCTGCTCCCTGTCGTTCGTTCAGAATTCAAAATCTGCCAGTTGTTTAGAGTGCTGGTGACTCTGTATTCAAATTGCTTTATAAGCTTGCTCCGCCTCAACAATAGTCGCGCCGAGGGCGAGGCTGTAAGGCCATTGGTCTGTAATTAATTTCGCGATGCCGAGTTCGCGATAATCACGATCCGGCACGTTGTCTTCCATAATTTTCACTAACGCTTCTAACAAACGCTCTTTGAAATGCTCTAGCTGATTTTCGCTCGTGACGCTCAATATTTCTATCGAGGGCTGATGTAGGGCGTCGTCAATAGCACGGATTGCTTGTTCGGTTTTTCGTCTGGCTATGTTTTGGCGGCTCATGGTATTGTCAGATCCGATAAATTTAAAGCGTATTTTTGAATGTGTCCGCCGGACAGTTCCACTCCTTGGGATGATGCGCGTCCTTCCATAGCCGGATTTTCCCAAAATTAGTCGCTATTTGTCGAAAAAACGATCCATTAATCGCGCATGTGCCGATTTTCCACACAGTTTCCCGTGTTATGCGCCTCGGTGCGGCATGTTGATCGGAGCATCCTTAAGCGCACGTACCAGAGACGAAGGTATTGCTACGATTGTGTAGATATCAAAAAAGCCGATTTCGGATTCGTCACATTTCGCTAAATAGAGGAAGCTTCGCATCGTTCAACGCTGTCGAGGGGCCTTCTAGAAGTATTCGGCGATGGCGGCCAAGCCTAAATCCATAGGATTCGTAGCGCTTCAGTGGCTTGCTCGGGCTCGAGGGTGATCAAACCCAATAATAGGGAGTACGGTCGCCGCCTGCAATGATCCTAACCATACCGAGCTAGCGATAACTGCTAAGGCGTCATTTCTGATCGTACACTCTACGCTTTGCTCGGCACCGTCCGGGCTTATATGGTCTAGCTGCACATATTTCCTTAGTATTAGTGCCCTACGAAATCATTGCCCCAAATTGCGGGAAACCTACCTTCAAACGCGCTTTTAGAAGATGACAAAGTCATCATTTGCACGATGGCTATCCCGACATATGTCGCATTGTCATTTTCTGGATTCTCGGAATAATTTAAGTGCCGGTGGCTCGCCTCCCGTCACTTCAATCGCGAACTTAGCAAAGGCATCTTCTAATTCTTCATATTGTTGAAGGTTCCTCTCCGTAAAGCGATACCGCCCGGGAACGTCCCTCGTTTCAAGTGGAGCCAATATCTTTTCAGCTTTCGCTGCCTCCAATAAAGGTTTGAGATCAGAGTGCAAACCTATTGACTCTGGGTCTATCTTTGAGTGTGCAACAAGCTCCTGCTCCAATCTAATTGCTAGTTCTTTAATTTTGAAGATGTTCATGGCTATTTCCTATGAAACCTATTGGTTTTGCTGGAGTCCAGAGACCTCGGTTTGGTACAACATAATGAATCGCTTCACCTGTGCGTTCCACTATTCCACCTAGCTCAATCGTTGGCGCAATGCTCTCCATGCTGTTCATCAAGCCGACATTCATCTGCCCGCGTGTCAGGTACGTCACGATGGCTGTCAGCAGCAACAACACCAGTTGCTCTTGCCCGCGAGCGAGTTGCCGGGCAGCACGTTCGGTTCTTTCCTGGATAACCGCTGCCGTGCCGCCAGTAGGATCAAGCCCCACGGGCTTACGCCAGCCTCGGCAGTTCATGCCGTTGCAAGACCTTCCTGCAATGTGGACAGGCAAGCCGGGAGGCCTTCGTAGAAATATTCGGCGATGGCCGCGAGTCCCAGGCCCATGACCATCACGCCCGGTCCAGCGCCAACACAGAAAGCGAGTGAGCCCACAGCGCCCCGATGGCGCTCTAAACGGCCACACTCCCCCTAAAATCAGCACCTGCCGGCCGCCTGGAACTTGATACTGCCACAATTTTTGCCTGCGTTAATTTTAAGCATTTGTGGGTACGTAATCAGGACCGCCTAACTTGTCGCGCACGTGCAGGGCAGTACGCACCAAAGGCTCCCATAGGCCATATTTGCTATTCCAAGTAGCGCCAGCCCAGCGAGTGTCCTCAATGAGTTCAGCTTTGTTAGCTTCCATTTGTCGTTTCAGTACGATGGAAGGGGCGGTTAGATCTATGTCCGGGAGGGCGGCATAGACTCCTTGAGGTTGGGCGTTTCGTTTTGATATGCAGAACCTGTAATACCAGATCCAACGCTGAGCCATATAAATTGCTCGATCTCGGTCCGGATAAGTTTCAAGCATTTTAACTAGAGAAGTGACAAGCGTCGCCTGAAACAGTTTATCGCCTGAGCGAAAGTAAGGCATGAACAAAAGATCGAATGCCACAACGACATTTTGAGGATCATCATTGTCGTCTTTGGTCTCAAAAAAATAAAATGGTTCGCCTACCAGAAACTTATCAAGTTCACCATTGGCTAGCGCAATCGCTAGGATGTCATCCGGATCATTGCTCATTGAATTTTCAGTACCTTTTGGCTACGCATGATTGTATCTATACTATTGTTGTGAGGGATAGATACGTTGTCTAACACTGCTTCACGCATCCGCCAGGAAAAGTTAATCCCCCAGGACGCCGTAGCGAGACCTTCCTGCAACGTGGACAGGCAAGCCGGGAGGCCTTCGCAGAAATATTCGGCGATGGCCGCCAGTCCCAAGCCCATGAGGATCAGGTTGCCGACTTGCAAACCGATTTTGCCGCCGACCATCACGCCGGGGCCAGCGCCGACACCGAAAGCGAGAGAGCCCACAGCGCCCCCGATGGCACCGCCAACGGCCACGCTCCCCCCGAGAATCATCACGACTTCCTGCACCAGCTTGAGCAACACCGGCAAGATGCCCGCGATGTTGATCGGCGCCCATTTGCGGAAAATGGTAAACGGGAGGATAAATGAACGCGTATTGGCAGCACGCGCGCCGGTATCTATAAGCCAGTGCTCGGGACCTTTATACCAATTATCTGTCCTTTACACTGTGCTCGGGCACTTTGCAAGCTCAATCTTTCTGAAACTGAAATATGACTGCGTCAGAGTACGGGCCGCGTCAGTGTTGCATGCAAAGCTCGAATAACTGTGTTCGCAATTTGGCAAGCTCATTGTTTTCACTAATTTGAGGCTGTCCGTTGTGGTACAAAACAATATCGGTGAGAGACCCCATTCCGCCATATAATCTGATTATGTGCGAGAGTGCGAAGTCATAGTCGATAGATAATTCTGCACGGTAGTCATCAAGTCGTTCGGCCCACGATTCTTTGTTTCCAGCACGCAGCAGGGCAGACATCCGGATCATAATGACATTTATTTGGCTTAGATTTTTCATTTTAAAGGACTCGAACTTATTACTTGAACCCCTTCGATCATCCATGGATTAACTACCACGATTTGCGGGGTGCCGCCCATATAAAAACCTCACTGTGATCCTACCTCACCAATGTAAACCTCCGTGCCTGCGGGGCAGTGATCCCAAAAATGCCTGCGTCTGCTAAGTCGGAGAGCGTCAATTGTATAAAATGGCCGCTTCCAAGTTTGCTCTGGAGAACTCTCTACGGCTGATTAGATTGGCATCCGGCATGATTATAGATCCGATCCAACGGCCGAACCCTACCATAGCTTATTTTTGGCTCCTGAACGCTTTTATCATGTCCTCCATCATTTTATATGACTCTGAGCCACGGACTCCGATAAGTTCGATATAGAAGGTGCTGTAAGCCTCCGAAAGGTCTTGATATTTTCTAAGGTTTGACTCATCCATAATCTTACTACCTGGTATGTCTCTAGGCTCAACTGGAATGGTAATTTCGCCTCGCTCCGCCGCAGATATTAAATGCTCCAAATTCTCATGCAGGGCCACCGCTGCTGGCTCTTTTTTCTTATAAATTTCCAGATTTTTCCGCAGCTCTACTGCGGATTTTTTTAAGGCCAGAATGTCCATGATTCTCCCGGTTATCTGCGGAAATGCGTGTCATCGTCGAGATTGTTGGAATGGTATCTGTCATATCGAGGGTTCTGAAATTGTAAATGCCTTTTCATCGCAAGAATCACCAATTACATTTTTGGACAGGTCTCCGGGCCGAAGGTTATCTCGGTAATCGGCTCTGCCTGGGTGCTGGAGTAGCTGTAGGTGATCGTATTCCCAAGCTCAAGCAAGAGTAGATAGGCCGTCTGGCTACACAGCGCTTTCTGGATCTGCTGAGTCAGGTAGCTCTCGTAGTACACCCGCTCGCCAGGGCGATTTTTATAGTTATAAAGCGAAATTTTGTACATCACGTTGTGATTGGCGTAGCTGATGTTGTCGATCCGGGTTATCGGGTCGAGCATGATGGGAAGCTGTTTTTGTTGTTCGGCAATGACGCTGCGGAGCGTTCGTTCGCTGTCCCGAGCATAAGTCGGTGTGATGCAGAAGAGGGTAGCTGCTAATGCAAGCAGGAGTCGGTTTAGGATGGGCCTGGCCATATTGACATCCCTTGTCGGTTTTTAGTTGGGTTTCTCTGACCTAGTTATCCTGAGACCTGAATTCACGCATCCATTTCAGAGCTGGCGTCTCACCTCCCGTGAGCTCGACGCAGAAAGTTGCAAACGCCTGCTCCAACTCTTCGTACGCCTGGAGCCCTCTTTCGCTGAACCGGTATCGTCCTCGAATCTGTCCCCACTCCCAAGGAGTGGTGATTACCCCGTCCTTCACAAGCTTCAGCAACGGCTTCAAATCAGCATAGAGCGCTGATGCCTCGACGTCTCTTTTCGCAAATGCGATGAGTGATTTTTCTAACCTAAGTGCTGATATCTGAAGATCTTTTGCGTTCACTATCCATTTCCGATGCTGTCGATCTGTTTCACTCGCGCCTACCAGCTTAGTTTGGAATCAAATCTTGTATTGCGTCGCGCGTTCGTTCCGTAATGCCGCTGCCGGGCCTAGCTCAATCGTCGGCGCTTGGAGGCACGCCTTGCGCCCCACCCCAAAAAAAATAAGCTGCGTCTTTCACGATAAGAACGTCGCATGTGCTCCCTGCCGTTTGTTCAGGATTAAAAATCTGCCAGTTGTGTAGAGTGCCGGTGGCTCTGTATTCATATCGCTTTATAGGCATGCTCCGCCTCAACAATAGTCGCGCCGAGGGCGAGGCTGTAAGGCCATTGGTCTGTAATTATTTCGCGATGCCGAGTTCGCGATACTCACGATCCGGCACCATGTCTTCCATAATTCTCACCAACGCTTCTAACAGCCGCTCCTTGAAATGCTCTAGCTGATTTTCGCTCGTGACGCTCAATATTTCTATCGAGGGCTGATGGGTGTCGTCAACAGCACGGATTGCTTGTTCGATTTTTCGTCTGGATAAGTTTTGGCGGCTCATGGCATGGTAGATCCGATAAATTTAAAACGTATTTTTGAATGTGTCCGCCAGACAGTCCCACTCCTTGGGATGATGTGCGCCTCGGTGCGGCAAGTTGATCGGAGCATCCTTAAGCGCACGTACCAAAGACGAAGGTATCGCTAAGATTGGGTAGATATCAAAAAAACTGATTTCGGATTCGTCCAATCTCGCTGAATAGAGGAAGCTTCGCATCGTTCAACGCTCTCGAGTTATGAAAAGCTATCATCCGCTTTAGGGTTGTTTTCTAACATGTCTTTAATGATCTGATAAGCCTTGGTGTTGCGGCCGTCTGTAAGTTCCAAATAAAATTTGCTGTATGCCTTTGACAAGTCGTCATATTGTTGCAGGCTGGTATCGACTATCAATCTATAGCCCGGAATGTCTCTCGGTTCGAGTTTATCTTTAATGAGCCCCTGTTCGGCCGCCAAGAGTAAGGGTTCTAAATCAGCGTATAGAGCTACCGCCGCACGATCGGTTAATTTATAGAAGTCAAGCCTTTCACGTAGGTGCTTGGCTGCTTGTTTAAGAAGGTTGGTGTCCATAATGGTTCCTAATTGTCAATTTCGCCAATGAGCTTTGCGGCGGACCATTCCTTCCGGTTTGGCACCAGAAATTGCGTACCCCCGCCTGTTCTCGCTATATTACCTCCGAATTCTGTTGTTGGTGCAATTTCGTTAACGAAGACCTCCGTTGGACTCAGGGGCGTGATTTCATAAATTTTATACTTTGCATCTTCACTTATTAATGGCAATCCAAGTGAGTCTGCGAGCGTTTTATCAGAGCTGGCTGCAGCCTTCAATTCCTTCATCGTCGTAAAGAAGGGAGAGAAATCACTGATTTTTTCTTCCGTTACAGGCGCTATTTTTACTAGTGGGCTGTTCAAATTGACAACTTTCGGAATTGTACTGCCTGACCCTATTTGTCCATATGCCCTTGCATATATTTCTTCTAGATTTGCCTTGGGATCTGCTGCAATAAGCTTGGCTAAGTATTTTTTTCCGTCTGAGGTGGCTAAGTAATCATCGATTTGCTCGCCGCTAAGACCAATTGGTTTAAAAGTGATGGTTTTCTTGCGCAACGTATCCGTTGATACGAAACCAGGATCTTGCTTCGCGTAGTGTTCCCGCATTGCCTCGAGTTCAGGGTCTATCTTTCCTAATGGCGTCGCATTCCTGATCTGCAACTCCGGCTCCGCCAGAATCCTGCTCTGATTCTTACCCAGCCAGCTCGCAAACTCCTTGTTCGAAATACTCGCCTGAAGCGTGGCACTGCGCGTCGCAATGCTCTCCACGCTGTTCATCACGCCCGCCTTCATCTGCCCGCGTGTCAGGTACGTCACGATGGCTGTCAGCAGTAGCAACACCAGTTGCTCCTGCCCACGGGCGAGTTGCCGGGCAGCACGTTCGGTTCGTTCCTGGATAACTGCTGCCGAGCCGCCAGTGGGGTCAAGCCCCGCAGGCTTTACGCCGTTTTCGGCATTCCATGCGGTGGCGAGACCTTCTTGCAGCGTGGACAGGCAAGCCGGTAAACCCTGATAGAAATATTCGGCGATGGCCGCCAATCCCAAGCCCATGAGGATCAGGTTGCCGACTTGCAAACCGATTCCACCGCCGACCATCACGCCGGGGCCAGCGCCAACACCAAACGCAAGTGAGCCGACTGCGCCCCCGATGGCGCCACCAACGGCAACGCTCCCCCCGAGAATCATCACGACTTCCTGCACCAGCTTGAGTAACACCGGCAAGATGTCCGCAATGTTGATCGACGCCCATTTGCGCGAGAGGTCCGACTGCATGATCGGGTAGGAGAGGGCCATCGCCTGCCGGACATAGTCTATCCGGTGGCCGCCCATGGCGCCGTACGCCTGGCTTGCGCCGTTACTGACTCGGCGGGTGAAACCGTCCCAGCCGTCATGGGCGCTCTGCAAACCGTGGCTGACGCTCTGGTTCAGTTCGCTGAATTTATGGTCCAGATTTCGTTCGATGTCGTCCCAACTGGGCACGTGGGCTAAAAGATCCATTTACACATCACTGTCCTTGGTTGAGAGCCGGTCGTAGAGACGGGTCGCGATACGGCGAATGACTCGATATCAGGTAGCCACTAGTGCCGGTCAGACCGCTACTTGAACATTAAATTTCCAGAAGCGCTGCATTTTTCTCAAATGCGTTACACTCGGCAATGATGTCATATGGATAGCACTTCTCTCATATAGCCCGTTAATCCGCTGTTATGGCTCGAATTATTCTGCTTTTGCCAGACTGAATATCCGGCAATCTCACCACATCAGTGAACGGGTGCACTGCGAATGACTTCGCAAAAACCGGTCAGCGGGTTGACATGACACCGCCCGGGAGTGTCTCCTTCCTCGCTTTCGGACACTTGTAACAATTATGAGACTGTGACCCTGTTCGCTTTTCTGGCGCGCTAGTGGCACTTTCACATTGTTTCGCGGTCGCATTGTCCAGCGTGTACGCAGAGCGTCGAAGCGTCGAGACGAATGCAGCCTGCCAGTGGTTTTAATTCATCGTTATTCGCAGTTCGCCGGCGAATCTTGCGCTGACATATGGATTACACATTCGGGTAGTTAATGTCCTACGAAGCGTTCGGAACAAGGCTACCGGAGTCGGTGCATGTTGCAGTACTGCGCAGTCGGTGAATCAGCGATGGTGCTGCAGGGGTCTTGATCCCTTGTTGCTCGTAACCTGTTGTTGCTGAGCATGGCGGTAGCGTTGTCCCCCATGCCCCAAGGAGATACACATGTCGATGGACCTTGCCGCGTTGCTCTCGCCTCAGAACCGGCGTCTGTTCAAGTTCAACAACCTTGCCAATCCTGAGCAGCAACTGCTCATCGAATCCTTCAAAGGGCGCGAAGGCTTGTCGCAGGCCTACAGCTTCGAACTGCTGCTGGTCTGCGAAGATTCCGGGGTTGAGCTCAAGTCCATGATGGGCCAGTTGGTCACCATCGAAATCGAGCTCGCCTCTGGTTCGCCACGTTATCTGGCCGGTTATCTCACGCGCTTCGCCAGCATCGGCAGCGACGGCGGCATGGCCCGCTATACCGCAACGCTGAATCCCTGGTTCTCGATGCTCAAAAACCGCTTCGACACGCGGATTTTTCAGGGCAATACGGTCGAGGAAGTCGTCACCCAGGTATTCGCGCTTTGCCCGGCGTTCTCCCGCCATGAGTTCCGTCTGACCAAGCCTCAGAAGCGCTACACCTACATCACCCAATACCGTGAAACCGACTTCAATTTCGTCCAGCGCCTGTTGGAAGAAGAAGGGATGTTTTACTACTTCGAGCACACCGCCGAAGGCCACACCATGATCATCTGCGATGACTCCAGCACGCTGGTGCCATTGCCTGAACAGCCGCAGATCCGCTTCCACACCGCTTCCGTCACCGAGACCGCAGACTCCATTACTCAATGGAGCGGCAACCGCCAACTGCAGTCCGGCAAGATCGCCGTTCAGACCTTCGATTACCGCCAGCCGAACAACCGGCTGCCGGTGACGATGAACAGCCTGAACAAACAGGGCGATGTCCAAAACTTCGAGATCTACGACTTCCCCGGCCAGTACACCCACGGCACCTACGACGAGGGCGAGGCGCTGGTGCGTCTGCGGGTCGAAGCGCTGGAGCTCAAGGGCAAAAGCTTCAGCGGCGCGAGCAACTGCCGTGCGATGAAGCCTGGTTACACCTTTGAGTTGTTGCAGCATTACGACCACGATCAAGGCTCGGCCGAAGACCGTCAGTTTCTGCTCATGGGCGTTGAAAGCGAAGGCCACAACAACTACCTCAACGGCCACCCCGCGAGCTACTACAACACCTTCACCTGCGTGCGCAAAAAGATCTCGTTTCGTCCGCAACTGTCCACGCCGCGCCCGACGATTCCCGGTCCGCAGACCGCCATCATCGTCGGTCCGCCCGGCGAAGAAATCTTCACCGACGAATTGGGTCGGGTAAAAATCCAGTTCCACTGGGATCGCAACGGGCAGTACAACGACCACAGCTCCTGCTGGGTGCGCGTCGCCCAATCCGGCGCCAGCGGCGGTTTCGGCAGCATCCAGATCCCGCGGGTGGGTGACGAAGTCGTGGTCGTCTTCCTCGACGGCAACCCCGACCGCCCGCTGATCATGGGCAGCCTCTACAACAGCCAGAACACCCCGCCGTGGTCGCTGCCGGCGAACAAAACGCAGAGCGGGTTCTTGACGCGGTCGATGAAGGGCGACGGCGGCACTGCGAACTTCTTCCGTTTCGAAGACAAGTCTGGCGCCGAGCAGATCATCATGCACGCCGAACGCAACATGGACACCGAGATCGAGGTCGACGAGAGCCATCACGTCGGCGCGAACCGGACCATTACCGTGGGCGGCACTCACACCGAGACGATCAAGAAAGACACGGTGATGAACGTGCAGGAAGGCTCGTTGACGATTCAGGTCGACAACCAGTTCATCCAGGTCAGTGCCAAGCAGCACATCATTCTTCAGGTGGGCGAGAGCAGCATTACGCTGACGCCTGATGGAATCGAGATCAAAGGCAACGCCATCGATATTCTCGGCAAAAACACCTTCGTTAAAGGTGATCGAGTCGATATCAACAAGTGAGAAGTCCGACGATGGCCAGAACCAGTATTTATGACCGCATCTCCGAAAAGCGATTGGCAGCCGAAGCCCTCGCCCGTCAGCAAGCAGAAGAAGCCGCTAATGCTCCTGCTGTGGTGATCGAACCTGAGCCGGTACCCGTGTTGCCTCTGCAACCTGCCCGCAATGAGTTGAAGGTTGCGGGGTTAGCGCTCCTGATGCCGCAAGGTTTCAACTTTCGGGATATCGACACCACGCTGGAGAGAGACGGCCACCCGGTCACGTTCGGCGCCAAGCGTCGCCCGGCACCTGAAGGCCTTACCTTGCAACGCTCGGCAGATATTTACGTGGATAATCTTCGTAAATACCACCCCGACATCACTATCGTCCGCCAGAGCGATTGTCTGCTGGCCGGAAATCCGGCGATCTCCGTGGACTACATATTCGCCGCCAATCAGGAGCGCCGTCATGGTCGGGCGATCAGCGCGATCATCGACTCGGCGAACGGCAGCGAACGGCAATGGTTCAGTGTCTCCACGGTAATCAATCCCGATCTTCCAGCGCTGGCGAGTTGGCTGATCGACTTCGACGAGATGCTCAGCGACATCGTGGCCGGCTGAACCTTTCACCCACTTCACTCATGGAACACGTCTCCAATGGACTACCAACTTCAGGAAGGATCTATCGTATTGCCAGAGGGTTTTCAGGACCGCACGGTGAATATGTTCGTGCTTGGCAACACGATTCCTGCGCCCCTGAATGTCACTGTTTCCCGTGACAATATGCTCCCGGCTGAAGATCTCAAGGCATACATTGATCGCCAGGTAAAACTGATCGCTTCAAAACTGCGCGGCTACACACTGCTCGGTAAACAATCCGCTACGTTGTCAACGGACCAACCCATCGCGGGCGTTCAGGTGGATGCTTACTACATGAATGAAGGTCGTCCGGTTTATCAGCGCCAGGCCGCCTTTGAAATCGAGTCGGGTCGGATCCTGGTTTTCTCGACGACAAGCCAGGCTGATTTTGGCGCTTCTCAAAACGAAAATTGGCTTCGACTGCTCGCCAGCTTCCAGCCGCGTCACCGTGCTGCGCCACCCGCCGAAACATCCGGGCAGGAATAAGCTATGTTCGAAGCCGCGCGATGGAACGACGGAATTGAACACACTGGTGCCTTGGGCGGATTTCTGGCTGGTGCGGTAATCGGGTTAGCTATTGCGACATACGCCGCATTCTCGATTTGTACTGCGGGCATAGGCGGCTTGTTGCTGGGGCTCGCAGTCGGGCTGATTGCAAGCGCGGTACCTATGGCCGGCGAGTGGTTAGGAGGGCTTTTAAGTTCACCTTCTGGAGGGATAGAACTTTCGGGGTGTTCGACCGATGTATTCATCAACAGTCGCAATGCTGCTCACGCCACTTTAAGCATCGGCCGGTGCGAAAAGCATCCGGCACCGGTGATGGTGGCGGAAGGTTCATCCAACGTTTTTATCAATAGCGTGGCGGCGGCGCGTAAGGGCGACAAGCTGACCTGCGGAGCGAAGATTTCAACGGGCTCGAACAATGTTTACATCGGTGGCGGTACTTATCGCTACCTGGATGTCGATGAGGAAATTCCCGATAAGCTTCGTATCGCCGTTGACGTCTTGATGATCGTCGCTTCGATGGGGCGCGCGGCACTTTCGGTCGCCAAGTTAGGCTTGATGCAAGGCCTGAAGGCCGCAGGACCCTGTGCCTTGAAATTCGGTGCGACCGTTGCCGGCAGCTATCTCGCCGGACGCTTCATCGTTGGGCCAGCCATCGAGCGTGCCATTGGTGGTCTGACGGGCCACCCGGTGGACCTCACTACCGGGCGCAAACTTCTCCTCGACTCAGGCGAAACTGATTTTGTCCTGCCGGGTTTGATGCCCATCGAGTGGTCACGTTTTTACGCCAGTGATCTGACCGTGGACAGCGTTCTGGGCCGAGGCTGGGTGCTGCCGTGGGAGCAGAGCCTGCGCCGGAGTGGCAGTTTCGTCTACCTCACCGACAATCAAGGCCGAAGCGTTCCGTTTGTCGATCTGGAACCGGGTGAGCGTATCTACAACCCCTATGAGCAGATCTTTCTGGTTCGAACCGAAGGTGGCCACTATCTGCTGCAAACCCTCGACAATATCTTTTTCTATTTCGGGGAAGTGCCCCACGACAATACAGCGGTCCCTCTTCAAAGACTGGAAAATGCATTAGGTCATTACCTGCATTTCACACGCAGCGAGGGTGGGAAACTGACGGACATCAGTGCCCCCGGTGGTGTGCGCGTTCATTTGCATTACGACAATCCGTTAGGCCGCCTGACCGACGTGAAGCGTGTAGTCGACAACGAGGCCGTTGAGACGCTGGTCCAGTATCGCTACGACGACAACGGCCAGTTGATCGAAGTCATCAACCGCAATGGCGACTCGATGCGTCGTTTCAGTTACGCCGAAGGTGTCATGGCGACCCATAGCAATGCGTTGGGGCTGAGCTGCAACTATCGCTGGGAAACCATCGACGGCCAGCCGCGCGTGGTCGAGCACTGGACCAGTGATGGCGAGCATTTCCACTTCCGCTACGACTTCAGGAACCGCACATCCTGGGCAACCGACGTGCTGGGCCGCGAGCTGGAAATTCATTACAACGAAGACCGACGAGTGACTGCCAGCCGAGACTTTGGCGGCGAGCGCTACGGCATTGAACTCGACGAAGCTGGCAACATGACCGGGATCAGCCTGCCAGACGGCAACCGACTGATCTTCAAATACGACGATTTCTCCCGCCTGATCGAAGAAACCGACCCGCTAGGCCGCATTACCACATACAAGCACCACCTTGGCACCACGCTGATTACCGAGACGACATTTCCGGACGGCAGCGTCTGGCAGGCGCGCTACGACGACAAGGGCAACCTCATCGCCGAAACCGACGCCCTCGGCCACAAGACCGAATACCTCAACAGCGACGACGGCCTGCCGCATACCATCATCGACGCGACGCGCAAGTCGAAATATCTGTGGTGGAATGGCTTGGCTCAGGTCGAGCGCTTTCAGGACTGCTCGGGGAAAAGCACCTTTTACACCTACGACGACCGCGCTCACTTGGTGGCCGTCACCGATGCGTTGAATCAGACCACCAGGCTTGAGCGTAAGCCTGACGGCGAAGTACTGCGCATCGATCACCCGGACGGTACTGCCGAGTCCTTTACCTACAACGCCCTCGGTCAGGTGCTGACGCACACCGACGGCAAAGGCCAGGCCACGCGTCTGCTGCGAACCGCGCGCGGATTGCCGAGCAGTCGCCAGGACGCCAAAGGCCAACGAATTCGCTACGAGTACGACAAGGCCATTCGCCTCACTGCACTGGTCAATGAAAACAACGCCGCCTATCAGTTCGCCTACGACGCCTCGGATCGTCTGATCGAAGAAAAACGCATCGACAACCTGACGCGTCGTTTCAGCTACAACCTTGGCGGGCATCTGACGCGCGTCGATGAAATCGGCTACGGCGAACGGGCGGAACGACCACAGCGCAGCACCGAATTCGAACGCGATTCGATAGGCCGTCTGCTCGCCAAACTCAACCAGGATGCACGTCAGGATTACACCTACGACGATGTGGATCGCCTGCTGTCGATTGCGCGGCTGCCTACATCGATCGGCAAGAAACTCGGCATTGGGGAAGAAACGCTCGCGTTCGAGTACGACCTGCTGGGCCGTCTGATCAAAGAGACCACGCCCCAAGGCGCGCTGGACTACGAATACGATCCGCTGAGTAACCTCACCACGCTGACATTGCCGACAGGCCAGCACCTCAACCATCTGTACTACGGCAGCGGTCATCTGCACCAACTCAACCTCGATGGCCTGCTCATCAGCGACATGGAGCGTGACGACCTGCACCGCGAGGTGCTGCGCACCCAGGGCAAACTCACCAGCTGCTTCGGCTATGACGCAATGAGCCGCAAGAGCTGGCAGTTTGCATCGACGATGCCGGCTGACAAGCTCTCGCAGATTCACAATCCCGGCGACAACAGCCTGTTGGTTGAACACGGCCAGAACCCGATTCATCGCCGCCACGAATACGACCCGGCTGGCGAATTGATCCGCACCCTCGACAAACTGCGCGGCGAGATCAAGTACGAATACGAAGCCAACGGCCAGCTGCACAGCCGCGATACGGGCAGACTCGTCGACAGCGAGGAGTTCCGCTACGACGCGGCCGCCAACCGATTGAACTTCAACACCAGCCAGTTCGACCAGGTCAAAGACAACCGCATCAAACGCTGGCGCGATCAGGAATATGCCTACGATGCGTGGGGCAATCTGATTGAAAAGCGGGTAGGGCTGAACACGCTGCAGACGTTCGCCTATGACTGCGAAAATCGTTTGGTTCGGGCTGAAACCCTCGCCAATGGCAGACTGGAGAGTGTCGGCACCTACCGCTACGACAGCCTTGGCCGACGCGTTGGCAAAACGTCCGAAATCAACGGCCAGACCGAACACAAACACTTTTTCTGGCAAGGCCTGCGGATGCTGCGGGAAGAAACGCCGTGGCAGAGCAGTCTTTACATATACGAGCCCGGCAGCTACGCGCCCCTTGCGCGAGTGGACCAAAACGAAGGCGAGTCCGAACAGAAGCTCTACTACTTCCACACCGACCAGATCGGCACGCCGCTGGAAATGACCGACGTTGAGGGCAGCATCGTCTGGCAGGCGACGTACAAGGCGTGGGGTGAGATTGAGGCGCTAGTCGTCAATGAGGTCGAGCAGAACCTGCGGTTCCAGGGTCAGTACTTTGACGACGAGACGGGGCTGCACTACAACACGTTTCGGTATTACGATCCGCAGGTAGGGCGGTTTTTTACGCAGGATCCGATTGGATTGGTAGGTGGATTCAATCTATATCAATACGCGCCTAGTGCTACCGGTTGGATAGATCCATTTGGATGGATGGGCACGCGGATAGATAATGTCTACCATTCCTTCGACAGTTTTGCCGTCCCTTCAGATCTTCGCTACTCGAGTGACGGAGTGCAATTCAACCGTGCAAACCAAAACTTCATCGGCAAAATGAATACAGACGCGTCCTTCCGCCGAGACATGCTCGGACGATACCCTGAACTGGACACGTGGATGAAAAAACCTAATATGGCTGGCAGCCCGGCAGGGCTCACTTGGCACCATCATGAGGATGTTGGCGTGTTAAAACTCGTGGATCGAGCTGATCACGCATCGAAGCATGGGATCTACCATCCCACAGGTAAGGGTGGGCGTGATATATGGGGCGGAGGCAAGGATGGGAGAAAAGGTAAACTCAACGGTAAAACTGGGCAACCACTAAAAGGATCTTGCGGATGAGTAAACTTAATATTCAAGAGCGGGCGGAAATTGGCTTAATTATTCAGGCTGTACTTGCAGGGGACATCGTTATGGATGATCTTTGTGTCTATGCCGAAGAGGATGTTGGTGAAATATCGCAAAGTCTTGCCTGTTATTTAGATCGATATCCAGAAATTGTTGATGACACCGAGGTCCACAGTGATTTTGTGTGCAATAATAATCTGGAGCTACTTTATTACGGTCAGCAATTTAAAGATGTTGTAGATCATGTTTATGATCAGAAACCATCTGCGACTCTGGGGGATGTCATTGCGGCACTAAATTATTATATGGATCATGATGACTTTCTAGGCTTTGACTGATGGTTTGATGACTAGTCAGTCTATTGAACAGATATTTTTATTAAGTCCTGTTTTAGCTCGCATGTCAATATTCTACTGTATAACTGGTATTTCAAATATTTGACGAGGTCAAAGACAACCGCATCAAACGCTGGCGTGATCAGGAATATGCCTACGATGCGTGGGGCAACCTGATTGAAAAGCGGGTGGGCTTATCCAAGCTGCAGACATTCAGCTACGACTGCGAAAATCGGCTCGTCAAAGCTGAAACGTTGGTGAACGGCAAACTACAAGGCATCGGAGCCTATCGTTACGACAGCCTTGGACGGCGCATCGGCAAGACGTCCGAGATAAACGGGCAGACCGAACACAAGCATTTTCTCTGGCAAGGTCTGCGGATGCTGCGCGAAGAGACGCCGTGGCAGAGCAGCCTTTATGTTTACGAGCCCGGCAGCTACGCACCCTTGCGCGAGTGGATCAACAGGAAGGTGAGGCCGAACAGAAGCTCTACTACTTCCACACTGACCAGATCGGCACGCCGCTGGAAATGACTGACGTTGATGGCAGCATTGTCTGGCAGGCCACCTACACGGCGTGGGGTGAGATTGAGGCGCTAGCAGTCAACGGGCTCGAGCAGAATCTGCGGTTCCAGGGGCAGTATTTCGACGACGAGACGGGGCTGCACTACAACACGTTTCGGTATTACGATCCGCAGGTAGGGCGGTTTAATACCCAGGATCCGATTGGGTTGATGGGGGGCTTGAACCTATATCAATATGCATCCAACCCGATGGTATGGCTCGATCCTCTCGGATGGGCCTGCTGGAGCCCCAAAAATGTCGCCGGTAGGAAGGTTTATCAAAGGAACGATATTTTTGACCCCAATCATGTAGATGATTTCGGCAGGACAAATATTCAGCGTATGAAAAAGGGCGATGCTCCGATAGGAAAGGATGGTAGCGAAGTGAATCTTCATCACCTGACTCAGGATGAGCCTGGATCAATGGCAGAAATTCTTAGTAGTTTCCATTCTAAGAACGACCGCGTATTGCACATGTATTCAAATCAGTGGGATAAAAGCTGGGTAGGTTCTGATGGATTAAGGCGAGTTTATAATAGCGCGCCTCCAAGCATGAATCGCGGTCCGTTTAATACGTGGAAAAAAACTTACTGGAAAGAAAGGTCTTTAGATTTTTAATGGGGGTTTTATGAGTTATATCGAGGTTCTCGATGCCGAAATAAAGGCGAGTGGTGAAGATCCGGCATTCTCGGGTCCTACCAGCGAGCAAGCTATCGCTGAGTTTGAAATGGCATTAAATTTGATATTTCCAGAAAGCTATAAACTTTTTTTGAGAAAGTACGGTGCGTTGTCTTTTGCAGGAGATACTTATTATGGGATTACTAAAAGCGGAGTGGCGGCTACAGCAGTCCCAAGCGTGCTATTTGCTACAAAAGCCGCGCGGGATCAGGGCGATGCTGATAGCGGGATGATTGTAGTTAAAGCGTCAGGGTATGGCCCGATTTACTCTATAGATACCGCATGCCTCGGTCCGTCTGGCGAGCCGGTTGTGGTAGAAACTGAGCTTTCATTTAAACGTGATGGAGCCAAAACTGTGCTGTATCAAAGCTTTGGGGATTTTCTATGTGCTAGCGTCAGACAAGCAATTGCAGAACTGTGAAACATTGCTCACTGGTGACTCGTGTTGAGCAACAATACCCTTCGGTCAGGCGGGGCTTTAGAGTAATGATCGCCCCAAATTTGACAGGTCAAGACAACCGCATCAATCGCTGGCGCGATTAGGAATATGTTCACGACGCTTAGGGGGACCTAATTGAAAAAGCGGTAAGGGGCTGAGCCAGCTGCAAATCTTCAGCTACGATTGCGGAAACCGGTGGGTCCAGGCTGAAACGCTCACCAACGGCCGGCTTGAAAGCATTGGCACCTATCGTTACGACAGCCTCGGGCGATGTGTGTTGGCAAGACGTCCGAGATAAACGGCCAGACCGAACACAAACACTTTCTCTGGCAAGGCCTGCGCATGCTGCGGGAAGAGACGCCGTGGCAGAGCAGCCTGTATGTCTACGAGCCGAATAGCTACGCGCCACTGGCCCGAGTCCATCAACAGGAAGGTGAGGCCGAACAAAAGCTCTATTACTTTCACACTGACCAGATCGGCACGCCGCTGGAAATGACCGACGTTGAGGGCAGCATCGTCTGGCAGGCGGCGTACAAGGCGTGGGGTGAGATTGAGGCGCTAGCAGTCAAAGGGGTCGAGCAGAACCTGCGTTTTCAGGGGCAGTACTTCGACGACGAAACGGGGCTGCACTACAATACATTTCGGTATTACGATCCGCAGGTGGGGAGGTTTGTAACTCAAGATCCGATTGGGTTGGATGGGGGGATGAACCTCTATCGATATGTTCCCAACCCAACAGGGTGGATTGATCCCTGGGGCTGGGAATGCTGGAGCAGTGCGCGTAAGAACTACTGGAAGGCTGAGTCGAATGCGCCGAGTCAAGTGTACTCCCCTGCCAATATGGCTCGGATGGCCGAGGGTCAGGCTCCGAAAATGACCGTTGAGGTAATGAGTCGTAGGACCTTTGAAGTAAGTCAGAAAGATGTTTCTATGGAACTGCACCATAACAGCATACCTCAGTGTGTAGGTGGGGCTGGTGTACATGACGCTTCAAACTTGCTCTCACTAACTCCGTGGGAACACGAGGCCGTAGATTCATTCCGACATGTAGGCTCAAGTTTAATCAGGATTGTTAAAGGGGTAGACGTTTGGTAACTACAAATCCGGAGTTGGCGAAGCTAATTGTAAATTCAGCTTATTATGATATGTTGGTGGGTGAGCTTAGGGCTGAGTTGAACATAAAGGTATTAGATGCTTATGAGGAGGTGTTTGCGACTATGGATAGTGCTTCAATCAGTCGCTTAGACTTGAAGCCTGATGAGTTGGAGAAAATATTTGTCGAGGATGGAAAAAGTTTGAAAGCGTTCTCTGTTTTAAAGTATAGAGCGCTAAATAACTTGCCAGACGAGCAGGACTATCTTCCAGGAGAAGAACCTGATGAGTCGGATAAAGATAGCAACATTATTTCTAAAGGATACGCGCGCGGTTTTCTGTTGGGCAACGCTATCGAGTTTCTGCTTGCAAAAAAAAGCAGGAATATTTTAGAGGCGTATCTGAAGTCTTCTAGAGTCCCTAAGGCAGCCGCGTATGCGAAACAAGTGATGAGTTGGATACCATAGGACATATAACAACATTGGTTTCGCATCTGATGGCATGAAAAAAGATGTCGGCATTTTTGACTGACATCTTATTTTCATCGCTTATTCAACTTTCTGGTTGCTCAAGCGTGCGGTAAAATTTTGGGAATGCTGCAATGGCCGGCCCATTGAAAAAAAGCGTTGGAGGGTTTCATCTGAAGGGAAAGCTATACAGCCAGCATTACCTACTACTTATTGAACGCTTCTGGAGGCATATGAATGCGGCGATAAAAAACGCTGTGAAGTATGCTCAACCAGCAGCAATGGAGCCGTTGGTGCGCGCCGATCAGCAAGTGTGTGAGGCTGAACAAAGAGTTTATTATTTTCACGTCCCTCAGATCGGCGCGTCGCTACAAATAATATGCTTCTAACCCTATAAATGGATAGATCCCGCTAGGTTGGTCTGACTGAGAAGAAACTAAGCCTTTAGGTGTATTTGATGTTTTTCATGAGAAAACTCTTGTGGTTTCCGAGTGTACGCTTGGCGATGTTGAAAATTTCAGTAGGGTGCACAAATCACTTTATGAGCGTATGAGTGTTGATCCTGATTTCAGAGTTACTTTAGAGGCTAAATGTCCCAGAGTTGTTCAGCATGTCCAACCAAGAGTGGATGATTCCTTTTCAGAAGCTCTCCGCCAAAGTGAACTTGGCATCATGGGGACAAACCCTGTTTCTCCAGCTGGTCGATAGACTAGATCACAGAACGTACCACAAAGTTTACCCTTTAGGTGGTACAGGTGGTGGCCGCAATAAGTGGGGCGGTGGCTCCGCATGTAGATGATGGATAAATATGAAAGTATACAATGGGTTTTGCGAGCTTTTGCAAGAAAGAGAAGTGCTTCCAGAAACTGGTTGGGTTTTTGTGGATAAGGGCCAGGATATCGATTCTTTAGCGGTAGCTCGTGATGCCAAATATTACGTTGCTGAAACCGAACTAGAGGAGATTGAGTTTGAAGGAAGTAAACGAACCTTTGTGGAGTGTCCTTCACTTATGGATGTCGTATCTGTCCTAGAAAAACGGCAGTTGAAAGCTAGTGCTGAAGCCTATTTGGACGCGGTTATCTTTTACCGTAAAAATGACTCCTTCAAGGAGTAGTATTGATTGGTGAGGTTTGACCAAGACTGGGTAGTGATGCCGTACGTTTAGATGCGCTTTGCCACCCTCGACAAGCTGCGTGGCGAGATCAAGTACGCATACGGAGCCAATGGCCAGTTGCACAGCCGCGATACGGGCAGACTCGTCGACAGCGAAGAGTTCCGCTACGACGCTGCCGCCAACCGACTGAACTTCAACACCAGCCAGTTCGATCAGGTCAAAGACAACCGCATTAAGCGCTGGCGCGATCAGGAATATGCCTACGATGCGTGGGGCAACCTGATCGAAAAGCGGGTAGGGCTGAACAAGCTGCAGTCCTTCAGCTATGACTGCGAAAATCGCCTTGTCAGAGCCGAAACCCTCCTCGACGGCAAGCTTCACAGTACCGGCACCTATCGTTACGACAGCCTTGGACGACGCGTCGGCAAGACGTCCGAGATAAACGGCCAGACCGAACACAAGCATTTCCTGTGGCAAGGCCTGCGGATGCTGCGCGAAGAGACGCCGTGGCAGAGCAGTCTTTATGTCTACGAGCCGGGTAGCTATGCACCTCTGGCGCGAGTGGACCAAAACGAAGGCGAGTCCGAACAGAAGCTCTACTACTTCCACACCGACCAGATCGGCACGCCGTTGGAGATGACGGACGTTGATGGGAGCATTGTCTGGCAGGCGACATACAAAGCGTGGGGTGAGGTTGAAGGGTTTGCCGTCAATGAGGTCGAGCAGAATCTGCGGTTCCAGGGGCAGTACTTCGACGACGAGACGGGGCTGCACTACAACACGTTTCGGTATTACGATCCGCAGGTGGGGCGGTTTATAACGCAGGATCCGATTGGGTTGGCAGGGAGTGTCAATCTTTATCAACAATCACCAAATCCTGTCGGGAGGGTCGATCCATTAGGTTGGACCTGCTCTACGACATTGAATGTTAACAAGCCCAAAATACTTAGCAGCCCTGATCTGTCGAGCGCAGAACGTTCGTTTCTTCAAAGACAGTTTACAAAAAAACAGAATGCACTGATCCGAGCAGCCAATCGAGGCGAGTTGGTCTGGTCACCGGGCACGCATGACGTTAGGATATCCTCGCTCCAAGGATCATATAGGAAAGCAGTTGCAGCGCGTTTTGAAAGAATGTTTGGACATGCCCCAGATTTGACTAAGCTCAATGCAGATCACCCAGTCGATCTAATCGTAGGTGGATCAGCGACACAAAGGTTGCAGATGCTTGACGAAACTATCAATAAAAGCGTAGGTAGCTCTATAAAGAATGCTGGTAGACGAGCGGGTCTAAGCCCCGGCGATAAAATTAGTGCTATTATTTTTAACTGAGGTTTTAAGATGACTCAATATATTTCCGTTATAACCGATACAGCGACAATCGTGGTTTTCGATCTGATGGCCATCAAGCACAGGATTTCTGACACTCCGGATTGGTGGAGTATTCAACAGGATGAGGTGGATGAGGTGAATAAGGGTAATATCACCTTTTTAAATGTTGGTCAAGATGGTGTATACAGTATAAGCATTGTTGACAATATAAGTGATGAGGATGGGAGTGTGTATATAGGATTTCCCTCCGGTCATATCTTTATTGGTGCAGGTGAGGATACCACTGGAGGGGATTTGGAGCCTGATGGGTCGGACGCTATTCAAGGTAAAGTGATACAATTTACTCCCGGTAACTACAAGTTGAAATATAAAAAAATTGGCAATGATGTAGTTTTGTCGTTTTCATCCTCAGAAACAAAGTATAACTCTATTGTGGAATCCATACGGATTTAATTCTTTTGATAGATGTCAGGTGGGTTTATCTCTTAGAGTTCGACGTCGGGTAAAGTCGTGCGGTGTGTGCTGCTTCTATGAGAGTTTATTTTACTGAATTGGTTGCGGAGCTGCCCGCGACTTAAATTCTTTTAAGACCTGCCCTGTCGTTCGACCTGCGACTTCGGCTGGCATCTGACCCGCGTCTATTATATCGGCTACTGAGAGCATGCCGAACGTTCACAGTTCAGTGACGAATTCGAACATGACTCAATTAGCCGCTTGTTGGCGAAGTTCAATCAGGATGCGCGTAAGATTACGCCTACGGCGAAGGCGATCGCCTGCGATCGATCGCGCGGCTGCCTGCATCGACCGGCAAGAATCTCGGCGTTGGTGAATAAACGCTCTAATTGTTCTATGATTCGGTTGATCGGATACTTCGAGAGACCACGCCTCAGGAACTCTGGACTACGAATACGACCCGCTAAGTTAGCGGCAAGCTGCCGATGGTAAGGTCCTACCGTTACGACAGCTTGGCCTATGTATTGGCAAGTCAGCCGAGATAAGCGGCCAGACCGAACACAAGCATTTTCTCTGGCAAGGCCTGCGCATGCTGCGGGAAGAAACGCCGTGGCAGTCTAGCCTTTATATCTACGAGCCGAATAGCTACGCGCCACTGGCCCGGGTCGATCAACAGGAAGGTGAGGCCGAACAGAAGCTCTATTACTTCCATACCGACCAGATCGGCACGCCGCTTGAGATGACGGACGTTGATCCTTGGGGGCTGGAGCGCAAAACCTTCTCACTCTCCAGATTTGTCTAAATGGTTTGAAAAAGGCGGCTCCGTTCATTCGGAGATAGAGGGACGGACTTGGGTATATAGTGACTGGGAAGGCAATACTGTGAGATACCCTAATGGGCATCCAGACTTCACTCCTTTTGAACGTCAGCAGATAGACGTGCCTGACCTAAAGGGGAACCATGGCAAAAATCCTGGTGGAGACTTTGGGAAAGCCGATGCTCTTGCGCCTAAAGGGCCTGCAGATTACACCAAAAATACTTGGCACCGTCATGAAAATATGAAAACAATGCAAGAAGTTCCTAAGAAGATTCACAACAGATTTACCCATTCAGGTGCGGTAAAGAATATGAAGTCTACATGTTGAATGAGGTGAGTTATGCCGATTTTATATAAGAAAGGTCTCGTATCTACTGTTGTTGATTTTATTGAGGTGGAAATCGGTAAGAAGTTACCTTCTGGCTGTCGAGATTTTCTCTATAAAATGAACGGACTTTATTTTTCCTCCCCGCATTATGCTCAGATACCGTTGAAGGCTGTTGATGAAGGTGTTATCAGTTTTGATAGGTTTTTTGGATTTTTGCCCGATGAGGAATGCAACGACATTGTTAGCTTCAACAAAGAATTTATTGATGAGCTTAGGTTTCTTCCGAATGCCATCGCTATCGGCGAAGATGGTGGTGGGAACCCCTATGTTCTTATAGGCGGGGACAAGAAGGGCGTGTACTACTGGGATAGAACGCATTTGCATGAGTCTGACTCTATAAATTTCTATGATATCGCAGAGCAGGAAGATAGCGGAAATCTCTTCTTAGTTGCATCAACGTTTAGTGAATTTTATTCGCTTGTTGTAGAGAGTGCGAATGGTAATCCAGATTTTGTAGAGGAAATTTGATCTGCTGCTGATGTAAACCTAGATAGATAGGCATATGTCAGCGGGTTTTTATTTTGGATTTGTACCGGGTGCCTGGTGGTATGACCGCCTTTGGGTATGGCAATAGCAACTACTAGTCTATAGGGGGTAGATTATTAAATGAAAGGGTAGTACGGCACTTCAACAAGCAACAGCGTACGGGCCCCGGGCGGGCATCTGACGCGCGTCTACGAACTCGGCTACGGCGAACGGGCCGAACAACCACAGCGCAGCACCGAATTCGAACGCGATTCGATAGGCCGTCTGCTCGCCAAACTCAATCAGGATGCACGTCAGGATTACACCTACGACGATGTGGATCGCCTGCTGTCGATTGCGCGGCTGCCTACATCGATCGGCAAGAAACTCGGCATTGGGGAAGAAACGCTCGCGTTCGAGTACGACCTGCTGGGCCGTCTGATCAAAGAGACCACGCCCCAAGGCGCGCTGGACTACGAATACGATCCGCTGAGTAACCTCACCACGCTGACATTGCCGACAGGCCAGCACCTCAACCATCTGTACTACGGCAGCGGTCATCTGCACCAACTGAACCTCGATGGCCTGCTCATCAGCGACATGGAACGTGACGACCTGCACCGCGAGGTTCTTCGCACCCAAGGCAAACTCACCAGTTGCATCGGTTACGACGCCATGGGCCGCAAAAGCTGGCAGTTCGCATCGACGATGCCGGCTGAAAAGCTTTCGCAGATCCTCAACCCCGGCGACAACAGCCTGTTGGTCGAGCACGCGCAAAACCCGATCCACCGCCGCTACGAATACGACCCGGCCGGCGAACTCATCCGCACCCTCGACAAACTGCGCGGCGAGATCAAGTACGAATACGAAGCTAACGGCCAGTTACACAGCCGCGACACAGGCAAGCTCGTCGACAGCGAAGAGTTCCGCTACGACGCGGCCGCCAACCGACTGAACTTCAACACCAGCCAGTTCGATCAGGTCAAAGACAACCGCATCAAACGCTGGCGCGATCAGGAATATGCCTACGACGCTTGGGGCAATCTGATTGAAAAGCGGGTAGGGCTGAACACGCTGCAGACGTTCGCCTACGACTGCGAAAACCGTTTGGTCCGGGCTGAATCCCTCGCCAATGGCAAACTGGAAAGTGTCGGCACCTACCGCTATGACAGCCTTGGACGGCGCATCGGCAAGACGTCCGAGATAAACGGCCAGACCGAACACAAACACTTCCTCTGGCAAGGCCTGCGCATGCTGCGGGAAGAAACGCCGTGGCAGAGCAGTCTTTATATCTACGAACCGAATAGCTACGCGCCCCTTGCGCGAGTGGACCAAAACGAGGGCGAGCCCGAACAGACGCTCTACTACTTCCACACCGACCAGATCGGCACGCCGCTGGAAATGACCGACGTTGATGGGAGCATTGTCTGGCAGGCGACATACAAAGCGTGGGGTGAGGTTGAAGGGTTTGCCGTCAATGAGGTCGAGCAGAATCTGCGGTTCCAGGGGCAGTACTTCGACGACGAGACGGGGCTGCACTACAACACGTTTCGGTATTACGATCCGCAGGTGGGACGGTTTATTACGCAGGATCCGATTGGGTTGGATGGGGGGATGAACCTCTATCGATATGTCCCTAACCCAACAGGATGGATTGATCCCTGGGGCTGGGAATGCTGGAGCAGTGCGCGTAGGAACTATTGGAAAGCTGAGTCGAAGGCGCCGAGTCAAGTGTATTCTCCTGCCAATATGGCTCGGATGGCCGAGGGTAAGGCTCCGAAAATGACCGTTGAGGTAATGAGTCGTAGGACCTTTGAAGTAAGTCAGAAAGATGTTTCTATGGAACTGCACCATAACAGCATACCTCAGCGTGTAGGTGGAGCTGGTGTACATGACGCTTCAAACTTGCTCTCACTTACTCCGTGGGAACACGAGGCCGTAGATTCATTCCGACATGTGGGCTCAAGTTTAATCAGGATTATTAAAGGAGTAGACGTTTGGTAACTATAAATCCGGAGTTGGCGAAGCTAATTGTAAATTCAGCTTATTATGATAAGTTGGTGGGTGAGCTTAGGGCTGAGTTGAACATAAAGGTATTAGATGCTTATGAGGAGGTGTTTGCGACAATGGATGGTGCTTCAATCAGTCGCTCAGACTTGAAGCCTGATGAGTTGGAGAAAATATTTGTCGAGGATGGAAAAAGTTTGAAAGCGTTCTCTGTTTTAAAGTATAGAGCGCTAAATAACTTGCCAGACGAGCAAGACTATCCTCCAGGAGAAGAACCTGATGAGTCGGATAAAGATAGCAACATTATTTCTAAAGGATACGCGCGCGGTTTTCTGTTGGGCAACGCGATCGAGTTTCTGCTTGCAAAAAAAAGCAGGAATATTTTAGAGGCGTATCTGAAGTCTTCTAGAGTCCCTAAGGCAGCCGCGTATGCGAAACAAGTGATGAGTTGGATACCATAGGACATATAACAACATTGGTTTCGCATCTGACGGCATGAAAAAAGATGTCGGCATTTTTGACTGACATCTTATTTTCATCGCTTATTCAACTTTCTGGTTGCTCAAGCGTGCGGTGAAATTTTGGGAATGCTGCAATGGCCGGCTCATTGAAAAAGAAGCGTTTGAGGGTTTCATCTGAGGGGAAAGCTATACAGCCAGCATTACCTACTACTTATTGAACGCTTCTGGAGGCATATGAATGCGGCGATAAAAAACGCTGTGAAGTATGCTCAACCAGCAGCAATGGAGCCGTTGGTGCGCGCCGATCAGCAAGTGTGTGAGGCTGAACAAAGAGTTTATTATTTTCACGTCCCTCAGATCGGCGCGTCGCTACAAATAATATGCTTCTAACCCTATAAATGGATAGATCCCGCTAGGTTGGTCTGACTGAGAAGAAACTAAGCCTTTAGGTGTATTTGATGTTTTTCATGAGAAAACTCTTGTGGTTTCCGAGTGTACGCTTGGCGATGTTGAAAATTTCAGTAGGGTGCACAAATCACTTTATGAGCGTATGAGTGTTGATCCTGATTTCAGAGTTACTTTAGAGGCTAAATGTCCCAGAGTTGTTCAGCATGTCCAACCAAGAGTGGATGATTCCTTTTCAGAAGCTCTCCGCCAAAGTGAACTTGGCATCATGGGGACAAACCCTGTTTCTCCAGCTGGTCGATAGACTAGATCACAGAACGTACCACAAAGTTTACCCTTTAGGTGGTACAGGTGGTGGCCGCAATAAGTGGGGCGGTGGCTCCGCATGTAGATGATGGATAAATATGAAAGTATACAATGGGTTTTGCGAGCTTTTGCAAGAAAGAGAAGTGCTTCCAGAAACTGGTTGGGTTTTTGTGGATAAGGGCCAGGATATCGATTCTTTAGCGGTAGCTCGTGATGCCAAATATTACGTTGCTGAAACCGAACTAGAGGAGATTGAGTTTGAAAGAAGTAAACGAACCTTTGTGGAGTGTCCTTCACTTATGGATGTCGTATCTGTCTTAGAAAAACGGCAGTTGAAAGCTAGTGCTGAAGCCTATTTGGACGCGGTTATCTTTTACCGTAAAAATGACTCCTTCAAGGAGTAGTATTGATTGGTGAGGTTTGACCAAGACTGGGTAGTGATGCCGTACGTTTAGATGCGCTTTGCCACCCTCGACAAGCTGCGTGGCGAGATCAAGTACGAATACGAAGCCAACGGCCAGTTGCACAGCCGCGATACGGGCAGACTCGTCGACAGCGAGGAGTTCCGCTACGACGCGGCCGCCAACCGACTGAACTTCAACACCAGCCAGTTCGACCAGGTCAAAGACAACCGCATCAAACGCTGGCGCGATCAGGAATATGCCTACGATGCGTGGGGCAATCTGATCGAAAAGCGGGTAGGGCTGAACACGTGGCAGACGTTCGCCTATGACTGTGAAAACCGGCTCGTCAAAGCTGAAACGTTGGTAAACGGCAAACTGCAAGGCATAGGCACCTATCGTTACGACAGCCTCGGGAGGAGGATCAGTAAAACCTCCGAAATGAACGGCCAGACCGAACACAAACACTTTCTCTGGCAAGGTCTGCGGATGCTGCGCGAAGAGACGCCGTGGCAGAGCAGTCTTTACATATACGAGCCCGGCAGCTACGCGCCCCTTGCGCGAGTGGACCAAAACGAAGGCGAGTCCGAACAGAAGCTCTACTACTTCCACACCGACCAGATCGGCACGCCGCTGGAAATGACTGACGTTGAGGGCAGCATCGTCTGGCAGGCCACCTACAAGGCTTGGGGTGAGATTGAGGCGCTAGCAGTCAACGGGGTCGAGCAGAATCTGCGGTTCCAGGGGCAGTATTTCGACGACGAGACGGGGCTGCACTACAACACGTTTCGGTATTACGATCCGCAGGTGGGGCGGTTTATAACGCAGGATCCGATTGGGCTTGGCGGTGGAGTTAACCTGTATGAGTATGCCTCCAATCCTGTTGATTGGATTGATCCGCTCGGATTAAGCTGTGAAAGCCTAAAGGGAAGTTATACTGAAACCGAAAAGGCTTCACTTCCAAGTTGGGTGGCAGAGTCATTTACTAACGGTGAATATAAGACGGTCATAACCACAAAAGATATTTACGCATATCGAGTGTTTGGGGGTAATGCCAAGCCAGGCGGTGCTTTTGTATCTACCTCTCCAGCATCTAGTCGTATACAGGCGAAATTAGATGCAGCCCTTTTGCCTGAGTGGAAAAACACAAGGCAATTTGAAGCTAAAATACTTATACCAAAGGGAACTACGCTAAATATTGGATCGGTAGCCCCGCAGATTACCAAGTCCGGAACGATATTCGAGGGTGGTGCAGACCAGATCCTCATGCCGCAAAATTGGCCTCGGTTGTTGGTGTCAGGAATATAGGTTCTATATAGAGAGGTTGTGATGGGTAAAAATGAACTGTTGTGTTTGCTGAAGGACGTGCTCGCGGGTTTGAGACTCGTAGAGATTGAGCGCGCTGAAAACGTTTTGCATTCAATTATAAAGAATTACGAGTTAGCAATATGCAAGTTGATGAGTGATGATTTAACTGAAAACCTGATAAAAAATTCACCACGTGAGTATCTGGAGATTTATAGTGATTATGAGAATCCGCTGCTTCAAAAGATGGACGATGCACAAAAGGAATTAAACATGTTTATTGTGGCTAATCCCTGAGTTTTAAAGATTGTCACCCAGTTCGATTGCTTTCAGGACTGTTCGGGCAAAAGTACCTTCTACACCTACGACGACCGCGCTCACTTGGTGGCCGTCACCGATGCGTTGAATCAGACCACCAGGCTTGAGCGTAAGCCTGACGGCGAAGTACTGCGCATCGATCACCCGGACGGTACTGCCGAGTCCTTTACCTACAACGCCCTCGGCCAGGTGCTGACGCACACCGACGGCAAAGGTCAGACCAAGCGTCTGCTGCGAACCGCGCGCGGATTGCCGAGCAGTCGCCAGGACGCCAAAGGCCAACGGATTCGCTACGAGTACGACAAGGCCATTCGCCTCACTGCACTGGTCAACGAAAACAACGCCGCGTATCAGTTCGCCTACGACGCCTCGGATCGCCTGATCAAAGAAAAACGCATCGACAACCTGACGCGCCGTTTCAGCTACAACCTTGGTGGGCATCTGACGCGCGTCGATGAAATCGGCTATGGCGACCGGGCGGAACGACCACAGCGCAGCACCGAATTCGAACGCGATTCGATAGGCCGTCTGCTCGCCAAACTCAACGAGGATGCACGTCAGGATTACACCTACGACGATGTGGATCGCCTGCTGTCGATTGCGCGGCTGCCTACATCGATCGGCAAGAAACTCGGCGTCAGCGAAGAAACGCTCGCGTTCGAGTACGACCTGCTGGGCCGTTTGATCAAAGAGACCACGCCCCAAGGCGCGCTGGACTACGAATACGATCCGCTGAGTAACCTCACCACGCTGACATTGCCGACAGGCCAGCACCTCAACCACCTGTACTACGGCAGCGGCCACCTGCACCAACTCAACCTTGATGGCCTGCTCATCAGCGACATGGAACGTGACGACCTGCACCGCGAGGTGCTGCGCACCCAGGGCAAGCTCACCAGTTGCTTCGGCTATGACGCAATGGGCCGCAAGAGCTGGCAGTTTGCATCGACGATGCCGGCTGACAAGCTCTCGCAGATTCACAATCCCGGCGACAACAGTTTGCTGGTCGAGCACGCCTACAACCCGATTCATCGCCGCTACGAATACGACCCGGCAGGCGAACTGATCCGCACCCTCGACAAACTGCGCGGCGAGATCAAGTACGCATACGAAGCCAACGGCCAGTTGCACAGCCGTGACACGGGCAGACTCGTCGACAGCGAGGAGTTCCGCTACGACGCGGCCGCCAACCGATTGAACTTCAACACCAGCCAGTTCGATCAGGTCAAAGACAACCGCATCAAACGCTGGCGTGATCAGGAATATGCCTACGATGCGTGGGGCAATCTGATCGAAAAGCGGGTGGGGCTGAACACGCTGCAGACGTTCGCCTATGACTGTGAAAACCGGCTCGTCAAAGCTGAAACGTTGGTGAACGGCAAACTGCGAGGCATCGGAACCTATCGTTACGACAGCCTTGGACGGCGCATCGGCAAAACGTCCGAGATAAACGGCCAGACCGAACACAAGCATTTCCTGTGGCAAGGCCTGCGGATGCTGCGCGAAGAGACGCCGTGGCAGAGCAGCCTTTATATCTACGAGCCGAATAGCTACGCGCCCCTTGCGCGTGTGGACCAAAACGAAGGCGAGTCCGAACATAAGCTCTACTACTTCCACACTGACCAGATCGGCACGCCGCTGGAAATGACTGACGTTGATGGCAGTATTGTCTGGCAGGCCACGTATAAGGCTTGGGGTGAGGTTGAAGCGTTTGCCGTCAGTGAGGTCGAGCAGAATCTGCGGTCGCAGGGTCAGTACTTCGACGACGAGACGGGGGGCTGCACTACAACACATTTCGGTATTACGATCCGCACGTGGGACGGTTTATAACGCAGGATCCGATTGGGTTAGATGGAGGGATGAACCTCTATAGATATGTTCCTAACCCGACAGGTTGGATAGACCTTGGGGGTGGTGCAAGACAAAGGGTATGGGAGTCTGCAAGTCTGGCCACCACGTCCCCGCTGTTAGGAAATCCGTTGGTCGGCCATGATTGTCAGGGTTATTTTCCAAAATTGGCTCAATTCAATAAGGTTGAACAGACTGTCGCCGATCCGAAAGCGATCAGAACTTTCAAGCCAGATGTACCGTCGAAACCATTTTGAGGTCAGAATGAACGAGAAGTCCGAACTATTAGTTGAAAAGCTTCTCGATGAGGTTAAAAGGTCATCTTCCGGTGAGCTAGGACTTCCTTTGAGGCGACTGTTGTGGAGCACAATTACAACAGAGAAGTCGGATGCTGAAAAAATAATAATTTTGACGACGCTTGATGTCATATGCGTGAAACACGCGGGAGCAGTCTGGTCTAAAAAGTTTGGGAGTGAAGACGGATTGGTTTCGATCTTGTCAGTTGCGTCTAGTGTCGCTGCGAAAACTATCCCACAACACAAGGCGTTGAGTATCCGGGACGAATTCTATGTATTCGTGATGGAGGACCAAGAATATGAGGATGATGAATATCCAGCGATGTTTGTCGGCCACGCAGCTGCAAATAGTATCTCGACCGCAATAGATGATTTTTCATTTGATCCTTCTGACCTCAGAAATGACCAGGATCTTGATCCAGAGGCGTTTGAGCCTAGTTATTTAGTGGCTTCTGCTTTTGCCGGTGGCTTAGGCGATGATGGAGACACCGAGCGTCGTCGGCATTTTTGGGAATGGTATCTAAATATCGCTGTTCCGCAGGTTGTCTGAACAAAATTCTTTTTGTTGGACGATTTTGAGGGGAGAAAACTCACCATTTGTCTCGCCGCAGAATAATTGTGATCTAGTTTGTCAGATCCGATATCGCTACGACGACAACTGCTACCTCATCGAAGCAATTAGCCGCAATGGCGACTCGACGCGTCGACTCAGCTAACCCGAACGCGTCATGGCGATCCATAGCAATCCGTTGCGGCTGAGCTGCAACTGCAGCTGGGAAACCATCGGCGGGCAGCCGAGACTTTGGCGGCAGGCGCTACGGCATTGAACTCGACGAAGTTGGCAACATGACCGGCATCAGCCACGATTTCTCCCGCCTGATTGAGGAAGCCGACCCGCTAGGCCGCACTACCACGTACAAGCACCACCTTGGCACCACGCTGATTACCGAGACGACATTTCCGGACCGCGACGTCTGGCAAGCGCGCTACGACGTTGATGGCAACTCCATCGCTGAAACAGATGCCCTCGGCCGCTAGACCGATTATCTCAACAGCGACGACGCGCTGTCGTATATCATCCTTCCCCGAACGTTGCACTTCGAATACCCGGGATGGAACGGGTCTGCGCACATCAAAAGCTTTCATACTGTTAAGGCAAAAGGATTATGGCTAATGATTTTCGACTCCGATTATCTTAAACGCGGTGCTTGGGTATGTTTCAGTGTGCTTGTATTTGCCATGATTCTCGGCCTCTCTGTTGTACCGTTCTTCTGGTCTGTCTATTTATTTATTTTTATCTTGAAGCTAAGTTGGTTTCTTTACTTGATCTATTTTTGTGAGAGGTTCACATTTTATCTGTGGTCAGTATTAGCCAGTGTGCAGGGTTTTCTGATCATACCGGCGAGCAGCATGGCCTATTCTATCGCCGCTGACGTATGGGGGGCGGTAAGTGCTGGAGCCTCAATTGCAGGATTGTTACCTGCGGCTTTAGTGCTTCTGGTTTTTTATGTAATTGCTCACACAGAACCGACGTTTCATCCATTTGAATACAGCGGAAACAAGGTGAAGGTGGTGCCGAAAGTTAGCAAGGATTCATCGGCAAGGTATTTTGTTGCTTTGTCGGCTGGTGCATCTACGCTAGCCGCGAGTGTCTTTATTAAATTTTTTGGAGTTTCGGCGGCGGGGGTCATTGGTGCGATTGTTCTAACCATCTGCGCCTTAGTAATTCTTTACCATATGCGTCATACAGTGAGAGCGCTGCGCACTTTAAGCATAAAGCAAAACACCACATCAGTGGCCTACACATTTATGGAGATCGAGGAAATTCGCCAAGCGCGTAGTCGCTGGTGGATCAGCAGATTTTTCAAGTGGGTAGGTTTCCGGCGCAAGTCCCCGAGTGCTTGATTGACGCTGATTCTGGCGCGCAGGTTTGTCCCCTGATCGCGTGCTACTGGTTTAAGGAGTAGTTGAAACGATGGAGCTCTCGTCGCTGTTTTCTGCACAGAACAGGCGCCTGTTTAAGTTGACCATGGCCCTCAAGGGTGGCCAGGAGCTGTTGGTTGAGTCCTTTGCGGGGAGTAAAGGGCTGTCGACGGATTTCGGGTTTCAGCTTGAACTCATTTCCGATGACACTGGCGTGAAGCTAAAGTCCGCGATTGGGCAGGCTGCGACCATCGAGATGGGACTTGCCTCGGGCGGCCGCCTATCCATCAATGGTCACGTGGTGAGCTTCGGCAACAATGGCATTGACGGTGACATGTCTCGCTATTCTGCCTACGTGGGATCCCGGCTAGCCGCAATGGCGACCCAACACGTCGATTCAGCTAACCCGAAGGCGTCATGGCGACTCATAGCAATGCGTTGCAGCTGAACTGCAACTGCAGCTGGGGAACCATCGACTGCCAGCCGAGACTTTGGCGGCGAGCGCTACGGCATTGAACGACGAAGCTGGCAATATGACCGGGATCAGCCTGCCAGACGGCAACCGACTGATTTCAAGTACGTCGATTTCTCCCGCCTGATCGAAGAAACCGACCCGCTAGCCCGCACTAATCACGTACAAGCGCCACCTTGGCACCACGCTGATTACCGAGACTACATTTCCGGACGGCAGCGTCTGGCAAGCGCGCTACGACGACAAGGGCACTACACTCCCGCCCAACTCAGTACCCCACCTCCATCAATCAAATCCAACCGACCAAACCCCAAACAAAATTGTCCCCTCCACCCGTCGGCGCCAAGGCACTTGCCTGTGAATGTCGTCTCACATCTATACGCGCAGACATCCTGCGCCGTAGACGGGAGAATCGTTATGGCGATTGAAAACAACGGGCCGGAAGCCGCGTATCCTGGGCCGGATGAAAAAAGCCCGGACACGGGCGAAGACCATGATTCGGGGCTTGAGCGCACCAGTTCCGAACCCAAGCAGGGCACTGGCGAAAGACCGGTGGACTGGAATCCGCCGCCGGGTAATCCGGGTTCTGATCAGGATGCTCAGGTCCCTCGGGAGAACGGCAGCGCCAGGACAGACAGCCTGATCGATTCCGAGTAGTGCCGCTGTCAACCTCAAAGCCCAGGCATGCACCTGGGCTTTTTATTTGGCTCGCCGGTCAAGACACAGAAACGATGCCAGCCTTTGCTCAGGCGAGCGCGCTTGCAGGGACATAGCGCTGGTGATCTGGGCATCAGCCTTGATACCCGTGATTGCACATCAGGTAGGCGGGCGGTCTGGGTTGAACGCCTCGACCAGGTATTCGATGACTTTACTCACGCGGGCGGTGTGGCGCAGGTCTTTGTGGGTGACGAGCCAGACGTCGTAGGTCTGCGTGCGGGTGCGTTGCGGCCACACTTGCACCAGTCCGTCGCGTTCGCCCATGGGGATCGGGATTTCCCCCAGCCCGAGCCCCGCTGCGAGCGCCGTGCGCACCAGCAGGCTGCTGTTGGCGCTGGCAACCACGCGTGCGGCCTGAACGGTTTCCTGTGCCAGGTTGTAGCGTTCGCCAGCGTCGACATGGGCCTGGAACCCGACGATGTCATGCCCGGCGAAGCCGCTGCCGATGTGGGGCGTGCCGCGCTGTTCGAGGTATTGCTGTGAGGCGAACAGGCCGATTGGCCAGCTGGCGAGGCGACGGACGAGGAGGTCCGGGTTGTCCGGTTTGACGGTGCGCAGCGCGATGTCCGCTTCACGCTTGGCCAAGTTGAGCATCTCGGTGCCGGCTTTGATTTCTACCCGAACGTCAGGGTACGTGTCATGCAGGCGGGCAATGGCGGGGATCACGAATTCGATGGCCAGCGAGTCCGTGGAGGCGATACGCACGAGCCCGACAGGCCGGTCATCCAGCCCCTCGATGCGCCGCTGCAGTTCATGACTGGCCTGTTCCATCTGCTCGGCGGCGTCCAGGGCGGCCTCGCCTGCGTTGGTGAGCGTATAGCCCTCGGAGGTGCGCAGAAACAGCGTTGCGTTCAATGCCTGCTCCAGCGCTGCGACCCGTCTGCCCACCGTTGCCTGATCGACATTGAGAGCGCGCGCCGCGCCGCGCAGGGTCGCCACCCGCGCCACTGCCAGAAAGAATCTTGCGTCATCCCAATTCATAGCGTCCACGCCTGCTGCAAATATGCATCGCCAGTATGCTGAATCGCTGCATTATTTCCTACGCCGGTGTGGTTATCCTGAATGCCTTTCACGGGCCGGTGTCACAGCCTGTACCGATCACTCCTACGAGGTGCTCCATGAATTTGCCTGAACGCATGAACTACATTCAGATCACTCAACCCGGCGGTCCGGAGGTTCTGCAACTGGCGCAGGCCGACGTGCCTGTTCCGGCTGAGCGCGAACTGCTGATCAAAGTCCACGCCGCTGGCATCAACCGCCCGGATGTGCTGCAGCGCGCCGGCAAGTACCCGATGAAGCCCGGCATGAGCGCAGTGCCCGGCCTTGAAGTCGCCGGTGAGGTCGTAGGCGTGGGCAGCGCAGTGACGGATTTCAAGGTTGGCGACCGGGTGTGCGCGTTGACCAATGGCGATGGCTACGCCGAATACTGCACCGTCATCGAAACCCAGGCGCTGCCGATCCCTGACGGCGTGGACATGATTCATGCGGCGGCCATACCGGAAACGTTTTTCACAGTCTGGGCCAATCTGTTCGAACTGGGACAGGCGCGGGAGGGCTCGACGGTGTTGATCCACGGTGGCACCAGCGGCATCGGCACGACCGCGTTGATGCTCTGCAAAGCACTGGGTATTCGCGCATTCGCCACGGCGGGCAGCGAGGAGAAGTGCGCACAGATCCGCGCCCTGGGCGGTGAAGCGATCAATTATCGCGAGGCTGACTTTGCCAAGGTCATCGCCGAGCGCACTGACAACAACGGCGTCGACGTCATCCTCGACATCATGGGTGGCAGCTATTTCGCCGGCAACGTGGCGTCCCTCGCACGCCGCGGCCGGCTGGTCATTATTGGCTTCCTGGGCGGTGCGTCGGTGAAAGACTTCAATCTGCTGACCCTGCTGGACAAGCAGGCATCGGTCACCGGCTCGATGATGCGTTCACGCAGCGCGCAGGAAAAGGCCGACGTGGCGCAGGGCGTCAGGGACAATGTCTGGCCGTTGCTGCAAGCGGGTCAGTGCCTGCCGATCATCGACCGTGTCTTCCCCCTCGCTGACGCAGCCGGTGCCCATCAGCGCATGGAGCAGGGCGACCACATCGGCAAGATTGTGCTGAAGGTCGTTTGATCCGGACGCACATTGCCGACGGGACCCTGCGTATCAGCCCCTCAGCGGCCTGAAGAATGCCCTGATTTCCTCAGCCAGCAGCTCAGGCTGTTCGAGTGCCGCGAAGTGGCCTCCACGGGGCATGTTTTCCCAGCGGTGGACATCGAAGACTCGCTCGACCCAACTGCGCGGGGGCATCGGCAGCTCCTTGGGGAAGACCGCCACGCCCAGCGGCGTCGCAACCCGCTCGTCAGCCTGAAACACCAGCGGGTTCTGGCGGTTTTCCTTGTACAGCCGCAGGCTGGCGTCGAGCGTGCCGCCGAACCAGTACAACGCGATGTCGCCGAGCAGCGTGTCCAATGGCACCACGGTTTCAAGGTCGCCTGGGTGATCGACCCAGGCGTGAAATTTTTCGGCGATCCAGGCGGCCAGGCCGGCGGGTGAGTCGGTCAGCGCAAACGCCAGGGTCTGCGGCTTGGTGCTGTGCAGCGCAGCATAGGCGCCTTCGGACGCCGCGAACTGACTGCTGCGGGTGAGGAAGTCCTGCTCCTGCTCAGTCACTGCGTGTGGGCCATCGTCGGTGTGCGGCCTGAAGCTGCCGGGAATGTAATTGACGTGCACGCCCGAAAGCATCGCGTGGTTGTCGCGGGCCAGCCACATCGACACGCCCGCCCCGATGTCGCCGCCCTGCGCGCCAAAACGCGTGTAGCCCAACGTCCTCATCAGCGACGCCCAGAGCCCTGCAATCTGCCGGGAACTGACGCCCGGCCTGGCAGGCGCAGGCGAGCAGCCGTAGCCCGGCAGCGACGGCACCACCACATCAAAAGCGTCTGCTGCATCGCCGCCATGGCTGGCCGGATCGGTGAGCAGCGGCAACAGCCGCTCCAACTCCAGAAAAGAGCCCGGCCAGCCATGGGTGATGATCAGCGGCATGGGCTTGGGGCCGTTGCCGCGCTGGTGCACGAAGTGGATCGGCTGGCCGTCGATGTCGGCAATGAATTGCGGCAACTGGTTGATGCGCCGCTCGACACTGCGCCAGTCGAAGCGCTCGCGCCAGTGATTCAACAGCCGTTGAACGAACGCCGTCGCGGTGCCGTCGTCCCAGCTGTGCGGGTCCAGGCCTTCCGGCAGACGCACGCTGCGCAGGCGCCGTTGCAAATCTTCCAGCTGTTCGCTGGGGACGGCCAGGGTGAACGGGCGGATAGGCATGACGATGTCCTGTGCAGTGACCGGATGCGGTGGATGTTCAGGTTGGCTGAATCAACGTTGCTCCACAAGGTTGAGAAAGCGCCGCGTGCGCTCGTTGTCGGGGTTGACGAGGATCTGCTCGGGCGAACCGTCGGCCACGATCTTGCCCGCTTCCATGAACAGCACGCGGTCGGCGATATCCTGAGCGAACTTCATTTCGTGAGTCACCAGCAGCATGGTCATCTGCTGCTCGTGGGCAATGGCACGAATCACCGCCAGCACTTCGCCGACCAGTTCGGGGTCCAGCGCTGAGGTAACTTCATCGAACAGCATCACCTGCGGACGCATCGCCAGCGCCCGGGCAATCGCCACCCGCTGCTGCTGGCCTCCGGACAGCTGCGCTGGCCAGGCGTTGGCTTTGTGACCGAGGCCCACCCGTGCGAGGTACTGGTGGGCGCGCTCGTGCGCCTCCTCGCGGCTGAGCTTCAGCACCCGAAACGGCGCCTCGGTGACGTTTTCCAGCACCGTGAGGTGCGGAAACAGGTTGAATTGCTGGAACACCATGCCGATCCGGTGCTCCACCGGCGCCTTCTTCGTGCCAGGCCAGCGCCAGCCCGATGAACGCGCCGGCACCGATGCGCCCGCCACTTCGATGCTGCCTTGCTGGTAAGTCTCAAGCCCTTTGATCAGTCGCAGGACCGTGGATTTGCCCGAGCCGCTGGGGCCGATCAGCGCGACTTTCTGGCCTTGTGGAATGCTCAGGTCCAGATGGTCGATCACCCGGTTGGCGCCGAATTGCTTGACCACCTGTTTGAGGACAATCTGCGGCGCACTCAGAGGTGAGCCGTGTGCGAGATCAGACATGACTGCGCCTTTCGAAGTATTTGAACAAGAGAGAAGTGGGGATGCTGATCGCCAGAAACATCAGCGCCATGACCGTGTACGGTTCGTTGTAGCGATAGGTCATGCCGGCGATCTGTTTGGCCGCCTGGAACAGTTCGGGAATGGTGATCACGGCCAGCAGCGGGGTTTCTTTGAACATGCCGATCAAGTAATTGCCAAGCACCGGCAGCATCGGCTTGAGCGCCTGCGGCAGGATGATGCGCTGCCACGTGGTGGCGGCGTCGAAATCCAGCGCACACGCCGCTTCCCATTGTCCCGCCGGCACGCCGTCGATGGCGCCGCGGAACGCTTCAGCGATGTAAGCGCCGTAATACAACCCCAGACCGATTACCCCTGTGGTGATTGCCGGCAACGTGATGCCGGCCGACGGAAAGGCGAAGAACAGCACGTACAACTGCACCATCAGCGGCGTGTTGCGAAAAAAGCTCAGGTACGCGGCGCTCAGGCGACGGACCGCGGCAAAGCGCGTGCGTTGGGCCAACGCCAGCAGCAGGCCGACCAGCACGGCGAGCAGGAATCCCAGCACGACCACCTGCACGGTGACCACCAGGCCGGCGAGCAGGTCCGGAACGATCGACCAGGCGAATGCGTAATCGAAGTTCATGCAGCCACCCCGCGACGCCAAGAGGTAACGCGTTGTTCGTAGCGTCTGACCAGCCAGCTCAGCGGCCAGGCCATGGCGAAATAACACACCAGCACGATGCTCCAGATCAGTGTCTGCTGGCCCAGCGTGGTGATCAGTTGACCGCCGGAGAAGGTCAGGTCGCTCAGGGTGATCAGCGACACCAGCGACGTGGTCTTGAGCAGTTCTACCAGTTGGTTGCCCATGGGCGGCAGCATGAAGGGCAGCGCTTGCGGCAACACGATGCGGCGCAACGCAGTCAGCGCGTCGAAGTCCAGCGCGCGAATCGCATCGCGCTGACCGCGACTGACGTTGCTCAGCGCCGAACGCACGATTTCCGAGCCGTAGGCAGAGAACGTCAGGCCAAGCCCGAGAATGCCGGTGACCATCGGCGACAGGCTGATGCCGAACAGCGGCAGGATGAAAAACAGGTAGAACAGCAGGACCAGGGCAGAGATACCCCGCAGGATTTCCACGTACGCCGTGGCTATCCAGCGCAGTGCCCGCCAGGGCGACAGGCGCATCAGGGCGATGACGAAGGACATCACCACCACGATCAGTTGCGCGAAAAACGTGATCTGCAGCGTCACCAGTGCGCCGTTGGCAAGCTGACGAGCAATGAAGCGTGCCGTTTCCACGGCAGAAGGATCGATGAACATGGCCGTACTCGTGTGGGTCGGGGCCGGATCAGGCGTGCGGATGGTTGAACTTGCCACTGAGGTAGAGCGGACACAGGCGTTCTGTGGGAGTGAGCTTGCTCGGGGCCGCCATCGGACGAAGACGGGCTGCCAGGCTTTGCATTTGCAGTGCATGTCCCGGCCCCTTCGTGAGCAAGCTCACTCCTACAGTGGAGGGTTCGTCAATCCAGCCACTGTCATTTTGCTGATGGGCCTTAACGGTTGCAGCGTTGCTCGGCGGTGACGTCAGCCGGTGGCAGCTCGTTTTCGGTGTAGCCGTATTTCTGCAGAATCTTCAGCAGCTCGCCGGAGGCGCGCAGTTTGGCCAGTTGCTCGTTGAACGCCTGGGTGAATTCCGGATCGTTCTTGGGCAGGCCGTAGGCGTGGTAATTCCAGGTCGGCTTGCCTTCAGCATCGGGAATCTGGTCGAACGGCAGCGCACGCTCAATGGCCGGGCTGTTGGCTTTCTTGACCAGGCTGATGATTTCCGCATCCGGGAAATACACCACGTCGACGCGATCGGCCTGCAGCGCCGCGAGGGCTTCGGTGTCCTTGTCGAACAGCACGACGTTGCCGGTGGCAATGCCGCTGTCCTTGGCTTCCTGAACCTGATTGCTGCCGGGCTGGGTGGCCAGGCGCGCCTTGCCGTTGGCAGCGACGTCTTTGAGGCTGTGCAGCTTGAGCGGGTTGCCGGCCTTGACGATGAAGGCGCCGCCGGAGCGGGTCACCGGGTTGGAATAGCCGATCACCTTGCAGCGCGCCGGGTTGATGAACAGTCCGGCGCCAATCAGATCGAAGCGGCCTGCGGCCAGCCCCGGCACCAGCGAGCCGAATTCGGTGATGGGCGTTTCCACCTTGGTGATCCCCAATTGCGAGAGGATCGCCTGGAGAATCTCGACGTTGGCGCCCACGGTCTTGCCATTGGTGTCGATGTACGCGTAGGGCTGCTCGTTGGCAATCCCGGCGGTCAGGCCCTGAGTGCGACCTTTTTCCAGCAGACCGGCGCTGGCGGAGGAGGCAAGGAGGGCGTTCAACAGCACGGCGGAGCCGATTAAAGCAGACAGCGATTTAAGGCCTTTCATGGGAATGCTCGAAGTCAGAGGCTGAGGTGAGGGTAAGGGGTCGATGCCAGGTTCAGGGTTTCCAGATGCCGACGTCCTTGGCGTCCACTGCCTTGGGCAGCAGGCCTGCGGCGAAGAACGCGTCGGCGATCTTCTGCTGTTCGCCCAACTGGTCCGCTTTCACAGGCTCCACCTGATAACTGCGGTGGGCGTTGGCGGCTTCCACGGTTTGCACATCAAGGTTGCCCCACAGCGGGCCAAGCACCTGAGCGGCGTCGCGCGGGTTTTTCTTGATCCAGTTGCCCGCTTCCTGAAGCTGCTGATACACAAGCTTGAGCACCTCAGGATGCGCAGTCGCGTAGGCGGTGCTGGTCAGGTAATAGCGTTTGTAACTGGCAAGGCCGGCGCCATCGGCGAGGGTTCGGGTCGGCAACTGGCGCTGAACGCTGGTGAGGAAGGGTTCCCACGTCACCCACGCGTCGACCTTGCCGTTCTCGAAGGCAGCGCGGCCATCGGCAGGCGTGAGGTACGCCGGCTGAATGTCGGCGAAGGTCAGTCCGGCCTTGTTCAGCGCGGCGATCAGCAGGTAGTGCGTGCCGGCGGCCTTGGTCACCGCGACCTTCTTGCCCTTCAGGTCCGACAGTTGCTGAATGGGCGAATCCTTGGACACCACGATCGCTTGCGCACTGGGCGACGGTGATTCTTCTGCGAAATAGGTCAGTTTGGCCTGCGCGGCCTGGGCGAAGATCGGCACGGTGTCGGCGACATCGGCGCTGATGTCGACATTGCCGATGTTCAGCGCTTCCAGCAGCGGCAGACCGCTGGGGAACTCGTGCCAGCTGATGTCGATGTTGTCCTTGGCGAGGGCCTTTTCCAGCGTCCCCTGAGCTTTGAGCAGAGTGATCAGGGTCGACGATTTCTGGTAGCCGATGCGCACGGTTTCCTGCGCCTGCGCCAGGAGGGGCAGTGCAGAGGCCAGTGTAAAGACCAGGGCAATCGCCAGGCCTGCGAACAACGGACGACGAAGCATCGATGAGGAGCGGTCAGGTGCGAAGTGCATGGTTGAACTCACGATCGGTTGATGGCTGGCTGGCGGTAAGCCATCGATCATAGAGTTCTAAAAAATATTCTTTAAATACCTTATGGCTATTAGCTTATGCAGGCTTGTACAGGTTCGCCATTTTTGGGGGTCACGGTCAGCCACGTCCTTGAGCCGTCGGTGGCTGTAAAGCGTCGACCGGCCTCTCTCAGATCGGCGACGAGACGCTAGCGCTTCTCGTGCTGCTTGCGATAAGCGCCCGGCTGCACGCCCTCGGCCTTGGTGAAGGCGCGTGTAAATGCCGACACCGATTGGTAACCGACTGCGCCGGCGACATGCTCCACGGTCTGGTTAGACTTGAGCAGTTGCGCGGCGTGGCGCATGCGCAGGGCGAGCAAGACGTTGCCCGGTGACTGCCCGGCGATTTCGTTGAAGCGTTTGAAGAACGCCGAACGCGACAGACCGGTACACGCCGCCATGCTTTCCAGTGTCCACGGCTGCTCAGGCCGCTCGATCATCTGTTGCAACAGTGCCGCGAAGCCGGGCTGGCGGGCCAGTGCCACCAGCCCGCCGAGCGTGGGGTTGTCGCCCACGTGCTGGCGCAGCACGTACAGAAACAGAAGATGGCTCAGGCGTTCGAGCAGAGCAGAGGACGGGCCGGGCACTCGCTGGCATTCCTGCAGGATCAGTTCGAACACGCTGCGGGCCGCGCTGGATGAAGGCTCATCGGCGCGCAGGATGATGAAGTCGGGCAGGGCGTCGACGATCAGCGAGGACAGCCCCGAGTGAAAATGAAAAAAACCGCAGACCAGACCCACGCCGTCGCTCGCGCCATTGTCCAGTGCGAGCATTTCCATGCGTGGCTGACGTTGGGCGGCGTCCGCACCGGCTTCACTGGAAAGACGATACGGCAGGTCGCGCAGCAGGAACACCGCGTCACCGGTGTCCAGCCGTTCGGCATCGTCGTGGCCATCGACGTGCAACCAGCACCGCCCTTGCACCAGCACATGAAAACTCGAGCGTGCCAGCCCGTGCGTGCTGGCATGCCAGCCGCCGCAATAGCGGCCCACGTGGAAAACACTGGCGTCGAGTTCAAGGCTTTCTAATAACCAATCAATAAGCGGGCTGGCTGAATTCATCTAAGGGAAACACTCTGGAGCAAGTAATCGCTACTTTAGAATATGGTTCGGAATTTTTATAACCAACACACTTGCCGGACGCCCATCAACAGGAGTCCACCATGTCGCGCGTCACTGTTCAAACCCTGGAAAGCGCCCCGCAAGCCGCCCGGCCGTTTCTGGAAAACGCCCTCAAGGCTAACGGTTACCTGCCCAATCTGCTCGGCGTGCTCGCCAATGCGCCGGCGGCGCTGGAAACCTACCTGACGGTGTCGGCCATCAACGGCAAGGCTGAGCTAAGTCTCCCGGAAAGGGAAGTGGTGCAACTGATCGCCGCCACTCGGCATGGCTGCTCGTTTTGTGTCGCCGGTCATACCGCCGTCGGCCTGAACAAGGCACGCCTGCCGGTCGAAGTGGTCGACGCACTGCGTGCCGGGACCGAACTGCCCGAGGCGCGGCTCGAAGCACTGGCTGAATTCGCCCGCGAAGTGATCGCCACCCGCGGCAATGTTTCTGAACCCACGTATCAGGCGTTCCAGGCGGCGGGTTACAGCGAAGGCAACGCACTGGAAGTGATTCTGGGCGTGAGCCTGGCAACGCTGTGCAATTTCGCTAATGTCTTTGCTCAGACCACCCTCAACCCCGAGCTTCAGAAATACCAATGGCAACGCCCGGCGCAGTGAACGACGCAGACCCGGCACTGGATTGACAGACAAGGAGAAGGCTCATGGTTGACCCGGTACTCGGCAACTGGCTGGACGCACATGCACACGGGCTGGACCTGGGCAGCGACGACCCCGAATCGGTGCTGCCGCAACTGGCACGCTCAGGTGCCTTGCGCACAGGCATCGGCAGGGAAGACGGAGGCTCGGGGGGCACGCTGGCCGACGCGGTGGAAACGGTGGCCGCCATCGCCCGCCATTCGGTAACGGCTGCGTTCGTCTTCTGGGGCCAGCGCGCGTTCATCGAGTACCTGCTGCACAGTCCCAACGTGCGCCTGCGCGAGCGTCTGCTGCCGGAATTGCTCGATGGCACGCTCGCCGGCGCCACGGGACTGTCCAACGCGATGAAGTTTCTGTCCGGCATCGAGTCGCTGCAAGTACGGGGCGCCGAGGGAGCGGAGGGCTGGTCGCTGGAGGGGCGCCTGCATTGGGTGACCAACCTGCGCAAGCAGCGTTTCGTGGTCGCCGCCGCCATCGAGTCCGAAGCGGGCGGCAAGCCCTTCATCATGGCGATCCCGTCGACGGCCGATGGCCTGCGGCGCTCGGACGATCTGCAGCTGATGGGCCTGCAGTCGAGCAACACGGCGGCACTGGATTTCGATCGTGTCGAGCTGTCCCGCGACTGGCTCCTGCACCACGACGCACGGCAGTTTCTGCCATCGGTTCGCCCGGGTTTTCTGGGCTTGCAGTGCGGGCTGTCGATCGGCCTGGCACGCCGTTCGCTGGAAGAGGTGCAGCGTCATCTAGAAGGTACCCGCTCGGTCTTGAACGATGAATACCACGAGCAGCGACAGCGTCTGGAGTCGGTGGTCGGCGATCTCGAGGCCGGTCTGCTCGATGGCCGGTTTCTGACCCAGGCCGCCAGCTTGTTCCGACTGCGCATCGCCCTGGCGCAGTCGGTCAGCAGCGCCGTTCAGCTGGAATTGCAGGCCAGCGGCGGCAAGGCATTTCTCAGCGAGCACGGCAGTGGCTTTGCCCGACGCTGGCGTGAGTCGGCGTTCATTCCGATCGTCACGCCGAGCCTGGTGCAGTTGCAGGCCGAGTTGCAGCGTCAGGCCCGCGAGTCCGCCGCATGAGTGCACCGGCGAATGTGGCATTGAGTGCCACCGGCATCAGCCTGGGATACGTGCGCGAACACGGCTGGCAGAGCGTGCTGGAGGGCTTCGACCTGCACGTGCGGGCAGGCGAGGTGGTGTCGATTCTGGGCCCCAGCGGCGTCGGCAAGTCGAGCCTGCTGCGCGTGCTCGCCGGTCTGCAGGGCGCGCATGCGGGCCAGGTGAAAGTGGCCGGCGAGCCGCTCACCGGGCCGCACCCTCGGGTGGCGGTGGCGTTCCAGGACCCCAGCCTGTTGCCGTGGCTGACCCTGGAAAAGAACGTCGCGTTCGGTCTGGACTTCGCCAGCCAGCCATCGTTGAGCGCGGCCGAGCGTCAGTCCCGGGTCGATCAGGCCATCGCCGAAGTGGGCCTGACCCACGCGCGGACCTATCACCCGGCGCAGCTGTCCGGCGGCATGGCGCAACGCACCGCGCTGGCTCGCTGCCTGGCGCGTCAGCCATCGGTGCTGTTGCTGGACGAACCCTTCGGCGCGCTGGATGAAGTCACCCGTGCCGACATGCAAGACCTGCTGCTTGAGGTGACGACCAGGCATGACACCGCCGCGGTGCTGATCACCCACGACATCGACGAAGCCTTGCTGCTCTCCAATCGTATTCTGCTACTGGGCGATTCCCCGGCGCGGACGGTGGGCGAGTGGCACATCGATCTGCCGCGGCCCCGGGCCGAACTGGTCGAGGAAATGGGCGCGTTGCGTGTCGACATTCTGAAAACCCTTCGGCGGGCGAGCCGCAACCCACACCCTCGAACTGAATCGCTGGAATCGCCGGAGAATGGCCATGTGCCTGGACGACTTCAATCACACCCGTCGTGATTTTCTCAAACTGAGCGCCATGCTCACTGCTGCGGGCGCCTTGCCGCTGCTCAACAGCCTTCAGGCCCGCGCGGCCGCCGAACCCGATGCGCCCGTGCGCATCGGTTACCTGCCGATCACCGACGCCACGCCGCTGCTGGTGGCGCACAACAACGGTCTGTTCGAAGCCGAGGGCATCCAGGCCGAACGCCCGGTGCTGTTGCGCAGTTGGGCGCAGGTGATCGAGGCGTTCATTTCCGGGCAGGTCAACGTCATCCATCTGCTGTCGCCAATGACCGTCTGGGCGCGTTATGGCAGCAAGGTCCCGGCCAAGGTCGTGGCCTGGAACCACGTCGGCGGTTCGGGTCTGACGGTGGGCCCCGAGATCAGTGACGTCAAACAGCTGGGCGGGCAGTCGATTGCCATCCCGTTCTGGTATTCGATTCACAACGTGGTGGTGCAGCAGCTGTTGCGCGACAACGGTCTGACCCCGGTCAGCAAGCCGGCAAGCGCGCAGCTGGCGTCCAGCGAAGTCAATCTGGTGGTGCTGCCGCCATCGGACATGCCGCCAGCGCTGGCCAGCAAGCGCATAGCCGGGTACATCGTTGCCGAGCCTTTCAACGCCTTGGCCGAAGACCTCAAGGTCGGTCGGGTTCAGCGTTTCACCGGCGACATCTGGCGCAACCACGCCTGCTGCGTGGTGTTCATGCATGAACATGACCTGAACAACCGTCCCGAGTGGTCGCAGAAGGTGGTCAACGCCATCGTCAAGGCGCAGGTCTGGACCCGTGACAACAGGGCCGAAGCCGCCCGACTGCTTTCCAAAGAGGGCAACAACCGCTACACGCCTCACGCGCAGAGTGTGCTCGATCGCGTGCTGTCGCCTGCGGCGAGCGAGCGTCAGGGGTATCTGGCCAGCGGCGCCATCCAGCATGCGCAATGGGACGAGCATCGCATCGATTTTCAGCCTTATCCGTTTCCCAGCTACACCGAAGAACTGGTACGCCGCCTGAAATCCACCCTGATCGAGGGTGACAAGGGCTTTTTAGCCGGACTCGACCCGCAGCAGGTGGCCAGCGATCTGGTGGACGACCGGTTCGTGCGCAACAGCATCGCGGCAGTGGGCGGCCTGAAGACTTTCGGCCTTGCCGAGAGCTTCCAGCGCAGCGAGGAGTACAGCGCTTGATGCCGCGCAAACGGGCCTCGTTGCCGCATTGGCCGCTGGGGCTGGCAGGTCTGTTGTGCCTGCTGGTCCTCTGGTGGCTGGGGATTCGACTGCTGGGGGATGCCAACGGTTTATCGGCGCGGTTTTCGCCTCAGGCGACGTTTGTCAGTCTGTGGAGCCTGCTCGGCAGCCCGGAGTTGTACGGCCACGTGCTGGTCAGCCTCAAGCGCATTCTGGTGGGGCTGTTGCTGGCGTTGCTGATTGGCGTTCCGTTGGGTCTGCTGATTGGCAGCTCGCGTAACCTGGAAGCCGCGACCACGCCTGCGTTTCAGTTTCTGCGCATGATCTCGCCGTTGTCCTGGATGCCGGTGGTGGTGATGCTCATGGGCGTGGGCGATCAGCCGATCTATTTCCTGCTGACCTTCGCGGCGGTCTGGCCGATCCTGTTGAACACCGTGGCCGGGGTCAAACAGCTCGATCCGCGTTGGCTGCAACTGAGCCGCAGCCTAAGCGCCAGTCGCTGGGAAACCCTGAGCAAAGTCATCGTGCCGGGCGTACTCGGCCATGTGCTGACCGGTGTGCGCCTGTCGATCGGTATCCTCTGGATCGTGCTCGTCCCGTGCGAAATGCTCGGCGTCAGCGCAGGGCTTGGCTACTTCATCCTCGACACCCGCGACCGTTTGGCCTATTCGGAACTCATGGCCATGGTCCTGCTCATCGGCGTACTCGGCTTCCTCCTCGACGCGTTGGCACGCGGACTTCACCGCCGCTGGGCGCATTGAACCGAGGTGTCGTTTTTTTCGTGAGCACACTCCCACAGGGATTTCCGGGCGTTCTTGAATATCTGGTATGCCACAAATCCTGTATGACGAGTTTGCTCGGGGCCGCCATCGGAGGAAGACTGATTTCCAACCACTGCCCTCCACAGCATGCACCGGCCTCTTCCCGGCTGAAGCCGGTCCTACGGACGCCGCAAGTTTTTCGTAGGACCGGCTTCAGCCGGGAAGAGGTCGGTGTTACGCCAAAGAGGGCCGCATGCACCGGCGTATCGTGAGCAAGCTCACTCCTACAGGAATTTCCGGATATCGCTCAGCGGGGTTTTCGCAGTTCGCTTGGGGTTAAGCCCATGTGGCGTTTGAACAGACGGGCGAGGTAGGAAGGGGAGTCCAAACCGACGGCGAGGCTGACTTCCAGGGCCGTCAATGACGTGCCGCAAAGCAGCGCGGCGGCGGTGTCGACGCGGGTACGGTTGGTGAAATCCAGCAGCGTTTCGTTGGTTTCCGCCTTGAAGATCCGGGTCAGGTGCCGTCGCGACAAGTGAAACTGATGACCGATCGATTCGATGTTCAGATCCGCGTCCAGATTCTCCCGTACATAACGCTGGATATCGCGGACCAGCAGCGCCTGCTGGCGGGATTCACCGACCGGTTGCCGGGCTGGCTGGCAGGCAATGACCCGTGCGCACTCCTCGAAGAGCAGCGCATTGAGATGAGGCAACTGACGCTGGAAGGCTTCCGGTGCGGCCTGCTGTTGCAGCTGATCGTGCAGACGCAGGATGCTGTCGAGGGTTTCGCTCGTCTGCCAGATGCCCGTCCGGTCGACCTGATTGGCGAAGTTCTGAAAACCCAAAGCATGACCCTGGTGCTTGACGTAATCCGGGTCGACATACAGCGTCATATGCTGCTCGCGGCCGGGCGCGGCCTGGGTCGCGTGCGCGAAATCAGCGGGAACGAAGGAGATCGACTGTCGCGCCACATGGGTGGTCCGGCTGCTTTCCGTTGACAGCAACAGCCCGCCCTGACGCGGCAACAGCAACATGTGGCAGTCATGGGCATGCCAGTCGACGGCGTAGCCGGTGGTGTCGCTGGTTTCTAGGAGGAAGACGTCCGCCGAAGGACCGTTGAACTTGGGCGACATATAGGCCATCGAGCAATTCCCTGAGTATCAGCGCCGCAGCATGGTAGTGATAACGTACCTCATTATCATACCTGCGTTGCGCGAGTACCGAGAATGCTCCATCCAACGGTCAATGCCGCTGACCGCGCATCGGCGAAGATTTGCCAGTCTGCATTCAGCTCCCTCAGGCCGGCTGCTTACTCAACGCGCGCGCTTTACCCGGCGTCATCCCGAACTGCTGCGAGAACATCCGGGTGAAGTGCGGCTGATCGGAAAACCCGCACTCAAAGCCCACCTGAGAGATCGCGACATCGGTCTGTTCCAGCAGGTCTCGAGCGCGGGACAGTCTGGCCCGTTTCAGCCAGTCGCGAGGTGCCTGTCCGGTCGTATTCTTGAAGGCGCGGGAAAAATGGCTGCGCGACAGCGCACATTCCCTGGCGATGGTCGCGATCTGGATGCTTCGGTCGAGGTTGTCCAGCATCAGCTTTTTGGCCGTTCGTTCCTGCCACGAACTGAGTGTTGCCGGCTCGCGCTTCAGCTCGAACAGCCGCAGGCAGGCGCGGGCGACGGTGGTGAGCTGATCTGTGCTCAGCCCGGCGGCGTCTCGTCCGAAAACAGCCGTGACGATGTCTGCACGATGCGCTTGGTTCATGGTTGACCTCTGAATACGGGAGCTGAGGTCATTCTGGCCAGATCCTGTACAGGCAGGTCGCACGATCGGGCCGCTCAGGCGTCCGATCGGGCCATGAAGCACGGATTTCGTCCTGCGGATGTGAAAAATAGTTGCCGTGGGCGCGCGACTGCCCAACGCACCCGCAATAAATCTGGACGAGGCGGGCGGCCGTCTGTAGCGTTCGATTGAGCATCGCGGTGCCGCAACGGTCACAGGCAGCAGGGTCGGTGACGGAAAAGGCAGCCGTGGATCCTCGGCCGCGGCTATGCTCCGCGTGTCTGCTCGCGCGACGTATCGCGTCAGGCGTGAGGGCGACGGTTTTACCAACAGGGAGGTGAGTGTGCAGATGCAAGCCCAGGCGCTGGAAATCCTGGTGGTCGACGACCAGGAGGAAAACCTCGCAGAAATGCAGGAATTACTCGAAGAGTTGGGCCGCACGGTCCGTTGTGCCGACTCAGGCGCCGAGGCGCTGGCCTGCCTGACGGCGGGCAATATCGGGCTGGTGCTGATGGACGTGCAGATGCCCGGCATGGATGGCTTCGAAGTCGCGCGCAGAATGCGTGCCGATCCCGCCACGCGCTTCACACCCATCATTTTCATCTCGGGGATGCGCCAGACCGAGGAAGTGCTCAACCAGGGTTACGCGGCAGGCGCCGTCGACTTCATGACCAAGCCGGTGCACCCCAATCTGCTGCTGCACAAGGCGCGTGTGCTGCTCGAACACGATCACTATCGGCGGGACCTTTTCCAGACCAGCCAGCAACTGGAGCGCGAACGGGCGTTCAACGCGTCGATTCTGAACAACACCGCCGAAGGCATTCTGGTGGTCGACGACGCAGGTGTGATCCGCTTTGCCAATCCGGCCATCACGCGCCTGCTCGGGTGTTCGGATGATGAGCTGAAGGGACGCGCGTTGCTCGACTGGATCGAAACCCCTCACGACGACGACTGGCAGAGCTCGGTCTGGCTGGACCATTTCAAGCGCGGCGAAGGCCTGCGCCTGCATGACGCCAACTTGCGCAACCGCGACGGGCAGAGCATTCCGGTGGCCCTGTCGGCGTCGCCTCTGCCTGAGGGGCAGGCCGCGATGACGATTCTGGCGCTGGACATGACCTCCGTGCGCGAACTGCACCACAAGCTTGAAGTCATGACCATCACCGATGCGCTGACCGGCCTGCTCAATCGCCGGGGCTTCGTTCAGGCGCTGCAGGGCGCCATTTCGCGCAATCAGCGCTCTGGCCGTCTGAGCGCGCTGCTGTATCTGGACCTGGACGGTTTCAAACAGATCAACGATCAGTTCGGCCATGACCGCGGCGACGAGGCATTGCGCTGGGTCAGCAGCCAGTTGCAGATGTGCCTGCGGCCTTATGACCGGCTGGCGCGGATCGGCGGCGACGAATTCACGGTCATCATCGAAGGCGTCAACTGCCCGGACGATGCGGCTGCGGTGGCGGAGAAACTGATCGCGCAGGTTTCGGCCGATCAGGAGCGGTTTCGGCTGGGCGCGAGCATCGGGATCGCCTGTCTGCCTGCCAACGGCGGAACCGTCGAAGACCTGATGCGCGCAGCGGATGCGGCGATGTACCAGGCCAAGCGCGGCGGCAAAGGTCAGTATCGCTTTGCCCCGGACCCTTGACCGGCTTCATCTGAACGGCGCTCTACCGGCGCGAGGGAGTTGGACGGCGCATCCAGCGCCAGACAGGGGGACGGGCAAGCCGTCCCCCTGGACGATCACGTCGTGCGTGCTCCCCATTCTTGCGCCCGGGCAGTGCGCTTACCCTTCGGCGGTCTTGTTGGCCTTTTCAGGATTGAAGCCGTCGAAACTGTCGAACACGCCCATGAAGCCCGGAACAGTGGCTTCACGCGCCCAGTCGCGCTGCAGCTCGCAATACATCTGCACGCGGCTGATGAGCTTCACACCCGCTTGCTCCATGCGCCGCAGCGCCGCCTCGTGCGCGGCGACCGACGTGCCGCCCACCGCGTCCACAGGCACATAGACTTCGTAGCCTTCCTGAATCGCATCCAGGGCAGGGAAGGTCAGGCACGCTTCGGTCCACAGCGCGGTGATGATCAGCTTGCGCCGACCGAGCGCCTTGACCGCCTGCTTGAATTCGGTGTCTTCCCAGCTGTTGATCGAGGTGCGATCGTACGTCGGCAAATGCCCCAGCACGTCTTGCAGCTCCTGGATCGGCGGCTTGTTGCGGCCGGTCTGGACGTTGACCGTGGAGTGGATGATGGGGAGGTTGTAGTTCAGCGCGGCCTTGGCGACGCTGGTGATATTGAAGACCAGCTCCTGACGCGGCATCGAGCGGATCGATGAGACCTGGATCGGCTGGTAATCGATGATGATCAACGCCGAATTGTCGGGCGACAACAGCTGATCGGTGAGGGGATTGCGGAGAGTTTCGCTCGCCATTACGAGGTCCTTTTTTGTGGTTGCGATGCGCGCTTGCGCGGCAATTGGATGGGGCTCTTCCCTGGGCGAAGGTCGCTCGTCAGCGCTGCGGCCAATGGCGACCCGGACCTTGCGGGTCTGGCGTTACCGGGCGACCTCGCTTGAGGAACGACATTGTGCTGTTGCTCCACATGCTCCGGTAGTAGCATTCCGAGGCAAGCTGTGTTGCCAAAAGGGGAACAGTGATTTGGATATCGAAGAGCTCCGCACGTTTGTAGAGGTGGCCGATGCGGGGGGCGTTTCGCCTGCCGCGCTTCGGCTGGGTGTCGCCAAGTCGATCGTCAGTCGCAGGCTGGCCAGGCTGGAAACCGAGCTGGGCGTGCAGCTGCTTGCCCGCTCTACCCGCAAGACCGCCCTGACGGAAGCCGGCGCGACGTTTCGTGATTACGCGGCGCGGGTCTGCGCCGAAATGGACGTCGCCAGAGAAGCGATCCTGCCGGCCGGTGCCTTGCGTGGCCGCCTGCGTGTTGCCGCGCCGCTTTCTTTCGGACCCACCCATTTCGCGCCATTGCTGGCGGAAATGGCCCGGCGTCATCCCGAGTTGCATGTCCAGACCTGCTACAGCGACCGCTTCGTCGACCTCATCGCCGAGGGCTACGACTGCGCGATCCGGGTGGGCTACTTGCAGGATTCCAACCTGATGGCGCGCTGCATCGGGCCGATCAACACCCGGCTGGTCGCCAGTCCGCGCTACGTCCAGACTCACGGTGCGCCGCAGTCGCCGGACGAACTCATCGCCCATGAAGCGTTGATGAAGGGCACCGAAGCCTGGCAATTCATGGACGGCAACAAGGTGATTTCGGTTCGTCCGCAAGGGCGGTTCAAGGCCGACAGTGGCGTGGCTCTGGTCGCCGCGGCCGTGGCGGGGCTGGGCGTTGCCTACCTGCCCGATTGCCTGACATACGACGGTATCGCATCAGGCGCCCTGGTGCCGATCATGCCGGACTATCCGCCGCCGCCTGCGGGTGCGTACGTCGTGCGCCCACCGGGCCAGCATCCGGCACAGAAGATTCGCGTCCTGACTGAACTGTTGATCGAATACTTCGGGGAGTCGCCGCACTTTGCCGCGGATCTGGCCGCCGGGCCCGAGGTGTAACGGGGCTGTCGACGAAGGGTAGAGGGCACAAGCAACGAACGGCCTGTCGGTGAGCGACAGACCGTTCAAGTCACACGGGATTGTTTGATCCCCGATATCAGAACAGCAGCTTGAACACTGCGATGACGACGATCAGGCCGATCAGAAAAATGATGCCAACGGTACCGCCCAGAAACTTCAGCATAAAACTTACTCACGACAAATGGATTCATAATGCTTGACCGTCCGGGCCGCCGCTTGGTTCGGTTTTTTTCGTTCTCCATGCCCGTCCTGAGTGCCACATCGCGTCGGGCTTCAATCTCTTGATCAAGGCGTAAACCATGCAGCGACTGATTTTTCTGGCAGGGATGTTGTTAGGCACGCAAGCGATGGCCAATGGCGCCGTTGAACCGGTGGTGAAGTGGACCCTTCTCGATCAGAACGACAAGGCCTATACGCTGGACAGCCAGGCGCACGTGCTGCTCGTGGCGCGGAGCATGTCGGCGGCCAAGCTCGTCAATGCCGCCGTCGGCGACGCCCCTCAGGGATACCTCGAAGAGCGGGGTGTGGTTTACGTGGCGGATATCGAGATGATGCCTTCGCTGGTCAAGATGGTCGCGGTGCCGGCGATGCGCTCGGCCAAATACCGGATTCTGCTGGACCGCGACGGCAGGGTCGCCCGGCAGTACAACGGCGACAGAGACTCGGTTCAGTGGCTGACCTTGCAAGACGGCGCCGTTGTGCAGGAAAAGCGTTTCACCGACGGCGCAGCGCTCAAACAGGCGGTCGCGCAGCAGGCGCAGCCCTGATCAGGCACAGACCGCCGCGCGCTCGAAGATCGTCTTCATGTAGCCGGAGATCATCGTTGAGTCGCCAAAGATCTCCCGCAGGCTGAGCTCGGCGTTGGCCAGGTGCAGGTGCAGTTGCTCCTTGACTCGGGCTTCGCCGTACAGGGAAACGAACGTGCTTTTGCCCGCGTCCTTACCCTGATCCTTGTCGCTGTCGGGGCAGCTGTCTCGCAGATCGTCATACATCTGAAAGGCCTGCCCCAGTTCCACGGCAAACACCTGCAACTGCGGCCTGACACTTTCGCCTGCGTCGCTGATCAGCCAGGCCATGTCGACGATGGCGCCGAACAGAACGCCAGTCTTGAGGTTGTTGGTCACGGCAATTTCTTCAGGGCTGCGCGGGTGCTGACCGTCGCGCAGGTCCTGGAACTGTCCGCGCACCAGCCCTTGCATGCCGACGGCATTGGCGGCCAGTTCGACCAGCTGGGTCCGGGTCGCCGGCGCCAGGTCGCTGATCGAGGCGATGACCCCGAACGCGCGGCTCAACAGTGCCACGGCGGTGAGGATGGCAACGTCTTCGCCGAACTTCAGATGCACCGTGGGCCGGCCGCGCCTGAGGGCAGCGTTGTCCATGCACGGCATGTCGTCGAGCACCAGTGAAGCGGCGTGGATCATCTCCACCGCGCAGCCCAGGTCCAGCCCGCACGTGCCGTCATGCCCCAGGCCCTCGGCCGCGAGCATCAGCAGAATGGGGCGCATGCGTTTGCCCGGCGCCAACGTACACTCACGCATGGCCAGGGCGACCAGATCGCGTTCGTTGCCACTCTCCGGCAGCAACTCATCGAGTCGCTTCTCGATGGATGCACGTACGTGAGAGAGACGCTCAGTGAAGCCGTGATCGAGGGAAGCGTCTGTGTCGATGGTCATCGGGAGGTGCACCTCAGCCTGTTGCGAATGAACGTAGCGATTGAACGCTGCTACCGGATCCTTTGACCTGCAGCCTGAAAAACGCGGAACGACTCAACGTTCCAGCTGCCTGAGTCTGGGTAAAACTTGTACAAAATATGCGTCGATTGGCATTCTTGTACAAGTTCCGTCAGCTAGATGACCACGCCGGGTGCGAAATGATTCAAGAATGTGGGGCTTGTGATGAGTGACAGCGATCTGAGTCGACGCAAAGACGATCATCTGAACATCGTGCTGGACCGGCGCGCAAGCGGTCACGGCGCAGGTACCGGCTTTGACGCCTGGCAATTCGAACACTGTGCGCTGCCTGAACTGGATCTGGCTGCGATCGATCTGCGCAGTGCGCTGGCGGGCAAGCCGCTCAAGGCGCCGCTGCTGATCAGTTCGATGACCGGCGGGGCGCAGCGGTCGACCGCCATCAACCGTCATTTGGCCGAAGCGGCTCAGGCGCTGGGCATTGCCATGGGCGTCGGCTCGCAGCGCGTCGGCCTCAGAAGCGGCAACGATCAGGGGCTGACCCGCGAGCTGCGGCGCCTGGCACCAGACGTTCCGCTGCTGGGCAATATCGGCGCTGCGCAGTTGCTGGAGCGCGACGGGCTCGATCTCGCACGCCGCTCGGTCGACACGCTGCAGGCAGACGCCCTGATCATTCATCTCAATCCGTTGCAGGAAGCGGTGCAGACCGAAGGTGACCGGGACTGGCGCGGCGCGCTGGAGGCGATTCGCCGCACCGTTGAAACCGTCGGCGTGCCAGTGATCGTCAAGGAAGTCGGCGCGGGGATCTCCGCCGCCGTGGCCCAATCCCTGGCCAGTGTCGGCGTGCAGGTCATCGATGTCGCCGGCATGGGCGGCACCAGTTGGGCGGCGGTCGAGGCCGAACGGGCGGTGTTGCCCGCCGACCGCGCGGTGGCGGCGGCCTTCACCCACTGGGGCATTCCCACGGCTACCAGCCTGCGCAGCGTGCGCGAGGCGCTGCCCCAGATGACGCTGATCGCCTCCGGCGGCATCCGCGACGGCGTCGACGCGGCCAAGGCGATCTGTCTGGGCGCCGACCTGGTGGGCCAGGCGGCGGGCGTGCTGCGCGATGCGACGCTGTCGACCGCGGCGGTGATCGAGCATTTTGAAATCATGATCCGCCAGCTGCGGATTGCCTGCTTCTGTACCGGGTCGGCGGATCTGGCGGCGCTTCGTAACGCACGCCTGTTGCCACGCGAGCCATGGCGCATGACGCCTCCATGAGCCACTTCGGCGTGGTGGCTCCCGCGTTCTACAGTCATTTCCAGACCTTTCAGGCGTTGGCGTCAGCCCTCATCGATCGTGGCCATCGCGTCACGTTCTTTCAGCAGGCCGATGCCCGCCGCTGGCTGGCGGATCCGCGCATCGCGTTTCATGCGCTGGGCGCGACCAGCCATCCGCCCGCAAGCCTTGGGCCGGTATTGCAACGCGCCGCGGCGTCCAATCACCCGTTGCGGCTGCGCGGTGTGATCCGCGACCTGTGCAACAGCACCCGCATGCTGTGCGCCGAGCTGCCCGACGCCCTGCGCGAACGGGGCGTCGATGCGTTGCTGTGCGACCAGATGGAAGCGGCCGGCGGCCTGGTTGCCGAGGCGCTCGGGTTGCCGTTCATCTCGGTGGCCTCAGCGCTGCCGGTCAATCGCGAGCCACGGATTCCGTTGGCGGTCATGCCGTTCGCTTACGCCGAGGACGAGCGTAGCAGGCGCATGTACGAAGGCAGCGAGCGGGTCTATGACTGGCTGATGCGACCTCTGAGCCGGGTCATCGGCGACGCCTGCCGACAGCTGTCCATCGAGCCGCGCGGCGGGCTTCATGAGTGCCTGTCCCCGTACGCGCAGATCAGCCAGACCTTCGACGGCTTCGATTTCCCGCGAGCCCGATTGCCCGCCACCTTCCATGCCGTCGGGCCGTTGCGCACGCCGGGGCAGCAGGCGGCAGGCGAGTGGCACATCGATCCTGACCGGCCATTCGTGTTCGCCAGCCTGGGCACGCTTCAAGGCGGGCGCATGGGCATGTTCACCCAGGTGGCCAAGGCCTGTGCGCGCCTCGACGCGCAGCTATTGATCGCCCACTGCGGTGGCCTCGTCCCGGCGCAGGAACAGCAGCTCAAACGGATCGGGGCGACATGGGTCACCGATTTCGCGGCACAGCAATGGGCGCTGGAGAAAGCCAGCGTGGCCGTGACCCACGGAGGCCTGAACACGGTGATGGATGCGATCAAGGCACGCACGCCCATGCTGGTCATGCCCATCGGCTTCGATCAGCCGGGCGTTGCCTCGCGGGTGGCTTACGCGGGCGCCGGGCTGCAGTTGAGCCGTCGCGCGCGCGCGGGCACGATCCACGAGGCGCTGAGGCGTCTGCTGGATCATCCTCCCGAGCCACTGGAGCGTCTGGCGGCAGAACTGGATCGGGCCGGCGGCACCCCGCGCGCCGCTGACATCGTCGAGTCGGTGATCCGCAGCGGCGCGCTGACAGCGGCGCGGGAGACCCCATGACTTACGACCTGATTTTCGCCGGAGGCGGCCTGGCCAACGGTCTCATTGCCTGGCGGCTCAAACAGTTGCGTCCCGAGCTGAATATTCTGTGCATCGAAGAGCAGCCGAACATGGGCGGCAATCACACCTGGTCGTTCCACGCGCAAGACCTCAGTGCCGCTCAGCAGCAGTGGATCGCTCCCTTGGTGGTGCAGCGATGGCCTTGCTACGACGTGCATTTTCCCGGCGGCGCGCGGCGGCTGTCTTCGGGGTACGCCAGCGTCACGTCCGAGCGTTTCGTGCAGGTCATCGAAACCGCGCTTGGCGATGATGTGCGCACCGGACAAACGATCGCCGAGGTCGGTCCCCGTTCATTGCGGCTGGCCAGCGGCGAGACGCTTCATGCCAGCGCCGTCGTCGACGGGCGAGGGGTCAAAGACAGCCCGCACCTGGTGCTGGGCCAGCAGGCGTTTCTCGGCCAGTTGCTGCAATTGCAGGCGCCTCACGGGCTCGAGGCACCAATCATCATGGATGCGCGGGTGGCGCAGGGCGACGGTTACCGGTTCGTCTACGTGCTGCCGTTTTCAGCCGATACCGTGCTGGTTGAAGACACCCATTATGTGGATCAGCACGTGCTGTCCATCGAGCAACTGCGTCGCCACATCGACGAGTACGCCCAGGCGCAGGGCTGGACCGTCGCCGCGTGCCTGCGTGAGGAGCAGGGCGTGTTGCCCATTACGCTGGCCGGCGACTTCGATCGCTTCTGGGCGCAGGGGCAAGGGCAGCCGCGATCCGGCCTGCGCGCCGGGCTGTTCCACTGCACCACCGGTTATTCCTTGCCCGACGCCGTCAGGCTGGCCGACTGGTTCGCGTCGCAGCGCAATCTGCAAGCGGATGCGCTCGCCGACGGTATCCAGACATTCGCTCGGCAGGCCTGGCGCCGTCAGCGCTTTTATCGCCTGCTCAACCGCATGTTGTTTCTGGCGGGACGACCTCAGGACCGCTGGCAGGTCATGCAGCGTTTTTACCGCTTGCCGGAAGGATTGATCAGCCGGTTTTACGCCGGCCACAGCCGCCTGGCGGACAAGGTTCGTATCGTCTCCGGCAAACCGCCCGTTCCTGTGGGCGCGGCAATACGCGCGATGCTCCGTTTCCTGCCCAGCCACTACGAGAACCGAGAATGACCGAAGCGAAGAAAGCCATCGTGATTGGCGCAGGATTTGGCGGTCTGGCATTGGCCATCCGTCTTCAGGCCGCTGGCGTGCAGACCACGTTGCTGGAAAAGCGCGACAAGCCCGGCGGACGCGCCTACGTGTACCACGACGAGGGGTTCACCTTCGACGCAGGCCCCACGGTGATCACCGACCCTACCGCCATCGAAGAATTGTTCACCCTGGCGGGCAAGTCGATCGCGGACTATGTCGAGCTGCTCCCGGTAGCGCCGTTTTATCAGCTGTGCTGGGAGGACGGATCGCGATTCGATTACGCCAACGACCAGGCCTCACTGGACCGTCAGATCGCCGCGTTCAACCCGCAGGACGTCGCCGGCTATCGGGATTTTCTGGCGTATTCCAAAGCGGTCTTTCGCGAGGGCTACCTGAAGCTGGGCACGGTGCCGTTCCTGTCGTTCCGCGACATGATCCAGGCCGGTCCGCAACTCGCCCGATTGCAGGCCTGGCGCAGCGTCTATTCGATGGTCTCCAGATTCATTCAGGACGACAAACTGCGGCAGGCGTTCTCGTTTCATTCGCTGCTGGTGGGCGGCAATCCGTTCGCCACCTCGTCGATCTACACGCTGATCCACGCCCTTGAACGGGAGTGGGGCGTGTGGTTTCCCAAGGGCGGCACCGGCGCGCTGGTCAATGCACTGGTGAAGCTGTTCGAGGACATCGGCGGGCGCATCGAACTCAATGCCAACGTCGCGGGCATCGACATCGAGGTTAATCGCGCCACCGGCGTGCACCTTGAAGATGGCCGCCGGATCGCGGCCGACAGTGTCGCCTCGAATGCCGACGTCGTGCACACCTACGCCCGATTGCTCGGTGACCACCCGCGCGGCGTTCAGGAGAGCGCGCGGCTCAAGGGCAAGCGCTACAGCAATTCGCTGTTCGTCATTCACTTCGGCCTGAAGCGGCCGCAGCCGCAGTTGCAGCACCACACGGTGTGTTTCGGGCCTCGTTATCGCGCGCTGATACAAGAGATCTTCAAAGGCGATGCGCTGGCCGAAGACTTTTCCCTGTACCTGCACGCGCCCTGCGTGACCGATCCAAGCCTGGCGCCCGCTGGATGCTCCAGCCATTACGTCCTGTCGCCGGTGCCCCATCTGGGCAATGCGCCCATCGACTGGACGACCGAGGGGCCGCGTTACCGGGACCGGATCTTCGACTACCTTGAAAAGCACTACATGCCTGGCCTGCGCGACGATCTGGTGACGTCGCGGATCTTCACGCCCGACGATTTCCAGAGCGAACTGAACGCTCATCTCGGCTCGGCATTTTCCCTGGAACCGATCCTGACTCAGAGCGCCTGGTTTCGACCGCACAACCGCGACGCCAGCCTGCACAATGTCTATCTGGTCGGCGCCGGCACTCATCCCGGCGCGGGAGTGCCCGGGGTAATCGGCTCGGCCAAGGCCACCGCAGGCGTGATGCTGGAGGATCTGCACCGTGAACGCCCATGACGCTGACGATCAGCATTTGCTTGACCACGCCACCACCAGCATTGCCGTAGGCTCGAAGAGTTTTGCGGCGGCGTCGCGCCTGTTCGACCCGCTCACGCGGCGCAGTGCCGTGATGCTCTACGCTTGGTGTCGGCATTGCGACGATGTCATCGACGGGCAAGAAGCGGGGCATTCGGCCACGCTGGTCGGGGAGCAGGAAGTACAGCGCCGACTGGCCGATCTGGTGGCCCAGACCCAAGGCGTTTACGCCGGGCTGCCGGTAGAGACCGAAGCCTTCGCGGCGTTCCGCGACGTGGTCATTCGCCACCGGATCAAGGAAACCTATGCGCTGGAGCACTTGGCCGGTTTTGCGATGGATGTTCAACAGCGCCAGTACCACCGCATCGACGACACGCTGGAATATTGCTACCACGTGGCGGGCGTCGTCGGGCTGATGATGGCTCAGGTCATGGGCGTTAGCGACGAAGCCACGCTGGACCGGGCGTGTGATCTGGGCATGGGGTTTCAGCTGACCAACATCGCCCGCGACATCGTTGAAGACGCCGGCGTCGGCCGTTGTTATCTGCCTCAGGACTGGCTCGACGAGCTTTCGATCCCTCGCGAGCGGCTGGCCGAGGCGCAATACCGCGACGCGCTGGCGGTATTGGCCAGACGACTGGTCGACATGGCCGAGCCTTTTTACATCAGTGCCGAGGCAGGTCTGACGTCCTTGCCCTGGCGCTCGGCGTGGGCAGTGGCGACGGCCAGCGGCGTCTACCGCGAGATTGGCGTCAAGGTCCGCAAGCAGGGCAGTGGCGCCTGGGATGCGCGGGTGTCCACCAGCACCGTCGACAAGCTGCGTCTGGTGCTCGCCGGACTCGGGCGGGCGATCAGCTCCCGCGGCCGTCGCTGGCCTGAGCGCCAGGCTGAGCTTTGGCAGCGTCCGCGTCATGCTTCTTCAGAGAGCCGCCATGAAGATCGCGCAGCTGCTTGCGAAGGCTCGACGTAGAGGGCGCGTAGAGAAAGCCGAAGGACACGCAGCGATCCTTTCCCGATACGGCGTGGTGCATCAGGTGCGCCTGATAGAGCCGCTTGAGGTAGCCATTTCTGGGCACGTACTTGAGCGGCCAGCGCTTGTGGACCAGCCCGTCGTGCGCCAGAAAATACAGGAAACCGTACGCCGTCATGCCCGCACCGATCCACTCCAGTGGGTGCATCCCTTGTGTGCCAAGGGCAATCAGCACGATGGCGAAGCCTGCGAAGACCACCGCGTACAGGTCATTTTTTTCGAACCAGCCGGTTCGGGGCTCATGGTGGGACCGATGCCAACCCCAGCCCCAGCCATGCATCACGTATTTATGCGCGACGAACGCGAAGCCTTCCATGCCGATGACCGTGGACAGAAAAACCAGTGCGTTCAACATCATTCGAATCGCTCGAGGGAAGCCAGACTATTCAGACCGTCCCGGGCGATGGAACGTTCTGAGTTTATGCGCCGCCGCGCCGCCCGGCTCACGCGGGTTCGACCACAAACACCAGGCTGGGCGGCCTGCCCGGAACGTCATCCAGCGTCCCGCTGCGGTGCATGCCGATTTTTTCCAGCACCCTGATGGAGGCCAGGTGGTCCGGCCGGACCACGGCCCAGACACGCTCGATGCCAGGCTGAGCGAACGCCGCCTGCAGCGCGAACCTGCCCAGTTCTGTCGCATACCCCTTGCCCCAAGCGTCGCTGGCGAAGCGATAGCCGATGTTGAGCCGCGGCTCGCCCAGATAATCGTAATGACCCACGCCGCCAAAACCTGTCAGCCGGTGCGGCGCCACCTTTTCCGCGATGGCCCACCAGCCGAAGCCGTGCTGCTGCCAGTGTTCGATCCATGTACGCACGAGGGCATCGGCTTGCGCCAAGGATGTCATCGGTCCGGCCGGATTGAAGCGCTGGGTGTCGGGATCGCTGTAGATGTCGAACAGACGGGCGGCGTCGCCCGGTTCAGGAGGGCGGTAGATCAGGCGGTCACTTGAAACGGGCATGGTATCGGCTCGGCAGTGGCGTGGGTTCACGCCGCGCAGTATAAGCGGTGCGGATGCCCCGCGCCCGGCCGTATCGCCGGGCCTGATGGCTGCCCGGACTGCCAGCCGGATGCAGGCTCAGTGAAGGGGCCTCACAGTTTTTCGTGGGCCAGTTCGATGTCGGCCGGCGCGACCGGGCGAACGCCGCCTGCGCGGGTGATCGCATGCAGCACAACCCCGACGAGAAGCAGGGCACCGGCGCGCAGCCAGGTGTCCAGACTCTGCTGACTGAGCAGCAAAAGGCAAGAAGCGATACCCAGCACAGGCACCCAGGTCGGCACCCGAAAGTGCGGTGTCTGCACTTTGTCCTTGCGCAGCACCAGCACCGCCAGGTTGGTGCTGATGAACACGAAGAGCAGCAACAGCACGACGGTCTGCGCCAGCGTGGCCAGCGAGCCGGTCAGCGTCAGGATCACAGCCAGCACCGAGGTGACCAGAATGGCCACGCCGGGCGTGCGCCGCGTCGGCAGCACATAGGTCAGCGGCCCTGGCAGCAAGCCCTGACGCGCCATGCCGTACGCCAGCCGACTGGACATGATCATCGTCAGCAGCGCGCCATTGGCCACGGCGACCAGGGCGATGAAGGCGAACAGACGTGGCGGTATGCCCAGCCCCGACGCTTTCACCACCTCCAGCAACGGCGCCGAAGAATGCAGTAATTGCTCGACAGGCATGACAGCCGCGGCGGCGATGGCCACGCCCATGTAGATGGCGCCGGCGACCAGCAGCGCACCGAACAGCGCTCGCGGATAAGTGGTGCGCACGTTGCGAATTTCTTCCGCCAGGTTGGCAGACGTCTCGAAACCGACGAACGAATAAAACGCCAGCAACGCTGCGCTGAGCACCGCGACGGCGGGGTCGATCCCGGCCTTGAAGGTCATGGCCCTGCCAAGGTCCGCTTCACCCGAGCGGAAAAACCAGGCCGCTGCGAATATCACGATCAGCAGCCCGGAGATTTCGATCAGCGTCATGACCAGATTGGCCGACAGCGATTCCTTGATCCCGCGCGCATTGAGCAGCGCGATCACCGCCAGAAACGCCAGCGCCGCGTAATGAGGCGAAACCTCGATGAACGGCGACAGGTAATCCCCCGCGAACGCCAGAGACAGGCCGGCGGCGCTGGTCACGCCCGCAGCGAGCATGCAGAAACCGACAAGAAACGAAATCAGCGGTGATCGGAACGCCTTGCCGGCGAACACCGCCGAAGCGCCAGCGTGAGGGTATTTGGTCACCAGCTCGGCATAGGAGCCTGCGGTCAGCAAGGCGAACAGCAAGGCAATGAGCAGCGGCACCCAGACCGCGCCGCCGACCTGGCCGGCGATGGTGCCCGCCAGCGCGTAAACGCCTGCGCCCAGCACGTCGCCGAGGATGAACAACAGCAACATCGGGCCTGAAACGGCCCGCTTGAGTGCTGATGAGGATTGACTGATTGCGCTCGCCATTGCTGCTCCTTGCCCTTTGTCTGGTCCGTGGTCGGGTGTCGCCGACGCGTTGCGCCTCACCTCACGGCTATTCAAAGGATCGTGGGGGCGCAAGAAGATTCAGGACATTTGTCAAACCCTGGACCACGGACTGTTTCGTTGCAGCCCAGCGCGGTGGGCGAAGTGGCAGGCGTATTGCTGCAAAAAGATGACTGCTCGGCGCGGTGTGACCTATCTTTTCAAAGGATCGACTGGCGACCACGGGCAGGGCGCCCACAGGCAGTGTTCTTTCAGAGGTTGAATATGGTCGGGCTTCGTGGGTGCAGAATCATGTGTGTGGCGGTCACGATGCTGGCGCTGCCCGGCCTCGCGCTGAGCGAGCCGGCGTGCGAGCACCTGACAGCCACGGGCAACGCCGAGTACCCACCTTATCTGTGGCGCGATCCCCACGACCCCGGTCGCCTGATCGGTGCCAACGCCGACCTGATCAAACATCTGGGCACGCTGTTGGGGCTGCGGATCGATGTAGTGTACGGCGGGCCGTGGTCTCGGGCGCAGGAAGAGGTGAGGGCAGGACGTATCGACATGCTCGCCGGGTATTTCCTCACGGCCGACCGTGAGCAGACGCTGAGTTTCGTCAAACCGGCGTTCCTGTTCACGCCCAGCATGGTCTGGGTCAGGCGCGACGAGGTCTTCCCCTATAAGCAATGGTCTGACCTCACAGGGCGCAGCGGCGGAACGCTGGTCAACAACAGCTTCGGTCAGGCCTTCGATGATTACGCCAGGGCCAATCTCTCGCTCGAGGAGGTGCCCACCGCCAGCCAGGCGTTCCAGAAGCTCATCCTCAAACGCAACGATTACGTGATCTTCGAACAATTCCCCGGCATGGCGCTGGCCAGGAAGCTCGGCATTGAAGGCGATGTCGTTGCGCTCGAGCCGCCGATCAACAGCGAAGGGCTCTATCTGGCGCTGTCAGCCAAGGCGCCCTGCATCTCGGCGTCGCTGCGCAAACAGATCGACAGCGATATGCAGAAGATTGTCTCGAGCCCTCTGGCGCAGGATCTGGTGAAGGCTAATCTGGCGCTGTGGAACGCCCAGCAGAAGGCTGGTCTGAACCCTTGAAGCGCACCGACATGGCGTGGTTCAAGCACCTTCACGGTGCGCAGGATCCGCATCGCGCAATGCCCCCTGAATCAAAACGGCAAATGATGCGATGGCGTCATCCATGCCATAGCGACCTCGAACCAACGCGCCCGCCAACGCTTCGCCCGCGCCGACCAGACCGGTGCAGCGTCGCTCCAGTTCATCTGCCGAAAACGCCGCATGGGGTTTCAGCACGGCCATGAACATCTGCACGCAGTTATCAAGCAACTCCTGAAAGACAGCGGCTTTCTCCTGACTGCCTGCCAGCGCGGCGCCCACCGCGTGGAACTCGTCGGTGTTGTCGGCCGCGCACTGGATATAGGCGCTGGCCAGCACCTGTGCGGTCTCCTGCAACGTCCGCGTGCCGTTGGACATGGCGTCACGGAAAGCCGCGACGCGTTCGGTATCGATCCATGTGTACAGCTCGATCAGCAGGCTGGAGCGCGTGGGGAAATGATCGTAGACCACCGGTTTGGAGACGCCGGCGCGGACGGCCAGATGGCCCAGCGTCAGCCGGTCTGCGTCCTCTTCGCGCACGATCAGCAGGGCGGTGTCCAGCAGCTGTCGGCGCCGCTCGGCTTTTGAAAGCCGCCGCGATGATGGCTGGGCGGCGGTGTCGTTACTGTCTTCTTGCACGGCATGTGTCCCTGAATAATAAAACCTACCAATGGTAGGTTACGGTGCTAAAGGGGCGTGTTAGGGTGCCTACTAGTAGTAGGTTGTTACCGAGAAAACAAGGAGAACAGACGATGTCCTTGCATCCAATTCTACTGATGGGCGGTTCTGGCGCCATTGGCCACCAGACCGCACGGGCTTTGCGCGCCATGTATCCGGACGTGCCGTTGCTGATCGGCGGCCGCGACCTGAGCAAGGCCGAGCAGGCCGCCGTGCAGATGGGCGGCGCCGAAGGTGTGAAGATCGACGCTGGCGCAGACGATCTCGGCTTGGGCGAGCGTCGCATCAGCGGCGTCGTGGTCTTCTACATGGATCACGCCCTCGCGGGGCTGCGTTATGCGCAATCGCGCGGCGTCCCGCATTTGAGTATCTCTTCTGGCGTGTTCGAAATCGCACCGGAAATCGCCACCTACATGCACCGGCCTGACGCTGCCGCCATCGTACTCGGTTACGAGTGGATGGTCGGCGCAACGACGGTCTCGACCCTTGAACTGGCGCGGGCGTTCGGTCGCGTCACTGACATCGCGATTTACGCGCTGGTCGACGAGCAAGACACGGGCGGCCCCACCGTCGCCAGCGATTTCGAGCACCTCAACCGCATGCTGCCTGCCGCGCTGACGCGTCGCGATGGCGTGTTCGGATGGCGCGAAGGGGAGCAGGCCAACGTCAGCTTTGACGCGGTGGACGGTACGCCGATCCAGGCGTCCGGATTTTCGTCCATCGACGTCACAGGCCTTGCTGCCGCGACCGGCGCCGCCAATGTGCAATTCAATCTGGCGACGGGGGTGAGTTCGAGCCGACGGCGGGGCGGGCCGATGTCGACCGAAATCATCATCGAGCTGGCGGGTGAAGACCTGCGGGGCAAACCGCTGAGCACGCGTCACGCGGTGGTGCACCCGGCGGGTGCCGCGGCGCTTACCGGCCTGAGCGTCGCCATGGTGCTGGAGCGCCTACTGGGGCTGGACGGCCAGCCGGCAACGCCCGCGGGCCTGTATTTCCCCTATCAGGTATTGAACGCAGACAGGTTTCTCAAGCGTCTGACACAAGAAGGCGGAGAGCTGCGCGCGCTCTGAGCAATTGCTTCGTTGAGCACGGTCGGCACACGCGCTGGCCGTGACCCTTTGTCCAGTCGCTTTGAATGGCGCACGCCAGACTGCCTGCCGTTCACTGTCGATCGCGCCGATGCGAGATTTTTTTCAAGTTATTTCCTTACTTCCCATGCCCCCAGACGCCGCGCGCTGCAGGCCTGACAACCGGGCACGTTGTCGCAGGTCGCGGCCGCTCAAGCGGTTGTGCTGAATCGGTTCAACTGGCATAAAAGAAAGGGCGTCGGGCTGCAACACCCGGAAATACACGGGTGGCGGGTCGAGACAAGCCTTGTAACGAATGACCCGCACTGACGACACCGTGGCGAACTCGCCCTGTCATCCGATGCACCTGCCAATGCGGCAATCTGCGCTATCCAGCCTGCCTTTCAACCTCATAGAGGCCATTCATTCGGCGTGCCCAAACGCCGTGCTGCAAAAAAGGAACGGACCATTGAGCGATCAATCCACTCCGAACTCTTCACTCGCCAGACTCTGCGACAAAATCGGTATCCCTTACCCCATGTTCTGGGGCTTCGTCGGCCTGTTGATCTTCATGATCGGCGACGGCGTCGAACTCGGTTACCTGTCTCCCTTCCTCAGCCAACGCGGCATGCCCGGTGATGAAGTCGCCATGGTGTTCACCCTCTACGGCGTCACCGTCGGGATCTCTTCCTGGCTCGCCGGCGCGCTTTCCAACATCTGGGGCCCCAAGCGGGTCATGTTTCTGGGCCTGATCATCTGGAGCGTGTTCGAGGTGCTGTTTCTCGTCTATGGCCTGCAGAAACTCAGCTATTCGATGATCCTGCTGACATACGGCCTGCGTGGCTTCGGGTATCCGCTGTTCGCCTATGGCTTTCTGGTATGGATCGCCGCGGCCACGCCGCCGCGCAAGATGGGCATGGCGGTCGGCTGGTTCTGGGTCGCGTATGCGGCGGGACTGCCGACGCTGGGTTCGCTGGTGGCGAGCGTCAGCATCCCATTGATCGGCGCGTTGCAGACATTCTGGCTGTCGTTCGGCCTGGTGGTCATCGGCGGCGCGATCGGCCTGATCGGCATGCGCGACGCCGCGGGCCTGCGTCGCCTGGCGCCGGAGGGGGAGCGGCCGATGGTGTCGATGGCCAAGAACATCACCATCATGTGGACGCGCCCGAAGGTGTCGCTCGCAGGGCTGGTGCGGGTCATCAACACCTCGTCGATGTTCGGCTTCCTGGTGGTCATGCCCGGTTTCTTCATGCACACCGTCGGCTTCACGCTGGAGCAGTGGCTGCGCCTGCTGACCATCGTGTTCGTGTTCAACATCATCGGCAATCTCACCTCCAGCGTGATCAGCACCCGGATCGGCTATCGCAACACCATCCTCTGGCTGGGCGCGGTGGGCAGCACGATCAGCACGCCGCTGTTCTTCTTCATGCCGCAGATGTTCCCCAATAACTTCCTCATCGCCTCGGTCTTTGGCGCGTTCTACGGCCTGACGCTGGCCTGCTTCGTGCCGCTCTCGGCACTGGCGCCGGCCCTTGCCCCGCAGAACAAGGCCGCCGCGCTCTCGGTGCTGAGCCTGGGTGCGGGGGCTTCGACCTGGGTGGGGCCGGCGGTGGTGGCGATTTTCAACGATCGCTTCGGGCTTGAGGGCGTGGTCTGGGCGTTCTGTGGGCTGTATGCGCTGAGCGCGGTCATGACGGCGTTTCTGCGTGATCCAGAGCCGGTGCATGAGCCGATCCTCATCAAGATCAAACGCAAGATCAAAATCCGCGCACCGCGTCTGGACTACCGCTGGGCCCACGCCGAAGAGCCGAAATAGCCCGCTTCGGTCAATCCGGTCGAGCCCTGCGTGAAGAGGGCTTCGACCGCACGCCCGCGTCAGCGGCAGCGCGGGCAGCGGGTTCAGGCGGTGATTGAACGCTGGTCGGAAACGCTTCGCGGTAGAAGGTTTTCAGCGTGTCGATGAACTCCTCCGCGAGCCGGGTGCGGGCAGCCAGGGGCGGCCAGATGACGTAGGTCGGGAACAGGACGTCCGGCGCGAAGGGCCGGATCGCGATCTCGCGGTGACGGTAATCCTGAGCCACCAGCGGGTGGGCGAGGGTGATGCCCATGCCCAGCGCCACCATCTCGCAATTGATCGCGCTGTATTGCGCCTCGACCGCCATGACCCGCTCGACCCCCGCCTGTTCGAACAACCCGTCGACCAGCGAGCGAGTGCCATCGCCGTGGCAGAGCGAGACGAAGGTCTCGCCTTCGAGATCGGCGAAGGTGATCTGCTCGCGGCCTGCCAGCGGGTGAGCGGCGGGCAGAACGCACACCGCCGGAATCATCGCCAGCAACTCGATCTGTTCGCTGCTGACATCGCCGGGGTGGACCACGATGCCGATGTCGCAGAACTGCGATTTGACCCACTGCTCCACCGTCGGCGAGGAGTTCACGTGCAGCGACACCGTCAGTTCGGGTCGCGACTGGGTGAAGGTCTTCAAGGCTTTGGGGATCACGCTGAGCCCGGTTGAAGGCACGGCCGCCACCCGTAAACGGCCGGTGCCGAGATTGCGGATGTTCTTCGCCGACAGGCGCAGGCTGTCCATGCCGACATACGCGCGCTCGACTTCCTGGAAAAACGCCTGGCCCTCTTGCGTGGGGATCAGTCGCACCCCGGCACGCTTGAACAGCGTCAGTCCGGTGCTCAACTCCAGCTGTGAAATGAGCCGGCTGACATTGGGCTGCGAGGTGTACAGCACCTCGGCCGCCGCGGTCATGGAACCCAGCCGCATGACGCTGCGGAACGCTTCGATCTGTCTCAGATTCATGCTGCCTTCCATATCAAATATGAATAACTAACCCGCATATCCGTATTTGACCATATGGGAGGGGCCTCGCAATACTCGGGTCAGCCATTCATAGCGCACATGAAGATGCGCCACCCCGCGATGGATTCGCCGGGAGCATGCACCGTGCATGCATGGCTCCGGTTCAGGCCGGAGCGACTGACGCATTGTTCGATCTGCCCCATGCACTTCGGAGATAGTCTGTGATTAGCCTTAACTCGTCCCCCGCAGCACAGCCGTTTCGTCCTTTCAACCGTCTCGCCTTTGCCGTCAGCCTGACGCTCGCCGGCCTGTGCAGCAGCCCGGCGTTCGCCGAACCCACGCTGTACGTCGCCGGCGTCGGCGGTTCCACCGAGCAGATGTACAAGACCAAGGTCATTCCGGCTTTCGAAAAACAGCACAACGTCAAAGTCGTCTACGTCGCCGGCAACTCCACCGAGACGCTGGCCAAGTTGCAGGCGCAGAAAGGCCGTCAGCAGATCAACGTGGCGATGATGGACGACGGTCCGATGTACCAGGCGTTGCAGATGGGCTTGTGCGAGAAGCTCAGCGACGCGCCGGTGTACAAGGATCTCTATCCCGTGGCGCGCTTGAGCCCTGAAGCCACCGGCATCGGCGTGGTCGCCACCGGCATCGGCTACAACGAGGAGGCTTTCAAAAAGCGGGGCTGGGCAGCACCGGACTCATGGGAAAACCTCACCGATCCGCGTTACCGGCAACTGCTGGGCATGCCCCCAGTGACCAACACCTACGGGTTGCACACGCTGGTTGAAATGGCCCGCTTGCGCGGTGGCGGCGAGAAGAACATCGACCCGGGTTTCAAGGCTCTGAAAGATGAGATCGGCCCGAACGTGCTCGCCTGGGTGTCGGCGCCGGGTGAGATGGACGGCATGATGCAGAACGGCGACGTGGTCATGGCGGTGTATGGCAGCGGGCGTGCCGTGGCGTTGCAAGGCACCGGGTTCCCGCTGAAATTCATTTACCCCAAGGAAGGTGGCATCGCCCTGCAGATTGCCGCCTGCAGCGTGACGCCGAACGCCCAGTCGGAGCTGTCCCAGGCGTTCATCCAGTACGTGCTTTCGCCTGAGGTTCAGCAGATTCAGGCGCAGGAGAACGGCTTCGCCCCGGTCAATCAGACCGTCACCCTGACCCCCGAACTGGCCGCGCGGATGCCCTATGGCCCGGAGAAGGTCAACGCGCTGATCAAGGTGGACTGGGACACGATCAACCAGCAGCGCGGCGAGTGGACGACCCGCTGGAATCGCACCGTCGAGCGTTGATCGCGATGGCTGATCGTTGATCGGGCCTGGCCCGGTCACTCCGATAACCTTTCTGGAGACGCAGGTTCTCCTGCGTGGCACGCCCATGGCATTCCTCACACTCGAAGGCATCGTCAAAGAGTACGGCAGCTTCAAGGCCATTGACGGTCTGAATCTGGAAGTCCGGCATGGCGAATTCGTCGCCTTGCTCGGCCCGTCCGGCTGCGGCAAGACCACCACGTTGCAGTCGATCGCCGGTTTCGTGCAGCCCACCCACGGGCGAATCATCCTCGACGGCCGGGACATCACCCACGTGCGGCCTGAGCAACGCGGGCTGGGCATCGTGTTCCAGAGCTACGCGCTGTTCCCGCACATGACCGTTGCGCAGAACATCAGCTTCGGTCTGGAAATGCGCGGCGTGGCCAAAGCCGAGCGCGCCGCGCGGATCGACGAGGCGCTGGATCTGGTCCGGCTCGTCGGGCTCGGTGATCGTTACCCCAAGGCGCTGTCCGGCGGGCAGCGTCAGCGCGTCGCCATTGCCCGGGCACTGGCCATCCGGCCGAACCTGTTGTTGCTCGATGAGCCGATGTCCAACCTGGACGCCAAACTGCGCGAAGAGATGCACATCGAACTGCGGGCGATCCAGCGCGAGTTGGGCATCACCACGATTCTGGTGACCCACGATCAGGTCGAAGCGATGACCATGAGCGACCGCATCGCGGTGATGCAGAAGGGCCGGATCGTGCAGATCGACACGCCGTTCGAGGCCTACGAGCGGCCGCATTCGCCATTCGCCTCGGCGTTTCTGGGCAAGACCAATGCCTTTGCCGGCGCCGTGCAACTGCGCAACGAACGCTGCTGCCACGTGCAGGTGCACGACACGCTGCTGCACGTGCCCCATGAAGATCGCTCGCTGGGCAACGACGTCAATGTCTACATCCGCCCGGAGAAAGTGCGCCTCACGGCAGTCGGCAGCGGTCGTCTGAGCGGGCGGATCCGTGTGCGGGTGTTCCTCGGCAATCTCTGGCTGATCGCTGTGGAAAGTCGTCTGGGGCTGGTGCACATGACACAGCCGAACCTCGGCGCGCCGCCGCCGGAAGAGGGGACCGAGGTCGGTCTGGACTGGTCGGACGACGATCTGCGCCTGCTCGATCGGGAGGTCGCCCATGGTCAGGTATGACGCCGAACGCGTGGGCGCTGCGCCCTGGATGTTGAGCGGGCCGGCGCTGCTGGTCTTCGGCGCGCTGCTGCTGGCGCCATTGCTGCTCACTGCCGTGTTGTCCCTGAACCTGTTCAGTGACAGTGCCGGCGTGATGCCGGGCTACAGCCTGGGTAACTACGTGGAGGTTTTCCGCGACAGCTATTTCCACGAAATCTTTCTGCGCACCGGCGCCATGGCGCTGGCCGTGACGGTGCTCTGCGTGCTGCTCGGCATTCCGGAGACCATCATCATTGCGCGCATGGCGCCGCGCTGGCGTTCGCTGTTCTTGATGGTGGTGCTCGGTCCGTTGCTCATTTCGGTGGTCGTGCGCACCCTCGGCTGGGCCATTCTGCTGGGCAACAACGGCCTGATCAATGATGCGCTGCAGGCGCTGGGCATCGTCGATCAGCCGGTGCGGATGCTGTTCACCCAGGTCGGCGTGATCATTGCGCTGACCCACGTGCTGGTGCCGTTCATGGTCATCGCGGTCTGGGCGACGTTGCAGCGCCTGGACTTGCAGGTCGAATGGGCCGGGCTGTCGCTGGGGGCATCGCGCCTTACGGTGTTCCGCCGGATCATCCTGCCGCAGATCATGCCCGGCGTGCTGTCGGGGTCGATCATCGTCTTCGCGCTGGCGGCGTCTGCCTTCGCCACGCCGGCGATCATCGGTGGCAGACGCTTGAAGGTGGTCGCGACGGCGGCTTACGACGAGTTCCTCGGCACCCTCAACTGGCCCCTCGGCGCCGCCATCGCGATGCTCCTGCTGCTGGCGAATCTGATCATCATTCTGGGTTGCAGCAAGCTGGCCGAGCGCCGCTTCAAGCAAGTGTTCGAGTAAACCGCCATGCACAAGAACGGATTTTTCTCGCTGTTTTTCCACACCGCGTTCGTCATCTTCATTGTCGCGCCGCTGGTGGTGGTGATCGCCATGGCGTTCACCAGCAAGGGCTACCTGTCATTGCCCACCGATGGCCTGTCGCTGCGCTGGTTCAGCGCGCTGCTCGACAATCAGGAAATGATCGACGCGTTCACGCTGTCGATCCGGCTCGGGCTGGCGTCGGCGACCCTGGCTGCGTTGCTGGCCATCCCGGCGGCGCTGGCGATCAGTCGCTACGACTTTCCGGGGCGCGGCGCGGTGACGGGTTTTCTGCTCTCGCCGCTGATGATTCCCTCGGTGGTGCTCGGCATCGCGTTTCTGCGTTTCTTTTCGCTGGCGCAGATCGGCGGGTCGTTCTGGGCGCTGACGCTGACCCACGTGATCGTCGTGTTGCCCTATGCGCTGCGCCTGACCCTTGCCTCGACCATCGGCCTTGAACGCGATATCGAGCAGGCCGCGATGTCGCTGGGCGCCAGTCGCTGGACGGCGTTCTACCGCGTGATCCTGCCGCGCATCCGCACCGGTGTCATCGGCGGCTGGATGCTGGCGTTCATCCAGAGCTTCGACGAACTGACCATGACGGTGTTCGTCGCCACGCCCGGCACGACCACGCTGCCGGTGGCGATGTACAACCAGATTTCGCAGACCATCGATCCGTTGATTACGGCCGTTTCCACGGTGCTGATCATCGGCACGCTGCTGTTGATGCTGATACTCGACCGCCTGGTCGGACTTGACCGGGTTCTGATCGGAGAGGGCAAATGAAGCCGCACACGCAGGGCGACACACACGCGGACGTCATCGTCGTCGGTGGCGGGCTGGTGGGCACAGCCGTCGCGTACGGCCTGGCACGGCTGGGCACCGACACGGTGGTGCTCGATCAGGGCGACGACGCCTTTCGCGCCTCGCGAGGCAACTTCGGTCTGGTCTGGGTACAAGGCAAGGGCCACGACTTGCCGGATTATTCGCGCTGGACACGTTCGTCCGCGACGCGCTGGGCCGGGTTCGCCCAGGCACTGCTCGCGGACAGTGACATCGACGTTCAGCTCAGGCAGCCCGGCGGATTTCACATGTGCTTCAGCGACGAAGAACTGTCCGAACGCCAGTCGCGCCTGCAGTCCTTGCAGGACGCGCTGGGCGATTACCCCTTCCAGATGCTCGACGCCGCCGACCTGAAAGCGCGGCTGCCGCTGATCGGCCCGGCGGTGGTCGGCGCCAGTTACACGCCACAGGACGGCCACGTCAATCCGTTGAAGTTGCTGCGCGCGCTGCACACCTCGGCGCAGGCCAAGGGCGCCCGGTTTCACAACGGCATGCAGGTGGAGCGGATCGACTGCGCGGCAGGCGAGTTCAGCGTCACGGCGGGCGGGCGCCGGTTCACGGCATCGCGCATCGTGCTGGCCGCCGGTCTTGGCAATCCCGGACTGGCGCGTCAGGTCGGCCTGCACGCGCCTGTCGCGCCCAATCGCGGGCAGGTGCTGATCAGCGAGCGGGTCCGGCCGTTTCTCGATTACCCCACGATCAACGTGCGGCAGACCGACGAAGGCACGGTGCAGCTGGGCGACTCGATGGAAGAGGTGGGCTTCGATGATAGCACTTCCACCCAAGTGCTCGCGGCGATTGCCCGGCGCGGGGTGTCGACCTTTCCGCTGCTGCGTGACGTGCGCCTGATCCGCGCCTGGGGCGCCTTGCGCGTGATGAGCCCGGACGGCTTTCCCATTTATCAGCAATCGGCCGCTCATCCCGGCGCTTTCGTGGTGACCTGCCACAGCGGCGTGACCCTCGCCGCCGCCCACGCCCTGCGCATCGCACCGTGGATCCTGGGCGGCGCGATGCCTGATGAACTGGGCGTGTTTACCGGCGAGCGTTTTCTGACTGACAAGGTGTTTTCCCATGCGCACTGATCCGCTTTTCACACCGGTCGCCAGCGAGGTCAGCTCGACGCGAACCGTGGCCCTGACCTTCAACGACCAGCCGCTCAATGTCCCGGCGGGCAGCAGCGTTGCCGCCGCGCTGCTGATGTCCGGCATCACCCGGTTCCGCGGCACGCCGGTGAGCGAATCGCCCCGTGCGCCGTATTGCATGATGGGCGTGTGCTTCGAATGCCTGGTGGAAATCGACGGCGTTCCCAACCGTCAGAGCTGCCTGATCGAAGTCGTCGACGGCATGCGCATACGTTCGCAGGAAGGCGCCCGCGACCTGATTTTCCAACCGGTCAGCGTGCTGACTCTCGAGGTGCAGTCATGAGCGTTATCAACGTCGATGTCGCGGTGATCGGCGCGGGCGCCGCGGGCATGTCCGGGGCGGTGGCGCTTGCCGGTCTGGGCCTTGAGGTGGTTTTGCTGGACGAGCAGGGCAGTCCTGGCGGACAGATCTACCGCGGGATCACGCTGGCGCCGTTGTCCCGGCGCGACATGCTCGGCGCCGATTACGCCCATGGCAACACCCTGGCGCAGGCGCTGGCTTCGTCCACCGTGCGCTATGAAAAAGGCGCCGCGGTGTGGCAGGTGACCCGTGATCATCAGGTCAGTTATCTGCGCGACGGTCGCCTGCACACCTTGCAGGCCAAGGCGGTGCTGCTGGCGACCGGTGCGATGGAACGGCCTTTTCCGATTCCCGGCTGGACCTTGCCCGGCGTGATGAGTGCGGGTGCCGCGCAGATTCTGCTGAAGAGTTCCGGCCTTGCGCCGTCCGAACCCGTGGTGCTGGCCGGTTGTGGTCCGCTGCTCTATCTGCTCGGCTGGCAGTACCTGCGCGCCGGCGTGCCGATCAAGGCACTGGTCGATACCACGCGGCCTGAAGATTACTGGCGTGCGCGTCGTCATCTGTTCGCCGCGTTGCGGGCCTGGCCTTATCTGCGCAAGGGCCTGGAGCTGATGCGCAGCCTGCGCAGCGCCGGCATCGCGCATTACACTGGAGCCGAGCAGCTGGCTGTCGAAGGCAGCGACGCGGCGAGCGCGCTGACGTTCAGCGTGGCCGGCAAAACCCGACGCATTCAGAGCCGCTGCGTGCTGTTGCATCAGGGCGTCGTGCCGAACATTCAGTTCAGCCAGTCGCTGCGGGCTCGACATGACTGGGACGACGAGCAGTTGTGTTTCAGCCCGGTGGTCGATGCCTGGGGCGAACTCGATGTGCCCGGCATCTTCGTGGCCGGTGACGGCGCCGGCATTGGTGGGGCTCAGGCGGCTGCGTTGCAGGGCGAACTGGCGGCGTTGGGGATCGCCGCACGGTTGCACCGCATCGATGAACAGCCGCGCGACGCCCGGGCTGCGGCCCTGCGCAGCGGTCTGGAAGCCAACCTCAGAATCCGGCCGTTCCTCGATGCGGTGTACCGCGCCAAAGACGAAAACCGTATTCCTGCGGACGAGGTCATGGTCTGTCGCTGCGAAGAAGTCACCGCAGGCGAGCTGCGCAAGTTCGTGGCGCTGGGCTGCTCGGGGCCGAATCAGGCCAAGTCGTTCGGCCGCTGCGGCATGGGACCTTGCCAGGGGCGCATGTGTGGCTTGACCGTGACCGAGGTCATCGCCCACGCGCGCGGCGTGTCGGCGCAGGACGTTGGCTATTACCGGATTCGCCCGCCGATCAAGCCGATCACCCTGGGAGAGCTTGCCGGTGAGTGAATCGAGCGCGCAGCAGCGTGACGTGCTGGTGATCGGTGGCGGCATTCACGGCCTGAGCACTGCGTTTCATCTGGCGCAGCGTGGGGTCACCGTCACGGTCCTCGAGGCCGACTACTGCGGACGCCACGCTTCCGGCGTGAATGCTGGCGGGGTGCGCACCCTCGGGCGTCACGACGCCGAGATCCCGCTGGCATTGTCTTCCCGCGCACTCTGGCACCAACTCAAGCATACGCTGGGCGACGACGGCGGCTTCGTGCCGAGCGGCCAGTTGAAACTGGCGGAAAGCCAGGCCGAACTGGACGAGTGCCGCGCGCGGGTGCAGCACCTCCAGGCGCTGGGCTTCACTCACGAAACACTGATCGATGACCGGCAGGTGTTCGAGATCATTCCCACCGTAGCGCGGCACGTGGTCGGCGGCATCTGGGTCAAGGACGACGGCTACGCGGTGCCCTACAAAGCCGTCACGGCGTTTCGTCTGGCCGCCGAAAGGCTCGGCGTGCGGGTGCTCGAAGGCACGCCGGCGCGGCGCATCGAGCAACGCGGCAGCCGGTGGCAGGTGGACACAGAGCGCGGCCTGTTCAGCGCCGAGCATCTGGTGATCACCGCAGGCGCATGGGCCAGTGAACTTGCGGCGCAGATCGGTGAGACGGTGCCTGCCCATCCGGAGGGCCTGATGCTGATGGTCACCCACCGTGTCGCGCCGTTCTGCGGGCCGGTGCTGGGTGCGACCGGCCGCTCGCTGTCGTTCAAGCAGTTCGCCAACGGCACCGTGTTGATCGGCGGCAAACTCATCGGCTCGCTGGACTTTGCAGCGCGTCACGGCGAAGTCGACATGGCGCGCCTGGGCACCAGCGCGCGCACCGTCACCGACCTGTTCCCGCACTTGAAGCATCTGGGCGTCAATCGCGTCTGGGCCGGCGTCGAAGCGTTCACCGCAGACGACCTTCCGGTCATCGGCGCCAGCCGCAAAGCCAGCAATCTCAGCTATTCGTTCGGTTTCTGCGGCAGCGGATTCCAGATGGGCCCCGGCACGGGGAAGCGTCTGGCTCAGCAGATTCTTGGCGAGCATTCGGACATTTCCCTGGACGCCTTCGACATCGGCCGCTTCGCCGCCATAGCCGGCGCGTCGGCCGCTTTTCCTCAACCCGCTGTTTCCATTCCCAACCCTCAGGAGTTCCCATGCTGGACATCACCCGAATCGAAACCAACCAACGCATGAGCCGTGTCGTGCAGTGCAACGGCTTTACCTTTCTGGGCGGGCAGACCGCCACGGACCGCACGCTGGACATCAAGGGCCAGACGGCGCAAGTGCTGGAGAAAATCGACAATTATCTGGCCAAGGCCGGCCTGGACAAGACACGCATCCTCAGCGCGCAAGTCTGGCTCTCGGACATCCAGGCCAATTTCGCAGGCATGAACGAAGTCTGGGACGCCTGGGCGCCGGAAGGGCATGCACCGGCGCGCGCGACCGTCGAGTCGCGACTGGCAGCGCCTGAATTGCTCGTCGAAATCACCGTTGTGGCGGCGGGCTGAGAGGCTTCGGGCAGCCCCGCCGCGCAGGGCTGCCCGTCTCCGACGTCGACGTCGGGTCGATTCATCGGCCCGCTCGACGTCCTCCACAAATGACTGAACTGTTGCGCAGGTTCGGGGCCTCAACTTAACCCCAGCATGCGGAGACCGTCAGATGAACAACGATCAATTCAATCAATACGATGCCGAACGCCTTCACCAACGCGTCGCGGCCGAACTCGGCCTGACCCCGGACGAGCTGAAGACCTGGATGATCAACGACATCGAGCGCGTGACCGAAGGCGGCGAGGAAGTGGGCCACATGGTGGTGTTCCGCGAATCCACCCCGGCGGACATCCTCGACAAAGTCCAGCACAAGCAAAGCACGTTCACGGCCATGACAGGCGTGATCAAGCCTGACTGAACGGGCGTCGGCCTCAGGGCGACAGCAGCGACGAAAACAGCTCTGACTGCGTGTTGATGCCCAGCTTGCTGTAGATGTGACGGCGATGGGTTTTCACCGTGTCTACCGAAATCACCAGCAAGTCTGCGATGCGCTTGCTCGAATGGCCGCTGAGCATCAACTGACAGATATCGAACTCTCTGGGCGTCAACGTCGCGCGCAGGGTTTCCAGACCATGATGCGACGGCGTGCGCAGCGGTGGCTCGGCCTGCGGGCTGCGGGCAATGTGCTGGTCGATCAAGGCTTCCATCCACGGCTGAAACAGCGCCAGGTGCGCGACTTCATCGTTGCTGATGGACGTGCGCGACCCAAACGACAGACACACCAGGCGGCGTTCATCGATGCGGCAGTTGAACTGGATTTCGTCGGCCACCACGTTGAGGTGGAAGTAGCGCTGGTAATACTCGGTCTGCTCGAAGCAGTCGGGGGCCACGTCGCGCAACTGAAACAGCCCGCTTTGCGCCTGCTCGCAATTGACCCGGTAAAACGGATCGATCAGATAAATGCCGCGCAGGTAGTCCTGAAACAAGGGGTCCGGACCGCCATCCTCGGCAGGTGATTCGTCCAGCAGGTAAGGCCGCCCGTCTTCGAACAGCAGCGCGACCCAGTTATCGAAGTGCAAGACGTCGCTCACCCTTCTCACCACCGTCTGCCAGAAGTTCGGCTGGCCGATGGCGCCAATCAGAATTCCAAACGTTCGATGCCAGGCAATCTCCTGCAGCGTCGGCGTCATTGTCACTCCTTGGGATTACCCTTGATGTGTGATTACCCCTCGGGCGGCAGGCATTGATAATACCCTACGGAATGAGGCCGGCAGCAGCCGGAATTTTGTGGAGAGCCATGCATGAATGTAGAACTTGCCCAGGTCACCGGCCGCGACGGGGATGTGCCATACAACCTTGCGCGCACCCTGGCGCTGATCGAAGCCTGTGCCAGCGACACCGAGCTTCTGGTGTTGCCGGAAACCTACCTCACGGGATTTCCTACCCGCGATAACGTCGCCCGCCTTGCCGAGCCGCTGGACGGGCCGATGCTGGCGCAGGTCCATCAGGCGGCGAAGGCGCGTAACATCGCCGTCGCCGTGGGCTTCGCCGAGGTTCATGAGGGCCGGTACTTCAATACCACGGTGCTCATCACCCCCGAACACGGCGTCGCGCTGCATTACCGCAAGACGCATCTGTGGTCGGGCGAGCGCGATGTCTTCGAAGCCGGCGACCGGATGTCCACGGTGCTGTGGCGGGGCGTGCGTGTCGGCTTGCTGATCTGTTACGACATCGAATTCCCCGAACCTGCACGCGCACTGGGTCAACTGGGTGCGCAACTGCTGCTTGTCACCAACGGCAACTTTGATCCGTACGGGCCGACTCACCGCACTTGTGTGATGGCGCGGGCGCTGGAAAACCAGGCATTTGCCGTGATGGTCAACCGTGTCGGCGCAGGCGATGACAACCTGGTGTTTGCCGGTGGCAGTGCGGTGGTCGACCCGTTCGGCGACCTGTTGGTCGAAGCCGGCCGTGACGAAGCCACCCTGCGATTGACCCTGGACATGAACCTGCTGGCCAAGGCCCGCGAGCCCTACATCTACGATCGCCATCAACGCATGCGCCTGCGTGGCGAGGTCATCGAAACCGGCGACCGCCGCGACCTGCTGATTTCACCCTGAGCCTGATTGCCGTCGTTACCGAGCACCCGCAGCGGGCGCGCCTTGCGCACGCTCCGTCGAATAATTACAAGCTGTTGACGCCTTGCCACTGCCCACTATCCGGCTCGCCTCGTGCGGACGACTAAAAATATCATCGGAGACGCTAATGGCTCATTTGAAACGCACGTTGTCACTCGGCACCCTGGTCATCTTCGGCGTAGGTCTGATGACCCCGATCATTGTCCTGGGCACCTTTGGCATTCTCGCGCAGTCCAGCGACGGGCACGTGCCCATGGCGTACCTCGCGGCGCTGGTGGCGATGCTCCTGACCGCCATCAGCTACGCGCACATGGCCAAGGCTTTCCCGGTGTCGGGCTCATCGTATACGTATGTGAGAAAAGCCATCGATGCCCGGCTTGGCTTCATGACCGGCTGGGCGATCCTGCTGGATTACCTGTTCCTGCCCATGGCGATCTGGCTGATCGGCACCGCGTACCTGAACTCGGCATTCCCGGCGGTGCCGCAGTTCATCTGGTTGTTGGCGTTCATCGCGCTGACGACGCTGATCAACATCCTGGGGCTGAAGATCGCCACGGCCGTAAACGTGCTGCTGTTGCTGGTGCAGGTGCTGATTCTCGCGGCCTTCATCGCACTCTGCATCCACTACACCCTGGGGGATCCTTCCAGGCCACTGTTCACCCTGACGCCGTTCGCCAGTGGCGGCGTGCAGTGGTCGATGATCATGAGTGGCGCGGCGATCGCCTGTTATTCCTATCTGGGTTTCGACGCCGTGAGTACGTTGACCGAGGAAACCCATGACCCGGAGCGCAACATGCCACGGGCGATTCTGTGGGTGACGCTGATTGGCGGGCTGATTTTCGTCGGCACTTCCTACGTGGTGCAGGTCGCTCAGCCCTCGCTGCAGTTTGCCAATGTCGATTCGGCGGCGTACGAGATCGCGAAGAACATCGGCGGCGATGTCTTCGTGTCGATCTTCCTCATCGGCCTGGTGATCGGCCAGTTCACCTCGGGCATCGCTGCTCAGGCCAGCGGATCTCGCCTGCTTTACGTGCTGGGTCGGGACTCGGTCTTGCCCAAGGGCTTCTTCGGCTATCTGTCGCCACGCTTCGGCACGCCGGTCGGCTGCATCCTGCTCAGCGCGGTGGTTGCATTGCTCGCGCTGAAGATGGACGTGACGACCTCGACCTCGTTCATCAACTTCGGCGCGTTTCTGACCTTCATCCTGGTCAACCTTTCAGTCATCTTCCATTACTGGATCGGGCAAAAGCGACGCGGCCTCAAAGCGCTGGTTCTTTACGTCCTGTTGCCGCTGGCGGGGATGGCGGCGGACCTGTGGCTGATGTTCAGCCTGGACGCCAACGCCGTCGAACTGGGCCTGTCGTGGTTGGCCATCGGCTTCGTTTACCTGATTTACCTGACCGGTGGGCTGCGCCGTCAACCGCCGGAGCTGACGCTGGAAGACGCCATCTGAGAAAATACAGTCGGGCGGTAGGTCGGTGCTGACCGCTTACCGCCCGCGTGGTGCGGATGCGACCGGACGAATGCGCAGGTTCAGTGACAGGATGTCGACTGACCTGCGCATTTGTCTTTTCATGCGTCTGCGAACAGGGCGCTGAGGTTTCGTGCGGCTTTGTCGAACGCCAGCTTCATCGCTTCGATCACTTCATCGTCGTGCTCGAACGAGATGTAAATGCGCCCATAAGGGGAGGGCATCATCAAGACACCGGCCTCGCGCAGGGCCAGGTGCAGGGCTTTGCTGAAGGCAGGATTGGCAATACGCGATGCCTGTTCGTAGGTAACCGGTGCAGTCGCGGCACGCCAGATGCCGAAAACATTGCCATAGCCGCTGGTGGTCACCGTGATGCCTTGGGCTTTGAAAAGACTTTCCACGGCGGCACGCAACGCTTCACCCCGGCGGATCAATTGCGCATAGTCGCTCTGATCCAGTAACGCCAGGGTGCTGCTCACCGCAGCGCAGGCCAGCGGGTTGCCACTGAAGGTTCCCCCCCGGGCCACGCGCCCTTCCTCGAACCCCGCAAGGATGTGCGGCTTGCCGACCACTGCTGAAACCGGCACGCCGTTGCCGATGGCCTTGCCGACGCTGGCCAGGTCAGGGTCCAGACCGTCCAGCAGTCCGGCCAGGCCAGCGTGCAGGCGAAAGCCCATCAGCACTTCATCGCAGATCACCAGGGCACCGTGTGCGTGGGCGATCGCCTGTACGTGTTTCAGGTAACCCGGCAGCGGCATGATGCAGCCAGCGTTCGCCAGCATCGGCTCCAGTATCACCGCGGCAATGTCGGCGTCCTCGGCGAACAGCCGCTCGACATCGTCGAAGTCGTTGAAGCGCAGCAAGGTGGTGCGTGGGGTGGAAGGGCGTTCGCCGTCTGCGAAATGCGCCTCGTCCGAGGTCACGTTGCCGAAACTCACGTCGTCGAACCAGCCATCGAAACCGGCGGCCATCTTGGCGATCTTGCCGCGACCGGTGTAAGCGCGCGCCGCCCGACACGCCAGGTGCACCGCTTCGCTGCCGGAGTTGGTGAACATCACTTTCGTCAACTGGCCGGTGTGCGCCGCCAGTGCCGTGGCGGCCGCATGTTCGCGCACGTGAGCCCAGGAGGGCGCTGCGCTGTCGCCGAGCGCCTCGGTCACCGCAGCGTTGACCCTGTCATCGGCGTGGCCGAGCAATACCGCGCCAAAGCCCAACGCGGTATCGATGTACCGGCGCCCGTTGTCGTCCCAGAGCCAGGCGCCCTTGCCCTTGCGAATGAACAGTTTCTCGCCGTTCAGCTCCGGCAGGATGCGCGCGGCACTGGATACATCGCCCACTAGATTAGCCATTCTCAACCTCTGAAATCCGGACAGTAGTGCGCCGTCCGGGAATGGCCCGGAAGGCAGCATGTGATGTTTCAATGCGTCCAGAGGGACGCGATTACCGATTTATTGTTGTTTGACCTTGAGCTTCTCATTGCGCCGGCGCAGCACCTCCAGCGTCAGCAGCATCAGCACGGACAGCACGACCATGATGGTGGCGACCGCGGCAATGTTCGGGCTGATGTTTTCCCGAATGCCGGCAAACATTTGCAGCGGCAGGGTGCGTTGTGAGGGGCTGGCGAGGAACAGCGTCACCACCACCTCATCGAACGAGGTGGCGAAGGCGAACAGCCCGCCTGAAATGACCCCCGGCGCAATCAACGGCAGCACCACCCGGAAGAACACCGTCAGCGGCGGTGCGCCAAGGCTGGCCGCCGCGCGACTGAGGTTGGTGTTGAAGCCCTGCAGGGTGGCGTTGACGGTGATGACCACGAACGGCACGCCGAGCATGGCGTGGGCCAGCACCAGGCCCAGGTAGCTGTTGAGCAATTGCAGTCTGGCGAAGAAGAAATACAGCCCGACCGCGACGATGATCAACGGCACGATCATCGGCGAGATCAGAAAAGCCATGACCACGCTCTTGAAGCGGAAGTTGCCACGGCACAGACCCACCGAGGCCATGGTGCCGAAAATCATGGCCAGCAGGGTCGCACCCGGGGCGATGACGAAGCTGTTGCTGAACGCTTGCCGCCATTCCGCGGAGGCTATCAACTCCTGATACCAGCGCAGGGAAAACCCGTCCATGGGGTAGGTGAGGAACGAGGATGCGTTGAACGACAGCGGAATGATCACCAGGATCGGCACGATCAGAAACAGCAGGATCAGAATCGAGGCAGACACCAGCCCAAAACGGGCGAGTTTTTCGGCAGGGGATGCGTAGGGTTGCAGCATGTCGATTACCTCGCCTGAGTCGTGTTGGTGAGCTTGCCGTAAACACCGTAGAGCAACAGGGTGGCGATCAGCAGCAGGCTGCCCAGGGCGGAAGCCATGCCCCAGTTCACGGTTTTATTGGTGTAGAACGCGACGAAATAACTGACCATCTGATCGGCCGCGCCGCCGACCAGCGCCGGGGTCACGTAATAGCCGATGGCGAGGATGAACGTCAGCAGTCCGCCGGCGGCCAGTCCTGCAAAGGTCTGCGGCACGTAAACGCGCCAGAACGCCACGAACGGGTGCGCGCCCAGCGAAATGGCCGCACGCACGTAATTGGACGGGATGCTTTTCATCACGCTGTACAGCGGCAGGATCATGAACGGCAACAGCACGTGGGTCATGGCGATGATCACGCCGGTGCGGTTGAACACCAGTTGAAGAGGGGAATCGACGATGCCGAAGAACATCAGCGTGCGATTGATCAGCCCGTCCGATTGCAGCAGCACGATCCACGCCGCCGTGCGTACGATCAACGAGGTCCAGAACGGCAGCAGCACGCAGATCATCAGCAGATTGCTTTTGCCTTCCGGCAGCGTCGCCAGCCAGTACGCGACGGGAAACCCGAGCAGCAGGCAGAGCACCGTGACGATGGCGCCGATGTAGAACGTACGGGCGAAGATATCGACGTAGATCGACTGGTTGGCATCCGCCTTGACGAGGCTGCCCGAGGCTGGGTCGATGCGATGATCGAGCGAGGCCAGCAGGTAATAAGGTGTCAGTTTGGCCGAAGCCTGTTTGAGTGCCTTCCAATAGGTGAGATCGCCCCAGGCTTTGTCGACGTCGATCAGGGCCTGGCGTTTCGACGCGACGTTTTCATCTGGCAGCTTGCGCAATGTCTTGGTGATGACCGCGCGGTAGTCGGGAATTTCATAGCTCAGGCGTTTGCTCAGCGCCAGGATCTGACCGTTTTCCCTGGCGTCGGCCAGGTCCTTGATCAGCGCGGCGTAGGTGCTTTCATCCGGCAGGGCATTGCCCTTCCATGCGCTCAACGCCGCAGTTGTGGCCGGCATGGCCAGGTTCACGTCAGGGTTGTCGACACTGCGACTGAGCATCGTGCCGATCGGGAACGCGAAGCACACCAGCACGAACAGGAACAGGGGGGCGATCAACGCCAGCGATTTGAACGTATACGCGCGTCGGGACCGTTTCAGCTTCGCCATCAGGTCGGCGCTGTCCTCGTCGTGCTGCTGCAGAATGGCGCTCTGGCTCATGATCGGCGCCTCAGTGAGCAAGGACGTCGAGCGCACGGATGTGCTCGGGCGCCCACGCAAGGGAAATGCTGCTGCCCACGGTCCAGCCGGGGTCCATCCGGGTCGCTGGCAGCTTGATCATGAAGTCCGGCTGGCCGGCGATTTCGGTGATCATGCGCACGTGGTCGCCCAGGTAGATGTATTCGCGAATGCGCGCGGTCAACGGCGTGCTGCCGGCGGGGCTGACGAGGACCCGCTCAGGACGGATGCACAGGGTTACGGACTCACCCGGCTTCGCTGCGGTGACGGTGATGGCCTGCACCACGCTGCCGTCCTTCAGGCGCACGCTGGAGTGGCTGGCATCCTGCGCAAGCACCGTGCCGTTGAGCGTGTTGTTCTCGCCGATGAATTGCGCGACGAAGATTTTCGTCGGGTTTTCATAAATGGCGGCGGGGCTGTCGATCTGCTGGATCACGCCGTCGTTGAACACCGCCACACGGTCGGACATCGTCAGCGCTTCGCTCTGATCATGGGTGACGTACACCACGGTCAGGCCCAGCTGTTTGTGCAGGTGTTTGATCTCCAGCTGCATATGTTCGCGCAGCTGCTTGTCCAGCGCGCCGAGCGGTTCGTCCATCAGCACCAGCTTGGGCTCGAAGACCAATGCGCGAGCCAGCGCGACACGTTGCTGCTGACCGCCGGACAATTGCGCCGGATAACGCTTGGCAAAGGCTTCAAGCCTGACCATGTCCAGCGCGCGACGGACTTTTTCCGCACGCTCGATGCGGTTCATCTTGCGCACCGACAGCGGAAACGCGAGGTTTTCCTCGATGGTCATGTGCGGAAACAGCGCGTAGTTCTGGAACACCATGCCGATGTCGCGCTTGTGCGGCGGCAGGTTATGCAACGGCTTGTCTTTGAGAAATATCTCGCCCTGCGTGGGCGTTTCGAACCCGGCGAGCATCATCAGGCTGGTGGTCTTGCCTGAGCCGGAGGGACCGAGCAGGGTGACGAACTCGCCTTCCTTGATGTCCAGGTTGAGGTCTTTGACGACAGGTCGGAAGCCGTCGTAGGTCTTTTGAATGTTCTTGAAACTGACCAGATGTTGCATGTCGCGGCCTCATTCAGGGAGTAGGCAGGGTCTGTCGTCGCTGCTCATCTGCCTGTTCCCGCAAAATGAAGAGCAATCCGAAGTCGCACTTCGCGAGCGACGCGAGGTGACAATCCTTCAAGTGTGAAGCCGCCGCCCTGAAACGGGCGGCGGCGAATCGAGCGTTACTTCTGGGCGATCCAGGCGTTGAAACGCTCGGTCAGCGACTCGGTGTTGTCGACCCAGAACTCGACGTCCAGCGGCAGCGCAGCGGCCAGGTTGTCCGCAGTGGTAGGAAGATCGGCCTTCAGGTCCGCAGGCACCAGGTCATTGGCTTTCTTGTTGGGCAAGCCGTAGGCAATGAACTTCGGCAGTTTCGACAGGTTTTCCGGCTTGCTTGCAAACGCAATGAAGTCCATCGCGGCGGCCTTGTTCTCGCTGCCCTTGAGCACGGTCCAGGAGTCGATCGCCGAGACACTGCCGTTCCAGAGGAACTGGAAGTGCTTGCCTTCGTTGCGGTTGAAGCCGGTGATGCGACCGTTGTAGGCCGAGCTCATGACCACGTCGCCGGCGGACAGCATCTGCAGCGGCTGGGCGCCGGCTTCCCACCAGACGATGCTGGATTTGATGCTGTTCAGCTTGTTGAAGGCGCGGTCGACGCCTTCGGGCGTGCGCAGCACCTTATACACGTCTGCAGGCTTCACGCCGTCCGCGATCAGGGCGAATTCCAGGGAGTATTTCGGGCCTTTGCGCAGGCCACGTTTGCCGGGGAATTTGCCGGTGTCGAAGAAGTCGGCCCACGAGGTCGGCGCGGTTTTCAGTTTGTCGGCGTCCCAGGCCACCCCGGTGTTCCACACGATGGCGCCGACCCCGCAATCGTTTACCGCTTCAGGAATGAAGTCGGCCTTGTTGCCGATCTTTGCCCAGTCGATTTTTTCATAGAGCCCGGAATCGCAACCCAGCGCGAGGTCCTCGGCCTCGACTTCGACAACGTCCCAGTTCGGGTTGCCCACTTTCACCTTGGCGTCGAGCACTCCAACGCCACCGTCCCAGCTCTGGTCGAGGACTTTCTTGCCGGTCTGCTCGCCAAACGGTTTGAAGAAGATCTCCCGCTGTGCGTCCTGGAAGTTTCCGCCCCAGGACACGATGGTCAGGTCGCGAGCGCTTGCAGACTGGGCAGCGGCCAGCCCGGCAACGGCAAACGCGAGAGCGGCTAGAGCGTGGCACGGCTTGTGCTTCTTGTGCATTTGAAACCTCGACGCAGATGATGTGTGTGTGGGTGGTAAAAATATTTACCACTGCAAAATCCGCGAAGCAAGTTTTATTTGCTGGCGCCATCCTGAAATCCGAACTGCCTGCGTTCGGTAAGCGATTGATTTTCCTCGCCCGACACCCGATATTCACCGGGGCCATCCTGCGCGTCCGGTTTGTCCGCGCTTTTTGCGGGGCGCGCCACGGGCACATCGCCCGGTCATGGCTTGTTACTTTTGCGCTTGTCAGCCGAGCCGTGTTGGTGCGAAATACCCAACAAGGTGCGCCGCTGGCCGTTCATTCAGCCTTGCCGCCTGCACATCCAGACGCCGCACGCCGTACCGGGCAGCGTTCATTCGAGGAAAAATCCGTGACCGATACACCGGCGATCATCCGCAACCCCCACGCGCCGGAAGAGCCGCCTGAAGAGCCGATAACCCCTGAAGACAGCGCCTCGGTGGGCGAGCGCCTCAAGGCCCTGCGCCAGAGTCGCGGTCTTTCGATCCGTGGCCTGGCCGAGCTGGCGGGCGTACCGCATGCCACGTTGTCGATCATCGAACGCGACAAATCCAGCCCTTCGGTGAGTATCCTCAAGCGCCTGCTCAAGCCGCTGAACGTCACCCTCAGCGTGTTCTTTTCGGATTCGGCGGTGGTCGACCGCGCGGTGTTCTACAAAGCCAGCGAACTGGTCGAACTCGCGGACGGCAAGATGCTGTCGTACCGACAAGTGGGCGCTAACCTGGCCAACAGCTCGATGATGATCCTGCACGAGCGCTACGAACCCGGTGCCGACACCGGTCAGGAAGGCGAAGAGCTTTACTCTCACGAAGCCGAGGAGGGCGGCATCATCATCGAAGGCCGGCTGGAAATGACCGTCGGCGATGAGGTGCGCGTGCTGTCGCCCGGCGACGCCTATTATTTCGACAGCCGCTTGCCACACCGCATGCGCAACCCGTTCGATGAAGTGTGCGTAGTGGTCAGCGCGGTCTCGCCTCCGACCTTCTGATGCTCTCGGCCCATGCTCATGCCCACCGCTGCGCCTTGAGCCGGTCTTCCAGAAAATCACGAAACACCCGAATGCGCGGGCTCAAGTGTTTCCTGTTCGAATAGATCAGATAAATCGGCTCCTGGTCAGGCAAGCTGAAGTCAGTCAGCAGAGGGATCAGACGGCCGTCGCGGAGATCGGCGCCGATGTGAAACTGCGCCAGCCTGACGATTCCTGCGCCGCTCAAGGCCATTTCCCGCAGCAGGTCACCCTGCGAGAACACGGCCTTGGGCGTGATCGGCACCGTGCGGATCACGCCCTCCGGGCTGAGGAATTGCCAATTGTTCCACGCACTGTGGAAGCCGAAATTGAAGCAGTCATGCCCGAGCAGCTCGTCAGGCCGGGTTGGCGTTCCCCGGCGCGCCAGATACTCCGCTGACGCGCATGTGACCCACGCGCTTTCCCCGATCTTGCGCGCGACTCTCGAAGAGTCGGGCAGGCCGCCGCTGTGGATGGCGATGTCCAGGCCCTGATCGAACAGGTCAACGTATTGCGGGCCAACCTGCACATCGACGGTCAAGCCGGGGTAGGCCGCCAGAAAGTCAGGCAGCCAGGGCAGGATCTGATGCTTGGCGAACGTCGTCATCGTGTGGATACGCAAGGCACCGCTCACGCGATCCGGGAACGCCTGCGCCAGCGAGTCGGCCTCGGCCATGGCGTTGATCACCGCCCGCGCGCTCACCCGGTAGGCTGCACCTTCGTCGGTCAGCGTCAGGGTTCGGTTGCCTCGCTGGAACAGTCGCACCTGCAGCCGGTCCTCGAGCCGCGTGATCAGCTTGCTGATGGCCGAGGGCGTCAGGCCGTTGGCCCGTGCAGCCGCTGAAAAGCTGCCATGTTCGGTCGCCCACATGAAGGCCAGCATCTGAGAATAATTGTCCATTTGCACGCTCGTGACAGACTGCGATCGTCACGCAGCCTGCCAGCAATCAACCCTTCGAACAACCGGCTCGCCCTGCGCTCCGGACGCAGATATCAGCGAATGAACCGCTGGATGTAGTCGTCCGGCAAGCCCAGCGAGGCGTAATGCTTGCGCGCCGCTTCCAGCTTGGTGAACACGTCTTCGAAGCCCACCGCGACACCTTGCGGATCGACGTAGGTGTAGCCGCCCTGAACGTGAAACCAGGTAATCATTTCATCTACGCCTTCAGGCACGAACAGGGTGTGGGTTTCGCCCGGCGGTTCGTAGGCAAACGAACCCTGTTCGGCGACCCAGTCGTGCTCCAGGTAGTACCAGCGGCCCTTCAGCACCAGCGCATGAACGCCGCCGCTGTGACGATGGCGGGACAGCACACCGCTCTGACGGACGCGCAGCAGGTTGATGTAGTAACCGCCGGTGGTGCTCAGCAACAGTGGCTTGAAAGACACCGATGCGGTGACCGGCACCCAGAGCGCGTCATCTTCCAGCCAGTCGGTCAGGACGCCGGGGTGAACCATGTCCGGCGTCATGAACGGCACTTGTGGCAGTTGATAGGGAATCGCGAGTTCGTCTGGCTTGGTGGGCGTGCTCATCGGTCTGCTTCCACGGTCGGTTATCGAAAGTCCCGGCGACTTGAATGGCCGGGTCGAGAACAGAGTAGGCCAGCAACGTCTTCGGGAGAACCGTCCGGCGGGCACAGTGGCTGTGAACCTACGTCACAGCAGAAGGGCTGATCAGGTTATGGGTTTGCCGGATGAGCGCAGCCAGCGAGCGGACAGATACAGCGCTAGCTCAGGCCCGACCCCGGCTTTCCTGGACGATCCTTCCGGCATCGCGTCCCGGCGGCACGCCAAACACCTTGGCGTAATCCCGGCTGAACTGTGTCGGGCTTTCATAACCCACTTCATACGCGGCGGCCGTCACGCTTCTGGCGCTGCCCACCATCAATGTGCGGGCCTGAAGCAGGCGCACGCGTTTTTGATATTGCAGCGGACTGAGCGTGGTCACGGCCTTGAAGTGGCGATGAAACGCCGACACGCTCATGGCCGCGCGCTGCGCCAGATGCTCCACCCGGAGCGGCTGAGCGAAGTCCCGGCGAATCCACTGAATGGCCTTGTTCACGCGGGCCATGGCGGTGTCCGGTGCCGCGATTTCCCGCAGCATCCAGCCGTGCGGGCCCTGCAGAACGCGAAACAGGATTTCGCGTTCATAGGCCGGCGCCAGCGCCGTGATCCCATCGGGATCGCCCATCAGGCGCAACATGCGCACCCAGGCGTCCATCAGTTCCGGGGTCACTGCCGCCACCGAGAATCCGGGGTCGCTGTCGTGGCGTGCGGCAGGTTCAGGCAGGTCCGCGAGCAACGTCGCGAGGATCACCGGATCCAGCGTGAGGCTGACCGCCAGATAAGGTTCACCGGTCGCGGCAGGGTGCACCGTGCCGATGGCCGGCAGTTCGATGGACATCACAAAGTAGGTGGCCGGATCGTAACGCAGGGTCCGGTCGCCCACCGTCATGCTCTTACTGCCCTGCAGAATCAGGTTGATCATCGGGTCGTACACCGCAGCCAGCAGGTGTTCCGGGATCTTCCCCTGGACCATGGCGACACGCGGTATGCCGGTCTCGGTGAGACGGTTCTCAGCGGCGGCAGTCAGTGTGCGAAGTTCATTCAGTTGATTTTCCATGGCCGCCATGCTGACGGCTGCGTGAGCACAGGCGCAAGTGAAAAGCAGAAACAGGCAGGATCGGGGCAGGAACGGTTGCGTCCGCCGGTGCCGATACGCCTACCGTGAACGCTCTTTCAGCAACCCTCGTGGAGAGCATCATGGGCGTCATCGTCATTACCGGAGGCAGCCGTGGCATCGGCGCCAGCACCGCCAGACTGGCCGCCCAGCGCGGCATGGGAGTCATCCTGACGTACAACGATCAGCCAGAGGCGGCGGCAGATGTCGTGCGCAGCATCGAGGACGCCGGTGGCAAGGCCGTCGCGCTCAAACTCGATGTCGCCGACACCGGCAGCTTTGCAGCGTTTCGTGCAACGCTCGTCGGCACATTGAACAAGCATTGGGGCGTCGACAGCCTGACCGGGCTGGTCAATAACGCAGGTTACGGGCTGTTCAATCCGCTTGAATCGGTCACCGAGGCGCAATTCGACGGCCTGTTCGGCGTGCACCTCAAGGGCCCGTTTTTCCTCACGCAGGCCTTGCTGCCGTTGCTGGCGGAGCAGGCCAGCATCGTCAACCTCACCAGTGCCACGACGCGGGTGGCCACCGCAGGCGTCGCGCCGTATGCGGCGTTCAAAGGTGGACTGGATGTCCTCACCCGGTACATGGCCAAGGAGTTCGGCGAACGACGCATCCGTGCCAATGCCGTTTCACCGGGTGCCATCCGCACCGATCTGGGTGGCGGACTTACAGACGAATTCGAAGCCTTGCTGGCTTCGCAGACGGCACTCGGCCGTGTCGGCGAGCCCGATGACGTGGCGCGGGTCATCGTCATGTTGTTGAGCGAAGAGGGCGCGTGGATCAACGCGCAGACCCTGGAAGTCGCGGGCGGCTACATCATCTGATAACAAGGGGAAACACATGCTGGATCATATTTTTCTGACGGTCAGCGACATCGCCCGATCCGTTGCATTTTACGAAGCGACGCTGTTGCCGCTGGGCATCACTGCCCGGCTGGATTACGACGGCAAGGATGGCCCACCTGGCCATCCGGACCTCAAGGGTTTCGGCGCCAACGGCCGGATGTTTTTCTGGCTGCGCGAGGGCGTGGTGGAAGGTCGCGCCGCCCACGTGGGGTTCGTCGCCGACGGCCAGGCGCATGTGCAGGCCGCGTATGCCGCCGCCATGGCGAACGGTGCAACGGACAATGGCGCGCCCGGCGCGCGAGTGCATTACGACCCGGATTATTACGCCGGCAATGTGCTCGACCCGGACGGCTACAGCCTGGAATTCGTCTACAAGAAATGGCAGCACGGCGCATGAATACATTGCTCATTTACGGAGCGACCGGCTACACCGGGCGCATGGCCGCCCGTCGCGCCAAAGACCTCGGGCTGGCGTTCGAAATCGCCGGTCGCAATCGCCAGGCGCTGGCGTCTCTGGCCGAAGAGCTGGGCGTCGGCTACCGCGTCTTCGAGGCCAGTTCCGGTGCCACGCAGGCCCTCGACGGTGTTCGGGTATTGCTCAACTTTGCCGGTCCCTTTGCCCATACTGCGCCAGCCCTGATGCAGGCGTGCATCGAGGCAGGCGTTGATTATCTGGACATCACCGCCGAGATCACTGTCTACCGGCTGGCTGAGCGACTGGGCGACCTGGCCAGCGAAGCCGGCGTGATGCTGATGCCGGGTGTCGGCTGGGATGTCGTGCCGACCGACAGTCTGGCGGTGCGGTTGGCCCGGCGAACGCCCGATCCGCGGGCACTGCGCATTGCCCTGCAGGTTCCGGGTTCGATGTCCCGTGGCTCGGCCATGAGCGTGGGCGAGATCGTCGCCGCCGGTGTGATGGCGCGGGTCGACGGTGAACTGGTGGCCACCCCCGATGCAGCCGCGCAACCGTTCGATTTCGGTGACGGTCCGGTTCTCTGCGAGCCATTGTCGTTCGGCGATCTGGTGACGGCCTGGCATTCGACGCAGATTCCTGACATCGCCATGTACGTGCATATTGCCGCTGACGCGTTTCCCCAAGGCGACCTTGCGTTGCTTCCCGACGGGCCGACGGCCGCCGAACGCGAAGCCCATCGCGCTCGCGCAGTGGTCGAAGTGACGGCGGCAGACGGCGCGGTTTCGCGTTCGGTGATCGAGACCGTCAACGGTTACACCTTCACGCCGCTGTCGGCCATTGAAGCGGCGCGCCGCGTCTTGATCGGCGAACGGCAGCCTGGCTTCGAAACCCCTGCACGGGTATTCGGCAGCGATTTTGCCGAATGTATCGAAGGGACCGTTATCAGCGACGATTAGCCCTGGCGTGCGCGCTCACGTCGGGGTGGCACCTCAATGCCCGGGCGTGATGTCGCGGCCGGGATCTTGAATCGCGCGGCGTCGCGCGCAGGTGGCAGACCGAACAGGCGGGCGTATTCACGGCTGAACTGCGATGCGCTCTCGTAGCCCACGGTGTAGGCGATAGATGTGGCGTCCAACGTGTCGAACAACAGCAGCCAGCGAGCCCTTAACAGGCGCAAGCGCTTCTGATACTGGATCGGTGTCATGCCGGTCACCGATCTGAAATGCCGGTAAAACGCCGCGACGCTCATGTCCGCCATGCCCGCCAGCGGTTCTACCCGGAAAGGTTCGGTGTAATGTTCGCGAATCCAGTGCGTGGCGCGGCGGATCTGCGCCAGGCGACCTTCGGGCCGCGCCATGTCGCGCAGCATTTCGCCCAACGATCCCTGCAGTGCGCGAAAGAGGATCTCCCGCTCGATCATGGGCGCGAGCACGCCAGCTTCATCGGGACGGTCCATCAAACGCATCATGCGCAGCCACGCGTCGATCATTTCCGGTGACGCCGTCACCGCGTCGAAACACGCATCGCCCGGCGCGTTCGAGGCCTTGCCCTCGTCCAGCAACAAAGCGGCGATCACCTCGCTGTCCAGGGTCAGGCTGACCGCAAGGTAAGGCTGGTCTTGATCTTCGGCGTGCACCTGCCCGGTCGCCGGCACATCCACTGAAACCACGAAGTAGCTGCCTGCGGGATATCGCCGCACGTCATCGGCGATCGACAGGGTTTTGCGGCCTTGCAGCACCAGATGCAGCATCGGCGGATAGACCTGATCGGCGCACGCCTCAGCGCGGACCATTGCCACGCGCGGCAGTCCGGTGTCGGTCCATTTGTCATTTGCGCGCATCACCAGACTGCGCAGTTCCGCCAGTGCATTTTCCATGTCTGCGACCATGGGCCAGTTGCCGGGGCCGCGCAAGCGTTTGAGAAGAATAGGCAAGGATGCGCGACAAACCGGCACGCTGCACCAGAGCGATGAGCGAATACTGGGTCAATGCGCTGCGTCGATTCGCGACGGCAGGTGCAGGGCGGCCACGGGCCGCTCTCGGGTACTCTCACTTAACAGAAGGTCGTTGCCATGAAGCTTCAAGGAAAAACCGCATTAGTCACCGGGGCCTCCAAAGGCATCGGCGCAGGCATCGCCCGAGCACTGGGCGCGCAGGGTGCGACAGTGATCGTCAATTACGCCTCCAGTCGACGTGAGGCCGAGGCGGTGGTGGCTGACATTGCCTCGAACGGCGGGTCGGCTTTGGCGATGCAAGCGGACATGAGCCGCGAGGCGGACGTCGTGCGCCTGTTCGAGACCATCCGGGGCGAATTCGGCACGCTGGACATCCTGGTCAATAACGCTGGCGTTGCGGTGTTCCAGCTCATCGATGACCTGACCGAAGAGGCATTCCACAAGCAATTCAATCTCAACGTGCTCGGCTACTTGCTGGCGATTCGCGAAGGCGTGAAGTTGCTGTCGTCCAAGGGCAGTGTGATCAACATCAGTTCCATCCTCAGCACTGACCCGTACCTGGCGTCCAGCGTCTATTCCGCGACAAAAGGCGCCGTCGATACATTGACCTTCGCGCTGGCCAGAGAGCTGGGGCCGCGCGGGATTCGGGTCAATTCAATTCTGCCGGGGCATACCAACACGCCTGCGACCGACGGACATTTTGCCGGTGAGCTGGGCGAGAAGTTGATTGCTGGCACTCCGTTAGGGCGCTTTGGCGAGCCTGAGGACATCGCAGGGCTGGCGCTGTTTCTGGCGTCGGATGATGCGCATTGGGTGACCGGCGAATCCATTCGCGCCTCCGGCGGCGTTCGGGGCGTGGGCTATTGATCGCGTTTGGTTGATCGAAGCAGAGGCTAGTCGAAGCAAAGGCTAATCGAAGCAGAGGCGAATTCGAGCAGGACGACAGGCAAAGCAGCTGACTGGCCAGCGTCAGGCAGAACGTCTGGCCAGTCTGAGCGCTGAGTCAGGAACCGCTGCCGGAGCGGGTGCCGGAAGTGCCCGTGCTGTCGGAACTCGATCCTGCGCCGGACGGTGTCTTGTTGCCCGGGCTTGAGTTGCCGCCGCTGCCAGCTTCGCCGCCGGAGCCGGGCAATGCGGTGCCATTGGTGTTGGCGCCGTTGGTGCCACTTGGACGCGAGGAACTGTCAGACGTCGAGCCGCTCGTGCTGCTGCCACTGGAAGTGCCCGAGCCGGTGCTGCTGGTGGCGGCCATCAACGGCATTGACAGCGCGCAGGTCAAGCCGGCGATCGCGAATGCAAAACTCATCTTGTTTTTCATCTAGTAAGCCTCTTCGCAAGAATGAACAAAGGTCAAAGCTGGCAGGGTTGCCAGTTGCTCTCAGTGTGTGACTCATCCGGTGTGCAGAAGAGTTTGCAAAAATAAATAATCCGCGATGAACGGTCAGGTGCCGGTGTCATTGAGTGAATGTTTCCCGGCGTCGCAAAAACCGTGATTGATATATGCACCACTGATCAACTAGAGTTGTGGGTACTCATCGATATCAGGAGCTACACATGTCCCGCCTTGCCGAATTCCGTAAACTTGAACAGCAGCTCGCCGCGCAACTGGCCGAGCTTGAAACGCTGAAGAACGATTCCGGCCTTCAAAAGGAGATCGAGTTCGAAACCAAACTGCGTAACTTGCTGGGCGAGTACAACTTCAGTCTGCGCGAAATCGTCAGCATCCTCGAGCCGCAGTCCGGCAGCCGCAAGGGCGCACCTGCAGTCGCCGAGAAGTCCACGCGCAAGGCGCGTTCGGTCAAGGTCTACAAAAACCCGCATTCTGGCGAGCTGGTAGAAACCAAAGGTGGCAACCACAAGACGCTGAAAGCCTGGAAAGCCGAATACGGCAGCGCCGAAGTGGAATCTTGGTTGTCCAAGTAACGCCAAGGCTTTCGCCATCGCTTCGAGGACAATAGTCCCCGACGATGTAAAACCTGCCAATACCAGTTGCAAAAGAGGCGCTCTAAAGAGCGCCTCTTTTTTTGCCTGACCCATGGCGCGTGTCTATCTGGCGCAGGCAGGCCCTGCATCGCGTCTTCATGGCAGTGAACTTTCGCAAGTAAACCGTTCGTCTCCGGGTGCATTCCCGGACGAAATTATCCGGTTCTCGCTGCCTCGAAACTTCTGTTGCATCAGCCTTGCGTCTTTTCAAGTCGCCCATCAACAGTTACCGAGGAGTTCAATCATGACCCACTGCATTCGTCACCTGGCGCTTGCCGCAGTTTGCATCTTCAGCAGCCTGAGTTACGCGGCAGAGGAACCCAGCGTCACGCTCGATCGTCCTGGCGCGGGCGTGAAACAGATAAAGGCGGGCGATAATGTGCCTGATGAGTATCAGCGCGAGAGCCTGGCACTCAAGGATTGGCAACAGCGTCACCTGAGTGCGCCGGGCAAGAATGAGCAATGGGTGGAAATTCAGGATAAATATGCGCTGGTCACTATTCCGACCGGCACCATCAAGCAGATGGTCGACAAATCGAAGGTCAAGCCGTAATCCGATGTATGCGTTCCGAACGCCGTGGCCCGAAAAGGACAGGCGTTCGGAGGCAACTTACCCGTGTGACACTGGTTAAATCAATTGGCGGCATTACCACCGTGGGCTTTGGCCAGCGCCTTGGCTTGCTCAAGGTGCGCTTTCAGCTTGGGTAGCGTCGCAGTCGCAAATGCTTTCAGGTCGGCATCCTTGCCATTGTTGGCTTCTTCTTCGAACAGTTTGATCGTCGCTTCGTGAGCATTGACCTGATTGTTGGCGTACGCCTGATCGAACGACTTGGCGCTGCGCAACTCGAGAATCATGGATTTGGCTTTGTCCATTAACTGCGCGTCAGTCGACACTTCGAGCTTTTTCGAACCTGCCAGCGACTTCAACTTTTCATTGGCGGCGGTGTGGTCTTTAACCATCATCTCGGCAAACGATTTCACATCGGCCGAGGAGCCTTTTTCCTGCGCCAGTTTACCGGCCTCGACTTCGGCCACGCCTTTGGCTGAGGCATCTTCAACGAAGTCGTCGCTGTCTTGAGCGGCATAAACGGCTTGAGCACTGAGGGCGATGGCAAGTGCAAGTGCGGAAGTCTTAATGAAATGGGCCATGGGGTCGTTCCTTATTCTGGTGTTGTTTTATGAAGGGTGTTTTTGGGCAATGGCTGCCTTCATGGTTTCGGACTGGGCCCTGTCGGGTTCGTTCAGCGTTTTTGCCGGGACGCGCGTGCGCGGGGGCCGCATAGGGCACTCTGACGCTTGCCCGCCTGCGTATCGACTGCTCGTCCTGTTCGCGCATCAACTGAATGAACTTCATCAATGGCCGCGCATTCTCAAGAGGACACAGAGCGCTTATGACCCTTCGCTGCTTGAGGTCGTTATAGGTAATAACGGGATGCAGTGGAAAAAGGTCTGACACCATGCGATCAGCAGCAGAATGCCAGGTGGGAAAAAATTTCTGCGTAGTGTTTCGACCCCGGTATCCAGAAGCGTGTGGAATATGAAAACCGTTCTGATCGTTGACGACGAATATCTGATCGCCGACATCCTCAGTTTTGCCCTCGAGGATGAGGGCTTCATGACGGTCACGGCCACCAGCGCGCTGAAGGCGCTTGAAATATTGGGGCGTGAGCGCCCGGACCTTATTGTCACCGACTTTATGATGCCCGGGATGACCGGGCTTGAGTTTGCCGAGCGAGTCAAGCAGAACGCCGCGTATCTGCCGACGCCGATCGTGTTGATGAGCGGCGCCCAGGCGCATTTGGGTACGGCGCGGCCGGATCTGTTTCTGGAGGTGTTCGAGAAGCCCTTCGATATCGCCGCGATGGTCGCCAGGATCAAGGCATTGCTGCATGCCTGACGTCCATCACGACGTCAGCCCCTCAGCCCTTGCTGTGCTCCTGAGAAGTGGGGCCTTTGACGATGCCTCTCGGGCCGTACAGGCCCCAGATGATCCAGCCCACCACTGGCAGCGCAAACACCAGGACGATCCACCCCAGCTTCGTGGCCGCCGTTTTCTGGCTGCGCGACACGCTGTAGGCAATCCATGCATCGATCAACAGGACGACGATCACGACGCCCAGGGCAAACATTGTCATTTCCATCACAAAGACCTCCGCAGGTTGCGATACCTGTTGAGAGTCATCGCCAGGCCGGCGGTTTGAAATACCGGCAGCAATGCTGACAGGCGGCCGCCGCGTCGCCACAGCCACCTCGGTGCCCTGGCAGATATCGGCAATCGCCTGCAAATAAATGGAACTCGCCTCAGCACCTGCTGACAAATTGCCACTAGTACTCAGCAGAGGCGAGTTCCATGCTTGAATCCCGTGCCGTGACGCTCCTCGTGACCTTCGTCGATGAACTGGCGTACACCGTTGCGCCGCTGGATTTCACGGCACTTCTGTATTTGCGGGATCAAGGCTACGTGGACGTCTCCATCCAAGGAGGCCGCGTGGTTGCGAGGCGCACCCCTCAGGGCAATCGGTTCGTCAGCGAACGGACGTCGGTTCGCGCGGCGAGACGCAACAGCTGACCCACCTCACACCGTCATCGCAAGCGCCGCGCCTGGAGCAGCGCGGCAAAGGGTGGATCACATCGTGCCCAGCGGGTCACGGCTGGCGACGGTCTGGTCCACCAGCCGAATGCTGTTGCGTCCGCCGCGCTTGGATTCATACAACGCGGCGTCACTCTGTTCAATCAACGCCGCGAGACTGGCGGGCGGCTGCACGAACAGATTCGCTCCGATGCTCAGGGTCACCGGCTCCGGCGTGCTGAAGGCCTGCGATGCGGCTTTGTGGAACTGCTCGCGCAACGTGTCGCTCAATCCCAGAATGCGTTCGCTGGAGGCGTGGCTCAGCAGGATCACGAACTCATCGCCACCCAGGCGCGCCGCCAGCGAGCCTTCGGGCAACACCGCGCGAATCATCTCGCTCAGGGCAATCAACAGGCGGTCGCCTGCGGTGTGGCCATACAGGTCGTTGACCGGCTTGAAGTTGTCGATGTCCAGCAGCAGCAACGCGCCGGGCCGATCGGCACTGACGTCTTCCAGCAGGCGCGGTGCCCGGACTTCCAGCGCGCGGCGGTTGTACAGCGCCGTCAGCGGGTCGCGAGCGGCCAGGCGCGCAATGCGTTTTTCCCGCCGATAGCGCTCCGAGCCTGTCATCGACAGCGCGATGAGCATGATCGCCATGGCGCCTTCGACCAGCGAAATCTGGATGATCTCGCCCCGAAACGCCGCCAGGTCGATCAATGTGCCCGGGATTACGGCCGTCACCGCCTTGGAAAAATAGAAAATGCCGTGGGCGAGCAGCACGTAGCGCAACTGCACCGCGCCTTCGCTCAGCGAACGGCCATGGGGCCGCAGCAGAAAGCTGGCGCGCAACATCAGCAGCGTGATCAGCAGCGAATTGGCGACCAGCATGACCTTCGACCACCAGGGCTGATCCGGCAGAAACAGCAAGCCCAGCCAGACCACGAAGATCAGGTACCAGGCCCGCGACAGCCGCGCCTCGGTAAAGCGCGCCACGCCCAGCAGGAACAGAAAGTGGGCCGTCACCAGCAAGCCGTTGGCGAACCAGATGCCGATGATCAGAATGCCGCTGCTGCGTAACAGCGCCAGTACGCAGCCGACGCTGATCGTGGCGAACCCGGCGCTCCAGAAAAGCAGCGAGGGCTCGCGGACATTGCGCCATTCCACTGCCAGATACAGCGCGGCGGCTGCGGCCAGGGCGATCGAGAGAGTCAACATCGTGGTGGGATCGAGCGCCATAAACTGCCTGGTTAGTCTGCTTGCGGTAAAAAGTGGCGATTGTAAGCGTTTGAGCAGGTTTTTCGGAGCGTCCGTTTGTCTCTTTACCGAACGCCTGCAAGTGGCACCGGAACATTCGATAGAATGACGCTCCTATCCGGCCGGGTGCGATCCGGGACGCAAGCGAGGCGGCATTGATCGAACGAAGAGAATTCAGCGGATGCATGAAGGGCAAGAACCTTCGTTATCTGGATGAGAACAAGCAGCCATCGGCGCAGACCCGGGCGGGATTTCTCCTGCTCGAGCATTTTTCGCTGCCGGCCTTCACCCAGGCACTGGATACCATCGTCACGGCGAACCTGCTTCGTCCCACGCTGTTTTCGTCACGCACGTTCGGTCTGCAGGACGGCGAGGTCACCAGTGATCTGGGCCTGATCATCCGCCCTGACGCGCGGCTCGATGCGCAGGCCCTCAAAGAACTCGACTTGCTGGTGATCTGCGGCGGCTACCGGACCGAACTGAAGGCCAGTGAAGAGCTCATCGATCTGCTGGCGAACGCCGCAGAGCTTGGGCTGACCCTGGCCGGTCTGTGGAACGGGGCCTGGTTCCTCGGGGCGGCGGGCCTGCTCGACGGCTACCGTTGCGCCATTCACCCCGAGCATCGGGCGGCGCTGGCCGAGATATCCAAGGTCGCCCGCGTGACCAGCGAAGCCTTTGTGGTGGATCGCGACCGCCTGACCGCCTCAAGCCCCGCAGGGGCTTTCCACATGGCGCTCGAGTGGATCAAAGGGCTGCACGACAAGGCATTGATCGAGGGCATCGAAGACATTCTCTCCTTCGAAGAGTCGCGCTACAGACGTATCAAGCCCACCCGCCACTTGTCTGTCAGTGCGCCGCTCAGGGAAGTCGTCAATCTGATGGATGCCAACCTGGAAGAACCGCTCGAACTGGAGCAACTGGCCGCTTACGCAGGGCGTTCGCGGCGACAAATCGAGCGCCTGTTCAAGGAGCAACTGGGCACCACGCCCCAGCGCTATTACATGGAACTGCGCATCACCGAAGCGCGGCGTCTGCTGCAGCACACCGAGTTGTCGCAGGTTGAAGTGCTGGTTGCGTGCGGCTTCGTCTCGCCCAGTCATTTCAGCAAATGCTACAGCGCCTATTTTGGCTATCGGCCCTCCAAGGAAACGCGTCTGGTGAAGTGAAGATCCGGCGGGCAGGAATCAGCCGTGTTCGTTGAGGGGTTTACGGCGCAAGCGTGTAGGCTTGGCGCAGTCTGGATCGTGAGAGTACTGATGAGTGAAATGAGCACCAAGATCATTACCGTCGAAGGCCATGCCGCTCTGAAAAAAGAGCTGGATTACCTGTGGCGCGAACATCGTCCGGACATCACCCAGAAGGTGACATGGGCGGCTTCGCTGGGTGACCGCAGCGAGAATGCGGATTACCAGTACAACAAGAAGCTGCTGCGCGAGATCGATCGCAGGATCCGCTACCTGCGCAAACGCCTCGAGGACATGCGCGTCGTCAGCTATTCGCCCGAGCAGGACGGCCGGGTGTTCTTCGGCGCCTGGGTGGAAGTCGAGGACGAGGAGGGCGAAACCAAGAAGTTTCGCATCGTCGGGTATGACGAGATCTACGGGCGCATGGATTACATTTCCATCGATTCACCAATGGCCAGGGCGCTGCTGAAGAAAGAAGTCGGCGACGAGGCGGCGGTGCCCGTTCCCGCAGGCACCAAGCTCTGGTGGATCACCCACATCGAATACCCGAAATAACCCGCCAGCGTGCCAGGGCAGGCGCGCAAGCATTTACAGCCCAGGCGCGCTGGCAATTACAGCCCAGACGCGCTGCCCTGGCGCAATCAACCCTCGCGAAGCACGGTCAGGGGACTTGCGTTGAGCGCCCGGCGCGTGCCGAACACGCCCGCGCCGCCCACCAGCAGTGCGCCGATCAGCGGCAGCAGCAGCAACCAGGCGTGCGGATGCCATTGCAGATTGAAGGCGTAACGGTAGAGCACGAAGCTCACCAGCTCGCATCCCAGTGCCGCCAGCACGCCACTGACGGCGCCCAGCAGTCCGAACTCAATGCGTCGCGCTTTGGTCAGCAACGCGCGGTTGGCGCCCAGTGCCCGTAGCAGCGCGCCTTGGCGGATACGTTCGTCGAGCGTCGCCTGCAACCCGGAGAACAGCACCGCAAGGCCTGCCGCCAGCACGAACAGCAGCACGTACTGCACGGCGAGCGTGACCTGATCGAGAATGCTGCGCAGCTGCTCGAGCAACGCCTCGACCTGAAGGATCGTCACGGCCGGAAACGCCCGCGACAATTCAACGATCTGTTGATCGTTGCCCGGCGCCAGATAGAAGCTGGTCAGGTAAGTGGTGGGGACATCCTCGAGGGTGCCCGGCTGGAAGATCACGAAGAAGTTGGGCTGGAAGGTGTCCCAGTTGATGTCGCGCAGGCTGGTGACCTTGACCTCCCGACTGACCCCGCCGATCACGAACCCGAGGGTGTCGCCCAGCTTCATGTTCAGGCTGGCGGCCAGCTTGGCCTCCACCGATACGCCCGGTGTGACGCCCTCGGCTGGCAGTTGATCGTTCCACCACTGGCCTTGGGTGATGCTGTTGCCTTCCGGCAATCGTGCCGACCAGGTCAGGTTGAGGTCACGCTGGGTCGCGTTTTCGCCACGGGAGTCCTTGGTGACGAATTTGCTCACCGGTTCGCCGTTGATGCTCATCAGGCGGCCCGGAATCATTGGGTACAGGGGCGCGCTGTGGCTGGACAGGCGGCCCATTTGGCCGGCGAAGTTGTCTTTGTCGTTGGGCAGGATGTTCAGCGCAAAATAGTTCGGCGCGTCCTTGGGCAACTGGTTCTGCCAGGTGTCGAGCAATTCGCCGCGCAGCAGCGCGATCAACCCCATCGACAGCAGGATCAGACCGAACGCCAGCGATTGACCGGCCGCCGCCATCGGGTGGCGCAAGAGTTGACCCAAGCCCAGACGCCAGGGCAACGAGGCGCCCGCCAGCAAGCGACGAAGACTGCGCAGGGCCAGCAGCAGGACCGCGCCAAGCACGAGCGCGGCAATCACGCCACCGCCGAGCAGGGCGAAGGTCAGCACCAGATCCAGACTCAAGCGCCACATGATCAGGCCCAGTGCAAGCAGGGCCGCGCCGTAGACCAGCCAGGTGCTCGCAGGAATCGGCAGCATGTCGCGGCGCAGCACGCGCAGCGGCGGAACGCGCCCGAGCGCCGCCAGGGGCGGCAGGGCGAAACCGGCGAGGGCGACGAGCCCGGTGCCGATCCCTGCGAGGGCCGGAAGCCAGCCGCCGGGAGGCACGGCAGCCGGCAGCAGACTGTCGAGCAGGTAAAACAGGCCGAGTTGGGCGAACCAGCCCAGCAGGGCGCCGACGACACTTGCGGCGATGCCGAGCATGGCCAGTTGCAGGCTGAACAGCAGCAACGCTTCGCTGCGCGATAATCCGAGGCAGCGCAGCAGTGCGCTGGCATCGAAACGCCTGACCGCGAAGCGCGCCGCCGAGAGCGCCACCGCGACACCCGCCAGCAACACCGCCACCAGACTCGCCATGTTCAGGTAACGCTCGGCCTTGCCCAGCGCACCGCCGATCTGCTGATTGCCGTCGCGAGCGTCGTCGATCTTCTGATTCGGCGCCAGGCCTGGTTCCACGGCCTTGCGGTACGCCGCAAGCGCCTGCGGCGTGCCGCGCCAGAGGTCCCGATAGGTCACGCGGCTGCCGGGCTGCACCACCTTGGTGGCCTCAAGATCAGCCATGTTGATCATCACCCGCGGCGTCAGGCTGTAGAAATTACCCGCACGATCCGGCTCGTAGGTGAGCACGCGGGTCAGCTTCAAGGTTTTGGAGCCGACGTCGATGCTGTCGCCGACCTTGAGGTCCAGCGCCACCAGAACCCGCGCCTCGGCCCAGGCCTCACCCGGCTGCGGCTCGCCGCCGCTGACCTCCGGCTGATACGGCGCCTCGGCGCTTTTCAACTCACCGCGCAGAGGGTAAGCCGCGTCGACGGCCTTCACGCTGGCCAGTTGAATGCCGCTGTCGGTGGCAACGACGCTGGAGAAAATCACGATGTGCGAATGATCGAGCTTCAGTGCAGTGCCTGCCTCGATCTGTTCGGGTTTGGCCGGCGTGGAACCGCCAAGGATGAGGTCAGCGCCAAGAAACTCCGTGGCGCGCAGCAGCATGGCGCTGTTCAGGCGCGCTCCGAAATAACCGATGGCGGTGCTCGCCGCGACCGCGACGATCAGGGCGAAGAACAGCACCCTCAGTTCTCCGGCGCGGGCATCGCGCAGAAGCTGGCGGGCGGCAAGACTGAGCAGGCGGGCGAACGGCAGGCGTGCCATCAAGGCTCCAGAGGGGCGGCGAGTCGGCCACCTTCAAGTCGGATCAGGCGCCGGCAACGATGGGCCAGGCGTTCGTCATGGGTCACCAGCACCAGCGTCGTATTGCGTTCCTGGTTCAACTCGAACAACAGGTCGCTGATGCGCTCGCCGGTGTGGCTGTCGAGGTTGCCGGTCGGCTCATCGGCAAACAGTACGTCGGGATCGGCGGCAAAGGCACGAGCGATCGCGACCCGTTGCTGTTCGCCACCGGACAGCTGGCGCGGCGTGTGTGTCAGGCGCTGACCCAGCCCGACCCGCTCAAGCAGGTGCCGGGCGCGATCCCTGGCGTCCTTGCGACCTTCCAGTTCCATGGGCAGCATCACGTTTTCCAGGGCATTGAGGCTGTCGAGCAACTGAAAGGACTGGAACACGAATCCCACGTGTTCGGCACGCACTCTGGCGCGTTGGTCTTCGTCGAGCTCGCTCAGGTTGCGGCCCGAGAGCATTACCGAACCGGCGCTGGGCAGGTCCAGACCGGCGAGAAGGCCCAGCAGGGTGGACTTGCCCGAACCCGATGCGCCCACGATGGCCAGCGTGTCGCCCTTGTTTAGTTCCAGGGAGAGTTCGTGCAGGATGGTCAGGTCACCTTCGGTGCTCGGGACCACTTTGCTGAGGTGCCGGGCACTGAGAATACTTTCGCTCATGGAGAATCCGATGCGTGCGTGGTTTTTAAGTGCTGGCCTGGGTTTGCTGCTGTTGTCTCAAGGAGCCATGGCAGGCACGGTGCTGATCGTTGGCGATAGTATCAGCGCCGCTTTCGGCCTGGATACCCGCCTGGGTTGGGTCAGTCTGCTGGAGCAGCGCCTGGCGGATCAAGGTTACAAGGACAAGGTCGTCAATGCGTCGGTCAGCGGCGACACCAGTGCCGGCGGCCAGGCGCGGCTGCCGGCGCTGCTTGCAGCGCATAAACCGGACCTGGTGATCCTCGAACTGGGCGGCAATGACGGCCTGCGCGGCCAGCCGCCGGCGCAATTGAAACAAAATCTTGCATCGATGATCGACAGCTCGCGGGCCGCCGGTGCGAAAGTGCTGTTGCTGGGCATGCAGATTCCACCCAATTACGGCGCCCGCTACACCGATGCGTTCAAGCAGGTATACGCCGACCTTGCGGCCGAGAAGAAGGTCGCGCTTGTGCCGTTCATGCTGGAAGGCGTAGGCGGCCATCCCGAGTACACCCAGGCCGATGGTCTGCATCCGGCGGCCAACGCTCAGGGCAAATTGCTCGAAAACGTCTGGCCGCAGCTAAAACCGCTACTTTAAAGGGCTGCAGGCCTTTTCTGGACGGGGGCTTTCGGCTAATGTGGCGCCCCCGAACTGGAGCCCCCGATGCCGCGCCGTCCCGCCTGGTCACTTTATGCCTATCAACTGATCGAGCCTGACGAGCAGCTTGACCTGTTCGCCTGCCAGGAAGTGCTTGTGCATCTGGTCGCGCGGCAGCTGGAACTGGCAGGTTCCGCCGACCGTACGCTGTGCGGCACGCTGTTGCCCGCTCAGCCACGCTGGTCGGGGGTCGAGCAGGCGATCTACCAGGACGAGCGCCTTTGTCCGCTGTGCCGCGCGATCATCGATGCGCAGCGACGTGGCATGCACCCCATCTGGCCTGAGCTCGAAGCAGGCGTGTAAGCCGTCGCGCCCACTCCCGAAGCCGTTGGCGTGCGTGTACAATCGCGCTCATTCAAGCCTCCCGTTTACCCAAGGATTCCCGGATGTTGTCGCGCATTCCAGCTTTCGCCCGCTGTCTGTCGCTTGCTGCACTGTGTGCGGCCGGCCCTGTTTCTGCTTTGGAATTCCCGCTGCCGCCGCCGGGCGAGGACATCATCGGGCAAGTCCAGACCGTGACCGCCCGCTACGAAGACACCTTCGCCGATCTGGGCACCCGTTACGATCTGGGTTATCTGGAAATGATCGCGGCCAACCCGGGTGTCGATGCCTGGCTGCCGGGCGCCGGTACTCAGGTGGTCCTGCCGACGCGTTTCATCCTGCCGCCGGGCCCGCGCGAGGGGATTGTCATCAACCTCGCCGAGTACCGTCTGTATTACTACCCGAAAGGACAGAACGTGGTGTACACGTTCCCGCTGGGTATCGGCCGCGAGGGCTGGGGGTCGCCGGTGTCCACCACCAAGGTCACGGCCAAGACGCCAAACCCGACCTGGACGCCACCCGCGTCGGTCAAGGCCGAGCACGCCGCAGACGGCGACATCCTGCCCAACGTCGTGCCGGCAGGTCCGGACAACCCGCTGGGGCCGTTCAAATTCGGCCTCGGTCTGCCGGGCTACCTGATTCACGGCTCCAACAAGAAGTTCGGCATCGGCATGCGCACCAGCCACGGCTGTTTCCGCATGTACAACAACAACGTGTTGGAAATGGCGGACATGGTGCCGGTGGGCACCACGGTGCGGATCATGAACGAGCCGTACAAGTTCGGCATCAGCGGCGGCAAGGTCTATCTTGAAGCGCACACGCCGCTGGACGAAAGCGGCAACCCTTCGGTGGTCGACAAGCACACTGCCGTCATCAATGCGCTGCTCAAGCGTGAAGACCTGGCCAATAACCTGCGCATCAACTGGGATGAGGTGCGTGACGTGGTCGCCGCCGAAGACGGCATGCCGGTGGAAATCGCCGTGCCCGGCACGCCGGCTCCGGTGGTCAGCAGCGCGCCTATGACCCTGCAGTAACGACGCCGCGCGCGAGACCCGGCCATCAGGCTTCGCAGCGGAGCAGGGTGGTCGGGTTTTTTGATGCCTGAATGCGTCATGCAGGCAATAAAAAAGCCGACCCGTAACCGGGTCGGCTTTTTAATAATCCCGAAGGGACTATTACTTGCGGCTTGCCTTGTCCAACATGCGCAGAGCGCGCTCGTTGGCTTCGTCAGCAGTCTGCTGAGCTTTCTGAGCAGCAGCCAGAGCTTCATCAGCCTTGCGATAGGCTTCATCAGCACGAGCTTGTGAACGAGCGGCTGCGTCTTCAGTAGCAGTCAGACGAGCTTCGGTTTCTTTGGATGCGCTGCTGCAACCGGTAGCCAGAACTGCGGCCAGGGCCAGAGCAGAGAATTTCAGAACGTTGTTCATCGTGTTCCCCTTAAAGGACTTCTATCAAGTTAGTCATCTCTCGAAAGTGAGAAAATGACCGGCGTACATAGTACCCATTGTTTGTAGTAAGTAAACGGACCCAACGCAAGAACTGCATAAAATTCTTTGCTTTGAAAGTGTTCCGAGCAACTCCTCACGTTTTTTATCGGAAAAAAACCATCGCTGTCAGGCGCAGTCGCCTGTCAGGGATTCGGGCGCAGTCGGTGACGCTTAAATGTGCCCATGGTTGCCGAAGTCGGTCCGCAGTGCCTGATCAAATCCCGAAAGGGATTACATCGAATCGCAGGCGACCTTTTTTGTATAGACGATGATCGTTACAGGCGCATCCTTGACTGTGTTTAAAGTGACTTTGCCGTGAGCAGGGCGTCTCAATGGACATTCGTCGGCGACGTCAGGTTCAACCGAAAGAGCGGTCAGATGTGCGGCAGCGCATTTTGCTGTTGATTCCCTTGAGCAGATTCGACAATGGTGCCTACTATTTGCAGGTGCTCATTTGTTTGAGAACAGCAAAGCTCTTCTCGGTGTCCAAACAGGCACAGGGTGGCGTAGAGGTTCCTTCGCCGGACAAACATCGGTAAGGTAGGGGTCAAAATCCAAGACCCGCGAGGAGTAGTGATGAGCGAGGCGTTGTCCATCCACCATGACGAGACCGGTCACCAGTTCGAGGTGAACATTGACGGTCATCGTGCCTATCTGACGTATATGGACCTGGGGAAACAGACCCTGGATATCTACCGCACCTTCGTCCCTAATGCGTTGCGTGGACGCGGTATTGCAGCGGCACTGACCGAAGTGGCGCTCGATTATGCGGACAGCATGGGCTACACCGTGATCCCGTCGTGCTCGTATGTGGAACGTTACATGGAGCGCAATCAGCGTCAGGCCGCGAAGATCTGACCTGAGACTGAATGAAAAACGCCGAGCATTTGCTCGGCGTTGTCGTTTCTAGCGTCCGGATCAGCCGCGCTGGCGCTTGGGCAGGACGTCCTTGAGCTTGGCGTGCATGCTGCGCAAGGTTTTCTCGGTGCTGTCCCAGTCGATGCAGGCATCGGTGATCGACACGCCGTATTGCAGGTCGGCCAGATCCTTGGGAATGGCCTGGCAGCCCCAGTTCAGGTGGCTTTCGACCATCAGGCCGATGATCGACTGGTTGCCTTCGAGAATCTGGTTGGCGACGTTTTCCATGACCAGTGGCTGCAGCGCCGGATCCTTGTTGGAGTTGGCGTGGCTGCAATCGACCATGATGTTGGCCTTGATTTTCGCCTTGTCCAGCGCCTGCTCGCACAGGGCGACGCTCACCGAGTCGTAGTTCGGCTTGCCATTACCGCCGCGCAGCACGACGTGGCCGTAGGCGTTGCCCTTGGTGGTGACGATGGACACGCCACCTTCCTGGTTGATGCCCAGGAAACGGTGCGGATTGGAAACCGACTGCAGGGCGTTGATCGCGACGGTCAGGCCGCCATCGGTGCCGTTCTTGAAGCCGACGGCGGAGGACAGGCCCGAAGCCATTTCACGGTGGGTCTGGGATTCGGTGGTGCGCGCGCCGATGGCCGACCAGCTGATCAGATCCTGCAAATACTGCGGGGAGATCGGGTCGAGCGCTTCGGTGGCGGTCGGCAGGCCTTTTTCGGCCAGATCCAGCAGTAGCTGACGACCGATGTGCAGACCGTCCTGAATCTTGAAAGAGTCATCCAGGTACGGGTCGTTGATCAGGCCTTTCCAGCCGACGGTGGTGCGCGGCTTTTCGAAATACACACGCATGACCAGATACAGCGTGTCGGACACCTCCGCCGCCAGTGCTTTCAGGCGGTCGGCGTATTCGTGGGCGGCCTTGATGTCGTGGATCGAGCAAGGCCCGATCACGATGAACAGGCGGTGATCCTTGCCATCGAGAATGTCGCGGATGACTTCGCGGCCCTTGCTGACAGTGGCTTGCGCGGCTGCAGTGAGGGGAATTTCGCGTTTGAGCTGATCCGGAGTGATCAGTGTCTCGTTGGAGGCAACGTTGAGGTCGTCAATCGGTAAATCAGCCATCGTGTTACTCATCAGGTCACGGATGCTGGCCGCCAGCGTCCCCGTGCGGCGGAGCCGAGCATTATTGAGCGCAACGGGGGAGCGGAACCTTAGCGCGTTAGCCGGTACTTCGACAATGGGTAATGGCCGCTTTCGACCAACAAACACGGCTTTGCAGGGCGCACCGGGCAACCGGCGGCCGCGAATGAGCGGAATTTGCAAAGCCGGCCTCCGGCAGCGATATAGTGTGCAGCCTGAAACGGGGGAATCACGTGGATCAATTGCAACTGACAGACTTCGACGTCGATCGGCAGCTGTTGTCATTGCCGGGGACGTCGCTGCTGATTTTCACCAGCATCGGCTGTGCCAGCTGCCGTTGGGCGCGGCATCATCTTCCCGGGCTGAATCTTCCCATCGAGCGAATAGCCTGGATCGACGCCGAAGAAAATGGCGGTGCGGTACAGCGCTATGGCGTGTTTCATCTGCCGGCGATGTTTGTTGTGCGTGACGGCGAGTTCTACGGCGCGTTGCGCACGCAGATCGCTGTCGACGCGATCATCCGCGGCCTTGATCAGGTGCTGTCCGGCGAACCTGACGAATTACCATAAGGGGCGTCCATGAACGAAAGCACCACCCAACCCCGTATCGGCATCATCGGCACCGGCGCCATCGGCGGTTTCTATGGCCTGATGCTGGCGCGCGCCGGCTATGACGTGCACTTCCTGCTGCGCAGCGAGTTCAGCGCCGTCTCGCAGAACGGCCTGCGCCTGGACAGTCAGGTGCATGGCCTGCTGACTCTGGAGCATGTTCAGGCGTACGCAAGCGCTGCGGACATGCCGCCTTGCGACTGGCTGCTGGTGGGGGCCAAGACCACCGGAAATGACGGCGTCGCCCCTGCGATCGTCCAGGCGGCTGCGCCCGGCGCCAACGTCTTGCTGCTGCAGAACGGCCTTGGCGTGGAGGACGATCTGCGGGGGCTGCTGCCGGATTCGCTTCATCTATTGGGCGGGCTGTGCTTTATCTGCGTCCACCGCAGCGGTCCGGGCGAGATCGTTCATCAAGCGTTCGGCGCCGTGAACATCGGCTATCACAGCGGCCCGGCCGAAGACGCTTCGGCAAGCCTGCGTCGGGTCGAGCAGGGCGCGGCGTTGTTCCATGCCGCGGGCATCGAGTCGGTGGCAATGGACAACCTCGACAAGGCCCGTTGGCAGAAACTGGTGTGGAACGTGCCTTACAACGGCCTGTCGGTGCTGCTAAAGGCGAGCACCACGCCGTTGATGGCCGATCCCGACAGTCGTGAACTGATTCAAGGTTTGATGGCCGAAGTGGTTCAAGGCGCCGAGGCTTGCGGGCATTCGCTGCCGCCGGGATATGCGCAACAGTTGTTCAGCGTGACCGGGCAGATGCCGGATTATCGACCGAGCATGTACCACGACTACGTCGAAAAACGCGCGCTGGAGCTGGAAGCGATCTACGCCAGACCATTGGCCGCAGCGCTGGCGGCGGGTTGCGACATGCCGAAGATCCGGGCGCTGTATCACGCGCTGGCGTTTCTCGACCGCAGCAATCGTTGAGCGCACGGCGCAATAGAGGCAGGGCAACTCTGTCGTTGAACTCAGTCGTTGAAGGGAGATACCGATGGCCAATGATCTGAGCATGAAATCCGCTGGCGGGAAATTGGTGCTGGCCATTTCTTCTCGCGCGTTGTTCGACCTTCGGGAAAGCCATGCCATTTACATGGCTGACGGCGTCGCAGCCTATCGGCAGTACCAGATCGATCACGAAGACGAAGTGCTGGAGCCGGGGGACGCGTATCTGCTGGTGGAAAAGCTGCTAAGCCTCAATGCCAGCCTTCGCCAGTCCCGCGTCGAAGTGATTCTGGTGTCGCGCAACAGCGCCGACACCGGGCTTCGCGTATTCAATTCGATTCAGCATTACGGCCTGGATATTTCGCGCGCCGCGTTCGTGGGCGGGCGCAGCCCTTTCCCTTATCTGGCGGCGTTCGGCAGCCATCTGTTTCTCTCGACCCACGCCGAGGACGTGCGCAGCGCGCTGGATGCCGGGTTTGCGGCGGCGACCATTCTCTCGGGCGGCGCGCGACGGGCCGCCAGCGCCGAGCTGCGCATCGCGTTCGACGGCGACGCGGTGCTGTTTTCCGATGAGTCGGAGCGGATCTACCAGTCCGGCGGCCTGGAGGCGTTTCAGGCCAGCGAGCGCGAAGCTGCGCGCCAGCCACTGCCCGGCGGGCCGTTCAAACCGTTTCTGGCCGCCTTGAACCTGCTGCAGAGGGAATTTCCCGAAGAGTCTTGCCCGATTCGCACGGCGCTGGTCACGGCCCGGTCAGCGCCGGCCCATGAGCGGGTGATCCGCACTCTGCGCGAATGGGACATCCGTCTGGATGAGTCGCTCTTTCTGGGCGGGCTCGAAAAGTCGGCCTTTCTGGAAGCATTCGCGGCGGACGTGTTTTTCGACGATCAGCCCGGGCACTGCGAAAAGGCCCGCGAAGTGGTTGCCACCGGGCATGTGCCTCACGGCATCAGCAATGAGCTAAAACCTTGAACCTTTAGACCCGAAAGCTGTATCAGACCGGCCGATTCGTCGTCTCGCTGCTACGCTCAATCGTGACTGCGCCTGTGATGGCTGCCTGGAGGTCACATGATCCGCTCGATGCTGTACGCCACGGACCTCGGTCTTTATGCGCCTTACGTGCTGCAACATGCGCTGGAACTGTCGAGGAATTTCAAGGCAGAGCTGCACGTCATTCACGTGGTCGAGCCCATGGGCCTGTTCGCCGAGTCCGTCTTGCAGAGCTATCTGGCCGAGGACGTGCTCAGGGAGTTGCAGAACGAAGGCATCAATACCGTCATCGATGGCATCGAGTCCCGGGTGCTGCGCAGCTTTCGCGAGGAAATGGGCAAGGACAACAAGGATCTCGAGCTGATCTGCAGTCTGCGCGTGGTTCAGGGCGATCCATCCAATGTGATACTCGAACAGGCGCGCAGAATGCGCGTCGATCTGCTGATTGTCGGCAGCCACAGCCACGGCGCCCAGGGGGATACGCTGATAGGCCGCACGGCGGCGCGGGTGCTGCAGCTGTCCGAAGTGCCGGTGTACATGGTTCCGATGGTGCAAAGCCGTTCTGGCGCATGAGCGTGGGGGAGCAAAACGTCGCCTGCTGAAAAAAGCAGCGTGCCATTACCGTTCAAAAGTGATAAAAAGTTCTAGCTTTGTCTTCCTGACCATTAATCCAGTTATATACCGTTGCTGATGCCCGTGGCGTCTTCCGGCTTTGAGGGATACATATGAAGCTTCAACAATTGCGCTACATCTGGGAAGTGGCGCACCACGACCTCAACGTTTCAGCAACGGCGCAGAGCCTGTATACCTCGCAGCCAGGTATCAGCAAGCAGATCCGGTTGCTCGAAGACGAGCTGGGTGTCGAGGTTTTCGCCCGCAGCGGCAAGCACCTCACGCGTGTGACGCCAGCTGGGGAACGGATCATCACCACCGCAGGGGAAATCCTGCGCAAAGTCGAAAGCATCAAGCAGATTGCGCAAGAGTTCTCCAACGAGAAGAAGGGCACGCTGTCCATCGCCACGACGCACACTCAGGCACGCTACGCGCTGCCGCCGGTGATCAGCAATTTCATCAAGCAATACCCCGATGTGGCGCTGCACATGCACCAGGGCTCGCCCATGCAGATTGCCGAAATGGCCGCAGACGGCACGGTGGATTTCGCCATCGCGACCGAAGCGCTGGAGCTGTTCGGCGACCTGGTCATGATGCCGTGCTACACGTGGAACCGCTGCGTGGTCGTGCCTCAGGGACATCCGCTGACCAAGGTGCCGAAGCTGACCTTGGAGATCCTCGCCGAATACCCGATCGTGACCTACGTGTTCGGTTTTACCGGTCGCTCCAAGCTCGACGAAGCGTTCAGCCATCGCGGCCTGACGCCGAAAGTGGTGTTCACCGCGGCCGACGCCGACGTCATCAAGACCTACGTTCGACTGGGGCTGGGTGTGGGTATCGTCGCGAAAATGGCCGTTGACCCCAAACTCGACAGCGACCTGGTCGTCCTCGACGCCAGCGAGCTGTTCGAGGCCAGCATCACCAAGATCGGCTTCCGTCGTGGCACGTTCCTGCGCGGGTTCATGTGCGATTTCATCGAGAAATTCGCCCCGCACCTGACCCGTGAGGTCATGGCCAAGGCTATCCAATGCCACAACAAGCAGGAACTCGAAGAGCTGTTCGAAGGGGTCGTGCTGCCGGAGCATTGACAGCCGGCAGACGCAAAACCTGCATGAGCGCGCTGGCCCGCGATCGCTGACTGTCAGTCACCTGAGTGTGACCGTTGCAGCGCAATCGCGGGCCAGCGCGCTTCTGTATCAGGTCTGTGTCGAATCAGGACTTCGTAATCAGGTTCCCGGCGTGCAGCCCGCATTCCTTCTGCGTGGCTTCTTCCCACCACCAGCGACCTTCGCGCTCGTGCTGATTCGGCAGAACCGGGCGGGTGCAGGGCTCACAGCCGATGCTGATAAAGCCGCGCTCGTGCAGGCTGTTGTAAGGCAATTCCAGCATGCGGATGTAGTTCCACACGTCGGCGCTGCTCATCTGTGCCAGCGGATTGAATTTATACAGCGTGCGCTCCGGCGTCGAAAAGGCGCTGTCGATCTCCACCGCTGCGACGTTGTTGCGGGTGCTCGGGCTCTGGTCGCGGCGCTGACCGGTGGCCCAGGCCTTGACGCTGCCGAGCTTGCGACGCAGCGGCTCGATCTTGCGCACGCCGCAGCATTCGCCATGGCCGTCCCGGTAAAAACTGAACAGGCCCTTTTCCTTGACGAACGGCTCGAGCTTTTCCCGGTCCGGGGAGACGATGTCGATGGCGATGTTGTATTGCTCGCGGACCTGATCGATGAACCGGTAGGTCTCCGGATGCAGACGTCCGGTGTCCAGGCTGAAGACTTTGACGTTCTTGTTGAGCTTCCAGGCCATGTCCACCAGCACGACGTCTTCGGCGCCGCTGAAGGAAATCCACAGCTCATCACCGAAGTGCTGGAAGGCGAATTTGAGAATGTCCTGCGCGGACTTGTTGGCGTAGGTCGCGGCAATGGCGTCGACGTCGAAAGGGTGGCTCATCAGGCGGCTTCCTAATCATGGGCGGCGCTTAAGCGCTCGTAATGGCGCAGATGGTAACAAAAACCTTCCGCCCTTTGCCTGAAACCTGCGTTCGCCCGCTGCTCGCCACGCTGAGAAAGCGTGCCTGGCCGCTGCGTAATCTGCCCGTGCACACGGAACGGGTGACTGCCCGGCAGCCCCCGTTCCTGCGTCAATCAGCTATTTTTTTATGTCCTCGCTCCAGACGTCATACAAGTTCGACGGTGCATCCAGTTGCACTTCGAAACTCAGACCATGCAACGTGTCTCGCGCCGCCAGTTGATAGTTGGGCGCGAACAGCGGAATGAGAAACGCCTGATCGACGGCGCGCTGCTGGATCTGATCCAGTATCGGTTGACGCTGCTTGAGGTCCGAGGTGGCGCGCGCCTGATTGATCAGCCCGGTGATCTGTTCATCGGGCTGAGCCACGCTGCGGTACAGAAAACCGGTGGCGCCAAGCACATCACGCAGCGACAGCGCCGTGTCGGATGGGTTGAGGGTGTTGGGGTAGATGTGCCACGAACCGTCAGCCGTGGACTTGACCCATTCGCCGGTACTGATCAGGCGCAGATCCAGGTCCAGCCCCAGATTCTTGCGCACGGCGGCCTGTATCTGCTGGATCAGCAGGTCACGGTTGTCACGCACGTAGGTCTGCGGATAACCCACCTCGACGCGCAAGCGCTGGCCGTCGCGGGTGCGATAGCCTTCAGCGTCGCGGCCGGTCCAGCCGGCTTCGTCGAGCAGCTTGTTGGCACCGGGGACGTCGTTGCCCCAGGTGTTGACCAGGGCCTTGTTGTAACCGGTGTTGTCCGGGCCGATGTTCGACCACGCGCGCGGCACGGTGCCCAGGTAGATGTTGTTGACGATGGCCGCCAGATCGAAGCCGTCACGCAGGGCGCGGCGCACCCGGACGTCATCGGTGGGCGCCTGGCGGTAATTGAGGTTGAGCGTGAATGAGGTTTCCGCCGACGGACCGGTCAGGAACTGGAAGCCCTCGGCATGCTCGAACAGCGCACGATCGGTGGGCTGCACGCCTTCGATGAGGTCCACTTGCCCCGAACTCAATGCCCCGGCCCGTACGGCGTACTCGGGCAGGAAGCGATACGTGACGGCGTCCAGGTACGCCGGTCCTTGATGCGCGGCATACGCCGGTGGCCAGTGGTAATCGGGGTTTTTCACGAACCGTGCCGACTGGCCCCGGTTGTACTGGTTGAAGATGAATGGCCCGGTGCCGACCAGGTTCGGCCCGCCCTGGCAAAGATCGCCTCCGGCCGCGAGGGTCTTGGGTGACAGAAAGCCCAATTTGACGCTGGACAATGATTCGAGCATGGCTGAGTCAGGCTTGTTCAATACGATGCGCACCTGATGCGGATCGATCACTTCGGTGCGATCGTAATATTCCAGGAAGGCCGCGGCGTTGGCGGTGTGCGCCGGATCTTTGGTGTAGTCCAGGTTGGCCTTGACCGCGGCGCCGTCGAACGGTGTTCCGTCGGTGAAGGTCACGTCATCGCGCAGGACAAAGGTGTACTCGCGGCCATCGGGCGAAACGCTCCAGCTTTTCGCGAGCCACGGGGCGAAGCTGCCGTCCGCCTGTTTGCCGATCAGTGAGTCGACGTAATTGCGAATCACCAGAAAGGCGTTTTGCTGAGAAGAGTTGTGAGGGTCGAAGCAGGCGGGTTCGGTGGTCACGCCGAACGTCACCTCGCCGCCACTGCGCGGTTGCAGCGACGGCTTCTGGCTGGCGCCGTTGCTGGCGGCCGTGGCCGGCGGTGAGGCGTTGTTGTCGCAGGCGCACAGCAGCGGGGCGGCCACGATGGCCAGGCAGAGCAGGGAACGGTGAGCTTTCATGGTGTCCTTATCAAGCGGCGGGGTGCGCGCTCAGTAGTTGCCGGGTGTAGGGATGAGTGGGTGCTTCGAACAGCGGGCCGACCGGGCCTTGCTCCACCAGTTGGCCCTGATGAAACACCAGGACCCGGTCGCAGATGTGGCGAATCACCTCCAGATCATGGGAAATGAACAGCAGAGCAATGCCGCGGCTGGCCTGCAGTTCGCCAATCAGGTCCAGTACTTGCGCCTGCACGTACACGTCGAGCGCGGAAACCGGTTCGTCACAGATGATCAGCGCAGGTTCTGCGGCCAGGGCGCGGGCGATTGCAATGCGCTGCCGTTGGCCGCCCGACAAGGAGCGTGGGTGACGATCGAGGAAGTCGGCATTGAGCCCGACCTGTGTCAGCAATGCGCTGGCTTGCTGGCGGTCGTCACCGCCGGGCAGCAGGTTTTCGGCGATGATCTGCGCCACGGTGTAGCGCGGATCGAACGAGCTCAGCGGGTCCTGCGGAATGTATTGCATCTGCCGGCGCAGAGGCCGGCGTTGCGCTTCCGGCACATGACTCCAGCGTTGACCGAGCAGATGCACGCTGCCGCTATCGGGCGCCAGCAGGCCGAGGACGATGTTGGCGCACGTGGTTTTCCCGGAGCCTGACTCGCCGACGATGCCCAGCACTTCGCCCGCGTTCAGCGTGAACGATGCGCTGTGCAGCGCCGTAAACGCCTGACCCTGCCGGCCGAAGCCGCGACGTCGATAGGACTTGCCGATGCCTTCCACCCGCAGCACTTCCCGGGGCTCGGCGGGCAGGCGCGACGGCAGCGGATCGCGCTCGATCACCAGCGGGTCTTGCTCCCGGACACCGGGTCGCACCCGTGCCGAACTCAGGCGGGTACCACGAGACGCTGCGCCGGGACTGGCGGCCAGCAACTGACGGGTGTAAGCATGGCGCGGTTGCGTCAGCACCTGCTGCGCGCTGCCGGAATCCACCACCTCGCCGTTGTGCATCACGTGCACCCGGTCGGCGATCTGCGCCACCAGGTTGAGGTCGTGACTGATGATCAGCAGCCCGGCCCCCTGAGCGACACGCTCGGCCAGCACGGCGATCACCTGCCGTTGCACGCTGACGTCCAGCGCCGTGGTGGGTTCATCCGCGATGATCAGCCGCGGCCCGGCGGCGATGGCGGCCGCAATCAAGGCTCGCTGACGCAGGCCGCCGGACAATTGATGGGCGAACTGAGTGCTGCGCCACTGCGGATCGGGAATTCCGACCTGGCGCAAGGTATCGAGCACCTGCTGCCCGCGCGCCGCTTCATTCAGCATTCGATGGGTGCGCAGCACTTCGCCGGTTTCCTGCCCGATGGTACGCAGCGGGTCAAGCGACACCAGCGCGTCCTGCATGACGAGGCCGGCAAAGCGGCCCCGAAGCTGTCGCCAGTCCTGAAGGTTGAAGCGCAAGGCGTCACGGCCGTCGATCTGCAGACGCCTGGCCTGAACCTGAGCATGTTCGCCCGCCAACCCCAGCAAACTGCGCGCCGTGAGGCTTTTGCCGGAGCCGGACTCGCCAACCAGCGCCACGCATTCGCCCGGATGAATCTGCAGGTTCAGCCCGCGTACCAGCGGCGCGCCGTGATTGACGTCGGCGAAGCTGATGCGCAGGTCCTCGACGTCGACCAGAGGAGCGCCCGGTTCACTCACCACTCGTGCGCTCATGCTGGCTGCCTCCCTTCGAAGCGGCGCTGGCAGTAGCTGCCCAGCACGGTAAAGCTGATCACGGTCAGGGTGATGGCAAGACCGGGAAACACGCTCGGCCACCAGGCCACGCGCAGCACATCCCGGCCCTCGGCGAGCATCACGCCCCATTCCGGTGTCGGCGGCTGCGGGCCCAGCCCCAGAAAGCTCAGGCCTGACACCGCCATGATCGAACTGCCGATGTCGATGGTCGCCACGATGGGAATCGCCATCAGCACGTTGGGCAGCAAATGGGTGACGAACGTCTGCAGGCGGGAACGGCCGTAGAGCACGGCGTGACGCACGTAATCCGCCTCGCGCACCAGCAGGGTCTGGCTGCGCACCAGCCGGCCGAATTTAGGAATGCCGGCGATGCCGATGGCCACCGCCACGTTCATCAGTCCCGGGCCGATCAGCGCGATCACCAACAGCGCCAGCAAAACGCTCGGAAACGCCGAAAGCACATCGAACAGGCGCGAGGCAACCTCGTCCAGCCAGCGATTTTTCATGCCCGCCACCAGGCCCAGCAGGGTGCCGATGACGAGGCTGATGAGCATGCCCGACAACCCGATCAACAGGGAATAGCGCGCGCCGTAGACCACGCGGGCGAACACGTCCCGGCCCAGCCGATCGGTACCGAACCAGTGAGCCGTACTCGGTGCCTGCAGGCCGACGCTGACATCGCCGGCCAGCGGATCGTAATGAGTGATCCAGAAGGGCACCGCCAGCACTACCGCCAGAACCAGCAGGAACAGGCCACTCACGGTGATGCCCAGGGGAAGGCGGTTGAAGTGGCGCGCGGCGACACGGCTGTCGAGCACCGCATCGGCAGCAGCGGCCAGCGTTGAGGAAGGCAGGGTCATTGGGTTCTCAGCCTCGGGTCAATGAACAGGTAGGCGACGTCCAGCAGGGTCGAAATCACCACATAAATGAAGGCGGCCAGCAGCACCACGGCCAGCACCACCGGCACGTCCTGGCTGGTGATCGCGTTGAGCGTGATGGTCCCAAGGCCAGGGCGGCCAAAGACCTTTTCGGTGATCACGGCGCCGCCCAGCAAACCGCCGATCAGCCAGCCGCCGAGGGTGACGATGGGCAGCAATGCGTGGCGTAACACATGACCGGTGCGCACTTGGGTTTCGCTCAGGCCCCGCGCTCGAACGGTCGTCACGAACGGCTGCTCCAGTGCTTTTTCCATGGCCTCTCGAAGCACCTGCGCGAGAATGCCGGCGGTGGGCAACGCCAACGTGATCGCCGGGAGTACCAGAGCATTGAAGCCATTGGCTCCAGAGACTGGAAACAATCGCCAGTGGAAGGAGAATGCCATCAGCAGCAGAATGCCAATCCAGAACACCGGGGTGGAGGTGAGTACGAGCTCCAGCAGCGAAGCGATGCGTCTGCCCACAGCGCTGCGTCCGGCCGTCAGCAGCGCCACGCCGACCGCGAACAGCGTCGCGATGACCCCGGCGGCGACCGCCAGCTGCACCGTCGGCCAGAGTTGCGAGTGCAGCACACTACTGACCGACTGACGCATGACGTAGGACGTGCCCAGGTCGCCGTGCAACAGGCGCGCGATGAAATCCAGATATTGCTCGGGCAGGGACTTGTCGAGCCCCCATTCAGCCGCGATGGCCTCGCGCAAGCCGGGGTATTCATTGTCGCCAGCGAGGATGTCGGCAATCTTGCCGGGCAAAGAGTGAAGCGCCACGAAGGCGGCGCTCACGCTCAACCAGAGCACCAGCAGGCTGCTGCCCAACCGGACCAGCACGTTTCGCCACATAAGGAAGATCCATCCCAAAGTCTCGTCAAGGTCATGACGAGGGTTGATGATTATTCAATAAATGAATATTGGGAGGATCCTATATGCAGGAAAGTCAGGACGTCCAAGTCCGTTTAAGCATATTTTTAGAATGAGAAACGAGGACGCCAGACGTCAAGGCAGGGACTTTGACGATTCTGGCGTCCTCTTCAGGAGGGCTTCGGTGAGCAGAAAGGGTGGATCAAGGCGCTGCGGGTCGCAGCGCCTGGCCAATCGGTTACAGGGCTTCCAGCGTCTTCAGCAGCACCCGGACCTTGGTCATGGATTCCTGGTATTCGGCTTCCCACTGCGAGTCGGCCACGATGCCGCCGCCACCCCAGCAGGCGATCTGACCGTCTTGAGCCAGCAGGCTGCGGATGGCGATCGAACTGTCCATCTCGCCGCGCACGTCCAGGTACATCAGTGAGCCGCAGTACAGCGCGCGGCGGGTGGGCTCCAGTTCATCGATGATCTGCATTGACCGGATCTTCGGCGCGCCGGTGATCGAGCCTCCCGGAAAGCTGCCTGCGATCAGGTCCAGCGCGTCGTGGGCATCGGCCAGTTCGCCCGTCACGGCGCTGACCAGATGGTGCACGTTGGGGTAGGTTTCCAGGCTGAACAACTCCGGTACTTTCACCGAGCCAATGCGGCAACTGCGGCCCAGATCGTTACGCAGCAGGTCGACGATCATCAGGTTTTCCGCACGGTCTTTCGGGCTGCGCAGCAGCTCTTGCGCGTAAGCGGCATCTTCGGCGGCGTCCCGGCCCCGTGGCCGCGTGCCCTTGATGGGGCGCGTTTCGACCTGACGCTGGCTGACCCTGACGAAGCGTTCGGGCGACAGGCTCAGCACCGCATTACCCTCCGGCAACGCGAGGTAACCGGCGAATGGCGTCGGGCAGGCCTTGCGCAGCGCGCCGTAGGCCGACCAGGGATCGCCCTGGTACGCGGCCCGAAAGCGTTGCGCGAAATTCACCTGATAACAGTCGCCCGCCTGAATGTAGGCGTGAATGCGCTCGATGGCACGACGATACTGATCGGCGTCGATATCGGCCGCAAACCGGGCGCTCAGCTTGAATGAAGCATCGTGTTCAGCCGCAGGGCCGGTAAACAGGCCGATCAGTCGCTGGCGCTCGGCGGCATCGAGGGCCGGATGGAAGACCAACTGGCTGGTGCGCGTCTGGTGATCGCTTATCAGCGCCCACGGGTAAAGACCGAGCCGGGCGCCTGGCAGATGCAGGTCATCGCTGGCGAGCGCCGGAAGCGGTTCGAGCAAACGGCCAAAATCATAGGCGAGATAGCCGATCAGGCCACCTGCGAATGGCAGCGGGCTGGAGTCTGGCAACGCCGCGTCTCCCAAGCCTGCCAGTGCGGTGCGCAGGCGCTGGAGAAAGGCGTCACCGTTCTCACCGTCGGTGGGCACGAACGTCTCCAGCGGCCAGGCACTGAGGATATCGAAGCGCCCGCGATCGGCCTCGGGGCGCCCGCTGTCGAGCAGCACGGCGCCGGGAGCATGCCGGATCAACGCAAAATAACCGGTCGGATCGACCTGATAAGTGATCGGGTATAAGGAACAGGTTTGCATGTGTGGCAGATCAGTCGTGGTGCGCGGAGGGCGATTGTAGTCCTGCGGCGGTTGCAGTCCTAGGGGCTTGTCGGCGCCCGGCAGGCGGAGGGCGCCTGCCGGGCACTGTCCTCAGACGTGCCCGAACAGATCCTGAACGAACTTCACGCGTTGCTCGGGGCTTTCATGACGACCTTCAGCCGCCAGTTGCTCCAGGCGTTGCTCGACAGCGACGGTGCGGTGGGTCAGGCCGCAGTCGTTGGCGATCTGGATGTTCAGCCCCGGACGGGCATTCAGTTCGAGAATCAAGGGGCCGCGCTCCTGATCGAGCACCATGTCCACCCCGATGTAGCCCAGACCGCACAGCTCGTAGCATTCCGCCGCAAGCTTCATGAAACCGTCCCAGTTGGGCAGTTGCACGCCGTCCACCGCATTGGTGGTGTCAGGGTGCTTGCTGATGATGTTGTTCAGCCAGGTACCACGCAGGGTCAGGCCCGTCGCCAGATCGACGCCCACACCGATGGCGCCCTGGTGCAGGTTGGCCTTGCCGCCGGACTGGCGGGTGGGCAAGCGCAACATGGCCATGACCGGGTAGCCCATCAGCACGATGACGCGAATGTCCGGAACGCCTTCGTAGCTGATGCTTTTGAAGATCTGGTCGGGGGTGACGCGGTATTCGATCAGCGCCCGGTCGCGGTGTCCCCCCAGCGAGTACAGGCCGGTGAGAATGCTGGAGATCTGATGCTCGATTTCATCGTGACTGATGATCCGCCCGGACACCGTACGAAAGCGCTCTTCGAAGCGGTCGGCGATGACCAGAATGCCGTCGCCGCCAGCGCCTTTTGCCGGTTTGATCACGAAGTCGCTGCGACCACCGATGATCTCGTCGAGCTTGTCGATTTCCTTTTCGGTGGAAATGATGCCGTACATCTCGGGCACGTGAATGCCCGCAGCGATCGCCCGCTCCTTGGTGATGATCTTGTCATCGACGATGGGGTAGAGGCTGCGCTTGTTGTACTTGAGCACGTAGTCGGCATTGCGCCGGTTGATGCCCATGATCCCTTTGGCTTCCAGTGCTTTCCAGGTTTTCCACCAGCCGATCATCTGACGTTTTCCCGTTCGGCGTCTTCCTTGAGAAAGGCCTTGAAGCGGATCAACTCGGTCAGTCGATAGCCGCGATAACGCCCCATCGCCAGCATGAAGCCCACCAGAATCAGCAGGATGGCCGGGAAGGTAAAGACGAAATAGATGAACTCCGGCACGCTCATGATGATGTGGGCCAGAGACGCTGCGAACAGCGTGCCGATGGCGACTTTCATCGCGTGGCCGCCGCCGCGCTCTTCCCAGGTGATCGACAGGCGTTCGATGGTCATGGTCAGAATCACCATCGGGAACAGCGCCACCGACAGGCCGCGCTCGAGCCCCAGCTTGTGGCTGAACAGGCTGATGGCCGCGATCAGCACGACGACGAAGGTCAGCACCACCGACAATCGTGGGAGCATCTGCAGCTTCAGGTGTTCCAGGTACGAACGCAGCGAAAGGCCCAGTGCGGTGATGATGGTGAACAGGACGATGCCGAACCCCAGCTGGGTTTCGCGAAAGGCCAGGGCGATCAGCACCGGCGTGAAGGTGCCCAGTGTCTGCAGGCCGATGAGGTTGCGCAGAATCAGGATGACCAGTACGCCGATGGGGATCATGACCATGATCATGAAGGTCTGCTGAGTCTGCAGGGGCAGGCCGTAAAGCGAGTATTCGAGGAAGTCGGCGTCAGTGCTTTCGTCGGTCAGCTTGGCCAGCCGGATGGCGTTCATTTCGCTGTTGTTCAGGCTGAAATTGACCGTGGCTTTCTTGCCGCCTTCCACCGTGATCAGGTTGTCGTCGCCGATCCACCACAGCAGGCGGTCCTGAGGCAGGCCGGCCTCGCCGGTTTCCGGGTTGAAATACAGCCAGTCCTTGCCATTGAAACTGCGCAACCAGAGTTCCGGGGTCTGCGGCTGGTCCGCCACCAGACGGATTGTGTGGACTTTCTCTACCGGGACGTGGGCAATGGACAGCAGGATTTCGGTGATGCGCGCCTTGTTCTGCACCGAGGTGTCGCCTGCCAGCAGCAGCTTGACGTTGTCGTCACTCAGATTGTTGACACGCTTGATGGCTTCGCTGACGAAGGTTTCGACGTCGGCCGAATGCTGGCGGATCGGCGCGAGCAGGGCGTCGGCGGCAATCTTCTCAGGCCCTTCGACGGCGATGCTGTCGCGAAAGATCGGCCCTTTGACCTTGGCTTTTTCGCCGCTGTAGCGCTTGGTCAGCACCAGGCGATAGTAAAGCGTCTGGTTGCCGGTGGCGCGTCGGGCCGACCAGGTCACCTTGCGGTTGCCGTCGGCGCGGTTGACGTTCACGCCGTAATTATTGGAGATGAAGCTCTCGTTGAGGCTGATGTAGTCGCGCGACAGTGGCGGCACGTACATCTGGATTTTCACGGAGTCCTTGGGATTGGCGATGAACTCGACTTTGGCGTCGATGTTCCAGAGGTCGTCGGTTTCGTCTTCGGTCACCGGGATGCCGAGCACCAATATCTGATAGGCCGTGATCGCAATGCCCAGTGTCACGAGGGTCGCGATCAGGATTTTCAGATGGAGGGTAAGAGAGCGCATGTCGTTACTCTGCGGTTTGAGCATCAGTGACGCAGGCAGGCTTGCCGGCTGCGTATTTCAGGCTTGGGTCGACCAGTGCATTGAAGTGCCTGAGGGCGTCGGCGCCAATCAAAAGCGGATATTGGAATGCACTTCGGTCGGTCAAGTTCACTTCTATGTTTCGTAAAGCAGCGCCCATGCACACATCCAGGCTGATGACCGGCCTTGAGGTGTACTTCTTCTCGTCATCGGGGTCGATGTCGCCGGCGCGGCGCTTGATCTTGCTGACCCGCGCCAGTGGTCGCTCGATGGGGTGCTCATGAGCGTCGTCGATGGCCAGATAAAAACGCACCCACGATTCTCCGTTGCGCTTGAAGCGCTTGATGTCGCGGGCACTGAGGGAGGCGGTTTTTGCACCAGTGTCCAGTTTGGCGGCCACTTGCAGGTCGATGTCGGCCAGCTCGGCGTACTCGTTCAGGCCGTAGACGGTCTTGTCGGCGGCAAGGCTCAGACCCGGCAGGTACAGGCATAAAAGGAAGAGAAGAGGGTGACGGCTCATAGGTCCTGGCACGATGAAGGTAAACGAGGAGCGGATTGAACGTCGGCTCGGGGTTCTGATTGGGCTCAGGGCCGCGGCCTGCAACGACGTCGTGTGCTGCGTGCAATGGCAGGCGGTGCGGTCGGCATTCTAGCATGATGGTTTCATGGCGCCAGTGAAGGGGCTTGCGGACGAGATGGGTAGGAAGGGACGACATATGCTGTGGTTATTAGACGATTGTCGACAATCCATAAAATCACTTTGACGATAGGGTGCTTATTCGCTAGCTTTGGCGCCATTCATTCAAAAGGTGTCGACAATGTCAGATGCGCTCGAGGTCGTCACGGAATCTTCGCTGGACACGGAAACGCTGTCGGAGAACGTCTTCCGGCGCATTCAGGCGGCCATCGTCAGGGGCGACATTGCGCCGGGCAGCAAGATTTCCGAGCCTGAGCTGGCGCGCACTTACGGCATCAGTCGCGGGCCATTGCGCGAAGCGATTCACCGGCTGGAAGGGCAGCGCCTGCTGGTGCGTGTTCCCCATGTCGGCGCACGCGTTGTTTCGTTGAGCCATGCCGAACTGGTGGAGCTCTACGAAATCCGCGAATCCCTCGAAGGCATGGCGTGCCGACTCGCTGCGCAGCGCATGACCGCCGAGGAGGTCGACGAGCTGCGTCGGGTGCTGGAGACCCACGAACGCGACAGCGCTTTTCAGGCCGGTGTCGGCTATTACCAGCAGGAAGGGGATTTCGATTTCCATTACCGGATCATCCAGGGCGCACGCAACAGCACCCTGACGCAGATGCTGTGCGGCGAGCTGTATCAGCTGGTGCGGATGTACCGCATCCAGTTCTCGACGACGCCCAATCGTCCGCGACAGGCATTCACCGAGCACCATCGCATTCTCGACGCCATCGCCGACCGAGACGGCGAGCTGGCTGAACTGTTGATGCGCCGCCATATCGGCGCCTCCAAACGCAACATCGAACAGCACTATCAAGCGGCTACCGCCCGAGGTGAACAATGACTTCAAGAACGACTCCCGGCCAACGCTTCCGTGACGCCGTTGCCAGCGAGCATCCGCTGCAAGTGGTTGGCGCGATCAACGCCAATCATGCGCTGCTGGCCCAACGCGCGGGCTTCAAGGCGATTTATCTGTCCGGCGGCGGGGTCGCTGCAGGTTCGCTGGGGTTGCCGGACCTGGGGATCACCGGGCTTGATGACGTGCTCACCGATGTGCGCCGGATCACCGACGTCTGTGATCTGCCCCTGCTGGTGGACGTGGACACCGGTTTCGGAGCGTCGGCGTTCAACGTCGCGCGCACAGTGAAATCGATGATCAAATTCGGCGCCGCGGCGATGCACATCGAGGACCAGGTCGGCGCCAAGCGTTGCGGACATCGTCCCGGCAAGGAAATCGTGTCGCAGCAGGAGATGGTCGATCGCATCAAGGCTGCCGTGGATGCGCGCACCGACGACAGCTTCGTGATCATGGCGCGTACCGATGCGCTGGCCGTTGAAGGGCTGGAGTCGGCGCTGGACCGTGCTGCGGCATGCATCGAAGCGGGCGCCGACATGGTCTTCCCCGAAGCCATCACCGAGCTTGAGATGTACAAACTGTTCGCCTCACGGGTCAAGGCGCCGATTCTGGCGAACATCACCGAATTCGGTTCGACACCGCTGTTCACCACCGACGAGCTGAAGTCGGCTGAAGTGGCGCTGGTGCTCTATCCGCTGTCGGCTTTCCGGGCCATGAACAAAGCCGCGGAAAACGTCTACAACGCGATCCGTCGCGACGGCACGCAGAAGAATGTCGTCGACACCATGCAAACCCGCATGGAGCTGTATGAGCGCATCGACTATCACGCGTTCGAGCAGAAGCTCGATGCACTGTTTGCGCAGAAGAAGGGCTGAATGTATGTCCCGTTTCTGTAGGCGTGAGCTTGCTCGCAATGGCGGTTGTTCAGTTGGCATCCATGTCACCTGGCGAGACCCCAAAGCGAGCAAGCTCACTCCTGCAAGGGACCGTGATCATCAGCACCGAATTGCCGATTCCCTGAACAACTACAAGACTGGAGACAGCAATGGCTGAAGGAAAAGTATTGAGTGGCGCTGGCCTGCGTGGCCAGGTTGCCGGACAGACTGCCCTGTCCACCGTGGGTCAGGCCGGAGCCGGGCTGACGTATCGCGGCTACGACGTTCGCGAGCTGGCCGCGGATGCGCGTTTCGAGGAAGTCGCCTGGCTGCTGCTGTACGGTGAATTGCCGACCCGCGCCGAGCTCGACGGTTATCTGAAAAAACTGCAGGGCCTGCGCGATCTGCCCCAGGCACTCAAGGAAGTGCTGGAGCGCATTCCCGCCAATACCCACCCGATGGATGTCATGCGCACCGGTTGCTCGATGCTGGGAACGCTGGAGCCTGAAACCGGCTTCGATCAGCAGCGCGAGGCGACTGACCGGCTGCTGGCCGCGTTTCCGGCGATCATGTGCTACTGGTATCGCTTCAGTCACGATGGCAAGCGCATCGACTGCGTCACCGATGAGGTCTCCATCGCCGGCCACTTCCTTAAACTCTTGCTGGACAAGAGCCCGAGCGAACTGCACCGCAAGGTCATGGACGTTTCGCTGATTCTGTACGCAGAGCACGAATTCAACGCCTCGACGTTCACCGCGCGGGTGTGCGCTTCGACGCTGTCGGACCTGTTTTCCTGCATCACCGCAGCCATCGGCACGCTGCGCGGCCCGCTGCATGGCGGCGCGAACGAAGCGGCGATGGACATGATCGAGAAGTTCTCGTCTGCCGAGGAGGCGACCCAAGGCACGCTGTCGATGCTGCAGCGCAAGGACAAGATCATGGGCTTCGGCCACGCGATCTATAAGGACAACGACCCGCGCAACGAGGTGATCAAGGGCTGGGCGAAGCAGCTCGCCGATGAAGTGGGCGACACCGTTCTGTTTCCGGTCTCCGAGGCCATTGACAAGACCATGTGGGAGCAGAAGAAGCTGTTCCCCAACGCTGATTTCTACCACGCCTCGGCCTATCACTTCATGGGCATCCCGACCAAGCTGTTCACGCCGATTTTCGTCTGCTCACGCCTCACCGGCTGGGCGTCCCACGTGTTCGAGCAGCGTGCCAACAACCGCATCATCCGCCCGAGCGCCGAATACATTGGCGTCGAACAGCGCAAGTTCGTGCCAATCGAACAACGCTGAGAATGGTGCAAGCGCCTGCCTCGACCCTACAGAGGGCGGCATCAGGCTTCCGCCCTTTGAAACAAACCGTGACCGAGTCCTGACAATGAACACTGAATATCGCAAACAGCTGCCCGGCACCTCGCTCGACTTTTTCGACGCCCGCGAGGCGGTCGATGCGATCAGGCCAGGCGCCTACGCCACATTGCCTTACACCTCCCGCGTGCTCGCCGAAAACCTGGTGCGGCGCTGCGCCCCGGCGACCCTCGACGCCTCGCTCAGCCAACTGATAGAACGTCGTCGCGATCTGGACTTTCCCTGGTTTCCGGCGCGCGTGGTGTGCCACGACATCCTCGGTCAGACCGCGCTGGTGGACCTCGCCGGGCTGCGTGACGCCATCGCCGACAAGGGTGGCGACCCGGCCCAGGTCAATCCAGTGGTGCCGGTGCAGTTGATCGTCGATCATTCGCTGGCGGTCGAATGCGGCGGTTATGACCCGGATGCGTTCAGCAAGAACCGGGCGATCGAAGACCGTCGCAATGAAGACCGCTTTCACTTCATCAACTGGACCAAGCAGGCGTTCAAGAACGTCGAAGTGATCCCGCCGGGCAACGGCATCATGCACCAGATCAATCTGGAGCGGATGTCGCCGGTGATCCAGACCCTCAATGGCGTCGCGTTCCCGGATACGCTGGTCGGCACCGACAGTCACACGCCCCACGTCGACGCGCTGGGCGTGATCGCCATCGGCGTCGGAGGGCTGGAAGCGGAGAACGTCATGCTCGGGCGCGCCTCCTGGATGCGCCTGCCGGACATCATCGGTGTCGAACTGAGCGGCCGCCCTCAGCCAGGCATTACCGCCACTGACGTGGTGCTGGCGCTGACCGAATACCTGCGTCAACAGAAAGTCGTGGGGGCCTACCTCGAGTTCTACGGGGAAGGTGCCCACGCATTGACCCTGGGCGACCGCGCCACCATTTCCAACATGGCGCCGGAGTACGGCGCAACCGCGGCGATGTTTTCCATCGATCAGCAGACCATCGACTACCTCAGGCTCACCGGTCGTGACGAGGCGCAGGTCAGGCTGGTCGAGACCTACGCCAGAGAAACCGGGCTGTGGGCCGATGCCCTGAGCAGCGCCGAGTACGAACGCGTGCTGCATTTCGATCTTTCCAGTGCCGTGCGCAACATGGCCGGGCCGTCCAATCCCCATGCCCGCGTTGCCACCGCGGACCTTGCCGCCAAAGGCATCGCCAGCGCCTGGGAACAGACCCCGGGGCTGATGCCGGATGGAGCCGTGATCATCGCCGCCATCACCAGCTGCACCAATACCAGCAATCCGCGCAACGTCATCGCCGCCGGTCTGCTGGCACGCAATGCCAACCGGCTGGGGCTGACCCGCAAACCCTGGGTGAAGTCGTCGCTGGCGCCAGGTTCCAAGACCGTGGCGCTGTACCTGGACGAAGCGGGGCTCACTGCCGAACTCGAGCAGTTGGGCTTCGGCGTCGTGGCCTTCGCCTGCACGACCTGCAACGGCATGTCCGGTGCGCTGGATCCGGTGATTCAGCAGGAAATCATCGACCGTGATCTCTACGCGACCGCCGTGCTGTCGGGCAACCGTAACTTCGACGGGCGCATTCATCCTTACGCCAAACAGGCGTTTCTCGCCTCACCGCCACTGGTGGTGGCCTACGCGATTGCGGGGACTATTCGCTTCGATATCGAGAAAGATGTGCTGGGTGTCGGCGCCAATGGCGAAGAAATCCGCTTGAAGGACATCTGGCCAACCGACGAAGAAATCGACGCGGTGGTCAAGGCCTCGGTCAAGCCTGAGCAGTTCCGTCAGGTCTACATCCCGATGTTTGCCATCCACGAAGACACCGGTCCGAAAGTCGAGCCGTTGTATGACTGGCGGCCGATGAGCACCTATATCCGTCGTCCGCCGTACTGGGAAGGCGCGCTGGCCGGCGAGCGTACACTGCAGGGCATGCGGCCGCTGGCAGTCTTGCCGGACAACATCACCACCGATCACCTGTCGCCATCCAACGCGATCATGCTCGACAGCGCGGCGGGCGAGTACCTGGCGAAAATGGGCCTGCCCGAGGAGGACTTCAACTCCTACGCCACTCACCGGGGCGATCACCTGACCGCGCAACGCGCGACGTTCGCCAACCCGAAACTGTTCAATGAAATGGTGGTGGAAGGCGGCAAGGTCCGGCAGGGCTCGCTGGCACGCATCGAGCCTGAGGGCAAGGTCACGCGGATGTGGGAGGCCATCGAAACCTACATGGAGCGCAAGCAGCCGCTGATCATCGTGGCCGGTGCCGACTACGGTCAGGGCTCCTCGCGGGACTGGGCGGCCAAGGGCGTACGGCTGGCAGGCGTCGAGGCGATAGTCGCCGAAGGTTTCGAACGTATCCATCGCACCAACCTGGTCGGAATGGGCGTGTTGCCGCTGGAGTTCAAGCCGGGCACCAATCGCACCACGCTGAACATCGACGGCAGCGAAACCTTCGATGTAATCGGGGAGCGCACGCCGCGTGCCACCTTGACGCTGGTGATTCATCGCAAGAGCGGTGAGCGCCTGGAAGTGCCGGTCACTTGTCGTCTGGACACCGGCGAGGAAGTCTCGATCTACGAAGCGGGCGGTGTGTTGCAGCGTTTCGCCCAGGATTTCCTCGAATCTTCCGCGGTGGCCTGACCGGATTGCCGACATCCCCCGAGGCGATGTCGGCGGCCTTTATATAGGAAAAAAGTTCATGGCTCATACAGCGCAAATCAGGATACCCGCGACGTACCTGCGCGGCGGCACCAGCAAAGGCGTGTTCTTCCGGCTGCAAGACCTGCCCGAGGCGGCTCAGGTGCCCGGCCCGGCCCGCGATGCCTTGTTGCTGCGAGTGATTGGCAGTCCCGACCCATACGCCAAACAGATCGACGGCATGGGCGGCGCGACGTCGAGCACCAGCAAAACGGTGATCCTGTCCAGAAGCACGAAGCCTGATCACGACGTCGATTACCTGTTCGGTCAGGTGTCGATAGACAAGCCTTTCGTCGACTGGAGCGGCAATTGCGGCAACCTGTCGGCCGCGGTCGGCCCCTTCGCGATCAGTAACGGCCTGGTCGATGCAGCACGCGTGCCGCAAAACGGCGTGGCCATCGTGAGGATCTGGCAGGCAAACATCGGCAAGACGATCATTGCCCACGTGCCGGTCACTGAGGGCGCGGTGCAGGAAACCGGCGATTTCGAGCTGGACGGCGTGACCTTTCCGGCGGCTGAAGTGCAGTTGGAATTCATGGACCCTGCGGCGGAAGAAGAGGGCGGCGGTGGTTCGATGTTCCCCACGGGTAATCTGGTCGACGATCTTGAGGTGCCAGGCCTGGGCACGTTCAAGGCGACGATGATCAACGCGGGGATTCCAACGATCTTCGTCAATGCCAGTGACATCGGCTACACCGGCACTGAGTTGCAGGACGCGATCAACGCTGATCCTGACGCCCTGGCCAGGTTCGAAACCATCCGCGCCTACGGGGCTGTGCGCATGGGGCTGATCGGCCATGTCGATGAAGCCGCCAGACGGCAACACACGCCCAAGGTCGCGTTCGTGGCGCCGCCCAGGGATTACCTGTCCTCCAGCGGCAAGGCAGTGACGAAGCAGGACACCGACCTGCTGGTGCGGGCGATGTCGATGGGCAAGTTGCACCACGCAATGATGGGCACCGCAGCGGTGGCGATCGGCACCGCGGCCGCCATCCCCGGGACGCTGGTCAACCTGGCCGCCGGTGGCGGCGAACGCGGCGCCGTGCGTTTCGGGCACCCGTCCGGCACCTTGCGCGTTGGCGCCGAAGCGGCGCTGGCCGAGGGTCAATGGCAGGTGAAGAAAGCCATCATGAGCCGCAGCGCGCGGGTGTTGATGGAGGGGTGGGTTCGCGTGCCAGGCGATAGCTTCTGAGTTTTGCTTTTTTTGCAGGGCGCGCTTGCCCGCGAAAGCGTTCTGTCAATCACAAATGCGTGACTGACACGACGCATTCGCGGGTAAGCGCGCTCCCAAGATTTGGAAAGAGCTATTTAAACCGTCGCTCGACGCCTTTCTCCACCAGCACCTTCGCCGAGATTTCTTCGACCGAAAAATGGGTGGAATTGATGTTAGGAATGTTTTCCCGGCGGAACAGGTTCTCCACTTCACGCACTTCGAATTCGCACTGGGCGAAGCTCGAATAGCGGCTGTTGGGTTTGCGTTCGTGGCGGATCGCGGTCAGGCGGTCCGGGTCGATGGTCAGGCCGAACAGCTTGTTGCGGTGCTGCTTGAGCGCGGCCGGCAACTGCAGGCGCTCCATGTCGTCTTCGGTGAGCGGGTAGTTGGCCGCGCGAATGCCGAATTGCATGGCCATGTATAGACAGGTAGGCGTCTTGCCGCAGCGCGACACGCCCACCAGAATGATGTCTGCCTTGTCGTAATAATGGGTTCTGGCACCGTCGTCGTTGTCCAGCGCGAAGTTCACCGCCTCGATCCGCTCCATGTAATTGGAGTTGTGACCGATGGAGTGAGATTTGCCCACCGAATAGGAAGAGTGTGAACTAAGCTCCTGCTCCAGCGGGGCCAGGAACGTCGAGAAGATGTCGATCATGAAGCCGTCGGAGGTCGCCAGGATCTCGCGGATGTCCTGATTGACGATGGTGTCGAAGATGATCGGACGCACCTCATCCTTCTCGGCCGCCTTGTTGATCTGCTGGACCATGGCCCGGGCCTTCTCGACGCTGTCGATATAGGGCCTCGTGAACTTGTTGAACGTTATGTTTTCAAACTGCGCTAGCAGGCTCTGGCCAAGGGTTTCGGCAGTGATGCCGGTGCCGTCGGAGATAAAGAAAGCGGATCGTTTCATTTGCGCCCTGGGCCTTAAGCTGGTGACGATTCTTGGATATCATAGGCGGGCTTGCGAGCCATGACTGGCCGCATTCTACCTTTTTTCAGGGTACTGTTTTCAAAGGTACGGATGTCAAAGGTACAGATGTTCAGGATCCAGACCACCCGTGCGCAGAATCCGCTTTTCCTGTGGTTCCAGCACCAAAGCTTTTCCCAACAACAAATCGGTTAGTGGAGAGATCACCTTGGTAGAGTACGTAGTTTCCCTCGATAAGCTCGGCAAACATGATGTTGAGCACGTGGGGGGCAAGAACGCATCCCTCGGCGAGATGATCAGCAACCTGGCGGGCGCAGGCGTTTCCGTTCCCGGTGGCTTCGCCACTACAGCTCAGGCCTATCGTGATTTTCTTGAGCAGAGTGGTCTGAACGATCAGATTCACAAGGCACTCGATGCCCTTGATGTCGACGACGTCAACGCGCTGGCAAAGACCGGTGCGCAGATTCGTCAGTGGATCATGGAGGCCGAATTCCCCGAGAAGCTCAATGCCGAAATCCGTACCGCCTTCGCCGAATTGTCGGCGGGCAACCCGGACATCGCCGTTGCCGTGCGTTCTTCCGCCACCGCAGAAGACCTGCCGGACGCCTCGTTCGCCGGCCAGCAGGAAACCTTCCTGAACATTCGCGGCGTCGACAACGTGATCCGCGCGGCGAAAGAAGTATTCGCCTCGCTGTTCAACGACCGCGCCATTTCCTACCGCGTGCATCAGGGCTTCGATCACAAGCTGGTCGCCCTGTCTGCCGGCGTGCAGCGCATGGTGCGCTCCGAAACCGGCACTGCCGGCGTGATGTTCACGCTGGACACCGAATCGGGTTTCCGTGACGTGGTATTCATCACCGGCGCCTACGGCCTGGGCGAAACCGTCGTTCAGGGCGCGGTGAACCCTGACGAGTTCTACGTTCACAAGAACACCCTTGAAGCCGGTCGTCCCGCGATCCTGCGCCGCAACCTGGGCAGTAAGGCGATCAAGATGATCTACGGCGAAGAAGCCAAGGCCGGCAAATCGGTCAAGGTCATCGACGTCGACGCCGTCGACCGTGCGCGTTTCTGCCTGACCGATGAAGAAGTCAGCAACCTGGCGCGCCAGGCAATGATCATCGAAAAACACTACCAGTGCCCGATGGACATCGAATGGGCCAAAGACGGTGACGACGGCAAGCTTTACATCGTTCAGGCCCGTCCTGAAACCGTGAAGAGCCGCACCTCGGCCAACGTCATGGAACGCTACCTGCTCAAAGAGAAAGGCACCGTTCTGGCGGAAGGTCGCGCCATCGGTCAGCGCATCGGCGCCGGCAAGGTACGCATCATCAAGGACGTGTCCGAGATGGACAAGGTTCAGGCCGGCGATGTGCTGGTCTCCGACATGACCGACCCGGACTGGGAACCGGTGATGAAACGCGCCAGCGCCATCGTCACCAACCGTGGCGGGCGCACCTGCCACGCGGCGATCATCGCCCGTGAACTGGGCATTCCCGCCGTCGTCGGCTGCGGCAATGCCACAGAGCTGTTGAAAGACGGCCAGGGCGTCACCGTGTCCTGCGCCGAAGGCGACACCGGTTACATCTTCGAAGGCGAGTTGGGCTTCGACATCAAGCAGAACTCCGTCGACGCCATGCCTGAACTGCCGTTCAAGATCATGATGAACGTTGGCAACCCTGACCGTGCCTTCGACTTCGCTCAGCTGCCAAACGCCGGCATTGGCCTGGCGCGTCTGGAATTCATCATTAACCGCATGATCGGCGTGCACCCCAAAGCGCTGCTGAACTACCCGAACCTGCCGCTGGACATCAAGGAAAGCGTCGACAAGCGCATTGCCGGGTACAACGATCCGGTCGGGTTCTATGTCGAGAAGCTGGTGGAAGGGATCAGTACGCTGGCCGCAGCGTTCGCGCCGAAGAAAGTCATCGTGCGTCTGTCGGACTTCAAGTCCAACGAGTACGCCAACCTGATCGGCGGCAAGCTCTACGAGCCGGAAGAAGAGAACCCGATGCTGGGCTTCCGCGGTGCGTCGCGTTACATCAGCGAAAACTTCCGCGACTGCTTCGAACTCGAGTGCCGCGCCCTCAAGCGCGTGCGCAACGAGATGGGCCTGACCAACGTCGAGATCATGGTGCCGTTCGTGCGCACCCTGGGCGAGGCCAGTCAGGTGGTCGATCTGCTGGCCGAAAATGGTCTGGCCCGTGGCGACAACGGTCTGCGCGTCATCATGATGTGCGAATTGCCATCCAACGCCCTGATGGCCGAGGAGTTCCTCGAGTTCTTCGACGGTTTCTCCATCGGTTCCAACGACCTGACCCAGTTGACCCTGGGCCTGGATCGCGACTCCGGGATCATCGCGCACCTGTTCGATGAGCGTAACCCGGCGGTCAAGAAGCTGTTGTCCAACGCCATTCAGGCCTGTAACAAGGCTGGCAAGTACATCGGCATCTGCGGTCAGGGCCCGTCCGACCACCCGGATCTGGCGCGCTGGCTGATGGAGCAGGGCATCGAAAGCGTTTCGCTCAACCCCGACTCGGTGCTGGAGACCTGGTTCTTCCTCTCCGAAGAGGAAGCTCCAACGTGATGTAAATCGAGTAAGATGCTGGCCCGTTTTGCCGGGCCGGTTTCTTGAAAAGGGCGGTCTTGATGAGTCCGCCCTTTTTCATGCCCTTTTTTTACCTGACAGGTTCAGCCCGCGGACAGCCCTGGCGTGCTATTGCGGGCGTGACCTTCTCCGAATCAAGCAAGAGCAATATGCAAAGCAGCAGTCACCTCTTTCCAGTGGCCCTGATCAGCGCCGAACGACGCGGCGATCTGATCGAGGACGTTTATCGCCTCAAACCCGGCAACAGCATGGATTTCACGGTCGAGCTGGCCGTGACGCGTCTGGGTCTGGTCGCCGATCCGGATGTGCGCGGCGTGCCCGTGATCCTGCTGCACGGCAGTTTCTCCAACCGGCGCTTCTGGTATTCGCCCAAAGGCATCGGTCTGGGCGCCTACCTGGCGCGGGCAGGATACGACGTGTGGATCCCCGAGATGCGCGGGCATGGCCTGTCGGCGCGCAACGAAGCGTACCGGCATAACCGCGTCGCCGATTACGCGCGCTACGACTTGCCCGCCATCGCCGCCTTCGTCGCCGAGCAAAGTGGTCAGACGCCGCACTGGATCGGCCACTCGATGGGTGGCACGACGTTGGCGGCCGCGCTGGGCGGGCATTACATCGGCGTCGATCAGGTTGCGTCTGCCGCATTGTTCGGCAGTCAGATTACTCGCAGCTACTGGCCGCTGAAAGTGCCGCCCATGCAATGGGGCGCGCGGCTGTTGCTCAAACGCTTCGAGCACGTCTCGGGGCCGCGTTTCAAGCGCGGGCCCGAAGACGAGCCGATGGGTGTCGTGCTGGAGAACATGCGTTGGCATGGCCTGTTCGGGCGCTTCGGTGACAAGAAGGAAGACTGGTGGTCAGGCCTTCGTCATGTGCAGGTCCCGCTGCTTTGCGTGGCCGGGGCAGGTGATCATCAGGATCCGGAGTGGGCCTGTCGCGAGTTGTTCGAGCAGTTCGGCTCGCCCGACAAGACATTTCTGAGCCTGGGGCGCGCGCACGATTTCAGCGAGGATTTCGGTCATGTGCAGATGCTGGTCAGCAAAGCGGCGCAGGCTCAGGTCTGGCCGCGCGTGGCGGACTGGCTGAGCCGCAACGTTCCGCAGGCGCAGGCTGAATCAACGCTGAACGTTTCGCTGACTTCCTGAATCCTGACGAGCAAAGCGTTTCTATACGCGGGCGTTGCCGCTAAGCTACCTCCAGTTGAGTGGTTATACGGCGTGATTCGGGACAAAAACTCGTCGGTCAGGTTTTTGTTCTATATAAGGAAGCATTGTGGGCCTGGCCGCGGTCACAGCAGCGTGCCGGTCGAACCCGCTGCGATGGCAATCCTTGAGAACCAAGCCCTTCACTGACAGGAGTTACCCCATGCACTACATCACTCCGGATTTGTGCGACGCCTATCCTGATCTCGTTCAGGTGGTTGAGCCGATGTTCAGCAACTTTGGTGGTCGCGATTCATTCGGGGGCGAGATCGTCACCCTCAAATGTTTCGAAGACAACTCACTGGTGCGTGAGCAGGCCGAACAGGATGGCACGGGCAAGGTGCTGGTGGTCGATGGTGGAGGCTCGCTGCGCTGCGCGCTGTTGGGCGACATGCTGGCGGAAAAAGCCGCCAGAAACGGCTGGGAAGGCATGGTCATCTATGGCTGCGTGCGCGATGTGGATGTACTGGCACAGACCGATCTGGGTGTGCAGGCGCTGGCCAGCCATCCGCTCAAGACCGACAAGCGCGGGCTGGGCGATCTGAACAAAGTGGTGACGTTCGGTGGCGTCACGTTCCGCCCCGGCGAATACCTGTATGCCGACAACAACGGCATCATCGTATCGCCCAGCCCATTGAAAATGCCGGACTGACCGGCGTGCTCGTTCAACGCATGGCAAGGACAGTGAATGTTCGATGAAACAAACGCGCAGTGGGGGCTGGTGCATGCCCTGGTGCTGGATGGAAAAGGCGGGGCGCGTTCTATCGCACGAACCGAACTGGATTGCCTGCAACTGGAGCCACAGGAAAGCGTGTGGCTTCACTGGGACCGCAGTCACCCGCAGACCCAGACGTGGCTGCGTACCGCCAGCGGTCTGAGCGAGTTCGTCTGCGACCTGATGCTCGAGGAGAACACCCGGCCGCGACTGTTGCCATTGCCGAACAATGAGTTGCTGCTGTTTTTGCGTGGCGTGAACCTCAACCCCGGCGCCGAGCCTGAAGACATGGTCTCGGTGCGCATCTTTGCCGCCGCCCAGCAGGTCATTTCGCTGCGGCTTCGCTCGCTGCGCGCCACCGATGAACTGATCGACCTGCTCAATGAAGGCAAAGGGCCGAGAACCGCTTCCGAACTGCTGGTTTATCTGGCCCAGCTGCTCACTGACAAGGTCCAGGCCGTCGTCAGCGAACTGACCGAACTGGTCGATGACATGGAAGAGCGCATCGATGCCGACGAGCGGTACATGCCGGAACATGGCAACATGGTGCACATCCGCCGAAGGGCTGCGGGCATGCGTCGCTTTCTGGCGCCGCAGCGCGAGATTTACGCCCAGCTCACGCGGAGCAAGATTCCCTGGTTCGTCGAAGATGACGCGGACTACTGGAACGAGTTGAACAACAGCCTCACACGTTACCTCGAAGAACTGGAACTGACCCGCGAGCGAGTGGGGCTGGTGCTCGAGGCCGAAGACAGGCGCTTGAACGAGCGCATGAACCGCACGATGTACCGCTTCGGAATCATCACCGGCATCTTCCTGCCGATGAGTTTTCTGACCGGCTTGCTGGGCATTAACGTCGGCGGCATTCCGGGCTCGGACAATCCTTACGGATTTCTGTTTGCCTGTGCATTGATGGTCGTCGTCGCGCTGGGGCAAATGTGGCTGTTCAAACGGCTGCGCTGGGTGTGAGGCATAAAAAAGCTGCGCCGTCCTGCATCGAGTGTGTGACTCATGCAGACTGGCCTGCGTCTTCCAGTGACATTACGTGAGGTGCCTATGCACGACCCGTTTGAAGAATCACTGCGAGACATGCTCAATTCTTCGTCCTCCAGCCGGGACGATGACGCGGTTCTGGGACGCGTGTTGAAAACCGCGAACCGCCAGGTCGGAGCAGGTGACCTGTTCGGCCTGCTTGGTCGCTGCACCCAGGCATTGATGATTGCCGTGAATAACGGCTCGGCTCACGTTTCACCTGTTTCCCGTCGCAAGACGATTGCCGGTACTGCTTTCTCCGGTGCTAAAGACAAGGCTGACTGAATATGGAATTGGATCTCTGGACACAGAGCCTGGTTACCGCAATGACTGCGTTGTGGACCAAAGTCGCGAACTTCATCCCGAATCTTTTCGGCGCGCTGGTGGTGGTTCTTCTGGGTTTCGTCGTGGCAAAACTGCTCGACACCCTGTTGTCTAAGCTGTTGGCAAAACTGGGTCTGGATCGCCTGATGGGCGGCACCGGCCTGACTAAACTGATCAGTCGCGCGGGCATTCAGGTCCCGATTTCGACGTTGATCGGCAAGATCGTCTACTGGTTTGTGCTGTTGATTTTTCTGGTTTCAGCGGCAGAATCGCTGGGGCTTGAGCGCGTATCTGCGACACTGGACATGCTCGCGCTGTACTTGCCGAAAGTGTTCGGCGCGGCGCTGGTGCTGCTGGTGGGCGTACTGCTCGCGCAGTTGGTCAATGGCATCGTGCGCGGCGCTGCTGAAGGCGTCGGGTTGGACTATTCGGCGGGCCTTGGGCGTATTGCCCAGTGGCTGGTCATTATCATCAGTATTTCCGTGGCCATCAGCCAGCTGGAGGTCAAGACTGACCTGCTGAATCACGTGATCGTGATCGGATTGATTACCGTTGGTCTGGCCGTTGCGCTGGCGATGGGCCTGGGCAGTCGTGAAATCGCGAGCCAGATTCTGGCGGGTATTTATGTGCGGGAGCTGTATCAGGTAGGGCAACAGGTGCGTATTGGAGAGGTCGAAGGGCAGATCGAAGAGATTGGCACGGTGAAGACCACCCTGCTGACCGATGAAGGCGAGTTGGTGTCATTGTCCAACCGGATCCTTCTCGAGCAGCGAGTGAGCAGCCGCTGAACCGGCAAATCTGCTAATGTATGCCGCCGCAAAATCCCGGGACGCTCGGGACGCGGCGGACATTTATCCGACTGTCGGCACGACTTGTTTTGAATAAACCCCAATCGCTCTCTCTGCGTTACGACCCCCGCGAGCTCTCTGACGAGGAGTTGGTCGCGCGCTCGCACGCCGAGCTGTTCCATGTAACGCGCGCCTACGAAGAGCTGATGCGGCGCTACCAGCGGACACTTTTTAACGTCTGCGCGCGCTATTTAGGGAACGATCGCGATGCTGACGATGTCTGTCAGGAGGTGATGCTTAAGGTGTTGTATGGATTGAAAAATTTCGAGGGAAAATCGAAATTCAAGACCTGGCTTTACAGCATCACCTACAACGAATGCATCACGCAGTACAGGAAGGAGCGGCGAAAGCGTAGATTGATGGACGCTTTGAGCCTGGACCCTCTCGAGGAAGCGTCAGAAGAAAAGGCGCCAAAACCCGAAGAGAAGGGCGGACTCGATCGCTGGCTCGTGCATGTGAACCCGATCGACAGGGAGATTCTGGTGCTTCGATTCGTCGCAGAGCTGGAATTTCAGGAGATCGCAGACATAATGCATATGGGCCTGAGTGCCACGAAAATGCGTTACAAACGGGCACTCGATAAATTACGTGAGAAATTTGCAGGCGTTACCGAAACTTAACTCGGAGCAAATATCTCTAACGGGCAGGCAAGTTCTGATAGACTTGCCGATGAGTTGTCCCTCGATAAGTGGGACTGCTTTACAATCACCAGATGGGGATTTAACGGATGAAACTGAAAAACACCTTGGGCTTGGCCATTGGTACTATTGTTGCCGCAACTTCGTTCGGCGCGCTGGCACAAGGCCAAGGCGCAGTCGAAATCGAAGGCTTCGCCAAGAAAGAACAGTTCGACAGCGCTCGTAATTTCAAGAATGACGGCAACCTGTTCGGCGGTTCTGTTGGCTACTTCCTGACCGACGACGTTGAATTGCGTCTGGGCTATGACGAAGTGCACAACGTCCGTAGCGACGATGGCAAGAACATCAAGGGCGCGAACACCGCTCTGGACGCTCTGTACCACTTCAACAACCCGGGCGACATGCTGCGTCCGTACGTCTCGGCTGGTTTCTCCGATCAGAGCATCGGTCAGAACGGCAGCGGCGGTCGTAACCGTTCCACCTTCGCCAACATCGGCGGCGGTGCCAAGCTGTACTTCACCGACAACTTCTACGCCCGTGCTGGCGTTGAAGCTCAGTACAACATCGACCAGGGCGACACCGAGTGGGCGCCTAGCGTCGGTATCGGTGTGAACTTCGGCGGCGGCTCCAAGAAAGTCGAAGCAGCACCAGCCCCAGTTGCTGAAGTGTGCTCCGACAGCGACAACGACGGCGTTTGCGACAACGTCGACAAGTGCCCTGACACCCCGGCCAACGTTACCGTTGACGCCAACGGTTGCCCGGCTGTTGCTGAAGTCGTTCGTGTTGAGCTGGACGTGAAATTCGACTTCGACAAGTCGGTCGTCAAGCCAAACAGCTACGGTGACATCAAAAACCTGGCTGACTTCATGAAGCAGTACCCACAGACCACCACCACTGTTGAAGGTCACACTGACTCCGTCGGTCCTGACGCTTACAACCAGAAACTGTCCGAGCGTCGTGCAAACGCCGTTAAGCAAGTTCTGGTTAACCAGTACGGTGTTGGCGCTAACCGCGTAAACTCGGTTGGCTACGGCGAATCCCGCCCAGTTGCTGACAACGCAACTGAAGCTGGCCGCGCTGTTAACCGTCGCGTAGAAGCACAAGTAGAAGCTCAAGCTAAGTAATTAGCCCTCGCTTCACGAAAAACCCGGCTCAGGCCGGGTTTTTCTTTTTCCGAGTTTCGTAAAAGCTGTTGCGTTGGATCGACAGTGTTGTAAGTCCAACTGCTCTAGATCAACGCTCTCGGCGTTCACTGCCCTTATTCAGGGGTGGGTCAGGACGATGCGCGGATGTAAGCCTCGCCTATCGGCCCGACGCTCTCCTCAGCAAGCAAACGGTCCGCTGTCAGTGCTTGAGCAACCACACCCACAGCAGCATATTCAGCAACAGCGATAACAGCGCCACGGTGCGCCAGACCTTGACGGGTTCGCGTTCCAGCAATGGTTTGGGCCGAGGGCTGGCAGTCGCAAGTTCGCCATCACGCAGTTCCAGCAGCCAATGCTCGGCGGTCTCGAAACGTTTCTCGGGATTGGCCTGAAGGGCCCGATCCAGATGATTCTCCAGCCAGAAGGGGATGTCCGGGCGATAGCGGCTGACGGGCACTGGATGACCGAAGCGACGGTGCTGAAAGGCCTCGATTTCGCCGTATGGATAGTGTCCGGTAAGCAAGAAGTACAACGTCACGCTTGCCGCATACAGATCAAGCGCCGCAGACGGTTCCGCGTTCTCGAACGCTTCCGGGGCAATGTAGCTGGGTGTGCCAGGCACTTCGCCCTCGACGCGGACGGATAGCCCTGGGCAATACGCCAGGCCGAAGTCCAGGATGCGCAGGCCCGCGCTCTCTTCGAGCAACAGATTCTCCGGCTTTATATCCCGATGGACGATGTTTCGACGGTGCAGCAGCGCGACTGCCCCGAACAGGTCCCGGGCCAGACTGAGCCAGCGCGACACTTCCATCGGGCCTTGTTGCCCCCAGGTTTGCGCCAGCGTCTGACCCGGGTATTCGCGCATAACGTAATACAGGTGCTGCCTGTCGGGCAGTGGATGAACGTCCGGAAAAAAACGTCCCGCGACCCGGCGCAGAAACCACTCTTCGAGCAGCAGCGCCTGGCCGGCATTGTCCTCGTCAACGCGGCGCTGCGGCAGGGTCTTGAGCAGCCAGCGTTGCTGCTGGCTGTCACGCACGCGATAAATCAGCGATTGCCGCGAATCGCCCAGCCGCTCCTCAATGTGCCAGCCCTCAAAGAACTGGCCCGGTTTCAGGGTGGGCGGCGCTGGCCATTGCTGCAGTTGAAGCAGGGTATCGCCCAATCCGTCACTGCCCAGTCGGTCGACCTGGATCAGCAGGGCGGTGGCATTGTCCGGGCTGCCGGCAAGGTGCGCGGCGCTGACCAGCGTGCGCGCGGCCATGTCGAGGTCATCCTGCTCGCGGAGAATCGAGGCAATCCGCTGATCATTCAGCGTGGACCACACGCCATCGCTGAGCAGCAACAGCCGCTCGCCTTCGCGCAGTTCGCCGTCCAGATAATCCATGACCACGAATTGATCCAGGCCCAGCGCGCGCTTGAGAACATGCTGCATGTCGGGTTGCTCCCAGACATGATCTTCAGTGATGCGCTGCAGATGGCCCTGATGCCACCGGTAAACCCGGCAGTCACCGACGTGGGCGAGGGTGAAGCGCCGACCGCGCAGCACCAGCGCGCTGACCGTGGTCATCAGCCCGTTGGCCAGCAACCAGCGATTTTGCGCCAGCAACAGACGGTCCAGCGCCTGGGCGATGCCCCAGGTTTCCGGGGTCGCGTAGTAATCCAGCGCGAGCGCCTGCAGGGTCGAACGCGAGGCCAGGCCGCCGTCTGCGCACTGGCTGACGCCGTCAGCGAGGGCGAACAGATAACCCTTGCTGGCGGCGAGGGCCGGAACCGGCGTCACCACCCGGGTGGCGTCCTGGTTTTCCGACCGCGGACCGCGGCTGCTGAACTCCGCGCAGCGTACTGTCAGACCACTGCGGGCGGCGTCGAGGGCGACAGGCTGGTTCATCTCAGGCGGCCTCTGATCACACCCGTGCGGCGGTCACGGCCGCCGATCCCCAAGTCGTTCTCCAGCGGCGCTTGACGTTCATCAGGCCGAACCAGGCGAGAACGCCGAGCAGGGCAAACAGCCACAGGCCCAACTGGTAGTCGCCGGTGTTCTGCTTGATCGCGCCCAGGCCCGCGGCGAGCAGGAAACCGCCGATGCCACCGGCCATGCCGATGAGGCCGGTCATCACGCCGATCTCTTTGTGAAAGCGCTGCGGCACCAGTTGGAACACCGCGCCATTGCCAGCGCCCAGACCGAGCATCGCGGCAACGAACAAGGCCAGCGCCGCCCATGAACTCGGCAGGTGGAAGCCCACGGCCGCAATGCAGATCGCTGCGACCGCGTACATGCCCGACAAGGTTCGAATGCCACCAAAGCGGTCGGCCAGTGCGCCGCCCAGCGGACGCATCAGGCTGCCGCCGAAGACGCACGCCGCGGTGTAATAGCCGGCCGTGACCGGGCTCAGGCCGTACTGATCGTTGAAGTAGCCGGGCAGGGCGCTGGCCAGGCCGATGAAGCCACCGAAGGTCACGCTGTAAAAGAACATGAACCACCAGCTGTCGCGATCGCCCAGGGCCTTGAAGTAATCCTTCATGGATTTGGTTTTGGGCCGCTGCGGGGCATTTTTCGCCATCAGCGAGAACGCGATGAGGGTCAGCAGCAGTGGCAACGCGGCGAAGCCGAACACGTTGCTCCAGCCGAAAGCTGCCGCCAGCGCCGGCGCGATCAGGGCGGCGAAGACGGTGCCCGAGTTGCCGGCACCGGCGATGCCCATGGCTTTGCCCTGATGCTGCGGCGGGTACCACTGCGAGGCGAGCGGCAAGGCAACGGCGAACGACGCGCCAGCCATGCCGAGGAACACGCCCAGCAACAACGCTTGCTCGTAACTGTGAACACCCAGCTGCCAGGCGCAGAGCAGGGCCAGAATGACGATCACCTGGCCAATGATCCCGGCGGTCTTCGGCGAAAGCTGGTCTGCCAGCATGCCCATCAGGAAACGCAGGAACGCGCCCGCCAGAATCGGCGTTGCGACCATCAGGCCGCGTTGCTGGGTGGTCAGCTGCAGGTCGGTGGCGATCTGCACCGCCAGCGGGCCAAGCAGGTACCAGACCATGAAGCTCAGGTCGAAATACAGGAACGCTGCGAACAGCGTCGGTTTGTGGCCGGCTTTCCAGAAGCTTGTATTCATCTCATACCTCATCTGCAGAATATCGTTGCCGGTGCGGGCGATACGTGCACCGCTACGGGTCAGGTCATGCAGGTGAAGCACCGGCTCGGCGCTCCACCCGGCCCATTGCTACGGGCCAAAAACGAAAAAACGTCGCAACCCGGTCCGCTTGCGCGAAGGGGTGTGCGACGTCTTTGTCGTGAGTGGGGCAACCGCCATTGGCTACCTGTAAGGTCTGTAAAGCAAGGAGCGGGCCAGCCGTCAGCCCAGTAGCTCACTCATGGCAATGATCTGCTCGGCGACCTGAATCAGTTTCTGTTGCCGGCTCATGGCCTGGCGCCGCATGAGGGTGTAGGCCTCTTCCTCGTTGCAGTGCTTCATTTTCATCAGCAGGCCTTTGGCGGTTTCGATGCGTTTGCGCTCCGCCAGTTGCTGATCGCGGGCATGCAGTTGCGCCCGCAGGTCCTGATCGCTTTCGAAGCGCGCCATGGCCACGTCCAGAATCGGCTGCAGGCGCTGTGCGTGAATGCCTTCGACGATGTAGGCGCTGACCCCGGATTTGATCGCCTGACGCATGACGCCGGGGTCATGCTCATCGGTGAACATGACGATGGGCCGGGGCAGGTCGCGGGTCACCAGCACCACTTGCTCCATGACGTCGCGGCCGGGCGACTCCGTGTCGATGAGGATCACGTCCGGGCGCACCGCCTGCACCCGCTCAGGCAGGTCGATGATCAGGCCGGATTCGTCGATCACCTCGAAACCCGCTTCCACAAGTGCGGCTTTCAGGCGACCGACTTTCTTGGCGGTGTCGTTGATCAGCAGGATACGCAGCATGCCGGCATCCTCCTCAAAGGTCCGCGACGACAGGCGCGGCGTCTGCCAGCGCATGCAGCTTGAAGCTGCGTGCGTAGCCGGCCGGGTCACTGCCATCCCAGATTTTGCCGTCGATCAGTTGACTGCTGCGCATGGGCGAGTCCGGGACATCGATACCCAGCGCCGTGGCCGCCTCGCGATACACATCGAGCTGCTGGACCGTTTTCGCGACGCCCAGATAGTCCGGGTCTTCGCGAAGCAGGCCCCAGCGGCGAAACTGGGTCATGAACCACATGCCATCGGAGAGGTAGGGCAGGTTGACCTGACCCTGGCGGTGGAAGCTGACGGCATGACGATCGGTCCAGCGATTGCCCAGGCCGTCGTCATACTCGCCCACCAGCCTGGGTTCGATGGCCTCGACCGGCGCGTTGACGTATTCGGCGGCGCTGAGCAACTGCGCCGTGCTGCGTCGATTGTCCATGTTCTGTTCAATGAAGCGACTGGCCTCCAGCACCGCCATGACCAGCGCTCGGGCGGTGTTGGGGTACTGCTGGACGAACTCCAGGCTGCAACCCAGGACTTTTTCCGGATGATCCGGCCAGATCGCCTGTGTGGTGGCGAGGGTAAAGCCCAGGTGCTGGCTCACCGCACTGGCGCCCCACGGTTCGCCGACACAGAAACCGTCGATCCGGCCCGCTTGCAGGTGTTCGACCATCTGCGGCGGTGGGACCACCACGCTGTCGACGTCGCGCAACGGATGAATGCCCTGACTCGCCAGCCAGTAGTACAACCACAAAGCGTGGTTACCGGTGGGGAACGTCTGGGCGAAGGTCAGTTTTGAATCGCTTTGGTGCGTACGCCGGTCCAGTGCCTCAGGAGTGATCACGCCTGCGTCCTGCAAGGCCCGGGACAGATTGATGCTTTGGCCGTTCTGATTCAGCCCCATCAACACGGCCATGTCCCTGGCCTGGCTGCCGAGGCCCAGGTGCGCGGCGTAGACCAGCCCATACAGGCTGTGTGCGGCATGCAGTTGGCCGCTGACCAGTCTGTCCCGCAGGCTGGCCCAGGAGGGTTGCCGATGCAGGTTGATGTTCAGGCCATAAGGCTGGGCGAATCCCTGGGTCGCGGCGACCACCAGTGAGGCGCTGTCGGTCAGCGCCATGAAGCCCACGTCGACGCTGTTCAGTTCCGGAGCGTCGCTGCCATTGACCCAGGCCAGCGCGGTGTTGATCGGATCATTCATGCTTTGGGTTCCGCCTGAGACCGGCCGCGCACCAGGGCGCGGCCCAATCTCCAAAAAAAACGTCGCATCGCCCAGGCCTTGACCGGGGCGATAACGACGTCGTTGTCAGGCGCCTCATTCCGCCGTTGGAGCGAGGCAAGTACAGGCCCTGAAGCAATCGATATGCCAGTGATCGGCGAAACACCCGGCAAAGTTCTCCAGATGCCTCGCGCATCGACGGCGTGGACGTCTATAATCGGCCGCTGACTTCAGCCGCAATCGAGCCGCGCCCGCCCATGTATAACCTGGCCCGCCAGTTACTGTTCAAACTCTCTCCGGAAACCTCCCACGATCTGTCCCTGGACCTGATCGGCGCGGGCGGTCGTCTGGGCCTCAACGGCCTGTTCAACAAGGCGCCCGCGCAATTGCCGGTAACGGTAATGGGCCTGCAGTTCCCCAATCCGGTGGGGCTGGCGGCGGGGCTGGACAAGAACGGCGCGGCCATCGACGGCTTTGCCCAGCTCGGCTTCGGTTTCATCGAAATCGGTACCGTGACTCCGCGTCCGCAGCCCGGCAACCCGAAACCGCGGATTTTCCGCCTGCCTCACGCCGAGGCGATCATCAACCGCATGGGCTTCAACAACCTGGGCGTCGATCACCTGATCAGCCGGGTTCAGGCGGCCCGATACAACGGCGTGCTGGGCATCAACATCGGCAAGAACTTTGACACACCGGTCGAGCGGGCGGTGGATGACTACCTCATCTGCCTGGACAAGGTCTACGCCCATGCCAGCTACATCACCGTCAACGTCAGTTCACCGAACACGCCCGGCCTGCGCAGCCTGCAATTCGGCGACTCGCTCAAGCAATTGCTCGAAGCGTTGCGCGTGCGTCAGGAAACATTGACCCAGGCCCACGGCAAGCGCGTGCCACTGGCGATCAAGATTGCGCCAGACATGAGCGACGAAGAAACCGTACTGGTTGCCAGCGCGTTGCTGGAGTCGGGGATGGACGCGGTCATCGCGACCAACACCACCCTCAGCCGCCAGGGCGTTGAAGGCCTGCCTCACGGTGACGAGGCGGGCGGTCTGTCGGGCGCACCGGTGCGCGAGAAGAGCACGCACATCGTCAAGGTGCTGGCCTCCGAGCTGGGCGGCAAGTTGCCGATCATCGCAGCGGGCGGGATCACTGAAGGCAAGCATGCGGCCGAGAAGATCGCGGCGGGCGCGAGTCTGGTGCAGGTTTATTCCGGTTTCATCTACAAGGGCCCGGCGCTGATTCGCGAATCGGTGGACGCGATTGCGGCGATGGCTCGGTAAGTGTCTCAGGATGTTCGCGGGCGGGAAGTCCGGATATGAGAGAGGGGTTCCGTAAGGAACCCCTCCTGGGCTTAAGCCCGCCGCCCGGATGGGGCGCGCATGGTTAATTGAAGTCGAATCGGTTTGTCGAAGAAACTTTTAGTCGGATTGTCCTTTGGTTGTGACTTGACTGATGTTGAGTGTCAGCCGACCGCGTGAAGTTCGTTGAGTCTGTGGATACCCGCAGTGCCGGTCATACCGTCCCAGTTGTCGCCGCGTCCTTCTCGCCAGCCATTGATCCAGGCTTGGCGCACTGACGGTAGAGTAAAGGGGCAAAGCTCACGGGATTTACCAGTTACGCCGTATTGATATCCGCGCGAAAATGCTCTTTCCAACGGATCACGCTTAAGTCTTCTCATAGGGTGTTGCCCTCGTTTGTTGACTGTTATGTCCCTGGAGACCTCATGTCGAGGTCAGGCAGAAATCTTCTGCCTTTGAATGCCCGCTGCCGGCGTCACGGGCGTGGTGCCGTCGTCGTTGCGGCGACGGCCTGAGGTGATTTCTAACCAATGCCCGGGATGCTGTGAATGACCGTTTTGTCATAAGAACGTAACCATTGAGGCATTAAGACCATAAGCAACGACGTATCTGGCGTTGCATTTTTCTGCCAGGGCCCCTGGAACGTGGCCTGCAGGCGGCAGCGCAAGTGTTTCTCAATGCCAACTGCTGGCGGTTTGCAGTCAGGCATCAATCGACGAAGGGTCGGCGATGTGACTTTTTATTGCCGCCGTTGTCGTGCTGAATAGTGGTTTTTTAATATCAGATGTCGGCTGGTTTCTGGCCGACGGACTGTCGCCACCGAAATGCATCGGGGCGATGGATGGGCACAATGTATGTGCCGTGCAGGCGATCTCCACGAAAGACGTCTGTTTGAATCGGGCCGGACAATGCGTTGTCCTGCCACTCATAGCCAAGGCTCTGGAATACTCATGTCGGACCGTTACGAACTTTTCCTCACCTGTCCCAAAGGCCTTGAAGGCCTGCTCGCTGAGGAAGCCACTGCCCTTGGCCTCCAGGAAACCCGCGAACACACCTCGACCATCCGCGGCAGCGCTGACATGGAAACCGCCTATCGGCTGTGCCTGTGGTCGCGTCTGGCCAACCGGGTATTGCTGGTGCTCAAGCGCTTCCCGATGAAAGACGCCGAGGACCTCTACCACGGCGTGCACGACATCGAGTGGGCCGATCATCTGGAGCCGGACGGCACGCTGGCGGTCGAGTTCAGCGGCCATGGTTCGGGCATCGACAACACTCACTTCGGCGCCCTGAAGGTCAAGGACGCCATCGTCGACCGCCTGCGCACCTCCGACGGTTTGCGCCCTTCGATCGACAAGCTCAACCCGGACCTGCGCGTGCATTTGCGTCTGGACCGAGGCGAGGCGATTCTGTCGCTGGACCTCTCCGGCCACAGCCTGCACCAGCGCGGCTATCGTTTGCAGCAGGGCGCGGCGCCGTTGAAGGAGAACCTGGCGGCGGCCATTCTGATCCGTTCCGGCTGGCCACGAATGGCCGCCGAAGGTGGCGCACTGGCCGACCCGATGTGCGGCATCGGCACCTTCCTGGTGGAAGCGGCGATGATTGCCGCCGATATCGCACCTAACCTCAAGCGCGAGCGCTGGGGTTTCTCTGCCTGGCTGGGCCACGTGCCGGCGCTGTGGCGCAAACTGCATGACGAGGCACTCGCCCGCGCCGAGGCGGGTCTCGCGAAGCCGCCGTTGTGGATTCGTGGTTATGAAGCCGACCCACGGCTGATTCAACCCGGTCGCAACAACGTCGAGCGCGCCGGTCTGTCTGACTGGATCAAGATCTATCAGGGCGAAGTCGCGACCTTCGAGCCGCGCCCGGACCAGAACCAGAAAGGCCTGGTGATCTGCAACCCGCCGTACGGTGAGCGTCTGGGCGACGAGGCAAGCCTGTTGTACCTCTATCAGAACCTCGGCGAACGCCTGCGTCAGGCCTGCCTGAACTGGGAAGCGGCGGTGTTCACCGGTGCGCCGGATCTGGGCAAACGCATGGGCATCCGCAGCCACAAGCAATACGCGTTCTGGAACGGCGCGCTGCCGTGCAAGCTGCTGTTGATCAAAGTGCTGCCGGATCAGTTCGTCACCGGCGAGCGCCGTACGCCCGAGCAACGCCAGGCTGAGCGTGAGCAGGCGGCGTACGACCAGACGCCGGACGAGCCGCCAGCGCGCCAGTTCAACAAGAACGGCAACCCGATCAAGCCTGCTCCGGCGCCTGCACCGGTCATCGAGCAGCCGCGCTTGAGTGAGGGCGGGCAGATGTTCGCCAATCGCCTGCAGAAGAACCTCAAGGCGCTGGGTAAATGGGTCAAGCGCGAAGGCATCGATTGCTACCGCGTCTATGATGCCGACATGCCGGAATACGCCATGGCCATCGACCTTTATCACGACTGGGTGCATGTGCAGGAATACGCGGCGCCCAAATCCATCGATCCGGAAAAAGCCTCGATTCGCATGTTCGACGCGCTGGCAGCCATTCCTCAGGCGCTGAACATCGACAAGAGCCGGGTGGTGGTCAAGCGTCGCGAGCGCCAGAGCGGCACCAGACAGTACGAGCGGCAGAGTGCGCAGGGCCAGTTCCAGGAAGTCAACGAGGGCGGGATCAAGCTGCTGGTCAACCTCACCGATTACCTGGACACCGGGCTGTTTCTCGACCATCGCCCGATGCGCATGCGCATCCAGCGGGAAGCGGCGGGCAAGCGTTTTCTGAACCTGTTCTGCTACACCGCGACCGCCAGCGTGCATGCCGCCAAGGGCGGAGCACGCAGCACCACCAGTGTCGATCTGTCGAAGACGTATCTGGACTGGGCGCGGCGCAACCTGTCGCTCAACGGTTTCTCCGACAAGAACCGGCTGGAGCAGGGCGACGTGATGGCGTGGCTCGAGACCAGCCGCGACGAGTACGACCTGATCTTCATCGACCCGCCGACCTTTTCCAACTCCAAGCGCATGGAGGGTGTGTTCGACGTGCAGCGCGATCAGGTGCAGTTGATCGATCTGGCGATGGCGCGCCTGGCCAGCGGCGGCGTGCTGTATTTCTCCAACAACTTCCGAAAGTTCCAGCTCGAAGAGAACCTCACCGAGCGCTATGCCGTCGAGGAGATCACTCAGCAGACCATTGACCCGGATTTCGCCCGCAACAGCAAGATCCACCGCGCGTGGAAGATTACCGCACGCTGAATCGATTGCGCTGAAAACAAGGCGTCATTGTCGCCCGATGACGCCATGTTCCGGTGTTGACAGAGCGACACGCTGCACTAGGCAAACTAATGGCGAATAGCTATAAGTGAAGCTCGGACACGTGTCGCGGCAACCGCTGTGGCGTCATGAGTTTTTTTATATGTCGTCTAACCGGGCAAGCGTCAAGATTCTCGGCTTGATCAGTGAGGACACCTCTTCGTGGGCGGTTGCCGTGCTCGTCTTTTCTGCGGGCGCGTTATTGACGGGGCTCGTGGCGTTGATGAACGTCGAGTTGTATCACCGTCAATTGCAACAGCGCTTCGAACTGCTGGCCAGCGAGCGCGTCAGTCGGATTCAGGACCGCCTCGACGGGCAGATTCGTCGTCTCGACAGCCTGCGCCGTTTCTTCGTGTATTCCGATGCGGTTTCGCAGGAAGAATTCGACGGTTTCGCGCGCCCGTTGCTGGTTTTCACCCAAGCCTATTCCTGGGCGCCCCGTATAGAGAGCAGCGAACGTCAGCCCTTTGAACAGGCCGCGCGCGCAGCCGGCCAACCCGAATTTACCGTGCGCGAACTCGACACTGCCCAAGGGTGGAAGGATGCAGAGCCGCGCCCGGTCTATTTCCCGGTGCGCTTTACCCAAAGCCGCAGCACGGTGGCGGTGCCGCTGGGCTTCGATGTCAATTCCGAGGCGGTGCGCCGGGCGACGCTGGATCGGGCACAGCAAACCGGCAGCATGGCGGCGACCGCGCGCATGGATCTGGTCGGGCTGGAGGCGCAGAACCGTACCGGCATCTTGCTGGTCGCACCGGTGTTGTCGCGGGCTCGTGCCGGAGGCGATCCGGCGGGCGGGCTGCAGGGCTTTCTGCTCGCGGTGATCAGCATGCGCACAATGATGACCGAAGGGTTGCCGTCTTCCGATCAGGACAACCTGACGCTCAGCCTCGTGGACATGACGACGCCACAGGCGCCCGAATCCTTGTTCCAGTCTGCCAGTATCGCCGCCGTCAGTGGCCTGCAACTGAGTAAATCGATGAGTTTCGCTGGCCGCAGCTACCGGCTGGATATCCGTCCCACACCGGTGTTCATCAACGCCAACCCTTCCTCCACCGACAGCCTGGTGATCCTCGGGGCGCTGCTCAGTTTCATGCTCAGTGCGTTGCTCTATTCATTAATCAGCCAGCGTCAGCGCGCGCTGCGCATGGTCGAGCAAAGCACCGGGCAACTGCGACAACGCGAACTGCAATTGCGCAGGGCTCACGGGCAACTGCGCAACGTGCTCGATGCGGCGACGCAGGTGGCGATCATCGCCACGGATCTGGACGGCCTGATCACGACCTTCAACATCGGTGCGGAAAAAATGCTGGGTTACAGCAGCGCGCAGGTCTGCGGCCATCTGACGTTGCGCCAGTTGCACCTGCCCGGCGAGCTTGCAGAGCATGCCGATGAACTGAACCTGCGTTACGGCCGCGAAGTGAAGACGTGCGAAGCGATGCTCGTCGAAGCCTTCGAGGAACACGGGCATCAGACCCACGACTGGACGTTCGTGCGGCAGGATGGCAGCCATCTGCAGGTAAACATGCAGGTCAGCCCGGTGCTCGATGAACAGGATCAGTGGATCGGTTATCTGGCGGTGTGCCTGGACATCACCGAACGCAAGCGCGTCGAGGAAGAACTGCGCACGATGTCCGTCACCGATGCGCTGACCGGGGTCTATAACCGGCGCTATTTTCAGGAGCGGCTGCAGGCTGAACTGCTCCGTGCGGAGCGTCATGGTGGCGTGTTCGCGGTGGTCATGCTGGACATCGATCATTTCAAATGCATCAACGATCAATTGGGGCATGCGGTCGGCGACCATGTGCTGCAGGCGATCTGCAACCGGTTGTGTCATCGCTTGCGCCGCAGTGACGTGTTCTGTCGCCTGGGCGGTGAGGAGTTCATGGTGTTGTGCCCGGACACCGATGGCGATCAGGCCTATGGCCTGGCCAGTGAGTTGTGGGCGGCGCTGCGGTCCGAGCCGGTCGACGGCGTGGGCAGGGTGACGGCCAGTTTCGGCATTGCCAGTTGGCGCAAAGGCGAGGGCGGTGATGCGTTGCTGCTGCGCGCGGACTCGGGCGTCTATGCGGCGAAGATGGGCGGGCGGGACCGGATCGAGCCGGAGCTGGCCTGACGTCCCGGGCAGGGTGTCGATTCGCCAAGGGAGGCTGCCCAAGGGCGGCAGCCTCCAGTCCGACAACGCGCGGTCAGGCGCTCATCGTTGGCGGCAGCTCCATCAGTTTGTCGAGGGTGATCGGCAGGTCGCGGATGCGTTTGCCGGTGGCATGGGACACCGCGTTGGCGACCGCGGCCGCCAGCCCGGTGATGCCGATTTCACCGATGCCCCGGGCGCCGAACTCGTTGAGTTCGTAATCCGGATAATCGAGCAGAATCACATCGATTTCAGGCTGGTCGGCATGCACCGGCACCACGTATTCGGCGTAATTGTTGTTGACCGGCATGCCGTCGCGCTCATCGAAATCGGTGGCTTCGAACAGCGCCATGCCGACGCCCATGACAATCGCCCCCTCGACCTGATTGAGCGAGGTCTTGTGGTTGATGACCTTGCCGACGTCGATGGCGCTGACCACCCGCGCGACCCGCAGCCGGGAAATGCCCGGGTCCCAGCGCACCTCGACGAAATGCACGCCAAACGACCGGAAGGAATGTTTGCTGGTGTCGTTCATGCCGGTTTTGGCTTCGCCGAAGGCGCTCGACTGTTTCTGCGCTTTGAGCACATCGGCGATGGCGAATGACTTCTCGCCGCTTTTGATCTGCCCTTGCTCGAAACTCACCTGATCGGGTTTGCTGCCGGCGAACACACCCTTGGGCGCCGTGGAGAAGGCTTTCAGCTGGTCGATGGCCTGGCGCGTGGCTTCAGCGATGGCGGGCAGCACGCTTGCCGTTGCCCAGGAACCGCCGGATACCGGCGCGGGCGGGAACGATGAGTTGCCCAGTTCGACTTCGATATTGTCGAGCGCAATCCCGGTGAGGCTGCTGACCACTTGCGCGATGATGGTGTACGTGCCGGTGCCGATGTCCTGAACGCCGCAGATGGCGTAGGCCGTTCCGTCTGCGCGCAACAGCACCTGCGCCTCCGCCGGCGTGCGGTAAGCGTCCCAATTACAGGCCGCCATGCCGTAACCGATGATCTCGGTGCCGTCTTTCATCGAACCGGGCCTGGGATCGCGCTGGCTCCAGCCGAAGCGCTCGGCGGCCTTGTCGATGCACTCCTGCAAATGATTGCTCGACCATGGCAGGTTCTGGCTTTCGTCGTGCTCGGAGACATTGAGCTTGCGGAACGCCAGCGGGTCCATGCCGATCTTGTCGGCCATTTCATCCATTGCCGATTCCAGTGCGAACAGCCCGGGCGCGGCACCCGGGGCGCGCATCGACGTAGGCGTGCCGCGGTTGACCTCGATGGTCTTGTGCGTGACCAGCACGTTGGCGCAGCTGTAGAGACTCTTGGTCGAGGTGCCGCAGTTTTCCTTGTACGGATCGGTGAACGACGTCGTGTTGATCGACTCGTGCCGTACCGAGACCAGCTTGCCCTTGTCATCGGTGGCCAGGCGCATGCGCTGGCGGGTTTCCGGGCGGTGCCCGGTGGTGGTGAACATCTGTGCACGGGGCACTACCACTTGCACGGGTCGGTCGAGAACTCTGGCGGCGCCGCAGGCCGCAACCGAGTGCGGCCAGATCCACAGTTTGCTGCCGAAACCCGAGCCAATGAACGGCGCGCGCACTTCGACTTTCTCCGGCATCAGGCCGAAAATCTTCGCCAGTGAATTGCGATGCGCCACCACCCCCTGGGAAGCTTCGTAGACGATCAGTTTGCCGTTGTCCCACTGCGCGACGGTGGCGTGCATTTCCATCGGGTTGTGGGTTTCCACTGGCGTCGAGTACGTGGCGTCGATGCTGTGGGCGGCGCCGTCGAAGGCTGCGCCGGCATCGCCCCGGCTGTGGTTCGGGCTGCCGTCTTGCAACTGGCCGGCTTTGAGGCCCTGCTCAAGGTTGGCGACGGCGGAGCTCTTGCTGTAGCTGACCTTGATCTTGTACGCCGCCGCCCGGGCGTGCTCGAACGTGTCGGCGACGACCAGCGCAACGAATTGCCCGGCGTAGTAAACCGTGTCGTCTTCAAAGGGCAGACGGCTTTCGTCGGACTTGGCGGCTTTCAGAATCTGCGCGAACGACATCGGCAGGGCCGAGTTGTGGTATAGCGAGGGGAAGTTGCCGTGGTGGAAAATCTCCAGCACGCCCGGCGATTTGCGCGCCGCGTCCAGATCCAGCGCGGTGATCTTGCCGCTGGCGACGGTGCTGAACACGCCGTAGCCGTAAGCCATGTTTTTCAGATGATGGTCGGAGGCGTACATCGCCGTGCCGGTGACTTTGCGTCGCCCGTCGATACGGCGAGGGGCCGATCCTATCATTGCGTCAGTCATGTGCGGATGCTCCATTCATAGGGCGGGCAATCAAGCGGTCAGGCTGCCGAGATTGCGCACGATAGCCTGCTGCCCCAGGGCAATCTTGTAAGCGTTGTGGCGGTAAGGGCGGGCGCCTTGCATTGCGATGGCGGCGGCCTTTTCCATGTTCTGCGGCGTCAGGGTCGCGCCTTTGAGCGCACGCTCCGCTTCCTGTGCGCGCCAGGGGCGGGTGCCGACGCCGCCCAGTGCGATCCGCGCGTCACGTACGGTGTCGCCGTCCATGACCAGAATCACCGCGCTGGACGCCAGTGCGAACTGGTACGAGGCCCGGTCACGCAGTTTCAGATACCCCGACTTGCTGCCCGCCAGCGGCGCATCGAGCACCACGTGGGTGATCAACTCGTCGTCTTGCAGGGCGTGTTCCTTCCAGGGCGTGGCACCCGGCAGCAGATGAAAATCGAGAAAGTCGATGCTGCGCTTGCCCTTGGGACCCTGGACCTCGACCCGGGCGCCAATCGCCGCCATGGCCACGCACATGTCCGAAGGGTGAGTGGCAATGCACTGATCGCTGGTCCCGAGCACGGCGTGCACGCTGCGGTTGTGGCCGTCGATGGCCGCGCATCCCGAGCCCGGCTCGCGCTTGTTGCAAGCCGAATGACCGTCGCGGAAATAGTTGCACCTCACCCGTTGCATGACGTTGCCGGCGGTGGTCGCCTTGTTGCGCAGCTGCGTGGTCGCGCCGGACAGCAGCGCCTGCGACAGCACCGGATAATGCTCGACGATATGCGGGTGATGCGCCAAGGCACTGTTGGTGACCAGCGCGCCAATGCGCACGCTGCCATCTTTCTGCACCTCGATCTGCTTGAAGGACAGGTGATTGACGTCGATCACCTGATCGGCGGGCATCACGTCCAGCTTCACCAGATCGAGGAGGGTGGTGCCGCCGGCGAGAAAGAAGGCGGTCTGGCTTTTCGCGTGGGTGGCCACCGCCTGCTCGACGCTGCCGGCGCGTACGTAATCGAGGGCTCTCATCAGGTCACCTCCTGCAACTTGATCCGCGCGCTCTGTATCGCGCTGAGGATGTTCTTGTACGCGCCGCAGCGGCAGATGTTGCCGCTCATGGCTTCACGGACGCTGTGATCATCGCTGCCGATGTTCTTGTCCTGCAGCATCGCGACGGCGCTCATGATCTGGCCCGAGGTGCAATAACCGCACTGGTACGCGTCGTGTTCCCAGAAGGCTTCCTGCACAGGGTGCAGCTTGCCATTGCTGGCCAGGCCTTCGATGGTGGTGATCTCGTCGCCTTCGTGCATCGCGGCCAGTGACAGGCATGAATTGATCGAAGTGCCGTTGACGTGCACGGTGCACGCGCCGCACTGGCCGTGGTCGCAGCCCTTTTTGGTGCCGGTGAGTTGCAAGCGGTCACGCAATACGTCGAGCAAGGCGGCATTGGCCGGAAGGTTCAAGGTGTGCGTCTGGCCATTGACCTTGAGGGTCATGCGCCGTTCGTCTTTGGCCGGTGGGGCGGTGTCATCGGGGACGGCGGCCTGGGCTTCCAGGGCCTGGGTCCACATTGGGGCGGTGGCGGCGGCAAGGCCGGAGACGCCAATCGATTTCAGAAAGTTTCGGCGCGAAGGCGCGGTGAAGGACTTGAGGTCCGATTCTGTTTCTTTTTTATCAGGCTGATCGGTCATGGACGGGTTCCTCGTCAGCATTGAACCAGGTCTGCGGCCGACGGTGGGCAGCGCGCAGTCACGAACGGCAGTGGATGCTTCAAGCCGCCAACGATAACCAATCATCGGCCTGAGCATTCTTTTGAATATCTACATACACTTTCGAATTATTTTCATTAATGCGCGTGACGGCTGCGGACAGTGGTCGCACGTGAAGTGTCGCGTCAGGAAAAACGCGGCCTGCGGGGCAGGGCCGCAGGTGTGTGACCTGCGCTGATAGGATTGGTTGCGGGTTTTTCGCCGGCTGCAGAACACAGATTGTTACGAAAGGGCCGGGTCGGCGCGCAGCCGGCGCCGGCCCGGTGACGCGTCGATCAGGCGGCTGACGCTTCTTCCTTGAGCGTGGCCATGTCGATGACGAAACGGTACTTCACATCGCTTTTGAGCATGCGCTCGTAGGCTTCGTTGATGTCCTTCATCTTGATCATCTCGATGTCCGAGACGATGCCGTGGCGGGCACAGAAATCCAGCATCTCCTGGGTTTCCTGAATCCCGCCGATGAGCGAACCGGCCAGACTGCGGCGCTTGAAGATCAGGTTGATCACCGACGGCGACGGGTGCGCATGATCCGGAACACCGACCAGGGTCATGGTGCCGTCGCGCTTGAGCAGGTTGAGGAACGCATCCAGATCGTGGGGCGCTGCAACGGTGTTGAGGATGAAGTCCAGGCTGTTGACCTGAGTGGCCATTTCATCAGGATTCTTCGACACGATCACTTCATCGGCGCCCAATCGCAGCCCGTCTTCACGCTTGTTCGGCGAGGTGGTGAACAGCACCACGTGAGCGCCCATCGCGTGGGCGATCTTGACCGCCATGTGGCCCAGACCGCCGAGGCCGACCACGCCGATGTGGTTTCTTTCATTCCGTGGGCAATCTGCCGATAACGGACAGACAGTCACGTGAAATGTCGTGAAATCCCGTTTTTTCGTCGTTAATAGGCAGCAAAAACGAATATGGCGCTTGCAACCATCTGTCAGACCCCATGAAGATAGCCCAGTCTCACGCTGGCAATGGAGCGCCTATGAATTCTCATGTCTCGACCCCCACCGGGTGCTCGTCATTCACTGTCGGGCAAGCGTGTGACCCTGTTAGCGAAAGGGTGGAAGTTGCGCCGTCCATGATTGACGAAAACTCTCTGGAAACACTGTTGCGGGCAGCCAGGCTGGCGGCTCCGGATCTGAGCTGGGCCGCCTATCGCGCCAACCAGCACATGCACCTGCTCGGGCAGGGCGATGCATCGACCGAGTGGCCGGCACACATTCCCCGCGAGGGCTTCGATGCATTCTGCCGTGATCACGGCCTGCAACGATGGGTGACGGGGCACGGCGAGGCGCCACTGGGCTGGCTGCTGACGCCGGAGCGCGAAGCGGGCAACCCTCTGCTGGCGCAATTGGCGGGCAAGCTGGGTCTGCGTCTGCAGACCGACGCGCTGGCGCGGGCCCAGGCCACTCAGCGGGTGCTGTACCAGATCACCTACCTTGCCAGCTCGACCCGTGACCGCTCGGCCTTCCTGCAAGGCGTTCACGAGCAGCTGTCGACCCTGATCGACGCCGAAAACTTCTATCTGGCGCTGTACGAAAGCCACAGCGGCAAGATCACTTATCCGTACTACATCGACATCACCGACGTCGACGCGCTGGAGGCCGAAACCCAGGAGTTTCTCGATCCGGAACGGCTGTCCATGACCGGCTACGTGCTGACCACCGAGCAACCGCTGTTCGTCGATTCCGCCGCCATCGAACGGGCGCAGGCGCTGGACAAATTTCACTGCGTTGGGCATCGCCCCGAATTCTGGATGGGGGCGCCGCTGAAAAACGCATCCGACGACGTGTTCGGCATGCTGGCAATGCAGGTCTATGACCTGGAGCGGGTCTACAGCGTCGAGGATCAGGAGTTGTTTCTGGTGGTGGCGCGCCACGTGGCGATGGCCCTGGACCGGATCCTGCACCGCGCCCAGCTGGAAGAGACCGTGGCTCGGCGGACGCTGGAGTTGTCGCGGCTCAACGATGCACTGCGCAGCGAAGTGGCCGACCGCGAGCGCGCCGAGCACCTGCAAAGCGCGTTGTTCCAGATCGCCGAGTTGTCCAGTCAACCGGGCGACATGGCCGATTTGTTCAAGAGCCTGCACGGCATCGTCGGCGAGCTGCTGTTCGCCCTTAACTTCTACATCGCGCTGTTCGACGACGCCACGGGCGAAGTGACCTTTCCCTATTATGTCGACGAGCGTCTGGTGGTGCGGCCGAACCCGCGCCGGGGTGAGCGCGGATTCACCGAGTACGTGATTCGCCAGCGCCGTCCCTGCCTGATCGACAGCGTCGAAGCGCGGCGCCTGGAGACCAATGGCGAAATCACCATCCAGAATGAAATCAACCGTTCCTATTCCTGGCTGGGCATCCCGTTGTTCGAGGGCGATGTCGTGCGCGGCGTTCTCGCGGTGCAGAGTTATTCGGCCGACGTCAGCTATTCGCTGCGCGATCAGGAGCTGCTGACCTTCGTATCCCGGCACATCGACACCGCGTTGTCCCGTCGCAGCGCCGCGGAGGCCGTGCATACCGCCAACCTGCGCCTGGAGGCGCGGGTTCAGGATCGCACGCGCGAGCTCGATTTCGCCAACGCCAAGCTGCAGCACGAGAACGCCCATGACTCGCTGACCGGGCTGCCCAATCGCAGCCATCTGCAACAGCGTCTGCAGATTGCCTGGGAGCAGTTCTGCAACAACGGCGAAGAGCTGGTGGTGATGTTCATTGACCTTGACCGCTTCAAGATGGTCAACGACAGCCTCGGCCATCATTCCGGTGATCAGTTGCTGATCCAGGCGGCCGATCGTCTGCGCAGCTGCATGCGCGAAAGCGACCTGCTGGCGCGGCTGGGCGGCGATGAGTTTGCGGTCCTGGCCTATTCCGCGCCACCGGACGTTACCGTGGCCATCGCCGAGCGCATTCTGCTGGCGTTCGACGTGCCGTTCTATATCGACGGCCATGCGGTATTTTCCTCCTGCAGCATTGGCGTGGTCGGCGCCGATCGGCAATTTCATAACGAGCCTGCGGACCTTCTGCGCGACGCCGACACGGCCATGTACCGGGTCAAGAATGCGGGGCGCGACAGCTACGCGGTGTTCAACCAGGAAGTGCGCCGCGAAGTGTCCGACCAGATGGAGCAGGAAACCGCGCTGCGTAACGCGCTCAAGCGCACCGACGAGTTGCTGCCGTATTTCCAGCCGATCGTCGACGTGGCCACTGGCAGGATCCTCGCCCTGGAAGCGCTGATCCGCTGGCGTCAGGCCGACGGCCGGGTGATCGCGCCCGGGCATTTCCTGCCGGCTCTGGAAGGGCTGCGGCTGATCGGCCGGCTGGATTTCTACATGCTCCAGCAAGTGGTCGCGATGCTGGCGCAACCCGATCACGCGCACTGGCCGACCGTTCACGTGAACTGCTCCAGTTACAGCATCAGCCGCCCCGAGTTCGCCGGCGAGGTGCTGGGCCTGCTCAGTCAGCATGGCGTCGCGCCGTCGCGCATCTGTCTTGAACTCACCGAAGGTGCGCTGGTGGCGGAGCCAGAGCTGGCGCGCCAGGCCATGAAGCATCTGGCCGATAACGGCGTATCGGTGGTGCTCGATGATTTCGGCGCAGGCTTCTCGTCACTCAGCTACGTGCATCAGTACCATTTCAGCGGCCTGAAGATCGACAAGTCCTTCACCCTGGAGTTGACCACCAGCTCTCGCAGCCGGGCGATCGTCCGCGCCATCGTGCGCATGGCTGAGTCGCTGGGGCTGACCGTGGTCGCCGAAGGCGTCGAGGACGCGGCAACCTTGCAGTTGCTGCGCGAAATGGGCGCCGGGCAGGCGCAGGGTTATTACTTCTCGATGCCGGTGCCGCAGGACAAACTGGACCTCAGCACGCTGCAATGACACCCGCTGTCCGGCCTGTATGGGTGAGGGCCGCGAGGTGACTTGCGGTGTGCACAGACACCGTGCTGCCGTTCGCTTGGCAAGTCTGGAGGCGGGCTTCTCGGAACTCCGCCGTGTCGCCCGAACGCCGTTCCGGCTGATGGGCGAAGCGCGTGAAGAGCCGGCGGGCGGCCTCAGGGCTGGACGCTTTCCAGTCCTGTACGCCCTTGTTAGACTCCCGACCATGTCAGATTCCAACGCTCAAAAACCCGATGCACCGGCCATGCCGACCTTCGCTTTCTGCCCGGTCATCACCGCGCTCGAAGTGATCGGCGAGCGCTGGGTCATCCTCATCCTGCGCGATCTGCTGCGTAACCCCACACGGCGGTTTCAGGACCTGCAGGATTCGCTCAAGGGCTGCGCGCCCAGCACATTGTCCACTCGGCTGAAATCACTGGAAGCTCACGGTCTGATCGAGCGGCGCCAGTACGAGCAGCATCCGCCGCGCCTGGAATACCTGCTGACCGCCAAGGGCCGCGAGGTCGGTCCGGTGGTGGCGTCACTGCGCGACTGGGGCCTGCGATTGCAGGCCCTCGATCCACCCCAGTGACGGTCCGGGCCGATCCGAGCCTGGCACACCGCGCAATTCGTCTGCTCTTGCGCTGCCCGCACAAAGACCGGCTACGCTGATTTTGCAGCGCGACGGCATGTTCCCTGAAACATGGTTTTCCTCGACGGCTGAAATGGAGTTCTATCTTCTTGGGGGAAGACCATGCAAGGGTGTCGCTTTGTACGCCAGGCGCTGTGCGCGCTGTCGGCGATGATGTGTGTCTGTGTCACCACCGCGGCCGAGCAACAGCTGACCAGTATCGGTTCGTTGACGATGGTCGGCGGCAAGATCAAGCAGTGTTCGCTGGGCTATCGAACCTACGGCACGCTGGCCGCCGACCAGAGTAACGTGGTGCTGGTCCCGACCTGGCTGACCGGGCGTACCGCCGACCAGATCGACATGATCGGCCCGGGCAAGCTGGTCGACACTGACCGCTGGTATGTCATCGCCCTGGATGCGGTGGGCAACGGGGTGTCGTGCTCGCCCTCCAACAGCAAAAGCAATCCGCGCCTGAAGTTTCCTCAGTTCGGCATCCGGGACATGGTCAAGGCCCAGCATCGTCTGCTCGCGCTGAACCTTGGGATCGACCACGCCCACGCCATCGTCGGCATTTCCATGGGCGGCATGCAGGCGCTGCAGTGGGCTGTGATGTATCCCGATTACGCCAGCAACATCGTCACCATCGTTGCCACGCCGCAACCCACCGCCAGTGATCTTCGCGCCTGGAATGCCGAGATCGCGGCCATCGAGCGCACGCCTGGCTGGAATGGCGGCGACTACTTGCCGGGCACGGCCTTCAAGGGCCTGACGGCCTTGCACACCGAGTTTTTGTGGACGCCGGAACACGTCGCGGCCAAGGCTGTGGCGAGCAAACGGCCGAGTGCCGACACGCTCCACGGCACGCAGACCAGCCAGAGCTTCAGCGCGGTTGACTGGTACCGGCAATTGCAGGCCATGACGTCTTTCGGGCTGGCCCGCGACGGCGACATGGCGGCGTTGGCCGGGAAGATCAAGGCGCGCCTGTTGATTGTGACGTCCGAGCAGGATCGTCTGGTCGATCCGGCGCCTTCCAAGGCATTGGCGGCACAGACGCGGGCGAAACTGTTGGTGCTGGACAACGACTGTGGGCACATGGCGCCGGCCTGTGAGCCGGGCAAGGTCGATCGTGCGCTCAAGGCTTTTCTCAAGTGACGATGCCCGACAACTGAGCGGCAACGCCGTGCGGCGGGCGGCCATTCCCTGCCGCTGTCGGCAAGCGGGCGCGCTCCGAACGGTCCATTCGCTTCCGCGCACCGCGCTGCAGCCCCCGTCGCGCCTGGGTTCTGGGGGATGTAACAGGATGTGGCATCTGTTTTGCTGTCAATCCGTTTACATCTACAACCCGGATAAGGAGGTGAAAGATGATTATCGGTAACAGTGCCATCCAGCACTTCGTGTCGAAGGCCGTGGCTCACACGCACCTGGACCCGACGGACAAGGATGCGTACAACACTGCAGTGGCTGGCGCCTCATCTGCCCCGGTCGCGGCGATTGCGGGCAGCACGGACAGCGCGACTCAGGGCAGTGCCGACGACAAGCAGGGCTACGACGAGTCTTTCGCCAAAATGATGGTGAACCTCAAGGCAGCGCTGGCCAACACCACCGCCTCGGTGTCGGACGACGATAAAGCGGCTGCGGCCGCGGCATTTTCGTCCAGCACTGACAAGCAGGTCGCGGCGTCGGACAGTGTCGTGAAAACCGTCTCCGACGGCATTGCCGCCAGCGACAGCGCAGCGGGTGCATCGAGCGTGGGTTCGGCCAAGGATCAGTTCCTGGCCTACATGAACCAGACCGATGCCGAAAAGGTGCGTCAGCAGCTGACCGGCGTGAGCAAGGAAGAGTACGACAACATGACGCCGGAGCAGCAGGCGGCGGTGGACAAGAAAGTTGCCGAGCTGCAAAAGCAGAAGCAGGAGCAGCAGATCGCCGAATCTGAAGTGAAAACCAGGATTGCGATGGCCAAGGCCGAAATGGCCTGAGGCGCTGCGCGTCGGTAGAAGTGCTGGGTAAAAGAACAAGGGGCAGCGGTGTAGACCGGCTGCCCTTTTTTTATCTGGACGCGGTGTATCGAAGGCTGTGGTGCCGGGAGACAGGGTGTATCCGGGATGCGATGTATCCGCGGAATGCGTCGTAGGACCGGCTTCAGCCGGGAAGAGGCCGGTGTGGTCACCCGCGATTCTGCGGCGTGACGCCCGACGCGTTCCCGGCTAAAGCCGGTCCTACGGTTTGAACGCGGTGTGCTCAGGAGGTGCGGTATATCCGGAGAGTGCGGTGTACGGGAAGCGGCGGTGTTCCCGGCAAATGCGGCGTGCCGTGGAATGCGTCGTAGGACCGGCTTCAGCCGGGAAGAGGCCGGTGTGGTCACCCGCGATTATGCGGCGTGACGCCCGACGCGTTCCCGGCTAAAGCCGGTCCTACGGTTTGAACGCGGTGTGCTCAGGAGGTGCGGTATATCCGGAGAGTGCGGTATACGGGAAGCGGCGGTCCTCCCGGCAAATGCGGCGTGCCGGTGAATGCGTCGTAGGACCGGCTTTAGCCGGGAAGAGGCCGGTGTGGTCACCCGCGATTCTGCGGCGTGACGCCCGACGCGTTCCCGGCTAAAGCCGGTCCTACGGTTTGAACGCGATGAAGGAGATGAGCAGCGCGCTACTGCACCTGATGCCGGTACGGCAGATCCGGGCCCACGCGGGTGCAGGTCACGGCCGCAGCGGCGACGGCGAAGTTGAGCATTTCGGTCAGCGTTTCGCGATCCAGCGACGGCAGGCTTGCCGGGGTGTCGAGTCCGCGCTCGGTCAGGAAGGTGATCAGCGCGGCTTGAAACGTGTCGCCGGCACCGACGGTGTCGGCTGTCTTCACGTCGCGGGCGGGCACCGACCAGTCGCCCTGTTCGCGGGTGAAGATGCTGGCACCCTCGCGCCCCCGGGTCATGATCACCAGTTGGCAGTTGTGCTGCAGCCAGCCTTTGGCGATGTCCTGGGCGGGGACATCCGGGTACAGCAACTCCAGATCTTCATCGCTGACCTTGATGATGTGGGCATGCTCGGCGAATTTCGCCACCTGGCTGCGCCACAGCTCGATGCTTGGCGCAGGGTTCAGGCGCACGTTCGGGTCGAAGGTGATCAGGCGTTGGCCGCTTTCACGTTGCACCAGCGTCAGCAAGGCATCGGCGACCGGCTGCACCACCAGCGAGAACGAGCCAACGTGCAGGCCGCGCACGTTGTCGTCCAGCGTCGGCAGTTGCTCCACGGTCAACAGGCGGTCGGCGCAACCTTCGCCACGAAAGTTGTACTGCGGCGAGCCGTCGGCGCCGACCGCGACCATCGACAGCGTGGTGGGGGCGTCGAAATGCAGCAGGAAATCGTCGCGGACACCTTCGGCTTCCAGCACGGCCGCCAGGCGCTTGCCAAGGAAGTCGGTGGAAATCCCGGCAAAGAAACCGGCCTCCACACCGAGCCTGCGCAGACCCACCGCAACGTTGAACGGTGAGCCTCCGGCGATGGCCTGATAGCCGATTTTATTGAGTTGCGCGCTCGTGTCCGGTTGACTGAAAAAGTCGAACAATGCTTCGCCACAGACCAGGTACATAGTTGCTCCGTTAGGGCAGACGCCTGTGCGTCAGAGGCCCTGCAATTGATTGCGATAATGCTGATACACCGTCTGGTACGCCGCCACGTGTTCAGCCACGGGCCGGGTTTCGCTGGCCGGGTCGAGGCTGACGCAGCGTTCGCACAGTGCCTGTAACGACTCGTTGGCGCCATCGGCCTGCGAGTGGCACCAGGCGGCCTGAATGGCGGCGCCCAGCGCGGCGGCTTCGCTGCCGGTGGTGCAGACGACCGGGGTGTCCATGATATCAGCGACGATCTGCCGCCAGATCGCGCTCTTGGCGCCACCGCCTATCAGGCGGATGTTCGCGCTCCGGATGCCGCTGTCACGCAGCAGGTCCAGGCCGTAACGCAGACCGAACGTCGTGCCTTCGACCACGGCGCGGCATAGGTTGGCCTGGTTCAGATTGGTGCTGTCCAGCCCGACGATGCTGCCCGTGGCGTGGGGCAGGGCAGGCACGCGCTCGCCGTTGAGGAACGGCAGCATCAGCACACCCTGCGCACCGATCGGTGCCGACGCGACGGCGGCGTTGAAGGCTCCGATGTCCAGGTTGAACAACTCGCGTACCGCGCTGGTTGCGTTGGTCAGGTTCATCGTGCAAATCAACGGCAACCAGCCGCCGGACGAGGAACAGAAGGTTGCCACCGATGGCTGCTCGCTGACATTGCCTGCGTCGGCATAGGCGTAAACCGTTCCCGACGACCCGAGGCTCATGGTGATCAGGCCGGGCGCGATGTTGCCGGTGCCGATCGCGCCCATCATGTTGTCGCCGCCGCCGCTCGAGACCAGCGCCCCGGGATTGAGCCCGAGGCGCTCGGCAATCGCCGGCAGGATCCTGCCGACCGGCTGGTGGGACTCGATCAGCTCCGGCAGTGCGTTGACCAGGCGGCCGCTGGGGTCGATGTGCTGCAGGATGTCGGTGTCCCACTGACGGGTGCGGACGTTGAAATAGCCGGTGCCCGACGCGTCGCCATATTCACTGGCGCAACGGCCCGTGAGCCAGTAATTGAGAAATTCGTGGGGCAGCAGAATCTTGTCGATTCGCGCAAACAGCTCGGGAAACTGCTCTTTGGTCCACAGCAGTTTGGACACGGTGTAGCCGGGCGCGATGGCGATGCCCAGACGTTCAAGCGAGCCTGCTTCGCCGCCGAGGTAGTCGAGCAGCCGGTCATTCTCCGGCGCCGATTCAGTGTCGCACCACAACTTTGCCGGGCGCAGCACCTGGCCCCGTTCGTCGATCATCACCAGGCCGTGCTGCTGCCCGGAGACACCGATGCCCTTGATCTCGGCACCGGAAATGCCGGCCTGTTTCAACGCCGCCGCCGTGGCCTGCTCAAACGCGTCGAGCCACTCCTGCACTTCCTGCTCGCGGCGCCCATTGGCACCGCTGATCATGTGATGAGCGCCCGAGCCTTCGCCCAGAACCTTGCCGCTGCTGGCGTCAAGGACAATCGCCTTGGTGCCTTGGGTGCCGCAATCGATGCCAAGAAACATGTGCCACCTCAGACGGTTTTCGCCAACAGGTTTTCCAGGGTTTTGCTGACGCCCAGCGCTTTCAGGCTGTTCAGGTTGTGCTCGAAGGCAGCGACGAATTCGGCAGATTTCGGAATTGCCGCGCCGAAGATTTCTTCGACTTCCAGCAGGCGTTGAGTGACCAGCACATCGTCGGCCACCAGCGCTTTGCAGAAATCGGCGCGAGGATCGACCACCTTGTACTCGACGCCGTTCTCACCTTTGAAATCGCGATTCTGGTTGCCTTGCAGGTACAACGCCCAGGCGGCGACCACCAGCGAGGCCCGTTCCAGGTTGCCCTGATCGACGATCAAGCGGTTGATGGTCGGCACGGTGAATTTCGGGAATTTCGACGAGCCGTCCGAGCACACGCGTTCGAGCTGGTCGGCGATGGCCTGATTGGAGAAGCGGTCGATCAGGGTCTGTTTGTACTCGGTGAGGTCGATGCCTGGAACCGGTGCGAGTTGCGGCGTCACATCCAGGTCCATGTAGGTGCGGATGTAGTCGACGAACAGCGGGTCGTTCATGGTTTCGTGGACGAAGCGATAGCCCTTCAGCGCGCCGAGGTAGGTCAGCGCCAGGTGACTGCCGTTGAGCAGCTTGATCTTCATTTCTTCATACGGCGTCACGTCGTCGGTGAACTGTACGCCGACTTTTTCCCACGCCGGACGGCCGTTGACGAACTTGTCTTCCAGCACCCACTGCACGAACGGTTCGCACACCACCGGCCAGGCATCGTCGATGCCCTTTTCGTCATGCAGCTGCAGGCGATGGGCCGTGCTGGTCATGGGCGTGATGCGGTCGACCATGGCGTTGGGGAAGCTGACGTTCTCGGCGATCCAGTCATGCAGATCGACATCGCGTTCTTTGGCGAAGGCCAGCAGCGCTTTGCGGGTGACCGCGCCGTTGTGCGGCAGGTTATCGCAGGACATCAGCGTGAACGCCGGTGTGCCTTGTGCACGGCGTTTGGCGAGCGCCGCGCACAGATAGCCGAACACGGTTTTCGGCGTCGCGGGGTGCTGAAGATCGTGCTGAATCTGCGGCAGGTGAGTCATGAACTCGCCGGTGCTGTCGTCGATGCAGTAGCCGCCTTCGGTGATGGTCAGCGAGACAATGCGGATGTCGGGGCTGGCAAGCTTGTCGATCAGCGCCAGGTCGTTGTCGGTGGACATCAGCATCTGGCTCATCGAGCCGATGATGCGGGTTTCGGTGTCCGGCGTATCGCCCAGCTCGAACAGCGTGTAGAGAAAATCCTGGCCCTTGAGCGCCTCGAAATTGGCGCGGTCTTCTTCGCGCAGGCTGACGCCGCAAATGGCCCAGTCCAGCCCTTCGCCGCTCTTGTCGTTGGCACCGAGCGACATCAGCGCATCGGTGTAAAACGCCTGGTGGGCGCGGTGAAAACCACCGACGCCAATGTGCGCGATGCCCTGGCGACGGTCTTCAAGGGCGTAGGCGGGCAGGGCAATGCCCGGGCCAAGGTTCGACAGATTCTGCTTGTTCAGTTTCATGATGAGTTCTCGAATTCCTGATGCGGTAGATCTCGACTCAGGCGGCAGCCTGCAGGACTTTGCCGATGACCTGGCCCTGAGCGTCGAACAAGTGGCAATGCGCGCTATCCAGATGCAGGTTCAACGTTTCGCCGTACTGGCTGGCCATGTCGCCACGGATGCGCATGGTCAGCGCCTCGCCGGAGGCGGTGCGCACGTGGCAGAACGTGTCGCTGCCCAGACGCTCGCTGACGTCAGCCACGACTTGCAACTGACAGTCACCGGCGTTGGCCAGCTCCAGATGTTCGGGACGGATGCCCAGGGTCACGGCGTCGCCGACACGTTGCTGAGCGTTGGTGAATGGCAGATTGATGCGGGCGCCGGCGTCGAGGGTGACTTCGCAGCCCGTGGCGTCGACCCGGCTGACCTTGCCCTTGAGGAAGCCCATTTTCGGCGTACCGAGGAAACCGGCGACGAACAGGTTGGCCGGATGGTGATACAGCTCCAGCGGCGAGCCGACCTGTTCCACCCGGCCGCCGTTGAGCACGACCACTTTGTCGGCCAGGGTCATGGCTTCGACCTGATCGTGGGTCACGTAAATCATCGTCGCTTCCAGCTCTTTATGCAGGCGCGACAGCTCCAGGCGCGTCTGCACCCGCAGCGCCGCATCGAGGTTGGACAGCGGTTCGTCGAACAGAAAGATCTTTGGATTACGCACGATGGCGCGGCCGATCGCCACGCGCTGACGCTGCCCGCCCGAGAGCTGTTTGGGTTTGCGTTCCAGCAGCGGGCCGAGTTCGAGAATGCGCGCGGCCTCGGCGACCTTTTTCTCGACCTCGGCTTTTGGCGTGCCTGCAAGGTCGAGGGCAAACGACAAATTCTTGCCCACGGTCATGTGCGGGTAGAGCGCGTACGTCTGGAACACCATTGCCAGATCGCGTTTGGCCGGCGTGACTTGAGTGATCTCGCGACCATCGAGCTCAATGCTGCCGCTGGTGACGTCTTCAAGGCCGGCGATCAGGCGCAGCAGCGTGGATTTGCCACAGCCGGACGGACCGACGAAGACCACGAATTCGCGGTCCTTGACGTCCAGGTCGATGCCTTTGATGATCTGGTGGCCGTCGAAGCCTTTTTGCAGATTTCTGATTGTCAGGTTAGCCATGTGGGGCTCCGGTTTTGTTCTTCAGACAACTTAAACGTGGCCTGTAGGAGTGAGCTTGCTCGCGAATGCGGTGTGTCAGGCGTTGCATTCGTTGCCGATGTACTGCTATCGCGAGCAAGCTCACTCCTACAGGGTTCAGGGATCGTTCCCACGCTCTGCGTGGGAATGCAGCCATGACGCTCCGCGTCAGCCGCTGGACGCAGAGCGTCCGTGCCAAAGGGTTACCACGCGGAGCGTGGGAACCATCAGTTGGCGGATTACTTGACGGCACCAAACGACAAGCCGCGGACCAGTTGTTTCTGGCTGATCCAGCCAAAGATCAGAATCGGCGCACAGGCCAGGGTCGACACCGCTGAGAGCTTGGCCCAGAACAGACCTTCAGGGCTCGAATACGAAGCGATCAGCGCCGTCAGTGGCGCGGCGTTGGACGAGGTCAGGTTGAGCGACCAGAACGCCTCGTTCCAGCACAGGATCAGTGAAAGCAGGGCGGTCGAGGCCAGGCCGCCTTTGCAGATCGGAATCAGCACCTTGAAGATTTCCTGACGAGTGCTCGCGCCATCCAGCCGGGATGCCTCGAGGATTTCCCCGGGAATGTCCTTGAAGTAGGTGTAAATCATCCAGACCACGATCGGCAGGTTGATCAGCGTATAGATCACGATCAGCGCGATGCGCGAGTCCAGCAGGCCGAAGCTCTTGGCCAGCAGGTAGATCGGCATCAGCACGCCCACTGGCGGCAGCATCTTGGTGGACAGCATCCACAGCAGCGTGCTCTTGGTGCGCTTGGTCTCGAAGAACGCCATCGAATAGGCCGCCGGCACCGAGATCAGCAGGCACAGGATCGTCGCGCTGAATGAGATCAGCACCGAGTTCCAGGCAAAGTGGAAGTAGTCGCTGCGCTCCTGAATGTGCAGGTAGTTTTCCAGCGTGGGCGTGAACATGAACTGCGGCGGCGTGGCGAACGCATCGATCTCGGTCTTGAAGCTGGTCAGGACCATCCAAAAGATCGGGAAGAAAATCAGCGCCGCGATCACCCACGACAAGGTGCCGAGCAGCACGCTCTGCAGGCGGCGGGATTGTTTGAGCGTCATCATGACCTTGCCCTCAAGACTTGTCGGTGAGGTTTTTGCCGATCATCCGCACTAGGATGATCGCGGCAATGTTGGCAATGACCACGGCAATCAAGCCGCCCGCCGATGCCATGCCCACGTCGAATTGCAGCAGCGCCTGGTTGTAGATCAGGTACGCGAGGTTGGTCGAAGCGAAGCCCGGACCGCCGTTGGTGGTGGTGTAGATTTCCGCGAAGACCGACAGCAGGAAGATCGTCTCGATCATCACCACCACCGCGATCGGACGCGCCAGGTGGGGCAGGGTCAGGTGCCAGAAAATGGCGATCGGGCCGGCACCGTCCAGCCGCGCCGCTTCTTTCTGTTCCTGGTCCAGCGACTGCATCGCGGTCATCAGAATCAGGATCGCGAACGGCAGCCACTGCCAGGACACGATGATGATGATCGAGAGCATCGGGTAGTTGGCCAGCCAGTCCACCGGCTGGGCGCCGAACAGCTTCCAGACCGCGGCGAGAATCCCGGAGACCGGGTGAAAAATAAGGTTTTTCCAGATCAGCGCACTGACCGTCGGCATGATGAAAAACGGCGAGATGAGCAGCACCCGGACAATGCCGCGTCCCAGAAACTCACTGGCCTCCAGCAGCGCCGAGATCAGCACACCGAGAATCACGCTGATCGCCAGCACGCTGCCCACCAGCAGCAACGTGTTCATCGCACCCGGAAAAAAGCCTGAATCGGTGACGAAATACTCGAAGTTCTCAAGGCCGACGAATTCGTTCTCGCCCGGGTTGAGCAGGTTGTAGCGGATGAGCGAGAAGTAGATGGTCATGCCCAGCGGGACGACCATCCAGACCAGCAGCAACAGCACCGATGGGCTGACCAGAAACCAGCCAGGCTTGGTGACGCTGCCTTTTTGTTGGCCTTGATCGCCGGCCGAGGCCGTGCGAGGGGGAAGGGTTGAGGTGTTCATGATGACTCCGAACCAGGGCAGTAGCTGAGCGGGGCAGCAGGGAGCAATCCCTGCTGCTGCCTTGAAACAGACGGGATCAACCCTTTTTCGGGTAACCCGCGCGCTTCATGTCACGCTCGGTCGCGCTTTGTGCCTGGGTCAGCGCAGCGTCCACCGTGGTCGAGCCCACCAGTGCCGCCGAGAATTGCTGACCGACGTTGGTGCCGATCTGCTGGAACTCGGGGATGGTCACCAGCTGAATGCCGACGTAAGGGACAGGCTTGAGCGTCGGCGCTTTAGGCGTCACGGCCTTGAGCGATTCCAGCGTGATGTCGGCAAATGGTGCGGCCTTTTTGTACGCGTCGGTGTAGGTCGATGCGCGCGTTCCTGGCGGAACGTTCGACACGCCGTCTTTCTCGGCCACCAGCGCTGCGTACTCTTTGGACGTGGCCCACTCGGTGAACGCCCGTGCGTCCTTGTCGTTCTTGGCGCTGGTTGGAATCGCCAGGGCCCACGAGTACAGCCAGGCCGAGCCCTTGTCGGTGACTTCGTGCGGCGCGTAGGTGAAGCCTACGTTGTCAGCCACTTTGCTCTGGGATTTGTCGGTGACGAAGGAACCCGCGACGCTGGCGTCGACCCAGATGGCGCACTTGCCGCTGTTGAACAACGCCAGGTTCTCGTTGAAACCGTTGCTGGACGCGCCAGGAGGACCGTTCTTCTTCATCACGTTGACGTAGAAGTTCAGCGCGTTCTTCCATTCTGGCTGGTCGAACTGCGGCTTCCACTGCTCATCGAACCAGCGTGCGCCGAACGAGTTGGCCACCGTGCTGATCAGGGCCATGTTCTCGCCCCAGCCAGCCTTGCCCCGCAGGCAGATGCCGTACTGTTCCTTGGACTTGTCGGTGAGTTTGTCGGCGAACTCGGAGATCTGCGTCCAGGTCGGGCGTTCCGGCATGGTCAGTCCGGCGGCCTTGAAAAGATCCTTGCGGTAATAGGTGATGGAGCTTTCGGCGTAGAACGGCAGTGCGAAGAGTTTGCCATCAACGGAAAGGCCATCGCGTACCGATGGAAAGACGTCGTCAAGCGCGTAGGAGGCCGGAAGATTATCCATTTCCTTCAACCAGCCTTTGGCGCCCCAGAGTGATGCTTCGTACATGCCGATGGTCAAGACGTCGAACTGACCGCCCTTGGTCGCGATGTCGGTGGTCAGCCGCTGACGCAGGACGTTCTCTTCCAGGACGACCCACTTGAGCTTGATATCGGGATGCTGTTCTTCGAAGGTTTTCGACAGCCGCTGCATGCGGATCATGTCGCTGTTGTTGACGGTGGCGATGGTCACGTCACCCGCCGTGGCGCTGGTGCAGAGGGTGAGGCCGAGCGTGAGACAGGTGCTGCCAAGCAGAACTTTTGCAGAGGTCTTCATTTATCACTCCTCTTCCGCGCCCAGGTGGACGACAGAAGCTTGGTTATTGTTTTTGTTCCTTCCGGAGGTCAGGAAGAATGTCAGTTGATTACAACGGTCTGCCCGGACGATGACAAATCCTGCGACACACTCGAACTGATACTTTTTTGCACTGAGAGTTCAGGCGACGACGCTGTAAAACTGCGTTCCGGCACGGGGCGGCGCAGTTCCAGCGTAGTAGATGAGAGCGGGAAGGGGGTGAATCAGTACAGGTTTTGTTCGGTCAGGCGCTGCACGGCGAGGCGCCGGTAATGGGAGGGCGTCATGCCTTTGAGTTTCTGGAAGCGCCGGTTGAAGTTGGAGATATTGTTGAACCCGGACTCGAAACACACGTCGGTCACCGGTTTGTCGCCGTCGGCGAGCAGCTCGCAGGATTTGCTGATGCGCAGCCGGTTGACGAATTCCACGAAGCAGCGGCCGGTCGCCTGCTTGAACACCCGTGAGAAATACGTCGGCTTCATGCCCAGGTAGTCGGCCACTTCTTCGAGCGGCAATTCGCGGGCATAGTGCGTGAAGATGTAGTCCACCGCCTTGTTGGTGCGCTCTACGGCATGATCGTCCGACAGCTGCGAGGCGGTCGTCCCGGACAGCAGCTGGAAGTCGTCACTGGCGGCCAGCAACTCCAGCAGGATGAAAAAGTGACCCAGGCGGGTCATGCCCGTGGAGTCGGCGATCTTCTGCATCAGCCGGGTGGCCTGGCGGATCGTGCGCTTGCAGCGAAACTCGATGCCGTACTGCGCCCGTTCGAGCAACGGCGCCAGAGACTTGAGTTCGGCAAACACCTGGTTGCCGCTCTCCAGCAGCTCTTCGGTGAAGTTCACCAGCATGTCGCGCTTGGGCACGACCTCATCCTCTTCGATCTGGCTGATCCAGTTGTGAGGCAGGTTGGGCCCGGTGAGAAAGAGCGTTTCGGGGTAGAAGTTACCGATGTAATCGCCGACGAACACCTTGCCGGAACTGGCCACGATCAAATGCAGCTCGTATTCCTTGTGAAAATGCCAGCGCACCAGCGGACAAGGAAAGCCATGCTCCCGGTAGATGATGGACAGCCCGTTGTGGTCGTCCATCAGTTCGTAGGAAGGATCGGTGATTCTTGTTGTTTTTGTCATGGTGTTGCCGGTTCGTTAGGAAGCACGGAAGGTAATGTGCACCATTCGAAGCGCAGAATACAGCCACTGCGCCTCAGACAAACACCACCTCGACGCGGCCTTCACGGCGCGAGCGTGGTGCCGCCTTGATTACGATCTGTACGTCGCGCCCAAGTCGGGCCAGGCAGTCAATCATCTTTGACTCGCTGATGCCGCGAAACTTGCCCCTGAGCATTTCGGAGACCTTGGGCTGCGGGAGGCCAAGGATTTCTGCCGCCTGAACCTGAGTCAGATGGCGGGCTTTGAGAATACTGCCGATTTTGGCGGCCAGCTGCGCCTTGACGAGCATCTCCTTCGCATTGGCGATACCGAGGTCGGCATAGACGTTTGCACTGCCTTTTTCAATTTCAGTCATTGTGCAGCCCCTTCCAGTGGGATTGAGCAGACGCCAGCCTGGTCTTGATCAAAGCGATATCATGTTGAGGCGTCTGAATGTTTCTGGTGGATTTTTTCTGGAAACAATGCAGAACGTAAACCGCGTCACCCACGCGTAACGTGTAGACCGCTCTGAATGTATCTCCATGGAAGTCCTCGACTACTTCGAGTACGCCCGCGTGGCCGAATCCCTTGAGCGGTTTGCTGTTCGGATGCTTACCGCCGAGCTGGGCAAGGTACAGCGCGTAGCCGAAGGAGTCCCGCACTGTTGCAGGCATCTCCATCAAGTCTTTTCGGCTGCTGGCTACCCAGTAAACCGGTTTTTCAGGTCCGTCTGACATGGCAGAAATTATACCTTTGTGGGTATAGCGTCAAACCACTGTCTGATGACAATGGCGCAGGCCGATCACTATCAAGAGCAATCTCGGCAAGCGCCATCGCGGGACTGTAACCGGATGAGATGGACGTGCTGTTGGCGCCGCGCGCCAGCGGACCGGAAAACTCGCCGCCTTACATCTTGCGGTTCTTCGCCTCGATCCATTGCGACATGTATTGCGTGCTCTTGTGCAGGTGATGGCGGAGCATGGCGCCGGTGAAATTTGCGCTGCGGTGGGCGGGCAGGTTGGCGCGCAGCTGGTCGATGCGCTCGATCAGCGTTTTGCAGTGTTGTTCATGGCGAAAACGCGCCTCCAGCACCTGCCAGCCTTCACGTTGTGCCAGTTCCCAGCGCGCCTGATCGGTATACAGGCGAACCGCTTCATCGGCCAGGCGCTGCGCGTCAGTGGCGACGGCGCCGGGGAAGGGCAGCTCGCCGTGCATGGCTTCGGCGCCAATGGGCGTGGTGACAGTCGGGGTGCCGCAGACCATGGCGTCGATCACCTTGCCTTTAATGCCGGCGCCAAAGCGCAGCGGCGCCAGCGAGACACGGGCGGCGGACATCACTTCGAGGGCGTCCTCGACCCAGTTCATGATGTGAAAGCCTTGCGCGGCGTTGTGCAGCGCGGCCGCCTTGGGCGGGGTGTAGGCGCCGTAGACGTGCAATTGCGCGTTCGGCAGTTGCGCGCGAATCAGCGGCCAGAGGGTGTGCTTGAGCCAGAGCACCGCGTCCCAGTTCGGCGCATGACGGAAGTTGCCGATGGTCAGGAAATGCGCGCGCTCGTCGAATCCCTTGCCGTGATCCGGCACCTCGCGCACCAGCAGCGGGGCCCACAGCAGCAGTGCGGGCGACAACCCGAACCGGCGGGTCAGCAACTCGATCTCCACGTCGGACACCATCAGGCTGAGGTCGCTGCGATAGATCGCGGCGATCTCGCGCTGGGCGATATCGCTCTCGGCCATGAGCCCGAAAAGCGCGTCGTCGGCCAGTTCGAAATAGCCTGACAGGTCGGCATCGGGCTTGCCTTGCAGCAGATCCTTGACCCGCTGATGACGGGCGTGACGCATGCTCTGCAGATCGGACGTCTCAAGGACGCGCACGGCCTGCGGGCAATGTTTCTCCACGCGCCAGCCGAACTGCTCCTCCATCAGGAACTGGTCGAACAACACGACATCCGGTTGAAGGTCGGCGATGAAGCGGTCGAAGCTGCTGTCGTTGAGAGCAATGGCGACCTCGCGGATGCCCATCGCGGCGAGATCGGCCTTGTGTTCGCCCTCGGTCGCGGGGCTGGCGAAGGTGATTTCCCAGCCCCGTTCCAGAAAGCAATCGATCAGTTGCATGACATGCCCGCTGGCAGCCGACGAGCGTGGTTCAGGCCATACGTAGCCGATGATCAGCAGGTGCGCGGCAGGCGTTATTTCAGTGGCCAAGGATGCTTTTCACCTTGTCGCGCAATTGGTCGATCGAGAAAGGTTTGCCGATCGAGTGCATGCCGTCCGGCACGTCAATGGTCTCGGCGTAACCGCTGGCGAACAGTACCGGCAAGTCCGGGCGTTCGTTTCTGGCTTTTCTGGCAAGGTCGATGCCGTCGATGTCCGGCAGTCCTTTGTCGGTCATCATCAGCGCGATGACCTGCGCCTTGTCTTGCACGAAGGCCATGGCCTCGGCGCCATCGGCCGCTTCGAGCACGCTGTATTCCAGCTCTTCAAGAACGTCGACGATCAACATCCGTACGATGTTGTCGTCTTCAACCACCAGAATCGTGCTGGCTGGGTTGGACATGAAAAATTCCTTAAAAATGACAAGGTCTCGACTGGACATAAAGCGCCCGGTCCGTTGAATAACGAGGCCTGCAATTGTGACAACATCCTGACGTCAAAAACACAATTCAAACGGATGTTCTAGCGTCTACGGATCACTCAAACGTATAGTACGCGTAGTTTCATTCCACCGCTAAAGTCAGAAAATTCAACCTTGTATGTCAGAAGCTGGAGTTTTTTGCTGAACATTCCGGCAAACTCCGTCGTTTAGACGAATCCGCCCGAGCCCTTGCGATGATCCAAACCTCTGCCGTCGATGAGCAACGTTTCCGCAAACTTCTAAGCCGCAACGTCACTTTACCCCTTGGGGTGGGCGTCCTCAGCGCCGTTTTCTTTGTCGTCCTGATCACTTATCTGCTGTCGGCCATCCAGTGGGTGGAGCACACCGATCGGGTCATCAACAACATCAACCGTTCGCTGAAGCTCTCGGTGGACATGGAAACCGGCATGCGTGGCTTCCTGCTCACGGGTGACGAACGTTTCCTCGATCCGTACGAAGTGGCCAAGCCGAGCATTCTCACCGAGCTCAACGGGCTGGAAGAACTGGTGGGCGACAACCCCGACCAAGTGGACCGCTTCAAACGTCTGGCGTCGCTGCAGGAGTCGTGGAACCAGTTTGCGCAGGAAATGATCACGCTGCGCCGCACCAACGGCGATTATGCGACACCGATCCAGAACCGGCGAGGCAAGCGTCTGGCCGACGAAATCCGCGATCAGTACGAACAGGCCGCGAATATCGAGCATCAGCTGCGCCTGACGCGCAACACCGACGTGACCCGGACGACGATCATTTCCGTGTCGGCGTACATCGCCTTCATCCTGATCGTCAGCGGTATCCTGGCCTGGGTCGGACGCCGTGACATGACTGCGCTGTCCAGTACTTATGCTGCGAACATCAAGAGCCAGCAGGAAGACGCCGAGCGCCTGGCGCATGTCGCCTGGTTGCGCAACGGTCAGAGCGAGCTGGCCGAGCAGGTGATCGGGCAACTGACCCTGAACCTGCTCGGGCGTAACGTGTTGCAATTCTTCGCGCATTATCTGGGCGCCGTGGTCGCTGCGGTCTATGTGCGTCAGGAACACGGTGGTCTGGTCCGCGTGGCGTCTTATGGTTTTTCGCGTCAGCAGGAACTGCAGGAACAGTCGATCTACAGCGGCGAAGGCGTGGTCGGCAAGGCCGCCGAGCAAGACGAGATCATCACCCTGCAAGACGTGCCGCACGATTATTTCAAGGTCACGTCCGGGCTGGGCGACGGTGAGCCGCGCAGTGTGGTGGTGGTTCCGACCAGCAATGACGATCAGGTCAACGGCGTCATCGAGCTGGGCTTTTTGCGCGAGCTGACCCAGCGCGATATCGAGTTTCTCGAACTTGTCGCGGAAAACGTCGGCACGTCCATTGAAGCGGCGCGCTATCGCCAGCGCCTGCAGGAAGTGCTGGCCGAAACCCAGCAGCTCAACGAAGAGCTGCAAGTGCAGCAGGAAGAACTGCGCACGGCCAACGAGGAGCTCGAAGAGCAGTCGCGGATTCTCAAGGAATCCCAGGTGCACCTGGAAACCCAGCAGGCAGAGCTTGAGCAGACCAACGAGCAGCTCGCCGAGCAGAGCAAGGCGCTGGCCGAGCAGCGTGACGCGCTGGACCGCAACAACGAAGAACTGAACATCGCCCAGGTCGAACTCGAAGCCCGCGCCGACGAGTTGCAGCGCTCGAGCAAGTACAAATCCGAGTTCCTGGCCAACATGTCCCACGAGCTGCGCACGCCGCTCAACAGTTCGTTGATTCTGGCCAAGCTGCTGGCGGAAAACCCGCAGGACAACCTCACCGAAGAGCAGGTCAAGTTCGCCGAATCGATCTACTCGGCCGGCAACGACCTGTTGAATCTGATCAACGACATTCTCGACATTTCCAAGGTCGAAGCCGGCAAGCTCGACATGCGCCCGGAAAACAGCAGCGTCAGCCGTCTGGTCGATGGCCTGCGCATGACCTTCGAACCGCTGGCCGCCGACAAGCAGCTGCATTTCTCCGTTGAAGTGCAGGCGGGTGCACCGGTGTCGCTGTACACCGACCGCCAGCGCTTGGAGCAGATCCTCAAGAACCTGCTGTCCAACGCCGTCAAGTTCACCGAAAGCGGCGCGGTCAGCTTGACCGTGTCGCCTCAGCCTGGCGGCGGCGTGGCGTTCACGGTGCGCGATTCCGGCATCGGCATCGCCGAAGACCAGCAACAAAGCATCTTCGAGGCGTTCCGTCAGGCCGACGGCACCACCAACCGTCGCTACGGCGGCACGGGCCTGGGCCTGTCGATTTCCCGCGATCTGGCGAGCCTGCTGGGCGGCTCGATTTCGGTGACCAGTGCGCCCGGGCAGGGCAGCATTTTCACCCTCGTGCTGCCTGAACAGTACGTGGAGTTGACGCCGTCGCAGTATGCCGAGGTGCCGCCGGTCGTCGCCCAACCGGCGCCGCCGTTGCCAGTCCCTGCGCCCGTTCCGGTGGTTGCCCCGGTCGTCGAGCCGGCCCCGCGCTTTGCCGATGACCGCGAAAAAGCGCCTTTCAACAAGCGCTGCATCCTGGTGATCGAAGACGAAGTACGTTTCGCCCACATCCTCTTCGATCTGGCCCATGAGCTGGGCTATTACTGCCTGGTCGCCCACGCCGCCGACGAAGGTTTCGACCTGGCGTCCAGCTTCCTGCCCGACGCCATTCTGCTGGACATGCGCCTGCCCGATCATTCCGGGCTGACGGTGCTGCAGCGCCTGAAAGAAATTCCGTCGACGCGGCACATCCCGGTGCACGTCATTTCCGTGGAAGACCGTCAGGAAGCCGCGTTGCAGATGGGCGCCATCGGCTACGCGGTCAAGCCGACCACCCGCGAAGAGCTCAAGGACGTGTTTGCGCGCCTGGAAGCCAAGCTCACGCAGAAGGTCAAACGTGTCCTGCTGGTCGAAGACGACGCGCTGCAACGCGACAGCATCGCTCGACTGATCGGTGACGACGACATCGAAATCACCGCGGTCGGATTCGCTCAGGACGCGCTGGAACTGCTGCGCGATAACGCCTATGACTGCATGATCATCGACCTCAAGCTGCCGGACATGCTCGGCAATGACTTGCTCAAGCGCATGTCCACCGATGAGATCTGCGCGTTCCCGCCGGTCATCGTCTACACCGGGCGCAACCTGACCCGCGATGAAGAGGCCGAACTGCTCAAGTACTCGCGCACGATCATCATCAAGGGCGCGCGCTCGCCGGAACGCCTGCTCGACGAGGTCACGCTGTTCCTGCACAAGGTCGAGTCGCAGCTGTCCAATGAGCGTCAGAAAATGCTCAAGACCGCCCGCAGCCGCGACCGCGTATTCGAGGGCCGCAAGATCCTGGTGGTCGACGATGACGTGCGCAATATCTTCGCCCTGACCAGCGCGCTGGAACACAAGGGCGCGATCGTCGAGGTGGGGCGCAACGGGCTGGAAGCCATCGACAAACTCAACACCATCGAAGACATCGATCTGGTGCTGATGGATGTGATGATGCCGGAGATGGACGGTTATGAGGCGACCATGCAGATCCGCAAGGACCCGCGCTGGCGCAAGCTGCCGATCATCGCCGTGACCGCCAAGGCCATGAAAGACGATCAGGACCGCTGCCTGCAGGCGGGCTCGAATGATTACCTGGCCAAGCCGATCGATCTGGACCGTCTGTTCTCGCTGATTCGCGTGTGGTTGCCGAAGATGGAACGTATCTGAATGGATCGGATCAATTGACCACTATTGTTGAAAGCCCGGATTCTGCTGATGTCTCATGAGAGAAACGCCGATATCGAACTGCGCTTGCTGATTGAGGCGATCTATCTGAAGTACAGCTACGATTTCCGCGATTATTCGGGCGCGTCGGTCAAGCGGCGCGTTGCTCACGCGTTGCGCCAGTTCGAACTCAAGACTATCTCAGCCTTGCAGGAGCGCGTGCTGCACGATCCGTCGGCGTTCATGCAGCTGCTGCAATTCCTGACGATTCCGGTCAGTGAGATGTTTCGCGACCCTTCACATTTCCTCGCGATTCGTCAGGAAGTGGTGCCATTGCTTAAGACCTACCCGTCGTTGAAAATCTGGATCGCCGGCTGCAGCACGGGGGAAGAGGTCTATTCCATGGCGATTCTGTTGCGCGAAGAAGGGCTGCTCGAGCGCGCGATCATCTACGCCACCGACATCAATCCCAGCTCTCTGGAAAAAGCCAAGCAAGGCATTTTCTCGATGGACAGCATCCCCGGCTACAACACCAATTACCTGAAGGCCGGCGGCAAGCGTCAGTTTTCCGATTACTACACCGCCGCCTACGATTACGCAATTTTCGACAAGACCCTGCGTGAGAATGTCACCTTCGCGGACCATAGTCTGGCCACCGACAGCGTGTTTTCCGAGACGCAGTTGATCTCGTGCCGCAACGTGCTGATCTACTTCAACAAGAAGCTGCAGGATCGCGCGTTCGGCTTGTTTCACGATTCACTGTGTCATCGTGGGTTTCTGGTGCTCGGCAGCAAGGAAACCCTGGATTTCTCCGGTTATAAAGATCAATTCGAACCCTTGGTCAAACAAGAGCGGATCTACCGCAAATCATGAGAACGTCCTTTACCGGTATTGACCCCGATCAACCCGCCTTGCCGGTGGTCGACGCCATTGTCGTGGGCGCATCGGCGGGCGGCGTCGAAGCCTTGCTGACGATTTTCCGGCGGCTGCCCCGAGGCTTCGGGTTGCCGATCCTGACCGTGCTGCATCTGCCCGATGAGCGACGCAGCCATCTGGCCGAGGTGTTCAGTTCGCACCTGGCGATACCGGTCAAGGAAGCCGATGACAAGGAAACCATTGCGCCTGGCACGCTGTACTTCGCAGCGCCGGGTTATCACCTTTCCGTGGAGTCCGATTTCAGCCTGTCCCTGAGCCAGGAAGAGCGGGTTTTTCACTCCCGGCCCAGCGTCGATATTCTCTTCGAATCGGCCGCTGACGCTTACGATGCAAGGCTTGCCGGCGTGCTGCTCACCGGTGCCAACAATGATGGTGCCCGGGGTATGGCACGAATCAAGGAGTTCGGTGGTCTGACCGTGGTCCAGGATCCGGCGCAGGCGCTGGCGCGCACCATGCCCGAAGCTGCGCTGGCCCTGCACACACCGGACTTTCTCTTGCCTTTGCCCGACATCGGCCTGTTGCTTGTCGAGCTGGAACGAATTGCATGCTGAGTGAAATCAAAGCCAAACTGCTGATCGTCGACGATCTGCCCGAGAACCTGCTCGCGCTCGAAGCGTTGATCAAACGCGAAGACCGTCAAGTGTTCAAGGCACTGTCTGCCGACGAAGCATTGTCGCTGTTGCTGGAGCACGAGTTCGCCATGGCGATTCTCGACGTACAGATGCCTGGCATGAACGGCTTCGAGCTCGCCGAAATGATGCGTGGCACCGAAAAGACCAAGAACATCCCGATCGTGTTCGTCAGTGCCGCGGGGCGCGAGTTGAACTACGCCTTCAAGGGCTACGAAAGCGGCGCAGTGGACTTCCTGCACAAGCCGCTGGATATCCATGCGGTCAAGAGCAAGGTCAACGTCTTCGTCGACCTTTATCGTCAGCGCAAGGCCCTCAAACAGCAGCTGGAGGAACTCGAGCGCAGCCGACAGGAACAAGAGGCGCTGTTGCGCGAGCTGAAGTCCACGCAGAACGAGCTGGAACATGCGATACGCATGCGTGACGATTTCATGTCCATCGTCTCCCACGAGGTGCGCACGCCCCTCAACGGCCTGATCCTGGAAACCCAGTTGCGCAAGCTGCACCTGGCCAAGGACAACGCCTCGGCGTTCACCATGGACAAGCTCAAGGCCATGGTCGACCGCGACGAGCGCCAGATTCAGAGCCTGATCAGGCTCATCGAGGACATGCTCGACGTGTCGCGCATTCGCACCGGCAAGCTGTCGATCCGCACCAGTCCGTTCGACCTGTCCGAGCTGGTGGTCAATCTGGTGGAGAGTTACGCGGCGCAGATCGCCGCGGCCGAAAGCGTCGTCACGTTGCATGCCAGCGAGCCGGTCATCGGCGTGTGGGATGAATTCCGCATCGAACAGGTGGTGGCAAACCTGCTGACCAACGCACTGCGCTATGGCGCGCATAAGCCTATCGAGGTCCGCGTGTACAGCGAGGGCAACGAAGCGTATGTGGAAGTGCGCGATCAGGGCATCGGCATCAGTGCCGAGAATCAGAAGCGTATCTTTCAGCAGTTCGAGCGCGTGTCGGCCAGTCATGCCATCTCGGGGCTTGGGCTGGGGCTGTTCATTTCCGATCAGATCGTCGTTGCGCACGGCGGTCGGATCAGCGTCGAAAGCGAGGAGGGTGCAGGCTCGGTTTTCCGCGTCAGCCTGCCACTTTAAGCCCTGTCGGGCGACGGCAGGCTCGGGCCAGAGCCTTGCCGTCGACATATCCCGCACGTCCAACCACACGCGTACGACCGTCCGGCTAAATAACTGATTTTTCTGCGCAACCTCCTGCGCGGGCCATGGTCGTAATGGCAGCTATTTACAAGATCGAAGGCGTTCCAATGAGCTCTGATGCAGAAAATGTCGTACTCATCGTCGAAGACGAGCCGCTGATCCTCATGCTGCTCTCCGACTACCTGTCGGGAGAGGGCTATCGGGTCTTGCAGGCGGAAAACGGTGAACAGGCATTCGAAATCCTCGCGACCAAACCCCATCTGGATTTGATGATCACCGATTATCGTCTGCCGGGCGGCGTGTCGGGCGTGATGATTGCCGAACCGGCGGTCAAGTTGCGGCCCGAGCTGAAGGTGATTTTCATCAGCGGCTACCCGGCGGAAATCGTCGAATCGGGCAGCCCTATCGCGCGCAAGGCGCCGATCCTGGCCAAGCCGTTCACCATGGACACGCTGCATTCGCAGATTCAGAGCCTGTTGAACTGAGGCGCGCCATGCATCTTCAACTATGAGCCTGCTCGCGATTGCGACGGTTGGGCATTGAATGCGATGACCGACCCGCCGTAACCGCGAGCACGCTTATTCCTGGAAAGGGCCAAACGGCTGCCGCCCGTGGCTCATCCCTCAATCATCTCCCGCACCTTGGCCGTCAGCTGATCGAACGCGAACGGTTTGGTGATCATCTGCATGCCGGTGTCGAGGAAACCGGCTCGGGCGCCGGCATTTTCGGCGTAACCGGTGATGAACAACACCTTCAGGTCCGCGCGCATCTGCCGGCCGATGTCGGCCAGCTGGCGCCCGTTCATGCCGGGCAGGCCTACGTCGCTGATCATCAGGTCGATGCGTTGGGACGATTCGAGAATCGGAATCGCGCCCACGGCGTCACCCGCCTCCAGATACGCATAACCCAACTCGCTGAGCACTTGACTCACCAACGCGCGCACGGCCGGGTCGTCTTCGACGATGAGGATCGTTTCACCTTCGCGCGCTTCGGTCGCAGTGGCGTGCTCGGTGGTTTCTTCAGCCTGGGTCTCGCCGCGAAAGCGTGGCAGGAACAACTGCACCGTGGTGCCGTTGCCGACCTGGCTTTCAATCGACACGTGCCCGTGTGACTGTTTGGTGAACCCATAGATCATCGACAGGCCCAGGCCGGTGCCCTGGCCAATCGGTTTGGTTGTGAAAAACGGATCGAATGCTCGGCTGATGACGTTTTCCGGCATGCCGCATCCGGTATCGGTCACGCTGAGCACCACATAGTCGCCCGGCAGCAGGTTTTCGTACGCATTGGTGAAGGTGCGGTCGAGCTTGCGGTTGAACGTCTCGATCATCAGCATGCCGCCGTCAGGCATCGCGTCCCGCGCGTTGAGCACCAGGTTGAGCAGGGCGCTCTCGAGCTGGTTGGGGTCGGCCTCGGCTGTCCACAATTGCGGATCCAGGCACATGTCCAGGCGGATGCTTTCGTTGACGCTGCGGTGTAGCAATTCACCCATGGAGTTGACCAGCTCGTTCATCTCCACCGGTTTGGAGTCCAGCGATTGTCGACGCGAGAACGCCAGCAGTCGGTGGGTCAGCGCGGCAGCACGGTTGGCCGACGTCACGCCGAGATCGATCAGGCCGTCCAGATCCTCCGTACGGCCCCGCGCCAGCCGGCGCCTGAGCAATTCCAGGCTGCCGATGATGCCGGTGAGCATGTTGTTGAAGTCGTGGGCGATGCCCCCGGTGAGCTGGCCCACGGCTTCCATTTTCTGCGACTGACGCAACACTTCCTCGTTATGGCGCAGCTGCGAGGTGCGCTCCTCGACTTGTTGTTCGAGGGTTTCATTGAGGCGGCGCAGCTGCTGCTCGGCCAGCTTTCGCTCGGTGATGTCCGAGGTCACGCCTGCCAACAGGCTGACCCGACCGTTGCGTGCCCGAATGGCCCGGGCGCGCACGTCGACCCAGTGCAGCGACCCATCGGGCCAGAGGTTGCGAAACTCGATGATGAAGTCGTCGCCGCTGTCCAGGCTGCGCTGCAGCGCCGACTGCATACGCGGCTGGTCTTCGGGGTACACCGAACCCAGCCAGTCGTGATAAGTGAATGGCGCGTGTTCGTCACGGCCGAAGTGGGTCTTGCTGATCGCCGAGCAATCGAGCTCGAAGAATTCTGCTTCCAGTTGCCACGAACCCAGCCGCCCGGCCTTGAGCGCATGCTGCAGACGCTGTTCGCTTTCGCGCAGGTCTTCCATGCGGCTGCGTGCCTCGTACTGGCGACGCCGGCCGCGCACGGCGGTGGTCACCAGACTCACCAGCGTGGCCGGGTGAAACGGGCGCTCGAGAAACGTCACGTTGCCCAGCAGTTTGCCCAGACGCGCCGAAGGATTCTGGTCCGGGCCGCCATGGTGCGTGAGCAGCACGATTGGCTGATCCGACCAGGCAGGCTGATTGGCAAGCAAGTCGAGCAGCGGGTTGATGTCGACCCCGCGCAGGGCTTCGTCGGCGATGATCGCCAGCCCCGCGCCGGAGATGAGTTCGCGGCACATGCCGCCCAGGTCGTGAGTGATGATGGCCGGGAATCCCGCTTCCTGCAGGATCATCAGGGCGATCTGGCTGTCCCTGCCGTGGGGGGCAAGGATGATTGCCCGCTCCGAGAGTTGTCCAGGTGTACTCACGCGTCCTCGTCCCGCAGCAGCGGATTGCTCTCGCCGAAATAATGAGGCACGCCGCGCAGTACGCCCTGGAACGCTTCCAGCGGTGCACCGATCTTCATACCGGCGCCGCTGATGCGGTATTCGCGAATGGTCGACTCATGGGTCCCCGTGCGTTTCTTGATGATGGAAATGGCTCGGCGCACCTTGCCCAATGCTTCGAAGTAACGCAACAGAATCACAGTGTCCGCCAGGTAGGTGATGTCCACCGGGGCGCGCATGTCGCCCACCAGGCCGTGCTGGGCCACGGTCATGAACGTGGAAGCGCCCTGACGGTTCAAGTAGAGCAGCAACTCGTGCATGTGCAGCACCAGCGCATTTTCTTCCGGCATCGCCGCCTGATAGCCGTTGAGGCTGTCGATGACCACGGTGCGGATCTGTTTTTCATCGACGCTGCGGCGTACCCGGTGAGAGAACTCACCCGGCGACAGCTCAGCCGCGTCGACCTGTTCGATCAGCAGGTTGCCGGTCTCTTGCAAGGCATGCAGATCGATCCCGACTTTTTTCATGCGCTCGAACAGCAGGCCCATTTCTTCGTCGAAAATGAACAGGCCGACACGTTCGCCGCGCAGCACGGCAGAGGCTGCGAAGACCAGCGATATCAAGGATTTGCCGGTACCGGCCGGGCCCAGGATCAGCGTGCTCGAGCCGCTGTCGATGCCGCCGCCCAGCAGGTCGTCCAGCTCCTGGATGCCACTGCTGATCGGCTGGCTGCCACGGGTCTTGCGGTGCTCGGCCGCGATCAGGCGGGGGAACACATGGACGCCGTCAGCGAGGATGGTGAAGTCGTGGTAGCCGCCGCGGTATTTCTGCCCGCGGTACTTCACCACGCGCAGACGACGACGTTCGGCGCCGTACGATGGCGTAAGTTCTTCCAGGCGAATGACGCCGTGGGCAACACTGTGGACGGTCTTGTCCAGCGACTCGGTGGTCAGATCGTCGAGCAGGACCACGGTCGCATCGTAGCGCGCGAAATAATGCTTGATCGCCAGAATCTGCCGGCGATAGCGCAACGAGCTCTGCGCCAGCAGGCGGATTTCCGAGAGGCTGTCGATGATCACGCGCGAAGGGCGGACCTGCTCGACGATTTCGAAAATCTGCTTGGTGGCCTCACCCAGTTCAAGGTCCGAGGAGTACAGCAGGCTTTGCTGATGCTCGGCATTGAGCAGGTCTTCAGGCGGCGTCAGCTCGAACACGACGATCTCTTCGTTCAGCTCCCAGCCATGGGACAGGGCACCTTCGCGCAGCTCGCGTTCGGTTTCAGAAAGTGTGATGTAGAGACAGCGTTCGCCCGCCGCCGCGCCTGCCAGCAGAAACTGCAGCGCAACGGTGGTTTTGCCGGTTCCGGGTTCTCCTTCGAGAAGAAATACATGACTGCGCGAAAGACCACCCGCAAGGATGTCGTCCAGGCCCACGATGCCGGTTGCCGCTTTTGATGTAGTCAAGTATCGCCCTCTTGCGACCTGAGAAAGGGTCGAGCGCCGATTCATCATCGCTCGCCCAGGCAGCGTTGATACCGGGATATTCCGGTTCTTTACCGCCAACACTCTGGACCGCCGGCATGGCCGACCGTTCAGTTTTTAAATGGCCGAATGCTGGCAAATCGAGGCAGTCGTGCTGCTTCGTTGTCCGGCAAATGGCGCAACCGTGGCCTGCGAGCGGCCTTGTCGGCTTGCTATAGTCGGGCGTCATGGAATTCAGCCCCGTCACTGCCCGATCAAGGATCATCATCGTGTCCGACTACAGCGCTTTCAAGGTCGAACTCAACGACCACATCGCTCATGTGCAAATCAATCGTCCAGAAAAGATCAACGCCATGAACGCGGCATTCTGGAGCGAGATTATCGACGTTTTCCAGTGGGTTGAAGACACTGACGAGATTCGGGTGGTCGTGCTCAGTGGCGCGGGCAAGCATTTTTCATCGGGCATCGACCTGATGTTGCTGGCCTCGGTGGCCAACGAACTGGGCAAGGATGTCGGGCGCAATGCGCGCCTGCTGCGCCGCAAGATCCTGCAGATGCAGGCGTCATTCAATGTGGTCGACCGCTGCAGCAAGCCGGTGCTGGCGGCCATTCAGGGCTATTGCATTGGCGGCGCCATCGATCTGATCAGCGCCTGCGACATGCGTTACGCGGCCGACGATGCGCTGTTTTCCATTCGTGAAATCGACATGGGCATGGCCGCCGATGTCGGCACCTTGCAGCGTCTGCCCCGTCTGATCGGCGACGGCATGATGCGCGAGATGGCCTACACCGGTCGTAACGTGGATGCGGCGGAAGCGCTGCGCATCGGTCTGGTCAACCGCACGTTCGCCGACACGCCTCTGTTGCTCGAAGGGGTGTTCGCGGTCGCACGGCAGATCGCTGCCAAATCGCCGATCGCCATCGGGGGCAGCAAGCGAATGATCGGTTACATGCGCGATCACAGTGTCGATGATGGCCTGGAATACGTTGCCACCTGGAACGCTGCCATGTTGCAATCGGCGGACCTGAAGCTGGCAATGGTCGCCCACATGGGCAAGCAGAAGCCGGTTTTCGACAATTGACCGATGATTTAGCATTCGCAGCGATCTGCCGTCTCTGAGCGCGGGGCCTGAGCCTTGCGCGGCGCAGGTCTGCTCACAAGAGGAGTTGCTTCATGACGCGCCCCAGGCGTTGGACCACCGCAGTGCTTGATGTCCAGGCGCCGGGCGGTTGGGCCGTGGTCCACAGTGATCAGGGTTTTCTGCTCGACGATAACGGGGTGATGTTCCCCCGTGAATGGCTCAAGCGCCAGGACCTGCCATTGATCAGTGAGCACGGCATTGGCCACTTCGATGGCGAACCGGTGTACGTGCTGGTGCTCAAGCATCCGGTGGAACTCGAAGGCATGCGCTGGCAGACGCTGCGTCAGTTCATGCTGGCCGACGACGCCGATATCTTCCAGACACTCGGTTACGCCGCGCAGATCAGCACTTGGGCCCGTGAACATCGTTTCTGCGGGAGTTGCGGGCAGCCGATGCAGCAAGTGCCGGGTGAGCGGGCGATGTACTGCAGCCATTGTGATCTGCGCGCCTATCCGCGGATTTCACCGAGCATGATCGTGCTGATCACCCGTGGCGATGAAGTGTTGCTGGCACGCTCGCCGCGCTTCGTGACGGGGGTCTACAGCACGCTGGCCGGGTTCGCCGAGCCGGGTGAGTCGGCCGAGGACTGCGTGCGTCGCGAGGTCATGGAGGAGGTGCAGCTCAAGGTCCGCAACATCCAGTACAAGGGCAGTCAGTGCTGGCCGTTTCCGCACTCGATGATGCTGGGCTTTCACGCCGAATACGACAGTGGCGAGATCGTCCCTCAGGCCGACGAGATCGAAGACGCGCAGTGGTTCAGCATCCACGACATGCCGCCGTTACCGGCCAGTCGTTCCATTGCGCGCTACCTGATCGATCTCTATCTTGCGCAGCGCTCAGGCGCCCCCGAACCAGTGCTGCCAGGCCAGGCGGACAGTTAAGCTGAGCACGACGGTGATGAACACAGGGCGGATGAATTTCGCGCCGCCCTGGATGGCCGTCCTGGCGCCCAGAAACGCCCCGACCATCAGCGCCGAGCCCATTGCCAGGCCGATGGCCCAGTCGACGGACCCGTTGATCGCGAAGATCGTCAGCGCTGCGGCATTGCTGACGAAGTTCATGCTGCGCGCCACGCCGCTGGCTTTCACCAGGTCGACCGGATACATCAGCAGCGTGCTGACGGTCCAGAACGCGCCCGTGCCGGGACCTGCCACGCCGTCGTAGAACCCCAGGCCCAGCCCTTGCGGCAGTTGCCACTTGGTGCTGATCGGCGCGTCGCTGTCCAGCGGCGCCTTGGGTGTTCCGCCAAACAGCAGGTACACGCCACAGCCAAACACGATCACCGGCAACATCTGGTTGAGCAGCTCGGCCGGCAGGTAGTGCGCGACCACGGCGCCGATCAGCGAGCCGACGGCGGTGCCGAGCAGGGCGCGCTTCCACTGTGCTGGATGGAACAGCTTGCGTCGGTAGAAGGTGAAACCTGCGGTGGCTGAACCGAAGGTCGAACTGAGTTTGTTGGTGCCCAGCACCAGGTGCGGCGGCAGGCCGGCGGTGAGCAGGGCAGGTGTGGTCAACAGCCCGCCACCGCCAGCGATGGCATCGATGAAACCGGCAACGAAGGCGACAAGGGCAAGCACCACCAGCGTGGTGAGGTCTACGGTGAGTTCGAACGGCATGACTGAGCTTACTTGGCAGACGGGCAGAATGGCTGCCCGGAAGCCCGGCATTCTACCCGTAAGCCGGCGCGTATTGCAGAGCGAATCCCGGTTTCAGGACGAACCCGTTACGTGCGCAAGGCCACGGGTTCGCGAGAGGCCGTATACGACGCACCTGCCTCGACCCTCAGACTGAGTCACTCTCGCATCCGTTGTTTCAGATATCGGACACCGTCACCCAGCGCATCTCGCTGGCGGCGACGCGGATGGCGGTTGCCAGCCTTTCTATCTCGAGGGCTTCGGCAAAGTCCGGTCCTTCGTTGCCTTGCCCGCACAGCGCCTGAATCAGAGCATGGACCTCCAGCGTTTTCAGTTCGTTGTAGCCCAACTGATGACCCGGCGCCGGGCAGAATGCGGCGTAGCCCGGCTGCGTCGGGCCGGCGAGAATGCGCTGAAAACCGTCGCACCCCGGCGCGCCCGGACGGTAGATTCGCAGCTCGTTCAGGCGCTCCTGATCGAACGCCAGCGTGCCCTGGGTTCCACTGATTTCAAAGCTCAGGTGATTCTTGTAACCGTGCTTGAGCCAGCTGCTGGCAAAGGTGCCTCGCGCGCCGCTGGCAAAGCGCAGCAGCGCGTACGTGTGGTCGTCGATGGCGATCGGCCACTGTTCCTGGCTGCCCCGGGTGGCGGGGCGCTGCCCGTGGACAGTTTGCGAGTCGGCGCATACCGCTTCGACGTCACCCAGCAGATAGCGCGCCATGGCCAGCAAGTGGCTGCCCAGATCGGCCAGCGCGCCGCCCGCATGCGCCTGCTCGCAGCGCCAGGACCAGGGCGACTGGGGATCACCCATGAAGTCTTCGCTGAATTCGCCTTGAAAACTGATGATTTGGCCCAGTTCGCCGTCTTCGATCATTTGGCGGGCCAGACCGATCATGGGATTGTGCTGATAGTTGTAGCCGACGCGGGTCACCACCCCGGCCGATTGCGCCGCGCGGTGCATCTGCCGGGCTTGCTCGAGGCTCACGGCCAGAGGCTTTTCGCAATACACCGCTTTGCCTGCCTCAAGGGCGGCCATCGCCATGGGGAAGTGCAAATGGTTAGGCGTGGTGATTGCCACCAGCTGCACGCCCGGATCGCTGATCAGTTGCTGCCAGTCGGCATGGCTGTGATCAAATCCCCAGGACTGCGCGCAGTGTTCGGCGCGAGCGGCGTCGGCATCGGCCAGTGCGGTGAGCCTGAGGTTGACGGGCAGCTCGAAGGTGGTGCGGGCGTTGTGAAAGGCCAGTGCATGGGCACGACCCATGAATCCGGTGCCGATCAGGCCGACCCCCAGATCCGGAAGCGATGATGCGCGCATAACAGCGATCCTTGATGGCATGTTGTTGTGCGGAAAATGTATTCGCCCATGAGAATGAATGGAATCTTTATTCCATCAGAAAGGCCTCAGATTCACCTCACTGCAAGAGCGGCTTGCAATTGAGCAGGCTTGAAAAACGGTGGAAGTAAGCGCGCTCACTTCCACGACGAACCGTCAGCGCTGTCGCATCGCGTTCAGGACAGGAAACCGCCATCCACGTTCAGTGCCACGCCGGTGGTGTAGCTCGACGCATCGCTTGCCAGATACAGCACCGCGCCGGCCATCTCGCTCGGGTCGGCGATGCGTTTGAGGGGAATCTGGGCCAGCGCGGTGTTGAGGATTTTCTCGTTGCTGACCAGCGCAGAGGCGAACTTGGTGTCCGTCAGGCCCGGCAGCAGGGCATTGCAGCGGATGCCGAATGACGCGCATTCCTTGGCGAACACCTTGGTCATGTTGATCACGGCGGCCTTGGTGACCGAATAGATGCCCTGAAACACGCCGGGGGAAACGCCGTTGATCGACGCCACATTGATGATGCTGCCGCCGCCGTGCTCCCGCATCAGCTTGCCGGCTTCCACCGACATGAAGAAGTAGCCGCGAATGTTGACGTCGACAGTCTTCTGAAAGGCGCCCAGGTCGGTGTCCAGCACGTTGCAGAACTGCGGATTGGTCGCAGCGTTGTTGACCAGAATGTCGAGGCGTCCGAACTGTTCCTTGATCTGGGCGAAAACCCCAGTGATCTGCTCCATCTCGCCGATATGGCAGGCAATCGGCGTCGCCTTGCCCCCTTCGGCGATGATGGCGTCGGCGACCTGCTGGCAGCCTTCGATCTTGCGGCTGGAAACGATGACATGGGCGCCTTGCTGCGCGAGCAGTCTGGCGATGGCTTCGCCGATGCCGCGGCTGGCGCCGGAGACGAAAGCGATCTTGCCATCTAGGTCGAACAGTTGAGTCTTGGACATGGTGTCTTCCTTATCGTGTCGCAAACGGAATCAGAGGCTGGAACGGTCGATCACTTGCAGCGCCATGCGTTCCAGCAGCGTGTTCATGTGGATGAACTGAGCGAACCGCTTGTCCTGGGTCTGGCCATGGAAAAACCGGTAGTAGATCTGCTGGACGATACCGGCCAGACGGAACAGCCCGTAGGTGTAGTAAAAGTCGAAATTGTCGATGCGCATGCCCGAGCGCTCGGCGTAATAGGCCACGAAGCCGGCGCGGGTCAACATGCCCGGCGCGTGACTGGGCTGGCGTCGCATCAGTTGCACGGGCGCCGGGTCATCGGCCTGAATCCAGTACGCCAGGCTGTTGCCCAGATCCATCAGCGGATCGCCCAGCGTGGTCAGCTCCCAGTCCAGCACGCCGATGATCTGCATCGGGTTGCCGGGGTCGAGGATGACGTTGTCGAAGCGATAGTCGTTGTGCACCAGGCTTGAGACGGGGTGATCGGCGGGCTTTTTATCGTCCAGCCAGCGGGCCACCTTCTCCCAGCTCGGCGCATCCGCTGTGCGCGCCTTGTCATAACGCTCGGTCCAGCCACGGATCTGCCGCTCGACATAGCCCTGCGGCTTGCCGAGATCGCCCAGGCCGCAGGCGTTGTAATCGACCTGATGCAGATCGACCAGCTTGTCGATGAAGCTTTTGCACAGCGCTTCGGTCTGGTTGGCGTCAAGGTTGAGTTCGGCAGGAAGCTCCGAGCGCAGGATGATGCCTTCGACGCGCTCCATGACATAGAACTCGGCACCGATCACCGAGTCGTCGGTGCAATGCAAATAGGCTTTGGGGCAGTAAGGGAAGGCATCACGCAGCTGGTTGAGAATCCGGAATTCGCGGCCCATGTCGTGGGCGCTTCTGGCCTTGTGGCCGAACGGCGGGCGACGCAGGACGAACTCCCGCTCCGGGTATTTCAACAGGTACGTCAGGTTGGAAGCGCCGCCGGGAAACTGGCTGATCTGCGCGCTGCCCGTCAGGCCGGGAATGTGTGATTTGAGGTAGGGGTCGATCAGGGCGGCGTCCAGCTCTTCGCCGGATCGAACCTGGGTGGACTGGTCAGTTAGCGCCATGCTTATCCCTGCTGTTTATTCTGGAAGGCGATGATCATTGACTAATCTAATGCGCGCCGTGCGCCTCGAACAAGCCGGATGCGGCCTTATTGGCGAGCGTGTTACAGGCTGATCAGTGGCCTTGATCACCGCCGCGCACAAATCCCGGCGCAAAAAAAACCGAAGCGGCAACGCTTCGGTTCAGTGGGCAAAAGCGCGGTCCGGGCGGGAGCGCGCTCATTGCACTTACGAGGGGAACAGTTCGCTCAGTTTCATCGCCAGCATCATGTCGCCTTCGGCGCGCAGCTTGCCGGCCATGAAAGCCTGCATGCCGTCGGTCTCACCGCTGACGATCCCTTGCAGGGTTTCGCCATCCATGACCAGGGTCACTTGTGCATCAGGGTTTTCGCCTTCCTGCAGGTCGCAGGTCTTGTCTTTGACGATCAGCGAGAAGTTTTTGGTTTCGTCGATACGGAAACCAAAAACCAGGTCCAGGCCCGCAGCGGCATCCGGGTTGAACTTGGCTTTCATGGCTTGTACGGCGTCGGCTACGGAGGTCATGGTGTCATCCTTTATTTGTGTGATTGCTGGCACCTTGCGGGTGCGATAGGCCGGGCTCAGCGGTAGGTGATGAGCTCCGGCGCCTTCATCAGTTGCAAATGCGCGTGACTGTTGAAGGAAGCCAGGGTCACCTCGCGACCGCGAAACCGGAGCTGGTTGAGCGAGGTGTTGACGATTTGCCAGTTGAGCTCGAATGCATGGGTTGCGGGCATTCGGGTGATCAGGTGGAGCAGGGCGGTGATGGTTCCGCCCGAGGTAAAAACGGCAATGCGGTCGTTGGCGGCGGCGCTGTCGAGAATGCTCTCAAGGCCACTGCGGACCTGGGCGACGAAGGCCAGCCAGCTCTGCAGGGCAGGCGTGTCATGTTCGCCCCCCAGCCAGCGGCCGATGATCAGCGCGAACAGGCGCTGGAATTCGGCGCGGTTGTGCGCGGCGTTGCGCATGACCTCCAGTGCCTCGGGCTCGTCCGGCAGCATCGCGGGCAGCAGCGCGCGAATCACGCCTTCAGCGTCGAATTCGTTGAAGGCTGAGTCGATTTCCAGAGCGGGGGTTTCAAGGCCGGCTGCGTCGAGCTGGGCGAGGGCGGTTTCGGCGGTGTGGCGTTGACGAAACAGGCTTCCCGACACGCAGCGATCGAATGTCAGCCCCAACTGGGCCAGATGCGTGCCGAGGACTTCGGCCTGGCGATAACCGGTGGGCGACAAGACGTCGTAATCGTCTGCACCAAAGGAGGCCTGGCCATGTCGTATCAGATAGATGCTGCCCACGTCCGCGTCATCCCGGCACGTTGAAAGTGTTGGGAGGTTATGAGGAGGGTGCGGGGTCTGTCAATGAAAAAACATACGCTTGTTTGAATTGGCCGTTGGCCTGCGTTTTGCCTCGTCTCGCTGGCTCGACGCAGGGCGCGCCGGTATGCTTGATCCGTTCGCGATTCTGTACGGACCTTACATAAAGGTTCTGACGTGTAGGTAAGGAGTTTCTGTGGAGTTCATGTTCGATTACGCCAGCTTTCTGGCAAAAACCGTCACCGTGGTGATTGCGATCGTCGTGGTGCTGGTGGTCATCGGCTCGCTGCGCGGCCGCGGTCGGCGCGGTGGCGGCGGTCAGTTGCATGTGACCAGGCTCAACGATTTCTACAAGGGCCTGCGTGACCGCCTGGAAGGTTCGCTGCTCGACAAGGCCCGACTCAAGGCGCTGCGCAAGGCACAGGCGAAGGACCTGAAGAAGGAAAAGAAACAGGCTGACAACAAGCCACGTGTTTACGTACTGGATTTCGATGGCGACATCAAAGCCTCTGCCACCGAAAGCATGCGTCATGAAATCACTGCACTGCTGACCCTGGCCACCGACAAGGACGAAGTGGTGCTGCGTCTGGAAAGCGGTGGCGGCATGGTGCACAGCTACGGCCTGGCGTCTTCGCAATTGGCCCGCATCCGGCAGGCAGGCATTCCGTTGACGATCTGCATCGACAAGGTGGCGGCCAGCGGCGGCTACATGATGGCGTGTATCGGCAATCGCATCATCAGCGCGCCCTTCGCGGTGCTGGGTTCCATCGGCGTGGTTGCGCAGTTGCCTAACGTCAACCGGCTGCTGAAGAAGCACGACATCGATTTCGAGGTGCTGACCGCCGGCGAGTACAAGCGCACGCTGACGGTCTTTGGCGAAAACACTGAGAAAGGCCGCGAGAAGTTTCAGCAGGATCTGGACATCACTCACGAGCTGTTCAAGAACTTCGTCGCCAGCTACCGCCCTCAGCTGCAGATCGATGAAGTGGCCACCGGCGAAGTCTGGCTGGGCATGGCGGCCAAGGACAAACAACTCGTGGATGAACTGAAGACCAGCGACGAGTACCTGTCCGAGAAGGCCAAATCTGCCGACGTCTTCCATCTGCATTACGCCGAACGCAAGAGCCTGCAAGAGCGCGTCGGCCTCGCGGCAAGTGGGTCGGTCGACCGGCTGGTGACAGGCTGGTGGAGCAAGCTGACGCAACAGCGGTTTTGGTAAAGGAACGGGTCTGGACGATCTGAACGGATTTGCACGATCGGAATGTTTTGCCCGGATCCGACGGGATCTGCAGGAGCGTGGCTTGTCCCGCGACGCGGTGTGTCAGCCTCGATCCGGATAGATGACCGAATGTGATCGCGGGCAAGCGCGCTCCTACAGGGGTTGTGCGTCGTTGGCACACTTGTGGGAGTGAGCTTGCTCACGAAAGCGCCGGTATGACCGCTGCATTTTCAGCGGCTGAATTCGGTGTTCGCGGGCAAACGCCCTTTTACAGGTGCACGAAAAAGCCCCGGTTTCTCACGAAACCGGGGCTTTTTTGTGGGCTCTGGATCAGCGCCGGATCAACGGCGACGGAACAAGGGCAAAGGCTCGTCGGTGGCTGCCTGATACGTCACCGAAAAGTCCCGCAGACTTGCCAGCGCTTCGTACGGGTCTTTGTCCGCACGAATGGCGAAGGCATCGAAGCCACAGCGATGCAGGTAGAACAACTGATCGCGCAGCACGTCGCCGATCGCGCGCAGTTCGCCTTTGTAGCCGTAGCGATCGCGCAGCAGGCGAGCGTTGGAGTAGCTGCGTCCATCGGTGAATGCCGGGAAGTTCAGGGCGATGACCTGGAACTGATTGGCGTCGTCACCGATTTCTTCGGCTTCTTCATCGCTGTCCAGCCAGACACCCAGGCCACCATCACGTGCTTTCAGCGCATGGCCGTGCTCGCGCCACAGAGCCAGTGGCACGATCAGGTCGTCGCAGTTCGACAGGCTGCCGAACTCGGTGTCCTTGGGCAACAGGTGCCAGGTTTCGTCGATGACTTCGTTGTTCTTAATGATTCGCTGCATAGACGCGCTCCTTGAAAGGGTCGATGCCGATACGCTGGTAAGTGTCGATGAAGCGCTCGTCCTCGTTGCGTTTCTCAACGTAGACATTGATCAGCATCTCGATCACGTCCGGCATGGCGTCCTGTGCGAAGGATGGGCCAAGGATCTTGCCCAGGCTTGCGTCCCGGCTGGCGCTGCCGCCAAGGGACACCTGGTAGAACTCTTCACCTTTCTTGTCCACGCCCAGAATGCCGATATGGCCGACGTGGTGGTGGCCGCAGGCGTTCATGCAGCCGGAAATGTTCAGGTCCAGTTCGCCGATGTCGAACAGGTAGTCCAGATCGTCGAAGCGGCGCTGGATCGATTCGGCGATCGGGATCGATTTGGCGTTGGCGAGCGAGCAGAAATCGCCGCCCGGGCAGCAGATGATGTCAGTCAGCAGGCCGATGTTCGGCGTCGCGAAACCTTGCTCGCGCAGCTCGCCCCACATCGTGAAGAGCTGGCTCTGCTCGACGTCGGCCAGAATGATGTTCTGCTCGTGGGAGGTGCGCAGCTGGCCGAAACTGTAGCGGTCGGCCAGATCGGCGATGCCGTCCAGTTGCTTGTCGGTGACGTCGCCCGGGGCAACACCGGTCGGCTTGAGCGACAGCGTCACGGCAGCGTAGCCGGGCTTCTTGTGCGCCAGCACGTTGCGCGAGCGCCAGCGGGCAAAACCCGGATGCTCTTTGTCGAGCTGGGCGAGTTCGGCGCTGTAGTCGGCCAGCGCCTTGTACTCGGGATCGACGAAGTGTTTGGCGACACGATGCACTTCGGCTTCGGTCAGGGTGGTCTGGCCGCCACGCAGGTGGGCCATTTCCGCCTCGACCTTCTCGGCGAAGACTTCAGGGGTGAGCGCCTTGACCAGGATCTTGATCCGCGCCTTGTACTTGTTGTCGCGACGACCGTAGCGGTTGTACACGCGCAGGATGGCGTCCAGGTAGCTCAGCAGATCCTGCCACGGCAGGAACTCGTTGATGAACGCACCGACGACCGGCGTACGACCCAGACCACCGCCCACCAGCACGCGGAAGCCAAGTTCGCCAGCGGCGTTCTTGACCGGCTCCAGGCCAATGTCATGGACTTCGATGGCGGCGCGGTCGGACGTGGAACCGTTGATCGCGATCTTGAACTTGCGCGGCAGGTAGGCGAATTCCGGGTGGAATGTCGTCCACTGACGCACGATCTCACACCATGGGCGCGGGTCAACCAGCTCATCGGCGGCGACGCCGGCAAACTGGTCCGTGGTGACGTTGCGCAGGCAGTTACCGCTGGTCTGGATCGCGTGCATCTGCACGGTGGCCAGTTCAGCGAGAATATCGGGAATGTCTTCCAGCGCCGGCCAGTTGAACTGCACGTTCTGGCGGGTACTGATGTGGGCGTAGCCCTTGTCGTAGTCGCGGGCGATTTTCGCCAGCATGCGAGTCTGGCGCGACGTCAGTTGACCGTAAGGCACGGCCACGCGAAGCATCGGGGCGAAACGCTGGATGTATAGGCCGTTTTGCAGGCGAAGCGGGCGGAACTCTTCTTCGCTGAGCTCGCCGGCCAGATAGCGGCGGGTCTGGTCGCGGAACTGCTTGACGCGGTCCTCGATGATCCGCTGATCGTACTCGTCGTATACGTACATGGTGGTCCTGTTCTCAGGCGGTTCACTGCTGCTTAGACGGCCCGAAGCAGGCGATGCGTTGTCGCAAGGTTTCAGGCCGCTGAACAAATCTGCGCGCACGGTCGCGCAGCCCCAAAAGGAGCCGGGGGAGGTTACCAGTTTGCGGATATGCGCAAAAGTGATGTTTGAATATAAGTAAATAACTGAAAGTGCTAAGCACTTCATCGGCTATTCATGACCCCACTTGTGGTGAGGGAAAGGGTCAACTTTACTCTGGCAATGGCTGCGGTCAACCGTCCGCCGCTTGCTCCATCTGCAATCACCAATAAGAACTGACAAGAGGCGATGCAATGAGTAACAACCACCCTAAAGTTGCCAAGTCCGACAGCCACGTGGATGCCTGGGCGATTCTCTTCATCATTATTCTCGTCGTGGGTGCTGCGGTTTTCTGGGTCAGTCACCAGTAATACAGGCACTTTGCCTTCAAGTCGGGTACACAATCCCCGACGGCTGCCGATAGGATAGGAGCGGGTCTGGTTTTTACAGACCTGCCGAGTGTTCTTTGGCGTAAGGCGGGGTGTCCATGATCAAGTTTTTCAATGGCTGCCTCCTTTTACTGGTGTGGGGGATGTGGTCGAGCGGCGCGTGCGCGGCGTCGGTGGTTTTCCTTAATCCGGGCTCGGCACCGGACCCTTATTGGTCAAGCTATTCACGGTTCATGCAGACGGCTGCCGACCGGCTTGGCATGCGCCTGAAAATTCACTACACCAACCGCGACACCCGCGCCTTGCTCACGCTGGCGCGCCAGACGCTGTCGGGGCCCGAGCGGCCGGACTACCTGGTGTTCTCCAACGAGCTGAACGTGGCTCCGGAAATCCTGCGGCTTTCCGTGGGCAGCGGGGTTCGGTTGCTGGCGGTCAACAATACCTTCACGGCGGACCAACTGAGCATCCTGGGCGATCTTGCCGTTCGCTACCCTGACTTTCTCGGCAGCCTGGTCGCCAACGACGAGGAGGGCGGTTATCGGGTCGCCCGGCAACTGATCGAGGCACAGTCACTCGCAGCGCCCGGCAAACCTGTCGAAATGCTCGCCTTCTCCGGGACCAACAGCACGCCGGTTTCGCTGCAACGCGAGCGTGGCCTGTACCGGGCGCTCGCCGAATACCCTCACGTGCGCCTGCGCCAGATCGTGCTGGGCGGCTGGCGTCGTGATCGCGCCCATGAACAGGCGCAGGTGCTGCTCAAGCGTTACCCGGGCACCCGCGTGATCTGGACGGCCAGCGATCAGATGGCATTCGGGGTGATGGATGCCATTCGCGAAACCGGCCAGCAGCCTGGAAAGGACGTTCTGCTCGGGACGATCAACGATTCGACGGCCGCGTTGCAGGCGCAACGGGACGGCCTGTTGAACGTGGTGGTCGGTGGCCACTTCACGTTGGGTGGCTGGGCGCTCGTGCTGCTGCATGATTACGACGAGGCCGAGCCCTCGGCGCGCCAGCGCATCGGCAACTGGCGGGTGAGCGCGATGCAGGTCAGGGAGCGCAAGGACGCCGCGTTTTACATCCGGGCCAATCAGCGCGACGACTACGACATTGACGTGCGTCAGTTTACCGAAGGCCGCAGTCCCGCCGGTGTGGGCTATCCCTTCGTGAAAGCCGGACCTCGGGACTGACGCCGATCTGGCTCAGCGACTTGCGAAAAACAGCACCAGTTGCACGATGCCCAGCAGGGCCAGCGCGAAGAAGGCCGTGAAGGCAACGCCAAGCAGGATGAAGTGCACCGGCTTGCCATGACTGAAATCCCGCGCACGATTGCGCTGGCTCTGAACGCCAAAGGCCGCGGCCATGACGCTGTGCAGCATCTGCCAGAAGGTTGGCGGCGTGCCGTCGTCAGGCGTCGGGGAAGGGGCTTCGTTCGGTTTGTCCATGACATCCTCCAGACCACCGTGGAAGGTCTGCAGGAAGGATAGTCGTAAATCGGTGAGAGCCTGCGGTGGCGCTTGCCCGACCGTGCAGCGTCAGCGGGCGCTGAATCACTGACACGACCCTGTCGCGGGCAAACGCTCCTGCAGGTTGATCAGTCCATTGGCTTACTCGTCATAGCCCAGATTCGGCGCCAGCCAGCGCTCGGTGACGCGCATTTCCTGACCTTTGCGGGCGTTGTAGCTTTCGACCTGGTCCTTGTCGACCTTGCCCACTGCGAAGTATTGCGCCTGAGGGTGAGCGAAGTACCAACCGCTGACGGCGGCGGCCGGGAACATTGCGTAGTGCTCGGTGAGGAACACGCCGCTGATGCCTGGCTTGCCGTCGCCCTGGGTCGGGTCCAGCAGGTCGAACAACACGCCTTTCTCGGTGTGATCCGGGCAGGCCGGATAGCCGGGAGCAGGGCGGATGCCAACGTACTTTTCCTTGATCAGGTCTTCGTTGTTCAACTGCTCGTCGGTTGCGTAGGCCCAGTACTCTTTACGCACCTGCTGGTGCAGCCATTCGGCGCAGGCTTCGGCCAGACGGTCGGCGAGTGCCTTGACCATGATCGCGTTGTAATCGTCGCCCTTGTCCTGATACGCCTTGGACACTTCCTCGGCACCGATGCCGGCGGTGGTGATGAAGCCGCCCACATAATCGGTCACGCCGCTGTCTCGGGGCGCGACGAAGTCGGCCAGCGAGAAGTTCGGCTTGCCGTCGGTCTTGATGATCTGCTGGCGCAAGTGATGCAGTTTCGCCAGCGGCTGGCCGTCGTCGTCGAACAGCTGAATGTCATCGTGATCGACCTGATTGGCAGGCCAGAAACCGAACACTGCCCGGCTGCGGATCAGCTTCTCGTCGATCAGCTTGCGCAGCAGCTCTTGCGCGTCGTTGAACAGCGACGTCGCCGCTTCACCGACGACTTCATCGGTGAGGATGCGCGGGTATTTGCCCGCCAGATCCCAGGAAATGAAGAACGGCGTCCAGTCGATGTAGTCGACCAGCACGTTCAGGTCGATGTCTTCCAGCACCTTCACACCGGTGAAGGTCGGCTTGACCGGCGCGTAGGAGGCCCAGTCGAACTGCGGTTTCTTGGCGATGGCCGCGCTGTAGCTCAGGCGTTCGGTGCGTGCGCTGCGCGCCGAGGTGCGTTCGCGCACTTCGACGTATTCGGCGCGGGTCTTCTCGATGAATCCGGCTTTGAGCTCCTTGGACAGCAACTGGGTCGCCACGCCCACCGCGCGCGAGGCGTCGGTGACGTAGATGACGCCGTCGTTGCTGTATTTCGGCTCGATTTTCACCGCCGTATGGGCCTTGGACGTCGTCGCACCGCCAATCATCAGCGGCAGGCTGAAGTTCTGCCGCTGCATTTCCCGGGCGACGTGGACCATTTCGTCCAGCGACGGCGTGATCAGGCCGGACAGGCCGATGATGTCGCACTTCTCGTCTCTGGCCACCTGCAGGATCTTCTCCGCCGGCACCATCACGCCCAGGTCGACGATGTCGTAGCCGTTACAGCCCAGCACCACGCCGACGATGTTCTTGCCGATGTCGTGCACGTCGCCCTTGACCGTGGCCATCAGAATCTTGCCCTTGGCTTCCGGCTTGTCGCCTTTCTCCGCTTCGATGAACGGGATCAGGTGGGCCACGGCCTGCTTCATCACGCGAGCGGATTTGACCACCTGCGGCAGGAACATCTTGCCCGAGCCGAACAGGTCGCCGACCACGTTCATGCCGGCCATCAGCGGCCCTTCGATGACTTCGATCGGGCGCGTGAAGGTCAGGCGCGACGCCTCGGTGTCTTCCACGATATGGGTGGTGATGCCCTTGACCAGAGCGTGCTTGAGCCGCTCGTTGACCTCCCAGCCGCGCCATTCTTCGGTTTCGGCTTCCTTGACCGAGCCATCGCCCTTGAACTTGTCGGCGATGGCGAGCAGCGCGTCCGTACCATTGGGCGTGCGATTAAGCACCACGTCCTCGACGGCATCGCGCAGTTCCTTCGGAATCTCGTCGTAGATTTCCAGTTGACCGGCGTTGACGATACCCATGGTCAGCCCGGCGCGGATCGCGTACAGCAGGAACACCGAGTGGATGGCCTCGCGAACCGGGTTGTTGCCACGGAACGAAAACGACACGTTGGACACGCCGCCGGAGGTCAGCGCATACGGCAGCTCGTCGCGGATGTAGGCGCAGGCGTTGATGAAATCGACCGCGTAGTTGTTGTGTTCCTCAATGCCGGTGGCGACGGCGAAGATGTTCGGGTCGAAGATGATGTCTTCCGGCGGGAAGCCGACTTCGTTGACCAGAATGTCGTAGGAGCGTTTGCAGATTTCCTTCTTGCGCGCTTCGGTGTCGGCCTGGCCGGCTTCGTCGAAGGCCATGACCACCACTGCCGCGCCGTAGCGCTTGCACAACCTGGCGTGATGAATGAACTGCTCGACGCCTTCTTTCATGCTGATCGAGTTGACGATGCCCTTGCCCTGAATGCACTTGAGGCCGGCCTCGATCACTTCCCATTTGGAGGAGTCGATCATGATCGGGACGCGGGAAATGTCCGGCTCACCGGCGATCAGATTGAGGAAGGTCACCATGGCCTTCTTCGAATCCAGCATGCCCTCGTCCATGTTGATGTCGATCACCTGAGCACCGGCCTCGACCTGTTGCAGGGCGACTTCCAAGGCTTCGGTGTAGTTGTCTTCGCGGATCAGGCGGGCGAAGCGGGCGGAGCCGGTGATGTTGGTGCGCTCGCCGACGTTGACGAACAACGACTGGCGATCGATGGTGAACGGCTCCAGGCCCGACAGTCGGCAGGCTTTGGGGATGTCCGGAATGGCGCGCGGCGCGTACCGGGCAACGGCGTTGGCGATGGCCTTGATGTGCGCAGGCGTGGTCCCGCAGCAGCCGCCGACGATGTTCAGGAAGCCGCTTTGCGCGAACTCTTCGACGACCTTGGCCATCTCCGCCGGGCTCTCGTCGTACTCACCGAACTCGTTCGGCAAGCCGGCGTTCGGGTGTGCCGAGACGTGGGTGTCAGCCTTGTTCGACAGCTCTTCCAGATACGGCCGCAGCTCGCTGGCACCCAGCGCGCAGTTCAGGCCGACCGAAAGTGGACTGGCGTGACGCACCGAATTCCAGAAGGCTTCGGTGGTCTGGCCCGACAGCGTACGGCCCGAGGCGTCGGTGATGGTGCCGGAGATCATGATCGGCAATTGATGGCCGATTTCGTCGAACACACCCTGCACGGCGAAGATCGCGGCCTTGGCGTTCAGCGTGTCGAAGATGGTTTCGATGAGGATCATGTCCGCACCGCCTTCGATCAGGCCGCGGGTCGCCTCGGTGTAGTTCTCGACCAGCTCGTCGAAGGTAACGTTACGATAGCCGGGGTTGTTCACATCCGGAGACAGCGAGCAGGTGCGGCTGGTCGGGCCGAGCACGCCGGCGACGAAACGCGGCTTGTCCGGCGTTTCGAGGGTTTTTGCATCGGCCACTTTGCGCGCCAGCCGGGCGCCTTCCACGTTCAGTTCGTAGACCAGCGCTTCCATGCCGTAATCGGCCTGGGACACCTGGGTGGCGTTGAAGGTATTGGTTTCGAGGATGTCGGCGCCGGCGTCCAGGTACTCTTTTTCGATCGCGCCGATCACGTCCGGACGGGTCAGGATGAGCAGGTCATTGTTGCCCTTGACGTCGCTGGGCCAGTCGGCGAAACGCTTGCCGCGATAGTCTTCTTCCTCCAGTCGATAGCTCTGGATCATGGTGCCCATGCCGCCATCGAGAATCAGAATCCGCTCTTTGAGAGCCTGCTGGAGTGCTTGAAGACGCGCGCTGCGATCTGACATGAAGGTTACCCGGATGAAAAAGTACGAAATAGGGTGTCGCTGAAAAGTGCGAAATAATAGCAAACCTGTACCGTTTTTAAACCGTTACCGGATTTACATGAATTCTGCTCATGTTGATATCGGTTCGCCACGGGTAGAATTGACGGGTTTTTTATTTTCAGGACGCCCGTTCCATGTTGCATCGCTTGTTCGCCCTGTGTGTGGGTCTGTTGTCATGCGGTGCAGCGCTGGCGCAATCGCCCACCGCTTCCCCGGCCATTTCCTACAGCCGGGACATCCAGCCGATCTTTACCGAGAAGTGTGTCGCCTGCCATGCGTGCAACGATGCGGCGTGCCAGTTGAACCTGGGCAGCGCGGAAGGCGTGTCGCGCGGGGCGTCCAAAGTGCCGGTGTATCAGGGCGATCGCAGTCAGGCAGTGGCGCCGACGCGGATCTTCTACGACGCACAAGGCCCTGATGCCTGGCGCAGGAAGGGCTTTTATTCGGTGCTCGACGGGCAGAGCAATCAGGCCGCGCTGATGGCGAAGATGCTCGAACTTGGCCACAGCGCGCCCCTGGTGCCCAACGCCAGACTGCCTGACGACATCGTGTTGGGGCTCAATCGCGAAAACATGTGCCCGCTGCCGCAGGAATTCGAAGGTTACGCCAGGTCGCATCCGGGGCAGGGCATGCCGCTGGCAGTGACCGGGCTGACCGACGCCCAGTACACGACCTTGCAGAGCTGGCTGGCGCAGGGCGCACCGGTGGAACAGACGCCGGTGCAGCCAAGCGCTGGCGAGGCGGCGCAGATCAATGAATGGGAAAACCTGTTCAACCGGCCAGGCTCCACCGAAGCACTGGTGGCGCGCTGGCTCTACGAGCACCTGTTTCTTGCGCACATCTACTTTACCGACGGTGAGCAGGGGCATTTCTTCCAGTGGGTACGTTCGCGCACGCCCAGTGGCCAGCCTGTGGATCTCATTGCCACCCGGCGTCCCGATGACGACCCCGGCACGACGTTTTACTACCGCTTGATGCCGGTGCAAGGCGTGATCGTGCACAAGACCCATATCACCTACCCGATGGGCCCGCAGAAACTGGCGAGGGTCAAGCAGCTGTTCTACAGCGGCAACTGGCACGCCACGGAATTGCCAGGCTATGGGCCGCAACGCCGCGCCAATCCATTCGATACGTTCAAGGAAATTCCTGCGGTCGCGCGTTACCAGTTCATGCTGGACAACGCCGAATACTTCGTGCGCACGTTCATCCGCGGCCCTGTGTGCCGGGGACAGATCGCCACCGATGTGATCCGCGATCACTTCTGGGCCTTGTTCCAGGAGCCGGCACACGACCGCTACATCACCGATGCCGCTTACCGGGCCAAGGCCACGCCGTTGCTGGCGATGCCGGGGCAGAACGACGATGTCGGCAGCGTCCTCAGCCTCTGGCACGACTACCGTGACAAGCGCAACGAGTACGAGGATCTGCGCAGCGACGCCTACGCGCACATGCCGCCGCCCGGTTGGGCCACGCTGTGGGCCGGCAACGACAACGCCTTGCTGACCATCTTCCGTCACTTCGACAGCGCCACCGTCAACAAAGGGCTGATCGGCGACCTGCCGACCACCGTGTGGCTGTTCGACTACCCGCTGCTGGAGCGCACGTATTATCAGTTGGTGGTGAACTTCGACGTGTACGGCAACGTGTCTCACCAAGTGCAGACGCGGTTGTATTTCGACCTGATCCGCAACGGCGCCGAAGTCAATTTCCTGCGTCTGATGCCGGCCGACAAACGCGACGACATCCTCGGCAGCTGGTACCAGAACAGTGGCAAAGTGAAGATGTGGCTGGATTACCAGGCCATCGATAACGACACGCCAACCGGCATGAAGCTGGACGAGGAACACCCCAAGCGGGATTTCGAACGCAAGCTGATCGAGCGCGCGGGCACGTTGAACGTCACGCCCGATCCGATCAACCGCTGCAGCGGCGCCTATTGTTCGCGCAAAGGGCTGGACCCGGTTTTCAGTGAGGTCGAGCAGACGCTCAGCCGGCTGGCTTCACGACCTGCGGCAGGCCTGAAGGTCATCAATCAGTTGCCTGAGGCGACGATGCTGCGCATTCAGGATGGCAGCGGCAAACGGATTGTCTACAGCATGCTGCGCAACCGCGCCCACGCTAACGTGGCGTTTCTGCTCGGCGAGGTTTATCGCTATCAGCCGGGGCTGGACACGCTGACGATCTACCCGGGCGTGCTCAGCAGCTACCCCAACTTCATCTTCAATGTCCCGGCCAGTGAGGTCAGCGCGTTCGTCGACGCCATGGAGCAGGCCCGGAACGACAAGCCTGCGTTCGATCGCATCGTCCAGCGTTGGGGTGTGCGCCGCAGCCATCCGCTGTTCTGGACGTACTTTCACGACTTGGACCGCTATATCCAGGAGACAGAGCCGCAGGAGGCGGGGGTGCTGGATATGAATCGGTATGAGAATCTGTGATTCGCAGGACCTGGCGCTCTGTGATCACTCGCTCGCGAAAGTAAGTCAACGGTCTATAACGCCCCCTTCGATCAGCGGCGTAACAGCGGACACCTTCCCGGCCGAAGCCGGTCCTACGAAAAGCTTGCGGCGCCTGTGGGAACGGCTTAAGCGGATCCTACGAAAAAGCCTGCGACGTTGTAGGACCGGCTTCAGCCGGGAAGAGGCAGGTGCAGGCTGTCGAGGTGCATGGGTTGAGAATTCGCCTTCGCAAGCCCGCTCATGCCCACAGATTTTTCATGCCTGACCCAACCTCCGCATCGTCCCGCGGGTACGAGGCGAAACTGGAAAACCCTTGTAAAACATGGCGTGCAGCCATTATGCAGCCCGTCAGGCCTGCCGAACCTTTTGCCCAATCCTGACTCGGACCCTGTGAGTCGTCCCGCCAGCATGGCCCTTTTCGAGGTCCGGGATCGTGGGTCAAACCAGAGTAAGCAAGAGGTTGCAGATGTTGATTTCGGTTCAAGCCCTGCGGGCACTCGCCGCGTGGGCCGTTGTGTGTCACCACTTCATGCAGATTTTTTTCGACTTCCACCCCAGCGGCCCGATCGGCCGGTTTTTTACTGAAAAAGGCGCCGTCGGCGTCGACATCTTCTTCGTCATCAGCGGTCTGGTCATCTACCTGTCGACGGTCGACAAGGACATTCCGGCCAGCCGCTTCATGCTCAATCGCCTGATCCGGATCGTCCCCGCGTACTGGCTTTACACGCTGGTCATGGGGTTGTTGGTGGTGGTGGCGCATCCGCTGCTGCCTCATCAGGTCGTCGACTGGCAGAGCTTCATCCTCTCGCTGCTGTTCATTCCTTCGGAAAACCCGGGTGGTTACGGCCTGTATCCCACGTTGAACGTCGGCTGGACGTTGAATTACGAGATGTTGTTCTACGTGCTGTTCTCCATGGTGTTCCTGTTCCAGCAGCGTCTGCGCCCCCTGATCATCGCGGCTGCGCTGTTCGCGGTGACCGACGTGCTGGGTCGCTCAGGGCTGATCAGCCGTTTCTATGCCAACGATATCGTTTATGAATTCCTGTTGGGCATCGGCATCGGGGTAATCTACCGCCGTGGCTGGATCACCGAGCGACTCTGGCTGCCACTGCTGGCGATCGGCGGCGCGCTGCTGACGATCAAACAGCTGCCGCCGGACCTGCGCATCGTTAACTGGGGCCTGCCCAGTGCGGTGATCGTGGTGGCCTGTATTTCGCTGGAGCCGTACTTGCGCGGCAGTCGTCTCTTGAAAATCATGGGCGACTGCTCATATTCGGTGTATCTGCTCCATGTGCTGGTGCTTTATGGCGGTTGGCTGGCCAGCGAGCGCTATGGTTTCGATCCCTACGCGGTGTTCGCCGTCTGTGTGCCGGTGATCGCACTGGGCTCCTGGCTGAGCTACGAGTGGATCGAAAAAGGTTTGTACCGCCGAATGAAAGCCTGGCTGGACGGCAGGAGGGGAGTGAAGGAAGCGGTGCTTTCCTGATCTTTACCTGACCAGAATAGTAGGGCTTTGTCAGGCGCCGTCGATTGGCGTAAACTCCGCCCCACGTCTGCGAGGAATTTTCATGACCGCTATTACGATTACCGATGCCGCCCACGATTACCTGGCCGATCTGCTGCAAAAGCAGAACACGCCGGGCATCGGCATCCGCGTGTTTATCACCCAGCCTGGCACCCAATACGCTGAAACCTGCATTGCCTACTGCAAGCCTGGCGAAGAGAAACCGGAAGACAAGGCCATCGGCCTCAAGAGCTTCACTGCCTGGATCGACTCGTTCAGCGAGGCGTTTCTGGACGACGCCGTGGTCGATTACGCCACCGACCGCATGGGCGGTCAGCTGACCATCAAGGCGCCGAACGCCAAAGTGCCGATGGTCAATGCCGACAGCCCGATCAACGAGCGCATCAACTATTACCTGCAGACCGAAATCAATCCGGGTCTGGCCAGTCATGGCGGGCAGGTGACGCTGATCGATGTCGTTGAAGAAGACGACGCCAATATTGCCGTGCTGCAATTCGGTGGTGGTTGCCAAGGCTGCGGTCAGGCCGACGTCACCCTCAAGGAAGGCATCGAGCGCACCTTGCTGGAGCGGATTCCCGAGCTTGCCGGCGTGCGTGATGTGACTGACCACACCCAGAAAGAAAACGCTTACTACTAAGCGGTTTTTCTCCCTCAAAAAGCCCCGACTGGTTCGGGGCTTTTTGTTGGGTGCAGAATCCCTGTAGGCGCGTGGCTTGTCTCTGGGCCGCATCCAGACGATCTGCCGGGTACCGACAGCAGGCGCTGTGATGAAGCCTGTCAGATCGAGAAAGTCGGTTCGATGCCGCTGCGCAGCAGATTGCCGGCAAGCCAGGCGTCTACGAATTCCTTCCAGCATCAAAAACGGATCAGACCTCAATCCAGGTCACGGCCGGAACACGTGGGCGTGCCCGGCGCGGTACAGCGACGACTCGCTGAACACGTCGTTACCCAGCACGCGGCCCACGAGGATCAGCGCGGTGCGGCGGAAACCCTTGGCTTGCACCTTGTCTTCGATGTCACCCAGCGTCCCGCACACCCAGTCCTGGTCCGGCCAGCTGGCGCGGTGGACCACGGCAATCGGGCAGTCTGCGCCGTAATGCGGTGTCAGCTCGGCAACGATCTTGCCAAGATTGTTGATGCCCAGGTGAATCGCCATCGTCGCCCGGTGCTGCGCCAGTTCGCCGAGTGACTCGCCCTGCGGCATGGCGGTCTTGTCCGCGTAACGCGTCAGGATGACGCTCTGGGAGATGTCCGGCAGGGTCAGTTCAGTACCCAGCAGCGCTGCGCATGCCGCCGTGGCAGTGACGCCGGGAATGATCTCGAACGGGATGCCCAGGGCTTTGAGACAGCGAATTTGCTCGCCGATGGCGCCGTACAGACTGGGGTCGCCGGAGTGCACGCGGGCGACGTCCTGACCGTTTGCATGAGCGGATTTCATCAAGGCGATGATCTGGTCCAGGTGCAATTCGGCACTGTTGGACACTTGCACCGCCTGATGGCCTTCCAGCACAGCCTCTGGCACCAGCGATCCAGCGTAGATGATCACCGGACAGCTGCGGATCAGGCGCTGGCCCTTGACGGTGATCAGGTCAGGGTCGCCAGGTCCGGCGCCGATGAAAAATACGGTCATGGGGTCTCCAGAGATGTGCGCCGGTCAGCGTCAAGCGGTGATGCCGATAGCCAGCGCGAAGGTGGCGCGAGAGCTGTTGCGGCGCTCGATCAAAAGGCTGGCCGAGCCGTTCGACAGTCGGGACGCCATCACCAGTGCCGCGCTTTCCGCCACGCCGTGACAACCCGTATGCGCGAACGCTGTGGGTGAGCGATGGCTCAGCTGCGATTCAACGATTTTCAGTTCATCGGCACTGAAAAACATCAGCGGCAGGCGCATATGTTCGGCCAGTTCCAGCAATCCCGCCTCGTTCGATTTGCTGTCGATGGAGGCGAGGGCGCTGATGTCGCGAACGCTGACGCCGTGTTCCAGCAGGCACACCTCGATCAGACCCTGCAGCACCGATGCCGGACAGCCGCGCTGGCAGCCCAGACCGATCACAAGGATCGGCCGGTTGCCGGCGTCACTCATACCGCGTGATTCAGACCGGACTGCGTCGACGCTGCTTCGTGTCGACGGAACAGCCAGGCGCTGATCACGCCCATGCCGACCCAGAACAACGCATTGGTGACTAACGAGGCCACTTTGAACTGGGCTTCGAGGGCTTCGGGCGCCAGTGCAGCATGCACTTCAGGCTGCGGCGCGCCGACGACATGGGGCACCACCAGAATGGCGACGCCCAGGGCTTTCAACAGCCAGCTGCGGGCGAACACGATGAGCGCCAATCCGGCAGCGGTCGAAGCGGCGGTGCCGACCCACCAGATCTGCCGCTGCGTGAGATCGGCGGCCGCGGTGCCCGGCAATTCCGGTGGCAGGCCGAGGGTCGGCGCGAGGACGAACACGGCGAAACCCGCCAAACCCCACAGCACGCCTTGGCGAGCGCTGTTCGGGCTGCGCAAGGTGTAAAGCGCGGCCAGCATCAGCGAAAAGCCCACGGCGACCACCAGATTGCCGCCGCTGGTGGACAGCACGCGCTGCCAGCCATCTTCAGGTTCCCAGGCCTCTTCGTCGTGAACATGCCCGGCCATGGCGCCGTCGGCATGCTCGTGCATCTCGGCGGCCGGGGCTTTCTCGTAGGTTTCAGCCTGCAGAATCAGCGGCGCAACCCAGAAACTCTGCAGCAAGGTCAGCAGCAGGGCCGCGAGCAGGCCCGTGAAACCAGCCGTGTGAGCGATACGCTTGAACATGGCGGCAGGTCTCAGTGGCAAGGAAATGCGGAACTGTGGCGGGTGTCGTGCGCAGCATTGTGCACGGCGTCGATGTGCGAGAACCCTGCGAAGTACACCAGAAAGGCGCCCAGAATCATGGCGCTGACGGCGGCGGTCAGGCGTTGGGTCTGAGTCTGGGTGCTGACGTTGCTGGATGTCTGGCTGGTAGTGCTGATCGACATGGCGCTTCCCTCTGAAGTGGTCAGCGACGGGATAGCGCAAGGGCGCACCACTGACGGACGTCAGCCGTGAACGCAACTGCACCCGCCCACCGCGGGTTTGTCATATGTCATTGACGGGCCGGTCTCCGGGCTTGCGAGGGGCGGGCCTTTCGACCTGCCTGCAAGAATCGCCTTCCCATATCGCTGACGACACAGTGGATCTGACTCTTCACTCGCTTACCGTTGCGGGGGCAGCGCCGGACTTGCACAGCATCGATCTGTGCGCACCGGTTTCCCGTTTCACCCTGTGAAGGGCACCCGTAACAAGGTGTGTAGGAGACCACGGAGGCGAAGCCCCGTCAATTGCAGCGTTCGCCACCGTCGTTAACGCCGGTCCAACGGGAAGAGTGGACCGAATTCGGGATTGGACCAAAGCTATCCCGGCTGAAGCCGGTCCTACGCTGTGGACCGAATACAGGACCGGCTTCAGCCGGGAAGGTCTCTCCGGACAAGGCGCACGTTTGTTCGTTGACCTTGCCCCGGTCACTGCGTAGCCTTGCGCACTCGAGGTTCACCGTTTCGCCGCCTTGGCGGTTCGGTGCTAAGAAGGGAATGCGGTCAATGCCGCAGCTGCCCCCGCAACTGTAAACGGTCATGTTCATTGCACAGCCACTGCGCGAGCGGGAAGGCGCGATGAATGCCGGTCGCCTGACGATAGCGCCAGTCGATCCGCCGCCGTAAGCCAGGAGACCTGCCTCGATTCGGGCCTGCTTTGATCAGCGCCCAGGAATTCTCACTACAACCGGGCGGGGTGATCCGGTGGCGAAACGAGTCGCGGGCCGGCCCCTGTCCGGAACGCGCAGCGCTCGTCCTGTCTGCCCGCCGCAAGCCCAAGGGCATCCCATGAAAACACTGGCCAAACTTCCCGTCACCATCGTCACCGGCTTTCTCGGCTCGGGCAAAACCACACTGCTGCGTCACATGCTGGATAACGCCGAGGGGCGCCGCATTGCCGTGATCGTCAACGAATTCGGCGAGCTGGGAATCGACGGCGAGATCCTCAAGCAATGCACCATCGGCTGCACCGAAGAAGAAGCCAACGGCCGCGTCTACGAATTGGCCAACGGTTGCCTGTGCTGCACGGTGCAGGAGGAATTCTTCCCGGTGATGCAGGAATTGGTCGCGCGACGCGGCGATCTGGACCACATCCTCATCGAGACATCCGGTCTGGCGCTGCCCAAGCCGCTCGTTCAGGCCTTTCAGTGGCCGGAAATCCGCAACGCCTGCACCGTCGACGCCGTGATCACCGTGGTCGACAGCCCGGCGGTCGCCGCGGGCACGTTCGCCGCGTTCCCGGATCAGGTTGATGCTCAGCGCAAACTCGACCCTAATCTGGATCATGAATCTCCGCTGCACGAGTTGTTTGCCGATCAGCTGGCGAGTGCCGATCTGGTCATTCTCAACAAGACCGACATGATCGCCGCCGAAGCGCTGGCCGCCGTGCGCGCGGAAGTCGCTGAAGAATTGCCGCCGGCCGTGAAGGTCATTGAAGCGAGCAAGGGCCAGTTGCCGATCAGCGTGTTGCTGGGACTGGGCGCCGAGTCAGAATTGCACATCGACGGCCGCAAGACCCACCACGATCACCATGAAGGCGACGACCACGACGATCATGATCACGATGCCTTCGACTCGATCTCGATTTCGCTGCCTCAGGCGGACGAAGCGTTGTTGCTCGACGCCCTGACTCAGGCAGTGGTGCAGCACGGCATTCTGCGGGTCAAGGGCTTCGCGGCTATTCCCGGCAAACCGATGCGCCTGTTGGTGCAAGGCGTCGGTACGCGTTTCGACAAGCATTTCGACCGAGCCTGGAAAGCCGATGAGCAGCGGCTGACGCACCTGGTGCTGATCGGCCAGGACCTGGACGCCCACGTGCTCGAAGCGCAACTGCGCGCGGCCGTCACGACGTCCGGGATCAAAGGCTAAGCATGCACCTGCTGCGCACTCAGCCCGGCGGCTTTGTCCCCGACGACAGCATCGCTGACCTGGGGCAGACCCCCGCCGAACTGGTGATTCTCTGCAGCGGCGATTCACACCTGGCGTTGCTGGCGCAAACCGCGCAGCAACTGCCTGACGATTACCCGAGCCTGCGCCTGGCCAATCCGATGCAGGTGCAGAATCACGCCTCGGTCGACCTTTATGTCGATCAGGTGCTGCGCCATGCCAAGGTCATCCTGATTTCCCTGCACGGCGGCATCGGCTACTGGCGCTACGGCGTGGAGCGGCTGGTCGAACTGGCGCAGCGCGGGGTCAGGCTGATCCTGGTGCCGGGCGATGACCGACCCGACCCGGAGCTCAGCGACCTGAGCACCGAGCCTGCGCAGGACTGTGATCGGCTCTGGCATTACCTGCGTCAGGGCGGCAAGCACAACGCTTTGCAGTTGTTCAATTACCTCGCCAGCCGATGGCTGGATCGGCCTTACGGCTGGAGTGAGCCCCAGGCGTTGCCGCGCACGGCGGTTTATCACCCGCGCCATGGCCACGGAACAATCGCCGACTGGCGGGCTGACTGGCGCGACGATCAGCCGGTGGCGGCGGTCTTGTTCTACCGCTCGCACCTGCAGGCGGCCAACACCGGGTTCATCGATATGTTTTGCCAGCGTCTGCAGGCCCAGGGGCTCAACCCGCTGCCGATCGCCGTCGCCAGCCTCAAGGAGCCTGCTTGCCTTGAGGCGGTCCAGGACTGGCTGGATGAAGCGGACTGTGAAGTCATCCTCAACACCACCGGATTCGCGCAATCCAGTCCGGAAGCACCGCACCTGCGGCCTTTCAGGCGCAATATCCCGGTGATCCAGGCGATCTGCGCGCAAGACAACCAGCCTGCCTGGGAGGCCAGCGAGCAAGGTCTGGGGGCGCGGGATCTGGCGATGCATATCGCGTTGCCGGAGCTGGACGGGCGCATCATCAGCCGGCCCATCAGCTTCAAGGACCTGGCCTGGCACAGCGAGCGCAGCCAGTCAGACGTGGTCTGCTACCGGGCCCATCCCGAGCGGATGGATTTCGTCGCTGAGCTGGCGCGGCGCTGGGTGCTGTTGGCGCGTACTGCCAACGGCGACAAACGTGTGGCGCTGATTCTGGCCAATTACCCGACGCGCGATGGGCGCATCGGCAACGGTGTGGGCCTCGACACGCCCGCTGCCGCGTTGAACATCCTCAATGCCATGCAGGCCGAGGGATATCCGGTCCAGGATCTGCCGCAGAGCGGCACCGCGCTGATCCACGCCTTGCTCGGCGGCGTGACCAATGACCCCGACAGCCTGGATCAGCGGCCTTGCCACCAAAGCATGGCGATGGAGGCGTATCTGGCGGCATTCCAGTCGCTACCTGAAGCCAACCGCGCGGCGGTAATCGAGCGCTGGGGCACGCCGGATAACGATCCGATGTGCCGGGACGGGCGAATGATGGTTGCCGGCCTGCGGTTTGGCATGACCTTCGTCGGCATTCAGCCGGCACGCGGTTACAACGTCGATCACAGCGCGGTGTATCACGACCCTGATCTGGTTCCGCCGCATGGCTATCTGGCGTTCTACTTCTGGCTGCGCCGCAGTTACGGCGCCCATGCGGTCATCCACGTCGGCAAGCATGGCAATCTTGAATGGCTGCCGGGCAAGGGCGTCGGCCTGTCGGCACACTGCTGGCCGGACGCAACCCTTGGCGCGATGCCGAACATTTACCCCTTCATCGTCAATGATCCAGGTGAGGGCGCACAGGCCAAACGGCGGACTCAGGCCGTCATCATCGACCACCTCATGCCACCGCTGACCCGAGCCGAAACTTACGGACCGTTGCGTCATCTTGAACTGCTGGCCGACGAATATTACGAAGCCCAGTTGCTCGATCCCCGGCGCGCGCGGGAGTTGCAGAAGGACATCCTCATGCTGGTACGCGAGACCCGCATCGATCGCGAGCTGGCGCTGGACGAGCATCTGGACAGCGACGCCGACGCCGCGATCTGGCTGCCGCGTCTGGACACGTATCTGTGTGATCTGAAGGAATCGCAGATTCGCGACGGCTTGCATGTGTTCGGCGAGTCACCGAGCGGGCGTCTGCGCATCGACACCTTGCTGGCCATTCTGCGAGTGCCCCGCGGCGATGGCCGGGGCGCTCAGGCCAGCCTGTTACGTGCGCTGAGCAACGCCCTGGGACTGGCATTCGACCCGCTGGACTGCAATCTCGCTGAGCCGTGGACCGGTGCGAAACCTCATGTATTACATGAAGTGAGCCAAGACCCTTGGCGCACGACTGGCGATACGCGCGAGCGGCTTGAACTGTTTGCCGCCACTTTCGTTGAACAACTGTTGTCCGGTGAAGATTTTAAAATATCGTTGAAAAACAGTGATTTAAACGAAGTTGTTAAAGCCATTAAAGAGGTTGTGGCGCCGCGCCTCGATGCGTGCGGGCCTGCTGAAATGCGTGGTCTGCTCGACGCCTTGAGCGGCCGATTCGTGCCGGCCGGCCCGAGCGGTGCACCCAGTCGGGGTCGGCTGGACGTGCTGCCGACCGGGCGCAATTTCTTCTCGGTGGACGTGCGCAACCTGCCCACAATGACCGCGTGGAGAATTGGCTTTAAGTTGGCAAATCTCTTGCTGGAGAGACACTTACAGGACAATGGTGATTATTTACGTCAACTTGGACTGTCGGTCTGGGGCACGGCCACGATGCGCACCGGCGGCGATGACATTGCTCAAGCCATGGCATTGATGGGCGTGCGTCCGGTCTGGGCAACCGGAAGTCAACGCGTGGATGATTTTGAAATCCTGCCGCTGAGCTTGCTGGATCGCCCGCGCGTGGACGTGACATTGCGGGTGTCCGGGTTTTTTCGCGACGCATTTGCCAACCTGATCAAGCTGTTCGACGCGGCCGTTCAAGCCGTGGCTGCGCTCGATGAGCCCGATGACATGAACCCGCTGGCGGCCCGGGTGCGCGAGGAACGCCGGCAACTCGAACGCGAGGGCGTCACTGCCGAACAAGCGGCGAAGCAGGCCGGCTGGCGTATTTTCGGCGCCAAGCCCGGCGCTTATGGCGCCGGCGTGCAGAACGCGGTCGACGGTCGTCTGTGGCAGACCCGCGCCGACCTGGCCGAGGTGTACCTCAATTGGGGCGGTTACGCCTACGGGACGAACGACGAGGGCACGCCTGCGCGGGACGGTTTCGCTCGGCGGCTGAGCCAGGTGCAGGCGGTGGTGCAGAATCAGGACAATCGCGAGCACGACCTGCTCGATTCCAACGACTACTACCAGTTCCAGGGCGGCATGCTGGCCGCCGTCGAGAGCCTTGCCGGCACGAAGGTCGCCAGTTACCACGGCGACCACAGTCAGCCCGATCTGCCGAAAATCCGCACCCTGAAAGAAGAACTCAATCGTGTGGTGCGTTCGCGCGCCGCCAATCCCAAGTGGATCGAGGGGGTCAAGCGCCATGGTTACAAAGGCGCGTTCGAGATGGCGGCAACGGTCGATTTTCTCTTCGCCTTCGACGCGACCACCGAGCTGATAGACGACCATCAGTACGCATTGTTGGCGGACGCTTATCTGCTGGATCCGGCCACGCGGGCGTTCATTCAGCAGCACAATCCCGATGCATTGCGCGACATGACCGAGCGCATGCTCGAGGCACAGCAGCGCGGCTTGTGGCAGGAGCCGGGCGAGTACCGAGAGGCGCTGGAGAATCTGTTGCTGGATATTGAAGAGACGTGATGACCTCGCGGCCATGGAGACAGCCTGGCTGCCTGGCGGCGCGGTAACGGCTGATGCTTCAACCTTCCGTGAGCGCAGCGCAAGACTTTTGATCAGTGACTCAATCGACGTTCGACGAGATACAACCATGACCGACACCTCGCATTTCCCGCTGGCCGCCGTGGTCGGCGCTGACGACCTGAAGCTGGCGCTGTGCCTGACCGCCATCGATCCCAAGATCGGCGGCGTGCTCATCGAGGGGCCTCGCGGCATGGCCAAGTCGACCTTGGCGCGCGGCCTGGCCGACCTGTTGGCCAGCGGTCAGTTCGTCACGCTGCCGCTCGGTGCCACCGAAGAACGGCTGGTCGGCACGCTGGATCTGGAGGCTGCGCTGGGCGAGAGCCGCGCGCGCTTTTCGCCAGGTGTGCTGGCCAAGGCCGACGGCGGCGTCCTGTATGTCGACGAGGTCAATCTGCTGCCCGATCATCTGGTCGACCTGCTGCTGGACGTCGCCGCCAGCGGCGTCAATCTGGTGGAGCGTGATGGCATCTCCCATCGTCATCCTGCGCGCTTTGTCCTGATCGGCACGATGAACCCGGAGGAAGGCGAACTGCGCCCCCAGTTGCTCGACCGGTTTGGCCTCAATGTCGCGCTGAGCGGGCAGACCGCGCCGCAGCAACGTGGGCAGATCATTCGTCGGCGTCTGGATTTCGATGCGGCGCCCGAGGCGTTCTGCGAGCAATGGGCGCCTCAGCAACAGGCGCTAAAGGCCCGATGTGAAAACGCCCGAGCGCGGTTGTCAGCCATCGAGCTGGACGACCTGAGTCTGGCGATGATCACCGAACGCTGCTTTGCCGCAGGCGTCGATGGCCTGCGCGCTGACCTTGTCTGGTTGCGCGCCGCCCGCGCGCATGCCGCATGGCGCGGGGAAACGTCGATCAGTGAAGCGGACATCGATGCGGTGGCGGATTTCGCCCTGCGTCATCGTCGTCAGGCCCCGCCGCCCCAACCGCCGGCATCGTCCGGGCAGGCTGACGAGCCCCAGGTTCAATCGGCGCAACAGGATGCGGCACAGGGACAGCGCCAGGGCGAGGGCAGTTGGGGTGCGATGCCTGCACGGGCCGTCGCCACCGGCGCGCGCCGAGAAGTGCCCATCTGGCCAAAAAAGCCCTAGGCGTCCGCCCTCGGCAAGTGTCGGGGGCGGATGCCAGCCCTCGGCCGGGCACGCTCAACGGTGGTAAAAGTGGCGCCGCGCGCTCGGGTATCGAGGGCGCGATTGCGTGGCTGCCGACGTTGCTGCGAGGGCGCCCCGGCACGCGCGCGGATATCGTGCGTCAACCGCGTACTCGGCAGGCGCAGATGCTCTGGCTGGTGATCGTCGATGCGTCGGCTTCGACCCGTCGTCATCAGGCGCTGAGTCAGGCCAAAGGACTGCTCGCGCAGTTGTTCGACGATGCGTATCGACAACGCGCCAGACTGGCATTGCTGACGGCCAGTGGCAGCGGCGCGCGCTGGCAGCACCATGGTCTGAAAGCCGGCGCCGCGTTGCAACCCTGGCTGGACGGGCTGGGGGCAGGGGGCGGCACGCCGTTGTCCGATGCCATCGAGCAGGCGGGCGACTGGTTGAACAAACGGCAGAAACGTTATCCCGGCGAGATTCAGCGCGTGCTGATCATCACCGATGGCCGCGTCAGGGAAGTGCCTGCGGCGTCGGGGTTCGCCTGTCCCAGTCTGCTGATCGACATCGAGCGCGGGCCGATCCGGCTCGGTCGGGCCGTCGAGATTGCACAACGACTGGGTGCTCAATACCGCCATATCGATGCGCTCTAGTGCATCGACGCTTCGGTCCGGCAGGCGTGAAAAGAGGGTTGGCAACACGCGCCGACCCAAGGTCGGCGGCGTGCGGATGAGTGCGGGGCGCTGAGTCACACGTCTGGCGCGTCACCCGGCCCTCGCATTCGGGGGGATCAGGCTGGCATGCTCCAGGGTTCCAGGCGATAGCCTTCACCACTGATTTCCGCACGGGTCTGTTCCAGCACATGGGCCAATTGCTGAGGGTCGGAATAGGCGCTGCTTGGAATCTGTTTGCGACCAATGCGGTTGCTGGTGCGATCGACGACAGTCAGGCTCAGTTCGCCGTTGCCATCCTGTGGCGCCCACGCCACACAGTGGAAAGGCTGGAAAGCGTGGCCGACGATCAGCAAAGCATCGTTAAAGCGCAAGGGGGCGTTCATGGAGTGTCCTCTAAGTGCCCGTATCAATTCGTCAACCGACGGCGGGCGTCCCGTGCGGCTGGTTACTTCTACTGATGACCTGCGCCCCTGGGTAAGTCACAACGAATCCCGACATTTTTTGATTTATTTTCCAACCTCTTGTTTTTCCTCGCCTTCATGCTCCATTTCCCGCTGTCCGAGTGGGCCGCCGGACCGTGCCCCGTGGGCTGATACCCGTTTATTGCCTGATCGCGACTGCTAAGCACGTTTGGTTCTTAGGCTTATAGTGAAACGGTCCAAGGCAGTGTCAATTATTTGCTAATGTAACAACCGGGGTCGCCAAGACACTGTTTCTAAAAATGTTTTTTCTCCGGAATATTCTTCGAATCCTGGCGCCAAGGAATTTTATATGCATGAACTGGCATCAATCCGTCGCCTGTTAATCGTCGAGCCGTGCGAAGAATGTCTGCAATTGATTCCCGGGCTGCGCATTGCCGGTTGGGAAGTGGACAGCTGTACGCTGGAGTCAGTGGGATCACGCCCCTTCGATGTCGGGTTGATTCGTCTGATGCCGGAGCATTTCGAGCATCCGGAGGTGGTCAAGGGGCTGATCACCCGCAGCAATACCGAATGGATTGCCGTATTGACCGCCGATGACCTGCGCAGAGAGCTCATCGGTGATTTTGTCTGCGAATGGTTTTTCGATTTCCACACGTTGCCTTTCGACGTTGGCCGCGTTCAGGTCACCCTGGGGCGCGCCTATGGCATGGCCCGCTTGCGCGCTCAAGGGACGAATTATGGCAGCGGACCGGGCCACGAGATGCTCGGCGAGAGCCGTCCAGTGCGTGAGTTGCGCCGGTTGTTGACCAAGCTTGCGCCCACCGAGTCCCCGGTTCTGATCCGTGGCGAGGTCGGAACCGGCAAGGAACTGGTGGCGCGCACGCTGCACGCGCAGTCTCAAAGGCGCAATCAGCCGTTCGTTTCGGTCAATTGCAGCGCGACGCCTGAGCACCGGTTGCAGCCTGAGCTGTTCGGCGATGATCAGGATTCGATCGGCGGGGCTCAGCGCAAGGTGGGCCGAATCGAAGCGGCCAACGGCGGAACGCTGTTTCTCGACGAGATCGGTGACTTGCCGCTGGAGGTTCAGGCCAACCTGCTGCGCTTTTTGCAGGATCGCCACATCGAAGTGGCCGGCGAGCGGGTGCCGGTCGATGTGCGGGTGCTGGCGGCGACCCATGTGGACCTGGAGGCGGCGATTCGCAAGAAGCTTTTCCGCGAAGACCTTTACTACCGGCTCAATGTCTTGCAGGTCGGCACGGCGCCGCTGCGTGAGCGGCATGGCGATCTGGCGCTGCTGGCCAATCACTTCGCCCAGTTCTACAGCCGCGAAACAGGGCGGCGTGCGCGCAATTTCAGTCAGGACGCCCTGGTCGCCATGGGCAAGCATGACTGGCCGGGCAACGTGCGTGAGCTCGAAAACCGGGTCCGGCGCGGGCTGGTGCTGGCCGAGGGGCGGCAGATCGAGGCGTTCGACCTGGGGCTGCTGGGCGAGGAGGAAATCAGCTCCAGCATGGGCACGCTGGATGACTACAAATGCCGGGCCGAGCGCCAGGCCTTGTGTGACGTGCTGACCCGGCACAGTGACAATCTGAGTGTGGCAGCCAAGGTGCTGGGGATTTCCAGGCCCACATTTTACCGACTACTGCACAAACACCAGATCCGTTGACCCCTTGAAACACACGTCACCGACACCCGCTGGCCGGCGGCCGTTTTCCGCTCCGGCAGCGGGCTGACGCGCAAGCGGGCTTTCGCTGCGTACGTGATTCAGTTGGCTGCCGGCGTAACGTCGAGCAACCGTTTCACCGCCTGCATCGCGCGTTCCATGCGGTAGCTCCAACTGCCTTCGATGACTTCAAAGCACTGCTCATGCCGTTCGAGCCAGTCCCGGCTTGCGTCGAAGAACGCCTGGCGTTCGCTCAACAGCGGCTGACAGCGCTGGCCATCGCTTATCCATTCGACCCCGTCGGGGGACAGCAACAGGTGAAGATCGTAATGACGTTCGAGCAATGCCGGTTCAAGCCAGTCGGGACAGTCGTGGAACAGTGTGCGGCTCCAGAGGAGGTTGCTGAGCAAATGCGTGTCGAGAATCAACAGTGTAGGCGATTGCGCCCGGGCGGCGTCTTCCCACGCCAGCTGCCCTTGGGCAATCGCGGGAATGTCGGCATACACGGGGTCGCGCTGCTGCTCGTCGATGAAATGGCGGACGTATTCGTCCACCCGTACACCGCCGAAATGTGCCTGGATGTGCGCCGCCAGCCAGCTTTTGCCGCTGGACTCCGGGCCGGTCAGTACCAAGACTTTCATCGGTGCTTCACCGTGCCAGCGCAGGGTCGGCGCGCCAGTCGCGCCAACCTTGCACGGCGAGCAACGTGAACAAAGCGTACAGCGCCGCTGTCAAGTACAGCGCTTTGTAGAGGAAAAGGCCGACGAAAATGACATCCAGCACGATCCACAAGGGCCAACATTGAACACGTTTCTGCGCCATCCACACCTGCGCGACCAGGCTGTAGCCGGTCAGGGCGGCGTCGAGCCAGGGCTGTGCTGCGTCAGTGAAATGCGCCATCGCCGCGCCGAGCAACAGGCTCACCACACCGCCGATGACCAGGCTGACCAGCAGGCCGCCGCTGCCCAGCGAGGAGACGATGCGACCGGTTTCGACATTGCCGCGTCGGGTCCATTGCCACCAGCCGTACAGTTGCAAAGCGGCGTACACCACTTGCAAGAGCATGTCCGAATAAAGCTTCACGTCGAAGAAGATCCACGTGTACAGCAACACCATCACCAGTCCGATCGGCCAGCACCATGGGTTTTGTTTGACTGTCAGCCAGACGGCGATGACACCGAGTGCGGCAGCGAACAGTTCAAGCCCGGACATGGCAACTCCTGCGAAGGGACGGAAAAAAGGGTCGGCGATTGTAAGCGCTTTATGGGTGCCGTGGGGGCAATGGGCGAGGGCTGTACAGCAAAAAAGCGGCGTAGGCCAATTGTCATCGAGGGTCGATTACAGTAACCGGCCAAACGCCAGTATCCACGCTAGAGCGTTCGTCGAACAGGTCTGCTAGCATCGCCGGCGCTTACATGCCTGAGGCAGCGAATCTTGCCTGTTCATGCGGTTTTTTCTGACCGCACACCGTGCGTGCAATGTCGCTCAATAATTCAAGAGAGCCCTGCCATGAGCAGGCTCCATTCGGGGGAATGATGGATCTTTGGACCGCCGCACAGGCGCTGATACTTGGGGTTGTCGAAGGACTGACCGAGTTTTTGCCGATTTCCAGTACCGGCCACCAGATTATCGTCGCCGACCTGATCGGCTTCGGTGGCGAAAGGGCAATGGCTTTCAACATCATTATTCAACTGGGCGCAATCCTGGCCGTGATCTGGGAGTTTCGCCGGAAGATTTTCGACGTGGTGACCGGGCTGCCCACCCAGCCACAAGCCAGGCGCTTCACCGCCAATCTGATCGTCGGCGTACTTCCGGCGATGGTGCTGGGGGTGATCTTCGCCGACATGATTCATTATTACCTCTTCAACCCCATCACCGTCGCTGTGGCGCTGGTGGTGGGCGGCGTGATCATGCTCTGGGCCGAGCGCCGCGAGCACACCATTCACGCTGAAACCGTGGATGAGATGAGCTGGGTCGACGCGCTGAAAGTCGGCTTCGCGCAGTGCCTGGCGATGATTCCGGGTACGTCGCGCTCGGGATCGACCATCATCGGCGGCCTGTTGTTCGGGCTGTCACGCAAGGCCGCCACCGAGTTCTCGTTTTTCCTGGCGATGCCGACCATGATCGCCGCCTCGGTGTATTCCGGTTACAAGTACCGCGACCTGTTTCAGCCGGATGACTTCGCCGTGTTCGCGACGGGATTCATCACCTCTTTCATCTTCGCGATGATCGCGGTGCGTGGCTTGCTCAAGTTCATCGCGACCCACAGCTATGCGGTGTTCGCCTGGTACCGGATCGCGTTTGGCCTGTTGATTCTGGCGACCTGGCTGTTTGGCTGGATCGACTGGACCAGCGTGCAGGCCTGACCGATGAATGCGCGCCTTCAGCCCGACGCCAGCGGCCGCCGCACGCCGACGACGCTGCGCTTTGCAAAACTCAAGTTACTGTTGCTGGTGGTGTTCTGCGCGCTGCCGGTTTACGGCGTCGTGACGATCTGGCTGCGGGACGGCTCATGGCTGCCATGGCTGCCCGCCGCGATCTATCTGGTCATGAGCGTCATCACGTTCGGACTTTACGGTTACGACAAGCGGCAGGCCCGCGGCAAAGGACGCCGTACGCCGGAAAAACTGCTCCATGGACTGGAGCTGCTCGGCGGCTGGCCCGGAGCGCTGGTCGCGCAACAGGTCTTCCGCCACAAGACCCGCAAGGTTGCCTTCCAAGTGGTGTTCTGGCTGATCGTGCTGTTGCACGAGTTGTTCTGGATCGACCGCGTCGTGCTCGGCGGCAACTTCATCGCCCGGCACTTTTACTGACGGCTGCAGGGCCGCTCAAAGTTTCAGCGCGACCTGTCGTTTCTTCGCCAGCTTGCTCACCACCAATTGGTGCGAGCGCGTCAGCAGGTCACGCAGCTCCTCACCGCCGATGGCGTAGGGGTACGTCAGAGTGATCCAGTGGGCGCGTGCGAGGTAAGGGGCAGGGCGCACGCCGGGGCGATCGACGTAGCCGAGAAACAGTTCGCTGCCCACCTTGAACGACAAGTCGTCACCGGCCAGGCCCATGACCGCGAACATTTTCGTGTCGGCGATGGAGAACACCCGCACGCCGCCCCATTTGTAATCCTCGCGCGCGCCCGGCAGGCTCAGGCAGAACGCGGCCACTTCGTCACGGTGCATGGTCATCCTCATTCATGATGTCTGACGCCCAGGGGCGCCGTTGGCAGCGGTCACAGCGGGCGTTGCTCGCTGTTGAACGCCGTTTCCAGATGGTCCAGCCATGCCCGCACCGCCGGAAGCACGCCGCGCCGGTGGGGGTAGACAGCCTGCAACCAGGCAGACGGACAGCGCCAGTCCGGCAGCAGCCGAACCAGCGCACCGCTGGCCAGCTCGTTTTCGCAGTACATCATCGGCAGGACGGTAAAACCCAGCCCGGCCAGGGTGGCTGCCTTGCGCATCTCAAAATCTTCCACGCTCAACCGTGGCTGCATCGCCAGATCGAAACGCTCGCCCGCCGCATTGTGCAAGCGGGCACGGGCCAGGCGATCGGAATCCAGCGCGCCGAGGAAGGGCAGCGAGGTCAGTTCCCGCGGATGGCTGACTCGGTTGGCCTGGGCAAAGTGCGGCGCGGCGACCACTTCGGTCTGCGCTTCTCTGAGCCGACGGGTCACCAGGTTCAGCTCTTCATCGTCAGCCTCACGCACCCGCAGCGCGACGTCGATGCCTTCATTGATCAGGTCCACACGCCGGTTGACCAGCAGCAGATCGAGCTGAACCTGCGGGTAGTGCTGCAGAAAATCCCGGACCAGCGGGGTCAGTTGACTGGCCAGCCCCACCGGGCTGCTGACCCGCAGCGGGCCTCGCGGTTCGGATGTCGCGCTGGCGACCACTTCGTCCGCAAGCTCCGCTTCCAGCAGCATGGCCTGGCAGTGTCTGAGGTAGCGTTCTCCGAGCGCCGTGAGTTGCATCTTGCGGGTCGTGCGTTGCAGCAGCCGCGCGTTCAGACGAATTTCGAGCTCGGCGATGCGTCGCGACAGTCGGGATTTCGGAATGCCCAGCAGCCGGCCTGCTGCCGCAAAACCGCCCGCTTCGACGACTTTGGCGAAGTAAAACAGGTCGTTGAGGTTTTTCGGGTCGCCGGGGATCACGTATCAGAACCTTCGCGGTTGAGCAGGGACGACGATTGTACGACGAACCGGACCTGATCGAGCGTTATCACAGGCCTTGAATGAAGCAGTGGCGCCTTCCGTCGACCTTCATCCTGTGCGGCAGAACTTTAGATTGTGGTTGTAATCCTTTGCGAGGTATCAGCCATTCAGAGGAAGTGTGCACATGCCTGTCAATGAACAACCGTTTCAGGGCGTCAGGTTGCAGGTCGCGTCCGAGAAGTCTTACGACGCGCTGTTGACGGCGTTACTCGACGACATCGGCCATGCGCCGGTGAAGATGGATGAGGTGGTAGACCAGCACCCGTCGTGGGACGCCTTTCGCGACGAGATCGAGCGCAAAGCGGGACCCAGCGGCTTCATGCTGTTTTCACTGCTCGATCATGGCGCCTGGACCCGAAAGGCCGGGTTGTCACAACGGGCCATGCGAGTGGTGCTGGGAAACCCGTTGATTGCGATCACCATGCTCAAGCACGACCCGCGTTCGGGGCTGTTCGCTCCGGTTGAACTGTTGTTGCTGGAAGAGCCCGCCAACACCAGCAGCATCGTGTACGTCAGGCCTTCGTCGCTGATGGTGGTGGAGCCTGATCAGCCGCTGCTCGACGCAGCCACCGCCCTCGACCGCAAGCTTGCGGCGCTGGTGAGTAAAACGGCGGGAGGCTGAGCGGGCTGTGACAGGTGCCGGCCCTGCGATGGGGCCGGCTTGTATGACTGACGGCGCGGCGTTGCACCGCGCGCGTCCTGTTGCAGTGATCCTGCCCGATCAGCGGTAGCGCTCCAGCCAATGGGCGTAAGGTGCCGGCAGCGTCCAGGACGCTTTTTCCACACCCAGCTCTTTGGCGGCAAAGTAAGCCCAGTGCGGGTCGGCCAGGTGAGCGCGGCCTACGGAAACCAGGTCCAGCTGACCGGCTGCGATGGCGTCATGTGCCAATTGTGGCGTGCCGAAGCCCCAGGCAGAGGTCACCGGCAGGCCCGCTTCGCGGCGCACCCGTTCTGCAACCGGGCCCATGAACGCGGGCCCCCACGGAATGTTGGCCTGGGCGATGGTGAAGCCGACACTGACACTCAGCAGGTCCAGACCGCCGGCCTTGAATCGCCGGGCCAGTTCGATGGAGTCGGTCAACGTCTGCTCGTCGCGGCCGTCGTATTCGATCACGCCGAAACGGGCAGTGAGCGGCAGGTTCTCCGGCCATACTTCACGCACGGCCGCCAGTGTTTCGAGGAGGAACCGGCTGCGATTTTCGAAGCTGCCGCCATAGGCGTCCGTGCGTTTGTTGGCGTGCTCCGAGAAGAAGCTCTGCGCCAGGTAGCCATGGGCAAAATGCAGTTCGATCCATTCGAAGCCGGCGTCACGGGCTCGGCGCGCGGCATCCACGAAGTCCTGACGGACGCGGGCGATGTCGTCCAGGGTCATTTCCTGCGGGACTTTGGGCAGGTGCTCGCCGAAAGCGATCGGTGAGGGCGCCAGGGTTTTCCAGCCACGGGGATCGTTTTCCGGAATGTGGTCGTCACCTTCCCAAGGGCGATTGGCGCTTGCCTTGCGGCCGGCGTGGGCGATCTGGATGCCGGGCACCGAACCGGCTGCCTTGATGGCGTTGACCACCGGAACGAACGCCTGAGCGTGTTCGTCGCTCCAGATACCCGCACAGCCCGGCGTGATGCGTCCTTCCGGTGACACGGCGGTGGCCTCGACCACGACCAGACCGGCGCCTCCACGGGCCATGCTGGCGAGGTGCACATGGTGCCAGTCGTTGATCACGCCGTCTTCGGCCATGTACTGACACATCGGCGGAATGGCGATGCGATTGCGTAGCGTGACGTCTTTTAAGGTGAACGGCTCGAACAGTGCGGACATGCAAGTGTCTCCGGTGATGGTTGATTCGTTTGTTCGATAGTATTCGAAATATGGCTTAATCGCTAACCCCTCGCTATGATTCGCTCCATGCGAGCCTTCAAACATCCTTTTCCTTCCGAGTTCGTGCTTGAGCGTGTGCTGTATGCACTCAGCGATCCTGTGCGCCTGGAAATCGTCCGGTACCTGGCCAATACCCAGGAGGCGACCTGCGGCGAACTGGATGGCGGGCGCCCCAAGTCGAGCATGTCTCATCACTTTCGCGTGCTGCGTGATGCCGGTCTGGTCCAGACCCGGAACATCGGCACGACGCACATGAACTCGCTGCGCGCCGATGAACTCGATCAGCGATTTCCCGGGCTGTTGCCATGCATTCTGGCGCAACGCTGACCACGCGCCGTGTGCGGGCATTTGCAGGAGAGATGCAGAGGGTGTCGGGCGTGTGACGCTGTGGCATGAACGCTCGCCTGCATCCCTGCGGGCGAGCGCCTTGCCATCAAACCTTCAGACCCGAACGCGATGGTTGCAGGCCTGAACTCAGTGCCCGGTCACCTGGCCCAGGTCATCCCCGGACGTGGTTTTCATGTCGCTGCTGCGTAGCCTGGCGACATCGTCGGTTGTCACTTCGCTGGCCTGATTGCCCCAACTGGTACGAATGAAGTTCACCACGGCGGCGACTTTCTCGTCGTTCAGGCGCCAGGCGAACGCCGGCATGGTGAAGTTCGACGGGGCCGTGTGGGTCGCCGGAACGGTGCCGCCTGCTAGCACCACGTGGATCAGCGACGTCGGATCGGCCGTCTGCACCACCGGATTACCGGCAAGCGCCGGGAAAACCCGGGTGTAGCCCTGTCCATCGGTGCGGTGGCACGCTGCGCAGTTGTCGATGTAGACCGACGCCCCCGGTTTGCTGTCGTCGCCTTTCCACAGCGCATCGGCGACCTGCTTGTCATAGACAGGCGGCTCGTCGTGCGGATTGCTCGCAGGCAGCGTCTTCAAGTAGCGGGCAATGGCTCTGAGGTCGGCATCGGTCATGTACTGCATGCTGTGCTCGACAACATCGCTCATGCCTCCGAACACTGCGCTGCGGTCACTGCGGCCGGTCTTGAGGAACTGCATCAGGTCGTCTTCGCTCCAGCTGCCCAGGCCATCCTTGTGGTCGCCGCGCAGGTTTTTGGCAATCCAGCCTTCGAGCGGCGCGCTGCCGGCCAGAAACTGACTGCCTTCGGCCGGGGTCAGTGCTTTTTCCTGCATCGTCAGGGCACGCGGCGTGTGACAGGCGCCGCAATGACCCAGTCCCTCGACCAGATAGGCGCCGCGGTTGACCACTGCATCAGCACTGGTCGTCGGCTCGAAGGCCTTCACGGGCGGGGCGAAAAGGCTGCGCCAGATCGACAGGGGCCAGCGCATGCTCAGCGGCCAGGGGATGTCCGTGGGTTTGTTCGGCTCGGCGACAGGCGCGACGCCCTTCATGAAATACGCATACAGCGCACGCATGTCGTCATCGCTAACCCGCGCGTAAGACGGGAAGGGCATCGCCGGGTAAAGCGTGCTGCCGCTTTTGCCGATGCCGTGACGCACGGCCTGATCGAAGTCTTCGAAGCTATACGAGCCGATGCCGGTCGGATCCGGCGTGATGTTGGTGGAGTACACCGTACCGATCGGCGTTTCCATCGGCAAGCCACCGGCAAACGGCTTGCCGCCCTTGGCGGTGTGACAAGCCACGCAATCACCGGCACGTGCCAGGTATTCGCCCTTTTTGACGAGCGCGTCGTCGTCGGCTGCCAGCACGCAAGTACTGGCGCTGAACAGCACAGAGGCGATCAACAATGTTTTCATGCTCATCGCTCCTTAAGCCTGAACCAGCGGGCCGGGGTTTTTCAGGTACTGCTCGCGGATCGCCCGGGCAGACCAGTACGTCAACGCCGCCACCAGACCGGTCGGGTTGTAACCCAGGCCTTGCGGGAACGCCGAAGCGCCCGGGACGAACACGTTGTGCACGTCCCAGCATTGCAGGTAGCGGTTCAGCGCACTGGTCGTCGGATCGGTGCCCATGATCGCGCCGCCGTTGAGGTGGGTGGTCTGATAGTTCGCCGTGTTGAAGTGCTCCTTGACCTTCTTGCCGAGCACCGCAATGGCTTTCGGATTCATGGCCTGAGCCACTTTGGTCAGCTTCTCGACCATGAACTGATTCATCTTGATGTCGTTTTCCTGCCAGTCGAACGTCATGCGCAGGAGAGGCTGGCCATAGGCGTCGCGGTAGGTCGGATCGAGGTCCAGGTAATTGCCGCGATAGGATTGATGCGCGCCATGAGCATCCATCGACAGTTGATGGGTGTAGTAGTCGATGGTCGCTTTCTTCCAGCCGCTGCCCCAGGTCGGGGTGCCGGGCGGGTTGGCGACACCGGCGATGGGACGACTGCCGGCCTGGTTGACCCACATCGGCGAACCGCCGACGAAGCCGTGGGGGCCATGATCGAAGTTGTCCGCGTTGAAGTCGTCGATTGCGACGCCGTTGCCGCCCGCGCCGATGAAGTTGTTGGTGTAGGTGTCCTTGTCGAAGAACGCCTTGACGGTGCCCATGTTCTGGTAGGCAAAGTTGCGGCCCACGACGCCTTCGTTCTTGATCGGGTCGTAAGGCTTGCCGATGCCCGACAGCAGCATCAGGTGGACGTTGTTGAACTGGAACGCGGCGAGGATCACCAGATCGGCCGGCTGCACGACTTCGCGCCCTTGGGCATCGATGTAGGTGACGCCGGTGGCCTTGCGCCGGGTGTCGTCCAGGTTGACCCGCAGCACGTGGGCGTTGGTGCGCAGCTCGAAATTCGGTACCTGGCGCAACGCGGGCAGGATGTTGACGTTCGGCGAGGCCTTGGAATACATGTAGCAGACATAGCCGCTGCAGAACCCGCAAAAGTTGCACGGCCCCATCTGCGCGCCATACGGATTGGTGTAAGGCCCCGAGGTGTTGGCCGACGGCAGGTTGTATGGCTTGTAGCCCAGTTCGGTGGTGGCCTTCTGGAAGATCTGCGCCGAAACCACGTTTTTCTGCGACGGCAGCGGGAACGGATTGGAGCGGTCCGGCGCGTAAGGATTGCCGCCCTTGCCCTCACCGACGACCTGGCCGTTGACGGTCCAGGCCTGGCCGGAGGTGCCGAAGACCTTTTCCGCGAAATCGAAATACGGCTCCAGCTCTTCGTAGCTGACACCGAAGTCCTGGATGGTCATGCCTTCGGGAATGAATTTCTTACCGTAACGTTCCTCGTAGTGGCTGCGCATGCGCAGTTCGATCGGATCGACACGAAAATGCACGCCCGACCAATGCAGACCCGCGCCGCCCACGCCCTTGCCAGGCAGGAAAGCACTCAGTTGGCGATTGGGCAGGGCCACATCATTGACGCTGTGGCGGATGGTGACGGTTTCCTTCGAGACGTCGACGAACAGTTTCTTGCGCACGCTGTAAGTCAGCTCATCGATAACCTGCGGGTAGTTGCCGTCCGGATAGGTGTCCTGCATCGGCCCCCGTTCGAGGGCGACAACCTGCAAGCCGGCTTCGGTCAGCTCTTTGGCCATGATCGCGCCGGCCCAGCCAAACCCGACGATGACCGCGTCCACTTTCTTCATTTCATTGGCCACGACTCAAGCCCTCTCGCCACGGATGGACACGGGAGGGAAGGGATACGCTTCGTTGCGCTCAACCCAGTCCATGAAGTCGGCGCGCGCGCCGGGAAAACCTATCTGTCGCCAGCCGACCATTTCCTTATTGCCGCCGTGAACCGGATCGCAGAAGAACCCTTCGCGGGTGTTCTGCACCAGCAGGCTGAAGAACGCTTTGGCCGGGAGCTCATCGAAATGCAGCTCTCCAGCCTCGATCTTGCCGAGAATCTGGTCTCGGGTAGCGCTGTCTTGCGCGGCGAAATTTTTTTTCGTCTGCGTCATGCACCACGCATCTGTCGCGGCGATGCCGAGGCGGTAGATCTGTTGCGGGTTCAATTGCAGCTGATAGCCCATTTCGGCGGGGGCATCGGTCACGAACGGGCCTTGCATGTACCACTGCGCGCCGCTGGCGTAGGGCGTGTTCATCTGGCGATCAATGTATTCGGCTGCGCCTGCTTCCAGCGCTCCCGGGCCATGCTCGTCGGCGGGAATGATCCTGGACACAGCAGCCTGCAGAAAGGCCCATTCTTCGGCGGTGAAGAACGCCGGGTGATAATCGCCAGACGCGGGCGCCGCGGGCACATGAGCGTTGGCGGCAGCCGGATTTGCCGGCGCGGCCATGAGTTGTTGGGCGGTGGCGCCAAGCCCTGTACTGGCCAGGGTCACCGCCGGAATCAACGTCAGGCCTTTGCGCAGAAAGTCCCGGCGGCCTCCGTCGGGGATGGAGTGGCTGTCGTCCATTTGATCCTCACAGGTCATCGTATTGAAGTGAAATGCTGGTCGTGGAGCGGCATCGCGCTGCACGTCACGGCTTGAATCGATCGGGGAAATACAGGTTCTGCCGATTGCAAGGACGATATTATGACTTATTGTGAAACCGGTTTCAGAGCTATTGGTCAGCGGTGCTGATTCTGGAGGTATGGGCACGCGTGGAGGGCGATAATCCGCGCGTCGGTCATCTCATTGTCCTGTTAATGGAACGATCCATCGCAGTTTCGCTGACTAATCAGTTATTGGCTTGCAAGGTAGGATGATCGCCATTCAGTCGCTCCGTCGCGATTCTTCACTTGGGAAGCACGTTATGAAACTGTTGCACATTGATTCCAGCATCCTTGGCGATCACTCCGCTTCGCGTCAGTTGAGCCGCAGTGTGGTCCAGTCGTTCACCGCAACGACGCCTGACACACAGGTGGTTTATCGTGACCTGGCCAACGACGCACTGAGTCACTTCTCCGGCGCCACGCTGGCTGCCGCTGGCACACCGGTCGAAGGTCGCGACGCGGCGCAGAAGCTGGAAGTGGAAACCAATGAAGCCACGCTGGAAGAGTTCCTGTCGGCAGACGTCGTCGTCATCGGCGCGCCAATGTACAACTTCACCATCCCGAGCCAGTTGAAAGCCTGGATCGACCGCATCACTGTCGCGGGTCGCACGTTCCGCTACACCGAAGCCGGTCCGGAAGGCCTGTGCAAAGGCAAGAAAGTGGTGATCGTGTCCACCGCCGGCGGCCTGCATGTCGGCCAGCCCACCAGCGTCGGTCACGAAGACCTGCTCAAGGTACTGTTCGGTTTCATCGGCGTGACTGACCTGCAATTCGTGTTCGCACACGGCCTGGCCTACGGCGACGAGCCACGTGTCGCGGCCATGGCCGCTGCGCAGAAACACATCGAAGAAACACTGTTCGCCTGATGCCCTAAGACGTGCCGCTGATCGGCACGCTCGATCGATTCAGATTGAAAGCCCCGTCAACCCGGCCCCAAGCCTCGGTTGACGGGGCTTTCGTCGTTCAGGCAATGCATTTTTCGATTTGCCGTCGATGTGTTCAGTCAAGCGACAGACTTTGCGATTTCTTTGCGAGTAACCTTGCTCTCAGGCCAGTAAAATCGCCGCTGACTCGGCCGGCGCGGTAACCAGCACGGCTACTACGCCCTTTTTTCTGAGCTTGGCCCGCCTTGTGCACGATTGATCTAAGAACGTTTCTGAATGTTATCGATGCCGGTCGGTCAGATAGCCACAGACATCGTTTTATAAGGAACTCAGACCCGCTGCGTCTGATTCGACAAGCACGGATTGATAAGGTGAGGGGCATTGCAATGATGCGTCTTTGTGCAGTGATGATGATCAGCCTGTTGAGCGGCATGATTTCGGTGCAGGCCGCCGAGTCGGATGCGTGGAGCGTGGGCTTCCACGAGCTGACCTTTCTGGATCCGCTGGATTCCCGGCCCATGCATGCCTTCGCTTTTTACCCGTCGACCGACGAAGAACACGTGACCCGCGTTCAGGGGTATCCGATTGAAGCCACCGAAGACGCCCGCATCGCCATGGGCCGTTTTCCGCTGCTGATGCTTTCCCATGGCAATACCGGCACGCCGCTGGCCCAGCATGATCTGGCGACGTCGCTGGCGCGCAAGGGGTTTGTCGTGGTGGCGGTGTTTCACCCCGGTGACAACTACCTCGATCACAGCCGACTGGGCAGCCTGAGCAATCTCTACGGCCGACCGCTGCAGATTTCCGAAGCGATCAGCGCGGCGCTGCTCGATCCCATGCTGTCGCCTTACATCAGCGCACGCCGTGTCGGCGTCATCGGTTATTCGGCGGGTGGCGAGACCGCGTTGATCCTCGCGGGCGCTCAGCCTGATCTGCAGCGGTTACGCCATTACTGCATGGAACGTCCGCAGGACCGGGATGCCTGCAAAACCCAAGGTGAGCTGCTCGCCGATCGCGATGACCTGCACGCTCAGGCCGATCCTCGCGTCGGCGCGCTGATGCTGATGGCGCCGCTGGGGCTGATGTTCGGTCGTCACACGCTGTCCGACGTGCATGTGCCGGTGTTGCTGTACAGCGGCGATGGCGATGAATTGCTGGCAATCGACAAGAACGCAGAAGCGCTGGCGCGCAAGCTGCCCGAAGTTTCGGATTTCAAATTACTGGCCGGGGCCGGGCATTTTGTCTTCATGGCGCCGTGCGATGACGAACAGCGTGCCACTCAGCCGGGTTTGTGCACCGATGCGCTGGGCGTCGACCGCGAGGACATTCACCGCAACCTCAGTGCCGAGGCCGTGGAGTTCTTCGGCAGCACGCTCGGCGCGCCGATGAGCACGGCGGGCATGCAGACGGCGGTGCATCAACAATAAGCGCCTGAACGCTAGACGTTGCCCTTGATCACCTTGCCGCGTCGCTCACCGATCTGCTTTGCCTGACCGTCCCGTTGCTTGCCGGTGCGCGCTTCACTGATAAGCGCCGGGATCAACGGACCTTCGGGCAGGTTTTTCCAGAACCGTGTTGGCAGATGGCCTTGCATGACTTTGGGATTGAGTCGCGCAGGGTTGAAGATGTGGCTGTAATACGTCAGCCACAGTTGCCCGTGCGGGTCGTCGGCGTTACGCGCCAGCGCTTGCCAGGCCGGCGGGCACTCACGCTGATGGATCAGCTGCTGCCCGTCGTAGAAGACACCGTCTTTGGGCGTCGCGATCATCCAGCGGTGCCGGCCCATGCGGCCGATGAAGTGTTCGCTGGCGCTGCGCAGAATGTCGTGGGCCGGTTCATGCCACGCGACGTATTCGGGCAGCGTCTCCATTTCCAGCAATGCCGCCTTCGCCGCCAGGTCTTCGGCTTCCTCGCTGACGGGCAGGGCGACGAAACGCAGAAACGCATGAAGATGATGCGCTTCACGGCTGACTTGCTTGAGCCGTCGATGCAACTCGCTGCCGAGTTTGTCACCCGCCAGCATCGCGGTGCGGTCACCGTGACTGACGCGCCAGAGCACTTCATACAGCAAGCTCCAGCGCTGATCGCCGCAATATTGCCCGGCGTTCTGCAGCAGCTCCAGCAGCGCCAGGGGAATGCGCGCCTGAAACGGTCCGGCTTGCTCGGGATAATGCGTGTCGCTGGCGAACAGATCGGCATCCTGCGCCACGCTCCAACTGACCTGATCCGGATCGATCTGATGACTGAGCAACCAGCGCGCCTGCTGACGCCAGGTGTCGAAGCGGTCCTCGCAATCGAGAATGATCATGCCCAGAGCGCCATTTGCTGAGGTTGCGGACGGTCGCGCAACTGTTCGCGCAGAGCCACGCTGGAAGTCTCTGCCTGACGCGGGTGGTAGTCGCTGGTGATGATGAACGGGCGAGCCTTGGCCAGCACGCAGCGCAGGCGCGTCAGGTCTTCATAACGAATGCGCCGCTGACGGCGCAGTTCGATCAGGCGTTTGGTGGTGCGGATGCCGATCCCCGGAATGCGCGCGATCATTGCCGGTTCCGCGCGATTGAGGTCCAGCGGGAAAACCTCTCGATGCTCCAGCGCCCAGGCCAGTTTCGGATCGATGTCCAGCGCCAGATCGCCAGGACCTTGAAGCAGTTCGGTTGCGCGATAGCCATACCCGCGCAGGAGAAAGTCTGCCTGATACAGGCGATGCTCGCGCAGCAGCGGCGGGGCGGCGAGTGGCACGCTTTTCGGACTATTGGGAATGGGGCTGAACGCCGAGTAGTAAACCCGCTTCAGGCGAAAGTCGCCGTACAGCGACTCGGCAGTGTGCAACAGCGTGCTGTCGTCGGTGGCATCGGCGCCGACGATCATCTGCGTACTTTGCCCGGCAGGGGTGAAGCGCGGCGCTTTCGGCTCATTGAGAATGGTCTGCTGACCGGTGTAGATGGTTTGCATGGCCTGTCTGATCGAACCCATTTCCTTCTCGGGGGCCAGGGTCTGCAAGCCAGCCTGAGTGGGCAGTTCGATATTGACGCTGAGCCGGTCGGCGTATCGGCCGGCTTCCTCGATGAGCGCCGGGTCGGCTTCGGGAATGGTCTTGAGGTGAATGTAGCCGCGAAATTCGTGCTCTTCGCGCAGCAATCGGGCGACGCGCACCAATTGTTCCATGGTGTAGTCAGCCGAACGGATGATGCCGGAGCTCAGGAAAAGCCCGCTGACGCAGTTTCGGCGGTAGAAATCCAGGGTCAGCGTGACCACTTCTTCAGGACTGAAACGCGCTCGCGGCACATCGCTGGAGCGTCGGTTGACGCAATATTGGCAGTCGTACAGACAGAAGTTGGTGAGCAGGATTTTCAGTAACGACACGCAGCGGCCGTCCGGCGTGTAACTGTGGCAGATGCCCATGCCGTTGCTCGAGCCGATGCCGGACTTGCCCTCGGAGCTGCGTTTAGGCGCTGCGCTGCTGGCGCAGGAGGCGTCATACTTGGCCGCGTCGGCGAGGATGCTCAGCTTGTCGATCAGCTGCATGGATTTTCTCGATACTGTTTTTATGTACAGTATCGAGTTCCGGGGCGGCGAACAAGCGCCGTATGAGTGGAAGTTCGCGCGCGGTCATGCCAGATGCGCGGAATGACGACCGGAACCAAGAAGATCCGGCGATCAGCCCGGTCAGGTGCTCAACTGATGCGCTGCACCAGATCCTTCAGCTCACCGAAATCCTTCACGGGATGAAAGTTGGCGTGATCGAGAAACGCCGAAAAGTCGGTGTCGCCATAACCTGCCACCTGTGCGCCCGCGCCCAGCCCGGCCTGTACGCCCGGAATGCTGTCTTCCACCAGCAGGCACTCCGCCGCGCAGAGCCCGAGCAGTCCGGCGGCGTGCTCGATGAGAACGGGCGAGGGCTTCCACGCCTCGACCTCGTAAGCACTGACGATCAAGCCATGGAACACGTCCAGCAGGCCCACGGTGCTCAAGCAGGTTTCAATTTTACTGCGCGGACCGTTGGAGGCCACGCACTTGGGCAGCGTCAGTCCGCGCACGAAATCCACGGCGCCCGGCATCTCTTCGAGTTGGTCCTGCAGCAGCGGCAGGGTGCGGGCGCGGAAGGCGTTGACGATTTCGATGTTGGGCAGCCACGGATAATCGCGGCACAGGCCTTCCATGCACAACGCGAACTGCACGCCACGAAAGCGTTGCAGCACTTCGTCCAGGGTCAGGGAGACTTCATGCTCCAGCAGAATGTCGCGCAGAAGCCCGGCCGCGAGGCGTTCGCTGTCCACCAGGGTTCCGTCGCAGTCGAAAATGACGCCGGCAATATTCAAACAGGGCTCTCCCGTGAAGCGTGATCGTGTTCGGGGCGGTTGGACCGGCATTATCCAGAAAAGTTGAGAAAGGGGTGTGAAGACTGACCTGCGGTCGTGTGACAAAAGGCCGTCATGAACGCGACTGACCAATGTGAAATCCAGTCGGTCTGCCGAACGGCAACGATGCGCGCACCGTTGCCGTCGACAGTCAGACTCGTTGCAAGGTGGCTTACAGCGAAACGGGTGTCACCAGCGAGCCATCGGCGAAGAAGGCGCTGATGTTGGCAAACACCAGATCAGCCATGGCCTGGCGTGTTTCGTAAGTGCCCGAACCGATGTGCGGGGTCAGCACCACGCTGTCCAGCGAGAGCAGTTCGGCGGGCACGTTCGGTTCGTCTTCGAACACGTCCAGGCCCGCGCCGGCGATTTCCGACTCCAGCAGCGACGCCACCAACGCCTGCTCATCGACCACCGAACCCCGTGCGACGTTGATCAGGTAGGACGACGGGCCGAGCGCCTTGAGAACGTCGCGGTTGATCAGATGCTGGGTGTCCGGGCCGCCCGGCACGATCACGATGAGATAGTCCGACGCCTTCGCCAGCGCTTGCAGGTCGGCATAATGGGTGTAGGAAACGTCGGGATACGCTTCGCCGCGGCGGTAGTAGGCGATGTTCATCTCGAACGCTGCCGCGCGCTTGGCGATGGTCTTGCCGATCTTGCCCAGGCCGACGATGCCGCAGGTCTTGCCGCACAGGTCATTGCCCAGCGGGAACTTGCCGGTCGGCCATTTGCCCGCCCGCACGAAACGTTCGGCTTCGCTGATGCGCCGCGACACGCACAGCATCAGCGCCATGGCGGTTTCGGCGACGGCGTTGTTCAGCACGTCCGGCGTGTTGCTCAACTGAATGCCGCGGCGCGCCAGATAGTCGGTGTCGACGGCGTCGTAGCCCACGCCGAAGCTGTTGACCACTTGCAGATGGGGTAAGCGGTCCAGGATCGCGTTGTCGGTTCCGTACACACCGCTGGTGATCACGCCGCGCACCTTATCGCCATGCTCGGCCGCCCAGGCGTCGAGATCCTTGATCTCCCAGCGGTTGTGCACCGTGAAATCGCGATCCAGATTTTGCGTCAATGCCGCATGCATCGGGCCCCAGACCAGGACATCGGCTTTCTTGTCGCTCATTGTTTCCTCCTTGCGCTGCGGCTCCGTCTACCGGCCGCAGCCTGATTGCATGTGCGAATGGCGTTTTCAGCCGTTCTTGTTTAACACAGGTTGCGCCTCGGAGCGGCCCGACTTGAGCAGCTCGGCGATGGCCATGGTCAGCAGTGGCGCGAACAGGGCGAAGTACGAACTGTCGATGCCGTAAGGGTTGCCGGCCAGGAACCAGCCGATCGTCGAGATCACCGACAGGATCACGCCCGCCAGCGCGCCGCGTCCGGTGCCGAATTTCGGCGCGTAGAAGCACATCAGCACGATCACCGCGAGGGTGGCGCGCAAGGCTTTGCCGAGGAAAGCGATCAGCAGGATCTTGTCAGCGTACAGCGCCAGGATCAGCGGCAGGAAGCCGATCACCACGATCGCCAGGCGGATGAAAATCACCGATTTCTGATCGCTCTTTTCCTTGTTGAAGAAGGGGTCGTAGAAGTCTTTCATCGCCAGGGTGGCAGACGCGAGGGTGTTAGCCGAGATGCCGCCGAACAGCGCGCCGGCCAGGCCGATCACCACAAGGCTGGCCGAGAAGGTCGGCATGTGGGCGATCAGGGCAGGGAAGGCGTCAATGGATTTGATTCCCGGATACAGGTAGGCGCTGCACATGCCGATGCCAGCGGCCATGATGCCAAATGGAATCATCAGCGAGCACACATAGAAGCAGGCGCGCTTGGCGGTTTTCTCGTCCTTGGTGCTGACCAGCGCCTGAATCACATATTGGGTCGCGAAGATCGAGCCGACGCCGCCGATCATCCACGCGAAGATCTGGCCCCAGCCCACGCCCGTGAAGTCGAACATGGTTGCCGGAAGTTTTGCTTGCAGTGCCCCGATGCCGCCGCTGGCGTTGAGCGCGAAAGCAAGGGCCAGGACGATGCCGATGTACTTGATCACCGCGTGCACGAAGTTGGTGTAGACCACCGAGCGCATGCCGCCGACGCTGACGTAAAAGACCGTGATGACGCCGACCAGCAGGATCGCCAGGGTCTTGTCGATATTGAGTACGGCTGCGAGGACCGCGCCGCCGCTGGCGTATAAAGCCACCGAAACGATGCTCAGCGCGCAGATGGTGAGCACCGATGCGGCGTAGCGGGTGCCTTGGCCGTAGTTCTGCGCCAGGATCCCGGAAATGGTGTTGAGGCCGGTGTCGCGGTATTTCTTGGCCAGCACCAGAGCGAGCAACAGGAAGCCCAACGACAGCGCCACCAGGTTCCAGGCCGCGGAGATTCCGGCTTCGAAACCTTTCTGTGCGGTGCCGATGCTGACCGAACTGCCGATGAACTCCGACAGCAGCAGGGCGCCGATCAGAAAGGGAGGAAAACTGCGTCCGCCGCCGGTGAAGCCATCGCTGCTTTTGGCGTGTTTGCGCACGCTGTAGCCGATGTAGGACATGACGATGAAGTAGCCGGCGGTCAGGCAAAGGATGATTGTTATTCTTGGGTCCATGGTCTCTCCGTCCCCTGATGGCAGGGTGCGTGAAATGGTGGCGCGAGCGCGAAGGCCCGAACGTGGGACTGAGTTGTCAGACGACGTTTGAGATCAGACAGTGGCGAGGCACAGGAATAGGCTGCCAGGCATCACGATCTCGTCGTGCGAAGGTGTCTCAAAGCGGCTGGAAAATCGGGAGGGGTTGAGGCAAAGGCATGTACAGCGCGGGGGAGTGTGTGTCTTTTCATTTTTATTAGAGGCTCGTGATGAATGTTGAAAGGCAACTCAATACGAAGCATTTGTTATACGTCATCGTACAACATCACGCAATCGTACTCTTCCAGTAGGACGAATCAAGGGCCGCTGATCGTGATTGAAGGTGTCTCGGCAGCGCTGCACAGGAATCAGGGCGACGCTGTTGAAGCCGTTCATCCTGCTGTCGGAGGCAGTCAGTCTCGCTGCGGAACGGATGAGGCGGTCCGTTTTGCGGGCTGCCTGGGCTGTCACGCCGTATCAGACTCAGTCCTCGACTTCGCCGAAAATGAGTCACTCATCGTGCCACGCTGTCCATATTCCGCCACCCACTTGAGCGAACAGCGAGGATTCATGCCCGCGAAAGGATTCATCCGACACATTCCCGCCGCGATCAGCCTGATCCTGGTCACACTGCTGGCGGGCTGCAGCTCGCGGCCCGATCAGGCGCCGCCGCCAGCGCCCGAGGTGGTACGCAACGAAATCGTCCGGTTGTTGCCCGCCAGCGTGCCCGACCGCCAAGGCTGGGCCACCGATATCTATCGAGCGTTCGAAGCGCAGAAAATCAATCCCACCGTCGAAAACCTGTGTTCGGTGCTGGCCGTGACCGAGCAGGAGTCCAACTTTCAGGTCGACCCTGCGGTGCCTGGCATGGGCAAGATCGCGCAGGACGAGATCGATCGCCGGGCGAGCAAGCTGCACATTCCCAACCTGATCGTGCGCAGTGCGCTGGACATTCGCTCATCCAGTGGCAAGACCTACAACCAGCGCCTGGCGGCGGCCCGCACCGAAAAAGACCTGAGCATGATTTTCGACGATTTCATCGGGCTGGTGCCGTTGGGCCGCACGCTGTTCGGCAACCTCAATCCGGTGCACACCGCAGGGCCGATGCAGGTCAGCATCGAATTCGCCGAGCATCAGGCACAGGAATATCCATACCCCGTCGAAAGCTCGATCCGCCATGAAGTGTTCAGCCGTCGCGGCGGGATGTACTTCGGCATCGCTCATTTGCTGGGCTACCCGGTGAGTTACGACAAACCGCTTTATCGCTTCGCCGACTTCAATGCCGGCTGGTACGCCAGTCGCAACGCTGCCTTTCAAAGCGCGGTGGCCCGGCTTTCGGGCAAGCGCCTGGCACTGGACGGCGACCTGATCAGCTACGGCTTCAGCCCGTCGCTGGGACAAACGGAACTGGCGGTGCGCAGCCTCCATGAGCAGTTGAACATGCGCAACCCGACCATTCGCAGCCAGTTGGAGAAGGGTGAAACGCTGGCGTTCGAGGAGACCGAGCTGTATCGCAAGGTCTTCGCGCTGGCCGACAAGGCCGCTGGCAAGCCGCTGCCGCGGGCGATCCTGCCGGGAATCGTGCTTGAGAGCCCGAAAATCACTCGCAAATTGACCACCGCCTGGTTCGCCCAGCGCGTCGAGGAACGTCGGGTGCGGTGCATGGGGCGCGCCTCCGGAACCCTGAAATAAAAGGATCTGGACGCCGTCCGTCCATTTTTTGGCACCCCTGCGCTTCAAGTGCCTCAAACCTGCAACGCCCGGATGCTCCGGGTTCGTCCCGAGGAGGTACTTATGCCAGTCGATCCTGCCATGCCTGTCGATGTTCCACCGGTTACGCCATCGTCACCGGCCGAAGCCGACCTGGATCCGGACGCGCTTGAAGACGAGGATTACCGCGAGGAACTCAGGGAGCACGAACAGCAAAAAGAGCAGCGGCCTGATGACTGGAACGAGCCACCGTCGGCGCAGGCGCCCAAGCCTGATCAGCCGACACCGCTGTCGGACGATCTGCGTTGAGTTGCACCGCTATCGCGCCGGGCCGGGAATAACATCCGGTCCGGCGCTGCTTATTTACCGTTCAGGAGCTTCAGGTTTTGATTGGCGAGTCCCCTACATCCAGCATCATCACGAGCAGTACTCCCGTTTCCGACAGCCAGGCCGCTGATGCGCTGTTGTTCGGCTCGCCGAAAGACCGGCTGGATTTCTACCGCAAGGAAATCCAGTACGAAACCGCCATCCTGTCCAATCGCACCAACGCCTATCTGTCAGCCCAATCGTTTCTGGTCATCGCCTTCGCGTCATCGATGGCGAACCTGAACCCCGAGTGGGGCAAACTGTTCACCCTGGTGGTCCCGCCGTTTCTGACCTTGCTCGGGCTGATCAGCTCGATGCATGCCTGGCCCGGCATCCGCGCGGCCTATGAGATCATCGATCACTGGCACTTCAAGCAGAGTCAGTTGCTGCGCAGCCAGCCGGCCATGGGGCTGGCGTACGACGATTCGCCATTGTTTTCGGAGCACGAGTCAAGCGAGAAGGGCTATCGCAAGTCGCTGCTGTTCTCCATGCGTACACCCTGGCTGTTCAGTGCGTTCTGGTTCCTGCTTGGTGCGTTCTCGATTTACGCCCAGGTGACAGACAGCCTTTTGTGACGCAGCGCACAGCCTGATTGTGTGGCCGTCCCGACTGTTCACTGCGCATCTACACTCAGCCATCGGTCTGTACACCGTGATGGGTGGCCGATTTCGATCAACAAGGAGGTGGTTCGATGCTCTTTACCCCGGAACTGCGCAGGACGCTGGAAAGCAGTTTTTTGCCGTTGGCCTGTGAGTGCACGGTCAAACCCAACGGCGCATTGATGGTGAAAATCTTCGACCAGAGCACCGGGGCTGTGGCGATGCAGGTCGACGATCTGTCCATCGCCAACCTGACGACCGTGCGCGCCGTCGCTGAACTGGTTGCCGAGTTGCGTTACGACCTGCGCACTTGCGTCACGCCATTCGGCAGTCGCGCCTTCCCTAGCGCCGCCTCGCTCTGACGCCTGCCGATCTACGAAGCGCCGTTCTGCCGAGGACGGCGGGCTTTTTCAATCTCGACTGGATCCCCGACTATAGTTCTCGCGAACAGCCATCAGCGTCATAGCCGCCACGGCCTGAAAATGTTGCGTTGATCGAAAGGAATAATGGAACCATTCCTCTCGGGTGATGTTACCTTGACACCAAATCTGCGACAGCGTATTTCGTCACGCCTGTTCGCGCACGCAAAAGCGCTTTGCATTTAATAAGTTAGAACTCGATCGGGATGACTCCAGATCGGATCCCCAGCACTTTTTCGTAGGTCCGCAGTTGTCGATCAGAGCCATCGACGCGCAACCCTCAGGAGCCAACCTCATGGCAGCACTGCAACAAACCACCGTGGACTCTCTCAGACGCTCCGAGTCGCAGTTGGCGTCTCACTGGCAGGCGGACCTGGAAGCGAGCGGTGCAACGCGCAACCTCAAAGCGGACGACATCCGTCAGCAGACTGCCGAGTTCCTGCGCCTGCTCATTTCCGTGCTGGAAAAACGCAGCACGCACAACATCACCACCGCCGAGTGGGATGAAATCCGTCAGTTCCTGGAGAAGCTTTCGCACCAGCGCGCCATCGCGGGTCAGGACTCCCAGCAGACCGCCAGCTTCATCTTTGCCCTCAAAGGTCCGGTGTTTGCCCAGTTGCAGGCGCAATACGCCGACCAGCCTGCGGTGCTCGCCGAGCAGCTGTGGGAAATCTCGCAACTGCTGGACGTGCTCGGCATGCACACCATCCGCACGTATCAGAAATCCCGTGAAGCGGTGATCAAGCGCCAACAGGAAGAGCTGCTGGAGCTGTCCACCCCGGTGGTGAAGCTGTGGGAAGGCGTGCTGGCTCTGCCGATGATCGGCACCCTGGACTCCCAGCGCACCCAAGTGGTGATGGAGTCGCTGTTGCAGCGCATCGTCGACACCGGCTCGGAAATCGCCATCATCGACATCACCGGCGTGCCGACCGTCGACACCCTGGTCGCTCAGCACCTGCTCAAGACCGTGACGGCAATCCGCCTGATGGGTGCCGATTGCATCATCAGCGGCGTGCGCCCACAGATCGCCCAGACCATCGTCCATCTGGGCCTGGATCTGCAAGGCGTGGTCACTAAAGCCAACCTGGCCGATGCGCTTGCACTGGCCTTGCGCCGTCTGGGCGTGACCGTCACCAAGGCGGTATGAGCCAATGGAGCGAATTCCTATTCTGCAGATGGGTGACTTTCTGCTGGTCACTATCCAGGTCGACATGCATGACCAGCTGGCGCTGACGCTGCAGGACGACCTGTCCGAACGCATCAGCCGGACCTCGGCGCGCGGCGTGCTGATCGACATTTCCGCACTGGACATGGTCGACTCGTTCATCGGGCGCATGATCGGCATGATATCGGGGCTTTCCCGGATCATGGACGCCGAAACCGTATTGGTCGGGATGCAGCCGGCGGTGGCGATCACCCTGGTGGAACTGGGCATGACGCTGCCCGGTGTCAGCACCGCGCTGAACGTCGAACGCGGCATGAAACTGCTGCGCGAGCGGGCCTATTCCCAATGAACGTGCGCAGCAGCGGCACTCAGAGCATTCAGATCGAACAGGACGTCGTGCTTGCCCGGCAGACGGCTCGCAAGCTGGCGCAAGACTGTGGCATGCGCCTGATCGACCTGACCAAGCTAGTGACAGCGGTCAGCGAGCTGGCGCGTAACACGATGGTCTACGGCGGCGGCGGTGACATGGACTGGCAGATCGTCGAGGAGGGCACGCGCACGGGCCTGCGCCTGACCTTTCGCGACGAAGGTCCCGGCATTCCCGATCTCAAGCTGGCCATGACCGATGGCTGGACGTCGGGCGGCGGTCTGGGCCTGGGTCTGACCGGCGCCAAGCGCCTGGTCGATGACTTTGAACTGGACACGGCGCCGGGCGCGGGCACTCGTGTGACGATCTGTAAATGGACTTGAACCTGCACAGCAGCCTGACGCTTGTATTGCCGATCGAAGACAGCAGCCAGGTAGGACACGCACGGCGAACCGCGCAAAAGCTGGCCGAGCAGCAGGGTTTCGATGCCACCGACGCCGGTCGCGTGGCATTAGTCGTCACCGAACTCGCCAGCAATATTCTCAAGCATGCCAGCAACGGCGAGCTGCACTTGCGTACGCTGCCGGGTTCAGCCCCGGGCGTCGAAGTCATTGCCATTGACCGGGGCCAGGGTTTCGATCTGCAGGATTGCCTGGCCGATGGCTTTTCGACCCGTGGGACGCAAGGTATCGGCCTGGGCTCGATACTGCGTCAGGCGCAGGTGTTCGACGTGCACACCGACAACCGCGGAACCGTCCTGCTCACCCGGTTCTATCCCCGCGCCGCGCACTTCAATGACCTGCGCCTGGGCATCACCCAGCATTCGCTGCATGACGATCCTGCCTGCGGCGATGTGTGGGAAGTGGCCATTGTCGGTCAGCGTGTCAGCGTGCTGATGATCGACGGCCTGGGGCACGGCCCTGAAGCCGAAGATGCGGCAATGGCGGGCGCCAGGGCATTCAACCGGGAGCCGTTCGCCGATCCCGCTGTGCTGCTCGACGAGATTCACCACGACATGCGCGGCAGCCGCGGCGGCGCCGTTGCACTGGCGCAGTTCGACGCTGAGGCGGACAAATTGCGCTTCACCGGTATCGGCAATATCGGCGCGACGCTGCTCGGCGAGGAGCGTCCGCGCGGCTTGCCGTCGCATCCGGGCATCGTCGGTCTGCAATACCGAAAAGTGGCGGCGGTGGACTATCCTCAATGCGCGGGGCAGCTGTTGATCATGTACAGCGATGGCCTGCAATCGCGTTGGAATCTTCGCGAGTATCCGGGTCTGATGTACCGACACCCGGCGATTATCGCGGCAGTGCTGCACCGCGATTACTGTCGGGGCAAGGATGATGTAACGGTATTGGTGATGGTTCTGGAGACGCTCGATGACTGACAACCCCGCCCGCAACGCGCCCGAAGCGTCAGCCGAGCTTTCACGGCTGCGTGAAGAGGCTGACGCGCTGCGCGCCGAGCTGGACGAAACCAATCAGGGCGTTCTGGCGTTGTATGCCGAACTGGACATGCAGGCCGATCAGTTGCGTCAGGCCTCGGACCTGAAGAGCCGTTTCCTGTCTTACATGAGCCACGAATTCCGCACGCCGCTGGGCTCGATCCTCAGCATCGCCAGCCTGTTGTCGGATGAACTCGACGGCCCGCTGAGTCCTGAGCAGCACAAGCAGGTGTCGTTCGTCAGCACCGCGGCGCGCGAGCTGAGCGACATGGTCGACGACCTGCTGGATCTGGCCAAGATCGAAGCCGGGCGCATCAGCATTTCCCCCGCCTGGTTCGACATGTTCGACCTGTTCTCGGCGTTGCGTGGCATGTTCAGGCCCATCGTCGACACCTCCGCCGTGGACCTGATTTTCGAAGAGCCGGTCGGCCTGCCGAGGCTGTACACCGACGACAAGAAGCTCGCGCAGATCCTGCGCAATTTCATTTCCAACTCCCTGAAGTTCACCCAACGTGGGGAGGTGCGGGTTTCCGCGCGACTGGAAAACGAGCAGGCGGTCAGATTTGCGGTGAGTGACACCGGCATCGGCATTCCGGAAGAACTGCACGGGGCGTTGTTCGAAGACTTCATTCAGGTCGATTCGCCGCTGCAGAAACGCCTGCGCGGAACCGGGCTGGGCCTGTCACTGTGCAAGCGCTTCGGCGAACTGTTGGGCGGCCGCGTGGGCGTCGAGAGTCAGCCTGGCGTCGGTTCGACGTTCTACGTGGTCATCCCGCTGGCGCTGGCTCAGGAGCAGGTTGATGAAAGCTGAGACCCGGCTGCTGATCGTCGATGACAACGCTGCAACCCGCTACGCGCTGCGAAGGCGCATGGAGCGTCAGGGTTTCATCGTGCTGGAAGCGGGAACAGGCACCGAGGGGCTTGCGCTGATCGCGGCGCGGATTCCCGATGCGTTGATCCTGGACGTCAATCTGCCGGACATGAGCGGCTTCGACATCGTGCGCCAGTTGCGTACCGAACCGCGCACCGCGCTGCTGCCGGTGGTGCACGTCTCGGCAGCATCGATTCAGACCGGCGACATCGTTACCGGGCTGGAAGCCGGCGCCGATGCCTATCTGGTTCATCCGGTCGATCCCGACGTGCTGTTGGCAACGCTGCGCACACTGCTGCGCGTGCGCGACACCGAATTCGCATTACGCGAAAGCGAGGAGCGGTTTCGCGAGATTTTCGTCAATGTCTCCGCGCCGATCGCGGTCATGGACGGCGATCTTGCGGTCCACGAATGCAACCACGCGTTCGCGCAACTGATCAGCCAGGGCCCGGAAGAAGACAGCCTGATGCAGTGCTTCAGCGAGGATCAGGAAGCGATTCTCGACGGTCTTCGCGAGGCGCTGGCCGCTGGCGAACGCTGGAAAGGCACGCTGAGCATGCGCGTCAAGGGCGATGTGCGGGAAACCGAGTGGCAAGTGTCGCCTTACCGCGCCACCGGGCTGAGCCTGGTGTTCATCGAGGACGTCACCGAGCATCGGCGTCGCGAACAGTCGCACCTGCGTCAGCTCGATTCGGTCAACAGTCGGCTGGCCCATGAAGTCGCCGAGCGCGCCAGGACCGAAGAACAGCTGCTGCAGGCGCAGAAAATGGACGCCATCGGCAAGTTGACCGGCGGCATCGCTCACGACTTCAACAACTTGCTGACCGGCATCGTCACCGGGCTGGAGCTGATCAAGAAACGCACCGAAGACGCCCGCCCGGAAAAAGTCCTGACCTATGCCGATGCCGCGCTGGCGTCGGCCAGAAGCGCCTCGGCGTTGACTCACCGGTTACTGGCGTTCGCCCGCCAACAGCCGCTGGACACCCGACCCACCGACATCAATCAGCATGTCCGCTCGCTGGAGGATCTGCTGAGCCGGACCATCGGCAAGCGTATCGGCCTGACCCTCGAACTGACCTCGCGCAGCGCCATTGCGATGGTCGATTCCGGGCAACTGGAAAGTGCCGTGCTCAACCTGGTGATCAACGCACGCGACGCACTGCCTGAGGGCGGCAATATCTGGATCAGCACGTTCGAGGCGTATTCCCAGGGCCACTCGCGCATGGAAGACGGCGCCTACATCGCCCTCACAGTGCGCGACGACGGCGTGGGCATCGAACATCATCTGATCGACAAGGTGTTCGATCCGTTCTTCACCACCAAGCCGATTGGCGAAGGCACCGGGCTTGGGCTGTCGACCATCTACGGGTTCGCCCGTCAGTCCGGCGGCGACGTGAACATTCGCAGCGTCGTCGGCCATGGCACCGAAGTGACCCTGATGCTGCCGGCCGCCATCGAGCAGAGCGTGCCGCCGCAGTTGGCGCCCATTGCGGCCGAGCTGGGCGCCGGGGAGCATATCCTGATCGTCGAGGACACGGCCTCGGTGCGCATGTTCGTCAACGAAGTGCTCACCGATGCCGGGTATCGCTGCACGCAGGCCGCGGACGTCAACACCGCGCTGTCGATCATGGAGCAGGACCGGTCGATCGACCTGTTGCTGACCGACGTCGGCATGCCGCAGATGAATGGCCGCGAGATGGCCCGCCTGGTGCGCGGCTGGCGCCCGGAACTGCCTGTGCTGTTCATGACCGGCTACGCCGAAAACGCCCTGAACCGCCAGCACTTTCTCGGCGAGGGGATGGACATGATCATCAAGCCTTTCCAGCTGGTCGAGTTCCTGTGCAAGGTGCGGGCGATGCTCGACGGTGGAGCCGCTCACTAGAAATTTCTCCCGCCAACGCGCATCCGGGTGTACTGGTACGCGCCTGTTTTTGTTACCGTATATGCCAATTCATTCAGTGCCAGCCCCTTGGGCACACACCGCTGATGCCTGAAGACGCAGAAAAGGCGCGGTGAAGGAGATCTAGTTTTGACCCTCAGCCAGGAACTCCATCAGAGCGCGATCGACAATTGCGCACGAGAGCCGATTCAGATTCCCGGCAGTATTCAGCCGCAGGGTTTCCTGCTGGTCATCGATGAGGCGGCGATGCGCGTCGTTCAGGTCAGCGCCAACGTTCAGAGCTGGCTGGGCCTTGACCCGCAGGCATTGATCGGTGCGGCATTGAACACCGTGTTCGCCGACTGCGAGCAGCTGTTCAAACGTTTGCAGGCACTGCCCGAGGACGACCAGAACCCGTTCCACGTGGGCGACGTGCGCTTCCTCGAAGGTTCGCGGGCCGGCCTGCCGATGGCGATGATGGTGCACCGTCACGACAAGGTGCTGATTGCCGAATTCGAACCGGCCAGTGACATGAGCTCGGCGTACGGCAACGTGTACCCGCTCATGCGCGGGTTCATTAGTCAGATGAACGAGCACGAAACCATCGAGGCGCTGTGCCAGCGCTCGGCGGCGGAGGTCAAGCGCATCACCGGTTTCGGTCGGGTCAAAGCCTATCAGTTCGATGCCGACGGCAACGGGCTGGTCAACGCTGAAGTGGCCGATGAGGGCTATGCGAGTTTCCTCGGCCTGAGCTTTCCGGCCGCCGACATTCCCCGGCAGGCGCGTGCGCTGTATGTCGCCAACCGTATCCGCGTCATCGAAGACGCCAACTATCAGCCTTCGCCGCTGGTGCCGGTCAACAATCCGCTGACGGGCGCGCCACTGGACCTGAGTTTCGCCACCCTGCGCAGCGTCTCCCCGGTGCACCTGCAATACATGCGCAACATGCAGACGCTGGGATCGATGTCGATCTCGATCGTGGTGCGCGGCCAGCTGTGGGGCTTGATCTCCTGCCACCATGCCTCGCCAAGGCCCGTCAGTTTCCAGACCCGTACCGCCTGCGAACTGCTGGGCAGCGTGCTGTCCCTGCAGATCGAGACCAAGGAGGCGCAGGTCAAGACCCAACGCATGCTCAGCCTGCGTCGGCAGATCGTGCAGATGCTCGCGGCGATGGCGGATCTGGACAGCGTGGTGGGCGGGTTGCGTTCGATGCCAGACGTGTTGCTGGCGTTCGTCGGAGCCAGCGGCGCGGCGGTGATCTCTGAATCCACCATCGACACCTACGGCGACACGCCGGATCGCGAGCAGATCAAGGCGCTGACGCAGTGGCTCAGCCAGCGTGGCAGCCACGAGGTTTTCCAGTCCGATAACGTCGGCCGGGACATCGCGCAATTGCCCGAGCTGGCCGCATCGGTCAGTGGCGTGCTGGCGATGGCGATTTCCGAATTGCATTCGAACTACATCATCTGGTTCCGCCCCGAGCAGACCCGCGTGGTGAAGTGGGCAGGCAAGCCGGATAAAAGCGTGGGCGAGGCCGGTGCGCTGAATCCGCGCAACAGCTTCGAAATGTGGCAGCAGACCGTTCGCGGCTTCTCGCGCCCATGGGACGAGCTCGATTGCGAAGGCGTCATCGAGCTGCGCGCGGCCGTGTTGGGCATCGTCCTGCGCAAGGCCGAAGAGATGGCGTCGCTGGCCGAAGAGCTGAAGAAGTCCAACAAGGAACTCGAAGCCTTCTCCTACAGTGTCTCTCACGACCTGCGTGCGCCGTTGCGGCACATCGCCGGGTACGCTGAATTGCTCAGCGACATCGAGGGCAGCAAACTGTCCGATCGCGGCGTGCGCTTTCTGGAAAACATCGGTGAGTCGGCGCGCTTCGCCGGCACGCTGGTGGACAATCTGCTGAGCTTCTCGCAGATGGGGCGCTCGGCCATGCGTTATTCGGAAGTCGACCTCAATGCCATGGTCGAGGCAATCCGCCGGGAAATGCTCCCCGATTATGAAGGTCGTGACCTGCAGTGGCGCATCTCCGAACCGTTACCGGTGGTGATCGCCGACGCGGCGTTTCTGCATCTGGCGATGCGCAACCTGCTGTCCAACGCCATCAAATACAGCCGCACGCAAAGCGCTGCGGTGATCGAAATCGGCAGCTATGAAGAAGACGGCAAGGTCGTGGTGTACATCCGCGACAACGGCGTGGGCTTCGACATGGACTACGCCGGCAAGCTGTTTGGCGTGTTCCAGCGCTTGCATCGCATGGAGGAATTCGAAGGAACGGGGATCGGCCTTGCCAGCGTGCGCCGGATCATCGAGCGGCATGACGGCTCGGTCTGGGCGCAGAGCCAACTGGGGCAGGGCGCCACATTTTATTTTGCGCTTCCCAAGCGCAGTCTGACAGTAACCATTTGAGTGTCCGAGGAGACGCCCAATGCTCAAACCCATTCTTCTGGTGGAAGACAATCCGAACGACCTCGAACTGACACTGGTCGCGCTGGAGCGTAGCCAGTTGGCCAACGAGGTGATCGTGCTGCGCGATGGCGCCGAAGCGCTGGATTACCTGCTGCGGCGCAATCAGTTCCACGACCGGGCCGCAGGCAATCCGGCGGTGTTGTTGCTGGACCTGAAACTGCCGAAACTCGACGGTCTGGAAGTGCTCAAAGTCATTCGCGAGACGGATGAATTGCGCAGCATTCCAGTGGTCATGCTGACGTCGTCCCGCGAGGAACCGGATCTTCAACGCGCCTACGCCCTCGGAGTGAACGCTTACGTGGTCAAACCGGTCGAATTCAAGGAATTCGTCTCGGCAATCTCCGATCTGGGGATTTTCTGGGCCGTACTCAACGAGCCGCCACCAGGTTCATTGCGACTGTCACGCCGTCCGGGCTCCTGACCCTTACGACTTTCGGCCTGCGTCGTCATGCACACTGCTGGCGGCACAGGCCTTCGAAACAATCGACGATTATTCATGCCCGTATCGCTGCTCAAGTTGCTCCTGGTTGAAGACAGTTCGCACGACGCCGAACTGACCCTGCTCACGCTGGAAAACAGCGGGCTGAAAATCGACGCCACCCTGGTCTATAACCATCAGGACGTGGAGCGCGAGCTGTCAGCCGCACGTTTCGATCTGATCCTCAGCGATTACCTGTTGCCCGGTTCCTCCGGTGCTGAGGTCCTCAACTGCGCGTTACGGCTCGCGCCTCAGACCCCGTTCATTTTCCTGTCGGGCATTTTCGGCGAGCAGCATGCGGTCGAGATGATGCGCATGGGCGCCATCGACTACGTTCTCAAACAGAACATGAAGATGCTGCCCAAGGCCGTCATGCGCGCCGTGTCCGAAGTGCACGAGCGGGAAAAACGCCTGCACGCCGAGCAGACACTGCAAGACGCGGAAGTGCGGGCGCAGCTGGCGATCGAGGCGGCGGACATGGGCATCTGGACCTACGACCCGCGCACCGACACGCTGCTCTGGGACGAGCGGTGCAAAGCGCTTTATGGGGTCGCGGCCGATACTCAGGTGAGCATGGCCTTCATGTTCTCGCGCTGTCATCCGGATGATCGCGACCTGCTGCAAAGCCGGGTCAGGTCTGCACTGGAGGCCGACACCGGCTACCAGATCGAACATCGCCTGCTGACCGATGACGACAGCGAACGCTGGGTGTTTTCCAATGGTCGTTCGTTGTTCGAGGACGGCAAGTGCGTGCGCTTCACGGGTGTCATGCAGGACATCAGCGAGCGCAAACAGGCCACTCAGGCGCTGCATCAGCTCAATGAAATCCTCGGCGAACGCGTGGTGCAGCGTACCCGTGAGCGCGACCGGACCTGGGAGCTGTCCCGCGAATTGCTCGGCGTGCTGCGTTTCGACATGACCCCAATCGCCCTCAACCCTGCCTGGGAGGCGACGCTGGGCTGGGCGCGAGGTGATTTGAACGAACGGCCGCTGGGCGCGCTGATTCACCCGGATGATCTGGATGCGACCCTGCACGAGACCGCCAGCGTCGCCAAGGGCAACGTCTCGACGCGCTTCGTCAATCGCATGCGCCACGCCGACGGCGGCTTCCGCTGGTTGTCCTGGACCATCGTTCCTGACGAGGGGTTGATGTACGCGGCAGTGCGCGACATCACCAGCGAGCGGGCAGTGGTCGATGAGTTGGCGGCGACCAACAAGCGGCTGCGTGACCAGATCCGGGAACGTGAGCGCGTCGAAGCGGCGTTGCAGCAGATGCAGCGTCTTGAAGTGGTCGGCCAGCTCACTGCAGGCGTGGCCCATGACTTCAACAACCTGCTGACGGTCATCCTCACCAGCGCCAACTTCCTGTCCCGGGATCTCGAAAAGGGCGTGTTCACCAAGTCGCCGCAGCGCTTGCAGAACATCCGGGAAGCCGGTGAGCGCGGCGCCAAACTGACCAGCCAGTTGCTGTCGTTCTCGCGGCGTCAGCGTCTGGAGCCGGTGGCGCTGAACCTCAATGACACCATCGCCGGGATGCGCGAGCTGCTCGGCCGTGCGCTGGGTGGCAGTGTCTGGGTGGAGACGCAGCTGGCCGACGACTTGTGGAGCGCGCTGGTCGACCCGACCCAGACTGAGATGATCATCCTGAACCTTGCGATCAACGCCCGCGACGCGATGGCGCAGGGTGGGCAATTGCGCCTGAGCACCTGGAACGAGATGGTCTACCGCCTGCCGCAGCGGCCCGAGGACCCGGACCCGGGCGCGTATGTCGTGCTGTCGGTCAGCGATTCGGGCTGCGGCATGAGCGAAGAAGTGCTGGCAAAAGCGTTCGAACCGTTCTTCACCACCAAGGCGGTGGGCAAGGGATCGGGGCTGGGGCTTGCACAGGTCTTCGGCTTCGCCAAACAGTCGGGTGGCGGGGTGAGCATCGACACGGCCGAAAACGCCGGCACGACGATCCGGGTGTACCTGCCCAGCGTCGCCCGGACCGCCACCCCGGTGGTCAGCGTGTCGGACATGCCCGGTCATGCCGATGCCGACGACTTGCACCGAACCATCCTGCTGGTGGACGACGATCCGGATGTGCGCTCGGTGACATCGATGATGCTCGGCTCGTTGGGGTATTCGGTGGTCGAGGCGGAAAGCGGCGACGATGCGCTGAAGAAGATCGACACCGGCATCGAGCTGGTTTTGACCGACTTTGCGATGCCGAACATGACGGGCGCTGAGCTCGCTGAAATCATCAGGCGCAACTACCCGGAACTGCCGGTGATGTTCATCACCGGGTTCGCCGACATCGACATCCTTGACGTTGACCAGCAGCTGATCGTGCAGAAGCCCTACAAAGAGGAAGAACTCGCGCGCAAGCTGGCAAACGTGCTGATGAAAAACGGCATGGGCGTCGCTTCCTGATTAGCCCCTCGCCGACCGCGTTCGGCGATAGGCTGCCGGTTTCGGCGTCGCGAGCAAGCTCATTTCCACAGGTTTTGTGGCCTGTATCTCGATACCAACATAACCCTGTAGGAGCGCGCTTGCTCTGGGCCGCACTCGGACGATCGGCTGCGCAGCAGCCGCAAAACCGGCCGCCTCGGAACACCTGACACACCACCTGCAGCGGATTTGCTGCCAATCCCCGGCACTACGCCAGCAAGCCAGACTCCCGGTCGCTTTTTACCCATCAACCACCGCTGATCTCAACCAGCACCGTTCCCTCACTGACCATCTCGCCCTCAGCGCAATACAGCGCGGCGACGGTTCCGGCCTGGCTGGCGCGGATGCTGTGCTCCATTTTCATTGCTTCCAGTACCACCAACGGCGTCCCGCTGTCGACGGTGTCGCCGACGTTCACCAGTACCCGCACGATGCTGCCGTTCATGGGCGCGCTGAGCCCGCCTTGCTGGACATGACTGGCGGCGGCGTCCGCGATCGGGTCGACCCGTTGAACCGCGTGCAACTCGCCGTGCCAGCGCAGATACAACGTGTCGCCACGACGCAGGGCCAGAGTCTGCCGACGCACCCCTTGCTGTTCCACCGTCAGTTGCTCGCCCTGCAAGGCCACGGCATGGTCAAGGCCGCGTAACCGCACGCTGCGGACTTGGCCCGCGCATTGAAGATGAACGTCCACTTCGCTCGGTGCACCCAGGCGCAGGCCATCGACGCGGGACCATGGCGAGTACGGATCATCCTCACGCACCCGGTTCGCGGTGCTTTGCTGCCAGGCGAGGGCGGCGGCGTTCCAGAAGTCATCCGGCAAAGATTCGGCCTGCGGCAACAGATCTGCCTGATAGCGCGGGATGAAATCAGTGTCCAGCTCGGCCTGGGCGAAGGCGGGGTGGGCGATGATCCGGCGAAGAAACGCAAGGTTGGTGCGCACGCCGCCGATGGCGAATTCGTCGAGCATGGCCAGCAACCTCAATCGTGCCTGCTCGCGATCCTCGCCCCAGGCAATCAGTTTGCCGAGCATCGGGTCGTAGAACGGCGACACTGCATCGCCCTCGGCCACACCGCTGTCGATGCGGCGACCGGCGCCTGCGCTGGATTCCCGATACACCTGAAGCGTGCCGGTGGCCGGGAGGAAATCGTTGGCCGGGTCTTCGGCGTACAGACGCACTTCGATGGCATGGCCCTTGAGCGGTACCTGATCCTGCGTCATCGGCAGCGGTTCGCCTTGGGCCACGCGGATCTGCCAGGCGACCAGATCCAGTCCGGTGATCGCCTCGGTGACCGGGTGTTCGACCTGCAGGCGGGTGTTCATCTCCATGAAGAAAAACTCGCCGCGCGTGTCCAGCAGAAACTCGACCGTGCCGGCCCCCACATAACCGATCGCCTGCGCCGCCCGCACCGCCGCTTCACCCATCGCCCGACGCAGCTGCGCGGTCAATCCCGGCGCAGGGGCTTCTTCGACGACTTTCTGGTGGCGCCGCTGGATCGAACAGTCGCGTTCGTTGAGGTACAGGCAATGGCCGTGTTGATCGGCAAACACCTGAATCTCCACATGGCGGGGTTTGAGGACGTACTTTTCGACGAGCATGCGTGAATCACCGAACGATGACTGCGCCTCGCGCTGCGCCGAAGCGAGTGCGTCGGCGAGGTCTTCATCGCGCTCCACCACTTTCATGCCCTTGCCGCCGCCCCCGGCGGTCGCCTTGAGCAGCACCGGATAGCCGATTCGCGCGGCGGCTTCGCGAAACGTCGCCGCGTCCTGAGCGTTGCCGTGATAGCCGGGCACCAGCGGAACACCGGCGGCCTCCATCAAGGACTTGGCCGCAGACTTGCTGCCCATGGCCTCGATGGCTGACGCAGGAGGGCCGAGAAATATCAGCCCGGCTTGCTCCACAGCGCGGGCGAAAGCGGCGTTTTCCGAGAGAAATCCGTAGCCCGGGTGAATGGCCTCGGCGCCACTGGACTTTGCCGCGGCGATCAATTTATCGATCTGCAGGTAACTGTCCGCGGCCTTGCTGCCACCCAGCGCGACGGCCATGTCGGCCTCGCGCACATGCCGGGCATCGTGATCGGTGTCGCTGTACACGGCAATGGTGCTCAATCCCATGGCCTTGGCGGTGCGCATGATGCGGCAAGCGATCTCGCCTCGGTTGGCGATGAGTACGGACGTGAGTGAGGTGCCTGACGCGCCGGTCATGATTGAGATTCTCCTGGTGGTGTCGGTCCGGCGTCTCGCCAGGCCGGCTCGCGTTTCTGCAGGAACGCCCGCAGGCCTTCCTGCCCCTCGGCGCTGACGCGAATCCGCGCGATGGTGTTCTCGCAGTAGCGGCGCAGTGCAGGGCTGAGTTCGCCGTGGGCGGTTTCGCGCAGCAAATCCTTGCTCACGCGCATGGCCTGCGGGCTGTTGAGCAGCAGGTTGGCCACCCAACGCTGCACGTGGGATTCGAGCTCGGCCGCCGGGTAACACTCGGCCAGCAGGCCGATCTCCCGTGCCCGTGTGCCGTTGAAACGCTCGGCGGTGAGGGCGTAGCGGCGGGCGTGACGCTCGCCGATTGCCTGCACCACGAACGGGCTGATGACCGCAGGCGCCAGGCCGATCTTCACTTCCGACAGGCAGAACTGCGCGTCGTCGCTGCCGATGGCCATGTCGCAGCAACTGATCAGCCCCAGCGCACCACCGTAGGCTGCACCTTGCACGACGGCGAGCGTCGGGCACTTGAGCTTCGCCAGGTTGTACATCAATTCGCCCAGTTCACGGGCGTCACCCAGATTGGTATTGAAATCCAGGTTGGCCGATTCCTGCATCCACGCCAGGTCCGCGCCCGCGCTGAAATGCCGGCCTCGGCCGCGCAGCAGCACGAAACGCAGGCTGGCGTCGCTTTGAATTCGGTCCAGGGCGATGATCAGTTCGCGGATCATCTGCGCGTTGAAAGCGTTGTTCTTCTCGGGCCGATCGAGCCAGAGCGTGACGAACCCTGTTGGGTCGCGCTCAAGCTCCAGCGTGGCGAAATCGTTCATGGGGGCAGTCCTGGGTCACATCCGGAACACGCCGAAGCGCGTCGTTTCGATGGCAGCATTGAGCGAAGCGCTGATCGCCAGCGCCAGAATGTCGCGGGTCTGGGCCGGGTCGATCACGCCGTCGTCCCACAGCCGTGCGCTGGAATACCAGGGATGGCCCTGATGTTCGTACTGATCGAGGATCGGCTGCTTGAGGGCGGCCTCCTGCTCGGCGCTGAAGCCATCGCCACTGCGCTGGGCCTGTTCGCGCTTGACCTGGACGAGTACGCCGGCGGCCTGTTCGCCGCCCATCACGCCAATCCGTGCGTTGGGCCACATCCACAGGAAACGCGGGTCATAGGCGCGCCCGCACATGCCGTAATTGCCGGCGCCGAAGCTGCCGCCGATGATCACCGTGAATTTCGGCACTTTCGCGCAGGCCACGGCGGTGACCAGCTTGGCGCCGTGTTTGGCGATGCCGCCGGCTTCATATTTCTGGCCGACCATGAAGCCGGTGATGTTCTGCAGAAACAGCAACGGGATGCCGCGCTGGCACGCCAGCTCGATGAAGTGCGCGCCTTTCTGCGCGGCTTCGGCGAACAAGATGCCGTTGTTGGCCAGGATCGCGACCGGGTAGCCGTGCAGGTGCGCGAAGCCGCACACCAGTGTGGTGCCGAACAGCGCCTTGAACTCATCGAACACCGAGCCGTCGACCAGCCGCGCGATCACTTCGCGCACGTCGAAAGGCTGCTTGGCGTCGGCCGGGATCACGCCGTACAGCTCATCGCTTGAATACAGCGGCGCAACGGGCTGTCGGACCTGCACCTGACCGTGCTTGCGCCAATTCAGATGAGCGATGCTGCGGCGCGCCAGTTCCAGCGCGTGAGCGTCGCTTTCGGCGTAATGATCGGCTACGCCTGAGACCTTGCAATGCACATCGGCACCGCCCAGGTCCTCGGCGCTGACCACTTCACCGGTCGCCGCCTTGACCAGCGGTGGCCCGGCAAGAAAAATCGTGGCCTGTTCCCGAACCATGATGGTCTCGTCCGCCATCGCCGGGACGTACGCGCCCCCCGCGGTGCAAGAGCCCATGACCACCGCGATCTGCGGAACGCCTTCAGCGCTCAGGTTGGCCTGATTGAAGAAAATGCGACCGAAGTGCTCGCGGTCCGGAAACACCTCGTCCTGGCGGGGCAGGTTGGCACCGCCCGAATCCACCAGATAAATACACGGAAGACGGTTTTGTTGCGCAATGGTCTGCGCGCGCAGGTGTTTCTTCACCGTCAGCGGATAATACGTGCCGCCTTTCACCGTCGCATCGTTGGCGATGATCATGCATTCCACGCCCTCGACGCGGCCGATGCCAGCGACGATGCCCGCCGCTGGCACGTCTTCGCCATACACCTGATAGGCCGCCAACGGGCTGATTTCCAGAAACGCCGAGCCAGTGTCGAGCAAGCGATTGATACGTTCGCGCGGCAGCAGTTTGCCCCTCGACGTGTGGCGCTCCTGCGCCTTGATACCGCCGCCCTGCTGAACCTGGGCGAGGAGGGTGTCGAGCGCATCCAGCTGACCGCGCATGGCCTGGCTGTTGATCGCGAAGTCCGGCGAGCGCGGGTTGATATGGGTCGTCAAAATGGCCATTCGAGCCTTACTCCTGAGGGCGTCCATTCTTCGAAACAGCGACGTCGGGATGTCGCCGATGCCTGGTGCTCATCGCGCGCAAGGGCCTCATCTGGTTTCGTTGAACAGTTCGCGGCCGATCAGCATCCGGCGGATTTCGCTGGTGCCAGCGCCGATCTCGTAGAGCTTGGCGTCACGCAACAGCCGGCCTGCGGGAAATTCGTTGATGTAGCCATTGCCGCCGAGAATCTGGATGGTATCGAGGGCCATTTGCGTGGCCCGTTCGGCGCTGTAAAGGATGACGCCGGCCGCGTCCTTGCGCGTCGTCTCACCGCGTTCGCATGCCTGAGCGACAGCGTACAGATAGGCGCGGCTGGCGTTGAGCTGGGTGTACATGTCGGCGACCTTGCCCTGAATCAGCTGAAACTCGCCAATGCTCTGGCCGAATTGTTTGCGGTCGTGGATGTAAGGCAGTACGAGGTCCATGCAAGCCTGCATGATGCCGGTCGGGCCTCCCGACAGCACGACGCGCTCGTAATCCAGTCCACTCATCAACACCTTGACGCCGCCATTGAGCGTGCCCAGCAAGTTTCCCTCGGGGACTTCAACGTCATCGAAAAACAACTCGCAGGTGTTCGAGCCGCGCATGCCCAGCTTGTCGAACTTATTGCCGCGCGAAAAACCCTTCCAGTCGCGCTCGACGATGAAAGCGCTGATGCCGTGGGGGCCTTTTTCCAGATCGGTCTTGGCGTAGATCACGTAGGTGTGGGCGTCGGGCCCGTTGGTGATCCAGGTCTTGCTGCCATTGAGGACGAAGCGATCGCCGCGTCGGTCGGCCCGCAGTTTCATCGACACCACATCGGAGCCAGCGTTGGGCTCGCTCATGGCCAGGGCGCCGATGTGTTCGCCGCTGATCAGGCTGGGGAGGTAGCGGGCTTTCTGCTCGGGATTGCCGTTGCGATTGATCTGGTTGACGCAGAGATTGGAGTGAGCGCCGTAGGACAATGCCACTGACGCCGAACCGCGGCTGATTTCTTCCATGGCCACGACATGCGCCAGATAGCCCAGCCCGGCGCCACCGTATTGCTCATCGACCGTGATGCCGAGCAGGCCCATCTCGCCGAACTTGCGCCACATGTCGGCCGGGAACAGGTTGTCTTCGTCGATCTGCGCGGCGCGGGGCGCCAGTTCTGCCGAGACGAAGGCCCGAACCTGATCGCGCAGCATGTCGATGGTTTCGCCGAGGCCGAAATTGAGCGTGGGGTAATTCATGAGACTGCGTTCCCTTATTGTTTTTGGAGGAGCTGTCAGGGGTCATAAAATGTATCACCTTTACGTTAACGTAAACCTGCGACCGCAGGCCTGTCAACGGAGGATTCATGGATGCAGGAGGGGTTGCAGGTTGACCTCGGTGGCTAGGCGATACCGCATGCAGCGCCAGCCCGATTGATGGGGAGCACAGTGTTGGAGGCGGGAGAGGCGGGTGGTTGAACGACAGATAGCACGAAGGGGAGCCTGGGCTCCCCTTCAAGTTCAGTTGCATGCTCTTTTTTGTTTTCAGGTGGCCTGTTGTTGTTTTTGGCAGCCATACCTTTCTGGTTTTCTGAGCGACCCCCATCCGGGGTCCAAGAGCAAACGTATTTTTTTGAGCGCTGATACAGCTTCGATCTGTCGATCCAACCGGTCGGGTCGCTACCTTAAGGCAGTTTTATTGTTCTCTGTCCGGTCGTGGGGCCTGAGCCTCACAAAGCAATCCACTCCAAAAAAATCAGTTAGCTGCGCCTCTGTCCGTGTTGTTCTTGTTATGTCAGAGCCGATACGTCTTGTTTTTATTGGGTTGCTGCATTTTGTTATTTTTGTTGTACGTAAGACATAGCAGAAGCCATGCCAATTTTTAAGAAGTGCCGGAATCCGGGGCTTTGAGGGATATTCACCTGCTGACGAATCCTGAGATTCTTTGCCAAGTGTTTCCGTGTTACCCGTTTCCATCACCACAATGCCGAGCAGGGTAACACTGTGTGACAACATGTCGCACGTCAGGCCGACAAACGTGCCTTTGCCACCCGCGAACCATTGCTGCGGCCGACGGCTTCGCTGATCCGTTGGCCCGCGGCAATCAGCTTGTCCAGGTCGATCGACGTGGCGATGCCCAGCCCATTGAGCATGTACAGCACGTCTTCGCTGGCGACGTTGCCGGTCGCGCCCTTGGCGTACGGGCAGCCGCCCAGGCCTGCGACGGAGCTGTCGAACACCTGGATGCCTTCCAGAAGCCCTGCGTAGATGTTCGCCAGCGCCTGACCATAGGTGTCGTGAAAGTGCCCGGCGAGCTTGCCCCGCGGGATCTGTCCGGCGACCACGTCGAACAGCCGGCGGGTCGCGCCCGGCGTGCCGGTACCGATGGTGTCGCCGAGGGACACCTCATAACAGCCCATCGCATAAAGCTCATTGGCCACGGCGGCGACCTGTTGCGGCGAGACGTCGCCTTCATAAGGGCAGCCCAACACGCAAGACACATAACCGCGCACCTGCACGCCATGCAGATGTGCGGCTTCCATGATCGGCAGGAACCGGTCCAGGCTCTCACTGATCGAGCAGTTGATATTGCGTTGGGAAAACGACTCGGAGGCAGCCGCGAACACGGCGACCTCTTTCACGCCTGCGGCCAATGCATCCTCGAATCCGCGCAGATTGGGGGCGAGGGCGGCATAGGTGACCCCGTCCTTGCGCTGAATGCTGGCGAACAGCTCGGCAGAACCGGCCATCTGCGGGACCCACTTGGGAGACACGAAACTGCCGACTTCGATGTAGCCGACGCCTGCATCGGTAAGATCGTTCACCAGCCGCACCTTGTCTTCCAGACTCACAGGGCGGGCCTCGTTTTGCAGGCCGTCACGCGGGCCGACTTCTACCAGACGTACACGTTGAGGGAGCAGCATGGCAGGGATATCCTGAATTGAACCTATAAAAAACATGAGAAAAAGACGCTAAACAGCTGACTTCATGGAGTTTTATCCAGCGCCGCTCGACAGCGTTCCTCGGCAGTGTCCAGCTCGAGCTGCATCTGCTGAATGTCCAGCAACTGCTGATCGAGTTGCGCGCGGCGTTCGACGATTTTCTCCAGCATCGTATTCAGTTGCTTCTGATTACCGCCGGATGGGTCGTACAGGCCGATCAGATCACGGCACTCGGCCAGGGAAAAGCCGATGCGCTTGCCGCGCAGAATCAGCTTGAGCGTGACCTTGTCGCGGGCCGAGTAGATCCGCTCAAGGCCGCGTCGCTCGGGGCTCAGCATGCCTTGTTCTTCATAAAAGCGGATGGTGCGGGTGGTGATGTCCAGCTCACGGGCCAGATCGGAAATGCTGTAGGTCGGGTTGCTCATGAGGAAGCTCGAACGAGGAAGGCGTCGAGCTAACCTACGGCGACCTTGACGTAAACGTCAAGCAGGCTTATCGAATGGCCTCTTCCAATTCTTTCTCCAGCTTGCGCTCATGGGCGGTGACCAGCTGGCACAGCTCGATGATCTGCTCGCGCATCCAGCGGTTGGCCGGGTCCTGGTCGGTGCTTTCGTGCCAGTACAAATGGGTCTCCACAGTGGGCACGTCGTGCACCGGCAGGTAGACGAAATGCAGATCGTTGCGGCGGGCGAAGCGCTCTGGAACGGTCATGACCATGTCGGTCTGCTGCAGCACCTGCGAGGCCATCAGGTAATGCTGCGAACGCAGCGCGATCTTGCGCTGAATGCCCATTTTGCCCAGCGCCAGGTCCACATAGCCCAATCCGCTGCGCCGGCTCGAAATATGGATGTGGGCGACGCCCAAGTAATCGTCCAGAGTGATGGACGACTTGTGCGCAAGCGGGTGCCCCTTGCGCATGACGCACACGTAGTTGTCTTCCATCAGCTTGACGTGACGAACCTGCGGGTCGGTATTGAGCGGTGCGTCGACGGCGAAATCCAGACGCCCGGCCGCCAGTTCCTTGGTGGTTTCGCGACGCTTGGACAGGAAGCTCTCGATGGTGACCGCCGGCGCCAGGCGACGCAGGCGCTGAAACAGCGCCGGCAGAATCACGGCTTCAGTGAGGTCGGTCATGCTGATGCGGTAATTCTTGCTCGCCTGTAGCGGGTTGAAGATACGGCTTTCCTGCACCGACACGCGAAGCAATGAGAGCGCGTTGCGCACTGGGCCGATGATGTTCTGAGCCATGGGCGTCGGCACCATGCCCTGCGCGGTACGCACGAACAGCGGATCGTTGAAGGTCTCGCGCAGACGGGCCAGTGCGTTGGACACAGCGGGCTGGGTAATCCCGACGATCTGACCGGCGCGGGTGAGGTTGGCCTCGGTATAGATGGCGTCAAACACAATAAAGAGATTGAGATCGACCTTGCTCAGGTTCATTGCTGTGCGCCTCGTGCTGTTTTTTTGTTGTTCGGGGTGCTCCGATCATATATCGGTTATGAATGTTTATACACGCCGAGAATAGGTTAGATAAATGAAAGGCGCTGTTCTAGCATCGGTTCACGCCTTAACAACACCTCATAGAAGGTAGTCGCCCGATGGATTTCGCTTATTCTCCGAAGGTTCAGGAACTGCGCGAGCGCGTTACCGCGTTCATGGATGCCCATGTGTATCCGGCTGAACCGGTGTTCGAGCGCCAGGTTGCCGAAGGCGACCGCTGGCAGCCGACCGCGATCATGGAAACGCTCAAGGCCCGCGCCAAGGCCGAGGGGCTGTGGAACCTGTTTCTTCCCGAGTCTGAACTGGGCGCAGGCCTGACCAACCTCGAGTACGCGCCGCTGGCGGAAATCATGGGCCGGTCGCTGCTGGGGCCTGAGCCCTTCAACTGCTCCGCGCCTGACACCGGCAACATGGAAGTCCTGGTGCGATACGCCAGCGAGGCGCAGAAGCAGCAATGGCTTGAGCCGTTATTGCGCGGCGAGATCCGCTCCGCATTCGCCATGACCGAACCGGACGTGGCGTCCTCGGACGCCACCAACATGGCCGCCACCGCCATTCGCGAGGGTGACGAGTGGGTGATCAACGGGCGTAAATGGTGGACATCGGGCGCGTGCGACCCGCGCTGCAAGATCATGATTTTCATGGGGTTGAGCAATCCGGACGGGCCGCGCCACCAGCAACACTCGATGATCCTTGTCCCCACCGATACACCGGGCGTCAGGATCGTGCGCCCGTTGCCGGTCTTCGGCTACGACGATGCGCCCCATGGACACGCCGAAGTGCAGTTCGACAACGTGCGCGTGCCATACGAAAACGTCCTGTTGGGTGAAGGACGCGGCTTCGAAATCGCGCAAGGCCGCCTGGGCCCGGGGCGGATTCATCACTGCATGCGTTCGATCGGCATGGCCGAGCGAGCGCTGGAACTGATGTGCAAACGCTCGGTGCAGCGCACCGCGTTCGGCCGCCCGCTGGCGCGGCTGGGAGGCAACATCGACAAGATCGCCGACTCGCGCATGGAGATCGACATGGCGCGGCTGTTGACCCTCAAGGCTGCGTACATGATGGACACCGTCGGCAATAAAGTGGCGAAAAGCGAAATTGCGCAGATCAAGGTCGTCGCGCCCAATGTCGCGTTGCGCGTGATTGACCGGGCGATCCAGATTCACGGCGGAGCAGGGGTGTCGGGCGACTTCCCGCTGGCCTACATGTACGCCATGCAGCGGACCTTGCGCCTGGCTGACGGCCCGGACGAGGTGCATCGGGCGGCCATCGGCAAACACGAGGTGGGCAAATACGTGCCTAAAGAGCTGCTGCGCAGCGAGCACCGCTGATTCGCCAACAGCCACCGGCATCGTTCAAGGGCGTGACGTTCACCTGCGGCCGGTGCATCCAGAGCCTGTTCACCGGATGCACCGAGGCCTTGGCGGACACGCGCTCGCGCTGCGTTCAGCAATCGCGCCGGTTTGCGTAGACCCTATTCCACCCACACCTCGACACGCCGGTTCTTGATTCGACCTTCGTCGCCATCGTTGGTCGCGACCGGCATTTCGTCGCCGAAACCGAGCACATCGCGCAGGATCACCTGACGTTTCATCAATTCCCGGCGAACTGCCATCGCTCGCAGCCTGGACAGCAACTGCGCGCGTGCCGGATCGCTTTTGGCGTCGCCAAATCCCACCAGCGTCACTTTCTGATCCAGCTTGTCGTGGGCTTTCAGGTAATCCGCCACCCGCTTGAGGTCAAGCCTGGCTTTGTTGTCCAGCGTCGCGCTGCCTTGGGCGAAGCGAAAGTTCACCGACAGACGTTCGGCCTGCCGCGCCAGATTCTGGTACTCGGCTGGCATCTGCGGGGTCGCTCGCACCTTGACCGCTTGAACGGTCTGCGCCACAAAGCCGTTCTGCGCAACGATGGACTGGCCTTGCGGGCTTTGGGCGAATCGCACCAGCGCCTTGGCCCAGCGCTGTTCGGTGCCCGGCGGCAGGTAAAAATACAGGCGGCGTGACAGCGGATAGTCCTCGGTGGCGATGAGGCTGGTGCTCGGCAGCATGGGTTTGGAGTCGCCATCGATGATCGCGACGGCTTTCGCGTTGTGTACGTAGGGCAAGCCGATGAAGCCGATCCCCTGACGATCCTGGCTCACTTCGTCGGAGAGCGTTTCGCTGGCCTCGAAGCGCTTCGCAGCCGAAGCCAGTGCTTTTCCGGCTTTGGTCAGCACCAGCTCGTTGAACGTGTCGAACGTGCCTGATTGCTGGTCTCGCGCATATAAATGAATGGCGCCTGCCGGGCCGCCCAGTTGTTCCCAGTCGCGGATGTCGCCGGAAAACACCTTCGCCAACTGGTCAGTGCTCAGTTCGCGCAATGGATTGCCCGGATGAACGATCACCGCGACGCCATCGATGGCAATCACCTGCTCGGCCTCGGCGCTGTGCAAGTCGCCCAGCGCCGTCAGCTCGCTGGCTTCGCCGGGTTTGATGGGCCGGGATGACGCGGCGAGATCGGCGTGTCCGGCGTTCAGCGCAGAAAAACCGGTGGTGGAGCCATGTGCGGCGATATCGATGCTCACGGTTTGTCCGGTAGGCAACTGGCCGACGATGCGAGTTTCGTTGGGCCGCGCGCCGGTGTGTTGGGTGATGGCTTGAGCGCCTTGCTGCTCGAGCAGGCCTTTTACCAGCGCCGGGCCCAACTGCGCGCCGATGGTGTTGGAGCCTTGAATGCGCAACACAGGGCTGCCGTCGGGTGAGGCGGGCAATGCGCTCGCAGCGGAACACAGCGAGCTGAACAGCGCCGCGAAGGCGACAAACATGAGCTGAAAGAGGCGGGTGCGCTGCATGGCGACATCTTCTTATGGCCGGAAGTCGCCGGAGAATAAGACAGATGAATGACAGTCATGTGACCGACGCGGGTTCGCTGCGACAGGTGTAACGCGTCGGCTCGTCGGCGGCAGCATTGCGGGCCTGCCACTGCCGACGAGCCGTGTGATTCAGGCAGCCTGCTTACTCGAGTTCGAGCCAGATGGGCGCGTGATCCGATGGTTTTTCCATCGCACGCAGGTCGTAATCGACACCGGCCGCCTTGATGCGCGGTTGCAGTCCGTGGGAGGCCAGAATCAGGTCGATGCGCAGCCCGCGCTTGGGCTCGTCCTCGAAACCGCGGCTGCGGTAGTCGAACCAGCTGAATTGATCGATCACTTCCGGGTACAAGTGGCGGAAGCTATCAACCAGCCCCCAGCTTTTGAGCTTGGCCATCCACTCGCGCTCTTCCGGCAGGAAGCTGCACTTGCCGGTTTTCAGCCAGCGCTTGGCGTTGTCCGGACCGATGCCGATGTCGCTGTCTTCGGGAGAAATGTTCACGTCACCCATGACCACCAGTGGCTGGTCATTGCTGAAACGGGTTTCCAGCAGCTGCTGCAGATCGGCATAAAAGCGCAGCTTGGCGGGAAACTTGGTGGGGTGGTCGCGGCTTTCGCCCTGCGGGAAATAACCGTTCATCACAGTGACCGGCAGGCCGTTGCGGTCGGCGAACGTGCCCCAGATAAAGCGCCGCTGCGCTTCTTCATCGTCCGTGTCGAAACCCTTGTGCAGCGCGATCGGCGGCTGGCGCGACAGCAGGGCGACGCCGTAGTGGCCTTTCTGACCGTGGAAGTGCACGTGATAACCCAGCGCTTCGATTTCCGCCTGCGGAAACTGATCATCCGAGACCTTGGTTTCCTGCAGGCCGATGACGTCGGGCTGGTGTTTTTCGATCAGCGCCGCCAGCTGATGCGGACGGGCGCGCAGACCGTTGATGTTAAAAGACACAATTTTCATAGGCGGCAGTCCTGGCAAAAACAAAAAGCGATGCTAGCCGACCTGCCTGCCAACGGCCAGCGCCAACGTGCACCGATGGCGCTGGCGCCGGCTGCTACGCTGTCCAAACGGGGTGAAAACTCATGGGAACTGCGCCGGCGGGCCGCCACTCGAACGCTGTACAGCATGATCCCGAGCGGCCGCACCGGGGCGTATCTGAAGGGACCATTCCATGCCTGAATCCATGCCTCATTCTTCCAGCGTCACGGCTGAAATCCGCCAGCTCGACAGTGGTTATTCCCGCGAAGCACGCTCGTTGCTCTACCACGCCTACCGACAGGAGCCGAGCTTTGGCTATCTGTTCGAGTCTGGACGCTCGGGCTACGAGCACCGGGTACGCGCGACGATTCGCGAACTGGTCAAACAGCATTTTCTGCAGGACATGCCGGCCTTGGGCCTGTTCGTCGAAGACCGCCTGGTGGGCGTTGCGCTCATTGCGCCGCCCCAGCGGCGGCTGGGCATCACCGAGAGTTGGGCCTGGCGTTTGCGCATGGTCATGAGCACCGGTCTGCGCTGCACTCAGCGCTATCTGGACTACTACCATTCGGTGCTCGCCTGCCTGCCGTCCGAAGCGGTTCATGTGCTGCCGCTGATGGGCGTACACCCCGATTTTCAGGGTCAGCACTTCGGCGAGCAGTTGCTGCAGGCGTTACACGACTGGTGTGCCGTTGACGAGCATTCTCAGGGCATCGTGCTCGACACGGGAAATGGCCATTATCTCGAGTTCTACAAACGACACGGTTACGAGGAAATCGGTGAAGTCGCTGTAGGACCTATCCGAGAGCACGTTTTTTTCCACCCAAATCCTCAGGTTTCGATGGGTTCGATGGCTTGACCTGCGCACACTTCCCTCTATCCGCGGGCTGCAGTCGTTCCCGCAGCTCGTGTTAGCATCCGCGCCTATGACGTTTTTCCATCGATTCACCAGTGGTTTTCTCCTGATGTTCTCCAGCTGCGCAGCGTTCGCCGATGCCCAGCTGGATGTGCGGATCAAGCCTGCCAATGCGGCGCTCAAATCCAATATCGAAGGGTATGTGGGCACATTGGGCGAGCGCGACGAGCAGGCGCTCGAGCGTTTCAGTGTCGGCGCCGTCGAGCAGGCGCAAAAGGCTGCCCAGGCACTGGGTTATTACCAGGCCCGGATCGACAGCGAAGTCACCCACGCCGACAAAAACCTGCACCTGGTTCTCAACGTTCAGACAGGCGAGCCCGTGCACTTGCGTAACGTCGTCGTGCGCATCGAGGGGCCTGCCAGTCAGCTCAAGGCTTTCCGCGTGCCCAAGAGCGATGTGCTCAAATCCGGCGCGGTGCTCAATCATGGCCACTACGAAGACGCCAAGCATCTGATCCAGAATCAGGCCGCGCGCTACGGCTTTTTCAAGGGACGTTTCGTCACTCAGCGGCTGTCGGTCGATCCCCGCGCAGGTGTTGCCGATATCGAACTGGTCTACGACAGCGGTCCGCGTTTTTCGCTGGGCAAAGTGTCGTTCAGTGGCGACGCTCCGTTCGACGAGGACCTGCTGCAGCGCATGGTGCCGTTCAAACAGGACACGCCCTACGATTCCGAGCTGATTGCCGAGCTCAACCAGGCGATGCAGTCCAGCGGTTATTTCGAAGGCGTGCGGGTGAATGCATCACCCACTGACGCGCAGGGCCAGGTCATTCCGGTGGACGTTCAGTTGCAGACACGCAAACCCCGCACCATGGGGCTCGGTGTCGGCTATTCCACTGACGTGGGGCCCAGGGTCAAGGCCAACTGGACGCGGCACTGGGTCAATCCGCAGGGTCACAGTTACGGCGCCGAGGCCGAGGTTTCAGCGCCACGGCAGAACGTCGGGCTGTTCTATGACATCCCGCTCGACCCGCCGCTGACTGACAAACTGCGCTTCGCCGGCGGCTATCAATATGAAGAAATTGCCGACACTGACAGCCTGAGCAAATTGCTGACGGTCGGCCCTGAATGGCACAGCAAGCTGCCCAGCGGCTGGGAGCGGGTCATCTCGCTGAAGTGGCAACGAGAGGAATACCGGCTTGGCGATGACTCGGGTCTGAGCACCTTGCTCATGCCCGGCATCAGTTACGCGTACCTGCGCAGCGACAACCGTATCGATCCGCACAACGGCTATCGACTGCAGTTCGACACGCAAGTGGCCAAAGAGGGGCTTGGCTCCGACGCCAACGTCGTGCACAGCACGGCGCTGGTCAAAGGCCTGACCACGCTGGCGCAGAACCACCGGTTTCTGGGTCGTCTTCAGGTGGGCGGTACGGCCACCAACGGTTACAAATCCATTCCGCCGTCGCTGCGATTTTTTGCCGGTGGCGACCAGAGCGTGCGCGGCTATGACTATCAGTCGTTGTCCCCGGAGAACTCCGACGGTGACAAGATCGGCGGCCGTTACATGATCGCCGGAAGTGCCGAATACCAGTATTCGATCGCCGAAAAATGGCGCGTCGCGGCCTTCGTCGATCAGGGCAATTCCTTCAACTCGCTGGATTTTCCGAGCCTCAAGACCGGCGTCGGCATTGGTGTTCGCTGGGTCTCTCCGGTCGGGCCGCTGCGCCTGGACCTGGCCCATGCGCTGGATGATGAGGGCGGCATTCGTCTGCATTTCTCGATGGGACCTGAATTGTGACGAACAAGGCTTTGGCAAAACGTGTCGCCGTCATCGTGGCAGCGACTGTACTGACCCTCATGCTGCTGATCACGCTGGCGCTGGGCGTACTGCTGGGCACCCAGTCAGGCAGTCGCTGGGCATTGGGCCTGGTGCCGGGCCTTGAACTCGACAACTTCTCCGGGCATCTCGGCGGCCAGTGGCAAGCTGACCGGCTGATCTGGCAGCAGGGGGAGAGTCGTGTCGAAGTCGATGCGCCGGTGTTCGACTGGTCGCCGTCCTGCCTGACCCGCATGACGCTGTGCATCGACACGTTGCAGGCTGGCGATGTCCGTCTGCACTTCGCGCCCTCCAGCGGCGAGCAGAGCAGTGGGCCCATCACATTGCCGGATCTGAAACTGCCGCTGGCCATCGAACTGGGGCATGTGCAGGTCGGCAGCCTGTACCTTGACGGTTCCGAGCAGGTCCGTGATCTGCAGTTGGCCGCGCACTGGACGGTTGACGGGCTGAAGATCGATACCCTGCACGCGCAACGTGACGACATCGTGCTGGACCTGGCCGGACTGCTCAAACCTGGCGGCGACTGGCCGCTGACGGCGCAGGGGCAAGTGAAGTTGCCCGATATCAGTGGTCAGCCGCTGTCCCTGGCACTGAACATCGAGGGCGATCTGCTCAAGACCTTGCAACTGAATGCCCGCAGCAGCGGCTATCTCGACGCCACGCTGGTGGGGCAATTGCAGCCGCTGGTGACCGACCTGCCGGCTGAAGTGACGATCTCCAGCGACGGGTTCAAGCCGGCACCCGACCTGCCCGACACGCTGCAACTCAACCACTTGACGCTCAACGCCAAGGGCGACCTGGCCACAGGTTACTCAATTCTTGGCAACGCCAGCCTGCCCGCCGAACAAGGGCCTGTTGCCTTGGCATTACAGGGCCGGGTCGACGCCAAGGGCGCGCAGATCAAAGCGCTGGACCTGAACGCCAGCGCCGACCAGCGCCTTGGGCTCAGTGCGGATGTTGACTGGCAGACGGGCCTGACCGCCAACGCCCGCGTCGACTGGCTGGATTTTCCCTGGCACCGTCTGTACCCGGTGATCGATGAGCCTCAGGTCAGCATCCACACCTTCAAAGGTGAAGTGTCCTACACCGACGGCAAATACCTGGGCCATTTTGCCGGTGACTTCAAAGGACCTGCCGGCCCTTTTACCCTGCAAAGCCCGTTCAGCGGCGACTTGCAAAACGTGTTTCTGCCACAGCTGGAACTGGCGGCCGGGCAGGGCAAAGCCAGTGGTTTCCTGAAACTGCAATTCGCCGACGGGGTCGCCTGGGACACCTCGCTCGACCTCAGCGCCATCGATCCGGCGTTCTGGGTGGCCGAGTTGCCGGGGTCGCTGGCCGGGCCGCTGCGCAGCCAGGGTGCATTCAGAAATGAGCAGTTGAGTCTGAACGCCGATCTGAACCTCAAGGGCCGCTTGCGAGGCCAACCCGCCGTGCTGCAGGCCAAAGCGGACGGGGCGGCAGACAAATGGAATGTCACTGCGCTGGACATTCGTCTGGGCGACAACCGCATCAACGGTTCGGGCAGCCTGCAACAGAAGTTGCTTGGGCAACTGGACCTGAATCTGCCGCGTCTCGGACAGCTCTGGCCGGGCCTGCAAGGGCAGGTCAAAGGTCGCCTGGATCTGGCCGGCACGCTGCAGGCGCCGCAAGGGCAACTGAATCTGCAGGGCGCTCGACTGGCTTATGAGACCCATCAGTTACAGAGCCTGAACCTTGCCGCCAGGCTGGACAGCGCCCAGCGTGGCAACCTGGATCTGAACGTCCGGGGCATCCAGACGGGCGACACCGCGTTGGGCAACCTGAACGTCGATGGCTCCGGGGATATCAAGCGTCAGCAGGTCAAACTGGATCTTCAAGGCCCGCTGCTGAAACTGGCGCTGGCCCTTGACGGAAATCTGGACAAAGGCAACTGGCGGGGCCGGCTTGCCAGCGGCGACATTCAAAGCGGTGGTCAGGACTGGAAGCTCCAGCAGCCGGCGAAACTGGAGCGGCTGGCCGATGGCAAGGTCAATTTCGGTGCGCACTGCTGGACCTCCGGCCCCGCCAGCCTGTGCGGCGAAGATCAACGGCTGATGCCGGATCCGCGCCTGCGTTATCACCTCAAGCAATTTCCGCTGGACAGCCTCGCGCAGTGGCTGCCCAAGGATTTCGCCTGGAAAGGCGCGCTCAATGCCGATGTTCAGCTCGACTTGCCCGCCTCGGGGCCCAACGGGCAGATCGTCATCGATGCCAGCGGCGGCACGCTGCGGGTGAAGGACAAGACCCAGTGGGTCGACTTCCCCTACGACACGCTCAAGCTGAGCAGCACCCTGACGCCGAAAAAGGTCGACAGCAGCCTCGATTTTCGTGGCGGCAAGCTGGGACAGTTGCTGGCGCGTCTGAGCATTGATCCCGTCGCCAAGGCTAAACCGGTCAGCGGCACGTTCAATCTGAGTGGCCTGGATGTGTCGGTGGCGCGTCCGTTCGTGCCCATGGTGGAAAAACTCAACGGCAAGCTCAACGGCGACGGGCGCATCTCCGGCACGCTGCTGGCGCCCCAGATCAACGGCAACGTGGTCCTGAGCGAAGGCGAAGTGTCGGGTCCGGAGTTGCCGGTCAGTCTGGAGAAGCTCAATCTGCAGGCGCTGATCGCTGGCGAAAGCGTGCAGCTCAAGGGCAACTGGAGCAGCGGGCCGACCGGGCAGGGCAGTCTGGCGGGTCAGGTGGCATGGGGGCAGGCGCTGGATGTGGACGTCCGTCTGCAGGGTTCCAGGCTGCCGATCACGGTGGAGCCCTACGCCAAGCTTGAAGCAGCGCCGGACCTGAAAATCACCCTGCAGGGCGATCGTCTGGCAGTGTCGGGCAAAGTGCTGATTCCCAAAGGCGATATCACCGTGCGGCAGTTGCCGCCCTCCACGGTCAAGGTGTCGGATGACACGGTCATCGTCGGCGAGCAGACGAAACAGGGCAAGCCGCCCATGGCGATGGCGATGGACGTCAACGTGGAAGTGGGCCAGGACAAGCTCGGTTTCAGCGGCTTCGGCCTGACCGCCAATCTGGCAGGGCACGTGCACATCGGCGACAACCTCGACACCCGCGGCGAACTCAACCTCAACGACGGGCGCTACCGGGCCTATGGTCAGCGCCTGACGATCCGCAAGGCGCGGCTGCTGTTCGCCGGGCCCATCGATCAGCCGTATCTGGACATCGAGGCGATTCGCCAGACCGACGACATCATCGCCGGCATCCGCCTGAGCGGCAGCGCCGAGCAGCCGACCACCACAGTGTTTTCGGAACCGGCCATGAGTCAGGAGCAGGCGCTGTCTTACCTGGTGCTGGGGCGACCGTTGAGCACCACCGGCGAGGACAACAACATGATGGCGCAGGCGGCATTGGCGCTGGGACTGGCCGGCGGGTCGTCGACCGCAGGCAAACTCGCGTCGGGCCTGGGCATCAAGGACTTCGAGCTGGACACGTCGGGCAGCGGCGACAAGACCGCGGTCGTCGCCAGCGGCAAGATCACCGACAAGCTCAGCTTGCGGTATGGCGTAGGCGTATTCGAGCCCGCCAATACCATCGCGCTGCGTTACCTGTTGAGCAAAAAGGTGTACCTGGAAGCGGCGAGTGGCGTCGCCAGTTCGCTGGATATTTTCTACAAGCGGGATTTCTAGCAGCGGTCCACGGCTGGGGCTTTTCTCAGGCCTGAGCGTGTCTGCGCAACGGCCGGTCGGTCATGTCACTGATCGAACCGGCAACTGCGCAGACGCGTTCGTGGCAGTGGGTTGATACGCGAGGGTTATCCGTTGACCAGTTTCAGGCCCGATTCCGGATAGCGACCACCGGCAACGGCGGCCACCGGGAACAGGTCTCTCAACGCCTGCAGTTCCGCCGGGCTGAGTGTGACGTGCAGTGCCGCGACATTCTCCTGCAGGTATTTACGCTGCTTGGTGCCCGGGATCGGGATGACGTCGCTGCCTTGCGCCAACACCCACGCCAGCGCCAGTTGGCCAGCGGTGATGCCTTTGTCGGCTGCCAGCTGCTGAACCTTCTCCACCAGCAACAGGTTCTTGCCGAAGTTTTCTCCCTGAAAGCGCGGGCTGCTACGGCGGTAGTCATCGGCGGCGAAGTCATCGGGGCTTTTCAGCGTACCGGTCAGAAAGCCACGGCCCAAGGGGCTGTAAGGCACGAAGGCGATGCCCAGACGACGGCAGGTTTCCAGCGCGCCGTTTTCCTCCGGCTCACGGCTCCAGAGGGAATACTCGGTCTGTAACGCGGCGATCGGGTGGACCTTGTGTGCGCGTTCGAGCGTTGCGGCCGAAGCCTCGCTCAGGCCCAGATAACGCACCTTGCCCGCCTTGACCAGTTCGGCCATGGCACCGACCGACTCTTCAATGGCGATGTTGGGGTCGATGCGGTGCTGGTAGTACAGGTCGAGGGTGTCGATTTTCAGACGCTGCAAGGTGCCATCGATGGCCGCCCTGATGTACTCGGGGCTGCCGTTGACGCCACGCGCACCCGCGTCGCCGGGGGTGCGGACGATGCCGAACTTGCTGGCGATGAAGGCCTGATCGCGCTTGCCGGCCAGGGCTTCGCCGAGCAGTTGTTCGTTGGTATGGGGCCCGTACATGTCGGCGGTGTCGAACAGCGTGACGCCCAGTTCCAGCGCCTGATGAACCGTCGCGATGGCCTCTCTGGTATCGCCGCCGGTGGTGTAAAAATCGGTCATGCCCATGCAGCCAAGGCCGAGTGCCGAGACCTGCGGTCCATTCTTGCCCAATTGACGCGTCTGCATAATGGATTCCTTGTGGTGTTGAGGAGATCACTATTCTTGCTGCTCGACAGCGCCACGATAAACCGGCTAAAAGTGCTTTCACTATTGGCAATATCTAAACAATCAAACAGGACCGACGGGCACGGTTATGGATAAATTCAACGCCATGCGCGCCTTCACGCGCATCGTCGAGCTGGGCGGTTTCGCCCGGGCGGCGGACAGCCTGCACATGCCACGAGCCTCGGTGACCATCCTCATCAAACAACTGGAAGCCCATCTGGGCGTTCAATTGCTGATGCGCACCACCCGACAAGTCACGCCGACGCTCGATGGTCAGGCGTATTACCAGCGCTGCGCCAGCCTGCTCAACGACCTGGATGACGCCGAGTCGGTCTTTTCCACGGTCGCCAAGGCTCCCGAAGGTGTGCTGCGTGTCGATATGCCCGCCGGGTTCGGTCGGCTGATCATCATGCCGATGTTGCCTGAGTTCACCGAGCGCTACCCCAGGCTGGAACTCGAAGTGGGGATGTCGGACCGCCCGGTGGACTTGATTCGCGAGGGCTTCGATTGCGTGGTGCGCGGCGGACAGCCACTGGATCACTCGCTGGTGGCTCGGCCGCTGGCGCAGATGCGTCAGGTGGTGTGCGCCAGCCCTGCGTATCTGCAGCGTCGTGGCACGCCCCGAACGCTGGACGACCTCGGCCAACACACCGTCATCGAGTATTTTTCAGCCACCTCGAACAAGCGCTATGGTCTGGAGTTTGTCGTCAACGGCAAGAACCAGGAACTGGAGCTGCCGAAAAGTCTGGCGACCAACAGTGCCGATGGTTATCTGGCGGCCTGCAGTGCCGGTTATGGCCTGGTGCAGACGCCGTACTACCATGCCGCCGAGGCACTGCGCCGCCAGGAACTGATCGAAGTGCTGGGCGACTACCCGCAACCGCTGCTGCCGTTGACCGCGCTGTACCCGGCCCACCGCCAGATGTCGCGCAGGGTGCGGGTGTTCGTCGACTGGCTGGTGGAACTGTGCGCGCGGCCCGGTTTGCTCGACAAACGCGGGGGCGAGCGCTGAACCTGACAACAAATTCATGTATACCGGTAGGTCGCTAACCGCTTTCGTGGTTAACTTCCGGCTTTCCCGCAACCTCAGAATAAGGACTCAGCTCATGGCTCAAGTGACTCGTAGAGGCTCCCCGGTACAAATCAGTGGCGAGCTGCCAACCGTCGGCAGCAAGGCCCCGGCCTTCAAGCTGGTCGGCGGCGATCTGGCGGACGTGACCCTGGAAACCTTTGCCGGCAAGCGCAAAGTGCTGAACATCTTCCCAAGCGTCGACACCCCGACATGCGCCACCTCCGTGCGCAAATTCAATGCCCAGGCCAATGACCTGAACAACGCGGTCGTGCTGTGCATCTCCGCCGACCTGCCGTTCGCCCAGGCGCGTTTCTGCGGAGCCGAAGGCCTGGAAAACGTGAAAAACCTGTCGACCATGCGTGGCGCCGAGTTCATGGAAAACTACGGCGTAGCCATTGCAGATGGCCCGATGGTCGGCCTGACAACCCGCGCGGTGGTCGTGCTGGATGAAAACGACAACGTGCTGCACGCTGAACTCGTGCCGGAGATTGGTCAGGAGCCAAACTACGACGCAGCGCTGGCGGTATTGAAGTAAGTTGTCGCCTGCGTATCGCCGTTAAAATCCCGGCAATACCCGGCAACATTTAAGCGGCCTGACTCGTTCAGGCCGTTTTCATTTGCACGTCAGCACCTTATCCAAAGTAAGCACTGGGTAAATTGCCGGTAAAGGCTCTTTGCTTGGCACGTAACTATGCTTATTGTTCAGCCTCCCGAAGACGCTCACGCGCACACTGGTTGACTTATTCATGCAATCGTCTGGTTCTCGTAATTCCCGTCGCTGGCTGATTAGCCTGTTGGTCCTGTTGATTGTCGCTGGCCTCTGCTGGCGTTTCTGGCCCAGTTCCACTGCGCCTTCGGACGCTTCAGCGCAAAAAAGCGAACAGGCCCACAAAGGCGCCAGCCGCAGCGGCGGTGCCGGGAAAGTCGTTTCTCAGCGTCCCGGCTTCGGCGGCTCGACCGGTCCTGTGCCGGTACGCGTGGCGGCCGCCACCACCGGCGATTTCCCGATTTATTACAAAGCCCTCGGCACCGTTACGGCGTTGAACACCATCAACGTGCGCAGCCGGGTGGCGGGCGAACTGGTCAAGATCAATTTCCAGGAAGGGCAGCAGGTCAAGTCTGGCGACCTGCTGGCAGTCATCGACCCGCGCAGCTACCAGATCGCCCTGCAACAGGCCGAGGGCACGCTGATGCAGAACCAGGCGCTGCTCAAGAATGCGCAGATCGACGTACAGCGTTATCGGGACCTGTACAAGGAAGACAGCATCGCCAAACAGACCCTGGACACCGCCGAGTCGCTGGTGGGTCAGTATCAGGGCACTATCAAGACCAATCAGGCAGCGGTCGGCGATGCCCGACTGAACCTGGATTTCACGCAGATCCGCGCGCCGATCTCCGGGCGCATCGGCCTGCGCCAGCTGGACGTCGGCAACCTCGTGGCCGCCAACGACACGACCGCGCTCGCCGTGATCACCCAGACCAAGCCGATCACGGTCAACTTCACGCTGCCGGAAAAGGATCTCGCCGACGTCATTGGCCGCTACCGCAGTGGCGCCAGGCTGCCGGTCGAAGCCTGGGACCGTGGCGATGTGAAGTTGCAGGCCAACGGGGTACTGGCGAGCATCGACAACCAGATCGACATCACCACCGGAACACTGAAGTTCAAGGCGCGCTTCGATAACGACGACGAAACCCTGTTTCCCAACCAGTTCGTCAACGCGCGTCTGCTGGCCAATACGCTCAAGGGCGTGGTGCTGGTGCCGACGGCTGCCGTGCAGTTCGGGGTCGATGGCACCTTCGTCTACGTGATGGACGGCGACAAGACAGTGCGCATCCGCTCGCTCAAGACCGGCCCGGGTGACGAAAACTCGACGGTGATCACCCAAGGCCTTGCCGCGGGCGACCGCGTCGTGCTGGAGGGCACGGACCGTCTCAAGGACGGCAGCGCCGTTGAAGTGGTCAACGACAGCAAGGATGTGCCGACCACGCCGGGCGGCAAACTGCAGGGCCAGCCGGCCAAAGACAAGGAGTCCGGTGAGTCGGCGGACGCCGCCACCGCGCAGAAAGGCAACGTATGAACCTGTCACGGCTGTTCATCCTTCGGCCTGTCGCCACCACGCTCAGCATGCTCGCCATCGTCCTGGCGGGCCTGATCGCCTACAGCCTGCTGCCGGTGTCGGCCTTGCCTCAGGTGGATTACCCGACCATCCGGGTGATGACGCTGTACCCCGGCGCCAGCCCGCAAGTGATGACCAGTGCCGTGACCGCGCCGCTGGAGCGGCAGTTCGGGCAGATGCCGGGCCTGACGCAGATGGCGTCCACCAGTTCTGGCGGTGCCTCGGTCATCACCCTGCGTTTCAGCCTGGACATCAACATGGATGTCGCCGAGCAGGAAGTGCAGGCCGCGATCAATGGCGCGACCAATTTGCTGCCCACCGATCTGCCCGCGCCGCCGACGTACAACAAGGTCAACCCGGCCGATACGCCGGTGCTGACGCTGGCGATCACCTCGAAAACCATGTTGTTGCCCAAACTCAATGACCTGGTCGACACGCGCATGGCGCAGAAGATCGCGCAGATCAGCGGCGTCGGCATGGTCACCATCGCGGGCGGGCAGCGTCAGGCAGTGCGGATCAAAGTCAATCCCGATGCGCTGGCGGCCAACGGCTTGAACCTGTCGGATGTGCGCACGCTGGTCAGCAATTCCAACGTCAACACACCCAAGGGTAACTTCGACGGCCCGACCCGGGTGTCGATGCTCGATGCCAACGATCAACTCAAATCGCCCGAGGAGTACGCCAATCTGATTCTGGCGTACAACAACGGCGGCCCGCTGCGGCTCAAGGATGTCGCGCAGATCGTCGATGGCGCCGAGAACGAACGCCTTGCCGCCTGGGCCAATGAGAACCAGGCCGTGCTGCTCAATATTCAGCGTCAGCCGGGTGCCAACGTCATCGAGGTGGTCGACCGCATCAAGGCGTTGCTGCCGAGCATCACCGACAACCTGCCGGCAGGGCTGGATGTGGTGGTGCTGACCGACCGCACGCAGACGATCCGCGCATCGGTCAGCGATGTGCAGCATGAATTGCTGATTTCCATCGTGCTGGTGGTGCTGGTGACGTTCCTGTTCCTGCGCCGTTTCAGCGCCACGATCATTCCGTCGGTCGCGGTGCCGCTGTCGCTGATCGGCACCTTCGGGGTCATGTACCTGGCCGGGTTCTCGGTCAATAACCTCACGTTGATGGCGATGACCATTGCCACCGGGTTCGTGGTCGACGATGCCATCGTGATGCTGGAGAACATTTCCCGGCATCTGGAGGAGGGCGAAACGCCCTTGCAGGCGGCGCTCAAGGGCGCCAGACAAATCGGGTTCACCCTGATTTCGCTGACCATCTCACTGATCGCGGTGCTGATTCCCTTGCTGTTCATGGCTGACGTGGTGGGTCGTCTGTTCCGCGAATTCGCCATCACGTTGGCTGTCGCGATCCTGATTTCGCTGGTCGTGTCGCTGACCCTGACGCCGATGATGTGCGCGCGCTTGCTCAAGCGCGAACCCGAGGAGCACCAGCAAGGCCGCTTCTACCGCGCCAGCGGCGTCTGGATCGACTGGCTGATTGCAGCGTACGGGCGCAAGTTGCAGTGGGTGCTCAAGCACCAGCCATTGACCCTGCTGATCGCCATCGCCACGCTGGGCGTCACGGTGTTGTTGTACCTGGCGGTGCCCAAAGGCTTCTTCCCGGTGCAGGACACCGGCGTCATTCAGGGCATTTCCGAGGCCCCGCAATCGGTTTCGTTCAGCTCGATGAGCGAGCGGCAGCAGGCACTGGCGAAGATCATTCTCGAGGATCCGGCGGTGGCCAGCCTGTCGTCCTACATCGGTGTGGACGGCGACAACGCGACGCTCAACAGCGGTCGCATGCTGATCAACCTCAAGCCTCACAATCAGCGCGATGTCACTGCCACCGAGGTGATCCAGCGCTTGCAACCGGAAGTCGATCAGCTGTCGGACATCCGCCTGTTCATGCAACCGGTGCAGGACCTGACCATCGAGGACCGTGTCAGCCGCACGCAGTATCAGTTCAGCATGTCATCGCCGGATGCCGAGCTGCTCAGTCTGTGGAGCGGCAAACTGGTCGATGCACTGGCTCAGCGTCCGGAACTCACGGACGTCGCCAGCGACCTTCAGGACAAGGGCCTGCAAGTGTTCCTGAACATCGACCGCGACGCGGCCAGCCGTCTTGGTGTCACCGTGGCCACGATCACCGATGCGCTGTACGACGCATTCGGCCAGCGGCAGATTTCTACCATCTACACCCAAGCCAGCCAGTACCGCGTGGTGCTTCAGGCCGCGTCGGCCAACGATCTCGGGCCTCAGGCGCTGGAACAGATCCACGTCAAGACCACTGACGGCGGGCAGGTCAAATTGTCGAGCCTGGCGAAGGTCGAACAGCGTCAGGCGCAGCTGGCGATCGCGCACATCGGCCAGTTTCCGGCGGTGATGATGTCCTTCAACCTGGCACCGGGCGTGGCGCTGGGCAAGGCGGTCGAGGTCATCGAGCAGGTGCAGAAGGACATCGGCATGCCGATTGGCGTGCAGACCCAGTTCCAGGGCGCGGCCGAAGCGTTCCAGGCGTCGTTGTCCAGTACGCTGCTGCTGGTGCTGGCAGCGGTGGTCACCATGTACATCGTGCTCGGCGTGCTCTACGAGAGCTACATTCACCCGATCACCATTCTCTCGACGCTGCCGTCGGCGGCCATCGGCGCATTGCTGGCGCTGATCCTGAGCGGCAACGATCTGGGCATGATCGCGATCATCGGCATCATTCTGCTGATCGGTATCGTCAAGAAGAACGCGATCATGATGATCGACTTCGCCCTGGACGCCGAACGCAACCGCGGCATCGATCCACAGACCGCCATTTACGAAGCCGCGCTGTTGCGTTTCCGGCCCATCCTGATGACCACACTGGCGGCGCTGTTCGGCGCGATCCCGCTGATGTTCGCCAGCGGCTCCGGGGCCGAACTGCGTCAACCGCTGGGGCTGGTGATGGTCGGCGGCCTGTTGGTCAGCCAGGTGCTGACGCTGTTCACCACGCCAGTCATCTATCTGTATTTCGATCGCATGGGACGCAGGTTCCGCCGTTCGGGCAAAGCCGAGGTGGCGGTGTGATGAACAGCCTCACGCTTCCAGCCTCTGGTTTGGTGCGCTCTGCTGACAGAACGTCGTCAAGCGACGTGTCGGCTGCCGCCTGGAGCTGTCGCCCATGAACCTGTCCGCTCCGTTCATCAAACGGCCAGTGGCGACCATGCTCCTGAGCCTGGCGATCATGTTGCTGGGTGGCATGAGCTTCGGGCTGTTGCCCGTCTCGCCGTTGCCGAACATGGACTTCCCGGTGATCGTGGTCAGTGCGTCCTTGCCCGGCGCCAGCCCGGAAATCATGGCGTCCAGCGTGGCGACGCCGCTCGAGCGGTCGCTGGGCACCATTGCCGGCGTCAACACCATGAGCAGCCGGTCAAGCCAGGGTTCGACGCGGATCATTCTGCAGTTCGACCTGGATCGCGACATCAATGGTGCAGCCCGTGAAGTCCAGGCCGCCATCAACGCCTCGCGCAGCCTGCTGCCCAGCGGGATGCGCAGCATGCCGACCTACAAGAAGGTCAACCCGTCGCAGGCGCCGATCATGGTGCTGTCGCTGACCTCCGACGTGCTGGAAAAGGGTCAGCTGTACGACATGGCCTCGACGATTCTGTCGCAGAGCCTGTCCCAGGTGAACGGCGTGGGGGAGGTGCAGATCGGCGGCAGTTCGCTGCCGGCGGTGCGAGTCGAACTGGAGCCCAAGCTGCTCGACCAATACGGCGTCTCTTTGGACGACGTGCGCACGACGATTTCCGGCTCCAACGTGCGCCGGCCCAAGGGCTCCGTGGAAAACAGCGAGCACAACTGGCAGGTTCAGGCCAACGACCAGCTGGAGAAGGCCAAAGATTACGAGCCCCTGATCATTCGCTACCAGAACGGCGCCGCGCTGCGCCTCAAAGATGTCGCCACGGTCAAGGACTCGGTGGAGGACCGCTACAACAGTGGTTTCTTCAATGACAAGGCGGCGGTGTTGCTGGTAATCAACCGCCAGGCCGGCGCCAACATCATCGAAACCGTAGCGGCGATCAAGGCACAACTGCCGGCCCTGCAGGCGGTGCTTCCGGCCAGCGTCAAGCTCGACCTGGCGATGGATCGCTCACCGGTGATCAAGGCGACCTTGCATGAGGCGGAAATGACCCTGTTGATCGCAGTGGTGCTGGTGATCATGGTGGTGTTTCTGTTTCTCGGGAATTTCCGTGCGTCGCTGATTCCCACCCTCGCTGTGCCGGTATCGCTGGTGGGCACGTTCGCCATCATGTACCTGTACGGTTTTTCCCTGAACAACCTGTCGCTGATGGCGCTGATCCTCGCGACCGGGCTGGTGGTGGACGACGCCATCGTCGTGCTCGAGAACATTTCGCGGCACATCGACGAAGGCGTCGCGCCGATGCAGGCCGCCTACCTGGGTGCCAAGGAAGTCGGCTTTACCCTGTTGTCGATGAACGTGTCGCTGGTGGCGGTGTTCATTTCGATTCTGTTCATGGGCGGGCTGGTGGAAAGCCTGTTCCGCGAGTTCTCGATCACCTTGTCGGTGTCGATCATCGTGTCGCTGGTGGTCTCGCTGACATTGACGCCGATGCTCTGCGCGCGCTGGCTGAAGCCTCATGTTCCGGGCAACGAAAACCGCTTGCAGCGCTGGAGCGCACGGGTCAACGACCGCATGATCGCCGGCTATGATCGCAGTCTGGTCTGGGTGCTGCGTCATCGTCGCCTGACCCTGCTCACGCTGCTCATCACCATCGGCGTGAATATCGCGCTGTATGTCGTGGTGCCCAAAACCTTCCTGCCGCAGCAGGACACCGGGCAGTTGATGGGCTTCGTGCGCGGCGATGACGGCCTGTCGTTTTCGGTGATGCAGCCGAAGATGGACATCTACCGCACCGCGCTGCTCAAGGACCCGGCGGTGGACAGCGTTGCCGGTTTCATCGGCGGCAACGGCGGCACCGGCAACGCCTTCATCATCGTGCGGCTCAAGCCCATTCAGGAGCGCAAGATCGGCGCGGCGCAAGTGGTCGAGCGGCTGCGCAAGGAAATGCCTCAGGTGCCGGGTGGACGTCTGTTCCTGCAACCCGATCAGGACCTGCAACTGGGCGGCGGTCGTGAGCAGACCACGTCGCAGTACCAGTACATTCTGCAGAGCGGCGATCTGGAAAGCCTGCGCCTGTGGTACCCCAAGGTGGTGGCTGCACTCAAGTCGCTCAAGGAGCTGACCGCCATCGATGCCAACGATGGCGGCGGCACGCAACAGGTGACACTGGTGGTGGACCGCGACGCGGCCAAGCGTCTGGGCATCGACATGAACATGGTCACTACGGTGCTGAACAATGCGTACAGCCAGCGGCAGGTGTCGACCATTTATGACCCGCTGAACCAGTATCAGGTGGTGATGGAGGTCAATCCCAAGTACGCCCTGGACCCGGTCACGCTGGAGCAGGTGCAGGTGATCACTGCCGATGGCGCGCGGGTGCCGCTGTCGACCATCGCTCACTATGAGCGCACGCTGGAAGACGACCGGGTGACCCACGATGGCCAGTTCGCCTCCGACAACATCTCGTTCGACCTGGCCGACGGCGTGACCCTCGACCAAGCCACGGTGGCCATCGAACGCGCGGTGGCGGCGGTCGGCCTGCCCGAGGACGTGATCGCCAAGATGGCCGGCACCGCCGACGCCTTCGCGGCCACGCAGAAGAGCCAGCCGTGGATGATTCTCGGCGCCCTCGTTGCGGTCTATCTGGTGCTGGGCATTCTCTATGAAAGCTACATTCATCCGCTGACGATTCTGTCCACGCTGCCGTCGGCGGGCGTCGGCGCGCTGCTGAGCATTTACCTCACCGGAGGGCAGTTCAGCCTCATCTCGCTGTTGGGGTTGTTTCTGCTCATCGGCGTGGTGAAGAAGAACGCGATCCTGATGATCGACCTGGCGCTGCAACTGGAGCGGGTCGGCGGCATGACCCCGGTCGAGTCGATCCGCAACGCTTGCCTGCAACGCCTGCGTCCGATCCTGATGACCACGCTGGCGGCGATTCTCGGCGCCGTGCCGTTGCTGCTGAGCAGCGCCGAGGGCGCCGAAATGCGCCGTCCGCTGGGCCTGACGATCATCGGCGGCCTAGTGCTGAGCCAGATCCTCACGCTGTACACGACCCCTGTGGTTTACCTTTATCTTGACCGTCTGCGCCATCGCTTCAATACCTGGCGCGGTGTGCAGACGGATGCCGCCCTGGAAACTCCGCTATGACCGACCCCATCAACGCTCCCGTACCACAGCGCACGCTGCCTTTTCGCCGTACGTTCGGCATCGGCCTCTGCGCGCTGCTGCTGAGCGCCTGCGCGGTCGGCCCCGATTACCAGCGGCCGGACATGCCCACGCCGGCGCACTTCAAGCAGGCCGAAGGCTGGACGCAGGCCAACCCCAGCGATGCGATCGCCCGTGGCGCCTGGTGGGAGATCTACGGCGACCCGCAGCTCAACGCGCTGGTGGAAAAGCTCAATACCTCCAACCAGACCGTCGCTCAGTATGAAGCCCAGTACCGGCAGGCTGCCGCACTGGTGCGCAGCGCCCGGGGCGCTTTCTTCCCGACGCTGGACCTGACCACCAGCAAGAACCGTTCGAGCCAGGGCACAGGTAGCAGCAGTTCGAGCCTGAGCAGTTCCAGCAGCGGGATCCGCGACACCTACAACGCGCAACTGGGCGTGAGCTGGGAAGCCGATATCTGGGGCAAGCTGCGCCGGGGCCTTGAGGCCGATAAAGCCAGCGCCCAGGCCAGCCTTGCCGACCTTGCGTCAATGCAGCTGAGCCTGCAGTCGCAGCTCGTCCAGAACTACCTGCAACTGCGCGTCATCGATGAGCAGAAGCGCTTGCTGGAAAAGACCGTCGACACTTACCAGCGCTCGCTGACCATGACGCAAAACCAGTATCGCGCCGGTATTTCCGGGCGTGACGCCGTCGCTCAGGCGCAAACCCAGCTCAAGAGCACCCAGGCGGACCTGATCGATCTGGCCTGGCAGCGTGCCCAGTACGAGAGCGCGATTGCCGTGCTGATGGGCCAGGCGCCGGCTGATTTCAGCCTGGCCACAAGCGAAACAGTGCCCGCGCTCCCGCAGATCCCGGTGCAACTGCCTTCGCAACTGCTCGAGCGTCGTCCGGACATCGCTGCTGCCGAGCGCTCGGTCATGGCCGCCAACGCCAACATTGGCGTGGCCAAGGCTGCGTATTACCCGGACCTGACCTTGAGCATGAGCGGCGGCTACAGCAGCAGCACCTTCAGCAACTGGATCTCGTTGCCCAACCGTTTCTGGTCGGTCGGCCCGCAACTGGCGATGACCCTCTTCGACGGTGGCCAGCGCGCTGCGGAAGTGGACCGCACCGAAGCCGTCTACGATCAGACCGTGGCGCAATATCGCCAGACCGTGCTCGACGGCTTCAAGGAAGTCGAGGATTACCTGGCGCAACTGCGCGTCTATGAACAGGAGGCCGGCGTGCGCGCCGAGGCGCTGGCCTCGGCCCGCGACTCGTTGCGTCTGACCAGTAACCAGTACAAAGCCGGTTTGATTGGCTATCTTGATGTGGTCAACGTTCAAACCACGGCGTTGAGCAACGAACGCAGCGTGCTGACCTTGCTGGAAAGCCGTCTGGTCGCCAGCGTTCAGTTGATTGCTGCACTGGGTGGTGGCTGGGATGCCGAGACCGGCTTGACGCGTGATCCGCAGTTGTCGGGACGTCAGCCCAAGGAAAGTGGCGCATTGCCATAATTCTGACGAGACGGCCGCGACATTCTTGCGGATTTCGGTACAATCGCCACCGAATTTTTCAGGCTGAAAAGCCCATCTGTCGAGTCAATAGCCAGCATGCTGATCGGCCAATACACGTTTTCCCTGGTCCTGATTTCCGTCCTCGTGGCGATTCTGGCGTCCTACACTGCGCTCGATCTGGTCGGCCGCATCGGCTCCGCCACCGGCAAGGCCGTGATGATGTGGATCGGCGGTGGCGCGCTGTCCATGGGCATCGGCATCTGGTCGATGCACTTCATCGGCATGCTCGCGTTCCAGTTGCCGATCGATCTGGGCTTCGATCTCGGCCTGACACTCCTGTCCCTGCTGATCGGTATCCTGTCTTCGGGGTTTGCCTTGTGGCTGGTCAGTCACGAGCGCGTTCCGGTCCTGCATATTCTCTTCGGCGCACTGCTGATGGGCCTGGGCATCAGCGCCATGCATTACACCGGCATGGCGGCATTGCGCATGCAGCCGGGGATCGATTACGACCCCACGCTGTTCGGCGTGTCGCTGCTGATCGCCGTCGGTGCTTCTGCCGCGGCGTTGTGCATTGCCTTGCGCCTGCGCCGGCAGACGCCGTACGTGCGTCTGGCCCGGGGCGGGGCGGCCATCATCATGGGCTTCGCCATCGTCGGCATGCATTACACCGGCATGGCCGCCGCCGGGTTCCCCGAGGGCAGCGTCTGCGGGGCGGCGCTGACCGGCCTGCGCACTGACGGTCTGGACAAGCTGGTGCTGGTCACCAGCCTTGCGGTGTTGAGCATCACGTTACTCACCTCGGTGCTGGATGCGCGCATGGAAGCCCGTACCGCCGCGCTGTCGCAGTCGCTGAGCGAGGCCAACCGCGAGCTCACGCAACTGGCCTTGCACGACACGCTGACCGGTCTGCCGAACCGTATCCTGCTGGCCGACCGCATCGAACAGGCGATGCGCAAGGTCGACGCCCACGGCGGCATGTTCGCGGTCATGTTCATGGATCTGGACGGCTTCAAACCGGTCAACGACGCGTTCGGTCATCACGTGGGCGACCAATTGTTGCGCGAGGTGGCGCTGCGCATGCGCGAGAATTTCCACCGCCACGACACGCTGGCGCGCATCGGCGGCGACGAGTTTGTCCTGCTGGTGGAACTGGAAGAACTCGATGACGTAGCGACGGTGGCGGCGCGGCAGGTTTCGCTGGTGGCAAGGCCCTTCAGCGTGCAGGACCATGACCTGCAAGTGACCGTCAGCATCGGCATCAGCCTGTACCCCGGCAATGGCCAGAGCCAGCAGGAATTGCTGATGAACGCCGATGCCGCGATGTATCACGCCAAGAGCGCGGGCAAGAATGGCTACAGCTTTTTCGACGCTTCGATGAACACCAACGCGCGTAATCAGTTGCAACTGCTGCAGGATTTACGCGCCGGGCTGCGTGAAGGCCAGTTCTGTCTGCATTATCAGCCCAAGTTTTCCGCTGGCACCCGCGAGCCCGTCGGCGCCGAAGCGCTGGTGCGCTGGAATCATCCGCAGCACGGCTTGCTGATGCCGGACAAATTCATCGGGCTGGCAGAGAAAACCGGCCTGATCATCAACATCGGTGAATGGGTGCTCAACGAGGCCTGCCGGCAAATGCGCGTCTGGTATGACGGCGGATTCACCCATTGGCGGATCGCCGTGAACCTGTCGGCCTTGCAGTTCTGTCATGCGGGACTGGTGGATACCGTGGCCCGGGCGCTGGCGACCCACGGCCTGCCAGCCAACTGCCTGACCCTGGAAATCACCGAAACCACGGCCATGAATGACGCCGACGCCAGTATGACGGTGCTGCAGAAGTTGTCGGACATGGGCGTGGACCTTTCCATCGATGACTTCGGCACCGGTTATTCGAGCCTGATGTACCTGAAACGCCTGCCGGCCAACGAACTGAAAATCGACCGGGGCTTCGTGCGCGACCTGGAGCACGACAGCGATGATGCGGCGATCGTTTCCGCCATCGTGGCGTTGGGTCAGGCGCTGAACCTGCGCATCGTCGCGGAGGGCGTCGAGACCGCCAGCCAGCAAAGCTTCCTGACCCGTCTGGGTTGTGATTCGCTGCAGGGTTATCTGCTGGGCCATCCATTGCCAGCGGACCGGTTCATGGCTGATATTAGCGCGGCGCAGCAACACGAATCCGAAAACACCCACTGACGCTTCACGCTGTGCCAACACATAACAATAGAAAACACACAACACGTCACGAGCATCGATCGATTCGGAAACTCCATGGATAAAAACCTCCTCATCACTGGCGGCTCCCGAGGTATCGGCGCCGCCACGGCAGTTCTGGCGGCTTCACAGGGATATCGCGTTTGCATCAATTATCTGTCCGACCACACCGCTGCCGAGCGCGTGTGCGGGCAGATCCGCGAGGCGGGGGGACACGCCATCGCGGTTCAGGCCGATGTCAGCAACGAAGACGAAATCATTCGTCTGTTCTCGCGTGTGGATGCCGAACTCGGGCGGATCACGGCGCTGGTCAACAACGCCGGCACCGTGGCCGAGACCTCGCGCGTCGACGCGATGTCGGAGTTTCGCCTGCTCAAGATCATGATGAGCAACGTGGTCGGGCCGATGCTGTGCAGCAAACACGCACTGTTGCGCATGCTGCCGCGCCATGGCGGACACGGCGGCAGCATCGTCAACGTGTCATCGGTGGCGGCGCGTCTGGGCTCGCCCGGCGAGTACGTGGACTACGCCGCCTCCAAAGGCGCGCTGGACACCTTCACGGTCGGGCTGGCCAAAGAAGTGGCGGGCGAGGGCGTTCGGGTCAATGCGGTGCGGCCCGGGTACATCTTCACTGAATTTCACGCGCTGAGCGGGGATCCGCAGCGGGTAAGCAAGCTGGAGCCGACCATTCCCATGGGCCGGGGCGGGCTGGCCGATGAGGTGGCCGAAGCGGTCCTTTGGCTGCTGTCGGACAAGGCGTCGTACTCTACCGGAACGTTCATCGATCTCGGCGGCGGTCGTTAGGTCCGCGTCGACGAAACACACCTGCGGGAGCGCACAGATCCGCTTCCGCAGTTTTGATGTCTTGAGTTCGATGTCATGAGTTTGATGTCATGGAATCGAAGTCACGCAGACCTCTCGTTTAACCTACCATCATTGACCGGATGATCTTGCCCAGGGTCTCCATCGCACGTTCGCTGGTGTCGCTCCAAGGCGTGCCGTAGTTCAGGCGGATGCAGTTCTTGAACCGGCGCGTAGGCGAGAAGATCGGCCCCGGCGCGACGCTGATGCCCTGCGCCAGAGCTATCTGGAAGACCTTCAGGGAATCCACCTGCTCAGGCAGTTCCAGCCAAAGGAAATAGCCTCCCGACGGTTGGCTCACGCGTGTCTGCGCGGGGAAATATCTCGCCACCGCACCCAGCATGGCGCGCAACTGATCTTCCAGACTGTTACGCAGCTTGCGCAAATGACGGTCGTATCCGCCATGTTGCAAGTAATCGGCAATGGCCGCCTGAGCGGGCATCGAGGCACACAGCGAGGTCATCAGTTTCAGGCGCTCGACTTTCTGCACGTAACGTCCTGCCGCGACCCAGCCGACGCGATAGCCTGGGGCCAGGCTCTTGGCGAACGAGCCGCAATGCAGCACCAGGCCCTCGGTGTCGAACGCTTTCGCCGGTTTGGGCGCGTGCTGGCCGTAATAGAGTTCGGCGTACACGTCGTCTTCGATCAGCGGCACGTCATGCTTGCGCAGCAGTTCCACCAGTTCGCGTTTGCGGGATTCGGAAACCGTCGCGCCCGTGGGGTTCTGGAAGCTGGTCATGCTCCAGCAGGCCTTGACCGGATAGCGCTCCAGCGTCTGCGCCAGGATGCCCAGATCAATGCCGGTCTGTGGATGCACCGGGATTTCCACGGCCTTGAGCTTCAGCCGTTCCAGCACTTGCAGGCAGGCATAGAACGCAGGCGCCTCGATGGCCACCAGATCGCCCGGTTCGGTGACCGCTTGCAGGCACAGGTTCAACGCTTCGAGCGCACCATTGGTGATCAGCAATTCTTCCATCGGCAGCATCTGCCCGGCCACCATGTAGCGCAGGGCAATCTGCCGCCGCAACACAGGATTGCCCGGCGACAGGTCACTGACCACCATGCGCGGGTCCATGTCTCGGGTCGCGCTGGCCAGCGAGCGGGCCAGCCGTTGCAGCGGGAACAGCCCGGCGCTGGGGAATGCCGAACCGAAGGGCACGGTGTTGGGATCCTTGATCGATTCCAGCACCGAAAACACCAGTTCACTGACATCGACCTCGGTGGATTCGCTGACATGAGCCTCCTGCGAGGCATGCGCCGGGCTCTCCGGGTCGAAACCCTGGGTGGCAAGGCCCTCGCGGCTGAAGCTGTCGTTGACGAAGTAACCCGACCGCGGGCGTGCGCGAATCAGGCCGCGTCGTTCCAGCAGGTAATAGGCCTGAAAGACCGTCGACGGGCTGATGCCGTGGGTCTGGCTGGCGTAGCGCACCGAGGGCACGCGTTGACCGGCGGCCAGCACACCGGAGCGGATCAGCTCGGCGATGTCGTCGGCAAACTTTTCATAACGCTTCATGGAGGGCTCGCGAATGTCCGGTGCAGGGCAGGGAGGCGTTGGGGAACGACCGGCACTATGCGCGGGAAAGAGGTTTCAGTACAGGTGCAGTTTTTTCGATAAACAGCAGATCAGATGAACTGGCTTCGACGCTCCGAGCGAATCCATGGGCCACTCCATGAGCGGCTCTGCCTACGGAAACGCGCCGTGATCCCACGACATGTCCCTCGCAGGGCGGTTTCCCTCACCAGGCGCATGGTGCGCCCGATTTCGTCAGTCCCGATCAGATGACCGGCGAATCTTCACCCGGCTCGACGCCGACCGTGTGATGGCGCAGGTCGCGGGCCTTGTACACCGTCAGCGCGTCGGCTTCAGCCTCGGTGATCGGGACTTTCCTGCCGCCGATTTCGGCTTCTGACATGTGCGTCGCGTCATTAGTGGTGATGACCACATCGACCACCGCGCTGCGGTATTCGACGCCGTCGATGAGGGCTGAGCAATGCTCGTGGGTGCCATCGAATTCCAGTGGCATGATCGTTCTCCTGCACGGGTTGATGAAGGTACGACTGCACCTCCAGAGCATCGTTTCCGCCATCCGACCGTGGGCATCATGCCTTGGCGCGGAATTTCGTCCGAGGCGCCGCGGTCCATAGCTCTGATCGCCCGCAACGGGAAAAAGGAATGCCTATGAATGCCTGGTGGCAAGAAGTCGTGGACACGCTGCAAGCCGAATTTTCCGACATCACGGACGCCGCTCAGCTGACCCGGGTGACCGTACGCTTGGTCATTGCCGCGCTGCTGGGGGCGGTGCTGGGATTTGAGCGCGAGCATAAGGGCAAGGCAGCGGGGGTTCGCACGCACATGCTGGTGAGCATGGGGGCCGCGCTGTTTGTCCTGGTGCCGCGACTGGCGGGGGCTGACGACGCCGCATTAAGTCGCGTGGTGCAGGGCATCGTCGCCGGAATCGGTTTTCTTGGCGCCGGCACCATTCTCAAGGGCGAGAACCTCAATACGCATCAGGTCAAAGGGCTGACCACCGCGGCCGGTCTGTGGATGACCGCCGCCATTGGCATCGCCGCAGGCATGGGCAGGGAAATGACCGCTGTGCTGAGCACGATTCTGGCGTTGGGGATTCTCAGTCTGATGCCGTACATCGTTGATCGCTTCGATCCGCCAGAGAACCGGGAAAAGCGCCCGGACCGCAAGACCGGCGGCGATTCCCAGCAACCCTGAACGTGTCCGACCTTGCGGGGCTGAGCACGCGTCAGCGTGCCCAGGCGAGGATCATTCCGGAAAGTTGTCGTCCAGAACCGCAGGTGGCTCCTGGGAAGGAGGATCGCCTTTGGGCTGCTCGATCACCGGCGGCATGTTCGGCGGTGGCGGCTCCTCGGGTTTGGGCACCGGCAATTCCGGGTCGTCGATGTTTGGATCGGGTGTTTCTGCGGGAATGGGAATGTTCATGGCTTCACCTTCCTTGAGCGCAGTGTCGAGAGGCGTCATTGCCGGTTTTTCAAAGCGCTCGCAGGCTTCGACCCGTCGCCGCTTTGAATGATTCAGCACAATTCTCAAGCGCGGATCAAACGGCTGACTAAGCTGGCATTGCGTCGATTTTTTTGCAGCACAAGCTCTTTGAACTTTTCCCCAAGGCTGGCGTTCGGAACCTATGCGGCCACGTCGGGATGCAGTGAATCCGGTGGCTCCCCCTATTGTTTCTATGGATAAGACGTTGCTGGAACGGACTCTTACAAGGAGCGTCCCTGGGGCGTGAGGAGTGATGCTCGATGAATGTGACTGCAGATCAGCCATACGGTCCGGATTCCCTGGCCACCGATGTACCGCACCCAACCCAGCCTTTACCCCTGACTCAGGCCTTGCAGCTGCCGCGTATCGTGATTGAAGACACGCAGCCGGTGATCGATGCCGGGCAGCTTGCGGCCAAGGCCATTGTCGGCCAGCCGGTGGTGGTCACCAGCAAGGTATTCGCCGACGGCCACGACAAGATGGCCGTGCGCATTCGGTACCGCGCAGCCGACGAGCAAGAGTGGCACCAGGCGCCCATGCGCGATCTGGGTAATGACAGCTGGATCGGCGAATTCACCCCGACGTCCGTGAGCCGATATGTGTTCCGCCTAGAGGCCTGGATCGACCAGTTCGCCAGTTATCGCTACGAACTCGAGAAGAAGTATTCAGCCGGCGTGCCCATCGGCCTTGAACTGGAAGAGGGGCGTCTGCACCTGGTCCACGCGGCCGAACGCAGCCAGCACGAATTGCGCGGCCAGCTCGACAGCCTGCTGCAGCGTCTGGGTGAGAACACCGAGCACGAGGCGCAGGTGGCGCTGCTGCTCAACAGCGAAACCGCGGCGATCATGGCCAAGGCCGACAACCACGCGTTTCTGAGCCGCAGCATTGAATTCCCGCTGGAAGTCGAGCGCGAGCTTGCCCAGTTCGCCAGCTGGTACGAACTGTTCCCGCGTTCGATCACTGACGACAAGCATCGCCACGGCACCTTCAATGACGTGCACAGCCGGCTGCCGATGATTCGCGACATGGGTTTCGACGTGCTGTATTTCCCGCCGATTCACCCGATCGGTCGTGCCCATCGCAAAGGTCCGAACAACTCGCTGCAGGCAGGCCCGGACGATCCCGGCAGCCCGTACGCCATCGGCAGCGCTGACGGCGGCCACGAAGCGATTCACCCGCAACTGGGCACGCGGGAGGACTTCCGCAATCTGGTCGCGGCCGCTACAGAACACGGGCTCGAGATCGCGCTCGATTTCGCCATCCAGTGTTCCCAGGATCACTTGTGGCTCAAGGAGCACCCGGGCTGGTTCTCGTGGCGCCCGGATGGCACGATTCGTTACGCCGAAAACCCGCCAAAGAAATATCAGGACATCGTCAACGTCGATTTCTACGCCCCGGACGCGATCCCGAGTCTGTGGCTGGAGTTGCGCGACGTGGTGCTGGGCTGGGTCGAGGAGGGCGTGAAGATTTTTCGCGTCGACAACCCGCACACCAAACCGCTGCCGTTCTGGCAATGGATGATCGCCGATATCCGTGCTCAGCACCCGGACGTGATGTTCCTCGCCGAGGCGTTCACCAAGCCTGCGATGATGGCGCGGCTGGGCAAGGTCGGTTATTCGCAGAGCTACACCTACTTCACGTGGCGCAACACCAAGGCCGAGCTGGCCGAGTATTTCACTCAGCTCAACGAGTCGCCGTGGCGCGAGTGCTACCGGCCCAACTTCTTCGTCAACACGCCGGACATCAACCCGCACTTCCTGCACGATTCAGGGCGTCCGGGGTTTCTCATCCGCGCGGCGCTGGCGACCATGGGCTCAGGCCTGTGGGGCATGTATTCGGGTTTTGAGTTGTGCGAGTCGGCGCCAGTGCCGGGCAAAGAGGAATACCTGGATTCGGAGAAGTACGAGATTCGTCCGCGGGACTTCACCCAGCCCGGCAACATCATTGCCGAGATCGCCCAGCTCAATCGCATCCGTCGCCAGAATCCGGCGCTGCAGACGCACCTTGGCCTGCGCATTTACAACGCCTGGAACGACAACATTCTGTACTTCGGCAAACGCAGCCATGACGGCAGCAACTTCATTCTGATCGCGGTCAGTCTGGATCCGGTCAACCCTCAGGAAGCTCACTTCGAGCTGCCGCTCTGGGAGCTGGGCCTGCCGGACGATGCCGCGACCCTGGGCGAGGACCTCATGACAGGGCACACCTGGACCTGGTACGGCAAGACGCAGTGGATGCGCATCGATCCGTCATATCAGCCGTTCGGAATCTGGCGCATCAAAACCACAAACCAATAATTCAAAGGATGTGGTCATGGCGAAGAAGCCTCGCAACGCTGCCTTTATCGAAGACCCGCTCTGGTACAAGGATGCGGTGATTTACCAGGTCCACGTGAAGTCGTATTTCGATTCCAACAATGACGGAATCGGCGATTTCCCTGGCCTGATCGCCAAGCTCGATTACATTGCCGAGCTTGGCGTGAACACCATCTGGCTGTTGCCGTTCTATCCTTCGCCTCGCCGCGACGATGGTTACGACATCTCCGATTATCGGGGCGTGCACAGCGATTACGGCACCATGTCCGATGCCAAGAAATTCATCGCCGAGGCGCACAAGCGCGGACTGCGGGTGATCACCGAACTGGTCATCAACCACACCTCCGACCAGCATCCCTGGTTTCAGCGGGCGCGCCATGCGAAAAAAGGCTCTAAGGCCCGGGACTTCTATGTCTGGTCCGACGATGACCAGAAATACGACGGCACGCGGATCATTTTTCTCGACACCGAGAAATCCAACTGGACCTGGGACCCCGTGGCGGGCCAGTACTTCTGGCACCGGTTTTACTCGCACCAGCCGGACCTGAATTTCGATAATCCGCAAGTCATGAAAGCGGTGCTGGAAGTCATGCGCTATTGGCTGGACATGGGCATCGACGGCCTGCGTCTGGACGCGATTCCTTACCTGATCGAGCGCGACGGCACCAATAACGAGAACCTGCAGGAGACGCACAACGTCCTCAAGCAGATTCGGGCCGAAATCGACGCCAATTACCCGGACCGCATGCTGCTGGCCGAAGCCAATCAGTGGCCTGAAGACACGCAGCTGTACTTCGGCGATCGCAAGGGCAAGGACGGCGACGAGTGCCACATGGCCTTTCACTTCCCGCTGATGCCGCGTATGTACATGGCGGTGGCGCAGGAAGACCGCTTTCCGATCACCGACATTCTGCGTCAGACCCCGGAAATTCCGGAGAACTGCCAATGGGCAATTTTCCTGCGCAACCACGATGAGCTGACCCTGGAAATGGTCACCGATCGTGAGCGTGACTATCTGTGGAATTACTACGCCTCTGATCGCCGCGCGCGGATCAACCTGGGCATCCGTCGTCGCCTGGCGCCGTTGCTCGAGCGTGACCGACGCCGAGTCGAACTGCTCAACAGCATGTTGTTGTCCATGCCAGGCACGCCGACCCTGTATTACGGCGACGAAATCGGCATGGGTGACAACATTTATCTCGGCGACCGCGACGGCGTGCGCACCCCGATGCAGTGGTCCATCGACCGCAACGGCGGGTTTTCCCGGGCCAACCCGGCCAGTCTGGTCCTGCCGCCGATCATGGACCCGCTCTACGGCTACCAGTCGGTCAACGTCGAGGCGCAGGACCACGACCCGCATTCGCTGCTCAACTGGACCCGACGCATGCTCGCCGTGCGCAAGCAGCAGAAGGCGTTTGGCCGTGGCACGCTGAAAATGCTCTCGCCGAGCAACCGTCGCATCCTTGCCTACACCCGCGAATACACCGGGCCCGACGGCAAGAGTGAAATGATCCTGTGTGTCGCCAACGTCTCCTCGGCGTCCCAGGCGGCCGAACTCGAACTGTCGCAGTACGCCGGCACCGTGCCGGTGGAGATGCTTGGCGGCAGCGCCTTTCCACCCATTGGCCAGCTCAATTACCTGCTGACGTTGCCGCCGTATGGCTTCTACTGGTTCTTGCTGGCCGCGGAGAATCAAATGCCCAGCTGGCACGTCGAACCCGCTCAAAGCATGCCGGACTTCCCGACACTGGTGCTCAAACAGCGCCTGGAGGAACTCCTCGATCAACCGCTGCGCCAGACCATGGAGCAGACGTCATTGTCGGTCTACCTGCCCAAGCGACGCTGGTTCGCGGGCAAAGGCACGGCCATCGACAAGGTCAACATCGCCTACGCGGTGCGCTTCGGCACCACGGTACGCCCGGTCTTGCTGAGCGAGATCGAAGTCACGTCGGGGGACGAAGTGGTTCGCTATCAGCTGCCGTTCGGCCTGTTGCCCGAAGACGACATCAGCAGCGCGCTGCCGCAGCAACTGGCGCTGGCTCGTGTGCGGCGCGGGCGTCAGGTCGGCTTGATCACCGATGCCTTCACGCTGGAGCCGTTCATTCGCGCCATCATCAAGGGCATGCATGAAGAGACCGTGCTGCCCACCAGTGATGGCGAACTCAGGTTCCAGCAAAGCTCGAAACTCGCGCCTCTGGGCCTGAACGAAGAGTCCGAAGTCCGCTATCTGTCTGCCGAGCAATCCAACAGCTCGGTGGTCGTGGGCAAGGCGCTGGTCCTGAAAATGATCCGTCGTGTTGCCGCCGGCACTCACCCCGAACTCGAAATGGGCGCCTATCTGACCGAGGCCGGTTACTCGCACATTTCGCCATTGCTTGGCGCGGTGGTGCGGGTGGATCAGCAGGGCGAAAGCAATCTGTTGATGATCGCGCAGGGTTACCTGAGCAATCAGGGCGATGCCTGGGAGTGGACGCAGAACAATCTCGAGCGCGCAGTGCGCGATGAGATGGCTCACGGTCATTCCAATCTCGAACAACACGCCAACGCGCTGCTGGAGCTCAAGGATTTCGCGGGTCTGCTGGGCCAGCGGCTGGGCGAAATGCACGTGGTATTGAGCGCGCCCACCGAAAATCCGGACTTCAAGACCGAGGTCACCAGCGTCAAGGACAGTCAGGCGTCAGCCAAAAGCGTCTCGGCGCAGATCGAGCGCGCGCTGGGTTTGCTCGAACAACATCGAGATTCTCTGGAACCGCAGGATCAGCAACTGGTCAGTGAACTGCTGAGTAAACGCAAAGCGCTGCTGGCCCAGGTACAAACCCTGGCCAGGCAGTCGGTGGGCGGGTTGCGGATGCGGGTGCACGGTGATTTGCATCTGGGGCAGATGCTGGTGGTCAAGGGCGATGCCTATCTGATCGATTTCGAGGGTGAACCGGCTCGGCCGCTGCAGGAAAGACGGGCCAAATACAGCCCGTTCAAAGATGTCAGCGGCGTGTTGCGATCCTTCGACTACGCTGCCGCGATGGCTGTACGCAATGCGCAGAGCGCCGACACGTCGCCTCAGGCGCAAGCGGCGCGCAAACATGTTGCCGAAACGTATTTGAGTCAGGCACGGGAAGCATTCCTCGAGGGCTACGCCAAAGCCACGGGCGAGGTCGCCCATGCCTGGAAAGATGCCAAGGGAGAAGCCGCCGCACTGGCGTTGTTCACCCTGGAAAAAGCCGCTTATGAAGTGGCCTACGAGGCCGAGAATCGGCCGACCTGGTTGTCGGTTCCGCTTCAAGGTTTGCGCGGGCTGCTGGACCTGTCTGATGGAGAATGAAAATGAGTGCGTCTGACCAATTCGGCAAAGGCAACCATGAGTTGTTGCCCAACGCCGCCGATATGGACGCGTTGATCCGCGCCGAACACCGTGACCCGTTCTCCATGCTCGGCCCTCACAGCGACGGCAAGGAGGGCCAGGTCATCCGTGCCTACCTGCCTAACGCGCTGGGTGTGCGGGTGCTGTCTCGCGATGGCGAGCGTGATCTGGGCGAGCTGAGCATGAGCGACAAGCCGGGCTTCTTTGCCGGGCATTTTGACGTTCGCGAGCCGTATTTGCTGAAGATCACTTGGGCCACCGGCGAGCAGATCACCGAAGATCCCTACAGCTTCGGCCAATTGCTGGGCGAAATGGATTTGTACCTGTTCGCCGAGGGCAATCACCGCGACCTGAGCAGCGCGCTGGGCGCGCAGGTGAAGAACGTCGACGGCGTCGACGGCGTGCGGTTCTCCGTCTGGGCGCCGAACGCGCGCCGCGTGTCGGTGGTAGGCGACTTCAACAGCTGGGACGGCCGCCGCCATCCGATGCGTTTGCGACATCCCACCGGCGTCTGGGAGATCTTCATCCCGCGCATTAAGCCGGGTGAGTCGTACAAATATGAAATCCTCGGTCAGCACGGCGTTCTGCCGCTCAAGGCTGACCCGATGGCCCTGGCCACCACGCTGCCGCCGGACACTGCCTCGAAAGTGGCGGCGCCGCTGAGTTTTGACTGGCAGGACAACGACTGGATGCAGTCGCGCGGTGACAGGCAGGACATTCACAAGCCGCTGTCGATCTACGAGCTGCACGCGGGTTCGTGGAAGTGGCACCACGGTGGCGAAGACGAGCCGGATCGGCCGTTCAACTGGCACGAACTGGCCGAGCACCTGATTCCGTACATCAAGGATCTGGGTTTCACCCACATCGAGCTGATGCCGATCATGGAGCACCCGTTCGGCGGTTCGTGGGGTTATCAGTTGCTTTCGCAGTTCGCACCGAGTGCGCGCTACGGCACGCCTGAAGATTTCGCGGCGTTCGTCAACGCCTGTCACCAGAACGACATTGGCGTGATTCTCGACTGGGTGCCCGCGCATTTCCCGACCGATACCCACGGCCTGGCGCAGTTCGACGGCACGGCGTTGTACGAATACGGCAACCCCCAGGAAGGCTTTCATCAGGATTGGGACACGCTGATTTACAACCTCGGTCGTACCGAAGTGCATGGCTTCATGATTGCCTCAGGCTTGCACTGGCTGAAGAATTTTCACGTGGACGGTCTGCGCGTCGACGCGGTGGCCTCCATGTTGTATCGCGACTACTCGCGCAAAGCCGGTGAATGGGTGCCCAACCGTTATGGCGGCCGGGAGAATCTGGAGGCCATCGATTTCCTGCGTCACTTGAACGATGTCGTTGCGCTGGAAGCACCAGGGGCGCTGGTTATCGCTGAAGAGTCGACCGCCTGGCCGGGTGTCAGCCAGCCGACCCAGCAGGGCGGCCTGGGCTTTGCCTACAAGTGGAACATGGGCTGGATGCATGACACGCTCAAGTACATCGAACAAGACCCGATTCATCGCCAGCATCACCACGATCGGCTGAGTTTCGGGTTGGTGTATGCCTGGTCGGAGCGCTTCATTCTGCCGATCTCTCACGACGAGGTCGTGCATGGCAAACACTCGCTGATCGACAAGATGCCGGGCGACCGCTGGCAGAAATTCGCCAACCTGCGCGCCTATCTGTCGTTCATGTGGACCCATCCGGGCAAGAAGTTGCTGTTCATGGGCTGTGAGTTCGGGCAGTGGCGTGAATGGAATCACGACACCGAGCTCGACTGGCACTTCCTCCAGTATGCCGACCACAAGGGCGTGCATACGCTGGTGGGGGATCTGAACCGCCTGTACAAATCGGAAAAGGCGCTGCACGAGCAGGACTGCCAGCCCCAAGGATTCCAATGGGTCATTGGCGACGATGCCGGCAACAGCGTTTACGCGTATCTGCGCTGGAGCAGGGAGGGCGAGCCGCTGCTGGTGGTGGCCAACCTGACGCCCGTGCCGCGTGAAGATTATCGCGTGGGTGTGCCGTTCAGCGGCAAGTGGGCTGAAGTGCTCAACTCCGATGCCGACGTTTACGCGGGGTCGAACTTCGGTAACGGCGGCGCAGTGACGGCGCAGGATGTCAAAAGTCATGGCCAGCCCTGTTCGCTGCCGCTCAGGCTCCCTCCGCTGGGGGTTGTGGTGTTCAAGCCCATAGCCGACCAGTGATTCGGCAGCCGCCACAGCCAGTCTGTGGCGGCATCCTTTCTAAAGCGCGTTTGTTTGTGCAAGGGTGTGCAGCCGCTGCAGTGGGGGTGATTGGAAGTCACTCTTCGCGGGCAAGCGCGCTCCTACAGAGTCCAGGTCGGCCGCAACCAGACCAGGCCGCGCCGCACGACTGTTTACGCAATGCCAATTTTCCACTGTGCCGGTGGCGGGGTGCCGTTGACGGCGAAGTCGCCGACGATGCGGTCCTTGTAGATGCGCGGGTTGTGCGATGCCAGGGTGCGGGCGTTGCGCCAGAAGCGGTCCAGACCGTTCGGTCGCAAGGTCGCGGAGGCGCTTACGGCGTCGAACATCCGCGAGCTGGCGTCGATGATCAGGTCGCTGACGATGGTTTGCGACTGGGCGATTTCCAGTTCGGCGATGTCCACGGCCTGTTTCAGCTTTTCCGCGTCGCCATGGGCGCCCGCTTCATAGGCGCGCTGGATCGCCTCGGCATTCTTCAACACGATGGCGCCTGCGCTGTAGGCCGCCGCTCTGAGGCTGCCCACCACCTGCAGGACTTGCGGATCCTGCGCCACCCTGGACGCGTTGCCGTTGCTGAAACTGCGGGTGCGCTTTGCCACCGCATTGGCCACTTCGCCGCTGAGGGCCCGGCCGATGCCGGCCAGGTTGGCCAGATGAATGATCTGGAAAAACGCCGGCGAATACTGGAAACGCTCCTCGTTGCTGACGATGTTGCGAGGATCGACAGCCACCTGACGGAAATACGCCGTGCCGCTGGCGGTCAGGGTCTGACCGAAGCCGTTCCAGTCGTCGACGACTTCGACGCCCTGTGCATCGCGGCGTACGGTCACGAACACCCGCTTGCCGTCATGGTCGCTGACCGCCACGTCGATCCAGTCGCTGTAGAGGCTGCCGGTGGTGTAGAACTTCTCGCCGTCGATGCGCCATTGCTCGCCGTCCAGGTACAGCCGGGAACTGAGCTGCGATTGCGGCGTCTGGCCGACTTCGCCCGTCGCCGGGCCCACGGTTTCGCCGCGTCCGATACGTTCCAGCCAGAGGTTACGCCGGGCCTCGTTCGGGCTGTTGAGCACGCTTTCGGTAAAGCCCAGGTGGCCACGTAAAGCCTGCACCAGGTTGGAGTCCGCCTCGCCCAGTTCAATCAGCAGGTTGGTCAGCTCCGGAATGCTGACGCCCGAACCGCCAAAGGCCTTGGGCACCCGCAAAGCCGTGAAACCGGATGCCTTGAGCAACTGGATTTCTTCAAACGGCAGACGCCGCTCCAGCTCGCGGGCGACGGCGCCTTCGCGCAGCGTGGCGAACAGAGGGCGAAAGCGCTCGGCCAGTTGTTCGTAGTCGGCGGAAGGGCCGGCGCCCCATGCGGCGTTGATTTGGTGGGTCATGCGGGATTCTCTTTGCAGTCGAAAAAGGTCAGGCGAACGCCGAGTTCAAGGCCGATCGCCTTCATCGGGGCGATCAGATCGCCAGGGAAACTTCTCGCTTGAGTGTCGCCGGATGCGCCGGGCGCGGCAGGCCAAGGCGCTCACGCAGGGTGTTGCCGACAGGCCCATCGGCTGGCACCAGGCCCCGACGTTTGAGCTCTGGCAGGATCAGCGAAATGAAGTCGTCGAGGCCCTCGGGATACGTCGGCGGCAGGATATTGAAGCCGTCCGCGCCGTAGCCTTCGAACCACGCCTGCAGCTGATCCACCACTTCTTCCGGCGAGCCGACCAGCGTCCAGTGCCCGCGTGCACCGGCCAGACGCAGGTACAGCTGGCGAATGCTCAGGCCTTCGGCGGCCAGTTGCAGAATCAGTTGCTGACGGCTTTTCGAGGCGTTGGTAGCGGGCAGGTCCTGTGGCAACGGCCCGTCGAGGGGCAAGTGCGACAGGTCGACACCGCCGAGAAGACCGGACAGCAGGCTCAAGCCGACCTGCGGATGCACCAGGTCCTGCAGGCGCTGGTGTTTGGCGTGGGCCTGAGCGGAAGTCGGTGCGGTGAAGATCGTCACGCCGGGCAGAATCTTGATGTGCTCGGGCTTGCGCCCGAGCACGGCCGCGCGGGTCTTGATGTCGCTGTAGAAGGCCTGCGCATCGGCCAGGCTCTGGTGGGCGGCGAAGATCGCCTCGGCCGTGGCAGCGGCCAGCGCGCGGCCATCGTCGGAGGCGCCGGCCTGTACCAGCACCGGCTTGCCCTGGGGCGAGCGCAGCACATTGAGCGGTCCGCGAACGTGAAAATGTTCGCCCTGATGATCGGCCAGGTGCAGCTTGCTGCGATCCAGAAACACGCCACTTTCCTTATCCAGCAGCAGCGCGTCGTCTTCCCAGCTGTCCCAGAGCTTGTCGACCACCTGATGAAATTCCCGGGCCCGGCTGTAGCGGTCGGCGTGGGCCGCCTGGGCGCCCTGCGCCGAGGTGCCGAAATTCTTCGCCGCGTCCGGGTCGCTGCTGGTCACCAGGTTCCAGCCGACGCGGCCCCCACTGATCTGGTCGAGGGAAGCGAATTGCCGGGCCAGGTTGAACGGTTCGCTGTAGCTGGTGCTGGCGGTCGCGATCAGGCCGATGCGCGAGGTGACGGTCGCCAGTGCCGAGAGCAGTGTCAGCGGTTCGAAACTCAGACTGGGCGCAATCACGCGATCGAACGTCGGCGCATCGATCCCCCGCACCGACACGCTGTCGGCCAGAAACAGCGTGTCGAAGCCCGCCGCCTCGGCCTTGCGCGCCTGATCGATGAAGTGGTCAAGACGAATCCCTGCGTCGGCCTGAGAGCCACTGTCGCGCCAGGCGGCGATGTGGTGACCGGTGGCCCGCAGGAAGAGGCCGAGCTTGAGCGTGTCTTTGCGTTGAGTCATGGAGGGCTCCTTGATGGCGTAGTGGCGCTAGCAGGCGACAGCGAACGAAAGGCTGCTGCTCAGCGGGATCGAGGGTTGCCGGTGGCCGGGAATGGCCGCCAGCAGGCGTTGGGTGTAGCGGTGTTGCGGGTCTTGCCAGAGCCGGTGCGGGGTCGCCTGTTCGACGATGTGCGCGTCGTGCATGACCAGCACGCGGTCGGAGAAATAGCGCACCACCGACAGGTCATGGGAGATGAACAGGTACGAGAGATCGAACGCCTCGCGCAGCTCCACCAGCAGATTGAGGATCTGCGCCTGAGTGGAGACATCCAGCGCCGACACCGGCTCGTCGCAGATCACCAGTTTGGGCCTGACGATGAGCGCGCGGGCGATGCCGATGCGTTGACGCTGGCCGCCGGAAAACTGGTGGGGCAGGCGGTCCAGGCTGTTGCGCGCCAGACCCACGGCGTCGAGCATGTCTTCGCGGGCCTTGCGCCTCAGGCGAGCGTCCGACTGGCCGTGCTGGCGTTGCACGCGGTCCAGCAGGGTGTCGATGGAGTGCCGTGGGTTGAGGGCCGCGTAGGGATCCTGAAAGATCATCTGCAGCTGACCGCGCCACGTCAGTTGCTCGGTGGCGGTGAACGTGGCGATGTCGCGACCGCCAAAGGCGATGTGGCCCTGACGGGGCTTGAGCAAGCCCAGCAGCGCTTTGCTGAGGGTTGATTTGCCACAGCCGGACTCACCGACCAGTCCTACGGTTTCCCGCTTGCCGATGTCGAAAGACAGCCCGCTGAGAACGTCACGCGCGCCGTAGCCCAGGCTCAGGTTGTCCACTTGCAACAGCGGCGGCGTGTCGTGACTGGCCGGCCGCGGTGCATGACCTGGCAGGTACCGCGTGCTGCTGACGCTGTACGCGTTGGGCTGACCCGGCGTGCGCGTCACCTGTATTTCCGGCAGGCGACTGGCAAGGTAATGCTGCCCGTGATCGCGGCCCAGCGAGGCATTGAGCAGGCCTTGGGTATAGGGATGACGGGCAGCGCTGAACAGATCGGCGTTGCTGCGCCGTTCCAGCGCCTGACCGTCGTGCATGATGATGACGTGATCGGCCTGTTGCGCCACCACGCCCAGATCATGCGTGATCAACAGCAAGCCCATGCGCAGTTCGCGGCGTAAACGGTCGAGCAACGCGAGGATCTGCGCCTGAACACAGACATCCAGCGCGGTGGTCGGCTCATCGGCAATCAGCAAGCGCGGCTGACAGGCGATGGCCATGGCGATCATGACCCGCTGGCGCTGCCCCCCTGACAGATGCTGCGGGTATTCGCCGAGGTGCGCGCGCGGGCGCGGCAGTTGCACCAGACCGAAGAGCTCCTCCGCCCGTTTCGCCGCCTGGCGCCGCGTCAGGTCAGTGTGGGTGAGCAGCGTTTCAGTCAACTGTTCACCCAGCGTCAGCACCGGGTTCAGGCTCGATAATGGCTCCTGAAACACCATCCCCAGCGCGTTGCCCTGCAATTGGCGCATGTGCCGGGGCGACAGTTGCAGCAGATCGCGCCCTTCGAACAGCGCCTGGCCACCCAGGCGGGCGTTGCCCGGCAACAGCCGCAGCAATGCCAGTGCCGTGGTGGATTTACCGCAGCCGGACTCACCGACCAGGGCCAGTGTTTCTCCGGCGTCCAGAGTGAAGTCCAGTCCGCGGACGGCGTCGACACCTTCGTAACTCACGCGCAGCCCGCGTACGTCGAGCAGGCTCATGGGATGTACCGGCGCAGGCGTGGATTGAGCGCATCGTTCAAGCCGTCGCCGAGCATGTTGAAGGCCAGCACCACGCTGATGATCGCAAGGCCGGGCAGCGCGGTCAGGAACCAGGCGCTGGCGATCTGTTCACGGCCGCTGCCGATCATGCCACCCCAACTCGGCGTGTTCGGATCACTCATGCCGAGAAACGCCAGCCCCGCTTCGATCAGAATGGCCGACGCCACCAGAATCGACGCCGTGACCACCAGCGGCGCCAAGGCATTGGGGAGGATTTCGTGGACGATGATCGCGCGGTGACTGAAACCCTGGCTGCGCGCGGCGGTGACGAAGTCGGCTTCACGCAGGGTGCGGAATTCGGCGCGAATCAAGCGGGCAATCGTCGGCCAGGACGAGACACCGATCGCCAGGGCAATGACGTGCACCGTCGGGTTGCCGATGGCGACGATCACGATCACCAGCAGGAACGACGGCACGGTCTGGAACACTTCGGTAATGCGCATCAGCACGTCGCCCAAGCGGGCGCCGTGGTAGCCGGCCAGTGCGCCGACCAGCACTCCGATGACCACGCTGATCAGCGTGCCGTACAGCGCGATCAGCAGTGAGGCCCGTGCGCCGTAGGCTATGCCGGCCGCGACGTTGCGGCCCAGTGAGTCGGTGCCCAGCGGATACGCCGGATCGCTGCCGGGCCAGAGCATGGGCTCGGCGACCATTTCCGAGGGGTCGCCGGGGAAGAAGTAGCCGGCGCTCGCGGCCATGGCCAGCGTCAACACGAGGATGGCGCTGCCGGTCAACGCTGCCGGGCTGCGACGCAGCGCTGCCCAGAGGCCTTCGCTGTGGCCTGACCTGATCGATTCAATAGCCGTTGTGGACATCGAACACTCACTCATCGAAATAAAGGGTTAATCCGCCTGGATACGCGGGTCGAGCCAGGCTTGCAGCAGGTCCATGGACACGTTGATGACCACCACCAGCATCGAGGACAGCAGCAGAATGCCGAGCAGCAGGTTGTAGTCGCGCGACAACACGGCATCGAGGGTCAGGCGGCCCAGGCCGGGCCAGCCGAACAGTGTTTCCGTCACCGCCGCGCCGCCTAGCAGCGCCCCGAAATGCAGGCCGGCCAGGGTCGTGACCGGCAACAAGGCGTTGCGCAGCACATGACGGATCGCCACCCGCGCAGGGCTCAGGCCTTTGGCGCGGGCAGTGCGGACGAAGTCCTGACGCTGCACTTCCAGCATCGAGGCGCGGGTCAGGCGTGCATACAGCGCGATGTAGAAGGTGGCGAGCGTGAGCACCGGAAGCACGGCGTGACGGACGCGGTCGAGCACCCAGTCCACGCCGTGCAGGTCCATGCCCAGCGTCTCGCTGCCATCGCTGGGCAGCCAGCCAAGGGTGACCGAGAACAGCACGACGGCCATCAGGCCGATCCAGAACCCCGGCGTGGAATACAACAGCAACACGGCCAGCGACAGCACCCGGTCCGGCCAGCGCCCGGCCTTGCTGGCCATGACCGCACCGGCGGCGATGCCGACCACCAGCGCCAGGGCCAGCGCGCTGATCATCAACACCAGCGTGTTGGGTAGCCGCTCGAGCACCAGCTGGATCACCGGCACGTTGAAGCGCGGCGACAGGCCCAGATCCAGGTGCGCCAGATGATTGAGGTAGGCGAGCAGTTGCTGCCACAGGTTCAGGTCCAGGCCAAAGTGCGACCGCCACTGCGCCAGCGTCGCCTCGGTCGCGCCGCCCGATTCGCTCGCCAGCACATCCACCGCATCGCCGGGAATCAGCCGCAGCAGGAGGAAGTTCAGCAGCAGAATGCCGAACACCGTCGGCACCGCTTGCCACAGCGTTCGCCGGGCCATTTGCAGGATGCGCAGACGATCAGCCATGGGCCAGCGCTTCCCCGCCGAGGCGCACGTCGGCCAGGCAGCCGTCCAGGCCGTTGCCGTCAGCCTCGAACCCGGACACCCGGGCGTTGAACACCGTCACCTGTTGCTGCATGACCAGCGTGATGTTCGGCAGCTCCTCGATGACGATCTTCTGAAAGGCCTTGAACAACTCGCCGCGCTTGTGCTCGTCGGTTTCCACCGCAGCGGCTTCCAGCAGACGATCGACCTCGGGATTGTTGTAGTGCGAGCCGTTGGAGAAGGGCAGGCCTTTGCGAAAGTTCTTTGACCAGAACAGCCGCTGCACGCCGACAGTGGGGTCGAACATGGTCCCCATGCCCACCACCGCAAAGTCGAAATCCCGGTCGGTGTAGATGCGTTTGGTGTAGGTTGGGAAGTCTTGCGAGCGCAACTGCACGTCGATGCCGATCCGCGCCAGCGCCGTGCGGATGTACGCTGCCGTACGCGCGTAGCTGTCGCCATAGGGCAGCGGATCGAGGGTCAGGCTGAACCGCGACGTGCCTTTTCTCGGCAGTCCGGCAGCATCGAGCAGCGCGTTGGCCCTGGCAATGTCGAACGGGTAGGGATCGGGGCCTTCATACACATACTGGGCGAAGTTCTTCGGAATCGGCGAGACGCTGACATCGGCGTAACCGTAGTAGACGACTTTTCGGATGACTTCTCGATCGATCGCATGGGCGATGGCCTGGCGCACCTCGTGGCGCGCCAGCAGCGGGTTGTCCAGATTGAACTCGAGCATCGTCGGGGTGATGCTGTAGGCATACCCCCGGGTGGTGAACTGCAGTTTCCCGGACTGAGTGATGCGCTTGAGATCGCTCAACGGCACCGGACTCTGACCACCGGCATCCAGGCTGCCGTTTTCGAACGCGGCCAGCCGCGCGGCCGAGTCGGGCACCACTTTGAGGAACAGCGCGTCGACCCCCGGCAAGCTGCTGTCCCAGTAATCCGGATTACGCTCATATTCGATGAAACTGCCACGCTGCCACTGCTTGAAGCGGTAAGGCCCCGTGCCCACCGGCGCGTTGTTGTGCGGGTTGCTCAGCGGGTCACCCGAGGCGTACAGGTGCTTCGGCACGATGGGCGTCTCGCTGCCGGCAAACGCGCGAATCAGGTACGGCGCAGGTTTGCCCAGGCGCACGATGGCGGTGTGGTCATCGGGCGTCTCGACGCTCAGCAGGTTGGCGAAAGTGCTGCCGCCTCGCGGGTGGTAGCGTTTGTTCAGGTCCAGCGAAAACGCCACGTCCTGAGCGGTGAACGGCTGGCCGTCGTGCCATTTCACCCCTTGGCGCAGAGTGAAGCGGTAACTCAGGCCGTCGGCGGCCGCTTCCCAGGCCACCGCCAGCCCGGGCTGCGGCGTCAGGTTCTCGTCGTAACGAAGCAAGCCTTCGAGCACCTTGCTGCTGGCGGTGATGGTGGTGCCAGCGGTGGTGTTGAACGAGCTGAGCGACGGCGGTTCCGGGTTCACCAGCAGGTTGAAGATGCGCCGGCCGCTGACGGCTTCGGCCGTGGCCGCTGCCAGGGCGCTGGGCAGAAAAGGCACGCTGGCACCCAATAGCGGCAGTGCCGACAGGCCGGCGATGAATTGACGACGAGAGAAGGGCATTGACGGTTTTCCTTGCAGAATGTCAGTGGCGCAAACCGGCTTGATAGAGCAGGGGCAGCACGCGTTCGGCGAACTGCTCCAGGTCCGGCGCAAAGTCGAAAAAGCTCAGTTGAATGCCGTCGATGCCGGCCTGCTTCAGCCGGACGATGTCGCGCACCACGGTTTCCGGGCTGCCGACCAGCTGGATATTGCCGCCCACATAACGGTGGTCAGCCTTATGCCCGCGCCAGGCGTGGGCGTCGCTGGCTTCGCGGGCGTGACCTTCCAGCGTGCCGGGATCCCCTGCGGCGGTGATCGCAGCGTGCACTTCCCAGGCTTCGGCGTCGCTGTCGCGGCAGATCACCAGCGGGTTGATCAGCGTGCGCACCTGACGGCCGTGGCTGAGCGCCGCCTGTTTGATGCGCAGCAGGTGCTCGGGCAGCTTGCTCAGGGCGTCCTCGATTTCCGCGCTGCCGGGGCTGGTGGTGAAGACAATGTCGGAGTGACGGGCCGCAAAGTCGATTCCGGCGGTGGAACCGGTGGCATTGACCAGCACCGGCCGACCGTAGCGCGGCTTGACGCTGCTGTAGGCTTCCTGCAGACGGTAATAGTCGCCGTTGAAGTCGACGTTTTCATCGCTGGCCCAGAGCTGCTGCACCACACGAATGAACTCGTCGGCCTGTTGGTAGCGCTGGTCGTGCTCGATCGGCGCGTGACCGAACCGCCGGTGTTCGCGATGGCGGTGGCCGGTGACCAGATTCAGGCCCCAGCGACCGTTGCTGATGTGGTCGAGCGTGGCACCGAACTTCGCCAGATGCAGCGGATGCCAGGGCCCATAGAGCACGTGCAAGGTCGAAATCAGCAGGATGCGCTCGGTCACCGACGCGAGGGCGGCCTGGGTGATGAAGGCGTCGAGGGATTCGTCGTGGTAGCGAATGTCCCCTCCATAGCCGCCTTTGCCCAGCCATTCGGCGAGCGCGAACACCAGGTCGAAACCCAGTGCCTCGGCGCGCAGCGTCAGTTGTTTGTTGTAATCGAATGTCCAGTCAGTGCCACGTGGCAATGCCGAAGCGCTCCAGCCGCCCGATTGAATGGGAAGAAACAGACCCAGTATCAAGGGCTGATTGAATGTCCGCGATAACGGGCTGTCTGGGAAGTCGAGCGGCGACGTAAATAAAGACAAGAGAAACACTCCGGCAATGAATGTTGTCGCTGAACAATTGCAAGGCGTATGCCGCCGCTGACAACTTGTCAGTGAACGTCCGTAACTAAAGGGGTATGGAGGCGAAATCGTTGAAGCGCGCGTGACCCCGCTGCTGCGCTGGTTTGGCAGCATCTGCGGGACTGCTGTTGCTGGAGAAACAGTTGCAAGAGGGTGCGTGCCGTCGAGTCATAACATTAGTTTAAAACGTTATAGGCAATCCATTAGTTGTGATTGACGATGAATAACGACGCTCTTTATTGTCGCCTCGATTCTTTATTTGCGCACGTCGTTCAACAGGGCATCCGTTATCCGCTTGTTCTGTGAAGTGTTGTATTCGCGTGCCTGTTTTTTAATGTTGTTGGAAGATTGGAGTGGTCATGAGCGCTATCGAATATCGTCCCTTGGGTCGTCATGGAATCAAAGTTTCCCCACTGACGCTGGGCACCATGATGTTCGGCGGGCAGACGGATGAGGCGGTCTCCCGGCGAATCACCGACAAGGCGTTCGAGCAGGGCGTCAACTTCATCGACACCGCCAACGGGTACAACGCCGGCGCATCGGAGCAGGTCGTCGGTCGATTGATCGCCGCACGTCGCCGCCAGTGGGTGCTGGCGACCAAGTTCGTCAATCCGGATCCCGACGGCGCAGGCCCGAACAATCGTGGCGCGTCGCGCAACAACGTCATTCAGTCGGTGGACGCCAGTCTCAAACGGCTCAACACCGATTACATCGACCTGTTCTACCTGCACCGTGAAGACCCGGAAACGCCGGTCGAGGAAACGCTGCGAGCGCTGTCCGACCTCATCCGGGCCGGCAAGATTCGCGGCTATGGTCTGTCGAACCATCGCGGCTGGAAGCTCGCGGAGTTCAGCCGCACCGCGGACCTGCTCGGCATCGAGCGACCGACCGCGAGTCAGCCGCTGTACAACCTGGCCAACCGGCAGATTGAAGTCGAGCATTTGCCGGCCGCCGACTACTACGGCATTGGCGTGGTGTCCTACAGCCCGCTGGCCCGTGGTGTGTTGACCGGCAAGTACGTGCCGGACCAGCCAGCGCCGGAGAACACCCGCGCCGGGCGCAACGATCCGCGTCTGAAACAGACCGAGTGGCGTCCCGAGTCCCTGAACCTGGCCCAGCGCATCAAGGATCACGCTCAGGCCCGGGGCATCAGCAGTGGTCAGTTCGCGCTGGCCTGGGTGCTCAACAATCGCCTCGTCACCTCGGCCATCGCAGGGCCGCGCACCGAGGCGCAGTGGGACGATTATCTGCCTGCGCTGGAGTATCGCTTCACGGCCGAAGACGAAGCGTTCGTCAACGATCTGGTGGTCACCGGCCACGCGTCGACGCCCGGCTACAACGACCCCAGCCATCCATTCTTCGGACGTCAGTCGCGGGTCTGAGCCTCGATTGCAGCCACCCGATTGCAGCCACACGCCTGCGGGCAAAGGAACAGCGACATGCAAGCACACAACAGCCGCAGGGCATTCATCAAACAGGTCGCACTGCTGAGTGCCGCCGGCGCCGCAGGGCTGATCCTGCCAGGCTGCGACAAGCCGCCCAAGGTTGTCGACGGCGCGCCCGCGGTGATCAAACAGCGCGCCGATCAGGTGGTGAAGTTCAAATACCCGGACAACCCGTCGTTCGATCTCGTGTACCTGGCGGATTCGCTGGGTTACTTCGACGGCTCGCGCACCCGGCCCGACTACATCGGCAAGATTGCCGCGCCTCAGATCATCCCGCTGGTGGGCACCGGGGAAATCGACTTCGGCACGCGGATGGTGCCATTGGTGATTTCCGCCATCGCCAGCGGGCTGGACCTCAAGGTGGTGGCGGCCGGGGGCAAGACCCTGCAGGAAGCGCCGCACATGAAGTACTTCGTGCGTGCCGATTCCGGGATCTTCACGCCCAAGGACATGGAAGGCAAAACCGTCGGCTTCAACAGCTTCGGTGCCTGTGCCGAGTTCGTGACCAAGAAATACCTGCGTGAGCATCAGGTCGATGTCGACAAGATCAACTGGGTGGTGATCCCCGACAATCAGGGCGAACAGACGCTGGTCAGCCGTAACGTCGACATCGCGATCATTCATCCGCCGGCCTCCGGCGGGGCAGAGCACAACCCGGAACTGCGCAAGCTATGGAGCGATTACGATCTGGACAAGGGCCTGGGCGGCATGGCGCCTTACAGCGGCTACGGCAAGTTTATCCGCGCCAATCCCGAAGCCACGCAGGACTTCGTCGCGGCCATCGCCAAGGCGGCCAACTGGGTCAACGCCAATCCGGACGAGGCGCGCAAGATCGTCTCGCAACGCATCGGCACCCGGCTTGAACTGGTCGAGCGCTATGCCTACATCGACGACCTGATCATCACCGAACCGCCGATCCAGTACTACATCGACATCTTGCAGAGCGAACAGAAGATCCGTCCGGGTGCGGTGTCGGTGAAGGACGTGTACACCAACGATTTCAACCCCTTCGCCAAAGCCAAAGCGTGATCGCAGGGTGTTCTGGCGGATGCAACGACGGGTGCGCGGTGGCGCGCCTGTCGCGGGTTTTGGTTTTGCAGGGGATCAGGCGTGGCAGTGAAGATTTCGGCATCAGGCGTGAGAATGGACTACCAGGCTCAGGATGAGGCGGGGCGCAGCGAGCGGGTAGAGGTGTTGAAGGATTTCGACCTGGACGTGCGCGAAGGCGAATTCCTGTCGATTCTTGGCCCGTCCGGCTGCGGCAAATCGACGTTTTTGAACATCCTTGCGGGGCTTGCGAACAAGACCGGTGGCTCGCTTTCCATCGACGGCAAAGCGTTGCAGGGCATCAATAAAAATCAGGGCGTGGTGTTCCAGGGCTATGCCTTGCTGCCGTGGCGAACGGTGCTCGACAACATCGCCGTAGGGCTTGAAATTCGCGGCGTCGGCAAGGCCGAACGGCTCGAGCGGGCGCGCGAGTACCTTGATCTGGTGGGCCTGAACGGCTTTGCATCGCGCTATCCCCACGAGCTCTCCGGCGGCATGCGTCAGCGGGTCGCCATTGCGCGGTCGCTGGTCTATGAGCCGGACGTGCTGTTGATGGACGAGCCTTTCGCCGCGCTGGATGCGCAAACCCGCGAAAGCCTGCAGGACGAATTGCTGCGCATCTGGGACCTGCACAAGAAAACCATCGTGTTCATCACCCACAGCCTGGATGAGGCGATTTTCCTGTCGGACCGCGTGGCGGTCATGACGCCGAGGCCGGGACGAATCAAGGAGATCATCGACATCGATCTGGCACGTCCGCGGCTGCCGCAGTTGCGCAACAGCCACGCGTTCGTGCAACTGCGCCAGCGCGCCTGGACCTCTCTGCGCGAAGCGATGGGAGCCGCAGTGGACGAACTTGCGCTGGAGCAGGCGCTGGGCCGTCATGAAAGCTGGCAGCACGTCGCGCAACGCAGCGGTTATCGGATCGGAGTGTAGTCATGACCTTGAACAGAACCTGGCGTCGGGTGCTCGACAGCTCCATCGGTATCCTCGCGTTTCTGGCGCTATGGGAAGCGCTGCCGCGACTGGGGGTGGTCAACCCGGGCTATCTGAGCCCGCCCTCGGACGTCGTCGGGGCGATCATCGACATGGCCGGCAACGGCCAGTTGGTCAGGCACCTGCAGGCCAGCCTCATCCGTTCGCTGGCCGGACTGGTGCTGGCGATTTTCGCCGGCGTCACGCTGGGCCTGTTAATGGGCTGGTTCGCCCGGCTGGAACGGATGCTCGACCCACTCCTGCAGCTCTTTCGGCAGACCTCGGCGCTGGCGCTGTTTCCGGTGTTCATCCTGTTTCTGGGGATCGGCGAGCTGTCCAAAGTGGCGATCATCTTCTGGGCGTCGTTCTGGCCGATCCTGTTGAGCACCATCAGCGGCGTCAAACAGGTGGACACCTTGCTGATCAACTCGGCGCTGTCGATGGGTGCGAGCCGGCGTTTTCTGTTTCTGAAGATCGTCCTGCCTTCGGCATCGCCCTCGATCTTCACGGGCGTGCGGCTGGCGGGCGCTTACTGCATCACGGCGCTGGTGGCCGCGGAGATGATCGGCGCGCATTCGGGGCTCGGGTTCCTGACCCTCAATTCGCAGGAAGTGTTCCAGATCCCCAGCATGTACGCCGGCATCCTGCTGCTCGCCGTGGTGGGGCTGCTGCTCAACTTCCTGCTTGCGCTGCTGGAGCGCCGCTTCACCCGCTGGCGTCGCGGCCTCAAACATGCCGGCTGAGCAACGGGGCGGCCGTGCGCGACAGGGCCTGCGCTATGGCCTTGCGCTGTTGACCGGGCTGGCGGTCGTCTGCGGCGTCTGGCTCTTGCCGCTGCTGGACACGGCGGATCTGCAGGGCGGTCCGGTGCTGCAGAATGCGCGCAGCCACAACGTGTTGCGCATCGGCGTGCGCAGCTATCCGCGCCCCGGAAACAGCACAGAGGCGCTGGTGTCCCAACCCGACGACATGGACGCCGAGCTGGCCCGGGCGCTGGGTCGCTATCTGGGCATCGACGTGCGCCTGAGCGCCATTCCCAATGAGGCACTGGCGGATTACCTGGGCAAAGGCGAAGTCGATGCCGTACTGGTCGGCAGCCTTGAGGTTCCCGCCCTCGAACGTCAGCGCGCCGCGTTGAGCGAGCTGCCACGGGCTTACCGCGAGGGTGGCTTGCTGAGCTTGCGCAATGCGCCGGCGCATTCGGGTATCAGCGGCCAGACCGTGTGCATTGCGTTCGGCAGCCCATGGGCGGCAACGTTGCAACGCCAGGGCGCGCAGTTGCAGACCTTCGCCTCGAACATCCGGGCAGCCACCGCATTCATGGCCGGTGAATGTCGGCTGCTGGCGGACGAGCGCAACGTGCTGGCGAGCCTGTTGCAAACCCCGGACTGGCGCTTTTACCGCCTGCTGCCCCAGGTACTCGACGCCAGCAGCGACGCGCGCGTGTACCTCGCTCGACCGGATCAGAAAACCCTGCGCGTCCTGCAGGCCGGATTGCGCGACTGGCAATCGCGCGGCGGCCAGACCAAGGCGTGGGACCTGCACAGCAATGCCTTTCTGGTGGACAGCTTAAAGGTCGGCGACGGTCTGGTCTGTCACTGACCTGACCTGACCTGACCTGACCTGACTGCAGCGAGGCGAGGAACGCTGCTGTTGCTGGAGCAACAGCGAGCCAGCAGTTGCCAGTAAAAACAGACAGTTACGACACGTTCGCACGGCCAGCCAGACCCATCGTATGGGCGGTTTGTCGATGTTTTCGGGAGTGGCACAAAGCCTGCAGTCAGCGACAGATCACCTTTCGATTCAGGAGCTTTTGTGTCCCGCGTGCTGCCCCCGCAACCCCTCGTTCAAGGTCGACGCTGACATGGAATTCGACGTCGCGTTTGCCTTGTCAACGCTTCCAGCCTTCATCACCGCCGTGGGCGTGACCTTGCAGGTCGGCCTGATCGCCATCGCGACCTCGCTGTGCGTCGCGCTGATCAACGCTGCAATCGCGGCCTTTCAGATCCGCCCGCTTCAGCCCGTCGTGCGTGCGTACGTCGAGCTGGCGCGCAATACGCCGCTGCTGATTCAACTGTTCTTCATCTACTTCGCGCTGCCTGCGCTGGGCGTCAAAGTGTCCGGATTCGCCTCGGCGATCATCGCCATGACCTTCATGGGCGGCGCGTACCTGACCGAGATCCTGCGTGCCGGCATCGAGGCGGTGCCCAGGTCGCAGATCGAATCGGGCCTGTCGATCGGCTTGTCGCGCTGGCAACTGCTGCGCCATGTGGTGCTGCCGCAAGCCGGCATCCTCAGCCTGCCGGCGCTGTTCGCCAACTTCGTGTTCCTGCTCAAGGAAACCACGGTGGTGTCGGCGGTGGCGGTGCCGGAAATCCTCTACACCACCAAGAGTTACATCGCGTTGTACTACAAGACCTACGAAATGCTCGCCGTCATGACCGGCCTCTGCGTGCTGCTGTTCGTGCCGCTTTCACTGTTGCTGCGGGTTGTGGAAAGGAGGCTCCAGCATGGCCAGTTCGGGTCTTGAGCTGTTATGGATCAGCGCCCCGCAGCTTGCACAGGGCATTGGCCGCACGCTGGGGATCTCGGCGCTGGCCATCGTCTTCGGTGCAGTGGGTGGCCTGATCTATGGTGTGCTGCGCAATCTGGGCATTCGCTGGATCGATTGGCTGCTGCTGGTTTACCTGGAGCTGTTCCGGGCGATTCCGGTGCTGGTCTGGCTGTATCTGTTTTTCTTCGGACTGCCGATCTTTCTCGGCTGGAGCATTCCGGGATTCTGGTGCGCGGTGCTGGTCCTGTCGCTGTGGGGCGCGAGCGAAACCGGTGAGGTGGTGCGCGGTGCGTTGCGCTCTATTCCTCGCGGTCAGCGCGAAGCCGGCCTGTCGATTGGTCTGGGCCAGGTTCAGCTGTACGGCCGGGTGCTGTTGCCGCAGGCGCTGCGGCGCATGACGCCGCCGATGATCAACGTCTTCACCCGCCTGATCAAGACCAGCTCGCTGGCGGTGCTGATTGGCGTGGTGGACGTGATCAAGATCGGCCAGCAGATCATTGAGCGCACCTACGAGTCGGTGCTCATCTACGGCTTTCTGTTTGTTTTTTTCTTTCTGGCCTGCTACCCGCTGTCGGCGGTGTCGCGGGTGCTCGAACGGCGTTGGAATCATTCATGAGTGCGTTGATAGAACTGTCCGGTTTCAGCAAGCGTTTCGGCGCGGTGCCGGTGCTGCAAGACATCGACCTGAGCGTGCGCGAAGGCGAAGTGGTGGTGATCCTCGGCCCCAGCGGCTGCGGCAAGAGCACCTTGTTGCGCTGCCTCAACGGCCTTGAGCTGGGCCATGCCGGGCAGTACCGCTTCGGCGGACTTGAGTTGTCGGCCAATGCCGACTGGCGTCAGGTGCGCCAGCAGATCGGCATGGTGTTTCAGAGCTACCACCTGTTCCCGCACATGACCGTGCTGGACAACATTCTGCTGGGACCGGTGAGCGTGCAGAAACGCGCGCGCAACGAGGCGCGTCAGCAGGCCGAAACCCTGCTCGCGAGGGTCGGCCTGCTGGACAAGCGCGACGCCTTCCCCCGCGAGCTGTCCGGTGGGCAGCAGCAGCGGATCGCCATCGTCCGCTCGCTGTGCATGAACCCCCAGGTCATGTTGTTCGATGAAGTCACCGCCGCCCTTGACCCGGAAATGGTCAAGGAAGTGCTGGAGGTGATTCTGGACCTTGCCCGCAGCGGCATGACGCTGTTGATCGTCACCCACGAAATGGCCTTTGCCCGCGCGGTGGCCGATCGAATCCTGTTCATGGACGGCGGACGCATCGCCGAACAGAGCGACCCCGAAACGTTTTTCAGTAACCCGCAGACCGCACGCGCGCAGCAGTTCCTGGAGAAGTTCTCCTACGTAGAAAACATGCCAAAAAGGAAAGCATCGTGACGTTTAAATCTGCCCTCGTTCTCCCGCTGATCGCCCTCGGCTTGCTGGCCGGCACTGCCGCTGCCCACGCCGAAGGCTATCTGGACAAAATCAAGGCGCGCGACAAACTCGTCGTTGGCGTCTTCAGCGACAAGCCGCCGTTCGGTTTCGTCAACGAGAAGGGCGACTATGTCGGTTTCGATACCGATCTGGGACGCCGCTTCGCCAAGGACCTGCTCGGCGACGAGAAAAAAATCGAGTTCGTGGTGGTCGAGCCGGCCAGCCGCATTCCGTTTCTGCAGAGCGACAAGGTCGATCTGATCCTGGCCAACATGACCGTCACCCCCGAGCGGGCTCAGGTGGTGGACTTCACCCATCCGAACCTGCGGGTGGCAGTTCAGGCGCTGGTGCCGGACAACAGTGCGGTGAAGAACCTTGACGATCTGGCCAGCAAGACGGTGATCGTCACCACCGGTACCACGGCGGACATCTGGCTGACCAAGCATCATCCTGACTGGAAGCTGCTCAAGTTCGAGAAAAACTCCGAATCGCTTCAGGCGTTGGCGAACGGGCGCGGTGATGCCTACGCGCAGGACAATCTGGTGCTGTTCAGCTGGGCGAAACAGAACCCCGGCTATCGGGTGCTCCCGCAGAAGCTTGGTGAAGAAGCGCCTATCGCCCCTGCGGTGAAGAAGGGCAATACCGAGCTGCGCGATTGGGTCAACACTGAGCTGGCGACACTGGGTCAGGAAAAATACCTGCTCACGCTGTACAACCAGTACGTGCGCGACCAACTGGCCGAGGGCACCGACCCGGCGGCGGTCATCGTTGAAGGTGGCGCCTGGAAGCCCTGACCGGCTGCTGCGTCGAGCCATGAGTTGAATGCGGCCTGTCGACAGTTGTGCGTGACGCGCCTGACTGCCCACAGGCCGTTTTGCATTCGGCGACCAGGGCGCAGGCGCGACAGCGCAGGCCATGCTGCCGAACGGTTTCACTGTCATCGGCACGGTGGCTGTGGCGTACTGGGCCCCCGAGACTTCTTGCTACACACCCTTTTTGATGAGGAAGCAGACAGATGAATGCGTTCGCGACGAAGGTAGTGCTCATTACCGGTGGTTCCAAAGGTATCGGTCTGGCCTGTGCCCGACAGTTTGTCGAGCAGGGCGCACGCGTGGTGATCAGCTCGCGTTCGCAGGCCAATATCGATCAGGCGCTCAGTGAACTGCCCGGGGCGCAAGGCTTTGCCGCCGACCTGAGCGACGATACGGCTGCGGCCAATCTGGTCAGGCAGGTGGAAGAGCAGGTCGGTCCCATCGACGTGCTGATCAGCTCGGCGGGCGCGGCGAAGCGTTCGCCGCCCGAGGACCTGACCCCGGCGTTCTGGCGCGCCGCCATGGACGCGAAATTCTTCTCGACGATCAACGTGGTCGATCCGGTGATCAAGCTCATGGCCCGGCGCGGGCGCGGTGTGATCGTCAATGTCATCGGCGCGGGAGGCAAGGTCGCCAGCCCGATTCACCTGGCTGGCGGTTCGGCCAACGCAGCACTGATGCTCGCCACCGCCGGGCTGGGCAATGCCTATGCGGCGTCGGGCGTGCGGATCATCGGTGTCAATCCGGGGCTGACCGAAACCGGCCGGGTCGGCGAAGGCATGGCCGCCGATGCCCGTCATGCGGGGATCAGTCCTGAGGCGGCGAAAGAGCGCGCCGTGAGCAAGATACCGCTCGGGCGCATGGCGCAGCCGGAAGAGGTCGCGCATCTGGTGCTGTTCCTGGCGTCCGGCAAGGCCAGTTACATCACCGGCACGACCGTGACGATGGATGGCGCGCAGCACCCGGTGGTGGTGTAGGCGACATTACGCCTCGGCCAGCCGGCACAACTGATAACCGATGCCGTAGATCGTGTGGACGAGGGGAAAAGCAGCGCCGTCATCCACGATTTTTCGGATCTCGTGTAGCCGGGTGCCAACGCCGCTGGTGTTCTTGACGACGTTTTCGCCCCACAGGATCGTGGAAATCTCCTCGCGCCTGACCACGCCCGGGCTGCGGCGCATCAGCAGGGTGAGTATCTCGATGTTGGTCGGGTTGAGCCTCAGCGGCCTGTCATTGCGAAACGCCCTGAGTTTTTCCGTGTCGAGCATCAAGTCTTCCACGATCAACATTTCTACATCCGTCACCGAGACAATCCGGGCATGGTAGGCAGGCAGATGTAAAAAATTGGTTTGGTCGTCGTGAACGGCGTGTCATTTTGCCCAGTGCGGCTGGCAGGCGGTTTCAGCGGCGGCTGACCAGTCGGTGCATCATGAACCGGTGATCGGCTGCGAACAGCCGCAAGAACGTCAGCAACACTGCGCAGACAGTGCCCAGTGCCGAGGACGCGGCAATCAGAAACATCACCACGATCTGGTAGCGCACGGCACTCATCGGGCTTTCGCCAGCCAGCACCTGGCCGGTCATCATGCCCGGCAGGCTGACGATGCCGACCACCGTCATCTGATTCAGCGTCGGCATCATTCCGGCCCGCACCGCTTGCCGGGCAGCCAGTTGCGCAGCTTCCCAGCGGGATCCGCCCAGGGCCAGGATCATCTCCACCGTGTTGCGCCCCGAGGTCAGTTCCTGGGTCATGCGCTCGATGCCCAGCGACACGCCGGTCAGGGTGTTGCCCAGGATCATGCCCAGGATCGGGATCGCGTACTGCGGTTCGTACCACGGCCGGATGCGGATGATCACGAACAGTCCGATGGCGGTCACCAGCCAGGAGCTGGCCCAGACCGAGACGATGCTGTCGGCCAGTTGCCCGGCGTAGGTACGCTTGCCCCGGCCCGCGGCGGAAATGCCCGCGACCACAGTCATCAGGCACATCAGCGGCAGCACGACATACCAGTAAGCGAACGCGAACACCCAGCCCAGCACGTAACCGACCGCCAGCAATTGCACCACCGTGCGCAGCGATGCCCAGAGCAACTGCCGCTCAAGACCGAGCTTCAACATCAGCGACAGCGCGCCGTTGATCAGGATCAGCGAGGCGGCAATCGCCAGGTCAGCTGCAGAAAGGTCCTGATAATTCATGGCCGGGCCTCAGTGTCGAGCACGCCCTTGGTCATGGTCAGGTGGCGTGTGCTCATGCGCCGCGCCTGTTGATGATCGTGGGACACCCAGATGTAGGCACGTTGCAGACCGCCGCTGACGTCCGCCGGGGAGCAGACAGCTTCGGCGCGGAACCAGTGCCGGACCAGATCCTCGACCGCCGTGGCCGATTCAGGGTCCAGTGCCGCGGTGGGTTCGTCCAGCAGAATCACCTGCGGCGAGAGCTGCAACGTGCGCACCAGCGCCACGATCTGTGCTTCGCCGCCGGACAGCTCACTGGCTTGCCGGTTCAGGAATGACGCCTCTTTGCCAGCCTGTGCAAGCAGATCGCGGGCGAAATCCAGGTTGAACATGCGCGCGCTCAGGCTTTTCAGGGTGAAAGGGAATTGCAGGTTTTCCAGCACGTTGCCTTCGATCATGGCGGGACGCTGCGCCAGGTAGCAGATACGGCTGCGAAACGTGGGGATCTTGTCGTTCGGCACGGGATTTCCCTGCCAACAGACCTGGCCGGTAGCGGGCTGATCGAGCAGTGCGAGCAGGCGCAGGAAAACGCTTTTGCCCGAACCCGATGAGCCGGTGATCGCAACCTGAGCGCCGGCACTCAAGACGAAATCCGTAGGCTGCAGCAATACCGTCTGCCCCGACGGATCGACGCGACTGAGGTTTCTCGCCTCCAGCAGAGGCGCAGCTGTAGCAGCGATCGTTGGCGCATTGGACGACACGGAAATTCCTTTTGGGCGATTTTGCAAAGGGCGCTGGACAGCACGGCAACTGACCCGGCCCGCTCGTGAGCGGGTCAGGCGCCCGAACGGACGCCGTGTGCGAGGCGGAGAATAAAGCAAAGGCGGCCAATGCGGAATGCAGCGATCACGCCGTGAACCCGGGCTGTGTGCCGGGCTTCGTTCGGGCGCCCTGCGTCGCGGCTATGTGCAGGATCAATGCGCCGGATTGCCCGGCGCGCAGCGGCAGAAGGTCAGAGCAGCCGACCACTCGCCAGGGCCGGAAAGACGCTCCAGCGCTTTTGCGGAATCGGCAGATTGCAGGATTCGCCACGGCCCATCGGGAAGTACTGAAAGCCTCGTCGGGCGAGCCGTTGCGGGTCATACAGGTTACGGCCGTCGAAGATCACCGGGGCGTTCAGGCGCTGCTGGATCAGCTCGAAATCGGGCGCCTTGAAGGCTTGCCATTCGGTGCAGACGATCAGCGCGTCGGCACCTTCCAGCGCCGCTTCCGGCGTGCCCAGCAGCATGAGGTCGTGGCGGCGACCGTAGATCCGCTGGGTTTCGCCCATTGCCTCCGGATCGAACGCCCGCACGTTCGCCCCGGCATCCCACAGTGCCTGCATCAGCACGCGGCTGGGCGCGTCACGCATGTCATCGGTGTTGGGTTTGAACGCCAAGCCCCACACAGCAAACGTCTTGCCGCGCAGGTGACCCTGGTAGAACGCGTTGATGCGCTCGAACAATTTGTGCTTCTGCCGTTCATTGATGGCTTCGACCACCGAGAGCAGGTCGTTCGAGCAGTCGGCTTGCCGTGCGCTGTGAATCAGCGCGCGGATGTCCTTGCCGAAGCAGGAGCCGCCGTAACCGCAGCCCGGGTAGATGAAGTCATAGCCGATACGTGAGTCGGCGCCGATGCCGCGGCGCACGGATTCGACATCCGCGCCCAGGTGCTCCGCCAGTTCTGCGATCTGGTTGATGAAGCTGATTTTGGTGGCGAGCATGCAATTGGCGGCGTACTTGGTCAGCTCGGCGCTGCGCAGGTCCATGAACAGGATCCGCTCATGATTGCGATTGAACGGTGCGTACAGTTCATGCATGACCTGGCGGGCGGCTTCGTTGTCGCTGCCAATGATGATGCGGTCGGGCCGCCGGCAGTCATTGACCGCGGAGCCTTCTTTGAGAAATTCGGGGTTGGAGACGATCTCGAATTGCAGCAAGCGCCCGGCCTGACGCAATGCTCTGTCGATGTGGCTGCGCAGGGCGTCGCCGCTGCCGACCGGAACGGTGGACTTCTCGACGATGATCAGTGGCTGACTGCGATGCCTGGCGATGGCCTCACCGACGGCGAAGAAGCCGCTCAGATCGGCCGAGCCATCTTCGCGGGACGGCGTGCCGACGGCAATGAACAGCACGTCGGCGTGTTCGACCGCCCATTGCGCGTCGGTGGTGAATTGCAGGCGCCTGTTGTCCAGGTTGTCGCGCACCAGAGCGGCAAGCCCAGGCTCGTAAATGTGCACCTGGCCCTGACGAAGGTGATGGACCTTGGCCTCATCGATGTCCATGCAGACGACGTCGTGTCCCACCTCGGCAAGCACGGTGGCTTGCACCAGACCGACATAACCACTTCCGAATACGCTGATTTTCATGTGACGAGTCCCTGCAAGACGCGCGGAAAGTCGGGGCGCAAGACGCCCACCGGTTTCAGCGTGCCACTGGCAGTTGTCGTTCCTGTGACGCTTTCATGCCTATCCGATGTTGCAGCGGTTGCGTCGGACGTGCGTCAGACGCTGCCTTCGCTTTCCACGACCAGGATTCGCGCCTCGCCAATAGGATGGGCGACGTGTGCCGTTCCAACGGAGGCATAAAAGATATCGCCGGTTTCCAGCCGTACGGTGTTCTCGATGTTTTCTTCTTTGTAATGCATGTCGACGCGCCCATCCAATACCACGAACACTTCCTGGCCATCATTGACGTGCCACTTATAAGGTTGGTCAGTCCAATGCAGGCGCGTGGTTATTCCATTCATGTTGGCAATGTCCAACGCTGCCCATGGACGTTCGCCGGTAAATGTCTTACTGCGGATGATTTTCAAACGAATACCTTCCTGAATGAGTCGTTCTGAACGTGCGGCCGGGTGATGTTGATATACCCGGCGTCAGCGTCGTGATGATACGTGGGCTGACAATGGCTGCAACGGGATCGCCAACGCGCTGGGCAATAACCGCAAGATTGCGCAAGTCGCGACCGTTTTTCCCATCTGTCCCGCGGCCTTTTACTCGCCATTGTCGCGATTCGGCGACCGGTAAGCCGCGAATGTAGCGGAGGACAACCGCCTTCGGCAGTCGATGTCCGGAATCCTTGCGGATTCGTCATTGTTGACCCATTTGATCGCCCCTAACATTCATTTCAACGGATTAGACGACTGGTCTACTCCGAAGTAATCACAGCGACAGTGAATCAACGTAGTTCTAAAGACGGATAAGCAAAGTTGTGTTCCAGGTCATCGGGTGCCATGCGCATAGAGGGCCTGATACATACAACCTCCGAACTTTCGAGCTGACTGTCGTTGCACTTCTTATATAACGACCCATGCTTCTGGAGATTAATGATATGGCCACTGCATCCCGTTCACCTGTATCTGCCAGCCTGTTCGATGGTCCTTATTACCTGAGCATTGCCGGCAAACTGGTCGAAACCCGTGACGCATTCGATGTGATGAACCCGGCGACCGGCCAGGTTCTGGCTCAGGCACCGGCCGGCACCGCCGAACAACTGGAAGACGCCATTGCCGCTGCCAAATCGGCATTCAAAGGCTGGTCTGCGCTGAGCTATGACGAGCGCGAGCAGTACCTGATTGCCTACGCCGACGCCTTGCAGGCGCATCGCGATGAATTGTCCGTGCTGTTGACCCTGGAGCAGGGCAAGCCGCTCAAAACCATGGCGGAGCCTGAAGTGGATCAGGCGATTTCCTGGATTCGCCAGATCGCCGCGCGTCGTATTCCGGTCGAGATCGTGGAAGAGAACGACAGCCACATCGTCGAGCTGCACCATACGCCGCTGGGCGTCGTCGGCGCGATCACGCCGTGGAACTTCCCGGTGCTGCTGGCGTTGTGGAAGGTCGCGCCAGCGCTGCTGACCGGCAACACCATGGTGATCAAGCCGTCACCGTTCACCCCGCTGACCACCCTGCGTTTCGGGCAGATCGCCCAATCGGTACTGCCGGCCGGCGTTTTGTCGGTGGTCTCCGGCGGCAACGAACTCGGCCCGCAGATGACCGCTCACCCGGACATCGCCAAAATCAGCTTCACCGGCTCGACCGAGACCGGCAAGCACGTGATCCGCTCGGCTGCCGGCACGGTCAAGCGTCTGACCCTGGAAATGGGCGGCAACGATGCGGCCATCGTCATGCCTGACGCTGACTGGAAGTCAATCATCCCGCAGCTGTTCTGGGGCGCCATCGGCAACTCCGGGCAGTGGTGCGTCGGCATCAAACGCCTCTACATCCATCGCTCGTTTCATGCGCCGTTCGTGGCGGCGTTCGTCGACTACGCCCGTCAGCAGAAGCTCGGCAACGGCCTGGACGCCGAGGTCACGGTCGGACCGGTGCAGAACAAGATGCAGTTCGACAAAGTCCGCACGTTCCTGGACGACATCAAGGCCAACGGCCAGAACATCGTTCTGGGCGGCGAGGTCGATGACAGCCGTCCGGGCTACTTCATCCCGGTGACGGTAGTGGACAACCCGCCCGAGCAATCGAAGATCGTCCAGGAGGAGCAGTTCGGCCCCATCGTCCCGATCATCGTTTACGACGATGTGGATGACGTGATCGAGCGTGCCAACGACAGCCCGTTCGGCCTCGGCGGCTCGGTCTGGGGGCGTGACACCCGCGCGGCGGTGGCGGTGGCCAATCGCCTGGAGACCGGCATGGTCTGGGTCAATGAAATGCACACCCAGGGCGTGGACATCCCGTTCGGCGGCCACAAGCAATCCGGGGTCGGCACCGAGCAGGGGCATGAAGGCCGACTCCTGTTCACCAACCCCAAGACCGTCCTGATCAAGAAGTAAGCCGGCTGCTGGCCTCTCGCACAGAGAGGCCACTCGGCACTCGATTCATTCCCTCTTTCGCAATCGGAATACCGCCATGTCTCATCACGCTCTGTTTACCCCCGTGGAACTGGGTCGCCTGACCCTCAAGAACCGTATCGCTTTCCCGCCCCTGACCCGGCAACGCAGCGCCCAGCCGGGCGATGTCGCCTCCGAGCTGATGTCGGTGTATTACCGCCAGCGCGCTTCGGCGGGATTCATGGTCACCGAAGGCACGCAAATCGAGCCGCGCGGACAGGGCTATGCCTGGACGCCGGGCATCTATACCCAGGCGCAGATCGAGGGCTGGAAGAAAGTCACTGACGCGGTGCACGCAGAAGACGGCGTGATTTTCGCTCAGCTCTGGCACGTCGGACGGGTCTCTCATTATGCGCTGCAGCCTGATGGCGCCGCGCCTGTGGCTCCTTCGGCCATCCGTGCCGAAAACGCCAAAGCCTTCATTCAGACCGGTCCGGGCACCGGCGAACTGGTTGCGCCGTCGCTGCCGCGTGCACTGAGCATTGCCGAGATCGAAACCCTGGTCGGGCTGTACGCCACCGCCGCGCGAAATGCGATTGCTGCCGGTTTCGACGGCGTCGAGATTCATGCCGCCAACGGCTATCTGGTCAATCAGTTCATCTCCGAGCATTCCAACCAGCGCGATGACCAATACGGCGGCTCGCTGGAAAACCGTCTGCGTTTTCTCCGCGAGGTGGTTCAGGCCGTCGCCAACGCTGTCGGTCCTGAACGTCTGGGCGTGCGCTTCACGCCGCTGTTCACCAGCACCGATCAGGACCGCGTGTACATCGGCATGGTGGAAAAGGACCCGCACCATACCTACATCGAGGCGATCAAGGTGTTGCAGGACGCGGGCGTTGCCTATGTGTCGATCGCCGAGGCGGACTGGGACAACGCACCCGATCTGCCCGAGCAGTTCCGTCGCGACGTGCGCAGCACCTTCAGCGGCCGGATCATCTACGCCGGTCGCTACACCGCCGAGCGCGGCGCCCGGCTGGTAGAGGCGGGGCTGGCGGACCTCATCGCGTTCGGCCGTCCGTTCATTGCCAATCCGGATTTGCCGGCGCGTATCTCCAATGGCTGGCCGCTCAACCCGTTGATCCCGTCGACCCTCTACGGCGGCACCGCAGCGGGCTTCACCGATTACCCGGCCTACGCCGGCTGACCGCAACCCTTCGCCGGGCCGACACGCGTCGGCCCGGCCCGTTCTGGAGATCGCATCATGTTGGTGACCAGCAGAGTTCCGCTTGCCGAACCCGAGAATGTCATGACCGCGCAGCCGCCGCGCCTGCACCTGTGCGCGCCGGCAACCGTGTCCGGCAATACGCCGTCGCTGTTGGTCGCAATCGTCTGTATCGTGCTGGTGGCCTTGACGCTGCGTCCGGCGATCGTGTCGGTCGGGCCGTTGCTGCCGGGGATGATTCGCGATTTCGGCCTTTCCCACACTCAAGCGTCGCTGCTGACGGCCATTCCGACCCTGCTGATGGGGTTGATGGCGCTGCCGACGCCGTGGCTGGCTCGGCGCTTCGGTCGTGACCGGGTCATTCTCGTGGCGTTGGTTGTGCTGCTCGCGGCGACCGCTCTGCGCGCGGTTGCAGGTTCTGTCGGCACGCTGTTTCTGACCACCGTGGGCATTGGCGCGGGGATCGCCGTGGCCGGGGCGCTGCTGGCCGGGTTCGTCAAAGCCAGCTACCCGCAGCAGACCGCGTTGCTGATGAGCATTTACGCCACCTCGCTGGCGCTGGGCAGCACCGCAGCGGCGGCGATCACCGGGCCGGTGGCAAGTACGTCTGCAAGCTGGCGCCTGGGCGCCACGGTGTGGACCGTGCCCGCCGTCGTCGCCATCGCCGCGTGGCTGTTCATCGAGCGCAAACGGCTGACGCCGGGCGTGAACAGTGGCTCGGGCCGGCGGTACGCAATGCCGATCCGTAACCGGACGGCCTGGCTGATCGCGCTGTTCTTTGCCAGCAACAACATCGTGTTCTACGCGTTCATCTCGTGGATCGCGCCGATGTACGTGGAATACGGCAGAACGCCGACCATGGCCGGGCTGATTCTGGCGAGCTTCACCCTGGCGTTCATGGTGTCCAACCCGGTGTTCGGCATTCTCAGCCGCAACGAGGACCGGCGTCTGGCGCTGGCAGCAAGCTCGGCGATTGCGCTGGCAGGCACGCTGGCCATCGCGGTTGCGCCGAATGCCATGCCATTCGTGGCGGTGCCGATACTGGCGTTTGGCACGGGCGGGGCGTTCACCCTGGCCATGACGCTGCCGCTGGATAACGCGTCCAACGCCGAAGAAGCCAACGCCTGGAACGCCTTTGTCCTGCTGTTCAGTTACATCGTCGCGGCGGCGGGTCCGTTGTTGATGGGCTATCTGCGTGATATGACCGGTGGCTTTCATGTGTCGCAATGGTTGATGGTCGCCGTGAGCGTCGTGATGCTGGCCGCCACGCCGTTTCTGCAGCCGCATCACCACAAGGCCCGCGCCAGAGCAGGGCGCGCGAGTGGCGAGGTGGCAAGCGTTGGACTGCAGCGGTCGTGAAGCGCTGCAGCCCAGCAAATGCGCGAATTTCGGATCCAATGAGCCACCAAAATGCCACTAGACGGAAGGTCGTTTCAACCTATTGAGTTAGTAGTGGCGCAATGACATATTCGCGCCGTCTCCACTACTTCGTCGTGTACAAAAATGCGCCCCCTCAAGTCGCTTGTAGCAGCCTCAGTGCTGATCAGCGGGTGCAATGGAATGCCAGTCGCTTTTACCCAGGATCCAGTCTATGACCAAGCGTTCGTCGTTCATTCCGGAGCGCCGCTGCCCTACATGCTGATGGGCACGGCGATCCAGTGGAATGAAGACTACGCCGTGACGGTCAAGCACATTCCTTACCTGTCAGGCTCGGTGTATCAGGGGCAGGGCGACGTGCAGTTTTTCCGCCACAAGGCCAATGGCGTCCCGCTCTGGCGTGCGTATCAGCCGGGTGAAGCGGTCACGGCGGTGGGTTTCAACTCCGTGTACATGTCGGTCAAGGGCAGCGGTCATGCGCTGCCGGCGATGGTCCGGCTGGACAGCAAAGAAGGCAACGTCATGTATGGCACCCACGATGGCCCGACCGCCAAGGGGATGTCCGGCGGGCCGGTGTTCGCCGCCGATGGCAAAGTGGTCGGCATCACCGTGGCGTTTCTGACGTCCGGTGACCTGACCGCCCTGAAGCGTCCGGATCTGGCCAACCAGCCGCGGGTCAGCATTTTCATGCCGTATGCCGAGATCAACCGCGAATGGAACCGGTATCTGGCGCAGGCCACACCTGTGGCTGCGCCAGCCACCCACCTGGCCAGCCGCTGATCAACGCTCACGCAAGGCTTCGCGGGCGCGGTTGAGCGGCTTGATCAGGTAATCGAGCACGGTCTTTTCGCCGGTGCGGATGTCCACCGTGGCAATCATGCCGGGCACGATGGCGAAGCTTTTACCGGCCTTGTTGCGCAGTACATCCGACTGGGTGCGGATGTACACGCGGTAATAGAAGATCTCGGGTTTGACTTCGTCCTGGATCGTGTCCGGCGAGATGGTCACGACCTTGCCGTCCAGGCTTCCGTAGATGGAATAGTCGTAAGCGGTGATCTTGACCTTGGCTTCCTGATCCGGATGGATGAAGGCAATGTCGCGCGGCGAGATGCGCGTCTCGATCAGCAACTGCTCATCCAGCGGCACGATCTGCATCAACTGCCCATTGGGCGGCACCACGCCGCCAATGGTCGTGACCTCAATGTCCTTGACGATGCCGCGCACCGGTGAGCGGATCGTCAGGCGTGACAGCGAATCGGTGCGGCCGCGAATGACCGCGATCAGCGTCTGCGCTTCGGCGTTGGCCTTGGCCAGATCCTCACGCGCGCGCACCATGTAATCCGATTTCGCTTCGGTGACTTTCAACTCAAGCTCCGATCGCTGACGGTTCAGCCGCAGCACTTCGACGCGACTGGAGGCGCCGATCTTGGCCAGGTTCTCAGTGATGGCCAGCTCGTCGCGCACCAGCTTGAGCGAGCTCTGAATGCCTGCCAGGGTTTCTTCCAGGCCCTTGCGCCGAGTGGTGTACAGCTCGGTTTCGGCGCGGATCAGCTCGGGGTATCGGCTCAATGAATCGTCGAACTTCAGCGGTTTCTCGCTCACTTCGGCCTGCAGTCGATTGACGCTCGCCAGCGCGGCCCGGTACTTGGCTTCGCTTTCGCCGACATTGGACTCAGTCTTCACGGCGTCCAGTTGCGCGAGCACCTGACCGCGCTCGACGAGGGCGCCCTCGGTGACATTCATCTCCTTGATGATCCCGCCTTCCATCGACTGGATGAGCTGCTCGCGGGAGCTGGGCACGACTTTGCCGGTGCCGGTGGACACCTCCACGACTTCGAACCACGCCGCCCAGGCGAAAAAACACGCCAGCATCAACGCGCATCCCCAGATCACCCGCACGCCGCCGGCGATGCTGCGCTCGTCGCTGCCGTCCAGATACGTCACCTGGTCGGGCAGGCGTGGCGTCTGGTCAGTGGTGAGTGCGTTCATGCCTGAGCTCCTTGCGGCTGACGCAGTCGGGTCAGGGCGGCATCGCGATGGTCATCAATGACGATTCTGCCGTTGTCGACCACGATGATGCGTTCCACCAGTTGCAGCACGCTGACCCTGTGCGTCGCCACGATCAACGTGCGCCCCTGACACCAGGTCGTGAGCTTTTCCAGCAGCAGGCGTTCGGTGATGTCATCCAGCGACGCCGTCGGCTCGTCCAGCAACAGCACCTGCGGCTGGCGGATCAGCAGGCGTGACAGCAGCAGGCTCTGGCGCTGCCCGCCGGACAAGCCCAGCCCGCCTTCCAGAATCAGGTGGTCCATGCCTTTGGGCAACTGGCGAACGAAGTCCAGTGCGCCGGTGACCGCCAGCGCGGCGATGATTTCCTGATCGCTGGCCTGACCGGCGCCCAGGGTGATGTTGTCTCGCAGCGTGCCGTGGAACAGCCGCGCCTGCTGGGACATCAGGCCGACATCGCGACGCAGGTCGGCCGGGTCGATGTGAGCCAGGGCGATGCCGTCGAGGGTGGTTTCGCCACTGCTCAGGTCCATGGCCCCCGCGAGCGCTTGCAAAAGGGTCGATTTACCCGCGCCGTTGCGGCCCAGAACAGCGATGCGTTCGCCTGGACGGATTTTCAGATCGATGCCGCTCAGCGCTGGCGAGGCTTCTTCGCTGTAGCGAAAGCCGGCCTGACGCAGCTGATAGTCGCCGCGGATCGCCGGCAGGTGCACGCGCTGGCTGCCCTCAGGATGGTCCACCGGCATCTGCATGATCCGGTTCAAGCCCTGCAACGCGACTTTGGCCTGTTGCCAGCGGGTCAGCACGTGAGTCAGTTGGGCCATCGGGCCCATCATGCGCGAAGACAGGATCGACGCGGCCACCAGACTGCCCGTGGTCAGGTCGCCGGAAATGACCATGGGCGCACCGAAGACGATGACGATGGCGAACACGCCGCCTTGCACGTTCTGGGTCCAGGCCACCAGGCTGTTGGTCAGCGAGCGCAAGCGCAGGCTGCTGTCGGCCGATGCCGCGTTGTAGTGGTTCCACTGTTGCTGAAAACGCTGCTCGGCCTGCAGCGCCTTGATGTCGTCCATGCCCTGAACGCTTTCCACCAGCATCGCGTTGCGCAGCGCGGCCTCGCGCATCGAGGCGTTGGCCAACTTCGCCAGCTTGCGCTGGGCGAGCATGCCCGGCAGCACCATCGCCACCAGCGCCAGCAACGGGATCAGCACCAGATTCCCGCCGATCAGATAGAACACCAGCAGAAACAGGAAAAAGAACGGCATGTCCGCCAGCGCCGTCGCGGTGCTGGAGGTGATCAGGTCGCGGATCTGCTCCAGCTCGCGCAACTGTGAAATGAACGAGCCGGTGGATTTGGGGCGTACTGAATTGCGCAGGCGCAGGGCGTGGCCGAACACCAGGTCGGACACCCGCAGATCGGCCCGCTTGCCGAGTACATCGGTGATGCGCAGGCGCATGATGCGCATGACGAAATCGAAGACCAGCGCCAGCATCACGCCGCCAAACAGCACATAGAGCGTCGGTAGCGACTCGGCCGGGATCACGCGGTCATAGACCTGCATGGAAAACAGCACGCCTGCCATGCCGAGCAGGTTGGCGACCAGCGAGGCGAGCATCACCTGGCTGTAAGGTCGCAGGTCGCTGAGCACGATGCGCCTGAACCAGTGCTCGTCGTACGGCTTGATGTAGTCGTTGGTGCGCACATCGCTCAGTGGCTGGGTGGGTCGCAGAATCACCGTGCGCAGCGCCTGGCTGGCCAGCGCCGCCGGATCGATACGACTCTGCAGGCCCTGATCGCCGCTGTAGGCGATGCCCAGTTCGCCGTGCTCGCTCACGCTTTCGATGACGCCAATCTGGCCGTCCTGCAACTGCACGATCAGCGGCGTTCGCCAGCGGCTCAGGCTCTTGTGGTCATAGCGGGCGAACTTGACGCTCAGGCCGGCCTGGCGGGCCATGTGCCGGACGACTTCCTCGACCCGGCCTTCGCTGCGGATCGAGGCGAGGCGAATGCTTTCCGGCGAAACATCCAGCCGGTAGTGCCGCGCGACCTTGAGCACCGCTTCCAGCCACGGCGAATAATCCTGGCGCTGCGGCCCGGCTGCCGGGTCCTGAGGGATGACGACCGAATCGTTCATGGCAGGATCTCCACATGCTGGATGGTGCTGTGATCGATACCGAAGGCACGTCGCAGCGCGCCGCTGTTGTACAGGCAGTCGATCTGCAGACGACGCAGGTCGGCCTGGGTGTTGGCCAGGTCGAAACGCGACTGATGGATTTCCTGCTCGGCGTTGAGCAGGTCGAGCAGCGGTCGCGTGCCCAGCTCCAGGTATTGCCTGCCATACAATTCGCGGGCTTCGGTGATGCTGGTCTGGCGGTATTCCAGCGAATTGAGCCGGCGCGTCAGTCCGGAGGTTTGCGCCTGTGCTTCGCTCAGCCCCTGGCGTGCCTGCAGGCGGGCGGCGTCTTCGGCCGAGTCGGCGGCGGTCAAGGCGTACCCGGCCGCGCGGCTGCGGGCGCTGATGGCGCCGCCCTGATAGATCGGCACCTCCAGATTGAGGAAGATGCCGACCTGGGTGCGGTCGATGGCCGGGTTCTGATTGTCATAATTGTTGTCCAGGTACTGGTTGAACGACGGCTGCAGTGACAGCGTCGGATAGGCCTCGGACCTGGCCTGCGCCAGTTCCGCCTGCGCCTGAGTGCGTTGCGCGGCGGCCTGCAGCACGGCGGGCAGCGCATCGGTGATGACCGGCGCGTTGCAGGCCTGTCCCAGCGACGGCGTAAACTCATCATTGACCTGCGGCGGCGTCTGGCGGCCGAGCAGGTTGGTCAGGGTGGCGAGCCAGCGGGCGTACTGCGCCTTGAACTCCTGCAACGTGGCCATGCCGCCCTCGGCGCGCGACTGGGCCTGAACGACGTCGGAACGGGTGCTGGCGCCCATGTCGCTGCGCTGCCTGGCAAGCTCGACGATGTCGCCGATGCCGCTGATCTGCTGGCGGGCGATCTCCAGCAAGTGCTGATAGCGCTGCACTTCGATGTAGGCGAATGCCGTGTCGCGTCCGACCTGATCGATTGCCAGCAGAATCCCGGCCTGGCTGCGGGCGGCCCGGGCTCTGGCGGCATCGACGGCGTTGGAGACCTTGCCGAAGTCGTAAAGCATCTGCTTGAGCGAGATGCTGACCGACTGGCTGCTCGCATCGCTGCCGGTTCCGCTGCTGTAGCCGCCTTTCACGCCACCGGAAATCTGCGGGTAATAGCCGGCTTCGGCGACGTTGATGCCTTCGGCCTGTTGATACAGGGTGCCGATGGCCTCGCTGATGCTGGGGTGCCAGTCCACCGCTAGCCGCACCGCCTGCTCCAGGCCCAGTGTCTGGTTGTCCTCGCGCGCCGGCACGGGTGAGGCGGGCAACACCAGGCTTTTGCGTTTATCGGCCGCCGGCTGGGTCTGCAGGCGGGAAGGGCTGATGCTGCGCAGGCCGGGATCGATGTGATCCTGCGCCGTTGCAGCGGTAACGATCGGGTGGTACAGGCCGAGGGTCAACATCACCATCGGCCATTTCTGACGACGAACGCCTCTCACATTATTCCCTTACTGTTCAAAAACCGGCTTTCCTGGCAACTGCGTCAGACGACATGAATGCCGTTCTGTACCCATAAATGGTGAGTCGGGTCCTCCTGAGGTGTGTATTGGGTGTAGTCGATGCCGTTGGCCTGATGCACGCCATCCGCGGCCCATGTGTTGGTGAGGTGCACGCTGTCCTCGCTGCCGCCCTTGATCAGCAGGGTGCTGGTGTCTGCCGAGGTGATCGCCAGCAGATCGGCGAGGCTCACCGTCAGCGAAACCGCGCTGGTGTGATTCAGGTCCAGCACCTCGATGTTGTGAATACGGCTCTGCAGATCGCCGAGGTTGATCGTCGCATCGCCGCCGGCCCACAACAGCGTGTCAGTGCCGGTGCCGCCATCCACCGACGCGAACTTCTGGTCGGCGATGATCAGCGTGTCGTTACCGGCGCCGCCCTGCAGGGTGATGGCGCCGCCATGCGAACCGTCCAGCGTGTCGTTGCCATCGGTGCCTTGGATCAGCTCGGTGCCCGCCGCCGATGCGACAGTGGCTGCGCTGTGATCCTCGACGCTGGCCAGTGTGCTCAACGAAGCGACCGAGGTGCTGGCCAGGGCGCCGGCCTGGTCCAGATCGATGGTCAGGGTGGCCGTGTCGGTGGTGCCGTTGGGGTGAGTCAGCTGGTAAGTGAACACGTCTTCATGACCGATCACGGCGTTGGTCTGACCGGGGGTGAGCGTGTAGGTGTAGCTGCCGTCGGCGTGTACCAGCAGCGAGCCGTACGTCCCGGCGATCGTGGTGCCGTTGTAACCCGGCGTCACATAAGTGCTGCCGACGAGGACGCTGAGCACGGTGTACGCCGAGCCCAGTACGTCAGCCCCGGCGCCCGCCGCATCAGTCAGCAGGTTGCCGGCCACCGGCGTGTAGCTGCCGACCACGAACTGGTTGGTGTACGTCGCAGCATTGATGACGCTGGTGTTGACCGTGCTGAGCACGCCCAGCCCACCCACCGACACCTTCACCTGGTACGTGCCGGAGGTCTGGTCGTCGAAGCGGATGCCGTAATTGCCGCCGCCCAGGTTCAACAGCGCCGAGCCGCCATAGCTCTTGACCAGCACGTACTGGTTGGTGGCGGTGTTGAGCTTGTAGAGACCGACTGTCATCGACCCGAGCAGGCTCAGCAGATTACTGGCATTGACCACCACGGTGAGGTCGCTGACGGTATTGGCCGCCACGCTGGTGGTGTAGGTGCCGCTGCCACCGCCGAGCAAGACGCCGAAGCTGCCCAGATTCGACGTGGTGGTCACCTCCTTGTTGACCAGCGTGATGTCTGTGTTGGCGAAGTCGTTGGTGGCGTCCACCAGCGTGGCGGGCGCGCCGAGGTTGCTGTCGCTCCAGATCTCGGTGGCCTGCGGGCTGTCGATGCGCACATAAAGATGTGCCGAGTCGCTCAGGCCGTTCGGGTGCACCAGTTGATAGTCGAACACATCGACCTTGCCGACGCTGCTGACCGCGCCGTTCGGCGTGTAGGTGTAATGCCCGCTGGCGTCGATGGTCAGCGTGCCGTAAAGCCCTTGCACGGTGACGCCAGTGCCGGCGCTGACGTAGCTGCCGCCTTTCAGGATCTGCAGCTGCGCGCCGTGATCAGGACCGGTCTGATCGGCCTGACCGTCGGTGCCGACGTCGCTGATGACGTTGCCAGTGACCGGGGCGCCGGCGGTGCCGTTGAATTGCGTCAGGCTGGTGATGTCCAGCTGCAGCTGGGTGTTGACCGTGGTCAGCACGCCGATGCCGGTGCTCGCAACCGTCAGCCGATAGTCGCCACTGAGCAGGTCGCCGATGTTGACCCGCAGCCCTTGTCCGGCCAGGGCGACGAGGTCGAGCAGCCCCCCGTTGCCGTTGACGTCCAGGGTGATCCACGCGCCGCTGGCGCTCTTGACTTGCAGCGTGTAGACCACGCCATCCAGCAGCGATACCAGACTGCCGGTGGTGAGGGTCAGGGTCGGATCGACGCTGGTGCCGCTGCCGACGGTGAACGCGAAGGTCTTGGAGAACCCCGCCAGCAATGTGGTGAACGAGTCCGCGAAGTTCTGCGTGACCTTCACCGGCGCAATAACCACCGTGGCGGTGGCCAGATTGTCGCTGGCCACCACGGGCGCGTTGGCGTCGACGTCGGGCGCCGTGACCGTGCCGGAGACCGAAACGTTTCCGCGACTGTCGGTGAGGCTGACAGTCAGCCGCTCGCCGTTGATCTGCGCGGCGCTGAGTGTGACGCCGAAGCTGCCGGTCGGGCCGACGGTGGCGGTGCCGAGCACGGTGCCGCTGGCCGACTTGATGGTCACCGTCGAGCCGATTTCGCCCGTGCCACTGACCGTCGCTCCGTCGGCGCTGACCAGCAGAGCGGCGGGCGCGGCGGGCGGCGTGAGGTCTGGCGCGGTGGCGGTGGCCGACACCGACACGTTGCCGGCCGGGTCGGCCTGGGTCACGGTCAGCACCTGATTGTCGATCTGCGCCGTGGCCAGCGCGACGGAGAAGCTGCCGTTGGCGGCGACGGTCGTGGTGCCCAGCACCGTGCCTGCGGCGTTGCGCACGGTCACGGTCGACCCGGCCACGCCGCTGCCCGTCACCACCGAGCCGCTGCCGTTGATGGTCACTGCGGTGGGCGCTGCGGGTGCCGTGATATCAGGTGCGGTCAGTGTGGAGGCGGCGGAGACGTTGGTGGCGCCGTCGACTTGCCGCACGGTCAGCACCTGGCCGTCCAGTTGCGCGCTGTTGAGGGTGAGGTTGAAGGTGCCGCCACTGCCTACGGTGCCGGTGCCCAGCAAGGTGCCAGCAGCGTTGTAGACGTTGACCGTGGCGCCCGCTTCGCCAGTGCCGGTCAGCGTCAGACCGTTTGCAGCCAGGGCCAGCGCCGTCGGTGCGGCAGGGGCCTGAACGTCGGCGGCGGTCAGATCGGCGACCGGCGACGCATTACCGGCTGCGTCGGTCTGCTGAACATGCAGCAATTGCCCATTGAGTTGCGCGGCGGACAGCGACACCGTGAAGGTGCCTGCGGCGTTGACCGTGGCCGTCCCCAGCACGGTCCCGGCGGCATTGGTGACACGAACGGTCGCACCGGCTTCGCCGCTGCCGCTCACCTGCAGCCCCGCGCTGTTGAGCGCCAGGTTGCTCAGCCCGGCAGGCGGCGTGGTGTCGGCGGCATTGAGGCTGGCGTTCGTCGAGACGTTGCCGGCGGCATCGCTCTGACTCACGGTCAGCGCCTGTCCGTTCAACTGCGGACCGGACAACGAAACACTGAAACTGCCGTCGGCGGCAACCAGTGCGGTGCCCAGTACCACGCCGGTGGCGCTGCGCACCGTGACGGTCGCGCCGGCTTCCCCGGTCCCGGTCAGCGCAGTGCCTGCGCCGTTCAGGGTCAGCGATGCAGGCGCGCCAGGGGCCGTGATGTCGGGCGCTGTCAGCGGTTGGTTCGCCGAGCTCAGGCCAGCGGCATCGGTCTGGTGGACGTTAATGCCCTGACCGTTTGCCTGTGCCGGCGTCAGCGTGGCGCTGAAGGTGCCGTTGGCGCCGACGGTTGCGGTGCCCAGCGTCGCGCCGTTGCTGGCGGTAACGGTGACGGTGGCGCCGATCTCGCCGCGCCCGGTCACTACGGTGCCCGTGGCGTTCACCGCAAGGTCAGTCAGTGGCGTGGGCGCGGTGGTGTCGCCCGCCACCAGCGGTGTCGGCAGGGAGGCCCCGCCAGCCACGGTGCTGGCAGTAACGCCGAGGTTTTCACCGTTGGTCTGCGGCGTTTGCAGCGTGATGGTGAAAACACCGTTGCTGGCGGTGAGTCCCGTGCCGAGCACGGTACCGCTCGGGCCGTACACGGTGATGGTCGTTCCCGCCGCCGCTGTCCCGGTCAGGGTCAAGCCGTTGGTGGCCAGCGACAGATTGGTCGGTGCGTCGGGCGCAGGCGTCACAGGAACGGTGAGCGTTGCCTCTTCGGATGGGTTCAGCGCCGCGTCCAGCTGGACGACCGTGAGCTCCTGGTTGGCCGTGATGCCAGGCGCCAGATCGATCAGGAAGCTGCCGTTGGCACCCACCACGCCGTTGCCGACCGTGACGCCCGTGGCGTTGGTCACCACAATGCTGGCGCCGACTTCGCCGCGCCCGGCAAGGACGCTATGGTCGGCGCTGATGGTCAGGTTGGTGACCGCTGCCGGCGGGAGGGTGTCGAGGGTGGTGTATACCAGCGGCGCGGACTGATTGTTCGAGCCGTCGCTGGCGACCACGGTGAGGACCTGGCCGTTGTTCTGGGCAGCGTCGAGGGTCACCGAGTAATTGCCGTCGTCGTCGGCCACCGCCGTGCCCAGCACCGTCCCGTTCGCCGAGGTCACGGTAATCGTGCTACCGGCTTCGGCGGTGCCTGCCAGGGTGACGCCATTGGTCAACGAGGTCACCGCAGGCAGCGCGGGCGGCGTGGTATCCGGCGCCGACACCGTGGCAGGCGCAGCGTCGTTGCCGGCGACATCGGCCTGGACGACGGTCAGTGTCTGGCCATTCACCTGAGCACTGGACAGCGTCACGCTGAAGGTTCCGTCGGCACCCACGGTGGCGCTGCCGAGCGAGGTGCCGGCCAGCGATACGCTGACCGTTGCCCCAGGCTCGCCGGTGCCGGTCACCACCAGACCGTTCTGGCTCACTGCCAGATCGTCGACCGGCACCGGATCCGTGACATCGCTCACCTGATAAGTGGCCTCGGTCGAGACGTTGCTGCCGGTATCGGTCTGCGTCAGGTGCAGCGTCTCGCCGTTCAGTTGCGGCGTGTTCAGCGTCACGCTGAAGGTGCCATCCGCATTCACCGTTGCCGAGCCCAGGCTGACCCCGTCGGCAGTGGTCACGCGAACCGTCGCACCGGCTTCACCCGTGCCGCTAAGGGTGATGCCGTTGCTGGTCAGCGCGGTGGCGACGGGCGGCGCGGGCGGCGTGACATCGGGGGCGGAAATCGTCTCGCCGACCGACGGGTTGCCCGCCGCATCGCGCTGTACCACCGAAAGCTGCTCGCCATTGAGCTGGGCCACCGGCAAGGTCACGGTAAAGGTGCCGTTCGCACTGACGGTACCGGTGCCGACGATGTTGCCGGCCGGATCGGTGACGTAGACGCTGGCACCGGCTTCGCCCGTGCCGCTGATGACATTCCCCGCGTCGTTGATCTGCAGGCCGGCGACCGTGGCAGGTGGCGTGGTGTCCGGCGCCAGGAGGCTGCCCGCCGCCGAGGCATTGCCCGCGGTGTCGGTGAGCACGACGAACACCTGTTCGCCGGCGTTCTGTGCCTGGGTCAGATTGATCAGGAACGTGCCGTCGACCCCGACTGTGCCGGCGCCGACTGGCGTGCCGTCGGCCAACGTCAGGCTCACCGTTGCACCGGCTTCGCCCGTGCCGGTCAGGACGTCGCCGGTGGCATTGAACTGCAACTGCGCGGCAAGCGCAGGCGGCGTCAGGTCCGGCGCGGTGACGGTCGCAGGTTCGCTGACGTTGCCGGGCGGATCCGCCTGCTGAACGCTCAGCACCTCTTTGTTGATCTGTGGCGTGCTCAACGTCACGCTGAACGAACCGTCGCCCAGCACCGTGCCGGTGCCCAGAAGCGTGCCACTGGCGTCCTTGACCGTGACGGTTGCGCCGGGCTCGCCCGTGCCGGTGACCACGGCCCCGGAGGCATTGATCGCGACATTGTCCAGTGGATCGGGCGGGGTGAAGTCTGGCGTGGTCAGGCTTGCCGCTGGTGAGGCATTTCCCGCGCGGTCGGTCTGTACCAGGGTCAGCACTTCAGCGTTGGTCAGCGGGTCGGCCAACACCAGCGTGAAGGTGCCGGTGCTGCCTACCGTCGCGGTGCCCAGCACATTGCCGGCGCTGTCGGTGACGGTAACGGTCGCGCCCGCTTCGCCATGGCCGCTGAGTGTGGCGCCGTCGCTGGAAATCACCAGTTGGCTCAACGCTGCAGGCGCTGTGGTGTCGCCCGCATTGAGACTGGTCGCGGTCGACGTGTTGCCGGCTGCGTCGGTCAGCGTGACCGACAGCAGCTGCCCGTTTGCCTGCGCAGAACTGAGGGTGACCTGAAACGAGCCGTCGATGCGCACGCTGCCCGTGCCGAGCAGCGTGCCGTTGGCGCTGTATACGTTGACCGTCGAGCCCGGCTCGCCGGTGCCGGTCAGCAGCGTCCCTTCGACGCTCACCGCGAGCGCCGCAGGCGCGGTCGGCGCCACCAGGTCCCGGGCGACGACGTTGAGGCTGGCGGACTCGTTACCCGACGTGTCGGTCTGGCTGACGCTCAGGGTCTGGCCCTGAATCTGCGGCGTGGTGAAGGTGATGCTGAAGGCGCCGTTGGCCGCCACCTGGCCGGTGCCGACGATCACACCGCCTGCGCCCAGTACCGTGACCGTCGACCCGGCCTCGCCGTGCCCGGTCAGCGTGGCGCCGTTGGGAGCAAGCACCAGGTTGCTCAAGGGATCCGGCGCGGTAACGTCGGCGGCGACATAGCCAGTTGGCAGGGAACTGACGCCGCCGGGAGACGTGGCCGTTGCGGAGAGCGGCTCACCATTCAATTGCGCTGCATTCAGCGCGGCCGTGAACGTGCCGTCGCTGGCCACCAGCGCGGTGCCCAGCAGTACGCCGGAGGCGCTGCGCACACTGACAGTGCTGCCTGCGGTCGCGGTGCCCGTCAGCGTAAGGCCGTTGCCGCTGAGGGCCAGGTTCAGCGGAGCAGGCTCGGCCAGATTGCCGGGGGCGGTGACGGGGCTCGAAGGCGATGCGTTGCCTGCGGCGTCCGTCTGCACGACCGTAACGGTCGAACCGGCAGGCGCCGCCGAGGTCAGCGTCACGCTGAAACTGCCGTTGCTGTTCACCGTTGCCGTGCCGAGCGTATTGCCATTGGCGTCACGCACGACAACGTTCGCGCCCGGCTCGCCATTGCCGGCGAGGGTCAGGCCGTCGCCGCTGAGCGCCAGGTTACTGGTCGCCACCGGCGCTGTGGAATCCGCCGCGGTATAGGGCGCGGACGCCGAGACGTTGCCCGCCGCATCGCTGGCCGTGACAGTCAGGGCCTGACCATTGAGCTGCGTGCTGGACAACGTCACCTGGAACGTGCCGTTGGCCGAGGCGGTGCCGGTGCCCAGTACGTTGCCGCCGGCGTCGCGCACGATCACCGTGCTGCCCGCTTCGGCATTACCGGTCAGTTGCGACCCGGTGTTATTGAGGGCCAGCGCGGTGGGTGCGTCGGGCGCGGTGAGATCGACCGACACGACGTTCACCGCTGTAGACACATTGCCCGGCGGATCTTCCTGAGTGACGGTCAGGACCTGGGCATTGATCTGCGCCGTGCTGAGGGTGAGGGTGAACGCGCCGTCCGTGCCGACGCGTTCGGTGCCCAGCACCGTGCCGTCAACGCTGCGCACCGAAACCAGCGCGCCCGGCTCGCCATGACCGGTGACGGTCAGGCCATCGGCATTCACGGCCACCTGAGTCAGGGCGGCAGGCGGGGTGATGTCGGGCGCGGAGACCGTGGCCGATGGCGAGACGTTGCCCGCCACGTCAGTCTGACTGACATCCAGGGTCTGTCCGTTGCTGGGTGCGGACGGCAGGGCGACACTGAACGTGCCGTCCGCCGCGACCACGGCGCTGCCGAGCACGGCACCGCTGCTGTCGGTGACCTTGACCGTCGCGCCCGCTTCGCCCGTCCCGGTGAGCACAGCGCCGCTGGCGTTGACCTGCAGATTCTGCACGGCCGACGGCGGCGTCGTGTCGACGGTCGCAACGGCGGTGGGCGGCGAGACATGGCCGGCCGCGTCGGTCAGCGTGACTTGCAGAGCAGCGCCAGTGGTTTGCGCGGTCGGCAGCGTGACCTGAAAGTGGCCGCTCTGATCGACGATGCCGGTGTTGAGGATGTTTCCTGCCGCATCGCGCACGGTCACGGTTGCCCCGGCTTCGCCCAGGCCACTGACCACAGTGCCGACATTGTTGATGGTCAGGCCCGTCGCGGCAGCGGGGGCCTGCAAGTCCGGGGCGATGACGCTGTCGGGTTGCGACACGTTGCCCGCAGCGTCGGTTTGCGTGACGGTCAACGGTTGCGCGTTGATCTGTGCCGGGGTCAGCGTCACGTTGAACGTGCCATTGCTGGCAACCACCGCGCTGCCCAGCACTGTCCCCGATGGATTGGTGATCGTCACCGTCGCCCCGGCTTCGCCGCGACCCGACACCACGCTGCCGCCAGCGTTGATGCTCAGAGCGGTCGGTGCGTCGGGCGCTGTGCTGTCGGCGGCGATGACCGTGCCAGGCACAGACGTGTGGCCGTCCGCATCGGTTGCAGTGACATGCAGCGATTGCGCGTTGAGCTGCGCAAAGCGCATCAGGATGCTGAACCGACCCAGACTGTCGACCCGGCCGCTGCCGACGTTCTGGCCGGTGCCGTCGAAGACATTGATGGTGGTGCCGGGTGTGCCCGAACCGGTCAGCGTGAAGCCGTCACCGCTGATGGCCAGGTCCGAGGGCGAGGCCACCTGCGTGCCGTCCGGTCCCGGTAAGGTGACCGGGGTCGAACCGTTGCCGCCGGCGTCGGTACTGACCACGTCCAGGTTGCTGCCGGCGGCTGCGGGCGGATTGAGGCCGATGACGAACGTGCCGTCGCTGCCGACTGTTCCGGAACCCAGCACCGTTCCGTCAGGCGCGCTGACCGTTACTGTTGTACCTGCTTCGCCGGTGCCTGAGACACTGCTGCCGTCCGGGCTGATCGCAAGGTTGTCCACTGGCGCGGGAGGTACGTTGTCCGGGGCGTTCGTGTCGATGGGAGTCGAATCGTTGCGGCCATCGGTGGCGATGACCTGCACCGGTTGTCCGTTGTTCAGACCGGCAGGCAGAGGGAAGCTGAACGTTCCGTCAGGCCCGGCCGTCACGGTGCCGATCGTGTTGCCGTTGGCATCGACGATTTTCACTTCACCGTCTGCTTGCGTGGTACCGGTCAACACGCCGTTTGCGTCGACGGCGACATCGGTGGGCGCGGGCGGCGCGGTCACATCCGGTGCGGTCACGGCGGCAGGTGAGGAGGGCAGGTTGCTGGCGTCGATCTGGGTGATGTTCAGTTGCTGACCATCCAGCTGCGCCGGGTTCAGCGTGACCGTGAAGGTGCCGTTGCTTTCAACGGTCGCAGTGCCGAGCAAGGTTCCGCCTGCGTTGCGCACCTCAATGGTATCGCCCGCAACGCCGTTGCCGGAGACGCTCTTACCGTCCGCGCTGATGGCGACGGCGGTGGGCGCCGTCGCCGGTGTGGTGTCCGGAACTGGCAGCGGCGTAGACGATCCGGCATTGCCTCGCACATCCGATTGGGACACCTGCAACGTCTGCCCGTTGTTCTGGGCGGTGGGCAGGGTGACCTCGAATTGTCCGGTGACCGGGTCGGCGGTCGCGGTTGCCAGGACGTTGCCTGCCGCGTCGCGCACGGTCACAGTCGCGCCCGGTTCGCCCTGACCGGTCACCAGCGTGCCGGTCGGATCCAGCGTCACCCCGGTGGGCGCTTCAGGTGCCTGAATGTCCGGCGCTTGCACGGCCACAGCGCCCGATGGCGTCGGCGACGCGTCGGCCTGACTGACGTTGAGCGTCTGGCCGTTGATCTGCGCGGCAGAAAGATTGACCTCGAAGCGGCCGTTGCTGCCCACCACGGCGGAGCCCAGCGCCACGCCATTGGCGTCCGTCACCGTTACCGTGGCACCCGCCTGGCCATTGCCGCTGAGGACAAGACCGTTCGCGGAAATGACAGCATTGGTCACCGGGTCCGGCGTGCTCTGGTCCGGAGCGTTCACCCTCACCGACGTGGACTGGTTGCCCGCGTTGTCGGCCTGGGTCACTTGCAGTTGTTGGCCATCGGTCTGAGTGGCGTTCAGTGTCAGCGTGAATTGACCGTTGCTGCCCACGTTCCCAGTGCCGATCACCGTGCCGCTTGCGTCGCGTACGGTGACGGTCGCACCAGCCTCCCCGAAACCGGTCAAGACCCGACCCTGACCGTCTAGCGCCAGTTGCGTCAGCGGCGCCGGCGCCTGGGTGTCGGGCGTGTGGTAGGTCAGCGGCGGCGCGGTATTGCCGGCGCTATCGCTGGCATTGATCGTCAGGGTCTGGCCGTTGTTCTGCGCACTGCTCAGCGTCACGCTGAAGGTGCCGTCGGCCGACACCACGGCTGAGCCAAGGACACGACCGCCCGCGTCGGTCACGGTGATGCGTGAACCGGCTTCACCGGTGCCGCTCAACACCGTGCCGTTGGCACTGGTAATGACATTGGCGGGTTGCAGAGGGCCGTCGAGGTCCGGTGCGGCAACGGGTGTGGTGGCCGACGGGTTGCCCGCAGGGTCGGTCAGCACCACTTGCAACGACTGACCATTGGTCTGCGCGGCGTTGAGCGTCACGGAGAAACTGCCCGTCGGCGAAACCGTGGCGGTGCCCAGCACGTGGCCTTGGGTATCCGAAACTGTCACCGTTGCGCCTGCCTCACCGCGGCCACTCACGGACAAGCCGTTGTTGGCGACGGTGAGGCCGCTGGCAGCGGTCGGACCGGTGATATCGGGCGCGCTGACGGGCACGGTCACCGAGCTTTCGCCTGATGTGTCGGTGGCCTGGACATCGAGCACTTCGCCATTGGCCTGGGCGGGCACGAGGGTAATCGTGAATCTGCCATCGCTGCCGGCCGTTGCGCTGCCCAGAACGTTGCCATCCGCGTCGCGCACTTCGACCCGCGAGCCCGGCGAAGCGGTGCCGGTCAGTTGCTCGCCGTTTGCGCTGACGAGCAGGCCGGACGGCGTCGCCGGGCCGTCGGCATCCGGTGCGATGACACTGAGCCCCGGCGAATGATTGCCGGCGGCGTCGGTTTGCGAGACCTGCAGCACGGCGCCAGTTGCGACCGGCGTCGTCAGGATGATCTGGAAGGTGCCGTTGGTACCCACCACGCCAGTGCCGATGGGATTGCCGTTGGCGTCATTGACCGTGACAGTTGCGCCAGGCTCGCCGCGGCCCGACAGTTGAGTGCCGTCCGCACTGATGACGACGCTCTGGACCTGGGCGGGCAAGGTCGTGTCGTTGGCGGTGAGCGCCACCGTCGAGGTATTGCCGGCCGCGTCGATGACGCTGACATCGAGTTTTTCGCCGTTGACCTGCGCGGCACTGAGCGCCACCGTGAAATTGCCATCGAGCCCGGCCTGCGCGGTGCCCAGCACCACGCCCCGTGCGCTGCGGATGACGATGCGCGCGCCTGCTTCGGCATGCCCGCTCAGCGACAGGCCGTCGGCCGACAGGGTGAGGTTGGTCGGTTGCGCCGGTGGAGTCGTGTCGGGTGATGTGATCGCCACGTTACTGGAGACGTTACCGGCCGCGTCAGTGAGGGTGACTTGCAGCACCTGGCCGGCCGTCTGTGGCGGGTTGAGGGTGATGTTGAACAACCCGTCCGCGCCGACGACCGCAGTGCCCAGCACCGTCCCGTTGGCATCGATCACGCTTGCGGTGCTGCCGGCCTCGCCGCGGCCGCTGACCAGCTGCCCGCTGTGGCTGATGGTCACGCCGGTCGGCGCTGTCGGCGGGGTGACATCGCCACCCGGTGGGTTGACGTCGATATCCGGAGCCTGTGTCTGGGCGGGCACCGAGGTGTTGCCGGCGGCATCGGTGGCGCTGACCGACACGACCTGTCCGTTGGTCTGCGGCGGATTCAACGTCAGGCTGAAGGAACCATCGGGGCCGACCACGCCGGTGCCCAGCAGTGTGCCATCCGCCCCGCGCACCTGAATGGTCGCGCCTGCTTCGCCGTTGCCGGTGAGGAGGGTGCCTGTGCTGTTGATCAACAGGTTGCTGGGCGCCAATGGCGCCGTGGTATCCGGTGGCGTCGTACCGCTGCCGCCACCGCTTGACCCACCGCCACCGCCGCCCCCGCCACCCGACGCGGCGGCCGCACCGCCCGCGCCCAGCAAGCCCAGCCCGGCAATGGCCCAGGCCGGCGTGGCGCTGCCAACCACCCCAGCCCCCGCGATCAATTCATCCAGGGAGTCGACCTCAGCGAAGGTGAACCCGTTGAAAGATTCGGCGCTGTACTGAGCCTGCCAGAGCGTCCCGTCTTCACCCTGAAAGACCATGTCGCTGGCGACACCTTCCTGGGCATTGAAGAAGTTGGCGACTTTGACGTGTTCACCGTTCTTGAGAGTGACCACTAGGTCCTGGCCGCTGCGGGTAACCGACGCGACTTGGCTCGGGGCAACGGGCATTTGGATGACGGCAGGTTTGTCGAGGGCCAGGTCGCCCCAGGATTTGGCAGTGAGTTGAGAGGTTGATTTGTCGGCAACAACAATGTTGTCCATTTCAGGCAGTCCCTTTCATCGCAATTACGTTTCACGACAACGCAATGTTGACGCTCATGCCGCCGTGCAGCGTCGTGACGCAGCAAATACCGGCGGGGCTCTTTTTTGAGTGGAATCCGTTTGAAGGAAAATCTAGATTGGATCCACCCGACTTCAATGGTCAGGGGTTTGACGCAATTGAAATCTTTGCAAAAAAGGCGTCGTAACTGACTGGTGAGAAAGGAAGAGCCGTTAGTTCATTCGAGGGATACCGGTCGTCGGAGGAGGCGTAATAAACCTTCAAACGAGGGTTTTCTGATGTTTGGTCGGATTGCACTTTTTGCGGCGCGCTATGACAGCCAAAGTGCGCGATTAGTTGCACTGAGCTCGATTAATTTGGAAGTTACGAATGATTAAGCGCACAGGCACCAAGGTCTTTCGGCTTCAAATCTGTTGCACTTACGCGTTTGTGCCGTGGAATAGATCAGTCCCACAGTGTGGGATTAACAATCACATATTGAGGAGCATGGTCTTCTGGTCTAAGGTGGCCCTGTCGTCATCAGTCTCATAACAACAACAGAGAGGTGATATGCAACAGCCATCGATGCAATCGGGCTTGCACGCCAGCACCATGAAGCGACTGAATCTCAAGCTGATTCCGTTTCTGATGCTGCTGTACATGGTTGCCTACATAGACAAATCGAATATCTCGGTCGCAGCGTTGCAGATGAATGCGGAGCTGGGGCTGACGGCGCGGATGTATGGCATCGGGGTCGGTCTGTTCTTCCTCACTTACATCCTGTTCGAAGTCCCGAGCAGCGTCATTCTCACCCGGGTCGGTGCGCGGCGCTGGATCGCGCGGATCATGATCACCTGGGGCATCGTTGCCGCGGGCATGTCGCTGGTGCAGAGCGCCAATCAGCTGTACGGCATGCGCTTGCTGTTGGGTGCTGCCGAAGCGGGCTTCACGCCAGGCATCATTTACTACCTCTCGCAATGGTATCCGCGCAGCGACCGGGCCAAGGCCATGTCGTTCTTCTACATCGGTGCTGCGCTGGCCTCGGTCATCGGGCTGCCTCTGTCCGGCGCGTTTCTTCATCTGGACGGCTACTACGGCGTCAGTGGCTGGCGCTGGTTGTTCCTTCTGGAAGGCATTCCTGCTGTCGTGCTGGGCGTTGTGGTGTTGCGTTACCTGCCGGATTCGCCGCAAACCACTCACTGGTTACAGCCAGATCAAAAGCAGTGGCTCAGTCAGACTATTACAGCGGAACAGGCCAGGACGCCGATTTCCCATCATGCTGGCTGGCAGACGGCGTTCCGCAGTCCTCAGGTGTGGCTGCTGAGCCTGTTCTGGCTGCTTCAGGCCTTCGGTACCATCGGCATCACCCTGTTCCTGCCCCTGATCGTGAAGTCGGTTTCCGGCCAGGAATCGTTCACCGTCAGCGCGTTGTCGGCATTGCCGTTCCTGTTCGCCTGCGTGTTCATGTACTTTAACGGGACCCATTCGGACCGCACGCGGGAGCGGGGCTGGCACCTGGGTTTGCCGTTGATGCTCGCAGGCGTATTGCTGGCGGGCGCTGTGGCCACGGCCAATGCCTGGCTGGCGTACGTGTTGCTGGTGATCGCGGTAGGGTTGAACTGGGCGGCGACGCCGGTGTTCTGGGCGACCACCACCGAATACCTGTCCGGTGCGGCGGCTGCAGCATCCATCGCCTTGATCAACTCCATTGCCAACATTGCCGGTCTCGGCTTGCCGCCGGTCATGGGCTGGATCAAGGACGCGACACAAAGCTACGACTACGCCTTGCTGATGGTCGCTGCGGCGCTGCTGGCGGGCGGTGTTCTGGGTTTGTATCTGGTCAGGGCGCCTCGTCCGGTACCGGCAGCGGAACAGGTCGAGGATCCCTTGGCCGAGGCCCATACGCGATGACGAGCGCCAAGAGACGCTGACGGCCTGATTGGGATGATCTGGATGATCAGGTGGTCAGCGGCGCAGATCGGCGGTGACGGATCTGCGCCACGCGGCGCCCGCGATGGGCGCTCTGGTTGGCGGATCGCTTACTTTTTCTCGTCGTTCTGCTGCATCTGCACCGATGCCTTGGACGTGTCCTTGTCCTTGCTCTGATCGTTGTCAAAGCACCCGTTTAGCGACGCCAGTACGCAGCAGATGCCTGCCAACGCGCACACTTTCCTGATCATCTCGATTCACTCCTGCTTGAAGAGGGACATGCGCCGTGCGCATGCAAACGTGTTTTCGCCACGCTCAAGACAGGGATGCCGCGATGCCCGAAAAATTCAGCGGATCCGCCCACCTGCGCCATGGCAGACCGCTCATCCCTCGGCAGCCGCAGACTGGAGGCAGGTCGTCGCGCCAAAACCCGGCGCGACGACGGCACACTCAGGGCAGGCGGACGTCGTCGGCGTACGGCGTTTGCAGGTCTCGCTCGGGAATTTCCCAGACCACCAGTTTCGGTGGTGTCTGCGTGAAGGCCGGGCTCTCCAGATAGCCCTTCGCTGCGCCGGAGAACTCGCCGCCATCCTTGGCAAAATTACCCACCGGAGCCCCCAGAGCCGCCTCCAGGAAACCCACGAAATTGGAGTTGCGCGAGAACGACGTGCCGATCAGCGCGGTGTTCGGCAGATTGTTGTCGCCGAACAGATCGTCCAGATCATCGGCACCGCCGGTGGCCTCCATCCGTTCCTTGATCTGGGTTGCCGCGATGTATTCAGGCTTGGGTTGCCAGGACACCGGCAGCCAGTCGATACCGGCCAGGCGAACCAGGTCGCCCGGGCGGACGGCACTGGCTTGTGCCGTCAGGTCGAAGGCCTTGTGCGGCGTGGCGCTGAACTTGAGTGCGCTGATCGCCTGAGCGACACGGCCGGCCGCCGCCTTGGCGCCGGTCTCGCTCCAGTGCGTGTCGGTGCGCAGGTAGGCCGATTCGCCCATAGGTTGCAGCGTCGGCGTAAGGTCCACGGCAGGCACGCCCGCGCCTTGCAGCATCGTGAGCCAATCGCCGATGCGCGGCGCCAGTGATGCCGGGCGCGTCAGAGAGCACAGTTGCGCAGCGGCGATACGGCTCTTGTCGGGGACCACGGCGACAACCAGTTGAATGCCTCGGCTCGCCAGGCTGTGCTGCAGATCGATCACCGCCTGAGCCTTGGCCCGGGCGTTGAGCGGCGCATTGCGATTGAGGCGCAGCTCATCGGTGAGAAACAGCCAGTCCGCGCAGCCTTCACGGACCCGAGGGCCCAGGTCGCCGAACGCCAGCCAGCTGGCGCCGCGCTCCAGGTCCGCTGCGCGTTTGGGAATCACGGCATCGGACAGGGTTTTGGCGAAGCGGTGAGTGAGGTCGCCGTGCAGCAACATGTCCTGAGTGACGACCTTGGGCACGAATTCGATCGGGCCTTTGATCATCAACCAGGCGCAGGAGGCAAATGCAGCGGCGATAAACAGGGAAAAGGTCACGCCGGCCAGCGGGCTGACGCGAAGCGCCAGCTCGGATGGCGGGGTGGGTGCAGTGCTCGGGGATTGCGTTGGCTTGGTCATCAGAACTGAAAGTACAGAAAGGGCACGGCTTCACGGCTGGCGATCAAAGCGAACGACAGGGCAAATCCGAGCACGGGCCAAAGGGCTGCAGCCAACGCAAAAACCGTATTGTCTGCGAATCGTCTTTCACAACGGATCTGAAGCAACGGCGCAAGGATGCACAGCACGCCGAGCAACGCGGCCAGACCGTGTACCGGCCGCAGCGTCACTGCCAGCGCATCGCCCAGGGCAAAACCGTGTTGCCCGAACTGACCGCCGTACATGCTCAGGGCCGTGGCGAAATCCGGGGCGCGGAACAACGTCCAGGCCAGGCACACGAACAACAGTGTGCCGGTGTGCGATGCCCAGAGCGGCACCCGTGGCAGTGTCGAGCGTGACCAGGCGCGGTCCACGCACAGGGCGATGCCGTGGGCCGAACCCCACAACAGGTAGTTCCAGCTGTCGCCGCCGTGCCAGAGGCCTGCGATGGCCATGGTCAGGAACAGGTTGCGGTAGGTCTTCCATGCCCCTTTGCGGTTACCGCCCAGTGCGATGTAGAGGTAGTCGCGCAGCCAGCTGGACAGCGAAAGGTGCCAGCGCCGCCAGAAATCCTGAATGCTGTAAGCAAGGTACGGACGATTGAAGTTTTCCGGAAAGTGGAATCCCAGCATCAGCCCCAGACCGATGGCCATGGCGCTGTAGCCGGCGAAGTCGAAGAACAGCTGCAGCGAGTACGCCAGGCACCCGATCCAGGCATCGACGAACGACGGTTCCGGCAGATGGAAGGCCACGTCGACCAAGGGCGACAGGGTGTCGGCCACCAGCACTTTCATGCACATGCCGATCATGAATCGACGCGCGCCGAGCGAGAAATTCTGCCAGTTGAAATAGCGCTGGTTCAGTTCCCGGCGCACCCAGTCGTAGCGAATGATCGGGCCGGCAATCGAGTGACCGAACATCGAAATGTAGGTCGCGTAATTGACGAAGCTGCGCTCAACCGGCACCACGTGCCGATGCACGTCCACCAGATAGGAGATCGCCTGCAACACGATGAATGACAATCCGGCAGGCAGCGCGACTCGCTGCCAGCTCATCGGCATGGCGCCGTAGTAGGTGATCAGGTCATTCCAGGTGCCCGCAAGGATGTTCGCGTATTTGTACCAGCAGAGCACGGCGGTGTTGATCACGATCAGGCTGACCAACAGGCGGATGCGTCCTCTGGAGTCTTCGCGCGAGCGATCCACCAGCAGACCACCGATCCAGGCAAGAACGGTCAGCACCATGTGCAGGAACAGAAACAACGGGCTCAGCCAGCCGTAAAACAGCCAGCTGCCAATCAGCAGAATGACGTTGCGCCATGCCGGTTTCGCCAACGCGTAAACGAGCAGAAAAGCAGGCAGGAACAACGTCAGGAACTCGAGCGAGGCGAAAACCATGGCGGCGCGGTATTCCGATCAGTTGGACACAGCGTCCGTGGCGGTCAGGAGGCGAGGGCCGGTGGCCGATGGCAGCAGCAACAGGCTGTAACGCTTGTTCGCCTCCAAAGGACCGAGCTCGACGGCGGGGCCGACTTTGCTGCCCGCGCAGACCAGTTGCACGGCCAGCGAAGGACGTGGATTGAGCTCCTGACGACGAGGGTTGCCCTCGGGGGCTTTCTGGAACAGGTCGACATCGCGGTCTGCCAGGTTGACCTTGGCGTCTACGCAGCCCGGATCGGCGTTGAACAGCGCCAGCGAGGCCTTGAGCTGGTTGGGGATGTCGAACGCTTCGTTCACCACGACCTGCCTGATGCCTTTATGACCGTCGTCCAGCGCGAACACAGTGGCGAAGTCGCCAGCGGCCACGCTGACGTCCAGCGGCACGCGGTTGCCGTCGCGGCTTAGCGTGCCTTTGATGGTCTGGCCGCCCGGGACCGGAATGAAATCGGTGACCGCCTTGGCGCCTTCAAGCTTCAGCGTGGCGCTCGAACCGTCAGGCGCCAGTTCCAGCGCGCTCTCGGAGGCGTTGACGAAGCGAAGGTATGCCGAATCCTGAGAAGGACCGGTCGGGTAGAGGGCAATCTGTGCACTGAACGCGTTTGCGCTCAGTGCCAGACCTGCAAGCCCCAGCGTGACGTGCAGAGCCCGCTTCACGGATTGGCTCCTTTCACGGCGTCGGCAGGCAGTTCGCCCAGCGATTTGCCGATGGCGGCCGCCCACGACTTGTAGCCGGCAATGGTGAAGTGCTGACCGTCGGAGGTGATCCACTCACCCGGTTTGGAGAACTTGGTGGAGTCGATGTAGGTGCACGGCGCGACCATGTTGGCCAGCGTGCTGGCAACCAGTTGGGTACGAACCTGGTTTTTGCCGTACTGGTTTTCGTTGGTGTTGCTGCCGTTGGCCTTGCCCCACGCCGGACCGACCCAGACGCATTTCTTGCCGCTGTCGGCGATCTGCTTGGTCAGCGCGGTCACGCTCTGATAGGCCCAGACCTTGGGGAACGGCGTGGTTTTGTACGACGCCATGGTGTCACCCATGATCAGCACGACCAGGTCGGGCTTGTCCTTGGCGATCACGTCTTTGATCGGCTGGGTGTCCAGCGTGCCGCGACTCATGACCTTGATCTTCTCGCCCGGATCGCGAGTGGCGCCGCAGTCGAGTTTCAGCTTGGGCGTCACCCAGTCCGCCGGGTTGGCGCCACAGGCACCAATGGCGTGAACCTGGGCGCCTTGCTGGGTCAGGTTGTCATACAGCGGATTCATCAGTGAGTCGGGAAAACTCATGTGGCTTTCGCCAATCACAAGCAACGTCAAACCAGCGAGCACAGAAGAAGCCATGAACCATTCCTCGTTAAATCAATTCGTGTAAGGAGAACCAAAAGGGCTGACCGGCAGATTCATCGGGCCCGTCATGTCCTCGAAGGTGTAACGCAGGTACATCGCACCCACGTACTGTTTGTAATCACTGGCGTTATCCACGCCGACGCTGCCGCCCAGGAAGAAGTTGGAGCCGAACTTGTACTCTCCTGCGGCGTTGAAGCTGTAGCCGATACCGGTCTTGCTGTCGCTGTCGTAACCGTTCAGACCGGCTGCGTTGGCACGGGCATTCAGCTCGCTGTGGCCGGGGAAAATGTCGGCGCTGTCCTGACCGATGTACTGCACGCCCAACGAGCCCTTGACCCGGTACGTGAAGCGATCGGTGCGTTGCGACCAACTGACCGGCACGCCGAGTGCGAAGAACTTCTGCGGACTGAAATAGCCGCCGTGCCCGTAGGTGTAGAAGTCCTGGTTGTCGGTGTACGTCAGTGCCGAACCGCTGACGCCCAGGGTGAGGGTGCTGTCCGGCGCGTTGCGCAAGTACCAGTAAACCCCGCTGCCCAGTTCGAAACGGTTGTTGGAGTCGACGTTGTTACCCAGCAGCTTGTGCGCCGAAGAGTAGCCGTACGCCCCGAACGACTGATCGTCGTAGCTCAGCTCGCCGCGCACGCCGTTGGCCGTCACGCCGCCCCATTTGTCGCCAGTGCGCGGATCCCTGGAACCGGCGAACGAGGTTTGGCTGTCGGTGACCGCACGACGAGAAACGCTAACGCCATAGCTGTAATCCGGGCTGCCCTCGAACGGTCGGCTCACGCTGACACCGCCCACCGGCGTCGAGTAGATGAAACCGATCGGGCTCATCCCTGCATCGGCCTTGATGCCTTGATCTTTATCCCGGTACGCCACGGCAATGCCCACGCCGCTGTCTTTCTGCGATCCGACCGAATCCAGGCCGCTGGCCCCGAAGCGCGCCTGAGCGAAGTTGCTCGGGCTGCCCGAATACAGCGACACCGGGGTGATCTGCAGCGCCATCATTGCGCTGTTGTAGCCCACCGGCATGCCGATCTCGAACGGGGTTTCGATGTCAGTGAGTTTGCCCAGGCCTTTCTCACTGTTGTTGTTACGCACGCTCAAACCCTGGACCGCATAACCGCTGCGGTCCTGAAGGATGTCGTTCAACGCTTGCTGGGCGGGGCTTACGTCCGCGCGAGAGGTGGTTTCGCGAGCGTACGGATCGCCCGACGGCATGACGTTGCCGTCGAACGAGGAGGCCGCGTAGCTTTTGCGGCCCACGGGCATCGGCAACGCCTGCGGATCGCTGTTGCCGGCGCCGGTCACTGCACCGGTGGCGGGTGCATCGACGGGCGGCGGGATCAGCGAAGCCGACGCCAGCATCGTGCTTTTACGACGCTGGCCGGGCAAGCCCACGAACGGGTTGGCCGGGGCGGTCGGGTCGACCGGTGCGGCGACCACGGCGGTTTCGATACGCTGGCTGTTCTCGATCTCGATGGCCTTGCGCAGCAGCTTGCCCGCTTCGCCTGTCTTGCCCATGCCACGGTAAATCCGCGCCGAGGCCGTTAGGGTTTGTGGCACGGCGGGTTCCAGCTCCAGCGCCTTCTTCACCGAGCTTTCAGCCAGGGAAAAATCGCGGCCCTGAAGGGCGATGTCGGCCAGGCCCAACTGCAACCTGGCGTTGGACGGGTCGGCCTTGATCAGCGGCGCGTAAAGCTCCTGAGCCTTCTCAGTATTGCCGCTGGCGGCGTACATGCGCGCCAGCGAGGCAACCGCCAGGCTGTCGTTGGGACGTTGCTTGAGCGCAGGCGACAACATGTCGAAGGCGGCGACCAGATCGTCCTTCTCGCGCAGTTCATCGGCCTGCTTGACCCGATACAGGAACACCAGATCGTCGTAGCGCTTGCTGGCGGTCTCGCTCATCGGCTTGCCCTGCAACTGACGCAGGATCTCGCTGACCTCGGTGTCTTCACCGGCCTTGAGCAGCACGCCTGCGTACAGCAACTGCAGATCCGGAGTCGAAGGCGATTTCTCCAGCAATGCGCGCATCATGCTTACGGCCTGATCCGGGTTGCCGGCATCGGCAAAGGCCGACGCCAGTACGGCAACGCGCTCAGGTTTGCCCAGCGTCATCGGCTCGCAACGCGACAACAGCGCCCAGGCTTCCTGACGCTGACCACGGCGTGCCACGTCGACCGCGATCTCGGTCTGAATGTGCAGCTTGATGTCGCGGTCCATCTCGTTCATGTCGCTGCTGCGCTTGGCCGCAGGAATTCTCGACAGCGTGCTTTGCGCCTTGGTCCACTCGCCCAGTTCGGCGGAGAGCAGGGTGCTGGTGTACAGCGCATCGGGTTGATCGGGTTGCTGCTTGAGCAGTTCGTCGATCAGGTCGCGCGCCACCTGGGCCTGACCGCTGCGCAGATACACGCGGGCCAGGGCGAAGCGGGTCCACGGGTTTTTCGGGTCGTCAGCCAGGGCTTCTTTATAGGCTTTCTGCGCACCCGCCAGATCGCCACGGCGCTCGGCGCCTTTGGCCACTTGAATCGCCCGCAGCGAGCGAATGCGGATCGACGGCGCCAGCCGCGTCTGTTCGGCCGGGGACAGTGCGTCGATCAGTTGCAGTGCTTCATCGGATTTGCCTTCGCGCGACAGCACGCCGATCAGGCCGCTCAGGGCGTCGGGATAATTCGGATTTTTGGCCAGTACCTGACGATACCCGGCTTCGGCGGCATCATACTGTCCGGCCTGGGACTGCAGGCCGGCCAAGGCGGTCAGGCCGGCAGGTTCCTGCGGGTTTTTGGCGATGGCCTGACCGATCAGATCACGCGCCTGCGCTGATCGGCCACTGCGTTGGGCTTCGTTGGCCTTGTCGAGCAACACCCAGTAGCGGACGTCTTCCAGCGCCTTGCTCCACTGAGCGCCGCCGGGCGTCTGGGTCGCCTGCACCAGGTACCGTTCGGCCTCGTCCAGGCGCTTTTGCTGTTGACGCAAGATGCCCATGCCGCCCAGTGCGTCGAAGTCGCTGGGCTTGTCCTTCAGGCGCGCCTGAAACTCCTGTTCGGCGGTCTTCAGGTCGCCTTCGTCGAGCGCTTTCAGCCCGCGCGCAACATGAGGGTCGCGCTGCCAGCCGTTGCCGGTACGGCCCTGCGCGATGCCCTTGTCCATCAGCGCACGGATTTCAGTGTCGTCGGGGTGCGCTTGAAGGTATTGCTGGAACAGCGAGACCTGATCACGCGAAGGAGGGCCCAGCCAGACCAGCGCGAAACGCCAGGTTTCATCGGCGTTGCCGCCGATGTCCGGGTTATGCGACAGACGCGCCAGAGCACGAATGCCCTCAGGGCGACTGTCCGGATTGCGCGCCAGGTGCAGCGCCAGGAACAGGTCCAGAATCGAGTCGTCCGGGCGCTCGGTGCGCAGGCGTTCGAGGCCGACACGGGCTTCGGGCCAGCCACCGGTCGCAAAGCCCAGGGTGTTGTAATACTCGCGGGCGATCAGCCCTTGGGGCTGGCGACCATCGAGCAGTTCACGATAAGCCGCCACGGCCTTGTCACGCTCGCCGGCGTCGCTCAGCTCACGGGCTTTTTCGAGCAGTTGCTGTTTGTCATCCGGCGCCAGGGCGATGTCTTGCTCCAGCTGCAGGGCCTGGCGCGGCAACGGCTTGAGCGCCTGCAGACGAGCCAGGTAGTTCTGCGCGCCCGGCAGGCGCTTTTGTTGCAGGTCGATCAGGCCCAGTCCGTACAGCGCGTCCGGCTGTTCAGGCACCAGGTTCAAGAGCTTGGTCCAGGCCTCGGCGGCGCGTTCCGGGTGCTCCTTGCCCTGCCAGTAATAACCTTGCTCGATCAACAACGATTGCGGAGTGCTGGTGCCTGCGGCAAAACCTGCAGAGCAGGTCATTGCGGCGCAGACCGCCAGGGCTAGGGTTTGCTTGCGCATGCGGCCTCCCAGGAGACTTTCACGGTGCCGTCAGTGTTGAACTGGTAGCGTTTTTCGCTCCAGCCGAGGGAGAACAGGCTCAGCATCACGTGGTAATACTGATGCTGCTGGTAGGCCGGGTCGGCAGGGTCGGTAAAGTGGGTGATCGCCTGATCGACGACGCGTTGCTGCTGATCGGCCAGCAGCGGCAGCCCCTTGGCGCGCAGGTAAGGCACCAGTGAGGCAGAGAAACCGTAAGGCCCCTGGCCTTCGGTGGCGCCGGTCAACACGTGCACCTTTTCCGGAGGCACGCCTGTGGACGCGACCGACTGCGCCATGCCGTCGAGGTTGTCCAGCATCGGCTTGGCCAGCGGGTCCTGAGGCGACGCCATGCCTGCCCACAAATACGTGCGGATGGCGTCATAGCTGCCCAGCGCGTTGGTGAACTTGTCGACCACGAACATGCCTTTGTTGACGTCGGTGGCGCGGTAGCCGATCCAGTCCGGAACGAAGCCCAGCGGGTTCATCTTCTTGTCGGCGAACATTTTCGCGGTGCTTTCAGCGACTTCTTTCCACGGACTGGACGGCGTCTCTCTGGTGAAGCGACGCATCAGCGGCAGCGGCATGTAGCTGGCGTTGAAGCGCCAGAGTTGGTCCGGGTGCTCGTAACCGACCGGGCCAGGCAACACCATCTTGCCCAGGCCCGGAATGTTGCGGATCAGGGTTTTTTCGACGTTGTTGAGGATCAGCTGCGCGTCGGTGCGGTAGGCCGGTTTGTGCCACAGGCGGTCAGCCTCGAGCAGCGCGTAGGCGAACCACAGGTCCGCGTCGCTGGCCGAGTTCTTGTCGATGACGCCCCATTTGCCGTCCGGCGTCTTGCCCCACAGCCAGCCGGGCAGGTTCTGCGCGATGTTGGCACCGGCCATGTTGTCCTTGGTCCAGCGCCAGAGCTGGTCGAACGTCGCCTGATCGTTGGCGACCAGCGCGAAGAACATCCCGTAGGACTGTCCTTCGGAACTGCTCTGATCGGGGTCCATGCTCGAACCGAGCATGCGCCCGTCCTTTTGCACGAAACGCTCGGTGTAGTTTTTCCACAGCGGCCAGGTCTGCGTCGCGCAGCTCGACTGGGCGCTGGCGAAGGTCGGCATCAACGCCGCCAGCGGCAGCAGGGCGGCCAGCAGCCGTCCGGCCTTGCGCGTCGGACGTCGAGTCGAAGGCGTTTGAAGCCCTTTGAAGGTTGCATTCACAGTCATGACAGGCGCTTCTTGGCACGCGAGCGCAGGAACAGATAAAGCAGGCCACTGACCATGAACAGGCCGCAGACCGTGACCAGCAACATCCAGATCAGGTTTTGCGACAGGGTCCATTGAACGCGCTTGAACAGGTTCAGATCGCCGACGTAATACTGATCGTCAGCCACCAGCGAGGTGATCTGCTTGCCGTTCACCACCGCCAGGCTGCCCTGGATGGTTTCCTTGTACTGATCGCCACCGATCAGTGCGTCCGTGGCATCGACCAGGCCTTCCGGCTTGCCGCTGACGATCACCACCACGCTGCGCTCGGGTTTGAGCGGCGACTGGAAGCCGGCCAGGTACGTGCTGCTGGCGGGGCCGGTGTAGGTCACGTTCAGGCGGGGTTTGCGCAGGTTGGCCTGCGGGTCCGGGCTGATCCAGTCGCGTACGCGCAGGGTCAGGTCGGACAGGGAGAAACGGTGGGTTTCGCCGGTGAAGCTTGCCGGCAGGTGCGCTGCCCACTGCGTCAGCAACGGCTGGTTGTCGCCCGACGCGAGGACCAGCAGGTCTTTGTCGCTGACCGACTGCACGTCATTGGCCTGCACCACTTTCACTGCGGTGGCCGGATAACCGGTGGACTCACCGAAGCGCCCGAGCACGGTCAGGTAAGCCCCCCATTCGGCAGGGCCGCTTCTGTCCGGCATCACCACGGCGCTCTGCGAAAGGTCGGCCATGCGCGTGAACGGGAAGCCGCTGTCGTTGAACACGCCCAGGTTCGGCAGGGCGATGTAGTGGTTGTAGCCGCTCAGGTCGAGGCTGGAATCCGGGTCGATCAGACCGCGCATGTTGTCGACGATGATGTCGCGGCATTCGCCCTGCTTGATGTAGTCGAACATGAAGCGGAACTGCAGCTGCGACTGTGCAGGCGCCAGGCCCAACGGCAACAGCACGCTGGCTTCGCGCGGCAGGCTGGTGTCCTTTTTCAGCAGCTCCAGCAGGTTGTCGCCACCTTTGAGGTTGGTCACCGACGGCAACGGCATGGACTTCATGAAGTTGTTGTTCAGGCTGACCAGCAACGAAGAGTTGGTCGACTCCTGTTGCGGCGTGTAGCGGTATTTCAGGCTCAGCGGAACGCCCACTTCGCGCCAGTTGAACAGGTCTGGCGGCAGACGTACCGGAATGGTGATGTTGCCTGGGTTGTAGCCGGAAACACTGAGCAGTTTGGTGTCGAGCAGTTCGCCAAGCTTGACGGGACGGTCCGACGGCAGCCAGTTCGGTGCGTCATAAGGTTTGCGCGGCGCGAGCGGGTCGAGGCGGTCGATCGTGACGCTGTTGCCGACCAGCGATTTGCTGCCCACGGCGACGGCCGAGGCCGCAAGTTTCAGCTCGGTGGCATCGCGACCGGCGACGATCAGCAGCTTGCCGTGTGCGTCGTTGGGATTGCTCATCAACGTGACCGTGGCGCCTTTCACCGCAGGCAGCTGCAAGCCGCCGAGCTGGATGGCGTCTTTGCTCTCGATCAGGACGATGGCGTTGCCCTTGTCCGGAATCTGCCCGACATTGCTGGTGAAACTGGCGCCACGGTAAGCGGCGAGGGCGCCGATCCACGACGACAGGGCGCCAGCGGCTTCGAGGGTGGCGTTGTCCGGCGTCGAAGCGAAGACGATCGGCAGGTTGACCTGACGGGCATCGCGGCGATCGAAGAACGGCAGCGGCAGAATCGCCAGATCATCCTTGAGCTGGATCGGCGAAACGTTGAGTTTCAGCTCCGAGCTGTTGTTGATCTTGGCCCACAGACTGCTGTGCTGCGGGTCTTCGCACTGCATCGAGTAGTGACCGATGAACTGCAGGCGCAGACGGTTGAATTCAGTGATCAGGCGCGGCGGGATATCGACCACCTGCTCCTGCGGTGTGCCGGCACGCTCTTTGGGCAAAGACAGGCTGGCGGCCACCTCGTCGTTGACCAGCACGTTGATCTGCGAGAGGTCTGCCAGCAGCGCCGGCGAATAGCTGTAGCGCAACACCAGTTGGGCGCCGTTCACTACTTCGTCGGCGCGGATGTCGAAGTTGACACCGTCGGCCGCTTCCACGCCCTGCAGGTTCATGGTGTCCAGTCGGCCCAGCTGCTTGAGCGTCATGTTCTGGCTGTAGCTGCCGGCTGGTGCGGGTGCGTTGGTTGCGGTCTCGGCGTGCGCAGTCTGGCTCAGGCCCGACAGGCACAGGACAGACGACGCCAGCAGCGTGAGCGGGTGATGAGGGCGGCGGGTTTCACTGCGCACGGAAAATTTGCTGATCATGACTTGTCCATAGAAGATTCGAGCGATTTCGTTTGAGCCGGTGTCCCGGTGAGGCTGTGACGCGCCTGCAGGGCGGTCGCCTTGACCAGCGCGCCCATGCCGATCAGGCCGATGGTGCTGACCTCGCGCAGGGCCGAGAGCGGGGTGTCGAGCTTGCCGCTGCCCCAACTGGTCGCCCAGGTGTCGGCACGAGAGAAGGTCATGCGCACCAGTTCGCTCTGCTGACGCAGGGTCAGCGGGTCGAACAACGCGCCCAGGTCCTGTCCTTTGCTGAACACCACGGTGGTGTCGAACTGGCTGGTCCTGGCGTTGCGAAACAGCGAAACGCGCATCCGTTCGCCCGGCTTGACCGTCGTGCCTGGCGGCAAGCGCAGGCCCAGGCCACGCTGCGAAAAGTCCTGCGTGGTGCCGTAGACTTCGGTGCCGTCTTCCAGCTCGACCTTGACCGGCAACTCGGCGCGCACACGCGGTTCGGCACGCACCTGGCGCGTCTCACTCGCGACCGCCACCGCAGCGCTGGTGATGATCAGGTTGTAGAGCGTCCAGGCGGTGTTGATGAGCACGGTGACGGCAGTGTCCGGCGCGCCCCAGATCAGTTGATGGATGCCGAAGCCCAGGCCGGTCAGGTTCATCAGCAGCAGCACGATATAAGGACGTGCGAGCTTCCAGTCGAAGAAGTCCTTGTCGATGATGCCGCCCTTGTCGGTGACGTTGAAGCCGCCGAACTTGGGGTTGACCAGCGCCATCAGCACCGGTGGCATGATGTACCAGGCCAGCACCGTCTCGTAGACCTCGTTCCAGAACGAATGCCGGAAACGCCCCTGAATGCAGGAGTTGGTCAGATTGGAGTGAAACAGGTGCGGCAGCACGTACGCGGTGATCATCAGCGCCGAGGCGTGGAAAATCTCGGCGCCGAAGATCAGGTAGGCCAGTGGCGCGGTGAGGAAGGTCAGGCGCGGCAAGCCATAGAAGAAGTGCAACATGGCGTTGGCGTAGCAGACGCGTTGACCCAGGTTCAGGCCTTTGCCGAACAGCGGGTTGTCGAGGCGGAAAATCTGCGCCATTCCGCGAGCCCAGCGAATCCGCTGGCTGATGTGGCGTGACAGGCTTTCAGTCGCAAGACCGGCTGCCTGGGGAATCGCCAGATAGGCGGTGTTGTAGCCGGCGCGGTTGAGCTTGAGCGCCGTATGGGCGTCCTCGGTCACGGTTTCGACGGCGACACCACCGACTTCTTCCAGCGGCTTGCGGCGCAGAATCGCGCACGAGCCACAGAAGAACGTCGCGTTCCACAGGTCGTTGCCGTCCTGAACCAGCCCGTAGAACAACTCACCTTCGTTCGGTACGGCACGGAACGTGTTGAGGTTCTTCTCGAACGGGTCAGGGGAAAAGAAGAAGTGCGGCGTCTGCAGCATCGCCAGCTTCGGATCCTTGAGGAACCAGCCCATGCCGATCTGCAGGAAAGAGCGGGTCGGCACATGGTCGGCGTCGAACATGGCGATGTATTCGCCATCGGTGACTTTCAGCGCCGCGTTGAGGTTGCCCGCCTTGGCGTGATGATTGTTGTCACGCACGATGTAGTTGACACCGATGGCCTGACAGAAACGGCGAAATTCGTCGCGACGGCCATCATCGAGAACGTGGATGCGCAGCTTTTCTTTGGGCCAGTCCATCGCCTGAGCCGCGAAAATGCTCAGTTTCACGATGCTCAGCGCTTCGTTATAGGTAGGAATGAACACATCCACCGTCGGCCAGTCACTGGGGTCGCCGGTCAGCAGCACCGGTTGACGCCGCAGCGGCCAGGCGGTCTGGACATAGCCGAAGATCAACACCACCAGGGCGTAGATCTCGGCGAGCACCAGGCCATAGCCGAACATGATGTCCAGCCAGCCTTCGAAACCCAGCGTGTCGGTCAGGCGCCAGTACATGTAGCGCAACGAGGCGACCAGCGACATCACGATCAACGCCAGGATCGGCAGGCGACCGGGAAGGCGTTTGATGAACAGCGCGGAACAGAAACACAGCGCCGCGAACAGGCACTGGGTATAGAGGTCAAGCGGCGCGCTGATGATGCTGATCAGCAGCAGCACCGCGATGATCGAACCGACCAGAATCAGCGTACGGCGTACCGCGCGAGGCCACTGGCTGACGCGGTTGAACAAACCATTGGCGCGCAGTTCCGGGCGCCCCGGGGAGTGGGGCGTGGGATTTGTAACTTGGGTCATGACAAATAGGGCTCTTGCGTGCCTTCCATGAGAAGTTCGCAAAGCGAACCTGCGATGTCGAGGGTGTCCTGGCAGCCTCGGGTGCTTGGGGTGTGCGCCAGCGGATTGCGGTCGTACGCCAATGATTCACTGATGAAGTGATCCTGACGGATCACGCCCAGCAGCTGATTGCCTATTCTTTTCTTCAGCAGATCGCACATGTCGAGGCTGAACTGGCGGGACGTGTCCAACTGGTTGATGACGACTTTGCACTGCGCGGCATTTTCCCGTTGCAGGTAAGGCGCGAGCAGCCTGTCCATCTGGTTGTAACTGGTGTAGGACGCCGCATCGGCGAGGGTCACGACCACCACCAGGCTGGCAACCTCCAGCACCTGATTCAGGTACACCGTGGCGCCGGGCGGCGTGTCGATCACAACGGTGTCCTGCTCACCCAGATTCATGGCTTCCAGGCAGCGGGCCAGCCACAGGTGATCGTTTGCGAGCAGTTGTTCGAAATCCACGCGTTCCTGGTCGGTGGTCACACCGTAGGCCAGGCACTGGCTGCCGGCATAACCCTTGCGAGCAATGTCGCGCCAGTCGGCGTTGCGCTGGCTGGCCTGAGCGATGCCTGGCCATTGTTCATTGCCGCCAAGGTGCAGGCACAACGAATTCTGCGGGTCGAAGTCGATGGCGAAGGTGCGACCGCCGGGGCGTTTGATCGCACTGGCCAGCGCGCCGGCCAGCGTACTTCGGCCCGCGCCGCCTTTGTTCGACACCACCGCGATGACGCTGGCTTCAAGGTGTGGTCTGGACGATTGCGCCGAGCGTTCAGCGACGGGCGAGCCGTCGCGGTGCTGCTCGATTTCGTTCAACAGGCGGCTGAGCGCTGTGGAACCGGCCGCCGCAGGCAACGCAGCCAGCAATGGCTCGTCCACGCGCGCTTCGTCCGCCTCGACAGTCGCAGGCATTTCATCGATGTGGGGTATATCCCCAGCATTTTCAGAGGTAGGTTCCTCGCCAGGAACGCTTTTCAACGCCGCAGAAAAGGGCGTGGCCATTTCTTCGGTGTACTCGTAGCGGGGTTCGATCTCGCGATAAAACTCAGCGCTACTCCCGAATCTGCTGAACAAATTCGCAATATCGTCAGAACGGTGCATATAGGTATCCCTTCCCGGAAATGGGTTCGTACAACAATGAAGGGAATTGCTAGCCCAACTGCGCACTCCATGAAACATTACGCAACTTCGTGCGTGATATCAATATGATGTTGCCCCGTATTGCTGTCTAATTGATTTTTTCAAAATCTCGAAACTTTAAGCCAAGAATTTGGCGCTAAAACGGCGTGCGATAGAAATGCGTCGCGCCTGCGCCATTCGAGCAGTTGATTTGCCTGCATTTTGGCGCGTAAAGCGTGCAAGTCTGCGGGGTGCGCAGGGTGGGAGTCGGTCAAGGAGGGCGAATTGGCGACGTGTCGCCGCTTGTAAAGTCGCTGAAACAGATCCACTCAATTGAGTGTTCACGGGTCAAACGTTCATTGATCCCGACGAAATCGCTCACGGCGAAGCACGTTCAGTCACAACTAATAAATGCCGTCACAGGGGCGTATTCAACTTGCCGTTTTATAAAACGTGACGGGGCGCTGTCGAATAGAGCTGTGCCACGACATCAAGTAACTTCAATAAGTTTCATTGTGCGTTCAAGTTTTTTATTAATGCGCGTAATGCGTTGTCTCAGCTGGGGTTCAAGCGCAATGGCGTCGGCGGTATTGTCCGGGCGATTGCCCATGAACGCGCTTGAAGGCGACGCCGAACGCGGCATCGGACAGGTAGCCCAGCGAGTCGGCCACTGTCGAGACGGTGTCCACGCCGTTGCACAGCCTCGAAGCCGCCACCTGCATGCGCCATCGGGTGGCATATTCCACCGGTGTCTGGCCGACGCGGGTTTTGAACAACGCCGCAAAGCCCGAACGCGACATGCAGGCGATCGTCGCCATTTCCGCCAGTTTCCAAGAATGCGCCGGTGCGCCGTGCACCGCCCGCATCACGTTGGCAATGGCCGGTTCCCGCAGGCCGCCCAGCCAGGTCAGCTCGGCCAGGTCAGCCGTGACAATGTGGTGGCGCAGCGCATGGACGAAAATCAGCCTGAGCAAGTCGTTGCACATGGCATAGGCGCCGGCTTGCGCGGATTGCCATTCCCGGTCCAGTTCGTCCAGCAGCCAGGCAAAGGAGGTGGCACCGCTCGCGCGGGCCTCGATGATGATCACCGGCGGCAGCCACTCCAGCAGATCAGCCGCACCAGGGCTGACCAGCGACACGCTGCCGCCCAAGAGTTCGACGTCATTGCCCACGCCGTAGACGGCAGACGAGCCGGACTCCGCGAACACCTCGGAGGCGTTGATGGGCTGCATGTCAGCCGCGCTCGACAAGACAAACGGCGTGCGCGACACCACAAAACAGTCCCCGGCGCGCAGGCGACGCGCAGGCTGGTCAGGAACGCGCAGCCAACATTCACCGCGGCGCACGACATTGAATTTCAATTCGATGGGCTGAAAGCGTAATGCCCAGTCGCCGCCCGCTTGCAGCCGGACCGAACAGGCAGCGCGCAGACCTGAGAGGGCGAGCACGTCAGAGAGCGGGTCGGACAGTGGATTCTGGATGATCACGATAGAAAACCGGACTATTTGAGCTGTTTCGTCCAGTGATAGTAGCCAAGAATCGACGCTTCAGAAAGACGCGGAGAGACTTCATGATCACCCTTCAATCCCCCCTTGCATCCCCCTTCGACGCCGCCAGCACCGCTGCCGAAGTCATGGCCGGTGTCGACTTGCGCGGGAAACTGGCAATCGTCACCGGCGGCTATTCCGGCCTGGGCCTGATCACCGCTCGACACTTGGCCGCGGCTGGCGCCCGGGTCATCGTGCCGGCCAGAGACCCAAAGCGGGCGGGCGCTGCACTGGCTGGCATCGACGGCGTATTGGTCGAGCCGATGGACCTGATCAGTGCGGACTCGGTGAGTGCGTTTTGCGCCCGGGTTGTCGGCCGAGGTCAGCCTGTTTCATTGCTGATCAACTGCGCCGGTGTCATGGCGTCGCCGCTTGCCCATGACGCCGAGGGGCATGAGAGCCAGTTTTCAATCAATCATCTGGGGCATTACCGCCTGACGTGCGGGCTATGGCCGGCATTGGTCGCAGCGGGATCCGCGAGGGTGGTGGCCGTGTCGTCCCGCGGGCATCAGATCGCAGGTATGGACTTCGACGACACTGACTTCCAGCGCCGGCCGTACGACAAATGGGTTGCTTATGGTCAGTCCAAGACCGCCAACGCGCTGTTCGCCATGGCACTGGACACGCGCGGTCGTGAGCAGGGCGTCCGTGCGTTCTCGTTGCACCCGGGGCAAATCCTGACTGACCTGGCGCGGCACTTGAGCAGCAGCGAGATCGAAGCGTTCGACGTGTTCGACGAGAACGGCCAGCACAAGGTCAATCCGCAGGCTGGCCTGAAAACCCTGGAACAAGGCGCAGCGACCGGGCTTTGGTGTGCCACGAGCCCCGCGCTGGAAGGCAAGGGCGGTGTGTACTGCGAGGATTGCAACATCGCGCCGGTCAATCAGTCGGATATCGGCCGCAAAGGCGTGGCGCAATGGGCGTCCGACCCCGACGCGGCCGAACGCCTGTGGCAGCTGTCGCAGCAATGGACGGGGCTGAGTCTGGCCAAGTCCCGTGAAATGGAAAGGTGAACGGGCATTGATGGCCGTCCGCGCTGAGGCACAGGGGCGACAAAATGCGCTATGCCTCGCTGTCTACCGGCTCAGTGCACCCGATCCACAGCCGCCGAAGGCCCCTGCCTCCACGTTGTAGGGGAGGCAGGGGCCTTGTCGACGGGCTATCAGGGGGTGACGCTGGCATGGAGGCGCATCGATGCCATTGTCGCCACATCCAAGATCAGGCCTCGGTAGAGCCGTAATCCGGATAGCTGGAATAGCCTTCGGCGCCTTGGGTGAACCAGGTGCTCGGGTCGTCTTGCGACAGTGGCAACTGGTCTCTCAAGCGCGCTGGCAAGTCCGGGTTGGCGATGAACGGACGACCGAAGGCGATAGCGTCCGCCAGCCCGGATTCAACCGCCGCCTGCGCCCGCGCAACGTCGTAATCGGAGTTGAGGATCAGCACGCCCTTGAAGGCGCGGCGAATGGCCGGCGCCACCGGCGGCCGTTCCGACGCGCCGAACGTGCCATCCATGGGCGGTTCGCGCAGCTCCAGATGAGCGATCCCGATATCGGACAGCACCTGGGCGGCGCGAACGAACAACGGTTCCGGGTCACTGTCGCGCACGCCCTGATCATAACTGCCCGGCGACAGGCGAACGGAAGTCCGGTCCGCGCCGATGACCTGGGCCACCGCCTCGGTGATTTCCTCCAACAGCCGAATCCGGTTGTCGATCGATCCCCCATAGCCATCTGTGCGGAAATTCCCGCTGTCACGCAGAAACTGGTCGATCAGATAGCCGTTGGCAGCATGAACCTGCACCCCGTCGAAGCCGGCTTCGATGGCATTGCGGGTTGCCTGGCGAAACTGTTCGAGCAAGGCAGGGATTTCATCGGTGCCCAGCGCCCTTGCCGCGCTGTAGGGTTGCTTGCCGGCATAAGTGTGCGCGAGGCCAGGCGCGGTGGTGACGGACGCCGATACCGGCTGCCCGCCTTGCAGGAAGCTGGGGTGCACGACCCGGCCCATGTGCCAGAGTTGCGCGAGGATTCGTCCGCCCCTGGCATGCACCGCGTCGGTGACGCGTTTCCAGCCGGCAATCTGCTCGCCGGACCAGATGCCGGTGGCGTACGCCCAACCCAGCCCTTGCTGACTGATGCCGATCGCCTCGGAGATGATCAGTCCGGCGCTGGCGCGTTGTGCGTAGTAGTCGATCATCATCTTGGTGGGCACGTGCTCACGGGTGCCGCGGCCTCGGGTCATCGGGGCCATGAGAATGCGGTGGGGCAACGAGAGGGCGCCCATCTGCAGGGATTGGAACAGCGAAGTCATTGGCAGAATCTCCTGAGTCATTTGCAAGGGGCGCCTCAAACCAGGCGGGCGCCGCCGTCGATGTTGAGCACCGCGCCGTTCATGAAGGTGTTGGCCATCAGAAACACCACGGCGTTGCCGGCTTCCTCAGCCGAACCTAAGCGGTGCAGAGGCAGTGTCTGTTCCAGCGACGCCACGAACGCATCACGCCCTTCGCCCAGCGCCTTGCCCAGAATCGGTGTGTTGATCGGACCGGGAGAGAGCGTATTGACGCGCACTGGCGCAAGCTCCAGCGCCATGCCGCGGGCCATGGCCTCCATGGCGGCCGAGGCTGCGGCCAGCACCGCGGTGCCATAGGCGTTCGGACGGTCGGCGAGGTTGCCGGAAATGAAGGTGATCGAGCCGCTTTTCGACAGCTTGTCGCCCAACGCCCGGATGGCGTGGATGGACGCCCAGATGCGCTCTTCGAATGCGCGGCGCAGGTGATCGATGTCGGCATCCAGCACGCGGCCTGCGACGAAGCTGCCCGCCAGCAGCACCAGGTGATCGACGTGGGCGATGTCCGAGACTGGCGCGTAAATCGTTTCACTGCGAGTGACGTCAGCTGCGCGCCAGCCTGCCAGGCCATGTGCTTCAGCGGCTTGTCTGGCACGCTCGGCGTTCGAGCCGATGACGATCACCGCCGCGCCAGCGGCTTTTGCCTGAATGGCAGCGGCGAGGCCGATGCCGGATGTCCCGCCGAAAATCACGACGGTCTGGTCTTGCAGATTCGAGGGAAGCAGCGGGGCAGCGGAAGTGTGGGTCATGTCGATCTCCTTGGAACGCCGAAGTGGCGTGCGATGGAGGTGAGATTAAAGCGTGACGTACAGATTGATAATTGGGCCGCAAGTCGCTTTACTAGTGGCATGAAGGAACAAATGGGTTTAGAGCGTTTAACCGGCCTGATCGCGTTCGCGCGCGCAGCGTCCCTGGGCAGCTACACCGCAGCTGCGCGGGCGTTGTCCGTGTCTCCGTCGGCCATCAGCAAAAGTGTCCAGCGGCTGGAGGAGCACTTTGGTCTCAAGCTCTTCACCCGCACGACGCGGTCATTGACGCTGACGCCGGAGGGGCGTGATCTGTTCGAGCGGGCGATGCGCATCCTGCATGAGGTCGAGGGGATCGATCAGGCCGCCGTGGCCTCGCGGGCAGAGCCCTCCGGCACGCTGAAAATCACCGCTCCGTTGCCCATCGGCTTGAACATCCTTGCGCCAGCGCTGCCGCGATTCCGCGAGCGTTACCCCAACGTCACCCTCGACCTGCGCCTTGGCGATCAGTATTCGGACATCATCGAACAGGGCATCGACGTCCTCATCCGGGTCGGGCAATTGTCGGACTCACGGCTGATCAGCCGTCATCTGGGTCCGCACCGCACCGGCGCATTCGCCTCGCCGCGTTACCTCGAACGCAAAGGCACGCCGCGTCACCCGTCGGAACTCAGCGAACACGACTGCGTGAATTTCCGTTATCAGAGTTCCGGGCAGGCGCTGCGCTGGACGTACAACGAAGGAGAGCGTTCGCAGGAGGTCATCCCCGAGGCGGGCATTACCATTGACTTGAGCGATGCGGTCGCAGCGACGATGGCGGCGGACGGCGGCATCGGCATCACCCCGAATTACGTGGCCGCGCCTTATGTCCTGCGCGGCGAACTGGTGCCGGTGCTGCCGCAATTGATCATGGAGCGGTTTCCGATCACTGCGCTGTGGCCGGAAAGCCGCAGGGGCAGCCCGAACGTGAAGGCGTTCCTGGCTTTTCTCGCCGAGGTCTTCCCGTCGCCGGCACCTTGGGATCAGGCGGTGGCCGCACACATGCCAGGGGCCGACTGAGCTGAGCGATCGCTGGAGTCGCACGGCTTGAGCGCGGCTTGAATAACGGATGGCTCCTGCCTGAGCCAAGGATCCGACCTCTGCGCGGCGTTCAAAACATGCCGCGAACGCCCCGTTTGAACGAAGCATGCAAGGTGCCAGTCGTAACAGCACAATCGTTATCGAGAGTTCTGGCCCATGGTTTTTCGTTCTGCCGTTTACGCCGGCCTGTGGGCCCTGGTCGTCAGTTCTGTGGCGCAGGCGCAAGAGCCGCTGCGTATCGAGAGCCTGAAACGGTGCGGTGATCTGCTGGACAATCAGCGCCAGCAGTGGTGCCTGAACGTTCAGGGAATGACCGCGCAAACCCCGACCCTTTACCTCGATAGTCAGCCGCTTTCGGCCACTGCTGTCGAGCGCGACGGCGACCGGTTGCGCGTGCAGGTCGACAGCCATGGACGCCAGAGCGGACCGCTCTATCTCAAGGACGGGCCACGGTCGAGCAACGCGACCTGGCTGACGCTGCGCAACAGTCACGTGGTTGCCGCTGGCCCTGACGAAGTCGCGAAGAACATGGACGGCCTGACCACCTACGTCGATCTGGTCAGCGTGGTGATCGAGGAAGATCATGACGGACGTCCCGAGGCTGAAAGGCTGGCGAAAAAATACGGCGCAAAAGTGGTCGGCAGCATCGCGCCGTTAAACCTGTATCAGTTGCGTCTGCCTGCGAGGGATCTGGTGCAGCGCGATGCGCTGGTGCTGCGTCTGGGCAGCGAAACCAGTGTCGATGCGGTGGTCATCGAGGAGTCGGCTGCGGAGAAAACCGAAGAGGGCGTCAGTCCCGCTCCAGACCCGGCCAGGCCGTCGGTGGACTCCGATGAATGGGCGGCCAACCGCTTTCTCGACGCGGTGAATTATTACCGGCGACGTATTCCGGCCCGGCAGGCGCCGATTCAGCCGCAGCCGATCCGGGTGGGACTGATCGAGCGCGACGTTGATTTCGACACCGCCGACTTCGCCGAGTACATGGGTGACTGTGCGCCGCCGCGCACCTGCGTGTATGCCCGAGATTCGCAGAAACCGGACGCTCATGGCACCACCGTCGCCGGTATTCTCGCGGCTCACTGGGACGATGGCGGCAACACCGGATTTCTGCGTGGGCTGGACAAGGCCGGCGGCGGTTTCGATGTCATCGTGGAGCGCAACTCCGATGCGGGCATAACGGCCAATATCGCCGCCTCGGTGAATCTGGTGGAGGACGGCGTGCGGGTGCTCAACTGGAGCTGGGGCATTCACCGGATCGGGGCGAAAAATGTCGACGGCGATGACGTGGATTCCCTGCTGCGCTCGGGCATCGCGATGGGCGGCTACGAAGAGCTGCTCGAAGAGTTTTTCCTGTGGCTGCGCAAAGCGCATCCGGATGTGATCGTGGTTAACTCCGCCGGCAACGGGTCGTCTTTTTCCGGCACGGATGAATACCGTCTGCCATCGTCTTTCGTGACCGATCAGCTGTTGGTGGTCGGTGGCCACCAGCGCAGCGGGCAAGCCGACGTGCCCGTGGACGCGCCCACTTATGCGGTGAAGCGCAGTTCCTCCAACATTGATATGCGCGTCGACATCACCGCGGCCGCATGCGTTCATGCCTCCACCGTCAAGTCCGGCGAGACAGGCGCGGTGCACTGCGGAACGTCGTACGCCACGCCGATGGTCACCGGCCTGCTGGCGGCCATGCTGTCGATCAATCCGCAACTCACGCCCGAGCAGTTACGCATGCTGCTGCGGCGCAGTGCGATGGCCATTGGCGACAATTATGACTTCGAGCCCATGGACGCCGAAGACCTGACGGCACCGATCCTGCCCTCCGAACGCGGCTTCCGGCTCGACGACAAAGACGTGGGCCGATCCGCGCGCCTGGACATGCAGAAAGCGCTGGACCTGGCAGTGGAAAGCCGCGGCCGCGTGCGCTGAACAATCGGCTCACCCAGGATGCGCCTGCCGCCCCTTGCGAGCGGCCAGCCTTTGTTTGAACCTAGAGCGTCGGTTTGATCAGTTGCAGCTGCTGACGATAGTCATCGGTCACCTGACGCGCCTGACTGTTGCTGGTCACGACGCGCGGGGTGATCAACACGATCAGCTCAGTGCGCTTCTTGCTTTTGCTGGTGCTGCCGAACAACCAGCGCAAACCCGGCACACGCCCCAGATACGGCACCGAAGAAGCGGTGTCGCTGTTGTCCTGCTTGATGAGGCCGCCGAGCAGTACGGTCTGACCGCTCTGCACGGCAACCTGCGTCGACACCGAACGGGTGGAAATGCGCGGGTTGCCATTGCTGTCCGAGGCGGCCGTGTTGTCGGCGTCGCTGACTTGCTGCTGAATGTCCATGTAGACGAGTCCGCCTGGATTGATGCGCGGCACGACATCCAGAATGACCCCGGTCTGCACGTATTCGACGCTGCTCAGCGTGGTGTTCGAGACGTTGGTGTTGACCGTGGTCTGACTGATGGGAATGTTGTCGCCGACCTGAATCTGCGCCTGCTGGTTGTTCATCACCACCAGCGACGGGGCCGACAGCACTTGCGTGCGACCGTTGGTTTCCAGCGCGTGCAGCGCCACCTGAAGATTGTTGCTGACGAACGAGTAAAACAACGCGTCAGTGGCGCCCAGGCCGGCGCCGCCGCCACCCAGCGCACCCTGACTGCCGGACGCGTTGGCGACGGTGGTGCTGGACGAGTTACCGGCCAGTTTGCCCAGATACCATTGCACGCCCAGGTCCAGTTCGCCGCTGAGATTGACCTCCAGAATGCGCGTTTCGATCTGCACCTGCATGGGGGCATTGTCCAGCCGTTTGATGGCTGATTCGATCTCCGCCCACTGCGCCGGACGGGTGCGGATCAGCAACTGGTTGCTGCTTTTCTGCGCGGTAATGCGCGTGCTGTCATCCAACCGCTTGCTGGCGCCGGACTGCGTGTCGGCGGTTTCGCTGTCAGTGCCTTCGACCCCGCCGGCATCATTATCGGCACCTCCATCCTCGCTTTCCATCGCCTCGTCGCTCTGCTGCACCGTGCCTTGCTGATTGCCGTTGCTGCCGTTGCTGCCGTTCAGTCCCATCCCGGACGAGACGCCCGAACCCATCCCTGAACCCATGCCCTGGCCCGTGCCGCTGAGGCCCATCGCGCCACTGCTGCCATTGAGCGAGGACAATGAGCGTGTGCGCAGACCGGGTGCGACCCGGGCGGCACTGTCATCCTTGATCTGTCCGTTGCCGTAGATCTGGCGCAGGTATCGGGCCAGATCGGCAGCCTTCATGTTGCGCACGTCATAGACGTACATCTGCGGCTCGTTACCGCCGCCTTCGTCAATGGTGTGAATCCAGTCGCCGACCTCGCTCAGATAGCGCGGCTGCGCGGAAATCGCCACCACCGAGTTGGTGCGGTCGATGGGCAGAAAACGCACCATGCCTGCCATCGGCATCCCGCTGTCCGGGCCGAACATTTTCTTCAGTTCCGGCATCAGTTCGCCGACGGTGGCCCGCTGCAGGCCATACACGGCGATCGACATGCCCTTGAGCCAGTCGACGTCGAAGGTGTCGATGGTGTCCTGATAGTTCGCCAGCTCATCCGGCGTACCGGCCAGGCTCAGCACATTGCGGCCGGGGTCGACCAGCAGAAAGGCGTTATCCCGCGCGAAGGGCTTGAGCAGCTTCTGCATTTCGGTGGCCGAGATGTAATGCAGGGGGAACAGCCGCGCCGACAATCCGCTGGAAGGCCGCGCCACGGGCATCTCGGGCACCAGCTTGCCGGCCACCGCCTGATTGGCGGGCAGGATCACATAGCGCTCGCCCTGGCGAATCATCGCGTTGTCGGTCCAGGACAACAGGGTTTCCAGAATCGACAGCGCCTGCTGCTTGTTCACAGGTCGGGAGGTGGAGAAGCTGACGTCACCTTTAACGCCCTGGGCGATGCTGTAGTTTTCGTGCAGCAGGTCGCCCATCACGCTGTTGATGACCGCTTCGATGGGCTGATTGGTGAAGTTGAAGACGATATCGCCGTCTGCCTGCGCGGGGCCGCGGGAGCCCGCCGCAGGGGCCGGACTGTGCACGAAGGTCTGGCTGCCCCGGATGATCTGCTGGCGCGGTACCGTTCTGGCGGTCGCGTTGCTCTGGCTCGGCATCGGTTCAGGTTCGGCCAGCGGCGGACGCTGCGAGCCGGTGCCATCGAGTGCTTCCTGCATCAGCGCCGGGTCGTTGTCGAAGTGCTCCGGCGTGGTGGCGCAACCGGCCAGCGCGACAGCGGTGGCCAGGCACAACAGAGGGCTGCGCAAACGGGGAAACTCAAGGTAGCGATTGTTCATGGTCTGGGTACGTCTGGAAGGGTAATGAGAGGCGCTTTCGAAGGCGCTGGAAGACGAAGCAGGGGCAGGCGCAATTCGCGGGTCTGTCCCTGATGGGTGAACGTGGCGTTTTGCGCGGTGGCGCCGGTCAGGGTCCAGCCGTTATCCAGCGTGCTGCCGACGGCCAGCTTCAGGTTGCGTTTGTCCGGCATGCGCAACAGGACCCATTGGGCCTGCCCGTCGATCACCACGCCGCTGAGGGCGACGCCATCGAGCGAGGACGCCTGATTTTTGCCAGTCACCTGATCCGGCTTGCGGTCAGGACTGAACATCGACTGCTGCCACGTCAACGCCAGAGTCTGAGTCGGCATGGGCGCGATCGTCGGCGCTCGGGCGGCGGATGCGACGGCACGGGCTTCGCCTGCGGGCAGCCAGTTCACGCTTTGGCCGGCGCCCATTGCCAGACTGATCGCCAGCGCACTCAGCAAAGCGGCACCTGCGCCCAGGACGAGTGAAAGTCGGTCGAACCTCATGCTTCAGGCTCTCCCTCAGGTGCAGGTGCAGGTGCAGGTGCAGGTGCAGGTGATGCAGATCTGGCCTGCGACGGTGCCTGCGCCTGTTGCAGATAGCCGCGCAGCAGCAGATGCACCTGCAAACGCCCGGCACCGCCGGTGGCGGGCGCATTCGTCGCCCGGCGCAGGCTGAGGTTGTCGACGAACAGAAACGGCTGCCCGTATTCGAAGTCGTGCAGCAGACTGGCAAGCGGTTCCATGGCGCAATCCAGCGTCAGGCTGACCTTGACCTGACGATAGGGCTCGGTGCTGTCGTGCTCGGGGGTGATCGGCATGCGTTGCGTCACCTGACAGCCCGGCCCCTGGTCGGCGTGGCCTTTGACCAGATCAAGGCTGCGTTGCATCAGGTCGGCAGCCACCGCACTCGGGTCTTCGCCGGGCAGCAGGCTGGTGCGGCTGGCCGGGTCGCGGCGGGCGGCGTTCAATTGCTGCTCCAGGCTGTCGCGCTGTTGCAGGACGCCGGCGTACCGCTGTTGCTGCGTGCGCAGGGCATCGGCCTGCTCGTCGAGGGCGTTCAGCGGATCGAGGAACCAGCTTTGGACCAGCAGCCACCACGCCACCCACAGCAGCAACGCCAGAACGATCAGTGCCGCGCCACGGCGTTCCCGCGGACTCAGTTCACGGCGCATCGGCGGCCTCCTTGCGCAGCTGCGCACGCAGGGAAAAGCGCTCTTTGCCGGTCTGGGCGTCGGGCTGGATGATGCCCTGGAACTGCGCGTCACTTAAGGTCTTGCAGTCCCTCATGCGGGTGATCAGCGCGCTCGCTCTGGCGCTCTGCCCGGAAAGGGAAACTGCACCGCCCTCGGTGATTTCCAGCTGTTCGACCCAGGTGTCGGCGCCCAGGCATCCGGTGAGGTCCACCAGCACACTGGACAGCGTTGGCTGTGCCGCTTTTTGCCGCGCCAGATAACGCGCGGCACCCTGAGTGTTGATCAGTTCACGCCGAAGATTCTGCACCTGCTGCAGCTGCTGGCGTTGCTCGTCGACAGTCTGCTGCATCGCTTCGACCACGGCCGTGCGGGCATCCAGCCAGAGCACCATGCAGCCGATCAGCAGCGCGCCACAAAGCAAGGCCAGATAACCCGGCAATCGTGCGCGGCCCAGGCGCGGCGGTTTCTGCCCGGCCGGCAGCAAGTCGACGCCCAGACGCTCGCCGCGAGCGTCGCGGCCATCCACGCACTGCAGCGCCAGGCCTTGTGCCTTGCACGCATCGAGTGCCGGTTGCAGCCGTTCGCGCAGGATGGCCACCAGCAGCACGTGCATCAGCGCGCCTTGCTTGCCGGTCACCCGCGCGACGTATTGCAACTGATCACGGGGGTAGGGCGTGTACTTGTCCAGCTCGAAGCCGATGACATTGTGCAGGTCGCGCAGGGCGGCGGTCGGCAGCGACAGCGTCTGGACCAGCGTCATGCTGGCCGGCAACACCAGAATCAGGCGCTCATCGTCGCCTGCATGAACCTGACCCGCCAGCGGCCAGTCGATCAGCCGCTCACGTACCGGGGGCAACATGCGCGCACGGGCAGCGGCGGGCATCATCGCTTGCAATTCGCTCAGCCAGGCGTGCCACAACTGTTGTGCCCGGCTGCCGCGCCAGTGGCTGTCCAGCCGGGACTGGAATAGCGCGAGCCGTTTGAAAGATAGTGGTTTCATTCTTGCCAGCGCAGGACCCGATAAGGCCTCACACCCTCCTTCGATGGATTCAATAACAGCGTGACGCTCAGCGTCGTGCCAAAGCCGCCGGGCAAGGTCGCCCGGCTTTGTGCGGTGATGACGGGGCCCGCGTCGTTGGCGATCGCGCCGCCTTGAGGCAGGTTCAGCGCGCGGCGCAACCAGGGCGAGGCCAGCCGCGCATCCGGCGCAGGCAGGCCGCTCCACAACGTCAGGTGGGCGCTGGTGCACAGGTAGACCTGTTGGTCCATGGCCGGCAGCTCGCGGACTTCCTCCAGGGTGCGCAACGGTGCCCGATCACCACCACGGCGCTGATTCAATGCCTGCGAGAGCTGCGCGGACTGCTCGGCCGATCCACCGCACGCCTGTACCAACCGGGCGAACGCATCGACCGGCGCGGCATTGACGTCCAGCTTCCCGGCTTCGCTGGTCAGGCTCACCGCCAGCGAGGCCTCGTCGAATCGCAGTGCGTGCGGCTGACCGTCGGCGAGCCAGCGACGTTGCGGGTCGCGCTCCAATTGCGCCGTGACCGCCATCGCCACGCCCGCTTCGGCAGCCAGCAGCGCCTGGGTGTGCTGGCGCTGCCAGAGCGCCTGCCGGTTCTGCAGATGCACCCAACCCAACAGGCCTGCGAGCAAGGTGCCGAGCAGTGCCAGCACCCAGAGCACGAGCAGCAGCGCTACCCCGCGTTGCGTCTTCATAACGCCCGCGCCTCTGACGACAGGTCCAGGCGCAGGTCGATGCTTTGCAGCGGCCAAGGCACCGGCCCGGCCAGTTGGGCACCGATGCGCACGCTTATCGGCAGCCGTCCGGGCCAGGGCCAGTGATCCAGCCAGTCGGTTGCGCCGCCCTCAGGGGATACGCCCCGGTAGCTGAACTGCACGGCGAGCACCTGGTGCATCAGCACCTGCGGCTCTTGCGCGGGCAGCAAGCGCTGGTCCTGCAGACGCTCCAGGCTCACTTGCAAGCGCTGTCCTGCCGCCAGCGTCACGCTGTACCGATACAAACCGCCGCCCAGCGTGGTCATCAACGGCGCGTAGAAACGCATGCTGCGCGGCTCGCCGATGAACACCGCAGGCTGCGCGACGCCCGGTTCGTCTGATGCCAGCGGCAAGGCCTGACCGATGACGTGACGCAGGAAATTCTGCGTTGACCGCACTTCGTCCAGGCGCGTGCTGTAACGTTCGGCTTTGCCCATCGCCCGATTGGCGCCGGTGATCGCCCCTGCTATCAGGGTCAGCAAGACGCCGAGCAGGCTCAGCACCACCAACACCTCAAGCAAGGTGAAGCCTCGCGTGCGGCGGTTCATGGGCGGGCTCCCGAGCCCGCGCTGCGGACCTGCAACGTGCTGTAGTGCGCGTGCCGGCTGCCTTCGCGGACTTCCAGGTCCAGCCGCCAGGTTTTCACCGGCGCATCAGCGACCGGCAGCGCGCTGACGTTCAATGTCCATTTCACGCCGGACCATTGCCCCTCGCTGACACTCGGTTGCAGGTGGCCGGCGATGGCTTCGTCCATCAGCGAGCGTGCGGTCAGGCTCAGCAGGTCACTGCGTTGCGCCTGTTGCAGGGCGCGCGCGCTCTGCCCGAAAGCCACCACCAGTACGCTGCTGCACACCGCCAGCACGGCGAGGGCGGCGAGCATTTCCAGCAGGGTGAATCCGTGCTCGCGGCTCAATTGAGCGTGCGCAACTGAACGTTGCCGGTCAGCCAGTTAATGTCGACCCGCCAGTGCTTGTCGCCCCGGCTCAGCAGCAAGTGGCCGCCACTGGAGCCGCCGTCCGGATAGAACTCGAACGCCGCGCCCAGTCCGTCGGCGGTCTGCAGCTGCACGTGCATGTCATCGGGCAGGTGCCGGACCGCTTGCAGCGGTGCCTGAAACCGGCCGTTTCTGAGGTCGAAACGGGTCTGCGCCGGTTGCCCCGTGACAATCGCCTGCACCCTGGCCGCGCGCAGTGCCTGGACCACCTCGCTCAAGGCACGTCGTTCGCCGGCGCTGTGCAGACCTTTGCCCACGCCGAAGCCCACCAGTGCGACGCTGATGCCGATCAGCACGATCACCACCAGCAATTCGAACAACGTGAAGCCGCGGGTGCGGGGCAGGGCGCGCATGTTATTCCCAGTTACCGAGGTCGGCTTTATAGCCGTCGCCGCCTGGCTGGCCGTCCTGGCCGAAGAAGATCAGGTCGAAGCTGCCGTGCTCGCCCGGGAAGCGATAACCGAAGGGATGACCGAACGGATCCTTCAGGTCCGACTGCTTGGCGTAAGGGCCTGCCCAGCCGGTCGCATTCGCGGGTTTGCTGACCAGCGCCTGGAGGTTGGCCGGCGGTGAGCCGACATCCAGCCCGTAGCTTTCGATCTTCATGCTCAGGCTGGCCAGTTGTGCCTTGCCGGCGCCGTACTTGCCCTTGTCGACGTTGCCGCCGACCTGCCGCACGACGATGGTTGCCACGATGCCGAGCAAGACGATCACCGCCAGCATTTCCAGCAGGGTGAAGCCGCCCTGGCGACGGCCAGGGGCTGATTTGAATCGAGTCATGTGTATTTCCTCAAATGTTACTGGTCAGGCTCATCAGCGGAAGCATGATGGCCAGCATGATCACCGCCACCATGACGGCCATGACCACGGTCAGGCTGGGTACCAGCGCCGCGAGCATGCGGTCGATGCCACGTTTGGCCTCGACATCGAAAACGTCTGCAACCTTGAGCAGCATGCTGTCGAGGTTGCCGGCCTGTTCACCGACCTCGATCATTTGCAGCGCGAGTTCTGGCAGCAACGGCTGCGCGCCAAAGGCCTGGGCGAGGGTGCCGCCGCCCTTGACCCACTCGGTCGCTTGCTCCACCTGGGCGCGCAGGGCGTGATTGCCGCAGACCTGGCGCACGATATTCATGGCCTGCAGCAGGGCCACGCCATTACTGAGCAAAGTGCCCAGCGTGCGGGCCAGTCGGGCGGCCTCGACACGCTGCAGCAGCGGGCCGATGACTTTCAGCGACAGCACGCGCCGGTCGTGTCGTTGCCGACGTTGCGGGTCGCGGCGCAGCACCGCGATGCTCCAGATGGTTGCGACCACGGCGCCGAGCAGCAGCAGGCCGTACGCGCTCAGAAACTCGCCCAGGCCGAGAATGGCTTGAGTGATCAATGGGATCGGCACGCCCAGATCGCGGAAGATCGGCACGAATTGCGGCACCACATACGCCAGCAGCAGGGCCAGTGAGCCCAGCACGCCCACTACCAGAAAAATCGGGTAGATCAGTGCGTTGACCACTTCACCGCGCAGCTTCTGACTGCGCTCCAGGTATTCGCAGAGCTGACGCAGGGTATTTTCCAGCGAGCCGCCGGCCTCACCGGCGCGGACCATGCTGATGTAGAGGCTGGAGAACTGGCCGTGCTCTTCTTCCAGCGCCTGACTCAGCGGTTTGCCGGCCTTGACCTGTTCGCGCACCCGCTCGAACAGCGCCAGGCGTCTGGGGTCGTGGTTTTGCCTGAGCAGCGTGCCGAGCGCACGCTCGAGCGGCTGGCCCGCACCCAGCAAGGTGGCCAGTTGCTGAGTGAAGCTGACCAGCGCTGCGCCGTTCAGCACGCTGCGCCGCATCGCAGCACCCATGCCGCTGCTGGCACCGGCTTCCAGACTGAGCAGCAACAGGCCGCGCTTTTGCAGGGCCGTGGCGGCCGCCTGCTGATCGGCCGCTTCCAGTGAGCCGTTGCGGGCGACACCCTCGGCGTCCAGCGCTCGGTATTTGAAGTGCGCCATGATCAATCGCCGCGCGTGACGCGCAGCACCTCTTGGAGGGACGTCACGCCGGCCACGGCCTGACGCAGCCCTTCTTCGTAAAGCGTACGCAGTCCGCCCCGGCGCGCGGCCTGTTCCAGGGTGGCAGCGTCCGCCTGGCGCATCAGCAGGCTGCGCAGTTCTTCGTTCATCACCAGCAGTTCGGTGATTGCACTGCGCCCGTGATAGCCACCGCCAGGCATATCGGTGGCGGGACGGTACAGCATGATCGGGCGCTGATCGGTGAAACGCTCCAGGCCGTGCTCGGCCACCAGTTCGGCCGGCGCCTGAAACGCAATGCGCGTCAGCGGGTCGAGGCGGCGCACCAGTCGCTGGGCCAGAATGCCTTTGACGGTCGACGCGATCAGGTAACTTTCCACGCCCATGTCGAGCAGCCGCGTGATACTTGCCGCCGCACTGTTGGTGTGCAGGGTCGACAGCACCAGGTGGCCGGTGAGGGAAGACTGAATTGCGATGCGGCAGGTCTCCAGGTCGCGCATCTCGCCGATCATGATCACGTCCGGGTCCTGACGCACGATGGAGCGCAGCGCGCCGGCGAAGTCCAGGCCAATGGAAGGCTTGACCTGAATCTGGTTGATGCCTTCGAGTTGGTATTCCACCGGGTCTTCGACGGTGATGATCTTGCGTTCGGCGGTATTGAGACGAGACAGGGCGGTATACAGCGTGGTGGTCTTGCCCGAGCCGGTGGGGCCGGTGACCAGCAGGATGCCGTGAGGGTTTTCCAGCACGTCGAGGAAATTCTGCAGACGCTCGCCGTCCATGCCCAGGCTCGGAAAGTCGAAGCTGACGGTCTGGCGATCGAGCAGGCGCATGACCACCGACTCACCAAAACTGGTGGGCACCGTGCTCACCCGCAAGTCCAGCTCCTTACCCTGAATGCGCAGCATGATGCGGCCGTCTTGCGGCAGACGCCGCTCGGCGATGTCCAGACGGGCCATGATTTTCAGGCGCGAGATGACTGCAGCCGAGGAGCTCGAGGGCGGCGCTTCGGCTTCATGCAGCACACCGTCGATGCGGTAACGCACTTTGAGCTGGTTTTCGAACGGCTCAATATGAATGTCCGACGCACGCTGCTCGACCGCCCGCTGCAGGATCAGGTTGACCAGGCGAATGACCGGCGCTTCGGAGGCAAGGTCCTTGAGGTGTTCGATGTCTTCTTCGGCGCCGTTGTGCTCATCCATGGTTTCGATCAGCGAGCCCATGGCGGAACGGCCCTGGCCGTAGAAACGCTCGATCAGCCCGTCGACCTCGTTCGCCAGACCGACTGAGACGTAGACGGGCGTCTGGCTGGCGTAACGGACGGCCTCCAGGGCATAGACATTGGCGGGATTGGCAGCCAGCACGTGCACGCCGTCGGCATGCCGGCCCACGGGCAGCAATCGGTGGTGGCGCATGAAGCGCTCGCTCAGCGCGGGTGACGTTTCATCGGGCACCGGTACTGCGTCGGCGATCAGCAGCGGCGCCTCGAGGGTCGACGCCCACGCCCGGGCCATGTCCATTTCGGACACCAGACCCAGGCGTGTCAGCAGTTCGGTCAGCGAACTGCCAGGGGATTCGTGTGCCAGTCGGCGCGCCCGATCCAGATCACCCGGTTTGAGTCCGGCATTCGCCAACAGCCAGGCGCACAACGCTTCTGACGGGTGCTCGGTCAGTTGTTCCAGACGGACAGGTTTGAAAGTATCGGACACGACGTGGCTTCAATTAGCGACAAACTATGAAGGGACTGTTTAAAGTCCCCTCATCGGTTGTAAGTGATTACGGTAAGTTGTCATTCAGTGGGCAGAAGTCGACGACTGTTCAGTTGGGCGGCCACGCTTGTTTTCGTCCGCTTGAACTTGTTTATGTTGTTTCTTATCGACTTTTACATTCTGGGTCTGGGTCATGACGGTTGAGTCAGGTGCGCCCGATACCGATTCCGTGGTGCTCGATTCGGCGGCCAGCGTGGTGCCGGCAACTGCAAAGGCCATGGCGGCAGTAGCGGCAAGTAGTGGCAATTTCATGTGATGATTCTCCAGATGTGCAACGAGTGTTGGGATGACGTAAGGCCTTGACCCAGACGCTTTTCCTGGGCTGTGAGGTCAATTGAAACCCCCGGTTTCCGGGCGCTTCAAGGGCCTTCAGATCATTTTTGCTAAACCTACAGACCTGTAGGTTTAGCGAGAGTTCAGCGACTGTATCAAAAAATTTCCGATATTTTTCATTGTTGATATTTTCGTTTGACTTCAACTAAAAACAATTGCCTTAATTTAAATGACGCGGGGATTCACCGCGTATTAGCTGGCGCTGTGCCAGTAACTTTGGTTTTACCTGACCTATCGCCCAAGTTCATTGCTTGCAGGTGCGCCACATTCCTTTGTCCGTCGTTTCTATTCGGAACTTCGGTATAGGCGACGTATTGCCCTGAATAAAAGGGTTGTGGCCTGTCAACTGCGACAATTGCGCGCAGGCGATATATGGAGAGTTTTTTCTTATGCGAACCCGTAAAACTTTAGGTGCACATTCGGCACTGGCATTGTTGAGTCTGGCCATCGGTCACGCCAATGCGGCAACGACCACCCAAGAGCAGTTGGCCGCCAAGGAAGTGCGTGCAGACAAGGCCGCCGAGAAAACCCTGGCCAAGATGACCCAGGAAGAGAAGCTGGCGTACATCGGCGGTATCGGTGGCTGGGACGTCAAGCCGCTGTCCCAGTATGGCGTACCGCAGATCCACGGTGCGGACGGTGGTGCGGGCATTCGCTACACCAGCGAAGGCAACGATCCGGGCGTGGTCTATCCGTCCGGCCCGAACCTTGCGGCCACGTTCAACCCGCGTCGGGCGATCGACTTCGGCCGCGCGCTGGGTTACGACACTGCCACCGGCGGCTATCAGTTCGTGACCGGTCCCGGCATGAACCTGTATCGCATGCCGTGGAGCGGTCGGGCATTCGAGTACCTCTCCGGTGAAGATCCGTTCCTGGGCGCAAGCCTCGGTCCTGCGGTCATCAACGGCATTCAGCAGCGCCGTGTCTGGGCCGAAGCCAAGCACTACGCGGGTAACGATCAGGAAACCAACCGCTTCATCCTCAACCAGGTCATGCCCGAGCGCGTGCTGCGCGAGATGACCCTGCCGCCGTTCGAGTCGGCCACCAAGAACGGCACCGTCGCGATGATGATGTGCTCTTTCCAGAAGGTGAACGGTGAGTACGCGTGCGAGAACAAGCACCTGATCGCCGACATCCTGAAGAAGGAATGGGGCTTCAAAGGGCTGGTGCAGAGCGACTACAACGCCATCGTTCACGGTCTGCCTGCCGCTCAGGCGGGCTCGGATCTGGACATGATGGGCGGCCAGATGAACAGCTCGGTGCTCAAGCCGTACCTGGACAGCGGCGAGCTGGACATGGCGACCATCGATGACAAGGTTCGCCGCATCCTCAAGAACATCTACCTGTACCAGTTCGACAAGTTCGCACCGCTGACCGCGCACAACATGAACAGCGCCACCAGCAACAAGGTCGCGCTGAACATCGCCCGTGAAGGCATCGTGTTGCTGAAAAACCAGAACGATGTCCTGCCGCTGGACAAGTCGAAGGTCAAGCGCATCGCCGTGGTTGGCGATCTGGCCAAGTACGCGCCGCCGACCGGTTTCGGCAGTGCCCACGTCGACGCCACCCGCTACGTCAGCGAGCTAAGCGGTCTGCAGCAGATGGCACCGGGTGCCAAGGTCGAGTTCCTCGACGGCCTGTCGCTGGACCCGACCGCGTCGACCTGGACCACCACCGACAGCAAGGGCAACGCCGTTGCCGGTCTGAAGACCGAGTTCTTCACCAACGCCAACTGGTCCGGTGATCCATCGGCTACGCGCATCGACACCCATGTCGACATGGACTGGTCCACGGACGATCTGCCAAGCAACGGCGACACGGCCAATACGTCGATCCGCTGGAGTGGCCAGATGACGCCGGTCACCAGTGGCGAGCAGGTGTTCAAAGTGCGCGCCGACGGTGCAGTGCGTCTGTGGGTCAACGGTGAGAAGATCATCGACAACGGCGATGGCGAGAACATCACCAACAAGAGCATCCCACCGACCATTCCGGTCTCCGGCAAGATCAAGCTGGAAGCCGGCAAGGCCTACGACGTGAAGCTTGAGTACTCGCGCCGTGACGGTTACCTGTCCACCATGGGCGGCCTGGTCGGCGTGCAGATGGCCTGGGCATCCCTGACCGCGCCGCAGGACCTGTCCAAGTACGACGCCGTGGTCGTGGCAGTGGGCAACAGCAACGAATACGAAGGCGAGGGTTTCGACCACAGCTTCGATTTGCCTGAGTACCAGAACGAGCTCATCCAGAACATCGCCAAAGCCAATCCGAACACCATCGTCACGATGCATGGCGGAACCGGCTTGAAGATGAGCGACTGGATCGATCAGGTTCCGGCTGCGCTGCACGCCTTCTACCCGGGCCAGAACGGTGGTCAGGCGCTGGCCGAGATCCTGTTCGGCAAGGTCAACCCGTCGGGCAAGTTGCCGATCAGTATCGAGCGCAATATCGAAGACAACCCGCTGTACGCGGATTTCCCGCACTTCGATAACACCCGCACGCTCAAGGAAATCAGCTACAAGAATGACCTGACGATGCTCGGCTATCGCGGTTACGACAAGACCGGCACCAAGCCGCTGTTCGCCTTCGGTCATGGCCTGTCGTACACGCAGTTCAGCTACAACAATATCTCGGTCACGCCGGGCGTTGCCGTGGGCAACACGCCGATCAAGGTTTCCTTTGACCTGACCAACAGCGGCAAGCGTGCCGGTTCCGAAGTGGCTGAGCTTTACGTGGGTCAGCAGAACCCGAAAGTGGAGCGCGCGGTCAAGGAGCTCAAGGGCTACAAGAAGGTCTTCCTGCAACCGGGTGAAACCCGTCACGTGACCATCGAGCTCAACGACCGCTCGCTGGCTTACTACGACGACACCAGCAAGCAGTGGGTGGTCGATGCCGACACCTTCAACATTGCCGTGGGCGCCGCCTCCGATGACATCCGTCTCAACGCCAAACTGGTCAACTCGTTCCGCCAGGAGCTGTCGACCACCACCAGCAACCCGCTGCCGCGTTCGGCGCTGAACTCGGTGAAGGTCACGCTACCTGCCGTGAAGACCGGTGGCGTCTTCGATCAGGATGAAAGTGTCGACGACAGTAACGGCAACGCCGATTACGACGGCAACACCGAGTACTGATAAAAGGGCGCGGGGCCGGGGCTGACCCTTGAGGTCTGCGTCCGGTCCTGTCGCCAACGGAAGTCGGGGTGATCGCTTCGCAACGCAGGTTGCAAGGCATCACCCCGATCTTTTACGCCTGAATGTCGCGCTTGACCTGTGCCATGTAGCTTTCGAAGTTCTTCACCAGATCGACCTTGTCCGGAAAGCGCAGCCATTGCAGTTGCAAGCCGTCCATCATCGCCAGCACTTGCTGGATGACCCCGTCCAGATCCACATCCCCACGCACTTCACCGGCCGCCACGAGGTAATCGAGGCGAGCACGCATGCGTCCGTGAATCATCTGATAACGCGACTGAAACCATTCCCAGGCCGGGTGGCTGTCCACCAGGCTTTCGGCATTGAGGATGCTGAACGCCCGGATGACGCCCGGTGCCGTGGCGTTCGAGCGGTTTATCTGCTGCAGCCCTTCAATGAAGCCATTGAGGGTCGGTTCGCTCTGGACTTCGTCGGCCACCTTCTGATTGACCTCATCGCGCCGCGTCAGCACGGCCATCAGCAAGGCGACCTTGTTGGGGAAGTGGTGCAGCACGCCCGCCACCGAAATGCCGACGAGGTCGGCGATCCGGGCAATCGAAGCGCCGGCATAGCCCTCCAGCGAGTAGAGCCCGAGTGCGGCGTCGAGCACCTCTTCACGGCGCTTCTCGCCCTTGGGCGCGCGCCGCGTGCGGGGAGGGGAGTCTGACGTATGTTCTGGCATATCCACCTTGTTCGTGACGACCGGCAAAGTTCAGGGCACCCACTTTACGTGAGCTTTCCCCTCGGTCGCCAGTGTGGCGTGTCGTCGGCCTTGCGATGCCTGGGTGGCCTGTTCAAAACCGCTGGCACCCTTGAGCCAGCGGACTCAAGGCCGTACGGGCATGAGCGCCGTCAAGGCACCAGCCCGGCCTTGCGATAGGTTTCAATGGTGGTGTCGTAGACGCCGATGTCGCCCCGGCCACGGGCGATGAGTTGCGCGCCCTCGACGGCGGCGTAAATCGCCAGGGCCTGGAGCGCTTGCTCCTCACTGTTCAGTTGCGGCCGGCAGATGGCCAGAACCTCGGTGAGCCACTGCACATTGAGCTGAGTAAAACCGTCGACCTCCGTGCGCACCTCGGCGGGCAGGTCGTCATATTCGGCGGCCATGATGCCGCACAGGCACATGCGGTTATCGTCCACCAATGCCATGCGAAAGACATCGGTGTAGCCCTTGATCCACACCGCCGTATCATCCGAATTGCCGCGCAGCGCCTGCAGATAGGCGCGACCGTCTTCGGTGTAACGCTTGGCCAGCGCCGCGCCCAGATCCCCTTTGGTAGGGAAGTGATAGTGGATGCTCGCGCTTTTTATGCCCACTTCCTTCGCCAGCTCCCTGAAGCTCAGCCCGTTGTATCCACGGGTCTGCACCATCTTGCGGGCGGCCGACATGATGACTTCACGTGTGTCCATGAAAATTTACCTCTCTATCGATAGATAGACGTTGACAGCCTGAAAATCTGCCGCCATTGTATATCTACCAGTAGATAGATAGCTATGGAGCACGCATGAAAGTTTTCGATATCCCCGGTTTTCCCAACCCGCTGCGCATTCGAATTGTCCTCGCGGAGAAGGGCCTGGCGTCTAGCGTCGAGTTCGTCAAGGTCGACCTGCCAGCCGCCGAGCACAAGCAGCCAGCCTTTCTGGAGATCAATCCGCTGGGTACCGTGCCGGTGTTGCAGCTGGACGATGGCACTTACCTCTCCGAATGCACGGCCATCACCGAGTACCTGGACCATCTGGACGGCAATCCAGTGCTCACCGGTAAGACGGCCAAAGAGAAAGGCGTCATCCATATGATGCAAAAGCGCGCCGAATCCGAGCTTTCGGATCCCGTGGGTTTTTACTTCCACCACGCGACACCAGGTCTGGGCGCCGCCCTGCAACCTTACAAGAGCCCGGACTGGGAAGGTCGCGTCGAATGGGGCAATCGTCAGCGGGACAAGGCGCTGGCGGGCATGCAGTACTTTGATCAGGTCTTGCGCACTCAGCCGTACATCGCCGGTGAGCAGTTCTCGATGGCCGACATCACTGTCTTCGCAGGGCTGATTTTCGCCGGTTTCGCCAGCATCCAGATTCCCGAAAACTGCACCGCGCTCGCCGCCTGGCAAGCCAAGGTGCAAGAACGTCCCAGCGTGAAAAACCCGGCTTGACGCCGTGCCCCGGTCGACGAGATCGGGGCGATCTTTCCTTCCATCCGTTCTGATTCTCAGGTGTTTTCAAATGACCGTGTTTAATCCTCGTTGGGCGCTGCGCCAGACTGTGGCCGTCGCCCTGATGGCGGCTGCGTGCTCGATCCTCTCCGCCAACGCCACGCCTGCGCCAGCGCAACCCAAGGCCGCCCATGGGTACACCCATCAGACCGCGCCCACTCGGTTCGTCGATGTCGATGGCGCTCACCTGGCCTATCGCCGGTTTGGCAAAGCAGGCGGGGTGCCGCTGGTGTTTCTTCAGCATTTCGTGGGCAACCTCGACAGCTGGGACCCTAAAGTCATCGACGGCTTTGCCCGTGATCGCGAGGTCATCCTTTTCGACAACGCAGGCGTCGCCAGTTCGAGCGGTGAAGTGCCGGACAACATCGAGGACATGGCCCGATACGCGGCCGGCCTGCTCAAGGCGCTGGGTGTAAAACAGGCGGACTTGCTGGGCTTTTCGATGGGCAGCCTGATCGCCCAGCAAGTGACGCTGGATCACCCGGATCTGGTGCGTCGTCTGATTCTGGTGGGTTCTTCGCCGCGCGGTGGCGTCGGCATGGCTTCACTGACCCCGGAATTCCAGGGCTACCTGGCGAAGAAGCGCGAGGTACCGGACGAGCTGCTGCTGGACGTGTTTTTCACCCAGAGCGCAGAAAGCCAGGCCGCCGGGCGTGAGTTCCTGACCCGTCTCAGGGCGCGCAAAATCAATCGCGATGTCGACGTCAACAGCAAGACCGCACCGGCACAGGCCGCCGCCATCGCCGGCTGGGGCAAACCTGCCGACAACGCCAACGGCTACCTGAAAAACATCAGGCAGCCGACGCTGGTGGTGTCCGGCAGCAACGACATCGTCTTCTACACGGTCAACGACGTGACGCTGCAGCAGCACCTGCCAAACGCGCAACTGGTCATTTATCCCGATTCCAACCACGGTGCGATTTACCAGTACCCCGAGCTGTTTGTGAAACATGCCTCGCTGTTCCTCAACGGGACCCGGTAAGTCTTCATCGCGCTGCCGATCCGCTCGGCAGCGCTCTTTTGTCGCGATCATTGCCTGAGGAAACGCACTCATGAAAGCGATCCAGTTCAGCACCTTTGGCGGCCCTGAAGTGCTCGAATACATCGATCTGCCGACGCCTGCGCCGGGTGTGGGCGAAGTCTTGATCGATACGTCCGCGGTCGGTGTGAACTTCCCTGATATCCGTGAGCGGATGGGGGTCTACAACCGTTCGGAGACACGCGTGGGTGGCGTGACGCTGCCCCATGTCGCGGGCCTGCAAGTCGTCGGCCGGGTGTCGCGGCTGGGGGAGGGCGTCGAGCCCACGCTGCTGGGCAGTAAAGTCATGGCGCTGATGCCCGGAGGGGCGTACGCGCAGCAGGTCGTTGCCCGTGCCGATCTGCTGGTGACGCTGGACGAATCGGCCAACGATGTCGCCATGGCCGCGCTGCCGTGCCAAGGCGTGACGGCGTACCTGGCCCTCAACGTCTGCGGTCGGTTGGCGGCAGGCGAGAGCGTCTTGATCCAGGGCGCCGCAGGCGGGGTCGGCAGCCTTGCGGTGCAAATCGCCAGGGCGATGGGCGCGCAGACGGTGATCGGCACCGCCAGTACCGAAAGTCGTCGTGCATTCGTGCGCAGCCTGGGCGCGGACCATGCCATCAGCTACGACACGCCGCAGTGGCCCGAGCACATCCGGGCCCTGACGCAGGGACGCGGGGTGGACGTCATTCTCGAGACCATAGGCGCTGAGGTGTTCGATCAGAACTTCGAGTGTCTGGCCATGCTCGGGCGTTGCGTGGTGGTGGGTTCGACGCGCGGCCCCGGCGAGGCGTTCGCGCCGCGCAGACTGATGGCCAATGCGCAGACGCTGGCAGGGGTTTACCTGCCGACGTTCTTTCAGCGCCCGGCACTGATTCGCCAGGCGCTGCGTTTTCTTGCGGACGGCGTGAACGCCGGCACACTCAAACCTGTGATCGGCGCCGTGCTGCCATTGAGCAACACCGCCCATGCCCACGCATTACTGGAACGTCGTGAAGTGCAGGGCGTCATCGTGCTCGATCCGAGGCGTTGACGACGGGTTTACCTCGGGCCGCGAGGCCCGGTTGCCCAACAGGGTATCAGCGACGGGAATGAGCCAATGCGCTGCAGAAGATCGGCCCTATGGATGAGCGTCATTACGCTGCTGTTGATATGCGGTCTGATTGAACCGGCCATCGCGGCCGATGTTCAGTATCGCTATGCGACGGTTGCGGGAAGCAGGATTTTCTATCGGGAAGCAGGGGATCCGGCCAGTCCGGTCGTGCTGTTGCTCCATGGTTTCCCGTCTTCGTCACACATGTTCCGGGATCTGATCCCGGCGCTGGCGGCGCACTTTCATGTGATCGCGCCGGATTATCCAGGAATGGGCAACAGCGACTCGCCCGCAGCAGGCGCACCGCCGCTGACGTTCGATGCCGTGGCACAGACGATGGACGCCTGGCTTCGGCAATCGGGTATCCAGCGCGCCGTGCTCTATCTTCAGGATTTCGGGGGACCGGTCGGGATGAGGCTGGCCACCCGTCATCCGTCATTTGTTCGCGGGCTGGTGATACAAAATACACCGCTGTCACTGGACGGATGGCAGCCCGCGCGCCTGAAGGCGGTGCAGGCCAACGCCGGTCCCGAAACGCCGGAGAAGCGCGCGGCTGCGGAGACGAGGGTGGTACTCGCGACCGATCTGTTTCTCTATCGACAGGGCGCTCGAAACCCGGACGGGCTCAGCCCGGATGCCTGGCAAAGCGATGCTGCAGCGCTGGGTGATCCGCAGAAAAGGCGGGCGATGACCGACCTGCAACTGGACATCGGCTCAAATCTTGCGCTGTATCCGCAATGGCAACACTACCTGAGCATTGCCAGGCCCAGGACGCTGGTGGTCTGGGGCGATGGCGACCCGATCTTCGTCCCCGCCGGAGCAGATGCGATCAAACGCTATGTGCCAACGGCGCAGGTGGTTCACTACCGCACCGGGCACTTTGCGCTGGAAGAAGAGCATGCCGACATCGCGCGGCGGATCATCGCGGCGTTCGGTGATTCCCGACGCTGAGTCCGACCTGCGACCTGCCAGCAGGCCGTCGCGCTTCATTTGACACTCAACTTCCCACTCACGGTTGACACCTGTGCATATACACATATGATAGGTGTCATCAAATATTGCAGGCGCCGACCTCACGGATTGGCGCCTGCTTTTGAGTCATATTGTGTAATTGCACATCAAAATATCCCCCATGAAATCGAGGAGTTAACCGTGAAGCCATTTCCTGATATCCCATCCCAGGGCAACGTCGATCCGGCTGATCGCATCAGCGCGATCGACTTTGTGAACCGGCTTAACTGGTGGTTCGAAACCTGGGACGTGGAGTCGATGCTCAATGCTTTTTTACCCGATGCAGTCGCCTACCACTTTCATGGCACCCTCAACGGTCGCGGTGAGATGCGCCAGTTTTTCGAGCGCGACTATCCCTACCTGATTCCGGGCGTCAGCCGACACGCCACCAACCACATCGTCGACGCCGACGAGGACGGCGTGGTGGTGCGTTATCAGAATCTGTTGGTGCGCTACGCATCGCCGGAGTCGGCGGCCGCGCTGGGCGATGGCCAAGCCATCAAAAGCCCTGAGGGTCTGCCCGCCATCTGGTTGTATTCGCCGATGATGGATCGGCTGCGTCGGACGGAAGACGGCTGGAAAGTCTTCGAGCGGTACATCGGCGGGTCAACCATCAACCCCCGACTGGACCCGCCGACAACCGACCCGGCCGAACTGGCTCGGTACATGCCTAAACTCAAAAATGCCTGAGGCGTGACTCTGACGGGGCGCGCCAGCCACCTCCCGGCAGTTGGCGCGGTTACGTAGGGTCATGCCTTACCGATGAGCGCGTGCGCCAGTTTGCGATCATCCGCTGACAGGTTCTGCGCGCTCATCGCGTTGTTGAGTGCTGATTCCGCACTGGAGAGCGCCCCGCGCAAGGCGCTGATCTCGATTTGCAGCTGCTTGCCGCGGGCCTCTTTTTTGTCAGCGCCCATGCCCTTGTCACTGGCCAGTTGGGCCAATTCCTGAACCTTGTCGGCGAGCTTCTGCTCGATTTCCCGAATGGCTTTCAGCGAGTCCTTGATTCCGTCCGGCAGGGCGGAGGCATCAATGTCGGCATTGCGATGCTTGTCGTCTTCGGCCTTTTTCCGGGCTTCGGGAGACAGGCTCACCTCAATGCCCCTTGCGGTGCGGATCGTGCCGGCATCCTGGTCTTCGGCAGTCGGAGCGGCTGATGTCGACGCCGCTGGCGTGGTGGTTGAAATGTGGGCCGTGAGCGGCGGGACCTGAATGTTTACTTTCATGATTCGACTCGTCCGTGTTGTTGTTTGTATCGAAAACCGCTACGCGCAAATGCTGAGCCGCGGCTGCGTGCGACCGTCGCTCCTTCAAATCCTGAATTGCCTGATCGCAGCGCCCAGTTCAGCACTGAGCGAAGACAGCTCGCGCGCCGTGTCGGCGCCTTGCCGGGTGTCGCGGGCCACCGACTCGATGGACGTTGCGATGTGTTGAACGCTGCGATTGATTTCTTCGGAGACGGCGGTCTGTTCGCTGGCCGCGCCAGCGATCTGGGCGTTCATCGAGTTGATGGTCGAGATAAGGCCAGCGATTGCCTCCAGTGAGGTCATCGCGCGCAACGCGCGTTCACGGGTCTGGCTGCCTGTTTCGCTTGACTGAGTCATTGCGCTGACAGTGTTCACCGTGCCGTCCTCGAGCCGCCCGATCATGCCGTGGATTTCTTTCGTGCTTTCCTGCGTTCGGCTGGCGAGCGCCCGGACTTCATCGGCGACGACGGCAAACCCACGGCCGGCTTCTCCGGCGCGCGCCGCTTCGATCGCAGCGTTGAGCGCCAGCAGATTGGTCTGATCGGCTATCGATCGGATGACAGCGAGGACGCCAGCGATTGCGCCGACCTCTGACTGTAACCGGGTCAACGACACGCCGCTGGTCTGCAGGTTGTCTACCAGCACGTTCACGCTGTCCACGCTGGCATTGACGATTTCCCCTGCGCAGGCGCCCTCGTGCTGTGCCTGATTGGCCGCGTGTGCGGCTTGCCGAGCATGTTGCGCGACCTGCGACGCGGCGGCGGACATCTGGTTGATGGCAGCAGCGACCTGGTCGGTCTCCTGCCGTTGCAACGCCATCGCCTGCTCCGAGCGTTGCGCCTGATCCGTTACATGAGCGACCAGTGCGGTCAAGCGTTGGCCCATGGCGGCAACGTTGCCCACCAGACCCTGAATCTTGGCGACAAATCGGTTGAACGAGTGGGCAAGCTGACCCAGTTCATCATGGCTGACGGCGGGCAGGCGGCGGGTCAGGTCACCGTCGCCGGAGGCAATACTTTCCAGCTGCAGCCTGAGTTGCAGCAGCGGCCGAAACAGACGCTTGACCTGCCACGCCGCGATCAGCGCGAGCACGATCGAGGCGGCAATGCTCAGCGCGAGTATCTGCATGACCAACTCGGACCGGCGTTGTCGAAGTTCATCTGTGATCTGAGCGACCTGCGCCTCTATGTCGTCAAGATTGGCCGCCGTTCCGATCATCAGTTTCCATTTGTCCAGGTACATCGCGTAGCCGAGCTTGGGGACGACCTTGTCGCTGTTGGGCAGTGCAAAACGATATGTCTGAAAATGCGAGCCATCCCGGGCAACGCGGACTAACTCATTGATCACGAACACCCCGTCCGGGTCGCGGAAATCCTTGAAGCTTTCTCCGATCTTCAAGTCCTTGTCGGCCCAGAACACCCGCACACTGTCAGTGTCGTAGCCGAAGTAATACCCGTCCGTTGAGTAATGCAGTTGCTTGAGAATGGCGATGGCCTTGTCACGCGCGCCAAGGTCGCCCGGTGCGGAAGTGGCGTAGATCGGCGCGATCGCGCTTTGTGCCACCTGGACGGCATGTTCCAGTGCGGTTTTACGCGTCGCGATAAGGGTCGCGCGGGTGTCTCTTGCTTGTTCGTCTGCCGTGGCTTGAAGCAACGTGACCGCAAGGGCGGTGATCATAAAGGCGAGTAGGAGAGCAGGGGCAACGCACAGCAAGATGACCTTGCTACGGATGGACAGCGTCATGTTCTGGCACCGGCATTGTTATTGGATGAGTGGCACAAACGGTCCAATCATTATAACCATCATCTAAAACGCCGTATGCCCGTATTACTACGTACTCATGTTGCCCGATACGTGGTCGCTTGCCCTGCGCTCACTCAAGTTGGCTCAGATAACTGAACAGGTTGGCGGCTTCCGGTGACAGCCGCTGCGGGTCGGCAACCCCGACGAACAAGGTACGCGTCGCCCAGTCGCCTTCGATGGGGATCGCGCGTAATTTGCTCACCAGCAATTCAGGGTGCACCGACCCCAGCGGCAGGATGCCGATGCCAAGTCCGGCGTTGATCATCCTGCAGATGCCGTCGAAGCTGCTGACCTGGATGCGCACTTTCAGGATCTTCCCGGTACCGGCGGCCGCGTCGCTGATCCTTCGCAGCAGTGAGCTGCCCTGGTTCAACGCGACGTAGTCGAAGTCGAGCGTATCGGCCAGCGTCACGGTTTCGCGCAATGCCAGCGGGTGATCCTGGGGTGCCAGCACCACCAGCCTGTCGCGTCTGAACGGCCGTTTTTGCAGCCGGGGTGCGGGGACGTTGTCGGCAAAAATTCCGATGTCCGCACGGCCGTCTTCCACAGCCTGGATGGTCATGTCGCTGAGGGCTTCTTCGAGGCCGATGCGCACGTGAGGGTTTGCGGTCAGGAAAGTCGCGAGATCGTCGGGCAGAAACTGGATGATCGCCGAGGTGTTGGCGAACAGCCTCACGTGACCCCGCACGCCGCTCGCGTAATCACTGGCGTCATGGGCCATGCGTTGAGCGCCTTCGAGGATATGCCGGGCGTGTTCGGCCAGGCCTCTGCCGGCCGGTGTCAGCTGCAGACCACGGGCCAGCCGGACGAATAACGTGCAGTCGGTCACGCGCTCCATTTCGGCCAGGCGCTTGCTTGCGGCGGACACGGTCATGTGCGCGGACTCGGCAGCCTTGGTCAGGTTTTCACTGTCGGCCGTGAGCACCAGCAGGCGCAGTGAAATCAGATCCAGCTGAAGCAGGTTAAGCATGTCTTCTTCCTACTGTTTCCATTCAGGAAAGAGTGGTGGAAAACTTTGAAATTCTCATCCGTTCGTTTTGGAGGGACTATCCACGCATCGCCTCCAACAAGAACGGAAAACGTCATGAGCCTACCGCTGGAAGGTATCAAGGTGGTTGAAATGGGTCAGCTGATCGCTGGGCCGTTCGCCGCCAAAATGCTTGCCGAATTCGGCGCCGAAGTGATCAAGATCGAACCGCCTGTCACCGGTGATCCCTTGCGCAAATGGCGCCTGCTTCACGACGGAACCTCCGTCTGGTGGGCTGCCCAATCTCGAAACAAACAATCCGTGACCCTCGATCTTCGTCAGGCTGAGGCCCATGACGTGGTCAAGCGGCTGATCAAAGATGCCGACATTCTGATTGAGAATTTTCGTCCCGGCACCCTTGAAAAATGGGGGCTGGGTTGGGAGGAACTGTCGGCGATCAACCCTGGACTGGTCATGCTCCGAGTGTCCGGCTACGGCCAGTCCGGCCCTTATCGAGACCTGCCGGGCTTTGGTGTGATCGGCGAAGCCATGGGCGGGCTGCGGCATCTGTCCGGTGAGCCTGGCCGCACGCCGGTCAGGGTCGGCGTCTCCATCGGCGATTCACTTTCCGCACTGCACGGTGTGATTGGCGTGCTGCTTGCCCTGCGTCATAAAGAACAGAACGGTGGCGCGGGGCAGCAGGTCGACGTCGCGCTTTATGAGTCGGTTTTCAACATGATGGAAAGCCTGATTCCGGAGTATTCGGTCTTCGGCACGGTCCGCGAACCTGCGGGCAGCAGCCTTCCGGGCATCGCACCCACCAATGCCTACCGTTGCCGAGATGGAAAGTACGCACTGATCGCAGGCAACGGCGACAGCATTTATCGCCGGCTCATGGAACAGATCGACCGCATGGATCTGGCCGACGATCCCGAGCTTGCGCAGAACGATGGCCGGGTTCGTCACGTCGCAAGAATCGACGCGGCGATTTCTACCTGGACGGCCGAGCGCTCGCTCGACGAGGTACTGGCCGCATTGAAGGCCGCCAACATTCCCTCCGGGAAGATCTACGACGCCGCGGACATTGCTGCGGACCCGCATTACCAGGCGCGCGACATGCTGCTTCCCGGCACCCTCGACGACGGTACGGCCGTCACGCTTCCCGGCATTGTGCCCAAGCTCCTGACCACGCCCGGCCGGGTTCAGTCCCGCGCGCCGACGCTAGGCCAGCACACCGATTCAATCCTTCAAGGGCTCGGCATCGACGCGAGCATCCGCGAGTCGTGGCGCAGCCGCGGCCTGATCTGATAACGGAGTAGCCTGAATGAAACGCTTGTTCATGCAGGAAGTCGCAACCCGTGACGGCTTCCAGAACGAAAAGACCTTCATCGAAACCGAGCAGAAGATCGCTCTGATCAACGCGCTGAGCCAGTGCGGTTACGCCAAGATCGAAGTGACTTCGTTCACCTCACCCAAGGCGATCCCGGCGTTGCGCGACGCCGAGGCTGTCATGGCCGGCATCACGCGTCAGCCAGGGGTCGAATACACCGTTCTGGTGCCTAACGTCCGTGGGGCTGAACGTGCGCTGGGCTGCGGCATCGACGAGGCCAACCTGGTGATGTCCGTCAGCGAGCCGCACAACCGTTCGAACCTGCGCATGACCCGAGAGCAATCATTCGCTCAGCTCAAGGATGTCGTCGGGGTGATCGGCAACGGTCCGGTGGCGGTCAACGTGTCGTTGTCGACCGTGTTCGGCTGCCCGATGCAGGGCGACGTCCCCGACAGCGACGTGCTGGGTTGGGTGGAGCGTTTTGCCGAACTCGGCGTGCGCGGCATCACCCTGTGCGACACCACCGGCATGGCATACCCGACGCAGGTCGAGTCGTTGTCCCGTGCCGTTCGCGAGCGCTTTCCGCAGTTGCAACTGACCCTGCATTTCCACAACACCCGCGGCATTGCACTGGCAAATACCCTGGCCGCCCTGCAGGCAGGCATCGACCGCTTCGACGCTTCCCTCGGTGGCCTGGGCGGATGCCCTTACGCACCGGGCGCCAGTGGCAACGTGTGCATGGAAGACCTGGTGCACATGCTCGACCTGATGGGGTACGACACCGGCATGAACCTGGATCGCGTGCTGGCGGCGTCTGCGCAGTTACCGGGCTTGATCGGGCACGACACCACGAGCCAGATCCTCAAGGCCGGTCGCCGTCTGGATCTGCATCCCATCCCTGAACACGTGCACACGCTGAGCAAGCAGGTCGCCAACCCGGAACTGGAGCGTGCTCAGTGATCGATCATCTTGACCATCTGGTGCTGACCACAATCGATGCTGACGCGTGCAGGGACTTTTACGTGCGCGTCATGGGCATGCGCGAAGAGACCTTCGGCAACGGCCGCGTCGCATTCGTGTTCGGCAAGCAGAAAATCAATGTGCACGTGCGAGGGCATGAGTTCGAGCCCAAGGCGCACCTGCCGGTGCCCGGCGCGCTGGATCTGTGCTTCATCGCCAGCACGCCGCTTGACCAGGTCGTCGCTCATCTTGAGGCGCAGGCGTGGCCGATCATCGAAGGCCCGGTACAGAGGACGGGCGCCACAGGCCCCATCCGTTCGGTTTATGTGCGTGATCCCGATCTGAACCTGATCGAGATCTCCGAGCCACTCAACCCACAATCACAATGAGAGGGCAACCCCGATGAATGTCGTGTTCCTTGATGGCGCGAGCTTGCCAACCCCGATGGAGCGTCCGGCCGAGGCCACCGGCTGGACCGTCCGCGAGAAAACAGCGTTGGATCAGGTCGTCGACGTATTGGCCGATGCTGACGTCGCAATCACCAACAAAGTGCGTATCGGCCGTGAAGCGTTGGAGAAGTTGCCACGTCTGAAGCTCATTTGCGTGGCCGCTACCGGCTACGACTGCGTGGATATCGCAGCCTGTCGGGACCAGGGCGTCACGGTGTGTAACGTCCCGGCCTACAGCGCGGTGAGCGTCGCCGAGTCGGTCATCGGCTCGCTGTTCGCGATGCGCCGCCATCTGTTGGCGTACCGTCAAGCTTCGGCAACGCAATGGCCCCAGTCCTCCCATTTCTGCGTGCATGGCGCGCCGATTCAGGACCTGCAAGGTTCTACGTTGGGGATCATCGGCCGGGGCGATATCGGCAGCCGTGTTGCGCGTTTGGCCAGAGCGCTGGAGATCAACGTGCTGTTCGCCGAACACCGTGGGGCCGACCGGGTGCGCGAAGGTTACACGGCGTTCGAGGACGTGCTCGCCACCTCTGACGCCTTGACGCTGCATTGCCCCCTCACACCTCAGACCCGCTATCTGATCGGTTCGGCCGAGATCGCCCGCATGAAACCCGGCGCCCTGCTGATCAATACCGCCCGCGGCCCGTTGGTCGACGAGAACGCCATTCTTTCAGGCCTGGCATCGGGGCAACTGGGAGGCGCTGCGCTGGATGTGCTGTACGCCGAGCCGCCGCAGGCCGACCACCCACTGCTGCATTGCGATCATCCGAATCTGCTGGTCACGCCGCATGTGGCGTGGGCCAGCCAAAGCAGCGTGGCGCGCCTCAAAACCGTACTCGCCGCGAACATCAGCGCATTCGCCGCCAGCAAGCCGATCAATGTGGTGAGTTGAGCCCGTCAGCCATTCAATGAAAACAACAAGAAGGCAGAGCCATGACAAAAATAATCAGCTCTACAGTGGATGAAATAACCGAGGCGGCACCACGCCGCAAACCGTTCTATCACCACCTGTACGTTCAAGTGCTTACGGCGATCATTCTGGGTGTGATCCTCGGCCATTTCAGCCCGGGGCTCGGTGAACAGATGAAGCCGTTGGGCGACACGTTCATCAAGCTGATCAAGATGCTCATTGCGCCGATCATTTTCTGCACAGTGGTCAGCGGCATCGCCGGCATGCAGGACCTCAAGCGCATCGGACGGATCGGCTTCAAGTCTCTGGTGTACTTCGAGGTGCTGACCACGATTGCACTGGTGATCGGCCTGATCGGCGTGAACCTGTTCAAACCCGGCGCCGGCATGCATATCAACCCGGCAACGCTGGACCCTTCGGCGATCGCCGGGTATGCCAAGGCCGCACACGATCAGTCAGTGGTGGGATTCCTGACCCACATCGTGCCGACGACGGTGTTCGGCGCCTTCACCGAGGGCGACATCCTGCAGGTGCTGTTCATTTCCGTGTTGTTCGCCTTTGGCCTGCAATTGCTCGGAGATGTCGGCAAGCCGTTGCTCAACACCATTGACCTGATCGCCAAAGCGTTCTTCCGCATGCTCAAGATCGTCATGTACCTGGCGCCGCTGGGTGCATTCGGCGGCATGGCGTTCACCGTCGGCAAGTACGGTGTGCAGTCACTGGGCGCCTACGTGAACCTGCTGGTCTGCTACTACGTCACAGGTCTGGTGTTCGTCTTCGTGGTGCTGAACATCGTTGCCAGACTCGCCGGCTTCAGCCTGTGGAAGTTTTTGAAGTACATCCGCGAAGAACTGGTGCTGGTCCTGGGGACTTCGTCGTCCGAATCCGCGCTGCCGCGTCTGATGAGCAAGCTGGAGAAGCTGGGTTGCGAGAAATCCACGGTGGGCCTGGTCGTGCCATCGGGCTACTGCTTCAACCTCGACGGCAGTTGCATCAACATGACCGTGCTGGCGATCTTCATTGCCCAGGCGCTGGACATCGATGTCTCGCTCTATCACCAGGTCACGCTGCTTCTGATCCTGCTGTTGACCTCCAAAGTCGCAGCCAGCGTGACCGGCGGTGCGTTCATCACGCTGGCTGCGACGCTGGGTTCGATCGACGTGATCCCCGCAGCAGGACTGGTGCTGGTGCTCGGCGTCTATCGCTTCATCTCCGAAGGCGGCGCCTTGATCAACGTCATCGGCAACGGCGTGGCGACCCTGTTCGTCGCCCGCTGGGATGGCGCGCTGGATCGCGAACAACTCAAGCGCGAGTTGGGCGAGTGACGCTGCACCCGTTAAGCTATGCCTCGCGCTCACTGAAGACCCTGCCGTTTACTGACCTGATGATCACCATGTTTGACTGGGATAGCCTGCGTTTTTTCTTCGCCTTCGCTCACGAAGGCTCCCTCGCGGCCGCGGCGCGTTCGCTGGGAGTGGAACACGCCACCGTGGCGCGGCGTATCGCTGCGCTGGAAACCTCGTTGAACATGAAGCTAGTGGATCGTCGAGGCCGTGTCTACCAACTCACCGAGGATGGGATGAGGGTCGCGGAATATGCCGCGCAGATGGAGGCGGCCTCTTTCGCCCTGTTGCGTTTCGCGGACGGTGAGGAGGGGCGTATTGAAGGTGAAGTGACCTTGTCCGCGCCTCCTGCTTATCTCGGGACGCTGGTGGCGCGGCGCCTGGGTGTGTTGCGAGAACGCCATCCCGGGTTGCAGCTGCGCCTGGTCGGTGCTAAGTCCACCGCATCCCTGGCCCGCAAGGAAACCGATATTTCCATCATGTTCAGCAGACCGGAAGAGCAGAGCGTAGTCGCCAAGAGTTTGGGCTCGCTGCGTTTTCATGCATACGCCAGCAAGGAATACCTGGAGCGACGCGACCCTGCGGCGTTCGAGTTCATCGGTTATGACCGCAGCATGGAGGATTCGCCTCAGCAGCAGTGGCTGCTCGAGCGCTTGCACGGCAGGGCGCTTGGCGTCACCAGTAACGACCTGCGGATACAGGCACTGGCAGCCGTCGGCCATGCCGGCATCGTGTTTCTGCCGGAGTTTCTCGGCAAGGAATATGGACTGACCCAGGCAGACGTCGACACCGACACCGTGCCGCTTGAACTGCCGCTCTGGCTCGCGTTTCACGAGGATCTGCGCAGCGCAGCGAAAATCCGCGCCGTCCTGGATTTCCTCATGGAAGGCGTCGCGCAGACCCGAGGGCTGTGAATTTTTTCACACCTCATATGTACATTTAGGAAATAGGCCGCCACCGGGCAGCTCTCTACCCTAGTCAGCATTCTGACATTCAGGTGATGAGAGGCTTTTCGCAATGAGCGGTACCCAACCCTTGCACGGCTCGCTGGCCGTGTTTCGTACGGCATGGATCGTGGTCGCGATTTTCATGCTGTCCAATGCGGCGACGCCGCTCTACAGCGCCTGGCAGGACGCCCTCGGGTTTTCGTCGGGCGTGGTGACAGTCATCTTCGCCTGCTACATCGTTGGCTTGTTGCTCACGCTCACTGTGGCGGGGCAGTTGTCGGATCATTACGGCCGCAAGGCGCTGCTGTTGCCGTGCGTGGTGCTTGCGATCATCGCGGCGTGCCTGTTCGATCAGGCGGGCAGCATCGGCGTCCTGATGTTCGCGCGCTTTCTGACAGGGGTTGCGGTGGGCCTGGTGGTCACGGGCGGGATGGCCAACGTTGTCGAGCACGCTGCGCCCCATCGCAAGCCGTTCGCCTCGCTCATCGCCTCCCTGGCGATGGTCGCCGGCGCTGGCAGCGGCCCTTTGCTGGCCGGGGTGATCGCGCAGTATTGTGCAGACGCCATCCACACCGTCTTCCGTATTGAAATCGTCATTCTGTGCATCGCGCTGCTGGCGTTGCTCAATCAGAAGAACCTCAAGCTGGGCACCGGAGCTTTCAAGGCGCGCCTGCCCAAGGTGCAGAATCAGCACCTTGGTGTGGTGTTGCGGGGGATCGCGTTTTTCGGTCCCGGCATCACCTCCACGTCCTTCGTCCTGTCGCTTGGTCCCAAGCTGATCGGCACGTTCATGGGGGTGAACAGTCCGCTGGCCACAGGCTCCATGGCATTCGCGATGTTCTTCATGGCGGTGGTCGTGCAGCTGATCGCCAAGCGGTTCAGCAGTCGCGTGGTCTTCTCGCTCAGCGGGGTCGCGACTCTCTCATCGATGGGCGTGCTATGGATCGCGCTGCAGACCCACTCCGTCACCTGGCTGGTCGTGTCAGCGTTGCTGGCCGGTGCCGGGCAGGGTGTCGGGCAATTGGGCGGGCTGACCCTGATCGCGCAGAACGTTCCTGCACAGCGCAGAGCCGAAGCCAATGCGATCTTCAACATGGGCGGCTATGTGCCGGCCGGTGCGATCCCGGTACTGACCGGTTACCTGATCGACTTCTTCGGCCTGGGTGTGGGGATCACCAGTCTGGCGCTGATCATCGCCAGCCTCGCCGGCGCGGCGCTGCTGATGCTCTGGAGAAGGTCGCCGCATCAGGTGAACGGCGCTGAAGAAGCGCGTCGGGATGGAATCAGTCGGTAATCCTGCGTCTGCCGGCCAATATCGTTTCCGCGCTGGCAGCGCCACTTTTGCTTGCGGAGGTTGATCGAAACCGGTTTTGCCGCTCAACTAACGGTTTTTGCACGGAGCACCGGCAGTGACAGAGCACTTCCACAGCGTCGTTCTTGGCCTGGGCGCCATGGGCGCGGCCACGGTTTACCAATTGTCCCGATCGGGCGTCAGGGTCGCCGGAATAGACCGGTTTTCACCGCCGCATGATCAGGGTTCCAGCCATGGCGATACGCGCATCACCCGGTTGTCGGTGGGAGAGGGCGCTCAATACGTGCCCATCGTGCGCAATGCTCATCGCATCTGGCGCGAGCTTGAGGCGTTGTCAGGGGCGTCGCTGTTCGAGCAGACCGGGTTGCTGGTGCTGACATCCCGCCCGGATTTCAACCCTGACGACAGAAACGATTTCACGCTGCGCACCATCGATCTGGCGGTCCGATACGGCATTGACCATGAGGTACTGGGCGCTGACGAGATCCGCGCACGCTTTCCTCAGTTCGCCGATGTGCTGGACAGTGCCGTGGGGTATTTCGAGCCTGAAGGCGGGTTCGTCCGTCCGGAGCGCTGCATCGACGTTCAGCTCAAGCTGGCTCAGGGCAACGGCGCCACACTGTTCAGAGGTGAAACGGTCACCGGCATCGCTGCGCAAGACAATGGTGTCGTCATCACTACCGACAAACGGACGCTTCACGCCGACAAGTTGGTGATCACTGCCGGAAACTGGACGGGCGATCTGCTGGGAGAGCCGTTCGGCAAATGGCTGAAGGTTTACCCCCAGCGATTGTTCTGGTTCGCCCTGAACGACGCCCGCCTGGTGGGGCGCTCGCCAACGTTCATCTTCACCCACGGCGAAGGCGACGACGGGGTCAATTACGGGTTTCCCGCGATCGAGGGTGAGGGCAGCCTGAAAATTGCCACCGCGCAGTACCGAACCAGCTCGACGCCGGCGGCCATGGACAGAACCGTCTCGGCAGAGCAGGGCCAGCAGATGTTCGAGGAACAGGTGCAAGGTCGCATCGCCGGGGTGTCTTCGACGGTAGTGAAATCGGCCGTCTGTGCCTACACCGTCAGCCCGGATCGGCACTTCATCATCGATGAGCATCCCGCCTTGCCGAACACGCTGGTGGTGTCGGCCTGTTCGGGTCACGGATTCAAACATTCCGCGGCTTTGGGAGAGGCGTTCGCGCAGTGGTGCCTGCATGGGAAATCCGAGCTCGACCTGTCCTCGTTTTCGCTGGCGCGGCTCAAGGAAAGCACGTTGACTTGATAACCGTGCGTTATCAATCAATGGAAATATCTCATTATTATTCATCTTTCGGTTGCCAGTACCATCCCGTCGGTGTTTCGAACCCATAACAACAAAATCGGCACATTCATGTGCCTGGAGTTCCCACCATGGCAACCGCATCTGACCGCCTGCCCGAGCCCTCGGGCATGGGCCAAGCCAGCTTTGAAGACCGTACTTACCGCAAAGTCATCCTGCGCATTCTTCCCGTTCTGCTGCTGTGCTACATGGCGGCTTATCTGGACCGCGTGAACATCGGTTTCGCCAAACTCGACATGCTCAATGACCTGCAGTTCAGCAACACGGTCTACGCCTTGGGTGCGAGTATTTTCTTCTGGGGCTATTTCATTTTCGAAGTGCCCAGCAACCTGCTGTTACACCGCTTCGGTGCGCGATTCTGGATTGCCCGGATCATGCTCAGCTGGGCTATCGTGTCCATGGCGGTGGCGTTCACGGTGCCGCTGGCGAAGTTCTTCCACATCGAATCGGAAACCATGTTCTACGTGCTGCGCTTCTTGCTCGGCATCTGTGAGGCAGGGTTCTTCCCAGGCGTCATCCTTTACCTCAATTACTGGTTCCCGACGCGTCGCCAGAGTCGCGTGATGTCCGGTTTTCTGATGGCAATGCCGATCAGTCTGACACTCGGCGGCGTGGTTTCCGGCTGGCTGATGACCAAGATGCAGGGCGTACAAGGCATGGCCGGCTGGCAGTGGCTGCTGATCATCGAAGGCATTCCCTCGGTGATCATGGCGTTCGTGGTGCTGGCGTTCATGGCCAACAACATCGATGCCGCAAAATGGCTGTCGCCTGAAGAAAAAAGTCTGCTCAAGGCCAATCTCCAGACCGACAGCAAAGGCAAGGCAACGAATCTTCGCGAGGTCTTTTTCAACGGCCGCGTGTGGCTGCTGGTGCTGATCCTGCTGACCTTCAACACCGGCTTTTACGGCCTGGCGTTCTGGATGCCGTCGATCATCAAGAGCGCCGGCGTCACCAACCCACTGGACATCGGCCTGCTGACCGCCATCCCCTACGGCATCGCCATCATTGCCATGACCCTCAACGCACGTCATTCCAACCGGACGGGCGAGCGTCGGTTGCATGCTGCGATCCCCGCCATCATCGGTGGCATCGGGCTGATCCTCAGTGCGTACTTCGCCAACAACGTGGTGCTTTCGATTGTCTTTCTCAGCGTTTCGGCGTCGGGCGTCCTCAGCCTCATGCCCATCTACTGGACGCTGCCCGGTACCGTGTTGTCCGGCGTCGCGGCGGCAGCGGGCATCGGCATGATCAATGCCATCGGCAACCTGTCCGGCTTCACCGGTTCGATGATCACGGCGGTTGCCGAGAACCTGACGGGCAATATCAACAACGGAACGTACGTCCTGGGCGCCTGCCTGTTCGTCAGTGCCGGGCTGATCCTGTCGATCCCGAGAACGATGCTGCAACGTCACACGCAAGCGTCGTCCGTGCCGGGCAGCGCAGTGCCCCAGGCCTGACGCTTCATCGAGACTGAGACAGGCCGGGTGCACGTGCAAGGGTTGCCTGTCAGGGTGCGTTGGCTCGGGTCATCACGGAGCCGACTCACCCTTTCGGCGGCAATCCCTGGAGGATCAGGTCGGCCTCGTCGCGACTGAGCGGGTAATCGAAGAACCTGCGGTAAAAGTTCATCGTTCGCTGGGCCATGTCGATGTCGGCAAACAGCGACGGATGCAGTGCCTGTGCGGCCCAGATGATCTGCAACGCGACTTCCGTGCCGTAACGGTCCCACGGAAAAACACCCGCGGGATTGCGCAGCACATGCCCTTGCCTGACGGCCGTCAACTGGCTGAGCAATTGGCGCTGGGCGGCCTTGTCCAGATCGCCCGCGCCGGCCGCCAGTATGATCACGTCCGGCTGCCACACCAGCAGCTGCTCGGCGGAAACCCGCTGCAGGTTGCCTTTGAGACCGACGGCCGCGTTACGTCCGCCGGCCAGTGTGATCCAGTCATCGATCAGGGTGTCGCTGCCGTCGACGATCAGCGGGTTCACCGACGCGACGTGCAGCACGCGCGGACGCTGCTCGACGGGAATGTCTTTTACGCCTTGCCTGACCGCCGCGATCTGCTGCTCCAGATACTGGTTGTAAGCCTGGGCGCGGTTCATCGGTTGGCTGCCGCCCAGCGCCTGCGCCGTGGCAATCAGCGAACGCTCAAGGCCTGGCAGGTCGGTGTAACCCATGCGCATCACGGGCAGGCCGACCTGTTCGTAGGCCTGCGCCTGACGATCGCCGAGCGAGGTGAACACCAGATCCGCCTGCGCACCCAGCAGGCTTTCCACGTTGAACGCGGTGCCCGGGACGCTGAGGGCGTCGTTCAGTGTCGGCAGGACTTTGAACATCCACGGCTGACTGTGCGGGTGGTTGACCGTCGCGACGATGCGCGAACCTGCGCCCAGGGTCATGAGCAGCACGTGATGTGCATACCAGGCGCCGGCGATGCGGGTCGGCTGCGCGGGGACAATCACCGTGTTTGCGCTGTCGTCGATGACCCGTCGCGCAGCGCCGGGCGCGCTGGCGTCGGCGACTGCACAGACCGTCACCCCGGCGCTCAACAGGCCGAGCACGAAGGCGACCCAACGGCGGCCTGGCACCCGGCGCATCACAGGTCCACCTGAATCGACGCCTGCAACATGCGCGGCGCGGCGGGTGTGGCGCTGGCCTGTCCGGCACCGGTGTAGCCGTTCAGTCCACCGGGCACGATATTGGTCCAGTAATGCGCGTTGCCGACGTTGGTGACTTCCAGTCGACAGGTCGTGTCGCGCTCAAGCCACCGTGTGCTGTAGCTGGCGCCGACGTCGAAGGTTTCGTAGCTGCCGACCCAGTGATCGTTGCGGTCATCGACCGGGCGAGCGCTGGCATAACGGGCGTTGAGGTTGACCGCCAGTCCCGGCACCTGATCGATGCGGTACTCGGTCAGCAGGCTGGCGGTCGTGCGCGACAGGCCGACGATGCGCGTGTCCTGCGTGTCGGGATCTGCGGTGGACAGCAGTTTGGGATCGAGCCAGGTGATGCCGCCGTACATCTTGAGGTTCTGCGTCAGGTTGCCATCGGCGAGAAACTCGAGGCCCCGGTTGCGCTGCTCGCCGGCGACGGCGTAGACCTTGTCGGCCTGGGTGTAGGCAAAAGGGCGTTTGATCTGGAACGCTGCCAGGGAAAGGTTCACGCCACTGACCACCCACTTGCTGCCCAGCTCCCACATGCGGCTGCGATAGGGCGAGAGAATGTTGCCAGCGTTGCTGCTGCCTGCGGCGGCACTGTCGCCCTGTTGCAGGCTGTCGGCATAGGTCAGGTAAACCGTCAGGTCGTCGACGGGTTTGTACATCAGGCTGCTGGCGGTGCTGATGCCGGAATCCTGCGACGACGTGTGCGCGCCGGTGAGCGCGTAACTGTCGGCCGTCAAGCGGCTCTGGCTGCCGCTGAGCATCAGGCTCCACTGCGGCGTGAAGCTCAGCGTGTCGCCGACGATGAAGGAGCGTTGCCGGGCATTGGCCGAATGGTAGCGGTGGGTGAAGTCCGGATAATCAGGCTCCGGAAACTGGCTCGGGTCATTCAGCGAAGCGTTGCCCAGGGTCTGCGTGCTGCCTGCCACCGGGTTGTAGTTATCCCAGTCGAAACCGCTCAGGCCGAACGTCAGCTCATGGCGGACCGGGCCGGTGTAGACGCTGCCATTAAGGTTCGCCAGGTAACTGTTGATGGTGAACCGACTGGCCGTCGCGCTGGAGACCGACGTGCGATAGTCGCCGCGGTCGTTATTCAGTGTGTTGGTCACCGCCGTGGACTCACGATCGGCGATCTGGCGCAGCGCGCCGATGTCGAGTTTCCAGTTGCCGTCCAGGTCATGCTTGAAGTGTGCGCTGGCAGTGTCGGTGGTGTTGTCGTCGCCTGCGTAGTTCTGGCCCAGATGATTGCGTGAAGGATCCGGGGCATGGGGCAGCGCAACGCCTGACGCCACCGCGAATTTGCCCGGCAGGCCCTTGGACAGGTAGTTGTAGTGGCTGAAGTTGGTCTCGATGACACTGTCGTCGTCGATCTGCACATCCGTCGCCAGGCTCGCCAACTGCCGGCGTAACGTGCTGCCCGGCGCATAGCTGTGGCCTTGCTCGTCCGCGACATTGAGGCGGTATTTGACGTGGCCTTGCGGATCGAACGGCCCGCTCAGATCCGCGGCTTTCAGCCAGCTCAAGCCCGTGCCGACGCCGAAAGTGACGCGATTGCGGGTGAAGTCGGTCGGTCGTTTCGACAGCAGGTTGAAGGTGCCTGCCGGATTGGCCGGGCCATACAGCGAGCCCGACAGACCGCTGAGCACCTCGACGCCGCCCAGTTGCTCGGCGGGATAATCGGTGGTCGAGACCACATTGAGCCCGTCAAGCCGGCTGTTCTGCACGACGCTGCCCTGCAGACCACGGGTCTGCGGCCGTGCGCCATCGGCTTGAACCAAAGGCAAATAGCGGATGATGTCCTTGAAGCTTTTCAGCTGCTGGCTGTCGATCAGATCCTGCGACATGACGCTGATGGAGTAGGGCGTGTCCTGCAGACGGCGCTGGCCCATTGGCCCCAGCGTCGCGGATTTGTCTCGCGCCTGTCGGGCGAGCGCATCGTCGGCGTTGACCTCCACAGGTGCGAGATCCAGCGCCTGCGCATGGGCCAGAGGGACGGTGCTGCCAAACAACAGCGGCGCGAAGGCAAGGTGTGACGACAGACTGCGTTTCATCGACAAGGACTCAGCAAGGAACAAAAAAACGGTGACCGTCGGCCTCGACCTGCCTGACGTGTACGTCGTACAGGCGCAGCAGCAAATCGCAGGTGATCACTGCGTGCGGCGGACCATCGGCGAGCAATCGACCTTCATGGAGCACCAGCACGCGGTTGGCGCAGGCCAGTGCGTGCTCGGGCCGGTGGGTGCTCGACACGATGCTCAGGCCCTGGGCAGCGAGGCGTTCGAGCAGCGCAAGCAGGCGCAGCTGATGGCCGTAATCGAGCCCGGTCACTGGCTCGTCGAGAATGATCAGGCGAGCGCGCTGCACCATGGCCCGGGCAATCAGCACCCGCTGTCGCTCGCCGCCGGACAGCTCGGTGTAGGGCCGATGACGCAGGTGCTCGATGCCGAGCTCGACCAGCGCGCGCTCGACGCTTTCGGCATCGGCGCCGTCGGCTACATGGCCCAGCCCAGTAGCGGGCAGCCGGCCCTGGGCGACAATGTGCGTCACGCTGAACGGGAAGCTCGGCACGTGGCTTTGCGGTACATAAGCCAGCTGTCGGGCGATGGCGCGGCGGGATAGCTGCTGCAATGGCTGCTCGGCGAGGGTCACCTGACCCGCCGCCGGTTTGAGCAAGCCGAGGAGGATCCGCAGCAACGTGCTTTTGCCGGCGCCATTGGCGCCCAGCAGGGCGATGTTGTCGCCGGGGCGCACGCTGAACGACACATCGTCGAGGATCAGGCGTTGGCCCAGCCGATAGCGCAGGCGCTCGGCCGCGAACACCGTCATAACCAGCCTCTGCGCACGCGATGCAGCACCAGCACGAAGGCGATGGCGCCGAAGAGTTCAGTGATGATCCCCAGCGGAATCTCACCGGTGCTCACGCTTCGCGCCACCCCATCGGCCGCCAGCAGAAACACGCCGCCCAGACAGGCACTGACGGGCAGCAGTCGGCCGTTGCCTGGGCCGACCAGCAGCCGCGCCAGATGCGGGACCAGCAGCCCGATCCAGCCAACCATGCCCGCCAGACTGACGGTCAGGGCGCAAATCAAGGTGGCCAGCACGATCACGCCGTAGCGGATGCGCTGAACCGGCACGCCGAGGCTGTGCGCCTCGTCGTCACTGAGGGACAGTGCATCGATCGCACGCCCGGCCAGGCACATGAGCACGATGGCAAACGCCAGCCACGGCGCAACCAGCGTCAACGTGTGACGATCAACGGCGCTGAGACTGCCCAGCAGCCAATAGACGATCGACGGCAACTGATCCACCGGATCGGCGAGGTATTGGGTGATCGACAACAGCGAGGTGAACAGCGCGTTGGCGACGATGCCGCCGAGTACCAACAGGAGAATGGAGGAGGTTTGAAACAGGTGGGCGATGCCGACGCCGGTCGCCACGGCGATCAGTCCGGTCACGCAAGACATTAACGCAACTGCCAGTGGCGACAGCTGCCAGATGATGCCGAGGGCAGCCCCGAACGCACAGCCGCTGAGCACGCCCAGCAGGCCGGGTGAAACCAGAGGGTTTCGGAACACTGCCTGGTAAGCGGCGCCCGATACCGACAGTCCGGCCCCGACCAGGACGGCAGCGATAACGCGCGGCAGGCGCGCCTCGAAGATGAGGCTGTGCAACAGCTGATAGCGGCCAACAGGCATCTGCCCGAAGCCGCACGCCGCGGCAAGAAATCTGAACAGCTCCGAGATCGGGATAGCGAAGCGACCGAGCAGCAGCGCTGCCAGCATCGCAAACATTAGTAACAAAATACTCAGCGGCGCAATACAACGCGGGGTCAGGGAAGGCATCAGGCACTCGACAGTCGATATGCACAAAACTATACAGCGATATCGAGAGCCGCTCTAGACGGCGGGTTGTCGCAGTCCCACCGGGCGCAGCCGTGTGTGGAAGACAGCTACCGATGCCGACCTGTAAACTCCGCAAAGCTTCTATCAATCTGCTCGATAGAAACAATTTGTAAAAGAAATGTGATAGTTTTGTGAAAATATCGTTATATCCCCTCGACCATTTACCCTCATTTGAGGGAAGGACAGGGGAAACACATTGCAAAGCACACAAGACGACCTGAAAAACGCCTCGATCACAGTACTGCTCAAGCTGGCGCTGACCGGGATCGCATTTGCCATGATCTGGCTCGACATCGCCGTATTCCATACCGACATTCTGGAAATTTCGTTTACTGAGGTCACTCAGGAAATCATGCTGTTCGCCAGCGCCTTGTTGTTCTGGTTTGCGCCGGGCGCGCCACAGCAACGCGGTTTTCGAGTGCTGGCCGGGGGCTTTTTCGCGTGTCTGCTGATGCGTGAACTCGATGGCCTGTTTGACCCCATCAGCCACAGTGCATGGTGCTGGCCCTTCAGCGTGATTGCGCTTGCCTGTATCGTCACCGCTTTCAAGTCGGCCAATCGCAGCGATACGTTCGATGCCCTCGCGGCGTTCGCCCGCACGCCAACCTTCGGCACGATCTCGACAGGTCTGGGCGTGCTGGTGTTTTCGCGCCTGTTCGGCATGGGCGCGTTGTGGCATCTGATTCTGAGCGACGGCTATGCGCGACTGGCCAAGACGGCAGTCGAGGAGGGCGTTGAGCTGGTGACTTACTCGATGTGGCTGGCGGCTGCCGTCGAATATTTCGTGCGCCAGCGTGCGTCCGTCGCTCAGGCGTCGTCGGTGGAGCACGTTGCTCTGGAAAGCGCCGCGCTGGCCCGCCGCTGATTCGGCTGGCCACAGCACGCAAGCCGCTGCCTCGTTGAAGAGGCCGCGGCTTTACTGATTACGCGCCGACACCTTGAGCAACATGCGCGACAGCTGATCGATGGAATACGGCTTGTGCAACAGCTCGAAGCCATCGGTGCCGGTCTGGGCGAGGACGTGACTGAATCCCGATGTGAGCACCACCGGCAGCGCGGGAAACATCGCGCGGATCGCGTGGCCGAGTTCGATACCGCTCATGCCGGGCATGACCACGTCAGAGAACACCACATCGAACCGGCTGGCATCCTTGCCCAGTTCGCTCAACGCCTCCTGAGCATTCGCCGCCAGCACCGTCGTGTAACCCAGTTCGGCCAATGCCTGCACGGCGAAGGTGCCGACATCGCCATTGTCCTCCACCACCAGCACGCACGTGCCGTGCCCATCTTCAAGGGGCAGCGGCGGCGCATCGGTCTCCAGCTTTTCTACGCTGCCCGTTACCCGCGGAAGATACAGCGTGAACGTCGTGCCTCTGCCGAGCTCACTGGCCACTGAAATCTCGCCGCCGGACTGTTTGGCAAAACCGAACACCTGGCTCAACCCCAGCCCCGTGCCTTCACCCACATTTTTGGTGGTGTAGAACGGCTCGAAGATTTTCTCCAGTTGAGTGGCCGGAATACCGGTGCCCGTGTCGGTGATGGAAATGGCAACGAAAGGGCCGTCCAGCGCGGGATGCAGGCGCACCGAGGGCATCGATTCAACCGGACGCACCGCCAGGGTGAGCCTGCCTTCGCCTCGCATCGCGTCCCGGGCGTTGGCGACCATGTTGACCAACGCCGTGTCGAACTGGCTCGGGTCGGCGTTGACCAGGCAGGGCGCGTCTGCCAGCTCGCTGATCAACTCGATCCGCGAACCGGTCAACGTGCCCATCATCCCGCTGATGGCCCTGACGTTGTTGCAGACGCTGAACACTTCAGGCTTGAGCGTCTGCCTGCGGGCGAATGCGAGCAATTGCCCGGTCAGTTTGGCGGCACGGTCGACGGTCTCGGAAATCGCCGTCACATAGCGAACCCTGCGCGCTTCATCAAGGCCAGGGCGCAGCAACAGGTCGGTGGAGGAGCGGATCACCGTCATCAGATTATTGAAGTCGTGCGCCACGCCGCCGGTCAACTGACCCACGGCTTCCATTTTCTGCGACTGGCGTAACGCCTCGGCTTGCTCGCGCTCGATGGTGACGTGCCGCCCTGCTGCGTACACGCGGCCATCTTCGAAGGTGCCGGTCCAGCTGAACCACTTGTAGGAGCCGTCCTTGTGCCGCAGACGGTACTCGTACGGCACGATCAATGGCGCCTCGAAAATGCCGGAAAACGCGGCCAGTGCCGGCATCAGATCGTCGGGATGGGTGTAGTCGCTGAACGTTGTGCCGACCAGTTCGCGCTCGGTCCAGCCCAATTGTTCGGTCCAACGTGCGTTGACTTCATCCAGCGTGCCGTTAGGCGAAGCGATCACCAGCAGCTCCTGGGAAAGGCCCCACGCACGGTCGCGCTCGCGGGTGCGGATCGCCAGGCTGTTGGCCTGTTCCTTTTCCAGGGTGATGTCGCGGCCGCTGCAGTAAACCTTGCCGTCCTCCAGCACGGCCACCCAGGCCAGCCAGCGATACTGACCGTTGCGATGGCGGAAGCGATTCTGAAAGCGGGAAACCGGCCGACCGTTGGCCGCCTGTGTGAATACCGCCTCGCTGGCGCGCACATCGTCTGGGTGGACGAAGGACATGAAGGGGGTCAGCAGTTCTTCTGGCGACCAGCCCAGGGTGATGGTCCAGGCTGGATTGGACGCCTCGATGACGCCCTGATCATTGATCACCGAGAGCAAGTCATTGCTCAACAGCCAGGTGCGGCTGCGTTCAGTGGCACGCTCGTTGACCTTGCGCTCAAGCTCCGAATTGAGGTCGCGCAGGGCGTCCTGACTGCGGCGCAGGCGTTGATCGGACCGGTGCCGTTCGATGGCCAGCGCGGCCGTCTGGGCAATCAGCGCGATGGCTTCGATGTCACTGGGCATCGGCGTGCGAGGCTCGCCGTAATACACCGCGAAGGTGCCGAGAATCTTTCCGTCTGCGGCCTTGATCGGCATCGACCAGCACGCACGCAACCCGTGGGACACCGCCAGATCGGCGAAGCCATCCCACAACGGGCTGGCGGCAATGTCCTGCACGTACACCGGCGTTCCACGCGCCGCCGCCGTACCGCACGAGCCAATGCCTTCGCCGATGGCAATGCCATGGATGGCTTCGTTATACGCCGCCGGCAGGCTGGGCGCGGCGCCGTGCAACATGTACTGGCCGTCCTCGCTGAGGAACAGCACCGACGCCATCATGTCCTGGCTTTGCGCTTCGACGGCCAGCAGCAGGTCGTTGAGCACCTCCGCCAGCGGCATGCCCGCGGCGATCTGGCCCAGCACGCGCCGTTCGCGCTCGATCAGCGCAACAGGCGAATAACTGCCGCCCAGCAAGCTGAGGTCGATGGAGGGCTTTGCGCCAAATTCGTCAAACACGGGGAATCAAGTCCTGCATGAAGAGTGTCTCAGGGCATTTGATGAGCAGGCAGGCTAAAGGCCTGAACCACGGGTGTCGAGTGCCTGACGGTCGCTCAGGCGAAAAATCGGCGTATTGCTCAATCTGCGCCGCTAAGCCCGCGCATCACTGGGCAACGCCTTCAGCGCACATACCCCGGCATCAAATCGTTGAACCAGAACAGGATCATGCTCACCAGGGTGGTGACCAGCAGCAACAAGCCCACACCCCACACGCAGGCGGCATACAGATAGCCTTGCTGCTCGTCTTTGAGACGCATGAAGGTCGGAATGCCGATGAACAACAGGAAGGTCGAATAGGCCGCCGCCAGCAACAGGACCGCCAGTGCCAGCCATCTGCTGGGGTAAAGCGCACCAAGCCCGGCAATGAAGAACGGCGTGGCGGTATACCCCGCAAAACCGATGCACTGATGCAGGCTCGGACGCGCATCGAACGAGCGGGACATCCAGCGGATGAACCCGCCCATTATCACGGCGCCGATGAGAATGCTGCAGTAAAACAAGATGCACAGCTGCAATGCGCTTGAGGGCGCCAGTTTGACAATCTCGTCGCCCACCAGGCTCCAACCCACTTGAGTGGTGCCCACAAACAGCGCAATCACGGGAATCAGGGCGAGCAGCACCAGATGCGCCATGTAATGCCGCGGGTGCCGGGCCTCTTCGTCGCGAATGTCCCGCCAGGCGTGGCCGGGGTGAGTGAACAGGTCAATGAAATGCGCAGACATTGAAATATCCTCCGCAAAATGTGTTGCCGCTGCGTTCTTACCGGTGGCGCAACGCAGCGGCGCACCCGGCACTGCTAACGCGGGTTGGGCTGGTCGTCCATCTCGGCGCTGTCCACATCGACATCCGGCATCTCTTGTTGGCGTTGCGCTTGCTCGTCGGTGTCGGCCGGCGTCTCGCCGTCGTTATCAGGCAACTGGTCGGCATCAGGCCGGTCGCTGGGATTCAGATCGGTGCGACGGGGTGACAGCGGATCAGGCGACACGGGAAGCGGATCGTCACCGCCCATGCCGCCCTGAAGCGTGGTTTCTACGTTGTTCATCACAACCTCCTGGCGCAGCATTTTGCTGTGCATACGCGTTGGAATGAGCGGCTGCAAGGTGGTTCGACTCAGCTGACTGGCGGTACTGCGGCAAACCTGCGCGGGTCGAATCAGGCCAGCGGCGCGCCGCTCGGATGTGTGCTGAGTGGTTGCGCGCTGCGGGGTTGCGCCGCGACGAGGCCGATGCCAGGCAGGGCGACCGCGCCGATCAACCGTGCGCCGTCAGCGCTCTGGCTGCTGAGTTGCCAGCGCCACGCATCGGCAAGCATGCAGTCGAGCGAGCGATGGGCCGACCAGCCCAGTTCACGCAAGGCCTTGGCCGGGTCCGCCCAGCATTGCGCGATGTCGCCGGCGCGGCGTGGCTCGTAGGTCAGCGGTACGGCAACGCCACTGACTCGCTCGAAGGCCTTGACCACCTCAAGCACCGAATGCCCAAGGCCGGTACCCAGGTTCCAGACATGAACACCGTGGGTCAGGCGCAGCGCATGCAACGCTTTCAGATGCCCTTCCGCGAGATCCATCACATGCACGTAATCGCGAATGCCGGTGCCGTCGGGCGTCAAGTAATCGGTGCCGAAAACCGACAGCGCCGGGCGCTGCCCGCTTGCCACCTGGAGCAAGTAGGGCAGCAGATTGTTCGGCGTCAGCGAGCAGGTTTCTCCGACATTGCCTGACTCGTGGGCGCCAATCGGGTTGAAGTAGCGCAGCAAGCCGACCGACCAGCGCGGCTCGGCATCGACCATGCTTTTCATGACGTTTTCCGCCATGAGTTTCGATTGCCCGTAGGGGTTGGAGGGGTGGCCAGTCGCGCAACGTTCGTTGATCGGCATCACCGCGCAGTCGTCGTAGACCGTGGCTGAGGAGCTGAACACCAGGGTGAAGATCATTGCATCGGCCATCGCCTGGCAGAGGATCACGCTGCCGCCGACATTGTTGTCGTAATACCGCAGCGGCTCGCGCACGCTCTCGCCAACGGCCTTCAATCCCGCGCAGTGAATCACGGCATCGACGGGGTAGCGTTCGAACAGTTCATCGAGGGTTTGCCGGTCCCTGACATCGCCCTCGATGAACGCGGGACGTCGGCCGGTGATCCGGGTGATGTTGTCCAGCGTCGTTCGGGAGCTGTTGCAGAGGTTGTCGAGAATGATGACGTCTTCGCCGTCCTCCATCAGTTCCAGCACCAGATGCGTACCGATGTAACCCATGCCGCCGGTTATCAAGATCATCATGCGTCTCCGTTTACCTGTTGGCTCGGCGACTGCGGGCTGCCGGACTGCTTGATCGTCTGACACCCTGCGGCGACATTGACGCGTAACAGTTAGGGAGACAGGGCTGCCCAGTAGTTCAAGCGAGATGCTCGCCGGTGTGCGGTTCATCGGGTTTATCGCCAGAGAGACTGAACGGCGGGGATCGCTTGGGCATCACATGCAGTGAAGTGGCACCCTGTGATGCAAGATCACGCGACGGCACTGTCAGTACACGAGTGCCGTCGAAGCCGGACACAGGGCTTCAGACTCGATTCCGCTCCCAAAAAGGAATTCGATATGAATCTTGAAGCCCGGCCGTTCCATCTTTCTCCCGTTCACGTCGACTCCGAACCGGCGATCGCTGCCTGCGCAAAACCGACCCTGTTGTGCCTGTCGCACTTGCGCTGGGGCTTTGTCTATCAGCGCCCGCAGCATGTCATGACGCATCTGGCGAAAGACTACGACGTGCTGTTTTTCGAGGAGCCGCTGTTCGCCGAGGGCAGTGCATACACACTTGAAGTGGCGCAACCCGTCGCCGGCATTACGCTGCTGGTGCCGCACCTGCCGTGGGGTTTGAGTCAGTCGCAGGTCTACGCCGCGCAGCGTCAACTGCTCGATGATTATCTGGCCGGGCACGCGGCAGCCGAGTTGCTGCTCTGGTACCTGACGCCGATGAGCCTGACGTTCACCGACCACCTGCACGCCAAGGTCACGATCTTCGACTGCATGGACGAACTGTCTGCCTTCAAGGGCGCGCCACCGGACCTGCTGGAAAAAGAGCAAAGGCTCATGTCCCGCGCCAATGTGGTGTTTACCGGCGGGTACAGCCTGTGGGAAGCCAAATCCAGACAACACCGCAACGCCCATTCATTGCCCAGCAGCGTGGATATCGCGCACTTCGCGGCGGCGCGGCAGACGTTGCCCGAGCCCGCCGACCAATCCGGCATCGCACACCCCAGGCTGGGTTTTTTCGGGGTCATCGACGAGCGTTTCGACATTGCACTGGTGGATGAGTTGGCGGCCAGGCGGCCTGACTGGCAGCTGATTCTGATCGGCCCGGTGGTGAAGATCGACCCCGCGTCGCTGCCACGCCGACCGAACATTTATTACCTGGGCCCCAAAGGCTACCCACAATTGCCGAACTACCTGGCGGGCTGGGACGTTGCCCTGATGCCCTTTGCGATCAACGAGTCGACCCGCTTCATCAGCCCCACCAAAACGCCTGAATACCTGGCCGGTGGATGCCCTGTGGTGTCTACACCGGTACGTGACGTGATCCGCGGTTACGGCGATTCGGGCGTCGTCACCATCGCCGCGTCGGCCGAGGCCTTCATCGCAGCGGTCGAGGCCGCGCTTGAGGCAAAAACCGAAGACGGCTTCCTGCAACGCATCGATCAGGTGCTCGAAGGCATGTCGTGGGAAACCACCTGTGCCGCCATGAAGGAGCAGATCGAATGCCTCAGGTAACCGTGGAACACGCCATTCATGGCCCGTCGCATCTGAACAACGGGCAGCCCTACGACTATCTGATCGTCGGGGCGGGCTTTGCCGGCAGCGTGATTGCCGAACGACTGGCCGCGGGGCTGGGGCAGAACGTTCTGGTGGTCGACCGTCGTCCGCACATCGCAGGCAACGCCTACGACTGTGTCGATGAAGCCGGGGTGATGATCCATCGCTACGGCCCGCACATCTTCCATACCAACGCTCAACGCATCGTCGATTACCTGTCACGCTTCACCCTGTGGCGGGACTATTCGCACCGCGTGCTGGCCCGTGTGGACGAGCATCTGGTGCCGATCCCGATCAACCTGACCACGCTCAACACGCTGTTCGGACTGGACATGGATGAGGACCAGGCGCAGGCGTTTCTCGCCGCACGGGCCGAGCCGGTCGCCGATATCCGCACGTCCGAAGACGTCGTGATCAACCAGATCGGGCGCGAGTTGTACGAGAAGTTCTTTCGCGGTTACACCCGCAAGCAGTGGGGGCTGGACCCCTCCGAGCTGGACAAGTCGGTCACTTCGCGCATTCCCACCCGCACCAATGAGGACGATCGCTACTTCACCGACACCTTTCAGATGATGCCGCTGCATGGCTACACGCGCATGTTCGAACGGATTCTCGATCATCCGCGGATCGATCTGCTGCTGGGCACCGACTTCAGGGCAGTCCGTGACCGCGTGCAGTTCAAGCAGTTGATTTACTGCGGTCCGATCGATGAGTTTTTCGATTTCTGCTTTGGCAAATTGCCCTATCGCTCGCTGCGTTTTCAGCACGAGACACTGGCGCAAGATCGCTTGCAGGCCGTGGCAGTGGTCAATTTCCCCGATCCGGCGGTGCCGTACACGCGGATTACCGAATACAAACACCTCACCGGGCAGGTGCATGCGCGCACCAGCATCAGCTATGAGTTTCCCTGCGCCGAGGGCGAGCCGTATTACCCGATCCCGCGCCTGGAAAACGCCGAACTGTACAAGCGCTACAGCACACTGGCTGACAATACGCCGGGCGTGACGTTTCTTGGCCGGTTGGGCACTTACAAGTACTACAACATGGATCAGGTGGTAGGGCAGGCGCTCGCGCTTTATCAGCGGATCGAACGAGAACATTCCAGCAGTGCGCCCACGGGCGAGCTGGAAATCCAATGATCGCTGCAGGTGCCCGGCCAGCGGGTGGCCGGGATGAGTGATTCGCGCCTGTTCAGTTCATTCGTGATGGCCGGCTATGAGTGTTCGAGCCAGCGTCGCGGCGATGGTCGACGGCTGGATCTTCAAGCTTCCAGCGGCCACGCGAAATGGGCCAGCCAGGACTACGCCAGGCTGGCAGAGCTGGGTATCAGGTGTGCCCGTGACGGCCTGCGCTGGCACTTGATCGAAACGCGTCCGGACCACTACGACTGGCGCAGTTTCCTGCCGCTCTTACAGGCCGCGCGCGACCAGGGGATTCAGGTGGTGTGGGACCTGTGTCATTACGGCTACCCGGACGACCTCGATATCTGGCGTCCGGCGTTTGTCGAGCGTTTCGCCCGGTTCGCCGGCGCGGCTGCAAGGTTGATGGTCGAGGAGGGTATCACCGCGGCGACCTACTCACCGGTCAACGAGATTTCGTTCTGGAGCTGGGCCGGCGGGGAGGTCGGCTACTTCAATCCGGGGGCGCGAGGACGAGGGCAGGAGCTCAAGCATCAACTGGTGCGCGCCAGCATCGCTGCCATCGACGCTATCAGGGCGCACATGCCCGACGCACGCTTCGTTCAGTGTGAACCGTTGATCCACGTGATCGCCGGTACCCAGCGCGCTGGCGACATTTCCCGGGCTGAAGGCTATCGACTGGCGCAGTTCGAAGCCTGGGATCTGCTCGCGGGGCGCCAATGGCCGGGGCTGGGTGGCCGCGAAGCGTATCTGGACGTCATCGGGGCCAATTTCTATCCGCAGAACCAATGGACGCTCAGCGCGGGGAAGATTCTGCGCGGCGACGCCAATTTTCGACCCTTGGCCGGCATGCTGGCGGAGGTCCACCACCGCTACCGTCGGCCGGTGTTGCTTTCTGAAACTGGCGCCGAAGGCGACGAGCGCGTCCCCTGGCTCGACTACGTGGCAACGCAGTTAGCCGCGGCGCGAGCGCGGGGTGTCTGCATCGAGGGGCTGTGCTGGTACCCGTTTCTGGATTACCCCGGCTGGGACGATGACCGCTATTGCCCGGCCGGGGTTTTCGGCTACGCAGACGGCGAAGGCAGTCGCGCGTCTTTTCACCCCTTGCATCAAGCGTTGCAGGCCCTGGGTCGAAACCCTGAACTGCGCCGCTAGCCTGCTGCCCAAGCAGTAAGCTAATGGAGGACACCGACCATGACCGATGCAAAAAGACACGCGCCCGACAAACCTTCTGCGCCACAGCAGCCGGCGGAAAAACGGCCCACGGAAAACGATGTGCCGGCCCATGCCACCGAGGCTGAAAAACAGCGACTGAAGGACTTCAACAAGGACGGCATCCCACCGGGCTCCTGCTGAGCTTTCCAGTTCGCCGACAAACGCCACGCCGGCGGTTTACCTGTTCGCAAGGTCCGGGCAGTATGACGCGCTTTGATCGGCCGCAGGGGAGCCAGAGGACATGCACAGCATCACCATTGATCGATATGTGCCGGGTGACGAACAGGGCATCGTCGCGTTGATCGTGCCGATTCAGCGAGACGAATTCGGCATCGAGATCACCGCCGAGGATCAGCCGGACCTGATGCAGATCGAGTCGTTCTATCAGACCGGCAACGGCGATTTCTGGGTGGCACGCAAGGACGGTCAGATCATCGGCACCATTGGTCTGAAGGACATCGGCGAGGGTGACGTGGCACTGCGCAAAATGTTCGTGGGCGCAGCGTGGCGAGGCCGGGAATTCGGCGTGGCCAGGCAGCTGCTGGATCATTTGATCGAGTCGGCGAGGGCGCGTGGCGTGCGCAAGATCTACTTGGGCACGACGGCGAAATTTCTGGCGGCGCACCGGTTCTATGAGAAGCATGGCTTCGAGCTGATCGACCCGCAGCAGCTTCCCGCCAGTTTTCCGCTGATGGTGGTGGACACGCGTTTCTACGCGCTGACGCTCTAAGCCGCGCAGTGTCCTGAGCCCGTCATGAACGTGCGCGCAATCAGCGCGCACGGTTGTGGCATCGCCCGTTTCGAGCGTTCGTTCATTCACACCCACACTCCCGACAAACTGCTTCAAGGCGCCGTGGTCCAAGCCGACATCTCTTACAGATCCCTGACCTGACCGAGCCTCATCCTCCCTTTACTTGAGTAGTCTTGATGACCCGCCTTTCCGCCGATGACCGTATCCAGGTGACTCGGGACGCGACGGTTGAATACTGGAAGCACCTGCTGCCGATCGTGCAGATCGCGTTCGCCATCCATATTCTGCTGTTCGGCCTGTTCGTGATCGTCGACATCCCCATTCTCTGGGTCACCAACGCAGCGAGCATGGCCGCGTACGTCGCCTGCCTGCTGGCGATCCGCCGACGTGCCTATCGCTGCGCGGGCATGCTGATCTGCACTGAAATCGTTGCCCACGCAGCCATCGCCACCTGGGTGCTGGGCTGGGACAGCAATTTTCATTTTTACGTGTTCTGCACCATCCCGATCATCACCTTCAGTTTCCAGGCAGCGCCGATCCGTCGGGGCTGCCTGAGCGCTGCCATTCTGGGAGTCGCCGTGCTGGGTTTTTACTTCCGCCATCGCGTGGCGGTCACCAGCATCAGTGCCGACGCCCAAGACCTGTTCGGGCTGTTCAATGCCTTCACCGCCACCGCCTTGTTGCTGCATGCCACCGGGCTTTCTGTGCGATTCAACTTCTCCATGCACATGAACCTGTTTCACTCGGCCCACCGCGACAGCCTCACCAATCTGTACACGCGACGGCGCGTCATGCAGCGCCTGCGTCAAGGTGCCGGCACCGCCAGGGCAACCCCCACGGCCATCGTCCTGATCGACATCGATCATTTCAAACAGATCAACGACCGCCACGGTCACGACGTCGGCGACACGGTGCTGCAGCGCATCGCCACGGTCATTTCAGGCTGCGTACGCGCCACGGACATCGCGGCACGTTGGGGTGGTGAGGAGTTTCTGGTGCTCATGCCGGACACGACCCTTGAGGATGCGCGTCACATCGCCGAACGCGTGATGCTTGAAATCCGTCAGCAGTCGGGGCTTGCCGACGGCACGGCGCTGAGCCTGACGGCGACGCTGTCGGTGGTGACGCTGCAAGCCGATGAGACGTTCCGGGACGCGCTCAACCGTGCCGATCAGTTGCTGTATCAGGGCAAGCAGGAAGGCCGGGACCGGCTGATGCTCGCACGCTGAAGGAGTGCGTCACTTGCGCGGGGTGTTTTTGACCCGCTTCAAGCGTGCGATGGCGATATTGTGAAGATATTGGCGCACCGCATCGTGGTGCGGCTGACTGACGTGGTTGCAATCGAGCAAGCCCAGCAGGTAGCCCTCGGCCATGGCGTGATAGCGCGAAACGCCTTCCCGGGTTTCGCTGGTCAGAAGTTTCGCCATCAGCTCATCGATGCGCGCCCGATCCTCGCGGGAAAACCAGCCTTCCTGCGGCGCCATGCCCGCTTCCGGATCCGGCACGGCCTCGCTCGAAATGTCTCTCACACAACCTCCCGACCGGACATCATTCAGACGAAGTACCTCTTCGGTGCCCATGCACCGGTTCCAGCGGCAATTCATAGCATGGAATCAACGCGAAGTGGTCGAGGATCGAACCTTGTGGGGGGCGTGTCGACCGTCCAGCCAATTCCCAGAACCCTGTGCAACCGACGTCCTCGAATGCGTGTGGCCCGACCGTTACGGGCCGATGGAGGTGCTTGTGAACAATGAAATGCGCATGCAAGGCGGATCGGGTGCGGATGCGCCCATCGAACCACTGGAACAGGGCAGACCGGACATCATGCCCAATCCGCCGGTTGATGTACCTGACGGTGCGTCGACGGAAGGAGAACGCCCGCTCGATCCCGATGGCGGGATGCTTGAAGAAGACATGGATGACGTCGGCGTGAACAACTCGGTGTCCGAAGAAAACCCACCGAGCAGATGATTCATGTTGATCGGCCTGCACCGGGCGGCGCGATTGCGGTTTCACGGTTTGCCGCTGTCACCCGTCGCCTCGGCCACCGTCGCCAACAGGTCCTCGATCTCCTCGATGGAGGCCTGCAGGCTGCTGAAACATTGCGCCAGCGACTGTTTCGAGTCGACGGTCTGATTACCCCGCAGTGGCTCGACCTGATGCAGCTCGAGCTGTTCAAGCTCCTCCACGGCCTTGCGCAACGTGCGCAACATGCTGGCAATGGCGATGATGTGTCGCTCGCTGGCATTGGTCATGTTCAATCCCCTAGGTAGACGCGTTCGCCTGGACTGCACTTGAGCGTAGCGGAGCGCAGGCTCGAAACACAACGTCGCTCGCTCGCGATCGTATCGCAGCGTCAGAGCGGTTGAGCAATCTCCACCGCGCGTTGACCCGCCGGCACCGGCCGGCCGAAGAAATACCCCTGAAAATGCGTGCAGCCCTCGGCGAGCAACTGTTGCAGCTGCTCTTGGTTTTCGACGCCTTCGGCGGTGGTTTTCATCATCAGGCTGGTGCTCATGCCCATGATCGCCCGAATGATCGCCAACGCTTCTTTGCTCTCGTTCATCTCGCGCACGAACGACATGTCGATCTTGATCCGGTCGAACGGAAACGAGCGCAAATAGCCCAGCGAGGAGTAACCCGTGCCGAAATCGTCCAGCGAGATGGTCACGCCCAGCGCTTTCAGCGCACGCAGCGTATTGACGTTGTCTTCGCTGTTTTCCAGCAGCACCGATTCGGTGATTTCCAGCTCCAGCCGACCGGCAGGCAAGCCGGAATCGGCCAGGGCCAGTTGGACCATGTCGACCAGATCGCTGTTGCGAAACTGCACCGGCGACAGATTGACCGCCACGGTATGGCTTTGCTCCCAACTGGCCGCTTCCTGACACGCCAGGTTCAGCGCCCGCTTGCCGATCTCATGAATCAGCCCGGATTCTTCGGCGACGGTAATGAAATCATTGGGCATGATCGTGCCCTTGGTGGGATGCGCCCAGCGCATCAGCGCCTCGTACCCCGAGATTTCGCTGCCGCGCTGGCCGACGATCGGTTGGTAATGCATCTGCAACTGCCCCAGATGCAGGGCGGTGCGCAGCTCGGTTTCGACCGCCCGGCGATTGCGCGCCGATTCGTCGAGCTCGTGGCGGAAGCACTCGAAGCGGTTGCGCCCGTTGCGCTTGGCCTCATACAGCGCCATGTCCGCATAACCCAGCAGTTGCTCGGGCTGGTCATGGTCAGTGGGCGCAATGGCCACACCGATACTGACGCCGACCAGGCAGCTGTGGCCCTCGATCATGAACGGCGTGGCGACGGCGTTGATCAACCGCTGGGCGGCGAGCTGTGCAGCGCCGTCGGAATCCAGATTCGGCAGGACGACCGCGAATTCGTCGCCGCCGAGGCGGGCGAGGGTGTCGTCGTCGCGCAGTTCGCGGCGCAGACGCTGGCCGAGCGCCCGCAGCAGCTTGTCGCCAAACGCATGGCCCAGGGCGTCATTGATGTTCTTGAAGTTATCCAGATCGAGGCACAACACCGCCGTCAGCTTCTGCGCCTGGCCTGAACGGGTCAGCGCGTCGTCGAGCTGCTCGCGCAGCCGCGTCCGGTTCGGCAGCCCGGTCAGTGCGTCATGGTGGGCCATGTGATGGATCTGCGCCTGCGCGGCAATTTCTTCGGTGACGTCCTCGGCGACGAACAGCAGATAGTCGGATTCACCGCCCGTGTGCTGGCCGCGCAGCACGCGACTGCGCAAAGTGCGCGGACCGATGGCGGTTTCGACCAGGGTTTCAGCCTCATGAATGCGGTTGTCATGCAACCCCCTGGCCATCTGCTGATCCAGAAAGGCCGCCGCTGCAGGGGAGACCACGTCTCTGGCGTAACCGCCGGCCATTTCAGAGTGATGCGAGGCGAACAGATAAGCCGCCTGATGATTGGCCAGCAGAATCTTGCCGGTCTGCGCGTCCTGAGCGATCACTGCGGCAGGGATGTTGCTGATCACCGAGTCGAGAAAACGCGAGAGGGACGCCAGTTCCTTGCTCTGTTGCTCGGCCTTTTCCTTGCTTTTGAGGAGCTGCAGTTCGTGCTGGCGCTTTTCGCTGATGTCTTTGGTCACCTTGGCGAAGCCAATTAGCCGGCTGCGGTCGTTTTCGTCGTAGATGGCATCGATGACCACGCTCGTCCAGAAATACGAGCCGTCTTTACGCTGACGCAGGCCCTCGGCCTGGAAGCGTCCTTCACGCCGCGCGATCTCCAGGTTCAGCAGAGGAATACCCGAGGCGCGATCTGCCGGGGTGTAGAACACCGAGAAGTGCTGGCCGACGATTTCCTCGGCCGTGTAACCCTTGGCCCGCTGCGCGCCCGCGTTCCAGTTGGCGACAACGCCGTCCGGGGTCAGCATGTAGATCGCATAATCCACCACACTCTGAATGAGCAGGCGGTACATGACGTCGGAATTTTCAAGCTGCGGCATAGGAGTCACACCTCTTGATGGAGCAAAGCTCTCAAGCACGTTTGCATCCAGGCAGGCTCGAAGCGGGGTCGCGTAGTGGCATTATGCCTATATTTGGACGAAATGTTGTACCGCATATCAAATTTGTACAAGAAATGTTCGGGGGCGTGTGAATGCGAGGTTGATTCAGGGACACAGAGGAGAGGGGAAAAGGGGGAACGGCGCGTTGCTCAGCCTGCGCTCGCTGATGCCCGATTTGCAGCCACTGTTTGAAAAGGCCCGGCGCGGACTGGAGTTTTTCGGTGCCTCGGCCACCGAAGCCGCGCGGTTACTTGAAGCCATTGGCCCGGCATCGGGTTTACAGCACCCGAGCATGAGGCAACGTGCCTGGCCTGCGGATCCAGAAATCGTGCCGACTTTTGCTGCAGACTCGCATGTCGGTGGCGGACATCTGCTTTGAGGTGGGGTATTGCAATCTGTCCAATTTCAATCGGCACTTTCTCAGCGAAATGCAGGTGACGCCGACCCAGTATCGTCGCGGCTCAGGTGTCACGCTGTTCAACCTGAACCGCGACCGCGCCACGGCCTGATGTCGGTCAGGCCACAGCCTTGATGCGTTTTTGGATGGACACGTGACCTGTCATCAGTTCTGTGGGGCGCCGCGTTCGACCATCCGTTGCCATTGCTGCACGCTGGGGCGAGCTTGCACCCTGGCGTGCCATGCCCGCAGTGCCTCACATTCCTCGGGCACGGCCAGCTTCACCAAAGACGCGAAGATCATCCCGCCAAGAACGGCAATATCGGCCATCGAAAAATGATCGCCCGCGACGTAGGGCTGTTGCTGCAGCACACGGTCGAAGTACTGCATGCCCCTTAGCGCCTTGTCGCGCATGCGCAGGCCCCATTCCTGGTTCTGATACAGCTCGACCTGCGGGCCGAGACCAGGCGTGGCGTGGTGGAAATAGACGCTGACGGCGTCGAGAAACTCGATCTCGGCACGTTTGGTCATCATGTGAATCACACCCTTTTCCAGCGCCGTGCGGCCAGTGAGCACCGGATTGTCATCCAGGGCGTCGAGGTATTGAGTAATGGCCGTGCATTCCGCGATCAGCGTGCCGTCGTCCAGTTCCAGCACAGGCAGCGTGCCGGAGTAATTGATCGCCAGAAATTCCGGCTGCTTGTGCTCGCCGGTCCACAAGTTGACCGACACGAAATCAATGCGCGAAAGCATGTCTTTTTCTGCCAGTGCGATGCGCACTCGGGCAGGGTACGGACCGTTGAACCAGTCATGGATTTTCATACGGGCACTGGAGTTGGAAGAAGCATCGGAGGAGCGGTTAGAAGGTTGCATGGTTTCACCTGTCTGTCAGTTGGTAGGTAAAACTCTGGGCGCAAAGCAATGCGCTGTCAAGCCCCTGCCTGTCAGTTGGCAGGTAGATTGTTTCCCGCGTAGAATCGGGCTTTGGCTGGCAAATGAGGACAGAAACGTGAGCAAGAACGCCCGTGAAGCGATTCTCGACGCCGCGAAAACCGCTGCGCAGTTGCATGGTTATGCAGGTATAAATTTTCGCAGCATCGGCGAAGCGGTTGGCGTGAAGAACGCGAGCATCTACTACCACTTCGCGAGCAAGGCCGAGCTTGGCGCAGCCGTCGCGGCGCGCTATTGGCAGGACACAGCGCAAGTGCTGCAAGGCATTCGCGCGTCCACCGAAGATCCGTTTGAATGCCTGGCGCGCTACCCCTCGATCTTCCGCACGTCGCTGGAGGACGGCAACCGCCTGTGTCTGTCCAGTTTCATGGCGGCCGAGCAAGAGGATTTGCCCGACGAGGTCAAGGAACAGGTGCTGGCATTCGCCGACACCAATGTGGACTGGCTGGCGCAGGTGCTGGCCACGGCCGGGTTCGACCAGCCCGGCAGTGAACGTCGCGCCCGCGCCATCTACAGCGCGGTCGCCGGGGCGCAGTTGATTGCTCGGGCGCGTCTGGACATTGCCGTGTTCGACGAACTGATCGACAGTTATCGCGAATCGGGGCTGATTCCGACGACCGCCGCTTGAAGCTTGCGAAACGTCGCGTGCCCCGGTCCGCTCAGGCCCCAGCCGGCACGCTCATGCCGCCGTCTGCCATGACCACCGCACCGACGATGTAGGACGCTCGCGGGGAGGCCAGGAAGGCAACGACTTCGGCAATTTCCTCCGGTTGAGCGGCGCGCTTGATCGGCGTGTTCGCCCCGTGTTGCGCCAGAAACTCAGGGCCGTCATCGACCACCTCGTTGAGGATGTTGGTGATCACGTCGCCGGAACCGACGGCATTGACACGAATGCCGTGATCAATGACCTCCAGCGCCAACGCCCGCGTCAACTGGGCAAGCGCTCCCTTGGAGGCGGCGTAGGCGGCAATTGTCGGAAAGGCCTGATACGCCGCATAGGATGCGATGTTGACGATGGCCCCGCGCCGATTCGGCGTCATCACCTTCACCGCTTCCCGGGCGTGCAGAAATGCGGCGGTGGTGTTCACTGCCTGAATCCGCTCCCAGTCGTCGCGGGTCATGTCCACCACGCATTTGTTGATGATGATGCCGGCGTTGTTGACCAGGATATCCAGCCGGCCGAAATGCGTAATGGCCGCTGCGACCGCGGCCTCGGCCGCGCCATCCCGGGCGATGTCGGCCACCAGCGGAACCAGCCCCGGTCGTGCCAGTTGCTCGACCGTCGGGCTGATGTCTTCAGCGATCACCTGGGCCCCGCGTGCGTGCAGCATCAGGGCGACGGCGCGGCCGATACCACTGGCGGCGCCCGTGATCAGTGCCACTTGACCTTCGAATTCACGTGTATCTGCAGTCATCTCTTTCTCCCGTGTGAATGCGCGGCAGCAGGCTGGCTGCCGTCGACACGTCCACCTTGCGCCGTTCGGCTACCGGCGTCTGACGGGTTGGCGCCAGACTGTCGGGGTTTTGCTTTTCTTTGCCGACACTGGCTACGCTGTGCGGATCGTTCTCCAGCGCCCGACCACAGACCCGACGTCATGGAAAAACCCGATTCGGCCCCCGATGCCTATCAACCCGCGCGCATCTCTGCGCGGAACATGCCTGCTTACATGCCTACCGGTGCGCATCATCCTGTCGGCGAACAGCTGGAATCGCAGGTCCAGGTTCAGCTGTTCAGGCATCGCAGCGTCGGCCAGACACTGACCGTTCCGGCGGTCGCGGAACCGCTGCTGGTGCTGGTCCTGTCGGGCGCTGCGCAGGTGCAGGAACGTGCGATCGACGAGGCGTGGACGGCCACGGCGGTTGCCGCCGATGACTTCTTTCTGACGATGTCGCCGGAGCCTTACGAGATGCGCTGGCAGACCGAGCATGAGGCAGGTTTTGAGGTGGTGCATGTCTACCTCAGCCAGCGGCTGCTGGACCTTGCTGCACGCGACGTGTTTTCCATCGGACATGGCACCGTGCGCCTGCGGGAGGTGTCGGGTGGGCGCGATGAGCTATTGGCCCGCCTGGTGAGATCCCTGTTTCAGGAAATAACCTCGAAGCCCAGAGCCAGCGTGTTGTATCTGGAGAGCATCGGCCAGGCGCTGGCCGTGCATCTGGTGCGATGCTACAGCGATGATGGTGAGCCGTTCAGCCGAGCCAATGCGTTACCCGCGTACAAGCTGCACCGGGCGATCGAAACGATGCGTGATGGGCTGGACAAGGCCTTCGACCTGGGCCGGCTGGCATCGCAGGCGAGCATGAGCGTTTCACACTTCAGTCGCCTCTTCAGCAAGGCGACCGGGCGGAGTCCGTCCCGGTACTTCATCCACCTGCGCATGGAGACCGCCCGGCAACTGCTGCTGGAATCGGACCTGAGCATTCTGCAGGTCGCGCTGGAAGTCGGCTATGCCAGCCCGAGCCATTTTGCCCAGGTGTTCAAGCGCCACTCGGGCGTCACCCCGCGTGAATACCGGCATCCGCGATAAGCGACTGACCGCCGCAGCGTTCGTGCGTCAACTGCGGTTGCGCGACACGATGCTCAGGAAACGGGCGGGCTGAGTGGCGGCGTAGTAGGCGTGCGGAATGGACCCGTCGAAGTACACGCTGTCGCCCTGGCTCATGTGCAGCGGCGAATAATCCTGCATGAAAAACACGATGCTGCCCTCGAGCACCAGCAGAAATTCTTCTCCTTCGTGCCCCTCCAGCGTGCGCAGACCGGTGTCCGGAATGGCGTCGACGATGGTGGGCTCCATGCTCTTGGTTGCCAGGTCCGCGCCCAGCCACTCGTAGACGCCACGTGCGGTGTTGTGCATGACGCCGCTGCCCGCGCGATTGACCACCCGGCAGCCTTTGGCGAACCGCTGTTCTTCGTTACCGAGCATGTCGGCCCAGCGTATGTCCAGCGCTTCGCACAGACGCGCAAGGACCGCATACGTAGGTGAAATCAGGCCGTTCTCGATCCGCGAGATGGTGGAAATCGACACGTTGGACTTTTCCGCCAGCTTGGTCAGCGACCATTTCAGGCGTTTGCGCTGCATGGCAATCATTGGCCCGGGCTCATGCATAGGCTCGGCCAGCGCCTTCGTGCTCTCAAGCGGTGCTATTGCCGGGGCCACGACCCGTATCGGGGACAAGGCATCAGCGCGGGATTTGTCGGTCATGGAAATGCGTCCGGATTCACGGGATGGCAGGGCGCCAGCGGGTCAGGCAGGGATTTTGCATTTTTCAGCAAAACTTCTCAACAGAGAAAAATATTTGCATTTATGCAAAATCGCTTATAGATTCGATCTCGCCAACACAAAAACAGATCAGCCCCGGCGTCACCTTTCACTCTGCCCAACCGTTGTTCGAAGTTTGCGGCCGTCATCGACGGTACAAGCCAGTCCATCAATTTTTCGCGGTAGGTGACTCATGACTACAGATTCGAAATTCCTCCAGCGTGGCCTTTCCCGTCGTGCCTTGCTCAAGGCTTCCGGCTACGGTGCGCTGGCCTGCATGGCGGGCGGGATGCTGGGGCAGATGCCGATGGCATTCGCAGCGGGTGCGCCGATCAAAACCATACGTCCCGGTTACCTGACCGCCGCGTGCATGGGCGACATGCCGCTGGGTGCCGTGCGCGACGGGCAGCCGGTGGGCACCGACCTTGAGATGTTGAAGCTGATCGCCGACCGCCTGGAGCTGAAACTGGACATCCTTCCGATGGGCTTCCCGGCGGTGATCGAGGCCGTGCGCTCCGGGCGCGCTGACTGGTTCGGCGGCAATTTCGCCTGGAACCCGATGCGCTCGAAAATCCTCCTGTTGACCGATCCCGTTTTCTACACCGGGGCGTACATCATCATGCGTGACAGCGAGCCTTTCACCGGCAGCATCAGCGCCGACGATCTGAAGGGCCGCACGCTGGGCAGCAACACCGGCTATTCGGTGGTGCCGGACATGAAGAAGATTCCGGGGGTGAAAGAGGTCAAGCTCTACGACAACTCGGATGCATGCATTCGCGACGTCGTGGCCGGGCGTCTGGATTTCGCGGTACTCGATGCGCCGACGATCGACTACATGATCCTGCAGAACCCGGACATGAAGCTCAAACAGATTCCCATCGGCTTCGATGAGCGTTATCCGAACCTGACGGGCAAGTTTCAGGCGATCTGGGGCGTCTACCCGCAGAATCAGGATTTGTTCGACGCAATCAACCAGGGCGTTCGCTGGCTCAAGTCCACCGGACAGATCGCCCCGATCCTGGCCCGCTACGGCATCAAGAACCCTGACTATCTGGTGCCGACGGCTATGGATCCGCGCCTGGGCGTCGACCGCGACGAGCAGGGCAACGTCCTTGGCCCGTTCAAGCATCAGCCGCGGGATTTCAGCCAGTCATTCGCCTGATTACTCAGGCCTGGTTGTCGCTTTCCGGTTCTCGCCAAAGGGTTTTCCTATGTCGTACACACCACCTGCCACGCCGGCGGAGCAGCCGCTCGTGCGTATTCAGGCGCTGCACAAGTCTTTCGGCCGCATCGAAGTGCTCAAGGGCATCGATTTGAACGTCATGCCGGGGCAAAAGGTTTCGCTGATCGGGCCCAGTGGCTCGGGCAAGACCACGTTACTGCGCTGCATCAACTACCTGGAGGAACCCACTGCGGGCGACATCTACGTCGATAACCAGCTCATGGGCCAGCGCCAGATGGGCGCGCGCAGGGTGCCGTTGCGCGATGCCGAGCTGGCGCGTATGCGCGGCAGCATCGGCATGGTGTTCCAGCGTTTCAACCTGTTCGCTCACTTGACGGTTCTGCAGAACATCATGCTTGGCCCGCTCAAGGTGCAGGGGCGCCAGGCCGCCGAAGTGGCCGAGCAGGCGAGGGCGCTGTTGGCCAAAGTGGGCTTGCACGGCAAAGAGCAGGCGTTTCCGGATCAGTTGTCCGGCGGCCAGCAGCAACGCGTGGCCATCGCCCGGGCACTGGCGATGAAACCCAAGCTGATGCTGTTCGATGAGGCCACCTCGGCGCTGGATCCGGAACTGGTCGGCGAAGTGCTTGGGGTGATGCATCAACTGGCCGAGGAGGGCATGACGATGATCATCGTCACCCACGAGATGCGCTTTGCCGAGCAGGTCTCCGATCAGGTGGTGTTCATGGCCGACGGCCGGATCGTCGAGCAAGGCTCGCCGCAGCAGGTCTTCCGTGACAGCCAGGTGGAGCGCACGCGCGCGTTCCTGCGCGCTGTTCAGGAGCGCTGATCGATGGTGGTCATCAGTGAGCTGGAACACGCCGCGCAGTTGTTTCCCTATTTTCTCAAAGTCCTGGGACTGGGCGCGCTCAGCACCGTGGGGCTGACCGTCGCATCGTTTGCCGTGGCGCTGCTGCTGGGCTTCGTCCTCGCCCTGATGCGTTTGTCTCGGCGCGTGTGGCTGCGATCGCTGGCCAGCCTTTATCTGGAGCTGTTTCGCAATGTGCCGATTCTGACGCAGTTATTCATTTTGTATTTCGGACTCACGCACCTGGGGCTGACACTCCCGGCGACGGTGGCGGCGATCATCGGTTTCGGCCTCAACGGCGCCGCGATCCTCTGCGAAGTGTTTCGCTCGGCCATCAACAATGTGGACAGGGAACAGGCAGAGGCGGCATCGGCCATCGGCATGACCCGGCGCATGGCGCTGCGCATCATCGTCTTGCCTCAGGCCATCAAAGTGGCGCTGCCTGGCATGGCCAACTTCGCCATCAGCCTGCTCAAGGACACCTCCCTCGCGTCGGCCGCCGCCGTGCCGGAGCTGGCGTTCAAAGCGCGCATGCTGGTCAGCGAGACCTACCAGACCAACCTGATTTACCTGATGGTCGCTGTCATCTATCTGGTATTGAGCCTGGTGCTGGCGCGCATGGGCCATCGCGCTGAATCCCGACTGCGCGGAGGTCATTGACATGACGTATTACGAACTCTGGCAAGCCTGTCGCGAAGAACTGCTGGCCGCGGCCTGGTCGACCCTGCAACTGGCACTCGGTGCCCTGGCGATCGGGCTTGCAGTCGGCCTGCTTGTGGCGTTGCTGCGCATGAGCCGGGCGCGCCACGTGCGGCGCCTGGCCACCGCGTATGTCGAGCTGTTTCGCGGCACTCCGGCGCTGGTGCAGCTGTTCATTCTGTATTTCGGCCTGACGGCAGTCGGCATCGAATTCAGCTCGTTCCAGGCGGCAATGATCGGCCTCGGCCTCAATGCATCGGCCTACCTGAGCGAAGTCTATCGCGCCGGCATCGAGGCGGTGCCGAAGGGGCAATACGAAGCCGCGCAGACCATCGGCATGACGCGCTTCAAAACCATGCGCTGGGTGGTGCTGCCGCAGGCCATCCGCGTGGTGCTGGCGCCGATCGGCAACGTGGCGATTTCGCTGCTCAAGGACACCTCGGTTGCGTCATTGATCGCCACGCCGGACCTGATGCTGCGCGCGCAGGACCTCAGCTCCGTCTACTTCATGCCGCTGGAAACCTATCTGATCGTGGGCGCCATGTACTTCGTGCTGTGCTTCCCGCTGTCGCTCGCTGTACGAATGCTGGAGCGCAAGACCTCCAGATGATCAACCCAAGCAAGTCCTCAACCTCAACAGGAGTCATCATGCGTAAAGTGATCAAAACCGGACTGCCAGACGGATCCGCACCCGTGGAATGGGCGACCGTGGGCGGCAAGACCCTCTACACCGCCAGCATCCCGATCTACGCCGACGGCAGCATCGAAACCGGCGAGATCGCCACCCAGACCGAGTTGACCCTGCGCAACCTCAGGCAGACCATCGAGGCCGCTGGCGGCACCATGGACGATTACACCCAGCTGCAGGTCATCCTCACCGACAAGGCGTATTTCGAAGGCATGAACGAGGTGTATCGCACCTTCTTCAGCACGCCTTTTCCTAACCGGGCGACGATCATCGCCGACCTGATGGTGCCGGGCGCAAAAATCGAAATCATCGCCAACGCCTACCTGGAACAGTAAAACCATGCCCGCCACGATCATCATCGGTGCTGGCGTCATCGGCGCCACGACTGCGTATTTCCTCGCTCGCGAAGGTTTGTCGGTCACTGTGTTGGACAGCCAGCCCGAGCCCGGTATGCAGACCAGTTTTGCCAATGGTGGTCTGTTGGCGGCCAACAGCGCGCTGCCCTGGTCATCCCCGGGCACGCCGCTGCAAATGCTCAAGTGGCTGGGGCGTGAAGATGCGCCGCTGCTGCTGCGTCCCTCGGCGATCCCTTCGCTGGGAAGCTGGGGGCTCAGATTTCTGGCCAACTGTCGCGACAGCAAATACCGTGACACGGCCAACACGCTGACCCGTTTCGGGCAACACAGCCTGGGTCTGATGAACACGTTGCTGACTCGCGACTCACTGAATTTCGACCTGGGCCGAGGCGGGTTTCTGGAGATTTTCAAAGGACCCGGCGCACGGGCCAGCGCCGAGTCGTTCGCCGCGCTGCTCGAGCGCATGGGCGCTCGCGTCAGACGGCTCGACCGCCTGGCGTGCGTCACGCTTGAACCCTCGCTGCTACCGATCGAGTCGAGCATCGAAGTGGGACTCTGGCTGGAAAACGACTGCTGGGGCGATGCGCACCTGTTCACCCGCGAAATCGCCAGAGTCGCGGCGGATCAGGGCGTGCGCTTCGAATACGGCAGCGAGGTCACCGGCCTGGAGGTCAGGAACGGTAAAATCACCGGGGTGAAGCTTGCTCACGGGCGTATCGAGGCCGAGCGGGTCATCGTGTGTGGCGGGGCGGCGTCGCCGGCGCTGCTTGCACCGTGCGGCGTGAAGATCTCGGTGGCACCGGTCAAGGGTTACTCGCTCACGCTCAATCGCGATGAAGTGGGTGTCGCGCCGACGCGGCCTATCGTCGATGACCACGAGCACATTTGCGTCACGCCGCTGGGCGACCGGCTGCGAGTGGCCGGCACGGTGGAGTTCGCAGGCAATGACCGCACGCTTCGGGCGTCGCGGGTGGCCAATCTGAAACAGGCATTGCGCAACCTGTACCCGCAGATCAGTCTGCCGGCCGAGGTCAATGCCTGGTGCGGCATGCGCCCGATGACGGTGGATGGCCTGCCGTATATCGACGCGACGCCGATCGAAAACCTGTTCGTCAATACCGGCCATGGCGCATTGGGATGGACGCTGGCCTGCGCCAGTGCCGAACGGGTAACGCAACTGGTGACAGGCACCTACGCCCCGCATGTCGGCGCTTTCAAATTGAATCGACGGCTTATCTGACTCGCCAGACCTGATCGGGGTGCTACGGTCTGCTCAACTCGATCAGTCACGCAGAGGTGAGTCGAACACTGGCGATGCGCATTCTGCGTCTATGCTTGAGCGGCACCCCAATGGTCGCGCCGCCTGACTCGACATCACGCGCCCCGCAGGCCACAGCAGCCTCATAACAACACCCGAACAGGGAGTCACGCGATGAAAACGCCGTTGCTCGTCACGCTGTTTTGCTGTGCCACTTTCGCGTTGAACGGGTGCTCCAGCGCCCGCGTCGATCCCAGTCAGTATTCCGGATTCCTCAAGGATTACAGCCGTCTCAAGCCCACCGAAAGTGCCAGCGGTGCACCTGTCATGCGCTGGATCGATCCGGACGTGAAACTTGAGAAATACACCCGCGTATACATCGAGCCGAGCCAGTTTTACCCCAAACCACAGCCCACGGCGGTGATCTCGGCGCAGACGCTGCAGTCGATCACCGGCTACTTCGACACCGCTCTGCGCCGCGAGCTGGGGCAGAACATGACCCTGGCGCAAGGCCCCGGTCCCGAGACGCTCATCGTTCGGCCGGCCATCACTGCGGTCTCCACCCATAGCGAGGGGCTGAAACCTTATGAGGTCGTGCCGATCGCGCTGGTGGCGGCGGCTGTCAACACCGCCGCGGGTGGGCGCGACCAGAGCGTGGAAATTGCCACGGAAGCGGCTTTCCTGGATTCGGACACCAACAGTGTGCTGGCGCAGGTGGTGCGCAAGGGCAGTGGCAAATCGCTGGAAAACGACAAGGCACAACTGACGCTGGACGACGTCAAGCCGGTGCTCGACGGCTGGGCGAGAGACATGCGACTGGCTTACGAGAAGTTGAAGAGCAAGCAATAGCGACCGGGTCAGCGGCCGCCGCGTGCCCGATCAGGTCGCGCCGCGCGAGGCGAACACCTCTTTGAGCACGGGCACCGCTGACATCGCTTTCGGCCAGCCCACATAAAACGCCAGGTGGGTGACCACTTCACCGGCCTGTTCGCGGGTCAGGCCGTTGTCCATCGCACGGTTGAGGTGAAAGGTCAGCTGCGCGGACTGATTCTGACTGATCAACGCCGCGACGGTGATCAGGCTTCGGTCTCGCGGCGCGAGGTCCGTCCGGCGCCACAGATCGCCGAACAGCACGTCATTGGTGTATCGGGCCAGTTCAGGCGCGGTGCTGCCTGTTGCCTCGTCAACCGCAGCCCGGCGTCTGGTTTCGCTCTGTGCGTCCAATTGCAGCGGTTCGCTGGGGGGAGGGGTGATCTGCGCAGGATCCAGGCCGCGTTCGGCAAACACCTGCCGGGCAACGCCGACGGCCGACATCGCGTTCGGCCATCCGCTGTAGAACGCCAGGTGGGTGATCAGCGCGCCGATTTCACTGGGCTTTACGCCGTTGTCCAGCGCCAGTCTGATGTGCCCGGTCATTTGCGCAGTCTGGCCACTGGCGACCAGCGCGGCCATGGTGATCAGACTGCGATCACGCGGCACCAGCGCCGGACGCTTCCACACTTCGCCGAACAGCAGCTCAGTGGTGTAAGCGTACAGCTGCGGCGTGACCTCGAGGACGTCCGGAGAGGGCTTGGGATCAGGGCGCGGCTTGCCTTCTTCGGCGCCGACCAGCGCGGAAAAGAACACAGTCGCCAGGGCAGTGGTCATTCGTTTCATGAGCGTCGTTCCTTTATGGCGCGCAGCACGCGCCGATAGCGCGTGAATGAGAGATGGATCGGCGGGCGCCCTTCGCGTGGAAGAGGGCGGCGCCCGCCACAGGTGTCAGCGGTTCACGTTTTGCTGAAGATGCGCCGGATAACGGTCGCCGACGACATCGATGGCCTTGAGCGCAGATTCAATGGCATGCAGATCCGTCGCCGTCAGATCGATGGCCGCCGCGCCGTTGTTTTCCTCCAGACGGTGCAACTTGGTCGTGCCGGGGATCGGGACAATCCAGGGTTTTTGCGCCAACAGCCAGGCGATGGCGATCTGAGCGCGTGTCGCCCCCTTGCCGTCTGCCAGCGTGCCCAGCACCTCGACCAGCCCGGCGTTGGCCTTGCGATTCTCTTCGCTGAAACGCGGCACGACATGACGGAAGTCGTCTTGAGCAAAAGTGGTGCTGGCATCGATGGCGCCAGTGAGAAAGCCCTTGCCGAGCGGACTGAAGGGCACGAAGCCGATGCCCAGTTCATCCAGCAGCGGCAGGATTTGCTTTTCCGGTTCACGCCACCACAACGAGTATTCGCTCTGCAGCGCCGCCACCGGTTGCACGGCGTGGGCGCGGCGGATCGAGTCGACACCGGCCTCGGAAAGCCCGAAGTGCTTGACCTTGCCCTCGGCGATCAGGTCTTTGACGGTACCGGCAACGTCTTCCATTGGCACGCCAGGGTCGACCCGGTGCTGATAAAACAGGTCGATGCGGTCCGTCTTCAGGCGTTTCAGCGAGGCCTCGGCGACTGCGCGAATGTTCTCCGGACGGCTGTCGAGGCCTTGTGGCACCTCGCCGTTCTTGAAGCCGAATTTGGTGGCGATCACAACCTGATCGCGAAACGGCGCCAGTGCTTCACCGAGCAAGGCTTCGTTGGTGAAAGGCCCATAGGCTTCAGCGCTGTCGAAAAATGTCACGCCTTGTTCAAACGCGGCGCGGATCAGGCGGATAGCCGCCGATCGTTCCATGGCGGGGCCGTACGCGAAGCTCATGCCCATACAGCCAAGGCCGATGGCCGATACGTCGAGTCCCGTGTTGCCGAGTGCGCGATGTTGCATGTGTGGTCTCCTGTTTCGGGGTTATATGCACCTTAAGTTGATGTACGATGCTCAACAATCCAGCGAGCGCTGCATGACCCGATGAGGAATATTCACCAATGATTCGTGCTGATCTGCCCGAACTGACCGCCTTCATCGCTATCGCGGAAAACCACAGTTTTACCGGCGCCGCTCGCCTGCTGGGTGTATCGCCCTCAGCGCTCAGTCATGCCATGCGCAATCTCGAAGCGCGGCTGGAAATGCGCCTGTTCAATCGCACCACGCGCTCGGTGGCGCTGACCGAGGCTGGCGAGCAATTGCTCAAAGGCGTGCGACCGCTGCTCCACGAGTTGGCCGAGGTGGTCAATGAAGTCACCTCAACGCGCAACATGCCGTCAGGCTCGATCAAGATCAGCGCGTCCGAGTCCTCGATCAAATTGCTGGTGCGTCACGTCGTGCCGGGCTTCCTCAAGCAGTACCCGCAGATTCACATTGAGTTCGTCGCCGACAGCCGGCTGGTGGACATCGTGGGCGATGGCTTCGATGCCGGCGTGCGGGTGTTCGATGACGTGCCCAAAGACATGATTGCGATCCGCTTCGGTCAGGACATCCGCTTTGCTGCGGTCGCCTCACCGGAGTACCTGCGCGACCATCCGCCGCCGCAGGTGCCCCACGACCTCAAGGCACACCGTTGCATCCGCTTTCGCTTCGCCAGCGGCGCAGTGTTCCGCTGGGACTTCGAGTACCTGGGGCAGACCACCAGTTTCGACGCCGACGGGCCGCTGACTCTGGACAACATCAACGTGATGGTCGAGGCCGCGCTGGGCGGTATCGGCATCGCCTGGGTGCCGCTGGCGCAGGTCGCTGACCTGCTCGAGCAAGGACGCCTTGTGCATCTGCTCCCCGAGTGGGGCCCGGTCTATCCGGGTGTCTGCCTGTACTATCCCGCCAATCGCCATCCACCGCTGGCCTTGCGCCTGTTCGCCGACGCGGTGCGCGCGTGGGCCAGTCAGCCGCCGCCGGCGCCTTGAGCTTTTCAGTCGGTGACGAGCTCACCGGCCAGGTACTGTTCATCCGTCACCGCTTCCATCCAGTCGGTGTTTTTGCCGTCGATGGTCTCCGTCACCGCGAAGTGCGACATCGCGGTGGTGGCCGCCGCGCCGTGCCAGTGACGCTTGTCGCACGCGCAGGTGATGACGTCGCCGGCACGGATTTCGGTCCGCGGCCCGCCTTCGCATTGAGTCCAGCCTACGCCTGTCAGCACCACCAGCACTTGTCCGGCAGGGTGGGCATGCCAGTGCGAGCGTGCCGAGGGTTCGAAAGTGACGACAGCGCCTGTCGCCCGGCCCGGCGCTTCGAGCTGAAAGGCGTTGTCGATCCGGACGTTGCCGGTGAACCACGCCTCGGGTCCTTTCACGGACGCTTTGGTTCCACTGCGAACGATGGTCTGGGCTGTGGCTGTCATGAGTGCTCCTTTTTAAATGAAGACGGTACGGTCCGATCGCCGGACCTGTATGAGGTGAAACCGATAGAGCCACAGTACGGCGTGGGCAACTCGAGCACTAGATGGCAAAATGTGCATACACTTATGCATGGGTGGATAAATGAACATCCCCGATCTGAATAATCTGGTCGCACTGCTGACCGTTGCACGCGAGCAGAGCTTCACCCGGGCAGCCGCCCGACTGGGCGTTTCGCAATCCTCGCTGAGCCGCACGGTCACGGCGCTGGAGCAGGAATTGGGCCTGCTGTTGCTCACCCGGACCACGCGCAGCGTCTCGGCGACCGAAGCGGGCCAGCGTCTTCTGGATTCGATCGGCCCCAGGCTTGATGAAATTGCCGCAGAACTGCAGGCCGTCGCCGAGCTGCGCGAACGGCCTGTCGGCACGGTGAGAATTTCGGCCACCGACTACGCCGCCAATCAGTACGTCTGGCCCAGGCTTCAATCGTTGCTAAATGAGTACCCTGAGTTACGTGTCGAGCTGATCAATGATTACAGCCTGACCAACATCGTCGCCGAGCGTTACGACGTCGGTGTGCGACTGGGTGATCAGGTGGAAAAGGACATGATTGCAGTGCGTATCGCGCCTGACGAAACCATGTCCGTGGTGGGCGCGCCTTCCTACCTGCGCGACAGGCCGGCGCCGCAAACGCCACACGACCTGACCGCGCACAACTGCATCAACCTTCGACTGCTCACTCGCGACACGCTGATGGCCTGGGAACTGCACAAGGGGCGCAAGCAAATCGAGGTGAAGGTGAGCGGGCAACTGGTGTTCAACAATGCGTATCAGATGCTCGACGCGGCGAAAAAAGGCTTCGGCCTGGCGTATCTGCCCAAGGCGCTGGTCGAGCCTGACGTGCAGGCCGGCCACCTGCGCCGGGTCCTTGAAGACTGGTCGCCGACTTTCACCGGCCACCATGCCTATTACGCGAGCCGACGCCAGTCGTCACTGGCGGTGCGTCTGGTGATCGCGGCATTGCGTGGCGAAGGGTGATCCTGGCTGGATCACTGCTGCGGCAGGTCGAACGCCGACCGGCGAACAAACACGTGGCCATCGAACAATAAGCGGGCCGTTCGCACCAGACCGCAGCTTGCGAGCCGGCCGTTATCCAGGCGCAGACGCACGCTGAATTCGCCCGTTGGGTGCTCGACCGACAGGTGCTGTTCATCCTGACCGGTGGCGTGGGCGATTCCGGCAGCGACAGTGCCCTGGATGAGGCAGGCGGACGCGACGCTGACGGCGGCGAAAACGCCGATAGACACATGGCATTTATGAGGGATGAAACTGCGACTGCTGATCGATCCGCCAGCGACAGGAGGCGATATCAGCACCATTTTCGGCACTGTGCGGTCAGTGACATCACCCAGATTCATCCGCGCACCCGCCTCGAGCCGAATGGCCTCGATGCGACCTTTCAGTTCAGCGTCAGCATCCAGAGATGCAACGCTTTCGTACCCGCTACAGCCCAGATCGGTCGCACGGATCAGCACCACCGGCATGCCGTTATCGATGCAGGTGACGTCCACGCCATCCAGTCGATCGACGACGTTGCCGGTGGGGAGCAGGGCGCCGCAACTGGAGCCGGCAATGTCATCGAATTCAATAATGACCGGGGCTGCAGTCCCCGGAACGCCGTCGATCCTGGTGTCGCCGTCGTAGTTCACCGCGTTGTCCGGCGTCTGGATGATCGCGGTTGCGGTCTGGCGAGTGTTCTCCATGAAAATCCGCACCGAGGTGTGCGCCCCCTGGATGGCGACCAGCCCACGCTCAATGACGAACGGGCCGACGCCAGCCAGAATGTTGCCGCAGTTCTGCCCGTAATCGACCCGTGCTTCAGCGACCGCCACCTGGGCGAACAGATAATCGACATCCACGCCCGGTCGACTGGAGCGCCGGATGATCGCCACTTTGCTGGTCAGTGAGTCCGCGCCGCCGATTCCATCGATCTGACGCACGTCGGGAGATCCCATGGCAGCCAGCAGCACACGGTCGCGCGACGAAGCGTCACTAGGCAAGTCTTCGGCCAGGAAATAAGCGCCTTTGGACGTGCCACCGCGGATGAGCAGGCAGGGAATACGGGCGTGCACCATCCATCAGTCCTCCAGTTGCTCGACACGGTCGACATAGCGCAGGCCTTTCTCGGCAAGCCTCCCGCGCATGTTGTAGATATCCAGACCGAGTTCACCCGCGGCCAGACGCAGGCGTTTTTGCTCTTCGAGATCGGCCCGTTTGCGGCTGCTGTCGATGACGTGCGGCAGCTCTTCGCGGCGTACGACCACCACTCCGTCGTCGTCGGCGAGGACCACGTCGCCCGGATTGACCAGTTGCCCGGCGCAGATCACCGGGATGTTTACCGATCCCAACGTCTCCTTGATCGTGCCCTGAGCGTGAATGGCGCGGGACCAGACGTGAAAGCCCATTTCACGCAATGTCCGGGTGTCGCGAACGCCTGCGTCGATGATCAGACCGCGGACGCCGCGCGCCTGGAGCGAGGTCGCAAGCAGGTCTCCGAAGAAACCGTCAGTGCAAGGGGAGCTCGGCGCCACCACCAGAACATCGCCCGGTTGGCACAGCTCGACGGCGACATGGAACATCCAGTTATCGCCGGGAGCGACCAGCACCGTCACGGCCGATCCACTCATGGCGATATCCCGCTGAACCGGCCGGATATCGCACGCGAGCAGGCCCTTGCGTCCCTGCGCTTCATGCACCGTGGCCACGCCATAGCGGGTCAGTTCATCGATAAGGGCGGGATCGGCGCGCTCGATGTTCCGCACAGCGATGCCGGTCTTGCCTGTCAGGTTGCTCATCCCAGATTCTCCGTTACGCGTGGGAAGATACTTTGATAGCCCTCGCCGTAAATGATGTCCTTGCTGGCGGTGATGCCGATGTTGCGCTTGGCCTGAACGCCGCGCTGCAAAGCCACCCGGGTGTAGTACTCCCACAGGTGCTCCTGGCCGGCCATGCACTGGATCGCTGCGTATTTTTTGTCCCACACCGACGTGATGTCCAGCAACACGTCGGGTTTCCACTCGCATTGCTCCGGCTGGTGCGGCTCGAAGCTGTAGACCGGAGGCGCGCCGACGATTTTCTCGCCGGGCCTGTACCCCTCGGCCTGGGCAATGATCCGCGCTTCCTGGGTCAGATGGATCGCCAGTGGATGGTCGTAGTTGTATGGGTCTTTGAGCGAGTGGCTCAGGACGAACTCGGGCTGGACCTTGCGAAATACATCGGCCAGACGGAAGAGGGTGTCTGTGTCGGCTCGCATCGGATAGTCGCCGATGTCGAAGAACTCGACGGTCGCGCCAAGGATGTCGGCTGCCGCTTGCGCTTCATCCCGCCGGGCGGCTTTGACCTTGTTTTCTGTCATCTCGGCGCCTTTGCGCCAGAGCTTGGCTGACTCCCCGCGTTCGCCGAACGACAAGCACACGATGTGCACCGCATAACCTTGTGAGGCGTGCAGCGCGATGGCGCCCCCGGCGCGCCAGACGAAGTCGGCGGAGTGGGCGCTGACAACCAGCGCGGATTTTTGCAGTGGATGACTCATGACGGGCAGGCTCCCTTATTGACGTCACTCGATGCTGACAGGCTTGCCAAGAGCGGACTAATGCGTAAGGCTGGCATGCCCATACGTTTTGTTTATGGGGTCCTGTCCAGACGCGAGGCGGCGATGCCGGAAACAGCTCTTCCACACCTGATGCAGATTCGCGCTTTTATCCGCATCGCCGACGAGGGCAGCGTGTCACGGGCTTGCGACGGGCTGCTGCGTGCCCAGTCGGTCGTCACCCGCGCGATTCGCGACCTGGAGCAGAGCCTCACGGTGCCGCTTTTTGAACGGCACGCCAGCGGCATGCTGCTCACGCCCTACGGCAAAGCCATCTTGCCGCGTGCGCGAAGGGTCATGGCGGAGCTGGAGTCGATCCCGACGTTGATCGGCCACGCGCCTCATGAGCCGCTTTACCTTCTCAATACCCGCCGTTTGCAGATATTCGTGAAGCTGTGCGAAACGCAGCACATGCAGACGGTAGCGCGCTCATTCAATCTCACGCAGCCGGCCATCAGCGCTGCACTGAAGATGCTCGAAAACGGCGCCGGTAAATCGTTGTTCGAAAGAACCGCCCGAGGCCTGCGGCCGACACGGGCCAGCACTGAAATCCTCTATCCGATACGCCGCGCCTTGAACGATCTGCGCCACATCCGGGCTGATGTGGCCAGCATCAAGGGCTCGCTGCAAGGCCTGGTCACAGTGGGCGCGCTGCCTTTGGGACGCACGCGCATTCTGCCGCAGGCTTTCGTTCGGCTGCTGGCCGACCATCCTGGTGTGCGGATCGCCACCAACGAAAGCCCGTTCAATTTGCTGGCACTGGAGTTACGCGCCGGCGATGTGGATTTCGTGTTCGGCGCGCTGCGAGGGCAGGATTACGCCAGCGACCTGCATGGAGAAAAGCTGGTGACCGAGGAAATGGTGATCCTCGCCGGCCGTGGGCACCCCTGGCTGGACCGGCCGGTCAGCCTGGATGATCTGGCCGGCGCAAGATGGGTATTGCCGCGTGCTGACACGCCGGCCAGGCTGTTGCTGGACAGCCATTTCGCAGCGTTGGGCCGAAAAGCGCCAGAGCCTGTCGTCGAGACAGGTGATATGGCGATTATCAGAGGGCTGCTCATGCGTTCGGACATGCTGGCGATCGTTTCCGAACACCAGCTGGAGTACGAGATCGCTTCTGGTGAACTGCAACGGCTGGATCTGCCGTTGCAGGACACTCACCGCGCGATCGGCCTCATATACCGAACCAACGGTCTGCATTCCCCGGCCGCAGAAGCGCTGATCAAGAAAATCCGCGAAGTGACGCAAGAAGTTCTGGACGGCGATTAAGCGGTTGTGTCGGCCTGCTTTCCTGCCACCGAGTACGTGACCTGCTGGTTGCGGGTTTCCTGGAACTCTTCCAGTGTCATTCCTTTCATCGCCGAATAGATATGCAGATTGGAAACGCCGACGACAGCCCCGAGTTTTTCCAGCAGAAAGAAAATGACGCCGTACTGGATCAAACCCCGCCAGTCACGCGTTTGCAGCAAGTGCTGTTCTTCCTCCGTTAATTGATGCGCATCATAAAGTGGCTGAGGCGCCTGCAGGAATCGGGCGCGCCAGGCTGGATCGATCAGGTTGTGCAGGAACCGGTTCAGCCGATAGCCCTTGTGACTTCTCTCCAGCGTGAACGGGTAGGTGCCCGCCAGTTTTTCCACACCTGCCAGTTGATGATTGACGTGATCGCGGTGACGTTGCAGGACATCCACGGGCACTTCGCGAGACTGATTTTCCAGAAGCAGCGTCGCGATCCCGGTCATGGAGGGCAAGTAGTAATCCTGATGCAGGACGCTGACGTTGGCGGACAACGCTCCACGCATGATGAGCCAAGTGATGACCTCCGAGCCTTCCATGCCGCCCAGCGTGGCGTATTCGGCCAGGGTGATCTCGGTCAGGCGCTCGGGATCGTTCACGAGCAGATCGACGAATTGCGCGTCCCATTCAGGGTTATTGAAACCGCAGCGTTCGCCGTGAACCTGATGCGATGCGCCGCCGGTTGCGACGATCGCGACATTCAGGTCCTCCGGATAGCTCTCGATGGCTCGGCGCAATGCTTTACCCAGGTTGTAGCATCGCTTCGCCGAGGGTATCGGGAACTGCAGCACGCCCACTTGCAGCGGGACGACGTCGACCGGCCAGCCTTCTTTGAACGGCATGAGCGCGGACATGGGCGAAAACAGGCCATGGTCCACCGGTTTGTCGCGAAAGAATGACATGTCGAATTCGTCAGCCATCAGACTGTTGCCAATGTGCCGCGACAGAGCGGCGTGACCGCCAATGGCCGGAAGGTCACGCTTGCCACCGCCTTCATCGGCCACGTCATAGTGATCATCTACTCCCAGGGCAAAAGCGGAATAGTGGTCGAAAAAAAACGAGGTGACGTGGTCATTGAAAATGTAGAAAAGCACGTCCGGCTTGCGCTCGATCAACCAGTTTCTGATGGGCTTGAAACTCTCGAATATCGGCGCCCATGCCGCTTCTTCCTGTTTGTCATGATCGACGGCAAAGCCGATGGTCGGCGTATGTGAGACGGCCAGACCGCCGATGATTCGAGCCATTTCAGGCCTCCATGAGTGAATGTCGATGAAATGCGTTCAACTGGTACGGCCATACGTTTCATTTATGCCATCGCCAGCGTGCGGAGTTTCTGCCAAGACAGCATCCACCGCCGTCAGGTCCGCACCGGTCGCATTCGGCAGACACAGCGCCGCCAGAAAACCGATCAGGTACGAGCCTATTGCGAATGAGCCCATCGCCACTGGCAAGCTCATATGAACCGAAGCAAAACCCACTGCGGCCGGCATGATCGAGCCGAAACCACGGCCAAAGCTCGTGCAGAATCCGGCGCCGTTGGCACGCATGCGGGTGGGATAAAGCTCAGAGAACGCCAATGGCAGGCCCGAGGCCAGGCCTCCCTGGAACGCGCCGAGCAGTAATCCCAATGCCAGGATGATGTTCAGATGAACGTCGGCGAACATGTAGACCGATACCACAACGGCCTGGCAGACCAGAAACAGCATGAAGGCGCGCCCCCGACCGATCCGGTCGCTGAGCAAACCATAAACGAAGGGCCCTATCAGCGAGCCGATGATGTTCACCGCCAGATAGCCTGACGTGGACGCGATGGGCAGGTTCAGCACCGTACGCATGTAGGTCGGCAACCAGGTGATCATGATGTATGCACCGCCGAAAATGCCGCTGGCGAGCACAGTGCTGATGAGGGTGACTCGACGGTGCTCCGCAGCAAAGATGGCTTTAAGGTCGATGCCTTTGCTGCTTTTTCGGCTTTGATTGAATGCGGCCGACTCAGGCACCAGGCGGCGGATAAACCATATCAGCAGGGCGGGAAGCAGGCCGATGGCGAAGAAGGCACGCCAGGCGACGTCATCCGGCAGGAAGTTGAACAATACCGGCATGGTCGCCAGCGAAATCGCATAGCCCACGGCATACCCGCTCTGCACAGAAGCAGCAACGCGGCCGCGCAGCGCTGGCTTGATCGCCTCACTGATCAGCACCGCACCGACGACTGCTTCACCGCCGTACCCGATGCCTTGCAGAAAACGCACCGGCAAGAAGCTCCAGAATCCGGTGCAGAACGCGCCCATGCAGGTGAAGACCGCCACCCAGAGCACCGTGCCCTGCATCACCTTGATCCGGCCGTAACGGTCGGCCAGCATACCGGCACCCCATCCGCCCAAGGCGCTGCCGATAAGTGAAACGGAGCCCAGAAGACCAGCGTCCGACTTGCTCAGACTGAGCACCGTCATCAACACCGGCATCATCAGCGCGAAGATGGTCGCGTCCATCGAGTCGAGAGTGAATCCGCCGAAACATGCCCAATAGGTACGTTTCTCGGTGGACGTCAGATTGGAATACCAACCCAGTCGCATGTGTCGATCCTTATTTTTATGGCAATAAGGAGGAGGGTAAACGGTCGCAGCCGCAGACTCGGCTTGAATGTTTTATCGAGCGAGCCGTTCTATTTATAGGCGGCCGCGAAAGGCTATGCTCGCCGACTCATCCAGACCTGGCGGGAACCGCTCTGATGAGCGTTACCCAGGACCAGGCCAGTTCGCGCGAACGTGTGATCCGCTGATCAGATGCGTTCTTTCATCGGCAATCGTTTTATTGAATAGGCGCGCTTCTCGTCTTCGGAGTTGTAATAGACGTTCTGTGTCGTGCTGAGACTGTTATGGCGCAGGTCGACCTGCAAGTCCTTCATGTCCCGATGAGGCGCGTCAAACGTTGCGGACGTGTGCCTCAGCCAGTGCAGCGATGCTGCGCGCAAGCGTGCGACGTCTTCGTCCGACCAGCCTTCGGCCTGCATTCGCTGCAGAGCGCGGTCGAAAACCTCTTGGAGCAGCAGCCTGACATGTCGGTCGGACAGCCCGGCGCGGCCTTGCCGGGTCGTGATCAGAGGCGTGGATTCCCCGAAGCCGGGCAGGGGAGACAGCCCCAGGTGCGTGCGCCAGCGCTTGAGGTAGTGTTCGACATAGTCGTCCCGCACGCTGATTTTCCCGGCTTTGTTGCCTTTACCGACCACGTGGTACCACCAGTTTCCGGCGCCATCCTGACGAATATCGCCCATGCTCGGCGTCCAGTTGTCCCGTCCGACCAGGTCTGAAACCCGCAGATACATGGCGAAAATCGTCGCGACGATGAACAGCGTTCGTTCATACCTGGCATCCTGCCCGGCCAGTTGTTCAGCGGTCTCCAGCACAAAATCCCATTGCAGCGAGGTCAGAATGCGGGTGTCCTGATCACCCGTTGTGCGCTGCTTGTACTTGCTCTTCTGCTTGACCGCCCTGAATGGATTGTGCTCACAGAACCCTTCATCGATGGCGTGCTGAAAGAAGCTGCCGCAGACGGCAAAGACCTGCGCGATCGAGCCTTGTGCGGGTTTGTACAGTTCCTGCAGGAGAGGGCGGTTCTCCTCTGCGGCGCGCTTGCGTTCTTCCTTCGACGCCGACTGATTGAATGGCCGCCAGTCGGTGTTGAGCGTGTAAGTGTCCGTGGCCATCTTTTTACGCGCACCCACTCGGATAAAGCGGGATTTGACGACAGGCCCGATCCAGGCAGGATCCGGAGCGAGGCAGAACTCCAGAAAACTCTCGGCATGCGTACGGCGCATCTCAAGCAGGGGAGTCCTGGCTTTGATCAACGTCCACAACAGAAGCCGCTCGACGTGAGTGCGATAGGAATTGAAGGTTGACTCATTGCCGGCGTAGGATTTCAGGAAACTTCTGACGGCTCGATAACTTTCAACGGCCTGAATCTCGGTAGGAAAGGCTGCCAGATAGTCAGTGATGGAAGGCAGCTCCTGTTTCAATGAACTGAAGTTGAGTTCACTGAATCGGGAATAGGTTTCAAATAACGGGTGCGGAAAAGTTGGCGCAGGCATGGGAGTCGTTTGAATGAACAGTGAAGATGATTGATATGATCCGCTGTAAAAGACCCAAATGCAATATCCGGGTCTGATGATTATCGGATATTACACTGATGGACAGTGGCATACTTTTCAGGAACATCGTCATACGCCGAATCAAATATTCAAACGGCAATAATCGATATGGTCGCGCGGCAGGTGGATTGCCGGATGTCTGCGTCTATTGCAGTGTAGCGCTGATTCTCTAGAGGGCTCAACCCCTTTGTTTATGGAGGTTTCGGGCGGTTTGGCGGGAGGTGTTGAGGTGTAATCCTGCGGATTCCAGTCATTATTGCTGGCAAATACGCTGAACGCTTTTTCTAGCGTTGGAGTTTTTGACTCGGCTTTTGCGGCTCGTGATGCATTGGCGGTCGTTTGAACAGTGTGTTGGTTTTGTATTGAAACTGAGGCAACGGATCTGAGATGTGCACAGATATCACTTGGTTGCTTATGCAGAGTTAATGGGTCATGCAGCGATTGCGGATTGAATGAACAGTCTGATTACTTTGAGGTTCGTAACGCGAAGTGTGGGAATGTGGCTGGTGAAGATTGTGTTTATGCAGCGGCCAGTTCGGTTAAGGATCGCTCGCAGTTACAGAGAGCAGCAGGAGAAAGTTGTGATAATCGTGACAGGGTCAAAGGAGTCAGCAGTCGAGGGCCGAGGGTTTGTAGAGACTGGTCATGGTGACAGCCTGGAAGCGACTCGGGACGATGCCAGCTTTTGAAAAGCGCTGCCCGTGTGTCCAGCGCTGTTATGTGCTGTTACGCATAATGTATATTATGTTAAATTGTGTGTCTGGATGGCTGCCGCTCTGGCTGTTACTTGCCCGATCAAGCGGAATTCGATTCGTTAATCGAAGAGCTACAAATCGCATCACCTTCCTTCGTGACCTGGTGGCTCCGGCACAACATCGTCAGTCAAGGCACTGGGCGAAATCTTTTGCTTGACCGGTTCGGTAACCTTCACCCGTTCGAATACTTAATCATGAATGATACAGATGAGCCGGATTTACGCCTTCAGGATCAGCCTGACACTGCTTCCACGTGAACGATCCGCCCTTAGCAACATCGTTCACCATACCTTACAGGCGAATTTCCTCCCTCTGAAACATCGCGATCAATACGGTGCAATGCCTGGGCATCTGAGTCATTCCCAGTCTGGCTCAATCTCTCAGCAATCCGCACGAGCTCCACAGCTGACCACTTCAGTTCAGCCGCAATCCCCTGCAAATCTCTACACAACTTTTGGTTTGTATCACTCAACTTGACTCCCATTTTTCGTCCCTAGATGGCTTTGACAGTCCACAAATGAACTAGCCGCGTCGTGTAGCTCTGGCTCATCAAATCGCGGCGCATCGCCCAACCCGAATCATTGGGAACACTGGCCACCCCAAGCGTCCCACTGCCCCACCTACCGTTAATGTCGTCCACCACACTCATCAATTTATCGAGCATAACCGCTGCGAATGAGCGAAGAGATCATCGGTAAACTCGCCTGGCTGACGCAGATCCATCAGCAGCACTTCAGCTTTGCTGTATTTGAACCCATGTCGAAAGAGACGATTGACCGCTTCGGTAGCAGCCTTCGTCATGAGCCGCACCTCATTGGCGGGATACGGAAGCTCGACCAACGCGCCATTCGCATATTTCGCTTCCTCGGGATTGAACATCCCGGTGCGGATGCTCACGCGGATCTTCTTGCAGAGTGAGTTCTGAAAGGCAAGCGGCCCAATCCCATCAACGCCATGTCGAGACCGTAATGAGCGGGAAGTTTTTCAAACAACTTTGGCCCAATGGCCGAGTCTTGGCCTCCGCCAACGGGTGGTATGAATGGGTCAAGGATCCAGTTGATCCCGAAAAGAAACAGCCCTATTTCATCACCTTGAAGGAACAGATACCCATTTTCTTCGCTGGCTTGGCTAAGGTGCACCAAGCAATTGAGCCGAACGAGCAAGATGGACTTGTGCTCATCGCGGCAGCAAGCGACCAAGGAGTGGTCGATATCCATGATCCCTAACCACTGGTACTGAGTCCTGAGCTGGCCAGAGAGTGGGTTGACAGTGAAACATCACCCGAGCGCGCAAAGGAAATCGCAGTGGAAGGCTGCCGGCCAAGGAGCGATTTTCACTGGTACAAGGTGTGCAAGGACGTGAGGAATGTTCGCAATCAAGGGGCATCACTGATTCTACCACTGCCCTTGATCAAGGATTAAAACTAGGCCGTTTGAACGAGCAGCAAAAAGTCTCCACTCGTCCAGTGATAACAACTCACACGAAGTGCTTAGGCATCTCGACCTTCCCGTCAGGCAATTGACCATGTCGCCTTAGCCAACGTGATGAGCCGGTCCTGCCGTGCTTTCAAGGCTTCTCCAGTCCACTCAGCCAAGCTACAAATTTCTTTAGTCAGGTCGAAAGAGACCTTTTTATCTCTGTCTAGGTAGATCTTCTTTTTTCGATCAAAATCGAAGTACTGAGCTTTGTAGTTTTTGCTACCACTGAGCATGGCTAAGTTGCCTAGGCGATGCAGCCAGATGCCATGATTCTCAGCATTAAATCGTTCCTTCCAGTAAGCGTCTCTCAACGCCTGCGGCATGACATGCTCGATGGTCAGCCGTCCGCTGTATGTCTTAGTGACTGAGTCGTCCTGCGACGCTTCTTCGAGGCGCAATAACACGGCTGAGTCAAACGGTTTACCGTACACCTCACCACCCAAAAGTTCGATGAACTCATCGTTGTTGGCATGTGAGATGAAAACCCCGTTCACCGCATCAGCAGCTTTCCCAGCGCGGATAGCGCTAATCAGCTGGAAGTAAACAGTAAGCCGCGCTGTACGCCCGAGACGACGTACCCAGTTCTGCATCGTAATCCGTTCCAGCAGACTGAGGTACTGCGCCTCAGTCTGCCCCTGCACAGGCTGGTTCAGATAGCTAAGCAGAGGTGGTATCCATTCGTCATAGCTCACACGCCAGAGAGCGTTAAGGGCTCTCACAGACGCAGCATCTTGGAAGTCACATTCCCAGATACGCATAAAATTTTTGGCAGAACGAATGACTTGATCTAGAAATGGGAACGGGCCGTCAGTCAGCTCATCGATTACCGAGCGATATTCCTCATGAAGGGAGCCCCTCGCTTTTGCCGCCATCAACGACGTTCTATGATGGCTGAGGAAACTGTCGAGCAGCTCGATACCCACAATGTCTTCCAGCTCCAGCCACCGATCCTCAAGCTCGTCACTTTGACTCTGCGCAGTACCTAACTTGCTGAAAAGCATGTTCTTGATCAGATCTGCGTTCGACAGCGACATGCCGCGGGCATTGAGCACGTTAAACAAGCGGTAGGCGGACTTAAGAGATTCGGTTTTTACGAAAACTACGTACACCTTCATCAGTAGGAAATTGGCGAAGAGTTTCAGCGTTTGCTGATCTTTATGCCCCAAAAACGAGTCGATGGCCTCAAGGTTTTCTACAATCCGTTTCTGTGGAGCATCAAGCTTGCTGCGCTCCGAGCGCGGCGGAAGAGGTTGAGAGTCGAGAACATGATTACGAAAAAAAGCCCGATCTTTTCGCCGCAGTAGAAGGCGAGGTGTTTCCGTCTCACCGGTCAGCTCGTTGCGAGGCAGCACCCGTTTACCTAACACCGCCTTAGCCCCAGCATCTTCAACATGATCACGCAGTCGAGCCAGGATGAGATTGAGAGTAGTCAGCCGCTGCTGTCCATCGACTACATCAAAGCGTGTGCCTCTCTCAGTTTCGATTGTAATGAGAGAACCAATGAAGTACTCCTCATCAGTATTATCGTAAGCTTCCCAAATATCCTCAAGTAGCTGCTGGACGTTCTCAGCCTTCCATGAGTAGGGCCGCTGGTACGGAGGGATCTCGTAGCAGATTTGATCGGTGAGAATATGCCCAACGGTGCTTTCTTCAGCTTTCATCTGGTTCCATCCAAAAAATTACAATCGGCTCTGCTTTGCATTGGTTTAAGGCACTGGGTCAGCGAATTGGGGTGCCTTATCATTTTAGAGTACACGCGCTTAGGTAGCACATGGACACCACTATAATCCGGAATCGAGTAGAAATGACAGAAGACACGGGATTCCTGATGACAGAAAACCTCCGCGCTCGAATCTCACGCTCGGCGAAGATGAGCGGCAGCGGCTGTTGGATCACCTGATGAATGGCCGGCGGGCTGTGAACGCCGCGAAGGCTTCAGGTGATCCGGCTCAGATGAAGGCTGCCCGCGCGAGTGTCTAGGCTGCGAAGGTGGCGCTCGGGGAGCGTGGGCCGGTGTGATGGACTGATGGAGCGTCAGATCTGAACCAGCACGTGGGTCAGAAATACCATTTATGCAGAGTGGTTCAAACTGATCGACGCTGCCAGCGATCGCCGAAGGAGAAAGGTATTGGTGATGTGCGAGCGACCCATCCCAGCGCACCCAAGTGCGTTTTCCTTGAATGAACCTTAAAGCTTGAATACCCCGCAATCAATGCGTTCACACTGATCACAGGGCGTCGAGGAATTTGCTATCAGTTGGTCATCTGGATCGCTTTGACGATACGAGCCCTAACAGACGCCGTGAGCTTCTGCACTCCAGCCTCCTTCGCAATGCTGTAAATCATTGATTCGTCATCCAATGGCCGTCCAGAAAACTTAGCGGCGATACTGGCAATCTCAGCTAGGCAGATCTCCATCAGACTTCGCAAAGAGTCTTCATCCACAGATCGACGGAACACAACCTCATGATCCTCTTTGAGGCTGGATGGCCAGTAAAAGACGCCTACCTGGCTTTCATCGTGAAAACGAAAACGTTGCTTGGCCAACTGATCCACACGATCTCGAATTTTCGCGCCAGTACGCACCCATCCATGCGCGCGTGCAATACGACGAGCAAGAATTACATCGAGGATTGGGCCCTCAGTTTCAACCACATGGGCAATCATCTTTTCCAGGTTTTCGGTGTAATTAGGTTCAAAGAATCGATCAGGATCGACGGCGTCAACAACACTGCTAGGATCAGCTTCGACATAGATCAATTGCTGAGACGGAGCAACAAAAATCGTGTCGTCCTGGATTGAAACGACCGATGCTGATCTGGCGTACTTAAGCTCTGGCAAGGCCCCTGATGGATCATTTGCTTCGTCGATATCAGCCACAGCGGCAACCACGGCGACTTGCTCCACGACCTCGATAACCTCTGCCATGGCGGCATCGACTTTTAGGCGTTCTGCCTCCTGCGCTGCATCGATAATCGCCTGCTTTGCGCGTGACTCTGCCAAGAGGTCGTTCAGGCGCTGGTGTACCTTCTCTGCCGTACCAAGCGCGTCCACCCACCAATCTGTCGACCAGATCCTTACGATTTCCCAACCCAGACCTCGTAGAACAAATTCACGAAGTTTGTCGCGATCTCGTGCGGTGGCACTGCGATGGTAAGTAGCACCATCACACTCGATGCCAGCAAGGAATCGCCCAGGTGCGTCAGGATGGACGACCCCGAGATCGATCCGGAATGAGGAAACACCTATCTGTGTCTGGATGTGCCAACCCTTCTTGGCTAAGGCCGCGGCAACCGCTTCCTCAAATGGACTGTCGAACCCGCCTACGCTGCCCAAATTAGCCTCAGCCAAAGCTCGTGGCCCGCGCTCTGCAAATTCCAGGAAATGCTTGAGGTCTCGAACACCGACAGCTTGCGTCCGAGCCAGGTCGATCTGCTCCGGTCGCAGCGTGGAGAACAGAACAAGCTCCTGGCGAGCGCGGGTAATTGCGACGTTGAGGCGACGCTCGCCTCCGGGGCGGTTCATCGGCCCAAAATTCATCGACAGTACGCCGGCGGCGTCCTTACCGTAGGTCGTGGAGAAGTAGATGATGTCGCGTTCATCACCCTGAACGCTCTCCAGGTTCTTCACGAACACCGGCTCCAGTTCGGACTCTGCGAAGTACGGTTCCAACGACGGATCTTTCCTGCATGCTTCATCGAGCATGTCCATGATGAGTTTCTGCTGCTCACCATTGAACGTTACAACCCCGACTGTTCTTCTGCTTTCCCGGAATGCTGGAGACTGAAGACGGGTAACGAGATCTGCCACCAAGGCCCTCGCTTCAATCAGGTTCGTGCGTGAGCCACCCTTGTCGTAGATACCTGCGACAGGGCACAACCTTACGGCCTTGTCTGCGGTGAATGGCGATGGGAAAGTCACCAGCTTCGACTGGTAGTAGCGCTGGTTCGAGAACGCGATCAAGCTTTCATGACGGCTGCGGTAGTGCCAGTTGAGGTTACGCATCGGCAGGTTGGCGCTGATGCACTCGTCCAGGATGCTTTCAAGATCGGCTTCGACATCCTCATCGTCAGCAGTCGACTCGGCTCGATCAAAAAAGGACGTGGGCGGGAGCTGTTTAGGGTCACCTACCATCACGACTTGTTTGCCTCGAGCCATGGCACCGATGGCATCCCAGACAGGTATCTGAGACGCTTCGTCGAAGATGACCAGGTCGAATGGCGTCGATGCCGGCGGCAGATATTGCGCGATGGAAAGCGGGCTCATCAGCAAGCAAGGAGTCAACTTGGTCAACGCATCAGGTGCACGAGTCATTAGCTCACGCAACGGAATGTGTTTGGTCTTCTTGCCCATCTCATGGCGCAGCAAGCCCCAATCCGAGGAACGACTGACACTGTCCTGACTCGGCAGATCTGCACACAGCCTCGCACGAAGCCAGTCCTTGGTCAGCGCCGTAAACTTGTCGTCGAGCGCACGGAAATCCCGAATACGCTGTTCGTGCTCGACGCTAACGAACGTCCGAATAACCTCTTCGTTGTCCACCGTAGTGTTCAGCCACCAGCGAGCATAGTTCACTTCCAGCACTCGACGGACTTTTCCGGACGTGATCGCGCCTATCTCCATCGCGTTGACTATAGGGGCCAGTCCCACCGCAAAGGCTTCATCCCGCACCTTGCGCCATGAGCACCATGCCTTCAAACGCGGTTCAGAGGAGACAACCGTTTCACAGTTTTTCTTGAGATCGCTTAATGCCAAGTGAGCAGTTTCATCGATACCCGAATCGGTGAAGTGACCAACCGCTGTCAGATGCGAAGTACGCTCTTGGAGCAGGCCAAGCTTCTCGCGCAAAGCGACGCCTGCCAGAGGGATTGCACCCTCTGGCTCCAACAATGCGTTGCCATCGCCAAGCAACATCTGGAGCGGTGCCTTGTAAGCACCAATCTGCTCTGGGTTACGTGCCAGCTTGGCAATCGCGGTCGTTAGCTCCCCTTGGAACACCACTGCATTGCGAACCACATCAAGCTTTGTCTTCAGGTCATTCCAGGCAGGCACCGTTTCGCGCAGATCGGATAGATCAGCCAGTTCTCGCTCAACAGCGGCCCTGCGCTTGAGCAACTCAAGATCATCTTTCAGTGGATCGCCACAACGCCCCTCTTCTACAAGCGGATGATCGTCGACAAGCCGTCCCCGCTCCTCGATATCACGCCGCTCAACCTGAAACCGAATCGCAGCAGTGAGCCCATCAACGTCTGTAGCCAGCCCTTCCCACAAGGAATGGGTTCCTGCGCCGAGATCGGCCAGTTGATCCATCTCGGCATCAAGGCGAACCACAGTGCGCAGTCGATGAAGTTCGTCTTTTAGCTCATCACCCAAATGGCCTTGTTCTACCAACAACAGCCCATCGTCATCCCAGGACGAATTCTCCTTCTGGAGTCGCAGTGCCGCCTGAAGCTTGATGGCTGCAACGATCCAAGTGGCATCGGACATGGCTCCCTGCCACACGGCGCCACATTCTTGCCCAGGTGAGAGGTCATCAATGGCACGACGCACAGTTCGAATCTCGACCCAAGTTGCCAGCTCTTTTGCGTTGTCGATCTCGCCTTCGAACGTCTGCACTGGAGCCAATAGCCCTGTAATTCGACGCTTGCCGAACCAGGATTTAGGCCAGAAAGCTTCCTCGGCTTCAGTCCACTCACGATGCAGGAGTTCGACATCAATCGTCTCGATCGCATCACTGTAAGTCGCTTGCAGTTGTGCTTGGAGGTCTTCCACTTGGCCAAACAACACGACCGCTTGCTCCAGTACATCAGTGACGCTTGGTGGCCAGGCAGGGCCGAGACCGGTAAAAGTCGCGCGGCGTTGCTGCAACAGATCGATGCCTTGTTTAGCATCTGCAATGACACGAGGCGACCATGGCGTCGAAAGCTTCGAATTGATTTCGCGGTGCTTTTCAACCCAGCTGCAGCCATCGCTCAGACGTTGAGAGATGGTGCGGGCATCTGGCTTCAGAGCAAAGCGCCAATCGTGCCCCGCGGCCTGCGGTAGTACTCGTGAAAGAATCGATAGACCGTCCAGCGTTGTGGGTGTGTACTGAGTGGCAGGAAGCCCCGTCAACTCAATGAAGCGATCTGCAGCCCTTTGCACCTCTAGTACAGAAGGCAAAACATCCCTCGCCGCCTGCACAAATTGCTGCTGCCAGCGAGGCGACCACTCGGCTTGGCCAACTGGAGACAGAGCGTTGCTAGCGAGCTGATCAAAACCTACAGCCTGTGCGTTAACTTCAAGCCGGTCGCCCAGCTCACGCAGCTCAAGCATCGCCTTCTGATCATGAACATCAGGGGACGCCCAACAAATCGATGCTACGGCCTCATCGGCGCCAGACGTGACCGTACCAATGGCGTCATAGATCGAATAGCCATTGCGATGACGGCGATGAAGTCGCTCAACGTAAATGTTAAGGCTGTCCCGCAACGTTGCCAGTCGCTGTGCCTCAACTTCCCACGCCGCTGAGTCAACCTGTCCTTTCGCCTCCCAAGCAGATTGCAGTTGCGCGAGCACGTCCGTTTTTCGAGCTTTGCTTGAGTGAAGCTCAAGGCAAAACTCACCTAGACCGATTTCACGAAGACGTCGATATACGACATCCAACGCAGCGATCTTCTCAGAGACAAACAGCACTCGACGACCCTGGGCGATCGACTGCGCAATCATGTTGGAGATAGTCTGGCTCTTGCCCGTACCAGGCGGGCCAATCAGAACGAAGTCCTTACCTTTCGCAGCAGCCATGACCGCAGCGAGCTGAGATGAGTCGGATGGCAGCGGGCAGAAGACATCCGTCGGGCCATAGTCACGATCCAGCGACTCCGCTTCGGGGAATGGCGTATTTGAGACAAACGAGTCCCTAGGCGTGTCGAGCAGGTGCTGGACTACAGGGCTCTGCCGCAAGTGCTCGGCGTTTTCAACCAAATCCTTCCACATGAGGTATTTGGCGAATGAGAACATGGAGAGCACTACGTCTTCGTTGAGCTCCCAGCCAGGAATGTCCTTGATGGCATGACCGACTTTCTTCCATATGCCTGCGATATCGAGACCCGAGTCATCACGAGGCAGCTCATTTTCCAGTGAACCTAATCCCAGCTCAAAATCCTGGCGGAGCATCTCGATCAGCGTGGGGTTGAAGCGCGGTTCATCATCATGCAGCACCATGGTAAACCCTGAGCGTGCACTCTTACGCTCCAGCGTCACCGGGATCAATACAAGCGGTGCTTTGTACTTCTGCCCTGCCCTGTCTTCACGCGTCCAACTCAGAAAGCCAATCGCCAGAAACAATGTGTTGGAACCGCCTTCTTGCAGCGCAGTACGTGCACCTCGATACAGCTCGGTGAGTCGGACATCCATCTCATTAGAGGTCAGTGCAACAAACACCTCTCTGCGCTTCAGCGCATCCTCGGCATGTCGACGACGCACGTCCTCACGTTCACGTTGTTCATAAAGCGCTCGTTCCCGCGGATCAGCGCCATCCATCAGATCTGGCCGAGTGAGCAACTTAAGCGACTGACCACTCGCCAAGATATCCTCAAGCGCCCCCGGGTCTGGAGACTCAAGCTTCAGCGACCGCTTGCCCGTCTTGAAATTGAGCAAGTTGTTTCGAAGAGACAAGTCCAGCAGCTTGCGCTGCCAACGACCTAAACGGTCAGAAGGATTTAATTTGGACAGATCCTCGACCTGAACCTCAACAACATCCTCCGCGAGACCAAGCCCATCCTCCACCAGCAACGGAGGTGGAGCGTCTGACGATTCTTCAGTGGCTACGCGCGCGATTTGGGACTCGGCGCTCGCAAGCGGCTTGATTCGCTGCAGGCGCGCCCGGCGGATGTCCAGAAGCATTTCAAAACAGCTTTCTGCATCCTCCTCAACCTGCTTGGCTCCTCGTTCAACTGCATAGGAAAAAGCCGGAACTGGGTTCTGAGTGACGAGCGTCGTTTCAAAGAGCACAAGCTCCTGAAGCTTGACTCGCTTACGCACCGCAGTGACATCGTCGACCAGCGCAGTGGTGAACTCTTCCGGCTTTAGCCACAGCCCAGCGAATGCATGCCCATGGGTAAACACGATCACGGGATTGAGCCCCGCTTGCTCAAGCGCAGCACAGAAAAGCAGCGTCAGATCGAAACAAGTTGCCAGACCGGTATCAGTGATCTGACTTGGGCTGCGCACCTTCTGGCCCGACTGTTCAAAACTCGCCGGAGGCAATGCGTAGTCGAGCTTCATCCGGGCGACAGCGCTCCATATGGCAGAGGCCAACTGCCAGGCTCGCTTGGAGCCACCCTCATACCCATCAAGCGCTGACGAAAGCTCGCTGAGACGAAGAAGCTCAGCGGCCTGCTTGAGCAACCGCTCAACCGCAGGATCATTGGGTTGGACGAATGCTGCTGTCATATCAGGGATATGTCGCAGTCCGCCCCATTGGTTGCGTGGGAGAAGGTCTACGACCTGCTCCAGCCGAGCTATCTTTTTTCGACCGCCCTCCTCTGCCTTGTCATCAGCCTCAAGGACAAAGGTAAAGGTTGACATTTCTGACTCTGTCAGTCGGCTCAGCAACGGCCCATCTAGTACGAGATCCAGGCCCGGGATGATACGAAAACTGTCCGCAGCGATTTCGTCGATTCGCCAGGTCTTGGCCCTAAGCACCTCGGGAGCAGACGTGAGGGTCAAAGTCGCGTTGACGAACCTGTCAGTGGTCTCGTTAGAAATTCGAAGTTCCCGGATAACGGGAATGGCGTTTTGGAAGTCAGCCAAATTAAGCTTCGCTACCAGGGTCGCGAGGATTTTAACTTCTTTCGGAGGGACTATTTCTTCGGGCTTGAGGGGCTGAACTACGTCGTCCATGCGCAAACATCCTTGTCGAGGTACCCAAGGGAGTGCCGGAGTTGACCGGCCAAAAGGCCCCGCTTGAGCTAATGGCGCGATGATAGCGTTTCTTGGAGCAGCCGTGATGCGCCATTAGTCGTCAGGTGATCACTTTTCTCATGCCTCATCCGAGCGGCCCCTCAGCCTTTGAAACTCTGGCTCTGAATGCGCACAGAAGGCGCCGGGCGAAATAGTAGAATCACAAGATATTGCGGCGCGGCTAAAAAATCATTATGTTGTGCCAAATCGCCACAGGAAACACTACATAATGTGTTTCCGTTGCGGTTATCGTTTGCGATTATCTTATTACCCTTTGTATGCACTATGGGGGATTTCGTATGACAGACCGCCGTCCGATCAACAAAGATGTGAACGTTCCTAAACCAGAAGGTGGCGAACAGCCTCGCTCCCGGAATAAAGATGGCCAGATTCGGGACAAACGAAGCGACGCTGGCAAAACTCGTAAGTAACACCGAGTAGGTCAGCGGGATCCACGCAATATCGCCCACTGACCTACTCTCATGTCTCCCGAGCAAGCGGAGCACCCAAGCCCGCAGGGCTGGAGGCGTGAGGATGGTACTCGCCACAGGGCCGAGATCCTCGGGCTCGGTTCACCACAGCTGTCGGCCTCGGCACGCTATAACGGGCCTTAACCCCGTTCTCGATCCGCCTGTCTTTGGAAAGAAAGCACTGTTGATTCATCCAGTGCAGGGAGTTACCCTTAGGAGAACATTTGTACTCCAGGCGACACCCCCATGTCTAACCTCCTTTCCCCAACAGAAGACGCACCCTTTGACCTTGGCATCCCCACCGAGCTGGAGAGCTATCAGCACCAATGCCTGGTGCTCTTGGATGAATTGCATGAAGCGTGGGCCGACATCAGAAGGCTGAAAGGTGACACGCGCACGCTAGTGGCGATGAACGATGCGCTTATGGCTGAGGTGAAAGCACTAAAAGCGAGCAGTCATTTAGCTGGTTGAATATGGGCTGAGCATGCCGTGAGGCGGATGGTCTGAACCTATACCAGACCAAAAGCAGTCAGGAATTCAGCTATCCAGCCATTGCTGAGGCTCGCCATGTATAGCTACACCATCGAATACCGATTCAAAGACACCCCCGCGTCAGCATCAGCTCGAAATCGAGAAGCAAACACTCGAGGCTCATGAAGCTGCAATGCACCTGCTGGAGCTTCACTTTGGGGATGGGAAAAACAGCCTGATGATGCCGAACGCGGACGCGACACCCGAAGAAATACTTGCTCAAGCCGCGGTTGTGGGATTGATCGATATCCGTATTCATCCTGGAAAAAGCTGATCCCGACCGCCGCCAGATGCTGATACCGAAAAACTAAAAAACCCGCCGAAGCGGGTTCTTTTCTATCAGCACCATTCCAATGTCCTTGCCGGCAGCATTCCAGGCAATGGCTGATCATCCATGACCTCTGGAGGGCTTCCTGCTCTCCAGCTGATGGATCCAATTTATGCCCTCGTCGCGAGACTGTAAACGGTCGTTTTGCTGAAGCGCTTGTAAGCCTTTCGCCATTACCTGAGAGCACCTTGAGGTGCTTGGGTAGTTGCCCCGAACCTTCAACTCTGTTCTCGCCGATCACCAAATGAGCAAAGTCCACGAGATTGTTGATCCGGCCATGCTTCGACCGTTGGAGATGAATGCCCGTCATTCCCACGCTCCGCGGGCCGTGATAATCACAGGTTAAAGAATCGCCAATCATCACGACACGTTGTGTATCAGCCTCGTGAGCGAGGTCAACCCGAGAGAGCTACAAGCGGTACGGTAGATTTGCGGATCCACTCTAATGACTAACAACCCTTAAGGTTTAGCAGCATTTAAGGTGGTCGACACTGGAAATTTCGTAGGTTTATAGGCTATTGTTTTTATTACGATTCTTAGTCTTGATATTTCACAAATCTGCGAAATTTTGGTTTTGAAATATCGGTTGTTTGTGAAATTTGTAGTAGGGGTGATGGGAAATGACAAGGGATTTAAGCGGTCTGACTCATGTTTGAAACAGTGGGTGAACGGTGCGCAAATCAAGTGGCATCGTGAGCGTCCCTCGAATCTCAACCATTGGAGTCACCATGAGCCTAGCTAAACCTGCAGCGACTGATACCAATACGCTTTCTGTAGTCGGGACTGACGGTCCAGATGTACTCGATGGCACTGCCATTGGCGAGACCATTCATGGCGCAGGCGGCGGCGATCGCCTCAACGGCGGCGGCGGCAGTGACCACCTGTACGGTGACGATGGCGATGATGTCATCTCAGGTGGCCTGGGCCGCGACACGCTTTCTGGAGGGGCTGGAGCCGACACCTTCGTTTTTTCCAATATCAGCGAGAGTCATGAAGGCGGCGGTACGAGCTTTTCCGACCTGATCCTGGACTTCTCAAGCGATGACCGCATCGATGTGTCCGCGTTGGGATTCACCGGATTAGGCAATGGCCATGATCATACGCTGAGAGTTGAAGTCAACGACGCCGGCACCCGCACCTACCTCAAGTCCTACGCATACGACGAAGGCGGTGACCGCTTTCAGCTGGCTTTTGAAGGGGATGTCAGCCAGTACCTCACTCAAGATCACATCATCGGTAACGGCACGGACGACGTGATCAGCAGCGGCCCAGGCGCCAATACCCTCACGGGTGGCGCGGGTGCTGACACTTTTGTTTACGACCACCTTAATGACAGCTATCAACGGGACGGCCTTAGCCAGTCCGACTTGATCCTTGATTTTACAGCCGAGGACCGCATCGATTTGTCTGCCTTGGAATTTACGGGGTTAGGCAACGGCCATGACCATACGCTGAGGGTCGAGGTTGATGCTGCCGGCGCCCGTACCTACCTGAAGTCTTATGACGCTGACGAAAGCGGCAGCCGCTTTCAAGTGTCATTCGAGGGCGATGTCAGCCAATACCTTAAGAGCGACGGCATCGTTTTTGCCCCCAATGCATCCACTGCCGCGACAGCGCCAAGCGACCAGACAACACTGCCAGCCCCTGACCTGGCGAACGATGCGGCAACCTTCCAGTTACTTGGCATGGCAGAGCAAACTCATTCCGGCATAGGCTGATCTGCGCGCGTCTTGTCACGCGGCGTAGTCAAGCGAGGGCTGCCCTGATAGCGCGGTGGCCTTCTGCTGACAGCACTTGCATCCATGGGCCACGCGACTTGAGTAGCAGGTACCGGCCGACTTTATGGCAAGTCGCCGCAAATTCTGGACCGCTGCCGCAAGGGCAAATTTACAGTTGCCCCATTCAGGCCACAGAGTACTCAGCCATCCAGTGTCAGCATGCTCTCGAATTAGGCAAACCTGTTTCGCGGCGAATCGAGGTGCTGCATGAGAAGCGGCTGCTGACTGCAGCAGTGATCCGGCTTTCGGCTCCCAAACGCACAAGCGTTCAACTCTGACTTTCCAAAGAGCAAGCTGGCTCAGCGAATGGGCGTAGCGGCTGACGTACAGGCGTTCGGGCTTGAGGGTGTCCTCTACCAGGCGCTGGGCCCGGGCCAGCAGCTCGGCGAATTCGCGCAGGGCCTTAGGCCACAAGTCGGCCAACGACTCGCCGCGCAAAGCTAAACGGGGCTAAAGGCTCAATCATTGACGCATGGAGCCTTTGAACTCTCGGCTATAAGCCAGAAGCGGAACACTCCCAAGATCACCGGCATGTTTTCCCGGAGATCTGGGAATTTCTCCAGACGCTAGAAGCCTGCCGCATGGCCATCTCGGCGACTATCACTGGCAGCGACGTAACCGTGGTCGGCATCCTCTGACAAACGCCAGATGAACTGCCCCGAGCCAAAGTCCATGTAGGGGTCTTCGACGGATTTGAGTCGATGTCCCCGGCTCGCCAACCCTTCGACGGCCTGAACGTTCATGGTCGCTTCCAGGTCCACGGAGTAGTCCTGGTTTACCTTCCAGCGTGGCGCATCGCAGGCGGCCTGAGGCTGCTGCTGGTAGTCGAGCATGCGCACCAGCGTCTGCACGTGGCCCTGAGGCTGCATGTCGCCGCCCATCACCCCGAAACTCATCTGCGGCACGCCGTTTTTGGTCAGAAACGCGGGGATAATCGTGTGGAACGGTTTTTTGCCGGGGGCCACGACGTTGGCCGATGCCGGATCGCTGGAGAAACCTGCCCCGCGATTCTGCAGGCTGATGCCGTAGCCGGGTACCACGATGCCGGAGCCGAAGCCCATGTAGTTGGACTGGATGAACGACACCATCATGCCGTTTTCATCGGCGGCCGACAGGTAAACCGTCCCCCCGGACCTGGGCATCCCGTGTTCTGGGTGCGTGGATTTTGCCCGGTCGATCAGACGCGCCCTGCTCGCCAGATACGCAGGGTCGAGCATCTGCTCAGGCGTGACCTCCATGCTGCTCGGGTCCGCGACATAGCGATAGACATCGGCGAACGCCAGCTTCATGGCCTCGATCTGCAGATGCTGGGACTGAGCCGAATCCACTGGCAGCGACGCCAGGTCGAAATGCTCCAGAATACCGAGCGCGATCAAGGCAGCGATGCCCTGGCCGTTCGGTGGAATCTCATGCACCTCATGGCCACGGTAGCGTTGTGAGATCGGCTTGACCCACTCAGGCTGATAGCCGCGCAAATCCTCCAGCGTCAACGACCCGCCGGTTTGTCTTGCGTAGTCCACGATCGCTTCGGCGATCTCGCCCTCGTAAAAGGCACGGCCGCCTTGGCGACCCAGAATGCGCAACGTCCGTGCGGCATCCTTGAAGACGAATTTCTCACCGGTTTTCGGCGCGCGTCCACCAGGCATGAAGGTGTCGGCAAAGCCAGGTTGGTCGTGCAGCGCCGGGATGGCGGCGGCCCATTTGTGCGCCACGATGGGCGCCAGGGTGATGCCACGCTCGGCGATCTCGGCGGCAGGCTCAAGCACGTCGGCAAATGGCAGCTTGCCAAAGCGCTCGTGCAGCGCGGCCCAGCCGGCCACTGCACCGGGAATGGTCACCGCATCCCAGCCCCGCACCGGGCGCTTGGCGTGGCCCTGCCCGTCTTCACCGTAGCGTTTGCGAAAGTGATTCAGGTCCCACGCCGTGGGCGCATGACCCGAAGCATTGAGGCCATGCAGTTGCTGGCCGTCCCAGACCAGGGCGAAGGCGTCGCTGCCCAACCCGCATGAAACCGGTTCGACCACCGTCAGCGCCGCAGCGGCGGCAATCGCGGCATCCACAGCGTTGCCCCCGGCCAACAGAATGCGCACGCCCGCCTGGGCGGCAATGGGATGAGATGTGGATACCACGTTGCGTGCGAACAACGGAATGCGGGTAGTGGGATACGGATTCTGCCAATTGAAAGTCATGAAGTTCTCCATTAACGCTTGGTGTGTCGAGCCGCACCGGGCTCCCAGAAAATGACTCGCCGTTGCAGCCAGCGCATCGTTTGCGCCCCACACAGCCCGATCAACGCCAGCAGCACCACGCCGGCAAACATGGTTGACAGGCTCATGCTGACTGAGCTTGAGGCGATCATGTAACCGAGCCCCCGCTGGGCTGAAAGGAACTCGCCCACCACCGCGCCGATGAGCGCCAGCGAGACGCCAATCTGCAAACCGGCAAAGATTTCACCCGCCGCCGAGGGCAGTTTCACGTGGATCAGCAGGTACAGGCGTGAGGCCGAAAACGAGCGGCAAGCGTCCAGCAGTTCGGCATCGGTACGGCGAATGCCGTTGACCGTATTGACAAACAAAGGAAAGAAGCAGACCAACGCCACCAGCACGATTTTCGAGGCCATGCCAAAGCCGAACCACACCAGGATGATGGGCCCCAGGGCGACCTTGGGTGTGGCCTGCAAGCCGATGAGCAGCGGATAAACGAAGCGCTCGAAGGTTTGCGACTCGGCCAGCAGCGCACCCAGTGCCACAGCCAGCAGGCAGCCGATCAGGTAACCGCTGAGCATTTCGCCCAAGGTGGCGCCGATGTGGGGCCACAGACTGCCGCTGGCAAAACCGCTGGCCAGCGCATCGAATACGGCCGAGGGCGGAGGCAGCACGTAATCGGGGATGGCGAGCACGCTGACCGCCACGCCCCAGACCAGAACCAGCAGCGTCAGGCTGATGAGTGGGTACAGCACCGAAAGCACTTTATTCATGGCTGAAATGCCTGCGCAGGTGTTGGCACAGCGCCGTGAAGTCGGGTTGCGCCAGGGTGTCCAGGGTCCGCGGACGGGCCAGGGGGATGAGCAGTTCGTCGATGATTCGCCCAGGACGTGCCGACATCACCAGCACCCGATCGGCGAGGAACACAGCCTCCTGAATGCTGTGGGTGATGAACAGCACCGACTTGCGCTGTTGGCTCCAGATACGTTGCAACTCCAGCGTCAGCGACTCCCGGGACAACGCATCCAGCGCGGCAAAAGGCTCATCCATCAGCAGCAGATCAGGATCGTGCAGGAGCATTCGGGCGATGCCGACGCGCTGCTGCATGCCGCCGGACAATTCGAAGGGGTAGTCATCGGCGAACGCGGCAAGGCCCACCAGTTCGAGCAACTGCCTGGCGCGCTCGACACTGGGCTGGCTTGGCAGACCCAATGTGCGCGCTGGCAGCAGTACGTTGTCCAGCACGGTTTTCCACGGCAGCAGATTGGGTTTCTGAAACACCACGCCGGTGTGCTGACTTGGCCCATTGACGGCGCCGCCCGCCAACTCGATGTGACCGCTGGACACAGCCAGGAGCCCTGCCGCCAGCTTGAGAACCGTCGACTTGCCGCATCCGGATGGCCCCAGCAAGGCCACGAATTCGCCGGGCCGGATGGTCAGTTCCACGGCTGCCAGTGCCTGGATTTCGCCCCGGCGCGTGGCATAGGTCAGGCCGACATCATGTAACGCCAAGGCAGCACTCATGACTCACGTCCTTTGGCGGCGACCGCAGCCTCAAGAAACCCCAACACCCTGCTCCAGCTCAGTCGATTGGCGCGGGCGTTGTCCTGCGCGCTCCCCCCGCCGCTGATGATCACGCCCGCCACCGGATGCAGCCGGGCGATGACCGTGGTCGGGACACAGGGGAAACCGATCGCGTGCCCCGCGCCTGCGTTGCGCACATGCTCCACCGGCCATGGATGGTTGGCCGCCTTCAGGTCAGCGACGATGCGTGCGCTGTACGCAGTCGACGGCCAGAACCCGTCATCGGTGCCGGAAATCAGCAGAACGGGACCGGCGATGTGCTCCACCGCAATCCTGGCCGCCACGACGAACTCGGCACTGCGCTCCACGGCACTGAACGCCGGTGCCTGACGAATCGCCGCGCCTGGCGCAGGCGGGGTGTCGAATGCGGTCCAGTCCGCGCTCGGGTTGTCGCGCCAGACATTGCGAAGGGGTTTGCCCTGCCACGTCCAGGCATCGGCATCACGAGGCTGATCAGGCCGCCCGGCACGCAGAGTGCCGTGGACCACCGCGCTGGGCACATAGCCGATGACCGCCGACACCCGCTTGGGAAAATAGGCGCCCAGCAGCAATGCCAGCTCGCCTCCGCGCGACAAGCCTGCCACGGCGATAAAGCCATGTTTGGGGTTAAGCGTCTGCGCCACCCACTCAAGGGCCGTCTGGAAATACTCAAGTGGTGTATCGGAAATATGCTCAGGCCGCCCCGGGGCCTTGAAATACCCCAGCGCCAGCCCCTGATAACCGTGAGCGGCGTACAGTGCGGCGCGCTGCTCCGGGGTGCCGCCGCCTGAGCCATTGAGCACAATCACCACCGGATGCGGGCCGTCTGCGACAGGGGTGAACAGCGTGCCCGAAAGGTTCTGCTCACGGATTTCCCGACGCCTCACGCCTTCTGCCATAAAACGCTGCACGAAAACTGTCGATGCCTGGCTGCCGGACGCGTCCTCCAGTTCCAAAGTGATCGGCAATGGCACGACGCCGTCGGTGTGTGACGCAATGACGGGCTCGCTCAGCGGCCTGAGCGCCCACACGCAGCCCATGCCGTCGGCGATGCTCCAGTCCCCTGCTACTGGCGCCTGCTGCTCAAGATCGAGCAAGCCGTCGCCCGCTATCCGAAACTCGGCGCGACTGCGCCAGACACTGCCGTCCGGATGCGCCAGCGTCGTGGTCAGCGTCGCAATGCCCGGCGTCAGGCCTGATGCGCGGATGCGCCTTGGCTGGTCGATCAGGCCGTCGACGATATCGATGTCCAGACGCAGGCTCATTGGGCGGCCTCCGCCTTCTGACGCAGGGCTGCCTTGTCAAAATCATTGAACGCGGCGACGAATTCATTCGAGAAAATCCGCTCCACCGGCACGTCCGCAGTGGGGAACTCACCGGTCCTGGCCATGGCCGCGATGGCCTGGCGAATCACCTGCAGATCATATTGGCCAGGCGTGCGCGGGCTACCATCGGCGTGGTACAAGGTGCGTTGCAGGCGACGACTCAGCAGGGTCTTGGCATCTTCCAGGCCCTTGCCCTGCGCGTCGGCAGGCTTGCTCTCGGGGTGCTGCCGCCAGAACGCCTGAACGCAGAAACCCGGATTGACCTCGCAGACGAATTGCGCCTCGGTGTACGCACGACCAAAGCGGCGGATCAGGTCGGGGTCGTCCTTGAACGTGTCTTCATGGGCAATGAACCCGTTGCCTGGGTTTTCCTGAAACACGGAGGGGTAAGGGATGCGCCGAATCGCCGTGCCTGACAGCTCAAGCATGTCGTCCCAGCTGTTGTTGAAATTCAGCGCGTCGACCTGCTTGCTGCGCAGCGCCTGAAACCCTGCACCCAACGCACCCACCGCAACGAACTCGACGTTCTGACCCGGCGAGAGCCCAGCGACTTTCAGCGCAGCGCGACTGTTGGGCAAGGTGCCCCAGGTGAGCGCACCGACGCCGATCTTCTTGTCTTTCAAATCGGCCAGGGTCTTGATCGGCGAGTCGGCCAGCACGGCGTATTCCAGGGTCTGGCTGGGCACACCATTGTAGAAATAGCGCACCGGCAGCGGGTTCTTGCCGTTGAAATAGCTGGAGATCACCGGCTCCGCCACGGGGAAACCAAAGGTCACGCGCTTGCTGGCCACCTGGGGCAACAAAGCACCAGCCCCTTGAAAGACCACGACGTTGACCGCCAGGCCTTGCGCCTTGAACAGCCCCAGTTCCTCGGCCGCCGCAAAGGGCGCGCCATCATGAACGGCGGGCGGAATGGCCAACGCGACGGTCACGTCGTCGAGTGCGTGGGCCGAGGTGGCGCACGCCAGTGCAAGTGGCAGCAGATATAAATGACGCATGGTGGGTTCCTGACCTGGACGATTATTAAAGGTTTTCCGGGTGGCTGTTTTCCGGGGTGCGCTCTCGCAGGCGCCGGTTGGCGTCCAGCAGCAAGGCCGGTCGATCGATCTTGTTGGTGGTGGCCAGCGGCAGTGCATCGACGAACCAGATGCGCCGTGGATGCTGATATGCCGGGGCGTGTTCGAGGGTGAAGTCTTTGAGCTGTTGTTCGCAGGCTTGAGCAGCGCGTCTGAGGACCACGAAGGCCATGGGTTTGAAGCCCTTGATTGCATCCTCCACAGGCACCACGCAGGCCTGCTGGACGGCGGGATGACGTTCGAGCAGCTTCTCGATTTCGCCGGGGTAGATGTTCTCGCCACCACTGACGAACATGTCATCGCGACGGCCGACAAAGGTGTAGAACCCCTCGGCATCACGGCGCAGCACATCGCCGGTGATGTAAAAGCCGTCGTCCGTGAACGGATCGCGCAGGTCAGGGCGATTGTGGTAACCAGACATCAAGCCGGGGCTTTTCAGCTCCAGCACACCTTCATCGGCCACAGTGCCCGAGTTGTCGCGCAACCGCAGTTGCACCTGGGGATGGGCATGCCCGACAGACAGCGCAGGGCTCGGCAGCCCCGCAGGATGAGGCCCGAACACCACCGGACCGCCTTCAGTGGTGCCGTAGGCGTTGATCACTCGGGCATTGGGCAGCAGCTGAGTGATCTGTTCCAGCAGGCTCGCGCTCACCGGCGCCGAACCCATTCTGACCACCCGCACCGAACTCAGATCGGCACGCGCCAGACGCGCCTGCTCACGGAGCATCATGGCGATCATCGGCGGTACCGCCGTCAGCCAGGTGCAGCGATAGCGCTCGATGGCCTCGATGTAATCCTGCGCGATGAACTGCGGCAACAACACAGCCGTCGCGCCACTGGCCAGGGTCAACAGCGCCAGGGCCAGGGCATTCATGTGGTACAGCGGCGCGGCGATCAACGCGCGCTCATTGGCCAGTGGCGTTGCTTGAAGACGGGTGCGCACCACCCAGAGGTGCGCGGCATGGCTCAACACGACACCCTTGGGTTTGCCAGTGGAACCGGAGGTGTAGAGGATCATCGCCGGCTCATCGGCGGTCGGCGCGAACGACACGAACGCCCCCGGGTCGACGAACTGGTTCAGACCGGCTTGCACGCCGCCGTCCAGCAGCACCCGCTCAACGTCTGTCGGGGCCTGCTCAGCGCGAGCCGAATCGCAAAAAAGCAGCCGTGCGCCACTGTCGGCGACCACATATTCGATTAACGCCTTGGGAAAACGGTAGTTGACCGGCACCGCCACCAGGCCAGCGCGCATAATGCCCAACACCACCGCGATGAACTCGACGGAGTTCGCGGCCAGAATGGCGATGCGCTCGCCCTGTTCATAACCTCGCGCACTCAAGCCTCGGGCAGTCGCATTGGCCAGGTCATTGAGCTGATCGAAGCGATATGGGGATTCGTTCAGCCCGCCATCCAGGCCGATGAACGCCAGGCGATCGCTTGGGCTATGTGGCCCGACCACATCCCCCAGGTTGCAAATAGCGTCATTCATGGGACGAACTCAAGCAAGGTGTCAAACGCCGCAATGGCAATCACCACCCGGGCGTTTTCATGCGCATGTTGCAGACCCAGATCCGCTGCGCGCCGGGCCATGCCTGGCAGATCGGCGCCGCGCAGGGTGATGGCTGCGAATCGCTCCTCCCGTGCACTGAGCGATTGCGCGAGCTCGCCAAAACGCGCCCGCAGCGCCGTGGCATCGACGAACTCCAAGGTAAAGCGCTCGTCAAAACGGCCCAGCCTTGCGTATTGCTCACGCGCCTTTTGCGGTGTGGCACTGACGATGGTCATCCCTGCCACTGCCGTGCTGCCATTGGCGTGGCCCAGCCATTGCGGGCGCCAGACCAGTTCTGGGGTTTCGTGATGACAAAAGTACACGCGCCCGGCGGCGAACTGCCCAGGCACCAGGCGCACCGTGCCGAAACGCGCATCGCGCACCGCACCGTCGAGCTCCACCGGCCGGGAAAAATGCTGCACCGGCTGCACCAGAAAACCCTGGCCTACCAGTTCAGCGTGGGTCGCCTTGGGATCGGCACTGCTGATCACCAGACCGTCGATGCCCCGTGGGCTGTCGAGCACTTCCTGGCGTAACGTGTCGGTGCCCGAAGGCAAGCCGATCAGCTCCAGATAACCTTCGGCAAACATCATCAGATGATTGATCGAGCCCAACGAATGATGCCCGCGCGGGGTCAAGGTGAAGCCCAACTGCGTGAAAAGCGTCGCAGCGGCATCCATGTCGAAACGGGTGTTGATGACCAGATGGTCCAGTGCGGCGCTCATCGCTCAGGCCTTCGGCGCAGGCGTGGAGTAGACACCACGGCCACTGGCGACCAGATGGCCGTCAATGTCGAACACCTGCGCTTCAGCAACAGAAAACTGCTTGCCGAACTTGATCACCTTACCGCTGGCGCGAAGGTCGCCTTTGGCGGGGCGGTGATAATCGACGCGCAGGTCGATGGTTGGCACACCCTTGCCGGTTTTCGACACCAGCGCCCAGTCAGCGGTGAGATCGACCAGCGCTGCGAGAATACCGCCGTGGGTGTAGCCACCTTCGACGTTGACCACCCACTCTTCACGCCAGGTGGCGCTGAGCTCGATGCTGCCCTCGCCCACTTCCAGCACTTGCAGGCCGAGCCATTGGTGGTAAGGACCCTTGAGCAAACGGGCTTGAATGTCTGCAGCGGTAGGCAGCGTAGTGTCGGTCATGAAATGTTCCATGGATAACGGCAAAAAGGTAAACCGGGCCGCTCGGCGCAAAACGCGTACGACCCGGTCGCAGAGAGGATCAGCAGATCAAGGCGTGACGACGACCTTGCCCAGCACTTCACGATCGCGGATCAAGGCCAGGCCTTCGGCGGCCTGTTCCAGCGGCAGGACGCGGTCGATGATCGGATTGATCTTGCCTTCGGCAATCAGGTCGAGCAGGCCCAACAGATTGTCTTCGTAGAAACTGTTGGAGCCTTTGATGTTCAGCTCGAAGCTCCACACGTAGCGCAGGTCTTCCTTCGGGTCGTGGCCCGCTGTCGCGCCACATACCAGCAAGGTGCCGCCGCGTTTGATGCACTTGAGTGACGGCAGCCAGGTGTCGCCGCCGGTAAAGTTGATCACCACATCGACGCCACCTTCGTGAGTGCGGCGCTGCGGTTTGCCGTATTTGCCGATCGCCCATTTGGAGAAGTCGGTGTCGCGGTAATTGATCACGTGATCCGCGCCAAGGGCCTTGAGCCGTTCGCCCTTCTCGTCGCTGCCCGCGCAGGCGATGACTTCAGCGCCCAACAGCTTGGCGAGAATCACGCAGGCGGTACCCACCCCGCCGCTGGCACCGAGAATCAAAACGCGATCCCCCGCTTTCACGGTTTTATGAGTGATCAGCATGCGGTGGGCGGTGCCATAGGCAACGGGCAGCGCTGCGGCCTGTTCGAAGCTCACGGCTGCGGGCAGGCGGATCAGCTGGCGAGCATCGACCAGCGCGTATTCGGCCATGCCACCGTCGACCATTTCACCCATCAGCCCGACATCAGGCTTGAGCGGGTTGATCAGTACGCGATCGCCGACCTCCCAGCCCTCGACGCCTTCGCCGATTTCACGAATGGTGCCTGCCAGATCCAGTCCGATCACCACCGGCAGCGGCACCTTGATGCCCGGCATGCCGTTGACGGTAAACACGTCGTGGTAATTGAACGAGGATGCCCCCACGCGGATCAGCACATGCCCTGCACTGACTGCCGGGACCGGCTTGTCAGCGACCACGTGCAACCGGTCAAGGCCGCCGTGTTCATCGAGTACCAGGGCTTTCATTGTTTTGCTCACAGTCGTTGTCTCCGTGATTACTTGAGGTTCTTGGATTGGGCGTAGGGATCGGTGGTAAACAGGTCAGGCTTGAGTTCGCCCTTGATCAGGCCGGCATCGGTAAACACCTGATGCTCGCGGCGCAGGGTCTCCAGGTCTTGCGGCTCGAAAGACAGCCGGTTCATGGCGCTCCATTGGCCGACGTAGACCCGTGCGTCGTTCTCCGGCAGGTTGGCGCTTTTCTTCAGGATCGCGACCACTTCATCAGGGTGGGCGTCACCCCAGGCCAGGGTGTCGCGCAGTGCAGCGATAACCCGCGCAACGGTCTGCGGCTGGCTGTCGGCGAGCTTGGCGCTGACGGTGCCAACGCCGATGTAGGGCAGCGCATCAGACTGGGTCAGGGTTTTCCACTCCTCGGCAAAACTGCCCAGGCGGCGCAGCTTCAGTTCATCCCCCAACTGCGCGACCGTCACCGAGCGCAACGCGGCGGCATCGACCTGTTTCTGCGCGAGGAACTGCGCCAGGCGCGCCTCATTGCCTCCCACCAGCGAGAAGTCATTGGCCTTGATCCGGTGATTGCCTTCCAGCACCGCGCTGGCGATCACAGCCACTGACGAGCCCGCCGGGGACATGCCAACCTTTTTGCCTTTGAGTTCGTCGATCGACTGGATGGGCGAGTCTGCTGGGACAACGAATTGCACATCCGCAGGCTGGGTGGCCGCGAAGATCTTGATCGGCACCCCTTCTGCCGCCGAGCTGAACACCCCGGCCAGAGGCGCCCCGAACGCCAGGTCGATGGAACCTGCGGCCAATGCGCGGATGGGGGCGTTGACATCAGGGAAGTGCACGAACTCCGCTTCCACCCCTCGTTCGGCGAGGAAATCCTTGGCTTCCAGCACGGAGCCGTAGCCCAGGCTGACGCCGCTGGTCCAGTAACCGATTCGCACTTTGTCCGCCGAATGGGCAGCGACGGGCAGCACAGCACTCGCAGCCAGGGCCGCGGCAATGATCAATTTACGCATGGGGTGAAACCTTATGGGTTAGAGACTGTGGGTTTTCCAGCGAAACAGCCGACGCTCGAGGGGTTTGAGCACTCCGGCTTCAAGCAGCAACATCAACGCGACCAGCAACACCGTCCAGGCAAAGACTTGATCGCTCTGCACCAGATCTGCGGCTTGGCGCAGGCGATAACCGATGCCGTCCGAGGCACCCAGGGTCTCGGCCACCAGCGACACCCGCCAGCCAAAACCGAACGCCAGACGCGCCCCGGAAAAAAAGTACGGCAGGATGCTGGGCAAAGAAATCTTCAGCAGGATCTGCAGCCGCGACATCCGAAATGAACGGGCCAGTTCGACGTACTGTCGCTCCACGGTCTGCGCGCCCTGCCAGACATTGGTGAGGATCAGCGGCATGGCCGTCATGAACACCACGAACACCGTGGTCGCGTCGGAAATACCGAACCAGATGATCGCGAAAATCGCCCAGATCGCTGACGACACCGTGTTGAAAACGGCCAGCAGTGGCTCGAAGAATCGGGCCAGTACCCGGCTCGTGCCCAGCGCCAGGCCCAGCGGTGTGCCCACGGCCACGGCCAGCAGGAACCCGCTGAACACCCGGCCCATGGTCGCGCCAACGTCGTGCAAAAAAGTGTCGCTGTGTAATAGCGCGCCAAGGGCGGTGAACACCTTCTGCGGCCCTGGCAGTACGAACGACGGCACCTTGCCCGCCGCGTACCACCAGAGCACCGCGAAGATGGCGACGAGGACGAGGCGTTGCAGGAGCAGACCGGAGTAGCGTTTTGCGTGATCCATGTCACAGCTCCAGACGCAGTTGGCGAACGCGTTCGGTGACCGCGGCATCGGTGGGAATGCGCGGTCGCGGCAATGACAGTGACTTGACCGCTCGGATGCGACCGGGGCGCGGCTCCAGCACGATGATCCGGTCGGCCAGTACCACTGCTTCTTCCACGTCATGGGTGACAAAAATGACGGTCATGCCGCTAAGTGCGTGCAGGCGCAGCAGTTCGTCATGCATCTGACTGCGGGTGTGTGGGTCGAGCTTGGAGAAAGGCTCATCCATCAACAGAATTCGCGGCTGCACCACCAGACTGCGAGCCAGGGCCACGCGGCTGCGCATGCCGCCTGAAAGTTGGTGCGGCCAGGCGTTGGCGAACGCCTCTAGACCGACCAGTCGCAGCACTTGCTCGACACGCTGGTGGCGTTGCTGGCCACTCAATGAAGTGGCTTCCAGACCGAACGCGACGTTAGCCTGAACGCTGCGCCAAGGCAGCAAGCGGTCCTCCTGGAACATATAGGCAATGCGTTGCCAATCGCTGAACCGCTCTGCCGCGATGCCATCGATGGTCAGGCTGCCATGATCCGGTTTGAGCAGGCCCGAGGCGACGTTGAGCAACGTGCTTTTGCCGCAGCCAGAGGTGCCCAGCAGCGCGACAATTTCCCCAGGCGCAACCTCGAACGAAATGTCACGCAGCACTTCCAGAGCACCGAACTGCTGGCGGATGCCGCTCAGGCTGATCGCTGCGACCTTGTGTTGCACTTTGGCGGCGGCATTCATCGGGCGAACCTCGCGGCAAGCATTGGTAACGAGGCACCGGTTTCGCTCAGGCTGGCGTAGACCTTTTCCAGGGTCATGGCCTGAAAGGTTTCAATGTGACGGCGGGCGATCAGCTCGACCTTCCTGGCATCGCCCTCTTCGAACGCGGCGATCATCGCGTTATGGTCATGCTTGATCTCGGGCTTGGTGCCTTGCACGTTGAAACCCAATGCTACGAGCCGACTCATCTCGTCCATCAGGCTGGACAGGGTGCGCAACAGCCGGTCGTTGCCGGTCGCCTGGGCGATCTCCAGATGGAACGCTTTGTTGGCGTCCATGAACACGTCGATCTGATCGGGCAACGGCACCAGATGCTTGACCCGGCAGGCGGCCTCCAACACTTTCAAGCGCTCGATGTCGATTCGACCGACCGCGAGCCTGGCCGCCAGCGGTTCGAGCTGGACGCGCAGGGTGAATACCTCTTCGACGTCTTTGACGGTGATCGGCGCGACCTGATAGCCCTTGCGCGGGCGTGAGGTCACCAGGTTTTCGTGGGACAGTCGGGTCAAGGCTATGCGGCAGCTGCTCTTGCCGATGTCATAGGTTTCCATCAAGCCGGGTTCGGTGAAGGTGACGCCTGGCATCAAGCGGCAGGAAAGAATATCTCGCCGAATACGCGCATAAGCGGAGTCGCCCTGACTGGCGGAGTCAAAAACGGCAGCCGGGGCGGCGCAGGACAACGACATTGCGAACCTCACTGAATGCGTGTGGGCAGCTCACAGAGTCTGTCTGTGCGGCTTACCGAAGGCCGCTAAAGTAGAGCAAATGAAGTGAATTCCGAACGAATTGTTTCCGCTATACATATGTCGCGAATGCATAATGTAGGCATCCTACGGTTATGATTTTTCATATAGCGTCATATCGACAGCCTCCTGTGTTGGTGGCCTTGTTCGATAACAATGGCGCTGATCAGACCGTGGCGCACGCGGGCTCTGGAAAAGAGCCGCACGATGCCCATCCAGCAGCTATGGCTCTATGCCTGACAGCAACCTCAAAGCGACGTTCGGCTATATGGCCCAGCAACTTGAAGCCTTGAGGATCACATGTTGACCAGGCGTCCATTGTTGAACTGATGGTCGCTCAGGATGGCCGATACCTGCCCGCAGACAGCCCTCACCTTGATATCAGCACGGTGATTGCCACTGCGCCCGCCAACCATTTGAAATGGGACGTTTCGGTGACCCTACCGGAACTGGCGGTGCAAAATTGAATACTTGCAGCCCCGACTGTCGAGCTCATTACACTCGCCTGGAGACGGCGGTCACCTCCGCCAGTACTTGCTTACACCGCCTTTGTCACCCAGCACTGGATCGGACTGCGGAAACGGCAAGCGCGCGATCTGTTCGATCTGTGCAGGCGTGGCCGGCTCACGGTTGATGTCGCCCTCTTGCCCGGGCGGATACGCGCCGACCACCATGAAGTCATCACTGGACCCAAGGTTGCGGTGCCCCGTCCCTGCGGGCAGCAACAGCACATCCCCGGCTTTGACATCGATCACGTGACCCTCCGGCCCGCCCAACATCAAGCGCGCATGACCGGCATAGACACCCAGCACTTCGTGACCATGAGTATGATAATGGTGGTAAGTAAACACCCCATAACGCCATTGCGGCGGCCAATCGTTGGCCGCAAAGGTGCGCTCGAACAACGACGCAGGATCGCTACCAGTCACTTGCAGTGCGCCCGGATAAATCAGCACAGGCAACGTCGGATTGTTGGGAATGCCGCCATTGGGCTTCAGCATCAGCGTCTGTAAGGGAGACGCAGCGAAAACAGGCTTCATCATCAAGGCTCCAATACCAAGCAGAGTCATTAAAGTCAGTCTATTGAACTGACGTCGGGCCAGCGTCATGGTTCGAACTCCTGTCGGTTGGAAGACGTGCTCAACGTCTCAGGCTGGATATGGATGGGCTGCAAACGCCTTGCGCAATAGACTGACCACCTGGGCAATGGTCCGGCCAGGGATCGTCGGTGGATGCGTCCGTTCGCCGAACTCACGCCAGATGAACAACGTCAGTTCCGCGCCATCCGTGCAAGTTTCAGATTTTGCCGGGTTGGCGAACATCTCCAGCGATCGGTAGCGGGAGTCCGCCCAAAACTGCTGCTCCAACCAGTCGTAGACTGGAATCAAGTGGAAGTGGATGGGATAACCCGCCGAGTGCCCGTAGCGGCTGATGTAGAGCCGTTCGGGCGCAAGCGTCTGTACCATCAGCGACTGAGCGCGCGCCAATAGCTCCACGCTTGGTTATCGACCTCGCCGTCGTTGTGATAGCCATTGCTGACGTACCCCTCAGACCTGCCGCCCATGCCATCAACAGCACCCCCCTCTACCCAGCTCACAGCGACTACAGACCAACCAAGTGGATATGAGATACTCCGCAGCCCGACCACAACCCCGCACGCTAAGGTCTGCGCATGTCCTACGGCACTCCCCAAGACCTGGTTCTTGATCTCGCGCTGGCCTCACTGCTTGACGATCAAGTCCGTGATGGGCATTACGCTACCGTCGCGGATGCTCGGCGTGCCGTTTCGCGGATTATGCAGGCGTCCAACTCCACCGATCGTGACGTGCTGGCTGAAGCCGTGGCTGAGTCGGCGCTTCACGATTCCATGGATTTCGCGCGCCTGGCCCTGTCCGCTGTGAGCGGCGTCGGGGTCTGGACCTACGAAATATCCACTGACTGCTTCTACTGCGATGCTGGAATCAGCGAGCTGTACGGAATAGATCCGCTGCAGGCGGCAACGGGAATCAAGCGTCAGGACTTCCTTGCGAACGTGCATCCGGACGACCTTGTCGCCCTGCGCAAGACCATGGCTGGCGGTCTGGTCGACAGCGGTGACCTTGAGCTGGAATACCGCATCGTGCATCCCGCCGGCGGCGTGCGATGGGTCCTGTCCCGTGGCCACACGTATTTCAGCACCGCCGGCGAGCCGATTCGTCGTACGGGTGTCGGTATTGAAATGACGGCCCAGCGATTGCTGGAGCAACAACTCAGGCAAAGTCAGAAAATGGAAGCGGTCGGCCAACTCACAGGCGGACTCGCTCACGACTTCAACAACATGCTCGCCGGCGTGATGGGCAGTCTGGACATGCTCAGGGCGCGGATCGAGCAGGGTCGGATAGATGAAACGGCACGCTACCTTGATGCCGCGCAAGGCGCTTCTCGTCGGGCCGCCGCGCTGACTCACCGTCTGCTGGCATTTTCACGCCGGCAGACGCTGGCGCCCACGTTCACGAATCTAAGTGTTCTTGCCAACGGCATGCTCGATCTCATTCGAAGCACCGTGGGCCCCTCGGTTGACGTCGAGATTCACAGCGAGCCAACGCAATGGCTGAGCCTGGTGGACCCCAATCAGCTGGAAAACGCCCTGCTCAATCTGTGTATCAATGCGCGGGATGCGATGGCGTCAGTGGGTACGCTGACCATCCGCACGGGCACCTGTGTTTTGAACATGGCGGCTGCCGCTGACCGTGACCTGCCCGCCGGCGACTACAACGTCCTGAGTGTCAGCGACAACGGCAGCGGCATGAGCGACGAGGTCATCGCCCACGCTTTCGAGCCTTTCTTCACCACCAAGCCAATGGGCGAAGGGACTGGACTCGGGCTTTCCATGATTCATGGATTCGTGCGCCAGTCAGGTGGCAACATCCACATCGAGTCGACTCTGGGGCTGGGCACCACGATGACCCTTTTGCTGCCTCGTTCACTGGCGGACAGCGTCGCGCAGGACGTGCCCCACGCCCCGTTGCGTCAGACACCGAACGACCGCAAAGCGACCGTGCTGGTGATTGAAGATGACACCATCATCCGAATGCTGATTACCGACGCGCTTAAAGACCTGAAATACGACGTCTATGACGCCGATGACGGCCCAAAAGGCTTGCAGTGGGTTCAGTCCGGGCAGCACTTCGACCTGCTGATCACCGACGTCGGACTGCGAGGCGGTATCAATGGCCGTCAGGTCGCCGACGCTGCGAGATCGCTGCGTCCAGATCTCACGGTTCTTTTTATCACCGGCTACGTTCAAGACGCGCTCAGCTGGGAGAGCATGCTCGAACCGGGCATGCACTTGATGACCAAACCCTTTCAGATCGACGAGTTGACGCGCCGGGTCGCCCGCTTCGTGGCTGACATCGCCGGGTGATCATTCAAGCCGCGGGTTCATCTCCGGCCGCGCCTTCGCCCGTCTCATCCAGCGTTCTTGCAAGCTGGCTCTGTACCTCATCGAGTCGCCTGGCCAGATCGGCTTCCCGATGAGTTGCCAGCGCGGCGGCGAGGGTGAGCGCCTTGATCTCTTCCCGGAGCTGCACGGCCTGGTCTTGGTGATGCTCAATGATCGCTGACGCCTTCGCCTCGCTGAGCGTGAGCTTTTGAACCTGCGTGCTCAGTGAGTCAACGTGTTTGCCCTGCGCGCGCGATGCTTCGGCTTGCTGGCGAGCTTCACTCAGCAGACGCTCGTTGTCGCGGTTCAGGCGGGTCAGCTCGTCTTGCTTGATTGTCTGCGCCTGTTGCAACTCACGGAGTTCAAGCTGTAATTGCTGCAACTGCCCTTCATGCCGATGCGCTTCCTGATCGCGCTGCTCTTGGACGGCATCGCGATAATGCTGCAGCGCATCCCGCGCATGCACATGCTTCTCTTCCAGCGAACGAATCTGTTCGTCCTTGTCCAGCACGCGCACTTCAAGGTCAGCGCAGTGTTGGCTCAGCCTCGCATTTCGGGTGATCTCGGTCTGCAAACTGGAATGACACGTGTGCAGCTCGGAGGTCTGCGCCTGCAGCGCCACGTGCTGACTGTCGTACTGACGTTGCAGCGTGGCCAGTTCACGCTGGGTCGCGGCAAGCCTGGCTTCCAGCGCCTGACGCTGCGCATCGAATTCCGCCTGAGCCAGAACGACCGCCTGCCCACCCTCTTCCACCAGCCGCGCCAGCAAGCGGCTGACAAGTGTTGAAAGCTCCTCGCTCAACCGCTCCGTCGACCCTTGTGGTCGCGGATCGGCACTGTCGATTTCGCGCAGATAGCGATGAATCGTGGTTTTTGAGCCGGTATTGCCCAGCTCAACCCGTACCGCATCGATACTCGGATGTTCCCCCCGCGCGAGGATCGATTGCCGCGCCTTGTGCACGATTGTCTTGTCGATTCCGCCACGTGCCATGTTCATTATCTCGATTACGTACTGTGGTACGTATCATAGTGGTACGTAATGGCGGTGTCGAATTCTATAACTCTACAGCAACGGTCGTTTCAGCCCCTTCGCTGCCCCCCGTACAAAAGTGAACGGCCGGGGTGCAGCAATGGCAGTCCCGCCGCAGTTCCCCGCCTCGCATACTGAATTCCACATGCGACTTCAACTCACAGCGAGGGACTCAACATGCATATTGGCTTCATCGGGACAGGCAGCATGGGCCGAGCAATCATTCCACTGCTGATCAAGGCGGGCTACCGCGTCAGCGCCTGGAATCGCAGCCGTGACGCCTTGGCGAATCTGCAGGGCGTGAACGCGCTGGACTCACCGTCCGAGGCGTTCCAGGGCGATGTGGCGATCAGCATGCTGGCCGATGATCGCGCCGTTAACGAGGTGCTGCTTGCTTCAGGGGCGCTGCAGCGCGCGGATCAGCGATGCATCCACATCGTCATGTCCACCCTCTCGCCGCAGCTCATGGAAACGTTGCAAGCACGCCATGATGAATTGGGCATCCCGTTCATCGCTGCGCCGGTGTTCGGCGTACCCGCGGTGGCCGCCCGTGGAGAGATGAACATCATGGTCGCGGGGCCACAGTCCGCTATCACGAAGGTCCAGCCGATCCTTGACGTATTGGGTAAGAAAACCTGGCCTCTGGGCACGCAGCCCGTTCAGGCATGCATCGCGAAAATCGCGGGCAACATGATGATCACGCAAGCCATCCAGTCCCTCGGCGAAGCCAGCTCGCTCGCCGAGCGTCACGGGCTGCCCAAGGCTACGTTCATTGAGCTGATGACGCAGACCCTGTTCGCCAGCCCCAGTTATCAGCGCTATGGGCAGAACATCGTCAACGGCACGTTCGAACCGGGCTTCAAGATGTCTCTGGGTCTCAAGGACATCAACCTGGCCGTCGATGCTGCTCATTGCAAAAATCTGGAACTCCCGGCTGCCGACGCGGTGCGCTCAAAGATGACGGCGGCCGTGGCGCGCGGCTTCGGGGACAAGGATTGGTCCATGTTCGCACTGGAATCCGTCACTCGCTCAGCGCAGGCATCTGATCAGCCGTGGCTGACAGCCCCTGTGACACGCTCCCGCCGGGGCCACTTCTGGGTCACCGGGGCTCGCGTCACTCAGAACGGCAGGCAATACCAGAAAGGCCCCATGTATGTCGCTTGGCAAGCGCCGGAATTCGTCACTCAGCCCTACCCCGTCGTCCTCGTCCACGGCGGCACCCTGCAAGGCACCGAATGGCTGGATACGCCCGATGGTCGACCTGGCTGGGCCCAGCGATTTGTAGAAGCGGGCTTCGTGGTGTTCTGCGTGGACAGGCCTGGCCATGGCCGCTCGCCGTATCATCCGGACATACTGGGGCCGATGGGCCCTGCCTTCTCTTATGAACGTGCCCGCGAAGTCTATTTCCCGGAAGGCGGCGCTGAGAGCCAATGGCCATTCGCGCCGGACGACGATGAAGCTTTCGACGGGTTCATGGCCGGTTACGGCCCGATGCCGGCCGACCTGGCCGCTTCGCAGACTCTGGACGCGGATCGCTTGTCCCAGCTGCTGGACAGGATCGGCAAAGCCATCATCGTGACCCATTCCGCTACCGGACCCAGTGGCTGGTTGATCGCCGATCGCCGACCGGATTCAGTGGCGGCCATCGTGGCGGTAGAGCCCATGGGCCCGGTATTTGGCCACACGCCTGGAATCGGAACCCTGGAATGGGGCCTGACGGCGGCGCCGATCGCGTTCGACCCACCGCGAGAAACGCCCGATCAGGTGCAAACTGCCGACCCTGCCACCCTGAAAGTGCCCGCATTGACGGGCATGCCGGTGGCCCTGGTGACGGGCGAAACGTCAATGTTCGCCTCGTTCGCCGCCAGCATCGTTCCCTTTCTACAAACAGCAGGTGCACAGGTGGACCACCTGGACCTGCCAGCCCTGGGCATTCATGGAAACGGGCACGGGTTGTTGTATGAGCGCAACAGCGACGAGTCATTCGAGGTTGTCGCGCAATGGCTGGCCAGGACAGTGAGCGCGCCTGGCCCGGCGTGAGCATCTGAGGTCTGCTGGTCCCGAGAATGTTCAGCTCATTCATCAAGGAACTGAAAGCGGTGATCAACCTGTGCTTGATCACCGCTTGTTCGAATGGCTTGGGCCGATGCGCTTGCCGAAGCGATTCTGACCCCAGGAACTGCTTCTGGCTTACGCGGGCTGCGATGCGAAAGGTTCGCTGCCCGCAACGGGCGTCCAGTCTTTCAGGGGGGTCAGGTAGTGGAGCTCGAAGTGCCTCGACGCGAATGCCCACTTCCCTGCCCGGCGTTCGAACGTGTCGTGATACAGCCCGCTGACTTGTACGGGGCCTTTCTCGACGTCGTAAAACACGCAGTCCGCCGCGACTGTCCCTGTCGCGTCGTCGCCGTCGATCTGGATCAGAGGGTTGGCCATCCAGTGGTGCATGTGGGGCATTTGCCGCCAGCTGTTTTCTGCGATCAGCAAAATGTCGTCGCGGCTTGAGGCGCTGCCGAAACCTGGCAAATCAAGGGTGGAATCGGCGTGCCAGATGCTCTGCAGAAGCGCCCTGTCCAGGCGATCGAATGCGTTTGCGTAGGCAGAAATCAGGGTTTCGATAGCCGCGCGACTTTCCAGCGCCTCCAGTCGAGCGAGCAGCTGTTCGGTGTTCATGACGTTATCCTCCTGGGAATCATCCTGTCTCTGAGGGCTGCGGACAGCACGGTGGATTTCAGATTTGCGACAGACCACCGTCGACCATCAACTCGACGCCGTTCACGTAGCGCGCGTCATCGGACGCCAGGAACAGCGCGCAAGAAGCGATTTCTTCCGGTTGAGCCATGTAGCCCAAGGGCGTGATTTGCTCCACGTGCTTGCGCAGCTCTGCGATGTCGCTTTCGCTCATCCCCAGGCCGTTGTCCATCAGCGGCGTGCGCGTGAACCCAGGGCTGAGCACATTCGCGCGGATTTTGCGGCCTTTGAGTTCATTGGCCCACGTGCGCGCGAAAGAGCGCACGGCGGCCTTCGAGGCGTTGTAGAGGCTCAGCCCTTCCATGCCGTTGCTGGAGCAGATCGAGGCGGTCAGGACAATGGACGATCCGTCCTTCATCAATGGCAGCAGGGTCTGAACGGTGAAGAAGACGCCTTTCACGTTGATGTCGAACATCGTGTAGTAAGCGGCCTCGCTGGTTTCGCCCAGCGGATTTTTTTCGCAGATGCCTGCGTTGGCAAACACCGCGTCCACCCGATCGCCTTGCTCCTCGATGACCGCCCGGAGCGCATCGAGATCAGCTTGACGGGACACGTCGGAAATCACCGCCACGGCTTTGTCGCCCAGCTTCTCGACCGCAGCGTTCAGGGTGCCTGCAGAGCGGCCTGTGATGTAAACGCGTTTGGCACCCTCGGCAATCAGCCCCTGAGCAATGGCCAATCCAATGCCGGTGGATGCGCCTGTCACGACGGCGACCTGATTCGAAAATTTTCCTGACATCTCTGACTCCTCACGTGTTGTCTGCGTGGATCGATTGAAACCACGGTGACCCATTCTGGAAGTCGAGCAACGCCGACGGTACTGCCAGAAATGCACACGGGTCGTTCATTTTTGTGCGGCCTGAAGGCGCAAAAAATCCTTTAGATTGGAACTGACCGGTTCTTGACCTGAGCCGGTATTCAGGAGCGCTGATCAATGACTCATGCATCCGGACCCGGGCGTCCACGGCAGTTTTCACTGGACGATGCTGCCCGCAGCGCGATGAACGTATTTTGGGATCGTGGGTATGAAGGTGCATCGCTGCCGGACCTGATCGAAGGCACCGGGTTATCGCGGGGAAGCTTGTACAAAGCCTTTGGCGACAAGAAAGGCCTGCTCCTGGCGGCCCTCGATATCTACACCTCGCAAGCCTTGAAAGTGACGGCAGAGATGCTGTCCCGGCCCGGCACCGCCAGGCAGGCGATCCACGACTCCATGCTGCGCCACGCCCGCGCCTCTTCAGGCCAGGAAGGGCGACGAGGCTGCATGCTGGTTGCAGTAGCGAACGAACTGGTTGCGCAAGAGCCCGAGGTCGCGCAGCGAATTGCCCGCATGCTCCACCGCACTCAACAGCTGTACGCCAGCGCGATCATCCGTGGGCAAGCGGCCGGGGAGTTGGAAGAAGGCGACGAACAGGCGATGGCACATTTCCTGGTCTGTCAGATCGAGGGCATGCGGGTGCTCGGCAAGACCGGTGCAACTGAGGCAGACATGATCGCGCTGGTCGAGCGCTCCATGCGTCTACTCAACAGCTGATCAACCGTTAATCCATCTGGAACCGAACGGTTTCTTCAAGGACTTCTTATGTCTCTTACCATGACTCATAACGCTGATATCACACACGATCCAAAACGCTGGTTCATGTTCGTCATCCTGCTGGTCGGCGCGTTCCTGCCGCCACTGGACTTCTTCATCGTCAACGTCGCCCTGCCGTCGATTCAGGGTGATCTGGGGACCGGCTCTTCCGCGCAACAGTTGGTGATCTCTTCGTATGCGACGCTGTATGCCGTCACACTGATCACTGGCGGGCGGTTGGGTGATCTTTACGGCCGCGGGCGCATGTTCTTTCTGGGGCTGGTCGGCTTCGCGGCGGCATCACTGCTCTGCGGGCTGGCGACGTCGCCGTGGATGTTGATCGCCGGGCGGGCTCTGCAAGGCATAACCGCGGCGGTGATGGCGCCTCAGGCGCTCGCGTCGGTGCAGGCGATTTTTCCTGAATCCGAAAAGCCGCTGGCGTTGAGCATCTACGGCGCCGTGTTCGGCCTGGCCTCGGTGATTGGTCAGGCACTGGGCGGCATTCTTATTTCCCTCAACGTGATGGGGATGGGATGGCGAGCGATCTTTCTGGTCAACCTGCCCATTGCATTGCTGGTCGTGGTGTTCGGGATCCCGGTGTTCAAGGAAACCCGCGCGGCGCACGCCAGCAAGCTGGACCTCTGCGGCACGGCCCTGTCGATGCTCACGCTTGGCGCACTGATCGTGCCCCTGATCGAAGGGCGCGAAGCCGGCTGGCCGCTGTGGGCCTGGCTGTCCCTTGCTGCAGCCCCCGTGCTGGCCTGGGTGTTCTGGCAGTACGAACGCCGTTTGCATCGCGCCGGCGGGACACCTCTGCTCAATCCTGCCGCGCTGAAGGCGCCAGGCCTGGGCCGAGCCCTGATGGTCGCCCTGTGCTTTTACGCGATCGGCGTGTTCTTCCTGTTGTTTTCGATTTATCTGCAGGGCGCCCTGCACGCAACCGCGCTGCACGCGGGCCTGGTTTTCCTGCCTTTTGGCGCGGGCTTTCTGTTGGGGCCATTGTCGACCGGGCAGTTCAAACGGCTCTTTGGCGTTTACGTCAATCCAGTGGGCATGGCGTTGGAGGTCATCGGATTCCTGGCGCTGGCGTGGCTTGTGACGGCGACGCCTACTGACGCTGCGCCGTCCGCCTCGCTGTTGGCTGTCATTCTGTTTGTGATCGGATTCGGCCAGGGTCTGGCGCTGCCAACGCTGATGCGCATGGTCACGGGAAGAGTAGCGCCCGCCTACTCCGGGATGATTGCAGGAATCACCAGCGCCTCATTGCAGATCAGCACTTCGCTGAGCGTCGCGGTGATCGGCGGAGTGTTCTACAGCGTGTTGGGAACACACTCGGACGCGCCAGCGATCACCCACGCCTTCAGCGTTTCCATTCTCTGTATCGCGGCCTTTCTGGCGCTGGGGGCGGGGTTGAGTTTCACCCTCCTGCGACAGCCTGCCGCCGCGTAAAAGACTGCAGCGGCGCGCCGTTGTCCCGCAAGGGTCAGCACTCGGTCATTCGGAACCGATCATGTTCGACGCCAGGTCGGCCAGCGCGCGGAGCCTGTCCATGTTGCGCATGTCCTGGTGATAGCCCATCCAGATATCGCGACCGGGTGGCGGCTCGTCCGGGTCAAGCAACCGAATGCCCGGGATTCGATCGCCGAGCGGCCGCGGCAGCACCGCCACGCCCAGGCCACTTGCACACATCTGGGCCTGCACCGTGCGGCTGCTGCTGGTGAACACGGTGCGGGCCAGCGGATAGCGCTGTTGCAACCAATGCACGTCAGGATAGTGGGACTGGGCGACGTTCATGGCAATCAGGCCCAGGCCTTCACCGTCGGGCTGTGGCGCAGGCCCCTCCTCACTCGTGTACAAGCCGTAGTGCATGGTGGTCAGCTTGCGATGAACGATGTCAGGTTCGGTGAAAGGCACGATGCGAAAGGCGATGTCCGCATCACGGCGGGCCAGATCGAACAACCGATGCCCCGGAATGACCTCGGGCATGATCAACGGGTAGCGTCGCGTCAACTCACACAGCACCGGCGCCAGGACGTATCCGGCGAACCATTCTGCGGACGAGATGCGCAAAAGCCCCTCAGGCTGGTCCCTGTCACCCGCCAGGCGGCGCTCGATCGACAGCGCGCTCTGCTCCATCTCCTCTGCCAGACCGAGAATCCGTTCCCCGGTGTCAGTCAGCACCAGCCCTTGCGCCGTGCGTAAAAACAGGGGTTGCCCGCTTGTCTGTTCCAGCACCTGCAAGCGACGGCCGACGGTGGGATGACTCACACCCAACTGCCTCGCCGCCTCGCCCAATGATTTACTGCGGGCCACCGCCAGAAAGACCCGCATATCACTCCAGTCCATTGACCCGCCCTTTATAAAGAAGAGCGACGAGGTTGCAGCATCGGCACGCACGTAGCAATACCTCTTCCGGCGTTCGGGATCGTGCGAAGCTTCGGTCAGCGGCCGGGATGAATAACGATCCACTGTCTCGCGTCAGCGGTTTGCGAGGGATTGTTTCCGGATCGGGAAGAGTGAATTGCAGAATGTTAGCTGGCTAACGTTCTGAACGCCTGCTACTTTTTCAAACGTTAAATCCGCCGATTTAACGCCCCCCCTGAGCCGTCTTTGCGTCCGAGATAACGCGAAGGCGGCTTTTTTTTGCCCGGTGCCGTTCACGCCGTGCCACCTTCCCTCCCTTTTCACGGCCGAGTGCGACATCATGTCGGACGGGCCCACACGCTTGATCGCGTCATTCATCGCCCTTTATCGCCCTTCATTACTACGAGCTGGATATCTACATGGCAAACCAAGACCTCACTTTCCTGCCCGATCCCGATGCGGATTCGATTTCCTCGGACGTCGCCGGTTTTGGCGGCCTGCTGGTTTCGACCCAGGTTCCAACCCGCGCTGACGGCAGTCTGGAGCTGGGCGGTATTACCGAACAGAGCGAATGCACGCTGCAGGCGCTGAAGGTTGCGCTCGAGCGCGCCGGCAGCTCGATGGACCGCGTCATGCACCTGACGATTTACCTTACCGACATGGCGGACCGTGCCGCTTTCAACGCGGTGTATCAGCGTTTCTTCGCCAAACCCTGGCCCGTTCGCGCAGCGGTCGGCGTCGCCGCGCTGGCGGTTGAAGGCATGCGTGTGGAAGTGACGGCGATGGCCGCCAAGGCCTGACAAGCCGGTCGCCTGGTGGCCCGACGGCCTTTCGGGCCGCCATCGGGCAGTCGACGGGTGCCGGTCGGGCGTTTCGCCGCTACAATGCGCGCCTTGACCGTGACCATGTCGACTAAAAAAATATGTCCTTGCCCAAACATCACCTGGAATTGCTCAGTCCCGCCCGCGACGTCGCCATCGCCCGCGAGGCCATCCTGCATGGCGCCGATGCCATTTACATCGGCGGCCCGAGCTTCGGCGCTCGTCATAACGCCTGCAACGAAGTCGGTGAAATCGCTGATCTGGTGGAATTCGCCCGCCGTTACCACGCCCGGGTTTTCACCACCCTCAACACCATCCTGCACGACAACGAACTCGAACCTGCGCGCAAGCTGATTCACCAGCTCTACGACGCCGGGGTCGACGCGCTGATCGTTCAGGACCTGGGCGTCATGGAGTTGGACATCCCGCCGATCGAGCTGCATGCCAGTACCCAGACCGACATCCGCACCCTGGAGCGCGCCCGTTTTCTGGATCAGGCCGGGTTTTCCCAGCTGGTCCTGGCCCGCGAGCTGAACCTGAAAGAGATTCGCGCCATCGCCGATGAAACCGACGCGGCCATCGAATTCTTCATTCATGGCGCGCTGTGTGTCGCGTTTTCCGGGCAATGCAACATCTCTCACGCGCAGACCGGCCGCAGTGCCAACCGTGGAGATTGCTCTCAGGCCTGCCGCTTGCCTTACACGCTCAAAGACGATCAGGGCCGTGTGGTGGCGTATGAAAAGCACCTGTTGTCGATGAAGGACAATAACCAGAGCGCCAACCTCAGCGCACTGGTCGATGCAGGCGTGCGTTCGTTCAAGATCGAAGGCCGCTACAAAGACATGGGCTATGTGAAAAACATCACGGCCTATTATCGTCAGCGTCTGGACGACATCCTCGAAGACCGCCCGGAGATGGCCAGAGCGTCCAGCGGTCGCACGGCGCACTTTTTCGTGCCGGACCCGGACAAGACATTCCATCGCGGCAGCACCGATTACTTCGTCAGCGACCGCAAGATCGACATCGGCGCTTTCGATTCACCGACGTTCACCGGGCTTGAAGTCGGCATCGTTGAAAAGGTCGGCAAGCGCGATCTGCAAGTCGTCACCCATGAGCCGCTGTCCAACGGCGACGGCCTGAACGTGCTGGTCAAGCGCGAAGTGGTGGGTTTCCGCGCTAACATCGCCGAGCTCAAGGGTGAGTTCGAAGAAGACGGTGCGAAGCGTTATCGGTATCGCGTCGAACCCAACGAAATGCCCAAAGGCCTGCAGCTGCGCCCCAACCATCCGCTCAGCCGTAACCTGGATCACAACTGGCAGCAGGCATTGCAGAAGACCTCGGCCGAGCGCCGCATTGGCGTGGCCTGGGTGGCCCGGCTGCGCGAAGAGCGCCTGCAGTTGACCGCCACCAGCGAGGAAGGCGTCAGCGCGTCGGTCGAGCTCAACGGCCCGTTCGGCCTTGCGAACAAGCCGGAACAGGCGCTCGAACAATTGCACGATCTGCTGGGCCAGCTCGGCACCACCGAGTATCACGCCACAGCGATCGCGCTGGACGCACCGCAGGCGTGGTTCATTCCCAATTCACAGCTCAAGGCGCTGCGTCGGGAGGTCATCGAAGCATTGACCGCTGCGCGCATCAAGGCGCACCCGCGCGGTGCCCGCAAGGCCGAAACCACGCCACCGCCGGTATACCCGGAGGCGCATCTGTCGTTTCTGGCCAACGTGTACAACCAGAAAGCCCGGGATTTCTACCACCGTCACGGCGTCAAGCTGATCGATGCGGCGTATGAGGCCCATGAGGAAACAGGCGAAGTGCCGGTGATGATCACCAAACACTGCCTGCGCTTCTCGTTCAACCTGTGCCCCAAGCAGGCCAAAGGGGTGACGGGCGTGCGAACCAAAGTGGCACCGATGCAGCTGGTTCATGGCGACGAAGTGCTGACCTTGAAGTTCGACTGCAAACCCTGCGAGATGCACGTCATCGGCAAGATGAAAGGGCACATCCTCGACCTGCCTCAGCCTGGCAGCGTGGTTCAGGTGGTCGGGCACATCAGCCCGGAAGACCTGATGAAAACCATCCCTCGCGCGCCTCATTGAGGCGCCGCCGGACGAGAGGCGGATGCGTCCGCCCTCGCCCGTCTGATTTCCCGCAATCGCAACATCCTGGGAGCACAGTGCCTCCGGGATGTTTTCAACGACGCGCCAGTTCGTGTTTGATGCAGCCCTCGTAATAGACCTGTCTGACGCTCTCGGGACGCAGTCGCGAGGCGCTGTCGTAGGTTTGCTCGGCAATACCCAACGCACTCATGCGCATCCACTGCTGGGAAAAATGCTGCGCCTGAATCTTTTTGCGCGCGCCGTACAGGGTCAGGCCTGACAGTTTGTACTGTTGCGCGGTACCCGCCATGCCGGCTCCCCAGGTGCAAATATCACGCTCGTTCTTGCTCAGATCCCGTGCCGATGCCACGCCGGAGATGGCCGCGAGGGCCCATAACGTCAGAACAAACCTGATACTCTGCATGCGAATCCTTTCCTAAGCGACTGAAAACAGGAGGATTCTGCCGGGACATTTATCTGCCGGGGGCCAGCATAGTGCCTTCTTTACCGCGCAGCCGACCAATGACACTCGCGCTTCCCCAAATGCGTGGCGAAGCTTCACAATGGAGTCACGAATGCCCGCGCGCCCTGCTACCTTGTAGGGGATGGGGCTGAACCTTATTGGCCGATGTCCGGTCGATAGTTGCACCTCTGGCCAGGGTCGCCCGGTGACTGCGCCGATGACCGCCCCGGCCAGCTTATTTCCAGAAGGACCGTCCATGATTCCAATTCAACGTATCGCCTGGCTCAAAGCATGGGGCGCCCATGGTTTTACGGCCACTGGTGTGGTGCTCGCTTTCCTGGCGACGATCGCCCTTTTCGACAATCAGCCCAAGGCTTGCCTGCTGTGGCTGGGCATCGCGTTGATCGTCGACGGCGTTGACGGCTCCATCGCGCGAAAGCTCAACGTGCAGTCGGTGCTGCCGCATTTCGACGGCTCGGTGCTGGATCTGGTCATCGATTACCTGACCTACGTGTTCATCCCCGCCCTGTTCATCTACCGCTACATTCCGCTGCCCGAATACACGCTGCTGCTGACGACCTCGATCATTCTGGTGTCGTCGCTGTTCTGCTTCTGCAACGTGGAAATGAAGAGCAAGGATAATTACTTCCAGGGCTTTCCCGCCGCCTGGAACGTCGTTGCGCTGTGTGTCTACATCCTTTCGCCGGCGCCATGGCTGACCTTCATCACCGTGATCTGCCTGGCGTTGCTGACGGTCACGCGCATGAAGTTCCTGCACCCGTTTCGCGTGCGCCGCTTCATGCCGATCAACATTGCCGTGACCAGCGTGTGGTTCCTGTGCAGCTTTCTGCTGGTCATCAACCATCCCTACAACGGCTCATTCACTCTGACGGTCTGGCTGATGATGTCGGCGTATTTCCTGGGTATCTGCATCTGGCGCACGTCGATGGAGTGGATCGATAAATCCCGCGTCTGAACGCCCTGCGCGCTACGCCCGGCCAAAAAAAACAGCGATCCCCGGATCGCTGTTTTTTTTGCCCGGACGACGCCCTCAACCGGCGTAGGTCAGCGGCAACCGGGTGGTGGATTTGATTTGTTCCATGGCGAAACTGGAGCTGATGTCGGTGATGCCCGAGAGCTGGATCAGCCGTTTGTACACGGCATCGTAGCCGGCGATATCGGGTACCACGATGCGCAACATGTAGTCGGTGTCGCCCGCCATTCGGTAGCACTCGACGACTTCGGGCAATGTCGCGATCAGGTCATGAAACTGCTCCAGCCATAGAGCATTGTGCTGATTGGTGCGAATCGCGGCGAACACCGTGACGGCGACGTTCAATTGACCGGCGTCGAGCAACGCCACCCGGCCGCGAATCATGCCCTGCTCTTCCAGCTTCTGCACCCGGCGCCAGCACGCGGTGCTGCCCAGCCCGATGTTGTCGGCGATCTCGGCAATGGGCCGCGTGCAGTCGCTCTGCAAGATACTCAGAATCGCTTGGTCGAATTTATCCATTGGGCGTGGGCACGGGTCGTCAGTGGTGAGGATGGCTGATCGCTCATGATAGTACGTCAAGGCCGCCCACTGAAATGATATTCCCAGACAACCTTCACAGAGAGAAAAATATTCTAAATAAAGGCCAAATCTCGGGGCAGTAATCAATTTTTTTTCGCCTGCTCGCCAGTACCATTTTCTGCATTACGGACAGCGCGGATTCCAGCCCTATGACGACCTTACCTTGTTACTTCGATTACGCAGCCACCACTCCCGTCGACGATCGGGTCATCCAGGCGATGGTTGCCTGCCTCGGCCGCGAGGGCACCTTCGGCAATCCGGCCTCCAGCTCCCACGCTTACGGCAATCAGGCACGTCAGGCGGTTGAACTGGCGCGCCGTCAGGTGGCTGAACTGGTCGGCTGCACGGCGGACTCGGTGATCTGGACCTCGGGCGCCACCGAATCCAACAACCTGGCGATCAAGGGCATCGCCTCGAACGCATCCAATGGCCATCGCCGCCACCTGATCACCAGCCGCATCGAACACAAGGCCGTCATCGACACAGTGCGTCAGCTCGAACTCGCCGGTTATCCGGTGACCTGGCTGGAGACGGACAGCCAGGGCCTGATCAGCCCGGACGCGGTGCGGCAGGCGCTGCGCGAAGACACCCTGCTGGTTTCGCTCATGCTGGTGAACAACGAACTCGGCACTGTCACCGACATCGACAGTATCGGCCAGATCGTTCGCCAGCACGGCGCGCTCTTTCACGTCGACGCTGCGCAAGGTGCGGGCAAATTGAGCATAGATCTGAATGCGCTGCCGGTGGACCTGATGTCCTTTTCCGCGCACAAGATCTATGGCCCCAAAGGCATCGGCGCGCTTTACATCGGCGCTCGCGCGCAGCCGCTGCTCGAAGCGCAGATCCATGGCGGCGGCCACGAGCAGGGTTATCGCTCGGGCACGCTGGCGACTCATCAGATCGTCGGCATGGGTGCCGCTTACGCCCTGGCCAGCGCTGAAATGAACGAAGAAGTCGAACGCATCAGCTCGCTGTCTGCGCAATTGCTGGACGGCCTGCTAGGGCTGCCGGGCGTGAGCCTCAATGGCGACGCACTTGCGCGCATTCCCCACACGATGAACATTTGCGTCGACAGCCCAGGCTTCAACGCCGCGAGTCTGGCCACTGATCTGGCCGTTTCATCGACCTCGGCCTGCAACTCGGCCAGCAGCGCCGTTTCCCACGTGCTGCTGGCCCTCGGCCTGACAGCCGCTCAAGCAGGCAGCAGCCTGCGTCTGAGCCTGGGCCGCTACACCCAGGCCAGTGACGTAGAAAAAGCCATCGCAGTGATTGCCACGCGCCTGAGCGCACCCGCAACCACCTTTTGGTGATCGATGTAACCTCTGAGCGTTACTTTTGGTGATGTAACGTTCAGAGGTTACTTAACGTCCATCCCAGTTCCAATGCTCCAGTCAGCCGCTGGAAAGTCGCAGCACGGCAAGCCCAATGGCGATGCTGGAGGTGAAGCTGACAAGCGTTCCCAGCAGCACATACTCGCTGAGCGAGCGCTGGCGGGCGTCCTTGATGTCGTTGAAGCGCAAGATGCTTTTTGCAGTGAGCAGAAACCCTATCGCTTCCCACTGCTCCAGCAGCACGAACGTCAGGATCAGTGTGCGTTCCAGATAACCGATCCACGTACCGGCCTGCTTGAGCGAGTCTTCGTCCTTGCCCTTCACGAGGAACGGCGTCAGCACCGCACCGATCAGAATCGACGACGGGCGCCACACCAGAATGTAAGCCAGCAGCACCAAGAGGTTATGCGACGTGATCAGCGTTCTGGCGCCCTGCAGCGCCCAATGCCAATAGCCTTCAGCACTCAGCCAGATCAGCGTCAACGCTAGCCATTGCAGGACGAACTGCAGGGCCACGGCGAAACCGGACGCCAACCTGCCGGTCACTTCGCGGCTGACGCCCCAGATCAGCGCAAAGGCAGCACCGGCACCCACTGCAGGCAACGGCAAACGATCGAAGGCATAGAAAACCGCAGCAACCAGTACGCCCTGACACATGGCCAGGGCCAGCTTGGACACTGGCGTGAAAGGCGCGGCTCTGTGACCACGCCAGGTTGAAATCCCGTAGTCCACCAACAGAGTGCTCAGTATCAGCACAAGCAATACGATGGCCGGATCACGCATCTGCAACCTCCGACACCCATTGCCTGGCGCAACTCAAGTACCGGTCCAGCAGCCGTGCCTGACCTCGTTGTAGGGCCTTGGTGACGGCGACCCGCGACTTGCCGAGCGCGTCTGCGATGCTCTGCTGGTCGCCAACGCCCAGCAGGTGCGCCTGGTAGGCCTGAGATTCGACGACGGTCCACTTGTCGAGAATGGCGGCCACGAATTCCGTCACCAGCCCCGTGCAGCGCAGCAAGGTCGGGTCGTCGCTGAACACGCCTAACGTCAGTTTTTTCATGCCGTCCAGGCCCTGGCCAGACAGCACGAACGCCTCGCCGTACTGCTTGCCCTCACCCGAAGCGCCGATACCCACGGCGATCCGCGCGTCCCAGCGTTCACCCGCAGGGCTCAGTGCGATAAGCCCGGCACGGATGGCCAGTGCGCAGTCGAAGGCTTGAGACGGCTGATCGAGCACCACCTGAAACCCGTCGCCACGATAGGTCTCGGTGCTCGAAGCGTAACGTTGGGTGACGGCGTCGAGCACCTGTTTCAGCGCATCCAGATAAGCCTGGGTGTCGGCCACGTCCTGGGAGTGCATGAGATCGCCCGTCAAAACCGCTTTGATGGTCATCAATCATTCCGTTGCAAAGTGTCTGCCCCCACTATAGGCCAAATCGAGCCATGTAACCTTAAAAGGTTACTAAACGGTATGTAACCATTAAAGGTTACATTGCAAGATGCGTGGCGCAACGCTTAAGTCGTCTGCCGTTGTCTGGCACAATCGCCGATTATTTCCGGCAAGACAGGCAAGACCATGGATCTGAACAGCGTGTTCCAGCGCTTGAACACCGGCAGCAAAAAATGGAGTCAGTACCCCGAGGACGTGCTGCCCATGTGGGTGGCCGACATGGATTTCCCTGTCGCCGAGCCGATCGTACAGGCGCTGAAAAACCGCCTCGAGCACCCGCTGCTGGGTTACTCCGTGGCACAAGACAGCCTGCGCCAGACGCTGGTCGACCATCTGGCCCGGCGTTACCACTGGCAGATCCAGCCTGAGGATCTGGTCTTTCTTCCTGGCGTCGAACCGGGCGTGAACATGGCCCTCAACGCCCTGGTGCCGGCAGGCAGCGGCGTGCTGGTGCAGACGCCCAACTATTCGCCGCTGCTGCACGCACCCGCGCACTGGAAACTGCCCCGTGTCGACTTGCCGTTCCATGCCGACGCCCATGGCGAATACCACACCGACCTCGACGCTCTGGAACAGGCGCTGCCCAAAACTCGCGCGCTGCTGTTGAGCAATCCGCACAATCCGCTGGGCAAGGTGTTCGACCGCGACGAGTTACAGGCCATCGGCCAGGCCTGCGTGCGCCACGACGTGCTGATCATCTCTGACGAAATTCACGCCGACATTCTGTTCGACGGTCGCCAGCACACGCCGATAGCGGCGCTCAGCGAAGACATCGCGGCGCGCAGCGTGACGTTGATGTCGGCGAGCAAGGCCTGGAACATCGCCGGCCTGAAAACCGCCTTCGCCGTCATCCAGAACGCCGGGTTGCGCCAGCGGTTCAATGCGGGCCGCCTGGGTCTGGTGGACAGCGTCAACGCGCTGGGCCTGGAGGCAACGGAAGTGGCCTACCGCGACGGCGCGCCGTGGCTGGCGGAGGTCATGGCGTACCTGCAGGGCAATCGGGATTACCTGGCCGAGGCCATCAACACCCGCTTCCCGGGCATCCGCATGCACTTGCCGCAAAGCACGTACCTGGCCTGGCTGGATTGTTCGGACCTGGGGCTCGAACACCCGCAACGGTTCTTCCTCGAACATGCCAGAGTCGCGCTCAGTGACGGCCTGGAGTTTGGCGACGAGTGCGGACAGTTCGTGCGGCTGAATTTCGGCTGCCCGCGGCCGATGCTCGAAGAAGGTCTGGCGAGAATGGAACGCAGCCTGCGTGAGCGCCGCTGAACGAAGCCGCGGCCTCGTTCAGCAGCGTCATTGCCCTCAATAACCCAGGGACAGACCGGTATTGCGGCGTGGATCGTTGGCGCCGTAGAACCGGTTGTTGCCGACCGGCTGGCCGCCCAGCGAAGGCGCGCCGACCAGAATTGCCGCCAGATGGTTGGCGTCCTGAGGGCCTGCAAACGTGTGACCCCAGCTTTCGAGAATCTTGCGGGTATCGGGGCTCACGGCGAAGTTTTCCAGGTTGGTGGTCTCCGGCATCCACTGCTGGTGGAAACGCGGCGCGTCCACCGCCTCCTGAATGTTCATGCCGTAATCGATGACGTTGAGCATGGTCAGCAAGGTGGCCGTGATGATCCGACTGCCCCCCGGCGTGCCGACGACCATCACCGCCTTGCCGTCTTTGGTGACGATGGTCGGACTCATCGATGACAGCGGCGTCTTGCCCGGCGCAATGGCGTTCGCTTCCCCCTGAATCAAACCGTACATGTTCGGCACGCCGACCTTGGAAGTGAAGTCGTCCATTTCATCGTTGAGGATGACCCCGGTCTTGCTCGCCATCACGCCAGCGCCAAACCAGTCGTTGAGCGTGTAGGTGACCGAGACCGCGTTGCCCCACTTGTCGACGATGGAATAGTGCGTCGTGTTATTGCCTTCATGGGGCGCGACGCCCGGTTTGATCGCCTGCGAAACGCCGGCCTTCTGTGGCTCGATGGCGGCGCGCAGCTTGGCCGCATAATCGCGATCGAGCAGATGACTGATCGGGTTCTTCACGAAGTCTGGGTCACCCAGATAGCTGTTGCGGTCCACGTAGGCATGCCGCATCGCTTCGATCTGATAATGCAGGCCCTGGGCCGAGTGATAGCCCAGCTCCTGCATCGGATAGCCTTCGAGGATGTTCATGATCTCGCAGATCACCACGCCACCTGAACTGGGTGGCGGCGCCGAGACAACGTGGTAGCCACGGTAATCGCACTCGATGGGCGCCAGCTCTCGGGTTTTATATGTGTCCAAGTCGGCCTGAGTGATGATGCCCTTGCCCGCCTGGCTGGAGTCGACGATGGCTTTCGCAACCCAGCCCTTGTAGAAACCGTCGGTGCCCTTGAGGGAAATTTCCTTGAGGGTTTTCGCCAGGTCTTTCTGCACCAGCCTGGCGCCGACCTGCAGCGGTTGGCCCTTGCTCAGAAAGATCGGGCTCAGGTCTTTGTCGGCCTTGAACTGGTCGGTGGCCGTGTTCAGCAGATCGACGTCGCCCTGCTCCAGCGCAAAGCCGTTTTCCGCCAGCTTGATGGCCGGTGCGATGATCTCGGCGCGCTTTTTCGTGCCGTATTTGTTCAGCGCCATCTCCATGCCGGAGACCGTACCCGGTACGCCCACCGCCAGATGGCCCTTGGCGCTGAGGTCGGGAACGACATTGCCGTCCTTGTCCAGATACATGTTGGCGGTGGCGGCCAGCGGCGCCTTTTCGCGGAAGTCGAGGAACGTCTTGCGCCCGTCCGCCAGCTGAATGGTCATGAAACCACCGCCGCCCAGGTTGCCGGCTGCGGGGTAGACCACAGCCAGGGCATAGCCGACGGCGACGGCTGCGTCCACCGCGTTGCCCCCGGATTTGAGGACGTCGACGCCGACGTGGCTGGCCAGGTGTTGCGCCGTCACGACCATGCCGTTTTCGGCAGCGGCAGGCGCAACGGAGGCCGCGTAGGAACAGGAAAGGCCAAAGGTAAAGGCCGTCGCAATCAGCGATCGGGCGAAGGGTTCGAACTTCATGAACAGACTCTCTTGTTGTTGTGATAAAGCCGTGTGAAACGGATGTCACGGCCGCGTCAGTGGCGGCTTGCCACGGCGTTGCCCGGCATCTCTGCGTGCATGGAAGCGCTTAGAACACGGCTGCGTATTTTGATTGCCACTGCATCAAAGTAGCGCCTGTCGCAGAACTTACTAGTCACAACCTGGAGAATTTCACGAAAGCAGCCACGACACGCTGCGGCTCGCGGCCTCGAACGCGTGCAGGCAGGATCGCCGCCAGGGAGGCCGACGCACAAAGCGTCGCCCTCCTCATTCAGCGGCGTGGCTGCGTCAAACGTTGCTTCAGAACCAGCGATCGTTGCGCTTACGACCCCGGGTCAGCGCCGGAAGGATCAGGCCCAGCAAGAGACCGGCCCCGGCAATGCTGCCGCCGTAGACCATGTAACGCATCAGGACCTGATTGTTCTCATCGCCGAGCTTGGCCTGGGTCGAGCGCAGTTCGGATTGCGCATCGGTGAGCTGCGCATTGAGGTCCTTGCTGCGGGCCTCCAGCTCATCGACCAGTTTTTTCCGCGAATCGAGGGTTTCCTGCATGCCCTGGACCTTGGTTTTCCAGTCGTCATCAATGGTTTTCAGCTGCGCACTCAGGTCAGCGACCTGTTGGGTCAGCTGCGGCAGACGTTCGGCCTGGCCGGGGACTTCCTGCAGGTCCGCCGACGGAATCCATACGCTGTCGCCTGAGCCACCGCGCACCTGGCTGTAATCGCCCTGGGTATTGAGCAGCTCGACTTTCTGTCCGGACTTCAGCGTACCGACGATGCGATAGCCGTCGGTGGGACCGCTGCGTACGTAGGTGCTCAGGGTGTCGCTGACCCAGCGATCCTTGCTGGCGGTTTCGGCGTGCGCCTGGGAGGCGAGCGTCAGGGCGAACAGAGTTCCCGTCAGGCCGGCGCTGAGCAAACGGCGTCGAGCGCCCGGCAAGGAAGATGGCGACGGGAAAGTAGCGGAATCTGGACGAAATAGAGACATGGGAGATCTTCGACAAATAAAAAAGAACGGCCGGATGGTCGGGCCGCGTGCAATGGACAAACGCCTGGCGTGCAGCGAAGGCAATGCGCTGCAACAGCGAAAGAAGGCAACCGGGCGTGCACGCACCTGCAGAACCGTCGGCGTCTCAAGACCCGACGAGCAGCGCGCGCAGTGGTCAACAGACCGTACAAATGGTTTCAGGTTCACTGCAGCGGGGTGACGTTCGTCCGGAGAACGGTCGCAAAGCGAGGGGATCGCCTGGGTCACCTGCACCCTGGCGGCGCATCAGCGCCCGGAATGTCCCGCAGCAGCGGCGGTGTCATGGGGCGCATGAATGGCGGAAGGCAGCGGGAGTCGAACCTGCCCGGGAACGGCTGCCGTCCCCAACCGGGTTTGAAGCCCGGCCGCGCCACCGGGCGCGATTGCCTTCCATGATCGATCAGAACGCATCGTCCTGCGCAGCACTGGACTGCGCCAGCGCGTTGTCCGGCCGAATCCGGCGCTGGTCGCCGATTCGCCGGGTGAAGCCGATGCGATCGAAAAACTCGAGAATCTGGATACTGCGCTTGCGGCCAATGCCCAGGCTGTCCCTGAACGCTGCGGCCTGAATCACCGGTTCACGCTCCGACTGCCGCAACAGCATAGCGGCCATTGTTTCAATTGTGGACTGGCAATAGAAAAGATCGCGCACCACCTGATGCGCCTGACCGATCCGCCCTAGTTTGCGCAGCAACAGGCGCACCTGCGCCTCGCCCTGCCCGGTCGCCTGCGCCAGATCGCGCACCCACGGCGGGTCGAAACCGCCCTGCTCCATCATCGGCAGGATCTGCTGCCAGAGCGCGGCGTCCTCGTCGTTGAGCTGCACGCGGTGATCCGGCAAATGCAGCAATGGCCCGCTGCTGGCGACGCTGCCGCTGGCGAGCGCCTCGTCCAGCAGTGCGATGAAAGCGGGCCGCTCCAGCGGCAGCGCACTGAAACGTCGAAGGCGGTCGCGGTCCGGGCCCAACTGGTCGGGCTCGGCCTGGTGAAACTTGCCCAGATGCTCCAGCAGCAGGCCGTGCAACGCCTGCCAGCGCATGTCGCTGAACAGCAACTGACCCTGCCGGGTGGTGATCACACGAATACCGGCCGGCAATTGCCAGGTCGATCGCAGTCGGTTGAACTGGCGCTCGAGCTGCTGCGGATCAAGGCCGGTCTGGCTGCTGGCCATCCATTCGGTCAGCGCCTGCTCCAGGCCGTCGGCGCGGGCAAGGATTTGCAGCTGGCCCAGCCGTTCTGCGCTGCGCCGCTGACGGGATGGCGCAAACGGATCAAGAACCCGGCCGCCGCCCAGCGTGCGCTGCGCGCTCTGGTCGCGCAGCACTAGTCGATCGCCGTGCACCGCATGAACAGGCGCATTGAGCAGCAATTGCGCGAGCATCCGCTGTCCCGGCGCCACGCTGCTGCCTTCGAGCAGCGCCACGCGTGCGGTGACATCCTGTGTGCCGAGGTGCACGTGCACCGGGCTGAAATGCTCGAAGGCGCGGGTCTCGCTGCTCAGCAGGTGCAACGTGATGTCGATGCGTTGCGTCGGTGCGAACAGCCATTCGGGCAACAGCCAGTCGCCTCGGTGGATCTGCTCCAGCGATAACTTTTCGGCGCTCAGATTGAGCGCCACACGTTGACCGGCGCGGGCGTGGGCGGCGGCCTGATTCTGCGCATGCAGGCCGCGCACGCGGACGCTCTTGCCTTGCTGGCCGAGCAGCAAGGTGTCGCCCACTGCCACGTGCCCGGCAAGCGCAGTGCCGGTGACGACAATGCCCGCGCCGGCAACGCTGAACGCCCGGTCGACATCGAGACGAAAGCCGCCACGGTCGCTGCGTTCAAGTACCTTGTCGGCCGCGTCGAGCAGGGTTGCGCGCAACGCATCGACACCCTCGCCGCTGAGACTCGACACCCGATACTGCGCAGCCTGCGCGTACGGGCCGGAGGCGAGCAACTCATCGATCTGCACGCTCACTTGCTCGATGCGGGAGGCGTCGACCCTGTCACATTTACTGATGACCACAAGCAAACCAGGGATGCCGAGCAGTTCGACGATCGCCAGATGCTCGCGGGTTTGCGGCATGACGCCGTCGTCAGCGGCCACCACCAGCAGCACAAGGTCGATGCCCTGCGCCCCGGCCAGCATGTTGTGGATGAAACGTTCGTGCCCGGGAACATCGATGAATCCGGTCAGGCCGGCTCCCGGCGCAAGCTCGGCGTACAGATAGCCCAGATCGATGGTGATGCCACGCTCGCGTTCCTCGCGCCGTCGATCACCCGCCTGACCGGTGAGCGCTTCGAGCAACGCGGTTTTGCCGTGATCGATATGCCCGGCGGTGCCGACAATCATGTTGCCGGTTCCTCCCAGCGCAGCTGCGGCAACTGGGCGATCCAGGCGGCTTCATCATCCAGCTGGCGCAGGTCGAGCCACAGCGCATCGTCATCGATGCGACCCAGCACCGGAATCGGCAGACCGCGCAGCGCCGCCTCGAGTGCATGCAGGCGACGGCCTCGTTGCTTTTTCGAGACGATCGGTCGTAAACACAACGATGCGCTCGGCAGGCGCGCCACCGGCTGGCTGCCGCTGCCGATCATCCCCAGGCTAGGCTGCACCAGCACGCCCCAGCTCTCGCCCAGCACCCGCGCAAGCAATGGCCGCAGGCGCTCGGCCTGCGCGAGGATTTCGCTCTGTGGCCGGGTCAGCAGCCGTAGGCTCGGAAGGCGCGCCGCCAGGCGATCCGGATCGCGGTACAGACTGAGCACAGCTTCCAGCGCGGCAAGGGTGAGTTTGTCGACGCGCAGCGCACGTTTGAGCGGGTTCTTCTTGATTCGGGCGATCAGCGCCTTGTCTCCGACAATCAGACCGGCTTGCGGGCCGCCAAGCAATTTGTCGCCGCTGAAGGTGACGATGTCCGCGCCTTCGGCCAGCGTCTGCCGGACCGTGGGCTCGGGTGGAAGGCCCCAGCGCGTCAGGTCGAGCAGACTGCCGCTGCCCAGGTCCTCGAGCAGCGGCAAGGCGTGGCGATGGGCGATTTGCGCCAGCTCGCCGGTCGGCACGCTGGCGGTGAAGCCCTGAATGCTGTAATTGCTGGTGTGTACGCGCATCAGCAGCCCGGTGCGCGGGTTGATCGCCGCTTCGTAGTCTTTGGCGTGAGTGCGGTTGGTGGTGCCGATCTCGTGCAGTCTGACGCCAGCCCGCGCCATGATGTCGGGAATGCGGAACGCTCCGCCGATCTCGATCAGTTCGCCCCGGGAAATGATGCCTTCTTTACGCGCGCCCAGACTGTTCAGCGCCAGCAGCACCGCCGCGGCATTGTTGTTGACCACCGTGACGGCCTCGGCACCGGTGAGTTCGCGGATCAGGCCTTCGATGAGGTCGTCCCGATCGCCGCGCTTGCCGGTGTCCAGGTCGAATTCGAGGTTGAGCGGATAACGCGCAGCGGTCTGCATGGCCTCGATGGCTTCCTCCGGCAGCAGCGCACGCCCCAGATTGGTGTGCAGCACGGTGCCGGTGAGGTTGAAGACGCGACGCACGTTGCTGCGGTGCTGCATCACCAGCCGTTCCGACGCCCGGCCTATCAGCACGTCGGCGCTGGCTTCCACCGCGTCGACCTGACCCAGACGTGCAGATTCACGCACGTCGTCGAGTAACTGGCGCAGCGTCGCCAGCACCGCATCGCGGCCGTAGCGGTCGATCAGAGGGTGGCACGCGGGATGACGCAAAAGGCTGTCGACGGAAGGAAGACGCGGCGGGAGCGAAGCGAGGTGTTCAGCCATTCAGTGACTCCGTAACAGGCCGTTGCTGCCGATGCCAGGCCAGAAGCCTTGAGCGCGAACGATGGAGTGTAGACGCGGTTTTCACGCTGCCCCAGGCGCCAGCATCAAGTTGGGCGCGATACGCTGGACGCCGTCCAGGTCCAGGCGCATGTCCAGCATCAGACTCGACAAGTCTGCCGACAGCGCCTCGGCCTGCGCATCGTTCTCCAGATAAATATGCTTGAGGTAGCTGTTGCAGCCAGGGCACACCTCGGCGCGCAACGGGGCTTTGTCGGCGGCCACGCGATCATCGTCCAGGCTCACGTATTTCAGGCCCTTGCTCTGTTCGCAGTACACGCATTTGACCCGCACGACATGCCATTCGCAGGCGCACAGCGAGCACACCAGATAGCGCAGCCCGGTGTACTTGCCGCGATGGCGAATGACACCGGCCATGGCGGGCGAACCACATGCCGGGCATTGGTTCAGGCTGTCGCAGGGCTTCAGGTTGTCGGTGGGCAGCGTCAGCAGCCATTGGCTCCAGGCCGCCTGCAGGGCTGCGCCGAGGAACGGCACCAGCGCTGCGGGAAGTCCTGCGTACTGGCCGCCGAGCAGCGAAATTGCCCAGACCTTGAGCTGGCCTTCATCGGCATCGCGCAACCGGTCCAGCGCCTGGCCGACCTTGTCATTCGCAGGCTGGCAGCGCTGCAGCAGCGCCTGCAGATACACCTGCCAATGCACCTCGCGCACCAGACTGTCGGCGGCCAGCGGCGGCAGGCCGTGCTGTCGGCACAAGTCAAGGCGCTGGTTGTCGGGAGTCCAGTCTTGCGGGGGCTGATCCAGCAGGCTCTGCTGCACTCGACACAGACTGGCGATCAGGCGCAGGTAATCGGCCATCGGGTTGCCGGCCGCAAGCGACTCCAGGCGCTCGGCACGCAAGGCGAACAGGTTGTCAGGCGGCACGTGCAGGAACGGCAGGACGAAGCTGCCGCCCTGCGCCTGGATTTCCTCGGGATCGAGAATCTGACTCAAGACTTCATCCTTTTCGGCGGGTAGGTGGAGCGGCCTGCGTCGGTGGCGATTGCTTGTCGACGACCTGGCGATACCACAACTCGTGGTGCTTCCTGGCCCATCGGCGACTGACCCAGCCATGCAACATCGCGCCGACCGAGCCCTTGATCCAGATACCCGCGTAAATATGCACGATGATGCTGACGATCAGTATGAAACCGGCCAAGGCGTGGATCAGCGCACCCAGGCGAATCAGGGTGATGTCGAAATACTCGCTGAACCAGGCGCGCCAGATGACGATGCCACTGAGCAACAGCGCCAGCATGCACAGCAACAACGTCCAGAACAACAGCTTCTGTCCGGGGTTGTACTTGCCGACCGGCGGCACGCCCTCCTCCTCGTTCTGCATCACCCGACCGATGCGCTTGAGCCACAGACGATCATTGGCGATGAACAGGTTGGCACGCCAGAAGCGAATCACCAGGCCGAAGAAAAACACGAACATCGCCACACCCATGAACGGGTGCAGGATGCGCGTCCACGGGCCGCCGCCGAACAGATGGGTGAGCCAGAACATCGCCGGATGAAACAGCGCAAGGCCGGACAGCCCGGCCATGAAGAACAGAATCGCCACCAGCCAGTGGTTGGTCCGCTCGTTAGCGTTGTACCGCAAAAGGGTCTTTCCGGGTTCACGGTTGTCGCTCATGGCCGTTGCTCCCCTTCGAGTCCCGGGCGTTTCGGATCGTAGACGTGCACCGCCGGATCGACTTCATGCACGCTGGCGTCACCTGTGGGGTCGGCAGGATGGACGTCCTCCTCGTGCTCTTCGCGTTGCGGCCCGATCCGCACGTAGTGGAAGAACCCGGCCAGCACGGCCAGCCCCATCGCCAGCAAACCCAGGGGTTTGGTCACGCCTTTCCAGAGCCCGACCAATGGACTGATCTCCGGGTTCTGCGGCAGTCCCGCGTACAGCTTGGGGTTGTCTGCGTGGTGCAGCACGTACATCACATGGGTGCCGCCCACGCCCGCCGGATCGTACAGGCCGGCGTTCTCGAAGCCGCGGGATTTCAGGTCGACCACGCGTTCGGCGGCGTGCACTTTCATGTCCTCCTTGGTGCCGAAGACGATTGCGCCGGTCGGGCAGGTCTTCACGCACGCAGGCTCCAGCCCGACTGACACCCGGTCCGAACACAGCGTGCATTTGTACGCTTTGTGGTCTTTCTGGGAGATGCGCGGGATGTCGAACGGGCAACCGGTGATGCAATAGCCGCAGCCGATGCAGTGGTCCTGGTTGAAATCGACGATGCCGTTGGCGTGCTTGATGATGGCGCCGGGGCTCGGGCACGCCTTGAGGCAGCCGGGATCGGCGCAGTGCATGCAGCCGTCCTTGCGGATCAGCCACTCCAGGTCGTTGTCGGCGGTCTCATGCTCGGTGAAGCGCATCAGGGTCCAGGTCTGCGCGCTCAGGTCCTGCGGGTTGTCGTACGTGCCGTGGTTGTGACCGACCTCGTCGCGCAGCTCGTTCCACTCCGAACACGCGACCTGGCAGGCCTTGCAGCCAATGCATTTGGTGGTGTCGATCAGCTTGGCGACTTCGTCCAGCTGGCGGATCGAAGACGGCACCGTGGTGGTGGCTGAACGGGCAATGATGTCTTGAATGGCCATTCAGATTTTCTCCACGTTGACCAGGAACGACTTGGATTCCGGGGTCTGCGAATTGCCGTCACCCAGGAACGGCACCAGCGTGTTGGCCAGATAGCCATTGCGCGTCGTACCGGTGAAGCCCCAGTGAATCGGAATGCCGACCTGATGCACCACCTGGTTGTTGACCTGCAGCGGACGAATCCGCTTGGTCACCACCGCCACCGCCTCGATGAATCCGCGCTTGCAGCTGACCCGGACCCGATCACCCGCGGCAATGCCTTTTTCTTTGGCCAACGCCTCACCGATCTCGACGAACTGCTCCGGTTGGGCAATCGCGTTGAGCCGGCAATGTTTACTCCAATAATGGAAGTGCTCGGTGAGCCGGTAGCTGGTGCCTGCGTACGGGAAGTCCTTGGCGACGCCCAGCGAATCCCACACCGAATCGAAGATGCGCCCGGCCGGATTGCTGGTCGCCTTCTTGTTGTTCGGGTGCAGCGGGTTGATTCCGATGGGGGTCTCGAACGGCTCGTAGTGTTCAGGGAATGGCCCTTCGTTCATCTTGTCGACGGCGAAGAACCGCGCCACGCCTTCGGGGTTCATGATGAACGGGTTCATCCCCGCTTCCGGCGCCGAGGTCACGGCGAAGTCCGGCACGTCGGTACCGGTCCAGACCTTGCCATTCCACCAGATGACGCGTTTCTTCGGATCCCACGGCTTGCCCTGCGGGTCGGCTGAGGCGCGGTTGTAGAGAATGCGCCGATTGCTCGGCCACGCCCATGCCCAGCCTTGATGCTGATGCATGGCATACGGATCGCTGTTGTCGCGGCGGGCCATCTGATTGCCAGCCTCGGTCCAGCTGCCGCAGAAAATCCAGCATCCGGACGCCGTGCTGCCGTCGTCCTTGAGTTGCGCGAAGCCGGCCAGCTGCGTGCCGCCCTTGACCGCAGCCCCCAATGGATCGGTGTAATCCGTGGTGGCGGCGCCGTTGATCTCCTTGGCGATTTCCTCCGGCGACGGCTCTTCGGCGACTTTGTAAGGCCAACTGAGTTTGAGCAACGGCTCGGCGTAGGCGCCGCCCTCTTGCTCGTAGCGCTTGCGCAGGCGAATGAACAGCTCGCTCATGATGCGGATGTCGGTGATCGCCTCGCCAGGTCCTTCGGCCCCTTTGAAGTGCCATTGCAACCAGCGACTGCTGTTGACCAGCGAGCCGTCCTCTTCGGCGAAGCAGGTCGTGGGCAGGCGAATGACTTCGGTCTGGATGTCTTCGGTCACCACGTCGTTATACGGGCCTACCTTCTGCCAGAACTCGGATGTTTCGGTGGCGAGCGGGTCCATGATCACCAGCCACTTCAACCGCGCCAGCGCTTTCATCACCCGGTTTTTGTCCGGCAGCGCCGCAATCGGGTTGAAGCCCTGACATATGTAACCGTTGACATGGCCGTGGCCCATCATGTCGAACATCTTGAGGATGTCGTAGCTGGCAGCATCCAGCTTGGGCAGGTAGTCGTAGCACCATTTGTTCTCGGCGGTGGCGTTGGCGCCGTACCAGGACTTCATCAGGCTGACGTGAAACTTGCTGTAGTTCTGCCAGTAGGACAACTGCCCCGGCCGCAGCGGTTTCTGCGTGCGTTTGGCGATGAACGCGTCGTAGTCCTGCTCGCCATCCTGAGCCAGGGTCAGATAGCCCGGTAGCGAGTTGGACAACAGGCCCAGGTCGGTCAGCCCCTGAATGTTGGAGTGACCGCGCAACGCATTGACGCCGCCACCGGCCATGCCGACGTTACCCAGCAGCAATTGCACCATCGCCGCGCTGCGGATGATCTGCGCGCCGATGGAGTGCTGGGTCCAGCCCAGTGCGTAGAGGATCGTCATGGTCTTGCCCGGCACCGAGCACGTGGCGATCTCTTCCCAGATCTTCATCATCCTGTCCTGCGGCATACCGCAGGTGAGGCTGGCGATTTCCGGGGTGTAACGGCTGTAATGCTGTTTCATCAACTGGTAGACGCAGCGCGGATCCTGCAGCGTCGGATCGACCTTGGCGAAACCGTCCTCGCCCAGCTCGTAGCCCCAGCCGGATTTATCGCTGTACACCCGTTTTTCGGCGTCATAGCCGCTGAAAATTCCGTCTTCGAAGCCATAGCCAGCTTTGACGATGAACGACACGTCAGTGTAATTGCGCACGTATTCGTGCTGGATCTTGTCCTGCGTCAGCAAGTAGTTGATCAGCCCGCCCATGAAGGCGATGTCGCTGCCGGTGCGGATCGGTGCGTAATAGTCGGCCACGGACGCGGTTCGCGTGAAGCGTGGATCGACCACGATCAGTCGCGCCTGGTTGTGCGCCTTGGCTTCGGTCACCCATTTGAAACCGCAAGGGTGCGCTTCTGCTGCGTTGCCACCCATCACCAGGATCAGATTCGCGTTGGCGATATCGGTCCAGGTATTGGTCATGGCACCACGGCCGTACGTCGGGGCAAGACTTGCCACCGTCGGGCCGTGTCAGACACGCGCCTGGTTATCGAACCCCAGCATGCCGGTTGCACGAACGACCTTGTGGGTCAGATAACCCGCCTCATTGGACGCCGCCGAGGCCGCAAGAAACCCGGTGGTGAGCCAGCGGTTGACGGTTTCGCCCTTGGCGTTCTTCTCGATGAAGTTGGCATCGCGGTCAGCCTTCATCAGGTCAGCGACACGATCGAGCGCCTCGTCCCAGGAAATCCGGGTCCACTCGTTGCTGCCCGGTTTGCGGATCTGCGGGTACTTGAGGCGGCCGGGACTGTGAATGAAGTCCAGCAGGCCGGCGCCTTTGGGGCACAAGGTGCCGCGATTGACCGGATGGTCGGCGTCACCTTCGATATGAATGATGTTCTGCGCGACGTTTTTTGCCGCGTCCCCCTGGCTGTACATGATCAAGCCACAACCCACCGAGCAATACGGGCAGGTGTTGCGGGTTTCATGGGTGTGAGCGAGTTTGAAATGGCGTATCTGCTCGGCGAAAGCAGGCGTCGGGGCCATGCCCAACGCTGCCAGGCTCGAGCCTCCAAGACCGACAGCGGCGACCTTGAAAAACTGCCGACGGTTGAGATCCATCGTGCACTCCTGATCAGGTAATTCCCGGTACGTTGCCGGAAGTCGATTCATCACGGCGTCAGCGGTTTCCCGTCGACTCCAGAAACTCTAGACCAGATTGCCAGTGCCGCCATGAAATCGTGCGGCAGTGCTCGGAGTAAGGCATTGGATGACCCGTCAGGCCAGATAACGGCGGTAGAAGTCCTCCGCGGCAAGGTTTTTGTCCTTGGCCTCGAACATGATGTCAAAGCGGTCGAGAAAACTCAGGGCGTAGGTGTTGGTCCACGCGTTCCACATCCGCGCGCTGTGTCCGTAAAGATCGCGCTTGCCGACCTTTTCGAGCAACGCATCCATTTCAAGCTTCTGGTCGGCGCTGAACCCGGCCTGTTGCAGGGATTCCGGCGGCTGGGAGTAATGCATGACCGGCCGCACGCCGCGCCAGCTGTCGATGATCCGCTGAACCCGTGGATCGTCGGTGGCGATGTAGCGGTTTTCATTGATCCAGCAGTGATGAATATCGAGCACCACGGGCGCCAGGTCGGCCAGTTCCAGGCAAGCGTCGACGCCATAGACCTTTTCCTCGTTCTCGAAGGTGATGCAGTTGCGCGCCACCTCGGAGAGACGTGGCCAGACGGCGCGAACGCCCTCGCTGCCCAGTCGCCCGGCGATGTGCACATTGCATTTGAAGTCCTGAAACCGTAAGCCGTAGCCCATCATGCGGATCATGTCGGCGTGGTACTCGAACTCGGCGATGCTGTTTTCCACGACATCCGGGCGGTCCGAGCCCAGCACGCAAAACTGTCCGGGATGAAACGACAGCCGGATGTCCGATTCCCGCGCCAGCGCACCGATGGCAGCGAAGCGTGTGCGCAGGTTGTCCATGACCGCTGGCTGACGGTAGAACTCGACCACGCGAGGATGACTGTAGAACGGCAACAGATCGCTGCTCAGCCTCAACATTCGCAGCGTCGCTGGCAGTTGGGCCACATGCGCCAGCAGACGCAGTTGCGCGTCCAGATTGTGCTCGACGATTTCATGCAGCTTCTCCCAGGCAATCTCGCGGGTCACGCTGTCCATCCAGCGCAGTGTGGTGGTGCGAGGATTCAGCCCGCCTTCCAGCGCCTTGAGTTCTTTGGCCGACAGTGCCTGCCCCGGCACGTCGCGCCCGGCGTGACGAAACTGGCAGGCAAAACCGATTCGGGGCCCCGACATGAACGCTTCCCTTTTTCTGACCGTCATCACAGGCAGACCCTCGCCACGCGTGCTTAGTTGCGGCTTTTTTCGGCCAGGTGGGGACCATGACGGACATCGGGGTGTTCATTTCTGCCAAACCGCCCCCGGTCGCGTTGTGCTTGAAAACTGCTGCGTATACTGCGGTTGCAATGATGAAAAGGCTGCAAACCGCAGGGGGCACGATGCTGGAAGAACGACACGCTCAGATCCACACCGACACGCCGTCCGCCAGCGATTCGACCCTCAAACGCCTGCTTGAGCGGGCATGGCCCGCTGATGTGGCGGCGCCAGAGCGCAATGATCGGGTGTACCGACTCGGGATCGATCCGCACACCGGCCAGCAGGCTGTAATCACCAGCGTCCCGACGATGCCTCCGGTCCCCTGCCAGCGGCTGGCGATGCTGGAGTTGTCGACGCCGAAGATGGAGGTCGGCGATTCCCTCATCGACACCTATTCGCGCGCCGTCGAAAAGATTCGCCTCGAGCCCGCTGGTGCCGCGACGGTCGCCAGCGCGACCGCCCAGGCGGACCTCGCCCGCTCGCTGCACGACAAGATGATGGCCGAGCTGAGCGCCTCGATTGCCCACGAAATCTGTCAGCCGCTGATGGGCATTGTGGCCAACGCCGCCGCAAGTCTGCGCTGGTTGCAGCGTGACACGCCCAATGTCGAGGAAGCGGTCGCCGGCCTCAAGGACATCCGCGCCGGCTGTGAGCGCGTGGCCAACATCGTCAAATCCCTGGGCGCGCTGGCCCGCCAGGCGCCTTTGCACCAGCAACTGTTCAAGGTCGATGACGCCATCGGTGAGGCGACCGCCATCGCGACGCCAGCCCTGGCCAGGCATCAGGTCCGGCTGGAGCTGTCACTGGCGGCGACGCGCTTTGTCTTCGCCGACCCGGTGCAGCTTCAGCAGCTGTTGCTCAATCTGATCACCAACGCGCTGGAGGCCATGGCCGAATCCCGTGTCGACGGCCGACTGCTGCGGATTTCATCCTGTGACGTGGCAGACGGCATCGAGGTTTGTGTCGATGACAACGGCCCCGGCATCCCTGGCGATCAGCACGAACAGATTTTCACAGCGTTTCACACGACCAAGCCGGGCGGTCTGGGGATCGGTCTGGCAGTCTGCCGGTCAGTGATTGATGCCCACAAAGGCAGCCTGTTCGTGGAGACGTCGGAAATGGCCGGCGCTCGGCTGCGTTTTCGTCTGCCTGCATGCTGTGATGGCCGCCCGCAACCGGCGCTGTAGCGGCCGCCGACCCGGAACCTGCATCCGTCGCGCCCTTCATGGCTCAGCCCTTTCACAAACATTCACACGATCATGCGTGCAATCCCCTAGAATGCCGTCTGTATTCAGGCAATGGCCCGACGCTGCGCTGGCAGCTCCGGGTGAAGGAAAGGCGATTGACGCATGCGGGAATCTGCGCACAAAACCGTGGTAATGGTCCTGTTCAATGACATGTTGATGCTCGATGTCACAGGGCCGATGGATGTTTTCTCGATTTCCAATCGCTTGCTCCCTGAGGACCAACACTACCGGTTGCTGACCGTGGCCGAGCATCAGACCCTTGTGCGCAGCTCGTGCGGGCTGAAAGTCCAGGCCGACATGACGCTCAAGGATCTGCCTGCGGGCACTGACCTGCTGCTGGTGCCCGGCGGACCTGGCGCGTACGGCGTTGGCCATCCGGGCCTGACGGCGTGGTTGCCGACGGCGGTCAAGGGCGCGCGGCGTTTCGGCGCGATCTGTACCGGCGCATTTCTGCTGGGCGATGCCGGGTTGCTGGACGGCTACCGCTGCACCACGCACTGGAACTATGTCGAGCGCCTGGCGCAGCGCAATCCCGGTTCGCGGGTCGAGACCGAGCAGATTTATGTCATTGATCGCAACCTGATCACCTCAGGCGGCATCACTGCCGGCATCGACATGGCGCTGGCGGTGGTCGCGGAAGATCACGGCAAGGACATCGCGCTGGAAGTGGCCAAGGTCTTGCTGGTGGTGATGAAGCGTCAGGGCGGGCAGACGCCTTACGGGCCGTTGCTGGCCGCCGTGCCTCGCGATGACACCGCCATCGCCAGAGTGCAGGCCTACGTCGTCGACCACATCGAGGAGCCGTTCACGGTCCAGCGCATGGCGGAACTGGCGGCGATGAGCGCGCGCAACTTCGCCAGGGCGTTTCAGCGCGAAGTCAGCCTGACGCCGATGCAATACGTGCTCAACGCGCGCATCGATCATTCGCGAAAACTGCTGGAAGGCAGCGATCTGCCGCTCAAGGTCGTGGCCTGTCGGTGCGGGTTCGGCAGTGCCAGGCACATGCGCAAGGCGTTCAGCGAACGCATTGGCCTGACACCCAATCAGTACCGGCAACAGTTCGGCGGCGATTGATCCGGCGGCGCGAGGTCTGCGCGGGTGCACTTGCACCCGTCGCCGGGGCGCGAGCACACTGATCGGCATTCACCGTAAAGATCATCGATGAGAAGGATTGAACATGACCACGCACACTGAAACCGCCCTGCTCGCCGGCGGCTGCTTCTGGGGCATGCAGGATTTGCTGCGCCGCTACCCGGGCGTCCTCTCCACCCGCGTCGGCTACTCCGGCGGCGACGTCCCCAACGCTACCTACCGAAATCACGGCACCCACGCCGAAGCCATCGAAATCGTCTTCGACCCGGCCCTCATCAGCTATCGGAAAATTCTGGAGTTCTTCTTCCAGATCCACGACCCGTCGACCGCCAACCGTCAGGGCAACGACATCGGCCTGAGCTATCGCTCGGCCATTTTCTACCTCAACGACGAGCAGAAAGCCGTCGCCGAAGACACCGTGGCCGATGTTGACGCCTCGGGGCTGTGGCCGGGCAAAGTGGTCACGGAAATCGCCCCCGCCGGGCCGTTCTGGGAGGCAGAGCCCGAACACCAGGACTACCTGGAGCGCATCCCCAACGGCTACACCTGTCACTTCGTTCGCCGCGACTGGGTGCTACCGTCCCGGAAGTGATTTCAACGTCTGGCGTTGAGGGCTGACTCCTGAGTCGGTCTTCAAACCCGATTGAACCAGCGCCTGTCACTGAAAAAAAGCCGAACTCCCGCCGGGCACTCACCTCCAACGTGAGTAGCCCAACGAGGACAAGGCAATGAGCAACGATCGAACCATCAGCCCCGACACCCGCAGACCGCAGCCCGATGCCCCGCCCGTCGACAGTTCCGGCAAGCCGGTGAATGTCGTCGAGCGGGACCTCGCCGACCGCGACGATGACACCCGCGCCGTCGATGAAGTCATCACGCCCAGCTCCACCCGCACCAAGGAGCAGGACGTCGAAGAACTCAACAAGAAAACCGCGGAGATCGAGCGTAAAGTCGCGGACGGCAACTGATCTGGCGCCGACACAGCAAGCCGGTTGCAGAACCACCGACAAGGCGACTTCTGCCGTTTTGTCGGTTGCCCTGCAACCGACACTTGGCTTACCGGCGAATGGACTGCGCCTATATCCCTGCACAGACCCAATGCATATCCGGAAATACTAAATATTCACCGCTCGCCTGTTGCGCAATTAATTAACGTGCAAACTATGTGTTGAAGTTTCAACGGCGAGGCATTCCTGGCAACGGTCCACGCATAATGAAATTATCAACTTCAATAATTCCAATGTGCCACCCTTTACAATAAGGCCGTGTTATTTTATTCGCGCCCGAATAAATGCCCGCGTCTGCCAAAGTTTCAGAAAGTCGTCGATCAGTATTTTCAATCGGCGTCATTGGCAAAACAAAATAGCTGGCTAATATCGCGCCACTCATTATCCCCCGGCTATTAAAAAATAATCCGGAGATAATACCAATGACTGTTAAGTATTCCCCTTGGCGCCTCTCTTTGGCTGCCGTTCTGGTAGCCGCCAGTATGTCGTCCGTACAAGCAGAGCAATTGACCCGTGACAGCGGTGCCCCGGTGGGCGATAACCAGAATTCGCAAACCGCCGGTGAAGCCGGCCCGGTCCTTCTGCAAGATGCACATCTGATCGAAAAGCTGCAGCGCTTCGACCGTGAGCGAATCCCGGAACGCGTCGTGCATGCCCGCGGTACGGGGGCGTTCGGCGTATTCGAACCGGATGCCGACCTGCATGATCTGACCGTTGCGCAGGTGTTCAAGCCCGGCACTCAGACGCCGGTCTTCGTGCGATTTTCCACCGTCATGGGTTACCGGGGTTCACCCGAGCAAGCCCGCGATCCGCGCGGTTTTGCCGTGAAGTTTTATACTGCGCAAGGCAACTGGGACATGGTCGGCATCAACTGGCCAATATTCTTTATTCGCGACGCCATCAAGTTCCCCGACTTTGTGCATGCGAATAAACCGAGTGCCGTCACCGGGGTTCAGGATCAGGACCTGGCGTTTGATTTTTTCGCCCACACACCTGAAGCCACCAACATGCTGACCCATCTCTATACGGTTGAAGGCATGCCTGACTCCTACCGACATATGGACGGCTCCGCGGTGCACGCATTCAAGTTCATCAATGCTGATGGCGTGACGCATTACGTGAAGTTCACCTGGAAAAGTCGTCAGGGAGTCCACGGGTTGCAACCCAAGCAGATTGCCGGTTCCGTCGGCGAAGACTGGAACTTGATGACCAACGATTTGTACGGCGCCATCAAGAAGGGCGACTTCCCGAAGTGGGATTTGTACGTGCAAGTGTTGACGCCGGGTGAACTGGGCAAGTTCGACTTCGATGCGCTGGACGACACCAAAGTCTGGACCGGCGTGGCGCAGCGCAAGGTCGGCACGATGACCCTCAACCGCGTGCCGGACAATTATTTCGAGTCCACCGAGGAGTCCGCGTTCGCCCCGTCCCGTCTGGTGCCGGGCATCGAAGCGTCGGAAGATCGCATGCTGCAGGGCCGCCTGTTCGCCTACGCCGACACGCAGATGTATCGCTTGGGCGCCAATTACCAGCAACTGCCGATCAACGCCCCGAAGACCATCGTCAGCAATAACAGCCAGGACGGCGCGATGAACGCCAGCGGGCGCAAGGGTGAGGTCAATTACGAGCCGTCCGGTGTCCATGAGCTGAGCCAGGACCCGGCCTTTAAATATGCCCAGACGCCTGTCAGCGGCACCACCCAGCAACGCATGACTTCCAAGCCGCGCAACTTCTTCCAGGCGGGCGAGTACTACCGTGGCCTTTCCGAAGCCGACAAAGGCTATCTGATCGAGGCGCTCAGCGGTGATCTCAATCACGTGCGTAACGAGGCGAACAGGTACGCGATGCTTTCGTACTTCTACAAGGCCGATGCCGATTACGGTACCCGTCTGGTGACCGCCACTCACGCGGACGCAGGGCGCGTCAAGGCGCTCGCGGAGAAACTCCAGGACTGATTCCGGCGCAACCCTGCCGCCACGCTGGCCAACAGCGTGGCGGTCTCGAGAAGGACGCAACATGCTGACGCTTACACGTCGCTGGCGCTGGACAGGCGCTGGCGCAGTTATTATCGGCCTGGGCTGGGCGACACTGCGGGCCAGTCACCTGCTGTTTCCCAACCTGTGGTTGCCTGCAACCGCAAGCCATATTCAGTCACAGGCAGCGGTGCAACGGGTCGATCCTCATGTGTATGACACGCAATGGTTCGACGCCGCCAGAGCCGGCCGTCAGGACATCAGCCAGGCGTTGATCGACGCCGGGTTTCCGGTCGACAGCCGGACCGGGTCGGGCTACACCGCGCTGGTTCTGGCGACGTATCACGGCCATCTGGACGAAGTCGGGACGCTGCTTGCGGCCCACGCGGATCCCTGTATCGCCGATAACAACGGCAACAGCGCGCTGATGGGTGCACTGTTCAAAGGGGAAACGGCGGTTGCCCACGCGCTGCTCGGCCGCTGCCCGGTGGATCAGACCAATAACAGCGGCCAGACCGCCCTCGCCTTTGCAGCTCTGTTCGGCCGCCTCGACATGATCCCCGAACTGGTGAAGCTGGGCGCCGACCCCGACCATGTCGACGCCCGCGGCAAGACTGCCCTGGGCATCGTTCTGGAGCAAGGCAACGAGCAGGCCGCTGCGGCATTGCGCAGCGCGGGTGCCAGTGTCGGCAGCAGTTTTTGATGCAGGGCCAAGATCAGGGGGCTGATCGCCCCCCGTCCCGACCGGACTGCCTGTCGCCGAACGTTGCGATGGCGCCTGGCAGGCTTGCCCTGGTTACCCCTGCGCCGTCATGCTCAGCGTTGGCTGGTGATGACGCCCGGGCCCTGCCAGCCGCCGCCCATTGCCCGGTACAGCGTCACGGCAGCACGCGAGGAGTCCGCTTCTGTGCTGTTCAGGCTGTCACGGGCCGTGAGCAATTCCCGGTTGGCATCGAGCACGTCGGTCAGGGGGATCGCCCCCGACTTGTAGGCGGTCTCGGACAGGTCCCTGGCCCGCGTCAGCGCGCTGACCTCACCGGCCAGTTCCTCTCGGCGCTGTTCGGTCTGGGACAACGACACCAAAGCGTTCTCGACATCCTCGCAGGCCCTCAACACTGACTGGCGATACTGCGCAAGCGCCTCGGCGTTGGCACCCTTGGCCTGGGCAACCTCGGCGTCGATCTTGCCGAAGTCGAACAACCGCCAACGCACCAGCCCACCGATCGAGGGCTGAAATGCACGCTCGGTGAACATGTGCTGACCAGTGATGCTTTCGTAGCCCAGGGCGCCTGACAGCGACACTTTCGGGTAGTAGTCGGCAATGGCTTCGCCGATTCGCTCATTGGACGCCGCCAGTCGGCGCTCGGCGGCGATGATGTCCGGACGTCGGCGCAACACATCAGCCGGTGCGATGCTGTCCTTGATCGCTGGCAGCGACGGGATCTGCGAGGCCGTGGCCAGTTCCGTCGCCGAACGGCCCGGCTGTTTGCCCATCAGCACGTCGAGGCGATTGAACTGCGCCTCCAGCGCGATGCGCAGCAACGGCACGGTGGCCCGCGCCTGCTTGAGCAGCGCCTGGGCCTGAGCCACTTCGCGCTCATCGACATCGCCCAGGCGCCGCCGCACCTGCACCAGATCGAGCAAATGCTCATCGGTGCTGATCTGGTCGGCGGCCACCGCCAGCCGCGCCTGGTAACCGCGGATCTGCACATAGGCGTCCGCGGCTTCGGCGACCACCGAGATCCGCGTGCCCAGATGAGCCGCCTCTGCGGCCTGTGTCTCGGCTTCGGCGGCAGACGCACCGCGCCGAAGACCACCCGCCAGGTCGATCTCCCAGCTGGCAGAGGCGCCTGCGGTGAGGTCTTTCTGATTGCGTTCGTAGCCCGGCAAGTTGCGGCTCAGCGACCCCAGCGGACTTTGCAGGCTCTGCCGCTGCTTGGTAGCCGAGCCGACGAAATCCACCGTCGGATACAACTCGGCGCCCGCCGCGCTCGCCACGGCACGGGCCTGTTCGACCCGCGCCAGCGAAGCCACCAGATCCAGGTTTTGCGCCAGCACCTGATCGACGATGCTCACCAGTTGCGGATCGTCGAAGCCGTACCACCAGGTGGCGAGGTTCTGCACAGCGGCGGGATCGGCGGCGCCGTCGGTGCCCTGATTGTGGAATGGCACCAGCGCGGTGTCCGGCGCCTGATAATCAGGGCCCACCATGCAGCCCGACAACGCGGCGCTCATCAACACCAGACCGATGACGGCAGGCAGGACCGCCCGTCGCGGCCCGAATTCTTGCGCGCCGCGACCGGCTGCGGTCATGGCCGGGTGTTTATTCAGCGTCTCGCCCACAAGGCGCGCGCTGAAAGAAAGCTTGCTGGACATCAACGCCTCCCGTGGAAGTATTTGCGGATGAAAATGTAGAACGCCGGGGTGAACAACAGACCGAAACAGGTCACGCCAAGCATCCCGAAGAACACCGTGGTGCCCAGCGACTGACGCATTTCCGCGCCCGCGCCGGTGGCGACGGTCAGCGGCGCCACGCCGAGAATGAACGCCAGCGAAGTCATCAGAATCGGTCGCAGTCGCGTGCGGGCGGCATGCACCGCCGCGTCCACCGCTGTCGAACCGTCGTCCTGTTTCTGCTTGGCGAACTCGACGATGAGAATTGCGTTCTTCGCCGCCAGACCGATCAACACGATGAAGCCGATCTGCGCCAGGATATCGATGGGCATGCCCCGGAAGATCAGCCCGCTGATCGCCGCCAGAATGCACATCGGCACGATCAGCACGATGGCCACCGGCAAGCGCCAGCTTTCGTACTGCGCCACCAGAACCAGGAACACGAACAGCGCCGCCGCGGCGAACACCAACAGCGTCGGCGTGCCCTTTTGTTGCTGCTGGTAGGCAAGCTCGGTCCATTCGAAGCCGATGCCTTTGGGCAGGACTTTCTCGGCCAGCTGCTCCATTTTGAGCAGTGCCGTGCCCGTCGCGACCCCGGGTGCTGCCGCGCCCTGGACCTCTGCAGCCGGGTACAGGTTGTAACGCGGCACTCGGTACGGAATGGTGTTGTGTTCGATGTCGGCCACCGTACCCACCGGCACCATCTGGCCGCTGTCGTTGCGCACCTTCAAACGGGTGATGTCTTCCGGCGTGCCGCGAAACCGGGCATCGGCCTGGGCGACCACTTGATAAGTGCGGCCCAGATAGTTGAAGTCGTTGACGTACTGCGAGCCCAGATACACCTGCAGCGTCGAGAACACGTCAGTCGGCTTGAGCCCGACTTTTTCCGCCTTGACCCTGTCGATGTTGGCGAAGATCGACGGCGAACCGGCATTGAACAGCGTGAACATACCGACGAAGTCAGGGTCTTTGCGCGCTTCGGCCACCAGCTTGTTGGCCGCCTCGGCAAGTGCCTTGGAGCCCAGTCCGGCGCGGTCCTCGAGCATCAGCTTGAACCCGCCGGAACTGCCCAGGCCCTGCACCGGTGGCGGCGGAATGGTCAACACGTAGGCGTCCTTGATCACCGACAGGCGCTTGCGCAGATCCGCCAGCACGGATTGCGCGGTGAGTCCGGGCATGTCGTGGTTGTACAACGACGGCAGACCGGTGAACACCGTTCCCGCATTGGAGGCGACGGTCGAGGTGGTGGCATCCAGCCCTACGAACGGCGCGATGTGCTCGATCCCTGGCGTCTGCAGCGCGATGTCCATGACCTGGCGCACGACTTTCTCCGTGCGATCCAGCGACGCACCCGGCGGCAACTGCACGATGGTGATCAGATAGCCCTGGTCCTGCTCCGGAATGAAGCCGGTCGGCGTGCTGTGAAACTCGACGCCGGTCAGGGCGATCAGGCCGACGTAGACCAGCATGACCAGTCCGAGCACTCGGGCCAGACGCCGGGTGACGTTGCCGTAACCGTGGGAGAGCCTGTCGAAACCGCGGTTGAAACGGCCGAACGAGGCGTCCATGAAGCGCTTGACGCCTTTGAACCGACCGTTGTCATGCCCCTTGTGCTTGAACAGCACCGCACACAGCGCCGGGCTCAAGGTCAGCGACACCACGCAGGAAATGATCGTCGACGCCGCGATGGTCACCGCAAACTGCCTGAAGAACAGTCCGGAAATACCACTCAGAAAAGCCGCAGGCACGAACACCGCACACAGCGTCAATGCGATCGACAGCAGCGCACCGCCGACTTCGTCCATCGTGTGGTGCGCCGCCGCCACCGGGGTCATGCCTTCGTGAATGTTGCGCTCGATGTTCTCTACCACGACGATCGCGTCATCGACCACGATCCCCACCGCCAGCACCAGGCCGAACAGCGACAGGTTGTTGAGGGAGATCCCGCACAGGTACAGCACGGTGAATGCGCCCAGCAACGAAATCGGGATGGCCACCACCGGTATGATCGTGGCCCGCCAGTTCTGCAGGAACAGGAACACCACCAGCACCACCAGCAGGATGGCCTCGAAGATGGTGGTGATGACTTCATCCACAGACTTGCCGATGAAGATCGTCGGGTCATAGATGATCGAGTACGCCACTCCGGACGGGAACTCCTTCTTCAGGTTTTCCATGGCGCCGAGCACGGCATGGTCGACGTCCAGCGAGTTGGCGCCCGGCTGCGCGTAAATCAGCAGTGTCGCGGCGTCCTTCTTGTCCATGAACGCCGTGGAGCCATAGTCCACCGCGCCGACCTCGACCCGGCCGATGTCGCCGATCCGGGTGACGCGGCCCGATGGATCGGTCTTGACCACGATGCGCTCGAACTCTTCGGGGCTGGACAGCCGCCCCAAGGCTTCGATATTCAATTGATACGCTTCGGCGGTGCGGGTTGGCGGCTGGTTCAGCACACCGGCCGAGACCTGCAGGTTCTGTTGGCGCAGAACGGCCAGCACTTCACTGGCGCTCAAGTCATAGGCAGCGACCTTGTCCGGGTCGAGCCAGATGCGCATGGCGTACTCGCGTCCGCCCTGGAACTGCACGTCGCCAACGCCGGGAATCCGCGCCAGCACATCCTTGATGTGCAGCGTGGCGTAGTTGGACAGGTAGAGCGTGTCCTTGGTGCTGTCGTCCGAGAACAGGTGCACCGCCAGCAGAATGCTCGGCGTCGCTTTGCGCACCTGAACGCCAAGCCGCTGCACGTCTTCGGGCAGACGCGAAATGGTGTTCTGCACCCGGTTCTGCGTCAGGTTCTGCGCGACGTTGAGGTCGGTGCCGATGCGAAACGTCACAGTGATCGTCAGCTTGCCGTCGCCGGTGGACTGACTGCTCATGTAAATCATGTTCTCGACACCGTTGATCTGCTGCTCAAGCGGTGTCGCCACGGTCTTGGAAATGGTTTCCGCCGACGCGCCGGGGTACGAAGTCGTGACCTGCACCGTTGGCGGGACGATCTCCGGGTATTGCGCGACGGGAAGGACGAACAGCGCGCCCAGACCGATCAGCGTGATGAAACAACTGACGACCACGGCGAAGCGCGGGCGATCGATGAAAAAGTGGGCTATCCGCATGTCGTCTAGTCCTTGGCCTGATCGTTGTCGGGGGTGATTTCCCCGTCTCGGGCGTTGACCTTCGCCCCCGGCGCGGCGAACGGCAGACCGCCGATCATCACCCGGTCGGTGGCCGTCAGGCCCGACTTGACCACCCGAAGCCCTGCGCGCATGTCGCCGACTTCCACCTGCTTGGGCACGACCGCGCCGTCATCGGCCACGGTCATCACGATGAAGTGCGACTGATCGGGCAGCACGGCGGCATCCGGCACCAGCAAGGTCGGGCCTGGGGCTGCGGCGACCACGCGCAGCCTGGCGAACTCGCCCGGTGTCAGGACGCCGTCCGGATTGTTCACCGTCGCCCGGGCGTGAATCGTGCCGCTGGCGCGGTTGAGCGCGTTATCGATGAAGTCCAGATTGCCGGAGGTCGAGTAGTGTTGACCGCCGCTGGCCGCGATCTGCACCTGCTCCGGCGCATCGCCCGAACGACGTGCCTTGTATTGCTTGTACTGCTGGTAATCGGACTCGCTCATGTCGAAGTCCAGGTAGACCGGATCCTGGGAAACGATGGTCGCCAGCAGTGTGGTCGGGCTGATCGCTGCGCGGCTGCCGGCGATGAGGTTGCCGACGGACACCTGATGATTGCCGATGCGCCCGGTGAACGGCGCGAGGATCTGGCAGTGATCGAGGTCGAACTGGGCGTCGCGGATCTGCGCGTTGGCATCGGCCACCGCCGCTTGCGCTTCTTGCCAGTCGGACTTGCGCAGTTCCATGTTCTGCACGGAGCCCGCCTGATTACGCGCCAGCTCATCAGCCCGGTTGAATTCACTCTTGGCGTAGGCCAGTCGTGCGCTTGCCCGTTGCAACTGCGCGTTGGCCTGGGCCAGGCGGATCTCGTAAGGCACGCGATCGATGCTGAACAGCAGCGCGCCTTTCTTGACCAGTTGTCCGTCTTTGAAGTGAATCCCGATCAGCGTGCCGCCAACCTGGGCGCGCAGCTCGACGCGGTCGACCGCCGAAAACTGGCCGAGAAACGACAGCCTGCTGTCGAGGTCCTTCACCAGTGGCCGGCTGACCACCACTTCGGCCAGCGGCGGTGCATCGGCCGCAACCGCGCGCTCGCGCTCGCCGTCAACCAGAAACACACCCGCGCCGACGGCAGCCGCCAGCAACCCGGCCCCTACCACCGCTCTTGTCATGCTGCGTTTAGCCGTGGGCGTAGCATCGTCCGCCGACGATCCGCCATTGCTCTGTACCGAATTCACCCTCACCCCCTGGCTTGAACTTGAACAACATGAAGGCCCTCATACAAGAGCGCCCCGCTTGCCCGACCTGTGCCGTCGGCCGTCGTCCGCAGAATGACCCGCAGGCTCAGCCCGGACAGATGGATTTCGTCCTGATAACGTTTTGATGCTACGTATCATCAATATCGATGTAAACATGATGACTGTAATCATTACTATCATTCGTTTTGATTCAGGAAGGGTCAGTCACTGTGTTAAACCGGCGCACACCGCGCTTCGTGGGCTGTAAATTCGGGTGCAGCGAGAGAGGCAGCGCCGGGATGTCTCGTTTCGGCGCAGGACAGCCAACCGCGCGTATACTCACGCCGCCACGCATCAAGAGGTCGTTATGAAAGTCACCAAGGAACAACGCTTACTGAACAAGGAGAAGATTCTCACCGCCGCATCCCGCCTCTACCGCGAGCACGGCATTGACGGAATCGGCATCGGCGAGCTTTCCAAATCGGTGGGCCTGACCCACGGCGGTTTCTACCGGCAGTTCCCCGACGGCAAGGAGCAACTGGTGGCCGAAGCGATCCGCCGCACGTTCGATGAATACTTCGTGCAGTGGGAAGCGAGCACCCGCGTTTTCGAAATCGTGCAGAGCTACGTGACGGCCGAACATCGCGACAGCAAACTCGACTGCTGCCCGATTCCGACGCTGGCGGCCGATGTGTCACGCATGGGCGGCGTGGTCAGCCAGACCTACACCCAGGGCATCGAGCGCTTGCTGCACATGCTGATGGAGAAAAAAGGCGACCTGCCGGACGGGACGTCTCGTGAGCGCGCCATGCAGATCCTCGCCTCCATTTCCGGCGCGATGATGCTCGCCAGGGCATGCAATGACACCACACTGACCGATGAGATCATGGCGGCGGTGATCAGCCAGTGGCGCGGTCTCGAAGATCCGGCCGGGCAATCCGCCTGACTTGGGCTTCAGTGCATCCTGCGTTATCAGGCAGCGCATCGGTGGATGCAGTTCGTCAGCCACAGCGCATGCACCGGTTTTACTGCTGCTGCGCAGCAGATTGCGGGCAAGCGCGCTCCTACAGGCCTGTATGTCCATAAAGCTCAGCATGCACTCTCGGCGGATAACGGTGGGAGCGTGGCTTGTCCCGCGATCTGCCGCGCAGCGGCAGCAAAACCGGGCACCTTGATTGACTCAGATATATATCATTCTCAGGATTGGCTGCCGGTCCCCGGCAGTTCGCGGGACAAGCCACGCTCCTACGGCCTATGGCCAGAATCAGCAACAGAACGCTCCCCTCAGATCGCGCGCTCCTACGGCCTATGGCCAGAATCAGAACGCGCAACAAGGCAGCGGTTCGTCCGTTCAGGGCCGGCTGATGGAGGCGATCGCCCGGGCCAGTTCCAGCTGATTGAAGGGCTTGGGCAGTCGTTGCGTGGTGACGGTGGTCAGCGTCGGGTTATCGGTGAAACCCGACGCGATGATGACCGGAAGCGCGGGATCGAGGCGGGCAATGTGCTGGGCAAGTTCGGTGCCGGTCATGTTCGGCATGATGTGGTCGGTGATCACCAGGTCCAGGTCGACATGGTCGCTGATGGCCGTCAGTGCCTCGTCGCCGCTGTTGGCCGTGACCACCTGATGACCGAGGTCTTCGATCATCGCCTTGGTGCTCATCAGCACCAGCGGATCGTCATCCACGAACAGCACTTTGAGCGGCATTGCGCGTGCCTCGTCGGCGGACGCCCCTTCATTCCAAGGCACCGACTGCTCGGGCGCGGCCACCGAGACGGGCAGCCACAGTTCAGCTGTCGTTCCGCTGCCGGCGGTGCTGCTCAGCACCAGTTTGCCGCCGGACTGCGCGGCCAGCCCGTGCACCATCGACAGCCCTAGGCCCGTGCCCTTGCCCAGCCCCTTGGTGGTGAAAAACGGCTCCATGGCGCGCTGCAGCGTGGCTTCATCCATGCCGCTGCCGGTGTCGGACACCGATATGCAGACGAACTCCTCTAGCCGCATTGCGCCGGCCAGACGGGGCAACGACGTTTCCCGGGCCGACACCACCACGCTGCCGCCGTCGGGCATGGCGTCCCGCGCGTTGATCATCAGATTCATGATCGCCATTTCCAGCTGCCCGGCGTCGACGAAGACCGGCTTCAGGCGCAGCGGGAAACGGGTTTCCACGGCGATATTGGCGCCCAGTGATGTACCCAGCAGCTCCGACATGCCACGGATCAGGTTGCCGACGTCGACAGCCCTCGGGGTGAGTTCCTGTCTGCGCGCGAAGGCCAGCATTCGTTGCGTCAACGACGAGCCGCGCTGTGCTGCAGCCATGGCATTGTCCAGCAGCGAGACCGATTTCGGATCGTCCACCAGGCGTTTCTTGACGATGCCCAGACTGCCGAGGATCACCGTGAGCAGGTTATTGAAGTCATGGGCGATACCGCCGGTGAGCTGGCCGATGGATTCCATCTTCTGGGATTGATACAGCGCTTCGCGGGTTTCCTTCAGCGTGGTCTGAGCCTGGACCGCCTCGGTGATGTCGCGGGTGATCTTGGCAAAACCGATGAATTGCCCGTCGTCGTCGCGGATCGGGTCGATGACTACGTGCGCCAGGAAACGCGTGCCGTCCTTGCGCACTCGCCAGCCCTGCCCCTCGAACCGCCCTTCGCTGCGCGCGGTCTGCAACGCGTGTTGGGGCCTTCCGGCGTCGGCATCGACCGGCTCGAAGAACAGCGAGAAATGCTGGCCGATCGCTTCGGCGGGACTGTAACCCTTGATCCGCTCGGCGCCGGCGTTCCAGGTGGTGATGATGCCCGTCGGATCGAGCATGTACAACGCGTAATCGGTGACGCCCTGAACCAGCAGGCTGAACTGCCGTTCACTGTTGCGCAATGCCTCTTGCGCCAGCCTGCGCTCGGTCAGGTCGCGGGTGACCTTGGCGTAGCCGATCAGCGAGCCATCGGGGGCATGAATCGGGTCGATCACCACCAGCGCCCACAGCCGCGTGCCGTCTTTTCTGACACGCCAACCCTCACCCTCAAAGCGTCCGGACGTGGCGGCGATCTGCAGCGCTCTGCCGGGCAAGCCCGCCAGACGATCTTCTTCGGTGTAGAACAACGAGAACGAACGACCGACGATCTCAGCCTCTTCGTACTGCTTGATCCGCCGTGCGCCGGAGTTCCAGCTGCGTACGATCCCGTCCGTGTCGATCATGTAGATGGCATAGTCGATGACGGCATCGACCAGCAAACGGTAGCGATTATCTTGTGTGAGCAATCCTTGGGAGGATTCGGCTGGTTGCATGGTCGCCTCGGGCGCGGAGTTTCGGGCTGCGCAATATGGATAAATCCGCCGGTAGATCATCGCCCATGTGCAACAAGGGCACGGCTCAGCGCCCGGCGGTGGCTTGATGCAGAGACGCCTCGCAGCGCTCAGTCCGGTCTGAGGACGGACTTCACGGCGGCGATGACCGACTGGATGTCGAACGGCTTGTCGAAAACCCTCACGAACAGGTCCGGGCGCTCCATCCCCAAATGCGCCTGAGCGCCACTCATCAGCATGACCGGCACATTGCCCAGCGTCTTGTGCGCACGAATCGCCTCCACCAGCTCGATGCCATTCATGCCCGGCATCATGTAGTCGGTGATGACCAACTGCGGTTTCTCCCGGTCCAGAATGCTCAGCGCCTTCTGGCCGCTGCCCGCCGTGACAGTCAGATACCCCTCGTCTTCCAGCGCGTAACTCAGTATGTCGGCGATCAGGTATTCATCGTCGACAATCAGTATCGTGGTCATAAGGTCCCCCGCCCGCTCAAGCGATCATCAGCTTGAGGACGACCGAGAGGTGGACGCACTGTCTCTACCGTCAGGGCCATGCAAACCAACCTTGTTAACGTTCATTCCCTGGGCACCGAGGGCAAGTTCGAGTATCGACGGGTCATAGGCGTTGTCGCGGATCTTCAGAATCGACAGCTGACGGGTGATCTGCATCGGCTCCTGCGCGAAGCGAATCAACAGCAGGTTGTCGACAATGCCCGACAAGTCCGGCGCCGGCGCGTCGATTTCGTTGCCCAGCAGGCTGCGCACTTCCCAAGACGCCAGCACGGTGACGCCTCTGGCACGCAGCTCACCCATCAACGCGGTGAACAGGTCCAGAATGCGCGACTTGTCGGCGGCCGCGCGGGCCATGCCGCCCAGGCTGTCGATGAACAGGCGCTTGATCGACTTCTGCTCGACGAGTCGCAGCAGATCGATCGCCAGTTTGTCGACCATCTCGGTAGTGACCGACCGCCAGACAACGTGCAACGCACCGGACTGTTCCATCGTTTCGAGATTCAGCCCGAATGCGGCAGCCTTGAGCCGAAGCCGTTGGGGCGATTCATAGAAGCCGAACAGCATGCCGGGCGCTTCCGGGGTCGACTGGCCGAGGAAGTTCAGACCGAATGAAGTCTTGCCGGCGCCCGACGGGCCGAGTAGCAAGGTCACGGACGAGCCGACCAGACCGCCGCCGATCATCGGATCGAGGGTCGGCAGGCCGCTGGGGACGATCGAGAGGTGATCGCTGTCACGCAGGGCCGAGCAGGTGACCGTACTTTCGAGGCGCGGATACACCACCAGACCGTCCTCGGTGATTTCGCACTCGTGAGACCCGGAAATCGCCCCGCTGCCGCGGGTCTTGCGCAACTTGATACGGCGCACGGAGCGGTTGCCGACCAACTCCTCGCCCAACTCCACAACGCCGTCCACCATGGTGTGCTCAGGGCTGCCGTCGTCCAGTTGTGAGCTGGTCAGGAAGAACACCGTGCAACCGGCAAACGCAGCGTGGCCTTGCAGTTCGGAGATGAAGCGCTTGGTGTTAAGCGCCGACTCGGCTTTGGAGCGCGCATTGAGCAGGCCGTCGAGGATCATCACCGTGGACTTCTGGCGAACGATCTCCCGGCGCAGCAGCTTGACCACCTCTTCCAGGCCATCGTTTTCCATGGTGTCGAAGGCGCTGACGAACTGAATCTGATCGCCGATCTTGTCCTTGTCGAAAAAGCTCAGTGTCGAGAGAAACTGGAACAGCCGCTCATGAGGCTCGGCAAGCAGCGTAGCGAACAGGACGCGACCGCCATTGTTGGCGTGGTGGAAACCGATCTGGTTGGCCAGAATGGTTTTGCCGGAACCCGGGCGTCCCTGGATGATGTAAGAGGATCCCGAAACGAATCCGCCTTTTAGCAGCTCATCCAGTCCTTCAATTCCGCTATGAAGGCGTTTTAGCTGGTTCAAAATGTGCTTCCTCCGCTGAAGGGTCAGCGTAGTGAATGGTGCGGCTGGAACGCGCGTTTAAAGTGCGCATTCTTCCGTGTTTGAGGAAGCTTTCCAAGCTCAATCATCAACGCGGCGGCAACTGGCGGGAATAAACGCCTGCAAGGCGAGCGATGCGCGACGTGTTCAGGGCGTCTTCAGGGCGTTTGAGGCTTGTTTGGCGTGACAGCCGCTTCTTCGACACAGCCGGCCGTTTCCGCCCGGGACTGCTCGCTGCGGCGCTCCGGGTCGTCCGGCTTGATCGGTGCGGACAGCGGATATTCGGGCGTGTCATCGACGCCCTGGACCGGGTCGTTGCTGGCGTCGTTGGCGGGTAGCGGTCGTTTGCTGGTCATCGCGATGGGGTCCGTGGAGTGGATGCAGTCGTTTGAGGGCGACTGCACAGACACGTGCTGTTTATCGGACCAGTGGGCGCAGCCGACGCGTTGCGTCATTCGAGTTCAGCCAGACACTGCTCCAGAATGTCCAGCCCTTCGTTAAGCACGTCCAGTTCGATGGTCAACGGCGCGAGCAGGCGAACGATGTGCCGGGATTTGCCGCTGGGCATGAGCAACAACCCGCGACGTCTCGCGGATTCCAACAATTGCGCCATCTGCGCGGTCCCAGGCTTGCCATCGGCTGACAATTCGATGCCGCGCATGGCGCCCACGCCGGTCAAACGCCCCAGAAACGCAGACACACCCTGTGCTTTCCATCGGTCATAACGCGCCTGTACCACCGTGGCCTGCTGCTCGCCCCACTGCGCCAGGTTGGCGTCACTCATCTCATCCAGCGTCGCAAGGCCTGCGGCGCAGGCGATCGGGTTGCCGGAATAAGTCCCGCCCAGTCCGCCCTTGGGCAGCGTGTCCATCAGCGCCTTGCGACCCACCACGGCGCCCAGCGGTACGCCGCCGGCGATGCTCTTGCCGAGCAACAGCAGATCCGGTTCGATCCCCAGTCGACTGAACGCAAAGCGCTGACCGGTGCGGCCGAAACCGGACTGGATTTCATCGACGATCAGGACGATGCCTTTTTCGTCGCACAGCCTGCGCAGCGCCTGAGCGAATTCGACGTCCAGCGCCAGGAAGCCGCCCTCGCCCTGCACGGGTTCGATGATGAAACAAGCGACCTCGTCGACGTCAATTTCGACGCTGAACAGCCGCTCCATGGCCTTCAGCGCATCGGCCGTGGACACGCCGTTGTCCACGCTCGGATACGGCAAGTGATAAACAGCGCCGGGCAGCACGCCGACTTTCTGTTTATAGGGCGCCACTTTGCCGTTGAGGTTGAGCGTCGCCAGGGTTCGACCGTGAAACGCACCGTCGAACGCGATCACTGCCGATTTGCCGGTGTAACCACGGACGATCTTCAGCGCATTTTCAGCCGCCTCCGCGCCGCTGTTGGTGAGCATGCCGCTGACCGGATAACTCACCGGGACGAACGCGGCGAGGCGCTCGATGAACTGCTGGTAAGGCAGGTGGGGTGCGGCATTGAACGCGTAATGGGTCATGCGTTGCGCCTGTTCGCAGATGGCGCTGACGATGCGCGGGTTGCAATGGCCCAGATTCAGCACGCCGATGCCCCCCACGAAGTCAATGTAGCGCTTGCCGTCGACGTCCCAGACTTCGGCATTCTTGCCATGGGTCAGACTGACGGGATGAACCACGGAAATGGAATTGCTGACAGCGGGAAAAGCCATGTTCGATCGTCCTGGGAACGGTGGAAATGCCGCTATCTAAGCGATCTGCGGCCGTCCTCGACAAGCGAAATAAAGGCAACGGGTCATTCCGCAAATTCCTGATGTCCGCCGTGCTTCATCGGGCCGGCAGGCGCAGCAGAACGTAGTCTTCCTTGTCGAAGCGGCCGCTGAGCACCACCGGCAACCTTCCCAGACGCGTGCCCTGCAGTTGCTGGAAGTCGGCATTGCTCATCACCACATCGGCCGCGCCGGGCAAGGCTTCCAGCTCCGCCGGGGTCAAGGTGAACAGCGGTTGCAGGTCTTCATCGACGTTGACCATGAACTTGATGCCTTTGCCATCCTTGCCCATGCCGTGCAGGACAAGCGGGGCGCTGTCCGAGCGCGTGGCCTGGCGCACCGCCGCGGTGAACTGGCGCGTGTCGTAGAGGTTACGCTCAGCCTTCTCGAACGCACCGATGTAGCTCAGCCAGACCGCCAGCACCGCGCAGGCCGGTAACCCATAGAGTCGCAGGCGCGGGCGCATCAGCAGCGGCAGCGCCACCAACTGCAGCAGGCCCAGCGCGATCAGCAGCGGTCCGGTGTCACCCAGCGCTTCGGGAAAACGCGGTCGAATCAGCAGCAGGCCGACCATCAGCGCGCCGGGAATGAAGCAGCAGAGCGTCAGAATCAGCCCGCGCAGCCACCAGAAACAGCGTCCGCTGCGGGCGTGAAACGGATACGCGGCAATGATTGCCGCCGGGGGCAGCATCGGCAGCAGGAACCGGGCTTTTTTTGCGGACGGAATCGACAGACCGATCATCACCGTCAAGCCGGCAATGGCGCACAGGTACAGCAAGTGCAGCGCCGCGTTTTTCTGTCCACGCGCGGTGAAACCCACTGCCAGCAAGACCACGATCGCCAGCGGATAGGCCAGCGCGTAGTTACCCAGTGAGCGGCTGAAATACCAGAAGGCCGGACCGCTGCCGTCGCCGGCGTCCAGGCGGGCGGTGATCTGCGTGCGAACCACTTCGGCCAGCAATACTTCACCGCCAGCGAGTCGGGCTAGCAGCAGCAAGGTCATGGTGCACAGCGCCAGCAACGCCACTGCCACCAACGCCGACACCCACGCCTGGCGCCCATTGCGGTTGAACAGGTGATAACTGCACAGCACCGCAGCGGGGACAATTAGACCGATCGGTCCACGAATGAGAAATCCCAGCACCAACAGCGCGTAAATCAGCCAGAGTCGACGCGCAGAGGAAAAATGGTCTGCAGCGTAGGCCAGATAGAACACGGCGAAGGTGATGCTGGCCAGCATCTGCTCCAGCGACACGGCGCGGGTTTCGGTGATGAAGGTGTTGGTCAGCAAAAGCAGCGCGATGCTCAGCCACGCCCAGCGCCGGGAGTACGGCGCGAGCAGCCGGTACATTAGGCCCACCATGATGGCCGATGCCACGCAGGTGGGCAGCCACGCGCTGAAGCTGGTCACCTCCCCCAGCGGCAGCGAGCAGAGGTAAATAAGCCAGGTGGAAAAACCGGTGTAATCGGGATACGGCACGCCGTAGGTGGTCGGGAAGACGCTGGGGCCATGACGCAGCATTTCCTGAGCGAACAGTACGAATCGCGAATCGAAGCCGACGATTGCCAGGTGTCCGCTGGCCACGACGAACAGCACCAGGGCCAGACCGCCGGCGCTCCAGGCCTGGCGTCTGGCGCGGGCCGGGGTAACGCCGGAAAGGAACTCGGACGCTAGGGATGTCAACGGTGTCTCCTCTCGTCAGCACGAAGCGCGCTCTGCAACGACAGACAGAAGCGTAGCTGCGTTCCAGAGCCACACATCGCCAGCCGCATGAACGGACCGTCTGAAGGCCCAGTTGCCGCGACATGACGGGGCGCCCATGCCGGCCTCTTCCCGGCTGAAGCCGGTCCTACACCGCATTCTTCGGGTACATCGCAGTCCTACAACGCTTTTTCCAGGTGCGCCGCGCAACCGTAGGACCGGCTTTAGCCGGGAAGGCGTCAGGTGTTGCGCCGCGAAATGGTGTATTGCCCCGACCAGCTCACTCGGCGATCCAATCAGTCTTGCAGCGCGGATCATGCCGCACCGACCGCCAATCCTGCCTCTTGCAGCGTGACGGTAAAGCAGCAGCCCCCCGATGGCCGACTCGCCAGCGACACCTGCCAGTGCTGGTTGGCGCAGATCCGCTGCACCAGCGAAAGCCCCAGGCCCAGGCCCTCCCCGCGCTGTTCGTCGCCGCGCACGAACGGCTGGAACATCGCTTGCTGTTTTTCCAGCGGGATGCCGATGCCGCTGTCTTCCACACTGAAACCGTCGTCCCGCAAGGTCAGGCGGATGAACCCTTGATCGGTGTAGTGCCAGGCATTACGCAGCAGATTGCCCATGACCGAGCGCAGCAGCGGCGCGTTGTAGGTCTCCTGGCTGTGGGCCTCGTGAGTGCGACCTTTGGCCTGGACAATGAACGTCAGGCCTTTTTCTTCGATCGGCCGCCGCCAGGTTTCCGCCAGTTCGTCGGCGATCTGCTCAAGGCCGGCCTTCTGCCCCTGAGGCGCATTCTTGCCCTCGGTGCGAGCAAGCAGCAGGAAGGTTTCGACCAGTTGGTTCATGCCCGCCGTGGCTTTGCTGATGCGCTGCACCTGAGCGCGTGAGCGTTCGTCCAGTTGCGGATAATCCATTAACAGCTCGCACGACGTCGCCAGCACCATCAAGGGCGTGCGCAACTCGTGGCTGACGTCGCTGGTGAAGAGCTTCTCCCGGCCAAGGGCCTCGCGCAGTCGCCCAAGGGTTTCGTCGAAGGATTTGGCCAGCGCGCCAACCTCGTCGTTGGCATAGTCCCCCGCCAGCACCGGGGCGAGTTCGAGGAGCTGATCGCGATGGCGAACCTGGCCGGCCAGACGCGACACCGGCGCCATCACTCGGGAGGCCAGCAGGCGTCCCAGCAGAATGGCCAGCAGCACGCTGAGCACGAAGCCGATCAGCACGACACCGAAAAGAATCCGCTCGCGTTTTTCGAACTTGCGTTGATCGCGCAGCAGCACGTAGCGGCGTTCGCCCACGGTCGTGACCATGGCGTAATACGCCCGCTTGCCGCGATAGAACTCCTGAAAACCAGGCTGCAGGCCTTTCAGGTCGTCACTCATGGCAACGTCGCCGATGCCATCGTCGGCGTAGAACAGCTCGCCCTTCTCAGGCCGGTGCCGCCAGTCGTCGATGCTGTCCTGAGCCAGGATCCGGTGCAGGTTGCCGCCCAGACTGATGATCGTCAGGCGTTTCTCGACCACGTGAACGGTGGCAATGATGCCGACGGCGAAAACACCGGCGACCAGGGTGCTCATCAGCGCGAATACGATGACGATCCGCTGTTTGAGGCTGTGTTTGATGTCCATGAGGGTCCGTGCATGGCGGTACTCGTATCTTGGGGCAGCGCCCCGCCACCACCGATTATCCGCCAGGCCATGTCATGGTTTTGTCAACGAACGGTGCTGTCCCACCGCAGCTCGACGATTTCCGGTCAGTCGGCAACCGCCGCCGGCGGCATCAGCCACATTGCCATTGCGCACCCGGCCATCAGCAGCGACGTCACCACGAAGACCACGGGCATGCCGAAATGCCCGCCCAGATAGCCGCCGGTGAGCGGTCCGAGGACTTGGCCGACGTACTGGCTGGACGTCGAGTAACCGAGCATGCGCCCCGCCACCGCGTCAGGTACCGAATGGCGGATGATCGCGGCAATGCAGGGCAACAGCCCGCCCAGCGCGATGCCCATGAGAAAGCGCAGCACCACCAGTTGCCACTCGTTGCTGACCAATGCCTGTGGAATCAGCAGGATCGCTGCGGCGCTGAGACAACCGATCACCACTTTCCAGTGCCCCACCCGGTCGGCCAGCTTGCCGATCCGCGAAGCCGACAGAATGCTGGCCAACGCCGTCGCCGACATCACCACGCCTGCCATCAGCGTGACGTTTGCCGTGTGCAGTTGAGTCAGGTACACCGTGATGATCGGCTCGATGGACATGATTGAAAACATCACCAGACTTGCCACCACGTACATGATGATCACTGGCTTCTTGTCCGGGATCAGCTCCCAGGCGCGGATCGTCGCAGGCTTCGCTGAATCGGCAGCGCGCTTGGGACGCGGCGCTTCCTTCATGAGGAACGCAGTGGCGAGAAAGGCCAGAAATATCACGCCGCCTGCCAGGAAGAAGGTATTACGAATGCCGATCAACGGCGGCAACAGCCCGCCGATCAGAGGCCCGGTCAGGTTGCCCGCCATGATCCCGGAAGCCAGCATGCCCAGCGCCCAGCCGGAGCGCTCTTTCGGCGTCTGCGTGGCGACCAGAATCGTTGCTCCGGAGGCATACCCGCCGAGCAGCCCCGCAAGCAGGCGCAAGCCCACCAGTTGATAGATGTTTTCCGCCAGACCGATCAGCGACATGGCAACCGCCATGCCCAGGCTGGCGCGAATCAGCATCAGTTTGCGACCGTAGCGGTCGCCCAGTCTGCCCCACAACGGCGCGGTACAGGCGGCGCTGAGGAACGTTGCCCCAAACGCCACGCCCGACCACTGCACAATGGCCGCAGGGTCATTGACACCCAGGTGCTCGACGTACAAAGGCAGAAACGGCAGCAACAGCGTCATCGCGACGATGGTGGTAAAAGCCCCCAGCACGCAGACGGCCAGATTTCGTTTCCAGTGCTGCTCGACGATGGACGTTGGCGGCTGGGCTGTCATGACGACTCCACGGTAGACGGAATCCACCTACGGTAGAGCCCTGCAAGCCATAAATAAAATTCATGTTTTTTATACGCTGGATTCCAGCGAGGAATGACGCAGCCTGTCACCCATCGGACTGCCTAATGCTCCGTCGTGGAAGCGCAACGCCGTGTCGGCGTGCGCCTCGCTTGGGAGGTCGACGCATTAAAGCGATTCGACGCCCAGTTCATCCCAGACCGCTTCGGCCAGGTGGAACGAAGCGTTGGCAGCTGGAATCCCGCAGTAAATCGCGCTTTGCATCAATACCTCTTTGATTTCGTCGCGGCTGACCCCGTTGTTTTTCGCGGCGCGCAGGTGCAGGCGCAGTTCACCCTCGCGATTCATGCCGATCAGCATCGCGATGGTGATCAGGCTGCGGGTGTGACGCGACAAGCCCGGCCGGGTCCAGATATCGCCCCAGGCGTGACGCGTGATCATTTCCTGAAACTCGCCATTGAAGGGCGTGATGTTTTCCAGGCTGCCTTGCACATGGGCTTCACCCAATACCGCCCGGCGCACGCTCAGGCCTTCTTGGTAACGTTGATTTTCGTCCATTTGGGTTCCAGTCATCTGTTTAACGGAGATTGAACGCCTGATGATCAGCCACCGCGCGCTTGACCCAGCGCCTGGATTGACCCAGGTACTGCGCAGGGTTGAGCAGGTTGTCCAGCGCCTGTGACGAAAGCTGCGCGGTGACCTGTGGCTCGGCGCCCAGCACGTCACGCAGGTGCACGTTCTGGTCCACTGCCCGGCGACAGCACTGTTCGATCAGGTGATGAGCGGCATCACGGCCGATGCGTTGCGCGAGGGCGATGCTGACCGCTTCTGCCAGCACCAGCCCTTTGCTCAGGTCAAGGTTGTGCAGCATGCGGACGGCGTCGACCTCCAGGTCAGGAATCACCGCGAGCGCCTGCTGCAGCGCACCGGACACCAGGCAGCAGAGCTGCGGCAACGTTTCCCACTCAGCGTGCCACAGGCCCAGACTTCGTTCATGCTCCTGCGGCATGGCACTGAACATGGTCGCGATCAGCCCCGGCGCGCGGGTCGCCGCTGCGATCATCACCGCGGCACCAACGGGGTTACGCTTGTGCGGCATGGTCGATGAGCCACCCTTGCCCGCTGCCGCAGGCTCGAACACCTCACCGGCTTCGGTCTGCATCAGCAGGCTGATGTCGCGACCCAATTTACCGAGGCTCCCGGCGATCAGCCCCAACACGCTGGCGAATTCCACCAGGCGATCGCGCTGGGTGTGCCAGGGCTGATCCGGCAGGCCGAGCTTCAACTCACGGGCCAGCGCCTCGGCCACTGGAAAGGCCATTTCACCCAGTGCCGCCAGACTGCCCGAGGCACCGCCGAACTGCACGCACAGCAGGCGCGGTTTGATCTCGTTCAAGCGTTGCCGATGCCGGGTGATCGCCCCCAGCCAGCCGGCGACCTTCGCCCCCAGCGTCACTGGCGTCGCCTGTTGCAGCCAGGTCCGTCCGGACATCGGCACAGCCGCATGACGCTGCGCCTGCTGCGCCAGAGCGTCGGCCAACAGGCTCAGATCTTTTTCCAGCAGCGCCACCGCCGCTCGCAGTTGCAGGACCAGGCCGCTGTCCATCACGTCCTGGCTGGTGGCGCCCAGATGAACGTAGCGCTCGGCGCTGGGGTTGCGGCCGGCGATCTGTTGTCCCAGCGCTTTTACCAGCGGGATGGCCGAATTGCCGGCGTTGCCGATCGCCTCGGCGAGTGCATCGAAGTCATACAGGCGCGCGTCGCAGGCCGCAACGATGTCCGCCACCGCATCGCTGGGAATGACGCCGAGCCCGGCCTGAGCGCGGGCCAGCGCGGCTTCGAAATCCAGCATGCCCTGCACGCGGCCCTGATCGGAAAAAATGTCGCGCATGCGCGCCTGAGTGAAGTAACGGTCAAAAAGCTGGTTGCCCGGTCTGTTCAAAGTACTGCTCCTGGCTGGTCGTCCCAACGGAAATCCTCGTCAAACCGGCCCCGTGGTCATCGGTGCAATCACTGTGATTGCGCCTGGGTTCACCGGGGCCCCGCGTCAGAAATCGAAGAACACCGTTTCGTCTTCGCCCTGAACGCGGATGTCGAAACGATAGGCCAGTTTTCCTTCTACGGCGCAGCGTCTGGCGATCAGGGTCTGGCGTCGCTGAGGCTGCTCGATCAGATTGAGCACCGGATCCAGCGCGTTGCCTTGGGCCTCATCATCGAAATAAAGACGCGTCTGCAGCTGGATATTGATGCCACGGGCGAACAGCGACACGTTGATGTGCGGCGCCATCGGCACACCCGCCGCGTTGAGCACGACACCCGGCTTGACGGTCTTGACCAGCCATTCGCCATTGTCAGTGGTGGCGGTCCGGCCGAAACAGTTGAAGTCTTTACTCAAGTCATAGGCGGTGTCGTAGACCCCGTCGGCGTTGGCTTGCCAGAACTCCAGAAACGAATCGCGAATCAGGTGGCCGTTACCGTCGTAGACATGGCCCAGCAGGATGATGTGCTCGCCGGGCGCACCGGGCCTGGCCATCTCGTTCCAGATTTCCTGTTCACGCGGTGGATTGCCGGCCGCTTCGAGGGCCAGGCCGATGTGCACGTAGGGTCCGGCGGTCTGAGACGGGGTTTCAGGCAGGATTTCAACAGGCATGACTGGCCTCCTCTCAGGCGTTTTCAAAGTGTGTTTTGCGCTGACCGCGCAGGACGATGTCAAACCGATATGCCAGGCAATCCATCGGATTGGCCATGCTCATGTCCAGTCTGGCAATCAGGCTCTGCACCGCTTCGGCACTGGCAATCGACTTGACGATGGGGCACATCGCAATGAGCGGATCGCCCTCGAAATACAGTTGCGTGATCAGCCGCGTGGCGATGGACGGGCCGCTGATGGAGAAATGAATGTGCGCCGGACGCCAGTCGTTAGGGCCGTTGCGCCACGGGTAAGGGCCTGGCTTGACGGTGCGAAAGCGGTAATGACCGTCGCGGTCAGTCAGGCAGCGACCTACGCCGCCGAAATTGGGGTCGAGCGGCGCAAGGTAAGCGTCCTTCTTGTGGCGGTAGCGCCCCCCGGCGTTGGCCTGCCACATTTCAACTAACGTGTGCGGCACCGGCTTGCCGTATTGGTCGATCACACGCCCTGCGACAATGATCCGCTCGCCGATGGGCAGGCCGCCATGGTTGAAATTCAGCAGCAAGTCATCGTCGTGACGACCGAGTTGCACGTGAGAGAAGTCGGGACCGCTGGTCTCCGATATCGACTGGCCGATGCTGACCAGTGCCTGGCGAGGGGAACGCAGAATCGAGGTCTTGTAATCCGGAGTGAGGGCTTTGGGGTGCCAGTTGCGATCGCGTATGGCAAAGCGGCTGTCGTGGGCATCGGACATGCCGGTCTCCTTTTTGTCGTTTTTAGAAGGCTGCGCTTGTGGCCACGGCGACCTGAAGCAAGCGATGGGCGCAGTCTGGCGCGCCGGGAGCCTTGGCAAAACTGAAAAAAAAGACCGCATCCATAACCAAATGGTTATGGATGTTCGCCCTCACGATAGGCCGCACCCACTTCGCGCAGCGTCTCTACGCACCACTGCGCAGCGATGGACAGGGGCAATGCCGGATTGCTGCACAGTCCGACCGAGCCGCCGGGTTCACGGATGCCCAGCTCGAGCTCGGCCAGTTGCCCATCAGCCAGGTCCTGACGAACCGCGTCCAGCGGCGCGATCCACACCGCGTCGCTGCACTGCACGTAGCGACGGCTCAACGTCAATGACAAGGTTTCCAGACGCTGGCGCGGCGGCGTGATGCCGTGCTGTACGAACAGGCTGTCGGCGAATTTGCGGATGGTCGTGCCGGCCAGCGGCAGGACCAGCGGAAAATCTTCGAGCCTGGCGCCCTCGCCCTTGAGCAGCGGATGGTCGGCGCGCACCACCAGGGTCATCGACTCGCTGTACAGGTGCTCGAAGCTCAGACCGAGTATCTGCGGGCTGTCGGTCATGCGCCCGACCACAAGGTCCAGCTCGGCGAGACGCAGTTGCGACAGCAGGTAGGCGCTTGGCCCGGTGACGACGCTGATCACCAGCGCCGGATGACGGGCGTGCAGGCGACGGATCACCTCCGGCACCAGCACGCTTTCAACCGTCGACAGCACCCCCAGGCGCACCGCCACCGGCTCATGCTCGCCGGCGCGCAGGCTGTTCACCCCTTCGCGCAGCGCCTGCACGCTGGGGCCCGCGTAGCGCATGAACGCAACGCCCGCCTCGGTCAGCGCGGCACCGCTTTTACTGCGCACGAACAGGCTGGCGGACAGCAGCGTTTCCAGCTCCTTGAGGGTTTTCGACAGCGCCGGCTGACTGATCGCAAGCTTGCCCGAGGCCTTGGCCAGACTGCCCTGACGGGCGACCTCGAGAAAACACAGCAGATGTCGGAATTTGATGCGGGTGTCGATGTTCACGGCAGGGTCGGCCTGGAGTGGCAATGGGCAAAGAACTCGCGACTTTCCCGCACCCGGCGCGCCGACGCAACCGCAGGACGCTGTAAGCGGCTCATGGCGCCAGCGGCACGGTAAAGCGGAATTCGCTGCCCACGCCAGGCTCGCTGCTGGCGGTCAACTCACCACCATGGGCCTTCACGATCCCCTTGGAGATATACAGCCCAAGCCCCGTGCCGCTTGGATTGCCTTCGCGAATACGCCAGTAGCGCTCGAAGACGTGGGGCAACTGATCGGCAGCGATGCCGTCTCCGGAATCGACCACGCTGATGACGACCAGGTCGCCTTCGACGCTGGCCGTCACGCTGATCGTGCCCTCCTTTGGCGTGAATTTGATGGCATTGCCCACCAGATTCGACAGCACCTGAAATATCCGCTCTGGGTCGGCGAACATCTTCAGGTGAGGTTCGCCGGTGAAGCTCAGGTCGATGAACTTGTTCAGCGCCAACGGCGTCAGCAACGTCCAGGCGTCCTCGAAAAACTGACTGACTTCCAGCGCCTGCGGCTCGATCGAGTAGCGTCCGGCTTCGATCTTCGAGGTGTCGAGGAGGTCTTCGAGCAGATTGGTCATGCGCGCCGTGGCCCGCTGCAAGGTGTCGACGGCGGAAATGAGCCGCTTCGACGACGGGCTGACGTCGGCCGCCACCACGCGCTGCATCATGCCGCATTGCATGACGATCACCGTCAGCGGGCTGCGCAGGTCATGGGACACCACCGCAACCAGCTCATCGCGAGCGCGCACCGCATCCTTTTCTCGCAGCACCTGACGGGACAGATCCGCTTCCAGCGCCGAGCGGCGCAGATCTGAAACGGCGTACAGGTCGCCGACGCTCCATGCCTGCGCTGTGCCCTCGACCTGCTGTTTCCAGACGTTGAAGGATTCTCTTGGTTGCAAACGGTCGCCGACCAGGTGTTTGGCAGTCTCCGGGTTGCCGCTCCAGCTCACGCTGTCGATGACTTCCGGGCGAAACCACAGCACGCCGTTGTCGACCGGCTTGGGCAGGCTGATCGCGAGCAGGCCGCTGGCAATGCGCTGGTAGGCACCGGCTTCTGGCAGCAAGGCGCTCAGGCTCGAGGTTTCGACCACTGAGGACGCCTGCAACTGGACCCACTTGAGCAGTGCGTCGACCTGCTCGACCGATGGGCAGCGGCCGAACAGGTGCGCTTCGCCCTCGATGATCACGGCGACGCCCGAGGCTTCGGCCAGCGCCATGAGGGCCTCGGGATGCGCGATCAAGCCGTTGTAGACATCGCCGTCGGCCTCACGCATGGCCGCGGCGAGGGATTGCAACAGGTTTTCCTTGGCCTGACGCTGCAACTGCGCCTGGCGTTCTTCGAGCATGCTGATCTGCATCGACAGCACCTGGCCGATGGTCTGACAGGCGGCGCGCAGCGCATGCGGGACTTGCAGCGGCTGGCGGTTGCCACAGCTGATCAGTCCCCAGAGCTTATGGTCCTTGAGCAGCGAGATGCTCATGGAAGAACGCACGCCCATGTTGCGCATGTAGTGGCAGTGGATCGGCGACACGCTGCGCAGCACCGCGTAGCTCATGTCCAGTGGCTGCAGGGTGTCCGGACGCAGTGCCGGGACCATCGGCGCCGGGACATAGCTGGCGTCAGGAATGATGCGCAGCCAGTTGAGCCGGTACAGGTCGCGGGCTTGTTCGGGGATATCGCTGGCCGGGAAGAACAGCCCTTCGTAGGCGTCCAGCTCGGGGGTGGCCGACTCGGCGATGACCTGGCCGTGGCCCTGTTCCTGAAAACGGTAGATCAGCACGCGGTCGTAACCGGTCAGCGCACGGATTTCGTTGACGCTGATCTCGTACAGCGCCTCCAGCGTGCTGGCGGTCTGCAGCCGGCGCAGAGTGCGGGTCAGGTGCAAGTCCAGCGATGGCCTGTGCGCCTGGCCGGGCACGGGCTCAAGTTCAATGAACACGACGCCGTCGTGGCGATGCAGCAGGCCATCCAGTTGCAGGGCACCGCACACCAGCGCGAGCGGATTGACGTCCTCGAGGTGCCCGTTCGACAGCGCCTCGCGTATCAACCCGGCCTGATCGTCACCCAACCATCGCGACAATGGCTGGCCCGCCACCACATCCGCCGCAAGCCCCAGCACCTGCTGGGCATTGGCGCTGGCCTGCTGGACGGTCCAGTGTTGCTCCTCGACGGTCAACAGCACGCCGTGGGGCTGGATCGCACCGGGAATACGAATCGGCTCGTCGGCGCAGGTGTTCAGCAGCGCGCGGACATCTTGCGGATTATCGGGCGTCATGCAGTACTCCTGCGCGTTCGAGCCAGCGTTCGAAACAGCTGAATGTGGTGCATGCCGCGTCCACGACCTGCAGGTTGTGCGCCGGGTGATCGAACTCCGCCAGACGCTTGAGAAAGGCTTTCCACAGCCGGCCGGTGTCCCGGCCATAGACATCGAGAAATTCGCCGCCGGTGTCGGCGTCGATCGCCAGCTTGTCGGCGACGATGCGACGCAGCACTTGACCACCAAGGGTAGCGCCTTCCATCACGTACATCGTGCCGAGCAAATGAGCGGTGCTGTCGATGAGTGGGAGATCAGCGCAGACAGGCAGCGCTTCAATCGCGTCAGCGCTGAGGCCCAAGGCGCGAAGGTCCTTCGTCAGTGCGGGCGTCTTTTGTCGCTCAGTCAGCTTGAACAAGCCGCTGTCGAACGCCTCGACGCGTTGCTCCAGTGTGAGATGAAAACCGTAATACGCCTGCATCAGCCGGCGGTAGGTGACAAGGTCGAAGTCGGCGCGCAGAAAAGGAAGCCTGGCTTCCAGTGCGCGGTGTTGAGCCCCGGTTGCACTGCGCAACATCGTCAGGACTTCAGGGACGCTCGCGGCGCGAACGGGTTGCAGCTCGGGGGTGACATCAACCAAGGCCGGTGTTGTCCTTCAGGATCCGGGGAACAGGCTTGGAGTATCAGCCTTCGTGCACCCGCCGACAAGTTGATATCGGTGACAAGCGCGACCCCGCCGCCGAAAAGCCGACGGGGCGTGCCGAGAGGCGAAACGACTGCAGGTCAGAAAATGTAGTCGGTGGTCAGGAAGCTCGATTCCCGGTTATGGATGATGTCGCTGATCAAGGCCTTGTTGCTCTCCTGGAACTTGGTCGCGACCAATGTGCGGATGGAGAAGACCCGCAGGGCGTCATGAACCGACAAGGTGCCTTCGGCGGAGTTTTTACGGCCGTTGAACGGGAAACTGTCCGGGCCGCGCTGGCACTGGGCGTTGATGTTGATGCGGCCGACCTGATTGGCGAACGCGTCGACCAGACGACCGACCTGCTTGGGATCGTTGCCGAAGATACTCAACTGCTGGCCGAAGTCCGAATCCAGCACGTATTCGATCACGCTGTCCAGGTCGCTGTAGGCAACCACGGGCACCACCGGACCGAACTGCTCTTCGTGATAAACCCGCATCTGCGGGGTGACCGGGTACAGCACCGCCGGATAGAAGAACTGCTCGTGGGTCGTGCCGCCGCCTTCGTTGACCACTTTAGCGCCTTTGCTGACGGCGTCATCGACCAGCCCTTGCAGGTAATCGGTCTTGCCCGGCTCCGGCAGCGGGGTTAACGACACGCCCGCTTCCCACGGCATGCCAGGCTTGAGCTGGGCCAGTTTTTCTTCGAACTTTTCGAGAAAGCTGCCGACGACGTTCTCATGCACGAAGAGAATTTTCAGCGCGGTGCAACGCTGCCCGTTGAACGACAGGGAACCGGTGATCGCTTCGGCAACCGCGTTGTCCAGATTGACGTCCGGCAGCACGATGCCCGGGTTCTTGGCATCCAGACCCAGCGCCGCGCGCAGGCGGTGCGGCTTGGGGTGCAGTTTTTTCAGGGCGCTGGCGGCCTTGTTGGTGCCGATGAACGCGAACACGTCGATCTTGCCGCTGGCCATCAGGGCGCTGACGGTTTCGCGACCACTGCCGTAGATCACGTTGATCACGCCGGCCGGGAAGCTGTCGCGGAAGGCTTCCAGCAGAGGACGAATCAGCAGCACGCCGAACTTGGCTGGCTTGAAGACCACGGTGTTACCCATGATCAACGCCGGAATCAGCGTGGTGAACGTCTCGTTCAATGGATAGTTGTAAGGACCCATGCACAGGGTAACGCCCAGCGGCACGCGGCGGATCTGCCCGAGGGTGTCCTGCTCCAGCTCGAAGCGGCTCGAGCGGCGGTCCAGTTCTTTCAAGGCGTTGATGGTGTCGACGATGTAGTCGCAGGTGCGGTCGAACTCTTTCTGCGAGTCCTTGAGGTTCTTGCCGATTTCCCACATCAGCAGCGTGACCACGGCATCGCGCTGTTCGCGCATCAGCTTGAGGAAAGTTTCGACGTGATGAATACGGTCAGCCACGCGCATCGTCGGCCACGCGCCCTGCCCCCGGTCGTAGGCTTTGACGGCAGCGTCCAGCGCGGTCATCGCGGTGTCGGCGTCCATCAACGGCGTGCTGCCCAGCACCACCGACTCAAGGCCTGCGTCCGTCTTCAACGACACCGGACTGAGCACCGGCGCCAATGGCCCTTGCCACTGACGCAGTTCGCCGTTGACCAGATAATCGCGCTGCTCGATGGCAGGACCGGCACGAAACTGTTCGGGGATGTCTTCGGCGCGCGGGTACAGGTTGTCCAGGCGGTTTTGCAGGGTCATCTCTCTTTACCTCTTCCAGTCGGTCATCGTGCAAACAGACCGACACTACGCCACAGCCGCACGGGAATGAAAAGAGTTGCAAGAAATGTCACGCGCGAGTGACACGAAGCGCCGGGCTGAAACGATTAGGCCGCCCGCCCGGCTGACCGGTGCGGCACTAGGCCACCGCCGTCTGGTTGCGGCCTTGTGCCTTGGCCTGAAACAACGCCCGGTCAGCGTGGCCAAGCAGTGCGTGAACGTCCCGCTCGGCATCGCTCAACGACGCGACGCCGAGGCTGGCGGTGATGCCGCCGTGATGGTCGCACGCAATCGCGGCGATATCCCGGCGCAGTTTTTCGGCGATGGCGTGGGCGACGTCCGGCGACGTGTCCGTCAGCAGCAACGCAAACTCCTCGCCGCCCAGCCGGCCGCAGACATCGGCCTCGCGCACCGAATCGCAGATGACCGCGCCGATCTGGCGCAACACTTGATCACCGGCCTGATGGCCGTAGCGGTCGTTGATCTGTTTGAAATGGTCGATGTCCAGCATCAGCGCGCACAACGGCAGGCGGTTGCGCCAGCAGTGGTCGTAGGCGCGTTCAGCGTGATGAAAGAACGCACGACGGTTTTTCAGCCCGGTCAGCTCGTCAGTCTGCGCGGCATGGGTGGCAATGCGGTGGGCGTGTTCCATTTCGCGGGTCAGGCGAAAGGCCTTCTCCATTGCAAACGACAGCTTGCGCGTCGCGCTGGCGACGAACGATGCGAACACCAGCGAAGCGAACGCCATCCCGACCTGAGTAGCCTCAGGCTGGAACAGCAACCACGCCGAGCATGGCAGCAACACCAGCGCGATCGCCACCAGGGTCATCGAGCGATAAGCCGAGTAACAGGCCACCGCACTGACCGACATTCCGACCGTGAACAGCAACACCAGCGTCTGCGTGAGCAGATCACCCGGCTGCATCAATGCCAGTGCCCCGCCGCCCCAGATGCCGGCTGACAGCACCAGCGTGACCCAGTACGTGGTTTCCCAGCGCTGCGGCGTGCGCCCGGCTTCGGCGCAGCGAAAATAGGTGATCAGCATGATCAGGCGTAAGGAGGTCGAGCCACCGAGCAGCGCCAGCCAGCCGATGATCAGGCCGTGGGCGGCACGGTCCCAGCACAGCCAGGACAACATCAGCGCCGCGAGCAGACTGCCGAAAACCGAGAAAAAACTCTGACGAAACAACAGCTGCAAACGATCGGTTCGCACCTGGGCCCGTATCTGGACGTCGCGCTCATGTTGAAACTCGAGGAGGTACATCTGCTCCGCCCGGCCCTGCCAAGATGACATGGGGCTGATTGTGGCACCGTGCTACTGCGACGCACAACTCGCTTGCCTGGGATTTGCAAGAAATCGGATCCGCATCGGCTTTTTTACGACGAAAGGGTCGTCGGCATCTCGCCAGAGGCTCTAGTTCGGGCAATGCAGCGCGATGGACGATTGCATTCGGCGCGTTCTGACCCGTCAAGACGTACCGATGCGACGGTCCAGAATCGCTCTGAGCCTCAGCGCGTTCGCAGTGGCGGCTCCGCTGGCGGTGTTGTCGAAAATGCACCATGGCTGCCTACCCGCCAGGGCGCTGGACAGCAAATCGTCAGCCAGGCGTTGCAGATAGGCCTCGTCGTAACGGCTGTGATAAATGCGCGGCGCGCCGTGCAAGCGCCAGTAGTCCAGGCCGATATTCAGCCCCGCCTGACCCAACGGGGCGGCGTCATTGCTGATGCGCGACGGGTCGACTGCCGCTTGGGCAATGCCATGGGCCGCGAGCATCGGCGCGGCCTGAACCCAGGACTCGTGCCGGGGTTCGAGCACCAGCGGACCGCGATAGCGCTCACGCAGCTGTGTGAAAAATGCCTCGGCCACCGATGCATCGCACGAAAGCTTCGGCGGCAGTTGCAGCAGCAGACACCCCAACCGTTCACCCAGCGCCATGCACTGACCCAGAAACTCATCCAGCGGCTGTTCGCATTGCTGCAGGCGTCGCTCATGGGAAATCAGCTTCGGGATTTTCACCGAAAACCGAAACGCCGGCGGGACCGACTCAGCCCAGCGCCGGTAAGTCTGCGGCCGATGAGGCCGATAGAACGAGCTGTTGATTTCCACCGCGTTCAGCCGCAACGCGTAGCGCTGCAGGTGCGTGCCGTCACCGGGGAACGCCGGCGCGTGCTCGCGGCCGATGCTCCAGCCCGCGCAGCCGACGAATACCGTGGCGATGCTCAATACAGCACCTTCGCCGCTTCACGCATGAATATCTCCACGGTCTTGGGGCCGATGCCCTCGAACGCCTGCAAGCGTTTTTCGAAGTCCTCGCGGCTGTCACTGACCTCCCGGATGCGCCCGACCTTGCCGCCGTACTCGTCATTGAGCCGGGCGGCCAGCGCCAGCAGGCGCTCGGCGGTGGTTTCGTCGTATCGCACGTAATTGGCCTCGCCCAGCATTTTCACCAGCTCGCGATGGCTGCAATGGGCGAGCTTGCGCGGCGTGTCACGCTGGTGTTTGTCGACGATGACGCGGTAGGCCTGCTCTGCAATCTGCGCCTGAATCCGCTTGCCCATCAGAAAGCTTGCCAGCAGCCATTTGAACAGCGCGTCTTCATGGGCGCCGGCCAGGTCGATGTTCAAGTCATGTGCGGTAATGGTTTTGTTCATGTCGTCCTCCCGGTCTTCGCTAGACCCTGGGCCTGCCGACGGAATTCAACGGCTTTTTCATATCTGCGTCGCTTTTGCCGCTGGGTGCGACACATCCTGCATCAGGTATTTCAACGACGTCGTTCGAAATGTTAGGTTGCGAACGATTCTGATCGAGCGATCAGCTATTTCAATCGACTGCAGCAAAGGAATGCCCCACGCAATGAACGTTCAATTCAAGCGCCTGGCTTCGGCCGCTCTGGTGCTCGCCAGCCTGTCCTGCTTCGCCACCACGGCGTCCGCCACCCTCAGCGCACAACAGAGCGCAGACATCCTGACTCGCTTCAACGACACGTCGGTCAAGGATTTCCGACACTTTCTCGATCGTCTGGGCAAGAGTGATCTTGCAAAAGCCGACGGCCTGACCCCGACCATCAGCGCTTATCTCGCCAACAAGCCGCTTTCCGCGCAGCAGCAGAATGATGTTTATCGCCTGCTGGGGCTCTACACGCGGGTCAAATACGGCAGCGCTGCGACGCAGACCCTGCGCGAGCTGGTGGAAATCCCGACCTTCCAGACGCAAGGCCTCGCCCAGCACGACAATCCGGCGTTCATCAAGATCGCCGCAAAAATCGAGAGCCTGGCCAAGGCGTTCGATTTGAAGTTTCGCAACGTCGACAATCGCGTCTATGAAATCTCCCTCGACGGCAGTGGCAAGGAACTGGTCGGCATTCATGCCCATGCCGACGTGGTGCCCGTGACGCCGGAGAACTGGGTGCTGCAGGACGGCACCCGACTGGACCCGTTCAAGGTCACGCAGATCGGCGATCGCATGTACGGCCGAGGCACCGAAGACGACAAGAACGGCATCGTCGTCGCGCTCTACGCGATGAAGACCATCAAGGAGGAACACCTGCCGCTGGCGCGCAATTTCAAACTGCTGATCGACACCACCGAAGAAACCTCCGGGGATGCCATTCCGTATTATTTCGAGCGCAACCCGACGCCTGAATACAACCTGGCGCTGGATGGCAGTTACCCGGTGGTGATTGCGGAAAAAGGCTACGGCACGGTGATGGCGAGCTTCCCGCGCAAACCGGCGACGGGCAGCGGCGCAGAAATCACGACGATGACCGGCGGCATGGCCACCAACCAGATCCCGTCCCGCTCGGTCGCCACGTTCGTGACCGACACGCCCGCCGAGCTTGCAGCCAGCCTGCAAAAGGCAGGCGTCGAATACGTGGCGCAGAACGGCGGTAACTTCCAGGTGGACGCCAAGGTGGCTGGCAAAGACGTCAGCCTGACGGTGACGGGCGTGTCGGCGCACTCCTCGGAGCCTCAGTCGGGCGTCAACCCGGTCGCGCGGATGCTCGGCTTCATCAACAGTCTGAACGGCAAGGTCGCGCTCAAGCACAACTACGTCACCGACGCCGCGCAGTATGCCGCCGACAACTGGGGCCTGGACTATCTCGGCAACACACTGGGCGTCGCGTTTTCCGATGATTTCATGGGGCCGCTGACGGCCTCGCTGACCTATGTCGCCCTGGATGACCAGGCCTTCAAGCTCGCAGTCAACCTGCGCGTACCCAAGGGCAAGTCGCCTGAGACGCTCAAGCAGGAAATCGCCGGAAAAATCGACGCCTGGAGCGCCAGAACCCACATCGCGGCGACCTTCGATTACAAGATCGCCGAGCCGATGTATCGCAATCCAGAGGGAGAATGGGTCAAGGCGTTGCTCGCTGTCGCCAGCGAAAACCTGGGCATGGCGCACACGTTCGGGACCTCGGCGGGCGCAACGTCGGTGCATGAATTGCCCAACGGAGTGCAGTTCGGTCTGGCTCGTCCGGATGTCAAATACACCGGGCACACCGACGCCGAATTCAAGACCACCGAGCAGTTCCTGCTGGATCTGCAGATCGTGACCGAGATGCTCGGTCGCGTGGGCCAACTGCCGAAACTCTGACCGCTGACTGCGAACCCGCTGTGCGGCGGGTTCGCAGCCTTCATCGGGCAGCTACCGCGTTATTCAACATCCCTTTCGGGTCAAGCCAGTCGCGCTACCCAGTCTGCCACCGGATCGCCGCTGGACAAGTCGGCTTGCACCAACCCGTCGATCATGAACGTCGGCGACACGTGAATGCCGTTCTGCCGCGCGTATTTGCAGTGCCACTTGATCGGCCCCTGTAACTGAGGGTCGGCGAATGCCTCGGCAAGTTTCACACCGCTGTACTGCTCGATACGGTCGATGATCTGGTTCGGTGTCGCGTCCATGTTCGGCCCCACTGCGTGGTGCTCGAACTCGAACTCCTCACGATGCGCCGCCACGGCGGCCATGACCGCCTTGGCGTCTGCCTTACCGCCCGGCAGCGTCGACGCCGCCAGAATGCAGCGCACGATAACGCCGGAAAACATGTGCCAGGGCTGAGACTGCAGGCGGATCTTCACCGTGATGTTGTCTTCGCCCGCCTGAGCGAGCAGATCATCGAGCTTGTTGAACGCCTTGACCGAGAACGGACAGGTCGGCTCCAGGAACACTTCAAAGATACGAGGCCCGTGGCCCCAGGAAAGGTCGTCTGCTTGCATGGTTCATCCTGTTCGATGGGTGTTGCGCGAAGGCGGTCTGAGCATTGAACGCCGCGAGTCAGACTGCCTTCGACGAGCGGGTCATGAAACCGCCGGCCGGGCTCGCCAGACAGACCGTGGTGGCGGCCACATCAGCATGTCCGGCTGCCGAAACTGCGCAGCTTCGCGCTCGATAGTGCCCCATACGCGCCGGCATGGCGAATCCCTTGCGTTGCTAAACGGCCTCTGTCGCAGGAGCGAACCCGCGCAGTGCACCCATCAACCGATGATGATCGTGCCGGTGGCGATGACCACGCACGCCAGCAGTTTGCGCAGGTTCAGCGACTCGCCCAGAAAGAAGTATCCGATCAAGGCGGCGAACAGCACGCTGGTTTCGCGCAGCGCCGACACGGCGCCCATCGGCGCGCCGGACATGGCATAGATGACGATGCCGTAGGCCAGCAGCGAAACCAGTCCACCGACCGCTGCCGAGATCAGGCCGGGCCGCCAGGTGAACAGGCTGCGGGTGTCTCGCAAGGCGATATACACCACCGGCATCAGCACGCCCCACATCGCGCACATCCACACGGTATACGCCATGGGTGCACCGGACAGGCGTGCGCCTATGCCGTCGGTCACGCTGTACGCGGCGATGAAACAGCCCGTGCCCAAGGCGTACGGCAGGCCGGGCACGGCCAGTCGGCGACGCTTGAATGCCAGCGAGATGATGCCGGCGGACACCAGCCCGATGCCCGCCAGCGTGCTCGCGCTCACCGCCTCCCCGGCAAACGCCGCGGCACACAAGGTGATGAGAATGGGTGACGAACCGCGGGACACCGGGTAAGTCTGGCCCAGCTCTCCGACTTGATAGCTGCGCACCAGAAACAGGTTGTAGCCCACATGCAAGACTGCCGAGAGCCCGGCGTAGAACCAACTCGCCGAGGCTGGAGGCGGCAGCACCCACGCTGCGGCCGTGCTGGCGATCGCCACGGCGATGCACATGATCGTCATTGACCAGAGTCGGTCGGCACCGCCGCGCAGAAGCGCGTTCCAGCTGGCGTGCAGCAGCGCGGCGAAGAGAACCAGCAGGATGATGTGAATAGGCATGCCCCATCCTAGGCAAACCCGCCTGGCAACTGAAGCGAAGTCTCCTCATCGCCTCATGAGCAAACCCTCATGCATCTCTGCCGTAGCTCAGACCGGCCTTGGTCGATTCCTCCAGCAGCCAGTCGTGAAACCGGACGATGTGGGGCTGCGATTCGATGCCTTTGGGGCAGACGAAGTAATAACCGACCGGCGACGCGAACGGCACGTCGAACAGCCGGACCAGACGCCCATCGGCCAACTCTGCTTCCACGTGACCGCTGCGCGCCAGGGCAATGCCCTGACCGAGCAACGCCGCTTCGACGGTCATGTTGGTGTCGGCGAACCTGACGCATTCGTTCAGCGGCGAAATGCCCAGCCCGACCTGCTGAAACCAGACCTCCCACTTCGGCACCAGGTCGACTCCGTCGCGGGTCAGCAAGGGATAGCGCAACAGCTCGGCGGGTGTCTGCGGTACGCCGAAGCGGTGCAACAGATCGGGGCTGGCCACCGGGAAAATCTGTTCCCGGAACATGAAGTCCGAATACAGCGCGGGGTAGTTGCCGTTGCCCAGGCGGATGGCGACATCGGCCTCGCCGGCAGAAAAGCGGATGGCCGTATCGGTGGTTTCCAGCGTTACCAGGATGTCCGGATGTTGCTGGGACAGGCCTGGCAACCGGGGCAGCAGCCATTTCAGCGCGAAGGAATACGTGGTGCTGACCTTCAACCTGACCCGGCCCTTCTCTTCCCTCAATTCCGAGAGCGTGGCCTCAAGGTTCATGAAAAACTCACGCACGATGGGCGCCAGCGCCGCACCTGCGGGCGTGAGACTCAATGACTTGCCCCGCTCGAAGAGTTGCAGCCCCCAGAGGTCTTCGAGGTGACGGAGTTGATGGCTGACAGCGCTCTGCGTGACGTGCAGTTCCTGTGACGCGGAGGTAAAGGTGGCGTGCCGCGTGGCGACCTCGAAGGCGCGCAAGGTGGACGTGGGTGGCAGGTCTCTCATATCGGGTTCTCGGCAGCGACCGCGAAGGCGTGATGCATGAAGGGTTACTCATGATAAGGCAGCCGTCACGTTCATTCACAGCGACCTCGTCCGAGGGCTTCATCCGTCAGCGCGTGCGCATTCTTTCGCCAGACGGCGGTCACAGCGTTGTAGCGTTGGCCGGGCATTCTCTCGGCCGATACTGATGCCTGAGCCGCACATGAATCGGTTAGCGCATCGCCTGCCCTGCATGAATGGAAAGGAGCAACCGTGAAAGAGATCCACGCTGGTGTGTTGAAAACGGCTTATCGGGACATCGGCCCCGCAGACGGGCCGGTTGTCGTGCTGCTGCACGGGTTTCCCTACGACATTCATGCTTACGACGACGTGGCCAAATCCTTGGCGCAAGCAGGCTGCCGCTGCATCGTGCCGTACCTGCGCGGCTACGGGCCTACGCAATTCATCGACGCTCAAACCCTGCGCTCCGGCGAGCAAGCTGCGCTGGGCGCTGACCTGCTGGCGTTGCTCGATGCGCTGCAGATTCAGCGCGCTGTACTGGCCGGATACGACTGGGGCGGCCGCGCAGCCTGCGTCGTTGCTGCCCTGTGGCCGGAGCGCGTGATCGGTCTGGTGAGCGGTGACCCGGGTTACAACATTCAGGACATCTCGGCCGCCGACGCGCCGGCCTCGCCCGAGGCGGAGCGGCGTTTGTGGTATCAGTATTACCTTCACGGCGCGCGAGGCTACGCAGGACTTGCCGCCCATCGCGAGGCGTTCTGCCGTTTACTGTGGGCCTCCTGGTCACCGGACTGGTTGTTCAGCGATGCAACCTTTCAGGCGTCGGCCCAGTCATTTGCCAACCCCGATTTCGTTGACGTGGTCACTCATTCCTACCGTCATCGCTTCGGCCTGGTGGAAGGCGATCCGCGCTACGCCGAGATCGAGCGCGCCCTGGCGCAGCGCCCGCCTATTACGGTTCCGACCGTCATTCTGAGTGGTGGCAGCGATGGCGTGTCCTCCCGGCGCGATGATGCGGCGGCCAAGCGCGGCTTCAACGGCTCGGTCAGCCGACACGTATTGCCGGGGATTGGTCATAACGTGCCACAGGAAGCGCCGGCCGAATTCGCGCAGGCGGTCATGAGTCTGCTCGAGCGGTGAGCCGCTGCCGCGCGTGACCATTGATGCCGCGCCGTCAGCCGCGCGCAGCAACAATCCCGGCAGGCACTTCACCTTGGGCAAGCACCATTATATAAAGTGGGTCGGGGCTGACACCTTCATGCAATGGCCGCTGCCGACCTGCACTGGCGTCAAGCGTCACGGCCCTCGGAGACGCTGCCTCTGCACCGCTTTGGAGCGCTATCTGTTTAGTGCATGGGCCATACCGAACCGTCATAATGTTTCATCTTTTTGCATGGTAGTCTCGCCGCACTTTTAGCTTGGCGTAGATCGTTATCTTCGATGATGGCCAGAAACAGGAAGCCTCATGTCCAGAATTTCCCACTCAGCTCTGCGCCGTAATTTCCGAGAACTCCTGGCCTCGAAGGCTTGTTTTGAAACGGCATCGGTATTTGATCCGATGTCTGCGCGAATCGCCGCCGACCTGGGCTTCGAAGTCGGCATTCTGGGCGGCTCGGTCGCCTCGCTGCAGGTTCTTGCGGCACCGGATTTCGCCCTGATCACCCTGAGCGAATTCGTCGAACAGGCAACCCGCATCGGTCGCGTCGCACAGCTGCCTTTCATTGCCGACGCCGACCATGGCTACGGCAATGCCCTGAACGTCATGCGCACGGTGGAAGAGCTGGAGCGTGCAGGCGTTGCCGCGCTGACCATCGAAGACACCCTGTTGCCGGCGCAATACGGCCGCAAGTCGACCGACCTCATCACCATCGGCGAAGGCATCGGCAAGGTTCGCGCTGCGCTGGAGGCCCGCGTGGACCCTGAGCTGTCGATCATCGCCCGTACCAACGCAGGGGTACTGCCAGTCGAAGACATCATCGCGCGCACCAAGGCGTACGAAGACGCCGGCGCCGACGGCATCTGCATCGTCGGCATCAAGGACTTCACGCACCTGGAACAGATTTCGGAAAACCTGAGCGTCCCGCTGATGCTGGTGACCTATGGCAATCCGGAGCTCAACGACGCACAGCGTCTGGCCGATGCCGGCGTGCGCATCGTGGTCGCAGGCCACGCCGCCTACTTCGCGGCGATCAAAGCCACCTACGACAGCCTGCGCGCCCAGCGCCAGATCACCCGCAGCACCTCAAACCTGAGCGCGACGGAGCTGACCCATACCTACACGCTGCCGGAAAGCTACGTGGCATGGGCCAAAGAGTTCATGAACGTCAAGGAATGAACCAGCGTCACCGCCCGTCTTGTCGGCGAGCGGTGAACGTCATCGGTCGACAGCTGGCGTCGCGCCTTCCATCACCCTGATCTGCGTCAACCCTACCCGTTCGGCCTGCTGCAGGATTTCTTCGTGAGTCGCATCTGCGGCAGGCATCATCAGGCTGTTTTCTCCATCGCCGAAGTGCAACTCGAGCAAGTGCATCGCCGCCTCGTGCACAGGCAAGTGCGCCTGTTTGAGGTCGATGGCCAAGGTTCTCGGTTCGTCGTTGAACTGATATTCAAGGGTATAAACAGGCATGGCTCGTCCTCGGGGAATGGTGGGCGCAGTCATTATCCTGACTTACCAGTCAATTTTTAGTTCAGCTGCTTTTACCGCACAGCTTGTGCTTCTACGTCGACTGCCGGTGAAAGCAGGACGCTAGTGCAAGTTTCAGCGCTTTCTGCTCTGATTGCGCCTGTGCGCTAACGACCGCAATCGGCAGCGAAATCATTTACGAGGCATGATCGGGGGCTGGTCTGAAACATCTGAGTCGAGAGCAACTGGAAGCTGAGGTCATGCGCTTGCGTGGCGCCCTGGAGCATGCGCAGGCTGGCAGTCCTTCGATGGTCAAGGCGTCGACCACTGACGATGCCGGCGTCGAAAGCGATACTGACATCGAAGATTCGCTGGTGCGCTACCGACTGGCGGCCAGAGCCACCAACGACGCCATCTGGGATTGGGACCTGGTCGGCGATCATGTGCTGTGGAATGAAGCGCTCGAACGCGCGTACGGCCACAGCCTGGCCTGCGTTGAGACCACTGGCCTTTGGTGGATCAGTCAGATCCACCCCCAGGACCGCGCTCGCATTCATGCCTCGATTCATGCCGTCATCGACGGCAGCGACACCGCCTGGACCGATGAATACCGCTTCCAGCGGGCGGACGGCTCCTACGCCGAGGTGCTGGATCGGGGGCATGTGATCCGCAACGCCGACGGCAAGGCCGTGCGCATGATCGGCGCGATGCTCGACCTCAGCCAGCGACGCAGGGCCGAAATTGCGCTGCGCCAGAGCGAGGAGCGTTTTCGCACGATCCTTGAAACCATCGAGGCAGCGTTCGCCATCGTCCAGGTCAAGTACGACGCGGAGGATCGGCCGATCGATTACCGCTTCGTCGAGGCCAACCCGGCCTTCGAACGTCAGGCCGGCGTCAACCTGCGCGGCAAGTGGGTCACAGAGTTTGCGCCGGACCTGGAAAGCTTCTGGTTTGAAACCTACGGCCACGTCGCCAAGACGGGCGAGCCTGCGAATTTCGAAAACTACGCGAGAAACTTCGAACGCTGGTTCGACGTGCGCGCCGTTCGGGTCGGCAACCCTGCCGATCGGCAGATCGCGATCTTCTTCAGCGATGTCACCGAAAGGCGCCGCGCCCAGGAGCGCTTGCTGGAAAGCGAGGCGGTTGCCCGGGAAAACGTCGAACGGGTGCAGCTGGCACTCGCCGCCGGCGCGATCATCGGCACCTGGCATTGGCATCTGCCCACCGACCGTTTCACCGTCGACGAAGCGTTCGCCCGTGCGTTCGGACTGGATCCTGCGCTCGGCCGTGACGGCCTGAGTCTGGAACAGGTGATTGCCACCGTGCACGGCGAAGACCGCGACGGCCTGAAAGCCGCCATCGCCGAGGCGATCAGTCGGGGTGGCGCGTACGCGCATCAGTATCGGGTACGCCGTGCCGACGGTATCTATTACTGGATCGAGGCCAATGGTAGGGTCGAATGGGCGGAAGACGGCACGCCCTTGCGCTTTCCCGGTGTGCTCATCGACGTCGAGGAGCGGCGCTCGGTCGAAGGCGAACGCGATCGTGCCACCGCCGCCTTGCGGGCGCTCAACGAAACCCTCGAGCAGCGCGTGATCGAGCGCTCCGCAGAGCTCATGCAGGCAGAGGAGAAACTGCGCCAGTCGCAGAAAATGGAAGCGGTGGGCCAGTTGACCGGCGGAATCGCCCACGACTTCAACAACCTGCTGGCGGGTATTTCCGGCTCGCTGGAACTGACCAGCAATCGCATTCTTCAGGGCCGGCTCAACGACGTCGAGAAATACATTCTGGCCGCACAGGCCGCCACCCGGCGCGCTGCCGCCCTCACTCACCGCCTTCTTGCGTTCTCCCGTCGGCAGACCCTCGACCCGCGTCCCACCGATGTGAATACGCTGATGTTCGGCATCACCGAAATGGTTCAGCGCACCGTAGGGCCCGGCATTCAGGTTCAGACCATCGGTGCGCCGTCTCTGTGGCCGACGCTGGTCGATGCCGGGCAATTGGAAAACGCCCTGTTGAATCTGTGCATCAATGCCCGCGATGCCATGCCGGACGGTGGCACTATCACCATCGAGACGTCGAATCAGTGGATGGACGATGACGCCGCCCGCGCCCATGACATCCCTCAGGGCGAGTACATCTCGCTGTCAGTCAGGGACACCGGCATCGGTATGACCCCGGAGATCATGTCGAAAGCCTTCGATCCGTTTTTCACCACCAAGCCCATCGGTCAGGGCACCGGCCTGGGCCTGTCGATGATTTACGGCTTCGCCAAACAGTCCGGCGGGCAGGTGCGCGCGTATTCGCAAGTGGGCCACGGCACCACGATGTGTATTTATCTGCCGCGTTTCGACGGCAACGCCGTGAGCGACGAAACCGACGCCGGCAATCCGCAGGCGCCGATGTGCAGCGCCAGCGAAACGATCCTGGTGGTCGATGACGAGCCCACCGTGCGCATGTTGTTGATGGACGTTCTGCGTGATCTCGGCTACACGGTGCTGGAAGCCGCCGACAGCGTGGCCGGACTGGCGGCCCTGCGCTCCGACGTGCACATCGACCTGCTGATCACCGATGTCGGTTTGCCGGGCGGCATGAACGGACGGCAAATGGCAGACGCCGGACGCGAGGTGCGGCCTGAGCTCAAGACGCTGTTCATCACCGGTTACGCCGAAAATGCAGTCATCGGCAACGGCCATCTCGGGCCTGGCATGTGGGTGCTGACCAAACCCTTTGCGGTAGACGCATTGACGTCTCGCGTTAGGGAATTGATGAACGCCTGACGGCCACGCCGCCGGTCGCTGCCCCGGCGATCATCGCCGTTAATGGCCTTCTTCGGGCTCGGCAGGCAATTCGGCGATCATTGGCCAGCGGTCATGCACCCATTCGTACGCTGGTGGCGGCGTTGTGGTGACAACGTAAACGCGGCGCTCTTCGGCTTCGCCGATCACCAGGCATTCCAGGCCGTACCCTTGGGTCATCTCGAACCAGTGGGAGACGCGCTCGGCGTCTTTTTCCATGTAACCGCTGACCAGCCCCAGCGCGCGTTGGGGGTGATACTTGTCCCACCCGCCTCGCTCGATGGTTTCGCGCTTGGCCCAGCCCCCCTGCGGCCCGTTGCCGGGCTGTTCCTTGCGCCGCCCCCACGCCACCCAGCCCAGTTCCGTGCCGTCTTCGAGCATCACCGGAAACGCTGCTTTCGGGTTGGGGAAGTACACCCTGACCGGCACGTACGCCCTGTTCTTGTCTTTCGCTTCGACTCCGCCGCACATAGCAATCACCCCGTCGGATTTGGTTCATACAGCGTTGACCCGGAGAACGCCGTTTAGTTAACTGTATATAAATACAGTTATTCAGCAAAGGCCGGTCATGCAATTCGTCATCACACCCAGGCGCCGACAAGGCGTCGCGCTGCAGATGGTTCCTCCCAAGCGCACGACCGCGATTCAGGGGGAGCTGGTCATCATGAATCGCATCTGCGAGCAACTGAACCGGCATTCGAACGTCGCAAGCCTGCGGCCCATCTACGGGACGGGCCGCCTGCTGTTACCCGAGCTGTTCGACGCGACCTTGTCGGCGATGGCCCGTGAGGGATTCACCCTCAGCGGCATCGAGTTCGACGGTGAGCGGTGGTACGCGCAATCCTGGTGGTGTCGGCCGATTGATTAAGGGAGAGCAAGGTGAAATGGGCAACGAGGACATCAGAAATCGCGAGCTGGAGCTCTGGAACATCCTGCTCAACCACGAGGGTCGCCGGGAGCTGGCGATTGATCACTGGAGCGGAGAACTCACCGGCCACGCCATGACCCTGGCCCGGCTTGAGGTCATCAGCGCAGAAGAACTGCAAGAGATGCTCGAATACGCCGACGCTGCTTACAGCCATGCCATCGAGCAAAGCCACACCCGCGAATGGGAACGCGGTAACAAGCGGTAAACGCAAGCGGGTACATGCCCGCTGCCGTCGTCGCCCTGGCATGGACGCAGGAAATTGCGTTGAACTTACGTGGCGCCGGCAAGATCCTTTTTATCGCGCTCGATGCATTCACGCTGAGGAACAGCGTTGAGCCGCCAACGAAAAGGAGCCGACATGACTGACACGACCTATCCGCCCTACCCGACCAGGCCTTCGCCGCTTCACGCCCTGCTGCTGGCCGGCGCTGTGCCGCTGTTTCTCGGCGGGCTGCTGAGTGACATCAGCTACTACGCGACCTATCAGATCCAGTGGAGCAACTTCGCCGCGTGGCTGATTGCCGGCGCGCTGGTGTTCTGCGGGTTTGCCCTGCTGTTCGCGCTGATCAACCTCATTCGCGCCGCCCACAAGGGCGGAAGGCCCACGGTGTATTTTCTGCTCTTGCTGGTCACCTTTGCATTGGGACTGGTCAATGCGTTCGAGCATGCCAAAGACGCCTGGGCCGTCATGCCGTCGGGCCTGGTGCTGTCGGTCATCGTCACTGTGCTCAGCGTGATTGCAGCATTCACCGGGCTTGGCGGCCTGCGCGCGGGAGGTGCACGATGAAACGTCTGTATCCATTGACTGCCCTGACCATGGCGCTGCTGCTCAGTGCATGCGGCAGCGAGAGCGACAGCACCCAGGCCCGCGGACCGGATCCGAAGATGCCGGATCCTCAGCGCGGGCTGCTGCCCAGCATGAAGATTGCCGAACCGGTGGCCTGGGGCGATCAGAAGCCGACCGTCCCGGACGGCTACAGCGTGACGGCCATCGCGACCGACCTGAAGATTCCCCGGCAGACCCTCGTACTGCCCAACGGCGACATTCTGGTGGCCGAGGGTCGCGGCGGCAGTGCCGCGAAACTCAAGCCCAAGGATGTCATCGCCAGTTACATCAAGGCCGAAGGCAACACCAAGGTCAAAGGTGGCAATCGCCTGACCCTGCTGCGCGATGCGGACGGCGACGGCGTGTATGAACTGAACACAGTGTTCGCCGAGAACCTCAACGCGCCCTATGGCCTGGCGTACGCGAACGGCAAAATTTACGTGGCCAATCAGGACGCACTGGTGCGCTTCGATTACGCAGACGGCCAGACCAAGGCCACCGCCGCCCCGACGACCATTACCGAGCTGCCCTCGCAGATCAACCATCACTGGACCAAATCCCTGGCGATCAGTGAGGACGCACGCTTCCTGTATGTGGGGATCGGCTCGAACAGCAACGTCACTGAGCGCGGCATGGAAGTCGAACTCGACCGCGCCCGGGTGTGGCAGATCGATGCGCAGACCGGCGCGCACAAACCATACGCGACAGGCCTGCGCAACCCGACCGCCATGAAGGTGCAACCGGGGACCGGTCAGTTGTGGACCGTGGTCAACGAGCGTGATGAGCTGGGCCCGGACCTGGTTCCGGATTACCTGACCTCGGTGCGTGAAGGCGCCTTCTACGGCTGGCCTTACAGCTATTGGGGCCAGAACGTCGACACCCGCGCCCAGCCACAAAACCCGGACAAGGTCGCGTCCGCGATCAAACCCGACTACAGCCTGGGTTCGCACGTCGCAGCGCTGGGCGTCGACTTTTCCATCCCGGCAATGGGCGACAAGTTTGCCAACGGCGTGTTCATCGGCCAGCACGGCAGCTGGAACCGCGACAACCCGGTCGGCTACAAAGTGGTCTTCGTGCCGTTCAACAACGGCCGTCCGGCGGGTGATCCCGTGGACTTCGCGACGGGCTTCCGGGGTAATGACGGCAAGACCCGCGGCCGCCCCGTGGGTGTCACGGTCGACCCGCGCGGTGCGCTGATCATCGCCGACGACCTGTCCAACACCGTATGGCGCGTGACCCGCAACAAATAACCCGCTGGCTGACCGACCGCGTCAGGCGTGGATGACTCGCAGGACCGGCTTCAGCCGGGAAGGCGTCGAGTGGCACATCGCTGAATCGATGGTGTGCACAACGACCTCTTCCCGGCTAAAGCCGGTCCTATTGTTGGCTGCGTCATGCCGGGATATCGCGGCTGAAGCCGGGACAGCCGATTAGCCACGTCGCGCCGCAATATTGCGGGTGAATACCTGGTAGGACCGGCTTTAGCCGGGAAGGCGTCGAGTGGCACACCGCTGAATCGATGGCGGCCACACCGGCCTCTTCCCGGCTGAAGCCGGTCCTACTTCGGCTGCGTCATGCCGGGATATCGCGGCTGAAGCCGGCACAGCCGATTAGCCACGTCGCGCCGCAATATTGCGGGTGAATACCTGGTAGGACCGGCTTTAGCCGGGAAGGCGTCGAGTGGCACACCGCTGAATCGATGGTGTGCACAACGGCCTCTTCCCGGCTAAAGCCGGTCCTACTGTTGGCTACGTCATGCCGGGATATCGCGGCTGAAGCCGGTCGCGCTGACTGACCGCGTTGCCGTCAGGCGCCGGTGTCGGCGTCGCTGCCTTTGGCGGGCGGGGACGGCGGTATCCGGTCTGTCGCCCGGCGTCCCAGATTTCCGGTGTTCACCATACGATCAGCGTGACTTCGCAACGAGATTTCCCGGTCTTGCAGCGTCAACACCATTCGGGTCGTCAACAATGCCCCACTCGAGTCGCCTGCTTCTTTCAGCGTGACCGACACTTCCATCAGCTGCCGCGCCAGCAATAACAGATCGTCTGCAGTATCGTAGAGATCCTGAGCAAGCGACTCGCGCCGCTTTCGCTTCCACATACTATCCCCCTTCGCACAACCAAACGCCTCGCCGCCCCGCAAGACGCTTTCGACATCCCGGAATTTCCGGCCTCCTTTAGATACGAGGCTGGGGCGTCACTGGATGCAGCTTACGTTGAGTTCGACAAACTTGTCAGAGGCTGGCAGTGGAATGCAGGAACAACCGCACGCGACGCGCAGATCAACACGCTGATGGAGCGCAAATAAGCTGTATCAGTTCAGAATGAATCGATGAGGGGAAGATAATGAGGGAAACAGCGTGAGAGCAGTCGAGCAGTTTTGAGGTCAGTCACCCGGTTGCCGGTGTGACGTCTGGTCCTCAAACGTCTGCTCGCCCTTCTGGAATTTGGCTCCACGACCTGGACTCGAACCAGGGACCCAGTGATTAACAGTCACTTGCTCTACCAACTGAGCTATCGCGGAATGCGCGCTATCTTACTGATTGAAAAAGGGAAGTCAAGCAATCGGGCGAAATTTTTTGCAATGGCCGACGCCCGCTTGCTTGCCTGAAAACATGCCCCGCGCGATGAAGGTCACGCGGGGCCGGCTCGTGGGGTCAGCGTCGGATCAACGGCGATCCAGCCAGACCGTCTGGGCGTTGCAGAACTCGCGGATGCCGAAGTGCGACAGCTCGCGACCGAAACCGCTCTTTTTCACGCCACCGATCGGCACGCGCGCGTCGGACGCGGTGTAGCCGTTGATGAACACGCCACCGGTTTCCAGGCGGGCGGCGATCGCGCGTGCTTTGTTGTCGTCGGCCGTCCAGACGCTGCCAGCCAGGCCGAACTCGCTGTCATTCGCCAACTCCACCGCGTGTTCGGCGTCCTGGGCGACAATCAGCGACGCGACCGGGCCGAACAGCTCTTCCTTGAACGAGGTCATGCCCGGACGCACGTCAGCCAGAACGGTCGGCGCGTAATAGTTGCCCTCGCCTTCCAGCTTCTGGCCGCCCAGCAACAGGGTGGCGCCTTCGCTGAGCGTCGCCTGAACCTGACCGTCCAGCTCATCACGCAAATCGTAACGGGCCATCGGGCCGACGTAGTTCGCGTCGACGAGCGGGTCACCGACCTTCAACGTCTTGACCGCAGCGACGAATTTCTCAGTGAACGCGGGCAGCACGGCCTCTTCAACGATGATGCGTTTGGCGGCCACACAGATTTGCCCGCTGTTCTGGAAACGCCCGACCATGGCGGCTTTCACGGCTTCGTCCAGATCGGCATCGGCCAGCACGATGAATGGATCGGAGCCGCCCAGTTCCAGCACACATTTCTTCAACGCGGCACCGGCCTGAGCAGCGATGGCGGAACCTGCGCGGACGCTGCCGGTGACGGCCACCGCTGCGATGCGAGGGTCGGCGATGGCCGTGGACACGCCCTCGTTACCGACGTTGATTACCTCGAACACGCCATCCGGCAAACCGGCCTGGGCCCAGGCATCACGCAGCAGGTACGCACAGCCCATGACATTGGGGGCGTGCTTGAGCACATAGGTATTGCCCGCCAGGATCATCGGAATGGCGCCGCGCATCACTTGCCAGATCGGGAAGTTCCACGGCATCACGGCGAGGATCGAGCCCAGCGGCAAGTAGTCGATGTACGCCTTGTCGTTCTCGACGGGCGTCTTCTCCGGCGCGAGCATGGCCGGGCCGTGTTCGGCGTACCACTCGCAGGTGACGGCGCACTTCTCGACTTCGGCGCGGGCCTGAACAATCGGCTTACCCATTTCCGCCGTGATCATCTGCGCCATGGTCTCGGCGTTGTGACGCAATGCCTGGGCCATCTTGCGCAGTTGTTCTGCGCGGGCACTGACCGGCGTTTTGCGCCAGGTCTTGAAGCCTGCAGCGGCCCGGGCCAGCGAACGCTCCAGATCATCCGCCTGCTCGAAAGGATATTCGGCGAACACCTGACCATTGGCGGGATTCAGCGAAATGGCGTGTGACGTGGATGCGTGTTTCGACATGACGTGATACCTCCTGAAAATGATGTGACCCTCACCGCCGGGCGTTCGCCCGTTGCTGAAGTCCTGAGACAACGATAGGCTCTGGCGAAAATTTCCGATAATGAATAATTATCAAGCATTCATTCTCAAGTCGAGAAAGTAGCGAGAAAGCCCATGGACCTGACCCAACTTGAACTGTTCAAGGCCGTCGCCGAAGAAGGCAGCATCACGGCCGCGGCTCAGCGCCTGCACCGCGTTCCGTCGAACCTGACCACACGCATCAAACAACTGGAGCAGGAACTGGGCGTCGACCTGTTCATTCGTGAAAAGCTGCGCCTGCGCCTGTCCGCCACGGGCTGGACCTTCCTGGATTACACCCGACGCATTCTGGAACTGGTCGATGAGGCGAGGCAGGCAACGTCCGGTTCGGAGCCGCAAGGCGTGTTTTCCCTGGGCTCCATGGAAAGCACCGCGGCGGTGCGCATCCCTTCCCTGCTCGCCGACTTCCACCAGCGCTTCCCCAAGGTCGAGCTGGACCTCTCCACAGGCCCGTCGGGCGACATGCTCGATGGCGTGCTGTCAGGCCGATTGAGCGCGGCATTTGTCGACGGGCCGTTGCGCCACCCGGAGCTGGAAGGCATTGAATTGTTCGAGGAGGAAATGTTGCTGATCACCGCCGCCAGTCATCCCCCGGTGACGCGGGCGCAGGATGTCGGCAGCAAAACGGTCTATGCCTTTCGCCAGAACTGTTCTTATCGACGCCACTTCGAGTCCTGGTTCAGGGCCGACATGGCAACGCCCGGGAAGATCTTCGAAATGGAGTCCTATCACGGCATGCTGGCCTGTGTGACCGCGGGCGCGGGGGTGGCGATGGTGCCGCGCAGCATGCTCGAAAGCATGCCGGGCAGCCGCAACGTCAACGCCTATCCGCTGAGCGAAGAATTTCGCTACCTGAACATCTGGCTGAGCTGGCGCCGCGGCGGCCGCTCGCCGGCCCTGAACGCGTTCATTGACCTGGTTCAGGCCGCGACCGTCACTGAGCCCGCGCCGCAGCCAGCCTGAAGAACGCCCTTCAGGCTTTTGTGTAACGCAGCCAGACCGCGCCGCCTTCCTGCACCTCAGCAGAGGTCAGGGTCAGGTGGGCGGGCTGTTTCCAGGCCTCGGCTGAAACCTCGAACGACGCCGGGTGTTCGCCGCGACCGTCGATCAGCGGCAGGATCAGCACACTGACCTCATCCACCAATCCGGCATTGACGAATGAACCACTGACATGTGGCCCGCCTTCCACGATCAGGCGCTTGCAGCCCAGTTCCGAGCCCAGAATGTCGACCACCATGGCCAGATCGATGTCGTGTTTTCCGGCGAAGATGTAGGACACCTGAATGGATTGCAGGTACGCCAGATAGTCATCGGACACGCCTTCGGTCAGCACTTCGATGACGTGTGAATCCAGCGCCTGATTGTTCTTCCAGCCGACTTTGCCGTGGGGGTCGATCGACACGGCGTAGGCCTTGGCATTGCGCTCGGCAAAATAATGCGTGCGCGGGATCGGCGTCTTCGCCATGCCCTTGGGATAGCCCTCGTCGTGGGCAATTTCCTGCATCGTTACCCGACCGCAGATCCAGGCATCGAACGCGAAGGTCTGCGCGAGTGTTTCGTAGAGATCCCCTGCCGACTTCTTGAACGCACGATCCCAACCGTCGGTGAGCGCGTGGCCGTCGAGGGACGACATCATGTGACAGATGACATAAGGCTGCATGGCAGGCTCCATGGAAATGGGTGGTCTAGAGCCGACCCGGAACGCCATCGGTTAGTTCAGCGCGCAGACACCGTTCGCACCCGCCGGTCGCGTTGCGAGTCAGGCGACTCGCCGCGCGGCGATGCATTTGATTTCCACGAGCAGGCCGGGGTGCGCCAGCTCCGACACACCAATGCAGGTCCACGCGCAAAGCCCTTTGGGGAAGAGGCGATTCTTCACCTCTCTGAAGACTGCCATGTGCTGCGACATGTTGACGTGGTAGGTGGTCATTTCGACGACGTCCTCAAACGAGCAATCGGCGGCCGCCAGTACGCTGCGCAGGTTCTCCCAGGCCGCCGTGAACTGTTGCTCCGGGTCTTCGATGACCTGCAAATCCGCCGTGCGACCGACTTGCCCGGCACAGAACAGCAGATCGCCGACCCTGACGGCGGGCGCGTAACCGGCCCGTTCGACGATGGCTTTCATGGCGTGGGGAACGATAATCTCGCGCTCGGTCATTGCTGCTCTCTCACTGAAAACAGCGAATCTATCAGGTCTGGCCGGGCCTTGAAGGTCAATCGTCAACGTCGTTCGTGATCAAAGCCGCGCGCCCGCAGGCCCTGCGCTCAAACGGGTTGGCCGGTCAGCTGGCGCAGCGGCGGTCTTCGGTTCAGGCGCCCGCAGCGGCACTGCCAGCCATTGCTCCATCTTCTGCGCCTGCTCGGTAAAACGCTCGAACAAGCGACCCATCGCGGCACTGTCGAGCAGTTGAAAAGGCTGCCTGGCCCACAGAATCACCTTCTTCTGCTCCACCAGTGCGCCCGTGAGGATCGGCGGATGCTCAAGGCCCAGCAAATTGGTCTGCAGCAGAATCGCCAGGGTTTCGGGATCGGCAAACCGCTCTTCGGACACCGGAAGCAGGCAACTCATGGTCAAGAAGTCATTGGGGCTTTCCTTGAATTCGACGCTCAGACCGCTTTCCAGGGTCATGACGTAACTGGTGGCCGCATCCAGCTCGCGGCCATCGAGCCGCAGCAGTTGAAACACCGGAAGCAGTACCTGTTTTAGCTGGCTTGCCATGGCTGAGTCCTCACATCAAAGGCGGATATTGCGAAAGCGATCGACGAACGAGTTCGCCCGCGCCCGGCGCCGGGGCGGCGTGTCGGCATAGTTGTGGTCATGGGTCGTAGTGCGGCGCAACGGCACGGTGGTGGCAATCGGTTCGGGCACCGCTGCGCGCGGGCGCGGGGCACCGGTTCCGGGGTCGATGCCCGAGTCCCGCAGGCGCTGCCTGAACTGACGCTCTGTGAAGTTCTGATCGGCGCGTCGAAAGTCACCGTGACGATCATCGCCACGATAGCTGACACCCAGGTTGCTGGATGCGTGAGGCTGGATGTACAGGCGCTCGTCGCGCAGCACCTTGTCGAGCAAACGTGGCCCGCCGATCGGGTCGCGCGGACGCAGGCGGGAGAATTGTTGATCGACCTCGCGCTGACTGGCCTTGTCGCCACGCAGCAACTCTTCGCGAATCTCCGGACGCCGTTCGGGCACAAAGCGTGCAACCGTCTCGGGATTCTCACCCAGCAAGGAGAAATCCTTGCGCCGCATTGCCCTGCCGAATTCAGGCCAGGCATCGGAAATCACCGTGCGGTTGGTTGCCCGTGAATCGCCGACTTCGACGAAGGTGTGGCCCACGTCCCGTGCAACCAGTATCGACACAGGCTGTTGCAACGACGAGGTGGCCAGCAGCGCAGCGTTGACCACGGCCATCTGATCGCAGTTGCCCGCCTGAAAACGCGCAGCCGTGCGTGCGGCATCGTAATCGAAGTGACCGTTTCGGTTCTGGTCGTAGACCACCACTGTACGCTTGAAGGCTTCGGCTTCCGTGCGTTTGACATGCCGCTCCTGATTGCCCGAGCCGTGATTGAGAATGCGCCAGGTATCGTCGATGGCCGCGTTGGCATGGGTCAACGCATTCATCTCGCCGACCGAAACCGTGACGGTCCGCCCATGATGATCGTGGTTATGGCGCTCCAGCACGCGCCGACTCAGGACCGGTGCGTCCGGGTCGCGGGTGTTGAAGTGATGCGTCGATCGTGTGAAACCGGGCGCGGATGTCGACAACGGCATGGCATTCACCTTCTTCAAAGGATTTGGCCATGTGTGGTCGTGAGGTGGGGAAAGGTTCCGGCTGCGTGAAGCCAGGGGTGTGAGGCGCCGGCACGGTGATGTGCTGAAGAAAACGGCCAGCCCGACGAGGTGCCGGGTGGCCGTTTCGAAGGGTTACTTGGTCAGGCACTCGTAGCAGAGTTCACCGGCCAGTTCGCGGACTTTCATGCGGTCCCATTTGTCGGCCGCCACGCGATTGGCACCGGTCTTGTCCGAGCCATCGGATGCCAGGCCGCGCTCAGGCTGGCCGTTGGCAGCCACGGCATTGGCGCCGACATGATCAGCACCATCCGCCGCCACGGCGTTGGCCCCCACGTGATCAGCGCCGTCAGCCGCCACACGGTTTGCACCAACGCGATCAGCGCCGTCAGCTGCCACGCGGTTTGCGCCGACACGATCAGCGCCATCAGCAGCAACACGGTTTGCACCGACGCGATCAGCGCCATCAGCTGCAACACGGTTTGCGCCAACGCGATCAGCACCATCAGCTGCCACGCGGTTTGCGCCAACGCGATCAGCGCCGTCGGCCGCCACGCGGTTTGCGCCAACGCGATCAGCGCCATCGGCCGCAACCCGGTTTGCGCCAACGCGATCAGCGCCGTCAGCCGCCACACGGTTTGCACCAACGCGATCAGCACCGTCAGTAGCAACGCGGTTTGCGCCAACGCGATCAGCACCGTCAGATGCAACGCGGTTTGCGCCAACGCGATCAGCGCCATCGGCAGCAACGCGGTTTGCACCAACACGATCAGCGCCATCGGCAGCCACACGGTTTGCGCCAACGCGATCAGCGCCGTCAGATGCAACGCGGTTTGCGCCAACGCGATCAGCGCCATCAGCCGCCACACGGTTTGCGCCGACGCGATCAGCGCCATCGGCCGCAACCCGGTTTGCGCCAACGCGATCAGCGCCGTCAGCCGCAACACGGTTTGCACCAACGCGATCAGCACCGTCAGCAGCAACGCGGTTTGCGCCAACGCGATCAGCACCGTCAGATGCAACGCGGTTTGCGCCAACGCGATCAGCGCCATCAGCCGCCACACGGTTTGCGCCGACGCGATCAGCGCCATCGGCCGCAACCCGGTTTGCGCCAACGCGATCAGCGCCGTCAGCCGCAACACGGTTTGCACCAACGCGATCAGCACCGTCAGCAGCAACGCGGTTTGCGCCAACGCGATCAGCACCGTCAGATGCAACGCGGTTTGCGCCAACGCGATCAGCGCCATCGGAAGCAGTGGCATTCGCGCCAACATGGTCGGCGCCGTCAGCCGCTACACGGTTTGCACCGACACGATCAGCACCATCGGAAGCAGTGGCATTCGCGCCAACATGGTCGGCACCATCAGATGCGGTGCGATTGGGGCCTACTTTCTCCGAACCATATTCGGCGACTGTCTTGCCATCGTTCACATCGGAGGCCGCGTAAGCAGCCGATACACCCAAAGCCAATACGGAAACCGTTAGGCCCCAAATCAATTGTCTCTTCATAACCGATTGCTCCAAGGGTCAATGCCGGTTGATGTGAGCAAGATGCTCGGAAAGTTGCCGTTCTCAACTCATATGCAAACCACCGTTCAATAGAACGGCGGTTATTACAAACAGGTTCATGCTTATGACTGAGCGGAGCAACACGGCACTGTGTACCAGATGGTTAATCATCAAATGATTTCGCGCCTGCTCAGCATAGCCGCACCAAAGCATTCGCGCCCGCGCCGCAGGGCGTTTCCGCCCGATGGCAAGCCACTCAGTCTTGTTCACTTCGATACTGTTTCGCGTCACTGGTTCTAATGATCCCAGTCGCGCGCGCAACTAAGCAAGTTGTTGTTTTTGAAATTGACTGTCGCAGAAATCGGATTAATCGCGTAGCCGTAACAATGCGCGGACGCAACATGAACCATTAAGGTGCACAACTTTATCTGTCGCTTTACTTGACGCGCGACCAGATCGTGCAAGTAATTGATTTCAATAAAGGTGACAGGCGTAAATGACAGAAAGTTGGCGACGCGCCACTGGGCATCGCTCGGGGCAACTGGCGCACAATCGCATGGCAATGGGAAAGAAATCGGCACCCCTTGCGAGGGCGGATATATGTCCACGCGGACATCCTGTAGCGGGCAACGAGCGCAGAGATACTTGCAAAGACGGGTGCAGAAACAGGCAGACCACCTGGTGCGGCAGCCAGCGCTGCCGGCAGTCAGGTCAGTCTGCCGATGGATGAAGGCGTCGGTCAGGCAGGCAACTGCCCTTGGCCGCTTTCGATGATTTTCGCGAAGTTCATGACATTGTCGACGTACTTCGGATCGCCTACGCCGCCTGCGTCCGACAGGTTGCCGCTGACCTTGTCCGGCCCTGAGTTATAGGCGCGCAATGCCGAGCCCCAGTCGCCGAACGCCTTCTGCTGATCGCGCATGTACAGCGCGCCGGCCATGATGTTGTCGTGGGCATTGTTGACGTCGGCATTGCCGAGCAAGTCGGGGTTTTCCTTCTTCAGGCCGGCGAAGGTGTCAGCATTGACCTGCATCAGGCCAGCATCAGTCTTGCCGTTGACGTTGGTGGTGTCCTGGCCCAACTGACCGCGCGATTCGGCCCAGATCTGCCCGGCCAGAATGCTCGGCGGGACACCCGTCGCCTTGGACGCGTCCATGATGTCGTTGCGGTAGGGTTCCAGTTGCTTGGGCAGGTGCAAATCGCCCGAGCCGCTGAGTGTGGTGTCGTTGGAGACGTTGCCGGCGGCGCTGGTAGTCGGGTTGCTCACCCCACTGCCGCCCTCGGCAGCACCGCTCGGCGTTGCCCCGCCACCACCGCCTGCACCGCCGTCGATACCGCCCGAACCGCCACCGCCGGTGCCACCGCCCTCATTGTTCTGCGCTGCCAGGTTCTGGGTCTGCGGCTGGTTGGGATTGTTCTGCATGAGCATCTGCAGCATTTCCATCAGCAGCGACATCAGTTGCTGCGCAATGCCCGTCTGGTTGTTGGCGCCGGACAGCGGGCTTGCCGCCGTGGTCTGGGGATCCTGGCTGTTGGGCGGAGCGAAGTTGACTTGCGACTGCGTGGGGTTGGCGAACAATAACGTGCTGGGGTCAATGGCCTGATTGCCGCTGCCACCGCCGAGCGAGTTGTTTTGCCCGTTCTTGCCACTCAGGGACGAGAAGTCCGTGGGTTGCAAACTGGGCGTTACCGGGGGCCGAATTGCCATGCTCATGATCGTTTACCTCTTCAGGTCAGGGAAAATCAATGGGCTTTGGGGATGCCAAACTGGTCCAGGACCGGGTCGACGTTGTGGTCGAAGGCTTTTTGCGCCTTGTGCTTTTTCACCGCTTCGATGATTGCCGAAATGCCGAAGCCCAGGCTCATGGCCGCGTCGGCAATCCAGCCAACCACAGGGATAGACGCACCGATGGCCGCGCCAGCCGCCATCCCGGCCGCTTCGCCCACGACCATGCCGGCCACGCGCCCGCCGACTTTGGCCGCCACTTCGCCCAGGCCTGCCCGGCCGGCGGACTTGGCGACCGCGTCATAGCCGTGCTTGGCCGCCGAAAGGCCGGATTTGGTGCTGTCGTAAATGGTTTTCGCCGCGTCGGTCTTGTCGCCCCGGGCCAGCATGTCCGATACCGATGAGAAACCCATGACCGATTGCAGCGCGGCAGGCCCCATCTGCGAGGCGACCTGAGCGGCCATCGAGGGCGCGTGATCCTTGTCGCCGTTGGCCTGATCGAGCACTTTGCGCCCGGCCTTGGAGTCCTGCAGTTGGGCGAACGTGGACTGCACGTAATTCGCCTGCTGGCCCTGAACGAAGTCATCCGGCAGCACGCTGTCATAGGCCGCTTTTTGCGCATCGGCTGAATTGAGTGCCTGTTCGCCGTCGGCCTTCTTCTGATTGAGCAGTTGCTTGACCGCGCCGCCTTCACTGAAATTGCTCACGTAGGAGTCCTGAATCCGGCCCTGCAGATCCGGACGCTGCCCGATGACCTGTTGCGCGGTCGGGACATTGGCGTCGGGGCCGAGCAGGTCCTTTTGCATCTGCAACTGCGCCGACAGACCGCCGAGCGCGCTGCTGTAGTCAGCGTTGGGCTTGTCTTTGCTGGTGGCCTTGTCCGCGGTGTTCAGATCGGTCTGCAAGGCCTGGCCGCTGTTGACCTTCTGCATCTGCTCGTTGACAGCCTTCTGCAGCGACGGCGAACTGCCCACCAGCGCACGAGACTGCTGCGGGATCTGTTTGTCGAGGAAGGCCTGAACATCGGGATCGGCCTGCAGCTGGCCGATTTTTTCGTTGAGCGCGTCTTCGGTCTTCTCGGTTTTGCGCAGATCCTCACCGGCGATGACGCTGCGCTGAGTCTGCTGCAACTTCACCATCACGGCGGCTTTCTGCTCACCGCTGTAGGCCGACGGGTTGTCGAACACGTCTTTGCCCAGCTTGCTGATGTCGACATCGGCGACCGAGTTCAGCGTCGCGGCGTCGTTGAGCACACTGGCGAATTCGCCGCCGTTGGTGGGCGCCTGCTTCTTGATCCAGTCACTGATGTTGCTCGCGCTGAACAGTTTGTCCGGGCTGTTGGCCGCCAGTTTGCGCCCTTCCAGACCGCCTTGGTCGATCTGGCCGAGGAAGCCGGGTTGCGACCAGGTTTTCGCCGCCTGTTGGAGCGGGCCCGCCAGGCCCGGGTTGTCGTTCTCGATGGCCTTGAGGCCGTCGGCGCTGGTCAGGCCGTCGACCTTGGTTTTGTCTTCGGCACCGGCGGCGTGCTTGGGGTCGGCAGCCTTGGTCAGCGGCTCGTTGGCGCGCATCAGCGCGGCGCTGCGGACCATCTCCAGCGACTGAGGGTCCGCGTCCGGATGATCCTTCTGGTAATTGGCAATGTCCTTGTCGGCGCTGTCCGCGGCTTTCTGCATGTTCTTGGCGAACGCATTGAGGTCGCCGTCGGTGATCTTGCCGTCCGCCTTGCCCCCGTGCTTGCCCGTGTCTATCGCGGTTTTCAGCGACGGGTTGGCATTGATGAATTCCATGGCCTTGGCAGAATCGGGGCCTTTTTCGGCGGCCATGCGTGCCGCCGCGATGGGTCGATTGAGCTCCTTGGCAGCCTGCTCGCGCTGATCGGGCGGCAGATTGGCGACCATCGGCGCCCAGCGCTCCAGCTCCTTGGGCGAGGAATATTTGGAGTCGTCGAGAAATTTCGCCTCCGACGCCTTGGGCGCCTCTTCGGGCGTGGCGGACGCGACCGGTGACGCTGCACCTTTTGCGCTGACATCGTTCACCGCAGCCGGTTTTTCCGCACCCGTTGCGCCTTGCGTCGGTGCGGCGCTCGCCCCGCCACTGGCCTGAGGCGTCACGCCCGGCTGCGAGGCGCCGGTCGGTTGCGACTGCCCCTTGAACAGCTGGGTGAGTTGGGTCAGCAGAGACAGCAGCTGCTGCTCGGTGCTCTGCGTCGTGTTGCCGGATTCGGGCGGGCTGCCCGGCTGCAACAGCGTGGCGCCGAACTGGATATTCGGATTGGCGCCGCCGTTCTGCGCGAGCGCCAGCTTCGGGTTATTCAGCGGTGGCTCCTGGATTGAATCGCCGCTGCCGGGTTGAGGTGCGATACCGCTGAAAGGGCTGCTTGAAATACGCATGGGAGTCGCCATCCGGGAGTGAAGGATGGCAACTGTGTGGTTCGATGCCGCGGTCGGTTCCGATAAATGTTTCGGTTTGTGTCGACCGGTCAGACGTGCAATGCCGTAAGCAGTGTGGGGAAAAACCGCAGCCGCGCTACCCGAATCGCCGAAACGGACAATGCGCGCGCAGCGGCAACAGGCACAGGACACGCAACCCAGAGCCTGCGCGGCGCTCCATCATTCTGGTTAATGTCCACCATGAAGGCGATTGTCTTCAGCTTTGCCGGGGCTCGCGTAACATCGCCCCATCACTTACCGGCCAACGCGCTCCGACAGGACTTACAACCATGACCCTTCACATCATCAATGCCGTCGCCCTCACCGCCGTCACCGTTTTCCTGGTCAACCGTGCATTCGCCCTGTACGACCTGGTCAATGCAGCCACCGTTTCCGAACACCTCTGAACCACACGTCGCTCAGACGGTGTTCGACAAACGCCCGCTTGGTCGGTCGAATGCTTCAGGCGAACGGATCCATCTGCCGCTTCAACTGTTCTCTCGCGCGAGACAGACGCGAACGCACCGTGCCGATCGGCACGCCCAGTGAGGTCGCGGTCTCCTGATAGTTGCCGTCCATTTCCAGTGATACCTCGATCACCCGCTGCATGTTCGACGGCAGACTGCCGATCGCCCTGACCACCCGCACCAGCTGACGATGCCCATCGACCTGATGGCCGATGTCGCTGTGGCTGTCCGCTTCGGAATGGGTATGGTCCTCCCAGCTTTCCTGATAGGGCTGGCGATACATCTTGCGAAAATGGTTACGGATCAGGTTCAACGCGATCCCGCACAGCCAGGTCTGCGGCTTGCTTGCGTTCTGGAACTTGTGCTCGCTGCGCAGCGCTTCGAGGAAGGTGCTTTGCAGGATGTCATCGACGTCTTCCGGATTCATCACACGCTTCTGAATGAACGCGCGAATCATCTTCACCTGGTCACTGGTCAGTTGACGAATGCCATCGTTATTGCGGCGGCTGGAGGGGTCGATGTCGAGTATCGCTAGGCTTGGAAACATCAGGGCTCTTCCTTGTTTGAAGTGTGCTAGCCCTATAGCGATATGCGTGCCATCCAAATTAATACAGCAATTGATTGATTTATAACGGTTTTAAAAATCCAAACTGACGGATCCGTGCAAAAACTTGCGCGACCACGCTGAATCGCCAACGGTTTTTGGCACAGCGTCCCTCCCTCGCAAACAGATGGAACCGCTTCATCGGTAGGACCCACTCAGAGCGCACGACCCCGCTCAGAATCGTCCTATGAAAATCGCCGCCCCTTCTGCCCCACCCGTGCTACAGACAGCAGCCGTTGCGCCGGCGAAGGCAGCGGCGACGCCTGTGACGTCGTTGCGCAGCAACCCGCCGAACATCGGCGGCACCACGCCGCAACAGGTTGCACGCTTTGCCTCGGCGCTGGTTCAGCAGAGCCGCAGCCTCAACCAGCGTGAACTGATCGCCAGCAGCAACGCGCTGCAATCGCGCGCAGTGAAGCTGGGCGAGCTGTATCAGCAGTTGATGGGCAGCCACGACAAGGGCCTGGACGATGCGGCGCGCAACCTGCGCAAGCAGCTGCAAAAGCAGAACGCCGCCAGCCTGGCGCAGATTCTCAGCTTCGCCGACGGCGACGCGGCCAAAGCCCATGTGGTGTTGCAGGCCGCCAGAAAACAGGCCCAGGCCGACGGCGAAACCGGCGAGCACGTGGTCCTGACCGAGCAACTGAAACTGTTGCGCCGCAAGTACGGCAAACGTGCACGCGCGGGCATGAACAGCGCCAAGGCGTTCTCGCGGCCGAATATCGACAACAAGCGACGCGGCACCCTGCGCAATCTGTACAGCGTGGCGGTCAGCGGCCAGCCCAATATCACAGGCCTGATCGATGCCCTGATCAATGAGCGGGAAGAGGCCGGCGAGTTCGAACTGAACCTGCGCGACATGCGCAGCGCCATCGCCGACGACCTGTCCTCGCTCACGCCCTCGACGTCGCCGCAGCAACTGCGCACCTTGATGCACGGGCTCAACACCGCTCGTCACGTCGCCACGCTTCTGCAAGGTTGCGAGCACCTGCTGGGGCGCATGCGCAACAAGAATCCCGGCCTGCAGGTCGACCCGGCGGCCTTCCTCAAACACCTGCTGGCGCTGTCCGGCAAGGGCATGAGCCTCAACGAAACCCTGCAACTCACGCAACACATCGGCGGCAAGCAACTCAAGCATCAGCTGGCGTTCCTCAACGGCCTGCGACCGATGCTGCAACAGTTGCCGATTCTCCTCTGGCGCGACATGAAAAGCCGCCAGAACGCCTTGGGCAACCTGCTCATCCTCATGGCCGAACTGACTCGGCAGGAACAGAACCAGCTCCAGGGGGGCCTCGCCTGATGGATCGTGTCATCAACCTGCTCAACCAGATCGCCCTGGCGGCCATGCGCCGCTCGGAAATCGTCGGCGCCTTCGTGGTGATCGCCATCGTCTTCATGATGATCACGCCGCTGCCCACCGGGCTCGTCGACGTGCTGATCGCCATCAACATCTGTATTTCCTGCCTGCTGATCATGCTGGCGATGCACTTGCCCAGACCGCTGGCGTTCTCGACGTTTCCGGCTGTCCTGCTGCTGACCACCATGTTTCGGCTGGCGCTGTCGATCTCCACCACGCGCCTGATTCTGCTCAACCAGGACGCCGGGCACATCGTCGAGGCGTTCGGCCAGTTCGTGGTGGGTGGCAACCTTGCGGTGGGGATGGTGATCTTCCTGATCCTCACGGTGGTCAACTTTCTGGTCATCACCAAGGGCTCCGAACGGGTCGCCGAAGTGGGTGCGCGTTTCACCCTGGACGCCATGCCGGGCAAGCAGATGTCCATCGACAGCGACTTGCGCGCCAACCTGATCAGCGTTCATGAAGCGCGCAAGCGGCGCGCCGAACTGGGCAAGGAAAGCCAACTGTTCGGCGCCATGGACGGGGCGATGAAGTTCGTCAACGGCGACGCCATCGCCAGCCTGATCATCGTGGCGATCAACATGATCGGCGGCATCGCGATCGGCGTGGTCCAGCACAACATGAGCGCCGGCGACGCGTTGCAGGTGTACACGGTACTGACCATCGGCGACGGCCTGATCGCGCAGATTCCCGCGCTGCTGATTTCGGTCACCTGCGGCATGATCATCACCCGCGTGCCCGATGAGGACCGCGCCGAGGCCAATATCGGCCGTCAGATCGCCGAACAGATCACCAGCCAGCCCAAGGCGTGGATCATCGCAGCGGTGGCGATGCTCGGTTTCGCAGCACTGCCGGGCATGCCGACGGCCGTGTTCATCGTGATCGCGATCATTTGCGGCAGCGGCGGTCTGCTCCAGCTTCAGCGGGCGAAACCCAAGGCCGAGCAGGCTCAGGCAATCGCCGTCGCGCCGGAAATGAACGGCCGTGAAGACTTGCGCACGTTCTCCCCCAGCCGCCAGTTCGTGTTGCAATTTCACCCCAGCCAGAACCCGGCGCAGGTCGAAGCACTGGTCAGCGAGATTCGCCAGCGACGCAACCGCCTGGTGGTGCAATACGGCCTTACCCTGCCGTCGTTCATCATCGAGCAGGCCGAACACCTGCCGCCCGATGAATTCCGCTTCTCGGTCTACGAAGTGCCGCTGCTCAAGGCAACCTTCACCCAGAGCCATGTCGCCGTGGACGCGCGCATGCTCGATGACTCGCCGCAGGACGCGGTGTACGGCACCACTGAACGTCAAGAGGGCCAATGGCTGTGGATGCCCGCCGATGATCCTCAACTGCAGCAGGGGCAGATCGAGCGTGTCGACGCGATGACCCTGATCATCGAACGCATGGAGCGCGCGTTGCAGGCATGCGGCCCGCAATTCATCGGCCTGCAGGAGACCAAAGCCATCCTCGGCTGGCTGGAGACCGAACAACCCGAGCTTGCCCAGGAGATGCAGCGCGTGCTGCCGCTGGCGCGGTTTGCCGCGGTGTTGCAGCGCCTGGCCTCCGAATGCGTGCCGCTGCGGGCCATCCGCGTGATCGCCGAAACCCTGATCGAGCACGGTCAGCACGAGCGCGAGGTCACCGTGCTCGCTGACTACGTGCGCATCGCCCTGAAGTCGCAGATCTATCACCAGTACTGCGGCGCCGAGGGCCTGCTGGTATGGGTTCTGACCCCGGAAAGCGAAGGCATTCTGCGTGACGGGCTGCGCCAGACCCAGACCGAAACGTTCTTCGCGCTGGACAACGAGACCAGTCAGTTGCTGGTGCAACAGCTGCACATCGCGTTTCCGGTGCGCACGCCGGAACAGGCGGTGCTGCTGGTCGCGCAGGACCTGCGCAGCCCGTTGCGCACGTTGCTGCAGGAAGAGTTCTACCACGTGCCGGTGCTGTCTTTTGCCGAAATCAGCAACGCGGCGCAGGTCAAGGTGCTGGGCCGTTTCGACCTGGAAGAAGACCTCGAAGCGCTGGACAGCGAGTACGCCGCTTGAGCCCCTGGAGAGCGACACATGTATGAATTAAGGGTTTTGACCGGCCTGCATCAGGGCGCGGCGCTGCCTTTGGTGGGCGAACAGTGGGCGATCGGTTCGCACGCCGAACAGGATCTGGCCCTGCACGACCCAGGCGTCGAGCAACTGCATTGCCACCTGCAGCGCCAAGGGGATAACTGGGTGCTGAACGCCGCCGACGGCAGCATCTGCGACGAGGAAGGTCATCGACACGCGACGACCGCACTCACGCCCAACACGGCGTTCGTGCTCGGCTCGGTGTGGCTGTGCGTGTCCCCGGCCGAAGACGCCTGGCCGTCAGTACCGGCCGTCATCGCCACACCCAACGCCGAGCCCGAAGCTCGCGCCGAAGCGCCGCACACTGCCCCGCCGCTGGAGAAAGTCGAGTCCCGCTCGCGGTTGCTCAATCGCACCACGGGCATCGTAATCGGCGTGTTACTGGGCATCGCGGGCAGCGCCTGGAGCCTGACCCGCAGCGCAGCGCCAGTGACCGAGCAGGTGGCAACCGGTGCACCGGCTCACAACGTCGCGACCACTCCCAGCAAGCGCCGGAGCACGGCTGAACCGGCGCACAAACGCATCCAGCTGACCACTGTCGACGAGGTCAGGCGCCAGCTCAACACCATGCTCAGCGAGCGACTGCTCAGCGACGTCAACGTGCAGCAAACCCCGGAAGGCCTGGCACTGAGCGGCAACCTCAAGGCCGAATCGCAGCTGGTGTATCAACGCATGCTGCAGCGGTTCAAGGATCGCTACGAATCGCCCGTCGCGCTGATCGATAACGTCACGGCGACCAGCAACGGCCTGCCCTTCACCATTGTGCAAATCATGTCGGGGCCCCATGCGCACCTGGTGACTGCCGACGGCCACCGCCTGTACGTGGGCGATGAACTGGCCGGATTGCGCCTGACCCGGATCGACGACAACCGAATTCAATTCGACGGCGAACGCCATTACGAGGTGAACTGGTGAACGCCGCCCTCGCCCAATGGAAATCCCTGCACAGTCACCGGCTGAACCAGTTTTCGGCGGTTCGGGCCAGCGGCCGGGTCAGCGCCGTGAGCGGGATCCTGCTCGAGTGCCAGATCCCGGCGGCCAAAGTCGGCGACCTGTGTGAAGTCAGCAAATCCGACGGCAGCGCGATGCTGGCAGAAATCGTCGGTTTCACCCGCGACTGCACCCTGCTCAGCGCCTTGGGCACGCCGGACGGCATTCAGGTCGGTGCGCCTATCCGGCCGCTGGGCATGGCCCATCGCATCGGCGTTGACGACCGCTTGCTGGGCAGCGTGCTCGACGGCTTCGGCCGGCCGTTGCTGGGCGATTCCCAGGGCGCCTTCGCTGGCCCCGGCGATCGTCGCGTCACCCTGCCGGTGATCGCCGATGCATTGCCTCCGACCCAGCGCCCGCGCATCACCCGCGCGCTGCCCACTGGCGTGCGCGCGATCGACAGCGCGATCCTGCTCGGCGAGGGCCAGCGCGTCGGTCTGTTCGCCGGGGCCGGTTGCGGCAAGACCACGCTGATGGCCGAACTGGCACGCAACATGGATTGCGATGTGATCGTCTTCGGCCTGATCGGGGAACGGGGACGTGAACTGCGCGAGTTTCTCGATCACGAGCTGGACGCGACCCTGCGCGCACGCTCGGTGTTGGTCTGCGCCACCTCGGACCGTTCCAGCATGGAGCGCGCCCGCGCCGCGTTCACGGCCACAGCCATTGCCGAGGCCTATCGCGAACGTGGCATGAAAGTGCTGTTGCTGCTCGATTCACTGACCCGGTTTGCTCGCGCCCAGCGTGAAATCGGCATCGCCGCTGGCGAGCCACTGGGTCGCGGCGGCCTGCCGCCTTCGGTGTACACGCTACTGCCGCGTCTGGTGGAGCGCGCGGGCATGAGCGAAACCGGTTCGATCACCGCGCTGTACACCGTGCTCATTGAACAGGACTCGATGAACGATCCGGTCGCCGACGAGGTGCGTTCGCTGCTCGACGGTCACATCGTGCTATCGCGCAAACTGGCCGAACGCGGGCATTACCCGGCCATCGACGTGCAGGCGAGCATCAGCCGGATTCTCAGCAACGTCACCGGGCGCGAGCATCAGCAGGCCAACAACCGTCTGCGCCGCCTGATGGCCGCTTATCGACAGGTCGAAATGCTGCTGCGTCTGGGTGAATACCAGCCCGGCGGCGATCCGGTCACCGATTGTGCCGTGCAGTTGAACGAGCCGATCAACGCCTTTCTGCGCCAGGACCTGCGCGAGCCGGTGCCGCTGCAGGAAACCCTGGACGCCCTGATGCACCTCACCGCACAACTGCCGGAGTGACGCCATGGAAGAAGAACTGGAAGCCGACCCGCAGCGACTGGCGATGGAGCACGTCATCGGCATCCTTACGCCCTTGCGTCAGCACCGTCAGGCCAGCGCCGAGCGGGCACAACGCACTGCGCAGAAAGCGCTGGAAGACATGCACGAGCACTTGCAGCAGACGCGCAACGCCTACGCCCAGGAGCGTGGCAATCAGCGCGAACGGCGCCAGGTGCTGAGCGACGCGCACCTGAACAAAGCCATGGCCCTGAATGACCTCGACCGCTGGCACGAACAGGAAAACCGCATGCTCGATCGTCTGGCCTATATCCGCCAGGACGTGCAGCAGCAACGTCTGGGCATCGACGAACAGCAGCAACGCCTGGCTCAGGCCAGGGATGCCGCCAAGGCGTCGCAGCGCGCCGTGGAAAAACTGGCCTGTCTGGCTGAAGCCATCAACGAACAAGGTTGAGTCGCGATGAATACGCCGATCAAACACCCGCCTCGCCCCCAGCCTCAGGTGCAGTCGCGCCCCGCGCAGCCGCAGCCCTTGCCGTCCGGGTCGCCTGCGCAGTCTGACAACCGCGGACTGTCTGGCGCAGGGCGACGCAGCGATGCCGAACGCCTGCGCGCGCTGTGCAACGCACCTGCGGCGGATGAACCGCTGAGTGCCGACGGGCTGTTCTTCTCTCAATTGCTGGTGACGCCGGTCAGCGAAGAACCTCAGCAATCCGGCTATTCCGGCAGCGGGTTCAGCATGCTCGCCCCCAGCGACGGCGTGCCGACGCAACTGATCGATGAACTGGCCGAGCGCCTGCCGGCGCAACCCGATGGCCCGTTCAGTGTGACGCTGCTGATGCCCACCTTGGGCAAGGTCCAGGTCAACGCCAGCAAGCGTGACAACCAGTGGACGGTCGAACTGGGCTTCGCCCGCCGCAGCGCGCTCAAGCGCGTGCAACCGCATCAACGGGCTTGCGAAGACGCGTTGGCGCGGGCGCTCGGGCATGACGTCGAGCTGTCGTTCCATGAGGAGCTGCAGGCATGACTGCGCTGCGTTTGCGAAAAGTCGACGACCTCGTCGCCCGGGTGTCGCGGCAACTCGGCGCCGGCGCCAGCCTGATGTTCAGCGCCAGAGGCCTGCAAGGCCAACTTACGTTGACGGCCCTGCCGCCCCACGCCAGCGCCCATCGAACCTTGACCGGCTTCGACAGCGCCGTTGGCCGGCTGCACCTGAGCGACGCCGAGGCCATGCTCAGCCTGATGGGCGAACTGCCCGTGACCCTGAGTGGCGAACATCAGGCCTGGTACTGGGATTTGCTCAATCAGCGGCTGAGTCCGGCCCTCGCGGAACTGTTTTGCCCCTTGCAACCACTCAGCGATAACACTGTGCTGCCTGTGGGCGACGCGCCGGAGAAAACGGTCACGTGCCGGCTGCAACTGACGCTGGGCGAGCAGACCCTCGATGGCCTGCTCTGCGCCGACGCGGCTGTGATCCAGCGTCTGCTCGACGGTCGAGGCTGGCACCGGCATCGCCAGGCGCTTGCCGATGACTGGCCGATCGTTCAGCCACTGGAACTGGGTCAGTTGTCACTGACCCTGGAACAGTTGGCCTCGCTGCAACCGGGCGACGTGCTGTTGCCGCTTCACAGCCATTTCGACAGCGAGGGCCATGGCCGGCTGGAATTGGCCGGTCGGCAATGGGCAGTACAGACAGACAGTCACGAACATCAGCTGTACGTACGGCTCAGCCACGAGGAAACCCTGGGACATGGCCAATGAAGCGTTGTATGAGGACGACATCGACAGCCTGACGGATGACGACCATGAGGCCGTACCGGAAAGCTACCAGGACGCCTACGGCGAGGACCAAACGCTCGATGAGCTGAACGCCGCGCCCGCCGAATCTGAATGGCAGGAAGCACCGCAGGACGCTTACGACACCCAGACGGCCGGGGCAAACGAGCCCCATGCTCAGCCGCTCGATCCGCTGGACCAGTTGCCGATGGCGCTGACCCTGCGCTGCGGCAGCCTGAACCTGACCCTGGGTGACCTGCGGCGCATGGCCGCCGGGACGACACTGCCGGTCAACGGCATCACCCCGGGATTTGCCACCTTGTGCCATGGCGAGCGGGTCGTGGCCGAAGGCGAACTGGTCGACATCGACGGGCGCCTGGGTCTGCAAATCACCCGGATGGCGTCGCCCGTATGATCATGGACGGGATGAACCCGGTCATGCTGGCGCTGTTTCTCGGCGCCTTGTCATTGATTCCGTTTCTGCTGATCGTCTGCACGGCATTCCTGAAAATCGCCATGACGCTGCTCATCACGCGCAACGCCATCGGCGTGCAGCAAGTGCCACCGAACATGGCCATGTACGGCATTGCGCTGGCCGCCACCATGTTCGTCATGGCGCCGGTCGCTCACGAAATCCAGCAGCGGGTACACGAACACCCGATCGAACTGGGCAGCACCGAGAAACTGCAGGCCAGCGCCAGCACGGTCATCGAGCCGTTGCAGCGCTTCATGACCCGCAACACCGACCCCGACGTGATCGCTCATCTGCTCGACAACACTCAGCGCATGTGGCCCAAGGACATGGCCGATCAGGCCAGCAAGAGCGATCTGCTGCTGGCCGTGCCGGCATTCGTGCTGTCGGAGTTGCAGGCGGGCTTTCAGATCGGCTTTCTGATCTACATCCCCTTCATCGTCATCGACCTGATCGTTTCCAACCTGCTGCTCGCGCTGGGCATGCAGATGGTCTCGCCCATGACTATTTCGCTGCCGCTCAAGCTGCTGCTGTTCGTGTTGGTGCAAGGCTGGACGCGCCTGCTCGACAGCCTGTTCTATTCCTACATGTGAGGCAGCCATGGAAGCGTTGGCGTTGTTCAAGCAGGGCATGTTCCTGGTCGTGATTCTCACCGCGCCGCCTCTGGGTGTCGCCGTCTTGGTAGGGGTGATCACCTCGTTGCTGCAGGCGCTGATGCAGATCCAGGACCAGACCCTGCCCTTCGGCATCAAACTGGCGGCTGTGGGCCTGACCCTGGCGATGACCGGCCGCTGGATTGGCGTGGAGCTGATCCAGTTCATCAACATGGCCTTCGACCTGATTGCCCGTTCCGGGGGCGCGCACTAGATGCCGTTCGACGCGCAGGGGCTGTTCGAACTGATGCTGGGTATGGGCCTGGCCGCTGCGCGGCTTTTGCCGTGCATGATTCTGGTACCGGCCTTCTGCTTCAAATACCTGAAAGGCCCGCTGCGTTATGCCGTGGTGCTGGTGGTGTCGATGGTGCCGGCGCCGACCATCAGTCGCGCGCTGTCTTCGCTCAATGACGACTGGTTTTCCATCGGCGCGCTGTTGCTCAAGGAAGCGGTGCTGGGCACCCTCCTCGGCCTGCTGCTGTATGCGCCGTTCTGGATGTTCGCCTCGGTCGGTGCCTTGCTCGACAGCCAGCGCGGCGCGTTGAGCGGCGGGCAGATCAACCCGGCCCTCGGGCCTGATGCGACCCCCATGGGCGAGCTGTTCCAGGAAACCCTGATCATGCTGGTGATTCTCACGGGCGGGCTGTCGTTGATCACGCAAGTGATCTGGGACAGCTATCAGGTCTGGCCGCCAACCGCCTGGTTGCCGGGCATGACCGTCGATGGCCTGAATCTGTTCCTCGAACAACTGAACCAGACCTTGCAGCACATGATGCTGTACGCCGCGCCCTTCATCGGGCTGTTGCTGCTGATCGAGGCGGCGCTGGCGATCATCGGCCTGTACGCCCAGCAGTTGAACGTCTCGATTCTGGCGATGCCGGCCAAGAGCATGGCCGGCATCGCATTCCTGCTCATTTACCTGCCGACGCTGCTGGAACTGGGCAATGGGCAGATTCTGCAACTGGCGGACCTCAAACACCTGTTGAGCGAACTGGTGCATCTGCCGTGAGCGAAAAAACAGAAAAAGCGACGCCCAAACAGCTGCGTGATGCGCGGGAAAAAGGCCAGGTCGGGCAAAGTCAGGATCTGGCCAAGCTGCTGGTGCTGCTGGTGGTCAGCGAGATCACGCTGAGCCTGGCCGATGAAAGTGTCGCGCGGCTGCATCACTTGATGTCGCTGTCGTTCCAGGGCATCGGCAAGCCATTCATGCACAGCGTCGACCAAGTCGCCAGCGAAGGCATGAGTGTGTTGATCGGCTTCATCCTGAGCAGCGTGGGCATGGCGATGCTGATGCGCATGGTCGGAAGCTGGATTCAGATCGGCTTTCTGTTCGCGCCCAAAGCCTTGAAAATCGACATCAACAAGCTCAACCCTTTCGCCCATGCCAAGCAGATGTTCTCGGCGCAGAGCCTGACCACGTTGCTGCTGAGTGTGCTCAAAGCCGTGGCGATCGCCGCGACCCTGTATTCGGTGGTGAAACCGTCACTCGGCGCGCTGATTCTGCTGGCCAATACCGACCTGACCACCTACTGGCATGCGTTGCTGGAAGTCTTCCGACACATCCTGCGCGCGACGCTGGGCCTGCTGGCGGTGATCGGGGCCGTCGACTTTGCGCTGCAGAAGTACTTCCACGCGAAGAAACTGCGCATGAGCCACGAGGACATCAAGAAGGAATACAAGCAGTCCGAGGGCGACCCGCACATCAAAGGCCATCGTCGCCAGCTCGCCCATGAACTGCTCAACCAGGAGCCGACCGCCCCGGCCAAACCGGTGGAGGACGCCGACATGCTGGTGGTCAACCCGACTCACTATGCCGTGGCGTTGTATTACCGGCCGGGGCAGACGCCGCTGCCGTTGATTCATTGCAAGGGCGAGGACGACGACGCCCTGGCGCTGATCGCCCGAGCCAAGAAAGCCGGGATCCCGGTGGTGCAGAGCATCTGGCTGGCGCGCACGCTGTACAAGGTCAAAGCCGGCAAATACATCCCCCGCCCTACACTCCTCGCGGTGGCGCACATCTACCAGGTCGTGCGCCAGCTGGAGGAAGTCACCGATGAAGTGATCCGGATCGAAGACGCGTAAAGCGTATGGCGTTCGGCCCCCGTCCGTAGCATGACCTGCCCTTCGTGGGACCTCATTCGACGTGCTCGCGTTGAAGCGCGCATTCGCAGGTGCGCAGGTGCATGTCGAGCATTGTTCTGGGGTGGTCATCGATTCGGTTGTCGATTGTGCGGACGTGTTCGTGGGCAAGCGCGCTCCTGCAGGACGTGGTGGCTGGGCTTGCGCGGCGTGTCATTGAGCGAGATGTGTGTGCTGCAGACGTGTTCGCGGGCAAGCGCGCTCCTACGGGAACCTGGTCGCAGGGCTTGCGCGGCGTGGGTCATTGAGTGGGTGCGGTGCGGGTGCTCAGTCGAGGGCGGAAGGTCGTGAGCGCCAGCTGGCTGACGCCCACGGGGGTTGCGCGTTGCTGGGTGTCGGCCGTTCAGGGGTTGATGTCGCTCAGGTGGTCCAGGCCCGCCAGCATCAATTCATGACGTCGAATGCTGTCCAGGCTGACCGGAGATTCAGCGGTGTGCGGGACGGCATGCCAGACCACGAAGTCGCGCTGCACGTCCAGAAACAGAAAATAGTCGTTGAACCGCTCAGCCTGCGAAAAACGCCGTTCCAGCGCATCGCGCAGTTGTTCGGGGCGCAGTGCCCGGCCCTCGATGTGCAGGGCGATGCCCCAGTCGCGGTGTTCGCGCCGGCTGACGAAGGCCACGCCGCTCGCCACCGGCCAGATCGCCGCGCGTTCGGCGGCAACATGCGCGTAGAACGCCGCTTTTTCCGATACCCGAATCATGCTCAGTCCTTCAGTGGCACAACAGTGAAATCCAGTTCGTGGTCACGCTCGTCGATGCCCTGGCGCATGTCCGGCGGCCACCAGATGACCAGTTCGCGGTCGTTGGAATCGGGCCGCTTGCACGCGTAACCCGAGCAACCCCGGCTTGCGCAGCCGGCCAGCGTGGCGAATGCCAGAAACAGGATCAGAAAACCACGCAGGTTCATCGTGTAGCCCCCTTGAGCAGCGAAGGTCGGTTCTGTCTGGCTTTGCTGGACACCTGCGGCTGGCGCACGGCGATGTAGATCTCGCTTTCGGCGCCGGGCTGCACCCAGGCATGTGGCCAGGCGCTGACGCCCATGACCCAGCGTCCGCCGCAATGACTCTCATCGATGCGCAGCGGCTTGCCGGTGGTGTTACGGGCGACGACCACTGCCACGCCCCAGTCCTTCTTCGAAAACCACTGCGAGCGCTGACGATCCATCACCAGTCCCTCGCCCGGGTCGCACAGGCTGTCGGCCTCGAACGGCAGCGTCTCACCGCTGCTGAAGCCCACCGGTGCCACGCCGTCGAGCAACTGCGTGAAAGCGTTCTGGACGTCGCCCCGGGTCGGCTCCTCGCCGCCGTCGCGACGCTCATCGATGCGCTTGAGCTGATCGTCGACGTCGTGAGGATTGCCCTTCTCGACGTAACGCGCCGGATTGACCTGATCGCCGATCAGGCGTGGGGTCAGGATGAACAACCGTTCGCGCTTGTTCAGCTCACGGTTGCGCGACTGGAACAGCAGCTTGCCGATCACCGGAATGTCGCCGAGCAATGGAATCTTGTTGACCTTGTCGGTGGTCTCCAGGCTATGCAGACCGCCGATCACCAGCGATCCATGCTCGGCGATGACCGCCTGCGTGCTGACGTTGCCTTTGCGCACGGCCGGCTGATCTTCGTTGATCTGCGAGGTGTCGATCTGGCCGTCCTCGATGTCGACGATCAGCTGAACCTGGGATTTGCCGTCCTTATCCAGCGACCGCGGAATCACCTGCAAGCTGGTGCCGGCGGTGATCGGCTGGATATTCGCCACCCGTTCGGCCGTGGCGGTGAGGTATTCGGTGCGGCTGAAATCAATCACCGCTGGCTGGTTTTCCAGGGTGAGGATCGACGGGTTGCCGATGACGGACGCTGCGCCATTGCCTTCCAGCGCGTGCAGATCGGCGGAAAATTTCCCGGCGTCCTGAATGAACAGCGTCGAACTGGTGCCCTGCTCGAACAGATTGGCGCCGCCGCCGACGCTGCCGGCATTGAAGTTCCAGCGGCTGGACAGCTGCGCCAGCTCGTTGCGGTCGATGTCCAGAATCACCGCATCGATCTCGATCAGATTGCGCGGTGTGTCGAGTTGCTTGACCAGTTTCTGGTACATCGCCTTGCGTTTGGGCAGGTCGTAGATCAGCACGGCGTTGTTGCGAACGTCGGCACTGACGCGGATCTTCGCGCGGCTCGATGAGCTCGAACTGCCGCCCTTGCTTTTGCCGGACAGCCCCAGCACGCGGTCGACGTTCTGCTGCAACTGGCCGGTGTCCAGCACGCTGTCGTCGGGACCGCCGTAGTTCATTCCGCCGATTCCGGCGCCGGCCATGCCGGTGCTGCTGCCCAGGCCACTGGCGGTTCCACCGCCGCCCTGCAACAGGTTGACGCCGTTGATCGACGCGCCTCGGGAGCGGCTCTCAAGCAGCTCCTGGAGAATGCTGGCGACCCCGGAAACGGTCAGTTCCTGATCGCGATAGCGGATCGTGCGGTCGGCGGCGTTGGCGTATTTGAGCTGAAACACCAGAACGTCCTGCTTGTCCGCCTTTTCCGGCGCGTCGACTTTCTTGCTGTAGCTGCGCACGAAATCGACGTATTTCGCCGGTCCGCGGACCAGCACCACGCCTTCGTCGGGCAAGGCGCCCCAGCCGAATCGCTTGTCCAGCAGACCGACATCGGTCAGCGCCTGTTGCAGGTCGTCCACCGCGTCGGGGGACACCTCAAGCCGCGCCGAGGTCTGTTCACTGGTCGGGCTGATGTACAGGGTGTCGTTGTAGACGAACCACTGAAAGTGATGCTCCTGACCCAGCCGGTCGAGAAATTCCTGCGGATTCTGGGCGCGGATGCGGCCATCCAGCGTGCCCTGAACCGGGGCCATGTCCAGGCCGATGCCGAATTCCTTGGCGAAGTCGCCCAGTGCCGTCGCCAGATCGGTCTGACGGGCATCGTAGGCATAAGCGGTATGTTTCCAGGCGTCAGGAACCGCCGCCAGCGTCGGCGTCACGATGCCGATCATCAGCAAAGGCAACCACATAAAGGCCTTGCGCATTTCACACTCCCGGTTGCCAGTGATTGAGGGTGGTGCGAGGCGACGCGAACGTCCCGTTGCGCACACTGGTTTGCATCAGACGGAGGATCGCGCCGCGCTGATTGGCCAGGCTTTCCAGGCGATTGAGCAGCTGCGCAGGATCATTCAAGCCGGGCAGCCAGCTGACCAGCACCACGCAGCGGGTGTCGGGATCGATCGCCAGCGCACCCTCGCAGGCGCAGGCCACGCTCGCGCCGCCTTGTTGCAGCACCGCTTCGAGGCGTTGTGGATCGCTGCCGTCGTAGGGGTCCAGGACGTCCAGGCTCAGGCGCACACCGTTGCCGACGATCGCCAGCCGTGCGTTAGCCTCATCGATCCAGCAGTCCAGCGGCGTGAGCGGTCGCCGCTCACACCACTGAGCGAGAATCGCCGTGAATTCACTGAATTCCATCGATGATCGCTTTGGTGATGCTGTGGTTGGCGCGCAAGCTTTCGTTGTTGACGATGTTGGCGACGCTGGCCTGCTGCGAGGCATCGTTGAAAGCCATCAGGTCTTCGATCGAAGGGTTTTCCGCTGCGCCTTCGATGGCGTCGTCCATGTCGGTGCGGGCACGGCCGTAGGCGTTATCGACGTGGTTCTGCATGGATTTGAAACTGATCATGAGCGCTGCTCCAACTGAGGAATTCAACCCCTGAGTGGGAGCAGCGGCCGCTCCGGTTCCATCGACCGTCACGACAAATTCAGCAAAGCGTCATTCGCTCGCCGAAAGGCCCAGCAAGCCGCGACGCAGACTCGCCCAGTCGACATCGAATGCGCCGTTGGCGTCACTGAGGCGCAGGGAAAGTGGCGCCAGCGAGGTATCGGTCTTGAGCTGCCAGTGCTCGGCAAACCGGCTTTGCGCCAGCCACTCCGTCAAGTCGGTGTGCATGTCGGGATGACAGCTCAGCGTTGCCTGCGCTTCGCTGGACTGACTGCTCGCCAGATTACGCACCAGCGCCCGGGTGCGCTCCCCCAGCGTGGCCTGATCAAGCAGTTGCGCCAGGGTGTCATTGAGCAACGTCTCGACCGCCTCCATGGCCTCATGCTCGAGGCTCTTGCGTTGCTGCTCGAGGGAATCGAGCCTCTGATTGGCCTGCTCCCAGAACAGTGCCAGCGCCTGGTCCTGTTCCTGCTGCGCCTGGTGCCGCGCCTGCTCGAGCAGTTCACTGGCCTGTTGTCTGGCATGACGCAACACTTCGCTCGCCAGTTGCATGTCGGCCAGGTCTTCGCGACGCAGGATGGTTTGTGCCAGAACGGCTGAGGCAGACAGGTCGAGACGGCGTTTGGCGAGCATTGAGAGGTCCTGCGCAAAGGATGGAAACGTGAGAGAGTCAGGGCGTGGCGATGCGCCAGAGAACCGATTGCCAAAGCGTTTGCAGTTTGTTCGACGGCATCTCGACGAACTGCGCCTCCAGCGTGCCGGGTGTCCACTGCAGGCGCAATCGCGACCAGCAGGACTCCCCGGCCCACGCCGCAAGCAGGCGTCGGCCATCGGCCGCTTCGGGATGCAGCCAGGCGCCGGGGCGCAAGGCTTTGGCGACTGCGCGACACCAGGGCTCGTGGGCGAGCACGGCAGCGTCGAGCACAGGCGCGGCTGCACCGCCGAGGCAGATCCGCTCGGCCAGCGCCAATGCGTGGCCCTGTTGGGCGGTGTCTAGAGCCAGCCATTGCATGAGTTGCGGCACCGGCTCGGGCGGCTGACTCGGGGCGATGCCGACGTGCTCGAAAAACAGCGTGTGATGACGGCCCAGCAGCGCGTCGCAATCGTGCAAGGTCAGGCCGTGCCGTTCCGCCAGCCGGGATCTCCAGTCCGGGTGGGCCCATTCCCAGGGTGCGCACCACCACTGAATCCAGCGTTCCTGCGCGCCTTGCATCAGGCCTGCACCGGCAACCGCGACGAATCGGCGCGCCGCAGGCGGAGCATCTGCAGTACCGCAGCGCGCCAATCGCTGCGCACGCCCAGCAGGATGAGCAGCACCAGCAGCAGACCACCGACCGGCGCCACCCAGACCATCATTTTCCAGAAATCAAGACGCTCACTGTCCACCAGGAACGGGCCGAAATTGACCAGCCGCTCGGTGTCCTGAAACTCGGCGGCAGGCACGAAGACGATGGCGAACTTCTTGGAGTCCAGCGGCTCGCCCGACATGCCGGGAATGCTGCTGGCGACCATTTGCTGAATGCGTCCGCGCACGCTGTCCGGGTCCAGCGCCGAGGTGTGTTTGATGAACACCGCCGCCGACGCCGGCTGCACCGGTTCACCCGGCGCGATGCGCTCCGGCAGGACCACATGAACGCGGGCGACGATGACGCCGTCGATCTGAGACAGCGTTGCTTCCAGTTCCTGAGACAACGCATAAATGTAGCGGGCACGCTCTTCCAGGGGCGTTGAAATCACCCCTTCCTTCTTGAATATCTCGCCCAGGCTGGTCCGTGAACGCCTCGGCAGACCGGCTGCGTCCAGCACCCGCACGGCGCGGTTGATGTCCGCGGTGTTGACGCTGATGACCACCCCGGTTTTTTCCACGCGCTTGTGCGCATCGATGTGCTGATCGGCCAGGCTGGCAATCACGTCGTTGGAGTCCTGCTCGGACAGACCGCTGAACAGATCGGTCTCATCGCTGCAACCGCTCAGCGACAGCATCAGGCACAGCAGACCCGCAGTCAGAAATTTCACGGCGCGCCTCTATTGCAGGTTGGTCAGCTTGTCGAGCGCCTGAGCGCTCTTGTTGACGACCTTGGTCGTCACCGCTGTCTGCAGCGAATACTGCGACAGGGTTCGGCTCATCTGCGTGATATCCATCGGGTTATCGCCGCTTGCCGCTTTCTTCATGTTGCGCACCGCCTGCTGCGAGAGTTTGTCGGTCGAACCCAGCCGCTCGGACAACGCGCTGGCGATCTGCTCGGACAGGTGGCTCGGTTGCGCGGCCAGATCAGGGCGCATCGCCGAATTGAACAGGTCGACATCCGCCTGCGAAGGCCCGCTGACCAGTCCCTGATCCAGATGCTGCTCAAGATCGAGGGATGACGATTTGAGTTGATTGAGATGGGAAATGGTCACGGGCTGATCTCCGGCAGACGGGGTCGATACACAGGGCGTATTCAGGACAACTGATTGTTACCGGCGCCCAGCAGGGCCGAAACGAGTGCGGTTGCGGTCTGTGCCAGACTGCTCTGCAGATCGTGTTGGGCGAAAGCCGGATTGTGGCCGCCCGCACCGCCCAGACCGCCATTGCCGTTCTGGTTGGCTTGCAGACCGTCCTTGATCAGCCCGCTGAGCAACTGGCCCAGGTCCTGACTGATGCTGTTTCCGGTATTGGGCAAGCCGCCCGGCGCGATGTCCGGATTGGGGCCAATGCCTTGCCCTGTGCCCTGACCGCCGCCGATGCCGCCGCCACCGCCCAGATTTTTGTCCAGGCCTTGTTGAAGCAGGTCTCCCAGCAACTGGCCCAGGTCCTGCGCCAGATGGCCGCCTTGCGGATTACCGATCTGGCTGCCGCCGCTCGGATCAGCGCCCAAAGGGTTGCCGCCCAACTGACCGCCCAGGCTGTCATTGGCGCCGCTCACGCCGTTCTGCTGTTGACCCAGCTGGGTGCCGAGCATGTCCAGCGCCGCACGGAAAGCACCGGTTTCCTTGGCGTCCAGGAAGTTGTCTTCCTTGAGCTCATTTTTCCAGGAGCCTGAATCGGGCGCCGGAAACTTGCTCGGATTCTGGTCCATGAACTGCGCGATCTGGTCGAGCAGCGGCATGTCGCTGGCGGAAAACTTCGTTCCATCACCCTGCTTGGTCAGAAGGTCATCGAGCGACGCTTTACCCAGGCCATTGAGCACCTGCGACATCAGGTCCGGCTTGCCGGCACCCGAACCCAGACCGAGCTCGGCGGCAGCGCCGAAGTTATCGCCCAGTTTGTCCTTGATGACTTCACCCAGCGCGGATTTGACCATGTCAGGCGTTCCGCCCGCCAACGCGGCCAGCGGGTTCATTTTCTCCATCTGTTTGGCGACCATTTTGCCCAGCGGCGAATCCTGGTCCAGATGGCCGTCCTTGGTCAGTGCCGAGGCCAGCTTGTCGATGACATCCTTGAGCGACTGCGGGCCTTGTTGACCCCCAATGCCGCCGGTCGACACCACCGTGCCAATGTGCAGATTCTGCGTCGAATTGAGAGCGTTGAGACTTAGCATGAAACCTCCAGTTCAGGTGATGGCCCCCTGCGAAGAGGGGGCATTCTGAATTCAGTCAGTAGGAGATGGCCTTGGCGGACTGGGCCGTACTGCTGATGAATTTGCTGGCGGCATCGTTGTTTGCCGACTGGATGGCGTTCAGGGTGTTCTGGGTCGCGGTTTCGCGCGCCGCGGCACCTTGCATGCGCGCGAGCGCAGCGTTGTTCTTGTCGTTGAGGGCGTTTTCTTCCTTGGTCGCGTTCAGCGCTTCGGTGTTGCCACCGCCGGCGATCGAGGCCTGAGTGCTGGCGTTGGTGCCCAGCGTCTGCGCCCCTTGCGCGACGCTGCCGACAGTGTTGATGACGCCGTTGCCCATTTTGAGGAACGGATTATTGCTCACTCCAGGAATATTCATTCTGCTCACCTTGTTGGTCGACACCAGCAACATTGCATGGTGATCATGGGTGGCAGGGAGCTGCAAAACGGTTCCAGATTTTTTTGCGTCAGCGCTGCGAGCCGCCGCGCAAGGCACACAGCCCGGGTGCAACGGTCGTCAGACGTCGAGTTCTTTCATGCGGTGATAGAGCGTGCGACGGGGGATGTCGAGCTCCTGACTCACGGCATCGATGCTGTTGTTGTGGCGCTTGAGCGCGGCCTGGATCAACACCTTTTCGATCACGCGCATCTGCGACTTGAGCCCTGAAGACGAGTCACCCTCCTCGCCCTGTTCGCTGCCCAGCAGCGGGAAGCCCAGAACGAAGCGTTTGGCGGCCGATTTCAGCTCACGGATATTGCCCGGCCAGTCATGATTGAGCAGCACGTGACGCAGCACCGCACTGATCTCGGGCATCACCAGGCCTGACTCGCGGGCGCAGGCTGTCGCGAAACGGCTGAACAGCGGAATGATGCGCGCACGCTGGGTGCGCAACGGCGCCAGCTTGAGCGTCAGCACATTGAGGCGGAAATACAGGTCGCGGCGAAACCGCCCTTGCTCCACCAGATCGTCCAGCGAATGCTGCGCCGATGCGATCACGCACACATCCAGCGCGATGGGGGTGGTCGACCCCAGGCGTTCGACCTTTCGGGTTTCCAGTACCCGCAGCAACTTGGCTTGCAGACTCAGCGGCATGCTGTCGATTTCGTCCAGGTACAAGGTGCCGCCCTGCGCCGCCTCGATGTAGCCGACCCGGGACCGATCGGCGCCTGTGTAAGCCCCGCTGACCACGCCAAACAGCTCGCTTTCGGCGAGCGATTCGGGGATCGCCGCGCAGTTCATGGCCACCAGTCGCCCTTTGCGACCCGACAATCCGTGAATGCGACTGGCGACCGTGTCCTTGCCGGTGCCGGTCTCGCCTGACAGCAGCAGGTCGATGCCCAACTGAGAAAGGCTTCTGGCGACCACCGTCAGGTTGGGGACCTGATTGTCGTCTTCCAGTTGCTCGTCGAAAAAATCGTAAACACTCATCCACGACCTCTGGTATTTCAGGGTTGCGAAGCAGCTGGAGGGGCAGCGCTACGACAGCAGCGGATCGGTCGCGCCCAAGGCTGTCAGGCCCAGTTCCTTCATGCGGTGATACAGCGTGCGCCGCGGAATCTCGAGTTCCTGAACCACCGCCTCGAGGCTGTGCTTGTGACGCTTGAGCGCGTCCTCGATCAACATCCGTTCGATGACCCGCAGCTGGGTCTTGAGGCCGGTTTCCGGGTCCCGCGCCGGCGCCGGGTCGCTGCCCAGCAGCGGGAATCCAAGGACGAAGCGCTTGGCGGCGGATTTCAGCTCGCGGATGTTGCCTGGCCAGGCATGGCTGAGCAGCACTTGCACCAGACCGTTATCGAGGGTCGGCACCTGGCAATCGAAATCGCTGGCGATGGCCTGGGTGAACTGGTCGAACAACGGCAGAATCTGTTCGCGACGCTTTCGCAAGGCTGGCATTTGAATGGTCAGCACGTTGAGGCGAAAAAACAGGTCGCGCCGAAACAACCCTTGTTCCACGAGTTCATCCAGCGGTCGCTGCGCCGACGCGATGACCCGAAGGTCAACGGGAATGAACGTGGTGGACCCCAGACGCTCGATTCCACGGGTTTCCAGGATCCGCAACAGTTTGGCCTGAAGGCTCAACGGCATGCTGTCGATCTCATCCAGGTACAACGTCCCGCCGCAGGCTGCTTCGATGTACCCCTCACGCGCCCGGCTCACGCCGGTGTAGGCGCCGTTGACCACGCCGAAAAGCTGGCTTTCGGCAAGGGATTCGGGAATCGCCGCGCAATTCATGCCGATAAAAGAACCTGTCCGACCGGACAGATCGTGGATGCGTTTGGCCAGCGTGTCTTTGCCTGTTCCTGTCTCCCCGCACAACAGCAGATCCATGCTCAGACTCGCTGTGTTCAATGCAATCTGCTGAATATCCAGCGCTGCATTTTCCCCCATTGACGCACAACCGCTTACATCGATTTCTTCCTTCATCGATACCTCTCACATTGGGTGCAAGCGACTTATTAGTACCACGCATTACAAAGGCAGCAATATTTAATTTTAGTTCCCGCACATGATGAGAACCGTTTCACAAGGTTCCCCGTGATATCAATATGACTTTATTCATCACGCAAACAATTAGTTTGCGCAAAGGGTTCAAACAGCTATTTAAATTTAGCGCTTGCATCGACTCGAAGAATGGCTTATCGGCGCATTGACTTACCCGAATTTTTTTCTCGAAGGAATCACAATACATTAACAATCAAGGGCTTATGCTCTGTTTCAGTGCGCGCCGTGCCTTGTTTTTGGGCCGTCTATGGTGAATCCTGTCAGATCACCCTGTCTCCCTGGCTTCACGGAAAATGCGCAGTTTATTGCACACTTGCATGGAGTGGCTCCGGCTCAGTATATAAACTTGATCGACTTGAATAATTAATTGGTCGAGATTCCCCTCGAACTTTCCAGCCGACAAAGTTACTGCACCTCCCGTGCATATCGCCCTGCATTACCTAACTTCTTATATATTGTATTTCTATCGAGACCGATTAGGTACATTACCCACTATCGATTAACTTCGCCCGTTCGGAAAACCAACTAAGCAAGTTCGGTTTTCCGAACGACATTTTGTGTACTCAGGAGTTCACCGGCGAACCCCCCTGTTTCCGGGGGCTGGGGATAGGAGTACGCCCGTAGTCGGTCGAGTCGACGGTCGCAAAGGTTTGCCTTTTCCGCGGGATTCGCAAATGGGATCCAACTAATGATATCGCTCGGCAAAAATCCGGCTTAGATGTCTCGATGTGCGGTGACGCTGACTAAGCGCATAAGGTGGATGTTTCAAAGTATGTCAGCGTGATTGAAGAAGGATGTGTATCAGCAGGGTTACAACTCCGACGAAAAGTTCACTGAAAAGATATCGCTATAAGAATGGTGAATATGTCTGCAACGGGCATTTCCGCCCGTCTGACCGGTGCCGAGCGGCATCATCAGCGCGTGTGTCAGGCGTGTTACCGGGCGCATCGAACGGCTGCGCCGAACGGACCGGCGATGCCAACAGGCAGATGCGGTAATCGGATCGAGAGCTGCCTCAGGGCTTCAGGGCGTCAAACCGACGGCCGGTACAGGCGCTGTAGCCGCGAGCGATTCGACCTGAACGGCTGGGGTGTCACCGCCAAGCCTGGCCAGGCTGGCGCTCAACTGTCGAAGCTGATCGCGCGGCACCAGCAGATGCGACGGCCCGTCGACGGTCTTTTTGCGCAGAAAAGCAGGGTTGAGGCCCAGCAATACCGCCTCATCGATGCCAGCGGTGGCCGCCAGCTGGCTCAGATCGATGGGGCGGGTCAATTCGAGCACGGTGAAATACGGAGCATTGGCGACCGGGCTGAGGGTGACGCCGTAGGCCTCCGGCTCGCGCACCAGCAGCGACAGCGCCAACAGACGCGGCACGTAATCCTGTGTTTCCCGGGGCAGGCTCAAATGCCAGTAATCGGTCGGCAGTCCGCGTCGCTGATTGGCTTCCACCGCCCGCGCCACCGTGCCTTCGCCGGCATTGTAGGCGGCCATCGCCAGCAGCCAGTCACCCTTGAACTGATCGTGCAGCCGCGTGAGGTAGTCCATCGCCGCTTGGCTCGACGCGACGACATCGCGACGGCCGTCGTACCAGGCGGTCTGACGCAGATTGAAATCCCGACCGGTGGCCGCCATGAATTGCCACAGCCCCGCAGCATCGCGAATCGAACTGGCCTTGGGGTTGTACGCACTTTCGATGATCGGCAGCAATGCCAGCTCCGTCGGCATGGCTCGCTGGTCGAGGTTTTCAACGATGAAATGCAGGTAAGGGCTCGCGCGCTGACTGGCGTTGCGGAGGAACGCCGGATTGGCCAGCAGCCAGTCGCGCTGACGCACGATCCGCGCGTTGACGCCACAGTCATCCGCCAGGCTGAAGCCCTGCCCCAGTCGCCCCCAGATATCACCGCCCTCGTAGGCTTTGAGCGCCGGGCGGGTGGCCACGGCATCGGTGCTGCGATTGAGCCCGGCCACCAGACGCGGTGTGCGTTCGGTTCTCGCCTGCTCCGGATAATCGAACGACTGGCAGCCGGCGCACAGCAACGCCAGCGTCAGTGACGCAAGGCGCAGTGGATGAGCACACTGAAACGGGCCCGATGGCGGGATAAGAGCAGGCGGCATGGAGGGAAGTCCTGAAACGCGATTACCCTAGGTGGCCCGCGCGGCCCGACGGTTCCATTCGAGCGCGAGACCGGCGCATCGGCTTCGGTGAGTCAGAACCTCCCTGCCCCGTGCCAGGCATTCAGCAATCGCCAGCGTGACGCGGTTGCGTCATTATTCGTGCCCACTGTTTCCTGTTGACCGAGCGCAGCGCGGCGATGTCGCCGCGTACCGGGCGCACATCGGTCAGTCGGCTGATGCCAGATCATTCCACCGCAGCACTTTTCTGGAGTTGAACCATGATCGTCGAAATGCGTACCTATCATTGCGCCCCGGGCCGCCTGCCAGCCCTGCACGAGCGTTTCACCAGCACCACGCTGGGCTTTTTTGAAAAATACGGGATCGAACAGATCGGCTTCTGGACGCACCTCACTGGCCCGAGCAATCAGGCGCTGACTTACCTGCTCAAGTGGGACAGCCTCGCCGATCGCGAAGCCAAGTGGAATGCCTTTCAAAGCGACGCCGACTGGCTGGCCAAGCGTGCCGCCAGCGAAGCCCAGGCGATCATCGTGGAACGCATCGAAACCCAGTTCCTCGCCCCGACCGCGTACTCTGCCCTGCGTTGAGCAACAGCCACCGTCGCGGCCTGGCCTCGCCTGCGCGCGGTCAGGCGTGACGGATCACCGATTCGATCTGGCGCATCGCCGGGAGCAAGGTCTGGGCGATTTCCTGCGCCTTGGGCGTTGGCTGCATCTTGCGATCCAGCCGCAGGAACAGCGGATCGTCGAAGAAGCGCCGCAACCTCACCAGCGACCCACTGACCGCAGGCTGGGTGACCCGCAAATGGCGGGCGGCTGCGCTGACGTTGCGTTCGCGGAACACCACCAGAAAAGTGAGCAGCAGATTGAGGTCGACACCCAGCAGGAGGTCTTCATCAAGCGACACGGCGCAGTCCCTCCTCGGCGCTTTCAACCACAAAGCTGTTGAAATGAATGCGGCTGATTGCACCACTGAACACCAATTCCATGAAGCCGTTCAGTTGCGGATGGCTGAAGTGCGCCTGCATCTGAGCGAAAGACGGCCAGTAGCCGCTGACGATCCAGTGATCGGCGTGGCTGTTGTCGGCGGTCAGGGTGTATGCGATGCACTGAGTGGTGCTGTTCAAAACGTCGAGCATGTGCGTGACACGCTCGCCAACCTCACGGGAACGACCTTGAGTGGCATGTATTTCTACGGTGTTGATGGCCGAAACAAGCATCATCCTCTCCTGCGCTTAGTGATGGGCCAAGTTTGACGTCAGGGTCAGCCCGGATAAACCACAGGATCGGAGTTTCAGCGTTGCGGATTAAGCGACAATTAACCGGGCGCCAGGGTTGAGCCCTGCGCGCCGGGCAGACGGTGCAATGGCACGCCGTCTCAGAAGTTGGCTTTCAATGCCGCCAGCCCGCCTTCATAGACCTCGCGAAAAACCGCTTCGGCCTCTTCATCGGACATGCCCTCAGGGGTGAAACTGCTGGACCATTCGACCCGCGCAGCCTGCTCGCCTTCGGCGGTGACCTTCAAGGTAGCCAGGTAGTTGGACACCGCAAACGGCCCCTGGATGATCGAATAGCTGTAGCTGCGCGCGCGGTTGTCGAACGACTCCAGACGCTCGCTGATTTGCGCGCCATCCGCGGTGGTCAGATGACGAATCCTGCCACCTTCATCCGGGACGCTTTTGGCAATGAACGGTAGCCAGTCCGGCAGCGACATGAAGCCTCCCGCCAGTTGCCAGACCGTGTCGGCCGAGACCGGGATGCTGATGGATGCAGATGCTGTAGCCATGATGTTCTCCAGTGAATGTTTCAGATTGCCATGCTGTCGACGACGCCGCCGTCGACCCGCAACGCTGCGCCCGTGGTGGCCGAAGACAGAGGCGATGCCAGGTACGCCACCAGGTTGGCGACTTCATCGACGTGCGCAGCGCGCTGGATGATAGACGAAGGCCGCGCACGACGGACAAAGTGATCGGCCTCCTCCTGCGCGGTCCGACCGGACTGGGCAATGGCGTCCTTGAGCATTTCTTCGACGCCATCGGTGAAGGTCGGCCCCGGCAAAATGGCGTTGACCGTGACGCCGGTGCCCGACAGCCGCTTCGCCAGCCCGTGGGATACCGCCAGGTTGGCGGCTTTCGTGGTGCCGTAGTTGATCATGTTCGCCGGGATCGCGACGCCGGATTCCGAAGAGACGAAAATCACCCGTCCCCACTGGCTGGCGACCATGCCTTCGACGTAGTGTCGGGCCAGGCGCACTCCGGAGATCACATTGACCTCATAAAAGCGCGCCCACTCCTCGTCCGGCGTGTCGAAGAAATCGACTTCGTTGAAGATGCCCAGGTTGTTGACCAGGATGTCGGCGCGCGGCTCGGCAGCGAACAACTGCCGGGCGCCTTCGGCGGTGGCCAGATCAGCCACGACGCCGCGCACCTGTGCGCCCGGAACCTGGGCCGTGATCGAGGCAATGGCATCCTCGACCTTCCCGGCAGCGCGACCGACGATGACCACCGTTGCGCCAGACAAGGCCAGCGCCTTGCCGATGCCCAGGCCGATCCCGGCCGTCGAACCGCTGACCACGGCCAGCTTGCCACTCAGATCTATTTTCATGGTGAACCTCGCATGTCAGAAAGCTTGCGTCAGTCGCGCACGGGGCGCAGTCACCGCCGCAAGCGTAGAAGATCAGGCTTTGGGCAGCGGCGCCAAAGGTGAAATCAGACCGCCCTGCACCAGCGCCTGCCAGAACTCGGCGGGAATACGCTGAGCGAGGGCGGCGACGTCCTCGGCCATGCGGCCGGGGCGACTCGAGCCCGGAATGACCGCCGCGACGGCCGGGTTAGCCAGCGAAAACTGCAAGGCGGCGGCCTTGATGTCGACGTTGAATTGCTCGGCGATGGCCTTGATGGCTGCCACTTTGCTGAGGATCGCGGCGGGCGCCTTCTGATATTCGAAGTGGTCACCTCCGGCCAGGATGCCCGAGCTGTAAGGACCGCCGACGACGATTTCGACCTTCTGCCGCTCGGCCGATGCCATCAGACGCTGCAGGGCGCGATCATGATCGAGCAACGTATATCGACCCGCCAGCAGGAATCCGTCCGGTTGAGCCTCTTCCAGGTCCAGCGTCAGTTCACAGGGCTCGACGCGGTTGACGCCCAGCCCCCAGGCTTTGATCACGCCCTCTTCGCGCAGACGGGTCAGCACCTTGAACGCGCCTTTGCGGGCCTCGTTGAAGTATTCCAGCCATTGGTCGCCGTAGAAGTCCTGCGCGATGTCGTGGATCCAGACGATGTCCAGCCGATCCGTCTGCAGGCGCTCGAGGCTGTCTTCGATGGAGCGCAGCGTGGCGTCGGCGCTGTAGTCGTTGACCAGCCTGTTCGGCCGGCCATGTTCGAAGACGCCGGCTTTTTCACCCAGATCCCGGGCCGCGACATCTTCCACTTCATCCAGCACCAGCCGACCGACCTTGCTGCTCAGGACGAACTGATCGCGGGGGTATTGCTTGAGCGCCTGCCCCATGCGCAACTCGGACAGGCCGCTGCCGTAAAACGGCGCGGTGTCGAAGTAGCGCACGCCGGCATCCCACGCGCTGTGCACGGTGGCGATCGCCTCGTCTTCGGGGATTGCGCGGAACATATTGCCCAGCGGCGCGCCGCCGAATCCGATTACGCCAGGCAGTTTGTCTTTGAGACTCATGATTGATCCTCTTCAAATAAGTGGACGGACGTTCAGTCCATCGACGCGTCACCGTGGGTGACTGTTGAAGCCAAGGTTAAGTTGACCGCCAAAGACCGTCCAAGACATAATTTGGCTTACTTAAGTCCCTCAAGGTCTGAACCCTCATGATCGATCTACGCCAGTTGCGTTATTTCGTCGCCGTGGCCGAGGAAGAGCACGTCGGCCGCGCTGCCGAGCGCCTGCACATTTCCCAGTCGCCGCTGAGCCGGCAGATTGCCCAGCTCGAAGAAGTGCTCGGCCTGACGCTGTTCGAGAGAACTCAGCAGCGCATCCGGTTGACGGTCGATGGCCGCACGTTTCTGGCCGAAACCAAGGCGCTGCTCACGCACGCCAAGCGCCTCGAATCCCTCGGCAAGCGACTGGGGCGCGGCGAAGAAGGCGGTCTGTGCATCGGTTACGTGGAAAACGCGATGCACACATCGGTGTTGCCCGATGCCCTGAAAACTCTGCGGGCCGCGCGCCATGATCTGCACATCGCGCTGTACAGCCAGCCCTCCCATGAGCAGCTCGAAGGCCTGCGTCAGCGCAGCCTCGACATCGCCCTGGTGAGCGAGCCGCCTGCCGATGACGATCCTGATCTGCTCGCCGCACTGGTGCTGGACGACGCCATGTTGCTGGCAATGCCGGAACATCACCCGCTGGCCCACAAGGCCCGGCTGACCCCGGAAGACCTGCAATCGGCGCAATGGATCTCGGCCGCCGGCGGCCAGTTGTCGGGGCGGCAACCCGGCATGTCGGACGAAGGCTTCGTCGCCGCGTGCATGCGCGCAGGTTTCAACCCGGACGTTCATCTGGAAGTGACCGAGCCGATGACTGCCCTGCGCCTGGTCGGTGCCGGGCTGGGCGTCGCGATGCTGCAGAAAAACCTGCGCTCCATCGCACCGGAAAACGTGGTGCTGCGCGAGGTACCGTGGATGCAGTACACGACGCCAGTGTGGGCGGCCTGGCACCGGATCAACCTGCGCCCGCTGGTGGCGATGGCCAGAGAGGTGCTGGTCAAAGGCAACCCGACGATCGGCGCCGAAGCAACCACACCCTCGCCGGCGGACGACGTGACCGCCTGAAGTCCGCCAGCGAACGCCCCGGTCCACCCTCCCGCACAACGCGCATTGCCCGCGACGGCCAGGCAGCCACGAGGTCAATCGTGCCTGCCTTCGCCTCGCGGGCAATGCGCTTTTTTTCAGCCTGTCAGACGCTCTGCTGAGCGCCCGCTCGCTTACTTGGCGTTGAACGCTGTGTAGCTGTTCATCAGGTTGCGGTAGTTCGGAATGCGCTGGGACAGCAGGTTGGCCAGGCCTTCCATGTCGTTGCGCCAGTCACGCTGCAGCTCGCAGGCGACGGCGAACCAGTTCACCAGCTGCGCGCCGGCCGCGGACATGCGCGCCCATGCCGCTTTCTGCACCACATCGTTGAAGGTGCCGGACGCATCAGTGACCACGAATACGTCGAAGCCTTCTTCCAGCGCGCACAGCGTCGGGAATGCCACGCAGACGTCCGTCACCACACCGGCGATGATCAGTTGCTTGCGGCCAGTGGCTTTGATGGCCTTGACGAAGTCTTCGTTGTCCCAGGCGTTGATCTGACCAGGGCGCGCGATGTAAGGCGCGTCCGGGAACATTTCCTTGAGTTCCGGGACCAGCGGGCCGTTCGGGCCGGTTTCGAAACTGGTGGTCAGAATGGTCGGCAGCTTGAAGAACTTGGCGCAATCGGCCAGTGCCAGGACGTTATTCTTGAATTCGTTCGGCGTGAAGTCCTGCACCAGCGAGATCAGGCCTGTCTGGTGATCGACCAGCAGGACAACCGCATCATTGATATCCAGGCGTTTGTAAGGAACGGTCATGATAAGACTCCATTGAGGGTGTGACAGGTGTGTGCGAGTGCCAGCCAACCGCGCTGACCTGTGCCCTCGCCGGTTATTGCCGGCGAGGTTTCATGCTCTTTTACGACCGCGTCAGAACGCGAAGCACGAGCAACCGAATGCGCCCCAGAAGCCCTGGAAATCGCTGACCGGGACTTTCGACATGCGCGCCTTGTCGTGGCTGTGCGCGTGAACGCCGCAAGGTCCGCTGCACTGGTGAACCGCAGCGGCCATCGGCGCACCGGCGCGCCAGTGGCCCGGCACCTTGGCGACCGGCGACCAGTCCGGCAGAACCGGTACGCTGGGCGGCGACAGGTCGTCGAATTCGGCGGCGCCGTACACGACCTTGCCGTCAACGACCGTCAGCACCGACTCGATCCATTTGATCGACTCTTCCGGGACGCTGAAGAAGTCCTGCGACAAGGCCACCACGTCAGCCAACTGGCCGACCTTGATCTGGCCTTTCTTGCCTTGCTCGGATGAGAACCACGCGCTGCCGCGGGTGAACAATTCCAGTGCCGTCTCGCGGGACAGGCCTTCCGGATACAGTTCCAGACCGCCAACGGTGCGGCCGCTGACCATCCAGTACAGCGAAGTCCATGGGTTGTAGCTGGACACGCGAGTGGCGTCGGTGCCCGCGCCGACCGGCACGCCTTCGGCAAGCATGCGTTTGATGGGCGGCGTGTGCTCGCCGGCCTTGGCGCCGTAACGCTCGACGAAATATTCACCCTGGAACGCCATGCGGTCCTGGATGGCGATGCCGCCGCCCAGCGCCTTCACCCGCTCGATGTTCTTCGGCGTGATGGTTTCGCAATGGTCGAAGAACCATGGAATGCCGTTGAACGGAATGTCGCGGTTGACCTTCTCGAACACGTCGAGCATGCGCGAGATCGACTCGTCATACGTGGCGTGCAGACGGAATGGCCAGCGATGCTCGACCAGATGGCGCACCACCGGCTCAAGGTCCTGTTCCATGCCGGGCGGCAGATCCGGGCGCGGTTCGAGGAAGTCTTCGAAGTCGGCCGCGGAAAATGTCAGCATTTCACCCGCGCCGTTGTGCCGCAGGAAGTCGTCGCCCTGGTGCAGCTTGACGGTGCTGGTCCAGTGTTTGAAGTCGCTGAGTTCTTCTTTCGGTTTCTGAGTAAACAGGTTGTAAGCGATGCGCACGGTGAGCTGCTTGGCGTCGGCGAGCTGGGTGATCACCTCGTAGTCGTCCGGGTAGTTCTGGAAACCGCCGCCGGCATCGATGGCGCTGGTCAGGCCCAGGCGGTTCAGCTCGCGCATGAACTGGCGCGTCGAGTTGACCTGGTATTCCAGCGGCAGCTTCGGCCCCTTGGCCAGCGTGGAGTACAGAATCATCGCGTTGGGTCGCGCCACCAGCATGCCGGTCGGGTCGCCATTGCTGTCGCGCACGATTTCGCCGCCCGGCGGATTCGGCGTATCACGGGTGTAACCGGCCACGCGCAGCGCGGCGCGGTTGAGCAGCGCGCGGTCATAGAGGTGCAGGACGAACACCGGCGTATCCGGCGCGGCCTGATTGAGCTCTTCCAGCGTCGGCATGCGTTTTTCAGCGAATTGGAATTCGTTCCAGCCACCGACCACGCGCACCCACTGCGGCGTGGGCGTGCGATCCGCCTGGGCCTTGAGCATGCGCAGCGCGTCGGCCAGCGAAGGAACGCCTTCCCAGCGAAGTTCCAGGTTGTAGTTCAGACCGCCACGGATCAGGTGCAGGTGCGAGTCGTTCAGGCCCGGAATGACGGTGCGCTTGTGCATGTCGATGACTTGAGTGGCGCTGGCGCGCATCGCCATGATCTCGGCATCGCTGCCGACTGCAACGAATTTGCCGGCGGAAATGGCCACGGCGCTGGCCTTGGGCTTTTCCTGGTCAACCGTATGAAAGTTTCCGTTAAAGAGAATCAGATCGACGTTCATCGTGTGTCCTTCGGCTGAAGATTGAGAGGCACCGACGGCAAAGCCGGTGACCGGTATTGAAGAGAAAATGGCAGCCGCCGCACTCAACAAGGAGCCTTTGGCGACGAAGCTGCGGCGCTCGTTGCTGACGGGATCGTCGCTGTCATCCTTCATGATCCGCTCCGGGCGCAGCCTTTGGCCCGGCGTTCAGCCAGGGGGCGAAGAGGCGCGTGGCCTGCGGCATCAGCAGGTAAACCACCAGCAGAACGATGGTCACGGTGACCAGCGCGGTGCTGATCACGTAGTTGCCCAACAGCGCAAAGCGGCTGAACACCGGGCCCCACAACAGCGGGATCAACAGCGTCAGCGGGCAGATCACCAGAAAGGTCACGCACGCCTGTTTCCAGCGCGGGGGCGGCGGCGTGTCACTGGCCGGCACGAACCAGAACTCGTTGTGCGGATTGACTTCGGTGCGGTCGCCGTCGGCCAGCATCGGCGCAGCCTCGGCCACCAATTCACGGCGTTGCTCGGAGTCCATCCAGCTCTGCATGGCTTCGGTGGAGGAGAAGCGCAGCACGCAAGTGAACATGCTCAGGCCGTCGGCGTTGCCGCGAATCACGTCGACACCCAGATGCCCCGCCCAACTGCCGGCGATGGCGACGGTGCGGCGCAACCAGGCTTCGTACTGCGCCTCGCATCCGGCCTTGACCCGGTGCTTGATCACCAGCGTGACGATTTCGTCGGCAGACAGTCTGGACGTCGGGGCGACGTCAATGGCGAGGGCGGATTCAGGCATAGCGTAAGGCTCCGGGAAAACGAACGTTGAGCGCCAGACGACCGGGTCCGGCGATCAGTACACTGGTGAAAATGATCAGCAACAACCACCCGAACTGGCCCTGCTCGACGCTCCAGTCACCGTGCACGACCACCAGCGCCACCAGCAGCAGGAAGAGAATAGGCAGGCAGGCGAGACGCGCCAGTACGCCGGTCAGAATCAGCAGCGGACACAGCACTTCGGCGAAGATCGCCATGCTCAGGGTCAGGCTGGCGCCCAGATGAAACGGGTCTTCGATCAGCGCCAGTTGCGCCTTGAAATCGAGCAGTTTGGGCAGGCCGTGGACGAACAGCAGGAACAACGCGCCGGCGCTTCGCAGGAACAGAAGGCCGAGGTCTTGCGCACGGTCATTGAAGCCGGAGTGAGTCATCAAGCACCCATCGATTCATGAAAATCGCGTCAGGCGTTCGGCCGTTCGCGAGCAATGAATCCATAGTGCAGCGACAGGTGGGCGGGGTATTGAACAGACGTGCTTTGAATGGTCGGTTTGTGTCGGTCGGGCGCCAGAAACCGACGCCCAATCGTTTCAAATCATGTCACGGCATCGGCCGGGTTTCCTGCGACATGTATTCGGTGATCCGCGAACGCAGCCAGCGCTCGGCCGGGTCGTTGTCGTGCACGCCGGCCCAGACCATCGAAAGTTCGGCGGGCTCGATCGGAAACGGCGGGTCTTCTGCCCGTAATGCACAGCCTTCGACCAGCGCGCAGGCGGCGTAATCGGGCACGGTGGCGATCAGTTCGGTGCCGGCGAGCAATGCCCGTAGCCCACTGAACTGAGGCACGGCGACGACCACCCGCCTCGCTCGGCCGACCTTCGCCAGGTCGATGTCGATGTTGCCGCTCAGGTCACCGGAAAACGACACCATCGTGTGCGGCCGCTCGCAGTAATCGTCCAGGGTCAACGTGCCCGGACGCTTGTCACCGCGCAGCACCTTGACGCCGATGTCGCGCAGTTTCTTGCGCTTGGCATTGGCCGGCAGTTCGGTGGTGTAGCTGATGCCCACGGAGATTTCCCCTGAGGCCAGCAACGACGGCATCAACAGGAAGTTCGCACGGCGCACCACGACGATGATGCCGGGCGCTTCCTCGCGCAGCCGCGTCAGCAAGGGCGGAAACAGGCCGAACTCGGCGTCGTCGGACAAGCCGATGCGGAACACGTCGCAACTGGTGGCCGGGTCGAACTCCTTGGCGCGGCTGACCGCACCGGAAATCGTGTCCAGGGCCGGCTGCAATTCCTTGAGAATCGCCAGCGCCCGGGCCGTGGGCTCCATCGCCCGGCCATTGCGCAGCAGCAATGGGTCGTCGAACAGATCGCGAAGCCGCGCCAGCGCCGCACTGATCGCTGGCTGGCCCATGAACAGCTTCTCGGCGACCCGCGTCAGATTCCTTTCGAACATCAGTGCTTCGAAGATCACCAACAGGTTCATGTCGACGCGGCGCAGGTCGTTGCGATTCATTCAGCAGTTCCGGGATCAGCGTTGAGGAAGCCTGAACTATGCCAGACAGGCGCAGGTATACACAGCACGCCCGTGCCCGCATTGTACGTTTGTGCGGTTAATCGCAATTGCCTGCTGCTCAGTTGGCACACAGACGCTCGCGCGCCACGGTCTGCGCGTGAGGGCGGCCGCGCCCCATCGAGCGTCGCCAGCTGAACGGGGTGATGCCGACCGACCGCGTGAAAACGCGGGTGAAATGCGACTGATCCGCAAAGCCGCAGTCCAGGCTGATCTGCGAAATACTCAGCAACGAGTCCGCAAGCAGGCCCTTGGCCTTTTCCAGACGCATCTGCAGAAACCAGTCCCGCGGCGACAGCCCCGTGTTCTTCTTGAACGCCCGGGAAAAATGACTGCGCGACAGCGAGCATTCGCTGGCGATGCGTGCGATCGACAGGCCTTTATCCATCTGGCTGGACATCAGCTCCTTGGCGCGTCGCTCCTGCCAGGGCGACAACGCGACCCGTGCGACGGGCTGTTCCATGTCGTCAGGTTCAGCGTCAAGCGCCGTCATGCGAACAAGTTGCCTGACCTGATGCTGGCTGATCCCCAGGGATTCGAGCAGCGATGCCAGCACACTGTGGATCAGCGCATCGGATTCGCTCGGCAGCACCGATGCACCGCTGTTGGGCATGACCGTCGGATCAGGTCGATGAGCGTGACTGCTCGCCAGCTGCGCCATCACTTGCAAAGCCGAAGACAGCAATGCAACGGGCTCGGCGTGCTCCAGTGCGTCAGAAGGCATCAGTCCAGCGAGTACGGCTTCGCGTATCAATAACGGGTTGAGTGCATTCATCAAGGCGCTCCAGCTTCACAGATGGCGGTAACTGGAGTCTGTGCCGATGCCTTCTTAAAGTCCTTCTCGGGGTATTAAATGTTCTGAAGGAGGACTGAACGCCGCCCGCCCGACGCGAATTTTTCTGCCCCGTTTAAGAACGTTTAAGACCGGCACAAGGACAAGTGCTCGGCGCGCGCCTATCGTCTCATTCTCCACAAGGCCTGGTTCGCTGCGAGGGACGGCAAGTGACCACCCGATACGTTGCTGGAATCTCGATACCTGACAGCGCAATGGCCCGCGTTGCGACCGAGCTGATGCGCGATACCCAGTCTGATCTGCTGTTCGAATCGGCCTTGCGCACCTTTGTGTTCGCCCGCCTGCTGGGCCAGAGCCGCGAGCTGAGTCATGACAGCGACCTGCTCTACGTCGCTGCACTGTTTCTGCGCATTGGCATCACCCCGCTCTACGATCATTCGCAGCGGCGTTTCGAGGTCGACAGCGCCGACGCCGCGGCACAGTTCCTGCGCGGATTCGGGCGCTCCCGGGACGACATCGCCCAGGTCTGGGATGCCATCGCCCTGCACACCACGCCGGGAATCCCTCAGTACAAACAACCGCTGACGGCACTGTTGGCCGGCGCCGTCGAGACCGACCTGCTCGGGACTCACTGCCAGCTGTTCACTACAGGTGCGCTGGCCGGAATACTCAGCGCATTCCCGCGCGAACCCGGCTTCAAGTTCAAGCTGCTCCACGCCCTGGCACTGGGCCAATTACACCGACCGCAAAGCACTGTCGGCACGGTCAACGCCGATGTGCTGTCGTTTCACGAGCACCGATTCATCGCCGGAGGGTTCTGCGAACGCCTGCTGGCGTCCACCTGGCCTTACTGAACGGGGAACCGGCTGCGACGCTGTGCAGGCAGCATCAACGGGCCACAGGCATCGTAAAGACGAACGTCGCGCCGCCATAGCGTGCGGGCATGGCGTAGAGGTTGCCGCCATGGGCCTGAATGATCGAGTGACAGATCGCCAGGCCCATGCCCATGCCTTTGTCCTTGGTGGTGAAGAACGCGTTGAACAGCTTGTCCATGTGCCGCGAATCGATACCGGGGCCGGTGTCTTCCACGCTCACCACCAGATACTCGTGGCCGACCACTTCACTGGTGATCGACAGCCGACGCAGCACTTGATCCCCGGCGCTCATGGCATCCAGCGCATTGAGGATCAGGTTCAGAATGACCTGCTGCAACTGCACGCTGGAGGCGTAGACGCGCAACGGTGAGCGCGTCAGGTGCGTGGTCATCAGCACCTTCTGCTGCTCCACCTCGACCAGCGTCAGTGCCACGACATGGCGGATCACGTCGTTGATCAGCAAGCGCCGGCGGTGATGCGGCCCTTGCCTGGCCAGCGTCTGCAGGGCCTTGACGATCTCGCCGGCGCGTCGGCCGTCGTTGACGATGTCACGCAGGCCGTGCAGCGCTTCCTCGACTTGCGGCGTCTCGCGGTTCAGCCAGCGCAGGCTGGCGGCGGCATTGGACACGATCGACGCCAGTGGCTGATTGATTTCATGGGCAATCGATGCCGCCAGCTCGCCCATCACGGTCGCCTGCGCCACTTGAGCGAGCTTCGCCCTGGCACTGCGCAGCGCGTTTTCGACGTCCTGGCGGCGGGCGTTTTCTTCGAGCAACTGGTGGTGCAGACGCGCGGTTTCCAGCGACACCGCGGCCTGCCCCGCGAGCAGCTCAAGCACCCCGGTATGGCAACTGGTGAACACGCCCGGCGCAAGGTTGTTTTCCAGGTACAGCACGCCGATCACCTGGCCCTGCTTGATCAGCGGCACGCACAGCGCCGAGCGCACCTGATGCTGCTCAAGGTACTGGTCAGCGCCGAAATACTGATCGGCACTGACGTCCTCGAGCACCAGCCGCTGCTGCGTACGCATCACCCGGTAGAGAATCGACAACGGCAGATCGGCCTTGCCCGGCACCTGCTCGACCAGTTCGATCTGCAGCCCTTCGTCGCCGCCCTGGCCGATCGCGCAAATCATCGGCGCTTCGTTTTTGACCAGCAGCAACAGCGCGCGCTGGGCGCCGGCATGGATGATTGTGTTGCGCATGAGGAGTTCGATCAGGCGATCCTGCTGGCTTTCGTCGCGCATCGCCTGTGCCGCCTTCATCACCGACGACAGGTCCAGCGTGTCACGCCCGCCGAGAATGGTGACCGACGTGCGTGACGCCAGCCCGGCCTCCAGCGGCAGCGCCGTCGTGCTCGGGTAGCTTAGCGACGGTGGCTGCCGGGCCTCGCATTGCCCGGGGCGGAAGTCGGCGATGTCGCGAAACTGCCGCCATTGCCGCAGGCATTCACCCAGATCGGCACGCACGCTCAGCGCGGATTGATAGCGATCATCCGGGTTCTTGGCGATCAGTTTGAGCACCAGCTGCGAAAGCGCAGGCGGAATATCGCCCCGAAAGTGGGTCAGCGCAGGGGGTTGCCGCGCCACGTGACAATAGACCCACTCCACCGCGTCACGGGCCTCGAACGGCAGACGACCGGCGAGCCATTCGTAAAAGGTCATGCCCAGCGAGTACAGGTCGCTGCGCTGATCGGCGTGGCGCTCGACGCGCCGAGACTGTTCGGGCGACATGTAGGCCAGCGTGCCGCAGATCGAATCGGCCACCGGCAGAACGGTCGCTGCACGCACATCGACACTCAGACCGAAGCCACCCAGACGCACCACGCCGTCGGCGTCTTCCAGCAGATTGCAGGGCTTGACGTCGCGGTGCAGCAGACCGTGTGCGTGGGCCCCTGCCAGTGCATCGGCGGCGCCGATGGCCAGTTGCAGAAAACGATCCACCGGCAGCGCCGCTTCGGCCGGTTCGTGCAGCGCCTGAGCGCCGAAATCCTCCAGCACCAGCCACGGCCCTTCACTGGCCGGCAGCAACGCCAAGGGTTGCAATGCCCACTGCGGCATCAGTCGGCCGGCCAGGGAAAACTCATGCTCCAGTCGCCTCGCCGCGCTGCCCGAAGCATTGCTCACAGGCCTCACGGCGCGCCACTGTTGCGAGGTGTCTGCGTGGCTGATCCGGTAATGAGCCAGCTCCCCGTCGAGCAGCAGCAATTGCCAGACGAGCCGCTCCTGCCACTGAGGCCCGTAAGCTTCAGCGTTCAGATCAACTGCAGATGGCGCGTTGAACACACGGCTCATGAAAACCCTTGATAACAACCCTTGAAAACAACCCCTGACATCGCCGCCAGGGAGCGCTGCATTAAGACTGGCGGAGTGCACGCAAAACCGGTTCGAGCAAACGATCGACGCGAACATGGGTGTTGCGGGAAGAATAATAGGCTGAACTTTGTGCAGCTGATAGTTCAGCGGATTGGAATGTCGTCTGACATACCAGCCACACACTTAACGATATGAATAATTGTGCGGTTATTTATTCGCTGAGGCTGCCAAGTCGCTCATTCATCTTCAGAAGTTCGATGACATTGCGTGCGCTCATTTTCGTCATCACATGTTTTTTATGAACTTTGGCGGTGACTTCGCTAGTGCCCAGTTCAGCAGCGATCTGCTTGTTCATCTTGCCGGTGATCAGCAATGCCATGACTTGTTTTTCTCTGGGCGTCAGGCTCTCGAAGCGCTCGCGGACATCCCAGGTCAATGAACGCTCAGCCAGGCTGCGTGCGTCGCAGGCCAGTGCCTCGCGCACCAGATCGAGCAGCTGTTCGGGCTCGAAGGGTTTGGTCAGGAACTCACGGGCACCCGCCTTGATGGCGCGCACCGACATGGCGATGGTCCCGTAACCGGTCATGAAGATAATCGGGAACTGCTGACCGCGCTCGTGCAGCACCTGCTGCAGGTCAAAGCCGGTGCCTTGGGCCAGATTGACGTCGAGCAGCAGGCACCTGGGCCCTTCGGTCAATGGCCTGGCCAGAAACGCCTCGGCGCTTTCAAACACGTCACAGGCGATGTCCGCCGAGTGGAACAGGCGCTGAAGGGAGGTGCGGATGGCCGAATCATCGTCCACCACGAATACGTTGGGGGTCACGCTCATAAACAGATCCGTCGCTTCAACGGCCAACGGCCAGTGCTCTCTGATGCCGCGCATGATACCCGTCGGGGCCGACCGGCACAGCCCTGATCGCCTGCAGCCGGCTCAACGCCGAGGGCACGTCGCAATCCTGCACGCGCAGTTTGCCGACGTCCGAGGCCGCGTCCTGGGCGTTGAGGGTGATCAGGCACGCGCGGGTGGTGGCGAGCATGCGGTAAAAACGGAACGGCCCTTGCGCCGAGACCATCAGCAGCGATTTCTGCGCCAGTTGGACGATGCAATCGACAATCCGCGCCCGTGGCAGTGCCGTGCGCTGCAATGCATCGCAGGCCCGCTCCAGGGTGAAGCGCCCTTCCAGCTCGGCCAGCCGGTGCAGCACCGTGCGCTCGTCGCGGCCCAGCAGTCGGTAGCTCCAGGCCAGCGAGGCTTGAAGCGTCTGTTGACGCGGCGGCGCGGTTCGCAGTGAGGCCGAGAGCAAGTGGGCGCTGTCCTGCAGGCTGGCGACCAGTTGATACAGCCCGAGCGCAGAGGCGCGCGAGGCGGCCATTTCCAGCGCCAGCGGCATGCCTTCCAGGCGTCGGCAGACCTCGCCCACCAGTTCGACGCTGTAATCATCCAGATCGGCATCGCTGTGCCCGGCGATGTGGCTGTCCAGCGCCCGCCACTGGCGCAGGAACAATTGCGCCGACGGGAACGCCAGCACCCGCTCGCGCGGCGCATTCGCCTCAGGCGCATCGAGCGGCGGGACTTGCACGCTGCGCTCACCGGCGATGCGCAGCGGTTCGCGGCTGGTGGCCACCGCCCTGAGCGCCGGCACGCAGTGGAGCAGCGTTTCCAGCAGGCTGGCGATGCTTTCGACCAGGTGCTCGCAGTTGTCCAGAATGAGCAGACCGGGGTGAGTCTGCAGATGCCGAATGAGGCTCGACAGCTCACAATCGCTGGTGTCTGTGTCGACTTCCAGCGCACAGGCGAAGGCGTCCAGCAGCGACTCGGCCGTTTGCAACTGCGCCATCGGCACGAAATACACCGGGCTGGTGCCCGACTCGATCAGACGCTGGCCGAACTCAGCCGCCAGGGCGGTCTTGCCCACGCCGCCAGGTCCGATCAGCGTGACCAGCGCACAGCCTCCGCGCAGTGTCGTGTCGATGTCTTCGAGTAATGCGTCGCGCCCCAGCAACGTGACCCTGGTCGGCAGCCGGTTGCCGCCACCCGCGCTGGGCAACTCCGCAGGCTGGCGTACCTCGAGGTCCGCACCGCCCTCGCCGCCCAGCAACACGTAACCTCGGCCCGGGACGGTACGGATCAGCTCGCGGTCGCTGCCCAGAGCCTTTCTGAGCCCGGAAATGTGGACCTGCAGGTTGTTTTCTTCGACGACGGTGTCCGGCCAGACGCACTGCAGAATCTGCTCCTTGCTCACCAACTGCCCCTGGTGGCGGATGAGCACTTCGAGGATGTCGAACGCGCGCGTGCCGATGCGCATGGCAACGCCGTCCTTGAATACGTCCCTGAGTTCCAGGGAGATCGTCGTCTGACCGAGACTTATCATTTCATGCAGTCCTTAGAGTGGATTCGCAGGCCCTTTGGTCGCCGACAACCACCCGAGGGGCTCACACTCGGGCGCAGGTCAACGCAGCTATCCATTTTTAATAGGTGCTTATCTAATCAGTTAAAAACAAATGTCGATATTACCTGTAGGGGTAGTCATTGCCGGGCCATGCACATGCGAGGGGTAAAAGTGCCATCGCCATCGCGCTAGTTCTGATTATAAGTCGCCGGTTTTTTATTAAGTCGCCTACTTCATTGCAGTGAAAGCAACGGGCTTTTGCGTGCAGAACCTATTCAACGCTGGCATGCGCTGCTCTAACGTCGGCGGCAATGGATGACCCGAACGGGCTCCGCCCCTTGCCACTCATTTGAGCCACTGCACATGAACAATTCGATGACTTCCACACTGCAAGCGCCGCCCCAGGGCCTGACACGGGCCATGGTGTTGCTGTTCGCCTTCTGTTGCGGCGCAATCGTCGCGAACATTTATTACGCCCAGCCGATCGTCGAGCTGATCGCCCCTGATCTTGGCCTGTCCGCACAAAGCGCCAGCCTGATCGTCTCGCTTACCCAGATCGGCTATGCGTTGGGGCTGCTGTTTCTCGTGCCGCTCTCGGACCTGATCGAAAACCGCAAGCTGATGATCGCGACGGCGGTGGTTGCGGCTGCCTGCCTGCTGGCGGCAGCGACGATGCAGCACGCCAACGGTTTCCTGTTGCTTTCACTGGTCATCGGCTTCAGCTCGGTTTCAGTTCAGATGCTGGTGCCGCTGGCCGCGCATCTGGCGCCCGAGCAGTCTCGCGGCAAAGTGGTGGGCAATATCATGGGCGGCCTGTTGCTGGGCATTCTGCTCGCACGTCCGCTGTCCAGCCTGATCGCCGACCACTTCGGCTGGCGCGCGGTGTTCCTGTACGCGGCGCTGGTGATGCTGATCATCGTGGTGCTGCTTTCCCTGACCATTCCACGGCGCGTGCCCGATGCACGCGCGACTTACGGGCAACTGCTCAAATCCCTGGCGACCTTGCTGAACCGTCACGCGGTGCTGCGCCAGCGCGCGCTGTATCAGGGCCTGCTGTTCGCCGCGTTCAGCCTGTTCTGGACGACCGCGCCGGTGGAGCTGGCACGCCATCATGGCCTGTCGCAAACCCAGATTGCGTTGTTTGCTTTGGTCGGTGCGACCGGCGCCATTGCCGCCCCCATCGCCGGTCGCCTCGCCGATGCAGGCTTTACTCGCCGCGCGTCATTGATGGCGATGATGCTCGCGCCTGCTTCGTTCCTGATTGGCCTCAGCACGCCTGGCTATAGCGTCATTGGCCTGGCGGTGACTGGTGTGTTGCTGGATTTTGCCGTGCAGATGAACATGGTGCTGGGCCAACGGGCGGTCTACGCCCTGGACCCTGCCAGTCGCGGTCGGCTGAATGCGCTGTACATGACCAGCATTTTCGTCGGCGGCGCGATCGGCTCGGCAATGGCCAGCGCGCTGTACGAACATGACGGCTGGAAGGGCGTGATCGCGTTCGGCGCGGGCCTGCCGCTGGTGGCGCTGGCGGTGTTCGTGCTCGTCGAGTCGAAGGGCGCAAAGGCTCGCTAAGGCGCAATCGGCTCGACCCTGCGAAACCGGCGCTCAAAGTCTCGGAAAGAGGGGCTGACGGTGCCGGTTTCGCCATGCGCTCGGGGTTTCCCCGGTCATGCGCGTGAACACCCGGGTCAGATGGGGCTGATCGGCGAAGCCACACTGCTCGGCAATGCTCGACAGGGACAGCGCCGGGGTCTGCTTTAACAACTCCCGCGCCCGCTCGACGCGCATCTTCAACAACCAGGTGTGCGGTGCAACACCCGTCGCCTGTTTGAAGGCCCGGGAAAAATGGCTGCGGGTCAGCGAACATTCTTGAGCGATGCGCTCGACCGACAAGTCAGCGCCCAACTGACTGGCGATCAATTCCTTGGCAATGGACAGCTGGGCAGGTGTCAGTGCCGCGTGGGTCTTGCCGGAAGGCGGCGCGATCCGCCCGTAATGTTCGAGCGCGTGAGTGCACACCGCCAGCAGCACGTAATCGATGAACAACTGATTGCGCGTGTCAGGCCGCGCCAGCGCGGGCAGCAGCGCCTGGGCGAGCTGGTGAATGACCGGGTCCTCACTGCCGCCCTGCTCGTAACGGAACGTCCCGACCTTTCGGGCTCCGCGCTCGGCCTGCAGTTCATCCAGCGTGGCACGCGGCAGGATCAGCCGCAGGTTGTCGTAAGCCGAACGGTGCTGGCAGCGCAGTTCATTGCCCATGAACGGCAGCGACACGCTGCCCTGTCGATAGCCACCGGCGTAATTCAGGCGCCGGCCGTGCCAGAGCCGATGGGCGGCGAAGTCTTCAAGCTGGACGATGATCGAAAACGCGTCCAGGCATGGAATGTCGATGATCTTTTCCGGGTCGGGGGCAGGCTGGCGAACCCGCACCGCGGTGAATTTTTCGCTGCGCAATTGCAGCATCAGGGGATCGCTCAAGGCCGGCTCCTTTCAGTCCAGGTGATGAGCCGGGCCGCTCACTCCCTGTGCATGCGCGGCCCGGTCGTGACCATGCTAGTCGATCAGCGGCACATGAGCAGCACGTTGATACGGCCCGTATTCCACCGGCACCCACTGAAAGTGCTTGTCCACCGAGAGAATGTGCCCTGTGCCCGGGAACGGCAGGTGCGCAGCGGCGACCCAGATTTTCTTGCTGGCGGCGTCGCTGAAGACCTGATCGCGGCTGGCGATGGCATTTTTACTGTTCTCGTCGAAGGCGATGCTCACCTTCGGATGATCGAACTGCACGGCCAGGTTATGCACCAGATCGCCAATAAACAGGATGGTCTGCCCTTTGGAGGTGAACTGATAGGTCGTGCTGCCCGGCGTGTGCCCGGCTTCCAGCGTGGTCTTCACCTCGGCGAACGGTGACTCGCCGGGCGTGAAGGTTTTGAACCGGCCCGCCGCGACATAAGGCGCGGTGGAGTCCTGAGCGATCTTGAAGTAAGGCTTGGCCTGTTCCGGAACGCGGGCCAGCGCCGTCGGGTCCAGCCAGTAATCGGCCTCCGGCCTGGCCGCGTAAACGGTCGCGTTGGCGAATACCGGCTGCTTCTGTGCATCCACCAACCCGCAGACGTGATCCAGGTGCAGGTGCGTCAGCAGGATGGTGTCGACCTGCTCGGGCTGGTAACCCGCTGCCCTGATGTTCTGCGAGAGCATCCCGGCGGTTTCGCCTATGCACTGGCCGGCGCCGGTGTCCACCAGAATCAGGTTTTTGCCGGTGTTGACCAGAAACGCATTGAACGCGGTCTGCACGCCCGGCGTCTCGATGGCGCGCCGGGCCAGAATTGCACGTATCTGCTCCGGCTTCATGCCTTGCAGCAACTTGGGCGACAGGTCGTTGTAGCCATCGAACAAGGCCGTGACTTCGTAATCCCCGACGGCCAGGCGAAAGTAGCCGGGGACCTGGGTTTTCTGTTGTGCCGGAGCCTGCGCCGCGGCGAAGCCAGAGCTTAAGGCAATGCCCAGTGCCACACAGCGGGCCAGAGGAAGCAGAGATGAGCGCATGAGATGCCTCGGATCAAAGAAGAGAGATCGTCAATGATGCGGGGGCGAAACATTCGGGGATTGAAGCAATGTGCTTGTTTCGGCGCGAAGGGTGCGTTGCCCGGCGCAGCCCGTGGCGAACGCCGGCCACCGCAAAGCGCGCGTCAGCGGTTATAGACATCCGCCCGGCCCCTGCCTAACATCCGCGCGAGCCCAAGCGACCTGTCATTCTCAAGCGGATAACCACAATGTCTACCGTTGCCCCTCATTATTCGCTGGCCTGGAGTCTGCTTCTGTTATTGGCCGACGTGCTCGCCTGGCAGTTGCTGGCCAACCGCAACCGGCTGTTGCGCATCGCGGTGCGCCTCGGCGCATTTGTCGCCTACAGCCTGGTGATCATCAATGCCGGGGTCAGCCCGCTGGAGGCGCCCGCCTGGCCCCAGGACAGCGCCTTGCAATTCGGCGCCACGGCGCTCGCGATTGTCTGGTGGATGTATGCCGCACGGACGCTGACCGTCGTCCTTGGCGTGCTGCTGACCAGCCGCGTCGGCCACAGCGGACGGCTGCTGCAGGAAGTGATCGGCGCGGTGATCTTCCTCATCGCCATCGTCGCGGCGGCCGGTTACGTGCTGCAACTCCCGGTCAAGGGCCTGCTCGCCACGTCCGGTGCCATGGCAATCATTGTCGGTCTGGCGTTGCAGAGCACGCTCAGTGACGTGTTCTCCGGCATCATCCTCAACACCACCAAGCCATATCAGGTCGATGACTCGATCTCCATCGACGGCATGGAAGGCAAAGTGATGGACATCGACTGGCGCGCCACGCATTTGCTCACCGGCGTGGGCACCATGGTGGTGATTCCCAACTCGGTGGCGGCGAAGGCGAAAATCGTCAATTTGAGCCGACCGGTCCATATTCATGGTGTGTCGATCACGATCATGATGTCGCCGCATATCCGGCCGCGCCGGGTCCTCGATGCGCTGGAGCGTGCCTTGCAGGGCTGCAGCGCCCTGCTGCTGACGCCGAAGCCGCGCGCCGTGGTCAAGGACACCAGCCCGACCACGATCGAATACGCGGTCACCGGTTTCATCAGCGACCTCAACAACAAGAGCGACGTGCGTAACCTGCTGTTCGATCTGGCGTACCGGCATCTGGAAGCAGCAGGGATTTCCTGGCAGTCGGAGACCGCCGCTGAACCGGTGTCTCGCCAGAGGGCACTGCTCGATGAGGTGAAGATTTTCCGCACCAGCAGCGCAGAGGAAAAAGACCAGCTCGCCAAGAGCATGGTGTCTCGCGAATACGCGGCCGGGCAGACCATCATCGAACTGGGCGAGGTGACCGATGGCCTGTTCGTGATCGCCACCGGCGTGGTTTCAGCCAGCGTGAAGGACAGCACGACGCTGGTCGAAGCCGGGCGCATGGGGCCCGGTGAGGTCATGGGCGAACAGAGCATACTCGGCGACACCCCGTCAGAAGGTCGCTTCGTGGCCCTGACCTCGTGCGTCATCTACCGCATCGACAAAGCCGCCACGCGCCAGGCGATGGAGAAGCGCGTGGAAATCACCACCGCATTGAACAAACTCCAGGCCGTCCGCCAGCAGAACACTCAACACGTCCTGCTGCGCAAACCGGTGGCGGTCAAGAAGAACAATTTCCTCGGCTGGCTGCAGAAGCGCTGATCGCCTCACGGGCAGGCCATGGCTGGCACAACGTTGCTGCCCTGAACAGAAACGCCCCCGATCCGGTGAAGGATCGAGGGCGTGTGCGGGCCTTGGAATCAGTTGCCTTCAAGCAGCGAACGCAGCATCCAGGCGGCTTTTTCGTGGACCTGCATGCGTTGGGTCAGCAGGTCCGCCGTAGGCTCATCACTGACTTTTTCCAGCAGCGGGAACATGCCTCGTGCGGTGCGTACCACCGCTTCCTGGCCCTCGACCAACTGGCGGATCATGTCGTCGGCCGCTGGCACGCCCGGCTCCTCTTTGATCGACGACAGGCGAGCATAGGTCGAGTAGGTGCCCGGCGCCGGGAAACCCAGCGCGCGGATGCGTTCGGCGATGGCGTCAACCGCGGTCGCCAGCTCCGTGTATTGCTCTTCGAACAACAGGTGCAGCGTGCGGAACATCGGACCGGTGACGTTCCAGTGGAAGTTGTGGGTCTTGAGGTACAGCACGTAGGTGTCAGAGATCAGCCGCGACAATCCCTCTACGATTTGCCCGCGATCCTGTTCGTTGATAACGATTTCGATAGCCATGACTTGCTCCCTTGGTCGCTTGATTTCTCGTGATGGGTCCATTGTAGGGAGCGCATTGGGGCGGCGGAAATCAGCCATGGCAATCGTAACCATCGACAGCGGCTATGACCGGATTGAGGTCAGGCGATACTGATAGCGGGCAGCTGCGCGCCCTCCTCACCCAGAAAAACCTGCAGCCGTGAACGCAGCCAGCGTTCGGCCGGATCGTTGTCACGGGCCTGGCTCCAGACCATGTGCACTGGCAGTGGCTCAAGGGCAATCGGCAGCGCCTGAACGCTCAGTCCGCCCCGCGCCGCCAGCACGGTGGCGGCATAATCCGGCACCGCAGCGATCAGGTCGGTGCCCTCCAGCAGCTCGCTCAGACTGTTGAATTGCGGAACCGCCAGCACGACCCTGCGCTCGCGCCCCAGCAGCCGCAAGGCGTCGTCGACAAAACCGACCGTGCCACCGGCGAACGACACCAGTGCATGGGGACGGGCGCAGAATCCGTCCAGATCCAGCGGCTGCGTACCGCCGTCGCCGCGCAACAGCACGACGCGACTCGTGCGCAGCGCCTGCCGCCGGACGCTGCCCGGCAGTTCGGTGGTGTAGCCGACGCCCACGGTGATCTCGCCCGCGCCGAGCAATCCCGGCATCTGCAGATAGTTGGCCCTGCGCACCACCAACACAATGCCGGGCGCCTCCAGGCGAAGCTGTCTGAGCAGGCGCGGCAGCAGCGCGAACTCGACGTCATCGGCCAGACCGATGTGAAACACCCGGTCGCTGCACGCCGGGTCGAACTCGGCCGGTTGCCGGACCGCCATGGCGATGGACTCCAGCGCGGGGCCAAGCAGCAAGGCAATCTCCCGTGCCCTGGGCGTGGGTTCCATAAACCGGCCGGACCGCTCGAACAGCGGGTCGTTGAACAACTCCCTCAGACGCGCCAATGCCGCGCTCACCGCCGGCTGGCCGAGGAACATGTTTTGCGCCGCGACACTGACACTGCGGGCCTTCATCAAGGCTTCGAAAATCAGCAGCAGATTGAGATTGATGTGCCGCAGGTCAGTGTGATTCATGACCGGAATCCCGCTTTTAATTACGGCCGTCATCTTTACAAATCCCGACGCCGAAAGTCAAAGCTTCAAAGCACTGTTCATGTCACTGCGCGGTGACCGTGCGGACGACGGGGGCATAAAAAAACGCGCCAGGATCGAGATCGTGGCGCGTCTGGTTTACCCGGCCGGGGCCTGGGCACTCAACAGCATTTGGGCCCGGCCTTGCCGCCGTAACGGGCGTCCTGCCTTTCGCGGAAGAACGCTTCGTAACTCATCACCGGCTGGTCCGGGTGGGTCTTGTGCATGTGCTCGACATAATTGTCGTAGTCAGGCATGCCCACCATCAGGCGGGCCGCCTGCCCGAGGTATTTGCCGAGACGGCTGAGGTCGTTGAACATCAGCGCGCTTCCGGCATCGCCTGAAACGGTGCTTCCTTATCGCTGCGCTCTTTCTTGACCCACGCCGCGCGACCCACCTTGATCGCATAGAACAGGATGCTCAGCACCACGAACAGGAACAGTGTGGTCAACGCTGCGTTGGTATAGGCGTTGAAGATCACGTGCTGCATCTGCTCGACGGTTTTCGCCGGCGCCAGAATCTGGCCAGCCTCGGCCGCCGCGCTGTACTTCTTCGCCAGTGCCAGGAAACCAACGGCGGGGCTTGGGTCGAACAGCTTGATGAAACCGGCGGTCACGGTGCAGATCAGCAGCCACGACGCGGGCAGGATGGTGACCCAGGCGTACTGCTGGCGCTTCATCTTGATCAGCACCACCGTGGCCAGCATCAACGCGATCCCGGCGAGCATCTGGTTGGAAATGCCGAACAGCGGCCACAAGGTGTTGATGCCACCCAGCGGATCGATCACGCCCTGATACAGCAGATAACCCCACAACGCGACGCAACCACCGGTGCCAATCACGTTGGCAGTCCAGGATTCGGTGCGTTTCAGCGCGGGGACGAAGCTGCCGAGCAAGTCCTGCAGCATGAAACGACCGGCGCGGGTGCCGGCGTCTACGGCGGTCAGGATGAACAGCGCTTCGAACAGGATCGCGAAGTGGTACCAGAACGCCATGGTGTTCTGACCCGGCAGGACCTGGTGCAGGATCTGCGCGATGCCCACCGCCAGCGTCGGCGCACCACCGGCACGGGCCAGCACGGTATTTTCGCCAATGTCCCTGGCCACTGCGGTCAACGCATCGGGGGTGATGGCAAAGCCCCACGAAGTAATGGTCTGCGCGGCAGTCACCACGTCGCCACCCACCACAGCCGCAGGGCTGTTCATGGCGAAATACACGCCCGGGTCGATCACCGAGGCAGCGACCATGGCCATGATCGCCACGAACGATTCCATCAGCATGCCGCCGTAACCGATGTAACGGGCGTTCTTCTCGTTATCCAGCAGTTTGGGCGTGGTGCCCGAAGAAATCAGCGCGTGGAAGCCCGACACCGCGCCACAGGCAATGGTGATGAACAGGAACGGGAACAGCGCGCCTTTCCAGACCGGGCCAGTGCCGTCGGTGAACTGGGTCAGGGCCGGCATTTTCAGCTCAGGGGCGAGGATCAGAATGCCGATCGCCAGCGCGATGATGGTGCCGATCTTCAGGAACGTAGACAGGTAGTCACGGGGTGCCAGCAGCAGCCAGACCGGCAGCATGGCAGCCACGAAACCATAACCGACCAGCATCCAGGTGATCTGCACGCCGGTGAAGGTGAAGGCATGGGCCCACCCGGGGCTGGCCGCCACTTGGCCACCGGCCCAGATCGACAGCAGCAACAGCACTACGCCAATGATGGAGATTTCACCGATCCGGCCCGGGCGGATGTAGCGCATGTACACGCCCATGAACATCGCAATCGGGATCGTCGCCAGCACGGTGAACATGCCCCACGGGCTTTCGGCCAGGGCCTTGACCACGATCAGCGCCAGCACCGCAAGGATGATGATCATGATCAGGAAGCAGCCGAACAGTGCGATGGTGCCGGGGATGCGGCCCATTTCTTCGCGGACCATGTCGCCCAGCGACCGGCCGTTCCGGCGGGTGGACAGGAACAGGATCATGAAGTCCTGTACCGCGCCGGCCAGCACCACACCGGCGATCAGCCAGAGTGTGCCGGGCAGGTAGCCCATCTGCGCGGCCAGAACGGGACCGACCAGCGGGCCTGCACCGGCGATGGCGGCAAAGTGGTGGCCGAAGAGGATGTGTTTGTTGGTGGGAACGTAGTCCAGTCCGTCATTGTTGATCACCGCGGGGGTCGCCCGGGTCGGATCGAGTTGCATGACGTGATTGGCGATGAACAGGCTGTAGTAGCGGTACGCAACCAGATAAATGGCAACGGCGGCGACGACAATCCAGAGTGCGTTGATGGCTTCACCGCGGCGCAGCGCGACGACACCCAAGGCGCATGCCCCGAGGGCAGCGACGGCGAACCAACCCAGATGTTTGGTCAGTCGGGTCATTGTGGGTCTCCTGCCCAAGCTCATGGCTTGTGGCGTAATTGTTATTGTTCGGTCCGGGGTAACGGAGCGTCGCCACTATCCACGCAGTTGTCAGCAAGAGAAATTCGTACTACTACGGGATCAACTGCGTAGTTTTACGTAGATAACCAAAAGGTCGGATGACAGAATCTTCCGCGAGCTGCACCACCGCTTTCGCAAGCAAGCCTGCCACGGGTGTCCAGCGTCAGCCATTGCGTGTCTAATACCGCCCACAACACCCCGCCCCGCCGGACGTCCCCACCATGCAGCTGAAACACAAAATCGTCGCCCTCGGCCTGTTGCCGCTGATCCTTGCCGTGTCGGTGATCTGCGCCTTGGTGATCGTGCAGAATCAGCGCCTGGGGGAACAACAGGCGCAGTTGATCGAAGACAGCATCCTGGCGAGCAAACGTGCCGAGCTGAAGAACTACGTCGAAATGGCCATGAGCGCACTGGCGCCCCTTTACGACAGCGGCCGCAACGACGAGCAGACCAAGCAAAAAGTCCTCGAGGAGCTGTCGAAACTGAGTTTCGGCATCGACGGCTACTTCTTCGTCTACGACCAGAACGGCCGCAACCTGATGCACCCGCGCCAGGCCGCGCTGGTGGGCAAGGACTTGTGGAACATGACCGATCCGCAGGGCCTGCTGGTGATTCGCGCCCTGCTGCAAAGCGCTGAATCCGGCGACGGCTTTCAGCATTACGCCTGGGAAAAGCCGTCCACCGGCCAAGTCACCGACAAGCTCGCCCACGTGGTCATGCTCGATCGCTGGGGCTGGATGCTCGGCACCGGCATTTATCTGGAAGACGTCGAACGCGCCACCCAACAGGCGCGCAAGGAAGTCGCGCGGGGCATTTACGCGACCATGCTCGACATCGGCGCCGTGGCACTGATCGCCGTCCTGCTCGTGTTTATCTGCGGCGTCACCCTCAACGCCAGCGAACATCGCCTCGCCGACCGCAAGCTGCAGATGCTCAACCAACGGATCATGAACCTGCAGGAAGAAGAGCGCTCCCGGCTGTCACGCGAGCTGCACGACGGCATCAGTCAGGTGCTGGTGTCGATCAAGTTTCAATTCGAGCTGGCCGGGCTGCAACTGGAAGGCAACGACCAGCGCGGCCTCGACACTCTGCGTCAGGGGACCGAGCGGCTGGGTGAGGCGATCGGTGAAATCCGCACCATTTCCCATGACCTGCGCCCCTCGCTGCTTGACACATTGGGGCTGGCGGCGGCCGTGACCCAACTGGTCTCCGAGTTCGAGCAACAGAGCGGCCTGAACATCCACTACACCCACGACCTGAGCAACCTGAAGCTGGCCGAAGGGGCGCCGGTCGCCCTCTTCCGCATCCTTCAGGAGGCCTTGACCAATGTCGAGCGCCACGCCCAGGCGCAGAACGTCTACATCGACCTGCAGGGCAATAAACGCCAGGTGCAACTGACGGTGCGCGATGACGGTGTCGGCTTCAACGCCGATGTCGGCCATTTGCAGGAGATACAAGGCGGCATCGGGTTGCGTAATATTCGCGAGCGCGTCGAGCACTTCCATGGCCAGCTGAACCTGTATTCCGCGCCGGGGCACAGCGAATTGACCGTAACCATGCCTGTCAGCGCAGCCGCCTGATTCCATCCCCCCACACAGGAAGCCCGTTCCGATCATGAGCGCCAGCCCGTCCATCCGCATCGCCCTGGTCGACGACCACTCTCTGGTTCGCGACGGCGTGCGCGCCCTGCTCTCGACCCGGCCGCTGTTCGAAGTGGTGGGTGAAGCGGAGAACGCCGCTCAGGCACTGACGATGTGCGAGGACGTCAAACCGCACATTTTGCTGGTCGACATCGGCCTGCAGGACATGAACGGCCTGGAACTGACCCAGCTGATTCGCCAGCGCTGCCCGGCCATCAAGATTCTGATCCTGAGCATGTACGACAATCAGGAATACGTCGCGACCTCGATCCGTGCCGGCGCCAGCGGTTACGTGCTCAAGAACGCCCCGTCGCGGGAAATCGTCGCCGCCATCGAAGCGATCGCCACAGGCGGCACGTTCTACAGCGCCGAGGTGACCCTCAAGCTGGTGTCGAAGAAAACCGAAGAAAACGAACTGACCCCGCGCGAGGTGCAAGTGCTGGTCGGGCTCGCGAAAGGCCTGGACAACAAGACCATCGCGCGCGACCTGGCCATCAGCGTCCGGACGGTCGAAACCCACCGGCTGAGCATCCGCCGCAAGCTCAAGGTCGACAAACCGGCGGGCCTGGTGAAGTACGCGATGGAGCATGGGCTGCTGTTACCGTGATCCATCGCGTTATTGCCGGGTCACGGGCGGCGTTCACCCTCACGTAATGCCTTTTCCGCGGCGTCCTGATCCACCGGCAAGGCGAACCTGAACGTGGCGCCTCGGCCGGGGACGTCGATCAGCTCGATGCGATGCCCGTGCAACTGCAGGATCTGGTGGACGATACGCAACCCCAGGCCGCCATCGCGACGCGCCCCGCCGATGTTGAAGGGCCGCAGGAACAGGCCTTCGCGCAGTTCGGCGGCAATCCCCGGTCCGGTGTCGCTGACAATCACGTCGACGAAGTTGCCCCGGGGCAGCAGCGACACGCTCACCTCGCCCCCTTGCGGGGTGTGACGCACGGCGTTGTCGAGCAGGTTGGTGAGCACGCGTTCGATCAGCCCGAGATCGGCATGAACACCGGGCGTCGACGGCGCGAAGTGTGGCGTCAGCGTCAGCGAACGGGCTTCGGCCGCCAGTTCGAATTTCTGGAAGATGTCCTGCACCAGGTCGGTCAATGAAAACCCTTCGATCACCGGCACGACGAAACCGTGCTCCAAGCGCACCAGTTCGAGCAGCGACTGCGCCAGGCCGCCCACCTTGCGGCTCTGATCAAGCGCGATCCCCAGATAACGACGGCGTTCTTCGGCACTGAGGCTGGCGTCCTTGACCGACAGCACTTCGAGATAGCCATGCAGCGATGCCAGCGGGGTGCGCAGGTCGTGGGAAATGTTCGCGACCAGTTCGCGGCGGTCCTGGCTCTGCCGGGTCAAGGTCTGCCACTGCTCGCTCAGGCGGCTCTGCATCCGCCTGAACGTCGCATCCAGCACGGCAATCTCGTCGTGGCCCTGCGGCGCGCGCTGGGTATGAGTATCAGGCGGCGCCACCGGCGCAGCATTGATGTCGAACCCGCTCACCGAATCGGTCAGGCGGCGCAGCGGCCGGGTGATCCAGCCAAACGCCGCGAGCCCGGCCAGCAGGCACAGCAAGGCGATCAGACCGATTGCCAACAGCGCCGTGCTCAGGGCTTCGCTGGTGGCGCCGCGTTCGGCCAAACGGTCATGGGCTTCGCCCAACAGCACCACGTAGAGAAAGCCGGCGGGTTTGCCCATCACCATCAACGGCGCGGCGCTGAAGACCTTGCGGGTGGTCATGCTGCGCGGGTCATCACCGAGGATCGGCAGCGGATCACCGGCCAGCAACCGGCGCACAGGGGCCAGATCGACACGGTCGCGCAGCACGCGGTCTCTGGGCGCGGCATCACCGACAATGCGCCCCGCATCGTCCAGCAGGTACACCTCGACACTGGGATTAACCAGCATCAACTGACTGAACAACTCGCGCACGGCGTCCGGCTTCAGGCCGTTGGCGTCCATCAGTTGGGTGTCACGGGCGATGTGTTGCGCCAGATCCCGGGACAGGCCCTGCACCACTTCCAGCTCATGCATCTTGCTCGAGCGCACCTGCAGCCAGACAGAGGTGCCGCAGCAGACCAGCAACAGCAGCGCGAACACCAGCGACAGGCGTTGGGTCAAGGTCATGTTCACAGCGCCTCTCCCAACGTGTCGCCAGGCTCGGCGAATTTATAGCCGCGCCCCCAGACCGTGAGGATGCGCAGCGGCTGCGCCGGATCCGCTTCGATCTTCGCCCGCAGCCGGTTGATGTGGGTATTGACGGTGTGCTCGTAGCCTTCGTGGTTGTAGCCCCACACCGAATTGAGCAGGTCCAGGCGCGAAAACACCTTGCCCGGTTGCCGAGCGAAGAAGTACAGCAGGTCGAATTCCCGAGGCGTGAGGTCCAGCACGCGGCCTTCCAGCGACGCCTCGCGGGTCAACGGGTCGATGAACAGACCCGCGCTGGACAGGCTGCCAGCGTCCATCTTCAGGTTGCGCGCCATGGCGTCGACCCGGCGCAGCAGCGCCTTGACCCTGGCGACCAGCTCCATCATCGAGAACGGCTTGGCCAGATAATCGTCGGCGCCCAGCTCAAGGCCCAGAATCCGGTGCATTTCGCTGGAGCGCGCGCTGGTGATGATGATCGGCGTGTAGCGCGTCATGGCCCGCGCCCGACGACAGATTTCGAGGCCATCCACCCCTGGCAGCATCAGGTCCAGAATCAATGCGTCCCAGCCGCCTTGTTCGAGCAGACGCAGGCCTTTTTCGCCGTCGGCGCTGTGCACGACGTCAAAATGTTCGTCGCGCAGGTGCAGGCAGATCAGGTCGGCAATATGACTGTCGTCCTCGACCACCAGAATGCGTTTGGGCTGTTCCATGGAAAGTAAAACCTGACAGGCGCATCGACCGCGCGATGTCCCATTGTGCCGATTTCGACGCCGCGCAGTTATCACGAATTGTTTAACTCTCGGTGAGGATTCCGGGAACACATCGCCCCTAACCTTGGCTCATCGCAACAGGCCGCACGCAATCGGCTGTGCAGAGGAGTCATCTCATGCTTTCAAGAAGACAATTCATGGTACTGAGCGGCGGCGCGGGTGTGGCGGCGATTGCCCTCGGCATGCTGCCCAAATTCGCCGATGGCCAGGCCCTTGTCGCACCAGACGCCCCGATCGGCAGCTCTGAAGTCAGTCACACTGACGATGAGTGGCACGCGCTGCTCAGCGACGATCAGTTTCAGGTGCTGCGCCGCGAGGCCACCGAAAGGCCCTACAGCAGCCCGCTGAACGAAGAGCACCGCAGTGGCACCTTCGCCTGCGCCGGTTGCCAGCTGCCGTTGTTTTCGTCGACCACCAAATTCGACAGCCACACCGGATGGCCGAGCTTCTGGGCCACGCTGGACAACGCCACCGCCATCCGCACCGACACCTCGTTCGGCGTCCTGCGCAAGGAGGTTCACTGCCGACGCTGTGGTGGGCATCTGGGCCACGTGTTCACCGACGGCCCGAAGCCCACAGGACTGCGCTACTGCATGAATGGCCTGGCGATGAGTTTTGCCGAGCAAACAACATGACAACCGATGTGTAGGAGCGTGGCTTGTCCCGCGATCTGCCGGGGACCGGCGGCAAACCCGGTGCGTGCGGTGTGTCTGGGACAACGCGTTATCTGAATGCGTGACGACTTAGTCGCCGATTTCCGGACAAGCCACGCTCCTACAACGTCTTGCGTTGCTATCGAACTGCATTTATCTGAACGGAATAAAACCATGCTCCTGATCATCCTCGCCTACCTCGGCGGCGTACTGACCATCGTCAGCCCGTGCATCCTGCCGGTTCTGCCGTTTGTCTTCGCACGCACCGGCCAGCCGTTCGTGCGCAGCGGCTTGCCGTTGCTGGTCGGCATGGCCGTCACCTTCGCGCTGGTGGCGACCCTGGCGGCGGTCGGCGGTGGCTGGGTCGTCCAGCTCAACCAGTACGGCCGCGGCCTGGCGCTGATTTTCGTGGCGCTGTTCGGCCTCACCTTGCTGCTGCCCAGGCTGGCTGAGCGCCTGACCCGACCGCTGGTGGCGGCGGGCAGTCGCCTGACTGAGACCGCCTCGACGGGTGCCGGGCCCAGCGTCTGGGCCTCGTTCATGATCGGCGTCGCCACCGGCCTGCTGTGGGCGCCCTGTGCCGGGCCGATTCTGGGTCTGGTCCTGACCGGCGCAGCGCTGCAAGGCGCAAGCATCGGGACGACGATTCTGCTGTTGGCCTACGCCGCCGGCGCCGCCACTTCGCTGGCCCTCGCCTTGCTCGTGGGCGGCAAAGTGTTTGCGGCCATGAAGCGCTCGCTGGGTGCGGGTGAATGGATTCGTCGGGGCCTGGGCGCCGCGATGCTCGCCGGCGTTGCCGCCATCGCGCTGGGCCTTGATACCGGCGTGCTGACGAAGATTTCCACGGCCTCCACCGGTGGACTGGAGCAAGCGCTGGTGGGGCGACTGACCGGGAATTCTCGCTCGGGCAACCCTGCCGAAGGCGGCGCGATGATGGCGCAGAACGTTCCGGGCCGCGACGGCGCCGGCAGTGTCGATCCGGCCAGCCCCGTCATGCAGGCGTCAAGCGCCATGATGATGGCGGCGAAGAACACCTCGTCAGCCCTGCCGGTGGAAGGCCAGCTGCCTGCGCTCGACGGCGCCGTGCAATGGTTGAACAGCGCGCCGCTGACCGCGGCGCAGCTCAAGGGAAAAGTGGTGTTGGTGGATTTCTGGACCTACTCCTGCATCAACTGCCTGCGCAGCCTGCCTTACGTTAAGGCGTGGGCCGATAAGTACCGTGATCAGGGCCTGGTGGTGATCGGCGTGCACGCGCCGGAGTTCGCTTTCGAGCGTGACGTGAAAAACGTGACCAAAGCCATGGCTGATCTGGGCATCGACTATCCGGTCGCCGTCGACAACGACTATGCCATCTGGCGTGCCTTCGATAACCAGTACTGGCCGGCTCACTATTTTGCCGATGCCAAGGGCCAGATTCGCTATCACCATTTCGGTGAAGGCGCGTATGACGAATCCGAGCGGGTGATTCAGACACTGCTGCGCGAAGCCGGCCAGACGCAGATCAGCACTGATCTGATCGACGCCAGCGGCAAGGGCGTGCAACAGGCGGCGGACATGGGTGACGTCAAATCGCCGGAAACTTACCTGGGCTACGATCGCGCCGAAAACTTCATGTCCCAGGGCGGCGCCCGGCATGACCAGCCCTTGAGCTACAACACCCCGCCCACGCTGGCCCTGAACAGTTGGGGCCTGGAAGGACAGTGGAACATCGGCGCCGAGCGGATCAGTCTCGCCGCACCGGGCGGCAAGATCAGCTACCGCTTCCACGCCCGCGACCTGCACCTGGTGCTGGGCCCGGGCAGTGACGGCAAGCCGCTGCACTTCAAGGTTTCGGTCGATGGCAAGGCGCCTGCCGAAGCCCACGGCACCGACGTTGCGCCGGACGGGAGCGGCACGGTGACCGAACAGCGCCTGTATCAACTGCTGCGTCAGCCCGGCGACATCGCCGATCACACCTTCACCATCGAATTCAGCGATCCGGGCGTCTCTGCTTACGCCTTCACGTTCGGTTGAGTTCCGTCTCGCGTCAGGAGTGTCAGACATGAAAACATCACCCATCCACCGCTTGCGTTCAACGCTGCCGAGCGTGCGGCGCCATGGCTTGCGCCTGTTGGCAGGTGCCTTGCTGCTGCAGACCGCCGCCTGCTCGTTTGCCGGCAACGAAGACGCCGTGAGCATCGCGCCGCCGCAGCAGGATGAAGTCGTCAGCACCACGCACAGCGAGAAGGCGGTGCTCGCCGGCGGCTGTTTCTGGGGTGTCCAGGGCGTGTTCCAGCATGTTCAGGGGGTCTCCCGCGTCGTCTCCGGCTACACCGGCGGACAGGCCGATACCGCACAATACGAGCGCGTCAGCGAGGGCGATACCGGGCATGCCGAATCAGTGGAGATCACCTTCGATCCGGCGCAGGTCAGTTACGGCAAACTCCTGCAGATCTTCTTCTCGGTGGCGCACAACCCCACCGAGCTCAATCGCCAGGGCCCCGACCACGGCACTCAATACCGATCGGCGATATTCCCGCAGAGCCCTGAACAACAGGCCGTGGCTCAGGCCTACATTGCACAGCTCGACGCCGCCAAGTCATTCAACGCGCCCATCGTGACCAGGATCGAGCGCTACAACGGTTTCTACCCTGCCGAGGATTATCATCAGAACTTCCTCACCACCCACCCGACCTACCCGTACATCGTCATCAACGACCTGCCGAAGGTGAACCAGCTCAAGACGCTGTTCGCTGATCGGTACGCCGAGCAGCCGGTGCTGTTGAAGACCTCGCAATAACACTATCGACCCGTCGGCGGCAGCCTGGTCTCGCTCGCTGCCGCTGGCGGTTAAGGTCGTGAAGGGCCGCGCTTGAGCCCTCGACAGCGACTGATTCACGCCTTCTAAACCAAAGTATGAGTGGCGAACACCTACGTATCGGGCGCCGGTACCAAGGTACAAGTGACGCCCCCGGCGCCCGCGAATATTCTTCACACATCCCTGTCATGCAGGCCGGACCTCTCTTAGCTGTGGGATACAGACCGTATCGGACAGGCTCGTCGCAGAACACGTGAGGAGATTCACCATGTTTGCCGAACTCGCCCCCAGATCCGCGCTCAACGCCGAATTCGCCAGTGATGCCCATGGCCTGTACACCACGCTGCACGGTGAGGAACGGGCACAGTTCGTCGCCCTGCTCAATGAACACCTGGGCACGACCCAGCAAGTGTGCGGCTTTGCCCGCGAGGTACGCTGGCGCTTGCGCAAGTTGAACTACCAGGCCATCAAGGAACTGTTCAAAGGCCTGGACCTGGCGACCCAGCAATTCGTGTCGTTTCTGCAGGGCCGGGTCGAGAGCCTGAGCGGTGCTTCGGCGCAACAGGTCTTCCCCGCCGCCACTTTGCAGGAAGCGGAGCAGGCGGCCGGCTTTCGTGAATGTTTTCAGGAGATTCATCAGTTGTCCCAGCAACTCAGCGGGTTGGTGGAGCGCACTCAACGCTTCATGGACCGTGCAGTAGACGCGGGGGATTACGCCACGGCCAATCTGGTCAGCGAAGTGCTGTACCGCGCCAACCAACTGGTCTGCAAGATCAAGCTGGACATTCCCACAGGTGCCTCGTTTACCAGTGAATGCCGCCAGCCCACCCGTCCCAACAGTTACTTTTCGACCATGGAGGTCTGGGCCCAGAGCCCTGGCCTGATGGGCATCAGCGCAGCAGAGAGCTACCGTTTTTGAGTCCTTCGACATGCAGATCTTTCCTCCCTTTGGCGCCCGGTCCGGGCGCTTTTTTTACCCCTTCAGCGCACATCATCACCGCGCTTCAGGGATGCGGTCATCTGCACGTCATGATGCTCCCGTATCCAAGGACGGCCGCACTGTCGATTCACGCAATTGACAGCCCCTTGTTCAAACTGCCACCCATTTGCGTTAAAAAGAAGCTTGATCGTCGGCTTGCAGCGCTCTGGCACACGCCTCTGGCAGCCAGCCGCGCCTGGGCGTTTACAGCAAGAAGGCGCACGAGCGTCCAATAACAATACCGTTGAACCCTTGAGACTGACTGTCCCAAACCGGAGCCTGAGCATGAACAAACTCACAACAGTGGCGGGTGCACCCGTCGTCGACAACCAGAACTCGCAATCGGCCGGCCCACGCGGCCCGCTGATGCTGCAGGACGTCTGGCTGCTGGAAAAACTCGCCCACTTCGACCGCGAAGTGATCCCGGAGCGTCGCATGCACGCCAAGGGTTCGGGCGCGTTCGGTACCTTCACCGTGACTCACGACATCAGCCGCTACACCAAAGCGCGCCTGTTCTCCGAGATCGGTAAAAAGACCGACATTTTCATTCGCTTCTCCACCGTGGCCGGTGAGCGTGGCGCCGCGGATGCCGAGCGCGATATCCGTGGCTTCGCCATCAAGTTCTACACCGAACAAGGCAACTGGGACCTGGTGGGCAACAACACGCCGGTGTTTTTCCTGCGCGACCCGCTGAAATTCCCGGACCTGAACCACGCGATCAAACGCGACCCGCGCACCAACATGCGCAGCGCCGACAACAACTGGGACTTCTGGAGCTCCCTGCCGGAAGCCCTGCACCAGGTGACGGTGGTCATGAGTGACCGCGGCCTGCCAAAATCGTACCGTCACATGCACGGTTTCGGCAGCCACACCTTCAGCTTCATCAGCCCGGACAACCAGCGTTTCTGGGTCAAGTTCACCTTGAAAACCCAGCAAGGAATTCAGAACCTCACCGATCAGGAAGCCGCAGCACTGGTCGCCGACGATCGCGAAACCCATCAGCGCGATTTGTACGAGAGCATCGAGAAAGGCGATTTCCCGCAGTGGAAAATGTTCGTCCAGATCATGCCGGAAAGCGACGCCAGCACGTACAAGGTTCACCCGTTCGACCTGACCAAAGTCTGGCCACACGCCGACTACCCGCTGATCGAAGTGGGCACGCTGGAGCTGAGCCGTAATCCGGACAACTATTTTCACGATGTCGAGCAGGCCGCGTTCAACCCGGCCAACGTGGTGCCAGGCATCAGCTTCTCGCCGGACAAAATGCTCCAGGGTCGCCTGTTCTCCTATGGCGACGCGCAGCGTTATCGTCTGGGCGTGAACCATCATCAGATTCCGGTGAACGCGCCGCAGTGCCCGGTCAACAGCTACCACCGCGACGGCCAGATGCGGGTCAACCGCAACGCTGGCGGCACCATTGGCTACGAGCCCAACAGCAAGGGCGCATGGGTCGAGCAACCGGACTTCTCCGAGCCACCGTTGGAGCTGCACGGCGCGGCGGCCAACTGGGATTTCCGCAAAGACGATGACGACTACTATTCGCAGCCCCGCGCGCTGTTCCGCCTGATGACCGCCGAACAGCAGCAAGTGCTGTTCGACAACACGGCGCGGGCCATCAGTGGTGCCTCGGCACTGGTCAAGCAACGCCACATCGACAACTGCACCAAGGCTGATCCGGCCTATGGCGCGGGCGTCGCGGCAGCCATCGAGAAACTCGGCTGACGGATAATCGGCGTTGACAGGAAGGGGTGTTCAGGCGACGTTACTGACACCCCTTTTTTCTTGTCGAGCGGCACGCCATGAATGAACTCCAGCAGTTGAACGAAAGCCACGGCCTGTTGCTGGTGTTCGTCAACGTGCTGCTGGAACAGATCGGCCTGCCGGTGCCCGCCTACCCGACGCTCATCGTCACCGGTGCGCTGGCCATGCAGAGCAAACCATTGCTTGGCGCGGGCGTGCTGGTCGCCATGCTCGCCTGCCTGATCGCCGACGCCCTGTGGTACTGGGCGGGCAAGCGTTATGGCAGCGTGCTGCTCAAATCCATCTGCAAGATCTCCCTGTCCCAGGACACCTGCATTCGCCAGGGGCTGAACGTCTACGAGCGGGTCGGGCCGCGCGCGATGCTGCTGTCCAAATTCCTGCCCGGCGCGGGCGCACTGGTCACCACGGTCGCCGGCATGAACGCCACGCCGTTTGCGCTGTTCATGCGCTACTCACTGGCGGGATCGTTCATCTGGGCCGGCTCCGCCCTGCTGCTCGGCATGCTGTTCAGCGATGCGCTGATCCCGCTGCTGGACTGGCTGAGCGGCTACCTGCCCATCGCCATCGGCGCCGTACTGGGTCTTCTCGGCGTCTTCATCGCCTGGAAATACTGGAAACGCCGGCGCCTCCAGGCACGCACCGCCCGAGTGCCTCGCATCACCGTTCCACAGTTGCTGGCGCTGCGCGACTCCGACCAGGCGCCGGTGATCATCGATGTACGCCCCAGGTTTCATACGGCGGTGGTCGAAGGCATCCCCGGCGCTGTCTCCATCAGCCTGGAAGAACCATTGGAGCCGTGGCTCGATCAGCTCGATGACGTCGACATGGTGTTCTATTGCGCTTGCCCGAACGAACTGTCCGCCGCCTTCCTCGCCGAAAAGCTCCACGCCCGCGGCCTTACCCGCGGCAAAGCGCTGGTCGGCGGCCTGGATGCATGGCGCGAAGCCCAGGTCGCGGCGTCCGATCCGCCGGTCAAAGCCGCCACGGCCTGACGACGTTTGTTGGGGTTCGCGATTAGCACGTTGAACTGATCATCGAGTGCCGGTCGCGCGGGTGTCTTGGTGAGCAGGCTCACTCCCACCGGGACATCCGGGCATTGCCGAATTCTCCGGCCAGATACAAATCCCGTGGGAGCGAGCTTGCTCGCGAAGGCTTAAGGCACTACCAGTAGGAGCGTGGCTGGTCCCGCGATCGGCGACGCAGTCGTCGTAAAACCTTGGCATGGGGTCTGCTTGATGTACTGCGTCATCCGATTCTGCTGCCGCTGCGCGCCAGTTCGCGGGGCAAGCCACGCTCCTACCAGGGATTTGTCGCGATCCGGGTTTTGGGACTAGGGCACGAACCTTGTGTGAGCTTGCTCACGAAGGCTGATTTCCAGCCGCTGAATATCCGGCGGATGTACTCCCGTGGGAGCGAGCTTGCTCGCGAAGGCTTAATGCACTACCAGTAGGAGCGTGGCTTGTCCCGCGATCGGCGACGCAGTCGTCGTAAAACCTTGGCATGTGGTCTGCCTGACGTACTGCGTCATCCGATTCCGCTGCCGCTGCGCGCCAGTTCGCGGGGCAAGCCACGCTCCTACCAGGGACTTGTCGCGTTCCGGGTTTTGGGACTAGGGCACGAACCTTGTGTGAGCTTGCTCACGAAGGCTGATTTCCAGCCGCTGAATATCCGGCGGATGTACTCCCGTGGGAGCGAGCTTGCTCGCGAAGACTTAATGCACTGCCAGTAGGAGCGTGGCTTGTCCCGCGATCGGCGACGCAGTCGTCGTAAAACCTTGGCATGTGGTCTGCCTGATGTACTGCGTCATCCGATTCTGCTGCCGCTGCGCCAGTTCGCGGGGCAAGCCACGCTCCTACAATGGACTTGTCGCGTTCCCAGGTTTCGGGACCAGGGCACGGAACTTGCGGGAGCTTGCTCGCGAAGGCTGATTTCCAGCCGCTGAATATCCTTCACTCACGCATCGATCAGATCCCGCTCAACGCCAGGTCCATCGCAAAGTAGGTGAAAATCAGGTCCGCGCCTGCGCGTTTGATGGCGCCAAGGCTTTCGCGTACGACGCGGCCTTCGTCGATGGCGCCGGCCTGGGCAGCGAATTTGATCATCGCGTACTCGCCGCTGACCTGATACGCCGCCAGTGGCAGGTTCGAGGCTTCGCGGATGTCGCGGATGATGTCCAGATAGGCGCCGGCCGGTTTGACCATCAGCGCGTCGGCGCCCTCGGCTTCGTCCAGCAGCGACTCGCGCAGGGCTTCGCGGCGGTTCATCGGGTTCATCTGATAGCTCTTGCGGTCGCCCTTGAGCGCCGAGCCGCCTGCTTCACGGAACGGGCCATACAACGACGACGCGAACTTGGTCGAGTACGCCATGATCGGCGTCTGGGTGAAACCTGCCGCATCCAGCGCCGCACGAATGGCGCGAACCTGACCGTCCATGGCGGCCGAAGGTGCGATCACGTCGGCACCGGCGCGCGCGGCCATGACCGCCTGTTTGCCCAGGTTCTCGATGGTGGCGTCGTTATCGACATGCGCGCCGTGCATCACGCCGCAGTGGCCGTGATCGGTGTATTCGCAAAAGCAGGTGTCGGACATCACGATCATTTCCGGCACAGCGTCCTTGATGGTGCGGGAAATGCGCGACACCAGGCCGTTTTCCTGCCAGGTGTCGCTGCCAGTGGCGTCCAGATGATGGGACACGCCAAAGGTCATCACCGACTTGATCCCGGCACGGGCATAGCGCTCGACTTCCTGCGCCAGTCTGGACTCGGGAATGCGGCTCACGCCAGGCATGCTGTTGATCGGCACGAAGTCGTCGACCTCTTCCTCGACGAAGATCGGCAGCACCAGATCGTTAAGGGTGAATTCGGCTTCCTGAAACAGCGCGCGGAAGTTCTCATTGCTGCGCAGGCGGCGTGGACGAGCGGCGGGAAACAGACTGGACATGGCAGTTCCTGATCGAGGATTGGCGAAAAGCGTCGGACCGGATCGAGGTCGCGGCGCTATCAATGGCGCGAAGCTTATTCCTGCCTCGCGCCGGATTCAAATATCGAGGCGATTAAGACAATTGCCGCACGCGCAACAGTCCAGCGGTTGCCATCGAACGAAACCCGTTGCGCATCGGTCATTAATCGGGAGCAGCACACCGTGTCGCTGCGCGATCCGTCTGGCGAGGCCGGCCTTGAACAGCCCTTCCGATTACCGCAACAACCGCTCACTGGACGGCCTGAACTTCTTCCTCGCCGACGTGCGCGACGGCTTGGGTCCGTACCTGGCGATCTACCTGCTGGCGGTGCACAAATGGGACCCGGCCAGCATCGGCCTGGTCATGACGCTCGCTGGTATAGCCGCTTTGGTGACGCAGACGCCAGCGGGTGCGCTGATTGACCGCACCCGCCGCAAACGACTGGTGGTCATCGTCGCGGCCCTGCTGGTGACGGCCAGTTGCCTCGTCCTGCCATTCATAGAGGGCTTCACCTGGGTCGCTATTACCCAGGGACTGGGCGCCATCGCAGGTTCCGTGTTCGCGCCGGCCATCGCCGCGATCTCCCTGGGGATCACCGGCCCCAAAGCCTTTACCCGCCGCACCGGACGCAACGAAACCTGGAATCATGCGGGCAATGCCTGTGCCGCCTTGCTGGCCGGCGGCCTGTCGTGGCTGTTCGGCCCGATTGCAGTCTTCTATCTGATGGCGTTCATGGCGCTGGCGAGCATCGTTGCGGTCAGCGTCGTCGACGCCAAGGCCATTGACCACGACGTCGCACGGGGTTTTGATCCGGCTCGGCAACGCAATCACGAGCAGGCCAGCGTCGTGGCAACGTTGGTGCACAATCGGCCGCTGCTGGTCTTCGCCATCTGCTGCGGGCTGTTCCATCTGGCCAACGCCGCCATGCTGCCGCTGGTGAGCCAGAAGCTCTCGCAGATCGACATGCGACTGGCCACGCCTTTGACCTCGGCCTGCATCGTCGCGGCGCAGCTGGTGATGGTCCCGGTCGCCTGGCTGGTAGGTGCCAAGGCCGATCAATGGGGGCGCAAGCCGCTGCTGATGGCGGGGTTCATCATTCTGCCGATCAGGGGCGTGCTCTACGTGCTCTCGGACAACCCGTACTGGCTGGTGGGCGTGCAACTGCTCGACGGCATCGGCGCGGGTGCTTTCGGGGCGCTGATGCCGCTGGTGGTGAAGGACCTGACGCGCGGCACCGGCCGTTTCAACGTCAGTCTGGGGGCGATCTCCACCGTGTTCGGCCTCGGCGCCGCGCTGAGCAACGGGCTTGCCGGGCTGGTGATCCGGGAGGCCGGATACGACGCGGCGTTCCTGACACTGGCAGCCATCGCAGCGCTGGCCTTTGTGCTGGTCTGGCTGGCCGTCCCGGAAACCGCAGACACCCTGACGGGCGACCCATCCCTGTCGACGACTGCCGAAACCGGCACCTGAGCCGGCCAACCGCTACCGCAACGGCGAACTGGCCGCGCCTTCGCCCAACGCCCGCTGCATGATCACGGTGTCGAGCCAGCGGCCATGTTTGAACCCGACCGATTCGAACACCCCGACCTTGCGAAAGCCCAGACGCTCATGCAAGCGGATCGAGGCGAGGTTTTCGCTATTGCCGATGATCGCCACCATCTGCCGCCGGCCGTCCTCCTCGCAGCACTGGATGACCCGCTGCAGCAGCGCCTGACCGATGCCCGCCCCGGCCAGGCCGTCGCGCACATAGACCGAATCTTCGACAGTGAAGCGGTACGCCGGGCGCGGCCGGTACAGCGTGGCGTAGGCGTAACCGACCACCTCGCCGTCGCGCTCGGCCACCAGATACGGCAAGCCGTTGGCCAAGATGTCGGTGCGCCGCTGTCGCATCTGCTCAAGGGTCGGTGGCTCGAGCTCGAAACTTGCGGTGCCGTGCGTCACATGGTGTGCGTAGATCGCCTGTACGGCGGGCATGTCATCGTCGCGGGCATCGCGCAGGTTCAATGTCTGAGGCATGAGCACAGTCTTTTTTCGAAGGGGTTGTGGAGGCCGCGGTGGCTTTCCTTCGCCAACCGGCGGCGATGGAAAGGGCCCGCGCAATGATGACCGCTTGGCGAGGCAAAGCAATACCTGTGATGCGCCAACGCGTGAACGCTGAGGGGGCAATTGGGTTTAGAATGCCGCCCTTTCTGACTGCCGACCCGCCGACTTTCCATGAATTCCCACGCGCTGAAGACCCTCAACGAGCATTTGCTCGCCGCCCTCGCCCCTACCCCTGCAGAAACCCGTCGTCTGTTCCATGGCCGCGGGCGCTGCTGGCCGGGCCTGGAGCAACTGACCGTCGACTGGATGCAGGGCGTGGTGCTGGTCTCGTTGTTCAAGGCACCGGCCGACAACGAACTCGATGCCCTGAAGCATCTGTTGGCTGACCTGGTCCAGACCCCGACGTGGAAAGCGTGTCAGGCGCACACCCTGCTGCTCCAGCACCGCTACCTGCCCGACAGCCACACCGAAACCCTGCTCGGCGAAATGCCTGAACAATGGACCCTGACCGAAGGCGGCCTGCGTTATCAGGTGGATTTCGGCAAAAAGCAGAACACCGGACTGTTTCTGGACATGCGCTACGGCCGCGACTGGGTTCGGGCCCAGGCGGCCGGCAAACGCGTGCTGAACCTGTTCGCCTATACCTGTGGCTTTTCAGTGGCGGCCATCGAGGGCGGTGCCGAGTTCGTGGTCAACCTGGACATGTCGCGGGCGGCGCTCAGTCGCGGTCGCGAGAACCATCGACTGAACGGACACGACCTTGCCAGGGTGAGCTTCCTGGGCCATGAACTGTTCAAATCCTGGGGCAAAGTGAAGAGCAGCGGGCCTTATGATCTGGTGATCATCGACCCGCCGTCTTTCCAGAAAGGCAGTTTTTTGCTGACCAAGGATTACCAGCGCGTGTTGCGCAAGCTGCCGGAATTGCTGACCGCCGACGGCACCCTGCTTGCCTGCATGAACGACCCTGCGCTGGACGCCGCTTTCCTGATTGCAGAAGTGACGCGCGAAGCGCCGGGGCTGCGCTTCGAACAGCGGCTGGACAATCCGCCGGAGTTCCCGGACGCAGAACCCGAGGGCGGGCTCAAGGCCCTCGTGTTTCGCCAGGCCTGAGCCCCTCAAGGGTCAGGCGCTGAGCCGGGAAATCACATCGTTCAGGCCCACCGACAAACCGTGCAAATCTTCGCTGGCCGTTTGCGTGCGCTTAACGTTGCTCTGGTTGGTGGTGGCAATCGCGGTGATCTCGGTGAGGTTGCGCGAGATGTCTTCGGCCACCGATGTCTGCTCCTCCGCAGCGGTAGCGATCTGCCGGTTCATGTCGCGAATGGCCTCCACCGCCGTGGTGATGCGCTGCAGGGACGAGCCGGCCAGTGCGACCTGATCCACGCTTTCCTGACTGCGCGCCTGCCCGCTTTCGATTGCCTGAGCAGCGTCGATGGCGCCGGTCTGCACCGAACTGATGATCTGATTGATCTCGGCGGTCGAGGCCGCCGTGCGCTGGGCGAGCGTGCGCACCTCATCGGCGACCACGGCAAATCCTCGGCCCGCATCCCCGGCGCGGGCGGCTTCGATGGCAGCGTTCAGCGCCAGCAGGTTGGTCTGCTCGGCAATGCCGCGAATTACTTCCAGCACCTTGCCGATCCGGCCGCTGTCGCTTTCCAGACGACGAATGACATCGGCGGTGTTGCTGATTTCAGTGCGCATCTGGGTGATGGCGGTGATGGTCGCGCTCATGACCTTGCCGCCTTCCTGAGAGCTGCGGTCGGCCTCGCTGGCAGCTTCGGCGGCCTCAGCGGCGTGGCGGGCGACTTCTTGCGCCGTGGCCGACATCTCGGTCATTGCCGTGGCCACCTGATCGGTGCGTTCGAATTGTTCGTGGGTGCCCTGCGCCATCAATGCCGCGATGGCCTTGAGTTCGCCACCGGCGCTGTCCAGATCAGTGGTGCTGCGCTTGAGCCGCGTGAAGGTGTCGGCCAGGAAATCACGCAAGGTGTTGGCGGCCACCGCCAGACGCCCGAGTTCGTCCTGGCGGGTCACGCTGACGCGGTCGCTGAAACGTCCCTGACTCAGTTGCGCAACGTATTCGATGAGCATGCTGATCGGCCCGACGATGTTGCGATTGACCATCCACAGCGTCAGAACGCCCACCAGCAAGGCAGAACCCAGCATCACCAGCGTGCCGATCAGGATCGTCTGATCGGCGGTGCTGCTGATCTCCAGCGACTGTGCGTCGCTGCGTTTGCGAAGATCACTCACCAGCGCACTCATCTGCTCGCTGGCCTCGCGGTCGACACCCTTGACGGCCAGGTCACCGGCCACCGGATCGCCATTGGCCGCGACGAAGGCATCGCGTCCCTTGCGATAAGCCACGCCCAGCGTGCGGTGCTCGTTGCGCAGGTTTTCGACCTGAGCCTTGATCGATGCATCCAGACCACTCATGCCGCTCAAGCGACCCAAGGTGTCCTGCACCAGACGTTCCTGCTCCTCGAACTGGCCCCAGAACTTGTCACGGTCGGCCGCTTGCTTACCGCGCAGCAACACGTTCTTCCACTCCTGGACCTGAACCTTGAATTGCAGGTTGGCCTGATCGACCAGCTGCGAGGCCTGCAACGGCCCTTCGATCAGCCCGCGGTAAGACTTCACGTTGCTGGACAGGAAATGAAAACATGCGAGGGCGATCAACAGCATCAGCACCAGGCTACCGCTGAGCAGCGCCAGGATCTGCAATCTCAGGGATTTCGACATAGGGGGAATCTCATCAGGGAGGACAGCGTGCTCCGGGTGCGCCCGAAGGTTTGCCTGCTTGCCACTTCCCTGTGCCATCGCTTCGGCAACGAACCGAAAAACGATGGGCCTACCTAGCCTGCTTCGACCCGGCCATGCGCTCCTTTAAACTGCCGGGACGGCATCCGACAGGCGGTGAAAAAGCGCCAATGGAGCGTCTGATTGCCGGGTCAAAATTCTGTCGAGCAGGCGCCAAGTCGCTGATTTCCAAGCCCGCTGCCGACGTTCATTCTTTTTGACCGAAGACTTGGGAAGGCCGACGCAGTACCGGGTCGAAAGGGTTGATCTTCTGGCTGATGGCGGCCGCCTCTCGTTTGAGCAGGTCCACCACCGTCGGCATGCGGTCAGCATTGAGCCGGTCGCTGATGGTCGCCACGCTCAACGCCGCCACCGCCTTGCCCTCACGATCGAGAATCGGCACTGCCAGCCCGGCCATGCCTTCCAGAACGCCGGTGTTGCGAGCGGCGTAGCCCTGGCGGCGGACCGTGTCGATTTCCGAGCGCAGCATCACTTCGTCATACAGGTGGAAGTCACGCAGGCGCGGCAGGTTGTAGCGGATCACGGTATCGCGCTCCTCTTCGGGCAGAAACGCCAGGATTGCCAGACTGCCCTGACCGACGCCCAACGCCACCCGACCGCCGATGTCCCCGGTGAAGGTGCGAATCGGGTAGGGCCCTTCGCTGCGATCCAGACACACGGCATCGAAACCGCTGCGCGCCAGCAGAAACAACGAATCGCCCAGAGACGCCGACAGGCGCAACAGGCTGGGCCGGACCACATCGCGCAGATTGCCGGACTGCCCGGCCCGCGCCGCCAGGGCGAAGAATTCCAGGCTCAGGCGGTAGCGTTTGCTGCGCACGTCTTGGTCGACCATGCCCTCGTCCATGAGGCTGCGCAGCAGCCGGTGGGTGGTCGGTTGCGACAGCCCGACCTGTTGGGCCAGTTGCGTCACGCGCTCACCACCCTCAGGGCTCTCACCCAGAGCGCGCAGCACGGCAAAAAGGCGGGACACCGCGCCAACGCCTGTTTCTTTTGCAGAATCATTCCGCTCAATGGAATCCATAACGCCAATTCACCTGTTTTCATTCGCTGAACGAATAAATCTGAAAATACTACTCGCTCAATGAAATTCGTCGTTGAGCGCATCGTATTCGCAGGCTTAGGATCAGTCCACAGGGCGATTTGAATAACAGCGGCAGCCGACCCAGATCGAGCGCCAGCGTCCACGGCAATACGCACGTCTTCTCTTCGCATCTGCCCATAAAAAAGCATGCCCTCGGCATGCACTAAAACAGGTGGAACGCAGCCATGGCATTTCTTCAACTTCAGGCGTTGTGCAAACGTTACGGCGCCGTCGATGCGGTCGTCGCCACTGACCTGTCGGTGGAAAAAGGCGAGTTCGTTTCCCTGCTCGGCCCCTCTGGCTGCGGCAAGACCACCACGTTGCAAATGATCGCCGGGTTCGTCGACGTCAGCGGCGGACGCATCGTGCTCGATGGCCGCGACATCACGCACGCCAAACCGGCGAGCCGTGGCCTGGGTGTGGTGTTCCAGTCTTATGCGTTGTTCCCGCACATGACCGTGCGGGACAACGTCGCCTTTGGCCTGAAAATGCGCAAGGTCGCCGCCGCCGAGATCGAGCGCCGCGTCAGCCGCGTGCTGCAACTGGTGCGCCTCGATCAACATGCCCAACGCTACCCGCGTGAACTCTCCGGTGGCCAGCGTCAGCGGGTGGCGCTGGCCCGCGCCCTGGTGATCGAGCCGCCGGTGCTGCTGCTGGACGAACCGCTGTCCAACCTGGACGCCAACCTTCGCGAAGAAATGCAGTTCGAGATTCGCCGCATTCAGCGAGAAGTCGGTATCACCACCTTGATGGTCACCCACGATCAGGCCGAAGCGTTATCGATCAGCGATCGCGTGGTGGTCATGCAGGCCGGTCGCATCACCCAGATCGACGAGCCCTACAAACTGTACGAACACCCGCGCACGGAGTTCATCTCCGGCTTCGTCGGCAAGGCCAACCTGTTGCGCGGCGACCGCGACGAACACGGCGCCGCGCAAGTCCGCCATCAGCCTGGCCACGGTGCCCTGACCCTGAGCCTGCGCCCGGAAAAGATCGACCTGGTGCCGGCAGACGATGGGCGCCTGCAAGGCAGGATCGTCACCCGCTACTTCCTCGGCAGCCAGTGGCTGTACCGCGTCGAAACGCCGATCGGGGACATCACCGTCGTGCGGCGCAACGATGGCGACGCGCCCATGAACGAAGGCACCGTGGTGGGCCTGGACTGGCCATCCGAACTGCTGCGCGTACTCAGTGCCGATGAGGTGTCGGCATGAGCGGCGCCAGCGTGCTGCGCGACACCGGTCGCGGTTACTTATTATCAACGCCTGCCCTGGCGCTGTTCGTCGGCCTGCTGGTGCTGCCCCTGCTGCTGACGCTGGTGCTGTCGTTCAACGTCTTCGACTACGAGGTCGGGGTGAAGGGCGATGCCTGGACCTTTGCTCAGTACTTGAACCTGGTGACCGATTCGTACTTCTACGAAATCTTCCTGCGCACGTTCTGGATCAGCGCGCTGGTCACCTTGCTGTGCGTGGTCATTGGCGTGCCCGAAGCGTACATCCTCAGCCGGATGGGAACGCCGTGGCGCTCGATCTTCCTGATTCTGATCCTCACCCCGCTGCTGATTTCGGTGGTGGTCCGGGCGTTCGGCTGGAGCCTGCTGCTGGGCGCCGACGGGCTGGTGAATCAGGCGATCCAGGCGCTGGGCGGTCGCCCGGTGAAGATGCTCTACACCCCTTTCGCGGTCATTCTGGCGCTGGTCCACGTCATGCTGCCGTTCATGATCATCCCCGTGTGGACGTCGCTGCAGAAGCTCGACGCCTCGGCCGAGCAGGCGGCGCTGTCGCTGGGTGCCACGCAGGCCAAGGTCATGCGCCTGGTGGTCCTGCCGCAAGTGATGCCTGGCGTGCTGTCCGGCACGCTGATCGTGTTCGGCCTGTCCGCCAGTTCCTTCGCGATACCGGGCCTGCTGGGCGGACGACGCCTGAAGATGGTCGCCACTGTGGTTTACGACCAATACCTTTCGGAACTCAACTGGCCGATGGGCGCGGCCATCGCGGTCGCCCTGCTGTTGATCAACCTGCTGGTGATGCTGTCGTGGAACCGGCTGGTCGAAGGCCGCTATAAGAAATCCCTGGGGGAATGATCGATGTCCAAGAATGGTCCTCTGGCCCTGTCCTTCCATGCGCTGGTCGTGGTGTTCATGCTGGCGCCGCTGCTGGTGGTGTGCCTGGTGGCGTTCACGCCGGAAAACACGCTGAGCCTGCCGTGGCACGGCTTTTCACTGCGCTGGTTCAGCGCGGTGTTCGAACGCGCCGACTTCATTCAGTCGTTCTATAACAGCCTGATCCTGGCAGTGGTTGCCGCGACCCTCGCCACGCTGATCGCGGTGCCGGCGGCGCTGGCGATCACCCGCTACCGGTTTCCAGGCCGTGATTTCCTCAATGGCCTGTTTCTCTCGCCGATCATCATTCCCCACCTCGTGCTGGGCGTGGCGATGCTGCGCCTGTTCGCGCTGATGGGCGTCAACGGCAGCTTCGTCTGGCTGACGTTCGCCCACGTGGTCGTCATTACGCCTTATGTATTGCGCCTGGTGATTGCGGCAGCGATCGGCATGGACCGCAGCGCAGAGCAGGCCGCCGAGTCACTGGGCGCCAGCCGCTTCACCCTGTTTCGCCAGATCACCCTGCCCATGATCCTGCCCGGCGTCGCCGGTGGCTGGCTGCTGGCGTTCATCAACAGTTTCGATGAAGTGACCCTGTCGATCTTCGTCACCTCGCCGTCGACCCAGACGCTGCCGGTGCGCATGTATGTCTACGCCACCGAATCCATCGACCCGATGATGGCGGCCGTTTCGGCGCTGGTGATTGCGCTGACGGCCGCCACCATGATCATCCTCGACCGCGTGTACGGGCTGGACCGCGTGCTGGTGGGCCGTCACTGATGAACATTCGCTTACCCGTCTTTTGCCGCACAGAGAGAGCGCCATGGCTTTGCTGAAACGATTGGCCGAACACGACCGCGACGTGTTGCCCTTCACCCTCGATGGTCAGGCGGCCAGCGGCTTGCGGGGCGATACGCTGCTCACCGCGGTGCTGACGGCGGATGACTACTTGCGCGGCAGCGACTTCAGCGCCGAACCGCGCGCCGGCTTTTGCCTGATGGGCGCGTGCCAGGATTGCTGGGTCCGACTGGGCGACGGGCGCCGCGTGCGCGCCTGCTCGACGCTGCTCGAAGCGGATTTGCGTGTCAGTCGCGAACCGGGACGGCGCCCATGAGCGGTCAGGACGTGGTCATCGTCGGTGCCGGCCCGGCGGGCATTCGCGCCGCCCAGACCCTGGTCGCCTATGGCCTGCGACCGAGCCTGATCGACGAAAGCCTGCGTGGCGGCGGGCAGATCTACCGTCGTCAACCGGAGAATTTCAAACGCTCGGCGAAAGCCCTGTATGGCTTCGAAGCGTCAAAAGCCCAGGCCGTGCACGCGACGCTGGACCGGCTGCAGAAAGACATCGACTACCGGCCGCAGACGCTGGTGTGGAATACCGAGCAACACACCCTCGACACGCTGTGCGACGGCGTAGCCGAGCAGGTTCGCTACCGGCAGCTGATCGTCGCGACTGGCGCCACCGACCGCATTCTGCCGGTGCCGGGCTGGACATTGCCGGGCGTCTACAGCCTTGGCGCGGCGCAGATCGCCCTGAAATTCCAGGGCTGCGCCATTGGTGAGCGGGTGGTGTTCGCCGGCAGCGGCCCACTGCTGTATCTGGTGGCCTACCAGTACGCAAAAGCCGGCGCGCAGGTCGTCGCGGTGCTCGACAGCTCGCCGTTGTCCGCCCAGGCACGCGCCCTGCCCGCGCTGCTCGGCCAACCGGCCACGCTCGCCAAGGGTTTGTACTACCGAGCCTGGCTGACCGCCCACGGGGTGGCGGTGCATCAAGGCGTCGCACTGCGCCGGATCGAGGGCGAGCGTCGCGTTAGCGCGGCCGTTTATGCGGCCGATGGGCAGGAACAGGTGCTGCCGTGCGATGCCATCGCGTTCGCGCATGCGCTGCGCAGCGAAACCCAGCTGGCTGATCTGCTCGGCTGCGATTTTGCCTGGAGCCCGCTGAACCGCGCATGGCTGCCGACCCGCGATGCGGCAGGCCGCAGCAGTGTCGACGGGGTTTATCTGGCTGGCGACGGCGCCGGAATCATGGGCGCGGACGCCGCCGAAATGGCCGGGGAGCTGGCGGCGCTGACCCTGCTCGGCGACATCGGTTACACCGTCGACCGAACACGCAGCCTGGCGTTGCAACAGCGACTGGAAGCGATTCAGCGTTTTCGTCGAGGCCTGGAGACCGCCTTTCCGTTCCCCGAAGACTGGGCCGCCAAGGCGCCGGATGAGGTGATGATCTGCCGCTGCGAGGAAATCACTGCCGGCGACATTCGCCAGACCGTTGCCCAGGGTCACTGGGAAATCAACCGGGTCAAGGCGATGTGCCGGGTCGGCATGGGTCGCTGTCAGGGCCGGATGTGCGGCCTGGCCGCTGCCGAAATCGTCGCGCAGTCTTCCGGGCGCGACATCGCCGGTGTTGGCCGCCTGCGCGGGCAGGCGCCGATCAAACCGCTGCCCTTCGGCGTGGAGACAGAACGATGAGCCAGCCGCTTGAAGTCGACGCGCTGATCATCGGCGGAGGCATTGTCGGCTCTTCGGCCGCGCTGTTCCTGGCCAGAGCCGGCAAGCGCGTGGCACTGCTGGAACGGGATTTCTTCGGTTCGCACTCGAGTGGGGTCAACTACGGCGGCGTGCGCCGTCAGGGACGTCCATTGTCGCAGCTGCCGCTTTCCCAACGTGCCCACAGCCTGTGGGGCGACCTGCACAACCTGATCGGCATCGACGGCGAATACCTGCGCTCGGGCCATCTCAAGCTGGCTCGCAGCGACCACGACATGGCCGCGCTGGTGGCCTACGAGCAGGCTTCCCGCGGCTTCGGCCTGAATCTGCAATTGCTTGACCATGCTCAACTGCGCCTGCGCTTTCCCTGGGCGGGCGACGTCGCGGTCGGCGCCTCGCTGTGTGCCGATGACGGCCACGCCAACCCGCGTCTGGTGTCGCCCGCGTTTGCTGTCGCCGCCAGGCGCGCCGGGGCGCACGGGTTCGAGCAGGCGGCCGTCACCCAAGTCAGCCATGACGGCCAGGCCTTCGCCGTACGCACCGCTGACGGGCGCGGCTTTCGCGCTCCGTGGCTGCTCAACTGCGCCGGCGCGTGGGCGGCGCACCTGGCCAGCCAATTCGACGAGCCGGTGCCGATGCAGTCGGGTCACCCGGCCATGCTGGTCACTGAACCCCTGCCGATGTTCATGGACGTCAGCACCGGGGTCGAAGGCGGCGGCATTTATGCGCGTCAGGTCGCGCGGGGTAACTGCGTGCTGGGCGGTGGCCAGGGCTTCGCGCTGGACCCGACGAGGGCGCGGCCGGGACAGGCGGCGATTCTCGACATCCTGCGCAACGCCGCCGAACTGTATCCGCCGCTGGCCGGCGCTCAGGCGATTCGCACCTGGAGCGGCACCGAAGGCTATCTGCCGGACCGAGAGCCGGTGCTCGGTGCCAGTTCCACGCAACCGGGTCTGCTGCACGGCTTCGGTTTTGCCGGGTCGGGCTTTCAGATCGGTCCTGCCGCTGGCGAAGCGCTGGCGCAGATTGTCTGCGAAGGGGCGCCGCGGATCGCCCTGGACGCTTTTTCGATCTCCCGTTTTCAACCCGTCAAACCTGCCACCGCCGTGCCGCCCCGTGCGGATAACGTCATCCCTTTGCTCAGAGGAAAATCGCAGCCATGAACAGCATGAACAACGTGAAACGTCTGGCCCTGACCGGCCTGTCCTGCTTGCCGCTTGCCGCCCTGCTCGCTTCGATGCCGGCGCAGGCCGAAACCACGCTGTATCTGGGCATGAACGGCGGCACCATGGAACGCCTGTATGCCGATCAGGTACTGCCTGCGTTCGAGAAAGCCAACAACGTCAAGGTGGTCATCGTGCCGGGCACGTCCTCGGACATTCTCGCCAAGGTCCAGGCGAGCAAGGACAATCCGCAGATGCACGTGATGTTCCTCGACGACGGCATCATGTACCGCGCGATCTCCATGGGCCTGTGCGGCAAGTTGCAGCCCAGCGCGACGCTGGCGGACATTCCGGAAAAAGGCAAAATCAAGGATGAGGCAGTGGCCGTGAGCCTTGGCGTGACCGGCCTGGCTTACAACACGAAGATGTTCCAGGAAAACGGCTGGAGCGCGCCGACGTCCTGGGCGGACATGGCCGACAAACGCTACAAGGACAAGCTGGTGTTCCAGTCGCTGGCCTCGTCGACCTTCGGCCTGCACGGCTTCCTGATGTTCAACCGTCTGCAGGGCGGCGATGAAACCAATGTCGAACCGGGCTTCAAGGCCTGGCCGAAAACCGTTGGCCCGAACGTACTGGAATACATCGCCAGTTCCGCGAAGATCTCGGAAATGGTGCAGACCGGCGAGGCCGCGCTGTTCCCGCTGACGCCCACTCAGGTCACCGCGCTGAAACTCAAGGGCGTGCCGGTCGAATACGCGCCACCCAAGGAAGGTGCTGTGGTCCTCAACGTGGCCGAATGCACCATTGCCAATAACGATCAGCCGGAACTGGCGCAAAAGCTCGCCGAATTTCTGCTGACCCCGCAAGCGCAGGCGCCGGCACTGGAGATGGGCGACCAGATTCCGTCCAATCCTAAAACCCCGACCACGGAGAAAACCCGTGGTCAGGTGGAGGCCATGAACAAGTACCTGGAAACCGCCGTGACCATCGACTGGGATAAGGTCAACCAGATCCGTCCGGAATGGAACGCTCGCTGGAGCCGTACGATCGAGCGGTGATTTCGGTGCCGGGCGCTGGCACGGCAACAATCCAACATCCGGCCCAACTATCCCACCTCGTCACAGTCACAGCCTTAACCCCCCCTGACTGCTGACGAGGCCGGATGAGCTTTATTCTTTGCATGACTGTGCTCGGCGTTCTGTTGATGCTGCTGGCACTGACCTCTTCTTACCTGCGTTGGCTGCCGGTCACGACCTCGGCGGTGTGCCTGGCGTTTGGCGCGCTGATCGGCCCCTGGGGGCTGGATCTGGTGCAGCTGGACGTGCGCGACGCACGCCACTGGCTGGAGCGCCTGACCGAAGTCGCGGTCCTGTTTTCCCTGTTCAACACCGGCATCAAACTGCGGCTGCCCCTGCACCGCAAGGCGTGGCACACCGCTTACCTGCTCGCAGGACCCGTGATGCTCGCCAGCATCATCGGCGTCTGTCTGGCGGCGCATTATCTATTTGCGCTGCCTTGGGCGGTGGCGCTGTTGCTGGGCGCAATGCTGTCGCCCACCGACCCCGTGCTCGCGGGGCTTGTGCAGGTCAATAACGCGCAGGACTTCGACCGGGTCCGCTTCGGCCTGTCCGGGGAAGCGGGTCTGAACGACGGCACCGCGTTTCCTTTCGTGATCTTCGCCCTGCTGTTCTTCGGCCATGCCAATGGCAATTTCGACTGGGTTCAGGGCTGGTTCCTCAAGAGCATCATCTGGGGCGTGCCCGTGGCGCTGCTGATTGGCTACGGCCTTGGCCGCAGCGTCGGGCACCTGATGATTTACCTGCGCATCAAGAATGCCGACAGCACCAGTTCGCCCAACGATTTCCTCGCCCTGGCGCTGATCGCCATGGCCTACGTGGTCGCCCAGGGCCTGGGCGCGTTCGGCTTTCTCTCGGTGTTCGCCGCAGGCTTGGGCTTGCGTCATGCCGAGGTGCGTACGACGCAGTCGGATGTCCCGGCCGAGCACGTCGCCAAACCGGTGCTCGGGCACATGGACAGTGCGCCGGAGGCGGCCACCGTGCCTCAGGACGAGGAGATCAGCGAGTCTCAACTGGCCGCGGGCGTGATGATGGGTGACATGCTGGCCTTCGGCAGCCTGGTCGAGCGTGCGATGGAAGTGCTGCTCATCACCCTGCTAGGCGCCGCCATCGCGCTGTACTGGGACTGGCGCGCGGTCGGCCTGGGCCTGGCGCTGTTCTGCGTGATTCGGCCGCTGAGCGTGTGGATGCTGATCCGGGGTGAACTGCTGACAGGCTCGCAGAAGGCCTTGGTCGGCTGGTTCGGCATCCGCGGAATCGGCTCACTTTATTACCTGTGCTACGCGCTGTCTCACGGCCTGCCCGAAGACATCATTCAGACCAGCATCAGCCTGACGCTGTCGGTGGTTGCGCTGAGCATTCTGCTGCATGGCATCAGCATCCAGCCGCTGCTGGAACGCTATGAACGCAGCATGAGCACCCGCAGCGACGACCTCGGCCCCGAGGCGTGAAATGTCGCCGTGACGTTTTGACGCGCGCCATCGGTCGCGATTCCCGCGCCGGGTTCGTGCCCGCCAGCCGATAATGGGAGCCCAGAACTCCCGCGATAGAGCGTATCGATCAATTCATCGGAACAAGCGATTGGACGCTCTACGCTCAGGTCGGTAGCTTGCTCACTAACTGATCGCGTCATTTTTTTCGCCGCTGTTCGGCGAGCAATCAGACGCACATCGTTGCCTGTACAGGGACCTGCCGCCGTGTCACCCACACGATCGCGCATCATGACCGGACGCTTGAAAACACCCGAATAAAGCTACCTCCCATTTTGCGTGGCGCGCGGCATTCTTGCCGTAGCGCAGGCCATTGCGTGCGAGTTCAGAATCATGTCAATCAACACTCCACACCAGATCGCTGAGATGACCGTCGAAGCGGGCGTCAAGAAGTCCCGTCTGCCCGCGCTGTCGATCATGGTGCTCGGCTTCCTTGCCGGGGCCTTCATCGCACTGGGCTTTCTGCTGGACATTCACGTCAGCACCATGATCCCCGGCCCTTGGGCCTCGCTGGGCAACCTGCTCGGCGCCGCAGTCTTCCCGATCGGCCTGATCCTGGTGATTCTGGCCGGCGGTGAATTGCTGACCGGCAACATGATGAGCCTGCCCACCGCCATGTTCGCCCGGCGGATCTCGGCGGGCGCCGTCGCTCGCAACTGGCTGCTGGTGACGTTCGCCAACCTGCTGGGCGCCCTGTTCATCGCCTACTTCTTCGGCCACGTGCTGGGGCTGACCGAAGGCGCGTACCTGAACAAAACCCTGGCCATCGCCAACGCCAAGGTGAGCGCCGACTTCGGTCAGGCCTTCATTTCCGGCATCGGTTGCAACTGGCTGGTGTGCCTGGCGGTCTGGCTGTCTTATGCGAGCAAAGACGTCACCGGCAAGATCCTCGGCATGTGGTTCCCGATCATGGCGTTCGTGGCCATCGGCTTCCAGCACGTGGTCGCGAACATGTTCGTGATCCCGGCAGCGATTTTTGCCGATGCGCTGAGCTGGACTCAATTCGTCGAGAACTTCGTCGCAGTGTTCCTCGGCAATGCCGTGGGAGGTGCAATTTTTGTCGGTCTGGCGTATTACGTGTCATATTCGAGGGCCACGCAAGCTCCGGTGACCGGCGATGCGGTTGCGACAATCGCGCAGCCCACGGGTCACAAGATTTAACGCTTCAGTCGCGCGCACCGTGAACCCGGTACGCGCGGCCTGCTTCTGCCACGCAGCACGCTGTCGAGATAAGCAATGTCAGATCGAATTCTGCTAGACGGGTTTTCACGCAAAGTCGATTACGTACGCATGTCGGTGACCGATCGCTGCGATTTTCGCTGCGTCTACTGCATGGCCGAAGACATGACCTTTCTGCCGCGTCAGCAGATCCTCTCGCTTGAAGAGATCCATCAACTGGCCGAGCGTTTCGTCGCGCTGGGCACCCGTAAAATTCGCCTTACCGGCGGCGAGCCGCTGGTCCGCGCAGGCATCGTCGGCCTGTGCAAGAACATCGCCGCGCTGCCCGGCCTGCGCGAACTGTGCATGACCACCAACGGCTCGCAGCTGGACAAACTCGCCGTACCGCTTTTCGAAGCCGGCCTGACGCGCCTCAATATCAGCCTGGACAGCCTGGACCCTGCGCTGTTCAAGGAACTGACCCGCACCGGCGAGCTGAGTAAAGTGATTGCCGGTATCGACGCGGCCATCGCCGCGGGCTTCCAGCGCACGAAGCTCAATTGTGTGGTGATGCAGGGCCGCAACGATCACGAAATCAATGATCTGGTGGCGTTCGCCATCGATCGGGGCCTGGACATCACCTTCATCGAAGAGATGCCCCTGGGCGTGATCAGCGAACACAGCCGGGCCGAATCCTTCTTCTCCAGCGAGCAGGTGCGCGAGCGCATCGCTGAACGCTACACGCTGATCCACTCCACCGAATCGACCCAAGGCCCGTCGCGATACTGGCGCGTGGCCGAAGCGCCGGACATCCGCATCGGCTTCATCTCGCCCCACAGCCACAACTTCTGCGCCACCTGCAACCGGGTGCGCGTGACGGTCGAAGGCCGCTTGCTGTTGTGCCTGGGCAACGAACATTCGGCGGACCTCAAGGCCGTTCTTCGCGCCAACCCGGGCCAGCCGGAGAAGCTGGAAAAAGCGATCATCGACGCCATGCAGCTCAAGCCCTACCGCCACAACTTCGAGCTCAACGATGACGTGCAGGTCGTGCGCTTCATGAACATGACCGGCGGCTGACACGCGCCACACGTCCTTGCTCCAGTCACGCTAGTGCTGTTGCGATGTGCGGGGCAGCGGCTCAGTCCTGCCGGGGAGTACGCCCCGCCGCCAGTTCCAGCAAGGCCCTGGCGACATCGATCATTCGCTGACCCCGCTCCATCGATAACACGCGCAGCCGTTCATAGGCGTCATGTTCACTGAGCTGGTATTCGTCCATCAACAATCGCTTGGCCCGTTCAACCAGCTTGCGTTCATTTAACGCCTGGCGGGCCTCGTCGCGCTCGTCATTGGCCGTCAGCAGGCGCCGAGTCTGCGAATGCAGCATCTCCAGCACCGACCGCCCCAAGTGATGACCCAAGCCATCACGCGGCACCGTGCTCAGGTCCAGCGCCTGGACGTTGAACAGCAGCGCCTGATCTGCGCAGGCGGCACTCTCAAGGCTGACCAGCCGGTCGAGCAGCGTGCGATGGTTGTCCAGATCGGCGCGCGCCTGGCGGATGCTCGCCTGACAGGTGCTCGACAGCACCTGGGCCAGACGGGTTTCCACCTCGCGCATGGCATCGATGCGGGCGGTGGTCAGGTCGAACCATATCTGCGACAGCGTCGGATCGACCCGCTCGCTTTCGGACGTCTTCAGCGCCACGGCCCTGAGCCGGGTCACCTGCGCCGAGGTGTCGCTGGCCTGCAAGTTCAGCCACAGGCGCCGCGCTTCATCATCGGCAAACTCGGCGAACGTCTGAAAGCAGCGTTCCTGCCCCTGCACCAGATGTTCGATGCGCTCGCGCACCAGCGTGTCGAAAAAGCCCGCCGCGAAGCCGTTCACCCCGATCGCGCGCTCCTGCCCCGCCAGCTCCTTGCCCTGCATGAAATTGAACAGCGCCACCAGCACGCGGGTGACAGGAGGATCGATCGCCGTGTCGGCCGCCTCGAACACCACTGCCAGCAGCCCGCCGATCAGGCGCGTCAGTGCCGCCGTGGCCTCGACCGGGGTCAGGCGCTGATCGCGAATGCGTCGGCGCAAGCCCGGCAGATCGTCGAGCGCGTGCATGACGAACGCCAGACGGTTGAACAGCCGCGCACGGTCCGAAGCGCTCGCCGACTCCAGATCGATGCCGTCAAAACAGGCGACGACACGCTGCTCGACGGCGCTGGCCTGCGCGCTCAATGCATCAAGCCGGGGCAATTGACGAGTGTCCTTGCTGCCCAGATAGACATTCGAATACCCCCGCTCGCGCTGCAAGGCATGCACCCATTGGCTGATCAGCGTGACCAGCTCGCAGGTCTGCGCCAGGCCCTCCAGCCCCGCCAGCTCGCTGCGCCGGGCGGCGAGCATGAAACGCAAAGCGGGCGGCATGTGGGTGTCGGTCATACGCGTCAATTCTCAGGCAGGAAACCGACCCTTCATGCAAAAGCAGGGCCTTTGCCGGTCTTCAGCCACTGTCTGGCCTCAGCCTTGTTGCGTCAGGACTTCAAAGGCTTCCTCGATGTCGCTGGCTCGCGTCGGCCGAACCAGCCGCGTGACCTCCTGGCCATCGCGCATGAACACCAGCGTTGGCCAGAGTTTGACGCGGAACGAGCGGCCCAGACGGCGACCGCTGCCGTCTTCGATTTTCAGCCGGCGTACCTGCGGATAGTCCGCACTCACCTCACCGATCAACGGTTGTGCGGCGGTACAGTGCCCGCACCAGTTGGTGCCGAATTCGATGACGCTGGCGCCCGCCAATGCATCCACGTCGGCGCGAGTGAGGGTTTCTGGAACGTAGGGCTGGCCGGACATTTCAACTCCCGATGAGGCGTGCGTCGCCTCGTGGCTGTTCATGGATGGGCGTTTCAGGAATGCGTGCTGGGTGATCGCCTGGCGGCAAGTCTAACCACGCACGCGGTGATGAAACAAAGACCCGCCAGGGAAGCAGCGGTTTCCTCGACATCAAACCATCGATCACTTTCATTTGAATAGTGACTTGCACAATGAAAGCCACATCGTTAGATTACACCCATCATTTAGAAGCCGTCACCGGTTTCGGAGGTCTGGTCATGAAGAAGAAAAGTTTCGCCGACATGCCCTGCCCGATCGCCCACAGCCTGGAACACGTGGGTGACTGGTGGAACATTCTGATCCTGCGTGACATGTCTTACGGCCTGAGCCGGTTCGATGAATTCCAGAAAAGTCTGGGCATCGCCAGCAATACCCTCACCCGTCGCCTCCAGGGGCTGATGGCGTCGGGGCTGGTCGAGCGCTGCGCCTACAGCGACAAACCGATCCGTTATGACTATCTGCTGACCGAACGTGGACGCGATTTTCGCCTTGTGGTCCTGACGCTCATGAAATGGGGCAGCCAGCATTTCTCGGCCAATGGCTCGAACATCGAGCTGATCGACGAAACCACCGGCGAGCCCGTCGACCTGGTGCTGGCCGACGCCAACACCGGCAAGCGCATCAGCATGCGCGATCACAGCCTGCGCTACAAAGGCGAAGACAGTATTTCCGCGTGGCGCCTGGAGACAGGCCGCGCCCGTCGCGATGCCTATCGCAAGCACCTTCCCCCTTCCCAACCTCTGCTGATCAACAGGTAATCCGCGATGAACAACCCCCAGACCGTCACCGAGCCCGCCGCCGCTGCGCCGTCGAAACCCGCCCGGGGCAAACGCTTGATGCTGTTGCTGCTGGTGGCCGTCATCGTCGTCGGTGCGGTGATTTTCGGCCTGCACTGGTGGACGGTCGGGCGTTTCCTCGAGTCGACCGACGATGCCTACGTCGGCGGCGATGTCACGGTGATCGGGCCCAAAGTCCCGGGTTACATCACCGCATTGAAGGTGGTGGACAACCAGTTCGTCCACGCCGGCGATCTGCTGGTGAAGATCGATGATCGCGATTACCTGGCCGCGCTGGCCAAGGCCGAAGGCGCGGTGGCTGCGCAGGAAGCGTTGCTCGCCAACCTGGACGCCACCGAGCAGTTGCAGCATGCGGTGGTGAGCCAGGCCAAAGCCGGCATCGACGCCGCGAACGCCGAAACGGTGCGCTCTCGCGATGACCAGAAGCGTTATGAGGTGCTGTCGGGGCGCTCGGCCGTGTCGATCGAAAGCTTCCAGCGTGCCGACGCCACCTATAAGACCGCCCAGGCCAACGGCGCCCGCGCGCAGGCTTCCATGCTCGCCTCGCAACGCCAGTTGGACGTCATCGCCACGCAGAAACAACAAGCCCGCGCGGCCCTGGCCCAGGCCCGCGCCGAACGTGACCTGGCTCGTCTCAATGTGGCCTACACCGAGCTTCGCACACCGGTCGACGGCGTGATCGGCAATCGCCGGGCGCGCGTGGGCGCCTACGCGAGCGCCGGCTCACAGCTGCTGTCGGTGGTGCCCGCGACAGGGTTGTGGGTCGACGCCAACTTCAAGGAAGACCAACTGACGCACATGCAAGTCGGCCAGGCCGTCACCATCGAAGCCGACGTATTGCCGGGCCAGGTTTTCCACGGTCATCTGGACAGTCTGGCGCCCGCGACCGGCTCGCAGTTCAGTGTCCTGCCGCCGGAAAACGCCACCGGCAACTTCACCAAGATCGTCCAGCGGGTGCCGGTGCGGGTGTACCTGGACGGCGACGACGGCAACCTCGGCAAATTGCGTCCGGGGCTCTCGGTGATTGCCCAGGTCGATACCAAGGCCGCAGCGCGCAATGACGGCGCGCAAGCCGGCAACGTCGCCAGCGCGGCCGACGGGAAAACCGCGCCATGAGTGCCACTCCCGCCAATCCCGGCGCTGCGGCAGCGCGACGCAACGGCCCAGTCGACGCGGCCTCGATGCCGACGATGGCGAAAGTGTTGGCGTTCGCGAGCATGTGCCTGGGCATGTTCATCGCACTGCTGGACATCCAGATCGTGTCGGCCTCGCTGCGTGACATCGGCGGCGGCCTCTCGGCGGGCTCCGATGAAACGGCCTGGGTGCAGACCAGTTACCTGATCGCCGAAATCGTCGTGATCCCACTCTCCGGCTGGCTTGCCCGGGTGTTCTCCACACGCTGGTTATTCTGCGCGTCCGCCGTGGGATTCACCCTCGCCAGCCTGTTGTGCGGTCTGGCCTGGAACATCCAGAGCATGATCGCCTTCCGCGCGTTGCAGGGGTTTCTCGGGGGCTCGATGATCCCCATGGTGTTCACCTCGGCCTTCATGTTCTTCACCGGCAAACAGCGGGTGATCGCGGCTTCGACCATCGGCGCCATCGCTTCCCTCGCCCCGACGCTGGGGCCGGTGATCGGCGGCTGGATCACCGACGTGTCGTCGTGGCACTGGCTGTTCTACATCAACCTGGTGCCGGGTATCTTCGTCGCGTTCGCGGTGCCGATGCTGGTCAACATCGATTCGATGGACCTCAAGCTGCTGCGGGGCGCCGATTACATCAGCATGGTGTTTCTCGCGCTGTTCCTCGGTTGCCTGGAGTACACCCTCGAAGAGGGACCGCGCTGGAACTGGTTCAGCGACCAGACCATCCTCACCACCGCGTGGGTGTCCGGCGTCGCCGCACTGGCGTTCATCAGCCGCACCCTGTTGGTGAAAAATCCGGTGGTGGACCTGCGCGCCTTGAGCGACCGCAACTTTGCGCTGGGCTGTTTCTTCTCGTTCGTCACCGGGATCGGTCTGTTCGCGACGATTTATCTGACGCCACTGTTTCTGGGCCGGGTTCGCGGATACAGCGCGCTGGAAATCGGTGAAGCGGTGTTTTCGACCGGCGTGTTTCAGCTCGCTGCCATTCCGGTGTACGGGTTTCTGGCCAACCGCGTCGATCTGCGCTGGATCATGATGTTCGGGCTGTCACTGTTTGCGTTGTCGATGTGGGACTTCTCGCCGATCACCCATGACTGGGGCGGCCATGAACTGTTGCTGCCGCAAGCCATTCGCGGCTTTGCCCAGCAGATGGCGGTGCCGCCAACGGTCACGCTGACCCTGGGCAGCCTGCACCCCTCACGCCTGAAACAGGCCTCGGGTTTGTTCAATCTGATGCGCAACCTGGGCGGTGCCATCGGCATCGCGGCCTGCGCCACGATCCTCAACGACCGTACCAACCTGCACTTCACTCATCTGGCCGAGCACCTCAATACCCGCAATGAGGCGATGAACAACTGGTTGAGCACCGTCACCGGCAACTTCGCCAATCTGGGACAGAGCGCCGCCGATGCCAGCCATTCCGCACTGCACCAGCTCTGGTTGCTGACATACCGTGAAGCGCAGACGCAGACCTATGCGGATGCGTTCCTGGCGATCATGGTCTGCTTCATCGTCGCGGTTGCCATGGTGCCGTTGATGCACAAGGTCGTGCCACCGAAAGCCCCGTCAGCCGATGCGCACTGACCGACGAGACCGCCCTCACCATGACCACCCACTCATTTGCGCACTCTGTCTGGAGGACAGCCCCATGACCGCTCCGGCCTCTCGCTTTACCCGCAGTGGCGTCTTCGCCTTCGGCGCGCTGTTCACTGCCCTGGTCGGCTGCACAGTGGGCCCGGACTACCAGCGCCCGCCAGACAGCCTGACCGCCACGTACCAGAATCAATCACTGCTACAGCAACGGGTTGGCGAGACGCCGGCCCCCGCACTGGACAGCTGGTGGACCGGGTTCAATGACCCTGAATTGAACCGGATCGTTCAGCGTGCACTGGATCAGAACCTCGATCTGGCCGCCTCGTTTGCGCGGGTCGAACAGGCGCGGGCGGTCGCGCAACAGGCCGGCGCCATTCGCCTGCCCCAAGGCGCGCTGGATGCGCGGGTGGTGCGTCAGCGTCAGTCTATCGAGAGCCCTCAAGGTGAGGTGGGCAGCGCATTTCCCGGTTACGATCGCAATCAGACGCTGGAAACCCTCGGCGTCGGCGCCAGCTGGGAAGCGGATCTGGCCGGCGGCCTGAAGCGTGGCGAAGAGTCAGCGATCGACGAGGCCCAGGCGGCCGAGGCCAGTCATGCAGGCGTGCGCATTTCGGTCGCCGCCGAAGCGGCGGACGCCTATTTCCGCATTCGAGGCGCGCAACAGCGCCTGGCGGTTGCACAGGATCAGATCAACACGCAGGACAACCTGCTGAACCTGATCAACGACCGCATGGGCAGTGGCCTCGCGACCCATCGCGAGCAAGCGCAGGCTCAGGCGCTGGTGTCGCAAGCGCGCGCGACGCTCCCGCCCCTGCGCACCGAGCTCGCCACCCAGCTCAACCGGCTCGACGTCCTGATGGGCGCGCAGCCCGGTACTTGGTCGCGCGCACTCAGCAACAGCGCCCAGCCTTACAGCGTGCCGACCATCATCGACAGTCAGGGACCGGCGGAGCTGCTGCGGCGCAGGCCCGACGTGATCGCGGCCGAGCGCCGACTGGCAGCGTCGAACGCGCGCATCGGTGCGGCAATGTCCGAGTATTACCCGAAGGTTTCGTTGTCCGGTCTGCTGGGCTTCGACACGGTCCACAGCGGTGAATTGTTCACCTCGTCGGCCTTTCAGCCGCAGGCGATCCTCGGCCTGCATTGGCGCTTGTTCGACTTTGGCCGCGTGGATGCGCAAGTCGCGCAAGCCAAAGGCGCCAATGCTCAGGCCCTCGCTGAATACCGCCAGGCAATGCTCAAAGCCACCGAAGACGTGGAAAACGCCATCGTCACGCTGGTCGAGCTGGAACGGCAACGGGTCGAGGTGGATCAGGAAGTCGCTGCGCACCAGACCGCACGCGATGCCGCGCAGGACGCCTACACCGGTGGCGCGATCAGCCTGGTCGAAGTGCTGGATGAGGACCGCCAGTTGCTGACCTCTCGCGATCAACTGGCGCAATTACGCGCCAACGACGCGCGCGCGGCCGTGTCGACTTTCCGCGCGCTTGGCGGCGGTTGGCCTCAGGCGAAACGGGACGTGACGAAACAATGAGTCGCGGAACAGACAGCGGTGGACAGCCACAACAATGATGGCGACAGAACCTGCGCCTTCGTGAGCAAGCTCACTCCCACAGAGATCTCCGGGTATTCCCGGACTCTCCGGCCACACTCAACTTCCGCAGGAGCGCGCTTGCTCGCGAAGGCTGATTTCCAGCCGCTGCATTCCACCGGACACACCTGCCAATTCGCGGGCAAGCGCGCTCCTACGAGGGTAATCCGGGGCTGACTGGTCTCGCATCAGGCCACAAAAAACCTGTGGGTCCAGCTTGCCCCGAAGGCTGACTTCCAGCCGCTGCATTTCCACCGGACACACCTGCCAATTCGCGGGCAAGCGCGCTCCTATATGGGTAATGCGGGTTGACTGGTCTCGCGCCAGGCACCGAACCGGTAGAAGCGAGCTTACTCGCGAAGGCTGATTTCCAGCCGAAGCATCTCCGGCGGACACACCGGCCAATTCGCGGGCAAGCGCGCTCCTACAAGGGTAATGCGGGGCTGACTGGTCTCGCGCCAGGCACCGAACCGGTGGGAGCGAGCTTGCTCGCGAAGAGGCCCGCAGAGCTGCCGCAACGGTGACGGTAAACTTTCAGAAACTCACTCCCGCAAGGCCCTTCCATGGCGCCTTCGCGGCAGTGATCGGTATCCGCTCAGCCCTTGATGAAGCCAAGCAGGATTTCATTGATTTCTTCAGGCTGGACGTTGCACATGCCGTGGGAGCCGCCTTTGACCACGTGCAGGGTCGAGCCCTTCACCAGTTCGTGGCTCTTGTAGCCCGACGCAACGATCGGCACGATCTGGTCGTCGTCGCCGTGCAGAATCAGCGTCGGCACATCGACCTTTTTCAGGTCTTCGGTGAAGTCGGTTTCCGAGAACGCCTTGATGCAATCGAACTCGCCCTTGACGCTGCCGAGCATGCCGAGCGCCCAGAACGAGTCGATGGCGCCTTGAGAAACCTTGGCACCGTCGCGGTTGAAACCGAAGAACGGCACGGCCAGGTCTTTGAAAAACTGTGAGCGGTCGGCGGTGAAGCCTGCACGAATCCCGTCAAACACCTCCATGGGCAGGCCCTCAGGGTTGGCGGCGGTTTTCAGCATGATCGGCGGAACGGCGCCGATCAACACGGCCTTGGCCACACGCGAGGAACCGTGGCGACCGATGTAACGGGCCACTTCGCCGCCACCGGTGGAATGCCCGATCATGATCGCGTCTTTGAGGTCCAGCGCTTCGAACAACTGCGCCAGGTCATCGGCGTAGGTGTCCATGTCGTTGCCATCCCAGGTCTGGCCAGAGCGGCCGTGACCACGGCGGTCATGGGCAATGACGCGATACCCTTTCTGGCCAAGGAACAGCATCTGTGCATCCCATGCATCGCCGTCCAGCGGCCAGCCGTGGGAGAACACGATAGGCTGGCCAGTGCCCCAGTCCTTGTAGAAAAACTCGGTGCCGTCTTTCAGCGTCAGAATAGACATGAAGCGCAATCTCCGGGAAATATGCAGGGAACGTACAGCGTAGACCGGGATTGTGACGATGCATTGAAGAAATGTGCTTGTTTACAACCGATCCACAGCCTGCACTGGCCTCTTCCCGGCTGAAGCCGGTCCTACAGACGCTGCTGGCCTTTCGTAGGACCGGCTTTAGCCGGGAAGGCGTCGGATGTTGCGTCGGCAATCAACGGGGGCGTTAAACACTTCCACCGGAAATATCCGCGTGAGCGCGGCCAAAATGCGCCGCCGACGTAATCGCGCCGCCGCTAGAGTTGCATCCCATCCCGCGCGATGAGCACGTTGTCCGGCAGTGCCGGAGCTTGCTCGATCAGCCAGGCATCCAGGGTGTGGCCGATGTGGGTCAGCACGCCGCGCCTTGGCTGCAGGTTGTCGATGATCTGCAGGGCCAGGGTCAGGTCGTTGTGATTGCGGGGGGCTTGCGCCTGGGGCGGCATCGAGCAGTCGAGGATCAGCAGATCGAGGGACTGGCGCCGCAGAAATGCCGCCGTCTCCTCCGGCAAGCCGACGGTGTCGGTCAGGTAGGCGACACGACGCCCGCCGCCTTCGAGCAGGTAACCCAGCGTCGGCCTGGAATGCACCAACGGCAACGCCGTCACCTGCAGCTCAGCGAATGCACGGCTTTCGAACGGCATGAACGGCTGACTGAAATCCAGTATTCCCGGGTGTTTGTACAGGTCCGCCAGCCCTTCCGGATCCGCCGGCCCATGCACCGGGATCACCAGCCCCTGCCCCCAGCGCAGGTGCAGCAGACCCTGCGCATGGTCAGCGTGGTAATGGGTCTGAAAGATGCCGCTCAGCGTGCGCGGCGCAAAGCGTTCGGTCAGGTCCGTGAGGCCGCTGTCGATCAACCAGCGTTGCCCCTCCAACTCGACCAGCGCGCAGCAGGGCCGTCGGCGCAACTGCGAGTCCGCATGCGCTGCCTCGCACGCCCGACACTTGCAACCGTAGACCGGCACTTGCCGCGCATCCCCCGTTCCCAGCAAGGTCAGGCGCATGCGTGCTCCCGGTCGATGCGCTGCAGCAACCGCGCGACTGTCTGATCGAGCGCGCCGGAATTGTCCAGCAGCATCAATGAAGGATTGTGCTCGATCAGGTCATCGGCAAACTGCGCATTACGGGCCAGCCGCGCTTCGATCTCCTGCGGCGATTCACGGCCGCGCTCCAGCAAGCGATGACGCAGGACCACCTGATCGACGCTGAGCAAGACCACCAGCATGTCGGGATAACGCTCGCGGGCCTGGGACAGATGCCCGCGCGAGCCATTGACCAGCACGTCATGCCCGTCGCCCAGCCATTGATCGATCTCTTTGCCGATGCCGTAATGCAGGCCGTTGGCAAACCAGCTCAGGGCAAATGCACCCTGAGCCTGCATCTCGCTGAATTGCTCGACGCTGACCGCCTGGGCGGCCTCGCCCCTGGCTTCCGCGGACCGGGTGATGACGCGGCGCACGATCCGGCAGCCGCGGGCGGCCATGGGTTCGCGCGCGGCATCGAGCAGGCTGTCCTTGCCCGAACCGGACGGTCCGATGAGATAGATCAACCTGCCTGCCATCAAAACACCCTCTTCGCTTGCCGCCAGACCTGCTGAATGACCGGTAATGTGCCCACTGCACGGGCGTGGATCAGGTCGCCGCGCAAGCCGCTGCGGATTTCACCCCGGTCATGCAGCCCCGCTGAACGCGCAGGCGCCAGGCTGACCGTGGTCACCGCACGCGCCAGACCGGCGCTTGAAAGCGCGCCGCCGCCATCCAGCTGCGCCGCCTGTTCCAACTGATCGCCCAGGGCGAACGCCGCCTGCAGCAGGCTGGCCGGATAGTAATCGCTGGACAGAATATCCAGTAGCCCTTCTTTAGCAAGGGTAGCCGCTGCGATGTTGCCCGAGTGCGAACCGCCACGAACGATGTTCGGCGCGCCCATCAGTACGCTCATGTCCAGTCGGCGGCAGGCTTGCGCCGCTTCCAGTGTCGTCGGGAATTCAGCGATGGTCATGCCGTAAGCTGCGGACTCCTCGACGTGCTCCACCGTGGCGTCATCATGGCTGGCGACCGACAGACCGCGGGCCAGGCAGATATCGACGATCGCCTTGCGGTAACGGTCGCTGTAAATCTTCGAGTTGGCGACCTGTTCGACGATGAACGCGTCCATCTGCTCGCTGCTCAGGTGATATTTACCCATGTAGTACTCGCGGTATTTGGATTCAAGGGCAAACTGACGCTGACCCGGCGAGTGGTCCATGGTCGACACCAGTTGCACCAGCGGCTGCTCAACCAGATCGCGGAACACGCTGAGCGTGTCCGGGTGACAGACCTCGCAGCGCAGGTGCAGGCGATGCTCGGCGCGGGTCATGTCGGCGGCGTTGGCGCTGGCGATTGCCTCGACCATACCGGGCAATTGCTGCATGCGCTTGCCCTTGGGATTCACATCCCCGATCGACAACGCGTCGAACACCGTCGTGATGCCCGCGGCGATGATCTGCGCATCGTGGCTCATGACCGCCGAGGCCGACGGCCAGTCCACGCCGGGACGCGGGCTCAAGTGTTTTTCCAGATTGTCGGTGTGCAGTTCCACCAGTCCCGGCAGCAGGTAGTCGCCGTCCAGGTTCTGCGCCCGTGGCAGGTGACTGACGCTACGGTCGACGTCGTCGATCAGGCCGTCGCGCAATACCACGGTGCCTGTGAACACCTGATCGGCGGTGACGATGCGCGCATTGGTCAGAATCTGTTCGTTCAGCATTGCTGCAACTCCTTGGCCGTCAGGCTCTTGTCGGACAGTGCTTGCGGGGTCATGTCCAGATGGCGGTCCGATACCGCTTCGCGGGCCAGACGGTCGTGGAAGATGCCGATCACCGCAGTGCCGGCGCTCTTGGCCTCATTGATCAGTTCGAGCACCACCTGACGGTTGCCGTCATCCAGCGATGCGGTGGGTTCGTCCAGCAGCATCACCGGCCAGGGCACCATGAAGCCGCGGGCGATGTTGACGCGTTGCTGCTCGCCGCCGGAAAACGTCCCCGGGGCCAGCTGCCACAAGCGCTGGGGAATGTTCAGGCGGCTCAACAGATGTTCGGCACGGGCCTGGGCCTCCTCACGGCGCCAGCCTCGGGCAAGCGCCGGCTCCATCACCACGTCCAGCGTCGCCACCCGAGGAATCACCCGCAAAAACTGGCTGACATAGCCAAGTGTCTGCTGACGCACGGCCAGCACATCGCGCGGCACGGCGCCGACCAGCTCCAGCCACTGGCCCTGGTGTTGCACGCGAATGCTCCCGCCCGCTGGCAGATAGTTGCCATACAGCGTACGCAGCAGCGTGCTCTTGCCTGCCCCGGAATGCCCGTGCAACACCAGGCATTCACCGCCACGCACCGAGAAACTCAGGCCGCGCAGCACATTGAGCACCACCCCGTTCTGCTGATGCAGGGTAAAGGTCTTCGAGAGGTCACGGACCTCGATCAGCGTGTTCATCAAAGCCACTCCATAAGCCGGATCAGGGCGGTCATCAAGGTTGCAGCACCGAAGACACCAGCAACTGCGAATACGGGTGTTGCGGATCGTCGAGGATCTGGTCGGTCAGCCCGGTTTCCACCACGCGCGAACGGCGCATGACCATCAGCCGGTCAGCCAGCAATCGCGCCACGGCCAGATCGTGGGTGACAATCACCACCGCCAGATCCAGTTCGCGGACCAGCCCGCGCATCAGGTCAAGCAGGCGCGCCTGCACCGAGACATCCAGCCCGCCGGTCGGCTCATCCATGAACACCAGACGCGGTCCGGAAACCAGGTTGCGGGCGATCTGCAGGCGCTGCTGCATGCCGCCGGAAAAGGTCCTTGGCAAGTCGTCGATACGCGCCGGATCGATTTCCACCTGATCGAGCCAGTCGAGACCCGCGGCGCGCAGTTGCTGATAATGGCGGATGCCCTGAGCCATCAGCCGCTCGCCGATGTTGGCACCGGCCGACACCGCCATGCGCAGGCCGTCACGGGGGTTCTGTTCGACGAACCCCCACTCGGTGCGCAGCAACGTCCGGCGCTCGGCTTCGCTGGCGCTGTAAAGGTCCAGCCACGTCCCCTGCGTCGTGCGGTAATCGATCACCCCGCTGTCCGGCGGACAACGCCCGCTGAGCAACGAAAGCAGTGTCGATTTGCCGGAGCCGGACTCGCCGACGATGCCCAGTACTTCGCCGGGGTAGAGCTCGAAACTCACGTCCTGACAGCCTTTTTCCGGGCCATACAACTTGCTCAGGCCGTTGACCTTGAGCAGCGGCAGCGCCGGGTCGGCGGCCACGGCCTGATGAACCTTCTGAGCTGCGTTCATTGGCCTGTCCTCCCTTCGTTGACGCGCTGGGCGCAGTAATCGGTGTCCGAGCAGACGAAGCTCTGGGTGCCCTGATCATCCAGAATCAGTTCATCGAGGAACGAGTCGTGACTGCCGCAAATGGCGCAGTTGTGCGCCCATTTCTGCACCTCGAACGGGTGGTCCTCGAAATCCAGGCTGGTGACGCGGGTGAAGGGCGGGACGGCGTACAGGCGTTTCTCGCGACCGGCGCCGAACAGCATCAGCGCCGGGCTCATGTCGAGTTTCGGGTTATCGAATTTGGGGATCGGCGACGGGTCCATCACGTAGCGTTCGTCCACCGTCACCGGATAGGCGTAAGCCGTGGCGATGTGGCCGAAGGTGGCGATGTCTTCGTAGAGCTTGACGTGCATCACGCCATAGTCATTCAGCGCGTGCATGGTGCGGGTCTCGGTTTCCGAGGGCTCGATGAACCTCAGCGGCTCGGGAATCGGCACCTGATAGACCATGATCTGGTCGCTGTGCAGCGGCGTTTCCGGAATCCGGTGGCGGGTCTGGATGATCGTCGCTTCAGGCGTACGCTCGGTGGTCGCGACACCGGCGGTGCGCGCGAAGAAGCGGCGAATCGACACCGCGTTGGTGGCGTCGTCGGCGCCCTGGTCGATGACCTTGAGCACGTCTTCTGCGCCCAGAATGGCCGCGGTGAGTTGCATGCCACCGGTACCCCAGCCGTACGGCAGCGGCATTTCACGGCCACCGAATGGCACCTGATAGCCGGGAATCGCCACCGCCTTGAGCAGGCCGCGACGGATCATGCGTTTGGTCTGTTCATCCAGATAGGCGAAGTTGTAAGCCTCATCGCGGGATTCCCGGGGCGAATGACGAGGTTGCGTAGCAGCGTTCATCGGGCTTGCTCCTTGGCAGGCGTGCGCAGTTTGCGGATCAGTTCCAGTTCGGCCTGGAAGTCGACGTAGTGCGGCAGCTTGAGGTGCGAGACGAAGCCGTTGGCTTCAACGTTGTCGCAGTGCGCCAGGACGAATTCCTCCTGCTGCGCCGGTGAGACGATTTCTTCGGCGTACTCGCCGGCACGCAGGGAGCGATCCACCAGCGCCATGCCCATGGCCTTGCGTTCGGCATGCCCGAAGGCCAGACCGTAGCCGCGGGTGAACTGCGGCAGTTCGCTGGCGGAGCCGACGAACTGGTTGACCATTTCGCATTCGGTGACTTCGATCGCGCCGATGGAGATCGGGAAACCCAGCTCTTCCGGCTCGATCCAGACGTCCACTTCACCCACGCGGATTTCCCCCGCGAAGGGATGATTGCGGCCATAGCCGCGTTGCGTGGAATAACCCAACGCCAGCAGGAAGCCCTCGTCGCCGCGGGTCAGCGCCTGCAGACGCTCGGCGCGGCTGGCCGGGTATTCCAGCGGCTCGCGGGTGATGTCGGCGACCGGCGCGCCGGTATCGGCCTCCTCCTTGATCAGCCCTTCCCTGGCCAGCAGCCCCATTACCCGGGGGCACGCCTCGACGCGGGCATCGGCGCGGGTCTGCGGCCCTGCATGGTCGCCTTCGGCGAGCAGGCTGAAATCCAGCAGGCGGTGGGTGTAGTCGAAGGTCGGGCCGAGCAACTGGCCGCCGGGCACGTCCTTGAACGTGGCAGACAGACGACGGTTGAGCAGCATGTCCGAGGTGTCGATCGGCAAGCTTGCGCAAAAACGCGGCAAGGTGGTGCGATAGGCGCGCAGCAGGAAGATTGCTTCCACCAGATCGCCGGCTGCCTGTTTGATGGCCAGCGCGGCCAGTTCTTCGTCGTACAGCGAACCCTCGGTCATGACCCTGGCCACGGCCAGCGGCAGCTGTTGCTGGATCTGCGCGACGGCAAGCTCGGCGACCGAGGTGTCGCCCCGGCGTTTTTTGGCCAGCAGCTTGTGGGCGTTATCGATGGCCTGCTCGCCACCCTTGACGGCAACGTACATCAGGCACCTCCCTTGGCAACAGCGGGTTTAAAGGCGACCTGAGTGCTGCGTGGCAGCCCCATCAGCTCGCTGCCCGCGAGAAAAAACACATCGATGCCGCGGGGAAAATCGTTACGCGAGTCGCGCTCTTCCCAGAAGGCTTCCTGCAGCGGCAGACTGACGTGGTTCTGGTTCTCGATGCCGGGCCCGCGCAGCGCCACCTGACGGCCGCCCTGCAGGCTCGGCAGCTGAATCAGCAGCGTGCACGACTGATCCGGGTAACGGTCGTTGCCCAAGTCGAACCCGCTGAGGTCGTGCAGCTGGCTGTCATCGAGCAGCGCGAAGCGTGCGTTCTGTCGGTCGCTGACAATCGGGCAACCGCAATGAAATGTCAGGTTGGCGCGGATCGCCTGAGTGTCGAAGGCAGGCGCCAGCCACAGCGGCGTGTCGACATCCAGCAACGCCAGGCACAAGGCGTGGCTTGCCGCTGCGAGCCCCTCCAGGTGCGGCGGAGTCTGTGCGCTCAACAGGCTCTGGGCGACGCCGGGACCGGCCAGTGCCTTGAGCGCCGCGCGAAAGCTGCGCTGCGAATCAAGCACCGGATCGGCGAAAGCAGGCTGTAACAACGACGCAGTAACGAGAGAGGTGCTCATCAGTTTTCTCCTCTGACCAGCGTGAAGAAGTCCACTTTGGTCGCGGCGGTTTCGGCTTGTTGTTGTGAACGGCGTTCGGCGTGGGCCAGCGCCAGCGGTTCGATCAGCTCACGCATCCAGTGAGCCTGTTGCGCGCCTTGCAGATGCGCGTCGGCCAGCGCTGCGAGTTCGGCCAGCGCCTTGTCGCGACCGGCCAGGTAGCTGTAACCGGTGCGCCCGTCGGCCAGCCGCACCACACAGCGGGTGACGCTCATTTCGCCGACATTGAACGGCGCGCCGTTGCCGCCCATGCGCCCACGCACCAGGGCCATGCCGATTTCCGGCGCGCGGATCAGTTGATACTCGGCATCGCGCAGGGCGGCCTCGTGAGGCAGCAACTCGGCGCGGCGGCTGCGCGACAGCACGCCGATCCAGTGTTGACGGGCCGCCTGTTCGGGCGCGGTGTCGAAAGCGGATGTTGCAGTCATCGAAGGCATCTCCATCAGGTGACGATCTGATACTGAAAGCGGTCGGAGCGGCTGGTGGAATGAGCGATTTCCACGGGCTGTCCGCTGGCATCGCGGGAAAGGGTGAGCACGGTCAGCGCGGGCAGATGGCGCGGCATCAGCAGCACGCTGGCCTCTTCCCGACTGGGCAGACGCGCCCCGATCAGGCTGAACGTGCGGGTCAGCGCAAGGTTGCGCGCGGCCAGAAACTCGCGCACCGAGCCACTCTGGTAGTCCGCCAGCAGGCCGGCGCGCGTGGCGCAATAACGGTGGCGAATCAAACTCACCGGCTGACCGTCGAGGCGGCGCAGGGTCTGCAGTTCGATCAGCGGCGCGTGCTCTTCCAGGCCCAGATGCTCGGCTTCTTCACGCGTGGCCACACACCGGCGGCGCTGCAACAGGACCGCTTCGACGCCATGGCCCAAGGCAGAAAGCGACTGGCTGTAGGCGCTCTGCGCCGCCACCGGATACACCAGCGGGCGACCCAGCACTTGCGTGCCTTTGCCTTGGCGACGCAGCAGGCAGCCTTCGCGCACCAGTTCATCGATGGCCCGGCGGATGGTGTGGCGATTGACGTCGAAGCGTGCCGCGAGCCGGGTTTCGGCCGGCAGGTATTCGCCCGCGATGTAGCTGCCGAGTTCGCTGCGCAGGGTTTCTGCCAGTTCGCGGTACATCGGTTCACGGCACTCGGGGTCAGCTTGTCTAGACAAATGCATGGCTAAAAAAAAGGGTTCGCACCCTCTCCTGTCGTGATCGTTAAATGAATTGCTTGCGCAGGCGCTGGGAGAAGATGTCAATCACACTGACCACCACGATGATCACCAGCAGCACTGCGCAGGTCTGGGTGAACTGGAACGCGCGGATGTTTTCCCAGAGGATCACGCCGATGCCGCCGGCACCGACCATGCCCACCACCGTGGCCGAGCGCACGTTCGATTCGAAGCGGTAGAGCGCATAGGAAATCCACAGCGGCATGACCTGCGGAATGACACCGAAGATCACTTCCTGCAGCGCACTGGCGCCGGTCGCCCGCACCCCTTCCACGGGACCTGGGTCGATGGCCTCGACCGCTTCGGCGAACAGTTTGGCAAGCACGCCAGTGGTGCTGATCCACAGCGCCAGCACACCGGCGAACGGACCCAGGCCGACCGCGACGACGAAGAGCATCGCGAAGACCATTTCATTGATCGAACGGAAGGCGTCCATCACCCGGCGCAGCGGCTGGTGAATCCACCACGGTGTGATGTTGTCCGCGCACAGCACACCCAGCGGCACCGAGCAGACGATCGCCAGCAGCGTGCCCCACAGCGCGATGTGCACGGTGACGATCATTTCCTTGAGGTAGGCGCGCCATTCGTGGAAATCCGGTGGGAAGAAATCCGCGGCGAAGGTCGCCATGTTGCCGGCGTCGCGATACAGCGCCAGCGGGTTCATTTCGGCGCCGTGCCAGGCCCAGCCCATCACGGCCAGAAACAGGCCCCAGCCCAGGTATTGCAGCCAGTTGCGCTTGCCCCCGGCGGTTTCAAGGTATGCAGCGTGAGTGGTCATAAACAGTCCCGTTGGCTAACACTCGAACAGCGATATCGGGCGCGGCGCCCACCTGCAGCGGCGCCGCGCCGGTCACATCAGCCCGCCTTGGCGGTGCTCTGTTTTTCCAGCTCGGAAATACGGTCCTGCAGCCTGGTCAGGCCGGCGTCGATTTCTTTCAGGCGCGCGGTTTTTTCATCGGCGCTCAAGCTGGTGCTGGCGGTGGTTTCGGTCTTCTGCTTGAACAGTTCAAGCTGGCGGATGGTCAGCAGCTGGTCATCCGAAGACTTGAGGAACTTGCCCATCTGCATGTTCTTCAACACCGTCTTTTCTTCCTCGGTGTCGCCGTAGTGCGCGAAGAAATCGCGGATCTTGTTCTTGGTCGCATCGGACATGCCTTTGCGCCAGACCATCGGGTCGGCCGGGATGATCGGCGACTTCCAGATCACTTTGAGCTGGGCTGCCTTGTCCGGCTGAGTGACCTCCAGACGGTCCCAGCTTTCGGTGTTGAAGGTGGCGACATCCAGCTGCCCCTTGGCCACGCTCAGGGCGTTGACTTCGTGGCTGGAATTGAGCGTGCGTTTGAAGGCGGTGGCGGCGTCGACGTTGTTCTTGGCGAACACGTAATAGCCCGGGACCAGATAGCCGGACGTGGAGTTCGGATCACCGTTGCCGAAGGTCAGCTCCTTGGCGTGCTTGAGCATGTCCTCGACCGAATTGATCGGGCTGTCCTTGCGCGCGATGATCACGCTCCAGTAGCCCGGCGCACCATTGGCGGCGGCGGTCTGGGCGAAAATTTCGCCGCCCGAGCGGTCGACCGCCTCCATCGCCGCCTTGTTGCCCAGCCAGGCCACGTCGACCTTGTTGAAACGCATGCCCTGGATCAGGCCCGCGTAGTCGGAGGCGAAAGTGGCGTTGACGTTCAGGCCGGTCTTTTTCGACATGTCGTCGAGAAACGGCTGCCAGACGCTTTTCAGGTTTTGCGAAGACTCGGTGGACATGATGCCGAAGTTGATTGTGCTTTCGTCTGCCTGCGCGGCGCCTGTGAGGCAACCGGCAACAAGGGCGGCAGACGCGAACACGCGACCGATACGGTTCAACATGGAGAGCTCCTGAAACGTGGGTTGAGGTGTTGCTGTTGTGGTCGTGCAGCGCTGACGGGCGACGCCATCCAGCGGCGCGCTCAGGCCTGTGCCAGCGTCAGTCGCGCGGGGCGCTCGGCGTGACGGGCCTGGTCGGCGAACATGAGGCTGGCGTCGGCGTCGGCGCCGTAAAGATCGTTGAGGAACTGGCCGCTCAGGTCAGCGCCATTGCCGTCGAAATGAATGCGGCCGTTTTTCAGCGCCACGGCCCGCGGGCAATAGCGCACGGCGTAATCGACCTGATGCAGGGTCACCACGACGGTCTTGCCGTCCTGGCGGTTGATGTCGGCGAGAATTTCCATGACCTTGCGCGCGGACTCGGGGTCCAGCGAGGCGATCGGCTCGTCGGCGAGAATGACCTCGGCCTGCTGGGTCAGCGCCCGGGCGATGGCGACCCGTTGCTGCTGGCCGCCCGACAACGTCGAGGCGCGCTGCTTAGCCAGATCCGCCAGGCCGACGCGGGCCAGATTGGCCATCGCACGGTCTTTCTCTTCGGCGTTGAACAGGCCCAGGCTGCCACGCCAGCGCGGCATACGGCCCAGACAGCCCAGCAGCACGTTGTCGAGCACGCTCAGGCGACTGACCAGATTGAATTGCTGAAAGATGTAGCCGATGTCGGCACGCAGGCGGCGCACCTTGCTGTTGAGTCGTCCCGAGACTTGCACTTCGCGACCCAGCACCGTGACGGTGCCACCGTTGGCCCGGTCGCAGCAGGCAAGGCCTGCCAAGTGGCGCAACAGCGTGGATTTGCCAGAGCCGGATGCGCCGATCAGCGCTACCATTTCTCCGGGTTGTATAGACAATGCCAGGTCAACCAAAGCGGTCTTGCGAGCGAATGTCTTGTTCAAGCGGTCGACATGGATAGCTGCGTTCATGGGCTTCTCTTGTCTCATCTTGTCGTGTGGATCCGGCGTCCTGCCACCGGCGAAACGTGCGCCTTGCCCGTCCATGGCCGCGTTCGGTGCGAGTGACATTAGAGCGAGCGTGTGGCAGTTCGATGACCCGTCGATGACCGCGAGATAACAGTTCGTTGACTATTTGATGCGGGATGATTCGCGTATTTTGTCGACATGTTTGTGTAGAGCAGCGGTCTTGGCAGGATGCGGGCTAGACAAGTCGAACGACTGAAAAGCGCACATACCTTCGATGGCGGCGTATCAATGCTTGAATTAACGACAGACAGCGTGCGCTCGCGGGCAAACGCGCGCCTGGAATGTCCACCGCCACGTCATTCGCACAGGCGCAACGGGATGAACTGCACACGAATCCTCACCCTCATACTGCTCGGCGCCCTGTCCCTGATGGCAGGCGCCGACAATCAGGAGAACCGCACCTTGGCTGCAACCGGCTCTGCCAATTACCGCTTCGAACGCTTGAACGTCGACTCCCCGGACGGTCAGCGCCATTACCGCCTCGACATCGGCATCCCGCGCAACGCGGCGCCAGCCACTGGCTATCCGGTGATGTACCTGCTGGATGGCAACAATGCGCTGGCCGAATTGCAGGACAGCTGGTTAGGCGAACTCGATGCGGGCGCTGCGCCGCTGCTGGTGATGATCGGCTACGACATCGACGGCACCTACGACGGCGAACAACGCACCCGCGACTACACGGGCGACACGGCGTTGGCGTTCCTGACGACGATCGAAACCGGCATCAAGCCGAAGGTGCGGGCAAACTGGTCGGTGGACCTGAAACGGCAAACGCTGTGGGGGCATTCGTTCGGCGGGCTGTTCGTGCTCGATGCGATGCTGGCACGGCCCGATGCGTTCCAGACCTGGATTGCCGCCAGCGCCTCGCTGTGGTATCAGCCGACCACCTTCGATAAGGGCATGGCGCTGCGCGCATTGGCGCCCGAAACAGCGAAGCACGTGGTGATCGTCAAGGGCGAAAGAGAAGGCAAGCCGCCAATCGCGCAATTCGATGGCGGCTCGCCGCAGAGAAGGCAGCAGATGCAGGCCGTGCCCGCCGACGCCAATCGCCTGCTGGCGGAGCATCTGGCGACGCTGCCCGGCACCGAGGCCAGTTACCGGGCATTCAACGGACGCAACCATGGCCAGATGTTCACCACGGCGCTGCATCTGGGTTTGCGGATGGCGGCCGGATTGCCCGGCCAGCCGTGAGTCCCGCTGTTTTACACTGTGTTGACGACGGTCAGATCCGGAACGTGCCCACCAGATGCTGCAAGCGCGCAGTCTGGTGTTCAAGGTGCCGGCAGGCGTCCAGCGTCGACTTCAGGTTGTCCACGCCTTCCTGATTGAGCGTGTTGATTTCCGTAATGTCGACGTTGATCGACTCGACCACCGCGGTCTGTTCTTCGGTGGCGGTTGCAACCGACTGGTTCATGCCATCGATTTCGCCGATGCGGCGGGTCACGCTGTTCAGGCGTTCGCCGGCCTGATTGGCGATGGTCACGCTGCTTTCGCTTTGACGCTGACTCTCCGTCATGTTGGCCACCGCGTCACGGGCGCCCACCTGCAGCTCTTCGATCATGCCCTGCACTTGTTGCGCGGAATCCTGGGTGCGATGCGCCAGGTTGCGCACTTCGTCGGCGACCACGGCAAAACCGCGCCCCGCTTCACCGGCACGCGCCGCCTCGATGGCCGCGTTGAGGGCCAGCAAGTTGGTCTGCTGAGAGATGCCGGTGATCACTTCCAGAATCTGGCCGATGTTGGCGGTCTTGTTGTTCAGGGTCTCGATGTTCGCGCAGGACTCACTGATCTTTTCCGACAACTGATTCATCGCCTTGATGGTCTGCGTGACCACCCCTTGGCCTTCGGTCGCCAGTTGCGTGGCTTCGCTGGAGTGCTGCGAGGCGAGCGCAGCGTTCTGCGCGATCTCCTGGGCCGCGGCGCCAAGCTGGTTGATCGCTGCAGCCACGCTGCTGGTGCGGCTGGACTGCTGGTCGGAGTTGCCCATGGACGAGTTGGACGCACCCACGACCCGCGCAGCGACTTCACCCAGCTGGCCTGCGGTGGACGCCACCTCACGGATCGAGCCGTGAATACGCTCGACGAAGCGGTTGAAGGACAATGCCAGCGCGCCGAACTCGTCCTGCGAGACGATCGACAGTCGCTTGGTCAGATCGCCTTCGCCGTCGGCGATGTCCTGCATCGCCAGACCCATCTGGTGCAGCGGCTGCATGAGGACGCGAATCAGCAGGCCCAGCAGCAACATGATGATCGCGACGGCAATCACCATCGCCAGGATCGCCGAAGAACGGAATTCGCTGAGCATCGAATACGCGGCGTCGCGGTCCAGCACCAGCGCCACGTACCAGTTCGCCGAAGACAGGCCTTCGACCTTGGTGAACGAAATGAACTGCGCCTTGCCGGCCGATTCGATTTCGTAGACGCCGGGTGCGATTTTCGGTGCGCCACTTGGATAGGCTTCACTGACATTCTTCAGGACCAGCTTGCTGTCTGGGTGAATCAGAATTTTCCCGTCGGCGCTGACGATGTAGGCGTAACCATGTCCGCCGAAGTTCAGCGAGTTGATGGTCTTGCTGATGGCGTCCAGGGAGATGTCTGCACCGGCAACGCCGATCATCTGACCCTGCTGGCGGACCGGCGTCGCCAGGGTCACCACCAGTTTGCCGGAAGAGGCCGCAATGTACGGCTCAGTGACGATCGTGCCCTGCGCCGCATCGGCCGCCTTGTACCAGCCGCGGGCCCGTGGGTCGTAGTCCGCCGCACGATTACCCGCTGGCACGGAGAACATCACACCGTCCTTGCCGCCGAAGTAACTGAGCTGGAAGTTGTCCGGGTAAACCGGCAGCCCGACGATACGTGGCAGGCCGCTGACCGCAGGGCCATCTGCCGCAATCTGCTGGGCCATGGAATACAACAACTGCGTGCGGCTATCGAGCCAGGTTTGAATGTTCTGAGTTGTCAGACTTCCTAACTGTTGCAGTTCGGTATCTACGTTGTTCTTCAATGTTTCGCGCTGGCGAAAGTCGTTCACCAGAATGAAGCACGAGAAAGCAACGACAACTATCAATGCAGCGGCCAGCAGGATCTTTCTGCTGAAACCCAGACGTTTGATCATACGATTGTGTCCATAACCAAGAATGACAGCGACGAGAATGCGTAGCCGATCGGGCGCGCGCTGCGCTTTGTACGGGGTTGTTCAAAGAAAGGGAAGACGCGGCCCGAAATATACTTCGGCTGACCGGCGACAGAGTTTAGTACCGGTCGTCGTGGACACTCGTAGAACGATTTTTATAGGCAGGGGAAAATGACGATATGTTTAAACATCCGGCGAAGTCTGTTTAACGGGATCCAATTATGTGCAGCGCAATGATTAATCATCACGCTGCGTAGTTGGCGTAGAAACGTTACTTGGCGAACAACTGCCCCATGTCTTTGAACGCTTTGAACTCCAGCGCGTTACCGCACGGATCGAACAGGAACATCGTCGCCTGTTCGCCGACCTGGCCTTTGAATCGTATGTAGGGTTCGATGACGAACTTGACGCCCTGCCCCTTCAGCCGATCGGCCAGCGCTTCCCATTCCTCCCAGCCAAGCACGACTCCGAAATGCGGAACGGGCACGTCATGACCGTCCACCGCATTGGTCCCGGCATGGGCCTGGGAGTCGGTCTGAGGGTGTTCGTGAATGACCAGTTGATGGCCGAAGAAATCGAAATCCACCCAGTGATCACTGGAGCGGCCTTCCGGCAGGTTGAACACGTTGGCGTAAAAGTGCCGGGCTGCCGCCAGGTCATGAACGGGGATGGCGAGGTGAAACGGAGATAGCTTCGGGCTGCTGGCGGTCACGGGTGATGCTCCTCTTAATGGGCTGCAGCCATCTTTACCCATTGAATCATTGATGGAAAGATCATAATTTTCGCGCCGAGCCACAATTATTTCGATCAGTGAGTTGCCATGATTCGCGAGCTTAAAACCTTCATTGCTGTCGAGCGCCTCGGCACGTTTGTCGCTGCCGGCAACCAGATCGGCCTGACCCAGTCGGCGGTCAGCGCGCAGATTCGCACGCTGGAGAAGTCCCTCGGCACCCCATTGTTCGACCGCAGCGGCCGCAGCGCGACATTGAACGCCGCGGGGCTGCGCGCGCTTCCCATGGCCCGGGAAATCGTCGCGCTGTACGAGCGCATGGCTGCGCCGTCCATCGACAGTGGTTATTTCGGGGAGTTGCGCATCGGCGCCATCGCCACGGTGCAGACCGGCCTGCTGCCTGCGGCACTGGTGCAGTTCAACCGTCAGGCGGCGACGGTGGAGGCGAAGGTCATTCCGGGTGTCTCGCAAACCCTGCTCAACAGCGTCGACGCGGGTGAGATCGACCTGGCACTGCTGATCCGACCGCCCTTCGCGCTGCCCAAGGAACTGCATCTGGAGATCATCGAGCGCGAGCCCTTCGTGTTGATCGCCCCGGCCACCGTCGAGGGCGATGATCCGCTGCAACTGCTGCGCGATACACGTTTCGTGCGCTACGACCGGCACTCGTTCGGCGGGCGGCAGGTCACGCGCTTTCTGCGTGCGCAGAAAATCGACACCCGGCCAGGTCTTGAGCTGGACGAAGTCGATGCCATCGTTCGCATGGTCGAAGCCGGCCTAGGCGTGTCGCTGGTACCCCGAGCCGGGCTGTGGATGGAGCGCGCGGCACAGATCCGCATCATTGAACTCGGCCCCCTGACCTTCTACCGGGAACTGGCGATGGTCATGCGCCATGCCAACCGGCAGTTGCCGTTGCAGCGACTGTTCAGGGAGTGCCTGGCGACCGCCTGTACGCTGCAACCTTCGTAAGAACCTTCGGGTGATCAACGAATCAGTCGACACCACATATCCCGGTGGGCGCTGCAAATGTTTGTAGGACCGGCTTTAGCCGGGAAAGCCTCGGGCGTCACGCCGTTGATCGAGGGGCTGTTAAAGACAGTGGGCTCACTCCCACAGGTCTTGGACTCCCCTGACAGCGCCGCGCACCCTTGCAGGAGCGCGCTTGTTTGTCTCCGCTTCTGTTCAGATGCACTCATTGCGACTGCAAATGACACCGCACCCATTCCCCTGCCACGGCGCCTTTGGCCGGCAGCAGGGCTTGCGGTCTGTCGCAGCCGGTGGTTGCCTTCGGGCAGCGGTCCCTGAAAAAACAGCCTGTTGGCAGATTGCGGTTGCCGGGGAGTTCGGTGGGCGCCGAGACCTGGGTCTCATCCACGGCAACGCCCAGCCGTGGAACGGCCTCCAGAAGCAGTTGCGTGTACGGATGGCGCGGGCGCTCGAGCACGTGGGCAGCGCTGCCCAACTCGACGATCTGCCCCAGGTACATCACCGCTACCCGGTCGGCCATGTGCCGCACCACAGAAACGTTGTGGGAAATGAGGATGTAGGTCAGGTCGCGGGTGCGCTGCAGCTCGGCCAGCAGATTGAGGATCTGCGCCTGCACCGAGATGTCCAGCGCCGAGGTCGGCTCGTCGAGCACAATGATGTCCGGGTTCGACGAAAGCGCGCGGGCGATGGCGATGCGCTGGCGTTGCCCACCGGAAAACTGGTGTGGGAAACGGTCCATGTACTCCGTGCGAATGCCCACCTGCGACGCCACTTTGGCAGCGATCTCGCGCATGTCGCGACGTGGCGCGGAACGCTGGACGAACAGCGGTTCGGTGATCACCTTCCACACCGGCAGCCGCGGGTCGAGCGAGGATTGCGGATCCTGGAAGACGATCTGGACGTTGCTGCTGCGCTCTTTGGCATCGTTATAGACCCAGTCCAGTCGCCCGGACGTCGGCTTGATCAGCCCCATCAGCAACTGCGCCAGCGTGCTCTTGCCGCAGCCGGACTCGCCTACCACGCCAAGGGTTTCACCGGCGCGGACCTGCAGGTCGATGCCGTTGAGGGCATGGGCCAGGGCCTTGGGTCGACCAAGCCAGTCCTTGCCCATCGGATAATGCACGCGCACGTCTTGCAGACCGAGGATGGCCGGACGCTCTGCGAAGGAGGATATAGGGGCGGTGCCGGTCATGACAGCGACTCCTGAACAGGCTGGTGGGACGGCGCGCTGAGCCAGCACGCGCTCTTGCGATCCGCTTCGGCGTCAAGGGTTTGCATCGGCGGGCGCTGCACGCATTGCGCCATGGCGAACGCGCATCGATCGCGAAACGTACAGCCTTCAGGCAACGCCGAGAGGTTCGGCACCTGACCCGGAATCGTCATCAGCGCCTGACCGGGCTCAACCTGTTCCGGCAGTCCGCTGAGCAGCCCCTGGGTGTACGGATGCCGCGGATCAGCCATGACTTGCGCGGTGATGCCCTGCTCCACCACGGCGCCGGTGTACATGACGTACACCCGATCGCAGAACTGCGAGACCAGCGCCATGTCGTGGGTGATCAGCAGAATCGCCGTGCCGCGTTCTCGGGCCTTTTCCCGCAGCAGCAACAGCACCTGGCGCTGCACCGTCACGTCCAGCGCCGTGGTCGGTTCGTCCGCGATCAGCAACTGCGGATCGCAGGAAAACGCCAGTGCGATCATCACCCGCTGACGCATCCCGCCCGACAGCTCGAACGGGTAGCTGTTCATCACCTGCTCGGGGTCGGCGATGTGCATGTCGCGCAACAGGGCAACCGCTTTGGCTCGGGCATCGGCCTTGCTCAACTGCTGATGATGAATGATCACATCGAGCATTTGCCGACCGATGCGCCGGGTTGGATTCAATGCGGTCATCGGTTCCTGAAAGATCATCGCCGCATCGCGGCCGCGCACGCTGAGCAAGTCCTTTTCCCGGGCAGTGAGCATGTCGCGCCCAAGGATGTTGAGGCTGCCACTTTTGACCTGATAAGCGCGCTCGGGCAGCAGACGCAGGCTGAGCATGGCAGTCACCGACTTGCCCGATCCGGACTCGCCGATCACACCGACGATTTCCCCCGGATTGACGTGCAGGGAGACGCCGTTGAGCGCCTTGACCGTACTTTTGTAGGCCGGGAACTCGATGCTCAGGTTATCGATGGCCAGCACCGGCGCGCCGCCACGGGAATGAATTGGAGTGTGCGTCTGCATGGTCATTTCCCCTGCTGGCGTGGGTCGAGCAGGTCACGCACGCCGTCGCCCAAGAGATTGAAACCGGTGGCGGTGACCAGAATCGCCAGCCCCGGAAACGTCGAATACCACCATTGATCGAGGATGTAATTGCGCCCGGTCGCCACCATGGCGCCCCACTCCGCAGTGGGTTGCTGCGCGCCCAGGCCGATGAAACCCAAGGCCGAGGCCATGAGAATCGCGCTGCCGATGTCCAGGCTCAGTTGCACCAGCAGTGGCGGCATGGCGTTGCGCGCCACGTGCCACAACACCATGTGCCAGCGTCCGGCGCCGAAGGTTTCGGCGGCCTTCACGTAACCCATCTGACGGATGCTCAGCGCCTGGCCCCGCGCCAGTCGTACGTAGAACGGAATGCGCACCAGCGTGATCGCCAGCATCGCGTTGAACAGACTCGGGCCCAATGCGGCGGCCAGGGCCATGATCAGCACCAGCGACGGGACCGACAGCATAATGTCCATCAAGCGCATGATCAGGCTGTCGAAGCGCCCGCCAATGATGCCGGACATGCAACCCAGCAGGCCGCCGGCCAGACACGAGGCAAACGCGACGAACAGGCCGACGCCCACTGACTGCCGGCTGCCGTACAGCACACGGCTGAACAGATCACGGCCCACTTCGTCGGTGCCGAACCAGTGCGCCGACGACGGCGCGGCCAGTCGCTGAGTGAGGTTCAGGGCGTTGGGATCGTGGGACGCCAGCCACGGCGCGAAGATCATGCACAGCAGCACCAGCAGCGTGATCACCAGCCCCGCCATGGTCAGCGGGCTGCGGCGGACCTGATGCGCCAGATACGCCAGTTTGTCCTGCCAGCGCGAAGCTTTGGGCAGCGGCGCCACCACGGGCGCGGAAATTTGAGCGGACATTTCAGTTGACCTCGCCGATGCGCGGGTCGATCAGGCGGTACAGCAGATCGATCGCCATGTTCAGCAGCACATAGATGAAAGAGACCAGAATCGCGAAGCCCATCACCGCCGGGAAATCCAGCGACTGGATCGACTTGACCACGTACGCCCCCATGCCGGGCCAGGCGAACACCGTCTCGGTGAGCACCGCGCCGTAGAGCAGATCGCCCAACGTCAGGCCCAGCACCGTCACCGACGGGATCAGCGCGTTGGGCAGCGCGTGGCGCAGGATCACCGCCCATTTCGACAGGCCGTACGCCCGCGCGGTGCGGATGTAGTCTTCGCCCAGCTGATCGAGCATCGCCGAGCGAATCTGCCGGGCCACAACGCCCAGGTTGACGAACCCGAGCGTGATTGCCGGCAGAATCAGATGCTGGACCGCGTTGAAAAACAGGCCCGTGTCCCCGGCCAGCACGGTGTCGATCAGGTAGAACCCGGTGACCGTGGGCGGCGCGTCCAGCCCTTCATCGATCCGGCCACTGCCAGGCAGCCAGTTCAGGTGACCGTAAAACAGCACGATCAGGCCCAGTCCGAGCCAGAATGCGGGCGTGGAAATCCCGGTCACGGCCAGCGTGCGGGCAACCTGATCGATGAAGCGGTTGTGGTAAACCGCCGACAGCACGCCCAGCGGCACACCCACCAGAATCGACAACGTCAGCGCAGCCAGCGCCAGTTCGAGGGTGGCAGGAAAGAACGCCTGCAAATCTTCCAGCACGGGACGATGGGTGCGAATCGATGTGCCCAGGTCGCCATGCAGCAGGTCGAGCATGTAACGCCCGTATTGCTGATACAGCGGCAGATCCAGCCCCAGCTGGTGACGAATGTTCTCGACAATGGCATCGGTGGCACGGTCCCCGGCGATCAGTCGCGCAGGATCGCCCGGGATCAGGTGGGAAATGGAAAATGTAATCAGGGAAACGCCGAAGACCACCAGCAGCAGGCCGCCCAGGCGTTTACGCAAAAGAGTCAGGAAGGCCATCAGGCACCTCGGTCACGCATGAAAATCGACAACACGAAACAGTTCGCGGACACGGTCTTGCCAAGCGCCCCGGCCACTGTGGGAGCGAATGCATGGGTGAGGCGATGAATCAGCAGGCCCATCTTCAGCGGATGTGCCGCCGCTCACTCACCCATTCACTCCCGCAGCGACTGGCGCTGTGGCAAGCCGATCACTTCTGCCCGCCAACCCCTCGGGGTCGCGGGCGACAACGACTTACTTGGTGATCGTGCCGATGTTGAACACCTGCTCAAGCATCGGGTTGAACACGTAGCCCTTGACCTTTTCGCTCATCGGCAAGGTGTACGCCTTCTGGTACAGGTAGGCGTAGACGCTGTCGTTGAGCACGATCTTCTGCGCCTGCTGATACAGCTCGGTGCGCCTGGCCATGTCGTTGGTGGTGGCCGACTCGCGGATCAGCTTGTCCACCGCCGGGTTGTCGTAGAACGAACGGTTACCCGCCAGCCCCTTCAGCTTCGAATCGAAGAAGAAGTTCATGAACATGTAGGGGTCGGCGAAGTCCGGGCTCCACGAGCCGATGGCAACGTCGAAGTCACCGGTGCCCAGGCGCTCGCGCATGCTGGCGTTGGCCAGCTTTTCCATCTTCAGGTTGACGCCCAGCGATTGCAGGCCGGCTTGCAGGGTCAGGCCGATCGGCTCCCAGTTCGGGTCCTTGTCCGAGTACATGAAGGTCAGGTTGCTGATCTTCGGCGAGACCTTGGCCAGATCGTCCTTGGCCTTGGCCAGGTCCTGCCTGAACGCCGGCTGCTTGTCGTCATAGGCCCACATGCCTTGCGGGATCGGACCGTTCAGCGTCTTGGCCTTACCTTTGAGAATGCCGTTGATGATGCCGTCATAATCGAGCGACTCGACAATGGCGCGTCGTGCATCGGGGTTGTTCATCGGCGGCTTCTGGGTGTTCAGGTACAGCAAGGTGACGCGCAATGACGGGTAGTCGCCGACGACGATGCCGGACTTCTTGGCCAGCGCTTCCAGCTGGTCTTCGGGCATGTCTTCGATGATGTCCAGATCACCGTGTTCCAGCTGCAGGCGGCGCACGGAAGCCTCGCCGATGATCTTCACCACAACCTTTTTCAGGGTGGGTTTGGGACCTGCGTAATAGCTGTTCTGCTCCATCGTCAGGGTCTGGCCTTTCTGCCAGTTCACCAGCTTGAACGCGCCGGAGCCTGCGGTGTGAGTCGACAGATATGCATCCGCGCCTTCGGTTTTCTTCGCGACGTCCGGGTTGATGATGGCCGCGCCGTTGTGCGCCAGGGTCGAGAGAAACGGCGCGTAAGGCGCCTTGAGGGTGAATTTCACGGTCAGCGGATCGACCACCGATACCGTCATGTCATCGGGGAATGCGCCGGACGGCCCTTGCTTGAGCTTCATCACCCGGTCGAACGAAAACTTCACGGCTTCGGCGTTGACCTCTGCGCCGTCATCGAACTTGTTGCCCGGCTTGAGCTTGAATTCCCAGGTCAGGTTGTCGGCCGAGGTCGTCCAGCCACTGGCGAGCTCGCCTTGCACCTCGGTGCTGCCCTTGCCGTCCTCGACCTTGTAAGTCACCAGCCGCTGATAGGCCGGATAGGTCACGGTCCAGTCGTTGTTGTCGATGGTCACGGCCGGGTCCAGGGTTTGCGGATCGGACGGCTTGCCGATCATCAGCGTGTCCTGAGGCACAGCGGCACTGGCCGATTGCCAGGCACCAAGGCCCATGGCGGTACAGAGGATGGCCATCGCCAGCGAATGCGGAGTAACGATTGATTTCATGCCGGTTCCTTGATCGTTCGATGTGTGGAAGTTCGTCAGGTTTGTTATTGAAGCTATACCGGGCAGTCAAAGCTCAGATGCCTTGCGGCCTCCGAAATGGCGCGCCCTGCTCGTTCGAGTTCAGGTCGCTGCCAGATTCAGCCGGGATTCATGAACGTCCCGGTCAGGTGTCGCGTGTCGGTTCAGGCGCCGTGGCCGTCAGCTCGCCGGGCGGATCGAACCATCGTCGATCAGCGGATACTGGTCCGCACCCGGCAGCTCGTAGTGCCACCATTCGCTGTCGATGTAGGTGAAGCCGGCAGCCAGCATGATGCCCAGCAGCAGCAAGCGATTGCGTTGCACGTCGGCGGGCAGATCAGCGAAAAACTGATGTGAGTGGGCGCGCATGTCGTCAAACCCCGTGCCCATGTCCAGCGCCTTGCCGTGCGCATCGATGAGGGTCAGGTCCACCGCCACGCCACGGGTATGGTGCGAGCCCAGGCCCGGATCGCGCACGTATTCCGGGTTGGGCAGCGCCTCCCACAACAGCGCCTGGGCGTAGGGCGGGCGATAGGCATCGAAAATGCGCAGGCGCAGGCCTGCCTGCCGGGCCAGCACACTGGCCTGGCGCAGCCGTGCCTCGGCATCGCGGTGCAGCAGGCAGCGCGGGTCCTGATAAATCTGTTTGCCGGCCAGGTTGTCGACACCGGCATAGATCAGGTCGACCTCGACCTGCAGCGCGCGGGCATCGACTTCGACGAGGGGGCTATTCACGTAAACACACTCCAGATCAGGTAGCACACGTTCAGATTTCTGGCCGGCCGGATGCGCGATGCATCATTCGAACTGGCCGAACAATTGTTGCAATTCACGGTTCTTCGCCAGCCGCTCATCGAGGCGATCGCCGTATTTTTCCGCCACGGCCGACACCATCAGGTTGAACAGACAGGTCAGCGGCGCCAGCGAATCCCAGAACTGGCCGACATCGGCGTTCAGCTGCAAGAGGTCCATCGGATAGTCCCGCGCCCACGGACAGTGAAAATCAGTGATGAAAGCCAGGGCCAGGCCCTGTTGATGAGCGACTTCGCAAAACGTGCGGGTCACCGACGAGTAGGTGCGAAAGTCCGCAATCACCGCGTAGGGGTTGTCGAACTGCGAGTTCAGCGATTCGGCGTAGGTGCCCGACAGTCCGTCGACGTAATAGACCTTGGGCCGAATGTATTCCAGGTGCGTGAAGAAGGCATTGAGGATGCCGCGCGTGGTCTGGATGCCGACGATGAACACCGCGTCGGCGCTGAACAACTGCTCGACGATGCGTCCGAACGTCTCGCTGCGGGCCAGGGCGTACACCCGTTGAATGGCCTCGAGCTCGCGGTTCATCGAGCGCTCCAGTGCATCGCCGTGGGTGCTCTCTTCACGGAACGCGCCGAGCCGGTCGGTGATGACCCAGGGACTTGCGCTGTCGCCACGAAGACTCTGTTTGACGTCGTCGATATTGCGGTAGCCCAGCGAACGCAAGAAACGCCCTACCGAAATGCCGGTGGTGCCGGTCTGCTGAGCAATGCTGTCGGCCGTCTCGAAAGGCAGCTTTTGCGGGTTGGCCAACAGGTAGCCGGCAATCCGTTTGCCCGTCGGCGTCAGGTCGCTGAACCGTTGCTCCAGGGTGTCGAGAAAGGGACTGCTGGCCATGAGAATTCCGCTGGAAACACACGCTGAAATCAATCGGGAAATGTTATTGAACAGTCATTTCTAGACAAGATGTTACCAACATAACATCGGTTTTCGAGGTGGCACAATGGTTTTTTTCAAGAGATTTCAACAGTGGAAATTCGTGTTTCAGGGTGGTGCGGAAGGTGCGCGAAATGCGCTTTTCGGGGGCAAAAAATGGGCTGCGAGCGCCGCTTTGCAGGCGCATGGCCTGATCAACAAACGGCGAAAACGGTGGTCGCGAATTCCAGGTCGCAACCGCGTCTGAACGACGCGGTCACCGAATGCTGACCCGTTTTCGGTTGATAGCGGGCTAAGCCCCGCTATCACGTGCGAGCGGCAATCAGCGTAAGTTGGTCTTCGCCAACTCAAGCACCTGATCGGCCTTGCCATTCATGACCGCTTTAAGCATGAACAGGCTGAAGCCCTTGGCCTGAGCCAGCTTGATTTTCGGCGGCAGGCCCAGCTCCTGCTTGGCAGTGACCACGTCCACCAGCACCGGCCCCGGATGCTCGAACGCTTTTTTAAGCGCGTTGGGCAGATCGGCGGAATCTTCCACCCTGATCCCCAGGATGCCCGCGCCAATGGCGATATTGGCGAAGCTGGTGCTGTGCAGATCGGTGTCATGGGGCACATAGCCGCTGGCCTGCATCTCCATCGCGACAAAGCCCAGCGAGCTGTTGTTGAACACCACCATCTTGATCGGCAGGTTGAGCTGGCGAATGGTCAGCAAATCCCCCATCAGCATCGAAAGGCCCCCGTCGCCGCACAACGCGACGACCTGTCGGTCGGGGAATGCCGCCTTGGCGCCCAGCGCCTGGGGCATGGCGTTGGCCATCGAGCCGTGGTTGAACGAGCCCAGCAGCGAGCGCTGGCCGTTCATGGTCAGATAGCGAGCGGCCCACAAGGTCGGTGTGCCGACATCGACCGTGAAGATTGCGTCGGGATCGGCATAGGCATCGACCATGCGCGTCAGGTATTGCGGGTGAATCGGCTCGCCATGGGGCGATGGGGTCGCCAGTTCATCCAGTTCCTCACGCGCCGTGGCGTAATGCGCCAGCGCCTTGTCGAGAAACTTGCGATCGGTGTGGGCCTTGAGGCGCGGCAGCAAGGCGACGATGGTTTCTGCAATGCCGCCCTGGAGGCCCAGCGTCAACGGCACTCGCCGCCCCAGCGCGGCAGGATCGATGTCGATCTGGATGATCCTGGCCTTGTCGGGGTAGAAGTTGCGGTAAGGAAAGCTGCTGCCGAGGATCACCAGCGTGTCGCATGACATCATCGCGTGGTAGCCGGAGCTGAAACCGATCAGCCCGGTCATGCCGACGTCGAAGGGGTTGGCGTATTCGATGTACTGCTTGCCGCGCAGGGCATGCACGACGGGCGCGCCCAGCTTCTCAGCCAGCGCCACGACCTGATCGTGGGCGTCGGCGCAACCGGCACCGCAGAGCAAGGTCACCGCCTTGGATTTATCGAGAATGTCCACCAGCCGCTGCAGGTCGGTCTCGGTGGGGATCACGCGCGCAGGCGCATGGTCGACCCACTCGGCCTTGGCGTCGGGCGCCGGGCTCAACGCGACATCGCCCGGAATGACGATCACCGCCACGCCGCGCTGACTGATCGCAGCGCGCATCGCGCGTTCAAGCACACGAGGGAACTGCTCGGCGCTGTGCACCGCTTCCACGAAGTGACTGCATTCCTTGAAGAGATCGGTGGGATGGGTCTCCTGAAAGTAATTCAGGCCGATTTCCGAAGAAGGAATCTGCGCGGCGATCGCCAATACCGGTACGCGGCTGCGGTGGCAATCGTACAGGCCGTTGATCAAATGCAGGTTGCCCGGACCGCAACTGCCGGCACACACCGCCAGCTTGCCGGTGGACGCCGCCTCGGCACCGGCTGCGAAGGCCGCCACCTCTTCATGGCGGGTGTGCATCCACTTGATCTTGCCCAGGCGTTCGAGGCTGTCGGTCAGACCGTTCAGGCTGTCGCCACTGACGCCCCAGATTTTCGAGACGCCTGCTGCGGCGAGGGTTTGGGCGAGGTAGTCGGCGGTGGTTCTGCTGGACATGGGGCAGGTTTCCTTGTCGAGTCGAATTGAGCGGGCGATGCCGTTGCCAGCATCGCGCGTGCTTTCACATCGACCTGCCCCGTTGTGCACAGTTCAGTGGGATCGGCTCGGTGCGATCGGCTCAGTGCGCTCGGCTGCGCAGCAGTGGTAAAACCCGCCACCGCGTCATGCCTGTCACACAACGCTTCGCCCTTAGACCGGCGGCTGCACGACGGGCCTGCCGGGCGCCGCGATCTGCACTTTTGGATTGACCGGCGCAGCGGCGGGTGTCGCGTATTGCTGCTTGAGATGACCGTCCTGATCGAGCAGCCAGGCGTCGAGGATCTGGCGCACCACCGGACCTGCCACGCGACCGCCCGCTTCGCCGTTTTCGATCATCACCGACACCACGATTTTCGGGTTGGCAGCGGGCGCGAAGCCGACGAACAAGGCGTTGTCGCGGTGGCGTTCCAGGGTTTTGTCGCGGTTGTAGCGCTCGCCCTGCTTGATCGCTACCACTTGCGCCGTACCGCTCTTGCCGGCGATGCGGTACTGCGCGCCTTGCGCCGCGGCCCGCGCGATGCCACGCGGGTCGTGCATCACGGACTGCATGCCGTTGTTGACCTGATCCCACTCCCGCGAATCGCGCAGGACGATATTGGGCATCGGATGCTCATCGACTGGCGCCACGCCGCCGATTTCCTTGGCCAGGTGCGGCCGGTTCCACACGCCCTTGTTGGCGATCAGCGCCGTGGCCTGTGCCAACTGCAGCGGCGTCACCTGCATGTAGCCCTGACCGATGCCGAGAATCACCGTTTCGCCCGGGAACCAGGCTTGACGGCGGGTGATGCGCTTCCATTCCTTGGACGGCATCAGCCCGGCGGACTCTTCGAACATGTCCAGCGAGACCTTCTGACCAATGCCGAACATGGTCAGGTAATCGTGCAGTCGATCAATGCCCAGCTTGTGCGCCAGGTCATAGAAATACGTGTCGTTGGACCGCATGATCGCGGCATTCAGATCCACCCAGCCATCGCCGGAGTGGTTCCAGTTACGGTACTTGTGGTCGAAATCGGGCAGCTGGAAATAACCCGGATCGAACACCCGGGTCGAGGGCGTGATGATGCCGCTGTCGAGCCCGGCGATGGCCACTTCCGGCTTGATCGTGGACCCCGGCGCATACAGGCCGCGCAGCACGCGGTTGAACAACGGTCGGTCGACCGAATCGCGCAACGCCGAATACTCCTTGAAACTGATGCCGGTGACGAACAGATTGGGGTCGAAACTCGGCTTGCTGACCATCGCCAGCACCTCGCCTGTGGCAGGGTCGAGCGCCACCACCGACCCGCGTCGATCACCCAGCGCCTCCTCGGCGGCTTCCTGCAGCTTGATGTCCAGGCTCAGGGTGATGCTTTTGCCCGCGACCGGATCGTGGTGGTTGAGTACCCTCAGCACGCGCCCTTGGGCGTTGGTCTCGACCTCTTCGTAACCGACGTGGCCGTGCAGCTCGTTTTCGTAGAAGCGCTCGATGCCGGTCTTGCCGATCGACTGCGTGCCGCGATACTCGACCTGATCGAGCTGCGTGGCCTCCTTCTCGTTGATCCGCCCGACATAACCGATCGAGTGCGCAAAATGTGCGCCCAGCGGGTAATGGCGGACGAACTGCGCCTCGACGTCCAGCCCCGGCAGACGGAACTGGTTCACCGCCAACAGCGCAATCTGCTCCTCGGTCAGCTCATAAAGCAGCGTCACCGGCACGAAGCGATGGGGCGAGTTCTTCATGGCTTTGTCGAAAATGATGCGGTCTTCGTCCGGGAGGTTGAGGATGTGCATCAGCTCCTCGATCACCGCATGCCAGTCGCCCGCGCGCTCGCGGGTCATGGTCAGGTTAAAGCTTGGGCGGTTATCGGCGAGGATCACTCCGTTGCGGTCGTAGATCAGCCCGCGCTCGGGCGGAATCGGCAGCACGTGCACACGGTTGTTTTCGGAGATGGTCGAGTGATAGGCGTATTGAGTGACCTGCAGGAAATACATCCGGCAGACCAGCGCAATACTGAGCAGGGTCACGAACAAGGCACAGGCGATCAACCGCTTGTTGACCAGCCTGGTTTCCTTTTCATGATCCTTGAGGGGTATCGGATCGGGCATTTCTACAGCTACTCGGTGAAGATGAAGACGACAGACACAGCGCCCGCGTGGGGATTATCAGGACGCAAATGGCGTGCACGATACCAAGAAGTGACCGGTTTCACGGCGCGATCTTCATGAAAATCCTGTCATGTTGAGCGAAGCTGGCAAGCGTGGCGCGCGCATTCGGCGCATCAGAACCCATCGCCGTGAAGCCTTGCTTTATTGCGCAGAACGGCACAATGGACGCGCCAATTGCATGACAGATGACATCAGAAGAAACGGATCAGATCGAACGTGGATAGATCTCGGTATTACACGAACGTTCAGGACCCTCTAAAGCAAGGGTCCCAGCGCTGCGGGCGGAACGTCGAACGCCCGCAGAGACTTGAGTCGAACCCGGCACTGTTGCGAAATCGGTAACGGTCATTTACGAAATGAGGACGATGCAACGTCTGGTAACACATCTATGATTGCCGCCAGCGTGGAAAAGATGACAGCGGCAAGGGCAATGCCCCGCTCAGTGTGCGCTTCTCGCTCACCGGCAGACCAGAGACCCAATGTCACACCCCCGCTCAAGCAAGACGCCGGGCACATCGTATGCCCGTCCAACCGTGAATAAAGAACGCTGAACGCCACTTCGACACGGACCATTCCTGCAATGGCCCGTGAAGTCGCGTTCGCAGGAGCCCTGAATGACAGAAAAATCCAAAGGCTTCACCCGCCGCCAGTTGCTCAAGACCTCCGCTGCCTCGCTTGCAGTCGGTGCCGCCGCAACCGCCAAGGCTGCCACCGTCGTCGGTGTTCCCCAGTGGGTGCCGTTCGATCACAACGGCCCGATGCACTACGACACCCCCGGCTGGCAGTTCTTCACTGACGCCGAAGCCGCCGCGGTCGAGGCGATCGTGGCCCGGCTGATTCCCGCCGACGACCTGAGTGTCAGTGGCAAGGACGCAGGCTGCGCCGTGTTCATCGATCGTCAGCTGGCCGGCGAGTACGGCACGTTCAGCCGCCTGTACATGCAGGGCCCGTTCGAAAAGGGCACGCCCATGCAGGGCGACCAATCCGAACTGGTGCCGCGTCAGCGCTACCGGCTGGGCCTGGCCGGACTCGACGCTTACTGCCAGAAACAATTCCAGAAGGGCTTTACCGCCCTCGCCGCGCCCGATCAGGACAAGCTGCTGACCGGTCTGGAAAAAGGCGACATCGCGCTGGACGGCATCGACGCCAAACTGTTCTTTCAGCAAGTGCTCGGCAACACCATGGAAGGCTTCTTCGCCGACCCGGTCTATGGCGGCAACCGCGACATGGTGTCGTGGAAAATGATCGGCTTCCCCGGTGCCCGCTACGACTACCGCGAGTACATCGGTCTGCATAACCAGAAGCTGAATCTGGTGCCGCTCTCCATCATCGGCAGCTCCGCCTGGACCAAGAAGGGTTAATTCGACATGGCCAAAAAACTACCTTCCACGGATGTCGTGGTTGTCGGGCTCGGCTGGGCCGGATCCATCATTGCCAACGAACTGGCGGACGAAAACCTCAAGATCATCGGTTTCGAGCGGGGCCCGTGGCGTGACACCGCAGCCGACTTCAACGTCGCCTCGGCGGCCGACGAACTGCGCTACAACCGCCGTCAGGACCTGATGCTGCGGACCCGGCAAAACACCACGACGATTCGCAACAGCGTCAACGAAACCGCGCTGCCGATGCGTTCGTGGGGTTCGTTCCACCCCGGTAACGGCACAGGCGGCGCGGGCAACCACTGGGCGGGTATCACCTTCCGCTTTCAGCCCCATGAGTTTCGCCTCGCCAGCCACCTCAAAGAGCGCTACGGCAAAGAGCTGTCCCCTGAACTGACCCTGCAGGACTGGGGCACCGACTGGGAAGAGATGGAGCCGTTCTACACCAAATTCGACCGCCTGGCGGGCGTTTCGGGCAAGGCCGGCAACATCAAGGGCGTGATTCAGGAAGGGGGCAACACCTTCGAGGGCGCCCGTTCCGAGGAATACCCCAACCCGCCGACGCAGCAGACTTACGCACCGACGCTGTTTGCCGAAGCGGCGACTAACCTGGGCTATAAGCCCTTCCCGGTGCCCTCGGCCCTGGTGTCGCAGCCGTATGTGAACTCGCTGGGCGTGGCGATGGGGCCGTGCACCTACTGCGGTTTCTGCACCAACTACGGTTGCGCGAACTACTCCAAGGCCAGTGCCATCACCACGGTGCTGCCGGTCCTGATCCGCAAGCCGAACTTCACCGCCATGACCAACTGCGAAGTCCTGCGCGTGACCATGGACAGCAGCGGCAAGCGCGCCACCGGCATCGTCTACATGGATGCCAACGGCGAAGAATGGGAACAGCCGGCCGAGCTGGTCGTCATCAGTGCCTTCATCTTTGAAAACGTGCGCCTGATGCTGTTGTCCGGCATCGGCCAGCCCTATGACCCGGTCACCAACACCGGCACCACCGGCCGCAATTACGCCTACCAGACCGCCAACAGCGTGCGCATGTTCTTCGATGACAAGAACTTCAACCCCTTCATCGGCGGCGGCGCCATCGGCATGGGCATCGACGAGTTCAACAACGACAACTTCGACCACTCGGGGCTGGGCTTCGTCGGCGGCGGCAGCACGCGCGTCACGCCGATCGGTGCAGCGCCGATCGACTCTCGCCCGCTGCCGCCCGGCACCCCGGCGTGGGGCTCGGAATGGAAAAAGGCCACGGTCAAGAATTACGCCAGCACCATGTCCATCGGCTGCGAAGCGAGCAGTTACGCGACCCGCACCAATTACCTGTCGCTGGACCCGACCTACAAGGACCCGCTGGGACGCCCGTTGCTGCGGATCACCTTCGACTTCCCGGAGAACGACCGCAAGATGGCGGCCTATGTCACCGGCAAGGTCGGCGAGATCGCCAAGAGCATGAATCCACGGCAGATGGTCCCCAGCGCCCAGACCGGCCACTGGAACAGCTCGCCGTATCAGTCGTCGCACATCGTCGGCGGCTTCATCATGGGCGCCGACCCGAAGAACAGCTCGGTGAACAAATACCTGCAAGTGTGGGGCGTGCCCAACCTGTTCGTGGTCGGCTCCTCGGCGTTTCCGCAGAACCCCGGTTACAACCCGACCGGCACCGTGGCGGCACTGGCTTTCAAAGCGGCGGACGCCATTCGCACCCGCTACCTCAAGCGTCCAGGGGAGATGATCAGCGTATGAAGACGCTTCTGACTGTATGTGCGGGCGTCATCGGACTGTCCGTTGGCCTGGTTCACGCCGCCACTGGTGCTGATTCCTATAACCTGGTGGAAAAAGGCCGCTACCTGACCACATTGGGCGACTGCACGGCGTGCCATACCTTGCCTGGCAAGCCGTTGTTTTCCGGTGGAGTCATCCTCGATACGCCCTTCGGCAAACTCGCGGGCGCCAACATCACGCCGGACCCGGTCAACGGCATTGGTCGCTGGACCTTTGAAGACTTCCAGAACGCCATGTCCAAGGGGCACGGCCTGGACGGCAAGCGTCTGTACGGCGCCATGCCCTTCACGGCGTACACCAAGGTGCGGCGCGAAGACAACCTGGCAATCTGGGCTTACCTGAGAACCGTCGACGCGTCGGACAACAAGGTGGAAACCAATCAGTTGCCCTTCCCGTTCAACGTGCGCACCAGCCTGATCGGCTGGAACCTGCTCAACTTCAAGGAAGGCGAATTCAAGGCCGACCCGCAGAAGTCCGAGCAGTGGAACCGCGGCGCTTATCTGGTTGAAGGGCTCGGGCACTGCGGCACCTGCCATACGCCGAAGAACCTGATCGGCGGCGACAAGAACGACCAGTTCCTGACTGGCGCCAACTTGCAGAACTGGGTGGCGCCGAACATCACCTCCACCGGCCACGACGGTCTGGGTGCGTGGAACGAAGCGGACATCGTCCAGTACCTGAAGACCGGCGCGAACCGCTTCGACATCGCCTCCGGCCCCATGGCCGAGGAAGTCGAGCACTCGTCGCAGCACTGGAACGATGAGGACCTGATGGCCGTGGCGGTCTACCTGAAGGACGGCGCCAGGCCGGCCGAGCCGGCGGCCGCGGTTGCGGCCAGTGATGCGGCGATGGTGGCGGGCAAGGCGATCTACGCTGACCGCTGTTCGGCGTGCCACACGCCGACCGGTGAAGGCGCCGCCCACCTGTTCCCGAAACTGGCCAAGGCGCCGTTGATCAACAGCAACGATCCGTCGTCGCTGATTCGTGTGGTGCTGGCGGGCAGCCGTGCGGGCGCCACCGATGCAGCGCCGACCGCGCCAGCCATGCCGGCATTCGGCTGGAACCTGTCGGACGACAACGTCGCTGATGTGCTGACCTACGTGCGCAACACCTGGGGCAACGCGGCGCCTGCGGTGTCCGCTGCGCAGGTGAAAGATGTGCGAGAGGCGTTGACGCCGAAGTAACCGGTACGAAGTCGCCGTACGAAGCCACCGCCGCCGCAGCGCTCCACGCGCTGTTGGCGCATTGAAAATGCCCGGCCTCAGAGATGAGGCCGGGCTTTTTTTCATGACTTTTCATGACTTGGCAGGCGAAGCGAGTCTCGCGCTGCTGCCCTTGGCGGCAGTCCTTCGGCGGAATGCTGCGCCTGCAACTTGGTATTCGCTGACCGACTCGCACTTGTACGATGTCTTATCACGATGTATTACTAGCGGCCCGTAAAAAAATAATTCAACGGAGACCGCTACATGGAATCGACCTATTCCGATGAGCCTGAAGGCAACAGTCGCAGAACCTTTCTGAAACACTCACTGGCCGTATCGGCCACGCTCGCCACCCTCGGCAGCGCCGCCCTTCCTCGTCTGGCCAGCGCCGCCGAGCCGCTCAGCCAACGCTATCCCGATCCGCTGATCCACATTCTCGACGACAGCTTCCTCGACCTGCGCATCTTCAACGCCAGCGTGGAGAAGCTCGCCACGGGCATGCGCTGGGCCGAAGGTCCGGTCTGGGTGGGCGACGGGCGCTATCTGCTGGTCAGCGACATTCCCAACAACCGGATCATGCGCTGGGACGAAATCACCGACACCTTTTCGGTCTACCGCGAGAACTCGAATTTCTCCAACGGGCTGTGTCGCGACCGCCAGGGCCGGCTCCTCGTCTGCGAAGGCTCGACCACCAGTACCGAAGGCCGCCGCATCACCCGCATCGAACACAACGGCAGCGTGACCGTGCTGGCGGACAGCTTCGAAGGCAAGCCTTTCAATTCGCCCAACGACATCGTCTGCAAAAGCGATGGCTCGATCTGGTTCAGCGACCCGCCCTTCCAGACCGGCAACAACTACGAAGGTCACAAGATCACTCCCGCGCAGCCCCATGCGGTTTACAGGATCGACGGCCAGAGCGCAAAGGTCACGCGAGTGATCGACGACCTCAACGGCCCTAACGGCCTGTGTTTCTCGCCGGACGAAAAAACCCTTTACGTGGTCGAAGGGCGGGCCAAGCCCAACCGGCTGATCTGGGCCATCGCGGTCAACGAGGATGGCAGCCTCGGCGCCCGGCGCAAACATGTCGAAGGGCTCGATTACGCCGCCATCGACGGCATGAAGTGCGACGAAGCGGGCAACCTCTGGTGCGGCTGGGGTGGCAACGGCGATCCCAAGGCCGACCTGGAAAAGCTCGACGGCGTGCGCGTCTTCAATACGCAGGGCAAGGCAATCGGTCATATTTCGCTGCCCGAACGCTGCCCGAACCTGTGCTTCGGCGGCCGCGAGGGCAACCGTTTGTTCATGGCCAGCAGTCATTCCATCTATTCGCTGTTCGTGAACACACGCGGCGCCACGTTCGGCTGACGCGAGCATGCTGCGTCGGGTCGGCCAGGATGGTCACGGCCGGCCCGGCGCAGGGCCGTCAGGCAGGAGGTGGGCAAGCGACGCTGCAACTCTTGAACCGGCGGCGCAGTCTTCTGCTAATAATCAAGCACCGCTTTCTTCCCGCAGAGGACACCGTCATGCCGCACCTGCTTTACATCGAAAGCTCCCCCCGCAAGCAACGGTCCGCCTCGATCGAGGTGGCCAGGACGTTCATCGATGCCTGGCAGGCTCAGCACGCGATTGCCACGGTCGACACCCTGGACGTCTGGAACACGCCCCTGCCCGAGTTCGACGGCGCGGCGCTGGACGCCAAGTACGCCGGTATTCAGGGCATCGAGCGCACGCCGGAGCAGGCGCAGGCCTGGGCGCAGATCACGGAACTGGCCCAGCGCTTCGTCAGCGCCGACATCATCCTGTTTGCCGTGCCCATGTGGAATTTCGGCATTCCCTACAAGCTCAAGCACCTGATCGACGTCGTCAGTCAGAAAGACCTGCTGTTCACTTTTGATGAGCGCGGCCTGAACGGCTTGCTCGACGGGCGCAAAGTGGTTGTCATCGCGGCCCGGGGCGCGCCTCTGGATCGCGCCGAGCATCAGATCGCCTACCTCACCACGTGGGCGGAGATGGTCGGCATCGACGAGCAATACAACATCGTCATCGAGAAAACCCTGCTGGGCCCGGAAGTTGACGCCGAATCCCGCAGCGCTGCCAGCAAGGCAGCCGTGGCACTCGCCGCGACCTTATGACCCGTCGCTCGCGCTGACGGTGCGGGCCTGCCGCGCCTGCAGGATGCGCGGCAGATTGCGCTCGATCCACGTCGTCAGGCCGTCCATCTGCAACGCGACCTCCTCGCCCAGCGGGGTCAGGCTGTATTCCACATGTGGCGGCACCACCGGCAGCGCCTTGCGGTCGATGAACCCGTCCTGCTCGAGACTCTGCAGAGTCTGGGAAAGCATCTTCTCGCTGACACCGCCGATCTTGCGCCGCAGTTCGCTGAACCGGTGCATGCCGTCCAGCAGCACCACCAGCACCAGCACACCCCAGCGACTGCACACATGGTTGAGAATTTCCCGCGACGGGCAGTCTCGTGCCAGCACCTCACCGGTACGGATACGCTCCAGCAGCGAGGCGCTTTCTGTCGACGGGCTTGAAATGTCGTTCATTGCACTTACCTTTTTGTACGTACTTACTAAAGGTTAGCATGATGACTATGCTGAGCGCACATTCACTGCCGCTCAGGTACATCATCATGATCGTCATCACCGGTGCTTCCGGCCAATTGGGTCGTCTAGTCATTACTCAACTGCTGCAGACCCTGCCTGCCAGTCAGATCGTTGCGGCTGTGCGCAGCCCGGAAAAAGTCGCTGACCTGGCGGCCAAGGGCGTACAGGTTCGTCATGCCGACTATTCGCAGCCTGCCACGCTGGACAGCGCGTTTGCCGGCGCGGAAAAGATCCTGCTGATCTCGTCCAGCGAAGTCGGTCAGCGGGTGGCTCAACACCAGGCCGTGATCGACGCGGCCAGACGTGCCGCCGTCAAGCTGCTGGCGTATACCAGCGTTCTGCACGCGCCGACCTCGGCGCTCGGGCTGGCCGAAGAGCATCGCCAGACCGAAGCCGCGCTGGCACAGTCGGGGGTTCCGGCAGTGCTGTTGCGTAATGGCTGGTATCACGAAAACTACACGGCGGGCATCGCGGGTGATCTGGCCCATGGCGCGCATTTCGGCAGCGCGGACGAAGGCCGCATCAGTTCGGCAGCCCGCGCCGATTACGCAGCGGCAGCCGTTGCCGTGCTGACCGCGCAGGATGATCAGGCCGGCAGTGTCTACGAACTGGCGGGAGACAGCGCCTACACACTCAGCGAGTTCGCCGACCAGGTGTCGCGTCAGGCCGGCAAGCCCGTGGTTTATACCGACCTGTCACAGCCCGACTACCGCGCTGCGCTGCTGCAGGCCGGACTGCCTGAGTTTGTCGCCGAGTTGCTGTCCGACTCCGATGCCGCGGCGGCCAAGGGCGCCCTGTTCGACGACGCCCGCCAATTGAGCCGTCTGATCGGTCGGCCGACAACGCCGCTGAGCGCCAGCATCGAACAGGCGCTGGCTGGCTGATCCGACGTCTGCCACGCCCGCAGGCCGCTTTCATGGTCTGCGGCGTGCGCCGACGCACTGGCCTTAGCGCAGGTCCGCACATCCACCCTCTCCCACTGAATGATTTGCAGCCACCACGGTCGGAACTAGTGACAGCGCATTACGCACTGGAAAGGAGTTTCGAATGAACAGCAAATCGCTCATCGCCGGTTTGACGATTCTGGGATGTGTCTCTGTCGCCAGCTTCGCCGTGCAAGCCGAAGACGCACCAGCGCAGACCGTTCAACCCTCCAAAGACAACATGCGAGACCTGGAAAAAGGTGATCGCGCGCCGGAAAAATTCCAGCGCCCAGGCGAGGCCATCAAAGACTGGAAGCAAAAAGGCCTCAAGGCGCCCGCCGAGCAGAGCCAGTGGGTGCGCATCAACGACAAGTACGTTCAGGTGCAGACCACCAACGGCCAGATCACCGACATTGTTCCTGTCAAAAAATAATACGACGCTGAAAACCACAGCGCAGCGGCCCGATTTTCGGGTTGACCAGAGGAATAACAGAAGGAATTGCCCATGAACCTGAAAACCCTGATGGCCTGCGCGGCCATCGCGACCTGTCTGAGCGGCACCAGCTTCATGGCCCAGGCGCAGACAGCCTCGAACGCCAGCGTGCAGGCTGAACACACCAATCAGCGTTACAAAGTCGGCGACACCGCGCCCGATCTTTATAAAGAAGAACGCGTCGGCATCAAAGACTGGCAGGACAAACACCTCACGGCACCGGCCGAAGACAGCCAGTGGGTGATGATCAACGACAAGTATGTGCTGGTAAACGTCAGCGACGGCAAGATTCTCGACATCGCACCGGTCAAGACCAAACCGCTGAAAAAATGAATCTCCTCGCGGTGCCCGAATCCTCTCGGGCACCCGGCTTCCCTCTTGCGCCCGCTCTGCCACGGGCATCCGGCCAGATGAAATCCCGGCGTCAATGGCGAGAAAGGTTGGACGCTAACGATTTCCGACTTTAATCTTTGCCGTTTGTTTCGCTGCATCTCTTCAAATAGCCAAGGCCGGGTCTGATGTCTTCCGTTTTGAATGTGCTGTTGCCGATTTTTGCCCTGATCCTGGTGGGTTACCTGTGCCGACGGACCAACCGCCTCGGCCCCGGCGCGGCGTCTGAAATCAATCGCATGGTGGTCTGGTTGTGCCTACCGGCATTGCTGTTCACCGCCACCGCCAATGCCACCTGGGAGCAGATCTGGCATCCCGGTTTCGTGCTGGCTTTCACCCTGTCGACGATGGCGATGTTCGTCATCACCTTGTTGCTGCGGCGCAGAAAGGCCGGGCATTTTGCCGACGCCAGCATCGATGCGCTGAGTGCGTCCTACGCCAACACCGGGTACATCGGCATTCCGCTGTGCGTCATGGTGCTGGGACAGAACGGTCTGGAACCTGCGCTCATCGCCTCGCTGATTGTGGTCTGCGTGCTGTTTGGCATCGCGCTGGTGTGCATCGAAGTCGGCCTGCAAGGCGAAGCGAAAGTGCACCGGATCGTGTTGAAGGTGCTGCTCGCGCTGGCGAAGAACCCGCTGGTGGTGTCGCCGATTCTGGGTGCTTGCTGGGCCGCCACGGGCGTACCGCTGCCGGGCGCGCTGGACAAATTCCTCAGCTTGCTGGGCGCGGCGACCACGCCCTGCGCGTTGATTTCCCTGGGACTGTTTCTCGCCCAGAAACAACAAGGCCCGCGCCATGGCACGAGCCTTCTGGTGTTGATCAAGCTGATCGCTCACCCGCTGTTGACCTGGTTCCTGGCGTTCAAGGTGTTTCATCTGCCGCCGCTGTGGGCAAACTCCGCCCTGTTGCTCAGCGCGCTGCCCACCGGCACCGGGCCGTTCATGCTGGCCGAGTACTACAAGCGAGAGGCGTCGGTGGTCTCCAGCACCATCCTGATTTCGACGCTGGGCTCACTGCTGACCCTGTCGCTGTGCATCTATTACATCAACGGTTAGCGACGGGCCCGGACCTTCGTCAACGCCCGGCGTCGTTCAGACGAACATGCCGCCCGACACTTCGATGCGTTGCGCCGTGATCCAGCGTCCGCCGTCGCCCAGCAGCATCGCGATGGCAGCGCCGATGTCGTCCGGCAGGCCGGCGCGGCCCATGGCAGTATTCGCCGATACCCAGGCATTCACATCGGCGTTGTCACGCACCGTGCCGCCGCCGAAATCGGTCTCGATGGCGCCAGGTGCGATGGCGTTCACGGTAATGCCGCGCGGCCCGAGTTCTTTCGCCAGATAACGCGTCCACACTTCGATTGCGCCCTTCATCGACGCATACGCGGCATAGCCGACCGGCGAGAAACGCGCCAGCCCCGACGACAGGTTGACGATACGCCCGCCGTCGGCCAGCAGCGGCAGCAGTTTTTGGGTCAGGAAAAACGGCCCTTTGAAATGCACGTTCACCAACTGATCGAATTGCGCCTCGGTGGTTTCTGCACAAGAGGCGTAAAGGCCGATGCCGGCGTTGTTCACCAGAAAGTCGATGCGCTCAGCCTGAAAGTAGGCCTTGAGCAGTGCGGCGATCTGCGTGACGAACACGTCGAACTGACCGCTGTTGCCAACATCCAGCCTGAGCATTTTCGCTTTGCCGCCCAAGGCTTCGATTTCGGCGACGACGCTTTGCGCTTCGTCTTCGCGGCTGTGATAGGTGCCGATGATGTCAACGCCCTGCCGGGCCAGATGCAGCGCAGTGTTCTTGCCCAGGCCACGGCTTGCGCCGGTGATGATCGCGATCTTGTTGCTCATGAATGCTTCCTCATGGAGTGATGGTCAGTCGTTGAGGACCAGCGTATTGTTCGGCAGTCATTTGATAAACAGCCCTCCTCCGACATGAATAGTCGAACAGGCCGAACAATAGGCAGGAATTCATGAACAAGCTGGAGCTGCTGAAAACCTTTATCAGGGTCGCCGAGATGTCGAGCTTCACGCAGGCCAGCGACGCCCTGAATCTACCGCGCTCGACGGTGTCCGAACACATCCGCGGGCTGGAGGAGCTGCTCGACACGCGCCTGCTGCTGCGCACCACGCGCAAAGTGCAGACCACCCCGGACGGCCAGGTGTTGTACGAGCGCAGCAAAGACCTGTTGGCGCAGATGGACGAGCTGGAGAACCTGTTTCGCCAGGACAACGCGGTGCTCAGCGGTCGCTTGCGGGTCGACATGCCGACTGCCGTCGCACGCAGGCTGGTGATGCCCCGACTGGGGGAGTTCATTGCCCGACACCCCTTGATCGAGCTGGAAATCAGCAGCACGGACCGCCGCGTCGACCTGGTCCGCGAGGGGTTCGATTGCATCATGCGCGTCGGTGAACTGCCCGATACGTCACTGGTGGCGCGCTCGGTCGGCCACCTGCAGATGGTCAATTGCGTCAGCAGAAGCTACGCCGAACGCTTTGGCGTTCCCCACACGCTGGAGGATCTGCAGCAGCATCGGCTGGTCAATTACGTGTCGGCGTTCGGCGGCAGCGATTCGATGTTCGAGTACCACCGCGACGGCAAAGACTGCCACGTCGCCATGCCGTGCAGCGTCACCGTCAACTACATCGAAGCCTACGAGGCGGCGTGCCTGGGCGGTCTGGGCATCGTGCAGATCCCCCGCCTGGCCGAGCGCTACCAGCTGGCGCGCGGCGACCTGGTCGAGATACTGCCCGATTACCTGCCCGCGCCGATGCCGGTGTCACTGCTGTACGCCCATCGCCGTCACCTGCCGCAACGCTGCCGGGTGTTCATGGACTGGATGGCGCAGTTGCTTGGCGAGTACGGCGTACAGCGTTGACCTGACAGCCCGTCGCCGTCACGGCGCGGTTGAGCCGCTATTTCAGGGCGGCGACCACGGCGTCGAAGAAAGTCATGGGATCGACAGGCTCTTTGTCCACCGGCTTGGGCTGCGCGCCGAACGTGACGATGACCACGTTATTGGCTGGATTGATGTAAATGTTCTGTCCCTGGATGCCAACGGCGGCGTAGGCGCCATCTTCAACCGAGGCTTCGGTCCAGGCGGTCCACCACATGTAGCCGTAATCGAGCTTCTTGCCGCCCTTGAGGGTGGTCGGCAAGGTGGCTTCGCTGACCCAGCCGTCGGGCAGAATGGATTTGCCGTCGATCTTCCCGCCATTCATGAAGAACAGCCCGAAGCGCCCGTAATCGCGCAAGGTAGCGCTGATGCCGCTGCCGCCAATCTCCACGCCATCGGGCGAATCGAGCCACCATCGGGCATCGCTTTCCATGCCGAACGGCTGCCAGATCTTCTTCGACAGGTAGTCGGCCAGCGGCATTTTCACCGCGCCGCGCACGATTTCCCCCAGAATCTGCGTCTCGCCGGTGCTGTAGTTGTTCACCGTGCCAGGCTCGGCGGCGCGTGGCAGCCCGGCCATGAGCGTCACCGCCGAACGCGGTTTCTGCGAAATCTGCGCCCTGAGCAGAGCCCGACGATCCGATGCAGGATCGGTGTACGTCTCGTTCCACTTCACCCCCGAGGACATCATCAGTACATCGCGCACCGTCACGCCGTCGTAGGCGCTGCCTTTGAGCTCAGGCACGTAATCGACGACCTGCGAATCGAGGCCTTTGATCAGCCCGTCCTTGATCGCGGCAGCGGCCAGCGTCGAGGTGATGGACTTGGCCATCGACATCGACATCCAGCGGGTTTTCTCGCTGTTGCCGCGCTGGTAGGTCTCGAAGACGATCTTGCCATCCTTGATCACCAGCATCGCCGTGACGCTGTCCAGTGCCACGTAGTCGTACAGGTCGTACTTTTTGCCCTCGTAGGTGAAGCGCACATTGGCCAGTTGCTTGTCCGACCTGGGCAACGCGTAAGGGTGGCCGCCGGCCTTGATCGTATGGGTGGGAAACAGCCGGTCGATGTTGCGGTACGTGCTGACGGCAAGGTCCGGCAACATTGCGCCGTCGTAAATCTGCTCGACCGTGCCGATGCTCTCGTGGGCGTGAGGGTAATCCTCGGCCCCGGCGTTCAGTGTCAGCCCAAGGGCCAGCAGCCCCATGGAAAATGCCAGCGGCCGAGCGCGCTGAACGGAACGTGAAACAGCTCGTGGGTACATAACGCTTCCTTATTCTTTATCGCCGTTATCAGACGTCGGGACATGGCCCGCATGAACCATAGTTCACCCGCCGACGCCACACTGCGCATTCAGTCAAGGGATTGCCAAACCTGAGGTCGGAAATTTCGTACGTAAACGCCGGGCGAAAAAAAACACCGCCGTGAAGGCGGTGTTTTTTGTGGTGAAAGCGTCGGGATCAGACCTTGACGATCCAGCCTGCCGGGCCTTCGATCTCGCCGAACTGGATGCCGGTCAGCTCTTTGTACAGACGCTGGGTCACCGGGCCGACTTCGGTTTCGCTGTGAAAGACGTGCAGCTTGTCTTTGTAGCTGATGCCGCCGATGGGCGTGATCACGGCAGCGGTACCGCAGGCACCGGCTTCCTTGAACTGATCGAGCTTGTCGATGAACACTTCACCTTCGGTGACCTTCAGACCCAGCCGGCTCGACGCCAGCTCGATCAGCGACAGACGGGTGATGCCCGGCAGTACCGATGGCGATTTCGGCGTGATGAACTGATCGTCGTGGGTGATACCGAAGAAGTTGGCCGAGCCCACTTCCTCGATCTTCGAGTGGGTCAGCGGGTCCAGGTAGATGGCGTCGGCGAAACCATGCTTCTTCGCTTCGCTGCCCGGCATCATGCTGGCCGCGTAGTTGCCACCGACCTTGGCGGCACCGGTGCCTTGTGGCGCGGCGCGGTCATAGCTGGAGATCACGAAGTTATGCGGTTTCATGCCGCCTTTGAAGTAGGGGCCGACCGGGATGCAGAACACCGAGAAAATGAACTCGGGGGCGGCACGGACGCCGATGTTGTCGCCCACGCCGATCACGAACGGACGCAGGTACAGCGCACCGCCGGTGCCGTAAGGCGGGATGAAGCGCTCGTTGGCGCGAACCACTTCCTTGCACGCCTCGATGAACACATCGGTCGGCACATGGGGCATCAGCAGGCGGCTGCAGCTGCGCTGCATGCGAGCGGCGTTCTGGTCCGGACGGAACAGGTTGATCGAGCCGTCTTTGGCGCGATAAGCCTTCAGGCCTTCAAAGCACTGCTGACCATAATGCAGCGCGGTGGAACCTTCGCTGATATGCAGCACGTTGTCTTCGGTCAGGGTGCCTTTTTCCCACTCGCCGTCACGCCAGTGAGCCAGATAGCGCTTGTCGGTCTTGATGTAGTCGAAACCCAGCTTGTCCCAATTAATGCTTTCGTTACCCATGACACCCTCTATTTCCTGGCCAGCGCGGCCGGCATTCCCGGCGTCTGGCGTTTCTTCAATATGGTCGTGAAGGCCCGGTACAGGACACGGCCCGTTCCGATGTTGCGCCATATTACTGATTTTTTGCCCGACAAACCGCCTCCGCTGCTCGGGAGCTGAAAAAGATCGTGCAAGGGCATGCAGGTCGGTTCAAAAAACACCGACAACTGCCCGTTCTGGCACCCCGGGCTGACGTCATTTTCCTTTCATTTCAGGTAGAGCTCCCATTGCCTCCCAGAGTGTGCCGCCTGTACCAAAAGCTGAACACCGGGCGTGCAGAACCGTGAATGTTGCCTATCGTTGCTAATTCACATGAGACAGGAGCAGTGCCATGGGTATCGAGCAACTCTTCGCGGATCTGGGCAGTCTTCCGAGCATTCCCAAAGTGGCTCAAGACCTGATTCTGCAGTTCGACAATCCTTCATCGAACCTTGAAAGCATCGCCCGCAACATTCAGAAGGACCCGGTCATTTCCGCCAAAATCCTGCGCCTGGCGAACTCCGCCCGGTTCCGGGGCGCACGTGAATCCTCCAGCATCGAGGACGCGGCGATGCGGCTGGGCTTCAACACCTTGCGCACGCTGGTGCTGGCCTCGGCGGTCACCGGCGCGTTCAAGGCCGGACCAAGCTTCGACCTCAAAGGATTCTGGCTGAAGAGTTTTCAGGTGGCCGGAATTTGTCGGTTGCTGGCCAAGCAGTCCGGTGCCGATGCGGAAATTGCCTTCACCTGCGGGGTGATGCACGACATCGGGGAATTGCTGATTCAGACCGGTGCGCCTCAGGTGGCGGAACGCATCAACAGCGTGACGAAAACCGGCACGACCGGTCGCGCAGCCATTGAAACGCTGCAACTGGGTTTCGGTTATCCGGAAGTCGGTGCGGAACTGGCACGTCGCTGGCAGTTGCCCACTGTCATTCAGCACGCCATTGCCTATCAGGCCAGGCCCATGCAGGCGCCGGGCGATGCAACCCAGCCGCGGATCGTCGCCCAGGCGCTGACTATTTCCGACGCGCTGGAAAACCATGGCGGCGCTACGCCAGAAGCACGACAAGCGGTCGACGGCCCGCTGTTCGAGGGGATCGATCTGGACGCGCTGTTCGCAGCACTGCCCGCCGTGCTGGAAGCAGACAAGGCGTTTGCAGAGCTGCTGAGCTAAGGCCAGGTTTGCCTGCAGAACCTTTGGGCGTAAGCGTGCTGGCGATTGCAGTGCAGCCACTGAATCATTGGCTGAACCGCTGCAGACGCCAGCACGTTTTCTGCCTGCAGAGCCCGACATCAACCGCAACACCGCTCAATCGGCCGAAGCATAAATCACCCGCCTCGTTTAGTATCGGCCCACCGCTGCGCTCACGAGGAACTCTGCATGTTCGACACGTCTGCCGAATCCGGGACTGAAACGCTCCTGCACTGGATGGGCGAACGCTCGTTCGTGGTCCTGACCGGGGCCGGCATCAGTACATCCTCCGGGATCCCCGACTACCGCGACAGCGACGGCGTGCGACGGGGCCGGCAACCGATGATGTTTCAGGAATTTCTCAACGCGCCCGAGGCCCGCCGACGCTATTGGGCGCGCGCCATGCTCGGCTGGCCACGGGTGCGCGCCGCCAGTCCCAACGCAGCCCACTACGCCCTCGCGACCCTGCAGCAGCATGGCCTGATCAGCGGCGTGATCACTCAGAACGTCGACACGCTGCACGATCAGGCGGGCAGTCAGGATGTCGTGGAACTGCATGGCAGCCTGCACTGGGTGCTGTGCCTGGATTGCCGGAAACGCACCGAGCGAGACGTGATTCAGCAGCGCCTGCTCGACCAGAATCCGTATCTGGCCGGGGTCGATGCCGTGCAGGCACCCGATGGTGACACGTTGCTCGATGAGGCGTTCGAGGCGCGTTTCCAGGTGCCGCATTGCCCGCACTGCGGCGGCGAGCGCATGAAGCCGGATGTGGTGTTTTTTGGCGAAAACGTTGCTGCGCCCACTGCCGCAAGGGCGATGGAAAAGGTTGAAGAGGCGGATGGGTTACTGGTGGTGGGATCGTCATTGATGGCGTTCTCAGCGTTCCGGCTGTGCCGGGCGATGGCTGATCAGGGCAAGCCGCTGGTGGCGATCAATCTGGGCAAAACCCGCGCCGATGACCTGCTGGACCTCAAAATCGGCGCGTCCTGCGAAGTCTTGCTGCCGCAGCTCACACAGCGACTGATAACGCCCTGAGCGGATATCTGCCGCCGTGTCGACCCATCACGGACCGGCGTGTCAGGGCCTGATGCCCGGCAGCGCCGCCAACGCCTTCTCCCAGATCTGTCGCGTTCGCATCCACACCACTTCCTGCCAGTCCGGGTCGGCCGGGTAGAACTGTTCCAGCAATCCTTGTTTGATCGCCCGTCCCGTTTCGTCCAGTGGGTCGCCGTGCAGGTGCAACCAGTGGTCGTCACGCAGGTGCTGGTGCACCTCAGCGCCAGGGTACGTCCCGCATTCGATCACGAACGGCATCAGATGCACGCCGGGCAAGGCGTCGAGCAACATCTGCGAGGTGTACCCGGTGGAGGTCGCGGCGACCCCGGTTGCGCTGATCTGGTTGGCGCCGGTGATGAGCGTGAACAGCCAAGGGCCGAACAGTGCCTGGGCGTCTTTCAGCGCCGGATAACCTGACTCGACGATGCTCATCAGCATCGGATGGCCGTAATCTCCCGCGCCGGTGTGCAGATCGAAGCACGCCGCCACCTCAACGCCGCTCAGGTGCCTGGCAAGGATGCTGCGCAACGTTCGGTTCGACCAGCTCGGACCCTTGCCGCCATAAAACAGGCCATCGGCGAATTCATACTGCCCCGCTTCCACGACCGACATAAGGCCCGACCAGCCGCGTTCGGCGATGGCGGCGTTGAACAAGGCGTCGGCCTGATCGCGCAACGGCCCGCGCAGCTGTTCGCACGCGTAGAGGGCATGCACGTCCCGGTAGGCACGGTTATCAGGCAACGGTCTGGCGAAGTTCAGGTAGTTGCGGTTCTGATCGAGGTTGTCCTCGTTGACCCGACGCATCCACGCGGTACCCCACGGATTGATCAAGTGGATCATCAACACCGCGACGCCTTCGGGCAGTGCGCGGCCCTTGAGGCTTTCAAGCCAACGACTCTGGCAATCAGAACCGTAATAACCCTCCACACCGTGGGTCCCGCTCAGGGCAACCAGCACCTTGCGGGCGTCGGGCGGGCCGATCCAGGCGACATCGGTGAACAGACGCTCACCAAAGGGGCCGGCAAGCGGATGCGGGTATTCGCTCAGGTCAGCACCGAGTGCGGTGGCGGCCTTCAGGAAACGTTCGCGCAGCGCGCGGTAACCGGGCTGGGTGGGGAAAAACTGGCTCATCGAAACCCTCGAGAATAAGGACCGAATCAGGCTCGGCGCACGGACCGTTTTACCGCCTGAACCGCAGTGCTTCAAATTTGTTACAAAAAAAGCGCTTATTGGCACATTTTTTTCAGGGAATTTTCACAAGTGGGACGTCAGTACCACCCGCAGGCCCGCGAACTCAACAAAACCGCGAGTCTACGCTGCCCATCGGTGCGCAACACGCACCAAAGTGCAGGAAACGGACATCACCCTGTCCATAAACAGTGCAGGACGCCAACCACAAGTCTGACGTCCGTCGACAAGGAATTCGAAACGTGTACCTCATTGCCCGACCGTCATCGAACACCCCTCGCTTAGCCATAAGCCCTTCGCCTGCTCGTCCTGCGTCATCGTCAGTCAGCCTTGGCTCGATGCCCGGCGGTGCCTGTTCCAGCGCCTGACCGTTCGCGCTCATTCGGCTTCACACCCGACGCAGATCCGCGCCGAACGCCTTTATTTTTTGCAGCACCCGCGACACCGACTTTTATTTGTTAATCACGGACGCATCCGATAAGCGCGGCATTTGCGCTTTTATAAAACAGGACTTCTTGGCAGAGAGTACTCGGCATCCGAAGTGCCACATATTAAATAGCCATCATCAAACAGATGGACGCTTGTAATCATCCCAAGGAAATTCTCAAGCCACTTATGTGACTGACCAGTCACTAACTAAGAGGACACGTGCCATGCACAGCTAACTCATTACGCACCAATTCGAACCCAAGTTATCGGGTTTGGTGCACACACTTCCGATTGATTTAAGACGAGGCACTGCGAAACTTTCCCGGCGCACTCAACGGGCCCGCTCGCCCCGATTTTTTGATTGGTTCAATTGGTCCGCGTTTGTCCACGGCCGCTTTAAACAGGGATTCGATAAAAAATTACAAGAATGCGACATATCGGTCGTAATGCCTGGAAACATCGTCCTAGACGTACTGGCTGGCACAGCGGTTGCTATTACTGCCCTGTAGACCTCTCGACACACTGTCGTACTTCGACGTACACAAACAAGAAATCAGGGAACATCCATGTCGTCTCCATAGCCACTGCAACCTGACTCATTCCGATATAAGAGCCGACAATTCATTGTCGCTCACGGGTGTTTTGCGCCTTATACACGTGCAAGCATCAGGTATTCGAACATTGATTAAATGTTTGAACGGAACCTTATTGCCCTTCAACTAAACGAGGGAGCTTTAATGAACGACGCGGTAAAGATGAACGCCTTGCCCGATCCGTCCCCGGATGAACTTTCCAGGGTCTGGCCGAGTATTCCGTTCAAGGAAAACACCTCACGACCTGGCGGATTGAACAGGCCGCAAGTGTTGTTATTGATTGCCGCTTCGGTCCTTATTCACGGCGCCATCTGGTGGTACATGCACACTGCAAAAGCCGAACTTGCGGAAGTTGCGCCGCAGGTTCCTGAAATGACCGTGGAATTGACCAGCGCAACGCCGCCGACACCCGAGCCGCCACCGCCTGAGCCCCCACCGCCACCGCCGCCACCCCCTCCGCCGCCGCCTTCGGAGCCGGAGCAGCCGGTGGAAGACCCGGATGCTGTCAAGCCGCCGCCTAAACCGGTGGAGAAGCCGAAGGTCGAGAAGCCCAAGCCCGTGAAAAAGCCGGAACCGGTGAAAAAGCCGACACCGCCCTCACCGCCTGTGCCAGCCGCGCCCAGTACACCTGCGGCGCCCGCACCGGCCGCGACTCCCGCGCCGGCAGCCCCTGCAGCGCCCGCGGCCCCAGCCGCGCCGGCCAAGGAAACGGCAGCCATTTCGGGGCTGGCAAGCCTGGGCAACCCGCCACCGGAATACCCCGGCGCGGCTCTGCGCAAAGGCATGGAAGGTCGCGTGATCCTGCGCATCAAGGTGCTGCCCAACGGCCGCGCTGGCAGCGTCGAGGTGACCAAGTCCAGCGGCAAGCAGGTTCTCGACGATGCGGCCGTGGAGACGGTGCGCAACTGGAAGTTCATTCCGGCCAAGCGCGGCGACACGCCCATCGAAGGCTTTGCGACCCAGACCATCGATTTCAAGTTGCCGGAATGACCCGGCAGGCAAACCACTGACAACTCTTATTTAGCTGGTGAGGTGTAACCATGAACGAATCGCTCTCTTCCATGATTGTCCCCGGCGTGCTCTGGGCTCTGGTGCTGTTCTCGGTGCTGAGCTGGGGATTGCTGTTGATCAAATCCGCGCAGTACCTGAAACAGAAAACCCAGAACCGGCAGTTCACCAAGGCGTTCTGGACCGCGCCGGACTTGCTCACCGCCGCCGAACATGCCACGCAGTATCCGGGTTCGCTGGCGCGCATCGCCAACAGCGGCTTCGAAGCCATGGCCGTAGAAGACACTCCGCGCACCACACAGCAACTGGCGCACACCATCAACCGTTCGGATCGTCTGGAGCGCAACCTGCGGCAACAGATCCAGAAAGAACGCCGCTCGCTCGAGGCCGGGCAAGCGATCCTTGCCAGTATCGGCAGCACCGCGCCCTTCATCGGCCTGTTCGGCACGGTCTGGGGAATCATGGAAGCGTTGCAGAGTATCGGCGCCAGCGGCTCCGCCAGCCTGGAAACCGTCGCCGGCCCCATTGGTCATGCCTTGATCGCCACCGGGGTCGGCATCGCGGTCGCGGTCCCGGCCGTGCTGATTTACAACTTCTTCCTGCGCCGCCTGAAACTGGCCGTGGCCGACATGGATGACTTCGCCCATGACTTCGACGCCCTCGCCCAGCGCAGCGCCTTCGCCGTCAGCCGCCAACCCATCGCCCACAAACAGGGCCAATCGGTCAAGGAGGCGAGCTGATGTCGTTCTCTACTCAAGACAGCGATGAAGTGCTCAGCGAAATGAACGTCACACCGCTGGTGGATGTGATGCTCGTGCTGCTGGTGGTGTTCATCGTCACGGCCCCGCTGATGACCAACGCAATCAAGGTCAACCTGCCGAAAACCGACGCCGTCGCCCCCGCTGAAAAGAAAGACCCGGTGGTCGTCAGCGTCGATCAGGACGGCAAGTTCTACCTGGCCAAATCCGAGATTGCCCCGGAGTCCCTGGAGATCAGCCTCAAGGACGTCAAGGCCAAAGACCCCGAGGTGCGCGTGCAATTGCAGGCCGACACCAGCGTCAACTACGGCCAGGTGGCCAAGGCGATGGCGTCGATCGAGCGCTCGGGGATCACTAGGATTTCGGTGATGACCTCCAAATGATGCAGCGATAGAAACGCGGCTGCGGCGACCCGCAGCCCTGCACACCCTACTCCCGATGTAACGGCCGTCCATGGCTGGGACCATGGAGGGGAGCGGCTTGCCTGGAAAAAGTGGATTTCCCGACCGCCACAACCGCGTCGGAGCAACGAGGGCTCACAAGGCCATTTCAATAACATCTGGAATAAATCGGAAATTACCATGCTGATGAGTTTTCCTGGTTTTACCGTCAAGCCTCTTGTTTTCGCTGTACGACGGCACCCGCGCGCATGGATCTGCGCACTGGCCGTGGGCATGAGTTCGGCACAGGCCGCGGACAGCACCGATGCCGCTGCCGATGCCGCCCCGGCCAGCGAAGCCGCTGTGCCCGCTGCAGCCGCCGCCGTGCCGGCCACCACGCAATTGCAGCGGGTTGAAGTGACCGGTTCGGCCGTGCGCCGCGCCGATGCCGAAACCGCAGTGCCGGTGACGATCCTGCGTGCCGAAGAGCTGAAAAAACAGGGCGTGACCACCACCGAGCAGATGGTCCAGCGCATCACCGGCAGCCAGTCGATGTACAACAGTTCGGGCTCGGTCGGTGCCTCCACCGGCGGCGCGTCCTATGCGGACATGCGCGGAATCGGCGCGAACAAGACGCTGGTCCTGCTCAACGGCCGTCGTCTGGCCAACAATGCGTTGTCGGGCGTCGGTACTCCGAACGGCAGCGCCATCGACCTGAACATGATCCCGTTCGCGGCCATCGACCGCATCGAGGTGCTGCGCGACGGCGCGTCTGCGCTCTATGGCACCGATGCCATCGGCGGCGTGATCAACTTCATCACCAAGAAATCGCTGAACGAAGGCACCCTCAGCCTCGGCGGCGACACCCCGACCGCCAGCGGCGGCGGCGCCAGCAAAGACATGAGCGCCAGCTGGGGTTTCGGCGACCTGGAAGAAGACCGCTTCAACGTGATGGGCGTGTTCAACTACAACAAGCAGCAGAACCTGGACGCCAACGACCGCTCCTTCGCCAAGGACTATGTGCCCGGACGCGGCCTCAACCAGACTTCCGGCACCGCCTATCCCGGCAACTATTACCAGGGCAACAACAGCGCCAACCCGCTCGGCCCGAACTGCTCCGGGCCGAGCCTGGTGGGCGTCGACGGCGTGTGCCGGTTCAGCACCCGCGAGTACATCGACCTGTTGCCCGAGACCGAGAAGACCTCGTTCTTCGGCCGCGCCACCGGCAAGCTGGCCGAAGATCACAATGTCAGCCTCGAGTACTTCTGGGCGCGCAACAACAACGCCACCAACATCGGCCCTGCGCCGCTGACCGGCCTGAGCATCGACCCTTCCTCGCCTTACTACCCCGGCAACGGCATCACCCCTGCGCCGACCAACTTCCCCCTCGATCCCACCCAACCGGTGGACACCGCCTGGCGTGAGACCGCCGCCGGACCGCGAGGCGGCAAAGACCAGAACACCAGCCAGCGATTGCTGCTGACCTTCGACGGCACCGTTGGCGGCTGGGATTACAACGTCGGCGCGAACTACAACCAGAACAAGGTGCTTTCCTCCGTCACCTCCGGCTACGTCAGCGACGCCGCGATGCGCGCAGGTCTGGCCAGCGGCCTGCTCAACCCGTTCGGGCCGCAGTCGGCGGCCGGTCAGCAATACATCGAAAACGCCGCATACCACGGCCAGTACTCCAGCGCCGTCGGCCGCGTGTATGGCTTCGACGGAAAAGTCAGCCGCGAGATCGGCGACTGGTTCGGTGCCGGCCAGGCCGGTCTGGCCCTGGGCGGTGAATACCGCAAGGAAAAACTGCATCAGGATTACGAGGCGTTCGTCGACGACATCAGCAGCCTGGGCCTGGACTCAGCGGGCAGCGTCTCCGGGGACCGCAGCGTCAAGGCCGAGTACGCCGAACTGAACGTGCCGGTGCTCGACAGCCTGGAACTGACCGCCGCCGTGCGTCACGACAAATACAGCGACTTCGGCAGCACCACCAACCCGAAATACTCGTTCCGCTTTCAGCCTTTCAAGGAGCTGGTGCTGCGCGGTGCCTACAGCGAAGGCTTCCGCGCCCCTTCGCTGTATGAGCTTTATGCCCCGCAAAGCCTGAGCTACACCCAGGGTTACTACAACGATCCGACCCTCTGCGCCGGCGGTGTCGTGCAACCTGGCGGTCAGGCTGGCCGAGACTGTAATCAGCAGTTCCTCAACCTGAGCGGCGGCAACGCCGACCTGGCGCCGGAGAAAGCCCGTAACGTCACTGTGGGCTTCGTTTATCAGCCGGTCAGCAACCTGTCCATGGGCCTGGATTTCTGGTGGATTCACATTTCCAACCAGATTCAATCCTTCCCGGAATCCACCGTGTTCGACCAGGCCGATCTCTACGGCGATCGCATCATCCGCAACGCCGACGGCTCGATCGCCAACATCGTGACCGGCAACTCCAACCTGGGCATCGTCAAGACCAGCGGGGTCGACGTCACCCTGGATTACCGCTTCCCGAACACGCCTTACGGCCAGTTCGGCCTCGGTCTGACCGGCACCTACGTCAACCGCTACGACTTCCAGAACACCATCGACGGCCCGTACACCGACAAAGTCGGCGACTTCCAGGGCGACGGCGTGATCGCGCGCTGGAAACACGTCCTGATCGGCACCTGGAACCTGGGCGACAGCCGTGCATCGCTGACCAACCGGTTCACCAGCGGCTACAACGACTACGACCGCACCACCAACGGCACCGTACCCTCGTACTCGCTGTGGGACCTGTCGGTCGGGCATACCTTCGACAAGGTGCTGGACATCGACGCCGGAGTGAAAAACCTGTTCGACCGCGATCCGCCGTTCACCAACCAGGCCTACAACTTCCAGTCCGGCTATGACCCCCGTTACGCCGACCCGCTGGGCCGCACGCTGTTCGCTCGCGCCACGTACCACTTTTAAGGCCTGAACCCGACGCGCTCATGCTCCGGCGCGTCGGGCGACTTCTGCGAAATCGCGCCCCCGGCTTGCAGGTCTCATCCACCTCCCCCGGCCGGGGGATTTTTTCTCAGCGCTTTGCATGCGTCGATCTGTAAACCAAGGATTGCCCGAACATGAGTGCCTCCCCCCTCACGCTGCGACGACTGCTGCCCGGCATCGCATTGCTCTACACCGTGGTGTTTTTCATTTCGCTGCTCTCCGGCGTGCCCATGGCCCTAGCGACCCCGGCCCACGCCTTGACTGTGTACGGCGAAGCGCCCAAATACCCCGCCGGTTTCATGCACTTTGACTACGTCGATCCCTACGCCCCCAAAGGCGGATCGATGAGCCGCGCCGCCGAAGAAATCGGCCAGTACAACTACCTGACGCCTTATGTCGATCAAGGCATTGCGGTCAGCCAGATCGATACCTGGGTCTACTCGCCGCTGGCCTATCGTTCGCTGGACGAGCCTTACACCGTGTATGGGCTGGTCGCGCAGAAGCTGGAGCGCGACCCGGACAACCGCTGGGTACGGTTCTATCTGAACCCCGACGCCCGTTTCGACGACGGCACGCCGATCACCGCTCAGGACGTGCAGTACACCTATCAGACCCTGATCACTCAGGGCAGCTTCAGCTACCGGCCGCTGTACGCCGACGTCAAGGACGTGGTGATCGAGGCGCCGGGGCAGATTCGTTTCGATTTCAAGGACAACCTCAACCGCACGCTGGCACTGGATCTGGCCAGCATGCGCATCCTGCCCGAACACTGGTGGAAAACCCGGGACTTCAGCAAAGGCGGTGGTTTCGAGCCGCCGTTGGGCAGCGGCCCCTATCGCGTCACCAGGGTCGATCCCGGACGCAGTGTCAGCTTTCAGCGGGTGAAGGACTGGTGGGCCAAAGACCTGCCGGTCAGTCGCGGCCTGTACAACTTCGACACCCTCACGGTGAATTTCTACGGCGACACCGACGTCGCACGGCAATTGGTGCAGGCCGGCAGTTTCGATTACAACCGTGAGTATTCCTCGGCCGGGTACGTGGTCGGCTATACCGCCCCGACGCTGCAGGACGGCCGATTGCAAAAGACCATTCTGGCGAAGAAGCGTCCGGTGGCCGGACAGGGTTTTGTCTTCAACCTCGACAAGCCGGTCTTTCAGGATCGCCGCGTTCGCGAAGCGCTGGCGATGCTCTGGGATTTCGAATGGGTGAACGGCCAGATCATGCGCAACTTCTATGTGCGCGAGCAGACCTACTTTCCCAAAAGCGAAATGGCCGCCACCGAGCTGCCGGATGCGCAGGAGCTGAAGATTCTCGAGCCGTTGCGCGGGCAGATCCCGGATGAAGTGTTCACTCAGGTCTGGCAGGCGCCGCGCACCGATGGCAGCGGCTATATCCGCGACAAGCAACTCAAGGCGCTGAAGCTGCTGGCCGACGCAGGCTGGCATGCGCAGCACAATCGCCTGGTGAACGCGGCAGGTCAGCCGCTGGAATTCACCTTTCTCGATGGCCAGGGTGGTTTCGACCGGCTGGTCCTGCCATACAAGCGCGTATTGGCGCAGATCGGCATTACCCTGAATTTTCGAAAGGTGGACTCGGCGCAATACATGAACCGGCTCAATGCCCGGGACTACGACATGATCGTCGTCACGCTGCCCAACAACGGCAACCCGATCCTGTCGCCCGGTCGCGAGCTGTACAACCTGTTCGGCTCGCAGAGCGCGCGGCAGGTCGGCAGTTCGAACGCCATGGTCTTGCGCAACCCGGCGGTGGACGCCCTGATCGACGGGCTGGTGGCCGCCAACACCCGCACCGACATGCTGCATTACGCCCGCGCTCTGGACCGGGTGCTGCTGTGGGGTTTCTACATGATTCCGAATTACTACTCACAGGGCACGCCCGCGGTGTTCGCCAACCGCTTCGGCAGACCCAACGTCGAGCCGATGTATGACGTCGGCCTGGACACTTGGTGGCAGGTCAGCCCGACGCCGCTGACCAACCAGCAGATGGCCGAACGCCTGGCACCGCAGGCCAGTGCACAGTCCGCAAAACCGGAGCGTCGTTGACATGCTGACGTATGCAATGCGGCGTCTGCTGCTGATCATTCCCACCCTGCTGTGCATTCTGGTGGTCAACTTCCTCATCGTGCAGGCCGCACCCGGCGGCCCGGTGGAACAGGCGATCGCCCGGGTTCAAGGTCTGAGCCCGGCGGCCGGCGTCGGTGGCGGCGGCGCAGAAGTCGCGGCCACCGGCAGTATCAGCCGCAGTTCACAGGGACTGGACCCCGAACTGATCGAGGCCATCCGGCATCAGTACGGGTTCGATAAACCGATGCACGAACGGCTGTGGCTGATGCTCACCCACTACGCCCGACTTGATTTCGGCAGCAGTTTCTTTCGCGGCGCGACGGTCACCGGTCTGATCGCCCAGAAGCTGCCTGTCACGCTGTCGCTGGGACTCTGGGCCACGCTGATCACCTACCTGATCTCGATTCCACTGGGCATCCGCAAGGCCGTGCATCACGGCAGCCGGTTCGACGTCTGGAGCAGCACACTGATCATCGTCGGCTATGCGATCCCGGCTTTCCTGTTCGCCATCCTGCTCATCGTCGTGTTCGCCGGCGGCAGCTACCTGAGCTGGTTCCCGGCGCAGGGGCTGGTGTCGGACGACTTCGACAGCCTCTCCACCTTCGGCAAGCTGCGCGACTATCTCTGGCATCTGGTGCTGCCCGTCAGTGCGCTGGTCATTGGGGGTTTCGCGACCTTGACCCTTCTGACCAAGAACAGTTTTCTCAACGAAATCAGCCGCCAGTATGTGGTCACGGCCCGCGCCAAGGGCCTGAGCGAACAACGCGTGCTGTATGGCCACGTGTTCCGCAACGCGATGTTGCTGGTCGTGGCTGGCGTGCCTCAGGCGCTGATCGAGGTGTTTTTCGCCGGGTCGCTGCTGATCGAAACCATTTTCGGCCTCGATGGCATTGGCCGCATGAGTTACGAAGCGGCCGTCTCCCGTGATTACCCGGTGGTGTTCGGCACGCTGTTTCTGTTCACCCTGTTCGGCCTGCTGATCAAACTGGTGGGCGACCTGTGCTACACCCTGGTCGACCCGCGCATCGACTTTTCCGCGAGGAGCGCGTGATGTTCGAGTTCTCACCGCAAAGCAAGCGACGGATGGCCCTGTTCAAGGCCAATCGCCGCGGCTGGTGGTCATTGTGGATATTCGTCGGGCTGCTGGTGGTCTGCCTCCTCGGCGAGCTGATCGCCAACGACCGGCCGCTGCTCGTCAGCTATCAGGGCCATCTGTATTACCCCGCCCTGCATCAGTATGAGGAAACCCGATTCGGCGGCGAGCTGCCCTTCGAGCCGGATTACGCCAGCGACTACGTGCGCAAGCTGATCGAGTCCGCAGGCGGCTGGATGCTCTGGGCACCGATCCCGTTCAGCTACGACACCATCAACTACGACCTCAAGGCGCCCTCGCCCAGCCCACCCAGCGCGCGGAACTGGCTGGGCACCGACGATCAGGCGCGGGACGTGATGGCGCGGGTGCTGTTCGGTACGCGGGTATCGATTCTGTTCGCTTTGCTGCTGACGGCCATCAGCACCGTCATCGGTGTTTTCGCCGGGGCGATTCAGGGTTATTACGGCGGCCTGGCCGACCTGATCGGTCAACGCTTGCAGGAAATCTGGTCGGGCCTTCCGGTGCTGTACCTGTTGATCATCCTCTCCGGATTCGTCGAGCCGGGTTTCTGGTGGTTGTTGGGCATCATGGCGCTGTTTTCCTGGCTGGCACTGGTGGATGTGGTGCGTGCCGAGTTTCTGCGCGGGCGCAATCTGGAATACGTGAAAGCCGCCCGGGCACTGGGCCTGACCGACAGCGCGCTGATGCTGCGGCATATCCTGCCCAACGCCATGACCAGCACCCTCACCTACCTGCCGTTCATTGTCACCGGCGCCATCGCGACCTTGACCGCGCTGGATTTCCTCGGCTTCGGCATGCCGGCGGGCAGCGCATCGCTGGGTGAGCTGATCGGTCAGGCCAAGCGCAATCTGCAGGCGCCCTGGCTGGGCCTGACCCCGTTTTGCGCGCTGGCGCTGATCCTTTCCCTGTTGGTGTTCATCGGCGAAGCCTGCCGTGATGCCTTCGACCCCAGAACCTGAGATCGCCCCATGACAGAAGCCATGCACGAGAACCTGATCGACATTCGTCAGTTGCGCGTCGCCTTCAAGGGCGTCGAGGTGGTCCACGGCATCGATCTGACCCTGCGCCGGGGAGAATGCCTGGCGCTGGTGGGTGAGTCCGGGTCCGGCAAGTCGGTGACCGCTCACTCGATCCTGCGCCTGCTGCCCGCGCAGATCGTCAGCACGCAAGGCAGCATTCGCTACAACGGTGTAGACCTGCTGCGCGCCAGCGACCGCCAGTTGCGTTCGCTGCGCGGCAATCGCATCGCGATGATCTTTCAGGAGCCAATGACCTCCCTCAACCCACTGCACACGGTGGAGAAGCAGATCGGTGAAATTCTGGCAATGCACAAAGGGCTCAAGGGCAAGGCCGCCCGTGACCGCACCCTCGAGCTCCTGGAACTGGTCGGCATCCATAATCCGCTGCACCGGCTCAAGGCTTACCCCCATCAACTGTCCGGAGGGCAGCGACAACGGGTGATGATTGCCATGGCGCTGGCGAACGATCCCGACCTGCTGATCGCCGACGAGCCCACCACCGCGCTGGACGTGACGGTGCAGCTGAAGATTCTGGAATTGCTCAAGTCATTGCAGGCGCGCCTGGGCATGTCGCTGCTGTTGATCAGCCACGACCTCAATCTGGTGAAGCGCATTGCGCAACGGGTCTGCGTGATGCGCGCCGGTGAGATCGTCGAGCAGGCCGACTGCCAGACGCTGTTTGCCAATCCGCAGCATGAATACAGCCGATTGCTGATCAATGCCGAACCCGACGGCAAGCCGGTGCCGACGGTGCACCCGCAAACCTTGTTATCCGTGGACGACCTGAAGGTCTGGTTCCCGCTGCCCAAATCGCTGTTCCGGCGCGAGCGGCAGTACATCAAAGCGGTGGATGGGGTCAGCTTCGAACTGCTCAAGGGCAAGACGCTGGGGATCGTCGGCGAATCCGGGTCGGGCAAGTCGACGCTGGGTCAGGCGATCCTGCGGCTGATCGACTCCGAAGGCAGCATCCGCTTTGCCAACAAGGAGCTGAGCCTGCACAGCCAGCACCTCATGCGCCCGCTGCGCAAGCGCATGCAGGTGGTGTTTCAGGACCCGTTCGGCAGCCTCAGCCCCAGGATGACCGTGCAGCAGATCATTGCCGAAGGCTTGCTGACCCACGGCATCGGCACGCCACAGGAGCGCGAACAGACCGTCATCCGGGTGTTGCAGGAAGTGGGGCTCGACCCGCAGATGCGGCATCGTTATCCCCACGAGTTTTCCGGCGGGCAGCGCCAGCGGATCTCCATCGCTCGAGCGCTGGTCCTGGAGCCGGACCTGATCCTGCTGGACGAGCCGACCTCGGCGCTCGATCGCACGGTGCAGAAGCAGGTGGTGGCGTTGCTGCGCGACCTGCAGATCCGCCATGGCCTGACCTATCTGTTCATCAGCCATGACCTGGCCGTGGTGCATGCGCTGGCCCATGATCTGATCGTGATCAAGGACGGCAAAGTGATCGAACAAGGCGCGTCCCGGGACATCTTCGCCCATCCGCAGCAACCTTATACGCGGGAGCTGTTGAAGGCGTCGGGCCTGGCATTTGCGAGGTAGCGCAGAGGATGGGTCAATACTTGAGGATTCGACCCGACAGGGCTGTGGGCGTGCGTTCGCTCTCCCAGGGGCTGGCGCAGGTCTGGCGCAGGGCCGGGGTTCCCGATACACCTTGCAGCACCTACTACACTGACGGGCGAAAGCGTATCATCGCGCCCCAGTTTTCTTGCCTCGGTGCCTCTCATGTCCACACTACCGCTCACCTCCGCCGAACGTCGTGGCTGGTCATTCTGGTGGAAACCCCTGGTGTTTCTGCTGGTGGCCGCCATTGGCCTGTACTACGTCAAGTGGTCGCCGTATTACCTGAAGTCCTTCGTGGCCGCCGACACTCACAATATTGGCGGCTCTATCATCAACGACAACCCGGCCAACCCTTGGACGGCGGCACTGGCCTACGCTCAGGTGTACTTTTTGGCGATCTGGAAAGCCGCTGTACTGGCCGTGATCCTGGGTTCGTTGTTACAAGTGCTGATCCCCCGTGACTGGCTGCTGAAGATGTTCGGCCGTGCGGGCCTCGGCTCCACCGTACGCGGCGGCCTGTTCGCCCTGCCCGGCATGATGTGCAGCTGCTGTGCGGCACCGGTGGCTGCCGGTCTGCGCAAGCAACGGGTTTCGGTGGGAGCGGCGCTGGCGTTCTGGATCGCCAACCCGGTGCTCAATCCGGCCACGCTGGTGTTCATGGGTTTCGTGCTGGGCTGGGGCTTTACGGCGCTGAGACTGGTGGCCGGGATCGTGCTGGTGATCGGGGTTTCACTGGTGGCGCAGCGCATCTCGCGCCCGGACGTCTTGCCCGAGCCCGCCGTGGAAGCGGTGACTGAAGCCGAGACGCCGGCGCAAGGCAGCCTGCTGAGCCGTTGGGGCAAGTCGATCTGGCAGCTGTTCTGGACCACCATCCCGATCTACGTCGTGGCGGTGCTGGTGCTGGGCGCCGCACGGGTCTGGCTGTTCCCTCACGTCGACGGCGCGATGGGCAATGGTTTGCTGTGGCTGGTCCCGCTGGCGATCGTCGGCACGCTGTTCGTGATTCCGACCGCGGCGGAAATCCCGATCGTGCAGACCCTCATGACCCTGGGCCTGAGCACCGCCCCGGCCGTGGCCCTGCTGATGACCCTGCCGAGCGTGAGCCTGCCGTCCCTGCTGATGCTGCGCAAATCGTTCGACGCCCGGGTGCTGGTAACCGTGGGTGTACTGACGATGGTGATCGGCGTAATCAGCGGCCTGATCGGCGCCGCATTGCTATAGACCGCTGCCTTCGCCTTCCCGGCTAAAGCAGGTCCTACGAAAAACTTGCAGCCTCCGTAGGACCGGCTTTAGCCGGGAAGAGGCCGGTGCATGCCGTGGAGATGTAGCGTCTGGCAATCAGTCTTCGCGGGACAAGCCACGCTCCTACAGGATTTGTGTCCGGCCACGGACCTGCCGCCGCCGCATAACCTGTGGGAGTGAGCTTGCTCACGAAGAGGCCGGTACATCCGCAGAAGATGCAGCGGTTGAAATTCAGCCTTCGCGGGACAAGCCTGTTGTGGCTCAATACTTATGGACCATGATGTAGGAGTATCAACCTAAGGAAGTCTCATGGGGTTTCGAGTCGTTACAGCCGAAGAAAAGGCAGAGGCCATTCGCCTGGTCGTTGAATTGAATTATTCGGTGCCCAAGGCCTGCGAGCAGACCGGCGTGGGGCCGACGGCGCTACGTCGATGGGTGTCGAGGTGGCGCAAGGAGCAGGTAGGAGCATCGCAAACTGCCCGGCCGCAGGATCAGGATCTCATCGATTCGCTGAATGCCAGAGTGGCGATGCTGGAAGCTGAGAATGATGTCCTAAAAAAGCAGTTGCCCTCTCATCTGAAGGTGCTGTTTGGCCGAAGGAAATGATCGAGGGCACCACGGGAAAGCTGTCGGTTCGGCACCGGTGCCGCGTGTTGGGCGTGCCTCGCAGCAGCTACTACGCTCTGCGCCGGCCCAGGCCTGAGCGTCGGATCGAGCCGCAGCTGGAAAGGAAGATCCGTCTTCTGCACAAAGAACACCGGGGTGCGCTGGGCAGTCGTGGTTTTGCCAAAGCCCTGAAAACACAGGGCTTCATGGTCGGACGCCATCGCATGCGAAGCCTGATGAGGAGGCTGGAGCTGGTCAGGCGTAGGGCTCGGTACGCGCACTATCGCCGAGCCACGAAGCCGTCCAGCGTTGCGCCTAACGTACTGGAGCGACGCTTTAATCCGCTCCGGCCCAACACGTTCTGGGCGGGAGACATCACCTACATCCGGGTCGGCGGTAGCTGGCTGTACCTGGCGATCGTCATGGACCTGTTTTCGCGCCGAATTGTCGGCTGGGCGTTTTCAAGAACGGCCGATACCGAACTCTCGTTGCAGGCCTTGAGGCTCGCGGTGGGACTGCGCAGACCGGGAACCGAGCTGGTGTTCCACTCGGACCAGGGATGCCAGTACACCGCGGATCGTTTCGTGAATTATCTGGCTGAAAAACAGATCGTGCAGAGCATGAGCCGACGCGGAAATTGCTGGGACAACGCGGTTGTGGAGCGCTATTTCAGATCGCAGAAGCACGACTGGTCACCCGAAAACGGTTACACCAATCACTTCGAGGCAGAGCGCGACGTGATGGACTTCATCGCTCATTACAACCATCGACGCTGTCACTCTGCATCGAACAACCTGCCGCCAGCCATTTTCGAAAAGCTGGCGGCCTAGACTCCTACACAATGGTCCAAAAAAACTGGACCACTACCGCCACGCTCCTACAGGGTTTGAGTCCGGCCACGGACCTGCCGCCGCCGCATAACCTGTGGGAGTGAGCTTGCTCACGAAGAGGCCGGTACATCCGCAGAAGATGCAGCGGTTGGAATTCGCCTTCGCGGGACAAGCCACGCTCCTACAGGATTTGTGTCTCGACAAGAATTCGGGAGCGCCCGGAGCTTCCTGTGGGAGTGAGCTTGCTCACGAAGAGGCCGGTACATCCGCGGAAGATGCAGCGGTTGGAATTCGGCCTTCGCGGGCAAGCGCGCTCCTACGAGTCTCATGCTCGGTCAGTCACCGATAACGCTGAATCCCGCGGGGCGGTCGTTTACTTCGCGCTTCGGTGTCTCAGGTATTCGACGACGGCCTGCTGATCCCCGGCAAATTCGATCCGGGCGTTTTTGCTGTCACGCTGGTAGGCGTACATCGGGTCGTAGTATTCGCTGAGCATGGCGCTGATCCAGCCACGGTGCTGATCCACCGCCCCGCTGCGCGCCTGTTCTTCCAGCGCGCTGTCCATGATCGCTGCCAGGCGCTGATACCGCTCGCCGCCCAACCGCCGCACGATGCTGGACAAGCTCTGCTTCAGACGCTCGGCGTAGGCGCCGAATCCGCTTTCGATGCCTTGCACGGCAATGAATTCAGCGCACAGATCAATCACGTAATCCTTGAGAATCCGCTCAACGCGCCCGTCGAAACTGTCCTCCAGCCACACCAGTGGCGCGGCCTGCATCGTGCGGTACAACTCCAGCGGCACGGCGCGGCTGCCGACGATTCGCCCTTCATCCTCGATAACGAACTGATGCAGATGCCGGGCGCGCTTTTTCAGAATGTCGATCGACAGCCTGTTCTCGAAATCGATCTGGCCCGGCTGCGGGGTGGCGTGCTTGCCGAAGCTCGAGCCGCGATGATTGGCGTGGCCTTCCAGATCCAGCGCGTTATCAAGCTGCTGCAAGACTTCCGTCTTGCCGGTGCCAGTCAGACCGCCGATCAGCACAAAATCGCATTCGGCGACGGCCTGCTCGGTGATCCCGATCAGGAAATTGCGCATCGCCTTGTAGCCACCGATCACCCGCGGGTATTGGATGCCTGCCTCGTCCTTGAGCCATTGCTGGGTGATCTGCGAACGCAGGCCGCCGCGAAAACAGTAGAGAAAACCGTGCGGATTGTTGCGCGCGAACGAAGACCAGGCTTCGATCCTGGCCTCCTTGAGCGCGCCGCTCACCAGCTTGTGGCCCAGTTCGATCGCCGCTTGCTGGCCTTCTTGTTTGTAACTGGTGCCGACTTTCTGCCGTTCGATGTCGTTCATCAGCGGCAGGTTGATCACCCCGGGAAACGCGCCCTTGCTGAATTCCACCGGAGCGCGCACGTCCATCAGCGGTACGTCGTGCAGAAAAATGTCGCGAAAATGGGCGCTGTTATCGCGCATCAGACCACCTCGACAGCAAGTCGCTGTCGCTCCACCAGTTCACCGATCGGCGCAAGACTCAAACCCAGCTCGCCCGCCAGTGAAAGAAACGCCTGTTCTTCGGCCGGCTCGACGGCAATCAGCAGGCCACCGCTGGTCTGCGGATCGCACAGCAGCAACTTCTGCGCCTCGCTCAGCGCACCAATGCGGTCGCCGTAGCTGTCGTAATTGCGATGAGTGCCGCCTGGGATGCAGTTCTGCTCGATGTAGAAATCGACACTGCCCAGACGCGGCACTGCCGCCGCGTTCAGTCGCGCGGTGACCTGACTGCCATCGGCCATTTCCACCAGATGCCCAAGCAGCCCGAATCCGGTCACGTCGGTCATCGCCGTCACGCCCGCGAGTTTCGAAAAGCGGCTGCCAGGTTTGTTCAGCGTGCACATGACATCGCGCGCCAGACCCACGTCTTCGTCGCGCAACAGGCCTTTCTTCTCGGCCGTGGTGAGGATGCCGATGCCCAGCGGCTTGGTGAGGAATAATTTGCTCCCGACCGTCGCGGTGTCATTGCGCTTCATGAAGCGTTTTTCCACCAGACCGGTGACGGCCAGCCCGAAAATCGGCTCCGGCGCGTCGATCGAATGGCCACCGGCCAGGGGGATACCGGCGGCGTCACACACGGCGCGACCACCCCGAATCACTTCGCGGGCGATTTCCGGGGCAAGCACGTTGACCGGCCAGCCGAGAATGGCGATGGCCATCAGCGGATCGCCACCCATCGCGTAAATGTCGCTGATCGCGTTGGTGGCAGCGATCCGGCCGAAATCAAAGGGATCGTCGACGATCGGCATGAAAAAGTCGGTGGTCGACACCACGCCTTTCTCATCATCGATGGCGTACACCGCAGCGTCGTCGCGCGACGCATTACCGACCCACAGCCGCGGATCGAGGTTCTGCGCGCCACTGCCGGCGAGAATGGTTTCCAGGACTTTGGGAGAAATCTTGCAGCCGCAACCGGCGCCGTGGCTGTATTGGGTAAGGCGAACTGTGTCGTTCATGAGAGACCCCTGAGTTTCAAGGCGCTGAAGTCTACCAGAGCCGGGCCATGCCGGTGGTATGGGAGGATGGTCGGAACTGCATCGCCCGGGCTGCGGGCAACGTCTGAATCGCCTGGGAACGGCTGCTCGCGAGGGCTGGTTTCCAATCGCTGTAGTTTCAGCGTCCGTACCGGCCGTTTCGTGAGCAAGCTCACTCCCACAAAGATATCCGGACATCCTCGGCTCTCTGACCAGACACAAATCCTGTGGGAGCGAGCTTGCTCGCGAGGCTGATTTCCAGCCACTGCATGTCCACAGCATGCACCGGCCTCTTCCCGGCTAAAGCCGGTCCTGCAGACGCCGCAAGCTTCGTAGGACCGGCTTCAGCCGGGAAGGCGTCGGCTCACTTGCATCATGGCGGGCTGTAGACAGCCCTCAAGTCCACGCACAGTCCTGTAACGCCTGTATCACGACTCTGCTTTGATCAACGACTCCAGCGATGCATCGAATTTCTGCAGGGCGTTGATCTGCACTTCTCGCTGCTGGTTGATCTGTTCGGCGATTTCCGGAGCGCGTTTGGTGTGTGCCCAGATTGGCGACATGGAGCGCGCGTCGCTGCCCTCGGCTTTGCCGATGAATTTGAAATCGCCGTCGAAGAATTCTGCGGTAATGCTGGCCTGGACATCGGCGCTGCGTTCGGTGATCAGTTTGCTGCGGGTGTCGAGCAGGACGATGACGTCCGGACGGGCAGCGAGGACGTCGTCCAGGTTTTCGTAGAACTCCACTGTCGCGAACTGCTTCTCCAGCGATTCGGCGAACCAGTTGATCGCAAGCTCCGGATCGGAGCTGTTGACATAGGCCTCGCTGATACGGCTATCGGTCAGCTTCGCCGCGATGCCCGTCTGGGCGGCTGCGTTGTAGCGTTCCATGTAGGCCAGGTTGGCGACGGTATTTTCCGTGAAGATCACGCCGACGGTCTGGGTGTGCTTGAGGGCAACTGCAGAGGTGGCTTTGGCAGTCCGGAACTGGCCGTCCTGCACGTCGGAATAGCGCGGAGCGCCAGGAACGGCGCAACCGGCCAGGGCGGCGACCAGTGCAAACAGGGCGGCAATTCGAACAGTCATGGGTTTTCTCCGCAGCGCGGCTCAGTGGGTGTGGTGCAATCCTGAGCCTTGCGCGAGAAATTCAGAACTTGAGTCGATCAATGATCAACATCGATCAAAGCGATAATGCCGTCAGACTTTCGCCAGGCGTCGCGCGGTCAGCACTTGCGCGAGCATCAGCGTTCCCACGCACAGCAATGCCACGCGCAGCCCCGTCGCGTGGGCGGCGAACCCTATCAACGCCGGCCCCAGCAAAATCCCCGAGTAACCGATCGCGGTGATGGTGGCAATCGCCAGCCCCGGCGGCATGGCGGTTTGCGCGCCCACTACCGAGCAGTACACCGGAAAGGTGTTGGACAAACCGATGCCGATCAGCGCGAAGCCCAGCAGGAACAAGGGCGGCGATTCGAGCAGGATCGCCATGGCGAATCCGACCATCACCAACAGGCCGCCGATTACCAGCACCCGCACCGCGCCGAAGCGACGCCGCAGGGTGTCGCCACAGAAACGCCCGGCGGCCATGGTCAGTGAAAACACCGCGAACGCGCCTCCTGCAATGCGTGGATCGACCTGATGCGCGGTTCTCAGAAACAGCGCGCTCCAGTCCAGCATGGCGCCTTCGACCAACAGCGCGACGAAGCACAGCAGACCCACCACCAGCACTTTTCCGGTCGGACGCGCCACCGGCGCTGCAGGATCATCAGCGCCATAGGGCAACAGGTGCCGGGCGTGCCAGAGGAGCAATCCGGCCACAATCGCCACCACGACACAGACCGACAACAGCGGCGTCGCCCCGGCCCACAGCAACAGGCTCATCAGCAGCGCACTGGTGATGCCGCCCAGACTGAACAGCCCATGGAATCCCGACATCAGCGGTCGTCCATGGTCCTGTTCGACCATCAGGCCCTGCACGTTCATGGCCACATCGATGCTGCCAAGGCCGGCACCGAACACAGCCAGGGCCAGGGCGAGGCCTGCGAAGGACGACAGACTCGCCAGCAACGGCAGCATGCAGCAAATGAGCGTGCCACCGACCAGGGCGACAAACCGGCAACCCTTGCGCGTGGTCATCATGCCGGCCAGTGGCATGGCCAGCAGCGAGCCCAACCCGAAGCACAACAACAGCAGCCCCAGTTCGGCCTCGCCGACGCCCGCCCGGTCGCGGGCGTAAGGCACCAACGGCGCCCACGCACCCAGCGCCATGCCGGATAACAGAAACGTCAGGCGGTAGCTCCAGAGGTGAATCAACGTGGGGGTTTTGGCAGGCTGAGCGATAGACAAAGGGCAGTGTTCCAACAAAGGTCAGGAAAGTCTGGGTTGCAGTGTTCAGTGAGTGAAGCCCGGAGCGTGAAGCGTGGTGATCGAGACTCGTATCCGAATGCCGCCTGAGCCTGTGGGCACCGCCGGTGCGGCACCCACAAGGCAAAGGACAGCGCGCCGTTTTACATCATCGGCGCCACCATGCTGACGACCCGCAGCGCCAGGCCTTCGTAGGCGTCCAGTGTGATGGTGAATTCGCCTTCCTCGGTCAGATCGCCTTCGACGCGCTCGTTGATGATGTCGACCACCGGACCCGGTGCAATCCCCGGCAAATGCAGGGTTTCGACGATAGGTTCGGCACTGAAGTTGAGCGCCGTGATCTGCGTGCCCTTCCCTGCAGGCAGTTCGTGAACCATGATCAACAGGCCCGGATGTTCGACGTCCGGGATCATGATCTGGCGACTGGCCGCGATGTCGTAGGCGCGACGCACGGCGAGAATTTTCTTCAGCTGCGACGCGAAGGAATCCGGGCGCTGCAACTGCTCAATCAGGCTGCCGTACAAGGTTTTCGCGCGCGGCATGCCGCCCGCCGACACCTCGTTGTCAGGGTCCAGGTCCACCAGATCGTAGGCACCCCGGTGAATCCAGCGCGTGTCGCCGTCGCCCATCAGATGGGCCACCTGTTCGGCCGGCAGCGGCAATGCGCCCACCAGGTCCCAACCCGACAGCGCGAACACGCCTGGTTGCATGGCATTGAACATCACCAGCAGCAGATGGATGTGGCGAATGGTGTCGACGTCGGCATCGGTGATGGCGTCCAGGTCACGAATGCCCAGCGCAGCGGTGATGATGCTGGCGGTGGTGCACGACACGCCGTTGGTGACGAACTTGAGGTTGTATGGCGCGTGCTCGCCGGCCAGGCGCTCATACATTTCTTCGCGGATGTGCTCGCGCAGAATGTTGCCGGGAAAGGTCTGCCCCATGTACAGGTACTGATCGTGGGCGTGCAGCGTCCAGAAATGCACCAGTTCCAAGGTCAATTCATCGTGGTTCTGCAAGGCGTGAATCAGCGACGCCGGGTCGATGCCGAAGTCATGCACCTGACGCAGCATCAGCCGGAGAAATTCGGTCCGGCCGGTAAGCAACGCATGCTGGTAAGCCGGGCGCGTGATGAAGTCATACGACAGATCGGCGCCGCCATGGGACATTGCAGCAATGTCATCAATGGTCAGGTTGAGTTCCTGAAAACTGAACCCGCCCGCCTTGCGAATCGCGCCGGCCAGCAACTGGTTGCCGGTAATCGACAGCGGGTGACTTTCCGACCACGCCGTGCCGTCCGCCTTGCGCTCCACGCCGAGAAAGCCGTTGGCGTCGAGGCGCAGCACCCGCGCGCCCATCACATCGATCGCATGCAGCGCATCGCCGATGATCATCTGCTGCGCGGCGAAGCTGGGGTCCAGCCAGTTGAGCGAAGGCTGACCTTCCTTGAAATAATGCAGGTACACCCAGCGCCGGTCCTTACCGTCAACGCCGGTAATCACCGGCGTGGCGCTCCAGTCGGTTTCCTTGACACCGGGCTCGAAGAAAATCACCCGCTGCAACTGACCGACGATGTAATGCTTGTCCCGCAGCGCATCCACCGTCGCCGGCGGCAGGTTGATCGCGTCGCGCCCTGGCGGCACTTCAGGCAGCAGCGCCCAGTCTTCCTCTTTGATTTCGACCATGTGGTACAGGCCGGGGTATTGCTCATAGGCCAGCTCGGCCAGACGAAAATCCGCGCCTTTGCCGGTGTGCGACGGGATCACGTCGTCGACGATCACGGCGTTATGCGCGGCGGCGATACGGCTGAGGTTGAGAAACTGCGCATCAGTGCCCAGATCGGCATCCACTTCGAAACTGATGCGGTCGAAATTTCCGTCGATGCTCGGCGTGCGCTGACGCCCCTTGAGGCCGCCGGACGCCTTCAACGGCCCGTTATGAATGCCCTGAATGCCGATTTCCGAGAGCGCGTGCCAGAGTTTTTCATCGCCCAGAGCCTCAAGCACCGAGCCGTCTTCGCGGGTGATGATCGAGGCGGGATAAGCGGTGAACCAGACCGAAGCGATCGCCGAAGCGTCCCGTGGTCGGGCCTGAGCGTAAGGCCGTTGCCAGAGCCTGCCCTGGCCACCATAAAGTTTTGCGCGTTGCTGGGCGGCATGGAGCATCGATTGCTCAACCAGCCATTCCACATACTGCTTGTCCGGGGTGGTCATAGGATCCAGGGTTCCGTCTTCAAGAGGATTGGAGAGGTCGCCCGGGCGGCGGCTTCGCGGGCCGGGACGATCCTGTCTACGCCGTTGCTTAAGTCTATGAGCGTGCACAGGCCCAAACGTTCGTTGCATGAAGAGCGGTGAGCGCAGATTTCGTGGCAGCCGCAGGCGTGGCTGCGTTCAGGGCGTCAGCCGCGTGCGGCGTTGACGATGAATTCCTGATAACCGGAGAGGATCACGTAGATCGCGAAGTAGCAGAAGATCGCCGCCGAGACCCAGTAGGAATAACGCAGCAGCTTGTCGCCCAGCAGTCGACCGCCGTGACTGGCGGCAAAACAGATGAACACGCACCAGGCCACGCCCGCGAAGAAAAAGCCGAGCAGGAACAGTGTCGTGCTCAGGGTGCCATGCCCGCCCGCGCGGGAAATCAGCGTGCCGCCCACGGCCGCGAACCAGAGAATCGCGGTGGGTGAAGACACGGCCAGGAACACTCCGCGGGAAAACTCCCGCAGACCCGAGCGGGCATTTTCTTCGCCGGCCATGGCGAGGCTGGCGTGACTGCTCAGCGCCGCAACGACCATTTTCACGGCAAAGCCGACGAGGATCGCCGAGCCGCCCAGCCACAATCCCCAGCGTACCCATTCGTATTGCAGCAGAACGGTCATCCCGGCCATGGCCAGCACGGCATAAAACAGGTCACCGAAGCACGACCCCAATCCCAGCCAGAAGCCTTGCAGGTAGCCGCGCTGCATCGCCAGCGTGATCATTGCGATATTCGCCACGCCGATGTCCAGGCACAAGGAAAGGCTCAGTAAAAAGCCGCTGGTGAACTCCATGTCTGTCGGTCCTTCAATCCGGTGAACGATGCGTTACAAAAAACAGCGCGCAGGATAACGGGATCGCACCGTTTTGCCGATGGCCGAGGGCAACGCATGTCGAAAGAGTCCGTTTTTCGCCCGCCGTCACGCTGCTGGCTGTTTGCGAAACGCAATTGCCATGCGGTTCCAGCAATTGATGGTGGCGATGCCCACCGTCAGGTCCACGACTTCGCGGGGCGAGAAATGCGCGCAAAGCTGCGCGTACACAGCATCGGATGGCTCGGGACGTTCGAGCAGTGTCACCGATTCACACCACGCCAGCGCTGTGCGCTCGCGCTCACTGAAGAGTGTCGATGTGCGCCAGACCACCAGACCATGAAGGCGCCGGTCGCTTTCGCCCTGTCGGCGCGCTTCGGTCGCGTGCAGGTCGGCGCAGAACGCGCAGTCGTTGAGCTGGGAGACGCGCAGTTTGATCAGCTCCATGAGCGGCTTGTCGATACACAAGTCGAAGTTCGCGGCCTCGAGCAGCATGAGCGCCTTGAGCGCGTCGGGGGATGCGGTGTAATAGTCGAGCCGTGGCTGCACTGAAAATTCCTCAACGACGCAAATGCACGCTTGCATGCTGGGCCCAATGCCGCTTTCACGCGATAGCCAATACGGCGTAATAGCGCCGGACCAATCGGCAGACCAATTCCCGGTTTTTTCCGCACGCAGCTGTACCGCCGGCTGGGCCGCTGGCTAGAATTTGTGATCGTGCATCGTCGCCGGTCATGGCGCTCAGGGGTTTACGTGGAACTTCATATCGTCATCCAGGGCCGCAAGGATCTGGCGAATCAAGTGTATGAACAGCTGCGCGACAGCATCGAATCCGGCCGCCTGGCCGCGGGTGTGCAGCTGCCACCCAGCCGTTTGCTCGCCGCCCAGCTGGGCCTGTCGCGCAAGACCATTTCCGACACTTACAGCCGGCTCACGTACGAGAATTATCTGGTGGGCAAGGTCGGCAGCGGCACGTTCGTCAACACCCTCACCGCGCCCCGCCCGCGCCCGCAGCAGGTGTCGGATCTGGCCAGTATCGAGGTGGTGAACAAATGGCAGAACATCGTCCTGCCACTGCGCCACCCGACGCTGGAAGGCACGCTGCGCTGCGACTTCATCGGCGGCGCGACGGCCAAGACGCAATTCCCCCATGACGAGTGGCGCCGCTGCACCCACTACGCGCTGCGCCAGATGACAGGCGCTCGCGGGTTCTACAGCCAGCCTGAGGGACTGGCCGCCCTGCGCAGCGCCATCGCCGGCCACATCGCGTTCGCTCGCGGGGTCAAATGCGTGGCCGATGATCTGGTGGTGTGCAACGGCGCGCAGCAGGCGCTGGACGTCATCGCCCGGGTGTTGATCGCGCCCGGCTGCACCGTTGCCGTGGAAGACCCCGGCTATACCCCGGCCCGCCTGCTGTTTGCCGCACAAGGCGCAAAGGTTGCCAGTGTGCCGGTCGACAGCGAAGGCATCATCGTCGACGAAATCCCCGACAACGCTCACGCCATTTACGTCACGCCGTCCCATCAGATGCCGCTGGGCATGCCCATGAGCGTGGCCCGTCGACAGGCGTTGCTGGACAAGGCGCGGCGGATCGGCGCGATCATCATCGAGGATGACTACGACAGCGAATTCCGCTACGAAGGCCGGCCCACTGACTCCTTGCAAAGCATGGACGAGCACGGCGTGGTCGCGTATGTCGGCACGTTCTCCAAAACGCTTTTACCGGAGCTGCGCCTGGGTTACGCGGTGCTTCCCCAGGCGATCCGCGAGGCGGTGATCAAGGCCAAGCAACTGACTGACTGGCACACCAGCACGCTGCCACAATGGGCGCTGACCAAATTCATCAGCGAAGGCTTGTTGAACAAGCACATCCGCCGCAGCCACAGCATTTACGCCGGTCGTCGTGAGCGGATCCTGGCGCGGCTGGCCGGCGACCTGTCGCCCTGGATGGAGGCGATTCCAAGCACGGCAGGTTTCCACATGGCGGTCATGTTCAAGGTGCCGATCAATCTGGCCCTGCTAGTCGAGCTGGCGCGCAAGGTCGAGGTGGGTCTGTACCCTCTGCGAGGCTTTTACTGCGACGTCGCGCCACGGGACGGGTTGATCGTCGGCTTCGGCGCCATCGAAACGCTGGACATCGATCCGGCGCTGGACCGGGTGCGCGATCTGCTGGTCCAGCTCGACGGCCAGGACCAGCCGCTGCCACCGCGCGGCGGGCTCAACGACGCAGACTGACGGTCAACCGGTTCACGCTGTTGATCGTGGCGATCAGCAGGGTGAGGTCGACGCGCTCGCCCTCACTGAAGTGCTCGCAGAGCCAGGCATAGTCCGCGTCAGGCGCATGGGTGGAAGCGATCCGGGTGACACTTTCACTCCAGTTCAACGCAGCCCGTTCGCGCGCGTCGAACAGCGGCGAGTCTCGCCAGACCGACACGGCATACAGCCGGCGCTCGGACTCTCCCTGCAGGCAGGCGTCCTGACTGTAGCGCTCGACCGAGCCGGCGCAGCCATTGAGCTGCGACACCCGCAGTTTGACCAACAACATCAGCGAGGGCGCCAGAGGCAAGCGATTGACCGCCTGCTCCAGCGCCTGCATTGCCTTGATCGCACCCGGTGACGCCTGATGAACATCCAGTGGAGGCCGCATGGCCAGACTCGCATCCGAAAACAGGCGCTCAGAGTAGGCCTGCGACCAAGGCGCTCCCAATAGCCAATCTGGCGGAAGATTGCCAGGCCATTGCACGCCGCCAGTGCATGGGATGGAACTTCTGTCGCCCTCACCTGCCGACTACACAGGCGCCGGACAAACCGTCCGCAACACAATGGAGGGCCATTCAATGCCAGATTCAAACGGCAAAATCCGCTACGCAGTCGTCGCCGGGGGCTGGATTTCCCAAGGCGCGTTCATGCCGGGGCTGGAGCAAACCGACAACTCGGTGATGACCGCGCTGGTGACCGGCGACCCCGTGAAGGCCGACGAGCTTGCCGCACTGTATGACCTCAAGAGTTATCACTACGACGAATTCGACACGCTGCTGCGCTCCGGTGAGATCGACGCGATCTACCTCGCCACACCCAATTTCCGTCATCGCGAATTCGCCGTCCCTGCGCTTGAAGCCGGCATTCATGTGCTGTTGGAGAAGCCCATGGCGGCCAACGAGGAAGACTGCCTGGCCATCGCCGAAGCGGCGAAACGCTCCGGCGCGAAACTGATGGTCGCCTACCGCCTGCATTTCGAGCCGGGCACTGTGGAAATGGTCCATCGTGTACGCGCTGGCGAGATTGGCGAGCCTCGGTTGTTCACCGCAACGTTCGCGCAGACCACCGATCCGGCCAACCACCGGATGCAGAGCGGCTTCGACGCGGGTCCGGTGGCGGACATGGGGCCCTATCCGATCAACGCGGTGCGCAACCTGTTCGCCGCCGAGCCACTGGAAGTGCACGCGGTCGGTATCAAGACGCCGGGGCGCGAGATCAACACATACGACACCGTCAACGTGACCTTGCGTTTCGCGCAGGAACGTCTGGCGACCTTCACCGTCAGTTACAGCTTGCCATCCACCGAACGATTCCAGTTGATCGGCACCGGCGGCGAGTTCGAAGCCTCACCTTGCTTCGGCTTCGGCGAAGGAGTGGCAATCGGTTACCGCGCGATCATCGACGGCAAGACCACCGAGCACAGCCATCCAGTGGTGGATCAGTTCGGTGGGGAAACCCAGTACTTCTCCGACTGCATCCTTCAGGACCGCGAACCCGAGCCGGACGGCGACGAAGGTTGGCGGGACGTGCGAGTGGTGGAAGCGGTCGAGCGGGCGCTGAAAACCGGCCAACCGCAGAAGCTTGAGCCGCTGCCGGAACGGCCGGGCATCAGCATCGAGCAGGCGCGCCGACTGCCACTGGCGAAGGTGCCGCCTTACATCAACACCGACGAGCCCAACGCCTGAGAGAGCGGTTGTCTCGCTCTTCAGCTAGTTGCTGGCGACGCACGGGTCGTGCTCGCCAGCAAACTTTGCCCGCGCCAGCACCTGGCGATTTGACCGGCTGCGCCCTCGCGCCTTGCGGGTAAAAAAATGCAGTTGTATGATGACTGTCAACTTTCGATAAGCCTCCGGCGTTATCGTCGCCATGCTTCATGCAACCCCGAATTCCTTGTCAGGCGTCAACGTCTGATCGATTCGCCCCAAAAATAACAGGAGAAGCAGATGCCTAACGTTCTCGGCCAGAACTTCATCGGCGGCGCCCGCAGCGGCCTCGGCGAAGCACGCCACAAAAGCCTCGATGCCACGACTGGCGAAGCCCTGCCCTATGCATTCCACCAGGCCACCGACGCGGAAATCGACGCCGCCGCGCTGGCCGCTAAAGAAGCCTTCCTCGAATACCGTCAACTGAGCCCGGCACGCCGCGCCGAATTCCTCGACGCCATCGCCGATGAGCTCGACGCGCTGGGCGATGATTTCGTTGCATTGGTGTGCCAGGAGACTGCGCTGCCGGCCGGTCGTATTCAGGGTGAGCGCGGCCGTACCAGCGGCCAGATGCGTCTGTTCGCCAAAGTCCTGCGTCGCGGTGACTTCCTTGGTGCACGTATCGACCAGGCGCTGCCTGAGCGTAAACCGCTGCCACGCGTGGATCTGCGTCAGTACCGCATCGGCGTCGGCCCGATCGCGGTGTTCGGTGCGAGCAACTTCCCGCTGGCCTTCTCCACCGCAGGCGGCGACACCGCTTCGGCACTCGCCGCTGGCTGCCCGGTCGTGGTCAAGGCTCACAGCGGCCATATGGCCACCGCTGACCTGGTCGGCCAGGCCATCGTTCGTGCCGCCGAAAAAACCGGCATGCCAAAAGGCGTGTTCAACATGATCTTCGGCAGCGGCGTGGGGGAAGGTCTGGTCAAGCATCCGGCCATTCAAGGCGTCGGCTTCACCGGTTCGCTGCACGGCGGTAATGCCCTGTGCAAACTGGCCGCCGAGCGTCCACAGCCGATTCCGGTGTTCGCTGAAATGTCCAGCATCAACCCGGTCGTCCTGCTGCCGGGCGCGCTGACGGCTCGCGGCGCTGCAATTGCTGGCGAGCTGGCGGCTTCGGTCGTAATGGGTGCGGGTCAGTTCTGCACCAACCCGGGCGTCGTAATCGGCATCCGTTCCCCTGCCCTGACCGCGTTCACCGAACAGCTGAAAGAGCACATGGGTGGCCAGGCGCCACAGACCATGCTCAACGAAGGCGGCCTGCGCAGCTACAGCAAAGGCGTGCAGAAACTGCTGGCACACCCGAGCGTGACCCACCTGGCGGGCAAACCGCAGGAAGGCAAACAGGCTCAGGCGCAGCTGTTCAAGGCTGATGTCAGCATGCTGCTCAACGGCGATGAGCTGTTGCAGGAAGAAGTGTTCGGTCCGACCACGCTGTTGATCGAAGTCGCGGACGATGCCGAGCTGAAAGCCGCACTGCAGGCCCTGCGCGGCCAGTTGACCGCGACCCTGATCGGCGAAACCGCTGACCTGCAGAAGTATCAGTGGCTGGTGCCGGTGCTGGAAGAAAAAGTTGGCCGCATCCTGGTCAACGGCTACCCGACCGGCGTGGAAGTGTCCGACGCGATGGTTCACGGCGGCCCATACCCGGCAACCTCCGATGCTCGCGGCACGTCCGTCGGCACCCTGGCAATCGACCGCTTTCTGCGTCCGGTCTGCTACCAGAACTACCCGGACAGCCTGCTGCCGGCCGCGCTGCAAAACGCCAACCCACTGGGCCTCAAGCGCCTGGTCAACGGCGAGTGGAGCAGCGACGTCATCGCCTGATGACGCCCTGAACCGCTGAAATGAAAAACGGCGCGCCCTTCAACAGGCGCGCCGTTTTTTTTTGGCCTGGATCTGCGTCTCGGCGGGATGTGCATTGCCAGCAACCCTGTCGCCCACTAGCATCGCCGCCTGACAAACGACGCAGCAATGGACACCGGACATGAACGACGAACTTCACATCATCGACCTGCAGGAAGGCACCGGCAAAGCGGCGGTCAAGGGCGCGCTGATCACCACCCAGTACACCGGAACGCTGGAAGACGGCACGGTGTTCGATTCCTCATGGGAGCGCGGCAAGCCGTTTCAATGCGTGATCGGCACTGGCCGGGTGATCAAAGGGTGGGATCAAGGGTTGATGGGAATGAAGGTCGGCGGCACGCGCAAGCTGCTTGTCCCGGCCCACCTGGCCTACGGCGAACGCTCGATGGGCGCCCACATCAAACCCAACTCGAATCTGATCTTCGAAATTGAACTGCTGGAAGTACTGACCCGGGATGATTGAACAGAAACCCGGTGTATGCGGTGTGTCAGGCACCCCGCGATGGTTGGTTTTGCGACTGCTGCGCAGCCGATGGTCCGAGTGCGGCCCAGAGCAAGCGCGCTCCTGCAAGGTAATGCGGCGCCGACTGCTATCGAGCTGGGCCATAAAACCTGTAGGAGTGAGCTTGCTCGCGAAGACTGATTTCCAGACGCTGCATCTCTACAGCCTGCACCAGCCTCTTCCCGACTGAAGCCGGTCCTACAGACGCTGCGAGTTTTTCGTAGGACCGGCTTTAGCCGGGAAGGCGCCGGGGATTACGCCTTGATTCAATGCGGCGCGAAAGACAGTTGGCTCACTCCCACTCGGATCTTCAGGCATTGCCAGGTTCCTCGGCCAGACTCAAACCTGTGGGAGTGAGCTTGCTCGCGAAGACTGATTTCCAGACGCTGGATCATCCGCGGATGTACGACGCTGTTCGCGAGCACCGATAGCAAGCTCACCCAATTGGCGTAGAGGTGAGGATCAACGTCCCTCACCTCCTTCACCTTTCAAGCCGCCACTTCATACAGCTTCGGCAGCTCAATCTCGCCGCTGATCAGGCTCTGACGCATGCGCGCCGCCTGGAGCGCTGCGGCCTGCATCGCGCTTTCCTTCACGTGTCCGTAACCGCGGATGCGCTCGGGCAGACGCGCCAGACTCAACGCGGTGTGACGATTGCCAGCGTTCAGGTGGCTCAGGATCAGCTCGACGTCCGCGACATAGCGGTCGATCAACTCACGCTCCTGACGGCGCTCAAGACTGCGGCCAAACGGATCGAAGGCCGTGCCGCGCAGGAATCTGAACCTGGCCAGCACGTCGAACGCTTTCAGCATCCAGGGCCCGAAACTGCGCTTGCGCGGCACGCCGGTGTGCGGGTCGCGCGCGGCCAGCCAGGAAGGCGCCAGATGGAATTCCAGCCGGTAGTCGCCTTCGAACTGTGCCTGTAGCTGTCGGGTGAAGTCGCCGTTGCTGTATAGCCGCGCCACCTCGTACTCGTCCTTGTAGGCCAGCAGCTTGAAGTAATTGAACGCCACCGCTTCGGTCAACGCCGGTTGATCGTCGGGGAACAGCCGCGCCTCGGCCTCACGCACATTGTACACCAGCGCCAGGTACCGTTCGGCGTAGGCCAGGTTCTGATATTCAGTGAGCGCTTGACTGTTTTTCTCAAGGCGCTCCTGCAAGGTCAGCGTTACGGGTGGCTCGGCAGGCGCTGCCTGCGGATAGGCCGCCGCCTGAACCGCTGGCAGATCGAACGCGGCGCGACGCCCCCACAGGAACGCTTGCTGGTTGAGGCTGACGGCAACACCGTTGAGCTCGATGGCTTTCTCGATGGCTGCGCTGGTCAACGGGATCAAGCCGAGCTGGAACGCGTAACCGAGCATGAACAGGTTGCTGGCAATGCTGTCGCCCATCAATCGAGTGGCCAGATCAGTGGCCTGGACGAAGTGGGTTTTCTGCTCGCCAACGGCTTCGCGAATCGTCTGCATCATGGCTTCTGCCGGGAATTCGGCGTCGGGGTTGCGGGTGAATTCCGCAGTCGGCGTCTGCTGGCTGTTCACGACGGCGTAGGATTTTTCGCTACTGAGCTTGGCAATGGCATCCGGCCCCGAGGCCACCAGCAGATCGCACCCCAGCAACAAGTGCGCTTCACCCGCCGCGATCCGCACCGCAAACAGGTCTTCCTGACGCGCGGCGATGCGAATATGGCTGACCACTGGCCCGAACTTCTGCGCCAGTCCGGCCTGGTCCAGGACGCTGCAGCCCTTGCCTTCCAGGTTCGCGGCATAACCGAGCATCGCGCCGACGGTGGTCACGCCCGTGCCGCCTACGCCTGGCAGAAGAATATTGAACGGACGATCGAGGCTTGGCAGGGTTGGCTCGGGCAACTGCGCGAACGCCTGCTCGCGGTCAGGCAGCGCAGGCTTGCGCAGCGTGCCGCCGTGAACGGTGACGAAACTGGGACAGAATCCCTCGACGCAGCTGAAATCCTTGTTGCAGGCACTCTGGTCGATCTCGCGCTTGCGCCCTTCGGCGGTTTCTTTGGGCAGGATCGACAGGCAACCGGACTTCGCCCCACAGTCGCCGCAGCCTTCACACACCGCCGGGTTGATGACAGCGCGCTTGTCCAGATCGACCATCGTGCCGCGCTTGCGCCGACGGCGCTTCTCGGTGGCGCAGGTCTGATCGTAGATGATCACCGACACGCCCTCGAACTCGCGCAACTCGCGCTGAACGCTGTCCAGATCACGTCGATGGTGAAAGGTGGTGATCGGCGCGAACTGATCCCGGCTCGGGTATTTGTCCGGATCATCCGACACCAGCGCAATGCGCTGCACGCCTTCGTTGAAGACCTGGCGACTGAGCTGGTCGACCCGCAGCACGCCGTCGATCGGCTGGCCGCCGGTCATCGCGACGGCGTCGTTGTAGAGAATCTTGTAAGTGATGTTGACGCCGGACGCCACGGCCGCCCGCAGCGCCAGGTGACCGGAGTGGAAGTACGTGCCGTCGCCCAGGTTCTGGAACACGTGAGGCGTGCGGGTAAACGGCGCCTGCCCGATCCAGGTCACGCCCTCGCCGCCCATCTGGGTGAACGTGTCGGTTTCCCGGTCCATCCAGATGGTCATGTAATGGCAGCCGATTCCGGCAAGCGCGCGGCTTCCTTCGGGGACTTTGGTCGAACTGTTATGCGGGCAGCCGGAGCAGAAATGCGGCGTACGCTGGGTCTTGAACAATGGCGCGGCCAGCGCTTTCTCCTTGTCCTGGAGAAATTGCAGACGCGCCTCGATTTTCGGGCTGCTGTAAATGGGCGCCAGCCGCTTGGCGATGACGCGGGCGATCATGGCCGGAGTCAGCTCTGCCAGGTTGGGCAGCAACGAACGTCCTTCCTCGTCGAACTCACCCACCACTCGCGGACGCTGCTCGACGGGCCAGTTGTAGAGCTGGCCGGTCAGTTGATCTTCAATGACGCTGCGCTTTTCCTCGACCACCAGAATCTCGTCCAGCCCCTCGGCGAAGTCGTGCACGGAAACGGGTTCCAGCGGCCAGCTCATGCCGACCTTCAACACCCGGATGCCCACCGACGCGCACAGCTGCTCGTCGATGCCCAATTCTTCCAACGCTTGTCGCACGTCCAGATAGGATTTACCGGTGGTGATAATGCCCAGCTTTGGCTGCGGGGAATCGATCACTACCTTGTTCAGCTGATTGGCCCGAGCGAATGCGCGGGCGGCGTAGATCTTGTAGGTGTTGAGCCGGGCTTCCTGCGCCAGCGGCGGATCGGGCCAGCGGATGTGCAGGCCCCCTTCGGGTAACTGAAAGTCTTCGGGGATGCGCGTCTGGATGCGCAGTGGGTCGACTTCGACGACGGCTGAAGAATCAACGTTCTCGGCAATGGTTTTCATCGCCACCCAGCAACCGCTGTAGCGCGACAACTCCCAGCCGATGATGCCGTAATCGAGGATTTCCTGAACGTTGCTCGGGTTGAGCACCGGGATCATCGAGGCGATGAATGCGTGTTCGCTCTGGTGAGCGATGGTCGACGATTTGCAGCCATGGTCGTCGCCTGCGAGGATCAGCACGCCGCCGTTTTCGGCGACGCCTGCGGAGTTGCCGTGCTTGAACACGTCGCCGCATCGATCGACGCCCGGGCCCTTGCCGTACCACAAGGCGAACACGCCGTCGTACTTGCCATGGGGGAACAGATTGACCTGTTGGCTGCCCCACACCGCCGTTGCCGCCAACTCTTCGTTGACGCCGGGCTGGAAATGGATGGCGTTTTGCTTGAGGTAATCCTTCGCGTCCCAGAGGCTTTTGTCGAGATTGCCCAGAGGCGAGCCCCGGTAGCCGGAAATGAAGCCGGCGGTGTCGAGGCCACGGGCTTCGTCGCGTTGTTTTTGCAGCATGGGCAGGCGGGTCAGCGCCTGGGTTCCGGTCAGGTAGAGATGGCCGGTGGCGAGTCGATACTTATCATCCAGACGAATATCAGCCAAAGACATTCAGGCACTCCTTTGTTTTTATCAGTGCGATTTGAATGCAGCAGAGAGCGGCCTCGTGAGCCTGGCTCCCCTTTTGCCGTCGAGACGGTTCAGCCCGACGGCGACATGCCAATACTGCCTGTGGCGCGCAGGCTTTTTCTTTCTAAATCCGCCGAAATCTGCTCATATCCTGCATGCCTGTTTCGTTTGAATAATAAAAAAGGGTCAATTCATGCAGGTCAAACTCAGCCCCATCGATCGCAAAATCCTCCGCCTGTTGCAGCATGACGCCGACCTCTCCGCTGCCGAGATCGCCGAGCGGGTGGAACTGTCGCAGTCACCCTGCTGGCGTCGAATCAATCGTCTGGAAGAAGAAGGCGTGATCGAGCGCAAGGTCGCGCTGCTCAATCCGGCCAAACTGGGCCTGACCATGACGGTCTTCGTCGACGTTAAGCTGTCGGGCCATGGCCGGCGTTATCTGACCGAGTTCGAGGAGGCGATCATCGGCTTCCCCGAGGTGCTGGAGTGCTACACCATGGCTGGAGACATGGACTTCATGCTCAAAGTCGTGGTGCAGGACATCGCCAGTTACGAGCGTTTTCTGCGCGATCAACTGCTGCAAAGCCCGCACGTGCAGGAAGCGCATTCGAACATTGCGATGAGCGTGGTGAAGAGAACGACGGAGCTGCCCATCGAGTAGCTGTCCAGGCCGTCGGACGCTGGCGCGGGCCGTGTGCGCAGGTGCAGCGAGGGCGCGATTCGATATTTCTAAGGGGGACGGACGAATTATTTCACAGGAATGCGAAAAAACATTTGACGCGCAAATGATAATGATTATTATTGAGTGCAACCGGTCGCGAGACTGGTTGGTAACCCAGAAGCCTTAGGTCGGCTTCCGGATTATCTCCTCATCAGGCTAATCACGGTTTTTGACCCGGCTTTTTGCCGGGTCTTTTTTTTCGTGCCCTTATAAGGGTCTGGGTTCGGTCGGGTGTTGCGTCTTCAGGCTAATGAAGAGGGTGCGATGGACTTCAGCCGTCGCGATGGCGCGCATAATAGCAAAAGTATATTGAGCACTGAACCGCTGAACCGGTCTAAAACGACACATTCGGTAAAAATTCCCAGAAAAAAACTACGCACCACTTGAGAATGAATCTCATGAGCACTAAGATCGGCCCTGCGTCACGGATGATGCCCCCACTCCTTTCCAACGAATGACCCACGGATGACCTGCGAGTGACACGCCATGACTAATCAGCTCACGACCCTGTTTCCGCTGCCCGCCCGGCAACCCGAAATGCCCGTCAGCCAGGATTCCGATACCTGCCGCCGACGCATTCAGAAGCTGCCTCGCAGGACTCAGCAAGTCTTTCTGCTGAGCCGACTCGACAACCTTTCCTACACCGCCATCGCCCAACTGCTCGAGACCGACGTCGACGCCGTCGAGCGCTGCATGACGCGCACGCTTGAGCAGTGCGCCGATCAACCCGGCGACGGTCCGGCTGATGACGTGATCACCATGCAAGCCCTGCGCTGGTATGTGCACCTGCAAAGTCCACTGGCCACCGCCAGCCAGCGCATTGAATTCCGCCACTGGCTCGACGCCGACACTCGCCATCTGAGTGCATTTCAGGCCAGCGAGCGACTGTGGTGCAGACTGACCGCGCCCGCTGCCATCCTCGGCGCCAGCGGCTGGCATCGACGCAAACGCAAGCCCTACATCGGCTGGCTGTTGCTGACTGCGTTTCTGTGCAGCCTGCTGGTGACGGCCGAGGCCTTCAGCACCCTGCTGACGTGACCCAAAGACAACACATTCTGTCGCAGTTTGCCCGTCCGATCCGTGTAAAGTAATCGTCATAACAGCCCAGCGACGTTGTCCTGCCGTGCAGCGGCGGCGTCCAGATGGCGTGAGTGGCATTAACGTACTCAGGATCCCTCCGTGACTCAGACTCCCCTTTCGATCACCGCCGATTTCGACAGCGGCAACATCGTGGTGCTCGACGCCAGTGACGCGAAGCGCGTGCAACTGGCCATCCGTCCGGACACCAAAAGTGCCCACTTTCAGTGGTTCCACTTCAAGGTCGACGGCATGCAGGTCGGCCAGCCCCACGGGTTCAGCCTGACCAACGCCAGCCAGTCGAGCTACAACCGCGCGTGGACCGGTTACAACGCCGTCGCGTCGTACGATCAGAAATCCTGGTTTCGCGTGCCCAGCCACTTCGACGGGCAGGCCCTCAACTTCGACCTGACACCCACTGAGCCTCAAGTGTGGTTCGCCTACTTCGAGCCCTACAGCCGCGAACGTCATGACGGGCTGATCGATCAGGCGCTGAACAAGGCCGGGACCGAGCTGCTGGCCACCGGCAAGAGCGTCGAAGGCCGTGATATCCCGCTGCTGCGCAAAGGGGACGGCGCCGAGGGCAAACGCAAGATCTGGATCATCGCCCAGCAGCACCCGGGCGAGCACATGGCCGAGTGGTTCATGGAAGGCGTGATCGAGCGCCTGCAGGAAAACGACGCAGCGTTGCAGGCCCTGCTCGCTTCAGCGGATCTGTACCTGGTGCCCCACATGAACCCGGACGGCTCTTTCCACGGTCACCTGCGCACCAATGCGCAGGGCAAAGACCTGAACCGCGCGTGGCAGGATTCGACACCGGAGCTGAGCCCGGAAGTATTCTTCGTCAAAGAGCAGATGGAAAAGTATGGCGTCGACATGTTCCTCGACGTACACGGCGACGAGGAAATTCCCTACGTGTTCACTGCGGCCTGCGAGGGCAATCCGGGCTACACCGAACAGCAGAAGGCGCTGGAAGCGGATTTCCGCGCGCGCCTGAGTGGACTGACCAGGGATTTCCAGACGCGCTATGGCTATCCAAAGGCCACGCCGGGCAACGCCAACATGAACCTTGCGTGCAACAGTGTCGGCGAACGCTATAAATGCCTGGCACTGACCCTGGAAATGCCCTTCAAGGACAACGACGATGCGCCAGACGCGCTCACCGGCTGGTCGGGCAAACGCTCGAAACAGCTCGCCAGAGACGTGCTGACCACCCTGGGCCAGATGGTCTCGGTACTGCGCTGAACGCAGTCCATTGGCCTTCATGCCGCTCGTGGCCAGCGGCATGAAGGCAACGCGGCAGATCAGCTCACGTGCGTGACTGAGCGGCCGCGTTGACCGGCGATGCACTCAGCCGCGGGATTTCCCCCGCAACATGCTGTCCAGCACCTCATCTCTTCTCACCCAGCCATGAAACAGCGCCGCCGCAAGGTGGGCCAGGATGGTCAGGAAAAACAGATACGCCAGGTACTGATGTGCCTTGCGCAGCAGCGCGAAGGTTTCGGCGTTCGCCGCAAGGATCGACGGCAGCCTGATCGACTCACTCAGCATCACCGGATCGCCGGCAGCGCTGATCATTGCCCAGCCGATCAGCGGCATGGCAAACATCAGCGCATACAACAGATAGTGGGAAAGCTTCGCGGCCAGGGCCTGTACCGCCGGCAGATCGGCGGGCAACGGCGGCGTCCGGGTGGTGAGGCGCACGATCAGGCGCACGATGACCAGCAACAGAATGGCGATGCCCAAGGGTTTGTGCAGGTTCAGCAGCCATTCATGACGTTGCGAAACCGAAGCGACCATCCCGGCACCGATGAACAGCATGGCAATGATCATCAGTGCCATCAGCCAGTGCAGGGCGCGGGCCAGCGGGGCGAAATGGGTGGTGGGCGTATTCATGGCTGTTTCTCCTGCGCAGGCTCGGCCTTCAACTGATCGACTTCTTGGGTGCGGCGCATGTACGACGCCGCGTAGGCCGCTGAGCGCGCGGCAAGCAACGGATCGTCCGAGCCTTCGATGCCATTGGGCAGGATCAGCGGGTCGTAATTGATGTCGCGGCAGGCGCCGTCCAGTTGCGCGCTGTCAGCCTCCACCACCAGGGTTCCGGCAGTGACGGTCTTGTGCTCGCCGGCCCAGGCCTTGGACGCATCGTTGGTCGGGTCCTGCGGGTTGGCCAGGGTCAGTACCAGATTCCAGCGTTGCGGACCGCTGGCCAGCTTGTCGCTCAGGTCCTTCTGCAGGTAGTCCTTGGCGTCCGGCGCCGGCGCGTCACCTTTCGCATCGGGCACCAGGCTCCAGCGCACGGCTTGACGTTTGCCGCTGGCATCTACCAACACGAATGCGTTGACGCTGTTGTAGGTCTCGGTAACGAAGCTCGCTGAAGGCTTGGCGGTCTTGACCCACGCCAGGAACGGCTGCGCCTCGGGGTGAGCGGCGAAGAAGGCGGGCGGTTTGGCGGGATCGGGCTTGCCGGTCTTCGGGTCTGGCGCGGTGGCCTTTTGCAGATCGATGAACGCCTCAGGCGTGCCGACCGGGAAGACCGGCATGCTGTTCATGCCGGTTCGCCACTGCTGCCCGTTGGGCTGGGTGAATTGCACCGCAAAACTGCGCAACGGCGCGGCGCTGTCCGGCGAATACGGATTGCCGGTCGGCAGCGCGAGACGGCCGATCACCGGGGTACGACCGCTGGCGAACACCTCTGCGCGGGAAAGGCTGGCGGCCGCGCCGTTGCTCTCGAAGTAGCCGGCCACGCAAATGCCTTTCGGATGATTGCGCCGATAACCGGGGTGCACGCCATTGTTGTGTTCGAAGACATCGACGACCCGCGCCGGCGTCAGTCGCTGTGGGTCCAGGCTGCCGTTGACGTAGGCAAATGCGCCGGCAACGACCAGAACGATCACGCCGATGCCGGCCATGCGCAGTAACAGTGAAGACGTACTGAGCGGGGGTTTGTGGGGATGTGGCGGTTCACGGTCACTCATCAATGATTCTCCGGGCCTGAGGCCTCTGTGCAATTTGCAGGTGAAGTGGGACGCGGCTCGAGGCGGTTTATTCCACCCCTCGATATTTATTTTTCGGTCGATGGAATAACTTGCACGGGCGTGCGTCTTTCTGGTCACACGATTTGTATCGATCCCGCTGATCGACCTGGAAGCCCCCATGAATGAAGTCGACGATCAATTGAGAGAGTTGCTGCCGCGGATGCGTCGTTTCGCGGTCTCCCTGACCCGCGATCACAGCAGCGCCGATGATCTGGTGCAGTCGAGCCTGGAAAAAGCCCTTTCCGCGTGGAACGGCAAAAGGCCCGAAGGCGACCTGCGTGCCTGGCTGTTCTCCATTCTTTATAGGCAATTTCTCGACGCTCATCGCCGTTCACGTCGCTACAATCGCATGCTCGAGCTGTTCACGGGCGGCAAGGAGGATCATTTCGAGCCTTCGGTCGAACGAACGATTGTCGCGCAGACCACATTACAGGCCTTCGATCGGCTCAACACCGAACAGCGCGCCCTGCTGCTGTGGGTCTCGGTCGAAGGCTTGAGTTATAACGAAGTGGCGGCCATCCTCGACGTCCCGGTGGGCACCGTCATGTCCCGCTTGTCGCGCACGCGCCAGGCCTTGCGCCAGCTCAGCGAAGGCGAAATCACCACCCCTGCCCTGCGGATACTGAAATGATCACTCTGCCCCCCAGCGAACGCGATTTGAACGCCTACGTCGACGGTCAGCTCAACGATGCTGATCGGTCGACGCTGGAAACCTACCTTGCGGCGCACCCCGAACTGTCCCGGCAGGTACAAGCCTGGCAGCGGGATGCCCAGAGCCTGCGGGCTGCGTTGAGCGGTGAACTGCATCGGGCGCCGAATCCGGAGCTGGACCCCGCTTTCATTCGCCAGAGCATGCGCCGCAATCGCACCCGACACTTCGCGACCGCAGCCGTATTGCTGATCGCCGTCAGTGTCGGCGGCCTGAGCGGCTGGCACGCCCGGGAAATCACCTTCGCCAGCGCCAATCCGCCGATGGCCGACGCGGTGCAGGCGTATCGCATGTTTGCGGTGAACGCCAACATGGCCAGCGACTGGAGCAGCGACAAGGCGAACAACGTGCAGGTCTGGCTGGACAAGAATTTCGCTCAGGCCAATCGCTTGCCTGATCTTGAGTCGGCGGGTTTCAAACCGGTCAGCGGACGCCTGACGACGACCGAACAGGGCGCCGCGGCCATGGTGGTATACAAGGACAGCGAAGGCCGGACATTGAGTTTCTTCATCCGCCCGCCAGGAGAAGCCAATCATCTGCTGCCGCGCGGCTCGCGTCGCGATGGCGAATTGCAGGCCGATTACTGGTCGGGCTCAGGCTACAACTACGCCGTGGTGGGTCCGGCGGACGACCCTGCCGCGCAGGCCGCGCGACTGGCGTTGAAGCAACCGATCTGATCGCAAGGCCAGCCCTTCTTGCGGTCGGCAACGCCGCCGTCGACCGCAAGAAGGCTGCCGAACGAACGGCAGCCGGTCGCCACGATCAGCCGCGCAGCTGCCCCGGCTCGCTCTGCAGCATGGCTTTTTCCTGAACCCCTTCAAGCGTGTACTTCAACAACGAGGTGCCACGTCCCTGTTTCGCCTCATTGTCCTGCTGCAACGCCTGTTGCAGCACGCTGAGGAAATTACGGGTCTTGCTTTCCGTGACCGGCGTGAGCTTCTCGGACTGCAGAACCCCCATCACGTAAGTGGACACGCGCGTGGACTGGCTGGCGGACTGCGTCACCGACGCGTTGACCAGCGCGCCCTTGTCGTAACCGATGCTGGCTTTGCTGCTGGACTGATCGTTGATCTGGTAATACAGATAATTCTGCGTCTTCGGATCGCGTTGCAGGTCCAGCTTCTGCCCGGCATAAAGCGCCTTATGATAACTGGCGCTCAAGTGCGCCTGCTGGTCCTGCACCAGGGTGCGATTGAGCTGGTCGCGCCCTTTGGACTGCGTGGTCTGCGACAGGGTGTAGGCAAAGGTATCCAGCTCTCCTGGCCGCGCGGGGTTGCCCTCCTGACTTTTCTCGCTCACCGAGGCGCTGAAATCGCCAAGACCGCTGAGCATCGCGTGGTCGGTGTCCGTCAGCTCAATGGAGTTGACGGTCTGCGGCGCGGACGACGCGCGAGTGCCGGGATAATGACTGTGCAGCGTGGTGAAGGCGTCCTCGAACATCGACAACAACTGCTGGTCGCCATCGCCGCGTTTGCGCGCGGCCTCGATCTGACCGATGTAGCCCTTGAGCGCTTTGGCCTGCTGATCGCTGTCGCCAATCACCGCCGCATTTTTCAGGTCCACCGACATCTGCAGCTCCCCCGCCGCGCCGCTCATGCGCACCGAGCGCTGATCGGCGTCGGCGTGCAGTTCGAGGGTCTGGGTGTTGGTGCTGTCGAGCTTGACGCGGGTTTTCAGATCGATCGACGAGAACACGCTCGCATCGAATTGCGTGAGTGCGTCGAGCTTCAACTGCGGCGGCCGCGCGGTCAGGCCGTCGATCGCCGACTGGAACCCATCGGCGATTCTGCCCAGCGCGCTGAGTTCATCGTCGCTCAGGTCGCCTCCGCTGACCTGCGCCTGCACGGCCAGGCCGTCGTCCTGACTGGAGAGCGTCAGTTCAATGGTGTTGCCGCTGGCGGTGCGGATGCTCAGGCTGATGCTGTTGTCGGCATTGCCGTGTAAGCGGGTCTGCGCCGCTGTCAGCTCGGCGGGCTCCAGTGCGTGGCCCGAAGACGACCGGATGACCGACTGCGAGATGCCTTTGCCCGATTCAGCCAACTGCCCGAGCAAGGCTGCGCCCAGGCCCTGGAACCGGCCGGCGGTGGCGGACGTGTTAAAGTTGCCCATCATCGACAAGGAGACTTTGTCCTGACGGGTGTACTCCCAGGCAGGCGCCACCTCCGCCCCTGACAGCAGACCACGCGCGCTGTAGGTCTGGGCATCGAGGGTCGACGCTTCCTGCCCCAGTGAGACCACCGTTGAAGGCGAGGCCGTGGGGCTCACCGCCGCTGCGCCGCCCAATGGCTCATTGGCCACAGGCCGCGTGACGATCGAGGGCTGCACGACCGAAACAACCGATGAAATCGCAGTCATGACGCTTCCATGTTCAATTGAAGGGATGATTTCCTGCTCGGTTTGTCGGCTGCATCCTTTGTATCTTGAGCGATACATTGCCCATCCGGTAGAGCGAGCCCCAAAGGTTGTGTGGCCTGGCTCCATACCAGTTAGCACCGCATTACCCTCGTAGGAGCGCGCTTGCCCGCGAAGACTGAATTCCACCCGCCGCATGCCTGCCGAATGCACCGGCCTCTTCCCGGCTGAAGCCGGTCCTACAGACGCTGTGGGTTTTTCGTAGGACCGGCTTTAGCCGGGAAAGCGTCGGGCGTCACGCCTTTGATCGAGGGGTCTTTAAAGACAGTTGGCTCACTCCCACCGGGGTTTGCAGCGCAGCGAAGTCTTCGGGCCAACCCCAATCCTGTAGGAGCGCGCTTGCCCGCGAAGACTGCATTCCAACCGCCGCATGCCTGCCGAATGCACCGGCCTCTTCGTGAGCAAGCTCACTCCCACAGATTAGGCGGGGTCGGCAGGCCGTGGCTCGGACGCACATCCTGTAGGAGCGCGCTTGCCCGCGAAGAATGAATTCCAACCGCCGCATGCCAAACGGATGTACCGCAAAATAACACGCGCTGTTCATGCTGGACGTGTCGCCAACGCCTGCGCCACTTCCGCGAGAATCGCCGGATCGTCGATGGTGGCCGGGATTGTGTAAGCCTCTCCATCGGCGATCTTGCGCAATACGGCGCGCAACGTCTTGCCGGAACGGGTCTTGGGCAAGCGCTTGACGACGATCACCCGGTTGAAACAAGCCAGCGCGCCGATCCGTTCGCGGACCCGGGCCACCAGCTCCTGCTGCACCTGGACCGGGCTCTGGTCGACGCCGTCCTTGAGCACTACCAGCGCCAGCGGCACCTGTCCCTTGATCTCGTCGTGCACACCGATGACCGCACTCTCCGCGACCGCCGGATGCTGGCCGGCCAGGTCCTCCATCTCGCCGGTCGACAGCCGATGCCCCGACACGTTGATCACATCATCGGTGCGCCCCATGATGTAAACGAACCCCTGCTCGTCGACATACCCGCCGTCACCGGTGTTGTAGTAGCCGGGGAACGCCTGCAGGTAAGCGCTCAAGTAACGCGGATGGTCGTTCCACAATGTCTGGCTGCAGCCCGGCGGCAGCGGCAACGCGATGACGATCGAGCCCTGTTCGCCCGGCCCGAGCCGCTTGCCGTCCTCGTCCATCACCTGGACCGCATAGCCTGGGACCGGGCGATTGCTGGAGCCCGGCGCGGGCCGATGCCCTTGCAGACCCAGGCACGGCGCGGTCACCGGCCAGCCGGTTTCGGTCTGCCACCAATGGTCGAGCACCGGCTTGCCGCTCAGGCCCTCGAGCCATTCGTGGGTGCTGGAATCGAGCTTCTCGCCGGCCAGAAACAACTGCCTGATGCTGCCCAGATCGCGAGACGTGAGGTGATGGCCCTGGGGATCCTCCTTGCGAATGGCGCGCATCGCGGTCGGCGCACAGAACAACGCGTTGACCCGGTACTGCTCGATGATGCGCCAGTACGCGCCGGCGTCCGGCGTTCGAATCGGCTTGCCTTCATAGAACACCGTGGTGCAGCCCGACATCAGCGGCGCGTAGACAATCAGCGTATGGCCCACCACCCAGCCGACATCGGAAATCCCCCACCAGACGTCCCCCGCGCTCATGCCGTACACCACACCCATGGTGTAGAGCATCGCCACCGCATGCCCGCCGTTTTCCCGCACGATGCCTTTGGGTTTGCCGGTGGTGCCTGAGGTGTAAAGGATGTACAGCGGATCGAGACTGTTGACCGCCACCGGCTCCACCGGCGATATGCCTTCCAGCGCCTGACGCCAGTCCAGATCGCGGCCCGGCAGCAGATCACCAGGCGCTTGCGGGCGTTGCCAGAGCAGCACGTGCTCCGGGCAGAACGCGGCCAGCGTGAGCGCTTTGTCCACCAGCGGTTTGTAGGGAATAACCCGATCGAACTCCAGCCCGCACGAGGCCGTCAGCAGCAGCCGGGGCTTGAGGTCGTCGATACGCAGCGCCAGCTCGTGGGGCGCGAACCCACCGAACACCACCGAATGAACCGCACCGATTCGCGCACAGGCCAGCATGGCCATGGCCGCCTGAGGAATCATCGGCATGTAGATAATGACGCCGTCGCCCTTTTCCACGCCAAGCGTGCGTAACAGGCCGGCCAGCCGCGCCACTTCGTCCCGCAGCTCATTGAAGGTGTAAGTCGCCTGTTGACCGGTCACCGGCGAATCGTAGATCAACGCCCGTTGCTCGCCCCGGCCCAGCTCGATCTGCCGGTCCAGCGCCAGGTAACAGGTGTTCAGCTCACCGTCGGCGAACCAGCGATGGGTGCCGTCCGGCAGCGCTTCGAGTGTCTGCTGCGGTGCTCGGTACCACGCCACCTGGCGCGCCTGCTCAGCCCAGTAAGCCTGCGGATCGGCGATGGATTGCGGGTGATGATGGGTGTACGCGGCGCCCGAAGGCTCGGCATTGCGGTCATTCATCCGTGGATCCCTGTGATTGTTCTTATGAGGGCTGACAACACAGGATTGAAACTAGCAGAACCTGCGGCGCCTGCCATGGCGCCGGCTTGCCCTTTAGACCGTCACACCGCCCTGGCGCCTTCCCGGCGTTGCAACAGCAGGCCGCCCAGCGCCAGCAGCGCCAGCACCACCACGACCGTGCCGTAGACATTGGTGGTGCTGACCAGCCCCAGGTGCTTGATCGACACCCCGGCGACCAGCGCCGGCACGCAGAAGGCCAGGTAGCTCAGGGCAAGGAACGCCGACATCAACCCGGCGCGCTGATGCGCATGAGCCAATGGCAGCAGCAGGCGCAACGCGCCGAGAAAACTCGCACCGAAGCCGATCCCGGCGACCACGGCGCCCGCGAAGAACAGCCACAGCCAGCCCAGATTGACCGCCGCCAGAATCACCGAAACGCCAGCGGCGAGAAAACTGCAGCCCACCAGCAGCGCCAGGCGCGGGGCGCGCAGCCTCAGGTTCATGATCGAAATGGCCCCACTGATGGTCAGCGCCGCGACCGCCAGTCCGCCATTGAGCACCGACGTGGCGCCGGTGGCGGCAGTCAGCAACGACGGCGCCAGGGACAGGAAGAAACCGCCCAGCGCCCATGCCGCGATATCGGCAGGCAGCACCAGTAACAACGTGCCGCGAGCCTGCGGCGGGACATACAGCGTCGGCTTCAGGGTTTTCAGCACACCGGGCTGCGGCGTGACCGTTTCGCCCACGCGCAGCAGGTACAGCGCCTGCAAGACGAACGCCGCCAGCAACAGCAGATACGCCAGTGTCAGCGGCATGGGTGCATATTCGACCAGGGCACTGGTGCCCAGCGCGCCCAGGGCCATGCCGAACATCGGCGCGATGCTGTTGATCAATGGGCCCTGATTCTGATCGGTGTCGAGCATGGCGGCGCCCAAGGCGCTGGTAGCGATTGCCGTAGCAATGCCCTGCAGCATGCGCGCAGCGATCAGCCAGGTGACGTCACTGGCGCCGATGAACAGCAGCATTGAGAGGATTTCCAGCAGCAACGACACGAAGATGACCGGACGCCGTCCCAGATAATCTGACAATGACCCGAAGATCAGCAGCGTCGCCAGCAAGCTCAGCGCGTAGACCGCAAAGATGACTGTCAGTTGGACCGGCGAGAAGCCCCACGCCTGCTGGTACAGGTGATAGAGCGGCGTCGGTGCGCTGGACGCGGCGAAAAAGCACAGCATCACCAGCGCGAAGTACCCAAGGTGACTCGACTTCCGACCATCGACTTGCGGGTTCTGCAAAGAATCAGACACGAGTACACTCTCCCGAAATAGCACGCCACAAAAGCAAAGATTTAGCTTTACGGAGTGTGCGAGCAGAATCCGCTTAAAGCAAATACTTTGTGTTAAGGTCCGCTCCATGGCTATCAAAGAAGGCATTCGTACTGGCGGGCGCAGCGCGCGGGTACAGAAATCAATCTATTCGGCAGTGCGCGACCTGCTCGATGAACAGGAGCGCTCGGTCCTGAGCGTGCCGATGATCGCGGCCCGCGCCGGCGTGACGCCGTCGACCATCTACCGTCGCTGGGGGGATCTGACCGCCCTGCTCGCCGACGCCGCCGTCGAACGCCTGCGCCCTGACGAGCCGGTGGACTGCGGCAACCTGCGCGACGACCTGCGCACCTGGGTCGAGGTGTACCTGGAAGAAACCAATTCCGCCCCCGGACGCGAGATGATGCGTGACGTGGTCGCCAGCAGCGCCACGCTGTGCTCGGGCAAGTGCCTGAACATCGTCCGCGACCAGTTGCAGATCATCATCGATCGGGCCCGCGAGCGTGGCGAACGCAGCCCGTCGGCCGACGAGCTGGTGGACGCCGTCGTGGCGCCGATGGTCTACCGTATTCTCTACGCCGAGTCAGCGCCCAGCCTTGAGCGCATGCACCAGTTGCTGGATCGCTGCCTGGGCTGAACCGGCCCTGATGCCCGATCGACCGATCGCCCATGAGTCGGGCCAACTGCTGGTTATCATGGCGACTCATCGATCACAGGTACTTCGCGTCCCATGCACACTCTTGCAGACCTGCGCGCCGGCGCGCTGAAAGGCGTGACCCGGCTGGACCTCAGTTGCGGCCTCAGCGAGTTTCCCGACGAGATCTTCAGCCTTGCCGACACGCTTGAGGTGTTGAACCTGTCCGGCAATCGCCTGAGCGCGTTGCCAGCCGATCTGCACCGGCTCAAGCACCTGAAAATCCTGTTCTGCTCCGACAACCCGTTCACCGAATTGCCGCCATCGCTGGGGCAATGCCAGCAGCTGTTTTTCGTCGGCTTCAAGGCCTGTCAGATCACCCACGTTTCACCCGACGCACTGCCGCCCCGCCTGCGCTCGCTGGTCCTGACGGGAAACCTGATCGAGTCGTTACCGGAAGAACTGAGTCAGTGCCAGCACTTGCAGAAGCTCATGCTTGCCGGCAACCGCCTGCGTTCCCTGCCGCAATCCCTTGCGGCGTGTCACCGCCTGGAACTGCTGCGCATCGCGTCCAACCAGCTCCGTCGACTGCCTGACTGGCTGGCCACATTGCCGGCGCTGGCGTGGTTGGCGTTCTCCGGCAACCCGCTGAACGACGTGCACACCGAAGAGCCCATCCGACAGATCCCGTGGCAGCATCTGACGCTGGGGCAGGTATTGGGAGAAGGCGCGTCGGGAATCATTCATCAGGCGCAATGGCTTGATGACGATGTGACGGTTGACGTGGCGGTCAAGCTGTACAAAGGCGAACTCACCAGCGACGGCTCACCGCTGAACGAAATGGCGGCCTGCATCGCCGCCGGTCAGCACGCGGGCCTGATACCGGTGCTGGGTCAGCTCTATGCGCATCCGCAAAACGCTCGCGGGCTGGTGATGGCGCTGATCTCCCCGCGCTTCGTTACCCTCGCCCGACCACCCAGCCTGGAATCCTGCACGCGGGACGTCTACAACGGCACGCGCCTGTCCTTGAACACCCTGTTGCGCATGGCCAGCGACATCGCGTCGGCCTGCCGCCACCTGCATGCCCGCGGCATCAATCACGGCGATCTGTACGCGCACAACATTCTCTGGGACGAAAGCGGCAACAGCCTGCTCGGCGATTTTGGCGCGGCCGCGTTCTATCCGGACGAGGAAACCGGCCAGTGGCTTGAGCGCATCGAGGTTCGGGCGTTCGGGATTTTGCTGGGGGAATTGCTGGCGATCTGCAACGCGAGCGAGGGTGAAACGTCGTCACTGCGCGCACTGTATACGCGCTGTATGCAGGCCAGTCTGAAGGACCGGCCGACCTTCGCGGCCATTGACGACGCCTTGCGTCAGTAAGCGTGACGTGCGCAGGAGCGCCGATGGGCGGCTCCGGCGCACGATCGAGGCAGCCTCAGCCAGCCAGACCGACGTAAACGTTCTGCACGTCGTCGTGGCTGTCGATGGCTTCAAGGAAGGCTTCGACTTCGGCCATCTGCTCGTCGTTCAGGCCTTCGACCGGGTTCTTCGGACGATAACCGATCTTCGCTGACTCAACGGTAAAGCCGAACTCAGGCAGCGCCTTGCAGACGGCGTCCAGGTCGGTAGGCTCGGTGTAGAACAGGGTCACGCCTTCGTCTCCGGCTTCGACATCCTGGGCGCCTGCTTCGATGGCGGCTTCTTCCGGGTCGGTCTTGCCATCGCCTGCGGCTTCAATCATGCCCAGGTGATCGAAATCCCACGTGATGGAGCCGGCAGCACCCATCTGGCCCTTGCGGAACAGCACACGGATCTCGGCAACGGTGCGGTTCACGTTGTCGGTCAGGCACTCGACGATCAACGGGACCTTGTGCGGCGCGAAGCCTTCGTAGGTGACTTTCTCGAAGTGCACGTGCTCGCCCAGCAGGCCCGCGCCTTTCTTGATGGCGCGTTCGAGGGTTTCACGCGGCATGGAGGCTTTCTTCGCCTGCTCGACCACCAGACGCAGGCGGGCGTTCATGTCGGGATCAGCGCCGGAACGCGCGGCAATCATGATTTCCTTGGACAGCTTGCCAAAAATACGCCCTTTGGCGTTGGCTGCCGCTTCTTTGTGTTTGACCTTCCACTGTGCGCCCATGATTGCTCTCTGTTCCGATGGCGGTAGACCGACAATGCCCGCCCGGCGTGGGGCGCCGGGGCGGATGACGATAAACGCTGAAAAATAGTGACCGATGATGACACGCCGAGGCAGAACCGTGGCGCCCGGCGCATTTTATACGCGATAGCGCCAGATGAAACCCCTGTCACGCTGCCGCCGATCAAACCAGAGTCGATAAGTTTCGCGGAAAATGCCGCTGCACTGCTGCAGATAATCAAGCGCGAGCTGTAGTCCGCTTCTGAAAATTCGGCAGTCGCGCTTTTCCCGGGCCGCTTTCCGTACCCTCTGCGCCTTCGTTTTTCAAGGTGGACACGCAGATGGGCAGTGCCCTGCACGTGACAATGACGCTGACGGTCAGCGATAGCGCCGATGGCTGGCAGGTCATCGGCATCAATGGCCGCGACAGGCTCAACGGTCTGTTTCGCTTCGACATCGACCTGCTCAGCGCCGATCCTGCGCTCGACTGTCACGCACTGCTACAGCGTCACGCCTGTCTGGCATTCGGCCCTGATGCCGGGCAACAGCAGCGCGTCCATGGCCTGATCTCAAGTGCCGAACGACTGCATCGCGGCGCCAGGCTCAGCTTGTATCGCCTGCGCCTGATGCCTGTGTTACTGCGCCTGGGCACGCGACGCGAACCTTGTGCGTTCAACGGCTGGAGCGTGCCGCAGATCATCGCGCGGCTGTTGAGCGGGCACGCATTATCGGAAATGACAGTCGGCCTGAACGACCTGACCGGCGTCTATCCGGCCCGTGAACATTGTATTCAGTACGGTGAAACGGACCTGCATCTGCTGCAGCGTCTGTGCGAGGAAGAAGGCATCGGCTTCTGGGTCGAGCATCACGCGGATGGCCATGTGCTGAGGTTTTCCGACGATCCGGCCGGGTTTGCCGAATGGCCAACGGCAATCAATGCGTCGCATATGGCTGAGCAGTTCTCGCTGCAGCGCTGCATCAGCGACCACGCCAGTAAGTCACAAGGCACGTTCGGCCCTGAAGTACCCGCAGGCCGCGCGGCAAACCCGTCGCTTTCTAACTATCGCGGGCTGGACGACGCAGCGCGACATCAATGGCAGCGCGCTGGGCGGGAGCTGGAGCGGCTGCGCTGCGATCGGCGTCGGGTGACCGGTCGCAGCGCCTCGCCCTGCCTGCTCAGTGGCCGGGTCGTACTCATCGAGGGTCAGCCCGAATCGCAATTCAACGATCAATGGCTGATCACCTCAGTACATCATGTGGGCAAGCAGCTCACGCCGCTGGTGGGTTGCCCTGCCGAAGACGTCATCCAGATCCTGAAATTGACCGGTACCCGACCGCCCGCCGGCGTCTGCACGCCTGCCAGTCAACGTGCGTGGTACGCCAATGCGTTCGACGCCATCCCATGGGCGATGCCCTTTCGTCCGGCGCACCGACATTTGAAACCCTGCCTCGACGGCGAACTGTGGGCAACCCAGACCCGCGACGCGCCCGACCGACAAGGCCGGGTTTACATACGCTACGACTGGCAAACCCGCGACAGTGGCGAAAGCCTGGCGCGCCTGCGCGAGAGCGTGCCGCTTACTCCGTGCGGCACACGCCTGCGCATCACCTTCTTCGGCGGCGATACCGACCAACCGTTGGTCAGCGGCGTGGCAATGGAGCCATCGTCGGGCGGCGCCACCGACCTGCAACTGCGTGTCGACGGTGCCGTCATCCATCAACCCCCGCGCGCCATCGAGTTGCGCGCCCATCAGCGCCTGCGCATCGACGGTCAAGCAGCACTGTCGATCAAAGGCACTCACGGGGTGATTCGCCTCGATCACGCTGGCATTCATTACTCGCCGGCCGCCGATGAGTCCCCAGGCAAGACTGGGCAATTGCCCTAGGAAACGTCAGCGGTGCTTGAAGTCCGGCTCACGTTTTTCGATGAACGCAGCCATGCCTTCTTTCTGATCGTCAGTGGCGAAGGCCGCGTGGAACACTCGCCGTTCGAAGCGAATGCCCTCCGCCAGGCTGACTTCGAAGGCGCGGTTCACGCTTTCCTTGACCATCATGGCGACTGGCATCGACTTGGCCGCAATCCCGGCGGCGACCTTCAGTGCCTCTTCGAGCAGTTGTTCCTGTGGGATCACTCGCGCCACCAGCCCGGAGCGTTCGGCTTCCGTCGCGTCGATCATGCGACCGGTCAGGCACATTTCCATCGCCTTGGCCTTGCCCACGGCACGGGTCAGGCGCTGAGTGCCGCCCATTCCCGGCAAAACGCCGAGCTTGATTTCCGGCTGACCGAAGCGCGCGTTGTCCGCGGCCAAAATGAAATCGCACATCAGCGCCAGCTCACAGCCACCTCCCAAGGCAAAACCGGAGACCGCCGCAATGATCGGCTTGCGCCGGCTGGCGACCCGATCGCTGTCGCTGAACAGGTCATCCAGGTAGATCTGCGGGTATCTCAGCTCTGCCATCTCTTTGATGTCAGCCCCGGCGGCGAACGCTTTGGCAGATCCGGTGAGGACGATGCAGCCGATGTCCCGGTTGCTTTCCAGCTCATCCAACGCATGGTTGAGCTCGCTGATCAGCTGCGCATTCAACGCATTCAGCGCCTGTGGACGGTTCAATGTCAGCAACGCGACCCGACCTTTCACTTCTTTTAGAATTGTCTCGTAAGCCATTGTTTTATAATCCGTTAAACCAATAGTGACGCCATCTAGAAACAACGTCATCTGACATTAAGAATCCCATTCAAGCTATTGAATTTCATATCAATTCAGCTCTATAGCCATGGCCGTCGCCTCACCGCCGCCAATGCAGATTGCCGCAACCCCACGTTGCAGACCGCGTTGCCTGAGCGCCGAGAGAAGCGTCACGATGATTCTCGCGCCGGACGCGCCGATGGGATGGCCCAGCGCACAGGCCCCGCCGTGCACGTTGACCTTTTCATGGGACAGTCCGAGCTTGCTCATGGTGACCAGTGCGACCACCGCGAAGGCCTCATTGATTTCGAACAGATCGACCTCATCCAGCGACCAGCCTGTCTTGCTCATCAGCGCTTCGATTGCGCCGACGGGCGCCATGGGAAACAGCCCCGGCTGATTGGCGTAGGCGGCGTGGCCGCGAATGGTTGCCAGCGGCGTCAGTCCCCGGCGTTTCGCTTCGGACTGCAGCATCAGGGTCAGCGCCGCCGCGCCATCGGAGATCGAGCTGGAATTGGCCGCGGTGACCGTGCCGCCTTCGCGAAACGCAGGCTTGAGCCCGGCGATCTTGTCCAGCCGCGCTTTGGGCGGCTGTTCGTCGTGGCGCACGACTTTCTGTTCTTTGCCGACCGTCACGTGCAGCGCAACGATCTCGGCGTCGAAGTGGCCGCGTTTGATGGCCTCCTGAGCACGGGTCAGCGACGCGAGGGCGAAGGCGTCCTGCGCCTCCCGGCTGAAGCCTTCGAACGCCGCGCACTCCTCCGCAAAGGTGCCCATCAGGCGGCCGCGCTCGTAGGCATCTTCCAGGCCGTCGAGAAACATGTGGTCAATGACCTGAGCGTGGCCCATGCGATAACCGCCGCGCGCCTTGTCCAGCAGATACGGCGCATTGGACATGCTTTCCATGCCACCGGCGACAATGATGTCAGCGCTGCCGGCAAGCAGCATGTCATGGGCCATGATCGCCGCCTGCATGCCGGAGCCGCACATCTTGTTGAGCGTCGTGCAGCGCGTGCCGTTGCTCAGACCGGCGCCCAGCGCCGCCTGGCGTGCGGGGGCCTGACCCAGCCCCGCTGGCAGCACGCAACCGAACAGCACTTCGTCGATATCAGTCTGCGCAAGCCCGGCGCGTTCGACCGCGGCGCCGATGGCCGCCGAGCCCAGTTGCGGCGCCGTCAGGCTTTTCAGGTCGCCCTGAAAGCCGCCCATGGGCGTGCGCGCGGCGCTGACGATGACAACCGGGTCGTCGTGGTGCATCTGGCGTTTGTTCAATGACATTGATCGGTGCCTCCTCGATTTAGCGAGCAGCCATGCGCAAGGCGCCATCCAGACGGATGACTTCGCCGTTGAGCATGCTGTTTTCGATGATGTGCCGCGCCAGTGCCGCGTATTCCTCGGGCTTGCCCAGCCGAGGCGGGAATGGGACGCCGGCGCTGAGGCTCTCGCGTACTTGCGGCGTCATGCCCGCCATCATGGGCGTCTCGAAGATGCCCGGCGCGATGGTCATGACGCGAATGCCGAAACGCGCCAGCTCCCGCGCGGCGGGCAGTGTGAGACTGACAATGGCGCCCTTGGACGCCGCATAGGCCGCCTGACCGATCTGGCCGTCATAGGCGGCGATCGACGCGGTATTGATGATCACCCCGCGTTCGCCGCCTTGGTCCGGCTCGCCCTCGGCCATCACCGCAGCGGCAAGGCGCATCAGGTTGAAGCTGCCGATGAGGTTGACGTTGATGACCTGGCTGAAGCTCGACAACCCGTGAGGGCCTTCTTTGCCGAGGATTTTTTGCGCACCGACGATGCCCGCGCAGTTGATGACGCCCTGCACGCGACCGAACTCGGCCAACGTTTGATCGAGCGCGGCCTTTACGGCCTCCTCCCGGGTGATGTCGGTGACGCATGCACGCGCATCAGCACCCAGTGCGTGCAGCTGCGTCTGAAGGGCCTCGGCGTTGACGTCCAGCAACATGACCTTCGCGCCCGCGTCGATCAGCATTCGCGCAGTCGCAGCGCCCAGCCCTGAGGCACCGCCACTGACCAGAAATACCTTGCCTTGGATCTGCATGATGGTGTCGTCCTTACACTTTTATTGTTCGAGTGACGAAATACTCTGCCCTGGCGACCGGATGAGCAATAGTCAAAGCGCGCATCGACAGTGGCGCTTTTAGCCAGTGAGCGCACTCCTCGCGCAGCGCCGCTGTGAACAATGTGTCAGGTCTTGCGTTGCAGCACGGCCTCTCCGGCTTGCGGGGACAGTCGCAGGTTGTCCAGCAACGCCATTGCCGCAATGAGCGCCACCCAGATGAAGGTCAGCTGAAAATCCGCCGTCACCGCCTGCCCTTCGTTGCCGTGCAGGTACATCGAGCCGCGCAGCAACAGGGCGGCGATGGCCACGCCCAGGCCCATGCTGAGCTGGAAAAACATGCTGAACAGGGTCGACGCGTGGCTCATCTGCGCCTTGGGGACGTCCGCGAAACCCAGCGTGTTGAAGGCAGTGAACTGCATCGAGCGAGACAGCCCGCCGATGAACAGGATCAACAGAATGAGTGGCCCGCTCATGGCCTCATCGAGCAAGGCGCAGGCGGCAATGGCGCCGATGCCGATCAGGCCGTTGACCATCAGCACCTGGCGGAATCCCCAGCGCTGCATGATGGCGCTGGTGAACGGCTTCATCGCCAGGTTGCCGGCAAACACGCCCAGCACCAGCAGCCCTGCATCGAAGGCTGACAGCCCGAACCCCACCTGAAACATCAGCGGCAGCAGAAACGGCAGCGTGCTGATGGCGATCCGGAACGCCGAGCCGCCCAGCAGACTGACGCTGAAGGTGCGAATCGTGATCACCCCGACGTTCAACAACGGTTGCGCGTGCCTGCGCATGTGCAGCCACGCCGCCACGCCGCACAACAGGCCGACGCCGGTCACGAGCAGTCCCGACCATTGGCTGGCGCGCCCCTGGCCGAGCATTTCCATGCCATACAGGATCGCTGTGCAGGCAACGCCGACGAGCACAAAGCCCGGCAAATCGAAGGGCCGCGAGCTGACTTCGTTGCGGCGCGGAATGAGGATCAGCGCGGCTATCAGGGCGAGCACGCCGAGCGGCAGGTTGAGGTAGAAAATCCACGGCCATGACGCATGGGTCACGATGAACCCGCCCAACGGAGGCCCGAGCACCGGCGCCACCAGACCCGGCCAGGTGATCAGCGAAATCGCCCGCACCAGGTCCTTTTTCTCGGTCGCGCGCATCACCGCCAGGCGCCCCACCGGGACCATCATCGCGCCACTGATGCCTTGCAGGACACGAGCGGCGACGAATGACTCCAGGCTGCCGCTGATGCCGCACAGCAGCGACGACAGCGTAAACAGCACGATCGCGCTGCCGAAGACCAGCCGCGAACCCAGCCGGTCCGCCAGCCAGCCGCTGATCGGGATGAAAGCCGCGATCGCCAGCATGTAGGCGCTCATGCCGATGTTGAGGTCGACCGCAGCGACGTTGAATGTCTTCGCCATGTCCGGCAGTGCCGTGGCGATGACCGTGGCGTCGAGGTTTTCCATGAAAAACGTGACCGCGACCAGCAAGGCGATCAGCGTCGATTGACGTTGCGACATCCGCATTCCCTTCAATGAGCCTGGCAGGCAGCGCCCTAGGATATCGCTTTCGCGTAGCGGGCAGCAGCGCGAATCTGCCCTTTCCTGCCCCGCGCAGTTGTGGGCGATCAGCGAACGCTTTGCCAGAGAACAACATCTGTGCCCCTTCCACAAAATTAACCGTCTGGTACATTTTACGGACAACGGTTGCCCAACGGTGCGGGCACCTCAGAACAAGAGCCCATCGCGATGACCTCGAACTCCACGCAACTTTCCATCCTGGCCGGCCTGATCGGGGCCGGCATTCAGGCGTCCCGTACCCCGTCGCTGCACGAGCACGAAGGGGATGCGCAAGGCATGCGCTATCTGTATCGCCTCATCGACATCGATGCGCTGCACCTGGACGCCAGCGCCCTGCCCGGGCTGATCGATGGCGCCCAGCGCAGCGGTTTCACCGGCCTGAATATCACTTATCCGTGCAAGCAGGCGGTCATCCCGCTGCTCGATGAGCTGTCTCCGGAAGCGCGCGCCATCGGCGCGGTCAACACAGTGGTATTCAAAAATGGGCGGCGCATCGGCCACAACACCGATTGCCTGGGCTTTGCCGAAGGCTTTCGCCGCGGGCTGGGTGACGTCGCCAGACGCCGCGTGGTGCAAATGGGCGCTGGCGGCGCCGGTGCCGCAGTGGCCCATGCGCTGCTGGGCGAAGGCGTTGCTGAGCTGGTGATTTTCGACGTCGACGCCGGCCGTGCCCAAAGCCTGGTGGACAACCTGAACGCCCACTTGGGCAAGGGCCGCGCGCGGGTCGGCCATGACCTGTCTGCCGCCATGGCAAACGCCGATGGATTGGTGAATACGACGCCGGTGGGCATGAGTAAGCTGCCCGGCACGCCGCTTCCAGTCGAATTGCTGCGCGCGGACCTGTGGGTGGCGGAAATCGTTTATTTCCCGCTGCAGACCGCACTGCTCGACCACGCTAGGGAATTGGGTTGCCGCACGCTGGACGGCGGCACGATGGCAGTGTTTCAAGCGGTCAAGGCATTCGAACTGTTCACCGGCGTCCCGGCGAACGCCGAGCGGATGCAGGCTTTTTTCAGCGCACAGGCGCACTGAGTTTCGTCAGGTTCGACATCGCTCATAGCGCCGCTGTCGAGCCGCAGCCGACATCAGTCCACACCGGGCCAGGCCTCAACAAACGGCCTGCCCGAGGCGTCGAATCAAGGCATCAGGTAGCGGGCGACCGAATCGCTGATCATTGCTTTCTGTCGCGATTTCACGTCCAGGTCTTCGAGGTCGATCTGGAAGATCTCCGAAAAGGTGTGGCGGTTCGACACGCGATAAAAGCAGAACGAGCTGATCAGCATGTGCAGATCCACCGCCTGCACGCCCGGACGGAACGCGCCTTCCTTTTCGCCACGGCGCAGGGTTTCGTCCAGCGCCTGCAAGACGTGCTGGCTCAAGGCGCGAATGGTCGGTGACTGCTTGACGTTTTCGCCGTTATGGATGTTTTCGATGCACACGATGCGCACGAAATCGACATTGCGGTCATGGTGATCGAAGGTGAACTCGACCAGACGCTTGATCGCCTGAGCAGGTGCCAGAACGTCCAGATTCAGGCTGCTTTCGGTGTGGCGGATGTCCCCGTACAACTTCTCCAGCACTTCGCTGTACAGCTGTTCCTTGCTGTTGAAGTAGTAGTAGATCATCCGCTTGGAGGTTTGCGTCCGTTCGGCGATGGCATCGACCCGGGCGCCCGACAGTCCTTGGGCTACAAACTCGGCGACGGCCGCCTGCAGGATGCCGTCTCGGGTTTTTTCCGGGTTGTTCTTGCGGCTCTTGCGTGGCGCCTCTACGGGCACTTCGGCAAAGGTCTCGTCGACAGTTTTCATGCTTGGCTCACGACCACGGTGGAATCGCGCGATTATGAGCCGCGCTGCCGCGTTACGGAAGCGGCATATGCCAGCATGCCGCGCATCCGCTCACAGCCGCTTGTGCCGCGCCCCTCCGCTTCGCGATTTGGCCATGGCCGCCAGACGCACGGCCACATTGGCTGCGCCATAACCGGTGTAGCCATTCTTGCGCTGCAGGATCTCGAAGAAAAACCGGTCATCGAACGCTTCGGTGTAGACGTGAAACAGCTCGCCGCCGTTGGCATCGCGGTCATACAACACGTTGTAATACGCCAGTTCGCTGAGGAATTCGTCGTCGAAATCGAAACGGGCCGCCAGGTCGTCGTAATAGTTCAGCGGGATGTCCAGCAATTGCACACCCGCTTCTTTGGCCCGGGCCACCTGGGCAAAGATGTCGTCACACGAGAACGCAATGTGGTGCACACCCGAGCCGCGATAGCTGGACAGCGCATGAGAAATCGCTGTATTGCGGTTCTCGGAAATGTTCAGCGGCAGGCGCACGGTGCTGCAGCGACTGCGCAATGCACGGCTTTTCACCAGTCCGTAGGGGTCGGGCAACACGACTTCGTCGTCCGCCTCGAAATCCAGCAGGCCCTTGTAGAAAAGCACCCAGCTGTCGAGGCTCTCGGCCGGCAACGCCATGGCCATGTGGTCGATCCGCTGTAAGCCGCCGGGAGGGGCTGGTGTGTTGCCGATCGTAAAGTCGCTGTCGTAGATCGACTGCCCGGGCGTTGCGGGTTCGACCAGATAGATCAGGCTGCCGTCCGGCGCGCGAACCGCCGGGATCTCCCGTTCATTGGGTCCCACCAGCCCGCGATAAGGCTGGCCCTTGTACTGTCGGGCACGTTCCAGCGCGGTGCTTGCGTTCTGCACGCGCAGCGCAGTGGCGCACAGCGACGGGCCGTGGGACTCGAAAAAACTGTGGGCGAACGAATAGGGCTCGGCGTTGAGCACGATCTTGATGTCGCCCTGCCCCAACAGGCTCACGGCCTTGGAACGGTGCTGACCGAGCTTGGCGAAACCCAGGTCTTCCAGCCAGTGGCTCAGTCGCGCGCCCTGCGCATCGTCGACGGCAAATTCGAGGAACTCGACGCCGTCGTACGCACTCGCCGCTTGCGGACTGAACAGCAGTTCCTGCGCAACGGGCTGCGCGTCCTGCTGGAGGCGCTCGCGGGTTTTCTCTTCCAGATAAAGCAATGAACGCAATCCATCCGCAGCATTGGCCCGCGTGGGCGCTGCACGAAAACCGTCGTTGAAGATTTCCAGCGACAGCGGCCCGGTGTAGCCGCTCTTGAGAATCGGCGCGAGGAAGCCCGGCAAGTCGAACTCACCCTGGCCAGGGAAGCAGCGGAAATGCCGACTCCACTCCAGCACGTCCATGGCGAGCAACGGCGCGTCTGCCATCTGCACGAAGAAAATCTTGTCGCCGGGGATGTCGGCGATGGCGCGAGGATCGCCCTTGAGCGACAGCGTGTGGAAGCTGTCGAGCAGCACGCCCAGCGCAGGATGATCGATCTGGCGCACCAGGTTCCACACCTGCTGCCAGGTGTTCACATGCCGCCCCCAGGCCAGGGCTTCGTAACCGATCCGAAGCTTGCGCGCCCCGGCCCGCTCGGCCAGCAGCGACAAGTCGTCCAGCAGAACACGTTCATCGCCGAGCGAATCACTGGCGGTATTGCTGCAGACCAGCACCAGGTCGGTGCCCAGTTCCTGCATCAGGTCGAACTTGCGCTCGGCGCGGTCGACATTGCGTTGCAAGCGGTCCCGGCGGCAGCCTTCGAAGTCCCTAAACGGCTGAAACAGCGTGATGGCGATGCCCAGGTCGGCGCACATCTGGCGCACGTTGCGGGGGCTGCCGTCGTAGTAAAGAAGGTCGTTTTCAAAGATTTCCACACCGTCGAACCCGGCGGCGGCAATGGCTTCGAGTTTTTCCGGCAGTGTTCCGCTCAAGGAAACGGTGGCGATCGAGCGCTGCATTAGGTGACTCCTGAGTGATCTCATGGCCGCACCCGGACAAACCGATCGTTGTCGGCTGCAGCCTGGGTGTCAAAGCGATTATTCTCCCGGTATCCTTCAACAGCAATTTAAATGTACGGACCGGTTAGTTTTGTGTTCGATAATCGCCCAAAAGCGACCTGAGTCAATTGACGCTCCCGCCGTCGATGTCCACCATCGTTTGCACATTGTCGGACAAGGTGAACATCACAGCTCCAGCCCGCTGCCGCCTTGCATCCGGGTACGCGTCACCGGACAGAACCATAACAATTCCAAGACAGGTTAAATGCTCATGCGCTCATACCCTGCTACGCCTGCGCCCGCCGCAGCGACCCCCGTGCACCCGCATGCCGGGATCGGCGAGAAAATCCGCGGCGCCTTCGCCATCGGCAAGACCCGCTGGGGCATGCTCGCCCTGGTGTTCTTCGCTACCACGCTGAACTACATCGACCGCGCCGCGCTGGGCGTCATGCAGCCGATCCTGGCCGAGAAGATGAGCTGGACGGCGATGGATTACGCCAATATCAACTTCTGGTTCCAGGTCGGCTACGCCGGCGGCTTTCTGCTGCAGGGCCGGTTCATCGACAAGGTTGGCGTCAAACGGGCGTTCTTCCTCGCCGTTCTGCTCTGGAGCTTCGCCACCGGCGCCCACGGACTGGCGACCTCCGCGGCCGGCTTCATGGTCTGTCGCTTCATTCTTGGCCTGACCGAAGCGGCCAATTACCCGGCCTGCGTCAAGACCACGCGTTTATGGTTTCCGGCAGGCGAGCGTGCCGTCGCGACCGGGATCTTCAACGCCGGGACCAACGTCGGCGCCATGGTCACTCCCGCCTTGTTGCCGCTGATCCTCACCGTGTGGGGCTGGCAGGCTGCGTTCCTGTGCATGAGCGCGCTGGGCCTGACCTGGGTGGTGATCTGGCGCTTGAAGTATTTCAATCCCGAAGATCACCCGACGGTGCGCCAGAGCGAGCTGGATTACATTCATCAGGGCAACGAGCCTGATTCCGCTCCGGCAAAGGTGCCCTTTTCGCAGATTCTGAAAATGCGCGGCACCTGGGCCTTCGCCCTGGCCTACGCGCTGACGGCGCCGGTGTTCTGGTTTTACCTGTACTGGCTGCCGCCGTTTCTCAATCAGCAATACAACCTGGGCATCAGCGTCACGCAGATGGGGATTCCGCTGATGCTGATCTGGCTGACCGCCGACTTCGGCAGCATCGGGGGCGGCATTCTGTCTTCCTGGCTGATTGGTCGCGGAATGCGCGCGACGACGGCGCGGCTGGTGTCGATGCTGGTTTTCGCCCTGACGATCATCTGCGTGGTCTTTGCCGCCAACGCCAGCGGGCTGTGGATGGCGGTGCTGGCGATTGCCCTGGCGGTCGGGGCGCATCAGGCGTGGACCGCGAATATCTGGAGTCTGGTCATGGACTACACGCCCAAGCACATGATGAGCACGGTGTTCGGCTTCGGCGGCATGTGCGCCTCCATCGGCGGCATGTTCATGACCCAGATCGTCGGCGCCGTGCTCACCGCGACCCACAACAACTACAACGTGCTGTTCACGCTCATCCCGGCGATGTATTTCATCGCCCTGGTGTGGATGTACCTGATGGCGCCTCGGAACGTCGACCCGACCGGCGAATGAGCTGGACAGGCCCGATACCGCGGGCCACCGCACCGCTTGCCGACGTCGGGCCAGGTGTCAACCGCAGGCCCGCGTCGGCGCCCTTCAGCCACCCTTCTTGCGTTGTTGCCAGGCGGCCGCCAGACCGCTGAGACAGATGATCGCGATGCCCGCCTGGGCAGTCAGCGACGGCGCGTGGTTGAACACGATGAAACCCCAGAGCCCGGCAAAGACGATCTGGCAATACCCGAACGGCGCCAGCAGCGCGGGCGCGGCAAAGCGGAACGCCTGAGTGAGCATCAAATGCGCGACCATCCCGCAGGTGCCCAATGCCAGCATGAAGGGGATGTGTCGCCATTCCGGTGACTGCCAGAAGAACGGCACGATGGCGCTCATCAGCAGGCTGTTGAACAGCCCGGCGAAGAAGTTGCTGGTGGTCGGGCTGTCATGCGCCGCGACCAGTCGCGTCAACAACTGATAACAGGCAAAGCACAATGCCGATCCCAGTGGCAGCAGGATCGCAGGGGTGAACAATTCGCCGCCCGGGTGCACGATCACCATCACGCCGCCGAACCCCACCAGCACCGCGATCCACTGTCCGCGGCTGACGGTTTCCTTGAGCAATGGCACCGACAATGCCGTCACCAGCAACGGGGCGAGGAAGTTGACCGCGGTCGCCTCGGCGATCGGGATGAACATCAGGCCGCTGGTGAACAGCAGACTGGTGCCCAGCAGACACACTGCGCGCAGTGCCTGCAGGCCGGGCTTCTTGGTGCGCAGCACGCGCAGCCCGGACGACGGCATGAAAATGCACGCCATCAGCGCGGTGTGCACGACATACCGAATCCACACGACCATCATGATCGGGTAGATGCCGGAGAGGTATTTGGAGAGCGTGTCGTGACTGGAAAACAGAAAGGTCGCCAGGACGATCAGTGCGATCCCCTTGAGCGGCTGGTTGACGCCGGAGAGCGGCGTGCTGGTGGTACTCATCAGCTTTCCTTTGGCCTTGCGTGAATGCGTGGTCAGTCCGTTGCCTCTGCGAGCATCTGGCCAGACGTTAGAAGAATATAGAAGGAGTCGTCAGATAACCAAACAAACCTGAAACATCGAGTCGTTTTTCTGACCGCTCGGTGACGCTTTCATCCACCTTTTCAACCCGCCTGGCGCCACGCGCAGGCCGGTGTCTCTTTTCCGCCGCCCTGATTTCACGCAGACTGCCGCTCTGGACAGCTCGGGATCGGGGACAGCGTGGATCGTATTCAGGAAATGAGCATTTTCGTGGCCGTTGCCGAAGGTCCCAGCTTCGCCTCGGTTTCACGTCGTCTGGATTTGTCCACGGCCACCGTGACCCGTGCCGTCGCGCAACTGGAAAGCCGGCTGGGGACCTTGCTGGTGGTGCGCACGACACGCCAGTTGCGGCTGACCGAATCCGGCCTGCGTTTCGCCGAAGATTGCCGGCGCCTGTTGTCGGACCTGCACGAGGCGGAAAGCTCCGCTGCCGGCATCCATGCCACGCCCCATGGCCAACTGACGATCACCGCGCCCCAGGTCTTCGGCGACCTGCACGTCACGCCGATCATGACCGAGTACCTGACCGAGCACCCGCAGGTGCAGATCCGCGCGTTGCTGATGGACCGCATCGCCGCCCAGCTGGAAGAAGGCATCGACGTGTCGGTGCGCATCGGTCAGTTGCCCGACTCATCGCTGACTGCGATCCGCGTCGGTCAGGTGCGGCGCATGGTCTGCGCCTCCCCCGCCTATCTCGCCGCCCACGGCACGCCGATGCACCCCCATGAACTCGTCCAGCGCGAAACCGTCTCCGTGGTGATCACCGGGCGCAGTGTCGACTGGGGTTTCAATATCGACGGCCGGGTGCAGGATGTGAAGGTGCAGTCCAGACTGGCCATGACCTCGTTCACCGCCTCCATACACGCTGCCGTCGATGGCTGGGGGCTGACCCAGGTGCCGTCTTACCAGATCCGCAGCCGACTGCAATCCGGCGCGCTGTGCCCGGTGCTGGAGTCCTTCGAGGTCCCGCCGATGCCAGTCTACGTGGTGTACGCCGAAGGACGTCGCGGCTCGTCGAAAGTGCGCTCTTTCGTTGACTTGTGTGTCACGCGCCTGCGGGCGGATCTGGACTACGCGGTGACCGACCAGTGAACGGCGCTGCTGTGCGCGCCGCCGACGGCTGCGCGGATGCCCTCGGGCAAAGGTCTGTAAGGAACGACAAAGGATGATCGATGGATAAGTTGCTGGCACTGAAAATGTTCGTGGAAACCGTCGACGCCAAAGGCTTCTCGGCAGCCGCCCGGCAACTGGGCGTGGCGACGTCAAGCGTGACCCGGATGATCGACTCGCTCGAGTCGGAACTGGGCACCGTGCTGTTCAACCGCTCGACCCGTCAGGTCACGGTGTCCGACGCGGGCGCGGCGTACTACCAGCGGGCGCGCAAGATACTCGATGACGTGGCCGACGCGGACGCGACCGTGACGGACACCGACGAGGAGCCTTCCGGGCCGCTGCGCATTTCAGTGCCCACCGCCTTCGGTCGCCGGATCATCGCGCCGCGTCTGGGCATGCTCATGGCCCGCCACCCTCGCCTCGAACTCGACATCACGCTGACCGACAACATCGTCGACCTGTTTGCCGAACGCGTTGACCTGTCCATCCGGCTGGGTGCTGCAGCGCCCATGGATGGCGTGGTCTCGCGCACGCTGGGTGAGTTCCGTCGCCGCGTGATTGCCAGCCAGGCGTACCTGACCGATCGGGGCGAGCCGCTGAAACCTGCGGATCTGGCCAGCCATGACTGCCTGCGTTTCAACTTCGGCAGCCCTCAACAGAGCTGGAATTTTCTGTCGATCGAGGGCGAGGTCCGGGTGCCGGTCAGCGGCCGCTTCAAGAGCAACAACGCGGAAGTCCTGCGCGAGATGGCGAAGGCTGGCGGAGGTATCGCGCTGCTGCCGGACTGGCTGATCGACGAGGATATCGCCGACGGCGCGCTGATCGAATTGTTCGAACACAGCCCGGCCTACCCGGACAACGCAGTGGGCCAGATCAGCGCCCTCTATCTGCCGAACCACCGTGGGTCCAGGCGGGTCAAGGCGTTCATTGCGTTCATGCACGAGATCCTCGCTCGCTGAGCCCTTGCAGCCTGCGCAATGGGCTTTTGCGCAGGCGGCCGATTCTCCCGGCAACGCATGCGCCGTAACGTGGAGGCCATCACACACCTTCCACGCAACACGCATTCGAGACCACGACCATGAAGCTCTTCACCCCGATCACGCTCGGCCACCTGACCCTGAACCACCGCGTCGCGATGGCGCCGCTCACCCGCTCCCGCGCAGGCCAACCGGGCAATGTGCCGACGCCGATGAACGTCGAGTATTACCGTCAGCGGGCCAGCGCGGCACTGATCGTCACCGAAGCGACGCAGATTTCCCCGCAGGGCCAGGGTTATGCCTGGACGCCCGGCATCCATAGCGCCGAACAGGTGGCCGGGTGGAAGCAGGTCAGCGACGCGGTGCATGGCGAAGGCGGCAAGATTTTCCTGCAGCTGTGGCATGTCGGCCGGGTATCGCATCCCGTGTTTCAGCCCGGTGGCGGCTTGCCGGTCGCGCCAAGTGCCCTGCCCGTGCCTGGCAAGACATTCATCCTCGACGAACAGGGCCAAGGCGTCTGGGGCGATGTCCCGGTCCCGCAGGCACTGACGATCGAAGGCATCCAGGCGATCATCGCCGATTATCGCCGCGCCGCTCGCAACGCAATGCTCGCCGGAATGGATGGCGTGGAAATTCATGCGGGCAACGGTTATCTGCTCGATCAGTTCATCAACTCGGCCAGTAACGTGCGCGACGACGCTTACGGTGGCTCTATCGAGAACCGGGCGCGGCTGGTGCTCGAAGTCACTCGAGCGGTGATCGATGAGGTCGGCGCGCAGCGGGTGGCCGTGCGCCTGACGCCGATGGGCCGTTTCATGGGCATGGGCGACGACACCCCGGAAGACACCTTCAGCTACATCGTTCGCCAGCTCGATACACTGAATCTGGCGTATCTGCATCTGGTGGAGCCGGCAATGGTCGGCACCGTGCGCGACGAGCAGTTCGATCCGCGCTGGGACGTGATCATCAAACGTCTGCGTGCCGAGTTCAAAGGCCCGCTCATGCTGGCTGGCGGCTACGACCAGCAGAGCGCCGAACAGGCTCTGCGGGATGGGCGCGCCGACCTGATCGCCTTCGGCCGCCCCTTCATCGCCAACCCGGATCTGCCCGCCCGCCTGCGCGGCAATCACCCGCTCAACGCGGCCGACAGCGAACGCTTTTTCGGGGGTGATGCGCAGGGCTATATCGATTACCCGGCGATGGCGTAATCGCGGTCCGGGCCAGTTCTGAACGTCATGATTGTCTGCCGTGCAACAGCGCATGAGTGGAAGCCGGACAATCTCGCGCTTTTCATCAACTGCGATGATTTGCCGTATCGACAATCAGTATTTCTGGCCCGTCAACCCGATGACTAACATGACCCCATCAGCAAGCCATGCCCTGTCTGCGTGCTCAAACGGACAGGTGGGAGCCCGTCATGAAATATGCACTTTTTGCCGCACTTTCCCTGTTCAGTGTGTATGCCTCGGCCAGTGACTCAGCTGACGCTGCAACGTCCAGCAGCGCAGCGAGCCCGGCCACTCAGTACGATTACACGCAGGATCTGGACATTGCGAAGGTCGTGCGCATCAGCAACGCCAACGCCGGCGCCGACCGCTGCGGCCCGGTGAAGGCGCAAATGGAGTACCTGGACAGCAAAGGCGTGACGCACAAGCTGGAGTACACACGCCTGGGCGACACTTGCGAAAACGGCTGATCTTTATTGAACGACCCGCGTCGCTCAAAGAAACACGCTGACGCCTAGCTACGAACCGACTCCGGGTGCTCGTCGTCCTGCCCCACCATCAACATCAACGCGTCACGCTTGGCCAGCAAATGCTGACGCAGGATGGCGCTCAGGCGTTTGCCGTCCCGGGCCTCCAGCGCCTGGATCATCTCTTCGTGGTCGTGAACCGCCCTGTCCCACTTCGGGGCCTGAAGATTGGAGCGAAAGCGCAGCGCCTGGATGCGCCCGTTCAGCGCCATGTAGGTCTGACGCAACGCCGAATTGCGTGCCGCCTGATTGATCAGGTCGTGAATGGCCCGGTTGCGCTGGTAGTAACCCGACAGGTCGTTCTGGTTCTTGCACACCACCATCGCGTAATGCAGGGCCTTGATTTCGTCCAACTCGTCGGCCGTGATGCGTTCACACGCCAACTCACCGGCGAAGGCTTCCAGACCGCTCATCAGCTCGAACACTTCACGGATTTCCAGTTCCGACATGCGCGCGACACTGGCGCCGCGGTTGGGCCAGATGTCGATCAGACCCTCTGCCGCCAGCACTTTCAGCGCTTCACGCAACGGCGTCCGGGAAATGCCCAGCGTCTCGCACAGTTCACGCTCGTTCAGCTTGGTGCCCGGACCCAGCGTGCCCTCGATGATGAAGCCGCGCAAATGCTCCACCACAGTGTCGTGCAGGCGCTGGCGCGCGAGTTTCGGCAGTTGCCGCACACCCTCCGCAAGCGACGGGAAATCTGAATCTTGCATACAAAATCCTCTCGGCGATGGAGGAATACTAAGACATATTTCCTGATTTGACAGGCGGCTGGTGTGAATTGGCCACATCTACCCATCGATTTGACGCGGCTGAAAGCACTGCTAATGTATTTTGCATTCAAAATACAAAAACAGAGGCGCGCCATCATGAAACTCGATTTCCACCCTGCCGGTCGTCATTTTCTGCAGATTCCAGGGCCCAGCCCGGTGCCGGACCGCATCTTGCGAGCCATGAGTTACCCCACCATCGATCACCGTGGCCCTGAGTTCGGCGAACTCGGGCTCAAGGTGCTGAGCGGCATCAAAAAGATCTTCAAAACCGATCAGCCCGTGATCATCTACCCGGCGTCCGGCACCGGCGCCTGGGAAGCCGCGCTGTGCAACACGCTGAGCGCAGGTGACAAAGTGCTGATGTTCGAAACCGGCCATTTCGCCACGCTCTGGAAGAAAATGGCGGAAAGCTTGGGCATCGAGCCTGAGTTTCTGGGTCGGCCCGGCATCGAAGGCTGGCGCCATGGCGTGGACGCCGGGAAGATCGAAGAACGCCTGCGCAGCGATTCAGCGCATGCCATCAAGGCGGTCTGCGTCGTGCACAACGAAACCAGCACCGGCGTCACGTCGGACATTGCCGCGGTGCGCAGGGCCATCGACGCCGCCGGGCACCCGGCCCTGTTGCTGGTGGACACCATTTCCGGCCTCGCTTCGGCGGATTATCGTCACGATGAATGGGGCGTCGATGTGACCGTTTCCGGCTCGCAGAAAGGCCTGATGCTGCCGCCCGGCATCAGCTTCAACGCCGTCTCGGCCAAAGCCATCGCCGCCAGCAAGGCCGCGCGTCTGCCGCGCAGTTTCTGGGCGTGGGACGAAATCATCGAGATGAACAAATCCGGGTATTGGCCCTACACGCCCAATACCAATCTGCTGTACGGCTTGTCCGAGGCGCTGGACATGATTCTGGGCGAAGGTCTGGACAACGTGTTCGCTCGCCATCATCGCCTGGCGCAGGCCTGCCGCATCGCGGTCAATGCCTGGGGCCTGCCGATCCAGTGCGCCGACCCGGCCGTCTACAGTCCGGTGCTCACCGGCGTGATGACGCCCGACGGCGTGGACGCCGATCAGGTGCGCAAGGTCATTTACGAGCGCTTCGACATGTCGCTGGGCACAGGCCTTGGCAAGATGAAGGGCCGCATGTTCCGCATCGGTCACCTGGGCGACTGCAACGATCTGACGCTGATGGCGACCCTGGCCGGCTGCGAGATGGGCCTGCAGATGGCGGGCGTGAAACTCAACGGCAGCGGCATCGCGGCGGCCATGGATTTCATCGGTTCGCAAGACGTGCCTTTCCGGCGGTAATCAGGCACCTGGGCGGTAATCGGTTTACCGCCTGAAGCCTGCGACGTACACCTGCTCCTGATCTATCCCGACTCACGCGCCTGCCTGGCGCGAACAATAAGAAACTGGAGATAGCGTCATGAAACTGTTTCGCCTGCGCCCTACGAGCATGGTGCTGTTCATGCTCTGCATCATGTATTTCATCACCTACCTGGACCGCGTCAACGTCAGCACCGCCGCTTCGGGCTTCGGCGCTGAATTCGGCTTGTCCAATACGCAGATTGGTCTGGTGTTTTCGGCCTTTGCGTATCCCTACCTGGTCTTTCAGGTCATCGGCGGCTGGATCAGCGACAAATACGGCGCCCGGCGCACGCTGATCGTCTGCGGCGCGCTGTGGGGCGTGGCGACCGTGCTGACCGGTTTCGCCGGCGGCCTGTTGTCGTTACTGGCCGCACGTCTGCTGCTCGGGCTGGGGGAAGGCGCGACCTTTCCCGCCGCCACCGCCGCGATGTCCCGCTGGGTCGCCAAGGAAAAACGCGGATTCGCCCAAGGCATTACCCATTCCGCCGCACGCATCGGCAACGCAGTCGCCCCGGCAGCCGTGGTGGCGATCATGGCCGCCTACAGCTGGCGCGCGGCGTTCTTCGTGTGTGGCGCCATCAGCCTGGTCTGGGTCGTGCTTTGGGCGTTCGTTTTCACCGAGCATCCCAAGGACCATCCGCGCATCACCCAGGCCGAACTGGCGCTGCTGCCGCTGCCCAAGGGCAAGGCGCCGAAAGTCCCGTGGAAAGCGCTGTTCAGGCGCATGTTTCCGGTGACCATCGTGTACTTCTGCTATGGCTGGACGCTGTGGTTGTTCCTGTCCTGGATTCCGCAATACTTCCTGCACAGTTACAACATGGACCTGAAGAAATCGGCAATCTTCGCCTCGGCGGTGTTCCTCGCCGGCGTAGTCGGCGACACCCTCGGCGGCCTGGTCACCGACCGCCTGCTGATCAAGACCCGATGCCTGAAACGCTCGCGCAGCTGGATGGTTGCGGTGTGCATGTTTCTGACCCTCGCGTGCCTGGTGCCGGTGATGTTCGGGCACAACGCTTACGTGTCGATGGTGTGCCTGGCAGGCGGCTTTTTCTTCGCGGAGATGACCATCGGACCGATGTGGGCGATTCCCATGGACATCGCACCGGAGTTCAGCGGCACCGCCAGCGGCATCATGAGCACCGGTTCGGCTGCGGCGGCGATTCTGTCGCCCGTGGTTTCAGGGTATCTGATTGACCGCTATGGCAGTTGGGACCTGCCTTTCGCCGGCAGCATGCTGCTGATGGCCATTGGTGTGATTCTGGCGTTCGGGATGAAGCCGGAACACAAATTCGAGAGCCCGGCCGAGCCTGTCGTCGGCGCCGGGAACGCGCCTGAGCATCCGACGACTTCCGTCGTGGTCAGCAAATGAGGTTAAAGTAACGACGCTGGCTCCGCCGTCCGTTGCCTTCCTGCGAGCGGGCTGTGGAGCGCTTTCCATTCAATAGCATGAAGGAAGTCCCGCGTGAATCCATCGTCTCACCCAGCGAACATTGCCGAATTGATCGTCGACGCCATGCGTAATGGTCAGAAGATCGCCGAGATCCGTCCCGAGTACGTCCCTGCTGATGCCGCTGGCGCGTACGCCCTGCAACGGGAAATCCTGCGCTTGCGTGACGCCACCGTGGGTGGCTGGAAAGTCGGCTCCAAATCCACCTCGGGCGGTCCGATCAACGGCGCGCTGCTGCCGGAAGACGGGCTGTTTGCCAGCGGCAGTCAGGTGGAGTGCGTCGACTACCCTTCGCCCATTCTCGAGCTGGAAATTGCCTTTCGCCTGAACCGCGAATTCGCGCCCCGTGAAGCGCCGTACTCCGATGAAGAAGTCTTGAGCGCCATCGGCTTCATGGGCGCGACCATCGAAGTGGTTTCCAGCCGCTTCGCAGCGTGGCCGAAGGTCGAGCCGTTACTGGCACTCGGTGATCTGTTGAACCACGGTGCGCTGATCGTTGGCGATTTCGTGCCTTACGACGCCAGCTTTCCCTTCGTCGAACCAGCGCTGACTTTTACCTACGGCGACGAAGACATCGTCCCGGGCGACGGCGCCAATCCGGCCGGCGATCCGCGCCGCCTGTTGCCGTGGCTGGTCAATCACCACACCGGCAACGGCCAGCGTGTCACACCTGATCTGGTGATCACCACCGGCTCCTACACCGGCATGTACCAGACCAAAGGCCCCGGACAAGCCGTGGGCGAGATCCGCGGTCTGCCGCCTGTATCGGTGGAATTGATCTGAGGCCCAGCCTCACTGCACAGCCCCGGCGGGAGTGAGCCAACTGTCTGTACGCCCCCTTCGATCAGCGGCCTGACATTCGACGCCTTCCCGGCTAAAGCCGGTCTTACGAACAGCGTGCGGCGTCTGTAGGACCGGCTTCAGCCGGGAAATGGCCTGACGCCAGTCTTACGAACAGCGTGCGGCGTCCGTAGGACCGGCTTCAGCCGGGAAACGGCCTAACGCCAGTCTTATGAACAGCGTGCGTCGTCTGTAGGACCGGCTTCAGCCGGGAAAAGGCCTGACGCCAGTCTTACGAACAGCGTGCGGCGTCTGTAGGACCGGCTTCAGCCGGGAAAAGGCCGGTGCAAGCGGTGGAGACGCAGCGGCCGGAAGTCAGTCTTCGCGAGCGGGCTCGCTCCAACAGTTTTTTGGATTCACCCTGACAGCGCCATACGACCTTGTAGGAGCCCGCTGTCAGGCTTTGTGAACTCACCGAGATTCACCAGAAGCCCGTCACTGCTGAGTCCAATACCCCGGCCGGTTGTACACCTCTTTCAAAAACGCGATGAAAAACCGCACTTTCGCCGGCAGGTAATGTTGTTGCGGGTAGACGCCCTGAATGTCGTAGCTGGGCAGTGCGAACTCGTCGAGCACGGTGACCAGGCTGCCGTTTTCTAATTCGTTCTGGATTTCCCACGTCGACCGCCAGCTCAGGCCCAGGCCACGTTTGGCCCAGTCGTACAGCAGTTCGCCATCGTTGCAATACAGATTGCCTGCCACCTTGATCGCCACCTGCTTGCCGTCGCGCAGAAAGGTCCAGCCACGGTGCTGGCCGCCCTGCAGGTTGAAGGACAGGCAGTTGTGCTCGGCCAGTTCTTCGAGCGTCGCGGGAAAGCCGCGTTCGGCGAAATACGCCGGCGAGCCGCAGACCACGCGCTTGTTCGCGTAGAGCTTGATCGCCACGTAATTGGGGTCCAGGACTTCGCCGATGCGGATGCTCATGTCGTAACCCTCGCGCACCAGATCGACGACGTTGTCGGTCAGGTTGAACGACAGCTGCAGATCAGGAAACCGCGCCTGGAATTCCGGTGCATGGGGCGCGACATGCTGGCGGCCAAAGCCTGCCGGCGCCGATACCACCAAGTGGCCGCGCACACTGCTCTCGTTTTCGCTGATGCTTGCGTCGAGCTCCTCAAATGACTGCAGCACCGACCTGGCGTTCTCCAGGTAGGACTCGCCAGCGTCGGTCAACGTCAGGCCACGGGTCGAGCGGTGAATCAACTTCACCCCCAGACGATCCTCCAGCGCGCTCAGGCGCCTGCCCATGATCACCGGCGTCACGCCTTCGACCAGCGCCGCTGCGGCGAAGCTGCCCCGGGTCGCCACCAGCACATAGCTGCGCACCTCTGTGTAACGATCCACCCGATACTCCTGATACCGACAGAACTGCCAAAAGCAGCCATTCACAAACAGTTCAATTCAAATCACGCTGCTTGCGTACAAAAACTATCGAGTTCAGGAGACTAACAAATGACCATCATGAGAGCTATCGAAGCCGCCGTTCTGGTGATGCGTCGCGAAGGAGTCGATACCGCGTTCGGTATCCCCGGCGCTGCCATCAACCCGCTGTATGCCGCGTTCAAGAAACTCGGTGGCATCGATCACGTGCTGGCCCGCCATGTGGAAGGCGCTTCGCACATGGCCGAGGGCTACACCCGCGCCATCGCCGGCAATATCGGCGTGTGCATCGGCACCTCGGGCCCGGCAGGCACCGACATGATCACCGGCCTCTACTCGGCCTCCGCGGACTCGATCCCGATCCTCTGCATCACAGGACAAGCGCCGCGTGCGCGCATGCACAAGGAGGATTTCCAGGCAGTCGACATCGCCAGCATTGCTGCGCCGGTGGCCAAATGGGCCACGACCGTCATGGAACCCGGCCAGGTGCCGTACGTCTTCCAGAAAGCCTTTCAGCTTATGCGCAGTGGGCGCCCGGGCCCGGTGCTGATCGATCTGCCGTTCGACGTGCAGATGGCTGAAATCGAATTCGACATCGAGGCCTACGAGCCGCTGCCGGTGATCAAGCCACAAGCCAGCCGCAAGCAGATCGAAAAAGCCCTGACGATGCTCAATGCCGCCGAGCGTCCACTGATCGTCGCCGGCGGCGGCATCATCAATGCCGATGCCTCGCAGGCGCTGGTGGAGTTTGCCGAACTGACCGGTATTCCGGTCATTCCCACGTTGATGGGCTGGGGCGCGATTCCCGACGACCACCCGCAGATGGCCGGCATGGTCGGGCTGCAGACGTCGCACCGGTACGGCAACGCGACGCTGCTGGAGTCGGACATGGTGCTGGGCATCGGCAACCGCTGGGCCAACCGGCACACCGGCACCGTGTCGGTGTACAGCGAGGGCCGCAAGTTCATCCACGTCGACATCGAACCGACACAGATCGGCCGCGTGCTGATGCCGGATCTGGGCATTGTGTCCGACGCCGGTGCTGCGCTGGCGATGTTCATTGAGGTCGCTCGTGAGTGGCACACGGCGGGCAAGCTGAAAAACCGCAGCCAGTGGCTTGCCGCTTGCCAGGAGCGCAAACGCACCCTGCAGCGCAAGACCCATTACGACAACGTTCCGGTCAAGCCGCAGCGCGTGTACGAAGAGATGAATCAGTACTTCGGCAAGGACACCTGCTACGTCAGCACCATCGGCCTGTCGCAGATCGCGGGCGCGCAATTTCTGCACGTCTACAAGCCGCGGCACTGGATCAACTGCGGTCAGGCCGGCCCGCTGGGCTGGACCATCCCGGCGGCGCTGGGTGTGGCGAAGGCGGACCCGGGGCGCAGCGTGGTCGCGCTGTCCGGTGACTACGACTTCCAGTTCATGATCGAAGAGCTGGCCGTGGGCGCGCAATTCAAGCTGCCGTACATCCACGTGGTGGTGAACAACTCCTATCTGGGATTGATTCGTCAGGCCCAGCGCAATTTCGACATTGATTACTGCGTGCAGCTGTCGTTCGACAACATCAATGCGCCGGAGCTGGAAGGGTATGGCGTCGACCACATCGCGGTCGCAGAAGGCCTGGGCTGCAAGGCGATCCGCGTCAGCGACCCTGCGCACATTCAGGCCGCCTTCGCCGAAGCCACGAGTCTGATGCAGCGCTACAGCGTGCCTGTTGTTGTGGAAGTCATCCTGGAGCGCGTCACCAATATCGCCATGGGCACCGAAATCAATGCGATCAACGAGTTCGAATCACTGGCGCAAAGCCGTGATGACGCCCCGACCGCCATCAACCTGCTGGACTGATCAGCGCCATCTACCTGCTCAAGGAGCTCACCATGCCACGTGTCTGCGCCAACCTGTCCATGCTGTTCACCGAGCTGGACTTTCTGCAACGCTTCGCAGCGGCCGCCAATGCCGGGTTCAGCGGCGTCGAGTACCTGTTTCCCTACGACTTCAGCTCCGCTCAGATCAAAGCGCAGCTGGACGCCCACGGCCTGACGCAGGTGTTGTTCAACCTGCCTGCCGGTGACTGGGCCAAGGGCGAGCGAGGCATCGCTTGCCATCCGGACCGGGTCGAAGAGTTCTACGCCGGCGTCGACCTGGCGATTGCCTACGCGAAGGTGCTTGGCAATACCCAGGTCAATTGCCTGGCGGGCATCAAGCCGCAGGGCTACGACGATGCGCTCATCGAGAAAACCTTCGTCGACAACCTCAAATACGCCGCCGACAGGCTGCAGGCTCAGGGCATCGACCTGGTCATGGAGATGATCAACACCCTCGATATTCCGGGCTTCTACCTCACCACCACGGCGCAGGCGCTAGCCATCCGCGACAAGGTCGGCAGCCGCAACCTGTCGCTGCAGTACGACATTTATCACATGCAAATCATGGAGGGTGATCTGGCCCGCACCCTGGAGAAACACCTGCCGGCGATTCGGCATGTGCAACTGGCGGACAACCCGGGTCGGCACGAGCCAGGCACGGGCGAGATCAATTACGGTTTTCTGTTCGGGCACCTGGACAGACTCGGTTACCGGGGCTGGATCGGCTGCGAATACAAGCCGCTGACCAGCACCGAGGCTGGCCTCGGCTGGCTCAAGACGCACAATCTGATCTGAACAGGCTCGCGGTCCGCGCGGAAAACTCATTCCTGCAGAACACCGCCCACGACATAACAAGAGGCTTATCGCATGGCTAACATCGGATTCATCGGCACCGGCATCATGGGCCTGCCCATGGCGCACAATCTGCAGAAAGCAGGTCATCGGCTGTTCCTGTCGCGGCACTTTTCCGCCCCGCCCGCTTCGCTGGTCGAGGGGGGTGCCATGGTGTTGAGCAACCCGCGCGAAGTGGCGCAGGAGGCCGAATTCATCATCGTGATGTTGCCTGACACACCTCAGGTCAATGAGGTGCTGTTCGGTGACGATGGGGTCAGCGAGGGCACCGCCGCGGGTAAAGTCGTGATCGACATGAGCTCGATTTCGCCCTCCGCGACCAAGCTGTTCGCAGAGAAAATCAACGCAACCGGCGCGCAGTATCTGGACGCTCCGGTGTCCGGCGGTGAGGTGGGCGCCAAAGCCGCGACCCTGAGCATCATGGCCGGTGGCGAGCAAGGCACCTTCGACCGCGCCCTGCCGCTGTTTCAGACCATGGGCAAGAACATCACCCTGGTCGGCGGCAACGGCGACGGTCAGACCGCCAAAGTCGCCAACCAGATCATCGTCGCGCTGAACATTCAGGCCGTTGCCGAAGCGCTGCTGTTCGCCTCGAAAAACGGCGCTGATCCTGCCCGGGTCCGCGAGGCGCTGATGGGCGGCTTTGCCTCGTCGAAGATTCTTGAGGTCCACGGCGAACGGATGATCAAGGGCACATTCAATCCGGGCTTCCGCATTGCGTTGCACCAGAAAGACCTCAACCTGGCCCTGGAAGGCGCCCGTGAACTGAGCCTGAACCTGCCGAACACGGCCAACGCCCAACAAGTCTTCAGCACCTGCGCAGCGCTGGGCGGCAGTGGCTGGGACCATTCCGGGCTGATCAAAGGCCTTGAGCACCTGTCGAACTTCTCGATTCGCGGCGACCACACAGCGGACTGAGCCACGCCGCCGTGCATCTGGGCCACTCAGATCGCGCCCACAAAAAAGCCAGGCCTCCTTGCGGACTGCCTGGCTTGCTTGTGTTTAAGCCGCAGGTGTTCAGAACACGTTGATCGGGTAATCCGCGATCAGACGAAATTCCTTGGCGTCGCCGTCCGGCTGGTCGCCGTTCGCGGTGTGCCATGCCTGACGCATACGAAGGGACAGGTCTTTGGCCGGGCCCGACTGCACGACATATTTGGCTTCCAGGTTGGTTTCATGATGTTTGCCATCATCGCCATAGCCGGTGTAGGTGGAATTAGACGGCAAGTGCGAACCGTCGATGTCATCACCGTGAACATAACGCACCATGAAACTCAGGCCCGGCACCCCGTAACTTGCCATGTTCAAGTCATAACGCGCCTGCCAAGACTTCTCGCCAGGACCGTTGAAGTCAGAATACTGAATGGAGTTGGCCAGGAAGATAGAGTCGCCGGTGTCGCCCGCCCCGTTATTGCCGAAAGCCACATAGTCGAAAGGGGTATCGCCGTGCACTTTCTGGTAAGCCAGCGTGACCGTGTGGGCAGTGAGGAACGAATAAGCGGCGGCCAACGACCACGTGGTGTTGCTGATATCGCCGGCTTTTGCGGCGCCGGTGTCGTTGGTGCGATAGATATTGAAGTCGAAGTTCACCGACTGATCATCCGTCAACGCCAATGTGTAGTTGGCGTTACCGTAGTACTGGCGCCAGACATCTTTGAGGTCCGAACCATACAGGCTGACCGTCAGGTTATCGGTGATCGCGTATTTGCCGCCGGCGTAATCGATGCTGCTCGCCTCGACGTTGGCGTAAGCCGCCCAGATACCGTGATCATTGTTGGTGGTGATCGGGCCGTTACTGCCCGTGAAGTGACCACCGTCCAGTTCCAGGTTGGCAATGTCACTGCTCAGCAGATTGAAACCGGTTGCTGTCTGAGGAAACAGACGCGAGCCACCGGCGGCAAATACCGGGGCTTGTGGCTGGAGGTTGCCGTAACGCAATTCGGTCATGGAAATGCGCATCTTGAGCGCGCCGCCCGCGGTGCCGTATTCGTCCTGCGGATTGCCATGGCTGTCGACCGGGAGGTTACCGGTGCCGGTGGTGCCGCCACCGCCGTCGAGCTTGATGCCCCAGTAACCATAGGCGTCGACGCCGAAGCCGACAGTGCCTTGGGTGAAGCCGGAGCTGAAGTTGCCAAGCACGCCTTGAGTCCAGTCTTTGCTGTCGTCCTTGGTGTTCTTGTTATCGCGATTGAAGTAGTAGTTCTTGAGATGAACCGTGAGGCTGCTGTCGTCGACGAAGCCCTTGGCCTCGGACTGATCACTGACAACCCCTGCCATTGCCAGCTGACTGACACCCAGCGAAACCGCGAGCGTCACGAGGTTCCATTTCACAAACGTCATTATTATCCCCTGTCTCAATTAAGGCCCAACGTTCCGCAACCCCGTAAGATACGAGGCATCGTTCTGAGTTCAACGAAAGATGAAACGGTGGAATAAGCGCTACGGCAGATGGGCAAAAAAACATCATCGCTGCGGATTGATGACCACGGCAAAACCACAGGCTTTCAGCCCATTTTCGTTATTGTTTGAACAGGCGCTCAGCGCCTTGCTCAGTGTCAGGTTTGCTCCCTTGACCGAGCAACTTTTAGCATTTTTGGGTGGGCCAAATCATAAACGAGTCGTGATAGTCACTATCGATCTTCGTAATAGTTGGATGCGACGATCCAGTGTTACCGTTGTCGGCGATGAAGAACATGACTCAATGGCCTGATGAATCCGCAGCATCAGGCGATCGAATCTTGCTCCACTTCATCATTCCTTTGGTAAGACTTTTTAGCCACCACGCTTTATGTGCGGTGGCTTTTTTTATTAAATTAATATTCATACTGTTTTCATCCAGCGTTTCTTCTCCGGACGCTTTCAGCGTGTCCCGCGCTTGTCTTCCTCAATAGTTGAATAATCGTTGGCTTGCAGAATCAGGCAAGTTTGACGATTGTGCCAAACCACCCGAATTGAATTCACTTACCCTGCCCCACGTCGTATTCCCGACATATCATCTGCGCCTATCGACCCCATAGAAAAACTCTCCAGCGTCGACGCTAACACCTACGTATAAGGGGTAATCCGGTAATAGCGTTGTAATATCACGAACGGGTTCAGTTTAGGTGCAAACATGTTCAATCAGCTTTCAATCGCAAAACGTCTCGGCCTGGGTTTCGGTCTGGTTCTGGCGCTGATGATTCTGGTCACCCTGATAGGTGTTCATCGGGTGGGCCTGATCGAGGCCACGCTGACCGACGTCAGCGAGGACGCGACGGTGAAGGAACGGTACGCGATCAATTTCCGCGGCAGCGTTCATGACCGGGCCATTGCCATTCGGGACGCCGTGCTGGTGCGCAACGATGGCGATCTCGCGACGCACCTGCGCGACATCGAGCGACTCAATGGCGTGTATCAGGCATCGGCCGCATCCATGGAACAGATCTTCCAGAGCAAAGGCGCCACGCCTCAGGAGCAACAACTGCTGGCGAACATCAAGGCCAGCGAACGCACCGCACTGAACGCCACTGAAACATTGTTGCGCCTGCGCCAGCAAGGTGACACCGATCAGGCGCAACGGTTGCTGATGTCCGAGGTGTCAGGCGCCTACAAGGACTGGCTCAACCGCACCAATGCGCTGATCGACCTGGAAGAGGCATCGATCGCCAATAACATTGGCTTCGTGCGGGTCACGGCGGCGCAGTTCGCTTCGCTGATGTTGCTCGCCACCGGCATCGCGGTCGTGCTGGGCATCATTGCGTCGGTGCTGATCATTCGCAGCATGAAGTCGACGCTGGGGGCGGAACCTCACGAAGTTGCTACATCCATCCGTCGTCTGGCGGCAGGTGAACTGACCGACCGCATTGAAACGTCCTACCCCGACAGCGTGATGGGTGCGTTGAAGACCACCCACTCGCACCTCTCCGAGACCATCACGCAAGTGCGCGCGGCGGCAATGGAGCTGATGGGTTCGTCTTCGCAATTGCGCGCCAGCTCCGACAGCAACAGCGAACAGATGCGCCTTCAGGCCAGCGAAACCGAGCATATGGCGACCGCCATCAACCAGATGGCCAGCACCGTGAAGGAAGTCGCCGGTTACGCGGCCAAGGCCGCCAATGCAACGCAGACCGCTGACCTTGAGGTCGAGCATGGCAAACGCATGGTCGAAGGCACTGCGCTGGCGATGGATGAGCTGGCGCAGAAGCTGGAAAGTGCTGCCGAGTCTGTCAGCAAGGTCTCCAACGACAGTCAGTCGATCGAAACCATTGTGGCGGTGATCAACTCCATCGCCGAACGGACCAACTTGCTGGCGCTCAATGCCGCCATCGAAGCGGCCCGCGCCGGTGAGGCCGGACGCGGCTTCGCGGTGGTCGCCGACGAGGTGCGCTCACTGGCGACGCGGACTCAGGAGTCGACCCAGGAAATCCGTAACATGGTCGGACAACTGCAAAGCGGTGCGGGCAAAACGGCGGACCTGATGCGCGAAAGCCGGGAGATGGCGCAGCGCACGGTGGAGCAGACTCACGAGGCGCAGACCGCGCTGGTGAAGATTCGTTACGAGGTGGGCGCGCTCAACGACATGAACGCGCAGATTGCCGCAGCCTCCGCACAGCAAGGCGTGGTCGCCGAAGACGTCAGCCACAACGTCAACCGCATTCACGATTCGGCGCTGGAAACGGCAGTCGGCTCCAATCAGGTCGCGCGCTCGAGTCGCGAGCTGTCCAGCCTGGCCGATGTGCTGACCGAGCGCGTGAGTTTTTTCAAACTGTAAGCCCCTTGTCCGCCGGGCCTGTGACCTGCCCACAGCCCCGCGCGGCCGCCTCGCGAGCACGTCTGGCCTGATTGGACGGCCTGCCGCGACGGCGCTGCGTGACGCCTCGAACCGCCCGGCTGTCCATCCGCCCGCCGCAACCTGCCATCGCTGTCTATACCTGCTACTGCTGACGCATCGTCATCGCCGACGAGCCGCGTCCGGATCGGCACGGCTGATGATCTGCGCTGATTCATTCCGCGACCGCGGGAATAAACCCGCGGTTCGTGACGTTTACCTACCGTTGCCCCACTACCTTCAACCGCAAGGGAGCACACAACAATGACAACGCCTCCGAAACACACCGTCGGATTGCCCACCGCCCTGTTTTTTGGCGCGTGCGTGGTCGCCGCACTGCTGGCCGGAGAGGCCCGCGCCGCCGGGGATGAGTCGCCACCCGCCAAACCGAATTGCCCAAAAGGCCAGGTCTGGGACAGCACGAGCAAGAAATGCGTCATGCAGACCAGCCAGGCGGCGTCGGACGCGGATCGCACTGACTACGCCTACCGTCTGGCCAAAGACGGGCGCTATGAAGAAGCGCTGGCGCTGCTGGATACCCTGAACAATCCCCACACCGCCAAGGCCCTCAACTACCGGGGTTACGCCACGCGAAAACTGGGGCGCACCGATGAAGGCATCGGTTACTACCTGCAGTCCGTGGCGCTGGACCCCGAGTACGCACAGGTGCGCGAATACTTGGGCGAGGCCTACGTGATCAAGGGAAGGCTTGACCTGGCTCAGGAACAGCTCGCGAAAATCGAGACCCTGTGCAGCAAGGCCTGCGAAGAGTACGAAGACCTGGCCGACGCCATCGCACGTGCGGCGGATAAGCCGGCGTCTTCGTGAGCAAGGCCACTGCCACCTGCACGCTGCCGCCAATGCCTCGCTGCCGGGCAGCCGACTGGAGTCCTGCGGCGCTTTCTGGTCTAGTAGCGCTCCAGTCACGATGAATCCGCCAGGACGGATTCCCTTCACACACCCGCTGCACTCTGTTGCCGCACATGATTAAGGTCCTTTTGATGTCTGCCCACCGTATCAAGCAAGCCCTGTCCTGCCTGTCCATGCTGGCATGCCTGACCTCCACTTCCGTCTTCGCCCATGCCCACCTCGAAAGTCAGTTGCCCGCCGCTGACAGCGAAGTCACCGCGCCCAAAGAGTTGCGCCTGACCTTCTCCGAGGGCGTGGAGGAAAAATTCACCAAGGTCGCCATCAGCCTCGACGGGCCAGGCGACAGCACCGAAATCATCCAGACGCAAAGCGTCGCGACCGACCCTGCCGACAACAAGGTGCTGATCGTGACGCCGGCCATGCCGCTGGCTCCCGGCAAATACAAGGTCGAGTGGCACGCCGCCTCGGTGGACACGCACAAGAGCGAAGGCGTTTATCGCTTCAAGGTCACCCCATAACGCCATGCACGATGGACTGATCGCCTGCCGCTTCCTGCATTTCGGCGCTGTTCTGTTGATGTTCGGCATCGTTTTATTTCGACGCGTGCTGTTCGCATCGCCGTTGCGCGCATTCGAAGCAGGCCCGGCGCGGCGCACGGTCGACACGGCACTGACGTGGCTTGCGGCGCTGGCGCTGGTCAGTGCCGTGGCCTGGTTGATGCTCACCGCAGCCAATCTTGCCGATGGCTGGGGAGACGCCATCGACCCACAGACGTTGGCGTTGGTGCTCGGCAATACCTTCTTCGGCCACGTCTGGATCGTCCATCTTGCGCTCAGCGCACTGGCGTTCGGCATCTCATTGCGTGCCAGCACGCTGCCACCCGTGCTGCCGGTGCTGATCAACGCCCTGCTCCTGTTGACCCTGGCCCCCGTTGGCCATGGCGCCATGTTCGACGGCGTGCGTGGGCTGCTGCTGGTGCTCAACCAAATGCTGCACCTGATCGGCGTCGCCACCTGGCTCGGCGGCCTGGCGATGCTCGCCCTGCTGCTGGGCGCACGCTCCGGGGTCGACATGCCGGCGATCCTGCGCCGCTTCAGTGGCATCGGCTACGTGCTGGTGGCGCTGATTGTCGTCACCGGGCTGATCAACGTGCGGGCGCTGAGCGGTGCGCTCTGGCCGGACCCTGCATTTTCCGGATTCGGTCTGGTGCTGGCGGTGAAAACCGCTCTGGTGCTGTGCATGCTGGCGCTGGCCGGGCTGAACCGCCAGTTGTCCCGCGCCGCCGAGCCGCGCCTGCTGTGGTTGCGCGCCAGTGTGTTGCTCGAATGCCTGTTTGGCGCGGCCGCGTTGGGCGCGGTTTCATTGCTGGGCACGCTGCCGCCGATGCTGGCGTGAATTTGAGCGCAAGACTCGGAGTTTCAGCCCGCCGCACCGGCCCTAATCTGTGCCACAACAACGCTTTTGCAGAGGAAGGTCGCCCATGAGCCGCAACAAAATCCCCTCCGCGCCCAGCGCCGAGCACGACCCACGCTGGGCCGCCGTGCTGTCGCGAGACCCATCGGCCGATGCTCGATTCGTCTACGCGGTGCGCACCACCGGCGTCTATTGCCGGCCGAGCAGCGTTTCGCGCCTGCCCCGCCCGGAGAACGTGGTCTTCTTCGACACCCCGGCCCAGGCCGAAGCGGCAGGCTATCGCCCCAGCAAGCGCGCGACGCCAGACCGTACCGACCTTGCCGAACAGCACGTCGCGATTGTCTCCCGCGCCTGCCGTCAGATTGCCGAAGCCGACCAGCCGCCCACGCTCAACGAGCTCGCTGAGCCTGCGGGCATGAGCCCCTGGCACTTTCACCGCGTGTTCAAATCGGTCACCGGCCTCACGCCCAAGGCCTATGCCAGCGCGCATCGGGCCGACAAGGTCCGGACGAAACTGGCGCGGACCGGCACCATCACCGACGCCATGTACGACGCCGGTTTCAACTCCAACAGCCGTTTTTACGAATCCAGCACTCGGTTGCTGGGCATGAAACCCAGCGATTATCGCAAGGGCGGCACCAACGCCGACATCCGCTTCGCCGTGGGAGAATGTTTTCTGGGTGCCATTCTCGTTGCGCAAAGCCAGCGCGGCGTGTGCGCCATTCTGTTGGGCGAAGATCCCGGCCAGTTGGTCAATGACCTGCAAGACCAGTTTCATAACGCCAGGTTGATTGGCGCCGATGCCGGTTTCGAGCAACTGATCGCGCAAGTGGTGGGTTTCGTCGAAGCCCCAGGACTTGGCCTGGATCTGCCGCTGGACCTGCAGGGCACGGCGTTCCAGCAACGGGTGTGGCAAGCGCTGTCGCAGATCCCGCCAGGCGCCACGGCCAGCTACGCACAGATTGCGGAACGCATCGGTGCACCCGGATCGTTCCGTGCCGTCGCTCAGGCCTGTGGCGCGAACCGGCTGGCGGTGGCGATCCCCTGCCACCGCGTGGTCCGCAGCGATGGCGAGCTGTCGGGCTATCGCTGGGGCGTGGAGCGCAAGCGCAAACTGCTGGATCGCGAGGCCGAAGCAAACGTTGGTAACAGCTTGGTTTTTGAGAAACGATAACGGCGGCGTAAGGTCCTGACTCCCGGTCAAAACAAGGAGCAAGGACGTGCCCGCCACTCTTGAGAAAGCGCTCAGCGACAGCGCACCGTCATTCTGGCTGATAGCCGACCAACTCAACGCACGCAACGAAACGCAACGTCTGGATTACATCCGCTCGGGGTTTCCTCCCGGCTGGGTCAAGGCGCTGCGCAACGCCTTCCGCCTGAGCAACGCCCAGCTCGAAGCCTTGCTCGCCACCTCCGTCTCCACCCTCGAGCGACGCCTGCGCCAGCAACGTCCGCTGGATGTGGTCGGCTCCGAACGCCTGGATCGCGTGGCAACCCTTGCCACCCATGCCGCCGAACTGTTCGAAGACCAGAACGCCGCCCGGCGCTGGATGATGACCGCCAATCACGCCCTCAACCAGCAGACGCCGATTGCCCTGTGCGAAACGGAAATCGGCGCGCGTCAGGTGCGTCGCGTACTCAGCGCGATGCATTACGGTGGAGTGGTCTGATGCTGGCCTGGAGAATCTGCAAGCAGAGCGCCATCGATGACTTGTCCGGCCAGGGCGCGGCGGCGTTCGGCGGGCGCTGGAATCATCCCGATCACGCCGCCGTCTATCTGAGCCTGAGCGCAGCCGGCTGTGCGCTGGACAGGCTGATTCTCGGCACCGGTGCGCCTTGTCCCGGGAGCTGTCTTGTGCAACTGCAACTGCCGAACGACCCGCAGCTCTACCGGACGCCGACGCTGGACGAACTGCCTCCCGGTTGGGACGCCCTGCCGGCAGACAGAGCGAGCATGGATTTCGGCAGCGAGTGGCTGGAGCGCCATGACCAGTTGGGGCTGATCGTGCCGTCGGCGACGATCACCCACACGCGCAATCTGTTGCTCAACCCCAGGCATGCCGCCATCGCCCAGATCCGGGTGATGGCGGTCAGCGCCTTCAGCTGCGCCTGATCAGCGCTGGACGTCCACCACCACTCGACCGCGCACTTGGCCTTGCATCAGTTGCTGCGCGGTTTGCACCACCTCGCTCAGACCGATTTCCTGACTGATCAACGGCAACACCGAGAGATCCAGGTCCCTGCCCAGACGCGCCCACGCGTCAAGACGGTCCTGCCGCGGACGCGTCACGCTGTCGATCCCGGCCAGGGTCACGCCGCGCAGAATGAAGGGCGCCACCGACGCCGGAAAATCCATCCCTTGTGCAAGCCCGCACGCGGCAACCGTCCCTCGGTAACGCATGCTTGCGCAGACATTGGCCAGGGTGTGGCTACCCACCGAATCAATTGCCCCGGCCCAGCGCTCTTTCGTCAAAGGCCGGCCGGGTTCGGACAAGGTCGCCCGGTCGATGATCTGCGCAGCGCCCAGTTGTTTCAGGTACTCGCTTTGATCCGCACGCCCGGTGGACGCCACGACCTGGTAGCCCAGCCGGGAAAGAAGCGCGATAGCGAAGCTGCCGACACCGCCGTTGGCCCCGGTCACGAGGATTTCGCCCTTGTCCGGCGTGACGTCATTTTTCTCCAGCGCCATGATGGCCAGCATCGCCGTGTAGCCTGCGGTGCCGATGGCCATCGACTGGGCGGCGGTGAACGCTTCGGGTAGCGGGATCAGCCACTTGCCTTCCAGCCGCGCCATCTGCGCCAGCCCGCCCCAATGCCCTTCCCCGACACCCCAGCCATTGAGCAGCACTGCATCGCCCGGCTTGAACTCGGGGTTACTGCTTTGCTCGACCGTGCCGGCAAGGTCGATCCCCGGCACCATCGGGAACGCGCGCACGATCGGCCCCTTCCCGGTGATCGCGAGACCATCCTTGTAATTCAGCGTGCTGTAGGCGACCCGTACCGTGACATCACCTTCGGGGAGCCGGGACTCGTCGAGGGACGTCAATTCTGCCCGATAACCGTTGTCGTCCTTATTGATCAGAATGCCTTTGAACATGCCTTGCCTCCTATTTAGACCAATCGTCTATAAATACGCCTGAAGAAATCAGCGCGGCAGGCCGCGCAGAAATCCGATGATGAAGGTGTTAAGGGGTTTGTCGCTTTTTACCAGCCGGGCCCGCAAGACCGCGCCTTCCCAGCCAATCCAGAAATACGCCGCAAGTTCAGCACAGTCGGCATGCTGAGGCAGCTCGCCGGCCTGCTTGGCCGCTTCGAAACAGACTTCCAGACGGCGTTGCCAGTCCAGGAAGATGTTCTCCAGCACATCCCGAAAACCTTCCGGCAGGATGCTGACCTCCTGGCCCATGTTGCCCACCAGGCAGCCACACCGGTAGTCGTAACTGGCCATGCTGGTCTTGGAAAACTGGACGAAACCGGCCAGCCGCTCCATGGGCGACAACGATTCGTCGAGCAGCCAGCGATCCAGGCGCTTGGCGAAGAACGCGGCGTAGCGCTCCAGTACGGCAAAGCCAAAGGCCTCTTTGCTGGCGAAATAGTGATAAAACGAGCCTTTCGGCACGCCGACCCGCTTGAGGACGCCATCGATGCCGGTGGCCGTGAAGCTTTGTTCGGTCAAGACCTCGACGCCGCAGCGGATCAAAGCGTCCCGAGTATCGAAGTCGTCGGCCCGCGCGACCTTGGGGGGTCGACCGGGACGTCGTGGTTTTGCGAGGATGTCATTCATGGGATTGCATATTAGACCGACCGTCTATTAAATCAACCCGCCCTGAGTATTTTGTTTCACTGCCCTGGAGACCTGCCGATGATTGCTTGGCCCGACACGCGACTGCTCAAGCTGTTTGGTATCGAACTGCCCATCCTGCAAGCGCCCATGGCCGGCGCGTCCGGTTCGGCACTGGCCATCGCTGTCGGCAACGCGGGCGGCCTGCCATCGCTGCCCTGTGCGATGCTCAGCCCGACGCAGATCCGTGAGGAAGTCGCGCTGATCCGTGCCGGCACCCGCGCGCCGCTGAACCTCAACTTCTTCTGCCATCAGAACCCGGACGCCAATCCTCAGGCCGATGACGCCTGGAAAGCGCTGCTCAAGCCCTACTACGAGGAACTGGGCGCGGACTATGACGCCCCTACGCCGACCTCGAGCCGCGCGCCTTTCGACGATGCCGCCTGTTCGCTGGTTGAAGAACTCAGGCCCGAGGTCGTCAGTTTCCATTTCGGCTTGCCTGACACGAGCTTGCTGCAGCGCGTCAAAGCGACAGGTGCCAAGGTGATTTCTTCGGCGACCACCGTGGCTGAAGCGGTCTGGCTGGAACAACACGGTTGCGACGCCATCATTGCCATGGGGCTGGAAGCCGGTGGCCATCGCGGCATGTTCCTGAGCGATCAGCTTTATACCCAGGTCGGCACGCTGGCGTTGGTGCCTCAAGTCGTGGATGCGGTGAGTGTTCCGGTGATTGCAGCGGGCGGGATTGCTGACAGCCGTGGCATCGCGGCGTCCTTCATGCTCGGCGCCAGCGCGGTGCAACTGGGCACCGTGTACCTGTTCACGCCGCAAGCCAAGGTCACTCGCCTGCATCAGGCTGCGCTGGGCAGCGCGACTGACAGCGACACCGCCGTGACCAATATTTTCACCGGCCGCCCGGCGCGCGGCATCGTCAACCGGATCATGCGCGAGATCGGACCGATCAGTGCAGCGGCGCCGGCATTCCCGACCGCAGGCGGCGCGCTGATTCCACTGCGCAATCAGGCCGAGCCCCAAGGCGACGACGGGTTCATGAACCTCTGGGCAGGTCAGGCCGTGGGCATCAAGCATCAATTACCGGCCGAAGACCTGACCCGGCAGTTGGCGATTCAAGCGCTGGAAAGGCTGGCGGGCGTGAAAAACTGAGGAATACGCGCAGGACAGGCTTCCTTGAGGTGACCACTCGCTATATATTTCGCTGCATAGCGTTTGGCCGGTATCCGGTTGACGTCCCTCATCACCTCATAACAAGCCTACGGAGCCCTCATGCGCGCAACGTCCCTTCGCGTCACGCTTAAATCCCTGGCCATCGCCGCTGCGACCCTGTCGATCGGCACGGCGTTCGCGGACGAAGTCCAGGTGGCGGTCGCTGCCAACTTCACAGCGCCGATTCAGGCGATTGCCAAGGATTTTGAAAAGGACACCGGGCACAAGCTGGTGGCCTCGTTCGGCGCGACAGGACAGTTCTACACGCAGATCAAAAACGGCGCGCCGTTCGAAGTGTTCCTCGCCGCCGACGACACCACGCCGGCCAGGCTTGAAAGCGAGAACGAGATCGTCAAGGGGTCTCGCTTCACCTACGCCGTCGGTACGCTGGCCCTGTGGTCGGCCAAAGAGGGTTACGTCGATGACAAAGGCCAGGTGCTCAAGGACAACGCCTACCAGCACCTGTCCATCGCCAATCCAAAAGCCGCGCCCTATGGCCTGGCTGCCACGCAGGTTCTGGACAAACTGGGCCTGACCGCCGCCACTCAAGCGAAAATCGTCGAAGGCCAGAGCATCGCTCAGGCGTATCAATTCGTGCAGACGGGCAACGCTGAACTGGGCTTTGTCGCGCTGTCGCAGGTGTTCAAGGACGGCAAGCTGACCAGCGGATCGGCGTGGATCGTCCCGGCCGACCTGCATGAACCGATCAAACAGGACGCCGTGATCCTCAACAAAGGCAAGGACAACGCTGCCGCCAAGGCGCTGATGGATTACCTCAAAGGCCCGAAAGCCGCGGCGGTGATCAAATCCTTCGGGTATCAGCTGTAAATGCCACTGGACAGTGCTGACCTGGCGGCCGTCGGCCTGACGCTGAAACTGGCGTCGCTGACCACCGTGATTCTGCTGATCGTCGGCACGCCCATCGCGCTCTGGCTGGCGCGAACCCGCTCGTGGTTCAAAGGCCCGGTGGGCGCGGTGGTCGCCCTGCCCCTGGTGCTGCCGCCTACGGTGATCGGCTTTTATCTGCTGCTGTTGCTCGGGCCGAATGGCGCGCTGGGGCAGTTCACGCAGAGCATCGGACTGGGCACGCTGACCTTCAGTTTTACCGGGCTGGTCATCGGTTCCGTGCTGTACTCCATGCCCTTCGTGGTGCAACCGCTGCAGAACGCCTTTGTGGCGATTGGCTCGCGACCGCTTGAAGTCGCGGCCACCCTGCGCGCCAGCCCCTGGGACACGTTCTTTTCGGTGGTGCTGCCACTGGCGCGTCCCGGCTTCATCACCGGCGCGATTCTGGGGTTCGCCCACACCGTCGGCGAATTTGGCGTCGTGCTGATGATCGGCGGCAACATTCCCCAGAAAACCCGCGTGGTCTCGACCCAGATCTACAACCACGTCGAGTCCCTGGAATATGCTCAAGCGCACTGGCTGGCCGGGTCCATGCTGGTGTTTTCCTTCCTGGTTCTGTTGGCGCTCTACTCCAGCGGCAAGACCAAAGCTGCCTGGAGCTGACCCATGACCGCCTCGATCGAAGTCCGCCTGAACGTGGACTTTCCCAATTTCAACGTCAATGTCGATCTGGCCTTGCCCGGACGCGGCGTGACCGCGCTGTATGGCCATTCGGGGTCGGGCAAGACCACCTGCCTGCGCTGCATCGCCGGCCTGGAGAAGTCTGCCAACGCCCTCATCCGCATCAACGGCGAGACCTGGCAGGACACTGCCGAGGGCGTCTTCGTGCCCGTGCACAAGCGCGCGCTGGGCTACGTGTTCCAGGAAGCCAGCCTGTTCGCGCACCTGACCGTGCGGGCCAATCTGGAGTTTGGCCTCAAGCGCATCAAGGCCAGCGAACGCAGGGTGCAACTGACGCAGGCGGCGGCACTGCTGGGCATCGATCATCTGCTCGATCGGCGTCCCGACACCTTGTCAGGCGGTGAACGGCAGCGGATCGGCATTGCCCGGGCGCTGCTGACCAGCCCGCGTCTGCTGCTGCTCGATGAGCCTCTGGCGGCGCTCGATGCGCAGCGCAAAAGCGAGATCCTTCCCTATCTGGAAAGGCTTCACGACGAGCTCGACATCCCCATGATTTACGTCAGCCACTCTCAGGACGAAGTGGCAAGGCTGGCCGATCATCTGGTCCTGCTCAGCAACGGCAAGGCCCTCGCCAGCGGGCCGATCGGTGAAACCCTCGCCCGCCTGGACCTGCCGCTGGCCATGGGTGATGACGCCGGCGTAGTGATTCAGGGCTCGGTCGTGGCTTATGACGCCCGTTATCACCTGGTCACCGTGCGCCTGCCCCACAGCGAGTTGAGCATTCGCGTCGCCCACTCCGCGCTGGAAGCGGGCAAGCCGCTGCGCTTCAAGGTGCAGGCACGGGACGTCAGCCTGAGCGTGCAACCGGATGCGCAAAGCAGCATCCTCAATCGCCTGCCGGTGACGGTGATCAGCGAAGTGGCGGCCGATAACGCCGCCCACGTGCTGGTACGACTCGATGCAGGCGGCACGGCGCTGCTGGCGCGCATCACCCGTTATTCCCGTGATCACCTGGGCCTGGCGCCCGGTCAGCAACTCTGGGCACAGATCAAATCGGTCGCGCTGCTGGCCTAGCCTCCGACGCGTTCCGGCTCGCGGCGTTGGCGGGCAGTGGCGCACGGCGATGGAAATTTGTCGGCACGACTGAGCGAGGCAAAGGTCAATGCAAAGACCCGTTATCAGGATTGACCGCCATGCAGGAACCCGCCCTTCTCGAAGCTTTGCCCAAGGATCTGCACTACGTCGATGACAGCCAACCGGGCTTCACACGCAAGATTCTGCGCGGCAAATTCGCCTATTTCGACACCGAAGGCGTACGTGTTCGTGACGAAGCTGAAATCAAGCGCATCAATGCGCTGGTGATTCCTCCGGCCTACACCGACGTCTGGATTTGCGCCGATCCGTGCGGGCATCTGCAAGCCACCGGGCGTGACGCGCGAGGCCGCAAGCAATATCGCTATCACCCGCGCTGGCGCGAGATTCGCGACGAAAACAAATATTCCCGCATGATCGCCTTTGGTAAGGCACTGCCCAAGGTGCGCAAGCAACTGGAGGCACAGCTGGCCCAGCCGGGCATGGGCCGTGAAAAGGTCATGGCCGCCGTGGTGTCGTTGCTGGACCAGACGCTGATCCGCATCGGCAACAGCCAGTACGCCCGCGACAACCGCTCTTACGGCCTGACCACGCTGCGCAACAAACACGTCGACGTGCATGGCAGCAAGATCCTCTTCCAGTTTCGCGGCAAAAGCGGCGTCGAACATCAGATCAGCGTGACCGACCGGCGCCTGGCCAACATCATCAAGCGGTGCATGGAGTTGCCGGGGCAGAACCTGTTTCAATACCTGGACGATGACGGACAGCGCCACACCGTCAGCTCCTCGGACATCAACCAGTATCTGCACAAGCTCACAGGCGCCGATTTCACCGCCAAGGACTATCGCACCTGGGCAGGCAGTGCGATGGCATTGGCCACCCTGCGCAAGCTGGAGTGGGAACCGGAGGCCGACGCCAAGAAACATATCGTTGCGATGGTCAAGGAGGTGGCCCGGTTGCTCGGTAACACCCCGGCGGTTTGTCGCAAATGCTACATCCATCCGGCGGTTCTGGAAGCGTTCGTGATTGGCGAACTGTCCAAACTGCCCCGCTTGCGCCAGCGCAAGGGGCTGCGCCTGGAGGAAGCGGCCCTCGCCGGCTTTCTTCAGGGCCTGCAAGCCGCCGAAGCGCTGAGTGAATCCACAGGAGAAAAACCATGACGTCCGATCAACCCCATGTTCCAGGCGAAGACCTCAACGATCCGAAGGCGAAACCGGCAGATGTTGCCGATGACCGCGAGCGCCGCCGCGAAAGCCGGCAGGACGAGCCCCTGACCGGGGGCGACAACGACGTCGCCGGGCATACCCCGAAAGTGCCTGGCGCACAGTAAGCTGCACGCATTGTTTTACCGGATTCAGGGCCTTATTCATGACCACTCCGCCGTACCTGCCTGACGACGCCGATCCGCGCGCCAGCGTCCCCTTCACTGTCGACGCCGACGCACCGGGATTCGTCCGGGTGCGAGGCGCGCGTGAGCACAATCTCAAGGATGTCGATGTCGACATTCCCCGGGACGCGCTCGTGGTGTTCACCGGCGTGTCAGGTTCCGGCAAATCGTCGCTGGCGTTCTCCACGCTGTACGCCGAAGCGCAGCGGCGCTATTTCGAATCGGTCGCGCCTTACGCGCGGCGTCTGATCGATCAAGTCGGCGTGCCCAATGTGGACTCCATAGAAGGTTTGCCGCCGGCGGTGGCGCTGCAGCAGCAACGCGGCACGCCCAGCACGCGCTCCTCGGTCGGCAGTGTGACGACCCTGTCCAGCCTGATTCGCATGCTGTATTCGCGCGCCGGCCATTACCCCGCCGGGCAACCGATGCTGTACGCGGAAGACTTCTCGCCGAACCTGCCCCAAGGCGCCTGTCCGGAGTGCCACGGCCTCGGTCGCGTTTACGACGTGCCGGAAGCATTGATGGTGCCGGATGACTCACTGTCGATCCGCCAGCGAGCGGTCGCCTCATGGCCATTGGCGTGGCAGGGCCAGAATCAGCGGGACATCCTTGTCACCCTGGGTTACGACGTGGACATCCCGTGGCGCGATCTGCCGAAAAAGCAGCGCGACTGGATTCTTTTCACCGAAGAGCAGCCTACTGCGCCGGTCTATGCGGGCCTGACGCCGGAAGAAACCCGGGTCGCCCTCAAACGCAAAATGGAGCCCAGTTATCAGGGCACGTTCATCGGCGCCCGGCGCTATGTGCTGCACACCTTTACTCATTCACAAAGCGCGCTGATGAAAAAGCGCGTGTCTCGATTCATGCGCGGCAGCCCCTGTCCGCTCTGCGACGGCAAGCGTCTGAAACGTGAGGCGCTGTCGGTGACGTTCGCAGGCCTTGATATCGGCGAGCTGTCGCAGATGCCGTTGCTGCGTCTGGCTGAAGTGCTGCGTCCGGTTGCCGCTGGCACCCTGGATCAGGACAACGACGCTCATGTGCTGGATCGCGAGCAGATCAAGGACGCGCGTAAAAAGCGGGTCAAGGCCGGCGGCTCGGCCCACGACGCAGCGCCCGACGTGCGCGCCACGCCGAACATGTCCATCGAAAAGCGCCTGGCCGCGCAACGCATCGCGCAGGATCTGCTGGCGCGCGTCAGTACGTTGACCGAACTGGGGCTGGGCTATCTGGCCCTTGACCGGAGCACGCCGTCGTTGTCGTCCGGCGAACTGCAGCGCTTGCGCCTGGCGACGCAACTGGGCTCGCAACTGTTCGGTGTGATCTACGTGCTGGATGAGCCTTCCGCCGGGCTGCATCCCGCCGACAGCGAAGCGTTGTTCACCGCCCTTCAGCAACTCAAGGCGGCGGGAAATTCGCTGCTCGTCGTTGAGCACGACCTTGAAACCATGCGCCGCGCCGACTGGCTCATCGACGTCGGCCCTGCGGCTGGCGAGAATGGCGGACGTGTCCTATACAGCGGCCCTCCGGCCGGGCTTTCGGCCATAGAAACCTCGCAGACTCGGCTTCATCTGTTCGCCGATCACAGCAAACTGCGCACCGAACGGCGAACTCCATCTGGCTGGCTGCGGCTTGAGGGCATCACCCGAAACAACCTCGATAATCTGTCGGCCGCCTTCCCGCTGGGTTGCTTCACTGCCGTGACCGGTATTTCCGGCTCGGGTAAATCCAGCCTGGTCAGCCAGGCCCTGCTGGAACTGGTCGGTGCGCAATTGGGGCGTGCGGTGAGCAACCCGGAACAGGAAGAGCCGAGTCTGGAGGACGATGCGCCGCAAGCCACCGGTGGCCATATTGCCGGCGGGCTCGAGTCGATCAAGCGGCTGGTGCAAGTGGATCAGAAGCCCATTGGCCGCACGCCGCGCTCCAACCTGGCGACCTACACCGGCCTGTTCGATAACGTGCGTAAGCTGTTTGCCGCCACCCCGGATGCGCAGGCTGCCGGCTATGACGCAGGACAATTCTCGTTCAACGTCGCCAAAGGTCGCTGCCCGGTGTGCGAAGGCGAAGGATTTGTCAGCGTCGAGTTGCTGTTCATGCCCAGCGTCTATGCGCCCTGCCCGACCTGCCATGGTGCGCGGTACAACCCGGAAACGCTGGGCATTCAATGGCAGGGATTGAGCATTGCGCAGGTCCTGCAATTGACCGTCGATCAGGCCGTCGGGGTGTTCGCCCAACAGCCTGCCGTGTTGCGTTCGCTGACCGTGCTGCGCGACATCGGTTTGGGCTACCTGCGCCTCGGCCAGCCGGCGACTGAATTGTCCGGCGGCGAAGCCCAGCGCATCAAGCTTGCCACCGAATTACAACGCAGCCAGCGTGGGGCGACGCTGTACGTGCTGGACGAACCCACCACCGGTCTGCATCCCACGGACGTCGATCGGCTGCTCACCCAACTCAACGCCCTGGTCGACGCTGGCCACAGTGTGATCGTGGTCGAGCATGAAATGCGTGTCGTGGCGCAGAGCGACTGGGTGATCGACATCGGCCCAGGCGCTGGCGTCAAGGGTGGGACCATCGTCGCCAGCGGCACGCCGGAAGCGGTGATAAACGTCGCGCAGAGTCGCACCGCTCCGTTCCTGCGCAAGGCCATGCCGCAGCATCGGGTCAAAGAATCAGCCAGGTAATACCGGCGCAGATCGCGATCAACACTGCACAACCGAAAAACTGAAGGTCGGTGGCAAAATCCAGTTCATCATCCATCGCAATGCACTCCATGGGATTCAGATGAATGAATGGATTCTGGCCATTTGCCCAAGTTCAGCGATTTTTTGAGCAGAAATGACCGGTTCCGATCATGACTGAGCAGTCAGTCCATTGGCCGGGAAGATGCGGACATGGCCTGCGCGATGTTGCGGCATGCGCAGCCCCTCCACTCATCAGGTGGCCTGCACCCTTTCGCCTGATGACCGCTCCAATGGCACACAGTCTCTGGAGGCAACGATCATGAACAAAATCACGGGCGCCCTCGCCCTCGCAGGTTTGTTTTCAGTCTGTTCGCTCAATGCACTCGCGACCGAAGACAAAAATCCGCAGACCGCGCTTCCAGTGGACGGCCACACGCAACCGGCAGAGTCCAATGCAGAAAAGGCCAACAAACGCGGCGAAGAAGCCTCCGGCTCGAATTCAGGCGCAGACGCCGATGCGTTGATTAAAGAGAAAGAAGCGCACAGCGCTGAGAAGAAGCCGGCCCAGTAGCACAAACGACTCAGGCGCTCTGGAGAGATCCATGAGCGCCTGAGTCAGACGGTGCGCAGCGCGCAGGTTAACGGCCTGCGATCAGGCCGCCGTCGATGTGCAGAATCTCACCCGTCGAGAACGCCGCATCCTCAAGGTAGAGCACGGCGCGCACGATGTCCTCGACTTCTCCCAGCTTGTTCATCGGGTGGAAAGCAGCCAGTTGCTCGACGATCTGCGGATCGTGCATCGGGGTCCGGATCACGCCGGGCGCGACCGCATTCACTCGAATGCCACGCTGGGCGTACTCGATCGCGAGGCTCTTGGTGGCCGAGTTCATCCCGCCCTTGGTGAGCATCGCGATGAAGGCCGGCGACAGTGAACTGGCGAACTCTGCAGTGGACGCGGTGATCTGCACCACATGACCGCTGCCCTGAGTCAGCATCACAGGAATGACCGCTTGAGTGGCGAAAAAGAATCCGTCCAGGTTCGTCCGCAACTTCAGCCGGTAATCATCCTCGGTGTAGTCGGTAAACGCCTTGCCGATGAAGATCCCTGCGTTATTGACCAGCGTGTCGATACGGCCGAACCGCTCCATCGCGGCGGCGACCACACGCTTGCTCGTCTCGGGATCACCAATGTCCCCCGCGACCGTGATGAGATCCGGATCGCTGGAAGGCTGGATCGAGCGTGACGTCGCGACGACCCCGTATCCTCGGGCGCGGAACGCGTGGACGATGGCCTCGCCCATGCCTTGCGAAGCGCCGGTGACTATCGCGACTTTCTTGATATCTGGCATTGCTGACTCCTTCTTGCTCGTTTGATGAGCCGAAGATAGAGCGTTGTCAGCTGATCGAATATTCCCTATCTTCTCTCAATGACTGATCAAAAACGCACAGCCCTCGATTGGCAGGATGTCAGGATCTTTTTGGCGCTGGCGCGTCACGGAAGCCTCTCTGCAGCAGCCAGAATGCTCTCGGTGAACCATGCAACGGTTGCGCGCCGGCTTCGTTCGCTGGAGGACAGCCTTGGCGAGAAGCTCGTGGAGCGGCGCCCGGACGGCTATGTCCTGACACTGGCGGGCACCCACGCCCTTCAGGCTGCCAGAGAGATGGAGCAGGCCGCCCAGGTACTGGGCCGCGGCATGCAAGACGGATCCCCTTCGGGCCTCGTCAGAATCAGCTCATCGCCGGGGCTGTGCGGGGGGTTTCTGATTTCCCGCTTGCCTGAGCTGATCGCCCGTCATCCGCGTCTGGACATCGATCTGGCACCTACGCTGCGTTCGGTCAGCCTCGACCGGCATGAGGCCGACATCGCCATTCGCTTCGACATCCCCAAGGACGGAGACATCGTCGCTCGCCCGTTGACCACGGTTGGCTACGGGTTCTACGGGACGCAGGAGGTCTGTCAGGCGACTGAAAATGGAGACAGCCTCGTCTTCATCGGCTTCAACGAGGCCGACGGTTATCTGTCCCAGGAAATCTGGATGACCCAGCATTTTCCCCGCGCGCGCGTGGCCTTTCGCGCCAAAGACCAGTTCCTCCAGTCCATCGCCGCGCGCTCGGGGATAGGACTCGCGTTGATCCCCCACTACATTGGCCGGGCCGCCCCGCAGCTGCGCTTGTGCGATCTGGGCCCCGTGCCACCGAGCAGAGAGGTGTTCCTGCTGACCCGAGGACGCGACCGGAAAGATTCGTCGATCAGAACAGTTGCGCTAGAGATAGCTGAGATGTTCGATCAGGCGCGCTCGCTGTTCACGTGAGCACGTTCAGATGAGAGATTTGGGCAAGACGGCAGGTCCCGACGGGTGCAGGACAGCGGCACAATGCTTCTTTAGAGACGTGAGAGCTTCTCAAACCGGCAAGAAAAAAGGCGCTTCGGATTGCTCCGTAAGCGCCTTTCTTGAATGGTGCCCCGAGCCGGAGTCGAACCGGCACATCCTTTCGGACGACGGATTTTAAGTCCGGTGTGTCTACCAATTTCACCATCAGGGCGATAGTGCAGATCAGCTTGAAGCCCTACGGCCATGAAGCTGACAAGAGCTGGGAATATATACATCCCCACGCAGTGAAGCAAGCCGAAAACGCCCTCATTCAGGGCGAAAACGGATTCCATCCGGAAATAAAAAAGCTCTGTAAATCATAGATCTACAGAGCTCGTTTATAGTGGAGGCCGAGGTCGGAATCGAACCGGCGTAAGCGGATTTGCAATCCGCGGCATAACCATTTTGCTACTCGGCCTCAAACGCCAAACGATCAGACAACGACCGCTCAACGCATACAAACTGGAGCGGGAAACGAGACTCGAACTCGCGACCCCGACCTTGGCAAGGTCGTGCTCTACCAACTGAGCTATTCCCGCTTGGTGTGGGCGCCATTCTATAGATTCAAATGACCCCGTCAACCCCTTGATTTAAAAATACTTATCTCGGGGTGCCGTCTCGCTGCAGCACCAGAAACGGGAAGCGCCGTTTGATCAAACTGAGACGCTACTCCTCAGTGGTCGTCCTCAAATGCGGCCATGCCGCCCGGAGGTATTGCACCATTGACCACAAGGTCAGGCCTGCGGCGACCATCAGCAGCACGTAACCCAACACGACCCAGAACGTGAACGCAGGTGGGTTGGCCAGCAGAATCACCAGCGCGAGCATCTGCGCCGCGGTTTTCCATTTGCCCAGGTTGGAGACAGCGACCTGAGCGCGCGCCCCCAGCTCGGCCATCCATTCGCGCAACGCGGAGATGACGATTTCACGACCGATGATCACCGCTGCCGGTAACGTCAGCCAGAAATTGGCATGCGCCTGAACCAGCAGCACCAGCGCCACCGCGACCATGAGCTTGTCGGCCACCGGATCGAGGAAGGCGCCGAACGGCGTGCTCTGCTGCAGGCGTCGGGCGAGATAGCCATCCAGCCAGTCCGTCGCCGCGGCCAGCGCGAAAACCGAACTGGCAGCCATGTAGCTCCAGTAATAAGGCAGATAGAACAGCAGAATGAAGATCGGAATCAGCAGGACACGTAATACGGTAATCAGATTAGGGATATTCATCGGCACAACTGGCTACGAGGTGAGCGGGCATTCTACTCGCTGTGCAGGTTCGCATAAATCGACTCTGCGAGCTTTTTACTGATTCCCGGTGCTTTGGCGATTTCTTCGACGCTGGCGCGAGACAATTCCTGCAGGCCACCGAAGTGTTTGAGCAGGTCTCTGCGTCGTGTCGGGCCGACACCGGCCACCCCTTCCAGGGTTGAAGTGCGGCGCGTCTTGCCACGGCGCGCCCGGTGCCCGGTAATCGCAAAACGGTGGGCCTCGTCGCGGATCTGCTGGATCAGGTGAAGCGCGGGGGAATCGCCTTTGAGCGTGAATTCATGGGCGGCGTCATTGAGGTAAAGGGTCTCGAAGCCGGCCTTTCGTGTGGTGCCTTTGGCCACGCCGAGCAGAATCAGATCGGGGATCGCCAGCTCATTCATGACGTCGCGGGCCATGTTCAACTGCCCCTTGCCGCCGTCCACCAGCAGGATGTCTGGCAACTTGCCCTCGCCGTCCTTGATCTTGCCGAAACGCCGTGTCAGCGCCTGATGCATCGCTGCGTAATCGTCCCCGGCCGTGACGCCCTCGATATTGTAGCGCCGATAATCCGACTTGATCGGCCCTTCTGGCCCGAACACCACGCACGACGCCACCGTCGCCTCGCCGCTGGAATGGCTGATGTCGTAGCATTCCAGGCGTTGCGGCGGCTCGTCGAGCTTGAGCACTTCAGCCAGCGCTTCGAAGCGCGCGGCGACATGCTGCCGGTTGGCCAGACGCGCTGCCAGTGCCTGCTCGGCATTGGTCACCGCCAGTTGCTGCCAGCGAGCGCGTGTACCGCGCACCCGGTGACTGATGACGATTTCGCGCCCGCGAGAAGCCTCGATCGCTTCGATCAATGCCGGGAAATCTTCATTGACCACGTTGACAATGACTTCGCCCGGCAACTCCCGCTCGCCGCCGCCCAGAAAATACTGCGCGAGGAACGCCGACATGACTTCACCGACCTCTTCCTCGATGCCGACCTGCGGGAAGAAATTCTTGCTGCCCAGCACCCGACCGCCGCGCACGCTGATGAGATGAACGCAAGCGCCGCCCGGGTTGACGAATGCCGCTACGACATCGACATCGCCAGTGCCGGCTTCCATGCTTTGCTGATCCTGGACACGACGCAGCAGACCGATCTGATCGCGAAGCTCGGCGGCGTGCTCGAAATTCAGATCCATCGCCGCCTTTTCCATCAGCGAGTTGAGCTCATCGGTCAGGGCATTGCTGCGCCCTTCCAGAAACATCACCGAGTGGCGCACATCCTCGGCATACACCTGCGGCTCGACGAAGTTGACGCACGGCGCCTTGCAGCGCTTGATCTGGTACTGCAGACACGGCCGGATGCGGTTCTTGTAAAAGCTGTCCTCGCACTGACGCACGTGAAAGGTCTTCTGCAGGATGCTCAGGCTTTCGCGGATGGCCCCGGCACTCGGGTAAGGGCCGAAGTACCGACCTTTCGCCTTCTTGGCGCCACGGTGAATGCTCAGACGCGGGAATTCGCCGTCGGACAAGTGCACGTACGGGTAGGACTTGTCGTCACGCAACAGGATGTTATACGGCGGCCGAGACTCTTTGATGAGCGTCTGCTCGAGCAGCAACGCTTCGGTCTCATTGGCTGTGATAGTGGTCTCGATCTGCGCGATCCGCGCCACCAGCGCTCCGGTTTTCGGTGCGTGGCCGGTTTTGCGGAAGTAGCTGGCGAGCCGCTTCTTGAGGTTCTTGGCTTTGCCGACGTACAGCAGCCGCCCATCGATATCGAACATCCGATAGACGCCGGGGCGACCACTGCAGGTGGACAGAAACGCGCTGGGATCGAACGGCTGGGTCATTTCAGGCGCTGGCATCGACCATGCCGTGGCGAACAGCCAGCAATGCCAGCTCGACGTCACTGCCGATCGAAAGCTTCTCGAAAATACGGTACCGGTAGGTGTTCACGGTTTTGGGGGACAGGCACAGCTTGTCGGAGATCGTCTGCACTTTCTGGCAACCGACGATCATCAAGGCGATCTGGATTTCCCGTTCGGACAGGAGATCGAAAGGCGAATTGCTGGTCTGCGGCTGGAACGATTTGAGCGCCAGTTGCTGGGCGATCTGCGGACTGATGTAACGCTGGCCGGCAAACACCAGCCGGATGGCCTGGACCATTTCGGTCAGCCCGGCGCCCTTGGTCATGTACCCTGCCGCGCCCGCCTGCAGCAGGCGGGTCGGAAAAGGATCTTCCTCACAGACCGTCACGGCGACCACTTTGATATCCGGATGGCTGCGCAGCAGTTTTCGGGTGGCCTCAAGACCGCCAATACCGGGCATCTTGACGTCCATCAGGACCACGTCAGGCTTGAGCTCACGTGCCTTTTTCAAGGATTCTTCGCCCGATTCGGCCTGGCCGACAACCTGCAAACCGTCAATGTCGGCCAACATACGCGTGATACCTGTCCGAACCAGATCGTGGTCATCGACAACCAACACCCTAATCAAGCAGACACCTCACGGAACAATTCATGGCGAACGATCGCCACCTTAGCAAAAAGAAAGTGCATGACCTAGCGAGAATGCTTTTTTGACGGCCTTGCAAGATGATCGACAACGAATCGGACACGCTATCATCATCGACCGCAGAACTTGCAAAAAATCTTCAAACGCGCGACTTCGAATAGCCCTTGAGCGGTTAGTGCGAATCGGGTTTCTTTTCCACCGCATACGAGGCTTTATATTCCGCCAGCGTAGTTGTCAGGCGGCGAATGGCGTCCTGATCTTCCTTGACGAGTGAACGGTAGCTGCCCAGCACCCACTCCTCGATCTGGCTCAGGTTTTCGATCGGGGCTGGCGTGCGATTGCCGGTCAACACATAAAGCACATCAACCCCCCTCGCGGCGACGTTGGCGAGGTAGTCGGCCTTCGGCGTGCGGTCGCCGTTCTCGTATTTGCCCTGAGCGTTGGGCTCCACACCACCAATTTCACCGAATGCGCGTTGCGAGAGCCCAAGACGCTCCCGCTCTTCCCGAATGCGGGCACCGATTCCACTCATTTGAATGCACAACCTTATTGACCCCATCCTTACGAATGGTAATATCCAGATAATTTGAACTGACTTGAACGGTTTTGAACTATGCCCGGAACACGCACCGCAGCACAAGCCAAGGCCTGGCTGGATCAACAGGGCAAATCGGTTCAGGAATTTGCAAGGGAAAACAAGGTAGACCCTGCAACGACTTATCAGATTCTTTCCGGACGCAAGAAAGGCCGCCGGGGAGAAGCTCATAAAGTAGCGGTACTTCTGGGAATGAAGATAGGGGTAATACCGTCAAAGGTTGTCACAGGAATTGACGCTTCCGAAGAGCCTGTTTCTTAATCAATCAAAGTACGTAGGAAGTTTCTGAAAGTTTGATTGAGCGCGCTTCGCTTTACGCGGAAGTTTTTCTCGCCGGCCCAGACACCTGTCAGAAAAAGAGACTGCGCGGGTCAGACAGAGATGACACGTTCCATCCACAACAGTGCCTGCTCTTCCCCTACGGTGACAAACCCCAGTCTTTTGTACCAATGGACTGCCGGGTTGGTTTTGAAGACTTTCAGCCGCACACATGCACAACGCTGCTCTATCGCCATCTCGGTAACGCGACCCATGACCCGGCCGCCCACGCCTTCACCGCGATAGCGTTCGATCAGTTGAACATCGCGCACATACAGATAACCGCTCTCCCGCGTCACACCCAGATAGCCCGCGCACGTGTCGGCCTTGAGGATCAGGTAGTTCTCCCTCAGCGGCCATTGCGCATCGAACCCCTCGGGCTGCCAGATCAGTCCGCATTGACTGTAATAGTCGCGCATGTTCACGCGAGTCAACTCACGGGCGAATGCAAGGTCGGCGTCGGACGCCGGGTGCAGGGAAACATCCTTATTGACCTGCTTTTTCATGCAGCCCTCCTGTCAGGCATTCCACGACTATTCCACGACCTATGTTCGGCAAGTCGCCCACCACTATCCCGACATTCTACGCAGCGGCAGCTTCTCGGACATCCGAGGTCGCCAGGCAATGAACAATCGATGACCTTCATTGAATATTCCAATTGAACAGCGCAGCGTGCCTGAAGTAAGCTCGCGGTCACACAACGGAGACACACCATGTTGCATTCCCTCTCATCTCAGCTGCATGCCTCTGCCGACGCCTTGCGTCAGGCTGCGGATCTGGCTGCGTGGGACGCGACGAAGACTACCTCCGCGACTTCTTATTTTTATGGGTATTGGTTTAGCCACTGGCGCGCCTGATACCCACACGGCGCCCACGAATACGGGACGCCACCAGAGATAACTCTACCCCCGGTCGGCCTCCCGACCGGGGGTTTTGTTTTTTTGGCCTGCCTTAAACCTGACTAACGCTCCGCATCGAGGAAACCAACATGAACCACAGCAACTATTACCGCTACGACATCAGCTACGCATGGCGATTTAGCAACCTCCGTTCGGGACAGCCAGCCGCCTCCGATCGGTCACTGACAGGTGGCAATACAACTCACAGCGCCGACCCGGCCAATTGTCGAACACCCCAGTAGGTCCGCGCGGGACAACGCCCGCCGACCAGGAAGCCTTGAAATGAACTCGTCCGTCGCCGCAACAAACCTGTCCGATCTGCCGTCCGCTGCCGTGACCCTGCTCGACAGTCACCCCGCTCCGCTGCGTTTGCCCAGCGCTCTGGCGCTGAAACAGCAGTTATCGCTCGATGCCGCGCTCACTGCGCAGATCGCAGCCCATCGCCAATCCGTATGCGCCATTCTCAACGGCGAAGATTCGCGTCTTCTCGTCGTCGTAGGCCCCTGCTCCATTCATGACCCTGAGTCCGCGCTTGAATACGCGGCGCGTCTTGCCGGTCTGGCAGAGGAAGTCAGCGACCAGATGCTGCTGGTGATGCGCGCCTACGTCGAGAAGCCCCGCACGACCGTGGGCTGGAAAGGCCTGGCGTACGACCCGCACCTTGACGGCAGCGATGACATGGCCGCAGGCCTGACGTTGTCCCGGCACCTGATGCGTGAGATGACCCGACTCGGCCTGCCCATCGCCACTGAATTGCTCCAGCCCATGGCGGCAGGCTACTTCGATGACCTGCTGAGCTGGGTCGCCATCGGCGCGCGCACCACCGAGTCGCAGATTCATCGTGAAATGGCGAGCGGGCTGCAGATGCCGGTCGGCTTCAAGAACGGCACCGACGGCGGGATCGCCGTTGCCTGTGACGCGATTCGTTCAGCGGCGCATGCGCACCGTCATTTCGGCGTCGACGCGCACGGTCATCCGGCGATCATCGAAACCCGCGGCAATCCGGACACTCACATCGTCCTGCGTGGCGGTCACAACGGCCCCAACTACGGCGCGCAGAGTATCGACGCGGTGAATGCCAGCCTGGACAAACAGCGCATTGCCGCGCGAATCATGGTCGACTGCAGTCATGCCAACAGCGGCAAAGACCCCTTGCGTCAGCCGCAGGTCTTCAATGATGTGCTGAACCAGCGTCTGGCAGGCGACCGGACGCTGATCGGCATGATGCTGGAAAGCCATCTGTTCGAGGGCTGCCAGCCGTTCAGCGATTCGCTGCGCTACGGCGTGTCGATCACCGACGGTTGCCTGGGCTGGAACGGCACCGAGCAACTGCTGCGTGATGCCGTCGACAAGCTGCGTTACAGATAACATTTCCAGGTGGGAAGCCATGGCGTGAACCGTCATCGGTTTCCCATCGACGTGTCACCGTTATCAGCCCGGTCGCGCGCCTGTTCAGACGCAGCCCGTAGGACGCACTCGCTCGCTCGTGCGGCCTTCTTCCTTATCCGCCCGCAGATGTTTAACCCTCTGCCAAAAACCGGCGCCTCCGGGCGCGCGGCGCGACGGCCTTTCACTTGGTCAACAAGGCGGCGCCTCAGATCCCGGCACAACACCGAGCTGTGGGAAACGCTTAGTCTCGTTCGCCCAACTCAGTGAGCGGACTGTCGAATATGTACACGGAAGTCACCACCAAATATCCCATCCTGCTGGTCCACGGCTTGTTCGGGTTTGATCGCATCGGTCAGTTCGAAATGTTTCACGGAGTCCGGCAAGCCCTCGAGAAAGCCGGTTGCAGGACCCATGTGCCTGCACTGTCTGGCGTACACGATAACGAAATCCGCGGCGAGCAACTCATTGAGCAGATCGAGCGATTCCTTAAACGCACGGGATACCTGAAGGTCAACCTCATCGGCCACAGTCAAGGCGCACTCACTTGCCGTTATGTCGCGGCCGTTCGACCGGGCATGGTGGCGTCAGTCACCTCGGTCAGCGGCCCCAATCACGGCTCCGAAGTGGCCGACCAATTGCGCCGCGCACTCACGCCAGGAAACATGCCCGAGGCCGCCGCCGCACGAATGGCGTCAGGCTTCGCTCACTTCCTGTCCCTGCTCAGCGGCAATGGCCACCTGCCGCAAAGCCCGGTGGACGCACTGGACGCCCTGACCCGCGAGGGCGTGGCGCGCTTCAACAGCCGCTATCCGCAGGGCTTGCCGTCCGAGTGGGGCGGTGAAGGCAATGAGCGGGTCGACGGTGTGCATTATTACTCCTGGAGTGGCTGCATTCAGGACTCGCTGTTTTCGGAGGGGCGCAACGCACTGGACCCGTTACACCTGGCACTGCGCGGTTATGCGCGGCTGTTCGAGCAGGAAACTGACTGCAACGACGGGCTTGTCGGACGCTGCAGCTCTCACCTGGGCAAAGTGATCCGCAGCGACTATCCGATGGACCATGTCGACACCATCAATCAAACCGCTGGTCTGGTGCGCGCAAATATTGACCCGGTAAAACTGTACGTCGACCATGCTGCATTGCTGTTCAGCAAAGGTCTGTAGCGGCTGATGATGTCCCTGCTGTGCGCGGTCCGGGACCCGGAACTTTCTCGGGAAAAGCCTCCCTTAATCCGGTAGGCTCTTTCCTTTTTTAACAGGAGTACCCCAAATGGCCAAAGCCACTGCCCGCCACATCCTTGTGTCCAGCGAAGAGAAATGCAACGAGCTCAAAGCCCAGATCGAGGCAGGCGCTGACTTCGCGGAAGTCGCCAAATCCAACTCCAGCTGCCCGTCCAGCCGTCAGGGTGGCGATCTGGGTTCTTTCGGTCCGGGTCAGATGGTCAAGGAATTCGACACGGTGGTCTTCAGCGCGCCAGTCAACGTCGTGCAGGGCCCGGTGAAAACCCAGTTCGGTTACCACCTGCTGGAAGTGACCAGCCGCCAGGACTGATTCCGGCTTGACCGATACAACCTGCGGCCCGCTCTGACAAGCGGGCCGTTTGTATTCAGTGCGTGAGAAAAACGCAGCGCTGCCATTCCGGCAAAGAAATTGCTAGTTGTTATTGCTAGTTGTTAACGCCACGTCGTTTGGCAGCCATGACCCCGTGCAAATGTAAAGAAGTCATCAACCACTGGTAGTGTGCGGTTACAAAGATTCCGGCATTGAGGTACCTTGCCACCGGAGGTAACGAATAAAAACAATGGATCATCCACAGACCAGGCAGCAATCGCCTGATCACGACCTTCAACCCTGATGTTGCGCCCAACGTCAGTCAGGATTTGTGTAATGCGTTTTGTTTTTTCATCGCTGATGGTTGCAACACTGGTCCTTGTTTCAGGTTTTCAGTCCCTGTCCGCCGCACCTCAACACGCACTGACCGTCTACGGCGAGGCTCCCCGCTACCCGTCCGGTTTCCAGCACTTCGACTACGTGAACCCGAATGCCCCAAAAGGCGGCAGCATGCGTCGTTCGGCGCAGGAAATCGGTCAATTCGATCACATCATGCCGTACCTGGACAAAGGCACGGGCGTGTCGCAGGTCAATGGCTTGCTGTACGCGCCGCTGGCTGTCAGGTCACTGGATGAACCGTACACCGTTTATGGCCTGATCGCGGAAAAAATGGAGCGTGCTGCCGACGGCATGTCTCTGCGGTTCTACCTCAATCCCAAGGCACAGTTCTCCGACGGCACGCCGATCACGGCCGAAGATGTCCGCTACACCTACGACCTGCTGATGACCCAGGGCAGTTTGTCGTACCGCACCGAATTCCAGGACGTCAAAGGCGTGGAGGTCGAGTCGCCCACCCAGGTTCGCTTCGACTTCAAGAGCAACGAGAGCCGCACGCTGCCCCTGGACCTGGCCTCCCTGCCGGTGTTTCCCGAGCACTGGTGGAAAGATCGTGACTTCGCCAACGGCGGCGGCTTCGAGCCCCCTGTCGGCAGTGGCCCCTACCGCATCGGCAAGGTCGATCCGGGCCGCAGCATCACCTTCGAGCGTAACGTCGACTGGTGGGCCAAAGACCTGCCGGTCAATCGCGGCCTCTATAACTTCGATCATTTCAGCGTCGAGTATTTCGGCGACACCGACGTCGCGCGCCAGGTGCTGCTCGGCGGCGGTTATGACTACAACCGCGAATACTCCGCCACCGGTTATGCCGTTCGCTACGAAAGCCCCGCGCTGGCCGAAGGCCGGCTGCAACGCGCTCACCTTGCGCCAGGCGCCGTGCAAAGTTCTCAGGGCTTCGTATTCAACCTCGACAGACCGAAATTTCAGGACCGCCGCGTGCGCCAGGCGCTGGCCATGCTGTGGGACTTCGAGTGGACCAACCGGCAGATGATGCGCAACGTGTACGTGCGTCAGAACAGCTACTTTTCCAACAGCGAACTGGCTGCGACGCAGCTGCCGACCGAATCGGAGCTGAAGATCCTCGAACCCCTGCGCGGTCAGGTCCCGCCGGAGGTGTTCACCACGGTATTCCAGACACCCAGAACGGACGGCACCGGCTTCATTCGCGACAAGCAGCTGCAGGCCTTGGGCCTGCTCGAAGAAGCGGGCTGGATGCCCAAGGGCGACAAGCTGGTCAACGCGGACGGCGAACCACTGAGTTTCACCTTCCTCAATGGCCAGAGCGGTTTCGAGAAGATTCTGCTGCCGTACAAGCGCAACCTCGCGCAGATAGGGATCGACTTTGAAATCCGAAGGATCGACTCGGCGCAGTACCTGAACCGGGTAATGGCCCGTGACTACGACATGATCGTGACCGGCTATGGCGTTTCGACTTCGCCGGGCATGGAGCTGTACAACAACTTCGGTTCCAAAGTTGCCCGGGACTCGGGCTCGAGCAATTACATGGTGCTGCGCGATCCGGCGGTCGACACGCTGATCAATGGACTGGCCAAAGCCGACAGCAAGCCGGCGATGATCGATTACGCCCACGCACTGGACCGGGTGCTGCAATGGGGCTTCTACTGGATTCCCAACTATTACCCGCCGGGATCTTCCACGGTGTGGTGGAACCGTTTCGGCATTCCCAAAGTGCAGGCCAGCAACAGCGAAGCCATCGACACCTGGTGGGAGTTGAGCCCGCAGGCGCTGACGACCGAACAGTTCGCCCGGCAACAGGGTGATTCGGCCCTTCCATGGGAGGTGAAGTGATGTTCGGCTACCTGATGCGGCGTCTGCTGCTGATCATCCCGACGCTGCTGTGCATTCTGCTGGTCAACTTCTTCATCGTGCAGGCCGCGCCGGGCGGTCCGGTCGAGCAGGCCATCGCCAAGCTGCAAGGCGTGGCCGGCGGAACGATCGGCGCAGGGCACACCGAAACCATGAACGCGGGGCAGTCACGCGCCAGCCGCGGGCTGGACCCCAAGCTGATCAAGGAGATCGAGCACCAATACGGGTTCGACAAACCCTTGCACGAACGTCTGTGGCTGATGCTGAAAAACTACGCCCGGCTGGACTTCGGCAACAGTTTCTTCCGGGGCGCCAAGGTCACTGACCTCATTCTGCAAAAGATGCCGGTGTCGATCTCGCTCGGGCTATGGGCCACTCTCATCACCTATCTGGTGTCGATCCCGCTGGGTATACGCAAAGCGGTCAAGCATGGCAGCCATTTCGACATCTGGAGCAGCACGGCGATCATCATCGGTTATGCAATGCCCGCGTTCCTGTTCGCCATGCTGCTGGTGGTGGTGTTCGCGGGCGGTACGTCGTTGAGCTGGTTCCCGGTGCGCGGCCTGGTGTCCGAGAACTTCGATCAGATGACCACGCTGGGCAAGATCGCCGACTACTTCTGGCACTTGGTCCTGCCGGTGATTTCCCTGGTGATCGGCGGTTTCGCGACGCTGACCATTCTCACAAAGAACTCGTTCCTCAATGAGGTCACGCGTCAGTACGTGGTCACCGCCCGGGCCAAGGGCCTGAGTGAACGCCGCGTGCTGTACGGGCATGTGTTCCGCAACGCGATGCTGCTGGTGGTCGCTGGTATTCCCCAGGCGTTCATCAGCGTGTTCTTCGCCGGTTCGCTGATGATCGAAGTGATCTTTTCCCTCGATGGCCTGGGTCGAATGAGCTACGAGGCCGCTGTCTCGCGGGACTATCCCGTGGTGTTCGGGACACTGTTCATCTTCACCCTGTTCGGACTGCTGATTAAGCTGGTCGGCGACATCTGCTACACCCTCGTCGACCCCCGAATCGATTTCAGTGCGAGGAACGCATGATGAGCAGACTGTCTCCGGTGGCTCGCCGTCGTTTCGAGCGTTTTCGCAACAACCGTCGTGGCTGGTGGTCGTTATGGCTGTTTTGCGGGCTGTTCGTCCTCAGCCTGTGTGGCGAACTGATCGCCAACGACAAACCTTTGGTGCTCAGTTATCAACACTCGTTGTACTTTCCTGCGTTCAAACGCTACACCGAGCAGGAATTCGGCGGTCAACTGCCCTTCCAGCCCGACTACCGCAGTGACTACGTTCGTCAACTGATCACCGACGGTGACGGCTGGATGCTGTTTCCGCCCATCCCGTTCAGTGACGACACGCCCAACTATGACCTGAACAAACCGGCGCCCAGTCCGCCCTCTTCCATTAACTGGCTGGGCACTGACGATCAGGCGCGGGACGTACTGGCGCGCGTCATCTTCGGCTCGCGGGTTTCGATTCTGTTCGCCCTGGCGCTGACCGTCATCAGTGCGTTGATCGGCATTGCCGCCGGCGCATTGCAGGGTTACTACGGCGGCTGGGTGGATCTGATCGGGCAGCGTCTGCTTGAAGTGTGGTCCGGATTGCCCGTGCTTTACCTGCTCATCATTCTTTCAGGCTTCGTGGAACCGAACTTCTGGTGGCTACTGGGCATCATGGCCCTGTTTTCGTGGCTGGCGCTGGTGGATGTGGTGCGTGCGGAGTTTCTGCGCGGGCGTAACCTGGAGTACGTGAAGGCGGCGCGCGCGCTGGGGCTGGACGATCGCAAAGTGATCCTGCGACACATTCTGCCCAATGCGATGAACGCCACCCTGAGTTACCTGCCGTTCATCCTGACCGGCGCGATTTCAACGCTGACCGCACTGGATTTCCTGGGCTTCGGCATGCCGGCAGGCAGCGCGTCGCTGGGCGAGTTGATCGGCCAGGGCAAGCAGAATCTGCAGGCGCCCTGGCTCGGCTTCACGGCGTTTTTCACCCTGGCGCTGATTCTGTCGTTGCTAGTGTTCATAGGCGAGGCGCTGCGTGACGCCTTTGACCCGAGGTCCTGACATGTCCGAAAACCTGATTGAAATCCGCGACCTGTCGGTGTCGTTCAGCGGCAACACCGTGGTCAAGCACCTCAGCCTGGACATTCCCGCGGGCGAATGCCTGGCGCTGGTGGGTGAATCCGGCTCCGGCAAATCGGTTACCGCGCACTCGATCCTGCAGCTGCTGCCTGAGGCTGGCACGGTCAGCACAGGCAGCATTCGTTATCGCGGCAAGGAATTGCTCGGCGCCGACGGCAAGACCATGCGGCAGATTCGTGGCAATCAGATCGCGATGATCTTTCAGGAGCCGATGACGTCGCTCAACCCTCTGCACACCGTCGCCAAACAGATTGGCGAGACGCTGTTGCTGCACAAGGGCCTGAGTGGCAAGGCGGCGCAGGCCCGTATCCTGGAACTGCTCGAGCTGGTGGGCATCCAGCATCCGAAGAAGCGCCTGAAAGCCTATCCTCACGAGCTGTCCGGCGGGCAGCGGCAACGGGTGATGATCGCCATGGCGCTGGCCTGCGAGCCCGAACTGCTGATTGCCGACGAGCCGACGACGGCGCTGGACGTCACCGTTCAGCGCAAGATCCTGCTCCTGCTCAAACAACTGCAGCAGCGCCTGAACATGTCGCTGTTGCTGATCAGTCATGACCTGAATCTGGTCCACAGCATTGCCCAGCGGGTGTGCGTGATGCGCGCCGGCGAAATCGTCGAGCAGTCCAATTGTCAGTTGCTGTTCAAGAACCCGCAGCACCCGTACAGCCAGCTGTTGCTGGACGCGGAGCCTGCCGGCGAGCCGCTGCCCCGGGACACCCGCGAGAAGGTGCTGGAGGTCGATAACCTGCGCGTCTGGTTCTCGCTGGGCGGCGGGATTTTCAATCGCCATCAGGAATACCTGAAAGCCGTCGACGACATCAGCCTGAGTATCGAGCGCGGCAAAACACTGGGAATCGTCGGCGAATCCGGCTCGGGCAAATCGACACTTGGTCAGGCAATCCTGCGCTTGCTGGAATCCCGTGGCAGTATCCGTTTCAAGGGTCACGCGCTGGACAGCCTGAATCAGAAACAGATGCGACCGTGGCGCAAGCAGATGCAGGTGGTCTTTCAGGACCCTTACGGCAGTCTCAGCCCGCGCATGTCGGTGGCGCAGATCATCAGCGAAGGGCTGGAAGTCCACAGTGAACTGGACAAGGTCTGCTGTGAAGCCGAGGTGATTCGCGTGCTGGAGGAAGTGGGCATCGACCCGTTGAGCCGGCACCGTTACCCCCATGAGTTTTCTGGCGGGCAGCGACAACGCATCGCCATCGCCCGCGCACTTGTGCTTAAACCTGCCCTGATTCTGCTCGACGAACCCACTTCCGCACTGGATCGCACGGTGCAGAAACAGGTCGTTGCGCTGTTGCGGCAACTGCAGGAAAAGCACGGGCTGACGTACCTGTTCATCAGCCACGACCTTGCCGTTGTCAGGGCGCTGGCCCATGACCTGATTGTGGTCAAGGACGGCAAGGTGGTCGAGCGCGGTGCCAGCCACGATGTCTTCGATGCGCCCCAGCACCCGTACACCCGGGAGCTTCTGGCGGCGGCGCATCCCGGCTTCAACTGAAACAGGCAACAATCAGCAGTCTGTGCGGCCAGATGCCGGGAACCGGATTTACGGAACAATCCATGAAAGACAGCGAAAGCCTGAAGGACTACCGACGCGTCCGGCGTCTGGCTATCCGGTCTCTGTTCGAAATCATCGAGCAATCCAGTGAAGGCACGGTCATCGTCGACCGCGAGGCACGGATTGTCTGGATCAACGAGCGCTATGCCCGACGTTTCGGCCTGGAAGACCCCAGCCGTGCGGTCGGCCAGCCGTGCGAGCAAGTCATCCCCGGCAGCCTGCTGCGTCAGGTGGCCAGCAACGGGCAGCCGATCCTGCTGGACATGATGGACACCGCCAAGGACCCGCTGGTGGTCATGCGCCTGCCGATTCATGACGACGGCGGCGGCGTCATTGGCGCCATCGGCTTCGCCCTGTTCGATGAGCTGCATGCGCTGTCGCCGCTGCTCAAACGCTATTCAAGCATGCAGCAGGAACTGGCCTCGACACGCTCGATGCTGCGCGCGCGTCAGGCCAAGTACAGTTTTGCGCACTTCATCGGCACCAGCGCCGCGAGTCTGGAAGTCAAACGGCGCGCCCGACGCAGCGCCAGCACGGATTCTCCGGTGCTGTTGCTGGGCGAAACCGGCACCGGCAAGGAATTGCTCGCCCACGCCATCCACAACACCTCGCCGCGCGCACACAAGCCTTTCGTCAGCATCAACAGCGCGGCAATCCCCGAAGCACTGCTGGAAGCCGAGTTCTTTGGCACCGCGCCCGGTGCATTCACCGGCGCCGATCGCCGAGGGCGTCAGGGCAAGCTGTATCTGGCCGAGGGCGGAACGCTGTTTCTTGACGAGATCGGCGACATGCCGCTGCCTCTGCAGAGCAAACTGCTGCGCGTGCTTCAGGAAAAAGAGTACGAGCCGGTTGGCTCCAACGAGATGATCAAAAGCAATGTGCGCCTGATCGCGGCGACGTCCACGGATCTTGAAGCGGCGATCAAGCGCGGCGAGTTCCGCGCAGACCTGTATTACCGCCTGAGCGTGCTGCCCATCGAAGTGCCGCCGTTGCGCCAGCGACTGGACGACATCCCGGCGCTGACCGAGGCCATCCTCGAAGACCTGCGCAGCCAGCATGAGCTGGAACCCGCCGGGCTCTCGACGCTGGGGCAGCACGCCTGGCCGGGCAACATACGGGAGTTGCGCAATGTGCTGGAGCGGGCCGCGCTGCTCAGCGACAACCTGCACCTGGGCGCGACTGAAATCCGCACAGCGATCGGCACCCTTGTCGCCGCTGACCCACAGACGGCGCCCCAACCGCTTAACGACGAGACGTACAGCGAAGCCAGGCAGCGTTTCGATCGTGAACTGATCACCGCAAAACTCGCACAGTGTGACGGCAATGTGGTCCTGGCGGCCCAGCAATTGGGGCTTGGACGATCGACGCTCTACAAGAAAATGGCCGCGCTGGGCATTGCCGAGTCTCAATAACGAGACAGCCTTCCACGAAGGGAGACACGCCATATGGCCGCCCGAAATGATCTCGGCAGACCTGCGCGCCCGTCGTTGGCCACTGTCCCGGCAGTCGCTGATGGAGCAGGTTTGAATCGGGAAGTCTCTTTTTCGAGACAACCATAGGTTACAACTTTCGCAACCCCGGACCTATCCATAACGAAATCAATCACTTAGCGCAGTGGCACGAAAGTAGCTATACCTCCTGTTGCGCGGCTCGACCGCATCCAGAACAAAAACAACAGGAGACACTCGATGAGTGTGATCATCGCTTTGGCAGCCCTCGCGCTGCTGATGCTTGCTGCTTACCGTGGTTACAGCGTTATCCTCTTCGCCCCCATCGCTGCCCTGGGCGCGGTCTTGCTGACCGACCCGTCCGCCGTGGCGCCCGCCTTCACCGGCGTGTTCATGGACAAGATGGTCGGCTTCGTCAAACTCTACTTCCCGGTGTTCCTGCTCGGTGCCGTGTTCGGCAAGCTCATCGAGTTGTCCGGATTCTCGCGCTCCATCGTCGCGGCAGCCATTGGTTTGCTCGGCACACGCCAGGCCATGCTGGTGATTGTGCTGGTGTGCGCCCTGCTGACGTATGGCGGGGTGTCGCTGTTCGTCGTGGTGTTCGCCGTGTACCCGTTCGCCGCCGAGATGTTCCGGCAAAGCGACATCCCCAAGCGGCTGATCCCGGCGACCATCGCCCTGGGTGCATTTTCGTTCACCATGGACGCCCTGCCCGGCACGCCGCAAATCCAGAACATCATCCCTTCGACGTTCTTCAACACCACGGCGTGGGCCGCGCCCTGGCTGGGCCTGATCGGCACGGCGTTTGTCTTTTGTGCCGGCATGTTGTTTCTTCAACGTCAGCGCAACAAAGCCCAACGCGCCGGTGAAGGCTACGGCACCGAGCTGCGCAACGAGCCCGAGACACCGGCCGATATCACCCTGCCCAACCCGTGGATCGCCCTGGCGCCCCTGTTGCTGGTGGGGGTCATGAACCTGCTGTTCACCCAGTGGATTCCACAGTGGTATGGCAAGACCCACACGCTGGCGCTGCCCGGCATGACAGCACCCGTGCAGACGGAAATCTCCAAGATCACGGCCATCTGGGCGGTCGAAGCGGCACTGCTGGTCGGCATCGTGTTCGTCCTGCTGTTCGCCTTCGGCACGGTCAAGACGAAACTGGCCGAAGGCAGCAAAGGCGCCGTCAGTGGCGCGTTGCTGGCGGCCATGAACACTGCGTCGGAATACGGCTTCGGCGCGGTCATCGCCTCATTGCCGGGCTTCCTGGTGCTGGCGGACGGGCTGAAAAGCATCCCCAATCCGCTGGTCAACGAAGCCATTACCGTGACCTTGCTCGCCGGCATCACAGGCTCGGCGTCAGGCGGGATGAGTATCGCGCTGGCAGCGATGTCGGACAGCTTCATCGCGGCCGCCCACGCGGCGAACATTCCGCTTGAGGTGTTGCACCGCGTCGCCGCCATGGCCAGCGGTGGCATGGACACGCTGCCGCACAACGGCGCCGTGATCACGCTGCTGGCGGTGACCGGGCTGACCCATCGCGAAGCGTACAAAGACATCTTCGGCATCACCCTGATCAAGACCCTGGCGGTCTTCGTGGTGATCGCCATCTTCTATGCAACTGGCATCGTTTGAGGATCTGAACATGAGTCTGCAAGGCAAAACCGCACTGGTCACCGGCTCCACCAGTGGCATTGGCCTGGGCATCGCGCTGACGCTGGCCAAGGCTGGTGCCAACCTGGTGCTCAACGGCTTCGGCGATGCGTCGGCGGTGATCGAGCAAGTCAGGCAGTACGGCGGCAAGGTCGGCCATCACCCTGCGGATGTCAGTGACGTCGGGCAGATCGCCGACATGATCGCCTACGCCGAGCGTGAGTTCGGCGGCGTCGACATTCTGGTGAACAACGCCGGGATCCAGCACGTCGATGCCGTGGAAGACTTTCCGGTGGAGAGTTGGGACAAGATCATTGCCATCAACCTGTCATCGGTGTTTCACAGCACCCGTCTTTGCCTGCCGGGCATGCGTACAAAGGGCTGGGGACGGATCGTCAACATCGCTTCCGTTCACGGGCTGGTGGGCTCCACTGGCAAGGCCGCTTACGTTGCGGCAAAGCATGGGGTCATCGGCCTGACCAAGGTGGTGGGCCTGGAGACAGCGGCGAGTCAGATTACCTGCAACGCCATCTGCCCCGGCTGGGTGCTGACCCCGCTGGTGCAGAAGCAGATCGACGATCGCGGCGCCGAAACCGGGAACATCGAGCAAGCGAAGCATGATTTGCTGGCCGAGAAGCAGCCGTCGCTGGAGTTCGTCACCCCTTCGCAGTTGGGCGAGCTGACGCTGTTCCTGTGCAGTGACGCTGGCGCGCAGGTGCGTGGGGCTGCGTGGAACATCGACGGTGGCTGGCTGGCGCGATAACGTCTGGGCGCTGCCCGGGAGGCGGCCTTGCCAGTGAGGCGCACGTGTCAGTCGGAATGACCGGCTGACACCCTCCGGCTACGCGCAGGCAGACACCTGGCCCCTGGTTTCAAGCCCCCGGCTCGTCGCGCTCATCCACCAGGCCCCAGTCCTTGACGTCGACCTGCGCCGCAGGCTGTGGCGCGGGAGGTGGCGTGGTGATCGTCGAATGACCGCCTTCGCTGTGCAGCTTCAGACGCAGCCGCACGTTGTTCGCGGAATCGGCGTTTTTCAGCGCCTCGTCCTCGCTGATCGCGCCTTCGATGGCCAGGTCGTACAACGCGTTGTCGAAGGTCTGCATGCCCATATTGGTGGACTTTTCCATGATGCCCTTGAGCTCGGTGAGCTCGTTGCGATGGATCAGGTCACGAATGGTTGGCGTGCCGAGCATCACTTCAACGGCGGCTCGGCGCTTGCCATCCTTGGTCTTGACCAGCCGCTGCGAGACGAACGCCTTGAGGTTGTTGCCCAGGTCATGCAACAGCTGCGCGCGACGCTCCTCCGGAAAGAAGTTGATGATGCGGTCCAGCGCCTGGTTGGCGTTGTTGGCATGCAACGTGGAGATCGCCAGATGTCCCGTATCGGCGAAAGCCAGCGCATGCTCCATGGTCTCGCGGTCGCGGATCTCGCCGATCAGAATCACATCCGGCGCCTGACGCAGGGTGTTTTTCAGCGCTGCATGAAAACTGCGCGTGTCGACCCCGACTTCACGCTGATTGATGATCGATTTCTTGTGCCGATGGATGAATTCGACCGGGTCCTCGATGGTGATGATGTGCCCGCTGGCGTGGCGATTGCGGTGATCGATCAGGGCAGCCAGCGACGTCGACTTGCCCGAGCCCGTCGCGCCGACGAACAGCACCAGGCCGTGCTTCTCCATCACCACATCGAGCAGCACCGGCGGCAGGTGCAGGTCTTCGAATTTGGGAATATCGAGCTTGATGTTGCGCGCCACGATGGACACTTCGTTGCGCTGTTTGAAGATGTTGATGCGAAAACGCCCGACACCCGAAAGGGAAAACGCCAGGTTCATTTCAAGTTCACGCTCGAAGTCCAGGCGTTGCTCGGCGTCCATGATGCCGTCGGCGATGAGCGCCACGTCGCCAGGCTTGAATGCCTCGGTGCCCAGCGGCTTCAGCACGCCGTTGAACTTGGCGCAGGGTGGCGCGCCCGTGGATAAATAGAGATCCGAACCGTCCTGGGTGGCAAGAACCTTCAACAACGCCGGGAAATCCATAAGGCAATACCGCACAAAAGGTTTAAGAAGACTGCATGTCGACACTGTGTGCGACCCTCGACCCGAATCAACGTTCGCCGCAAACAGCCGGGCTGCGCGTCGTTGGTCCGATCAAGGTGAAGGAAATTACCTGAATTCGCGCCGCAAAGGCATAATGCGCGGCTTTTTTATCGAGGCGATTTCAACATGAAAGCTCAAGCCCGCCACATTCTGGTCAAGACCGCCGACGAGGCCGAGCAGCTCAAGCAGCGCATCGCCAAGGGCGAAGCGTTCGACGTGCTGGCCAAGAAATACTCGACCTGCCCGTCCGGCAAACGTGGCGGCGACCTGGGAGAGGTTCGCCCCGGCCAGATGGTCGGAGCGATCGATCAGATCATCTTCAAGAAGCCGCTGCGCACCGTGCACGGCCCCGTGAAGAGCAAGTTCGGCTATCACCTGGTGCAGGTGTTTTACCGCGACTGATGATCGTACCGCCTGCGGTCAGGCCGGCATGGCACTGCGCGGGATCAGCGCGCCGGGATGCTGGATCACCAGACTCGCCAGACGATGCCCCGCCTCAGCTGCTTCCTGCGGACTGCCCCCGCGCAGTCGGCGGGCCAGGTACCCGGCGCTGAACGAATCGCCGGCCGCCGTGGTGTCGATGACCTTGTGCACCGGCTGCGCCGGGATCTCATAGCGACGCTCGCCCGAACGCACCAGACAACTTTGCGCGCCGCGCTTGATCACCACCTCGCTGACGCCCAGCTCACCATACGCCGCCAGGATTTGCTCGCTGTCGCTGTAATCGAACAGGGCCTGCTCGTCCTCTTCGGTGAGCAGCGCCAGATCGACCTCATGCATCACTGCTCGATAGGCCTGGCGCGCCTGATCGACGCTGCGCCACAGACGCGGTCGGTAGTTGTTGTCGAACACCACGCGCGCGCCCCGGTCCCGCGCCTCGCCCAGCGTCGATAACAGCCGCGCCCTGCCCACCTCACCAAGCACCGCCAAGGTTATGCCGCTGAAGTAGAGCACGTCGTATTCGGGCAGTGCCGCAAGAATCGGCTCGGCAGCCGGCGTGGTGAAACAGTCACGCACCGCCGCCTCATTGCGCCAGTAGAGGAACCGCCGCTCGCCGTTGGCATCGGTCTGAATGCAGTAAAGCCCGGGCAACCTGCCCGGCAGACGCTGAACTCGGCTCAGGCCGATGTGCTCGTCCGCCCAGACCTGGCACATCGCGTCGCTGAAGCTGTCGTCGCCAAGGGCCGTGACGTAGTCCACCTGAGAGGCCGAGCCCAACAGGCGGGACAGATACACCGCGGTGTTCAGCGTGTCGCCGCCGAAGCTCTGCTTGAGCGTCCCGTTGGCATGCTGCTGCAGCTCGATCATGCATTCGCCGATCAGCGCCACGCGCGGATGACTGTGACTCACCATCTCGCTCATTGCAGACTCCCGTCAGAAGCACGTTTCGAAGGATTCGATGACGCTCAGATCATCGCCGACCAGACAGCCCGTGCGCCATTTGTCGAAGGTCAGGCACGGGTGCGAGGTGCCGAACGAAATGATGTCCCCCACGCGCAGTTCACACCCCGGCGCAACCGTCATGAAGGCGTGCTGGTCCATGACCGCAGTGACTGTGCACGCGCTCACGTCATCGCCCTGCGCCGGCACCACGCCCGGCTTGTAACGCTTGATCGGGTTCGGCATTCCGGCGTCGAATGCGACGTCACGTTTGCCCAGCGCGATGACCGCGAAACCGGGTTCAGGCATCGACTGCACATGCGCCCAGACTTCCAGCGCCGGTTGCAGGCCTTCGCTCAGGTCGTGGCGACGGTCCAGCACGCAGCACTGCGCTTCTTTATAAATGCCGTGGTCGTGAACCACATAGCTGCCTGGGCGCAGCACGCTGAGGAAGCGCTCGCGCACCTGCTGCTTGTCGAACTCTTCCGCAATCAGGTCGTACCACGCCGAGCCCGACGCAGTGACAATCGGGCGGTCCAGGGCGAAGGCGCCCTTGTCCTGTAGCGTGACGGCCAGACGCACCAGTGATGCGGCAAACTGGCGAATGCCACTGACCGCCTGGTCGCCATGAATCACGCCTTCGTAGCCTTCGATGCCGGTCAGTTTCAGCGCAGGTTGCGCAGCAATCGCCTCGGCCAGCGCCAGCACCTCGTCCTCGCTGCGGCAGCCGCAGCGCCCGCCGATCACGCCGTACTCGATCATCACGTTCAGGTGCAGGCCTTTGGCAGCGAAGAATTCGCCGAGCGCCTTGACGTTGTCCGGGTGATCGACCATGCAATGAAAATCGAACATCGAATCGGTCAGCATCTCGGCGATGATCGCCATGTTCGGCGCGCCGACCAGCTGATTCGCCATCAACACCCGGCGAACACCGTGGGCATAGGCGGCGCGGGTCTGCACGGCGGTGGCCAGGGTCATGCCCCAGGCGCCGTGCTGCAACTGACGCTGGAACAACGCGGGGACCATGCTGGTCTTGCCATGAGGCGCCAGCTCCGCGCCGCTGTCACTGACGAATTTCTGCATCCAGCGCAGGTTGTGCTCCAGTGCCTTGTCGTGGATGACCAGCGCCGGCAGGCTCACATCCCGTACCAGTTGGTCGCCCGGTTTGGCGGCGCCCTTTTCGATTGCAGCAATGTTCATGTCTGTTCTCCGGAATTCTTGTTCGTGTCGGAATAACCAAGCGGTTGATCGTTGGCCCTAATCGATGACTCGACGCGCGAGGCTGTCGGCGCAGTCGATCAGCACCCGCCGGTAGTGTTCGTAGTGCGCGCTGGCATCGGCCCGCGGGGCAACGATGCACAGGGTCGCGATACAGATGCCCTGCTTGTCCCGCACCGGCGCGGCGAAGCAATGGGTAAAGGTGTCGGCAATGCTGTTGAACGAGAAAAAACCCTCTTCGTGGGCCTTGCGGATCTCGCCGATGAAGGTGTCCAGGGTCAGGCGCTCACCGCTGGGCAGAATGAAATCTTCAGGGTCGATCAGATCGATGATCTGTTGATCGCTGAGATGGCCGAGCAGCAAACGGCCCGAAGCGGTCCACGGGATGGGCGCGTCTTCGCCGATGTCGGAAGAAATGCGAAAGTGCCGGGCCCCTTCCTTCATCAGCGCGACGGTGTATTTGCGTCCGTTGAGCAGGCACATCTGCGCGGTTTCCCGCGTCTGCTCGACGATCTCGCCGAGGCTGATTTCCGCCTCACGGGTGAAGTCGAAATGGCGCAAATGCGCCTGGCCGAGAAAGTACAGCTGACGACCGAGATAGACGTGCCCGTCCTTGCCGACCGTTTCCAGAATACGCCGCTCCAGCAGCGATCCCACCAGCTCATAGACCGTCGACTTCGGACTGCCGATGCCGCTGGCGATTTCGTTCGGCCGCAAAGGCGTGCCCTTTTCCTTGAGGAAATCGAGGATATCGAACGCCCGGTCGAGCCCGCGGGCCCGGCGTTTGATGGTGTCTTCGGTCATCGTGGCGCTTTCCATTGAGGCAGTTGTTTCTTGAAGGAGACTGGCAGTCTACCGTTAGCCCGGCGAGCAGGAACCTGTGGGCGCAAAATGATTTCGCACCCACGACGGTTCAGTGACGCCGCGCAATCCGGCACGCCGTCCTACGCCTTCTTCTTGTAGGCGATGCAATCGATCTCGACCTTGCAGTCGACCATCATGTTCGCCTGCACGCACGCGCGAGCCGGCGCGTGTTCAGGCTTGAAGTACTCGCCGAAGACCTTGTTGAAACTCCAGAAATCCCGAGGGTCTTCGAGCCAGACACCCACCCGCACGACGTCCTCGAGGCCGTAACCGGCTTCGGTGAGGATCGCCACCAGGTTCTGCATGGTCTTGTGGGTCTGCTCGACGATGCCGCCATTGATGATCTCGCCATTCTCAGCAGGCACCTGTCCGGACACGTGCAACCAGCCGTCGGCTTCGACCGCACGGGCGAATGGACGTGGCTGACCGCCACCTGCGGTGCTGCCAGCGCCGTAACGAGTAATGCTCATGAATATCTCCTTTGATTGAGCGTTAGAAACGAATGTTTTTGAGGAATTCGGCCAGACGGGCCGACTTCGGCTGTTCGAACAGGCTCTTGGGCGGACCCTGTTCTTCGATCCGGCCCTGGTTCATGAAGACGATCTGATCGGACACTTCATAGGCAAAGCGCATCTCGTGGGTGACCAGCAACATGGTCATGCCTTCTTCGGCCAGGCCTTTGATCACGCTGAGCACTTCACCCACCAGTTCAGGGTCGAGCGCAGACGTCACTTCATCGAACAGCATCAGGCTGGGGTTCATCGCGATCGCCCGGGCAATCGCCACACGCTGCTGCTGGCCGCCGGACAGCTGCCCGGGGAAATGATTGCGACGCTCCAGCAGACCCACCCTTTCAAGCCATTTTTCGGCCAGCGCCACGGCCTGATCCTTGGGCATCTTTTTGACTTTGAGCAGGCCGAGGGTGACGTTCTGCAGCGCCGTCAGGTGCGGAAACAGGTTGAACTGCTGAAACGCCATGCCGGTCATGGCGCGGTGTTGGGCGATGACCTTTTCTGGATGGCGCACGCGCTTGCCGTTGACGTCGCTGTAGCCGATGTCCTGCCCTTCAAGACGAATATGCCCGCCCTGAAACTCTTCCAGCAGGTTCACGCAGCGCAGCAGCGTGGTTTTGCCCGAGCCGCTGGAGCCGATCAACGTGACGACATTGCCCTTGTTCATCTTGAGGTCGACGCCTTTGAGCACTTCGACCGGACCGTAGGATTTGTGCAGCCCTTCGATGCTCAGCAGGGCCGGGGCAGCGGTTGTGGTTTGAATCTGAGTCATGGCAAGGCCACCCGTTTTTCGATTTGCCGCCCAAGAAGCTCGATGGCGTAGTTGATGACGAAGAAGAGAAAGCCGGCGAACAGATAGAACTGCAGCGTCATGAAATTGCGCGCGATGACTTGCTGCGTGCTCAGCAGCAGCTCCGCGACACCGATCACCGACAGCAGCGTGGAAGCCTTGACGATTTCCGTGGACGAGTTGACCCAGGTCGGCAGGATTTGCCGCAACGCCTGGGGCAACAGCACGTAGCTGAGCGACTGGCCGAACGTCAGGCCAATCGCCTTGCCGGCCTCAAGCTGCCCGCGGGGGATGGCCTGCAAAGCGCCGCGCACGATCTCGGCAACGTGGGACCCACAAAACAGTGTCAGCCCCAGCGCGCCGGCCTGGAACGCGCTGATTTGCCAGCCGAGCGCCGGCGCCATGTAGAAGCAGGCCAGCACCAGCACAAACACCGGCGTGCCGCGGATCAGGTCGACATAGCAGCGAAACGGCAGCCGCGCCCAGAGCTTCCCGTAGGTCAGGATCAGTCCGGCGAACACGCCGATCAGCGTGCCGCAGACAATCGCCAGTGCGGCGCACTGAACGCTGGTCATGAAGCCGGACCACAGGGCCTCGCGAGCGATCCACAATTCATGCAGCCAGGTAGGTTGTTCGTACATGTCGGCCTCCTAGCGGCGAATGGCCAGGCGCTGTTCGAGATAGCGCAACAGCATGGCGATGAGGTAACACGCGGCGACGTACAGCGCCGTGGTCACCAGCCAGGTTTCGATGACCCGGTAGCTCTCGACGTTGATCTTGCGCGCGTAATAGGTCAGCTCAGGGACAGCGATGGCAGCGGCCAGCGACGTGTCCTTGAACAGCGAGATGAAGTTGTTCGACAGCGCCGGCAACACATTGCGCAGCATCACCGGCACGATGATGTACGCGCGCACTTGCCACTCGCCCAGCCCGATCGCCAGCCCAGCCTCACGCTGCCCCTTGTGAATGCTCAACAGACCCGCACGGAACACTTCGGTCAGGTAAGCGCCGGCGTAGAGCGAAAGGGTGACGATGAACGAGGGAATCTTGTCCATGCGTATGCCCAGGCTCGGCAAGGCAAAGTAGATCAACAGAATCAGCACGAGGATCGGCGTGTTGCGAACCACCGTCACGTAGACCGACGCCACCAGACGCAAGGCCCGGTAGCGCGACAACATGGCAAACGCCGCCATCAGACCGATGACACAGCCTATGGCGATGGAGATCAGGGCCAGTTCCAGCCCCAATCCAAGACCGGCGAGCAGGCTGGGAAAATCCCGCCAGACTGCCGCAAAGTTCAACTGATAATTCATGGTCAGCAGCACCTGGGACAGGAAGACACTGCGGCCTTCCCTGCCCCTTCAATGGCAGGTCGCGTTACTTGTATTCCATCGGGAAGCCGATCTGTGGCGTCGGCAGATCCACCCCGAACCACTTCTTGAAGGATTCGGCGTACGTCGGGAACTCCACGCCGGTCATGGCTTCATGCAGCGCGGTGTTGACGAAGTTCAGCCAGTCCTGATCCCCGCGCTTGACGGCGCAAGCATAGGTTTGCGGGCTCCAGGCGAACGCCGGCGAGCGATAACGGCCGGGATTCTGCACCATCAGGTATTTGACCGATGACTGATCGGTGGCAGCGGCGTCGGCACGGCCCGAGTTGATCGCCTGATACATCAAATCAACGCTGTCGTATTGATCGACCTTGGCCTTGGGCAGCGCCTGATGCACCAGTTCCTCGGCGTAGACGTTCTGCAGCACCGCAACCGTGACACCGTCACCGGCGGCTTTGAGGTCGTCGATTTCCTTGTATTTGCTGTTGGCTGGCAGCAGCAGGGCAACACCTTCGCGGTAGTACGGCAGGGTGAACGCGACCTGCTGGGCGCGGCTGGCGGTCACGGTGATGAACTGACAGCTCATGTCCACTTTGTCCGTCAGCAGGTTGGGAATCCGCGCATCGGACGACTGCACGACGAACTCGACCTTGCCTGGATCATTGAACAAGCCCTTGGCAACGATGCGTGCGATGTCGATATCGAAGCCCTGCAACTTGCCGTCTGCGCCCTGGAAATGCCACGGCGCGTTGGTGCTGCCAGTCCCCACGACCAGATGACCGCGCTGCAAGACGCTGTCGAGCTTGCTGTCCGCTGCCTGCGCGGTGGAGACCGCCGTGGCCGCAGCGGCCAGGACGAGTGCAATAGCTTTCAGAAAAGAAGGTCCGCGATGCATGAGAAAAACCCCGCCGGATGATAGTCAATTCCGCTGTAGCGGAACAAGGTATGTAACAACGGAATAGACAGCAGAAAGTGTGCCACACAAGACGCGACGAGTTGAAGCCGTTTAAAGCGCTGTTGTTTCAACGGGCTGGCATTGGGGGAACACATTTGAATCTGGCGTCGGCCTGATTCATCCCGCTACCAATTGCCACGCGCTTGGGTAACAGGGCCCCATACGGGTGCGCGGTTGCGCCATGACCGCGCATGGCAGCAGCGATTCCGTTCGTCGCCCCTGCTGCACGAGCCTCCGAGCAGAATGGCCTAAGCAATGACAATGACACTCCGAAGGAGGCATGTGATGACTCGCTCAAACCTGACTGGATGTTTGTTCACCGCGCTACTGGGCGCTCTGCCCTTAGCTGCATCGGCGCAAGACACCGCCGGGCAATTGGCCGGGCAGTCTTCGGGCTCGGTGCTGCCACCTGGGGTAAATCCCTCCTCCCCGGCGGGTGGTAACGGCGGCGACGCCAACGGCTACGAAAAGCGCACGCCCACTCGCCCTGCCGACAGCGACGCGACCAGAAAGCAGGACGCAAAGGGGCAGATGCACAAGGAGTCCAGAACATCGTCCGATAAAGCGCCAGCAGGGTCCAAAAAAGCCGCGCCCCCAGTGAACGGACAGTAACTGGAGCGTTCATAGCTGAAGGCCACTATTGGTTGTGCCGTCCCGGCGCGACCATAGTGACCTATGATCTAGTCAGGAGACATGCTCTGAGTCATCAGAGGGAACATTGGCACCGTTAGTGCTTCAAAGCGATATGTGAAGCTTTTATGACAACTTCGTGACCTTGCATCAACGCTGAACATCTCACGGGTTGTACGGTGGAGGACCATCCAATGAAAGAACGAGCGACCGTCATCTGTCGGCGAGACAACCAGATACTCTACGTGCGCAAACCCAAGGCGCGCTGGACCCTGCCGGGCGGAAAAGTCGAAACCAACGAATCCCCCTCACAGGCGGCTGCCAGAGAGCTGCGTGAAGAAACCGGCTTGATTCTGGAAGAGTTGGCCTATGTGACGCGTTTCGAAGGCGGCACCGTTCTGCATCATGTGTTCGAGGTATCGGTCACGATGATCGCCACGCCTTCGCCAAAAAACGAGATCGCGGCGTGCAAATGGTTTACGGTCAAGGAACTGGGTGATCAGAAGGTCAACCCGTCTGCCAGGTCGATCGTCAAAGCGTTTTTGAACAACGAAATTCCTTAACTTAAATTTTGTTGAGAGTTATTCACGTTTCTTTCACATCGCCTTCGGTAGCCTTCAATGGCTCCTCCAAGACTGACTTTTAAGCCCGCACTCCCCATCGCGGGCTTTTTCTTGCCTGCAATTTGCTGACAGGCCTCACCCCCGGCATCAGCGTGCCCTGCGCCAGGGATGCAAGAGGCTGTTGCAGGCAGATGCCAGGGATACCCAGATCAGCGCCACCGCGCCGGTCATGACACTGGCCTTGTGTTCTCGCAGAATGCCCAGTTGGTCAGGCGTTGCGGCGTAGGTCATGACGCCTAGAAAGACCGCGGCAACCGTGCTGGAGCATGCGGTGGTGATGATCACGACGTGCGACAGATCAGGCGTCTGACGGTGAATGCACGCACCGGCCAGATAGATGACAATGAACAACACGCTGCAGATGACGGAGTAATCGAACTGACTCACTGACTGGCTCCGCCCTCTTCACGACTGATCCGGTTTCAATGCCTGAAAGCCGAACAGCGCGCCGAGCACTGCACCGATTGCCGAGCTGCCCAAGCCGGGAAACAGCATATTGGCGACAATGGCGGTCCCGGCGGTCAATGCGATCAGGCGCACATCCATAAGGCGGGCGGTCAACGTAGGAAAAGCAGGGTTCGAGGTGTGCTTGCGTAACATAGCGGTCTCCATCCATGAGTAATCGACACAACGGAGTCTGGTCAGTGAAGCGCTCGCTGACAATGATGGGACCGGAGAATCAGAGTTTTCCTACATCCCACTCACACACTCGCGTTGAGCATTTCGTCGAGCCCGAGCCCTCGCCCCCCATATATCTGTAACGCCAGCTATGCGACAATGCGCGCCACTGTCCGGCACGAATCCCGCATTCATCACGCCAGCGCACCTGCTCATGGTCGACGCTGAAGCTGTTTTTTTGTCTGCTGGATCCACTGAAGGTGTGACACCTGCGGCTCGCCCGGCAATCCCCGACGGTATCACGCCTGCGTCGCGTCACTTCCAAGCTATTGAAAGGTAAGGTAATTGATTTCCACAGCTAACATCACCATGCAGTTCGGCGCCAAACCGCTGTTCGAGAACGTTTCGGTCAAATTCAACAACGGCAATCGCTACGGCCTCATCGGCGCCAATGGTTGTGGCAAATCCACCTTCATGAAGATTCTGGGTGGCGATCTGGAGCCGTCTGGCGGTCAGGTCATGCTCGAGCCGAACGTGCGTCTTGGCAAACTGCGTCAGGATCAGTTCGCGTACGAGGAATTCACGGTCATCGACACCGTGATCATGGGTCATGAAGAGCTCTGGAAGGTCAAGGCCGAACGCGACCGCATCTACTCGCTGCCGGAAATGAGCGAAGAAGACGGCATGGCGGTGGCCGAGCTCGAAACCGAATTCGCCGAGATGGACGGCTACACCGCCGAATCCCGTGCAGGTGAGCTGCTGCTGGGCCTGGGCATTCCACTCGAACAGCATTTCGGGCCGATGACCGAAGTCGCGCCGGGCTGGAAGCTGCGCGTTTTGCTGGCTCAGGCGCTGTTTTCCGATCCTGAAGTCCTGCTGCTCGACGAGCCGACCAACCACCTGGACATCAACACCATCCGCTGGCTGGAAACCATTCTCACGGCGCGTAACAGCACCATGATCATCATTTCCCACGACCGGCACTTCCTGAACAGCGTCTGCACGCACATGGCCGATCTGGACTACGGCGAACTGCGCCTGTTCCCGGGCAACTACGACGAGTACATGACCGCGGCGACCCAGTCCCGCGAGCAACTGCTGTCCGACAACGCCAAGAAAAAGGCCCAGATCGCCGAGCTGCAGACCTTCGTCAGCCGCTTCTCGGCCAACGCCTCGAAAGCCAAGCAGGCCACCTCCCGCGCCAAGCAGATCGACAAGATCCAGCTGGCCGAGGTCAAGCCATCGAGCCGCGTGAGCCCGTTCATTCGCTTCGAACAGACCAAGAAGCTGCACCGTCAGGCCGTGACCATCGAGCAGATGTCCAAGGGCTTCGACGGCAAGACCCTGTTCAAGAACTTCAGCTTCACCGTCGAAGCCGGTGAACGTGTAGCGATCATCGGCCCGAACGGTATCGGCAAGACCACTCTGCTGCGCACGCTGATGGGCGAACTGACCCCGGATTCGGGCTCGGTGAAATGGACTGAAAGCGCGGAGCTGGGCTACTACGCTCAGGACCACGCTCACGATTTCGAAGACGACGTCAGCCTGTTCGACTGGATGGGCCAGTGGACCCAGGGCGAGCAAGTCATTCGTGGCACGTTGGGTCGCATGCTGTTTTCCAACGACGAGATCCTGAAATCGGTCAAGGTCATTTCCGGTGGCGAACAGGGTCGCATGCTGTTCGGCAAGCTGATCCTGCAGAAGCCGAACGTGCTGGTGATGGACGAACCGACCAACCACCTGGACATGGAATCCATCGAGGCGCTGAACCTGGCGCTGGAGAACTACCCGGGCACGCTGATCTTCGTCAGCCATGACCGTGAATTCGTATCCTCGCTGGCCACTCGCATCATCGAGTTGAGCCCCAACGGCGTGACCGACTTCAGCGGCACCTACGATGATTACCTGCGCAGCCAGGGCGTGGTGTTCTAAACCCGCGTCGCACGCTGTCTGAACCCCGTCCTTGCGACGGGGTTTTTCATGGGGCTGAATTCAGTGCAAGACAAAGTCGTTAGCCTGCTTTCATTTCTTCTCATGCCGCGCGATGATGGGGCACTCCCACCGCTCCAGCGAAGAGTCCCATGTCTGCTGCCCTGCCGCCTGATACGTCCGCTGCCAACGTCAGTTCCACGACGATAACCCTGCAAATCGTCTCTATCGTCTTCTATACCTTCATCGCGTTCCTGTGCATCGGCCTGCCCATTGCCGTCATGCCCGGCTATGTGCACGACCAGCTCGGCTTCAGTGCAGTCGTCGCCGGACTGGTGATCGGTTCCCAGTACCTGGCGACACTGCTCAGCCGCCCGGTGGCCGGTCGAATCTGCGACACCATCGGCACCAAACGGGCGATTGTCTACGGTCTGTCCGGCATCGCGCTGAGCGGTGTCCTGACCGTCGTTGCGGTTCTGCTGCAGAGCTTCGCCGGGACCAGCCTTGTCATTCTGCTGATCGCACGTTTGATTCTGGGCGGTTCCCAGGGATTGATCGGCGTCGGCACCATCAGTTGGTGCATCGGCCAGGTCGGTGCGGAACACACCGCGCGCTCGATTTCCTGGAACGGCATCGCGTCTTACGGCGCCATTGCCATTGGCGCCCCGCTGGGCGTGCTGATGGTGGGTGCGCTGGGTTTCGTCAGCCTCGGACTGGTGCTTACCGCCCTGGCAGCCGGTGCACTGTTATTGATTCGCAACAAGCCTGCCGTGCCGGTGGTGCGCGGCGAACGCATGGCATTCTGGTCGGTGTTCGGTCGTGTCGCCCCTTACGGACTGGGCCTGACCCTGTCGTCGATCGGTTACGGCACGCTGACCACCTTCATCACGCTGTACTACGTCAACCGAGGCTGGGAAGGCGCTGCGTGGTGCCTGACGGTATTTGGCGTCTGCTTCATCGTCGCGCGGCTGTTCTTCATCAATGCGATCACCCGCTTCGGCGGCTTCCGCTCGGCCATCACCTGCATGTCGGTCGAAACGGTTGGACTGGTGCTGTTGTGGCTGGCTCCCAGTACCACCGTGGCGCTGATCGGCGCCGGATTGACCGGTTTCGGGCTTTCGCTGGTGTATCCAGCCATCGGCGTGGAAGCGATCAAGCAAGTGCCCAACAGCAGCCGGGGCGCGGGGCTGGGCGCTTACGCGGTGTTCTTCGACCTGGCGCTCGCCATCGCCGGCCCACTGATGGGCGCCATTGCGCTGGGCATGGGCTACGGCTGGATTTTCTTCTTTGCCGCGCTGCTGTCGATATTAGCCCTGGCGTTGACTGTGCTGCTGTCGCGCCGTCCTGCGGTGGACACCCGGGTCTGATCGAAGCGGCAGCGACCGGCAGAAAAAGCTGAACTGGCGACACGCGCCCCGGTCCGACGTAAACATCCCTCGCAACAGGAGCGTGCGTGTGACTCCCGACCCTGCAGGCATGAGTGCATCGTCCTCGGACCTGGCCGACGCGCCCGACGTTCATAAGCTGCGCGTTCTCACCGTCAACACACACAAAGGCTTCACGGCGCTGAATCGGCGCTTCATCCTTCCGGAATTGCGCGAAGCAGTGCGCAGTACCGGCGCCGATCTGGTGTTTCTGCAAGAAGTCCTCGGCGGCCATGACCGTCATGCGGCCCGTTACCAGGACTGGCCGGTGACCTCTCAATATGAGTTTCTCGCCGACAGCATGTGGAGCGACTTCGCGTACGGCCGCAACGCGGTCTATCCCGACGGTCACCACGGCAATGCGATTCTGTCCAAGTACCCGATCCTGCACTATCGCAACCTCGATGTATCGATCACCGGCCCTGAGCGGCGTGGTCTGCTGCATTGCGTCCTGCAGGTGCCCGGGCATGCTGAAGTGCATGCGATCTGCGTGCATCTGAGCCTGCTCGAGAGTCATCGGCAGTTGCAGCTGGATCTGCTCTGCGCGCTGCTGGATTCGCTGCCCGATCACGCGCCCGTGGTCATCGCCGGTGATTTCAATGACTGGCAATTGCGCGGCAACAAGCGTCTGGGCCGATGCGAATACCTGCACGAGGCGTTCGAACGCAACCTGGGTCGACTGGCCAAGACCTACCCCGCCCGGTTTCCGCTGTTGCGTCTGGACCGCATCTACCTGCGCAACGCCACCAGCCACGACCCCAGAATTCTGGGCACCCGGCCTTGGACGCATCTGTCCGACCACCTGCCGCTTGCCGTGGAAGTGCACATGTGATTGCGGGATCGCCCCGCGAGCGGCGGCTGCCGTTTGTCCGGTAAGCGGTTAATTCTTTAAACCAACGTTCGCCCGCCTCATCCCAAATAATGCGAGCCACATGACTCGCCTTACTAACAACAAGAGGTACGCAATCATGGCTAATACCGGAAAGTCGAACCCTGGCAATTTTGCAAACGATCGCCAGAAAGCCTCTGATGCAGGCAAAAAAGGCGGCCAGGCTTCGGGCGGCAGCAACGTCGCCAATGACCGGCAGAAAGCATCTGATGCAACCCGCGATGACGCGAGCAAGAAAGGTGGTTCCATGCCACAAGGCGGCGCAGGCCGTAAATCCTGATCAGCGATTGCCAGGAGAATCGAGCGAGGGCGAAAGCTCTCGCTCTTTTATTTTGGCGTGACGTCTTTGTTCAGGTGTAGAACCGGCAGCGCCGGTCCATCCCAGGAAGTCACCCCAGCAGCAGCGTCTTATTCATCCCCCTCGATCAACGGCACCGTGGCATCGCGATCAAACTGCGAGCCCGGATCTTCGTTGCCCGGATCATTGTCGACGTCGACTTCCACTTCCTCATCAGGCTCGAAAGCGCCTGGCACCGCGGCGCCGAGCCGGTCTGAAGGGGTATTTGCTGTGATGTGCATGGCAGGGTCCTCATATCAGGCAGGTCGCTCGCCTGCTTTGGCGAAGCGTTGGTTCAAGGTTGAGATTAGCTCGAGCTGACAGTCCAGTGCGTTGCATCCTCCGCGAACTGCAGCTGCTCGACCCGATGGGCGATCCCGCAGGAAAGCGAGTCTTCGGCGCGTATGACTTTTTCTTCGGCCGACAGGCACCGGCCAATGTCCAGCGGGTGCGCGGCACCGTCGGTTTCACTCAGGTAAATATTCACGTAGCGCTGCAGGTCGTTGTCCAGGCTGCGCAGGTATTCGCGCAGCCGAGAATGATCCACTGAGCTTTGGTTGAAGTACCAGTTCATCGGGTGAATCAAGAAACGCGAATGCGGACAGGCGATTCGCTCCTCGGCGGCGAGATAAATGACGATGCCCATGGATTCGATGTTGCCGCTGTTGAGCGCTCGAATCGGGACGTTGAGGGATTTGAGGAAGTTGTAGATCGTGAACCCCAGCGCCGTGCTGCCGCCTGCGGTGGACAGGTTCAGCAACAGGCCAGTGGCGCCTTTGCCGATGGCCTCCAGGCAACGATCACGAAAGTGCTCGGTGCTGGTCTGATCGACCCCACAATGGAAATGGATGATGTGCTCACTCATCTACTGCCCTCCGCTTCCGGGAAATCACCGCGGCCTGATAGGTTGGAAGCTGCGCTGCCGCTGAAAGTTGCATGCTGCCCTCACGCCGCGCAGTCAGTCCGGGAGCGCAACGATCCGGCCCGCTCGCACCGAACTCCTGCTTCAATCAACGATCAGTACAACACACCGCGCACCGTCGATGACACTGCACGCGCGCTTTTCCATGACGCACAGAACAGGACATTTTCATGAGTCTGCACGACAAGATTATCGGCCATCTGGGCTTCGGCGCCGCGCCACTGGGCAACATGTTTCGCACCATCAGCGAAGAGGAAGCCGCCGCCACCGTGCAATCGGCGTGGGATCAAGGCATCCGCTATTTCGACACCGCACCGGTCTATGGCGCCGGCCTGTCCGAGCAGCGCCTGGGCAAGGCGCTCGCCGACCATGCGCGAGACCAATACACCCTCAGCACCAAGGTCGGCCGACTGGTTTCTGACGAACTCGACACCGCAGCCCGGAGCGGCCCGTTCAGCGAAGGCCTGAAAAACAAGATCATCACTGACTATTCGGCGGATGCGACGCTACGCTCGATCGAGGCCAGTCTGAAACGGCTGAACACTGATCGCCTGGACATCGTGTTCGTCCACGACGTCGCGCAGGACGCCCATGGTGATGAATGGATCGAGCATTTCAATGTCGCTCGCAAAGGGGCCTTCCGCACCCTCACCCGCCTGCGTGAAGAAGGCGTGATCAAGGCGTGGGGGCTGGGTGTCAACCGTGTCGAGCCGTGTGAACTGACGCTGGACCTGAGCGAAGCACAGCCCGACGGGTTCCTTCTGGCCGGCCGATATTCGCTGCTGGACCACGATCAGCCCCTGCAACGGCTGTTCGCCAAGGCGCGGGAGCACAACGCCGAGTTCGTCGTCGGCGGCCCTTACAGTTCGGGCGTGCTGGTGGGCGGCAAGCATTTCGAATACCAGGAAGCGCCACAGGCGATGCTCGACAAGGTTGCGCACATTCAGGAGATCGCCCGTCAGTATCAGGTCGACATCAAGTCGGCAGCATTGCAGTTCGTCCTCGCCAACCCGCTGGTGGCCGCCGTCATTCCGGGGGCCAGCCGCCCTTCCCGGATCGCTGAAGACGTCGCCGCCCTGCACGCCCAGGTGCCAGTAGGGTTCTGGCAGGCGATGCGCGATCAGGGCTTCATTTCGCCTCAGGCGCCGGTGCCGGCAAAAGACTGAAGACGGACCGCTTCGGCGCCATGCATTATTCGCCAGTGAATCGGTCGCCGCCGGACGGCCGACCTAGATCCCCCGCACGAGGCCTCACTGATGCGCATTCTGATCGTCAACGTCAACACCACCGAGTCCATGACCGACACCATCGCCGGGCAAGCCCGCAGTGTCGCGTCACCGGGCACTGAAATCGTCGGTCTGACCCCGCGCTTCGGCGCCGAATCGGTGGAAGGCAACTTCGAGAGCTACCTGGCCGCCATCGCCGTGATGGACCGCGTGCTGTCCTACGACCAGCCTTATGACGCGGTAATTCAGGCCGGTTATGGCGAGCATGGCCGCGAGGGGCTGCAGGAGTTGCTTGACGTGCCGGTGGTGGACATCACGGAAGCGGCCGCCAGCCTCGCGATGCTGCTGGGCCATTGTTATTCGGTGGTCACCACGCTGGATCGCACTGTGCCGTTGATCGAGGATCGCCTGAAACTGGCCGGCGTCTTCGAGCGCTGCGCGTCAGTGCGAGCCAGCGGCATGAGTGTGCTGGAACTGGAAGAACAGCCAGAACGCGCCATTGAGGCGATCGTCGAGCAAGCCGCTGTCGCGGTGGCGCAGGACAAGGCCGAGGTGATCTGTCTGGGCTGCGGCGGCATGGCCGGTCTGGACCAGAAGATTCGCGACCGCACCGGCGTGCCCGTGGTCGATGGCGTGACTGCGGCGGTGGCGCTGGCCGAATCGCTGGTGCGCCTGGGCTTGAGCACCTCCAAGGTCAGGACGTACGCCACGCCACGGCCGAAGAAGATCGTCGGCTGGCCCTTCGCGAAATGAGCGCACGATGATTCGCCTGCTCTCGCCGAATCGTTTAGTATCGCCGCCGCCGGTTTCCACTCGGAATTAATAGGGAATCCGCGAGCCCTCATTCGGGCTCAAACGGAACTGTCCCCGCAACTGTAGGCGCTGAGCCCTGCTCCATGTTTGCCACTGGGTTATCCCGGGAAGGCCGGAACAGGACGACGACGCGCCAGTCAGGAGACCTGCCGGCAGGCTTCACTCATTCGCCGGCGGGGCGTCCGGGAAGGACTCCCGCATGCGCGTTTTGCGCCTGAATGCTTCGCCGCGTGAACACGCAGCGACGGGATGTGCTTTCCAGTGTCCGCCTGCCACAGACAGGTCCACTGGAGTCGCCCTACATGCCGCTGCGCCGTTTCGCCCTTCTGCTTACCGCCGTGACACTGTCCACTGCCGCGCTGGCGACTCCCGCGCCGGCAACGTCCACTCGTTATCCGCTGACCCTCGACAACTGCGGCGTGCCGCTGACGTTCACTCACGCGCCGCTCAAGGCCGTGACCATCGGCCAGGCCGCCACCGAAATGCTCTACGCCCTGGGCGTGGGCGAGCATGTCGCGGCGACCTCGTTGTGGTTCAACGCGGTACTGCCGCAGTACAAGGCAGTCAATGACGGCATCGAGCGTCTGGCCGATAACGCGCCGGGCTTCGAATCGGTGATCGCCAGACGCCCGGATTTCGTGCCGGTGCAGTTCGTGTGGATGGTCGGGCCACAGGGCGCCGTCGGCACCCGGGAGCAATTCCATGACCTGCAGATCCCGACCTACATCTTGCCGTCCGACTGCGAGGGCAAGAACAATCGCGTCGGCGCCGACGGCACGCGACTCGAGGCGTTCCGGATAGACACGCTGTACAAGAGCATTCGCCAGCTGGCCGAGATTTTCGACGTGCAGGCCCGTGGCGAGCAGTTGGTGGCCGGCTATCAGACGCGGCTGGCGAAGGCCGTCGAACATGCCAGAAAGGCTGACGGCAAGCAGGTGTCGGCGGTGTTCTGGTTCTCCAGCCCCGACATCAACGTCGATCCGTATGTGGCCGGGCGCAAGGGCATTCCGGCGTTCATGCTCGACACCCTGGGCATGCGCAACGTCATCGACTCCGACGAGGAATGGCCGACAGTGGGCTGGGAAACCATCGCCCGGGCCAATCCCGACATTCTGGTCATCGCCCGCATGGATCGCCGCCGCTTTCCCGCCGACGATCACGAAAAGAAACTGGCATTTCTGAAATCCGACCCGGTCACCCGCAACATGGCGGCGGTCAAACAGAACCGGATCGTCATCATGGACGCCAGCGCCATGGAATCCAGCGTGCGGTTGTTCGACGGCATCGAGCAACTCGGCGACGCCGTGCACCGGGTAACCGACGTTCAATGAAGCCTTCCAGTGCAGGACGATTCATCGCCCATGGCGCGTGGGTCAGCGCGGCGTTGCTGATGGCGGTGATGGCCGGGGTGGCGATCGGCGAGACGTCGATCGGTCTGCCGGTGATCGGCCAGGTGCTGGCGAACAAGCTGTGGGCCGCCGGCTATGCGGTGGACGCCATCGATGAAGGCATCATCTGGAATTACCGCCTGACCCGCGCCATTGTCGCCGCTGCCTGCGGCGCCGGTATCGCGGTCTCGGGCGTCGTGCTGCAATCGCTGCTGCGCAACCCGCTTGCCGATCCCTACCTGCTGGGCATCTCTGCGGGCGCTTCGACCGGCGCAGTACTCGTCGCGATCATCGGCCTGGGCGCCGGGGCGATCTCATTGTCGGCCGGCGCTTTCGTCGGCGCGGTAGCGGCTTTCGCATTGGTCGCGCTGCTGGCGCGCTCGTCCCGAGGCCAGACAGCCACAGGCCAGATCATTCTCGCAGGCATCGCCGGCTCACAATTGTTCAACGCCCTGACCTCCTTCCTGATCACCAAATCGGCCAGCGCCGAGCAGGCGCGCGGCATCATGTTCTGGTTGCTCGGCAATCTGAGCGGCGTGCGCTGGGCATCGGTGACGCTGGCTGTGACGGTGGTGCTGGCGGGTCTGCTGGTCTGTCTCTGGCACCGACGCTCGCTGGACGCCTTCACCTTCGGCGCGGATTCCGCAGCGTCGCTGGGCATTCCCGTGCATCGGGTACAGGCGATCCTCATCGCGACGGCGGCTTTGATGACCGCCGTGATGGTGTCCATTGTCGGCTCCATCGGTTTCGTCGGCCTGGTGATTCCCCACGCAGTGCGCATGATGACGGGTGTCCGTCACGCTCGACTGGTGCCCTTGAGTGCATTGAGCGGTGCGCTGTTTCTGATTGCCGCCGACGTGCTCTCACGCACCCTGATCAAGGGCCAGGTCTTGCCCATCGGCGTGATCACCGCGTTGGTGGGTGCGCCGGTGTTTGCCCTGATCCTGCTCCGCGGAAACCGCTCACGATGAACGCGCCGCTGCCACTTGCCGAAAGCGCGCTTGCCGCGCACGACCTCAGTTATACGATCAATGGCGCGCCGCTGCTGAGCCACGTCAGCCTGTGCATCAGAAAAGGAGAAAACCTCGGCATCGTCGGGCCAAACGGTTCGGGTAAGTCAACCCTGATCAGGCTGCTGGCAGGCCTTCAGACGCCTACGGCGGGGAGTGTCTGGCTGAACGGCGAGCGGCTGACGAGCCTGACGCGACGCGACATCGCGCAACGGCTGGCGGTGGTCGAGCAGCACGCGCAGACCAGCGATTCGATCAATGTACTGCAAGCCGTGGAACTGGGTCGTACGCCCTGGCTGTCCGCATTGAGCCCTTGGCGGGAAGTCGATGGCCAGATCGTTGCGCAGGCCATTGCCAGCGTCAGCCTCGATCATCTGACGCAGCGAGCCTGGCAAACGCTGTCTGGAGGCGAGCAGCAACGGGTGCATATTGCCCGCGCGTTGGCTCAATGCCCCAGGGTTCTACTGCTCGACGAGCCCACCAACCATCTGGACATCCAGCAGCAGCTGTCGATTCTCAGGCTGGTTCACACCTTGCCCGTCACCACCGTGATCGCGCTGCACGATCTGAATCAGGCGCTGGCCTGTGATCGTCTGGCCGTGATGGACAAAGGCCGGCTCATCGCGGTGGGTGCCCCATTTGAAGTACTGACACCTGAACGCCTGCGCGAGACGTTCGGCGTCGTCGGTCACTGGCTCACGGACCCAATCGACAACGCGCGGATCCTGCGGCTGCGCTGCATCTGAGCACACTCGACGCGGTCAGTTGCCCTGCTCGAACTGGCCTTTGCGCTCCATGATCATTCGCTCGCCACTTTGCTGGCGTTGCTGCTGCATCGAGTCGCTGCTGCCGTTGACCGCAGGCGAGGCAGAAGAGCCGGTGCCATTGCCGGGACGCAACGCCGGATTGGTCGTGCCGACATTGCCGTTGTTCACACCACTGGCGTTGTTGACGCCATTGGCGCCCGTGGCCGTGGTGTTATTGCTGTTGCTGCCGTTAGTGTGGGTCGCGTCGGTGCCATTGACATTAATGCCATTGGTGCCGGTGGCGTTGGTATTGCTGCTGTTACTGCCATTGGTCCCGGTCGCATTGGTGTTGCTGCTGTTGGTACCGTTGGTACCGGTGGCGTTGGTGTTGCTACTGTTACTGCCGTTGGTGCCGGTCGCGTTGGTATTGCTGCTGTTGGTGCCATTAGTGCCGGTCGCGTTGGTGTTGCCGCTGTTGCTGCCATTGGTACCGGTGGCGTTGGTGTTGCCGCTGTTGGTGCCGTTCGTGCCTGTTGCGCCAGTGCGCGCGCCGGACGTGGACGAACCCGTACCGCCTGCCGCGCCTGCACCCGCACCGCCGCCACCTGTTGCGCCACCCCCTGTCGAGCCGCCTGCGCCGCCCGCGCCGATACCGGACGCCGCCAGTAGGATTGGCGCCGAGGCCGACGTCTGCGCCATGGCGCCCATCGACACTGTCGCAGCACCCACAAACAGCAGGTTGAGCCATCTTTTCCGTGAACTGATCATCGTCGTATCTCCAGAAAAACCGCGTGAGGTCTTCTTTCGAGGTCAGACGCTCGCCAGCGTTCGGCCTTTTTTGTTTGCCAGTAGCCAGCTGCTGAATATTCCGCGCGATCTGCAAGAACGTACCAGACAAGTCGCCGGCGGACGCCGATAATCCGCGCTTTGAGCAGGAGTCTTTATTCGTGCAAGTGATTCACTCAGGTCGGGGCGACGCCTATCGTCGGGGCGCGCTGGCCATTCTGCCGTTGTCGCTGGCGTGCGCGCCGTGGGGTTTGCTGGCAGGATCGCTGGCCATCGACGCCGGGCTGACGCCCGCGCAAGGCCAGGGGCTTTCGGCATTCGTATTCGCCGGCGCCGCGCAGATCGTGGCGATCGGCATGCTGAAAAGCGGCACCAGCATGCTGTCGATCCTGCTCACTACCCTGCTGCTCACCTCGCAGCATTTGCTCTACGGTCTGCACATGCGCGCGCACCTGAGTGCGCTGCCGATGCGCTGGCGGGTGGGCATGGGCTTTCTGCTCACCGACGAGTTGTTTGCCATGACCAGTCACCACGACCCGCGCAGCTTCGACCGCTGGTACGCGCTGGGGGTCGGGCTGACGTTCTACCTGCTGTGGAACCTGTTCACCTGCGCCGGAATCGTGCTGGGCAACAGCATCCCGGGGTTGTCCCGGTTGGGACTGGATTTCTCCATCGCAGCGACCTTCATCGCCCTGATCACGCCGAACGTGCGCAATCTGCCCACGGCGGTGTGCGTGGCCGTTTCGCTGATGACATCGGTGCTGTTCAGTTACCTGAAAATCGAAGCGGCGCTGATTCTTTCAGGCCTGGCGGGCATGAGTGCAGGGTTCGTCTGCAAACGTTACAAGGAGATCACGCAATGACGGCGTGGCTGGTCATTCTGTTCATGAGCGCGATCCTGTTCATGAACCGCTACCTTTTTCTGGAGCCGCGGCTGCCGTTGAAGTTGAGCCGCAACGTCCGGGATTTCCTCGGCTTTGCCGTACCGGGGCTGCTGACGGCGATCTGCGCGCCGATCATCTTTCTGCCAGACGGCGAACTGACGCTGGCGCCGACCAACCCTTATCTGCTGGCCGGGCTGTTCGCAGTGGCAGTGATGATCTGGAAGAAAAACGTGCTGCTGACGCTGTTCCTCAGCATGGCGGTCTTCTACCTGCTGCGCGCGCTGCTTTGACCAACGAGTGGGTGCGGCAGTCGCCTGCCGCGCCCAGTCGCGCTCACATGCGTTGTGCCACTGTGCTGGTGTCGACGCTCGGCGTCTGATCCGGCGTGACGGACAAGGGCTCGATCTTGCCGACGATGAACAGGTAACTGAACGCGCCCAGCAAGGCGAAGGCACCTGCAGTCATGAGTGGCGCGGTGAACGAGCCATTGCCCATCACCAGCATGAACCCGGTAAACGTGGTGATGAAGATGCCCGCGGTATTGGAGGCGAAGTTCTGTATCCCGCCAATCGAGGCCACATGGGCCGGGGTTGGTGCCACGTCGGCAGGCAGGCACCAGATGCTGGCACCGGCAAACGCGAGACTGGCATACGCCAGGCTGAAAAACGCCAGCATCGCGTAGGTGTTATCGGTGAACACCGACAGCGAGATGCTCGACGACATCAACATGCCGCCCACGATGCAGGTCTTGCGCGCCGCCGTCAGGCTCCAGCCGCGACGGTAGAGCGCGTCCGAGGTCAGGCCGCCGATCCAGCCGCCGACGATCGAAGCGATAGCCGGAATGGTCCCGAGCGTGCCGAGGGACTTCAGCGAAAAACCGCGCTCGGTCACCAGATAGGTCGGGAACCAGGTGATGAAGAAGTAGATCACGAAGTTCAGGCAGAAGAAGCCAAGCATCATCCCCCACAGTGTGCGGTGCCTGAACAACGACGCCCATCTGACCTTGGGCCGCGCGGCCAGCGTCGCCGCTTTTCCCGCTTCATGCTGTTCGATGGCAGCGACGGCCTGCGGCTCCTTGTAGATGAGGAACCAGCCCACCACCCAGACCAGGCCGACAGCGCCGGTGATGATGAACGAGGCGCGCCAGCCCCACAGTTCGATGATCAACGCCACCAGTGGAATCGACAGTGCCGAGCCGACCCGCGAGCCGCTGTCGAAGATGCTGGTGGCAAAACCGCGTTCTTTCACATCAAACCACTGGCTGACGATCTTGGCGCAGGACGGATAGGCGCCCGCCTCGCCGACGCCGAGCATCAGGCGGCAACCGAACATGCTGGCAAGGCTGCTGGCCGCCGCCGTGGCTGCGGTGAACAGCGACCACCACGCCACTGCCAGGGGCAGCGCGATCTTTGCACCGACCTTGTCGACGAACCAGCCGAACGGCATCTGCATCAGCGCGTAGGTCCAGAAGAAGCCGCTGAGCAGCAGGCCCATCTGCCCTGAGCCCAAACCGAGTTCTTTCTGGATATAAGGGGCGGCAACCGCAAGGTTGGCCCTGTCGATGTAGTTGATGGCCACCGCGAGGAAGCACAGAAAAATTACCAACCAGCGCCCTTTCTGCATGGCGAGTCCTCCTAATTATTTTTATGAGTAAGACTTCGTTGGAGCTTCAGACAGCGCTCTGGACCTGTTCCACGGGTGGTTCATCGTTGCCTGTAAAAGCACAGCGCGAACCTGTGAATTGGCCTGACCAAATATCCGAATGCAGCCGATACTAGACCCGAAAAGCCGGTTATGGAAACTCGCTGAAGCAATTTTTGAGCGTTTTTATGCTGGACGGTCGACATTTGCATTATTTGGCCTGACCAATCTATGCTCGTCCACGCCCTCCTCTCCTGACGCATCGGCAGCGTCGGCGCGGAGCGCGATCGCATCGAAACTCATAACAACAAGGACTCAGCGATGAAGATGACCTTCCGTTGGTACGGGGACAGCGACCCCGTCACCTTGCAGTACATCCGCCAGATCCCCGGCATGACCGGCGTGGTGTCCGCCATCTACGACATTCCCGTGGGCGACGTCTGGCCGCTGGAAAAAATCCAGGCGCTCAAGGCCCGCGTGAACGCCCACGGCCTGGCGCTCGAAGTCATCGAAAGCGTGCCGGTGCACGAAGACATCAAGCGTGGCCTGCCCACCCGCGATCACCTGATCGATCACTACGCGCAGACGTTGCGCAACCTCGCCGCCTGCGGGGTCAAGGTGGTCTGTTACAACTTCATGCCGGTCTTCGACTGGACTCGCTCGACGCTGGCCATGGAGTTGCCGGACGGCTCGACCACGCTGGCATTCGACGTCGCGGTGATCGAACAGGCCAATCTTGACGACGGCATCAGCCTGCCGGGCTGGGACGTCAGTTACGAGCCGCACATCTTGCGTGCGCTGATCGAGGAGTACGCGCAGGTGAGTGAAGACACCCTGCGCGAGAGGCTGGCGTATTTTCTCGAGCGGATCATTCCGGTGGCGCGCGAAGCGGGCATCAAGATGGCCCTGCACCCCGACGATCCGCCCCGCTCGATGTTCGGCATGCCGCGGGTGGTGAAGAACCGCCAGGATCTGGCCCGGATCATGGCGATGGTCGATGACCCGGCCAATGGGCTGACCCTCTGCTCAGGCTCGCTGGGCGCCGATCTGGGCAATGACATTCCGTCGCTGGTGCGCGAATTCGGCGCTCAGGGCCGCATCCACTTCGCGCATTTGCGTAACGTCAAAGTCAATGAGGCCGGCGATTTCTACGAGACGGCTCATCGCTCCGAAGACGGCTCACTGGACATGGGCGAGATCGTCAAGGCGTATGTGGAAACGGGGGTCGAAGGCTATTACCGGTCCGACCACGGTCGCATGATCTGGGGGGAAACCGGCAAACCGGGTTACGGGTTGTACGACCGGGCGTTGGGCGCGGTGTACCTGAACGGGCTCTTCGAAGGGATTCGCAAGGCCATGCCGGCCCATTGACCCATGTCGCGGCAGCATCATGGACTGACGAGCGTCTGCATGAACGCGGCGTGTCCGGTAGCGTCGGCTCAGGTCTGCTCCGAATCCATGCCGTCCAGCCAGCGCGCTTCTGATCGGCGCAGGTGTTCGCGCATGGCCGTCTGCGCGCCAATCAGATCACGCGCCTGGACGGCTTGCAAAATCGCTTCATGCTCGGCCACGGCGATGGCCCAGGTTTCACGCGTTTCGGAATGCTCGCTGACGTGCGCTGTCAGCGGGCTGTAGCGCTCTTCGAACAGCGAAGTGATGATCCGCACCAGCGTTGAATTGCCGCTCATTTTTGCCAGCCGCTGATGGAATTTTCGGTCGTCATCCAGGGCCGGAACGCCTTTCAGCGCGCCCTCGCGCATCTTGTCGATGCAGGTTTGCAGATAACGATAGTCGGCCTTGGTGCCATGCAGGCAAGCCAGCATGACGCACTCACCTTCAATGAGCGCGCGGGCCTGCATGAGTTCTGACGGGCTTTCACCCAGCGTGCGGGTCTTGCCCTTGACGCCCAGCAGATGCTCGCAGACGTAAATGCCTGACCCCATGCGGATCTCGACGCTGCCCTCGATCTCCAGTGCGATCAGCGCCTCGCGCAATGAAGGCCGCGACACGCCGAGCAACTGCGCCAGGTCGCGTTCCGGCGGCAGGCGCGAACCGGGTTTGATGCCGTGCTTGCGAATGTGCTCGCGCAGACGATCAGCAGTTATCTGGTAAAGGCGTCGTTCGGTGGGGAGGCTTGGCGCAGTCATGAATCACGTTCCATCGGTCTGCGCCGGAGCATACCACAGGCCCGACAACGCCCCGATAGGCAAACCAGGGTGAGCGAGATCGGCTACGAATGCAGAACTTCGAAGCCATCTGACCACAGAACCCGTACAAAAGCATTTGCCGGGAACTGCTCTGTCCATCCGCCACAGCTCTACCGGCAAGACCCAAGCTTTCGTGAGCAAGCTCACTCCCACAGGGATCTCAGGCATACCCAAACCTTCCGGCCAGACACAAATCTCGTAGGAGCGAGCTTGCTCGCGAAGACTGACTCCCAGCCGCTGCATCTCCACCAGACAGACCGGCCAATTCGCGGGCAAGCGCGCTCCTACAAAGTTACGCAGGGCTGACGGGTAACAAAACCTGTGGGGCAAGCTTGCTCATGAACGCTGACTTCCAGACGCTACATTTCCACAGCATCCACTGGCCTCTTCCCGGCTGAAGCCGGTCAACAGGCGCTGCAAATGTATGTAGGACCGGCTTTAGCCGGGAAAGCGTCGGGCGTCACGCCATTGATCGAGGGGCTGTTAAAGACAGTTGGCTCACTCCCACAGGGATCTCCAGGCATACCCAAACTCTCCGGCCAGAGCCAACTCTCGTGGGAGCGAGCTTGCTCGCGAAGGCTGACCTCCAGCCGCTGCATCTCCACCGGACACACCGGCCAATTCGCGGGCAAGCGCGCTCCTACAAGGGTACGCGGCGCTGACGGGTAACAAAACCTGTGGGGCAAGTTTGCTCATGAACGCTAACGTCCAGACGCTACATTTCCACAGCATCCACTGGCCTCTTGCCGGCTGAAGCCGGTCCTACAGGCGCTGCAAATGTTTGTAGAACCGGCTTTAGCCGGGAAAGCGTCGGGCGTCACGCCATTGATCGAGGGGCTGTTAAAGACAGTTGGCTCACTCCCACAGGGATCTCCAGGCATGCTCAAACTCTCCGGCCAGACCCACATCCCGTGGGAGCGAGCTTGCTCGCGAAGAGGCTCGCATCCGCTAGATAGCCACCAGACACCAGACACACCCCGCTCGCGCTCTATTGCTGCAGCGCCTTGCGCAGGCCGGGCTGCGCAAGGCCCGGTGGAGCCATCTGGACCATGGGCAGAAACCGACGGCGTTTCTTCTCTTCATGGTTCTGCGCGATGTCGGCGATCCGATGCTGCAGAAACGGATTAAGGAAGCGGTCGCGCACGCTTGCCAGATAATCCCGCGCCTGCGCCAACTGGTTGCTGGCCGCGAAAACCGGCAGCACCTCGTGCTCCCAGACCGCCTCAAGACACTGCCGCATCGAGGCGTCGCTCATCGCCTGATAGACCGTCTCGTCATGCGCCCGGCCCTCGCTCAGCCAGCGCTCCGCGAGCCAGCTGTGCCCCAGATTGAGCATGAACAGCTTGAAGTGCTCGTAGTGCTGCAGTTCGCGGGTGAGCACGATGCACGGGTGCACGCAGGGCAACTGCAAGCCGTCTTGTTCCTCGATGGCCCAGAGCGCGTACGGCTCGGCGACCGCGCCGATGGGCTCGATCGGTTGCGAAACGATGCGATCGACCAGCGAGTTCGCCCAGCGACAGGTGTGCCGCAGGTAGTCGGCAAACGCTGTGGGCAGCTGCCAGTCAGCGGCCAGGCCGATGATCAGATCACGCAGGACATCGCCATTGCGTGACACCAGTTCGCACGGGAACAACGACAGCGGCGCGTCGGGACTGACCTGCCAGCGATCATGCAGCAACACCAGCAATTTGGCCGGAAAGCTCATCGGCGCCGGCGCATCGCGGCCCAACAGTGCCGGCGTATCAGCGGCATCCAGCGCATAGCCCTTGTCACCGGTATTGGAAATCACCACCTGCACGTCGCGCTGCATGGCATGACGAATCAGCGGCCAGTCGTGCGCCGCGTTCAGCGCACCGGCAATCGAGGTGGACCAGCATTGCTCATCGATCGTGCGGCCCTGCTCGGTGCCCTGTATCCGCACCGGATAACCCGCCCCGGTGGCAAGGGCCTGGACACGCCGGGCGCTGTCGGAACTGGCGGTGGTCTGCACCACGGTCACCTTGCCCAATGCCTGGCCCCGGCTGAGCGCCTGGGAGATGAACAGATCGGCATGGGCCTGAAGAAAACGACTGGTGCCGAATTGCAAAATGGGCGTGGACAGCGGATTGCTCATGGCCGTCTCCTAGCATTCGACGATGGCTTTGACCACGCCTTGGGCAGGGTCGAGCAACGTCGTGAATCGCTCGGTGACTTCGGCCAGTTTCATCCGGTGGGTATTGAGCGCGGCATCGGGAATCAGACCATCGCGCAGGCATTGTTCGACATAACGGAAATCCTCGACCGTCGCGTTACGGCTGCCCATCAGCGTTGCTTCGCGCTTGTGGAATTCGGGATCGGAGAAACTGATGGTGTCGCGCACGATGGACACCAACACGTACTTGCCGCCGTGGGCGATGAACTCGAAACCGCGCTCCATGGCCTTGGCGTTGCCGGTGGCGTCATACACCACGTCGAAAAATTCCCCTTGGGTCAGCGCCTCGAGCTGCTGTTTGTCGTGTTCACCGATCAGCACCGCGGCGTCTGTCTGCAAGTGCTGCCTGCAAAACGCCAGACGGTCCTCGCGGGTATCCAGCACGGTGACCTGGGCGCCGCGCAGCCGTGAGAAAATGGCCACCGCCATGCCGATCGGGCCAGTGCCAACCACCAGCGCGCGCTGCCCCTTTTGAATGTCCGAGCGACGCACAGCGTGGGCGCCGATGGAGAGGAACTCGATCATCGCCGCCTGATCCAGCGTCACCCCTTGGGCCTTGAGCACGAAGGCGTGCGGCAGGCTGAGGTATTCGGTGAAGGCGCCGTCGCGATGCACGCCCAGCACCTGAATCCGCACGCAGCAATTGGTCTTGCCCTGACGGCAGGCGATGCAGTCGCCGCACGACAGGTAAGGCATCACGTACACCACGTCACCGGGCTCAAGCCCGCTGCCCGCCTCGCTTTGCTCGACGATGCCGGAGAATTCGTGGCCCATCACGCGGGGGTATTCCAGAAACGGCTGGTTACCATTGAAGATGTGCAGATCGGTGCCACAGACGCCGACGCGTTTGATTCTGACCAGCGTCTCGCCGGGCCCGCGGACAGGTTTCTGGCGATCCAGCGCCATCAGGGAGCCGGGTTTTTCGCAAACGACTGTGAGCATGTCTCTTCTCCAGACCAGGCAGCCGGCACGGGCCGAGGGAAAGGTCGCGCCTCGCCGGGGTGATCTTTTGTTGTTGTGGTCCTGGGCGCCCATCCGGTGCTGCGAGAACAGGCCCTGCGTGCTGGAAAAAAGCTACACACGCATTTCGATATTGGCAAGACCAATTAAATCTAAATGATATTGGCCTTACCACATCGACTGACGACGAAGGCTTGCCGAGGGCCGACAGGCGGCTGTCAACCGAACGCGCGCATGGTTATGATCGGTGCCCATGATCCCCTCACTGCCGATCCGCTCCCCTTGCCCGCCCGGCGCCTGTGTCTGCGACCGCGAGCGCCTGCTGGAAACTTCCGGCACAGACCTGCGCATCCTCTGCCTGACCCGCCAGGAAGAAAAGCGCCTGCTGGAGCGACTGGAAAACATTGTCAGCCTGAGCGACCTGGAGCATATGCAGCGGCGCATGTTCGAGCAGCTCGGTATCCGCCTTCATGTCGCGCCTGGCGTGAACGAAGTGCGCAGCATGCGCGGGATCATCATCGACATCGCTGAGTTGCCCGGCATGTGCCGCAAGACCCGCGCCGCCATCCCTGCCGCCATTCGTCGCGGTCTGGAAAAGCACCCCGAAATCGCCTGGAGCCTGCTCAACGCCCACGACCTGTTGCGCGACGCTTAAAGGCCGGATGGCCTGCCATACCCGATGTGCCGGACGCACAGGCCATTGCTCAATGGTTTACTTTTCCCACGCAGCCTTGGCGATCGCCAGTCCGTGCAGGCCATTGTACTCAGCGCGAGCCGGCGGCTCCCAACCCTGCAGCAACGAGGCGTCGAGGTCGTAGATTTCCACGCCCAACGGCCGACAGACCGTCAGCGGATCCTGTGCTTCCGGGCCCCACATCGGCAGCGACAAGTCTCCGCCCGGGCAGGTGGACAGTGCGCACAGCAGGTCTATCTCGGCGAAAAACTCCAGGTAATCGCCCTTCTGCGCCGGGCAGGCCTTCATGAAATACATATCGTCGTGATTGAGGCCCGTGCACTGGAAGATATTCAGCACGTCATGCACATCGAATTCGGTCAGCCCGTGCGGCAGCACTGCGCGCGTCAGATTGGAATGGCAGTGATGATGAAAATCCTCCCCCGTGAGCATTTTGTTCACGTACGGATCGCAACGCGTTCCGAGCAAATCGTGCAACCGACCGCCGTGCTCGTCGATGCCGTAACTCGCCAGGCTGTCATCGGTGATCGTGACCATCGGCCGCAGAAACGGCAGGTTCGACCACAGACGATCGTGGGTGCTGACATGGGCGCCTTGCAGCTGGCGGGTGCGCGCGGCCCACATGCGCTCCCGCGGGTCGTTGGCGTTCCAGACGTTGAAGTCGCCCACCTGCGGGCCGACCGGGGTGGTCACACGAAACACCTGCCCGGCCTTGACCTTCCAGGCGCTTCCGGTGCGAATCGGCACCTCGAATTGCTCGACCAGCGTGCGGCCGTCCCGACGCTCGCGGATGCGCTCATAAAAGGCGGTATCGACCTGCAGCGCCGCGCCTTTGCTGACCTGATAGGCGGCTGGGTAGTCTTTGTACATGGCAATCTCCTGTTCACGGTCTGGCAGCGCTGGCAAGCAGATCCAGCGCCTGGGTTTCGGAATCGTCGAGGTAACTGCCCATGGCCTGGTCGGCGTCACGCCGGCGACCATCGATCAGCAGTTGGTGGATATGCCGGTCGCGTTCGAGCCAGGGTCCCTGGTAGCGGGCTTCGTCGGGGGCGGCGGAAAACACCAGGCGCATCTGCGCGACGATGTTGGTGAAAAACTCATCGAACGAAGGGCTGTGCAGCAGACCGACCACCTGTTGATGGAAGCGCAGGCTGTGGGTGCCGAAAGCGCGCCAGTCCTCGCGTTCGCACGCCAGTTCCGCGGCTTCGATCGCATTGCCCATCCGCGCTGAGCGGTTGTCGACCAGCGGCATGCCCACCAGAATCGCCTGTGATTCCAGCGTGCGACGGACCCTGAACAGATCGCGGACATCGTCCTCGCTCAGGCGCCGGACCATCACGCCTTTGTGCCGCACGTACGTGGTCAGGCCTTCGCGGCCCAGCAAGTGCAGCGCTTCGCGCACAGTGTTGCGCGAGGCGCTGTAGCGGCGCACCAGCTCGCTTTCCACCAACGCCATGCCCGACAGCAATCGGCCATTGATGATGTCTTCGCGCAGCTCGTGAGCGACCTGATCGGCCAGCGACAGGCCGTTTGCTTTGGCAATGGACACGTACGACACTTCCTGAACGAGCGGGATTGTTCAACAACCCGGTTGCGTTCAGGACAGCACAGCGCGTGCCAGTTTCAAGCCGCTGGTATTTACAGCGAGACAAATTCTCAGATCGCTACGCCAGACGCTTGCGCCGCATCGTTTCGACCGCCTCAGCAAAACGCGTCATTTCCCACCGTTCCCTCAACGCCTGCTCAAGCAACTGTTGTCCGGTCTGGGGCGCCATGCCGTGCAGTGGCGGATCGGTGTCCAGATTGGTCGGGAACGAATAACCGTCAGCGCTCATGGCGATCACCGCCTGCAGGCTGTCTTCATCCAACTCGCTTTGCGCCACTCGCTTGAGCAGCGACGGATACAGCGCCAGCATCATCTCTTCGCGATTGACCGTCTCCATGGGTTTGCCGAACGCCGCGGAAATCTGCAGCAGGTTGGCCATCCGGTATTGGTCCGGGGTGCGGTTGGTGCCCGCCGCGTGGAACAGCGCCGGGTTGAAGAACAGCAGGTCACCCTTGTTCAGCGGCAACTGGATCGCGTGGCCCTGGAAGTAATCGATGAAGCGCGGATCACGCCACGCCAGATAGCCGGGTTCGTACCGCTGGGAAAACGGCAGCAGCAGCGTCGGCCCGGTTTCCAGCGGCATGTCGGTGTGCGCCACGGCGCCTTGCAGCGTCAGGCTCTGCGACAGCCGATGCAGTGGCAGAGGGAATCGCTGCGCCACCTCATTGCTCTGGAACCCCAGGTGGTAATCCCGATGGGGCTGTTGCGCCTGGCCGCCCGGTGTTACCACGTTGACCTGCGCCGTGGCCTGAAAATACGGGCCTAGCCACGCCTCGGCGATCAGCCCGAGCAACGGATTGGCGTAGTACTCGATGAACGAATCCGGCGAATGCCTGGCGGCTTTCTGCAGCGAATTCCAGATCCGCTGATTGGCCCCGGCGCGGGCGAAATGATCGGCACGCACGACGCTGGCCGCTTCTTCGGCAATGATCTGGCGAAACACTTCGCTGTGCCGATCGATCACGGCAAGGTCAGGGTAAGCATCGCGCACCACCATCACACCCGGGCCGTCGCGGAACAGGTGATGCAGCTCGCCCATCAACGCTTGGCGATCCTGGCCTTGAACGCGGCGCATGGTATCGGCCCGGTAGATCACCACTCGACTGACCACCTCCTGCGCGTTGGGGTAATCGGCGGCATTGACCGTTTGCTCGCACAACGCGGCAAAGGCGTTCACATCGATGTCGGCAGCGCTGCCGAACAGGCTGAATGGCGCCGTCACAGCTCACCACCCTTGACGCTGTCCAGCGACAACGCCGCCATCGGCCTCGGTGTGGAGCCGTCGCCGCAGCCGATGATGCCTTGCTCCATGTCGATGACCGCGCCGGTGGTCATGCCCGACTGGTCGGACAGCAGGTACGCGACGCTGTTGGCGACCTCCTGAGGCTTGAGCAGCCGACCGAATGGCGACTGCGCTTCAGCGTGTTCCAGCCAGCCGTCTTCGGCGGCGTGGTACTGGCGCTGAATCTGGTCTTCGTGCGGCGTGTCCATCCAGCCGATGTTCAGCCCGTTGACGCGAATACGATTGCGCAACGTGCTGAACGCAACGTTTTTGGTGAGGATCGCCAGTGCGCCTTTCGACGCCGCGTAGGCCGACAGAAACGACTGCCCGCCATGCCCCGACACGCTGAGAATGCTGACGATCGAGCCTTCCACCTGATCTGCAATCATCAGCTTGATGCATTCCTGCATGAGGAAGAACGGCGCCCGGACATTGACCGCGAAGATTCGGTCGAACAGCTCCGGTGAGGTGTCGATGATGGTGCCACGGTCAGACATTCCGGCGCAGTTGACCAGCCCGTGGACGGTCCCGAAATGCGTTTTGGCGGCGGCAACGACCCGTCGGCAGTCCTCGACGCTTTCCATATCGGCTTGCACGAAGAACGCCTGACAGTCGCCTTCCGCCAGCCGCCGCACTTGCTCTTCGCCCCTGTCTCGGCTACGCCCGCAGATGATCAGGCCGGCCGCGCCGCGCGCTGCAAGGGTGTGTGCCACGGCGGCGCCCAGACCCTGGGTACTGCCGGTGACAATGAAATAGCGACCGCTGAACGATCGGGAAAGATCCGGAACACAAAGATCACGTGCTGACATGCCTGGCTCCCGCTGTTGTTGTTTTGGGGTTCAGAAAAGTCCGTCGCGGCTATGGAAATAAAATTCCATCTGTACAACGAATGGAACTGAGACTAGCATTGCGTTCACCTCATTGAGGCCCGAATCGACCTCAACAAGACCTCACAAAAAGCTCATTCCAAGCCAGGGGATCGACATGCTGGACCGCGCCAGGCGTTTCTCGATCAAGCAAATCGCAGCCCAGGCGGGCGTCAGCAAAGCCACGGTCGATCGGGTGTTGCATGAGCGCGGCAGCGTGCATTACCAGACCAACCGGCGTATCCAGCAAGCCCTCGAAGAACTCGAGGCACAGGAAAAGTCAGGCCCCGCCGTCGGCCGGACCCTTCACATCGACATCATCCTGCACACCCCCAAGCGCTTCAGCGACGCGGTGCAGGAAGCCATCCACGCACAGCTGGGCAATCTGGCGCCGTTCCGTATCTTTCCGCGCTATCACCTGTATCAGGAAATCGACACCCAGCAGATGCACGACCTGATCGTGCGCTGCATCGGCAAAGGCAGTCAGGGCCTGATCCTCAAGGCTGCCGACGAGCCGCAGATCAACGAGGCGGTCAACCAGGTCACGGCCGCGGGCATCCCGGTGGTCACACTGGTGTCGGACCTGCCCCAGAGCGAACGCATCGGCTACATCGGCATGGACAACCGTACGGCCGGGCAGACGGCGGCTTATCTGATGTCGCGCTGGCTGGACACCAGCCCGCAGGATGTCGCGGTGGTGATCAGCAGCGAACTGTTTCGCGGCGAAGAAGAGCGTGAGATGGGCTTTCGCACCTGGTTGCGCAGTCGTGCGCCGCATCTGCGTGTGGTCGACGTCAGTGGGGGCTTCGGGGTCTATCAACCGACCCTCGCGCGGGTGACTCAGGCGTTGCATGACAACCCGTCGATCAAGGCGGTCTACAGCGTCGGAGGTGGCAACCGGGCGATCGTCGACGCCTTCCAGGCGCTGGAGCGTCCACTGGCGGTGTTCATCGGTCACGACCTCGATCAGGAAAACCGTCAGTTGCTGGCCGAGGAGAAAATCGCCGCCGTCATCGATCACAACCTGCAGGTCGATGCGCGACAGGCATTCCTGCACCTCCTGCAATTTCATCGTTTATGCACAGTCGATCCGATCACCTCCTCCCAGGTGCAGATCGTGACACCGTTCAATCTGGCGCACTGACAGGCGTCGCCTTTCCAGACCGATCTACCCGATAACAACAATCCCAGGAGATCCACCCATGCTACGCATTGCAGTTCTCGGCGCAGGCCGCATCGCCAACATCCACGCCGCCAACGTGGCGGCCAATCCGGACGTGCAACTGTCGGTGATCGCCGACCCCTGGCGCGAAGGCGTCGACGCGCTGGCGGCCAGGCTGGGCTGCGCGGCGGCGTATGACTGCGCCGAGGCCATCGCCCGAGACGATGTCGACGCGGTGGTGATCGGCACCCACACCGACACGCACATCGACTACATGCTGCGGGCGGTCAAGCTGGGCAAGCCGGTGCTGTGCGAAAAGCCGATCGATCTGGACTTCGGCAAGGCTGCACAGGCGGTCGAAGAGGTCGAGCGCCTCAACGGCAACGTCATGCTGGGCTTCAATCGGCGCTTCGACCCCGACACCCTGCAAATGCGCAAAGCCATTGCCGCCGGCGAGATCGGCGAGGTGCGTCAGGTGATCATCACCAGTCGCGACCCTGGACTGGCGTCGCTGGACAACCTCAAGCACTCCGGCGGTATTTTCCGCGACATGACCATTCACGACTTCGACACCGCCCGCACGCTGCTGGGGGAAGAGCCGGTCGAGGTGATCGCCATCGCCAGCCGTCTGGTGGAGCCCGATCTGGCGCAGCTGGAGGACTGGGACAGCGTGATGGTGCTGCTGCGCACTGCGTCGGGCAAGCAATGCCACATCAATTGCTGCCGCGAGGCCGTCTACGGTTACGACCAGCGCCTGGAGGTGTTCGGTTCCAAGGGCATGATCCTCAACGACAACCATCGCCCCAGCAGTGTTCGCACTTACAGCGCCGGCCAGACCGAAGTGCGCGAGCCGTTGCTGAACTTCTTCCTCGAACGTTATGCCGATTCGTATCGCATCGAACTCAACCAGTTCATCGACGCTGTGCGCGCGCACCAGTCATTGCCGACCAGCGCGCGGGATGGCCTGAAAGCCCTGCATCTGGCCAACTGCGCACTGGAATCGATCAGGACCGGGCGAGCGGTCAAGGTCGAGCTTTGATCACAATCACCCACCCACAGTGCAGCACCCGGCCCTGACGGAGGCTGCACCCGGTTATTTGAAATCCCGGCTGCGAACATCAAGACCGGTGAGCAGCGGAGTCAGGTCGAACATCCGCTGCGCAATGATGTGGCGCACACCCTTCTGGTATTCGAACTTGCCGAACACCTGCAGCAGCTGCGACCCCACCAGGACCTTGCGCTGCCGTTCAGCCAGGTCGCGCCAGACCACCACGTTGATCATCCCATGCTCGTCTTCCAGCGTGACGAACGTGACGCCGCTGGCGGTACCCGGTCGCTGACGCCCCACTACAAGTCCGGCGACGCTGAAATTGCGCCCATGCTCTTCAGTCAACAGGTCCTTCGAACTGCGAAAGCGTCTGGCTGACAACTTATTGCGCAACAGCGCCATCGGATGCGGACCCAGCGTAGTGCCAAGGGTGTCGTAATCGGCCACCAGATCCTGAGCCACGCTGGGCAGCGGTAAAACGACCTGGGCTTCTTCGCCGAAGCAGTCATCACCGAACAACGGACGCTGCACCTCGACGCCGGCTATTTCCCAACGCGCGCGGTGGCGATGACCGACCAGACCGCGCAATGCCCCGGAGTCCGCCAGCGAGGCACGTGCGCGGTTATCCAGATCGGCGCGGACGCACAGATCCGTGACGTCCTTTAATGCACGTTGCCGGCGGGCCTGCTCGATACGCCGGGCGTCTTCCTCGCGAAAGCCACGAATCATGCGCATGCCCATGCGGATCGCCAGGTTGCGGGTGTAGTCGGGATGTTCGACCGGCTCCAGGGAACAGTCCCAGTCGCTGTAACGCACATCCACCGGACGCACTTCGATGTGATGGCGCCGGGCGTCCTGAAGCAGTTGATCCGGGCTGTAGAAACCCATCGGCCAGCTGTTGATCAGGGCGCAGGTAAACGCCGCCGGTTCGTGGCATTTGAGCCAGCAACTGGCGTAGGTCAGCAAGGCGAAACTGGCGGCGTGGGACTCAGGAAAACCGTAGCTGCCGAAGCCTTTGATCTGTTCGAAAATGCGATGGATGAATTCGTCGGGATAGCCCTTTTCCTTCATCCGATCACTGAGCCGGACCCGATGCGGCTCGAGCCCGCCATGGCGTTTCCAGGCGGCCATGGAGCGGCGCAGTTGATCTGCTTCGCCGGGCGAATAATCGGCGGCAACAATCGCCAGCTGCATGACCTGTTCCTGAAACAGCGGCACGCCGAGGGTTCGCTTGAACACCTCTTCGAGCGCTTCGGAGGGATACGTCACCGCCTCCTCGCCATTTCTGCGACGCAGATACGGATGCACCATATCGCCCTGAATCGGGCCCGGCCGGACGATCGCCACTTCAATGACCAGATCGTAGAAGGTCTTGGGCTGCAGGCGCGGCAGCATCGACATCTGTGCCCGCGATTCGATCTGGAACACGCCGACGGTGTCGGCACGGCTGATCATCTCGTAGGTCGGCCGGTCTTCGGCGGGAAGCGTGGCAATGGTCCAGCGTTTATGCCGATGCAGTTCAACCAGATCAAAGGTGCGGCGCAGCGCGCTTAACATGCCCAGCGCCAGAATGTCGACCTTGAGCAGGCCCACCAGATCCAGATCGTCCTTGTCCCACTGAATGATGGTCCGGTCGGCCATGGCCGCGTTTTCCACTGGTACCAACGTTTCCAGCGGGTGCTCGGAAATCACGAACCCGCCGGGGTGTTGCGACAGGTGGCGGGGAAATCCGATCAGCTCGCCGGTCAGCGCCATGACCCTGCGCAGCACCGGGCTGTCGGGTTCGAAGCCGCATTCACGCAGGCGCTCGACAGGCGGCATGCTGTCGCTCCAGCGGCTGAAGCAGTCGGCCAACGCGTTGATCTGGTCCGGTGGCAAGCCCAGCACCCGCGCCACATCCCGGACCGCTCCGGCACCGTGGTAAGTGCTGGCCACCGCAGTCAGCGCCGCCCTGCCCCGGCCGTATCGGCGAAACACATATTGCAGGACTTCTTCACGGCGTTCGTGCTCGAAATCCACGTCGATGTCGGGTGGCTCGTTACGCTCCTCGGAAATGAAGCGCTCGAACAGCAGATTGCCTTTGGCCGGGTCGAGCTCGGTGATGCCCAGCACGAAACACACCGTCGAGTTGGCTGCAGAACCCCGACCCTGGCACAGAATGCTCTGCTCGCGGGCAAAGTTGACGATGTCGTGGACGGTGAGGAAGTAGCTTTCGTACTTCATCGTGGCGATGATCTTCAGCTCTTTCTCGATATTCTGCCGCGCCACCTCCGGAACGCCGTCGGGCCAACGCCAGCGGGCGCCGGCTTCGGTCAGTTTTCGCAACCAGCTCGTGGGCGTGAACCCGGCAGGCACCAGTTCATGGGGATACTCATAGCGCAACTGGCCAAGATCGAAGGTGCAACGTCGGGCAATGACCAGCGTTTCAGCCAGCAACTGCGCGGGGTACAGTTCGGCCAGCGTCGCGCGCGGGCGCAAGTGCCGCTCGCCATTGGCGAACAGCCGGTGTCCGGCTTCCGCGACAAGGGTGTGATGTCGGATGGCAGTCATGGTGTCCTGCAGCGCGCGTCGGCCACGAGCATGCATATGCACATCGCCACTGGCCACCGGCGGTATGCCCAGTGAACGTGCCAATGCCAATAACGTGTTCAGTCGCAGGTGATCATCCGGCCCACGGTGCAGCTGGACGCTCAGCCACAGATCGTGTTGAAAAATACCGCGCAGCCATTCGCCGTGTTCCCGGCGCACCTCGGCAGGCTGATCCAGGTCCGCCACCCACAACGCGAGCAAGCCTTGTACGGGCTGCAAAAAGTCTTCGCGCAATAGGCGGTATTCGCCTTTCTTGCTGCGTCGCCGCCCTTGAGTGATCAGGCGACACAACGCCTGATAACCCTGCAGGTTCTCCACCAGCAACACCACTTTAGGCCCGTTCTCGAGGGTGATCTCGCTGCCGATGATCAGCGGCAGCTCGGCGTCACGGGCAGCCTGCCAGGCACGCACGATGCCAGCCAGCGTGCATTCATCAGTGATCGCCAGCGCCTGATAACCGTGCTGTTTTGCCCGCTCGAACAGTTCCTTGGCGCTGGATGCGCCGCGCTGGAAGCTGAAATTCGACAGGCAATGCAGCTCGGCGTATTCGCAGCTCATGCAAACCAGCCATGCAGCACCAGGCCGCTGTCATCGCCCACCTTGCGGTAGGCCCAGCCGCGCTGTCCGTTGCGGGTTTCGACGAGAAAATAATCACGGCGCACATCGCCGCCGTCCCACCAGCCGGATTCAATCCGTTCGGGCCCTGCCAGCACACGCACGCCAGATTCGACCAGCGTTTCCGGCTCACGCAGCAGCCACCCCGGACGCGGCACATTGTGGGTGACTTTCGCCGGTTTGACTGGGCTGACCGGCGACCAGGCACACTCCGGGCGATGGTCGGCCTGAAACCCGAGACCGCCTACGGCATCGTCTCCCAACCGGGCGCGCAGTCGCTCGCGTAATTGCTCCCAGGGCATGCTTTGCTGTGGGCGGTCGTCGAACAGCTCGCGGTGAGACGGCACAAATGCCGGCAAGTCCCTGGCCTGCAATCTCAAGGCTCGAACCGGCGAAGGGACTTCCACCTGTTCCAGACGCCCACGGGCCAGCTCGAAGAGCATGTTGGCTTCACGTTCGGCGCTGAGCAATCCAACGGGTATCAAGGTGTCCGGCGCCACGCTGCCCACACTGGGCACGTGCTCCAGATGGATGACGAAGCGCTGCACGCCGCTGTCCCGCCCGGCCAGGAACAGCGCCAGATCGGCGATTATCCGCTTGAGCGGAAACAGCAGCGCCTGATGGGATTCAACGTCGAAATTGAGCTCGATGCGGGTGTCGAAATGGTCGGGCGGCACGTAGCACTCAAGGGCCATGGGCCTGCGCCCGAACAAGGTGTCCAGGTGTTGCAGCACAGTCGCCGGAAAGCGCCGGGCCAGGGTGTCGCGGGGCAAGGCCAGCACCTGTCTGACCCTGTGCAGGCCCATGCGCGCCAGTGCCGACGCCACCTCCTGCGACAGGCCGATCCGGTTGACCGGCATCTGATCGAGCACCTGCTGCAGACTGTCGTTGTCATTCACCGCCAGACCGTCGTGGGCGTTGGCGAGCATGCGCGCCGCCAGCGGGTTGGGCGCCGCGACAATGCGATGACTGAACCCCAGCCCGGTCAGCTCCTGTCGCAGGCGCGCCTCGAACACAGGCCATGGGCCAAACAGGCCGAAGCTGGATTCAACCTCCATCAGCAGCACTCGCGGGTACTTCAGGCTGACATGGGAACTGAAGCGATAGGCCCAGGCCGCCAACAGCCGCTGCCAGCGCTCGGTTTCATCCGGATCGTAATCGACGGTGTCGAACTCGCGGGTCATGGCATGGGCTGCCGTCAGCGACTGACCGGGACGCAGCCCCAGTTCACGGGCGGCAGGATTCACGGTCTGCAGAACACGGCGCTGGGCGCTGCCGCTGATCAATGCCAGAGGACGTTCAGGGTCGGCGCGACGACGCATGACGCCGTCCAGCGCCAGTTGCGGCAGCAGGACACAAGCCCAGAGCATGGGAACCTCAGGCGTCGGTGGTAAAAGGAATGGGTGATGAAGGCGCCAGCCCGCCACGGCATTTGAGCACCCGTAACTGGTGGGGTCGCATGTCGATGGCGATGCGCAAGGCGGCCGGAGACGGATTGGCGGCCGCTTGCTGCTCCCGACAGGCGAAGGCCAGGGTTTCCCCGGTTTCGGCGGCCACTTGCAGCCGTCTCAAGGCGCGGTCATCGACTTTGTTCGGCCAGCACAACACCGCACCGCAACTGCCTGAGCGCAGGCATTGCTCGACCGCCCATAAGGCATCACGCTCGCTGGCCTCGATCACCGACAACTGCCGCAGATCGATGCCCGCCGCCTGCCAGGCCTGCGCGTAAGGCACGTAAGGCGGTGCGATCAGCACGATGCGCTCGCCACTGTCGGCCAGTCGCGCCAGGGTCGGCCATAACAGGCGCAATTCGCCGCAGCCGTCGGCCGGGATCAACACTTCGGTAAGGGCCGCCGGTGGCCATCCGCCCATCGGCAAAGCGGCATCGAGCAAAACGTGCCCGGTGGGCTGGGCGGCGACCGGCTGAACCTCCGGACGGCCTTTCCAGACTCGACGCTCGTCCAGCAGCGCGTCGAGGCTGACCACTGCGCCCATCATTCTCGGCGCACCAGCCCGCAGAACACGCCTTCGATGGCGAAATCCTGATCGGGCCCGACAATGATCGGCTGATAAGCCGGGTTGCGTGGCAACAGCCGAAGCTGATCGTCGCCGCGCTCCAGACGCTTGATGGTGACTTCGCCATCGAGCCGTGCCACGACGATCTGCCCGTCACGGGCTTCGGCACTTTGCAGGATGCCGACCAGATCGCCGTCGAATATGCCGTCCTCGATCATCGAGTCGCCCGTGACCCGCAACAGGTAATCGGGGACGCGCATGAATGTGCGGCTGTCCAGGGTGAAGGTGTCGTGGTGATCGATGTCCGGACCGATGGGCGCACCTGCCGCCACACGGCCCAGCACGGGGATTTCCAGCATGTCCGGACGCCGCGTGGCGTCAACCAGGCGGATGCCGCGAGCCTGATTGGCCGTGACCTCGATGAGGCCGGCTTCAGTGAGCGCCACAATGTGTTTGCGCGCCACACTGCGCGACGCGAAACCGAAGGCTTCGCTTATTTCTGCCAGGCTGGGTGGCTGGCCATGCTGGGCGATGCGATCGCGAATGAACGTCAGGATGGCAGCGCGTCGGGGAGTCAGAGTCGTCATGGAGTACATTTGTACTCTTTTTGCCGAACACTGAACAGCGCCATTTATCCGCTGCTGACATTTCTCACATCAGAGAACACGAACATGGGGCAATTGGCCGACGTGAACAGACAACGTCTCGTCAGCCACTCACTCAGGTCAGTGGCCGAACAGCGCCTGAATCTGCGGGTACGTCAGGTTGCTCTGGGTAACGGGCTCCGATAGGCCTTGCTCGAGGAACCCCCGGGCCAGAATCTCAGCTTGCCCCCACAAGGTCTGGGCGACGCTGGACCCGGCGCTCAGGCGGTGCACGCCCAGCTTCGCCAGGCCATCGGCATCAGGCAGGCCTGGCCGAGCCAACAGGTTGATCGGCAGGTCAACGCCCTGCACCACGGCCTCGATCTGCTCGATATCCACCAGCGCGGCTACGAACAGCCCGTCCGCGCCCGCCTGCTGGTACAGGTTGCCGCGCTTGAGCGTTTCCTCGACGCGCAGCCCTTCCTCGACCAGGCTGGCGAGGTACACGTCGGTGCGGGCATTGATGAATACGTCCAGGCCGCTGTTGGCCGCCATCGTTTTGATCGCCTCGATCTTGCGCGCCAACAGGTGCGGCGCATCGGGCCCGTCTTCGAGATTGATGCCCACAGCGCCCGCATCGAGGATGCGCTTGACGTTCTGCGCGACGGTGTGCGGATCGTCGGAGTAGCCGTTTTCAATGTCCACCGACAGCGGCACCTTGATCAGCCTGGCAATACTGGCCACCACGCTGACCGCCACGTCCATCGGCAACACCCGCCCATCGGCATAGCCTTGAGCCCAGGCGACACCGGCGCTGGTGGTGGCGATGGCCTTGGCGCCGACGCTTTCGAACAGCCTGGCGCTGCCCGCATCCCAGGCATTGGGCAGGCGCAGGACGCTGGGCTGGTGGTGCAGATCGCGAAACGTTTGGGCAGAAGCAGGCATGTTTCATCTCCTTGGGGTGACACTCAATGAGGGCGGAGCAGCATCTTGCGCTCCCGCCGAACGTGGCCAGCGCTGAGTCTAGAACAGCGATCCCTGCAGCGACGGGAGCGCTTGCGCTTGCGTGTACGACGCTGGCAGGCGGTGGCCCTCCAGCGTCAGCAGCCACTGCTTGGCGCTGAGTCCGCCGGCGAACCCGGTCAACGCACCGGAGCTGCCAATCACGCGGTGGCACGGCGCGACGATGGAGATCGGATTACGCCCATTGGCCGCGCCCACGGCACGCACCGCCGCCGGATTGCCGACCTGCACAGCGATCTCGCGATAGCTGCGGGTCTCACCGAAGGGAATGGTCAGCAACGCCTGCCAGACCTTCTTCTGGAAGTCGGTGCCGTGAAAGTCCAGGGCCAGTTCGAACTGGTTGCGGGTTCCGGCGAAATACTCGGCAAGCTGCGCCTGTGCGCGGTGAATGATCTCACTGCCACGGTCCTCGGCCATCTCGCCCAGAAGCACCCGGTTCGCGCGCTCATGCTCCCAGAGAATGGCCGCCAGACACTCGCCCTTGGCGACCAGCTTCAGCCGACCGACCGGGGAATCGACAAAACGGTAAGTAAAGGTCATCAGGGTCACTCCTTGTCTACAGTCGTACACTGCGAACGGCGGCGCAGCGGGGGGGGTCCATACTATCGGTCGGCGCGTGTGCTACGGGCCATCCAGTTCTTGCGGTCGAATTCCGAATCAGCCGCCTTTGGCTTTGCCGGCGACATCTGCGGCCGAATTCCAGATGTGCATCGCCGCGTAGGCGCGCCACGGTTTCCAGGCCTCTGCACGGACTTTGTGCAGCGCCAGCCGCGTCAGGCTCGGGTCCTGCAAGGTCATGAGATTCATCAACACCAGATCCGAGGCCGGCCATGCGTCCGGGTCGCGCCAGGCGCGCATCGCTACATATTCGACGGTCCACGGGCCGATGCCTGACAGCGCCAGCAACTGGCGCCTGCGCTCATCGACATGGCCCGCGCGCGCATCGAGGACGAGCTCGCCACTGGCAACCGACGCCGCCAGACGCTGCAAAGTGTCAACGCGCTTGCCAGGCATGCCGATCCTGTCCAGGTTCGCGCGCGCCAAGGCATCCGGCGTCGGGAAACGCCAGGCCAGCGGTTCGCTGGCGCTTTCGCCAATCTGAACCCCGGCCCGCTGTACCAGCCTGCCGACGATCGTCGTCGCGCCTTTGACGCTGACCTGCTGGCCGACGATGGTGCGCACCACCAGCTCGAAACCTGAAAACGCCCCCGGCACCCGCAGCCCCGGGCGTGCCTGCACCAACGTCGCCAGCCAAGGGTCGCTCGCCAGACTGGGGTCGATGACGTGAGGGTCAGCGTAGAGATCGAACATGTGCGAAACCGGCACGACCAGCTCATCGATATGGCGGCTGACTTCGCCGTGCACGGTGACAATCAGGTGATCCGCGTGCGGCGCCAGCGCCACCGACAACGTGCCTGCGCTGCCGTTGAACTCGATGTTGCGCAGGTACACGCCATCGATCACTGCCTCGACGCCGGCCGTCATCCGGGCAGCGAAGAAGTCGAGCATGCGCTGCCAGTCAAAAGGCCGTTTGAACGGCAGTTGACGGGTGGCCTGAAGGTGATGGGTCTGCAGCATGTCGGAGGTGCCGGAATGAAAACGTCAGCAGGAAGCTAACGCAATCCGCACGCTGATACAAAACCTCGGCGCACCGTAGTTCACGTCGGGCAGCCGATTGCCCCGTCATTCAGGTTCTGCTTGTGGTTCTCGTATTGCAGCGTGGCCTTGCCGTTGTCCCATTTGAGCGTGAGCACCAGCACCGAATCGAAGTCATCGCCAATCCACTCGTCGACCAGCTTGAGGTCTTTGCCCGAAGCTTCTTGCGCGACCTTGTTGATCAATTCGGGCAGATAACCATGGGACCAGGCCGTGTAGATCGTGGCGTTGTGGTATTTGTCGCGCATCAATTCGTCGGCCAGGTCGCCGGTGTCATTGGCGGCGTAGTCGATGTTGACCGGCAGGCCCAGTTTGATCGCGCTCGGGCCGACGGTCATCAGCGGGCGCAAATAGCTGTAGGAATGATCGCCCTCACCTTCTTCGACATGACGACTGGGGTTGGCAGCAAAAATGAAATCGGCCTTGCCGAAGGTCTCGGGCAACACGGTGGACAGGTCGATGGCCCGATTCAGGCCTTGGCAGTTCAATTGCCCCAGGCCCATGTCGGGCTTCTCAGCGTGCCGCAGAAACACCAGCGTTTGCGTGCCGCTCTTGGGCTCGGCGTGGACACCTTTGCCGGCGGCGAACCAGAAAATAGCAGTGCAGACGATGAGTACGGGCGGCAGAAGCCAGGTTAAACACTGAAATGCGCGTGAGATGGCAGGTGAATTGGAAATGCTCATAAAGGCCCGGTGCTGGTCATGCGTGAGGGGCGCGAGGCCCTGTTCAACGTCCCTGTCGCATTTTCTGCGCCTCAAGCGTCACGAGGCTTCATGTCCCTACAAAGAATGACCATGAGAGGGGAAAATGCTTGAGAGGTTGCACGCAAACGTCTGATTTACCGGATTATTCGCCGAACGGTCGACTGCATCGCCTCAAGCGGCGTCCGCCTGAGGGGTATATCGGCTGCAGATTATGGCGCTGATCACCACGGCAAGACCTGCCAGGCTGTAAACCCAGACCGGCGATGCGATCGGCAAGACCACGCCCGCCAGCAACGGACCGACCCCGGCGCCGACGTCGCGCCAGACCGCATTGCCCGCCAGTGCCTGAACACGCCCGGTGCCGGGGTTACGTTCGGCGACCAGGGTGGTCACCAGAGGCAGCTGCAACGCCCGCAGAATCAGCACGCCGCCTGCGCCGATGATCAGCCAGTGCAGGCCGAACGCGGTCAGCGCCACGGCCGTCGCTGCGGAAAACACCACCAGCATGCGCACCGCGCCGAAGCTGTCAGCGGCACGCCCACCGAGCGGGCTCAACAGCATCTCCGAGACATACCGCAGCGCCAGCAACACCCCGGCGATCACCACCGCGTTACCTCCCAGCACATGCTGCGCCTGTAGCGACAGGCCGAAAATGAACAGCCCATCCAGCGCGACGCCTTCGATGAATGACCACATGGCCACGCTGTCCGGCCGCTTGAACCGACGCCCGCTGCGACTCGGCATCGCGTGAGGCGCTGCGGGCAGGCCCCGGGCCAGCCACAGCCCCACTAACGAACACAGCGCCAGAATCAGAAAAATCAGCCGCGGCCCGAAGTACAGGCTGATCAGTGCGCCGATCGGCAACGCCAGCATCGGCCCGACGGCGATGATTGCGCGGGATCGCCCGGACCGGCGCGCCGCCCCGCCCGCCTCTGAGGTGGCCAGCGCCTGGGTGGAAAGATTGAGCGCGGCGTAACTCAGGCCCCACCCCAGCCGCAGCACCAGCAGCATCCAGAACCCGGTAATGAACGAGTTGCCCAGCGCGCAGATGGCGGACACCAGCGCGGCCAGCGTCAAAGCGGCCCTGTCGCCCCGTTCGGCGTAAAAACGCACGACATAGCCGTAGCCGAAAATCCGCACCAGCCGATTGGCTGCCAGCAGCACACCGGCCTGGGCCAGGGTGACGCCGAATGCATCGGCGTTCATCGGCAACAGCAGGTACAGCAGCACATCGCTGGGCAGGCACAAACCGAGAATGGTGGCGGAACGTCGCGAGGCAAGATCGGCATTACGGGCAGCGTCGGCAGGCATGCGCGGAAAGGTCCTGTAACAAATTTGTAGCAGGAGCATGACCACCGGTGAGGCGTCTGACAACCGCATCAGCGCACTTTTTTAGCAGAAATCCTGACAGCGGCCCTTTCAAGAAAGGGCATCACCCGATCAAGTGTTTCTCCAGCAACAGCACCTCAGCAAATTGCCGCTCACGCAACTGCTCCGAAACCTTCGGCAGCAGTAAAAGGTGCGATCTACGCGAGCAGTTGCATGGCACAAAGCCTGCAATATTCCATTTACGCAGGCTGACTCGTGCTGACTGCTGATTTCGAAATAAGCAGCCACGTGCAGCTTCCGCCCTCCGAATGGATATGAACATGACCGCTTTTTCCCGCATTCCCACCGCCTTGAAGCTTTTGGCCGGTGCCTTGGCCCTGACCCTGCATCCGCTGACCCAGGCTGCAGAAGCTCCGCCAGCCGAGCTTCACCTCGATTACGCCTATTACTCCCCTGTAAGCCTCGTGCTCAAACATTTCGGCTGGCTGGAGAAGGCACTGCCCGAGACGAAAGTCACGTGGGTGTTCAGTCAGGGCAGCAACCGTTCGCTGGAATACCTGAACAGCGGCGGCGCCGATTTCGGCTCTTCAGCCAGTCTTTCCGCCGTGCTGGCACGCGCCAACGGCAGCCCGATCAAATCGGTTTACGTCTACAGCCGCGCCGAATGGACCGCTCTGGTGGTGCGCAAGGACTCGACGCTGCAGAGCGTAGCGGACCTCAAAGGCAAGAAGATCGCCGCCACCAAAGGCACCGACCCTTACCTGTTCACCCTGCGCGCCTTGCAACAGGCCAAGCTCAGCAAAGACGATGTCGAACTGCTTCACCTGCAACACCCGGACGGGCGGATCGCGCTTGAAAAAGGCGACGTCGACGCCTGGGCCGGCCTCGATCCGCACATGGCCGCCAGCGAAATTCAGGCCGGTTCGCGTCTGCTCTATCGCAACAAGGACTTCAACAGTTACGGCGTCGTCAGCGTGACCGAGCGCTATGCCAAGGAGCATCCGCAAGCGATCAAGACGGTCATTGGCGCGTACGAAAAGGCCCGTGAATGGGCGCTGAAAAATCCGGACGAATTTGCTCAACTGCTGGCAACGGAATCGGGTCTGCCGCTGGATGTCGCCAAATTGCAGCTGTCTCGCACCGATCTGAGCAGCCCGCAGCTGACCGACAAGGACGTTGCCGCGTCCAAGGCCGCGGCGCCGATTCTGGTGTCCGAGGAACTGGTGCGCAAAGGCACTCACGTCGATGAGGTCATCGATCAGTTGATCGATCCAGCGTTTGGCAAAGCCGTCATCGGCAAGCCATGAACAGCGCCCGGTCAGCCACCCTGAAATCCGACGCGGCGGCCACTGCCGAACGGCCCGTGCGGGTAGCCGCCGGCCGCTGGCGCAGCCGCCTCAAAGGCCTCGCCGTGCCTGTCGCGATCCTGCTGTTGCTGGAAGTCGTGGTCCGGATTGGCTGGGTCCAGTCCTACCAGATGCCGGCGCCGAGCGAGATTGCCTCGACCCTCGCCGACTTGGCCGACGGCGCACTGTGGAAGCACATCGGCGCAAGCCTCGTTCGCGTGCTGTCCGGCTTTGCGATCGGCGCCAGCCTTGCGCTGGTTTTCGCAGCGTGGGTGGGCCTGAGCCGCGAGGCGGAAGCTTATCTGGAACCGACGTTCGCCGGGCTGCGCTCGATCCCCAGCCTGGCCTGGGTGCCACTGTTGCTGTTGTGGCTGGGCATCGGCGAAACCTCGAAGATCGTGCTGATCGCCATCGGCGCGTTTTTCCCGGTCTATCTCAACGGGGTGGCGGCCATTCGCGGGATTGATCGCAAGCTGGTTGAAGTCGGCAGGATGTACCGCTTCAGTCGCCGCCAGATGATCCTGCATCTGTTCCTGCCCGCTGCCCTGCCTGGCCTGTTCACCGGATTGCGTTCAGGCCTGAGCCTGGCCTGGATGTTTCTGGTGGCCGCCGAACTGATTGCCGCCACCAAAGGCCTGGGTTATCTGCTCAGCGACGGGCGCGAAACCTCGCGGCCAGACATCGTGCTTGCGGCCATCATTGTCTTGGCAGTGCTCGGCAAACTGACCGATGGCGTGCTGGCAATGCTGGAAAAACGCCTGCTGTCGTGGCGAGACACCTTCAAAGGCAATAACTGATCGGTCAAACCTGCAGGCGTGAGCATGCTTACGCCTTCAGGCACCCGCCGGCGCGGCCATTCCCTGTCACAGCCATCTGAAGCCCCTCATCTTTTATCCGATGCCGAGTTGACGACCGGCTCGCTTTGGTGTTTCCTGAAACCGGTTTCAAAGCATCACCTGCTTTGCGTAAAAGCCTGCTGATAAATCCAATAAGGGTCAGGCCATGAACACGACTTCCGTCCCGACGCGTGCCCGCGTCACCATGAACGACGTTGCCGATCTGGCAGGCGTCTCCAAAGCCAGCGTCTCGCGGTTCATCGGCGAAGACCGGCAACTGCTCTCCGAAGCCATCGCGCAACGGATCGAGCGCGCCATCGAAACCCTCGGCTACCGCCCCAACCAGATGGCGCGTGGACTCAAACGTGGCCGCACGCGTCTGATCGGCATGCTCGTGGCCGATATCCGCAACCCCTATTCCGTGGCCGTCATGCATGGCGTCGAAACCGCCTGCCGCAAACACGGCTACAGCCTGGTGGTGTGCAACACCGACCGCGATGACGAGCAGGAGCGCCTGCATCTGGCGGCGCTGCGTTCGTACAACATCGAAGGCCTGATCGTGAACACCCTTGGCCATCACCTGGACGAACTTCGTGAGCTGCACAGCGAACTGCCGATGGTGCTGGTGGACCGCAAAGTCGATCAGCTGCAGAGCGATCTGGTCGGGCTGGACAATATCGCTACCGTCAAACAGGCCCTAGATCACCTGCACGCAGCCGGCTACCGCGACATTCTGATGATCACTGAGCCGCAGGACGGCACCAGTTCCCGGATCGAGCGGGTCGACGCGTTCAATGCCCAGATTGCCCTGCGCCCCGACATGCACGGGCAGGTCCGGGAAACCGGCGCGCAGCTGCGCGATCAGTTGCAGGCCTTCCTTGCCACCACAGGCGCTGGCCCGAAGGCGCTGTTCACCAGCAACGGCGTCGCGACGTTGAGCAGCACGCGCCTGCTCCATGACCTGGGCTGCCATCTGTTCGACGACATTGGCCTGATCGCCCTCGATGAGCTGGACTGGTATCCGCTGGTCGGCAGCGGCATCACTTCCCTCGCACAACCGACCCACGACATCGGCGTGACAGCCTTCGAATGCCTGCTCAATCGCCTGCGCGGCGATCAGGAACCGGTGCGCAGTTACGACTTCCCCGCAGAGCTGATCGTGCGTGGCTCCACGCGACGACGACCCTGACCCATCTTGCATCTGGGCTACCGCAGGTCAGCGACCTGCAGCCCGTGGCGAACTTTTCTCGATTTCGCCCGTTCGAACAAAAATGAAACCGGTTTCAGAGGACAACAACAATGAGTCGATTCCCCGTTGCCATCAGCTTGGGCGCCTTCGGTGCAGACCTTGTGCGCGAGCGTGGTCAGGCCAGCTTCATCCCGCTGCTGGTGGAAGCCGGTGTCACGCGCATCGAATTGCGCGAAGAGCTCTTCACTGGCGAGCTTTTCTCTGACGAGATCTTCACTGGCGAACTGGGCCAGCAAGACTTTCCGGCACTGGCCCAGGCCATTCAGGCTCAAGGGCTGGAGTGCCTGTATTCCGCGCCCCTGGAATTGTGGTTGGAGGGTCAGGCCTTGCCGAACCCGCAGCTCGAACCGACCCTGCGCAGGGCCAGCACCTCTGGCGCCGCGTGGTTGAAAGTGTCGCTGGGGCACTTCGACGGCGATAAAGACTTCGCTGCTCTCGCCGATTGCCTGAGCCGTCACGACGTTCAACTGCTGGTGGAAAACGATCAGACGCCACAGGGCGGGCGCATCGAGCCGTTCAGCGCTTTCTTCGCGCAGGTCAAGGCGCTGCAACTGCCCATCGGCATGACGTTCGATATCGGCAACTGGCTGTGGCAAGGGCAATCCAATCGCAGCGCCGCGGAGCAACTTGGGCCGTACGTCGAATACGTGCACTGCAAGGCGGTGTCGCGCAACGCCTCGGGCAAACTGGTCGCAGTACCGCCCCGTCAGACCGATCTGCACCTGTGGGAGCAATTGCTCAAGCACATGCCTGCCGGCCTGCCTCGCGCCATCGAATACCCGTTGCAAGGCGACGACCTGCTGCAGATAACCCGCGAACAGGTGGCTTACCTTGCCAGCCTCGGCCAGCGCCATTCGCCAGCATCCACGGAGGCGCTGAGCCATGTCTGATCTCGATATTCTCTCGTTCGGCGAAACCATGACCATGCTGGTGGCCGAGCAGACCGGCGATCTGGCGCAAGTGCGTCATTTCGAAAAGCGCATCGCCGGCGCTGACAGCAACGTTGCCATCGGCCTGTCCCGGCTGGGTTTCAACGTGGCCTGGCTGAGTCGGGTCGGCGACGATTCCATGGGCCGTTTCGTCATCGACAGCCTGCAAAAAGAAGGCGTCGACTGCGACCACGTCGCTGTCGACCCGGCACACCCCACCGGTTTTCAGTTCAAGTCGCTGGAGCTCGAAGGTGCAGATCCCGTGGTGGAGTACTTCCGTCGCGGCTCGGCGGCCAGTCACCTCTCGGTCGACGACATCGTTGCCCCGCTGCTCAAGGCGCGTCACCTGCACGCCACCGGCATCCCGGCCGCGCTGTCCGACAGCTGCCGCGCATTGTCCCGCGAACTGATGACGCAGATGCGCAACGCCGGACGCAGCGTGTCGTTCGACCCCAACCTGCGGCCATCGCTGTGGTCCAGTCAGGCGACGATGATTCGTGAGGTCAACCACCTCGCCAGCCTCGCCGACTGGGTGCTGCCTGGCCTGGCGGAAGGCGAATTGCTGACCGGGTTCGACACGCCTGCCGACATCGCCCGCTTCTACCTGGACATGGGAGTCGAGGCCGTCGTGATCAAGCTGGGTGCCAAGGGCGCTTACTACCGCACCCAGCTCACCGAAGCCTTCGTGCCGGGCGTGCCGGTGGCCAATGTCGTGGACACCGTAGGGGCTGGCGACGGCTTTGCAGTCGGGGTGATCAGCGCGCTGCTGGAAAACCTCGGCTTCGAGCAAGCCACCGCCCGCGGCAACTGGATCGGCAGCCAGGCCGTACAGAGTCGCGGCGACATGGAAGGCCTGCCAACCCGCGCGGCACTGCAAGCGGCAGAGCTCAAGCCGTCGCCGCGAAAGCAGATCGCCTGACCGACTTTCATCAACCTGTGTGCACACGTTGTTCTCCATCACCTGCTGCGACAAAAAAAACATGCTCAGGGAGCGCGAAATGGAAAAGCTACTCGAAACCGTGAAACACGCCGGCCTCAAACGTCGCTGGCTGCTGATCATGCCGATCGTCTTCATCACCTACAGCCTGGCGTACCTTGACCGCGCCAACTACGGCTTTGCCGCAGCGTCGGGCATGGCCGAAGACCTGCACATCACCCCCGGCATGTCCTCGCTGCTGGGCGCGCTGTTCTTCCTCGGCTACTTCTTCTTTCAGGTGCCCGGCGCTATCTACGCGCAAAAGAAAAGCGTGAAGAAGCTCATCTTCGTTAGCCTGATCCTGTGGGGCGGTCTGGCGACCCTGACCGGCATTGTCTCCAACGCCTACATGCTGATCGGCATCCGCTTCATGCTGGGTGTGGTGGAAGCGGCCGTGATGCCGGCGATGCTGGTGTACCTCTGCTACTGGTTCACCAAGGCCGAACGCTCGCGCGCCAACACCGTGCTGATTCTCGGCAACCCGGTGACGATGCTGTGGATGTCGGTGGTGTCAGGGTATCTGGTGGCCCATTTCAGCTGGCGCTGGATGTTCATCGTCGAAGGCCTGCCAGCGGTGATCTGGGCATTCATCTGGTGGCGTCTGGTGGACGAACGCCCGGCGCAGGCCAAATGGCTGACCGCTGATGAGAAAACCGAACTGCAAACTCGCCTCGACGCCGAGCAGGTGGGCATCAAGCCGGTGAAAAACTATGCCGAAGCGTTCCGTTCGCCTCGGGTTCTGTTGCTGGCCGCGCAGTACTTCTGCTGGAGCATCGGCGTTTACGGCTTCGTGCTGTGGCTGCCGACCATCATCAAGAAAGGCATGCAGATGGACATGGTCGAGGCCGGCTGGCTGTCGGCGCTGCCCTACCTGGCGGCCGTCATCGGCATGGTCATCGTGTCCTGGGCCTCGGACAAACTGCAGAAACGCAAACTGTTCGTCTGGCCGCCGCTGCTGCTGGCCGCCGTGGCGTTCTACGCCTCGTATGCGCTGGGCACCGAGCATTTCTGGTGGTCCTACTCGCTGCTGGTGATCGCCGGCGCCTGCATGTACGCGCCTTACGGGCCGTTCTTCGCCATCGTGCCGGAGATCCTGCCCGCCAACGTGGCCGGTGGTGCCATGGCCTTGATCAACAGCCTGGGCGCGCTGGGGTCTTTCGCAGGTTCGTACCTGGTCGGCTACCTCAACGGCGCGACCGGCACATTGAGCGCTTCTTATCTGTTCATGAGCGGCTCGCTGCTGGTGTCGGTGCTGTTGACCCTGATGCTCAAGCCAGACAACACAGCAAAGCCGCTGCGCGATGAGCCCGAGGTTCGTCGCACACCCGCCCACCCTTGATTCGGGAAAGAGTTGAATGAGCAAGCACGTGGTTCTCTACAAGAAACTGTCGCCGGCGCTGATGCAGCGCTTGCAGGCCCACGCCGACGTCACGCTGATCGAAGACGTGAAGTCGGACGAGGGCATGGCGCGACTGCGCGACGCCCTGCCCCACGCCGACGGCCTGCTGGGCGCCAGCCTGAAACTGGACGCCGAACTGCTGGATCGCGCCGTGAAGCTGAAAGCCGTGTCCAGCGTCTCGGTGGGCGTCGATAACTACGACATCGACGATCTGACCCGTCGCGGCATCCTGCTGACGAACACGCCGGATGTGCTGACGCAGACCACTGCCGACACCGGTTTCGCGTTGATCATGGCCACCGCGCGGCGAGTTGTCGAGCTGGCGAGCATGGTCCGTGACGGTCACTGGACGCAGAACATCGGGCCTGAACATTTCGGCACCGATGTCCACGGCAAGACGCTGGGCATCGTTGGCATGGGTCGGATCGGTGAAGCCGTGGCGCAACGCGGCCATTTCGGTTTTGGCATGCCGGTGCTGTATCACAGCCACTCGCCCAAGCCAGACGTTGAAGCCCGGTTCGATGCGCAGTACCGCAGCCTGGAAGACCTGTTGCGCGAGTCGGACTTCGTCTGCCTGACCGTGCCATTGACGGCGCAGACCGAACGCCTGATCGGGGCCGAGCAATTGGCGCTGATGCGTCCGCAAGCGATCCTGATCAACATCGCCCGGGGCAAAGTCGTCGATGAGCAGGCGCTGATCACGGCGCTGCAGAACAGGCAGATCCGCGCGGCGGGCCTGGACGTCTTCGAACGCGAACCGATCCAGACCGATTCGCCGCTGCTGCAACTGGATAACGTCGTGGCGACCCCGCACATGGGCTCGGCCACCGACGAAACCCGTGAAGCGATGGCCCGCTGTGCCGTGGACAACATGATCAGCGCGCTGTCCGGGAACAAACCAAAGGATCTGGTCAACCCCTCGGCCTGGCATCCTCACTGACCGACTGACCCGACACGTGCCCGCGATGACTAGGGGTCAGATGCCTCGCTGCATCAGCCCCCTTTGGCATTTGCGGGCACGCGTGGGTTCAGCGAGCAGTGCTGCTGGCTGAACCACTCAAATCACGAACCGCGACACCATGGCCTTCAAGTCCACCGCCAGACGCGACAGTTCATGGCTGGCTGCGCTGGTCTGGTTGGCACCGGCGGCCGTCTGGGCAGCCAGGTCGCGAATGTTCACCAGATTGCGATCCACTTCCCGCGACACTTGCGCCTGCTCTTCCGAGGCGCTGGCGATCACCAGGTTGCGTTCGTTGATCTGCGAAATGGCCTCGGTGATCAACTCCAGCGCGTCGCCCGCCGAATTGGCCAGGTTCAGCGTGCTGCGAGTGCTGTCGGTGTTGCGCGACATCGACTGAACGGCATCGCCGGTGCGAGTCTGGATGCCCGCCACCATCTGTTCGATTTCAGTGGTCGATTGCGCGGTACGGTGCGCCAGCGCACGCACTTCGTCAGCCACCACCGCGAAGCCGCGCCCGGCCTCACCTGCCCGGGCCGCTTCGATCGCGGCGTTAAGGGCCAGCAAGTTGGTCTGCTCGGCGATGGAGCGGATCACGTCGAGCACCTTGCCGATGTCACGCCCCTGCTCCGCCAAACCTTCCACCAGACCGGTCGTGGCCTGGATCTGCTGGGTCATCTCCTGGATCGACCGGACCGTTTCCACCACCCGATCCCGGCCCTGACGCGCAGTCTGGTTGGATTGTTGCGACGCCTCGGAGGTCGACACCGCGTTACGCGCCACTTCCTCCACTGCGGCGGTCATCTCGTTGACCGCCGTGGCCGCCTGTTCGATTTCGTTGTTCTGCTGCTGCAATCCGCGGGACGACTCTTCAGTGACCGCGCTGAGTTCTTCGGCAGCCGAGGCCAGCTGCGTCGAGGAGCCGGAGATCAGCTCGATGGTCTTGCGCAGGTTCTGCTGCATGGTCGCCAGCGATTTCAACAGGTGCGCAGCTTCATCCTTGCCATCCACTTCGATAGGCCGGGTCAGGTCACCACCGGCAATTTCTTCGGCTGCACGAACCGCTCTGGCCAGCGGGTTAACGATACTTCGGGTCAACAACCAGGCAAGAATGACTGTGAGTAAAACGGCAATGACCGACACGCCAATGATGCCGACATTGGCACTGTCATATTGCTGTTTGGAAACAACCGCCGCCTCACTGGCGCCTTGTTTATTGATGGCGATCAACTGGTTGATCTGAACACCCATGAGGTCGGTGGCATCTTTCATCCGGGTGTTGATCAAGTTGCGCATTTCTTCGGTTTTTTCCTGGCGCGAGAGTTCCAGTACTTGCGCCTGCACCTCGAGGAACGTCGAAAGTGTGGCGTCAAATTGTCGATACACCGAAAGTTCTTCGCCCTCTGCCGGCAGCGCTGCATAGTTCTTTTTTGCGTCTTGTAACTTGCCGATCAATTCAGCGATGCGCCCCTCTGTTTCGCGCAACGAGGCCGGCTCACGGTTGACCAGCGTGCGGAACGACGTGATGCGCAAGCGCAGGCTGTTTTCCAGCATGGTGCCCAGGTAACCCACGCTGGGAAGCTGATTGGTCTCCATGTCGGTAGTGGCCTGGCGAATCAGCGCCATCCGGTTGATCGAAAAAAAGCCCAGGCCGATCACCAGTACCGCAATGAAGGCGAACCCCAGAAATGCGCGAGGCGCAATGTTCATGTTTCTTATCGACATGGAATATCTCTCTAAAAGATCCGGCTGAGTGCATCCATGCGTAAATCAAACACCAGAAACTTTATTCGTCTCTTTGGTAGATGACGGCTGCAATCTGACGCGATCAAGCGTTTCGACTGCACCTGAATATTCTATCGGCCAGACCTTTAGTTTTATTCAGCGTCTTGACTGTTATTTTTTAAAACACGTGTTTACTGGATCCAAAGTAATCACGTAAAACGTTTGCGTGTTAACGCCGCGTTACAGCCAAGCGCGTTAATATTTATGCCGAAATGCAGTAATGGCTCTAACTCGCACTTCTTGAAACGGTTTACCCAGATAATCTTTCGTAATGGCGCAGTGCCTTAGAACAGAATATCGATTCAGCAACGCGAATTTTCGTACAGAGGTAATAACGAAGTGAATCCAGATCAAGGAAATGTAAAATTTTTGAATCCGTAGGATTTTTTTCCCATTTCTGTCAGAAGTCAGTGCTACCTTTACCTGACTTGTGATCGTGCACCGGATACGAAGAACGGGACAGCCAAGCGGCACGCCGCTCAGGCCCCGCAAGAGGACGTTCTTCTACACAGCCGCGCCGACTCAGCGTCTTTCCTACCCTGCGGAGCTTCGGAAGTGCTCGATTGAACGAGGTGGGCCCCATGAATAAAGTCACGTTCCCAAACGCCTGCCAGCTGATGCGCTGGCATTTTCATCCTGTCGGCTTTGAAGCCAATATGGATGCGCCCAGCAGTATGGTTGCGCGCCTGTTCGACCGTGAAAGCGGCGAAACGGTGATCGCCATCGCTGGCATCCCCTGCGCGACGGTCATGAACGCGATGGACGTGGAGCGCATCATCGAAGCCATCGAGCTGGAACTGGAAACGTTCATCCCGTCACAGATCGAGTACCTGAACAGGGCCTGAGCCTGGCCCTGTCTTCAACGTCCTGCCCCGGCAGCCTGACACCGTGACGCATGCATTACGCTTCGCTCACTGAAACACCTCGCCGGTCCTCGAAGAATGCCTTGTCTGCGGCAATCCGCGCCGAGGCCTTGGCAATGCCTGCTTCTTCGTTGCCCACGGCATCGATGAACCAATAGCAATGGCGCACGGCGCGGGTGATCGCCACGTACGCCAGGCGCAGGACTTCATCTTTCTGAGCGTTGTCGAACGCCTCCAGATCGCCTTCCTTGCCCAGGCCGGCCAAGCCATACACCTGATTCTTCCAAGGCGACTGGGTCAGGTGCTGACAATCACCGAGCAGGAACACGGCGTCGGCCTGCAAGCCCTTGGCGCTGTGATAAGTCAATTGTTTGAGGCGACGTTCCTGCGGCGGCCGTGCGTAATCCGCGTCGGCCAGCGCCTGCAGGGCTTCAGGCAGTCGCGCCCGTTCACTGCCCTTGCGGTACAGCAGCAGCACCGAATCGCCCGCGTGATAATGCTCGCTCAGGCGATTCATCAACGCTTCATCGTCGCGATCGAGCACGGTCACCGGCAGCAACTCCTGCACTGCGCCGCTGGCCCTGGCTTTTTTGCCGCTGATGGCAGGCGCCGCGCGCACGATGTGCTCGGCGGCGTCGATGATGTGCTGATGGCTACGGAAGTTGTCACTGAGCATCACCCGCGTCGTTGCAGGTGAGGAAAACTCCTTGGCGAACTCCATGAAGAATTTGGGCGAGCTGCCGCGCCAGCCGTAGATCGACTGCCAGTCATCACCCACGCAGAGCAGTGAGGAACGCTGCGCGCCCCTGCCCGCCTGCAACGCCGTGCCGCGACTGCGCACCTCGCGCAGGCTCGCCCGGATCCAGGAGACAATCTGCGGCGAGACGTCCTGGAATTCGTCGATCATCAGGTGCGACAGAGGTCGCAAGCCGTCGTCGCTGACCAGCTTGAGGTTTTCCGGTGAGTTTTCCCCGAACAGCGAAAACATCCGGTTGTAGGTCATCATCGGCGGCGTCTGGTCCAGCAGATGGTCTTCGAACGCCTTCCAGAACAGACTCAGGCCTTCGAAGAAAAACCGGTCGGGATCCTGCTCCGAGAAGCTCATGCGTGAGACTGCATCAGGCACATCCAGGCCCAGGTTTTCGATGAAACTCGCCGCGGCCACGAAGCAGTCGAGCAAGGGCGCGGCGCTCAATTCGCCTTTTACCTTGTAATCGAAGCCGGGACCGGCCACGGCGGCGCCCGACAGCGACTGCATCATCCCGCGCGACGCTTCATAGTTCTCCAGCCAGATCACCGGCTTGCGGCAGAACGCCTGAAACAGCGTGCGCTTGATCACCCACTCGGCCCAGACCGGCAGCTTGGCGTCGGGACGCCGCAGGTGCTGATCCTCGCTCGGGTCGAAGCCGAGCACGATCCACGCATCGAGCTCGGCTGCGTAACCATGAACGTGGAACTTCAGCCCGCTGACTTCGACGGTCTGGCGCATGGGCTCGACGCCTTGAATCGGCCAGGCGCCCGCGCGGATCCACAGGTCTTCGATGACGTCGCAGAGTTCCTCATCGCGCCGGGAAGACAACCCCATGACCGTGATGCGCTTCTGCACATCCGGGTGATCGCGGTCCAGCGCCTTGAGCTGCAGCGAATGCCGGTACAGCGGCGCCATCACTTCACGAAAGCGCGAATTGGCCGCGTACAGGTCGCGGTAACACAGATTGAGCTGCTGGCGCTGGGCGTCGTTGATGCGCAAATCGAAGGGGTTGCTGTCGGCCAGGTCTTCCCCCGACGGATTGCCGAATAACGTGCCGCTCTGGCTGCTGAGGTTCTCGAACGCCTGCAACTGCTCGAAGCCCGGCAGGCTGCGCACCAGCGGCAGGATGCGCGAATGGAACGTGCGCACCACCTCGCGGGCCTGGCGCAGCGTCAGCTCATGCCCCCACAGTGCGAAGATATCAATGAGTTTGTTGATGAAATCCTTGCGCGACTCGCGGGTGAACGTCACCACCGTCATCGAATCCAGCTCGAAACCCAGATAGTGATGGAGCAACAACACCCGCAGCACCAGCGATGTCGATTTACCCGCACCGGCACCGGCGATGACGTACGTCGACGGCGTGTCGCTGAAGATCATCTTCCATTGCGCGGTGGTGGGCTGTGAATGCTCGGGCAGGCGTTGCGCCACGTCGGCCTTGATGCGCTTCTTCAGCTCGTTGCTCAGCGGCAGGCGCCAGTCATCGAACAGGTGATCGTCCACTTTCGGACCGCGATGCTCGGCCGGGCGCGTGTCCCGGATCACCAGCACCTGCCGACCTTCCTGCACGCCATCCAGATGCCCTTCGGCGTAACCCTCGTTCATGCCTTCGACATGGCCATTGAGGTAACCGTCGGCGTGGCCCTGTTTCCATGAAGGCACGTGCTGGGCCTGCAGGCGGTTCAAGCTGCGCCCCATGGCACGGGCGAGCAGACGTTTGAAGAACGGCAGGCGTTCGGGGGTGATCAGATCAGGGGGCAGATCGGCGGGCAGCGAATGGGGTGGCTCGGCAGGAAAATCGTGCGACACGCAGGCTCCGGGTTTCAGCATTTTGACGAAGGCGCCTATGGTCGCTGCATTTGCCGACAAGCTCCAGCGAAATGCTTTGCGGTCATGGGCTTAGCCGATCAAGGGCAGGTAAAGGCTCTAATCTGCAAGTGATAATCTATCTAGTATTTCGATCATAATCACGCAAAACTTACGCTTTTTATCGATGTTAAATTGATTGATCATGGCTCCATCGACTAACCAGCGGTGCCCAGCGAAACGGCCCGGCCCTGCTAATGGAGGAACTGATCATGCTGCAACTTCGACCTTTCACATCCCTGGGCGGCGCAGACCACGGCTGGCTGAACGCTCACCACCATTTCTCGTTCGCCAACTACTACGACCCAAGCCGCATGAGCTGGGGCCAGCTGCGGGTATGGAACGATGACGTGATCGAAGCCGGCACTGGCTTCCCCCGCCATCCGCACCGCGACATGGAAATCATCACTTACGTTCGTGAAGGTGCGATCACCCATGAAGACAGCCTGGGCAACCGCGGCCGGACTGAAGCCGGCGATGTGCAAGTGATGAGTGCCGGCACCGGCGTGGCCCACAGCGAGTACAACCTGGAGTCGAAGGAAACCCGCATTTTCCAGATCTGGATCATGCCGGACGAGGTCGGTGCTCCGCCTTCCTGGGGCGCCAAGCCGTTCCCCAAAGGCAACCGCGAAGGGTTCGTGACGCTGGCAAGCGGCAAGGCGGACGATGACATCGAACTGCGCATCCGTGCCAATGCCCGTCTGGTGGCGGCCAATCTGAAAGCCGGTGAGACGGCCGAGTACGCCATGGACGAGGGTCGTCGTGCGTATCTGGTGCCGGCTACCGGGATCATCGAAGTCAACGGCCTGCGCGCCGGAGCCCGCGATGGTGTGGCGGTGGAACAGGAACGCGTGTTGCGCGTCACCGCCATCGAGGACAGCGAAATCGTTCTGGTGGACGTGGCCTGATCCGACCACGACAGTGAGATAAGCAAAAGCCCCGACTTGCCAGGCAATCGGGGCTTTTTTGCGTTTCCGGCATTAGGCGACGGGTTCACTCCCAGACGCTACAACCCTGCAGCGGCGCGCTTGCTCGGGAAAGCGCGAGGGTATTTACCCTTGCAGGCGTTCAGCGGCCGGTTGGCGCCCGCTCGGATCACTTGGGCGCAATCGCCGCATCCACCAACACTTGCGCCTCGGCCACCAGACGCTTGAGGTGATCCTCGCCCTTGAAGCTCTCGGCGTAGATCTTGTAGATGTCCTCAGTCCCCGAAGGCCGCGCCGCGAACCAGCCGTTCTCGGTCATGACTTTCAAACCGCCGATCGCCTGATCATTGCCCGGCGCCTTGCTCAGGATGCTGGTGATTTTCTCGCCCGCCAGCTCCGTCGAAGTCACCTGCTCAGGCGACAGCTTGCTCAACAAAGCCTTCTGCTCGAAATTGGCCTTGGCTTCGACCCGGGTCGAGACAGGTTCGCCGAGTTCGTCGGTCAGCGCCTTGTACATCTCGCTTGGATCGCGGCCCTTGCGCGCCCGGATTTCAGCCGCCAGCAATGCCGGAATCAGACCGTCCTTGTCGGTGGTCCAGACGCTGCCGTCGCGACGCAGGAACGACGCGCCGGCGCTCTCTTCGCCGCCGAAGCCCAAGGTGCCTTCATACAAACCTTCGGCGAAGAACTTGAAGCCCACCGGCACTTCATACAAGCGGCGGCCCAGACGCTGGGTCACGCGGTCGATCATGCCGCTGCTGACCACGGTCTTGCCCACGGCTGCATCGGCTCGCCAGTCAGGACGGTTCTGGAACAGGTAGTCGATGGACACCGCCAGATAATTGTTCGGGGCCAGCAAGCCACCGGTCGGCGTGACGATGCCGTGGCGATCGTGATCCGGGTCGCAGGCGAAGGCGACCTGATAGCGATCCTTGAGTCCGATCAGGCTCTGCATCGCAAAGCTCGACGACGGGTCCATGCGGATCTTGCCGTCCCAGTCCACGCTCATGAAGCGGAAAGTCGGATCGACGAACGTGTTGACCACGTCCAGATTCAGGCCGTAATGCTCACCGATCGCCGACCAGTAACGCACGCCCGCGCCACCCAGTGGATCGACGCCCAGGCGCAGATTCGCGCCACGGATGGCGTCCATGTCGATGACGTTTTTCAGGTCCGCGACATAGGTGTTGAGGTAGTCATGGCGATGGGTCGTGTCGGCGCGCAGCGCCTTTTCGTGGCTCATGCGCGTCACGCCGACGATCTTCTCGGCGAGCAGTTCGTTGGCCTTGTTCTCGATCCACTTGGTGATGTGCGAGTCGGCCGGGCCGCCGTTGGTGGGGTTGTATTTGAAACCGCCGCTCTCTGGCGGGTTGTGCGACGGGGTGATGACGATGCCGTCAGCCAGGCCGGAATTGGGCGCAGTGCTGCGGCCTTTGTTGTAGCAGATGATCGCGTGTGAAACCGCAGGTGTCGGCGTGTACTCGTCATCCTGGGAGATCATCACGTTGACGCCATTGGCGGCCAGCACTTCCAGCGCGGTCGCCGCGGCGGGGGTCGACAACGCGTGAGTATCGGCGCCGAGAAACAGCGGGCCGTCGATGCCGTTGGCCTGGCGGTACAGGCAGATGGCCTGACTGATGGCCAGTACGTGCCATTCGTTGAAGCTCAGGTCGAAGGAGCTGCCACGGTGCCCGGAAGTGCCGAAGGAAACCCGCTGGGTCGCGACCGACGCATCCGGCTGACCGGTGTAATACGCCGTCACCAGGCGAGGAAGATCGACCAGCAATTCTGCAGGCGCCAGTTTGCCCGCGAATGGACTGATACTCATGCGAAACCTCCGTGGATGAAATAAAAGATGAATTGACAGAAAAAACAGACATCGGAAAACCGGCAAACACCGACCGCGCGGCAGTTTACTGGCAGTTGGACCGCCGTGCTCGGCTATCGATCCGTAACCGTTTGAGACAATTGAGCGGATGCCAGCTTACAGCGCCCACCAGGCGGGCAACAGCTGCCGGACCTTGCTTTCGGCGAAACGATCGTCGATCAGCACCACCACCCCGCTGTCCTCCTGACCGCGGATGACCCGGCCTGCGGCCTGCACCACTTTCTGCATGCCCGGGTACAGATAGGTGTAGTCGTATCCGGCGCCGAACAACAGGCTCATGCGCTGTTTCAGTTGCTCATTGACCGGGTTGATCTGCGCCAGCCCCAAGGTGGCGATGAACGCGCCGATCAACCGCGCGCCCGGCAGATCGATGCCTTCACCGAACGCTCCGCCCAGCACCGCGAAACCGATCCCCTGACTGTCCGGGGTAAAGCGCTCGAGAAAGGCGTGACGCTCGGCTTCGGCCATGCCGCGCGACTGCAGCCACACCGGCACCTGCGGATGGCTACTTTGCATCAGTTCGGCGACCTGTTGCAGGTAGTCGAAGCTGCTGAAGAACGCCAGGTAATTACCGGGCCGACGCTGAAACTGCTCGGCCATGAGCGCCACGATCGGCGCCAGCGACGCCTGCCGATGGGTGTAGCGCGTGGAGATGCGGCTGACAATCTGCACCTCCAGCTGCGCGCGCTGGAACGGCGATTCCACATCGATCCAGGCCGTGGTTTCAGGCAGTCCCAACAGATCGCGGTAAAAGTGCCGAGGGTTGAGGGTGGCGGAAAACAGCACCGTGCTGACGGCGGCGCTCAGCCGCGGGCGGACGAAACCGGCAGGCACCACGTTGCGCAGGCTCAGGCGCGACAGCGCGCGTTTGCTGCCGACGTCGCGCTTGCTGATATCAAACAGAAAATGCGCGTCGAACAGCTCGGCGATACGCCCGAACTGAATCGCGTCGAAGTAGAAACGCTGCAGCTCACCGCTGGCTGCGTGGGGATGATCGTTGAAATAGTCACCAAAGGCGGTCACGCACAGGCTCAGCGCATTGAGAAACCGGGTCGGCGCTTCGGGGTACGCCTGATACGGCGCGACCTGCTCTTTGTGCAGCGCATTCCACTCGCGATTGAGCCGTTGCAGCGCTTTTTTCAGGGGCTCCGGCGCCACCTGTCGCACTTGGTTCATGGCGTGCTGATCCAGGCTTGCGCTGTACATCTGCCGCGTGCGCTCGACCATGTTGTGCGCCTCGTCCACCAAAACCGCCACGCGCCATTGATTGAACTGACACAGCCCGAACAGTAAAGCGCTGAGGTCGAAGTAGTAGTTGTAATCGGCAATCACCACATCCGCCCAGCGTGCCAGCTCCTGACTCAAATAGTACGGGCACACCTCATGGCGCAAGGCGACCTGGCGCAGCCCTGCCTGATCCAGCCAGGGCTGAATCAGCGCATCGCTGCGCGCGGCAGGCAACCGATCGTAAAACCCCTTGGCCAGCGGGCAGGAATCACCGTTGCAGGCCTTGTCCGGGTACTCACACGCCTTGTCCCGCGCCACCAGTTCCAGCACTCGCAAGCCCAACTGCGGCGCGCTGCGTCCGATGACGTCCAGCGCATCCAGCGCCAGTTTGCGCCCCGGCGTCTTTGCCGTGAGGAAGAACACCTTGTCCAGTTTGCGTCTCGGCGCCGCCTTGAGCATCGGAAACACCGTGCCGATGGTCTTGCCGATGCCGGTCGGCGCCTGAGCCATCAGGCAACGCCCGGTACTCACGGCTTTATAGACCGACTCGGCGAGATGGCGCTGGCCATGACGGAAGCCTTGGTGGGGAAACGCCAGCGCGTTAAGCCCCTGGTCGCGTGCTTCACGGTGAGCCAGTTCCTGGCGCGCCCACGTCAGGAACAGGCTCGCCTGCTGCTCGAAAAAAGTCTGCAATTGCGGCGCGGTGAAGCGCTCGCGAATCAGGGTTTCCTGTTCGCTGATGATGTTGAAATAGACCAGCGCGACGTTGATCTCGGCCAGTTCAAGCTGCTGGCACAACAGCCACCCGTAGACTTTGGCCTGCGCCCAGTGCAATTGCCGATGGTTGGCAGGCAGGGCGTCGAGGTCGCCGCGGTAGGTCTTGATCTCTTCCAACTGGGTGAGCGTGGCGTCGTAGCCATCCGCCCTGCCCCGAACGGTCAACTCATGGAAGCAGCCGGACAACGCCACTTCGGCCTGATACGCCGGATTGCGCCGTGCCGCGACCGTACGATGCCCGGCAATGCCCTCCTGCGCCGTCGGCGAAGGGGTGAAGCGCAGGTCCAGATCGCCGGTCTTGGCGGTGAACTCGCAGAGCTCGCGCACCGCGATCCGGTAACCGGATGGCGGATCGAGGGCAACGGGCGACTGCGCGGGCGGCGCGGCATTGTCGGCGTCAGGTCGGATAGAGGTATCGGGAATCACGAAAGCGGCTGGCCGGAGCATGGCGGTACTGGACGGACGTACAGATAACAGCTGACACCGTGGCTGGCAAATGGAAATGGATCGATGGCGGCGCCAGGGTGGAAAAACACGCCGACCGCGACGCTGCCCGGATGTCGACACCACCCGACATCGCGCTAGGCCAGGCGCTCCTGAACCAGAGCGCCTTTGATCACGACCAGCATCGATTCGATGTCCTGACTCCAGTCCGCCGACCCGCTGATCCGCAGGCTCTGCTGATGCAGGCCGCGCACACTGAACAGCTCGCCCGGCGCGATGACAATACGCTGTTCGAGCAGGCGCTCGAAGACGCGACCCATGTCGACCCGGTGAAGGCTGTTCAGCCAGATCGTTGCGCCGCCTTGCGGTGCCTGAAAGCCGACGTCGTCGCCCAGGTAGTGCTCCACCATCGCCGACAACTCGCCAACGCGGGACTGCAGGCTCGAACGCAAGACCTCCAGGTGCCGATCCAGCTGACCCGTACTGTACAGTCGGGCGATCGCCTTCTGACGAATCGGCGGCAGGCGAAACGAACGCAGCAGCAATTGCTGATGCCACAGGGCTCGGGAATGTCGGCTGAGCAGGTAGCCGAACGGCGCCTCGAGGCCAATCACCTTGTCGAAGGCGCCAACGATCAGCAGGCGCTCAGGATCGATCAGGTCCCGCAGCGGCGGGTTCTGCCGGTCGAAACACAGCGCGCCGTGGGTGTCGTCCTCCAGCACCCAGACGCCATGAAGATTCAACACCTCGGCGAGCCGTGCACGCTGTTCGGCCGGCATCATGCGGCCGCGAACCGGGTCCATCTGCGAAGGCAGAATCACCATTCTGACCTGCTCGTGCTGCAACAACCCGCCGAGCTCCTCGGGATCAATGCCGCCGTGTGCGTCGCTGCAGACCTCGATCACACGGATGCCGAACGATTGCAGCGTGCGCAGGATATTCCAGCCGCACGGCGATTCGACCAGCACCGCGCTGTCCTGCAGCTGCAGCGCCTGGACGACAGTCTTGAGCACTGCGGTCTTGTCCGGCGCGACGAACACGTTATCCGGGTGCCAGCAATGCTCCGTGGAAGAGGTGTAGTGCGCGGCCAGCGCCGAGCGCAACTCGACGTCGCCGAACGGTTGAAAACGCGGGTCTGGCTGACAGGGATAGTGGCGCATCAGGTCGCGCTCCAGCCCCAGCAACGCGCCGTCCAGCGACTGCAACAGCGTCGGCTCGTCGGCGCCGAAAACAAACATGTCCGCACGCCGGGCGCTGGCGTGATAGCGCTGCAGCGCATCGTCGCCCTCGCAGGGAATGTCGTTGCACGGGTGAGGCAAGGCGAAATAACCGGACTTGGGGACCGAGCAGATACGCCCTTCTTTCTCCAGCAGCGAGTAGGCGTTCTGCACCGTCGAGATCGACACCCGCAGACGTCTGGCCAGCAGGCGCAGGGACGGCAGGCGCACCGCAGGTCCCGGCGGCGTTTCGTTGGTCAGCCTGAGCAGATAGCGGTACACCAGCTGATAGGCAAAATCGGTCTTGTTGTTATTCATCGCACACACCCCATCCTTGCGCCCGAGCGCAGGGTCATTGGAAAAATCACGGTTGCAGCACAGCGCCGAGGCAGAACCGGGACGCCGCAGGCATCAGCGGCCGGAGATCAGCTCCGAGACCGGATTGCCGGTCTGCGGGTCCACCGTCATCACGCGGTGTTTGTCAGGATCGCTGGCGCGCACCCGGGCGATGATCGAGCTGTCATCGGTGAAGTCCACGCGCCGTTTGCCGTACAGATTCTGCAGGCCCTTGAGGCTCAGTCCGCTGACCTCGACCAGCCACTGAACGACCTGATCCGGCGCCACCTGACCCGACAGCGCCTTGTGCAGTTCGCCGCGCGCCACCAGCATGCCCGGGTGACAACGGCGCAGGAATGGCTCCAACTGCGCGCCGGCATCGACGAACGGGGCGAACAGCAGGCACACCAACTGCGATTCGCTCAGGGCGAAGGCTTCCTGCGCGTACCCAGCGGCCAGTGCCCGGCGTTCTTCCAGCCTGGCCGGCGTATCGTAAGCGGCCAGGGCCTGCTCGATCAGGCGTCCGGGCATCTGCTTGCGGCGCATCATGGCGGCTGCCAGCTCCAGGTATTCGGCAATGCCTTCGCCATACTCACGGCCCTGCACGAACTCGGCCTTGAGCCCGCGCATGTGCGCCATGAGCAACGGGTTGGCACAATCGGACTCACTGAAGCTGAACGCCAGATCATCGAACCGGAAGCCCAGGAAATCCGTCAGCAGCGACCAGTGTTCGTCGACCTTGAAGCCCATCAGGTCGGCAACGGTCAGGAAGGCCGGCGTCACGGGCTTGTTCGGGTAACCCAGCGGGCGAACATAGCCACCCGAGCGGGACTGCTCGCCGTACAACTCGCGGTAGTACGCCCGCCCGACGTTGTCGATGGCGTTGAGGGCGGCACTGAAACCCAGCGTGTGCCAGTTCGCGACGGTCTGCCCGCTGCGCCTCGCCAGACGCATGATCCAGGTCGCGTATTGCTTCTGCTCTTTGAGCGAGTCACCGCTGAGCACGGCGTCCACGCCTTGACCCCAGGAGGCGGCCCGCCCCAGAAAATCGGCCATGCCCAAATAACAGCTGTTACAGAACGTGGTCCTCGCATCCCCGGCCGTCATGTGTCCGCCCAGCAGCATGTCCGAACGGTTCTGCTCGCGCCCGGCGCTGGAAAACGGCAGGTCCGGCTCGAAGGTCTGGACGTACTGTTGATCGACGACCAGCAGTTCCACCCGTGGATCATCATGAAGAAACAGCGCTGAGTAACAGCGATGAATGTTGTCCATGACCGCTGAGGTGATCCCCGCATGGCGCATGGTCGCAATGCGCAGTTTGAAGGTGGTGGGTGCCCTGCCCGCGATGCTCAGCTGCGCCGCACGCAGGAATGCAACGGTGTAGGCGCTGTCCTTGCCGCCGCTGAAGGCCACCAGCACGGTATAACTGCCGATGCGCTCCATGCCACCCGCCGCGACGATCAAACGTTGAATCAATAATTGCAGTCCGGTTCGCTCGGCCCGGTTGAAGTAATTCATCAGGCGTTGCAGAACTTGTTGATAGACATAGTTCATGGCCTGCTCATGCATGGAGCTCATAACGTCACTACCTGAATACAGCGTCAGCAAGATCATCACACTTAAGCGACCGATGGCCGCATTTAAAGGTGATCACATATCAGCGCCGGGATAACGGCGCGAAACATACCGTGTGGACATCAACAATTGATGGCGTATCGGTTCATCGAGCTGACGTCGGGCGAGACAGTGCCATGGGCCGCGCTGCACGGCCCGCGCCGGGACGTGAGCTTGCAATCGCCGACCCTGAAGGCGTTTGCACTGACGACACTTCGGCAAGCAGGCATGACCAAAAGCAATGAAGAAGCAATCATGAACTCGTTCCTTGAGCAATAATGATTGAACTATTATCGGTGTCTGAAAAACAATTACAAGGTACAGATCCGACAATGAATACCTGTCAGAAACATCACCGAACGTTTAATGATTAAACATCGCTGTTTATAATCGACAGGTCATTAACGGCCCGCACGGCACCGGCACTCGCGTTCACGTTTTAAACCTGAGTTTCGTGATCCACTGACCTTATAAACAAAAAGCCTTCCTGATTGCTCGGGAAGGCTTCGTCGAATACAGCGTGGCCCTGACAGACGGGGCGGGCACCAGACGCGGCGACCGACTCCTCAACGTCGACGCCTGGCCTGGGGCGTCGAACACTCTACACGCGCGGTGACTTGCGCTCAGGAAGGCTCTACTTCAACCACTACACGGCCACCGACCGGGCAACCATCCATCAAACGGTGTGCTTCCACCAACTGATCGAAGGGAAACACTTTGGTGATCTGCGGCACCAGTACACGGTCCGCGGTCAGCTGATTGATGTCGCGCAGCGCACGTTTGACTGCGTCCTCGTCCTGCTGAATCCCAAGCTCGGGCTTGCCGGTGAAGTTACCCACGCAATGCACGAAGAACTGAATGTTCTTCTGGAACGCCGCACACGCCGGGAATGGCGTCTGATTGCCGCCTTGCAGGCCATAGAGAATCAGGCTGCCGCGGGGCGCCAATACATCACCCAGCATCGACATCTGTGGACCGCCCAGACCATCGAGCACGATGTCGACGCCACGATTGTCGGTGTATTTGTTGATCGCCATGAGCAGGTCCTGCTCTTCGGTAACCACCACTTTGTCCGCGCCCATCTTCAACAGATATTCGCGGCACGACTCGGTCTTGGTCGCAGCAATGACCTTGATCCCGAGCGCCTTGCCCAGTTGCAGAAACGCAGGGCCGGCGCAATGGCTGGCGTCAGTGACCAGAGCAGTCTGCCCAGGCTTGGCGCGGGCCAGTTCGACGAACGCAAAGTACGCCACCAGTAACGGCGTGTAGTGAACGGCCGCTTCGTTAGGCGTCAGCACGTCCGGATAACGGGTGACGGAGGTGCGTGGCAGGACGATCAGCTCGCCATACACCGGGTGTACGTTAGGGTCGGCCGAAGGGAAGCTTGCGACCTTGTCGCCGACTTTCAGATCGGCAACACCTTCACCGACGGCAGTCACCACGCCGGCCATTTCGGCGCCCAGACCTGCAGGCAGCCGCGCTTGGGAAGAAGCCAGATTTTGTCGCCACAGCACGTCGTACCAGGTAACGCCGATCGCCTGGACGCGTACTTGCACCTCACCGGGTGCCGGCAACGCGACGGGCAGCTCTTCTACCTTGAGCACCTCGGCCGGGCCAAACTGATGAAAACGGATCGTGCGGGACATTTCGAACCTCGCCTTATGAACCTTGATGCCATGAACTCTATCCGGGCTCTGCCGGTAACACTATCAGTGGCTATTAATAGTCGACATGCCTGTCATCGATTCTGTTGCTGAAAGGCGGTCATTAGATAACCATCGAATGCTCACGTCTTCAAGGCGGACATTCTTGTTCGCTCGCCCGGACATTGCAACCCGAAGGGCCATTTCCGGATGAACGCTCATGCCTGTGGCGCGAAAAATGCCCGTGGCTACAGGCCTCTATCGCCTATCAGGCACTTATGAATTGGGCACAGGGCGTAGCGGAAGGTTTCATCGGTCATCATCGACGGGCGTGATGGCTAACACGTTTGTATGCTTGCAGATGAATTTAACGATGCGGACAATCGGTGTTTACCCTTAATATCCGAACCTGAGCCGAACACCTGGCTGGCCCCTGTTGGCCGCCCACGTATTGACCCATGTCCCCGAGACCCCCGTCATGAACCGCAACGACCTGCGTCGCGTCGACCTCAACCTGCTCATCGTGTTCGAAACCCTCATGCATGAACGCAGTGTCACGCGTGCCGCTGAGAAGCTGTTCCTCGGCCAGCCGGCCATCAGTGCTGCACTGTCTCGTCTGCGCGGACTGTTCGACGATCCTTTGTTCGTGCGCACCGGGCGCAGCATGGAGCCCACCGCGCGGGCCGTCGAAATTTTCGGCCTGCTTTCCCCCGCGCTGGATTCCATTTCCACGGCCGTGAGCCGCGCTGCTGATTTCGACCCGGCCACCAGCACCGCGGTGTTCCGTATCGGGCTGTCCGACGAGGTCGAATTCGCACTGCTGCCATCGCTCCTCAAGCGCCTGCGTTCCGAGGCGCCGGGCATCGTGCTGGTGGTGCGCCGGACCAATTACATCCTGATGCCGGCGCTGCTGTCCTCCGGCGAAATCTCCATCGGTGTCAGCTACACCGACGACCTGCCCGCCAACGCCAAGCGCAAAGTGCTGCGTCGCAGCAAACCGAAACTGCTGCGTGCCGACTCCATGCCCGGCGCCATCACGCTGGATGATTTCTGCGCGCGTCCCCACGCACTGGTGTCGTTTGCCGGTGACCTGGGCGGATTCATCGACGAGTACCTGGAGAAAATCGGCCGCAAGCGCCACGTCGTGCTTGCCGTGCCGCAATTCAACGGCCTGGCGACACTGATCGCCGGCACCGACATCGTCGCCACCGTCCCGGACTACGCCGCCGCGGTGCTCACCGCCGCAGGCGGCGTACGGGCCGAAGAACTGCCCATCGAGTCGCGCACGTTCGAGCTGCACATGGCCTGGCGCGGTTCCCAGGACAACGATCCAGGGGAACGATGGCTGCGTTCGCGAATCCAGATGTTCTTTGGTGACCCGGACAGCCTCGTCTAGAGCCTTTGCGCAGGTCAATATCATTCAGACTGATATTTACCTTCGTCGTATTCGATTCGTGCAATAAACCCCTCGAGAACAGAATCCGCCCATCTCAATAACATCGGCGGATTTTCCCATGGTTCAGTCACTTACTCCTTTGCGCTATCCCCTTGCCGCGCTGGCACTGGTGGTGATCAGTGCGTGCGGAAAAGGCCCGGAATCGGCCGCGCAGGCACCGGCTGCGGCCAAGGTCAACGTGGCCAAGGTTCTGGAGCAACCGGTCAACGAATGGGATGAGGTCACCGCGCGCCTGGAAGCGCCGGAAACCGTACAGGTGCGTCCACGTGTCTCCGGTCAGATCGATTCGGTCGCGTTCACCGACGGCGAGCTGGTGAAGAAGGGCGACCTGTTGTTCCAGATTGACCCGCGCCCGTTCGAAGCCGAAGTGCATCGCCTCGAAGCCCAACTGCAACAGGCCAAGGCAGCGTCGGTTCGCAGCAATAACGAAGCCCAGCGTGGCGAGCGCCTGCGCACCAACAACGCGATCTCCGCCGAACTCGCCGATTCGCGTACCACCACCGCGCAGGAATCCAAGGCTGCGGTCGCCGCGATCCAGGCACAACTGGATCTGGCCCGCCTGAACCTGAGCTTTACCCGCGTCGCGGCGCCGATCACCGGCCGTGTCAGCCGCGCCGAAATCACCGCCGGCAACATCGTCACCGCCGACCAGTCGATCCTCACAAGCGTGGTGTCCACCGACAAGGTCTACGCCTACTTCGACGCCGACGAGCGCGTGTTCCTCAAGTACAACCAACTGGCCCGCGACGGCAAACGCGGCGCGACCACGCCGGTGTACATGGGCCTGTCCAACGAGGCCGAGAACCCGCACCTGGGTCAGATGAACTTCGTCGACAACCAGGTCAACCCGCGCACCGGTACCATTCGTGGCCGCGCCGTATTCGACAACAGCAAGGGCGATTACACCCCGGGCCTTTATGCACGTCTGAAACTGGTCGGCAGCGGCACCTATTCCGCCACGCTGATCAAGGACGAAGCCGTCGGCACCGACCTGGGCAAGAAATTCGTGCTGGTGGTCGACAAGGACAACAAGGCGGTTTACCGCAGCGTTGACCTGGGGCCGAAGCTTGAAGGCCTGCGCATCGTGCGCAGCGGTCTGGCCAAGGACGACCGCATTGTCGTCAGCGGCCTGCAACGTGTTCGTCCGGGATCGCCGATCGACCCGCAGGACACCCCGATGGCCAGCCCTGAAACGCTCGCCGCGCTGCAACAACAACGCCAAGCACTTGAAGCCAGCAACCAACCTCAGGCCCAGAAGAAACTGGACGCCAAGGTTGCCGCTGCCGCTTCGCCACGCGGTTAAGGGACTCACTCGATGAATTTTTCCAAATTCTTTATCACGCGACCGATCTTCGCGGCAGTGCTGTCGCTGCTGATCCTGATCGCGGGCGCCATCTCGCTGTTTCAGTTACCGATCAGCGAATACCCGGAAGTCGTGCCGCCGACCGTGGTCGTGCGCGCCAACTTCCCCGGCGCCAACCCGAAAGTGATCGGCGAAACCGTGGCCGCGCCACTGGAACAGGCCATCACCGGTGTCGAGAACATGCTCTACATGTCCTCGCAAGCGACGGCTGACGGCAAGCTCACCCTGACCATCACCTTCGCGCTAGGCACCAACCTGGACACCGCGCAAGTGCAGGTGCAGAACCGCGTGACGCGGACCGAACCGAAGCTGCCGGAAGAAGTGACGCGCATCGGTATCACGGTCGACAAGGCGTCTCCGGACCTGACGATGGTGGTCCACCTGACCTCGCCGGATCAGCGATACGACATGCTCTACCTGTCCAACTACGCGGTGCTGAACATCAAGGACGAGCTGGCTCGCCTGAACGGTGTCGGCGACGTGCAGCTGTTTGGTATGGGTGACTACTCGCTGCGCGTCTGGCTGGACCCGAACAAGACCGCCTCGCGCAATATCACCGCGACCGATGTGGTCAACGCGATTCGTGAGCAGAACCGTCAGGTTGCGGCCGGACAACTGGGCGCACCGCCCTCCCCGAGCGCGACCAGCTTCCAGATGTCGATCAACACCCAGGGCCGTCTGGTTTCCGAGGAAGAGTTCGAGAACATCATCGTCCGCGCTGGCGAGAACGGCGAGATCACTCGCGTACGAGACATCGCCCGCGTCGAACTGGGTTCGAGCCAGTACGCATTGCGCTCGCTGCTCAATAATCAGCCGGCCGTCGCGATCCCGATCTTCCAGCGTCCTGGCTCCAACGCGATCGACATTTCCAACGAAGTGCGCAGCGAAATGGAGCTGCTGAAGAAAGACTTCCCGCAAGGCATGGACTACAGCATCGTCTATGACCCGACCATCTTCGTGCGCGGCTCGATCGAGGCGGTGGTTCACACCCTGTTCGAAGCGCTGATCCTGGTGGTGCTGGTGGTGATCCTGTTCCTGCAGACCTGGCGTGCGTCGATTATCCCGCTGGCCGCCGTGCCGGTGTCGCTGATCGGTACCTTCGCGGTCATGCACCTGTTCGGCTTCTCACTCAACGCGCTCTCGCTGTTCGGTCTGGTACTGGCGATCGGTATCGTCGTGGACGATGCGATCGTGGTGGTGGAGAACGTGGAGCGCAACATCGAACTGGGCCATCAGCCGATGGAAGCCACGCAGATCGCCATGCGCGAGGTGACCGGCCCGATCATCGCGACAGCGCTGGTGCTGTGTGCGGTGTTCGTGCCGGCGGCGTTCATTTCCGGCCTGACGGGGCAATTCTATAAACAGTTCGCCCTGACCATCGCGATCTCTACGGTGATCTCTGCGTTCAACTCGCTGACCCTGTCGCCTGCACTGGCAGCGGTGCTGCTGCGCGCTCACGATGCGCCGAAGGATGGCTTCTCGCGATTCCTCGACAAATTGCTCGGCGGCTGGCTGTTCCGTCCGTTCAACCGCTTCTTCGTCAAGGCCAGTAACGGCTACGTTGGCGCGGTCGGCCGGGTGATTCGTGTCAGTGGCGTCGCGCTGGTGGTCTACGCGGGCCTTATCGTCATGACCTGGCTGGGCTTCTCGACCACGCCGACCGGCTTCGTGCCGCAGCAGGACAAACAGTACCTGGTGGCCTTCGCGCAACTGCCGGATGCGGCGAGTCTTGATCGCACCGAAGACGTCATCAAGCGCATGTCCGACATCGCGCTCAAGCAACCGGGTGTCGAGAGCGCGGTGGCGTTCCCGGGCCTGTCGATCAACGGCTTCACCAACAGCCCGAACTCCGGCATCGTCTTCGTGACCCTCAAGCCGTTCGAGGACCGTAAACTGGCTAGTGAATCGGCGGGTGCCATCGCCGGTGAGCTGAACGGCAAATACGCCGGGATTCAGGAAGCCTACATGGCGATCTTCCCGCCGCCGCCGGTTCAGGGGCTGGGCACCATCGGTGGTTTCCGCCTGCAGATCGAAGACCGCGGCAACCTGGGTTATGACGAGCTGTACAAAGAAACGATGAACGTCATCGGCAAGAGCCGCAGCGTGCCGGAACTGGCTGCACTGTTCACCAGTTACACCGTGAACGTGCCGCAGGTCGATGCCGCCATCGACCGCGAGAAGGCCAAGACTCACGGCGTGGCCATCAGCGACATCTTCGACACCCTGCAGGTCTATCTGGGTTCGCTGTACGCCAACGACTTCAACCGCTTCGGCCGGACCTATCAGGTCAACGTTCAGGCTGAACAGCAGTTCCGTCAGGACGCCGAGCAGATCGGTCAGTTGAAGGTGCGCAACAATCTGGGCGAGATGATTCCGCTGGCGACGCTGCTCAAGGTCACCAACACCTCCGGCCCAGACCGCGTCATGCACTACAACGGCTTTATCACTGCCGAGATCAACGGCGCAGCAGGTCCGGGCTTCAGTTCGGGTCAGGCGCAGGCGGCGATGGAAAAACTGCTCAAGCAGGAACTGCCCAACGGCATGACCTACGAGTGGACTGACCTGACCTATCAACAGATCCTCTCGGGCAACACGGCATTGCTGGTCTTCCCGCTCTGCGTATTGCTGGCGTTCCTGGTACTGGCGGCGCTGTATGAAAGCTGGAGCCTGCCACTGGCGGTGATCCTGATCGTGCCCATGACGCTGTTGTCCGCTATCGCCGGTGTGATCATCGCGGGCAGCGACAACAACATCTTTACCCAGATCGGCCTGATCGTACTGGTGGGCCTGGCGTGCAAGAACGCGATCCTCATCGTCGAGTTCGCCAAGGATGAGCAGGAAAAAGGCAAGACCCCGCTGGAGGCTGTTCTGGAAGCCTGCCGCCTGCGTCTGCGGCCGATCCTGATGACCTCCTTCGCGTTCATCATGGGTGTGGTGCCCCTGGTGATCTCCAGCGGCGCCGGTGCCGAGATGCGTCACGCCATGGGTGTGGCGGTGTTCTCCGGGATGCTCGGCGTGACCTTCTTCGGTCTGCTGCTGACCCCCGTGTTCTATGTGCTGATTCGTAATTACGTTGGACGCAAAGAGGCGCGCAAGGCAGCCAAGGCTCAACGCGTTCAGACTATCGCTCCGGAGGCTCATTGATGAAGGCTGCAAAACTCTTCCTGCCGAGCCTGCTGGTCCTGGCGCTGGCGGCGTGCGCCGTCGGCCCTGACTACAAAAAGCCCGACACTGCGGCGGCCAACATTCAGGCCGCCACGCAGAGCACCTATGACCGCAGTCGCGTTGAAACCATCTGGTGGCAGCAGTTCGACGACCCGACGCTGAACGCGCTGGTCGCCCAGTCGCTGCAAGGCAACCGCGAATTGCGCGTGGCCTTCGCCCGCCTGAAAGCGGCCCGTGCCATCCGTGACGACATCAGCAACGACGCGATGCCGGTCGTCACCAGCCGCGCCAGCAGCGAGATCGGTCGCAGCCAGGTGCCCGGTCAGACCGAACACCGGATCAATCAGGAACGCTACGACCTGGGCCTGGACATGGCCTGGGAGATCGACCTGTTCGGCCGCATCCAGCGCGAACTGGAAGCCAGCGAAGCCGATCAGCAGGTGGCCGAGGCCAACCTCTATCAGCTGCAGGTCACGATGATCGCCGAGCTGGTGGACGCCTACGGTCAACTGCGCGGTGCGCAATTGCGCGAGCACATCGCCCGCGACAACCTGAAGAACCAGCAGGATTCGCGCAGCGTCACGGTGCAGTTGCGTGACGAAGGCGTGGGCAACGAAATCGACGTGGTGCGCGCCGACGCGCGTCTGGCGGCGGTCGAGGCCAGCATTCCACAACTGCAGGCCGAGCAGGTGCGCGAGCGCAATCGCATCGCCACGCTGCTGGGCGAGCGTGCGGACGCCATGAGCGTCAGCCTGGCTCCGGCCAAGCTGCCGGCGATCTCCAAGGCGCTGCCGATCGGCGACCCGACGAAGCTGCTGGAAAACCGTCCCGATGTGCTCAGCGCCGAACGGCAACTGGCGGCGCAGACCGCGCGGATTGGCGTGCAGACCGCTGACCTGTTCCCCCGTGTCAGCCTGAGCGGCTTCCTGGGCTTCACCGCCAGCCGGGGTTCGCAAATCGGTTCGAGCGCAGCGCAAGCCTGGGGCCTTGGCCCGAGCATCACTTGGGCGGCGTTTGACCTGGGCAGCGTGAAGGCGCGCATCCGAGGCGCCAACGCCGACGCTGAAGGCGCGCTGGCCAACTACGAACAGCAAGTGCTGCTGGCGCTGGAAGAAACCGAAAACGCGTTCAGCGACTATGACAAGCGTCAGCAGCGTCTGGTGTCGCTGGTGCGCCAAAGCGAATCGAGTCGCGCGGCGGCCAATCTGGCGAGCATCCAGTACAAGGAAGGCACGGCTGACTTCCTCGTGCTGCTGGACGCCGAGCGTGAACGGCTGGCGGCCGAGGACAGTCAGGCGCTGGCCGAGATCGATCTGTACCGTGGCATCGTTGCCATCTACAAAGCGCTCGGTGGCGGCTGGCAGCCTAACGCCTGATTCATCGACAGCACGCGGGGCGACTTACCGGTCGCCCCACAGGCCTCGGGCTCACAAGGTCCGGGGCTTTTTTTTGGTCGGCAACGGGGGCAAGGCCGGATACGGGCCCGCGTGCGAGTCAAGATTTCGCCCTGCGGCGTTTGACACTCGGCCATCACTCCCCGAAGCTGCTGACCACGCAAAAACGGAAATCGGTATGTCAAAAGCGTCTTCGCAGCGCACGCCCGCTCAACTGAGAACTCGCCGCCGCGTGCAGGCCGCCATCGCGCTCGCGGTGCTGCTGTTGCTGATCGGCGCGGCGTTGCTGGTTCGCAGCTGGCACGCGCCGCCCGCAGCGCCGGTGGTCAATCACAGTTATGCCGAAGCCCTCGAACTGGCCCATGCAGGAAAGGCCGGTGCTGCCCGCGTGCTGTATCAGCAATTCAGTCGCACGGATCTGTCGGACATTCGTCGCGCCGGTCTGCTCGTCGAACTGGTCAATTACCCCAGCACTCAGGCGCTGAAAATCCTGCGCGCCGACCTCAAGAGCCCTGCTCCACTGATCCGCCAGACGGCGATCGAAACGGTGGTGAGCATGCTGCCCGAGACGCAGCGCAGTCTGCTGATCGGCCCACTGCTCGACGATGCCGATCAAGGCGTGCGCTTCACTGCAGTCCGTGCCCTGCTGGGGCTGACGCCGGACGATCTGGGTCTGTATTACGGGGCGGTTCAGGAAGCGGCTCAGGAATATGAAAGTGCATTGGTCTCACAACCGCCCAGCGGACAGAGCCAACTTCAACTGTCGCGCCTGTATGTCAACAATGGGCAACCCGATAAGGCATTCGCCGCACTGGAACTGGGGCAGAAACTTGAGCCGAACACGATTCAGATAGGCCTTGCGCAAGTGCAGTTGCTCGATCAGCAAGGCCAGGCCGACCATTCTCGCCAATTGCTGGCGCGACTGCTCGACAGACACCCGCAATCTTCTTTATTGCAACATGCGCTGGGGCAATGGTTGTTGCATCACCAACAAAGCGAATACGCGCTGCTGGCATTGACCAAAGCCGTGGAACTTGAACCGGAGAATGCGGGATATCGCTACGATCTGGCGGTGGCACTGCATGACCTGCAGCAGCTGGAGCCCGCCCAGCGCCAGCTGGAGGACATTCTGCAACGCCAGCCGGCGAACCGACGCGCCCGGATCCTGTTGATTCATTACTGGAAGGAGAACGGTCAACTGCAGAAGGTTCAGGTGCTGCTGGCCGAACTGGAGCAGCAGAACCCCGACGATCCCGTGTTACAACAAGGGCTGTAATGTGCGCAACTCGCCGTGCAGAAACGCGGCACGATAGTTTCCAATATCAGCATAGTTTCAGAAATTACTTACAACACCTTTCTCCTGATACGCAGTTTTTTTGTCAGACCTGCATATCTCGCCGATGAAGTTTCATATAACAATTACCCTCCGGCTATTTTACAAGTGGAAAAAAACGTGCATTATTTACCCGTACCACTTAACTACCCCACCGTTGATGCGACGCCGACCCTGCGCTGTCACTCTTCACCGGTCGAGATGTCACATCCGGGGCAGTCACACAATGAGCGTTGGGCCGATACTTGCGTTTATGTTGCTTGCATTGGGCTGACAACAGCCAATTACCGCCGGAGTACTATATTTGTCCAGACTTGCCGAGTTTCGCGCAGCAGAAAAAGCCCTTCAGGAACAGCTTGCTCAGCTGGAAAGCCTGAAGAACGACGCCGGACTGAAAAAGGAGATCGAATTCGAGCAGAAGCTTCAGGCTCTGATGAGTTCCTACGACAAGAATCTGCGTGACATCATCGCCATCCTCGACCCCAATCCGACCGCGACTGCCGCCGCCCCGGCAGGCCCGAAACGTCGCCGCGCTCGCGTGGTCAAGGTCTATCAGAACCCGCACACGGGTGAGCTGATCGAGACCAAAGGTGGAAACCACCGTGGCCTGAAGGCTTGGAAGGAACAGTATGGCATCGAGGCCGTGGATTCCTGGTTGCGCCGTTGATTGATTGCCGGTGGCCCCTGCGGCAGTGCATGACAGCCCCTGCCAACGGGGCTGTTTGTTTATGAGCCATTATTCAGACAGTTCATTCGCCGTCGGTTGACGGGAAGTTTTCGCACAACACCCGCTTGCGGGAATGCTCAGCCGTTCAACTTCGTATAACCCTGCGATAAGTCCGCGATGCATTAACCCGCGAATTGTTATATCGCGTTGGAATAGCACAACGTGCATCTCCGACACACAAAATGAAGGCGGTGTTATCAATCAAAGATGCGGCCCGGGAGGTCGCAAATTTGACGATCCGCTGAAGGGTGCGATTCTTCACATATTTTTCACACCCTCTTCTACAGGATAAAGGCTGCTAAAGGATTAGCGCCCCATGCTCGCTTCGGCGGGCTTCTTTTTGCCTGTTGCTTTTGCCCCTACAATTGACGCATATCGTTCAGTCGCGACGGACTCAGGGCGTGATGCCCAGACGCAGGCTGTCGCGGATCTGCAGCACTTCATCCTTGTTGGCGGAATAACCCTCTGCCGAGCCCGCGTAAGACAGCGACCAGGCCATGTCCTTGCTGGCGGCAGCGACCAGCGTCTGGGACATCACGTGCACGCCGTTCTGGGTGATGGTGCAGGTGGTTTCCATGGCCGGCACCGCGCTGAGTGTGCTGTCCTTCATCTTCGTGCACACGCTTTGAAAACCACCCTGGGCGAAGTTGACCTGAACCGCCTTGCGCATCGCCAGCAACACGCCCTGAACATTGACCTCATGGCCAGGCTGCAAGCGGGTCTGGGTCAGCTCCACTACCATCGCCGGATCACCGTTGCTGTCGTTTTTCACGGCGCGCTGACGCATCTGCACTGAGGGATGATCAGGGTTCTGCTCCGGCGATGGCAGCGATTCGACTTCCCAGTCGCTTGGCCAGACGATCATTGCATCCGTGGCCCAGGCGCCGCCGGGCAATGCCCAGAGCAGACAAAAGACAGGAAGTAGAAACAAGCGAAACGCGGCAATCATGACCAGCACCTGAACGTCGAATGACAAAGTGTGAGCCACCCGGCAGGTGCCGACAAGGCCGGGACGCCGATGCGTGCGCATTCGGGTTTGGCTCATGGGCCGAGTACCCGTATCATTCGGCAACATTTACAGGACCTACCGGAGACATTCATGAGTCTGCACGAGCTGAACACCTTCCCCGGCGTCACCGCTGAGCCGGACGCCGCCACTGCACAATTCGTGTTCAACCACACCATGTTGCGGGTCAAGGACATCACCGCCTCGCTGGACTTCTACACCCGCGTACTGGGCTTCAGCCTGGTGGAAAAGCGTGACTTCCCGGAAGCCGAATTCAGCCTTTACTTCCTCGCGCTGGTCGACAAGGCGCAGATTCCGGCCGATGACGCCGCGCGCACGGTCTGGATGAAAGGCATTCCGGGCATTCTTGAACTCACTCATAACCACGGCACCGAAAAGGACGCGGCGTTCGCCTACCACAACGGCAACACCGACCCACGGGGCTTCGGCCACATCTGCATTTCGGTGCCGGACGTGCACGTCGCCTGCGCGCGCTTCGAAGCACTGGGCGTGGACTTTCAGAAACGCCTGACCGACGGCCGCATGAAAAGCCTGGCCTTCATCAAGGACCCGGACGGCTATTGGGTGGAGATCATTCAACCAACGCCGGTTGGCGGGGCGTAAGGGTCGAATCCCTGCCCGGTCCGGTTACTTCAAAGACCCGGACCGGCATCGGACTTGTGGGAGGCAGTCTTTCGTGAACAACCCGTTCACGAATCAATACCACCCAACCGGGGCTCAGGCCCTGAAAACAAAAAAACCTCATGATCGCTCATGAGGTTTTTTCGTTTACAGGCTGACTCAGGTGTACATCACGCCGGGGCGCTGGTACGGATCAGGTGATCGAAAGCGCTCAGCGACGCCTTGGCGCCCTCGCCCACAGCGATCACGATTTGCTTGTAAGGCACGGTCGTCACGTCACCGGCCGCGAAGATGCCGGGGATCGACGTCTCGCCGCGTTGATCGATGACGATTTCGCCGCGTGGCGTCAGCTCGATAGTGCCTTTGAGCCATTCGGTGTTCGGCAGCAGACCAATCTGCACGAAGATACCTTCCAGCTCGACGTTGATTTCTTCACCGGTGATGCGGTTCTTGTAACGCAGGCCGTTGACTTTCTGACCGTCGCCGGTCACTTCGCTGGTCAGGGCACTGGTCAGCACTGTCACGTTCGGCAGGCTGTGCAGTTTGCGCTGCAAGACCGCGTCGGCGCGCAACGAACTGTCGAACTCTAGCAAGGTCACGTGGGAAACGATACCGGCCAGGTCGATAGCAGCCTCGACACCCGAGTTACCGCCGCCGATGACCGCAACACGCTTGCCTTTGAACAGCGGGCCGTCGCAGTGAGGGCAATAGGCAACGCCTTTGTTGCGGTATTGCTGCTCGCCGGGAACGTTCATTTCACGCCAGCGCGCGCCGGTCGCCAGAATCACGGTCTTGCTCTTGAGCACGCCGCCGCTGGCGAATTTGACCTGGTGCAGCTCGCCGTCCTTGCCCGGGATCAACTGATCGCCGCGCTGCAGATTCATGATGTCGACGTCGTATTCCTTGACGTGTTCTTCAAGGGCGACAGCCAGTTTCGGGCCTTCGGTGTGCTGAACCGAGATGAAGTTCTCGATCGCCATGGTGTCCAGCACCTGACCGCCGAAACGCTCGGCTGCGACACCGGTGCGAATGCCTTTACGCGCCGCGTAGATAGCTGCGGCCGAACCGGCCGGGCCACCGCCGACGACGAGCACATCGAAGGCTTCTTTGGCGTTGAGTTTCTCTGCCTGACGATCGCCCGCATTGGTGTCGATCTTGGCGAGAATTTCCTCAAGGCCCATGCGGCCCTGACCGAACAGCTCGCCGTTCAGGTAAATGCTCGGCACCGACATGATCTGACGGTCAGTCACTTCCTGCTGGAACAGGCCGCCTTCGATCGCCACGTGTTGCACGTTCGGGTTGAGCACCGCCAGCAGGTTCAACGCCTGAACCACGTCAGGGCAGTTCTGGCAGGTCAGCGAGAAGTACGTCTCGAACTTGAACTCGCCGGTCAGCGCACGGGCCTGTTCAATCGTGTCCTCGCTGGCTTTGGAGGGATAGCCGCCCACTTGCAGCAGCGCCAGCACCAGCGAAGTGAATTCGTGACCCATTGGCAAACCGGCGAAACGCAGCTTGATGTCCTGGCCCGGGCTGTTCAGGGCGAAGGACGGCGTGCGAGCGTCGGCTCCATTGGTGTCCAGGGTGATCTTGTTGGAGCTGCTGACGATGTCATTGAGCAGCGACAGCATTTCCTGGGATTTCGCGCCGTCATCGAGGGACGCGACGATCTCGATCGGGCGAGTGATCCGCTCCAGGTACGATTTCAATTGAGCTTTAAGATTGGCGTCCAACATGATTCGGCTTCCTTTTCATCTTTGAATTCTGGAAAAAACAACGCCCGGGCGATGACCGCCCGGGCGTTTTTTGGGGGCGATGCGGTTTACGTGCTCAAGAGCTCATCGCTCCCGGTCCAGCCATGAGAGTCATGGGGACTTAGATCTTGCCGACCAGATCCAGGGATGGAGCCAGGGTCGCTTCGCCTTCTTGCCATTTGGCAGGGCAAACTTCGCCTGGGTGAGCAGCGACGTACTGAGCAGCCTTGATTTTGCGCAGCAGCTCGGAAGCGTCACGGCCAACGCCGCCGTCGTTCAGTTCAACGATTTTGATCTGACCTTCTGGGTTGATCACGAAAGTACCGCGGTCAGCCAGGCCAGCTTCTTCGATCAGCACGTCAAAGTTGCGGGAGATCGTCAGCGTCGGGTCGCCGATCATGGTGTACTGGATTTTGCCGATGGCTGGCGAAGTGTTGTGCCAGGCAGCGTGGGCAAAGTGGGTGTCGGTGGAAACGCTGTAGATTTCAACGCCCAGCTTCTGGAAAGCGTCGTAGTTGTCAGCCAGGTCTTCCAGCTCGGTTGGGCAAACGAAGGTGAAGTCAGCCGGGTAGAAGAACACCACAGACCATTTGCCTTTCAGGTCGGCGTCCGACACTTCTACGAAGTTGCCGTTCTTGTACGCAGTAGCTTTGAACGGTTTTACTTGGCTGTTGATAATAGGCATCGGGTGGAACTCCTTAGGGTTGTGGAATTTTGCGTTGCGAAATCGATGTGAAGGATATTACGCACAATCGGCAACGAGGGCTCATTGGCAAAGCTCATGCTGACGATTGGTTTTCACTATAAAAGCGCTCTATTAATAGAAGAAATCAGTGACGCTTCAACGTCATAGATTTCCGCTGCCCTGCACGGGCGCTCGATGACCTGCCAATGCAGGATCTGCAGCAATCGGCAGGCCAACGAACTCACCCTTGCGCGGCCGGTTCGATCAGGCTTCTGACGCGTTGCGCCAGCGCATCGATGGAAAAGGGTTTGGTGAGCATGTCCATGCCTTCATCGAGAAAATCCCCGCGAATTTCGGCGTTTGGCGCGTATCCGGTAATGAACAGGACGCGCAGACCAGGCCGATGCTGACGCGCGATCTCAGCCAGTTGCCGGCCGTTCAGCCCGGGCAGGCCGACGTCCGTCACCAACAGATCGATGCGCTGCGGCGACTGAATGAAGGGCAGCGCCGTGTGACTGTCGGACGCCACCTCGACCGTGTAGCCCAGATCCCTCAGCACATCGACCACGAGCATGCGGACGTCGGGCTCGTCTTCGACCACCAGCACGCGCTCGCCCTGGACCGCACGGGGCGGATCGACGCTGTCGTCGGCCACCGCCTGGCGCTCGACAGGCTGGAAGTGACACGGCAGGTACAGGTCGACCCGAGTGCCGCGGCCCTCGCTGCTGTCGATCAGCACCTGTCCCCCGGTCTGGTTGATGAAGCCGTAGACCATCGACAGGCCAAGTCCTGTGCCCTGCCCGATCGGTTTGGTGGTGAAGAACGGGTCGAAGGCCCGCGCGATGACTTCCCCGGACATACCGCAGCCGGTGTCCTGCACGCCCAGCCGCACATAATCGCCGGGGGCCAGAGAATCATGCAGCACAGCCACGTGGGCCAGCTCGGTCTGAATCAGCAGGCGTCCGCCGTCGGGCATCGCATCGCGGGCGTTGATCACCAGGTTCAGCAGCGCGTTCTCCAGCTGATGCTCATCGGTATTGGTCAGACGCAGGGCGCTGTTGAGGTCGACCTCCAGCTCGATGCTTTCACCAATGGTGCGCCGCAACAGCTCTTCCATGGACACGACCATGCGATTGACGTCCACCGGGCGCGGATTGAGCGACTGGCGCCGGGCGAATGCGAGCAGCCGGTGGGTCAAAGAGGCAGCGCGGTTGGCTGAACTCATGGCCGCATCGATGTAGCGATCGATCTCCGACACCCGCCCCGCCGCAACGCGCCGCTGGATCAGATCCAGCGCGCCCAGCACGCCGGTGAGCATGTTGTTGAAGTCGTGGGCGATGCCGCCGGTGAGCTGACCGATCGCGTCCATTTTCTGCGCGTGGCGCAGCGCCTCTTCGGCCTGGGCGCGCTCGCTGATCTCGATCTGCAGCCGCTGGTTGATGTCCGCCAGTTCGCGGGTGCGCTCGGCCACGCGCAGTTCAAGGCTTTCGTTCAGCTCGCGCAGTGCGTCCTCCGCCTTGACCTGGGCGGTGATGTCGGTGCTTGTCCCGAGCCAATAGGTGATGTTGCCGCTTTCGTCGCGAATGGGCAGCGCGCGGGAGAGAAACCAGCGGTACAGACCGTCCTTGCCACGCAACGGAAAGGTGTCTTCCCAGATCGAGCCCGTGGCGAAGCAGCGGCGCAGTCGGGACTCCACGCGTTGCAGATGATCCGGGTGATACAACGAGCGCCAGCCCAGCGCCATCATCGCCTCGTGAGAGGTGCCGGTGTAGCTGTACCAGCGCTGGTTGTACCAATAGATCCTGCCGCCCGGATCGGCGATCCAGGCCAACTGGCTCATGTTATCGGCCAGGCTGCGAAACTGCCGCTCACTCTCGTGCAGAGCTTCTGCTCTGGAGAACGCCTGGTCGTCAGGTCCAACGGGATTCAAAGGCATGGCTGCCGCAAAGCTCTTGCTGGTACTGGTCAAAAAGTGGGTCCGTCCCTGATTACGTTAGCTCGCCCGCCCCAATCCATGGGGCCGGACGCTTTTACATGAATGCCGCCCGGTGTCAGCGCGTGGCGGTACGCATGGTGACAAATTCCTCTGCCGCTGTCGGATGCACGCCGATGGTGTCGTCGAAAATCTGCTTGGTGGCGCCAGCCTTGAGGGCAATCGCCAGACTCTGGACGATCTCTCCTGCATCCGGGCCGACCATGTGGCAACCCAACACGCGATCGGACTGGGCGTCGACCACCAGCTTCATCAGCGTGCGCTCCTGATTGTCCGTCAGGGACAGCTTCATCGGGCGGAAGCGGCTCTCGAAAATCTGCACATCATGCCCGGCTTTTATCGCCTCGGCTTCGGTGAGACCCACCGTGCCGATATTCGGCAGGCTGAACACCGCCGTCGGAATGTGCCGATAGTCCACGGCGCGGTACTGCTCAGGCTTGAACAGCCGTCGCGCGACCGCCATGCCTTCGGCGAGCGCCACGGGCGTCAGTTGCACGCGGCCGATGATATCGCCCACCGCGATGATCGACGGTTCGCTGGTCTGATAGTGCTCGTTGACCTTGATGAAGCCTTTGTCGTCGAGCGCGACGTTGACCGTGTCCATGCCCAGATTGTCGAGCATCGGACGGCGCCCGGTCGCATAGAAGACGCAGTCGGTATTGAACGAGCTGCCATCGTTGAGCGTCAGCTCGAGGGTACCGTCGGCCAGCTTCTCGATGCGCTCGATCTGCGTGTTGAAGCGGATGTCCATGTGGTGCTTGGTCAGCTCCTGATGCAGGTGCGTGCGCACGCTGTCATCGAAGCCGCGCAGGAACAGCTCGCCACGGTACATCAGCGACACCTCGGCGCCGAGGCCATTGAAAATCGAGGCGAACTCCACGGCAATGTAACCGCCACCGACCACCACGACGCGCTTGGGCATCTGCTTGAGGAAGAACACTTCATTGGACGTGATGGCGTGCTCGCGGCCGGGGATCTCCGGTATCTGCGGCCAGCCGCCGGTGGCGATCATGATGTGCTCGGCGGTATGCACCTGGCCGTTGACCTCGACCGCGTGCGGCCCGCGCAGACGCGCATGCCCTTCCATCAAAGTCACGCCGCTGTTTTTGAGCAGGTCACGGTAAACACCGTTGAGACGGCTGATTTCCTGATTCTTGTTGGCAATCAGCGTCGGCCAGTCGAATTCGGCTTCGCCGCTGCTCCAGCCAAAACTTTTGGCCTGTTCGAATTCTTCGGAAAAATGCGCGCCGTAGACCATCAACTTCTTCGGCACACAGCCTACGTTGACGCAGGTGCCTCCCAGATAGCGGCTTTCGGCGACCGCCACGCGTGCACCAAAACCGGCGGAAAACCGTGCGGCGCGAACGCCTGCGGAACCGGCGCCGATCACGAAAAGGTCGAAGTCGTAGGTCATTTCTGTCTCCTTGGCAGGCCGCTAGCATAACCGCTCCAGCGCTCTCGGCAAGTTCTGTAGGACAGAAACGACAAAGCCACCCGAAGGTGGCTTTGTCTGACATACAGCTGCCGGAGACTTCCCGGCACAGTCGTGTTACTGGGTGGATTTACCCGTCTTGTAGAAGTGCTCGAAGCAGAAGTTGGTCGCTTCCACGTAGCCTTCAGCGCCACCGCAGTCGAAACGCTTGCCTTTGAATTTGTAGGCCAGCACATTGCCTTCGGCGGCCTGCTTCATGAGGGCGTCAGTGATCTGGATCTCGCCGCCTTTGCCTGGCTCGGTCTGTTCGATCTTCTCGAAGATGTCCGGGGTCAGGATGTAGCGACCGATGATCGCCAGGTTCGACGGTGCATCTTCAGGCTTTGGCTTCTCGACCATGTCGGTGACGCGGAACAGGCCGGGCTTGATTTCTTCACCGGCAATGACGCCGTACTTGTTGGTTTCGTTCGGGTCGACTTCCTGAATCGCCACGATCGAGCACTTGTACTGCTTGTGCAGCGCGACCATCTGGGCCAGCACGCCGTCACCGTCCAGGTTCACGCACAGGTCGTCCGCCAACACCACGGCGAAGGCCTCGTTACCAATCAACGGACGACCGCTAAGGATCGCGTGGCCCAGGCCTTTCATTTCGGTCTGACGGGTGTAGGAGAAGCTGCATTCGTCGATCAGGCGACGGATACCGACCAGGTATTTCTCTTTGTCGGTGCCTTTGATCTGGTGTTCGAGCTCGTAGCTGATGTCGAAGTGGTCTTCCAAGGCGCGTTTACCGCGACCGGTCACGATGGAGATTTCATTCAAACCCGCAGCAAGTGCTTCTTCCACGCCGTACTGGATCAGTGGCTTGTTGACAACTGCCAGCATCTCTTTGGGCATGGCTTTGGTCGCTGGCAAGAAGCGAGTGCCGTAACCGGCTGCAGGGAACAAGCATTTCTTGATCATATGAGTCCTTGATGAGGCTGGGGGTGTTGCGGCGCAGTCTAATGAGGCGGCGATGACCTTACAATGGCCGCCACTGGCCGTTCGCTGCCATGGTAGAGGAATAGTTGCGCAGATAGTTCCACACAATTGCCGAGAATACGATGGCAAGCCTGGGCGAACGGATCCCGTAGACCGGCGCGGCGCATGACCCGCTGATTATTCTTAGTCCCTCCGGTCACTCGTGCGTGGTGATCCTTCTCAGCGCAACGGCCATTCAGTGACCCACGAGAGCGTAGCCGCGTTAACGCCTGCGTGCAGGAAAACTGCGATTGCCCTTTACCCGCCGCGCTTTATCATAAGCGGCTGAATCACTTGTCGAGACGGATCGATGTCGGAAGTCAAAAGCGTAAACGGTTACCAGATCAAAAAACTGCAGGACGGCCAGTGGTGGCTGGTGGGGCACGATGAAGAGGCGGTCGCCGGGCCGTTCGCCAGCGAGAGCAGTGCCATCGAGGTCGCGGCGGTGTTCCAGGACACGCCAGCGCCGCGTCGCCGGGCGGACAAAAAAAACTGAGACCGCTGCCGGCCGCCTCGCAACGAGGCGGCCCCGGCACACCCCCAGAAAGCCTTTCGGTTAAAAATTCTTCGATGATGCCGGAACGATGGCACCGCGCCCAAGTCTGACAATTGCTGCCGCTATTCGGCCCCTCATTGTGAAGCACCTGAACATGACCAAGATTTTGTCCATCATTGCAGTACTGGGCCTGACAGGCTGTGCCACCGCACAAAACACTTACCTCAAGAACGGCCAGCAAGGCCTGAACATCGACTGCTCCGGCGAGGCGATGTCATGGGCCGCGTGCTACGAGAAGGCCGACGCATCCTGCGCCGGTACCGGCTACAACATCGTCAGCACGAACGGCACACCGCAGCCCAAAGATGACGACAAAACGCTGGGCGTCGACGTCGGCAACTACAAGACGCGCAGCGTGCTGGTGGTCTGCAAGTAACGCCATCGGCCAGCCCCGGCAGGCAGACGCCGACGGACTGGCCTCCTCAGAAGCCCCCAATCCCTCATTCGCCCGAGATACAGGCGGTGACCGCGTGCTGCACGTCTTTGGGGCGCAACGGATTATTGCCCATGCGCTCGAACAGCTTGATCGAACTGCCACTGGAGCGCGGTTCGATGTCGACGATCGCAGCCGGATCGCTGCTCATGAGCTTCTGCGGAACGATCACTCGCAACCCGGCGTGGCGGGGCTCGATCTGCGGAGGTTTGCGGCTGTCGGCGATGCGTCCGACGAAGCAGGATGCATAGTCCTTGGGACTCTTGCCCGACATGACGCTCATTGTCGCGGGAGTGTGCTCGATGTCGTTGACGGTCGCACAACCTGTCATCGCCAGAGCCAGAATAACAACCGCCAGTTTCATACAATCCCTCCAGTAAAGGTGCTTACGACAAGCCATGCTTGAATTAAATCCCGGCGCCTGTGACCTTTCCCCTGCGGCGCGGCAATAAAAACCGCAACGACGAGCAACGACCAGGCTTGCCGTGCTATCTTTTCGCGTTTTCGAGAATGCCCTGTCTCCGGAGACACCCATGAAATTCGTACACCAGCGCGAGCACCTCAACGAAGACGACATGGTCGTCATCGAGTGCTCCCAGCTCTGCAACATACGCCTGATGAGCGACGCGAATTTCCGCAGCTTCAAGAACGGCGGACGCCACACTTACCACGGCGGCGCATTCGATCGCTTCCCGGCCAAGATTGCCGTGCCGAGCACCGGCTTCTGGAACATCACCATCGATACCGCCGGGCGCAAGATGGACACTCACGGTGGTCGCAAAACCACTTTCACCCATTCGATCAAGATCGTCCGTCGCTCGTCTTCGCGCCTGAGCTGATGCGCCCATTGAACACCGGCCCACGTGAAAACCTTGTGTTCTCGCGCACGCCGTCAAGCTGTCGCCAAGGAGTCAACCGTGAATAGCCCTGCCCCCGTGATCAAATACGCCATCAGCTACAAGCTCAACGGTGAGCGCCGTTTCGAATTTGCCCTGTTGCAATCCCCTTCCGCCGACGAAGCCCTGGCCGCGCTGCAGAAAATGCACAGCGGCAGCGACGATGTGATCAGCGACGTCAAGGTCAGCAAAGCACTGTAATTCCGGTAGCGCCGCGATGATACAACGCAAAGGGATGACGCCCGCCACTTTCGACCTGTTTGCCGATGAGGCTGCGCAGCCGCCGGCAACGGAGCAGATCGGTCCGCAGTCGTGGGTGTTGCGTGGTTTTGCCCTGCCGCTGATGGTGCGACTGCTGCCAGCGCTGGAAGCCGTTCTGAACCAGGCGCCCTTTCGCCACATGGTCACGCCCGGTGGTTACACCATGTCGGTGGCACTGACCAGTTGCGGGCAATATGGCTGGACCACCGACCGCAGCGGCTATAAATACAGCCCCGTCGATCCAGCCACCGGCCAGCCGTGGCCGGACATCCCGGAGGTCTTCAGGGAGCTGGCGCGAGCGGCTGCCGAGGCCGGCGGTTTTCCCGGATTCGAGCCGGATGCCTGCCTGATCAACCGCTACATACCCGGCGCGAAGATGTCACTGCATCAGGACAAGGACGAGCGCGATCATGGCTGGCCGGTGGTGTCAGTGTCGCTCGGCATTCCCGCGATGTTCCTGTTCGGCGGCCATGCCCGCAGTGACGGCACGCAGCGCGTGCCGTTGTTTCATGGCGATGTGGTGGTCTGGGGCGGCGAAGATCGCCTGCGCTATCACGGGGTCATGCCCATCCGACAGGCCGAGCACCCGCAACTGGGCGAGCAACGCATCAACTTCACCTTCCGCAAGGCCCGCTGAAGGCGCACGCCGAAGTCGGCGGCGTCGACTCAACTGGCCAGCAGCTTCGCAGTCGCCCGGGTCTTGACCGGGCAGACCACGCGATGCAGGTTCAGCGCCGTATTGATGATGCCGATGTGGCTGAACGCCTGCGGGAAGTTGCCCAGCATGCGCCCGGCACGCGGGTCGTATTGTTCGGCAAGCAGGCCCACGTCGTTGCACAACCCGCACAAGCGGTCGAACAGCGCGCTCGCCTCCTCCTCGCGTCCCTGCAGCACGTACACGTCGGCCAGCCAGAACGAGCACACCAGAAATGTTCCTTCGCTGCCGGACACGCCGTCCGTGCTGCGCTCACTGTCATAACGCAGCAGCAAACCGTCCTGCATCAACGATTGCTCGATCTGCGCGACCGTGCCCGTCACCCGCGGATCGTCCACCGGCAAGAAACCGGTCAGTGCGATCTGCAGCAGGCTGGCGTCCAGTTCCTTGCCGCCGTAGGTCTGCACGAAGCTGCCCAGCGCCTCGTCATAGCCGTGGGCGCAGACGTCGGCATGAATCTGGTCGGCGATCTGCCGATAATGTCGTCCGCGCTCGCGCTCTTCCTGACTGTCGCTTTGCGCCAGGACGCCGGCGTTACGATCGAACGATACCCAGGCCATGACTTTCGAGTGCGTGAAGTGCCGAGGCTCGGAGCGAATTTCCCAGATACCGGCGTCGGGCCGGTGCCAGACCTTTTCCAGAAACGGCATGATCACTTTCTGGATCTGCGTGCTGCGCGGCAGACGCGGCAAACCGCTCTTCAGCGCCTGGGTCATTGCATCCGCCACTTCCCCATAGACATCCAGCTGCATCTGGGTGGCAGCGGCATTGCCAACGCGCACCGGCCGTGAGTGCTCGTACCCTGCCAGCCACGGCAACTGATATTCCGGCAGACGCCGCTCACCGCCCAGCCCGTACATGATCTGCACTTGCTCGGGGTTGCCGGCCACCGAACGCAACAGCCAGTTACGCCACGCGGTGGCCTCTTCGTAATAACCCAGATTCATGAACGCCAGCAGCGTCATGGTGGCATCGCGTAGCCAGCAGAAACGGTAATCCCAATTGCGCTCGCCGCCCAACTGTTCCGGCAGCGAGGTGGTCACCGCCGCGACGATCCCGCCAGTGGGCGCATAGGTCATCGCTTTGAGCGTGATCAACGAGCGCTTGACCTGTTCGGTCCAGGGACCAACGTCCGGGCAGCGATCGGAAAACGCCCGCCAGAAGGACTCGGTCTGCTGCAACGCGCGCTCGACGTCGAACGCTTCGCGCACCGGTTCGTGGGAGGCCTGCCAGGACAATGCAAAACCAAGGCGCTGGCCGGCCTGAACGGTAAACAGGCTTTCGGTGTGATGATCCAGCGGATGCAGTTCGGCGGGCGTGCGCAGCACCAACATGTCCGGTCCGGCGACGGCGGTCATGGTATGTGGATCGCGCTTCTCGACCCACGGCACGGTGCTGCCGTAGTCGAAACGGATGGCGAGGTCCATGGCGAAATCGACCCGGCCCTGCAGCCCGACGACGATGCGCACCACGCTGCTATCGACCTCCATCGGCATGAAATCGATGAGCAACGCCTTGCCGGTGTCGGTGGTGAACAGGGTTTCGAGGATCAGCGTGCCGTCACGGTAGCGCCGCCGCGACTGGCTTTTTGCATCGGTGGGCGCCAGTTTCCAGCGACCATTGTCGCTGTCGCCCAATAACGCGGCAAAACAGGCTGGGGCGTCGAAACGCGGGAAACACAACCAGTCCAGCGACCCGTCGCGGGCGACCAACGCGGCAGTCCGGCAGTTGCCGAGCAGCGCGTAATCTTCGATCAATACAGCCATGGGAACAGAATTCCTCCTGGTGTCTGAGAAGCCTGCAGGCGCACGGCACGCTGACGATCACTCGTGAAGACGCGAGGATCGGCTGGCCGGACGGCTGCAGGAAGGTGCCGCGCCAGTCAGCGCGGCAGAATGTAACGCTCGATGGCAGCCGCCAGGCCGTCCTCCGTGTTGCTGTCGGTGACGTAGTTGGCCTGCGTCTTGACGCCGACTTCTGCCTGACCCATCGCGATCGACAGCCCGGCACGCAGAAACATCGCGACGTCGTTGCCGGCGTCACCGATGGCCGCCGTGTGCGCCAGATCGACGCCCAGCGTCTGCGCCAGTGTTTCCAGCGCCGACCCCTTATTGGCGTCCAGCGCGGTCACGTCCAGGTAGTACGACTGCGAGCGCGCCGCCCTTGCAGCCTCGGCAATCAGCGGATTGAGCTGGACCTCAAGACGCTTGAGCAGCTCGAAGTCCTTGCTGGCGGCGACGATTTTGTCGATGCGATCAAGGTAGTCCTCGAAATGCTCGACCTGCACGAAGTCATAACCCAGCGTGTTGCGCTCATGCTCGACGTAATCCCCTTGCGGGTCGAGCAGCAGCCATTGGTCGTCGGCGAACACCCACACCGACACGTTCTCGCCGGCAAACAGCTCAAGGCTGGTTCGCGCCGCTTTCGGGTCGATGCGATGAGCCTTGAGCAAACTGCCGTCGGGCTTGATGATGTTGGCGCCGTTGAAGGCCACGGTCGGCACTTCGATGCCCAATGCCTCGATCTGCTGACGCATGGCCCGGGGCGGCCGGCTGCTGGCCACCGAGAAATGAATCCCGGCTGCCTGCAGCTTGCGCACCGCGTCGATGTTGGCCTGACTCAGGCTGTGATCGGGTCGCAGCAACGTGCCATCGATGTCGGACAGCATGAAACGGATGAGGGGTTGCGTGGCGTCACTCATCCCAGGCGTTGCCAGCTGTGGCCATCGCGGGCCAGCAGTTCATCCGCCGCCGCCGGGCCATCGTCACCGGCCTTGTAGAACTCCACTTGCGGATCCTTGGCCCAGGCATCGATGAAGGGCTGCACGGCACGCCAACCGTTCTCGATATTGTCGGCCCGCTGGAACAGGGTCTGATCGCCGGTCAGGCAGTCATAGATCAGGGTTTCGTACCCGGTCGATGGCTGCATCTCGAAGAAGTCCTTGTACGCGAAGCCCAGCTCGATGGTCTGCATGTCCAGGGTCGGCCCTGGCTTTTTCGCCTGCAGGTCGAACCACATGCCTTCATCGGGCTGGATCTGGATCTTCAGGAAGTTAGGCGCTACGCGGTCCACGTCGGTGTCCCGGAACTGCGCATAAGGCGCAGGCTTGAAGCAGATCGCAATTTCGGTGTCGCGCACGCTCATGCGCTTGCCGGTGCGCAGATAAAACGGCACACCGACCCATCGCCAGTTGTCGACCATGACTTTGAGCGCGACATAGGTTTCCGTGTTGCTGTCCGCCGCGACGCGGTCCTCTTCACGGTAACCCGGCACGCTCTTGTCGCCGATCGTGCTTTCGGTGTACTGCCCACGCACCGAGTTGGCCAGTGCTTCCATTTCCGACCACGGCCTGATCGCGCCGATGACCTTGGCCTTTTCACCGCGCACGGCGTCGGCTCCGAATGCCGCCGGCGGTTCCATGGCGACCATCGCCAGCAACTGGAACAGGTGATTGGGCACCATGTCCCGCAGCGCGCCGGTGGTTTCATAGAAACTGCCGCGCGTCTCGACGCCGACGGTTTCAGCGGCGGTGATCTGCACATGGTCGATGTAATGGTTGTTCCAGAACGATTCGAACAGGCCGTTGGAGAAACGGCTGACCAGAATGTTCTGCACCGTTTCCTTGCCCAGATAGTGATCGATCCGGTAGATCTGCTTCTCGCTCATGACCTTCAGCAAGCAGTTGTTCAGCGCCACGGCGCTGGGCAGGTCATGGCCAAACGGTTTCTCGATCACCACGCGACGGAAATGATCGTCGCCCTCGACCATCAGCCCCGAGGAGCCGAGACGCTTGGTCACTTCACTGAAAAAGCGCGGCGCGGTCGCCAGGTAGAACACGGCATTGCGCGTGCCGGTGCTTTTGATCTTGTCGTCGATGGCGCTGTAGGTCGCATCGTCGAGAAAATCACCTGTGATGTAGGTGATGCGCTTGGCCAGACTGCCCCACAGCGCCGGATCCAGTGGCTCTTCGCCGCCCTGGGCGACCTTGTTGGCCGCCTCCTGGCGAATGAAGTCTTCCAGCTTCCTGGCGAAGTCGGCATCGCTGACGGTGTTGTGGTCAACGCCGACGATGTGCAGGTCCTCGCCAACCAGTCCGTCACGGAACAGGTTGTAGAGGGCCGGCATCAGCAGTCGCTTGACCAGATCACCGTGCGCGCCGAACAGGAACAGCGTGGTCGCCGGAGCGACCGGGGCTTTCTGCTTGCTTCGGGATAAACCCATTATTTTGGTTCCTTATGACCACCAAATCCGAAACGCATGGCGGAGAGCATCTTGTCGCCGTACGTGCTTTGTTGACGGGAACGGAAGCGAGCGAACAACGAAGTGGACAGCACCGGAACCGGCACGGCCTGCTCCATCGCCGCTTCGATGGTCCAGCGGCCTTCACCACTATCGGCCACGGAACCGGAATAGGCATTGAGCTGAGGATCGGTCGCCAGTGCATCGGCGGTCAGGTCCAGCAGCCAGGACGACACCACGCTGCCGCGACGCCAGACTTCGGCGATATCGCCCAGGTTCAGGTCGAAACGCTGTTCGGCGGGCAGGTTGTCCGAGTTCTTGGTCTTGAGGATGTCGAAGCCCTCGGCGAAGGCCTGCATCATCCCGTACTCGATACCGTTATGGATCATCTTGACGAAGTGACCGGCGCCCGGCGGGCCGGCGTGGATGTAGCCCTGCTCGGCGCGAGGGTCGGCATCCTTGGCGCGGTCTTTGGTGCGCGGGATGTTGCCGATGCCCGGTGCCAGGGTCTTGAACAGCGGATCGAGGCGATCGACGACCTCGGTTTCGCCGCCGATCATCATGCAGTAGCCACGCTCCAGGCCCCAGACGCCGCCCGACGTGCCGACATCGACGTAATGCAGGCCTTTTTCCTTGAGCGCGATGGAGCGACGGACGTCGTCCTTATAGAACGTGTTGCCGCCGTCGATGATGACATCGTCCTCATCCAGCAGGTCGGCCAGCACATTGATGGTGTCTTCGGTTGGAGCGCCAGCAGGCAACATCACCCAGACGGCTCGAGGTTTTTCCAGTGCGGCGACCAGTGACTTGAGGTCATTGGCTGGCGTCGAACCTTCGTTGGCGAGCACGGTGCGAGACTGCTCATCGCGATCATAAACCACAGTGGTGTGGCCATTGAGCATCAGTCGACGTGCGATGTTGCCGCCCATGCGGCCTAGTCCAACAATCCCGAGTTGCATGTAGAGGTGCTCCTTAATCAAATACAGGGGTGCCTCATTTTATAGCCCAGTGCCGCATATAGGGTTAGTCCGGGGAGGCAAACGAAGGTTTCCCGGTGAAAATAGTTTCATGTACCGCCAGGCAGAGGTCTGCAAGACTGCCTTAAGACGCCGGTTTTCGCGATCAAGAAACGTTCGCGACAATTAAAAATAAAAAAGTTCCTTTTTTGCGCAAAAGAAATCAGAATTCCCGCCGATAGAGGTAGGAAGCAAGGACACAGTCGGGTAGGCAACGTCTCTGCTTGAACCTTACGAAGTTGAATCCCGCCATTTGCGAGGTGAGCAATGGGCACAGTACTACCGGCAAACGCACCACAAACTCTGTACGTCACTGTCCGTCGTGACGAGCTGCGCCAGCTCAAGGAAGAACGCGATCAGCTGCAGAAGAAAGTCACCCAATTGACCATGATGCTGCAACACGCTCAGTTGGTCAGCAGCGGCACTGCCCTGCAAGCCTGACTCTCCCTGCCACGTTCGTCCTGAGGCAAGCCCGATCCGCTGGCTTGCCGATGCATACCAAGTCCAGCATTTCCCCGCCAACGCAGCCCAGACCTCTGGACATTCGTCCGACCAGACACACTCTGTAACGTTCCCGCGCCTTGCACAATCCCTTCCCTGAGCTACTCGACACCCCTCTGACACACAGCTGACATAATTTTCACGTCCGCCGCACCATAATCGCGCCACTGTAAAACAGCTGATGGCACTTAGCCGCCATCAGACGATGCGACGCGGCGCCTTGCCGCTCGAGATTCACAGCTGGAGCGTCACATGACAACGATGCACCGGAGCGCCGCTGCTCCGAAAGGTTTTGACTGGACTGGCCTGATCTGGCTGTTCGTATTCTTCTGGTATTTTTCCGGAATCACGCAACTTCTCATTCAGCTGACCGGCATCACCGGTTTCGCGGGCTTTCGCCAGGCATTCGTGCTGAGCGCAATCTGGCTGGCGCCGATGCTGGTGTTCCCGAGACAGACCCGCGTAATGGCGGCCGTCATCGGCGTGATCCTCTGGGCCTGCTCGATGGCCAGCCTGGGTTACTTCTTCATCTATCAGCAAGAATTCTCCCAGAGCGTCATCTTCATCATGTTCGAATCGAACATCTCTGAAGCGGGCGAGTACATGACGCAATACTTCGCGTGGTGGATCGTCATGGCGTTCATCGCCCATACCGCGTTCGCGATCTTCCTGTGGACCCGCCTGCGCCCGGTGTACATGCCTCGCGGTCGCGCATGGGTCGTGGCGACCGCGTTGCTGGTCGCAATCGTCGGCTACCCGCTGGCCAAACAGATGTCGCGCCATGAGACCACGGCCGAAGGCCTCGAGGCGTTCGAATCACGCGTCGAGCCCGCCGTGCCGTGGCAGATGATCGTCGCCTATCACCGCTACACCCAACAACTGGACAGCATGCAAGACATGCTCACCAGCAGCAGCAACATCGCGCCGCTGAAGAACCTGAAAGATCAACAGGCCGGGCTGCCGACCACGCTGGTACTGGTCATCGGCGAGTCGACCAACCGTGGGCGCATGCATCTGTATGACTATCCGCGCCAGACCACGCCCAACCTGGACGCCATGAAAGATCAGTTGCAGGTGTTCGACAACGTGATCACGCCGCGGCCTTACACCATTGAAGCCTTGCAACAGGTGCTGACGTTCGCTGACGAAGAAAATCCCGACCTGTACCTGAAGACGCCTTCGATCGTCAGTGTGATGAAGCAGGCGGGTTACAAGACCTTCTGGATCACCAACCAGCAGACGATGACCAAACGCAACACCATGCTCACGACCTTCTCCGAGCAGGCCGACGAGCAGGTCTACCTGAACAACAACCGCAACCAGAATGCTCGCCAGTATGACGGCGACGTGCTTGAACCCTTCGCCAAGGCGCTGGGCGATGCCGCGCCGCGCAAGCTGATCGTCGTTCATCTGCTGGGCACGCACATGGCCTATCAGTACCGTTATCCGCAGTCGTTCGAGAAATTCACCGGCCGTGACGGCGTGCCTGCGGCCATCGATGACAGCAAGCTTGAGCTGTACAACAGTTACGACAACGCGGTGCTGTACAACGACTTCGTGGTTTCGAGCCTGATCAAGGAATACGGCAAGGCTGACCCCAATGGCTTCTTGCTGTACCTGTCCGATCATGGCGAGGATGTGTTCGATTCGGCGGGGCACGCCACATTGGGGCGCAACGAGAAGAAGCCGACGATTCCCATGTACACCGTGCCGTTCATTGCCTACGCCTCACCGAAGTGGCGTGAAACCCACGACTGGAATTTCGACAGCATTCACAGCCGTCCTTACTCCAGCTCCAACCTGATCCACACCTGGGCGCAACTGGCCGGCCTGAGCTTTGACGAGCTGGACACCACCAAGAGCCTGGTCAGCCTGGACTTCAAGGCGCGTCCGAGGCTGATCGGCGACCCGTATGCGCAAAAAGGGTTGAGCGACTTCGCAATCATGGAGAAAGTGGCGCGCCAACCCCAGACTCCGCCGCAAGTCGCGGCGCAGTAAACGCGTCTGAGTTGAACGAAAAAAAGGCCTGCATCGCGCAGGCCTTTTTTGTTTGTCCGTTTCGCCGCGGCTTACTGCTGGCGCAGCAACACCTTGGTAACGCGACGCTCCTGGACTTGCACCACCTCGATGTTCCAGCCCGCCCACTGCAGCTGATCGCCCGTTACCGGCAGGCGATCAAGCAGACTCATGACCAGACCGGCGAGGGTTTGATAGTCCTCTGTCGGGCGCGCCTTGAAGCCGATCCGCTCGCGCAGGTGATCCAGGTTCATCGCCGCATTGACCACCACGCCCCCGCCCTCTTCGGTCAGGTCCGGGCCCTCGACCTCGGAGGCGTCCGGCAATTCGCCGGCAATCGACTCGAGAATATCGGTCATGGTCAGGATCCCGGCAAAATCGCCAAACTCGTTGATCACGAAGGCGATGTGCGTCGACTGCGCGCGCATCTGCTCCAGCGCATTGAGGATCGAAAAGCTTTCCAGCAGGTTCAGGCTCGGCCGTGCCAGGTGCTCCAGATTCGGCTCGGTCCCGGACAGCAGCGCGTTGAGCATTTCCTTTTTATGCACGAAACCCAGAGGCTCCTCCACCCGCCCGCCACGGATCAGCGGCAGCCGCGAGTAAGAGGAACTCAGCAGTCGTTGCCGGATGGCCTGCGGATCATCATCCAGGTCGAGCATGTCGACATCGTTGCGCACGGTCATGGCGCTGCGAATCGGCCGCTGCGCCAACTGCAGCACGCCACTGATCATCACGCGCTCACGACGATCGAAGACCACTTCCCCGCTGTCGCCATCGAGCATGTCGGCAATCTCCTCGCCCACGTCTTCGGCATTCGGCTTGCGCCCGCCCAGCAGGCGAAGCACTGCGTGGGCCATGCGTTCACGACGCGGCAGATCGCCCTTGAGGCTGCGTTTGCGGCGCGATCGGGCAACCTGATTGAAGACCTCGATGAGGATCGAAAATCCGATGGCGGCGTACAGATAACCTTTAGGGATATGAAAGCCCAGGCCATCGGCGGTCAGGCTGAAGCCGATCATCATCAGGAAACCCAGGCAGAGCATGATGACGGTCGGGTGCGCGTTGACGAACGCCGTCAGCGGTTTGCTGGCGATGATCATGATGCCGATCGAGAAAATCACCGCGATCATCATCACGGCCAGTTCGTCGACCATCCCCACCGCCGTGATCACGGCGTCCAGCGAGAACACCGCATCGAGCACCACGATCTGCGCCACGATCGGCCAGAACAGCGCGTAGGTCGTGCTGCCGGAGTGCTGCGCCACATGCCCTTCCAGGCGCTCGTGCAGCTCCATCGTCGCCTTGAACAGCAGGAAGACGCCGCCGAACAGCATGATCAGATCGCGCCCCGAGAACGACTTGCCGAATATCTCGAACAACGGCTCGGTGAGGGTCACCATCCACGAGATACTCGCCAGCAGCCCCAGACGCATGATCAGCGCCAGGGACAGGCCAAGCACCCGCGCACGGTCACGCTGCTCGGGCGGCAACTTGTCGGCGAGAATTGCAATGAAGACGAGGTTGTCGATGCCCAGCACCAGCTCGAGCACGATCAAGGTCAGAAGGCCGAGCCAGGCGGTGGGATCCGCAAGCCATTCCATGGTCAGTTGCTCCTTCGCGGCAGGACAGAATCGAACGACGACGCAATCCCCGACACGCGCGGGTGCGAGTCGAGGCCGCGTTCGGACGGCACAGGCAAGATTAGATCAGGGGCGAGATGATCGGGGCAATGCGGGCGGGATTGGCAACCGGGAGGTTCCAGTGAAAGCGGCATGTGAATCCTGAAATGAATACGGGAGCCGATCCTACCTTGCGCGCCGAAATGCCTTACAGGACAGAACTGTTACAAATGTTTTGAACGACTGTTGCCCCAGCAACACCTGAACGAGGGGCGCGCCGCAGCGGGACGAGCGCGCAGGCCGCCCGGCACACATATGTCCGGGCAGCGCGGCAACTCAGAGGGCTTTCTGCCAGAACAGCGCCCGCCCCATCTGCGGGTCGAGCTGGTAATCGGAGAAACCCAGCTTGCGGTAAGCGCTCTTGGCGGCCTCGTTGCCCTCCAGCACTTCCAGCGTGATCTTGCAGCAACCGCGCTGGCGGGCGATCTCCTCCACTTTGGCGAGCATCTTCTGACTGATGCCCTGCCCTCGCACGGCGGCGATGACCACCACGTCGTGAACGTTGACCAGAGGCCGGCAGGCGAAGGTGGAAAAGCCTTCGAAACAGTTGACCAGGCCCACCGGCTCACCGGCAATGAACGCCAGCACGCTGAACGCGTGAGGCCGCTTGGCCAGTTCGATGGCCAGTTGCTCTCGGGTATCCAGAGACAGCGACTCGCCGCCACCCATGGCGTCTTCGGCATATTGGTTGAGCAGGAAACCGATCGCTTCGGCGTGGACCGGATTGCTATAGCTGGCTTGCAGTACCAGAACCTCGGGGGCTTGCATTGACTTCCTCTACCGCTGAAAGGTGACCAGGCGACCGGTACTTCGACCGGGACCGCCACGTGGCAGCGATTCTAACGCGGCGCGCACCAAAATATCCCGATACAGAAGTAGGAAATATCTCTATGCGCACGCGAAAAGATCGATCACGCACCGAGAAAAGGCGACGCCTGCACTTTCCCTCTCGCGGATGATCCAAAAAGTCCCGAAGCACCGAGGCTGTGACGCGCACCGTTTTGATTGTCGAACAATCCGACCAGCGGTCGTCCGCATCGGGAACCGCCGTTTCATGCGTCACGACAGCGCAATGCATGGCGAGCAGGATGATGTAGCGCAGTGGAAACTTTCCTACAAAAAGCCTCCCACCCCGCATGCCAGACATTTCCCTGAAAAAAAGTCGAAACTTCTACAACAGCCCTGGGTCATGTGATTAGAGCGCCTATGCTATTGCTTCAAGCCCGAGCAGAGGCCGCTTTCACCCTGTCCTTCATTATGCAGTCGGTAAATGGGTATCGATTTTGCGTAGGTCTTGTGTGCCTGGCCATAGGACATGGCCGATTACAACTCAAGTGCTGTACCAACACTGCGTATCGAATGGGAGAAAACGATGATTAGTGCCGCTGTCAAAACCCAGAAGGGAGAGAGTTTTAATCAGCCGGCCAGCGAGCTGACCCATCTGCCGGTCTTCGCAACGACGAGCGCACCTGTGCTGCAACTGCCCCCGGTTCAACCGGGCATGTCGATGATGAACAGGAAGAAGATCCTGTTCGTGACCTCGGAAATGGCCGACCTGGTGAAAACCGGCGGTCTGGGCGATGTTTCTGCCGCACTGCCGCGCGCCATGCGCCACCTGCACGATGTACGCGTGCTGATTCCCGGCTATCCACAGGTCATCAATAGCGGTAACCCGATTCACATCATCAGCGAACTCAGCGGCCATGCCGCCCTGCCGCCGTGCAAGATCGGCCGCATGGACATGAAAGACGGGCTGGTGATTTATGTGCTGATCTGCCCTGAACTGTATGAACGCGAAGGTACGCCTTACGGCGACAACCAAGGTCGCGATTGGTCCGACAACCACATCCGCTTTGCCCGACTGGGTCTGGCGGCAGCGGACTTCGCCGCAGGCGCGGTGAAAACCCAGTGGTGCCCGGAGCTGGTTCACGCCCACGACTGGCCAGCAGGCCTGGCGCCGGCGTACATGAAATGGCGCGGGCAGACCACGCCGTCGATTTTCACCATTCACAACCTCGCCTATCAGGGTTTCGTCAGCACGGCGTCGAGCCGCGAGCTGGGGATTCCCGATGAGGCGCTCGGCCCGGATGGCATGGAGTTTTACGGTCGCCTGTCGTTCATCAAGGCCGGCATGGCGTATGCCAGCCACATCACCACCGTGAGCGCCACCTACGCCAAGGAAATCACCACGCCAGACTTCGGTTGCGGTCTTGAGGGCTTCCTGCAAAGCAAGGCTGAAAAAGGCCAGTTGAGCGGGATCCCGAACGGCATCGACGAAAGCTGGGACGCCGCGACCGACGACCATCTGGTCTGCCGTTTCGCGCCTAACGAGTGGACGCGCAAAGAAATCAACGCCGATCACGTTCGCGAGCTGTTCGAACTGGAACCGTCGAGCGGACCGCTGTTCGCGGTGGTGTCCCGTCTGGTCTATCAAAAAGGCCTGGACCTGACCATCGGCGTTGCCGAGTACATCGTCAACAACGGCGGGCAGATCGCGATCATCGGTCGCGGCGAGCCTGAAGAAGAGGACGCGATGCGTGCGCTGGCAGCCCGTTTCCCCGGCCAGATCAGCGTGCGTGTGGGCTTCAACGAAACCGATGCGCGCCGTATGTTCGCCGGCAGCGACTTCCTGCTGATGCCTTCGCGCTATGAGCCGTGCGGCCTGAGCCAGATGTACGCCCAGCGTTTCGGCTCACTGCCGATCGCACGCCGCACCGGCGGTCTGGCCGACACCATCGAAGATGGCTGCACAGGCTTTCTGTTCGATGAGTCCACCGTTGAAAGCTACACCGAAGCCTTGACCCGCGCGTTCAGGGTTTTTGCCAACCCGCTGCTGCTGAACGCCATGCGTTGCCGCGCAATGGCCGCCCCGTTTGACTGGCATAAAGCCGTCGAACCTTACGCCGAGCTGTATCAGGATCTTCTGAAGAAAAACGTGGGTGCTGCGCTGCATTACTGATTGATGAACTGAAAAGGGGTAACGGATGCCTTCGCGCACGGATGAGAACTGGCGCCACGGCGCCGTCTTGCTGGATTCCGACCGCACCCGGTTCGCCCTGTGGGCACCGGATGCAAATGATGTCAGTGTCGAGAAAGAGGATGGGTCTGTACAGGCCCTCCTTGCGCAGGAAAACGGCTGGTTCGTCCTGGAAACACACGCCCCGGCCGGCACGCAATACCGCTACATCATCGACAACGACTTGCACGTACCTGACCCGGCCTCCCGGGCTCAAGTCAGCGACGTGCATGGCTTTAGCGTGGTCGTCGATCCCGCGGCTTTCAAGTGGCAGCACGCCGACTGGTGCGGACGCCCCTGGCATGAAGCAGTCATTTATGAACTGCACACCGGTGCGCTGGGCGGTTTTGCCGCCGTCGAACGGCATTTGCAACATCTGGTCGACACTGGCATCACCGCGATCGAATTGATGCCTATCGGCCAGTTTCCCGGCGATCGCAACTGGGGTTACGACGGCGTGTTGCCGTATGCGCCGCAGTCCTCCTACGGTACGCCGGAAGAGCTCAAGCACCTGATCGACACCGCCCATGGGCTTGGCCTGATGGTCATCCTCGATGTGGTCTACAACCACTTCGGGCCGGACGGTAACTACCTGGGCAGCTACGCCAAACACTTCTTCCGCAGCGACAAGAAGACGCCATGGGGCGACGCCATCGACTTCCGCCAGCGCGAAGTGCGTGACTTCTTCATCGACAACAGCCTGATGTGGTTGATGGAATATCGCTTCGACGGCTTGCGCTTCGACGCGGTCCACGCCATCGAAGACCCCAACTTTCTCGAAGAGCTTGCCGAGCGCGTGCACCAGCAGGTGCCCTCGCAGCGGCAGATCTGGCTGATGCTGGAGAACGAGTTCAACGAAGCCCGGCGCATGAAACAGGGCTACGACGCGCAGTGGAACGACGACGGCCACAATACGCTGCACGTATTGCTGACAGGCGAAACCGACGCGTACTACACCGATTTTGCCCAGCAGCCGACGCACAAATTGGCGCGTCTGCTCAGTGAAGGCTTTGTCTACCAGGGCGAGTCCACGCGCCATGGTCATGCCCGTGGCGAGCCCAGCGCGGACCTGCCGCCCAGTGCGTTCGTGCTGTTCCTGCAGAATCACGACCAGATCGGCAACCGTGCGCTGGGCGAACGTCTGGTGCAACTGGCACCGGCGCCCGCTCTGCGTGCCGCCACTGCCCTCTTGCTGCTGTCGCCGATGATTCCCCTGATGTTCATGGGTGATGAGTGGGCCGCCAGCGAACCGTTTCTGTTTTTCACCGATTTCCATGACGAACTGGCTGACGCGGTGCGCGAAGGACGTCGCGGTGAATTTGCCGATTTCGCCGCGTTTGCCGATCCGCAGCAACGCGAGCGCATTCCGGATCCGAACGCACTGGCAACCTTTGAAGCCTCCAAACCCGGCTTCGATGCGCTTTATCTGGAAACCGACACAGGTCAGGACCATCGCAACTGGCTTGCGCTTTATAAGGAATTGCTCAAGACCCGTCGGGAGGAAATCTTCCCGCGCCTGGAAGGTGCCGAGGCGCTGGGTGCTGACGTACTGGCCGACAAAGCGGTCAGCGCACGCTGGCGGATGGGCGATGACACCGAGCTGCGCATCGACCTGAACCTCAGCGAGCACCCGGTGGAGATCGAGCCCTACCACGCACAGCGCGTGCTGCACGAGTCCCATCCAAAATCGGCAGAACTTTCCCAACGCGGCAGCCTCAATCCATACACGGCCGTTGTCAGCCTGATATCGCGTGACGTTGTGGAGGAACAGGATGAGCAATGAGCAACTGGAGATGCTGGCGGCCGAGGCAGGATTGTCGGTCGACTGGAAGGATGCCAACGCACGACCGCAAAGGGTCAGCTCCGAAGTGTTACGCAAGGTCCTCGACGGACTGGGTTACCCCGCTGAAGACGATGCGCAGATCGCCTCGAGCCTCAAGCGACTGCAAGATCAGAGCCTGTCCGCCACACCGCCGCCTCTGCTGACGGTTGACCACGGCCGCAATCTGGACCTGTCGGCCTGGTTCAAACCGGAAACGCCTTTCGTTCTGAAGCTGGAAGACGGTTCGCGTCTCGACGCCAGACTCACTGCCAAAGCCGAGCTTCCGGGGCTGGCGACCGTCGGCTATCAGCAACTGGCCATCGATGGCCAGCACTTGACCATCGCGGTGGCACCCAAGACCTGTTACAGCACGGCAATGGCCGAAGACGTCAGCATCGCCCGCGACTGGGGGCTGACCGTTCAGCTGTACTACCTTCGCCGCGAAGGCGATGGCGGGTTTGGCGACACTCAGGCACTGGAGGCTTTCGCTCGCTCGGCAGGCGAACGTGGCGCCGCCGCGATCGCCATCAGCCCGGTGCACGCGATGTTCGCCAGCGACCCGAGTCGTTACAGCCCCTACTCGCCTTCGAGCCGGCTGTTCCTCAATGCGCTGTACGCGGCGCCCGGCGCGATCCTCGGTGAGCGCGCCGTGCGCACGGCAATCGAGGAAACCGGCCTTGCCGACGAGCTCAGGCGCCTTGAATCGCTGACACTGGTCGACTGGCCGGCTGCCGCAGCAGCCAAGTGGATTCTTTATCGCTCCCTCTACAGCGCGTTCATTGGCAGCGAGCACCCGCTGCACGAAGATTTCAACAGTTTCCGCCATGCCGGCGGCGAAGCGCTGGAGAATCATTGTCGCTTCGAGGCGCTGCGTGACGAGTCCAAAAAACTGGGCATCAGCGACAACTGGCATGAATGGCCGGACGCGTTCAAAAACCCGCGTAGCGCTGCAATCGACCAATTTGCCGCCGAACATGGCGAGCAGATCGGCTTTCACGCCTTCGCTCAATGGCTGGTCGCCCGAGGCCTTGAACGGGCGCAGACCGCCGCGCGCTCGAGCGGCATGAAAATCGGGCTGATCGGCGATCTGGCAGTCGGTGCCGATGGCGCAGGCAGCCAGGCCTGGAGCCGTCAGGATGAACTGCTGTCCGCCCTTACCGTTGGCGCGCCACCGGACATCCTCAATCGCTCCGGGCAAAGCTGGGGCATCTCGGCGTTCTCGCCCACGGGCCTGAAACGTAACGGCTTTCGTGCATTCATCGAAATGCTGCGGGCCAATTTCGCCCATGCCGGCGGGCTGCGCATCGACCACGTGATGGGCCTGCAGCGGTTGTGGGTGGTGCCGCTGGGCTCGCCGCCAAGCGAAGGCGCTTACCTCAACTATCCGCTGGACGACATGCTGCGCCTGCTGTGCCTGGAATCCTGGCGCCACAAGGCTGTGGTCCTCGGCGAAGACCTCGGCACGGTGCCCGAAGGCCTGCACGACAAATTGTCGGAACGGGAGATTCTGGGCATGCGCGTGCTGTTGTTCGAACAGGACAACGCTCAATTCAAACCGATCATCAAATGGTCGGACGACGCGCTGGCAACCACCAGTACGCATGATTTGCCGACGCTGACCGGCTGGCTCAGCGAGCTGGACATTGAATGGAATAAAACCTTGGGCCACATCGACGCAAACACCGAACAAGACTGGCGTGCAGCCCGCGAGCGCGAACGCCAGGGTTTACGTACCGCCCTGCGGCAGAACTACGGCATGCACGACAGCAGCGACAGCGACCTCATCGACGGCAGCATCCGCTACCTGGGCCACACACGCGCGCCGCTGGTGTTGCTGCCGATTGAAGATGCGCTGGGGATCGAGGAACAAGCCAACCTGCCGGGGACCATCGACAGCCACCCCAACTGGCGGCGACGCTTGCCGGGGGACAGCGCGGCGTTGCTCGACCATCCCGACGCCGCACGACGCCTGGAAATACTTGCGGCGGCACGTCAGCAGGCCCGGGAGCGTGACCAATGAGCGTTCTCAAGCCTCTGCGCGCGACCCAGCGCCTGCAATTCCACAAGGATTTCACTCTCGACGATGCCACCCGACTGGTGCCGTATTTCGCCCGGCTGGGGATCAGCCATATCTACGCTTCGCCACTGCTGAAAGCACGGGCGGGCTCCATGCACGGTTACGACGTCGTCGATCCGCGGGTGATCAATCCCGAACTGGGCGGCGAGCCGGCACTGCGTCGACTGGTGGCGGCCCTGCGCGAACATGGCATGGGCCTGATTCTGGATATCGTTTCCAACCACATGGCTGTCGGCGGCGCTGACAACCCGTGGTGGCTGGATTTGCTGGAATGGGGCCGTCGCAGTCCCTACGCGAAGTTTTTCGACATCCAGTGGAATTCCCCTGATCCGTTGCTCAAAGGGCAACTGCTGTTGCCGTTCCTGAGCACCGACTATGGCACCGTGTTGCAGAACGGTGATGTCGCCCTGCGACTCGACGCCGAGCATGGCAGCTTCCACGCCGAGCACTATCAGCATCATTTCCCGATCAATCCGGGCTCTTACGGGCCGCTGCTGAAGGCCGCCAAACGCCCTGAGCTGGAGCCACTGGCCGAGCGTTTCACGCAGCTCGATTCCCAGGCCGACGCCTACGAGCAGGCGCTGAACCTGAAAGCCGAACTGGCGGGACTGATCAAGGCCAATCCTGTCCTGACGCCTGCCATCGAGGCCGGATTCTCCCAGTTCGACGGACGCCAGCCAGAAGGCTTCGAGCGGCTTCACCGCCTGCTCGAACAGCAGGATTATCGCCTGGCGAGCTGGCGCACGGCAGGCGACGACATCAACTGGCGCCGGTTCTTCGACATCAACGAACTGGGCGGCCTCAAGGTCGAGCGCTCGCAGGTCTTCGAAGCCACCCACGGCAAGATTTTCGAGCTGATTTCCGAAGGGCTGGTGGACGGTCTGCGCATCGACCATATCGATGGCCTGGCCGACCCGCGTGGCTATTGCCGCAAGCTGCGGCGTCGGGTCGACAGCCTGCTGAAGCTGCGCCCGACCGGAACCGAGCTGAACCACCTGCCGATCTTCGTCGAAAAGATCCTCGGCCCCGACGAGCCGCTGCGTCAGGACTGGAACGTGGACGGCACCACCGGTTACGAGTTCATGAACCAGGTGTCGTTGCTGCAACACGATCCTCGTGGCGAAGCGGTGCTGGGTGAGCTGTGGAGCCGGGTCAGCGGTCGAACCGCCGACTTCAATGCCGAAGTGCTCGAGGCCCGGGATCTGGTGCTGCACGGCACGCTTGCCGGGGACTTCGAAAACCTTGCTCAGGCGCTGCTGCAAGTGGCGCGCAGCGACGTCATGAGCCGCGACCTGACGCTGGGGGCGATCCGTCGTGCGTTGCTGGCGCTGGTGAGTAACTTCCCGGTCTATCGCACCTACATCACGGCCTGCGGACGCTCCGACGAAGACGAGCGCTTCTTCCAGCAAGCCATGAGCGGTGCCCGCGAGTTACTCGGCGAAGGCGACTGGCCGGTGCTCGATTATCTGCAGCGCTGGCTCGGCGGAGAACGCCTGCGCGACTACCCGAGCGGCCCCCTGCGCGAGATGCGTCGCAAGGCCTGCAATCGCTTTCAGCAGTTGACTTCACCGGTCGCCGCCAAGTCGGTGGAAGACACCTCGTTCTATCGCTCGTCCGTGTTGCTGTCGCGTAACGATGTGGGCTTCCATCCGCAACATTTCAGTGCACCGGTCGAGGCTTTCCATCAGGTCTGCGTCGATCGCAGTGCAACCTTTCCAGACAACCTGCTGACCACGGCAACCCACGATCACAAGCGCGGCGAAGATACGCGCGCACGCCTGGCGGTGATCAGCGAGCATGCGCCGTGGTACGCCGAACAGGTCGAGCGCTGGCAGCAACTGTCCGCACCGCTCAAAGGGGGCGAGAGTCACATCAGCCCCGGCGACGAGCTGATGCTTTACCAGGCGATCCTGGGCAGTTGGCCGCTGGGGCTTGAGGGCGACAGTGCGTTCGAAGATTACGCAAAACGGCTCACGCAATGGCAGGAAAAAGCCCTGCGCGAAGCCAAGTTGCAGAGCAGCTGGAGCGCCCCGAACGAGGCGTATGAAACCGCGTGTCGCGAGTTCTTGCAGCAGCTGTTGCTGAGCCCGGAAGGGTTGGCGCTGCGTCAGTCGATCGGTGCCACGGCCAATCGAATTGCTCCGGCAGGTGCATTGAATAGTCTGGCGCAAACTTTGCTGCGAATGACTGCGCCCGGTGTGCCTGATCTGTATCAGGGTACCGAATTCTGGGACTTCAGCCTGGTGGATCCGGACAACCGTCGTCCGGTGGATTACCCCGCTCGCGAACGCGCGCTGAGCCAATCCACATCCCTCACCGAGTTGCTTGCCCAGTGGCAGGACGGCCGGATCAAACAGGCGTTGATTGCCCAGGTGCTCATGCTGCGCAATCAACATTCCTCACTGTTCAGCGAAGGCCGATATCAACCGCTTGAAGTGGTCGGCGAAAAGGCCGCCCACGTCGTCGCATTTGCCCGGGAAACGCAGGGCGTGCGGGCTATTGTTGTGGTTCCACGTTTGCCGGCTGAACTAATGGGCACCGCGCAAACTCCATTCATCAACGCAGCAAATTGGGGCGATACACGAATACTCCTGCCGTTCACTGATTCACATCCGGATTGGAAGGGACTTTTCTCACAAGCTACAGTCACATCCAGCAAGGAAATGTTGCTCAGTGCAGCGCTCAAGGAAATTTCTGTAAACCTGCTTATTCAAACCTTGTAATACCGGGAGTGTCGAGATGAGTGCCGACGAGAAAAGAATCAAAGAGCTTGCCCACCAGATCTGGGAAACGGAAGGCAAGCCGCATGGGCATGATGCCCGTCACTGGGAAATGGCCCGCAAACTGGCCGAAGCCGAAGCCAAGTCGCCGAAGAAGCCTGCGGCTGAAAAAGCGACCAAGGGCAAAGCCGCCAGCAAGCCTGCAGCAGCAAAACCGGCCGCCGCCAAAGCCGCCGCCAAGCCTGCTGAGAAACCGGCTGAAAAACCGGCGACCAAAGCGGCTGAAAAACCTGCCGCCAAGCCAGCAGCCAAGTCCGCTGCCAAGCCTGCGGCAAAACCGGCGGCCAAGGCACCTGCCAAACCGGCAGAAGGCAAGTCCGCTGCAAACGGTGCGGCACCCGCGGCCAAGCCAGCAAAACCTGCAGCCAAGAAGGCGCCGGCAGCCAAACCTCCGACGCCTTGAACCTTGCCTTCGGCAAGGCTTCCAACAGATGACACCTACCGCAGGGATCGCCTGAAAACGATCGTCTGAAACCTGCGGTAAACCACCCCCTGTATTGCGTAATGGCGCAGTCCCAGCCTGCGACAAAGGCTTTGTTCGCCCTCAGGAAATCATTCGAAACGTCAGGAATTCACATGAGCAAGCTAGAAAAGAACAGCACCAACCAGAATGAATCCAGCACGGCCGGCAGCCCTGAAGTCACTGCATCGCGCATTCGTGAGGGCCTGCCCTTCCCGCTCGGTGCCAACTGGGACGGCCTTGGGGTCAACTTTGCAATCTTCTCGGCCAATGCCACCAAAGTCGAACTGTGCCTGTTCGACTCCACCGGCGAGCACGAACTGGAGCGCATCGAGCTGCCCGAATACACCGATGAGATTTTCCACGGTTACCTGCCGGACGCTCATCCGGGCCTGATCTACGGCTACCGGGTCTATGGCCCGTATGATCCGAAAAACGGCCATCGCTTCAACCACAACAAGCTGTTGATCGACCCCTACGCCAAACAACTCGTAGGCGAACTGAAGTGGTCCGAAGCCCTGTTCGGCTACACCATCGGTCATCCCGATGACGACCTCAGCTTCGACGAGCGCGACAGCGCGCCCTTCGTGCCCAAGTGCAAAGTCATCGACCCGGCGTACACCTGGGGCCGTGACCAGCGCGTCAATGTGCCGTGGGAGAAAACCGTTTTCTACGAGACCCACACCCGCGGTTTCACCATGCGCCACCCTTCGGTGCCGGATGAGCTCAAAGGCACCTTCTCTGGCTTGATGGTCGACGACGTGATCCAGCACATCAAAGGCCTGGGCGTGTCCTCAGTCGAGCTGCTGCCGATCCATGCGTTCGTCAACGACCAGCACCTGCTGCAAAAAGGCATGACCAACTACTGGGGTTACAACACCATCGCCTTCTTCGCGCCGGACCCGCGTTTCCTGGCCCACGGCAAGATCGCCGAGTTCAAGGAAATGGTCGCGCACATGCACCATGCGGGCCTGGAGGTGATTCTCGACGTGGTCTACAACCACACCGCTGAAGGCAACGAGCGCGGCCCGACCCTGTCCATGCGCGGCATCGACAACGCCTCGTACTACCGCCTGATGCCGGACGACAAGCGCTACTACATTAACGACTCCGGCACCGGCAACACCCTGGACCTGAGCCACCCGTGCGTGCTGCAGATGGTCACCGACTCCCTGCGCTACTGGGCGAGCGAGATGCATGTCGACGGTTTCCGCTTTGACCTGGCGACGATCCTTGGTCGATACCACGATGGCTTTGACGAGCGGCACAGCTTCCTCGTGGCCTGCCGTCAGGACCCGGTGCTGCGTCAGGTCAAGCTCATTGCCGAGCCTTGGGACTGCGGCCCCGGTGGCTATCAGGTCGGGCATTTCGCGCCAGGCTGGGCCGAGTGGAACGACAAGTTCCGCGACACCGTGCGTGCGTTCTGGAAAGGCGACGAAGGCCAGCTGGCCGATCTTGCGAGCCGCTTGACCGCTTCCGGCAACATGTTCAACCAGCGCGGCCGCAGGCCTTATGCGTCGGTCAACTTCGTCACCGCCCACGATGGTTTTACCCTGCACGACCTGGTGTCGTACAACGACAAGCACAACGAAGCCAACGACGAGAACAATCAGGACGGCAGCAACGATAACCGCTCCTGGAACCATGGCGTCGAAGGCCCGACCGACGACCCGGAAATCAACGCGCTGCGCCTGCGCCAGATGCGCAACTTCTTCGCTACGCTGCTGTTTTCTCAAGGCACGCCGATGATCGTTGCCGGTGATGAGTTTGCCCGCACCCAAAACGGCAACAACAATGCCTATTGCCAGGACAGCGAAATCGGCTGGGTCAACTGGGACTGGGATGAGGACGGCAAAGCGCTGCATGACTTCGTGCAGAAGCTGATCAAGGTGCGGATGAAATACCCGATCCTGCGTCGCGGGCGTTTCCTGGTGGGCGAATACAACGAAGAGTTGGGGGTCAAGGACGTCACCTGGCTGTCGCCGAGCGGCGAGGAAATGACTATCGAGCAATGGGAAGACCCTAACGGCCGCTGCCTGGGCATGCTCATCGATGGCCGTGCGCAGGAAACCGGGATCCGTCGTCGCGGGGCTGATGCGACCATGCTGATGATGGTCAACTCACACCACGAAGGGGTGAATTTCAAGCTCCCTGAAGTGCCGGAAGGCGTTAACTGGACCTGCCTGATCGACACCAACCAGCCTGACGCAAGAGGCAAGGAGAAATTCGAGTTCGGCTCGGAATACACCGTCACTCCGCGCTCGCTGCTGCTGTTCGAGCTGCAGAAAGAAGACCAGGCGTAATCCCCTGAGAAGGCCCGCAGACGTTCCCGCGTCTGCGGGCTTTTTTATGTGCGCTTACCCGTGCGCACAGCGCGGCGGCCCCTCGCCGGTCGCAATCCAGCCTTCAACTAGATCACATCCTTCCCGGCGCGATCTTGCGCTTACAGCAACGCCGACAGTCTCACGTCCGCCGCCAGCACCCGATGCAGTTGGCCATTGCCGGCGAATATCGGCACCGACACCGTGATGCAGAAAGCGTCGGTCGCCGAAGAGCGGTACACCGGCGTGATGTAGCTGCCCAATTGCTCGGCCACCTCGCGGAACCATGGCCGCTGAGCCCAGTTGCGACCCTTGCAACTGGCGGCTTTCGGATCAATGTCCAGTCCGACGTTTTCGCTGATCTGTACGCCGTTTCTGTCAACCATGTAGAACAGCTCGAAACGCTGATCTCGCTGCAGAATCTCGCCCATGAATCGCTCGGCCGCGCCCGGATCCCCCTGCATCGCCGCCTCGCTGGCGAGCTTTTCGACGCTCGCCTGAATCGCCTTGTGCATCTGCAGCCGGAAGCCGCCCAGCCCGTTCAGCAGATGGTCGCCGCTGCTGCGCACCGCGTCGCTGTGGGTCAGCACCTGACCGGCATTGCCGAGCAGTTCAGCGGCCACGCCGGCGATGTTCTGCACGTCGCGGTTGATGGCGTGCACGGCGATGCCGATGTGTTCGGTGCCGGAAGCGATGTGGCCGACGCGCTGATCCAGCTGGTCCATCGCCGCCTGGGTGCTGCGCAGGTCTTCACCCATGCGCGTCATGCCTTCGCGACCATCGGCGACCGCCGCGTGCATGATGCGTCCGGCACTGCCGAGCTGGTCCATGTCGGCGCGAAAGCGTTCGATGATCTGGCTGACGCGGGTCGTGGATTCGGTGGTATGCCCCGCCAGACGCCGGACCTCGTCAGCGACGACGGCGAACCCGCGGCCGTGTTCGCCCGCCCTTGCCGCCTCGATTGCGGCGTTCAGGGCCAGCAGGTTGGTCTGCTGGGAGATGCTGGCGATCACGCCGAGCACCTGGCTGACCTCTTCGAGCTGCCCGAACAGCTGACCGATGACTTCTTCGAGCTTCTGCTCGCTGGTACCAATGGCGTCCACCTGCCCCAAGACCTGCTCGCCCGTCTGCTGACACTGACGCAAGGTCAGCGTGACCTCGCTGGACAATTTGGCCACCTGCGCAGCGCCGGGCACCAGTTCGGTGTCCAGCGAAGTACTCACCTGCTCGCTGGCGCTGGCGATCAACTCGGACGCCTGAGCGAGGGTCTGCCCACTCTGCTCGGTCGCCCGGGCGATGCGCGCAAGCTCCGGCGCGTGCGCGGCAATATCGACCGACGCGGCCAGGCTTTCTGCCAGACGCTGATGCAAAGTGGCAGTGAAGCCGTTCAGGCGCGTGCTCAGGGGTGTGTGCCCGGACAGCTGCACGGTCAGGTCAAGGTCATCGAACAGCAGGTTCAGGGCATCATCGTCATGAGCCCGGCGTTTGTTGGCGCGCAGTGAAAACATTCAGCATCCCTCCGTATGTGCCGATGCCACTGCAAGCACAATGCCATCAGTAAACGCATCACCAAGAACGCTGAGCAGTGCTGATTCCCCGGAGGCACCCTGAGGAAAGCCGCGAGACAGCGCCGCGCGGCGAGGAACGGGCCGTCAGAAAAATGCCCGTTTTCAAGCGAGGAATTGCTCGCAGGAGGTCGTTTTGGTGCGTACTGGAACCTCCAGGTGGCTGGGCGGTTTATTCCGCCAGCAACTGCGCGTAGCGGTGCAGATCGATGTTGCCGCCACTGATGATCACGCCCACTCGTTGTCCTTTCAATTGCGACGCCATCGCCCGCGCAGCGGCAAACCCCAGGCAGCCGGTGGGTTCGACCACCATCTTCATGCGCTCGGCGAAAAACCGCATGGCTTCGATCAGTTGCCCGTCACTGGTGGTGAGGATGTCATCGACGTCGCGCTTGATGATGGCGAAGGTGTAATTGCCCAGGTATTGCGTCTGGGCGCCGTCGGCGATGGTTTTCGGCGTGTCGATCTTGACGATGGTGCCAGCGCGTAAGGACTGCTGACCGTCATTGCCGGCTTCGGGTTCGACCCCATACAGCCTGCATGCGGGCGCCAGCGCGCGCGTCGCCAGCGCCGACCCGCTGAGCAGTCCACCGCCGCCCAGACAAACGAACAGGGCGTCGAGTGCGCCGACCTCTTCGAATAACTCCTTGGCCGCAGTGCCCTGGCCAGCGAGGATGTCAGGGTGATCGTAGGGTGGAATCAGCGTCAGCCCTTGCCGCTCGGCCAGCTCGCGGCCAATGGCTTCGCGGTCTTCGGTATAGCGGTCGTAGCTGATGATGGTTGCGCCGTACTCTCTGGTCGCGGCCACTTTCGCCGCCGGCGCGTCGTGGGGCATGACGATGGTCGCCGGTATGCCCAGCAGCCGGGCCGACAACGCGATGCCTTGCGCGTGATTGCCGGAGGAGAACGCAACGACGCCATGTTTGCGCTGCGTGGCGTCGAATGCCGAAAGCGCGTTGAACGCCCCGCGGAACTTGAACGCCCCCATGCGCTGAAAGTTTTCGCATTTGAAGAAGACTTCGGCGCCCAATTCGCGATTCACCGTGCGAGACGTCAGGACCGGCGTTTTGTGCGCGTGTCCCTGGATACGTCGAGCGGCGGTAAGCACATCTTCATAGGTTGGCAGCACCAGCGTTTGCATATTCACCCTCCAGGTTGAGTCCGTGCCTGATTCTGGCATATCGGGGACGCCAGTGGATGGGTCGCGATCCGACCTGGAACCCCGCGGCGATGACGTCGCTGCGACGTTCAATGACAGGTTTGAGGGTGCCCGCAGGTTCATTTGCGGACCAGTCGGTCAGCAAAGAGATCTAGCCGTTTGTCCTGCCTGATTTTTTTCCGGATTACAGCGGCACATGCCGCCAAGCCCCCGTAATCATTGACCTTGTAGTCACGATCGGACTTTCGTGTTCAAAAACTACATATTTTGTAGTGCGATGAAAATTTCACTACAAAACGGTTGACGAAGTGATTTTGCAACTGCATAGTTCAAGCGTCTCCCCGATCGGGAGAGCTGGCAAAAGTATTCCGGGCTCGTTCGACACAGCCGTCGAGCATCCCCTGGATGTGTGCTGCCCACAAGGCAGATTGATGAAGCGGAACCCGCAGGATCGACCCACCAGGGCCGGGTGCTGGCGAAACATCCTCATGACACTTGTGGTCGACCACGTCGCCCGTGTCCTCATGATGTCCGCCATTCCTCTTCCTGGTCTCGACCTCTGCGTTTCAGCCCCCATCGACAGCACATCCAAACGGCCCGGCACCGGCTCTGTGTACCGACGGACCTTGTTTGTCAGCGTGAGCAAAAGGACTGCGAATCGACCGAGGATTCGCCATTACGTTTGAACTAACCAGATAGATTGACGAGTGGTCAAAAAGGGGTATCCAACAATGAATCTGAACAATCAACCTACCATTGATCAATTGGCTCGACTGTTCGCGGCGCGTAAGGACTCCCTTGATAGCCATATTCTCTGGGTTTGTGAGAAAGGTGATGTCCATATGGACGGCCTGGGTGCCTGTACCGAAGAGCAAGAGTTCGCCGAGCAGCATCCGCACATGCGTGCACGGCTGAAGATGTACCGCAAGGGCCATGGTTATGTCGGCAAGAAGGCAGCGGCCGACAAGCAGTTCCTGGGGCAAGTGCTGGAGACGCTGAGCGCCGAATGGGGCGCAGCGCAGAAACAGCCGGACGTGCGCGTCATCGACAAGCTCTGCTGACCGACCGTGCCGCGGGGTCCGTTTCGCGGACGCCCGCGGCGCTCTTGCGCAGGGCCGCATCAACGCCTGCGGCCCCCCTTACCGGCGCCCTCCCATCCTGCCGCCTTCAATCGCCTTGAACTCGGCGTCCTCCCGCCCCTTCCAATGCATGCAGGCCACCTATGGGGCCTTTGCATCAATCCACGGAACATAAAACGCGCAATGCGTAAGAAGGTGCCGCAATGGATCTGGATCAGTTGGGTAAGCACATCAAGGCCGGCGAGGTTGAAGAACTGGACCTCATTTCCGTTGAAGGGGGGTCATACGTCATCCACGCCCGCATGAAGGGCACGTCTCATGCCATCAGCAGCCCCAAGGGCGGCGTCCTGCATGTGGCGTCGGTCGAGGAAGCGCGCAAGTGCCTGACGGCCGTTCCGGAGGTGCCGCTGTTCATCGTGCATCCGGTGGTCTACGACGAGATGGTGGGCCATGCCGCGACCGACCGCTACGTTTCCCGCGAGCCGATACCGTTTCGCTCCAGCCTCTGAGGCCGGTGGTGGACAGGCGCGATGCGGCATGATCGCGCCCGGTCTTCAGAACGCGAGCTTGTAACCGATCGCGATCAACATCGCCGCCAGGCACGGACGCAGCACGGCGTCGGGCACACGCCCGGCGAGGTGGCTGCCCATGTAGATGCCCGGCAGTGACCCCATCAGCAGGAAACCCAGCATCGACCAGTTCATGTTGCCCATGCTCGCGTGGCCCAGTCCCGCGATCAGGGTGAGTGGTACTGCGTGGGCGATTTCGGTGCCGACCAGGCGTCGGGTGTCGAGAAACGGGTACAAGATGAACAACGCCACCGTGCCCAGCGCGCCGGCACCAATGGACGTCAGCGCCACCATCACACCAAGGATTACCCCGGTCAGCACGGTCAAGCCGTTCAGGCTGCGGGCACTCAGGCGGTAGTGGTCACCCGCATGCCGCTGAGCGAAGGCCAGCAGACGCTTTTTGAAGAAGATCGCCAGCGCCGTCAGCAGCAGCACCACGCCGAGCGCTTGCTTGATCACCGTGTTCATTGAATCGGGAGCGGTGTGCAGCGTACTGAGAAACCAGAGCGTCAGCCCCGCCGCAGGCACACTGCCCAAGGTGAGCCAGCCCGTGATGCCCCAGTCGATGTTGTCATTCTTCTTGTGGACCAGGACCCCGCCGCTTTTGGTGATTGCCGCGTACAGCAAGTCCGTACCGACAGCGGTCGCCGGATTGATGCCGAACCACAACAGGATCGGCGTCATCAGCGAGCCGCCGCCGACACCCGTCATCCCTACGATGAAGCCGACCACCAGGCCTGCGACGACGAAACCTACATTGCCAAAATCCATTGTTCTGCCTGACCAACGTACATCCGAAAAACCGGCGGGCAGGATAGCTATTTTTCGTCTAACGACCTTGCGTTTTCTTCTAAAAACCTAGATCGAAACGATCTATGGTTATAACTGAAGGTCAACCAAGCGCGGGGTGCTAGCGCTTGGACGCCTCGCTGACCTCAACACGTGGCGAGCACGAACAGACGAGGAAACGGCAGCAGTACCGTCCCGTCAGCCAGCGCCGGATAGGCTTGACTGACCGCCTGCAGGTACGTCTCGAGGAATGCGCTCTGCTCGTCTTCGTCCAGCTGTTGAAGGTAAGGTCGCAGCGCCGACCCCTTGAACCACTCCACCACCGCCTCATGTCCGCCGGCAAGCGGGTGATGATAAGTCGTGCGCCAGACGTCGACCTCTGCGCAGTGAGGCTGCAACCATTCGAAGTAAGCGCGTGCCGGGTGACGGTCGGGATGCCTGACGCTGCCGATCTTGTCCGCCCACGGGCCGCTGCTGGCAATTTCGCGCGCCACGCGATGGGCCGGTTCTTCCAGATTGTCGGGGGTTTGCACCGCCAGCGTACCGCCCGGATTCAGCAGATTGACCAGCCGCGGATAAAGCTCGGCATGATCCGGCACCCACTGCAGCGAAGCATTGGCCAGGATCACATCAAAACGCTGATTGGGTCTCCACGTGGCGATGTCGGCCAGTTCGAAGCTCAATTCCGGCAGGCGCTGGCGTGCCTCCGTGAGCATGTCATCGGAGCTGTCGATGCCACGGATGGTCGCGCTTGCAAAGCGTTCGGCCAGCACTTGCGTGGAGTTACCCGGTCCACAGCCCAGGTCGACGGCGACGTTGACCTCGGTGGTGGGAATCGCAGCGACCAGATCACGGACCGGACGCGTGCGCTGCTGTTCGAACATTGAATACTGCCTGGCGGACCAGCTCATCGGGCATTCCTTCTCTGACTGGGAGGGGAGCGATAACGACAGGCATTGTGCAATGCAGCATGGATTCTGCCTACCATCTCCCCTGCCCTTTACTCACGCCGATCAGCGCATGACCCGACGCGTCATGTGTCCGCCTGCAAAGGGATAGGACACGTACAGGCCCGCCTCGACCTGCGCACGGTTGACCTGTGCATGACCTCGTACCTTTTCTGCCGCCGCCAACAAGCGCTGCGCATCAAGACGGCCGGCCGCCACGGCGTCGACGATCGCCTGGGCGAGGTCATCGAGTCCCGCCTCGCTGGACACCAGCAGCAGATGCGCACCGGCACGCAACGCTGCAACGGCCGTGTCGGCAAGGCTGTTGCCGCGCAGAATCGACACGGCGTCGAGGTCGTCGGAAATGATCAGGCCTTCGAAATTCAGTTGATCGCGCAACAGGCCGATCACCGCTTCCGAGGTGCTGGCGGACTGCAGCGGATCCAGCGCCGGAAATACCGCTGGCCCCGGCATGATGGCTTGCACGCCGGCGGCAATGACCTTGCGGAAGACCTCCAGTCCATCGGTGAGCGCTTCGAACGATCCGGGCACTGTCGCGCGAGCCACTGCAGGATCGTGCTCGGTTTGAGAGTGACCGGGAAAATGTTTCGCCGTGGCAATCACCCCGGCGCGCTGCACGCCGCGAATAAAGGCGCAGGCGATACGCGCCACCTGAGCAGCATCGGCGCCTAGATTGCGGTTGTGCAGCCAGGGATTGACCCCGGTGACGACATCAACCACAGGCGCCAGGAACAGATTGATCCCCATGACACGTGCCGAACTGGCCATCTCATAAGACCGCGCCTCGATCTCTTCGCAACTCAGATCCTTGAGCTGCTCGGCGGACGGCATGCCCGGCACCAGATGATGCAAACGCTGGATCCCGCCCAGTTCCTGGTCGACAGCGATCAGCACGGGACCGCCAGCACATGCGGCAGCGTCCTCGGCGATGCGCATGAAATGAGCCTGTGTTTCTGCGCGTCGTCGCTCGAAGCTCATGCGCCGCGCCAGGTATTCGTCGCGGGTTTCACCGAGCAAGATCGACACGCCGCCGCGCTGCAGATAACGGCGCACTGCATCGTCCAGTTCAAGTTCGGCAAACGCAGGCAACAGCACGGCATACGCGGCTTCTTGCAGTGGGTCAGACATTTATTCCTCCAAAGCGAACATGAGCGTGCTCGATGATGACCATGACAATCAACATAACGCTCGTTTATGCTCACTCTAAAGCGAATCAATCTTGGGTCAAGTCATAAATAACGATGACCGAGCAACACTGTGCACTTTCAGTGGAGGAATCGGTCAAGTGCGCTCGCCGCCTCTCGCTCAAGAGAACATCGCAAGCTCAGGCAGGTCGCGCTTGCAGCACGACGCGCAGACCGGGCTGTGCGTCTTCCATGCAGAGATCGAAGTCATGGGCACGAGCGACTGCCGCAACAATCGCCAGACCAAGTCCGGCACCGCTCACCAGTGGGTCGTGCTGGCCACGACAGAAGCGCCGCAGCACCCGCTCACGATCCTGGCTGGAAATCCCGGGCCCGTTGTCTTGAATCTCGATGCGCACGCGGCCCATCGCGAACCTCAGGCCCATCTGAACGTGGCCCCCTGACGCAGTGAACTTCAGGGCGTTGTCCAGCAGGTTCATCACCGCTTCCGCCAGCAGTTCGCGGTCGGCCACCAAGGCAGGCACCGGCTCGGCGCACAGGCTCAGGCGAATGCCCTCCTCCTCGGCCACGGCCTGATAATCCTCGAACAGCTCCTCCAGCAGCGGCGCGGGATTGAGCGTGGCCATGCGTGCAAGGCGCGCATTGCTGTCGATTTCGGCGATGCGCTGCAGCGCACGAAAACGGCCGAGCAGGACATCGGCGGCGTGCAGCGACTTTTCCACGTGAACCTGCAACTGCTCGTCCGGTGTCTCCGACCAGTCCTCCAGCGTGCGATGCAGATGCGCGCGCAGCTTGTTCAGCGGAGTGCGTAAATCGTGGGCCACGTTGTCGCCCACGCTTTTGACTTCCTCCAGCAGCAGGCCGATCTCACTCACCATGCGGTTGACCAGTGACGACAGCGCGTCCAGTTCGTCGCCCCGCCCGGACAGCGGCAGACGTTGCGACAGGTCACCGCTGGCAATGCGCTGACTGATGATCTGGACCGCACGAACCCGCCGTAATGGCCCCACGCCCAGCAGCACGCCGAGCACCAGACCGATCGCCAGAATCAACGCGGCGCTCCACCACAGTGAGTCAAAGATGATGTCGCGCAGGCCTGCCAGGGTCTTGGCGTTGTAGCCGACGAACAGAATCTGCTCATTGGGCAGGCGCTTGGCAACTGCTCTCGCGCCGTCTTCAAAGCCGGTTTCCAGCCAGTCATGGGGCTTGCCGTTGAGCATTACGCCTGGCGGCAACGAGAAAACCTTGCCGCGCAGATAGCGCCCTTGCGCGCTGAACAGACCGTACTGGATCACCCCACGCAGATCACCGGCCTGCAGGCGATCGATCTCGTCGGGCAAATCGTTGGCGTCGACATACAACAGGGCCCGGACTTGCCCGGTGACGATGGCGTCACCCTGGCGCACCATGTAGTCCGCCGCTTGCCAGTAGATCAGGCTGATCAACGACACGACCACGATGACCAGCACCGCGGCATACGTCACCGTCAAGCGGAACGTGGTGGTGCGCGACAGGCGCGGACGCACCTCGGCGCAGCGCGCGGCGGTCAGGTCGGAAAGGTCCGCGGACATAAGCATTCATTGGCCTGGCGCCCGCGCACTGCATGAACGCAGCGGCCAGCGCGCGACAAGCCGTCTCCATTCAGTCATCGTGTACGTTGCGACAGCAATTAGTGGGCCACTGGCCAGCAGTCAAGGGTTCGCAGCCGTTGTCACGAGCTTGAAACCGGAGCCGCGCAGCGTGGTGATGACCGGTGCACAGCCCAGGCTTTCCAGACGTTTGCGCAGCCGGGTCAGGTGCACGTCGATCAGCTTGGTGCCCGGATCAAAGTGATAGCCCCAGACGACCTCGAAGATCAGCGCACGGGTCACCAACGCATCCGGGTTACGCATCAGAAACTCCAGCAGGCGCAACTCGGTGGCCGGCAGCGCGATGGATCGTCCGGCGCACCGCAACTCGCGGCTCAGCAGGTCCAGCACCAGATCGGCGACCTGCAACACGGTCTCCCGCTCGGGAAGGTCGTTGTTGCGGCGCAGCAGCACCTCGATGCGCGTGGCCATCTCTTCGGACACGAACGGCTTGACCAGATAATCGTCACCGCCGGCACGCAGGCCGCGTATCCGGTCATCGACATCGCTCATGGCGCTGATCATGAGCACTGGCGTACGCACACCGGCAGCCCGCAGCGATGTGATGACACCCAGCCCGTCGAGCCCGGGCAACATGCGATCCAGGGTGATCGCATCGAACGCTCCGCTCAACGCTCGCTGCAAACCGAGGGCACCGTCGGCCACGCATTCGACCGTATAACCGACGCGGCGCAATTGTGCGGCGATTTCCTGAGAAGTATCGGGGTCGTCTTCGATGCACAAGACGTTTCGCATGGCAGCGTGAACCTTTTCACTCGAGTGCATCATGTTAACCCGTGCAAGCGAATGGTAAAGCCGGTGTTGCTCGACCGTGGGTTTTGGGCAAAAAAAACCGCCACAGAGGGAGGGCGGTTAAATAAAAGAGCATTGAAGCGATGAGAGTGACTTCAACTTTCTCGAGACTAATCAAGCGCACGCAGGTTCGACAGTTAATTTTATTTAACCATTCCCGATTGATATTGGCCCCTGCCAAACAAGACAGCCGTGATATAAAACGCCTCGACGCAGATCATTCAACGTTGCCCGCAACGTCTTATATCTATAAAGATTCTGCGCCTTCAGCCACTCGCTGAACTTTAGTCAGCCTGCCGTAATGCCCGGTTTTCTCATACTCGCCGCCACTTCGAGCGGATCGTATGGGTACGCCTGTGAGCCATATCTATACCAGGGGAATTAAAACGATGAGTTCAACACGTTGGAGCGCGGTCGCCTTGGCCGTTTCGGCCGCAGTGAGTCAAATGGCATGGGCGGAATCCGTTACCGATCAATCCGAATCCAAGGGTTTCATCGAAGATAGCAGCCTCAATGTTCTGGCGCGCAACTATTACTTCAATCGCAACCGCACCAATGGCGGTGTCGATAATCGCGACTGGACTCAGGGATTCATCGCCAACTACAGCTCCGGCTTCACTCAGGGCACTGTCGGCTTCGGCGTCGATGCCTACGGTTACTGGGGCATCAAGCTCGACGGCGAGAGCAAGTACTCGGGCACCGGCAACTTGCCCGTCAACGATGACGGCGACCCGCGCGACAGTTACGGTTCCGCCGGCGGCAGTATCAAGATGCGGATTTCAAAGACCGAATTACGCTACGGCAACATGCAACCGACTTCTCCGGTATTTGCCGTGGGCGGCAGCCGCCTGCTTCCGCAATCGGCCACCGGTTTCAATCTCAACAGCAGTGAGTTTGACGGACTGGATCTGGAAGCCGGTCGTTACACCAGCACCAACAGCGGCATTACCAGCAACCACGATCATGATATTTACGCCCTTTATGCAGGCGTGACCGCCGACAGCGTCAGTTTTGCCGGTGCCAAATATGCAATCACCCCGGCGCTGGGTGTCAGCTTCTACGGTTCGGAATTCAAGGACATCTGGAACCAGTATTACGTCAACGCCAACTACACGTTGCCACTGAGCGATGAACAATCGTTGCTGTTCGACGTTAACTTGTATCGCACTCTGGATGAAGGTCAGGCCAAGGCCGGCACGATCAATAACACCACGTATTCGGCGTCGGCCGCGTATTCATTCCTGAGTGCGCACACGTTGACGTTGTCGTATCAGAAAGTGCACGGCGACACCCCGTTCGACTACGCCAGTACCGGTGATAACGGCGGTGGTGAAGGCGGAGACTCGGTGTTCCTGGCCAACTCCGTTCAATGGTCGGACTTCAACGGTCCGGGTGAGAAATCCTGGGGCATCCGTTACGACCTGAACATGGCCACTTACGGCGTGCCGGGTCTGAGCTTCATGACCCGCTACCTGAACGGGTCTAACGTCGATGGCACCCACACCCCGTCCAACAGCCGCTACGTCGGGCTGTATGGCAGTGACGGCAAGCATCACGAAACGGATATCGAAGCCAAATACGTCGTCCAGACCGGTCCGGCCAAGGACCTCTCGTTCCGCATTCGCCAGGCCTTTCACAACGCCAACGCCGATCAGGGCGAAGGCGATCTGAGCGAATTCCGTTTGATCGTGGATTACCCGATCAGCATTCTGTAAATCGCTCGCGGCTGCTTCGCGGCAGCCGCTCTGCCCACCCCCTTCCCGCTGCGCCTCCCCTCGCATACCCGCTCTACGCTCGTTCAGCCCACTGTCCGATCGGCAGTTTTTTGCCACTCGCGCTTTTCATTTTCGTTGCGGCTGGTCAACATACGCAGCCTCCGAAAAAAACAATGACTGCAGCATCGATGCAAATGATTTCGGTTCTTGCTCAAGTGTACACTTGCAAGGAACGGAACAGTACTTTGACCCACTCCAGAACAACGGCGAAGTGCGCATTGAACGGACTGCGGAGCACCTGTGCCCGACACGATTACTCTTAACTATTCAGGATGAATGATGCGTCATTTAATGCCGACAGTTGCGTTGGCCCTTGCCCTCGCTGGCTGCAGTTCTACACCGAATAACCCGTCGCTGAATCTGGACACCCGCAAAAGCGCTTCCGAATACGCGCAGTGCGTGTTTCCCAAATGGCAACAGATCAAGCCAGATGCTTCCATGACCGAGAGCAAGGGGCATTACAAGTTGCTGGTGGTCAGCAAAGTCGCCTCCGATGAGATTTTGGAAATCTACAAAGGCAACCCCACGACTCGCGTCTTCCTTTACCAGCGGGCGCCGCTCTCGTCGGCATTCGGTCGCAACGCGCTGGAACAGGCCGCCCGCGACTGCCTGTAAAGCGCCCTTACCCTTCAGCCATGACGAGCGCTCGCGGACAGTGTCCACGGCACTCGTCCAGGTGAGAGCCTTTCTTTAGACGGCCTCGCGGCAATATGGCCGTAGCCCGGTCAGGCAATCGGCCTGAACTTTCAGTTTTCCGTTCGCCTCTGAAAACCAACACGTCGGCATCCGTACGCCTGCATCGCAGGTGACACGACGTCGTTTCAACCATTGAGGAGATCGTGAACATGAGCACTGAACTGAACGGCAAGAAGGTACTGATCATCACGGCCAACACCGGGATCGAGCGTGACGAGCTGCTCAAGCCTTTGCAAGCCTTGAAAGAAATGGGCGCAACCGTCACCCATGCCACGATCGAAGGCGGTGCCGCCCAGTTATTCCTGCACGACACCGACAAGGATTCACGTGTCACTTCCGACAGCAAGCTTGCCGGCCTGACCGCCAGCCAGTTCGATGCGCTGGTGATTCCCGGCGGCACCGTCAATGCCGACACCCTGCGCCAGGACAGCGATGCCCAGCGCCTGGTCAGTGAGTTCGCCAAGGCCGGCAAGACAGTCGCAGCCATCTGTCACGGCCCGTGGCTGTTGATCGATGCAGGCGTGATCGAGGGCAAGACCCTGACTTCATACCCGAGCGTGCGCACTGACCTGCTCAATGCCAAAGCAGCAGGCTGGGTCGACACCGAAGTCAAACAGTGCCCGGCCAACGGCTGGACTCTGATCACCTCACGCACGCCGGATGATCTGCCGGCCTTTAACGAAGCCATCGGCAAATCGCTCATCGCCGCATAACCGTCAGGCCTCGGGCCTGGTTGCACCGTAAGACAAAAGACGCCGCTCGATAGCGGCGTCTTTCATATGGCGAAACAGACACGCGCGGTTAGAGGTTCAGTCGCCTTCGCAAGCGAAAATACTTGCAACCATTTTTTCGCCGCGCAGGTCGACATTGAAAGGACGCCACGACCATCGCTGGTGCCGAGACGAGATCGATACATGATTGGAATCATTGTCCCTGCGCACAACGAAGAAGATTTTCTGGATGACTGCATCAAATCGCTGATCGCCGCCAGTGCTCATGAAGAGCTCGCGGGCGAGCCGGTCGAGATCTTGATCATGCTCGACGACTGCACCGATGACTCGGTCAGCGTGGCCCGATCCCATGGCGTGCTGACGCATCTGTGCGAGTACCGCAATGTCGGCATGACCCGTGCCGCGGGTGCGCGCTTGATGCTCGAACGCGGCGCCCGCTGGCTGGCGTTTACCGATGCCGACAGCGTCGTGCCTTATGCGTGGCTCGCCGAGCAGATGAGCCTGAAAGTCGACGCGGTGTGTGGCATCGTTCAGGTCAGCGACTGGTCGGAGCATCCCGAGCAAGTGCGCCTGCGCTACGACGCGCTGTATCGTCCCGTCGAGGACCACCGGCATATTCACGGCGCCAACCTGGGCGTGTGTGCCAAGGCTTATCAACGGGCAGGTGGCTTCAAAGCCCTGCCCGCTCATGAAGATGTGCACCTGGTCGAGGACCTGCAGCGTATCGGCGCGAGAATCGCGTGGACCGCGCGCAACAGCGTCGTCACCAGCGCGCGAAAAAACTACCGATGCAAGGAAGGTTTCGGCGATTACCTCAACTCGTTGGCGGCGCCCTCGTTAATGAGCTAACCCTGTCTATAGCGGGTACCGGGCGCTGACGTCCGGTGTTAGTTCTGCACCGCTCATTTACACCCAGCCGGAACGACTTTTCATGCAACCGATAAAAAACCGGGCCAATCCCGGCGACGACGACACACTGGGCGGCGGCATGCCCAGCGCCAGCGTTGCAATGCCCAAAACCGGCAACTGGTTCAAGCGCCTGCTGGCCTTCACTGGCCCCGGCTACATGGTCGCGGTCGGCTATATGGACCCCGGCAACTGGGCGACCGACATCGCCGGCGGTTCGCAATTCGGCTACATGCTGCTCTCGGTGATTCTGCTGTCCAACCTGATGGCCATTCTGTTGCAAGCGCTCTCGGCACGCCTCGGCATCGTCACCGGCTGGGACCTGGCGCGTGCGTGCCGCGAGCGCTACAGCCGGCCGGTCTGCATCGCGCTGTGGCTGGCCTGCGAGACCGCGATCATCGCCTGCGACCTGGCCGAAGTGATCGGCACCGCCATCGCCCTCAACCTGCTGTTCGGTATCCCGCTGGTCTGGGGCGCGGTGCTGTCGGCCATCGACGTGTTCTTGATTCTGCTGCTGATGGGTAAGGGTTTCCGTGCCCTCGAAGCCTTCGTCATCGCCCTGCTGCTGATCATTTTCGGCTGTTTCGCGATCCAGATGGTGCTGGCCCGCCCCGACCTTGCGGAGCTGTTCGCAGGCTTCATTCCGAAGGCCGAAGTGGTGACCAACCCGGCGGCGCTGTATCTGGCGATCGGCATTATCGGCGCCACCGTCATGCCGCATAACCTCTACCTGCACTCCTCCATCGTCCAGACCCGCGCCTACCCGCGCACCGACGAAGGCCGACGGATCGGCCTGCGCTGGGCGGTAACGGACAGCAGCATTGCATTGACCCTGGCGTTGTTCGTCAACGCGGCGATTCTGATCACCGCAGCAACCGTCTTCCACAAGGCCGGCAAAACCGATGTGGTGGAAATCGAGCAGGCGTATCACCTGTTGTCGCCCATGCTCGGCGTCGGCGTCGCCTCGATGCTGTTCGCCGTGGCCTTGCTGGCATCGGGGATCAACTCCACCGTGACCGCCACCCTTGCGGGCCAGATCGTCATGGAAGGTTTTCTGCGCATGAAGCTGCCGGGCTGGGTGCGTCGTCTGCTGACCCGAGGGCTGGCGATCATTCCGGTGATCGTGGTGACCAGCCTGTACGGCGCGCAGGGCACGGCCAAATTGCTGGTGCTCAGTCAGGTGATTCTGTCGATGCAACTGCCTTTCGCCATTGTCCCGCTGGTGCGGTTCGTCTCGGACCGGCAACTCATGGGCAGCTTCGTCACAGGCCGCGTGCTGACCATCACCGCGTGGGCGATTGCGCTGTTGATCATCGGGCTGAATGTCGTGCTGTTGACCAACACGTTCATGGATTGAGCGCCCGCCATCGCGACCGGCGCCCGTTGCTTCTGGTGCGAGCCGTCAGTGCGACGCGCCGTGATCATGGTCCATGTTCATCGTGTCCATCGCGGCGCGGGCCGGCGCCTTGACCGTCAGGGTTTCGCGGGCGCCCTTGGCGTCTTCGATGGTCAGGGTCAGCGGCACCTGATCGCCCTCTTTGATCTGCCCCACCAGCCCCATCAGCATCACGTGATAGCCGTCCGGGTCCAGCGAGACCGTCTTGCCCGCTGGCAGCGCGACCGAATCCACCGGGCCCATGCGCATGACGTCGTTGGTCATGTTCATCTCATGAATCTGCACGTCCGTGGCCGCTGGAGAACTGACACTCAGCAGCTTGCTGTCGGTGTCCGCGGTGAGGCGCATGAACGCGCCGGAGGAAGGCTGACCGGGCACCGACGTGCGCACCCAGGCGTCGTCGACGCGCGTCTGTGCCGATGCCGAAGCACCCGTAGCGGCAAGCAATGCAATGAACGCGGCCCAGGCCGTGTTGCGCAACAGAGGGGTCATCAGCAAACCTCCATGACAGTGAGCAGATCTTCCGCGCATTGTTTGGCGGAGAGTGAAGGCGACAGGCCCAGGCGCAGGTTACCGCGCGAATCGAAGACGAAGCTGGTGGCCGTGTGGGACATGGTGTAGGTGTCGCCGATGGGCACTTTCTCGTAGAACACGCCGAACTCCTTGGCCACGTGCTCGGTTTGCGCAAGCGTACCGCGCAATGCCACGAAGCCTGGGTCGAACTGCTTGACGTAAGCGTCAAGGATCTGCGGCGTGTCGCGCTCCGGATCGACTGTGATGAAGATGACCTGCAAGGTTTTGCCTTCCTCGCCCATGATCTTCTTGATCTGCGCTGCGCGGGCCAGAGCGGTCGGGCACACCGATGGACACTGGGTGAATCCGAAGAACACCATCGGCATCAGGCCGCGATAGCTGGACAGCGTCTTCACCTCGCCTTGCGTGTCGGTGAGCTTGAAGGTACGGCCCATGATCTTGTTGCTCAGGTCCTTGCCGTATTTGAAATCCAGCGCGGTGGTCGAGCCATCGCAACCGGCGAGCAGGCCCAGACCCAGCAGGCCCATCCCGGTGACCACCTGACGGCGGGTGAGTAAATCATTCATAAGACAAACTCTCGCAAACAATGGCCAGCATAGACGCCAGCCCTTTTCCATCCAGCCCGGAACATTGCCGACCCGCACACGGCGTAGCCGGGCAGCCCAAGGAGGATCGAGCGAAACAGCGGTGCCCGGCCTTCGCGCCGGGACATTGCGGGCCGCCCGCTCAGGGCGCCTGGGGCAGCAGCGCGGGAAAGAGATGTCGCGGGGGTTTGCGCAGCAGAGGGTCGTAACGCAGTTGCGGCCTGCGCCGTTGATTCGCCAGCCAGGTAAGACCTACGAAAAACACCAGCGATAGCGCCAGCGTGCCGGCGAATGCGCAGTCGGTCATCGACAGTTTCATCAACTGCGCATGATCGCCCATCTGCGCCATGTCCATCCGGGTGTCGCCAGCCACGGCGGACATGCCGGGGTGCTCGCTGCAGGCCACGTCCGCGCTGTTTTGCCCACTGAACTGGTTGAACGCCCGCAGCATCTGCCCATGGCTGAGGCTGCACACGAGCCCGCTGAACAGGATGGCGCCGTAGAGCATCCAGGCAATGAGCGATTGGTGGGTTCGGACGAATTTCATGGGGCGCGATTCTACCGCGTTGCGGGTCCGCGCACGCCCGGCCCTCTGACTGCCGGGTGCGACAAAACCGCACAGGCCTGGCACTGCGTTCGAGCACCACGTCCTGTCGCCCGACCCTGCACACGCAATCGGCGCGGATTCTTATTGAACCCCGGACCGCGATCAATGCCGAATTCGATGAACAGCCTGCGCACTACGCGTCAGCCCTGAAACGCCGGGAGAAACTCAGGCATGCGCGACGACGCAATCACCCTCGAAACCGCACTGGCGTCCTTTGCCCAGCGCCTCAACGCCGCCGCGCCGGACGCAGCACTGCGTGCCGCGATGATCCGCTGCATCGAGTCGGACCTGGATCGACTGCCACTGCCGGGCGCCGGCCGCACCCTCGCCCGCTGGCAGCAGCTGGCCGCAGTCGCAGGGATCGACCTGGCGTTGTTCAAGTTGTTCGAAGGCCACACCGACGCCCTGGCGATCCTCGCCGAGCTGAACGCTGCGCCGTTCTCCGGACACGGCATCTGGGGCGTCTGGGCCGCCGAGCCTCCGAATGCCCGCGTTCGGGTGAGCCAGCCGGACAACGGCCAGGTCCGCCTCGATGGCCGCAAGGCCTGGTGCTCCGGCGCTCAACAGATCGACTATGCGCTGCTCACTGCATGGGATGCACATGACCGGCCTTACCTGGTCGCCGTGCAGCTCGATCAGCCGGGCGTCAGCATCGACGCCCAGGCCTGGCAAGCCGTCGGCATGGCCAGTACCGCAAGCGTGGACGTTCACCTCGACAACGCCGTGGGACAGTGTGTCGGCGAGAGCGGCGATTACCTGGCGCGGCCGGGCTTCTGGCAAGGCGGCGCGGGCATTGCAGCGGGTTGGTACGGCGCCGCCGTGGCGCTGGCCAGATCGCTGCATCAATACCGTCGCCAGGGCCGCCCCGATCCCCACGCCGATGCGCACCTGGGCAGTGTCGACGCCGCCATGTTGGGCGCAGCGGCGGCCATGCGTGAATGCGCCGCCTGGATCGACGCTCACCCGCGCGAGGATGCGCGCTTGCCGGTTCAGCGTCTTCGGGCGCAGGTTGAAATGGCCGTCGAACAGGTCAGCCGTCATGTCGGTCGCGCCCTCGGTGCCACGCCATTCTGCCGCGATGCGCACTTCGCCCGGCTGGCGGCCGACCTGCCGGTGTTCATCAGACAAAGCCACGCCGAGCGTGATCTGGCCCAGTTGGGCCAATTGCTTGCCGCGCGGCAAGCCGAGGACTGGTCACTATGACTCAGCAATTGCCCTTCGGCGTCAGTGGCACGCCGCTCAGTGAGTGGCAAAACAGCGTGGCCCTGCGCGGCTGTCGGCCTGTCACGCGTGACGAACTGGTACCGCCGGGGTCTCGGCTGATCGTGCTGGCGCCCCATCCGGACGATGAAGTCCTGGCCTGCGGCGGGCTGCTGGCGGCCATGGCCGATCGCCAGGACGATGTGCAACTGATCGCCGTGACCGATGGCGAAGGCAGCCATCCCGGCTCCGCCCACTGGCCCGCGCCGAAACTGCGCAGTGCACGGCGCAAGGAAAGCGAGCAGGCCCTCGCCAGTCTGGGCTTGGACGTTTCCAGGCTGGTCTGGCAACGACTGGGCATGCCCGACGGCCAGGTCGAAGCGCACGCCGAAACACTGATTGCCCTGTTGACGGAAGATCTGCGCCCTGGCGACGTGCTGCTCAGCACCTGGCGCCACGACGGCCACTGTGATCATGAAGCCGTCGGCCACTGCGCCGCGCAAGCCGTGGCTAACACCGGCGCGACTCTGCTGGAGATTCCCGTGTGGGCCTGGCACTGGGCCGAACCTAATGACCCGCGCATTCCGTGGGAGCAGGCCCGCAAGCTGATGCTCAGCGACGCGCAACTGCAGCGCAAACGGCTGGCGATCACTGCGCATGCCAGTCAGTTGCACGATGATCCCAGCACCGGCGCTGCGCCGGTGCTGAGCCCCGCCACGCTGGAGCGCCTGCTGCAGCCTTTCGAACTGGTGTTTCTGTGAGCCTTCCTGCCGAGTACTTCGATGAATTGTTCGCCGACAACGACGACCCCTGGGCCTTCCGCACACGCTGGTATGAACAACGCAAACGTGACCTGACATTGGCCGCGCTGCCTCGCCAGCGCTATGCACGAGTATTCGAGCCGGGCTGCGCGAATGGCGAACTGAGTCTGCGTCTGGCCCAACGCAGCGACGCGCTTTTATGCATGGACATGAGCCTGCGGGCCGTGGAACTGGCAACGCAACGGCTGAGCCAGTATTCGCGCGCTCAGGTCATACAGGGTTGTCTGCCGCAGGATTGGCCGACCGGCCAGTTCGACCTGATCGTGGTCAGCGAATGGGCGTATTACCTGACCCCAGACGCCTTCGTCGCGGTCATCGAGCGCATGCGCGACAGCCTGACCGCTGACGGCGCGGTACTCGCCTGCCACTGGTTGCATACCATCGACGGCTGTCCGATGGATGGCTGGGGAGCCCATGGTTTGCTCGATTCGCACCTGTCACTGCAGCGCACCCTCAGGCACGAAGAAACGGATTTCCTGCTGGAGATGTGGAGCAAGCGCCCCGGCGGATTCGACCTGCACGAGCGTGTGATCTGAAGTGACCTGACACCCGCCCTTCCCCTCGTCAGAACCCCGTATCGGGCGCTACATGTCGAGCGGTCACTGCACCCGCGGTGGCGCCGGCAGATCAGGCTCAGGCAGTTGCCCCAGCCGCTGTTGCACGAACTCCCGCGCCTGACGGGTCAACTGATCAAGTTGACGGTCCCGCTGCTTCTCCGCGTCGACCATCGCACGCTTGCCGTTCTGCTTGAGCAGGTAGCTGTGAATCTGCCGCACTTCGAGCGAGTTGTAGATTGGCGCCACATCCAGCACTGCCAGCAGGCCGTCAGTCTGGTGGTCACGGGTATTGAGCAGCACCTGCGGGCCCCGCGCGCTCAGGACCTGAAAGCCCATTGCCTCGAACCAGCTGACCTTGCCGACAAAACAGGCCAGCTCCGCGTGGGGATAGCGTGCCGTCATCGCTGCCAGCATCGACCGGGCGATGCCTTGCCGACGCCGGCTGGCATGGACCGCCATATAGGCCACGGCGCACGCATCGGGATCATCCTGCACCGGCAAATACAGCAAAAACCCTGCAACGATGGAGGGATCCTCATCGTCCAGCGCGACAATCAGCTCCACCGGGAAACCTCGTGAGCCGTTCATGGCCTGCAGGTACTGATGCACCTCATGGCCGACGCCGTACTGGTACAACGGATACAACGGGTTGCTCGGCGCGATCGCGACCATGCTGATGTCCGTCACGTAGTCGATGACCATCTGCGTGATCTGACTCTCGATCGATTCCGGCGGACTGTTTTCAAGGCGGGTGATGATGGGCATGCGTTTCCTGACTCGGGTAAAGACGTGCGGCGCTGCGTTCGCAAGCGCCTGGCGTCCGTATCATACCTTGTTACGCCCATCACTCGACTGGCTGCCGGCGGGATGTCTGGCTTGGTTTTTGGGCTCACGCATGAGAGATACATCGAGCAGGCGTATCAGCGCAGGTCGACCCTCTCGAAGCGACCCGCCAGCACGCCGGAGGCGAATTATCGCTGCCTGTCCCCCTACTATTCGATGATACATCTCCAATTCTTTTCATCACTTTAACCCTGGATATCCAATTGATTTCACGAGAGCCGCACCTCTAGCGAGGGGCTCGGCACAAATAGGATTAGCTGTAGATACGCTGTTGACCTTGTTGAACCACGTCGCTGTTAAAGGTGAGGCGACGAAGTGGTGAGTGATCGGCCTGTTTCTTAATGCCCTACTGGTTCAGATTCTTGACCAGCAGCTCATCGACTACCTGCGAGATGCCACACAGTGCAGTGTGCAAACTCGGGCTCGGTGCAATACCTTAGCGGCGTGTAACCATAGGTGTTGCCACTGTTGAAGGGCGTTATTCCGTTTGTTGCCATACGCGTTTGCCACAGGTTTGAGAATACCTGTGATCGCCAGGTAAACCACACTGCTGAACTCTTTGCCGACGTGTTACATAAGTATGCGAAGCGCCTCCAGGCGGCACTGTCTTCTACCGTTGTCTTAGAAAGGACTATTAAATCATCAAGCTTTTTGGATATGACCTCTGATGCTTTGGCTGGGAAAAGCATCCCCATCTCTAGCACCTGCTTTCGTACCTGTGGCGCATCACACTGTTTCGAACCTTATTTCGATAAAAATTCCTTTGATACAAGAGTAGCGTACGCCTTTATGTGATCAACCTTCTGCCCTGCCATCTCCAATTCACTTAGCTGATTCACATCACAAGCGTTATAAATATCTGACAACTCTTCTAGTGCATCCTCCGCGTGAGCGCCGTCGCCTAAAAATCGTGGACTGTATTTTTGAGCCGTTACATACAACAACGTTTGCCATATGAATTTCATTATCAACGGCTCCTTTCTCATTGAAAACTCCGTCTCTTCAACTACATATGTAAAAGCCTGCTCAGGGCGGAGCCCTAGCTGATTGATCGCCTTATCAAACAAGCGAGCAATTATCACCTCGACATCTTGAATGGTGAGATCAGTCTTTTCCATGTCAATTCACCGTAAATACATTAAGCTGCACTTCTGGGTATTTTATCCGAAACTGCTCAACAATGGAAGTGCAACTGGGGCAGACTTCTTTTTCTGAAATCAAATTTATACTTCCTACTGCAGCTTTGTTATTACCCAATCGCTGAGCGACCGTTTCAAGTATTTTAAATTCTGTATCCATGTCCCGCAGATATCCCTCGGGCGTATCGACATACTTGGACGTCGCCCCTTTAGGTTTAAGAATCCAAGAATCTAAGTCACCTACAGGCTTTGGTAAAAATTCCCCGACACGCTCGTCGTACTGGCTAAAAGCTTTGAAAACCATGGTTTCCGGAGACAGCGATCCGATGTCAACTTCCGCGAATGCGGCATTTCCAGTGCTCCGAGGAAGATCGGTTCTTCTATCGCCTATCGCCGGTGTCAATCGCTACCTTATTTCAGGTGCCGACGTGTTAGATAAGTATACATAGCGGGTCCAGGCAGCACTGTCTTCAGCCGCTGCCTTAGAAATGACCAATAGATCATCAAGCTTTTTGGATATGGCTTCTGATGCTTTAGCTGCAAGAGCATCCCTAACGCTAGCAACTGCTTTAGCACCTGTGACGGCGCTAAATATCCTAATTGCCAACAGCGCTTGTTGCGCTTGGTTTTCTTCCTGCCAAACGAGCCTTTGCTTTTCTTGTTGTAGAGCGAGTAATCACTGTCCTGAGCGGCGAGGATGTCGAGCTTGTCGCCCGCCACCAGGTAAGCTTCGTCGCCTGCGGTGATGCGGCTTGAGATGACGGCCAGGTTCTGCCCGGCACTGACGGCGACGCTGCCGCCTGCGTTGATCTCGGTCCAGACCTGATGGACATGATCCTCCTGCACCGTCAGTTTCTTGCTCTTGGACAGGAAGTGATCTTCATCGGCGGCCGAGGCGATGGTGACGTTCTCGGTGGCTGCAATGGCGATATCGCGCTTGGCATCGATCTGGGTCGCGATGGCGTTGACGTCGCGACCGGCCTGCACTGACAGATCACGCCCTATGCTCACCGTCGCACTTATCTGGGTGACATCGCTGCTAGTGTGCTTGCGGTTCAGTACCAGGCTGTTGACCACCTGACTGCAGGCGGTGTTGACGTCACGTCCGGCGTTGAGCGGCAGGTCTCGCCGCTCTGCAGCGCGCTGCCGATGTTGTTGATGTCGCGGCCAGCAGAAATGCTCAAGTCATTGGCGGCTTCGATACGGGCGGCGTTGTCGGCGTAGTCCTTGAGCAGTTGGCCACGAGTGTCGCTTTCCAGTGAGGCGACGGTGCACTCTTTGGCACCTTCGCCACAGATAACAGACTCGTCATAAGATCAGTCACAATTAAATCCGTGTCACCATCTGTTAATTCCAGGCCCCCAATGGCCGTACCGCAGAAAATCCATAACTACTTCTTTAAATTCTGAAGAGGCATATTGACAAAGGCTTTCCGCTTGAAGCTTACGACATATATTTATTCCACTCCGGATGAATGCCGTCTTTATATCGCCATTTTTTGCCTGCCATGTAGGCATTCTCACCAAAATAACCGCGAATTTTCTCTCGAGTAGAACCCGAAACCATTTCAGTCACATCTGCTGTAGACTGTAGCCAGTAGATATCATTGGCGATTTGCTCAACTTGGTAGAAAGGAGCATTCTCAATTTTATCTCTGCCAAACATTTCCACATAAGGTCTACCATAAATGGACACATTTGGAATCTCTGGAAGGCGCATCATCAAATTAAACGGTGTATCCCATCCATCGCAGTTCATGCTTCTCATGTCCCCATACGCGACATTGCACACCACCGCCAGATCTTTGATGAAAGACAGATAATCATGCAAAATTTTGGGATTCCGCCGATAAGCGTTCGACAATAAAAAACCACCAAAATAAGACAGCAAATTATTTGCCCGATCCCACTGGAGCTGGTATTCACAATCTTTATTGGCCGACAAGACCACCCCACCAGCCCCACTTTTACTTTCCTGCCCGACGAGAACTCGTACAATGTCTTCCACGCACTCAATAATTTCGTCACCCGAAAACAGTCCGTAACGAATAGGCTTTAAATTAACGGGAGACTCGAAAATTGCCTCAATAACTCCAGCGGCAATATCACCCTCCGAGAAATCATCGGTTGTGCTAAGCGAAACGCTTATCCCTGCTACCAAATTGCTCACTTAACGCCCACCTGTTGAATTTGCACGCCGCGTTGACGTGCGTAGTTTAGCAAAGATGGGTTGATCGGCGTATCCCCCATCGGCGTGTAATAAAATCAATGCGTTGGCGACGAAAATCGTCCCAGCAGAAAAATTGGCCCCATTCGAGGATACTGAAGTTATATCCGGCTTGCTCGCTAGGTTGCTTTATAGAACTCCTCATACTCGCCAAAAAAAATCGCCGGAGTAAATTCCTTGGAGATTTATCGCATTGATTCCTTCAGCCCCAAGCGACATTCCCGCCGAATCATTGTAGGAAGCGCTGTCAGGTACTGTTTTTTTTGCGAAATCATTTACCTGACTGAACCCAACGGCGGCAGCGACAACTCCAGCTTCATTAGTAATATTTGACAGCAAGTTATCACTAAGGCGCCCACCATTGATCGCCGTCTCAACGACTGCTGATGTTATGCCTTGAGCAACCAAATGAACCGCAAAATCGCGAATACCCTCAAGCGTCGTTAAATCAAACCCTTTAGTCAGGCTGTTGAAAGGTTTGGTTGTTCCTCCTAACTTAGGGTCGATTACCCCTGTAGTAAACCCGGCAACCATCCCCGAAATAGCCGCATTTTTTAAAGCGTCGCTGCTAAGCGTCTCTTTTAAGGCCGCGCCTAAGTTGCCTTTATTGTTAATCAGGCTGACAGCGCCCGTACCGGCCATAGAGGTCAATGCGGCGGTGGCCATCGGATTGCCCCATCCTGCTTCGGTAAAGCTGGCCACAGCAGCCACGGCTTCAGCAGTGGTCGCTGCCGCCATGGTCGTTCCTGCACCCGCCTCAACTCCCGCCATCATCCCTACTGCGCCGCTTGCGGCACCCGCAGTCAAAACTGTCACGATGATGATCGCCAACATCGCGCCTTGGGCCCAGGCCCGAATGGCTGTATTTATAAGAGTCGTGCGTCTCTTTGATCAGCTTCCAGTCAACATCCCCCCGCTTCTCGGCCTCCTTCAGCCACGCCAGATCTGGATCCGCCTTGACCATCGCGTCAATTGCTTCACTGACGGTCTACTGATTGACCTGCTTCACATCAATGTGAAGGCCATCCACCGCCCTGATCGCGATGTTCCCTTAGCGATCAGTTCACTTTGACGCAGGGTTTCGTCCGTGCTGCCTCTACCCGACATGAAGTTCCACGAAAGGCTGGTATTGCTCTTCTCATGACTCTCCTGATGAAGATCTTTCACACCTTCAAAGGTGATTGCACCACCGCTATCGACTGTCAGGTCTTCGCCGCTGTGGAGCTTTGCCACCTGATAGTGCTGATCGCCTCCGCTAACCAGCATCATGTTGCCGCCAGAGGTGATCTCGCTGCCGATGTTGGTGACATGCGTCACCTCATCTCGCTTGGTTTTCTTCCTACCGAACGAGCCTTTGCTTTTCTTGTTGTAGAGCGAGTAATCACTATCCTGAGCGGCGAGGATGTCGAGCTTGTCGCCCGCCACCAGGTAGGCTTCGTCGCCTGCGGTGATGCGGCTTGAGATGACGGCCAGGTTCTGCCCGGCACTGACAGCGACGCTGCCGCCTGCGTTGATCTCGGTCGAGACCTGATGGACATGATCCTCCTGAATCGTCAGTTTCTTGCTCTTGGACAGGAAGTGATCTTCATTGGCCGCCGAGGCGATGGTGACGTTCTCGGAGGCTGCAATGGCGATATCGCGCTTGGCATCGATCTGGGTCGCGATGGCGTTGACCTCGCGACCCGATCTCTGGCGGAAGCGCTACTGAACCAGATCCTTGACTAACTGTTCATCGACGATCTGCGAGACCCCATCCAATGCTGTACGCAACAACTCGGGCTCGGTGCGATACCTTAGCGGCGTGTAGCCATAAGTGTTGCCACTATTAAACGGCGTTATGTATTCCGTTTTTTGCCATACGCGTTCGTCCCCCCGCTTGAGACTGCCTCTGACACTGATTGTCGGGTAAACCACACTACTAAACCCTTGGGTGAGCGCGAACCCCCAATTGTTGACCGTCAGCTGAAGCTCGGCATCGGCAGCTGTCTGCTCACTGACAATTTTGAAACGCCCGGTTGTCGCTAGTTTATCCGCGAAGTTCTTCCTGACTATTTCACCAAGGTCGATATTGGCGCTATTCATGCTGTAGACAATCGCCTCCACTGTCGACATGGAGGCCAAATCCCCGGCTTTCATCCCCGCCGCAAAACCAGCACCGGAAAGGGCCGCAGTGCCAACGCCGGAAGCCTTGAACGCAGCACCCGCTGCAACGCCGGCACCCGCACCCAACGCAGCACCCCATGCTTGCTCACGCCCCATGTAATTAATATCTTTTGTCGACCAGACTACAGGGAGAATCTTGATGGTGTGAATTTGCGACTGGTATTCGGGCTTGAATTTTTGATTGCTGCAGCCGGAGAGGACTACAAGTATCAATACTGCTAAAATCCTAAGAAACAACATCTGTTAATACTCCATGATCGATATCATACGGAAGGCCTCCACATCTTGTACCTTCTTCAAGGCATAACATAACACCCGCGAATATCAAAAAAGAAAAAACACTAATGCATATACGAAAAACGCAAAAATCGCGAGCCCACTTCTGACTACAGGATCTGCGCGAGAAGACTGACCTCCTGGGCCTATTGTGACCCACCCTCCTCTCAAATAATTATAAACTGCCTGCCCAAACCAAACTTGCGTAAGGAACATTGAGAAAAATCGATACCATTGACCATTGAACCTCACACAGCAAAAAACCAGAGAAATCGCAAGCAGAAAAATGCCCACCAGATGACAATGTTTCTTCAGGATTTTTAGCACTTAATTCCCTTTCGCTATGCCTGCAGCCGTTTGAGTAATTGTGTCCCATACACCCACAGTACCAAACGCATTAAATAATTGGCTTGCAGCTTGCTCTGACATACCTTCAGACACGGTAAACCTCTCACATATTGAACTCAAGGCAGTGCTGATAAACGTCGAAGGCAAATCTTTTTTAGGTAAAGCATGACCCACTTTTGGTTGAGGACGCCAGTAGGGGCAAATTTAAATGCGGATTGAAGCTGAAACTTGCAGGAAAGTCAAATGGCGTTCGAATAAACTATCCTACATCAAATGACATCGTCTCATGCGTTTCTTTAAGACTTTCCAGCCATGCCTTTGCATCCAATAACTAAACCTGTTTTTTCAGCAGCGCTTCAACCATAGTTTCATCATCGGCTTGAAAAACCACTTCTAGCTCATGCCCTTCGTTACCAATCCGATCAGATACGGAGTCACGCAAAATTCCCAAATATACATGTAGATCCGCTCTCGAAAATTTCAGCAAGGACTCATGCACAAGGACGATTTTGCGACATGGAAGCCAGCTGAAATCCCCCAAGCAGTCATATAAGGCATCCCAGTTAAATCCAAAATATCCGGGAAACCAAAGCAAATAATACAGCGCCCTCATCAGCTCATCAGCATCCCCAATACTCGGATCGATTCGCACATAGAAAACCTCTGCGGCGTCGTACGAGGAGGACGCTTTACAAACGTAAATTGCAACATTTTTTTCAGACCTCAATTTTTGATTGAAATGAAGGTTTTATAGTGATCAGCCGTGTAATACATTCCCCCCCCTTTCCAGACCAAGAAGGGTAACCAGTATTTCTTCGGTATGAAGGCTACATCGGCGCCGACGTTGAGTCTGGGCCGGTTCATCACTTCCATGGCACCGCTGCTAATGTGGCCGATTTCACCCAAGTCGCTGAACTGCTCCACGGGGAAGAAAACGCGGTCAATGCGGACGCAGGTTACACCGGTGTCGAGAAGCGGGAAGAGCACGAAAGTCGTGACGTGATCTGGCAAATCGCGGCTCGGCGCAGCACGTATTCCAAGCTGAACAAACGCAGCCTGTTGTACAAAGCCAAGCGCAAGATCGAGTACTGCCAAGCGCAGACACGCGCCAAGGTCGAGCATCCGTTTCGGGTCATCAAGCGTCATTTTGGCTACGTGAAAGTGCGCTTTCGTGGGCTGATGAAAAACACGGCCCAACTGACCGCGCTGTTCGCCCTGTCGAACCTGTGGATGGCTCGAAAACGACTGATGGGTTTGGGTGAGTTGCGCACTTAACACGGAAAACCGAGCGGAAAACGCTCTGCCGCACATTGCGTTAGGCCGTTTTCAGGGAATAGCGCTGCGAGCCTGGTGAATTACGGCCTGCCACCGCTGCGCGGCAGGTTGATCGGAGCATCCCTAAGCATATCTCATCTCAACTGCTCAGAGACCTCTTCCCAAACAAGATATGACGCAGCTCTTATTTTCTCAAGCTTAACAAATACTTAAACGGGCCTTCCCTCAAATCAAACCCAATATCTTCGACCAGGCGAATAGCTTCATCATATTCTTCGCTTGTAATCAAAATATCATACTCGCAAATATGATCACATAGCACCTCGAAGGCCAAGCTCTCCTCGTTATATACGATATAATCCAATGCACCGCTAAGAAGAACGGGATCCAAACGCCCTTCAAATCTTTTTCCGAACATAATAATACGATCTGCAAACATACTTACTACCTGATTGGCTTGTATGGTGGAATTGGGGCATCATCAGGAAAAGCAGTAACCACTTTCCCAGTAGCTGGCTGGTATATAACTCGCATTCGTACACCATCACGGCTTTCATAAGCTACCCATTTGGCAGCATCACCCTTAGCTGTGTAAATTCCGCCAGTCCCTGTTTGAGCATACCACTTAGTACTCGGTGATGTTGTGATATCGCCGATTGCATCAACAATTTTATCCCCTGACCAACTTTCAGGAAAAACAGTCTTTCCTTCTTGCCCCGGCCACATATGTCCACCGCTGCCAGGCTTTTCACCGTACAGGATGTGTTGCTTTGCCTCAGGAGAAAGAATGTCAACATAGTCCTTCTCAAGACCTTTCGAACCTGCCGTCAGTATATCGTCGGCACCTTCTCCAACCAACCCCGCCGCGCGCCGCTCGGCCATGTAGGCCATAATACCTTTGGCCGCAGAGCCGCCTAGGCTAGTCGCTGCCATCAGCAAAATATCTTTCTCACTCAACAGCGGCACAATTCCGCCACCAAGGATCGTGGTCATCTGCTGATAGACGTTCTGGTTCTGCCAGTTAGACGTACCGATAGAGCCAATTTCATTTTGATGCTGAAGTGCAGCCGCCGGGCCAAATTGGTTCGCCCACTCAACCGGGATAGCCCCAACATCATCCCCCGACGTTGCGTTCCCAAGTTTGCTGTTGAATAAGGTCGAATCCTTGTACTGCGCGGCCGTCGCCGAAAACGCGTAAACCGCGTCTCCTTTTGCAACGATCGGCGTTCCGTCCGACCAAGTCAGTTGGATCTTTTGATTCTTGAGCTGGGTGACCACCCCCTCAGCGACAGCCATATCGTCCAGCAAATGCTGTTTTTCAGGGTTAACATCTGCTCCGGTGTCGAGGATCGCCTTGAGCTGCGCGGCGGCGGTTGCATCAATATCGGCTCCTGCTTCGAGGTTGAGCAGCGCTTCCCACGAAATGCCAGAGTTACTCTTGCCCTGCTCATCCAGTTTGGCGGCTTCCGCCGCCAACATTTTCTTTTCAAAGGTATGAAGCTGGCGGTTGTACGATTGCGCGTTGCCAGCAATCTCCGAGCCTTTCGATATGTCTCCACCTACAGCGGCAGCGGCGAACAGGCCAACCAACTTAGACGCAGCGTTCACCATACGGTCATGATCGGTCGCATCGGCGCCTTTGAGAAACTCGCTTTTGTCTAGGTATTCAATTAACGCTTCGTTTGCACCCGCAGCGGCAGCGCCGGTTTTGAAATCTCCGCCCATAACCTCGGAGAGAAGTCCGCCGACGACAGCGTGTAGGGCAATTTTGTAGGCACCACTCTCTGGCAGGTCAAACTTCTTGCCAATGTCACCTACGCCATTGAATGCAGTCGCTTGCAGTACGGTGAACACACTCCCCATCATCGAATCTTTGAAAGTGCCAGTGCCCAACGCCTCATTGAGCGCACCGTTTACTGCGCCGCCTGCCAGTTGAATTGCGCTAAACCTGGCCAATGCCGCCGGATCCATAAGGCTCGGCACGACACTGGGCCCTGTTATTTTGCCGGTCGCGGAGTCCATGCTGGCGCCAAACCAGTTCGAACTCGCATAATTAATGAAGCCGGCTGTCAGTCCGGATACCGCCGCGCTTTGCAAGCTTCCTTTGCTGAAAGTGTCCTTGACGACCGCGCCAAGGTTGCCCTTGTTACTGATTGCACTGTTAGCTGTACTAACCTCCAGACTCACTACCACAGCGTTCGCCAAGCCAGCACTGAACGTACCCGCAGTAGCGCCAATTAACCCGGCGCCAGCACCGCCCGTGAAAGCAGCGAGCAAAATGGCCAGCGCCAACTGAGCTCCAGCACCCAGTCCTGAATGCGAGTATTTGAACGACTGGTGAATCTCTTTCACCATCCTCCAGTCGACATCCCCTCTCTTCTCGGCGTCCTTCAGCCAAGCCAAATCAGGGCTTGCAGTAACCATCGCATCGATGGCTTCACTGACGGTCTGCTGATTAACCCGCTTCACATCGATGTGCAGGCCATCCACCGCCTTGATCGCCAAGTTACCTTTGGCGATAAGCTCGCTCTGGCGGAGGGTTTCATCGGTGCGTCCCTTACCCGACATCGACGTCCAGGCGAGACTGCTGTTGCTCTTCTCATGACTTTCCTGATGAAGATCTTTCACACCTTCAAAAGTGATTGCACCACCACTATCGAGCGTCAGGTCTTTGCCACTGTCGAGCTTTGCCACCTGATAGTGCTGATCGCCTCCGCTGACCAGCATCATGTTGCCGCCGGAGGTGATTTCGCTGCCGATGTTGGTGACCTGCGTCACCTCATCTCGCTTGGTTTTCTTCCTACCGAACGAGCCTTTGCTTTTCTTGTTGTAGAGCGAGTAATCACTTTCCTGAGCGGCGAGGATGTCGAGCTTGTCGCCTGCCACCAGGTAAGCTTCGTCGCCTGCGGTGATGCGGCTTGAGATGACGGCCAGATTCTGCCCCGCGCTGACGGCGACGCTGCCGCCTGCGTTGATCTCGGTCGAGACCTGATGGACATGATCCTCCTGCACCGTCAGTTTCTTGCTCTTGGACAGGAAGTGATTTTCATCGGCGGCCGAGGCGATGGTGACGTTCTCGGTGGCTGCAATGGCGATATCGCGCTTGGCATCGATCTGGGTCGCGATGGCGTTGACGTCTCGACCGGCCTGCACTGACAGATCACGGCCTGCGCTGATGGTTGAGGTGGTCTGGGTGACATCGCTGCTGGTGTGCTTGCGGTTCAGTACCAGGCTGTTGACCATCTGGCTGGAAACGGTGTTGACGTCACGTCCGGCACTCAGGGTCAGGTCGCGCCCGCTCTGCAACGCGCTGCCAATATTGTTGATGTCTCGGCCTGCGGAAACGCTCAGGTCATTGGCCGCTTCGATGCGTGCAGCACTGTCTGCGTAGTCCTTGTGCAGTCGCCCGCGCGTACTGCTGTCGAGCGAGGTGATGGTGCGTTCGTTGGTGACGTCGCCTCCGATGGCAGTCACGGTGACGTCGCGACCGGCGATGATGCCGCCCGCCTTGTTGGTGATGTCGTTGCCTGCCAGTGCGTCCAGACGGTTGCCCGCCGAAATCAGGCCGCTGTTGACCAGATCCTGTCCCGCGGTGGCGGACAGGTTATTCGTGGCTTTAAGGGTGCCAACGTTGTCGAGGTTTTCGCCTGCGATCAGCGTGACGTCTTTACCGGCGATGAGCGCGCCATTGGGGGCCAGACGGCCGTCCGCCTGGGCCAGGTAGAGCACCGGCACCAACACTTTTTCGCCATTGACTTCGTGCTCTTCGAGCCAGACGATGTCGTGGGTCAGGGCTGCGACCTGCTGAGAGGTCAGCGACACGCCAACGGACAGATTCAGCGCGTCCTTGCTGGCGATGGCGTTGTTCATCAAGTACTTGAACTGATCCTCGTTGGAGGTCTGTCCATCGATGAAGGCCTGGCCGGTGCGAGCGGTGATGGCCTGCTGTACGAGGCGTTGTTCGTAGAGGCCGTCGCCGAGGCGCTTCTGCGCAAGGTCAGGGTCGTAGCCCAACGCCGAGAGCATGTAGTCCGAGCTCATGAACTGCTTGAGGTCGGTGAGCACGGGGTTGGTTTCGATGAGGTATTTGCCGGTGCTGGGTTTGGCAGCATAGCTCGGCAAGCCCTGAACACGTGTCAATCCTGGCGGGCTGTTATCGACATTGACTGTGCTGACGCTGGCGCTCACATCCGCATTCTGACGATCTGCAACGGTCAGCAACTGCCCGGACGTTATCGGTGCACTGGCATCAGCGACCAGTACGTCTCGGGATGAAATGCCCGGCAAGGCCTGGTCGCGCTGGGTCGCGGTAACAGTGGCGGTGCCTAAGCTCCAATTCTGTGTCGAAACGCCGGCCTGTGTACCGCCCTCTGCGCTGAGACGAAACAGCCCGTTCTGCCCGGCTGGCAGACTGAAACCTGGAAGGCTGGTCGGGTCGACCTGCTGCTGAGCCAGATCAGGGGGCAGCTGTGCGTTCAGTTGAACCACAAGCGTGGTGCCTGTACCGCTTGCGCGAGTGTCGGCGACTTTATTGGTACCCGCTGCAGACGCGTAGTCTTGGTGGATGACGCTGTTTTGCAAGTCTTTGGTGGCGGTGATGGAAACATTGCCGGCCGCCTGGATCACTGCACTGCGGCCTGCGCTGCCTGTGCCGTTTTTGGCGACTTCCACGTCGCTGACCAACGCCAGTGAGCTAAGCGCCGTCGGCAACTGCAACAGATTGGCCGGATCGTAGTGAGAGCTTGGGGTGTTGCCCCACGAATACCCAGAGAGCGTCCGGTTGGAAACGTTCTCGCCGGTGACGGCGTCCTTTACGGTCGTGACCTTGATCAGTCCCCCATCGTGGCCGGGCTCTCGTCCTGTCGCAAAAGTCACGACAGCCAGACGAATTTCCCCTGACGCTGCAACGTAATAGACCTTGGGGAAATCCGGGTTATCACGTTGGTTGTAGGCAACGACTTCCGGCATGAAGCGATTAACCGTACCGTCGGTCACCCTCCCCTGATAATAGGTGCGCGTTCGCTCGACCGTGCCGCTGACAGCCCCCAGGTTCTTGACGTTGTCCGCCTGAATGGAAATATTGCCGCCCGCACTGACGGTACTTTTACTGTTGAGAAAAGTGCTGCCGGTGAACGTGAAATCGCCCCCGGCGGTCAACAGAGAAGACGCAGTGGTATCGCTGTCCTCCCCGGCATCAAAGGTCTCCCGGGCGATGTAGTTGACTTCGTAGTGATCGCCGCTGCAATCGATGCACTGCACAGCGATGAAGCCTTTGACCAACGTGCGCCCGACGGAAAAATTCTGCGTGCCGTCCGAGCCTTCGGTACGGTTTTCGAACGCGGTGGCGTTGATCGAGAATGCCCCACCGCTCTCCATCGAACCGGAAATGTTCGAAACCTGATTGGCACGGGCCGTGCCATACCCGCCCACGGTGAGGTTGCGCAGGCTGTAGAAGTCGCCCTTGAGGTTGGTCAGCGTGGCAGTGTTCAGCTGCATGTCCGCGCCGCTGAAGATCAGCCCCTGGTTGCTTAGCGCAGGTGTGGTCACAGTAAGTGCCTGAGCCGCACCCAGCGTGCCGTAGTTCGCGAGACTGCCTGCGTTAACGATCAGGTTGGCGCCCGAGGTGATGCGCCCATAACCAGTGGCTGAACCTGAAATGTTGAGGTCAGTGCGTGCACCACCGGCAATGCTGGCAGCACTGCCCATGGTCAGCTGACTGGCGGTGAGAGCCAAGGTACCCAGGCTGCTCGCTCTCCCGTTGCCGCTGTAGCCGCCACCCAGGGTCAGGTTCAGCGCTCCGTCACTGGCGATGACACCCTCGTTGATCCAGTTCCCGCCGGTGCCGACAAACCCGCCCGATGCGAGCAATTGCCCCGTTGCCGTCTGCGTGAAGTGATTGACGTTGACGTTAAGGGTGCTGGCTTGAATGACGCCGTTGTTCGTCCAACTGTCAGCGTTAAGGGTCAGCGCACCGCGGCTGATGAAGCTGCCCCCGGCGCTCATGATGTTGGCCGTGGAAACACCGAAGTTGCCATTACCCACGTGCAATACAGTGCCGCCGCTGTTAAGCAGACTGCCCACACCGAAGTTCAAGTCAGTGTTGGCGGTTTCAAGAGCACCGTTGCGGTTGTCCAGCAAGCCGCCAATCTGGAAGTTAGTCGTGCCGCTGGAGCCCAGAGCCCGCAGTTTTCCGCTCTGGTTGTCGAGGCTGGCAGCGGTGATGTTGAGGGTGCTGTCGCTTTCGATGATGCCCAGGCGGTTGTTCAGGGCGCCGCTCAGGTTCAGGTCGATTTGTTGTCCAGCGATCTGGCCATCGTTGTCGCCGCTGTTGTCGAAATTGTTGCCGGTGACGTTGATTTTTTGCCTGGCGTACAGGCCGCCGTTGCGGTTGTCGAAGTTTCCGCTGCCGGTGTCGATCAGCGCGTCGCCGCTTTGCGCCGAAATGCGCCCACCGTAGTTGTCGATGCCGGCAAGTGCGCGAATGTCGAGGCGTTGCGCCTGGGTGATGCCGCCCTGACGATCGAGGTCGTAGCCGTTTTTCAGCACGCCGCTGATGCGCGCGGTGAAGGCATTTTGCAGGCTGGAAAGCACGCCGCCCCGGTTGTCGACGTTGTTGGCGGTGAGGTTGAGGTCGCCGCCTTGGGCGATGATCTTGCCGGCCTGGCTGTCGATGTCGCCACTGACGGTCAGGTTCAATGCGCCCTGGCTTTGCAGCGTGCCCTGGCTGTTGGCGAGGCTCGCGGCCTGGACCGTGAGACCGGCATTCTTGCTGTAGATCAGGCCGTCGTTGGCGTTCTGGATCGCGCCGCTGGCGGTCAGCAACAGTGCGTCATTGGCAGCAACGGTGCCGCGATTGCTGTTGTCCAGCCCGTCGGTGAACAGGGTCGTTGCCCGTTGGCTGGCCAGTTGGCCGCCTTGGTTGTTGATCTGCGCGGCGCGGCTGATCAGCAGGTCGCCCGCGCTGGCGAGCTTGCCGCTGGAGTTGGTCAGGCTGCCGAGCAGATCGAGCGTGATTCCCGCGTTACTGGCGATGCTGCCTGCGCTGTTGTCCAGATCGGTGCCGGTGAAACTCAGCGCTTGTTGCGCGTTGATCGCGCCGGCCGCATTGCCGAGTTGCGCAGCGTTGACACTCAAGGCGGCGCCGCTGTCGATCAGGCCGTCCTGGCCATTGTCCAGCAGGCCGCTGACGGTGTAAGTCTGCCCTGCTCCGCTGGACAGAATCCCGCCCCGGTTATCGACGCTGGCCGCGCTGATGTCGAGTGTCTTCTGGCTGACCAGCGCGCCGTTGCCCGCATTGAGCAAGGCGCCTGTAAGGTCGATACCGACGCTGCCATTGCGGCTCGACAGCGTACCGCCGTTGCGGTTGTCGAGGCTGCCGCCGCTGACGCTGAGCCCTTCCCAACCGGAGATCAAACCAAGCTGGTTGAGCAGCGATTCGGCGTTGAGGGTAAGTTGCTGGTTGCTGATCAGCTTGCCGCTGCTGTTGTCCAGCGTGCGCCCTGTAACGCTGAAGCGCTGGCTGCTGGAGATTTCGCCACCCGCGTTTTTCAGGTCACGCAGATGGCTGATGACCAGCGGATTCTGGGTGGTGATCAGGCCGTTGCTGTTGTCGAGGTCTGCACCGTTCAGGTCGAGGTTCAGCGCAGTGGCGCCCAGCAGTGTGCCACCGACGTTGTTGATGCCGGTCGCTTGCAGGTTCAAAGTCTGTGCAGCGTTGATCAGGCCGTCATTGCCGTTGTTCAACAGGCCGTCGACATCAAGGGTCAAGTCGCCACGACTGGTCAGGGTGCCTGCGCTGTTGTCCAGCGTGCCGCTGCGCGCATTGAGGCTGGCAGCGGCGATCATGCCTTTGACGTTGGTCAGCGCCTGTGCGACGCGCACGACCAGCGCCTGATTGCTCAGCAGTTTGCCGTCGCTGTTGTCGAGGCTATCGGCGTTGAACTCGAAACCCAGAGTGCTGGAGATTTCGCCGTTCTGGTTGTTCACGCCTGCGAGGTTTTTCAGCAGCAAGGCGCCGGGGGCGTTGATCAGGCCGTTCTGGTTGTTGAGCTGACCACGGTTCATATCCAGGGTCAGGCTGGCGTTGCTGAACAGCGTGCCGCCTTGCTGATCGAGCCCGCTGACGCTGGCCGTCAGCACCTTGTTGCTGCCGATGCTGCCACCGGTGTGGTTGCTGAGGTGTGCAGCGCTCAGCTCAAGGCTGTCGGCGCTGGTCACGCGCCCGTCGTGGCTGTTATCGAAATCACCGGTGTGAATCGCCACCGCACCCTTGCCGCTGATGCTGCCGTTTTGCGAGTTGTCCAGGCTGGCGCTGTTGAGGGTCAGGCTGCCATCGGTGATCAGCTTGCCGCCTCGGCTGCTGACGGCGCCGGAGCTGTCGATGCTTAATGCCCCGGCACTGGACAGACTCCCGCCGTCGTTGGTCAGCGAGCCGCTGCGAACACTGAGCCTTCCTTCGCTGCTGAGCAGGCCAAGGTTGTTCAGAACATCACCGCTTAGGCCCAGATCGACGTTTTGCAGGCTGAACAGGCTACCGCCGCTATTGTCCAGGCGGGCGCCGGTCAGGCTCAGGCCGGTCTTGCCAGTCAATACGCCGTTATTGCGGTTGGCGAGTCGGTCGACCGCCAAAGTCAGGTTTTTCTGGCTGTCCACCCGCCCCGCATCGCTGTTGTCGAGCTGCTGCGCCGTCACGCTGATCGTGTTGTGGCTGGATACCTCACCACCCCGGTTGTCGATGTTGGCGACGTTCAACGTCAGCAGGCCGTCGGCGCTGAGCAGACCGTTGTGGCTGTTGTCGAGCTGGGTGCCGGTCAGGCTCAGGCTTCCCAGCGCGATGAACTGACCGCCCTGTTGCTGCAGGCCGCCGATGTTGGCGACGAGGTCTTGTTTGCTGGCGATCTGTCCGAGGCTGTTGTCGACGTTCGCGGCGTTCAGCATGAGCTTGCCATCGGCAATCAGCGTGGCGTTGTGGTTGATCAGAGTGTCGTCGACGCTGAGGGTCATCTCGCCCCGGCTGCTCAGCAGGCCGTCGGTATTGTCGAGGCTCCCCACGCGAGCATCGATGGCCGCGGCGGAAATCGCGCCGTTGACGTTCGCCAACGCGTGGGCGACGCGCACCATCAAACTCTGATCGCTCAGCAGCTTGCCGTTGCTGTTGTCGAGGCTATCGGCATTGAATTCAAACCCAAGGGCGCTGGAGATTTCGCCGTTCTGGTTGTTCACACCCGCAAGGTTCTTCAGCAGCAAGGCGTCCGGCGCGTTGATCAGGCCATTCTGATTGTTGAGCTGGCCGTGGGTGAGGTCGAGGGTCAGCGTGCCGTTACTGAAGAGTTCGCCCGCTTGTTGGTCGAGACCGGTGACGCTGGCTGTCACAGCCTTGGCGGCGGCAATGCGACCGCCGTCCTGGTTGGTGACCTGCGCTGCGTTGAGGATCAGGCTGTCGGCGCTGGTGAGCTGGCCGTTGTGACTGTTGTCGAAAGCACCGGTGCTGACGACCGTCGCACCCTTGCCGGACATCGCGCCCTGATTGCGGTTGTCCAGGCTGGCACTGGTCAGCGCCAATGTGCCGTCGGTGCTGATCGAACCCTGCTGATTACTCACCGCACCCTGGGTGACGACTGATAAGGCACCTGCACTGGACACCTTGCCAGCGGTGTTGGTCAGCGTCCGGGCGGTGACGTCGAGCGTGCCTTCGCTACTGAGCAGGCCACTGCCGTTGTCGAGGTCAACGCTGAGGTTGACGGTGAGATCGGTCTGACCGGACAGCGTACCGCTGCTGTTATTCAGCAGCCCGCCGTCGAGGCGCAATGCGCTGCCCGCGTAGATCAGACCGTTATCCTGGTTGAAGACGTTGGCGATGTTCAGGCCCATCGTGCCGCCAGCCAACACTTTGCCGACGCGGCTGTTGTTCAGCTGGCTCGCTGTGATGCGCACATCGGCGCTGCTGGAGAGCTCGCCGCTGCGGTTGTCGATGTCGGAAACATCGAGGCTCAGCGCTTTTGTCGAACCCACCAGGCCGCCCGTGCGATTGTCGAGCTGGCTGCCCTTGAGGGTCAGATTGCCTTGGGCGACCACCTCGCCTTTCTGGTTGTTCAACGTGTTGATTATGGCGTTGAGGTCGCGTTTGCTGGAGATGCGGCCCTTGCTGTTGAGCGCCACTTCGGCGTTGACCAGCCCTGCCCCGCCTGCGCTGATCAAACCGCTCTGGTTATTCAGTGTGCCTTGAACGTTCAGGGCCAGATTGCCCCCGGCGGTGATCTGCCGACCGCTGTTGTCGAGGCTTTGGCTGGTCTTGGCGCTCAGGTCACGACTGGCAATCACGGTTCCGTTGTTGCGCAGGTTCTGCGCGCTCAGCGCCACGTCACCCCTCGCATTGCGGCTGTCGTCGGCATTCACCCCCGCTTCAACGATCGCGTTGTTGGTCAGCTGGCCGTTGCTGCTCAGGTTGATGCGATCGCGCGCGGCGATGTTCTGCTGGATGTTCAGGGCGTCGCGGGTCTGCAGGTCGACGCTGTTGCCGTACATCGCGCCCTGCACGTCGGCGGTGGCCGCCTTGACATTGACCGCGCCGTTGGCGGCGACTTGGGCCATGATCAGTTGGCCGTTGGTGTCGATCTGGATGTCGCCTGCGCTGGCGGCGAGGTTGCCGGCGAGTTTCACACCGACGCCGGCTTCGGTGCCCACCAGTCGAATCGCGCCAGCGTACATGCCGCCCAGCGCCGAGCTGTCGATGGCCAGTTGCGGCTTGGCGCTGCCATCGTCCGCCAGCGCGGTGGCGTTGAGGGTCTGGGCGTCGACGTCGTTGCGACCGGTGACGACGTTGAGCTTCTTGGCGTGCAGCTCGGCGTTGATTTTCGCGCTGCGGGTGATGATGTCGAACTGGTCGACGTTGTCGGCATTGAGGCCACCGCCGTCGATGGAGACGCTGCCGCTGTCGACGCGGAAATGGTCGAGTCGGCCGTTGTCCAGCACCGGCTTGCCGGTGGTCAAGGTCACCTGCGGCGTATTGATGAAGCCGCAGCCGTTGCAGCTGATGCCGTATGGGTTGGCGACGATGACGCGTGCAGTCTGCCCGGCCACTTCTGTGTAACCCTTGAGCTGCGTGGCGTTGGCACCGATCACTTCGTTGAGGATGGTGCTGGCGGCGCGGCCGTTGAGGTTCTGGTTACCGAGGATAATGCCGCCCAGTTGCGTACTCTGGGTACGGTCGGTGGCGTTGTTGAGGATGACGCCTTGGGTGCCGACGTTGTACTGCTGATACTGGTTGTGCGAGAGCCCGCTGGCGTTGGGCGCGGCAATATTGACGATGGGCACGCCGTTGCCCGCCTTGCCAACCGTGGTATTGGTGGTGCCACTCACGGCAATGCCGTCAGCTTGGGCCAGCAGCGGTTGCCAGAACATCGCCTGCACCAGAATCAGCGCGATGCCGCGCTTGGGCAGCCCGCAGAACGACGGTCGCTCGATCAGCGTCGCGGAGGGCTGGCGGGCCAGAAAGTTGAAGAAACGAACGTCCATGTCAGGTATCTCGGCGAAACGTTAGAGGAAAAAATCCAGGCGGAAATAGATCGGCGATTCGCGCTCGATCAGGCCGGCCGGACGCTCCAGAGAGTGGGCAAAGGTGGCGGTCGCCGCGACGTGCTGGCCACGGGCGAAAAATTCGAAAGAGTTGCTGGACATGCGCCCGTGCTCGTCGCCGTTGTAGCGATCGTTGCGGATCACGCCCTGGTCGTAACCGAGGGCAGTGCCATAGTCGCTGAATACTGGGCGCAGCCATTCAAGCGTCACCGGGAGGGTCAGGCGCAGCTCGTTGCGCCAGTAGCCGCCGCTGTCACCCGAGAGAAACTGATCCTTGTAGCCGCGCACCGATGCCGAGCCGCCCAGGCTCATGCGCTGAGGGCTGAACAGCACGTCCTCACTGCGCTGACCGGTGGCCAGGCTGGTGAAGGTCAGGCTCTCGCCGAACAGCTTGAACGGCTGCAGGTAGCTGACCGTCCCGGTGTACTTGCGGTAACGCGCATCCGCCTCGCCGGGGCCGGGATGGTCATTTTCCTGGGCATCGAAGGCGCTGATGCCCTGCTGCATGCCCAGGTCGACGTTGAGAAACGCCCCGCCGACGCGACGGCCGTGGTTAATGCCGTACTGCACTTCGCTGATGCGGTTGCTGCTCAGCGCCAGGCGGCTGTCTTCGATGTAGTTGTTGGTGCGCAGGTTGGACAGGCCGACGTTGAGCGAGGTTTTGCTCAGTGCATCGCGATAGATGACCCGCTCGGCGCGCAGCTGATGGGTCTGGCTGTCGCCGCTCTGTTTGAAGTTAAAGCCGTTGGCCTGCACCTGGGAGCGAAAATCGCTTTCGCTGTAGCTGTACGTGAAGTTCCACCAACCCCACGGCAGGTTGTAGGCCAGCGAGGCGTTATGCGAGGTGTGTGCCGAATCGGTCATCGCATCGTGGCCACCGCGCAAGCTCAGCTGGTCGGCCAGACCCAGCGGGCTGTCCCATTCAAACCCGGTATTCCACTGCTGTTCGCCGGTGCTGCGCTGGCCGTCGTTGTTGCGCGACAGGCTAGCGCGCCAGGGCTTTTGCGGTGTGTTCTTGACCAGCACGTCGCTGCCACCAACGGCTTGGCCCGGGGTCAGCTCCATTTGCGCCTGATTGGATGGCAGGCGGTTGAGCTGATCAACCATCTGCTCGATCTCGCGCAGGTTGACCAGTTGCCCTTCCTGCCCCGGAAACGCCATGGCCAGTTCGCGATCACTCAGGCCGCTGTTGGCATCGCTTTTGAGCGTCTCGAGGCGACCTTCAACGATCAGCACCTGCAGCTGCCCGTTCGACAGATCCTGTTGCGGCAGGTACGCGCGGCTGGTGACCAATCCCTTCTCGATGTACAGATCGGTGATGACTTTCAGCAGCTGATTGAGCTGCGAGACGCCAAGGCATTGGCCCAGATACGGCCGGGTCAAACGTTTGCGCTCGGACTCGGAGAGTGAGTCGGCGCCTTTGAGTTCGATGGTGGTGATGGTGAAGCAGCGGGTGTCGGCGGGTGCGCTGGGCTGCGCCGGCGCGGCTTGCCTGCCGGGCAGATCCTTGAGTTCTTCGAGGCGGCGTTGTTGCTCTTGCAGCAGGCGATCCTGCCGGTCGCGAATGAGATCTTGCTCCCCCGGAGTGGGCGCTGCCACTACGGAAAAAGACACGATGGTCAGCAGGCCAAACAGCGAAACCTTCGGAATGAAAACAACCACGGAGCGTCCTTGCGATGGCATAGTGATATCAAATAAGCGGTGCAATTTTAGGTAGCCATATCTTTGGCGTCAATTACTCGGCCCGCCGTATGCCGGGTTTGTTACAACTTTCAGAAAAATCCCGGCGCTTCCGGCATGGAAGGGATGGTGCAAGCGCCGGTCTGACTAACCGGCTGAAGCGGCCTGACCCAGCGGCCACCCTGATACCCCGCGACCATGGACTTCGACGATAGTCGCAATCGCGATAATGGATTAACCGGTTGGTCCATAATTATGGTTTCATTGCGCCCGCTTGCGAGCGCACCCGCGTGCGGCCTCGCCTTCACTGCCCTCGTCCCTGCGACGCCTTCTGCACTTCAGGTTGATTAATGAGCATTCCTTCGCGTTTTTCTGCTGAGCCCGGTTCCCGCCGCGGGCTCTCCGTGGCGCTTGTCGCCGGTTCGATGCTGGCCCTGGCCGCGTCTTCGCCATCGATGGCCGATGACTGGCAGGACCGGTCGACGATGACTGGCGATTGGGAAGGAAACCGCAGCAGGCTGGCGGCGCAGGGCGTGAAGATCACCGGCGACTACAGCGGCGAGACGGTCTACAACGCCCACGGCGGCAAACAGCGCGGCACGCGGTACTCACAGAACATCAAGCTGGGTGCACAGTTCGATCTGGGCAAGTTGTTCGATCTCGAAAGCGGCGGTCGCATCCAGCTGACCATCAACGACCGGCGCGGCAACGACGGCTCGGGCGATCTGGTGGGCAACCGCCTGCCGGTCCAGGAAAACTACGGCGGCCTTTATACCCGCCTGACCGAACTGAGCTACGAAAACACGCTGTTTACGCCGGCGCTCAACGTCAAGCTCGGCTACCTGGCCATGGGCAACGACCTGGGCGGCCTGACCAGCGGCATTCTGTGCAACTTCATGAACGCCGGTTTTTGCGGCCACCCGCTGGCAATGTCCGGCGGCAGCGGCTGGAGCAATTACCCGAATGCCCATCTGGGCGGCACGGCAAAATATCGCTTCACGCCCAACTTCGCCCTGCAAGTCGCTGCGTATAAAGTCGACGCGGCGAGCAATGGCGATTCCAGCCGGGCCTGGCACGTGACGCCCAAGGACAGCACCGGCAACATCCTGCCCATCGAGGCCATCTACAACGTGCTGGGCGAGATGCCCGGCGAATACCGCGTCGGGTACTACTACGACACCTCGGACGCGCCGCGCATCGGCACCAGCAAGCAAGTCGGCGGGCGCGAAGGCTCATATCTCCTGATGGATCAGGACATCTGGAACTCCACTGACGTGACCGGGCGCAACGTGCACATGTTCGCGCAGTTCTCCAACGCCAGTGCGGCCGCCGCGCCGTTTCGCCGCTGGTATTCGGCAGGTTTTGCGTTGAAAAAGCCGTTCGTGTCGCGTCCCAACGACACGGTCGCCATCGGCTACGGCCGCGCGGTGTTCAATTCGCGTAGCCGTGACGTGCAGGAAAGCGCCGCGCTCGCCAACGGGCAGGACTTTCCTGATCTCGCCAGCGGCGAAGGCCTGGTGGAAATGACGTACGGTGCGCAAGTGGCGCCGTGGCTGACGATCCGCCCTTCGCTGCAGTACATCATCGAACCCGGTGCGTTCTATGGCGAAGACATCGACAACACGCTGATCCTCGGCCTGCAAGTCAAAGCGACGCTGTAACCCGCTGCTGATTCGGTAGCCGTTCGCCTCGCCGGGCGGCTACGTGCTCTCCACTTCCCCAGCCGTCATCGTCGACCTGCCCCTTCACTGCATCCTTTGCCCGCGTGGATGGCCCGCCCGGGTCATTGCCCGGCACGCATGCGGATCGAGTGTGCTGTTCTCTCTCTCGTCCCGCCCTCTCCATCACGCCGCCATTCACGTCAATCGTTGCGGGCGTACGGCCCCCGCGCAGGCTGTCACGGCGGCCATCCCGCAGGCAATGTTTGCAAAATCCTCATGCAAAACTGCAACCTCCGCCGATTGTTTGGCTCAGACTATTTCGCTACCGGCAAAATCGCGCATCATGGGCGCGTCAGCTCAAGGGAGATTTCCATGCGTTTCAGAATATTCATCACGCCTCTTGCCGCCTTGTCGTGGGTGCTGCTGGTGACCGGGACGGCGGTTGCCAGCGAAGAAACGCAACTGATCCAGTCCATCAATACCTATCGCAGCCAGGCGCAGCCTTGCGCCAACCTGGCCTCGCAAGAGCTGCCGCCACTGACCACGGACCCACGCCTGAACCTGCCGGCCACCGGCACCGTGGACCTGCAACCGATGCTGGCGCGGGCGTCTTATCCGATGGTCACGGTGCAGGCGATCACCCTTTCCGGCCCGCGCGATGCGCAATCGGCGATGGCGGCGATTCAGGAAAGCTTCTGTCAGGTGGTGCTCAACCCGCAGTTTGTCGACATCGGCGTAAGCCGCGCCGACCGCGACTGGCGCATCGTCCTTGCGCGTCCACTGCTGGCGGGCGGTCTGGGTAATTCGCAGGCTGAAGGCCGCAAGATGCTCGATCTGATCAACGCCGCGCGCTCCGTGCCTCATCAATGCGGTGGTCAGCCTTATTCAGCGGCGTCCCCGCTGACCTGGAACGACAACCTCACCAGCGCAGCCGAGAGCCACTCCCGCTCGATGGCCAACAATAATTTCTTCGACCACAAAGGCCGCAACGGCGGCACTCCTGGCGACCGCGCGGAGCTGGCGGGTTATATCGGCCAGCAGATCGGCGAGAACATCGCCGCCGGCCAGGACAACGCGCGCAAAGTCGTCGACGGTTGGCTGGCCAGCCCCGGGCACTGCGCCAACCTGATGAACCCGCAATTCCGCGAACTCGGCGCCGCCTACGCCGTCGACCCGAAAAGCGACGCGGGCATTTATTGGACGGCGGTGTTCGGCGTGCAATGACGCCAGCCGAGGCGCCACAGACCGAGCCTTCGCGAGCAAGCTCACCCTACAGGTCTTGTGGCCCGTTGACGAATCCAGCCAGCGCCGCGCAACCCTGGTAGGAGCGCGCTTGCCCGCGAACAGGCCGGTACATTCGCTGAACATGCATCGGCTGAAACTCAGTCTTCGCGAGCAAGCTCACTCCTACAGATCTTTGGCCTGCCGCGATACCCGTCCGCGCCGCGCAACCCTGGTAGGAGCGCGCTTGCCCGCGAACAGGCCGGTACATTCGCTGAATAAGCATCGGCTGAAACTCAGTCTTCGCGAGCAAGCTCACTCCTACAGGTCTTTTGGCCTGCCGCGATACCGGTCCGCACCGCACAAACGTTGTAGGAGTGTGGCTTGCCCGCGATCGGCTGCGCAGCAGTCGTAAAACCAGTCACCTCGGTAAATCAGACACACCGCATGCACCGGACTTGCTGCCGGTTCCCGACAGATCGTCCGAGTGCGGCCCAGGGCAAGCGCGCTCCTACAGGCCTTGCGCCCGTTCGAAACCAGCCTAGAGACAAGCTCACGCCTACAGCCTCGTGGCCCGCCTGACCGTCACTTGGCCTTGCCATCTCTGGGTTTATAGAACTGGAACTTGCCGGTTTCGGCGGTCTTGATGTACTCGGACGCCCACGCCGGTTTGACGTTGCGGTCGTGAAAATACATCGCGCCGCGGGTCCGGTCGGTGAGTTGCTGATTGAGCGCCTTGCGGGCGATTTCTTTCGACGCGGCGTAGCGGTCGTCTTCCTGCACCTGATCGGAACGCCCATCGCACCACCATGAAAACTGGCAGGCCTTTTTCTCCACGCCCTGCTTCACCACGCCGCACACGGTGTCGGGATAGCCCTCATGGCCCAGGCGATTGAGGACCACGTTGGCGACCGCTTCCATGTCTGCATCGCTGCCGCCCTTGGCCTCCCAGTAAATGGTCCGCGACAGACACGTGAGGGCGTCATCCACGGACGCCACGCCGGCCGGATCGACGGCCTGGGCTTCGGATTTGGTGATGATCTGGTTTTGCGGCACCGCCGGCGTCGGGCCGTCCTTTTCGGCGGCTTTTTCTTCCAGCACCTGTGCTTTGCTGACCACCGCTTCCGGCGCAGGCGCTGCGTCGTCGGCGAGTGTCCCGGCCGCGAACAGCATCGCGATCAGGCCTGTCGAAAGAGAAATGAGGCGCATCGTCGAACCTTCTGCATGAGGCCGATCGATCCTGCACCCGGGTCACGTCTGTGCGGCCACGGAGGGCGCGCAGCCAGCGGTGAATCGGAACATCGCAAGCTGTCGTCGACACGATTGTTATGGGGACCGTTCGCAAGCGCATGTCACATCGGATGCGCTCGCCGACAGCAGCATAGTGGCGTTTTGGTTTTATGCAATCCCCTCCGAGCTCAGGACCAAAACCACTTGCCAAGTCGCCTTGCCGTTGCCGATATTGGCGACCAACCTGCGTCCCCCACATGAGCTCATCGATGCCGATCACGCGTCTGTCATCACTGGCCCTGTTGTTCGCGAGCGCCTTTTGCCGCGCCGACGATGCGCCATCGCTGCACGCCGCGCTGGCCCATGCGGCGCCCACGGCCAATCCTCAAGTGATCGAGCTGGCGCTGCAGGCGACGCAGTGTCATCAGACGCAGACCGGCACGCACCCCATGCGCCTGGCGGTGATCGATTATTCGTTGCCCTCCACCGAAGAGCGCTTGTGGGTATTCGATCTGGCGCAGCGTCGTTTGCTGTTTCACGAACGGGTTGCACACGGGCGCAACAGCGGCGAGAACATGGCCACGCGCTTTTCCAACGAACCCTCGAGTCTGGCGTCGAGCATCGGCCTGTACAGCACACGCGAACCCTACGTCGGCCGCAATGGCTACTCGTTGCGCATGGACGGCCTGGAAGCGGGTTTCAATGATCGGGCGTTCGAGCGCGACGTGGTGATCCACGGGGCGGACTACGTGAGCACTGCGTTCGCCCGCGAAAACGGGCGAATCGGCAGGAGCCATGGTTGCCCTGCCGTACCGAACAGCGTTGCCCGTCCTCTGATAGACGTCATGAAGGACGGTCAACTGGTGTTCATCTACTATCCCGACGCGCAGTGGCTGAAGACATCGACGCTGCTCCATTGCGCGCCCGGCCGGGCGACCGCTCAGCCCTGAGACACCCGCGTAAGGGACGGCACGATCTGCGCCTTGGTCGGCGACTCGGGGGTTTTCAACGCCGGTTCAATGCTCGGTTCAGGCTCGCCGTTGAGCGCCCGGTGCATCTTCTCGGTGTCCAGCGCCCCGACCCACCGGGCGATCGCCATGGTGCCGACGCCGTTACCGATCGTGTTGGTGATCGCCCGTGCCTCGGACATGAAGCGGTCCACGCCCAGCAGCAGAACCATGCCCGCGACCGGAATGGTGCCCAGCGATGCCAGCGTCGCTGCAAGGATGATGAACCCCGATCCGGTGACACCCGCCGAGCCTTTGGAGGTGAACATCAGCACCGCCAACACGATCAACTGATCCGTCAGGGTCAGCGGCGTGTTGGTCGCCTGGGCAATGAAGATCGCCGCAATGGTGTAGTAAATCGCCTGGCCGTCGGGGTTGAAGGTCAGGCCCGAGGGAATGATCATTCCGGCCACCGGCTTGGACACGCCGGCTTTTTCCATCTTGGAAATCATCTGCGGCAGCACCGATTCAGACGAGCTGGTGCCGAGCACGGTGAACAGCTCCTCCTTGATGAAGCGCAGGAATTTCCACAGGCTGAAGCCGCTGTAGCGACAGATCGGCCCGAGCACGACGATCACGAACAACGCGCAGGTCAAGTACACGCAGGCCATCAGCTTGCCCAGCGAAAACAGCGAGCCGAACCCGTATTTGCCGATGGTGAAGGCAATGGCGCCGAAGGCCCCGATGGGGGCCAGGCGCATGACCATGTTGACGATCCGAAACATCCCCTGCATGAGGCTGTCCAGCGCGTCGACGAAGACTTTGCCGCGCGGACCGACCTGCGCCAGCGCCACACCGAGCAGGATCGAAAACAACAGGATCTGCAGCACGTTGCCCTTGGCGAAGGCATCGACGATGGTGTCGGGAATGATGTTCATGATGAAGTCCATGAACGAGCTGTGCTTGGCCGCCGTGGTGTAAGTGGCCAGGCTGGAAGTGTCGAGCGTCGCGGCGTCGATGTTCATGCCGGCACCGGGTTTGAAGACATCGACCACCACCAGCCCCACGACCAGCGCCAGGGTCGACACCACCTCGAAATACAGCAGCGCGCGCAGCCCCACGCGCCCTAGTTCCTTCATGCTTTCCATACGCGCGATGCCCGACACCACGGTGAGGAAGATCACTGGCGCGAGGAGCATTTTGATCAGCTTGATGAATGCATCACCCAGCGGTTTGAGGGCAGTTGCGGTGTCCGGCACGAACACCCCGACGATGGCGCCGAGAATGACCGCGATGAGGACTTGAACGTAGAGCTTGGACAGGATGCTTTTCATGACAGGGCCCTGATTTCTTATTGTTGTCAGGAGGTGCCGCAGGGTCGGAATCGCGTAAACACGCCCGCCCGCGGCGATTTGCCGTGCTGTAACGGTTGGCGGCCCGAGACGCTCAGGCCGCCGGGCACTCAGCGATTGATCAGCGCCAGCACCGCGTCGGTGATCTGCCGCGTGGTCGCCGTGCCGCCCAGATCAGGCGTGTGCACGCCGCTTTCGGTGACGGCCTCGATCGCCGACATCAGTTGCTTGGCTGCGGCAGGCTGACCCAGATGTTCGAGCATCAGTGCAGCGGTCCAGAACGTCGCAACCGGGTTGGCGACGCCTTTGCCGGTGATGTCGAATGCGGAGCCGTGGATGGGCTCGAACATCGACGGAAATGTGCGCGATGGATTGAGATTGGCTGTCGGCGCAATGCCCAGGCTGCCGGACAACGCGGCAGCCAGGTCGGACAGGATGTCGGCATGCAGGTTGGTGGCGACGATCACATCCAGCGTGCCGGGTTTGAGCACCATGCGCGTGGTCACGGCGTCCACCAGTTCCTTGTCGATTTTCACGTCCGGAAAGTCTTTGGCGACTTCGTAGAAAATCTCGTCCCACAGCACCATGCCGTGGCGCTGGGCATTGGATTTGGTCACCATGGTCAGGTGTTTGCGCGGGCGGCTCTGCGCCAGCTCGAAGGCAAAACGATGGATGCGTTCGACGCCGGCACGGGTGAACACCGACACCTCGGTGGCCACCTCTTCAGGCAGCCCTCGGTGCACGCGGCCGCCGTTGCCTGAGTATTCGCCTTCGGAGTTTTCGCGCACCACCACCCAATCGATCTGCTCACCGTTGTGCAGCGGGCTCTTCACACCCGGCAGCACGCGCGCCGGACGCACATTGGCGTACTGGTCGAAGCCCTGGCAGATCGGCAGGCGCAGGCCCCACAGGGAAATATGGTCCGGCACGTTCAACGCGCCCACGGCGCCGAAGAAAATCGCGTCGAAACGCTTCAGTTCTTCCAGGCCGCCTTCGGGAATGTAATAGCCGTTTTTCAGGTAGTTGTCGGAGTTCCAGTCGAAGTGTTTGAAGTCCAGCTCGAAGCCGGACTTCTTCGACAGGGCTTGCAGCACTTCTACACCGGCGGCGATGACTTCCACGCCAATGCCGTCACCGGGAATCGCTGCGATTTTGTATGCGGTCATGATCCACTCCACTCTCAAACGTTTTTGTTATGCCGCCTGAACCGGGCTGTTCAAACGGGGTGTGAGCGGAGTATATGTAGTGAAACCAACGCAGTGAGTGACTCAGAATCACTACATCCATAACTTTGAGTTACGAATGAACCAGACCCTGGATCTGCAGTTTTTCTACCTTCTCGCCAAGCAGGGCAGCCTGGCCGCGACCGCGCGAGAACTGGGCGTGACGCCGCCAGCGGTGAGCAAGCGTCTGAGTGCGCTGGAAGCCCGACTGGGCATCCGCCTGGTCAACCGCACCACGCGCTCGATGAGCCTGACGGCCGAAGGCGAGCTGTATTTTTCCCATGCCGCGCGCATCCTCACGCAGATCGAAGAGGTCGAGCAGCTGGTCAGCAGCAGCCGCGCCACACCCAAGGGGCTGATTCGAGTCAACGCTTCGCTGGGCTTCGGGCGGCGTTACATCGGGCCGGCGCTGGCGGCGTTCTTTGCGCGCTATCCGGAGGTCGAGATTCAGCTGGAAATCAGCGATCACCCGCTGGACCTGAGCGCCCACGGTTTCGACCTGGGCATTCGCTTCGGCACGCTGCCGGATGCGGCCTTTCATGCGCGCAAGATCGCCTCCAACCGTCGCTTGCTGTGTGCTTCTCCGCTGTACCTGGAAAAACACGGTGTGCCCACGCGCCTGGCCGATCTGCAGGACCACAACTGCATTTTCCTGCGTCAGAACGAAACCCCGTACGGGGTGTGGAGCTTCACCAATGGCGGCAAGACCCACAACGTCAAGGTGCGCGGCGCACTGGGCTGCAATGACGGCGAAGTGGCGCTCAACTGGGCACTGGAAGGATTCGGCATTTTGCTGCGCGCTGAATGGGACATTGCCCGTTACGTGCGCAGCGGCCGCCTGCGCCTGGTGCTGGAAGACCAGACACCGACCCGCGCCGATGTCTATGCGGTCTATCCGCAGCAGCTTCATCTGTCGGCAAGGGTGCGCAGCCTGATCGATTTTCTGGTGGAGCGCTTCAAACACATCGACCACTTGGGAGAAGCCGCTTCGGAGATCGACTGAAGCATCATCAAGAGCATTCCTTCGACTCCCATGGAATAACCCCCCGCCCTCGTCGTCTCCCCTGTGAACGCTTTCAGCCAGGAGGAAACGCACATGCCACGTACCACTCGCCATTCGCTGCGCTGCGGGCTCGCCCTGCTGTTCATGGGCGCGATGTCCGCCGCCATGGCTCACGATGGCCACGAACACGCGGATGCCGCAGATCCGCTCAGCGCCGAGGCGCCCTTCGTCAGCGAAAACAATGCCGCCATGGACAGGATGATGGCGGGCATGGACGTCAAGCCCAGCGGCGACATCGACCACGACTTCGTCGCGATGATGACCGCACACCATCAGGGCGCCATCGACATGGCCCTGACCCTGCTCAAGTACGGCCACAACGAACAGCTCAAGCGCATCGCCCAGGAAATCATCGTCGATCAGCAGCAGGAGATCGCCGCGATGGCCCTGGCCGTCGGCCAGCCCCTGCCCCCCTCGGTGGCCTCCCCGACCCAGTCGCCCGCCGCCACCCAACCCTGATCATTCATCCCGGACCTCAGAAAGAAGGAATACCCCATGAGCCTTCCACGCTTGCCCCTGGCACTGCTGACCTGTGCCCTGTTGACTGCTTCGGTGTCCAGCTTCGCCGGGCAGATTCCCGGCAAGGCCTCGGCCAAAGACATTCCGGTCTCTCACAGCGACCGCGTCTACGCTGCCGAGCAATTCTCCAACACGGTATCGGTGACCAACCCGGTCGATAACAAGCTGTTGGGGGTGATCAGTCTGGGCGACCCGCAGCCCGGCAACCTCAGCCCGCTGTACAAAGGCGAGGTGCTGGTGCATGGACTGGGCTTCTCGCCAGACGACAAGACCCTGGCGGTGGTGTCGATCGGAACCAACTCAGTGTCCTTCATCGACACCGAAACCAACACCGTCAAGCACAAGACCTACGTCGGCCGAGCGCCCCACGAAGCGTTTTTCACGCCAGACGGCAAAGAAGTGTGGGTGACGGTGCGCGGTGAAGACTACGTGTCAGTGATCGATGCCAAGACCTTCGAGGAAAAAACCCGCATCAAGACACCCGCTGGTCCCGGCATGCAGATCTTCTCGCCGGACGGCAAATACGGCTATGTCTGCTCCTCATTCAACCCGGAGACCGTCGTGGTGTCGGTCGCCGACCACAAGATTGTCCGGCATGTGCAGCAGGTCAGCCCGTTCTGCCCGAACATCGCGGCATCCGCCGATGGCAAGCAGGTCTGGTTCACCCTCAAGAACGTCGGCAAGGCGCAGGTCTTCGACGCCAGGCCACCGTTCAAGCTGATCAAGACACTGGACATCGGCCCGATCGCCAACCACGTCAATCTGGTCAACAACGCCAACGGCTCGTTCGCCTACATCACCGTGGGCGGGCTGAATGAAGTGCAGGTGTACCGCACCGACACCTTCGAGAAGGTCGCGACGATTGCGGTGGGCAATCTGCCTCACGGCGTATGGCCCTCCGGCGATGGCAGCCGCGTTTACGTCGGGCTGGAAAACGCCGATGCGTTTGCGGTCATCGACACCCTGAGCAACAAGGTCATCGCCACCATCCCGATCGGCCAGGCGCCGCAGGCGATCGCCTACGTGCCCAACGCAGTGGAGAAAGGACCCGGCACCGACAACCTCAAGCCATTGGGCGTGGCCGGGCAAGCGGTGCATCTGAGCCTGAACGCCGTCAACAAAACCGCGGACAAGGCGCCTACCAGCGTCACGCTGTTCAATCAGGGCCTGACCCAAGTGCTGCAGGCGGCAGTGACCGGGCTTGAACCCAAACAGCCTTACACCCTGGCGCTGGCTGACAAGGCCGACGGCAGCGGCACGCTGGAGCCGTTGTCGGCCTTCATGACCAACCCGGCAGGTTCGGCCATCGTCAACGCTATTGGTCCGATCCGTCAGATCGTACAGAGCGATGCTCAGGATCAGCGCCGCTACCTGGTCGTAGTGGCGGGCAAACCGGATCAGCTCGGCACGCTGGTACAGGTTCAGGGGCAGTAATCGGCCTTTTCGCCACCGCCCCGAATCGGTTCAACGGGCGGCGGCGACCGCTCCGGGCAGGGGCGGCTGTTCTTCCGCAGGCCGGGCGGTGTAATGCAATTGATGAGGCAGCGCCTGGCCTTGGGCATCGAACAGATGGCAGCGAACGCCCGAGACCCCGATCGCCAGTGACTGCCCGGCCTTGACCGAAGACATGCCCTCGCCCTTGACCATCAGGTCACTGCCGTCGGCCGTCTGGGCATGAGTGAAGGTTTCCCCGCCCAGATGCTCGACCACCAGCGCTTTGACCGGAATCTGCGCATCGCCCAGCCCGCGCTCCGACAGATGTTCGGGGCGCAGGCCCAAGGTCAGCGCATCGCCCGCCTTGACCCCTTCGCCCTGCACCGGCACACGCAACTGCCCGCCACCGGGCAGCACCACCTCGACGCCATCTGCACTGACCGCCGTCGCCGACACCTGCAAGAAACTCATCTGCGGCGAGCCAATGAAGCCTGCGACGAACAGGTTGCGTGGATGGTGGTACAACTCCAGCGGCGAGCCGACCTGCTCGATGCAGCCCTTGTTGAGCACGACAATCTTGTCCGCCAGCGTCATCGCTTCGACCTGATCGTGGGTCACGTACACCATGGTCGCCTGCAGGTCGGCGTGCAGCCGGGCGATCTCGATGCGCATCTGCACCCGCAGTGACGCGTCGAGGTTGGACAGCGGCTCGTCGAACAGAAAGACTTCCGGCTCGTGAACGATGGCACGCCCGATGGCGACGCGCTGGCGCTGTCCGCCCGACAGCGCCTTGGGCTTGCGCTCGAGCAAGGGATCGAGCTGCAGGATGCGCGCGGCGTTGCGCACCTTGGCCTCGATCTGGTCCTTGGGGGTTTTCTGCATCTTCAGGCCGAAGGCGATGTTGTCGTAGACCGACATGTGCGGATAGAGCGCGTACGACTGGAAGACCATCGCCACGCCCCGGTCGGCAGGCTCGAGAAAGGTCACGTCTCGCGCACCGATCCGGATCTGCCCCTGCGTGATGCTTTCAAGACCGGCAATGCACCGCAGCAAAGTCGATTTGCCACACCCCGAAGGCCCGACGAAGACCACGAATTCGCGGCTTTCGATGCTCAGGTGGATGTCATGCAACACCTTGATGTCGCCGTAGGCTTTCTCGACGCCACTTAAACTGAGCTCAGTCAAAATCGTGTCCTCTGAAATTATTGTTGTTGTTTCAGACCTGCAACGTGCTGCGATGTGTAGGAGCGCGCTTGCCCGCGAAAGCGTCAGACCCGATGCATTCGTGTGTGGCGACCCGGGCAAGCGCGCTCCTGCGGGAATGTCTCGTGTGCACACTTGACAGCGAAATATTTCGTCCTACGATCATTTGTAATTCTAAAAATACAAATGTCAAGGAGCGCACCGAATGCGGGCTGCATACATCCATGGCATCCGCGACATCCGCATCGGCGACAAGCCGGTGCCGGTGCCGGCTGGCGACGAAGTGTTGCTGCGGGTCAGCGCTGTCGGGGTCTGCGGCAGTGATCTGCATTATTACAAGGAAGGTGCCATCGGTCATGCGCGCATCACCGAGCCTTTCATCGCCGGGCACGAATTTGCCGCCCGTGTGGTCGAGGACCATCCCGATCTGCAGCTCAAGGCCGGGCAACTGGTGGCCGTGGACCCGGCCAGGCCTTGCGGTCAGTGCGAGTGGTGCCAGCGCGGTCACGTTAATCTCTGCCCCCACGTGCAGTTCCTCGGTTCGCCGCCTCACACCCACGGCGCCATGACCGAATACATCGTGGTCTCGCCCAGTCAGATCTACCCCGTTCCCGATCACTTCACGCCGGTGCAGGCGGTCATGCTCGAACCCCTCGGCGTGGCGATTCATGCGATGGATCTTGCCGGTACGAAGAAGCTGTTCGAAACGGTGGCGATCATCGGCTGCGGCCCGATCGGCCTGTGCCTGCTGCAACTGGCGAAGATGATGTGCAAAAAGGCCGTCTACGCCATCGACCCGATCAATTACCGCACCGAGAAAGCCCGCCAGCTGGGCGCCGACGAAGTCGCCTCCGACCACGCCGCGATTGCCGAATGGACCCATGGCCGAGGCGTGGATCTGGTGCTGGAAGCGACCAACTCCCCCGAAGGTTTTCAGATCGCAGCGCAGTCTGCGCGCATCGGCGGCCGAGTGGTGCTGGTGGGCATTCCCGATGGCGATCAGTACGCGCCATTGAGCGCATCGCTGCTGCGCCGCAAAGGCCTGGACATTCGCCTGTCGCGGCGCATGGGCCACGTCTACGACCGGGCCATCGCCCTGGTCGCGCAGGGTCAGGTGGACGTCGACTGTCTGGTGACTCATCGCTTCGACCTGCAACAGGCGACTGACGCCTTTCGTTATCCGTCCGCTTTTCTCGACGGCGCGCTGAAGACCATCATCCTGCCCAACCCGGAATGAAACACCGCAATCGCTGACGCGCGTGAGCGCAGACAACGTCATCCTCACCAACAACAATAAAGAGGTCGCGTAATGAAGAAGCTGGTATGGAATGCCCTCGCCCTGTCGGTCGCACTGGGTGCAGGCGCGGCTCAGGCCTGGACCCTGGAAGAGGCCGCCGCGCCCTACAAGGGCACCGAGATCAAGGCGATTTTCCTCGACCGCCCCGGTTATGCCGCGGCGATCAAGCTGCTGCCGGAGTTCGAGAAGAAGACCGGCATCAAGGTTGCCTACGAAACCGTCCCCTACGAGAACAGCCGCGAGCGCCAGGTGCTGAGTTTCACCTCCGGTGAACAGCTTGACGTGGTCCTGACGGACGTGGTGTGGATCGGCGAGTTCGCCGGTAACGGCTGGCTGGAACCGGTCACCACGTTCACCAAGGATGCCAGGCTGGCGGACCCGGAGCTGAAGCTCGACGGCTTCTTCCCGATCCTGCTGGAGTCATTCGGCAGTTGGGACAAGCAGACCTACGGGCTGCCGTTCGATAACTACTCAGGCCTGCTGTTCTACAACAAGTGCATGCTCAAGGACGCCGGTTTCGACAAACCGCCAGCGACCTGGGACGAGCTGCTGAAGGTTTACGCGCCCAAACTCACCGACAAGTCCAAGGACCGCTACGCCTATGCGCTGCAGTCCAGGCGGGGCGAGACTCAGTCGGCGGACAGCTTCATGCGCTTCCTCTGGCCGTTCGGCGGCTCGCTGCTGGATGCCGGTTTCAAATCGAACCTCAATTCCAAGGCGTCTCAGCAAGGGCTGCAGTTCCGTCAGGACCTGATGAAGTTCATGCCGCCGGGCATCGTCGATTATGACCACAACGAAGCGGTCAACGCCCTGGCTCAGGGCAAGGTGGCGATGATCACCGAGTGGTCGGCGTTCTACAGCACGCTGGCCGATCCCGGAAAATCCAAGATCACCGACTGCCTGGCGGTGGCGACAGAGCCCAAAGGGCCGGCGGGCCTCAAGCCTGCACTGGGCGGGTTCTCCCTCGGCGTCAACGCGCACTCCGACGACAAACAGAAAGCGGCGGCGTGGCTGTTCATTCAGTGGGTCACCTCCGAGGCAATGGCCAGGCCTTACCTGGATGCAGGCGGCGTCAGTGGCCGGATGTCGGTGTACAAGGACGCGGACGTGCAGAAGAAATACCCGTTCGTGCAGCCGATGGTGACCTCCTGGGAAGGCGGCGTTCCGGACTACCGCCCACGCTTCCCGCAGTGGCCTGAAATCTCCGAAGTGGTCGGCGAGAACGGCACGGCGATCATGCTTGGTAAAACCAGTGTTCAGGACGGGGCCAAGGCCATCGGCACGAAAATGGAGGACATCCTGAAGAAAGCGGGCTACTACGACGGCAAGGCGAAACTGCTGAAATAACCGACACGACGCGCTCCTGATTCTGGCCGCAGGCCGTGGGAGCTTCCGGGGTGGCGCGAGACAAGGTGCAGCGCCATCCCGGCAGCTGCAACGCCTTCGGCAGAAACAGGCCTTCTGAGAATGTGCTATGTCCAATAACAAAAAACCGGTGTTCCCGACGCTCTGGAACAACACTCGCGCCGCCTTCTCGTTTTTGGCGCCCGCGACCGTCGCGCTGGCGTTGATCGGGATTTTTCCGACCGTGTTCGCGCTGGTCAATTCGTTTCGCCAGTACAACCTGGCCCGTCCCAAAGACGCCACGCCCTTCATCGGCTTCGACAATTACCTCAGCGTGCTCAACGATGCCTCGTTCTGGGCCGCGCTGGGTCGCACCGGTCTGTTTCTGTTGACCGTGGTGCCGATTCAAATGGCGCTCGGCCTGATCATCGCGTTGATGCTGCACAAGCCGGGGCTGTCAGGCTTCAAGCTGTTGGCGCGGATGAGCCTGGTGATTCCGCTGGCGACCGCGCCTGCGGTGGCCGGTCTGATCGGCCGGCTGATCTTCAACCGCGACTTCGGGGTGGCCAACGCGTTGCTCGCGATGCTCAACGCCGGACCCGTGGAATGGCTGGGCGACACCACCAATGCGTTCATCGCCGTGGCCCTGATGGACATCTGGCAATGGACACCGTTCTGCGCGCTGGTGCTGCTGGCCGGCCTGACCATGGTGCCCAACGAAATCGAAGAGGCCGCGCGCCTCGAAACCCGCAGTCGCTGGCAGATCGTACGTTACGTGCAACTGCCCTTCCTGCTGCCCAGCGCCACGGTCATCCTGATCCTGCGCACCGCCGACATCCTGAAAATGTTCGACACCGTGTTCACCATGACCCGCGGCGGCCCGGGCGCGGCGACCGAGCTGGTCAGCGTGTACATCCAGCGCATCGGCTTTCGGGTGTTCGATCAGGGCGTGGCCTCAGCGCAGGCGATCCTGCTGCTGATTCTGACCATTGTGCTGGCGCGCCTCTACATCAAATTCGTCTACCGGGAGATCTGAAATGGCCACCGTTCCCGCTGCAAAAATTCCGCTCGCGGCGAGTGCGCCGAGCCACGTGCGACCCCGCATGAAGGTCAACGCCTGGCACCTGGTCGGGCTGCTGGCGATCTTCCTGTTCGCAGTGTTTCCGTTCTACTGGATGGTCGCCACCAGCCTCAAGACCCAGGCTGAGGCGCTCGCTTCGCCGCCGATCTGGGCCTTCACGCCGCATCTGGATAACTACGTAAAAGTGTTGTTCGAGCGCGACGTGCTGCACAGCCTTGGTAATTCGCTGATCGTCGCGGTCTGCACCACCGTGCTTGCAGTGGGCCTCGGCACACCGGCCGCCTACGCGCTGGCGCGGTTCGAATTCAGGGGCAAGGAAGATCTGTGGTTCTGGTTCATCACCAACCGCATGCTCAGCCCGATCGTGGTCGCACTGCCGATCTTTCTCATGGCGCGCAGTCTGGGTCTGATCGACACGCATCTGGTGCTGATCCTGATTTACCTCACCTTCAACCTGCCGATCGTGGTGTGGATCTGCACCGATCAGTTTCGCGGCGTGCCGAAGGATCTGGACGAGGCCGCGCGATTGTCCGGGGCGTCACGCTTCACCATTTTCTGGCGCATTGCCCTGCCGCTGGCGATGCCGGGCGTTGCGGTGTCGGCGATTTTCTCGTTCATCTTCTCCTGGAACGAACTGCTCTACGCGCTGGTGCTCACGCGCAATGTCGCACGCACCGCACCGGTCACGGCGACCAGCTTCATGAGCGGATACGACTTGCCGTGGGGCGAGATCATGGCCACCGGTACGCTGATCGTGTTCCCGGTGATCATTTTCGCGTTGATGGTTTCCAGGCATCTGGTACAAGGTCTGACCATGGGCGCCGTGAAATAAGCGCCCCGCTTCCCAGGCCATGCCAAGGACACTGCCGTGCAGAATCGCTCTCCGGAATTGACCGCCGACACCGAAACGGTGAACGCGGAAGATCAACTGAACATCCGTATCGCCTGGTACTACTACGTCAACAACATGACCCAGCAACAGATCGCCGACCGCATGGGCATCACACGGGTGCGGGTGAACAAGGCGCTGGCGACCTGCCGTGAAACCGGCGTGGTGCAGATCCGTATCAATTCACCGCTGGCCTCGTGCATCGAGCTCGAGGAGCGGATACAGGAGCGGTTCGGCCTGCAGCGGGTGACGGTGGTGCCGTCGCCGGACGATCCGTCGAGCATCTTTCGCGTGCTGGGCGTCGGGGTTGCGCCGACGCTGGAGACGTACCTGGTTGACGGTTGCATCATCGCCGTCGGCTGGGGTCGCACGCTGCGGCAGGCCGTGCGCGAGCTGCAAGGTCGGTCGCTGCCGAACATGACGGTGCTGTCCTTGCTTGGCGGCCTGCATTACGGCTCGGCGAACAACACCGTCGAGATCGCCTCCAGCCTCGCCGGCCTGTTCGGCGGCTCCTATTACTACCTCGCCGCGCCGGTGTTCGCGCCATCCGAGCAATACCGCAACATGATCCTCGAAGAGGCCTCGGTGCAGGACGTGCTGGGCAAGGCGCGCCAGGCTGACCTGGCGTTGCTCACCGTCGGGGATCTGAGCGAGCGCTCGCTGATGCTGGAGCTCGGACTGGTCAATCCTGAAGACGCCCGTTCACTGCGCGCGGCGGGTGCGGTGGGTGATCTGCTCGGGCGCTGGCTCGACCGTGACGGCATTGAGGTCAACCATCCGCTCAATCGGCGGGCCATCTCGCTGGACCTGGAAGACCTGCGCAAAGTGCGCAAGGTCGTGCTGGTGTCCGGAGGCCCCTACAAGGCCGAGATCATTCGTGCGGTGCTGCTGCGCAATGTCGTCCATGAACTGGTGATCGATGAAAGCGCCGCCCGGCAACTGCTTGAACAGGACAACTGACCCGGAGCAACCATGGCCATCCACGACTTCAGCGGCAAACGCATTCTGGTGACCGGCGCCGGCAAAGGCATCGGCCGTGAAACCGTGCAATGGCTCAGCCGCTGCGGCGCCGAGGTGATTGCACTGGGTCGCAACGCGGCGGACCTTGCCTATTGCGATCAGACCCTGGTGGTGGACCTGGCCGACGTCGCGGCGACCCGGGCCGCCGTGACCGGCGCGCTGCCCATCGATCTGCTGGTCAACTGTGCCGGCGTGGTCGAGCTTGAGTCGTTTCTCGAGACGTCCGTGCAGACGTTCGATCACCTGATGGCCGTGAACACGCGTGCGCCGATGGTGGTGGCGCAAGTGGTCGCGCGGGACTTGATCGGCCGTGGCGTGCCCGGCGCCATCGTCAACGTCTCGAGCCTCGCTGCCGCCGTGGGTACGCGTGATCATCTGGCGTACTGCGCCTCCAAGGCGGCGCTGGATGCGATGACCCGGGTGATGGCCGTGGAGCTGGGGCCCCATGGGATTCGGGTCAACAGCGTCAATCCGGTGGTGACGCTCACGCCGATGGCCGACAAGGCCTGGAGCGATCCGGCCAAGGCGGCGTCGATGCTGTCGCGCATCCCGCTGGGCCGCTTCGTTCAACCCGGCGAGATCGCCGCGACCATCGCTTTCTTGCTCAGCGACGATGCCGGGATGATCAACGGCGTGACTTTGACGGTCGACGGCGGTTTCAGCGCCGGTTGAGCCTGGCCAGACGCGGATACAGATCGCGCAGCCGAGGATAGAGTTCGCTGTACAGCGCCAGCAGTTCCTGATGAAACCCGCGCAGCGCAGGGTTGGGCAGAAACTGCTCGCCGTGCTGGGTCATCACCTGCGCCGCGCTGGCGAAGTCCGCGTACCAACCAGCGCCCACCGCGGCGGCAATTCCGGCGCCCAGGCTGGAGGCTTCCTGGGTCGCGGCACGCAACACCGGTCGGTCCGTGATGTCGGCCATGATCTGGCACCACAGACGGCTTGCCGCGCCGCCGCCGATGGCGACAAACGTGTTCACCGGCTGGCCCGTGGCCTGAACCATCTGCCGGGTCGCCACGGCCTGCTCCAGGGCGATGCCTTCCAGCACTGCCCGATAGATCTGCGCCCGGCCGTGATCCGGCGACAGGCCCAACAGACACCCGCGTGCATCCTGATCCCAATAGGGGTTCATCACACCGTTCCAGTACGGCAACAGAATCAGTCCCTCACTGCCCGGCGCCACGCGCGACGCCTCGATTTCCAGCCGGATCAGGCTGTCCGGGTGCGCCACCACGTCGATCTCGAAGAACTGCTGGAGCAGGCTGTTGATCAGCAGCGTGCCCGAGCGCAACGACGTTTCCAGCACGTAGCCCTGCCGATCGATGGCGCACAGGGTGCGAAAGGCTGCGTCGACCATCGGCGTCTCGGCGTACACGCCGGAAACGATGGCCGTGCCCAGATTCAGGTACGCCGTACCAGGGCTGACGACGCCGATCCCCAGGCCGCCGGCCTGCCCGTCACCGCCACCGGCCACCACCCTTGTGCCGACGGGCAGACCGGTCAGCGCCGCTGCCTGCACAGTGACCTCACCCAGCACCGAGCCTGGCGCCGACGCCTTGGGAAAACACTCGCTGCTCAACGGCATCGGCAGCGCCTGAAGCACGTCGTCAGCCCACGCGTGCCGGTGAATGTCGAAGGCACCGAAGGGATCGGCGCTGGCCCAACTGGTGACGAATTGCCCGGTGAGCTTGCGCACCAGCCAGGCATGGGGCTCGTACACGTGACGAATGCGGCTGAACAGCTCGGGTTCGGCATCGGCCATCCACGCCAGGCTGTAAATCGCCGGCGCCCAGTCATGGGGCTTGCCGGTGATCGCATGCAGCCGCTCATGGCCTACACGCTCGCAAAGTGCCGCGACTTCATCTTTGCGGCGCTCATCGAGCCAGAGAATCGCGGGCCGTAACAGCCTGTCGTCGGCATCGGTGACCGCCACGGTCTCGCGTTGATTGACCACTGCAACCGCTGAAATCACCTTGCCCTCGAGCATCGGCAGCAAGACGTTCAAGGCCTGCTGCGTCGCCCGCCACCACGCTTCGGGGTCCTGTTCATAGGCGTTCGGCGCAGGCCGCGACAGGCACAACGGCGCCCGCGCCTGCGCCACCAACAGCCCGCGCACGTCCCAGGCAATGGCCTTGCACGTGGTCGTACTCAGATCGATTCCGATCACCAGCTTCTGCATGTGTACCCCGCTCCCTCGCCCGCTGCCCCCGCGGATCGAAGGGCAAGACTAGCTGAGGAATGATCGTCATGTCGCCGCGACGCCGATGATCGCCGGGTGACAGTCGCTGCAGTCCGGATGGCATCCCGCGAAGACCAGGCAATGCGCCGGATTGACAAGCGGGGCTGTGCTCGCCGAGTCTGTCGGACCCGTTGCAGGAGAGCACGATGGCGAGCAAAGAAGAGATCGCGGCGTTCATCGCCCGGGAGTTTCCGCAAACCCGGATTGTCGTGGACAAGGTCGGCGATCAGCGGGCCACGGTGTCGCAGACGGTGGGTGAAGCGGATCTGCGTCCCGGCGGCACGGTGTCCGGGCCGACCCTGATGGCCGTGGCGGATGTCGCGCTGTACGTGGCGGTGCTGGGCGTGATCGGCATCGTGCCGCTGACCGTCACCACCAGCCTGACGATCAATTTTCTGCGCAAGCCGCAGGCGGGTCGGCGGATCATTGCTGAATGCCAGTTGATGAAAGTCGGTAAAACCCTGGCCATCGGCGAGGTCTCGCTGTACTCCGAAGGCCTGCCGGAAGCGGTCGCGCATGTCGTCGGCACCTACGCCATTCCGCCCGTACACTTGCGCTGAAGCGCACCCGCCGCGAACCTCCGGCGCAGTGGGCACTCAAAACCCACGCAGCCTCCGAACGCTGCGGGCCGTCCAGCCTGGCTGGACACCGACACCCACACCTTCGATGGAACGCTTATGAAACGCTATCTCTGGCTCGGCCTTCTGGGCACACTTTCTCTGGGCGCGCAGGCGGCCACTCTCGATGTCCCGATCAATCTGGTGAGCGCTGACGGCGCGCCTCAGCTGATCGGCCAGATCACCATCAGTGAAACGGCGTACGGTCTGGAATTCACGCCTAAACTCACCTCGCTGCCTGCGGGCGTGCACGGTTTCCATGTTCACGAAAACGGCAGCTGCGACGCTGGCACCAAAGACGGCAAGAAAGGCGCGGCGCTGGCGGCAGGCGGGCATTTCGATCCGGCCAAGACCGGCAAGCATCTGGGCCCTTACGCCAACGGCCACCTGGGCGACCTGCCTGCTGTCTACGTCACCGCAGACGGCAATGCGACTTACCCGGTGCTCGCGCCGCGCCTGAAGAAGATCTCCGAGATCAAGGGCCACGCGCTGATGATCCACGCAGGCGGCGACAACCACTCTGACATGCCGATGCCTTTGGGCGGTGGCGGTGATCGGGTCGCCTGCGGCGTGATCTGATCCTTGTCGGTTGCACCAGAAACCGGTCATGCCCGCCAGGCACGACCGGTTTTTTTTTGCGTCAGAACGTCCAGCGGGCGTTGACGACTGCGTTTCGCGGCTCGCCATAACTGCCGGAGTTGAATGTGCCCAGGCCGTCGTAATACTTCTTGTCGAACAGGTTGTTGACGTTCAGCCCCACGCTCAGGTGTTCGTCCACCTTGTAATTCGCCAACAGGCCCACCACGCCGTAGGGCCGCTGATGGGCCTTGGTGTTGAAGTCTTCGTTGACCGCGTAGATATCGCTCTGCCAGGTCATGTTGCCGCCCACCGTGAGTTTGCTCAGCTCGCCCGGCAACCGATAGGCGGTGCCCAGCTTGAACAGGTTCATCGGCTGGTTGGTTTCCACCCGGTTGTCTTCCTTGTCATGGGACTCGCGGTAGGTGTAGCCGCCAATGACGTTCCAGCCTGGCAGGATCTCACCGGAAATCTCGGTCTCGATGCCGCGCGTGGTGGTGCCGCTGATGGCCCGGTAGATTTCCTGTGCGCCGCTGTCGTCCACCAGTTGCGGGGTGTTTTTCTGTTTCACTTCGAACAGCGCGACGCTGGCGTTGAGCGCGCCATCGAAGAATTCGCCTTTGAGGCCGATCTCGTAGTTATCGCCTTCGAGCGGCTCGAGCGATGTACCGCTGGCCGTTTTATAGAAGGTCTGCGGCAGGAAGATGTTGGTGTAACTGGCGTAGACCGAGTAGGTGTCGTTGAGGTCGTAAATCACACCGGCGTAGGGCGTCACGACACCGGTCTTTTTGGTGCGATCGCGAGCGGTGGCCTGGCCGGTGAAATCGTCGCTGCTGTCGTCGCGCTCGTTCCAGTTGCTGACCCGGGTACCCAGAATGATCGACAGCGAGTCGGTGGGTTTCAGACGCAGGGCGCCATACACGCCGTTCTGGCTCAGGCGCGTGAGGTTTTCCTCGATCTTGCGCAAATGCGGCTTGCCACCGGGGTTGCCGTCGTACTCGTAGATGTTGTCGACCGAAGGCGTAGCACGCTCGTAGGTCGGGTAGTTGAGGTGGGTGTAGGCCACGTTGCCGCCGAACACCAGCTCATGTTCACGCCCGCCCAGCTGAAACGGCCCGGTGACGTAGAGATCGGCATTGTCCTGGGTCTGATAGCTGTCCAGCCGGTTGACGAACATCGACACGCCTGCACCGGTTTCAAAATCCGGCGCGCCGGAACTGGCCGAGCCGACCACGCCATGGCGGTAAGCGTACTGATGACTGTACGCGGCCTTGAGGGTCCAGTCGTTGGCCAGCTTGTGCTCGAGCACCGTGCTGAAGTTGTAGTGGGTGTTGTCCAGGTAACTCCACTTCGCGCCGGGGTTGAACGAGCGGGAGAAATGGGTCGCCGTACCATTGCTGTTGAACAGCGGAATGTGGCCAAAGCTGACGCCGTCCGAGTCGTTGTTCTGATAGTCCAGGCTGAACCGCAGCAGGGTGTCCTCGCTCAGGTCCACATCGACCGCGCCGTACATCACGCGTTTTTCCGTGCTGTACCAGTCGACAAACGAGCGAGACGTTTCGTAGGCGCTGACCAGTCGCCCGCGAATGTTGCCGCTGTCGGTCAAGGGCCCGGACACATCCGCCTCGGCGCGGTACTTGTCCCACGCACCCGCCTCACCGTACACATACCCCTGGAAATCTTCGGTCGGGCGTTTGCGCACCAGGTTCAGCGTGGCCGAAGGCGTGCCTGCGCCACTGAGCAATCCGGTGGCGCCACGCACCACTTCGACGCGGTCGTAGATCGCCATGTCGGCCAGGGTGCTGGTGAACTGCTGGGATTCGTTGGCGGTCTGGGAAGGAATACCGTCGTATTCGAAGTTCTGGATCTGGAAGCCGCGGGAATAAAAGGTGTAGCGATCGCTGTCGCGATGGTTGCTGGACAGCCCCGGGGTGAACTTGACGACATCGTCCAGCGACGCCAGGTGGTGATCGGTCATGACCTGACGCGGGATAACGGTGACCGACTGCGGCGTCTCGCGCAGCGACAGACCCATTTTGGTCGCGGTGCTGGTCTGGCGAGGCGTGTAGGTGCCGCTGTATTCGGTGGTCTCGTCGATGCCAGTGCTGACCACACTCGTGGCGCCCAGCTGCATGGCCGACGACGTGTCAGCGCGGTACAGCACGTAAACGCCCTGCGCACCGGGCGCAGCGACCAGGCCCGAGCCCGCGAGCAGCGTGGCGAACCCCTGGTCGACGCTGTAGTTGCCGTTGAGCCCGGCGCTTTGCTTGCCATCGGTCAGCCCCGCCTGAAACGACAGCACGATGCCGGACTCGTTGGCGAAACGGCCGAGCACCGCACCCAAGGGCCCCGGCGCGATGACGTAGTTCTTCTGCACGCTGGCGGCCTGCGCATACGCCCCGCCGAGAAACACTGGTTCCAGCCAGGCCAGCGAAGCCCCGAGCAAAGCAAGTTTCAGCGTGTTTTGCGGCTTGAATGCACCCAGTGGGCCGTTCGGTTTGTTCGGGGTACGCATGCGCTCTCCTGAGGCCCCGGTCGGGGGCGTTGTAAGGGTTTCTCACAAGGAGTCGCGTGAGCAGGCGCAAATCGACAATGCCACTGCGAAAAAAACGGAAAAAATTTACGCCGGGGCGTTTTTCGCAATCAGACGCGTCCAGAACCCGGTGTAGCGCTCGGCCTTCACCGGCAGCGAACGGGTCACCGCGGACAGCGCCAGGTCGATGTTATCCAGCGGGAAACTGCCGGATATCCGCAAGTGGGCTACGTCAGGCGCGCAGCCCAGATAGCCGCTGCGATAACGCTGCAACTCGCCGATCAAACGGTCCAGGCGCCAGCCGTCGATCACAAGTCGACCATTGATCCAGGCATCGGCGGAGGGGTCGAGCGGGCGCGAATCGAACAGCGCCAGCGTGTTGAAACTGACGGCCTGCCCGCTGTCGATGACGCGCTGCTCGCGGCCGGCCGCCTGCGGCCGGACCGCAACGGCGTGCTCGAATACGCTTAATTGAGTGAAGCCTTCCATCTGCCTGACGCTGAACCGGGTGCCCAGCGCCTGCATCGCGCCCTGCGCGCTGCGCACGATGAAGGGCCGAGCATCCTTGGCGGTCGACACGAAGATCTCTCCTTCCCGCACAACGATCAACCGCGTCTGCGCGGTGTAGGCGATGTCCACGGCGCTGGCGGTGTTGAGCACCAGGGTGCTGCCGTCGTCGAGTTGCCAGGTCAATCGCTCGCCGGTGCCTGTTCGCAGATCGGCAAGTAACACCGGCGCCTGACGATAGCCCGCCCATCCCAGCGCGCCGATACCTGCGCCCAGCATCAGGCTCTTGAGCAACGCCCGGCGCCCGGTGCCGGCCACGCTGCGTCCTGCTCGATCCAGCACCTGATAACCCAACGCGCCCTTGGCATTGCCCAACTGGCTCTGCAACAGCCCCACACGCTGCCACGCCCATTGATGCAGCGGATGCTCGTCGTACCAGGCCTGCCACTGCCGTTGTAAGGTTGCGTCCCCTGGCGTTGCGCCCAGCCTGGCGAACCAGTGGGCAGCCAAACTCAGCGCCTCGTGTTCAGGGGACCGGCTCACTGTTCGTGCGCCAGCGCAAACAACAGGCAATGCTCGGTGGCGCGGGCGATGTATTTGGTAACCGAACTGACAGAAACGCCCATCTGCGCGGCGATCTCCTTGTAGCCCAACCCCTGCAATTGCGAGAGCAGAAAAGCCTCTTTCACCCGAGGTCCAAGACCTTCGAGCATGGCGTCCAGGGCATGCAGGGTTTCCAGCAGGATCAATCGCTCTTCCGGGGAAATCGCGTAGCGCTCAGGCTGCTCGGCCAGCACCTGCAAGTAGGCTTGCTCCACCGACGTGCGACGGAAGCTGTCGACCATCACCCGCTTGGCGATGGTCACCAGAAAGTGACGCGGCTCGATCAGATCGCAAGCAACCGGCGCCTTGCGCTCGGCCACCAGCACGCGCATGAAGGTGTCCTGCGCCATGTCCGCCGCCTGATGCGAGCAGCCCAGCCGGCCACGCAACCAGTTCACCAGCCAGCCGTGATGTGCACCGTACAACGCAGCGACGCCATGCGGGTCGTTGGAGCAAGAGAGAGGGACGGCCATGATGAGAATCGCGAACAAATGATAATGGTTCGCAATATAGTGTAATCGGATACATTCGGCAACGAACAGATCAGCGGTGCCTGCAGAACGGTGGGAGCGACCGGAGTGGCGCTCCTGTCACCTCCGACCAGTGTCCAGACGACACAAGCGCAGCGCCTGGACAGCTATTTCGCGAACGCATTTCCGCCGAAAGAAGCACGCGGCGACAGCGCACTCGTCCCAGTATCGGCGTAAATCCGTTCGCGGAAAGCCGTCCCGTCGACGCAGATGCCGGAGAGCCCGATGCCTCAGCCCCAGAGGGTACGTCCGAAGAACGTCAGCGCGCGATCCCACGCAAGCTGCGCCCAGACCGGGTCGTACTGGGTACCGGGAATACGCCCGTGGCCCACGGCGGTTTCATTGGCGAAGGCATGATGCGCCAGGTAGCGATGGAACTCGATGTCCACCCCACCGTCGCTGAGTTTCTCCTCCAGTTTGTCGACGTTTTCCGCCGGGAAGAACTCGTCCTGAGTGGCCCAATGCGCCTGAACCGGCACCTTGATGGCCTTGGGATCGAGGTATTCGAGCGGCGGCATGCCGTAGAACACGACGCCAGCGGTCAATTCCGGAATGAAATTCAGCGCCAGCAGCGTCAGCGCGCCGCCCATGCAGAACCCGGTGACGCCGACGTTCTGCGAGTGCCCTTTCAGGTATTGCACCGCGCCGCGAATGTCCTGGCTTGCTGCATCGCCGAAGTCCAGATTGCTCATCAAGTGATGGGCCTCTTCCTCTTCGACGGTCATCTCGCCGCGATACAGATCAGGCACCAGCGCCAGATAACCCGAGGCCGCCAGCCGATCGGCCACACCGCGGATCTGCTCGTTCAGCCCCCACCACTCCTGAATCACCACCACCGCCGGGGCGCCCTGGGTTTCTGCCGGACTGGCCAGGTAACCGCTGACCTCCTTCCCGTCCGGACGCTGGAAAGTGATCATCTTGCCTGCTGCCTGTGTCGTTGCCTGAGTCACGGTGCTCTCCCGAAAACGAATGATTGAATCTGTGCAGCGGCCGGAAAGCCGCTTGGGTGATCTGTTCTACTTCACTTGATGGAAGATGAAAAGCTCACCCCGGACAATTTCATGATGACCGCCATCAAAACGTGCCCGGATATCCGCCGCCGTCCAGTAACAGGTTCTGGCCGGTCATGAAGCCGGCGTGGGCGCTGCAAAGAAACGCGCAGAACGCCCCGAATTCCTCTGCCGTGCCGAAGCGTTGAGCGGGCACGGCGCCCCGACGCTGTTCGAGCACCGCATCCACGCTGACGCCTTTCTTGTCGGCGGCCAGGCTGATGTTTTTCTGCAGCCGCTCGGTGTCGAAAGGCCCCGGCAGCAGATTGTTGATGGTGACGTTGTTGCCGGCCAGTTGGGGCTGCCGCGCAAGCCCCGCGATGAAACCGGTCAGGCCACTGCGCGCACCGTTGGACAGTCCCAGCGTGTCGATGGGCGCCTTCACCGCGCCGGAGGTGATGTTGATCACCCGGCCAAACCCGCGCGAGGCCATGCCGTCGACGCAGGCCTTGATCAGTTCGATGGGCGTGAGCATGTTGGCGTCCAGCGCCCTGATCCAGTCGTCGCGCTGCCAGTCACGGAAATCGCCGGGCGGCGGCCCGCCGGCATTGTTGACCAGTATGTCGACCTGCGGACACGCCGCCAGCACCTGCTCGCGAACTTGCGGCTGGCTGATATCGCCGGTGACCGTGCGCACCTCGATGCCCGGCGCCAGCCTCCGCAGTTCAGCAGCCGCGGCCTGCAGCGCCTCATCGCCGCGCGCATTGATCACCAGATTGACGCCCTCTCTGGCCAGCGCCTTGGCGCATCCCAGCCCCAGCCCTTTGCTCGCCGCACACACGATGGCCCAACGGCCTGACAATCCAAGATCCATGAAAGACTCCCGTTTACTCGAAGTTGAAAGCACAGGGGTCAAACTTAGCATCTACGGGAACGGCTACAGCAAGGCACCGGCGAAAAACCGCAGGATCAGCCGTTTTGCAGGTCTGACAGGATCGCTGCAGCGTGACGGTCCTGGCCGGCGTTCTGCTGCTCGGCATCGCGCATCGCGCGCAATTGCTTCTTGAGGGTGTGCATCGAGGGGGCGTAGAGAAAGCCGAACGACACGCTGTTGCGACGGCCTTTGATCGCGTGATGCATGAGGTGGGCGTGATAGAGCCGCTTGAGGTAGCGGTTGCGTGGGCGTGGCCGAACGGGCCAGTGACGGTGCATGACGCCGTCATGAAACAGCACGTAAATCACGCCGAAGGCCGCCACGCCCGCCCCCACCCATTGCAGGGGATCGTGGCCGCTATTGCCGAGGACGATCAGGCCGACCGCAACCAGTCCAAGCACCAGCAGGTAGATATCGTTGGTCTCGAAGGCGCCCAGATGCGCTTCATGGTGGGAGCGATGCAGACACCAGCCCCAGCCGTGCATGACGTACTTGTGCGCAAGAAAACCCACACCTTCCATGGCAATCAGGGTGCAGAGAAATACCGTGAAGTTGAAAATCATAGGGTCGCGGGGCCGGCGGGTCGGGTCGTCGACGTGCAGCATACCGGGGCGCGCCGCAAAATCAAAAGCGGCCGACCAAACGGGCCACGTCTGCCAGGCATCGGGCGCAGCACAGCTGCCCGGACGAAGATTTCTCTCAGGACGTTTGCTTTCCTGACCAACCGATGTAAAAAATGGCCCATGCGTGAACGTCCCTGGCGCTCACTGTACTAATGCCAGCGGCCGCTAACGGCCCGTCGGCATCGCTTTCAAGGAATTCAGAATGGCTCCAAGACAAGTAATCAATGCTTCGGTCAGCCCAAAAGGCAGCCTGGAGACTTTGTCGCAACGTGAAGTACAACAGCTCAGCGCCGCCGGTTCAGGCAGCACCTACAACCTTTTCCGCCAGTGCGCCCTGGCCATCCTCAACACTGGCGCCCACGTCGATAACGCAAAAACCATCCTGGAAGCCTATCAGGACTTCGAAGTGCGCATTCATCAGCAGGATCGCGGCGTGCGCCTGGAATTGCTGAACGCGCCGGCGGACGCCTTCGTCGACGGCGAAATGATCGCCAGCACCCGGGAGATGCTGTTCAGTGCCCTGCGCGACATCGTCTACACCGAGAGCGAACTGGACAGCCAGCGCATCGACCTGAGCAGCTCGCAGGGCATCACCGACTACGTCTTTCACTTGCTGCGCAATGCCCGCACCCTGCGCCCCGGCGTCGAACCGAAAATGGTCGTGTGCTGGGGCGGTCACTCGATCAACACCGAAGAATACAAATACACCAAGAAAGTCGGCCACGAACTGGGCCTGCGCAAGCTGGACATCTGCACCGGCTGCGGCCCGGGCGTGATGAAAGGCCCGATGAAAGGCGCCACCATTGCCCACGCCAAGCAGCGCATCACTGCCGGCCGCTATCTGGGCCTGACCGAGCCGGGCATCATCGCCGCCGAAGCGCCGAACCCTATCGTCAACGAACTGGTGATCCTGCCGGACATCGAGAAGCGTCTCGAAGCGTTCGTTCGCGTCGGCCACGGCATCATCATCTTTCCCGGCGGCGCGGGCACCGCCGAAGAGTTCCTGTATCTGCTGGGTATCCTGATGCACCCGGACAACCAGGGCCTGCCATTCCCGGTCATCCTCACCGGGCCCAAGAGCACCGCGCCGTATCTGGAGCAGCTGCACGCCTTTGTCAGCGCGACGCTGGGCGAAGCGGCCCACAAGCACTACACCATCATCATCGACGACCCAGCCGAAGTCGCGCGTCAGATGACCGAAGGCCTGACCGCCGTGCGCCAGTTCCGTCGCGAGCGTGCCGATGCCTTCCACTTCAACTGGCTGCTGAAGATCGAAGAAAGCTTCCAGCGCCCGTTCGACCCGACCCACGCCAACATGTCCGCCCTGCAACTGCGCCGCGGCCTGCCGCCGCACGAGCTGGCGGCCAACCTGCGTCGCGCTTTTTCCGGGATTGTCGCCGGCAACGTCAAGGACAAGGGCATCCGCCTGATCGAAGAACACGGCCCGTATGAAATCCACGGCGATGCCGAAATCATGCAGCCGCTGGACAAGCTGCTGCAGGCCTTCGTCGAGCAGCACCGGATGAAGCTGCCAGGCGGCGCGGCGTACGTGCCGTGTTACCGCGTGGTGTCATAACGGCTGCCTCGATCTCCCTGAACAGGCGCGCGCTTGCCCGCGAGGACGGTCCATCCGCTGAAACAAAGGTGGCTGGTGGATTGCAATCGCGGGCAAGCGCGCCCCTACCGCTTCGCTTCCCACTGGACGATGGTGCTCCATGATTCACATTCGCCCCATGACCGCCGAGGACTTCGAGCGCTTCTGGCCGACTTTCCAGGCGGTGATCCAGGCGCAGGAAACCTACGCCTACGACCCCGACCTCACCCCTGAACAAGCCCTGCACCTGTGGCTGGAATATCCGCTGCACACGCTGATCGCCGAGGAAGATGGCGTGCTGCTCGGCAGCTATTACCTCAAGGCCAACGCTGCAGGCCCGGGCAGCCACGTGTGCAACTGCGGCTACATGGTCACCCCCGCCGCGCGCGGCCGGGGGGTGGCGCGCCTGATGTGCGAACACTCGCAACGCCTGGCACTGGACAGCGGCTTCAGCGCCATGCAGTTCAACTCGGTGGTTGCCACCAACGAGGTTGCCGTGGCGCTGTGGCAAAAGCTGGGTTTCGAGGTGGTCGGCCGCCTGCCCCGGGCTTATCGTCACGCAAAGCTCGGGCTGGTCGATTGCCTGGTGATGTACAAATGGCTCGCACCCATGCCCGAATCGCGCAAGGCCAAGAGTCCGCTGCTGATCGGCCGCAAGAACATCGAGTCGGTGGTGTCTCGCCCTCGACGCAAGCCCTCCGACGGACCTGCCTGATCCGTTGCAGAAAATCGGGAACCACACGCCCACCTGACGCCACTCACCCTGCAAAGCACTCACTTGCAGGGATGGCGTCAGCATGGCTTTACCCCCGGTGTCCTCCGCTCGGACCTCGAACGTCAGCAGCACCTCACTGAATCAGTCGGCCACGGAATCGGCCGGGCCGAGGCAGCGCAAAAACGTGCTGGCGCGCATGGCGAGTGCCAGCCGCTCGACGCTGCAGAAAACCCACAACTTCGCAGGCGGCCTGTTCAAGGCCAAACCCGGAGACGCCTCATCGATCCCCCGCAGCGCGTCCCCTGTCCCCACACCCACCTCGGCAGCGGCGGCAGGCAGCCTCGCACCTGCCACGCCCTCAGGCGCGCCTGTGGCCAGCTCGTCGGAAGCTGCGCCCGAAGCCCTTGAGATGACGCCTCGCCTGACCATGGCCCTGGAGAACCGCAAGCTGGTCTTCGGCGCCGCCGGCCAGAGCAATCGCACCGAGCAACTGCTCGAGGGCATTCTCAACAAACGCGACCAACGCTATCAGGGCCTCGCTCAGCTCAATCAAAGCCCGGAGAAAACCGAATACCTGCTGGTGGATGCCCAGGATCGACTGGTCCACGCCCATGCCAGCGACCTTGCGCTCTCGCTGTTCAAAACCAGTGAGAACCGGGCCAACAACGCCTTCAGCGTGACCATGCCGGGCGACGCCCATCGCGCGCAGATCACCGGCGTGCACAAGGACCGGCAGAACACGGCCTGGCGGATTCACGAGGACAAGCTGTACCAACTGCGACAAGGTGAATGGCACGAAAACCCGAAAGGGGCAACGCTGAAAAGCCTGCACAACAGCGGCGACGGCAGCCTGTTCGGACTCAATGACGAGGGACGGGTGTTCGCCATCGGTGATTTGAACAACGCGCTGAATTTCGCTCACTCCGTGACGTCTCTCGGCCGTTCGCCGCAGGGACAGCTGATGGCCCTCAGCGAGGACCCCCACGGCCGACAGCTACTTGAACTGCGCGACACATTCGGGCCGGGTCTGCACGACATGCATCACCTGATCGTGCCCACTGGCACGGGCAACGATGAGGCCATGAAGCCCAAATCGGTGGCCATCGCCGGGAGCCGTGTGCTGGCGACCACCGCCTCCGGCACGTTGCTGCAGGCTGACATGCCGTCGATGGACGAGCGCCAGCAGACGATGTTCGTGGCCGGTGAACTCAGGCTCACGTCAGCGCCGCCGTCGCCTGCACTCCAGGCGGCCTTCGGCAACCACACCGTCAGTGATTTCTTTCACGACGAGAACAACGTCCTGCACGCCAGAATCAAGGATCAGCAAGGGCTGGAGCACAGTGCGGCGTGGGACGACACGAAAGGCGACTTCGTCCCCGGCTGGAGCATGACGCCGCTGATCATGGATCGCCAGCGCGGCTTGCCGGCCCTGGCGCCTGCCGCTGACGCTCAGATCCAGCTGCCGCGCGGCAAGATCGCCCGGCATGAGGGCAACCTGCTGGTGCAAGACCCGCGCACCCGGGAATGGAAGAAAACCACCGAGAAAGACATCAAGGCACTGCAGGCCGGTCAGGATGGGTTCGCCTACCTGATCGATAAGGATGGCAAGCTCAAGCAGTTGAAAGTGGTGCCCCAGGCCGCCGCCCATGACATGGGCCGCGGCATCGATCTGGCCCTGCCGGGACGCGGCACCGAAGCCAAGGGCACGGTCATGCGCGGTGCCGAGCACCTGACGGCGGACAAACTCGCCGTGCAGAACGACCAGAATTTCATGACGCTGAGCGGCGGCGAACTGCGCCTGCACGACCAGAACGGCGAACGCACGCTGCTGCCGCAGCCACCCGGCGAGCGAGACATCCAGGCCATCAGCACCGGCGGCAAGCACTGGTTCGCCCTGCGCGACGGCGTGCTGTTCCAGCTGGACGGCGACCGCGCCAGTGCCCGAAAAATGCGGCCGGAGGGCGCCTGGCAAGCCGTCGCAGGGCCAGACACGACGCCGGCAGCGACCCTCGAGGATCTGCGGCCCAATCACGACGGACGCCTGCTGGCGAGTACCCCGCAGGGCGAGTTCGTCAAAACCGAGGATGGATGGGAAGCCGCCGCACCTGCCCCTGAGACACACCACGTCCCTCACGCAGACTTCGATCGACTGGCCGCCGCAGAGCCGGAAACCGTTCGCAAAGGTGCGCGCAAGTTGACCGTCAACGTGATGGGCAGCAACAACGTCGAGAGCATGCAGGTCCGCCAGTACGCGCCTGCTTCCCTCACCCAGAACTACCTGACCTCGCATCTTTCCCTGACCGGCGCGGCCAAGGTGCCGGGCGACAGCCTCCAGCACGCCTGGAAAGGCCGCGAGGGCCTGGCGCCGATCTATGCGGAAGAAACCGCGTTGCTGCAAGACCTCAACGCCCGTGCCGCAGCCGCAACAGGCGCGCCAGCCCAGCCGATGGCCGAGCGCATCGACGCCCTGGCGCCGCGCCTGATGTCGCCCGAATCCAGCGAGCTCGCCGAGTTGTTTGGCTGGTTTCAAACCAGCGTCACGGACGACCTGCACCGCACCCTTCGCGAACTGGCCGAGGATCAGCAGGCCTTGCTGAAAAACGGCGAGATCAATCCGACGTTCGAGGGCAAGCCGCGGGAAAACGACATGATGGCGCAGGTAGCCGGCGTGTTGCGCCACAGCGGCATCGATGACGAGCAACCGTTGGGGCAATTGCTGACCTCGCTGGAGAACGCGCATTTCACGCTGGAGCGGCGCAACACCGAAACCGCTCTGGATAATTCTCGCAAGCGAGGCGACAGTCAGGCGCTGCTGCGCGCCCGCCTGGCGCTGGACGTCAAGGTGTTGAGCGAGATCAGCGCGGCGCTCGACGGTTTCGCCGACGAACTCAAGCGGCCAGACGAGAACAATCTCGACACCCTCGCCACCGCGCTGGCCACGCTGCACAACGATGTCTACGAAGGCAGCTCGGTCAAGCGCTACACCGACGCCGGCTTTCGCGACCATGCTTCGCTGGAAGCCAGTTATGACGCCACCAAAAACCTGCTCAAACACCTGCGCAAGGAGAACCACCCGATCAAGCGCGGCGTGCTGCAAGGCCTGCAGTCCCCCGCCGGGCCCGACAACGCCGACATCACCCGGAAACTGACTCAGGCGCTGCGCGATCTCGAGCCACGGGAAAGCCTCAAGCTGAACCGCAACTATGGTGGCGGCATCACCAGTGGCGTCTCCGGCCCGGCCGGCGCGGCCTTTCTCGGGTTTCGCGGCAACATCGACCCGGAGCGCACTTACGGCCTGACCTTCACCCGCTTCGACCGCGGGTTGAAAGTGGCCCTGAGCCGGGAAGGCGCGATCAGCGGCACCGGCAGCTTCGGCTTTGGCGGCGGCAAGAGCGACACCGAGACCACGCCAGGTGACAGCCACGCCAATATTCAGTCCAACGCCGGCTGGTTCGCCGGCAGCCTGGACGGCAAATACAAGTATGCCAACAGCACCGCGCTGAGCTTCTTCGTTCGCGACGACGAACTCGAGGCGTTCATGGCCGACCTGATGCAGACGCCGCTGGCGAGCAGCAAGCGCGAGGTTCCGGGCAGCCTCAAGCCCATGGCGCTGATGGATCGCGGCGTTGAAAAGGAGGTGCGCACCACCGGCAAACACACGTTCGATCTCGATCTGGGCTTCAACATCGAATCACGCACCAACAAAGGCCAGACCGACGCCGAGCCGGTCGCAGGCTTCATGCGCTTCGGTGCCGGCCTGCTCGGCAGCCTGTCGTTGCTCAGTGCGGAGAAGGAAAGAACCACGGGGCGCGGCAGCGACGGGCTGAAAACCGACATCTACAGCAGCAACCGCGCGCGATTCCTCGAAAAGGGTTCGCTGACGGGCTACGCGCGGATGTTCAGCACAGTCTTTTCGTCGCGTCCCAACGACCTCTTCATCTCCGCCGGCGCGCCGCTGGGGGTCAGCGCGACGCTGGCGTTCGACAACAAGACCGGCAAGACCTACGACGTGCGCTTCAAGCAGGCTTTGCCGGTGCAGACCGCCGATCTAAAGGCCGTGAGCGAGGCGCTGGAAAAAGCCTTTCCGGCGCTGAGCAAAAACCCGGCGCCAGAGGGCAAGCGCCCTGAACAGGTATTGCAGGACCTCAAGCAGAAATACGACCCTGTCCTGGACGATGAGAACGACGCTCAATATGCCGCGCGCATGAGCCTGCGCCAGCTCGACCGGCAGAACACCGCCGCCAGCCAGGGCTCCAGCCTGATGACGTTGATGGACATGGTGGTCAAGCACAACAACGTCAACCGGGTCGATCAGGTGGCGCTGGCCAAACGCGGCATCGACAGCGTCAAGCGGATGCTGAGCCTGGACTGCAATGAAGGCAACGCCCAGCGCATTCACGAGATGATGAGCGCCGAGCCTCAGCTCAAAAGCCTGCTCGACGCGATGAAGGACACCAAAGGCACCACGCGCGCGGAGATCAAACTTGAGGTCCGCGACGACATCAAGCAGCTCATCGAAGAACGCGCCCTGAACGGAACGCTCAGCGACGACATGCTCAAAGGCCTACTCAGCGACAAGAACAACCTGCGCATCAAGAGCATCGCGATCTTCAAGACTGCGGCCAAGGAAGACTCGTTCGGCACGCCGTTTCCGTTCGTCAGCTACAAGAGCGGCAGCACCCTGAGCATCGAGCGCCTGATGGGCGAAGTCACCTTCGACTACGGCAAGCATCCCACCCAGCCGAAGAAAGCCACCGCAGACGGTGAGATCGCCGACCGTGGCGACCCCAGGCCCGCGCAGGAACTGGGTCAGACCGACAACGGCACCTTCAGGGCGCGCTGATGCATGACGGGCGCCGGCGATCGGCGCCCTTTCGACTTCAAATCCGGCAAGGACACTGCACATGACGACACCGAACCCACAGGCAGACGCCTTGATTCGCGCCCTGGGAAAACAACTGGGCACGGCCCTGCAACTGGATAACGGCGTCTGCGCCCTGTTCGACGACGGCCGCGAGGTGGTCATCATCGAGATCCCTGCCGCTGGCGACGTCGCGATCCTGCACTGCAAACTGGCGCTGCGACCTGATCCCGGGCTGTACGAGCGGTTGATGAGGCTCAACTTCGACAGCGGCGCAATGAGCGGCTGCTGGCTGGCGCTGGACGAGCAGCTGTCAGTGCGCCTGTGCACGCAGTTGCCCCTCAGGACGCTGGATGAAACGACGTTCGTGCATTGGGTGCAGGGCTTCGTCCTGCAGACGCGCGAGGTGCCCGGCCTGCTGCGCCAGCGCTCGGTGCCTGTTGGGCAAGCCGGTCTGGCGCGGCGAATCGGCTGAAGCGCTGTCCTGAAATCATGTGCCTGGCGCGAGAAACCGGCGCCCTGGACAGGCGCTGACGTTTTTGGCCCGTTGCAGGGCGTTTTCAAACTTGCCGGAATGCGTTCTCTCTACGATCCTCTACACACGGCCAGACTGGGCCGGTTGACAAAAAACGCGCCGGAGAGGCCAGCATGAAGACCGTTGCCGAGTTACTGAAGCTCAAAGATACGCACGAGGTCCATACCGTCCGTCCTGATCAGATGGTCATCGATGCGATCAAGTTGATGGCCGAGAAAAACATCGGCGCCGTCCCGGTGGTGCGCGATGGCAAAGTCGTGGGGATCGTCAGTGAGCGAGACTACGCGCGCAAGATGGAACTCAAGGGCCGCGCTTCGGTGGGCACGCCGATCAGCGACATCATGACCCACGATGTGAAAACCGTGGATTCGCACCACACGGTCGATCAATGCATGAACATCATGACCGACCGCCGTTTGCGACACTTGCCGGTGGTGGACGAGGGCCAGTTGACCGGCCTGCTGTCGATCGGTGACCTGGTCAAGGAGGCCATCGCCGAACAGGCCAGTCTGATCGAGAAGATGCAGGAGTACATTCGCGGCGAAAGCTACTGAATGAACGCCGGAGCCCAAAGGCTCCGGTGCTTGTTTCGCGGTATGTGCCTCACGGCTGTGCTCAACGCACCTTGAAGCGGTCGATCATCGCCACCAGCCGTTCGTTGGACGCCACCAGCGCGTCCACGCTGGTGTCGGTCTGTTGGCCGCAGCCCACCAGTTCGCCCACCATGTGCCGAATCGCAATCATGTTCTGATTGATTTCTTCGGTGACTGCGCTCTGCTGCTCGGCCGCCGTGGCGATGTGGGCGCTGAGGTCATGGATGCGCAGCACCGAGCCGGCCATGCCGTCCAGCCCCTCGTTGACCCGCGAGGTGCGGTCGGCCGTTGACTGGCAACTGACCTTGGTCTTCTCCATCGCGCCGACGGCGGTGCTCACGCCCTGCTCCAGCCGCGACAGCATTTCGTTGATCTCCGAAGTGCTCTGCTGAGTGCGACCCGCCAGTGCCCGGACCTCATCGGCCACCACCGCGAAGCCACGGCCCTGCTCGCCTGCGCGCGCCGCCTCGATCGCGGCGTTGAGGGCCAACAGGTTGGTTTGCTGAGCGATTCCGCCGATCACGCCGAGCACGTCAGTGATGCGCTTGGCGTCGACCTGCATTTCCTGCACGTATTGGGTCGCGTCTTCAACCTCGGCCACCAGGGCCAGCACGCTGACCGAGGCCTGATCCACGACGTCCCGCGAACGTTGTGCGGCGTCGTTTGCCGACTGGGTAAAGCTGGCCGTCTGCGTCGCGCTTTCTGCCACGCTGTCGGCGGTGGCGCTCATCTCATTGATCGCCGTCACCGCCTGATCGGTCTCGGAGGCATGACGATTGAGAATCTGGTTGATGTTGCGCGACTGCTCCTGCAATTGCGCCAGACCGGCGGAAATCTGCTCGGTGCCGCTGCGCACTTCGACGATCATCGTCTGCTGGAACGCGATGAATTTGTTGACCGACTGACCGACGGCGTCCAGCTCGTCTTCGCCCTTGATCGGGATGCGCCGGGTCAGATCCGCCTCACCCGACGACAACGCGTCGATGTTAGTGCGCAACACGGTCAGGCGCGCCAGCAGGCGATTGAAGGCGAAGCCCAGCACCGCGAGCAAGAGAATCACCAGCGGAATCTGCAGCCAGCCCAGTGTTTTCAACACCTCGCTGCTGCTGGCCGTCAGCATCGCCGTCGGCAACGAGGTTGCGATCAGCCAGGGCGTGCCCACCACCGGGCGCAGGAAGAAGGTCAGATCGCCCAGTTGCGGGTCCTGATATTCCCGGGAATACACCGCGTCGCCGGACACTTGCGTGAGGCCGTCCTGAATGGCTTTGGCAAACATCGACTGACCGGTGAAGGCAGAAATGTTCTTGAGGATGATTTCGCCGGGAATGCTGCCCTGATTGGTCAGGACCTTGCCATCGCGCTCGACGATCATCACCTGGCCCTGGATTTCTTTTTCCTTCTCCTGAATCAGGCCGTTGAAGAAGCCGAGGGTCACGTCGATGGTCGAGACGCCGTACAGCGAGCCGTCCTTGTAGATGCCCATCGCGCAGTTGGTGCGCGGCTGCGGACTGGCTTCGTCCTGATACGCGGCCGCCCAGGCGCATTTGCCCTTGGGCGCGTTCTGGCCGGCACGGTGCCACGGCTGCTCCCAGTAGTTGGGCGCAGGGTCGGAGTTCCAGAACGTGCTGACCACCAGTTGGCCGCTGCCGTCACGGTGATAGAACGTGCTGTGCTTGTTGCGGCCGGGCGTGCGTTTGTCGGGCATTGGCCAGACACCGCCGCCGAACACTTTGGCATCGCCGTACTGGTCGACCATGCCCGGCAATACCTTGTCGATGGCATCGCTGTCCAGCAGCGGCACCGCCTGGGTGATGCCACGGGACTGCGCCTCGACGCGGGCAAGGTCCGAGAGAATCCGCGTGCCGATCTGGTCGACCTGGCTGAGCACGACCTTTTCCTGCGACGCCCGCACTTTGGGCGTGACAAAGTGTTCGATGCCCTGCTCGGTAATGACCGCGATCACCAGGATCAAGGCCACGAAGATGACCGTATAGCGCGCCTGCACTGTTTTAAACATCGTTGACTCCATGGCCTGAAATTTGTTGTTGTTTTGCACAACGCCAAAAGAGGTATCGACCGCAGCGCAGGAACGATGAGGCGCGCCGATGAAAGGCATCGGCGCGGCAGGCAATGCCTACTGAACGGGCAGGAAATTGAGGAACAGCAGGCTCTGGGCGTAATTCAGGCCGATGCGCCGGTAACGTTCGTCCAGCATCTGGGTGAGCAGATCCAGGCGCGCGACGATCTTGCCGAACTCGGTGGCAAAGCTGAGGTTGCTGCCCTCCTCCGAGATCTCGTTGGAGAACAGCATCAGCTCGCCGTTGGCGTTCTGCCGCTGGCTCAGCAGCCACGTCGCCTTCTCGATATTGCGCGCTGCGTTGCTCACGAACGTCGGGTTGATCTGGTCGGTCATGAAGAATTCGAGCCGCCCGCCGTGGGCCGTCACTAGCATGCTGCCGATGGCATAGATGAAGGCGCCGACCCGGTCGCCGAGAAACTCCGGGCTCAGTGCATAGCTCAAGGCCGCCAGATCCCGGCGTTTGCCCAGTTGACCGAGTGGCTTCTGCTGCTCGATGGCTTCGCGCACATTGCGCTCGGCCGAGCGAGCGTCGACGAAGCCTGACTTGCGCCACTCCGCCGGATTGCGCAGGTACAGCTTGTTCATCAGCAGGTACAGACTTTCGAGGTTGTCATGCATGGCCAGTGTGGCCATGCGATCGACGCTGGTCTGAAAGAATTCCTGAGGACGCGCTTCCTGGAACTGGGTGGCGACGTCACGGCCGTCCTGACGGGTGCAGCCACCGATGCAGAGCATGAGCAGGCATGACGCAAGCAGCGCACGAGCAGCGCGTCGCGCAAGGAAATATCGGGAAACACAGACCATGTATCGCAAGCTTCAACTCTCTGGACGTCGCGTGGATCGCTGCGTCCCGGCCATGCATAGAGCCGCAAACCGGAAAAAAGTGCGACACGGGCCTGAAATGTCCTGCAACGGCTGCGGTCGGAGGACAGTCACACATTTGACGCAGCTCTCGGCTTTCACCAAGCTAGCCCTCTTCACTTGCTCTCAGGAACACCCCGCGTGATGACCACAAGCCTGCACTGGCGCCGCTTTCTGTTTTGCCTCGCTCCGCTGATCGCTCTGCTCGCTGCCTGCGATGGCGGCGCGCCCAAAACCAGACCGTCCGAAGTCACCACATATGTCAGCGTGGAGTGGGACAAGCTGCCGCCGGTCAATGATGTGGACCTGATGGCGGGCTACAACAGCTGGTTCTCGGCGTGCAAGCGGCTGGCCAAGGATCCGGTCTGGGGCAGCACCTGTGCGCTGGCCGGGCAAGTGCCGCAGAACCCGGCCGCGGTGCGCGAGTTCCTCAAGAATCAGTTGCAGGTCTACAGCCTGCGCTCCTCGGAACATGGCGCCAACGGCTTGATCACCGGCTATTACGAACCCATCTACAAGGGCAGCGAGCAGCGCAACGATCAGCACCCGGTCGCCATCTATGGCGTGCCCGATGACCTGATCATCGTCAATCTGGACAGCATTTATCCCGAGCTCAAGGGCAAGCGTCTGCGTGGCCGTCTCGACGGACGCATCCTGCGCCCTTATGACGACGCCGCAACGATCGGCGAAAAAGGCGTGAACGCGCCCGTGCTGGCCTGGCTGGAAAACCCCATTGACCTGCAGTTCCTGCAAATCCAGGGCTCCGGCCGGGTACAGCTTGAAAACGGCCGGCAACTGCGCATCGCCTACGCCGATCAGAATGGTCATCCGTACAAGCCTGTCGGCCGCTGGCTGGTCGAACAGGGCCAACTGACCAAGGACGAGGTGTCCATGGGGCGCATTCGCGACTGGGCGATTGCCCATCCCGAGCGCGTGCATGAACTGCTGGGCAGCAATCCCAGCTACGTGTTCTTCACCCAGCGTCCGGACAGCACCGAAGGCCCGCGCGGCTCGCTCAATGTGCCGCTGACGGCCGGCTACAGTGTCGCCATCGACCGCAAGGTCATTCCGCTGGGCAGCCTGCTGTGGTTGTCGTCCACCCGTCCCGATGGCTCGCCACTGGTACGTCCCGTGGCCGCGCAGGATACCGGCGGCGCGATTGCCGGCGAGGTGCGCGCGGACATGTTCTGGGGCACCGGCGATGCGGCCGGCGAACTGGCTGGCAACATGAAACAGCAAGGGCAGATCTGGATGCTCTGGCCCAAAGGCGCGCCGCTGCCCAACGCCAAAGCAAAGGAATGAGGTCATGAGTGCAGAGAGGGTCACCACCGCGCCATTGGCGCTGAGCGGCAAACGGGTCGAGCTGCTGCCGTTACGGGCAGAGCACGCCCCGCAGTTGCTGCAGGCCGCAGAAGATGGCGAGCTGTGGAACATGAAGGTGACGGTGATTCCCGGCCCGTCAACCGTTGAACAGTACATCGCCACCGCGTTGGCGGGGCGCGACGCTGGCACGGTCATGCCGTTCGCCATCGTGCACCGTGAAACGGGCCGTATCGTCGGCAGCACGCGCTTCTGGAAGATCGACCGTCAGCATCGCAAGCTGGAGATCGGCCACACCTGGCTGAGCCAGTCGATGCAGCGTTCGGGGTTGAACACCGAGATGAAGTTTCTGCTGCTGCGCCATGCGTTCGAGGAAATGAACTGCGTGCGCGTGCAATTCACCACCGACGAGCTCAACGAGAAGTCCCGTGCCGCCATCTTGCGAATCGGCGCCCGGCAAGAAGGCATCGTGCGCCACGAGCGGATCATGCCGGACGGGCGCAAGCGCAATTCGGTGCGGTTCAGCATCATCGACGATGAATGGCCGCAGGTTAAGGCGATGCTGCTGGAGAAGATGAGTCGTGCCAGCTGACTGAAGCAATCAAGCGTGCCGCTGTCGCCCTACTCGTCCTTGCCGTCATGGGGCGCCGGGAACAGCGTTTCCACCTTGTGCTTGCCGGGCGCACGGGTCGGCGCCATGGCGGCGGACTCCGCCAGGCGCGTGGCCATTTCCCAATGACGCGCTTCCTGCCCCTCGGGCTTGCCCTCGGTCTCCCAGATCATCTGGGCCAACTGACGAACCGTTTCTTCGTCGACATTCATGCGAATCCCCCATTTTTGCTTGCGCAGGACTTGGGCCGGCGCCAAGGCAGCACCGAAGCCACAGTCTGAAACAGTGCCCGCCAGGAACAGTACAAGCCGGTAACGAGGGTATATGACGGGCGTAAACAGGCCGGAGAACGCGAGCCGGCCGTTGAAGGATCGCATCGGATCCATCGGTGAGCGACGGCGAACCACGACAACCTCCTTTTAACCGCTGTTACGTTTGAGCAGCAGGCTGACCACCAGCCCGATTCCGGCCGCAGCACCCACGGCAGCCCAGGGATGGGTCTGGACATACGCCTTGCCCTGGTTGAGCACGCGCGTCACCACCGGGGTCTGGGTGTCATCGTAATCCACTGCCGTAGAGTTTGCGTTGGCCAGGAAGTCGGTCAGTCGCTGGCGCGCCTGTGCGGTGCGGTCCTCGTGCAGGGCGTCGCCGGCGGTCAGCAATTCATTGGTTTCGTTCAGAAAGGTGTTGAGCTGCTTTCGGGTCTTTTCGTAAAGATCTTCGCGCAGGGTTTCAGTGATATCGGTCATGGTGCGTACCCGCTCAAGGTTATCGAAACCGGTTGACCGGGACGCGAAACGATTCGTTCCGGCTATTTTGAAAAAACCCTCCGCAACGTGATGACAAAGCTCCCAACAGCCACGATCATTTCGATTCAGTTGTCCGAATACCGGTTTTCAATCTTCCCCAAACAAGGACCTGCATGGAATTCGTGCCCATTCTCGACTTGCCCGCCGCCCGGCAGGCGCAGGTTCGGCATCTGCGCAATCAGCCCGAGGTGCGCAGGTTCATGTACACCTCTCACGAAATCAGCGAAGCCGAACATGCCCGCTGGCTCGATCAGTTGAAGTCCAATTCGAGGCAGGCGGTGTTCGGGGTGATCAGCGATGACCAACTGATAGGCGTGGTGTCGCTCAGTGAGATCAACGCCTTGCAGCGCACTGCCGACTGGGCGTTTTATCTGGACGCGAGGGTGCAAGGCAAAGGCATTGGCAGTCAGGTCGAGTTCTGGCTGCTCGACTACGCATTCGGCCCTGCGCAGTTGGAAAAGCTCAACTGTGAGGTGCTCGAAGTCAATTCCGCGGTGATCAAGATGCACCAGCGATTCGGCTTCGTGCTCGAAGGTGTCAGGCGCCAGAACGCGATACATGAAGGCAAGCGCGTCGACGTGGTGTTGCTGGGCATCACTCAGGAAGAATGGCGCCAGCAGCGACCGAACCTGGTGCCCGTCATCGAGCGACTGGCGGGTAAAGGCAATCAATGAAGGCAACGCCCTGCACAAGATGGGCAGGTAACGGGAAGCGGCTCACGGCCTCGCTTCCCGATGTTTCATCACTGCACCGCGATAAAGACGTCAGGCAATGTTGAGCAGTCGCGCAGGCGGTTTTTCGTCAGCTTTGCAGTAGAGGTAGTCACGCCAGCTGCGGAACGCCTTCTGTTGCCTGTCGAACGCTTCCTGCCATTGCGGGCCGCCAACCAATTCAACCGAGATAGACATCATCTGCTCGGTGGCCTGGTCGAGTTCTTTCATGAGATCAAGGGCGTTGGGTGAATCAAAAATTTTAGCTCGCATAGAGTCCACTTCCTTTGGCTATCCCATTGAGTGGCCAACGTGCTGATAGTGCTCAGGTTCCGACGAGCGGTCGCTTGATATCAAGAGAAGGGAAAAAAGCGAGCAAAGCCGCGCCGTAGACACCGCGCCGCGCCTGCTTCAGTGCAGGCGGTCGGTCTGCATGAGTGTCACGGCGTCCGGTTGCCCGAGGTGCAGGTGCAGCTCGGCAAACGAAGCTTGCTGCACGATCACGGCAGACTTCCAGGCGGCACTTCCCATGCAGGAAATTGACACCATCTTCATCAGATCGATGGTCGAAGCGTCCAGTGCCAACAGGAGTTTGTGAGCGGTATAGCGAAAATCATCTGCGTTCTGCATGCGGAAAACCTTAGCTCAAAGCAATCGGTTATCGATTCCATCTATCTGTGAGCAGGGCTTGATCAGTTAATTCAAACGGACCGGATCGACGGTACCTCGCCCGGTCCTGCTTGCGCATGAAGTCGCTGGGTGTCACTCCATGACCACGGACAACACGTAGCTCTGCTTGTTGACGACCGTTCGGGTCAGCGTTGCACGTCCGCTGCCCACATCCAGATTGAGCGGCGAAGCCTTGATGATGGCCTCATCGAACGCATGCGGAATGGACCGTCCCAACGCCCTGACCGCCAGCCGCTTGGTCGCCCTGATCAATTCCCGTTTGGCCGCAGTGTCATCCGACGGCAGCATGACTTGCAGCGTCAGCTTGACCCGACGTGCAACACCCTCGCCGCCTTCGGCCGAATAGGAAATCCTGTTGTTATCGCCGGCGTCGGGTTTCACCGGCCGCTGTCCGCTTTTGCAGCCTTCCCCGCCGTCGTCGTAGCGAGTCCACTCGCCGGCTCGCAGCTGAGTGTCGTTGAGCACCGTGCACAGTTGCTCCAACGATTGCGGTTGCAGGGCGGCCATGCAGTTAATCGAACAACACAGTGCGACACATCCTGAAAGTAAACGAACCATCCTGATTCCCTCATTTGATTGTTGTTCTATAAAGCGATTGCCCGACTTGTGACTGCGAAGCCCGCGACCCCCCATCGGAAACTACCTTCTAGTAGGGTTGGCGTCAATGTACATCATGAGGCCTTCGCCCGTCGTCAGGTGCAAACGCAGCGCCAATGCCTCAGGCGCGCAGACGCCGGGCCGCCGAGACATACAGCCAGATGGCTGAAATCAGGAAATAGAACGCACCGAACGCTGCATACGGGGCGACTTCGAGGAGGCTATGCACGGCCGGTATTGAAGACTGCTTGATGAAAAATGCACCTGCCAGTGCTGACTGAGCGCCGCTGAGAATCATCAGCCACTGCGCGCCATAGACCTTCCAGCGACGCACCGCTGTCGCCAGTTGAAGCAGGCCGGACACGATGGCCCACACGCCAAAAACCCCCAGCACCGCGTTCATGCTGCTCGACAGGGCCAGGGCGATGGCGATCGTGGTGACCAGGCTGAGCAATGCATTGATCGCCTGGGTCGGGTTACGCCTCAAGCCGCCGTTACGGTGGGCGTCCAGCACGTTGGCCGCAGCATCCCAGGTGGGATAGAAGATCAACAGCACCGCGGCGATCAGAGGCATGGCCGCGCCGAGGGTGAAGGCAGCGCCCACCCAGACGAACGAGACCGCCGCCCGGATGAAGTAATAGGTCATCAGCCACTGGCTGCTGATGTCAGGGGTGTTTACGTGGGTCGTTCCAAGGGTCTGATTGTGCATCTTCGTTTACCGAATGAAGGTTTATTGTCGTGAGCCCGCAGGCGCCTGCCGGATCGTGCTATTTGAGGTCGATGACCACGTCGGGGGTGAATGAGCCAAGCGGGGTTTCGACCAGCGCGCCCAATCCGCCGGGGCCGCGAACGCTGGTTACGGTGGTCCACACGCCGACGCTGGCGGGCATGCCGCCACGGGCCGCGACGCTGATCGTCAGCGGCCCTTTCACCGCCTCGCCGTTGACCCGACCCTCCCAGTTGAAACTGATCGCCCCCTTGGCGGCGCTGACGTGATGTTCGGTGTGAACCACGACGCCGTTGGCATCGGTGAAGGTGATATCCAGCTCGGTCGGGCCATCGACCAGCACCTCGCCGGCATAGCTGCCATCTTCGCGGGGCAAGGCTTTGCTCGAGGGCACCAGCGCCGATCGACCGAGCCACGCGGCCGGATCGTAGGCCGAACCTTTCCCGAGTAGCTGCCTTAACAGCGCGCTGATCTCCTGAAGCGAAGACACCTGCGTCAATGCAGCCAGCTGTTGCACGGTTTCGCCGGGATCGGCCGGCGACAGCGGATCCTGATGCTGCAACTGAGTCACCAGTAATTTCAGAAACGCCTGACTGTCCAAGGGCGGCAGCCCCGCGCTGCCTGCGGGCAGAGCGCTGGACGGGCTCACAGGGCTCTGCAAAACATTGGGCTGGAGCATCGACGCAATCCTCATCGTTTAGTGATGACCTTTCGGACCACGAGGGCCGAACGGACTCAAACAAAATTACTACCTACTAGAAGGTAGTTTTTCAGGTCAAAAAAAACGGCCGCGCAGCGACCGCTTTCCTTGATCAGGCAATCATGAGTTTTTCGATCATCGGCTGGGTGATCAAACCGAACATTTCAGGATCACCATAGGCCCGTGCGGACAGCATCGCGCCATGTACCGTCGCCATGAAGCGCTCCGCTTCGCTGCGGACATCGCCGGACAACGACATGCTGCCTTGAGCCTGTCCGCGCTCGAACACAGAGGTGAGCCAAGCGGACAGCGCGCGGAAGTGCGCCCTGACCTCGACGACGATTTCTTGGGGCAGTACCGGGATCTGGGTTGCCAACAACGCGCAGACGCAATAGCCTTTCGCAGCATCCGCGATGCATCCCTGCCAGTAGCCCGTGTAGGCCCGAAGCTGATCCGCCGGCCCTGCGCTGACACGCTCGATATGGGCGATGCCGGCTTCTGCTTCTTGCCGATACTGACTGACCAGCGACCGGACGAGGTCGACCTTGGTGGGAAAATGATGATGAATGCTGGCCTTGCGGATGCCCACGGTTTCGGCGATGTCTGCATAGCTGAAGCCGCTGTATCCGCCCGCAATGATCAGCGAGCGAGCACAATTAAGAATTTCGTAGAAGGTGTTCGAGTGATTAGCCATGGGGCTAACCTACCTTTCAGTAGGTTTTGAGTCAAGTCCTGTGGCTGTCAAGACTGCCTTAAGAACCGGCGCCCAGCACGTACGTCCGGCGCAGTACTCGGGAAGACCGGGACCCTTTCCGCATGTCGCTCAAAACTAGCGGCTGATAAAACGCGTCAGTCGCAGGTTGTATGATAGCCTACCTTCTAGTAGGTTTATTTTAAGTTGTCGTTCGCCTTCCCAGACATCAGCCTGTATCCACCGAGATCCTCCATGAACAGTCCCGCCATCACCTACCCTTTCAAACCCTGGTTAGCTTATGCGCTGGCGGGCCTGGCATTCGCTGTCTTCAACGCCTCTGCCGCATCGACGGCACCGGGCGCAGACGGTCCCGGCCCTGAAGCACTGAAGCCGCTGCTGCTGACCATCAACGAGCGAATCGAAATCGCCGATCAAGTGGCGCTGACCAAATGGGACAGCGCGCAACCCGTCCAGGACGCGCAGCGAGAAGCCAGGGTGATCGCCGACGCCCGACAGCAGGCCGGCGGCTACAAGCTCGCAGCGGACGAAGCCGCCCAGCTACTTGCCGCCCAGATCGAGGCGAACAAGCTGGTCCAGTACGGTTTGCTGGCGGCATGGCACACCGCGGGGAAAGCCCCGGAAACGCCACGTCCGGATCTGAAGAACGATATCCGGCCGCGGCTGGACGCACTTCAGAACCGCCTGCTTCGGTCCTACGCGACATTCAGCCCGTTCAGAACCAGCGAGGCCTGCCCTGGCTGGCTGAGCCAGACGCTGCCTGGGCTGGCCAAGGATGAACTGCATAAACTGGCGCTGATCCGCGCGACGGGCGAGCTGTGCATCCGGCACGCCTCTCTGGCCGCTCCGCAGTCCTGACAGCTCACCTGTGGTTCTGAGGATCAGTGCGCGGCGTGTCGGTGCGCGGGTCTGCTTCATTGCCGGGCTGTCGGTCGACGTCGAGCGCACTGCACGTTGTGCCGTTAAACCGCCATGCTCGTCTGCGGGAATTGGGCCTGACGACAATGATCGTAGTGCCATTGGAAAATGCTGCCGACCAGCTTGGCGAAAATGACCAGGACGTCGATCGCTTCCTGCTTCTCCAGCCGATCGGCATCGGGATCAAGCACACAGAGCGACCCGAACAGACTGTTGTCGCGCAGAAAAATAGGAATGGAGATCGAGCTTTCAAAGCCGAACCGCTGTGAGGCGACGTTGCCCCGATGAACCGGACTCTGGCTCACGCAACCCACAACGAGATTGGAAGGCTCGGTCAGCAGATTGCTGCACATCGAGTGCTCAAGAGGAAATCGCTCACCGTCCTTGATGCCCAGGCATATCTCGTCATTGACGCTGCAGGCCACCCACTCCTTTTCGCAGAACTTGACGATGGCCGCAAAGCGCATGCCTGTGAGCCGCACGATGAGTTTCAGAATATTGGTGGTCGCCTCGATTTCGGCGATAGCATTGAGCTCCTCGACCGACAGCTGAGCATGTTGCTTTTTATCCACGGTGAGGACCTCGATCCATGACGCTGTCTCGGTTTCTTGACAGCTACCGACCGGGTATACCAGAAGCCAAATCGGGTAGCAATGCGCTATCAGATGAGCGTGCGCTGCCCCACTGCGTTACCGGGTAACAGAGGGCAGTGGCTCGACTGTCACGATCGCACGGCCTTCATTTATTGCGCTGCATCCACCCGATCAGCATGAAGATCAGGCCAGGGATCAACAGGCCCGGCGCCATGTAGGCGAACGTCTTCTCGATGAACAGGCCGCTGATGCCGAAACAGAATCCGCAAATCGCCAGCGGTATGCCGGTCACAAACAGCGGTTGCTTGAATGCCTTTTCCATACTTTCACCTGTTGATCTGGCGTGGGATGTGGGTGGTTGCAATAGTGATGCGATGATCAGGACCGCCGCGCCAGATCCACGGACGGCTTGAGGATCCAGAAATAATGCATGAAAAACCACGAGTCCTGCAAAAGTCACGCGCATGAAAAAGCCCAATCTGAAGAGATTGGGCTAAGTCATTGAATAATATGGTCGGGACGGAGTGATTCGAACACTCGACCCCTAGCACCCCATGCTAGTGCGCTACCGGACTGCGCTACGCCCCGACTAGGCGTGAATCTGTTGCGACTTCTTGCGAAAGCGTCGAGGAATATACCCTAAGCTTTTGAATGATGGAAGTATTTTGGTGAACAACGTCAGTGACGCAGCACGACCAGTACATCTTCCAGCTCCGCAATCATCTGCTTGATGAGTTGCTTGTACTGCAGGGAATCGTCCTTGACCTCATCGCTGGACATGCGCAGACGCGCGCCGCCAATGGTGAAGCCCTGATCGTAAAGCAGCGCGCGGATCTGCCGGATCATCAGCACATCCTGGCGCTGATAATACCGGCGATTCCCGCGACGCTTGACCGGGTTGAGCTGAGGAAATTCCTGTTCCCAATAACGCAGAACGTGCGGTTTTACCGCGCAGAGCTCGCTGACTTCACCGATGGTGAAGTAGCGTTTGCCGGGAATGGGCGGTAGCTCGTCGTTATGACTTGGTTCCAGCATAAGCCTCAACTCGGGCCTTCAGTTTCTGCCCTGGGCGAAAGGTGACCACACGGCGAGCCGTAATCGGAATTTCTTCCCCTGTCTTGGGATTTCGACCCGGTCGCTGGCGTTTATCTCGCAGGTCGAAATTGCCGAAACCGGACAATTTGACCTGCTCGTTATCTTCCAGAGCGTGCCTGATTTCCTCAAAGAACAGCTCAACCAGTTCCTTGGCTTCTCGTTTATTCAGGCCTAGCTCTTCGTACAGACGTTCGGCCATCTCAGCTTTCGTCAGAGCCCCCATACGCTACTTCCTTAACGTGGCGTTTAACCTTTCCTCAAGCGAGGTGAGAATTTGCTGCGTCGAAGCGTTTACCTCATCGTCAGTAAGAGTGCGCGATGGATGTTGCCAGGTCAAGCCAACTGCAAGGCTTTTTCTATGCGGATCAATGCCTTTACCCTGATAAACATCAAATAGCCTGAGGTCTGTCAGCCATTCCCCTGCATTTTCACGGATAACGTCCAGAACGGCGGTCGCCGCCACGTCACGATCGGCCAGCAAGGCCAGGTCGCGGCGCACTTCCGGGAAGCGCGACAGCTCACGGAATTTCGGCAGACGCCCTTCCGCTACTTCCGCCAGCACCAGTTCGAAAACGAACACCGGGCGATCCAGCCCGAGGGTTTTCGCCAGTTCCGGGTGCAACGCGCCGAGGTAACCGACTTCACGACCGTCGCGTTCGATACGCGCGGTCTGACCTGGATGCAGCGCTGGATGCTTGCCCGGTACGAAACGGAAATCATCCAGTGCGCCCGCGAAGCCGAGAACGGCTTCGACATCGGCCTTGACGTCGAAGAAATCGACTGCATCACGACCCTGCGCCCAACCTTCCGGCAGACGACTGCCGCAAATCACACCAGCCAGCATAGGCTCTTGTTGCAAACCTTCCAGCTGGCCGACGAAACGCAGGCCACTCTCGAACAGGCGTACGCGATCCTGCTGGCGATTGAGGTTGTGCTGCAAGGCTTTGACCAGCCCTGGCCACAGCGAAGAACGCATCGCCGCCATGTCGGCGGAAATCGGATTGGCAAGCAGCAATGGCTCGACACCCGGATTGAACAGCTCGAACCATTTCTGATCGATGAAGCTGTAAGTGATCGCTTCCTGATAGCCACGGGCAACCAGCAGACGACGCAGCGCAGGCAGATCGCCCTTCGCTTCGGTACGTGGCTGCGGAGCCAGACGTGCCTGTGGATAGCGGACCGGCAGGCGGTTGTAGCCGTAGAGGCGCGCCAGCTCTTCGATCAGGTCGACTTCCAGAGTGATGTCGAAACGATGACTAGGTACGTCGACACGCCATTGACCGCCCGCCTCGGCGGTCACAGTCAGACCCAGCGCGGTGAGCAGACGCTCGACCTCGGCAGTGTCCATTTTCATGCCGAGCATCTGCTCGATGCGATCGGCGCGCAGTATCACCGGCGCGACAGACGGCAGATGCTGCTCGCTGACCGCTTCAATGACCGGCCCCGCTTCGCCACCGGTGATTTCCAGCAACAGACCCGTGGCCCGCTCCATCGCTTCACGAGCCAGTTGCCAGTCAACGCCGCGCTCGTAACGATGCGATGCGTCAGTGTGCAGACCGTAGGAACGCGCCTTGCCGGCAACCGCGATGGTGTCGAAAAATGCGCTTTCAAGGAAAATGTCGCGAGTGCTGGCAGAAACGCCGCTGTGCTCGCCACCCATGACCCCGGCGATTGCCAGCGCACGCTGATGGTCAGCGATCACCAGTGTATCGGCGCGCAGGCTGACCTCCTGCCCATCGAGCAGTATCAGCTTCTCACCCTCTTGCGCCAGACGCACGCGGATGCCGCCGTTGATTTCGGCGAGATCGAAGGCGTGCAGCGGCTGCCCCAGTTCGAGCATCACGTAGTTGGTGATGTCGACAATGGCATCGATGCTGCGCACTTCCGAACGACGCAGGCGCTCGACCATCCACAGCGGCGTTGGCTTGCTCACGTCGACGTTACGGATCACACGACCCAGGTAACGCGGACAGGCATCCGGCGCCAGCACCTCGACCGGACGCACTTCATCGTGAGTCGCAGGAATGGTGGCCACTTGAGGACGTGTGACTTCGGCGTCGTACAGAGCGCCGACTTCGCGGGCCAGACCGGCAACCGACAGGCAGTCGCCGCGGTTAGGCGTAAGGTCGACCTCGATGCTGGCATCGTCCAGTTGCAGGAATTCACGGAAATCCTTGCCCACCGGCGCGTCAGCGGGCAGCTCCATCAAGCCGTCGTTGCCTTCGCCAACCTGCAGCTCGGCCTGGGAGCACAACATCCCGTTGGACTCGACGCCGCGCAGTTTGGCCTTCTTGATCTTGAAGTCGCCGGGCAGTTGCGCGCCAATCATCGCGAACGGAATCTTCAGGCCAGGACGCACATTGGGTGCGCCACAGACCACCTGATAAGTTTCGGCGCCATTGCTCACCTGACACACGCGCAGCTTGTCGGCGTCGGGGTGCTGCTCGGTGCTCAGCACTTCGCCCACGATCACACCGCTGAATTCACCGGCAGCCGGGGTCACACTGTCGACTTCCAGACCGGCCATTGACAGACGGGCCACCAGATCGTCGCGGGAGACTTGCGGGCTTACCCAGCCACGCAGCCATTGTTCACTGAATTTCATCCTGCTCTCCTAATAAGTTCGTTACGGGCGACCTAGCGAAATTGCGCGAGGAACCGCAAGTCGTTGTCGAAGAACAGGCGCAAGTCATTGACGCCGTAACGCAGCATGGCCAGACGCTCTGCGCCCATGCCGAAAGCGAAGCCCTGATACTCTTCCGGGTCGATGCCGGACATCCGAAGCACGTTCGGGTGAACCATGCCGCAACCCATCACTTCCAGCCAGCCGGTCTGCTTGCAGACACGGCAGCCTTTACCGCTGCACATCACGCATTCCATGTCGACTTCGGCGGATGGCTCGGTGAACGGGAAGTAGGAAGGACGGAAACGCACTGCCAGTTCTTTTTCAAAGAACACGCGCAGGAACTCTTCGATGGTGCCTTTCAGATCCGCGAAGTTGATATCGCGGTCCACCAACAGGCCTTCGACCTGATGGAACATCGGAGAGTGAGTGATATCGGAGTCGCTGCGATACACGCGTCCAGGACAGACAATGCGGATCGGCGGCGTGTTCGCTTCCATGGTGCGGACCTGAACCGGCGAGGTGTGGGTGCGCAGCAGCATGTTGGCGTTGAAATAGAAGGTGTCGTGCATCGACCGGGCCGGGTGATGGCCTGGGATGTTGAGCGCCTCGAAGTTGTGATAATCGTCCTCGACCTCCGGGCCTTCGGCAATGCCGTAGCCGATGTGGGTAAAGAACTGCTCGATTCGTTCCAGAGTCCGGGTGACCGGATGCAGGCCACCGGTGGTCTGTCCGCGACCAGGCAGGGTGACGTCAATCGACTCGGCGGCGAGCTTGGCGGCGAGATCCGCCTGCTCGAACGACGCCTTGCGCGCGTTGAGAACCTCTGTGACACGCTCCTTGGCAACGTTGATCAGCGCACCGACTTGCGGACGCTCTTCAGCGGGCAGATTCCCCAGGGTCTTCATCACCTGAGTCAATTCACCCTTCTTGCCGAGGTAGTGAACCCGGATTTGCTCCAGGGCGTTGATATCTTCGGCGCTTTGCACAGCCTCAAGTGCTTGAGAGACCAGCGCGTCCAGGTTTTCCATGTACAGACTCCAGATACGAAATAGGGGAAGAGCTTACAAGGCTCTTCCCCTATCTATGACGTTTAACACCGAACCCCGAGCGGGGTCCGGTGATTGCCGGGGACTTAGGCCAGAGTGGCTTTAGCTTTCTCGACAATCGCAGCAAACGCCGCTTTTTCGTTCACTGCCAGATCAGCCAGAACCTTACGGTCGATTTCGATCGACGCTTTTTTCAGGCCAGCGATGAAACGGCTGTAGGACAGACCGTTGATACGCGCACCAGCGTTGATACGAGCGATCCACAGAGCGCGGAACTGACGTTTTTTCTGACGACGGTCACGGTAGGCGTATTGGCCTGCCTTGATTACCGCTTGCTTGGCAACACGGAATACGCGTGAACGCGCGCCGTAGTAGCCTTTAGCAAGTTTCAGAATTTTTTTGTGACGTTTACGGGCAATGACGCCACGCTTTACACGAGCCATGAGTTACTTCCTCTATTCTTGATCAAAATTAACGAAGGCGCAGCATGCGCTCGACTTTTGCCACGTCGGACGGATGCAGCAGGCTGCTTCCGCGCAGTTGACGCTTACGCTTGGTCGACATTTTGGTCAGGATGTGGCTCTTGAAAGCGTGCTTGTGCTTGATGCCATTCGCGGTTTTCAGAAACCGCTTAGCTGCACCACTTTTAGTCTTCATCTTTGGCATGTTCGGATACTCCGCATTCAGTTGATAAACATAACCGCAAGGCCTGCCGTGCCCTGGTGGTTATTTCTTCTTTTTCGGGGCGATGACCATGATCAGCTGGCGTCCTTCCATCTTAGGATGCTGTTCGACCGAACCGTATTCGAGCAGGTCAGCTTCAACCCGCTTCAACAGCTCCATCCCCAGCTCCTGGTGGGCCATCTCACGACCGCGAAATCTCAAGGAAATCTTGGCCCTGTCCCCGTCACTCAGGAAACGTACCAGGTTGCGTAGTTTTACCTGGTAATCCCCTTCCTCCGTCCCTGGACGAAACTTGATTTCTTTAATCTGTACTTGCTTCTGGTTTTTCTTCGCCGCAGCTACCTGCTTCTTCTTCTCGAAGATGTGCTTGCCGTAGTCCATGACGCGACAGACAGGCGGTACTGCGTCGGCAGAAATTTCCACCAAATCGAGTTTGGCTTCTTCAGCGATACGAAGCGCTTCATCAATCGAGACGATGCCAATCTGCTCGCCGTCAGCGCCAATTAACCGAACCTCGCGTGCCGAGATATTCTCGTTGATCGGGGCTTTCGGTGCAGCTCGTTTATCTTGTCTCATTTCACGCTTAATAATAATTACTCCGAATCTTGGCGACCACGCCGGGAAACCGCTTGTGCGAGGAACTCCGAGAATTGGGCGACCGGCATGGAGCCGAGGTCTGCGCCTTCACGGGTACGCACAGCGACAGTTTGCGTTTCAACCTCCCGATCTCCGATGACGAGGAGATAGGGAACCTTGAGCAAAGTATGCTCGCGGATTTTAAAGCCGATCTTTTCATTTCTCAAGTCGGACTTGGCACGAAATCCGCTTTCGGCCAGTGTTTTTTCCACCTCAAGGGCAAAATCTGCCTGTTTATCAGTGATATTCATGATCACTGCCTGAGTTGGAGCCAGCCACGCAGGGAAAGCGCCTTCGTAGTGCTCGATCAGAATTCCGATGAAACGCTCGAAGGAACCCAGAATCGCGCGGTGCAGCATGACCGGATGCTTGCGTCCGTTGTCTTCCGAAACGAATTCTGCGCCCAGACGGATTGGCAGGTTGAAATCGAGCTGCAATGTACCGCATTGCCAGACACGACCCAAGCAATCCTTGAGAGAGAATTCGATTTTCGGACCGTAGAACGCACCCTCGCCCGGCTGCAGATCATAAGGCAGGCCGGCGCTGTCGAGCGCTGCCGCCAGGGCCGCTTCGGCGCGATCCCACAGATCGTCCGAGCCAACGCGCTTTTCAGGACGAGTCGAGAGCTTCATCTCGATGTCGTGGAAACCGAAATCCGCGTAGACATCCATGGTCAGCTTGATGAACGCTGCCGACTCCGCCTGCATCTGCTCTTCGGTGCAGAAAATGTGCGCGTCGTCCTGGGTAAATGCGCGTACACGCATGATGCCGTGCAGCGCGCCCGAAGGCTCATTGCGGTGACATGCGCCGAATTCAGCCAGACGCATCGGCAGCTCGCGGTAGCTTTTCAGGCCTTGGTTGAACACCTGCACGTGGCACGGGCAGTTCATCGGCTTGATCGCGTAGTCGCGGCTTTCCGATTCGGTGGTGAACATGTTCTCAGCGTAGTTGGCCCAGTGCCCGGACTTCTCCCACAGGGAGCGGTCGACGACCTGTGGAGTCTTGATCTCCAGATAGCCGTTTTCGCGCTGAGTCTTGCGCATGTACTGCTCGAGAACCTGATACAGGGTCCAGCCGTTGGGGTGCCAGAACACCATGCCAGGCGCTTCTTCCTGGGTGTGGAACAGGCCCAAGCGCTTGCCGATCTTGCGATGGTCGCGTTTCTCGGCTTCTTCGATGCGCTGTATGTAGGCGGCCAGCTGCTTCTTGTCAGCCCAGGCGGTGCCATAGACACGCTGCAGTTGCTCGTTCTTTGCGTCGCCGCGCCAGTACGCGCCGGACAGCTTGGTCAGTTTGAACGACTTGAGGAAACGCGTGTTCGGCACGTGCGGGCCGCGGCACATGTCGACGTATTCTTCGTGGTAGTAAAGGCCCATGGCCTTCTCGTTCGGCATGTCTTCGACCAGACGCAGCTTGTAGTCTTCGCCGCGGGCCTTGAACACTTCGATCACTTCCGCGCGCGGGGTGACCTTCTTGATGACGTCGTAATCCTTTTCGATCAGCTGCTGCATGCGCTGCTCGATCGCCGCCATGTCATCAGGCGTGAACGGGCGCTCGTAGGCAATATCGTAATAGAAGCCGTCATCGATGACCGGGCCGATGACCATCTTGGCCGTCGGGTACAACTGTTTGACCGCGTGACCGACCAGGTGCGCGCAGGAGTGACGAATGATCTCCAGGCCTTCCTGATCCTTCGGGGTGATGATCTGCAGGCTCGCGTCGGCATCAATGATGTCGCTGGCATCGACCAGTTGGCCGTTGACCTTGCCGGCGACGGTGGCCTTTGCCAGACCTGCGCCGATGGAAGCCGCGACTTCCGCTACGGAAACCGGGTGATCGAAAGAACGTTGACTGCCGTCGGGAAGAGTAATAGTTGGCATGGCGCCTCCTCTCCTAGTGGTGACCCCTACCAAAGGTCACGTGGGTTGGGATAGAGCCAGTACGCGATTCGGTGGTGTACCTGCCTCACAGTGGCAGGAGCCCAAGGGCCAACCTTTGACCGAACCAGAGTGACTGGAATTTAACGAAATCGACAGAACCAGCAGCATGAAAAAACTGCACTGCGAGCCGCGAGCGAATCGGCAGGACGCGCATCCTAGCACAGCCGCGCCGCGCGAGGTCAGATAAACGGTATTCGATGGCAGTGAAAGCCGCCGACCCGTTGCGTGGGAAATGTCCGCACACTGAACTGGCGTGGATCGGCGCCGTCAGATGAACCGAGGCCCGGCTCAAGGCCTGCCAAATTTGAAGGTCCATCGACAAAAAGGAACAAGCCATGAAGCTTCTACGTGTTGCCGCCCTCCTCGCGCCGCTGGCGTTGACCCTCCCGATCAGCGCTCACGCCGCCATGGACGCAAAGACTCAGAACACCTACATGAGTGAGTGCACTGCCGCAGCCACCCAGAACAACCCGGGTCTGGACGCCAGTGCCGTGAAAGCGCATTGCGAATGTGGGGCGCAGCAGATCAACAAGAACTTCTCGGACAAGGAAATCGCGTCGCTGAATGACAAAACGACGCCTCCGAGTACCGAAATGACCTCTCGCCTGCAGAAAGCCGTGGGTGAAAATTGCCTGAAGGGCAAAAAATAAAAAATTTACATTTCGTCAGGGTGGCCGTTTGAGCACCTGCCACAAGTGCCATCATTCGGCCGCTGAAGCCCACGTATTTCGTGGGCTTCAGCCAGACCCACCATCTCGGCCATACGAGAAATCCGCCATCGAAGTGAGCTCATGACAAATCATTTCGGCGTATATATTCAGTGCTGCGCCGCAAAGTTCTAATCGAAAAAGTCCAGCATTCACACAATTCGACTATGATAGCCCTCGTGTGCCCAGTTGGCCTGAGCAGCACAGCACTACTGAAAATTATGTTTCTGGAGATACACCATGTCTAATCGCCAAACCGGCACCGTAAAATGGTTCAACGATGAAAAAGGCTTCGGCTTTATCACTCCACAAGGTGGCGGTGACGACCTGTTCGTACACTTCAAGGCCATTGAGTCCGACGGTTTCAAAAGCCTGAAAGAAGGCCAGACTGTCTCCTTCGTGGCTGAGAAAGGCCAAAAGGGCATGCAAGCCGCTCAGGTTCGTCCGGAGTAATCCGAGCGTGCTGAAAAAACCCCGTCACTGACGGGGTTTTTTTATGCCTGTAACAACGCTCAACCGCAGTTGACCCGGTTGACGGTGCCTGCCTGATCGGTGTTCAGGTTCAGGCGTTCGGAACGGTATTCCAGCGTGACCATATCGTTGGGACCCAGCACGCGGGCCATTTGAGCACCCGCCTTGGCTCGGGCCTGATCCAGCAAGGCCGGGGATGCCGGTTTACCGACCGCGAACTGAGCGGCGGCTGCATCACAACGGGAATCACTGGCCGCGGCAGCGGTCGAGCCTTCGGCAGGCTGCGACGACGAATCGGATGTACTGCTGCAACCTGCCAGCAACGCCGCCATTAGTACCAGACCCGATGATGCGTATTTCCAGGGCATACAGCCTCCTTTAGTAAACGTGAACCAGCCTCTCTGCGACAGCGACCTGCCAGCTTTGTTTCGCCGACGTCGGCCAAAAGGGGCGCGGCGCGGCTCAAGGTTCAGGAGTCTGCCCCAGGCATCCTCGGATCGGGGCAAACAAATCGTCACAAAACGTTTGCTGCTTTACGCTGCGCGACGACCGCGTCAGTAGATGTCCACGTAATCGGAAACCGGGTTGGCCCAGTTGTCGCGCAACGCGTTGTATATCTGCGCGACCCACGCCGCGTCGCTCGCGGCGACCGGCCCTACGCACCCGGATCCCGCCGCCCAGGTTTCCAGGCGAAACAGCAGCCCGTCGAGGTCGGCTCCGCCCACGGCCTGCGAGGACATCCAGGCCAGGCCCTCGCGACTGACGCGCAGTTGGTTGTGCACGCGGTCGTCAGCAGCGGCGATCATGTTGCGAACGGCGTCATGGGTAAACGCCTGGGGGTTGGTCAGATCGATGGACACGGGAATTTTCCTGGCTTGATGAAGGACAATTCTGTCACGCGCCGTTCCCTCATGCCTAAGTAGCAGTGCGCAATGGGCGATGAAATGCTCTACTGCAACGCCTGTGCGAGACCGCTGAACAGGCTTCGCAGTCAGGTTTCGATATTTTCAGAGTGAACCAACGACATGGCCATCGTCTCCATTGATGCTGACATCAAGGCCAAATGGCCGCAGGGGCATTGCGCCCACAGCCCGGGCAGCGCGGAAGAGCTGGCGATCATCGCGATCGATCTGCTGGTCAAGGAACTGGGCACCGACGGTGCCCAGGGATTCATGAATCAGGTGTTTCTGCGCCACAAGGTCGACGCCCTGAGCGACGCCTGATGCCGATTACTTGAGCCGCCCCAGGCGCTGGGTCAGCAGGTCGAAGAAACCCTGTGCATCGCCGTTGCCGACCCAGAACACATTTTTGTTCTGACCCAGCGTGTCGTACCAGTCAGCAATGGTCTGGCCGAAACCCGGGCCCTCACGGCTGTCGATCACCAGGTTCACCGACCTGCCGCTGAACAGCTCCGGCTTGAGCAACCAGGCGATGACGCTGGCGTCGTGCACCGGCCCGCCGGGCAGCCCGTAATGGATCATGTCGGCCTTCACGTACTCGTTGAGGATGCTGCTCACCAGCTTGCCGGCCTGATTGTTCAACCCTTCAAGCTGGCGAATGCGCGGTTCGCTGGTGAGGATCTTGTGCGTCACGTCGAGCGGCACGTAGGTGAGCTTGACGCCACTGGCCAGCACGACCTTGGCCGCATCCGGATCGGCGTAAATGTTGAATTCGGCCACTGGCGTGATGTTGCCGCCGTTGAAGTGCGCGCCGCCCATCACCACCACCTCTTTGATCCCTTGGGTGATTTCCGGGGCCTGAACCAACGCCAGCGCCAGGTTGGTCTGCGGTCCGAGCATCGCGATCGTGATGCTATGGGGCGCCGCTTTGCTCAGCGTATCTACCAGGTATTGCACGGCGTTGCCTTTGGCCAGCGGTTTAGCCGGCTCGTGCACGTCGACGCCGGGCAAGCCTTCCTTGCCGTGAATGTTTTCCGCGTAAACCGGCGAACGCACCAGCGGTCTGCCGGCGCCTGCGTAAACCGGTACGTCTTCGCGCCCCGCCCACTCTCGCGCCAGCCGCGCATTGCGCGAGGTCTTGTCGATGCGCACGTTGCCCGCCACCGTGGTGATGGCGAGCACGTTCAATTCCTGCGGCGACGCCAGTGCCAGCAGCAGCGCCACCACGTCGTCGGCACCCGGATCGGTGTCGATGATCAGGTCGCGCTTTTCAGCCGCGTGCAGTGCTCCGGCAGATAAAAGGGTCAATAGTGCGGCACTCCTGAGCAATCCAGAAAAATAACGACGGCATGTGTGCATAGGAAACTCCCTGTTTCTCGTTTGAATCCGGTAGGTCAAAACACCACGCCGGCCACCAGCGCGATGTTGGTGTAGGGCTGGCATTCGCCCGTGCGAACGATTGCGCGAGCGTTGCGGCTGAGCTGTTTGAGCGCATCGTGGCTGAGCAGACGGCGCTCGCCGAGCTGGCCCGACGCAGTCAGCGCGTCCACCGACGCCAGCGCGGGCGGCTGCCTGACCAGCATTTCATCGGCGAGCACATGGTGTTCGACCTGCATCTCCGTCAGCACCGTGTCGAGCACGCTGAGGAAATCCGGGACGCCATGGGTCAGCGCCAGGTCGATCAGCTCCACGCCCGGCGGCACAGGCATGCCGGCGTCGACGATCATCAGAATGTCGCCATGCCCCAGTGACGCGACGACGCGAGACAGGGCGATATTGAGCAAGGGTGTCTTTTTCATAACGGCTGGCCTTATGGCGTGTAGGCGTGGACTTCGGATGCTGCTGGAATTGAAGGCTGCGCCCCCGAACGGGTGACAGACAACGCCGCAGCGATCTGTCCGAAGCGGATGGCTTCGGATTCGGATTTGCCTTCGGCCAGCGCCGCCGCAAAGCCGCCCACGAACGTGTCGCCGGCAGCCGTCGTGTCGACAGGCTTGACCTTCGGCGCCGGGAAGTGCTCGGAGCGCGCGCTGGTCGCAAACAACGCGCCCTGCTCGCCCAGTGTCACGATGACTTTGCTCACACCGGCGGCCAGCAGGGCCGAGGCGGCGGGATCTGCCGTCGCGACGCTGTCCACCGCAAGCCCCGTGAGCGCGGCAGCCTCACTCTCGTTGGGAATCAGGTAATCGATCCAGGCGTACCATTCGGCCGGCAACGGACCACTGGCCGGTGCCGGATTGAGGATCACGGTCTTGCCCAGTTCCCTGCCCCGCTTGAGGACGTGTCCTACCGTTTCCATCGGCACTTCCAACTGACAGACGATCACTTGGGCCTGATCCAGCAACCCGTCGAAGCTGTCGACGACCGAGGGCGTCACGTGCCCGTTGCCGCCTGCGACGATCACGATCGCGTTCTGACTGCTGTCATCGACAACGATCAGGGCCACACCGGTGGACTCACCGTCGACACGGGTCACGGCCTGGCAGTCGATGCCCTCGCGGATCAACGCTTCGCGCAGTTGCTCACCATAGGCATCGTCACCCACGCAGCCGATCATGGCGACGCTGGCGCCCAGCCTCGCGGCCGCCACGGCCTGATTCGCGCCCTTGCCACCGGGCACGGTCACGAACGACTGACCGGCGAGGGTCTCCCCTGCGCGCGGCAGACGTGGCGCGCGGGTGACCAGATCCATGTTCAGACTGCCTACTATCACTACTTTTGCTTGCATGACGTCTTTACTCTTCAATCCGGGCCAGCGCCCGGCTCAACGAAATTCGGTGAAGGCATTGATAGGTGGCGCGGTGGACTCACGCAACACGATACTCGGCGCGACGATTACCTGTTCGACCGGCGTGGAGCCCGGCGTCGAGATGCGCCTGAGCAGCAGTTCGGCCGCACGCTCGCCCAGTTGCAGAATCGACTGCCCGACGGTGGTCAGCGCCGGGTACACGTACTGGCTCATCTGAATATCGTCGAAACCGATCACTGACAGATCGGCCGGTACGCGGATATTTCGCTCGGCAGCCGCACGCAACACACCGATGCCGACCATGTCGTTGGCCGCGAAGATCGCCGTGGGTCGGTCGTCCGACAGCAATTTGCCTGCCGCCTGATAGCCGCTCGGCCCGGTGAAATCGCTTTCCACGATCCAGCGTTCAGGCACCTCGATCGCCGCTTCCTGCATGGCCCGCCGATAGCCTGCCAGACGCATCCGCGCCACGCTGGTCTCGGCCGGACCGCAGATGCAGGCGACATGCCGATGGCCCAGCGACAGCAGGTGCGATGTCGCCAGATACGCGCCCAGCTCATGATCGATGCGCACCAGATCCGCGGTGACGTTCTCAAGATCGCGGTCGACGATGACCATCGGCGTTCGGACCGTCGACAGCCCTTCGACCAGACTGTCGCCGCCGCCCACCGATGACACGATCAGGCCATCCACGCGCTTTTCCAGCAAGACCCGCAGGTAATTGCGCTGCTTGTCGGGGTTATCGTCGGAGTTACAGAGGATCACGCAGAAGCCGTTGCGCTCGCAGTAGTCCTCGATCCCCCGCGCCAGTTCGGCGAAATACGGGTTGATACCGTTGGGAATCAGCAGCCCGATGGTCGCCGTCGCCTTGGCCTTGAGCGAGCGGGCAACGGCGCTGGGGACGTAATTCAGCTGTTCGATGGCCGCTTCGACTTTCTTGCGCACCTCGTCACTTACTGGCCGGGTTCTGTTCAGAACATGGGACACCGTGGTGTAGGAAATGCCGGCAATGGCCGCTACATCCTTGATGGTGGCCATATCAGCCGCGCCGCCGCGCGCGGTTGCTGCGGTAGGTGTCGAGCACGACGGCGACGACGATCACTGCACCTGTGATGATGCGTTTGGTTGGCTCGGTGGCGCCAATCTGTGCGAGCCCCGCGGCCAGCACCGAAATGATCAGGACCCCGAAGAACGTGCTGATCACCGAACCGCGCCCGCCCATCAGGCTGGTGCCGCCGATGACCACCGCCGCAATGACTTGCAGCTCCAGCCCGGAACCTGCGTTGGGATCGGCCGCCTCCAGTCGGGATATCTGGAACAGCGCGGCAACACCGGCCAGCAGGCCCATCAGTGAAAAGACCAGAATTTTGTACGGCTTGGGATTGATGCCTGCCAGACGCACGGCTTCTTCGTTGGTGCCGATGCCGATCAGGTAGCGACCGAACACCGTGCGCGTCAGTACGGCCTGAGCCGCGAAGATGACGATCAGCGCAATCACGAACGACGGCGAGATGCCGAACGCGAACGGGTTGGACAGCCAGGCAAACGAGTCGCCGATGTACGCGGTGCGCGAGTCGGTCAGCTGATACGCCACGCCGCGAGCCATTTCCAGCACGCCGAGCGAGACGATGAATGAAGGAATCCGCCAGGCAACCGTGATCGAGCCGGTCAAGGTGCCCGCCGCAGTAGCGCAGGCCATGCCCAGCAATGCCGAGGGCAGCACGCCCCAGCCCCAGCCGAGCATCGCAACGCTGACCGCCGATGCAGCCAAAGCCAGCACCGACCCCACCGACAGGTCGATGCCGCCGATGATCAGAATAAAGGTCATGCCCACCGCCAGGACCATCAGATCGGGAATCTGGTTGGCCAGCGTGCTGAAGGTTTCGTAGGACAGGAAGTGATCGCTGAGCAGCGAGAACAGCACTATCATCGCCAGCAGTGCGCCTGCCAGACCCAGGTAGGTGCCCAGGCCGAAATAGTTACCGCTGCGCTTGCCTGGCGACGGCAATGCGGCTGAAGGAGTGGAGGTTTTCATCAGTCGATCCTGGGCGCGGCTTCGGAGAGCAGCGCATCACGTTTTTGATAGCCCGCGAAGGCAGCGGCAAGCAGTTCGTCCTGCGTCCAGCTGTCACGTTCGAAAGTGTCGATCAGGCGCCCGGCGGACAACACGCCGATGCGGTCGCAGATCAGCATCAGTTCGCGCAGGTCGCTGGACACCACGACCAGCGCCCGGCCCTGACGGGTCAGTTCGCCGAGCAAGGCGTAGATGTCGAATTTGGCGCCGACGTCGATGCCGCGGGTCGGCTCATCGAACAGCATCACCTGGCAGTCCCGCTCCAGCCAGCGGCCGATGACCACCTTCTGCTGATTGCCGCCCGACAATTCAGACACCAGCTGCGTCGGACTCGAACTGCGGATGCGCATCGCGTCCACCTGACGTCTGGCCAGCGCCATTTCGGCACCGCCATTGACCAGGCCAGCGCTCGAAATCGCCTCCATGTTGCCCAGCGCGATGTTGGCGCTGATCGATTGCGAGAGCAGCAGCCCTTCGCCCTTGCGGTCCTCAGTGATCAAGGCGATGCCATGGCTGACGGCGTCGACCGGGGAATTGACGCGCACGCGGCGCAGCGGGCTGCCGACTTCGATGGAGCCGCTGTCGGCTGCATCGGCGCCGTAGATCAGCCGCAGCAACTCGGTCCGACCCGCGCCGATCAGGCCGGAGATGCCGAAGATTTCCCCGGCGCGCACCTCGAACGACACGTCCCGGACCTTGTCGGCCCGACTCAGCCCCTTCACTGACAGGGCGACCTCGCCGATGGTGCGCTGGCCCAGATCGATGTGCTCGCCGAGCTCGCGCCCCACCATCAGCGTCACCAGCTGCTCGCTGTTGTAATGGGCCATTGCGTCGACGCACACCAGCTTGCCGTCACGCAGCACAGCAATGCGCTGCGCCACGCGGGCGAGTTCTTCCAGCCGATGGGAGATATAAATGATGGACACGCCACGTGCCTGCAGGCGAGTGATCTGCTCGAAGAGCATCTCCACCTCGCGTGCGGTCAGCATGGCGGTCGGCTCGTCGAGAATCAGGACGTGACAATCACCGATGAGGTTGCGGGCGATTTCGACCATTTGCTGATGACCGATCCCCAACTCGCCCACCAGGGTGTCAGGGTCGATGGCTTCCAGGCCGACCTGGGCCATGGCCTTGATCGAATCCTCACGCAATTGACGACGATTGATGAAACCGGCGCGACTGGGCAGGTTGTCGAGAAACAGGTTCTCGGCGACCGACAGCGTCGGCAGCAGATTCAATTCCTGCATGACCATGCGCACTCCGAGCTTTTCTGCCTGGGTGCGACTGGCGGGCTGATACGGCTGCCCTTGAAACTGCATCTGGCCGGTGGTCGGCGTGACCAGACCGCCAATGATTTTGGACAGGGTACTTTTGCCTGCGCCGTTCTCGCCGGTCAGGGCCAACACTTCCCCGCGCATCAGCGTCAGGTCGATGTCACCAAGCACAGGCTGGGCGTAGGTTTTGCCGATACCACTGACAGAGAGAACAGCGGCCTGAGCAGACGCTGACATAACGATCTCCACGCGCCTGCCCTCGCGGACAGGCGGTATTTACGGATAGATGAAGCCAGCCTGACTTACTGAGGCTTGGTAACCAGTTCGACCGGGGTTTCGATCACGCCGTCCTTGATGTCGAGCTTGTCGCCCTTGATCATCTTCAGCGCCGTATCGATGCCGAATACCGCCTGACGCGCAGCGAACTGATCGGCCGTTGCCAGCACCCGTCCATCCTTGAGCATCGGTTTGATGGCGTTGATGTTGTCGTAGCCTACGACCTGCACCTTGCCAGCCTTGCCGGCGGCGCGAACGGCCGAGACCGCACCCAGCGCCATGCTGTCATTACCGGCCAGCAGTGCTTTGAGGTTCGGGTATTCGTTGAGCATGGCGGAGGCGACCGCGTTGCCCTTGTCGATTTCCCAGTTACCCGACTGCGTGGAGACGATCTTCATCTGCGCGGCGTCCATCGCATCCTTGAAACCGGCGGTGCGTTGCTGCGCATTGGTGGTGGTCGGCACGCCTTCGATGATGCCCACCTGATCGCCCGCGGTCAGCTGCTTGGCCAGGTAATCGCCCACCAACTTCGCGCCCTTGCGGTTGTTCGGGCCTACGAACGGCACTTCGATGTTTTTGCTTTTGAGCACGTCGGCGTCGAGCTGGTTGTCAATGTTGACGACCTTGATGCCGGCGTCCATCGCCTTCTTGATCACCGATGCCAGCGCCTTGGAATCGGCGGGCGCGATGACCAGTGCATCGACCTTCTTGACGATCATCTGGTTGACGATGTCGATCTGCGCGGCAGTGTCGGACTCGTTCTTGATGCCGTTGGAGATCAGGTCGAAATCAGCGGAATGGTCTTTCTGATAGGCCTTGGCGCCGTCTTCCATGGTCAGGAAGAATTCGTTGGCCAACGATTTCATGACCAGCGCGACGGTCGGCTTTTTCGCGTCGTCAGCATAGGCGGATGAGAGCGGCAGGGTTACAGCGGAAGCGGTGAGCATGGCAACAGCAAGAAGACGTGCAGCGAATGGCAGCTTCATGGAATCACTCCGACATTATGATTATTGTATCGGCAGCGAATGCGCATCGAGCTGACCAGAGTCGACCCAATCGCAAACGTTTGCGTGAGTGAAACTATGAGAATCGTTGCAACGTTTGTCAACTGGGTCACGACGTTTTGTTGCACTTTCAGAAACGTACTACATAACTGTGGCCCGGCCGACAGTGTGCAGTCCCTGAAGCTTCGCTCAGCGCGTGGCCAGTTGGCCACGCTCTGCAGACCTGTGCCCTGCCCGCCCCAGAGGCATTGGCTTGGTGATCGTGAATGTGTGCGTGTACCCGGTATCAATGAGACGCGCGTGTCGGGCGTACGACGATTTCGTTCACGTCGACGTCTTCCGGCTGCTCGAGGGCGTAGCGCACCGCACGTCCGATCGCGTCCGGCTGCAACGCGATGGCCCGGTAACTGGCCATGGCCGAGATTGCCGTTGCATCGGTAATGGTCGACGCCAATTCGCTCTCGACCACCCCCGGATGAATGCACGTGACGCGGATGTCCGGGCGTTCCTGACGCAGACCATCGGAAATAGCCCGCACGGCGAACTTGGTCGCACAGTAAACGGCCGCTGTGGGTGAAACGGCCAGCGCGCCGATCGAGGCGATGTTGATCACATGCCCGGCGCCGCGCTCGACGAATTCGGGCAGCACCGCGGCAATGCCGTGCAGCACACCCTTTATGTTCACGTCGACCATGCTGTTCCACTCATCGGTTTTCATCGACGCCATGGGCGACAGCGGCATGATCCCGGCGTTGTTGATGATCACATCCACGCGGCCCCAACGCTCGCGCGCGGCGTCGGCAAACGCGGCCACATCGGCCTGGTCGGTCACGTCCAGACGGCGCCACTGGGCGTTTCCGCCAGCGGCGTTGATCTGTTCGGCGATGACTTCCAAGCGCTCGGTCCGGCGCGCACCCAGCATCAGGGTGGCGCCCGCCGTGCCGAGTTCGCGGGCAATGCCCTCGCCGATGCCGCTGGACGCTCCGGTGATCAGAATGACTTTATCAATGCTCATGTTCAGTACTCGTGCAGTGAATTTGACTGACACGTTAACCGCGGGGCATTGTCGCGATAAGACCCTTGAAACTGACCGAATTGGTTAGCAAGACTTACCAGTGAGACCTGCGATGGACATCGACCTCAACCTGCTGAAAGTATTCGAAGCCGTGGCCCAGCTGCATAATTTTCGTGCGGCCGCCGACCGTCTGGATGTCAGCCGTTCAGCCGTCAGTCAGGGCATTCGCAGGCTGGAGGACACGCTGGGCGTCTCCCTCGTCCAGCGCTCAACGCGCAATGTGCGGCTGACCGAAGCCGGAGAACAGCTGTATCGACAGACCGCTCAGGCATTGGCCGCTCTGACCGGCGCATTGGACACGGCGGCGATCAAGGGCCCGCCGAGAGGTCTGCTGCGCATTGCCGTGACCTCGATTGCCGAACGTTTTCTGGACGGCCCGCTGATCGCCGGTTTCGTGGAGGCGTACCCTGGCGTGACCCTGGATGTCACGGTGACCGATGAAGCATTCGATATCGTCGAGCGCGGCTTCGATGCGGGCGTGCGACTGGGAGAGGTGATCGAGCAAGACATGATCGCCGTGCCGGTGACCGATGAGCAGCGTGAGGTGGCGGTTGCGACGCCGGATTATCTGGCGCGCCATGGCACGCCGGTGCATCCCAGCGACCTGACCGCGCATCGCTGCATCGGCTGGCGCCCTGCCCCGGGGGTTGCGCCGTATCGCTGGGAGTTCAGTGAGCAAGGCCGCGCGTTCGATGTCGCCGTAGCGCCGCAAATCACCACCAACGACATGCTGCTGATGGTGCGCGCCGCGCTGGCGGGCGGCGGAATCACCTTCGGCATCGAAGACACCTTCCGCCCCTACATCGAGCGCGGCGAGTTGGTCACGGTGCTGGATGATTACCTGGCACCGTTCCCCGGATTTTTCCTGTATTACCCCAACCGCCACAATCTGGCGCCGAAACTGCGCGCGCTGATCGACCACGTCCGGGAATACAGAAACGCTCGTCTATGACGCCGTGGCCTGCAGGGCGTGAAGTTCCTGACGGCGTTCCTGACGCATCGCTTCAAGCTCCTTTGGCGTTTTGGCAAGGAAGCGCAGGGCGAAATCGTAAGGATTGGTGCCCTGCTCATCGACGGCGCGCAGGTACGCCGATTGCGCATGCTGAACGCGACGCTCTTCGACGAACAGACCGCCAGGATGACGGCTGAGACTGGCCAGTTCCCGCTGCAGCTGGGCGTTGCGATTGATGAAGATCTCGAGCGCCTTGGCTACGCGGTGATCCGTGAACGGCATGGTGTCACTCCTTGAAAATGGCAATCTGGATCCATTATCGGCAGGGCTCGCCATAAGTGAGGTGCAGTTCGTCGGCAAATACCAGTACAGCGCCGCCATCGTCCAGAAATCGGCGTCTTTGTCTCTCACTTTTCCCCGCTGTTCATTGCCTGCGGCTGAAATGAGTTGACAGACTTTATTATGCTAATTACCGTCACATTATGTCTCAGACCAATGTTCAGTTCTCCGTCGCGCTGCATGCGATGACCTCCCTCGGTGTGCTTTACGGCAAATCGATACGGTCAAGCGATCTTGCGGGCAGCATCAATGCTGACCCCAGTTTCGTGCGCCGCGTGATTTCCAAGCTGGCCAAGGCCGGTCTGGTGAGTACGACACGGGGCAAGTCCGGCGCGTGCACGCTTGCCCGCCTGCCGGCAGAGATCACCTTGCTCGACATCTACAACGCGAGTGAGGCGCCTAAAGCGTTTACGGTGCATTGCTACCCGGTCACCGAAGGCTGTCATGTCAGCAGGAACATTAAAGGGTGCCTGGGCGCCGTGCTACAACGCGCGCAGGACGCGTTCGAGTTGGGTTTGAAGCAGCAGACGCTGGCGGACGTGATCGATGCGGTAGAAAACGTGACGTGATTTTTTTTGCGCTAAATTGTTGTTTTTGAAAACACATTAATCAACGCTCAACGAGGTGGATCATGGCAAAGCTCGAAGGAAAAGTAGCACTCGTCACCGGCGCGTCCAAAGGCATCGGTGCAGCCATCGCCAAGGCACTCGCCGCCGAAGGCGCCGCAGTGGTGGTCACGTATGCCAGCAGCCAGTCGGCGGCGGAACAGGTGGTCGCCGCCATCAGGCAGGCCGGTGGCCGCGCCGCGTTGGTGGGCGGTGACGTCACCAAAGCGGCTGACGCCGAAAAGTTCGCCCAGACCGCCATTGATGAGTTCGGCCGGCTGGACATCCTGGTCAATAACTCCGGCGTGTATGCCTTTGGCGCTATCGAAGAGATCGCCGAAGAGGAGTTCCACCGTCAGTTCAACACCAACGTGCTGGGCCTGTTGCTGGTCACACAAGCGGCGTCCAGGCATCTGAGCGATGGCGCGAGCGTGATCAACATCAGTTCGAGCATCACCACGCTTCTGCCGCCGGCGACGGCGATTTACAGCGGCACCAAAGGCGCAGTGGACGCCATCAGCGGGGTACTGGCCAAAGAACTGGCGCCGAGAAAGATCCGGGTCAATGCAATCAAACCGGGCTATACCGAAACCGAAGGCACTCACAGCGGCGGCATCACCGGATCGGACATGGAGAAAAACCTGGTGGCCATGACGCCGCTGGGACGCGCCGGTCAGCCCGATGACATCGCCGACGTGGCGGTCTTCCTGGCGTCCGATGATTCGCGCTGGATCACCGGCGAGCACCTGACAGTCTCCGGCGGCCTGAGCTGAGGTCTGCGTAACCGTGCGGGCCAGGCAGCCCCGCCTGACCCGTCAACTTCCTTTCTTTCGACTGGACACTTATGGCACACGAATTCTACTGGATCAGCGGCAGCCCGAACGCGTGGCGGGCCAAGCTTGCGATGGACTTCAAAGGCGTCGAGTACGTCTCCAGACGTCTCGATTCCGGCAAGCAGGAAAACAAGACGCCAGCGTTCCTGGCGCTGAACCCGCGCGGCAAGGTGCCGGTGCTCAAGAGCGGTGACGTGGTGATTCAGGAGTCCATCGCGATCATGGCGTTCATCGAGCGCGAGCACCCGACTCCACCCTTGTTCGGCACGACCGCTGCAGAAACCGGGCTGATCTGGCAACGCATCTTCGAGTTCGTGAACTACACCCGCGACAGCATCGACGGGCTCGCCCGGGCGATCTTCAGCGGACAGGCTGGCAGCGCGCCTGACGCGGTTCGTGAGGCGGCGATAAACACCCACGGCTCACTGGCGTGGATGGAGTCGGCGCTTGCGCAGACGGATTATCTGGCGGGCGACGCCGTCAGCGCGGCAGATATCGCCGCACTGCCGAATCTGGAGTTGCTGGCACGCATTGGCAAGCGGGAAGAAGCCACCACGCTGGCGCTGGGTTTCGATGATCTAAACGGCACGTTCCCCGCCATCGCGGCATGGCTGACGCGCCTGCGCGCCATTCCCGGTTATGACGCTGCCTACCCGCCGCACTGGCGCACATGAGCCGCGACGCCGGGCGTCCTTCGCCCGGCGATCGCAGCGTCACTAACGCACCTGATCGGACTCGGGCAACGCGCGTTTGAGCGCCTGCGCATCGGGTTGCGCGCGACTCAGCCTGATGGGCACCGATTTCGCCGCTGGCACCTTGCTCCGCTCGGCATGGTGCCAAAGCGGCACCAGCGGATTGCACTCGGGATAATAGGCCGCCGCACAGCCTTGCGGAATGTCATAGGCAATGATCTGCATGGGCCCCGCTTCGCGACGGACTTCGGGCTCTATCGCCGTGCGCAACGTGACCCAGTCGCCTGCAGCAAAACCCAGCCGCACGATGTCGTTGCGGTTCATGAACACCACGCTGCGCGTGCCCTGCACGCCACGGAAGCGGTCGTCATAGCCATACACGGTCGTGTTGAATTGATCGTTGCTGCGCAGGGTCATCAACTGAATCACGTCACGTGCGCCCCGCAGAGAGACATCGTCGTCCTCGTCCAGACTGCGCGGCGAGATAAACCGCGCCCTGCCCGTTTCGGTCTTCCATTGGCGCTGGTTGACGGGAAGCGGCCGGTGAAACCCTCCCGGCGCCCACATGCGCGATTCCATGTCATGGAAAATCTCGGGATACACCTGGCTGATCGCCAGCCGGATCTTCGCGTAGTCCCGTCGCCAGTCCTCCCATGGGATCCGCTCGCTGCCGGACAGCGTCGCCTGGGCGATTCCCGCGATGATCGCGACTTCGGCACGCAGCTGCTCGCCGGCCGGTTCGCTTCTGCCCTGCCAGGCATGCACGCAACCGGTGCTGTCTTCGGTGCTGTACACCTGCGTGACGCCGTCCTGCACATCCTGCTCGATACGCCCCAGACATGGCAGCAGCCAGGCGTGTTGGCCGGGCAACAGGTGGCTGCGGTTGAGCTTGGTCGCGACCTGTACATTCAGCGTCAATTGCGACCAGGCCGGCTCGATGCGATCGGTATCAGGCACGGCGCGCAGAAAATTGCCACCCAGCCCGATGAAGCCTTTCACGCTGCCGTCCAGAATGCCCCCGCAGGTGTCCACGGTCGCTCGGCCCTTGTGCTGCGGAACCTTGAAGTTGAACAGCGATTCGATCTTTTCCACCGGCACTTTCGCCGGGTCTTCCGTGATGCCCACCGTGCGTTGGCCCTGCACGTTGGAATGGCCGCGCACCGGACAGATCCCGGCACCGGTCTTGCCCATGTTGCCGCGCATGAGCAGGAAATTGACCAGCATCTGCACGTTCTCCACGCCATGTCGATGCTGGGTCATGCCCATCCCGTAGATGACCATGACCCGCTCGTGCCGCGCGTACACCGTTGCGGCGGCTTCCAGCGCGCCACGACTGAGCCCCGAACGCGCTTCGAGTTCAGGCCAGCCGTGGCGATCGACCTCGGCGACGAACGCTGCGAAACCATCGGTGTGTTCGTTGATGAACCCATGATCGAGCAACGACGCTTGACCGTTGGCCAGCGCCGTCCGTTCCATTTCCAGCAGAGCCTTGGCCATGCCGGTGATCGCCGCCGTGTCGCCGCCGATGGCGACCTGGTGGTACTGAGTGCTGATGACGGTGGACTCAGGCCCGAGCATTTCCCGCACTGACTGCGGGTTGACGAAGCGCTCCAGCCCGCGTTCGCGAATCGGATTGAAGGTGATGATCGGCACCTGGCGCTTGCGTGCCTCCTGCAATGGATGAAGCATGCGCGGGCTGTTGCTGCCTACGTTCTGGCCGAAGAAAAAAATGCAGTCGGTGTGCTCGAAATCGGCCAGCGTGACCGTGCCCACCGGTACGCCAATGCTCTCCTGCAGGCCCACCGAGGTGCTCTCGTGGCACATGTTCGAACTGTCCGGCAGGTTATTGGTGCCGTAGGCGCGAGCGAACAACTGGTACATGAACGACGCTTCCAGCGAGGCCCGCCCGGACGCGTAGAACACCACTTCATCCGGCGTCAGCGCGCGCAACTGCTCGCCGATTTCGGCCCAGGCCTGCTCCCAGCTCGTGGTGCGATAGCGATCGGTGTCCGGGTCGTAGCGCAGCGGATGGGTCAGGCGACCATGCTGCTCCAGATCGTAATCACTCCACTGGCGTAATTCGCTGAGCGAATGCTGCTCGAAGAAGCCCGGCCCGGTGCGCAGCGAGGTCAGCTCCCAGGCCGTGGCTTTGGCGCCGTTCTCACAGAACTCCAGCGCATGGGGGTTACCGGGCTTGGCCCAGGCGCAGCTGACGCAGGCGAAGCCTTTGGGTTTGTTCTGCCGGACCAGCGCCAGCGGTGTCTTGAACAACGCCTGTTCGCGCCAGAGGATGTTCATCACCGAGAACGCCGAACCCCAGCCCCCGGAGGCTGAGGCATAAGGCCGATAACGGGCAGCTGGATGAATGAGCGGCATCAGACGACCTCACCGGAATAACGCCGGCCGAACGCGGCCGGGCTCATGAACGCGGCTCGTGAAGGGGGCAACCGTTGTGCGTCTGGCGAAACCCCGCGGACATCTCGTAAGAAGGTTTGCGCACACGCATGACACCGCCCAACGGACGATGCGCCTCCAGGCCGTGCCAGGGGCTGAAGGCCATGCCTTCATCGATATCACGTACGTTCTGCGCACTGAACGAGGGCTGCGGATCGACCTCGATGCGCGCCACGGTCACATAGGGGCTGAGCGCCTCGGGCCAGACCACCGAAGCATCTTCGATGGGCATTTTCTCAAGGTCGGTGGCGAGCTGGACACGCACTTCCCACGTGCCGCCGTGGGCCTGGAAATACTCGTGCACCGCCGCACGCAGGCCGTCAGGGTTATCCCCGAAATCCACGTGCTGATCGGTCAGCGCGGTCAGTGCAGGCGAGACCGGCACCACCGCCAGTTTGGCGAAATACGGGCCATACAGAAACGGCACGACGCTGTAGAACGACTCGCCGAGAATGTGGGTCTGCGGGTGGCCGCCCAGGCTTTTCAACGTGCCGCTCTCGCCGCCCATGGATTCGATGGTCGACTCCACACCCCGCAACAACGCCGACAATGCCTTTTTCAGGCCAGGCGCCTTGTCGGTGGTTTTCGCGAGCAGTTTCAGCGATTTCAAAAACGCCTTGGGCGTCGCGGACGTGAAGGCCTTGGCATTGATCATCACGAAATCCTGCGTGACCTCGCCCTCGGCGCCCGGCAAACGGGGCCCTTCGACGCCCACGATCTTGATCGCCAGACCTCTGGGGGTCGAGACCTTGTCATCGAGGATGTCGCCGGGATTGGTGGAAAAACGCAAGACGACGGGCATCGTCACAGGCTTGGCAAACGCGCCCTGAGCCAGCTCCGGCGCCAGATCGCCAAGCACGGTGATGCGCCCGCGCAGCAGGCCATGGGCCTTGGCATGCACGCTGCGAATGGCGTGGCCGCCGTCCTTGAAGGTGGTTTCCAGAATGCCGTGAAGGGTCTCGGCCAGCTCTCTGCTGGTTTCGGCTTCGTCATCGGGAATCTGTTCGAATGAGGGTTGAAAGCGCAGCGGCACGACAGCCGTACCAGGCACGGGCAGGTCACTCATTGGGGGCATCTCCACATGGGCATGTCACATCACGGATGGTGTCGGACCCACTTTGCGGCGCTGAACGCTCTGATCGGTGGTGTCATTCAGCTGACTGCTGGCACTTCGCAGTCGTTCAAATGCCCGCCCGGATCCGACGACAGACGGCTTGGCGCCACGCGGTCTGCCCCCACGGATGCTGTACGCCGCGAAACGCCCACGGCATGCGACTGGATACGAAAACGGCGATCACCCGGTGGCTGGGTGATCGCCGTTGTTGCGGCAACCGGGCTCAGAGAATCGGTTTGCCGCCTGTCACGCCATAGCGCGAGCCGGAAATGTAACTGGCTTCGTCAGAGGCCAGCAGCACATAGATCGGCGCGACTTCGACGGGTTGGCCCGGTCTGCCGAGCGGCGTCTGTTTGCCGAATTCCTTGACCTGATCATCCGGCATGGTCGACACGATCAACGGCGTCCAGATCGGACCGGGCGCAACGCTGTTCACCCGAATGCCGCGCTCGGCCACCATCTGCGCAAGACCCGCCGTGAAGTTGGCAATCGCGCCCTTGGTGGCCGCGTAGGGCACCAGCGTGGCGTTAGGCATGTCCGAATTGACCGAGCTGGTGTTGATGATCGAGCCGCCGGGCTTCATGTGCGGGAGCGCCGCCTTGCAGATCCTGAACATCGCGTGGACATTGACATCAAACGTTTTCACCCACTCCTCGTCGGAGATTTCCTCGAGGGTCTTGTGGGTCATCTGGAACGCCGCGTTATTGACCAGCACGTCAATGCGACCGAACTTGTTGACCGTGTCGCTGACAATGGCCGAGCACTGCTCCTTCTGCGCCAGATCACCGGGCAGCAGGATGCATTGCCGCCCGGCCTCTTCCACCCAGCGCGCGGTTTCCTTGGCGTCTTCGTGCTCGTCCAGGTAGGAAATCGCGACATCGGCACCCTCCCGCGCGAACGCAATGGCCACGGCGCGGCCAATGCCACTGTCAGCGCCGGTGATCAACGCGATTTTGTTGGCCAGCCTGCCCGAGCCCTTATAGCTGCTCTCACCGCAATCCGGGTACGGCTCCATCTTGCTCTGATCGCCAGGCACAGTTTGCTGCTGAGCTGCAAAAGGCGGTTTTGGATAATCGGTCATGTCTTTCTTCCTGTCTCGTCGTGGGTTGAAGAGACGAATTTCGTCCACTCACGGTATGTGTCAGGAAGAACGAGGCGGTCGTTCAACGAAATGTCCGGTTCGACGGATAGGCGGTGCGCGGCGTCGGGCCGAATATGCGCCGCTGTTCCACGGGCTGAAGGCGTCCGCAGCCGACAAATAGCGGCAATTAACGCGGTGCAGGCTTGCCCTTCGCAGCACGTGGCGGCAGTATCTTCGCCACCGCAGCCAGACTGGCTCTGGCTCACCGGAGAGATCGTTTTGGATCTTCAGCAGCGCAACAACGTCAACGTTCTCGGCCAGGGCCCCTCGACGCTGATTTTTTCTCACGGCTTTGGTTGCGATCAGAGCATGTGGGGCTACCTCTACGGGCACTTCACCTCACGATTCCGAGTGGTGATCTACGACCTGGTGGGCGCGGGAAAGTCTGATCTGGGCGCCTATGACCGAGACAAGTACGACTCGCTCGCCGGATACGCCCAGGACCTCAACGAAATCATCGACCAGTACGCCGTGGGCCCGGTCATCATCGTCGCGCATTCGGTCAGCGCCATGATCGCCGCGCTGGCCGATCGCTTGCGTCCGGGCCGTATCGCCGCACACGTGATGGTCGGGCCGTCACCCTGCTACATCGATTCGGGCGACTACGTCGGCGGTTTCCGGCGCGAAGACATCCATTCGCTGCTCGACACGCTGGACAGTAATTACCTGGGCTGGTCCAGCGCCATGGCGCCTGTGATCATGGGCGCGCCCGGCCAACCGGCGCTCAGCGAAGAGCTGACCAACAGTTTCTGCCGCACCGAACCGGACATCGCCCGGCAGTTCGCCCGCGTGACGTTCATGTCGGACAACCGCGACGACGTGGCCGGCCTCGACACGCCGACGCTGATTCTGCAATCGACCGAAGACCTCATCGCGCCGGTGGCGGTCGGCGAATACTTGCACGGGACGCTGACGGACAGCACGCTCTGCCTGGTCGCCAACGTCGGCCATTGCCCGCACATGAGCGCACCCGCTGCCTGCGCCGCGGCAATGGACAGTTTCCTGAAGCCGTGGGCTGGCGAACATGTCGACTGATCAGGTGCCCCTGCCGGACACCGCCGTCCTGTTCGACGGCGCCGCGTGCGGTCTGGTCGTGACCGCCGCAGACGGCCGCATTCTGCGCGCCAACCAGACCTTCTGCAGCTGGGTCGGCATGACCCCGGCAGCGCTCGACGGGCGTCGTTTTCAAAGTCTGCTGACCATGGGTGGCAAGATTTTTCACCAGACACACTGGGCCCCGCTGATGCAGATGCAGGGTTCGGTCGCCGAGGTCAAGCTCGAGCTGCTGCATCAGCTGGGCCATACCGTCACCATGCTGCTTAACGGCGTCAGGCGCGAACATGCTGGCAGCGTGTTTCATGAGCTGGCGCTGTTCGTCACGGCCGACCGCGATCAATTCGAGCGCGAGCTGATCGCCGCGCGCAAGCGCGCTGAAGAATTGCTGTGGGAGAAGACGGCCGCCGAAGCGGCGTTGCAGCAGGCCAAGGTGGAATTGAGCGTCGCCTACGAGCAATCGCAGCGCAGGGCATTGTTTGCAGAACAGATGGTCGCCATTGCCAGCCATGACCTGAAGAACCCGCTGACCGCGATAAAAATGGCCGCCGATCTGCTCGCGCGAGGTGAGCGTGACGCCCGCGGGGTCCGCTTGCTGGGGCATATCAGCCAGTCCTCCGAGCGCGCCCAGCGCATGATTGCCGACCTGCTCGACTTCGCGCTGGTCAGGGTCGGCCATGGCATCGGCATTCAGCAACGGCCGCTGGACCTGCATCAGGTGATCGGCAACAGCGTGAACGAACTGCGCGTGGCCTTCCCTCAAGCCAGCCTTGTGCACCATTGCCAAGGCATGGGCGACGCGGATTTCGATGCGGATCGGATCACACAGATCGTTGGTAATCTGATCGCCAACAGCGTGGCCTATGGCGATCTGGACCAGCCAGTGGTGATCGCTTCACGGGTAGAGGATGGCGTGGCTTCGGTGTCGGTGCACAACCGTGGCGCGAGCATCTCGCCCGTGTCGATGGCCAGCCTGTTCGAGCCGATGACCCGAGGCAGCGAGCGCGATGACGACGTACGCAGCGTCGGCCTGGGCCTGTTCATCGTCAAAGAAATCGCCAGGGCCCATGGCGGGGACGTCAGCGCGCAGTCCAGTGACACTGACGGCACCACCTTCTGCGTGAGTTTCCCCGCGCGCTGATGGCCTTTCAGCCCGGCGCTGTGACCACTAAGCCTGCTTTTGAGTCACCACATTGCGACCGACCGGATGCAGCCTCAACTCGTCTTTGAGGGACGCAATAAGCGTGGCGATGGCGCGGCTGGAACCCAGCGTGCTGGTGGGAATGCCAGACGCCAGCAAATCTGCATGACCACGATCGCGGTCGAAGATCTGAATCATCATCTGATCGTTCGCGTCGATGGTGCATTTGCATTTGGCAGGCAGAAAGCCGGATTCGACGATATGGCAAAGTTCAAGGGCAGAGATCATGGCAACATCCTTATTGATTTATGTTCTGTCGATTCCGCGTTGCGTGATCAATTCCACGAATTTCACCGGCAAGGGACGAATGGTGACCGGTTAGTCACCCTCGTCCTCCTCTGATTCGACGACCCGCTTGAGCAGATAGGTGTCCATGATCCAGCCATTGGCCTGGCGGGCTTGGGCGCGAACCCGATCGATCTGGTCGGCGACATCCTTGAGGCGCCCCGCGATGAGGATCTCCTCGGGCGTTCCGACGTACGCGCCCCAGAAGATATCGAGGTTCTGATCGAGCAGTGTGTGGTAAGCGTTGCCGGCGTCGAGCATGACCACCACGCTGTCGACATCCTTCGGAAAACCTTCAGCCAGACGCCGCCCGGTGGTAATGGCGATCGACCCGCCGATGCTGTTCAGCGTCACCTTATGCTGCGCCGCCAGTGCCTGGACGCTGGTGATGCCGGGAATGACCCGGTATTCGAGCGGCTGCCGACCGCTTTTGATGATCGCGTCGAGAATCCGCAGGGTGCTGTCGTACAGCGACGGGTCGCCCCACACCAGCAGCGCTCCGCACTGGCCCTCCTCCAGCTCATCGGCGATCAGCCGCTCGAAAGTCCGCTGCTTGTCGGCATTGAGCGCGTCGACGGCCGCCCGGTAATCGCTCCTCTCGCGATGGCGCTCCGCATTCACCGCCTCGACCACGCGATAACGTCGGTGAGTGATGTAACGCTCGCATAGGTCACGGCGCAGGCGATTCAGCGATCCTTTGTCGGGGCCTTTGTCCATGAAGAAGAACACGTCGACGCGGTTCAGCGCGTTCACCGCCTCAAGGGTGAGGTGTTCCGGATTTCCGGCGCCGATGCCGATGACGAGAATCTGTTTCATGAGCGGGTCCGCCCCGTGAGATGGGTGTCAGGTACGACCGTCAGCGTAGGCCGTCCCGGCTCGGACGGACAGCGGCGCAGAAAGCCGGAGCGCGGCTGGCGTGCTCCGGCCGGGGTGTCGCCGCGCGCCGTCAGGCCAGTTCGCGGCGCAACGTGCGCGCCGCCTCAACCATGTGCACCAGCGCCGCTTCGGTTTCTGCCCAGCCGCGGGTTTTCAGGCCGCAGTCCGGGTTGACCCACAAGCGTTCGGCTGGAATTCGGCGGGCGGCCTTGCGCAGCAGAGTGATCATCTCAGACGCATCGGGAACCCGTGGCGAGTGGATGTCGTAGACACCCGGACCGATCTCGTTGGGGTACGCGAAGGCTTCGAACGCGTCCAGCAGCTCCATGTCCGAGCGCGACGTCTCGATGGTGATCACGTCCGCGTCCATGGCGGCGATGGACTCGATCACGTCGTTGAATTCGCTGTAGCACATGTGCGTGTGGATCTGGGTGTGATCGCCGACACCGGACGCGCACAGGCGAAACACCTCGGTGGCCCAGTCCAGATAGGGTTGCCATTGCGCCCTGCGCAGCGGCAGGCCTTCACGGAACGCCGCTTCATCGATCTGCACGATCCGGATGCCGGCCGCTTCCAGATCCACCACTTCATCGCGGATCGCCAGCGCCAGTTGGCGCGCCTGCGTTTCGCGGCTCACGTCTTCACGCGGGAAGGACCACATCAGCATGGTCACCGGGCCGGTGAGCATGCCCTTCATCACCTTGTCGGTGAGGCCCTGCGCATACCGAATCCATTCCACGGTCATGGCCTGCGGACGGCTGAGATCGCCGACGATCACCGCCGGCTTCACGCAGCGCGAGCCATAGCTCTGCACCCAGCCAAAACGGGTAAAAGCATAGCCGTCGAGCTGCTCGGCGAAATACTCGACCATGTCGTTGCGCTCAGCCTCGCCGTGCACCAGCACATCCAGCCCCAGACGCTCCTGCACCTGGACGGCATGGCGAATTTCACTGTGCATCGCTTCGGTGTACTCGGCGTCAGTCAGCTTGCCCTGCTTCCAGGACTGCCGAGCGAGGCGAATGGCCGGCGTCTGCGGGAAAGAGCCGATGGTGGTGGTGGGAAATGCCGGCAATGCCAGCCGCGCGCGCTGCTGTTCGATCCGTCGAGCGAAAGGTGATTGACGCTGGCTGTCGCGGGCGCCGATGGCCGCCACCCGGTCTTGCACCGCAGGTTTGTGAATGCGCGGCGAGACGGCGCGGGCGGCCTGTATCGCGCGGCTCTGTGCAAGTGCCGTGCTGACGCCTGCCGCGTCAGGGTCATTGAGGGCCTCGGTCAGCACCGCCACTTCCTCGCATTTCTGGACGGCGAAGGCCAGCCAGCTTTTCAGCTCCGCGTCGAGCCCGTCCTCACGCTCCACATCCACCGGACTGTGCAACAACGAGCACGAGGGCGCGATCCACAGGCGATCGCCGAGGCGTTCATGGGCGTGGCGCAGTGTGAGCAGTAACTGTTCAAGATCGGCGCTCCAGACGTTGCGCCCGTTGACCACGCCCAGCGACAGCACCTTGTACGCCGGCAGACGGTCGAGAATGGTCGGGTATTGTTCGGGCGCTCGCACCAGATCGATGTGCAGACCGTCCACCGGTAATGTGGCGGCCAGGCCAAGGTTCTCTTCCAGACCACCGAAATAGGTGGCGATCAGTTTTTTCAGCGGGTCGCGCTGGATGATGTTGTAGGCACGCTCGAACGCATGCTTCCAGTCCTGCGGCAAGTCGAGCACCAGGATCGGCTCATCGATCTGCACCCAGTCCACGCCCAGATCAGCCAGCCGCTGGAAGATCTGCCCGTAAACCGGCAGCAGATGCTCCAGCAGGTCGAGCTTGTCGAAGTCGCCGCCCTTGGCCTTGCCCAGCCACAGATAAGTGAGCGGACCCAGAATCACCGGCTTGACGGTATGGCCCAAGGCGCGCGCTTCGGCGACCTCTTCGAACAACTGGTGCCAGCCCAGCTGGAACGACTGATCGGCACTGAATTCAGGTACCAGATAGTGATAGTTAGTGTCGAACCACTTGGTCATTTCCTGCGCATGAGCCCCGCCGCAGCAACTGTCGCTGACGCCGCGCGCCATGGCGAACAGCGTCTGCAGGGTGGCGGGCCCCTGCTCTGGGCGGAAGCGCTCGGGAACCACGCCGACCATCAGCGAGTGCGTCAGCACCTGGTCGTACCAGGCAAAGTCGCCTATCGGCAACAGTTCGATACCCGCCTGCTTCTGAATCTCCCAGTGCGTCTTGCGCAACGCACGGCCGACTTCGCGAAGCCCGGCTTCGTCCAGCTCGCCTTTCCAGAATGCTTCTTGCGCTTTCTTCAGTTCGCGATCGCGACCGATGCGGGGGAACCCCAGGGAATGGGCCAAGGCCATGACAGACAACTCCAATGCGTTTGAATGGCGCCATTGTCGATACCTGCCAATGCTGAGACAAACTCATTCTGATCGTGATGACCACGAATATTATTCATGATCATCACGTCGAGCGTCTTGCGTTTCAGCCCTCGAGTGTCATGACCATCTCGTGCCAGGCCATGCCGCCGTGGTCCGAAGGCGATGGCTTGACGTACTGATAGCCCATTCGCTGATACAGCGGAACGTGCCGCTCCTTGCACATCAGATGAATGCTGCTCTTGCCCAGCGCGTTCATGCGCGACACGAATTCGCCCATGAGCAGCGTTGCGTAACCCTTGCCCTGCTGAGCAGGATCGACCACCACCGACATGATCACCACGTTCGGCGCGTCGGCTGAATGACCGATCAATTCTTTGAAGTCTTCGTCGGACATCACCACATCGTGGGCGCAGCCGCTGTTGATGAAACCGACGATTGCGCCCGCGTCTTCCAGGATCAGGAAGCCCTGCGGGTATTGGGCGATCCGGGTCTGGATCTTCGCCAGCGTGGCCGCTTCGTCGCCTTCGTAGGCAGTGGATTCGATCTGATAGCAACGCGCTGCGTCAGACGCTACGGCGTCGCGAAAAGTGAGGGTGGACATGGATCTGTGAACCTTGTGAAGGGGCAGGACCGCCGGGGCGCGGCGGCGCCAGGGAATCCGCCTCGTGGAAAAAAGCCAGGCAGCGCCTGGCTTCGTCGATGCAGCGCCTGTGCCGCTCGCCTCAACTGGCCGAACGTGCGGCCGCACTGGCGCGGGCACTGTGCAGCTTCTTGTAGCTGTCGATCAGGCGCAGATGACGATCAAGTCCTTCCAGCTTCATGCTGGTCGGCGTCAGGCCGTAGAAGCGGACGCTGCCGTCCACCGAGCCAAGCACCGCGTCCACGCGGGCATCCCCGAACATGCGGCGCAGGTTGACCTGGTAGTCATCCAGTTCCAGCTCATCGTCCAGCTGGATCTCAAGCACCACATTCAGCGCCTGATAAAACAGCCCGCGCTCGACCGTGTTGTCGTTGTACTGCAAAAACATCTCCACCAGTTCCTTGGCATCGTCGAAGCGTTTCAACGCCAGGTGGATCAGCAGCTTGAGCTCCAGAATCGTCAATTGGCCCCACGCCGTGTTGTCGTCGAACTCGATGCCGATCAGCGTGGTGATGTCGGTGTAATCATCCAGCTCGCTGTCTTCCAGACGCTTGCCCAGCGCTCTGAGGGCGCGATTATCCAGGCTGTGCAGGTTGAGAATGTCGGCGCGGAATGCCAGCGCTTTGTTGGTGTTGTCCCAGATCAGGTCTTCGACCGGGTAGATCTCGGAATAATCAGGCACCAGAATCCGGCAGGCCGTGGCGCCCAAGTCCTCGTAGACGGCCATGTACGCCTCTTTGCCCATGTCTTCGAGAATGCCGAACAGCGTCGCCGCTTCCTCCTCGTTGGAGTGCTCGCCCTGCCCGGAGAAGTCCCATTCGACGAATTCGTAATCGCCTTTGGCGCTGAAAAAGCGCCACGACACGACGCCGCTGGAATCGATGAAATGCTCGACGAAGTTGTTCGGCTCGGTCACCGCATGGCTCTCGAACGTCGGCTGCGGCAGGTCGTTGAGGCCCTCGAAGCTGCGGCCCTGCAACAGCTCGGTCAGGCTGCGCTCCAGCGCCACTTCAAGGCTTGGGTGCGCGCCGAACGAGGCAAATACGCCGCCGGTGCGCGGGTTCATCAGGGTCACGCACATGACCGGGAACTCGCCGCCCAGCGACGCATCCTTCACCAGCACCGGGAAGCCCTGCTCCTCAAGCCCCTGAATGCCGGCGAGAATGCCCGGGTATTTCGCCAGCACGTCCTGCGGCACATCCGGCAACGCGAGCTCGCCCTCGAGAATCTCACGCTTGACCGCCCGCTCGAAGATTTCCGACAGGCACTGCACCTGCGCTTCGGCCAGCGTGTTACCGGCGCTCATGCCGTTGCTCAGGAACAGGTTTTCGATCAGGTTGGACGGGAAATAGACCGTTTCGCCGTCGGACTGACGCACGAACGGCAGCGCACAGATGCCGCGTTCGGTGTTGCCGGAGTTGGTGTCGTACAGATGCGAGCCGCGCAGTTCGCCGTCGGGGTTGTAAATCCCCAGGCAATAGTCATCGAGAAGGTCGGCGGGCAGTTCGTCCTTGCGGCCAGGCTTGAACCAGCGCTCGTTCGGGTAATGCACGAACGCCGCCTGCGCGATGTCCTCGCCCCAGAACTGATCGTTGTAGAAGAAGTTGCAATTGAGCCGCTCGATGAACTCGCCCAGCGCCGAGGCCAGCGCGCCTTCCTTGGTCGCGCCCTTGCCGTTGGTGAAACACATCGGCGAGTGCGCGTCACGGATGTGCAGCGACCACACGTTGGGCACGATATTGCGCCACGACGCGATCTCGATCTTCATGCCCAGGCGCGCAAGAATCCCCGACATGTCGGCAATGGTCTGCTCCAGCGGCAGGTCCTTGCCGGCAATGTAGGTGCGGGTCTGCGCGTCGGAATCGAGCATCAGCAAGGCCTGGGCGTCGGCGTCCAGGTTGTCGACTTCTTCGATGACGAACTCGGGACCTGTCTGCACCACTTTCTTGACCGTGCAACGGTCGATGGAGCGCAGGATGCCCTGACGGTCTTTCGCGGAGATATCAGCGGGCAGCTCGACCTGAATCTTGAAGATCTGGTTGTAGCGATTTTCCGGATCGACAATGTTGTTCTGCGACAGGCGAATATTGTCGGTGGGAATGTTGCGGGTCTCGCAGTACAACTTCACGAAGTAGGCAGCGCACAACGCGGAAGACGCGAGGAAATAGTCGAACGGACCCGGTGCGGAGCCATCGCCCTTGTAACGGATCGGCTGATCGGCGATGACGGTGAAATCATCGAACTTGGCTTCAAGTCGAAGATTGTCGAGAAAGTTAACTTTGATTTCCATGCGGAACTACCATAAGAGCGAGCGAAACGATGGCCGCCATTATCCTGTTTTTCCGCCGGAAGTCTTGCTTGCCGGGCAAATGGTCCGAATTTGCCGCGGCCTTCGCGCGGGCAGCTGCGACGTCGTTCGTTACGAAGCCGGTTCTCTGCACCGAATGGCCTGAGCGACCCTGGCAGCGATGTCGGCGCGACTGAACGGCTTGGCCAGGACCTCGAATCCATGCAGCTGCGCCGCCGTCTGCTGGGTGTAACCGGTGATGATCAGCACCGGCAACTCAGGAAGGCGGGTGCGCAACGTCATTGCCAGCTGCGCACCGTTCTGTTCGGCCATCAACTGGTCGGTCACCAGGATGTCGGGCCTGAGCCCCGCCTCGACCATGCGCAGCGCCACCGACGCCGAGCCTGCCTCGGTCACCTGATACCCCAGGTCGCGCAGCTGCAGCGCAGTGGTGTAGCGGACCAGTTCTTCATCGTCGACAAGCAGAACGTGAAAAGGCTGAGCGGCGACCGGGACCGGCTCGGTCTCGCAGGACCGTCCATCCTCCGAGCCGGCCTTCGACACCGGCAACCACACATCGACCTGAGTGCCGCTGCCCGGAGCCGATTGAATACTGAACCCGCCGCCCGATTGCAGCGCCAGCCCCTGCACCATCGACAACCCGAGACCGGTTCCTTTGCCGACGCCCTTGGTTGAATAAAACGGCTCCACGCAGCGCCGCAGCACGGCTTCGCTCATCCCGCAGCCGTCATCGGCGACGCTCAGCCGCACGTAGCTTCCCGCCGCCAGGCCGTGCGCCGAAGGCTCGGCGAACGCCTGGGCGCAGGCATTGATCCGCAGGCAGCCTTGTTCGTCGATGGCATCGCGCGCGTTAACCGCCAGATTGAGGATGCCCAACTCGAGCTGATGAGGATCGATGAAGACCTTGGGCAGCGCTGGCGGGATGTCCACCATGACGCGGATCATCGGCCCCAGCGAACGCTGGATCAGCTCGCGCATGTCGTTGACCAGCAGGTCCAGGGCCACGGCTTGCGGCTTCAGCGTCTGCCGACGGGCAAAAGTAAGCAGCCTGCCGACCAGAATTCGCGCACGATCAGCCGCCTGCAACGCAGCACCGATCAACCGGCTCGAACGCTCATTGGCTTCCGGCTGGCGCCGCAGCAGTTCGAGCGAAGTCATGATGGGCGTCAGCAGGTTATTGAAGTCATGGGCGATGCCGCCCCCAAGCTGCCCCACCATCTCGGTCTTGCGCGATTCGTGCAGCAGTGATAGCGCCGCCTCGCGCTCAGCGACAATCGTCGCCACCCGCTGCTCCAGACTTTCGTTGAGCTCCATCAACTGCAACTCGGCGCGCATCCGCGCACTGATGTCGACACAGACGAACAGCAGACCGCCGACGTTACGCTGATCATCTAGGAGCGGCGTGACGTGGGTCTGCACCCAGACCGCCGAGCCATTGGCGCGTACATGATGCTGAGTGAGCTCGAAAGGGACCTGTGATTTCAGAAACTCGTCCTGAAACAGAGCGCCGGTCTGCAGGGCGCTGCGGTTCTGGATATCGACGATCGAGCAGCCGAGCATGGCCTCGCGCGCCACGCCGACGATGTCGCAATAGCGATCGTTGACCTTCTGGAAAACACCCCGATGATCACAAAGTGCAATCCCCGCGCCCGCCTGTTCGAAGATGGCGCCCAACTGCGCGGAACTGGCGTGCAGTGCAGCCTCGGAACGCGCGTGGTTGATCCACAGCCAGCCCAGTTTGGCCGCTTCCTCGACCAGATGAATGTACGGCTCGCTCAAGATCCTGCCGCCCTCGAACTGGACGATAAATACCGCCGCCAGCCCGCCATGCCGAATCAGCGGAACAAAGATGGCCGTGTCGCCGCCCTGTTCTTCTTCGGCGTGGTTGGCGCGCGTCGATGCCCGGGCATCGTTTTCAGCCAGCACGGTCTCGCCTTGTTGCAGCAATCGAAGGGCGTCAGCAGTCAGCGTGTGTTGCCGCGACACCACGCTGACTGCGCCTCGACGAAATTCGCGGCGGATGTCGAGTACGCCCGGTTCATCGCTGACCTCACCGAAACACACGGTCGAAGCGCTGAGTTCGCGGCCCAGCCGGGTGACCAGATCGGCCTCGATCCGCTGAGGCTCACGAATCGAAGGCAGCTCACGCCCCAGTTCGACCAGCAACGCCTGACGTCGCTCGAACAGGACCCGCTCGGTGGTCTCGGTTACCACGCACAACACGCCGCCGACCGGACCGTCCTCGTCCTCATAGACGGCAGAATAGGAAACATCGAAATACACGGTCTCACCGCGACCGTGCCGCTCGATATAGAACGGTCGGTCCTTGGCGGAGAACGTCTGACCGGTGTCCCGCACGCCGCGCAGCAGCGGCTCCAGATCATCCCAAAGCTCGCGCCAGTTCTCGACTGCAGGCCGGCCGAGCGCGCGCGGGTGCTTGTCGCCGATGCTCGGCGCATACGCGTCGTTGTACAGCGCGACGAACTCCGGCCCCCAGAACAGAACGATCTGCGCCTGAACAGGAAGAATCGTGCCCATCAACGATTTCAGACTGGCAGACCATTCCTGCGGAGCGCCCAGAGGCGAACCGTCCATCTGGCCTGACTGAAGCAATGCGCCGACGTTTCCGCCGTTGGAGAGAAACCGCAGAGGGGCTGCGCTGAGCGCGGTCGTCGGTGGGTATTCCATGGTGCAAGCCTGACAAAAAATGGATCCGGTTTTTTCGCTGCCAAGTTAGAGCAACGTCCATGCGCGGATGTTCCTTGCCTGAGATCACCTCGTCAGCGTCAGTCGTCCCCTCGCCCAGGCCAGTGCTCTGCCAAGTCCGAAGACAAAAAAAGGGCCTGACCGGTAATGCCTGATCAGGCCGCGTGCATCACTCTTCTTCTTTCACCGTGGCCACTTCGTCGGCACGTACCTTCACGGTTTTGCCGCTGATGTCCTCGAATTCGTAAAAGCCATCCTTGCTCTTGGTCTTCGGCGCATCCTTGGTCACATACTGCGTACCGTTCTGCAGCGTCACGACCGTTGCGGTCGAGCATCCCGCCAACAATGCACAGCAGACAAACGCCACCGGCAGTCCCACCCCTTTGATGTTCATGCGCACTCCTGAGTTTTCCGTTGATTGCGAACCGTTCCGCCAACAAGTGATCAGATCGGTCCGTCCGATAATGGTTCGCTGCACAGATAATGGTGGGACAAATCAACGACTTGGCTATCATCTGGTTTTTGTCTGATCCAGTGTTGCGAAACGTCCCACAGTGAAATACTGTATGTACATACAGCAACAATAAGGGATCACGCTCGTGTCAGACCATGCCGCTTCCACGCCTGACCATTACCAACGTATGGGCATCCGCATTCAGAAAATCATCAACTCTCCCACTGCGCAGAGAGCACGCTCTGCGCTGATCTTCCGATTGGCCGATGAGCTGGAGGACGACTGGAATCAGTTGCTGGAGGAAATCGACGAGAACGACAACGTCACCCTCGCGTGGCGAGATGACGGCGGTGTCCAGGTGTTCTGGACCGTACCGCGAGAAGACTGAATACACCTGCGCTGATCGGCCGCTGATAGGAAGGCCGGCCTTCAGCGCAGCGCCTGCCTCTAACCCGATCCCCGTAGTTGGAAAACAATGCTCAGATTTTTCGTTTCGATCCTGCTTGCCCTTTCTTTCCTGCAAAACGCCTGCGCCGACGTCACCATCGGCACCTGGAATCTGGAACACCTCAGCGTACGACCCAACAAGGATTTCCAAAGCATCGCCAAAGTGGCGCAGAAAGCCGACTTCCTCGCCGTTCAGGAATTGATGAGCGAAGAGGCACTGCAGGCCCTTGCCAAAGAGCTGGGCAAACAAACCGGGAAACACTGGAGCGCGATGGCGTCCCACGCGGTCGGTCGATCTTCCTACAAGGAGATGTATGGATTCGTCTGGCGAGACGATGTCGTAGCTTATGAAGACGGCGCCGTCACCTACCTGGACCGCAACGACACCTTCGAGCGCGAGCCCTACTCGGCTCGGTTCAGATCGCTCAAGGATGGCAGTACTTTCGTGGTGGCGACCGTGCACATCCTGTACGGCAAGAGTCAGTCCGATCGGGCATCGGAAATCATTGCCCTGTCCAGCTACTGGAACTGGCTCAAGGAGACCTATGCCGGCAACTCGCAGATCATGTTGATGGGTGACTTCAATACGCCGCCCAACGCGCCTGCATGGAACAACCTCGACGCCAGCGCCCGGCCGCTGGTGCTCGAAGGCGCCAGCACGCTGTCGGCGACCGACGGAAAATTCGCCAATCTCTACGACAACATCTTCGTCAGCAAAACCACGGCGATCCGCGTCAACAGCGTGAAAGTGTTCGATTATCCGCAGTTCCTGGGCCTCACCCATGCCAAGGGTCGCGACAGCGTATCGGACCACGCGCCGATTTTCCTCAGCGCACACCTGGGCGGTGGCAGCGGCGCGGCAGCTGCATCGACCGTGGCGACACAAGCCCGGCCAGGCGTGGCGAACCCGATGAAACCGGCAGCCTCGACCGAAGCCACCCACCTGGCTTCGGCCATCCGCGGCAACCGCAAGACCATGGTTTATCACCGACCTGACTGCCCGTCGTACAACGCCGTGGCCGAGAAAAACCGTGTTGAGTTCAACAGCGCAGCGGCCGCCGAGGCTCAGCACTATCGGCTGGCCGGAAATTGCCATTGAGAGCGGCCTGACGCGCTCTGCCCGTCACCCCAAGAGGCGGCTGCAAGACAGCCGCCGTTGCGTGAACAAGCCCGACTATTTACGGGCCAGGTCGTGCTGGATGCAGCCGTCGTAATAGGTCTGCTTGACGGCAGCGGGCTTGAGCCTGGACGGACTCTTATACGTCTGCTCAGTGATGCCCACTGCCATCTTGCGCATCCAGGGCTGGGAGAACTTTCGCGTCTGCAGCTTTTTACGTGCGCTGTACAGCGTGGTCCCGGACAATTTGGATTGCTGCGCCGCCCCTGCCATTCCCGCGCCCCATTTACACACCTGCAGGTCGTTCTTGCTGATGTCTCTGGCCTGAGCAGGCATCGCCAACGCTGCAAGCAACGATGCTGTCAGGATCACACCCACTCTACGCATACACCCTCGTCCTGGAATCGCTTGAAAAAAGACAGGATTTTTCCAGAAATCGTCATGCAGGCGGGCCATCAATTTGCCTTTTTTTCCACTTACGGCTGTCCATTTCAAACCACTGCCATGATCGCGACAAATCCAGCGTTTAAACACCCAAAAGGATGACCTAGCAGGTCGAATTAAAAATCCGCGAAGCGCTCTCCATCCAAACAGATACAGGTCAACACCGCCCATCGGCAGGGGATTCAAAATGCCATCTAAGGTGTGTAATTCTCCCCCGGTCAGTCGCTTTGCAGCCCTCGCAGACGACTTTTCTCAGGCAGAGAACGTTTCTCGATCCGAGGCCTTGAAGTATCGCCAAGCCTGTATCGATCTCGAAATGAAGTGACAGCAGCGCCGATGCATGCGGCGATCAGGCTGTCAGGTACATAAAGGAAGTACTCAATTTCAGCGCGGCGCTCAGCACGCCACACGGGCCTACGACGATGAATGACTCTAAGGATTTTGAAATTCATTACCAGTTTCAAGGCGAACCGCGACATTTCTCACATCAGGCCAGCCATCTCTGTGAAAGCCAGGCCCTGCATTTCGCGACATTGCACGCGGGCGTGGGCACGCTGGACGGGCACATCTGTGCAGGGCCCGTAAGGCTTGCGATGTTGTATGCCGAAGGCCTTGGCGTGACCAAGGTGCAATGGAAACGCACCTGACCGGACGAAAGACCAAACAAACCGCATATCGAGTGGTCGGAATTTACAAGCAGCGCTCATCAAACCAGCAAAGCGAGGAAACCATGACCATAGATAACGCGCTCAAAAAGGAAGTCCTGACCCGATTGCTGCATGCCCACCCGACAGGTCTGGGCAAAGAGGTATTGGATAACTACCGAGGGGAAAACGCCGTTGCCGACACGCTTGAGCATTTGCAACAGGCCGGCCTGATTCATGACGGCAGTGTCGACAGCCCCGCCAAAGGCGAGCGCCTGTTGAAGTATCCGATCAAGCTGAGCTCTGCCGGCGTCGAGGCGGCCAAACAGCTGCAGTCCTGAATTTCACCCACAAAAAAACCGGCCCAGGCCGGTTTTTTAATGTCTTCAGCAATGTGCTGGTGTTCTCCCCAAGTGCTGCTGATCTGATCATCCTTGAGCCGGTCAGGTAGCAGCACTACAGGGGAACGGGAAGAAGACTACAAGCTAAGCGGAACCTTCGTCATCTCGGCAATTGTGACTTAATTAGTCCACGTACTGACGCTACACCGCCGGGTAATCGCCCGTACCATCCGGCCAGGGCGTGAGCAGCTCGAAGCCGCTGTCGGTCACCGCGACCATGTGCTCCCACTGCGCCGACAGCGACTGATCGCGCGTCAGAACAGTCCAGCCATCTTCCAGCACATGAGTGCCCGGTTTGCCGGCGTTGATCATCGGCTCGATGGTGAACACCATACCGGTCTTGAGCCTCAGGCCTTTGCCAGCGGCGCCATAGTGCAGCACTTGCGGCTCCTCGTGATACTTGCGGCCGATGCCATGCCCACAGTACTCGCGCACGACGCTGAAGCCTTCGCGGTACGCGACGGTCTGAATGGCGTTGCCGATATCCCCCAGCGTAGCGCCAGGCTTCACCGCGTGAATGCCTGCCAGGGTTGCTTCGTAGGTGGTTTCCACCAGACGCCGGGCCAGCGGGCTGACCTCTCCCACGTAATACATGCGGCTGGTGTCGCCGTACCAGCCATCCTTGATGACCGCCACATCGATATTGACGATGTCGCCTTCCTTGAGGATGTCGTCAGGCGACGGAATACCATGGCACACCACGGTGTTCGGCGAAATGCAAGTGGTCTTGGTGAACCCGTGATAACCGACGTTGGCCGGGATGACCTTGAGCTCATTGACAATGTAGTCATTGCAAATGTCATCCAGCGCCTCGGTACTGATGCCGGGCTTGACGTGGGGTGCGATCATCGCCAGAACGTCGGCCGCCAGCCGCCCCGCTATCCGCAGCCCGACCAGATCGGCTTCACTCTTTATGCTGATGCTCATTGGCAGACCGCTCCGACTCGAGACTCGACCGGGACCAGGTCGCTGGACTGCAGACTCAGGACCGCGCCGCCTGACGTCTCGGCCCGGATCAGCAACTGACAGATTTCGCTGTAGTTCAACCCGGGGTTCAGCTCGGCGAGCATGCCGACCCGCATCCAGTGCTCCGCCTGAGCATTGATCGAGCGGCTGAGCGCCGCGCTGGCGCAGCGAATGTTTGCGTGCATCTGTTCGGAAATTTTCACCAGTCCCATGTGCAGACCTCTCGATTTATATACGAATCATATATGTTTCGTATATTCAATCGCAAGCGTCGGTGGGATCGCCTTACGCGGCCGGCCGGCCACCGAATTCGGTCGCACATTCCGACAATGAAGCGGCCAACTGCGATATCGCGTCACGGTCGTTTTCGCTCAGCGCACGGTAGTGAGTGATGATCGCGCGCTCGGCATCGTTCAAAGTGTCCGTCGAAATGGGTGTTCGCTTTCCCGAAAGAACATACAGGACATCGACGCCCTTCTTGCCCAGAGCCGCCAGGTAATCGGAACGCGGAATGCGTTCGCCACTCTCGTACTTGCCTTGCGCGTTGGCTTCCACGCCACCGATAGCGCCAAACTCCTGTTGCGACAGCCCGAGGCTCTTACGCTCTTCCTTCAAGCGTGAACCGAGATCTTTCATAAACGTGCGCCTCGACGTTGACTATGTCTAAAGCAAGACCCCATTGGTCTGAGGGAGTTGCGCTGAACTCGACGTTTGTTCAAGCTTCCGGTTTCTCGGCCTCAGGAAATGCGGCATACGGCCGATGAATTCGGATGGAGAGCGTGCCATTTCAAACGGCACCCCGATTTCTGCAGTTCGGAGAACCAGACGTGATGACATTCTTGATGGGTTGGTGCGCCTTATCGGCAGTGGGCACCTTGATTGCGCTCAGCCTGATCCGCGCCGGCAAACGGCGTCAGCCTGAAGCCGACCAGATCGTACAGCCCCAGGTCGTCGTCGCAACGACGCGATACAAGCGCTGAATCACCCTCGTTGACCCACCATAGGCCTGCAGCAGAGAAATGACAGGATTCATTTCCCCGCCAAATGCGCGTGGTCGGCCGATTGACCGACTGGATCCGGAACAAACGCCATGTCGTGTGCAAAAGCGTTGAACTGACGCAGACCGGCGGCCAGGGCGAGAAAATCCTCGCGTTGCATCTCGTTACCCCAGACGCTGCTGAAAGTCGGCTCGGCCGCAGGCGTGGAAAATGCGGTGGCGGTAGTGGCTTGATGAATGGACATGTTCGATCCTCGCTCGCTGAATACTGTTTAAACATACAGTATTTTCAACGCTCTCCAAACGCAAGCCTCGATTCGACGAGTGGTCGTGTCGTGTCCGCCTGACGCCGTCGCACCCTCTTGCAGCATCAGGCAAGAAGCGAACAGTATCCGAATAACGCCTCCCACCAGCGCGGACTTAGTCTGCAACGGTCGATCGAGCGCCTCGTTGCGCTCCCTTCAAGGAGAGGCACGACCATGAAAACCATTATCGCGTTGTTCATTACCCTGATGCTGGCCGCCGTGAGCGCAACCGCGCTGGCAATGCCCTGCGGCCAGGTCACCCGATCTTCCACCGAAGCGCTGGACAGCCAGCACCTGATGCGCCTTCACGTTGCCGAGCAAACGCCCGGCGCGCTCAAGCGGCCTGGGAAACTCCACACGTTCGACAGTTAGGCGCTGGCCAGCTCGCGCAAACGGCTCAGGTCATCAGTCTTCAAGACGATGCCCTGTGCGAGCGACTGCTCGCGCTGCCGGTATCGACGATCACCCGGCAAGCGCTGCTGCCCTGCGTCGTGCATCTGCCGGATCAATGCTTCACTGCGCGCGGCGAAGGCCTGGCCACTGCCCTTGTCCGGGTCAATCACGATGATGGTCTGCCCGGTCCAGGGGGTCTGCGCCCCAGGCTTGCTGGACATGTCGAATTCATAAGAAAAGTTGCCGCCGGTCAGTGCCGCGCAGAGCAGCTCGACCATCATCGACAGCGCCGAGCCCTTGTAACCGCCGAAGGGCAACAGCGCGCCCCCGTCGAGAATGGCCTTGGGATCCTGGGTCGGCTGGCCGTCCCGGTCCACGCCCATTCCGGGTGGCAGCATGTGCCCCTCTCTGGCGGCGATTTGTACGTCGCCGTGGGCGATGGCGCTGGTGGCCATGTCGAACACGATCGGCTCGCCCTGCGCACGGGGCGCCGCGAAAGCAATCGGGTTGGTGCCGAAAAGAGGTTTTTGCGCGTCGTGAGGGACGACGCAGGTCATGCTGTTCACCACGCTCAACGCCACCAGTCCTTGCTGCGCGAAAGGCTCCACATCAGGCCACAGTGCCGCGAAGTGGTGCGAGTTGCGAATCGCCAGAATGGCAATCCCGGCGCTGCGGGCCTTCTCGATCAGCAGCGCCTTGGCCGCCTGCATGGCGGGCTGAGCAAAGCCCCCGGCTGCATCGACCCGCACGAACCCGGCGCCGACATCTTCGACGATCGGCACCGCCTGGCCGTCGACCCAGCCAGCGGCCAACGACGACAGGTAACCCTTGATGCGGAAGATCCCGTGGCTGTGCGAGCCGTCACGCTCGGCACTGGCGCAGTTCTCGGCAAGCACCGCCGCCACTTCGGCGCGGGTGCCGTGGCGCAGGAAAATCTGCGTCAGCAGCTCGGTCAGCGCCGCGAAGGAAATCGTCTGCGTGTCGTGGTTATCGTGCGGTGAAGACATCTGAAGCTCCGGTCTGATTATTGGAAGTGGAAGCCGAACAGAACGTGAACAAAGCGTCGGGAGAGTACTGCGCACGGCCGGACAGGTAAACTGCGCGGCGGGTTCGCAATGACGGGGTCAGCAGCAGGTCGATCGTCTGTCGGGCTCGCACACGCCTGCACCTGCAAGCGGCAGGCCAGCATCTGGTCTGGCCCGCGCCCGAGGCGTCAATGCGCCGTCACAGAGAAGCAGCGAGGGCGCCGCCTATGGCACCAGACGTTTCTGAAAGAACAGGCGCTGATGGCCCGGCGGATAATCGTTCAATTGGCCGAACGCCTGATAACCGAGCTTGCGGTAGAACGCCGGGGCCTGAAAATCGAAGGTGTCCAGCCAGACGCCGATGCAATCGCGTTCCCGCGCGAAGTTTTCCGCCAGCTCCATCAGTTCGCTGCCCGTGCGCTGCCCGCGTGCCTGTTCCGGCACCACCAGCAGCTCGATGAACAGCCAGCGGTAGAGGATGCGCCCGTGCAGCCCGCCAATCACGGCATCGGTGTGTTCATCGCGGACGAAGAACGCGAACTTTTCCGACTTGCCGTCGCCGGCCTTGGCCGCGTTATAGGCCCTGAGCGGCTCGAGGATTTCCAGACGTTCGTCTTCGCTTGGGTTGCTTTTGAATTCGATCCGCACACTCATGTGCTGCTTCCTGCTGCAGTGGGTTGGCCGGCAAGCGTGTCGGATAAGAACGGGGGAGTAAAGCGGGGGAAAAGCAGTACGGGAGCACCGGACGGCGCTCCCGCAGAGGGGCGTGATCAGTCTTTCTGGTCACGCAGGACGTTGCCGGAGGTGCCATCGATGCGGAACTCGTAGGTCACACTGTCAGCCTTGCGCCCTTCGCCTTCCCAATAGCCATTGTCGTCGGCTTCGATTTTGTAGATTTCGGTGTAACCCGCCGCCTTGGCTTTTTCGATCGCTTTTTCGATGGTGATCCAGCCTGCGCCAGGCTTGTCCGCCAAAGCGAACTGGGCAGTGGTCAGAGCGGCAGTGGCGAGGACGGCAGCGGCAAGTTTCTTGATCATTTTTGAACTCCATTTCCCGTTAAGGGCTTTCTTGAATGCGACGTTTTGGAGTTCGGCCGGCAAAAAATAGTTCAGACCGGCTTGTGTAACCGGGTACGTCGGTGCGCAGTTTCACCGCACCTCGGCACCCGGGGGCCTCAGTGCTTGACCTTGCGGCGCAGCACTCCATTGAGCACCACGACGATCACGGCCACGAAGATGGCGATGTACTGAAATGTTTTTTCGCTCAGCACGCCGATGGTCTGCAGATGCGACAGGCCGAGCATGATGACCAGCACGCTCAGGGCGATGATGATCGAATAAACGAGACGCTGTTTGTTGGTCATGGCGAAGTTCCTGAATCCGGTCGAGATCATTTGCGCGTTACAAATGCGGCCCTATGTTACGCGCTCCTGCAGCGACTGGCACGCCGCTGCATCGTCACGGCCTGCGGCGAAGCGTCTCGGTCGCTGATTCCTGTCACTTCGACGTGGTTTAATACGCGCACTTAATCAATAGCATGTGTGTGATCAGGTCTGTAGGACGCATCCGTTTTACGTGCGGGTTTTGTCTGCAGCGCCTCACCCAGAAAGGAGTCCCCAATGCCCCATGAAGGCAGCCTGTTACAGGCCGCAGTCGTGTTTCTGCTCGCCGCCGTCATCACCGTCCCCCTCGCCAAACGCCTGCAACTGGGGGCCGTGATCGGTTACCTGATTGCAGGCGTCGTCATCGGTCCGTCCGGCCTCGGTTTGATCGGTAACCCGGAAAGTGTCGCGCACATCTCTGAATTGGGCGTGGTGTTGCTGCTGTTCATCATCGGCCTGGAGCTGTCGCCCAAACGTCTGTGGGTCATGCGCAAATCGGTCTTTGGTGTCGGACTTGCGCAAGTGCTGCTGACCGGCGTCGTGATCGGCGCGGTCGCCCTGCTCGCCTTCCATCAACCGCTGAACAGCGCCGTGGTGCTGGGCCTGGGTCTGGCGCTGTCATCGACCGCGTTCGGCCTGCAAAGTCTGGCCGAGCGCAAAGAGCTCAACGCACCTCACGGCCGCCTGGCGTTCGCCATTCTGCTGTTCCAGGACATCGCTGCCATCCCGCTGATTGCGCTGGTGCCGATGCTGGCAGGCGGCGCTCACGATGCCAACTCCGGTGATTCGCTGCGTCATGGCCTGCAAGTGCTCGGCGGCATTGCAGTGGTCGTGGTGGGCGGACGCTACCTGCTGCGTCCGGTGTTCCGCATCGTTGCCAAGACCAAGTTGCAGGAAGTGTCGACCGCGACGGCCTTGCTGGTGGTGATCGGCACGGCCTGGCTGATGGATCTGGTCGGTGTGTCCATGGCGCTGGGGGCGTTTCTCGCCGGGCTGCTATTGGCTGATTCGGAATACCGGCATGAACTGGAATCGCAGATCGAACCGTTCAAGGGCCTGCTGCTCGGGCTGTTCTTCATCAGCGTCGGCATGGGCGCCAATGTCGGTTTGCTGATCAGCTCGCCGATCACCGTACTGGGCCTGACCCTGTTGCTGATCGCGCTGAAATTTCCGCTGTTGTACCTGGTCGGGCGCGCCGCCGGCGGCCTCACCGGACAGAGCGCGTTGCGCCTGGGCCTGGTCTTGGCGGCGGGCGGTGAGTTCGCGTTCGTGGTGTTCAATATCGGCCGCGATCAAGGACTTTTCGACGCCAGCCTGTACGACACGCTGGTGCTGACGATCACGTTGTCGATGGCGCTCACGCCGCTGCTGTTGCTGGTGCTCTCGCGCTGGCTGAAGCCTAAGCCGGTGGTCAAGGAAGTGCCCGAGGAATATCGCGAGATCGACTCTGACAATCCTCGCGTGGTGATCGCCGGCATGGGCCGGATGGGTCAGATCGTTGCGCGTATCCTGCGGGCGCAGAAGATTCCCTTCATCGCACTGGACACGTCGGTGGAAACCATCGAGTTCACGCGCAGCTTCGGCAACGTGCCAGTGTTCTACGGTGACCCGTTGCGCCCGGAAATTCTGCGTGCCGCCAAAGTCGATCAGGCCGAATATTTCGTCATCGCCACAGACGATCCGGACATCAACATCAAGACCGCCGAGTTGGTACGCAAGCTGTATCCGCACCTGAAGATCATCGCCCGGGCGCGTAACCGCCAGCACGTTCACCGGCTGCTGGATCTGGACGCTCAGGCGGTGCGGGAAACCTTCTATTCCAGCCTTGAGATGACTCGCCGCACTCTGATCGGCCTGGGCCTGACCGAGGCGCAGGCGGCGGCGCGGATCGAGCGCTTCAAGCGTCATGACGAACAGGTGCTCAACCGTCAGCACCTGATCTACGACGATGCGGCTAAGGTGATGCAAAGTGCGCTGGAGGCTCGCACCGAACTGGCCGAACTGTTCGAATCCGACCGCATGGACGAGCAGGCCGAAGAAGCCGCACGGAGCTGATCGGCGCCCTGCCCTCAGCGGCTGAGGGCGACGACGAACTCCAGAAACGCCCGCACCTTGGCGGGTGGCAAGTGCCGCGACGGGTACAGCGCATACAGCGCGAAGTGCTCGTCCGGCCAGTCGGGGAACAGCTCGATCAGGCGCCCTTCGGCGATCGCCGATTCCACCCCCAACGCCAACACCTGCGCCACCGCCTGCCCTTGCTCGCAGATGCGGTGCAGGCTGGCGACGTCGTTGACCATCAGACGCCCACGCCTGTTCAGAATCAATCGCTCCTTGGCGCGGTGGAATTCCCACACGAACGGTCGCCCGGTCTGTGGATCACGAAAATCCACGCACACATGGGCCGGGCTATCGAGATCGGTGGGATGACCGGGCCGGCCGTGCTTTTTCAGGTATGTCGGAGATGCGACAGTCAGCACGCGGGTTTTGAGCAACTGTCGGCCGATCAGCGACGAGGACGGCGGCTCGCCAAAGCGCACGGCAAGGTCCACGCCGTCGGCCACCAGGTCACCCAGTTGCTCGCGGGTCATCAGGTCCAGCTCCAGTTCCGGGTAGGTGGCCATGAAATCACCCACCGCAGGCGCCAGAATGAGCCTTGAAAAGTACGGATCGACGTTTACCCGCAAGCGTCCGCGCACTGCGCTGGCGCTGCCGGACGCCAATGAAGCGGCCTCCTCCAGCCCGGCCAGCAACGGCGCGATCTCTTCGTAGAGTCGACGGCCCTCATCGGTCAGCTTGACCGAGCGCGTCGTGCGGTCGAACAGGCGGATACCGAGCCGTCCCTCCAGCCTCGCAATCGCCCGACTGACACCAGATTGAGTCATGTCCAGCACCTCGGCGGCCTTGACGAAGCTGCCAGTATCGACCACTGCCGAGAGCACCCCCATGCCGCTGGCCAAACGTCCGTCGAATCCCATTGATGACTCCAGATCATTTATTCAATGCCGTCCATGCTATCGGAGAATCGGCCAGACAAGTGCACGCTGTGTGCCACGGCGACGCAGGGTCGCCCTCGCAGAGGAAACAGTCATGTACACCATCATGGGCGTCACCGGGCAAGTGGGCAGCGAAGTTGCGCGGCAATTGCTGAGCGCGGGCCAACCCGTTCGCGCCGTGGTCCGCAGCGCTGAAAAGGCCCGGCAGTGGGCGGACATGGGTTGCGACATCGCGATCGCCGACGTGGACGACGTCTCGTCCTTGACCGATGCCTTCCAGAACAGCGCCGCGGCGTTCGTGCTGCTGCCGCCCAATTTTTCGCCGTCGGAGGGGTTTGCGGAAACGCGGCGGATGATTGCCAACCTTCATGCAGCACTGAGCGTCTCGCGGCCTGGCAAGATCGTGTGCATCTCAACCATCGGTGCCCAGGCCACGCAACCCAATCTGCTCAATCAATTGCAGCTGCTGGAGCAGAGCCTGAGCACGCTGTCGCTGCCGGTAACCTTCCTGCGTCCGGGCTGGTTCATGGAAAACTGCCTGTGGGACATCGAACCTGCCGTGCGCACTGGCGTGATCCCCAGCTTTCTGCAACCACTGGACAGGGCCGTGCCGATGATTGCCACTGCGGACGTAGGCCATGTCGCTGCACAGTTGCTGCAAGAACACTGGGTGGGCAAACGCATCGTCGAGCTCGAAAGCCAGACGCCTGTGTCACCTGACCAGATCGCCGCGACTTTCACCGAGCTGCTCGGCAAACCGGTGACGATGCAAGCCGTGCCGCGAGACCAATGGCAGGCGCTGTTCGTCTCCCAAGGCATGAGCAACCCGCTGCCGCGCATGCAGATGCTGGACGGTTTCAATGAAGGCTGGATTCGCTTTGAAGGCGTGCCGCGCAAGGGCCGCGTCGGGCTGAAAAGCGTGCTCCAGGCACTGCTGGCGCGGCAGGGCCTGGATCGGTGAATGCCGTCAAGCGTGTTCGCTGTCCCAGAAGCGCTTGTACATACCCAGCTTGCGCTTCAGGGGTCGTGACAGGCGGGCCTCTTCCTTGCCCAGCTTGAAGGCCAGCAACTTGAGGCCGTTGCGCAGGAACGACGACGGCCACAGGTACCAGCGCCGCGCGCCGAGAAAATCCAGCTCCGACTTCACGTAACGAAAGCCCTCGCCTCTCGCACCGCCGAAATGGGCATGAATCCAGGATTCGCGGGCCTGAAAAACACCGATGTCGAAATACCGACGAAATTCTTCGCGCAGCGTGTAGTTGTGCGAATGGCGACAGACCGCCGCCCCCTGATACGCCACCTTCCAGTGCGACAGCAGCATCTTGGCCGCCACGTACATGTCTTCGGAGAGGATCACGTGGGGCGGAAACCCGCCCACCGCACGCAATGCATCGCGCCGATAGGCCGCGAAGGAGTTGGACATGAAGGGTGTCTTGATACCCAGCTCCGGGACATCGGCCAGGGTTTTGACGCGCGACACCGGCGGGTAGTTGAACCAGCGCGCATGACTGGCCAGAACCGTGGCGTCCAGATGCGGCAGTTGCCGGCCGCACACCGCGCCCACCAGCGGATCGTCGAACGGCTCGACGATGTTCTCGATGGCGCGCGGGTCTTCCAGATAAGCGTCCTGGGTCAGGTAGACGAAGACGTCATAGCGAGGATGAGTCTCGGCCATCATTTGCCGGGTGCCGCCGTGATTGAACTGCTTGCCGTCGATGCGAATGACATCGGCACAGCGCGCCTGGGCGAGTTCAAAGGTGCCATCCGATGAGCTGGAGTCCACGATGAGTGTGTCGAACTCGGCGGTCTGCACCGCCAGGGAATCGAGCAGACGCTCGAGTTCGCGGCGGCCGTTATAAGTGGGAATCACACAGGCAATGCGCAAGGACTGCATAACAATACTCCGGGGCAGATGCTCGACGCCCATTTGTCACGACACGCGTTTGAGGGTAGTTCACATTGGCACAGTTGGATCCAGCCGCTTGTCAGCCAAGCACCTCACTCAAAGGAATGAAATTGAGCAGGTCGCCCTGCGCAACCGTCGTGCCCTCGACGACCTCGATGAAGCCGTCCGCCCACGCGGCGCTGCGCAGGACGCCGGAGCTCTGGTTGCGATAAGCGACCAGCCGACCCTGTTCCAGGCGCCCGCGCAGATATTCACGGCGATTGCCCGGCTTGTCCCAAGCGAAACCGGCCGGCACCTTGAATTGCAGCGGTTTGACCTGGCGCACGCCCAACCGGCGCAGCAGGTAAGGCCGCGCCAGCAGCGCGAAGGTCACCAGCGTCGAAGCCGGATTACCGGGCAGGCCGATCACCGGAACGCCCCGGAAATGGCCGAATGTCAGCGGTTTGCCCGGCTTGATCGCCAGTTTCCAGAGGGAGATTTCGCCTTCTTCGCGTAACGCATGACCCAGGAAATCCGCCTCTCCGACCGAAACGCCTCCGGTGGAGAGAATCAGGTCGACAGCGTTCAGTGCGCCCAGCGCCGCCCGAGTCTTGCCCAGGTCGTCGGGAAGAATGCCCGCATCCACCACCTCGCAGCCCAGACGTACAAGCCAGCTGCACAGCAACACTCGATTGCTGTTGTAGATCTGCCCCGGGCCCAGAGGCTGGCCGGGCTCGATCAACTCATCGCCGGTGGAGAGCACCGCGACGCGTGCGCGGCGCACCACCTGCAACTGGCCGAAGCCCATCGTCGCGGCAAGGCCCAGTTCGATCGGACCCAGCATGCTGCCTGCTTCCAGAACCTTGTCGCCGACGGTGGTTTCCTGTCCCTTGGGGCGAATGTTCTGACCGACATTCAGCGGCTCGAGAAAACGCACGCGATCATCGCTCTGCACCTCGGCGTTCTCTTGCATCTCCACGCAGTCAGCGCCATCGGGCACTGGCGCGCCGGTAAAAATCCTGGCGCACGTGCCCGGCAGCAGAGGCTCGGGCGCCTGTCCGGCGAAAATCCGCTGGCTGACCGGCAGCGGCTCGCCGGTCCAGTCCGCCGCGCGCAAGGCATAGCCATCCATCGCGCTGTTCGGCCACGGCGGCAGATCGAGGGTCGAGATCAGATCATCGGCAAGAATCCGGCCCTGCGCCTGGGCCAGCGAGACGCTTTCACGCTCGCGGATCGGCGCCCCTTCGGCCAGGCGCATCAGCCGCTCCATGGCCTCTTCAACCGGCATCAGGCCGGGCATGTCAGGTTTGGTCATCGAGCATCACCCACGGGTCGCGCACGGCTCGGCTTTCTTCAGATGCGGCACGAAATTGCAGGGGCGGAAACTGTTGTTCAACTGGTCGGCCAGAATGCCATCCCAACCGGTCCGCACCGCATTGGTCGAGCCCGGCAGGCAGCAGACCAGCGTGCCATTGGCAAGGCCCGCCAGCGCGCGAGACTGGATGGTGGAGCTGCCGATGTCCGGCACGGAAATCTGCCGGAACAGCTCGCCGAAACCGTCCACTTGCTTGTCCAGCAGGCAGGCCACGGCTTCGGGCGTGCTGTCACGGCCGGTAAAGCCGGTGCCGCCGGTGATCAACACGACCTGCACCTGGTCGTCGGCAATCCAGGTCGCCACCTGGGCGCGAATCTTGTACAGGTCGTCCTTGAGCAGCACGCGCTCGATCAACCCGTGACCGGCAGCGGTCAGGCGGTCGACGAACATCTGTCCGGACGTATCGGTTTCGAACGTGCGGGTATCGCTGACCGTCAAAACGGCAATATTCAAAGGTACGAAAGGTGTGTCTGCCTTGGCGTTCATCGGCTAGGTCCGGTTGTAGAGGAAACAGTGCGGTGTTATATCACAGCACCCTATTTTTCCGCGCTGACCGAGTTCGTCATGACCCCTTTCGATGCCCTTGCTCCCTGTTCGATACTGCTGCTGGCCGGAGGTCAGGGACAACGCATGGGCGGGCTCGACAAGGGACTGATTCAGTGGCGCGGGGCGCCGTTGATCGAGCACCTGCATCGCCTCGTGCGGCCGTTGACCGACGACCTGATCATCTCCTGCAATCGCAATCGCGAGCAGTACGCGCCGTTTGCCGATCAACTGGTGCAGGACGATGAAGCCGGTTTTCCGGGGCCGTATGCGGGCATTCGTGCAGGGCTCGCCGCAGCGCGTCATGCCTATCTGCTGGTCATGCCGTGCGACACGCCGATGCTCGACCGTGCGCTGTTGGAAGGGTTGCTGCGTACAGCCATCGCCCACCCGACAAAACCGGTGATGGTGCGTCAGGGCGAGCAATGGGAGCCGCTGCTGTGCTGCATCCCGGTCAGTCACGTGGAGGTGTTCGAACGTCACTGGCAACAAGGCCAGCGCAGCCCGAGGCGGACCATGGCTGAACTGGGCGCGGTGGCGCTGCAGTGCGACGCCGGGGACCCTCGACTGGCGAACCTCAACACGCCGCAATTACTGACACAGATCACACCCTGACCGGCTCGGGCATGTTTCATGGAACTTTGCTGACGCGGCTTACGTCAGAAACATCACTACACAAAGAATCATCTCTTGGAGACACAGTAATGAAACAACGGACTATTCCTGCCGCCTTCCTGCTCGCATTGAGCCTCGCCGGTCTTGCTGGCTGCTCGTCGCCCACTGTGATCACCTTGAACGATGGCCGTGAAATTCAGGCGACCGACGCGCCTAAATACGATGAAGAATCCGGCTTCTATGAGTTCAAGCAACTGGACGGTAAAGAAACCCGTATCAACAAGGATCAGGTTCGTACCGTCAAAGAGCTGTGATTCCAGCTTGAAAAAAGACCCGCCATCGTGCGGGTCTTTTTTTGCCTGCGTTCCGAGCCGTGTCACCAGTCAAGGGTGATCCGGCTCTCGAAAACCCGCGCCTCGCCATTTACCGGATCGACGAAGCGCAACCCTTGCGCCAGCAGTTTCAGGGGGTTTGCGTAATCATCCACGGCGTCCTTGATCACGTCCGGGTAGAACGGGTCGTTGCAGATCCCGGCCCCCAACGCCGCCATGTGCACGCGCAACTGATGCTTTTTCCCGGTGACCGGAAACAGGCTGTAGCGCCACAGATCGCCATTGCGCTCGGCGACCTCGACGCGGGTTTCGGTGTTGCTCTGGCCTGGCCCTTCCTGCATGCGAAAAAACGGCTCGCCATCCACCAGGCGGCTTTTGTGCACCCGAGGGAATGTCAGGTGCGGTAACGCTTTGGCGATCGCTTCGTAGCGCTTTTCAATCTGGCGCGTGGGAAACAGCGACTGATACGCCGAGCGGGTCTGCTTGTTGGCAGAAAACAACACCAGCCCTGCGGTGTGCCGGTCAATGCGATGCAAAGGCACCAGATCGGGGTTGCCCAGCGTGCGGATCAGTCGCCGCAGCAGGGTCTGTTCGACGTATTCGCCAGCGGGCGTCACCGGCAGAAAATGCGGTTTGTCCGCCACTACCAGATGCTCATCGGCGTAGAGAATCGTCTCCTGCACAGGGATGGCTGTCTCGTTGGGCACTTCACGAAAATAGTGGATGCGCAAGCCTTCCCGGTAGGCCAGCTCCGCCGAAATCGGCTGACCATCGCCGTCCAGCACCCTGCCCCGCGCAATACGGTCCTGCCACTGCGCACGGCTGACGGCGCTGAAACGCTCGCACAGGCAATCGAGGACGGTCTGCCAAGGGCCAGGCGGCAAGTACAACGTGCTGGCCTGGCTGTTGGCGGCGTTGAAAAGCGGTTCGGACATGGAAGGCTCGAGCAAAAAGACGGACGTAACGGAGCCGGCATTATCGCTCGACCGGGTCTCGATGCGCGAGCGGCCATGCTTTCGCCCAAGGCCGAAGGCTCTGTTGCAGGGCTTTGCGCGCCGCGCGACGTTATGTCGCAGCGAGAAACAGCACCAGTCATCAGACAACTACATGACAGCAGTGGATGGGCAAAATGATTTGTTCTAAAATGTTGCTAAATCGGCAAGCAGGCGCGAAACCGAGCGAGTCACGGCGATGATCGTGATCGAAACCGAAAACGCCTGCCAGACCTGAAATCATAAAAAGAAAGCCCGTCCTAGACGGGCTTTTTTCGTTTTCAGCGTTTGTTCGGCGCAGTCACTGCGCGAACGCCGGAGTTCATACGTCGGCACTGAAGACTCGCTCCCGCACCGGTCTTCCACTGCCCACGACAGATTTTGTATTTCAACTTTGAGGTTACGCCATGCTGGTTCAACTGTTTCAATGGATCAAACGTCTCTCCACCGGCACCCCTGCCGAAAATGACGAAAACTACTCCCAATCGTTCTCCAACGAAGACAGCGATGTCGGTCGCTGGACATTCATGTCGGTGTTCATCATCTTCACCCTGAGCCTGTACATCGTGGCCGGCCTTGGCTACTACGCCAAAGTGCACGTCTGGGACGGCATGAGCGATGCGCAGAAAGAAGCGGTCGCCAAGGCAATGGTCGTCGACACTCAGTACCTCTGAGCCCCGCTTCACGTCTCGCTTTTCACTCGCCCGCAGGCTTCAGCTCCGGGCGAGAAACACCACCACCTGCCCGGCGTCGAATGGCCAGTCCAGCTCGGCGCCGGTGTCGGTGCGCCGCAACACCGGAATTCGCAGGCCGTATGTTTCGTTGAGCGACTCACTCTCGGCGATGTCGACCAGTTCCACCAACAGGCCGTGCTCCACCAGCGGCATCAATTCGGCCTCGGCCACTTCACACAAATGACAACCCAGGGTTCCGAACAGTTGGCATTCCGGCGGCATGGCGTGACCCTCTGAGCGCAGAATTTCAAGGGATGGAACGCCATTTTAGGCCCGCCCCGAAATACCGTCGAGCCTGAAGCGCCGTCTGGAAAAGTCGTTGGAGCGGTCCAGCACCGGTTTCTCGAAGCAGCGATAGCCGACCCATCCGTAACACAGCACCGCGACCATCATCACGGAGGCGAACAAGGCATTGTCGAGCAGGCTGTCGGGCCTGACGCCGATGAGCAGCCAGACCCGCCCGATGACCCCGAGCACCAGTAAGTGCGACAGGTAAACGGTGTAGGACATGTCCCCCACCGCAACCAGAAACGCGGGCATCCGCACGTGCCGCCTGCGCTCGAGCAACGCCAGCGAAAAGACCAATGTCCCGAACACCAGGCTGACCGCGAACATGCGCAGCATCCCTTGGTCGTCGAACAGCCGGTAATAGCCGATCAAGCCGATCCCGGGCAGCAGGGCGACGGCCAGTGCGGCACCGACAGCAGTGGTGGGAATGCGCGCACTGTGAGGGCTGTAGAACAGCAACGCCAGCGCGACGCCGGCAATGAACTCCAGCGCATAGGGATGCAGCATGATTTTCAGCGCGGAATTGTAATCCTGCCAGTTTTCGACGCTATTGAACGCCACCAGAATCAGCGCCCACGTGCTCAAAAACAGCGGCAACCAGCGCTCGCGAAAGCCCATCAGCACCGTGAACACCAGATAGAACCACAGCTCGAACAGCAACGACCACGCGACGATCACCAGCAGCACTTTGTCATTGGGCAGCAACAGGAACGACATCAGCATATTGGAAGCGCCGTGGCTGCTGTTGACCATTCCCGGCATCGCCAAAGCCGCCGCGAGGGTGATGAAGAAGTACAGCCAGTACGTGGGATAAATCCGCGAGACTCGATTGAAAAGAAACCGTTTGGACTCGGACAACTTCTGAAAGCGCCCGCGACTGACGATGACCATCACGAAACCGCTGATGATGAAGAACAGGTCGACGCCCAGTTGAAAGAAATCCAGCAGCGGCGGCAACAGAATGTCACCGCCGGAATATTTGTGCTCCACCGCCGTCATGTGGAACAGCACGACACCCAATACCGCCACGCCCCTCAAGCCCTGCAGGGAATAAATGCGCTCCATCGACCGCTCCTACTGCTGACCGACGCCCGATGGGCTCGACAAAATCAAGGATGATGCCCGCGTCGTCGGCCTGGCTGCCGAAAACACCCGGGCCAGACTCACCGCCCGCACGCGGGGTAAGCATAGCCAAGCACGGGCGCTGCGTCTCAGTCGTGACTGACCGCGCCGATTTTGTGGATCGACAGGTCCGCGCCGTAATATTCCTGCTCCTGCGTCAGACGCAGACCCAGGCACCGCTTGATGACGCCGTATACCAGAAAACCGCCAGCCAGCGCGATCACCACGCCCAGAGCGCTGCCGATCAACTGGCTGGCAAGGCTCACGCCGCCGATGCCGCCCAGTGCGGACTGACCAAAAATGCCACAGGCGATCCCGCCCCACACACCGCACAGCCCGTGCAATGGCCACACGCCCAGGACGTCGTCGAGTTTCCAGCGCACCTGCGCCGCTGTGAAGCTCCATACAAACAGCGCGCCGGCGATGATCCCCGTTGCCAGTGCGCCCACCGGATGCATGAGGTCAGACCCGGCGCACACCGCGACCAGCCCGGCCAGGGGCCCGTTGTGCAGGAAGCCTGGATCGTTGCGACCGACGATCAACGCCGCCACCGTGCCGCCCACCATCGCCATCAACGAGTTGACCGCCACCAGCCCGCTGACGCCATCCAGTGTCTGGGCGCTCATCACGTTAAAGCCGAACCAGCCAACGATGAGAATCCATGATCCCAGCGCCAGAAACGGAATGCTCGACGGCGGATAGGCCACCAGCCTGCCGTCGCGATAACGACCGTGGCGCGCACCCAGCAGCGTCACTGCGGCCAGCGCCAGCCACCCGCCCATTGCGTGCACGACCACCGAACCGGCGAAGTCATGGAAGCCGGCGCCGAAGTGCTCCTTGAGCCAGGCTTGCAGGCCAAAGTTGCCGTTCCAGACCATTCCCTCGAAGAACGGATACACGAACGCCACGATGAGCACGGTTGCGCACAGCTGCGGTGCGAAGCGGGCACGCTCGGCAATGCCGCCCGAGATAATGGCCGGGATCGCGGCGGCGAAGGTCAGCAGGAAGAAGAACTTCACCAGCCCGTAACCGTGGTCGTTTGCCAGCACCGCCGCGGGCTGCAGAAAACTGATGCCGTAGGAGATCCAGTAACCGATGAAGAAGTACGCCAGCGTCGACACGGCGAAATCACTGAGAATTTTCGACAGTGCATTGACCTGATTCTTTTGCCGCACGGTGCCGACTTCCAGGAAAGCGAAGCCAGCGTGCATGGCCAGTACCATGACTGCGCCGATCAAAATGAACAGGGTGTTGGAACCGTGGACCAGCGTGTCCACGGCGTTTTGCAAATTTTCCATCGAGGGGCAGGCCTGCAAATGAGGAAACGCTGTCCCGACAGTGTCACTTAAGCGTCCTTCGCTCAATTGCACCAATTGAAGGCACAGGACAATCCTGACGACCCGAATTGGCGCGCGAATCAAGACCAAAAGCGTCATTGCCGGGCACTTTTCCCGGTTTTATGGAGTGAGATCCAGGTTTCGGCGCATTCGCCGTGATGTGCGCTCTGCGTTGGAGCGCGCGGCCTTCCTGGCGCACCACTTCAAAGCAAAAGCTGTACCAGTGCTGGCGCGGCAATGTTGAGCGATTGGAATGAACCTTCAGGAATGAGCCATACTCGAAACCCCATATCGTCACCCCAACGGAGAACACCATGGCTCGCCCAACAGCAGAAAAAGCCCAGGACATTTTGATGGCAGACTTCCAGACTCTGGTCACTGACACGGAAAAGCTGCTGGCGCACACCGCTTCTCTGGCCGGCGAACAGGCCGATGAACTGCGCGATCAGATCCAGGAAAGTCTGCTGCGCGCCCGCGAAACCCTGAAAGTGACGGAAGAAACCCTGCGCCTGCGCGGCAAGGAAGCGGTCGTCGCCACTGAAGAATATGTACAGAGCAACCCATGGCAGTCGGTCGGGATCGCCGCCGGCGTCGGCTTTCTGCTGGGTCTGCTGGCCACGCGGCGCTGACGGTCATGACGTCGCAGACAGGTCCATCCGGGACCGATAACACGTCATCGCCGCGTCGACTTGGCGCGGCTTTCCTGGGACTGCTGCACAGTCACATCGAACTGTTCGGCATCGAATTGCAGGAGCAGAAAGCCCGGACGGTGAGCTTGTTGCTGTTCGCCGGACTTGCGCTGGTGTTCGCGCTGTTGCTGCTCATCGGCCTGTCCGCGCTGCTATTGATTCTGGTGTGGGACAGTTATCGCCTGACCGGCATCATTGGTCTGTGTGCGTTCTATACGCTGGCGGCGCTGTTCTGCGCGCTGCGACTCAAAGCGGCCATATTCGACGAGTCTTCACCCTTCCACTCGACGCTGGAAGAACTGGCCAACGACCGCGAGCGACTGATGCCATGAGTGTGCCCGAACTGCCTCAGACCCATAACCGTCGCGAGTTGCGCAAGGCGCTGATCCGCCTGCGCATGGAAATGCATCGCCAGGAAATCCGCCACGAGTCGGCGCAGCTCATGCGCCCTCTGCACCGCATGCGCGGGATGGCCACCGATCTGCCCGGATCGCTGGGCATCAAGCACGCCCCGTTGTGGGGAGTCGGCGCGGTTTCACTGCTGGGTTTTCTCACCGGCAAAGGCGCGCGCAGCAAGCGGACGGGTAGCGTGACACGGCTGATCAAACTCAGCGCCAGCCTGTTGCCTATCATCAGAATGGTGGTGCAGGGATCGCAACGCCGTCCCTGAGATGGCCATCTGGCTGCATTCTTGCAACAAATCGTAACCGCGCTCGCTCCCAATGGTTCACATTGGGCCGGCGCGGTTTTTTCTGCCTGCACGATAATGCCAATAACCACTAAGGAGGCCATGTGATCGATGGGCAACCGCTAGCTTGCTTTCAGCCGTTCATCGACACCGCGACGGGCCGCATTGCCGGTATTGAAGCATTGGGACGCCTGCGTCAGGCGGACGGCAGCCTGCAATCGGTGGGTCCGCTGTTCGCAGATCCGCGGCGCGCCGCCGCCGAACTGCGACGGCTCGACCGCCTGCTGCGCGACAATGCGCTGAGCCGCCTGCATGAGGCGCCCCATGACTGGTTTCTGAGCCTGAACATTTCGCCGCGCTGGATCAGTCGACTGCGCCCCGGCCAGCCGCTGCCAAGCCTCAAGCAGCTGCAGAGCCACGGCATCGCTGCGCAAAGAATCGTTTTCGAGATCACTGAACTGGGTGGCGACAGCCAGCGACTCAGCGACGTCGTGGCGCGTTATCGGGAGGCCGGCGCGCGTATTGCGATCGACGATTTTGGCGCCGGGTACTCGCAGCTTGACCGCGTGCTGGCGCTGCAACCGGACATCCTCAAACTCGACATGCGTCTGTTCCAGGCCGCCGCCCGCGGTGGCCCGAGCAGTGACGTGGTCAAGGCACTGGCGCAGATGGCCGAAAAGACCGGGTGCTGGATCATTGCCGAGGGCGTCGAGACCGAAGCCGAGCTGCACTTCGCCCTCGAATGCGGCTCGCGCTACGTGCAAGGGTTTCTGTTCGCCCAGGCACAGCTGGATTTTTTTGCGGCTGATGCCTTCGTCCCCCGCTTTGCCGAACTGCGGGACCGCTACGTGCTGCAGAAGGTCGTCGAGCGCGAGCGGCTGATGCAGCTGCGCAAGCACTTGAGTCAGTTGATGGCACGTTTGCAGGGCTGGGCCGAGGGTGACGCGCCGCTGGCAGAATTGCCGCCCATGCAGGAATTTCCCTGGCTGCTGCGCTTCTATCAATGCGACCGCCATGGCACCCAGCTCACGCCGAATCTGGAATGGCGCAATGGCGCGTGGGTAGCCGACAGCCGCTACATGGGCCACAACTGGTCGTGGCGTCCTTACTTCTACCACCTGCTCGCCGAAGGCTGGCATGAGCGACGCCTGACCTTGTCTAACACCTATCGCGACGCGACCAGCAACCAGTATTGCCTCACGGCCGGGCAATTCTTCGACAACGGCCAGCGCCTGCTGCTGATCGACGTCGACGCCGCGGGCCTCTGATCCTTCCGTCTCGCGCCATCTTGTGCTTGCAGCCGGATGGGCGAACCGGGAAGCTAGGCCGGTAATCACCCGACGGAGTACCGGCCTTGGATTGGCAAACCCTGCTCACCCGCGAGCGCCTAGGCAAAACCCTGCACAGCCCCGAAGAACTGGGGCGCAGCCCGTTTCACAAGGATCATGACCGGATCATCTTCTCCGGCGCCTTTCGCCGACTGGGCCGCAAGACCCAGGTCCATCCGGTGACCAGCAACGACCACATTCACACCCGCCTGACCCACTCACTGGAAGTGAGCTGCGTCGGTCGCTCGCTGGGCATGCGCGTCGGCGAAACCCTGCGCGGCGCCCTCCCCGACTGGTGCGACCCGAGCGATCTGGGCATGGTCGTGCAATCGGCCTGCCTGGCCCACGACATCGGCAATCCGCCGTTCGGCCACTCCGGGGAAGACGCCATCCGAAACTGGTTCAAGCAAGCGGCGGGCCGCGGCTGGCTGGACGCAATGAGCGACGTCGAGCGCGACGACTTCCTCAACTTCGAAGGCAACGCGCAAGGTTTCCGGGTACTGACGCAACTGGAATACCACCAGTTCGAAGGCGGTACACGCCTGACCTACGCCACCTTGGGGACGTATCTCAAGTACCCGTGGACCGCGCGTCACGCCGACTCGCTGGGCTATAAGAAGCACAAGTTCGGCTGCTATCAGAGCGAGCTGCCGATTCTTGAACAGATCGCGACCCGGCTGGGCCTGCCTCAACTGGAAGAACAGCGCTGGGCTCGCCACCCGCTGGTGTACCTGATGGAAGCGGCGGACGACATCTGTTACGCGCTGATCGACCTGGAAGACGGCCTGGAAATGGAGCTGCTCAACTACGCCGAGGTCGAATCCATTCTGCTCAGCCTGGTGGGCGACGATCTGCCGGAGACCTACCGTCAATTGGGTCCGGACGATTCGCGGCGGCGTAAACTCGCGATATTGCGCGGCAAGGCCATCGAACACCTGACCAACGCCGCCGCCCGCGCTTTCGTCGAGCAGCAGGACGCGTTGCTGGCCGGCACGCTGCAAGGCGATCTGGTGGAGCACATGCACGGCCCGGCCAAGCGCTGCGTGCTCAGTGCCAAAGACATGGCGCGCAAGAAAATCTTCCAGGACAAGCGCAAGACGCTGCACGAAATCGGCGCTTACACGACGCTGGAGATCCTCCTCAATGCGTTTTGTGGCGCGGCGCTGGAGCAATTCGGCGGGCACACACCCTCGTTCAAGAGCCGGCGCATCCTCGATCTGCTGGGCAACAATGCGCCTGATCCGTCCTGGCCGCTGCACACCTCGTTTTTGCGAGTCATCGACTTCATTGCCGGGATGACCGACAGCTACGCCAGTGAGATGGCGCGGGAAATGACCGGACGTTCGAGCCCGGTCTGACGCACGAGCCGCTCTGGAAAAGCCCGATTCCCACCGAGGAATCGGGCTTTTTATTTCAGCCAATCAGGAAAAGAAAACCCAAACTTCGGAATCTTCCTACGGCGCCATCAGAAACACCCTATCGCCGCCTACAGACCTCTCCCGAATAATCCGCGCCAGCCCGTGCGCTGGAACACTCCTTCCATTACCTGCCCGAGGCATCGGTTCACGCCATAAGCCCCTGCCGGATGCACTCCATTCGCCAAGATCTCGACCCGCCTGCCGCCTCGCCTGGAACCGCCCATGTTCAGACCCAATCTTCGTATTCTGCTGGTAGAGGACCATCCGTTTCAGCTGATCGCTCTGCAGATCCTGCTCAACAATCATGGCCTGTACCTGCTGACGCCGGCCCTTACCGCGATGGAAGCCATGACAGCGCTGGAACGAAGTCCGCAGCCTTATGACTTGCTGCTGTGCGATCAACGCCTGCCTGATATGAGTGGCATGGAATTGATTCAGGCCGCCAGCCAGCGCGGCTTGATTCAGCAAGCGGTGTTGCTGAGCGGCCTTGAATCCACTCAGTTGAGCGCCTTGGAATGCGCTGCCAGGGAAAAAGGCCTGCCGCTGCTCGGATGCCTGAACAAGCCTTTGAACACGCTGGAATTACGCCGGCTGCTTGCACTGCCGGTTCAGGATGACTGAATCGCCCCGGGTCAATTCGCAGGACAGAAAAGCGCGATTCTAAAGCGACGCGTTCAACGCCCACGTCAAACTTAGCCACAAATGTGGGACTATTCCCAAAGGAAATAAACAGGATTGAATTGATGCAGTTTTGTGACGTGTTTGATCTCGACTTTTCTAGCCGTTCGTGACCGTTTTAAGTATTGACGTACGCTAATACGCTAATTTTTGTAGGAACTTTCCTATATGTGGCGATCAGCATGATCTGTTCATGTGCGCTTTCAAACATCTGGGATAAGGTGCGCGCTTTCTTCGCCACTCGTTATGGATTGAATCATGAACTCGATTTTTATCATCGATGATCACCCGGTCATTCGGCTTGCCATCCGCATGCTGCTGGAGAATGAAAACTACGTGATCGTCGGTGAAACCGATAATGGCGTGGACGCCATGCAGATGGTCCGCGAATGCATGCCGGACCTCATCATCCTCGACATCAGCATTCCCAAGCTCGACGGGCTGGAGGTGCTGGCCCGCTTCAACGCCATGCACCTGCCCTCCAAGATTCTCGTGCTGACCGCTCAGGCGCCCAGCCTGTTCGCCATTCGCTGCATGCAATCCGGCGCGGCCGGGTATGTGTGCAAGCAGGAAGATTTGAGCGAACTTGTGAGTTCGGTCAAGGCGGTATTATCCGGCTACAATTACTTTCCAAGCCAGGCGCTTGCCGCGTCGCTCAAGAAAGATGGCGATCCCAACGAAATCGAACGTTTCAAACTGGTCAACGACCGCGAATTGATGGTATTGCAATTGTTTGCCCAGGGCCGAACGAACAAGGAAATAGCCAAAGGCATGTTCTTGAGTAACAAAACGGTGAGCACCTACAAAACCCGCTTGATGCAAAAACTGAAAGCCAAGACTCTGGTAGAACTTATCGAGATGGCAAAACGCAATTCGTTAGTGTGAGAGACAGGATGCCGAAGGCGATAAAGGACTATTGGATAGCGGCCGTACTTGTCTGCCTCTGCCTCGATACGCAGGCACAACAACCTGCCGCGGCTGAACGCTACACGTTGCTCAGCCGGTCCAACCCCGCGCACATGGACGTGACGCTGGACCGGGCCCAATGGCAATGGGTGCGTAATAAACGCGAACTGATTCTGGGCACCTCCGCGCCGGACTACCCGCCCTTCGACATGACCCTCACAGGCCACGACTATGAAGGTTTCACGGCCGATTACGCAGGGATCCTCGGGCGCGTGCTCGACCTGCCGATCAAGGTTCTGCGGTTTGCCAGCCGGGACGAGGCGATGGATGCGCTGGTCAACGGCGACATCGATCTGCTGGGCAGCGCCAATGGCTATGAAGCGCGAGCGAAGGATGTAAGGCTGTCCTCGCCCTATGCCGTGGACCAGCCGGTGCTGGTCACCCGCGCCGGGGAAGTCAGGCCGCTGAACGGCGACCTCAACGGCCTGCGTCTGAGCATGGTTTATCACTACCTGCCGCCCGACGAAATCGGCGCCCTGTATCCCAAAGCCCGTCTGCAGACCTTCCCCTCGTTCCAGAGCGCAATCAATGCCGTGGCGTTCAATCAGGCCGACGTCTTTCTGGGCGACACCATTTCCACCCATTACGTCATCAACAAGGGCTACCTGAACAACGTGCAGATGGCCAACTTCGGCAAGCACGAGGCAAACGGTTTCAGCTTTGCGGTTCAGGCGTCCAACACGATGCTGCTCGACATCGTCAATCTGGTGCTCAAGGGCATTCCGGTCGAAGAGCGGATTTCCATCTCCAAACGCTGGGGCGCCGGCAGCGACCTGATGCTGACCGATCAGAAGCTGCAGCTGAGCCAGCGCGAAGAACGCTGGATCGCCCAGCATCCGACGGTGCGCGTGGTGTTCAACGAGGCGTACGCGCCGCTGACGTTCTTCGATGCCAATGGCAACTTCAGTGGCGTGACGGCCGATCTGCTGGAGTTGATTCGCCTGCGCACCGGCCTGAACTTCAAGGTCACTCACGCCCAGGGCATGAGCGACATGGCCAATCAGTTGAGCCAGGGCCAGGCCGACCTGATCGGCGCCATGATTCCCAGCGACGAGCGCGAGAATCGCTTCAACTTCAGCCGGCCCTACATGGATAACGTCTTCGTGCTGGTCACGCGCAAAGAGCCGTCGGCGCCGTCCAATCTCGAGCAGCTGGACGGCAAGCGCGTCGCGCTGGCGCTGAGCAGTCCGATCCTGCCCTACCTCGCCCGCAGCTATCCGGGCATCTATCCGGTGGAAGTCGACAACCCCGCTCAAGCGTTGGACATGCTGGCCCACGGCCGTGCGGAAGGCGCGGTCACCTCCTTGTTCAGCGCCAGTTACTTCCTCTCATCGCGGGCTCTGAACGATACACTGCAGATGCGCGTGACCGTGGGCCAGGAGCCTGCGCGGATCGCGATGGCCACGTCACGCAACGCGACCGAACTGAGTTCGATCATCGACAAGGCGCTCTCCAGCATCGCGCCCGAAGACCTTGCCGCGATCAACAACCGCTGGCGCACTTACTCGCCGCCCGGAAGCGGCGCGTGGCACGACTATCAGTTGCTCATCTACCAGATCATCGTCGGCGCCAGCCTGCTGCTGCTCGGGTCTCTGGCCTGGAACGCGTGGATGCGGCGCCAGATAAAGCAACGCGAACGGGCCGAGCGCGCCCTGAATGACCAGTTCGAGTTCATGAGTGCACTGGTCAACGGCACGCCCCACCCGATCTATGTGCGCGATCGCGACGGCCTGTTGAAAATCTGCAACGACAGTTACCTGGCCGCGTTTGCGGCGCAACGCGACGAGGTCATCGGCAAAAGCATTCTGGACGGCGTGCTGAGCAACACCGAAGAAGCCCTCGGCTACGTCGAGGATTACAAGCGCGTGATGTCAGAAAACGAGCCGCTGATTCTCGATCGCTCCCTGCACATCCACGGCAAACACCTGACGATCTATCACTGGATCCTGCCGTTTCGCGATTCACTGGGCAAAGTGCAGGGCATCATCGGCGGCTGGATCGACATCAGCGAACGCCGCCAGTTGATCGAGCAACTGCAGACCGCGAAAGACCTGGCCGATGACGCGAACCGGGCCAAGAGCACGTTTCTGGCGACCATGAGCCACGAGATCCGCACGCCCATGAATGCCGTGATCGGCATGCTCGAACTGGCGCTCAAACGCGCGGACACCGGGCATCTCGATCGCCCCGCCATCGAGGTGGCCTACAGTTCTGCCAAGGACCTGCTGGAACTGATCGGCGACATCCTGGACATTGCCCGGATCGAATCCGGACGTCTGAGCCTCAGTCCTGAACGGGCCAATCTGCGCCAGTTGGTGGAATCAGTGATCCGCGTCTTCGACGGTCTGGCGCGACAGAAAAGCCTGACACTGGTGCTGGATCTGGACGCGCGGACCAACACCGACGTGCTGATCGACCCTTTGCGCTTCAAACAGATCCTCTCCAATCTGATCAGCAACGCCATCAAGTTCACCGAGCAGGGGCAGATCAGGATCAGCCTGCAAACCGCAGACGGCCGCACCGAGCAGCAAATGCGGCTGCAGGTGGTCATTCATGACAGCGGCATCGGCATCACTGAAGAAGACCAGCAGCGTCTGTTCGAACCCTTTGCGCAGGTGGACCACTCCGCGCAACTGGCCCGGACCGGCGCAGGTCTTGGTCTGGTGATCTGCCGCAGCCTGTGCGAGATGATGGGCGGCGCGCTGACCCTCAGCAGTCAGCCGGGCGACGGCACCCGCGTGGAAATGACGCTGGACCTCACCACCCTTGAGCCTCTCGCTGCCCAGGCGCTTTCCCGGGACAGCACGCCCGGCACCTCAACGCAGCTCAATATTCTGATTGTCGACGACCACCCCGCCAACCGCCTGCTGCTGTTCGAACAACTGTGCTTCCTCGGCCATCGTTGCGACATGGCGATTCAAGGCGCGGACGGCCTGGAACGCTGGCGTGCCGAACGCTTCGATCTGGTGATCGCGGACTGCAACATGCCGGTCATGAACGGCTACGACCTGACCCGGGCGATCCGCGAACTGGAACGCAGCGAGCCACGGCCGCCGTGCACGGTGCTGGGTTTCACCGCCAATGCGCAGCCGGAGGAAAAGCAACGCTGCCGTGACGCGGGCATGGACGACTGCCTGTTCAAACCCATCAGCCTCACTGCGCTGAACGATCGCTTGAGCAACGTAGCGCCGCTGCCCCCGCTGCCGCCGCTCGCCGAGACCGGGGAAACCGAGGTCTTTGACGCAATTAGCGTTGAGACCTTGACCGGTGGCCGTCAGGAAATGACTGACAGGTTGATCGGTCAACTGATCGAGAGCGCCCGTGAAGACCGCGCCGAACTGGCGGCACTGGTCCCCGCCGCACATCGCCAGCAGTTGCTGGATGTCGGCCACAAGATTCGTGGCGCAGCCCGGATCATCAGCGCAACCGACGTGATCACGTGCTGCCAGGCGCTGGAAGAGGCCTGCGAGGCCCACGGGAACGATGATGAAATCGGCGCCCGTCAACACGCCCTTGACCTTGCGATGCAGACACTGGAGCGCGCACTCATCGCCTACAAGGCGAAAGGCAACCCACTGGAAAAAGGCCCGCAGCAATGATCCTGACGCCCATGACCGAGCGCGACTTCGAAGCGTTTCTCTCACACTCGATTGCAGGCTATGCGCAAGACATGCAACACACGTATCACGTCCCCGCGTCCTTTGCGCTAGACAGCGCAACGCAGGCATTCAACGCCCTGCTCCCCGACGGCCTGCAGACGGAGGATCACCACCTGTTCCGGCTGGAGACGCTGACGGGACAGCGCGTCGGAACGGCCTGGTTCGGCGTGCAGATCGATGCACCGCTGCCGGCAAAAATGTTCATCTACGATCTGGAAATCCACCAGGCCTTTCAGCGCCAGGGCTTTGCAAGTCAGGCATTGCAGGCCATCGAGCGCTGGGCAGAGCAACGCGATATCCGGCGTCTGGAACTCAATGTGTTCGCCCACAACGAAGCGGCGCAGGGCCTGTATCGGCGTGCGGGAATGCAAGTCAGTGAAATGACGATGGGAAAGGATTTGCAGGGGGTGGCGTGCGCCGAATGAAGAACATTCAAAGGCCGGGCATTCAGGCCCGACGACGGGAGCAGGCCCATGGCCTGCTCCCGCGATGCCTCAGGCTGCCGGATTGATCGGCTTTTCCGGATACCAGGCGTCCAGCAACGGGCTGACTTCAACCTTGGTCAGTTCGCTGCGGGCCTTGAGCCAGCTTTCAACGGTGGCGCGCTGCTCTTCGGTGACCGAGCCACGCTCAGCCAGGCAAACCAGACCGTAGTCATCGCCGCCTACGTAATCCAGACCGTTGGCATCCATCGCTTCTTCCAGGAAGGCGTCGAGGAATGCGTCAATCGCCGCGTCGTCCAGGTCTTCCTTGAACTCCAAGTTCAGTTCAAAGCCCAGCTCCTGGAATTCATCCACGCAGAGTTTTTTGCGCAGACGGCGGGAACGGTTAGTCGCCATGGAAACAATCCTCAAAAGTAAATATCGGGCGGCACTTTACCAGCTTGGCCCGACAAAAGCCCGAAACCGCATCGCGGGCCGGACGACATACCGCAGAAAATCGCGTTTTAACGTGACAATCGGCTGACAACTGCAAAAAATAGCGGCGTTTGACGGCTGCACCCCGGCGCAAGTCACCAAAGCTTGGGGCATAATGCCGCTTTATCGAGGCGCACTGTGCCAGCCTGCCGGCGACACGGTTTTTTTTCAGCCTCCGTTTTTTTGTTGCGAGGGAATCCATCCCCTCTTCGTCTCCCTCTTTTCTGCAGTAGGGTTTACTGAATGATCAAGTCTTTGCGTCCGCTGTTTCTTGCCACCCTGCTTCTGCCGATTTCACTGTCCGTTTCTGCCGCCCCTATCAACACCGCGCTGCCGCCCAAGGTTCAGGAAGCCCTGAAGGCGAGCAAGCTGCAGAACGATGCGCTGTCGCTGGTCATGCTGCCGGTCAGCGGCCCGGGCACACCCACCGTTTTCAACGCTGACGTGTCGGTCAATCCGGCCTCGACGATGAAGCTGGTTACCACCTATGCCGCGCTGGAAATGCTCGGCCCCACCCATCAGTGGAAAACCGAGTTCTATACCGATGGCACGCTGAGCAATGGCGTCCTGCGCGGCAACCTGTATCTGAAAGGCGGCGGCGATCCGAAGCTGAACATGGAAAAGCTGTGGCTGCTGATGCGCGACCTGCGCGCCAACGGCGTTCAGCAAGTGACAGGCGATCTGGTGCTGGACCGTAGCCATTTCGTCCAGCCGCAGTTGCCGGTCTTCGATGACGATGGCAATGACAAGAACAAGCCGTTTCTGGTGCGCCCGGATTCGTTGATGGTCAACCTCAAAGCCCTGCGCTTCGTCACCCGAAACGACGGCGGCAAGATTCTGGTGTCGGTGGAGCCGCCGATTGCCGCGATTCACATCAACAATCAGGTCAAGGCGCTGTCCTCGAACAAGTGCACGGGCGATGTCCTCTATAACCCGGTCCCGGAAGCCGATGGCGGGATTACCGTGACCGTCTCCGGCCAGCTCGGCGACGGCTGCAACTCGCAGACGTATCTGTCGCTGCTCGATCACCCGACCTACACCGCAGGCGCAGTGCGTGCCATCTGGCAGGAGCTGGGCGGCACCATTCTGGGCAAGGACCGGCTTGATGTGGTGCCCGGCAGCGCGAAACTGCTGGCCAAGGCTTACTCGCCGGATCTGGCGGAAATCATCCGCGACATCAACAAATTCAGTAACAACACCATGGCGCAGCAACTGTTCCTGAGCCTGGGTTCGGAGTTCCGCAACGAAGCGGACGGTGATGACGCCAAGGCCGCGCAGCGCGTCGTGCGTCAGTGGCTGGCGAAGAAAGGCATCATTGCAACGCACCTGGTCATGGAGAACGGCTCCGGCCTGTCCCGTGCCGAACGCGTCAGCGCCCGGGAGATGGCACAGATGCTTCAGGCCGCCTGGAACAGCCCCTATCAGGCCGAGTTCATGAGCTCGCTGCCCTTGGCCGGCATGGACGGCACCATGCGCAAACGCCTGAAACGCACCGCGTTGCGTGGCGAAGCACACATCAAGACCGGCACACTGAACACCGTACGCGCGATTGCCGGTTTCAGCCGGGACAGCAACGGCAGCACCTGGGTCGTCGTCGCGATCCTCAACGATCCACGTCCATGGGGCGCCTCATCGGTACTCGATGAAGTGCTGGTGAGCATGTTCAACCAGCCAAAACTGGCGAACACCACCATTTCCCTGCAGCAATAATCCGCTGCGAACCTGCGCGCCGCCGTCACTCACGGCGCGCGCAGCCCTCGCCTCACCAGCTCTCGCCCAACCCCAGCAACCCCAGAATCTGCTTGCGCAAATCGACCAGATACGGGTCATCACGGTGCCGCGGATAAGGCCGTTCGATGGTCAGCTGGGCCTTGATCTTCGCAGGCCGGTCGCTGAACACGATCACCCGATTGGCCAGCAGCAAGGCCTCTTCAACGTCATGGGTCACCAGCAGCGCGGTATACCCCTGACGCTGCCAGAGATCGATCAGCTCCTGCTGCATGGCGATCCGCGTGAGGGAATCCAGCTTGCCCAAAGGCTCATCGAGAATCAGCAGTCTCGGCTCGTTGACCAAGGCTCGCGCCAGCGCCACGCGTTGCGCCATGCCGCCAGACAGCTGACGTGGATAGGCCCGGGCAAACTGGCTCAGACCCACTTTGGCCAGTGCCTCGTCGACCTTGCCCTTGGTGGTTTTCAGCAAGCCCTGTGCTTCGAGCCCCAGGGCGACGTTGTCCCAGACCCTGCGCCACGGGTACAGCGTAGGGTCCTGAAACACCACGACCCGACTCGGGTCCGGCCCGGTGATGTCTGCCCCGTCGGCGGCCAGGGTTCCGCTGTCCGCGGATTCCAGCCCCGCCACCAGTCGCAGCAACGTCGACTTGCCGCACCCGGAAGGCCCCAGCAGCGCGACGAATTCGCCCGGCTCGACGTTCAGCGAGACACGCTCGAGCACCGGCAACGTGTGCCCTTCGAGGGAAAACCCGTGGCTGAGGTTATCGATGCGCAGCGACAAACCCGGGCTGGCCCCAGCGTTCAATGCGCGTGCCGTACTCACCATTTCATTGCTCCTTGCTGCCAGGCCAATAGCCGGTCACGCACCAGAAACAGCGCTGAAATCAACCCTGAACAGGCCAGCGCCATGATCAACAACGCGGCATACATGTTGGCGTACGCCGCCCAACCCTGCGCCCATTGCAAATACCAGCCGATGCCGGATTTCACGCCCATCATTTCCGCGACCACCAAGGTCGAGAACGATGCGCCCAGGCCCATGAACAATCCGACGAAAACGTGCGGCAAGGCAGCGGGAATGGCGACCTTGAAAATCAGGAAACGCTGACTGGCGCCCAACGTACGGGCCACGTCGTAGTAGGCCTTGTCGACGCTGGACACACCGGACCACGTCAGAACGGTGACCGGAAACCAGGTCGCCAGGGCAATGAGAAAGACGCTCGCGCTCCAGCTGCTGGGGAACAGGAAAAAGCACAGCGGCAGCAACGCCGTCGACGGCACCGGTCCCAGAATCCGCAGCACCGGGTGAAGCCAGTAGCCGATGCTGCGCGACCAGCCGATGGCGACCCCGGCGATAAAGCCGGTGATTGCGCCCAGCGCCACGCCGCTGCCCAACAGGATGGCCGAGTGAAACAGGCTGTCGGCCAGTCGTGGCCAGTCTTCGACGTAGACGTCGAGCAATGCCTGGGGCGGCGCGAAGAATGGCACGGGCAACCAGGCGAGCTTGGCCGTGAGCAATTCCCAGAGGCTCAGCACCACGGGCAAGGCGATCAGCCACGGCCCAAGGTGTCGGGTCCGCGCCGACAGCCGTTGCGACCAGCGTGCGACGATGACCGCGAGCACGATCAGACCGGTCACCGCCAGACACACATTCGCCAGGCCCTGCGTCATCGGCCAGGTGCGCGTGGCGTTCGGCAGGTAAACGATCAGCAGCGCGGAGGCCAGCCAGAAGGCGGCGGCAACGAGCCCTTGCAGCCAGAGCCCGGACGTCGGGGATTCAGCCCGCGCCCGGATCGCGGACACCTCAACTGAAGACATCGGCGGTGATCTCCCCGGCAAAGGTGTTGGCATCGGTGCTCTGGCGAATCACCTCGACCGTCTTGAGGTCACGCACGTAGGTGGCGATCTCGGCGGTCAGCGCGGCGCCGACGGCGTGATGGCCGTGGGTGTGATCGTGAAGAATGGCGACCACTTCCTCGGTCGTGGTATTGAGCGCGTAGGCCTGGAAACCTTTGGCCACTTCCTCCGGGTGCTTCACCGAGTAATCGTGGGCTTCGAGGATCGCCTGGGTCAGCGCCGCCACCACGCGCTTGTCGTCGCGCGCCAGTTTGCCGGTCACGCCCACCACGCAGCAGCTCAGGTTGGCGTACTCCTCCACCAGATTCGTCGACAACTCGCGGGCCTTGCCGGCCTTGATCAAGCGATACATGAACGGGTCGCTGCCGCTGACCGCCTGAACCTCGCCACGCTCCAGCGCCGTGCCGAGCAAATCGGCCGGATAGAGCCGCCATTCGACATCGCGGGTCGGGTCGACGCCGTGCTTCTTCAGTAAAATGGAAAAGAAATTGCGGTCAGGGCTGGCCATGTCCGTGACACCAATGGCCTTGCCTTTGAGGTCTTCAAGCCTGCTCACGCCGCCATTCGCGGCGCTCAGCAGACGAAGGCAGCCGCCATGAGTGCCTGCCGTCAGCTTGACGTCGAAACCTTGTTCGAGGGCCTTGAGCCAGCGCAGCGCCATGCCGATTCCCGCATCCGCCTTGCCAGTGGCAATCGCCTCGAGCAGCACCTCGGTGGAGTTGCCGAAATTGACCAGTTCGACATCCAGATTGTGCTTCTTGAAAAATCCCTGACCGTGGGCGATGACCACCGGCGCCAGACACACTGCATTGAGGTTGATCGCCAGCTTCAACGCACGCGGCTGGTCGAGCCGGATGAATTCGCCGGTGCCGGCCGGCTCCGCTGACGCCTCTGCGCCATGCGCTGCATGATCGGCATGCTCGTCGATGGCCCAGACGCTGCGTGGCAGCGACAGCAGAAACGGTGATGCCAGTGCGGCGCTTGCCAGCCCCAGCACACGACGACGGCTCAGATGATCGAAAACGGCCATGGGTGTTCCCTTACCAGATGAATGAAATGGACGCGTCAATCTGGAAGGTTCTAATAACCAATTCTAAGGTTCCAGCGACTGCTTAAAACCTTATCACCCGATCTTTAATTACTTAAATTCATTTTTATTCTAAATGACTATGCAAACAGTCTATGTAACGCGGCAGTACCCGCGGCATGATGCGTAGTGTGGCCCATCGGCTTCGGAGGTTTCTGACAGCGATGTCATCCAGGCATGCGCCGGTGCGGCTAAGCTGGTGAATCAGAACAACCACTCGGGAATGTGAGACCCATGAGAACCCAGACTGGTAAACGAAAGCGCGACTCCCTGCTGATTCCAGGCCTGCTGGCGGCCGCACTGTTCGCCTCGGGCGTGTCTAGGGCGGACGATGCCAAACCTACGCGTGTGCGCGGCGCGATCACGGCGGTTGAAGGCGACCATTTGAAGGTCCACAGCAACCGTGGTGAGGATGTTCAGGTCAACCTCACGCCGGACACCCAGGTACGCGGCGTGACGCTGGCTCAGGTGTCGGAAATCAAGCCTGGCAGCTACATCGGCTCGGCCGCCGTGCCAATGCCGGATGGCACGTTGAAAGCGCTGGAGGTGCATGTCTTTCCCCCGGAAATGGCCGGCACCGGCGACGGCCATAGGGCGTTCGACCTTGCCAAGGACAGCACCATGACCAATGGGTCGGTGGGGGATCTGGTCACCAGCGAAGGCCGCACCATCACGGTCAATTACAAAGGTGGCCAGAAGAAGATTCTGATTCCGGATGACGTCCCGATCGTCAACCTCGTGCCGGGTGATCGCAACCTGCTCAAGCCTGGTGTGAAGATCGTGCTGCAGGCACAGAAAGGTGCAGACGACACCCTGACCGCGCTGTCGATTTCTGCCGGGGAAAATGGCGTGACGCCGCCGATGTAGGACCTGAAACCGTTGCGCGTGGTTCGCCAGTGATGCACCGTGCGGAGGCGCCTTTGCAGGGCGCCTCCGAACGGTCGGTCAACTGAGGCTGATCACAGACATGTCGCCAGCACTGCGCCGCGCTGGTCGACCACTTTGGCACCCGGTTTGGCGTAGAAATTGATGGTGGTTGAGCCGCCCTTCCCCAGCACGTCGGCGAAATACTCGCCTTCGGTGGTGTAAACGGTGAACTCGCCCGGCTTGCCCGTTTCCATGAACACGTCGGCGACATCCCCGAACAGCTGCACATTGGCCCAGGTGACCTTGATGCACTCAGCCACCGCCGCGGCCGGTTTCTGGCTCGCGTACACATGCGCAGGTCCCGCAGACCGCGTTTGATTCAAGCTCATGCAGCCGGCCAGCATCACCAGCGCAACCGCGCCCGCCCAATGTTTCATGACATTCCTTATCGCTGAAAAAACCGCGATCTTAGCAGCAAGCCCGAGGATTCCCTACCGCCACGGATCAACATGACGACCCTCGAAGCGTGGCTGCATGATGCTTGTCGTGCAGCCACCAGGCGAACCGTTGCAGGGTCAGTCATCCAGCCCCGCAGGCGGAGCGGCGGGCGCGTTTTTGCCGGCCTTGCCTGGCTTGCCAGCCGGCGCTGCCGCCTTGGGTTCGGCAACCGGCGCGCTTGGCGCGGCAGCCGCTTCTTTTTCAGCCATCGGCATCTGGTCGATGGTGCTGAAAATTTCCTTGGGATCGATCGAGCCTTTATGGTCGATCTTCGTTTCGCCGTCCTTGCCGACGAGAATCACCTGCGCCTGATCGCCCGGCCGCGCACCCAGCTTCAGATCACGAATCAGCGACATGGTCGCCTGTGCATCCATGTCCTTGCCGTTGCGCTGGCCGATCATGTTCACGACCGTATAGAGAACCATGTTGCGCTTGGCGAAGGCTTCTTTGTTGGCAGGTTCGTCGAGGCTTTTCTTGAGGCTCACCAGCGTCGGGTCGACCGAGCTGGAAGCGATGATGATCAACGGACGAGACTTGCCACGCTCCTGAGTCAATGGGGTATCACCGTCAGCGGCAAACAACGGGCCTGCAACGGCGAACAGAATGGCAAGGGTCAGCGACCGACTAAACATACACACCTCCTTTCGATTTCCATGCACTGATGATCGCGCATCGTGGCAAAAGGTCCAGCCGATAGCTTGAAAAATCAGGAATTTTTTTGTCGAGAGCCAGGTTTGGTGAGTGGAACGCGATGCCACGCGCCGGGAATCCGGGGAGGAGTGAAGGACGTGCCGGCCCATTCAGGACGGTAAACGGACACAAAAAAAGGGTGACCCTCTCGGATCACCCTTTTCGCACCGCCCAGCAGAGCGGATTTTATCTGGTAGGCGCGATTGGACTCGAACCAACGACCCCCACCATGTCAAGGTGGTGCTCTAACCAACTGAGCTACGTGCCTGCTGTGGGTCGGCATTCTACGGATATTCAAATGTGTGTCAACGTCTTTTTCGCGCCTTAAGCCTATGAATATGCGAATTTTTTACGAGGCGTCGCCGGACAAATGCCGCTGGTCGCCATGATGGCACGATGTTCGTGTCACAGATGACCAAGTTCAGGTAAGGACCACGACAAGGAGATCACCTGATGAACAAATCAATTGCGGCACTGGCGCTTGGCTGCGCCCTGACCTGCGCTTCATTCATGGCTGCCGCAGGTTCGACCGCTCCAGGCATGGGGCCGCCACCTTCGCAGACGGGTGTAGACCCTCGCCAGCAGGGTCAGGATCCAGCCCGACAAGGCACCGACATGGACAGCGGCTCGGGCGTAGGCATCCGCAGTGGCATGGGCACCTCGATGAGCAATGGGACAGGCAACGACAACGATGCCGATCTTCCGGGCGGCGACACCACTGGCGGCGGTTCGGCAGGCAGCTCGAAAGGTTCGGGCGGCAGCTCATCCAGTGCGGGCGGCGCAGGCGGCTGATCAATCCGAAGTTCCGCGCTGGCGGCGGATGATCCACAAAGGGCGCTCCACGAGCGCCCTTTGCCATATCCGCACGGTTATGACTCGACTGTTATTGCTCGACTGTTATTACCCGAGCCGTCATGCCGCACGTCACCTCGAGGCTTTGCTATATTCCGCGCCCACCAGAGGCGACGAGATGAACGCCTTGGAACGAATGCAGGCTGAAGGAGAGCAATACCGTGGGGATGAAGAAATCGGCGCTGGAACTCAAGCGCGACCTCAATACGATCGCCGGCAACCTCGAGCGTACGGCCGGGGAGATCAGTCGCCTGGCCGAGCGCGTCAAAGACGTTGACGTGGTGGCCGTGCTGCACCTGATGAACCAGCAGTACAAAGACGCCGATCGGCTGCGCGCTTACGTGGATGAGATCAAAGCTGGCCGGATTACTCGCGCCAGGTCCGAATAACGCCAGGATTGCCCGGGCATCGCAACTGAGCTGAAAAGGCCAGACGCCTCGGGCTCGCCCGTTGCAGCTGCATTGCTTGCAAACAAAAAAGGGTGACCCTTTCGGATCACCCTTTTTTGTTACCGCCCAGCAGAGCGGATTTATCTGGTAGGCGCGATTGGACTCGAACCAACGACCCCCACCATGTCAAGGTGGTGCTCTAACCAACTGAGCTACGTGCCTGCTGTGGGTCGGCATTCTACGGATATTGAAATCCGTGTCAACACGAATTCTCGCTAACCTCCTGAATATCCAAAGTTTTTAGACACCCATCGGTTTCTCTTCTGCGGGACGTGCGCTGCTGCCTGGCTGGTGGCCGATTTTCTTCTCAGGTACGATCGGCGGATTCGTAAAAAATATAGAACGGGAGTTTACAGGATGACGAACACTCCATATCCACAGTCCTATTACGCCGCGTCGGCCAATTCCGCACCTGCCCGCCCGGCGTTGCAAGGCGACGTCCAGACTGACGTGTGCATCATCGGCGCTGGCTACACCGGACTGTCCAGCGCCCTGTTTCTCCTGGAAAACGGATTCAACGTCACTGTGCTGGAAGCTGCAAAAGTCGGCTTCGGCGCTTCGGGCCGCAACGGCGGACAAATCGTCAACAGCTACAGCCGCGACATCGACGTGATCGAACGCACCGTCGGCGGCAAAGACGCGCAGCTCATGGGGCAAATGGCATTCGAGGGCGCAAGCATCATCCGCGAGCGCGTCTCCCGATACGGGATCAAGTGCGACCTCAAGGATGGTGGCGTTTTTGCCGCGCTGACGGCCAAGCAGATGGGCCATCTGAAATCACAGAAAAAGCTCTGGGAACGCTACGGCCACACGCAACTTGAGCTGATGGACCAGCGGCGCATACGCGAAGTGGTCGCATGCGATCAGTACATCGGCGGCATGCTCGACATGAGCGGCGGCCATATCCACCCGCTGAACCTGGCGTTGGGCGAAGCCGCCGCGGTCGAGTCGCTGGGTGGCGTCATTCACGAACAGTCGGCAGCCGTTCGTATCGAACGCGGCGCCAACCCTGTGGTGCACACCGCCCAGGGCTCGGTGCGGGCGAAGTTCATCATCGTCGCCGGCAACGCCTATCTGGGCAATCTGGTGCCGGAACTCGCGGCCAAATCGATGCCCTGCGGGACGCAAGTGATCACCACCGAGCCACTGAGCGAAGAACTGGCCAGCACCTTGCTGCCGCAGGATTACTGCGTCGAGGACTGCAACTATCTGCTTGATTACTATCGACTCTCAGGCGACAAGCGTCTGATCTTCGGTGGCGGCGTGGTGTACGGCGCGCGCGACCCGGCGAACATCGAGGCGATTATCCGGCCGAAGATGCTCAAGGCCTTCCCGCAGCTCAAAGACGTGAAGGTCGATTACGCCTGGACCGGCAACTTTTTGCTGACGCTGTCACGCCTGCCCCAGGTCGGCCGGCTGGGAGACAATATTTACTACTCTCAAGGCTGCAGCGGTCACGGCGTGACCTACACGCATCTGGCGGGCAAGGTGCTGGCCGAGGCGCTTCGGGGTCAGGCAGAACGTTTTGACGCGTTCGCCGGGCTGCCGCACTACCCGTTCCCCGGCGGACAATTGCTGCGCACACCGCTGACTGCGCTGGGCGCGTGGTACTACAGCCTGCGGGACAAACTGGGCTTCTGAACGAGAGCACCTTGCCGACAGCGCACCTCAGGCGCTGCCGTCGGCCAGTGTCACAGGGCTCAATGCGCGTTGTTGATCGCTTTGACTGCCTCACCCGCTGCCTGCTCCTGACCCGCCTGGGCCAGTTCGTTGGCGGACTTCAACCAGCGTTCCCGATCCACGGGCGCAGGCAGTTGACGCGGCCCCTGAACCAGCACCGCCCAATTGTCGGCGCTGTTCCAGTCGGACGTAAACTCCTCGAAACTGACCGTCAGACGCCCCAGCCCGGTGTAAATCAGCACCGTACGCTTGTTCTGGTTGTAGCCCACCAGCACGCCGTAGCGTTGCTCTTTCCACCACATCGACCCTTCCGAAAAGCGCACCATCACTGGATAACCCGCAGCGACCTGGGCCAGCAAATCGGGCAGTTGATGATCGACCGGATAGACCACGAAGCCGTATTCACGCGCCAGATCGAGCATGCTGCGCTCCAGCCGGTCCTCGGCCCCCGGCAGTTTCAGCGGCTTTTCCAGCAACCCCGGCGTGGTCTGTACGCCATGCACGGTCAGCATGCTGGCGAGCGCAAAAGGCCCGCTCTGATAATCCTTGCCCCGAAAGAACGGGACCGCATTGATCTCTACCCGGTCCGGCAAGCGTTTGTATTGCGCGGGATAACCCGGCTTCCAGTCAGTGGAGCTGGAGCAACCGCCAACGGTCAGTAACACCGCGAGCGCCAGCCATTTGCGTTTCCCTGCAGCGACATCCAACCGAGACAGTACCGACACGTTGTTCACTCACTCATCTGACACCGGGCAACCCGCGACCCGGCCTGGACGCCGATCATAGAGCCGCGCTGACCTTGGGTATAGCCTCAATGCGCAGTCCGCGCGCGCGCATAGAACAAAACGGTCATGGGTTTAATACCATCGGTCAATTTTCAGCAACAACCTACGTACTAGACTGTCGACTACAGAGAGACGAAGAGCAGAAGACCGGAGGAACCCATGAGCCTCGGAATGACCATTGTGATGTTGATCGCTGCCTGGCTCGCCGTTGCTGGCGCCATGTTGTGGGGTGTGATGCGGATTTCCCGCCGTCACCATCCGCACCACAGGCAACAGGCAGATACCGCCAAACCCGCCCGCGCGCTGGAGCGCAAGCACCGTCACGCCACGGCGCACTGACACTCGGCAGAAATAGCGGCAAAAAAAAACGGTCGGTGATGGAGTCCCCATCCCTACCGTTTTGCGTTGCTTCAGCTGTACCGGATGATCAGCCCTTCTGCGTCTCAGCCCCGGCCTCGGCCTCCAGGCGTTTCTGACGAGCGCGGCGTACCAGCATGTTCAGGCCCTCGATCAAGGCAGAGAACGCCATGGCGGTGTACACGTAGCCTTTCGGCACGTGGGCGCCGAAGCCTTCGGCGATCAGCGTCATACCGATCATGATCAGGAAGCCCAGGGCCAACATGACGACGGTCGGGTTATCGTTGATGAACTTCGCCAGCGGTTCCGACGCCACCAGCATCACCACCACCGCAGCAACGACGGCGATGATCATGATCGGCAAGTGTTCGGTCATGCCGACTGCAGTCACGATGCTGTCGATGGAGAAGACCAGGTCGAGCATCAGAATCTGGCCAATGGCGGCGGCCATCCCCAGGCTGACGGTGTTGGAGACGGCTTTCTCCTCCTCGCTCTTGATGTCCACGCTGTGATGGATCTCAGTCGTGGCTTTCCAGACGAGGAACAGACCACCGGCGATCAGGATCATGTCCTTCCACGAAAAGGTCTGCCCGAAGACTTCAATGACCGGCTCGGTCAACTGGACAATCCAGGCCACGGTGCTCAACAGGCCCAGACGCAGAATCAGCGCCATGCTGATGCCGATACGGCGTGCTCGGGTGCGTTGATGCACCGGTAATTTGTTGGTCAGAATCGAAATGAAGATCAGGTTATCAATGCCCAGCACGATTTCCATCACCACCAGCGTCGCCAGCGCGATCCACGCCGTGGGGCTTACCACCAATTCCAGAAGGTATTCCATATAACGGTTCGTCCAGGTTCAGTTCAAAGAAGACAGTCGGCATTCTAGGGACGGAAACACTTCAGCAAAATTCGTATTTTCAAGGTGTATACTTCGGTTTTCCCGAAGTGTTCATCAGCATGCTCAACTACCGTCAACTGCACTATTTCTGGGTCGTCGCCAAGACCGGCAGCATCGTGCGCGCCTGCGAACAGCTGAACCTTACGCCGCAAACCGTCAGCGGGCAGATCAGCCTTCTGGAGCAGACCTTCGGCGTGGAGCTGTTCAAGCGCGTCGGTCGCCAGTTGGAGCTGACCGAAACCGGGCGCGTCGCCCTGCCCTACGCTGAACAGATGTTCCAGCTGGGCGGCGAACTTGAGGCAGTGCTGCGTGCGCAACCGGACGAACAGCAGATTCTGTTTCGGGTGGGCGTAGCGGACGTTGTGCCCAAGTCCATCGTCTATCGGCTGATCGCGCCGACCATGGCCTTGAGCGAGTCGATCCGTATCAGTTGCCGCGAAGACCAGCTCGAACGGCTGCTGGCGGACCTTGCGATTCAGCGCCTTGACCTGGTGATTTCCGACAGCCCCATGCCCTCTCATCTGGACATTAAAGGCTACAGCCAGAAACTCGGCGAATGCGGGATCAGCTTTTTCGCCACGCGAAGCCTGGCGCAGACTTATGGCCGGGATTTTCCCCACGGCATGCAGGGCGCGCCGTTGCTGATTCCGGGGCAGCAGACCGTGGTGCGCAGTCGCCTGATGCGCTGGTTTGCCGAGCAGAACGTGCAACCGAAAATCGTCGGTGAATTCGACGACAGTGCGCTGATGAAGGCATTCGGTAAATCCGGCAGCGGGATCTTCATCGCGCCCAGTGTCATCGCCGACGAGGTCATGGAGCAATATGACGTCGAACTGATCGGCCAGACCGACGCAGTGACCGAGTCGTTCTACGCGATCTCGGTCGAGCGCAAGGTCAAGCATCCCGGCATCGTCGCCATCACCGAAGGTGCCCGACGCCAGCTGTTCACCGACTAAGCCTCACAACGCCCGGCGGCCGGTCTTGCGGCCATGAGCAGCAGCGCCAGCAGGATCGACAGCAGAATGATCCCGGCAGCCGCGAACCCCAGGCTGCCCAGACCCAGTCGGTCAATGACCCGCCCGCCAATGATCGCGCCAATGCCGATCCCCAGGTTGGCCCCGGCGATGTTCAGCGAGGCAGCGAACGCAGGCGCCTCGGGCGCGGCCTTCATCAGCCGCACGTGACTGACCAGAAACAGCGCGGCCTGGGTCACGCCCCATACCGCCAGTGCCAATGCCAGCGCAGGCAACGAGTGCATGCTCGGCACCACCATCACCATGCCACCGATCATGAACGTGCAGAACGTCAGGCTGGCGATCAGTGGATGACGATCAACCAGCCGACCGCCCAGCGAATTGCCCAGCAGGCCGACCGCGCCGAACCCCATCAGACACCACCCCACCACCGTGCCGTTGAAACCGGCCAGCCGTTCGAGCATGTCGGCCAGGTAGGTGTAGGCCGTGAACATGCCGCTGAAAACCAGCACCGACAGCAGCACGTGCCCCTGCATCAGCGGGCTGCGCAGGATGCGGAACTGACTGCGAAAAGAAGCCTGATCCTTGTGCACGCTGCGTGGCAGATAAATGAACAGCAACAGCGCCTTGGCAAACGCCACGACCGAGAGAATGGCGAACGCGCTGCGCCAGCCGAAGGCATCAGAAATCAACGTGCCCACCGGAATGCCGAAGACAGTGGCGCAGACGATGCCGAATCCGATCTTGGCGATCGCACGACCGGCGTGATCGGGGCCGACGATGTCGACGGCGGTTTCGCTGGCCAGCGCCCAGAACACAGGCAGGCCAAGGGCAGGAATCAATCGCGCGACGGCCATGACCCAGATATTGGGCGCTATCGCGGCCACGGCGTTGGCGACACCGAACATGATCAGCACCGAGATGAACAGGCGCTTGCGCTCGAATCGCGAAAACCAGGCTGTCAGGAACGGGCCGAAGCAGGCGACGGTAAACGCGAACAGGGTGACCAGAAGGCCGGCCTGCGGGATCGTCACGGCCAGATCGCGGGAAATCGCCGGGAGCAGCCCGACAATGACGAACTCTGTCGTCAGCACGGTGAAACCGGCGGCCGATAACAGGTAAATGGGAAAGAACATGAACACTCCAGAACGACGAAACGACCAGTCCTTGCGGAGCGGCCGATCGGGGATGACGTAAAGCGGAATGCGGATATTAACAGAGACCGGCGACAGCATCGCCATCGCGCGGCCTGCAAGCAGGACCGCCGCCTGAGCAGGCAGACGGCGGCGAGGATCAGGCGTTCACGCCCGTCCGGGTATCGGCGATCAGTAAGCGCCCATGTAATCGCGTTTGCCGACTTCAACGCCGTTGTGACGCAGCAGGTCGTACGCCGTGGTCACGTGAAAAAAGAATTGCGGCAGCGCGTAGTGAACCAGGTAAGTCTGGGTACTCAGACGCTTCTCCTTGTCGGTGCCCGGGCGCAGTACGATCTCGCGCTCTTCGTTGCCGTTGATTTGCTCCGGCGTCAGGGTGTCGAGGAACGCCAGGGTCTGAGCGAGCAAGGCCTGCAGATCGGCAAACGTGGTCTGCGCGTCCGCGAAGGTCGGTTGTTCGACGCCCGCCAGACGAGCGCCGGCGCCCTTGGCGAACTCGACGGCGATCTGGACTTGCCGGGTCAGCGGGAACATGTCCGGGAACAGCCGCGCCTGCAGCAGCGCATCGGGCTGGATATTTTTCGCGGTGGCGTGGGCTTCGCCTTTGGCCAGCACATTGCCCAGGGCAGTGAGCATTTGTTTGATGACCGGAATCGAAGCGGCGTACAGAGAGATCGTCATGGCAGTTCCTGAAAAGAGGGGCGTATTTAGGCGCATGTCGCGCATGCGAACGCGGCTTGTCTTTTACCTCATCCAGCCCCTACCCTCATAGCCTTTTCAACGCGTGGGGAAACGGCCATGTCCGCCGATCTGGATTCCGGCAATACCGCAGACGCAGCCGATGCGCTGCAGCTCGACAGTACCGAAGTGCGCATTCTGGGCTGCCTGATCGAGAAGCAGGCGAGCAACCCTGAAACCTATCCTCTGACCCTCAATGCGCTGGTGCTGGCATGCAATCAGAAAACCAGCCGCGAACCTGTGATGAACCTGACCGCCGGCCAGGTGGGTCAAGGCCTTCGCGCCCTTGAAAGCCTGCAACTGACGCGGCTGGTCATGGGCAGCCGCGCCGATCGCTGGGAACACCGTGTCGACAAAACCCTCGAGCTGGTCCCGGCGCAGGTGATTCTGACCGGCCTTTTGCTGCTGCGCGGTCCGCAGACGGTCAACGAACTGCTGACCCGCAGCCAGCGCATGCACGATTTCGAAGACGGCGAAGCGGTCGTCCATCAGCTGGAGCGATTGATCGGCCGCGGCCTGGCGCTGTTGATTCCAAAACAGGCCGGTCAGCGCGAGGACCGCTACACCCACGCACTGGGCGATCCGGCCGACATGCAGGCGCTGCTGGCGGCGCGGCAGCAGTCGCCGGAACGCTCCAGTGGCGGCAGCGCGGCCCTGACGGACCGGGTTGAAGCACTGGAAGCGCGGATCGCCGCACTGGAAGAACGGCTGGCGAAACTCGAAGGCTGAGGCCGCAGCGACCCTCGACTCACACTGCGCTGGCGAAACAACGCCATTCGGATGCGCCTGATCACTGGCGTAAATCGGGCGGCCGCTGCGATCGAGCCAGCGGCTCTATCCCCGGGCGAACGCGGCGGCGGCTTGATATTGCTCCTCGGTCGGCGTCACCCCGGTGTACAAAATGAACTGTTCCAGCGCCTGAATGGCCGCCACTTGATCACCTGTGATCAGACGCTTGCCGGCGCTTTCGGCGTGAACAATGAACGGCGTGCGTGCGGGAGTCGCCACGACGTCGAATGCGGTGTCCGCGGCCTCGATAGCCGCTTCTTCGAAGGCCAGGGCGTCGGCCTGATCGCCCGCCATGCCGAGCGGCGTGACGTTGACCAGCAACGGCGGGCGCTCGCTGCCCAGTTCCGCCTGCCACTCCAGGCCACAGGTGCTCGCCAGCGCGCGACCGGCCGCCTCGTTGCGCGCCACGATCAGACCCTCGGTGAATCCGGCATCACGCATCGCGCACGCCACCGCCTTGGCCATGCCGCCACTGCCGCGCAAGGCAAAGCGTGTGCGCGGAACGGCGTGCGCCTCCAGCAACTGCGCGACAGCGATATAGTCGGTGTTGTACGCCTTTAGATGGCCGTCAGTGTTCACGATGGTGTTGATCGACTGAATCGCCGCCGCCGACGCATCCATTTCATCGATCAGGGCGATGCTCGCCTCCTTGAACGGCATGGACACGCCACAGCCGCGAATACCCAGTGATCGCATGCCGGCGATGGCAGCCGGCAGGTCATTTGGCGCAAAAGCCTTGTAATAAAAGTTAAGTCCCAACTGCTGATAAAGATGGTTATGAAACCGCACGCCGAAGTTGCCGGGCCGCCCGGCCAAAGACATGCATAACAGTGTTTCTTTACTGGCAGTGACCAACATGAAATCTCCCGAACGGTATTAGGTGGCGCCTCAGGAAAGGCGTAGAATTGCGTCGCTTGCGGTGGTTAGAACAAGCAATTGTCAGCAAAGTTGTCGAAGACCTTACACAAAATTTACCCAACGGCGCCGCAGAAATTTCGCAACCCGTTGTCTGAGTAGTTATCCCGTGGCAGTGCCTGAGCGTAACGCAGGCCCGCGACAACGGGACTGAACACCGAGGAACAGTCATGATTCGTCACATCCCCAAGGTTGCCTTGTTGTTAGGTGCCCTCGCCCTTGCAGGCCAGGCTGAAGCCCATGGCGGCGGCCCAGGCTGGGGTGGAGCGGCCGTAATTGGCGCAGTCGTTGGCGGCGTGGTCGGTGCAGCCGTCGCGTCGGGCCCGACCTACGTGGCGCCCGCTCCGGTGTATGCGGCCCCGGCTCCGGTGTATTACGCACCGCCACCACCGCCACCGGTTTACTACCAGCCTGCTTATGTCGTTGAGCGTCCCGTGGTTTACGGTCCACCCCGCTACTATGGCCCGCCACGTTACTACGGCCCGCCACCGGGCTATTACCATGGTGGCGGTCGCTGGTAACAGCGAGCCGACCCTGACATGAGCGCTGCTGCTTACAGCGCCGCGCTCGATACCAACCCCGCCGATCAGGCGGGGTTGTCGTTTCCAGCCCGCCGAAGATGTACAGAATACGCGGGTGAAGTTTCTCCAAGGCTTCACGGGTGGGCATTGCGATAAAAGAGGTCGTTCCCGGAACATCAACGCCTGCCCAAACGTACATACTTCAGGCATCGTCTTACTGGCGACTGTCGCGTCAGCCTTCAATAACAACAGGTACGCCCAATGCCGACACAGAATCCGCACCGCACCGCCGGACTTTGCACTTCTGGCAAGGTCTACAACGCGCTCACCGAACTCAAGAGTCTGGAAGGTCACCGCACGGCGAAGTTTCTGTCGCTGCTGGCGCAGAACCTGGTGGAACAGGGCCTGCTGTCAGAGGAAGAAGTGGTCGCCATGCTTGATCAGGTCGTTGACTGACGCGCCGCACGTCGCGCAGTTGCAGCCACGCCTCGCCTCCCTTGCGCACGCCCCGCCCTGCCGCCACCGCTGACGGCTTCAGGCGGCTGCACCCGTCCCACGTCAATGACGACTATCGAGAGCAGTGATTTCTGCCTGCGGACCCGGCCCCGTAAAGTAGCCCCATAGATTGATGGAGGCACTTATGACCAAGGTTCAAATCATGTCGGTAATCGGCAGCGCAGTTCCCGCTCAACTTCGTGAACGTGGCCTGTTGGCGTGCTGGTACTTGATGCAGGACGGTGAGCCCGTCAGCGGCCCGCTGCTGTCGCTGCCAGCCGCACAGGCGCTCTCGCAACAGATTGAAACCCGCCAGCTCAACAGCTGAAACCGAATTCGCTCTTCCCTGAAATCGTGCGTTGCTCCGCACTTCCCTTTAGCCCGCATCCCCTGACGCGGGCTTTTTTTTGCCTGAAATACCTGGCCGGATTCAGCCTCGTTCAGCGAGGGCGACATTGACCTGGCACCGATGGGCGAGCTTCTGCAAGCGCTTTTCCAGGGCAGCAAGCACGACGCGATCCGAGCGACCGCTTTCCATTTCGTCGATCAGGTCATTGGCGACCAGTCGCAGTTCATGGGCGATGACGATGCGGTCGTCGTTCTGATCCAGCTTGTGCGACTCGAACAGCCGATGCAGGAAGTCGTCGAGCGTGCGTTGCTGGCGGTGCCGGTCGCTGGCGCGCAGGTGCACCAGGTTGACGGTGATGCGTGCCAGCAGTTCGCTCAGTTCGCCACACAGGTACTGCATGCGCCGGGCATAGCCGGTCTCGCGGTCACGCACCTGCTTGCGCTGGAATGCAAGGTCGTCGCGCTTCTGAATGGCGGGCACGGCAACGGCTGCCATCAGCCCTGCAATCAAGCCGATGGCCTGAACCCAACCCGCCCAGTCCGAAGACCTGGCGAACAGACCGATCGCAAGCAAGAGCACCGCGACGATCACTGCGGCGAACACCGGCACGGTGTAATCCTTGCTGATAAACCCCTTGGGCATTGCGCAACTCCTGATTCAATGTGGCAAGACGATTCAATGGCGTGGAATGCTAATCGGTGGCTGTCGCGAGTGCCATGAATATTCGATCCAACCCTTTTAAATACAGGCTTTTTTAACCGGAAACCTGAACGCCACCCATACGAGCTGCTTTTATTGACGAAACGGCACGGGGCCCCATCGACATCTCTGGAAACATGCTCCTAAAATGCGCCGATCTTGTTGTCGTCCTTTAATAAGTACGGCGTTCCATGGTGTTTCCATCAATAAGTGAGCTCTGCTCTTGAAAATTCGCACATCACTCATCGGCCTATTATTTGCACTTACAGGCTCGGCACTTTCCACCGGTGCCCTTGCGAACGAACCCGCCGCTTTCAATCGCGACCCTGCCAACCTTCATCTGGCGTCCGGCAGCGCCATGATCACTGACCTGCAGACCGGTCAGGTGCTGTATTCGAGCAACCCGGACGTCATCGTGCCGATCGCCTCGGTGACCAAACTGATGACCGCCATGGTCACCCTTGACGCCAAGCTGCCGATGGACGAGATGATCAAGGTCGATATCTCGCAGACCGCTGAAATGAAGGGCGTGTTTTCCCGGGTCAAGCTGGGCAGCGAGTTGAACCGCCACGACATGCTGCTGATTACCCTCATGTCGTCGGAGAACCGCGCGGCAGCGAGCCTGGCGCACAGCTATCCGGGCGGCTACCCGGCCTTCATCAAGGCCATGAACGCCAAGGCCAAGGCATTGGGCATGAGCCACACCGTTTACATGGAGCCGACCGGCCTCTCGGTGTTCAACGTATCGACTGCGCGCGATTTGACCAAACTGGCGCTTGCCGCCCGCAACTACCCGATGCTGCGGGAATTGAGCACCACGCCGGAAAAGACCGTGACCTTCCGCAAGCCCACCTACACCCTGGGTTTCAGCAACACTGACCACCTGGTGCGCAAGTCGAACTGGGACATCAAACTGACCAAGACCGGTTTCACCAACCAGGCCGGGCACTGCCTGGTGCTGCTGACCAGCATGGCCAATCGTCAGGTGTCGGTGGTGATTCTCGATGCCTTCGGCAAATACACCCATTTCGCCGATGCCAGCCGCATGCGTCTGTGGATGGAGACCGGCAAGAGCGGTCCGGCGCCGGAAGTGGCGCTGCAGTACAAGAAGGAAAAGAACCTGGTGATGAAGCAGAAAGGGCTCCAGGCGTCGGATTGATTGCCTGCAGTCATTGGCGGCGTGTAGGGCCGGCTTTACCCGGGAAGATGGCAGTGCGCAGGACATCACGCTTGCAGCGCGGCGCCCTACGCCTTCCCGGCTAAAGCCGGTCCTACGGGTCTGCGCATTGTCTCGGTAAAGCCGGATAAAGCCAGCGCGCCGTCCCGCGTTGCGAGCTGACATTCACCGGTCCGGTCAGGCCTTCAGCTGCGAATCCTGGCCATGCGCTTGAGCACCACCACCATGGCCGTGCCCAGCCCGGCCATGCCGACCAGCAGGGCCGGGTAGCTGATCCACCAGGGCAGCGGCGTGGTCATCATGCTGTATTCGGACATCCCGCCGATGCCCGCCAGCAGGTTCAGCGGCAGGAACACCACGTTGATCAGCGTCAATTTGCGCAGCAGGTTATTGGTGTTGTTGTTGACCAGATTGCCCCGTGCGTCCATCAGGCTGGCGAACACCGTGGAATAGATGTTCGCCTGTTTATGGCACTGCTCGTTCTCAATGATCATGTCTTCGATCAGCGCCAGGCTGTCAATGGAAAAGTGGTGCTTGTGCGCATGATTGCGCAGCCGGGTCAGCACCGAGCCATTGCTGTCGATGGCGTTGATGTAATAGACCAGGCTCTCGCTGAGGTTGAACATCTGCACCAGATGGCGGCTGTCCATCGAGGCGTTGAACTGCTGCTGCAATTCCCGGGCGATCAGTTTGATCACCTTCAAGTGGCCCAGGTAGTGATGGATATTGTTGAACAGCACCTGCAGCAATACGTCCAGCGGCTCCTGCATCGGCCGATGCTGATCCAGCTCGCCGAGCTGGCGGTCATCGGCGCAGATCAGCACCATCTGGTCGTGGCTGAGCAGCAGGCCGAATGAGGACACGTCAAAGCAGAAGCTGTCCTGCCCGGAATAATTTTCCGGACGCTTCCAGATCATGAACAGCCCGTTGGGGTGAAACTCGATCCGCGCGACTTCGTCCGGATCCAGCGCCGACGCCAGCGCATGGTCATCCAGTTGAAAACGCTCCAGCAGACGCGCCCTCTCCTGCGCATCCGGCTGGCTGAACCAGAGCACAGTAGCGTCCGGCTCGGCACACTCGCGCAACGCGCCCGCCTCAAGGCGATGCCCCTTGATCACGGCATCAGCCCGCCAGGCCGCGACGCTTGACGTCGAGACGGCGGATGAATTCCTCGAGCACCAGCGCGTACAGATCGTCCTGCAACCAGGCGTCTTCGATACCGGCATCAAGGTTGGGGTTGTCGTTCACTTCGATCACCACCACCCGATCGCCCGATTGCTTGAGGTCGACACCGTACAAGCCGTCGCCGATCAGGTTGGCGGTCTTCACGGCCAGCTCCACAACGGCCTTGGGCGCGTCATGAACCGCCAGGGTCCGACACTCGCCGTTGATCTCGGCGCCCTTGGCCTTGTGGTTATAGATCTGCCAGTGGCCCTTGGACATGAAGTACTGGCAGGCAAACACCGGCTTGCGGTTGAGCACGCCGATCCGCCAGTCGTACTCGGTGTAGAGGTATTCCTGCGCCAGCAATAGCACCGACTGCTCGAACAACTGGTCGGCGGCGTCCTGCAGCTGCCGGGCGTCCTGCACCTTGATCACACCTTTGGAGAAGCAGCCATCGGGGATTTTCAGGACCAGCGGAAACCCCAGCCGGCTGGCCACGCGCGTGAGGTCGTCCGGTCGCTCCTTGTACAGAATCTCGGTGGCGGGCATGCCCAGGTTGCGGCGCTTGAGCAAGTCGGTCAGGTAGACCTTGTTGGTGCAGCGCAGGATCGACGCAGGGTCATCCATCACCACCAGCCCTTCGCTCTCGGCCTTTTTGGCGAAACGGTAGGTGTGGTTGTCGACGCGGGTGGTCTCGCGGATCAACAGGGCGTCGTATTCACCCAGGCGTGAATAGTCCTTCTTCTCGATCAACTCGACGTCCATGCCCAGTTGCTGACCGACGCGAATGAAGTTCTCCAGCGCTTTGGAATTGGATGGCGGCAGCGCCTCCTGCGGGTCGTGGAGAATCGCCATGTCGTAACGGTAGGTGCGACGCGATCGCGGCTGGCGCCAGATCTTGCGGCTGAAGCTGTCCAGCGACTGGGCGAACTGATCCTGCTGATCGTCACGCAGACGCGTCATCGCCCCCGTCTTGATGCCGACCACGTGCCAGTGCTCGCGTTTGCGAAACTGCACCAGCAGGATCGGCGCGGGAAAGGCTTCGAACAGCTGGCGCGCCAGATCCTGCAACGGCACGAGGTCGGTCTGGCCGAAATACAGGCTCAGCGTGAAGCCCTCGGTCTCGTCATAGGGATGGTCACGCAACGCGTGCTCCAGCCGTTTGTCCAGGTCGTCCAGTGCCAGACCGTACAGCGATTTGCGCGCCAGCTCACTGATGGTCTTCACCGAAGGAATCACGTGATGACCCCGTGCTTCGGCCAGCAGCGAACAATAATAACCATGGCCCAGGTACCGGTAACTGCGACACAGGTTGATGACCTGCACACGCTGTCCGACATGGGTCTGTGGCGGGCTTTCCATATAATCCTGCGCCGTGATCAGGTCATCACTGGGCAAGTAGGAAGACCAGTCTTCCAGGCGCTCGACCACGATCAATAGTTGACTCTGTGTGGAGAGCGCTTTCAGCGGTTCAATATTAAATGTTGCCGAACGCTGAGAGTGTGTCGATACTTCATCGGTCTTCACCGGCACCGCATTCATGAGTAGATCCTTCGGGAACCAAGTCCTTTCTATTAACCATGGCGTTGTAGAAATGTCCCGTTTCGTTACTCACTCTTTACGGTTGTCGACATGAACTTTATTTATCGCCTCGCCGAACTTTCCGATGTAGATGAGTTGCTGGTCCTGGAAAACCAGTGCTTTGAATCCGACCGACTGAATGCGCGCAGTTTTCACTGGATGGTCAGTCGCGCCAATGCCCGGTTGATCGTCGCCCAAGGCGATGGCCATCTGGCCGGCTATGCGCTGCTGCTGTTTCATCGCGGCACCTCGCTGGGACGGCTCTATTCGCTGGCGATCAGCGAGCGTGCGCGCGGCCAGGGCCTGGGCCAACAGTTGTTGGCCCAGGCGGAGCGCCATGCGCGGGAGCGCGACTGCGCCTACCTGCGCCTGGAAGTACGGCCCGACAACACCCCCGCCATTCGCCTGTACGAACGCAACGGGTATCGCCTGTTCGACCGGATCGACGATTACTACGAAGACCACGCCTGTGCGCTGCGCTACGAAAAGCGCATCCGTGAGCATGCCGTCGGCATCACCCGCCATGTGCCCTATTACGCGCAAACCCTGGATTTCAGCTGCGGGCCGGCCTGCCTGCTGATGGCGATGAAGGCGCTGCAGCCCGAACGCGCGATGCAGCGCCACGAAGAACTGCAGCTATGGCGCGAAGCGACCACGGTGTTCATGACCTCCGGCCACGGGGGTTGCAGCCCGCAAGGCCTGGCACTGGCCGCACTCAGACGCGGGTTTGATGTCGGTCTGCAGGTGTCGGTGCAAGGGCCGTTGTTTCTCGCCGGCGTGCGCAGCGAAGAAAAACGCGAAGTGATGCGCCTGGTGCATCAGGAGTTCAGCCGCGAACTGAGCCGGAGTCCGGTGCGTCAGTTGGGCAATCTGCCCCTCGACCTGCACGCGCTGCAACAGCACAACGGTCTCGCCCTGGTGTTGATCAGCAGTTACCGACTCACGCGCTCCAAAGCCCCTCACTGGGTACTGGTAACAGGTTGCGACAGCGATTTCGTCTACTTGCACGACCCGGATATCGATCACAGTCAGCAACGTCAGGCGATGGATTGCCAATACATGCCGGTCAGTCATAAAGAGTTCGATGGCATGAGCTGTTTTGGCGCCGACAAACTCCGGGCCGCCGTTGTTTTATACCGTCCGGAGGTGGCCGGCGTATAACCCGCATTAACATTATCCAATCATGCGTAAAGAGTTCGTCGTATTCATTGAAGTGCCTCGCTTCAACGCGCATGAATAGGACGTCGGCCGGTGGCCAGTCTGGAATGACTCACGTGGAAAACTCGGAAATCGGCTTCATGATTATTTGCGCGATTGCAGTATTGGGGATGACAGCGTTTTATTTCGACTTCGTGCATCCGCGCACGCGACGCCCTCGGCACAGCCGCGAAGAACATGACAAATGACAACGGTTTGCATCCTGCCCGGTGCTTCGTTTCTTTCATCTTGCCGGGCGCGCATAACGCCAGCCACCCGCTACGCTTGCTCTGTTGAAGTTCGCTTCAGAAACGGCTCGGGGGAGTTGCGCCATGGTCATCAAGTGGGTACTGGCTGCTTTGCATTTACTGGCGTTCGGGTTTGCGTTGGCAGCGGTACTGGCTCGGGGGCGAGCACTGCGGCGATTGCGCGCCGACGATCCCCGATCCTTTCGCGACGTGTTCGTGGTGGACAACATATGGGGCGTTTCGGCGGGCATCCTGCTCATCACCGGCGCCTTTCGCGCGTTCGGCGGGCTGGAGAAAGGCTCGTATTACTACCTGCACCAGCCGCTGTTTCACCTGAAAATGACCGCCTTCGTCGCCATTCTGGCGCTGGAGATCGTGCCGATGTTCGCCTTGATCAAATGGCGCATCGCGTTCAAGCGGCAACAGACCATCGACATGTCCCGGTCACGTCGCTTTGCCCGCATCAGTCACATGGAGGCAGCGCTGATGGTCATCATCGTGATCGCTGCCACTGGCATGGCCCGGGGCATCATGCTGAGTTGAGGCACGGCGTCCTCCCCGGCACCCGTGTACGCGCGGCGGCGAGCCTGTCGCCGCTCAACTCACCCAGAAGTACATGAGCGCCAGATTGGCCGCCGAGATCAGGCCGAACAGCCCCCACGCCAGGGTTTTGGTCAGGGCGCTGTTGGCGAACGGCCCCATCAATTGCCTGTCGCTGGTGAAGCGAATCAACGGCCAGAGCGCGAACGGCAGCTGCAGGCTGAGCACCACCTGACTGAGCACCAGCATTTTGCCCACGGCGCCGTCGCCGAACCAGATCACGCCCGCCAATGCCGGAATCAATGCCAAAGCGCGTGTGATCAGACGGCGCTGCCAGCACGGAATCTTGGCGTTGAGAAACCCTTCCAGCACAACCTGGCCGGCAATCGTCCCGGTGAACGTCGAGCTCTGCCCGGCGGCCAGCAATGCCACGCCAAACAGGATGCTGGCCAGCGTGCCGCCCACCAGCGGATCGAGCAGATGATAGGCGTCCTGAATCTCCACCACGTCGGCGTGGCCGCTGCCGTGAAAGGCTGCGGCGGCCAGAATCAGGATCGCCGCATTGATCACCAGCGCCAGGCTCAGCGAAGCGATGGTGTCGACCCGCGCATAGCGGATGGCGCTGGCCTTGCTCTGTTCGGACGTGCCGTTGACCCGGGTCTGCACCACTGACGAGTGCAGGTACAGGTTATGCGGCATCACGGTTGCGCCCAGAATGCCGATGGCGATGTACAGCGGCTCCTGATTGCTCAGCACGTCCCACGAGGGCTTGAGGCCGGCCGCGACATCCGGCCAGAACGGCTTGATCAGCACCAGCTCGATGAAGAAACACGTGGCGATCGTGGCAATCAGGCCGAGCACGATGGCCTCCAGGCGCCTGAAGTTGGCGCCCTGCAAGGCCAGCACGATGATCGTGTCGAACGCCGTCAGCGCCACGCCCGTGGTAATCGACACGCCCAGCAACAGATGAAAGGCCAGCGCGGCGCCGAGCACTTCGGCCAGGTCCGTCGCCAGAATCGACAGCTCGGCCAGAATCCATTGCCCCATGCCGACCCGATGGCTGTAGCGCTGCGCAGAGAGCTGCGCCAGATCGCGACCGGTCGCGATGCCCAGGCGCGAGCACAGATTCTGCAGCACCATGCCCGACAGGCTCGCCAGCACCACGACGAACAGCAACGCGTAGCCAAAGCGCGAGCCGGCCTCGATGGCGGTCGCCCAGTTGCCGGGGTCCATGTAGCCGATGGAGATGAGCAGCCCGGGCCCGACGAACAGCAGCAATTTGCGCAGGAATGACGCATTGGCCGGGATGGCGACGCTGTCGGTCACCGCGGACGGACAGAAAGGTGCAGTGGCGGTAGTGGGGAGTTTGTACTTCACAGGAATCCGATACAGGGTGGCGTTCAGCCACGGAGCTTAAACTCGCAGAAATGTTTTGTCTTGAATCTCTGTCGCTCTAACATGCGTCGTCCCCTGGATCCGGAAAAACAATAATGCATTCCCCTACTCACGTTTCAGACACCGCCGACGCCACCGCCGACGGCATCGACCCGATCCGCGCCGCGCAGATTTCCGCCCGCATCGACCGGCTGCCCGCCGTAGCGACCCTCTGGAAGCTGGTGGCGTTGTTGTCCATCGGCGGCTTTTTCGAGCTGTACGACCTGTTCCAGACCGCCTACATCAGCCCCGGCCTGATCCGCAGCGGGCTGTTTGCCACCGGCGCGCAAGGCGTATTCGGCTTCTCCGATCAGGCCGCGTTCGCCTCGGCGACCTTTCTCGGCCTGTTTCTGGGGGCCAGCCTGCTCAGCCCGATCGCCGACCGCTTCGGCCGCCGCGCGATCTTCACCTTCGCGCTGATCTGGTACACCGTCGCGACCGTGCTCATGGGCCTGCAGACGACGCCGCTGGGCATCATCTGCATGCGCTTTCTGGTGGGAATCGGTCTGGGCATCGAGTTGGTGACCATCGACGCCTACCTGTCCGAGCTGGTGCCCAAGCGCATGCGCAGTTCGGCGTTCGCGTTTGCCTTCTTCGTGCAGTTTCTGTCGGTGCCGTCGGTGGCGCTGATGTCGTGGTGGCTGGTGCCGCAGGACCCGTTCGGGATCGCGGGCTGGCGCTGGGTGGTGTTTGCCAGTGCCGTGTTCGCGCTGTTCATCTGGTGGCTGCGCTCGCGCCTGCCGGAGTCGCCGCGCTGGCTCGCCCAGCAGGGCCGCTTCGCCGAAGCCGAAACGATCATGGATGACCTGGAGGCGCGCTGCCTGCGTGACCACGGGCAGGCGCTGGACGCCCCGGAAACCCACAACGTCGCAGTCGAAGGCAATGGCCGTTTTGCCGACATCTGGCAGCCGCCTTATCGACGTCGCGCGCTGATGCTGATCGTCTTTCATGTGTTCCAGGCGATCGGCTTCTTCGGCTTCGGCAACTGGCTGCCGGCGCTGCTCTCAGGCCAGGGCGTCAGCGTGACGCACAGCCTGGCCTATGCGTTCATCATCACCCTCGCCTACCCGCTGGGCCCGCTTTTGTTCGTCAAGTTCGCCAACCGTTTCGAGAACAAATGGCAGATCGTCGGCTCGGCCTTGGGCGCGATGATCTTCGGCACGCTGTTCGCGCAGCAGAGCACGGCGGCAGGGCTGATTTTCTGCGGGGTCATGATCACGTTCTGCAACGCCTGGCTGAGCTTCAGCTACCACTCGTATCAGAGTGAGCTGTTCCCGACCAACATCCGCGCCCGTGCCGTGGGCTTCTGCTATTCGTTCAGTCGCCTGTCGACCGTGTTCAGCAGCCTGTTGATCGGACTGTTTCTGGACCATTTCGGCACGCCGGGCGTACTGACGTTCATTGTCGTCAGCATGCTGATCGTGATGATCACCATCGGCGTGTTCGGCCCGAGAACCCGCAACCTGGCACTGGAAGACATCGCCCATCGCTGACGCGGCGCGCCGAGACCTGTGAACGGCACAGGTCTCTGGCGCCCTCCAGCCAGACAGCGGACGTCAGCCGTTCAGCGAATCCCCAGTCGACGGGCAAGGCGGCTCAGGTTGGCGCGGTCGACGTTGAGCTCGCGGGCGACCTGCGCCCATTTGCCCTGATGGCGGTTCAGTGCGTCGTTGATCAGCACCGTCTGAAACGCGTCGACGGTTTCTTTGAGCCCTTCTCCCGGTTTGATCACCGGTGCAGGCCCGATCACCTCGGGCGTCACCACGCCAGACGTCGGCAACTCGTCCAGGCCGAGCGCCTGAGGTTCGATGGTAAGGATGCGCGGCCGCTCGGCGTGCGCCGAAAGCGCCTTGAGCACGGCGCGGCTGATCAGGTGTTCCAGCTCGCGAACGTTGCCCGGCCATGGGTAACCGAGCAGCACTTTCTGCGCATCGGCGCTCAGGCGCAGGCTGCGCAGGCCCATGCGTGCACGGTTCTCTTCAAGAAAATACCCGGCCAGCAGCAGGACATCACGCCCGCGTTCGCGCAGCGGTGGCACCACCAGCGGATAAACGCTCAGGCGATGGTAGAGATCGGCGCGGAAACGCCCGGCACGCACTTCTTCGGCCAGGTCGCGGTTGGTGGCGGCGATGATGCGCACGTCCACATGGTGTTCCTGATCGGAACCAACCCGTTGCAACTGGCCGCTCTGCAGAACGCGCAACAGCTTGGACTGGACCGGCAGCGGCAGTTCGCCCACTTCGTCGAGGAAGATCGAGCCGCCGTCGGCCAGTTCGAACTTACCGCTGCGCCCACTGACCGCGCCGGAGAACGCGCCTTTGACGTGGCCGAACAGTTCGCTTTCCACCAGCAATTCCGGCAGCGCCGCGCAGTTCAGGCTGATCAGGGGTTTCTGCGCGCGGGGTGACTGCAGGTGAATGGCTTCGGCAACCAGCTCCTTGCCGACGCCCGTTTCACCGGTGATCAGGACGGTCAGCGGACTGTTGCCGACCAGCTGGATCTCCTGCTGCAAACGCCGGTGCACGGCGCTCTGCCCGATCAATTCGCGGGGGCCGCGCCCGCCGGCTGCCCGCTTGTAGACCTCGGCCAATTGGCGCTGGTCCTCGACGTTGCGGGCGAGCTGGCTGATCCGCTCACTGGCCATCACGGTCGCCGCTGCCAGGCTGGAAAACGCCTGCAGGTTATCCAGATCGACGCTGCCGAAGCGGGCGGGATCGAGCGAGTCGAGGGTGATCAGCCCCCAGAGCTTGTCCTGCACATAGAGCGGGCAGCCCAGGCAGTCATGCACTTCCAGGTCCCCGTGCACCCCTTCCACCAGGCCGTCGTAAGGGTCCGGGAGGTCACTTTCGGCACAGAAACGCGTGGGTTCGCGGTTCTGCACGATGATGTCCAGCCGCGGATGCTCGCCCAGCCGGAAACGCCGACCCAGGGTATCCGGGCTCAGGCCCTCGACCGACAGCGGCACCAGCACATCGTCTTCGAGCTTGAGCAGCGCCACTGCGTCGCACGGCAGCAATTGCCGCAGAGAACGCAGCAGCCGGCGATAACGCTCGTGGTCGGGCAAGTCGCGAGACAGGTCGGCGACCAGCGGTATGAGTGCCAGCAGAAGCGGATTGGTCATCGAGACTCCAGATGCGGACAGGCGAACGGGTGAATAAAACGCGGTCATTATGACTGCGATTGCCGCTGTGAACGACAGCCTGTTGCCCTGTTTTTTTTGCCCCGCTATACCTGCCTCGCAGGGAAACCCCTGAATTCAGCACACTTTCACGCAGTCATTAGTTGGTCGCCAATTAACTGGCAGCCCACTGTTTCAATATCGAAACAACTTTGATCGAGAGAACGACTTAAACCGTCTTTTTATTCTGGCGCCAAGTGCTCGACGGGGTTTGTACGGCCCTTTAATTTAAATGAAGTTGCTGAAAATCAATTTTGTTTATAGTCGGCTCGACCCTAAAGGAGCACTCGCTATGGCCAGAATTCAGGGACGAGTTCTTGAAACTTTCCCACCCTTGGTTGTCGATCTGGACGGTACCTTGTTGCGTTCGGATCTGCTCATGGAAACGGCAATGGCCTTTGTCCGAAGCCAGCCGCTGAAAGCGTTCAAGGTGCTCGGCTGGTTGTTCAAAGGCAAGGCGGCGTTGAAGGAAGGCCTGGCGCTGAATACCGAAATCGATGTGTCCGTCCTGCCTTACGACCCACAGATCATCGAAATGATTCAGCGCGAAAAAGCCAGCGGACGCATGGTGGTTCTGGCCACCGCGAGCCATGTCAGTCTGGCCGAGCGTATTGCCGAACACTTGCAGTTATTTGATCTGGTGCTGGCCTCCAATACCAATCGAAACTTGTCCGGGCCGCATAAACGCGACTTGCTGGTTGCCCACTTTGGCGAGGGCGGATTCGACTATATCGGCAACTCCAAAGATGACCTGCCGATCTGGAAAGTGTCGCGTCAAGCGTATGTGGTCAATCCCGATTCCGGCGTCGAATCCCGTGTCGAGGCCATGACCCAGGTCGAGCCGACCCTTCACACCAACACCCCGGCGCTTCGGGACTGGCGCAAAGCATTGCGCTTGCACCAGTGGCTGAAAAACGCGCTGATCTTCGTTCCCCTCCTCGCTTCGCATCGTCTGGCGCAACTGGAGCTGATGAGCGACGGCGTCATTGCATTCCTCTGCTTCGGCCTGTGCGCCTCCAGCGTCTACGTGCTCAACGACCTGCTCGATCTGTGCGACGACCGCCACCACAAGAGCAAATGCAACCGTCCCTTCGCCAGCGGCCGGCTGTCGATCAAGGCCGGGCTGATGCTGGTGCCGACGTTGCTGATCGTCTCTTTCGGCGCCGCCCTGTTGCTGCTGCCCTGGCAATTCGCGGCGGTCATGGCCGCGTATTACGGCCTGACGCTGGCGTATTCGCTGAAGCTCAAGCGCCTGATGGCCTGGGACGTGATCGTCCTGGCGATGCTCTACACCGCGCGGATCATCGCAGGTGTCGCCGCCTTCAACCTGACGCTGACGTTCTGGATCCTGGCATTTTCGATGTTCATCTTCCTCAGCCTGGCGATGGTCAAGCGCTATGCCGAACTGCGCGATGCGCGTGCCAGGGAGGTCAATACCTTCGCCCGCGGTCGCGGCTATTACCCCGGCGATCTGGACATGATCGCCTCGCTTGGCGCGTCATCGGGGTATCTGGCGGTGATGGTCCTGGCGCTGTACATCCAGGACGCCAAGACCACCGAGCTCTACGTGACGCCGCACGTGATCTGGCTGGCGTGTCCGCTGCTGCTGTTCTGGGTGACGCGGGTGTGGATGCTCACCCATCGTGGGCAGATGAATGAAGATCCGGTGGTGTTCGCCATCCGCGACCGCACCAGCCAGTTGATCGGCGTCGCCTTCCTGCTGATGTTCTGGATCGCCGCATGAGTGCGCCGCTGTATTCCTGGGGACGGTTTCCCCGCAGTCCGCAGCGAGGTCACAGCTGCGTGTGGCTGGACGAATTGCCGAAGCATCTTGACCGCGTGATTGGCGACCACCGCAGCAGTCTGCCCTACGGCAACGGCCGCAGTTACGGCGACAGTTGCCTGGCCGCCAGCGACCAGGTGCTGCACATGCGTTCGCTGGACCGCCTGATCGAGGCCGACTGGGCCACGGGGGTGATCAAGGTGGAGGCTGGCATCACCCTGGCCGAAGTGCTGGCCGTCGCGATTCCGCAGGGCTGGTTCCTGCCGGTCACGCCAGGCACGCAATTCGCCACGGTGGGCGGCGCCATCGCCAACGACGTGCATGGCAAGAACCACCACGTGCGCGGCACCTTTGGCCGCCACGTGCTGAGTTTCGGCCTGTTGCGCCACGGCGAGCCCCAGATGACCTGCGCGCCCGGCACCAATGCCCCGCTGTTCAGCGCCAGCATCGGAGGCCTCGGGCTCACCGGGATCATCCATTGGGCACAGATTCAGCTGATGCCGATCCGCGCCAGTCAGATCGACACCAGCACCGTGCGCTTCGCCAATCTGGCGGAGTTTTTCGCCCTGTCGGCCGAACTCGACGATCATCACGAATACAGCGTGGCGTGGATCGATTGCCTGGCCAAGGGCGCCGACACCGGACGCGGCGTGTTCATCGTCGGCGACCACGCGCAGTACGGCTCGCTGGAAGTCGGCCAGCGCAAGAAACTCAGCGTGCCGCTGACGCCGCCCGTCTCGCTGATCAACAAACTGTCCCTGAGCGCCTTCAACAACCTGTACTGGCGCGTGCACCCGAGCCAGCGCACCCGTGGCCGCAGCGCCTACGAACCGTTTTTCTATCCGCTGGACCGGGTCCTGCACTGGAACCGCATCTACGGCCGGCGCGGCTTTCAGCAGTACCAATGCGTCGTGCCACAGGCCAGCGCGGAGCCGGCCATGGCTGAATTGCTGCGCGCCATCGCCGACGCCGGACAAGGCTCGTTTCTGGCCGTGCTCAAGCGCTGTGGCGACCTTCGCTCGCCGGGCTTGCTGTCGTTTCCGATGCCGGGCACCTCGCTGGCACTGGACTTTCCGCAGAGTGAACAGCTGGAGAACGTCGTGTTTCCACGCTTGGACGACATTGTCCGGGCTGCGGGAGGCCGCTTGTATCCGGCCAAGGATGCCCATATGAGCGGCGCCGACTTTCGTCAGGCGTATCCCGCCTGGGAGCGACTGGAAGCGCTGCGCGATCCGTCCCTGATGTCCCGTTTCTGGAGCCGTGTGATCTTATGAAGCAGATAGCCGTAAAGAAAGTCCTGATCATCGGTGCCACGTCGGCCATCGCCAGCGCCTGCGCCCGTCTGTGGGCCAGTGAAGGCAGCGATTTTTTCCTGGTGGCGCGCAATGTCGACAAACTTCAGCAGACCGCCGCCGACCTCAAGGCGCGTGGGGCGAGCAACGTGACCTTGCATGAGATGGACGCCAACGACATCGATGCCCACCCGCTGATGCTCGGCCGTTGCCTGACCGCGCTGGGCCAGATCGACATCGCCCTGATCGCCCACGGTACCCTGCCCGATCAGAAGGCCTGCGAACGGGACGTGAACCTGGCGCTGCGCGAGTTTGCCAATAACTGCACTTCGGTGATCGCGCTGCTGACCTGTCTGGCCATGCAATTCGAAACCCAGCGTTGCGGCAGCCTGGCGATCATTTCGTCGGTGGCCGCCGATCGCGGCCGGCCGTCGAACTACCTCTATGGCAGCGCCAAGGCGGCGGTTTCCACGTATTGCGAGGGCCTGCAGGCGCGCCTGTTCAAGGTGGGTGTGCACGTCACCACCATCAAGCCGGGCTTCGTCGATACGCCGATGACCCAAGGCCTGTCGCTGCCGGCGGCGTTGCTCGCGCAACCGGCCCAGGTCGCGCAGCGGATCGTCAAAGGCATCGCCAACAAAGTGCCGACACTGTACGCGCCGGGCTTCTGGGCGCTGATCATGTGGGTCATCCGCTCGATCCCGCAGCCGGTTTTCAAGAGGCTCAACCTGTGAACGGCTCACCGCATCTGTCCGGCTGGCGTTACCGGGCGGTGGTGCTGTCGGTGGTCGGGTCGGCGCTCGGCTATCTGGGCTTTTCCCTGTGGGGCGGCTGGCAGGCGGTGGGGGCCGCCGTGAGCGAGGTCGGCCTGATCGGCATCCTCATCGCGCTGTTCATGTCCTCGGTGAATTACGGCCTGCGCTTCGTGCGCTGGCAGGCGTACCTGAAGGTGCTCGGCCATCCGATGCCGTGGCGCCCGAGCCTGAATATCTACCTGGCCGGCTTCGCCCTGACCACCACGCCCGGCAAGGCCGGCGAAGCCCTGCGCGGCGTGCTGCTCAAGCGCTGGGGCGTGCCGTATCCGCAGAGTTTCGCGGCGTTTTTCAGCGAGCGCCTGTCGGACCTGTTCGCCGTGGTGCTGCTGACCCTGTTCGGCCTCTCGCTGTACCCCGAAGCGATGCCGATGATCGTCGTGGGCGTGGCGCTGGTGGTCGTCGGGCTGATGGTGCTGTCGCAGCGTCGTCTGCTGGAACGTCTGACGCTGATGGTGCCGACCGAGGGCGGCAAAGTGATCAGCCTGCTGCGCCATCTGTTGCAGGTACTGATGCACGCCCAGCAATGCCATCGACTGCGCCTGATGCTGGGCCTGACGCTGCTCAGCGTCATCGCCTGGAGCGCCGAGGCGCTGGCCTTCGACTGGATCCTGCAATGGATGGGCGCGGACATTCCGCTGACGTTCGCGGTGTTCGTCTACGCGCTGGCGATGCTGGCGGGGGCGGTGAGCTTCATGCCCGGCGGCCTCGGCGGCGCGGAAGCGGTGATGGTCGGCCTGCTGGTCTGGAAAGGCATGAGCAGCGCCGATGCGGTCGCCGCCACCGTATTGATCCGCCTGGCCACGCTGTGGTTCGCCGTGGCCATCGGCGCAGTGATGTTACTCAAGCTCAAAGGCGAGGCAACGCCTCAGGGCCAACCGGTTCAGTAACGCTTCCAACGTAAAAAAGGGACAAGGAGTGCAAGTCATGGTGGCAGTCATGCGTTATCGAGCGTCGGTACTGATTCCCGCGCTGTTGGTGATCGGGGCGATCGTCGCCAGTTTTCTCGCATCCAGCGGTCCGATTCAGTGGATGGACAACGGCATGTTCCTGGCCGACGCCTCCGAAGGCCGCTATTTCAGCCAAACCCTGGGGCCGCTGGATCACCCGCTTTACCTGTTCGTCACCACCGCGCTCTTCGCAGGCTTCGGCCCTTATGTGCTGAGCCTGATGAACTCGCTGCTGCTGATTCCGCTGGGCTGGGCGATCTTCCGTCTGGCTAGAGGCGTCGGCGCCAACACCCGGCAGGCGCTGCTGGCCGTCGCTGCCGCCGTGCTGTGTCACTGCGTGTTCTGGGTCTCCACCAAGGCCGAGGTCTACCTGCTGCATACGCTGCTGGTAACGCTGGCGTACATGCTGCACTTCTGCGACCGGCAACGCTTGGGCGCGCTGCCTTCGCTGTTCGTCATCGGCGTGCTGACGGGCCTGGCGGCTGGCATCCATCAACTGACGTTCATCGTGCTGTTCCCGCTCTACCTGCAGCTGCTGTGGCAGCACAAGGCGCGAATCCTGATGGCCGTTCCGGGCTTCGCGCTGGGCTTTGCCGTGGCGATTCCGGGAATCCTACACGAGATGCAAAGCGGTCTGGGGCTGATCGATATCGCCCATCGCTACCTGATCGGCATTCCCGACAAGACCACCGAACAGAGCTGGCAGGGGTCGCTGTTCCGCTTCGATGATATGTGGCACGAGAAGAATTCCGTGGCACTGCTGATGCTGTCGCTGATCGGGCCGCAACTGGTGGGTCTGCTGCTGTTCCCCAAGCGCCCGCAGCTGCGGCTGCTCTGGTGCGCGGCGATGATGAACTTCATCTTCGCGGTGTCGTACAACGTCACCGACCGCTTCACGTTTTTCCTGCCCGGCGCGGTGTTGCTGAGCATCATCGGGGTGATGCAACTGGACGCCTGGCTGCAGCGCAGAAACGCAGACGGTCTGAGCAATGCCGCGCCGCTCAGCGGGCCGGTGACGATTCTGGCGGTGTACGCGATCTACGCCAGCGGCATCGTCACGCTGCCCACGCACAAGGAAGCGCTGCCGTTCCGCGACGACATCCACTACTTCATGGCGCCGTACTTGCGCGATCGCTCGGCCGAGCAGTTCGTGCGCAGTTACGAAAAATCCGCCCCGGAAGGCGCGCTGATCATCGCCGACTGGACGCCCAACGGCGCCCTGCGCTCGGCACAGGCCAGCGGTCTGCTCAAAGGCAGGAATTTCGAGTCGTGCGAAGAAGTGGCCAACATCGATGCCTACCTCAACGGACCGGGCGCGTACCTGGCGCGAACCAGTTACTGCGGGATGATCGCCGACCGCTTTACCCTGGAAACCCTGGCCGTCGGGTATGAGCTGAGGGCCAAATAAAACCGGCGACAGAGGCGCGCGGCGCTTGGGCTAGACCTTCTCCAGCGCCGCTTCCTTGTGCAGCGCCGAATGCCCGGTCTTGTCGCTCTTCACTTCGTATTGCGGCTCGTCTTTGGAAGCGGGGCGATGGCGCCCCATGAATTCGACATCCTGGGTGTGCACCTTGGTGACTTTACCGACGACGTGGCCGACGTCCGAGTTCCAGCGCACGTGGTCGCCGACTTTAAAAGCGTGAGGCATGTGAGATCTCCTTGCTTCAGGGCTTGTGGTTCAGGGGCTCAGGGCTGCCAGAGCGTCTGGCTGCCTTCGAGTTTGCGATCCAGAAAACTCGCGGCGCTGATCAAAGCCAGATGACTCAACGCCTGTGGCGTGTTGCCCAGGTGGTGGCCGTGTGCGTCGAACTCTTCAGCGTAAAGCCCCAGCGGGTTGGCGTAGCGCAGCAACTGCTCGAATTCCAGGTGCGCCTGCGCCACGCGTCCGGCCCTGGCCAGGCACTCGACGTACCAGAACGAGCACGCGACGAACGCGCCCTCTTCCCCTTCCAGGCCGTCACCGTAGTCATCGTCATTGCGATAGCGGAACACCATGCCGTCGCGCACCAGCGTGCGTTCGATGGCGTCCAGGGTCTGGAGCCACTTGGGGTCGCTGGCACCGACGAACCTCACCAACGGCATCAGCAGCATCGAGGCATCGAGGTTCTTGCTGCCCTTGTGCTGGACGAAATGCCCGAGATCGTGATCCCAGAAATTCTCCCAGATATCATCGTGAATCGCCTGACGCTCCCTGTCCCAGCGCTCGAACGGCGCAGGCAGCGAACGCTTGAGGGAAAGTCGCAGCGCCCGGTCCAGCGCGACCCAGCACATCAGACGCGAATGCAGGAAATGCTGATCGTCGCCGCGCATCTCCCAGATGCCGACGTCCTTGCTGCGCCAGTTCTCGCACAACTCGTTGACCAGCCGCGTGGTGTGTTTCCAGCCTTCGTGAGAAATCGCTTCCCCGTATTTGTTGGCCAGATAAACCGCATCCAGCAGTTCGCCGTAGATGTCCAGTTGTGTCTGCTTGTACGCTTCGTTGCCGATGCGCACCGGCGTTGCGCCGCCGTAGCCGGACAAATGCGTGAGGTCTTCTTCGGGCAATTCCTCGCGGCCGTCCAGCGAGTACAGAATGCCAAGCTTGTTGGCGTCTTCGCAGCAGTCGCCCATGCGCTCGCGCACCCAATGCATGAAGCCGTTGGCTTCTTCGGTGTAACCCAGGCGCATGAAGGCATAAACGGTGAACGAGGCATCGCGGATCCAGGTGTAGCGATAGTCCCAGTTGCGCCCGCCGCCCTCTTCTTCCGGCAGCCCGAAGGTGGCCGCCGCCACGATACCGCCGTGCTTGCGAGAGGTCAGCAGTTTCAGCGCCAGTGCCGAGCGATTGACCGTTTCCCGCCAGCGGCCACGGTAATTGGAGTGCCGACTCCAGTGCTGCCAATAGCTCACGGTGCTCTTGAGGTCGCAGTCGCATTGAGAAGCCTGGACCGCCTCATCATCGGCGCCGCCGAGCATGAATTCGACGATGTCGCCTTGCTTCATTTCGAAATCAGCAACCGCCGCGTGATCGTCGACCTGCAAAGGTGTGGTCGCAGACAGTCTCAAGGCCGGCTGCCCAGGTGCTTCGAACCGGACGTCCTGATCGTCCATCCGCGCGACCGTATCAGCTCGGCTGTAATCATGTCGCACCCGGCAAAACATGCGCACCGCCGTGTTGCCATGGCGCACATGAATACGCCGTACCAGCCGCGGCAGGCTGTCGACTTCCGATGCAATCGGCATGAGGTCAGTCACTTCGACCACGGCATCCTTGGCAATCCAGCGGGTCATCAGCACGTTGGTTTCCGGCAGGTACAGCTGCTGCCGACGGGCATCGGGGAGGATGGGCGACAGCTGGAAAATCCCGGCCTTGGGCGAATCCAGCAGCGCGGTGAAGATGCTCGGGCTGTCGAAATCCGGCCAGCAGCAGAAATCGATGCTGCCCGTATCGGCCACCAACGCGGCGCTGCGCATGTCGCCGATGATGCCGTGGTTCTCGATGGCGTTCTGCGCTTCGTCGCGCAGGTCGACGGGGCGTTGCTGGGTGGGCTCAACCATTGTGACGGAACTCCGGGTACAGGCTCATGCCGCCGTCGATGAACAGCGTGGTGCCGTGCACATAGTCGGACGCATCGGATGCCAGCCAGACGACAGCGTTGGCGACGTCCTCGGCTTCACCCACCCGCCCGTAAGGGATCAATTCCAGCAGCTTCTTCTCGGCGTCGCCGCTGGTGGCCTGAGTGTTGATGGCCGTACGAATGGCCCCGGGCGCGATGCTGTTGACCCTGATACGCTGCTCGCCGACTTCCTGGGCGATGCTGCGCATCAGCAGATCGACGCCGCCCTTGGAGGCCGCGTAATTCACATGCCCGGCCCAGGGAATGACCTGATGCACCGAACTCATGTGAATGATCTTGCCCAGCGCGCGGGAGATTTCCGGCCGGATTTCCTGTTGTGCGAACTGACGCAGCGCCGCGCGAGCACAGAGAAACTGGCCGGTCAGGTTCACGTTGATCACGGTGTTCCAGTCGTCAAGGCTCATCTCGGCAATGGATGCGTCCTTCTGCAGCCCGGAATTGGCAATCAGAATGTCCAGTCGCCCGAACGCCTTGAGGGTCTCGGCGAACAGCTTCTCGACCTCGCGCTCGTCCGACACATCAGCGCCAATGGCAACAGCCTGGCCACCGGCGGCTCGTATTTCTTCGGCCAGCTTTTCAGCCGGTTCAGGCTGAGAGTGATAGTTGACCACCACTGCCGCGCCGGACGCCGCCAGCCCCCTGGCCGCCCCCGCGCCCAACCCGGAACTGGCGCCAGTCACCAGCGCGACCTGGCCCTTCAAGGAAATCTGCATGGAATGTCGAGCCTCATCGTGAGCGTTTCAATGCTGACTGACGGGGCTTGGCGGAAGTTCAGAAAACCCGGCACGCAGCGTGACTGCGTCTACGCCCTGGCGAGGCGATGCAGGCGAAATGGGGCATGAGCCAGCGTGCTGACGAGGACGGATTTTCAACCACTGCATCTGCACGACCTGCACCGGCCCCTTCCCGGCTGAAGCCGGTCCTACAGACACTGCAAGTTTCCCGTAGGACCGGCTTCAGCCGGGAAAGCGTCGGGTGTCACGCCGTTGATCGAAGGGCGCGTCGAAGACCGTTAGCGCCCTCCCACCGGCCATTGGCCGGGCTGGCACCTCTCCTGACCTTGACCCGCCACGAGCCACCTGAGGACTGCGATTAACCGGCCAGTCCGCGAAACATGCCGTCAGGCTGGACGTGCACCAATGGCGGTCCATAAACTGTCGTCCATCATTTCGTTACAAAATGGATGACACATGCCGGGCAACGGGGACGTTTTATGAATCGCAATGAGCTGCGCAAGGCGGACATCAACCTGATGGTGGTGTTCGAGACCTTGATGCAGGAGCGCAACGTGACCCGTGCCGCCGAGAAGCTGTTCCTCGGCCAGCCCACGATCAGTGCGGCGCTCAACCGGTTGCGGGCGCTGTTCAACGACCCGTTGTTCATCCGCGTCGGCCACCGCATGGAGCCCACGGCGCGGGCCAACGAAATCATCCATCACCTGTCGCCGGCGCTGGACGCAATGTCGGTGGCGTTGAGCCTGACCCGGGATTTCGACCCGGCCAGCAGCGACATGACCTTTCGCATCGGGCTTTCCGACGATGTCGAATACAGTTTGCTGCCACCCTTGCTGCGCGCCATTCGTGAGGAGGCGCCGGGCATCGTCATTGTCATCAAGCAGGTCAACTACTGGAATGTGTCCGAACTGCTGATGTCCGGCGAGATCACCGTTGGCGTGTGCCTGACCCGGGAGTTGCCGGCCAATGCCAAGCGCAAGTTGCTGCGCAGCGTACAGCCGATGGTGGTGCGGGCAGATGCGTCTTCCGAGCCGATCACCCTGGACGAATACTGCTCGCGCCCACACGTGGTGGTGTCCCACGTGGCGAACATCTCAAGCTTTGCCGATGAGTGGCTGGCAGCAATCGGCCGCAAACGCACGGCGGTTCTGTCGGTGCCGCAATACAGCACGTTGCCGGCGTTGATGGAAGGCACTGATCTGCTGTGCAACCTGCCGGATCATCTGACCCTGGCGATGAGCAAGGCAGGATTGCTGCGCGGCGAACCTTTGCCCTTCATCACGCCCAACCTGGAACTGTCGATGGTCTGGCTGAGCGTGATGGACACCGACCCCGCCGAACGCTGGCTGCGCAAGCGGCTGGAGCAATTCATGGGCGATCACAGCGCGATCCCGCCGGCGCCGCTCTGACACCCCACGTTCAACATGATGGCTGACGCTGCTGTCAGGAAACTGCGCAGGTTTCCACGCTATACACCTCCCGCTCCATGCGTTGACGGCGTCCCTGCCCTCAACTGCCGGGTCGATCAACCGAACCGACCGGTGATGTAGTCTTCGGTCTGGGTCTTGGACGGTTTGGTGAAGATGGTGTCCGTGTCGCCATGCTCGATCAGCTCACCCATGAACATGAACGCGGTGTAGTCCGAGCAGCGCGCGGCCTGTTGCATGTTGTGGGTCACGATGACCACGGTGAACTGCTCCTTGAGCTCGGTGATCAGCTGTTCAATACGGCCGGTGGAGATCGGGTCGAGTGCCGAGGTCGGCTCGTCCAGCAACAGCACTTGTGGGCGCAACGCGATGGTACGGGCGATGCACAGACGTTGCTGCTGACCACCGGACAGGCTTTGTGCGCTCTGCTTGAGCTTGTCCTTGACTTCATCCCATAGGGCCGCGCCGCGCAGGGCTTCTTCGACACGTTCTTCCATTTCGCGACGCGAGAGCTTTTCGTGGTGACGCACGGCGTAGGCGATGTTGTCGAAAATCGACATCGGGAACGGCACCGGCTTCTGGAACACCATGCCGACATGGCTGCGCAGGCGGTTCATCGAATAGCCCGGCGCCAGAATGTTTTCCCCGTTGAGCATCACTTCGCCCTTGGCTTCCTGCTTGGGGTACATCGAGTAGATCCGGTTGAACACGCGCAGCAGGGTCGACTTGCCGCAACCCGAAGGGCCGATGATCGCAGTGATGCGCTTCTCGGGGATGTTCATGTCGATCGATTTGAGCGAACGATGGCCGTTGTAGAAAAACTCGAGGTTGCGTACCTGGATTTTGGTTTTTTCGTCGGCAAGGGAAAGGTTATTCATCAGGACGCCCTATTGCGCAAAAGGAGAAGACGGGAGCTGAGGCTCAGCACCAATACAAACAAGGTCAGAATCAAGGCACCGGCCCAGGCCAGGGAATGCCAGTCATCGAACGGGCTCATCGCGTACTGGAAGATGACCACAGGAACGCTTGCGATCGGCTTGAGCAGGTCGCTGCTCCAGAACTGGTTGCCGAAGGCGGTGAACAGCAGTGGCGCGGTTTCGCCGGTGATACGTGCCAGTGCCAGCAGAATGCCGGTGACCACGCCGGCCTTGGCGGCCCGCAGAACGATCTGCAGCGTCAGCTTCCACTGTGGCACGCCCAGCGCCAGCGCCGCTTCGCGCATGGTCGAAGGCTGCAGTTGCAGCATTTCATCGGTGGTACGGACCACCACGGGAATCACCAGCAGCGCCAGGGCCAGCGCACCGGCGAAGGCCGAAAAGCCCACCTGATGGTTGGTCACCGCGCTGAGCGGCAGGATCACAGCGGTGTATACGAACAGGCCCAGCACGATCGACGGCGCCGACAGCAGAATGTCATTGATGAAGCGCACGGCGTTGCCGAGTTTCGAGTGGCGGGCGAATTCCGCCAGCCAGATCCCGGCCATCAGCCCGATCGGCGTGCCGATCAGCAGACCGATGCCGGACATCAGGAAGCTGCCGTAGAACGCGTTCGCCAGACCACCGGCCGAACCCGGCGGCGGGGTCATTTCAGTAAACAGCCGCAGATTCAGTGCCTGGAAGCCGTTGACCAGCGTGGTCAGCAGGATCCACACCAGCCACAGCAGGCCGAAGACCGTGGCGCCACAGCTGAGGACCATCGCGATGCCATTCTTGATCGCGCGGACCCGGTACAGGTTTTCGTTATCGACCTTGCTCATACACCCTCCTTGCGCGACAGACGAGACAGCATCAGACGGGCAAACGCCAGCACGATGAAGGTGACGACAAACAACAGGAAGCCCAGCGCGATCAGCGACGAGCGATGCAGGTCGGTGTAGGCCTCGCTGAACTCGTTGGCGATGACCGAGGCGATCGAACTGCTCGGCATCATCAGCGATGCCGAGAACTGGTGGGCGTTACCGAGCACGAAGGTGACCGCCATGGTCTCGCCCAGTGCGCGGCCAAGGCCCAGGAAAATACCGCCGACCACGGCCGAGCGGGTGTAAGGCAGGACGATGTCCCAGACCACTTCCCACGTGGTTCCGCCCAGCGCGTAGGCGGATTCCTTGAGGGCAACCGGCACGCTGCGGAACACCTCGGTCATCACCGAAGTAATGAACGGCGTGATCATGATCGCCAGCACGATGCCGGCGGTGAGCATGCCGATACCCAGCGGCGGCCCCTGGAAAATCGGACCGATCAGCGGCAGCGCGCCCAGATTGTCGTTGATCCAGGGCGCCATGTTTTCGGCCATGAACGGGCCGAACACGAACAGCCCCCACATGCCATAGATAATCGAAGGAATGCCCGCCAGCAGTTCGACCGCGGAGGCAATCGGCATCCGCAACCAGGGCGGCGCTACTTCAGTCAGAAAAATCGCGATGCCGAAACTCACCGGGACGGCGATCAGCAGCGCGAGAAAGGATGTCACCAAGGTGCCGTAGATCGGGACCAACGCGCCGAAATGGCCGTTGACCGCATCCCATTCAGTACTGGTAAGAAATTCGAAACCAAACGTCTTGAACGCCAGGGCTCCGCCCCAGAGTGTCGAGCCGGCGATGCTCGCCAGCAACAGCAGCACCAACAGAGCCGCTCCCAGCATCGTGCGCCGGAACCAGGCGTCGTGTCGGTGATCGCGGGCCGCGCGTCTTTCGCTCTCGGACGTGACATCCGGAATCACAGCGGACATGTATTGGGTGTTTTCAGTCATGGTGGGTCCACTCGCAAGGAAACCCTGTCACCGAGCGCTCGATGACAGGGGTAAGCCGGATTACATCGAGTTACTTGGTGAACTCGGTCTTCCAGTAGTCTTCGATCTTGCTGACCAGCTCTTTAGGCAGTGGCACGTATTCCAGCGACTCGGCCTGGGCCTGACCTTTTTCCAGCGACCACTTGAAGAAGTCGAAAGCAGCAGCGCTTTTCTCGGCGTTCTTCGGTTGCTTGTACATGATGATCCAGGTGGTCGCAGTGATTGGCCATGCGTCAGCGCCCGGGGCGTTGGTCATGATCAGGTTGAAGTCCTTGGCGCTTGCCCAGTCAGCGGTTGCAGCGGCGGCGGCGAAGGCCTTGGCGCTTGGCTCGACGGATTTGCCGGCGGCGTTTTCCAGCTTGGCGTAGGCGATGTTGTTGGTCTTGGCGTAAGCGAACTCGACGTAACCGATCGAACCCTTGATCTGCTTCACGTAAGCAGCCACACCTTCGTTACCCTTGCCGCCTACACCGACTGGCCATTGCACGGCCGAGCCTTCGCCAACGGCTGATTTCCAGTCCGGGCTGACCTTGGCCAGGTAGTTGGTGAAGTTGAAGGAAGTGCCCGAGCCGTCCGAACGGTGAACCACGGTGATGTTGCTGTCAGGCAGTTTCAGGTCCTTGTTCAGTGCAACGATCGCTGGATCGTTCCACTTGGTGATCTTGCCCTGGAAGATGTCGGCCAGAACCTTGCCGCTCAATTCCAGCTTGCCGGTTTCGATGCCTTCCACGTTGATGACCGGAACGATACCGCCGATCACGCTCGGGAACTGACCCAGGCCGCCGGCCTGCAGGTCTTCGGCTTTCAAAGGAGCGTCGGATGCGCCGAAGTCAACGGTCGCAGCCTTGATTTGAGCGATACCGCCGCCCGAACCGATGGACTGGTAGTTGATCTTGGTATCAGTGCTCTTGCTGTAGTCTGTCGCCCATTTGGAGATGACTGGGAAAACGAAGCTCGAACCAGCACCAGTGACGTCCGTAGCGTGTGCCATTCCAGTCAGGCACATCGAAGCCAGCAGGAGTGACAGGCGAGTTTTTGTCAGCAGATTCACGGCAATACCTCAACAAGAGAATTTTGTGTGTGGGGTCCGGTTGAAGACCCGATGCAGATTAAAAACCCGAAACATTTCTGTTTGATGACAGTCTCTAGACACTCGCGAAAATCTCGGCCGCTCTGTAGGCAATTACCTACACCCTGCAAACGCAAAACCCCCGGTTTCATTGAAGAAACCGGGGGTTGTCTAGTGCAGGACGATTTAATATCAACGGGCCATATCAGCGCTTTTTACAGCGCCGTCACGGCACATTCAGTCGCTAAAAAGCGCCTGAGGCGACACATTTGTGACAGCAATCCCTGCGTTTGCCGCGACGGTTCCCTTCCCGGCTCTTGCCAAAAATGAGAAACGCCTTACTTGGCGATTGCGTCTTTGGGTTCAAGTGTTTCGAAGTTTTGCGATGGCGATTTTTCGTCCGCGACGAATACGTTTTGCGGCTTCATCGTGAAGGTCATCAGCACCCCAAAAGCCAGCACACCGATGGAGATCAGAAACGGCAGCGTCCAATTGCCGGTCACGTCGATGAGATAGCCCGCCAGCACAGGGCTGATGATGGTCGCCGTTGCAGCCGTGCCGTTCATGATGCCGCTTGCCGTACCGGCGCGGTCGGACGCGATGTCCATCGGCACTGCCCACATGGGCCCCACGGTCATCTCATTAAAAAAAAGCGCCATGGCCAGGAAGATCAGCGAATACAGCGGTTCCTGGAAAAGCAGGACCGGGATCAGCGACAGGCCGGTGCACGCCATGCACACCGCCACCAGATAACTGCGCGCCAGGCGCACGTTGCCGGTGCGGCGCAGCAGCTTGTCGCTGATCATGCCGCCGAGCAGATCACCCACCACCCCGGCGAAGAACACGCCGGAAGTGAACAGCACTGCATCTTTGATGTTCAGGTGGTAGTTGTGCATGAAGTACATGGGTATCCAGCTGAGCATCAGCCAGAGAATCCAGTTGTAGCAGAAGTACACGCTGGAAACCGGCAGCATGCGGCGGAACAACCGCATATAAGTACCGGGCGCGTCGACACGGCGAGGTTTGGGCGCTGGCAGCGCGGCCAGTTCCTGCGCCGTGATGCGCGGATGATCGGCTGGTTTTTCGGTGTACGTGACATACCACAACACCACCCAGCCGAAGCTCAGCGCGCCTAACAGATAAAAGGAAAAGCGCCAGTCGTACGCGGTCATCAGCGCGGCGACAATCAACGGCGCGCAGGCATTGCCCAGGCGGGCGGCGGCGTGCGTGATGCCCTGCGCGAAGCCACGTTTGTCCTTGGACACCCAGGCGGCCATGGCACTGGTCGATGCCGGAAACGTTGCGCCCTCGCCGAGACCGAGCAACATGCGCGCAGCCACCAGGCTGAGGAAACCGCCCGCCATGCCGGTCAGCACGGTGGCCGCCGCCCAGATGAAGGCGCACACAATCAAGGTGCGCTTGGCGCCGTAGCGATCACTGACCCAGCCACCGATGAACTGAAACACCATGTACGGGTACGCGAACGCAGAAAAGATGAAACCCAGTTGCGTGTTGCTCAGCCCCAGCTCGCTGCTGAATTGCCCTGCCGCCGTGCTGACATTGACCCGGTCGACGTAGGTGATGAAGTACATCAGGCACAGCATCATCATGACGACGGTGGTGGCCTTTATTTTTAGCCTGCTCATGATTGCGATCCTCAGCGTTATTTTTGTAGTTGTTCACACCAATGCGCTTATCAGGGTTCAGAGCTCGAGGATGGCGCCCTCTCGCCGCAGCTCGGCGATCTGGCCGGTGTCGTACCCGTACTCGGCAAGGATTTCCAGGGTGTGCTCACCCAGCAGCGGTGACGGTCGGCTGACGTGCCGTGGGGTTTCCGAGAAGCGGATCGGCAAGGCAATGCTGCGCGCCGCGCCGGTGAGCGGATGGTGGGTTTCGACAATCATCTCGCGTTCCAGAATCTGCGGATGCTCGACCGCCTGCGAAATGTCCAGCACCGCGCCCACCGGCAGGCCGGCAAGATCCAGCCGCGCGACCCAGTTATCAGTGGTGTCTTGCGCCAGGCATTCGGTGATCAGCGCAACCAGCGCCTCGCGATTGTTCATGCGCAATACGTTGGTGGCGAAACGCGGGTCGTCGCTGATGTGTGGCGCGTCGAGCACCTGCAGCAAGCGTTCGTAATTGCCCTGGTTCGCCGCGCCGATGTTGATCCAGCCATCCTGAGTGCGGAACGCCTGATACGGCGTGCTGGTGGAGTTGGCCGAGCCCATCTTTGGCAGGATCACGCCCTCGGCGAAATAATTCGCCGCAGGCCAGTACATCTGCTGAAAGCCGGCTTCCAGCAACGAGGTGTCGACCACCTGACCCAACCCGGTTTTCTGCTTGTGCGCGTAGGCGGCGGCGATGCCCAGCGCCGCGAGGATGCCGGCGTTGATGTCGGCAATCGGCGAGCCTGCCTTGATCGGCGCCTGCCCCGGCTCACCGGTTGCGCTCATCAGGCCCGACAAACCTTGCGCGATCAGGTCAAAACCGCCTTTGTCGGCATACGGACCCGTGCGTCCATACCCGGACACCGAGCAATAGATGAGCCCGGGATTGAGCTGCCTGAGCGTGTCATAACCCAGCCCGAGCTTTTCCATCGTGCCTTTGCGGTAGTTCTCGGTGACCACGTCCGCGTCGGCCAGCATGCGCCGCAGCACATCCTTGCCGCCATCGGTCTTCAGGTTCAAGGCGATGTCGCGTTTGTTGCGGTTCAGGATCATGAACGAGGCGGACTCGCCGTGTTCCAGAACAGGTGCGAAACGGCGGCAATCGTCACCGTCCATTTTCTCGACCTTGATCACGTCGGCGCCCATGTCGGCGAGCATCATCCCGCAGATAGGGCCGGACATGATGTGCGACAGCTCGATGACTTTCATGCCTTGCAAGGGACCGGCCATTTCATTTGCCTCCGAAAACAGGTGTGCGTTTGGCCAGGAAGGCCTGGTAACCGATCTGGAAATCCTCGGTGGCGAAGCAGTCGAATGCCTCGTCGTATTCTTGCGCCGTCAGCGGTGCGGAATCAGTGCAGCGCTGCACGAACTGCTTGTGCCACCGGGCGACCAGAGGCGCGCCGTCAGCAATGCGACGGGCGCTTTCCATGGCCTGCTCTTCCACCTGTGCATCCGCCACGACGCGGGTGACGATGCGCTTGTGCAATGCCTCGGCAGCGCCGAAAACACGGCCTTCGAGCAGCATCTCCAGGGTCACGTCAGGGCCGGCAATGCGCATCAGCCCGGCCATCTCGTCATGGGCCATGGCCAGACCGAGCTTGTTGACCGGTACGCCGAAACGGCTCGACTCGCCGCAAATCCGGATGTCGCACAGCGACGCAATGCCCAGGCCGCCGCCGACGCAGATGCCGTGGATCATCGCCACCAACGGATGGCGGCAGTGAGCGATCGCGCGCAGTGCGCTGTGCATCACCGGCCCGTAGTGCCGGGCCAGTGCCTGATTGCCGCGATGGGTTTCGAACTCGGAAATATCGTTGCCCGGCCCGAATGCTTTGGTGCCGGCGCCACGAATGACGATGCAGCGCACGGAATCGTCGGCGTCCAGCTGGCGAAGGGTGTCGTCCAGCAATTTCCACATCGATAAGGTGGTGGCGTTGAGTTTTTCAGGACGGTTCAGCACGACCGTGGCGAGGTTGCCGTCACGCAGGAGGAGGATTTCGGAAGCGGGCCGCTCGTGCTGGCTGCGAGCGTCGGAGTCGGGCGAAACATGCGTATTCATACAAGCACCTTATTATTTTTGGGATACCATTTCGTGCGTTTGGTATCCCAAATATAGACTTTGCTTTCCGTGACGCAAGTGCTTTTTGCGAGAAATCAGCGGGAGTGGACGAAACGCATCTGCCTTGCAGTTCACGTGAATCGGGGCTCGGGCTCTTCAAGCGGCGAGTTTCGTAGATAAATTTTCGATTCACCGGGATAATCGTCGCGGCCTATGTCGACAGCAAAGCGGGCGAATCCGGGATACCGATGGAGAGGGTTTGATGTCCGAACACAACAATCTGGCGAACATCAACGAGGCGGCTTATGCCGCGTTGCGGGAGCGCATCATCAGCGGAGACCTGATGCCCGGCGCCCCGCTGTCCGAACGTGCCTTATGCGAGCAGCTTGCGGTGTCACGCACCCCGCTGCGGGAGGCAATCAAGATGCTGGCCCGGGAAGGGCTGGTGGAGATTTCCGCGACCCGTCGGGCGAAAGTCGCCAGCGTCAGTCTGGAAGAAGCGGCCAACATGCTGACGTTGCTGGCGGCGCTGGAGGGTCTGTCGGGGGAACAGGCCTGTCAGAAGATTTCGGCGGCCGACATCGCCGAACTGGAGGCCTTGCAGGCTGCGATGCGCCTGTCCCATGAACAGAACGACCTGAGCAGTTACTTCAGCCTCAACCAGCAGATTCACCTGAAAATCCTCGACGTCGCAGACAATCGAGTGCTGTCGGAGATGTTCAATAACCTCAACGCCCGGCTGCGCCATGTACGCCGTCGCCTGAACCCGACTCCGGGCCGCTGGCAGCAGGCGATCAACGAACATGAGCAGATGCTCACGTACCTTAAAAAAGGCGACAGCAAAAAACTGCGCGCCCTGATGGAAGATCATCTGCGCAACAAAATCGATGTGTTTCTGGCGACGATGCTGGAACATGGCATAGTCAGCGCGCGGCGCTCGGCTTGATGGTGAGGCGCGGCATGACGCTGGGAGTCTGATGACCGTCTGTCGGCAAGAATGCACCTCTGCACAGCGACGACGGACCAATGTGTATCCATGACAACAAAGGGATTCACATCATGATCAAGACTAAACTGACTGCCCTGACGCTTGCCGGCCTGATGGCTGTTGCAACTGGATCTGCGTTCGCCGGCTCTACCGGTCCGACCAATCCGGACAGCACCACTGGCCCGCGCCCAAGCAGCGCCGGCCCGAACACGGATGGCACGCCTAAGACCCCGAACAGCTCGACACCAGGCACCAAAGGCATGGGCAGCAGCGACGGCAACGGCGCTACGGGTGAAGGCGGCGGCATGAGCAACGGCAACGGCATGGGCGGCAGCGGTGGCGGCGCAGGTGGTGCGGGCGGCTCGGGTGGTTCGGGCAGCAAGTAACAGCCCGTGAATAAAGCGCGCAGACTGGCTGTCTTTTTCCCCTGACACCCTGTTCGAGCGCTTGGCACTGTGTATCGAACGAAGTGCCTCTCAAGTGCGGCTTGTTCTCTGTAGTCACTCTGAATGACCACAGTAGACAAGCCGCATTTTCGTGAGCATCACGCCATCCAGACGCATTCTTACAAACGCCATCTCCCGCCCCGTTGCCCTTCTTCGCTTGCTTGAATTGGTCTGCTGCTGATTCCCCGGATTGGCCATTGGCCGCTTGCCCCTTTGCGCCCTACCCTCAACGCGCTGGAAATCATGTGCCAGCCAGGCGGAAAAATCCGCGAGTGACGCTACTATTGAGAGCTGCGTATCGCCCTGTCCCTTTCTAACGCCCCCGAACCTGTTGCGACGGAGACATCCTGCATGACCGAGGAAGCCAAGAACACTGTGCGTATTTATGCGGCTCATGGCCGATCGGAAGAACTGGGCGCCTACCTGGCGTCGATTGTCGAAGGCCTGCCATCAATCCCCGGCTGCGTGTCCAGCGTGCTCAACCGTGACGCCCTCGATCATGATCTGTGGACCATCGACGTCTGCTGGCAGTCCTGTCAGGCGATGAACGCGCATTTCGCTCAACCCAGCAACGAGGGCCTGAATGGATTACTGAGCAACCGCTTCGTCCGGCATGTTGCCTTCGACAGCGACTCGGAGCGATGCAACTTGCCCGGTGCGCGCTGACATGAGCTACCCCGTGACAATCTGAATTTCCACTTTAACGATTGGCGATAATTGGCTGTTTACTAAACCAATCGTCAGAAAAACACCGATTGAAGGACCGATTGCGCCCATGAACTGGCGAAGCGTCTGACAGGGATTATCCTTTGCGTCTTACGGGCAAGTTGGTGCTATTGCCACTCGTGTAATAGCGAACTGCCTCAAAGACCCAAGAGGTAATGCCATTATGAGAGTGATGACTCTGAGCCTGATCGCCCTGGCGGTCTCGGCTGGATATGTCCAATCAGTAGAAGCAGACCCCTTCGTCAGTGATCAGGCCGACGCCAAAGGGTTCGTCGAAGACGCCGGTTTCGACGTCCTGTTGCGCAATTACTACTTCAACCGGAACGGCAAGAGCGGTGCCGATGACCAGCGCGACTGGTCTCAGGCAGCGATGGCCAACTTCAGCTCAGGCTTTACGCCGGGAACGGTCGGATTCGGCGTCGATGCCTACGGCTGGTATGGCTTGAAGCTGGACGGCGGCGCCGGACACTCCGGCACCGGTAACATTCCAGTGGACAGCAGCGACAGCCCCGAGGACGAATTCTCCACGGCGGGCGGCGCGCTCAAGGCGCGCATTTCCAGGACTGAGCTCAAATGGGGAACGATGCAGCCGACTGCGCCGGTCTTCGCCGCGGGCGGCACCCGGCTGTTCCCGCAGACGGCCACCGGCTTCAGCCTGCAGAGCAGTGAGTTCGAGGGACTGGACCTGGAAGGCGGTCACTTCACCGCCGGCAACGGCCCGCAACACACCCGCTCCAGCGGCGAACTCTATGCCGCGTATGCCGACGTGACCACCAGCAGCGTCGACTTCGTCGGCGGCAAATATTCGGTCAACGACAGCCTTTCCTTCCAGCTGTATGGCTCGGAATTCAAAGACGTCTGGCGTCAGTACTACGGCAACGCCAACTACGTGCTGGCACTGCCCGCCGAGCGCTCGCTGACCTTCGATTTCAATATTTACCGCACTACGGACGAGGGCCAGGCCAAGGCCGGCAGCATCGACAACACCACGTGGTCCCTCGCCGCCGCCTACGATTTCATGCCCGGTCACACGTTCACCCTCGCCTACCAGAACGTCCACGGCGACGAGCCGTTCGACTATGTCTCGTTCGGTGACAATGGGCCTGGCACCACAGGCGACTCGATTTTCCTCGCCAACTCGATTCAGTATTCGGACTTCAATGGCCCGGGCGAAAAATCCTGGCAGGCACGTTACGACCTCTCCATGAGCACCTACGGCGTACCGGGTTTGAGCTTCATGGCCCGTTATGTCAACGGCTGGGACATCGATGGCACCAAGATGGCCGCCGACAGCCCCTATCGTGATTACGGCTACGGGGACAACGGCAAGCATCACGAAACCAACCTGGAAGCCAAGTATGTGGTTCAGAACGGGCCCGCGAAGGATCTGTCGTTTCGCGTCCGTCAGGCGTGGCATCGGGCGAATGCCGATCAGGCCGAAGGTGATCAGGATGAGTTTCGGCTGATCGTCGACTACCCGATCTCCATCCTCTGACCTTGAGCGCAAGCTGATTGGCCTAACGATCTTTCCGCAGATTGGGAGTGTGACCCGTGCCTGGCCAGGCCTAACGTGTCGGCTGTCACTCTCTTTCACAGGACCGATCATGAACGCTCTGAAACTGCTCGCTGCCGCCCTCTCCTGCGCGGCCCTTTGGCTGCCGCTCGGCGCGCTGGCCCATGACGCCGGACAGGAAAAAGTCACCGTGCTGGAAAGCCACCCGATGCTCAATGCGCCAGGCAAGAAGGCGATGGTGCTGACGGTCGATTATCAGCCCGGACAGGTCTCGATTCCGCACAGCCACAGCGGCAGCGCGATCGCCTACGTACTCGAAGGCGCGGTCATTTCCCGGGTCAACGAGGGCAAGGCGACCACCTACAAGGCTGGCGAAACGTGGTACGAGCCGGCCGGTTCGAAACACTATGAATCGCGAAACGCGAGCACCCGCAAACCGGCGAAATTGCTGGTTTTCATCCTGCTGGACGACAACGCCGAGATCCTCACGCCGCTGCCGAAATGATGGACCGCCCGCTGCGCGGAGGCTCTGGGGTGCGGCGCCGTCGGTCAGCAGGTGAACGTGGCGACCTCAATTTTTCCGCTCGACTGTCGATAAGCCATCAGTAGAGCCCGCATTCGGGCCGGACTTGATAAGCAAAAGGCACAGGCATGTACAACATTTTTCTGCTGGTAGAACACGGCCGCGATCAGGGCGAAGTTTCAGTGCTTGGCTGGTTCGATGACGAACGTGCGGCGAAGGACACCGCAGAAGCCATGGAATGGAAGGCCTACCGCGAAGAGGCCAAGCGTCATCACCAATGGTCGGCGCAGCCGCTGCTGCCGCCGGACCAGACCCCGCATCGCCGGTTCTGGGTCAAAGGCATCTCCAAGTTTACCCACACCCCGGCACCGCGCTCGTGGGCGGTGCATTAAGGTCGCGAGTGATTCCCGCAGGGGCTGATCGAGCCCGCGCCTTAACCGTGCAGCGCCTGCGCAGCGGACAGTAATCCGCGAAACTTCGCGTAACGCTCGCGCAGCGCAGGCTGGGTCGCGGCGATTGGTTGATAGCGCGATTTCACCGGCATGCCTTGCTGCAGCAACTCTCCCTGGCCGATCGCCAGAAAGCCCAGTCTGGCCGCGCCGATGCAGGCGCTCAGCTCGCTGCCCTCCAGCGTATACACCTCGCGGTCGAGGATATTGGCCAGCAGCTGCGCCCAATAGTCACTGCGCGCACCGCCACCGACCAGCGCGCAGGCGTTGACCGTCGCACCCGCTGACCTGCACGCATTCATCGCGTCCAGCAGGCCAAAACCCACCCCTTCGAGCACCGCATAACCGAGCATGGCGGGTGTGCTGTCGTGCCCCAGATTCATGAAGCCGCCACGCAGCAACGGGTCGTTGTGCGGCGTCCGCTCGCCAGCCAGATACGGCAGGAAAACCGGACTGGAGATCGGTACCGGGCGGTCCACTGGCAGGCCGAGCCGGACAAGTTCGAGCAACGTCTGCTCATCCGGCTGGCCCAGCAGACGCGTCACCCAGCGCAGGCAACTGGCGCCCGCGAGCATGGCGCCCATGGTGTACCAGCGTTGCGGGAGCGCGTGGCAGAAGCTGTGCACCGCTTGCGCCGGATTGCCAGCGGGACGATCGGTAATGGCGACGATGGCCGCGCTGGTGCCAAGGGTGACGAACGTATCGCCCGCCTGAACTGCGCCGATCGCCACTGCCGAAACGGGATTGTCGCCGCCACCGGCCGCAACGGGGAGACCGACCGGCAGCCCGAGCTGCGCAGCGGCCTCGCGGGTCAGGGTGCCGCAGCGCTGATCCGCTTCCAGCAGCGTCGGCATGTGTTCACGGGTCAGGCCGGTGGCGTGCAGCATGGGTTCGTACCACTCGCGGCGCGCCACATCCAGCCACAAGGTCCCCGCGGCATCGGACATGTCACTGACACGCTGGCCGGTCAGCAACAGGCGCAGGTAATCCTTGGGTGAGAGCACGCAGTCGATCCGCGCGAACAGCTCCGGTTCCTGCTGGCGCATCCACAGCAACTTCGGCGCGGTCAGCCCTGCCATCGCCAGGCTGCCGGTCACTTCAGCGTAGTGTGGGTAATCGCGGTTGAGTTGGGCGGCCTGCGCCACGGCGCGGGAGTCGTCCCACAGAATGGCCGGGTACAACACCTGCCCTGCGCCATCGAGCATCACTGCGCCATGCATCTGCCCGGACACGCCCACGCAGGCAATCCGCCGCCAGGCTTGCGGCTGACTGTCGCGCAGACGTGCCAGCGCGGCCAGGCACGCGTGCCACCAGTGCGCCGGATCTTGCTCCGACCAGCCCGGCTGGCGGCGAGAAACACTCACCCGCTCGCCCGACTGCGCCAGAATCGCGCCGCTGGCGTCGAGCAAGATGGCCTTGAGTTCGGAGGTACCCAGATCGATGCCCAGAGAAACAGCCTGGTTCATGGGTGTTCAATTCCTTGTGGCGGGCGCTCAAGGGCATCCGCACGAATTTCGGATACGCAGCGTCGGCGACAGCCGCTCGCACAGGCGCATGCCATCAGGGTGGTCGATGCGCTGGAGCAATAGTTGCACCGCACGCGCGCCCAGTTCATGCACCGGCTGGGCGATCACGCTCAGGCGCGGGACAAAAAAGTCGGCCCAGTCGAAGTCGTCGAAACCCACCAGCGCCATCTGCTCGGGCACCCCGACTCCGGCGTCACGCAACGCGTGCATGGCGCCGATGGTCATCAGGTTGTTCGCCGCCATGATCGCGCTGGGCGGCTCATCCAGGCTCAGCAACTGACGCGCCGCGAGACGCGCCGATTCACTGTTGGATTCGCCGTTTACCAGCAGCGCGTCATCGAAGCGCAAACCGCCATCGGCAAGCGCCTGCCGGTAGCCCTCGATGCGTTCCTCAGTGGTGCTCAGGCCTCGATGGCCGGCGATCATGCCGATACGCCGATGGCCATGACCGATCAGATGGCTGACCAGCGCATGAGTGGACTGGCGGTTCTCCACGCCGACCTGGTCGAAGCCCTGGGTCGCCAGGCGGTCGACGAGCACGGTGGGAATGGCGTTGGCCTGCAGATACGCCAGCGCCGCGCGCTGCGGATCGCTCGAAGGCGCCAGCAGGATCCCGTCGACACGCCGGTGATGCAGCGCCGTGACCACGCGCAGTTCCTGCTCGGGATCGTCATGGGTGTCGACGAACAGCATCATGATGCCGTACCGCGCGCACTCGGTTTCGATGGCATGCACCGTCTCGCTGAAGTAATGGTTCGACAGCGCCGAGATCGCCACGCCGATGGTGTTGGTGCGCGAGCGGGCGAGCGAACGGGCCAGGGTGTTGGGGATGTAACCCAGCGCTTGCACGGCCTGCTGCACCGCTTCGACGGTCAGCGGACTGACCTTGCGCGTGCCGTTGAGCACGTGGGAAACCGTCGAAGTCGAGACCCGCGCAAGGCGCGCCACATCCTCCATCCTGACCACAGCGTTCACCCCCTCAGCGCGGCCATTCAGTGCTTGCTCGACCAGCCCGTGTAGCTGCCGACATTGTCGCGGGTGATCAGCTTGGGCGTCAGCTGCGTCACGGCTTGAGCGGGTTTCTTGTCGTTGAGCAGATCGTTGCCGATCACCACCGCCTGCTGGGCCATCGCCCACGGGTCCTGACTGGCCGAGGCTTGAATCGAGGACTCGGACTTGAGCGCATGTTCGATGTCCGGCGCGCCGTCCACCGACGTGATGATGATGCCTGCACGTTTCAACTGCCGGGCCGCCAGGTCGCTGCCGATGGCTTGCGGATCATTGATCGCAAACAGGCCGTCGATTTTCGGGAAGCGCGTCAGGTAGCCCTGCATCGCGTTAAGGCCGCCGTCCCGCGAGCCTTTGGCGTCCTGATCGTCGGAGAGAATCTTGATGTCCGGCGCGGCGGCGAACGCTGATTTGCAACCCGTGACGCGATCAGTGACGGCCGTCACTTGCGGGCCGTTTTCGATGATCACGTTGCCCTTGCCCGAGAGCTTGTCGACGATGAACTGGCAGGCCAGCTTGCCTGCTTCGACGTTGTCGGTCTGCACCATTGCGTCCACCCCGGTGGCGCTGACATCGACAGCGACGACCTTGATGTTCGCGGCCTGGGCTTTCTTGATGGCCGGGGCGATGGCCTTGGGGTCCACCGCGTTGATCAGGATCAGATCGACGCCTGCGGCGATGAAGTTATCGATCTGCGAGAACTGTTTGCCCAGGTCGTAATCGGCGGACACCGAGGTGACCTTGACACTGGGGTTGATCTCCAGCGCCTTGGCCTTGGCGCCGTCGGCCAGGGTCACGAAGTACGGATTGCCGAGCGAGCCCAGGCTGATGCCGACGGATTTCAGCTCGCGGGCCTCGACGCCCTGGGACAGCAAGGCTGCGAAGGAAAGGGAAACGACAGCAGGAAACAGGCGTTTGAAGTTCATGATTGCTCTCTTGTGATTATTGTCGCGGCGGTTGCTTGAAATTCAGGGTCGGCAGCGTGCATCAGGTCCGCGCACCGGATTGACGATAACGGTCCAGTGCCACGGCGCCGATGATCACAATGCCCTTGATGATGTACTGCCAGATGTCCGACACGCCCAACAGCACCAGCCCGTTGGTGAGCACCGCGATGATCAGCGCACCGATCAGCGTGCCACCGATGGTGCCGACGCCGCCGGTAAAACTGGTGCCGCCCAGAATGACTGCGGCGATGGCGTCCAGCTCGTAGGACTGCCCCAACTGCAGGCCGTTGGCGGCGAACAGCCGTGAGGCGCTCATCACCGCACCCAGTCCGGCCAGCGCTCCGGACAGCGCGTAGACGAACAGCAGGACTTTCCACACCTTGATGCCGGACAGCCGCGCCGCCTCGGGGTTGCCGCCCACCGAATAAATCTGCACGCCCATCACGGTGCGGCGCAGGATGAACCATGACATCGCGATCACGGCCACGGCGATGATCACCAGCCACGGCACGCCCAGCACCGAATCGTTACCGATGAAAGCAAAGGGCAGATCGGGGTTGAACACGGTTTTGTCGTCCGCCAGTAACCGGGCCAGGCCGCGCATCGCCGTCAGCGCACCCAGCGTGACGATGAAGGGCGGCAGGCGCATGAACGCAATCAGGCCGCCATTGACCAGCCCCAGCAACAGGCCGAAACCGATCCCGGCGAAGATGCCGAGCATGCCGTACTGCGGCGACATCGAGGCCTGCAACGCGACCACCGCCGACGCGGCGAGAATGGCCCCAACCGAGAGGTCGATGCCGGCGGTGAGAATCACGAAGGTCATGCCCGCCGCCAGCACCACATTGACCGAGGCCTGCTGGGTGATGATGGACAGGTTCTGCCACGTCATGAAGCTGTCGGTCATCAGCGCGAAGCCCACCAGCAGCAACACCAGCACCGGCAACATGCCGAGGGTGCGCATCCACTCTTTGGCCCGTTCGCGCCGGCTGATAGCGTCTACCCGCGGCGAGTTTTCCAGGGTCAGACTCATGGCCTGGCCTCCTTATTGTTGTTATTTAGAGTTTTTGAAGTCTGTTGCACGTCCCTGTGGGAGTGCGGTGTCTGTGAGGCCGGGTGCCTGCTCGCCTCCAGTGGCAAGATCGATGATCCGTTCCTGAGAAATCGCGTGCCCCGAGGCGCCGCCGACTTCGGCCACCAACTGCCCTTCACGCATGATCAGCACGCGATCGCAGGTGCCGATGATTTCCGGCAGCTCGCTGGAAATCAGCACGACGCCGACGCCGGCTTTCGCCAGGTCATTGATAATCCGGTAGATCTCGGACTTGGAGCCGATGTCCACGCCACGGGTCGGCTCGTCCAGAATCAGCACGTGGGGTTTGACTTCCAGCAAGCGCGCCAGCAGCACTTTTTGCTGATTGCCACCGGACAGCGCGCCAACGTTGACCTTGCCGGACGCCACGCGAATCGACAGCGCGCGGATGGCTTCCAGCGCACGCCGCGCGCCGCGCCCCCGGTCCAGCACGCCACCGGCATGAGCGTCCGGCACGCAGGCGCAGACGTTGATGTTGTCGCGCACGCTCATGTCGAGAAACAGCCCTTGTGCCTTGCGATCCTCCGTCAGATACACCACACCGGCACGTATGGCGTCAGTGGGATTGCGCAGCGGTTCGACGACTTTGCCGGCCACTTCGAGCGTGCCCGAGGTGCGCGGGTCGGCGGCGAAAATCAGTCGCGCCAGCTCGGTCCGGCCCGCGCCGACCAGCCCGGCGATGCCCAGCACTTCACCGGCGTGCAGGTCGAAACTGCACGGTTTGACGCGTTGGCCGTCGGCCATGTCGCGCACGCGCATCACCACTGCGCCGGGGTCATAGGCGGCGTGTTCTTTCTTGTAGAAACCGGAAAGGTCGCGCCCCACCATCATTTTCACCAGGGCCTCGGCCGACAGCCCGTCGCGCTGCAGCATGCCGACGTATTCGCCATCGCGAAGCACCGAAACGCGGTCGGACAGTTCGTAGATTTCGGCCATTCGGTGGCTGATGTAGATGATCGCAAGGCCCTGGTCGCGCAGTTGCTTGATGAGGGCGAACAGGCGGTCGGTTTCCCGTGAGGACAACGGCGTCGTGGGCTCGTCCATCACCAGAATTCGGGCATTGGCGTGCAGTGCCCGGGCGATCTCCACCAACTGCCGTTCGGCGATCGAGAGCACGCTGACGCGGGTCGAGGGTTTGAAATCCGCACCCAGTCTCGCCAGTACCTCCACGCATCCCGCTTCCATCGCCTTGCGATCGATGCTCCAGCCGCTGCGCAGCTCACGGCCCAAGTAGATATTTTCAGCGACGCTCAGGTTCGGGCACAGGCTCAACTCCTGATAAATGACCGCAATGCCCCGCGCTTTGGCGGTCAGCGGGTCGAATGCGGCAAGCGCATGTCCACCGATGCGGATCTCGCCGCCGGCGTCGGCCTGATACGCGCCCGAGAGGATTTTCATCAGCGTCGACTTGCCCGCCCCGTTCTCACCCATCAGCGCGTGGACTTCTCCGGCGTAGACTTTCAGCGCGACGTCTTTGAGCACGCGCAGGCCGTTGAAGGTCTTGGAAATGGCGTTCATTTCCAGCACGGGCACGGGGTGTTCAGCGAGGATTGCGCTCATGGTCGAGCGCCTGGGAGGCGTGTGACGGATGCGGCAGTTGCAGAAAAAACACGCGGCAGCAGAGCAGACGAGCTGTTCATGGGTATCTCCGAGGTTTCTTGTTTTTATGCCTGGCCACCTCGTTCGGGTGACGCTCGGGAATTACGTTGAAACACTCTAGAACAGCTGAAACGATTCACGCAAGCGCTTGCTTTTTTCTGCCGACGAAATCACCTGTGGCCCTGCCATGACCGGCGCGGCTGTGAAGTCGTCCGTAATCAACGCTCGTCGGCAGGCGATGACTCGGAAACGCCACCGCCCACCGTTCCATCCGCACGCGGGATAAAGTGACCGTCAGGCCTTGGCGATTTCCGGCGCCAGCATCCACTCGGCACTGTCGTTCCACACGTCCATGCGGGTGATCTTGCCGTCGCGCACTTCAAAGCGGTCGAGGTAACGATTGTCCGAGAAGCTGCGGCCGTCCGGCCACTCGCCGTACAACGTGCCGTTGGAGTAGACGACAGTGTGATCGCCCCGGTCCATCCAGTCGAAATTGCCCAGCGCTTTCTTGACCCACGCGTAGCGTGCGCCGTTGAACGCCGTGATGGCGAGCGGGTCCGGCATCGCGCGGCCACCGGTAAACGTGATCTTCACATCGGGGCTCATGAACGTGGCGGCTCGAACCGGATCCGGCGTCATGGAAGCCTCGAGAAAATTGCTAACAATCTGCACCGCTTCATTCGTTTCAGACATCACTGATTCCCCTTTCACTTGATATGACGATGAACCTGACCGTGCCTTCACGTGGTGCACCGTGCCTTAATCTGGAGCGTGTTTGCTGGCTTTATCCCCGGTAAACGCAGGCATTCGGGCCAGGCTTGGACTGGCATCCTACTTGCTAGCAATAATTTTACAAGTGCTAGCAATCAGGAGCATCACCCATGTCATTCCGGCTTCCAAACATGCAGCGTCTGTTGTTCCCAGTGGCGGCGGCTTTCACGCTGACCCTTGCAATCGGTGGCGGCGCCCAGGCGGCCGAACCACCGATCAAGGTCGGTCTGGTGGCCGCCTTGTCGGGGCAGTCCGCCAAGTCCGGCGAAGCACTGACTCGCGGCCTGACCATGGCCATCAATGAAGTCAACGCCCACGGCGGCGTGCTGGGCCGCCCGCTTGAGCTGGTGCGCCGTGATGACGAAAGCAACCCGTCCAAGGGCATGCTGGCCGCTCGAGAGTTGATTCAACGGGAGAAAGTCACGGTGCTGTTCGGCGGCCTGGACACCCCGGTGTCACTGGCAATCGTGCCGCTGGCCAACCAGCTGAAAGTCCCGTTCATGGGCATCTGGGCGGCAGGCACCAAAATCACTGAAAACGGCGCGGCGGATAACTATGTGTTTCGCGTATCCGCAGTCGATGAGCTTGTGGACGAAGCGCTGGTCAAGTACGGCGTCGATCAGGGCATGAAAAAGCCCGGCATGATCCTCATCAATAATCCGTGGGGTGAGTCGAACGAGGCCGGTTTCAAACGCGCGCTGGAAAAACGCGGTCTGCAGAACGCCGGCGTCGAACGCATTCAGGACAGCGATCTGGACGTGGTGCCGCAATTGACCCGGCTGAAAAACGCAGGCGCCGACACGCTGCTGCTGGTAGGCAACGTCGGCCCGTCGGCGCAGGTGGTCAAATCGCTGGACCGCATGGGTTGGGACGTGCCGGTGGTGTCGCACTGGGGCCCGGCCGGTGGGCGCTTCGGTGAACTGGCAGGTCCGGGTGCCTCGCGCGTGCATTTCATCCAGACGTACGTATTCACCGAGCACAACAACGCCAGGGGCGACGCCCTGCTCGCGTCGCTCAAGGCGGCTTATCCGCAGATCAAGAGCCTGGCCGACGTGACGCCCGCAGTAGGGATCGCCAACGCCTACGACGCCTTGCACCTCAGCGCGCTGGCCATCGAGAAAGCCGGCAACACCGAGGGCAAGGCGGTGCGCGACGGTTTCTATGCGATCACCGATTACGACGGCCTGATCAAGCACTACACCCAGCCGTTCACCGCGCAGAAGCATGACGCCCTCGGGCCGGACGACTATGTGTTCACGCACTTCGAGGGCGATCAGATCGTTCCGCTCAAGCCGTGACCCGGGCAGCGGCCTGACCCGCCAGGCATGTCTTCGGCGTCGGCGCTGTCGACGCTGTTTTTCCAAGCACTAAGGATTTCGTCATGTTCACCGCCGCCATTGTCACAGGCCTGGGCCTGGGCAGTATGTACGCCCTGCTCGCCCTGGGTTTCCACTTGACCTACGTGGTCTCGCGCACGGTCAACTTCGCTCAGGGCAGCGCCATGATGGTAGGCGCAGTCGTGGGCTACACGTTGTGCATCACCTGGGGTCTTTCGCTGTGGCTGGCGCTGCCGCTGACCCTCCTGCTCAGCGGCGTGTACGGGCTGGTCATCGAACGCTGGCTGGTGCGCCCGTTTCACAGCCGAGGCTCGCAAGCCTGGCTGATGGCGACGGTGGCGGGCGGAATCCTGGTCGACAACCTGGCACTGTTCACCTTCGGCAAGGAGCCGCGTCAGTTCGAAAGCCGCCTGGTCAACCTCAAGGTCGAGCTGTTCGGCAACGACATCGGCGCGCTGCAAATCCTGATTCCGCTGATCGGCGCGGCCATTGCGCTGGCGCTGTATCTGGTGCGGCGCCACACCCGTCTCGGCAAAGTGCTTGAGGCCTGCGTACAGAATCCGCGCGCGGCGATGCTGATGGGCATCAATGTCAATCGCGTGGTCGCCATCGCGTTCGCCGTTTCGACCATTTTCGCCGCCATTGCCGGCCTGTTGATCGCGCCGCTGTTCAGCGTCAACGCGGAGATGGGCATGTTGTTCGGCCTGAAGGCTTTCGCCGTCGCGATTCTGGGCGGCATTTCCAGTGCTGGAGGCGTCTTCGCTGCAGGGCTGCTGTTCGGCTTGACCGAGGCGCTGATCACGCTCTATTTCGGCTCGGCATTCACTCAGATCTTCACCTTTGCACTGGTGATTCTGGCGCTCGCGATCCGCCCTGACGGCCTGTTCGGCAGCAAGGCACTGGTGAAAGTATGAAAAACCTGCAAACCCTCCTCGGCCCTGTTTCCATTGTGGCGCTGGCGCTGTTCAGCGTGGCGGCAGCCTTCGTGCTCGACAGTTACTCGTTACTGGTCTTCACCCTCTGCGCGCTGGCCGCGGTGGTCGGTGTCGGCCTGAACGTGCTGATCGGTCTGAGCGGACAGATTTCCTTCGGCCACATCGCGTTCTATGCGATCGGCGCCTACGTCAGCGCGCTGATGACCCTGGCCGGGCTGCCGCTGTGGCTGGCGTTGCCGACTGCCGGGCTGGTGGCGGGCGGCGTCGGTGCGCTGCTGGCGATTCCGGCGCTGCGTGTGACCGGGCCTTATCTGGCGATGATCACCATCGCCTTCTCGTTCGTCGTGCATCACAGCCTCATCGAGTGGCGCGACGTCACCGGTGGGTCGAACGGCCTGATGGGCATCCCGCTGCCGGAGTTCGCCGGAATCGACCCTTCGATCCTGCTGGCGCTGATTGCCGCAGGGCTGATGATCGCCGCGCTGACGTTTTATCAGCGCTTGCATCACAGCGGCTGGGGCAAGGCGATGCGCGCGGTGAAAGCGTCGGAAATCGCGGCACGCTCGCTGGGGTTCAACCCAGTGTTGAGCAAGACCCTGGCATTCGCCTTGTCGGCGTCGCTGACCGGGCTGGCCGGTGCATTGCTGGCGCCGCTGCTGATGTTCATCAACCCGGAGTCGTTCCCTTTCTCGCAGTCGATCCTGTTCGTGCTGGCGGTGATCGTCGGCGGCAGCGGCACGCTGTTCGGCCCGGTACTGGGCGCTTTGCTCATCGTCCTGGTGCCTGAATTGCTGTCGGATTTTGCCGAATACCGGCTGCTGATTTTCTCGGTCCTGTTGCTGATCGTGCTGTGGATCGCGCCAAACGGTCTGCTGGGCGCCCTCGCCCGGCGCTGGATCAAGCCGATACCGCTGACGCCTCCGCTGCAGATCGACCACAAGCGCCTCGCCGATTATCTGGGCGGGCACCCGCACCGCGAGGGTCTGCACATTCGCGACATCGGCATTCGCTTCGGCGGTGTGCAAGCGGCGCAGCAGGTCAGCCTTCATGCACCGGCTGGCAGCATCACCAGCATCATCGGGCCGAACGGCGCCGGCAAAACCACGGTGCTGAACATGATCAGCGGGTTCTACACGCCTGACAGCGGCCGGATTGACCTCGATCAGCCGCTCGCCGGTCTGCCGGCCTGGAAAACCGCTCGCGCCGGGATTGCCCGCACGTATCAGACCACCCAGCTGTTTGGCGAAATGTCAGTGCTGGACAACGTGCTGGTGGCCATGCAGAAGGGTCGTCTGGGCTTCATTTTCAGCCGCGCCACTGCGCAACAGCGGGCACTGGCGCTGGATCTGCTGGCACTCGTGGGTTATCGCGGTGCGGTGAACATTCCGGCCGAAGACCTGCCCCACGTCGACCGTCGCCTGGTGGAAATCGCTCGCGCGCTGGCCACCGCGCCGTCGGTGCTGCTGCTCGATGAACCTGCAGCCGGGTTGAGTCGTCGAGACACCGACGCGCTGGCCGATGTGTTGCGTCAGTTGTCGGCGTTCGGCTTGACGGTGATCCTGGTGGAACACGACATGGCGCTGGTGATGTCGGTCTCGCAACGCCTGCTGGTGCTCGACGCCGGCAAGCCGATTACCGTGGGCACACCGGCGCAAGTGCAGCAGGACGAGCGCGTCATCGCGGCGTATCTGGGCGGCACCGATTATCAGGCCAGCCCGCGGGAAACCCAGTGGGACGGCTGTCACGACGCACGTCTTTTCGTCAAGGATCTGGTCATCGATTACGGCGCTGCGCCGGTGGTCAACAAGGTCAATCTGGTGGTCAATCCGGGCGAGCTGGTGGCGATCCTCGGTGCCAACGGTGCGGGCAAGTCCAGCATTCTGCAGTGCCTGGCCGGCCTGCATCGCGCTTCGGGCGGCAGCATTCTGCTGGACAACGAAAACATCGAACACAGCAGCGCCAGCAGCATTGCCGGTCAAGGCCTCGCGCTGGTACCCGAAGGGCGTCAGGTGTTCCCGTACCTGAGCGTGCGCGACAACTTGCTGCTGGGCAGCTACTCGCGCCGGGACACGTTCGACGCCGATGCCGAAATCGAGGCCATCCTGCAGCGCTTCCCGCGCCTGCGTGACCGAATCGACAGCCCCGCCGGACTGCTCTCAGGGGGCGAACAGCAGATGGTCGCGGTTGGCCGTGGCCTTATGGCCAAACCGAAAATCCTGCTGCTCGACGAACCGTCGCTCGGCCTGTCGCCCTCGATGATCGGCGAGTTGTACGACGTGCTGGCAGCGCTGCGCGACGAGGGCGTGACGCTGTTGCTGGTGGACCAGATGGCCAACCTCGCCCTGCAGGTCGCTGATCGTGCCTACGTGCTGGAAACCGGCCAGGTGATCAAATCCGGCAGCGCCGCGCAGCTGCGCGAGGACACCGAACTGGCGGCTGCCTACCTGGGCGAAGGGGTCACGGCATGAGCGCGCTGATCATCCACAACGCCCGCGTCGGCAATGATCCCGGGCTGTCCACATTGCTCGTCGAAAACGGCCATTTCGTCGAGGCCTTCAGCGGCGATGCGACGTTGCGCGAGACGCTCGATCTTGAGGGTCGGCTATTGCTGCCGGGGCTGGTGGAAACGCATATTCATCTGGACAAGGCCTGCATCATGCAACGCTGCCAGTTGCAAGCGGGCACCCTGGCGGAGGCGGTGCAGCAGACCCGCACCGCCAAGGCCCGATTCACCGAAGAAGATGTGTATCGACGCGGCGCGCAGGTGCTGGACAAGGCCATCTTGCAAGGCACCACGCACATGCGCACCCACGTCGAACTCGACCCGCAGATCGGTCTGACCGGCTTCAACGCGATACGTCGTCTGCAAGCCGATTACCAGTGGGCCGTGAGCCTTGAGATCTGCGTGTTCCCGCAGGAAGGCATGCTGAACAATCCCGGCACCGAAGCGTTGTTGCGCCATGGACTGGAAAACGGTGCGACCGTGCTCGGTGGCTGCCCTTACACCGACAGCGACCCGCTGGGCCAGATCGACCGGCTGTTCGAGCTGGCGGTCGAGTACGACTGCGACCTCGACCTGCATCTGGATTTCGACCTGAACCCGCAAGGCATGACCGTTGACCACGTGGCCCTGTGCACCGAGCGCCACGGCTGGGGCGGCCGGGTGACCATCGGCCACGTCACCAAGCTGTCGGCCTTGCCAATGGAGCCCCTGATCGCACTGGGCATCCGGCTGGCGGAAGTCGGCGTGCAGGTCACCTGCCTGCCGAGCACCGATCTGTTCCTCACCGCCCGCGAGCACTTTCACAACAAGCCAAGGGGCCTGGCACCCTTGGCGCACCTGCATGCCTGCGGCGTGACCTGCTCGGTCTCGACCAACAACATCGGCAACCCGTTCACGCCCTACGGCGACGCCTCGCTGGTGCGCCAGGCCAACCTGTTCGCCAACGTCAGCCAACTGGGCACCGTGGCGCAATTGCTGCAATGCCTGGCGTGGGTATCGACCGAGTCAGCGCGGCTGCTGCGTCTGCCACACTACGGCCTGACGCCCGGTTGCCACGCCGACTTCATCGTCTTCGACGCCCCCTCACCCGCCGCCGTGATCGCCGAAATCAACCCGCCCCTGATGGGATACAAACGCGGCAAACGCACCTTCGAACGCCCGCAAGGCAGACTGCTCATGCCTGATTGACCGCTTTGACAGCAGGTGCCCCTGTAGGGGCGCGCTTGCTCGCGATCGGCTGCGAAGCCGTCGTGAAACCAGCCTCCGCGGTTTGTCTGATGGAACGCATTTACCGGTTTTGCTGCCGGTACCCGGCAGATCGCGAGCAAGCTCACTCCTATAGGTATCGCGCCCATTTCCAAATCCGTCAGCGCTACCTAACCCATGTAGGAGCGTGGCTTGCCCGCGATCGGCTGCGCAGCAGTCGTGAATCAGCCTCCGTGGTTTGTCTGATATAACGCAGTTACCGGTTTTGCTGCCGGTACCCGGCCGATCGCGTGCAAGCTCACTCCCACAGGTATCGCGCCCATTTCCAAATCCGTCAGCGCCACCTAACCCTTGTAGGAGCGAGCTTGCCCGCGATCGGCTGCGAAGCAGTCGTGAATCAGCCTCCGTGGTTTGTCTGATAGAACGCATTTACCGGTTTTGCTGCCGGTACCCGGCAGATCGCGAGCAAGCTCACTCCCACAGGTCTCGCGGCCCATTCCCAAATCCGTCAGCGCCGCATAACCCTTGTAGGAGCGTGGCTTGCCCGCGATCGGCTGCGAAGCAGTCGTGAATCAGCCTCCGTGGTTTGTCTGATAGAACGCATTTACCGGTTTTGCTGCCGGTACCCGGCAGATCGCGAGCAAGCTCACTCCTACAGGTCTCGCGCCCATTTCCAAATCCGTCAGCGCCGCATAACCCTTGTAGGAGCGTGGCTTGCCCGCGATCGGCTGCGCAGCAGTCGTCAAACCGGCCGTGGCGTTCAGTCCTTCAATGCCTGCTTGAGGTTGAATTCGGCGGGGGCGGCGGACTCGAGGGCCAGTTGTCCTTCCAGTTCGTCCAGATGCTCGATCATGACGGCGACGGCTTTCTCGTGATCACCGGCTTCCAGCGCGGTGATGATCTGCTGGTGCTCGTCCGATGCACAGGACGGCACGTCATTGCGTTGGTACAAAGCCACGATCAGCGAGCTGCGGACCATGAGGTTGCCGAGAATTTCACTGAGCACGGTGTTGCCGCAGATCGCGCCGAGCATCAGGTGAAACTCGCTCAGCTCGCGCACGATGGCCCGGCGATCGGTGTCGTTGGTTGCCTTGCGCTCATTGTTCATGTGAGTGGCGATGCGTTGGCGCTGCTTGCGCATGATCGCAGGGGTGATGGATTCGACAATCGCCCGCTCGATGGCGCGACGGGCGCTGAAGATGTCCCGCGCCTCCTTGGCGGTCGGCTGGGCGACCATCGCACCGCGATTGGCCTCGATGGTCACCACTTTCTGCAGGGCAAGGCGTTGCAGCGCGGCCTGCACATGGTTGCGGTTGGCTTGCAGGGTTTCGACGATCTGCGCTTCGATCAAGCGCGTGCCGGGCGGCAGACGATGCTGGGCGATAGCCTTGTACAACGCATCGACGATGCGCTGAACTTCAAGCTGTTTGGCGGTGACTGTGCTCAAGCCCATCCATTCCTCATCTGTACAAAGAACCTCATGCCACGCGCGCGACGCGGGCGGGCGGGCAACGGGCGGCATTATCCGCCAGCGCCCGAGGCACGGCAATCAATCGCGCAGTCCCAGGCCGACGCCCTCGCCGCGGGGATCATGCAAGGCATGGCGGACACCCTCGCGATCGATACTGATGATCCCGGCGTGCCCGGTCATGGGGCTCTGCGCAGGGATCATTTCCACGTCGTGGCCGCGCTGCGCAAGGCCGAGGGCGGTGTCGGCGCCGATGTCGCTTTCCAGCTTCAGGTTGTCGGTGCTGTCGAAGAAACTGCGCCCCAGCAAAAAGCGCGGCGTGCTCAGCGCGCGGTCGATGGGCTGGCGATAGTCGATCAACTGGGTGGCGAGCACCATCTGCGTTTGCGGCTGGCCGTCGCCGCCCTGGGTGCCGAAGAAGAACCGGCGGCCATCGTCCGCCAGATAGCATGATGGATTGAGGGTGTGCGCCGGCCGCTTGCCCGGTGCCCAGCCGTTGACATGGGACGGATCGGCGTTGAAGCCGGCCGCACGGTTCTGCCACAGCACGCCGGTGTCGCCCAACATGCAACCTGAACCGAAGTCGTGGAACAGACTCTGGATCAGACACGCCGTGCGGCCTTGTTCGTCGGTGGCGGCCATCCACACGGTGTCGGCGGGACGCCCAGGCTCGTTCCACGGCGCCGCGCGCTGATCGTCGATCGCGGCGGCGTAGCGTTCGATGCTCGCTGGCGACAGAGTGGTCGCGAAATCCCACTGCCCGTGAGCCGGATCGCACAATTCGGCATTGCGCCTGAGCAAGCCCTGTTTGATCGCCTCGACCAGCCGGTGATAGTACGCTGCGCTGCCATTGGCGATGTCGGCCAGCGGCTTGTGCTGCAGAGACGCCATCGCCTGCAAGGTGTAAAGCCCCTGGCTCGGCGGCGCCACATTGAACAGCCGCCCCTGACGATAACGCACGTAAAGCGGCGCCACCTCCATCGCCTGAGTGGCGCGCAAGTCAGCGCCCGTCAGCCCGCAGCCGAGCCTTGCGAACGCTTCACTGAACGCGCCTGCCAGCTCGCCGCGGTAGAAATCCTCGACGCCGTGGCGCGCCAGGTGCCGCAACGTATTTGCCAGCTGCGGCTGACGCAACGTGTCGCCCTCCTGCAGCCAGCGGCCATCGGTTTTGCACAGGGCGTGCAGATCGGGCAACTGCTCGATCAGCGGCTGGCGCAGGGTCTGCCAGAACAACTGCGATTGAGAGACGGCCACGCCTGCCTGCGCAGCGTCAGCGGCGTCTGAGAGCAGGTCCGCCCAGCCCATGCGCGAGCCCCATTGCTGGCGGCTGATGGTCGCCGCCGTCTGCCAACTGGCGAGGGCGCCGGCGGTAGTGGCCACCGAACTTGGCCCGCGCACGCCGATGCTGCCGGCGTCAGGCAAGCGCGCCCCAGCCTGACCGATCCCCATGATGGTGCGTACATCGCCGTCATGGATCATCCACAGGGCATCGCCGCCCAGACCGGTCATGTGCGGAAACACTGCGCTGAGCATCGCGCTGGCCGCCAGCATTGCATCGATCGCGGTACCGCCGGCCTCCAGAATCCGCAGCCCTGCGGCGGTGGCGTCGGCATGAGGAGTGGTGATGACAGCGCGGCGCGAAGTCGCAATCATGAGTCAGGCCCTTTTTGAATTGCTAGCTATTGGATATTTATTGCTAGCAAAGCAAAAGCTATGCCGTCACTCCGCGCGCTGCCGAAAGCCCCCTCGCCGACCTCAGAACAGCCCCATTTGGCCGCCGATCAGGGTGGCGAAATCGTCCTGCACGAACGGCAGGATGGCATCGGCGATTGGCTGCAGCTGGCGGGTGATGTAGTGGTCGTAGTCGATGGCCGCGCTGCGCACTTCCAGCGGTTCGGGACCGGCGACGGTGATGACGTAGCTGATCCAGCCGCGATTCTGATATTGCAGCGGTCGCCCCTGTCTGCGGTTGTATTCGTCGGCGATCCGCGCGGCGCGCACGTGCGGCGGCACGTTGCGTTCGTAGTCGTCGAGCGCCCGGCGCAGGCGTTTGCGGTAGATCAGTTGATCGTCGAACTCACCCGCCAGGGTGCGCCGCACATAGTCACGCACGTAATCCTGATACGGACGCCGATTGAAGATGCGCAGGTAAAGCGCCTGCTGAAACGCCTGCGCCAGCGGCGACCAGTCGGTGCGCACGACTTCCAGGCCCTTGTAGACCATTTCATCTTCGCCATTGGCGCGGGTGACCAACCCGGCGTAACGCTTCTTGCTGCCCTCTTCCGCGCCGCGAATCGTGGGCATCAGAAACCGTTTGAAGTGGGTTTCGAATTGCAGCTCAAGCGCGCTTTCCAGGCCGAATTCAGCGCGCAGGTGTTCGCGCCACCAATCGTTGACGCCGCTGACCAGCGCCTTGCCGATCTGCGCGGCCTCTTCCTGCCCGTGCGCCCGCTTGAGCCAGACGAACGTGGAGTCGGTGTCGCCATAAATCACCTCGTAGCCCTGCGCTTCGATGAGCTGCCGGGTCTGGCGCATGATCTGATGCCCGCGCAAGGTGATCGACGACGCCAGACGCGTATCGAAGAAGCGGCAGCCACTGGAACCCAGTACGCCGTAAAAGGCGTTCATGATGATTTTCAGCGCCTGAGAAAGCGGCGCATTGTGCTCGCGCTTGGCGGCCTCGCGCCCCTCGGCGACCCGGGCCACGATGGCGGGCAGGCAATGTCGGGTGCGCGAGAACCGTGCGCCGCGAAAGCCTTCCACGGACAGGCTGTCATCGGGGTGCTTGAGGCCTTCGATCAATCCCACCGGGTCGATGAGAAAGCTGCGGATGATCGAGGGGTACAGGCTTTTGTAATCGAGGACCAGCACCGATTCGTACAGCCCCGGTCGCGAGTCCATGACGAATCCGCCGGGGCTGGCTTCCGGCATGCGCTCGCCCAGGTTGGGCGCGACGAAGCCCTGTCGGTGCATCAGCGGCATGTACAGATGCTCGAAAGCGGCCACCGATCCCCCGCTGCGGTCGGCTGGCAGGCCGGTCACCGTTGCGCGCTCGAGCAAAAAGGTGAGCAGTTCGGTCTTGGCGAAAATGCGCGTGACCAGCTCACAGTCCTTCAGGTTGTAGCGCGCGAGCGCAGGCTTGTCCTCGGCGAACATGCGGTTGATTTCGTCCATGCGCTGGTAAGGGTTGTCGATGGCCTTGCCTTCGCCCAACAAGGTCTGCGAGACGTTTTCCAGACTGAACGAAGGGAAACTCCAGGTCGCCGAACGCAAGGCCTCGATGCCATCGATGATCAGGCGTCCGGGGGCGGAGGCGAAAAAGTGGCTGTTGCGCGCGCCGTGCTCGCGCCAGCCCATGACTTCGCCGCCACGGCCGAGGCGCAGCGGCACGTTCAACCGCCGCGAGTGTTCGTGCAACACCCGCAGGTCGAACTGCACGACATTCCAGCCGATGATCGCGTCCGGATCGTGCAAGGCCAGCCAGTCATTGAGTCGCTCCAGCAACGCCTCGCGGCTGTCGCAGTACTCGAACGCAAAATCGACCTGTGAAGCGTCGCCATTGGGCGGGCCGAGCATGTACACCTGACGTTCGCCGCAGCCTTCCAGCGCGATCGAATACAGCTCGCCGCGTTCGGTGGTCTCGATGTCCAGCGACACCAGTTTCAGTTGCGGACGGTAGTCGGGCGCCGGTTTCATCTGGGTGTCGAGCAGCACGCCGTTCTCGTCCTGCGTGCCACTGAACTGCACGGGCGCGGTGATGAAACGCTCCATCAGGTACCGCTCGGGCGGCCGCACGTCGGCTTCGTAAAGGTCGACGCTGGCGCTGCGCAGGTCCTTTTCCAGATTCATCAGTTGTCGATGCTGGCGCGTGTACAGGCCGAGCACCGGACGATGGCGGAAATCACACAGTTGCAGCGGCTTGAGCTCGACGTCTTTCTCATTGCGCAGCACGGCTTCGGCGCGTTCGCGGTGCACCGCGGGAATGAACGCCACAGAGGTCTGTAGCGGCAGGCGGACCTGACGCGGGCCGTCGTCGGTGGCCAGCCAGAACTCCACCTCCGTGCCTGCATCGGTATCGCGCCAATGCCGGGTCAGGACAAAACCCTGCTGTAAATCCACCGCTGCAACCTCGAAAACCGCCTCTCAGGAGCGCGATTCTACGGCGATCGGCACGGGAAAGCGCGCGGCGTTACGCTGTTCGCTCACAGCCGAGCAGGATGCGGCGCATGCGCCAGCGTTCAATCGGCGGGGAACAACCCGCGCCGATCGGGTATCACAACCTCACTCGCACATCATCTGAGGGATCCAGCATGCTCGTTCGACGTACCGCTCTGGCCGCTTCTGTCTGGGTTGCACTGCTCGGCAGCCACGCTTTCGCCGCCGAATTCTCCGCCGACGGCTTACTCAAGAAAGCCGAGGCCGAACAGAAGCCATATCTGGCCACACTCAAGCAATTGGTCGATATCGACACCGGCACCGGACAGGCGGCCGGCCTGAAAACCGTGAGCGCCGTGCTGGTCGAGCGGCTCAGGGCGCTGGGGGCAAGCGTGCAGACCACGCCTGCGACGCCTTCCGCGGGCGATAACATCGTCGGCACCCTCAAGGGCAATGGCAGCAAATCGTTCCTGCTGATGATCCATTACGACACCGTGTTCGGACCGGGCACTGCCGCCAGGCGGCCCTTCCGTGTCGACAGCGAACACGCCTACGGCCCGGGCGTTGCCGATGCCAAAGGCGGCGTGGCCATGGTGCTGCACACCCTCAAGTTGCTGCAGGATCAGAAATTCAAAGACTTCGGCAGCATCACGGTGCTGTTCAACCCCGATGAAGAAACAGGCTCGGCCGGCTCGAAGAAACTCATTGCCGAGCTGGCTGCGAAAAACGATTACGTGTTCTCCTTCGAGCCGCCGGACAAAGACGCCGTGACCGTCGCAACCAACGGCATCAACGGTGTATTCGTCGACGTCAAAGGCAAATCGTCCCACGCAGGTTCCGCGCCGGAGGCCGGGCGTAACGCCGCGATGGAGCTGGCCCATCAGCTGGTGCAACTGAAGGACCTCGGCGATCCGGCCAAAGGCACCACGGTGAACTGGACGCTGATCAAGGGCGGCGAAAAGCGCAACATCATCCCGTCCAGCGCAGCGGCCGAGGGCGACATGCGCTATTCCGATCTGGGCGAATCCGACCGGGTGCTCGCTGATGGTCAACGCATTGTGCGGAGCACACTCATCGACGGCACCGAGGTGACGTTCCGTCTGGACAAGGGGCGTCCGCCGCTGGTGAAAAACCCGGCCACCGAAGACCTCGCGAAAACCGCGCAAACCCTCTATGGCAAGATCGGCCGCAACCTGGAACCGATTGCCATGCGCTTCGGCACCGACGCTGGCTATGCCTACGTTCCCGACAGCCAGAAACCGGCGGTGCTGGAAACCATGGGCGTCGTCGGCGCGGGATTGCATGCCGACGACGAATATGCCGACCTCTCAAGCATCGCGCCACGGCTGTACCTGACGACCGCGATGATCATGGAGCTGTCCGGCGGGAAATGACCGGCCGACGCGCTGCGGCTCGCCTCGACGTGGCGAGCGCAGCCAGAGCACGCGCGCGCCGGGTCATCCCAGCGCGCCGGCGATCCCGGCAACGATCATCTCCACATCGGTCTCATCGATCACCAGTGGCGGCAGCAGGCGGATGGTCTGGCCGCGCGTGACGTTGATCAGCACGCCGAATTCTTGCGCGGCCGTCAGGCACAAATCGCGAATCGGCTGATTCAATTCGATGCCGATCATCAACCCCAGCCCACGAATGCGCACCACGTTCGGGTGGCTGCCGAGTGATTCACGCAGACGGCGCAGCAGGCGTTCGCCCTGCTCGGCGGCGTTGTGCAGCAAGCCTTGCTGTTCGACGATGTCCAGCACCGTGCAGCCGACGCGGCAGGCCAGCGGATTGCCGCCGAAGGTGCTGCCATGGCTGCCCGGCGTAAACAGACGCGCGACAGCCGCGGACGCCAGGCAGGCGCCGATGGGAATGCCGTTACCCAGCCCTTTGGCCAATGTCATGACGTCGGGCACGATTCCCTCGTGTTCGAAAGCGAACCAGCGCCCGGTACGGCCGATGCCGGTCTGGATTTCGTCAAGCATCATCAGCCAGCCGTTGTTGCTGCAATGCGCGCGCAATGCCTTCAGGTAGCCCGGTGGCGGCAGCATCACGCCGCCCTCCCCCTGAACCGGTTCGAGCAACACCGCGACGAGGCGCTCGCCGTAGGTCCTCGTTGCGCGCTGGACGGCGGCCATGTCACCGAACGCGACCTTGATGAACTCACTGGACATCGGCTGATAACCCAGGCGCGCCGCGCCGTTGTCGCTGGCCGACAAGGTGCCCAACGTGCGGCCATGAAAGGCGTTGTCCATGACCAGCACCAGCGGCTGTTCGATCCCCCTGGCCCACCCGTGCAGGCGCGCCAGCTTCAGCGCCGTCTCGTTGGCCTCGGCCCCGGAATTGTTGAAAAATACCTGCGCCAGTCCAGACAGCCGGGTGAGCTTGTGGGCCAGCCGCTGCTGCCAGTCGATGCGGTAATGATTCGAGGTGTGCAGTAGCAGACCGGCCTGTTCGCTGATGGCCGAGACGATCCATGGATGGCTGTGCCCGACGTTAGTCACCGCCACGCCCGCGACGGCGTCCAGATATTGGCGACCGCTGGCGTCCCAGAGTCGCGCGCCCAGGCCTTTGACGAAGCTCAGCGGCAGGGGTTTGTAGGTGTTCATCAGGCAGGCGGCGGTCATTGGCGAAGCTCCATCACAGGTTGTGATGCCAGTATCGTTAGCCGCGATTGCTGTATAAAGAGCGACTTTCTTGAGTCACTTTAAAGCGAGGCTTGATAATGGACGTATTTCAGGCGATGAGCGTGTTCGTCAGAGTGGTCGAAGGCGGCAGCATGACCGCAGCGGCGCGCCAGTGCGAAATGTCCACGACCATGGTCGGCAATCACCTCAAAGCCCTGGAGCAGCGTCTGGGGGTAAGCCTGCTGCAACGCACCACCCGCAGACAGAACCTGACAGAATTCGGCCTGCAGTATTATCGGCGCTGCGTTGACGTGCTGGGGTTGGTGGACGATGCCGAGCGCATGGCCGAACAGGTGCAAAGCCAGCCGGGCGGCACATTACGGATTACCGCCGCGCCGGCGTTCGGCGCGGAACGCCTGGCACCGATGCTCAGCGATTTCCTCCAGCGCTACCCGCAGATCAAGGCCGAAGTCGTCCTGAGCAATCAGTTGATGGACCTGGTCGAGCATGGCTTCGATGTCGCCTTCCGCCTGGGCGTGCCGGAAAACTCTGCGCTGATCGCCCGGCCCTTGCAGGACTACACCCTGACCATCTGCGCCTCCCGGCATTACCTGGAGCGGTGCGGCACGCCTGAAACCGCCGCCGAACTGCGCGACCACAACTGCCTGGCGTACGCCTATCCCGCCGGGGACGACTGGCGCGCCGCCGACAAACTGTGGCGGCTGACCGGGCCCGAAGGCGTCGTGGAAGTGCCGGTGTCCGGGTCGATGATCGTCAACAGCTCGCCGGCGCTGCGTCAGGCGGCGCTGGCGGGCATGGGCGTGGCGATGTTGCCGGATGTGCTGATCAGTGACGACCTGCAGGCCGGCAAGCTGGTGCCGTTGCTTCAGGATTATCAGCCACCGGGCCGGCCACTCTGGCTGATGTACCCGCAGGACCGTTACCGCTTGCCCAAGGTCAGGCAGTTCGTGGAATGCGCACTGGAGGCGTGGGGCCGGTAACCCCCAAGCGTCGCCCGACGCGAGTTCCGCACATTCGAATTGATAACAGGCATGTCGGGTATCAACCGACAGAAATAGTGCCTGAACCCATGCGTCGATACAGTCATTACAACCCTAATCAAATGAGTCGAGGTTGGAAATGTCACGCGCCATCAAATTTCATCGCTTCGGCAAAGCCGATGTGCTGAGTTGCGAAGAACAGCCTGACCGCTTGCCCGGTCCTCAGGAAGTGCTGGTTCGTGCCGAGGCCATCGGCATCAGCTGGGACGACGTATTGTGGCGGCAAAACCTGGCCCTGGCCGAAGTCCGCCTGCCCGCAGGCCTTGGCAGCGAAATGGCCGGTATCGTCGAAGCCGTCGGCGCTGACGTGACCGATCTGAACGTCGGCGACAAGGTTGCCAGCTTTAAGGCCATGAGCGCCAACCAGTATCCGGTCTGTGGCGATCACGTGCTGGTGCCGCGCAATGCGCTGACCCGCTATCCGCAAACGCTGACGCCCACCGAGGCCAGCGTGCACTACACGCCGATGCTGCTGGCTTACTTCGCGTTCGTTGACCTGGCAAAGGTGCAGCCCGGCCAGACCGTGCTGATCACCGACGCCACGTACAGCCCCGGCATCGCCTTCGTGCAACTGGGCAAGGCGCTGGGCTTGCGAGTGATCGCAGCCACCCAACACGCCGAGGACCGGGAATACCTGCTGGCCAATGGCGCCGAACGGGTGATCGTCACCGACGAGGATGACATTTGCCTGCGCATCGATGCGGTGACCCAAGGCCAGGGCATCGAAGCGGTGTTCGACGGTCTGGGCGGCATGCAGATGTCGATGCTGGGCGATGTGCTGGCGCCCCGTGGCAGCCTGGTGCTGTATGGCCTGCGCGGTGGTAACAAAACGCCCTTCCCGGCGCTGCAGGCTTTCCGCAAGAACATGCGGTTCTTCGTTCACTGCCTGGAGAACTTTACCGGCAAACCCGAAGCGGGAATCGAACAGGACGGGCCAGCGATGCAACGCGCGCTGCAGGTCATCAATGACCTCACGGCCAAGGGACTGCTCCAACCCGACATCCATCGCACCTGGCCGTTCGAGCAGTTCGGCAAGGCGCACAATCACCTCGACGACAAACCCGTGCGCGGCCGCGTGGTGCTGACGGTTCGCTGAAACACGCTGTGCTGCAGCGCCCGGCGCAGCGTTCCCCCGCCATCGATCCATCGCTTCCCGGCGTTTACTGAAAGCGAAGGTAAACGCCTGATCCGACACCGCACCTCTCCCCTCGTAAACATCAGGCAACAGTTGTCGGCGCCAAGGCAATTGACGCAAGGCGGCCGATAGCCACACTCCAGTGAGGAATCTTCAAGCCACCCGCTCGAGCCCTTGCTCATCAGGCTCGGCAACACGTCAAAGGAATGACCCATGACCACGCTCGACAACGTTCACCCGCGTCCCGCCCATTTGGACTGGATGGCGCAGACCCCGCACCTGGCGCCGTTGCGCATCGACGAATTGATCCTTCCAGGCACACACAATTCAGGCAGCGACAAACTGTCTCCCAATCTCGGCCTGCCGCAAGAACTGGCTCAGGACGTGGCTCCGTTCGAACAGATGCGTCAAGGCATCCGCGTGCTGGACCTGCGCGTATCGTTTTATGGAAAACACCCGAAAGGCGACCCCAGACGCTTTCAGCTCTTTCACCTGTCATCCTCGGGCCGGACCATTGCGGTCGACATCATCGAGCGCGTGCTGGATTTTTACCGAGAACTGGAAGCGTCAGGCGCAGCGGCTCGCGACATCATCATCCTCGATTTCCACCAGTTCGACGGTTTCACCCCGCAGGCGCACCAGGAATTGCAAGCGTTGCTGAGCGATCGACTGCGCCAGCGACTGCTGCCCAGAGCATCGTCCACCCTGACCCTGGAGGAAATCTGGCGCAATCATCCCGGCAAAAACGTGGTGCTGGCCTACGCCCACACCACGCCCAGTGATGATTTCTGGCGCGGCGTCAGCCAGCGCTGGCCCGGCGAGAACCTGTTCAACACCAACACCCTGAAAGCGTTCATCAACGAGGTGGCCGCCGAGTACAAGCCCGTGCATTCACTGGTCGCCGTGCAATGCGCCAAGTATTCACTGCCCCTGCACGCCCCTACCGACCTCAGCCACAAGGTGGATCAGTGGTTCGAATCGGTCGACGAGAACAGCTTCATTCAGAACTTTTTCATCATCAACACCGACTGGTCGTTGCGCAGCGGGCTGGTCGCCAACTGCCGCCACGCCAATCGCATCCGCGCGCAACACAAAGCCAGGCATCCGGACCGGCCGCTGCAGCCGATGCGTCGGGCCGTCAGCAGCGTGTAATCAGCCCCTGCCTGGCAACGCGGGTCAGATGACGAATCACGGCGTCGGCATGCACTGCGGCCGGCGCCTGAATGACAGCGAGGTCGAATTGATCATTGGCGAAACGCTCCAGTGACTCGTCGGCGTCGATGAACTGGATGAGGAAGGCATGGGGACCGTTCTGGCGACGGGGCCAGCCATCCAGATAACGCAGCAGCGTCGGCTGATGGGAACCGCCCAGAAGGATTTTCGGATTACGACGATTGAACTGACTGGCGATTGGAGCCAGGCGAACGAGGGGGCGCGGGTTGGCGTAACTGCTCATAGTGTCTTCTCTGCCTCAGTGTTCCGCTGGGCAGCGGTGAGAGGCAACACCGAACCAGCGCTTTAGCGGTATTTCGACGGCGTTTTCACGTCATCAGGCGCCCCGCAAGTAGCTGTTTAAATCGGCGCATGCGGCATCCTAGAGAAGCCGCACGGGAATTGTCAATTGGCGCTTTGGATGGCGTTGCAGGCAGGGACGAAAAACCTCTGTCGTCTTCTGATTTGCCCGAGGCGGCGATTCGGGATCGCCGACTTGAGCATGCCAGGAGACGACAGAGGCGATGAAGCCGGGTTACTTGCTGGCGATCAACCGGTCCAGCGACAGGCGACCGGCACCTTCGAACAGCACCGCGACGGCACCTGCAATCAGCGCCAGGCCGAACTCATAACCGTTATTGGCCATGAACAGACCGTTGTGGATGTGCACCGAAAGGATCGCCACCACCAGCATCACGATGATCACCAGCGCGGCGGGACGTGCCAACAGACCGAGGAACAGTGCCAGACCGCCGAAGAATTCAGCGCTACCGGACAGCAGCGCCATCAGATAGCCGGGATTCAGCCCCAGGCTGGCCATGTACTGGCCGGTGCCTTCCAGACCGTAACCACCGAACAGGCCGAACAACTTCTGGCTGCCGTGCGCCATCAGGATGATGCCGACGATGATGCGCAGTGCGGTGATGCCGTAGCCGGCGCGGGTGGTGAACAGGGATTTGATTTGAGCGTTCATGGAGCTAATTCCGTTTGCGTTAGAGAATGGCGCCATCTTAATCGGATTAACAAATATGAAAATCGCAAAAAACGCATCTAACCCATCGAATTATTGAATCTATATTCATTATCGCGGACGCGCGTCAGGGTCTTCCAGCGAACTGCGCGCCTGGTCGTACGCCAGGTAGTATTTATTCACGCTGTTGACGTAGCTGACGACGTTCTTGCCGCCCTGCTCCATCGCGACCCGCTCGACCTGAAAAAACCACTGGTTCGGGTTCAGGCCCTGGCGTCTGGCCTCGGTGCGCATGGCCTGCACACGTTCCGGCCCCAGGTTATACGCCGCCAGCGTGAACGCCATGCGCTCGCGCTCGTTGATCTTCGGGCTGGAGAAAAACTTGCGCCGAATCATCGCCAGGTATTTGCTCGCCGCCTGGACGTTGCCGTCTATATCGTGAATGTTGCCAACGCCGACACGCTGCGCGGCGGACGGGGTGATCTGCAACAAGCCGGTGGCGCCGCTGCCCCCTTTGGCGCCGGGGTTGAGCGCCGACTCCTTGAACGCCAGGGCGGCCAGGTCCAGCCAGTCCATTTTCTGCGCATCGGCATGCAGTTGCAGGGTTGGACGCAGCTTTTCCAGGCGCAGACGATCGGCTCGCGCCAGTGGGTTGTGGATCTGATACAAATCCTTGTAGGCCTTCTGGAAGGCCACGTCCTGATTGCCGGGCACCTCGTAGGTTTCCAGGAAGCGGTTGACCGCTGCGTGCAGCATCACGGCGTCCTTGCGCACGAACCAGTTCATGTCGCCCGGATCACTCAGCGCCACCGACCGGTCCAGCCGCAGTCTGGGCATCACCTTGGCCCAGCGCTCGGCAATGGGCTGCTCGACCACGGTCAGGTGATAGATCCCGGCCTGAACCATTTCCAGCACATCTTCGACGGCCAGACTGGGATCGACCCACTCGATCTTCACCGGCGGCAGCTTGCGCAACGCAAGCTTCTGGTTGAGTTGAATGATTGCCGCGTCGGCGGCGCTGCCGCTGGTCAGCATCAGCGTGCGCCCGGAAAGCTGCTCGGGGTGTTTGAAGCTGCGCTCGCCCTTGACCCCGACAACCACCAGCGGCACGTGGCTGGCGACCGGTTCGGTGGCGTCGACATAACGGGCGGCACTGGCGTCGAGCAATTCGCCCGGCGCAACCAGATCGCCTTCGCCGCGCTGCAATGCGGCCAGCAACTGATCCTTGGCCTTGGGAATGAGCTTGAGGGTGATTTTCTGGCCATCGCGGGCGTGGCCGTTGAGGTATTTCTCGAATGCCTGCAAGCGACAGTATTCGATGCCGACCGGTTCGCCTTTCACTTCACCCGAACTGTTGCGGCTCTGATTGACCAGCACGCGCAACACCTTGCTGCTGCGAATGGCGGCCAGATCGCGCACCTGGCTTTTCTTGATCACCACCGGCGGACCAGCAGGACGAGCCGATGCGTGGGTGGGCACCAGCAACAGGCACAGCAATGAGATCAGAGAGGCTCGGATCATTGACGCTCCGGGAAAAGGCCGAAAATACGGGCTTGAAGCCTGTGCAGGACAGTCACTTGCGCCGCGGCGTGCGCCACGACCGGCAACCTCACAGGGATCTAATAATTCTAAGCAGTTGAACCTGCTTGTTTTTTATCGCTTCAATCGCTCTGGTATTCTTCTCGGCCTCTGGCCTGAGGTAGCACCATGCAATTAATCGACATCGGCGTCAACCTGACAAACGCAAGCTTCGCCAACCGGGAGCGTGAGGTCCTGGACCGCGCGTACGCCGCGGGCGTCAAGCAATTGGTGCTCACCGGCACTGACGTCGAAAGCAGCGAACAGGCGCTGCAACTGACCCGCCAGCTGGACGAAAGCGGCCAGCGTCTGTTCAGCACCGCGGGCATCCATCCCCATTCGGCAAGCGCCTGGACCTCAGCAACCGAGAAACAGCTGCAGGCCCTGTTGAACGAAAAACCGGTGTGCGCAGTGGGCGAATGCGGGCTGGACTTCAACCGCGACTTCTCGCCACGGGCGCAACAGGAAAAGGTGCTGGAGGCGCACCTGGCACTGGCCGTCTCCTTGCAGATGCCGGTGTTTTTGCATGAGCGTGATGCCGATGAACGCCTGCTGGCGATTCTGCGCGATTATCGCGATCACCTGCCCGCGGCCGTGGTGCACTGCTTCACCGGCGAAAAGCGTGCGCTGTTCAATTATCTGGACATGGACCTGCACATCGGCATCACCGGCTGGATCTGCGACGAACGACGCGGCACCCACCTGCATCCGCTTGTGCGCGACATTCCCCGTGGCCGCCTGATGCTGGAGAGCGACGCGCCCTACCTGCTGCCCCGTACGTTGCGGCCAAAACCGAAAAACGGCCGTAACGAACCCGCCTACCTGCCCGAAGTGCTACGCGAAGTCGCCCTGCACCGGGGCGAAAGCGAGGCCGATGTCGCCGCCCACACAACGGCGTGCGCACGTGCATTCTTCGGATTGCCGAGCCTGACGGACTGATACCGCCGTTCAGCACCCGATCCGTCGGGTTGCCTGACCTTCGTTAAAGATCAGCCCGAGCCAGAGGCGACTGAGCAGTCGCCCTCGCAGGCCAGCGCACGCCTGCCCTGCTCCCTGGAACATAAGCGCACCGGTGAAACCTTGATGCAGATCAACGCCGGTGACCTGCACAGTTGAGAAAATACTGGCACCTTGCCTTATCACGTGCATCCACAGAAGAGCTTTATCATGAGCCGCTGGCTGAGCAACATTTCCCTGAAATACAAGTTCTGGGCGGTCAATGCCGTCGCTTTCGTGACCACCCTGCTGCTGGTGTTGTATGCCCTGCAGCTCGAGCAACACAGCCGGGCCGACGATGCGCGTAACGCCGCCCGGTCTCAAGCGACGCTGCTCTCGGCCTGGCCCGCCGGCCAGCCGCTGCCGAGGGCGGAGGGTCTGCTGATTTTCCAGGCAGGCCAGACGCCACAGCTCAACGGTCAGGCCCTGACGGAACTGGCACAGGCCAGCGGCTGGGTGGACCTGTCAGGCGCTGCGTCATTGAACGATGTCCCCGTGATCGGCGCTCAGGTGATGACCTTGGGTGATCGCCGTGTCGCAGTGCTGGCCGCTGCGCCTGACCTGCCGCAACTGCTGGCCGACCACTTCAGTCATTACGCAATCGCGGTTTTCTTCCTGATGCTGGCCATGCTCAGCGCATCGCAATTGCTGATCCGTTTTCTGCTCACCCACCTCAACACGCTCAAGGACGTGATGCTCCACGTCAAGAAAAGCGGCGACCTCTGCGCCCGGGTGCCGCTGGCCGGTGAAGATGAAGTCGGGCAGATGGCCAAGGCGTTCAATGCGATGCAGGCCGGTTATCAGCGCATTGTCGCAACCGTGGCGCAGTCCGCCGCGCAACTGGATCAGGGCGCCGTGCACCTGGCGGCGGGCATGAGCGATGTGCGTCAAGGCATGCTGGGGCAGCAGAGCGAGACCGATCAGGTCGCCACCGCAATCAATGAAATGACGGCAACGGTCCATCACATCGCCCAGCACGCCAGCGCCACCCGCGATCAGTCGCAGAACGCCGACACCCTCGCCGGAACCGGCAAGGACGTCGTGGATCGGGTGCAGACGTCCATCGCGGGGCTGTCCAGCGGCGTGCAGCAAACGGCGGGCATGATTCAGCGGCTGGCCGAGGACAGCCAGAAAATCAACGGCGTGGTAAACGTGATTCACAGCATCGCCGAGCAGACCAACCTGTTGGCACTCAATGCGGCAATCGAGGCGGCACGGGCCGGGGAAATGGGACGCGGCTTTGCCGTGGTGGCCGATGAAGTGCGTAACCTTGCCAGGCGCGTACAGACCTCGACCGACGAAATCACCACGATGGTCTCGGCGCTGCAGGCCGGCACCCGTGACGCCGTGGACTTCATGCAGGAAAGCTCGTACAAGGCCGATGACTGCGTGCAGCATGCACGCGAGGCCGGGCAGGCGCTGGCCGCGATCACCGAGGCGGTGGCGCAGATGCGTGAGAACAATACCCAGATCGCCGTTGCCGCGCAGCAACAGAGTCAGGTGGCTGAAGAGATGAACCGGGCAGTGGTCAGTATCCGCGACGTCACTGAGCGCACCGTGCGCCAGACGCTGGATTCGGCCAGCACCAGCGATGAACTGGCGACACTTGCCGGCGCGCTGAACTCGGCCGTCGGCCAGCTGAAACTGCGTGGCTGATGATCGATCCACCAGCGGCAACGCGCGCGACCACGATTGACTGACACTGCTGTGCCCTATCACGGCCATAGCAAACGTCGATTCGCCGAGCTGAACTGTCGAGCCTATGCTGACTCTATCGAAAACACTTCTTATTAGTTTTTACGGAGGGTCAGCATCATGCCCAAGTTCATTGCCAACCTGCACATCGACGACTTTTTCAGCGCTGCGAGCAAGTCGGGCCTCTCGTCGAATCTGGTGGTCTCTTCCATTGCGTTCCCGCTGTCGATCGTCTCAGGCCTTCTGCTGCTCGACAGCGTACTCAATGCGAGCGTGACCTCCGCCGCCATCGGCGCGCTGGGTCTGGTGGCGGCCCAGGCCATCAAAGCCCGAGTCCAGTAAGGTCTCGGGCATGCTCCACGCAGGTGGTTTCACGTCAGCGAATCAGGTTAACCCACGCACGCTCAGCCAAACACCGTCACCGTCTGGCGACTGATCGCCACCAGCTCGCCCTTGGGCGTCCACAACCCCGCCGCAACATGACCATAGCCGTCACGTGCATGCTCGATCACCGCCTTGTATTGCGTCCAGTCGCGGGTGGTCATCGCCGGCAACGGCTGCACGAACTCAATGGTCCAGGTCAATGAACTGCCCGGCGCAGGTCTGGCCAGATGTGCCAACACCGCAGGCGGCCAGGTATCGACCAACGCCAACAGGTGCGCTTCGGTCAGCACTTCTTCCTCGACGTCACGCAACCGCGCATACCCGCCGATAGCCCGGGATTTCGTATTGGAAAACGGCATGCCGCCCAGCGCCCAGCGCATTTCCATGAACCGCAGGTATTCCGGCATCGCGCCGGCGACAAAAGGCAGCGCGGGCGACTCCAGCACCGGCTTGAATTCGGGCGCTGGCTCAGCGTTTACGCTGACCGATGATTCCCTCGCCGCACCGAAGCTGCCCTGTATCAGCGTCATCACTTCGCCGTTCTGAACCGCTCGTCCCAGCACCTGGCTGACCGCCTTGCCTTCGCGCAGGATTTCCACTTCGAAAGCAATCGGCACATCGATCGCAGGCGGCCCGATGAAGGAAATCGCCAGTGAGCGCACCGGCCGACCAGGCGCAACCCTGGCCTTCATTGCCTCGTAGACCAGCGCCGCCATCAGGCCGCCAAAACACGAGCGACCTTGAGACCAGGACGAAGGCACGCTGACGGATTGAGGATGGTCGCGTACAGCGTCGAGCAATTCGGAAAATTTCATGCGCACTCCATGGCGGGCGGGCGTCGGACATTTCCCGATGTTAGCGAGGCAAGATCCGCAGGACAGGGCTCATAAGTGCCAATCCTGCGGACAGTTCAGATCAATGGCCGGGACGTTTACCAAAACAGGCGTCGGACAGACGCTCCAGTTCCCGGTCGGATTTGTCCTCGGCGCGATGAATCGCCAGCTCCCATCCGGCCACGCAAGGCGCCAGGTCAGACTGATGCCGAGCCTGTTCCAGCCACTGCAAATGATCGTGCCAGTCGCCGAGTGCGCCTTGTGCGGCTTTGAGGCGTTTCTGCATGCCTTTGGGCTGATGGCTGAGTTCGGGGTAAGCCTCGGCGGCGTAGCGCACACGCTTGATCAGCAGGCGCAGGCGATGACGGTCATGGGCCGGATCGGCCATGGCGTCGCGCAGTTTCTTCCATTGCTTGTCCATGCGCTTCTCGATGCGCTGGCGCAATTTGCGCAGCAGCCCGTGGCGCTGCTGCGCGCGCAGGAAGGACGGCAACTGATCCAGCACGCCAAACAGCCGATTGAGCTCGGCGGACGTCGCCACGTTCGGGCACGCGGCATCCAGAAAGGTGGTGCGCTTGCGTGCGGCCCGGTCCAGCCCCTGCTCGCTGAGAAACGCCGCCAGTACCTGCATGTCTCGCAACGGCGTGGTCAGGTCGCCGACGCCCTTGGCGGCTTCTTCGATCTGATCGATGCCGGGCAACCCGCGCAGTGGTCGCAGCACGCTGCGAAGCCGCCGCACAGTGGTGCGCAGATCATGCAGGGCTTCGCTGTCGGTGGACGCTGCCAGCCGCGCATGGCAGGCCAGCAACTTGACGTTGAGACTGAAAATCTCGGCGATCAGATGATCGACCATGGCAGACATGACACGCTCCTTATGAATGTGGCTGCTTGCCCCTGATCGTGGACAAGCGCCATGGCAAGCTGCGTCGCAGGCGTTTCAAACGGCGCCGCAATTGCGCCGCCGAGCCGGAGGCGCCGGCATAACGCTGGGCCTGGAACTCATCGACAAAGCCCTCGATCGCTTCGGCGTGCTGGGGAAAATGCAGCGCCGCGCGCCGGGCAAAAGCCTGAGCGCCCTCGCCCTGTTGACGCTTGAGACCATGGCGCGCGAGCAACCGTTCGAAGCGATTGAACAGGCGCAGCTGAGAATCGCTTTCCCGACGCCAGGGCTTGAGCAGCCACAACGCCAGCAGCCCGAGAATCGCCAGCCCGGAGCCCGCGAACACCGGCGCCTGGACGCCGGAGAACCAGCGACCCAGCACCTGCAACTGCTGCTGGCCCTGATAGCCGAGCACCCAGCGCTGCCAGCCATAATTGAGGTTATCCCAACTCATGCGCAGGGCATTGACCCAGGCCAGATGCCGATAGCGCAACGCTGACATGGGTGAATCAGCAAGAAACTCCTCGCCCGAAGCCAGCGCCTGTTCCAGCCCCTGTTCGATGCGTGCAGGTGCCACCGCGGCGGTCGGGTCGACGCTGCGCCACCCGACGCCAGCCTGCCAATACTCGACCCAGGCATGCGCATCGAATTGCCGCACGCTGATGTAATTGCCGTCCGGGTTCAGCTCGCCGCCCTGGTAGCCGGCCACTACGCGCGCCGGGATACCCGCAGCGCGCAGGGCGAAGGTCATCGCCCCGGCATAATGCGCGCAGAAGCCGCTGCGGCTGGCGAACAGGAAATCATCGATGCTGTTGGGGCCAAGCGTCGGTGGCTTGAGTGTGTAATGGAACGGCTGCTCGGTGAAGTACGACAGCATGGCGTCCACCAGCGCATCCGTCCGGGGGTAGCGACGATGCAGATCGGCGGCCCATTCGCGGGCCTCGGGATTGCCTTTGGCGGGCAGTTGCAAAGCCTGCGAACGGGCGCTGTCACTGAGCGTGGTTTCGCGGACAGCGTCGGGCCATGACACAACGTTGTAGAGCATCGACTGCTCGACCGGACGTCGGCGCTGCCAGCGAAAATCGCTCATCTGCCGCGCGCCGGCCAGGTCGGTCTGCCCGACGTCCATCGTCATCAGCCAGGGTTTGCCGGTGGGCTCCAGCACGATGCTGTAAGTGATCTGCTCGCCCGCACGACGCCAGTCCGGCGCATCCGGCACCTGCGCGCGGGACGATTGCGACCAGCGCCGGCCGTCGAACTGCTCCAGCGTCAGGCCGCGCCAGTACTGCTGGCTGCGCGGTGGCACGGGGCCGTCGAAACTGGCCCGAAACACCAGCGAGGCCGACTTGCTCAACTCGGCGATGTCCCCCGGCGCCATGCTGTCGGACAACCCCGTCAAGGCCTTGTTGCTGGGCTGCGGCAGCGACCAGAGCGGGTCCAGCCGAGGAAAGAACAGAAACAACAGCAGCATCAGCGGCACCGCCTGCAGCAACAGCTTGGCGGCGAGCATCAGCGTGCCCGCAGGCTTGCTTGCAAGGTTCGACTGCTGCAGGCCGATCAGCGCCGCCAGCAGTGTCGCGATCGGCAGCAGCGTGAACAGCCCCCACAGCAGCGCATCCTCGAACAGGTAGCCCACCGCTACGCAAAAGAAGCCCAGAAAGATGAGCACCAGCGCATCGCGCCGGGTCTGCATTTCGAGCATCTTCAGGATGAACGCCGCGATCAGCAGCGCCGCGCCAGCGTCCAGCCCGATCAGGCTGCCACGCGCCAGGAAGATGCCGCCCGCAGTGCCGACCAACAGGCCCGACTTGATCCACGTGCCGGGCATGCGCACGCGCATGCGGAAGATTTGAATGCGCCAGAACGTGCAGACCAGCCACAGAATGATCAGCGCCACGGGCACGTGCAGCGCGAACGGCACAATCACCAGCGCCTGCGCGATCAGCAGCCAGTTCAGGCTGATCCGCGGGATCGGCTGGGCCAGTTGGGTCGAGGTCATGGCGATGCCCCGTTCATGCCCGCACGCCATACAGGGCGAGCTGGCGCAGGCAGGCTTCGCGATGAGCATCGCCACTGTCCACCGCCGAGAGAGAATTGGGCAGGCGCAGCGCAAACGGCTGTTGGCGCTGGGACAGTTCCAGAACCCAGTAGCACAAGCGCGACAGGCGCTCCTCGATGTCACCGCCCAGGGCCATGAAGTCCAGGCACAGGTCATGTCCGCTCAGATCGCTGAATTCCTTGACCATCAGGCCTTGCCCGCGCGACCAGGCTTTCCAGTGCATGCGCCGCATCGAGTCGCCGGGCTGCCACGGGCGCAGTCCCTGATAATCATCGACGCCCTGACCCTGAGTGGCCTGACCATCATCCTGCGCATGGGGTTGCACGCCCTGCAGCAACGGCATCGTTCCGGCCACCGGGCGCGGGTAGATCAACACCGTCTGCTCCAGATCGAGCCAGGTCCAGGCACGAAAGATCCCCAGCGGAAACACACTTTCCACGCGCAGACGCGGCGCGCGCAGCCAGCCACGGTTGAGCGCCGGCAGCGTCAGGGCGAGCTCCACCTGACGCTCGGCCTCGACGTCGGTCTGCTCCAGCTGTTCGCTGTCCCAACCCAGCGCGATGGCCTGATGGCCACGTTCGGCGCTTTCCAGCCGCAGGCGCAGTTGCACCGGCTCGCCGACGAACACCGAGCGCGCATTGCCGGCGCTGAGGATCAGCCCGCTGAAATTGCGATACGTATGAAGAATGGCGAGCACGCCGACCGACAGCATGAGGAAGGTCAGCCCGTAGGCGAGGCTGTTCTGGTAATTGATCGACACCAGCAGCAGCAGAAACAGCACGAACGCGTAAGTGCCGCCGACCCGGGTCGGCAGGATGAAAATTCGGCGGTGATCCAGCTCGATCCGCGAAGCGGGAGGAATGCGACGTCCTACCCAGCGCTGCCAGACCGGTTTGAACTGTTCGATCAAAGCACCGGCACCTCACGCAGCAGCCATTGAACCAACGCCCCGCCGCCGTGCCCGGTGGGGTCCGTACGCTCGCGCAGGCGATGCCCGATCACGGCAGGGAGAATCGCCTGAACGTCTTCTGGAATCACATAATCGCGGCCGGTCAGCAGGGCCCACGCCCGCGCCGCCGACAGGATCGCCAGACTCGCCCGGGGCGAAAGGCCGTAGGCGAACTGCGGCTGGCTGCGCGTGGCATCCACCAGCCGCAGCACGTAATCCACCAGCGCGTCGCTGGCGCGCACCTGCCGTGCTTCTTCCTGCAAGGCCGCCAGCCCGGCGTGATCGAGGATCGGCTCGATACGCGGCAACAGCTCGCGCCGGGACTCGCCCAACAACAACGCTCGCTCCGCCGACCGGGCCGGATACCCCAGCGACAGACGCATCAGAAAACGATCCAGCTGGGACTCGGGCAAGGCGAAGGTACCACCCTGGCTGAAGGGGTTCTGCGTGGCGATGACGAAGAAAGGCTCGGGCAGCAAACGGGTAGCGCCCTCGATCGTCACCTGGCCTTCTTCCATGGCTTCGAGCAGTGCGCTCTGACTTTTTGGCGTGGCGCGGTTGATCTCGTCCGCTAACACCAGTTCGGCGAAGATCGGCCCCGGGTGGAAGGTGAACTGCCCGGTTTCCCGGTCGAAAATCGAAGTACCGAGGATGTCGCCCGGTAGCAGGTCGGAGGTGAACTGGATCCGCTGGAAGCTAAGACCCAGCACCCGCGCGAGGGTATGGCTGAGCGTGGTCTTGCCCATGCCGGGCAAATCTTCGATCAGCAGATGGCCGCCGCCCAGCAGGCATGTCATCGCCAGGCGAACCTGTGGCTCCTTGCCCAGCACCACTTCATTGATCGCGTTTAAACACGCATCCAGTTTTCTGCCCATCGGAAGGCCTCCCCAGGCGACTGCTTATGGCTAGTAGGACTGCAGAAGATGCCAGACGTGCAGCCACTTTAAAGTCAGCGTAGGCGTTTTCGCCAGCGCGCAGGAAGGGATTGGGAAGGATTTATTCTGAAGCGGCTGTGGAAGTGAGCGTGCCCACTCCCACAGCGCCGGGCGAGGCGTTTGGAACCGGTTTACCGTCCGGCGCGGGACTCACGAATGTAGAAGCGGGCTTTTTCAGCCTTTTCCGAGCAACCTTCGAACGCTTCGAACTGCTGCTGGGTCTTCGCGCCGGTCAACAACGACAGGGCCTTGGAGTAGCTGACCGTGCCTGCAAAGCCTTCGGCCTTGGCCAGATCCAGCTCGTGCCAGGCGGCATCGAGTTGCGTGCCGCAGGTATCGCGGTAAGCGGTTTTACCGGCGCAACCAGTGAGAACCAACGCCAACAGGGGCAGGCAGATCCACGCTTTCATGGGGTGTTACCTCAACAATGGAAATCGACGATGCCGGTTTGACGGTAACGCGATGCAAAAGTGCCATACCGGGACGCCGCAGCGTATCCGATTCTGCGACCGGCTTGGCAACATGACGGGTGAGTCACCCGCCAAGCCGGTTTCCACCCCGGCGTTACGGTGCGGGGGCGTAGTGCATGTCGCCATTGCCGAACGACCAGTTCTCGCGTTTGGTTTCCACCAGGTTGATCCACACATCTTCCTGTCGCAGACCGGTGCGCTCATGAATCCCCTGCGCCACCGCCTTGTAGAACGCCTTCTTGACCTCAGTCGTACGCCCCTCATTCCAGGTGATCTGGATGAACACGATGTCCGGCGTGTAGTTGACGCCCAGATACCCTTCGGCGGGATAGACCAGCTCCTCGGCAGTATGACGATGGATGATCTGAAACCGGTCGTGCTCGGGCACGCTGGCGGTGTTGCGCATCGCCTGGTAGATGACGTCGCCGATGGCGGCAATGGTCTGTGCAGGTGTCTGAGCGGCAACATCGATTCTGACGAGGGGCATGGCGCGATCCTTTTTTGTGGTTGAAATGGCGGATGGTCTGGGTACGGGACCCGGCTGCTGATGCCCACACGCTATGCCTGGCGCCGGATTTGAGCAAGCGAATTTAGCGGGCGATCGTCATCTTGATGGGCCATGCGATCTGCAGCGCATTGCAGGCACTATCCCTGAGGAGGATGTACAACAGCAGATGATTCGCGGCAGCCTTGGGCGTAGGGTAGAACCTTTGCGGCGGGGGGCAGGCAAATGAAAAAACGAATCGCGCTGGTGCTGGGATCCGGCGGTGCCAGAGGCTATGCGCATATCGGGGTGATCGAAGAACTGGAGCGCCGCGGTTACGACATCGCCTGCATCGCCGGCTGTTCGATGGGCGCGGTGGTTGGCGGGATTTACGCGGCCGGCAAGCTGCCCGAGTACAAGGCGTGGATCGAGAGTCTCGACTACCTCGATGTGCTGCGGCTGGTGGACGTGAGTTTCCGCCTGGGCGCCATTCGCGGCGAAAAGGTCTTCGGCAAGATTCGCGAGATTGTCGGCGAGGTCAACATCGAGGACCTGCGCATTCCCTACACCGCCGTGGCCACCGACCTCACCAACCAACAGGAAATCTGGTTTCAGGAAGGTAATCTGCATTCGGCGATGCGCGCCTCGGCGGCCATTCCGAGCCTGTTCACCCCTGTGGTTCAGGGCAATCGCACGCTGGTCGACGGTGGCTTGCTCAACCCGTTGCCGATCGTGCCGGTGGTGTCCAGCCACTGCGACCTGATCGTTGCGGTCAACCTCAACTCGACCAACCAGAAGCATTACCAGTTGCCGGTGATCGAGCGACCGCCCGCAGTGAAGAAGCGCTTCGACAGCCTGATCAACTCCATCGGCTCGCACCTGCCGTTCCGGCGCAAACTGGAGGTCGCGGGCGGCGACGTGCTGCGGCTGCAGCAGGACAGCCTCAAGGCCACGGCTGCGACGATCGCCAATCCGTGGCTGGCGGGCGACAGCGAGTCTGCCGATCCTCAGGGCCAGCAACCTGCCGCTGCGCCACAGGCCGCGGGCGCGCCGAAGTCCGCCAGCGGCTCGATCATCGTCGACAACGTCGGGCCCGCCTCCCTGCTCGACCTGATCAACCAGAGCTTCGAGGTCATGCAGACGTCGTTGGCGCAATACAAGATTGCCGGTTATCCGCCGGACATCCTGATCAACGTGCCCAAGCGGGTCTGCCGGTTCTTCGAGTTCTACAAGGCGCCGGAACTGATCGCCCTGGGTCGGGAAATCGCCCGGGATACGCTGGACCGCTACGAGCGGGAGCACTGAGCATCCCCGCCGTAACGTCGGATCAGCTTTCTATCAACCGATACCCCACGCCCGCCTCGGTGACGATGAAGCGTGGCGCGGCCGGATCGTCCGCCAGTTTCTGACGCAGGTGGCCGACCACGATGCGCAGGTAATGGGTGTCCTCCACGTGGGTCGGGCCCCAGATGTCCTTCAGCAGTTGCTGCTGGGTGATGACCCGGCCCGGATGCCGCGCCAGTTGCGCCAGCACCGCATATTCCTTGCGAGTCAGCGCGACTTCAAGGCCGTCCAGCGACACCCGCCGATACGCCAGATCGACTGTCAGCGGCCCGATCACCAGCGCCGCTTCCACTTTCCCGCTCTCCGGCGCCTGACGCAACAACGCGCGGATGCGCGCCAGAAACTCCTGAATGCCGAACGGTTTGGTCACGTAGTCGTTGGCGCCGGAGTCCAGCGCACGCACCTTCTCGCCTTCACTGGCGCGCACCGACAGCACCAGCACCGGCACCGCCGACCACTCGCGGAACTGGCTCAGCACATCCTGGCCGTCCATGTCGGGCAAGCCCAGGTCCAGCACCAGCAGATCGGGTTTGTTCAGCGCCGCTTGCGTCAGACCTTCACTGCCAGTGCCGGCTTCCAGCACTTTGTAGCCTTGTGATGCGAGGCTGATCCGCAGGAATTTGCGAATCTGCGGCTCGTCATCGATCACCAGAATGGTCGCCGTCTGGCTCATGCTTTTCCCGTTACTCGTCAGATTCGATTACAAAACAGCAGCGTACCCGGCAAACGATCAGACCGCCTGCTCGATTTCAGCCTGAGGCTGCGCTTGCAGCGGCAAATGCAGGCTGATGCACGTGCCGCGGCCTTCGATGCCGTCCGCGACACTGATGCGTCCGCCATGGGCGCCGACCATGCCCTGACAGATCGCCAGCCCGAGCCCTGTGCCCTGCCCGCCCCGGTCGCCCCGTGCGGCGGTGTAAAACATGTCGAAAATCTTCGCCCGCTCGTCTTCGGGAATGCCCGGCCCTTCGTCGCTGACGGCGAACACCAGTTCGTCGGCCTCGACCCGCACGGCCATCTGCAGGCGACCGTGAACCGGCGAAAAGCGTGCGGCATTTTCCAGCACGTTGATCAGCGCCTGCTCGATCAGCGCGGCATGCACATAGAGCAGCGGCAGCTCAAGCGGCACATCGGTCTCGACGTGCAGCGGCGCCAGCACCGCGCGCAGTCGATTCAGCGCGCTGCCGACGATGTCTCCCGGCGATACCCAGTCGCGCGCCAGCTTCAATGCGCCGTGGCCCAGCCGGGTCATGTCCAGCAGGTTCTGGATGTAACGATCCAGCCGCTCGGCCTCGTCGCGCGTGCCCTCGAGCAACTCGCGCCGGTCTTCCAGCGGGATCGCTTCACCCAATGCCAACAGGCTGTCGATGCTGCCGCGCATGGCCGTCAACGGGGTGCGCAGGTCGTGTGACACCGAAGCCAGCAACGCGCTGCGCAGCTGTTCGGTTTCGCCGTGCAGACGCGCGGCCTCCAGATCCTGCGCCAGGCGTGCGCGCGCCAGCGCCTGCCCGAGCGGCTGGCTGAGTGCGCCCAGCAGGCGCCGACGCTGGGGGCTGAAGCTCTGCCCTTCTCGCGGCCTGACGCCGAGCAGCGCCAACGGTGCATCGTCGACCCACAATGGCAGCCACCACCAGTTGCCCGACGGCAGCGTGCCGGTGCCCCGACCTGCCGGCTGGCCGTGCTGCCAGGCCCAGTCGGCGGCCGCGCGCTCGGACCCGGAAAACTCCAGCGAGCCCCCGACTTCGGTTTTCCAGCCCTGCTGACCATCGCGATCCAACACGCAGATCTGCAATTCGCGCCAGTCGTCCAGATGATGCTCCGCCGCGCTGAGCACTGCCTGGCGATCGGTGGCGGCGGTCAGGCGCTTGGACAGGTCAAGCAGCTCGCTGGTCTCTTCCTGGGTGTCGCGCAGCGCCTGCAGCTGACGCCGCTGGCGCGCGGCGAGATTGCCGGTCAGCGCCGCCATCAACAGGAAAAACAACAGCGTCAGCACGTCTTCTTCGCGCTGGATGCTCAAGGAAAAGTTGGGCGGTATGAACAGAAAGTCATAGGCCAGAAACGACAGCACCGAGCAGACCATCGCAGGGCCCACGCTGCTGCGCACCGCCACCAGCAGCACGGCGGCGAGGAAGACCAGCGAGATGTTCGGCAACGCGAGGACGCTGGACACCGCCCATGCCAGCGCGCTCGCCCCCACAGTGGCCAGCACGGCCAGCAGATAATCGAACCAGACCAGCGGGTGCGGTGAAGCCGAGCGGGCCTGATCGGGCCGCGCTTCGCTGTCGAGCACGTTGATCTCTAGGCCATGGGCGTTGCGCAGCAGTCGCGAGGCCAGGCCGCCACCGAACAGCCGACGCCGCAGCAACGGCCGCGACTGACCGACCAGCACCAGACTGGCGCGGCGTTCAGCGGCATGCTGGATAAGGGTTTTCGCCACCTCGGGCGCACGCAGCACCACGACCTCTCCGCCCAGCCGCTCGGCAAGCTGCTGCGCGCTCTGCAGACGACTGCGTGCCAGCTCGTCGAAGAAGCGGCCGTTGTCGACGTGCACCAGGCTCCACGGCAAGTGCCGCCGCTGAGCAACCCGGCTGGCGTGGCGCACCAGTCGCTCGGCCTGATCGTCGCCGTCGATGCCCACCAGCAAACGGCCTCGCACCGCAGGCGCGGCCTGCCCCATCTGGCGATAGCCCAGCGCCAGATCATTGTCCACCTGAGCGGCCGCCGTCTGCATCGCCAGTTCACGCAGGGCCGTCAGATTGGTCTGGGTAAAAAACGCGTCGATGGCCGCGCGTGCCTGCTCGGGCACATACACCTTGCCATCGCGCAGACGCTCTAGCAGTTCGCGAGGCGGCAGGTCGATCAGCACCAGTTCGTAAGCTTCCTGCAGCACCCAGTCGGGCAGCGTTTCGCGTACCTGCACGCCGGTGATGCCGCGAACCTGATCGTTGAGGCTTTCCAGATGCTGCACGTTGACCGTGGTGTAAACGTCGATGCCGGCGGACAACAGCTCCTGAATATCCTGCCAGCGCTTGGCGTGTCGGCTGCCGGGCGCGTTGGTGTGCGCCAGTTCGTCGACCAGCACCAGTTTGGGCCGGGCCAGCAGCAGGCCGTCCAGGTCCATTTCTTCGAGCATCACGCCGCGGTATTCGCTGCGCAGCATCGGTTGCTGAGGCAGGCCGACGAGCAAGGACTCGGTCTCGGCGCGGCCGTGGGTTTCGACCACGCCCACGCGCAGCATCACGCCCTGGCGCAGCTGCGTGTGGGCGGCCTGAAGCATGGCGTAGGTCTTGCCCACGCCCGGCGCAGCGCCCAGGAACACCTTCAACCGGCCTCGGTCGTCCCGGGGCAGATCGGCCAGCAAGGCGTCCGCGCGGCTGTTTGAGTTCACGAAAGTTGTCCTGTGGCGTTGACGCGATTCAAAGTGTGCTTCCCGGTGCCTGATAAACCAATAATTGCAGGAGCGAGCTCGCTCGCGAAGAGGCCAGTACGTTCAGCAAAGATGCGTCGCCTGAACCTCAGTCTTCGCGAGCAAGCTCGCTCCCACAGAGCGCGTTTCACGAAGGTTGTCCTGTGGCGTTGACGCGATTCAAAGTGTGCTTCCCGGTGCCTGATAAACCCATAATTGCAGGAGCGAGCTTGCTCGCGAAGAGGCCAGTACATTCAGCAAAGATGCGTCGCCTGAACCTCAGTCTTCGCGAGCAAGCTCGCTCCCACTGCTGCGTTGTACCGTGACTCTGCCAATCAATTCACGACTTTGCCAGACGGCAATGCTTCCAGGCTCTGGTTCAGCGCCAGCACATTGACCACGGGCGGGCCGATCAGCGGGTTGTAGGTGTTGGCCGCTACGAGTTTATGCACCGAATCGCGCGGCAGATGACGCGCCGCAGCAATTCGCGCTACCTGATAATCCGCCGCTTCTGGCGACAGGTGCGGGTCCAGACCGCTGCCGGAGGTGGTCAGCAGGTTCAGCGGCACCGGCCCCTGGTTATCGACCTTTTGCTTCGCGGCCTCGTCGCCGATGCGTGTCGCCAGCGCCGGGTTGCTTGGCGACAGGTTGCTCGCCCCGCTCGCGACGGTGGCATAAGCGCCGGCGGACGGACGCGGATGAAACCACTGTTCGCCGCTGAAATCCTGCGCAATCAGCTCCGAGCCCCGGACTTTGTCCTGATCGTCGTACACCAGGCTGCCATTGGCCTGTTCCGGGAAGGCCACTTGCGCAACACCGGTGACCACCAGCGGATAAGCCACGCCGGTGATCAGGGTCATCAGGACGATCAGGCTCACGGCCGGACGCAATACACTGGACATCATTCATTCCTCATTCGAAAAAGGTGACTGCGGGCATGGGCCGCCCGCAGTGCAGGCAGTCGGTCAAACCAGGTGCAACGCCGTCAGCAGCAGGTCGATGGCTTTGATCCCCACGAACGGCACGACGATCCCGCCCAGCCCGTAGACCAGCAGGTTGCGTCGCAGCAGGTGCGCCGCGCTGGCCGCCTGCACGCGCACGCCACGCAGTGCCAGTGGAATCAGCACCACGATGATCAACGCGTTGAAGACGATCGCCGAGAGAATCGCGCTCTGCGGGCTGGCCAGGTGCATGATGTTGAGCACACCCAGTTGCGGATAGATGGCCGCGAACAGTGCCGGCAGGATCGCGAAGTATTTCGCCACGTCGTTGGCAATCGAGAATGTGGTCAGTGCGCCGCGGGTAACCAGCAACTCCTTGCCGATCTGCACCACGTCGAGCAGCTTGGTCGGATCGCTGTCCAGATCCACCATATTCGCCGCTTCGCGTGCAGCCTGAGTGCCATCGTTCATTGCCATGCCGACGTCAGCCTGGGCCAGCGCGGGGGCGTCGTTGGCGCCGTCGCCGCACATCGCCACCAGACGACCGTCGTTCTGTTCCTGACGAATGCGCTCGAGTTTCTTCTCCGGCGTGGCCTCGGCGATGACGTCGTCGACGCCCGCTTCGGCAGCAATCGCAGCAGCGGTCAGCGGGTTATCGCCCGTCACCATCACCGTGCGGATCCCCAACTTGCGCAACTCGTCGAACCGCTCGCGAATTCCCGGCTTGACCACGTCCTTGAGGTGAACAGCGCCCAACAGTTTGCCGTCGCCGCACACCAGCAGCGGCGTGCCGCCGGTCTTGGCGATCTTGTCGATCTCGCGGGACAGGGTCAGCGGCAGATCGGCGCGGTCGCGGCCGAGGAACTTGAGCAGAGAATCGACCGCCCCCTTGCGGTACACGCGGCCGTCGTAGTCAATGCCGGACAGGCGTGTTTCGGCGCTGAACGGCACCGCCGTCACCTGACCGGGCGATGGCTCGTTCATCGGGTGCAGCGCGCGCAGATATTCGACGATCGACTTGCCTTCGGCGGTGTCGTCGGCCAGCGAGGCCAGCAATGTGCCTTCGGCCAGCTCCTTGGCGCTCACGCCGGGCGCGGCATAGACCGCGGCGCAGCGACGGTTGCCGAACGTGATGGTGCCGGTCTTGTCCAGCAGCAGCACATGGACGTCGCCCGCTGCCTCCACCGCGCGGCCGGATTTGGCGATGACGTTCAGGCGCACCAGACGGTCCATGCCTGCAATGCCGATCGCCGACAGCAGACCGCCGATGGTGGTCGGAATCAGCGTGACCAGCAGCGCCACCAGAAACACCAGCGGCAGGCTGCCGCCGGCAAAGTGGGCGAACGGCTGGAGGGTGACGACCACCAGCAGGAAAATCAGCGTCAGGCCGATCAGCAGGATGTCCAGCGCCACCTCGTTGGGGGTTTTCTGGCGCTTGGCGCCTTCGACCAGCGCGATCATGCGGTCCAGCGTCGACTCGCCGGGATTGGCGCTGATCCGCACCAGCAACCAGTCGGACACCAGCCGGGTATTGCCGGTGACCGCCGAGCGGTCGCCGCCGGACTCGCGGATCACCGGCGCGGACTCGCCGGTAATCGCCGCTTCGTTGACCGCTGCGATGCCTTCGATGACCTCGCCGTCACCGGGCATCAACTCCCCCGCTTCGACGCGCACCACGTCACCCTTGCGCAACGTGCTGGCGTTGACCATCAGAAAGCCGCCCGTCGCACCTTTGAGTCGAGCCTTGAGGCCGTCCGTTCCGGCTTTCAGGCTGTCGGCCCGGGCCTTGCCGCGTCCTTCAGCCAAGGCTTCGGCGAAGTTGGCGAACAGCACGGTGAACCATAGCCAGACCGCAATCTGCACGGCGACGAAGGTCGGCACGGCCGGATTGGGGATCAGGCACAGAATGGTGGTGAGGATGGCGGTCAGTTCGACCACCAGCATGACCGGTGCGCGTTGCAGCTGACGGGGGTCGAGCTTGACGAACGCCTGAATCAACGCCGGGCGCCAGAGGTCACCGAACCCGGTCTTGACCGGCTCGGCCGCGGCCGGCGCGGGCACAGTGTTTTTGGTCACAGGAGCTTGCATATTCATGTTCAATCCTCAGAAGCCCAGGCTCAGATGTTCGGCAATCGGTCCTAACGCCAGCGTCGGCAGGAACGTCAGGCCGCCCACCAGCAGAATCGTCACGGTCAGTAACGTGACGAACAGCGGGCCATGGGTGGGAAAGCTGTTGAGCCCCAGCGGCGCGGTCTTCTTCGCCGCCAGACTGCCCGCCAGCGCCAGCACCGGCAGGATGTAGCCAAAGCGGCCAATGAACATCGACAGGCTCAGCATCAGGTTGTGGAACAGCGTGTTCGCACTGAAACCGCCGAATGCCGAGCCGTTGTTCGCGGTGGCCGAGGTGTAGGTGTAAAGCAGCTGGCTGAAGCCATGGGCGCCCGGGTTGCTCACCGAGCCGGCAGGCCCTGGCAACGAGGCCGCCAGCGCGCCGAACACCAGCACGCCGACCGGCATCACGATCAGCGTCGCAACCAGTAATTTCACCTCGGTGGCCTGAAGTTTCTTGCCCAGGTATTCCGGCGTGCGGCCAATCATCAGCCCGGCGAGGAACACGGCGATCAGCACGTTCAGCAACATCCCGTACAGGCCTGCGCCGACGCCACCGAAGATCACCTCGCCGACCATCATGTTGGCCAGCGCGATCATCCCGGTGAGCGGGTTGAGGCTGTCGTGCATGCCGTTGACCGACCCGTTGGACGCGGCAGTGGTGGTCGCTGCCCACAATACCGTGGCGGTGGTGCCGAAGCGGGTTTCCTTGCCTTCCATCGGCGCGGTCTGCTCGACCGCCGCCAGGTTCAGCGCCGGGTTGGGCTGGTATTCGGCCCACAACGCGGTCGCGCCGCCAATCAGGAACAGCACGAACATGCAGGCGACGATGGCACGGCTCTGGCGCATGTCCTTGACGTAATGGCCGAACGTGAACACCAGGGCGACCGGAATCAGGATGATCGACACCAGTTCGAACAGGTTGCTCCAGATGGTCGGGTTCTCGAACGGATGCGCCGAGTTGACGCCGAAGAACCCGCCGCCGTTGGTCCCCAGTTGCTTGATCGCGATCTGACTGGCGGCTGGGCCCAGAGGGATCGTCTGGTCAGCGCCCTGCAGGGTGACGGCGTCGACGTAATGGGCGAAGGTCTGCGGCACGCCCTGCGAGACCAGGAACAGCGCGAGGATGATGCACAGCGGCAGCAGGCCGTACAGCGTGGCGCGGGTCATGTCGGTCCAGAAATTGCCCAGATGCTGAGTCGAGCGTCGACCGATGCCGCGGCAGAATGCGACCAGCACGGCAATACCGGTGGCAGCGCTGACGAAGTTCTGCACGGTCAGGCCGGCCATCTGGCTCAGGTAGCTGAGCGACGCTTCGCCGCTGTAGCTCTGCCAGTTGGTGTTGGTGACGAAACTCATGGCGGTGTTGAACGCCAGCGACCACTCCATCCCTGGCAGGCCTTGGGGGTTGAGCGGCAGCGCGCCCTGAAACACGAGAATCGCGAACAGCACGACGAACCCTGCCAGGTTGAACGCCAGCAGGGCCAGGGTGTAGGTCTTCCAGTTGTGCTCAACTGCGGGGTCGACGCCCGACAGTCGATAGCAGATGCGCTCGATCGGCCCCAGCACCGGCGTGAGGAAGGTGCGCTGACCTTCCATGACGTTGTAGTAGAACCGCCCAAGCATTGGCGCGGGCAGCAGCACCAGTGCGAAAAAAGCCAGAATCAGCAGATAGTCATAACTGTGCATGGCCGTCACTCCTCGACCCGGCCAGCGCGCAGCAGCGCCACCAGCAAGTACACGAATAACCCTGCGGCCAACAGCAGAGACACCCCATCCAGAACGCTCATGAAAAACTCTCCGTCATACGGCGACTGCCGTGTGGAGGAATTGTCGTCATGAGGGGTGTAAAGGAACGAGATCGAGGCGTGGCATGCGACATAAAGAAAGCGTAAAGACTGCCGATTTTGCTGGGCGTCGGGGCTGGCTCCGCTGTAAAGAACCTGCTCGGCGGGCGCTGGCTGACGCCAAAACGTTTTCGACTTGCGCAAGGCACTTTTTTCAGAGCCGGAATGAGGGACGTTCCGCCATCAACCGTAGGCGCGCGGCTTGCCCCGCGATCTGCGGAGTACCGGCAGTAAAACCTGTGCATGCGAAGTGTCAGACTTTACGCGGTGGCTGGTTCTACGACTGCTGCGCAGCCGATCGCGGGCAAGCCGCACTCCTACGCCTTGCCGGCAGAATCACAAGCAGAGCTGTAATCGGCTATAGCCAGCGGTCTTCGCCTTCTGGATGCATCCGGCCATCTCCGCTGTCAGCTGTAGGAGCGCGGCTTGCCCCGCGATCTGCCGGAACCGGCAGCAAAACCTGTGCATGCGGAGTGTCAGACATAGCGCGGTGGCTGGTCTTACGACTGCTTCGCAGCCGATCGCGGGCAAGCCGCACTCCTACAGGGACCGGGGCGGCTGCTGACTTGTTTTTCCGACGCGACGACCCCATCGCCATCAACCGTTTTTTGTATCCCCGCCCTGCCGCGCAGATGACTCACGCGGGGGTGCGAGCTAACGGTTAGTGCGTCCAACGTACCCCGCTGTCAGCTGTAGGAGCGCGGCTTGCCCCGCGATCTGCCGAGTACCGGCAGTAAACCTGTGCACGCCGAGTGTCAGACATAGCGCGGTGGCTGGTTCTACGACTGCTGCGCAGCCGATCGCGGGCAAGCCGCACTCCTACAGGGACCGTGGCGGCTGCTGACTTGTTTTTCCGACGCAACGACCCCTTCGCCATCAACCGTTTTTTTTATCCCCGCCCTGCCGCGCAGATGACTCACGCGGGGGTGGGAGCTAACGGTTAGTGCGTCCAGCGTACCCCGCTGCCAGCTGTAGGAGCGCGGCTTGTCCCGCGATCTGCCGGGTACCGGCAGCAAAACCTGTGCATGCGGAGTGTCAGACATAGCGCGGTGGCTGGTTCTACGACTGCTGCGCAGCCGATCGCGGGCAAGCCGCACTCCTACAGGGACCGGGGCGGCTGCTGACTTGTTTTTCCGACGCGACGACCCCTTCGCCATCAACCGTTTTTTTGTATCCCCGCCCTGCCGCGCAGATGACTCACGCGGGGGTGCGAGCTAACGGTTAGTGCGTCCAGCGTACCCCGCTGTCAGCTGTAGGAGCGCGGCTTGTCCCGCGATCTGCCGGGTACCGGCAGCAAAACCTGTGCATGCGGAGTGTCAGACATTACGCGGTGGCTGGTTCTACGACTGCTTCGCAGCCGATCGCGGGCAAGCCGCACTCCTACGCCTTGCCGGCAGAATCACAAGCAGAGCTGTAATCGGCTATAGCCAGCGGTCTTCGCCTTCTGGATGCATCCGGCCATCTCCGCTGTCAGCTGTAGGAGCGCGGCTTGTCCCGCGATCTGCCGGGTACCGGCAGCAAAACCTGTGCATGCGGAGTGTCAGACATAGCGCGGTGGCTGGTCTTACGACTGCTTCGCAGCCGATCGCGGGCAAGCCGCACTCCTACAGGGACCGGGGCGGCTGCTGACTTGTTTTTCCGACGCAACGACCCCTTCGCCATCAACCGTTTTTTGTATCCCCGCCCTGCCGCGCAGATGACTCACGCGGGGGTGGGAGCTAACGGTTAGTGCGTCCAGCGTACCCCGCTGTCAGCTGTAGGAGCGCGGCTTGCCCCGCAATCTGCCGGGTACCGGCAGCAAAACCTGTGCATGCCGAGTGTCAGACATTACGCGGTGGCTGGTTCTACGACTGCTTCGCAGCCAATCGAAAACGTCCAGAGAAGTCGCTGCCCCAACCACATGTACATTTCTTGATACATTCAGGACAATCCGCCGACACCTCGCTTCGTCACCCTTCCGCCCCGCTCGCCTGCGAAGTAGCATGGCAGCGTTGTTCTTCACTCGCGGCCTTTCTCGGCGGCATCACATGGCGGCAGCAACATGCAGACAACCCCCGACAGCAACACCGCCAACGCGCAGGCCGATGAGCGTCGCTGGAACACGCGCGCGCTGATTGTCGATGACGATGTGCCGATCCGGGAGTTGCTGTGCGATTACCTGGCGCGCTTTAACATTCAGAGCACCGGCGTGACCGACGGCAATGCAATGCGGCAGGCACTGGCTGAGGAAACCTACGACGTGGTGGTGCTGGACTTGATGCTGCCCGGTGAAGACGGTCTTTCGCTGTGTCGCTGGCTGCGCAGTTCGTCGGATATTCCGATCCTGATGCTGACGGCCCGCTGCGAACCCACCGACCGTATCATCGGCCTGGAATTGGGCGCTGATGATTACATGGCCAAGCCGTTCGAGCCGCGTGAGCTGGTGGCGCGCATCCAGACCATTCTGCGCCGCGTGCGGGACGACCGCACCGAAGAACGCGCCACGCTGCGTTTCGACAATTGGCGCCTGAACAGCGTGCTTCGGCAGCTGACCGCTCCCGACGGTCTGGTCGTGCCGCTGTCCAACGCGGAGTTCCGCCTGCTGCGCGTGTTCCTCGAGCGTCCGCGTCGCGTGCTCAATCGCGAGCAGTTGCTCGACGCCGCGCGGGGCCGCTCGATCGAAGCGTTCGACCGCAGCATCGACCTGCTGGTCTCACGCCTGCGGCAGAAACTGGGTGATGACCCCAAATCCCCTCAACTGATCAAAACCGTGCGTGGCGAAGGCTATATGTTCGACGCCAGGGAGATTGGTTGATCCGCTCCGCCGACACCCTCTTCGCCCGATTATTCGGCGGCGCGCTGCTGGCAATCATTCTGGCGCACCTCCTGGCATTCATGTGGTTTCACCATTACGGTCCGGCGATGCCGCCGCCTCCCGCTGCACAGCAGACTCAGGCTGGCCCAGACAGCGGCGCCCCAGGCAAGCCTTCCGGCGGATTCGACGCGTTGCGCCCGCCGCCAGGCCGTCCGCCGTTTCTGGGTATTCCACTGATCCCATTGATCTTCCAGCTGATCACGCTGGTCATCGCCGCCTGGTTCGGCGCCAAGGCCCTGAGTCGTCCGGTGCAGCGCATCAGCGAGGCGGCCGAGCGGCTGAGCGAGAACCTCGACAGCCCGCCGCTGGACATCAAGGGGCCGCGAGAAGCGCGTCAGGCCGCGGCCACTTTCAACCTGATGCAGGAACGCATTCGCGAGCAGGTGCAACAGCGCGGCCGCATGCTCGCAGCAGTCTCCCACGACTTGCGCACGCCCCTGGCCCGCCTGAAATTGCGCGTCGAACAGATTGACGAGCCGAAACTGCACGATCAGATGACGCAAGACCTGAACGACATGATCGGCATGCTCGACGCGACCCTGACCTACCTCAATGAACAACGCACCAGCGAGGCGCTGCAATACTTCGACGTGCAGGCGCTGATCGAATCTCTGACCGAAAACGCTCAGGACAACGGCGATGATGTGCAGGCCAGCGGCACTTGCCGGCCGCTCAAGTCTCAGCCGATGGCGTTGCGCTCGTGCCTGCACAATCTGATCGACAACGCCCTGCGCTATGCCGGCCACGCCCGGGTGGAGATCGAAGACGCCAGCGACCGCCTGCAGGTGCGCGTCGTCGACCATGGCCCGGGTATTCCGGACCACCTGCGCGAAGCGGTGTTCGAACCCTTCTACCGCGTCGAGGGTTCACGCAACCGCAATTCCGGCGGCGTCGGAATCGGCATGACCATCGCCCGCGAGGCCGCCCGCAGAATGGGTGGCGACCTGCGCCTGGCGCAAACCCCTGGCGGCGGCCTCACCGCCGTGCTCGACCTGCCGCGCATCTGAATCGTCACCACGACGGTGGGCGTAAACCCATGGCAACCACCACCCTCCTCGCCGCGTAAGCCCCGCGTTACAAAGCTCACATACCCAGGACACGCGCCCCGTGGACGCTGCATAAGCCGGAGCACCCGGTTTTATCCATCTGATGGGGAGTCAGTCCGATGATCACAGGCATCAGCGGCAGCAGCAGTTATTCCAGCTATGTCAGTTCAGCCACCAGCAGCGCCAACAGCAAGAAGTTCGCCGAAGAACTGGTCAAGAAACTCGACGCCAATGGTGACGGCAGTATCGACAAGGACGAGTTGAGCTCGGCCCTGTCCTCGGATTCAAGCGACGGCATCACGGTCAGTCTGAGCAAGGCGTTCAGCGATCTGGACAGCGATGACGATGACAGCCTCGACGCAGAAGAACTGGCGGCGATGGCGCCGCCACCACCGCCGATGGCCATGGATGCCGCGTCCGCCGCCGATCAGGCGCAGGATCTGCTCAGCGCGCTGGACACCGACGGCGACGGCGCCGTCAGCAGCGATGAATTGACCGCCGCCCTCAGCAGCACCGACAGCAGCGCCGATGGCACTCAGGTTTTCGATGCACTGGACACCAACGAGGACGGCACGGTCAGCCTTGAAGAGCTAACCGCCGGCCTGCAAGCCCAGCAGCCACCGCCACCCGCCAACGATGCAGGCGACCTGTTCAGCAGCCTGGACACCGATGGCGACGGCAGCATCACTGCCGCCGAACTCACCCGTGCGCTGCAGAACGGTACGAGCGCCGACGGCAGCAATTCGACGTCTTCCAGCGCCGATGCCGTCGACTCGCTGTTCAGTGCGCTGGATGCCGATGGCAGCGGCGGCGTCAGCGCAGACGAACTGAGCGCAGCGCTCAAACCCGATGCCAGCCAGCAATCCACCGCTGCCACTCAGGCCAGCGAGGCACTGAACCGCATGGTCGCGGCCCTGAGCGACCGCTACAACCTCAACAGCAGCGCAACCGCAGGCAAATATCTGAGCACGTCGGCCTGATGCAAAAAACCGCCGCGGAACCTGTGTTCGGCGGCGGTTCTGTCAGTCATGAATCGTCACTTTGGCAACTGGCGCGCGCGGCTGTCGCCGACCCAGTCGAGCAGCAGACTGTACGCCACGGCCAGCAGTGTCGGGCCGATGAACAGGCCGATAAAGCCGAACGCCAGTAACCCGCCAAACACCCCCAACAGCACGATCACCAACGGCAAATTGCCTCCGCGACTGATCAGATAAGGCTTGAGGACGTTGTCGACCCCGCTGACGATGAACGTCCCCCACAGCCCGAGAAAGATCGCCATCCCGTAATCGCCTTTCCAGGCCAGCCATGCCGTCGCGGGAATCCAGATCAGCGGCGGGCCCATGGGCACCAGGCTGAGCAGGAACGTGCCGATCCCCAGCACCAGCGCCCCCGGGACACCGGCAATCAAGAAGCCGATCAGCGCCAGCACTGCTTGCGCGGCTGCGGTCCCGATCACGCCATTGACGACGCGTTGCACGGTCCCGGCGACCAGATCGAGGTAATACTGCGCGCGATCACCGATCAGCCGCTCCAGCAGACTGAGGACGAACGCCGCCAGACGCGGCCCGTCGCGGTAGAAAAAGAACACGAATACGATGCTCAGGGTCAGTTCGAGAATGCCGCCGCCGATCTGCGCACTGCGCGCCAGCAGCCAGTTGCCGACCTGTCCCAGATAAGGCTTGACGCTGGCAAGCATCGCCGCGCCTTGCTGATCGATGGTCATCCAGTAACCCACCAGCCGTTCGCCCACCAGCGGAATACTGCCCAGCCAGGCGGGCGGATCCGGCAGCCCATCGACCTGCACGTCCTTGACGAACGCCGTCGCGTCGCGCACGTGATCCGCCAGATTGAACCCCAGCCACACCAGCGGTGCGGCGACCAGCAACATCCAGCCCAGCGTGAGGATGCCGGCAGCCAGGGACTCGCGGCCATTGAGCCAGCGGGTGAGCAATGGCATCAGCGGCCAACTGGCAAATGCCAGCACGGCGCCCCAGAACAACGCCGACCAGAACGGCGCCATCACCCACAGGCAGGCCCCCAGCAACGCCAGCAGCAGAATCTGCACCAACAGGCGATCGTTATTGAGCATGGTCATTCCGCAGAAGTGAATCGAAGTATGAGCATAACGGCGAACCGGAGGGCTCGCCCGCTATTGAGCAAAATCAGCGTCCGGCAGGCGTCAGCGAATGACTTCCAGGGTCAGGCCCGGGCTTTCGTTGTCTTTGCTGCCAGCCTCCAGTCGCGCCTTGCGCACGCCTTTATCCACCAATGCCTGAAGCCAGGCTTCGCGTTGCGCCCCGGAGAGCACGATGCGCAGGGTGCTGTCCAGATTCAACCCTCTGGAGAGCAAGGTGAGCCATGGATCTTCGGGTGCTCCGGTCAGCATGGGCAGGTCCAGCTTGCCGGTGCTCTTGAGCTCCCGCAGCAGGGTCGCGGACGTGGGCAGCAACGTGCCCAGCGGCGCGCTGGCCTGCATCTGCTCGACATGCAGGTACGCGCGGCGATTGCCTCGGGTGATGCCATACAGTGCAACCAGCGTGTCGTTGGCCGGTGCCGCCAGACGCAGCAGCAGATAGGCCTGCTCGTTGTCGGCGCCATACAGCTTGGCGTTGCCGAACACCTCGTTGGCCCACAGGCTGCTTTCGCCGCAGTCGCGCGCCTGACACCAGAACAGCAACTGCGCACCTTGGCTCTGCAGCGCTTCACGGGCGGCGGTAAAGGCTTCGTCTGAGCTGTGCTCGACGGGGAGTTGATAGGTGATCGCGGTCACACTGCCCCGGGCGGGAACCTGACCGTCGAAGCGCAACTGGCCGCTGATCTTGCGGATGGAGCCCAGTGGGTAGATCCGCTCGAGTTCGGCGGCGGGACGGTAATCGATGATTTCGGCATCGGTAAGACGTGGCAGATTGGGCAAGTCCTGACTGCCGGGCACATCGGACGCCTGACTCAAGCCGGTGTGACCGACGACGCAGAGCAGCAGGCCCAGCGCGGAAAATAAACGCATGGGGGCTCTCATCGGCAGGGAATCGGGAGGCAAAGCAAGGCCGCAACGACGTGCGGCTTGGGAAGAAGTGTGCGTGTGCGGCTTGGGCGGTGGTCCATCGTGCAGTCTCCTGTTTCTACACGCCCAGCGTCGGCAGTTGCAGGGCGCAAGTCAAGGAACGGCGAAGAACCGATTGAAACAGTCTGCAACAGAGCGCGCACCCGCTTCGTCGTTCAGGTGCAGATGATGCCCGCCCGGCAGTTGCGAGACCTGAAACGGCACGCTGGCCAGCAACGCTTTGTTCTGCGCCAGCATGCCCTCCTCGGCCACGATCAGTTGGGCAGGGCATTGCACCGCGTTGACGAACGACATCGCCTGCGCGCGCGTAAGACGAATCGGAGACGCCAGGGTCAGGCGACTGTCGCTGCGCCAGGTGTACCCGCCGGGCACCGGCATCAGCCCGCGCTGCGCCAGCAACTCGGCGGCCTCGCGACTGACCGCGACGGCGCCCTTCATGCGCGCTTCGACGGCGCGGTCCATGTCCGCATACACCGGCTTGCGCTTGCCCGATTGCGCCAATTGTCCCTGCAGCGCGGTGCCCATCCGCTCAGCCGCGGATTCGGGCTCGCCCAGCGGCGGAATCAACCCGTCTATCAGGGCAAGGCGACGAACACGCTGCGGCATGGCGCCCGCCACGATCACCGAAACGATTGCGCCCAGCGAGTGGCCCAGCAGCGAGAACGTCTCCCAGCCCATCTGCGCCGCGACCTGCAACACATCGTGGGCGTAGTCCGGCAGGCCGTAACCGGCGCCGGGCGGACGATGATCGGAATGACCATGACCGGCCATGTCGACGGCGAGTATGCGCAATCCTTCAAGCCTGGGCGCCAGACGTGCGAAGCTGTTGGCGTTGTCGAGCCAGCCATGCAACGCGATCACCGGCTGGCCGTCCGAAGGCCCGAACAGGTGCGCGGCCAGTTCGATGTGCGGCAGGCTCAGACGTATTTCTTCAACCGAACAGGTCATGCGCGGGCCTGCTGAGGGGACGAAGCGGCATTGCCGGCTTGGGCCCTGGCCGTCCAGCGGGAAAACAGCTGCTTGAGCATCTGCGCGGTGTCCTCGGGGTGTTCAAGCGGAAACATGTGCCCGCCCGGTACCGAAAGATACTCGCCTTCGCGCATGCTTTTCACCGACAGCGCGTGATGGCGACGCACGACATCGCTGCGTTCGCCGCGCACCATGGCCAGCGGCACCCGCAGATGGCGGGCCATGCCCGGACTGGTGTGCGGGACGCTGCGGTAGATGCTGATCTCAGTGGCCGGATCGAAGCGCAGTCGCAGTTGCCCGCCTTGCGCCTGCAGACCGTGCAGCAGATAAGCTTCGAAGCATTCCGGATCGAAGCGGCGAAACAGGCTCTTGCCGGAAAAATACTGGCGGGCAGCGTCCAGATCGGTGAACAGCTCGCGACGTCCCAGCGTGCGCCCTGCCGGTGTGATGCGATCAATGAAACCGAAGCGCTTGGCGGCGCGAATCATCCATTGATCGAAGCGCGTCAGCACCGGTGAATCGAGCATCACGACGCCGCGGTACAGCTCCGGGTGGCGCAAGGCGGCGTGGTAATGCAGCACGCCACCCAGCGAATGGCCAACGCCCCACACCGGCTGCGGCTGTTCACGCAGATGGTGAACGAGTTCGTCGACCAGATTGGGCCAGTTGTCGGTCACTGGAAATCGCGGATCGTGGGCGTGCTGTTCCAGATGGATGACCTGGAAATCATCCCCCAGCGCTGAGAACAACTTGCCGTAGGTGGCGGAAGGAAAGCCATTGGCGTGAGCGAAAAACACAGTCTGGGTCATGCCGGCGTATCCATCGAAAGCAAACAGGCTGCAATTGTGCGCAGCGCCTCCTGTGCGCAGCAATGACCGGAACTGCCATCGATGATGACACTCCGGTCATCGACCGGATATATAAACTGCTCGTGCTGATGAATGCTCAAAGCATCTGGGTGAATCTGTCCAGACACGCCTGAATGTAGGCTACTTGAAATGCGTAAGCCTCGTGAATTCCGGTCTTGAGCTCACTGGGCAACTTTTGCTTCTTGAAGCTGAGAATCCCGGTCTGCATCCGTTGCACAGCACTATCGGCTGCTTCCTGAAAAGCAGCCAGCTCGGTGCTTTGGGGGTAAAGCTGTTTTAAAGCATCGACCCTGCGGTCAGCCTCGTCACGCAACTGCTGGAACTCGATATTGGTAAGCGATTTGTCACCATAGATGCGTGCCAGCCATTGACTCAGCTCGGTTTCCTCACCTTGCGTCTCGGTTGTTTGAGATTCCGACAGCTCAGCGGCAAGCTTTGCGATTTCGGCTGACTTGCTGACGATTTCCTCACTGATTAATGCAGCTCTTCTGCTCATGTCACTCCTCCTTGAACCTGCGTCATCCCGTCATGGGACCTCTACAGGCTAGGCGCATACACTCACGACAACAACTGTCACTTCTGACAGTTGACGGCTGCACAAATCAAGCGTCGGAAATCAGCGCGCGGGCGGCTGTTCGCCGAGGGGCACCACGGCCACGGTCAGGCGCGAGATGCAACTGGCCTTGCCTTCGTCGCTGGTCAGGCGGATGTCCCACACATGGGTGGTGCGACCGATGTGCACCGGGTGCGCGACCGCCGTGACCCGCCCGCTGCGCAGGCCGCGCAGATGATTGGCATTGATTTCAAGCCCGACGCAGAAGTACTTGCTGGTATCGATCACCAGGTAACTGGCCGACGACCCCACAGTCTCGGCCAGCACCACCGAAGCGCCGCCGTGCAACAGACCGTACGGCTGATGGGTGCGATGATCGACCACCATGCTGGCGGTCAGGGATTGCTCGTCAAAAGCCTCGAAACGGATGTCCAGCACTTCACCGATGGTGTTTTTCTGCATCGCGTTGAGGGCTTCGAGGTCGGGGGTTTTATGCCACAGACTCATGTCTTTTCCTTGTGGTTGATGTCACGAACCCGGTAACCCGGCAGAACCGAGAGATACCGCATTGCCCGCAAAAACGGGCATTACACCGGATGACGAACGCGCGACAGTTCCATTGCGCCCGCCAGCGGGAAATCCGCTTCCAGCTCGGCCAGGCTGGCGGTGTGCATGGGCTCTGCCTGTTGCAGACTGCCGTGCACCGCCAGGCCGATCAGCGAACCCACCAACGGTTGATGGCTGACCAGCAGCACGTCGTCGGCCGCGTACAGATCGAGGTTTTCCAGTACCTTGCGCGGATCGCTCTCAGGCGTCAGCCACGGCACAGTCACCACCGGTTCGGCAAACCCCAGTGACTGGCGCACCAGTTCGGCGGTCTGCTGTGCCCGCACATAAGGACTGGCGATGATCCAGCGCAGCGGCTGACCCAACAGCTGCGCAGCGCTGCTCAACACTTCTTCGCGGCCATTGGCGGTCAGCTCGCGCTCGGCGTCGGTGCGCGCGCGATGCTGAGCTTCGCCGTGGCGCAAGATCCACAACTTCATAGTTTCGGTTCCTCATCGCGCACGGGGTGCTCGGCAGCGGGAACGGTGTGAGGCGCTTCGCCCTCCGGAGCACGTGGCGCGGGCCAGTCGGCAAACGGCCAGGGCTTCTGGTCGGTATGAAAGGTGCCGAACCGGCCGATCTGTGCCAGAAACTGGCTCAGGCTGTCACCGAACGACATCATGCTCAGGCTGGGCGCCCCGTAAAACAGGCGGTACGCGAGCTGGACGAGCACAACGACCACCAGGACCAGTTCGGCGACCTGCCAGACGACGACAAACACCACCATCCAGAGGATGCGCAGCAGGATCGATTCGTGTTGCTTGAATTTAGACTCGTTCAAGAGCTTCTCCACCTGGAAATTGGGGTCAGTTGAAACCACTGGTTGAAATGAAATCGACATCGGTCTTGGGCTCGGCCCGCATCAGCAGCTCGATGACCTGCTCCAGCGTGCGCCCCTCGAAGAGGATGGCGTGCAACCCGGCGACCAGTGGCATGTAAACCTGCAGTTCCTGCGCTTTGGCCTTGAGGACCTTGAGCGTGTTGACCCCCTCGGCCACTTCACCCAGACGCGTCACCGCTTCATCCAGGCTCAGCCCCTGCCCGAGGGCAAAGCCGACCTGGTAATTGCGACTTTTGGGCGAGGAGCAAGTGACGATCAGATCGCCCACACCCGCCAGTCCGAGAAAGGTCATCGGATTGGCGCCCTGACTGACCGCAAAGCGGGTCATTTCAGCGAGCGCGCGAGTGATCAGCATGCTCTTGGTGTTCTCGCCCATGCCCAGCGCAACGGCCATGCCGGCGACGATGGCATAGACGTTCTTCAGGGCGCCGCCCAGCTCGACGCCGAAGCGGTCGGCGCTGGCGTACACCCGGAAGGTGCGCCCATGCAGCGCGGTCTGGACCTGCTGACAGAGGTCCTCGTCTTCACTGGCGACCACGGTGGCGGTCAGCGCGTGCTCGGCAATCTCTCGGGCCAGATTGGGCCCGGACAACACGCCGATGCGCGCGTTGGGGGCGATGTCTTCGAGGATTTCGCTCATCAGCTTGAAGGTCTGCGCCTCGATGCCTTTGGTCAGGCTGACGAGCATTTTACCGGTCAGCAATTCGACATGAGGGGTGAGGACGCTGCGCAGCGCGCTCGAAGGCAGCGCGACGAAAATCAGCTGGCTGTCGCGCAACGCCGCTTCCAGATCCGTCACAGGTTCCACCGCGTCGAGCACCTTGATGCCCTTGAGGTAACGCGGATTCTCACGATTGACGCGAATCGCCTCGGCCTGCTCCGGATCACGCATCCACTGCAGGACCCGATGGCCATTGCCGGCCAACAGATTGGCCACGGCCGTCCCGAAGCTGCCGCCGCCCAGGACTGCTATAGGTTGCTGTTGGGTCATAAAACAATCCATTCAGAGCCATCACATCTGGCGATGGCAGCATTATACGGAGCGCGATGCCTGCCACCAGCGGCAAAACACCTGTCGAAGAACATATAGCCGATCCCTACTCTTCACGAGGAAATTACCCACGGCTCGGTTAAGATGCGCGCCCGACACGAAAAATTCCGGCGTAACGCCGATGAGCTATCGTTAGTGCGCTCCCGAAGAGATCCATCACATGACGCAACGTTCTTCCTCCCCACGCACCGGCCAGCCCCGCGTCTTCTGAAAAAATGGCGAATGAAGTGCCCACCCAGAGCCGGAACTCAGTGATGACGGTACAACGCGGCTGGAACATCAGCACACGAACGCAGATCCTCAGCCTGGGACCGGCGTTGCTGTTGACGCTGTTGCTGATCAGTTTCTTCACCGTGGTGCGCATTCAGGACCTTCGTCAGGAGCTCAATCACACCGGCCAGCTGATCGCCAACCAACTGGCGCCCGCCTCGGAATACGGCGTGATCGTCGGCAACGACGACGTGCTCGAAAGCCTGATGAAAGCCACCATGAACACGCCTCACGTGCGCTTTCTGGAGGTTCAGAACAGTGCCGGACAGGTTCTGGTACATGTCGAGCAGACCGCGGACAACAATCACGCCCGCCAGATGGAAGTGTTTCAGGCGCCTATCCGCCTGCAACGGGTGAAGGCGCAGAACGACCATGCCGATGAGCTGGACGACAACGCCAGTGTGCCGGTGGAGGATTATCTGGGCCGTGTGCTGGTGGGCATGTCCAGTGATGCATTCAATCTGCGCGAGCAGGAAATCCTCCTGAAAGCCGGCATCCTCGCGCTGTTCGCCCTGCTGTTTACCTACATCCTTGCGCGGCGTCTGTCCTTGAGCCTGTCACAGCCAATCAGCGCCATGAGCGATGCGGTGAAGGCCATTCAACACGGCGATTACACCGCGCCTCTGCCCGTGGCAGACGACGCCGAGCTCGGCGATCTGGCTCGACACATCAACAATCTGGCGCTGGGCCTGGAAAAGGCCAGTCGCGAACAGAAACAGGCGATGGATGAACTGATCCGGACCCGAGAAGAAGCCGAGCGCGCCAACAGCGCGAAATCGGAATTTCTGGCGATGATGAGCCATGAATTGCGCACCCCGATGAACGGCGTACTGGGGATGTTGCAGTTGATGGAAACCACGAAAATGACCGAGGAACAGGCCGAATATTCCGCCCTCGCCATGGAATCCACCGAGCATCTGCTTCGGGTGATCAACGACATCCTCGACTTCTCCCGTTTCGAGCGCGATGCGCTGGAGCTCGAGAACATTGCGTTCAATCTGGCAGACCTCATCGCCACATCGGTGCAGGCGTTCGCTCATAACGCGCAACAGCGGGGTCTGGCGCTGGAGCTGGATCTACCGCCGGGGCTCGAATCGCTCAGGGTCAAGGGCGATCCGACGCGCATCCGGCAGATCCTCGTCAACCTGATTGGCAACGCATTGAAGTTCACCGAGTTCGGCAGCGTGCGCGTCGAAACCGCCTGGCAACAGACCGACCCCCAGCACATCCTGTTCATCTGCGCAGTGCGCGACAGCGGCATCGGCATTTCCCCGGATTTGCTGGAATCGATGTTCGACGCGTTTCAGCAGGCCGACAACTCTATCTCCCGGCGCTACGGCGGCACCGGACTGGGCCTGCCGATCGCGCGCAACCTTGCCGAACGCATGGGCGGCTCGCTGCAGGCGCAGAGCAGCGAAGGTCTGGGCTCGGTGTTCAATCTCGAAATTCCGCTGCAACGGGTGCAGGAGGAAGAGCCGGCGCCTCAGTCCGGCGCCCTTGGCGAGATGCCACAGGAGCGCGAAGGCTGCGTGCTGCTGGTCGAAGACAACCCGGTCAACCGCACCGTGGTCGAGGCCATGCTTCGCAGTCTGGGCCTGCAGGTCAGCGTTGCCGCGGATGGTGCTGAAGCGGTGAGCATGGCCAGCAAGGAAAAATTCGCCCTGATCCTGATGGACTGCCGGCTGCCGGTGATGGACGGTTACGAGGCCACGCGGCGAATCCGTGCGCTGCCAGGGCTCGACAGCCTGCCGATCATTGCCCTGACGGCCAACGCACGGCACGGCGATCGCGAGATTTGTATTCAGGCCGGAATGAACGATTACCTGGCCAAACCGTTCAAACGTACTGATTTACAGCAGGTTTTGCAGCGCTGGCTGACCTTTAAGGCATCTGTGACTGGCGATAAATGATAAATTGCGGCAGTCTTGTGCGCTGGATCGACCCGCGCCGACGCGCGGACAGAAAATTTCAGTGCACAGGTGTACATTCATTTCACCCGTGCTGTGACTTTCACTACAACGCAATAGTCTATGAGTAGGCTGCCAGCAGACCCCTTGTGTGAGAACAGCCGTTCTCCTCAGTCAGGGAAGACCGCTGGCCAGATCGGGTTAGTACGCCACACCCTGCCGCACAGGATTATCGAGGAGCTCGCATGACCAAACAAAACGCCTTTACCCGGGAAGACCTGCTGCGCTGCAGTCGCGGTGAGCTGTTCGGCCCAGGTAACGCGCAACTGCCCGCCCCCAACATGCTGATGGTTGATCGCATCACCCATATCAGCGAAGAAGGCGGCAAGTTCGGCAAAGGTGAATTGGTCGCCGAACTGGATATCACTCCTGACCTGTGGTTCTTCGCCTGTCACTTCGAAGGTGACCCGGTGATGCCAGGTTGCCTGGGCCTCGACGCCATGTGGCAGCTGGTCGGTTTCTTCCTGGGCTGGCAAGGCCTGCCGGGCCGCGGCCGTGCGCTGGGTTCGGGCGAAGTGAAGTTCTTCGGCCAGGTCCTGCCGACCGCCAAGAAGGTCACTTACAACATTCACATCAAGCGCGTCCTCAAAGGCAAGCTGAACATGGCCATCGCCGATGGTTCGGTCAGCGTGGACGGCCGCGAAATCTATACCGCCGAAGGCCTTCGTGTCGGCGTATTCACCTCCACTGACAATTTCTAAGGGTATTCGCATGCGCCGCGTCGTTATCACTGGTCTGGGCATTGTTTCCTGCTTGGGCAATGACAAAGACACCGTCTCCGCCAACCTGCGTGCAAGCCGCCCTGGCATCCGTTTCAATCCGGAATATGCCGAAATGGGTCTGCGCAGCCAGGTCTCGGGCTCCATCGACCTCAACCTCGAAGAGCTGATCGATCGCAAGATCTACCGCTTCGTCGGCCACGCTGCGGCGTATGCCTATCTGGCCATGAAGGACGCCATCGCTGACTCCGGCCTGACCGAAGAGCAGGTTTCCAACCCACGTACCGGCCTGATCGCCGGCTCCGGCGGCGCGTCGACCCTGAACCAGATGGAAGCGCTGGACATCCTGCGCGAGAAAGGCGTCAAGCGCGTCGGTCCGTACCGCGTGACCCGCACCATGAGCAGCACCGTTTCGGCCTGCCTCGCGACGCCATTCAAGATCAAAGGCCTGAACTACTCCATCGCTTCGGCGTGCGCGACCAGTGCTCACTGCATCGGCACCGCCATGGAACAGATCCAGATGGGCAAGCAGGACGTGGTGTTCGCAGGCGGCGGTGAAGAAGAACACTGGAGCCAGTCGTTCCTGTTCGACGCCATGGGCGCGCTGTCCAGCAAGCGTAACGAAACGCCTGAGCAGGCTTCGCGCGCTTACGATGCCGACCGTGACGGTTTTGTCATTGCCGGCGGCGGCGGCATGGTCGTTGTCGAGGAGCTGGAACACGCTCTGGCACGCGGCGCGAAGATCTACGCGGAACTGGTCGGCTACGGCGCGACTTCCGATGGCTACGACATGGTCGCACCGAGCGGCGAAGGCGCCATCCGCTGCATGCAGCAGGCGATGTCGACTGTCGACGGCAAGATCGACTACCTGAACACCCACGGCACTTCGACGCCGGTCGGTGACGTCGCTGAAATGAAAGGCGTGCGTGAAGTGTTCGGCGACAACGCTCCGGCCATCAGCTCCACCAAGAGCCTGTCGGGTCACTCCCTGGGCGCCGCCGGCGTTCACGAAGCGATCTACTGCATGCTGATGATGGAAGGCAACTTCATGGCGGGCTCCGCCAACATCGACGAGCTGGACCCGGAAGTGGCCGATCTGCCGATTCTGACCAAGACTCGCGAGAACGCCGACATCAATCTGGTGATGAGCAACAGCTTCGGCTTCGGCGGCACCAACGCCACGCTGGTCATGAAGCGCTGGACTGGCAAGTAATCTGCCTGTCTGCACTCAATAAAAAGGCGCCCCTCGGGGCGCCTTTTTTATTCGCTGTCGGCCTTACACTGTAAACGCCGCCACCATCCCGTTCAGATCCGTCGCCAGGCGCGACAGGTCATGACTGGCGGCACTGGTCTGATTGGCGCCCGCTGAGCTCTGCAGCGCGATGTCGCGAATATTGGTCAGGTTGCGATCGACTTCGCGAGCCACCTGCGCCTGCTCTTCCGAAGCACTGGCGATGACCACGTTCCGCTCGGTGATCAGCGTGATTGCGGCGGCAATGTCGTTCAACGCGACGCCTGCCGATTGCGCCAGCTCAAGAGTCGATTGCGCGCGGCTATTGCTGCCCTGCATGGCGTTGACCGCCTGATCGGTGCCCTGCCGGATGTCGACCACCAACTGCTCGATTTCCTGAGTCGAGGACTGCGTGCGATGGGCCAGCGCGCGAACTTCATCGGCGACGACCGCAAAGCCGCGCCCCGCTTCCCCTGCCCTTGCGGCTTCGATCGCGGCGTTGAGCGCCAGCAGGTTAGTCTGCTCGGCAACCGAGCGGATGACATCCAGCACTTTGCTGATGCCATACACCTTCTGCGCCAGAATCCCTACCTGATCGCCTGCCTGCGTGACGTCGTGCGCCAGATGCCCGATCGACGCGACCGTCTGCTGCACCTGCTCGCGGCCACGCTGGGCAATCCGGTCTGACTCGCCGGACGCCTGCGACGTCGCCACCGCATTACGCGCGACCTCCTCCACCGCGGCCGTCATCTGATTGACCGCGGTGGCGGCCTGATCGATTTCCAGGCTTTGCTGATGCAGGCCCCGCGTGGAATCTTCGGTGACGGTGCTCAGCTCTTCCGAGGCCGACGCCAGTTGGTTCGACGAATCGGAGATGCGCAGAATCGTGCGCCGCAGGTTCTGCTGCATGGTTTTCAGAGCCTCCAGCAGGCGTGCCGGCTCGTCACGACCGTGGACCACGATGTTGGCAGTCAGATCGCCCGCCGCCACGACCTGAGCGATGCCCAGCGCCTGAGCCAGCGGCATGACGATGCTGCGCGTCAGGCCCCAGGCCAGCATCAGGGTAATCAGCGCCGTGATCAGCATCATGCCGACCACCCAATTGGTGGCGCTGCCAAACACCGCCAGGGCCTCTTCGCTGGCCTGGCCGGCGCCCTGCTTATTCAGGGCGGTCAATTCGTTGAGGGCCTGAGTCATTTTGTCGGCGTATTGATTCATTTCGCCATTGATGACCTGAAGCGCCGCGTCCAGCTGGTTCTGCGCGGAAAGCTCCATCACCCGGTTCTGCCGCTGCAGATAGGCTTGCTGCGAGGCAAGGAAGTCGTTATACAACTCGCGCTCTTTCGCCGAGCCGATCAATGCGAGGTAGCGGGTTTCGGCAACCTGCAAGCCGGACTTCAGGCTCTCCAGTTTGGCGATGTTCTCGCGCAATGCCTCGGGGCTGCGGTTGAGCATCAGTCGAAGGGTCAGCGTCCTGATCCTCATGATGTCCTGACCTACCGTCCCCAGTTCCATGACGCTCGGCAGCCATTTGCCTTCTACCAGATCCGATTGCTTGCGCATGCTGGACATCTGCAGCAACGCAAAGGCGCCCAGCCCAAACACCAGCAGCGCGAGCACCCCAAAGCCAAGAGCGGCGCGGGGCGCGATATTCATGTTTCTTACGGTCACAATGGGTCCCTCCCCAAAAATCCTGCACGGTTAAGGCGCAGCTGGTCGTTGCCACAGGTATCGGCGGGGAGGCGTACATTCTGTAGGACCTTTCGGCAATTCATGTCGGCGTCCATCCGAGCGGATCGATTCGAGAGCACAGACGATCCAGACGGCGGCGTGCAAGTTGCTTATCCTGTCATCAAGCCCACCGAGAGCCCTGACATGTTCACCATCAAACCTCGAGCGGAAGACGTTGAAGGCCAGCCTATTCTGCGTCCCCTGCCCTCCGCTCAGTGCCGCAGCGTCGGCCCCTTCGTGTTTTTCGATCACATGCTGGAAACCTCCTACGCGCCGGGCCACGGAATGGACATTCGCCAGCATCCACACATCGGCCTGTCCACCCTGACCTACCTGTTCGAGGGCGAGATCCGACACAAGGACAGCCTGGGCAGCGATCAGCACGTGCTGCCAGGCGAGGTCAGCTGGATGACGTCAGGGAGCGCGATCGCACACATCGAACGCACGCCCGAAGCGCTTCACGACGCCGGTTCACGCTTACATGGCCTGCAAATCTGGCTGGCCTCGCCCAAGGAGCATGAACAAGGACCGGGCCACTACAGCCATCACCCCGCCGCGACGCTGCCGGTGAGCGACTCGATGGGCATCAGCATTCGCATGATTGCCGGGACAGGATTCTGCCTTCAATCACCGGTGCCGGTGCTGTCGCCTACGCTGTATGCCGAAATCAGGATGCAGACCGCCACGACGCTGCTGATTCCGGCCGAGCATGAGCAGCGTGCGTTGTATGTGATCGAGGGTGACATGCTGCTGGACGGCGAACCTGTCGAACCACGCAGCCTTATCGTGCTGGACGCGGGGGATGAGCCGACACTGAGCGCTGAAAGCGAAGCCCATGCCGTGCTGATTGGCGGCGCGCCGCTGGATGGGCCGCGCAGGATGAACTGGAATTTCGTGGCCAGCGATCCGGCCTTGATCGATCAGGCACGCGCCAGATGGGCCGCCGGAGACTGGCCGACCGTACCAGGGGAAGTCGAGCGGATCGAATTGCCTTCAGGCAAACGCTGAATTCGGCCAGAACCGAGCCTGTTCACGACGGCGTGCGTGCATTCATCCTTCGGAGCATCACGCCACGCCATCCCGAGCAAGCTCATTTAGACGAGGCGTATCAGCCCGCGAACACTTCATCCAGCAGGTTATGCATGGCAGTGAACGCGCGCTTTGACACGGTCGGGTTATACATCTGCACGCCTGGATTATTGGCGTGCTTGTCAGTGAACGAGTGGAAGGCGCCGCCGTAACTCAGCAGTTGCCAGTCGACGTTGGCGGCGTTCATTTCCGCTTCGAACGCAGGCAATTGCTCCTTCGGCACCAGCGGATCGGAAGCACCGTGCAGCACGAGCACTTTGCCCTGGATCTGCTTGCCGCCGTCCGGATGAGTGGTGTCCAGCGTGCCGTGGAACGAGATTGCCGCCTTCAGCGGCGCACCGGTACGGGCCAGTTCCAGCGAACAGCAACCGCCGAAGCAGAAACCGAACGTCGCCAGACGCGTCGAGTCCACCGCCGCAATCTTTTGCCCGGTCAGTTGATCCAGCGCAGCCTGCATGCGCGTGTTCAGCAGCGCACGGTCGTTTTTCAAGGGCATCATTGCCGCCGCGGCCTCGTCGCCGTTTTTCGGGCGAACGTTCTGGCCATACAAATCGGCCAGCAGCACCACGAAACCTTTGCCGGCGACTTCCCGGGCGATGTCCTCGGCGTCCTCGCTGATGCCCATCCAGTTTGGCGCCATCACCAGACCCGGAGCGGCTTTGGCACCTTCGCTGAATACCAGACGGCTCTCATAGGATTTGCCATCGATCTGATACACCACGGACTGTACGGTCACGTTGCTCATTGCGGACTCCTGCTGTTGAGAATGAAAGATCATCAAATGACAAAACCCGCCGAAGCGGGTTTTGTCAGCACTCGAATGTTAAACCGAGAGCTCCACCAACAACTTGTTCAGACGGCGCACGTAAGCGGCCGGATCCTTCAAGCTGTCGCCTGCGGCCAGCGCGGCCTGATCGAACAGGATGTGCGACAGGTCGCCAAAGCGCTCTTCGTTCTGCTCGTTGTCCAGCTTGCCGATCAGCGGATGCGTCGGGTTGAACTCGAAGATCGGCTTCGAATCCGGAACCTTCTGACCGCTGGCTTCCAGAATCTGGCGCATCTGCAAGCCCAGATCCTGCTCGCCGATGGCCAGAATCGCAGGCGAATCGGTCAGGCGATGGGACACGCGAACTTCGCTGACAGCCTCGCCCAGCGCGGTTTTCAGGCGCTCGATCAAGCCCTCTTTGTCCTTGGCGACTTCTTCCTGGGCTTTCTTGTCCTCTTCGGAGTCCAGTTTGCCCAGGTCCAGGTCACCCCGTGCCACATCGACGAAACCCTTGCCGTCGAAGTCGCTGAGGTAGCTCATCAGCCACTCGTCGATACGGTCGGTCAGCAGCAGCACTTCGATGCCTTTCTTGCGGAAGACTTCCAGGTGCGGACTGTTCCTGACCTGCGCGTAGCTCTCGCCGGTGAGGTAGTAGATCTTGTCCTGACCCTCTTTGGCGCGCGCCAGGTACTCGGACAGGGCCACGCTCTGCTCACCGCTCTCGTCGGAGGTCGAAGCGAAACGCAGCAGACCGGCGATCTTTTCCTTGTTGGCAAAATCTTCGGCAGGACCTTCTTTCATGACCTGACCGAAGTTCTTCCAGAAGCCTTTGTATTCTTCCGGTTGGTTCTTCGCCAGTTTCTCCAGCATGTCCAGCACGCGCTTGGTGAGCGCCGACTTCATCGAGTCGATGATCGGGTCTTTCTGCAGAATCTCGCGCGAAACGTTCAGCGACAGATCGTTGGAATCGACCACGCCCTTGATGAAGCGCAGGTACAGCGGCAGGAAGGACTCCGCCTGATCCATGACGAACACGCGCTGCACGTAGAGTTTCAGGCCACGCGGCGCTTCACGCTGATACAGGTCGAACGGCGCGCGGGCCGGAACGTAAAGCAGCGAGTTGTATTCCAGCTTGCCTTCGACCTTGTTATGGCTCCAGCTCAGCGGGTTCTCGAAATCGTGGGCGATGTGCTTGTAGAACTCCTGGTATTCCTCATCCTTCACCTCGGTGCGCGGACGGGTCCACAGGGCACTGGCGCGGTTGACGGTTTCCCATTCCTGCACCGGTGCAGGCTCGCCTTCGACGGCGATCTGCTCTTTCGGCAGCTCGATCGGCAACGCGATGTGGTCGGAGTACTTCTTGATGATGTTGCGCAGGCGGTAGCCATCGGCGAACTCGTCTTCGCCGTTTTTCAGGTGCAGCACGATGCGCGTGCCGCGGTCGGCTTTTTCCAGCGTGGCGACTTCGAATTCGCCCTCGCCTCTGGAGGACCAGTGCACGCCTTCGCTGGCAGGCAGGCCGGCACGACGGCTGAAGACTTCGACCTGATCGGCAACGATGAACGCAGAGTAGAAACCGACACCGAACTGACCGATCAGGTGCGAGTCCTTCTTCTGATCGCCGGACAGGTTCTTCATGAAGTCGGCAGTGCCCGATTTGGCGATGGTGCCCAGGTGGGTGATCACATCTTCACGGCTCATGCCGATGCCGTTGTCTTCGAGCGTGACGGTCTTGGCGTCTTTGTCGAAGCTGACGCGGATCTTCAGCTCGGCGCCGCCTTCCAGCAGCTCAGGTCGGGACAGCGCTTCGAAGCGCAGCTTGTCGACGGCGTCAGACGCGTTGGAAATCAGCTCGCGGAGAAAAATCTCCTTGTTCGAGTACAGCGAATGGATCATGAGGTGCAGCAGCTGCTTTACCTCGGTCTGGAAGCCCAGGGTTTCCTTTTGAGTTTCCACACTCATGGTCATCAAACTCCAATCAGTCGACACAAATAGGGATGGCCGCGCCTGACACCTGTTGAAGGCCGGGCGGCGGGTTGTCATCAAGGTGGGGGCTGGGTCAGGGATTTCAAGAGAGCGGCATCAAGGGAATGAAGATTCTCCATCGTCCATAAACATGATCACCCGAGGTCTTGCATGACTCACCCTGCATAAACGTTTAATCAGCCTGACTGCGCGGCATTGCGCCGGCATTGTGTAAATCCGAGGTAACAGCTGGTTTTTAATCCTCGACACACAATGGAACTAACTTAATAGCGCTGTGCTCGAAGGCTCGTAGATGTTCAATAAGGAGAAACACCCCATGCGTAAGACTTTAGCCATTGCCCTCATGCTTTCTGCCACTTTGGGTCTCGCTGCCTGCGATAAAAAATCCGAGGATAAACAGCAAGATGCAAACAAGGCTGCTCAGCAGTCCCAGGAGTCGATGCAGAAGGCTCAAGATAAAGTGAACGATGCAGCCAAAGAAAGTCAGGAAGCTGCTCAGAAAAATGCCGAGGCCGCACAAGAACGCGCGAAAGAGGCGAACGAACAGGCACCTGCTCCAACTAAGCCGTAAGTTCGAAAGTTTACAGAAAATAAAGCCCGCACTAAGCGGGCTTTATTTTTTATGCGGGAAATGTTGTTCCACGGTGCAAGCGCTTGCGCCGCCGCCCTCCCCTCAGGCCAGCGCCTCGCTGCGCTTGCCCAGCATCCGGTCCACCACGAACGCGATGAACAGAGTGATCAGTGAGGGAATCAGCCAGGCCAGGCCCTGCTCGCTCAACGGCAGATGGCCCACAGCTTCAGGCAGGTAAGCGCCAAGACCAGCGCCTTTCGCTGCATCCACAGCACCGAACACAAATGACACCAGCATCACCGGCGCAACGATCCGGCCCTGTGCGTGCCAGAAATCCTTGCAGAAACTCAAGGCGACCAGCGCGATGCACGGCGGGTAAATCGCCGTCAGCACCGGGATGGAGAACTGGATGAGCTTGGTCAGACCAAGGTTGGAGACCAGCAGTGAAAACACGGCCAGGAGGATGACCAGCGTCTTGTAGGACAGTGGCAACAACCGGCTGAAGTATTCGGCGCAGGCGCAGGTCAGACCTACTGCGGTCACCAGACACGCCAGGGAAATCAACACCGCCAGGAAGCTGCTGCCCAGCGTACCGAAGGTATGTTGCACATACGCGTGCAGCACGGCAGCGCCGTTCGTTGCGTCCGCCGCGACAGCGTGACTGCCCGAACCGAGGCGGAACAGACTGATGTACACCAGCGCCAGACCGACGCCGGCAATCAGGCCGGCGATGATGGCGTAGCGCGTGATCAGGCGTGGCGATTCAACGCCGCGCGAACGAATGGCATTGACGATGACGATGCCGAACACCAGCGCACCCAGGGTATCCATGGTCAGGTAGCCATTGATGAACCCTTGCGAGAACGGCGCCGCGACGTAAGCCGGTTGCGCGCTTCCTACATCACCGGCAGGCAGTGCGAACGCCGCGATGCCCAGCACGGCCAGTGCGATGATCTTCAACGGGGCAAGGAAACGTCCGACGGTATCGAGCAGGCGGCCCGGATACAGTGAGATCCAGAACACCAGAAGGAAATAAACCAGGCTGTAGAGAAACAGCGCCAGTGGACTTTCGCCGGTCAGCGGCACCAACCCGACTTCAAAGGACACCGTGGCCGTGCGCGGCGTGGCGAACAGCGGGCCGACGGAAAGGTAGCAGACCGCCGCCAGCAGCGTCCCGGCGATCTTGCCGATGGGACTGCTCAACGCGTCCATTGCACCGCCGACCTTGGCCAGCGCGATGACCGTGACCACAGGAAGACCGACCGCAGTCACCAGAAAGCCCAGCGCCGCCATCCACACGTGTGGACCGGCCTGCAGGCCTACGATGGGGGGAAAGATGATATTGCCAGCACCCACGAACAACGCGAACGTCATGAAACCCAGCGCCAGGATGTCCTGGCCTTTCAACACTTTCATCAAAGAAACCACACTGCTGAATCGGAATTAAGAAGAGGATTTCCCTGAGGGTGAGGGAAATGCTGCCCGTCCTTTTAAGACAGACCCGTTGCGCGCAGCAGCTCCTTATGGGGGCCGACCACGCAAAATGGCGGCTAGCCTACCTCATTTTTCGCACCGTTACAGGGCGGTGCGACCGATGAACGCACGTTGCTGTCGCATTTCGGACAAGTCCTACAAAACTCGGCCAGACTGCTCGCCCTTCGTCCCCCTGCGCCTTGCGAACAGGAGGCTGTTATACGGATTGAATACTTGCGACTGGAAACGACACGCCGAAATCCAGACCCGGAAAACACAAAGGCCACCCGAAGGTGGCCTTTGTCGATCAGACGATGATCAGCAAGCGATGCTTACTTCTTCATTTCCCAACCGGTCAGCTCAGCCAGGGCTTTGCCGATGTCTGCCAGCGAACGCACGGTTTTGACGCCTGCGTCCTGCAGTGCAGCGAATTTCTCGTCTGCAGTGCCTTTGCCGCCAGAGATGATTGCGCCCGCATGGCCCATGCGCTTGCCCGGAGGAGCAGTCACACCGGCGATGTAGGAAACCACTGGCTTGGTCACGTTTGCCTTGATGTAGGCAGCCGCTTCTTCCTCAGCCGAACCGCCGATCTCACCGATCATGACGATCGCTTCGGTCTTCGGGTCTTCCTGGAACAGCTTGAGGATGTCGATGAAGTTGGAGCCCGGGATCGGGTCACCACCGATACCGACGCAGGTCGACTGACCGAAGCCGGCGTCAGTGGTCTGCTTCACAGCTTCGTAAGTCAGGGTGCCGGAACGCGACACGATACCGACTTTGCCTGGCAAGTGAATGTGACCTGGCATGATGCCGATCTTGCACTCGCCCGGGGTGATGACGCCTGGGCAGTTAGGGCCGATCAGGGTAACACCCAGCTCGTCGCACTTGACCTTGGCATCCAGCATGTCGAGGGTAGGAATACCTTCGGTGATGCAGATGATCAGTTTGATGCCGCCGAACGCTGCTTCAAGGATGGAGTCCTTGCAGAACGGAGCCGGAACGTAGATCACGCTGGCAGTGGCGCCAGTCTGTTCAACGGCTTCGCGAACGGTGTTGAACACTGGCAGGTTCAGGTGAGTGGTGCCACCTTTGCCTGGGGTCACGCCGCCAACCATCTTGGTGCCGTAGGCAATGGCTTGTTCGGAGTGGAAGGTACCTTGCGAGCCGGTGAAACCCTGGCAGATAACCTTGGTGTCTTTATTGATCAGGACGCTCATTATTTGCCCTCCGCAGCTTTGACGACTTGTTGAGCAGCGTCGGTCAAGCTGGTAGCAGCGATGATGTTCAAGCCGCTTTCTGCCAGTACTTTAGCGCCCAGGTCAGCGTTGTTGCCTTCGAGGCGCACAACGACCGGGATTTTCACGCCGACTTCTTTAACGGCGCCGATGATGCCTTCGGCAATCATGTCGCAGCGAACGATGCCGCCGAAGATGTTGACCAGTACTGCAGCGACGTTGCTGTCGGACAGGATGATCTTGAACGCTTCGGTCACGCGCTCTTTGGTCGCGCCGCCACCTACGTCGAGGAAGTTGGCTGGCTTGCCGCCGTGCAGGTTGACGATGTCCATGGTACCCATGGCCAGGCCGGCACCGTTGACCATGCAGCCGATGTTGCCTTCCAGTGCCACGTAGTTCAGTTCGAACTTGGCAGCGTGGGCTTCACGTGGGTCATCTTGCGATGGATCGTGGAAAGCCTTCAGCTTTGGCTGACGGTACATGGCGTTGGCGTCGATGTTGATCTTCGCGTCCAGGCAGTGCAGATCGCCGTCAGCCTTGATGACCAGCGGGTTCACTTCCAGCAGGGCCAGGTCGTGGTCCTGGAACAGCTTGGCCAGACCGGTGAAGATCTTGGCGAACTGAGCAACCTGCTTGCCTTCCAGACCCAGCTGGAAAGCCAGATCGCGACCCTGGAACGGCTGAGCGCCAACCAGTGGATCGACAGTGGCTTTGAGAATCTTCTCAGGTGTTTCGTGAGCGATTTTCTCGATGTCCACGCCACCTTCGGTAGAAGCCATGAACACGATACGACGGCTCGAACGATCGACTACAGCGCCCAGGTACAGCTCTTTGGCGATGTCAGTGCAGGATTCAACCAGGATCTTGGTGACTGGCTGACCGTTGGCATCAGTCTGGTAAGTGACCAGACGCTTGCCCAACCACTGTTGAGCGAACGCAGCTGCGTCTTCCTTGCTGCGAACCAGCTTGACGCCGCCCGCTTTACCGCGACCACCCGCGTGAACCTGGGCTTTAACAACCCACTCGGTTCCGCCGATTTTGTCGCACGCTTCTGCTGCTGCTTCCGGGGTGTCTACTGCAAAGCCCTTGGATACTGGCAGGCCGTATTCAGCAAACAGCTGCTTACCCTGATACTCGTGAAGATTCATGCTTATTACCGTCTTCGTTAGGTACTGCGCATTCGGTGCTGCTCGTCTAAGCGTGCCGCACCACCTGTGACCGCTTCTCCCGGAAGGTGCCAGGACAGACACCTGAATGCCTGCCTCGCACCACCGGGAGTTCGAGTCCAACGGTCCTTCCGCGGTAAGCCTTGCGAGCAAGGCTCACGACGGGCGGACCGTCGTGGTTTTTTCTTAGCGTTTCTTCTTGTTCTGGATGTGGATGGCGTGGCCATTCACTGCCAGTGCAGCTTCGTGCAGCGCTTCGGACAACGTCGGGTGCGAGAAGACCATCATGCCGATGTCTTCGGCACTGGTGCCGAACTCCATGCCGATCGCGCCCTGCTGTACAAGTTCTGCGGCGCCTGGACCAATGACGTGTACACCCAGTACACGGTCGGTCTTGGCGTCGGCGATGACCTTGACGAAACCGCCGGTGTCGTTCGCAGCCATTGCACGACCACTGGCCGCGAACGGGAAGCTGCCGACGTTAACCTCTACGCCTTCGGCCTTCAAGGTCTGCTCGGTTTTACCGACCCATGCGATCTCCGGGTGGGTGTAGATAACCGACGGGATCAGGTCGTAGTTCATCTGGGTCTTGTGACCCTTGATGCGCTCGACAACCATGATGCCTTCTTCCGACGCTTTGTGTGCCAGCATCAGACCACGGACCACGTCACCGATCGCGTAGACGCCAGGAACGCTGGTCTCGCACTGGTCGTTGACGAAGATGAAACCGCGCTCGTCGATGTCGACGCCGCTGTCGGAAGCCAGCAGATCGGTGGTCACCGGACGACGGCCCACCGCGACGATCAGACGATCGAAGGTGATGTTCTGCTCGCCATCCTTGTCGGTGTAGTTGACGACGACTTCGTTGCCGTTGACTTTCGAACCGGTGACGCGCGCGCCCAGCTTGATGTCCAGCCCCTGCTTGGTGAAGGTCTTCTGCGCTTCCTTGGAAACGGCTTCGTCAGCGGCTGGCAGGAATTTCTCCAGCGCTTCCAGAACGGTCACCTTGGAACCCAGACGCGACCACACCGAACCCAGCTCCAGGCCGATGACGCCAGCGCCGATCACGCCCAGGCGCTCAGGCACGGTCTGGAATTCCAGGGCACCGGTGGAGTCGACGATGACGTTCTGGTCGACTGGCGCCGGCGGAATGTCGATCGGGCGCGAGCCGGAAGCCAGGATGATGTTATCGGCTTCGATGACTTCAGTGGTGCCGTCAGGCTTGGTCAGCTCGACTTTCTTGCCGGCCAGCAGCTTGCCGTGACCTTGCAGAGAAGTGACGCCGTTTGCCTTGAACAGGCTGGCAACGCCGCCGGTCAGGCCTTTGACGATCTGAGCCTTGCGGCCGACCATCGCCGGTACGTCCATCTGCACGTCGCCGGAGATGGAGATGCCGTGCACGTTGAACTGGTTCTTGGCTTCGTAGAATTTCCACGAGCTGTCCAGCAGCGCCTTGGAAGGGATGCAGCCCACGTTCAGGCAGGTACCGCCGAGAGCCAGTTTGCCCTCTTTATCCTGATACTTCTCGATGCAGGCAGTCTTGAGACCAAGTTGCGCGGCCTTGATGGCGGCCACATAACCGCCAGGGCCTGCGCCAATCACTACCACGTCGAATTTCTGGGACATACAAAGAGTTCCTCTTTAGCTGCGAGCTTCAAGCCACAAGCTGCAAGCTGATCCGTGATGCTCTACAGACGAGTTGCAGCCTGCTATTAGAATGTTGCGACGACCCAAGCGCAAACGCCAGGCTGCTCGTGTGCAGCTTGGCGCGTGCGGCTTGTGGCTGCCTTGAATCAGATATCCAGCAACAGACGAGCCGGATCTTCCAGCAGGTTCTTGATGGTCACCAGGAAAGTCACAGCTTCTTTACCGTCGATCAGGCGGTGATCGTACGACAGCGCCAGGTACATCATCGGACGAATGACAACCTGACCGTTGATCGCCATCGGGCGTTGAACGATGTTGTGCATGCCCAGGATGGCCGCTTGCGGCGGGTTGACGATCGGGGTCGACATCATCGAACCGAAAGTACCACCGTTGGTAATGGTGAAGGTACCGCCAGTCATCTCGTCGATGGACAGTTTGCCGTCACGGGCTTTCTTGCCGAAGGTGGCGATGCCGCCTTCGATCTCAGCCAGGCTCATCTGTTCGGCGTTACGCAGAACCGGAACCACCAGACCACGGTCGCTGGACACGGCAACACCTACATCGGCGTAACCGTGGTAAACGATGTCCGAACCGTCGATCGACGCGTTGACTGCCGGGAAGCGTTTCAGCGCTTCGGTGGCGGCCTTGACGAAGAACGACATGAAGCCCAGACGCACACCGTTATGGCTCTTCTCGAAGAGATCCTTGTACTTCGAACGCAGGGCCATGACTTCGGTCATGTCGACTTCGTTGAAGGTGGTCAGCATCGCCATGGTGGACTGAGCTTCTACCAGACGCTCGGCAACCTTGGCACGCAGGCGGGTCATCGGAACGCGCTTCTCGGTGCGGTCACCGGCAGCGACCACAGGAGCGGCAGCTGCGGCGGCAGCAGGCTTGGCAGCCGGTGCGCCGGCCGGAGCGGATTTCTTCGCTTCGATGGCAGCGACCACGTCTTCCTTGGTGACACGGCCGTCTTTGCCGGTGCCTTTGATGCTGGACAGCGCGATGCCGTTTTCTTCAGCCAGCTTGCGGGCGGCCGGAGCGCCGATCGCGTCTTCGTCGCCGGCAGCAGGTGCCGGAGCGGCAGCAGCGGCGGCAGGTGCAGGCGCGGCGGCCGGTGCAGCAGCGGCAGCGGCAGGCGCGGCCGAAGCCGTGGCGCCAGCGTCCAGGGTTGCGATCAACTCGTTGGACAGGACGGTGTCGCCCTCGCCTTTGACGATCGATGCCAATACGCCGTCAGCTTCGGCCAGTACTTCGAGAACGACTTTGTCAGTCTCGATGTCGACCAGCAGCTCGTCACGTTTCACCGCCTCGCCCGGCTGTTTGTGCCATTTGGAAATGGTGCCGTCGGCAACGGATTCCGGGAAAGAGGGGGCTTTGATCTCAATAGCCATTGTCTGTAATTCCTTAATTCGGTTTCTAGTGCGCGAAGGCGTTAAACAGTGAACGCGTCTTGCAGCAGTTTTTCCTGCTGCTCGGCGTGCATCGAAGCGTAGCCACAAGCAGGAGCAGCAGAAGCATCACGACCGGCGTACTCGAGAACGAGGTTGCGGTTGTGATTGCCGATGCTACGGCGCAAGTGATGCTGGCTGCTGTACCAGGCGCCCTGGTTCATCGGCTCTTCCTGACACCAGACCACGTGGGTCAGGTTGGTGTAAGGCGCGATGGCCTCCATCAGGTCGTCTTCCGGGAACGGATAGAGCTGCTCGATACGCACGATGGCGATATCTTCGCGGCCTTCGGCACGGCGTTTTTCCAGCAGGTCGTAGTACACCTTGCCGCTGCACAGGACCAAGCGGGTCACCTTGGCCGGATCGAGGGTGTCGATTTCCGGGATGACCGTCTGGAACGAGCCTTCGGCCAGATCTTCCAGCGTCGAGATGGCCAGCTTGTGGCGCAGCAGCGACTTGGGCGTCAGCACGACCAGCGGCTTGCGCAGAGGACGAATCACCTGACGGCGCAGCAGATGGTAGATCTGTGCCGGAGTGGTCGGCACGCACACCTGAATGTTGTGCTCGGCGCACAGCTGCAGGTAACGCTCCAGACGAGCCGAAGAGTGCTCTGGCCCCTGCCCTTCGTAGCCATGCGGCAAGAGCATGGTCAGACCGCACAGACGGCCCCATTTGTGCTCGCCGCTGGTGATGAACTGGTCGATCACGACCTGCGCACCGTTGGCGAAGTCACCGAACTGGGCTTCCCAGATCACCAGCGCGTTCGGCGAAGTGGTCGAGTAGCCGTATTCGAATGCAAGCACCGCTTCTTCCGACAGGAACGAGTCATACAGGTCAAAGCGGGGCTGACCGGCGTACAGGTTCTGCAGAGGCACGTAGGTGGTTGCGTCTTTCTGGTTGTGCAGGACGGCGTGGCGGTGCGAGAACGTGCCGCGACCGACGTCTTGCCCGGTGATGCGCACCGGATGCCCTTCGAACGCCAGCGTGGCGTAAGCCATGGTCTCTGCGTAACCCCAGTTGATCGGCAGGCCACCGGCTTGCATCTTCTGGCGGTCTTCGTAGATCTTCTGGACCTGACGCTGAACCACGAAGCCTTCCGGCAGTTCCATCAGCTTGGCCGACAGTTCCTGCAGGGTCTTGAGGTCAAAACGGGTGTCGTGACGCGCAGTCCAGGCGTGGCCCAGGTAAGGACGCCAGTCGACGAACAATTCCTTGTTCGGCTCTTTGACCAGGCTTTTCACGACGTGCATGCCGTTGTCCAGCGCGTTGCGGTACTCGTCGACCTTCGCCTGAGCGGCGGCGGCATCGAGCACACCGGCGGCGGCCAGGGAGTCGGCGTACAGCTCGCGGGTGGTGCGCTGCTTGGAGATCTGCTGGTACATCAGCGGCTGAGTGCCGCTCGGCTCGTCGGCCTCGTTGTGGCCGCGACGGCGGTAGCAGACCAGGTCGATGACCACGTCACGCTTGAACTGCATGCGGTAGTCGATCGCCAGCTGGGTCACGAACATGACCGCTTCAGGGTCGTCGCCATTCACGTGGAGGATCGGCGCCTGAATCATCTTGGCCACGTCGGTCGCGTATTCGGTCGAACGCGCGTCCAGCGGGTTGCTGATGGTGAAGCCAACCTGGTTGTTCACCACGATATGGATGGTGCCGCCAGTCTTGAAGCCGCGGGTCTGCGACATCTGGAAGGTTTCCAGAACCACGCCCTGACCTGCGAACGCAGCATCACCGTGGATGGAAATCGGCAGCACTTTCTCGCCGGTGGCGTCGTTGCGGCGATCCTGACGGGCGCGCACGGAACCTTCGACCACCGGAGAAACGATCTCCAGGTGAGACGGGTTGAACGCCATGGCCAGGTGAACTTCGCCGCCTGTGGTCATGACGTTGGACGAGAAGCCCTGGTGATACTTCACGTCACCGGAACCGAGCTCGACCTTCTTCTTGCCTTCGAACTCGTCGAACAGCTCGCGCGGGTTCTTGCCGAAGGTGTTGACCAGTACGTTCAGACGGCCACGGTGGGCCATGCCGATGACGATTTCCTTGGTGCCGTAGGAACCGGAACGCTGGATCAGTTCGTCCAGCATCGGGATCAGGCTTTCGCCGCCTTCCAGACCAAAGCGCTTGGTGCCCGGGTACTTGGTGCCCAGGTACTTCTCCAGACCCTCGGCCGCGGTGACGCGCTCGAGCAGGTGGCTCTGAATGTCGGCGGAGTAAGCTGGACGGCCACGCACGCTTTCGAGGCGCTGCATGAACCAGTTGCGCTGGTTGGAATCGACGATGTGCGTGAACTCCGCACCGATGGTGCGGCAATATGTCTTCTGCAACGCGTCAACGATTTCGCGTAGGCTCGCTTCCTCCTTGCCGATGAACAGGTCGCCGGCACGGAATGTGGTATCGAGGTCAGCGTTGGTCAAACCGTAATGGTTGATCGACAGGTCAGCTGGCGCAGTACGCTTCCACAGACCCAGAGGATCGAGTTGCGCACCCTGATGGCCGCGCATACGGAATGCCTGGATAAGTCGCAGCACTTCGACTTGCTTCTTCTCGTGTTCGCTGCTCACGCTACCGGCGGAGACCGGCTGAGCGCGGCGCTGGTTTTTCCCCAGCAACACGAAATGATCGCGAACCGTAGAGTGCGATACATCGGTGGCAGTGCTGCCGTCAGCCGGCAACGTCTGAAAGTAGGTGCGCCACTCTTCTGGCACAGCGTTAGGGTCGTGCAGGTAGAGTTCGTAGAGCTCTTCCACATAGGCAGCGTTACCACCGGAAAGGTGGGCGCTGTTCCACATGCGCTGCATCACGCTTTCTTGCATGCTTGGTCACCCTCGGTTAGGGGACACCACCGGCGTCGACACCGTTGCAAACTTGAAAAGTCCGGCAGCGATTTCGAATCAAGTCGCTGACTGCACCAAGTCGCTAGGATCACGCAGATAGTCCGGGTACCAGCCCGGATGCCCCTGCTGGTCTCATTTCTTCAAAATAAGAGCTGCGGCCAAATGACTGCTGCTCAGGTTAAAACTACGGCGCCGGTTGAAGCCTGCGCCGCAGCGTTTACGGGCACAACATTTACACATGCATCGATGTTACAGGTACAAGGAACTCAGATACCGCTTTTCAGCAACATGCTGCGAACATGACCGATCGCCTTGGTCGGGTTAAGACCTTTCGGGCAGACGTTGACGCAGTTCATGATCCCGCGGCAGCGGAACACACTGAACGGGTCATCCAGCGATGCCAGACGCTCCTGGGTCTTGGTGTCACGGCTGTCAGCCAGGAAACGATAGGCTTGCAGCAGCGCGGCTGGACCGAGGAACTTGTCCGGGTTCCACCAGAACGAAGGGCAGGAAGTCGAGCAGCAGGCGCACAGGATGCACTCGTACAGACCGTCCAGCTTTTCACGCTCTTCAGGCGACTGCAGACGTTCGATGGCCGGAGCCGGCGTGTTGTTCTGCAGGAATGGCTTCACCTTCTCGTACTGCTTGTAGAAGATGCTCATGTCGACGACCAGGTCACGGATGACCGGCAGGCCAGGCAGCGGACGAACCACCAGCTTGTTGCCCTTGACCACGGAAGACAGCGGCGTGATGCAGGCCAGGCCGTTCTTGCCGTTGATGTTCATGCCGTCGGAACCGCAGACGCCTTCACGGCAGGAGCGACGATAGGAGAAACCTTCGTCCTGCTCTTTGATCAGGGCCAGCACGTCCAGCACCATCAGGTCCTTGCCACCGGTGTCGACCTGGAATTCCTGCATGAACGGCGCAGCGTCCTGATCAGGGTTGTAACGATAAACACTGACTTGCAACATGGCGATCACCCTTAATAAGTCCGAACCTTAGGCTCAAAAGTCGGAACAGTCTTCGGCGAGAAGTTCACGGCACGCTTGGCTACGCGCTTTTCACCCGGGAAGTACAGGGTGTGGCACAGCCAGTTTTCGTCGTCGCGATCTTCGAAGTCTTCGCGAGCGTGCGCACCACGGGACTCCTTGCGATGTTCTGCAGCAATGGCCGTTGCTTCGGCGACTTCCAGCAGGTTCTGCAATTCCAGCGCTTCGATCCGGGCAGTGTTGAACGCCTGGCTCTTGTCGTTGATCTTGACCTTCGCGATACGCTCGCGCAGGGTGGCCAGCTGAGCGATACCCTTCTGCATGTATTCGCCCGTGCGGAATACACCGAAGTAGTTCTGCATGCAGCTTTGCAGCTCTTTGCGCAGGGTGGCGACGTCTTCGCCATCGGTGCGTTCGTTCAGGCCGCTGAGGCGGGCCAGAGCGACATCGATGTCGGTGTCGGAGGCGCGACGGTAGTCGATGCCTTCGTTGAGCGCCTGCTCCAGGTGCAGACCGGCAGCACGACCGAACACGACCAGGTCGAGCAGCGAGTTGCCACCCAGACGGTTGGCACCGTGAACCGATACGCACGCCACTTCACCGACCGCGAACAGGCCCGGGATGATGGTGTCTTCGCCAGCGGCGTTCTGCGTGATTGCCTGACCGTGAATGTTGGTGGCGATGCCGCCCATCATGTAGTGGCAGGTTGGAACGACCGGGATCGGCGCAACGGCAGGATCGACGTGTGCGAAGGTCTTGGACAGCTCCATGATGCCTGGCAGACGGCTGTGCAGCACTTCTTCACCCAGGTGATCGAGCTTCAGCATCACGTGGTCGCCATCGGGACCGCAACCATTGCCGGCGATGATTTCCTTGACCATCGAGCGCGCAACGACGTCACGACCTGCAAGGTCTTTCGCGTTCGGCGCATAGCGCTCCATGAAACGCTCGCCGTGCTTGTTGATCAGGTAACCGCCTTCACCACGGCAACCTTCGGTGACCAGTACACCTGCGCCGGCAATGCCGGTCGGGTGGAACTGCCACATTTCGATGTCCTGAACCGGCACGCCTGCACGCAGGGCCATGCCGACGCCGTCACCGGTGTTGATCAGGGCGTTGGTGGTCGACGAGTAGATACGGCCTGCGCCGCCGGTAGCCAGTACGGTCGCGTCGGCGCGGATGTACGAGGTTTCACCGGTTTCGATGCAGATGGCGATGATGCCGACGAAAGCGCCGTCCTGGTTCTTCACCAGATCAACTGCATAGTATTCGTTGAGGAATACGGTGCCGGCCTTCAGGTTGGCCTGGTAAAGGGTGTGCAGCAAGGCGTGGCCGGTACGGTCGGCAGCAGCGCAGGTACGCGCAGCCTGACCGCCTTTACCGAAGTCCTTGGATTGACCGCCGAACGGACGCTGATAGATGCGGCCCTGCTCGGTACGGGAGAACGGCAGACCCATGTGCTCGAGTTCGAACACGGCTTCAGGGCCTACGGAACACATGTATTCGATCGCGTCCTGGTCACCGATGTAGTCGGAACCCTTGACGGTGTCGTACATGTGCCAGCGCCAGTCATCGTTCGGGTCGGCCGAAGCGATGGCGCAGGTGATGCCACCCTGGGCGGAAACGGTGTGCGAGCGGGTCGGGAAGACCTTGGTGACTACAGCGGTCTTGTGGCCGCCCTGAGCCAGCTGCAATGCAGCGCGCATGCCTGCACCACCGCCGCCGATGATGATGGCGTCGAATGAAAGTGTATTAATGTTAGCCATGAATCAGATACCCCAAAGAATCTGCACACCCCAGACGAAGTACGCGAACATCGCAATGCCGCAGACAGCCTGGAAAAGGAAACGCACAGCTGTCGCGGACTTGCCCAGCGCCATCGGCGTCAGGTAGTCGGTCGCGATGGTCCACATGCCGACCCAGGCGTGAGCGCCCAGGGCAACGAAGGCCAGCAGACTGAAAATGCGCATTCCGTTATGGGAGAACAGAGCGTGCCACGTGGCGAAATCGATGCCAGGGTGGGCGATCAGGTATCCGATCAGGAAGATGAAATAAGCCGCGAGCACTACGGCGGAGACGCGCTGCGCCATCCAGTCATAGAGGCCCGAACGTGACAGGTTCGTAACGCTGGTTACCATATCCAAACTCCCGCCAGAACAATCAACACCAGGGAAACGGCGATGATGATTTTCGAGCCCAGTTTTCCGCCTTCCAGCGTCTCACCGATACCCGCATCCATGATCAAGTGGCGAACACCGGCCACCAAGTGATACAGCAAGGAGGACAGGAGACCCCACACAACGAGTTTGGCCAGCGGACTGGTCAGGCAATCCTTCACCTCGGCAAAGCCTTCCTCGGAACCCAGAGACTTGCTCAATGCGTAAAGCATGATGGCGAGGCCCAGGAAGAGGATGATGCCGGAGACGCGATGAAGAAATGACGTTACGCCGGTGATGGGGAGTTTGATGGTCCTTAGGTCTAGGTTTACAGGTCGTTGGCTTTTCACGGCTTTTTTTCACACTGAAGAGCCCCTAACAATCAGGGCAAGTTGTTGGGAAGTGCACTGGTCAGGTACCCACTACCCAGGAAGTGACGGCCCCCAGAAAAACGGGCCTGAAAGCCCCTGGCGGTCGGACGCCGAGTATAGACAGTTAGCCAACTAATGACAACGCAAAGACCCCACGCTAAGGGCGGATTGCTTTAGCTCGATAAAAGGCGTAAATGGCAGGTAATTTCGCGGAAAACATCGCCTTAAAGCCTTCTGCTACAAGACTTTTGGCAAATTGACTTTAGAATTTATCTCACTATAGTGGTGCGGGCCCTGCGTGGGGGGCCTGTCTGATGATTTGAAGCATAAATAGGAGGCCACATGGCTGACAAAAAAGCGCAGTTGATCATCGAGGGCGCTGCCCCCGTCGAGCTGCCCATTCTGACCGGCACAGTTGGTCCCGATGTAATCGACGTACGCGGCCTGACCGCCACCGGACGCTTCACATTCGACCCAGGTTTCATGTCGACCGCCTCATGCGAATCCAAGATCACCTACATCGACGGTGACAACGGAATCCTGCTGCATCGTGGCTACCCGATCGAACAGCTGGCCGAGCAATCGGACTATCTGGAAACCTGCTACCTGCTGCTGAACGGCGAACTGCCGACTGCCGAACAAAAAGCTCAATTCGTCGTCACCGTGAAGAACCACACAATGGTGCACGAGCAGTTGAAGACCTTCTTCAACGGCTTCCGTCGCGATGCTCACCCGATGGCCGTCATGTGCGGCGTCGTCGGTGCCCTCTCGGCGTTCTACCACGACTCGCTGGACATCAATAATCCTCAGCATCGCGAAATCTCGGCGATCCGCCTGGTCGCGAAGATGCCTACCCTGGCCGCGATGGTGTACAAGTACTCCATGGGTCAGCCCATGATGTACCCGCGCAACGACCTGAGCTACGCAGAAAACTTCCTGCACATGATGTTCAACACGCCGTGCGAGATCAAACCGATCAGCCCGACGCTAGCCAAGGCCATGGACCGGATTTTCATCCTCCACGCCGACCACGAACAGAACGCTTCCACCTCCACCGTGCGCATGGCCGGCTCTTCGGGCGCCAACCCGTTTGCCTGTATCGCAGCCGGCATCGCCGCGCTGTGGGGCCCGGCACACGGCGGCGCCAACGAAGCCGTTCTGACCATGCTCGATGAAATCGGCGATGTCTCGAACATCGACAAGTACATCGCCAAGGCCAAGGACAAGAACGATCCGTTCAAGCTGATGGGCTTCGGTCACCGCGTTTACAAGAACCGCGACCCACGCGCCACCGTGATGAAACAGACGTGCGACGAAGTCCTGCGCGAACTGGGCATCACCAACGATCCGCAGCTGGAACTGGCGATGCGTCTGGAAGAGATCGCGCTGACCGATCCGTACTTCATCGAGCGCTCGCTGTACCCGAACGTCGACTTCTATTCGGGCATCATCCTGAAAGCGATCGGCATTCCAACCAGCATGTTCACCGTGATCTTCGCCCTGGCCCGCACCGTCGGCTGGATCTCGCACTGGAAAGAAATGCTCTCCAGCCCGTACAAGATCGGCCGCCCGCGCCAGCTGTACACCGGTGAAGTCTCTCGCGACATCGTGCCACTCGCAGAGCGCAAGTAAGCGCGACACCGACATGAAAAAGGCTGCCGATTGGCAGCCTTATTTGTGCGCTGAAGAACGCTTGCGACGCTTACTGCTCCGCATGCTCCTTGAGCGCCTTAAGCGTGTTGAAAGGCGCGTCGACGACGAACTTGTTAGCAAGCCAGGACGGAACGCTGCCGCCCGGTTCGGTGTGCACCTGGTAGGTAACCTCGGTCAGGTTGTCGCCCTTGGGCACGAACTTCCAGTAGCCCTCCACCTGCGCAACCCGTACGAAGCCTTTCTCTTCAGGAATGTACTTGGGCTGCCCCAGCAGCTTGCGAGTGAGGCTGCCATCGGCGCCTTCCACGGTCGTGACCTCGAGCACCGAATCCCGCGGCGTGACTGGCCACGGCGTGTTGAACTGGGTGTAGGTCCAAGTCTTGTCGCCTTCATGCTTGAGGATTTTCTGCGACTTGCACTCATGAATCCAGGCACACGCGGCAGCGACATCCTCTTGCAGCGCGCGCAATTTGGGAATGCCAGCCTTGATGGTGGCCACACCTTGATAAGCCTTGTACTGAGAGCCCGCGACGTCACTGAGCGAGACCTTGATGCCCTCCTCGTTCTTGGCAACCTTCCAGTCCTCAGCCTGGGCACTGGCAGCGACCATTACAGTCAGGCCGATTCCACATGCAATCCGGTACAGCGAACCCATTGTTGTATTCCTTATTCTTGAAGTTCAGTTGTCTCGATTGATCCACATCCCTGCCTTCAAGCAACCGATGTGAGCGTCTCCCACCAGCCCAGCAGGCGAATGGCGTCTTCGGAACTGCTGCCACAGACTTCCGCGTCTGCCGAGAACTGGCTACACACCGCCGGTCTTTCCGGCCTGCCGAACAGCCCGCAGAGCATGTCGACCGACAGGTGCAGACAACGTTCGCCAGCCGGCTTGCCCTGCGGCATCCCGGGAATGGGCGAGGTGATGGAGGGTGCAATGCAGCAAGCGCCGCAACCCGGACGGCATTCCATGAAAACGTACTCTGGGAGGCAGTGAGAGATGACAGGATCTTAACCGCTAAAACGCGCGTTTGAAAATACAGGATTCATGCAAGCCGACGGTCGAGGGCCCATTACTGCTTGAATTTGAAATCCAGTGCAGCGCCCTCGACATCCCGGCGCGCCTCGTTACGCAGTTGCAGCTGCATTTCGTTGCTGAGCAGACGGCCCTGAAGCTGAAAATCCGGATCGCTCTGCGAATCAGGAAACAGCTGCGGCAGCAGCGGCTTGGCGCCTGCCGAAGGCGTCTTGGGCTTGGCAGCGGAGGTGATCACGTTCGCTGGCGGGGCCAATTGCTTGACCATCTCCGGCGGCAGACTCAAATCAAGCTGAGCCTTCGGCAGTCGCGTGTCCTTGACCACTTGGGAGGCAGGCTTGGTCTTGCTGGCAACCGGCGCACGATTGGCCACCTCTGAATTGTCGGCTTTCACCTTGGCTGATCGGGCATTGGCACTGGGTGATTTCTGCTCGACCGCAGCCGCCTTATTGGGCGTGATGACAGGCGTGACAGACTTGGCGGGGGCCTGCGGCTTACTCGACGCGATAACGGGCACCACGCCAGCGTCAGGCGCTAGGTCGTGCACCGCTGGCGCCGTTGCAGCAGGAACAACAGGCTTTTCCAACGGTGCAGGCGCTTGAGCGTCCCTGGTTTGAGCCGTCGGGGCGGTCGCGGTCGTCGCTACTTTAGGCGGCGGTGTCACCGGCTTGTCGCCATCGCAAGCGCTCAACAAGACCAGCAACAACACGCCAACACAACGCAATGAATTCATAGATCGAAGACGGCAGATTAAGACACGAGCAAATATGCTGGCCCTTTAGTCAACCGGTGACAAGTGAAGCCTTGTCAGCCAGCCCCTGAACAATGGAAAGCAACGGACCGACTGAGTTCACCACGTTTGACCGGCGTCCTGACACAACTGCTTGGCAAGCATGCCCAGGGTCATCAGCGCCCTCTCCGCCTCACGGTTCCACGGCAGCCCGCAATTGAGCCGGATGCAGTGGTTGAACTGTTCGGTGTTACTGAAGATAAGCCCCGGCGCGATGCTGATGCCCTGCTCGAGCGCGCGCACGTGCAACTCCTGCGTATTGACCCGCCCCGGAAGGCTGATCCACAGGATGAACCCGCCAGCCGGACGGCTGATTTGCGTGCCCTCTGGAAACATTTGCTGCACCGCCAACTGAAAGGCGCTCAGGTTCTTGCGATGCTCCTGGCGGATGTAACGCAGGTGCCTGTCATAGCCGCCGTTCTCCAGATAAGAGGCCACGGCCATTTGCGTCACACTACACGCCGAATGGGTGCTGAAGGTTTGCAGCCGCTGGATTTCGGCCTGGTATTTTCCGGCGATCATCCAGCCGATGCGCACGCCCGGCGACAGCGTCTTGGAGAAGCTCGAGCAGTAGATCACCCGCCCCAGGCGATCGAACGCCTTCAGCGCTTTGGTCTTGTTCTGCTCATACATCAGCTCGCCGTAAATGTCGTCCTCGATGACCTGAATGTCGAAGTCCGACGCCAGCCGCAGCAAGTGTTTCTGCCGCTCTTCGGGCATCGTGCTGCCCAGCGGGTTGCTCAACCGCGAGGTCATCACCAAAGCCTTGATCGACCACTGATTGGCCGCCAGCTGCAAGGCCTCCAGACTGATGCCGGTGTTCGGATCGCTGGGAATCTCGATCACCTTCAGGCCCAACAGATCGGCCAGTTGCAGCAACCCGTAATAGGTCGGCGACTCGGCCGCGATCAGGTCACCGGGACTGGTCAGCACACGCAGCGACATCTGCAGTGCGTCGACACAGCCGTGTGTGATGACGACCTCTGAAGGATCGACCACCACGCCGGCATCGCGCATGCGGATCGCCACCTGACGCCGCAACGGCTCGAAGCCCGGGCTGAACATGTAGTTGAAGGCGCGAGGGCTCTGGAAGCGCGTGACCTTCGCCAACTGCTGGTGCAGCGCACGCAGCGGCAGGTAATCAATGTGCGGCACCGCAGCGCCGAACGCAAAGACACCCTCACGCCGGGCCTCCACCAGCACTTGCTGGATGATGCTGGCGCGGGTGACCAGACCCGGCCGCTCGACCCGTGCAATGTCCGGGGTCGGCGCAGTCAGGGCAGGCGTCTGATGGACGTAGTAACCGGACTGCGGGCGCGCGCGGATCAGCCCCTGATCCTCGAGATTGGCGTAGGCCTGCAGGACGGTGGCATGACTGACATTGAGCTGCGAGCTCATCTTGCGCACCGAAGGCACGCGCTCACCGGGCTGATACACGCCCCGGCGAATGTCTTCAGCCAACTGCTGAGCGATACGTTGATACAGCAGAAGATTGGTCATGGCGTCCCTCGTGTCACAGGCAGGTCGATTCCGGCGCACACTTTTCAATCTCACCGGAACAGTTGAGAAGTGTACGGGGACAGTTCAGGAAACCGCCAGTAATACTTGAGTGTGAAGAAAATTTTGTTAAGCCGTTTGCGCCAAACCTCTGGACGATTTGCACAAAAAAGCCCGGCGTCTTTGCAGACAGCCGGGCCTGATCAACCCAATAATTCAGCGCGGGGCGCTTAAATGGCCTTTTTCGTCGGAGAACACGATTTCCACCCGACGATTTTGCGCCCTTCCCCGTTCGGAAGTGTTCACATCCACCGGGTACTGATCGCCATACCCTTCCACCTGGATACGCTCGTCTTCGATCCCGAGGTCTGCCAGGACATCCGCCACCGCTTGCGCCCGATCACGGGACAGCTGCAGGTTTTCCTGAGCGTCGCCGGTGCTGTCGGTGTAACCCTCGATACGCACGACGCGCTTGGGATTGAATTGCAGAAACTGCACGACCTTCAGCACGGTACGGTTTGCCGAGCTCTTGAGTTCGGCATGGCCGGTGTCGAACAGCATGTCACCCAGCGTCATGACCAGACCCCGTTCGGTCTGCAACGTGGAAAGGCTGATCACTTGATCTTCGGCCCATTTGCCTTGCTGCTGCGCACCCGACAACTTGGCCTCACGCAGCGCCAGTTGCAGGCGCTGGCGTTCAAGCTCGAGGCGCGCAAGCTTCTCCTGATTGAGCAGCAACTTGCTGTGTTCGGTGGCGATCGCGCTGTAGCGGCTGCTCAGGTAAGCGTAATGGCTGACGTCGTCGGCACTGCCGATGTAGCTGGACAGACGCTCGGCTCTGGCGAGCAATTCGCCTGCGCGGATCACGTCCTTCGGCGCACTGCGCAAGACGTTGGTGTCTTCTTTGACTGTCTGGAAATCGGCGCTGGCGCTCTGCAACGTGGCTTCGCTACCGGGGTGAGCCGCGCAACCGTACAGTCCGGCACTCGCCAACAACATCGCGACGCTCACTGCACGCGGGATGGCGTTCATTGGCTCGCCCCCAACTGTTTGCGAAGACGCTCCAGGCGCGCGTTGACCTGTGCAACCTGTTCGTCGCTCTTTTGCGTCAGTACCCGCGCTTCCGCCAGGCGGGCATCCAGCTCAGCCTGCTCGGCCTGCATGCGCGCATCCTTGTAGGCCTTGTCGGCCATGTCGGCGCGGGCACGAGTCAGTTTGGCCTGCGCTTTGGCGAGGTCCGGTTCGTCATCGGTCGCACCCACGGCGCCCGCCTGAGTCACTGCCTGTTCGGTCAGTTTCAACTGCTCAACCGGCGCGGGATCGTTCGCGCAGCCGAACAGAGAGGCCGTTGCCACGGCTGCGATCAAAGGTCGTATTTTCAAAAGAAAGCTCAAAAAACATTCCTACTGGTGGGTGGCGCTGCTCGGCTGCTGCAACTGGGCTTTCCACAAATCCAGATTGCGCGTAACGGCTTCACTGGAGCGGCCCGAAGCGGACAATTCTGTCATTTTTTTCGCCAGCTGTCCGCGCAGCCAGGGTTCGTTGCACGCCGAGTTGAACGACAACGCCAGATACAAGCCCGGCCGGTCGAGCGGCAGCGGTTGTGCCGCAAGGTCCGCCGCCAGGGTCTGCGTCATCGCCATTCCAGCGTAGCGCCCGGCGAGCAAGTATTCGACCTGTCCCTGAACGAGGGCCTGGAAGGTCTGCGTCAGGTTGGTCTTCCTCTCCAGCGTGAGGTGCTCCTTGATCGCGCGCTCAAACGCAGGGGTCACGCGGGTTTTCTCGGAGATGGCGCCCGCATGGCCTTGCAGGTCCGCCAGAGCGTTGAAGGGCTGAGCGTGGCCTGCGCGGGTCCAGACCATGATTTCATTCTGGGAAACCGGCGGATGAACGAAGTCCAGCGACTCGAGTTCGGCGTCGTTCAGCGGGGTGTCGGCCAGCAGATCCATGCGTCCGGTGCGCACTTCCTCCAGTGCCTGACTGCGCTTGCCCGCGAAAAGCAGCTCGACCTTGATTCCTATCTGCGTCGCAGCCTCTTTGAGCAGGTCGGCGTTGGCCCCCATCAGGTGCTTCGGATCCTGCGGATCACGCCACAGGTAAGGCGGTGCATCCGGACTGCCCGTCACGATTAGACGATCGCACTTGCCCGCCGCCATCGTCAGCGAAGGCACGAGCAGTATTGCGCCTGCCAGTGATGCCAGCGTGCCCCTTGGCGACAACATGGCTACATCCTTTTTTCGACCCATAAAAAAACCCGCTCTGTTCCGACCGGGGAAAACGTCTTCGGCGCAGTGCAACCAATGATCAACGTTTTCCAGCAGCCCGAACGAACGGGTTCTCTTTATAAGTCAGACGGCTGGATTAGACCAGCTTCTCCAACTCAGGGACGGCTTCGAAGAGGTCGGCAACCAGACCGTAATCGGCCACCTGGAAAATCGGCGCTTCTTCGTCCTTGTTGATCGCGACGATCACTTTGGAGTCCTTCATGCCGGCCAGGTGCTGGATCGCGCCGGAAATACCGACCGCGATGTACAGCTGCGGCGCGACGATCTTGCCGGTCTGACCGACCTGCATGTCGTTGGGCACGAAGCCTGCGTCGACGGCAGCGCGAGAAGCGCCGACGGCCGCGCCCAGCTTGTCGGCCAGCGCATACAGATGCTTGAAGTTGTCGCCGTTCTGCATGCCGCGACCGCCGGAAACGACGATTTTGGCAGCGGTCAGCTCAGGACGGTCGGACTTGGCCAGTTCTTCATTGACGAAGGACGACTTGCCTGCGTCGTGGGCCGCAGCAACGGCTTCTACGCTCGCCGAACCGCCTTCGGCGGCAACGGCGTCGAAACCGGTGGCGCGCACGGTGATGACCTTGACGGCCGCCGACGACTGAACGGTCGCAATGGCGTTACCAGCGTAGATCGGGCGCTTGAAGGTGTCAGCCGATTCAACCGAGATGATCTCGGAGATCTGGTCGACGTCCAGTTGCGCTGCCACGCGCGGCAGGATGTTCTTGCCGTTGGAGGTGGCAGCGGCCAGTACGTGGCTGTAGTTCGCAGCCAGTTCGCCAACCAGGGGTGCCACGTTTTCCGGCAGTTGGTGCGCGTAGGCGGCGTTGTCGGCAACCAGCACCTTCGCGACGCCGGCGATCTTCGCAGCCGCTTCACCTACAGCGGCAACGTTCTGGCCCGCGACCAGGACGTGGATGTCACCACCGATCTTGGCGGCGGCCGCCACGGTGTTCAGGGTGGCGGGAGCGATCGCGCCGTTCTCGTGCTCAGCGATAACCAGGATAGTCATTTAGATTACCTTCGCCTCGTTCTTCAGTTTTTCGACCAGTTCTGCAACCGACTTGACCTTGATGCCTGCACTGCGGGCAGCCGGGGCTTCGACTTTCAGGGTCTTGTTGGTCGAAGACGTGGAAACGCCCAGCGCGTCAGGCGTCAGGGTTTCGAGCGGCTTCTTCTTGGCCTTCATGATGTTCGGCAGCGACGCGTAGCGTGGCTCGTTCAGACGCAGGTCGGTGGTGACGATCGCTGGCAGCTTCAACGAAACAGTCTGCGCGCCGGCATCGATTTCACGGGTGACATTGACGCTGTCGCCGGAGACTTCAACCTTGGAGGCGAAAGTGCCCTGGGCGTAGCCGCTCAGCGCAGCCAGCATCTGACCGGTCTGGTTGTTGTCGCTGTCGATGGCCTGCTTGCCAAGGATGACCAGTTGAGGCTGTTCTTTATCGACAACAGCCTTGAGCAGCTTGGCCACGGCCAGGGAGGTCAGCTCGTCAGCGGATTCAACGAGGATGGCGCGATCGGCACCCAGTGCCAAAGCGGTACGCAGTTGCTCCTGAGCGGTGGTCGGGCCAATGGAAACGACGACGATCTCGGTCGCGACGCCTTTCTCTTTCAGGCGTACGGCTTCTTCCACAGCGATTTCGCAGAAGGGGTTCATCGACATTTTGACGTTAGCGAGATCGACGCCGGAGTTGTCCGCTTTGACGCGAACCTTGACGTTGTAGTCGACCACTCGTTTGACAGCTACAAGAACCTTCATGGATTCCTCGTTACTCTCCGGTGAAAAGAAAGTCGCCAGGCTCAGCCCGGCGATGGGTACACGTCAGTGTAAAGAACACCTCTGAAAACAACGTATTCGTCGTTGCTGAATGCTGATTTCAGCAAAAACAGCCGCTCAGCCACGCCAACTCAAGCCAGAGGCCGGCTGGCCGTGTAAACTGCACCGCGCCCCGCCGCCCCTTGGGCCCAGCGGATCTGCAGCACAGCATTGCGTCGCTTTTAGAGGCGTTCTCCTGCCTGACGGTCAGCCTACGGCGAGCGCAAAACCGCCCGTATCTTGACCGGAACGCCTAGTCCGGTCAATACGACAAAAACGCCAGTCACAAGCCGCGTCCCTATGTTTTATCAGGGTTTCGGCCGATTCAAACAAACGTTTGTATTGGACCTGTGAGGTGGTGTAGATATAATGCAGACCCTTTGAGATATCGCGCGGGTGTACCCCATGCGCGTGTCGGTTTTAGCAACCTATAAAAAATATGCCGTTGAGCCCTGAGTAGGAGATAGCCTGTGGAACGCGAATACATGGAATTCGACGTCGTCATCGTCGGAGCCGGCCCCGCCGGGCTTTCCGCCGCATGCCGCCTGAAACAGAAAGCCGCCCAAGCCGGCCAGGAAATCAGTGTGTGCGTGGTGGAAAAAGGCTCTGAAGTTGGCGCCCACATCCTGTCGGGTGCGGTGTTCGAACCTCGCGCCCTCAACGAGCTGTTCCCGGACTGGAAAGAACTGGGCGCCCCGCTGAACACGCCGGTCAAAGGCGACGACATTTATGTCCTGACCAGCGCCGAAGCCGGCACCAAAGTGCCGGGCGCGTTCGTGCCCAAGACCATGCACAACGAAGGCAACTACATCATCTCCCTGGGCAATCTGTGCCGCTGGCTGGCCCAGCAGGCGGAAAACCTGGGCGTGGAGATCTACCCGGGCTTCGCCGCCCAGGAAGCGCTGATCGACGAAAACGGCGTCGTGCGCGGGATCATCACCGGTGATCTGGGCGTGGACCGTGAAGGCAATCCCAAAGAAGGCCTGTACACCCCGGGCATGGAGCTGCGCGGCAAGTACACGCTGTTCGCCGAAGGCTGCCGCGGGCACATCGGCAAGCAGTTGATCAAGCGCTTCAATCTGGACAGCGAAGCCGACGCTCAGCATTACGGCATCGGCCTGAAGGAAATCTGGGAAATCGACCCGGCCAAACATCAGCAAGGCCTGGTGGTGCACACCGCTGGCTGGCCGCTGGACGTCATGGGCACCGAAAACACCGGCGGCTCCTTCCTCTATCACCTGGAAAACAACCAGGTGGTGGTCGGCCTGATCGTCGACCTGTCGTACGCCAACCCGTACCTGTCGCCGTTCGACGAGTTTCAGCGCCTCAAGCATCACCCGATCCTCAAGCAATATCTGGAAGGCGGCAAACGCGTGAGCTACGGCGCCCGCGCGATCTGCAAAGGCGGTCTGAACTCGCTGCCGAAAATGGTATTCCCGGGCGGCGCGCTGATCGGTTGCGACCTGGGCACGCTGAACTTCGCCAAGATCAAAGGCAGCCATACCGCGATGAAGTCCGGCATGCTGGCCGCCGAATCGGTGGCCGACGCGCTGTTCGCGGGCAACGAAGGCGGCGATGCGCTGAACACCTATGTCGACGCGTTCAAAGCCAGCTGGCTGCATGAAGAACTGTTCGCCAGCCGCAACTTCGGCGCGGCGATCCACAAGTTCGGTCCGGTACTGGGCGGCGCCTTCAACTTCATCGATCAGAACCTGTTCGGTGGCAAGATCCCGTTCACGTTGCACGACAACAAGCCTGACTACGCATGCATGAAGCTGGCCGCCGACTCGAAGAAGATCGATTATCCGAAACCGGACGGCAAACTGAGCTTCGACAAGTTGAGCTCGGTGTTCATCTCGGGTACCAACCACGAAGAAGAGCAGCCTTGCCACTTGAAGCTCAAGGATCCAGGCATTCCGATCAACGTCAACCTGCCCAAGTACGATGAGCCGGCCCAGCGTTACTGCCCGGCAGGTGTGTACGAGGTGGTGACTCAGGAAGACGGCGCCAAGCGCTTCCAGATCAACGCTCAGAACTGCGTGCACTGCAAGACCTGCGACATCAAGGACCCTTCGCAGAACATCACCTGGGTGACGCCGGAAGGCGCGGGTGGGCCGACCTACCCGAATATGTAAAAGACGCAGCGGCCAGTGTCGAGCTGCAAGCGACTAGAGAAAGGCGCCCTGATGGGCGCCTTTTCCGTTTATCAGGCCTGGTGCTTTACGCCGAAAACCGCAGCCGGTCGCCCTCTTCCCCCGGATTGCGCTCGAAATACCGTTTGTACTCGCGGCTGAATTGCGACGTGCTCTGATAGCCCACCTTGTGCGCGACCTGCGCCACGCCCATGCCTTCGCCGATCAGCATCTGCTGGGCCTTGAGCAGCCTCACCCGCTTGAGGTACTGCACCGGCGACAACAGGGTGCTGCGCTTGAAGTGCTCATGAAAGGTCGACGCGCTCATGTTGGCGCGGCGGGCAAGATCATCGACGCTCAATGGCTCGTTGTAATGATCGCGAAGAAACTGCAGCGCCGCGCCGATCCGCGCGAAGTGTCCCTGTTGCTCGACCAGCGCCCGCAAGACGCCGGCCTGGGCGCCTCGCAGCGCGGCATACAGCACCTCCCGCACCCGCGCCGCGCCCATCACTTGCGCGTCGAGCGGATCGTGCAGACAGCGCAACAAACGCTCGACACTTTCACGCATGGATGCGTCCAGTTCGGCAGACGTCATGGACTCGGGCGTCTGCGCCTTCACCGACGGGTCGGGCGCCAGGTGCATCATCTGCACCAGCTCGCTCAACACCGTGCGGTCGATGGACACGGCGACGCCATACATGGGTTCGTCCCGGGTGGCGAAGGTTTCGCACATGAACGGCACCGACAGCGCCTGAACCAGATAATGGCCTGCGCCGTACTCGAACGTGCGCGGCCCCAGGCGCGCGAGTTTGCTGCCTTGGGCGAGGATGATCAGGCTCGGCTCGTAGATCTGCGGACTGCTGGCGACATAGCGGTCCCACGACATTGCCTGCACGCCACGAACGCGTGTATCAACGAAGCCGGGTTGCACCGCGAGGGGCTTGATCAGGGCGACCAACGTGGCGTTGGCCGCTGAATGAAGAGTCAGTGACATAAGTGACCGGACAGAGGATTAGACACTGACATCATCGCAGATATGCCGCATCAAGCCGCTACCGCAAAGGCAACTTCGGAGGAATGTGCATGACAGACGGAGAATCGTTCATGGCTGCCGTCGGCCCCGCTGCGGACAATAGCCCGCCTCAACCGTCATCGTTTTTGCGAGGTATTACATGTACACAGCCATCGGTTACGCCGCTCAGTCCGCGACCACTCCCCTCGCCCCCATGACCTTCAACCGCCGCAGCCCGCGGCCTGACGATGTGGCCATCGAGATCCTCTACTGCGGCGTGTGCCATTCCGACATCCATCAGGCACGCAACGAGTGGGGCATCGCCGTTTACCCATTGATGCCAGGCCATGAAATCGTTGGCAAGGTCACCGAAGTCGGCGCCAATGTCAGCAAGCACAAGGTTGGCGATCTGGTGGGCGTTGGCTGCATGGTCGACTCCTGCCGTCATTGCGAAGCCTGCGCCGCCGATCTGGAGCAATACTGCCTGGAAGGTCCGACCCTGACCTACGCCACCCCCGACCGCATCGACGGCAGCAACACCATGGGCGGCTATTCCAACAGCATCGTGGTCAGCGAGCACTTCGTGGTGCGCATTCCCGAGAAGCTGAATCCGGCCGCCGCAGCGCCGATCCTCTGCGCGGGCATTACCACCTATTCGCCGCTTAAGCATTACGGCGTCAAGGCAGGCGACAAGGTGGGCGTGCTGGGCATGGGCGGTCTGGGCCACATGGGCATCAAGTTCGCCAAGGCCATGGGCGCAGAAGTCACGCTGTTCACCCGCTCGGCCAGCAAGGCGGAAGAAGCCCGCCGCCAAGGCGCCGATCACGTGATCGTGTCCACCGACGCCGAGCAGATGAAGGCCGCTGCCGGTCGCTTCGACTTCCTGCTCGATACCATTCCGGTGCAGCACGACCTCAATCCGTACCTGGAAACCCTGCGCTTCGACGGCGTGCACATCTTGGTCGGCCTGATCGAACCGGTGGACCCGGCGCTGCATGCTGCCAATCTGGTGATGAAGCGTCGAGTGCTGGCGGGTTCGCTGATCGGCGGCATTGCCGAAACTCAGGAAGTGCTGGATTTCTGCGCCGAGCATGACATCAGCTGCGACATCGAGATGCTCGACATCAAGCACATCAACGAGGCTTACAGCCGCATGATCGCGGGCGACGTGAAGTACCGTTTCGTCATCGACATGGCCACGCTGAAAGCCTGATCGCTTGTCTTCTGATCGTTCCATGGGGACGGTCAGAACGCGATAACTGTAGGAGTGAGCTTGCTCGCGATCGCCGTCGTTCACTCACCTCATCAGGAGACAGGTATACCGCGATCGCGAGCAAGCTCACTCCTTCAAGAAGGGCGTTTGATCAGACAGAGGGATCAGCCCCCCAACTCCGCCGACAACCGTGCCGCCGTTTCTTTGATCACCGGCACCAGTTCGGCCATCTTTTCCAGCGGCATGTACGGCACCGTGCTGGCAATGCTGATACCGGCGACGATGTGTTTGCTCGCATCGCGGATCGGCGCCGCCACGCAGCGGATCGACGGTTCGTTGTCTTCCAGATCGAACGCGTAACCGCCCTTCACGTATTCGTGCATCCGCGCGCGCACCTGCTCCCAGGTCTGCTCCTGATGCGCAGGCCACAGCGGGTTTCGGGTAACCTCCGGCACACTGATGTCGTACAGACGCCGCCATTCGCTTTCGGGACTGTCCAGCAACAACGCCTTACCAATGCCGGTGCGCGCCAGCGGCATGCGATGGCCTACCCGCGAGCGCATTTCCGGACCGTTGCGTCCGGGATTCTTATGCAGATAAAGCACTTCGTCGCCATCGCGCACTGCCAGGTGAACGGTGTCGCCGGTCAACGCCGACAGCTCGTCGAGAAACGGCCTGGCCAGCATCGCCAACGGCACTTCTTCGCGCGCCTGAAACCCCAGCTCGATCAGTTTCGGACCCAGCAGATACCCCACTTGGGGCAGCACGCGCAGGTAACGCTCTTCCACCAGGCAACTGGCCAGCCGATGTGTCGTGCTGCGCGTGGTGCCGATCTGACGGGCAATTTCCTTGAGATCGCGGGCGCCGCCGGCGACGGCCTGAACCACCCCAAGCCCGCGCAGCAGGGTTTGCGTGCCGGTCGGCGCAGGGTCTTTGCCAGTCACGCCAGCGGTGTCGGAAGAATCGTGCATATCGCGCCTTATCAAATCAAAAAGCTGGCGGCATTATCGTCGCCAGCTTCGTCGCCTGCCAGCCTTAGAGCTCGATGCGCTCGACCTTGCCCACCAGCAGAATGTAGGACAACGCGCCCAGCAGTGCGAGCACGGCGATGTAGGTGATGGCCGGCGCAAAGGATTCGCCCGACGCCAGGAAGCCGATGACGATCGGCGTGGCAATGGCGGCGAGGTTGCCGATCAGGTTGAACGTGCCGCCGGTCAGGCCCAGCAGGCGCGCCGGAGCCAATGTGGACACCAGCGACCAGGTGATCGAGGCCAGTCCGTTGCCGAAGAATGCCAGCGCCAGGAATGCAATGACCAGCGGTGTGGAGTCGACGTAGTTGGCGCCGATGATCGAGGTGGAGATCAGCAGTCCGGCGATGATCGGCAGCTTGCGCGCGAAACCTACGGTGTGACCGCGACGGATCAGCCAGTCGGAGAAGAACCCGGAGCACAACACGCCGACGAACGCCGCCAGGAACGGCAGTGACGCCAGCAGCCCCGACTTGATGAAGTCCATGCCACGGTATTTGACCAGATAGGTCGGGAACCAGGTAAGGAAGAACCACAGCGTCGAGTTCAGGCAGAACTGTCCCAGGTAAATGCCCCACAGCTTGCGCTTGCTCAGGACGATGCCCAGGTCCATCCAGCTGAAGCCGCGCTTGACGTTGCCGGCGTCGTTCTGGATATCCACCAGACCGCCGCCCTCTTTGATCAGATCGATCTCGCCCTGATTGACGCCTTTGAAGTCGCGCGGTTCGCGGTAGACCATGTACCAGATTGCAGCCCAGACGACACCGACGCCGCCGGTGGCAACGAAGACCATGTGCCAGCCGTATCGAGTCTGCAGCCAGGCCAGCACCGGAGTCAGAAATGCCAGGCCGACGAACTGCCCGGAGGTGTAGAAGCCGACGGCGGTTGCGCGCTCCTTCTCCGGGAACCAGGCAGTGACCACCCGGCTGTTGATCGGGTACGCCGGAGCCTCCAGCGCACCGACCGCCAAGCGCAGCACGAACAGGCCGATGAAGCTGCCGACAAAGCCCAGGAATATCGTCGCCACCGACCACAGGGCCAGCGCCACGGTGTAGAGAATACGCGGCGGAACGCGATCGACCAGCCAGCCACCGGGCAGTTGCATGGCCGCGTAGGTCCAGCCGAAGGCCGAAAACACCAGGCCGACGTGCACTGGATCGATGCCCAGCTCGCTGGTCAGTGCGGGCGCGGCGATGGACAGGTTGCTGCGGTCCAGATAGTTGATCACCACCGTAATGAACAGCAGGACCATGATGAAAAAGCGTTTACGGGTCGGTGTGACGGCAAGCGTCCCCGCTTCTGGCAACGTCTGTGTGCGCATGGGAAGTGCCTCTTTTTATGGTTGTCTGAGGTCTGGAATTGTTTTGCGTGTATGACGCATCGTGACTGCGCAGTTGATGCTTGCACGCGCTGCGCGGAAACGATCAATGAGCCTTCGTGAGCAAGCGCTCTGCCACAGGGTTCCGGGTGTGCCCCCTTTTGAGCACGACACAAAGTCTCTGGGCGTGAGCGTGCTCACGAATGAGGTCAACCCGGTATCAGGGTTGACCTCAGTCAATCACCACTCGGCAAAACTGCCGTCGGCATGGCGCCAGATCGGGTTGCGCCAGCGGTGGCCGATGGCCGCGCGCTCTTTGACGTACTCCTCGTTGATCTCGATGCCGAGGCCCGGTCCGTTGGGGATTTTGACCATGCCCTTGTCGTAGTCGAAGACTTCCGGGTTCTTGATGTAGTCGAGCAAATCGTTGCTCTCGTTGTAATGAATACCCAGGCTCTGTTCCTGAATGAACGCGTTGTAGCAGGCGGCATCCAGTTGCAGGCAGGCCGCCAGCGCGATCGGCCCCAGCGGACAGTGCAGGGCCAGCGCGACGTCATAGGCCTCGGCCATGTTGGCGATCTTGCGGGTTTCGGTGATGCCGCCGGCATGGGACGCGTCCGGCTGGATGATGTCGACGTAGCCCTCGCTCAGCACGCGCTTGAAATCCCAGCGCGAGAACAGACGCTCACCCAGTGCAATCGGCGTGCTGGTCAGTGGCGCCAGTTCCTTGAGCGCTTCGTAGTTCTCGCTGAGTACCGGCTCCTCAATGAACATCAGCTTGTAGGGATCGAGCTCCTTCATCAGCACCTTGGCCATCGGCTTGTGCACACGGCCATGGAAATCCACGCCGATGCCGACGTTCGGGCCGACGGCGTCACGCACGGCGGCAACGTTGGCCAGCGCCAGGTCGACTTTCTCGAAAGTGTCGAGGAACTGCAGCTCTTCGGTGCCGTTCATCTTGACCGCGGTGAACCCACGGGAAACGGCCTCTTTGGCCGCACGGGCGGTGTCGGCAGGACGATCGCCGCCGATCCACGAATACACGCGGATCTTGTCGCGCACCTGACCACCCAGCAAATCGCTGACCGAAACACCCAGCGCCTTGCCCTTGATGTCCCACAGTGCCTGATCGATACCGGCCAGCGCACTCATGTGAACGGCGCCGCCGCGGTAGAAGCCGCCGCGATACAGCACGGTCCAGATGTCTTCGATATTGCGCGGATCCTTGCCGATCAGATAGTCGGACAGCTCTTCGACGGCGGCGGCCACGGTGTGCGCACGTCCTTCGACCACGGGTTCGCCCCAGCCGGTCACACCCTGATCGGTTTCGACTTTCAGGAAGCACCAGCGCGGCGGAACGATGAAGGTCGTGAGTTTGGTGATTTTCATAAGGGTCTCTCTTATTCAATGACGCTTGTTCGGCGGCGCGACAAGCGCTCGATTCAAAGGTTGTTCGCAGGCTTGTGCTGGTTCCAGGCGGCGACGTAGGCCTTGGCACGCTCGGCGACTTGCTCGGCGCTGAGGCCTGGCTTGAAGAGACCAGAGCCCAGCCCGAAGCCCGACACGCCGGCGTCGAGGAACACTTTCATGTTGTCAGGCGTGATCCCGCCCACCGGAATCAGCGCGGTCCCCGCCGGCAGGACGGCCAGCCAGGCCTTCACCACCGCAGGGCCCATCTGCTCGGCCGGGAACATTTTCAGGACGTCGGCGCCTTCCGCCAGCGCAGCGAACGCTTCGGTCGGCGTGGCCACGCCTGGCGACAGAAACAGACCGTGCTCCTTGGCCGCGCGCAGCACTTTCGGATCGCTGTGGGGCATGACGATGACCTGCCCGCCGGCTTCCTTGACGTGCTGGACTTGCTCGGGGGTCAGCACAGTCCCGGCGCCGATCAGGCAATCGGCGGGCAGGCTCTGACGCAGAAGGCGGATGCTGTCGTACGGCTGCGGGGAATTGAGCGGCACTTCAATGACCCGAAAACCGGCCGTGTACAGGACGTCGCCGATGGCGGGTGCTTCTTCGGGGCGCAGGCCGCGCAGAATCGCAACCAGGCCGTTTTGCACGAGGGCTTGCTTGAGCATGTCAGTTCTCTACGTGAAGGGGCCGGGCAGCGGCCGCCGAAAGGGATGGGATCAGACCGGCCTGCACCGCGACCTGCCAGAGACCGCGCTCGGTGGCCTGTTCGGCCAGCGTGATCTGCGGGAAACCGCCGGCATCGAGCGCACGCTGATAACGGGCCAGCAACGCATCGCTGCCGATCAGGATGACCGCTGGCAATGGAGCCTCGTCCTGGCGCAAAAGTTGCGCGAGGGCCGCGATCTCGTGACCGATCAACAGGCCGGACAAGTAATCGGATTGCGCCGCGCCAGACAGTGCCCCGGTGAGTCCGAGGGTCCGGCAGCTGAAGATGGTCGACAGCGGACCGGCGGCGCCGACGGGAGAAAAGGCGACGCCGACGCCGCGATCGAAGGCGGCAGCGTCAAAGCCGTCGCCCCGCTGCAGGGTGCGCCCGAGAATGGTGTGACTGGACAGCGCGGCATAGACCTCGCCGGTCATGAAGGTGTCGAAATGCACGATGCGGCCATCCTGCGCCCTCACCCACTTGGAGTGGCTGCCAGGCAAGCCGATCAACAGGGGCCTGGCGGTATCGCCGGGCGGCAGTGCGTCGAGCACGCCGAGCACTTGAGTTTCTTCGCCGCGCATGACGTTGGGCAGCTCGGAGCGTTGCAACACGCCCGGAATGATGTGCACGTCGGTGCCGCGTACGCTGCGGACCGTCACCAGCGCCGAACTGAGCGCCGCGACGCTGGCCGGGGTTTGCTGATACGCCGCTTCGCGCCAGCCCTGGGCACTGCCGACCATGCCGCAGGCGATCACCGGGAGCGTAGGGTCGGCGTCCAGCCAGTCGCCACAGGCCTCATCGAAGGCCAGTTCGAAACCGTCACTGACCTGTTGCCCGGCAATGCTGCGAGGGGTCGAAGGCAGTTGCATGATGCCCGCCGTGAGCGAGCGGTGTTCCAGAACCCGGCCGTGTCCGCCGAGTCGATACGCACGAAGGGAAGTCGTTCCCCAGTCGAGCGCGATCAATTGCGCCTGCATGGCTTCACCTGATTGTTATTAATGAGTGAATGCGAGACGAACTATAAACCTGAGCCCAACCATATCTCAATATATAAATGACGATCCCATATTATGGGAATCTCTATCGGACGAGCGCGCTCATTCGCGAGCGTTCATGTCTGGCCTCTGCGCCCCGGGCTGAGGCATACTCGGAGCGCCCCGGTTTTTCAGTCTCAGCATCATTTGCTGGCGGTAGCGATCCTGCGAATCGCCATTACCGGCGCCAGTGCCGCACACCGGTCGGTGCCACGCAGATACGTCGGCGTCCAGCCTCTCTGGAACAACCTGCCGCGCATCCGCCATCAGAGCGAAAAGCGGTCATCACCCTGCCCATATGACTCTTCTCGCGCGCCACGCGTGACGTGCCTGTGCCGCCCACTGCCCGACATTCCTGATACTCATCTACATAAGGACCCGTACGATGAAGCGATTCCTCGTGCTCGACAGCTTTCTCGGGCTCTGCGCACTGGCGCTGATCGTCCACCACTCACACATTGAACGGAGCATCAGCGAGCTTGCGTTTTTCCGGAACGCCAGCCAGTTCGCAGGCTTTTTCTTCGCGCTGAGTGGCTTTCTGATTTATCGCCACTACGTGGCCTCCTTTAAAACCCCACGGCTGTTGCATGAATTCGTGATCTCGCGCGTCTGCCGCGTGCTGCCGTTGCACGTGGCGGTGATGCTGTTCTTCATCGGATTCGAATGTCTGAAACTGCTGCTTGAGCGCCGCGGTCTGTCGCTCAGCTTTCCAGCGTTCAGCGGCGACCGGGCGCCCAGCGAGATCTTGCCCAACCTGCTGCTGATACAGGCCTGGTGGCCGGGGTTCAACGCCTTGTCGTTCAACTATCCGTCCTGGCTCATCAGCGTTCAGTTTTATCTGTGGATGGTGTTCGGCGTGATCGCCTACGCACTGCCCGGCATCGCCCGCAAGGTGTTCGCGTTGCTCGGCCTGCTGGCGTTCGTGGCGTTGTTCGAGGACTTTGGCGCGATTCCGCGCAACGTGCTCTGGGGCACCGCGTGCTTCTTCGCCGGGGCAATGACGTACCGAATTTATGCGCGGCTGCACTCGACGCCGGGCCCGATCGTCGCCAGCGTGCTGGAAGTGGCGATTCTGGCGAGCATCGGCTGGGTGATGAGCGACGCCGAGCCGCCGTTGACGATTGAGCTGGGGTTGCTGTTCTGCGTCGCGATCCTGATCTTTGCCCATGAGGCCGGGATCGTTTCGCAACTGCTCAAGCTGCGAGTGTTTCCAGCATTGGGCAGGCTCTGGCTGTCGATCTACCTGACCCACGCCGCCGTGATTTTCGTACTGGCAACCGGCCTGACCGTCGCCGGGAAGTTCGGCGGTTTTGCACTGCTGGTCGACAGACCCGGAGAAGCGCCAGGGACCCTGCTGCGTTACCTGAGCACCGGCAGCGCTCTGAACGACAACCTGTTGATGCTGCTGGTGGTGGTCGCGGTGGTCGTTGTCTCGATGCTGACCCATCGTTACATCGAGGTGCCCGGCATCCGGCTGGGCGAGAACTGGAAGCACGGCACGCGTTTCCACCGCCGCAAGGATGATCCGCCACAGCAGCAGGCCTGACGCTTGGCCACGCAGGCAGCGCGTTCAAGACTTTTGCAGACGCCAAAAAAAACCGCCCCGAGAGGCGGTTTTTTTACGTCTGGCACGCAGGCCGGATCAACGCTCCAGCAGGATCCGCAGCATGCGGCGCAGCGGCTCGGCGGCGCCCCACAGCAGCTGATCGCCTACAGTGAACGCGCCCAGGTACTGCGAGCCCATGTTCAGCTTGCGCAGGCGGCCGACCGGAATGTTCAAGGTGCCGGTCACCGACGTCGGGCTGAGTTCCTGAATGCTCGCCTCACGGTTGTTCGGCACCAGTTTCACCCACGGGTTGTGCTGGCTGATCATGCCTTCGATGTCGGCGATCGGAACGTCTTTGTTCAGCTTGATGGTCAGCGCCTGGCTGTGGCAGCGCATGGCGCCGATGCGCACGCAGATGCCGTCGACCGGGATCGGGCTCTTGAAGCGACCGAGGATCTTGTTGGTCTCGGCCTGACCTTTCCACTCTTCGCGGCTCTGACCGTTCGGCAACTCTTTGTCGATCCATGGGATCAGGCTGCCGGCCAGCGGCACGCCGAAGTTCTCGGTCGGGAAGCTGTCGCTGCGCATGGCTTCGGCGACCTTGCGGTCGATGTCCAGAATGGCGCTGGCGGGATTGGCCAGTTCATCGGCGACCGAGGCGTTGATGGTGCCCATCTGCTTGATCAGTTCACGCATGTTCTGCGCGCCGGCGCCAGACGCCGCCTGATACGTCATGACGTTCATCCACTCGACCAGACCGGCTTCGAACAGCCCGCCCAGGCCCATCAGCATCAGGCTGACAGTGCAGTTGCCGCCGATGTAGTTCTTGGTGCCGGCGTCCAGCTGCTGGTCGATGACCTTGCGGTTGACCGGATCGAGGATGATCACGGCATCGTCCTGCATGCGCAGGGCCGAAGCGGCGTCGATCCAGTAGCCCTGCCAGCCCGCCTCACGCAGCTTGGGGAAAACCTCGTTGGTGTAGTCGCCGCCCTGACAGGTCAGTACCACGTCCAGGGTCTTGAGCTCGTCGATGCTGTAGGCATCTTTCAACGGCGCAACATCCTTGCCCACCGATGGACCTTGTCCACCGACGTTGGAGGTGGTGAAAAAAACCGGCTCAATGAGATCGAAATCCTGCTCTTCCAGCATACGCTGCATGAGCACGGAACCAACCATACCGCGCCAACCGACCAGACCTACACGTTTCATCGCAACTACACCTTAATTAAAAGTGGGGCCCTTTCTGCACGGAGCCGGCAGGCTCGACATTGCAGTCACGGGCCCGAGATATTACAGATTGCGCAGCGCGGCGACTACGGCGTCGCCCATTTCCTGTGTACCGACCCTGACAGTGCCTTCAGACCAGATATCACCGGTGCGCAGACCCTGATCGAGGACCAGGCTCACGGCCTTCTCGATGGCATCGGCCGCCGTGTGCTGATTGAAGCTGTAACGCAGCATCATCGACACCGACAGGATGGTCGCCAGCGGGTTGGCCACGCCTTTGCCGGCGATGTCGGGCGCCGAACCGTGGCAAGGCTCGTACATGCCCTTGTTGTTCGAATCCAGCGATGCCGACGGCAGCATGCCGATGGAGCCGGTGAGCATCGACGCTTCGTCGGACAGAATGTCGCCGAACATGTTGTCGGTGACCATCACGTCAAACTGCTTGGGTGCGCGGACCAGCTGCATCGCGGCGTTGTCCACGTACATGTGGCTCAGCTCGACGTCCGGATAATCCTTGGCAACCTGCTCGACCACTTCGCGCCACAGCTGGCTGGACGCCAGTACGTTGGCCTTGTCCACCGAGCAGAGCTTCTTGCCGCGCACCCGCGCCATGTCGAAACCGACGCGCGCAATGCGACGGATCTCGCTCTCGCTGTAAGGCAAGGTATCGTAAGACTGACGTTCGCCGTTTTCCAACTCGCGGGTGCCGCGCGGTGCACCGAAATAGATACCGCCGGTCAGCTCGCGAACGATGAGGATGTCCAGGCCCGCAACGATCTCAGGCTTGAGGCTCGACGCATTGGCCAGTTGCGGATACAGGATGGCAGGACGCAGGTTGGCGAACAGACCCAACTGAGAGCGGATTTTCAGCAGGCCACGTTCCGGACGGATATCACGCTCGATGGCGTCCCACTTCGGACCGCCCACCGCGCCCAGCAGCACGGCGTCGGCCACGCGGGCGCGATCCAGCGTTTCATCGGCCAGCGGCACACCGTGCTTGTCGATGGCCGCACCGCCGATGACGTCGTGGCTCAATTCGAAACCCAGTTGGTACTTCTCATTGGCCAGCTCCAGCACCTTGACCGCTTCGGTCATGATCTCCGGACCAATGCCATCACCTGGGAGAACCAGAATCTGCTTGCTCATAGAACCCTCGTTTCAAAATTGCGGTCGGCCTCTAGAGCGAGGCCGACTCGGGAGCTGCAAGTTTCAAGCGGCAAGCTGTCAGAAGAAGCCGCGCGCGTCCCAACTTGCCGCTTGTCGCTGAAAACCTGTCGCTGCTTCTATCGGAACAACCACGGCTGGCTTGCACGATGCTTGCTCTCGAACGCCGAAATCGCCTCGCCATCGACCAGCGTCAGGCCGATGTCGTCCAGGCCGTTGAGCAGGCAATGCTTGCGGAACGCGTCGATCTCGAAGCTGTACACCTTGCCATCTTCGCGGGTCACGGTCTGCGCCTGCAGGTCGACGTTCAGCTGATAACCTGGATTGGCTTCGACCACCTTGAACAGATCGTCCACATCGCTTTCGCTCAGAATGATCGGCAACAGGCCGTTTTTGAAGCTGTTGTTGAAGAAGATGTCAGCGTAGCTCGGCGCGATGATACTGCGAAAACCGTACTCCTCCAGCGCCCACGGGGCGTGCTCGCGGCTCGAGCCACAGCCGAAATTCTCGCGGGCCAGCAAGACGCTGGCGCCCTGATAACGCTCGGCGTTGAGCACGAAGTCAGGATTCAGCGGACGCTTGGAGTTGTCCTGATAAGGCTGGCCGACGTCCAGGTAGCGCCACTCGTCGAACAGGTTAGGGCCGAAACCGGTACGGCGGATCGACTTCAGAAACTGCTTGGGAATGATCTGGTCGGTGTCGACGTTGGCGCGATCCAGCGGAGCGACCAGGCCGGTGTGTTGAGTAAAAGGCTTCATGGGAGGCTCCTTATTGCTGGCTCATGGTGCGGACATCGACAAAACGGCCGTTCACGGCTGCCGCCGCCGCCATCGCCGGGCTGACCAGGTGAGTACGACCACCGGCACCCTGACGGCCTTCGAAGTTGCGGTTGGACGTCGACGCGCAATGCTCGCCGCTTTCCAGCCGGTCCGGGTTCATCGCCAGACACATCGAGCAACCTGGCTCACGCCATTCGAAACCGGCTTCGATGAAGATCTTGTCCAGACCTTCTTTCTCGGCCTGTTCCTTGACCAGCCCCGAGCCCGGCACGACCATTGCCTGCTTGATCGTCGACGCCACTTTGCGGCCTTTGGCGATCTCGGCAGCCGCGCGCAGGTCTTCGATCCGCGAGTTGGTGCAGGAGCCGATGAAGACGCGATCGAGCTGAATGTCGGTGATCGCCTGATTGGCCTGCAGCCCCATGTACTTCAGTGCGCGCTCGATGGAGCCACGCTTGACCAGATCCGCTTCCTTCGCAGGATCGGGAACATTCTGATCGACGGCCAAGACCATTTCCGGCGACGTGCCCCAGCTGACCTGCGGTTTGATCTGAGCGGCGTCGAGCTCGACGACGGTGTCGAACACGGCGTCGGCGTCGGACACCAGATCTTTCCAGGCTTCGACCGCCAGGTCCCACTGCTCGCCTTTCGGTGCGAATGGACGGCCCTTGACGTAGGCAACGGTCTTCTCGTCGGTCGCCACCAGCCCCACGCGGGCGCCCGCTTCGATAGACATGTTGCAGATGGTCATGCGGCCTTCGACGGACAGGTCGCGGATCGCGCTGCCAGCGAACTCGATGGCGTGACCGTTACCGCCAGCGGTGCCGATCTTGCCGATGATCGCCAGCACGATGTCTTTGGCCGTGACGCCGAACGGCAGCTTGCCCTCGACTTTCACCAGCATGTTTTTCATTTTCTTGGCGACCAGACACTGCGTCGCGAGCACGTGCTCGACTTCAGAGGTGCCGATGCCGTGGGCCAGCGCGCCGAAGGCGCCGTGGGTCGAGGTGTGCGAGTCGCCGCAGACGACGGTCATGCCCGGCAAGGTTGCGCCCTGCTCCGGGCCGATCACGTGAACAATGCCCTGGCGCACGTCGTTCATCTTGAATTCGGTGATGCCGTACTCATCGCAGTTGTCGTCCAGCGTCTTGACCTGCAGGCGTGATACCTGATCGACGATGGCATCCACGCCGTCCTTGCGGTCAGGCGTGGTCGGCACGTTGTGGTCAACGGTGGCGACGTTGGCGTCGATACGCCATGGTTTGCGGCCCGCCAGGCGCAAGCCCTCGAACGCCTGTGGCGAGGTCACTTCGTGAATGATGTGACGATCGATATAAAGCAGCGCCGAGCCATCGTCGCGCTGCTTGACCAAATGCGAATCCCAGAGCTTGTCGTAAAGCGTTTTGCCGGCCATCAGACGGTTTCCTCATCAGCTTGTTTCTATGCCCTGGGCTGCGACATCACGGCGATGCCCTAAAACCCTTTGGCTTGTGGGGGAGATGCTATGGAATATGCTTAAATAACTCAAATTCATATTTTTCATGCTTTGGATAACCAACAGGAATTCGAGATGGACCTGGCGAACCTCAACGCCTTTATCGCGATCGCCGAGACCGGCAGCTTCTCTGCCGCGGGCGAGCGCTTGCACCTGACACAGCCTGCTGTCAGCAAACGTATCGCGGGCCTTGAACAACAACTTGATGTGCGCCTGTTCGACCGGCTGGGTCGCGAGGTCAGCCTGACCGAGGCCGGTCGCGCCTTGCTGCCACGGGCTTATCAGATCCTCAATGTGCTGGACGACACGCGTCGCGCGCTGACCAACCTCACTGGGGAGGTCACCGGCCGGCTGACTCTGGCCACCAGCCACCACATCGGCTTGCACCGGCTGCCGTCTTTATTGAGGGCGTTCACGCGGACCTATCCGGATGTGGCGCTGGACATTCAGTTTCTTGACTCGGAAGTGGCCTACGAGGAAATCCTCCACGGTCGCGCGGAACTGGCCGTCATCACCCTCGCGCCCGAGCCGCACTCGCTGATCAAGGCAGTGATGGTCTGGGATGACCCGCTGGACTTCGTCGCCGCGCCCGAGCATCCACTGGCCAGCACTGCGTCGGTGACCTTGGCGGACATTGCCAGCTACCCGGCGGTGTTTCCGGGCGGCAACACCTTCACCCATCACATCGTCAGCGACCTGTGCGAAGCACAAGGGCTCAAGCCGAACATCGCGATGAGCACCAACTATATGGAGACGATCAAGATGATGGTGTCGATCGGGCTGGCCTGGAGCGTATTGCCCAGAACCATGCTCGACGAACAGGTCACGCGCATTCCGCTGCCGGGCATACAGCTGCGCCGCCAGCTAGGCTACATTGTCCACACGGAACGCACGCTGTCGAACGCCGCCCGGGCGTTCATGGCGTTGCTGGATGCACAGGCGCAAACCGTCTGAGCGGGTGCAGTTCACTGATCGACATACCGGCTTCACTCTTTGAAGGCTCGTGATCACATGCCCATAACCGCAGACAGCCCCTCGATTGAGCTCACTGGCCTGGCCTTGACCGCAAAGGAGTCGGAAAAACACTTTGCGACGCTGTTCAATCTCAGCCCTAACGTGGTGCTGCTGACCCGTTTCGAAGACGGCCTGATCTGCAACGCCAATCGCCATTTCGAACTCATCTTCGGCTGGCCGATGATTGATTGCGCGGGACGCACCACGGTCGACATCGGGCTGTGGATCGATTTGCGACAGCGCCAGCTGGCGCTCGAAAGGACGATCCTGACCGATCAGCCCGCCAGCCTGGAGACCCAGTGGCGCGCGCGCGACGGAAACATCCACGATGGCACGCTGTACACGCAGACAATCGAGCTGAGCGACGGCATGTACCTGCTCAGCACGTTCATCGACAACACCGAGCGCAAGCACGCCGAAGCGGCCTTGAAGGCCAGCGAGGAGAAGTTCGCCAAGGCGTTTCACTCAAGTCCGGACGCTATCATCATCACCGAGCAGGCCACCGGCCGTTACCTGGAAGTCAACGATGGCTTCTGCCGACTGACCGGCTACACCAGCAGCGACGTGATGGGCCGCTCTGTCTACCGGTCCGGGATTCTGGCCGACATCACCCAGCGCACCCGGCTGATTCAGGAAATGGAAGAGCGCGGCACGGTGCAAAACCGGGAGTTGCTGGCGCGCGGCAAGAACGGCGACCTGCTCACCGTCGACGTGTCCATCGTGCCGCTGATGCTCAACGGCGCCGCCTGCCTGCTGATCACCGCGCGAGACATCAGCCAGTTGAAGAACGCGCAGGCGCAGATTCAACATCTGGCGTACCACGACTCACTGACCAACCTGCCGAACCGCGCGCTGCTGATGGACCGGCTCAGCCAGCAGATCGCCCTGCTCAATCGGCATGATCTGCGCGGCGCTCTGCTGTTCCTCGATCTGGATCATTTCAAGCACATCAACGACTCGCTCGGCCATCCGGTCGGCGACAGCGTCCTGAAGATCGTCACGGCCAGGCTGGAAGCGAGCGTGCGGCTGGAAGACACCGTCGCGCGACTGGGCGGGGACGAGTTCGTGGTCCTGATCAGCGGCCTTGAGGGCTCACGTGAGCAGGTGGTCGATCAGGTCAACGCACTGACCGACACGCTGCGCGAGCTGCTCGCCGAACCGATGTTCCTCGACGGGCATCGGCTGCAAGTCACGCCCAGCATCGGCGTTGCGCTGATTCCCGATCACGGGTCGACGCCGGCCGATCTGCTCAAGCGTGCAGACATCGCGCTGTACCGGGCCAAGGATTCGGGACGCAACACCACGCAAATGTTTCACGACACCATGCAGGTGGCCGCCAGCGAGCGGCTGCGTATGGAAAACGATCTGCGCCAGGCCCTCAGCCGCGGAGAATTCAGCCTCAGTTACCAACCGCAAGTCGACACCCGCGGCAACCGCATTGTCGGCGCCGAAGCGCTACTGCGCTGGCAGCGTCCGGGCCTGGGTCAGCTGCCGCCAGACCAGTTCATCCAGATCATGGAAGAAAGCGGCATGATCCTCGACGTCGGCAACTGGATTCTCGAGCAGGCCTGCAGGACCGGCAGCGAATTGCTCGGCAAGGGCCTGATCGACGGCGAAGATTTCAGCCTGTGCGTCAACATCAGCCCGAGACAATTTCGCCAGACCGATTTCGTCCAGCGCATCCAGCGTTGCCTGCAGGGTTGGGGGCTGCCCACGCGCATGCTGAAACTGGAAATCACCGAAGGCATCGTGATTCAGAACCTGGAAGACACCATCGCCAAGATGCTGCAACTGCGGCAGATCGGCATCAGTTTCGCGATGGACGATTTCGGCACCGGCTATTCGTCGCTGACCTACCTCAAACGCCTGCCCGTGGACGCGCTGAAGATCGACCAGTCCTTCGTGCGCGACGCCACCAGCGACCCCAACGATGCGGAAATCGTGAGGGCAATCGTCGCCATGGCCGCCAGCCTGAACCTGACGATCATTGCCGAGGGGGTGGAAAAGCAGGAACAGCTGGACTTTCTGGCTCAGCTCGACTGCCATCTGTATCAAGGCTATCTGTTCAGCGAGCCCTTGAGTGCCGATGGGTTCGAGGCATTGCTGCGTGTCCAGGTAAGCCAGGGCTGAGGCTTGCGCCGGACAGCGGCACTTGAAATGGACACCCGGAACGCCCGAGGACGTGCCGATGATTCATCCAATAAAAAAGGCGCCCCGGAGGGCGCCTCTTGTCTGGATGGATGGATCAATGAGCCAGCGCTTTCTGGCCGTTGATCTGAATGCGCTTAGGCTTGGCCTCTTCCGGCACCAGACGCAGCAGATCGATGTTCAGCAAGCCGTTTGCCAGCGCGGCGTCTTTCACTTCGATGTGATCGGCCAGGCGGAACGACAGCTTGAACGCACGCTGGGCAATGCCCTGATGCAGGAAGGTCACGCCTTCAGCGGCCTTTTCACGCTTGTTGCCGGTCACGGTCAGCACGCCCTTCTCGACCTGCAACTCCAGGTCTTCTTCCTGGAAACCCGCAGCCGCGATGACGATGCGGTATTGGTCATCTGCGTGTTTCTCGACGTTGTAGGGAGGGTAGCTGCTGGCCGACTCGTTACGGGCTGCCGATTCGAACAGATCGTTGAAACGGTCGAAGCCAACGGAAGAGCGGAACAGTGGAGCCAGGGAAAATGCGGTAGTCATGTGAATCTCCTGATAAATCAGCAAGTGGTTGTCTCCGCGACCCGTCTTCGGCATCGCGTAATCCCTAGATAAGGACAGTCACTTCTGTTTCAAGAGTCGCTATGAAAAATTTTTCAGGCCACTTCCTGCTCGACGATGCCGAGCATCCGGCTGATGCGCTCGCAATCGGTTTCCCGCCGCAACGCGTCGAACAACACGACGGCTTCGGGGTAGCTTTTGGTCAGCAGCACCACCCATTGCTTGAGGCGCCCGGGCGCCTGAACGCGCGTCATCTTGGCCATCGCCTGCAACCAGAACTCGCGCAGCAATGGCTGCAGTTCTTGCCAGGTCATCGCCACCACGTCGCGCCCGGCTTGCGCAGCGGCAATCTGCCGGCCCAGGTCGGGCCGCGCCACCAGGCCACGGCCGATCATGATGTCGCGCGCGCCGCAGATCTCCCGGCAACGGCGCCAGTCGTCGACCGTCCAGATTTCGCCGTTGGCGATGATCGGGATTCTGACCACGTCCTGAATCTTGCCGATCCACTCCCAGTGCGCGGGCGGCTTGTAGCCGTCGACCTTGGTCCGGGCGTGCACCACGATGTGCTGCGCGCCACCGGCTTCCAGCGCCCGGGCGCAATCGAGCGCCGGTTCGGTGCTGTCGTAGCCCAGGCGCATCTTCGCGGTGACGGGAATGTGTGCAGGCACGGCACGGCGCACATGGCTGAGGATCGAATGCAGCAGCTCGGGCTCCTTCAACAGCACAGCCCCGCCCCGCGACTTGTTGACGGTCTTGGCCGGGCAGCCGAAGTTGAGGTCGATCACCGGCGCGCCCAGCTCAGCGGCGAAGGCGGCGTTTTCTGCCAGGCACACTGGATCGGAGCCCAGCAATTGCACACGCAACGGCACGCCGGCGCGGGTCTTGGCGTCGGTCAGCAGTTCGGAAGCGAACTTGTGGAAGTAATGCGCCGGCAGCAGACGCTCGGTCACCCGGATGAATTCGGTCACGCACCAGTCGATGCCGCCCACCTGAGTCAGCACATCGCGCAGAATATCGTCGACCAGGCCTTCCATGGGCGCCAGAGCAATTTGCATGGATCACACTCGGAAAAAAGTCCGGCAGTTTACGCAGTGGCCGCCGTAATGGAAACGGGCAAGCCCTACCGGGTATCAGGAGGTCGCCATCTGCAACGCCGGTGCGTAACCGTCGATGAACTCAGTCGGCATCCGCTTGGGCTTGCCGGTCGACAGCTCGATGCACACGAAGGTGGTCTGCGCACGCAGCAGGGTCACACCATCGCCCGGACGTTTGAGCTGGAAACGTCGGGTCATTTTCAGGCGCTGGTCCCAGTTGACGATCCAGGTTGCCAGCTGCAACTCCTCATCCTGATAAGCACTGGCGAGGTAGTCGATCTCGTGCCGCACCACCGCCATGGCCCTGTCCAGTCGCCGGTATTCGGTCAGATCCAGACCCAGATGCTGCGAATGACGCCAGGCACACCGTTCAAGCCAGGTGACGTACACCGCATTGTTGGCGTGCCCCAGGCCATCGATGTCGTCCTCACTGACGTGCAAATCGATGACGAATGGCGTTGCCAGATCCCAGACCATGCTCGTTCCTGCCCTCGTGGTTTCATTCGCGTTCGAACTGTAGGACCGGCTTTCAGCGGGAAACGCCGGGCATCACCTCTCAGACTGAGGGTGTTCGCACAGTGTAACGAAAAGCGTCGGGCGATGAAGCGCGATGTCCGTTCCGGCTTAGAGCATGGCCGACTTCGCAGCCCGCAGGACGCGGTCGGACAGCTCGCAGGGCCCCAAAGCGCGAGCCAGCGCCAGGCCGCCCAGCATCAGGGCGATGTCGGCCAGGGTCTTGTCGGTTTCTTCGGGGCTGGATGCCAGCTGCGCGATCATTAACTCGACGTGCTCGGCCAACGCCCCGCGAAAATCGTCCGACAAACGCGCCATTTCACCGATCGCGGTGGGCAACGGACATGCGTGGTCTTCGGCGTCGCGGTGTTTGCGCGACAGGTAAAACGCCGCGAGCAAGGCGCGGCGCTCGGCTCCCGGCAACTGATCGTCGATACTGGCGACCATCTCCCGGCGTTCGGCGAGCAAGTGATTGAAGGCCTCCAGCATCATCGCTTCCTTGCTGTCGAAGTGGGCGTAGAAGCCACCCACGGTCAATCCGGCCGCGCCCATGATTTCATTGACGCTGGGTTCCACCGGACCGCGTGCGATCAACGCCATGCTGGCGGCCGTCAGGATGCGCTCGCGGGTTTGTGCCTTTTTATCGTTCATGTCCGCCTCCGGGATGATGGCAGTAATATTATCTGCATCATGCGCGATGGCAAGCAAAGAGAATGAATGCAAGGGAGGATGCGAAGGACTGCAGCATGACTCAGCCTGCGGGACGGTCGGACAACCAGAACGAGGGCTCGAGAAATAAAACCCAAAAAAACAAAAGGGCCATTCAATAATCGAATGACCCTTGGTCTCGCAGAGCGAGAAATCGTGGCGTCCCCTAGGGGACTCGAACCCCTGTTACCGCCGTGAAAGGGCGGTGTCCTAGGCCACTAGACGAAGGGGACGCAAAACCTTCAGTCAGATTCGTTAAAGCGAACTCAACGAATCCTGGCAAATTTGGTGGAGCTAAGCGGGATCGAACCGCTGACCTCCTGCATGCCATGCAGGCGCTCTCCCAGCTGAGCTATAGCCCCGGATTTACGCCTCTCGGCGGAGATCAACCTTGCGGCATCACTCGGTAAAACTGGCGTCCCCTAGGGGACTCGAACCCCTGTTACCGCCGTGAAAGGGCGGTGTCCTAGGCCACTAGACGAAGGGGACGTAACCCTTGTGTACCTGATCGGTGCTGGTTCCGATTTGCGGTACAAACTTCAAGGCAGTGTAGCCGACCTTGAAGCCTCTAAATTGGTGGAGCTAAGCGGGATCGAACCGCTGACCTCCTGCATGCCATGCAGGCGCTCTCCCAGCTGAGCTATAGCCCCACATTACACTCTCAGATAACGCTGCGTTGCCGCTGTGTTTCTGTGTTGCCGTGTGGACGGGGCGCATATTAAGTGCGGTCCCGATACCTGTCAAACTCTTTTTCAACAAATTTCAAAAGAATTTTCCGGGATAACAATCACTTACCGCCCTCCCCCGGTTCGCCCCTTCGAATTCGAGGGACTTGTCGGCCCTGGGCATCCCGCTCAGGGCCGACAATGGCTCAGCCGATGGCGCCCAGCAGCTTTTCCCACTCTTTGTTTTCTTTCTTCGACACGCCGCCCAGCAGGTCCAAGGCCTGGCGCAGACGGAAACGTGTCAGGTCCGGCCCGAGGATTTCCATGGCGTCGGTCACCGATACCGAATTCGCCTGACCGGTGATGGCAGCGAACATCAACGGCATCGCGTCACGCAGCTTGAGCTCCAGGTGCTCGACGACGGCCTGGATGCAGCCCGTGATTCGATCCTTTTCCCACTGACGCAGCGACTCGAGCTTCCACAGGATCAGTTGCATGACCTGACGCACCTGCTCCGGCGACAGCTTCTTGTGCTCGAACAGTTTTGCGTCCGGGGTCACGCCGCCGGCGAAGAAAAACCCGCCCAACGGTGCGATCTGGCTGAAGGTTTCGACACGGCCCTGAACGTGAGGCGCGATCTTCATCATGTAATCGCTGTTGAACGCCCATTTCTGCACGCGGGCGGCGAACGCCTCCACCGGCAGTTCGCGCAGCCACTGACCATTGAGCCAGGACAGCTTCTCGATGTCGAAGATCGGGCCGCCAAGAGACACGCGGTTCAGGTCGAAGTTATCGACCATCTCCTGCAACGAGAACTTCTCGCGCTCGTCCGGCATCGACCAGCCCATGCGGCCCAGGTAGTTGAGCATCGCCTCAGGCATGAAGCCCATGCGTTCGTAGAACGTGACCGAAGTCGGGTTCTTGCGCTTGGAGAGCTTGCTTTTGTCCGGGTTGCGCAGCAGCGGCATGTAGCACAGCGCAGGTTTTTCCCAGCCGAAATATTCGTACAGCAGTATCAGCTTCGGCGCCGAAGGCAGCCACTCCTCGCCGCGCAGCACGTGGGTGATGCCCATCAGGTGATCGTCGACCACGTTGGCCAGGAAGTACGTCGGCAGGCCGTCGGTCTTCATCAGGACTTGCATATCCATGCGATCCCACGGGATTTCGACCTCGCCGCGCAAGATGTCCGGCACGATGCACACGCCTTCGCTCGGCACCTTCATGCGGATAACGTGCGGCTCGCCCGCGGCCAGACGGCGCGCGACTTCTTCCTTGGAGAGCAGCAATGCGCGGCCGTCGTAACGCGGGGTCTCACCGCGTGCCATCTGTTCGGCGCGCATCTGGTCCAGTTCTTCGGCGGTGCAGAAGCACGGGAAGGCGTGGCCGGCGTCGACCAGTTCCTGGACGTACTTCTTATAGATGTCGCCGCGTTCGCTCTGGCGATACGGACCATGCGGGCCGCCCACATCGGGGCCTTCGCTCCACTCGATGCCGAGCCAGCGCAGTGCGTCGAAAATCTGTTGTTCGGACTCGCGGGTCGAGCGCAGCTGATCGGTGTCTTCGATGCGCAGGATGAATTCGCCGCCGTGCTGCTTGGCAAAGCAGTAGTTGAACAGTGCGATGTAAGCCGTGCCAACGTGAGGGTCGCCGGTGGGCGATGGCGCGATGCGGGTACGAACGGTGGTCATGGAAAATTCCGAATAGATCGAACAAGCCGCGAATCTTAACAGGCGCAGCCGTCGCGGCTCCAGCGCCAGCTCCGCATGGCGGACAGAATCGGCTCGATGACATCCCGCAGCGTCAGCACGGCATGGCTTCACCCGACTGAATACCGAAATATCACTTCCAGTCATTATTCCAACGGTCGCTAGATGCCCGATCGCCAATGCTGATAAATTTGCTTACATTCTAATAATTCAGAACGACCATGCCCGCCCAACTCAAACGCCGCCTGCTCATCTTTCTCGGGGTGGTCCTGCTGATCGCCCTCGCCTTCTTCGCCCAGTGGTACTTCAAGGGCCGGTTCTACGAATCCACCGACAATGCTTATGTGCAGGGCGAGATCACGCGCGTTTCCAGTCAGCTGGGCGCGCGGATCAGCGAAGTGCTGGTGCAGGACAACCAGCCTGTGCAGCAGGGGCAATTGCTGGTGCGTCTGGAACCCGACGACTTCCGGCTGGCCATCGAGCGTGCGCAGGCGACCCTCGCGACGCGTGAGGCCGAGCGCCTGCAAGCGCAAAGCAAGCTGACTCAGCAGGCGAGCCTGATTGCCGCGAGCGACGCTCAGGTGCAGGCCAATCAGGCGACGCTGGGTCGTACGCAGCTCGACCTGGCCCGCCTGCAGAAACTGCGCACGCCGGGGTTCGTCTCTGAAGCGCAGGTGACGACCATGACCGCCGACAGCAGCGTCGCGCGCTCGCAAGTCACCAAGGCCCAGGCCGATGCGCAGAGCCAACGCCAGCAAGTCAATGCGCTGAACGCCGACATCAAGCGTCTGGACGCGCAGATCGCCAACGCCCGCGCCGACCTGGCTCAGGCGCAGATCAACCTGCAGCGTACTGAAATTCATGCACCGATCAGCGGCCTGATCGGCCAGCGTGCCGCCCGCAACGGTCAGTACGTTCAGGCTGGCGCCTACCTGTTGTCGGTGGTGCCTGATGAGGACATCTGGGTGCAGGCCAATTTCAAGGAAACGCAGATCGAGCACATGGAAATCGGTCAGCCGGCCGAACTGACCTTCGACAGTTTTCCGGGCACGCCCATTCAGGGTCGGGTCGACAGCCTGTTCGCCGCCTCCGGCGCGCAGTTCAGCCTGCTGCCGCCGGACAACGCGACGGGCAATTTCACCAAAGTCGTGCAGCGCATTCCGGTCAAGCTGACGTTCGCGCCGGATAACCCTCTGCATGGCAAGGTTCGCCCGGGAATGTCGGTGACCGTTTCGGTCAACATCAAGCCGGCGAACGACCCGCACAGTGGCCGGTGACGAGCTGATCCGCCCGGTCGGTGAGCCGACCCGGCGCGACTGGATTGCAGTGATGAGCGTGATGCTCGGCGCCTTCATGGCGGTGCTGGACATCCAGATCACCAACTCGTCACTCAAGGATATTCAAGGCGCGCTCTCGGCGACCCTTGAAGAAGGCTCTTGGATTTCCACTTCCTATCTGGTGGCCGAGATCATCATGATCCCGCTGACCGCCTGGCTGGTGCAGCTGCTCTCGGCGCGGCGTCTGGCGGTGTGGGTGTCGCTGGGGTTTCTGCTGTCTTCGCTGCTCTGCTCGATGGCCTGGAGCCTGGAAAGCATGATCGTGTTCCGTGCCATGCAGGGTTTTACCGGCGGCGCGCTGATCCCGCTGGCGTTCACCCTGACGCTGATCAAACTCCCCGAACACCACCGCGCCAAAGGCATGGCGCTGTTCGCCATGACGGCGACCTTCGCGCCCTCCATCGGCCCGACCCTGGGTGGCTGGCTGACGGAGAATTTCGGTTGGGAATACATTTTCTACATCAATATTCCGCCTGGCCTGGTGATGATTGCCGGGCTGCTCTACGGACTGGAAAAGAAAGCGCCGCACTGGGAACTGCTCAAAAGCACCGATTACGCCGGCATCGTGACCCTCGGCGTCGGCCTCGGCTGCCTGCAGGTGTTTCTGGAAGAAGGGCATCGCAAGGACTGGCTGGAGTCGACGCTGATCGTGGGCCTGGGTAGCGTCGCCCTGCTCAGTCTGATCACGTTCGTGATCATCCAGTTTTCCCGACCCAGACCGCTGATCAACCTGAGCATTCTGGGTAACCGCAACTTCGGACTGTCGAGTATTTCCAGCGTCGGCATGGGCGTGGGATTGTACGGCTCGATCTATCTGCTGCCGCTTTATCTGGCGCAGGTTCAAGGCTACAACGCCCAGCAGATCGGCGAAGTGATCATGTGGATGGGCGTGCCGCAGCTGTTCTTGATTCCGCTGGTGCCACAGTTGATGAAGGTCATCTCCCCCAAAGTGCTGTGCACCCTTGGCTTTGGCCTGTTCGGCATTGCCAGCTTTTCGTCAGGCGTGCTTAACCCTGACTTTGCCGGGCCGCAGTTTAATCACATCCAGATTGTCCGCGCCCTCGGGCAGCCACTGATCATGGTCACCGTCTCACTGATCGCCACGGCATTCATTCAGCCGCAGGACGCCGGTTCAGCATCGAGCCTGTTCAACATCCTGCGCAACCTGGGCGGCGCCATCGGCATCGCCCTGCTGGCCACACTGCTGGACGCCCGCACCAAGACCTACTTCGATTACCTGCGAGAGTCCATCTCCCCCGCCAACCCGCAGGTGGCCGAGCGCCTGACGCAACTGACCGACCGACTGGGCAACGAGACGGCGGCACTGGGCAAGCTCAGCGAAATCGCCCACCAACAGGCCGCGATCATGGCCTACAACGACGCGTTTCACTTTGTTGGGATCGCGCTGGGGATCAGCATGGTGGCGGTGATGCTGACCAAAAAGCTGCCGTCGGGCGTCAAGGGTGGGGCTGCGCATTGACGCCATCCAGCTTATCGAGCCTTATGCCGCGCGTAGAACCGTGCGAGCAGCATCAAACACTCAAACCGCCAACAACCGCTCCCGCAGTTTGGTGATTTCGTCACGCATCTGCGCCGCTGCTTCAAACTCCAGATCCCGAGCCAGTTGGTACATCTTCTCTTCCAGCTGGCGAATGCGCTTGGTGATTTCGGTGGGTGAGCGCAGTTCGGCTTCGTATTTGGCGTTTTCCTCGGCGGCCTTGGCCATGCCTTTGCGTTTTTTGCTGCGCGAGCCGGGGACGGTGGCGCCTTCCATGATGTCGGTGATGTCCTTGACCACGCCTTTGGGCGTGATGCCGTTGGCGAGGTTGAACGCGATCTGCTTGTCGCGACGGCGTTCGGTCTCGCCGATGGCCCGCTCCATCGAGCCGGTCATGTTGTCTGCGTACAGGATCGCCCGGCCGTTGAGGTTGCGCGCCGCGCGGCCGATGGTCTGGATCAGCGAGCGCTCGGAGCGCAGGAAGCCTTCCTTGTCGGCATCGAGAATCGCTACCAGCGAGACTTCGGGCATGTCCAGGCCTTCGCGCAGCAGGTTGATCCCCACCAGCACGTCGAAGGTGCCAAGGCGCAGATCGCGGATGATTTCCACCCGCTCCACGGTGTCGATGTCCGAGTGCAGGTAACGCACGCGCACGCCATGATCGGCCAGATAGTCGGTGAGATCTTCGGACATCCGCTTGGTGAGCGTCGTCACCAGCACGCGCTCTTCCAGTTCGACGCGCTTCTTGATTTCCGACAGCAGATCGTCGACCTGGGTCAGCGCCGGACGGATTTCGATCTGTGGGTCGACCAGGCCGGTCGGCCTGACGACTTGCTCGACCACGCGCCCAGCGTGCTCGCCTTCATAAGGACCGGGCGTGGCCGAAACGAAGATGGTCTGCGGGCTGACGGATTCCCACTCATCAAATCGCATGGGCCGGTTGTCCAGCGCCGACGGCAGACGGAAACCGTATTCCACCAGGGTTTCCTTGCGCGAGCGGTCGCCCTTATACATGGCGCCGACCTGCGGCACGCTGACGTGGGACTCGTCGATCACCAGCAGCGCATCGGCCGGCAGGTAATCGTAGAGCGTGGGCGGCGGCGCCCCTGCCGGACGACCGGAAAGGTAGCGGGAATAGTTTTCGATGCCGTTGCAGTAGCCCAGCTCGAGGATCATCTCCAGGTCGAAACGGGTGCGCTGTTCCAGGCGCTGCGCTTCCACCAGCTTATTGGCGCCGCGTAGGTACTCCAGCCGCTCCTGCAGCTCGACCTTGATCCCTTCCATCGCGTCCAGCAGCGTCTCGCGCGGCGTCACGTAGTGGCTCTTGGGATAGAAGGTAAAGCGCGGCAGCTTGCGAATCACCTCACCGGTCAGCGGGTCGAAGGCCGACAGGCTTTCGACCTCATCGTCGAACAGCTCGATGCGAATGGCCTCGAGGTCCGATTCGGCGGGGAAAATGTCGATCACGTCGCCGCGCACGCGAAAGGTCGCTCGGGCGAAGTCCATGTCGTTGCGGGTGTATTGCAGGTCCGCCAGGCGGCGCAGCAGGGCACGCTGGTCGAGTTTGTCGCCGCGATCGACGTGCAGCACCATGCGCAGGTAGGTCTCCGGACTGCCCAGACCGTAGATGCACGACACCGTGGTGACGATGATCGCGTCCTTGCGCTCCAGCAGGGCTTTGGTCGCGGACAGGCGCATCTGCTCGATGTGGTCGTTGATCGACGCATCCTTCTCGATGAAGGTGTCGGACGAAGGCACATAAGCTTCCGGCTGGTAGTAATCGTAGTAAGAGACGAAGTACTCGACCGCGTTGTTCGGGAAGAACGCCTTGAACTCGCCATACAACTGAGCGGCCAGGGTCTTGTTCGGCGCCAGCACGAGGGTCGGGCGCTGGACCTGCTGAATGACGTTGGCAATGCTGAACGTCTTGCCTGAGCCGGTCACGCCCAGCAGAGTCTGGTGCGACAGCCCGGCATCGATGCCCTCGACCAGCTGACGAATGGCTTCCGGCTGATCCCCGGCCGGCTCAAAACGGGTAACGAGTTGGAACTCGGACATAACGTACCTCTATGTTCGCCCCCGCAGCATGACGTCTGGCCGGGGCGTAATGAGCGCGGACGGCTGATCCCGCCAAAGGAAAAGACGCACGTGAAAGGAAGTGATGGGACTACAAATGGAGTCGTCATCGCCGGCTTTCAAGCCGTCGTCAGGACATTAGTCCGCGCGACATGACTAATGGTCGGGAAATAATCGGAAATACCTCGAAAAAACCGCCCCTGACCTGTCGCCCCCGTCGGCGATGGCCTCTATACTAGCTCCCCGTTTGTGCACCGCTCTAGTGCATTCGGCCGGAGCGATGCTACCCATTCACTCCCCATTCAGAGCTGCCGCAAAAATGAGCCTGTTCTCCGCTGTCGAAATGGCACCACGCGATCCTATCCTGGGCCTCAACGAAGCATTTAACGCTGACACCCGTACGACCAAGGTCAACCTGGGTGTAGGCGTTTACAGCAACGAAGAAGGGAAAATTCCGCTGCTGCGTGCCGTTGCCGAAGCAGAAGAGATTCGTGTCGCTCAACACGTACCCCGCGGCTATCTGCCGATCGATGGCATCGCAGCCTACGACAAGGCCGTGCAGACCCTGCTGTTCGGTGCCGAGTCGCCATTGCTGGCCTCGGGCCGGGTCATGACCGTGCAGGCCGTCGGCGGTACCGGCGCGCTGAAAATCGGTGCCGACTTCCTCAAGCAGCTGTCGCCAGACGCCGTCGTCGCCATCAGCGACCCGAGCTGGGAAAACCACCGCGCGCTGTTTGAAACCGCCGGCTTCCCGGTGCAGAACTACCGCTACTATGACGCCGCGACCCATGACGTCAATCGCGCGGGCATGCTGGAAGACCTGCAGAATCTGCCGGCGGGCTCCATCGTCGTGTTGCACGCGTGCTGCCACAACCCGACCGGTGTCGACCTGACCCTGGAAGACTGGAAAAAGGTCCTTGAGGTTCTGAAAATCAAAGGCCACGTGCCGTTCCTGGACATGGCCTATCAGGGCTTTGGCGATGGCATCGACGAAGACGCCGCCGCCGTGCGCCTGTTCGCCGACTCCGGCCTGACGTTCTTCGCCTCCAGCTCGTTCTCCAAATCGTTCTCTCTGTATGGCGAGCGCGTCGGCGCGCTGTCGATCGTCACCGACTCCAAAGAAGAAACCGCGCGCGTTCTGTCGCAGGTCAAACGTGTGATCCGCACCAACTACTCCAACCCGCCGACCCATGGCGCGACCATCGTTGCCGCGGTGTTGAACAGCCCTGAGCTGCGTCAGAAATGGGAAGACGAGTTGGCAGAAATGCGCCTGCGCATTCGTGGCATGCGTGAAGAGATGACCCAACGTCTGGCGAACAACGCTGCGGGCCAGGACTTCAGCTTCGTCGCGCGTCAGCGTGGGATGTTTTCCTACTCGGGCCTGACCACCGAACAGGTGCATCGTCTGCGCAACGAGTTCGGCATCTACGCGCTGGACACCGGCCGCATCTGCGTTGCAGCGTTGAACACGCGCAACATCGAAGCGGTGACCCAGGCGATTCTGGCAGTGATCTGAAATAGCAGCGGCAAGCCGGAAACGGCAAAAGGGGAAGCAGATTGATGTCTGCTTCCCCTTTTTTGTGCTCGACACACAACCCTGCAGGCGCGCGCTTGCTCGCGTTCATCCAATCGAATGCATCGGCTCATGGCCCTAATCACTGCGCTTTCCTGCGATACGCCATGGAGTCGTCGATCCGCTTGAGGATGTAATCGCCTGCCGCCACGGGTGGATAAAGGCTGGATGCGGAATCGATGCCCAGATCACAGGGGTCGACCACCGCGCCGTAGGTCGGGTCATAGAAAGTCGCAATCGAATACCGCTCGTGCCCCGACGTGTTGATCACCCGATGCAGCGTCGATCGAAAACGGTCATTGGACCAGCGCGCCAGCAGATCGCCGACGTTGACCACCAGGCTGCCTTCCATCGGCGTCGCGTCGATCCAACTGTTGCTGCCCAGCTCGCGCACTTGCAGGCCGCCGCTGTTGTCCTGATACAACAGCGTGATGCAGCCGTAATCGGTGTGCGGCGCCACGCCGAACTGATCCGTCTCAGCCCTCGGCGGATGCGGCGGGTAATAGACCATCTGCGTGCGTTGCAGGCGTTTGCCGTACTTGGGCTCAAAAAACGCCGGAGCAATGCCCAGTCCCACCGCGACCGCCTTGAGCAAGTCCGCACCGGCCTCGCCGATTTCTTCGTAATACGCATCCAGCGCCAGACGTAGTTCGGGCATGAAATCCGGCCACTGGTTGGGCCCGCGCAGCGCCTCCCCCGCCAACACGCATGGATCGTCTTCCGGCAACTCCAGGCCCATGCTGAAGAATTCCTTGAAGTCCGGCTTGGTCGCTTCGTACATCAGCGCCCCGCCCAGCGCGTGCCAGCCGCGATGGCGTTTGTTGACCGCGACCTGACGCTTGACCTCCGCCGGGAAGGCAAAAAAAGTCTTCGCCGCAGCCATGGCGGCGTCGATCACCTTCTGCGGCACGCCGTGATTGATGATGTAGAAAAACCCGGTTTCGCTGCAGGCCTTGCGGATGGCCTCTCCGGCACGCGCGATCGCCGACGGTTCGCCTTCTCGGACACCGGCCATGTCGATCAGCGGGAGGCTGATGGATGCGGGGTTGCTGTGAACGGTCATGCAAACTCCTGTCTACGAAAGGATCGGCAAGCTGTATAGACAGGTGAAGCATTTAATATGCCGTGCATGAGACGCGGGAGTCTGCAGGGCCATGCGTGCCCGAGATTGCGGTGTGTCAGACAGGCAATCAATGGCTGACCACCGCAATCGCGGAACATCGTACGCGCCTGCGCAGATGTACCGAACCGGGTGGCGTGAAGTTTCTGGACGCCCCATCAATGGGCACGGGAACGCAATCGGTGCAACTTTTGGTGACATCCTTTCGGCTTTTTTGCTGCGGGATCGTTGGCAACCCGAGACCCAGCCTCCCGCGCTGAACTGGCCTGTATCTTGCGTCGGCTGTCTATACAGCTCGACCAAGGACATTCATGCGTCGTTATCACGCCGGCACTGATTTCACTCGTGCGCACAGCATCGCCGAACTGGCCCATATGGCCCGTCGCCGGTTGCCGCATTTCGCCTGGGAATACCTTGAGGGCGGCGCCGAGGAAGAACTGACGCTGGCGCGCAATCGCCAGGCATTCGCCGAGGTCAGCCTGTTGCCCCGAACGCTGGTGCCGGGCGAGTCGCCGGACACGCGCCGCATGCTACTCGGCGAGCAGAGAAACCTGCCGATGGCCATCGCGCCCACGGGCTACAACGGCATGCTGTTTCGCGACGCCGATATCCACCTGGCGCGCGCCGCCACCGAGCGCGGGCTGCCCTTCTCCCTGAGCACGGTCTCGACCACCTCGATGGAGCAGCTCGTCCAGGCCGTTCCGGGCGTCGATCTGTGGTTTCAGCTTTACAGCATGAGCGACCCCGCCGTGCAGGAAGACTTGCTGCAACGCGCAGACGCGGTGGGTTGCAAGACCTTGCTGCTGACCACCGACGCCGTTCTGCTCGGCAATCGCGAATGGGACCGACGTAATTTCGCCCGTCCGCGCCAACTGAGCCTGCGCAACAAGCTGGACGTCTTGCGCCATCCGCGCTGGATCCGGCAGACGCTGTGGCCCCACGGCATGCCGAGCATGGCCAATCTGGATCGCTACTTGCCTGCCGACCAACGCAACGCTGCCGGCGCCGCGCATTTCATCGGCGCGAAAATGGAGAAGCAGCTGAGTTGGGAGTTTCTCGCCCGCCTGCGCGAGCGCTGGCCTCATCGGCTGCTGCTCAAGGGCGTGATGCATCCTGCGGACGCCGAACGCGCCGTGCAGCTTGGGCTCGATGGCGTCGTGGTGACCAACCATGGCGGACGCCAGCTCGACGGCGTGCCTGCCAGTCTCGATTGCCTGCCAGCCATCGCCGAGGTCGCGAAAGGCAAGCTGAGCATCCTTCTGGACAGCGGCATCCGGCGCGGCACCGACATTCTCAAAGCCTGCGCACTGGGCGCCGATGCAGTCCTGCTGGGCCGCGCCACGCTGTATGGCGTCGCCGTGGGCGGCCAGGCGGGTGCCGGGCACGCCCTTGATCTGCTGAGTCATGAATTGCGTCTGGCCCTGACCCTGCTCGGGCAGCCGGACTTGAACCTGTTGCGCGCCAGCCGCCAGCGCGACGCGACCTTTTCCGTGAGTTGATGTCATGAACGACCTGCAACAGACCCTCACCCGATTGCGCGACGCCCTGGGCGACGGGCAGGTGCTGACGGGCGACTCGATCAGTCAGCGTCACTACAGCGACTGGACCCGCCACGCCCCCACCTGCCCGGCAGCGCTGCTCCTGCCTAAAGACACCGAACAGGTCGCCGCCGCCCTGCGCATCTGCAACGCTGCAGGTCAACCGGTCGTCCCGCAAGGCGGCATGACCGGGCTGGCGGGCGGCGCGGTGCCGAGGGCGACGGACATCGCCCTGTCGCTGGATCGTTTGCAGGGCATCGAAGAAATCGATGCCGCGGCCGCCACTGTCACGGTCAAGGCCGGTACCGCTCTGCAGGACATTCAGCACGCTGTCGCCAACGCCGGCTTTCTGTTTCCGCTGGACCTGGGCGCGCGCGGTTCCTGCCAGATTGGCGGCAACATCGCCACCAACGCCGGCGGCAACGCAGTGATCCGTTATGGCATGACCCGCGACCTGGTGCTGGGCCTGGAAGTCGTGCTGGCCGACGGTCGTGTGTTGAACCTGATGAACAAGATGATCAAGAACAACTGCGGCTATGACCTGAAACAGTGCTTCATCGGCAGCGAAGGCACCCTTGGGGTGATTACCCGCGCGGTGCTGAAGATGGCGCCACAGCCGGGCCAGTCCACCACGTTGCTCTGCGCCCTGCCCGACTACCCCAGCGCCGTCGCCTTGCTGCGGCGCATCCAGCGCAGCGTCGGCACGCCCCAGGCGTACGAATTGATGTGGCAGGACTTCTTTCGCATGGGCGTGTCCTGGCTGGAAAACCCGGTTTCGCCCATGCCGGATCATCACCCGCTTTACGTCCTGCTCGAATCCTCGGCCAGCGATGAAGCGCTGCAGCAGACACTGGAAGCCGCCCTCGATGCGGGCGAAGTGGTTGACGCCATCCTTGCCAGCTCGCAGGCCCAGGCGCGCAGCTTGTGGAAGATCCGTGAAGCGACCGCAGAGTTTCCGGTCCGCCTGGCGCCGTTGAATTTCGACATCAGCCTGCCCATCGGCCAGATCGGTGAGTTCGCAGACCTGTGTCGCGAACGCCTGGACCTGCGCTGGCCCGGTAACCGCAGCGTGTATTTCGGCCACATCGGCGACAGCAATCTGCACCTGACGGTGGACTGCCATTCGCTGCCTCAGCCTGCGCCCGTGTTCGAGATCGAAGAACTGGTCTACAGCGCGGTCGGCGAGCTGGGCGGCGCGGTGTCCGCAGAGCATGGCATCGGCCTGCTCAAGCGCGAGTTTCTTCACCACTCGGTCAGTGCAGACGCCATGCAGACGATGGCCGCGCTGAAGAACAGCCTGGACCCCAAGGGCATTCTCAATCCGGGCAAGATCTTCGGCTGAACGGCCGGCCGGTTGTATATACCGGTATGGCACGCTAACTGCAGCACCCGTAGCACATCTGCCCCACCTCACGACGACAACACTGCATCTGAAGGAGTTACACAATGCGACTCGATTCTCTTTTCAGTAAGACGTTCAAAAGCCTGAGCATCGCGGCGGCGCTGACGGCTTTCTCCATCGCGGCGCAGGCGGACCAGTTGGCCGACGTGAAGAAAGCCGGTGAGCTGGTTGTCGGCACCGAAATGCAATTTGCCCCGTTCGACTTTCTCGATGGGGGCAAACAGAAAGGCCTGAACGCCGAGTTGTTCGAGGAGCTGGGCAAGGAGCTGGGCGTCAAGATCAAGTTCCTCGATCTGCCTTGGCCGAGCGTGCTGCCAGGGCTGGAAGCGAAGAAATTCGACGTGGTTGCCGGCCCGATCATCGTCACCAAGGCGCGCAAAGAGCGCTATCACTTCGTTTCGCCCATTGCCGAAGCCACCGTGGCGCTGATGGCCGGGGCCAAGGACGACAGCATCAAGAAGCCTGAAGACATCGCCGGTAAAACCGTGGGTGCCGGTAAAGGGTCGGCGCAACTCGAAGAGCTCAAAGCCTTTGCCGCGACCCTGCCGGAGAAGGTCACCATTCGCGAATACGTCGACAACAACCAGGCTTACGCTGACCTCGCCGCCAAGCGCATCGTCGCCGTCGCCAACTCGCTGCCGAACATCTCTTACGTCGCTGCCCAGAAAGCCAATCTGTACAAAGTGGTGCAGCCGCCGTTCGGCAAGAAATCCTATTTCGCGTACCTGGGCCGCAAGGACGCCGATGCCGACAGCCTGATCGCGGCGCTGGACGCAGCCCTGACCAGGATGCACGACGACGGCCGCCTCGCCGCCCTGCAGAAAAAATGGCTTGGTGCGGAGATGGACGTGCCGAAGGGTGATTTCGAGCCGACGTGGTAAAGCGCGCGCTCAGCAACGCCACGCCCCTCTGTAGGAGCGCGGCTTGTCCCGCGACCGGCGACGAAGTCGTCGTAAAGTCTACCCATACGGTGTTTCAGATACCGCCGGGAGACATGGACTTGCGACTGCTTCGCAGCCGATCGCGGGACAAGCCACGCTCCTACACGTGCAACGCCACCCGTTCGAGATAGCTGGAGTCACAACGTGTTCGATTGGCCCTTGCTGCAGCAGAACGCACCTTTATTGCTCGGCGCCCTGTGGGTGACGTTGCAGGTGTCCATCGCCGCGCTGGCGTTCGGTTTCGTCATCGGCATCGTCGTCGGCAGCCTGCGTCTGTCCCCGATTCCCCTGCTCCGCCGTCTGGGCGGCGCTTACATCTTCGTGTTCCGCGGCATTCCGCTGCTGGTCCAGTTGCTGTTCATTTATTACTTCCTGCCGCGCATCGGCCTGCCCAACGTGTCGCCCACGGTGGCCGCGATCATTGGCCTGTCGCTGGCGGCGGGCGCTTACATTGCGGAAATCATGCGTGGCGGTTTCCTCGCCATTCCGGGCGGCCAGCTCGAAGCCGCTGGGTTGCTCGGCATGAGCGCCAGCCAGATGCTGATCCGCATCCGTGTGCCTCAAGCCGTACGCCTGACGCTGCCGGCACTGGTCAATGAAATGATCCTGCTGATCAAGGCGTCGTCACTGGTGTCGGTGGTGGGCCTGGCCGATCTGACGCGCACCGCGCAGAACCTCGCCGCCAGCGACTACATGTTCGTTCAGGACTATCTGATGCTGGCCGGCTTCTATTGCCTGATCAACATTCCGCTGGCCTTCTGTGGCAGCGTGCTGGAGCGTCGGCTCAAGGAGCAGACCGCATGATCTTCGATCCGACCATCATCACCGACCACCTGGGCGACATCGGCTCGGGCTTCATGGTCACCCTCGCCACGTGGAGCAGCGGCGTCGTGCTCGGCATCGCGCTGGGCATGTTGATCGCCGTGGCACAGGTGTTCGGCAATAACTTCGTGCGCGCGCCGCTCAGGGTGTTCATCGAGCTGATCCGCAGCACGCCGTTTCTGGTGCAACTGTTTCTGGTGTACTACGGCGGCCCGTCCTTCGGGTTGAGCCTGGACCCCATTCCGGCCGGCATTCTGGGCCTGGGCGTCTATGGCAGCGTGTACTTCGCCGAAATCTTCCGCTCCGGCTTCGACTCGGTCGCCCGCGGGCAACTGGAAGCCGCCGATTGCCTGGGCATCACCCGCCTTCAATGCATCTGGCGCATCCAGGTCCCGCAGATGCTGGTGATCATCCTTCCGGCGCTGGTGAACATGATCACCGTGCTGTGCAAGGAAACCGCCGTGCTGTCGATCATAACCATTCCGGAGCTGACCATGGTGCTCACCGGGATCGGCTCGGAGACATTCGCATTCGTCGAAACCCTGCTGATGCTGTGCATCGGCTACCTGATTCTGGTGGAGCTGTGCTCGCGGCTGGGCATGCTCCTGGAAACCCGCGTCGGCCGCTTCATGAATAAGCAACCACGATGAACAGTTTCCTGATTCCCAGCGGCCCCGTGTCCGCCAGCACACGCGAGAAACAAGGTGAAAGCATGAAGACTTCGGCAACAGCGCCCGGCGAGCAGCCAACCATTCTGACGCTGGACAGGGTCGGCAAAAGCTTCGGCAATCTGCGCGTGCTCAAAGGCATCGATCTGCAGGTGCGCCGCTCCGAAGTGGTGTGCCTGATCGGCCCTTCCGGGTCGGGCAAAAGCACCCTGCTGCGCAGCATGGCGTTTCTGGAGGAATACGACGAAGGCCAGATCCGCATCGAGGGCCAGTTGCTCGGCTGGCAGGACACCGACAAGGGTCGCCGTCGTGCTCCGCAGTCGCAGATCAATCAGGTGCGGCGCAACGTCGGCATGGTGTTCCAGCAGTTCAACCTGTGGCCGCACATGACAGCGATCGGCAACGTCTGCGAAGCCTTGCGCCGCGTGCGCAAACTGTCCGCAGACGAGGCGAACACCCGTGGCATGGCGATGCTCGACAAGGTCGGTCTGGCACACAAGGCCCAGGCCTATCCGGCGCAGCTGTCGGGCGGTCAGCAGCAGCGCGTGGCGATCGCCCGGGCACTGGCGATGGAGCCGCACATCATGCTGTTCGATGAGCCGACTTCGGCGCTGGATCCGGAACTGGTGGGCGAAGTGCTGCAAGTGATGAAGACGCTCGCCAAAGAAGGCATGACCATGGTCGTGGTGACCCACGAGATGGGTTTCGCTGCGCAGGTGGCCGACTCGGTGATTTTCCTCGATCAGGGCGAGGTGGTCGCGCGCGGCACGCCGCAGCAGATTTTCCATAACGCGGAACAGCCGCGTTTGCAGCAGTTTTTGCAGAACTACCTGGACCGCAACGCATTCTGGCAGGACGGCAAACAGCAAGCGCTGATCTTGTAGGAGCGCGCTTGCCCGCGATCGGCCGGGAACCGGTCGTAAGATCTTGAGACAGGATGGCGCAGACCCGTCGTGATCGCGGGCAAGCGCGCTCCTGCAGGTGATCATCCGGACCGTACTGCGTTAAGGAGGTCAATGATGGACAAGCCGGCACCGCAGGCCCTGTATCGGCAGGCCAAGGAGTTCGTGCACGGCAAGCTGGTGTCCGGGGAATGGAAGCCCGGCGACCTGATTCCGTCGGAAAACCGTCTGGTGCTGGAACTGGGCATGTCGCGCATGACAGTCAATCGCGCCTTGCGCGAACTGACGGAAGAAGGCCGGCTGCTGCGGGTGACCGGGGTCGGCACGTTCGTGGCCGAGAGCAAGCCGCAGTCCAACCTGCTGCACATCACTAACATCGCCGACGAGATCGTCGCGCGCGGTCATCGCTATCACTGCCAGGTGCTGCATCTGGGTCGGGAAGCCGCTTCGATGCCGATCGCCGCTGCGCTGTCGCTGACGACCGGTGCGTCGGTGTTTCATCTGCTGTGCGTGCATTACGAGGACGGCGTCGCGGTGCAGCTGGAAGATCGCTACGTCAATCCGCAGACCGCCCCGGCGTTTCTCGAGCAGCCATTCGGTGACACGTTGCAGTCGGCGCGCTATCTGCTGCAGATCATTCAACCGGACGAGATGGAGCACATCGTCGAAGCCAGTCACCCGAGCGCCGAGGAGCGCAGGTTGTTGCAGATCGACGCCAGCGAGCCGTGTCTGGTGTTGCTGCGCCGGACGTGGAACAGCGGGCGCGTGGTCACCTTCGTGCGGCTGGTGCATCCCTCCTCGCGCTATCGCCTCGGCAGCCGCCTGCCGGTGACGGGCGCCTATCGAGACAGCTGAGCCGCGCTGGCAACCAGTCGGCAGATTGATCGAACGCTTGCAAGGCGGCGCCATCGATATCTGTAAGCCCTTTGAACAGGGCATGACCGAAGAGGTGGATATGGCTAACCCCAATAATCAGCAGAACGGCGAACGCAACGACCCGGCCATTGACCCGGATACCCCGGATAACCAGATGGGTCAGGACAAGGCGCCTGCACAGGGCGGCGCGCAGAGCCAGAGCAACAACGGTGCGCAGAGCCAGGAGAACAACGGCAATCTGTCCGGCGAAAACAGCTTCACGCCTGACTTCGAGCCCGAAGAGCATGAGTCACCGGACACCACCAAAGAAGAAAACCAGACGGGAGAGACTGACCGGGATATCGACGCGCCGGCGGGCTAAGCATCACCGCGCTCTGCATTGACACGCTTGCCCGCGAAGACACTCATGATCCGAACAAATGCTGCGTTACCTGCAGCTCGGTCGGATGAGATGAACGCTTCGCGGGCAAGCGCGCCCTTCACCCGTTCTCGACGCCTCTGGACAGTCCGTCAAACGCGCGAACCGCTCAAACTCAAGCATTGCCCATTGCATAGCCCCCTGCCGAACCGGCACCATCACGCTTTCGTCTGTGCTTGCAGACCCGCCTGTCGCCTCTCTCGGAGCGTTGTCGATAATGGTCCAGCCCGCCACTCAGGATTCCCCACGCGTCAACGATAAGCTGACCTCTCGCGAGTTTCGCGGCATGGTCGCGATTCTGCTGTCCATCGCCCTGGCGACACTGGACACGGCCATTGCCAATACCGCACTCCCCGCCATCGCCGCCGACCTGCACGCCTCGCCTGCCGCATCGGTGTGGATCATCAATGCCTACCAACTCGCCGCCGTCGCCACGCTGTTGCCGTTCGCCGCGCTAGGCGGCGTGCTGGGGCAGCGCAAAGTGTATCTGGGTGGCCTGATCCTGTTCGTGGTGTCGTCGGCGCTGTGTACGTTTTCCTGGTCGTTGCCGACGCTGACCATCGCCCGCGTACTGCAGGGCATTGGCGCCAGCGCGATCATGAGCGTCAATGCCGGGCTGATCAGTTCGATCTTCCCCCACGAACGCCTCGGTCGCGGTCTGGGCATGAACGCGCTGGTCGTCGGCACCTCGTTTTCCATCGGCCCGACCATCGCCTCGCTGGTGCTCTCAGTCGCCAACTGGCCCTGGCTGTTCGCGATCAACCTGCCGATCGGCGTGTTCGCGCTGGTCTTCGCCTGGAACTCCCTGCCCGCCACCCGGCCGGGCAGCCTGACCTTCGACCGGGTGACCGCGATCCTCAACGTGATCACCTTCGGCGCCCTGATTTTCGCGCTCAGCCAAGCGGCGCAGCTGGGCTCCATGAGCAGCGTGCTGATTGCGCTGGCGGTGTTTCTGGTGGGCGGCGCGGCGATGCTCAAGCGCGAGGCGGGCCATCCTGCACCGATGTTTCCGCTGGACTTGCTCAAGCGGCCGATGTTCGCCCTGTCGGCGCTGACCGCTTTCTGCTCGTTCGCCACCCAAGGGCTGGCGTTCGTGTCACTGCCATTCTTTTTTGAAACCACGCTCGGCCGCGACCCGGTGCAGACGGGGTTTCTGATGACGCCATGGTCCGTGGTGGTGGCGATGATCGCGCCGTTCGCCGGGCGCATGTCGGACCGCTACCCACCCGGCCTGCTGGGCGGCATTGGCCTGGCCATGCTGTGCGGCGGGATGATCTCGCTGGCGACCATGCCGGCCGACGCCAGCGTTGTGTCCATCGTGCTGCGGATGATCCTTTGCGGCATCGGCTTCGGTTTCTTCCAGGCGCCCAACCAGAAAGCCCTGATGACCAGCGCCCCCAAGGAGCGCTCCAGCGGCGCCAGCGGCACCATCGCCACGGCACGGCTGATCGGTCAGGCGACAGGCGCGGCGCTGGTCGCGTTGAGCTTCGGCATCTCCAGCGCACACGGCCCGGTGCTGGCCTTGAGCATTGGCGCCGGTTTCGCCGCCGTGGGCAGCGTGGCGAGTGGATTGCGGCTGGTGACCAAGAACTCGGCCAACCCCCGAACCTGAACGCTGCACGCCCGTTCGCAGGCGCGCGCATCCGCTCTGTCACTGCAGGAGCGCGCTGGCCCGCGAAGACTGATTTCCAGCCGCTGCATCTCCATCCAACACACCGGCCCCTACCCGGCTAAAGCCGGTCCTGCAAGTGCTCGCGCGCAAAGATCGGTGATATTGTCCCGTGCAGGATCAGGCAATCATCCCGGAGGACTGGTACAGCGCTTCGCAGCCCGAGGTTTCTAATATGGCGTTATCGAGCAACGATATCTGCCTTGTGAGGAAACGATATGACCACGACCAAAACCCTGTTCATCACCGGCGTCAGCAGTGGCTTCGGCAAAGCGTTGGCGCAGCAGGCGCTGGCCGCCGGACACACCGTGATCGGCACCCTGCGCACCCAGGAAGCACTGGCCGAATTTGAATCCCAGGCGAACGGCCGCGCCCACGGTGTGCTGCTGGACGTCACCGAATTCGACGCCATCGACACCGTGATTGCCAACGTCGACAAAGCGTTCGGGCCGGTGGACGTGCTGGTCAACAATGCCGGCTACGGTCACGAAGGCATTCTGGAAGAGTCGTCGCTGGACGAATTGCGCCGCCAGTTCGACGTCAATGTGTTCGGCGCCGTCGCGATCACCAAAGCCTTCGTGCCGTTGTTTCGTCAGCGGCGCAAAGGCCACATTCTCAACATCACATCGATGGGCGGCTTCATTACCATGCCGGGCATTGCCTACTACAACGGCAGCAAGTTCGCGCTGGAAGGGATTTCAGAAGCATTGGGCAAGGAGCTCAAGCCGTTCAACGTGCACGTCACGGCAGTGGCGCCAGGCGGGTTTCGCACGGATTGGGCAGGTCGTTCAATGCAGCGCTCGCCTCGCCAGATCGCCGATTACGACGAAACCTTCGACCCGATCCGCAAGGCCCGGGAGGAACGGAGCGGCAAACAGATCGGCGATCCGCTGAAAGCGGCGAACGCCATGCTGAAATTGATCGACAGCGAAAACCCGCCTGCCCACCTGTTGCTCGGCAGCGATGCGTTGAAACTGGTGCGGGACAAGCTGGCCTTGCTGGAATCGGAAATTGCCGCGTGGGAAGCGGTGACGCTCTCCACCGACGCATGACCGACAACGCTTGAGAGGGTCTGCAGCCGCGGCGACCGTTACGCCCCGCCGCGACTGAAGATCCGGATCACTTCATCCAGGTGATCGGCCATCGCCTGCCGCGCGGCGTGCGGGTCACGGTTCTGCAGCGCCTGCAGAACCAGACGATGCTCGTGCTCCGAGCGGAACGGCATGTCGTCCGAAGTGTAATGCGCCTGCAGACGCTGGAACATGCTGCCGTATTGATGACCCAGCAAGTGCTGGATCATCAGCGCATACGCCGGGTTGCCCGACGCCTGGGCGATGCGGATATGGAACAGCCGGTCCCCCGGATGGGTGTGGGAATGTTCGCGGTTGTCGCGGGTGTTGCGCTCGAAGGCTTCGCGGATCGACTCCAGCTCTTCATCACTCGCGTTCTGGGCCGCCAGCGCCGCGGTCTCCGGCTCGATCAGACGGCGCGCCTGGAGCAAGGCGAACGGCGGGATTTCCGCGCTGAAATCCACCTCGATGCCCAGCTCCGGATCGACGTCTTTCCACTGATCGCGGGTCGCCTGGGTCATCACCGGTTCATCCGACAGCGACTGCACCGGTGGCTCACACACCAGTACGCCGTTCCCGACGCGCACATCGACAAGGCCGATGACTTCCAGCGCGATCATCGCCTCGCGCACCGACGCTCGACTGACACCCAATAACTTGGCCAGCTCTCGTTCGGCGGGCAATCGGCTACCGGGCGGAAATTCGCCGCTGTCGATCAAGGCCCGAAGCTGATCGGCGATCTGGCGGTAAAGCCGTTGGTTATCAATAGCTTGGATTGGCATGGGCACTCGGCTCAAAGATGAAGATGGCTGTCCGGCATGAAAATGACCTTGTTGAGGCCGAAAACAAGTGCTAAAAACAGGACCAATGGCCTGACCATTGGACGCCTGTGACGAGCGGATGATAGCAAACCTGGAAGGGTTCGGCTCAACTCCCCTGGCACGCGTCGAATGGCCTGACCATCAGACCGACCACGGTCGCCTCAACAATAAAAACAAAGGATGCATCATGGACCTTACCGGTAAGCGCGTGCTCATCACTGCCGCAGCTCAAGGCATCGGTCAAGCCAGTGTCGAGGCTTATCTGAATGCCGGCGCGGAAGTCTTTGCGGTCGATATCAACGCAGCCGCGCTGGACACCCTGCAGGGCGTGCACAAACACGTACTCGACGTCACCGACCATCGCGCCATCGAGCAACTGGCCGCCGAGATCGGCGCACTGGATGTGCTGTTCAACTGCGCAGGCGTGGTGCACAGCGGCAACATTCTGGAGTGTTCGGACACAGACTGGAATTTCGCGTTCGACCTCAACGTCACGGCCATGTACAAGATGATTCGGGCGTTCCTGCCCGCCATGCTGGCCAACGGCGGCGGCTCGATCATCAACATGTCGTCGGTGGCTTCGGCCATCAAGGGTGTCCCCAACCGCTTCGCCTACTGCGCCAGCAAGGCCGCCGTGATCGGCATCACTCGCTCGGTCGCCGCCGACTTCGTCGGTCAGAACATCCGCTGCAACTGCATTTGCCCCGGCACCGTCGAGTCGCCGTCATTGCGTCAGCGGGTGGCCGAACAGGCGGCCCGCGAGCAGCGGGACGAGGCCGATGTGTACGCTGCGTTCGAGGCCCGCCAGCCCATGGGCCGCCTGGGTACGCCGCAGGAAATCGCGCAACTGGCGTTATACCTCGGCTCCCCTGCCAGCGGGTTCACTACCGGTACGGCACAGATCATCGATGGTGGATGGAGTAATTGAACTCACCCACGCCTACCTGCCCCCTGTAGAAGTGAGCTTGCTCGCGATGCGATATGCCTGTTTCGCAAGCGGTGGCTGATACGACGCTCTCGCGAGCAAGCACACCTACACGGGCTGACACCCCATGCTGATTCATCATTCAAACGAGGACATCCAATGAAACTGCTGCGTTACGGCGAACCAGGCAAAGAACTTCCGGCCCTGCTGGACAAGGACGGAGGCATTCGCGACCTGTCGGAATTCATCGATGACGTGTCAGGCCCGGCGCTGAGCCCGGAAAGCATCGCCAGGCTCAAGGCGCTGGACCCGGCCAGTCTGCCGCTGGTGCAGGACAAACCGCGCATCGGTGCGTGCGTGGGTCAGGTCGGCAAGTTCATCTGCATCGGCTTGAACTACGCCGACCACGCGGCGGAAACCGGCGCCGACATCCCCAAGGAACCGATCATTTTCAACAAGTGGACCAGCGCGATCGTTGGCCCGAACGACAACGTCGAAATCCCGCGCAACTCCAGAAAGACTGACTGGGAAGTGGAGCTGGGCGTGGTGATCGGCAAGGGCGGCCGCTACATCGACGAAGCCAATGCGATGGATCACGTGGTCGGCTATTGCGTGATCAACGATGTCTCCGAGCGCGAATTCCAGATCGAACGCGGCGGCACCTGGGACAAGGGCAAGGGCTGCGACACCTTCGGCCCGACCGGCCCGTGGCTGGTGACCAAGGATGAGATCGCCGACCCGCATCAGCTCAACCTGTGGCTGGAAGTGGACGGCAAGCGTTACCAGAACGGCAATACCCGCACGATGATTTTCCAGATCCCGAAACTGGTCAGCTACCTGAGCCAGTTCATGAGCCTGCAACCGGGTGATGTGATTTCCACCGGAACGCCGCCGGGCGTGGGCCTGGGCATCAAGCCGGAGCCGGTGTTCCTGCGCGCCGGTCAGCGCATGCGCCTGGGCATCGAAGGCTTGGGTGAACAGGAGCAACTGACCGTCGACGCTTGATCAGGATGGCGCCGTCGCACTGACCGACGGCGCTGCACGGAGGGCAGTGAGCACGCTCACGAAGGCGTCGTCCGGACCGCAGCAAACGCGCGGACCGGCCTCGTCGTGAGCACTCACTTCCGCCGGATGACCGCTGCATCCGAGACTCACTGCCTCCCAAAAACAATTCCAAAGGGACCCGCCATGACGACCATCACCGCCCTGCGCGTTGAAGACATTCGCTTTCCCACTTCGCAGTCGCTGGACGGCTCCGACGCGATGAACCCCGACCCGGATTACTCCGCCGCTTACGTCATTCTTGAAACCGATGATCCCGCGCTGCAGGGTCATGGTCTAACCTTCACCATCGGCCGTGGCAACGAGATCTGCTGCGCGGCGATCAAGGCGCTGTCCGGCGTCATGGTCGGCCTGAAGCTTGAGTGGATCGCCGAAGACATGGGGCGCTTCTGGCGGCACGTCACCAGCGACAGCCAGTTGCGCTGGATCGGTCCGGACAAGGGCGCCATCCACCTGGCGACCGGCGCGGTGGTCAACGCCACGTGGGACTTGTGGGCCAAGGCCGAGGGCAAGCCGGTGTGGCAACTGGTGGCCGACATGAGCCCCGAGCAACTGGTGCGCTGCATCGACTTTCGTTACATCACCGACTGCATCACCCCGGACGAAGCACTGACCTTGCTGCGTGATCGCGCCAAGGGCAAGGCCGAGCGCCTGACAGCGCTGCAGGCCAAGGGTTATCCCTGCTACACCACCTCTGCCGGCTGGCTGGGCTACCCCGACGACAAACTGCGCCGGCTGTGCCAGGAAGCCGTCGACGGCGGTTTTTCGCATATCAAGCTCAAGGTCGGCCGCGACCTGCAGGACGACATTCGCCGGGTGCGCATCGCCCGCGAAGTGCTCGGTCCGGATCGGCATTTGATGATCGATGCCAATCAGGTCTGGGAAGTCGACGCCGCCATCGACTGGGTCCGCGAGCTGTCCTTTGCCAAGCCCTGGTTCATCGAAGAGCCGACCAGCCCGGATGACGTCGAAGGCCACCGCAAGATTCGACTCGGCGTACTGCCGGTAAAAGTCGCCACCGGTGAGATGTGCCAGAACCGCATCGTCTTCAAGCAACTGATCATGCGTGAAGCCATCGACGTGGTGCAGATCGACGCCTGCCGCCTGGGCGGGGTCAACGAAGTGCTGGCGGTCATGCTGATGGCCGCCAAATATCACCTGCCGGTGTGCCCGCATGCCGGCGGCGTCGGGCTGTGCGAGTACGTGCAGCACCTGTCGATGATCGATTACCTGTGCATCGCCGGGACTCACGAAGGCCGCGTAGTGGAGTTCGTCGATCACTTGCATGAACACTTTGAAGACCCCTGCGTGATCCGCGATGCGGCGTACATGCCACCCTCGGCGCCAGGGTTTTCGATCCAGATGAAAGAGGCGTCGAGGAAACAGTATGCGTATCGGGGCTGATCCTGCTTTTCCCTGATCAAGCGCTTATCCCTTGCAGGAGTGAGCTTGCTCGCGATAGCGGTCCATCTGCACCGCATTTATCGATTGACGCACTGCAATCGCGAGCAAGCTCACGCCTGCAGATGAGATGTGACAGGCAACGAAAACGGACGGAGTACAACAACAATGTCGTCCCGACACTTGAGCAACCCGGCGGCCGCGTTACGCCTGGACGCTCATCAGCATTTCTGGCGTTACCAGGCGCAGGAGTATCCGTGGATCGACGATCGTCACGGCCTGCTGCGCCGTGACTTTCAACCACAGGACCTGAAGCCGTTACTCGACGCGCACGGCCTGGACGGCTGCATTGCCGTGCAGGCCCGCCAATGCAGCGATGAGACCGATGCGCTGCTGGCGCTGGCCGATGAGCATCCGTGGATCGTCGGTGTGGTCGGCTGGGTCGATTTGCGCGCGACGGATCTGGAACGCCAGCTGGAAAGCTGGTCGCAGGCTCGCAAGCTGGTGGGCATGCGCCACCAGATCCAGGATGAGCCGTCGCCTTCGCTGTTTATGCAAGACCCGGCGTTCGCCCGAGGCATGCGTCTGCTGCAAGCCCGCGAACTGAGCTACGACCTGCTGATCAAGGACGCCGATCTGCCGGCCGCTGCCGAGTTCTGCAAACGTCACGACGACCATCACATCATCCTCGATCACCTTGGCAAACCCGATCTGTCGCAGGAAAACCCGCTGGCCTGGGCCGACCGCATCAGCCCGCTTGCGGTCCTGCCCCACGTCAGTTGCAAGCTTTCGGGGCTGATCACCGAGGCCGACTGGCAGCAATGGCGACCCGTGCAGCTGCTGCCGTATTTCTACCTTGCGCTGGAGCTGTTTGGTCCGCAGCGTTTGATGTTCGGCTCGGACTGGCCGGTGTGCCAGTTGGCCGGCAGCTACGGCGACGTCCACCACTTATTCGAAAGCGCCCTGCGCGAGCTGTCCGCCGACGAACAGGCGGCGATCCGTGGCGGCACTGCCCTCCGCCTTTATGGCCTGCAAGGAAACTGCCCATGAATCTGCACCTGCAAGACAAAGTCATCATCGTGACCGGCGGCGGCTCGGGCATCGGCGCCGCCATCTCGTTGGGTCTGGCCGAAGAAGGCGCGATCCCGGTGATCTTCGCCAACCAGCCGCTGCCCCCGCCGTTGGCTGCACAGCTCGATCAGCGCCAGCCGCAAAGCCTCTTCTTCCAGGTCGAGCTGCGCGACGAAGCGCAATGTGCCGCCGCCGTCAGCAGCGTGCTCAAACGTTTCGGGCGCATCGACGGGCTGGTCAATAACGCCGGGGTCAACGACAACGTCGGGCTGGACGCGGGACGCGAGGCGTTCATCGAGTCGCTGGAAAAGAACCTGATCCATTACTACCTGATGGCGCATTTGTGCGTCGAGGCGCTGAAAGCGAGCCAGGGCGCGATCGTCAACATCGGTTCCAAGACGGCCCTGACCGGCCAGGGCGGCACCAGCGGCTACACCGCGTCCAAAGGTGCGCAGCTCTCGCTGACTCGCGAGTGGGCAGCCTCATTGCTCGAGGATGGCGTACGGGTCAATGCGGTGATTCCGGCGGAAGTGATGACGCCGTTGTATGAGCGCTGGATCGACAGCTTTACCGACCCACAGGCGAAGCTGGCGAAGATCGTCGAGAAAATTCCGCTGGGCAAGCGCATGACCACGCCGACCGAAATCGCCGACAGCGTGCTGTTTCTGTTGTCGTCGCGCGCCTCGCACACCACCGGACAATGGCTGGTGGTCGATGGCGGTTACACCCATCTGGACCGGGCGCTGACATGAGCGCGCAGCGACTGTGCCTGGCGCTGGACCTGGCCGACGACCCCGCGTCGATTGCCGAATATCAACGCCTGCACGCGCGGATCTGGCCAGAAATCGCCGCTCACCTGCGCGAACAGGGCGTGCTCGACATGCAGATCTGGCGGCTGGGCACGCGGCTGTTCATGGTCATGGAAACCACCGGAGATTTCAGTGCCGAAGCGATGGACAAGGCCGCTGTCGAGAACCCCAAAGTGCAGGAATGGGAAGACCTGATGTGGGCTTACCAGAAGCCGACACCCTGGACCGAACCGGGCAACAAATGGCAGCCCATGGAGCGGATTTTCAGTCTGGCGGAGCAGCCCCGGTAACGTTCTGAATCTGTAGCAGTGAGCCTGCTCGCGATGCACTCAGCCTGACCCACACATGTCGGCTGACACACTGTTATCGCGGGCAAGCGCGCGCCTACAGGAATCGATGCATCACCCACCGTCACGTTTCACGCCCCAACAAAAACAAAAGGAGAGCGTTATGTTGACTGAAAACACGAAAGTCCAGACCCGGGTATTGCGCCAGGCCGAGCCATCGGTGCGGATGGCGCTGATGCTGGTCACCAGCCTGTTTTTTCTCTGGGGCCTGTCCTATGGCCTGCTCGACGTCCTGAACAAGCACTTCCAGGAAACGCTGCATGTCAGCAAGGCGCAGTCCGGCCTGTTGCAGGCGGCCTACTTCGGCGCCTATTTCATCATCGCCCTGCCCGCCGGCTTTCTGATGGACCGCTTCGGCTACAAGGCCGGGATTCTGCTGGGACTGTGCCTGTATGCCGCGGGCGCGCTGCTGTTCATGCCGGCCGCCAGTGCCGCGAGCTTTCCGTTCTTCCTGTTCGCGCTGTTCGTCATCGCGCTGGGGCTGGGATGCCTGGAGACCGCGGCCAACCCTTACGCCACGGTGCTCGGCGACCCCAAAGGCGCCGAGCGCCGGCTCAACCTCGCGCAGTCGTTCAACGGCCTGGGCCAGTTCGTCGGCCCGCTGCTCGGCGGCGCGCTGTTCTTCGGTGGCGCCCAGGCGGCCACCGATAACAGCTCGCTGCAGACGACCTACGTGGTAATCGCGGTAATCGTGTTGCTGGTCGCCGCCCTCTTCGCCCGCACGCCGATGCCCGATCTGCGTGAGCAGGAATCCGGGATTCAGCGCAGTGACAGCAAGACGCTGTGGCAGCACCGTGAATTCGTCGGCGGCGTCGTGACTCAGTTTTTCTACGTGGCGGCACAGGTCGGCGTCGGCGCGTTCTTCATCAATTACGTCACCGAGCATTGGGCGAGCATGACCAGCCAGACCGCTGCCTATCTGTTGTCGGTGGCGATGATCTGCTTCATGTGTGGGCGTTTCTTCAGCACCTGGCTGATGGGACGCATCCCCGCCCGGCGGCTGCTGATGGTCTATGCGTGGATCAACGTCGCGCTGTGCGCCGTGGTGGTCAGCGGTGTCGAGAGCGTGTCCGTGGTGGCGTTGATCGCGGTGTTTTTCTTCATGTCGATCATGTTCCCCACCATCTTCGCCATGGGCGTGAAAAACCTGGGCCCGCACACCAAACGCGGTAGCTCGTTCCTGATCATGGCCATCGTCGGCGGCGCGCTGATGCCGTACTTCATGGGATTGGTCGCCGATCACTTCTCGACGGCGCTGGCGTATCTGCTGCCATTGGGGTGTTTTGTGGTGGTGGCGTTTTACGGAAAGAGCGGGTTGCGCGGGCGGGAGGCGTAATCGGGTCGCTGCCGGCGCGGTCAGTAGGACCGGCTAAAGCCGGTCCTACAGGGTTATCAGCCACGACAGTGCCGCGTGGCGCGGTCCTGCATCGAAGTTCCAGTCAATGATCGTTCCACGCTGGGCGTGGGAACGATCAGATTCAGGCTGAGTGAGAGCCGGACCTCAAGGCTTGGCGATGTCCGTGCGGCTCACCGCTGGCGATTCCTTGGGCAGGGTCGCCCGAAGCTTCGTCACCTCCTCGACGTTCACCGCCGGCGCCTGGTTGCCCCAACTGCTGCGGATGAAGGTCAGCAGTTGCGCCACTTCCTCATCCGACAGTCGCCAGGCGAAACCCGGCATGCCCAGTTCCGAAGGCGCCGTTGCAGTGGCCGGGAGCTTGCTGCCCGCCAGCACCAGACGGATCATCGACACCGGGTCTTGCGACAGCACCGATGAGTTGCCCGCGATCTTCGGGAACACCCGCTCGTAGCCCTGACCATTGGTGCGGTGACAGGCCGCGCAGTTGTCCACATACAGCTCGGCGCCGCGACTGTCTTCCTGCCCCGCTGCCAACGCCTTGGCCGTGGCCGGATCAGCGTTGAAGCTTGCGACCTGATCCTTGGTCGGCGGCAGGGTTTTCAGGTAGGCGGCGACGGCTTGCAGGTCTGCATCGTTGAGGTGCTGGGTGCTGTGAACCACCACATCGCCCATCGCGCCACCCAGTACCGCATGGGTGGTACTGCGTGCGCTGCGCAAGGTCGCCACGATGTCATCGCGGGTCCAACTGCCCAGACCGTCCGCGGGATTGCCCCGCAGATTGACCGCCAGCCAGCCGTCGATCACCGGACCGCCCGACAGATAAGCCTCGCCCGACTCATCCAGCGCTTTCTCCTGCAAGGTCAATGCACGCGGCGTGTGGCAACTGCCGCAGTGTCCCAGTCCCTGCACCAGATAGGCGCCGCGTGCGATCTGCGGATCCTTGTAACGGCTGGCATCGAAGGCGACGGCTTGCGGCGCAGGTGCGAACACCTTGCGCCAGATCGCCAGCGGCCAGCGCATCGATAACGGCCACGGTACGTCATTGGCGCGGTTCTGGGCAGCAACCGGCGCCACGCCCTGCATGAAGTAGGCATACAGCCCCCGCATGTCGTCATCGCTGGTCCGCGCATAGGCCGGATATGGCATGGCCGGGTACAGACTGCTGCCGTTGGCGGCAATGCCATGGCGGACGGCACGGTCGAACTCATCCAGCGTGTAATTGCCGATGCCGGTGGCTTTGTCAGGCGTGATGTTGCTGCTGTACAGCGTGCCGATGGGAGAGGCGATCGGCAGTCCACCGGCGAACGGCTTGCCTCCTTTCGCGGTATGACACGCCGTGCAGTCGCCTGCGTCGGCCAGATAGCGGCCCTTCTCGATCAACGCGGCCTGATCGGCATCCCCGGCAGCCGCAAGCGTCGGGGTTGTCGTCGGCCAGAAGGCGAACACCAGCAGCGCGACGAACACCACCACCGCCAGTGATACCAGGCTCAAGAGAAACTTTTTCATGGTCGTCTCTCCTTATGCCTGAACCAGCGGGCCGGGGTTTTTCAGGTACTGCTCGCGAATGGCCTTGGCCGACCAGTACGCCAGCGCACCCACCATGCCGGTCGGGTTGTAGCCGTTGTTCTGCGGGAAGGCATTGGCGCCGATGGCAAACACGTTATGCACGTCCCACGATTGCAGGTATCGATTGAGCGCCGAGGTCTTCGGATCGCTGCCCATGATCGCGCCGCCACAGGTGTGGGTGCTCTGGTACTTGGTGATGTTGTAGTGCTCGCCGGGTTTCTTGGCGTCCCCCGACAGCGCCGTCGGATTGAGCACCTTCGACATCTCCATGGCCTTGCCCACCAGGAACTGAGAAGCCTTGACCTCGTTGTCGTGCCAGTCGAAGGTCATGCGCAACAGTGGCCGGCCGAAGCCGTCTTTGTAGGTCGGATCCAGGCTCAGGTAATGCTGTTTGTAGGACATGCAGGCGCCCTGCACTTCGAAGTAGAACGAATGACGGAAGGCATCGCTGGCCGCCTGTTTCCATGCGGTGCCCCAGTTCGGCGTGCCCGGCGGTACGTTGATGCCACGCACCGGCCCGGCGCCGGGCTGACGCGCCCAGATGATCCCGCCACCGACGAAACCGGCCTGAGCGTTGTCCAGCTGGTTGCCGTTGAGGTTGTCCATCGTGGTGCCGGCACCGCCGATGCCGATGAACTGATTGGCCTGCACGTCCTTGTTGAAAAACAGCACCACGCGGTTGAGGTTCTGGTATGAGTAGTTGCGCCCGACCGTGCCCTCACCGGTTTGCGGATCGTACGGTTTGCCGATGCCGGACAGCAGCATCAGGTGCACGTTGTACAGCGAGAACGCGCAGAGCAAGACGAGGTCAGCCTGCTGCTCGACTTCACGGCCCTGGGCGTCGAGGTAGGTCACGCCCGTGGCTTTCTTGCCGTCGCTGTCGAGGTTGACCTTGAGCACCTGCGCGTGAGTGCGCAGCTCGAAGTTCTTGCGCTGCCGCAGCACCGGCAGAATGCTGATGTTCGGGCTGGCCTTGGAGTAGTTCAGGCAGCCGTAGTCGCTGCAGAAACCGCAGGCGTTGCACGGCCCCATCTGGCAACCGTACGGATTGACGTAAGGTGCCGAAGCGTTGGAAGCCGGGATCGGATAAGGGTCCCAGCCCATCTCGCGGGCGCCTTTGTAGAACATCTCGGCGCCGAGGTAATTGGGGTTCGGGCCCAGCGGGAATTCACGCGAGCGCGAGCCTTCGAACGGGTTGCCGCCGAGCTGCTTGACGCCGTTGATGATGCCGGCTTTGCCGGAGGTGCCGCAGACGTATTCGAAGTGATCGAAATGCGGTTCCAGGTCCTCGTAAGTCACCGGGAAGTCCTGAATGCTCATGTCCGACGGAATGAATTTCGCCCCGTAGCGTTGCTCGACGTTGCTGCGCAGTTTGAAATCTTCCGGCAGCGCGCGGAAATGGCAGCCGGACCAGTGACTGCCCGCGCCGCCGACGCCGGTGCCGGGTTTGAACGAGCCCATCTGCCGATACGGCACGGCCGTCGAGGTCAGGTTGTGCCGGGCGGTGACGGTTTCCTGAGACAGGCTCTGCAGGTAGCGGCGATGCACCGAACCTTCGAGCTCATCGACCACTTTCGGATAGGCGAAATCGGGCTGCGTGTCTCGATCGGCGCCGCGCTCCAGCACCACCACGTGCAGACCGGCATCGGTCAGCTCTTTGGCCAGGATCGCCCCGGTCCATCCCATGCCGACGATCACGGCATCCACTTTCGGTTTTGCGTTCGCCATGATTATCCCCTCCGTCCGGCCAGATCGACGGGCGGCAGCGGGTACGGCTTGTCGCGCACCGTGACCCAGTCCATGTAATCGGCGCGCATGCCGGGGTAGCCGATCATCTTCCAGGCGCCCATGTTCTTGTTGCCGCCGTGGGACGGGTCGGCGAAATAGCCGTTGCGCACCTCGTTCAACAGGTTGGTGAAAAACAGCTTCGAGGAGATGTCTTCCAGCACCAGCTTGCCGCCCTCGGCCGCCTTGAGCAGTTCTTCCTGCTGGGCGTGGGACAACTCGGCGAAGGCCTTGCCGGAGAACGTCTTCTTGCAACTGGCGTCCATCGCCTTGATGCCGATGCGCAGGGTTTCGCGCAGGTTCAGGCGGCCTTGATAACCGAATTCCGGCGCGGCTTCGAGGAACGGGCCCTGCATGTACCAGATGCCACCATTGGCGTAAGGCGTCTGCATATGGCGATCGAGAAACTCGGGGACGCCCAGCTCAACGGCGCCGGGGCCGACAGCGTCGGAGGGAATCAGACGGTCACAGGCGGCGATCACAAACGTCCATTCCTGCGGGGTAAAGAAGGTCGGTTTGTACTCGCCGCTTGGGACGGCGGAAGGCGTTTGCCCGGCATCGCTGGCCGGCGTCTGCGCGAATGAACTGGAAGGAAGGCCAGCACTGGCCAGGGTTACGACGGGGATGAGCGTCAGCGACTTGCGTAGAAAATCGCGACGCGCCGGGGAGGTGTCGTCATCGAACATCTTTCACTTCTCCTGAGACTGAACACGGGTGTGCTTCGTTTTTCTTGTGGTTTCTTCTTATGGATCTCCCGACGCAGCGAGCCTGAAAGGTCGCGCGCAGGGAAATTCGATTGCCAGCTAATCATTGCCTGGCTAAGTATTTGCGCGTCACTAAACCAGTTATTGCCGCCCGGTTCTACCCGAGCGGCGGGGTTAAACGATTCATCAGATCTTGAACTGGCGGACCAGCGCGCTGAGATTGCCGCCCAGCGCAGACACGTCGCGCATGGTGCGCGAGCTTTGTTCGGTTTCTTCGGCGAGGTTTTCCACGGCACCGGCGATCTGGTGCACGCTGCGGTTGATCTCTTCAGCGACCGATGTCTGTTCCTCGGCGGCGCTGGCGATCTGCGCGTTCATGGCGTTGATGGTGCCGATCAGCGTGGAAATGGAATCCAGGGAAACGCCGACCTCGTTGGTCTTCTGATTGGCGCCCTCGCCGGCTTCGGTGGAGCGACGCATGGCTTCGACCGAGGCATGGGTGCCCGTTTCAAGACGGGTGATCATGCCCTGGATTTCCTGCGTGCTCTGCTGCGTACGGCTGGCCAGCGCGCGAACTTCATCGGCGACCACGGCAAAACCGCGCCCGGCTTCTCCGGCGCGCGCCGCTTCGATGGCGGCATTGAGCGCCAGCAGGTTGGTCTGCTCGGCGATCGAGCGAATCACGTCCAGCACCGAAACGATGGAGCGCACGTCCTGCTGCAGGCTGTCCAGGCTGGTGCCGCTCAGGCGGATGTCGTTCACCAGCGAGCTCATGCCAGTGATGCTGGTCCCCACCACCTTGCGCGCGGCCTGCCCTTGCTCATCGGTCTGCGAAGCAGCCTCGGCGGCACGCTGCGCACTGCTCGCGACTTCTTGCGCGGCCGCAGACATTTCGTGAATCGCGGTGGCGACCTGATCGGTCTCCTCCCGCTGACGCTGCATCGCCTGCTCCGAGCGCAAGGTCTGCTGCGTGGCCTGTTCCACCAGGCCGGCAAGGTCGGTGGTCATCTGCGCGATCTGCCGGACCATGGCGTGAATCTTGTCGACGAACAGGTTGAACGAGGTCGCCAGATCGCCCAGCTCGTCGCGGCTGGTGACCACCAGGCGATGGGTCAGGTCGCCGTCGCCGGCTGCGATGTCATCCAGGTTGGTCTTGAGCACGCGCAGCGGACGGACGATGCCGTTGGCGGTCCAGATGCCTGCAGCAGCGGTGACCAGCAACAGCACCAGAGTAACAACGAACACGCTGGTCAGGATGGTGTGGGTGCGCTGAGTGACTGCCTGCTGCTCCTTCACCATGGCGGCATCGATGTCGTCCATGTTGATCGCGCTGCCAAGCACCATGTCCCACTTGTCCAGGTACACGGTGTAACCGAGCTTGGGCACCTGAACGGCTTCATCGCCTGGCTTGGGCGCAGCGTAATCGATGTAATGCTTACCGTTTTTCGCCACTTCCACGAAGGTCTGGTAATGGTAGGAGCCGTCCGGATCGCGCGTGTCCCAGAAGCTCTTGCCGACGCCGGCCGGGCTGTCGCCGCGGAAGATCCGCACGCCCTTGGTGTCGTAGCCGAAGAAGTAACCGTCATCGCCGTATTTCATCGGCTTGAGCAACTCCAGCGCCTTGTCCCGCGCGGCCATGTCACCGGCAGCGGATGCGTCGTGCAATGGCTTGATCGTGGTCAGCGCCACTTGCACGTAGTTCTGCAACACCTGGCGATTGCGCTCGACCAGTTGCTCGCGGGTTTCTTTCATTTCCTGATCAGCGCTGCTTTGCAGCATCCACGCGGCCACGCCACTGAGAATCAGCGCGAAAAGCAGGGCGGGAATGATGGCAAGACAGAGCAGCTTGCTCTTGACGGTAAGCTTCATGGGGGAAAACACCTTCCAGTCATGTGGTCTTTACCTATCGGCAAGAGGTCATACAACTTGAAAGGTTTTACTGGCTTTTTGACGTCAGGTAAATCAGCAATGGCAGTTTTATCGCGCGTACACGCTACAAACCGGTTGAAATCAGGTGTGGCCCGGCATCACCGTTTCGCCTGCTTGCACTCAGTGGACAGTTCTCGCAATGAGGCAAATCATCCACCCGATAACGCACGCAGCACACGCGACGCTGGCGTTTCAGCGCCGACTGGCCATCAACCGACATGTAGCGTACAGGCTGATACATTGGATTGCGGCGGCCATCGGGCGTGGTCCGGGCGTTGAGCAACGCGTGCCCGTCTTTCAGGTCTGCTCCGGGCATAGCGCCAGCGAGCACCCCCAGCAGCCACTCGAAATAATTACCGGCATTGCTCCACAGCACTCGGGGCGAGACGCCAGCGTATCCGCCCAAGGCGTCGATCAGTGGCCGCAGATGGCCTTCGATCAACGCGTCAAAACGCTGAAAAGCGTCGGCCGGCGCGGGTGCCCAGCGCTCACCTTCGTGGGGCAGTTTGAACGCCACGGGCAACTGTTCGTCGTCGAGCACCACGTGCAGGCGATCGAGGTGTAGCGGCAAGCGGCGGTCAAGCAGCAAGGAGGCCGCAACCACCGGCGGGATGAGTTTGATGAAGTAGTATTTGGACCAGATCGACGCCACCCCGCGCAGGTCCGGCACGTGGTAGCGGGTGCCGAAGCGGGTCAGCAGCGGCCCCAGGTATCCGGCGCTCGACAACGTGCGCAGCGGCACGCCCGGACGCGGATCGTCCGCGAGCACCAGCACCTCGCGGTAGTGCTCGAAGTCGGCAATGAACAACGGCGCCAGCGCAGGGATCACGGCATGATCGCCCTGGCTGACGCCGCTCGGGCGCGACGGCAATTAATGAGGCTGACGCCGCGCCAACACCCACAACCCCTGCTCCAGTGCCGGAAACAGGCTGTTGTTGAAGTTGTTCCAGCGCAGTTCCAGGATGGTGTCGTCCGGCGCGATCGGGGTGTCCAGCACATCGAAGATGACCTCACCCGAATCGATCCCGTTGTCGACGTAATGGAACGAGGCGCCGGTCATGTCCACCACCGGAATGTCGATGGTTTCGCGGGTCGTCCAGTCGATCACCTTTTTGCCTTTCGCGCCGTACAAGGCATCGAGGGTCGCGTAAGCGCCGCGACGCTCATACGGCGACTCGAGACGGGTGATTCCCGGGTGAATATTGACGATGCGACGATGAAAATCGGCGCCAGGCCGCACCAGCTCATCGAGGATCACCAGCAGCCCGTCGAGCACCACGACCTCGGCCTGCAGCGCGTGCAGCCGCTGGCCCAGGCGACGCTCGAAATCGGATTTGCCCGCCGGCCGCTGACTGTCTCCCAACGGCAACGCACGATAGGAGGACGGCACGTTTTCCAGCAGATCGTTCATCAGACGCCCTTGCACGGTCAGCTGCGGCGGGTAGAACCAGTGCTCGCCCTGCCCCGGCGTGAAGCCGTAGTCCTTGATGTTCTCCCGATCGCGGGCCGACGCCGGGTCATCGTCGCAAAGCACCGCTTCCAGCGAGTAGTGATCGCCCAATGGTGTGTGATCCAGCGCATGGGCCAGATACTCCAGCGGTGACTTCATGTAGCGCCGTTCGCCATGGTAATCCACGTACTGGCCGGCCTTGTCGGCCGATGCGTTACGCAACGACCAGACGTAAACAAGTTTGGTTTTTTGCATGAATTCCGGACTCATGGGGTATTGATCAGCGTGTTGCCGTCGACGCCTTCGGCCATCGCCACCACCACCTTGCGCTCACCACTGAAAGGCTTGCGCGAATGGGCGGTGAGCATGTTGTCGAGCATCAGCACATCGCCCGTGCTCCACGGAAAGACCACTTCACACTCAGCGAGCACGCCGCGGATTTCCGCCAGCGCGTCCTCTTCCAGCGGGCTGCCGTCGCCGTAATACACGTTGCGCGGCAGTCCTTCTTCGCCGACGGTGTCCAGCAGGATTTCCTGCATTTCAGGGTCCAGGTTGGACAGGTGGAACAGATGCGCCTGATTGAACCAGACCCAGTCCCGGGTACGTGGATGCTGCGCCACGCCCTGTACCGACTGACGGGTGCGCAGGTCGCCGTCCTCGTTCCACTGACACTCGATCCCACGCTTGCGGCAGTAGTCTTCGACGTCACTGTGGCGGTCGGTGTTGAACACCTGTTGCCACGTCAGGTCCAGGCCGTTGCCGTAATTGCGCACGTACATCAGGCGTTTGTCCTGGAAGCGCTTGCGCAACGCCGGATTCACCCGACGAAAGACTTCGCGGCTGTCGGCGATGGGGGTTTCGCCGCCGCTGGCCGCGGCTTTGGCGCAGTAGAACCAGATGCGCATGGGCCATTCGGTGGTGTAGGCCTGCTCGTTGTGAAGCGGGATCGAGCGGTGCGCCGGGTATTCGGTGGAGGTGTAGACGCCCTTGCCGTCGACCTGGCTGCGTGGGGTCGAGCCGAATTCGTAGTTGAGCAAAGGATGCCCGAAGGCGGCGGCGAATCGTTGAAAGCCCTCGACGCCGTCGCTGGCAAACCCGCTGAACAGAATCGCACCGTCGCGTTCAAGCATTTGCTCGACCACGCCGCGCAGATTGTCGAACTCGGCCGCCAGCGTTGCACCGGTCTGACCGGGGTAGACCCGCAGCGGGAAGCCGGTTTCGACATGAAGCTGATGTGGCGTAAGCATGCGCATATTCATGGGCAAGACGCTCCGCAGGGAATGGGTTCTATCAGGCCATGGCCTTGCGCAGGCTCAGGGGACGCATGTCGGTCCAGGTGGTTTCGATGTACTGGAGACAGGTCTGTTTGTCGCCCTCGACGCCGACGCTTTTCCAGCCATCGGGAATCGCCTTGTAGTCGGGCCAGATCGAGTATTGCTCTTCGTCGTTGATGACTACGCGGAACTGAGTGTTTTCGCCGTCAAAGCTCATGTGAGGACCTCGTCAATGTTGAATCGCCGCGTGCAGGCGGCCGTATCTAAAAGACGATCAAGCGAGCGGGATGATTAGTGCTTCGATGAAAAAAATCAGAGAGGCGCCTTCATCGCCCAATCGACCATCCGCACATAAATTCGCGCCACAGCCTTTGTTTTTGATTTTGATCTTCGAACGCAAACGCCCAAACGCCACACATCGCGACGTGGGCGCAGGCCGAGCGCAGGCGACTCGCAGTGGGCCGAGCGGCATGGATGCCGCGAGAGCCGCCCCCCGCCATGGATGGCGGATGGCGGCGGGCCCATGGAGCGTCGTCGGAGTGAGGGAATTTCGACGAAGGAGGAACCCAGCCAGGAGCAAGCACCCTTGGTTACTTGGGGTGCTTTTCCAAGTAACTCGCCAAAGGCGAAACCAGTCTGGCGTTAGCCAGACCCCTGCCCCCGAGCACTCACATCACCAACGAAACGCAACCGTCCCCATCACAGTGCGCTCCTCACCCCAGTAGCAACGCCCGGCATTGTTACAACCACTGACGTACTCCTTGTCGAACAGATTCTTCGCGTTCACGTCCACCGACCAATGCTTGTCGATGTCGTAGCCCACCAACGCATCCACCAGCGTGACATCCCCGGTTTTCAGCTTGCCGTACAGCGTCGGCGCGGTATACGCGAACGTATTGTCGAAATAGCGCACACCACCGCCCAGACGGAAACCGCTCAACGGACCCTCGAGGAAACGATAAGTCGCCCAGGTCGACGCCTGATTACGCGGAATACCGGTCAATTGATGATCCTCGAACAACGACCCCGGCGCATCCTTGGTCACCCGCGCATCGGTGTACGTGTAAGACGCGGTCAGGCTGAGGTTCGGGGTGATGTCACTGTTCGCTTCAAGCTCCAGCCCCTTGGACTCGCTCTCCCCCACCTGACGGCTGAAACCGTTGCTGCCGGCCACCACATCATGGGTCTTGGTCAACTGGAACACTGCAGCGCTGAAGGTGGTATTCCAGCCAGCCGGTTCATACTTCAACCCCACCTCGTACTGGTGACTGAGGATCGGATCGAGCAGTTCGCCGTTGGGCTGCGAAGACTGCTGCACCGGCGTGAACGCCGTCGAGTAACTGACGTAAGGCGAGATACCGTTCTCGAACTGATACATCACGCCGGTCTGCCAGCTGAACCGGTGATCCCAGCCGTCCAGGTCAGCCAGGCCACTGGTGGTGCCCGCGCGGTTGCGATACTTGCTGTTCACGAAATCCTGACGACCACCGAGCAAGAAGATCCAGTTCTCGTATTTGCTTTGCAGCTGGCTGTACAGGCCGTACATCTGCTGATCGAGCTGTGAGTTCTGGACCGTCGCGAGCATCTGCGGCGTCCCGGCAGGGAACACCGGATTGAATACGTCGTAAGGGCCACTGAAGCCAGCGGCCCAATCCTGGTTGAACGAGGTACGGTCGTAGCTGGCGCCGAGCAACAGGGTGTTCTCCAGCGCACCGGAGGTGAAATGACCTTCGAACTGGTTGTCGACCGAGTAGGCGATGGACTTGTTGTCACGATCGTAATAAGTGGCCGTCAGCGTGCTGCCAAAACCGCCGTTGTTCAGGTTGTTCGGCCAGGTCTCATGCCGATCCAGGCGCGACTCCATGTAGCGCGAGTTCTGCCGGAACTGCCAGTTTTCATTGAGCTGATGGCTGAACTCATACCCCAGCGTCCAGGACTCACGCTCGAAGTCGTCCCAGTTCGGGTTGCCGTTGAACTGGTCCTTGCCGATCTTGCCGTTCGGGTTGTTCAGCAACGTGCCTGCGGCCGGATAGCCCAGCAGCAGCTTGGTCCGATCCCGCTGGTACGACGACAGTAACGTCAGGGCGGTGTCTTCATCGAAATTGAAGGTCATCGAGGGGGCGATGTAGAGACGGTCGTCCGGTACCGAGTCAACCTGGGTATCGGCATTGCGACCCAGCATGACGATGCGCCCCAGAATGCGGTTGTCATCGGTCAGCGGGCCGGACACGTCCAGGCCCAATTGGCGGCGGTTGTTGCTGCCGTAACTGAACTTGGCCTCGCCCTGCGCGGTTTCGGTCGGCCGTTTGCTGACCAGGTTGACCAGGCCACCCGGCGCGTTTTCACCGTACAGAATCGAACTCGGGCCACGGAACACCTCGGTGCGTTCCAGACCATAGGGCTCGGTGGTGGTGTCATAACGGTTGCCTTGCAGACGCAGGCCGTCCTTGAGCAACCCGTAGCCGTAGTCGGTGGCGTTGTAACCGCGGATGGAAAACAGGTCGCCGGCCAGGCCGTCGCCGACCGCAAACGGCGGCGCGAAAATACCCGGCACATAACCGAGGATGTCGGTGAGGGTCTGCGAGCCCTGGTCCTGAATGCGTTGACGTGTCACCACCGATACAGAACGCGGCGTTTCTGATAATGGAGTGCTGGTTTTAGTGCCCGCGGTGCTGTTCTTGGCCTGGTAACCGACGTCCTGTTCTTGCACCGGCGCTTCACCGCTCACCACCGAGTTCTGCAATTGAATCGTTGATCGCTTCGCGGGCGTGGCAGGTGCCTCTTCAGCCCATGCCAACCCCTGACACGCGACCGTGGCAACCAGCGCTGCCAAGGCTTTAACCCTGAATTGTCCCTTGTTGTTGCTAGCCATCCGAACGCCCCCTCCCTTTGAAATCACACGAGGCACTCGCCTCAAAGTTTGACCAAACGTGTCAAAAAAGCGTGAAAAATGTAACAAAGAAACATTCTCATTACTATTAATATTACGCGTAACAGCAAAAAGCCATCCCTGGTGTCATTGCTGTTACAAACGTAGGTCAGCGTTGATGAACGGCGGCGTGGACGGCGGCGCCGAAGATGTCGGCGATCTGGTCGATCTGCGCAGTGGTGACGATCAGAGGGGGCAGGAAACGGATCACCGAAGAGCGACGGCCGCCGACCTCGATGATCAGGCCGCGTTGCAGGCACTGACGCTGGATTTTCGAAGCCAGTTCGCCGCTCTGCGGGAAGCGACCGAGCACGTCCGGGCGCCCTTCAGGGTCAACCATTTCGACGCCCAGCATCAGCCCCATGCCGCGCACATCGCCCATCTGTGGATAGTCCTTCTGCAGGGCGCGCAGGTGGTTGCCCAGGCGCTCCCCCATGGCAGCGGCATGCAGGTCCAGTTGCTGCTCGCGCACGATGCGCAAGGTGGTGGACCCGGCCACCATCGCCAACTGGTTGCCCCGGAATGTCCCGGCATGAGAGCCCGGTTTCCAGACGTCCAGCGATTTGTTGTACACCACGACGGCCATCGGCTGGCTGCCGCCGATAGCCTTGGACAGCACCAGCACATCGGGAACGATGTCGGCGTGCTGGAAGGCAAACGGCTTGCCGGTCCGCGCCACGCCACACTGGATCTCGTCAAGGATCAGCGGCACGCCTGCGTCGCGGGTGATGCGGCGCACTTCGCGCAGCCAGTGGGCCGACGTCGGCACTACGCCGCCCTCCCCTTGCAAGGTTTCGAGGATCATGCCGGCCGGCGGCAGCACACCGCTTTCGGGGTCGCTCAGCTGGTTTTCGATGTAGTGCAGACCGATGCGTTCACCGGCCTCGCCACCGACGCCGAACGGGCAGCGGTAGTCGTACGGGAACGGCAGAAACTGGGCGTTCGAGGCCAGGCCATCCAGGTACGCCTTGGGCCCGAGATTGCCCATCAGCCCCAGCGCGCCTTGGGTCATCCCGTGATAGGCACCGTGGAACGCCATCAGATTGCTGCGCCCGGTGGCGGTGCGCACCAGTTTCAGTGCCGCTTCCATCGCATCGGTGCCCGCGGGCCCGCAGAACTGGATGCGGGCGTCCTTGGCGAACGCCGGCGGCAGCAAGGCGAACAGCTCGTTGATGAAGTCGTCCTTGGCCTCGGTCATCAGGTCCAGCGTGTGCAGCGGGCGTTGCCCGTCGAGCAGGCTGCGCATCGACTGCACCACTTCCGGGTGGTTATGGCCAAGGGCGAGCGTACCGGCGCCGGCCAGGCAATCGATGAACCAGCGCCCCTGACTGTCTTGCACGTGAATGCCCTGGGCACGCTTGAGCTCCAGCGGAATCCGCCGCGGGTAGCTGCGGGCGTTGGACTCCACGGCGGCCTGACGTTCCAGCCGCGGGGTCGGCGCGAACTGGTAGTCGGCATGGGCCAGCGCCGCATCCGGCGTCAGTTCGGTGATCGGCATCACGTTGTGTGGGCTATGCATATTCCTGCTCCTGGAAATCATGTGACTGAGGGCGTTCGTTGACCTGCGCGAGGGACTCGGCAAGCTGAGTGATGAACTGCTGATCACGGACGATCGAAAGGTGGTCGGCGTCGATCCAGGCCGAAACCTGCAGGCGCCCACCCATGCCCTGCTCCAGAAGAGCCGGTGCGTTATCGTTATTTTCCGGGGACCGCTCGGCCCACCAGGCGTAGACCGGCACGCCCGAGGTGTGGATTTCCCGGCATTGATTGGCCAGCTGGCGCATGTGCCGCTCGACGCCAAGCAGTTGTTGCCAGTGCTCGTCGGTCTGGCTGTCGTCATCACCGCCCACCGCAGGCGCTGTCGATTCCGGCACCGGAGGACGCGGCTGACCGGCGCCCGGCACGTAGCCGTCGATCAGGCCGACGAAGGCCACGCGCTTGCCCAGACGCACCAGCAGACGGGCCATCTCCAGCACCAGGGTCCCGCCCATCGACCAGCCGATCAGGCGGTAGGTCCCGGCAGGTTGGTGTTCGAGCAAGGCCTTGACGTAGTCGCGGGCCATTTGCTCGATGGAGCTGTCGCGCCAGTTGCCGTCGAGCACCTGACGGTTCTGGATGCCCCACACATCCCACTGGGCCGACAGGCGTCGCGCCAGGGCGTAGTAACCCACCACCGTGCCGCTGACCGGGTGCACGCAGAACACCGGTGGCTTGTCGCTGGCACCGCTGCTCAGGCGAATCAGCGGATTCGGCGCGCTATTGCGCAAGACCGGTTGCGTGTGAGCCGGGGCGTCTTCAGGCACGGGCAGGCTGTCCAGCAACTCAACCAGCGCCGTGCGGTAGGCGGCCTGCAGGCGCTCGATGGTTTGGCGCTGATAGCGCTGACCACTGAAGCGGAAGGTCAGACCTAACTGCCCGGCGAACACCTGACCGTTGATTTCCAGCTCGCGATTCAGCGGCGTGGACGGGTCGATCAGGTCACCGGCCGAGACATTCGCCGGTGCAAAACGGCCATCGCCCAGATCCTGGTCGAACTGGCCGAGGTAGTTGAACACCACCTTGGGTTCAGGCAGAGCAGCCAGTTGCTGACGAACCCGATCGGTCCCCAGATAACGCAGCAGACCGAAACCCACGCCCTTGTCCGGCAGACCGCGCACGGTGGCGCGTACGCTCTGCAGGGTGTGCCGGATGTCCTGCGCTGCTTTGACGCGCAGCGGAAACAGGCTGGTGAACCAGCCCACCGTACGTCCGACGTCCAAGGCTTCGGACAGCGCTTCGCGACCGTGGCCTTCGAGCGCGACGAGGTGGCCGGTCTGACCGCTCCAGCCGCTGAGGGCCTGCGCCAGTGCCGCCAACAGAATTTCGTCCATTCGCGCATCCAGTGCCGCTGGCGCTTCACGCAACAGACGACGGGTCATGTCCGCGTCCAGCAACAGCTCGCACTGCTCCAGGTCCTGCTGCGTCGCGCGGCCCTGGGCGTCGTCCACCGGCCATGCGTCATCACCCTGGCCGATCTGCGCCAGCCACCGTCCGGCCTCGGTTTCACGTTCCGGCATGCGTGCTGCGAGCGCGAGTTGCTGCGCCCAACGCTGGTAGCTGCCGGGTTTCGGCCCCAGGTTCACGGCGCTGTCCGAAGCCAGTTGCGCATACGCGCGGGCCAGATCCTCCAGCAGCACACGCCAGGACACGCCGTCGACCACCAGGTGATGAGCCACCAGCAACAGACGCTGGCCGTGAGGCAGCTGCGCCAGTACCACTCGCAGCAACGGGCCGTGCTCCAGATCGAGGCTGCGCTGCGCCTGTTCGCACACCATTGACAGCGCGGCGTCATCGGCCACCTCGCGGACCCACAGGCTGTCGCCCGCCGGCGCTTCGCGGTAGACCTGCTGCCAGCGCCCGTCGGCGTGCTGACTGAAACTCAGGTTCAGCGCGTCGTGATGCCGCTGGACGGCCTCAAGCGCACGCTCCAGCACATCGGCTTCCAGCGGACGCTGGACGTCCAGCAACAACGCCTGGTTGAAGTGCGCACGATGGGTCATCGGCTGTTCGAAGAAGTGCGCCTGAATCGGCGTCAGTGGCACCTCGCCCCTTGGGGTTTCATCGATCAGCACCGCGGCACTCGCCTCGACCACACTCAGACGCAGCGCCAGATCCTTGAGCCGCGGATGGCTGAACACGTCCTTGGGCACCAGCTTCAGGCCGACGTGACGCAAGCGAGTGATCACCGCCAGCGATTGAATCGAGTCGCCACCCAGCTCGAAGAAACTGTCCGAGCGCCCAATGGCTTCGACGCCCAGCAATTGCTGCCAGACCCGCGCCAGTTGCTCTTCCCGCTCGCCTTGCGGTGCTTCGAACGTCTGGCTGTTGAGCTGCGGATCTGGCAGCGCATTACGGTCCAGCTTGCCGTTCGGCAGCTGAGGCAGACGCGCCATGACGATGATGTGATGCGGCACCATGTATTCGGGCAGCGTGCTTCCCAGTTGTTGTTTCAGGCTGTCCTCGCTCAGATCGTTGCCACCGACATAGCCCAGCAGGCGTTTGCCGCTCGGCCCCTCGCGGACGATCACCAGCGCCTCGCGCACGCCGTCGCAGCCCTTCAGCGCCGCTTCGATTTCACCGGCCTCGATGCGGAAACCTCGGATCTTGATCTGATGATCGATGCGGCCCAGGTATTCCAGCAGCCCTTCGCTGTTCAGCCTTACGCGGTCGCCACTGCGGTAGAGGCGCTCACCTGGGCGGAACGGGTGCGGCAGAAAACGCTCGGCGGTGGCACCCGGACGATCCAGATAACCCCGCGCCACTGCGCCGCCCAGGTACAACTCGCCCGCGATGCCTTGAGGCAGCGGGTTCAGGTCGGCGTCCATCACGTAGCCCTGACGGTCGCCCACCAGATCACCGATCGGCGCGTACGCGGTGCTGAAGTCCGCCGTTTGCGCCGACGCCAGCCACAGCGTCGGCGTGACCACCGTTTCGGTCGGGCCATAGCCGTTGATGATCCACAGCGGCTGCAGGTTGCGGATGACGTCGCGCAGCATTTCGCGGCTGAACGCTTCGCCGGCAAAGCAGTAGGTTTTCACGCCGGGGCCCTTGCCCTGCAACCCGGCCCAGTCGGACAACTGCCGCAGGTAACTCGGCGGGAACGACGCGACGGTGATGCCTTCACGAATCAGCGTGTCGTAAGTCTGCTCGACGCTCCACAACTCCTGGTCGCGCAGCACCACGCGGGCGCCGTAACACATCGGCATCATCCAGCCTTCGTGGGCGCCGTCGAAGCTGATCGACAGGAAGTGGAACTTGCGATCCTCCGCGGTGAAGCGGTAACGCTCGCCGATGGTCTGGATGTGCATCGAGATGTCGCCGTGGGCGATGGCCGCGCCCTTCGGCTTACCGGTCGAACCCGAGGTGTAGATCAGGTACGCCAGTTGCTGCGGATGAATCACCACCTCCGGCGCGGTGTGCGGTTCAGCCGAGACGTCCAGCTGATCCAGATTGAGCAGCGGCACGTCGCCCACCGGCACGCGATCCAGTGCCGCGTCGTGAGAAATCAGCAGCTTCACACCGCCGTCTTCGAGCATGTAGCGCAGGCGTTCGGTCGGGTAATCCGGATCGAGCGGGATGTACGCGCCGCCGGCCTTGAGCACCGCGAAGAACGCCAGCCACAGGTCGACACCGCGCTCCATGGCAATGGCCACGCGCACCTCGGTACCGATGCCGCGCGCGCGCAGGGCATGAGCGAGCTGGTTGGCGCGACGATCGAACTCGGCAAAGGTCAGGCGCTGCTCGCCATGCACCAGGGCGATGGCGTCAGGACGCAGACGCGCGTGGTCGGCGATCAGTTCATGGATCGGGCGATCGACGTAGGGCGAGAACGGCGGCGTATTCCACTGGTCCAGCGCGGCGAGGTCGACCTCACTGAGCAGCGGCAGGTCGCCGATGGCGGTCTGCGGTTGCGCACAAACGGCGCGCAGCACGGTCAGCAACTGGCCGAACAAACGCTCTACGGTCGAGGCGTCGAACAGGTCGGTGGCGTAGTCCAGATAACCACTGATGCGGCCGTCCTGATGTTCGAAAGTGCCGAGCACCAGGTCGAACTGCGCGCCCTTGATGTCCCACTGTTGCGCCTCGATACTCAGGCCGTCGAACTGCAGCAGCGACATGTCCGGTTGCTGCTGGTGGTTGTAGCTGACCTGGAACAACGGGTTGACGCTCAGGCTGCGGGCCGGTTGCAGCGCCTCGACCAATTGCTCGAACGGCAAATCCTGATGAGCATGGGCGCCCAGCAGGTTGTCCTTGACCTGCGCCAGGAGCCGGTTGAACGGCTGATCGCCGCTGACCTGCGCACGCAGCACCAGGGTGTTGACGAAGAAGCCGATCAGGCCTTGCGTCTGCACTTCGGCACGCCCCGCCACCGGTACGCCGACGCGCAGATCGCGCTGACCGCTGAGGCGATACAGCAACGTGTCGAAGGCGGCCAGGAACAGCATGAACAGCGTGGCATCCTGCGCCCGAGCGGTCAGCCGCAACTGGTCGGCCAGGTCCTGCGGCAGCACGAAAGCATGCCGCCCGCCTTTGCCGTCGCGTTCGGCCGGACGTGGCCGGTCAGCCGGCAACTCCAGCACCGGCTGCTCGTCACCCAGCGCCGCGCGCCACCAGTTCAGCTGACGCTCGCGTTCGCGGCCACTGAGGTATTCGCGCTGCCAGCTGGCGTAGTCGGCGTACTGCACGGTGAGCGGCGGCAAGTGCGCGCCTTCCCCGCGCGAGAAGGCGCGATACAGCGCGGCGAAATCTTTCAGCATCACTTGCACCGACCAGCCATCGGAAATGATGTGGTGCATGCACAGCAACAGACGCCATTGGTCATCGGCGAGCTGCACCAGAGCGACCCGCCAAGGCGCGCGCTCGGCATCGAGGTCGAACGGCTGGTTCATGAAAGCGTGGGCGAGCGCGACGAAATCTTCCTGCGCGGTGACGCGCTCACGCAGATCGTAGCGAGCGACGGTGACGCTGCCGATGGGCAGAATGCGCTGCAAGGGAACGCCGGCCTCACCGGGAAGCAGGCACGTGCGCAGGCTTTCATGGCGCGCAGCCAGTGCGTCGAAGCTGCGTTGCAGGGCATCGAGCTGCAGCGTGCCGTCGAGGTTCAAGACGCACGGCAGGTTGTACGCCGCGCTCTCCGGTTCCAGTTGCGCGAGGAACCACAGACGCTGTTGTGCGAACGATTGCGGCGCGAACTCACGCTCGCTTCGCGGCAGCAGCACCGGCATGGCGGCCTGCTCGGCGCGAGAGGTGAGGTCATGCGCCAGATCCGCCAGCATCGGCGATTCGAACAGCGCCCGCAGCGGCAGCTCCCGCTTGAGGTCGCGCCGGATCTGCGCCACCAGTTGAATGCCGAGCAATGAATGCCCGCCCAGCTCGAAAAAGTTGTCCTGACGCCCCACCTGCTTGACGCCGAGCAGGTCCTGCCAGAGCTCGGCCAGTGCGCTTTCCACGCCGGCCAGTGGCGCTTCGAAGGCGCGTTGTTGCAGCTGAGGTTCGGGCAATGCCTTGCGATCGAGCTTGCCGTTGGCCGACAGCGGGAATCGCTCCAGCATGACCAGATGCGCCGGGACCATGTAGTCCGGCAGGCGCTGTTTCAACTGGTTGCGCAGCTGTTCTTCATCGAAGGCGTCGGCAACCAGATAGCCGACCAACTGCATGCCGGTACTGAGTTGACGCGCGACCACGACCGCTTCGCTTACCGCCGGATGATCCAGCAGCGCCGATTCGATCTCGCCGATTTCCACCCGCAGACCGCGCAGCTTGATCTGGTGATCGAGCCGACCGAGGTAATCCACCGCGCCGTCGGTACGCCAGCGGGCCAGGTCGCCAGTGCGATACAGCCGCTCGCCGTGGCCGAAGGGGCTGGCGACAAAACGCTCGGCGGTCAGGCCGGGACGCTGGTGATAACCCCGGGCCAGGCCGGCGCCGCCGATGTACAGCTCGCCCGGCACACCGACCGGTTGCGGGTTCAGGCGGCTGTCGAGGATGTGGACGTGCAGGTTGGCAATCGGGCGGCCGATCGGTACGCCAGCGCTGGGCTCATCGCGGCAGGTCCAGTGGGTGACGTCGATGGCCGCTTCGGTCGGGCCGTAGAGGTTGAACAGGCCCGCGTTCGGCAGGCGTTGCAAGGTGTCGCGAGCAAGGTCTGCGGGCAGCGCTTCACCGCTGCAGACGATGCGTTTGAGCGAGGCACAGCCGGACAAATCATCCTGGGCCATGAACGCAGCGAGCATCGACGGCACGAAATGCAGCGTGCTGATCCGGTTCTGCTCGATGAGTGCAGTGAGCAACGCCGGATCGCGATGATCGCCCGGCTGGGCCATGACCAGACGCGCACCCACCATCAGCGGCCAGAAGAACTCCCAGACCGAGACGTCGAAGCTGAACGGGGTCTTTTGCAGCACGGCATCGGACGCGTCGAGGGCGTAGGCGTCCTGCATCCAGGCCAGCCGGTTGAACAGCGCAGCGTGGGTGTTGCCCGCGCCTTTTGGTTTACCGGTCGAACCCGAGGTGTAGATCATGTACGCCAGCTGCTCGGGATGAATCTCGACGTTCGGCGCGGTGGTGGGCTGATCGGCGATATCCAGACGATCCAGATTCAGCACCTGCAAACCGTCCACGCCCGGCAGATCGTCGATCACCGCATCATGACTCAGCAGCAGCGCAATACCGGCGTCTTCGAGCATGTAGCGCAGACGGTCCAGCGGATACTCCGGGTCCAGCGGCACATACGCAGCGCCCGCCTTGACCACCGCGTACAGCGCCACGACCATCTCGATGGAACGCAACGCCGCAACGCCGACCAGCGATTCCCGGCCCACGCCCTGCCCGCGCAGGTAATGCGCCAGCTGATTCGCGCGCTGATCCAGCTGCCGATAGGTCAGCACCTGATCGCCACAGCGCAGGGCTTCGCGGTCCGGATGCTGCTGCGCCAGGCGTTCGAACACCCGATGCACAACGCAATCATCCGCAGCCCAATCCCGCGCCGTGTCATTGGCCTGCGCCAGTTGTGTGCGGTCCTGCGCATCGAGCAGTTCGAAATCACCAATCGCCGCGTCGGGCTGCTCGAGCAGCTGCGCAAACAGCTGCACGAAACGCTGATGCAGGCGCGCGATACTGGCGTGCTCGAACAGGTCGGTGGCGTAATTCCATGAGCCACCGAGCGCACCGTCCGCGTCTTCGAGAGTGTTCAGCGCCAGATCGAACTGGCTGCTGCCATCGTCAAGCGGCAGCACCTCGGCCTGCACACCAGGCAGTCCGGACAGCGGCTCGAAATCACGTTGCTGATGGTCGTAAGCCACCTGAAACAGCGGGTTGTGGCTCAGGCTGCGCTGCGGTTGCAGGGCTTCGACCAACTGTTCGAAGGGCAAGTCCTGATGGGCGTGCGCCCCCAGCGTCTGCGCCTTGGCGCGCTGCAGCACCTCGTCGTAGGACAGCTCAGCCGACACCTCGGTGCGCAACACCTGAGTGCTGACGAAGAAGCCGATCAGGCCTTCCACTTCCAGGCGTGAACGCCCGGCAATCGGCACGCCGATGCGCAGATCGTTCTGCCCGCTCAGGCGATGCAGCAACACCTGATACGCCGACAGAATCACCATGAACGGCGTGACGCCCCGGGCCTTGGCGAAAGCGCGCAGGCGCTGGCTGAAGTCGCCATCGAAACTGAACAGCAGGCGATCACCCTGATAGCTCTGCTGCGCCGGACGCGGACGATCGGTCGGCAGCTCCAGCACCGGGTGTTCGTCGCCCAATTGCTGTTTCCAGTAGGCCAGTTGACGCTCGCCCTCGCCCGCCGCCAGCCACTCGCGCTGCCAGACCGCGAAGTCGGCGTATTGAACTGGCAACGGCGTCAACTGCGCTTCGCGCTGCTCAACGGCGGCGCGGTACAGCTCGCTGAACTCCTGCAACAGCACCCGCACCGACCAGCCGTCGGAGATCATGTGGTGCAAGCACAGCAGCAGGCGCTGTTCACCCGCGCCCATGCGCACCAGCGCCAGGCGCCAGAGCGGGTCGTGGGAGAGGTCGAACGGACGCTTGACGAAATCCTGCGCCAACACGCTGAACGCCGCTTCCTGATCGGCTTCCAGAGTGCCCGGCGCGCTGAGGTCGATGCGCTCGATCTCTACGGCACGGGCGGGCTCGATCTGTTGCAGCGGCACCTCATCGCCCGCCACAAACCGTGTGCGCAGCACTTCGTGCCGTTCGGTCAGCGCGTCGAATGCCGATTGCAACGCCGCTTCGTCGAGTTCACCCCGCAGACGCACCGCGCCCGGCAGGTTGTAGGCATGGCCGCCCGGTTGCAGTTGATCGAGAAACCACAGGCGCTGTTGCGCGAACGACTGCACCGCGCGCGTGGCGTGACGGGCTATAAGCTCCAGTGGCTTGCCCGGCTGTTCGTCGGCGGGGTCAAGCTGTGCGATGCGCGACGCAAAATCGGCCAGGCGCGGCGCCTCGAACAGCGCCCGCAGCGGCACGCTGACGTCGTGTTCGTGACGCAGGCGCGAGATCAACTGCATCGCCAGCAGCGAGTGGCCGCCGAGTTCGAAGAAATGATCGTTGCGGCCTACCGCGTCGATGCCCAGCAGGGTCTGCCAGAGCGACGCCAACTGCTGTTCCAGAGCATTCTGCGGCGCCTGATAATCGCTGGAACTGACTTGCGGATCTGGCAATGCATTGCGGTCCAGCTTGCCGTTCGGCAGCTGCGGCAAACGCGGCATGACGACGATGTGCGCCGGGATCATGTATTCCGGCAGGGTCAGCTGAAGTTGTTGCTTGATCGATTCTTCGTGCAGCTCGTTGCCACCGACATAGCCCAGCAGACGCTTGCCGCTCGGCCCCTCGCGGACGATCACCAGCGCTTCACGCACGCCTTCGCAGCCCTTCAGCGCCGCTTCGATCTCACCGGCTTCGATGCGGAAACCGCGGATCTTGATCTGGTGGTCGATACGGCCGAGGTATTCCAGCAGTCCTTCGCTGTTCAGCCTTACGCGGTCGCCACTGCGGTAGAGGCGCTCGCCGGGGCGGAACGGGTGCGGCAGAAAACGCTCGGCGGTGGCACCCGGACGATCCAGATAACCCCGCGCCACTGCGCCACCCAGGTACAACTCGCCCGCGATGCCTTGAGGCAGCGGGTTCAGGTCGGCGTCCATCACGTAACCCTGACGGTCGCCCACCAGATCACCGATCGGCGCGTACGCGGTGCTGAAATCGGCCGTTTGCGCAGACGCTAGCCACAGCGTCGGCGTGACCACCGTTTCGGTCGGGCCATAGCCGTTGATGATCCACAGCGGCTGCAGGTTGCGGATGACGTCGCGCAGCATTTCGCGGCTGAACGCTTCCCCGGCGAAGCAGTAGGTTTTCACGCCGGGGCCCTTGCCCTGCAACCCGGCCCAGTCGGACAACTGGCGCAGATAACTCGGCGGGAACGACGCGACGGTGATGCCTTCGCGAATCAGCGTGTCGTAGGTCTGCTCGACGCTCCACAACTCCTGATCGCGCAGCACCACGCGGGCGCCGTAACACATCGGCATCATCCAGCCTTCGTGTGCGCCGTCGAAGCTGATCGACAGGAAGTGGAACTTGCGATCCTCCGCGGTGAAGCGGTAACGCTCGCCGATGGTCTGGATGTGCATCGAGATGTCGCCGTGGGCAATCGCTGCGCCTTTGGGCTTGCCGGTCGACCCCGAGGTGTAGATCAGGTACGCCAGCTGCTGCGGATGAATCACCACCTCCGGCGCGGTGTGCGGTTCAGCCGAGACGTCCAGCTGATCCAGATTGAGCAGCGGCACGTCGCCCACCGGCACGCGATCCAGCGCCGCGTCGTGGGAAATCAGCAGCTTCACGCCGCCGTCTTCGAGCATGTAGCGCAGGCGTTCGGTCGGGTAATCCGGATCGAGCGGGATGTACGCGCCGCCGGCCTTAAGCACCGCGAAGAACGCCAGCCACAGGTCGACGCCGCGTTCCATGGCAATGGCCACGCGCACTTCGGTGCCGATGCCGCGCGCCCTCAAGGCATGAGCGAGCTGGTTGGCACAACGATCAAACTCGGCAAAGGTCAGGCGCTGCTCGCCATGCACCAGGGCGATGGCGTCGGGACGCAGACGGGCGTGGTCGGCGATCAGTTCGTGGATCGGGCGATCGACGCAGGGCGAGAACGGCGGCCGGTTCCAGGCGTGCATCTCGCTGACGTCACGCTCGGTGAGCATCGACAGATCGCCGACACTCGCCTCGGGGAAGCGGCAGAGGCCATCCAGCAGTTTCTGGAAATGGCCGCACAGACGGTCGATCTGGTCGGCGCTGAACACGTTGCTGTGATAGTTGACGTGGATGTGTGCCCGCTCCCCCGCCACCACCGCCAGGCTCAACGGGTAGTGGGTCTTGTCGCTCAACTCCACCGAGCCAAGGTTGACGCCGCCTGCCTGCTTGTCGCGCAGCACTGCATCCACCGGGTAGTTCTCGAACACCACCAGGCTGTCGAACAGGTCACGCCCGGCGTGCCCGGCGTAGCGCTGCGCTTCGAACAGCGGCGTGTGTTCGTGTTCACGCAGTTCAAGGTTGTGCGCTTGCAAGGCGTTGAGCCAGTCGCCGACCTTCTGCTGCGATTCCGGCGCCTGCACCAGCGGCAGCGTGTTGATGAACAGGCCGAGCATGCGCTCGATACCCGGCACCTGCGCCGAACGGCCCGACACCGTAGCGCCGAACGCGACGCGCTTTTGCCCGGTGTAACGCTGCAACAGCAAGACCCAGACCGCCTGTATCAGCGTGTTGACGGTCACGCGTTGACGACGGGCTGCGCTGTGCAACAGGGCGCTGTCCAGGTCCATCGACCTGACCAGCACCTGCGCGGGCAGTGGCTCGCCGGTGGCCGACGTCGGCGCGGTCAGGGCTGCGGCCATCAGGGTCGGCTGCTCGAATCCGGCCAGATGCTGCCGCCAGAAATTCGCGCTGTGCTGCGCATCGCGGCTGAGCAACCACTGTACGTAGTCGCCGTAGTGCCCGGCAGGCATCGGCGCGGTGTCGGACATGGCCGTCTGGATCACTTCGCCCAGCACCGCCGCGCTGCTCCAGCCATCGAGCAGGATATGGTGGAAGGTCCACACCAGTTTCCACAGTGTTTCGTTCTGACGCACCAGCAGCACGCGCATCAGCGGCGCTTCGTGCAAGTGGAACGGCGTTTCCCGCTCCGCCGCGAGCACCTCGGCCAACGCCCGCGAGCCGCTGCGCAGGTCCAGTTCGCGAACCACCAGCGCCGCATCACGACGAATCAGTTGCACGGGCTGTTGGCTGCCGGCCAGACGCAGGAAGGACGCGCGCAGAATCGGGTGACGCTGAACGGCAGCGGACCACGCCGATTTGAAGCGCGTCAGCGGCAGGTGATCGATGTCCAGCGCCACCTGGTTGATGTAGAGATCTCGGGCATCATCGGCGCCTTGGGTCTGGGCCAGCTCGCTGTGGAACAGCAGGCCTTGCTGCATGGGCGTCAGCGGGTACAGCTGCTCGATGTCGCGCGCCGCGCCCGGCAATGCGTCCAGTTGCGCCTGAGTCAGGTCCAGCGACGGGAAGTCCGACGGCGTCACCGCCGAATGGCTGCGGCAGTGCTCGATGACCTCGTCCAGCGCGACGGCGTAGGCATCGAGCAGGCGTTGAATGGAGGCCGCCTCGTGACGCTCGCCGCTGTAGCTGCACGTCAGGCTGAAACGGCCATCGCGCACCTGGGCCTCAACGGACAACTCACAGCTCAGCGGCGCATCGGCGGCGCGCTGTGCCCCGCTGCTCTCGTCGGCGAGCATGAACAGACCGCTGCTGTTCTGCAGACGGCCCATGTAGTTGAACAGCACGCAGCCGTCCAGCGCCGGCAAGGCTTCACCGCGCAGGTGACGCAGCAAGCCATAACCGAGGCCGCCATGAGGCACCGCGCGCAGGGTTTCCTTGGTGTGTTTGAGCGCTGCATCGAGATCGTCGTGGGCCTGCAGGCTGACCGGGTACAGGCTGGTGAACCAGCCGACGGTGCGCGACGGATCGAGGCCCTCGAACAGGTCCTCGCGACCATGCCCCTCGAGCGCGATCAACGCGCGGGATTCACCACTCCAGTGGGCCATCGCCCGCGTCAGCGCGGTCAGCAGCAAGTCGTTGATCTGCGTGCGATAGGCGGCCGGCGCTTCGCTGAGCAGCGCCTGAGTGCGCGCCTCGTCCAGCTGCAACTGAAGTTGCTGCACCACGCTCTGCTGCGCACTGCCCCTCGGGTTGGCGCACGGCAGTGGCGGCGCGGCGGGCAGGTCACGCCAGTAATCGGCTTCGGCCAGAACGGCATCGCTGTAGGCGAAGTCCAGCAAGCGATTGGCCCAGCGCTGAAATGACAGGCCCTTGTCGCCCAGATCGATATCCAGACCGGCCTGGGCCTGATGATAGGCGTTGTGCAGGTCCTCGAGCAGGACGCGCCAGGACACGCCATCCACCACTAGATGATGCACCACCAGCAACAGACGCTCGCCGCCGTCGGCCAGTTTGAAATGCACAGCGCGCAGCAACGGACCGTCCTTGAGATCAAGGCTGGCCTGGGCTTCGTCGCAGGCTTCGGTCAGTTGGTCGGCGCTTACTTCACGCTGCCACAGCAGCGCATCGACGGGTTCTGCGCGATCAGCATCCGGATGAGTTTCAGGGCGATAACGCTGCTGCCACTGACCGTTGTCCTGACGCACGAAGCTCATGCGCAAGGCATCGTGCCGGCTGATCAGCGCGTGCAGCGCCTGCGCCAGAGCGGGCACTTGCAGGGCTTCGCCCGGCGTCAGCAGCAACGACTGGTTCCAGTGGGCGCGGCGACCCATGGGTTGCTCGAAGAACCCGTGCTGAATCGGCGTCAGCGGGATGTCGCGGTTGAATTCGATGCGCGCCTGCGCCACCGCTGCGTCGCGGTCCAGCACCTGAGCGACCTGCGCCAGTTCGGCGATGGTCTGGCGCTCGAACATCTGCCGGGGCGACAGTTGAATCCCGCGTTTCTTGGCGCGGGAGACGATCTGCAGACTGAGGATCGAATCGCCGCCCAGTTCGAAGAAGTTATCCTGACGCCCCACCTGCCTGACGCCGAGCAGGTCCTGCCAGAGCTCGGCCAGTGCGCTTTCCACCCCGGCCAGTGGCGCTTCGAAGGCGCGTTGTTGCAGCTGCGGTTCGGGCAATGCCTTGCGATCGAGCTTGCCGTTGGCCGACAGCGGGAATCGCTCCAGTGTCACCAGATGCGCCGGGACCATGTAGTCCGGCAGGCGCTGTTTCAACTGGCTGCGCAGCTGTTCTTCGTCGAAGGCTTCGGCGCCCAGGCGTTCCAGGACCAGGTAGCCCACCAGTTGCATGCCGGTGCTGAGTTGACGCGCGACCACGACCGCTTCGCTTACCGCCGGATGATCCAGCAGCGCCGATTCGATCTCGCCGATTTCCACCCGCAGACCGCGCAGCTTGATCTGGTGATCGAGCCGACCGAGGTAATCCACCGCGCCGTCGGTACGCCAGCGGGCCAGGTCGCCAGTGCGATACAGCCGCTCGCCGTGGCCGAAGGGGCTGGCGACAAAACGCTCGGCGGTCAGGCCGGGACGCTGGTGATAACCCCGGGCCAGGCCGGCGCCGCCGATGTACAGCTCGCCCGGCACACCGACCGGTTGCGGGTTCAGGCGGCTGTCGAGGATGTGGATCTGCAGGTTGGCAATCGGACGACCGATCGGCACCGCCGCGCCGGGCTCGTCGCGGCAGGTCCAGTGGGTGACGTCGATGGCCGCTTCGGTCGGGCCGTAGAGGTTGAACAGGCCCGCGTTCGGCAGGCGTTGCAAGGTGTCGCGGGCAAGGTCTGCGGGCAGCGCTTCACCGCTGCAGACGATGCGTTTGAGCGAGGCACAGCCGGACAAATCATCCTGGGCCATGAACGCGGCGAGCATCGACGGCACGAAATGCAGCGTGCTGATCTGATGCTGTTCGATCAACGCGGTGAGCAACGCCGGATCGCGATGATCGCCCGGCTGGGCCATGACCAGACGCGCGCCCACCATCAGCGGCCAGAAGAACTCCCAAACCGAGACGTCGAAGCTGAACGGGGTCTTTTGCAGCACGGCATCGGACGCGCCGAGGGCGTAGGCGTCCTGCATCCAGGCCAGTCGGTTGAACAGCGCAGCGTGGGTGTTGCCCGCGCCTTTTGGTTTACCGGTCGAACCCGAGGTGTAGATCATGTAAGCCAGTTGCTCGGGATGAATCTCGACGTTCGGCGCCGTGGTGGGCTGATCGTCCAAAGCCAGACGATCCAGATTCAGCACCTGCAATCCTTCGATCACGGGCAGATCGTCGATCACCGCATCGTGACTCAGCAGCAGCGCACTACCGGCGTCTTCGAGCATGTAGCGCAGACGATCCCGCGGATACTCCGGGTCCAGCGGCACATACGCAGCGCCCGCCTTGACCACCGCGTACAGCGCCACGACCATCTCGATGGAACGCAACGCCGCAACGCCGACCAGCGATTCCCGGCCCACGCCCTGCCCGCGCAGGTAATGCGCCAGCTGATTCGCACGCTGATCCAGTTGCCGATAGGTCAGCACCTGATCGCCATAGCGCAGGGCCTCGCGGTCCGCGTGCTGCTGCGCGAGGCGTTCGAACACCCGATGCACAACGCAATCATCCGTCGCCCAATCCCGCGCCGTGTCGTTGGCCCGCGCCAGTTGCGCGCGGTCCTGCGCATCGAGCAGTTCGAAATCTCCAATCGCCGCGTCAGGCTGCTCGAGCAGCTGCGCAAACAGCTGCATGAAACGTTGATGCAGGCGCTCGATGCTGGCGTGCTCGAACAGGTCGGTGGCGTAATTCCAGTTACCCGCCAGTTCATCCGCGGCGTTTTCCCACGTGTGCAAAGCCAGATCGAACTGCGCGCTGCCGCTGTCCAGCGGCATCAGGGTCGCCTTCAGGCCAGGCATCAACTGCAGGGCTTCGTCCTGACGTTGCTGATGGTTGTACAGCACCTGGAACAGCGGGTTGTGGCTCAGGCTGCGCTCAGGCGCCAGGGCATCGACCAACTGCTCGAAAGGCAGGTCCTGATTGGCCTGCGCGCCTTGGGATGTGACGCGCACGTTGTCGATGATCTGATTGAATGTGGCGTCGGCGGTGACCTCGCCGCGCAGGATCTGGGTGTTGACGAAGAAGCCGATCAAGCCTTCGGTTTCGGCGCGCTGCCGGCCTGCAATCGGTACACCGATGCGCAGATCGGTCTGCCCGCTCAGGCGCTGCAGCAGCACCTGATAAGCCGCCAGCATCACCGTGAACACGGTCACGCCACGCTGTTTCGCCAGCTCACGCAGGCGACCGGACAACGCCGCTTCGAAGCTGAACGGCAGGCGCGCGCCGCGAAAACTCTGACGTGCGGGGCGCGGCCGGTCGGCGGGCAGTTCCAGTACCGGCGGCTCATCGCCGAGCTGCTGCTTCCAGTATTCCAGCTGGCGATCGCCCTCACCTGCGTCCAGGCACGCCCGCTGCCACAGGGCAACGTCGGCGTAGTTCAGGGCCAGCGCGGGCAGCGCTTCATCGTCACCCTGAAGTGAGGCGCGATAGGCCTGAACGAAGTCGAGCAACAGCACCTGAATCGACCAGCCATCGGCGATGATGTGATGCAGACAGACCAGCAAGACATGCTCATCGACAGCACGCCTGACCAGTGCCACGCGCCAGAGCGGCCCTTGCGCCAGATCGAACGGGCGACGGGCGAAGGCATCCGCCAGCCCCTGCAACGCCTCTTCGTCAGCGGCCTCGAGCCGCTCGAAGGGCAACGCCTGGCGCGGCTGAATCACTTGCTCCGGCGTGCCGTCTTCGGCCGTGGCAAATACCGTGCGCAGGCTGGCGTGCCGCTCAGCCACGCGCTCGAACGCTGACTGCACGGCCGCGATGTCCAGCGTGCCTTCGAGCCGCAGCGCACCCGGCAGGTGATAAGTGCTGTTACCCGGTTCCAGCTGTTCGAGGAACCACAGGCGTTGCTGGGAAAACGACGTCGGGCTGCGCTCGCCGGCCACGCCCGAAGGAATCGGCAGGGCCGACGCATCCAGCCCCTGTTCGCGCAGCTTGCCCAGAAACACCCGGCGTTGGGCCGCGCCCAGGCTGAGGAAGCGGGTAGCCAGTGCCTGCAGCTTGCTTTGCGAAGTCATGCTCGGTTGCGACATCAGTTGCTTTCCTCCAGCTCATTCATTAACTCGTCCAGGGCATCGAGCCGGTCGAGTGTCAGGGTCTGCCCCTGCAAGGTGTCGATCAGGGCGGCCTGCGCGGCGATGGTGGTGGCCTCGAAGGCCTGGGCCAGTGGAATGCTCACGCCCAGGCGCTCGCGAATGCGCGACAACAGCCGTGTTGCCAGCAGCGAATGCCCGCCCAGTTCAAAGAAGTTGTCGTCGCGACCGACCCGCTCGACTTTCAGCAGGCTTTGCCACAGCTCGGCGAGAATCTCTTCGCGCTCGCCGCGAGGCGCTTCAAAACGGCGGGCCTGCCAGTCAGGCGCCGGCAGCGCCTTGCGGTCGAGCTTGCCGTTGGCGTTGCGCGGCAGGCGTTCGAGCAGCATCACTTGGGCCGGCACCATGAACGCCGGCAGCTCCAGCGCCAGCGCGGTCTTCAGCACGTCGGCCGACAGACGCTGCTGCGGCTCGCCGACCACATACGCCACCAGTTGCGGACCGTGTGGAGTCGGCTGCGCGCTGACCACCGCGTCGCGCACAGCCGGTTGCGCCAGCAGCACGCTTTCGATCTCGCCCAGCTCGATGCGCTGGCCGCGGATCTTCACCTGGAAGTCGGCACGGCCGACGTACTCCAGCGCACCGTCGGCATTCCAGCGGGCCAGATCGCCGCTGCGATACAGCCGTGCGCCCGGCTCGCCGAAAGGATCGGGCAGGAAACGCTCGGCGGTCAGCCCGGGACGAGCGGCATAACCGCGACCCACACCGATGCCGCCGATGTACAACTCACCCACCACACCCGGCGCCGCCAGTTGCAGGCTGGAATCCAGTACATACAAACGGTTGTTATCGGTCGCACGCCCGATCGGCATGTTCGCCTTGGCCGCAGGTGCGGCGGTCAGCGTATGCAAGGCGACGTCGTCGGCGCATTCGGCCGGGCCGTAGGCGTTCACCAGCGGCACGTTTGGGTAGCGGGCGAACCAGCGGGTGGCCAGATCGACGGTCAACGCTTCGCCGGTCGGCAGCAACCAACGCAACGTATCGAGCTTGTGCGGCGCCACGGCGAGCATGCCGTCGATCACCGCGGGCACGCATTCGAGCACCGTGATCTGGTTGACAACCACCTCTTCCAGCAGGCGTTGCGGGTCGTGCACCACGGCGTCCGGAAGGATCTCCACGCGCCCGCCAAACAGCGGTGCGGTGAGGAACTGCCAGACGGAAATATCGAAACCGGTGGCGGCGGTCTGGGCAATCACGTCGCCCTCGCCCAGGCGCAGATACGGCAGCTTGGACATCTGGTTGTTGAGCATGCCGCGCTGGTTGACCATCACCCCTTTCGGCTCGCCCGTGGAGCCGGAGGTGTAAATCACGTAGGCCAGTTGCTCGGCACTGGCGTAGCGGCCCGGATTGCTGTCAGCGCTGCTGTCGGCGGTGCTGGCGAGCAGGTCTTCGAGAATCAGCACGCGCGGCCTGGCCTGTGCCAGCGCCAGAATCGCCTCGACCTGAGCCAGGCAGTCAAGGGGCGTCAGCAACACCGGCGCGGCACTGCTGCCCAGCATGCGCGCGCTGCGGCCGGCCGGGTGACGATCGTCCAGTGCCAGATAGGCACCGCCGGCCTTGAACGCGCCGATGATCATGCTCAGCAGCGGCAGACCGCGCGGGGCGAACAGCGCCACCACGTCATCGCCCTGCACACCGGCGGCGATCAGGCCGTGACCAATGCGGTTGGCATCGCGGTTGAGTTCATCGTAGGTCAGGCTCTGGCCCTGACAGCGCGCCACTTCCCGTGCCGGGTGGGCGAGCACGCGCGCCTCGAAACGCTCCAGATAACTGATGCCGTACCAATGCGTCTCAAGCGGTCCGCGCCCCTGCGCCAGCAACTGCTCGCGCTCGGCCTGTTCCAGCACCTGCAACTGATCGAGGGTCTGCTGCGGATCGTCGATCAGCTGCGTGAGCAGGCGACGGAAATGCCCGACCAGCGAGGTCATGTCGGCGTCGTTGAAGTGTCGGCTGTCGTAGGTGAGCTGCAATTGCAGCGACTCGCCGGGCAGCAGCACCACCGTCAACGGGTAGTTGGTGTGAGTACGGTTTGCCAGCGGATTGATCCGGTATTCGTTCACGGCCTGCTGAACCTCGGCGCCCAACGGAACGTTTTCGAAGACGAACAGGCTGTCGAACAACGGCTGCCCGCGCGGTGTGTCGGCCAGCAGCTGGATGTCTGCCAGGGACAGGTGTTCGTGCTGACGCATCTCGGCGTTCTGGCCTTGCAGGGCGTTGAGCAGTTCAAGCGCCGAAGCCCCGACGCCCGGACGCTTGATGCGCAGCGGCAAGGTATTGATGAACAGGCCCAAGGCCCCTTCGATCCCCTCAAGCTCGGTCGGACGACCGGCGACCGTGACGCCGAACAGCACTTCGTCGCGGTCGGCATGGCGCATCAACAACAGCGCCCAGGCGGCCTGCACGAAGGTGTTGGCAGTCAGACGAAACTGCCGCGCCTGCTCGGCCAGCTTCGTGGTTTGCCCGCTGCCCAGCGCCAGCGTGACGTCGCGCATCTGCGATTCGCGCTGCAGGTGACTTTGCGGGCTGTGGCGGTAGGGCAACGGTGTGACGTCGGTGAAACCGGCCAAGGCGTTGCGCCAGTAATCGCGGCTGAGCGCTTCGTCCTGCTCGGCCAGCCAGGCAAGAAAGTCACGGTACGGCCGCGCCGCCGGGAGGCTGACCTGACGACCGTCGAGGAAGGCGCGGTAATGGGCGAAGAATTCAGTGAGCATCAGGCCGCGGCACCAGGCGTCGATCAGCGCGTGGTGATGGCTTTGCACGATGCGGAAATCTGCCTCGCCGAACTTCACCAGACGCAGGCGCAGCAACGGCGCCCGGGCGAAATCGAAGCCCTGCTCACGCTCGGCGGCGAGCAATTCGTCCAGCTCCGCTTCGGCAGCCGCGCGAGGCAAATGACTGAGGTCGATCAGTTGCGCCACCGACGGCACGCGACGCATCACCACCTGACGCTGCACGCCACTTTCCAGGCCATGGAACGCCGTGCGCAGGGCCGGATGACGCTGCACCACTTGCTGCCAGGCGAACTTGAATGCGTCGAAATCTACGTGGCTGCCGACGGCGTACTGATCCTGCATCAGATAGATGCCGTTGCCCTGTTCCAGCAGGCTGTGCAACAGGATCCCCTGCTGCATCGGCGCCAGCGGCAGGATGTCTTCGATGTCCCGCGCAGCGATTGCCAGCGCATCGAGCTGGCCCTGATCGAGCCCTGCCAGCGGGAAGTCCGACGGCGTCACGCCTCCTTGGCGCTCATCGCTGCAGTGGGCGATGAGCAGCGACAATTGCTCGCGGTACAGCGCCACCAGTTGCTCGATGCTGTCACGACTGAAACGCGCGTGGCTGTAGGTCCAGTGAAGCTGCAACTGGCCGTCGCGGACCTGCCCGTCCACCGCCAGCGCGTTGGCCAATGGACCTTGCGGGTCGCGCAGATGGCCGGGGGTATGTTCCGCTCGTGCAAACCGCACCCCTTCGGCGTCGTCGAAACGGCCCAGATAGTTGAAGGTAACGCCCTGCCCTGTGAGTTCAGGCAAGTCGGCACCAGTCAGGTATTTGAGCACGCCATAACCCAAGCCTTTGTCGGGCACGGCACGCACGGCCTCTTTGACCGACTTGAGCGTGGCGACCACGTCGTCACCGGCTTGCAACGCTACCGGATACAGGCTGGTGAACCAGCCGACGCTGCGGCTCAGGTCCAGCGCGCCGCTGGCATCCTCGCGGCCATGGCCTTCGAGACTGATCACGTGACGACGGCGTCCGGTCCATTGCTGCAGCGCCTGGGACAGCGCCGCCAGCAACAGGTCGTCGATGCGTGTGCGATACGCCGCCGGGGCTTCACTGAGCAGGCGCCGGGTGTCGTCCGCGCCCAATGTCAGGCCGACGGTCTGACCGTCGCCGACCCGGCTTTCAATCGAGGTGTCGCCTGGCAGGCAGGCTTCGGCGGCGTCCAGCGCTTGCCAGTACGGCAATTGAGCGGCCAGTTCCGGGCTGCGGGCCCGTGCGTGGAGGGCGTTTGACCAGCTCTGGAAGCTGGCGGTTTTCTCCGCCAGCGTGGCGCTGTGTCCGGCGGCCAGACGGCTGTAAGCGTGTTGCAGGTCTTCCAGCAGCACGCGCCACGACACGCCATCAACGGCCAGGTGATGAATCGCCAGCAGCAGACGCCCCTCGCCTGACGGCAGCCGGGCATGAACCACGCGCACCAGCGGACCGGTCTCGATGTTCAGGCTGCGCTGGGCTTCGTCGCTGAGTGAGGCAAGGTCTTCTTCACGGCTCAGCTCACAGGTCCAGAGCACGCGGTCGACGGTTTCGCTGTCGCGATAGCGCTGCAGCCACTGCCCGTCGTCACCCTGATGGAAGCTCAGGCGCAGGCTGTCGTGTTGCACCAGCAACAGCGCCAGCGCTTGCCCCAGCATCATCACGTCCAGCGCCTGCGGCAGGTTCAGAAGAAGTGACTGGTTCCAGTGCGAGCGCTGCGCCATCGGCAGGCTGAAGAAACGTGCCTGAATCGGCGTCAGGGCGAAATCCCGAGGGGCAACCGCGGGTGCGGGGGCGGCTGCGGCAGGCTTGGCATCGGCCAGCACCGCCACCTGCGCCAGCTCGGCGATGGTCTGCTTTTCGAAGAGCTGTTTGGGTGTCAGGCGAATCCCCTGACGGCGAGCCCGGGCGATGATCTGCAGGCTGAGAATCGAGTCGCCGCCCAAGGTAAAGAAGTTGTCGTGACGGCCTACGGACTCGACGTTCAGGGCCTTTTCCCAGAGCGCAGCGAGGGTCGCCTCGACGCCATCGTGGGGGGCTTCGAAAGTCTGCGACGTCACGTTCGGCGTCGGCAATGCGTGGTGATCGAGCTTGCCGTTGGCCGTCAGCGGGAAAGTCTCCAGCGTCAGCACATGGCTGGGCAGCATGTAATCGGGCAGGTGCTCCGCGAGGCGCGCCCGCAGGCTGTCGCCGTCGGTGTGTGCCGCCTTCTCGGTCAACGCATAGGCGATCAACTGGCCGCGATCGTCGACCCGCACGTGCGCATCACGCACGCCATCCAGCTGGCGCAGGCGCTGGGCAATTTCACCCAGTGCCACACGGTAGCCGCGAACCTTGACCTGATCGTCGGCGCGACCGAGGAACTCGATCTGCCCGTCAGCCAGCAGGCGCGCGCGGTCACCGCTGCGGTAGAGACGGCTGCCCGAGCCGACTGGATCGGGAATGAACACCGCCGCCGTCATGCCAGGTCGGTCGTGATAGCCGCGAGCCAGACCCGGTCCACCTATGTACAGCTCGCCGATGTCGCCCTGCACCACTGGCTCCAGCTGATCGTTGAGGATCAGCGCCAGCGCATTCGGCAGCGGGCGGCCAATCGGCGCGGTTAGCGCAGCGCCACCGGCGTGCGTGAGTTCATTGCTCAGCACGCCGACCGTGGTCTCGGTCGGGCCGTAATGGTTGATCACGCGGCAGCCCGGTTTCAGGCGCTGGACCTGTGACACCAGCGCCCAGGGCAATGCATCGCCGCCGAGAATCAGCGCCTGTTCGGGCAGAACGTCGGCGGCATTTGCGGCCTGCAGCAGACCGCTCAGGTGCGTCGGCACGATCTTCAGCACGCCCACCGAGTGCTCGGCCATGTAAGCGGCGAAACGGTCGGCGTCGTTGGTGCGTTCAGGGCTGATCAGGTGCAGCGTGCGCGCCGAACACAGCGCGCCGAACAACACGGTATGGCCCAGATCGGCGCCGACCGTGGAGACCATCGCCATGCTCGCCTCAGGTGACAGGTCCAGACGTTTGAGCAGGCCCTGAACGTAATCGGCCAGCGCAGCGTGGCTGATGACCACGCCTTTTGGCGTGCCACTGGTGCCGGAGGTGTAGATCAGGTACGCGGCCTGCTCGGGATGCAGACGCCCATGCAGCGCTGCAGCAGGCAGTGAACGCCATGCAGCGTGGGTGTCCATGCCGATGACTTCGCCGGTGAAACCGCCAGGCGCCGGGGCATCACTGAGCAACCCGCGCGCACCGCTGTCGGCCAGCACGAAGGCCAGACGTTCTGCTGGCCATTTCGGGTCCATCGGCACATAGGCGGCGCCAGTCTTGAGGATCGCCAGCAGACCGACGACGAACTCTACCGAGCGCTCCAGCACCACGCCGACGCGGCTTTCAGGACCGACACCGACCGAGCGCAGGTACTGAGCCAGTCGATTGGCGTCGGCCTCCACGGTCTGGAAGTCCACACTGTGTGCCTCGCTGCGCAGCGCCGGATGGCCGGGCTGCGAGCGGACACTGGCGTCCCACAGCGTCAGCACGTCACTGCCTGGGAATGCCAGCGTTTCAGCCTGCAGCCGCGACGGCACGGCCGCCACCTGCAAGTCGCCCAGGTGACGCTGTGGCTGAGCCACCACCTGCGCGCAGATGCGCAGCAGATCGGCGGCGAAACCTGCGATCCGGGGCTCGTCGAACAGGTCGCAGGCGTAGGTGAATACCGCCTGTATGCCTTCGGCGGTGTCGGTGATGTCCAGCCCCAGATCGAAGTGCGCCGAGAAGTCATCCAGCTGGTTGACGTCCATGCGCATGCCGGCCATTTCCAGGTTCTGCGGCAACGGGAACTGCTGAGTGAACTTCACGTGACACAGCGGGTTGTGGCTGAGATCTCGGGTCACGCCCAAGGCTTCGACGAGTTGCTCGAACGGCAGGTCCTGATGATTCTGCGCGCCCAGCGCCGCGTCCTTGACCGCCTCGATCAGCGTACTGAAGGGCTGCTGCGCAGAGAGGTCCGTGCGCAGCACCAGCGTGTTGACGAACAGTCCGATCAGCCCCTCGGCCTCGGTGCAGGTGCGTCCGGCCACCGGCACACCGACGCGCAGATCGGTCTGGCTGCTGTAGCGATGCAACAGGGTCTTGTAGGCCGCGAGCATGACCATGAACAAGGTGGCGCCGTGGCTCGCCGCCAACTGGTGCAAGCCCTGACTCAACGCAGCATCGAACGCGAGGGCGTAACGCGCGCCGCGATGACTTTGCTGCGCCGGACGGGGACGGTCGCTCGGCAGGGTCAGCACCGGATGGGTGTAGCCCAGGCGCTCACGCCAATAGTCAAGTTGACGCTGGCCTTCGCCGCCGGCCAGGCGCTCACGTTGCCAGGCGGCGAAATCGGCGTACTGGATCGGCAACGGCGTCAGCGTCGGAGTCCGGTCCTCGGCGTAGGCGCTGTACAGCGCAGCGAAGTCCTTGAGAAGGACCTGCACCGACCAGCCGTCCGAAATGATGTGGTGCAACACCAGTACCAGTTGCTGCTGGTCCGGCGCCAGACGCACGTTGATTACCCGCCACAACGGCCCGGTGTGCAGGTCCATGGGCTGCTCGACGGCGGCCCTGGCCAGTTCGCCCAAGGCTTCGAGCGGTTGCGCGTGCCGGCTCAGGTCATGGCGCTCGACGGCCACCGGCTGCGCCGCGTGAACGTGCTGCACTAGGCGCTCATCGGCATCGATGGCAAAGGTGGTGCGCAGGCTTTCATGCCGGGCGACCAGGTCGTCGAGGCTGCGCTGCAGGGCAAGGTCATCGATGGCGCCGCTCAGACTCAACTGGCCACACAGGTGATAGGCGCTGCTATCGGGTTCCAGTTGGGCAAGGAACCACAGGCGCTGCTGCGCGAAGGATTGCTCCGCAGGCGTGTCCCGAGAAATCCGCGCCACGGCCTGCGGGCGTTCCGGGCTGAGCGTCTGGCTGGCGACATGGGCACTGAAGGCGCCCAGCGTCGGGTGTTCGAACAGGTGAGCAGGCGCAAGTTTCAGGCCCAGTTCGGCGTTCAGGCGCGACAGCACCTGCACCACACTCACCGAGTCACCGCCACGGGCGAAGAAATGATCGTCGGCGCACAGGCCCTGTTTGCCGAGCACTTCGGCCCACGCCGCAACCACCTGCGGCAACAGCGGCGTCGCCTCGCCGGTGCCCTCTTCAATCGACGCATCGAGCAGACGCCCGTCCTGCCAGATCGCGAAACTGTCGAGGCTGCCGTCCTGCCAACCGCTGCGGCAGGCGGCGCGCTGCAGCTTGCCGCTGGTGGTGCGCGGCAAGGCGCCGGGCTCCAGCAGCACGATGACTTTCGGCGCCACCAGAAACAGCTCGGAGACCGCATCGCGCACCGTTTCGCAAATCATCTGCGGCTTCATCAGACGGCGCACGTTGCGGCTGATTTCCAACGCCAGCCCCACCCCTTCGGCGCCCTGCTCGTCGGTCACCGGGAACGCCGCGATGCGGCCACGGCGCAGCAACTCCACGCTCTTCTCTAGCGCCTGCTCGATGTCCTGCGGGTAAAGATTCTGGCCGTTGAGAATGATCAGGTCCTTCAGGCGACCAGTGATGAACAGCTCGCCTTCACTGGCGATCGCAAGATCGCCGCTGCGCAGCCAGCGCTTGCCGTCTGCCTGTACGAAGGTGGCGGCGGTGGCTTCGGCGTTCTGCCAGTAACCCTGAGCGACGCTGGGGCCTGCGATCCACACTTCGCCGACCTGCCCGGCCTGCAGAACCTGCTGAGTCGCGGGATCGACAATGCGCAGGTCGTGATCCGGGCGGCACCAGCCACAGCCGGGCAAGCGGCTGGTGGAACGCTGCCGGGCGAACACCGCTTCTTCAGCGTCTCCTGCCGCCAACTGGCTGCCATCGAAGTGCCTGATGCCGAACGGCACCTCACGTTCTGCGGCGCTGACATACAGCGTCGCCTCGGCCAGACCGTAGCTGGGCGTCAAGGCGCGGCGATCGAAACCGGCCGGGGCAAAGTGCTCGCTGAACGCGTCCAGGGTCGCGATGCGGATCGGCTCGGAACCGGAAAACGCCAGGCTCCAGTGTTGCAGATCGAGATGCTTGACCGCCGCTGGCTTGATGCGCTCCACGCACAGGCGGTAAGCGAAATCCGGGCCGCCGGAGAAGGTGCCGTGGTACCGGCTCATTGCTTCGAGCCAGCGCGCCGGACGGCCGAGGAAGTAGTTCGGCGACATCAAGGTCAACGTACCGCCGTAGTACAGCGGCAACAGAAGTCCGCACATCAGGCCCATGTCGTGATACAGCGGCAGCCAGCTGACCCAGCTTTCGGTCGAGGCATCGGTGACGAAGTGCCGTGCCATCGCCAGTTCGTTGGCCATGAGGTTGTCGTGGGAAACCATCACGCCCTTCGGCGCACTGGTCGAACCCGAGGTGTACTGCAGAAACGCCAGCGACGACGTGTCGATCAGCGACGGCTGAAATTGGCCCTGCCAGCCGTGCACCTCTTCAATGGCGACGAAGCGCCCGCCAGCCGGCATGAACGGCTGCAGCAGGTGCTGGAATTTATCCAGATCCTCGCGACGGCCCAGCACCATGCCCGGCGCCGCGTCGTGAAGGATGCCGGTCAGGCGGTCCAGATGGGTCTGGCGGTTGTACTCCGGCGCGAATGCCGGCACCGCGATGACATTGGCATACAGGCAACCGAGAAACGCCGCTGCGTAATCCGCACCGGTCGGCAGAATGAGCACACATCGCTCGCCACCGCGGGTTCCCAGGTGGTGCTGCAACAGCCCGGCAATCGAGCGCGCCTGGGTATCCAGCTGCGCATAGCTGGTCAGCAGCGGTTCCTGGTCCTCGTGGACGATGTGTCGAAGGGCAATCCGGTCCGGCTGGCTCTGCGCATAAAGGCCCACCAGTTCGGGAAAATGCGCGGCCTGATCTCGTATGGATTTCATTCTTTCACCTATTTGTTTCGGCAAGGCTCAACCCACGGACGGCCCGACGGCCTGGCCCGCAACGTTGTGAAAAGGAATTCGGTGGCCTGGACGGCCACCGTCATGACGGCTCTGGCGTGGCGCGCCGACTCAGCGCGCCAGCTTCAGCGCCACCCGCTCGGTCTGCGCCGGTCGGCTCGAACAGGGCTGCTCGCAATCGGCGAAGATCGACTCGACCACTTCCTGAGAGCGCACCGCCAGTACCGACAGCAGCGTGTCGCTCAGGCCGTGACTTTCCTCGCAGCAACCCTGCAGGAAGATCCCCGCCTCGCTGCCCGGACGCAGTGGCAGGCGGTAGTGACGGTCGACGCCGGCGCCTTGCACGTAATCCTGCAGACCGGCCAGCAGCTCCAGGTGATAGTCGCGTCGGTACCCGGTGGCCAGCACCACGACGTCGAACGACTCGCTGTGCGTCTGGTCATGGGGCGCGTCGCGCAGGAACAACTCGATGCCGCCGGCGCCCACTTCGGCGTGCGCCACTTCGCGATTGGTCAGCAACCGGTGACGCTGCTCACCACGCACTTTCTGCTGATACATGCGCTGGAAAATGGTCTCGATCAGGTCGGTGTCGACCACCGAATAGTTGGTGTTGCGGAACTCGTTGAACAACGCACCGCGACGCTCTTCGCTGTGGTTGAAAATGGTGTCGGTGAACGACGGATTGAAAATCTGGTTGACGAACGGACTGTCATCCGAAGGCTTCAGCGCGCTGCCGCGGATGATCAGCGAGGCCTCGACGTTATCGAAGCGGGTGGCCAGGTCCTCGAAGATTTCCGCGGCGCTCTGGCCGCCGCCGACCACCGCCACGCGCACCGGGCCGGGACGATTGGTCAACAGTTTCTCGATACCGCCCCGATAGCCGGCCGAGTGCAGGACACGTGGATCATCCAGGCCATCGAACGCCGCCGGCGCCTGCGGAATGCCGCCGATACCGAACACCAGATTGCGCGCGCGACGGCGCGAGACATTACCGGTCGGGCCCCGCGACAGCACGTCCACAGCCACGAAACGGCCGTCCTGAAAATGCGGTTCGACCGACATCACTTCCTCACCGTAGTGGGCCTGTTCGCCGAAATGCGACGCCGCCCAGCCGAGGTAATCGGTGTACTCCTCACGCGTGGGGAAGAAGGTCTTGAGGTTGATGAAATCCTGCAGACGGCCGCGTTCCTTGAGGTAATTGACGAAGGTGAAGCGGCTCGCCGGATTGCGTAAGGTGACCAGGTCCTTGAGGAAGGAAATCTGCATGGTGGAGCCGTCGATCAGCATGCCTTCGTGCCAGTTGAACGCTGGCTTTTTTTCGAGGAAACACACCTGGGGCGCCAGACCGTTGCGCAGTGCATGCTCCTGGGTGGCGATAGCCAGCGCCAGGTTCGACGGGCCGAAACCGATGCCGATGTAGTCGTAGACGAGTTCCATGCTTCCCTCTCGTAAGGAGCGATGCGCGATCGGTTCCGGCAAGGCAGCAACGACAGTTGCCGGCGCCAGGGGCAGCTCACACGCATCGAGAATGAGTAAGACTGATTATCATTACAAAGACGCCTGAGCCGTCCGGCTGTTTAGTCTCTGCGGATGAAAAATTTACAAAGTGCTTACATTTTCCAGGCGGTAGGCGCCGCCGATTTCTTCCACCGCATCGCGGCTGGCGTTGTCGCGGCGATCGCCCTGCAATTCGCTGAGCTGGCCGGACTCCATCTTCACCAGACGGTCCGCCAGGTCGAAGTACTGATCGTCGTGGCTGATGGCGAATACGGTGACACCCGCCTGCTTGAACATCGGCAGAAGCTCGCGATAGAAGAAGCGGCGGAACAACGGATCCTGATCTGCGGCCCACTCGTCGAGCAGCAGAATGTCGCGTTTTTCCAGCAGCGCCAGCAGCAGCGCGAGACGCTTGCGCTGCCCTTGCGAGAAGCGCGTGTCGAGCAGATGACCGGCGCCGATCTGCACCTTGTGCTTCATGTGCAGCTGGTCCAGCCAGTGCTCGACCTGCACCGCGTCGGCATCCTGGCCATCGGCGCCCAGCAGCTGGGAAAACAGATGGAAGTCAGTGAAGACGCTGGCGAACAAATGCCGATACGCAAGCCAGTCGCCTGAGGCAATCACCTTCCCGTCGATCAGAATCGAACCCGCCGACGGTCGATACAACCCACTGAGCAGACGCGCCAGACTGGATTTTCCGCTGCCGTTGCCGCCCATCAGGAAAACGGTTTCGCCACGGTGCAGGGTCAGGTTGACTGGGCCGACATCGAACCCCGGCTCATCGCCCTGCGCCGGGTAGTGGTACTCGACGTCGCGCAGCTCCAGCGTCTGCCAGTTGCCGACGATGTGACTGGGCGCGACTTCAAAACTGTCGTGATGCTCGGCGAGCGCCAGCGATTCGACCTTGTCCAGCGCCACGCGGCCGGAGATCTGCGCGGGAATCGCTGCCACCGCCAGCACCAGCGGCGTGCGCATGAACAGCACGGTCAACGCATACGTCGCCGCCACCTCGGTGGGTGCCCAGCCCAGGCCGTTGGCCAGGTAGAACGCCAGACCGATCGTGCCCAGCACCATGATGTTCGCCCAGTTGCTGGCAAGCCCGTGATAGCGGTCGGCCAGGGTGAAATGCTCGCGATAACGCAGGGCCGCGGTGTCGAAGGTTTCTTCGTACAGACGCCGGGCGCGGTCGCGATTTAGGGTCAGTTCCTTGCGGCCATCGATCACCGCCTGATAGCTCTGATAGAGCTTGTCCTCCGATTCGCGCAGGGCGCGGATGTGCGCGTTGAGCTTGCCGACCAGCAGCCAGCCGACGCCCAGCGTGAAGGCCATCCAGCACAACGTGGTGATGAACAGCGAAGGCGACAGCCAGGCCAGGTAGCTGAACGCGGCCACACTGAGGACGGTGCCGTAGATGAGGTCCGGCAGTTGCACGAACGCCATGGTCACGGCGCGGATGTCGCTGGACAGGCTGGCGAAAATCTTCGCGCCGCCGATGGATTCGATGCGCTCGATGTTGGTGTCCAGCAGACGTTTGACCATCACCCGGCGCAGCCCGTAAACGAAGCGATGGCCCAGCGCGGTCAGCGACAGCGAAGCGCCCGAGGCCAGCGCCAGCAGCAACACGAGCATCAGGCCGAACTGCCACAACGCGGTGCCCAGACCGTCATGGGTGCTGATCATGCGCTGATTGACGAAGGCAATGACGCCCACGCTCAACAGGCCGCTGCTGATGCTCAGCAGCAGCACCATCGCGAGCGGCCAGCGGTATTGCTGGAAGACCAGACGAATTAATTTCATGGATGACTCCGGGCAATTAAGGCAGAAACACGTGCAGTCGATTGAACGAAACCTAGATCTCGCCCACGCGCGCGCGGCAGTGGGACAGGGTGTCGCGCAGGAGGAAATTGACCATCGTGGGCGAAGTGCCGATGACCTTGGCGACGTCACGCTGGGTGTAGCCCTGAATCTGGCTGAGGTTGAAGACGATGCGCATGCGCTTGGGCAGCTCGTTGAGCGCGCCGACCAACTGGGTGAGCGATTCGCGCCCGGCCAGCACGCGTTCAGGGGACACCTCGAAGCGCGGCTGCTCGTCCAGCTCGCTTTCGCTTCCGTGGTAACGCTCCAGGCGCTGGCGACGCAGGCGGTCGATCGCCAGGTTGCGCACCACGCGGTACATGTACCGCGCAGGCTCGGTGGAGGCCAGGTCGCTTTCGAGCATCTTCACGAAGGCGTCCTGAACCACATCTTCCGCGCGGGCGCGACAGCCGAGGAATTTCGCAGCCAGCCGCATCAGCCCTTCGCGATGGGTGTGGTAGGTCCCCATCAACGCATCCAGACGAGGATCGACCGATGCGCAGGCCTCTGCGGCACAGGCACCTCGCAGCTTGGCAGGCCGGCTCATTGCAGGACGAAAATCCATCTTGTTCGACATCCCTGGTTACAAAGGAACGCGAAGAATAACGCAAACGATTCTCATTGCAATGTAAGAAATTTTACCGATTAGTGAAACTTTGGATATATGGAAAATGTCGCGGAGAGGCCGCCAAGATGGCGGCGAAACAGTGGCAGGATCGCCAGAAGACCCGGAATCAAAGGCTGGCGCCGGGATGGCCGTTGCAGCCGCGATGAGGCCCACTCAGTGGAAGGCGGGATTTTTTGCGGTCAAAAAAATGTGTCGATGTCGATACAATCGTCTCTGCGCGGGGGACGCGGGCGCTGCTGAGAGCAGGACTCTGCTCCTGCAGGCCCTCAGTCAGCGCTCGCGACGACCGCCATTCAGCGCATCAATCGCAGCTCCAGGTACTGCAGCAGCATGATGGTCTTGCCGTCGGCAATTTCGCCGCTGTCGACCATCGCAATGGCCTGATCGAAGCCCAGCTCGAGCACCTCGATGTCCTCGCCCTCTTCCTGCAGACCGCCGCCGTCACTGACCCGGTCGTGGGGCTGGTATTCGCCGATGAAGAAGTGAATCCGCTCGGTGACCGATCCGGGGCTCATGAACGCGTCGAAGATTTTCTTGACCGAGCGGACCGCGTAACCGGTCTCCTCTTCTGCTTCCAGACGGATACGCTCCTCGGGGCTGGCGTTGTCCAGCAGGCCGGCCGCCGCCTCGATCAGGTAGCCGTCGTGCTCGTTGACGTACGCAGGCAGGCGGAACTGCCGCGTCAGGACCACCGTGCGCCGGGCCAGGTTGTACAGCAGGATGGTCGCGCCATTGCCGCGGTCGTAGACCTCACGTGTCTGCGGCTGCCAGCTGCCGTCCCGGCGTTTGAGGTCGAAGCTGTACTTTTTCAGCACGCCCCAGTTGTCAGAGAGGGTCTGTTCGGCGGTGATGCGGATCGGTGGGGAGGGCATGGAGGTCCTTGAAAACAGGTCGTCGAAAACGCCCATACCGTAGCAGCACCGGCCGTCTGGAGCGAGTCTTCGGGCGCGACCCGGTCATCGGCTGGCTGAACCTTCCGCCGCAACGGGGCTCCCTAGTTCAAGACCCGCTCCCGACCTCCCGCACAGGATTTGACATGGGCCTTTACCCCGCCGCAACCGCTTCGACGTCCGGCTCGACCAGCGCGCTGCCCTTGCGCATCGAGCGTGAACTGAGCCCTCGCGCCGTGTTGACCGGTGCCGTGTTAGGCATTCTGCTGACGCCCTCGAATGTGTATGCGGGGCTGAAAATCGGCTGGTCCTTCAACATGTCGATCATCGCGCTGCTGGTGGGTTTCGGCATCTGGCAGAGTCTGGGGCGCAACCGAAACCTGGCGCCCTGGACACTTCATGAGAGCAACATCAACCAGACGGTGGCGTCGGCGGCAGCGTCGATCATCTCCGGCGGGCTGGTCGCGCCGATTCCTGCGTACACGCTGCTGACCGGTCAGCAACTGGACCCATTGCCGATGATGGCGTGGGTGTTTTCCGTCAGTTTTCTTGGCATCTGGATCGCCTGGTATCTGCGTCCCACGCTGCTCAATGACCATGGCCTGAAGTTTCCCGAGGGCATGGCGACGCTGGAGACCCTGCAGCACATCTACCATCACGGCCGCGAAGCCGTGTCCCGGATCAAGGTGCTGTTCGGTGCTGCGCTGTTGTCGGGCTTGCTCAAATGGGTCGATGACTTTGTCTGGGCGATACCGCGCTGGGCGCCGACGGCACACTTGGAGCGGCTGACCTTCACCCTGGATCCGTCGCTGCTGTTGATCGGTTTTGGCGGCATCATCGGCATTCGTGTCGGGCTGACACTGCTGCTGGGTGCATTGCTGGCGTGGGCGGGTCTCGGACCGTGGTTGATCGACAGCGGTCTGGTCACCCTCGCCCCGGACGCCAGCGGGCCGCAATTCGCCCGGCTGGTGGAATGGCTGCTGTGGCCAGGCGTGAGCCTGATGGTTTGCGCAACCCTCACATCCCTGGGCGTGCGACTGCTCCACAGCCCGCCGGCACGCTCGACCGAACCTGGCGCCGACGCAACGATGCCGCAGGCCCGGGCGCCCTTCGCCTGGCCGCCGGCGCTGGGGCTCGTCCTGTCGATTGCGTTGGTCGTGACGCTGCAGGCGCTGCTGTTCGGCATCGACGTGTGGATGGCGCTGTTGAGCATCCCGCTGGCGATCTGTCTGGCCGTGTTGGCGGCGCGGGTGGTCGGGGCTACGGGCATCGCTCCCATAGGCGCGATTGGCAAACTGTCGCAACTGACCTTCGGCCTCGTCGCGCCGGGCCAGGTGGGCATCAATCTGATGAGCGCCAATACCGCAGGCGGCGCGGCCGGACAGTCCACAGACCTGATGAACGATTTCAAGGTGGGCCTGGCGATTGGCGCGACACCGAAGAAGCAGGTCATCGCTCAATGCATCGGCATCGCCATCGGCAGCGTGGTCGGCGTGCTGGTCTACATTACGCTCATTCCCGATCCTCAACACATGTTGCTGACCGAGCAATGGCCGGCGCCCGCCGTCGCGACCTGGAGGGCCGTCGCGCAGACGCTCACCCACGGTTTGCAGTCGCTGCCGCCGGATGTTCGCTGGGCCATTTTTGTCGGCGGATTCGTCGGCGTGCTGTTGGGTGCGCTGGACAGCCTGCTGCCTCAGCGCCTGGCCCGCTGGCTGCCCAGTACGGCAGCGCTGGGGCTGGCATTCGTGCTGCCTGCGTCGACGTCGCTGATGATGGGCCTTGGCGCGGTGCTGACCTGGGCGATCAGTCGCCGGTGGCCAAGCGTGACCGAGCGTTTCGCGATCACCGCTGCCGCAGGATTGATCGCCGGCGAGAGCATTACCGGCGTCGGCGCGTCGTTCTGGGAGATGCTGAAAAATCTCTAGCGGCGTTCGCGGGCCCGTCAAGCACAGGCGTTGCGACGCGCTCAAGTCCTGAACTATCGATTGTGTCGATAGCCATCATCCGCACGGGCGCCGTTCAATTCAGGGCGGCAAACCGGGATCATGGCGCCATTGAATCGAAACCGGACAAGGATTTTCACCCATGACAGTCAACATGACCCTTCTGCTGATGCTGATCGTATCGTTTTCCATCGCACTGGCAGGCGTCGCCCAGTTCTGAAGCCCGGCAGGTCACCTCATCGGGCCTGCCGGCGCTGACCCGTTACTCGTGAAACTCAGCCACCGTCTGTTTGCTGCCAACGAAAAAACTGTCGGCGACGATACGCAGCGGCTGCAGGTCCAGATCACTCTGCCGATCGGCGATCAGCTGCGCGAAGTGCCGGTACATCGCCGGATACTCGCCCTCCTCGGCCACCGGCTGGCTGACCCCGTCAATAGCCACCTGCGCGCCACCGGCGTCCAGGCGCATCACACCCTCCTCGCAGTGCAGCTCGATGCTCCATTGCTCATTCACGCCGTGATCGAAATCCAGCTCGGCCACCACGTGCACCGCTGGGCCTGAACGCATCTGCAACGAGGCGGCAATCGGCGACTGACAATTGCTCGGCACGCTCAGCGCAGCAGATTCGACGAACAGCGCGTCAGGCAGCAGATCCGTGACGATGGACAGCGCATTGATCCCCGGATCGAACACCCCCAAGCCGCCCGCCTGCCAGATCCACGCCTGACCGGGATGCCACTTGCGCACCTGTTCCTTCCAGTCCACGCGCACCTGCTTCAGGGTCTTGCCGTGCAGCCAGTCTCTGGCATTCGACACGCCCGGGGCGAACCGCGAATGCCAGGCGAACAGGCCGCTGACCCCCGCCGCGTTGACCTCATCGATCAGCACCATGGCCTCGCCAAGGGTTGAGCACGGCGGCTTTTCCACCAGCACGTGCTTGTCTGCTTTCAGCGCCTGTTGCACCAGCGCGAAGCGACCTTGAGGGGGCGTGCAGAACGCGATGGCATCCACCGGCGGGCCATTTTCCAGGAGGTCGGCCAGCGAGCTGAAATTATCGACGCCGGGGCACGGCGCGCCCAGCGTGGCGACGGACACCAGCTTGAATTGCTCACTGGCATTGATCGCCGGCACATGCTGGTCTTGCGCGATCTTGCCGTACCCCACCAGCCCTAAACGAATCGGATGCATCGATGACTCCTGTGATGTTGTCTTTATTTGCAGTCGTATGTTGTCGTCCGACGCCGCGCCCGCGGGGCGTCGTGTAATCAATCTGCTCAGTGAATCGCTGCCCCGGCCCCTTGCTGGTACTCGCGCGGCGTGCAGCCAAATTCGCGACGGAACACGGTGTGCAGGTACTGCGCCGACTTGAAACCGCAATGCTGGGCAATGTCGGCGATGGCCGAATCGGTCTTTTCCAGCCGTGTCGCGGCGGCGGCCAGTTTGAAGCGCAGGATTTCATCGTGCACGCTGCAGCCTCGTTCCTTGCGAAAATGCGCCTCGAGCGAAGACCGTGAGACACCGACGTAGCCCGCCACCTGCGCAGTCTTGATGCCTTGGCAAGCGTACTGGCGGATGAAGTGCAGCGCCTGCATGACGTAGGGATTGCCCAATGGCTGATGCAGACTCGACGCCTGCACATTGATTGCCTCCGGCGGCACCAGAATCTGACTTCCCGTCGCGGGCATGCCGTGCAGCATCTGATGCAGCAGACGCGCCGCCGTGCGGCCCATGCTCTGGGTGCCTTGAATCACCGAACTGAGCGGCACGCGGGTGAGCGTGCGGGTCAGCGGATCGTTGTCGATGCCGATCAACGCGACCTGCTCCGGCACCGCGATGCCGGCCGTCAGGCAGGCCTGCAAAAGCTGACGCGCACGGGCGTCGCTGACGGCGATGATGCCGATCGGTTTGGGCAGGCTCTGCAGCCAGGCGATCTGCTGTTCAACGGCGCTGTCCCACAACGGCGCGCTGGTGCTCAGGCCCCGATAGACCTCGCCAGTCAACCCATCGCGCTTGAGCAATCGGCGAAACGCCTTCTCGCGTTCCTGTGCCCAGCGATTGCTTTGCGCCTCGGGCAGGCTGAAACAGGCAAAGCGGGTCAGTCCGGCCTCGATCAAATGCTCGTACGCCAGTTTGATCAGCGCGAAATTGTCGGTGGCCACGTAGGGAATGTGGCTGGGATAGGCCCGCTCGTCTTCGTAGGAGCCGCCCACCGCAACCACCGGCAAGCGGCTGCCGGCCAAGGCCTCGCCGATCAGCGGGTCGTCGAAGTCGGCAATGATGCCGTCGCCCTGCCAGCGCTCGATGCCCTTGAGGCGGCAGAGAAAATCTTCCTCCAGAAACAGATCCCACGACGCGCGGGTGCTGCTCAGGTAGTTGCCGATGCCTGTGATGATGCCGCGATCATAGATTTTGCCGCCGTTGAACAACAGGGCAATACGGTGAACGGGCGGGACGGTTTTCATTGTTGTTTCCCCGAGCCTGTGAAACAGGTCGGCACAGACTAGGCCTGCGCCGAGGGAATCTCAATACTCAAAATCGAACACCGAGTTGGTGATTTTCGTAATCGGCGGGCATCGGGCCGTTGCTAGTATCCAGGCAGCCTCAGATCAAAAACAGAACAACAAGGAAACGTCCGATGCCCTGCTTTCCCGATATCGACCGAATTCGCTACGAAGGCCCTGCCAGCCAGTCGCCCCTGGCCTTCCGGTACTACGACGCCGACAAGATCATCCTTGGCAAACCCATGCGCGAACACCTGCGCATGGCCGCCTGTTACTGGCACACCTTCGTCTGGCCGGGCGCCGACATGTTCGGCGTCGGCACCTTCAAACGGCCCTGGGTCAAACCCGGCGATGCGATGGCGCTGGCGCGCCTGAAGGCTGAGGCCGCGTTCGAGTTTTTCTCCAAACTGGGCATCGACTATTACAGTTTCCACGACACCGACGTGGCCCCGGAAGGCGCGTCGCTCAAGGAGTACAGCGATAACTTCGCGCAGATGGTGGACGTGCTCGAAGGGCATCAGGAGCAGACCGGCATCCAGCTGTTGTGGGGCACCGCCAACTGTTTCAGCAACCCGCGTTTCGCCGCTGGCGCGGCCAGCAATCCGGACCCGCAGGTCTTCGCCTACGCAGCCGCTCAGGTGTTCAATGCAATGAACGCCACGCTGCGCCTCAAAGGCTCCAATTACGTGCTGTGGGGTGGCCGCGAGGGCTACGAGACGCTGCTCAACACCGACCTCAAACGCGAGCGCGAGCAGCTGGGGCGCTTCATGCGCATGGTGGTCGAACACAAATACAAAATCGGCTTCAAGGGCGATCTGCTGATCGAGCCCAAGCCGCAGGAGCCGACCAAGCATCAGTACGATTACGACAGCGCGACGGTGTTCGGTTTCCTCCACCAGTTCGGACTCGAGAACGAGATCAAGGTCAACATCGAAGCCAACCACGCCACCCTCGCCGGCCATAGTTTCCATCACGAAATCGCCACGGCCGCCTCGTTGGGCATCTTCGGCAGCATCGACGCCAACCGCGGCGATCCGCAGAACGGCTGGGACACCGACCAGTTCCCCAACAGCGTCGAAGAGCTGACCCTGGCGACCTACGAGATTCTCAAGGCCGGGGGCTTCCGCAACGGTGGCTACAACTTCGACTCCAAAGTCCGCCGCCAGAGCCTGGACGAAATCGACCTGTTCTACGGCCACGTCGCCGCCATGGACGTCCTCGCCCTGTCCCTGGAGCGCGCCGCCGCCATGATCGAAAACGATGTCCTGCAACAGTTCAAGAGCCAGCGCTATGCCGGCTGGGACACGCCGTTCGGCCAAGGAGTGCTCTCCGGCGACTTCAGCCTCGAATCGCTCGCGCAGCATGCATTGGCAAACGCGTTCGCCCCCAAAGCGGTGAGCGGGCGGCAAGAGATGCTCGAGGGCGTGGTGAACCGGTTTATTTATCCCTGAGGTCCTACAGGCCAACGCCGGTCTCTGCACGTAAAGAGGCCGGTTACATTCTCACGACAATTCCCTGCTCGCGGCGCGCGGCAGCTATCTACAGTTCTACCGGCAACACGTACACGCTCATGAAGTGCCCCAAACAAAAATAAAAGGACGCACCACAATGAAGAACCTGAAAGTCACCCTGCTCGCCAGCGCTCTGGCCCTGCTCAGCCTTCCGGTCATGGCCGACTCGGCTCATCCGAAAATCGGTTTCTCCATCGACGATCTTCGCCTGGAACGCTGGTCGAGAGACCGCGATTACTTCGTGGCCGCCGCTGAGAAAATGGACGCCAAAGTCTACGTCCAGTCCGCCGACGCCAATGAGCAGAAGCAGATATCGCAGATCGAAAACCTGATTTCACGGGGCGTGGACGTCATCGTTATCGTGCCTTTCAACGCCACGGTGCTGACCAATGCCGTCGCCGAAGCGAAGAAGGCCGGCATCAAAGTCGTGTCTTACGACCGGCTGATTCTGAACGCCGACATCGACGCCTACATCTCTTTCGATAACGAGAAGGTCGGCGAGATGCAGGCCTCGGGCGTGCTCAAAGCGGCGCCCAAGGGCAACTACTTCCTGCTGGGTGGCGCACCGACCGACAACAACGCCAAAGTGCTGCGCGAAGGCCAGATGAAGGTCTTGCAGCCAGCCATCGACAAGGGCGACATCAAGATTGTCGGTCAGCAGTGGGTCAAGGAATGGAACCCGACCGAGGCGCTGAGCATCGTCGAAAACGCCCTGACCAAAAACAGCAACAAGATCGACGGCATCGTTGCATCCAACGACGCCACGGCCGGTGGCGCGATCCAGGCGCTGGCCGCACAGAAACTCGCCGGCAAAGTGCCGATTTCCGGGCAGGATGCGGACCTGGCAGCGGTCAAGCGGGTCATCGACGGCACTCAGACAATGACCGTCTACAAGCCGCTGAAACTGATCGCCTCGGAAGCCGCCAAGCTTTCGGTGCAGCTGGCGCGCAACGAGAAACCGGCGTTCAGCTCGCAGTACGACAACGGCACGAAAAAGGTCGACACCATCCTCCTGACCCCGACGCCGCTGACCAAGGACAACATCGACCTGCTGGAGAAAGACGGGTTCTACACCAAGGATCAGATCGCCGGGAAGTGATCACTGTCTGCTGGCTGCCATAGCTGCAGCGTGAGCCCTGCACCGACACCTGCAGGAGCGTGGCTTGTCCCGCGATCGGCGGGGATCCCGTCGTGAAACCTGACGCTGTGGTTTGCCTGACACAACGCCTCGGTTGACTTCACGACAGCTTCCCAGCCAGTCGCAGGGCAAGCCGCGCGCCTGCACGAGAACTCCGGTCTGTCCTGGAATACCCCGCAATGTCCGATTACCTGCTGCAAATGAACGGCATCGTCAAAGCCTTCGGCGGTGTCAAAGCCCTCAACGGGATCGATATCAAGGTGCGCCCCGGCGAGTGCGTCGGCCTGTGTGGCGAGAACGGCGCCGGCAAATCCACGCTGATGAAAGTCCTGTCCGCGGTGTACCCATACGGCACCTGGGAGGGTGAAATCCTCTGGGACGGCGAACCGCTGAAAGCCCATTCCATCAGTGAAACCGAAGCGGCCGGCATCGTCATCATCCATCAGGAGCTGACCTTGGTGCCCGACCTGTCGGTGGCGGAAAACATCTTCATGGGCCACGAACTGACGCTGCCCGGCGGGCGCATGAATTACCCGGCGATGATCCACCGCGCCGAAGCCCTGATGCGCGAGCTGAAAGTGCCCGACATGAACGTCGCGCTGCCGGTTTCGCAGTATGGCGGCGGCTATCAGCAACTGGTCGAAATCGCCAAGGCGCTGAACAAGAAAGCGCGCCTGCTGATCCTCGATGAACCCTCCTCGGCCCTGACCCGCTCGGAAATCGACGTGTTGCTCGACATCATCCGCGACCTCAAGGCCAAGGGCGTGGCGTGCGTCTACATCTCCCACAAACTCGATGAAGTCGCGGCGGTGTGCGACACCATTTCGGTGATCCGTGACGGCAAGCACATTGCAACCACGGCCATGGCCGACATGGACATCGCGCAGATCATCACGCAGATGGTCGGCCGTGAAATGAGCAACCTCTATCCCACCGAGCCCCACGACATCGGCGAGGTGATTTTCGAGGCCAGGCACGTCACGTGTCATGACGTGGACAACCCGAAACGCAAGCGCGTCGACGACATCTCGTTCGTGCTCAGGCGCGGGGAAATCCTCGGCATTGCCGGCCTGGTCGGTGCCGGTCGCACCGAGCTGGTGTCGGCCCTGTTCGGCTCCTATCCGGGCCGCTATCAGGCCGAAGTCTGGCTGGACGGCAAGCCGATCGACACCCGGACGCCACTCAAGTCGATTCGCGCCGGGCTGTGCATGGTCCCTGAGGACCGCAAGCGTCAGGGCATCATTCCCGACCTGGGCGTCGGTCAGAACATCACCCTGGCGGTGCTCGACAGCTTTGCGCACCTGACGCGCATCGACGCCGAAGCCGAACTGGGCAGCATCGACAAGGAAATTTCGCGCATGCACCTGAAAACCGCGAGCCCGTTTCTGCCCATCACCAGCCTCTCCGGCGGCAACCAGCAAAAGGCCGTGCTGGCGAAAATGCTCCTGACGCAGCCCCGCGTGCTGATCCTCGACGAGCCCACCCGCGGCGTCGATGTCGGTGCCAAGTACGAGATCTACAAGCTGATGGGCGCGCTGGCCGCCCAGGGTGTGTCGATCATCATGGTGTCGTCCGAGCTGGCCGAGGTGCTGGGCGTTTCCGACCGCGTGCTGGTGATCGGCGACGGCCAGTTGCGCGGCGACTTCCTCAATCAGGGGCTGACTCAGGAGCAGGTCCTCGCTGCCGCACTCAGCCAGCCCCAAGGACATAACAATAATGATCGACCGGATGCCGTGGGGAGAAGCGCGTAAATGAATCAGGTCAAACAACTCTTCACCCGCTACAAGATGCTTGCGCTGGTCATCGCCATCGCGCTGATCTGGGTGTTTTTCAGCTGGCAGACCGAGGGCGGTTTCGTCACGCCGCGCAACCTCTCCAACCTGCTGCGGCAGATGTCGATCACGGGGATTCTCGCGTGCGGCATGGTGCTGGTGATCATCAGCGGCGAAATCGACCTGTCCGTCGGCTCGCTGCTGGGTTTGCTGGGCGGCGTCGCGGCCATCCTCGACGTGGTCTACCACGTGCCGCTGCCGTTGAACCTGGCCATCGTCGCGGCATGCGGGTTGGTGATCGGCCTTGCCAATGGCTGCATGACGGCTTACCTGCGCATACCCTCGTTCATCGTCGGTCTGGGCGGAATGCTGGCGTTTCGCGGGATTCTGCTGGGCATCACCGGCGGCACGACGATCGCTCCGGTTTCGCCGCAACTGGTGTATGTCGGCCAAGGCTACCTGCCGCCGCTGGCGGGCGTCACGCTGGGTGTGCTGCTGTTCGCCCTGACGCTGTTCCTGACCTGGCGCCAGCGTCGCAACCGTGCGCTGCACGGCCTCGCTGCGCACGCCCTGATGCGCGATGTCGTGCGGGTGCTGGCCATCGGCGCCGTGCTGGCGGGCTTCGTCTACACCCTGAACAGCTACGACGGGATTCCCGTGCCGGTGCTGTTGCTGCTGGTGTTGCTCGGGGTGTTCAGCTACATCACCAGTCAGACGGTGTTCGGGCGCCGCATCTATTCGGTGGGCAGCAACATGGAGGCCACGCGCCTTTCCGGCATCAATGTGCAGGCCGTGAAGCTGTGGATTTTCGGCATCATGGGCGTCATGTGCGCACTGGCCGGTCTGGTCAACACTGCGCGGCTGGCAGCCGGCTCGCCCTCGGCGGGCAACATGGGCGAACTCGACGCGATTGCCGCGTGCTTCATCGGCGGAACGTCCATGCGCGGTGGCTCCGGCACCGTCTACGGCGCGCTGCTCGGTGCGCTGGTCATCACCAGCCTGGACAACGGCATGTCGATGCTCGACGTCGACAGTTACTGGCAGATGATCGTCAAGGGCAGCATCCTGGTGCTGGCCGTGTGGGTCGATGTGAGCACGCGTAGCGGACGGCGCTGAGGCCAAGGGACCCAGCGCAATCAGGCTGGCTTCTGCAGAAACGTGGTCGGCGACAGACACGGCTTCTGCAGAAGCACGCTTGCACCCACCCGGTCGAAATCCTCATCGACATCGGTTCTGAAATCCCGCACAAAGCGCTACGCTGACGCCCACGCCCCTTCTGCGGAAACCCGATGCGCCCACGTCTATTCGCCCTGCTCCTGGCATGTCTATGCGCAAGCGCAGCCGCCGAACCCACCACCTGCCCTGCCGGCGAAAAACTCATCTGCCTGAACGGTTGCTTCTGTCTGCCCGATATCGGCCAGATACTGGGCAGCGGCATGCCCACCGACATCACCCAGATCGCCGGCCCAGCCCTGGCGTTGTGGCTCAGCCAGTCTCGCGCCGAAGCCGCAACCGGACTGACCCAACCCATTCCCGAACAGATCCGCGAGAAACTGCCGCGCTGGTACCCTGCCAGCGTCCTCGATGCAGCGCTGTACAAGGTCGGCGACGACGGCGAACTCAGCGCCGCCCACGCCATGATGCAAAATCCCGATATCGGCGCCGTCACGCTGATCGACATCATCGTGTTCCGCAGCGCCAGTGACGCCGAAAACAACGTCGCCCTGTGGGCCCACGAGCTCAAACACGTGCAGCAATATCAGGAATGGGGCGTCGACGGATTCGCCCAGCGCTACACCCAGGACTTCAACGCCGTGGAAGCGCCGGCGTACGAGATACAGACCACCGTCAGCCGGGTGGTGCGTGGGCTGGACCCGTGAGGTTATTCCATGAAGCGCGTAGCAAAGGACAGCGCATCAGCACTGAAGTTACCTATATCATATGCTGTCACTTCCGAGCAGGGGGATAATTGTTCGGATCGCCGTTTCGAGAGGAATCTACAGTGGACACCATATTCAAGATCAAGACTACTTCCGATGCTCCACCCCCCCTTAAAAAACTATTGAAACAATGGATCGCTACGGTACAGCGCTACTCCAACATGCATAACTATAATGATCACTGCTGGTGGTATAACGAACGCGCCACCCTGAGCTCTCTGGCGGGAGCCGCATGGTCGATGGAGGGCTGGGTGGCGCTGGAAGAGTACGCGACCCACAAACGTCAAATGACCAAAACGGATGGTGTCGAATCGGAAGACCACCATGCCGGACGCTGTGATCTATACATCACCAATTGCAAGGTCGATTTTGCCTTTGAAGGCAAACAGGCGTGGCAGCGAATCGGTATACATGCGAATCCAACTCGATATGTTCATAAAGGCATGCTGGCTGCTTGGAAGGATACCGAGAGGCTCGCCGATGAGTTAGCGTACCGCTACGCCGCAACATTTGTCATACCATCCTTGTCACTCAGATACATTCAGAAAAAGTCTATGAAAATTGATCATAAAAAAGTTGTGAAAATGCTTAACACTTGGTTAGACGAACAGAAAGACTTTATCCGCCCCAACGGCATCCCGACCAGCTATGCTTTTGTCTTTCCAAGAGTTGGCCATGCTGGATTTGCATCTGGATCCCGATATTATCCCGGTGTCGTTTTGATCCTAGAAGAGGTCTACAAACAAGATCACACGACCTGAAAAAGTTGGGATTAATTCCTTAAACCATCCAAAATCATGGACTTATGAAAGCCGCAACAAAAACTTCACAATTACTATTAATTCGCTAACACAAGATTTATCAACCACTACGAGAAGTAGCGAGACACCATAAAGCCGAGTAAAATACAATACGCGACCGCTACCACACTTTGAATACGATTTAAAATAAATACGCAATGACAATCTTCCGATTAATATGCCAGTAGTTAGAGTTACTCAATCAAGCAACCTCGTTCAACAGCCACACAATGAGCTTCACTGGAAATTAGATACCTGGAAATACAATGAGAAAAAAATACAGCTATAACATAGACATAATACTAGACGAAAAACCGACTAAGAAAGCGGCAGTACTAAATTTACCCTACCCTCACGGTGGAAATCTGAGCGATCTTTTGACGCTGCGCAACGACTCAATAGTCATAGCATGCACTCGAAACTCCGACATCAACATCAATGATATATTCAGGAACTATAATAGCGGGATCTATGCTCAAATCGCTAAATCATTCATTTACTATATATGCACTAAGCGGAAAATCCCGAAGGTAAAAAAAATAGTAATCACCTCAAGCCGCGGAGGCGCCGAGCTTGACAAGCTAAAAGTTAATCCTAAAGATTTTCAAATTCAATATAAGCTCCGCTCAAAGTTTTGTTCTATTATTAACTCAAAAGCACTCCAAGCATCTCTCGATGAAAGCCCGAAAGGAACAGCTCTACTGAAGGCTGCATCACATCTGATCAAATCAAAAACTAAAGAAGACATTTTTGATCGATTCGATTCGCTGTGGAAGGCATTCAATTCACTTTACAAGATCATAGGAAAAAGTGAAAAAGATCACGATTGCCACGTAGCCCTTAGAGAAAAGTTACTAGCTTATCCGACACTTTCTACAAATACCGCCCGGCTATTGAGCCCAATGACGGAAATGCAGATCCGGGACAAATTGAGATGGAGGCAACTAATACTAAACGATTATGCTACAGCAAAAAAAACTAAAGCACTCCACGACTTCATCTTACGATACACTGATGCTCGTCTAATGAAAGTAATCTGTCAGATCCTACCTTATAGACAGGATTTTTTAACAACAGAAAACTTATTACAGAGCACCTTAAAACACATTCAAAGCCACATCCAAGCCAACGTCAATAATGACCAAGAACTTACAGCATTTTTATGCATAAAATATATGTATTTTGTCAGAAACAGATCAGCACATGGTGAGCGACTGGACAGGATCATAGGACTGAATAATAAAGAGATAAAAGAAACGCAATGGTTATCTGACGTATTAGAATCGCTGATAATTGATCTTATAAACTCAAATAACCTCTTTTAGACCCGAATAAAACTCAGATTTTGATGTACGAGGGAATCGGAGAGTATAAACAACGAAAAACTCACCAGCGTTTGAAAGGTGTGCCACGCCAATCACCGCCCTTCTAGCAACTCCCCGGCCTTGTCCAGCAAGCCCAGCGGATCATCGGTCTTGTGGATGTCCACCGAGAGCAACTGGCGGAATTTTCGTGCGCCGGGGAAGCCGGTTCCCAGGCCCAGCACGTGGCGGGTGATGTGGTGCATCGCTCCGCCGTCGCGCAGGTGCGCGGCGACGTAAGGGCGCAATTGCGCCAGGGCTTCGGCGCGCGAGATGGACGGTCGGCTGTCGCCGAACAGTTCGCGGTCGACCTCAGCCAGCAGGTACGGGTTGTGGTACGCCTCGCGGCCCAGCATCACGCCATCGAAGGTCTTGAGGTGGTCCTGGCACTGCTCCAGGGTCTTGATGCCACCGTTGAGGACGAACTCAAGATCAGGGAAATCCTGCTTCAGACGCGCGGCCACGTCATAGCGCAAGGGCGGGATTTCGCGGTTTTCCTTGGGCGACAGGCCCTCGAGAATGGCGATGCGGGCATGCACGGTGAAGCTGGTGCAGCCGGCGTCACGCACCGTACCGACGAACTCGCACAACTGCTCGTAGCTGTCGCGGCCGTTGATGCCGATGCGATGTTTGACGGTGACCGGGATCGACACCGCGTCGCGCATGGCCTTGACGCAGTCGGCGACCAACTGCGGGTGGCCCATCAGCACGGCGCCGATCAGGTTGTTCTGCACCCGATCGCTTGGGCAACCGACGTTGAGGTTGACCTCGTCATAGCCCGCCGTCTGGGCCAGGCGAGCGCTGGCCGCCAGGTCCGCCGGGTTGCTGCCACCCAGTTGCAGGGCCAGCGGGTGCTCGGTCTGGTCGTGGCGCAGGAAACGTTCGGCGTCGCCATGCAACAGCGCACCCGTCGTCACCATCTCCGTATAGAGCAGCGCATTCTTCGACAGCAGGCGCAGGAAGAAACGGCAGTGACGGTCAGTCCAGTCCATCATCGGCGCCACGGAGAAGCGCCGCGAGGCTTGAACGGGCTGGCTGGCATTGGAAGAGGCGGTCATCGGCAACATGGAATAGATCAGACGGGTCAGGCGTAAAGGGCGCGTAGTTTACCAGTTCGCGAGGATTTAGCAGTCAGCCATAAAAAAACCCGCCGAAGCGGGTTGTTTTTTCAGTTCATGGCCATCCCGAGATCCGTTCGGTAGCGCTCCGCGCGATGGCTGATCATCCTTGATCTCTGAAGCGGGTCCTTCGCTTCAGTTGATGGATCCAATTTACTGCCGTCGCTCGCTGTTTCATAGGGCGAGTTTTCGTCTGCTCGCGTAAGCCTTTCGCTATAGCTGCGGCGCGAAAATGACGTTTATCAGTCAGCCACCAGCGCGTTGGCGATCGCCTGCATCCACAGCGCAACTGCGAAAGCGCCCGGATCCACGTGGCCCAGTACCCGCTCGCCGAGATAAGACGACCGCCCCTTCGCCGGCAACAGATGGCGCGTCTGTTCGGCACCCGCTTGCGCGGCGCTCGCCACCTGAGTCGCAGCGACCAGAGGCGTTGCGTCCTGTGGCTGGCTCGCGAGCACTGTTGCTGCCGGAATCAGTGCGTCGAGCATCGTCCGATCGCCAGCGTTGGCTCCGCCGAGTCTGATCATCGCCTCGCAACCGGCCTGCAACGCCTGCGCCCACGCCGCTATCGTATCCGGATGAGGATGCGCGGCCAGGGTGACGCCCGCGCGCAGGGCGAACACGGCATACAGTGGACCGGACGTGCCTCCCAACACGCGCCGCAGAATCGCCGACAACTGCTGAAGCGCCACGCCGGGGCGGTCGAGGGCAAGCGAGTCCAGGGCGTCGTCGATTGCCCTGGCGCCACGGGCGAGGCTGATGCCGATATCGCCGTCACCCACCTGTGAATCCAGCTCGGTCAACACGGACTCGTTGTCCTGCAGCGCCTGGCTGACAGTCTGAAGGACAGCGCGCAATACATGCTCGTTGCGCTGCGGCCACCCGCTGCCCTGAAGCGTGTCCTGCTCGGCGGCCTTGACACGAGGAATCCGCCTGACAGCCGCAGCAGGTACGGTCATCCCGTGCCATGCACTGGCGTCGCTGGGCGCCTGCAGGCGCTTCAATGTCCGGTCATCGACCCGCATCAGCGAAAGGGAGCAGCCGGCCATCTCCAGCGCCGTCAGAAACGTGCCCACCATCGCCGCCTCGACACTGATCCCGCGAGACGTGCAGCCTGACAGGACATGCCGCGCAACAATGTCGAGCTCCTGCACGGCACTGCCACCCAGGTTGTTGACCATCAGGACCACGCGGTCCCCCCGTTCCAGCGCCCCGCGCTCGACGATCCGCTGCAACAGAACCTCAACCATGTCGTCCGCTCGCTGAATCCGGCCGCGCCGCACGCCGCTTTCGCCGTGAATCCCCAGGCCATATTCGACTTCGTCGTCTGCGATCGCGAAGCCCGGTTGACCCGCTGCCGGGACGGTGCACGGGCTGAGCGCCAGGCCCATGCTGAACAGGCCGGCGGCAGCGTCCTGCGCTTCAGCCTTGACCTGCGCGAGGGACAGACCGGCTTCGGCAGCCGCCCCGGCGACCTTGTGAATGAACACCGTGCCCGCAATCCCTCGTCGCCCGACGCGTCCTGCGTCGTCATCCAGTGCCACGTCGTCGCCCACCACCAGCATCTCGACCCTGACGCCGGCGGCGGAGGCGATTTCCGCTGCCAGTCCGAAATTCAGCCGGTCGCCGGTGTAGTTCTTCACCACTAACAGCACGCCCGCCGGACCGGCCACGGTCATGATCGCGCTGAGCACCGCATCCACGCTCGGCGATGTAAACACCGGCCCCGCCACCGCCGCAGTGAGCATGCCCTTGCCGACGTAGCCGGCATGCGCTGGCTCGTGGCCGGCCCCGCCGCCGGAGACGATGCTCACCTTTCCGGCCATCATCAGGTCCTGATAATCGCTGCGCACGACGATGTTTTCGCCCTCCAGCAGAACTCGGCGCTGATCCGCCATAACGACGCCTTCAAGCATCTCGTCGACCACGCGCAGCGGATCGTTGATCAGTTTCTTCATGGTGGGTGCCTCTCGTCCCGAATCGGTCCTCAGCACAATAGACGAAGGTAGCGGGAACAACCTGCCGCGCCCATGCTCCAACCAGTCTGGATCGAGCGTCCGCCCTCCTCGGCCACCGACAACCCTGCCACCTGGCAGCCCGCGAACAGGGCTGTTCAATCAATCGCCCGGCGAAAACGCTGGCAGGCTGTTTGCGCAAACGCAGGCCGCTGAATCAGCGGGTTTGTTGCGGTTTACGCCCTTGAGTGACCGGCGACGCTCGGGTAATGTCATCAAACCCACAGGACAGAGCACGCTCATGACTTCCAAGCTGGAACAACTCAAGCAATTCACGACCGTCGTTGCCGACACCGGCGATTTCGCCGCCATCGAAAAGCTCAAGCCGGTCGATGCGACGACCAACCCTTCCCTGCTGCTCAAGGCGGGTTCGAGCGACAGCAACGCTGACCGCCTGAAAGAAGCCTTCACCGGCGCCAAGGGCGACATCAATCTGGCGAGCGACCGTTTCGCTGTCGCCATCGGCCGCGAAATCCTCAAAGTGGTGCCAGGCCGCGTTTCCACCGAAGTGGACGCCCGCATCTCGTTCGACACCCAGGCCTGTATCGCGCGCGCCGAGCGTATCGTCGGCCTGTATGAAGAGTTCGGTATCGGTCGCGACCGCATCCTGATCAAGCTGGCCTCGACCTGGGAAGGTATCAAGGCGGCCGAGCAACTGGAGAAGAAAGGCATCCAGTGCAACCTGACCCTGCTGTTCTCCTTCGCTCAGGCCCAGGCGTGTGCCGACGCTGGCGTGTTCCTGATTTCGCCGTTCGTGGGCCGCATCTACGACTGGTACAAGAAAGCCGAAGGCAAGGATTACGTTGGTGCAGAAGATCCGGGCGTGAAATCCGTGACCCGCATTTACAACTACTACAAGGCCAATGACTACAAGACCGTCGTCATGGGCGCCAGCTTCCGCAACCTGAGCCAGATCGAAGAACTGGCCGGTTGCGATCGCCTGACAATCAGCCCTGACCTGCTGCAGAAACTTTCCGAAGACACCGGCACGCTGGAACAGAAACTCAAGCCAGGCAACGGCGGTGAGCCTCGCGTGACGTTGAACGAAAGCCAGTTCCGCTGGGCGTCCAACGAAGATGCGATGGCCACCGAGAAACTGGCCGAAGGTATCCGCCAGTTCGCCCGCGATCAGGAAAAACTCGAAGCGCTGCTGTCCGCCAAGCAGTAACGCGCAGACACAAAAAGGGCGGCACCTTCACAGGTGCCGCCCTTTTTCATGCCCGCGTTTCAGACAACGGGCGAATGCCGAGCTTACTGATGCTCGAGCGCGTTGACCAGGTCGCGAAACGCCTCGCGATTGGAGTCGTTCAGGCCCATGAGGATCTTGTGCGCTTCCAGCACCTTGGCCTTGACCACATCTTCGCACTGATCTTGCGACGGAAGATCGCTCAGTGCCTCGGGCCGCGGAATCGGTCGGCCGACGATGTTGAACACCTGATCGAAGCCCATCGACTGCAACAGGCGCGTGATGTCTTCGTGGGTGGTCACGACGGTCGGCAGGAGCCCTGCTTTCTGACGTGACAAAATCGACAGCTTGGCCAGCAGGCCGAGTGTCGTGCTGTCAATGCTGCGGGTTTCGGTCAGATCGATCACCACGGTCGAAAAATTCATCGAGGTGAAGATCCGCTCAATCGTCGCATCCAACGCCGAGCATAGAGTCAGACGCACTTCACCCACGAATTTCAGGACGAACGTGCCATCTTGCTCGGCAAACTGGATTCTACCGGTACTCATTAAAGGTTCCTGCTCAACACTAACAAGGCGATATCATCCGGCATCTCCCCGAGTGTGGCCAATCCAAACTTACGACGCAGGCCATCCAAGCTGCCGCCCGCCGACTTGACCAGTTCGGGCAAGTTGGCTTCTTTCTCTTTCAGTGTATCACCTGGCAAAAGATCCAGAATGCCATCAGACAGCAGGGTCAGACTGAAGGACTCGGGCAGATCCAGCACGTGGTCCGAGTAAGTCGCTTCATTGAACAGCCCCACCGGCAAACCGCGGCCCTCGAGATAACGGGTCTCGGCAGGCGTATACAGCACCGGAAGCGGCAAGTGGCCACCGACACTGTAGGTCAGTTGCCCGGATTCTTCGTCGATCACCCCGCCCACCATCGTCACATGCTTGCCCAGCTTGCAGCTGATCAGACCGCGATTGATGTGGCCGAGGACGTCCGAAGGCTTGAATTCCGGCAAGCTACCGCCGCGCTTGGATTCGAAGAGCAAGCGCGTGGTCATGAACTTCAGCAGCACGGTAATGAATGCCGATGACGCGCCATGGCCGGAGACATCCGCCAAATAAAAGGCCACGCGGCGCTCGTCGACGCGGAAATAATCGACGAAATCGCCGGAAAGATACAGCGACGGGATGATTTCATGTTCGAATTCGAACGCGTCAATCGCCCAGGGACTGGTCGGCAGCATGTTCATCTGCACCTGGCGACCGGCATCCTGATCTTCCTGAAGCAGGTGCAGGCTGGCCTCGAGCTCGCGATTGGCGGTCTCCAGCTTCTGCCGGTACTGCTTGTTCTCCTGCAGCAGCCGGGCACGGTCCAGCGCGCGTCGCACCGAGTGCTCCAGCACGGCAAGGTCTTCCAGCGGTTTGATCAGGTAATCGGCCGCGCCCAGACGCAATGCCTCGACGGCATCGCTCATGACACCCGCACCGGACACCACGATGACCGGTGTTTCCGGCGCAAGGCTGGTGACCTGGCGAATCAGCTCGAGGCCGCCAACTTGCGGCATGCGCAGGTCGCAGATCACCAGATCGGGCTTTTCCTGCTCGAATGTCTGTAGACCCTGCTGGCCGTTTCCGGCTTGCAGGACGCTGAACCCACTGTCTTCCAAATAGGCCGCGAGACTCGCGCGCACTACTTCGTCGTCATCGATAATCAGCAGCGTGGCACTGGTTTTTTGCATGTGGGCAAACGGCGCCAGATTAGGTTGGCGTAACCGGTCGGATGCTGTCGGACCGCTTACTGGATTCGCTTCTAGCCTCTCTGGTTCAAGGTGGCGGACTTTTGGTCAAACGCTTCACGTGTACAGAGGTGCCCTTCAAGGCGCAGACGGTACTCCCATCCGACGGGCGTTTCAAGCTCGCTCCAGCGGTCGGCCAACGTCTTTACACCGCAAATCGCCGAGAGTTATAAGAACCCTTAAATCAGCAACGAAAACGAAGGATGAGCCATGGGCCAGATCGATCGCGACTACGCCGAGAAACGAGACTACATCCGCATGCGGGTCGACGCCGACATCAGCCTGATCTATGCCGGCCAGATCATCCCGGCCGTGTGCGTGGATTTATCGAGCTCCGGCATGCAGATACAGGCGCCGCGCACGTTCAAGGTCGGGGACAAGATCAGCGTGCGTATCGACTCCGAACACGCGGCGCTCAAAGGTCTTGAGGCCGATACCGAAGTCGTCTGGATTGCCGATGTCGACGGCGGCGAGCAGAAGCTGGGCCTCACCATCCTTGCGATGAAGTGATGGCACTGCGGAACTACTTCACAGTTTCGAAAAAATCCGAAAAAAGAAAAAGGCGACCCGAAGGTCGCCTTTTTTGCATCTCGCAACGGCCGGAAACGATTAAAAATCGTCGACGACCTTGCCATCCTTGACCTTGAACTCGCGGTTCTGCAGGTAGGCGTTGCGGATGAAAATATACTTGTCGCCGTTGATCAGTTTTTCAGCCGACAACAGGCTTGCGCGCGTATCGACCACGCTTACACCGAGCGCCGTGTTACGGGTCGGCACGTGATCGATGTAGCGGTAAGGCAGCGTATAGGTGTCAGGGTATTTCGCCACGGCGTCACGCACGGTGCTCGGGCCGAAAAACGGCAGCATCACGAACGGACCGCTTTCAACGCCCCAGTGGCCCAGCGTCTGGCCGAAGTCTTCATCGTTGCGTTGCAGGCCCATCTTGGTGCCGACATCGAAGAAGCCCAGCAGGCCGAAGGTGGTGTTGACGATCAGGCGGGCAGTGTCGACGCCGGCCGCTTCTGGCTTGGCCTGAAGTACATCGTTGGCGAAGTTGGTGACCTCACCGATGTTCTTGAACATGTTGTGGATGCCGTCTTCGAGGAACTGCGGCGTGATGAACTCGTAACCCTGGGCAATAGGTTTCAACGCGTAGGTATCGAGGGTGTCGTTGAAACGGAAGATTGCGCGGTTGACGCCTTCCCATGGATCTTCTTCAGCTGCCTGAGCGGCCATCGGCACGACTGCCAGGCCGGCCCAGAAACACGTTCGTACCAGACGATTGATAAAGCCTGCACCGGTCACGGGCATAGCTGAGACTCCCAGTCAAAGTAATGAAGCGGGCGCTACGCCCCCAAACCAAAGGCTGGGAGTATAAAGCGTTCTGCGATTATTTACCCCGCCCAATGCAGGGCGAGTTCTGTCAGGCATAAACATTTGCTCATCAAGTCATCTTCCGGTCATCGCAGTGTCATGCAAATCCCTTAGCGTCATGCTCATTTGAGAGGGAATTCCATGCTTGCCCCGGTCGCTGCGCCTGCCCCATCGTTTACCGCCGTGCTGTTCGGCCTGAGTGGCTGTCTGGTCGACTTCGGGGCGCAGACGCGGACGTTGCGCAGCGTCGATGGCAAATCCTTTCATTCCCACAATGCGCAGCCCTTCGCCACACCCACTCCCGGTGCGCTGCATGCGTTGAAACAGCTCAGGCAGCAGGGCATTCCCTGTGCCTGGATCGATGAATACCCCGCCGCTATAGCAGAACAACTGGCCGAGCCGCTGCACGGCCTGATTCAGCCGACGCCTGCACCGAACCATCACTGGCCCGCGCCGGACGCTTGCTGGCAGGCGCTGATGACACTCAACGTGGGTCAGCTCGATGGCTGTGTACTGGTCAGCGGCGACCCACGCCTGCTCATGGCCGGCCTCAACGCAGGCCTGTGGACGGTCGGTCTGGCCTCGTGCGGCCCGTTGTGTGGCCTGTCGCCCGCACAGTGGGAAAACCTCAGCGACCTGGATCGCGAACGCCGTCGCGCCAGGGCCACCCTTGAGTTGTACGCCAGCGGTGCGCACTCGGTCATCGACCACCTGGGCGAACTGGATTCCTGCCTCGCAGACATCACCCTTCGCCGTCAGAAGTCAGAAAAGCCCTAGCACGAAGGTGTCATGCAAGCTCGCCAAGAGTGGATTAGTCTTACGATGTAAAGGACCTTTGCCCACACGCTGCGGTCCATGCTGAGACTATCAATGAAGGGAGCACCCTATGCCCGCCCGCGAACTGCAAGCACAACTCGACACCCTGCGCGAGCAACTGGAGCAGAACCCGCCGCTGACTGCTGAAGAACACGTGCATTTGAAGGAGCTGATGGCCCAGATCCAGGCTCAGATCGAGCTTGAGTCAGCAACGCCCAACAATAATCTGGCCGATGGCGTGAATCTGGCCGTAGAGCGATTCGAGGTCGAGCACCCCACCATCGCCGGAACCCTGCGCAACATCATGAACACGCTGGGCAGCATCGGCATCTGAACACCCTGCTGCACACCCGAAAAAGCCCGTCGTAATGGCGGGCATTGTCTTGTGCCAGGTTTCACCCAGGCTGCAGATCACTGCCGCGCCAGGCGCCCATTTTCCAGCGTGAGTGTCTCTGTGCTGCGATAGGGGTTGATGTCCAGTCCGCCCCGACGCACATACCGCGCATACACCGTCAGCTTTTCAGGCTTCAGCAAACGCTGCAGGTCCATGAAGATTCGCTCCACGCATTGCTCGTGGAAATCCGAATGCTGGCGGAAACTTACGATGTAGGCCAGAAAACTCGCGTGATCCAGCGCCGCGCCCCGGTAGTGCACCGCTACACTGCCCCAGTCCGGCTGACTGGTCACGGGGCAGTTGGACTTGAGTAGATGACTGTGCAGCGCCTCTTCGATCACCTGTGATTCGTCACAGCGCAACAGCTCCGGCTGAGGCCGGTCATAGCTGCTGATGGACACGTCCAGGTCATCGACGCAGACACCGGGTACTGCCTCGATGCCCGCTGACTCGATGTCTTTGAGCGAACGGATGCGCACGCCCACCGGTTTGCCGGCAGCTGTCGACAGGTCCTGTTCCAGTGTCGCGACCAGATCGGCCTGGAAAGCGAACGGCGTCTGGTTCAGCGAGTTGAGATACAGCTTGAAGGACTTCGATTCGATGATATTCGGCGAATCGGCGGGAATGCTGAATTCCCCGATCGCCACCACCGGCTTGCCCGACGGCAACAACCAGGACAGCTCGTAGCAATTCCAGAAATCGACGCCCTGATACGGCAACGTCTCGGCAGTCAGCCCCAGTTCCGCCCACTTGGCGGTGCGCGGAATGGGAAACAGCAGAGACGGCGTGTAGGTGGCGATGTATTCACTGGACTTGCCCAGCGGCGAGTGTTCGGCTGCGGGATGCATGACGGGACCTGAACCTGAAAACGGATGTAATGACCAAGGCCAGGAGTTTATAGGTTTTGTCCCGCGCTTTCAGCGATTACTCGGCGATGGCGATTTTTCCGACCATGCCCGCCTGATAATGCCCGGGAATGTTGCAGGCGAACTCAAGATCGGTGGCTTTGCTGAACGTCCAGGTCAGCTCGGCGGTCTTGCCCGGTTCGACCAGCACGCTGTTGGGATCATCGTGCTTCATGCCTGCGCCGCCGTGGTCCATGCCCGGCATGTCATCGTGCTTCATCGCATCGTGGTTCATGCCTGTGGAGGTCAGCATGCCGCTGGCGACCATTTTCAGCATTTCCTGTTGATGCGCCGCGTGCATCGCGGCGTCTCCCAGATTGAACTCGTGCAACAGCTGGCCCTTGTTGACGAGGACGAAGCGAACCGTTTCGCCTTCTTTGACGGTCAGCGTCTTGGGTTCGAAATACATATCGCCCAAGGTCAGCTCGACCGTGCGCGTAGCCTGCTCCGCTTTGGCCGGATGACCGAAGGCGAAGTGCTCACCCGGCGAGGCCTGTGACGACAGGCTCGCGCCCAGCAACAGGGCAGCAGCGACAAAACGAGCGAACATGTGGATCTCCAGTCAACGACAATCGATGGGCATACCTTAGGCCTTCGCCGCTGGCAATGAGCTGACCGCAGGATTACAACTTTGTAAGCTTGGCCCCTGCCCTGTCCGCTCACGCTATAAAGCGTGCCTGCCAGGCGCCTCCATGAATACGAGCCACCCATGAAATTACTGATCATCGAAGATCAAGCGAAAACCGGCCAATACCTGCGTCAGGGCCTGAACGAAGCCGGTTTCAACACTGAACTGGTCGCAGACGGGACGACCGGTCAGCACCTGGCGCTGACCGGCGAATACGCGCTGCTGATTCTCGACGTCATGCTACCCGGCCGCGACGGCTGGCAGATCCTGCAAGCCGTGCGCGGCGCGGGCCTGGACACTCCGGTGCTGTTTCTTACCGCTCGCGACGCCGTGGCCGACCGGGTTCGCGGCCTGGAACTGGGTGCGGACGATTATCTGGTCAAGCCATTCGCGTTCTCCGAGTTGCTGGCCCGAGTGCGCAGCCTGCTGCGGCGCGGCAGCAGCAGCCATCAGGAAACTCATCTGCAGCTTGCCGACCTGCGACTGGACCTGCTCCGGCGCCGCGTCGAGCGCAATGGCCAGCGCATCGACCTGACCGCCAAAGAGTTCGCCCTGCTCGAGTTGATGCTGCGCCGTCAGGGCGAAGTGCTGCCCAAGTCGCTGATCGCCTCGCAGGTCTGGGACATGAATTTCGACAGCGACACCAATGTCATTGAAGTGGCGATCCGCCGTCTGCGCCTCAAGGTCGATGACGATTACCCCGACAAGCTGATCCACACTGTGCGCGGCATGGGCTATGTGCTCGAAGAGCGCGGCCTGTGAGGCTCAGGCGTATTTCACTGGGCAGTCGGCTGGCGCTGCTGTTCGCCGCCTGCACCTCGGTGGTCTCGCTTACCGCAGGCATCCTGTTCAATCAGGCCAGTGAAACCCACTTTCTGGAGCTCGATCAGCAACTGCTGGACAGCAAACTGCCGACCTTGCGCGAGGCGTTGGCAGACGTCTCCAGCGTCGAACAGCTGACCGCACGCGAACCGGCGCTGCAGGCCGAGCTGAGTCACTCGCCCGACCTTGCGCTGCAGGTGCGCAGCCCCGACGGCTCGCTGTGGTTCGACAGCCTGAACACCGCGTTGCCGGACACGGCAGCCCACACCGGCCTGCACACCCTGAACTACAATCAGACGTCTTACCGCGCTTACACCGTTGCCCTGCAACTCGACCGGCCCGAATCGCCAACGCTGACGTTGCTACTGGACATCACCCATCACCAGCACTTCCTCGAACGCATGCAACGCCTGATCTGGCTGACCGTCGGCCTGTCTGCGCTGGCCACTGCGCTGCTCGGTGCCTGGGCGGCCCGCAGCGGCCTGCGCCCCTTGCGCAACATGAGCGAAATTGCCGCCAGCGTTTCCGCCAGTTCGCTGACCACGCGCCTGCCTCACCAGGAAATGCCTGCGGAGCTTGCGGAGTTGAGTCAGGCTTTCAACGCGATGCTCGGGCGCCTGGACGATGCTTTCCAGCGGCTGTCGGCGTTTTCAGCCGACATCGCCCATGAACTGCGCACGCCGTTGTCGAATCTGCTGACGCACACCCAGGTCACCCTGACCCGTCCGCGCGACCGTGAGGAGTACCGCGAGGCGCTGCTGGGCAATCTGGAGGAGATGCAATGGATGGCGCAGATGGTCAACGACATGCTCTACCTGGCCAAGGCCGAGCACGGGTTACTCAATCCCGACCGCGAACGGCTGCAACTGGCGGATGAAACCGACGCGCTGCTGGAATTCTTTCTGCCGCTCGCCGAAGAGGCCGATGTGCGTCTGAGCCGTGAGGGCGAAGCGACACTGGCAGGCGACCGGCACATGCTGCGCCGCGCCCTGTCGAACCTGCTGGACAACGCGCTGCGCTTTACGCCCGCACAGGGCCGGGTGGCGGTGAAACTGGAATCATCTGTCCAGCGCGTGCGGATTGGTATAGAAAACACAGGCCCAACCATTCCGGCGGAGGCGCTCCCGCGGCTCTTTGACCGGTTTTATCGCGCTGACCCGGCACGTCATGAGGGCAGCAGTGAACATGCGGGGTTGGGGCTGGCGATTACCCAGTCGATCATCAGGTCCCATGGCGGGACGATCCGTTGTGAATCGCGGGAAGGCGTGACGCGGTTTTTGATTGAATTGCCCATCTGAAACCGCCGTCCCCTGTAGGAGCGTGGCTTGTCCCGCGATCTGACGCGCAGCGTCAGTGGATCCTGCGCTTCTCCTGACACTGCTGTGGCGTATGGGTTTGCTGCCGGTTCCCGGCAGATCGCGGGACAAGCCACGCTCCTACAGGTCATGCGCGAGCGTTAGCTGAGGTCTGCGAGACCCCAGCGTCTTACTCATACCGCAGCGCATGGGCCGGCTGAATCTGCGAGGCGCGATACGCTGGGTAGATCGTCGCCAGAAAGCTCAGGATCAAGCCTGCCGCACAGATCATCACCACGTCACTGCCTTCCAGCTGCGACGGCAGGTTGCTGATGAAATAGACGTCGGACGTGAAGATATGCTGCCCGGTGATGCGCTCCACCCAGCCGACCAACTGGCTGACATTGATCGCGGCAATCACCCCGAGCACGCCGCCGATGATCGTGCCGACGATGCCGATGACCGTGCCCTGGACCATGAAGATGGTCATGATCTGCCGGGGCGTGGCGCCGATGGTGCGCAGAATCGCGATGTCGGCGCCCTTGTCGTTCACCACCATGATCAACGTCGCGATGATATTGAACGCCGCAACCGCAACGATCATCAGCAGCAACAGGCCGATCATGGTCTTTTCCATCTTCATCGCGCTGAACAGACTGCCCTGCGTGTGGGTCCAGTCATCGGCCTTGTAGTCCGCGCCCAGCCCGCCGGCGATTGCCGTCGAGACCTGCGGCGCGGCGTACAGATCGGTGAGCGCCAGACGCACGCCTTGCACCTGATTGGGTTGCCAGCGTTGAATCACGGCAGCGTCGGCGACGTTGACCAGCGCCATGGAACCATCGAGCTCGGCGCCGACCTTGAAGACGCCCACTACGGTCAGCCGCTGCAGCCGAGGCGTGATACCGCCCGGCGCGCTGCTGATCTCGGGGACGATCAGGGTGATCTTGTCGCCAACGCTCAAGCGGAAACGTCGCGCCGTGATTTCGCCGATCACCACACCGAACTCACCCGCTTTGAGGTCCTGCAGACGGCCCTGGACGATGTGCTGCGTCACGATCGAGACTTGCGATTCCAGCGCCGGATCGACACCGTTGATCTGGATCGGCTGCATGGCGCCCTTGTACGACAGCATGCCGTCCATTTCAGTGAACGGCACCGCGGCGGTGACCTGTGGATCCTTGAGCGCCGCCCTGGCCGCCGGCTGCCAGTCGTCCAGCGGCTTGACCCCGGAGATGACCGCGTGCGGCACCATGCCCAGGATGCGCGAGCTCATTTCCTTCTGAAAGCCGTTCATTACGGACAACACGACAATCATCGCCAGCACGCCCAGCGCCAGCCCGATCATCGACGTCATCGAAATGAACGAGATGAAGTGGTTGCGTCGCTTGGCCCGGGTGTAGCGCGTGCCGATGAAGATGGATAACGGTCTGAACATTCGTGGAGCACCGTAGCTGAATAGGATCACCCCGTCGCCCCATAGGCGGCGCCGGGTTCAATGCATCACACCTCGACGAGGCGGCCTTCTTCCAGACGCCAGACGCGGTCCATCTGCCGGGCCAGCGCCATGTCGTGAGTCACCACCAGAAACGCGGTGCGCGACGACGTGCTGAGCTCCAGCATCAGGTCCTGAATGCCTTGCGCGGTGTGGGAGTCGAGGTTGCCGGTCGGTTCATCGAGCATCACCAGCCCGGGCTGATTGACCAGCGCGCGCGCGATCGCCACGCGCTGACGTTCGCCGCCGGAGAGTTCCGAAGGCTTGTGTGCCAGACGGTGCTTGAGGCCGACCCGCTCCAGCAGGGCGGTGGCGCGCTGACGGGCTTCGGGGATCGGCGTCTTGCCGATGAGCAGCGGCATGCAGACGTTCTCCAGCGCGGTGAACTCCGGCAGCAAGTGGTGGAACTGGTAAACGAAACCCAGCGCCCGGTTGCGCAACAGGCCACGGGCCTTTTCATTCAGCGCGGACAGCTCCTCGCCCGCCAGCCAGACGCTGCCTTCGGTGGGCGTGTCCAGGCCGCCGAGCAGGTTGAGCAAGGTACTTTTGCCGGAACCCGAGCTGCCGACGATGGCCACGCGCTCGCCCGCGTGCAGTTCAAGTTGCAGGCCCGAGAGGACCACCACGGACTCCGGCCCCTCCTCGTAGGATTTGCCCAGGTTGCGGCAACTCAATACAGCTTTATCACTCATGCCCGACTCACTCATAACGTAGCGCCTCCGCCGGCTGGGTGCGCGCCGCACGCCAGGCTGGATACAGGGTGGCGAGGAAACTCAGGACCAGGGCCGCGCCACACACCAGCAGCACGTCCTCGGCCATCAATTGCGAAGGCAGATAGTCGATGAAATAGACATCCGCGTTGAGAAACTTGTGACCGATCAGGCCTTCCAGCGCGGAGATCGCCGAGCTGACGTTGAGCGCGGCGAGAATGCCCACGCCCGCGCCGATCAACGTGCCGACCACGCCGATCACGGTACCCTGGACCATGAAGATCGCCATGATCTGGCCCGGTGTCGCGCCCAGCGTACGCAGGATGGCGATGTCGCCGCGCTTGTCGTTGACCACCATCACCAGCGTGGAAATGATGTTGAACGCCGCCACCGCGACGATCAGCAACAGCAGCAGGCCGATGATGGATTTTTCCATGCCGATCGCCTGATACAGGTTGCCGTGGGTCCGGGTCCAGTCGCGGGAATAATATTGGTGCTCGCCCAGGCTCTGGGCGATTTCGTAAGCGGTGCGCGGCGCCTTGAACAGGTCGGTGAACTTCAGGCGCAGGCCTTGCACCTGCTCAGGCTTCCAGCGGTGCAGCCGGGCCAGGTCCTGCAGGTTGGTCACGCCCAGATAACCGTCCAGTTCGCCCGCGCCGACGTGGAAAATCCCCACGACCGTGAAACGCTTCATGCGCGGAAACATCCCGGCTGGCGTGACCGTGACCTCAGGGGAAACGAAGGTCACTTTGTCCCCGACCCCGACGCCCAGTTTGGTCGCCGCCTTGTCCCCGATCACCACGCCGAAACCGCCCGCAACGAGGTCGTCGAGGCTGCCCTGCTTCATGAAGCCGTCGATGATCGAAACTTTGCGTTCCTGAACCGGGTCGATGGCATTGAGCAGGATTTTCTGGACATTGCCGTTATTGGTGAGCAGGCCCTGCATCTGTGTGAAGGGTGCGACGGCTTCGACCTGCGGGTTGCGTTTGACCTTGTCCGCCAGCGCCTGCCAATCGCCGATAGGCTCACCGGATTCGATGGTTGCGTGAGGCACCATGCCCAGGACGCGGGTGCGCATTTCATGATCGAAGCCGTTCATGACCGATAACACGACTATCATCACGACTACGCCCAGGGCGAGTCCGATCATCGATGTCAGGGAAATGAAGGAGACAAAATGATTACGGCGTTTTGCACGGGTGTAACGCGTGCCGATGAATACAAAAAGAGGTCTGAACATTTAGGGGCTTGTTCGGAGGAATGGGAACGTCCTTGTGGCGGGCCTGGGCCTGCGGCTTTACACTCGAATCACTAGGTTACGATTCTGAGCAATCACTCTGACAACCGCCGCTACCATGGGTTCGCCATGCCGACACTAGATGAAGAAGAACGCCGCGAATACTACCGTATCGAGGACAGCGTCGCACTGGAAATTAACCGCATTCCCGGTCCCGGCGCCCTCGACGAACCTGCTCTGCACGACACCTCCACGCTGTTCGATCTGCTGAGCGAACTGCACGTCGCCGAGTTCGAATCCCAGCACCTGCTGCGCCAGCTCGATGACCGCGACCGCACCACCAACAGCTTCCTGCGAGCGATGAGCAAGCGCATCGACCTGCTCGGCCAGGTCGTGGCTCAAACCGTGCTCGGCAAGCTGGGCGCGCCGCAGCGGGTGATCATGTCGGAGGGTGGTCTGCAATTCGAATCCCATCAGCCCTTCCCCGTTGGCAGCCTGCTGTCGGTGAAGATGGTGCTGATGCCGCAGGCCTCCGGGATGATGTTGCGGGCCAAAGTGACACAATGTCAGTCGCTGACCATCGGCGACTTCGAGGTCGGTACCGAATGGATCGACCTGAGCGATGCCCAGCGTCAATTGCTGGCCCGACACATTCTGCAACGACAGGCTGCGCAACGGCGCCAGGCCCGTGAGCAAAACGACCCTGAAGTGAAATGAACCGATTCCAGCCTTAGCGCGCATTCGAGGAACAATTGTGACCTTAATTTACGGCCACCGCGGCGCCAAGGGCGAAGCACCGGAAAACACCCTGACCAGCTTTCAGGAATGCCTCAAGCACGGGGTCAAGCGTTGCGAACTGGACCTTCATCTCTCCCGCGACGGCGAGCTGATGGTGATTCACGACCCGACCCTCAAACGCACCACCGACAGGCGCGGCAAGGTGGTCGAGCACGACGCCGCCGACCTTGTGACCTATGACGCGCGCAAGGGTGGCCCGGGATGGGTACAGCCCTGCCCCATCCCGCGTCTGGAGGAATTGTTCGAGCAATGCGCCTTCGACCACTGGCAGCTGGAAGTCAAAAGCGCCTCGCGCACGCGCGCAGCGACCACGGTGCTGGCAATACGCGAACTGGCTCAGCGCCACGGCCTGCTGGACAAGGTGACCATCACGTCGAGCTCGCGGGAAGTGTTGCGCGCCGCCCTGGAGCTGACACCGGATCTGTCCCGTGGCCTGGTGGCCGAATATGCGTGGCTGGACCCGCTGAAAGTCGCGGTGGGATATGGCTGCGAGATACTGGCGCTGAACTGGACGCTGTGCACGCCCGAACGCCTGAAAAAAGCGCAGGCGCTGGGCCTGCATGTGTCGGTGTGGACGGTCAACGAGCCTGCGCTGATGCGCAGACTCGCCGACTTCGGCGTTGACAGCCTGATTACAGACTTTCCCGGTTTGGCCAGCGCCACGCTCGGGAATTACTGAAATCGGTCTCCCCGGCCGGCTCAGGCCACCGGCCGGAGCCGCTCAAAAAAGCCGGTTGAGACCGTCGTAGGCCGCGACCCGGTAGGCCTCGGCCATGGTCGGATAGTTGAACGTGGTGTTGACGAAGTACTTGAGGCTGTTCAACTCGCCCGGCTGATTCATGATTGCCTGACCGATGTGCACGATCTCGGACGCCTGGTCGCCGAAGCAATGCACGCCGAGGATCTGCAACGTCTCGCGGTGGAACAGAATCTTCAGCATGCCGACCGGCTCGTTGGAGATCTGCGCGCGCGCCATGCTCTTGAAGAACGCCTTGCCCACTTCGTACGGCACTTTGGCCACGGTCAGGTCGTGTTCGTTCTGGCCGATGGAGCTGATTTCCGGAATGGTGTAAATGCCGGTCGGCACGTCATTGACGAAGCGCCATGCGCCGTTGTCGACCGCGCTGCCCGACGCGGAACGCCCCTGGTCATACGCGGCACTGGCCAGACTCGGCCAGCCGATCACGTCGCCGGCGCCATAAATGTTCGGCTTGCTGGTGCGGTAGGTTTCATCGACCTCGATCTGCCCACGGCCATTGGCCTTGATGCCGACGTTTTCCAGGCCGAGCTTGTCGGTGTTGCCGGTACGGCCGTTGCACCACAGCAAGGCGTCGGCCTTGACCTTCTTGCCCGACTTGAGGTGCAGGATCACGCCGTTTTCCAGGCATTCGACGCGCTCGTATTCCTCGTTGTGCCGCACCATCACGTTGTTGTTGCTGAAGTGATAGCTCAGGCCCTGGGAAATTTCCGAGTCGAGGAAGCTCAGCAACTGGTCGCGGTTATCGATCAACTCGATGTCCACACCCAGGCCACTGAAAATCGACGCATATTCGCAGCCAATCACGCCAGCGCCGTAGATGATGAGCTTACGCGGGGTGTGGTTGAGGCTGAGAATGGTGTCGCTGTCGTAGATGCGCTTGTGGGAAAAGTCGATATCGGCAGGACGATAAGGACGCGAGCCGGTGGCGATGATGATCTGATTGGCGACCAGTTTTTCCACGACGCCAGTGTTGCAGACCACGTCGATGGTGCGCTCGTCGGCAAAGCTGCCGGTGCCGAAGAACACGTCGACGCGATTGCGCGCGTAATAACCGGTGCGCGAGGCCACCTGCTTGTTGATGACCTTCTCGGCGTTTTTCAGCACGTCAGGGAAGGAAAACCAGCGCGGCTCGCCAATGGCCCGGAACATCGGGTTGGTGTTGAACTGGATGATCTGCTTGACCGAGTGACGCAGTGCCTTGGACGGAATCGTGCCCAGGTGAGTGCAGTTGCCGCCGACCTGCCGGCGGCTGTCGACCATGGCCACCTTGCGCCCAGCCTTGGCGGCGTTCATTGCCGCGCCTTCACCTGCCGGACCCGAACCCAGCACCACTACGTCGTAGTTGTAGACAGCCATGCGTACTCCTCAGAACAGGCCGAGACACCACTCTGGCGTCTCTGGCTAACTCACGCCGCAGCCGGCGGCATGAAGAATCGATATTCGCGGCGCAGTCTAAACGCCCGGCGGCGGAGCGAACATTAACCCTTGGTCGCGTCCCGGGCCAAACGTGTCTGCGCAACAGTACGCGGGACGCTGGAAAAGCCGTCGCGCGACAAATTGCAGCGGATGATAAATCCGTTGGCGTGGCTGCGCATGAAAAAAGCTGCGATTTTGTGCGATTGCGCGAAAACCCGTACGTTTTTGTCGTCCACAACGAAACCGCCAGCCCGATCAGGGGCTGGCGGTCCGGTCTGCGGCGAGCCTCAACCGTACGGCTGCGGATCGCAATTCACTGCGGCTCAACCCTGTCGACGCTTAGTCGTTGGGCTGCACCGGACTTACGGCCGGCTGCAGAAACAGGCGCTTGGCCAGTTCTTTGCCGATCGCGCTGCGATAAATGCTCACCACCTCTTTATTGTCTCTGGCGGCCTTGACCAGCGCCTTGTAGCCGAGAAAGCGCTGGTCGGGCAGTTTCAGGTGCGCCGCCGTGAACGCCGCGTCTGCGTCGGCCTCGCCGGCATAGTGAAAGTGCGCCCACCACAGCACGCTGTGATCCTTGTCGCGAATGACGTACTCCTGCATGAAGTCATTACGTCGAGCCCCCGACATGTTTTTGCGTCCGTCGACACGGGCGATGTCGACTTCCCGCTGCCGATACAGATAATTGACCCGCGCCGCAGTCGGCGGCTGACGCTTGATCATGGCGATGCGCAGACTGCGGCCCTGCTCACGCAGTCGCGCCTCACCGGCCTGCAAATCGGCCAGCACAGTCGCGAGGTTGGCACGGGTTTCGTCGGTCAACTGCTCATCCCCCTCATGCATGCCCAGCTTGCCGGCCAGATCCCGCAGCTTGTCGGCCTTCTGCACGAGGATGTCTTCCATGTCTTCAGGCTCGCTGACACGCCTGGCCTGACGCTGGACGCTGGCGATATCCGGCTCCACGCGTTCGAGCAGCGCCTGGCCGCGACGCAGAAGCTCCGACAGCGCCACAACGCTTTCCCTCACTGGGGGCAGCGGACGTCGCGTCTCCAGTTCGACCCATTCGCCTTCGGCATGTTGGTGATAGGAACCGATGACCCGGTTGCCGACCGTATCCTTGACCTCGACCACTTCCCCGTGCAGCGGCTCCTCGCCCTCGCGCAGACGCCCGATCAACGTTCTCTGGCCCTGCGTTTTGATCACCCGGCGACGTGGCTGCTTGACCCGCGGGGCGTATTCCGATGGTTTCAGCGCTGGCTCCTGGGTTTCACGAATGAGGTCCGACAGGCGTGCCTCGGCGTTATCGCTGATGGCACTGAGATCGTCCAGAAAGGCGCTGAAACGGGCCTTCTCGACCGCCGCAGGCTCGCTCTCGAAGACCGACATGGCGATGATCGACGCGCGGTTGTATTCCCTCAGCGAACTTTCGAGCACGCCGATCTGCTCGTCCATCGAATAGTCGTTGGGCTTCTCCAGCTCCACTTGCGACGTCAGCGCGGCATGCAATGGCTCGTCCAGCCGCAAGGCTTTCAGGGCGAGGGCCTCGCGTCGCTGCAGAATGCTTTCTCGACTGAAACACAGCTCCAGGTACGACCACATGCGGCTGATTTTCCATTCCAGCGCGGTGAACATGTTGCTCTCGTGCAACTCCAGCACCTCCTCGCGCCAGAAGGCCTCGCCGACCTTGGGCACCTCGCGCAGTTGCTGCCAGAGTTTTTCCCGGACGCCGGACCAGTGCACGCCGGTCTCCTGCAGCGCCAGCACTTTCTCGAACAGGCCCAAGTAGATGTCGACGTTACTGGACGTGACCGAATCGCCAGACATCGCGTTCATGCGCTCCGAGTCTTCACGGGCTGACTTGAGCATGTCGTTGAGCAGGATGCCTTCGAACAGGCACACCCGACGACTGATGCCTTGCAGGTCCTTGCCATAGGCCTTCTCGCCCATCCGGTCCGCCGGCCTGAGCTCTTGGTCCAGCACCTGTTTTTTCTCGATGATCTCGATGGTTTCACGCAGCGCCGCTTCGAACATCGTGGTCACTTGCCCTCGCATCTGCGCGGGGACGGTTTGCAGGGATTTGTCGTAATCGGCGATCTCTTTGATCAGCGCCGCCTGACGGTGCACCAACGCGGTTTTCTGCGCGACGACGCGCTTGAGCGTGGCGGCGTTATCCAGGGCCATCTGGCGTGCGTTGCGCTTGGGCGCGCCGCCGCGCAGGCGCAGTGAAAGGTCAAGACGCCACGCGGCGCCGTCGCGCAGCAGGCGCGGACCGGTCACGGTTGCGTCCAGCGGGTCGACGACGAACAGCGCTTCATCGCGCCACTGAACCTGAAAAAGATCGTCGCCCACCGACGCGTACCAGGCGTCGGCGCCACGGCACAGGCCCTCGGATTCCGGCGCGTCGGAAGCCGGCTCAAGCGCGGGACGATCCGTGACTTTGAATCGCTGCAGGGCCGCAGACTGCGACGGGGTCAGCCGGTCGTTCATGCTGGTCCAGGAAAAATCGAGCACTGTGCCCGCAGTCGCCGGCTCGAACTCAGCGACGGGATGCGCAACGACTGGCGTGCGCTGAGCTTCAGCCTCCGGTCGTCGAACGGCGAGGCTGCGGGCGCCGGACGACAGGCCGTGATGCAGCAGAATCATGGACAGACTCAGCAGCAGTTCGCCCATTTGCACCGAGCGCTGATGACCGTCATCGCCTGGCGCCTGCGCCAGCACCGCTTGCACATCGCTCATCAGCTGCACCAGCCAGAGCGCCGTGCCCGCTGTCCCGGAGATGAACGGCATGACGGCGTTCAACGCCAGCCATCCGCCGCGCTTGAGCATTGCCCAGCGACTTTCCGCATCGGACACCGACTGCCGGTCCGCAAGCGCCACCAGCGCCTGTGCATTGGCGTCGTACAAGACCGTCATCAGGTCACCGACGACTGCCTCGTGTACCAGTTGCGCTGGCTGCGGCGTTTCAATCGGGGCGAAGTCGGAGCCGAGGCCGAAGCGCAACAGATGCGGCTCGTCGAATCCGCCGTTGGCATAGACCGGCTGTGCCTGCTCGCTCATCCACGCCAGCACTTCATTTTGCAGCTCGCCCGGCGCTGCAATGGCCGTTCGCAGCGCGCCCCAGGATTCGAACTCGGTCAGGCCGTGGCTCGACAAGGGTCGATACAGCACCACCGGGCCCACGGTGGGATCACGGTCCGCGATCACGAACATGTCGGCGACCTTATCGGCAGCGCGCCCGGCCGACGCACGAAATGCCAGCGGCATGACCATGGTATGCCGCATGTCGCTTTCGCGCTGATCGGCCGTTTGCATGATGGCCGCAACGCGTCGATAGCCTTTTTTGCTGATGCCCTCGCCGCGCAGCTTTTGTTCGAGCGCCTTGAGCGGCAGTTGGATGCACAACTGGCGAGCGAACAAGGCCTGACGACGAGTGCGCTGGGCGTGATCATCAATCAATACGCGCTGAACCAGCGCAGGATAGGTGCGGCCGATGTCGACATGGCAGACCAGCAGTTTCAGGTAATCGGAGGTGAACCATTCCGGCACCTGCGAGCCGTCGCGGCTCACCACCGACAGCGTGCCGCTCGGGACGCTGGACAGGTTACCGAGGGCGAACTCGGCCATGCTCGTTCGCTCCGGCTCGACGCTGCCAAGGGCAACGACTTGTCCGCCTGACGCCACGGCAGCGCCTGTCACCTTATTGATCAGCACATCCAGGCTGACCACCGACAGGCCGCCGTCCTCTGGATGATCGATGTCGATCTTCTTCTGCAGTTGCTCGTTCGCATAGGCCAGCAACGACGGCAAACCGTCGTTAAAGCCTCGCCCGCCGCTCTGCGCCTGGGCACTGGCGAGTGCAGCGGTTCTGCGGCTGAAATCCAGCCGGTCGCCCGGGCGTGCATCGCGCAACCACTGGGGCAGATGCTGCCACTGGGCGACAGCCGGCTGCCCGGCATACAGCACGGGGGTGATGTCCAGAATGCTGCTCAGACACAGTTCCAGTTCTGCAGTGGTGTTGGCTTGCGCAAGGTCAGCGCTGCGCAGAGCCTGCAACTGATTGTCGAAAACCACCTGGGCCAGCACATCGAAGATGTCATCTCCGGTTTCGCGCAGGCGGCCGCGCGGGGCTTGCCCAGCGTCGGCAGCGGTCAGGCTCAAAGCGTCTTCAAGGGCGAGCAGCGAAGCATGGGTCTGCAAATCGCCAGCGGGTTGCCAGCTCAGAAACACCTCGACACCCTGCCACTTCCCGGTCACCGCCAGCCACGGCACCGGCAGCTGCCAGGGCTGCGTCTGCGGCGCGCGATCGACGACACAGGCACGGATGACATCGCCCTGACCCTTTTCAGTGATCTTGAGCATGAAATCTCGCTGACTTTTCTCGCCGAACGAGGTAATCGCCATCATCAGTGCGCGCTGTGCGTCGCTCAGGACAGAATGGCTCGCCACCGCGCTCGCCAGACTTTCCCTGAGCGTGTCGGACACAAGCGCCCAAGGACTTTTCCCGCCCGCTTGCGCTCGACGCCAGAATTCCACCATTGCCTGCTCGAAATCCTCAGCCAGCGCCAGTGCCACACTGTCCACAACGACCCCGAGCTGCTCGAAATCGATCGGGATCACGTCCGGTACCGTCGCCGATGGATTGACCACCAGCTGGTTTTTTTCGCTGCTCCAGCGCGGCGTGCGCTTTTTCGCGAAGACGTACAGCAGGTTGGCCAGCAGCGTTTCAGACTTTTTCTCGCCATCTGCTGTGGTTCGGGTGATCTCACAGACATCAGGGAGCAAGCCTGTGCCGGGAAATTGTTGCTCGAGGGCCGCCGACAGTCGCTCACGCGCCACGCTGGAAACGGTTGGACGCATTAAAAAAGCGTCGATCAGGTCAAACTTTGTACTCATTTGGGATTCAACTCGCAGTCATTGCTAATTCTTCTCACGCGTCAGGAGCAGTGAGAACCAGAAGCGGCGAGTTAATGCATGGGCCGACTCAACGGTGGGATACATAAATATTGTTTTGCGATGACACGAGGCGAACGGTGCGACGGCGGCCATGGTCTTCTGATTGCCAACCCAGTTGTTTACACATATCGTTACAAATCTGCGCCACCCGAGATGACCGGCGAGCGGCGCAGCAGAGGACGCATAAATACAACGGATCCCCAAGCTAGACAGCCTAAGTGAGTAATTCCAGATGGCCTCGACCACAGGCAAAGGCAAGGCGATTTTTCGCGTTGTCAGCGGTAACTTTCTTGAAATGTTCGACTTTATGGTCTATGGCTTCTACGCCACAGCCATCGCCAAAACCTTCTTCCCTGCCGACAGCGAATTCGCCTCACTGATGCTGTCGCTGGCCACCTTCGGTGCCGGCTTCCTCATGCGCCCGCTGGGTGCGATCTTCCTCGGCGCGTACATCGACCACCACGGCCGTAAGAAAGGCCTGATCATCACGCTGGCCATGATGGCCATGGGCACGATCCTGATCGCCTGCGTGCCGGGCTACGCCACGCTGGGTGTCGCTGCGCCGTTACTGGTGCTGATCGGCCGTCTGCTGCAAGGCTTCTCGGCGGGCGTGGAACTGGGCGGTGTTTCGGTGTATCTCGCTGAAATCTCGACGCCGGGCCGCAAAGGCTTCTTCGTCAGTTGGCAGTCCGCCAGTCAGCAGGCCGCAGTGGTTTTCGCCGGTTTGCTGGGCGTTGCGCTCAACCACTGGCTGAGCCCTGAAGACATGGGTCAGTGGGGCTGGCGCGTTCCGTTCCTGGTCGGCTGCATGATCGTTCCGGCGATCTTCGTCATCCGCCGCTCGCTGGAAGAAACCCCAGAGTTCGAAGCCCGCGCCAGGCACCACCGTCCAAGCCTGGGCGAAGTGGTCAAGTCGATCGGCCAGAACTTCGGCCTGGTGATCGCGGGCATGGCGCTGGTGGTGATGACCACGGTGTCGTTTTACCTGATCACCGCCTACACCCCGACGTTCGGTAAAAACGAGCTGCACCTGTCCGATCTGGACAGCTTGCTGGTGACCGTGTGCGTGGGCATTTCGAACTTCATCTGGCTGCCGGTGATGGGCGCGGTGTCTGACAAGATCGGTCGCAAACCCTTGCTGCTGGCGGCGACCATTCTCGCAATCGTCACAGCTTACCCTGCCCTGTCCTGGCTGACCTCGAACCCGAGCTTCGCCAACTTGCTGATGGTCGAACTGTGGTTGTCGTTCCTTTACGGCTCCTACAACGGCGCGATGGTTGTTTCGCTGACCGAGATCATGCCGGTTGAAGTGCGCACGACAGGGTTCTCTCTGGCCTACAGCCTGGCGACGGCAACGTTCGGTGGTTTTACCCCGGCGGCCTGTACGTACCTGATTCACGTGCTGGATAACAAGGCAGCGCCAGGCATCTGGCTCAGCGGCGCGGCGGTGCTGGGCCTGATTGCGACGCTGGTGCTGTTCCGCAAAGGTGGTCAGGCACGGATGGAAGCAGTCGCCGGTTAAGGGTTCGGCGCTTCACTCCGGATACGCGAAAACGCCTCGACATTGTCGGGGCGTTTTTTATTGCCCCACGCCTGCGGCAGCGTCAACCGCAGAAGCCCGCGTCGCTCACCGCAGGCGAGACTAGTATCGCAACTGCCAACACTCGATCCCCACTCGATAGAGCAAAAAAAAACGCCCCGAACCATCGGAGCGTTTCTTTCGACTCAGCGTACGACGTGCGGCATCCCGCCAATCGCCCGCGTGTGCATCGACCTTACTTCGGGAAAGCCGGAGGGTTAACGCCCGCCATGTCTTCCATCACGCGAACCACCTGACAGCTGTAACCGAACTCGTTGTCGTACCAGACATACAGCACGACGCGGTTGTCGTTGCAGATGGTCGCTTCGGCGTCGACCACACCCGCGTGACGGGAGCCCACGAAGTCGGTGGACACCACTTCCTGGGAGTTCACGAAATCGATCTGCTTGTGCAGGTCCGAGTACAGCGCGGTGTGGCGCAGGTATTCGTTGATTTCTTCGCGGGTGGTCGCGGTACCCAGGTTCAGGTTGAGGATCGCCATCGAGACGTTCGGCGTCGGAACGCGGATCGCGTTACCGGTCAGCTTGCCGGCCAGTTCCGGCAGCGCCTTGGCAGCAGCGGTGGCCGCGCCGGTTTCGGTGATGACCATGTTCAACGCAGCGCTGCGGCCACGGCGATCGCCCTTGTGGAAGTTGTCGATCAGGTTCTGGTCGTTGGTGTACGAGTGCACCGTTTCGACGTGACCGTTGACGATACCGAACTTGTCGTTGACGGCCTTGAGCACCGGCACGATGGCGTTGGTGGTGCAGGACGCCGCCGAGATGATCTTGTCATCGGACGTGATGTCCTGATGGTTGATACCGTGAACGATGTTCTTCAGCTTGCCCTTGCCCGGCGCGGTCAGCACCACGCGGTCGACGCCAGGGCACTGCAGGTGCTGGCCCAGACCGTCGGCATCGCGCCAGACACCGGTGTTGTCGACCAGCAGCGCGTCCTTGATACCGTACTGGGTGTAGTCCACCTCGGTCGGATTCTTGGCGTAGATCACCTGAATCAGGTTGCCGTTGGCGCTGATGGTGTTGTTCGCTTCATCGATGGTGATGGTACCGTCGAACGGGCCGTGGACCGAGTCGCGGCGCAGCAGGCTGGCGCGCTTGACGAGGTCGTTTTCAGCGCCCTTGCGGACCACGATGGCGCGCAGACGCAGGCCGTCGCCGCCACCGGTTTTCTCGATCAGGATACGCGCCAGCAGACGACCGATACGGCCGAAACCGTACAGTACGACGTCAGTGCCCTTGCGCGCGCCGGAGTTCTGCTGACCGACGATCTCGGCCATTTCGTCACGAACGAACTGCTCGGCGGTGCGACCTTTGCTCTCGGCCTTGTACTTGACGGCCAGCTTGCCCAGGTCCACCGAAGCGGCACCCAGCTTGAGCTCGCTCATTGCTTTGATGAGCGGGAAAGTCTCGTGTACGGACAACTCGGTGGCGTCAGCTTGACGATGACGCGCAAAGCGGTGGGCTTTGAGAATCGCGATCACTGAACGGTTGATCAGGGTGCGGCCATAGATCGAACTCACCACGTTATTATTGCGGTAGAGCTGACCGATAAGCGGGATCATCGCCTCGGCGAGGGCTTCACGATCAATCCATTCACCAAGACACTGGTCGGGCTTCTGAGTCACGGGAACCTTCCACATGTAGGGGCTGAAAAAAGGGACTACATTATGCCCAAGCCTTTGTTTATGAGCAATCCAGTGTTTTGAACAACCCGGGCACTACATAAATGCGTGAGCACAAAACTGACAGCGGATTCCCGATTTAGTTACAATCCCCGGCTTTGCCGCAACGCCTGGAGCTTTATCTTCCGTGCCCGTTCTGCGCCTACCGATTCTTCCTGCCGCCGCAGGCAAACAACATTGGGGCAACCTGCCCGGTGCCGCTCAAAGCCTTGCCATCGCCGAGGCTGCCAGCGCCGCGAAACGCTTCACCCTGCTTTTGACCGCCGACAGCCAGAGTGCCGAGCGACTGGAACAGGAACTGAAGTTTTTCGCCCCCGATCTTCCGGTGTTGCATTTCCCCGATTGGGAAACCCTGCCCTACGATCTGTTCTCGCCGCATCAGGACATCATCTCGCAGCGCATCGCCAGCCTGTACCGGCTGCCTGAGCTGGAGCATGGCGTGCTGGTGGTGCCAATTACCACGGCGCTGCACCGTCTGGCGCCGACCCGGTTCCTGCTGGGCAGCAGCCTGGTGCTCGATGTCGGCCAGAAACTCGACGTCGAAGCGATGCGCACGCGGCTTGAAGCCAGCGGCTATCGCTACGTCGACACGGTGTACGAACACGCCGAATTCACGGTACGCGGCGCGCTGATCGACCTCTTCCCGATGGGCAGCAAACTGCCCTACCGGATCGACCTGTTCGACGATGAGATCGAAACCCTGCGCACCTTCGAGCCGGAAACCCAGCGTTCGATCGACAAGGTCGATTCGGTGCGACTGCTGCCAGCCAAGGAATTCCCGCTGCAGAAAGAAGCCGTCACCCGCTTCAAGGCACGTTTTCGTGAGCGCTTCGATGTCGACTTCCGTCGCAGCCCGATCTTTCAGGACTTGAACAGCGGCATTACGCCTGCCGGTATCGAGTACTACATCCCGCTGTTTTTCGAGGAAACTTCCACGCTGTTCGACTACCTGCCGCAGGACACGCAAGTGTTCTCGCTGCCGGGCATCGAGCAGGCCGCCGAGACGTTCTGGAAAGACGTGCGCAACCGCTACGAAGAGCGCCGTGTCGACCCCGACCGGCCGCTGCTGCCGCCTGACGAACTGTTCTTGCCCGTCGAGGACTGTTTCGGTCGGCTGAAGAGCTGGCCGCGAGTGGTCACCAGTCAGGACGACATCGAGCCCGGCGTCGGCCGCGAGCGTTTCCCGGCGCAGGCGTTGCCGAACCTGGCCATTGAAGCCAAAGCCAACGAACCGCTCGCCGCGCTGGCGCACTTTCTTGACGACTTCCCGGGCCGCGTGCTGTTCACCGCCGAGTCCGCCGGTCGCCGAGAAGTGCTGCTGGAACTGCTCGAGCGCCTGAAACTGCGCCCGAAGACCCTCGACAGCTGGCAGGAATTCGTCGACAGCAAGGAACGGTTGGCGATCACCATCGCACCGCTGGACGAAGGCCTGATGCTGGAGCAACCGGCGCTGGCGCTGGTCGCCGAAAGTCCGCTGTTCGGTCAGCGGGTCATGCAGCGCCGTCGCCGCGAGAAGCGCATCGATGGCCATTCCAGCGACGCGGTCATCAAAAACCTTGCCGAGCTGCGCGAAGGCGCACCGGTGGTCCACATCGACCATGGCGTCGGTCGCTATCTGGGGCTGGCAACGCTTGAGGTGGAAAATCAGGTCGCCGAGTTCCTGATGCTTGCTTACGCCGAGGACGCCAAGCTCTACGTGCCCGTCGCCAACCTGCACCTCATCGCACGCTACACCGGCAGCGATGACGAGCTGGCGCCGCTGCACCGGCTGGGCTCCGAGGCGTGGCAGAAGGCCAAGCGCAAGGCCGCCGAGCAGGTGCGCGACGTGGCCGCCGAGTTGCTCGACATCTATGCACGCCGCGCCGCGCGGGAAGGTTACGCGTTCGCCGATCCGAAGCTGGACTACGAAACCTTCAGCGCCGGGTTCCCGTTCGAGGAAACCCCTGACCAGCAGACCACCATCGAAGCCGTGCGCGCGGACATGCTGGCGCCCAAACCGATGGACCGGCTGGTGTGTGGCGACGTGGGCTTCGGCAAGACCGAAGTCGCCATGCGCGCCGCGTTCATTGCCGTGCACGGCGGCAGGCAGGTGGCAATTCTGGTGCCGACCACCCTGCTCGCCCAGCAGCACTACAACAGTTTCCGCGACCGCTTCGCCGACTGGCCGGTGAAGGTCGAGGTGATGAGCCGCTTCAAGTCCGCCAAGGAAGTCAGCGCGGCCGTCGCGGAGCTGGCCGAGGGCAAGATCGACATCGTCATCGGCACCCACAAGCTGTTGCAGGATGACGTCAAGATCAAGAACCTGGGCCTGGTGATCATCGACGAAGAACACCGTTTCGGTGTGCGTCAGAAGGAACAGCTCAAAGCGTTGCGCAGCGAGGTGGACATCCTGACCCTGACCGCCACGCCGATTCCGCGGACCCTGAACATGGCCGTGGCCGGCATGCGCGACCTGTCGATCATCGCCACGCCGCCGGCGCGTCGCCTGTCGGTGCGCACCTTCGTCATGGAACAGAACAAGCCAACGGTCAAAGAAGCGCTGCTGCGCGAATTGCTGCGCGGCGGCCAGGTGTATTACCTGCACAACGACGTGAAGACCATCGAGAAATGCGCTGCCGACCTCGCCGAACTGGTGCCTGAGGCGCGTATCGGTATCGGCCACGGCCAGATGCACGAGCGCGACCTCGAACAGGTGATGAGCGACTTCTACCACAAGCGTTTCAACGTGCTGATCGCCTCGACCATCATCGAGACCGGGATCGACGTGCCCAGCGCCAATACCATCATCATCGAACGCGCCGACAAGTTCGGCCTGGCCCAGCTGCACCAGTTGCGCGGACGCGTCGGGCGCAGTCACCACCAGGCCTATGCCTACCTGCTCACGCCGCCGCGCAAGCAGATCACGCCGGATGCCGAGAAGCGTCTGGAGGCCATCGCCAACACGCAGGATCTGGGCGCAGGCTTCGTGCTGGCGACCAACGACCTGGAAATTCGCGGCGCCGGCGAGCTGCTGGGCGAAGGTCAGAGCGGGCAGATTCAGGCGGTCGGTTTCACGCTGTACATGGAGATGCTCGAGCGCGCGGTGAAATCGATCCGCAAAGGCGAGCAACCGAATCTGGAACAACCGCTTGGCGGCGGCCCGGAAATCAATCTGCGCGTGCCGGGGCTGATTCCCGAGGACTACCTGCCCGACGTTCACGCACGCCTGATCCTCTACAAACGCATCGCCAATGCCGCCGATGAGGAAGGCCTGAAGGACTTGCAGGTGGAAATGATCGACCGGTTCGGCCTGCTCCCGGAGCCGACCAAGAATCTGGTGCGCATGACCTCGCTCAAGCTCAAGGCCGAGCAGCTGGGGATCAAGAAGGTCGATGCGGGTCCGCAGGGTGGACGAATCGAATTCGGTGCCGATACTTCAGTAGACCCACTGACGCTGATCAAGCTGATTCAGGGACAACCCAAGCGTTACAAGTTCGAAGGCGCCACGCTGTTCAAGTTCATGGTGCCCATGGAGCGCCCCGAGGAACGCTTCAATACGCTGGAAGCGCTGTTCGAGCGTCTGACCCCGCAGTCCACAAAATCAGCTTAAGGATTCACCATGCGTCTGATTCGCGCGTTCACCCTGCTGCTGGTGCTGGTTGCCCCTGCGGCCTTCGCCGATGGCACCTATCAGGTCGAGCTGATCCTGTTCCGCCAGAACGGCGAGCCGGCGGCGACCAATCAGCCTGCGCCGGAAAACTGGGCCGCCGACGCCCGGCGTCTGGGTGCGGACAACCAGACCTCGACCAGCCTCGACGCGTTGGTGAGCAAGCTGCAAACCAGCACCGGCTACGCCGTGTTGCTGCACCGCGCCTGGCAGCAGGACCTGAGCGCGACGCCAGGCAAGGTGGCGATCAGCAGCGGTGAGGAACAGTTCGGCCATTTTCCGATCGAGGGCACGGTCAGCCTGAGCCTGGCCCGATTCACCGACATCGATGCAAATTTCTGGGTGAACCAGCTCGATGAACACGGCGTGCTGGTGACCAGCGAGCGCATGCGTCAGGCCACCCGGGTCCGCAATGGCGAACTGACTTACCTGGACAACGGGAGCCTGGCGATGCTGATCAAGGTCTCTCCACTTCCAGCACCGCGTTGACGTAGGGCAAGACGTGTCATCCCTATTGGAAAAAGCCCTGGCTCTGCCATGGGAGCCCTTGTTCAAAGCGCAGAGCGTCGAGCGCGGGCTTGAGTACGCGCGTCAGAAACGGGTGATGCTGGAACACTTGAGCGACGACGTGGTGCGCACGGCGTGCCGCGGCTCGAGCCTGGAAATCTACACCCAGACCTTGCAGTTCAAGGACCCCGAGCGCACGCGGCATTTCGTCGTCGGCAAGTGCACCTGTCCGGTCAGAAATAACTGCAAACACTGTGCGGCTGCGCTGTTCTTCCTGCAGGACCCGGACAACCGTTCGGGGATTCTGGCGGCCGTTGAGCGGCAAGGCGCGGCGCGCGCGGCCAAGGCTGAGGAAAAACCTGCGCTGCCCGAGCGCATCATTGAGGCTGTTGCGCCCGAGCCGCGCCTGATCCTCGCCAGCTTCGAGTTCAGCGCCTACGAGCCGCGCAACGGCAAGATGCAGCGGCACATTCAGCACCGTGCCGCGCTGGCGTTTCGTTACAACGAGTTCTACGCCTCGGGTTTGCCTGGCCCAGGTCGTTCCAGCGATATCGTGCGCCACCTGAGCGACGAAACCCTGCGCCTGCGCCGCCATCTGGAGCAGGAGGCCCAGTACCGCAAGCAGTTGCAGGACCTCGGCTTTCGCATCGCCACGCGCCAGAGCAAGGCGCTGCCGGACAGTGCCGGCGAAATGTTCGAGCTGCCCAACGACAAGGCCTGGCTGAGTTTCATGCTCGATCAGTTGCCAGTGCTGCGTGAACAGGGCTGGCAGGTCGAGATGCACGACGATTTCGGCTTCGACGTCACGCCGGTGGACGACTGGTACGCAGTGGTCGACGAAGAGCCGGAGCGCGACTGGTTCGATCTGGAGCTGGGCATCATCGTCAACGGCGAACGCCTGAGCCTGCTGCCGATACTGATCAACCTGCTGCGCACGCATCCCGAATTGATGACCCTGGCCGGTATCGCCAAGCGTCGCGACGACGAGCAGTTGCTGGTCCAGCTCAATCATTTCACCCAGCGCGGCGGCGGCCCGATTCAAGTGGCCCTGCCCTATGGCCGACTGAAAACCGTGCTGGCGACCCTGGGCGATTTCTATTGGCGCGAAGACGGCAACGATGCCATTCGCCTGAACACCGCCGACGCCACACGCCTCAAGCAACTCGATGACATGCCGCTGGTGTGGCAAGGCGGAGATCGGCTTCGGCAGTTTTCCGAGCGCCTGGTCAATATCAAGAATGCCAGCGTCAAAGCGCCAAAAGGATTGAACGCGAAGCTGCGGCCGTATCAGCTCGAGGGCTTGAGCTGGATGCAGGCGCTGCGAGAGCTGGAAGTCGGCGGCGTGCTGGCGGACGACATGGGCCTGGGCAAAACATTGCAGACCCTGGCGCATCTGCTGCTGGAAAAGCAGGCCGGGCGCCTGGATCGACCGGCCCTGGCGGTCATGCCGACCAGTCTGATACCCAACTGGATGGACGAGGCGAAGCACTTCACCCCGCAGCTCAATGTGCTGGCACTGTACGGCGCCAATCGGCATCAGGATTATCAGGATTTGCAGGACTACGACCTGATCCTGACCACCTATGCGCTGCTGCCCCGGGACGTGGAACTGCTCAGTAAACAGTTGCTCCACGTGCTGGTGCTCGACGAGGCACAGTACATCAAGAACCCCAACAGCAAGGCTGCCCAGGCGGCGCGTCAGCTGAACGCGCGGCAGCGCCTGTGCCTGAGCGGCACGCCGCTGGAAAACCATCTGGGCGAACTCTGGTCGCTGTTTCATTTCCTGATGCCGGGCTGGCTGGGCGACGCCAAACAGTTCACCAGCAACTACCGCACCCCCATCGAAAAGCTTGGTAACGAGGCGCGCCTCCAGCACTTGAACGCGCGAATCAAGCCATTCCTGCTGCGTCGCACCAAGGAACAGGTTGCCACCGAACTGCCGCCCAAGACCGAGATCGTGCACTGGGTCGAGCTCAGCGATGCGCAGCGCGATGTGTACGAGACCATGCGGCTGGCAATGGACAAGAAGGTGCGCGACGAAATCACCCGCAAGGGCGTGGCGCGCAGCCAGATCATCATCCTCGAGGCATTGCTCAAGCTGCGCCAGGTGTGTTGCGATCTGCGTCTGGTCAACAGCGCACCGGCCGGCCCGCGCCCGTCCGGTTCGGCCAAGCTGGAAAGCCTGCTGGACATGCTGGACGAACTGCTGGCGGAGAACCGCAAGATCCTGTTGTTCTCGCAGTTCACCTCGATGCTGGAACTGATCGAAGCCGAACTGCAACAGCGCGGCATCGAGTACGCGATCCTCACCGGGCGTACCAAGGATCGCCGTACGCCGGTGCAGGATTTCCAGAGCGGCAAGCGCTCGATCTTTCTGATCAGCCTGAAAGCAGGCGGCACCGGCCTGAACCTGACCGCCGCCGACACCGTGATCCATTACGACCCGTGGTGGAACCCGGCGGCCGAAAACCAGGCCACCGACCGCGCCTATCGCATCGGTCAGGAGAAGCCGGTGTTCGTCTACAAGATGATCGCGCGCGGCACCGTCGAGGAAAAGATCCAGCACTTGCAGCAGGAGAAATCCGCACTGGCATCAGGCGTGCTGGATGGCAGAACAGCCGGTGACTGGAAGTTGCAGGATGACGACATCGAGGCACTGTTTGCGCCGCTGCCGTTGCCGCCGAAGAAGGTCAAACGCTGACTTCTGGAGGGGATTTCGGCACGTTTACCCAGGGTGATGGATGACCTGTGGGGGTCGGCGTGCTCACGAAGGCTGATTTCCGACCACTGCATCTCCACAGCCTGCACCGGCCTCTTCCCGGCTAAAGCCGGTCCTACAGACGCTGCAAATGTTGCGTAGGACCGGCTTTAGCCGGGAAGAGGTCAGTCCACAGACGCCGGAAGTCTTGTAGGACCGGCTTCAGCCGGGAACGCGTTGGGTGTCACGCGTTTGATCGAAGGGGGCGTCAAAGACCGTTGGCTCACTTCCACAAGCATCCGATCGACCGGGCAAGGGGGTTTCTGTCTGGTTGTCCGCCCGCTCCGCCCATTGCACATAACAGACCACGACCGGCATCTCATGCTCGGCGCAGAAATCCAGCCAGCGCAACTGGTTGTCCTGCAGGCGATCACCCGGGCCCTTGACTTCGATCATCCGGTAACGGCGTTGCTCGGGGTAGAACTGGATCAGGTCGGGCATGCCGGTGCGATTGGCTTTGATGTCCTGCAGCAGCCGCCGGAACCAGCGCTGAAGGTGCTGCGCGGGCAGACAATGCAGCGCCTGCTCCAGCAGTTGCGGCGTCAGCGTGCCCCAGAACACGAAAGGCGATTGCAGCCCGAACTTGTTCACGTACGTGTCGCGAATGGCGCTCAGGTAACGCTCATCGTCCAGCAGCGCCAGGCGTTCATCGAACAACGCAGCGCGACGCTGATAGAAGTCGGGGCTGTACAGATCACTCGGCGCGCTGTGGAACGGATGAAAGAACGCTCCCGGCAATGGCGCGAAGATCACCGGCCAGCACAGCAGCCCGAACAGCGAGTTGACCAGGGCATTTTCGACGTAATGCACTTCGCTGCCTTCCTCGGCCAGATGCGCCTGAATCAATCGCTCGACGCTGTGATCCGGCAGTGGCATCACGCTCAGATCCAGCCGGCTGACCACGCGTCTGGCTCGTCGCTGAACCCCGCCCTCGCCCAGCTTGCGCTTGAGACGCGGCTCGATTCGCAGCAGGTGCTGGGTTTCTTCGTCGTTTTCCGGGGCGGCCTGCGCCTGCAGCAGCAGAGCCATCGATTCGGCGAAGCGCTCCGCGCGCTCGAGCACACGGATCCGGCGCACGCGGGCGCCGGGATAGCTCGATGAGCCGTAGACGCTCAGCGCCAGGGCGGCGTCCTGCTCGCGCTCGGCCTGTTGACCGATCCGGAACAGCAATTTGGCGCGACGCATCGCCAGCCACGGGTTGTCGGTCTGAACCGCCAGCGCCTGAGCCGCCAGCTCGCTCAGTGCGGCGCCTTCATCGAGCGCCTGACGACAGGCGTGCAGGTGCAGGCAGATGTCGATGTCGGCGCGCTGATTGATGCCCCGCGACTCAAGGGAAAATTCGACCTTCTCGTAGCGGTAGATGCCCAGGTCCGCCAACACGAATTCGGACCATTCCTGATACAGATTGCCGAAGTACAGCAAGCGCAGCCGGTCGCACAGCGGCATCACCTGGAGGGAAAAAATCACCTCGTCGAAACCGGCAAACCATTCCTCGAGCGGCCGGGCCGTGGGATAGGAAGGCAGCAGTCGTTCGAGCAACGTGGATTTGTTCTCCGCCCGCTTGATCCCGTGCGCCTTGAAGCAGGCGCACAGTTCTTCCTTGCGCAGCAGCGCGAACAGGGCTTGAAGATCAAGGTGCGGCTGGCCTTCGAGCCATCCGTTGTCCAGCAGTGGCGCGGCGGCGAGGCGTACGTCGCCGATCTCCGGATATTCCAGTTTACTCGCCCTGAACAGCGTGCCCTTGCGCATGACCATTCGCACCAGCAGCGCCTGCGCCGGCTGCGGCAGGGACGTGAAATTGGCAATGAACCGGCGCTCGTCGTCATCCAGCAAGTCTTCATAGCGCTCGGCGATCCAGCTCAGCACCTGGCGGAAGTTCTGCAGATAATAAAACGGGTTGTCGAGGGGCGAAGTGCTCACGGCGAGGTCACGCAACGGCTGGTCGAAAGGCGTCAGGATACTGTTTATCCGTACAGATTCCAGCCCCTTTTTACCGTGCACAGGCGCTGGTCTGATCAACGGCACTCCCGCGGCACGTTAGAATTCCCGCACTCACTCTGGCAGGAACCGTTCATGTCCTTTTCATCGCCGCCGCGCATTTACCTTGCAGGCTTCGACGTGTTTCGCGCCGACGCCGTCGACCATGGCCGCTATCTCAAAGCACTGTGCCAGGCTCGCGGGCTCGAAGGGCTCTACCCGTTCGATAATGAAGTGCCGCAGGATCTTGCGCCGGAACAGACCGCAGCGCTGATCTGCCACGCCAATATCGAGATGATCAAGGATTGCGATGCCGTGCTGGCCAATCTGAACGCATTCCGTGGCGTGGAGCCGGATTCGGGGACAGCCTTCGAAGTGGGCATGGCGGTCGCGCTGGGCAAACCGGTCTGGGCTTATTTCAGCGACGAAGGCTCGCTGCGCGATCAGATCGAACACGATGCCCAGGGGTTCGATGCGCAAGGATTTCAGGTGGAAGACTTCCGGCTGCCGAAGAACCTGATGCTGGCGTGCACTTGGGCAGGCAGCAGCGAGACGGCAGAAGCCGGGATTGAGGCGTTGAGTAGTTATCTGGCGGCTCATCACGCCGGCCAGTCCTGATCCGTCCGGCTGGCGAGGCAGGCGCTGCTCAACGGCTTACGTTCAGGCCTGCTGCTCGCCTGGCCGGTATGGAGCCTGGTATCAGCCGAGCGTCGAGGAGCCGATGTCCAGTTTGTCGGCGTCGGCAAATTCGTCCAGACCCAGTTCGCCCAGGTCGAGTTCGCCTTCCGGATCGCTGTCTTCGTCGGCGTCGGCGTCGTTGAGCGGCGAACGGTCGCCGCCGAAATGCTGATCTTCGGTGTTGAACAGAAACGCTGTGCGGTGCAGAAGTGAAGGGTCGGACTGTGCATGCATCGTGAGGTTCTCCCGCTGAAGAAAGGTCAAGGCTCAGGCTAACCCAGTTCGCCTGGAAAAAGCATCGGTCATGACCAGCTCAGGAACGAGCCGCCGTTGTCGCGCAGCATCTGCACCATCGCATGAGCGGCGGGCGACAGGTAGCCCTCGCGACGCAGCATCACGCAGATGGTGCGCGCCATCGTCGTCTGCTCCAGCGGGACCTCGCGCAACTCCTGCATGTTCTTGCCGAACTCCAGGGTTTCCCGGGCGATGAAGCTCAGCAGGCTGGTCTGCGCGATCAGGCGCGGCAGCAAGGAGATCGAATTGGCCTCGATCTGCACCACGGGCAGCGGCAGATCGTGCCGGGCAAACGCTTCGTCGACCCACATCCGCGACGACACGCCCTGCGGCGGCAGCACCCAACGATAGCGACACAGGTCGCTCATCTGGAACGCCTTCTTGAATATCGGGTGGTTGCGACTGGCGATCACCACGGCCTCGTCGGTGAGAATCGGGTAGCCGGTGAATTCGTCTTCATTGATGCGTTGCGCGCAGATGATCATGTCCAGATGCCCGGAGCGCAGTTGCTCGCGCAACATGTCGTCCTGGCCGATCACCAGCTTCAGGGTGATCGCCGGGGAGCGCTTGAGCAAGGCGTTGGTCAGTTCGGGCAGCAAGTACTCGGCCATGGTGGCCGCGCAGCCCAGCCGAATCTCGCCGACCGCGCCACTGGCGAAATCCCGCACCTCGCGCTGGGTCTGGGCGATGCTCTGCTGCAGCACCTTGCCGCGCGCCTGCAACAGTTCACCCACGGGGGTCAGCTTGATTCTGCGCCCGTCACGCTGGAACAGCTTGGTGCCGAACGACTCCTCCAGGCGCTGAATGCTTTTGGTCAGCGCAGGCTGGCTACGGTTGAGTTTTTCAGCTGCGCGGCCGAGGTGGCCCAGCTCGGCGATGGTTTCAAAATAGGTCAGGTCACGCAGGTCCATATATCAACCAAAGTTATCAATTCATGATTATTAGAAAATAGACTTGATCGGTTGGACTGTCGATACTGCCCGGCATTGGATGAAACTCCACCAGGAAAAAGCCAATGCTCTGGAGACCTGCGTTGTCGCGCCCCTCATCGTTTTCCCTCGATCACCTGCACCCGCTGTTGCAATGGTCGCTGCTCATCCTGCTGGCAGGCAGTGCCGGTCAGTTGTTCAAGTACTTTCACGTTCCCGCCGCCCTGTTTCTCGGTCCCATGCTGGTCGCCATCGGCTTCGGCGTCTGCGGGGCGTCGGTGCGCCTGAACAAGCATGTCTTTCGCCTCGGTCAGGGCACGGTCGGTGTGCTGGTCGCCCATTCGATGACGATGGGCGTGCTGCTGGCTGCCGTGCACTCGTGGCACGTCATGGTGTTCGCCACCTTGCTGACGGTCGCGCTGAGCGCGGTGGTGGGCATCGGCATGGCGCGCTGGGGCGGCATTCAGAGCAGCACGGCGGCATGGGGCACCTCGCCCGGCGCGGCCTCGGCGATGGTGGCGATGTCCGAAGACTACGGCGCCGATTCGCGGGTGGTGGCAACCATGCAGTACGTGCGGGTGGTCTGCGTGGTGATGATCGGTGCGCTGGTCAGCCGCTTGATCGGTGCCGACGCCGGCGGCACGGACGCCCATAGCAATGACGCACTGCTGCAGGGCATGAATCTGCTGAACCTGAGCCTGAGTCTGTTGGTCATCGTGGTGGGTGTCGCGTTGAGCGGGCGCATTCCGGCAGGCGCGCTGCTGGTGCCGCTGCTGCTGGGCGGCGCCTTGCAACTCAGCGGCCTGCTGCAGATCACCATGCCCACCTGGTTGCTGGCGATTGCCTACGGCGCAATCGGCAGTTACATCGGGCTGCGCTTCGACCGCGCGACCATCCATTACGTCTGGCGCAGACTGCCGGCGATGATCGTCGGTGCCCTGCTGCTGATTCTGCTGTGCGCGATCTCTGCCTGGTTCATCGCCCGGATGATGGGCAAAGACTTCCTCTCGGTTTACCTGGCGATCAGCCCCGGCGGCCTCGATGCCATGGCCATCATCGCCATCGACACCCATTCGGACGTCGGCTTCGTGCTGGCGATGCAGACCTTGCGCCTGTTCGGCGTCATTGTCACCGGCGCCTACATTGCGCGGCAGGTCATCCGCGTGACTCAACGTCTGGCGTGAGCCAACCAACCCGCCCGGACGCTGCTGTCACCGAGTTGACCCAGGCGGGCATCGGCGCCTGGCAAATCGTTGAATCTTCTGCGCCTGCCATGCCTCCAACGCATCACACCCTTGTGAGCGAACCGCCATGGCCACGCTGAAAATCGCCACGTTCAACATCAACGGCATCCGCGCACGCTTGCCGATTCTGCTGCAATGGCTGGAAACCGAAGCGCCGGACATCGTCTGCCTTCAGGAATTGAAAGCCACGGACATCGCCTTCCCCGCCGACGAGATTCGCAAGGCCGGCTACCAGCCTATCTGGCACGGCCAGTCGTCCTGGAACGGCGTCGCGATTCTGTCCCGCGACAGCGAGCCGCTGGAAATTCGTCGCGGTCTGCCGGGCAACGAGAAAGACAGTCACAGCCGCTACCTGGAAGCGGCGGTTCAAGGGGTCATCGTGGGGTGCTTGTACTTGCCCAACGGCAACCCGCAGCCGGGGCCGAAATTCGATTACAAACTGGATTGGTTCGAACACTTGATCAGGCACGCCGACACGCTGTTCAAGAGCACCCATCCGGTGGTGCTGGCCGGCGACTACAACGTCATCCCCACCGACGATGACATTTACAACACCCGCTCATGGCTCAAGGATGCGTTGCTGCAACCGGAAAGCCGGGCCTGCTACAGCCGCCTCCTCGAACAGGGCTGGACGGACGCGATACGCGCGCACTTCCCCGACGAGCGCATCTACACGTTCTGGGATTACTTCCGCAATCACTGGAAAACCAATTCGGGCTTGCGCATCGATCACCTGCTGTTGAGCGAAGACCTGGCGCCCCGACTGCGCAACGCGGGCGTGGACCGCTGGGTGCGCGACCTGCCCCACGCCAGCGACCATGCGCCGACGTGGATCGAGATCGAAGTCTGAGCCGGCCAGACTGACTCAGCGTAGTTGCGCGAGTGCCGTGGCAAGACTCTGCGCCAGCGGCAACACCGGCAGCAGCGTGGCCTGCAAGGCGTGGTAGAGATCCGGTTTGCCGGGCCAGATGTCAGCGCTTGGCTGGTTCTGCGGGTTCAGCTCATGCCGCCAGCTGCCATGCTCGCGATCGATGAAACGGGTTTCGTTGAACTCCCAGAACGTGCGATACCAGTCTTCGTAGGTTTGCTCGTTGGTGCGTTGCAGCAGGGCCGCCGCTGCCGCCGCCGCTTCGGCGTGGGTCCAGTGCAGGCGATGGCGCACGACCGGTTTGTTTTCCCAGTCCAGGGTGTAAACAATCCCCGCTGCACCGTCGATGTCCCAGCCGTAGCGACAGGCGTTCTCGAACAGACCCCGCGCGTCTTCCAGCAGCCACGCCGGGGTGTCGAGCCGGGCTTTCTGCCTGGCCGCTTCAAGGTGCAGGACCAGTCGCGCCCATTCGAAAGCGTGACCGGGCGTCGTGCCATACGGACGGAAACCGTCGTCGGGCTTGTCGACGTTGTACTCGCGCAGCGGTTGCCACTGCAGGTCGAAGTGCTCGATCACCTGATGGTTGTTGGCCGCCGCATGCTGATGTATGACCCGCTCGACGATGCGCAGCGCACGGTCCAGCCAACGCGCATCGCCCGTGACGTCGGCCAGCGCGAGGAAGGCTTCGGTGCTGTGCATGTTGCTGTTGGCGCCGCGATAGTGCTCTTCATGGCTCCAGTCGCGGTCGAAGGACTCCCGCATGGCGCCTTCTTCTTCGCTCCAGAATCGCTGGGAAATGACTTGAATCGCCTGATCGAGCAATGCCTGCGCGCCGGGTCGGCGGGCCACCACCGCGGAACTTGCGGCCAGCGCAACGAAGGCATGCAGGTACGCCGCTTTACCGGTGTCGGCGCACTGCTCCAGGGGCTTGGCGAACCAGCCGCCATGCTCGGCATCGCGCAGGGGACCGGCCAGTGCCGCGACGCCGTGATCGACCCATTCGGCGCAGCCCGGGATGCCGTTGATGTGGGCCAGCGCAAAGCTGTGGGTCATGCGCGCGGTGTTCATGGTTTCGGCAACTGCATCGGCCGGGAGGCGCCCGTGATCATCGAGGTTGCCAAACCCCTGAGGCATCCGAGCCGCCTTGGCGAACGCCAGCAGCCGGTTTCCCTCATGCGCCAGCCAGGCCTTGTGGCCGGGCGAACGCAGCCAGCTGCTGAACTCGTGATTCAGATCATCCATTGCCTTTCACCTTGTCTTGTCGGCAGGTTCGGCCCGCCAGGAATTATTAGTCGTGGCGAATCATGCAAGCCCTGGACGGCGACAGGCAAGTGAATGAGATGAAACGTTTGCGCAGGACCGGGTCGTCGCCTCGAAGACCCGGACCGGATCATCAGACTCTGAAGCGTGCCACCACCTGATTCAGCTCGCCGGCCAGGCGCGACAGTTCATTGCTGGACGCGCTGATCTGGTTGGCACCCGAAGACGATTGCAGCGACAGGTCGCGGATGTTGACGATGTTGCGGTCCACTTCCCGGGCCACTTGCGCTTGCTCCTCGGCGGCGCTGGCGATGACCAGGTTGCGTTCGGAGATTTCGTTGATCGACGAGGTGATCCGGTGCAGCGATTCCCCCGCGCCCTGCGCCAGCTCCAGGGTTTCGCTGGCCCGCGACCGACTGACCAGCATCGATTGCAGCGCTTCACTGGAGCCGCTGCGCATGGTCGACACCATCTTGTCGATTTCCAGTGTCGATTGCTGCGTGCGATGGGCCAGCGCACGAACCTCGTCCGCCACGACCGCAAAACCACGGCCGGACTCACCGGCGCGGGCCGCTTCGATGGCCGCGTTGAGCGCCAGCAGATTGGTCTGTTCGGCGATGGAGCGAATCACGTCCAGCACTTTGCCGATGTCCTGGGATTGATCGGCCAGGTTCTGCACCAGCTCGGAGGTATGCTGCACGTTGCCGGACAGCGTCTGAATCGAATTGACCGTGTCGATGACGCGAGCCTGTCCGTCCTTGGCTGCGCTGTTGGACTCACTGGAGGCCTGCGAGGTGGACACCGCATTGCGCGCCACTTCCTCGACCGCCGAGGTCATCTCGTTGACAGCGGTGGCCGCCTGCTCGATCTCGGCGTTCTGCTGATGCAGACCTCGATGGCTGTCCTCAGTGACCGAGTTGAGTTCGGTCGCCGCTGAGGCCAGTTGACTGGCTGAGCTGCCGATCAGGCTCAAGGTCGAACGCAGATTGTTCTGCATCGCCTGCAAGGCTTTGAGCAATCGGGTCACTTCATCCTTGCCCTCGACGCGGATGTCGTGGGTCAGATCGCCCTTGGCGACGTATTCGGCAGCGCCCACCGCGTCTTCCAGCGGACGAATGATGCTGCGCGTGAGCCACAGCGCCAGGACAATGGTCGCCAGCGCAGCAATCAACACGAACACCAGCACGATGTCGCGGGAATGGTCGTATTGCGCCTGGGCGGCAGCCCCTTCGAGCTCCACCTGGCGGGAGTAGAAATCACCCAGATCGCCCAGTTGCGTGCCCGAGTTGTCGACCACGGTTTTCATGTCGACCAGCAGCAGCGTGTTGAGCGCCTTCAGATCGCCGCTTTCGGCCAGCACGAAGGACTGCGCCAGCGCGCGCTGATAATCGGCCAGGGTCGAGCGGAATTTGTCGTAGAGGACTTTTTCCTGAGGCGTGTCGACGAACGTGTCCAGGCTTGCCAGTTTGTCGGCCAGCACCTTGGCCCGTGCATCCATCTGCCCCTTGTACGTGCTGACGTTTTTCGGGTCGGTGTCCAGGGCCATGCGCAGCGAGATCGTGCGAATGCGCAGCATGGCTTCACGGATATCATTCACCAGCCGCATGCTCGGCATCCAGTTGCTCTCGACCGCCACTTCGCTCTGGCGAATGGTGGACATCTGGCTGAGGGCAAACCAGCCCAGCAACGCGACAAGCAGGGAAATCAGGGTAAACCCAAGGCCCGCGCGACGGGCGATGGTCAGGTTGCGTAGGTTCATGACCGTTTGCTCATTGTTATCAGAGACAGCGAATGTCGTCGTATGACTATCGCTTATCGACGCTGCCCAGCGCTTCTTGAGGGCCCGGAGGATGAAGAATCCGAACGCCTGTTCGAGAAAACTTCGAACTACAACCCACGGGACGGTCTAGACAAAGGATGTCGACGATCCGACCGATCAAGGAGGTAACAGCATGCATCTTGAAGGTTCCTGCCATTGCGGCGCGGTGGAGTTCAGCCTGACCAGCGTCCACCCCTACCCCTATCAACGTTGCTATTGCTCGATCTGCCGCAAGACTCAAGGCGGCGGAGGCTATTCGATCAACCTGGGCGGCGACGCCAAAAGCCTGAAAGTCAAAGGCAAGAACAGCATCGCCATCTATCACGCCAAGATGCGCGATGAGGCTCACCATCACGTCCACACCAGCAGCGCCGAGCGGCATTTCTGCAAGCAGTGCGGCAGCGGCCTGTGGTTGTTCAGCCCTGAATGGCCCGAGCTGATCCACCCGTTTGCATCGGCCATCGACACCCCGCTGCCGACGCCGCCCGAGCACACTCACCTGCTGCTGGATTCGAAGGCCTCGTGGGTCGAAGTCCAGGCGGGCCCCGACGACCAGCAGTTCGAGCAATACCCGCAAGAATCGATCGCCGACTGGCACGAGCGGCTGGGTCTGGTGCGCTGATGCCGGCCGATGGGTGATCGGCGCTGACTCGCCAAATTGTCTGAACCTCTGCACAGGCGCCCCACTCCCAACAGAAAGCCTGGGAGGAACATCAAATGCCTATGCATCGAGTCGCTAGCCTGGCCGATCTTCGTCGAGATCGGGGCCTTCAGGTTGAAGTTGGCGAGAAAAAGGTCGTATTGCTGCGTCATGGCGATGAGGTTCGCGCCTATCAGGGCGAATGCCCTCACGCAGGCGCACCGCTGGCCGAGGGGGCGGTCTGCAATGGGCATCTGATCTGCCCGTGGCACAAGGCAGAATTCTCGGTCGACGATGGCCACTTGTGTGAGCCACCTGCCCTGGATGCCCTGACTCGCTATCCGACGCAGGTGATCGAAGGACAGGTGCATGTCGATGATCAAGCGTTCGTTGCCGAGCCACGATCGCTGCCCGACGATTCGCGCTGCTTCATCGTGATCGGAGCGGGGGCTGCCGGCACTGCGGCGGCCTGTGCCCTGAGGGAGAAAGGCTTTAACGGACGCCTGCTGCTGGTCGACCGCGAGGGCAACCCGGGTTACGACCGCACCGCGTTGAGCAAATTTGTGCTGTCCGCCGACATGCAGCCCGACGAAACGCCGCCGCTTCGAGACGACGCGTTCTACGAGGCCAGCCATATCGAGCGGATTCAGGGTGAGGTGATGAAGCTGGACGTCGTCAACAAACGACTGACGCTGGCAGATGGTCGGCGTTTCGGCTATGACGCCGCACTGATCACCACCGGCGGCGAGCCGCGCGCACTGCCGTTGATCGGCGCCGACCTGCCGCAGGTTCTCACGCTGCGCATCCGCGAGGATGCGAAAAAGATCCTGGCCGCCGTGCAGCCCGGTCGTCACGCGTTGATCGTCGGCGACAGCTTCATCGGTCTGGAAGCGGCCTCGGCGCTGCGCAAGCATGGCGTCGACGTGACCATTCTGGCGCGCCATGAAGTGCCCTTCGCGGCGCAACTGGGCGAGCGCATAGGCAAAGCGATCCGCAGCCTGCACGAGCGCAACGGCGTGCTCTTCCGCACCCACGTCGAGATCAGTCGCTTTGAGGACGATGGCGTGAATGGCAAGAAAGCGTTGCAGACGGCGGTGCTGACCAATGGAGAACGACTGCCCGTCGATCTGGCGCTGATCGGCATCGGCGTCTCGCCGGCCACGCATTTCATTGACGGGCTGCAGCTCGAACAGGATGGCTCCCTTGCCGTCGACGATGGCATGCATGCCGGCAAGGACGTGTGGGCAGCGGGTGATCTAGCCACGTTTCCGTACGATAAAAAACCCCAGCGCATCGAACACTGGCGGCTGGCGCAACAACAGGCGCGCATCGCCGCCAGCAACATGCTGGGCGGCGACCGGCATTACACCGACGTTCCGTTTTTCTGGACGTATCACTTTGAGAAGCGGCTGGACTACCTCGGTCATGCCGACCAATGGGATGAAATTGTCTACCTGGGCGAACCTGAAACCTTCGAGTTTCTGGCGCTGATGTGCAAAGAGGGCGTGGTCGCGGCTGCGGTGGGCTGTGAACGAGAGCGGCAGATGGCGCTGCTTGCCGAGCGGCTGAAGCAACCGCTGTTCAAGGACGAAGCGCTGATGCTGATCCGCCAGATGGACGAATGACCGTCAGACCTGCAACGAAAACAACAAGCAAGCGGAGAATGAGATGAACAAAGAATCGAACCGTGACGACCTCGATCACAAGCCCGAGAACGCCGGCAAGGTCGGCGAAGAGCACAAGCAGCTGAACCAGCAGGGAGAGCAGGACCGCCACCCTGGCACGCCTGCGGATCCGAAAGAGCAGAATCAAAGCAAACCTTGAACACGCAGGGCCGCAACGACTGGGTTGCGGCCCTCTCTATGGGTCAGCTTCGACCGACCGCCTGCTGGCGCTGGCAGCGTCGGCTGCGGTGCTGCTGAACCTGAGGCTGTGGCTGCTGTAAATGCGGCGGGGTCGTCTCGTCCACTTCTGCCGCTTTTTCGACCTTTATCCACCATGCCTGACCCCGACTGGGGTACTGAAGGTAAAACGGTTGGCCCATTTCGGGCGTGGTGATGGAAATGCTGCGATCCCAGGCCAACGCGAGAATCCGGTCGAAAGGCTCGTGCCAGGCGTGCATCGCCAGGTCGAACGTCCCATTGTGAATGGGTAACAGCCATTTTCCGCGCAAGTCGATGTGCGCCTGCAATGTCTCCTCCGGCTGCATGTGCACGTCGGGCCACTCAACGTTGTAAGCGCCGGTTTCCATCAGGGTCAGGTCGAACGGCCCGTACTGTTCGCCGATCAGCTTGAAGCCGTCGTGGTACCCGGTGTCACCACTGAAGAAAATGCGTTGCTCACCATCGAGCATCACCCATGAACACCACAACGTGCGGTTGCCGTCGCTCAAGCTGCGGCCGGAAAAATGCTGCGCCGGCGTGGCAACGAAGCGGATGCCGTGGATCTCGGTGGACTGCCACCAGTTCAGTTGCCGGACCTTCTCGGCCGGCACGCCCCACTCGATCAGTGTGTCCCCGACCCCCAGCGGCGCAATGAAATGCTCGGCCTTGTCCTTGAGCACCTGGATGGTCATGTGGTCCAGATGGTCGTAATGGTTGTGCGAAAGAATCACCGCTTTGAGCGGCGGCAGGTCGGCCAGGCTGATCGGCGGCTGGTGGAAACGTTGCGGACCGGCCCACTGGATCGGCGAGGCACGCTCGGCGAACACCGGATCGGTGAGGAAATATTGATTGCGCAGTTTGAGCAGCACCGTCGAATGGCCCAGGCGGTAAACCGTGTTGTTCGGCGCCGCGAGCAACTGCTGGCGAGACAGCGGCTGCACGGGAATTTCGCCGATCGGGCGGGTGTGACGGGGCTTATTGAAGGTCGCGTTCCAGAAAATGCGCAGGGTCTTGAGAAATCCGGAGCGCTTCATCGGCTTGTGATTGAGATAGCGACCCTCAGACCGGGACAGAACAGGCAGTGAGGAAGCGGTATCGAGGTTTTTTTCGATCGAGGCCATGATGTGCTGACTCCATGGAACGGGTGGAGGTTTCCGCGACAGCAAACGCTGTGCAGAATGTTGCAAACGACGGAAAGAAGTAAGCGGGAAGTTGTAACAGCGCTTTACACTACACAGTGTAGTTTCAAGCTTGCACGATCTTCAAATGGAAGTAAACTGTTCAGTGTAATTTTCTTGCCGGGGTATCTTGCCAGTACGACCCCTGCACAACCTCTTAGAAGCGAAGCCATGACCGCCCCCTTGCGACTGACCGACCGAAAACGTGAATCCATCGTGCAGGCAGCGATTGCCGAATTCCGCGACAACGGTTTCGAGGTCACCAGCATGGACCGTATCGCGGCCCGCGCCGAGGTGTCCAAACGCACGGTCTACAACCACTTTCCGAGCAAGGAAGAGCTGTTCTCCGAGATGCTTCACCGCCTGTGGGCCAGTGCCGCGGCTCAGCCCGATGCTGCCTATCGGCCGGATGTGCCGTTGCGTGCGCAACTGCGCGACTTGCTCAATGCCAAGATGGCACTTCTGGGTGACAGCAATTTTCTGGATCTGGCGCGCGTGGCCATCGGCGCGACGATTCATTCACCCGAACGCGCGCAGACGTGGGTCAACCGGCTCAACCAGCGCGAGGAAACCTTCACGGTCTGGGTGCGCGGCGCCCAGCAGGACGGCCGCTTGAAAGCCGTCGAACCGGGTTTCGCCGCCTCGCAGATTCACGCCTTGCTCAAGGCGTTTGCCTTCTGGCCGCAAGTGACGCTCAACGAGCCCCTGCTGACGCCTGAAAAGCAGGCGGCGGTGGTCGAGTCGGCGCTGGACCTTTTCCTCTGCTGGTACGAGCTGCCCGCCGCCTCTTGCGCCTAACGGCTGGCCAACACACGCTCGACGATCTGCCGACGGGCCAGCAGCCCCGCGGATGCGCGCTCACTGGCGACAGCCAGGACATGGGCCGGCGCGGTTTCGGGACGGCCGGAGTCGAACGGCGGCGCTGGGGCGTACTCCAGTTGCAGCTGAATGACCTGGGATTTTTCCGGATCGAAGATCTCTGCGATCAGGGTCAGGGCAAAGTCGATCCCCGCCGTCACGCCGCCGCCAGTCATCAGATTGCCGTCGCGCACGACCCGCTCCTTGACCGGGATCGCGCCAAACAACTCAAGCAACGAATGAGACGCCCAATGCGTGGTGGCGCGCTTGCCCTGCAGCAGGCCGGCAGCGCCCAGCACCAAGGCACCGGTGCAGACCGACGTGATGTATTGCGCAGTTGTGGCTTGCGCCTTGATGAAAGCCAGCGTCTCGGCGTCTTCCAGCAAGGCATCGATACCGACCCCGCCCGGGATGCAGATCACGTCCAGATCCGGGCAGTCGGCGAACGTGCGGGTAGGCACCAGCGTCAGCCCGGTGCTGGACTGCAACGGCTCAAGGTTTTTCCACACCAGATGCACGGTGACACCCGGCATCGTGGCGAACACTTCATAAGGGCCGGTGAGGTCCAGTTGCTGGACCTTCGGGAACACCAGCAGACCGATGTGCAATGTCATGGAGTTTCTCCTCAATGGATATGAGCGCAGGCGTCATTCGAAAAAACGCGCCTTCCTCTGATCGGTGGACGAACTCACTTTAGCCAGATAGGCTCTGGCGGATACGCCATATCACCCACATTTCACGCCACGGCAAAGCGAGTCTTCTATGCCCGAGCCCTCAAGACCGGTGCACATCCTGGCCTTTCCCAACGTTCAACTGCTGGACGTCACAGGCCCCTTGCAGGTCTTCGCGTCGGCGAACGTGCAGCTGCAGGAAAACGGCCAGGCGGCGCATTACTCCCCGCGCGTGGTCGCCGCTCAGGACGGCAGCGTGGTGTCCTCATCCGGGCTCGGCCTGCTCACGGATCCGCTGCCGGAAACGGCATCCGACACGCTGATCGTCGCCGGAGGCAAGGGCGTGCACACGGCCCTGAAGGATCAGCGCCTGTTGCAGTGGGTGCGCGATCAGGCTGCCGGCGCCCGGCGCGTAGCCTCGGTGTGCACCGGCACGTTCATGCTCGCCGAGGCGGGCGTGATCGACGGACAGCGGGTGGTCACGCACTGGGACAGCTGCGCACGGCTCGCCGAGCGCTATCCACAGTTGCAGGTCGACCCGGAACCGATTTTCATCAATCAGGGCAAACTCTGGACATCGGCAGGCGTCACGGCTGGTATCGACCTGGCGCTGGCGATGGTGGAAGCGGACCTGGGGCGCACGGTGGCACTGGCGGTGGCCCGGGATCTGGTGGTGTTCCTCAAGCGCCCGGGCGGTCAGTCGCAGTTCAGCACCGCACTGTCGATGCAGCACGCCACGCGCAGTCAGGACAGCCGGTTTGGCGATCTGCACGCCTGGATCCTCGATAACCTGGCCAGCGATCTGTCGGTGGCCACCCTCGCCGCACAAGTCGGCATGAGCGAACGCAGTTTCGTGCGCCACTACCGCGCCCACACCGGCAACACGCCGGCGCGGGCCATTGAACAACTGCGCGTGGAAGCCGCCAGGCGCTTGCTCGGCGACAGTGCGCTGCCGATCAAACGCATCGCCGATCGCTGCGGTTTCGGCACCGAAGAGACCTTGCGCCGCAGCTTCATGCGCGCAGTGTCCGTCACCCCACAAGCCTATCGAGAGCGCTTCAGCGCAGGGTGACGCTTATACCCGCAGGGACGTTTTTTACGAATGAATTTGCGCCCTTGGCGTCATCGCCCGTTTGGAAAATACGTGCATCGCCGCGCCGCCAGTCGTAACCCTGGCAATCACGCCGGCCCCGTGCGCAACGGCTTGCGTCCGTCAGCAGCGGTCGCGCAAGAAATTAATTTTCATAAATTGATATTTTTATCGGTTTTCGTGTAATTTAATTTTCATCACGAAATCAGAGATAAAAATAATGCCTGCCTGTGATCGTCTCAGCTTTGCCCTTTTCTCGCCCTGCGAGCCTTTGCGACATCCCCTGCCGAGCGTTTTTTCAACGCCTGAAACCGCCGCGCCCGAACGCCGCCGGTGCCAAGCCTGACATCCCCTCTTCTCAGCAAGGAACCGTTGCATGCCCCCTTCTACCGGCCTGTCTTTGTTGGCCTACGCCGCTGTCGCGATCATTGCGCTGATCGTCCTCATCGCGCGCTTCCGGCTCAATCCATTCGTCGTCATCACCCTGGTTTCCGTTGGCCTGGCACTGGTTGCGGGAATGCCCGCCAATGCGGTGGTCGCCTCCTACGAGGGCGGCGTCGGCAAGACCCTCGGCCACATTGCGCTGGTCGTCGCGCTGGGCACCATGCTGGGCAAGATGATGGCCGAATCCGGCGGCGCCGAACGGGTGGCGCGAACGCTGATCGACCGTTTCGGTGAGCGAAATGCGCACTGGGCGATGGTCTGCATTGCCTTTCTGGTCGGCCTGCCGCTGTTTTTCGAAGTCGGCTTCGTGCTGCTGGTGCCGATTGCGTTTACCGTCGCCCGCCGGGTTGGCGTGTCGATCCTGATGGTCGGTCTGCCCATGGTGGCCGGCTTGTCGGTGGTGCATGCGCTGGTGCCGCCGCACCCGGCGGCCATGTTGGCGGTGCAGGCGTACCAGGCGTCAGTGGGCCAGACGCTGTTTTATGCCATTCTCATCGGCATTCCCACCGCGATCATCGCCGGCCCCGTTTACGCGCGCTTCATCGTGCCGCGCATTCACCTGCCCGAGGAAAACCCGCTCGCCAGACAATTCCTCGAACGCGAGCCACGCGAACAATTGCCCGGCTTTGCCATCACCATGGCAACCATCCTGCTGCCGGTCGTTCTGATGCTGCTGGGCGGCTGGGCCAACCTGATCTCGACGCCCGGCAGCGCGCTCAACAGTTTCCTGGCGTTCATCGGCAACTCGGTCATCGCCCTACTGCTGGCCACGTTGCTAAGCTTCTGGACCCTGGGCATCGCCCAGGGCTTCAACCGCGACGCGATCCTCAGATTCACTCAGGAATGCCTCGCGCCAACGGCCAGCATCACGCTTCTGGTCGGCGCAGGTGGCGGGCTGAACCGGATTCTTGTCGACAGCGGGGTGACCCAGGAAATCGTCGGTCTGGCTCAGGACTTTCATCTCTCGCCGCTGCTGATGGGCTGGCTGTTCGCAGCGCTGATGCGCGTCGCGACAGGTTCGGCCACGGTGGCCATGACCACGGCATCAGGGATCGTCGCACCGGTTGCGCTGGGCCTGGGCTATCCGCACCCTGAACTGCTGGTGCTGGCCACCGGCGCGGGTTCAGTGATCTTCTCCCACGTCAATGACGGCGGTTTCTGGCTGATCAAGGAGTATTTCAACATGACCGTGGCGCAGACCTTCAAAACCTGGACAGTGCTGGAAACGCTCATTTCGGTGATCGCCTTCGCTCTGACCCTCGGGCTGGCGCAGGTGCTCTGAGTGGACATTCTTTACCAGATCCGCGCCCGCCAGGATTCCTTCAGCGCCGGCGAAGGTCGCATCGCCCGGCTGATTCTCAGCGATGTTGCCTTTTGCGCCAGCGCCAGCCTGGACGAACTCGCCGCCCGCGCCGAAGTGAGCAGCGCCACGCTGTCACGCTTCGCCCGCACGGTGGGCTGCAAGGATCTGCGTGACCTGCGCCTGCAACTGGCCCAGGCCAGCGGCGTCGGCAGCCGCTTTCTCAAGCCGGAGCAGGCGCCGGAGCAATCGGCGTTCTTCACCCGGATCGTCGGGGACATCGAGTCAACCCTGCGCCAGCACCTGGCGGGCTTCGACGAGGCGCGTTTCAAGGCGGCGGTCGCCTTGCTGGCGCCGGCACGCATGATCCACAGTTTCGGCATGGGCGGTGCTTCCAGCCTGTGCAGCGAAGAACTGCAGACCCGGCTGGTGCGCCTGGGTTACCCCATTGCCGCCAGCCGCGATCCAGTGATGATGCGCCTGATCGCCGCAACCCTCAGCCCGGATCACAGCCTGATCGTCTGCTCGCTCAGCGGACGTACGCCCGAGTTGCTCGATGCCACGCGCCTGGCGCGCAGCTATGGCGCGAAGGTCCTGGCGATCACCCTGCCCGGCTCGCCCCTTGCGGAACTCGCCGATGTGTTGCTGCCGCTGCAGATTGCCGAAACCAACTTCATCTATAAACCCACGGCGGCGCGTTACGGCATGCTGCTGACCATCGATGTACTCGCCACGGAACTCGCGCTCACGGCCCCGGATGACAATCAGGAACGCCTGCGCCGGATCAAACTGGCGCTCGATGACTACCGCGGCGGTGACGACGGCCTGCCGCTTGGAGACTGAACCATGCTTTACGATCTGATCATTCGCGACGCGCTGGTGATCGACGGCAGCGACACGCCGGGTTACCGCGCCGATGTGGCGATTCGCGAAGGGCGCATCCAACGCATCGGCGAGCTGAGCGACGTCTCGGCCAGCGAAGAGATCAATGCCGCGGGTCGAGTGCTGGCGCCCGGTTTCATCGACGTGCACACCCACGACGATACGGTGGTTATCCGCCAGCCGGACATGTTGCCGAAGATCACCCAGGGCGTGACGACCGTGATCGTCGGCAATTGCGGCATCAGCGCATCGCCCGTGACGCTGGCGGGTGATCCTCCCGATCCGATGAATTTGCTGGGCCCGGCAAGCGCGTTCGTCTACCCGCGCTTAAGCGACTATCGCGCAGCGGTCGACAAGGCGCGCCCCGCAGTCAACGTCGCCGCTCTGATCGGACATACGGCGCTGCGCAGCAATCATCTGGACGAGCTGTTGCGCACGGCGCGCCCCGAGGAAATCAGCGCCATGCGCGAGCAACTGCGCGACAGCCTGGAACACGGCGCGCTGGGGCTTTCCACTGGTCTGGCCTACGCATCGGCCAACGCGGCGGACACGGACGAGGTCAAGCAACTGGCCGAAGAGCTGACCGCGTTTGGCGCGGTCTATACCACGCATTTGCGCAGCGAGTTCGAGCCGGTGCTGGAGGCGATGGACGAGGCGTTCGATATCGGCCGGCACGCACGATCGCCTGTGGTCATCTCTCACCTGAAATGCGCGGGCGCCGGCAACTGGGGCCGAAGCCCACAACTGCTGGCCGCGCTGGAGAACGCTGCGCTGACTCACCCGGTCGGTTGCGATTGCTACCCCTACGCGGCCAGCTCTTCGACGCTCGACCTCAAGCAGGTGACCGATGCGTTCCGCATTACCATCACCTGGTCTACACCGCACCCGGATCAGGGCGGCCGCGATCTGAAGGACATCGCTGCAGACTGGGGGCTGTCCCTGCTGGACGCCGCGCGCCAGTTGCAACCGGCGGGCGCGGTGTACTACGGCATGGACGAACAGGACGTACAGCGCATCATGAAGCATCCGCTGTCGATGATCGGCTCCGACGGGCTGCCTGAGGATCCGTTTCCGCACCCGCGTCTGTGGGGCGCCTTTCCTCGGGTGTTAGGGCATTTCAGTCGCGATCTCGGGCTGTTCGCGCTGCACACTGCCGTGCACAAGATGACCGGCCTGACCGCCACCCGCTTTGGCCTGCATGAGCGTGGCTTCGTGCGCGAGGGCTATTGGGCCGATCTGGTGCTGTTCGATGCCGAAACCGTGCAAGATGTCGCCGACTTCAAGGAGCCCAAGCGTGCTGCGCAGGGAATCGACGGCGTCTGGGTCAATGGCCGCCTGAGCTACGCGAACGGCCAGCCTCAAGGTGAGCGACACGGGCGCTTTCTACCCCGCAGCGGCTCATTGGTGTCAGGGTTCGGACAGCCCCGAACCTGACTCAGACCCTGATTTGGCCGCTATCGCCTGCTCGCGAATGAACAGCCCACAGAGAAGATGCAATCTGCCTGCAAGCCCGGATCAACCGGGCGCTCCAGCACAGACGCCATCGACCTGTGGGCGCAAAGCATCGTAATAAAGCCGGTGGATTCAGCGAGCCATCAACCGACGACCACGCCTCGGCATTCGCCGAAGCCGATGCTCACTTCGCCGTCTCTGCGGCAGCGCGCCTTGAGAATCACCTCGTCTCCTGCCTCGAGAAACCTGCGAGTTTCGCCGCCCGGCAATTGCACTTCGTGTTTTCCCCCTTCGGTCATTTCCAGCAGGCTGCCGAACTGCCCCGCCTGCGGGCCGGACAGTGTGCCGGTGCCGAACAGATCGCCCGGTTGCAGCGTGCAACCGTTGACACTGTGGTGCGCGACCATCTGCGCCACGGTCCAATACATGTTCAACGTGTTGCTCAGCGCCAGACGAACCGGTGCGACGCCTTGCTCGCGCATCGTTGCCGTTGCGAGCAGCACCTCAAGCTCGATGTCCAGCGCGCCGCTCTGCTGATCCTGCGCGTCGAACAGGTACGCCAGCGGCTGCGGATCGCCTTCGGCCCGTGCGGGCTGAGCGCTGCGAAACGGGGCGAGCGCCTCGGCCGTCACCACCCACGGGGAAATGCTCGTGGCAAAGCTCTTGGACAGAAAGGGTCCCAGCGGCTGGTACTCCCACGCTTGCAGATCCCGCGCCGACCAGTCGTTGAGCAGGCAGAAACCCGCAATGTGTCGGCCTGCGTCGGCAATCCCGATCGCTTCACCCGGCGCATTGCCCGGGCCCATCCACACACCGACCTCCAGTTCGTAGTCCAGCCGCTTGCTCGGTCCGAAGGTCGGCTGGTCTGCGCCCGGCGCCAGGGTCTGACCATTCGGGCGTCTGACGGGCGTGCCCGATACGCACAACGTCGAAGCGCGACCGTGATAGGCGATCGGCACATACTTGTAGTTCGGCAACAGCGGATTGTCGGGGCGGAACAGCTTGCCGACGTTCATGGCGTGATGAATGCCGACATAAAAGTCGGTGTAATCGCCGACCTGCGCAGGCAGGTGCATCCGACACTCGCTCATCGGCAGCAGCAATCGCTCGCCCATGCCTTGCAGGCGCTCGCGCTGGGGATTCGCCGCGTCGAGCAGGTGAAGCAGTTCGTTGCGCAAGGCCTGTCGCGCTGACGCGCCGAGCGCAAAAAAATCATTGAGCTGACCGCGACTCGCGGCCTCGGCGCCCAGACGCGCGGCCCCTTGAAACAGGCTGGCATCCAGTGCCGCCTGGAGGTCGAAAATGAAGTCGCCAATGGCGACGCCGCCGCGCCGGTTCGAATTCGCCTGGCTGAACACCCCGAACGGCAGGTTTTGCAGCGGGAAATCCGGGTGATCGTTGGCGCTCGTTACCCAACTGCGCGGGTGTGTGGGAATGCTCATCGTGGGCTGTCCATATCGAAGGGTTTGAAGGTTCGGGCAATGCCGTCCCAACACGCGTCGTAATCACTCTGCAACTGCGGGCACTCGAGCGCCTGACGGCTGGGGCGCAGGACGCTGCCGGTCTCGAACATGAACGCCATGGTCTGTTCGATCTTGTGCGGTTTGAGGTCGGCGGCGATGGCCTTTTCAGCGCTGGCATTGTCGGGCCCGTGAGCACTCATGCAGTTGTGCAGGGACGCGCCGCCAGGCATGAAGCCTTGCGCCTTGGCGTCGTAGGCGCCATCGATGAGGCCCATGAATTCGTTCATCAGATTGCGGTGAAACCACGGCGGCCGGAAGGTGTTTTCGGCGACCATCCAGCGCGGCGGGAAGATCACGAAATCGACGTTGGCCTGACCATGGACCGCACCCGGCGACGTCAGCACCGTGAAGATCGACGGATCCGGATGGTCGTAGCTGACGGTGCCCAGGGTGTTGAACCGGCGCAGGTCGTATTTGTACGGCACGTTGTTTCCATGCCAGGCGACGACGTCGAATGGCGAATGCGTGAGCGTGGTCGACCACAGTTCGCCGAGAAACTTCTGCACCAGCAAGGTCGGCTGGGTGCTGTCTTCGAACTGCGCCACCGGCACCTGAAAATCCCGAGGATTGGCCAGGCCGTTACTGCCGATGGGCCCAAGGTCCGGCAGCCGCAGCGCACAACCATGGTTTTCACAGACATAGCCCCGCGCCGAGCCGTCCAGCAACTGCACGCAGAATTTCAGCCCACGAGGCAGAACGGCGATTTCCTGAGGCTCGATGTCGAGCACGCCAAGCTCGGTGACGATACGCAAGCGGCCCTGCTGCGGGACGACCAGCCATTCGCCGTCGGCGTTGAAAAAAGCCCGCTGCATGGACTGGTTGGCGGCGTATACGTACACGCTGACGCCATCGGCCTGATCGGCGGACGAAGTGCGGGCCAGCGCGATGAGGCCGTCGATGAAATCGGCAGGCGTGACGGGAATGTCGAACGCGTTCCAGCGCAGGCGATTGGGCGTGACAGGGCCCTGCTCCTGACCACGAATCTGCCGCTCCAGCCGGCTGTAACGTGGATGAGCCGCCGAGGGCGCGATGCGGTAGAGCCAGGTCCGTCGGGCTTCCGCCCGGGGCACAGTGAACGCCGTGCCCGAGAATTGCTCGGCGTAGAGTCCGAGCGGATGGCGCTGCGGCGAGTTCTGCCCGGTCGGCAAGCCGCCGGGCAATGCCTCGCTGCTGAACTGATTGCCGAAGCCGGATTGATACCTCAAAGCCTCGGACACAGGTGCTGTGAACATCTCGACCTCTTGTTTTTATTTTACGTAAACTGATTACGCATAACGTAATTTGAGTTTGCGGGACGGTCAAGCTATAAAGCAGCCTTTCCAGACCGGCGCACGCACCGCTCATGACTGAACAATCCGCAAGCCCCGCAGGCCCGCGCCAACAGAAAGTGCAGTCCGCCGAAGTCGGCGTCGGCATTCTCAAGGCGCTGGCCGAACTCGCGCCCGCCACTTCGTTGTCCAGGCTCGCCGAATACGTCGGCATGCCCGCCAGCAAGGTGCATCGTTACTTGCAGGCGCTGGTGGACAGCGGCTTTGCCGAGCAGGACCCAGTGACCAACCACTACCGTCTGGGCCGCTCGGCGTTGCAGGTTGGCCTTGCGGCGCTCAGTCAACTGGACGTGCTGAAAATGGCTGCCCCGGAACTCAGTGCACTGCGTGACGAGCTCAATGAAACGTGCTTCCTCGCGGTGTGGGGCAACAAAGGCCCCACGGTCGTGTATGTCGAGCAATCGCTGGGCGCGGTGACGCTGGTCACGCAGATCGGCTCGGTCCTGCCGCTGCTCGGTTCCTCGACAGGTCTGGTGTTCGACACCTTTCTCTCCCCTGCCGAAACGGCAGCGCTCAGGCAATCGGAAGCGGCTGCCCTGAACGCGAAACAACTGAAGGACATCGACCGCCACATCAAAGAAATCCGCAGCACCGGCGTGCATCAGATTCATGGCCTGCTCATGGCGGGCGTCAACGCTGTGTCATCTCCGGTGTTCGCCATGGGCAGCAAGTTGATGGGCGTGGTGACCGTGGTGGGCTCGGCATCGGTGCTCACCGATGAGCGCCAGGCGCTGGCGGCGCAGCAGCTGCTGAAGACCGCCCGGGCCATCAGCGCCCGGATGGGCGGTGACATGCCGAAGCCCTGAGCGCTTTCGGATCAAACGTGCCGGAATGAGCCCGTCCGCGGCGGCGGTGCAGCGCAGACGTCCTGTCAGTCACCACCGGCGCGAGCCGAGCAATCAGGCGAATCAATCCGCCGTCAGAACCCCACGTCGCAACTGATCGCGCTCGATCGATTCGAACAGCGCCTTGAAATTGCCCTCGCCAAAGCCATCGTCGCCTTTGCGCTGAATGAACTCGAAGAACACCGGCCCCATCAGCGTTTCCGAAAAGATCTGCAGGAGCAGGCGCCGATTGCCACCTTCCGAGTTCCCGTCGAGCAGAATGCCCCGCGCCTTGAGCTCGTGCTCGGGCTCGCCGTGGTTTGGCAGACGGCCTTCGAGCATCTCGTAATAAGTGTCCGGCGGCGCGGTCATGAACCGCATGCCCAGCGCTTTGAGCCGATCCCAGGTGTCGATCAGGTCTTCGGTGAAAAAGGCCACGTGCTGAATGCCTTCGCCGTTGAACTTCATCAGGAATTCTTCGATCTGCCCGGCCCCTTTGGAGGACTCCTCATTGAGCGGGATGCGAATCATGCCGTCCGGCGCCGTCATCGCCTTGGACGTCAGGCCGGTGTACTCGCCTTTGATATCGAAGTAACGAATCTCGCGGAAATTGAACAGCTTCTCGTAGAAATTCGCCCAATACGCCATGCGACCGCGATAGACGTTGTGGGTCAGGTGATCGATGAATTGCAGCCCTGCACCCTCGGGATGACGATCGACCCCTTCGATGAACACGAAGTCGATGTCGTAGATGGACGTGCCCTCGCCGAAGCGGTCGATCAGGTACAGCGGCGCGCCGCCGATGCCCTTGATGGCCGGCAATCGCAGCTCCATCGGGCCGGTTGCGATTTCAACCGGTTGAGCGCCGAGCTCCAGCGCACGTTTGTAGGCCTGCTGCGAATCCTTGACCCGAAATGCCATCCCGCACACGGACGGACCGTGCTCGGCAGCGAAGTAGGACGCTTCGCTGTGAGGCTCGTTGTTGAGGATGATATTGATGGCGCCCTGACGGTACAGCGCCACATTCTTGGATCGGTGATGGGCGACCTTGGTGAAGCCCATCATCTGAAACACGGGCTCAAGGACATCTGGAACCGGCGAGGCGAATTCGATGAATTCGAAGCCCATCAGGCCCATCGGGTTTTCGTAGAGATCGGTCACGGTCTTGCTCCTGCTGAAAAGTGGAATGCACAACGGCGGGCATTACCGTTCAGCGGGAGGCGCACAGGAAATTCCCCGTACGCTGCGGGCGAGGAAGTCGCCGAATATCAACTGCAGACCGAAGATTTTCATGTAGGAAAGGTTACTCCGGCTTGTCCGATTGCGCATCAGGATGGGCTTGCTGAAACGCCGGATGCTGCAACGCCAGCGTTTCCACGCGACAGATGCGCGGGAAGGCGCTCAGGTCGACATTGAACCGGCGGGCGGCGTACAGCTGCGGCAACAGGTATGCATCTGCCAGGCCGACCTGGCCGAAACAGAATCCTTCATCGCCGATCAAGGCTTCGACGGCAGCGAAACCCTGAGTGATCCAGTGTCCGATCCACGCGCCGACATCCCCTTCATCATGCCCCAGACCGCGCAGCCGGTTGAGCACCGCCACATTGTGCAAGGGATGAATGTCGCAGCCGATCAGCGCGGCGACTTCGCGATGCCGTGCCCGGGCCAGAAGGTCAGTCGGCAACAACGCAGGTTCCGGTGAGTGTTCTTCGAGGTATTCGATGATTGCCATGGACTGGATGACAACCTGGCCGCTGTCGAGCCTGAGGACGGGCACGCGCCCTTGCGGATTGATCGCCAGGTATTCCGGCTTGTGGTGCTCGCCGCCGTCCCGGATCAGATTGACCGGAATCGCGTTGACTTCGAGCCCCTTCAACGCCAGGGCGATGCGCACCCGGTAGCTGGAGGTTGATCGGTAATAAGTGAAAAGATCCACGGGAAGGCCTGTCTTGTTGTTATTGTCGTAAACCGTTTACGCATTGCGTAAATTGCGACATTGGCCCGCGACTGTCAAGGTCAGGTCCAGCCCTCCAGTCGCAAAGTCGCGCGGACCAGCCGCTGCTCCTCGTTTTCGATCTCCCGCAGGTTGTCGCAGATGCTCTGAATGTGCGCGACGGCGGCCTTGCGCGCCTGTTCCGGCAAGCGTCCGGTGACCGCGTTATAAAGCCGCGCATGGTGCCGGTCGATCTGACGTTTCTGCGCCTCGCGGTGATAGAGGTTGTTGACCGAGGCAAATACGGTATTGAGCAACAGATCGGTGAGCGAGCGCAGCGTCTGGACCAGCACCGGGTTGTGCGACGCTTCGCAGATCGCCAGATGGAATGCGTGATCCAGGCGCGCGTGTTCGGACGCCAAAAGCGTGTGGCCATGGGCCTGCACCAGCGCATCATAAGCGCGCGTAATCAGCACAAAATCGGCGTCAGTGCCGCGCAAGGCCGCCAGCCGCGCCGATTCGCCTTCCAGCAGGCTTCGCACCTCGACCAGGTCGTAAAGCGTGCGCGGTTGTGAGGCGAACAAGTGCATCAGCGGTGAAGACGCACTCAGGCCCAGTCCGCCCATCTGCGCGACGAACGAACCCTTGCCCTGCTGCGTTTCGATGATGCCTCGGGCACGGAGCAGCTTGAGACCTTCGCGCAGCGCGGTTCGGGAAACCCCCAGTTTTTCGGTCAGACGACGCTCGGACGGCAACAGCTCACCGACCTTGAGCACGCCATCCACGATCAACCGCTCGATGCGCTCACTGACGACATCGGCGACTTGCGGCGCGCGGGTGCTGGTACTGCCTTCCATCCCTCTCTCCCTGCATGACGGCTGGACCCCGCGCTGGAACACACGCTGCCCGCAGCCAGGACCACTGGTATGACCAGCGGCATCGAACAAATATCTGCCAAATCCTTAACGATCTATCTAACTGATCTGCATGATCTTTTCAAAATAGAACGGTGCAAACGCCCAGAAAAACTGGTTCGACCAGTGCGTTCTCACATGGACAGTAGCGACCGCAGGGCCAATGATGCAAGTCAGCCGTGAAACGTTCTGCATCAGAACAGGCCTCATATAAAAACAAGACAGGGTTGCAAACCCATCATGAATATTCTGTACGACGAACGCGTCGATGGCGCGTTGCCTGCCATCGACAAGGCGCAGCTGCTGCAAGCGCTGCAGACGCGACTGCCCGACCTGGACCTCCTCCATCGAGAGGAAGAATTGCGTCCCTACGAATGCGACGGGCTTTCGGCTTATCGCACCACGCCCATGCTGGTGGCGCTTCCCGAGCGCGTCGAGCAAGTGCAGACGCTGCTCAAGGTCTGCCACGAGCGCGGCGTTCCGGTGGTCGCCCGCGGCGCCGGCACGGGGTTATCCGGCGGCGCTCTGCCGCTGGAGAAAGGCGTGTTGCTGGTCATGGCCCGCTTCAACAAGATTCTGCACATCGACCCAGCCGGACGCTTTGCCCGCGTGCAGCCAGGCGTGCGCAACCTGGCCATCTCCCAGGCCGCCGCGCCTTTCGACCTTTATTACGCGCCCGACCCGTCCTCGCAGATCGCCTGCTCGATCGGTGGCAATGTCGCGGAAAACGCTGGCGGCGTGCATTGCCTGAAATACGGCCTGACCGTGCATAACCTGCTTAAAGTCGACATCCTCACCGTCGAAGGCGAACGCATGGTGCTCGGATCGGATGCGCTCGACTCGCCGGGCTTCGACCTGCTGGCGCTGTTCACAGGTTCCGAAGGCATGCTCGGGGTCATCACCGAAGTGACCGTCAAGCTGTTGCCCAAGCCGCAGGTCGCCCGCGTGCTGCTGGCGGCATTCGATTCGGTGGAAAAAGCCGGTCGCGCGGTGGCCGACATCATCGCTGAAGGCATCATCCCCGGTGGCCTGGAAATGATGGACAACCTGGCCATTCGCGCCGCCGAAGATTTCATCCACGCAGGCTACCCGGTAGACGCAGAAGCGATTCTGCTGTGCGAACTGGACGGTGTCGAAGCCGACGTTCACGACGATTGCGACCGCGTCCGCGCGGTCCTGCAAAAGGCCGGCGCCACTGAGGTGCGGCAGGCGAAGGACGAGGCCGAGCGCGTGCGTTTCTGGGCGGGCCGGAAAAACGCGTTTCCTGCGGTGGGCCGATTATCGCCGGACTATTACTGCATGGACGGGACCATTCCACGTCGGGAACTGCCGGGCGTGTTGAAGGGTATTTCAGCGCTGTCCGAAGAGTACGGCCTGCGCGTGGCGAACGTGTTCCACGCCGGCGACGGCAACATGCACCCGCTGATTCTGTTCGATGCCAACCAGGCGGGCGAACTGGACCGCGCCGAAGCGTTGGGCGGGAAAATTCTGGAACTGTGCGTCAAAGTCGGCGGCAGCATCACCGGTGAGCATGGTGTCGGGCGAGAGAAAATCAATCAGATGTGCGCGCAGTTCAACAGCGACGAACTGACCCTGTTCCACGCCATCAAAGCGGCGTTCGACCCCAGTGGCCTGCTCAATCCCGGCAAGAACATTCCGACGCTCCATCGCTGCGCGGAGTTCGGCGCGATGCACGTGCACATGGGCAAGCTGCCCTTCCCTGAACTGGAGCGTTTCTGATGAGTGCCGAACGCCAACCACAGACCCGCACGCCGGACCGCGATGCCAGCGACGTGTTGCTGGAGCAAGTCAGGCAGGCCATCGACCTCAGCCTGCCGCTGCGCATCCAGGGCGCGAACAGCAAGGCGTTTCTCGGCCGCGAGGTGGCCGGCGAGGTGCTCGACACCCGCGCGCATCGCGGCATCGTCACCTATGACCCGACGGAGCTGGTGATCACCGCACGCGCCGGCACCCCGCTCAGCGAACTGAATGCCGCGCTCGACGAGGCCGGGCAGATGCTCCCGTGCGAACCCCCCACGTACAGCGACGGCGGAATCGGCGACGCCACGGTCGGCGGCATGATTGCAGCCGGGCTCTCCGGGCCTCGGCGCCCGTGGGCGGGCTCGGTGCGCGACTTCGTCTTGGGCACGCGGGTGATCACCGGCCTGGGCAAGCACCTGAAATTCGGCGGCGAGGTGATGAAAAACGTCGCGGGCTATGATCTGTCGCGCCTGATGGCGGGCAGCTTTGGCTGCCTTGGGCTGATCACCGACGTCTCGCTGAAAGTTCTGCCCAAGCCGCGCCTGTGCACCAGCATTGCGCTGGAAATGGACAGCGCACGCGCCCTCGCCCGCCTCGCCGAATGGGGTCAGCAGCCGCTGCCGATCAGCGCCGCAAGCCATGATGGACGCGTGCTGCGCCTGCGCCTTGAAGGCGGCGAAGGTTCGGTGGCCGCCGCCCATGATCGTCTCGGCGGCGAGTCGATCGACCCGGCTTACTGGCGGGACCTGAACGCACACCGGCTGGACTTCTTCACCGACGGCCGACCGTTATGGCGTCTTTCGCTGCCCACTCACACCGCGCTGCTGGCCGTACCGGGCGAGCAATTGATCGATTGGGGCGGCGCGCAACGCTGGCTGAAATCCGACGCGGGCGGCGAAGACATCCGACGCATCGTCAGTGCAGTGGGTGGTCACGCCGTCTGCTACAGCCATGGCCTGGACGACAGCCCCTTCCAGCCCTTGGCGGAGCCGCTTCTGCGCTATCACCGCCAGCTCAAGGCACAACTCGATCCGCACGGGATATTCAACCCCGGCCGAATGTACGCGGAGATCTGATCATGCAGACGACCCTGAGCGAACACGCCAAAAGCCTGCCCCGTGGCGAAGAAGCCGAGAGCATACTGCGCAGCTGCGTGCACTGCGGATTCTGCAACGCCACCTGCCCGACCTATCAACTGCTGGGCGACGAGCTCGACGGCCCACGCGGCCGGATCTACCTGATCAAGCAAGTGCTGGAGGGCAAGGAAGTCACTGAGAAAACCCAGTTGCACCTGGACCGTTGCCTGTCCTGCCGCAACTGCGAAACCACCTGCCCGTCCGGCGTCGACTACCACAACCTGCTGGACATCGGCCGGGCGGTAGTCGACGCAGCCGTGCCGCGCCCGATGGGTCAGCGCATGCTGCGAGAAAGCCTGCGCGCGGTGGTGCCCAATGCCGGGCTGTTCAAGGCGCTGACGCAGATGGGCAATTCGTTTCGCCCGCTGCTGCCGAGCCGCCTGAAGGACAAGCTGCCGGACCACCTTCGTGCTCCCGGGTTGCGCCCGACGCGGCAACACGCCCGGCAGATGCTGATTCTGGAAGGCTGCGTGCAGCCCGGTCTGTCCCCCAACACCAACGCTGCCACGGCGCGGGTGCTGGATCGACTGGGTATCACGGTCAAATCGATCGCCCAGGCGGGTTGCTGCGGCGCCGTGGATTACCACCTCAACGCTCAGGAGCAAGGCTTGCAGCGCGCGCGTCAGAACATCGATGCGTGGTGGCCCGCCGTACAGGCTGGCGCCGAAGCGATCGTGCAGACGGCCAGCGGTTGCGGGGCGTTCGTCAAAGACTACGGGCACTTGTTGCGGGACGACCCGGCATACGCCGAGAAAGCCGCCCGGGTCAGCGCGCTGACCAAGGATCTGGTTGAAATCATGCGGGCCGAGCCGCTGGAAAACCTTGGCGCCTGCACCAGCCAGAAACTCGCCTTCCACTGTCCGTGCACGTTGCAGCATGCGCAAAAACTGGGGGGCGCCGTGGAAGCGGTGCTCACCCGGCTGGGTTTCAATCTGACCGCCGTGCCCGACAGTCACTTATGTTGCGGCTCGGCCGGGACGTACTCAATCACCCAGCCCGAATTGTCGAAACGGCTGCGCGACAACAAGATGAATGCGTTGGAAAGCGGCAGCCCGGACGTTATCGCGACCGCCAACATCGGCTGCCAGACCCACTTGGCCGGCGCCGGCCGTACGCCTGTCAAACACTGGATCGAACTCATCGAGGACGCGCTGCATCAAACCTGATCGCGCGCGGCCTTGACCCTCTTACCCCGTTCTTGCTCAGGAGAGCTGCATGAAAACCAAATCCGTACTGACCCAGACCGAAGTCACCCAGATCCTCGCCGCTGCCCGCGCCGAAGCCCAGAACAACGGCTGGGCGGTTGCCATCGCCGTGACCGACGACGGCGGCCATTTGCTGGGCTTCGAGCGTCTGGACGGCTGCGCGCCGATCGGTGGCTACATTGCCATCGAAAAAGCCCGTACCGCAGCGCTTGGCCGACGCGAATCCAAAGGCTACGAAGAAATGGTCAACGGCGGCCGCACGGCCTTCGTCACGGCCCCGCTGCTGACATCGCTGGAAGGCGGCGTGCCGGTCATCGTCGCCGGCGAAACCGTTGGCGCGGTGGGCGTTTCCGGCGTCAAGGCCGATCAGGATGCGCAGGTCGCCAAGGCCGGGGTTGCCGCGGTCAGTGCCGGTTAACAGCAACAGATATCCTCTGTAGGAGTGAGCTTGCTCGCGATAGGGTTGGACCAGACACCCTTTTTACGAACAGGTTGCGATCGCGAGCAAGCTCACGCCTACAGGTCGCATGACACACAATTCATGATGGAGAGCCCGAGATGACCGAATTCGTCAACTGCCACAACCTCAAAGTTGCGGCCAATCTGAAACGCTTCGTCGACGAGGACGTGCTTCCCGGAACAGGGCTGAACCCGGACGTGTTCTGGGCCGATTTCGATTCGCTGGTGCACGACCTCGCACCCATCAACCGGGAGTTGCTGGCTGAGCGCGAGCGTATTCAGGCGCAACTGGACAAGTGGCATAAATCCAACCCGGGCCCGGTCACCGACATGCCTGCCTACATCGCCTTTCTCGACTCCATCGGCTACTTGCAGCCGGTGCCCGCCGAGGTCAAGGCCACCACCAGCAAAGTCGACATCGAGGTCAGCGAACAGGCCGGTCCTCAGCTCGTGGTGCCGGCAGCCAATGCCCGCTACGCCCTGAACGCCGCCAATGCGCGCTGGGGTTCGCTGTACGACGCATTGTACGGCACCGACGCGATTTCCAGCGCCAACGGCGCCGAAATCAAGGCCGGCTACAATCCGCTGCGCGGCGCCAAGGTCATTGCCTTTGCCCGCGCCCTGCTCGATGAAGCCGCGCCACTGGCGTCCGGCTCTCACGTTCAGGCACAGGCCTATGCCGTCGACAGTGGCGAGCTGCTGGTGACCCTCGCCGACGGCAGCCAGTCGCGACTGGCGCAACCGGAAAAGTACGTTGGTTATCAGGGCGAGCCGCGGCAGCCGACCGCCATTCTGCTGAAGAATCACGGCCTGCACATCGAGATCCAGATTGACCCCGCCAGCGCCATCGGCAGCACCGATCCGGCAGGCATCAAGGATCTGCTGCTCGAAGCGGCGTTGTCGACCATCATCGACTGTGAAGACTCAGTCGCGGCGGTAGACGCCGACGACAAGCTGGTGATCTATCGCAACTGGCTCGGCCTGATGAAGGGCGATCTCACCGAAGAACTGGTCAAGGGCGGCAAGACCCTCACTCGCCGCCTGAATGCCGACCGCGAATACACCGCCGCCGATGGCAGCCACATCACCCTGCACGGCCGCTCGCTGCTGTTCATCCGCAACGTCGGCCACCTGATGACCAACCCGGCAATCGTGTATGACGGCAACAAGGAAATTCCCGAAGGCATTCTTGATGGCGTGATCACCAGCCTGATCGCGCTCCATGATCTGCACAATCGTGGCAACTCCCGCGCGGGCAGCGTGTACATCGTCAAGCCGAAGATGCATGGCCCGGCCGAAGTCGCTTTCGCCGATCAGCTGTTTGCGCGCATCGAAGACGTCCTGAAGATCCCGCGCAACACCCTGAAAATGGGCATCATGGATGAAGAACGGCGTACCAGCGTCAACCTCAAGGCGTGCATTCACGCCGCGTCGGCGCGGGTGGCGTTCATCAATACCGGGTTCCTGGATCGCACCGGCGACGAGATGCACACCTCCATGGAAGCCGGCGCGATGCTGCGCAAAGGCGACATGAAGGCCACGCCGTGGATCAAGGCTTACGAGCGCAGCAACGTGTTGGTCGGCCTGGCCTGCGGCCTGCGGGGTCGGGCGCAGATCGGCAAGGGCATGTGGGCGATGCCGGACCAGATGGCCGACATGCTGGAGCAAAAGATCGGCCATCCCAAGTCCGGTGCGACCACCGCCTGGGTGCCCTCGCCGACTGCCGCGACGCTGCATGCGCTGCATTACCACAAGGTCGACGTGAAAGCTGTGCAACAGGAACTGGAAAGAGTCGATCTGGACAGCGTCAGTGAGGAAATCCTGCTGGATCTGCTGAGCATCCCGGTGGTGACAGAAGCGAAATGGACCGACGACCAGATCCGCGAAGAAGTCGAGAACAATGCGCAAGGGCTGCTCGGTTACGTGGTGCGCTGGGTCGAGCAAGGCGTCGGCTGTTCGAAGGTGCCGGACATACATAACGTCGGCTTGATGGAGGACCGTGCGACCTTGCGTATTTCAAGCCAGCACATCGCCAACTGGCTGCGCCACAAAGTGATCGACGATCATTACGCGCTGGAAACCCTCAAGCGCATGGCCAAAGTGGTGGACAAGCAGAATGCGGGGGATGCGGCGTACAAACCGATGACCGAGAACTTCGACAAGTCGGTGGCGTTCCAGGCCGCGTGCGCGCTGGTGTTCAAGGGTCGGGAGCAACCAAGCGGCTACACCGAGCCGTTGTTGCACGAATTCAGGCTGGCGTTCAAGCAAGAAGCCTGATCGACGAAGAACGGTCCGGCGTAAAGCCATAGATGATCGTGCCCACGCTCTGCGTGGGCATGCATCATGTGACGCTCTGCGTCACCACGGCTGGACGCAGAGCGTCTAGGGCGGCGTTACCACGCGGAGCGTGGGAACGATCAGATGCGGTATTACTGACTCACCGCTTTCGCCACCGTCATACCCCCCCAGAAGCTTCCACAGAGTTGTGCCCCCCTTGAAATCCGGGCGGTCAGGTGATCAGAGTCAGGTACTCTCCCGCACCACCAACTCAAAGCCCAGGTCTACCTGCGCGTCCTGCACGTTGCCATCGAGCAGACCAAGCAGCAATTGCGCGGCGCGTTGGCCAACCTGTTCACGCGGGGTGCGGATCGAGGTCAGGCGCGGAACCATGTGTGCCGAGCCCGGCAGGTCATTGAAACCGATCAGCGACACCTGCTGCGGAACCTTGATGCCGCGCCGCAACGCTTCCAGCGCCGCGCCCTGAGCCAGGTCGTCGTTACAGAAAAATACCCCGTCTACGTCAGGATGCTCGGACAGCAGCCGGGCGAACAGTTCGCCTCCCAGACCGATCGACGAGGGCAACGGCGAAGCCATCTGCAACGTTTCGTCGTACAGCCCCTCCTCTTGCAGGGCGCTGCGGAAACCCGCACCGCGCTGAATCACCCGAGGATCAAGCTGCGCCGACACATACGCCAGGCGCCGACGCCCGCGACTCAGCAGGTGCCGTGCGGCCTCGGCTCCCGCTTGCTGTTGCGAGAAGCCCACGCAAGGCTCCGCGCGTCCGGGATCGAGTTCCATCATGTGCACGCAGGGCACGCCGCTGGCCGCCAGCAGCTGTTGCGCGGCGACGCTGCGATCGAAACCGGTGAGCAGAATGCCCCGAGGCCGGTTGGCCAAGTGGCTGCGCAGCAAGTTCTCTTCTTCTACGGGCGAGTAGTGATAGTTGCCGATCACCACCTCCAGCCCGCGAGGGCGCAGCACGTCCTGAATGGCTTCCAGGGTTTCAATGAACAACTGGTTCGACAGCGATGGCACCAGCACCACCACCGACTGACTTTGCGAGGAAGCCAATGCGCGGGCGGCAGGGTTGGCGACATAGCCTAGACTCTGCGCAGCGGCACGCACTTTCTCCACCAATTCCGGCGCCACCGTGGCCACGCCACGCAATGCTCTGGAGGCCGTGATAGGCGATACGGCGGCCAGTCTGGCGACTTCGTTGAGCGTGGGACGACCGGTGGAGCGGGAACCAATGCGTGTCATGCGTTGCCAACTGATTGGAAGGAAAAGCCGAAGGGGTTGCGATTGTGTCAGATGGGCTCTAAGGTAGCGCTATCTCACGGAGGCCCGCAACTTTCTTCGGCCATTTCAAAGGCTGGGGTCGATGCATCTCATGGATCAGCGAGATACCCATAACAATGACTACACCCGGAAACAGACGTGCCGGACTTGCACACCATTCGGCAAAGACAGCGCTGTCTTCGGGACGAGGTTTTTATGACTACTGCTCCACATGCTATTTCCGCCGTCGTGGTAATGGGTGTTTCCGGCTGCGGCAAAAGTGCCGTCGGCGCTGAGATTGCCAAGAACAGCGGCGGTCGCCTCATCGAAGGCGATGCGTTTCATCCTCAGGCCAACATCGACAAGATGAGCGCTGGCCATCCCCTCAACGATGAAGACCGTGCCGGCTGGCTGACTCGCCTGGGCGAAGAAGTTGCCAGCGCGCTGCGTAATGGCGAAAAGCCGATCCTGACCTGCTCGTCCCTCAAGCTCATTTACCGTGACCGCCTGCGCGCTGCCGTGCCGGGCCTGGGTTTCGTGTTTCTGGAGCTGACCAAAGAGCTGGCCACCGAACGCTGCTCGCATCGCCCGGGGCACTTCATGCCGGCAAGCCTGGTGGACAGCCAGTTCGCCACGCTTGAACCGCCGTATGGCGAAGACCGCACGCTGGTCGTGGACGCCACCAAGTCCATCGAACAGATCGGCATCGACGCGGCTTCCTGGTGGAAGTCTTCACACACCCCATCTGCCACCGCCCTCACCGGCTCCTGATACTGGATCCGGCGTGAGCGACAAAGATAGCGCTGTCTTATTCGTACACAAGGCAGTGAACAACAGCGCTGAGCAGTAGCTCCAAAAAAACAAAATACAACGGAGAGACACCCCATGTTCGGTATGACTCAAGACACGTATCTGCTGGTCGATGCGTTGGTGACCATCGTCGGCCTCGTGCTGCTGATCACCAAGTTCAAAGTCCACCCTTTTATTGCACTGACCATCGCTGCAGGTTTTCTCGGGCTGACCTCCGGAATGCCCGTCGATAAAGTCATGAAATCGTTCCAGGACGGCTTCGGCGGCGTGCTTGGCTTCGTCGGTATCATCCTCGGCCTGGGCACCATGCTCGGCAAGCTGATGGCTGACTCGGGCGGCGCCGACCAGATCGCACAGACGCTCATCCGTCGCTTCGGCAAGGAACGCGTTCACTGGGCCATGATGTTTTCGGCGTTTCTGGTGGGTATCCCGCTGTTCTTCGAAATCGGCTTCGTACTGCTGATCCCGCTGGTGTTCATCGTCGCGCGTCGCAGCGGCGTGTCCATCGTCAAGATCGGCATCCCGCTGCTGGCCGGCCTGTCCGCGGTTCACGGCCTGGTGCCTCCGCACCCGGGTCCGCTGCTGGCCATCGGCATCTTCAACGCTGACATCGGCAAGACCATTTTCTACGGTCTGATCGTTGCGTTTCCAACCGCGATCATCGCCGGTCCCATCTTCGGTAAATGGATCGCGAAGCACATTCCCGGCAACCCGTCCAAAGACCTGATGGACCAGATCGCCAAGGAATCGACCAACGAGAACCTGCCCAGCTTCGCCATCACGCTGGTGACGATCCTGCTGCCGGTTTTCCTGATGCTGCTCAAGACTTTTGCCGACGTGGCGCTGCCTAACGGCCACATCTTCCGCATCTGGATGGACTTCATCGGTCACCCGATCGCGGCCCTGCTGTTTGCCTTGCTGCTGGCGTTTTACACCTTCGGCTCGGCGCGTGGCTTTAGCCGCGAGCAGATCATCAAACTGCTGGACCAAAGCTTGGCGCCTGTGGCTGCGATCGTGCTGATCGTCGGTGCTGGCGGCGGCTTCAAGCAAATGCTGGTGGACAGCGGCGTCGGCAACCTCATCGGCCACATGGCCGTGCAGGCGCAGATTTCGCCGATTCTGCTGGCATGGCTGGTCGCTGCGGTGATTCGCGTTGCCACCGGTTCCGCAACCGTGGCCACCATCACCGGTGCCGGTATCGTGGCGCCGGTCGTCGCGATGGTGCCGGGCGTCAACCGCGAACTGCTGGTGCTGGCGACGGGCGCAGGCTCGTTGATCCTGTCCCACGTCAACGACGCCGGGTTCTGGCTGGTCAAGCAATACTTCAACATGACCGTCGTTGAGACCCTGAAGACCTGGACGGTGATGGAAACCATCCTGTCGGTGGTCGGCATCATTCTGATCATGCTGTTGTCGCTGGTGGTCTGATTCTCTGACCGCTGCACCCATGCCCACCCTCGCGGTGGGCATGTCGTTTCCGGGGTCGCCAACGCCCCACTGCCAAGCCTGCGCTCATCCCCGCCTCGACGCCTTGTCGCCCCAGCACGCTTTGTACGCACCCGGATACACGGCTTTGCGGGCAGTCTGTCGAAGATTCGACTAAAGTTATGCCACTTTGCCTCTACACGATTCGGAACTCTCCTACACTGCGTAAAGAGATGTCCCACTGGGCAATCTAAGAAAAATTTCATGGCCGCCCGGCACGAGTTCTTTGCAATAAATGCGAAAGGAGTGTGCAATAGGCGCCGCCCCGGATCTGGCTATCAGAGTCATAGCCAATTCCGACGGGGATTTAGAGCCACGAATAGGCAAAATTCGCATGCCGGTTGGCCTTGGGAGAAACCCTATCAATGACAAGAAGATGATCCTGGGGAATTAAATTCGTACCAATGGCGTCATACTGATGGACGCATTTGGATGCACTCGGCAATTACCACCACCCAAAGGCTAACGCCAGCCTCCTGGTAGAGGCGCTTCAAGAGGCCATCAAGGAAAAGATTATGTTGATACTCACCCGCAAAGTCGGCGAAAGCATAAACATTGGTGACGAAATCACCGTTACCATTCTGGGCGTACAGGGCCTGCAAGTCCGGCTCGGGATTAACGCTCCGAAAGATGTTTCGGTACACCGTGAAGAAATCTACAAACGCATCAAGGCCGAGACCGCACCTGATCAGGAACCTCAATGAACCACCCGGTTCATACTATTCCGACACTGCCAGCAGCCCGCAGCTGCTGACACTCAAAAAAACGGCGCCCATCACGGCGCCATTTTTTTTGCCAGTAAGTTGGATCCATCCGACTGCTCTTTCGGCAACTAACAATGCCAGCCAAAAGGCACTTGCGCAGGAAGGGCAACTGCTCCGAATCGCACTTTGCAACCCGTCTAGTTCGCACTAAAGGGCGGGCGCGGTATTGATACGCAAATAAAAACGGCCAGCTTCCAATGGAAGCCAGCCGCGCTGTATGCGAATTATTCTGATTAACCCGGGTATTCCAGCTGTTTGACGATCTTGTCCTTGGCCAGCAAGCGCTTTTCTTTCAGCTTCTTGAGGTCATCATCGGAAATGCTGGCCGAAGGTCCCTTCTCCGCCTTGACGATGTCGGCGTCGAGCTCGTCGTAATCGTTGACCAATTGATTGAGCTTAGGATCACTGCCGCGTTTTTTGACTAACTCTTCTTTGTCGATTTTCAGATCTGCGAGCAAATCGTGCTTGACCGGCATGGGACTCTCCTGTGCTTGGCTGATGTTGACTTATTGAGGGTAGCCCAGCACAAAGGTTCGGCGTTTTTCGTCCGCGCACGATCCGTGCGTCGAGCATGCCCATGCATCGGCAGGCGTCGCGTCGCATTTTGACATGCACAATCCTGTTCAAGCGGCTACGGTGTGATCCACAACAATTTAAAACCCCATCAAGGATCGACACATGACTCTTCCTTTCTCTCGCTCCCTCATCGCCTCCGCCCTGACGCTGGGCCTGGTCATCGGCATGGCGACGCCCGCGCTGGCAGAGCCTGACAAAAAGGTGCAGGCCGACGCTGAACAGTACAAGGATGAGGCGCTCAAGCTGCTGGAGCGGCTGGTCAATATCGACACAGGCTCCGGATACGAGCCTGGCTTGACCCAGGTGCGCGGCATCGTCGTCGACGAGCTGAAAAAACTCGGCGCCAGCATCGAGACCTTCCCCAACAGCGCACCGGACAAAAGCAGCCACGTCGTCGCCACGCTCAAGGGCACCGGCAAAGCGAAGATTCTGTTGATGGCCCACATGGACACGGTCTTCAAGGAAGGTTCGGCCGCTGCCCGCCCCTTCCATATCAAAGACGGTCGCGCCTACGGGCCAGGCGTGATGGACGACAAGGGCGGGATCGTCGCCGGCCTGTATGCGCTGAAAATCCTCAAGAACCTCGACTTCAAGGACTACGCGCAGATCACTTTCCTGCTCGATGCCAGCGAAGAGACCGGGTCGACCGCCGCCACCGAGTTGATCCAGAAAGTCGCCCGGCAGCACGATGTCACGCTGAACCTTGAGCCGGGCCGTCCCGCCGATGGCCTGGTGGTGTGGCGCAAAGGCAGCGCGACCGCTGTGGTCGAGGTCAAAGGCAAGGCCTCCCATGCCGGCGTCGCCCCGGAACTGGGGCGCAACGCGGCGATGGAAGTCGCCCACCAGATTCTGCAACTGGGCAAACTGGGCGACGCCGAGAAAAAGACCACGATCAATTTCACCGTGCTCAACGCCGGCGACCGGGTCAACGTGATTCCGGATCAGGCCACCGCGAAAGGCGATGTGCGCGCTGCGGTGCCCGAAGAGTTCGACCGTATCGAGAAGGACCTGGCGCGGGTCTCGGCCGACAAGCTGATCCCGGAAACCGAGGTGACGACTCGCCTGGAGCGTGGGTTACCGCCGATGCCGCAAACCGCCGAATCCGACCGGCTGGTCGACATCGCGCAGCGCATCTATGGCGAGATTGGCCGCAAGCTGACGATCGAAGGCAGCGGCGGCGCAGCGGATGCCAGCCTGTCAGCGGGTGTCGGCGTGCCGACCCTCGATGGTTTCGGCATCGTCGGCGGCAACATTCATACGCCTGAGGAGTACGCCGAGGTAGAAAGCGTGTCGCCGAGGATCTATCTGCTGACGCGGATGATCATGGAGCTGACGAAGCAGAAAAGCTGATGCTCCGCCCCGCCGACTGACGATGCGTTATTCGATGGCGACGCGATCTTGCCAGACAAGTCTGCGCGACGATGAGGCAAGACGCGCCGCGAGTGAATGCGCGGCGCGCCAGCGCTTCTACACGGCCTATGCGTGTTCGCGTTCCCGCCGCGCTTCGTATGCGCGCAGATGCAGATAGACCACATCCAGAGCACTCAAGCCGCCGGACGCAGTCGCGTCCTGCTGTGGACGCCGCGCAATCATGTCGCCAATCACGTGCTCAACCTCGATCGGCGCGTGGCGCTCGATGTCCCGGAGCATTGACGCGGTCATCTTTGAACCCGGAGTTGTCAGCATCTTCCGAAAACGTTGCAGCACTTCGCTGCGTATCGGGTAGCCCGCGTGCTGCGCGACGCTCGCGCACTCCGTCAGAAGACCGATGATGAACGCTTCGCCGCCGCTGGCGATGACATCACCGATACTGGCGCGCATCGACCCGGTGACGCCGGCACCTGTCGCAATGAAGCACCATTTTTCCCACATCTCCTGAACGATCTGCTGACTCAGGCTGGAATCGAATCCCGCGTCGGCCAGCGCTTCTGCGACCTTGAGGATGCGCGGCGTCAGGGCGCCACTCAACTCACCGAACGACAATTGATTGGTGTCGTTCAAATGCAGGATCGCTCCGGACGCATCACGGTCCAGCGAGATCAGGCATTGCCCACCCAGTACGTTACCGGGCGTGAAGCGTGTGCCCAGTCGGTCCAGATGAGCCATGCCGTTGAGCAGCGGCAAGATCAGCGTGTCCGGGCCTACTGCCGGCGCGAAGGCATCCATGGCGGCGTCTAGGTCCTGAGCCTTGCAGCTGAGCAGAATCAGGTCGAACGTCTCATCCAGCAGCGCCGCCAGCCGATGCGGCGGCGAGGGGTAAAGAATGTTTCCCAGCGGGCTGCGAACGATCAGGCCGTCACGGTCCAGCTCCTCTGATCGGCCCTGGCGCACCAGAAACGTCACGTCACGCCCGGCTTCGAGCAACCGCCCGCCGAAATAACCGCCTATTGCACCCGCGCCCACGATCAGAATACGCATGTCCTGTCAGCCCTTGTTGATGAACCGGAGAGGGTCGAGCCCCCAGAATAGATGACCGGACAGACTCTAGCCAAAAGCAGGATGACAACCAACATATAGATGAACGGATCCGAACTCAGGCAAAAAAAATCCCGGAGCGCCAGGGGCGGTCCGGGAAAGCTACTGCAAGGAGAGTCAGGATTGCGCGTTGACCATCGCGGGCCACAGAAACGGTTGCCGTTCTTCGTTGCGGCTTGGCACCGCGACCAGCAGACGTCCCAGGCTGACCGGCTGAGCCAACGGGACCTGCAAGCGTTCAAGCACTGCATCGATCACGGCCCTGCTGGCGTCGTTGTGGAACTGCCAGACGCCATAGATCCGACCGTCGAACGACGCCTCGCTGCCCAGCCGGGGATCGACGCCCAGGCCTGCGCCCAGCCCGAAAAGATGCAGCCCGTGCAAGCGCTGACCCGAAGCGTCCATCGGACAGCCGCAAGGGTCTGAATCCAGTCCGCCCTTGACCTCCAGCAGATTGATCGGGCTGCCATTGGCATGGCTCAAGGCGGGCAGCAAAGGCTGATAACCGGTGCACTGGACGACGAATTCCGACTCCGCCAGGGCCTCGCGAGCGCGCTCGTAGTGATCGGCAGGACCGTTGTCGGTCTGCAGCAGCTGCACACGCACGCCGGTCTTGCCGATGTGCCCGTTGGCCAGCGCCTCGCGCCCGACATCCAGCGCACGATAGCGCAAGCCGCCCGAGCGATTGACCCTGCCGGAAACCGGGCACACATCGCGCTGCGGATCGAACACATAACCGGCGTCCGTTGCCGCTTGTGCGGTCTCGTAAAACAGACGGACCGGCGAGCGATGAACCAGCGTCACTTCCTTGAGCCCCGCGAATTCCAGCGCATCGGCAAGATTCTCGAGCACCGAGAAGGCGCTGTGTGAGCCGCCCACGACGCTGATCCGCCCCTTTCGCGCCAGTGTCGACGCAAACAGGTCGCGCAGCTGAACGGCGTTCATGCGCAACAAGGCATCGGCGCTTTGAATCCTCGCCGAGGGCGCGATGGCCAGGCCTTGGTCCGCCAGGCCGTTCAGCAGGTGTTGGGGATCCTGACGACCGCCCAGATTAAGCACGACGGCGCGGCAACGAATACGCCGCGTGCGCCCTTCCGATTCGACCCACACCTGATATTCATCGCCCTCGTGCACGACTTCAGTGATCGTGGTGCTGCTCCAGAGCTTGACGCCGTAATGCTCGACGATGAAATCCAGCACCAGAGTCGACGCTTCCGCCAGCAGTTGCGCCACGTCCGCCAGCTGCGGGGCACTCTGCGCCTGCCGCCGGATCCGCCAGTACGCCGGTGAATGCTCCAACGGCTCGAAGACGTCACGCAGCGCCGGGTCGCGCAGACAATCCAGGAACACATCACCCACCGAGTTGGCAGTGATCCGGTATTGCCCCAGGCGACCTGTGCCGGGCGTCGGGCTGGCATCGACAATAATCAGGCCTTCCTTGGCTAGTTCAGGCATGGTCCCACTTTTCAATGCATTGAAAAGCAATCCCATGCCCGCTGGTCCTGCGCCTCCCACTACACAACCGCAGACGGTTTCCAGATGATCTCCATACATAATCGTGACTCCAAACTTGGTCGATGCATTAGCGCAGCCCGGAACCGTCCCGCCCCGGTAATAACAGGAACCGCGACAGCCCACCCCGATGCGATGTTTTTAGATGTCGAACTTGATACAAACAGCAACTTGCGGTTTTGCACTTAAAATAAACGCACAGCTACCGTAGCAATTGTCAGTCAAGTCAATTGCTGGGATTGAATAATCAGAAGCGGTCACCCCGATCAGGCCAGGAAGGCTCTGTTTCAAGGGTTGAATGAATTCGAACGCTGATTGTCTCGCGCCGTTAAGCAGCCTTTGCCGGCACGTATGATGCGAGCAGGGATTGCCTGTTGTCAGGGACGCTACCGCCACTTAGTCCCTATCGGACACAAGCGCTCAGTTGAACATCCGACGGCAGCGAAACAACATCAACAACGGTGAGAGGAGAAAAACCGTAAAGCGATAGTTTCAAAAAAGCCCGGAAGTGTCAAATTTTCGAGAAATATGAATAATTGTGTTTTTGGAGGTTTATCTGATTGTTTTTAAACGAATTTAATTTTTGACGGCGGAATTCCGCATGACCATGCGGGCTCCATGCATTTTTAAAATAATAGCGGGTTAAAAACGCACTTCTCGAACTGCCTGATAAACAGGAATCGCTATCGTTAAATAAGAGAAAAAGACAAATTTCCAGCGTCTGAAAGTAAGCGTCATAAGAGTCGGTCAAAGTTGAGTGTCAACGAATACAGCGTTTCGACAAAGCCAGCATTTTGACGTCAAGCAAGACCGTATTCATCGGCACTGCCCATCGGGCTGGAAGGCAGCCAGTTGCAGCGTTCCAACGCAACCGATGAACGGTTACACCCACGGTAAAAAAAACAGAACTATTTCAAGCAGATCCGTCTCCATTATCAGGCTTACGCTTACTTTTGCATGGATATAGAGGTGGCCACCATGAATGCTGATAAAAACCGTCGGTCCAGCATTGCCGAAATCGATTACTCGCGAGATACCCTGTTCGGGCCGATTCCCATGCAGGCGACCTGCCGCGTGCGGCTTGCGACTATCGAACACGACGGCCACACACTGCGTGAACTGACCATCATCGGGGATGTTCCGGATTACCTGCCCAAATCAGCGATCATTCGGGTGGCGATGGATGGCCGCATCGAGGCAGGCCCGATTCGCGAGCATTACGCGATTCGCAGTGAGGGCGAGGAACAGTTCAAACTGCTCTTTGAGAATGAGCACCGTCGCCGCGTGCATTGAAGGGCTCACGTCACTCGTCAGGCGTTAATCGTCATGCTTGTTTCACGGCTACGTTACTGGCGCGTCTCGGTGGATGCGTGCAGGCCGTGGGTCAGAGGCAGGTCCCTGCCCTGCAGGATCAAGGTCTGATTCAAAGGCATGGGACTGAATTGCTGATCAGTGGTATGCGACGGTGAGAAGCCATCGACGCCGGACTGATCGTTGTCGCGATAGCGCAAGCCATCCAGACGAGGCGCGGTCTCCAGCACCGGATCGCCAGGCAGCAATCGCTCTCGCTCAAGCGCTGTCATGGGAGGCTGAACGCTGCCCCTGCGTGTCTCAAGATGGTTGAGCATGTAGGTGATGAATGCGACGCAGATCACCACAATACCCAACAGGCAGCCCATGCCGATCAGCGCCCTGCGGCGCACATCTAGCCGCCTTGCTGCTCTGCCCTTCGGTATCTCATGGACATCAGGCTGCGTATCCGCCATGCCTACCCCTTGTGTTCATTCTGGCCTGGAGTGCCACTCGCCGCGTAAAGATAAAAGGTCTCGGTCTGCATTGCCATACCCGTTGCACAGGTGCGGCAATTGGGCTGGTTATTCAAGGAAATAAACGTCGCCGTGATCGGCTCGATCATGTTGGCGAAGATCCCGCAAGTGAACGTCTTGCCCGATTAAGCCCACGCGTTTGTACGCAATACGTTCCCACGCCTCCATTTTTATATCGGTTGACCACTTGTACTGCCAGAGGCCCGGTGTAAACAGGAAAAGCGCCCACAAAAATGCCCATGGCCTATACAGCGTCATGGGCATGGATTACGTAGCGGAGTGGGTATATTGCGGCCATTCATCCCGCCAGGGCGTGAGGGAATGGCTGCAGCTCTTTGTTCAGTTCGCTTCGCAATTGCGCGATGAGTTCACACAGCGCGCGGCTGGTGTCCAGTTTGTCCAGGGAAATCCCCGAGCTGCGCAGTTTAACGTCCTGACTGACCGGGTCGATGATTTCGACGCTCATGGAGTCGGCGACCACCGAGCAATTACAACGCATAGGCAGAAAAGCACTTTCTATAATGCTTCGCAGTTCAAGATTAGACAGCGTGCATGCAATCATTGACATCCTCCCTCGGCCGGACTGCAGGAAGAATAAGTGCAGTGATGGACCGGGTTTTTATTGATTGGCTTCCATGGGATCCGCAGTGATCCTGATTCGTCAGATAAGCCTGGTGGTTATTGGCGAATACCCAATTTATACGCCTCGCCCCAAGTTGTAGCAACGTGTCGAATTCGCGTGCACCGCAACGGGGTGCAACTTATCCATAACGGAGAAAAAACGATTCATCCGCCCTGAACAACGACAAAAGGCCGATTAATCGCAACGCCAAAGTAGCGCGTCCCGATCGATCGACTCATGTTTTGTAATATTCGGGTCCGCCCGTTCGTCGCCCCACCCGCTCAGTTGCCGACGAAACGACCGGACGATCAGCTACGAGGCAGGCGCAGGTGAACCAATGCGACCCGTGAGCCTTTCTTGTCCTGACGCTCTTCGATGGCGAAGGGCTTGAATCCCAACTTGGGATAGAACAGCAAGCCAGGCACATTGTGGTTGAAGCACGATGCCGTCAGCTCACTCGCCTCATGCTTGCCAAACGCCAACTCCATCATGCAGCCGATCATGTAGCGGCCCACGCCTTTGGAGCGCGCGTGCGGTGCGATGATCACGTTGCCCATCGAGCAACGTCCGCGGAAGTCGTAGCGTGAAAAGTTGGCGAACCCCACCACCTCGCCATTCAACTCGATCACCGTGTTGTCGGAACGCTGCTCAATGGCGTCCTTCAACTGCGCAGGGGTCAATGGAAACACGGCTTTGGGGAACATGTAGAAGAGCTCGTCGACGCTCTGTGGCATATCACACACGACGGGGATGTCTTTTTCTTCCAGGGGGCGATGTAGAAACATGACGGTTATCCTCTCGAAGAAACGGGCACTGGATTCAGACTATAAGACAAACGGCGCCAACGCGGCATCAATCTTGACTGCAGCGCTCTATAACGTGGCGCAAGGTGTCAATCGCAAGACGACGCGTTATCAAACACGAGTCCATAAGACCTCAATTTCAGCGATTTAGTGCCGAAATGTTTCAGATACGATGTCTGAACACTAGAAAGCACACGCAACCCCCTGACAGCTCAGAACTTTTTCCCACCGGGCATAACGCCTGCGACGCCGGGGCAGTTCATGCAAAATGCATGAATCCGCAAATCCAAGCTAGCTTCAACTAATTGATTTATATGGATTTATTCCGCTGGTCGAGACTGGCACAAGCACTGCAACGTTTCACCGCGAAGCACACATTATTCGCACGGAGCAGCACAACAATGAACGTCACCCCTGATACTTATCCTGCCGCTGTAGAAGAATCCACCAACGCCTCGGGAGTCTCCTGGGGAGCCATCTTCGCTGGCGCCGCCGGTGCCGCCGCACTTTCGCTGATTCTCGTTCTGCTGGGCTCGGGGCTGGGTTTTTCAGCCATGTCGCCATGGGCAAACGAGGGTGCCAGTGCCAAGACCATCGGGATCTCCACGGTGGTCTGGCTGGCATTGACGCAAATCATCGCTTCGGGACTTGGCGGCTATCTGGCCGGTCGTCTGCGCGTGAAGTGGTCGAACATGCACGGCGACGAAGTGTATTTCCGTGACACCGCCCACGGCTTCCTCGCCTGGGCCGTCGCCACGCTGGTGGCTGCCGTGCTGATCGTCAGTTCGGTAAGCGGCATCGTTGGCAGCGGCGTCAAGGCAGGCGCCAGCGCTGTTGCAGGCGTTGCCGGCACGGCGGCCGTGGCTGCAGGCAACGCGGCGAGCAATACCAGCAGTGACCAGTACGGTTACTTCGTCGACACCCTGTTCCGTGATGACCGCCCTGCCGCTGTCAGCGACGACGCTGCTCGCGGGGTTGTCGTGCGCATCTTCACCAAGACCCTGGCCAACGATGGCCAACTGGCGCCGGAAGACCGCAACTACCTCGCTCAACTGGTCGCCCAGCGTACCAACCTGAGTCAGGCAGACGCTCAGGCGCGTGTCGATCAGGTGTATGGCCAGGCCAAGCAAGCGGTTCAGGACGCCAAGGTCAAAGCTCAACAGGCCGCCGATGCCGCCGCCAAGGTCGCCGCCATGAGCGCCCTGTGGACGTTCGTTGCACTGTTGATCGGCGCCTTCGTCGCCAGCCTCGCTGCCATCTGGGGCGGTCGTCGCCGTGACGCTGTGACCTACGTAGAAACCCGTGCCTACACCAGCACCTCAACTATCCGCTGATCAAGGAGAAGACATCATGCGTTCACTACTCTTGTGGTTCCTCGGCGTGCCGATTCCAGTGATCATTCTGATCGCGCTGTTCATGCACTGATCGAGTCGTAGACAATCCGCGCTGTGCCTTTCAGGGCCTGCGCGGATTTTTTTCGCCCGGCGTTTACCCGCCGAAACGTCTCAGGCCAACTCCATTGTCATGCGCTCTTTCATGTACGCCACCAGTGTCTGCTGCACCTGCGTCAGCAGCCGGCTGCCGGCAATCAACGCCAGTTCTCCGCCCGGCACTTGGGCGAAGCCTTCATCCGGTGTCAGTAATCGATGGTCCTGGCGCATGGCCGAAGTGGGCAACAGGCTGATGCCCAGACCGGCCGACACCGCCGCCTGAATACCGACCAGACTCTGACTGGCGAACGCCACGCGCCAGCGACGTCCGGAAGACTCGAGCGCATGGACGATGCGATTGCGGTAAATGCACCCTTGCGGATACACCACGAGCGGGACTGGATCGTCGATCACCTGCGTGTCTCGGCCCGTCACCCAATGCACCTGCTCGGGCCAACTCGCCAGCGCTGTGTCCTGCCGCTGCCCATGCCGGCCGGCGAGGTCGCGCTTGACCAGTGCCAGATCGATGTCCTTGTTATCCAGCCGCGCATAAAGGTCGACGCTCAGCCCGTTGACCGTGTCCAGGCGGATGTGCGGATGTTCCCGCGCGAACCCGGACAACAGTGACATCAGGCGCTGCACATCGAAATCCTCCGGCACACCCAGTTTGACTACGCCGGTCTCGTCGTCACGGCTGAGCGAACTGTGCGCTTCCAGGGCCAATGCAACCAGCCGCCGGGCATAGCCGATCAAGCGCTCGCCATCCTCGGTCAGTTGAATGTGCTTGCTCGCGCGCTGACGCAGCAACAGTGGCCGACCGAGCTGATCCTCCAGCTTGCGGATCTGCTGACTGACGGTGGACTGGGTGCGATTGACCCGTTCCCCCGCCTTGGTGAAGCCGCCAGCGTCGACCACGCAGACGAAGGTGTGCAGCAGTTCGAGATCAAACATGGGAATGAGTCACTCATTCAAGAAACGAATTATTCAAGCAATGTAATTTAATTTTACGATGATCGCCATCGCTCGCAGAATCAGTTCACACCCTATAAAGAGGAACTGACCATGAGCACCCTTCCTGCCCGCCCGCGCTGGATCACATTCGACTGCTACGGCACTCTCATTCAATGGGATGAAGGGCTGCTCGACTACGTTCGGCAGTTGCTGGAGCGCAAGGACGCCCGCCTCGACGCCAACGCCTTCATCGCTGTTTACGATCGCCACGAGCACGCGCTGGAGCAGACGCCGCCGCATCGTTCGTTCGCCGATATCTCGCGCCGGTCAATGGCATTGACGCTGCAGGAATCAGGCATGCCGTGTGAGCCGGAGGATGCCGAAGGTCTGATTCAGCGGATCGGTGCCATGCCGCCGTTCCCGGAAGTGCTCGGCGCATTGAAGTGGTTGAAGGATCAGGGCTTCAGCCTGTGCATCGTGTCGAACACGGACGACGACATCATTGCCGGCAACGTCGCTCAGCTCGGCGGTTACATCGATCGAGTCATCACGGCCCAGCAAGCGCAGGCCTACAAACCGGATCATCGACTGTTCCAGCATGCTCACCGGACGCTCGGCGTCGGCCTCGATGACGTGCTGCACATTTGCGCCAGCCCTCAGCTCGATCTCGAAGCCGCCAAGGGCATGGGTTTTCGCTGTGTCTGGATCGACCGCGGAACCCGCCGCAAGCCATTGCCCGACTACACTCCTGACGCCACGCTGGCGGATCTGTCCCAGGTTGCGGATTACATTCGCAGCAAAGGTTGGGCGAACGAATAGGGAGAACACGATGGCACACGACTTACGCGCCAGTGATCTGCGGCCTGCACGCAACGACCGGCAGCAAGCGAACCTGAACACCGTGATGATCGAGGCCGCGAGGACCGATCTGGCCGCCAGCCTGCGCATGGCGGCGCGGCTGGGGCTGAGTGAGGGCATCTGCAATCATTTCTCGGCTCTGGTGCCGGGGCATCCGGATCTGTTTCTGGTCAATCCATATGGCCTGGCGTTCGAGGAGATCACCGCGTCCAGCCTGCTGATCTGCGACTTCGACGGCAATGTGGTCATGGGCGATGGCAAACCGGAAGCCACCGCTTTTTATATCCACGCTCGCCTGCATCTGCATAAACCCCGGGCCGTTGCGGCATTTCACACGCACATGCCCCATGCCACGGCGCTGGCGATGCTTGAAGGTGAACCGCTGCTGTGGGCCGGTCAGACCGCGCTCAAGTTCTACGGCCGCGTCGCGGTGGACGAGCACTACAACGGCTTGGCGCTGGACAACCACGAAGGCGACCGCATCGCCGCGTCGATGGGTCAGGCGGACATCGTGTTTCTCAAGAATCATGGAGTCATGGTCACCGCGCCGAGCATTGCCCAGGCCTGGGACGATCTGTATTACCTGGAGCGCGCCGCCGAAGTGCAGCTCAAGGCCATGAGCAGCGGCCGTGCGCTCAAGGCCATCGAACCGGAGATTCTGTTGCGAACGGCGCGCCAGATGAGCGAGGAAGATGCCGAAAGCGCCAGACTGCATCTGGAGAGCGTCAAACGGATACTCACGCGCACGGCGCCTGACTTTGCACACTGAGACGCCGCGGCAAGCGCAGTCGGCCAGCGCACACGCGTCGTGACGGACTGCGCTTCGTTGGCCGCGGTGGCCAATTCGAGTACGCTTCGCTGCGTTCGCACGTCAATCAAGACTGCCCCAGCGAGGCTCTGAAATGCTTTTACATGCATCGACATGGATCGAGATCGACCAGTTTCTCCAGCGCAGCCGCACGGTGGTCGTGCCGATCGGCTCCAACGAACAACATGGTCCGACCGGTTTATTAGGAACCGACTGGATGTGCCCGCAGATCATTGCCCATGAAGCCCAGAAAAACGCCGATATCCTGATCGCTCCTACCTTCAACATCGGCATGGCGCAACATCATCTCGGTTTTCCCGGGACCATTTCCCTACGCCCCTCGACCTTCATCGCGGCCATCGGTGACTGGGTTCGCTCGCTTGCCGGGCACGGCTTCGAGAAGATCCTGTTCCTCAACGGCCATGGCGGCAATATCGCCTCGATCGAAGCAGCGTTCTCGGAGTTGTACGCCGAAGCGAGTTTCGCCAGGCGCCCAGCCGGTTTCGCGTTGAAACTGTGCAACTGGTGGGATCTGGAAGGCGTCGGCGAGCTGGCCCAGCAGCAGTTTCCGGAGGGCCATGGCTCCCACGCCACGCCGTCGGAAATCGCGGTCACTCAGTGGGCCTACCCTGAGTCGATCAAAACTGCGGACTATTCGCCGCAGATCGCCCCGACCGGTCCTATTCGCGAAGCCCTCGATTTTCGCGCCCGCTTCGCCGATGGCCGCATGGGTTCGGACCCTGCACTGGCGACCCCGGAAAAAGGCGGTGAACTGGTGCGCGTTGCCGCCTTGGGGCTCGTTCAAGCGGTTGCCGCGTTCAGCCGTGAAGTCAGGCCGCAGTAAGCATCGCCGCGCTTGTCCAGCCGTCAAGCGCGCCACTCAGGCGATAAAAACGTTGAACTCGTGAGCCGAGCTGCAGCCATAGTTTCATGCGCTTTTCTCAACGGTACCGGATCGTGGCAGGCAGGGGCGCAACGGCCCTGCCCGATCCACTTGGCTGACAGGTGATATGTGAATACTTTCATTCCGGTGGACAAACTCGAGACCATCAACCTGCACGACTACCACGAAGTCTGGCTGACTATGAAGGAAGAGTGGCCTCAGGATCCGCAGACAGAACGCGAATGCCTGTGGCGTGCAGACCGCGAACTGACCACGGACGTGGAAATCGATGAGGTGTATTTCCAGAATCTGCCGCGGTTGTGGTTGAGGGTTGATCTGGAAAAGCAGGAGAAAATCGACGAGGTCAAACAGAAGCTGGAAGCGCGCGTGAAAGCGTTGGGCGTGGAAGGTGAGTTTTTCCCTGGCGAATCCCGCCAGACACCCTGCGGCGATGACGTGAACAAGGACCTGCGTAGCTGATTCTTTTGCCGCCATTGCGATGCCGTCGACCATGAACATGACAGGGTGACAGGAAATCAGCCATCGCGAGCAAGCTCACTCCTACAGGTCTTTGGCCTGGCTCGACACCCGTCGGCGCCGCATTACCTTGTAGGAGCGTGGCTTGCCCGCGATCTGGCGCGCAGCGGCAGCAGAACGGATGACGCGGTGCATCGGGCAGACCGCATAGCCCGGGTTTACGACGACTGCGTCGCCGATCGCGGGACAAGCCACGCTCCCACAGGTTTTGCCGTTCGACACAAATTCTGGCAACGCCATAAATCCTTGTAGGAGCGTGGCTTGCCCGCGATCTGGCGCACAGCGGCAGCAGAATCGGATGACGCGGTACTTCAGGCAGATCGCATGACCTAGGTTTACGACGACTGAGTCGCCGATCGCGAGCAAGCTCGCTCCCACAAGTTCTGCGCTCGAAACAAAACCTGGCAACGCCATAAATCCCTGTAGGAGCGTGGCTTGCCCGCGATCTGGCGCGAAGCGGCAGCAGAATCGGATGACGCAGTACATCAGGCAGATCGCATAGCCCGGGCTTACGACGACTGCGTCGCCGATCGCGGGACAAGCCACGCTCCCACAGGTTTTGCCGTTCGACACAAATATTGGCAACGCCACCAATCCCTTGTAGGAGCGTGGCTTGCCCGCGATCTGGCGCGCAGCGGCAGCAACATCGGATGACACGGTACTTCAGGCAGATCGCCTAGCCCGGGCTTACGACGACTGCGTCGCCGATCGCGGGACAAGCCTCGCTCCCACAGGATTTGCCGGTCGACACAATTCTGGCAACGCCACACATCCCCTGTAGGAGCGTGGCTTGCCCGCGATCTGGCGCGCAGCGGCAGCAGAATCAAATGACGCGGTACATCAGGCAGATCGCCTAGCCCGGGTTTACGACGACTGCGTCGCCGATCGCGAGCAAGCTCACTCCCACAAATTCTGCGTCCGACACAAATTCTGGCAACGCCACACATCCCCTGTAGGAGCGTGGCTTGCCCGCGATCTGGCGCGCAGCGGCAGCAGAATCGGATGGCGCGGTACTTCAGGCAGATCGCCTAGCCCGGGTGTACGACGACTGCGTCGCCGATCGCGGGACAAGCCACGCTCCCACAGGTTTTGCGTTCGACACAATTCTGGCAACGCCACAAATCCCTTGTAGGAGCGCGCTTGCCCGCGATCTGGCGCGAAGCGGCAGCAACATCGGATGACGCGGTACATCAGGCAGACCGCATGACCCCGGTTTACGACGACTGCGTCGCCGATCGCGGGACAAGCCACGCTCCCACAGGTTTTGCGTTCGACACAAATTCTGGCAACCCCACAAATCCCTTGTAGGGGCGTGGCTTGCCCGCGATCTGGCGCGCAGCGGCAGCAGAATCGGATGACGCGGTGCATCAGGCAGACCGCATGACCCCGGTTTACGACGACTGCGTCGCCGATCGCGGGACAAGCCACGCTCCCACAGGTTTTGCCGTTCGACACAAATTCTGGCAACCCCACAAATCCCTTGTAGGAGCGTGGCTTGCCCGCGATCTGGCGCGCAGCGGCAGCAGAATCGGATGACGCGGTGTATCAGGCAGAGCACGTAGCCCGGGTTTACGACGACTGCGTCGCCGATCGCGGGACAAGCCACGCTCCCACAGGTTTTGTGGTGTTTCGCCAGACTGTGTCACCCCGCGAAACAGGTGGGAGTGAGCTTGCTCACGAAAGATCCTTGCATCCGCCGCACGTATGAATCAAACGTCACCCCTCAAGGCAAACGCGCCCGTGCAATCGGCGCAGTGCCAGCGGTCAACCCGCAGCGTCCCCAAATAAGAAACAATGAGTCCCGATTTACCCTAATTGTTGCCCTCCCTTCTAATCCGTACAGTTACGTCCAAGCCAGCCAACAAGCGCGAAACGGCGCGAGCGGGCTGAACATTTTGAGACGGGCGCCGGCAGACGGCGCCCTCCGCTGAAGACCAACTGACGAATTTCGAGAGAGCCCACATGAACAACATCAAAAAAGCCCTGACCGCCACCCTCCTCGCCCTGTCCATCGGCAGTGCATTCGCCGCTGAGAACGACGTGCCTGAACATCAGACCCAGGCGTTCCTCAACGCGCTGGCGGCAGGTGGCGGACGGCCTCTTGAACAAATGACGCCCAAGGATGCCCGCGCCGTACTGACTGGCGCGCAGAACTCGGTAAAAGTGGACCTCTCCGGCACCGAGGTGAGCGAGAAAACCATCAAGGCCGACAACCAGAACATCAAGCTGACCATCGTGCGTCCGGCCAAGGTTAAGGGTGAGTTGCCGGTGTTCATGTTTTTCCACGGCGGCGGCTGGGTGTTGGGCGATTACCCGACCCACGCTCGCCTGATCCACGATCTGGTGGTGGGCTCTGGGGCCGTCGCGGTGTACGTCGATTACACGCCGTCGCCGGAAGCGCATTACCCGACCGCGATCAACCAGGCGTACGCCGCCACGAAATGGGTCGCCGAACACGGCAAGGAGATTAACGTCGATGGCTCGCGTCTCGCTGTGGCAGGTAACAGCGTCGGTGGCAACATGGCTGCAGTGGTCGCCTTGATGGCCAAGGAACAGAACGCGCCGAAACTGCGCTTCCAGTTGCTCTTGTGGCCGGTGACCGACGCCAGCTTCGACACCGGTTCGTACCAGCAATACGCCGAAGGCCACTTTCTCACCAAGAACATGATGACCTGGTTCTGGGACAGCTATACCACCGATGCCCGCCAGCGCGCCGAGATCCATGCATCGCCGCTGCGTGCCACAACCGACCAGCTCAAAGGCCTGCCACCGGCGCTGGTGCAGACCGCAGCTCTGGACGTGTTGCGCGATGAAGGCGAAGCCTACGCCCGCAAGCTGGACGCCGCCGGTGTCGATGTGACGGCGGTGCGCTACAACGGCATGGTTCACGATTACGGCCTGCTCAACCCGCTGAGCAACATCCCCGAAGTCAAGGCCGCCATGCGTCAGGCCGCAGGCGAACTGAAAGCTCACCTGAACTGACACAGCCCCGGCTTGCCAGTAAACGCAGCGGGTCAGTCAATCATCGATTGCCTGGCCCGCCTCGTATGGCCGGTCTTCACGCCACAGCCGCAGTCCTGACGCAGTGCAACACGATCCAGCGCAACAAACGCACATCCGTTCAAGGCTGCAACCTTGTCCGCTCTTAACATCCCGATTCGATAAAGCGAGGCGCGTCAAATGAGCAATTCCCCACGCACATGGAGTCGCCAATGCAACTTCTGGGTGGCCGCTGCCGTGGTGGTCCACACGCTGTGGACCAGCGCCGCGCCCGCCATGATGTATCCGCTTTACGCCCACCAATGGCAACTGACACCCACGGTGACCACGCTGATTTTCGCGGTCTTCCCGGTGTTCGTCGTCGCGACGCTGGTGGCGCTGGGCGATCTCTCCGACTACATCGGTCGACGCGCTGCGATGCTGCTGGGATTGAGCGCTTCGCTGATCGGCGTGTTGCTGTTCGCCATCGCGCCAAGCGTCATCTGGTTGCTGGTCGGCCGTGCCTTCATGGGCATCGGCGTTGGCCTGTCTGCCGGTCCCTCTGCCGCCGCCGTGGTGGAATTCAGCGCACCCGGCAAAGCCAGGCTGGCGGGCGCCATCACCACCGCCGCACAGGCGTTCGGCCTGGCCGCCGCGCTGATCCTCAGCGGCGGGCTGATTCAATATGCACCCTTCCCGACCCGGTTGAGCTTCTGGGTGCTGGTCATCGTGTTGATCGCCACGCTGTACGGCGTCTGGAACCTGCCGCGCCACACCGCAGCAGAAAGTAAAAAACGCTGGTCGTTGAAGCTGCCGCAGATTCACAAGCCGCTGCGTCGCACGTTTCTGGTGTCGGTCAGCGCCGTGCTCAGCGCCTATTCGGTGGGCGCCACGATGCTGTCGCTCGGCTCGCAGATTGCCCATGACCTGATCGGCTCGAGTAATGCGCTGGTCAACGGCGGCGCGATTTCACTGTTCGCCATCGTGCTGGGGATCACCGGTATCGTCGCCAAACGCTTCGGTTCCAGGCTCTCGATCATCGCCGGTGCGAGCTTTGCGATCGCCAGTCTTGCGCTGCTGATGCTGGCCACCGCCACCCACGCGCTGTCGGTGTTCCTGCTGTCCAGCGCGGCGAGCGGTGCCGGTTACAGCCTGCTGTTCATGGGCGGCCTGAACATGATCAATGCCCGCGCGCCGATGCATCACCGCGCCGGCACCTTGTCCGCGCTGTTTCTGGTGGCGTACCTGATGCAAGGCGTCGTCGCGATGCTGCTGGGACGCGCGGCCACCGCGTGGGGCCTGGACCTGGCGATCGACGTCGGCTCCGTGGCACTGGCGGCGTTGAGCCTGGGTGCACTGTTGCTGGCGATTTATGTCCGCCAGCCCGAAGGCCCGCTGGAAGACGACGCAGCCCCCGGCACCTGATCTGTTCTGCGGAACCACTGACACCGTCAAACGCCGCCCGCCCGATTCGGTCCGGCGGCGCTCACAAGGAATCTCCCATGCCAACGATTCACCGCTCCATGGCGCCCGCGCTCAGCTTCAATGGCGGGTTCGTCGACACCATCGGCTTTCTTGCCCTGCAGGGTCTGTTCACTGCCCACGTGACCGGCAACTTTGTCACCCTCGGCGTCAGTATCGTCCACGGCACTTCCGGCGCATTGGCCAAACTGCTGGCGCTGCCGGTGTTTGCGCTGGTGGTGGGGCTATCGCACATCGCCGCGGTCTCGATCAACCGACGCGGCCTCACGCCGTTGCGACCGCTGCTGATCCTTCACACGTTGCTGCTGGCCCTGTTCGGCGTGTTTGCCGTGTGGCTCGGGCCGTTCAGTGATGGCGACAGCGCTGCGGCCTTGTTGACAGGCATGACCGGTGTCGCAGCGATGGCGATCCAGAACGCGATTTCACGCCAGCACCTCAAAGGCGCGCCGCCGACCACGCTGATGACCGGCAACGTCACTCAAGGCGCCATCGATGTGTTTGCGCTGATCGGCCTGCTCGACCCGGAGCAGCGCGCCGCGATCAGACAGCGCCTCAAACCGGTGGGCCTCAATCTGCTTGGCTTCACGGTCGGCTGCATCGGTGCCGCGCTGCTTTATCTGGGCGTGGGCCTGTGGTGCCTGGCGCTGCCGGTGGCCGTCGCGGTCTGGACCTGTGTGCGCACCTTCGGCAGCCAGGACAGCGTGGCCTGACCGCTCACCCGCGCGAACCGCTACAAGCGAAAAAACTGCCTGACGGCCTGTGACAGCAGGTCGACCGCCTCGTCGCCCCGGGACGCGGTCGAGCGAATGAACACCACATCGTGCTCGGCAATGACAGGCAGCCCGTGCAGGATGCGCATGCGCGGCGTGACACGGGCGCGGTCGACCAGGCTGATCGCCAGACCGGCCTCGACACAGGCTTTCACCGCCTGATTGGAAGGGCTTTCCAGCACGATGCGCGAGCGCCGTCCGCCGAGCTTGAGGGTCTGGGTCATGGCCTGACGGTAAGGGCATTGCACCGCGTGCACGGCCAGCGGGATCGGGTCAGGCAGGTCGTCGGCGTGCTGCGCCGAACCGACCCACACCGGCTGTGACGTGACAAGCCAGTGATCGTGCGCGGTCAATTGCTCCTTGGGCTGAGCGATGACCGCCGCCTGCAGCCGACCGCGCTGCACCAGGTCGCGCAGCGCGAAGCTGGGCGCGGTTTTCAGCTCCAGCACGATGTTCGGCCATGCAGCCACGAAGGTCGGCAGGATGTCGTGGATCACGTGCGTCGCGTATTCGTCCGGCACGCCCAGGCTGATCCGCCCGACCAGACGTGTGCCGTGCAGATCGGCCAGCACGCGGTCGTGGGTGCTGAGCAATTCAGTCGTGCTCACCAGCAAGCGCTTGCCCAGCGTGGTCAGCGAAACCGATTGATTGTCGCGATTGAGCAGACGCCCGCCGGCAATCGACTCCAGGCGTTGGATGTGCACGCTCACCGCCGCCGGACTCTTGTGCAGTTGTTCAGCCGCCGCGCTGAATTTGCCGATGCGTGCCACCGCATGAAAGGTGCGCACCAGGTCGATGTCGAGAATCGCCGTCATGATTTAACCATCCTGAACAACTGATACCGTTTATTTTGATTTATTGGAGCACGCCGGTTCCGTAGGTTAGTCCTATGAACTCGCAAACGCCATTGACCTGCACGCCCCTGAGCCGTCCCCACCGGAGACAGGCGATCCCGTTGCCGTTGCTCGAACTCGCCCTGATCCTGACCTGGAGCTCCGGATTCATCGGCGCACGGTTCTCGATCGATTACGCTCCGGCATCGCTGGTGGTGTTCTGGCGCTGCGTGGTGGTCACGGTTGTGCTCTTTCCCTTCGTCATCAAACCGCTGCGGCAGACACCGTTGGCCGTGCTGCTGAAAAATGCCGGCATCGGCCTGTTGGCGATGGCCGGTTACCTGATGGGCGTCACACAAGGCATTGCGTTGGGCGTGCCGGCCGGCCTTGCCGCGCTGTTTGCCGACCTGCTGCCGATGGGCATGGCGCTGCTCGCTGCCGTGGTCTTGCAGCAACGTCTGACGTGGCGCGTGTGGGCCGGGCTGGTGACCGGACTGGTGGGCGTGATGCTCGTCACCCACGGCGCGCTGGCCTGGGGCAACGCGCCGTCATGGGCCTACGCCCTGCCGCTGCTGGGCATGCTGTCGCTGGCCGTCGCCACGCTGTGGCAAAAGCACGCGCCGACGCCAAAGGCGCTGGGCCTGCTGCCGAATCTCTGGCTGCAATGCTGCGTGTCCAGTTTTGCGTTCGCCGCCCTGCAGGGCGTTCAAGGCAGTCTCGCGCCGATCGCCAGCGCAGGCTTTGCCTTAAGCGTGCTGTGGACGGTGGCCCTGTCGACGCTCGGCGGCTATGGCCTGTACTGGATGTGCCTGCGCCGCGCGACCGCAACACGGGTCGCCAGCGTGCTGTACCTGAGCCCGCCCGTCACGCTGCTCTGGGCATGGGCCATGTTCGATGAACCGCTGTCCTGGCTGATGGCCTTGGGCATGGCGGTCTCTGGCGCCGGCATCGCACTGGTGATCCAGGCCGAGTCGCGACAGGGCAAGGAGAGCTGAGCGCTGACCGCGGCACGCCCGAGAGTCCCGAATGCTTGCCTGATCCTCCGGATTGTCGGGTTGACGACTGCCCTTGCATTTCACTTTGGGCATACTTCACTGATCGCCGAATGGGCAAGTGCCACTCCGGCGCTCATCACACGACGTGGCCGATGCGCTGACCGAAACATCGCATCGGCATTTCCGTTTACTTCACAGGAGCAAACCTCTGATGAAAATCGGCTTCTTGGGACTTGGCAACATGGGTCAGGCCATTGCCGGCAATCTGTTGAAAGGCGGTCATGAACTGCGGGTCTGGAACCGCTCGCCGGATGCTGCCCAGCCCTTGGTCGAACAAGGCGCGATTGCAGTGTCCGAGCCCGGTCAGGCATTCGCCGCCGATGTGGTGTTCAGCATGCTCGCCGACGACAAGGCGCTGCGCTCGGTGCTGCTGGATTCCGGGTTGCTCGAACGACTCAATGGCCCGTTGATTCACGTCAACCTGGCGACCGTCGCGGTGGCGTTCGCCGACGAGCTGGATGCGCTGCATCGGGCGCGAGGCATTGATTACATCGCCGCCCCGGTACTGGGCCGACCCAATGTGGCGGCCGCCGCGCAACTGAACATTCTCGCCGCGGGGCCGACAGCCGCCCTCGACCGGGTTCAGCCGCTGCTGGACCAGATCGGGCGCAAGACCTTTCGTCTCGGCGAAAAAGCCTCCAGCGCCAACGTGATGAAACTGGCGGCCAATTACATGCTGATCTCGGCCATCGACGCCATGAGCGAGGCGGCCGTGATGGTCAAGGGTCACGGCCTGGCGTCCGCCGATCTGATCGACCTGTTGTCGTCGACCATCCTGCCCGGACCCATTTATTCAGGCTACGGCGCGCTGATCGGCAAGCGCTCCTACGAGCCGGCAGCCTTCAAGGCGGTGCTGGGCCTCAAGGACATCGACCTGGTGCTGGCCGCTGCCAGCGATGCGTCGGTGTCGATGCCAAATGCCGAGAGGGTGCGCGCCAACCTGCAGGACGCCGTGGACCACGGGCAAGGTGAAATGGACCTCGCTGTGCTGGCGGAAGTTGCCGAGCGCCGGAACCCGGGCTGACCTGCGCAGTGTGTCGCCCGACGTTTCACACGTCGGGCGCCACGGTCCTGATCGCGCTGCGTTGGCGGGCGACGTGAAGCATGTGCAGGGTGATTTTGCGCACCTCCTTCTTGCTGATCTCGATGTGGCTTTTCAGCAACTGCTGCGCCTGTTCCGTACGCCGCTGGAGAATGGCGTGGAGAATCTGCGCGTGCTCGGCGTAGGTAGCCTCGATGCGGGGCTTCTGCGTGAAATCCAGCCGCCGGATGATCCGGATTTTCTCAGTGATCTCGGCGTGCATGCGAGCCATCTCGACATTCCCTGCAGCCTCCACCAGCGCACAATGAAAACGCTCGTCCAGCGCCGACACCTGCTGGGTGTCCTGCACCTGCTCGGCGGGCGGCACCAGCCAGGTTTGCCGAAGTGCGTCGAGGGTCTGATTGCCGTCAATCTCCATCTGCGCCAGGCGCGCCAGTGCCGCACTTTCCAGCACGATGCGCACGTCATACAGCTCTTCGAAATAGTTGAAATCGAACGCCCTCACCTGCCAGCCGCTGCGGAAGTACACCTCCAGATAGCCGTCGCGCTCCAGGCGGTAAAGCGCCTGACGCACTGGCGTACGACTGGCCTGCACCCGCTCGGCGACTTCGCCTTCGCTGAAGCGGTCGCCCGGCAGCAGACGGAACTCGAAGATGTCTTCCTTGAGCTGCTGATAAATGCGCTCGGCCATGTTGTCCGGGCGTTCCTTGGGCTTTTGCGAATGGGCAATCTGCATGTTCGGTCCAGGCGATGGAGTGGACAAAGTCGTCGGGCCGGGCAGCCCGGCCGGGAAGCCTTGCGTACCGGCGTGCCGGGGTGGCCGCCGGCAACACAATGCTACCTCGGGCTGCTCGTCCTATCAGGCCTTTTTCAGGCTGGCGATGTAGGCGCGCCAGCCACCGAAGCCGGTGATGTCCTGCGCGCCAGCGATCGCCCACGGTTCACAGATGAAGCCTTTGACACTGCGGCCGTCCAGCAGCGCGAGGTTGCCGATGCTCAAAGGCGCCGGAATCTCGGCCACGAACTCGCCGAAGCGGGCCAGCGGCACGTCCCACAATTCGACGATGATCGAGCTGCCACCCTCGGATTTCACCAGGCCGGGTTTCGGCGGCACAGTGCCAGGCAACGCGTAGAGCCGGTAATCGGTATCGGTCAGGGTCTGCTCGACGAATACGGCATCGCGGCTGGTCAGCTGGAAATTCAACGGCATGCCCGTCAGGTGCGCCCCGACCACCGCAACGCGCACGCTGCCACGCGGTTGCGCTGGCTGCACTGGCGCAGGCAATGCCCGACCGGTTGCGCCCATGGGCAAGCCCAGGCTGGCCTGCCAGCGCTTGCCGAAACTGGCCAGCGCCGTGTCATGCCAGGCCGGGGCGATCAGCGTGATGCCTGCCGGCAACCCGTCGCCGCGAAACCCGGCGGGCAGCGCGAGCGCCGACAGATCGGCCAGGTTGGTGAAGTTGGTGTAGTAACCGAAATGCGAGTTGTACAGCACCGGCTCGATGTCCATTTCCGCCAGCGTGTGAATGGTCGCCGAGGTCGGCACGACCAGCGCGTCAAAGCCTGCCAGCGCATCATTGATCTGTCGGCTCAAGGTGGCGCGCAGGTACTCGGCGTTGTAGGCATCGCAGGCGCTGTAGCCAAGCCCGCTTTCGACGATGCCGCGCACCACCGGATTGATCGCGTCGGGTTGCGATTTCAGCATCGCGGTCAGTGCAACCGTGCGCTCGGCCACCCACGGCCCGTAATACAACTGCTCGGCCAGGGCCTTGAACGGCGCGAAGTCGATGGGCGTGATCTGCGCACCCATGGCGCTCAGTTTGAGCAGCGCTTGCTCGTACGCGGCCTGGCTCTGCTCATCGCCAAAAAACTCCAGCGTGTCCGGGATCGCAAGCTTGACCGTCTGACCGAAGCCGAGCGGCGCCGTGTGCGGGTTGCGTCGCGAATAGGCGTCGCGGGCATCAAAACCTTCCGCGACCTCGGCGACGCATTGGGCATCGTCCACGGTCAGGGCGAACACCGAAATACAGTCCACCGTGCGACAGGCAGGAACCAGACCGCTGTTGGACAAACGCCCTTTGGTCGGCTTGAGCCCGACGATGTTATTGAAACCGGCAGGCACGCGGCCCGATCCTGCGGTGTCGGTGCCCAGCGAAAACGCGACCAGCCCGCGCGCCACCACCGAGGCCGAGCCGGAGCTCGATCCGCCGCTGACGTAGTCCGGATCGAAGCTGTTCGGTACCGCGCCGTAGGGCGAGCGTGTGCCCACCAGACCGGTGGCGAACTGATCCAGGTTGGTCTTGCCCATCAGAATCGCGCCTGCCGCGCGCAGGCGCTGGACCACCGTGGCGTCGTCATCGGCCGGATACGCAAATTCAGGGCAGGCCGCCGTGGTCATCCAGCCACCGGCATCGATGTTGTCCTTGATCGCGAACGGCACGCCGTAGAGCGGCAGCTTATCGATGTCGCCGTTGGCCGCTTCGAGCCGCTTGCTCAGGTCCTGGAGTTGGGCTTCGATCTGCGCGGCCGTAGCCATCGCAATCCAGGCCGGATCGTTTTCGGCGAACTGATCGCGCAGCGTCAGCAGGCTTTGCGGCGACGTCACACCCTGACGATACGCCGCGAGCCACTCGGTGATGGTCCAGCCACAGGGGCCGGTTGCGGATTGAAGGCTAGCGGATGGGAAACTGACAGTCTCTTGCATGGTGAATTCCATCTTGTATCCAAGTTTGGATTCACTGAAAGCAAAACCCGAGCCACGGCCCATGAGCCGCGTTTTACCGGGGCTCGATGAAGATTTTGAAAGAACCACGTGCGTTCACGCGCACACAAATGAGGCGAGATGGGCGGTCCATGACTGATCAGAGGGCAGCCGTCATTTCGACAGTGCGTTGACCAGCTCCGAGGTCACATAATGCGGGCCGTCGAACAGGTACAACGGGTAGCCGGGATAGGCCGCCAGTTGGGGTTTCAACTCATCCACGGTGGCCGAGCGAAAACCGCCGCCGACTTGCGGACGAAACGCCTCGACGATGATTTTCACGCGGTTGGGACCCAGCGCCTGGCGCAGCGCGTCGGCATAGGTGCGCGCCACCGGCGCGGTACGGGCATAGACGCCGACGCCGTCCTGAAAGAACACGCCAATGTCGTCCGGCAGCCAGGTTTTCAACCAGTCGGCGGTGGCCTGCGGGCCGATGTTGGCGCCATCGTAAACGCTGATCCACAAAGGTCGAGGCAAACGGGCCAGCAGCGCGGGCAGCTCTCGGGCACGGCTCCAGCTCGGATCGACCTCAGCGGGGAAATACCAGCCTGTGACGTTGAGCGGTGTTTTCACCTTGGCCAGGCGCTCGGACAAGGCGGCCAGCTCCTCGATATTGTCCCGCGAGCGGTTCTCGCTGAAGTAGCCCGCCAGCCCGACGATCACATCCTGCGCCCAGGGCTCGCGGCTGATCCGCGCCCAGTCCGGCAGCACCGGGACCTGAGGCAGGCCGGCATTCGGGACGAACGCCTGGCCGTCCACCGCCGTCCATTGCACCAGCAACTCATGGGCACCCAGAGTGTGCCAGTTGCCGGTGATGCCGACGGTGGCGTTGTCCGGCTGCCAGACGATGCCGGCAATGTTCGGCCGCGTGATCCGGCCAAGCTCGTACAAGGTGTCGACCGCGACACCCAGTACGCCCACCAGCAACGCCGTCAGTGAAGTTTTCACGATGCGTGACATCCCTGTCCTCCCTGCCCTGTCGTTCAGCACCCTGCTCACCACGAGTACGTCAATCGAGCGAAGACGCCCTCTGCGCTGTCATCGCCGAACACCTTCTCCCGGTACTGCACGGAAAAATCGACGTACGACTGCGGCGCCTTGTGCGCGGTCTCGCGGAACCAGTACCGCACACCGACCCCGACGCCTGCACCGCCGGCATTGTCCGATGAGGTTTTGGTGCGCCCGAGCGCATCGACCTCACTGCGCATCTTCGAGTCGTAATCGACCGCGGCGACTACGTGGGGAAACACCACCAACCTGGGGCTGACACGATCCAGACGAAAGCTGCGCCCCAGTTGCCATTCACTGTTGAAGTAGTTGCGTTTGTCATTCAGGTAACGGCCGCCCTCCGCGTACAGCTGTGACGTCCACCAGCTGGGCACGTCCACTCGCAAGTCGGTGCCGATGCTGGAACCATAGCCCAGGCGCACCAGCCAGTCGCCGTCGACCTTGGAGCCCGCCAACGGAAAGGTGCGCTCGAACGCCGCCATGACGTTGTATTCGGAGAACGGCTTGATGCGCACGCCCACTGCACCCTGCAAGGCATCCATGCCCTTGTCGTTGCCGCTTTCCTTGTTCCACAGGGTGTCGGTGACGCGTCCATAGAGCTCGACGAAACGCGCATCGCGGTAACCGGCCGGACGCCAGAACACCTCGGTGCTGTTCTGCACGCTGTCGTTGCTGCGACTCGGCGTACCGCTCAGACCATTGCTGGTGCTCGCGCCCCGGTAAGTGGTGGTGTTAGTCACGCCCCATTCGCGGGACAGGTCGGACACCGCGCGGCGCGTGTCGAACACCTGCTGATCGGGCATCTTCAGATCGCCGGCTTTCTGGTAATCGAGGACCCGGTCGAAGTAGGCGATGGCTTGCGCGTCTTCGGACGCGCGCATGGCCGTGTAGGCTGCATCCTGGACTTCCTTGGGCTTGAGCCCGTTCTGCCGGTCCAGGCGCTTGAACACTGCCAGCGCAGCATGATCATCGCCCGACTGACTGAGGAAATACGCCATTTGCACTTCATCGCCGGGCTGCAGTTCGCCCGCGTCTCGCGCCTGCTGCATGCGCTCCAGCGCCTGACGCGGCTGTCCCATGGCGGCGTACAGCGAAGCCTGTTCGCGCAGCGGCAGATTGCCGACGGCCAGGGCCTGGGCGAAATCCTGTTGCGCACCGGGTTTGTCGCCCAGGCGCAAACGCATCTGGCCGCGCTGGGCGAGCAAGGTCGCGTCGTTGCCTTTCAACGCCAGCGCCTCGGTCGCGGCCGAGCGGGCCTCGGCGTACTGTTGCTGTGCGATCAGTGCACTGACGAGCAGGCGGCGATAGGCGATTTCCTGCGGATAGCGCTGGACCACATCGCGGGCATAACTGACGGCGGTGTCGTTGTCACCGCGGGCCAACGCTTCGTAGCCCTGGGCGGCCTTGACCACCGCCATCTGCTCATGGATCGACTGCAGACGACGGCTCAACGCAGGCTGCGGGCCCAGTGCCTGAACGGCATCATGGGTCGCCACTTCTGCTTCCTCCAGACGCTGCTGTCGCTGCAACGCTTCGATCAGCATCATCCGGTAATCGGCGTTTTTTGGCGCCTGGCTGATCGCCTTGCGGGCGAATTGCGCGGAGCGTTCGTAGTCCCCCTCGGCGTAGGCGCGCAGTGCCCGATTGCCGTCCAGGTAACCCGGTTTTGGCCGCGCATCGGGGTAGCGCTCAGGATGATCGCGGCGGTCCTTGTCGCGTTCGGCCAGAGCGATAAGCTTGCGCAACTGACCGGCGTCGTCCCGCTGGCGCAGGGCCTCGCGGGCCTTGGCGATGGCCAGGTCGTAGTCCTTGCGGTTATAGGCGCCGTACGCCTCGTTGGCGATCGCATACGCCGGACCGCTCAGCGGCAACGGCAGGATTTCGGCCTGGCCCTGCCCGTGACAGAGCATCGGCAGCAGGCCCAGGCTCAAGCCCAGATTCAACCCCAGCGTGCGATGCAAAGGTGCGAGGAGCTTCATGACGGTTGCTCCGTTCGGTCGCCCGAGGGCGAGTGGCTGTGTTGATGCGCCACGGCCCGCTCGATGGTTTCCCGCGCGAGCACACCGCTGTCCACCAGGTAGTCGCCGATACGGCCATGCACGTGCGGTCGGTATTGCAACATCGCGCGGTTGAAGGTCTGGCGGTCCAGCAAACCCTGCTCGATGAGCAGGTCGCCCAGCAACGGCGTTGCCGCCGGCAACGGCTGGCCAGCCACCACTTCCAGTCGGCGCAGTTGCGCCACGATTTCGCTTTCCCGGGCGATCATCTGCACAGGCTCGGCGCCCATCTGTTCGGTGATCTGCTCGAGCGCCTCTTGCGACAACGGGCTGGCCACCGCGATTTCAGGGCGGCCCTGAATGTCCAGCGCCAAGGGCACCACGCGCCAGCGCAGGCAATATTCATCGGCCAGCAATGAGTCCGGCTGGACTTTGGCGGCCACGTCGAAGATCCGGGGCAGATCGTTCTGGAAGGCGATGGCTTCGGCCAGGGTTTCGTCGTCGAGCCAGCCGTGGCTGAGCAGAATCCGGCCCAGTGGCATTTGCCGGGTCTGCTGCTCGTCCAGCGCGCTTTGCAGCTTCTCGTCGTTGATCGCCTGCCACGACAGCAACACGCTGCCCAGTTTGCGCGGCGCCCGGGCCACCAGATCGGTGGACGGGAAATCGTGCATGGTCTTGTCCCAGACCAGCTTGCGGTTGAGCAGTTTGCCCACCAGAAACAGGCGCCAGGCACGGGCGGCGGCCATGAAGTTGACGAAGTTGCCCACGACCATGCGCGGCATCGACAGCAAGCCATGCTGCCAGCCATAAATGATGGTGGTGAAATAACAACGATGGGCCATGCGCCAGAGCACCGCCACGCCGTTGGCCGCGAGCAGGACTGTCACCAGGCCGTTGTTCTCGAACGGCGTCGGAAAGGTGGTGTTCCACAACCCGCTGGCGCGCAGCACGATCAGGGCCAGTAACTGAACCAGGATCACGTAAGCGATGATGCTGACGAACGAGGTGATGAGACCTTTGCGGTCGCGGAACAGCAGATAACGGTTGGCAAGCGATCCGCTCCAGCCCATCTGTTCCCAGCCTTGCAGACCGATTCCCAGTGTCCAGCGCGCCTTCTGGCGGAACGCGGTGCGGAACGTGTCGGGGAAGAACTCACGCACGCACAGCGGCATTTCCAGGGTCGACTCGTAGGGCTTTCTGAACCACGATTTGCGCAGAATCCGGTACTGCACCGGGAACCGCACGAAGATCGCGCTCATGCCATGACGCGCCAGCCGTGCGCCGACGTCGTAGTCCTCGGTCAGGCTGTCGGTGTTGAACGGCTGATTGGCATTCTCGTCGGCCAGGACCTGCAACGCGCGCCGCGAAAAACAGGTGCCGACGCCTGCGGACGGCACGCTGTCGGTCATGCTTTCACGCACCACCAGATCCTTGCCGTGCCATTCGGCGAACTCATCCATGTAAGTGCCGGCGACCCATTCGTACCAGTTGCGCTCCAGCGACACCACGGGCAACTGAATCATGTCCTTGCGTGGCAGCAGGTAGTTGAACAGGCGCATTTCCAGCGGATGCAGGACGTCTTCGCTGTCGTGCAGCACCACGCCGGCGAAGGTCACCGCGTGAGTCTGTTCGTACAGGAAAATCGTCTGGATCACCCAGTTCAGACAGTCCGCCTTGCAGGTCGGACCCGCGTGCGGGACTTCCACCCGATGCAGCTGTTTGTAACGGCGACGCATGCGCTCGACTTCATCGATGGTGCGCTGATCGTTGATGTAGGTGCCGACGAACACCACGTAATTCTGGTAATCGAGCGTCGACACCATGTTCTCGATCATCGGCGCGATGACATCGTACTCCAGCCACGCCGGCACCATGATCGCCATCGGCTGCTCGTCCCGGGCGATCAACTGCTCGGCGGTCAGCGGCCGGTAACGCCGCTCGGCCGTGAATTTTCGGTACAGCCGGCGCGCCCAGTACCACAGGTCGATGAGCAGGTCGTCCAGGCTCGACACCAGGATGATGGCCGCGACCACAATGGTCGCGACCTCCAGCACGCTGTAGTAATGGGCCAGCCAGTAAGGCCAATAAAGCGAGGTCATCGCGGCTCCCGTTACTGGCGGTTGCGACGGGCGCGACGGCCAGCCAGCAGCAGGACGAGGAACGCGATCACCGCGGCGGGGATGAGCCACAGTGCCGACGGCTTACGCCAGGCATCCAGGCCTTTGGGCGCCTGATCATCGACCATCTGGCTGCCGGTCGGGTCCTTGGCGTCGAAGGTCACCAGCGGACCGCTGTCAGCCAGCAACGTGGTGTTGCCGCGCTCAAGCAGAACCGGCCGGGCGAAGTCAGGTGCCTGCCCGCCCAGGGTGCGGTAGACCATGCCCTGCTGAGCGCCCGACTCGATCACTTGCAGCGACGCCAGGTGATTGAGGGACTTGAGGTCCAGCAGCGTCTGCTCTTTGTGGTGAATCAACAGATGCCCGTCATAGTCGACCTGGACCGACTCGTCGCTGTCCTTGATCGGCACCTCGAAGGCCAGGAAGGCCTTGTCCGGGGCGATGGCGGTCTGGGCGTCGGCACTGACCTTGAGCTCGGCGCGCAAGGGCGACACACCGCTGGCGCTGGCGATGCGGATCAGTTGCGGCAGGCTGGCGGCAGGTCGGTCCAGGTAGCTCTGCGGGACCAGTACCTGGGTGCCGGATGCGAAGCGCGCGGCCATGCCGGCGAAGTCGTTGTCTAGCGTGGTTTTCTCCAGCGTGACGTGGCTGCTGGGCAGCACGGCGATGGGGAACGGCTGCGGGGTTTCGCGGCACAGGTCGCTGACCGGCTGACGCTGGAAGGTGACGCGCAAGGTGTTCTGCGCCGCCAGTGCGTAACGCGGAATGCGCGCCTCGATGCGTTCCCTCTGGCCGTCGGCGTCGAGTTGCCTGGCGCCGATCAAGTAATCGTTGAGGAACAGGCTCACCACCGGCGGGGTGTCGGTCGCGCCTGGAGCGGCGGCCACATCGATGGCGGCGCTGACCGGAATCCGGCCGTCGTAGGCAACGCTGCCCAGCGGGAAACTTGCACTCCAGTCAGTCTTGGCCAGCACGTCGAGGCTGCCCGGCCGGCCGCCCAGACGGGTCAGCGCGACACGGCCGTCTTCGCTCAGCGGCATGCCCGCTTCTTCGCCCACCGTCAGCTGACGGCTGCGTGCCAGCTTGTTCCACGCCGCGCCAAACAGGCCGATGGCCTTGCCGGCAGCGTCCTGATTGATCATCAGCAACGGGTGCGCGCCGAGCAATGCCAGGCGCACGTTATCGCTGCCCGAGGTGTTCAATGCCGCGTTGACATGGCGCTCGCGCCACTGGGCGAATGCGTTGACGGCCGAGCCATCGACACTCTGAACCTGGCGTTGCAGGGCATCGAGCGACTCGGTGATTGCCTTGAGCAGTTGCGGGTCGCTCACCGCCAGATCGACATTCAGCGCCGGACTCTGACCGAGCATCAACAACGCCCCGATCTGCGCCGGATCGTCGAGGGTACGCAGGCCCTTGCCGTCGAGGCTGGCGAAGGCCGGAATCTGCTTGAGCTCGGCCGGGATGTTCAGTGTGCTGACGTCCACGCTGTCCTTGACCGAAGGGAACGGCACGATGCGCGCCTGTTTGCCGATCCGCTCAAGCGCAACGCCCAGACGCCACGCCGCATCGTAACTGGCGCTGGACAGCGCGCCCGGTGCGACGAGGATGCCCGGTTTGCCCGGCAGTGCATTCCAGGCGGCGCCGACGTCCTGCAACTGCATCGCGTCGAAGCTGTAGCTGAGTCGGGTGTGCGGATCGATCCGCAACACGTTGCCGATCGCCCGCTCGTCTTCGCACTGGATGCGCGAAACGATCGACGACCAGGCAATCCCCAACCGCACCGAGCCGCTTTCGCGCGCAGCCTTGTCCACGCCCAGCACCGCGCTGGCGTCCCCTTCCCCTTCGTTGAGCCCCAGCGCCCGCACCGGATAGCCATCCAGCGACAGCAACAGGGTATTGCGCCCGGCGTCGCCGTTCAGGTAGCTGGCGTCGAAATGCAGCGAGGCATCGGTCAGCGGTACGTCGGCGGGCACCGGCAGGTACAGCTCACGGCGCGCATCGCTGGCGCTGAGAATGATCGGGCGATCGATGCCCAGCTCTTGCAGTTCGACGACCCGTTGCTGGCGGGTGTCGGCGTTCAGGCGGCTGATCGCCTGGCTCAGCGGGCTGTCGGCGGCAAGGGCGAACGCGGGTGTGACGGCCAGCAGACTCAAGCTGCAGGCAAGGGCGTGCAACGCGCCCGAGGGTACGGTTACAGAAGACTTCATTCAGTCAGATCTCGATCAAGGCGATGTTGTGTGCGGAAGGCCGCTCCAAGGCGGCTCGGTGGTTGACCACCGGATCGGACTTCAGGCGAAGCCCTTCGCTTCCACGGGGATTTCAGCGGGCCGGGCCATCGCAATGGCCGGCCGGTATTTCAGGTGCGCTCACTAATGCAGGCTGGACACCGAGCGCAGTGCCATCGGCTGGCGGTGCACCTCTTCTGCCTCGCTGCGCCGGGAAGGCAGTTCAGCGACAAACTCATCCACCGGACGGCCCATCAGCGCGTCGACGATGCGCGAACAGGCCTTGCCGTCGCCATAGGGATTGGCGGTCTGCGAGGTGCGGCGCCACAGCTGCTCGTCATCGAACAGGGCGCAGACGCCCCGCACGATGGTGTTCGGATCGGTACCGACCAGGCGCGCGGTTCCTGCTGCCACGGCTTCAGGACGTTCGGTCACGTCACGCATGACCAGCACCGGCTTGCCCAGCGACGGGGCTTCTTCCTGCACGCCGCCCGAATCGGTCAGCACCACGTGGGCCAGCTGCATCAGGCGCACGAAGGACAGGTAGTCGAGGGGCTTGATCAGGTGAACGTTCGCCAGCCCGCCAAGGTGCTCGGTCACCGGACCCAGCACGTTGGGGTTGAGGTGAACCGGGTAGACGATCTGCATGTCGTCGCGCGACGCCAGGGTGCGCAGGGCCTTGCAGATGTCGAGGAAACCGTCGCCGAAGTTTTCGCGACGATGGCCGGTGACCACCAGCAACTTGCGTTTGGGGTCGAGGAAGTTGAACTGACGATCCAGCGCGACACGCAGCTGGCGATTCTGGTCGATGCGCTCGGCGGTCATCTTCAGCGCGTCGATCACCGTGTTGCCGGTGACGAAGGATTTACCCTGCAGCCGCTCACCCAGCACATTGCGGCGCGATTCGGCAGTGGGGGTGAACAGGTGATCGGAGATCAGATCGATCGTGCGGCGGTTCATCTCCTCAGGCCACGGCTGGTGAATGTCGCCGGTGCGCAGTCCCGCTTCGACGTGGCCCACGGGAATTCGACGATGGAACGCCGACATCGCCGCGACCATGGCCGAGGTGGTGTCACCGTGCACGAGCACCTTGTCCGGCCGGGCCTGTTCGAGCACCGGGTCGATCGCGGCATACAGCGCGGCGGTCAGGGTGTTCAGGGTTTGCCCGGGCGTCATGACGTCCAGGGTGTACTGAGCTTTGAGGTCGAACATGTCCAGCACTTGTTGAAGCATGCTCTGATGCTGACCGGTGATGCAGATCTGCGAATCGATGCCAGGTTCTGAGGCCAGTGCCTTGATCAACGGCGCCATCTTGATGGCTTCCGGACGTGTACCAAAAATCGAAAGGACCTTCAGTCTGGAGTTTGCTCGAGCCATTCATTTCCCCCCGCGCATATATATGCGCCGCACGGCAGCGGCCTTGAGCGGCGATGGCTCAAGGCACTAGCGAGTTATAGTTATTGGCGGGCATTAAGATCGGAAGTTAATTCGACGTTCACTTCAATGTGAAAACGAGTAGTCCTTGGCACCCAAAACAGGAGGGATTATTAGCAGATAAAAAACGTATTGCAAAAGATTTTATAACGATTTTTATAACGTCATTAATTTTTAAACTTTTGCAAAATCGGAGAGTCAATCAAGGGTTTTGCCCTTGCTGCAGAGCCTTCCGAACGAGGTGTTGCGGGGCGAACAAGTGTGCACTATTGAGCAGACGAGAGTAAAGCATTGAACTTCTGGACAGCGATTGCTGTCGGCGCGGACCGCGTGTTAGTTACTCGTTAGTGTAGTCAGAAAATGAGCGAAGGGATCCAAAGCTGACGAAAGGCATGAATACGAAACCGGTGTCTGACTGACGGCAAGTTCCAAGGCGCGATTGTATACAGCCGTCATTAGTTCCGCGCTCCATTTAAGATAATTATCAAAGTGTCTTAGCGACTGTGCGCCGACGCGTGCGGCTAGTTACCGCACCGCGTCGGCGCAAGTTGGTCGGCGCTGAGGGATGTCGTGCACCTGACTACACCAGATAGCGATTGAACCACTTAAGGGTTCTGTCCCACGCCAGTCTGGCGGCAGCTTCGTCGTAGCGTGGGGTCGAGTCATTGTGGAAGCCATGATTGGCGCCTTTGTATACGTACGCCTGGTAAATCTTGCCCGCCGCTTTGAGCGCCTGCTCATAGGCCGGCCAGCCGTCGGTGATCGGCTTGTCGAGTTCGGCGTAATGCAGCAGAAGCGGCGCCTTGATCCGGCTGACCTCTTCGGCCTTGGGCTGGCGGCCATAAAACGGCACGGCGGCGCCCAGTTCCGGATACGCCACGGCGGCAGCGTTGCACACGCCACCGCCGTAACAAAACCCGGTGATGCCGACCTTGCCGGTGGATGCCGGGTGCGCCATCAACCATTCGAGGCCGGCGAAGAAATCGTTCATCAGCTTCTCGGGATCGACCTTCTGTTGCAGCTCACGGCCCTTGTCGTCATTGCCGGGATAGCCGCCGACCGAGGACAAGCCATCAGGCGCCAGCGCGACGAAACCGGCTTTGCCCAGTCGTCTGGCGACATCTTCGATATATGGATTGAGGCCGCGATTCTCATGCACCACAAGGACCGCAGGCAATTTACCGGTCGCCTTGGCCGGACGCACGAGGTAACCGCGCACTTGCCCGTTGCCTTTGGGCGAGGAGTAGGAAATGTATTCGGCGACGATGTCCGGGTCAGTGAACTGGACCTGTTCGGCCAACGCGTAATCGGGGCTCAGCGATGACAATATCGAGGTGGCCGTGAGGCCTCCGAGCGTGAACAGGGCGGCACGGTCGAGAAATTCCCGGCGGTTGATCTTGCCGTGAACGTAGAAGTCATAAAGCTCGAGCAACTCGGGGGCGAAATCCTTGGCGGTGAGACGGGTCATCGGCGGGGTTCCTCAGCAGGTTCGGCCAGGGTCTGGATCTGAACCATCGGTTCAGACACGCGGCAAACGTCCTCATTAAAGCAGCCTTTCGCGATGGCGCGGCATCACTGCGTGACACCGAAACACGGTTACGAGGCAACGGCGACCTGGCGTCATGGGGGGGGCGAAGGCCGATGTCACAACGCTTCCAGCCCCCACAACACCTGCAACACGTGCCCGATGGCGCGTTCAACATCGCCTGCACGATGCGCAATGCCGAGTTCGCGCCACAACGGCGGCTGCAATGGCCGCATGACGATCCGGCGCTCCGGCAGTGGCGTCGAGGCCTCATGGGGCAGCAGCGTCGCGCCATAACCGGCCGCGACCAGGCTTTTGATCGCGTCGTTGTAGTTGAGCTGGATGCGCGGCGTTGGCTGCGGCCCTTGCGTGGCGAACCATTCGCCCACCTGCCGCGACAGACGCGTGCTGTTGTCGTTGAGGATCAACGGCTGCCCCGCCAGCCACGTGGGCGTGACGATTGAAGGAGCTGACCAGCGCGCCGGCAGGAACGCCATGACCGGATCTCGTCGCCACGGCTGGATCTGCAAACCTTTGACCGGCGTTTGCGGCAGCGCAATCACGCCGATGTCCAGGCTGCCGTCGAGGAGTTTGTGCAAGGTCTGCTGTGAGGTCAGCACGGCCACTTGTACGTCGATGCCGCTGTGGTGCTGGCCGAGGATGTCCAGCGCCTGCGGAATCAATTGCGCGATGACGCCGGTGGACGCGCCCAGCCGCACGCGCCCCGCCAGCCCCAGCACCTGCCGTTCGACGTCTTCGAGCGCCTGTTCGGCGTCTGCCAGCAGGCGTCGGGCGCGTTCGATCAAGGTCTCGCCAATGGCCGACGGCTGCACGCGGCCCCGCGTGCGCGACAGCAGCGCCCCGCCCACCCGGGCCTCGAGGTCGGCGATGTGCAGGCTGACCGTCGGCGGCGCCAGGTTCAGCACCCGCGCCGCTTCGGCAAACGATCCATGATCAGCTATCGCGACCAACGTGCGCAGTCGGTCCAGACTGATTTCACGCATCCCCACCCTCCTCGTTCAGAAATCCTGAATTTCAACGTCATTAAATTCGACTTTTACTATCTTAACGGCTGCTCGAAGATGAACGCCATTGATCTCCTACAACGAGCACCGACCATGTCCATTCCAGTTGTATTCATCGACGGCGACCAAGGCACCACCGGGCTGCAGATCCACCAGCGCCTGCAAGGGCGAGACGATCTGCAACTGGTGACGCTGCCTGCCGCATCACGCAAAGACCCCGAGCGCCGGGCAGCCGCGATCAATGCCTGCGACATCGCGCTGCTGTGCCTGCCGGACGACGCAGCACGTGCCGCCGTCGCCAGCATCAGCAACCCGGCGGTGCGCGTGATCGATGCCAGCTCGGCGCACCGTACCGATCCGGACTGGGTCTACGGCTTTGCCCAGATGAGCGAACGACACGATGAGGTCATCGCCCATGCGAGTCGGGTCAGCAATCCGGGTTGCTACCCAACCGGTGCGGTCGGGCTGCTGAGGCCATTGATCGACGCCGGTCTGGTGTCGCGCGACTATCCGATCAGCATCAGCGCCGTTTCGGGTTACTCGGGCAAAGGGCGTGCTGGCGTCGATGAATTCGAAGGCCCTGACGCCGCGCAAGCGACACCTTTTCAGGTCTACGGCCTGGGTCTTGCGCACAAGCACGTGCCGGAAATCCAGCAGTACAGCGGGCTCAGCGAACGGCCTGTGTTCGTGCCGTCGTATGGGTCGTTCCGTCAGGGCATCGTGCTGACCATCCCGCTGCAACTGCGGCTGTTGGCGCCAGGCGTCACCGGCGCCAGGCTGCACGCCTGCCTTGAGCGGCACTACGCAGGCAGCGAGTTTGTCGAGGTCGTCGGGATGGATGAAGCCAAGGCAATGACCGGCCTGGACCCGCGGCAACTGAACGACACCGATCGCCTGCGTCTGATGGTCTTCGAAAATGCCGGTCACGTGCTGCTGGCGGCCGTGTTCGACAACCTGGGCAAAGGCGCCGCCGGCGCGGCCGTCCAGAACCTCAACCTGATGATCGCCGGCGCCTGAAGCCTGAGCGGAGGAACTGTCGGAGTGAGATTGCTTGCAAAGACTGAATGCCAGCCGATGCATCTCCACAGCATGTACCGGCCTCTTCCCGGCTGAAGCCGGTCCTACGGACGCTGCAAACGTTTCGTAGGACCGGTTTTAGCCGGGAAGGCGTCGGGTGTCGCCCCGTTAATCGAAGGTGGGTTCAAAGACCGTTGGCTCACTCCCACCTGAAAAGCCGCTCACCCGCCGATCAGGAAATTACCTGGGCGGGCGTCGTCGGGGGTTTCCAGTACGGGCACCTGGGCGTCGTCCTTCAGGTTCACACCTGATAGTTTGCGGCGCCAGGATTCGCGCATGAGGTAAAGCAGTTTATGCGCCGCCATGGCGTAGCTCATGCCCTCGAGGCGGACGTTGGAAATGCAGTTGCGCGCGGCGTCGTTCAGGCCCACACGGGGCGCGTAGGTGAAATACAGACCCAGGCTGTCAGGCGAACTGAGGCCCGGTCGCTCGCCGATCAGGATCACCACCATCCCGGCCCCCAGCAGCTGCGCCACTTCATCGGCGACGGCCACGCGGCCCTGCTCCACCAGCGTCACTGGCGCCAGCGTCCAGCCTTCGGCAGTGGCCATCTCGTCGATGCGTTCGAGCATGGCCGGGCTATGACGCTGTACCGCCAGAGACGACAGCCCGTCGGCCACCACCAGCGCCAGATCGAAACCGTCGGGGTGCGCCTGCGCGTACTCGCTCAACCGCTCGACCGACGCCTCCGACAAGCGACGGCCCAGGTCCGGCCGCTGCAGGTAGATATGCCGATCCGGCGCCGAGCTTTGCACGGTCAGGGTCTCACGCTGACGCGCCGCCAGTCGCGCACTCAACGCTTCATGATCGAACGGCAGGTGCACGGCGTCACGCGCCTGGGCGTGAGCGAACTGAAAGTCCAGTTGCGCCGATGTCGGCAGACTCGTGCCTGCATGGCCCAACGCGATGCGCGCCGAGGTCAGCGAGCGAAGCTGTCGCCAGGCATCGGCCTGGGCCGGGGACTTGCTGTGTTCATCGGTCATGGCCCATCCCTCATCACTGTCGATTGCATCAGCCATCGTTATTTCAGCTGCGCCAGCGCTTTGCGAAACAGCGGTGGCACGCCCTGCCCCAGACGCACGCCGCCGTCGTCCTGACTCAAAATGTCCATGCGCGTCAGCCACGCCTCGAACTCCGGTGCGGGCCGCAGCCCCAGGGTCTTGCGCGCATACAGGGCGTCGTGGAACGACGTGGTCTGGTAGTTGAGCATCACGTCGTCCGAACCCGGAATGCCCATGATGAAGTTGATCCCCGCCACGCCCAGCAGCGTCAGCAACATGTCCATGTCGTCCTGATCGGCTTCGGCATGGTTGGTGTAGCAAATGTCGCAGCCCATGGGCACGCCCAGCAGCTTGCCGCAGAAGTGATCCTCAAGGCCGGCACGAATGATCTGCTTTCCGTTGTACAGGTATTCCGGGCCGATGAAGCCCACCACGGTGTTGACCAGAAACGGCTTGAAATGCCGCGCAACACCATAGGCACGGGCCTCGCAGGTCTGCTGATCGACGCCATGGTGCGCATTGGCCGACAAGGCGCTGCCCTGCCCGGTTTCGAAATACATCAGGTTATCGCCCAACGGGCCGCGCTTGAGGCTCAGGCCCGCTTCATAGCCCTCGCGCAGGATCCCCAGGCTGATGCCGAAACCGGCGTTGGCCGCCTCGGTGCCGGCGATGGACTGAAACACCAGGTCCAGCGGCACGCATTTTTCGATGGCGGCCACCGACGAGGTCACGTGGGTCAGCACGCAAGACTGCGTCGGGATCTCGTAATGCCGGATCACGCCGTCGAGCATTTTCAGCAGTTCAGTGATCGCACTGTTGCTGTCAGTGGCCGGGTTGATGCCGATCATGGCGTCGCCGTTGCCGTACAGCAGACCGTCGAGCACGCTGGCGGCAATGCCCGCCGGATCGTCGGTCGGGTGGTTGGGTTGCAGGCGGGTCGACATCCGCCCTCGCAGGCCGACCGTGTTGCGAAAACGCGTGACGACGCGAATTTTCTGCGCCACCAGTACCAGATCCTGCACGCGCATGATCTTCGACACCGCGGCGGCCATTTCCGGGGTCAGCCCCGGCGCCAGCGCCTTGAGGCTCGTCTCGGTGGCGTCATCGCCCAGCAGCCAGTCGCGAAAGCCGCCCACCGTCAGGTGACTGACCGGCGCGAAGGCTGCCAGATCGTGGCTGTCCACGATGAGCCGGGTGACCTCGTCCTGCTCGTAGGGAATCAGCGCTTCGTTGAGGAAGCGCTTGAGCGGCACGTCGGCCAGCGTCATCTGCGCGGCGGCACGTTCGGCGTCGCTGGTGGCGGCGATCTCGGCGAGAAAGTCGCCCGAGCGCGCGGGACTGGCCTTGGCCATGAGTTCCCGCAGGCTGTCGAAGCGCCAGACCATGCCACCGATGCTGTGGGAAAAGCTCATGCGTACCCTTCCTTCTATCGAATCAGGTGATTAACCAGCGACTGCAACAACCGCGCCGCGTCCGCGTACCAGCTTGCAGAACAGCGCGCCCACGGCCATCAGGCAGAGGAAGATGCCGCAGATCACCAGATTGAACCAGACCATCGCCACCAGACAGACAACGGCCAGCACCAGCGCGATGCCTGGCACGATCGGGTAACCCGGGGCGCGGAAGCTGCGCTCCAGATCGGGCTCGCTGCGACGCAGCTTGAACAGGCTGAGCATGCTGACGATGTACATCACGATAGCGCCGAATACCGACATGGTGATCATCGCGGCGGTCAGCGTCATGCCCTGCAGGTTGACCAGACCGTCGCTGAGAATCGCCAGAATGCCGACCACGCCACCGGCGAGAATCGCGCGGTGCGGCGTCTGGAAGCGCGACAGTTTAGCCAGGCTGGGCGGCAGGAAACCGGCCCGCGCCAGGGCGAAGAACTGACGCGAGTAGCCGAGGATGATGCCGTGAAAGCTTGCCACCAGACCGAAAAGACCGATCCACACCAGCATGTGCATCCAGTTCGAGTTATTGCCGACCACGGTTTTCATCGCCTGTGGCAGCGGGTCGTTGATGTTCGACAGTGCGCGCCAGTCGCCCACGCCGCCCGCGAAAATCATCACGCCGATGGCCAGAACGACCAAGGTCAGGATCCCCGCGACGTAGGCACGTGGAATCGTGCGCTTGGGGTCTTTCGCCTCTTCGGCGGCCATCGCTGCGCCTTCGATGGCCAGAAAGAACCAGATGGCGAACGGGATCGCCGCAAAGATGCCGCTGATCGCCGGCAGGCTGAAGGTGTCGGAGCCCGCCCAGCCGCCGAGCACGAAGTTGCTGAAGCTGAAGCCCGGCGCGACGACGCCCATGAACACCAGCAGTTCGGCGACGGCGAGCACCGTTACCACCAGCTCGAAGGTGGCGGCAATGCTGACGCCCAGAATGTTCAGGGTCATGAACACGATGTACGCGCCAATCGCTGCGACGCGCGGATCGAGCGACGGATACTGCACATTCAGGTACGCCCCGATCGCCATGGCGATGGCCGGCGGCGCGAAGACGAACTCGATCAGCGTGGCAAGCCCGGCGATCATTCCGCCGGTGACGCCAAACGCGCGCAGACTGTAGGCGAACGGCCCGCCCGCGTTGGGGATCGCGGTCGTGAGCTCGGTGAAGCTGAAAATGAAGCAGGTGTACATCACCGCGACCATCAGCGTCGTCACCAGAAAGCCCAGCGTCCCTGCGGTGCCCCAGCCATAGCTCCAGCCGAAATATTCGCCGGAGATCACCAGGCCCACGGCCAGTCCCCACAGGTGCAGGGTTCCCAATGTCGGTTTGAGTTGTGAAGCAGTCATGTGCATGTACCCCGGTCGCCAGGTGACGTTTTTGTCTGATGTCGAGCATAGCCATGCTTGCCGGACAAGGCTTGACCGCACGGCACGCGGGTTGTCGTGTGCGGTCAAGTTCCTCGGGCTTTGGTGTGGGGTGCATCATGGCGGCGCACGATTGCAGCGCCGTGCTTGATTGCGGGTCATGATTGGCACCTCACGACACAGCGGAGTGGGTTGACCGGTAGCAATCCAAGAGGCCGCACCCAACCTGCGGGCGCGTGACTTGCCCCGCGACCGGCGACGCCGTCGTCGTGAATCCGAGTCGCACGGCGTGCCTGGAAGAGCGCATGTATCGGTTTGATGACTGCTTCGCAGCCGATCGCCGGACACGCCACGCGCCTGCAGCAGCTTTCAATACGACCCATAGTCCGTAACAAGGTATGACATTTGCTTGAATGAAATTCATACACAGCACACAGGCCGCGCGTACCGATGCTTCATTCCTTCCTCTCCGGCGCCCAACCGACTCCATCCGCGAACAGCAATCGCGGGGTGTTGTCAGCTGCGGCCAACGGGCTGGACGGCTTTATCGTGCAACACGGTGGCGATCTGGATCGCGTGTTCGGCCGCGCCGGCATTGACCCGGAACACCTGTTGCACCCCACGCTGAGTTTGCCGCTGACCAACTACTGCAAGGTGCTCGAAGAGGCCGCGTGCCAGACCGGTTGCGACAACTTCGGCCTGCGTTACGGCCAGCAGTTTCAGCCTCAGGCGCTGGGTCTATTGGGCTACATCGGCTTGTGCTCGGCGACGCTGGAAGACGCGCTGATCAACTTCGCCCAGGCATTTCCGTTTCATCAGCACAGCACACTGATCGAGCTAGTGGATCTGGGCGAGTGCTACCGCTTCGATTATCAGGTGCGTCATGGCGCGATCAACGAGCGCCGCCAGGACGCTGAACTGACCATGGGCATGGCCCTGAATCTGGTGCGCCATGTGCTGGGCCCTAACTGGGCGCCGCGGCACGTGGCCTTCGAGCACGGCAGACCCCACGACTGGCACGAACACCGCGACGCGTTTCAGAGTGACGTGGGGTTCAGTCAGGCCTGCAACTCGCTGCTGATTCCCAAGCGCGACCTGATCGGCAAGGCCATGCCGGGCAGCGATCCGATTCTGCTGATGCTGATCAAGGACGCCATTCGCCAGCTCGGTGACAACGGCGGGGAAACCAGCCTGCTGGAACAGACCCGCCAGACGATCCAGCGCACGCTGCACCTGGGCGAACCTGCGCTCGACGAGGTCGCTCACACGCTCGGCCTTTCCGAATGGGCATTGCAGCGCAAACTGCGTGAGCAAGGGCTGAGCTTCACGCAACTGGTGGACCAGATCCGTCAGCAATCGGCCATGGTCCACCTCAAGCAACCGGACATGAGCATCACGCGTCTCGCGTCCATTCTCGGCTATTCGGAAACCAGCGCGTTCTCCCGTGCCTTCAAGCGCTGGTTCGGGCTGAGCCCGAAGCAGTGGCGCAGCGCTGCAGCCAACCCTCAATAACGTCGACGCGTCAGGTCTGGCCGACAGTCGCAATCTGCAGATCGCGACCGCCTGCATGCCAAAAGGCTGCACATGAATCGCCGCGTACCGATGCGGCGTTTATTGCACGGCTCGCTGCAACGTCAGCCGCCGCAGACTGCCCATGCTCAGGAACGCCAGCGCACCGACAAGCGCATGGGCCGCAACCACGTACATGGCGCCGGAAAATGAGCCGGTGGACTGGACGATGTAGCCGATCACGATTGGCGTGAAGATGCCCGACAGGTTACCGAACATGTTGAACAGCCCGCCCGCCATTCCGGTGATTTCCTTGGGCGAGGTGTCCGACACCAGGGTCCAGTCGACGGCCACTACGCCTTTGCCGAAAATCGCCAGCGACATCAGGATGGTCACCACCCACATCGATTCAGTGAAATTGCAGAACACCAGCGTTGCGCCCATCGTCATGCCGCACACCAGCGGAATCTTGCGCGCCACTGACAGCGAGCAGCCTTTGCGGATCAGGAAATCGCACACGGCCCCGCCGCACAATGCGCCGAGCAAGCCGCAGATCCCGGGAATCGCCGCAATCGCACCGGCCTCCATGATGTTCAGGCCGCGCCCCTTGACCAGATAGACCGGGAACCAGGTCAGAAAGAAGTATTGCAACGAGGTGTCGCAGTACTTGCCCAGATAGATCGACCACATCATCGGGCTCTTGAGCAGTACTTTCAGGTCGGCAAAACGCGGCACGAACGCGCCCTTGGCTTTGGGCCGGTCCATGTCCACCTGCGCCCCGCCCTCGCGCAGATGCGCAAGCTCAGCGCTGTTGACGCCCGGATGATCGCACGGCGCCTTGACCCACTTGAACCAGACCAGGCTGACGAGAATGCCCAGCCCGCCCATGAACCAATAGACATGCTCCCAGCCATAACGGTGGGCGACGAAACCCATCGCGGGCGCCAGCAGCACCACCGACATGTACATCGAGGAGTTGAATATCACCGTCGCCAGCCCGCGCTCCTGCAACGGAAACCAGGCAGCGACGATGCGGCTGTTGGCCGGGTAGACCGGTGCTTCGATCAATCCCAACAGAAACCGCAGGACAAACAGCGTGCCGATGGCCACGGGCACCGAGAAAAACCCGATCATGCCCTGCGCCACGGTGATGGTCGACCAGAGAAACAGCGATAAACCGTACACCCGAACCGAGCCGAATTTGTCCAGCAGCCAGCCACCGGGCAACTGGCCCAGCACGTAGGCCCAGGCGAACGCCGAAAACATGTATCCCAGCGTCACCGAATTGATCCCCAGCACTTCAGTCAACGCTGCGCCGGTGATGGACAACGTGGCGCGGTCACCGACGTTGATGGCGGTGACGATGAACAGCATCGCCAGAATGGAATAACGCACTTTGCTGCGAACGGCGGTGGCGACCGCCGGTGCGGCTGCTTGAGCGGTGTTGGTGTGTTCCACATGAAAGCCCTCATTTTGTTTTTATAGATCGGCCAGCAAGGGCGCCCCGCAGGAGGCGCTCCCGGTCATGCAAAGAAGATGTCGTGATCGGATGATCAGGGCCGCGAGCCGACCTCAGCGGCCTGCGCGGTCCAGGCTCTGGTCTGTTCACTCAAGGACAGGCCCAGGCCGGGGCGAGTCGGCACCAGCATGCGGCCGTCACGGGTTTCCAGACGCTCGTTGAACAGCGGTTCCAGCCACTCGAAATGCTCGACCCAAGGCTCGGTCGGATAGGCCGCCGCCAGATGCACGTGCAATTCCATGGCGAAGTGCGGGGCCAGCATCAGACCGGCCTGCTCGGCCATCGCGGCGACTTTCAGATACGGCGTGATGCCACCTACCCGGGGTGCGTCGGGCATCAGGAAATCGGCACCGCGCACTTTGATGAACTCGGCGTGCTCGGCCACGCTGGTGAGCATTTCGCCGGTCGCAATCGGCGTATCGAACTGCTGCGCCAGCGCGGCGTGGCCTTCGGCGTCGTAGCAGTCCAGCGGCTCTTCGATCCAGATCAGGTTGAATTCTTCGAAGCGGCGGCACATGCGCTGCGCGGTCGGGCGATCCCACTGCTGGTTGGCGTCGACCATCAGTGGAAAGTCGTCGCCCAGATGTTTGCGCACCGTGGCGACCCGATGCAGGTCAATGGCGCAATCAGGCTGGCCAACCTTCAGTTTTATGCCGCCGATGCCCTTCTCACGAGACATGTCGGTGTTGTGCAACAGTTGCTCCAGCGGCGTATGCAGGAAACCGCCGGAGGTGTTGTAGCAGCGCACCGAATCCCGGTGGGCGCCGAGCAATCGAGCCAGGGACAGGTTGGCACGCCGGGCTTTGAGGTCCCATAACGCGACGTCGAAGGCACCGATGGCCTGAGTCGACAGCCCGCTGCGTCCCACAGACGCGCCGGCCCAGCAGAGCTTGGTCCACAGCTTGGCGATATCGCTGGGATTCTCGCCGATCAGCGCCGGCGCGATTTCCCGGGCGTGGGCGAACTGGCCGGGACCGCCGGCGCGCTTCGAGTAGCTGAAACCCAGGCCGCAATGGCCGTCCGTGCTTTCGATCTCGGCAATCAGAATGGCGATCTCGGTCATCGGCTTTTGCCGTCCGGTCAGCACCTTGGCATCGCTGATCGGATTGGCCAGCGGCAGAAACACCGATGACACTCTGACCCAAGCGATTGTGTCGGCATCCGAAGACATGATGTTTTGTTGTTGTACGAGCATGGCAAGCGCCCCAGATTCGTCTACTGAAAATGCGATGTCACCGTTATGATTGCGCAATCATCGCAAGCATCAAAAAAGGCGATCGGCGTCGAAAGACGGATCACCTTGAGCGGGATAGTACACTGATTGCGCAATCATTCAACACCGCGTCTGTCGGTTGGTGAGTAGAGCAGGTATCAAGTGCTGGCGCGATCGATCAATGAAAACCCGGTGTCCACGCGCACAGGCTTGTCCCCGGACGTGTGTTCCTGAAAGCGGTCGAGCAAGGCCTGAGCGACCTGCAGACCGATACGATTACCGTCGACGCGCACCGTCGAAAGTGCTGGATACACCTGGGCAGCGCTGCTCAGATCACCAAACCCCATGACCGCGACATCCTCGGGTACGCGCAGGCCACGGCTGGCCGCTTCCGCGAGGACGCCTTGGGCCACCGTGTCGGAACTGCACACCACGACATCCGTACCAATGCCGCGCTCCAGCAGCCTGGCCAGCCCTTCCCTGCCGGTCTGCAGCGTCGCCGGCGGCGCCAGCAATTCCATTGGCACGTCGTCGACGCCGTGTCTTTTCAGCTCGGCGATCAGGCTGTTGCAACGCCTGACGCCTCGTGGATCGCCGATCGTCACCACGGAGAAACGCTTGTAGCCTTTGCCCAAGAGATGGCGGGCGGTCTCTTCCCCGACTTTTTCGTGGGAAAAACCCACCAGCATGTCGATAGGGTCTTCGCTCAGATCCCAGGCTTCCACCACCGGGATCCCGGCTTGGGCCAGGCGCGCGCGGCTGGATTCGGTGTGCAGTGTGCCGGTCAGGACGATGCCATCCGGACGCCGCCCCAATACTGCTTCCAGCAGTTTTTCTTCCTGCTGCGCGTCATAACCGGTCAGCCCCAGTAACGTCTGATAGCCGGCCTGGGTCAGACGATCCATCAGCGCCTGCACGGTGTCCGCGAAAATCGAGTTGGCAATCGTCGGCAGGAATATCGCCACCAGCCGGCTCTTGTTGCTGGCCAGACCGCCCGCCAGCATGTTCGGCACATAACCGGTCTTGCGCACGGCGTCGCGTACCTTTTCGCGAGTGTCTTCGCTGACCAGATCCGGCCGATGCAGCGCCCGCGAAACGGTCATCGGCGACACACCGGCGACTTTGGCCACATCGATCAAGGTGAGGCTTGATGCCTTTCTGGGCTCTGACAACGACGTACCAGCGGCAGGTCTGCCTGGTTTTTTCGGCATGAACGGTTCCGGATTCAACGCATGGGGGGCTGGCGCGATGTCGATGCGTCTCGCGCCGAGGGGCAATTTAACAAAGCCTGTGGGCGCAAGCACTGGCTTAATGCATCCCGGGTAGACGCAGCGTTTTGTTCAGCAGACCTCTGCAACCTGCAGACGAGGCAGCGCCCGTCCGCGCCGCTCACCTTTGATTACGCCCCAGATCCTGCAGCCAGTCGTTCATGTTGCCCGGCAGCAGCAGTTCGTGGCGGGCGCGGGAGCTGGCGGTGTAGAGCAGCGAGCAGACGCTGGCCAGTGAGTGGGTCGAACCTTCGCGGGGCGGGCGCATGAGGTCGCGGGACAGCAGCACGCAGTCGAATTCCTGGTTTTTCACGTCCTCCACCGTCGCCAGCTTGAGGATGGCTGACGGATCGCTGCAAAACCGCTGCGCCGTCTCGACGAAGTCCTGCAGACGCTTGCCCTGCCCCAACCACTCGTGCACGGCCTTGAATTCGTGGCTGGCGCCCATGGCCGACGCCAGGGCGTCCCAATAGGCATAGCGGAAAATCAGCCGGTGCTGCGGCCGCAGGTCTTCGCAATACAACCCATCCAGGCCTTTGACGAACAGGGTCAGGTGTTCGAGGGTTCTGGCAGGCAACTGAAAACTCGCGCCGGCTTCGCTAAGGCGCCTGAACCAGGCGAACAGCCCCCATTCGTTGGCCACCAGAATCGTCGTCGGCTTGTCGGGGATCGGCATGACGCCGTGGCCGATGATGCGCGTGGGATGCGGCGCACGGCCGACGAAGCCTTCCTTGATGTCGCTGGGGTGCAGCTGGATCAGCGGATCCAGCACGTTGGCCATCTGCTTGCCGGCGCGAATCGATTGCGTCATGAAGCGCTGGCGGATGAAACCGCCGTGGCGGGTCGCCTTGCCGCTCAACTGCTGGAACTCATCACCCAGGGTGATCACCGCCTGAGGGCTGCGATCAAGGATCTGCACCATCGGGGCGGTCAGCTCATGGCTTTCGTCGATGATGATGTGGCTGTAATTCTCGGGAATGACTTCCGAGGTCAGCGACAGGAACTTGATGCGCTGGGCGTTGCGAATCGGCAGCCGGATGTGCGGCGCCGAGGGCCGCACCGTTTCGCGCCACAATAATCGGCTGTATTCGAGCAGCATGGCGATGTCCGCCTGACTGGCCGCGTGCCCCAGGGACGGCAGATGCCGCGCCTCGATGTGCGGCAGCGGCGACAGGCAGAAACTGTGGACCGTGGCGCGACAGACTCGCGCCACGTCCCGAGGATAGAGCTTGCCGACGCTCTGCAGGTTCAGCCATTGCGCCACTTGCAGGTCGTCCACCAGCGAGCTGGCGCTGGTGCGTTGCATGTCGCTGTTGCGCCAGCCCTGAGAGGTCAGGTCGCGGTTGAGCAACAGGTTGGCCATGTGACCAAAGGTGCAGGCGTTGATGCGGCTGTCGGGACTGGACTGCAGGACGCGCTCGCGCAGGGCGGCCACCTGCGCGGGGAATGTGGCCATGAGCAGGGTCGTGGCCGGATCGAGCACTTCGAAGAACTTCGCCAGCAGGAAGGTCTTGCCCACGCCAGCATAGGCCTGCAGATGAAACGACTCATCCGTGCACACCTGAAACTCGTCGAAGATCCGGCTCTGCTGATCGCTCAGGCGCAGCACGTCACCGGTCGCCAGCACGATTTCACGGGTCAATGGCTCGAGGGTCTGGCGATGACGCAGGCCAAAGCCGAAGTCCCACTGCCCTTCCTCGTCCAGATAGGCCTGAGCCTGGACCTCGTGTTCCTCGAGGAAGGCGACGCCGGCGATCTCGAGCACCGTCAGGCTGGCGGCCAGGTTTTCGGCGTTGAAACGCATGCGTACCAGGTCGGCAAACGCACCGCCGCCCTCTTCTACCGAACCGGCAGCGCGCATCACATCGTCGAGCATGCGCTCCAGCATCTCGACCGCGATGCCCTGCCCGATCAACGCCTTGAGATTGAGCAGCAGCATCAGGGCAGCCATCTGCGCACGGCTCGCCACGCCGAGGAAGTCGTCCAGCGAATCACCAGCCGCCAGCGCCTTGACGACCTCGTCGGTCAGCGGCAGAAACAGCGAAGGCGGTGGGGCGAAAAGGCTTGGCGAACTCATTGCTTGGGCAGTGTCCTGGTGAAGGCGGTGACGCGGGATGTGGCTGGCGGCTGATGATATGCGAAAACGGCCGCGAACAGTCCCGCGGACGCCCTATGGATCAGGCCCGTTCAGCTGAATCGCTGCCAGCCCGATCGCCACACCGCACAACCCTGCTGCGCCAGGCTCATGCCGCAACGCCGCACGACCGGCCTGTCCTGATCAGAAATCCAGCCTGGCCCGCGCCACCAACTGACGTGGCTCGCCGATGGCGATGGCGGGCGAACCCAGGCCGCTGGACGAGGTGTAGTACTTCTCGTCGAACATGTTTTTCAGGTTCAGCTGGAGGGTCAGATCGCGTTCGTCCAGCTTCATCTTGTAAGAGACGAACGCGTCGGCGACCTTCGACGACGGCAAGTAATATTCCTTGCCAGCGCCATCGTTGACGCCCCAGCGGCTGGCGAAACGCGCACCGGCACCGGCGCGCAGATCCCCCACGCCGACGTGGCCGAAGTCGCGCGTCAGGTACAGCGCGCCCGTGTGCTTCGACACACCGTCCAGCGGCTCGCCCTTGAGTACCGGATCTTCCAGCACTTGGGTGTCGGTGTAGGCGTAGCTGCCGGTCAGGCTCCAGCCCTCGTTCAACTGACCGGTGATGTCGGCTTCCAGGCCACGGGAACGCACCTCGCCCGAGACCCGCGTGCAGGTCTCGGTGCCGCAGGGCTCGCTGGTCTGCACGTTCTTCTTGTTGATGTTGAACAGCGCGACGGTCGCCGTAATCGCGTCGTTCTGAAACTTGGTGCCGATCTCATAAGACTTGCCTTCTTCGGGCGGCAGGCTCTCGATCGGCGTCGCGATCGAGGTGTTCGGGCGGAACGATTCGGTGTAGCTGCCGTACACCGACCAGTCCGGCTGAATCAGGTAAACCAGACCGACGCGCGGAACGACTTTGCTGTCCTTGACGTCGGCGCCGACGATGAACGGACGGCCCTTGCCGGTGAGCTCGTCGAACGCGTCGTAACGCAGGCCGGCCTGGAATATCCACTTTTCGCCCAGGTGCATGGCGTCCTGGACGAAGAATGCATGGGTGCGCAGGTGGTCGATCTGGTCGCTGTTCGGTGCACTCACCGTGGAAGGCTTAGGCGTGACACCGTAGACCGGATCGTTGTAGTTGAAGTCGGTCTTGTTAGGGCTGCGATAAAGATCACCCAGCTCGCGATCATTCTTCATGTAGTCCGCGCCGATCAACAGCTCATGACGCACATCGCCCCAGTACAGATTGCCCAGCGCGTTGAGGGTGGCGGTGTGAGCGAACTGCACGGCATCGCGGGTTGCGTCGCCGCGCCGGGTCACGGCGCCGGTCGTGAAGTCGGCCGACATGAAACGCGACTGGTAGTCGTTGTAGTAGTTGCGGCTGTACGCGTAACCGGTGCGCAGGGTCCAGTCGTCGTTCAGGCGATGGTCCATGCGCAGGTCAAGGGAGTCGGAGCGCCCGGTGGTCACGTTGAACGGCTCGTCCAGACGACGCTTGCGCGGGATGTCCAGCACCTTGCCGGTGGTGGTGTTGATCTGCGTGCCACGGTCGAAAGGAACCGAATATTCCATGTGCTCGTAAGCCACCGACACGGTGGTGTCGTCGCCGTACCAGGCCAGCGACGGCGCGATCACCGACTGGTCGATGCTGCCGAAATTGCGCCAGTAGTCGTAATTCTGTTTGTCGGCGATGACCCGATAGGCCAGCCCGTTGGTGCCGATCGGGCCCGTCAGGTCAATCTGCTCACCGCCGCCACCGAAGCTGCTGCCGAACACAGAAATGGAGTGGGCGTCCACCAATTGCGGTTTCTTGGTCACGACGTTGATCACCCCGCCCGGATCCTGCACGCCGTAGAGCATGGACGCCGGGCCCTTGAGCACCTCGATGCGCTCGGTGGTCGGGGTGAAGTTGCGCGCCTGCACCGACTGCATGCCGTCGCGCATGATCGAGTTGTCGCGGTTGGTGCCGAAGCCACGCTTCTGAATCGCGTCCTGCGTGCCGCCCAGCGTGTTGCCTTGCTTGACTCCGCTGACGGCGTTGATCGCCTCGTCCAGGCTCGACGGCTGCCGGTCCTCGATCACCCGATTGGTCACCACGTTGACCGTGGCCGGGGTCTCCAGCAGCGGCGATTCGGTGCGCGTGGCGACCGTGGACTTGCGCGCCTGATAGCTTGTGCGGCTGTGCTCCGTCTCGCTGATATCGGCTTGCGAGCTGGCATCGATATTAACGGCATCCAGCTGCATCTCTTCAGCACTGACCCATGTGCTCAGGCCCAGAGAACACAGCAGTGCAGTGGCCGAACATAACCCCAGTAACGGAGCGGAACGAAGCGCGGGACGGGCGCAGACACGAAAACCGGATAGAGCTGTCATGAACGGTAGACCTGAGGTATCGAGTGGTGAGGGCGTGCGTCGTTGAACGCATCGATTCTCACTACACGGATGCCAGCAGGATTTACCTCACATGGTTTTCGAAAATAATTCTCGGCCACTGGGTCGACGCGATGCTTTCAGATTCTGCCCTGCAGCGACTGAAAGTCAGTCTTCGTCCGATGGCGGCCCCGAGCAAGCGCGCTCATACGGGTCGTCGGACTGCCAATCATGCCGCGCTCCTACGGGTCTTGTGTCTAGTCGGAGAATTCGGGAAATGCCCGGAGACCTCTGTAGGAGTGAGCTTGCTCGCGATCGGCTGCGCAGCAGTCGTAAAACCAGCGACCGCGTTCTTTGCCTGACACGCCGCATTCCCCCGGCAGATCGTCCGAGTGCGCCCAGAGCAAGCGCGCTCCAACGCCTGCGGCAGAGGTGTCTGAAAGGGGATTGAATGACGTTGATTACGCCCGCACGGCAAGAGGAGTGGCCGAGGGCTGAACGCTACCTGAAAACATGCACAAATTCTGGAGAAAGCAAAAAAACAAGTATGCTCATTCAATAATGAGTATCATTATGTTACACCCTGGCTGAATGCGAATGGCTGTACTACGCATTCAGGCCGCACACCCTATCAGATTTACACCGGTGATAAATGCTCGTTCCTTTTTTGATCATGTTGCGCGAAGGGATTGAAGCCGCGCTTATCGTTGGCATCATTGCCAGTTACCTGAAGCAGACGGGCCGTGGCGAGTGGATGCCAGCGGTCTGGATCGGCGTTTTCCTCGCCGCAGCCCTTGCCCTGTTCGTCGGTGGCGGCCTTGAAATGGTCAGCGCCGAATTCCCGCAGAAGCAGCAGGAACTGTTCGAAGGCGTGGTGGGCCTGGTCGCCGTGGTCATCCTCAGCTCCATGGTCGTGTGGATGCGCAAGGTCGCGCGTTCGGTCAAACACGATCTGCATGAATCCCTGGACGCCGCCCTCGCCGGCTCGAAAAACCAGACCTACGCGCTGATCGGCATGGTGTTCTTCGCCGTCGCCCGCGAAAGCCTTGAAACCGTGTTCTTCCTGCTCGCCGTTTTTCAGCAGAGCGAAGGCGTGTCCGGCCCGGTCGGCGCGCTGCTGGGTCTGATCATCGCGGTGTGCGTGGGGGTCGCCATCTACAAAGGCAGCCTGCGCCTGAACCTGAGCAAATTCTTCCGCTACACCGGGTTGTTCATTCTCGTGGTCGCGGCCGGCATCCTCGCCAATTCGGTGCGCTCGCTGCATGAAGCCGGCGTGTGGAACCACTTCCAGGACGTGGTCTTCGACATCAGTGCCACGCTGCCGATGGACGGCCCGACCGGTTCGGTGCTGGCTGGCATGTTCGGCTATCAGGATGCACCGACCGTCAGCGTACTGGTGGCCTACCTGGCTTACCTGATCTTCGCGCTGGTCCTGTTCTTCAAACCTCAGGCGCGGGTGGTGAGTCTGCCCACCCGTCCTGCGCACGAACACGGCCACTCACCTTCAGTTACGAACAAATAAGGGCAACCATGACCACCAGTCCCACCGGCCTTCCTCCACAGAAAGCCAAGCCTTCACGCGCCCTGCAATTCGCCGTCGCAGGCTCGGTGATTCTGATGATCGCCGCAGGCGCGATGTTCTACTTCGCCTCGCAGGCTGCGCAAAAGAAACGCGTTGCCAACAGCGGCAACGAAACCGTGGTCACGATCCACGCCAAGAATTGCGAGCCTAATGCGATCACGGTACCGGCCGGCAAGAATGCATTTCGCATCGTCAACGCCTCCGACCGGGCCGTCGAGTGGGAAATCCTCGACGGCGTGCTGGTCGTCGAAGAACGCGAAAACATCGTGCCGGGCCTGAGCCAGATCATCAACGCGAACCTGCAGCCTGGCGATTACGCCATCACCTGCGGCCTGTTGAGCAACCCGCGCGGCACCCTGCACGTCACCGCCACGGCCGAATCCGACGCCGCCGCCAAGGCGCGTCCGTCGATGGTCGCGTTCATCGGCCCGCTGTCCGAATACCGCGTTTACCTGAGCACCCAGAGCAGCGCGCTGATCCGCGCCGTCAACGACCTGCAGCAGGCCATCGAAAGCGGTGACCTCGCTCAGGCTCAGCAAGCCTATGCACCGGCGCGCGCGGCGTATCAACGCATCGCCCCGGCCGCGCAGCGTCTGGCGGAGCTGGACAATGCCATCAACGCCCGTGCCGATTACTTCGAGAAGCGTGAGCAGGACCCAGGCTTCAGCGGCTTCCATCGCATCGAATTCGGTCTGTTCTCGCAGAAATCGGTCGAGGGCCTGACGCCCGTCGTGCAGAAGCTGCAAAGCGACATCGCCACGCTCAAGCAGCAGTTGCTGGCGCAGAGCATCGCCCCGGAACAGCTGGCCAGCATGATCGTGCGCACCATGCGCAGTCTGGCGGAGATCCGCAGCAACGGCGAAGAAGAGCGCTACAGCCACATCGATGTCACCGGCTTCGCCGCCAATCTGGAGGGCACCCGCAAGGTCATCGAGCTGCTGCGCCCTCTGCTGGGCAAGACCTCCGGCGACGTGCTGAAAAAGATCGACAGCGCCACCACCGGTCTGGACGACCAGTTGCTGATGCTCAAGACCGACAGCGGCTTCAAGCCGTATGACCAGGTCAGCGCCGAACAAAGAAAACAAATCGCAGACAAGGCCAAGGCACTGGCCGATGCACTCGATGGAATCGATCCGGCCCTGGGCCTCTCCGGCCTGTAAGCGTGCCCGGGCGGGTGCCGATGCGCCCGCCCGGACCTGAAACCAGAACGAAGACAGTATCCACATGAAAGATTCAGATCCAACCAACGCTCCCGTCTCCGTTGACCGTCGCCGTGTCCTGCTGGGCCTGGGTGCGGCCGGCGCCGCCATCGCCGGGGCCAGCCTGAGCGGTAATGCATTGGCTGCACCTGCGCCAGCGCAAGTCACTGAAGCGCCGAAAAGCGAGAAGACCCAGGATCACAACGAGTTTCACGGTGTGCACCAGAGCGGCATCGTCAACCCGCGTCCCACCGCCGGCATGATGGTCTCCTTCGACGTGCTGGCGCAGGACCGCGAAGACCTGGAGCGCCTGTTCCGCACGCTCAACGAGCGGATTTCGTTCCTGATGACCGGCGGCGCCGTACCGCAGGTGGACCCGAAACTGCCACCGCTGGATTCCGGCATTCTTGGCCCGGTGGTCACCCCGGACAACCTGACCATCACCGTTTCCGTGGGCGATTCGCTGTTCGACGAGCGTTTCGGCCTGGAACACGTCAAGCCCAAGCGTCTTCAGCGCATGGTCGGCTTCCCCAACGACGCGCTGGAGGCGGACTGCTGCCACGGCGACTTGAGCATTCAGTTCTGCTCCAACGCCCCGGACAGCAACATTCACGCCCTGCGCGACATCGTCAAAAACCTGCCTGACCTGCTGCTGGTGCGCTGGAAACAGGAAGGCACGGTTCCGGCGCAGGCTCCGCTCAAGCCGGGCCAGCCACCGGAAAGCGCGCGCAACTTCCTGGGTTTCCGCGACGGTTCCGCCAACCCGGATTCCAACGACCAGAAAGCGATGAACGAGTTGGTCTGGGTGCAGCCCGGCAGCGACGAACCGGCCTGGGCCGCGAACGGCAGCTATCAGGCGGTGCGGATCATCCGCAACTTCGTCGAGCGCTGGGACCGCACGCCGCTGCAGGAACAGGAAGCGATCTTCGGTCGCGTCAAAGCCACCGGGGCGCCGATGGACGGCAAGGCCGAGACCGACGTGCCGGACTACAAAAAGGACCCGGAGGGAAAGATCACCAAGCTCGACGCCCACATCCGTCTGGCAAACCCGCGCACGCCGGACAGCCAGCGCAACCTGATCCTGCGTCGCCCGTTCAACTACTCCAACGGCGTGAACAAGAACGGTCAGCTGGACATGGGGCTGTTGTTCATCTGCTACCAGTCGGACCTGGAAAAAGGCTTCATCACGGTGCAGACACGCCTTAACGGCGAGCCGCTGGAGGAATACCTCAAGCCGGTTGGCGGCGGTTATTTCTTCACCCTGCCGGGCGTCGTCGACAGTCACGATTTCATTGGCCGGTCACTGCTGGCTGCCGCTTCTGCTGTAAAAACAAAAACTGCCTGACAACCCTTACCTCACAGGAAGAGCTCCATGAAAAAGTCGCCTCTCGCGTTGTTGCTTACCCTTGGCTTGTTGCAGACCCCGATGTCCGTCTTCGCAGCCACCGCTCCGCTGGATCTGGTCACGCCGGTTTCGGACTACAAGATTTACGTCACTGAAAACGTCGACAAGCTGGTGACCGATACCCAGAAATTCACTGACGCCATCAAGAAAGGCGACGTGGCGACTGCGAAGAAACTGTTCCCGACCACGCGTATCTCCTACGAGTCCATCGAGCCGATCGCCGAGCTGTTCAGCGACCTGGACGCGTCGATCGACTCCCGCGAAGACGACCACGAAAACGGCGTGAAAGCCGACGACTTCACCGGTTTCCACCGCCTGGAGTACGCGCTGTTCTCGCAGAACACCACCAAGGACCAGGCTGTTTTCGCCGACAAGCTGCTGGCTGACGTGAAAGAGCTGCAATCGCGCATTGCCGACATGACCTTCCCGCCGGAAAAAGTGGTCGGCGGCGCTGCGGCGCTGATGGAAGAAGTCGCTGCGACCAAACTGTCCGGTGAAGAAGACCGTTACAGCCACACTGACCTGTATGACTTCCAGGGCAACGTTGACGGCTCGAAGAAAATCGTCGACCTGTTCAAGCCGCAACTGCAGAAGTCCGATGCAGCGTTCGTCGCCAAAGTCGACAAGAACTTCGCCACGGTCGACAAGATTCTGGCCAAGTACAAAACCAAGGATGGCGGTTACGAGACCTATGACAAGGTCAAGGAAAACGACCGCAAGGCCTTGGCTGGCCCGGTCAACACCCTGGCAGAAGACCTGTCGCAAATGCGTGGCAAGCTCGGTCTGAACTGAGTTTCAACGCATTAAAAAACCGCCTGCCGATTACTCGTCAGGCGGTTTTTTTATGCTTTTGATTCTCTGCCCGGAGGGCGTAGGAGTCCGGCTTGCCGACGATCTGCCGGGAACCGGCAGTAAACCCTGCTGGCTTGGTGTGTCTGAAGAACCGCATCCGCTGATTTCAGGACTGCTGCGCAGCCCATCGTCGGCAAGCCAGACTCCTACGCCCTCCGGGCAGAATCAAAAGCGAGACTGAGGCAGCACGATCAAATCCCGCTGAACCAGTTATACCCCTGATCCTCCCAGTACCCGCCCGGATAATCGTTGGTCACGAAAATCTCGACGATGTGCTTCGGATTCTTGAACCCCAGTTTGGTCGGCACCCTCACCCGCAGCGGATAACCGTAATCCGGCGGCAAGGCCACCTCGCCGAAATCCAGCGCCAGCAAGGTCTGCGGATGCAACGCCGTCGGCATGTCCAGGCTCGAGTAATACCGGTCAGCGCACTTGAACCCGACGAACTTCGCCGTGGTGTCCGCGCCCACATGCTCGAGGAACGTCTTGAGCGGCACACCGCCCCACTGCCCGATCGCGCTCCAGCCCTCTACGCAGATCAGTCGCGTGATGTCACTGCGCTGCGGCAATTTGCGCAAGCCATCCAGCGTCCACGGCGCCTTGTCGCGCACCAGCCCCGACACACCCAGCTTCCAGTCCGCCACGTCGAGATCCGGGATATCGTCCTCGGAATAGAACGCGTTGAACGGGAACGGGTTTCTGATCTGCTCCTTCTTGAACGTCGGCGCCAGTTTCTGCCCGCTGAACAGCCAGGCCTGCACCCGATCATTCCAGCGCGACATGGCCCACAGCACTTTATCCACCTGATCGCCGTCCTGCAGGTTGCAACCGGTGAGCATGGCCATGGCGCCGACCGTCAAGCCGCCTCGCAGAAAGTTGCGGCGCTGGATACTTTCCAGCTGGCTCAGTTGCGCAGGCTCCAGCCTGACGCGCTGGATGGCGCGTTTTTTCGGCTCAATCATGTTCGACCTTCCCGTTTTCAACTGGCCGTACGCCGCCGGTGATCATCGGCAGCAAGGTTTTCGGCACCATCAACACCAACGCCAAATGCACCACGACGAATGCGCCGATCGCCGCCATCGCCGCGAAATGCACGAAGCGGGCGAAATCGTAGCCACCGAACAACGCGGTCAGTTCCTGCAGTTGAATCGGTTTCCAGATCGCCAGTCCCGACACCACGATCAACACGCCCGCGGCCAGCACCAGCCAATACATCAGGCGCTGCACGGCGTTGTACACGCCCTTCTCGTGCCTGAGGCGAAAGCGCAGGGCGTCGAGCAGATCGCGTTTGACTGCTTTCGGGGAGACGGGCAGAAAATCCCGTTTGAAGTGCTTGCTGAACAGGCTGTACAGCACGTAGATCAGGCCGTTGATCACCAACAGCCACATCACCGCGAAGTGCCAGGCCAGCGCGCCGCCCAGCCAGCCGCCGACGGTGAAGTCCTTTGGAAAGGTAAAACGGAACAACGGCGAGGCGTTGTAGATGCCCCATCCGCTCATGAACATGCAGACCATGCCGAAGGCGTTGATCCAGTGCGTCAGGCGAATGGGCCAAGGATGAATTCGGTTTTTTTTCATCTTGAAAGGCTCTTCATGGATGAATGTGGTGAGCCGGGCCTCGCAGGAGCGCGCTTGCCCGCGATTGCCGTGTGTCAGATCAGACAGACCGCCATCGCGGGCAAGTGCGCGCCCACCATGGACGCAACGCGGTGCATATCACGCACCGTCGCCGCTTACATCGGTGGCTGGAAGCCGTCCTTGCCGACCGCTACACCACGGGCGGTCTTGCCGTCTTCACCCGGGAAGACCACGACCTTGGCGCCCTTGACCAGCTGGTCGACCTTGCCCGCTTCAACGTAAGCGATCGGCACGTCTTCCGGCACGACCAGTTGCTTCTCGCCGCCTTTGTAGCCAACGCTCAGCGTGCGGCCGTTGGCCTTGCTCAGCTTGCCCACGGTGCCGTTGGTCATGGTGCCGGTGCTGCCATCGGCATTCTGCCAACCGTAGTGACCTTCGCCGCTGCCCTTAAGGCTAGCCTCGAACACGGTCACTTCCAGCGCTTTCAACGAACCGTCGGCTTGCGGGATGGCGGCGGAGCCGATGAAGCTGTCGGGCTTGATCGATTCGATATCGGTCTTGGACACCAGCCGGATGCCGGTCTGGTCAGACAGGCCGATGCTCTGATGAGCGCCTGAGCGGGTGGTGAAGTTCAGGGTCTTGTTGTCGACACTGTCGACTGTCCCGCGCAGTGGCTTGACCACCGGCATGTCAGCGGCAGCGGCAATAACGGCGGCGCCGAGCATGAGCACGCCGAACGTGGTGGACAGAGCAGTCTTCATCTTCATGTGAACATTCCTTGAGGCAGTTTCGAGAGTCGTGCTGGAGGGGCATGACGTGTTGAACGAAGGCCATCCTGTACCCGCAACCGGCACACCACAATGACCGGGCGATGACATTTTTGTCATTCGCACGACGCCCCGATCACCCCTCGGATCAATGACAAAAATGTAATCGGCCGCGCCCGGCCAGTTGGTTACACTCCACATCCGACGCGGCATGCAGCCGGGTTGCAGGCCCCCGATCCGACATGCCATGCCGGTGACAGCGCCACGACGTGAAGCGAGCCCGACCGACGATGCACATTCTGCTTATCGAAGACGACACCAAAACCGGTGAGTACCTGAAGAAGGGGCTCAGCGAATCCGGCTACAAAGTGGACTGGACCCAGCACGGCACCGACGGCCTGCACATGGCGCTGGAGCACACCTACGATCTGTTGGTGCTGGATGTGATGCTGCCGGGCATCGATGGCTGGCAGATCATCGAAATCCTGCGCGCCAGACAAGACGTGCCCGTATTGTTTCTCACCGCTCGCGATCAATTGCAGGACCGGATCCGCGGCTTGGAACTGGGCGCCGACGACTACCTGGTCAAACCCTTCTCGTTTACCGAGCTGCTGTTGCGCATCCGCACGATCCTGCGTCGCGGCGTGGTCCGCGAGGCCGACCATTTTCATCTGGCCGACCTTGAGCTCGACCTGCTGCGCCGCAGGGTCACTCGCCAGCAGCAGGTCATCACCCTGACCAACAAGGAGTTCGCCTTGCTGCACCTGTTCGTGCGGCGCGAGGGCGACGTCCTCTCCCGGGCGCAGATCGCCTCCGAGGTCTGGGACATGAACTTCGACAGCGACACCAACGTGGTGGACGTCGCGATCAAACGCCTGCGCAGCAAGATCGACCTGCCCTACCCGGTCAAACTCATCCACACCGTGCGCGGCATCGGTTATGTCTGCGAGGTGCGGCCATGCGAGCCGGACGCCAGCCATCCCTGACCCTGCGTTCGACCCTGGCGTTTTCGGTGGTGGCCATGCTGGCCGTCGCCAGCGCCGGCATGTACTTGTACGAAACCATGAAAGACGCGGTGATGACCCGCACCGATCACGCCGTGCTGGCGCGGCTCGATCACTTCCGCAAACTGCTGCAATACGACCTGACGCTGGACAAGCTGCAAGGCAGCCCGCAGTTGTTCGAGAACATGCTCGACAGCGAGGATGACATTTTCATCATCACCGAGCCGGACAAGCCGCCGGTCATCATGGTCAATCCGCTGCATGCGCCGTTGCCGCTGACGCCGGTGGTCCCAACCAATGCGCCGTTGAGCGTCGCCGACATGCGCAGCGGCGAACTGGCGTCAGGCGTCCCCATGCGCGCGGCCACGGTGGAAGTCATGTCCAGCGGCAGGCGCGTGCACCTCACGGCGGCCCACATCGCCGTGAAAGAGATGGCCACGCTGGCGAATTTCCGCAATCGCATTCTGTCTTCGGTTGCGCTGGCCTTCGTGCTCACCGCCGTGCTGGGTTATGTGCTGTTGCGCCGGGGCCTGCGGCCGTTGCGCAGGATGGCCAGCCATGCCGCCGCAATTACGCCGGCCCGCCTGGAAAGCCGGATGGACAATCGCGATACGCCGGTGGAGTTGCAGCAGTTGGGCGACGCCTACAACGCGATGCTGGACCGGCTGGCGGACGGTTATCAGCGCCTGACTCAGTTTTCCGCCGACCTGGCTCACGAAATCCGCACGCCGGTCGGGTCGCTGATGGGGCATTGCCAGGTCGCCCTCCGCCAGGCGCGCACGGCGGATGAATACCAGGCGCTGCTGGCGTCGAATCTGGAAGAACTGGAACGTATTTCGCGGATGGTCGAAAGCATCCTGTTTCTGGCGCGGGCAGACGACGCGCAAGCGGCGCTCAATCGTCAGACGCTGGACATGGCGCAAGAGCTGCAGCGCGTCTGCGGCTATTTCGAAGGCCTGGCTGAAGAACGGCAACTGATCGTCAATACCTGCGGCGATGCGCGCCTGAGCGCCGATCCGCTGCTGCTGCGCAGAGCGCTGAGCAATCTGGTGGCCAACGCCATTCGCTATGCCGACGAAGGCAGCATGATTGACATCCGCGTTCTGGAAGGCGGCGGCGAATGTCGCATTGAAGTGGAAAATCAGGGGCCCGTGCTGAGCGAATCGACGCTCGGCAAGTTGTTCGACCGTTTCTACCGGGGCGACGCCTCACGCCATCAGAGCTCGGACTCCAACGGCCTGGGCCTGGCGATCGTGACCGCGATCATGCAGTTGCATGGTGGCGCCGCTACGGTGGAGCAACCCGCCCCGGGTCGCATCCGATTCGCGCTGATTTTCTTGAAACCTGCTGCCAGATAGACCTTTGCGCAGCGCCTTGAGCGTGTTTTTTTGTCAAACACAATCACTATAACGATTCGCTATTTTCTCGATGTCGAATCGTTCTGTACCTGACTTCCTGGACTCCTAAGCTTCGTAGGCAGGCCTCGTGGGTACGGACGGTCTTGGAGTCCGCCATTGGGCATCCCTGTCATTGCCAGGATTCAGGAAGAATCGACCATGAACGGACAGAATGAAAAATCGAATGGAACGTTCGAAGTCACCATTGGCGGCGAGCCAAAAAACTTCATTGACGCTGAAGTAACCATTGCCAACAGCGAGTCAGGGGGCACGCAGAAGGTGAATTTCAGTAAGCTGGAAGGACAAGAAGCCTATGAATCCGTAACTGTGCGATTTACATATTCATCGGAACCGGGCACATACGAAGTCTTGCCGGGATCGTTCGAAGCACCTGGGGCAACGTATGGCGTCGAGAAATCAGGGGGCTGGTTCACGGCGTACAATGCAGTCAGTGGGACAGTGACGCTCATCAGCGCAGATGAAGCGATACAAGCGATGAAGGGCAGTTTCAGCTTTCAAGTGAGCGTTGAGGATGTCACTACCACTACCACCATCGCAGGAACGTTTGATCTGCACAGGTGACCCGTCGCCCCGCCCACTCCACCGGGTCGCTGCATGGCCCGGTAGAGTGCTCTCGATCTCGCTTCACTGCTCATTGATGCCGTCAAGCTTTCTTGTCGTGGGACACCGTCAGTTTGTAGAACGTCGCCGCGCCGCCTTCGGTGGCGTAACCGGTGTTGTCCTGGGTGTAGACGCCTGCCTTGAAATACAGCTGCCTGGTGCTCCAGCTCGGATCCAGCTTCGCGCTCCACTGCATGTCGTGGGCGTTGACGGTCAGCGCGCCCGTCGGCGTCAGGTGGATGGTGTAGGTGAAGCGCTCCTTGAGCAGCACGCCGGTCGCGATCTGGATCACCGCAGGCTCCGAGGTCGGGGTCAGACGGAACTTGGCGACGATGTTGCCCGTCTGGGTCTTCTCCTTGTACTGGTACTCGAGCTTGATCAGCGGCTCGGTACTGCCATAGCAATGGATCTGCCCGATGACGATCTTGCCCGACGACGGCACCTGGTCGACGGTCAGCGCCGCCCGCAGGAAGTTGTCGGCCTGACTGTAGGTCCAGTTGTGCACAGCGCCGTTGGGGAAGGTCTCGCGCAGTTCGGTGCGTGGGTAGATGGCGTTGTCAGTCCTTGACCCGGTTACCGGTGCCCAGAAGAACAGAGTGTCTCCCGAACGGAAGTAACCATCCTTGTAACCCGAGACCAGTTTCGGCGTGTCGATAGTGGCGGCCGGAATGCCGACGGGTACAGAAAGATTCCAAATGGCGAGGTCGATCATGTGGCTCTCGTGGTGCGCTGGCGCACAGCAAAGGGATGTCTCTGGAACGGGGTTTTGAGCCCTGTTTCCTGTCGCCTTTGCTATCGGCTGAATCGGTTGTTCTTTAACCCGCCGGAACAGTCAAGAAACCGCCGAAATCGTTTAAAAAACGATCAATGCCACTCTCTCGCCACTATCACGTAACCGCGGTTTTTTCATGCCGTTCGTCAGGCGTGGCGAAACTCGCCAGCGCCAAGCCATTTAAGTGGCGTCATTTTTTTGAACTGCCGAGAGAGAATTTTTCGAAGAAAGTTCAAATCGGCGTGAAAACGCCGACAGACGGTCACAAAATATTGCGTAAATCGGTCTTAAGTCGGGGTTTTCGAACGACGGCGCGCCCTCGTTCCCACCGGAACCTTCGATCAATTTCCAGTTGACGAAAACCTTTTGTTACTGGATATTAATAGTTAGCAACCTAATAATACAGAGACTAATCATTCACTGCCTAACCAAACCGTTTCGGTTGAACCTACTCCAGTGGCACCTTCCATGACTCTAGATTCACTGCAAATGCACATCACCGGCGGCGTCGTTGCGGCCTCTCGCCAATGGCGCCGGGTCTGCCAGACCACGCTGATGAACTACGGCGTGTCCGAAGCCTGCGCCGGTCCATTGCTGATGATCGCGCGCCTGGGTGAAGGCGTCAGGCAGGTCACGGTTGCCCAGGCGTGCGGTCTGGAAAGCCCTTCGCTGGTGCGTTTGCTCGATCAACTGGGCAAGGCAGGACTGGTGCAACGCACCGAAGATCCGACCGACCGCCGCGCCAAATCCCTGAGCCTGACCCCGGAAGGCCGAGCGTTGTCGGACGCCATTGAAAGCGAACTGATCCGCCTGCGCCGCGATGTGTTCGGCAGCGTTGACCCGGCCGACCTGGAAGCCACCTTGCGAGTCTTCAAAGCCATTGCGATGGCGACCCCGATGGCGCCGGAGCTGTCATCTTGAACGACCTGTTTAAAGGCTTTTTCACTGGCGTACCGCCTGCCCGCGACTGGTTCTACGGCATCCGCACCTTCGCCGCGTCGATGCTCGCGCTGTACATCGCGCTCATCTTCGAACTGCCGCGTCCTTACTGGGCGATGGCAACGGTGTACATCGTCTCCAGCCCGTTCGTCGCGCCCACCAGTTCCAAGGCGCTGTACCGCGCCGCCGGCACCTTTCTCGGCGCGGCCGCGTCGGTGCTGATCGTGCCGCTGTTCGTGCAGACGCCCTTTCTGCTGGCACTGGTCATCGCGCTGTGGACCGGCACCCTGCTCTTCCTGTCGCTGCACCTGCGCACGGCCAACAGCTACGCGCTGATGCTGGCCGGCTACACCATGCCGCTGATCTCGTTTCCGGTGGTCGACAACCCTCAGGCGGTCTTCGACATCGCGGTGTCGCGCACCGAAGAAATCCTGCTCGGCATCGTCTGCGCGGCGGTGGTCGGTGCGATGTTCTGGCCGCGCCGTCTGGCGCCGGTGCTGGTCGACTCCATGGGCAAGTGGTTCAAGGACGCCTCGACCTACAGCGACCTGTTTCTGTCACGCAGTGCTACGCCCGAAGCAGTGGGCGGCCTGCGCACGTCCATGGTGGCGACGTTCAACAGCCTGGAGCTGATGATCGGCCAGCTGCCGTATGAAGGTACTCACCGCCAGACGCTACGAAACGCCAAGGAGCTGCGCGGCCGGATGATCCACCTGCTACCGGTGATCGACGCCCTGGACGATGCGCTCTGGGCGCTGGAACGTCGCACCCCTGAGCTGGTGGCCGATCTCGCCCCCTTGCTGATCGAATGCCGCGACTGGGTGGAGAAAACCGTCGACGGCGCGCCGATCCACTACTGGCAGGCGCTGCACGATGAGCTTGATCGGCTGCAACCCACCGCCGCCCAGCTCGACGATCGCCGCCAGTTGCTGCTGTCCAACGCGCTCTACCGGCTGCGCGAGTGGATCGACCTGTGGCAGGACTGCCGCACGCTGCAACACGCCATTCGCACCGACGATCACACACCCTGGCGCGCGGTGTACCGGCATTGGCGGCTGGGGCGCCTGTCGCCGTTCCTGGACCGCGGCATGATGCTGTATTCGGTCGCCACCTCGGTCAGCGCCATTCTCGTCGCTTCGGTGCTGTGGATTCTGCTCGGCTGGCAGGATGGCGCGAGCGCGGTTGCGCTGGCGGCGGTGTCCTGCAGCTTCTTCGCGGCCATGGACGACCCGGCGCCGCAGATCTATCGCTTCTTTTTCTGGACGATGATGTCGGTGATCTTCGCCAGTCTGTACCTGTTCGCGGTGCTGCCCAACCTGCATGACTTTCCGATGCTGGTGCTGGCGTTCGCAGTGCCGTTCATCTGCGTGGGCACGCTCACGGTGCAGCCGAAGTTCTACCTCGGCACGCTGCTGACGATCGTCAACACCTCATCGTTCATCAGCATTCAAAGCGCCTACGACGCGGACTTCCTCAACTTCGTCAACTCCAACCTGGCCGGGCCGGTGGGACTCGCGTTTGCATTTGTCTGGACCCTGATCGTCCGGCCGTTCGGCACCGAGGTGGCGGCCAAGCGCCTGACCCGTTTCAGCTGGGGCGACATCGTTTCGCTCAGCGAAGAAGCCACCCTGGCCGAACACCGGCAAATGGGCGTGCGCATGCTGGACCGCCTGATGCAGCACCTGCCGCGTCTGGCGATCACCGCGCAGGACACCACGGTCGCCCTGCGCGAAGTGCGAGTGGCATTGAACATGCTCGACCTGCTGGCCTACATGCCTCGGGTCAACGCCGTGCCACGCCAGTTGCTGCGTCAGGTCGCCACCGAGGTCGGCGGCTATTTCCGGGCCTGTCTCAAGGCGCGCGAGCGTTTGCCTGCGCCCAAGGGTCTGTTGATGACCATGGACCGCGCTCGCCGCTCGCTGAGTCACGAATGGATGGGCGATGACGAGTCGCGTCTGCACCTGCTGCACGCGCTCAGCGGCTTGCGCCTGGCGCTGTTGCCGGGTGTGGAGATCGTCGACGTGCTTGCCGAGCAGGAAGAACAACCGCCGTATGGCATCGATGGAGCGCCACTGTGATCGGTGATCTGGATATCAGCGGGATTTTCCTGCCCACGTTTCTGGTGCTGATGGGCATCGCTTATGTGATTTTTCTGGTGGTCCACGCCTTGCTGTCGCGTGCCCACTTCTACCGCCTGGTCTGGCACCGGGCTTTGTTCAACGTCGGTCTATACGCTTTGCTGCTCGGCGTCGTGGATACCCTCAGTCGATACCTGATGAAATGAAAAAACCTCTGCTGACTCTGGGCCGTGTGGTCCTGACCCTGCTGGTCGTCATTCTCGCCGCCGTCGTCGTCTGGCGCATGGTGATGTATTACATGTACGCGCCCTGGACCCGGGACGGTCATATCCGCGCCGACGTGATCCAGATCGCGCCGGACGTGTCCGGGCTGATCGAAAAGGTCGCGGTCAGCGACAACCAGCCCGTGAAGAAAGGCCAGTTGCTGTTCACCATCGACCAGGACCGCTTCCGCCTGGCGCTGCGTCAGGCTCAGGCCACCGTGGCCGAGCGCAAGGAAACCTGGGAACAGGCGCAGCGCGAGAACAAGCGTAACCGCGGCCTGGGCAACCTGGTTGCGCGCGAGCAACTGGAAGAAAGCCAGTCCCGGGAAGCCCGAGCGTTGTCGGCGCTGAACGAGGCGCAAGTGGCGGTCGATTCGGCGCAGCTGAACCTGGATCGTTCGGTCATACGCAGCCCCGTCGACGGCTACCTGAACGACCGCGCGCCACGTGACCGCGAGTTCGTCAGCGCAGGGCGTCCGGTGCTCTCGGTGGTGGACAGCAACTCGTTCCACATCGACGGTTACTTCGAAGAGACCAAGCTGGACGGAATTCACATCGGTTCCGGCGTCGACATCCGGGTGATCGGCGACAACGCCCGCCTGCGTGGTCACGTCGTGAGCATCGTCGCCGGTATCGAAGACCGCGACCGCAGCAGCGGCTCCAACCTGCTGCCCAACGTCAATCCGGCGTTCAGCTGGGTGCGTCTGGCGCAACGGATTCCGGTGCGCATTGCCTTCGATGAAGTGCCGGCAGATTTCCGCATGATTGCCGGGCGTACCGCCACCGTGTCGATCATCGATGCCGACGGCGACGCAGTGGGCGCCCGCAGCACTGACGCGCCAGCCAGTTCTCCCGCCGTCGGCCATGGGCCGTCCACCGATAATGGAGCGAGCAAATGAAACACAGCGCGCGCCTGCTGACAGCGGGCCTGGGCTTATTGCTGTCGGCCTGTACCGTGGTCGGTCCGGATTACCAGTTGCCCAAAGACGCGGCGGTCAATCGCGCCGATCTGCAGGGCGACCTGGCCGGCGAATCGGCGAATGTGGTGTCGGCGCCCGTGCCGGCCGACTGGTGGAAGTTGTACAACGACTCCCGACTTGACGCGCTGGTCAGTCAGGCGCTGGCGTCCAGTACCGATTTACGCGTGGCCGCGGCGAACCTGCAGCGGGCGCGCTATCAGACCAACGAAGCGCAGGAGGCCGGCGGTTTCACGAACTCCGCCAAGGCCGGCGCGCAACGCCTGCAGGAAGCCGGGCAAGCGTTCCTGCTGCCCGAGAAGGTGCCAGTGGCGAACATCGGTGACGTGGGGCTGACCACGTCTTATCAGTTCGACCTGTTCGGCGTGCTGCAACGCGGTATCGAAGCCGCGCAAGCCAACACCGACGCGGCGCAGGCCGCTGCCGACACTGCGCGTATCACGCTGGTGGCCGATGTCGTGCGGTCGTACACGCAAATCTGCGCCGCCAACGAAGAACGCGATATCGCCCTGCATTCGCTGGATCTTCAGCAGCAGAGCGTCAATCTGACCCAGCGCCTGCGCGACGCCGGACGTGGCGATGAAACCCAGGTGACCCGCTCGCAGACCCAGTTCAAATCCCTGCGTGCCGAACTGCCGCGTTATCAGGCGGCGCGACAGGCTGGCCTGTATCGCCTGTCGATGCTGCTCGCGCGGCCGCTCGATCAACTGCCCAAAGGCGTGTCCGAGTGCGCAGAGCTGCCTCATATCGCGCAGGTCATGCCGGTCGGCGATGGCGCCGCCCTGCTCAAGCGTCGCCCTGATGTGCGTCAGGCCGAGCGCCGGCTGGCGATGTCCACCGCGGCCATCGGCGTGGCCACCGGCGAGTTGTACCCGGACATCAGCATCGGCGCGACGGTGGGCACTGTCGGTATTCTCGACGAACTGGGCGATCCATCGACCAACCGCTGGGGCTTTGGCGGCGTGATCAACTGGACCATCCCGTCCAACGGCGCCCGCGCGCGCATTCACATGGCCGAAGCGTCGAATCAGGCCGCGCTCGCGCATTTCGACGGCGTGGTGCTCAACGCCATTCGCGAAGCACAGACCGGTCTGTCGCAATACACCTCGCTGCTGGAGCGCCGCGACGCGCTGGCCGAGGCGGAAGAGTCGGCGCGTCAGGCAGCAGATCAGACCCACCGTTTCTTCCTTGCCGGCCGTGAGTCCTTCCTCGCCGACCTGCAGGCAACGCGTACCTACACCGATGTCACCGCGCAGCTGGCTGCGGCCAACACGCAGGTTGCCATGAGTCAGGTCGACCTGTTCCTGGCCCTCGGCGGCGGATGGGAGAACACCCATAAATGATGTGTAACCCGTGACACTGGCCGCCAAACCCACCACAGGACCGGCTTTAGCCGGTAACGCGTCGGTCGTCGCACCGCAACATCGGTGGCGTTCACACCGGCCTCTTCCCGGCTGAAGCCGGTCCTGTTGGCTGCATGCATTCAACGGGATCGCGTGCACGCTGTGACATCGCATGCTTCTCGTGGGACCGGCTTTAGCCGGGAACGCGTCGGTCGTCGCACCGCAACATCGGTGGCGTTCACACCGGCCTCTTCCCGGCTGAAGCCGGTCCTGTTGGCTGCATGCATTCAACGGGATCGCGTGCACGCTGTGACATCGCATGCTTCTCGTAGGACCGGCTTTAGCCGGGAATGCGTCGGTCGTCACGTGCTTGAGATTGAACCCCTGCCCGCCTGCACTGCCTGAGTTCTCTATACACATGCAGTCATCATCGGCACGAGGCCTCCCATGCGCACGCTTCAACTGGCAGACAAAACCGTTCCCGTCATCGGTCAGGGCACCTGGCGAATGGGCGAAGATCGCCATCAGCGACAAGCCGAAGTGGAGGCCCTGCAAACCGGTATCGATCTGGGCCTGACGCTGATCGACACCGCCGAAATGTATGGTGAAGGCGGCGCCGAAGAAGTCGTCGGCCAAGCCATCGCCGGCAAGCGTGACCAGGTCGTGCTGGTGAGCAAGGTCTATCCACACAACGCCAGTCGCAACGGCATCCCCGCCGCATGCGAGCGCAGCCTGCAACGCATGAAGACCGACTTCATCGATCTTTACCTGCTGCACTGGCCGGGCTCCTACCCGCTGGAAGAAACCGTCGAAGCGTTCGAACGTCTGCGTGAGGCAGGCAAGATCGGGCGCTGGGGCGTTTCCAATTTCGACGTCTCCGACCTTCTCGATCTGAACAACGCCGCCTGCGCCACCAATCAGGTGCTCTATAACCCGCAAGAGCGTGGCATCGAATACGACCTGTTGCCGTGGATGCAGAACGTCGCGATGCCGCTGATGGCTTACTGCCCGATCGGACAGGCCGGGGATTTGCTGTCCAACCCGGCCATCCTCGAAGTCGCCGATCGCCATGACGCCACCCCCGCCCAGATCAGCCTGGCGTGGGTGTTGCGTCAGGACGGCGTGATCGCCATCCCGAAAGCCGTCGACCCGCTCCATCTTCGACTCAATGCCGAGGCGGCGCAGATCGACCTGAGCATCGAGGATGAGCTGTTGATCGACTCGTCCTGGCCGGCGCCGCTGCGCAAGAAGCAACTGTCGATGGTCTAGCGGCCACCTGTGGGAGCGTGGCTTGTCCCGCGATCGGCGGGGAACCCGGCGTTGATGGCGACACCGGTGGCTGCCTGACGCACCGCGGCGTATGGGCTGACGACAACTTCGTCGCCTATCGCAGCACAAGCCACGCTCCCACGAACAGCCACAACCCCTTACAAACTGTCACAAACCTGTCAAAACCCCTTGCGATGATGCAGCTTTCGACCCTGCTGCCCGTTGGGCACTACTCGTCTGCGAGCCCGCATGAATCCAAGCATTGCCCGTCATCAGGACTCTGACATTTTCGGTCTGCTGTATGGTTTTCGTTTCAGACCGGACGAGCCCGGCCGTGAGGTCGACTCAGCTACGGCGCTTGAGTTTCTGCACAATCCCAGCGAGCCGGGCGAGTTCGTCTGGCTGCACTTGAACCTCGCCCACGCCAGCTGTGAACGCTGGTTGAAGACCCATCTGGAGTTGCCGGACGAATTCCTCGAGGCGCTGCATGAGGGTTCGAGGTCGACCCGTATCGAACACGTCGACTCCGCCCTTCTGGCCGTGGTCAACGACGTGGTCTTCGATTTCAATCGCGTCTCCACCGACATCGCCACGTTGTGGGTGTGCGTGCGCAGCAACCTGATGATCTCCGCGCGGCACCACCCGTTGCGTTCGGTGGACAGACTGCGATCGTCGGTCAAACAGGGGGAAACCTTTCGCTCGCCCCTCGAACTGCTGGCGCATCTGCTGCGCGATCAAAGCGAAGTGCTGGCGCAGTTCATGCGCAAGACCAGCATCAGCGTCGACAAGATCGAAGACCAACTGCTCTCCCAGCGCTTGAGTAACAATCGCACCGAGCTGGGTGCCATGCGCCGCGTACTGGTGCGCTTGCAGCGCCTGCTGGCCCTGGAGCCGGGCTCGCTGATGCGCCTGTTGCACCGTCCGCCACAGTGGCTGATGGAAGAAGATTTGCAGGAGTTGCGGCAATCCACCGAGGAATCGGCCCTGGTGATCAGCGACCTCACCGCCCTTGGCGAACGGATCAAATTGCTGCAAGAAGAAATCGCCGCCAACCTCAACGAACAAAGCAGCCGCACGCTGTTCACACTGACGGTCGTCACGGTGCTGGCGTTGCCCATCAACATCGTGGCTGGTTTCTTCGGGATGAATGTCGGGGGGATTCCACTGGCCAGTGATCCCCATGGGTTCTGGGTGCTGGTGGCCCTGGTAGCGACCTTTACGTTTATCGCCGGGCGCTGGGCATTTCGTAAAAGCCGTGATTATTGAAAGGATATCGTTGAAGAACCCTGATCACCCGGCTTGAAGAGAGGTGTCTACCAAGCCGGGCGATTATCAGGCCAGAGTCAACTTAGCGGCGCATACCCGATACAGAGCAGTGATGAGCATGACGCCTCAATCAGTATGAACCTTGGCCTGAGCTGAGGATAATCATGACCCTACGCGATATTTATCCCCCTCAAATTTGTTCCCCTTTGCAAAGTCCTTCACGCTCTTACCCTCTTGGACATGCTTCTTGAATGCATCCTTAAGCGCTTTAACCTCTGAGTCATCCATATGCTCTTTGCCATTCAAAATATAATTAAAAAAAGCGGTGACTTCTTCGCCAGACGTGAGACCCGCTTCCAAACGGAGTTCCTGGGACAGTAGCGGTTCCTCCGGATCGGGCGAGGCCGGTCCCACAAGGAGTTCCGGATTGGTTGTGGCAGGGCGACCATCCGCTCGAATCAGACAAACCAGATACAGGTGTATCTGAGTCTCTTCAGAGAATGCCTGGACAACAAATTTATCCGTCGTTTTAATAGTTGCCCCCGGGGCTTTATCTTTCACGGAGGGATGATCATAAATGATTTTAGCTTTACCAGTATCGGCCATGATTGCATTCCTTAGCGAGTGACATCATTGATTGTTAAGTGAGGACGGTGCCTCAATGACACGTTAGCCTGTTCAGCTAAACCACAGTTGCGATTCTCCCTCATGATGGACGAATGGTTATAACGATTCGCGATGATTTCAATAGCCAATTAGAAAAAGCCAATCCCCCGTTGATACAACTCAATTGCCGGTGCTGGCCGTTTCCAGGAGCTGGAACAAATGAGTGGCGCGAGGCGAGATCGCACTAACGACCCGGCTCAGTTCTGCAAGAGCCGGGAAGCCAGGTGGTTTTTGAGCACTACATGAGGCCGAATAGCCACATGGGCGCGTGGTTGAGCTACTCGATTACGTACGTCTCACCCGTATGAGGGTATTGAGCCCCTGAGGCCGACCCGTGAAACATTACGGTTACCGTGTCACCTGACGAAACGTTGCCTTTAAATCTTTGCTTATTAGAGAGGAAGGTTTGCCAAAGTTTATCCTCGACCTCAAAGGTTATATTATTCACGGGGGTTGAACAGGTCTCGCCAGCTTTACTGACAAGCCAAAAAAAAATAGTGGTGAACATCGTGATGGTACCCGTACATAATCATCTGGATCGGCTGCTTCAGCGAAATCTTCCCCTTCGCTGCGGTACGGGTTAAGTGAGGATGATTCATACGCGGCCGTTATCATCTGCGCTCATTATCGTATTCCTTGATATAAACTTATATATAAGAGATTAGAACCGAGCCTTTAATTTATCCAGACGTATCAATTATCATATGCACCTCCTGTGTCTTCCATGGACGAGTGGCAACGTATTGACCGTCACTTACCGGCGACGCCCTAGGCAACACAGCATCCGGATCGAATGCAGCCAGTAAGGAGATCAGAAGCCTCCAGCCTTGTAGCGTTTATAACGTCCATGTCATCAGTCCATTGCCGATAAACATCAGATAACCCCATAGTTTCTACAGTAGTGGCAACGTTAATTAACCGCCTCCGATAACGGGACAGGGTCGACAAACGATTATATTCTTTCGCGATAGATGCAATAGCGATTAATTAACATTGATCTCCCAACTTGCATCACGCGCCCAGACCAATACGTCCAACAAAAATCGGACAGACCGCTGCCGTCGCCGGGCATTTCGTGATCCACGTCGCATCTTTGTCACATTGTGAAATGATCATGGATGCCATCCCATCTCGACAGGATCGCAAATCATGGCAACCCCGACACTGGCTCAAGGCTCTCTGCAACAGGGCGCCGGGCTGAGTTCTACCTTCGGGCGCAAGCCCGGCGTTCTGACAGTGGTGATTTTCTTCGCCATACTCGGCCTGGGATTGCTTTACACCGGCTTCAGTCTCAAGCAGGACATGGACGAGCTGGGCACTGTGGTGCTGACCTGGACACCGTTCATTCTACTCGGCGTGGCGTTGGTCATCGCGCTGGGCTTCGAGTTCGTCAACGGCTTCCATGACACCGCCAACGCGGTCGCGACGGTGATTTACACCCATTCGCTGCCGCCGAACTTCGCGGTGCTCTGGTCCGGGACCTTCAACTTTCTCGGGGTGCTGTTCTCAAGCGGCGCGGTGGCGTTCGGCATCATCGCCCTGCTGCCGGTGGAGCTGATCCTGCAGGTCGGCTCGTCAGCGGGCTACGCGATGATCTTCGCCCTGCTGATCGCGGCGATCCTGTGGAACCTCGGCACCTGGTGGCTGGGCCTGCCGGCGTCCTCATCGCACACACTGATCGGCTCGATCATTGGCGTGGGCGTTGCCAACGCGCTGATGCACGGCCGTGACGGGACCAGCGGCGTGGACTGGAGCCAGGCCACCAAGATCGGCTATTCGCTGCTGCTGTCGCCGCTGGTTGGCTTCACCTGCGCCGCGTTGCTGCTGCTGGCCTTGCGCGCGTTCGTGAAGAACCGGGCGCTGTATAAAGCACCGGAAGGCGCCACGCCGCCACCGCTGTGGATCCGCGGACTGCTGATTCTCACCTGCACCGGCGTGTCTTTCGCCCACGGCTCCAACGACGGCCAGAAAGGCATGGGCCTGATCATGCTGATTCTCGTCGGCACGCTGCCGATGGCTTACGCCCTGAACCGCGCGATGCCGGCCGATGAGTCCGTGCAGTTTGCGGCGGTGGCGCAGGTGACTCAGCAGGCGCTGATCAAAACCGCGCCGCTGCCCGCTCCGGCCGACTCACGCCAGACGTTGTCCACCTACATCCGCGACAAGCAGGCGACGCCCGAGCTGATTCCGGCGCTGGCGGTCATGGCGGGCAAGATCGGCGATCAGGTCGCGAGCTACGGCTCGCTGTCCAAGGTCCCGGCGGAAGCGACTGCCAACGTGCGCAACGACATGTACCTGACCTCCGAGGCCATCCGCGTGATGGACAAGAACAAGGTGGGCAACTTCGACGCCGATACTCAAGGGAAGGTGCAGCTGTTCAAGCAGCAGATCGACAACGCCACCCGCTTCATTCCGCTGTGGGTGAAAATTTCGGTCGCCATCGCGCTGGGTCTGGGCACCATGGTCGGCTGGAAACGCATCGTCGTCACCGTCGGCGAGAAGATCGGCAAGACCCACATGACCTACGCCCAAGGCGCATCGGCAGAGGTCGTGGCGATGCTAACGATCGGCGCGGCGGATATGTACGGGCTGCCAGTATCGACGACTCACGTGCTGTCCTCCGGCGTGGCGGGCAGCATGACCGCCAACGGCTCCGGGCTGCAGATGCGCACGCTGCGCAACCTGGCGATGGCCTGGGTGCTGACGCTGCCGGCGGCGATCCTGCTCTCGGGCGGTCTGTATTGGTTTTTCACGCAGATTTTCTGACGATCAGCGTGTCGGTACTCTCCTTCACAGGCGCTGCGGCGCCTGTTTTTTTGCGCGTAAGTTATGGGTGTCCAGACCGCTCATGTGGCGCGGAACCTTGCAGGAGCGCGCTTGCCCGCGAAGAGGTGGGTCAGACGACGCAGCGGTCCGGGTAAATCGCATGCGCGGGCAAACGCGCTTCCAGAGAATTCTTCGCCGCTCACGCGCGCGCGTCTGCCCTCTCAGATCCAAACAAACAGGGCATATCTCTATCGGTTATAAAAATATGGAATTCAGTTCTTTTACGGAATAAATCGAAGCCTTTATAACGGGTGCACTCGTCACAAGCCACCGATTCTGCTCGAAGGATTTCTCATGGATGTTTTCTGGTTTCTACCGACACACGGCGACGGCCATTTTCTGGGCACCACCAAAGGTGCGCGCCCTGTCACGCTCAACTACCTGAAACAGGTCGCCCAAGCGGCCGACGATCTGGGTTACCACGGCGTGCTGATCCCGACCGGTCGCTCCTGCGAAGACTCCTGGGTGATCGCCTCGGCGCTGGTGCCGCTGACTGAACGCCTGCGTTACCTGGTGGCGATTCGCCCGGGGATCATTTCCCCGACCGTCTCGGCGCGCATGGCGGCGACACTGGATCGCCTGTCGGGCGGCCGCCTTCTGATCAACGTGGTGACCGGCGGCGACCCTGACGAAAATCGCGGCGACGGCAGCTTCCTCGACCACAGCGAACGCTACGAGGTGACCGACGAATTCCTCAAGATCTGGCGCCGCGTCCTGCAAGGCGAAGCGGTGGACTTCGAGGGCAAGCACCTGAAAGTGCAGAACGCCAAGGCGCTGTACCCGCCAATCCAGAAACCCTATCCGCCGCTGTATTTCGGGGGCTCGTCGCAAGCCGCCCATGAGCTCGCCGCCGAACAGGTCGACGTGTACCTGACTTGGGGCGAGCCGCCTGCGGCCGTTGCCGAAAAACTGGCTGACATCCGCGAGCGCGCGGCGCGAAACGGACGCACCGTCAAATTCGGCATCCGTCTGCACGTGATCGTGCGCGAAACCAGCGAAGAGGCGTGGAAAGCCGCCGACACGCTGATCGAACACATCAGCGACGAAACCATCGCGGCGGCGCAGAAATCCTTCGCCCGCTTCGACTCTGAAGGCCAGCGCCGCATGGCCGCGCTGCATGACGGTCGGCGCGACAACCTGGAGATTGCCCCGAACCTGTGGGCCGGTGTCGGCCTGGTGCGCGGCGGTGCGGGCACGGCGCTGGTGGGTAATCCGCAGGAAGTGGCCGAACGGATCAAGGAATACGCCGATCTGGGCATCGAAAGCTTCATTTTCTCGGGCTACCCGCACCTGGAGGAGGCCTACCGCTTTGCCGAGCTGGTCTTCCCGTTGCTGCCCGAGCCGTATCGCAGCCTCGCCGGTCGCGGCATTACCAATCTGACCGGCCCGTTCGGCGAGATGATCGCCAACGATCTGCCGCCGCAGAAGTAAGTGACATCGCCGCCCCGTTGCAGGGGTGAGCGTGCTCGCCCCAGCGATCTGAATGCACCCGTGCACCCAGTGACCCTCGCTGACGCGAGCAGGCTCACCCCTGCAGGACAGACCCGTTAGCCGGGCGCAAGCATGACGCTCAGGCCATGGGCTTGCCCCTCGGCGACAAGGAGTTCCCGGATGACCGCCAGCGTACCGTTTCAACCACAAGTGATCCCCATGCAGCTACTGACCTTACCGCCCTCGCCCGCCCTGGCTACGTCGATCCGCGCCACCGCGCAGGTGTTCGAAGACCCCAGATCCCAGGCGCTGCTGGCGCACATTCAGCAAGTGGCGCCCAGCGACGCGAGCGTGCTGATCATTGGCGAAACCGGCACGGGCAAGGAGTTGGTCGCGCGCCACATCCACAACCTCAGCAGCCGCAAGCATCAACCTTTCGTGGCCGTGAACTGCGGTGCGTTTTCCGAATCGCTGGTAGAGGCCGAACTGTTCGGGCACGAGAAAGGCGCCTTCACCGGCGCCCTGACCGCCAAAGCCGGCTGGTTCGAGGAAGCCAACGGCGGCACGCTGTTTCTCGATGAAATCGGCGATCTGCCGCTGGCCATTCAGGTCAAGCTGCTGCGCGTCCTGCAAGAGCGTGAAGTGGTTCGCCTGGGTTCGCGCAAAAGCACGCCGATCAACGTCCGCGTTCTGGCAGCGACCAACGTGCAGCTGGAACGTGCGATCAACGCCGGACACTTTAGAGAGGACCTGTTCTACCGCCTGAACGTGGTGAACCTGCAGCTGAGCACCTTGCGTGAACGGCCTGGCGACATCATGCCGCTGAGTCGGCATTTCATCGAGGTCTACAGCCAGCGTCTGGGCTGCGGGCCGATTCAGATCAGCCCGAATGCCGAGCAGAAGCTGCGCAGCTACGGTTGGCCGGGGAACATTCGCGAGCTGGAAAACGTCATTCATCACACGCTGCTGATCTGCCGCAACGGCGTGATTCAGGCCGATGATCTGCGTCTGTCCAACCTGCGTCTGGAGCGTCAGGAAGAATCGTCTCCAGCAGTCGACGATTCAACCGAAGCACTCCTCGCCCGCGCGTTTCAGAAGCTGTTCGAGGAGCAGGCCGGCGCCCTGCACGAGAAGGTCGAAGACGCGCTGCTGCGTGCGGCCTATCGTTTCAGCCATTACAACCAGGTTCATACGGCACAGTTGCTGGGCCTGAGCCGCAACGTCATCCGCGCGCGGCTGATCAAGATCGGTGAGCTGGCGGTGAACAAACGCCGGCCCGGCGAACAGTTGCAGGGCGACCGGATGATGCAACTGTCGGTCTGATGCCACCTGCGCGACACAGCGCGCCTGCGCCCTCGACGACGGCCAGCTTTCGGCACATAGCGCGTCTGCCGGATCAGGATTGAAGGTTTTGCGGGCTTACCAGCGTGCCTGCCAGTGTGCGATCGGCCAAGGACAGTTTCATCTGCTGCATGGCCTGATTGAGTTCGTTGGTGGCCTGGATGAGCGAGTTGGTCATGGCCATGATTTCCATCTGCAATTGACGGATCTTGCCTTCCCGCGCGCGGGGCGAAAGCGAGCGGTCGTTCATGAAGGCCTGCATGTCCTGCATGCGCTTGGCGATACGCTCCTGGATCGAGCGAATCAGCTTGAGCTGCTCCTTGATCCGGTCAGGCAGATGGCTGGCATCGATGTCGGCGTTTTTGTCACCTGATTTCGCCGCCTTTTGCGCCTCGGGCGACAACAGGACTTCAATGCCCCGACGCACCTGCTCGGCGGCGCTGTTGCTGTCCGGAACGTCTTCGAGGCTTTGCGGGGTCTGGGCGACAGTCTGCTGCACCAACGCCGCACCTTCGGCGGGATTTCTGAAACTCAAGCTCAACATGAATGCATGCCTCCATAGCCCTGATGTAATCGCTTCGGTCCCTGCCGCAGTCACACGGTTTTACCGGTTCGATCACGGGCTGTCGGCTCGTTCGGACAGCGCTTTAGAGCAAACACTGCGATTTGTGTCGGAGTCGACACAAATCGCGAAGCGGCTCGAGGTCGTCGCCTGAAGCAATGCGCAACCCGCTCATCGCCAGCGGGTTGCGCATCCTGGTCGCCAGCTTCAGGCCCGGAGCGCCACCAGACGCGCAGCCAGGGCCTTGGCTTGCAACGCGACGTCGGTGACAGCAGTGCTTTCCCACCACATGCCACGTAACGGCGGGCCCATGGCGAACAGCCGCGCAGAGACCTGGCCCTGGGCGTCCAGTACGGCGCCGCCCGCATCGGCGGCGATGCCCAATGCCAGCGGCCCCGGCTGGATCAGTCCGCGCTCAAGCAACCGTCGCGGCAAGGCGCGATCCACCCGGCGCCAGTCATACTGGATGCCCGTTGAGTTGATCAGGGCCGCGCCGCTTTCGATACGCGACGCTGGCTCGCCGCGATAACGCACGCGAATCTGCACCTGCCCCGGCGGGGCCTCCTCGACCCCCTGCAGCGTGGCGGCATGCACGCGCAGACGCCCCGTTTGCAGCAGCCGCTCGATCAGCTTTGCACTGGGCGGCGGAGAACGGTGGTGATGACTTTCCCACCAAGGCCGGACATGGCGTACGAACTGACGCCGCTGAACGTCAGTCGCCTGACTCCAGAGCCGGGGAATATGCACCCGCACCGTGTCGAGCGGTGCTTGCCAGTCAATGCCTTGTTCGATCGCCAGTCGACACTGCTCGCGCAGCGCCCGAACCAGCTGCCGAGTGCTGCGAATACTGTGATCGGCCGCCAGAAAGTCCGGCCACGCCGGAGGCTGGCGGCGCACGTGAGGCAGCAGGCCATGGCGGGAGAACACGTCGATCGGGCCTCGATGCCCGGCTTGCTCCAGGGAAACCACGGCATCGACCATCGTCAGTCCGGAACCGATGATCAGCACTCGCCCCTGCCGGTCAAGTTGCGTCATGGCGGCAACGTCCCAGGGATCGACCGCGGCCGCGTTCAACGCGTTGGAGTCGCGCTGTGGCGTGCGTGCGGCGGCGAACATGCCGGTTGCCAGCACCCCGAAGCGAGCGGTCACGGTGCGGCCGTCCGCAAGGGTTGCACGCACGCCGGCTTCATCGGTCTGCAGGTCCGTCACCTCGCCACGCACATGCGCGACGGACGAGCCAGCCGCAGCACCGATCGCCTGCGCCTCGGCCAGACGCTGCTGCACGTAAAGGCCAAAGGTTCCGCGCGGCGGGAACAGCTCCGCGATGGGCACATGCTGCTCGTCGGACTCGGGCCAACCGCCCGCCGCGATGTACTCACTCAGCCATTGCGTCAGGTCTTCGGCGTTATCGGGGTCGACGCTCATGCGCGCCGCATTGCCGTTGAGGGTGTGTCCCAGTTCCGTGGCACTGTAGGCCTCGCCACGCCCCAGCTCGCTGCGCGATTCGATGATCACGATTCGGCGCTGCCCCGGCAAACGCAGCAGTTGCACGGCCAGCAGGGTGCCGCTCAGGCCGCCGCCGACGATGAGCACATCCGCGTGGGGTCGACTGTTATCAGAGGTCATTGCTTCTCGCCTTGTTTTCGCCACGGTGGCGCGCACGCCTGATTATGGCCAGCGTGCGGATGGATTCAAACAGGACCGCTCGGGTCCGTTGCGGTATGAAGGATGCAGAGCACGACCCATGCCGGGATCGAGGCAGGGTTGGCTGTACGAAACACGCGCAATCTGTTGAAGGGCTGTTGCTGGAGCAGCAGTGCAGAGCCGGTCGGAGCGATAGCGGCGCGGCGCATGGCGGTCTACAGCACCACGTTCCGGACAAAACGCAGCTTGGCGTCGCCGTCGTTGCGATAGGCGTGGGGCTGGTTGCTGGCAAACATGAAGAATTCCCCTGCCGACACGAGGCGTGACGTGCCGGGCAAAACGACGGTCAGGCAGCCCTCGATCACATAGACCTGTTCACTCCAGCCCTCAGGGTCGGCTTCGGAGCGATAAGTTTCGCCCGGCATCAGGCTGAACTCCCACAGCTCGACCTCCCGGCGCGCGACGGCTTTGGCCAGCAACACAGCGGTGCTCTCGGGATGCGCACCCGCCCAGGCAACTTCGTTGATCCGGCTGGGATCGCGGTCGTCCGGCGCCTGAATCAGATCGCTGAACGCCACATCCAGCGCTTCGGCGACACGGTCAAGCGTCGCCAGACTGACATTCTTCTCGCCCGCCTCGATCGCGACAAGCATGCGCCGGCTGACACCGGAGCGCTCGGCGAGCGCGGTCTGGCTGAGGTCCGCTGCGTGCCGCAAGCGACGCACATTGAGGCTGACATGCTGCAGCACCGACGCTCGTTGCGATTGTTCCTTCTGCACTTTGATGTCCACTCCCGGCTTTGCACTGCCGCCTGATTGATCGTGGAAAAAACCTCTGCCTGGACAACGCGCCCGGCGGGCTTGCTGCCAGCGACACACGCTGGCGGCGCTCATAGCCTCGCTCAGCTGGCGCGCTTGATGTCCAGCCGACGCAGGTGACACGTCACCTCTTCGCGGTCGTGATACAGCTGTTTGCAGCCGATCGACACCCTGACACCGCGCGCTTTGAAGCCTTCTTCGATACGCTCGAGCAGGCGCCGAACCTCGGCATAGCGCTGCTTCATCGGCAGCTTCAGGTTGACCACCGCCTCGCGGCAGAGGCCTTCGCCCAGCCAGGTTTCCAGCAAGGCGGCATTGCGCGCGGGCTTTTCGACGATGTCGCAGACCATCCAGTCCACCGACTGGCGTGGTTTGTAGGTGAAGCCGTCAGCCATCAGGTGCTGGACCAGGCCGGTGTCCATCAGGCTCTCGGCCATCGGGCCGTTGTCGATCGCCGTCACCAGCATGCCGCGCCGGACCAGTTGATACGTCCAGCCGCCTGGCGCTGCACCCAGATCCACGCCGGTCATGTCACCCGACAGACGCTCGTCCCACTGATCGCGCGGGATGAAATGGTGCCAGGCTTCCTCAAGCTTCAGGGTCGACCGGCTGGGCGCCTCGCGGGGAAATTTCAGCCGCGGAATGCCCATTGGCCACATGGCGGAATTATCGGCATCGGCCAGCCCCAGAAACACTTCCCGGCCGCTTTTGAAGGTCAGCAACAGACGCGGCAGGCTGGCGTTATCCACCAGCTTGCCGGCCTTTTCCAGGGCTTTGCGCAGCGGGCCTTCGAATTTTCGGCAAAAGGTCGACAGTTCCTTGCCGTCGTTGGTGTCGACCACTTCCAGCCAGAGGCTGCCGCAGGTCGCGAATTCAGACATATGCTCGAGGATGACACTGATACGGTCGCTCTCCGGCAGGTCGAGGAACACGCCCCTGGCCCACTGCCGTGGAAAAATCAGGTCGGTGAAGCGCACACCGTTCATCAAGCGCTCGGCACCGTCGGGCACGGTGCAGACGAACTCGGCGCAGGCCGCGTTGGGCTTGGCCTTGGCATAGCCGGATACTGCCAGACGCGCGGCATGCTCGCTGATCTCCGAGCAGACTTCGCCTTCGAAACCGGGGCGGCAATGCATAAACAGGGTATTCACCGAATCTTCTCCACAGGACGCTCATCGACACCTCGACGCAAGGCATCGGCACGGCGCACCGGCCAGACGGCCAACGCACCCTATACTCGAGGATTAATCTCAATGACTCGAAAGCGGCGCATGATAGCCGAATCAGGAACCACTGGCTCAGCCAGAGGGTCCAGTACTACTCAACGAGCATTCAAGCCGCCGCAGAGCGTGCAGATTTCGGTCTTACCGTTCGCTGGTCAGTTGGGTTCACCGGTCCGTGCCGTGCGGACACGTCAAGGAGTTAGTTCATGCCCTCCCTCGATAGCCTGAAAAGCCTCAAGACACTCGTCGTCAACGACAAGACATACCACTATTTCAGCCTGCCGGACGCTGCCAGATCGCTGGGCGATCTGGACAAGTTGCCGATGTCGCTCAAAGTGCTGCTGGAAAACCTGCTGCGCTGGGAAGACAACAAGACCGTCACGGGCGAGGACCTCAAGTCCCTCGCCGCCTGGCTCGGCGAGCGCAAGTCCGACCGGGAAATCCAGTACCGGCCTGCTCGCGTACTGATGCAAGACTTCACCGGCGTGCCCGCCGTGGTCGATCTGGCCGCCATGCGTGCGGCAGTGGCCAAGGCCGGCGGCGATCCGCAGCGCATCAATCCCCTGTCGCCTGTCGATCTGGTCATCGACCACTCGGTCATGGTCGACAAGTTCGGCGACGACAAGGCATTCGGCGAGAACGTCGACATCGAAATGCAGCGCAACGGCGAGCGTTACGCGTTCCTGCGCTGGGGCCAGAGCGCCTTCGACAATTTCAGCGTGGTGCCGCCAGGCACCGGCATCTGCCACCAGGTCAACCTCGAATACCTGGGCCGCACCGTGTGGACCAAGGAAGAAGATGGCCGCACTTACGCCTTCCCTGACACGCTGGTGGGTACCGATTCCCACACCACCATGATCAACGGCCTCGGCGTGCTTGGCTGGGGCGTCGGCGGTATCGAAGCGGAAGCGGCCATGCTCGGTCAACCGGTGTCGATGCTGATTCCGGAAGTGATCGGCTTCAAGCTGACCGGCAAGCTCAAGGAAGGCATCACGGCCACCGATCTGGTGCTCACCGTCACGCAGATGCTGCGCAAGAAAGGCGTGGTCGGAAAATTCGTCGAATTCTACGGTGATGGCCTGGCCGATCTGCCGCTGGCCGACCGCGCGACCATCGCCAACATGGCCCCGGAATACGGCGCCACGTGCGGCTTCTTCCCGGTGGATGAGGTGACACTGGAATACCTGCGCCTGTCGGGCCGTCCGGACGACACCGTGCAGTTGGTCGAAGCCTATTGCAAGGCGCAAGGCCTGTGGCGTCTGCCCGGCCAGGAGCCGGTGTTCACTGATGCGCTTGAGCTGGACATGGGCTCGGTGGTGGCAAGCCTCGCCGGCCCGAAACGTCCGCAGGATCGCGTGGCCCTGCCGGATGTTTCGCAGGCGTTCAGCGATTTTCTGGGGCTGGCGCTCAAGCCGAGCAAACACGAAGAAGGCCGTCTGGAAAGCGAGGGCGGCGGTGGCGTTGCGGTCGGCAATGCCGAACAGGTCGGCGAAGCGGAATATGAATACGAAGGCAATCGCTACCGCCTGAAAAACGGCGCCGTGGTGATTGCTGCCATTACCTCGTGCACCAATACCTCGAACCCGAGCGTGATGATGGCGGCGGGCCTGCTGGCGAAAAAAGCCGTTGAAAAAGGCCTGCAACGCAAGCCTTGGGTCAAGAGTTCGCTGGCGCCGGGCTCAAAGGTTGTCACTGACTACTACAAAGCCGCGGGCCTCACCGAGTACCTCGACGCACTGGGCTTCGACCTGGTGGGTTACGGCTGCACCACGTGCATCGGTAACTCCGGGCCGCTGCGCGATCCCATCGAAAAAGCCATCCAGCAATCGGACCTGACCGTGGCTTCGGTGCTGTCCGGCAACCGCAACTTCGAAGGCCGCGTCCACCCGCTGGTGAAAACCAACTGGCTGGCGTCGCCGCCACTGGTGGTCGCCTATGCCCTGGCGGGCACAGTGCGCATCGACTTGAGCAGCGAGCCGTTGGGCGAAGGGTCCGATGGTCAGCCGGTCTACCTGCGTGACATCTGGCCGAGCCAGAAGGAAATCGCCGACGCGGTCATGAATGTCAGTACCGGCATGTTCCACAAGGAATACGCCGAAGTGTTCGCTGGCGACGCGCAATGGCAGGCCATCGAGGTGCCGCAAGCGGCCACTTACGTCTGGCAGGACGACTCCACCTACATTCAGCATCCGCCGTTTTTCGACGACATCGCCGGGCCTTTACCGGTGGTTGCCGACGTGCACAATGCGCGAGTGCTGGCGATCCTCGGCGATTCGGTGACCACCGACCACATTTCTCCCGCCGGCAACATCAAGGCCGACAGCCCCGCAGGCCGCTACCTGCGCAGCAAGGGCGTGGAACCCAAGGACTTCAACTCCTACGGTTCGCGACGCGGCAACCACGAGGTGATGATGCGCGGCACCTTCGCCAACATCCGCATCCGCAACGAAATGCTCGGCAATGAAGAAGGCGGCTACACCCTGCACGTGCCGACCGACGAGAAGCTGCCGATCTATGATGCGGCCATGCGCTACCAGCAGGCAGGCACGCCGCTGGTGGTGGTTGCCGGTCAGGAGTACGGCACAGGCTCCAGCCGTGACTGGGCAGCCAAAGGCACCAATCTGCTGGGGGTGAAAGCGGTCATCGCGGAGAGTTTCGAGCGTATCCACCGCTCGAATCTGGTCGGCATGGGCGTGCTGCCCCTGCAGTTCAAGAACGGCCAGAGCCGTAAAACGCTGGAACTGACTGGCAAGGAAGTCATCACCATCACCGGCCTCACCGGTGCCACGCTGCAGCCGGGTATGAGCCTGACACTGCAGATCGCCCGGGAGAATGGCAAGCAGGAAAATGTCGACGTGCTTTGTCGGATCGACACGCTGAACGAGGTGGAATACTTCAAATCCGGCGGCATCCTGCATTACGTCCTGCGACAGCTGATCGCGTCGTAAACACGGCAACTCGGGCGTTGAGCCCGATGCCGGACCTGACAAGGACGCTCGCTCGCGACGGCTGGGTTTCGGCCGGTACATCTTTAGTGGATGGACCGGCCTCTTCGCGAGCAAGCTCGCTCCTCCAAGGATTTGCGGCGATCCGGCCCAATCCTACAAAAATCTTCGGGCAATGCCGAATTCCTCGGTCGGACGCCAGACCTGTGGGAGTGAGCCAACTGTCTTTAACGCCCCTTCTATCAACGGCGTAATACTCGACGCCTTCCCGGCTGAAGCCGGTCCTACGAAAAACTTGCAACGTCTGCAGGACCGGCTTCAGCCTCTAAAAACCGGTGTATGCCGTGCAGATGCAGCGTCTGGGATTCAGTCTTCGCGGGCAAGCGTGCCCCTACAGAATTCGTGTCTGGGAGGCGAGTCGGGAATGCCCGGAGATCCCTGTGGGAGTGAGCTTGCTCGCGATGAGGCCGATATGTTCGCCGGAGAGATATCGCGTGACAGTTAGCCGTCGAGTTTTGTGCTCGACACGAACCTGGCAACCCCACAAATCCCTTGTAGGAGCGCGCTTGCCCGCGATCTGGCGCGCAGCGGCAGCAGAATAGGATGACGGGGTATGTCAGGCAGACTGCATGGCCGGGCTCTACGACGACTTCGTCGCCGATCGCGGGACAAGCCACGCTCCTACGGGCAGTGCATCAAGCCTTCGCGAGCAAGCTCGCACACAGGTTTTGTGCTTGACCCAAAACCAGGCGACGCCGCAGAAATGGTGTAGGAGTGAGCTTGCTCGCGAGAGGTCTTGGCAGTCGATGATGCAGCAGCCGAGTCAGCGCAGTAGCCAGCAAACCCCATCTTCCCACTGCCATCTCTAACGCCCCCTTGCGGCAGTCTGCGCCCTACCGGACTTCACCCGCCGTCATCCAGAACTTTCAGCCCATTCCCACAAGCGCGCCTGTTTAATCAACGTTAATATCGCCGCCTTCATTAAACGCTCAAGGACGGCACCATGCCGGCGCAACGCTGGATCTCCCTGACCCTGCTGGCACTCGGCTATTGCATTGCACTGGTCTACGGGCAACTGAGCCTGCCGGTCGTCGTCACCCTCGGCCTGCTGGTGATGGCCGGGCTGTGCGTTACCCGCTTCAATCACCGGGCCGTGCATGCTGCGGGCCACGGGCTTTTCATCGCCTTGGCCCTCGGCCTCGCCATTCACTGGTTGCCAGGGTTCTTCAGCGCCCGGGTGATTGCTGGCGTGCGTTTCAGCCCTGAAGCGGCGCCCTTTTCGATGTACCTGAACCTCGACAAACCCTTGATCGGTTTCTGGATAGCGATTGCCTGCCCGTGGGTGTTTGCCGGCGTCCTCTGGCGACGGTCTCTGAAAACATCGGCGCTCGTGCTGCCGATCACGACGACAGCGTGTCTGGCAACGGCCACCGCCCTTGGGGTCACCGGCTGGTCGCCCAAATGGCCAGAGCAGACCGGACTCTGGGCACTGAATAACCTGCTGCTGGTTTCACTCACCGAGGAACTGCTGTTTCGTGGCTACGTTCAGGGCGGGCTGACGCGTCTGCTGCGCAGATTCCCGTGCCACGAGGCACTGGCGATCGTGCTGGCGGCTTCGCTGTTTGGCGCGGCTCACCTCGGCGCGGGCTGGCAGTGGATGCTTCTGGCGGGGATGGCGGGCATTGGCTACGGTATTGCTTACCGTATCGGCGGATTGCCTGCGGCAGTGCTCACCCATTTCGGGCTGAACCTGGCGCATTTCGGGCTGTTCACCTACCCGATGTTCGACCGCTGAACGTTGACCTGCGGCAAACGGACCCATGACGCAGTTCACAAAACGCTTAATTTCCTGACCCATTGGCCGATAACTCGTCAAAGCCTTCCTGGATTGAACAGCTCATGCGAAATAACCAGCCCATCACTCAACGCGAACGGACATTTCCGGCGCAGCAACGGTTGATCTCGACCACTGATGCCCGTGGCGTGATCACCTACTGCAACGACGCGTTCGTTGAAATCAGCGGTTTTTCGCGGGATGAGCTGATCAGAGCTCCACACAACACCGTCCGCCATCCGGACGTGCCGTCTGCCGTTTTCGAGCACATGTGGGGCACCCTCAAACAGGGCCTGCCGTGGATGGGCATCGTCAAGAATCGCTGCAAGAACGGCGACCATTACTGGGTGAACGCGTACGTCACGCCGATCTTCGACCAGAAACAAGTCATCGGCTTCGAATCCGTGCGGATCAAGCCAACCGCCGAGCAGATCCGTCGTGCAGAAGCCCTGTATTCGCGCCTGAACAACGGCAAGCCCGCCGTGCCGACCCGGGACAAATGGCTGCCGGTGCTTCAGGACTGGCTGCCCTTCATTCTGGTCAGCCAGCTGAGCTTCCTGATCGGCGTCTGGCTGAATTCACATTGGGGTTTTGCTTTGGCAGCGGCGCTGTCCGTACCGCTGGGCCTGATGGGCCTCAGCTGGCAGCAGCGCGGAATCAAACGCCTGCTGCGTCTGGCGGAGCAGACCACATCCGACCCGCTGATCGCGCAGATGTACACCGACAGTCGCGGCCCGCAAGCCCGCCTCGAGATGTCTATTCTGAGCCAGGAAGCGCGCCTGAAAACCTGCCTGACGCGTCTGCAGGACACTGCCGAACACCTCAATTCCCAGGCGCGGCAGTCCGACAGCCTGGCCCAGTCCAGCTCCAGCGGCCTAGAGCGTCAGCGCGTAGAAACCGAACAGGTCGCCACGGCGGTCAATCAGATGGCCGCCACGACCCAGGAAGTCGCCAGCCACGTACAGCGCACTGCCGACGCCACGCAGCAGGCCAACGAACTGACCCGCCGCGGCCGTGACATCGCCAGCGAAACCCGTGAAGCGATCCAGCGTCTGTCGACATCGGTAGGCGAAACCGGCCTGACCGTCACACAACTGGCCAAGGACAGCGACGAAATCGGCGGCGTGGTGGATGTGATCAAGGGCATTGCCGATCAGACCAACCTGCTCGCGCTGAACGCCGCCATCGAAGCGGCTCGCGCCGGGGAAATGGGCCGAGGATTCGCGGTAGTCGCCGACGAGGTGCGTCAGCTGGCGCAGCGCACGACGGAGTCCACGGGGCAGATTCACGCGCTCATTGCCAAGTTGCAACAGACCGCCAACAACGCCGTGCAGACCATGAACACTGGCCGTCGTCAGGCGGAAGAAGGCGTTGAACAAGTCATGGAGGCTGACAAGGCGCTGGTCGGCATCAGCGACGCCGTGGCCAACATCACCGACATGACCACGCAAATCGCTGCCGCAACCGAGGAGCAAAGCTCGGTTGCCGAGGAAGTCAGCCGCAACATCAGCACCATCGCCCAGCTCGCCGACCAGACCTCCGACGAAGCGCGCCGGTCGGCCACCCTGAGCGCCGAACTGACCAACACCGCGCACACCCAATACTCGCTGGTGGAGCGCTTCAACCGCTGACCTGGACGCGTCCCACCTTGAGCCCCGACAGCCTTGCTGCCGGGGCTTTCTGTTTTTCGGGGCTCAAAAAGTAGGACGTTTCTGAAATTCCACGAATACCCCACCTCACCCGTCGAAATGCCAACCGAAGGCCAATATCGGCATTGACAGCGATCCCACTCTCCTATTAGTTGAATTTTGTTAGCGATAAATAATTAATACCACAACGGTGTTATTCGCTGATCTGACTATTAATTAACGAGCACTCTTTCGCGCTACGAAAGCGCGTGACTGTGCTTAATGGAGAAGTTTAATGAGTGAAGTGATTGCTAGAACCCCTATCCCCTTGGAGCCTCCTATTGTGGAGATCGCAGACCCTGTGGATGGTCTGCTGCAAATCAGTGATTTGAACAACCCCATTGCCGTGGGCGTTAAGGTGTGGGAAGCAGCAGAGCCAGGGTATTATTTTCAGTTACTTTTGGATGATATGCCCACTGGAGAAATTCGGATCATTACCGAGGCCGACACTGTTGGAGAATTGATCAGTGTAAGGCTGAGCAGTGACCTCCTCCAGAATGAAGGCACTTATCAACTGAGTTATAGGACAACGAGTCCAAATACGGAGGTTTCCGATCTCTCTCCTGCGATCAATTTGAAAGTCGATCGCAGTCCCCCAGGCGCAGCCCTGCTCGCCCCACTCATCTTTCCTACCGCCAGTTTCGGCGATCGCCTCATCGGCCTGCTCCCCGGCTACGCCGGCATGGCCCGGGGCGACGTCATTCAGACGCTCTGCAATGACATCCCCGGCCCGGCACACACCGTGGCCGCCGATGAGCTGACCCTGCGCCCGATCGAAATCGGTTTTGACCGCGAACTCCTGCACAGTCTTGCGACCGATACAGTGCTGATCGAGTACATCGTGACCGACCGGGCGGGCAACGGGTCGACCACGTCACTGCCAACGCTGGTTTCCCTGCAAGTGTAACCAATCATTTTTGCCATTCGTCTGGATATTTCAGGCAGCAAACCCCACGTTTTTGAGTGGGGTTTCTGTCAACAAAATCACAGGAGCAAATTATTTTAATTTATTTTGTGCACACTCTTTCCTCAAAACCTACAGCTCCATCAGACATATCCGAAGAGCTAGCAAATTTGAGTTCTCTGCAACATATAAATATATATTGATTTCCCAGTAAAAACGCGGAAAAACCCCGACCTACACAAAGACAAAATACATTCAAGAGGCAGTTTCTGAGCCGCGATGCTATGTAATCCCTTGCAGGGCTGTAATTTGACAGTCTTCTGCTGCGAACACACCATAGACACCTGTAGCGCAGAGTCCTACATAGACATTCATCGATCCAAATCTTTTAATCCTCGCAACCGCGATATGATCAAGGAGTTCCAATGGAAGACGAGAAGGATATCCAGTCACCAGGCGATCCGGATGGAACGCCATCCGGCATCAATAAGGAACCAGAACAACCGGCGATGAATGCCGATGCACCGAGCAGCGAACCGCCCGCGGACGCCTCAGTGCCGCTGTACGAAGAGTTTCACGCCGTGCCCGCGCCTAAAAAGACTGCGTCGGAAACCGCGCTTTGCTACGCGGAATACCTGCACAACGCGCCGGGCTTTCCCTGGAAGCAGGAGCAGGCGTTGCTTGATCCGACACCCAGCTTCGAAGCTCCGTACATCACAGGTGCCAGCGCCGACCGTCTAACGGACAGCGAGTTGATTTCGGGGATTTTTCTCAATATTCCCAGGTCGCCAAGGCTCTGGGTCGGGGATCAGCTGAAACTGCGGTGGGGGCACAACACGTTCTATACCACCATCGGAGAATCCAAAGGCCGTAACGGCCCCCGGTTGATTCAGTACCTGAACAACGAATCCCTGGCCGATTACGACAACGGGCTCGTCGAGGTGCGGTATGAAGTGGTGCGACGTTCCCGGCTTGTCGGCATTTCTGAAACCCTGACCATCAATCTGCACCGGGAGGGCGCGCGACGTCGCCGATCCGCAAACCGTACCCGGGCCATACGCCGCCGCAGGGCGCCCCGATAACTCAACCACAGCGAGCACCACCGCAAGCTCGCATGAAAAAAGCCCCGGCTGCATGTCTGCAGCCGGGGCCATTACCGCCAGAGATCAATCGATGCTGCGATCAGAATGCCAGACGCAGGCCCACATTCGCGCCCCACGGCTGCTCGACGTGCTCACCCTTCATGTAGTCGAAGTCGGCATGGACTTGCAGCCGCTCCGACAACGATACCGACACCCCCGCGCCCAGTTCTGCCCGCGAGCCGAACAGGCCGTTATCGAAACGCTGACCGTTGACCTTCACCTCGTTGTTGCGAGAGAACTCATGAGCCAGCGCAGCGCGCACATAGGGCTGCACCACCCCGCCGTCCTCAAGCACAAAGCTGCGGCCGACCGTACTGCCGATCTTGCCAAGCACCGACTGCGTACGACCGGTGTCGGCCTGCAATCCGTTGTCGAGCGTGTAGCTGTCGCCGTCGATCCAGACGCTGGACATCTGCACGAAAGGCTCGACAAAGTATCCGTCGGCAAGCTTGACGTGCTTGCCCACTTCAATCGAGCCACCCAAGGCCGTGTTGCTGTAATCGCCTTTGGCCTTGGTGCCATCGCTCATCGCAACGTTCGATTCGTTGTGGAACTGGTTGAGCTTCAGCACGCCGTCAACGTAATAGCCGTTGTCCGACAGCCAGGTGCCGTAAGCACCGACGTAATAGCTGTCGACCTGACCGGACGTCCCTCTGCCGATGTCCAGATCGGACTTGCTGTAACCGCCCATCACACCGACCATCAAATGCCCGTCGCTGACCGGCACAGGCGCGTCGGCACCGAACGACAAGCCCTGCTGCTTCTGTTCATAGCTGACGCCGGAGTCGAGCGATGCGTTGAACCGGTTGCCGTAGCTGCGCATCCAGCCGCCGCCCTCCTCACTGCCCCGCACCTCGCCGAGGCGACTGCGCAACGTCGTCAACTCACTGTTCCAGACCGTCGGCGCGGCATTGAACAAAGCCAACGCACTCTGCGTGGAAGGACTGATCACCTTGCCGGAACCGACAATGAACCAGTCAGTACCTTGGCGCTGGAGCTCGTAGGAATACACCCCAAGGTCCGCGCGGCCACCCAGCAGGCCAAACTCGGCATTGCCACCTTCGGTATGAACCACCCGCAACGCCTCGAAACTCTCCGGCACCGCTTCGACACCGGTGTTTTGCACGCGCAACCGGTAACGACCCTCCGCTTTCCCGGCAACATCGAGCAGATCGCCTTCGCCGCTGTCCAGGTTGATGCGCATGTCGAACAACCCACGCCCCGACAACGACCCAAGCTTCAGAGAATGGAAACCTTCTCCGGAAAAACCAATGCTTCCGCCGTCCATTGCCAGCGTTTTCACGCTGTTATCCGCGCCCATTTGCCAGTGACCGCTGGAGTCGATGATCAATGAGTTTGCGTTGATAATGTTGCCGTCGAGGCGGCCATGATTACGCAGGATGACATTCAATGTACTGGTGTCATCGGCAACGAAATCGCCGGTGAGGCTGCTGTTGTTGACTTCTACTTCTACATCACTGTCGTTAAAGATATCGAGCAGTCGACCATTACCAGCGTGCATATCAGAGTGATTTGCTACCCGTATTTTTGCCGTTGTATTCCATGGTTTTCCGGAAATACGATCAATTTTGATAGCTGAGCCGGTAAGAGCCGAGACTGTCGAACCATCGATTTCCAGACGGTTGATTACTGTTTCGTCTCCATGTTGACCTGTAATTATATATATGCCGTTTTCGCTGCCTGACACGTAACTCCCATCGAGAACGTGCGCTTCCCCGCCAGTCATTCTCAAACCACCATTCCCAGGTACTGAAGATAGATATCCATTACCTGAGACCGTCGAATTCGAAAATGTCAGAACACCTGATGGGCCAACCGATGCACCGTAGGCCGCTCCAGACACGCTACTGTTGATGACTGTCACTTGATTCAGTTTATCCAGGTCGGTCATTCGGGTCAGAAGTTGAATACCCAACCAGTTCTGGTTCTGAATGGTCGAATTTGTCACCCTCACCGAACTGGTATTTAGGGCCATGCCCCCCGTCACAGTGCTGGAGTCAATATTGACCGAAGAGTCAATCGACGAGATTCTTTCCAGAATAGATCCACCACCTACAACAAGATGGCCGCTATTTGACACCTGATAGCTGTTTGATGCGGTGTCACCATCGATTATCAGCGTCTTACCATCCACAACGATTGCTGCATTTGGCATGCCGACGCTCGCGTCACCGTCGGCTTCTGCACTTTTTCCGCAAACAACACCGGTCGTGTCCAGCGATATACATTCGTCCGCAAACGCAGCTGACGCGAATACCCCTACTGCCAATCCCAACGCGCTTCGCCCGAGCCCCTTGAGCGAAATACCCCTATCAACCGACATGTCGCCTCCATCTGCAGATTCGAAAGATACACATTGCCAAAACCGCATACCGATTGAAAAAAAAATGAAAAAAATAAAAGTAGGAAACTTCCGCAGATGGTGAACGCTACAGCCTACATAATTTTTGCTCAGAATGAGCGGGCACGGGACTTATCCTGAAAAACGATGCATGACTTTCTTCCATCACATTCATCATTTTTCCTACAGCGCGTCGATCGGGACTACATTCCGGAGCATGCCGGCGTTTGACAACGTAAAGAAAATTCTATTAGTTAATTTACGTGCTGGTGAAAAGCTCTTCCCCTAATGCCAGCGCCTGGAAACGTAAAACAAAGGACCTTTTATGAACATTAATATTCAAGCACCTATCGTTATCCGCTCACGCACTATCAGAGAACCACTTCCACTCGAGGCGCCAGACATCGCCATTGCGTTCCACGACGAAGACAGCCTTGGGCTAATACCCGTCAACGAAACCTATGCGCCATTGACGGTCGACCTGAAAGTGTGGGAGGCCGCCGAGGAGGACTATACATATCAGTTGTACTGGAATGGGGAACGCCATGGGCCAGAGAAACTTATCGCGGCAACGGATCAACCCGGCGATCCACTGACTCTGGAAGTTCCAGTAGAGTTGCTTCTCGAGGGCCGACACTCGCTAAAATACCGCACATATAGTCCGGATGCGGATTCTGAGAATTTTTCTGATGAGTTCCCCGTTATTATCGACCGGACAGCACCCGGTAAACCACTCTTGGCCGCGTTGCAGTTTCCCGTCGAGGTCCAGAATGGACTGACCGCTGCTGAGCTCGAACGGTTGGGAGGTAAGCTCGAGGTGCAAGTGGCTGGCTACACCGGTATGGCAAAGCACGATGTGATTCATACTTTCTGGGGAGACGTCGCAGGTCCTACCGCCGTCGTCGATGAAGACGACATGGGGCTTAACAAAGTTGTCTTCGATTTTAGCAAGGAATTCCTCGAATCCATCGATACCGGTTCGCATGTCGTTAAATATAGGGTGATCGACAGAGCAGGAAACACCTCTGATGACTCGGTAGAAACCACAATAACTTTGCTACTTGAGGAAGTTCCTGACAACTACCCGGCACCCATTGTCGATGTCTCCGTTGGAGGCCTCATTGACTACGCGGAAGCCAAACTCGGTGTAATGATCGATATCCCTCAGTATCCAGGCGCTTCCGCGTTCGACGAGATTGTGCTTTATTGGGGTGACGATTCGCCAATGCTTCCTGTACAACTTCCTCCTGGCAACGAGGGCGAAGATGTAGTCCTGTCGCTACGTGTACCCTTTGAAACCATTGCTACCAAGCCGGTAGGCGAGGTCTCGATTACCTACACCGTTACTCGCAACAATCAATTAAGCGGCACGTCACTTCCAGCAGTTGTAGATATTTTCCTCACCCTGCCTGTTCCAGTTCCCACGACAGCGCCGATTGTGCAAGGTACCAGCTTGCAGAATCCGAACAAAGATGACAACTTCATCGATGAAGACGACTACGAATTCAACAGCAGGGCCATTGTAGCGTGGACATCAGAATTCAAGATTAACGATGATATTCATCTTTCTTGGGGCGACCAGCAACGCTTGCAGTGGTATCAAATTAAAGAGGAGGACGTTGCCGCGTCCAAAGATCTTATTATCCCAATCGCCAACAGCATTATGAAGGCCCAAGGAACAGGAAGTGAAATCCCTGTCCGCTATACGGTCACCAGAGAAGGCAATCCTAACCCCACGCTGTCGCCGATTCAAAAAGTGACGGTGCGATCCACAGAGGATCTACCAGGCGGTCCTGGAGGTGTCGACGGACCAGTCTTTAAACTGAACCCTTCCGGCTTCATTTCGCAGAGCGTTGCGCCCAATGGCACCGACGGCTTGATTCTGCCCTATACCAACATCGCTCAGAACCAGAGACTGTCCTTTACATTCAAAGGCTTTGACGATGATGGCAACCCTATTGATGCTGCCACGGTAACGGCGAGTCGCGAGCTTGACGATCAAGACGTAATTAACGGGTACGCATTTCATGTCCCCTATATCAAGCTGCGAACCATTTGCCGAGGATACTGCGAGGCTTATGTCCGAATTGATCCTGCGCCTGGCAGCAATCAAAGTTCCGTAACTTCTAAAGTCACTCGCGTGCCCGTTGAAATGCGCGAGTCTAGTGAGCCTTACTGCACAATTTAATCCCTAAACTGGCAGGGCGCTCGCCCTGCCTTCTTTGACAACGAGAGAAATCATGACAACTGTTGAAAGACCATCAGCCACCGCGCCACTTCCACTGGAACTGCCGACGATTCCCGCCGCATTGATGAGTGGCTTGATTCCTATTGATGAGTTAACGGCACCGATTACCGTAAACTTTCCTGTATGGCTTGCGGCGGAACCGAAGTATACCTACCAGCTAGTTTTCGACGGCGTCCGCGTTGGCCCTGAGAAAGAGATTCTGCCCGAGAACAAACCAGGTGACTTGTTAACTGTTGAGATTCCTGTAGATCTTCTGGTTGAAGGCGTTCATAAAGTTTCGTATCGAACCTATAGTCCTTTTGGCGATTCTATGAACTTCTCAGGTGAAGTCACCATCCTGATCGACAGAACCGCCCCAGGCTCTCCGCAGCTGGGTCCCATCATCTTCCCCGACGCCGTCCAGAATGGTCTGACGTCGTCGGAACTGGAAATGCTGAACAACGTTCTGCCCGGCAAGATCGCCAGTTACAGCGGGATGGCGGTGGGTGATGTGATTCGCACTTATTGGGGTCCGGTCGAGGGGCCGATGGCGTTCGTGGATGCGAACGACATGGGTTTGAACCGCGTGATGGTGGATTTCACCCGTAGCTTCCTGGAGCAGGCGGACGGCCTGAACGCCGCGGTGTTTTATACCGTGACGGATCAGGCAGGCAATGTGTCGATGCCGTCGGATTCGATTTCGATCCAGTTGCAGCTTTCGATGCTCAAACCGCTGCCGGCACCTGTTATCGCCGAGGCGAAAGGCGACACGCTGGATCCGGCGGATACCCTCAACGGCGCGACGCTGAATGTCGCGGCCAGCGCGAACCTGCGTGAAGGTGAGACGGTGATTGCGCGGTTCGAAGGCCCAAAAGGCAGCGAACAAAAAGAGAAGCGCATTCTGCCGGACGAGGCCGGACTGGCGGTGTCGCTGGTATTCAGCAGCACGCTGGTGACCGCCAACGACGGGCAGCAGGTCGAGGTGTCTTACAGCGTCACGCGCGCCAGCGGCATTGTGCAGGATTCGGAAACACTGCCGCTGACGGTCATGAGTGCGGCGCTGGAACTGCCCGCGCCGACCATGGACACCGTAGGTCCCGACGGCATTTTGCGCCCTTCGCTGATCACCGGCTGGGATGCGATGGTGCGCGTCAGCTACCGCGACATGCAGGCATACGATGTCGTCAAGGCGCGTTGGGTGGGCAAGACCACGTTCGACACCGGCATGAAGAATGTGGGCGGCATGACTGAACTGGTGTTCGGCATTCCGAAAATGCTCATTCAGCAGAGCGAGGGTGGCAGCGCATCGGTGACGTATTTCGTCATCCGTAACGGCGTTGAAATGGAGTCGCAGACGCTGGCATTGACGGTCCGCGAAGGCATGATGTTCGACACTTCACCGGTGACGCTGGCTGGCAAGATCTACCTGCTGCCCGCCTATCCGGATCTGCTTCCTTCTTTCCCGAGTGGCACGACGATCAAACGTGTCCCGAGCGGCGGCGTTGCGCCGTACACCTTCACCACCAGTGATGCGAAGGTGGCGAAAGTGGACGCTGAAGGTCTGGTGTCGGTGCGCGGCAACGGCGTGGCAACCATCAGCGTGACCGACGCGTCGGGTGACTCGAAAAGTTACGTCGTCACGGTCACTGGCGTGATCGAATGCCACGGCGTGGGGTCTGGCAACTACACGCAGATGTCCAATGGCGCTGCACGCATTGGCGGCCGCATTCCCAGCATTCATCAGTTGATCGAGATCCATAACGCCTACGGCAACCGCTGGCCGATGGGCAATGCCAACTATTGGTCGTCCACCGTTGCCAAAAACGTGCTGGGCGCCAAGTGGTATTACGTGAAGCACCTGATTACCGGCAAGGACTATAAGTTGCTGCACATCAGTATCAGCCTGGGCGTGGCGATCCGCTGATACCGGCGGGTGATCAACCACCGCCCAACACCCTGATTCCATGACCCGGAGACGCGCGCCTGACGCAGCGTCTTCGGGTTGTTCGCGCAGACGAAGAACCCGCCACCATGACTGATCCGGTTCACCACCATGTTGCAAAGCCCCAGGCCAGCGTCGAGCGGGACCACTTCGAAGCGTTGGTCAATGGCAGACCGTTCGTGTGCAGTCGCGTAGACGGCAGGTTTTGCCTGCGCGCCGAACTGGATTCCGCCCGACGTCGACGGATCTGGAAGATCAACGCGACGGGGCGGGTCGGCAACGACGGCACGACGGTCGGCGTGTTCATCGACCACTCACTCGCACCGGGCATCCATGACCTGAAAGGCAATGCGCTGCTGACCGTGATCTATCACCTCACGCCCAAGCGAATGTCGCGCATTTATCACTCCGCGTATTTCCAGCAAGGCAGCATGAGGTTGCTGGAATGCGCCGCCGGAGGACGCCTGCGGGGCACGTTTCACTTCGCCATTCCGGCAGTGGGCTTCTGGGTCAGTGAAGGCGTTTTCGACGTTGCCTGCCCGGACGACAGAGGCAACTGACCGTCAGCCCAGCAGGCGCGCCACGATGCGATCCGCCGTGTCCTGCAGACAGTCGGCGTAGCTGACGCCTGCCGATTTCAGGGGTTTGAGGTCATGATTGGCCGTCGGCAGCCAGTGCACTTCGATGCTGGATGACAGCTTATAGCCTTCGACCGCCTCGCGATTGCCCAGCGCATCGCGCTCGCCCTGGACGATCAGGGTCGGCGTGCGCAAATCGGCCAGATGAGCCACCCTCGGCTTTTCCGGTTTACCCGCCGCATAGAACGGATAGCCAAGGCAAATCAGCGCCTGCGCCTGAAGCTCATCGGCAATCAGGCTGGCCATGCGCCCACCCATGGATTTGCCCCCGATCGCCAGTCGTCCGCTGACCACCGGACGCACTGCAGCGTAGACCTGATGCCAGCATTCCAACAGTTTCGCCTGCGGGTTCGGCGGACGTCTTCCGCCATCCGCACGGCGTTGTGCCATGTAGAGAAATTCGAATCGCAACACGCCAACACCCGAAGCGCCAAGGCGCGTGGCGATGTCATTCATGAACTCGCTGTCCATCGGCGCGCCGGCGCCGTGAGCGAGAATCAAGGTGGCCGATTTTACAGCCTGGCTGTTCGTCGGTACCGTCCACAGCCATCCATGCTGCCGGGCCAGTTGCGCACATTGATCGGCGTCAGTGCTCGCCGGTTGACCTTTGCTCATGCTTGCCTCTTCGATTACGCCTTGTCGGCGGCAACGGTTGTATGCCGTGCATTATGCCGGGCAAAGAGGCTGCCGCGCGCGGGGAAACGTGCAGGCCGGCCGTTGGCGCCTGAGCCGTTGTCGTTCACGTCACGCTGACAGATGGCCGACTGACGCTCATGAAGATTGCCGGCGGAGACAGCCTGGGTTCAGCTCGGCGGTTCTACCCTGCCAGAGCACTTCGGACGAAAGCACCGGAAGAATGAGCGCCCCAACCCGCACGCACCGGGCGGTTTCATTCTCGGAAACAGGCTTCGCTCCGGCATGGGTCGATCAACCGCGACGATCGCCGATGCCATCTGCCAGCTCGGGCCAAATTTTTTTGGGCGATGAAACGTGCAACCGTCGACGGCATTTTTGTATACAACTTGAGGTGCAGAAACACGCCTGCAGCGCACGGAAAGACTGCAAGAGGAACGTTTCAGCACTGTGTCGAATCATCGAGCGCCGCGTCTGCCGAAGGACGCGGCGGTTCGATGCGATTGCGCGACCAAGTGTCGCACTCATCAATCGCGAGGCTTCCCACGCCAGCGTTTCGCGTCTAAGCTTGCGTCGCAGAGTGGTTCGGCAACAGCCGGCCACAGGCTTGGTAGAAGGATTGTGCACGGTATTCCAACCCGCTTGCAGACAGACAGCGCCGATCTGTTCGTCACCCGCCGGGTTGTATCCAATTCCCCACTCACGCGCGCTGTCCCCATCGACCTGTCCCCCGCACTTTCGGCCCACATGGGCAGAACCTCATTGACCCGGTGCGTGGGCGTCTGTCTGAAAACCGCTTCAGTCGTTTTCCGTTGACCTGACCCGCCGCTTGCGGCGTGGCAAAAGGTCTACGCTTACACGATGTTGCGGCCGTTACCACACTAATAAAATACCCAAACCGTGGAACCCTATAATGAGCACAGCAATCAGTCCGACTGCTTATAACTATAAGGTGGTCCGCCAGTTCGCCATCATGACGGTGGTCTGGGGGATCGTTGGCATGGGGCTCGGCGTCTTCATTGCCTCGCAACTGGTCTGGCCTGACCTCAACTTCGGCCTGCCGTGGACCACATTCGGACGCCTGCGCCCGCTGCACACTAACCTTGTGATCTTCGCCTTCGGTGGCTGCGCCCTGTTCGCCACTTCCTATTACGTCGTGCAACGCACGTGTCAGACGCGGCTGATTTCCGACGGCATGGCGGCGTTTCACTTCTGGGGCTGGCAGGCGGTGATCGTCGGCGCCATCGTCACCTTGCCGATGGGCTACACGACGACCAAGGAGTACGCCGAACTGGAATGGCCGATCGCGATCCTCCTGGCAATCGTCTGGATCACCTACGCGGCGGTGTTCTTCGGCACCATCGTCAAGCGCAAAACCAAGCACATCTACGTCGGCAACTGGTTCTACGGCGCGTTCATCGTGGTGACCGCCATGCTGCACATCGTCAACCACATCTCGCTGCCGGTGAGCCTGTTCAAGTCGTATTCGGCCTACTCAGGCGCGACTGACGCGATGATTCAGTGGTGGTACGGGCACAACGCAGTAGGCTTTTTCCTCACGACCGGCTTTCTCGGGATGATGTACTACTTCGTTCCGAAGCAGGCCGAACGCCCGATCTATTCGTATCGCCTGTCCATCGTGCACTTCTGGGCGCTGATCACCCTGTATATCTGGGCCGGTCCGCACCATCTGCACTACACCGCCCTGCCCGACTGGGCGCAGTCGCTGGGGATGGTGATGTCGATCATCCTGCTGGCGCCCAGCTGGGGCGGCATGATCAACGGCATGATGACCCTTTCCGGCGCCTGGCATAAATTGCGCACCGACCCGATCCTGCGTTTTCTGGTGGTGTCCTTGGCGTTCTACGGGATGTCGACGTTCGAGGGGCCGATGATGGCCATCAAGACCGTCAACTCGCTTTCTCACTACACCGACTGGACCATTGGCCACGTTCACGCTGGCGCCTTGGGTTGGGTGGCGATGATCTCCATCGGCGCGGTGTACCACATGATTCCGAGAATTTTCGGACGCCCGCAGATGCACAGCATCGGCCTGATCAACACGCATTTCTGGCTCGCCACCATCGGCACCGTGCTGTACATCGCCTCGATGTGGGTCAACGGCATCACCCAGGGCCTGATGTGGCGCGCCATCAACGACGACGGCACGCTGACGTACTCGTTCGTCGAAGCGCTGCAGGCCAGTCATCCGGGTTACATCGTGCGCGCCCTGGGCGGAGCGTTTTTCGCCAGCGGCATGCTGTTCATGGCCTATAACGTGTACCGCACGGTCCGTGCGTCGAACGCCGAAGAAGCCGAAGCGGCTGCCCAAATCGCCGTCGTGGGAGCGCACTGATGATCAGACACGAAACCCTCGAAAAGAACATCGGCCTGCTGTCGATCTTCATGGTCATCGCGGTGGCCGTGGGTGGCCTGACGCAGATCGTGCCGCTATTTTTCCAGGACGTCACCAACAAGCCCGTCGAAGGCATGAAGCCGCGTCCCGCCCTTGAACTGGAAGGCCGCGACGTCTTCATCGCCAATGGCTGCGTAGGCTGTCACTCCCAGATGATCCGGCCGTTCCGGGCCGAAACCGAGCGCTACGGCCACTATTCGGTAGCGGGCGAAAGCGTCTGGGATCACCCGTTCCTGTGGGGCTCCAAACGTACCGGGCCCGACCTGGCCCGCGTCGGCGGACGTTACTCGGATGACTGGCATCGTGCGCACCTGTACAACCCGCGCAACGTGGTGCCCGAGTCGATCATGCCGGCATACCCGTTCCTGGTGGAAAACCGGCTCGACGGCAAGAACACCGGCAAGAAAATGGAGGTGATGCGCAGCCTCGGCGTGCCGTACACCGACGAGGACATCGCCGGTGCCGGCGATGCCGTTCGCGGCAAGACCGAGATGGACGCACTGGTGGCCTACTTGCAAGGCCTGGGCACCCTCATCAAAAGCAAACGGTGATCACGATGGATATCGGAATGATTCGAGGTCTTGGCACGATCGTGGTGATGGTGGCGTTCATCGGCCTTTCGCTGTGGGTGTTCAGCCCTCGCCGCAAGGCTGAGTTCGACGATGCGACCCTGCTGCCCTTTGCCGACGATCCCGAGGCGATCAAACAGCTCGAGCAGGCGAAAACCTCCAGGAGCCGCGCACAATGACTATGTTCTGGAGCCTATACGTCACCGTGCTGACGCTGGGCACGATCTTCTCGCTGAGCTGGTTGCTGCTGGCGACCCGCAAAGGTCAGCGCGCCGACACCACCGACGAAACCGTCGGCCACTCCTTCGACGGCATCGAGGAATACGACAACCCGCTGCCCAAGTGGTGGTTCATGCTGTTCGTCGGCACCATCATTTTTGCCCTCGGCTACCTGGCGCTGTACCCGGGCCTTGGCAACTGGACGGGGTTGCTGCCGGGTTACGAATACGCCGACAACGACAAGCAGGTGACGTTCTCCGACGGCAAGGCGGGCTGGACCGGCGTGCACGAGTGGGAGAAAGAGATGGCCCGGTCGGACGCCCGTTTCGGGCCGATTTTCGCCCGATTCGCCGCCATGCCGATCGAAGACGTCGCCAAAGATCCACAAGCGCTGAAAATGGGTGGGCGCCTGTTCGCCTCCAACTGCTCGGTCTGCCACGGGTCGGACGCCAAAGGTGCCTACGGCTTCCCGAACCTGACCGACGCCGACTGGCGCTGGGGCGGTGATCCGCAGACCATCAAGACCACCATCATGGGCGGGCGCCATGCCGTGATGCCCGCGTGGGGCGAAGTGGTGGGCGATCAAGGCGTCCGTGATGTCGCCGCCTTTGTCCTGACCCGTCTTGATGGCCGCAAACTGCCGGACGACGCCAAGGCCGATGCTGCGGCGGGGCAGAAGATATTTGCTGCCAACTGCGTCGCCTGCCACGGCCCCGAAGGCAAAGGCACGCCGGCAATGGGCGCTCCGGATCTGACCCATCCGACCGCCTTCATTTACGGCTCAAGCTTCGCGCAACTCCAGCAGACGATTCGCTACGGTCGTCAGGGCCAGATGCCGGCGCAGGAGTTACTGCAGGGAAACGACAAGGTGCATTTGCTGGCGGCGTATGTGTACAGCCTTTCGCATGGCGAGAAGAGCGAGGCGGATGGGCAGGAGTAGCAGCAACGGCGCCTCGCTGGCGGAAAATGGCGAGGCCCTCTTTTCGTTACATATTGACTGTTGTGGGAGTGCTGCAGCGGGCATAGGATGCGCAACAACCGAGTAGCAACGTAACTACATTCATATGCCAAGGAGTTGCCCATCCCATGATCACGACGATAACCAGCCGGGAATTCAATCAAGATACCAGCGGAGCCAAAAAAGCCACCAAGGAGGGGCCCGTATTCATTACCGACCGAGGACGCCCGGCTCACGTGCTTCTGACTATCGAGGACTATCAAAAGCTGGCCGGCGGATCCGCCAGCATTATTGACATGCTGGCGATGCCTGGCACTGAAGACATTGATTTCGAGCCGCAACGTGCCGTTGTCACTCAACGCGCGGTGGACGTTTCCTGATGTACCTGCTCGACACCAATGTCGTTTCTGAACTGCGAAAGAATCACAGGGCAGCACCCAGCGTGATGAGATGGGCACGGCCAATCCCGGCCTCCAGCCTGTATTTGTCGTCCATCACAGTGCTTGAGCTTGAGACTGGCATCCTGCGGCTCGAACGTCACGATTCTGCGCAATCGAAGCTGCTCAGAACCTGGCTGGAGCACCATGTTTTACCTGCGTTCGCAGGCCGAATCCTGCCCATCGACGCCGCTGTAGCGAGCAAATGTGCCCGATTGCACGTACCGGATCCTCGCAGCGAGTACGACGCATTGATCGCTGCCACGGCCTTGGTACATGGCATGACGGTGGTCACACGCAATACCGCTGATTTTGCAGGCAGCGGGGTAACACTGATCAACCCGTGGATCAGCCAGCTTAACGAGGATCGCGCGCCATACCGGGTATAGCCCTGAGCGAGTATCCCGTAAGCCACGCAGACCGCCCCATCGACTAAAATCAGAGGGGCGACAGGCGTGGCAAAACCATGAATAACGACCCCGACCGGCACGCACTGGCCGGGGCAGATTCCCCTTCCGTGGGACGTTGCGATGAGCGAACAAATACCGGTACACAACGTCACGCCGCCGGCCAGAAAAGACGGCGACACCGTCGATCTCTACGCTTCGCGGGAGAAGATCTACACCCGGGCCTTTTCCGGTCTGTTCCGCAACCTGCGAATCAGCGGCGGCATCGTCCTGTTCCTGCTGTATTTCGGCACCGTCTGGCTCGACTGGGGCGGCCATCAGGCGGTCTGGTGGAACCTGCCGGAACGTAAGTTCTACATCTTCGGCGCCACCTTCTGGCCGCAGGATTTCATCCTGTTGTCCGGCATTCTGATCGTCAGCGCATTCGGGCTGTTTTTCATCACCGTATTCGCGGGGCGCGTCTGGTGCGGCTACACCTGCCCGCAGAGCGTCTGGACATGGATTTTCATGTGGTGCGAGAAGGTCACCGAAGGCGATCGCAATCAGCGCATGAAGCTGGACAAGTCGCCGATGAGCGCCGGCAAATTCACCCGCAAGCTGGCCAAGCACAGCCTGTGGCTGCTGATCGGGCTGCTCACCGGGCTGACCTTCGTCGGCTACTTCTCGCCGATCCGCGACCTGGTCGTCGATTTCATCACGGGTCAGGCCGATGGCTGGTCTTACTTCTGGGTCGGCTTCTTCACCCTTGCCACTTACGGCAACGCCGGCTGGCTGCGCGAGCAGGTGTGCATCTACATGTGCCCTTATGCGCGCTTCCAGAGCGTGATGTTCGACAAGGACACGCTGATCGTTTCCTACGACCCCCGTCGCGGCGAGAAACGAGGCCCGCGAAAAAAAGAGCTGGATTACAAAGCGCAGGGCCTGGGCGATTGCATCGACTGCACCATGTGCGTACAAGTCTGCCCCACTGGCATCGACATCCGTGACGGCCTGCAGATCGAGTGCATCGGCTGCGCAGCCTGCATCGACGCCTGCGACACGATCATGGACAAGATGAACTACCCGCGCGGGCTGATCAGTTACACCACCGAACACAACCTGTCCGGCCAGACCACTCACACCCTGCGGCCGCGTCTGATTGGCTACGCGGTGGTGCTGCTGGTGATGATCGGCGTACTGACGGGCGCGTTCTTCATGCGCTCGCTGGTGGGTTTCGACGTCAGCAAGGACCGCGTTCTGTACCGTGAGAATGCCGAAGGGCGCATTGAAAACGTGTACAGCCTCAAGGTCATGAACAAGGATCAGGTCGATCACGTCTACGTGCTGGACGCCACGGGCCTTGCGGACCTGAAGCTGCAAGGGCGGCGCGAGATCAAGGTGCCGGCGGGTGAAATCGTCACCTTGCCGGTCGAGCTGTCGGTGGCGCCAGAACAACTGCCGTCGAGCACCAACGAGGTGAAATTCATCCTGCGGGACGTCGAAGACAGTGGCAGCGAAATTCAGGCAAAAAGCCGTTTCATTGGCCCACAGGTGCGTTGAGAGAAGTCATTCATGAGCGTCGCAACCGCTGCAAGTCCCTGGTACCGGCATCTGTGGCCATGGATCATCATCGCCATCCTCGCCTGCTCGGTCACGCTGACCCTGTCCATGGTGACGATCGCCGTCAATCACCCGGACAACCTGGTGACCGACAACTATTACGAGGCCGGTAAAGGCATCAACCGTTCGCTGGATCGCGAATGGCTCGCGCAGACGCTGAAGCTGCGCGCCACGATCCAGCTGGACGCGCTGACCGGTGAGGTCGATGTGCGGCTCAACGGCGACAGTCAGCCGGAAACCATGGTGCTCAACCTGATTTCGCCGACGCAGCCGGAGAAGGATCGCAAGGTCGTTCTGGCGCGCACTCCAGCGCAACCCGGGCGTTACGTCGGGCAACTGAGCGACCGGGTTGAAGGCAGGCGTTTCGTCGAATTGCTGGGCGTGGACAACGCCCGGACCTGGCGCCTGTTCGAAGAGGAGCTCATTGCCCGCGACAAAGCGCTGGTGCTGGGCGACGAGCCGCTTCAGGGCGCGGAAAAGAAGTGACGACGTGAACACTCCCCGCCCCTGCTATCACTGCGCACTGCCCGTTCCATCGGGCAGCCGCTACCTTGCCACGGTGCTCGGCGAGCCTCGGGATTTCTGTTGTCCGGGCTGTCAGGCCATCGCCCACGCCATCGTCGAAGGTGGCCTGGAAAGCTATTACCAGCACCGCAGCGAGGCCTCGACCAATCCGCAAACCCTGGCGCTGCCACTGCCTGACGAGCAGACGCTGTACGACCGCCCCGATGTGCAGGCGTCATTCGTGCGCCACGACGAGTCCCTCGCGGAAACCACGCTGATGATCGACGGCATCAGTTGCGCGGCCTGCGGCTGGCTGATCGAGCGCCATCTGCGCACCTTGCCGGCCGTGGCCGAAGCGCGCCTGAACCTGTCCAGCCATCGTCTGCACCTGCGCTGGGACGATGCGCAACTGGCGCTGAGCGAGGTGATGAGTCAGCTGCGCAGCATTGGCTACGCGGCTCATCCTTACCAGACCGATCAGGCGACCGAGCGTCTGGCCTCGGACAATCGCCGCAGCCTGCGGCAACTGGGCGTGGCTGGCCTGCTCTGGTTCCAGGCGATGATGGCGACGATGGCCACATGGCCGGAGTTCAGCCTCGATCTCAGCCCGGACATGCACACGATCCTGCGCTGGGTGGCGATGTTTCTGACAACGCCGATTGTCTTTTACAGCTGTGCGCCCTTCTTCAAGGGTGCAGTGCGCGACCTGAGAACCCGACGTCTGACGATGGATGTTTCGGTGTCGCTGGCCATCGGCGCGGCTTATCTGGCAGGCATCTGGACGGCGATCACCGGGGTGGGTGAGCTGTATTTCGACGCGGTCGGCATGTTCGCGCTGTTCTTGCTGACCGGGCGCTATCTGGAGCGCCGCGCGCGGGAACGCACCGCCGCTGCCACCTCGCAGCTGGTGAATCTGCTGCCGGCGTCCTGTCTGCGCGTGAAAGAAGACGGCCAGACCGAGCGCATCCTGCTCAGCGAACTGCGTCTGCACGATCGGGTGCTGGTCCATCCTGGCGCGGTTTTGCCCGCGGACGGCAGGATCGTCGCCGGACAATCCAGCCTCGATGAGTCGCTGCTCAGCGGTGAATACTTGCCCCAGCCGCGGCGCGCGGGCGATGCCGTCACGGCGGGCACGGCCAACGTCGAAAGCGCCTTGACCGTCGAAGTGCTCGCGCTGGGCCATGACACCCGCCTGTCCGCCATCGTCCGGCTGCTGGAGCGGGCGCAGACGGAAAAGCCGCCGCTGGCGCGCATTGCCGACCGGGCGGCGCACTGGTTTCTGATGATTTCGCTGGTGCTGGCCGCCGTCATCGGCCTGTTGTGGTGGCAACTGGACCCCGCACGCGCCTTCTGGATCGTGCTGGCGATGCTGGTTGCCACCTGCCCTTGCGCGCTGTCGCTGGCGACGCCGACCGCATTGACTGCCGCCACCGGCACGCTGCACGCCCTGGGCCTGCTGCTCACGCGCGGCCATGTGCTGGAGGGGCTGAATCAGGTCGACACGGTGATCTTCGACAAGACCGGCACGCTCACCGAAGGCCGGCTGACGCTGCGCGCCATTCACAGCATTGGCGCGTTGAGCAGTGACGAGTGCCTGTGCCTGGCGGCTGCGCTGGAAAATCACTCGGAGCACCCGGTCGCCAAGGCATTCGGCAGCACGCCGCTGACCGCACAGGATGTGATTGCAACGCCAGGGCTTGGCCTTGAGGGTCGCGTGGACGGTCGGGTTCTGCGAATCGGTCAGCCTGCGTTCGTCTGCGCGTTGAGTGCCAGCCAGGTTCCGTCGCTGCCCGTGCAGGTGGGTCAATGCCTGCTGCTGGGCGACGCGCACCAGGCGCTGGCCTGGCTGGTGCTGGATGATCGGGTGCGTGACGACGCCGCAGACTTGATCGACGCGTGCCGCCAGCGCGGCTGGAAGACGCTGCTGTTGTCCGGCGACAGTTCGCCGATGGTTGCCAGCATCGCCGCGCAGCTGCGCATCGACGAAGCGCGCGGCAGCCTGCAGCCGCAGGACAAACTGGCGATTCTTGGGCAGTTACGGGCGCACGGACACACCGTGCTGGTGGTCGGCGACGGGGTCAATGACGTGCCGGTGCTGGGCGCAGCGGACATCAGCGTGGCGATGGGCTCGGCGACCGACCTGGCGAAGACCAGCGCCGACGCGGTCCTGCTGTCCAATCGCCTGGAAGCGCTGGTGCAGGCATTCAGCCTGGCGCGCCGAACTCGCCGGATAATCATGGAAAACCTGCTGTGGGCCGGTCTGTACAATGGCCTCATGCTGCCGTTTGCCGCGCTGGGCCTGATCACGCCGTTGTGGGCGGCGGCCGGCATGTCGATCAGCTCGCTGGTGGTGGTGCTCAACGCCCTGCGACTGACCCGCATCAAGCAACGCCCACCCGCGCCCGCCCTCAGCGCCGACCGCCGTGCGCTGCCCGCATGACCGCACAACTGCTTCAGGAGGCCCGATGCCTGCGCTGTACGTCATGATTCCCGTCGCGCTGCTGATTGTGGCGGTGGCGATCTACATCTTTTTCTGGGCGGTGGACAGCGGTCAGTATGACGATCTGGACAGCCCGGCGCACAGCATCCTGTTCGACGATCAAGACCCCGCGCACAAGGCTGGCGTCGATGAAGCATCAGGAAAAAACGTACCGCCTGCGCGCGAGAAACCCGCGGATGATTGATCCGGATTCCAGCCCCTCGCGGTTGCGGGCAAGCGCGCGCCTACAAGGCGAACAGCTCGTTTCCCACGTCGAACGCTATGCAGGCCGGGCCCATGGCTGACCTGCTCCCCCAACTCGTCAGCGCGCTGATTCTCGGCCTGCTTGGCGGCGGCCACTGCCTGGGCATGTGCGGCGGGCTGATGGGCGCGCTGACCCTGGCGATCCCCAGAGAACAACGCAGTCGGCGCTTGCGCCTGCTTGCGGCCTACAACCTGGGGCGAATTTTCAGCTATGCCTGCGCCGGGTTATTGATCGGGCTGCTGGGTTGGGCGGTGATCAACAGTCCGGGCGCGATGCTGCTGCGGGTCGTTGCCGCGCTGTTGCTGATCAGCATGGGCTTGTACCTGGCCGGCTGGTGGAGCGGCCTGACGCGCATCGAAGGCCTGGGCCGCTGGCTGTGGCGCTTCATCCAACCAATCGCCAGCCGCCTGCTGCCAGTGTCGAGCACGCCCCGTGCCCTGTTGCTCGGCGCGTTGTGGGGCTGGTTGCCGTGCGGACTGGTTTACAGCACGTTGCTGTGGGCCGCCAGCCAGGGCAACGCCTGGTACAGCGGCCTGCTGATGCTCGCATTTGGCGTCGGCACCTGGCCCGTGCTGCTCGCCACCGGCCTTGCCGCCGAACGCACCCACGCGCTGTTGCGCCGCCGCAGCGTGCGGGTGGCGGGCGGTCTGCTGGTCATCGTATTCGGCCTGTGGACGCTGCCCGGCCCGCATCAGCACTGGCTGATGGGGCATTGACGGCACCGCTCGTCCGGCACGCGAAGGTCTCTCGCCGAGGGATCTGCCTGTATTGATCCAGATCAACGTTTCCCTGCTGCTCACTCCCTAAACTGCTTCCACCGCCAGTCTTTTCGGGAATGCCCGCATGCTCGACGACCTTCGTTGGGATTCAGAACTCATCCGCCGCTACGATCTGGCGGGACCCCGTTACACGTCCTACCCCACTGCCGTGCAGTTTCATACGCAGACAGGCGCCTTCGACCTGCTCCACGCCCTGCGCGAAAGCCGCAAAGCGCTCAGGCCGCTGTCGCTTTACGTGCACATCCCGTTCTGCGCCAACATTTGTTACTACTGCGCCTGCAACAAGGTGATCACCAAGGATCGCGGCCGCGCGCAGGCGTACCTGCAACGGCTGGAACACGAGATCGAGATGATCGCCTGTCACGTCGACGCTCGGCAGGTGGTCGAGCAATTGCACCTGGGCGGGGGCACGCCCACCTTCCTCAGTCACGTGGAACTGCGACAGCTCATGGCGCACCTGCGCAAGCATTTCCATCTGCTGGACGATCATTCCGCCGACTACGGCATCGAAATCGACCCGCGCGAAGCCGACTGGTCGACCATGGGCCTGTTGCGCGAACTGGGCTTCAACCGCGTCAGCCTCGGCGTGCAGGATCTCGATCCGCTGGTGCAGCGCGCAATCAACCGCCTGCAAAGCCTGGAAGAGACCCGCGCCATCGTCGAGGCTGCGCGCACGCTGCAATTTCGGTCGGTGAACGTCGACCTGATCTACGGCTTGCCGTTGCAGACGCCCGACGGCTTCGCCCGCACGGTCGACGAGGTGATCGCGCTGCAGCCCGATCGGCTTTCGGTGTTCAACTACGCGCATCTGCCGGAACGCTTCATGCCGCAGCGGCGCATCGACACCGCGCAACTGCCGGGGCCCGAGCACAAGCTGCAGATGCTGCAGCGCACCATCGAACAATTGACCCGCGCAGGCTATCGCTACATCGGCATGGACCATTTCGCCCTGCCCGACGACGACCTGGCGATCGCGCAGGAAGAAGGCACCCTGCAGCGCAATTTTCAGGGCTACACCACCCACGGTCACTGCGATCTGATCGGTCTGGGCGTCTCGGCCATCAGCCAGGTCGGCGATCTGTACGCGCAAAACAGCAATGACCTGACCGAATACCAGAGCCTGCTCGCCAGCGATCAACTGGCCACCAAACGCGGCCTGCTGCGCAACGCCGACGACCGTTTGCGACGCGCAGTCATCGGCCAACTGATCTGTCATTTCCAGCTAGATTTCGCCAGCATCGAGGCCACCTTCGCCATCGACTTTCGCAATTACTTCGCTGATGAGTGGCCGCAGTTACTGGACATGGCCACAGACGGACTCATCGAACTGGATGCCAGAGGGCTGACCGTCACGCCATCGGGACGGCTGCTGGTGCGGTCGATCTGCATGGTGTTCGACGCGTATCTCAGCATGCAAAAACGTCAGAGATTTTCCCGCGTCATATAGGAGTTTTCCTTTGCATGGGCAGGAATGTTTGTCACGCCATGGAAGGCACGTGCTAGTCGGGGCTTTGACCGTGGGTTACCCTTTCGACTTATGTGTGTATTTTCACAAGGAATTACCCGATGTCTGAGCCAGTAAAACTGCGCGCTCATACCCAGGCTCACTGCAAGGATTGCAGCCTGGCCCCGTTGTGCCTCCCGCTTTCGCTGAACCTGGAAGACATGGATGCACTGGACGAAATCGTCAAACGCGGCCGTCCACTGAAAAAAGGTGAATTCCTGTTTCGCCAGGGCGACACGTTCGACTCGGTCTACGCCGTGCGCTCTGGCGCGCTGAAAACCTTCAGCCTCAGCGATGGCGGCGAAGAGCAACTCACCGGTTTCCACCTGCCGAGCGAACTGGTCGGCTTGTCGGGCATGGACGCCGAGGCCTATCCGGTGTCGGCGCAGGCGATGGAGACCACCTCGGTCTGCGAAATTCCCTTCGAGCGGCTCGACGAGCTGTCCGTGCAACTGCCTCAATTGCGTCGGCAGTTGATGCGGGTGATGAGCCGGGAAATCCGCGACGATCAGCAGATGATGTTGCTGCTCTCGAAAAAAACCGCCGACGAGCGTATCGCGACCTTTCTGGTCAACCTGTCGGCGCGTTTTCAGGCCAGGGGGTTCTCGGCCAATCAGTTCCGCCTGAGCATGTCGCGCAATGAAATCGGCAATTATCTGGGGCTTGCGGTGGAAACCGTATCGCGAGTATTCACCCGATTCCAGCAGAACGCGCTGATCGCCGCCGAAGGCAAGGAAATCCACATTCTGGACCCGATCCAGCTGTGCGCGCTGGCCGGTGGTTCGCTGGAAACCTGATGCATCGAGGCTTGGGCAGGCTTAGACTAGCGCCTTTGTTTCAGTCTCCTGCCCAGGATCCTTCGATGATTTTCGACGAATTCAGCTTCAAATCCCTGATCCGCCCGGTGGTGGATTTCCCCAAGCCCGGCGTGATTTTCCGCGACATCACCCCGCTGTTTCAGTCGCCCAAGGCACTGCGCGTAGTGATCGACAGCTTCATCCAGCGTTACATCGATGCGGAATTCACCCACGTCGGCGCGATGGACGCGAGGGGTTTTCTGATCGGCTCGATCATCGCCTACGAACTCAACAAACCACTGGTGCTGTTCCGCAAGCAAGGCAAATTGCCGGCTGACGTCCTGGCCGAGGGCTACCAGACCGAGTACGGCGAAGCGTTCCTGGAAGTTCACGCCGACAGCCTGTGTGATGGCGATTCGGTAGTGATGTTCGATGACCTGATCGCGACCGGTGGCACGCTGATCGCCGCGGCCAACCTGATCCGCCGCATGGGCGCGAAGGTTTACGAAGCAGCGGCGATCATCGACTTGCCGGAACTGGGCGGTTCCCAGCGCCTGGAAGACATGGAAATCCCGACGTTTTGCCTAACGCAGTTCGCGTTGACCGATAAATAACGGCGCAGTGATTTTCCACTGTGAGCGCGCGTTTGCCCACGATTGCGGTGTGTCGGCCAAGACGGTGTATCCGACCCACCCTGATCGCGGGTAAGCGCGCTCCTACGATGACTGGTTTGATTTCAAAGCTGGATCGGCTTGCGTCCCGCGAACGAGTGCGCCAGCGTTCCGCCATCCACCAGTTCAAGCTCGCCACCCAGCGGCACGCCGTGGGCGATCCGGGAAGTCACCAGGCCTTTGTTGTTGAGCAACTGAGCGATGTAATGCGCCGTCGCCTCGCCCTCGACAGTGGGGTTGGTGGCCAGGATCACCTCGGTGAACGTGCCCTGCTCCTCGATGCGCGCCATCAATTGCGGAATGCCGATCGCTTCAGGACCGAGCCCGTCCAGCGGCGACAGATGACCTTTGAGCACGAAGTAACGTCCGCGATAACCGGTCTGCTCGACGGCGTAGACATCCATCGGTCCCTCCACGACGCACAACAATGTGTCGTCACGGCGATTATCGGCGCATTGCGGGCACAACTCATCTTCGGTCAGCGTGCGGCATCGCTTGCAATGTCCAACGCCTTCCATGGCCTGACTCAGCGCCTGAGCCAGTCGCGAGCCGCCACTGCGATCACGCTCGAGCAACTGCAACGCCATGCGTTGAGCGGTTTTCTGACCCACGCCCGGCAAAATGCGCAGGGAGTCGATCAACTGGCGAATCAGAGGGCTGAAGCTCATTAAGAAACGTCCGACAAAAACACGAGACGCGGTTTATACCCGCGCCCCCGATTAGCGTCAAATAACGCTTACGACACCTTCACCACCAGCTTGCCAAAGTTCTTCCCTTCGAGCATGCCAATGAAGGCGTCCGGCGCATGCTCAAGGCCTTCGACCACGTCCTCGCGGAATTTGACTTTGCCGTCCCTCACCAGCGGCACCATCTCCTGCATGAATTCATCCAGGCGGTGGTAATACTCTTCGTAAACGATAAAGCCCTGAATTTTCGCGCGCTTGGTCAGCAGCGTGCGCATCAGCAGCGGCAGGTAGTTCGGGCCATCGGGCAGCCGCTGAGCGTTGTATTGTGCAATGAGGCCGCACAGCGGAACCCGCGCATGCTGGTTGAGCAGCGGCAGCACTGCCTCGAACACCTTACCGCCGACCAGTTCGAAATAGATGTCGATCCCGCTCGGACAGGCTTCGCTCAGTTGCTCGGCAAAATGCTCGCTGTGGTGATCGATGCATGCGTCAAAACCCAGCTCGTCCATCACGTAGCGGCATTTGTCGATGCCGCCCGCGATGCCCACCACGCGCAGACCGTGCAGCTTGGCAACCTGGCCGACGACCGAGCCGACGGCACCGGACGCTGCGGCAACCACCAGCGTCTCACCCGCTTTGGGCTGACCGATGTGCATCAGGCCCATGTAGCCGGTGATACCGGGCATGCCCAATACGCCGACGGCCATGGACGGACTTGGAATATCCTTCGGCACGGGCAGGAGGTTCTTGCCGTCCGAAATGCTGTGGGTCTGCCAGCCGGTCTGCCCCACTACCAGGTCACCTTCCTTGAACGCAGGATTGCGCGACTGCTCGACGACACTGACGGCGCCGCCTTCCATCACCGCGTCAATTTCCACCGGCGGCGCGTAGGATGGCGCGTCGCTCATGCGGCCACGCATGTAGGGATCGAGGGAAAGGTACAGCGTGCGAAGCTGAATCTGCCCTTCCTGCAGGTCAGGCAAAGCTTCACGTTCCAGACGAAAGTTCTCCGGCGTCGGTGCGCCCTGCGGACGGGAGGCCAGGACGATACGCTGGTTGAGGATCAGATCTTGCGACATCGGGAGCGGCTCCTTGATAGATCAATGAAGGAATATAGAAGCAGACCGTTCAGCCCGAACGGGGTTCGGTTGAATGCAGCGGGCAATATGAGGGACATCATTTTTCGTTACAACGTCGGGTCTCAGTTTGCGCGCCAGCAGCCGGTGCATCCGCTGAACATGCAGCGGTCGCAGATGCGTCTCAGCGAGCAAGCTCACGCCTACAGGTCACGAGCTCGGCTCCGGCATCGCAGTGAGGCGGAATACTGATCATCGGCCCATAAAAAATGCCAGGCACTCGGCCTGGCATTTTCGGTGCAACGCAACCAACGCTGGATCAGAACGGCAGTTTCATGCCTGGCGGCAGTTGCATGCCGGCGGTCATGCTGGCGGTCTTCTCCTGGCTGGCGGCCTCGATCTTGCGCACGGCGTCGTTGACGGCGGCGGCGATGAGGTCTTCCAGGATTTCCTTGTCTTCCTGCATCAGGCTGTCGTCCAGACTGACGCGCTTGACGTCGTGGCGTCCGGTCATCACCACGCTCACAAGGCCTGCGCCGGACTGGCCGGTCACTTCGGCATTGGCCAGTTCTTCCTGCATCTTGGCCATTTTTTCCTGCATCTGCTGGGCCTGCTTCATCAGGCCAGCCATGCCACCTTTCATCATGGGAGTTCTCCTCGAAAGTCGTTGGGGTCGTAACGCGGCGCCAAGTGAGCTTAGCGCCTCGTGGTGATTAATGGGCCTGCGCCGGGGCGTCCACCGGCACAATCGTGTCTTCGCGAATGAACGCGCCAAACTGCTCCAGCATCTGCTTGATGAACGGATCGCCATGAATCGCGGCTTCGGCCTGACGCTGGCGATCGGCCCTGCGACGTGCCGCGGCCTGCGCTGGCGTCTCCTGCTCCGGCTTGATCAGCTCGATACTCAGATGGATAGTGCGTTCATGGTATTGGTTCAGCGCATCGTTCAAACGGCGCTGTTGCGTCGAGTTGAACAGCGCGCTGTGCGCCGGATCCAGGTGCAGCAGCCAGTTGTCGCCCTCGACCGAAATCAACGTGCAGTTGGCAGCGATGCTGCCGGTCATGCCGGAGACCGGCAGTTTCGGGAATATGTCCAGCCAGTCTGCAGCAAGACCGGTGGCCGGCCTGGCGGCGGGCAGCAACTCCGGCTCCTTTTCCACCGCTTCGGCGGTGTCGTGGGCGAGGTCGTCAAGGTACGCGAACGAGGCAGGATCGATGTCGACATCAGGTTCGTAGTAATCGTCATCCGGTGGCGGCTCGTCGTCGCGCTCCATCGGTGCCGGCACATAGGCGTCCGCATCCGGCACATGCTCGAGCATCGCGGGGGTCACTGCATCGGCGGCGGCCTGCAGCTGTTCCTGCGACTCGACCTCCGGCGCGTCCGGCACCGGGCTCGCAGGCGCGGGCGTCGGCATCGGGGTCAGATCAGGCTGCTCGGCCACAGTGTCCAGCACAGGCTCGGGAATCTTTTCGGCCACCGGCTCGATAACCGGCTCGGGCTCGATCACAGCGGCCAGCGGCGCCGCCTTCGGCTCGTTCCAGGGCAGATCGATCTCTTGCGCCGCAGTGGCCGGCTCAGGCACCGGGGCAACCGGCACAGTGGGCGTTTCGACAGCAGGCGCTGGCGCACTGACTGCCGGGCTGCGGTCCGGCGTCGGCGCGATGGCCGCCGGACTTGCCACCGCTGTCCGGGAATCAACCGTGGCCGGGCTGATCCCCACTGACTTTAACGGTTGCCTGGGTGCCGCTTCACTGTCCGCGGGACGGAACGCGAGCATGCGCAGCAGGACCATCTCGAACCCGCCTCGCGGATCGGGAGCCAGCGGCAGATCGCGGCGCCCGATGAGGCCCATCTGATAGTAGAACTGAACGTCTTCGGCCGGTAAGGCCTGAGCCAGCGCCAACACGCGATCGCGGTCGCCATGGCCATTGTCGACACCTTCGGGCAGCGCCTGCGCGATGGCGACGCGGTGCAGCACATTGAGGATTTCCGACAGCACGCCGCTCCAGTCCGGCCCCTGCTCGGCCAGATGGCGAACGGCCTCGAGCAGCGAGCGAGCGTCGCCGTCGATCAACGCGGTCAGCACGTCGTAAACCTGGCCGTGATCCAGTGTGCCGAGCATCGCCCGGACATCCGCGGCCAGCACTTTGCCTTCGCCGAACGCGATGGCCTGATCGGTCAGGCTCATGGCGTCGCGCATCGAGCCGTCGGCCGCGCGCCCCAGCAGCCACAGGGCATCGTCTTCAAACGGAATGTTTTCAGCGCCCAGCACGTGGGTCAGGTGTTCGACCACCCGCTCCGGCGTCATGTTTTTCAGGGAAAACTGCAAGCAGCGCGACAGAATCGTTGCCGGGAGCTTCTGCGGATCGGTGGTGGCGAGGATGAATTTGACGTAGGGCGGCGGCTCTTCCAGCGTCTTCAGCAAGGCGTTGAACGAGTGACTGGAAAGCATGTGCACTTCGTCGATCAGGTAGACCTTGAAGCGCCCGCGGCTCGGCGCGTACTGGACGTTATCGAGCAGCTCGCGGGTGTCTTCGACCTTGGTGCGACTCGCGGCGTCGATCTCGATGAGGTCGACGAAACGGCCTTCGTCGATTTCACGACAGACCGAGCATTCGCCGCAGGGCGAAGACGTGATACCGGTTTCGCAGTTCAGGCATTTGGCGATGATCCGCGCGATGGTGGTCTTGCCGACGCCACGGGTGCCGGTGAACAGATAGGCGTGGTGCAGGCGCTGGCTGTCCAGCGCGTTGATCAAGGCCTTGAGCACATGGGTCTGGCCGACCATTTCGCGGAACGAGCGCGGACGCCATTTACGTGCAAGAACCTGATAACTCATTGAAAACCGTCGCGACTGGGATGCGGAAGACCGCTAATGCTAGCGGAGCGGGGGCAAAAATGCATCCGGGCAATATGAGTGCGCGCATATAAACAATCTGCGACTAGACTGCCACGACAGCGGAAACGCCGAATGAATGCCCACTGATAGCGCCGTTATGCTCATATAGAGGGACCACATGCGTCTGCTGGCACTGAGCGCTTTGTTGCTGATAAGTGGGACGGGACATGCCGAGCACGCGCCGCTGAGGTTTTCCATTGCCGACGCGTGGGCCATGCCGCTGGTGCAGATCGATGATCATCAGGCCACCGGCGGCATACTGTTTGACATCATGCAGAGCATGGCGGCCCAGGCCGACCGGACGGCCGAATATCGCGTGGTGCCCATCCAGCGCGTGCAGCGCACGCTGGAGCGCGGCGCCATCGACGTGCGCTGTTACGCCGCGCAGTCGTGGATGCCGAACCTTTCGGGCGATTACACCTGGAGCCTGCCGCTGCTGATCCAGCGCGACCTGCTGATCAGCACGCCCGACAACGCCGCGCCGGTCGAACCCGGGCAGCTCGACAACGAGGCCATCGGCACGGTGCTGGGTTACGTTTACCCCACGCTGCAGCACAGTTTCGACAGCCAGCGGCTGAGACGCGACGATGCCCGCAGTGAGGTTCAGGTCCTGCAGAAACTGCAGATCCATCGCTATCGCTATGCCATTGGCAACCAATGGTCGCTGGACTGGTTCAACCGCAACCTTCCCGAAAATCAGAAACTGCGCCGCGTGGCTGTCATCGACGAGCAACCGGTGGGCTGTATCGTGCGCAACGACACGCAGGTTCCCGCGCAGCAACTGATGCGAATCCTGCTGCGCATGCGCATGTCCGGGGAGATCGATCGGATCATGAGCCGCTACAACACGGTGTCGGGATTGCCGGCAGATCGTCCTTCAACGCCTTGAACAGCCTGGGACAGCGCGCTCGGCGAGCCGATCGAGCGCAGCGCGAGGCGTCAAGACCGGACGCTTGAAGCTGTAGCAATAACGTCACATTGCGGGATTAGGCTCCCTCGACATAATTAGTTACATCTTGAATCCAGCGAGCAGGAGCCGTGATGAGCGACAAACCCCAAGACCCCGCCACGCCGTCCGCCAGCACAACGTCCACCGACTCCCCCACCGACACCAGCCGTCGTCGCTTTCTGGGTGGCGTGGCCGTATTGGGCGCCGGGGCGACGTTAAGCAGCGTTGTCGCCGCGAGCGACGCCGGCAGCGACGGCAAGTCCGCCGCCCTTGAAACCACGTTAAGCGGTGCTGAACTGGACAAGGCGCTGGCCGACAACGTCAAGACCATCGTGGTCATTTACGGCGAGAACCGCAGCTTCAATAACCTGTTCGCCAATTTCCCCGGCGTCGAAAAGCCATTGTCGGCGGTGAAACCCGATGACTATCGGCAGCGCGATCGCGACGGCAAGCTGCTGGAAACGCTGCCGCCGGCCTGGGGCGGTGTCTGCCAGATCGGCCCGCAAAGCATCGACGGCGTGACCTACCCGACCGGCGTGCAGTATCAGGAAAACCTGCCGAACGCGCCTTACGCACTTAAAGGCCCAAGCGCGGAGGACTTGCCGCTTGGGCTGGTCACGCGGGATCTGTGGCATGTGTTTTATCAGAACCAGATGCAGATCAATGGCGGCAAGAACGACGGCTTCGTCGCCTGGGCCGACTCCGGCGGCCTGCCCATGGGTTATTACAGCCAGAGCCAATACTCCTTGCGCCTGTGGGATGTGGCCAAGGAGTTCGTGCTCTGCGACAACTTCTTCCAGGGCGCCTTCGGCGGCTCGTTTCTCAATCACCAATATTTGATCAGCGCAAAAGTGCCGTTTTATCCGGACGCCGCGAGCTCGGCCGCCAAGTCGCAGATCGCCGTTCTGGAAAGCAGCGACCCGCTGGACTATCGCCTCAAGCCGCTGGAAAAATCCCCCGCCAGCGCCATGTCCGGCCCTCCTCAGTTCGGCCCCAGCGCCCTGACGCCTGATGGTTACGCGGTCAACACGATGGCCCCGCCCTACTGGCCGACCTGGCTGCGCGACAAGGAAAAACCCGATTACTCCCAGCCCAACCTGGCCAACGTTTTGGTGCCGCAGAGCCACGACCACATCGGCGACAAGCTGTCGAAGAAGAACATCGACTGGGCCTGGTATGCCGGCGCCTGGCAGGTGACGCTGGACGAGTACAAGGACTCGACCGGCATCCCGAAAATTCCGAACTTTCAGTATCACCATCAGCCGTTCAACTACTTCAAGCAGCAGGGCCCGGAAAACGCCGCCGAGCGTAAGAAACGTCTGCGCGACGGCGGCCTGGGCGATGAGTCGGCCACCAACCGGTTCCTCGCCGACGCCGAAGCCGGGAAACTGCCTGCGGTGACGTTCTACAAGCCGCAGGGCAACCTGAACATGCATGCCGGTTACGCCGACGTGGCAGCGGGTGACCGGCATATCGATCGCGCCGTGAAGACCCTGCGCAACAGCCCTCAATGGAGCAACATGGTGATTGTCGTCACCGTCGACGAGAACGGCGGCTGGTGGGACCATGTCGCGCCGCCCAAAGGCGACCGTTGGGGCCCGGGCACACGGATTCCGGCCATCGTCATTTCGCCGTTCGCGCGCAAGGGCTCGGTCGATCACACGATTTACGACACGGCCTCGATTCTGCGCCTGATCACCCGCGTTCATGGCCTGGAAAAACTCGATGGCATCGTCGAACGCGACAACGCGATGACCGCACGCGGCCAAGCGCCGATGGGCGACCTGACCAACGCCCTGCATTTCCCGAACTGACCGGTCGATCCGCGATCTGGCCTGAGCGCCGGATCGCGGACACCGCCGATGCCGGCCGGTTTCTAAGCCGGTGCCTCAGCCGTTTGTCCCGGTGACCACCATTCAGTTGCTCGCAGAATCCGGCCGGATCTGTCTATGTACAGCGTTTTCATGCCTGCCTAGAGTGGCCAGCTCCCCTAACCGACATCGGAGCGTCCATGCCACACTCATTCAAATTCCAGCAGGTCGATGTGTTCTCCAGCGCACCGACACAAGGCAACCCGCTGGCCGTCGTCAGCGCCGCCGATGATCTGACTGACGCGCAAATGGCCGCTTTCGCACGCTGGACCAACCTCAGCGAAACCACCTTCCTGCTGCGTCCGACGCATCCGGAGGCGGACTATCGCGTGCGCATTTTCACGACGACGCGTGAACTGCCATTTGCCGGGCACCCCACATTGGGCAGTTGCTTCGTCTGGCTGGACAACGGCGGCGTCGCCCGGGCCGAGGAAGTCGTTCAGGAATGCGGCGCGGGGCTGGTGCGCATCCGCCGCGACGGTTCGCGTCTGGCCCTGTGCGCGCCGCCGTTGTTGCGCAGTGGTCCGGTTGAAGACGACGTGTTGCAGCGCATCATTGCAGGCCTTGGATTACGCCGTGAGCAAGTCACCGGGAGCCAGTGGGCAGACAACGGCCCGGGCTGGGTCGCGGTCATGCTCGCCAGCCGCGATGACGTGCTCGACGTACGTCCCGACTACGCCGCACTGCGCGGTCTGAACGTCGGCCTCGTCGCGCCGTGGACCGGGCCGGACGCCGAAGCCGATTTCGAAGTCCGCGCTTTCACGGGCGATCTGGGCGCCGAAGATCCGGTGACCGGCAGCCTCAACGCCAGCATCGCCCAATGGCTGATTCCGGCCGGTCTCGCGCCACGGCAGTACACCGCCCGCCAAGGCACGGCGATGGGCCACCGCGGTCAAGTCCACGTGGAGCAGATCGGTGAGCAGATCTGGGTGAGCGGCGAGGTGCAAAAGTGCATCGCCGGTCAGGTGACGCTCTAAAGCAGGTCGGTTGCGGCGAGTCGAATCTGCCGCAAACCGGATCACCGACAGGGAAAGGCGTTTTTCAGCGCGGCGACCACCAGCACTGATTCGTTCAGGTGCAGGCTCTGCGGGTGTTCTTCGAGCGACTGCACGACGATGCGCATCGACTGGACCATGGGAATTCCGCCCTCGGGCACGCACACCAGCCGGGGCGTATTACCGGCTTCATGAAACAGGTCCAGCGTATCCATGGTCGCCTGCAGCACGCCCACGCAATGACCGATGCCGACCGGGTTTTTCGCGGCGCCGCCACTCATGCTGTTGATGCCGTCCTGACATTCGAGCAGCAACTTATTGCCGTCCGCCATGGCGTACGTACTCAAACTCAGCAGTAGCGCCGTGAACATCCATGTGATCGCTCGGGTCATCGGGTCCCTTCCGGTTCTATCGTCGATTGCCGCTAGCGCAGCCACAATTCCTTCACCGAATGATCCGCCGCCTTACGTACCACAAGGCTTGCGCGCTCACGGGTCGGCAAGATGTTTTCCAGCAGATTGGGACGGTTGATGTCACGCCAGATCTTGCGCGCGGCGTCGGGGGACTTTTCCGGCGGCAGGTCGGCGAGCTCGCGGAAATAGGCCCCGCGAGCGCGGAATGCAGTGCGTTGCAGCATCAGGAAGCGCTCGACGTACCAGCGTTCGATGTCACCTTCGTCGGCATCCAGGTAAATGGAAAAATCGAAGAAGTCCGAAACGATGCTACCTGGTTTCTGCCCGTCATTGCCCTCGGTCTGCAGGACGTTCAGCCCTTCGAAAATGAGGATGTCAGGCTGACTCACCTTCAGGAATTTGTCCGGCACGATGTCGTAGCTGATGTGCGAGTAGACCGGCGCGCTGATCTCGGCGGCGCCGGCCTTGAGGTCCGAGAGAAACTTGACCATGCGCTTGCGATCGTAGCTTTCCGGAAAGCCCTTGCGGTGCATGATGCCTTCGGCATCGAGCTTGGCGTTGGGGTGCAGAAATCCGTCGGTGGTGACCAGATCGACCCGAGGATGATCGGGCCAGCGCGCCATCAACGCCTGCAGCACACGCGCGAACGTGCTCTTGCCCACGGCAACGCTGCCGGCGACGGCGACGACATAGGTCTGTTTTTTCGCAGGACGGCCCAGAAAGGTGTCCTTGATGCTTGCCAGATTGCGCGCCGCGCTGACATGCAGGTTGATCAGTCGCGACAGCGGGAGGTAGATATTGGCGACATCTTCAAGGGAAATATCTTCGTTCACGCCTCGCAATGCAGCCAGATCTTCTTCGGACAAAGTCAGTGGCGTGCTGGCGCGCAGCCCCGCCCACTCTGCGCTGCTCATTACGAGATAGTCATCAGGCGCCATCTATAGCCTTCCAATCCAGGTGTCCATTTCGACAATGGTGCGAAGACTATCGTATTGACCCAAAAACGGGGCAGATTTCTTTGATCTGGCAGGTATTTGCCCGCACGCAGGCCTCCCGTTCAGCCGGCAGGCCTGCGTGTTCAAGCGATCAGCGTCACCCTCAAGCCGATTCGTAAGGCGGGTAATCCACGTAACCCTCGGCGCCGCCGCCGTAGTAGGTGTCGCGGTTCGGGGTTGCCAGCGGCCAGCCGTTTTTCAGGCGGGCAACCAGATCGGGGTTGCCGATGAAGGGCTGGCCGAAGCCTGCCAGATCAATCAGCCCGGCGTCGACCAGATCCTGAGCGCGCTCAAGGGTCATGTCTCCGGCCAGAATCAGCGCCGTGCCAGCCAACTGCGCCTTGCACTGCGTGAGCAGGTCACGCAGCGCCTGTTCCTGCGCCTGCGCGCCTTCGCTGGCGAGGAAGAAGTGCGTCTGGTCCATCACGTGGACGTAGGCAATGCCGCGCTCGCCCATGCCCGCGCAAAGCGCTGCATAGGTTTCGTCGATCTGCGGATAGAGCGGCATGTCGAACAGCTGGCCGTAAGGCGAGATGCGGATGCCGACACGGTCGGCGCCGATTCTGGCGCAGACTGCATCCACCACTTCGAACACGAAACGCAGGCGATCCTGCAGGTTCTCGGCCGAATAACGGTCGCTGCGATCGTTCACCCGCGGATTGAGGAACTGCTCGATCAGATAGCCGTTGGCCCCATGGATTTCAACGCCGTCGAATCCGGCGGCAATGGCGTTTTCCGCGGCTTGCGCGAAGTCCTCGACGACCCGGCCAACCTCATCGGTCGCCAAGGCGCGTGGCACGGAGGTCGGTACGAAACCGGGCTCGCCATCGTCCGTATAACCGAACGCAATGGCGCCTTGAGCTGGCTTGTTCGTCGAACTGACCGGCGCTTTGCCGTCTTCCTGAATCGAAGTGTGAGAGACACGGCCCACGTGCCACAGCTGAGCGAACATCCTGCCGCCCACGCTGTGCACCGAGTCGGTGGTCAGCTTCCAGCCCTTGATCTGCTCGGGGGTGAAAATGCCCGGGTTGAACAGATAGCCCTGCCCTTCGCGGGAAATCGGCGTGCCTTCCGACACAATCAGGCCTGCGGTGCCACGCTGGGTGTAATGCAGCGCGATCTGCTCGGTCGCGATGTCGTCGGGTGCGCGCGAGCGAGTCATCGGCGCCATGACGAAGCGGTTGTTGAGGGTCAAGCTATTCAGCGAATAGGGGGCAAACAGGTCAATCATCGAGTGATCTCCAAGGTGGGTAGCGAGCGACTCATCGAGTCGCCCAGACATTGCCCATAGGTTATTGGAGAATTTTGGTAACATTTAAGCCATTCACTACGAAGTGATATGAATCCTGGTCACCAATGAGGTCACGATGAACGCTTCCGACAGCCTCAAGGGTATCGACGTCTTTGTCAGCGTCGCGATGCTGGGCAGTTTTTCTGCCGCCGCCAAACGCCTGGGGCTGACCAACTCGGCAATCAGCAAAAGCATCGCCCGACTCGAACAGCGGCTCGACACGCGCCTGTTCAACCGCACCACGCGACGGTTGTCGCTGACCGACGCCGGGGCGCAGTACTACAGGACCTGCTCCGAAGTGCTGGGTTGTCTGGAAGAGGCCGAACAGGTGTTGAAAACCGAAAATGCCGAGCCCCACGGCAAGGTCCGTCTGGACCTGCCCGCCTCGTTCGGGCGCCTGCACGTGCTGCCGCTGATGCTCGACTTCCTGCACGAGCATCCACTGCTGTTGCCGCACATCACCTTTTCCGACCGCTTCATCGATCTGGTGGATCAGGGCATCGACATCGTCGTCCGAATCGGTGCGCCGGACGCCTGGCCCGCGTTGCTTGGGCACAAGTTTCTCGGCGCGCAGCGGCTGGTATTTTGCGCATCGCCCGGCTACCTCGCGGCGCATGGCACGCCCCGTCAGGCCCACGAACTGGCGGATCACGCCTGCGTGCTTTACGGCCATGAGAATGGCAGCGTCACGGCGTGGTCGATGGCGGGCGAGCAAGGGAACGTCGACCGCCACGTCATGCACGGCCGAATTGCCATCGGCGACGGCGAAGGTCAACTCATGGCCGCCCTGACCGGCCTGGGCATCACCCAGTTGCCGACGTGGCTGGTGGACAAGCACCTGCAGAGCGGCGCGCTGGTCGAGGTGCTTCCGGAACTCGCGGTGCACAGCCTGCCGATCAACCTCATCTGGCTGAAAAGCCGGCAAAGCCTGCCGAAAGTCAAAGCGCTGCTCAGCGTGTTAGGCGCCTGCCTGACGCCTGCGGGAAGGACGCATGTCGAGGCCGAAAAGGACACTTGAATGTCGGACACGACGAATGATCGCGAGAAGCCGCATGGGGCGTGCGTGACGTAAAGATCGAAGATGATTGAAGCAGGAGGGGTTCGTTATGGAGGCAACCCCACCAGCCACACCCCGGCACACAATGTTCCCGCTGTGGCTGCTCCCTTCCGGGCCTGACCAGGTTAACGGGTAATCGTTGCGGGGGGACCGATGGGGTCACCATAACGACACTCGCCAGTCGGCGAGCCGCGCCATTGTACCGGTCTGGCGCGAAGTTACAACCTCTTGTTTCAGATTGAGAATTTTATCGGGTCCAACCCGTTTCGATGACGCCAGCAGGCGCGGCGCAAGGCAGAAATGCGGCACAATCAGTGCCTGATTTTTCCACCTTCGTATACAGCGTGGCAGCTTCTGCCTGAACCCTGCCCGCCCCGGACGCCTCATGCACAGCACGTTGATGAAATACCAGGCGTTGTCGGCATCGCAGCACGCCCGGTTGCTGGAAATCGAACTGCCGAGGCAGCAAGTGAGTTACGTCGGCGACATCCATGGCGGCCTGCATTCGTTGACGGCACGGCCGGCGTGCGACATTCAGGGTTACGCGCTGCTGGTGGATGACATCCCTCGAGGATTTTTCCTACTCAAACGCAGGACGCTGCTGCCGCCCTGGGCCAGTGGCAATACCGCAACCCTTCACGCGCTGATGATCGATCATCGGCATCAAGGGTTGGGACTCGGCCGCGAATGCCTGGCCAGGCTTCCGGCTGTTGTGCGCGAAGGCTGGCCGGAGGTGGAGCAACTGATGTTGGCGGTGGAAACCGACAATGAAGGCGCCCGCCGCCTCTATCTGAACGCGGGCTGGCAGGACGTCCCTGCGCCGACGGGCATCGCGCTGGGGCGCGAAAGGCTGATGCTGTTGAAACTGCGCTGAGGGCCGTCAGCCTCCCAGCGCCCGCAACTGCCTGACTTTGTGAGTACGTTCGCCGTTCATCCAGTGTTCCAGTCCGCCAACCGTCATCGGCCGGGCGATGAGATAACCCTGGACTTCGTGGCAACCCAACTGACAGAGGATTTCGTAAACGGCCTCGGTTTCTGCGCCTTCGGCCACCACTCGGTAGCCCAGCCGCCGGGCCAGATCGACGATGGCCTCGACCAGACGACGATCCTTCTCATTGACGTCGAGGTGATCGACCAGCGACTTGTCGAGTTTGACGGTGGTCGCGGGTATCTGCCGCAGGTAGCTCCAATTGCTGTAGCCGGTGCCGAAATCATCGATGGCAATGTCGATGTCCAGCGCCCGCAGACGCTCGAGTTGCAGACGCGTGAGGTCCGGATTCTCACACAACGCGCTTTCGGTGAACTCAAGTTCGAAGCGACCGGGGTCCAGCCCACTGATGGCCAGCTGCTCAAACAATGCATCGCTGAACAGCGAATTCGCCAGATCGATGGCCGACACGTTCATGGCCACCTTGAACGCATAACCCTGCGCCTGCCAGCGCACGGCCTGTTCGACAGCGTGGCGCAGCACCCACAGGCTGAGCGAGCGGATCAGCGCAGTCTTTTCCGCCAGCGGGATGAACTCGGCCGGACTGATCGGCCCCAGCACGGGATGCTGCCAGCGCAGCAGCGCCTCGACGGTGACGACCCTCCCGCTCGACACCTCCAGACGCGGCTGAAACACCAGTGACAACTGATCCGGGCTGCGCACCGCATCGGCCAGAGAGGCGAGCAGCAGAAAGGCGCGCTGTTGGGCGAAATCCAGATGCGGCTCGTACCAGCGCCATCCGGTCGCCTTGCCGCGCGCCTCATCGGCGGCGCTGACCACCAGTCGAATCCAGTCCTTTTCATCACAGCGATCCAGCCCCAACGGCAATACACCGATGCCCACGTCCATCTGGATAGGGATGTTGCGGCAGATCAAGGGTTCGCGAAAATGCTTGAGCAGATGCCGGAACAATTGTTCAGCCTGCTCCGGCCCGGTATGACGGGTGATCAAGGCAATCCGCGTCGGACTGACCTTGTACAGCGCCGTGTCTTCGGGCAACAGCCGGCGACAGCTGTCGATCATGCCGCGCACCAGTTCCTGCGCGAAGCTGTATCCCAGCGCCTTGACGATGCTGTCCAGAAACGCCGGATCGACCATATCGAGGGCAACCAGCGCGTGTTCATGCCGATCGGCCAGCGCAACGATGTCCTCCTCAAGCCGCCGCCGGTTGAACAGGCCGGTGGGCTGATCGACATAGCTGGCCTTGCGCAGATTGTTCAGCCGCTTCATGACCAGCTGACCGTACATTTCCAGCATCTTCACCTCGCGCGGGCCAAGCGCGGCGCGGGGTCGGTTATCGATAATGCACAGCGTGCCCAGCGCAAGCCCGTCGGCCGTCACCAGTGGCACGCCGGCGTAAAAACGGATGTGCGGCTCACCGGTGACCATGGGGTTGTCGCGAAAACGCGAATCCAGGGTTGCGTCCGGAATCTGCAACACGTCGTGTCCGAGAATGGAGTAGGCACAGAAGGAAATTTCGCGCGGGGTTTCCCGCTCTTCGAGGCCGGTGCCGGCGCGAAACCATTGTTGGTGTTCGCTGACGATGGACACCAGCGCGATGGGCACCTCAAACACCAGCGCGACCATGTCGACGATATGATCCAGCACATCGTCGGCGGTCGAGTCGAGAAGCCCCATGTGAGTGATGCGGGACAGCCGCGACGCCTCGTTAAGAGGCATCGGAGCACTATTGGCCATATCTGAAATCCCTGTTCAACTGCTCAGCGCCAGTAGTATCAAAACGATATTGTAGGCAAAGTAGCACTAGATTCAGACGCTTGCAGGTGCTCGCAGACCGGCGGTGCTGACACAGCAGGCGCTGCAAAGTTGCAGCCATTGCGGGGCATCGAGCACCCGCGTGCTTCATTGCACCTGGAGCACCTCGTCCGCTTTGCCGCCTGCGCCTTGAATCACCAGATGAATGAAATGCAGCTTGGTGATCACGGCGGGCGGCAGCACAAACGGATAAAAGTCTGGCTGGCCCATGGCGCGCGACAACTCGTTAAGCATGCCGGCAAGCTCGATCCACGCGTTGACGAACGCCAGGAACGCGGGCCCGCCTGGATGCTGCGGGTCATAAAGCGTTTCCAGTTCGAACGGCTGGTAATCGAGGTCCATGTCCCGGGCGCTCATGCCCAGGCTCAGCGCCGTGTCGACGGCATCCATCATGTGCAGGTAATGCGCCCAGGTTTCAGCCCAGTCTTCCCACGGATGCATGGTGGCGTAGGCGCTGACGTAGTGCTGCTGCCAGTCCGCCGGGGCGCCGTGCTGATAGTGATGATCCAGCGCATCGGCGTAGCTGGCGCGGTCGTCGCCGAACAGATTGCGGAAGCCGTCCTGCCAATAGGTGTCAGCGATCAGGCGATCCCAGTAGTAGTGTCCGACTTCGTGGCGGAAATGCCCGAGGAGCGTGCGGTAAGGTTCGTGCATCTGAACACGAACTTTCTCACGAATAGCGTCGTCGGCTTCTTCAACGTTGAGGGTGATCAGGCCGTTGGCGTGCCCTGTGGTCGGCAGATTACCTTCCAGGTCGACGCCGAGAAATGCGAACGCCAGACCGCGCTGCTCGTCCACGCTCTTGGGGATGACCTGCAGTCCCAGCGTGATCAGTTGCGCCACCAGGCGCCGCTTGGCGGTCTCGATCTTGCGCCAGCGCTCCGGGTTTTCCGGCACGGACAAGTCGGGAATGGTCTTGTTGAGGCTACAGGCCACGCAGAATTCGCCGGCATTGAGCGCTGGAAACAGCCAGTTGCATGCAGCGGGGGTGTCCAGATTCGCGCAGCGGCGATACAGCCCGGCCTGAGGCTCGTCGCTCAAACGCCAGGTGGTGAGGTCGGGCCCGGGCTCCAGGGCCGCGATCCTGCCCTGCTCCGGCAGATATCCCAGTGCTGCCGAACACGCCAGGCACTGGCTGTTACGGAAGAACACCGACTGCCCACAACGGCACTGCCAGACCTTGTTGTTGCGCTTGCTTTCACCGGCAAATGGCGCCGCGATCCGGGTGCTGAGTTGTTCGAAGAACTGGAACATGGCCATCTCCTGAGTGGGCTGCAAGCACTAGATCATCGGGGGTTGCGGCGGTTCCGTGGATTTTGTCCGCGAGGGGCATGGGCAGTGGGTGCCTCGGAAAGGCGTTCCCCCAGTTAAAGCGCCTTCCCGGCTGAAGCCGGTCCTACTGGGGGGAGGTCGGCATTAGCGCTGTGCTTACGCGCCACACAATAAACGGCTCATTCCATCGCAACGTTGTGCTTTTTGAGAAACGCAACAAACGCCTCTTCGTCCAGCACCTTGAGCCCCAGTTCGTTGGCCTTGGTCAGCTTCGAGCCGGCGCCCGGCCCGGCGACCACGGTGTGGGTCTTGGCCGAGACAGAACCGGACACTTTGGCGCCGAGGCTTTCGAGCTTGTCCTTGGCGACGTCGCGACTCATCAGCTCCAGCGAGCCGGTCAGCACCCAGGTCTGCCCTGCCAGCGGCAAACCTTCGACGACTTTCTTTTCGCTCTGCCAGTGCATGCCGAAATCTTTGAGCTGTTGCTCGATGGCGATCGCGCGGTCGGCGTTTGCCTTGATATCAAAGAAGGCTCTGACCGATTGCGCCTGCTTCTCGGGCAGGGTCTGGCGCATGTCCAGCCAGTCAGCCTTGACCACACCTCCCAGCGTGGTGAATTTGTCCGCCAGTTTTTGCGCGGCGCCGGGGCCGACCGATGGAATGTTGAGTTTGTCGAGCATGCCGCCCAAGGTGGCGCTGGCCGCAAACTCAGCGCCCAGATCGCCGGTGTCCTGCAACACCATGTTGCATTCGCCAAGCAATGCGCCGATGACGTTCTGGTTGTGTTCGTCCTCGAAGAAGCTGTGAATCTCGTGTGCCACTTCCAGGCCGATGTCTGGCAGGTACGTCAGCACTTCAGGCAGCGCGGCCTTCACCCGCTCCAGCGAACCCAGCGAGCGGGCGAGTACTTTCGCGGTTTCCTCGCCGACATCGGGAATCCCCAGCGCATAGATGAAACGCGCCAGCGTCGGCTGCTTGCTGTCGTCGATGGCCTTGAGCAGTTTCTTGCTGGAGATTTCGGCGAAGCCTTCCAGATCGATGATTTGCTCGTATTCCAGCTTGTACAGGTCAGCGGGCGAGCCAATCAGCTTTTCGTCCACCAACTGCTCGATGGTCTTGTCGCCCAGGCCTTCGATGTCCATCGCGCGTCGGGACACGTAATGGATGATCGCCTGTTTGAGCTGCGCACCGCAGGCCAGGCGACCGACGCAGCGGTAAACCGCGCCTTCGCTGACCGTTTCCTTGCCCTTGCTGCGCTTGATCAGCTGCGTGCGCTCGACCTGCGAGCCACACACCGGGCATGTCTGCGGAATCTCGACTTTGCGGGCGTTGTCGGGGCGCCGCTCCAGCACGACCTGCACCACCTGCGGGATCACGTCGCCTGCACGACGAATAATGACGGTGTCACCGATCATCAGGCCCAGGCGCGCGACTTCGTCCATGTTGTGCAGCGTGGCGTTGGCCACGGTGACGCCGGCCACCTTGACCGGTTTGAGGCGCGCGACCGGCGTCACGGCGCCAGTACGGCCGACCTGGAATTCCACGTCGAGCAGTTCGGTGAGTTCTTCCATGGCCGGGAATTTATGTGCAATGGCCCAGCGAGGCTCACGTGCGCGAAATCCCAGTTCGCGCTGGGAAGCAATGCTGTTGACCTTGAACACCACGCCGTCGATCTCATACGGCAGGGACAGCCGACGCTCGCCGATATCGTGGTAATACTTGAGGCAATCTTCGATGCCCTCGGCCACCTTCAGCTCTCGGCTGATCGGCATGCCCCACTCTTTGAGTTGCTTGAGATTGCCGATGTGGGTGTCGGCAATGTCGTGGGACACCTGACCGATGCCGTAACAGCAGAATTCCAGCGGGCGATTGGCGGTGATCTTCGAGTCCAGCTGGCGCAAGCTGCCCGCCGCGGCGTTGCGCGGGTTGGCGAAGGTCTTGCCGCCAATCTCCAGTTGACTGGCGTTGAGACGCTCGAACCCGGCCTTGGACATGAACACCTCGCCGCGCACTTCGAGGGTTTCCGGCCAGCCTTTGCCGTGCAGCTTGAGCGGGATATTGCGCACTGTGCGCACGTTGACGCTGATGTCCTCGCCCGTGGTGCCATCGCCGCGAGTGGCGCCGCGCACCAGAGCACCGTTCTGATACAGCAGGCTGACCGCCAGACCGTCGAGCTTGGGCTCGCAGCTGTACTCGACCTTGGCGGCGCTGCCGAATAGATCACCGGTGGGCAGATCGAGGCCTTCGTTGACCCGTCGATCGAACTCGCGCATGTCGGTCTCTTCGAAGGCGTTGCCCAGGCTGAGCATGGGGATTTCATGCCTGACCTGGGTGAACGCCGACAGCGCCGCGCTGCCGACACGCTGGGTCGGCGAATCGGGCGTGACCAGATGCGGGTTTTCCGCTTCGAGGGCTTTCAATTCGTGGAACAGGCGATCGTACTCGACGTCCGGAATGCTCGGCTCGTCGAGGACGTGATACCGATAGTTGTGCAGGTCCAGCTCTGCGCGCAGTTCCAGGATTCGGGTTTCGGCAGCTTTCATAAATGTGTACTCGAAAAAGCAAAAGAGCAGCCGGGGCTGCTCATTCGTGGTCGTGCTAAACCTGTAGGAGCGTGGCTTGTCCCGCGATCGACGGGGAACCCGCCGCAATCTCGGCGAACGCGGTATTTCTGGACGAACGCGTTTGCGGGATTTGCTGCCGCTTCGCGACAGATCGCGGGACAAGCCACGCTCCTACAGGGTTGCGTCGCTCAATCAACGACGCTGAGTCAGTGCGCGGCGTTCGAACTCGACGATGCGCTGGCGGTAATGCTCGATGGTCTGCGCGGTCATGACGCTGCGCTGATCATCCTTGAGCTCGCCGTTGAGTTCATGAGCCAGTTTACGCGCCGCGGCCACCATCACATCAAACGCCTGCTTGGGATGGCGCGGACCCGGCAAGCCGAGGAAGAAGCTCACCGCACGGGTGCTGAAATGGTCGATATCGTCCAGATCGAACACGCCCGGCTTGACCGCGTTGGCCATGGAGAACAGCACTTCGCCGTTGCCTGCCATGCTTTCGTGGCGATGGAAAATGTCCATTTCACCGAAGCGCAGGCCGCTTTCCAGAATATTCTGTAACAAAGCAGGCCCTTTGAAACCGCTTTCGTCGCGGGAAATGACGCTGATCACCAGCACCTCTTCCACCGGCGCCAGGTCCTTGTCTTCGGTAATACGCTGGGTCGGCTTGTCGTCCGGGAAGTCATCGTCACGGGCCGAGAACAGGTTCGGGCCGTCGAGGTCCAGGTTCAAGTCGCCTTGCTGCGGTTCGTCCTTGCGCTTGCCGCGCTTGCTTTCGCGCTCAGGGCGCTCCGCCCGCTCAGGCCGCTCGCGAGCCGCGCTCATGGCCGGCAGATCCTGCTCGTCCAGTTGCGGCTCTTTATGGGTTTCCAGAACACGCGCAGGGCCCAGCACCTCGGCGGACGAGCCTTCGTCGTCGTCCGGCAGGTTAGAAAAACTGCGGTCCAGCCTGAATTTCAGTTTGCCTTTGCCGCCGCGCATCCGGCGCCAGCCGTCAAAAAGAATACCGGCAATGACAATTATGCCGATGACGATCAGCCACTCTCGCAGACCGATTTCCATGTAATCCCGTGCCTCTAATGAAAATTCTGAAAAGTAAGGGCGTAAACCCCTTTAAAACGTGGAGCCAACTCTATGTTCTGAATGGCCTTTTACCCACGCGAAATGAAAAAGTGGACATTAAGCTAGCACGACCAAAGGTAACTTTACACCGTCTGTTACATCTGGCATGCCGCGAGGATCTGTACCTCTGCGGCGGTTGATCCTGTACTGAGCCATCGAGCGCCACTTTTCCCTCATCAATCCGTTCGGCTGCGCCGCAGCCCGTTACGCATCCACCAGCGCCATGGCCTCCTCTACGTCCACCGCCACGAGGCGCGAACACCCGGGCTCATGCATGGTCACGCCCATCAGTTGATCGGCCATTTCCATGGCGATCTTGTTGTGGGTGATGTAGATGAACTGCACCGTTTGCGACATCTCCTTGACCAGTCGGGCATAGCGGCCCACGTTGGCGTCGTCCAGCGGTGCGTCGACCTCGTCGAGCATGCAGAACGGTGCCGGGTTGAGTTTGAAAATGGCAAAAACAAGCGCCAGCGCGGTCAGGGCTTTTTCGCCACCGGACAGCAGATGGATCGTGCTGTTCTTCTTGCCCGGGGGACGCGCCATGATCGTCACCCCTGTATCGAGTAAATCTTCGCCCGTCAGTTCCAAGTAAGCGCTGCCACCACCGAAAACTTTTGGAAAAAGTGCCTGAATTCCGCTGTTTATCTGATCAAAGGTCTCTTTAAAGCGATTGCGCGTTTCTTTGTCGATCTTGCGAATGACGTTTTCCAGCGTGTCCAGCGCTTCGACCAGGTCGGCATCCTGAGCGTCGAGGTAACGCTTGCGCTCGGACTGCTGCTGGTATTCATCGATGGCGGCCAGGTTGATGGCGCCCAGACGCTGAATCCGCGCGGCGATGCGCTCCAGTTCCTCTTCGGCTTCCTTCTCGTTGGCCTCCGGCGTCAAGGTCGCCAGCACGCCATTCAGATCGTAGCCGTCTTCGTGCAATTGCTCCTGGAGCGTCTTGCGTCGCACCGTGAGTGACTGCCATTCCAGCCGCTGCTGCTCCAGTTGCCCACGCAGCAACTGCGATTGCTGCTCGGCCTGGGTACGACGTTTCTCGGCTTCACGCAGGTCGCGGTCGGCGTCTTCCAGAGCGTTTTTCGCGGTGCGCATTTCGTCGTCGACGACCATGCGCCGTTCCAGCAACTCTTCGAGTTTCAGGCGCAGCTCTTCGAGTGGCGCCTCGCCCTCTTCCAGGCCCAGATTCAACTGCTCACGCTTCTCGGTCAGGCGCTCGGACTGCATCTCCAGACGCTCCAGGGCCTGACGCGTCGAGTCGTGCTGAGCGCGCAACGAGCTCAGCCTGACGGCCAACTGGTTGCCGTGATCCTTGTGCTGCCGCGCTTCCTGACGCACCCGATCGAGCCGTTCACGCAGGCTGTCACGTTGGGCCAGCAGCAGTTCGCGCTGCTCGGTGTCCAGCGCCATGCTGTCAAGCGCGTCCTGCAATTGCAGGCGCGATTCGCCCAGGCTTTCCTGTTCGATGGCGCGCTGCTCGCCGAGCTCGGTCAATTCTTCATCCAGCCGCGTGCGGCGCAGGGTCAATTGCTCGACCTTGGCTTTGGCTGCCGACAGCTGAGCCTTGAGCTCACTCTGCTGACGGGCTTCGTCCTGCAGGCGTCGGCGCAGTTGCTCACGACCGTCTTCCTGCACGCGCTGCTGCTCGCGCTGGGTGAGCAACAGCTCTTCCAGCGCAGCCAATGTGGCCTCACGCTCTTCGCGTTCGGCCTCCAGACGCTGCAACTCCTGGCCGCGGGCCAGGACGCCGCTTTCGGCCTCGCTGGCGCGACGCACCCGCAGGAAGTCACGGCCGACCCAGTAGCCGTCGCGACTGATCAGGCTCTGCCCGGCGCTCAACTGCGAACGCAGTGCCAGGGCATCGTCGAGGGTTTCGACCGGCTTGACCTGACCGAGCCAGTGGCTCAGGTCGACGCCGGTTTCGACTTTGTCGAGCAGACTGCCCGGAATGCGGGTCTTGTCGGCTGCGGGGCTGACCAGACGCAGATCACCCTGACTGAAACCAGCCAGATCCAGACCCGAGAAATCGTCGACCAGCACCGCATGCAGATCGGCGCCCAGCACGGTTTCGACGGCCAGCTCCCAGCCCGACTCGACGCGCAAGCCTTCAGCCAGACGCGGACGCTCGCTCAACAGATGCTCGCGCAACCATTCGGCGGTGCCGGTGCCGGGATCCAGCGCCGCTTGCTGCAACGCTTCCAGCGAAGCGATGCGCCCGTTCAGCCGCTGCAGATCGCCCTGCGCCTGCTGTTGCGACTGGGTCGTCTGCTGCAGTTCAAGGCGCAATTGCTCAAGGCGCTCGACCAGCTGCTCTTCTTCGGCGGTCAGGTCTTCGAACGCCATTTCCCGCGCTGCAAGGTCTTCGCTAAGTGCCAGAATCGCCGCATCTTCCGGGTCGGCGGCGAGCAACTGGCGCTCTTCGCCCAACCTGCGCTGACGTTCGGCCAGGCGCTCCATACTGGTTTCCAGCTGCTGGATGCGCGATTGCTGAACCTCAGCCTGGCGTCGCGGTTCGGCAGACGTCAGGTTGAAGGCGTCCCATTTCTCCTGCCAGCCGTGCATCGCACTTTCCGCCTCTTCCAAGGCGGCGGCGGATTCCTCGGCGGCGGCGAGGGTCATTTCCTGCTCGGGCTCAAGCATTTCCAGCTCTTCGCCCAGCGTCGCCAGCAGCGTGCGGTCGTGGCCCAGATGGGATTCGGTTTCCTGCCGGGCGCGCTCGGCTTCGCGCAGATCGTCCTGCAACTGACGCAGCCGCTGCTGGCCGTGCTGAATGCTTTGCTCGACACGGGCAATATCGCCGCCGACCGAATAAAAGCGGCCCTGCACCTGATTGAAGCGTTCGGAAAGATCGTGATGGCCGTCGCGCAGGCGTTCGATGGACGCATCGGCGCTGCGCTGATCGGCCACCAGCGCCTCGAAACTGACTTCCTGAGTGCCGATGATCGCCTCACGCTGCGCGACCTGATCGTTCAGCGCCTGCCAGCGCAAGGCTGACAACTGCGCCTTGAGCTGGCGCTCCTCGGCTTTATATTCCTGATACTTCTCGGCGGCCTGGGCCTGACGGTGCAGACGCTCGAGCTGGCGCTCGAGCTCTTCGCGCAGGTCAGTCAGGCGCGCCAGGTTTTCGTGGGTACGGCGGATGCGGTTTTCGGTTTCCCGGCGGCGCTCCTTGTACTTGGAAATACCGGCGGCTTCTTCGATGAAGTTGCGCAGATCCTCAGGCTTGGCTTCGATCAGCTTGGAAATCATGCCCTGTTCGATGATCGAATAGCTGCGCGGGCCCAGGCCGGTGCCGAGGAAAATGTCGGTGATGTCGCGACGACGGCACTTGGTGCCGTTCAGGTAATAGCTGTTCTGGCTGTCGCGGGTGACCTTGCGGCGAATGGAGATCTCCGCGTAGGCGGCGTATTCGCCCACCAGTGTGTTGTCCGAGTTGTCGAAGACCAGCTCGATGCTCGCCTGACTGACCGGTTTACGGCTGGTGGAGCCATTGAAAATGACATCGGTCATCGACTCGCCGCGCAGGTTTTTCGCCGAGCTTTCGCCCATGACCCAGCGCACCGCGTCGATGATGTTGGATTTGCCGCATCCATTGGGGCCGACCACGGCCGCCATGTTGCTGGGGAAGTTCACGGTCGTCGGATCGACGAACGACTTGAACCCGGCCAGCCTGATGCATTTAAGGCGCATGGATCAGCTGGCCGCCAGGGCAGACAGGACCGACTGGCAGCTGCGCTCGGCGTAACAGGTCAGCACCTCGCGGATGCGCGACAGGTCACGGGCGATCACCGCTTCGAGCAATTGGCCGAACAGCGTCAGGTATTCGCTCATCTCGGCTTTGCGTTGCTCCAGCGCCAGGTAGTAGAAACGGCTCATGGAAGGCTGCAGGTTCTCGACGGTTTCTTCCAGGTACGGATTGTCGGCGAACGGATAGGCGGCGCGCATGACGTTGAAACTGTCTTCGACGAACCCCTTCACATCCTTGCGCTCGCAGCTGGCGATCAGACGTTGCTGGATTTGCAGGAAGGGCGCCAGATCGGTCTGTTCTTGCCAGCTTCTGGCCACGGCCAGGCCGAGCAGAATGTACAGCTCACTCATCAGCGCGCAGAGGCTGGTGATGTTGTGCGGGGTCAGGACCGACACTTGAGCGCCGCGACGCGGCAGGATGACGATCAGGTGGCGTCGCTCGAGAACCAACAGCGCCTCGCGCACCGATCCCCGACTCACGTTGAGTGCCGCAGTGACCTTCTGCTCCTGAATCCGCTCTCCTGGCTTGAGCTCGCCGCGAATGATCCGCTCCGCGAGGTGATGAGCGATCTGCTCAGCGAGGCTGTCCGGTGCCTTGAACGTCATTTCTTTCCTTTAAATCCAATAGCTGCACACAAGCGGCGCAGTGTATCGCACTGCACACCTGTGGCGCAGGGCCATATGTGTGGAAACTGGCACGAAATAAGCAAAAGTTTGAGCGTGGTCCCACCCTTTCATTGCACAGCCAACCTGCCGTTAATCGGCAAGTCGACGGAAATCCACATTTCCTGACTTAAAGGTCAGAAAATTATTGACCCGATAGTCAGAACTGATAGATTCATCGACATGTTCGATTACAAACTTTCTATTACAAGAAAATGAGGCACAACCGGTGATCCAGTTTCTACTGAACCAAGAGCTAAAAACCGAGCATGCTCTGGACCCGAACCTGACGGTGCTCAACTATTTGCGTGAGCACGTGCACAAGTCCGGCACCAAAGAGGGCTGCGCCAGCGGCGACTGTGGCGCGTGCACCGTAGTGGTGGGCGAGCTGTCGACCGATGAGCAGGGCCAGGATCACCTGAGTTATCGCAGTCTCAATTCGTGCCTGACGTTCGTTGCCGCGTTGCACGGCAAGCAGCTGATCAGTGTCGAAGATCTCAAGCACCAGGGTCAGTTGCACAGCGTGCAGCAGGCCATGGTCGACTGCCACGGATCGCAATGCGGGTTCTGCACACCGGGCTTCGTGATGTCGCTGTTCGCGCTGCAGAAGAACAGCTTGCAAGCGGACTCCGACCAGGAAAAGCAGGCTCAGGCCCATGAAGCGCTGGCCGGCAATCTGTGCCGTTGCACCGGTTATCGCCCTATTCTCGCCGCCGCCGGGCAGGCCTGTGGCGGACAGCGTCAGCCCGACCAGTTCGACGCCCGCCAGGCGCAGACCATCGCCCGCCTCAAGGCCATCAGACCGCAGCAGACGGCCGAGCTGAACAGCGGCGACAAGCGCTGCCTGGTGCCGCTGACCGTCGCCGACCTGGCCGATCTTTACGACGCCTACCCGCAGGCCAGGCTACTGGCGGGCGGCACCGATCTAGCGCTTGAAGTCACCCAGTTTCATCGCACGCTGCCGGTCATGATCTACGTGGGCAACGTGGCCGACATGAAGAAGATCGAGCACTTCGAGGACCGTATCGAGATCGGCGCTGCCACTGCGCTGACCGACTGCTACGAAGCGTTGAGCAGCGAGTACCCGGATTTCGGCGGACTGCTGCACCGTTTCGCGTCGCTGCAGATCCGCAATCAGGGCACGCTGGGCGGTAACATCGGCAACGCGTCGCCCATCGGGGACTCGCCTCCCCTGCTGATCGCGCTGGGCGCCAACATCGTCCTGCGCAAAGGCGAGACGACTCGTACGCTGGCGCTGGAGGATTACTTCATCGATTACCGCGTGACTGCGCGCCAGGAAAGCGAATTCATCGAGAAGATCATCGTACCCAGGGCCAGCGCAAGGCAGGCGTTTCGTGCCTACAAGGTTTCCAAGCGGCTGGACGATGACATCTCCGCCGTCTGCGCGGCCTTCCGTCTACAGGTCGAGAACGGCGCGATCGTCGATGCCCGTGCGGCCTTCGGCGGCATGGCGGCGATCCCCAAACGCGCTGCCCACTGCGAACAGGCCCTGATCGGACAGCCCTGGACATCGGCCACGATCGAACGAGCCTGTCATGCGCTGGAACAGGATTTCACGCCGCTGACGGATTTCCGTGCCAGCAAGGAATACCGCTTGCTGAGCGCGCAGAACCTGCTGCGCAAATACTTCATCGAGCTGCAAACGCCACACATCCAGACGCGGGTGACTGCACATGTCTAACCACCATCCAGCCAAAACCCAGGAAGAACTGGTCGCCCTGTTCCAGCAGGACCTGACCACTGGCGTCGGCCGCAGCGTCAAGCATGACAGCGCCGACAAACATGTGTCCGGCGAAGCGGTTTACATCGATGACCGCCTGGAATTCCCCAATCAGTTGCACGTATACGCGCGCCTCTCCGATCGCGCCCACGCCCGCATCGTCAGCGTCGATGTCTCGCCCTGCTACGACTTTGAAGGCGTACGCATCGCGATTACCCATGAAGACATTCCGGGCCTCAAAGACATCGGCCCGCTGCTGCCCGGCGATCCGCTGCTGGCCATCGACAAGGTCGAGTTCGTCGGCCAGCCCGTGATCGCCGTCGCCGCCCGCGATCTGGAGACCGCGCGCAAGGCAGCGATGGCAGCGATCATCGAGTACGAAGACCTCGAGCCGGTGCTGGATGTCGTCCAGGCCTACCGCGACCGGCATTTCGTGCTCGACAGCCACACTCACCAGCGCGGCGATTCGGCCGTAGCGCTGGAGACTGCACCGAACCGCATTCAGGGCACCTTGCACATCGGCGGCCAGGAACATTTCTATCTGGAAACGCAGATCTCCTCGGTGATGCCCACCGAGGACGGCGGAATGATCGTCTACTGCTCCACGCAGAACCCGACCGAAGTGCAAAAGCTCGTCGCCGAGGTGCTCGACGTGTCGATGAACAAGGTCGTGGTGGACATGCGGCGCATGGGCGGCGGATTCGGCGGCAAGGAAACCCAGGCCGCGAGCCCGGCCTGCCTGTGTGCGGTGGTCGCGCGGCTGACCGGCCAGCCGACCAAAATGCGCCTGGCGCGCATGGAAGACATGATCATGACCGGCAAGCGCCATCCGTTTTATGTCGAGTACGACGTCGGCTTCGACAATGACGGCCGGCTGCAGGGCATTCAGCTGGAACTGGCCGGCAACTGCGGCTATTCCCCCGACCTTTCAGCCTCTATCGTCGATCGCGCCATGTTCCACGCCGACAATGCTTACTACTTGGGCGACGCGACGATCAACGGTCATCGCTGCAAGACCAACACGGCGTCGAACACGGCCTATCGGGGCTTTGGCGGCCCGCAGGGCATGGTCGCGATCGAGGAAGTGATGGATGCGATCGCCCGGCATCTGGGCAAGGATCCGCTGGCCGTGCGCAAGGCCAATTATTACGGCAAGACCGAGCGCAACGTCACCCACTACTACCAGACCGTCGAGCACAACATGCTCGAAGAGATGACCGCCGAACTCGAAGAAAGCAGCCAGTACGCCGAGCGTCGCAAGGCCGTCATGGCCTACAACGCCAACAGCCCGATCCTGAAGAAGGGTCTGGCGCTGACGCCGGTGAAATTCGGGATTTCCTTCACGGCCAGCTTCCTCAACCAAGCGGGCGCGCTGATCCACATTTACACCGATGGCAGCATTCACCTGAACCACGGCGGCACGGAAATGGGCCAGGGATTGAACACCAAAGTCGCTCAAGTGGTGGCCGAAGTGTTCCAGGTCGACATCGACCGCGTGCAGATCACCGCCACTAACACCGACAAGGTGCCGAACACGTCGCCGACGGCCGCCTCCAGCGGTGCGGACCTGAACGGCAAGGCTGCGCAGAACGCCGCTGAAACGCTCAAACAGCGCCTGATCGAATTCGCGGCGAAGCATTACGCTTGCGACGCAGCGCAGGTCGAATTTCGCAACGGCCATGTGCGGGTGGGCGAACAGGTCATCAGTTTCGACACCCTCGCGCAACAGGCCTGGATGGGCCAGGTGTCGTTGTCCAGCACCGGCTATTACAAGACACCAAAAATCTTCTATGACCGCAGCCAGGCGCGCGGCCGGCCCTTCTATTACTTCGCCTTCGGTGCCGCGTGCACCGAGGTGATCGTCGACACGCTGACCGGTGAGTACAAGATGTTGCGCACCGACATCCTTCACGACGTCGGCGCCTCGCTGAACCCGGCCATCGACATCGGTCAGGTCGAAGGCGGCTACATTCAAGGCATGGGCTGGCTGACCACCGAAGAACTGGTGTGGAACGCCAAAGGCAAGCTGATGACCAACGGCCCGGCCGGCTACAAGATCCCCGCGGTGGCGGACATGCCGGCGGATTTACGGGTGAAGCTGGTGGAAAACCGCAAGAACCCGGAAGACACGGTGTTCCACTCCAAAGCCGTCGGCGAACCGCCATTCATGCTCGGCATCGCCGCGTGGTGCGCGATCAAGGATGCGGTGGCGAGTCTGGGCGATTACAGGCATCAGCCGAAGATCGACGCGCCCGCGACGCCGGAACGGGTGCTGTGGGGCTGCGAACAGATGCGCAAGCTCAAGGCCGCAACGCCGGAAACACAAGGCGTGGCCCATGAACTGACGGTTTCACCGATTTGATCAGTGGCGTTCGAGCTGACGCCTTCGCGAGCAAGCTCGCTCCCACCGGGAACGATGCAACACGACCCATCGCATTTCAGCTGGAGGAATGCGCTCCCTGTGGGAGTGAGCTTGCTCACGAATGGGCCGGGATGGACAAAGAAGATTTGATCGTCTGACGCGATCAGGAGAAACCCATGAACAACTGGATCAGCGCCCTCGCCGAGTTGCAAACCCAGGGCACGCCGTGCGTGCTGGTGACGATCATCGAGGAGCGCGGCTCGACGCCGCGCAATGCCGGCTCGAAGATGGTGGTCAGCGCCGAGCGGATTTTCGACACCATCGGCGGCGGCCATCTGGAATACAAAGCCATGGAAATCGCCCGCGAGCTTCTCGCCAGCGGCAGCCAGCAGACGCGTCTGGAGCGGTTCAGCCTCGGCGCCAGTCTCGGCCAGTGCTGCGGCGGCGTGAACGTATTGCTGTTCGAACCGATGGGCCGCCCTCAGGCGCAGATTGCCGTGTTCGGCGCCGGGCATGTAGGCCGCGCGCTGGTGCCGCTGCTCGCCAGCCTGCCCTGCCGGGTTCGCTGGATCGATTCGCGGGAGGCCGAATTCCCGCCACACATGCCCGATGGCGTCACTCGGATCGTCAGCGAAGAAGTGGTCGACGAAGTGGGTAACCTGCCCGCTGGCAGCTATTGCATCGTCATGACCCACAATCATCAACTGGACCTGGAACTGACCGCCGCCATCCTCACGCGCGGCGACTTCGCCTGGTTCGGCCTGATCGGCTCCCGGACCAAGCGGGCAAAATTCGAACACCGCTTGCGCGACCGCGGCTTCGACCCGGCACTGGTGCAGCGGATGCGTTGCCCCATGGGTCTGGCGGAAGTGAAAGGCAAGCTGCCGATGGAGATTGCCGTGTCCGTGGCCGCCGAGGTGATTGCAACGTATAACGCCCGTTTTGGGCTCGAGGGCGAGGAGCGGCGTGCTACGTCCGAACCCGTTGCCAAGCTCATGCCTGTCTCGCGACGCAGCCAGGTTTCCTGAATAAAAGTGAATCTTGAAATGACCATTGAAAAGAAAGCCTACCGCGCCGCCATCGTTCATAGCCTGGACGACCCTGCTCAGGTCGCTGTCGACGCGTCCTACGAGTATTTCGAAGACGGTCTGATGATCGTCGAGGACGGCCGGATCACTGCGGTGGGAAATGCCGCAGACCTGCTGGGCAATCTGCCGCGCGAGGTCGAAGTGCTGACCTACACCGACGCCCTGATCACTGCCGGTTTCATCGACACCCACATCCATCTGCCACAGACCGGAATGGTCGGGTCCTACGGCGAACAGTTGCTGGACTGGCTGAACACGTACGTTTTCCCGTGCGAAAAACAGTTTGCCGACCCCGCGCATTCGGCCGAAGTGGCGGACATCTTTCTCAAGGAATTGCTGCGTAACGGCACCACCACGGCGCTGGTGTTCGGCAGCCGACACAAAGAATCGGTGGACGCGCTGTTCAGCGCCGCGCAGAAGCTCAACCTGCGGATGATCGCCGGCAAGGTGATGATGGACCGCAATGCCCCGGATTACCTGGTCGACACGGCTGAATCCAGCTACCTGGACAGCAAGGCGCTGATCGAGCGCTGGCATGGCAAGGGGCGTCTGCATTACGCGGTTACGCCGCGCTTCGCCCCGACCAGCACGCCGGAGCAGCTGACGCTGGCCGGGCAACTGCTGACCGAATACCCGGACTTGTACATGCAGACCCACATCAGCGAAAACCTGAAAGAGGTCGAGTGGGTCAAGGCGCTGTTCCCGGAGCGCAAGAATTACCTGGATGTCTACGACCATTTCAACCTGCTGGGCGAGCGTTCGGTGTTCGCCCACGGCGTGCATCTTTGCGATCAGGAATGTCAGCGCCTGGCCGAAACCGGGTCAGCCGTCGCCTTCTGCCCTACTTCCAACCTCTTTCTGGGCAGTGGCCTGTTCAACCTGCCGATGGCACAAAGGCACAAGCTCAACGTAGGACTGGGCACCGACGTGGGCGCCGGTACCAGCTTCTCGATCCTGCAGACGCTGAACGAGGCCTACAAGGTAATGCAACTGCAGGGCGCCAAGCTGAGCCCGTTCAAGTCGCTGTACCTGGCAACGCTCGGAGGCGCGCGGGCGCTTCGGCTGGACGACCGGATAGGCAACCTGCAAGCGGGAAGCGAAGCGGACTTCGTGGTACTGGACTTCAACGCGACCCCGCTGCTGTCGTACCGGATGAAACAGGCGACCAGTATCGAGGAGAAGCTATTCGTATTAATGACACTGGGCGATGACAGGACAGTCAGCGAGACCTACTCGGCGGGGGTACGGGTGCATAAGCGCTGAGGCATCCGTGGGGCGTCCTGGAGATGATGATCGTTCCCACGCTCTGCGTGGGAACGCCCGTCTCGACGCTCTGCGTCTGTTTTGGAAGCGGAGCGTCTAGGGATGCATTCCCACGCGGAGCGTGGGAACGATCAAACTGAACTTAGTGCGAGCTGATCCACTGAGTAGCGCGCTTAAACAGCTGTACTGCGCCCCGATTTCTTCTTCGGCAGCATCAGGTGCGAGAACACCGCGTGCAGGTCATCCGACGCACTTTCTTCGTCCAGGTTGAGCTTGCTGTCGATGTGGTCCATGTGATGCATCATCAGGTTGACTGCCAGGTCGGCATCGCGCGCTTCGATGGCGTCGATCAATTGCGTGTGTTCGTCGTACGAACAGTGCGAGCGGTTGCCGCTTTCGTACTGCGCGATGATCAACGAGGTCTGGGAAACCAGGCTGCGCTGGAAGCTGATCAAGGGCGCGTTCTTCGCCGCTTCGGCAAGCTTGAGGTGGAACTCGCCTGACAGCCGGATGCCCGCCCCACGGTCGCCCCTGGAGAAACTGTCGCGCTCATCGCTGACCATCTTGCGCAGCTCGTTGAGCTGTTCAACGGTGGCGTGCTCGACTGCCAGCTCGGTGATGGCCTTCTCGACCATACGGCGGGCGAAGAACACCTGCCGCGCTTCCTCGACGCTCGGACTGGCGACCACCGCCCCACGGTTCGGACGCAGCAAGACCACGCCTTCGTGAGCCAGACGCGAGAGCGCGCGCCGGATGATGGTGCGACTGACGCCAAAAATCTCGCCCAGCGCTTCTTCGCTCAGCTTGGTGCCGGGCGCAAGGCGCTGCTCGAGAATGGCTTCGAAAATATGGGCGTAGACGATGTCGTCCTGGGTCCCGCTGCGACCTGCCTTGGCCGTGCGCGGTTGTTTCTTGAGGGGTTGCAACTGATCGTTCATGGGCACTCGTGAGAACTGAATCCGGCACTTGGGCCGTGACCGTGATCGCTGATGGGCAAATCAATAGCAGATATCGCCGCAAAGTCACAGTAAAAGTAATGGCGCATTGTACACAGTGTGCAAAGTCTGCACAGGCCCCGCCCCGGTGGGCCGTTATGCACACAATCGGCAAAATCCACGAAACAAAACAGAAAACATTATTTGCATTATTTGTATACAAACGCATAATTCGCCCGTGCACGTTTCTGACCTTTCAGTCAACAAATCAGCCTGGCGGGTCGTCACACACCACGGAGCAGTTACCGGCTCTGAAAAAAACAACAAAGACGCCCGAGGAATTTCACTGTGGAAACTCGCAAACCCGAAGCCACGTCGCTGGACCTCACACCCGCGCGCACCGGTCTGCTTGAACGCATCTTCAAGTTGAGCCTGCACCGGACCACCGTCAAAACCGAGCTGCTGGCGGGCCTGACAACCTTCATCACCATGGCCTACATCATCTTCGTCAACCCCAACATCATGGCCGACGCCGGGATCGACCATGGTGCCGCCTTCGTCGCCACCTGCATCGCCGCCGCGATGGGTTGCCTGCTGATGGGCCTGTACGCCAACTGGCCGGTAGGCCTTGCGCCAGGCATGGGCCTGAACGCGTTCTTCACCTACACCGTGGTCGGCACCATGGGGTACAGCTGGGAAACGGCGCTGGGTGCGGTGTTCGTGTCCGGGGTGATCTTCATGTTCCTCACGCTCTCGCGCATTCGCGAATGGCTGCTCAACAGCATTCCGGTGAGTCTGCGCTTTGCCATGGGCGCGGGTGTGGGCCTGTTCCTCGGCCTGATCGGCCTGAAGACCGCCGGCATCGTCGTCGACAGCCCGGCCACGCTGATCCGCCTCGGCTCGCTGCGTGAGCCCGGCCCACTGCTGGCGGCGGTGTGTTTTCTGATGATTGCAGTGCTCAGTTATCACCGTGTGTTCGGCGCGATCCTGATCAGCATCATCACCGTGACGCTCGCTGGCTGGGGTCTGGGCCTGGTGCATTACAACGGAATTTTTTCGACCCCGCCCAGCCTGGCGCCCACCTGGATGGCGATGGACCTGGCGGGTGTGCTCAACGTCAGCATGATCAGCGTCGTACTGGCATTTCTGTTCGTGCACATGTTCGACACCGCCGGCACGCTCATGGGTGTCGCACAGCGCGCCGGTTTGGTGCGTGAAGATGGCCGGATCGAGAACCTGTCCCGGGCCTTGAAGGCTGACAGTGCGTCGAGCGTGTTCGGCGCGATGGTCGGCGTGCCGCCTGTCACCAGTTACGTGGAAAGCGCCTCGGGCGTGGCGGCCGGGGGTCGGACTGGTCTGACCGCCGTGACGGTTGGCGTGCTCTTCGTGGCAGCGATGTTCTTCGCCCCGCTGGCTGGCATGATTCCCGCTTATGCGACGGCGGGTGCCTTGATTTACGTGGCCATGCTGATGATGGGCGGTATGGCGCATATCGATTGGGAAGAAGCGACTGAAAGCATTCCGGCCATCGTGACCGCGATCATGATGCCCCTGACCTTCTCGGTGGCCGACGGGATTGCGCTGGGTTTCATCACCTATGTGGTGTTGAAGGCCGGAACCGGGCGGCACCGGGAAATCTCGGTCAGTCTGTGGGTGCTGTGCGCGATATTCATTGCCAAGTTTGTGTTTTTGTAAGCCCGCGAATACCCAACTGCAGGAGCGTGCCTGCCCGCGATGCGTCATCTCAGCCAAGGATCTGGTGACGGGAAGAACGCAATCGCGGGCAAGCGCGCTCCTACAAGGGTTCTGCACTGACGCCGGAAGGCGTTTTTGCTTTTCTGATGTTCGACAAGGAGAAACCTGCATGCCTCTGGAAACCTGGCTGCTGTTCAGCGGCGCTGCGCTGGTGGTGATTCTGATTCCCGGCCCGCTGTCACTGCTGATGATCGGCAACAGTCTGAATTACGGCCTGCTGCGCTCGTATCCGGCGTTCCTCGGCGGGGTTTGCGCATCGATCTGCCTGCTCAGCGCGTCGGCACTGGGGCTTGGCGCAATGTTGATGGCCTCGGAGCAGCTGTTCAGCGCACTGAAAATCGTCGGCGGTCTGTACCTGTTCTATCTCGCCTGGCAGAGCTGGAAGCAATCGCGCCTGCCGGAGCGTGGCGCGCAGGTGCCGGACGCTGTGGTTCATCCGGGTTTTGCCGCGCTGTTCTGGCGGGCTTTTGTACTGGGCGCCAGCAATCCCAAGGACATCCTGTTCTTCGCCGCGTTTCTGCCGCAGTTTCTCAAGGCGGATCAGCCGTTTCTGGGTCAGTTGATCACCATGATCGTGACCTGGACGGTGCTCGATCTGGCCTGCAAGTTGTTCTACGGCCTTGGCGCCCAGGGTGCCGCGCGCTACCTGCGTACCGGCAAAGGGCAAAGCTGGTTCAACCGCATCAGCGCAGGGTTGTTTGGCACGGCCGGAACGGCGGCGTTGATCAGTCACTGAAGGACGGTGGAGCGCGGCGGCAGGCAGCGTCGCCGCGGTTTTCGCCAGGCGAAAAAAAGCCCGCAGTGTGGGGCGGGCAAGAGCAACAGGGGCAAACGTGCAGCGGTTTGAAGTGGATGTTAACTGCCGCGATATGTGGAGTAGCTGTAAGGCGAGATCAGCAGCGGGACGTGGTAGTGATCCTGCCGGGCGTCGATGCCGAAGCGCAGCACCACTTCATCGAGAAACGCCTGATAACCCAGGGTCACGCCCTTGCCACGGTAGTAATCACCGGCGAGAAACTGCAGCTGGTAGACGCCTGAGCGGTACGCCTCACCTTGCAGCAACGGTGCATCGCATCGACCGTCGCTATTGGTTGTCGCCTCGGCGATTTTCTCCAGGCGTTCGCCTTCGACCCGATAAAGGGCGATGCGGATGCCACTGCCCGGGCAGCCGTGCGCGGCGTCCAGCACGTGTGTGGTCAGTCGTCCCATGGCTTGTCAGTGCCTCGCTTGATGGTTGGAGTCAGGAATCGCACCCTTTCAGTGCCTGACGGGTGCGAGCGATGAGCAATTAAGACACTTTAGATTTAAATTGTACACAATAAAAATGACTTTTCACTCGGGCTGAAACCATCGGACAGTCAACCCCCTGAAATCCCTGCTGTTGCTGACGCCATTGAAGTTTCCGCAGAGATCCTGACCACCCAGGCAAGTTTATTGCAGTGTCATACGGCAGTCGAAAAGCGAAAAAACAGGCTTACAAACCGTAATTAAAGTTGTATACAATCTATCCATCGCAGCGGCGGCCATCGTCAAGCACTGACGGCCACTGCAACAGACAACACGTAGATAAGGAAGATTGCAGTGAGCGCCGACTATCCACGCGACCTGATCGGTTACGGCAGTAACCCGCCCCATCCTCAATGGCCAGGCAACGCCCGTATCGCGTTGTCGTTCGTGCTCAACTACGAGGAAGGCGGCGAGCGCAACATTCTGCACGGCGACAAGGAATCCGAAGCGTTTCTGTCCGAGATGGTCGCGGCGCAGCCCCTGCAGGGCCAGCGCAACATGAGCATGGAATCGCTCTACGAATACGGCAGCCGCGCCGGAGTCTGGCGCATCCTCAGATTGTTCAGGCAATTCGATATCCCGCTGACCATCTTCGCCGTGGCCATGGCCGCGCAGCGTCACCCGGACGTGATCCGCGCGATGGTCGACGCCGGTCACGAAATCTGCAGCCACGGCTATCGCTGGATCGACTACCAGAACATGGACGAGGCACAGGAAAAAGAGCACATGCTCGAAGCGATCCGCATCCTGACCGAACTCACCGGCGAACGCCCGCTGGGCTGGTACACCGGCCGCACCGGCCCGAACACTCGCCGGCTGGTGATGGAAGAAGGCGGCTTTCTGTACGACTGCGACACTTACGACGACGACCTGCCCTACTGGGAGCCGAACAACCCGACTGGCAAGCCGCATCTGGTGATCCCGTACACGCTGGACACCAACGACATGCGCTTCACCCAGGTGCAGGGTTTCAACAAGGGCGACGACTTTTTCGAGTACCTCAAAGACGCGTTCGACGTGCTGTACGCCGAAGGTACCGAGGCGCCGAAGATGCTCTCCATCGGCCTGCATTGCCGCCTGATCGGCCGCCCTGCCCGTCTGGCGTCGCTGCAGCGCTTCATCGAATACGTCAAAGGTCACGAGCAGGTCTGGTTCGCCCGTCGCGTCGAAATCGCCCGCCACTGGCAGGCCGTTCATCCTTTCCAGTCGCAGGTGAGCCAATGAGCCGTTTCCAGAGCCTGACGCCTTCGGCCTTGAGCCGCGAAGCGTTCATCGAGGCGTTTGCCGACATCTACGAGCATTCGCCCTGGGTCGCGGAACGCGCCTGGGACCTTGGGCAAGGCGCGGACCTTGACGATGTCCAGACGCTGCATGCCCGAATGAGCGACATCCTGTCGAGCGCCGATCACGCCACGCAACTGGCGCTGATCAACGCTCACCCGGACCTTGCCGGCAAGGCTGCCGTGCAGGGCCAACTGACCCAGGCAAGCACCGATGAGCAGGCTGGCGCCGGTATTCACCAGTGCACGCCCGATGAGTTTGCACGCTTCACCGAACTGAACGAAGCCTACAAAGCCAAGTTCGCGTTCCCCTTCATCATGGCGGTGAAAGGCAGCAACCGGCATCAGATCCTCGCGGCCTTCGAGACGCGCATTCACAACTCGGCAGACGCCGAGTTCGCCTGTGCGCTGGCCGAGATCAACAAGATCGCCCTGTTTCGCCTGCAAGCCCTCTGACCGCCCTCTCCCACGCCACTGACCAAAAAGGCAGACAAAAAGAATGAAAGCTTACGCCGTACCCTTCGAAAAATTCGTCAACCTGGCCGACGCGCGCCTGGGCACCAAGATCCTTTCCGTCACCGACGACTGGTTCGCCGACGCCAACCGCCTGTTCCAACCCACCCCGGCGGTGTGGAAAGAAGGCGTGTTCGACGACAACGGCAAGTGGATGGACGGCTGGGAATCGCGCCGCAAGCGTTTCGAAGGCTATGACAGCGCCGTGATTCGTCTGGGCGTGGCAGGTTCGATCAAGGGCGTGGACATCGACACCTCGTATTTCACCGGCAACTACCCGCCATCGGCCTCGCTGGAAGCCTGTTTCCTGGCTTCGGGCGAGCCGGACGACAACACCGTGTGGACAGAAGTGTTGCCCGCCGTCGAGCTCAAAGGCGACAGCCATCATTACCACGAAATTTCCGACACTCAGGCGTACAGCCACCTGCGTTTCAACATTTATCCGGACGGTGGCGTGGCGCGCCTGCGCGTGTACGGCGTGCCGCACCGCGACTGGTCGGCGGTGGGCGACAACGAACAGATCGACCTGGCCGCGGCCTTGAATGGCGGCCGTGCGCTGGCCTGTTCCGATGAACACTTCGGCCGCATGAGCAACATTCTCAACCCGGGCCGTGGCGTGAACATGGGCGACGGCTGGGAAACCGCACGTCGCCGCACGCCAGGCAACGACTGGGTGATCGTGGCGCTGGGTCATGCCGGCGAAGTGGAGCAGATCGTCGTCGACACCTTGCACTTCAAGGGCAACTACCCGGACAGCTGCTCGATCCAGGCGGCGTTCGTCAAGGGCGGCACCGACAGCCAGATCGAAACCCAGAGCCTGTTCTGGCGCGAACTTCTGCCGAGCCAGAAGCTGGAAATGCACGCCGAGCACACCTTCGTCGAACAGATCAAGGCGCTGGGCCCGATCACTCATATTCGCCTGAACGTATTCCCCGACGGCGGCGTGAGCCGCTTGCGGGTGTTGGGCAAGGTGGCGAAGTAATGCTGAGTCTGTAGGAGCGTGGCTTGTCCCGCGATCTGTCGCGAAGCGACAGTAATATCGGCAAATTCGGCGTATCAGACCGACCGCATTTCTCGCATTTACGACGACTGCGTCGCCAATCGCTGGACAAGCCGCGCTCCTACAGAAGATCGCGTAAAGACAAAAACTGCTGTGTTTTCATTTACGAATTTCGAGAAAGAAGAACCCGCATGCGCACACTGATTATCGAGCCGTTGACCAAAGAAGCCTTCGCCCCTTTCGGTGATGTGATCGAAACCGATGGCAGCGATCACTTCATGATCAACAACGGCTCGACCATGCGCTTCCATCGTCTGGCGACCGTTGAGACGGCAACGCCGGACGACAAGGCGATCATCAGCATTTTCCGCGCCGACGCGCTGGACATGCCGCTGACCGTGAGCATGCTGGAGCGCCATCCGCTGGGCAGTCAGGCCTTCATTCCGCTGCTCGGCAACCCTTTTCTGGTCGTGGTCGCGCCCTGTGGCGATGCACCTGAACCAGAGTTGACCCGCGCCTTCATCACCAATGGCAGGCAGGGTGTTAATTACCATCGCGGCGTCTGGCACCACCCGGTGCTGACGATCGAAAAGCGGGATGACTTCCTGGTGGTTGATCGCAGTGGCAGTGGCAATAACTGCGATGAGCATTTCTTCGAAGAGAGTCAGAAGATGATTCTCGATCCCCACTTATAAGAAAGGGCCTTAGCGTCCGTAAGTGACGACAGGCAAACGGTAAAGACTGTGGCTGCACATCTGATGGAATGGCTGAATCTGGGCGTGCGCTGGATTCACATGATCGTCGGGATCGCCTGGATCGGCGCGTCCTTTTACTTCGTCTGGCTGGAGAACAACCTCAATCGCGCCAACCCGCGCGACGGTCTCTCGGGTGATCTGTGGGCAATCCACGGTGGCGGCATCTACCACCTGGAAAAATACAAGCTGGCGCCTCCGACCATGCCGGACAACCTGCACTGGTTCAAATGGGAAGCCTACTGGACCTGGATGTCGGGCATCGTGCTGCTGTGCATCGTGTTCTACTCCAATCCCACCCTTTACCTGCTCGCCCCCGGCAGTACGCTGAGCGGCGGCGAAGGCATCGCCATCGGTGTCGGCGCGCTGATCGCCAGCTGGTTCATCTACGACCTGCTCTGCGACTCGCCACTGGGCAAGCGTCCCGGCCTGCTGGGCCTGGTGCTGTTCGTGCTGGTCATCGGCGCCTGCTACGGGTTCAGTCAGGTGTTCAGCGGGCGCGGCGCTTATCTGCACACTGGCGCGATCATCGGCACGATCATGGTCGGCAACGTGTTCCGCATCATTATGCCGGCACAGCGGGCGCTGGTCGCGGCGATTGCCGAGAATCGCACGCCGGATCCGACGCTGCCTGCCAAAGGCCTGCTGCGTTCACGGCACAATAACTACTTCACCCTGCCGGTGCTGTTCATCATGATCAGCAACCATTTCCCGAGCACCTACGGCAGTCAGTACAACTGGCTGATCCTGGCCGGTATCGCGGTGGTGGCGGTGGTCGTGCGTCACTATTTCAACACGCGCCACAACAGCCACAAGTTCGCCTGGGCGTTGCCGGTCGGCGCGCTGGGGATGATTTGCCTGGCTTATGTCACCGGTCCTGCGCAAATGCCTCGTGGTCCGGAAGTGGCGAAGATCGAATACCAGCCATTGCCTGCGACGGCCATTGGCGGCCATCGCGCCGATGAGCCGAAACCCGCGGCTCCTGCCGCGCCGGCCCCCGCCGAGCCCGCACAGGCCAACGCCAGCGGCGTGGACTTCGAGAAGGTCCACAGCGTCATTCAGGAACGCTGCGCGGTCTGCCATTCGGCCAAACCGACCAGCCCGCTGTTCAGCAGCGCGCCGGGCGGCATCATGTTCGACACCCCGCAACAGATCCAGCAACTGGCCCCGCGCATCCAGGCCCAGGCCGTGACTGCGCAGATCATGCCGCTGGGCAACATCACCCAGATGACCCAGCAGGAACGTGATCTGCTGGGGCAATGGATCGACAAGGGGGCGCAGACGAATTAAACAGCCGAGCCACGCGCTCAGTGTAGGAGCGTGGCTTGCCCCGCGATCGGCGACGCAGTCGTCGTAAAGTCAGCATCCCGGTTCTGCCTGACACACCGCGCTTGCCGATTTTACGGCTGCTGCGCAGCCGATCGCGGGACAAGCCTCGCTCCTACCGTAAATGTGCTCAACGAAGGCTCCACCGCCCAGCCGCAACGGGCGTACTCAAAAAACAAGAACAAAATCCGAGGTGTTGCATGTCCGAGTCAACTCACGCGCGCATCCCTGCTGCGCCACCACGACAGCCCCTGCCACTGATGCAACTGATGCTGGTGGGCCTGCAACACGTCCTGTTGATGTACGGCGGCGCCGTTGCGGTGCCGCTGATCATTGGCCAGGCCGCTGGCCTCTCACGGGAAGAAATCGCCTTTCTGATCAACGCGGACCTGCTCGTCGCCGGCATCGCGACGGTCGTGCAGTCGCTGGGCATCGGCCCACTGGGCATCCGAATGCCGATCATGATGGGCGCAAGCTTTGCCGCTGTTGGCAGCATGGTGGCGATGGCCGGGATGCCCGGCGTGGGTTTGCCGGGTATTTTCGGGGCGACCATCGCCGCCGGCTTCTTCGGCATGCTGATCGCGCCGTTCATGTCGAAAATCGTGCGCTTCTTTCCGCCGCTGGTGACCGGCACGGTCATCACCTCCATTGGCCTGTCGCTGTTTCCGGTGGCGGTGAACTGGGCGGGCGGCGGCAACAAGGCCGTGAGCTTCGGTGATCCGCTTTACCTGGCCGTCGCCGCACTGGTACTGCTGACCATCCTGCTCATCAACCGCTTCATGCGCGGGTTCTGGGTCAACATCTCGGTGCTGATCGGCATGGGCCTGGGCTATGTGCTTTCCGGCCTGATCGGCATGGTCGACCTCAGCGGACTGGCGCAGGCCGAGTGGGTGAAAGTGGTCACGCCGCTGCACTTCGGCATGCCGCAATTCAGCCTCGCGCCGATTCTTTCGATGTGTCTGGTGGTGGTGATCATCTTCGTCGAGTCCACCGGCATGTTTCTCGCGCTGGGCAAGATCACCGACCGGGAAGTGACACCCGGCATGCTCCGCCGCGGCCTGCTCTGCGATGCCGCAGCGTCGTTTCTGGCGGGTTTCCTCAACACCTTCACGCACTCTTCCTTCGCCCAGAACATCGGGCTGGTGCAGATGACCGGCGTGCGCTGCCGTTCGGTGACCATTGTCGCGGGCGGTTTTCTGGTGGTCCTCAGCCTGCTGCCCAAGGCGGCGTATCTGGTGGCCTCGATTCCTCCGGCGGTGTTGGGTGGTGCGGCGATCGCCATGTTCGGCATGGTCGCTGCCACCGGGATCAAGATTCTTCAGGAAGCCGATATCTCCGACCGGCGCAATCAGTTGCTGGTGGCCGTGAGCATCGGCATGGGCCTGATCCCGGTGGTACGACCTGAATTCTTCAGCCAGTTACCCGGCTGGATGGGCCCGATCACCCACAGCGGCATCGCCATGGCGACTTTGAGCGCGGTCCTGTTGAACCTGCTGTTCAACGTCCTGGGTGGCGCCGAGCGCGCGGCCATGGCAGGACCCTTGCACTCGCACTGATCGGCAACGCATGCGTGCCCTGTTTTCGAACCCGGTGCTCTGTCGCAGAGCACTTGAGGGTTGTCGCGCGAGTCAGTATCCTCCGCCGCCGCTCAAACGCCGCTCGAAAACAAAGGTCCCGCGACCTACAACAATATTCTGACTGAACGGACAAGTTACCGCTCAGCCGCTGCGCCCTCGAAATGGCAACGAAACACCCTGGAATCGACTGTTTTCCAAACAGACGACGAGACTTTTTTGTCTTTTTTCAGGGCCTTGGCTCAGCTCTTGCTAACCCTATGAAGCTGACCAAACAGACAACTTATTCAGCCGCAATCAAGGCGCCGGAACAGAGCGCCGTTTATTAGAAAACAACGACTTTTCATTCAAGGGAGTAATTGCATGAACCGTACGCTTTCCAGCCTGATGGCCGCCGGTAGCCTGCTGGCCGCCGCCCCGGCGATGTCTGGCGATCTGCTGCAGTGGCAGAGCAACAGCCTGACTTACCTTTATGGCAAGAACTTCGCCGTGAACCCGGACGTTCAACAGACGTTCACGTTCGAGCACGCAGACAGCTGGAAGTACGGCGACAACTTTATCTTCCTGGACTACATCAATTACAACGGCAAAAAAGATTCGGGCCTGGGCAACGCCTCGACCTACGGCGAAATATCGCCGCGCCTGTCTCTGGGCAAAATCTTCGACCAGAAGTTAGAACTCGGCCCGATCAAAGATGTGCTGCTGGCGACCACGTACGAGTTTGGTGAAGGCGATGTCGAGTCCTACCTGATCGGCCCTGGCTTTGACTTGAACCTGCCAGGCTTCGATTACTTCCAGCTCAACTTCTACAAGCGTTACACCGACGGCCACCGCGCAGGTTACGGCGCCTGGCAGATCACGCCGGTCTGGTCCTACACCATTCCGGTGGGCAAGTCGGACATCCTGATCGACGGTTTCATGGACTGGGTGGTGGACAACAAACAGTCCAACACGCACGGCGACTACCATTCCAACCTGCACTTCAACCCGCAGATCAAGTACGACCTGGGCAAGGCGCTGAACCTGGCCGACAGGCAACTTTACGTGGGGATTGAATACGATTACTGGAGCAACAAGTACGGGATCAACGACACCCGTTACTTCGATACCGATCAGAACACGGCAAGCTTTTTGTTGAAGGTGTTTTTCTGATGCCGTGTGAGGTGCGGGCCCTGGCTCGCACCTCACCGGATGAATCACCTGGCATCGAGAGCATGGGCAAGGCGCACGCCTGCGACTGGCACGCCGACGCCGACGACCATCAGGCTCCAAACGATGTATTCCAGCCCGAACAACAGGAATGCGCCGCCCACCAGAACGGTCGCCAGACCAGGCACCCCCAGTGCACAGATCAGCAATATGCGCATTCCGGATTTTTTTCCGGGTGATGTCCTGCTATTGAACATGCAAACCAGCCATAGATAAAACCAGGCCACGATCGTTGCTAAATAAAGGCTCAAGTGCAGCAGATCACCCGACATTCCATATCCGTGCATCGCTATGTCTCCCCTGTTCAACGCAATGGCGATGAATCGATCATCATGCCCCTCTATCCATCCCCTGAGATTCTACACATCTGATTACAGCGGCAGAGCGCCCTTGGTCGTGCACTGCATGCAGCTCGCCAGCCAACTGTTTCTTTCATGACCTTTTCATGTTCATACGACCTATTTTTAACGCCGTGAACATGATTATCGGGGGTATCGGCCATTGATAGCCGATGTCGAACAAATCCCGTTTTTTTCCCCGGTAAATACAATGAATAAACTTCCGCAGATTACCCTCGCGTTCTGGGTCATGAAAATTTGCGCCACGACATTGGGCGAAACAGCGGGTGACCTGCTGTCGATGACACTGGACGTTGGCTACCTGATGAGCTCGCTGATCCTGATAAGCGTATTTGTCGTCACATTGCTCACGCAACTGGCGTCCAGACGCTACAACCCGCCTCTGTACTGGCTTGTCATTCTGTCCACCAGCACGGCGGGCACGACGATGTCCGACTTCATGGATCGCACACTGGGGTTGGGGTATGCGGCGGGGTCGGCAATTCTGGTGGCGATATTGCTGGCGATTTTCACGGTCTGGTACCTGAGTGAGAAGTCGCTGTCGGTGACCCGCGTGACCACGCTCAAGGCCGAACTGTTCTACTGGTTCGCGATTCTGTTTTCCAACACCCTGGGAACGGCGCTGGGCGATTTCCTCGCGGACGATTCAGGGCTGGGCTTCATGGGCGGGGCGCTGCTGATTGGCTCAGCGATCGCGGTGATTGCGCTGCTGTACTACACCACCAAATTGTCGTCGGTCGCCTTGTTCTGGATCGCTTTCGTCCTTACCCGTCCCTTCGGCGCGACGCTGGGCGATGTGCTGACCAAGCCCTATGAGAAAGGTGGTCTGGACTTCGGCACGGTGGGTTCGTCGCTGGTGCTGTTGAGTATTCTGGTGGTGTTGGTTGCCGCCGCGACGTACTACAACAAGCGCAAGCCGGAAGAAACATACCGGCCGCTTGCGGAGAATTGAAGGGCGCTGCGTCGGCAGAAGCGGATGGCCGGGGATGCAGCGGGACCGACCACATTGATGGCGACTGACGCCCTCGCCATCGCGGGCAACCCACGCCCGCGAGAGCGAAGGCTCAGGTCAGGGATGCCCTTCCCAGGGCATGGGTTTGCCCGCGCGGACCTTGGCATTGAGCGAGCGCAGCAGGTCCAGAGGATCACGGTCTTTCATCGCATGGCTCTGCTCGTCGACCCAGGACATCACCTGTTGCCGATCGAGCGTCGGTCGGCGATGGAGGATTTCGACAAGTTGCCGCTCACAGTGCTGGGCGTAGGCAACCACGCTGGAAAACAAAGGGCTGTTCATACGGTCGACACCTCGCCACCGAAAATACCGTTCAGGCCTTGAAAAGGCGCCAGATTCTTTTTGCTCCCAGTACCACCGCCAACACAATACCACCGGCGATGATTCCCGCTACCGCATTGAGCAAGGTGGGGACGACAAAGGCCAGCGCACCCGCAGCCGAAGCCAGGCTTTCGATGCCATGGTGCAACACCGGCAAGCCATGGGTGAGAATGCCGCCGCCCACCAGAAACATCGCCGCCGTGCCGATCACCGACAGGCTTTTCATCATGTAAGGCGCCGCACTCAAGACGCCGCGTCCCAGTGCCCGTTGCATCCGCCGCCCGCCGCCCTCGCCTTTGAGCTCGCTCAGGTACAGTCCGCCGTCATCAAGCTTGACGATCGCACCCACCAGGCCGTAGACGCCGATGGTCATGACAATGGCAATGCCCGACAACACGATGACCTGTTGCGTCAGCGACGCATCGGCGACCGTGCCGAGGGTGATGGCAATGATCTCTGCCGACAGAATGAAGTCGGTGCGCACCGCGCCCTTGATCTTGTCCTTCTCGAATGCCACCAGGTCGGTCGCCGGGTCGGCCACGGCGTCCGTCAGTTTCGCGTGTTCGCCCTCATCGTCTTTGGCGCTGTGCAGAAAGGAGTGCGCCAGCTTTTCGAAGCCCTCGAAACACAGGTAAGCGCCGCCGATCATCAGCAGCGGCGTGACCGCCCACGGGATGAACGCACTGATCGCCAACGCCGCTGGCACCAGAATCAGCTTGTTGAGGAACGATCCCTTGGCCACCGCCCAGACCACCGGCAACTCGCGCTCGGCGCGCACGCCCGACACCTGCTGCGCATTGAGTGCAAGGTCGTCGCCCAGGACCCCGGCGGTTTTCTTGGCGGCCATCTTGGTCATCAGGGCCACGTCGTCGAGCACCGTTGCGATGTCGTCGATCAGTACCAGCAAGCTGCTTCCTGCCATGAGCGTCATTCCGTCCGATGTGTTTCAGAGTAGGCGCCGAGCATAAACTGCCAGGCCGGCGCGGGTCTCGCCTTGCACCATGTTGAGCCTGTCGCAAGGCCGGTGCTACCATTCGCCACCGCCGAGCAGGCAAGGAAATACCGGTTTATGAGCAGCATCCGCGAGCGCAACAAAGAACTGATACTGCGCGCAGCCAGTGAAGAATTCGCCGATAAAGGGTTCGCCGCCAGCAAAACCAGCGACATCGCAGCCAAGGCCGGTGTGCCCAAGCCTAACGTCTATTACTACTTCAAATCGAAGGAAAACCTCTACCGCGAGGTGCTCGAAAGCATCATCGAGCCCATCCTGCAGGCGTCGACGCCGTTCAATCGCGAGGGGGTTCCCGCCGAGGTGCTCAGCGGCTACATCCGCTCGAAGATCCGCATCTCCCGGGAATTACCGTTCGCCTCCAAAGTGTTCGCCAGTGAGATCATGCACGGCGCACCGCACCTGACGCCGGAGCAAGTCGAGCAGCTCAACGGCCAGGCGCGGCACAACATCGATTGCATTCAAGGTTGGATCGATGACGGTCTGATCGCCCCGCTCGATCCTCATCACCTGATGTTCAGCATCTGGGCCGCCACTCAGACTTATGCCGATTTCGACTGGCAGATCTCGACGGTAACCGGCAAGGCCAGGCTGGACGACGCCGATTACGAGGCGGCTGCGCAGACGATCATTCGTCTGGTGCTCAAAGGCTGCGAGCCGGATCGCTGAGCTCAGGCAACGCTTCCAGTCTGCAGCGCCGTGTCGACGCCATCGAGCAACTGACCGAAACTCCAGGGTTTGCGAATAAACGTGACTTTGTGCGTGACGCCCGAACTTTCCGGCGTCTCGTGACCCGACATGATCAGGATCGGAATCTGCGGCCACTTGTCGCCCGACAGGTTGGCCAGGTCGGCACCGTTGAGCGTGCCAGGCATCAGGATGTCGGTCAGCAGCAGAGACACTCTGTCTGCATGATCGTCCAGGAATTTCGCGGCCTCATCGGCGCTTTCCAGCGCATGGGTCGAAAAGCCCTCGTCACCCAGAATCTCGCAAACGAAATCGCGAATGATCGACTCATCTTCGACCACTAGAATGAGTCCTTTATGTTGTCCGTCTACTGCCATTTTCGCCACATCCACAGTAATTTTTCCCATTGCCTGCCCGGCCGGCCCTGTCCTGGACTCGGGTATTGTCCGTACTGTGAACTGCGCGAGCGCCGGAAATTCCATCCAGTGATGACATTTGGTCGAAACGGTTGTAACAGAGGCGTCAGGACAAGACGGACGGGCTTTTCCTGCGGGCATAAAAAAACCCGCCGAAGCGGGTTTTGCAACACCGTCCAACTTCCTGTTGGCCGCCAATGCCTGGCAACGGTCGATCGTCCCTGATCCTGCAGCCTTCCGTTGCTGCAGTTGATGGATCCAATGTACCGCTGCGACGGGATCCAACCTAGAGCAAAAATCTCCACTTCGTGTAAGCCTTTGGCTATGCGTGATATTAATCTGACGTCATTTTTACAACACGCCTGTGTTGGATAGGACCAGGCCTACAGACGCACGTATAAATCCCTGCGTCGCTCTCAGGTTTATCCCGCTCAAGCCGAGATCATTTAAGACAGCCCCACTTCGTTGCATGGATTCACTGTGCAGATCCGCTGTGGCAGATTCGCTGTGTGCAGCCGTTCCGCCGAACGGCCAGCCGACATAACAAGAACAAAAGAACGGAGTGACGGGTATGAATATGCGCAATCTCTCGATCAGCCGGCGTCTGTGGCTGATCCTCATCGTCGCTGTGTTGATGCTGTTCACGCTGGCCGCGGCCATGCTCAAGCAAATCCATGACGATCTCTACGACGCCAAGGCGCAAAAAACCATGCATGTGGTGCAGACCGCCGCCGGTCTGCTCGACTACTACCATGGGCTGGAAAGCGCCGGGACTCTCAGCCGCGAGCAAGCGCAACAACAGGCGATGGATGCCATCCGCGGGCTGCGCTACAACCAGACCGACTATTTCTGGATCAACGATTTGCGTCCGGTGATGATCATGCATCCGGCCAACCCAAAGCTGGTCGGTCAGGACCTTTCCGGCGTGAAGGACCCCGACGGTTTCCAGGTTTTCAATGAGATGGTCACGCTGGCCAAAGCCAAAGGCGCCGGCATGGTCAACTACCGTTGGCCGAAGCCGGGCGCCAGCGATGCCGTACAGAAGACGTCTTACATTACTTTGTTCACGCCCTGGGGCTGGATCATCGGTTCCGGCGTCTATGTCGATGACGTGCAGGCCGAGTTTCGCCAGCAGGTGATCAAGGCGCTGTCGATCAGCGCCGGCATTATTCTGGTGATGGCGCTGCTGCTGATCCTGATCGGCCGCAGCATTGCCGGTCCGCTGAAAACCACTGTCGAGGCCATGGCCAGTATCGCCAGTGGCGAGAGCGATCTGACGCGCAGCCTTGAAACCCACGGCAATGATGAAGTGACCCAGCTTGCCCGCCATTTCAACGCCTTCACCGCCAAGCTGCGTCGGGTCGTCAGCGAGCTGCAACGGTCTGCCGTCGGGCTGGGTGAAGCCAGCAGTGAGCTGGGCAGCAATGCCATACAGGCGCAGGAACGCAGTCATCAGCAGTCCTTGCAGATGGAACAGGTGGCGACCGCCGTCAATGAAGTGACCTACGGCGTGCAGGATGTGGCGAAGAACGCCGAGCATGCCGCCAGCGAAATGCGCAATGCTGAGTCTCAGGCGCAGCAAGGCCAGGCCAACATCGACAGCAGCCTCAAGCAGATCGACCATCTCTCCGGCACGATCGATCAGGCCGTGGAGGTGATCCGCACGCTGGCCAGCGAAAGCACGCAGATCGGCGGTGTGCTTGATGTCATCAGTTCGATTGCCGAGCAGACCAACCTGCTCGCCCTCAACGCGGCCATCGAAGCGGCCAGGGCGGGCGATCAGGGCCGGGGCTTCGCCGTGGTGGCCGATGAGGTGCGCATGCTGGCCCAGCGCACGCAAAAATCCACTGCCGAAATCCAGGCCATGATCGAGCGCCTGCAACGCCACTCGGACGCCGCCGTAAAAGTGATCGGCGACAGCAGTCGCTCGTCACAACTGACGATCGAACAAGCCCACCTGGCCGGACAGAGCCTGACTTCGATCAGTCAGGCCCTGCGCAACCTCAACGGCCTGAACGCCTCGATCGCCAGCGCTACGCTGCAGCAGTCCCATGTGGTCGAAGACATCAACCAGAACGTCACCCAGGCGGCGCAACTCTCGCAGAGCACGGCAATCGCCGCCGAGCAGTCGAGCGCCGCCAGCAGTCAGCTCAAAGGGTTGAGCGAACAGTTGAACGGCCTGCTGCGGCAGTTCAGGGTCTGACGCACGCTGCAATTGAGGGCGCCGAAACGTCGGCGCCCACGACTGGCTCGGCTCGACATGGCGGTTAGCCTCGGCATGTCTTGAAAGTCCATCGACACCAAGCCAATATGTATACAATAAATATAGTTATTGAATACATACATGCCAGCCAACCACTCTCTGCCTTCTTCATCCCACTGCCACGACTGGGCCGAAGCGCTGCTCAATGGCTTCAGTCAGGTACTGCTGCAACGTCATCCGGTGTGCGGTTTGTTGTGCCTGCTGGCGATCCTGATCAGTGCGCCCTCCTCCCTCGGCGGCGCGCTGTTGGGGGCGGTCGCGGGCTTGCTGACGGCGCAGCGACGTGGCTACGCAAAGCTTGAGCGCCAGTCGGGCGTGTACAGCTATAACGGCGTGCTGATCGGCCTGTTGATCTGCTATCGCTTCGAGTGGTCGCCCCTGTTGCCGCTGCTGATCATGGCCTGCGGCGGAGCCAGCGCGATGCTCATGCATGCCTGGCTGCAGCGCACACCGCGGCCCTCGTGCCTGAAGGCATACACCGCGCCCTTCGTGCTGTTCAGCTGGGGGCTGCTGGGGTTTGCCGACCCGGTGCCGACGACCCGCCCTGTCGACATGGACCTCATCCAGGCGTTGCCACTGGGCTTGGGGCAAGTTTTTCTGTTGGATCATCCCTTGGCGGGCGTGCTGATCGGTCTGGGTCTGCTGCTCGCCAACCGGACCGCAGCGCTGTGGGCACTGCTCGGTTGCGCCAGCGGCATCGCCTTCGCGCTCTGGCAGCACGAGACCGATTCAGCACTGCTGGGCCTCTCTGGCTACAACCCCGCGCTGGCGGCCCTGGCGTTCAGTCACCAGCGGCATAAACCGTGGATGCCGGGCATCGCTGCAGGCCTGGCCATCCTGCTGCAACCCGGATTTACCGGACTGGGGCTTGCCGCCCTGACAGCGCCGTTCATTCTTGCCTGCTGGCTGGTGCAGGCGAGCGCGCGGATGCTGCAGCCATCGATCCTCGATCAGCGGTTGCGCTCCTGAGCGGTTTGTCCCAGGCTCAGCCGACCTTGCAAGCGGAACCCTCCCATGGACAGCCATACTGACCTGCGCGAACAATTGCGCATCATCGTCTTTCAGAGCGACACGAAGCCCGGCCGACGCTTCGATAAAATCCTGTTGGTGATCATCCTCTGCAGCCTGCTGGTGGCGATCATCGACAGCATCGAAAGGGTTCATCGCGATTACGGCGATATCCTGGCGTGGGTCGAATGGGGTTTCACGGCGATTTTCGCCCTCGAGTACCTGGTGCGCCTGTACTGTTCGCCGCAGCCGTTGAAGTACGCCTTCAGCTTTTACGGCCTGATCGACCTGCTGGCGATTGTGCCGGGCATCCTGGCGATCTATTACAGCGACGCGCAGTATCTGCTGATCGTGCGCGTGGTGCGGATGCTGCGGATCTTCCGCGTGCTCAAGCTCAGTCCGTATCTGAAGCAGGCCAATTACCTGCTCGCCGCCCTGCGCGGCAGCAAACAGAAGATCATCGTGTTCCTGGTGACCGTGTCGACGCTGGTGATTGTCTTCGGCACGCTGATGTACGTCATCGAAGGCCCGCAGCACGGCTTCACCAGCATTCCCAAAGGCATCTACTGGGCTATCGTCACGCTGACCACGGTCGGCTTTGGCGACATCGTCCCGAAGACGCCCGTGGGGCAGATTCTGTCGTCGCTGGTGATGATCACCGGTTATTCGATCATCGCCGTGCCAACGGGTATTTTTACCGCCGAACTGGCCAACGCCATGCGCGGTGACGCGTTGCAGCACGATTGCCCGGTCTGCGCCAAAAGCAACCACGAACAGAGCGCCGCGTTCTGCTCCCGCTGCGGCAATGCGCTGTTCCCAAAAGTCGACTCCATTGCAGCCACCGCCCCAGGCGCAATCCCAAGCCCAACCGGTGGCAAGCCGGACATAAGCACATGAGTTTTTAATCTATAAGCGCTTAAAGGTTTTCGTTATAGTCGCGGCCATTAGCCATCGCTTTCATCATAAGAATAACTCTACTCACGACAAAGGAATTCGCAGTGAACAGACTCTTCGCCGCCTCTCTGCTGGCCGCTGGCATGGCCTTCGGCAGCGCCGCTCATGCCGCGCCCGAATTGCTCAACGTCTCGTACGACGTGATGCGCGACTTCTACAAGGATTACAACGCCGCCTTCCAGAAACACTGGCAGGCCGAGCACAAGGAAGACGTCGCGCTGAAAATGTCGTTCGGTGGCTCGAGCAAGCAGGCGCGCTCGGTCATCGACGGCCTCCAGGCAGACGTGATCACCATGAACATGGCGACGGACATCAACGCGCTGGCCGACAACGGCAAGCTGGTGCCTGACAACTGGGTCACCCGCCTGCCGAACAACAGCGCCCCGTTCACGTCCGCCACGGTGTTCATCGTGCGCAAGGGCAACCCGAAGGCTCTGAAGGACTGGCCGGACTTGATCAAAGACGGCGTCGAGGTAGTGGTGCCAAACCCGAAAACGTCCGGCAACGGCCGTTACACCTATCTGTCGGCGTGGGGCTATACGCTGAAGAACGGTGGCGATGAAGCGGCTGCCAAGAAGTTCGTCGGCGCGCTGTTCAGCCACGTGCCAGTGCTGGACACCGGTGGCCGTGGCGCGACCACGACGTTCATGACCAACCACATCGGCGACGTGCTGGTGACCTTTGAGAACGAAGCGGAAATGATTGCCCGCGAGTTCGGCCGCGATCAGTTCGAAGTGGTTTACCCAAGCGTCTCCGCCGAAGCCGAGCCGCCGGTGAGCGTGGTCGACAAGGTGGTCGACAAGAAAGGCACTCGCGCCCTGGCCGAGGACTACCTGAAATACCTGTGGTCGCCGGAAGGTCAGGAGATCGCGGCGGCCAACTACCTGCGTCCGAGAGACCCGGCGGTGCTGGCCAAGTACACCGACCGCTTCCCGAAAGTCGATTTCCTGTCGGTGGAGAAAACCTTCGGCGACTGGCGCACCGTGCAGAAGACCCATTTCATCGATGGCGGCGTGTTCGACCAGATCTACCCGGCCAAATAAGCCACGGCAGACACCAGAACGGCGACCTGAAGAGGTCGCCGTTTTTCGTTGTGGCTCAATTACCGAATTGTCTGCTCAAGCCTGGCGGAACGCCGCTCGAATCGGTTTCCTGCCACGGGCCGCTGGGCGATGTGGACCAGGTCCAGCCGTTGTTCCAGCGATAGTACGTGCGCTGGCGGTAGAAGGTGTTCGGCACATTATCCAGCACGTGCACGCCAAGTCTGGCATCCCAGTGGCTGTTGCCGCCGGGCGGCGGGGCAAAGTTGGCGGAGGTTTTCGGACCCGACGGAATCGGCGCCGAGGGCGGCGTCTGCGGCGTGGTGCGCGGGGTTCCAGGCTGTGGCGTCGGCGACGGTCCGGGAATGGTCGGGATCGGTTCCGAACTCTGTGGCCCCGGATGCTGCACCGCACAGGCTGCGGTCAATCCCACCACCAGACTCAACAGGGCAAAACGTGCGACGCGATACATAAGGCTCTCTACTCGCTGCTTGATCGGCTATTGATCGGGGCTGTCGATGGTCAAGGCCTGGCGCGCGGTCACGTTGCTGGGCAGCGGCTGACTGCGGCCGATCCACTCGCCGGAAGTGGGCTGACCTGCGCGGGAGACCCGAGCAACGAGTTGGACTTCCGGAAAGTTCGACAGTTTCAGCTGCGGCATCATCGCATCGGCATCGGTGAGCTCCACGTCCACCGGCAGGTCGGCGACCGTCACGCGCTTGACCGCCAGAGGTGCTGGCGGCCCGGACACCGCACGGGCGAAAATGAACACCGTGTCACTCGGCTGGACGTTGCCGCTCAGCGCCGCAGACAGGCTGACGCGCACGCGCAGGCGTGCCTGTTGAGCCGTCGCCAGCGGCGCCTCCGCAGGCGTGCCGCCGCTCTGCACCAGCTTGTCGCTCGCCCGGGCGATGCCGCCTTCCAGGGCCGACCGCGAAGGATCGTTCGCCGGCAAGACCGCCAACAGACGCTTCCAGTAATCCATCGCCGCCTGATAGTGCTGCCCTTCGAACGCGTTGATGCCCATCAGGCCCAGACTGGTGACCTCCTTGGCATCGAGTTTCAGCGCCTCATCCGCCAGCGCCTGAATCTGCGGCGTCCAGGCCTTGTTGCCGGCAAAGTACAGCGCCTGCGCCCATTGACCGAGCAACTCGGGCTGACGTCCGGCCAGCGCCACTGCGCGCTCGAACATCGCCGCCGCGTCGGCAGGACGGTCCTGCGCCATATAAGTACGGGCGAGGAAATAAATGCTCTCGGCCGAATCCGGCTGAGCCTTGACCGCACGCTCCAGACGATTGGTCATCTGCGCCAGTGAGCCCGGTGGTTGCGCAAACTCGCGCGTCAACTCGACCTTGTCGGCGGCCCCGAAATGCAGGTACAGCGCCAGCGCCAACACGGGGACCAGTACCGCGGCCAGCACCGGCAAAGGCTTGCCCAGCTTTGAAACGCGTTCAGCCTCGCCACCTTCCGTGTCAGCCAACAACTCGCGCGCCGCTTCGGCACGGCCGCTGTCCATCTGCGCGGCAGACAGCACGCCTTCCTGCTGCTGCGTCTGCAGCTCGGCCAGGCGCTCCTGGTACAGCGCGACATTGAGGGCGGTGCGGTCTTCTTCGCTTTGCGCGCGGCGTCCACGCACGACAGGAATCAGCAGGAAACTCAGGGCAACCAGCAACAGCAGGCCGGCGGCTAGCCAGAAATCGATCATTCGCGGTTTTTATCCAACAGGTGGGCGAGGCGCTGACGCTCCTCGTCGGAAAGCACATCGTCACTGTCGTCGCGCTGACGACGACGGCGGGCAACGATCACGCCGATCAACAGCACGCCGCCCAGCAACAGTCCGGCCGGACCGAACCAGAGCAGCCAGGTGTGTGCGTTGAGCTCGGGTTTGTAACGCACGAACTCGCCATAACGATCGACCATGAAGTCGATGATCTGCTGATTGCTCTGACCTTCACCGAGCATGCGATAGATCTCTTTACGCAGATCGGCGGCGATGGGCGCGTTAGAGTCGGCGATGTCCTGGTTCTGGCATTTCGGGCAGCGCAATTCGCGGGTCAGCTCGGCGTATCGCGCGCGCTCGGCTTCGTCCTTGAAGGTGTAGGCGTCGATGGCGGCGTGAGCGATGCCCAGGCTGCCCAACGACAGCAGCGCCGCCGCGAAAAAGCGACGACTCACTCGAGCCACCCGCCCCACGAACCACCGCGCAATCGGCACAGCCGAGCTTGCTCGCGATGAGGTGTGTGCAGCCTTTCGCGGTGCAGCGTAAGTGCCTGCGTCGGGCTGAACAGGTCGAACATTGCCGCAAGTTCCGGGCTGGACAGATATCCCTGTAGGAGCCGAGCTTGCTCGCGATGAGGCCAGTGATGTCACCGCCGCGCGTGGGCCATTCATTGTTTGCCCTCGTCGACCAGTCCTTGATACAGGCTGGCCAGTTTTTCGCGCCAGACCGTGTCGTCGATCACCCCGACGTGCTTGTAACGAATGATGCCCTTGCTGTCGATCAGGAAGGTTTCCGGGGCGCCGTACACTCCCAGGTTCAGACCCAGACTGCCGGCTTCATCATTGATGTTGAGCTGGTACGGGTCATGAAAATCCTGCAGCCACTTCAATGCATCGGCGTTGACGTCCTTGTAGTTGACGCCGTAGATGACCACGCCTTGCCCGGCAAGTCGGGTCAACACCGGATGCTCGACGCGGCAGGCGACGCACCAGGTGCCCCAGACGTTGACCAGTGCCGGCTTGCCCAACAGGTCAGCGCGGGTCAGCGGCTTGCCCCCTTGCACGGCAGGCAAGGCGAACTCGGGGAACGGCTTGTCGATCAGCGCCGAGGGCAGTAAATCAGGCTGAAGAAACAGCCCCTTGTAAAGAATGCCCGCCATGCCCAGGAACAGCACCAGCGGAATCAGCAACACCCAACGCTTCATACCGCGGCCCCCGACAGGCCCAAGGCGTCACGCACTCGGGTTCTGACCTTGACCCTGTAACGCTTGTCCAGCGCCGCCAACAGGCCGCCCAACGCGGTGATCAAGCCACCGAACCAGATCCAGCGCACGAACGGTTTGACGTGAACACGCACCGCCCACGCGCCGTTTTCCAGCGGCTCGCCCATCGCGACGTACAGATCACGGGTAAAACCGGCGTCGATGCCGGCCTCGGTCATCATCGAGCGCTGCACGGTGTACAGGCGTTTTTCCGGATGCAGCACAGTGATTTCCTTACCGTCTTCGAGCACACGAATGGTGCCTTCGTCAGAGGTGAAATTGGGGCCCTGAATGTGTCGGGCACCTTCGAAGACGAATTGATAGCCACCCAGTTCGACGGATTCACCGGGCGCCAGACGCAAGTCGCGCTCGGCACTGTTCTGGCTCGACAGCACCACGCCCAAGGCCACGACGGCGATGCCGATGTGCGCCAGTTGCATGCCCCAGTAGCTGCGGGTCAGCGAGCGCATGCCTTTGAGCAGACCTTTGTGGCGGGTCTTGTCGAGCAAGTCGCGCACACCGGCCAGCAACACCCACGCCGCCAGCAGGAACGTCGCGACGACGGCCCAGTGGAAATCGGCCATGGCAAAGCCTGCGACGACCGCCAGCACTGCGCTGCCGACCAGTACCGGCGCAAGCATGCTCATCAGCCACTTCACCGGCGTGTCTTTCCAGCGCACCAGTACACCCACCGCCATCACCGCCATGAGCAGGCCCATCAGCGGCACGAACAGCGCGTTGAAATACGGCGGGCCCACCGACATTTTCGCCCCGCTCAGGGCATCCAGTACCAGCGGATAAAGCGTGCCGAGCAGAATCATCGAGGCAGCGACCACCAGCACCAGATTGTTGCCCAGCAGCAGGGTTTCCCGAGACCACAGGCTGAAACCGACGTGGCTCTTCACCACTGGCGCGCGAATCGCGAACAGGGTCAGTGAGCCGCCGACGACCATTAACAGAAACACCAGAATGAACACGCCGCGTGCCGGATCCGACGCAAACGCATGCACCGACGTCAGCACGCCGGAGCGCACCAGGAACGTGCCAAGCAGGCTCAAGGAAAACGCCGCGATGGCCAACAACACGGTCCAGCTTTTGAACACGCCGCGCTTTTCGGTGACCGCCAGCGAGTGAATCAGCGCGGTGCCGACCAGCCAGGGCATGAACGAGGCGTTTTCCACCGGGTCCCAGAACCACCAGCCGCCCCAGCCCAATTCGTAATACGCCCACCAGGATCCCAGGGTGATGCCAAAACCCAGGAATGCCCACGCGATGATTGTCCAGGGACGCGACCAGCGCGCCCATGCCGCATCCAGACGCCCACCGAGCAAGGCGGCAATCGCGAAAGCGAAGGCCACCGAGAAGCCCACGTAACCCATGTACAGCATCGGCGGGTGAATGATCAGCCCCGGGTCCTGAAGCAACGGGTTGAGGTCGCGCCCGTCCTGCGGCACCTGCGGCAGGATGCGGCTGAAGGGGTTGGAGGTCAGGATCAGGAACAGCAGGAAGCCGATGCTGATCATGCCCATGACCGCCAGCACGCGGGCCAGCATGATTTGCGGCAGTTGTCGCGAGAACACCGACACCGCGAAGGTCCAGCCGCCGAGGATCAGCGCCCACAGCAGCAAGGAGCCCTCATGCGCGCCCCAGACGGCGCTGAATTTGTAGTACCACGGCAGGGCGCTGTTGGAGTTTTCGGCGATATAGGCCACCGAGAAATCATCGACCATGAACGAGTACGCGAGGCTGCCGAAAGCGAACAGCAAAAAGGCGAACTGCCCCCACGCTGCCGGCTGAGCCAGGCTCATCCACAGACGATCGCCGCGCCAGGCGCCGAGCAACGGCACCACGGCCTGCACTAAGGCAAAGCACAGCGCCAGGATCATGGCCAGATGACCGAGTTCGGGAATCATGGCTTACCCCTGCTTTTCTGGCTGCGCCGCGGGCGAGGCGGATGCGCCCGGCGCCGGCTGGCCGCTGTCTTTGAGCGCCTTGGTCACTTCAGGCGGCATGTATTTCTCGTCGTGTTTGGCCAGCACTTCATCGGCCACCACCACGCCATCGGCATTGAGTTTGCCCAGCGCGACGATGCCCTGCCCTTCGCGGAACAGGTCCGGCAGAATGCCGCGATAGGTGATGGTCACCGACTTGTTGAAATCGGTGACGACGAACGTCACGTCCAGCGAGTCCGCCGAGCGTTGCAGCGAGCCCTTCTCGACCATGCCGCCGGCGCGGATGCGGGTGTCATGAGGTGCCTCGCCGCCCGCGATCTGGGTCGGCGTGTAAAACAGGTTGATGTTCTCTTGCAAAGCGCTGAGCGCCAGAGTGACCGCAATACCGACCCCGGCGAGTATCGCCACGATGATCAACAGGCGCTTTTTCCGCAGCGGATTCACGTATTGCTCTCCCGGCGCAAACGACGCGCCTCTTGTTGCAGGTAACGCCGACGCGCCAACAGCGGTGACAGAACGTTGATGACCAGCACCGCCATGCAGATGCCGTAAGCGGTCCAGACGAACAGCCCATGTTTGCCCATGGCCAGAAAGTCGCCAAAAGACGCAAAGCTCATCGCACGCCTCCACGGCCGGGCGCACGCCCCAGGCTCTTCAAGACTTCGTCCTTGACCCAACTGGCGCGAGACTCGCGCTTGAGAACCTCCAGGCGCATCCGCAGCAGCAGGACGGCGCCGAAGAAGCAATAAAAGCCCAGCGCGGTGAACAGCAACGGCAGCCACATTTCAGCGGGCATGGCCGGTTTTTCGGTCAGGCTGAACGTTGCGCCCTGATGCAGCGTGTTCCACCACTGGACCGAGTATTTGATGATCGGGATGTTGATGACGCCGACAATCGCCAACACCGCGCAGGCCTTGGCGGCGCTGTCGCGATTGGTGATGGCGTTACCCAGGGCGATCAGGCCGAAGTACAGGAACAGCAGGATCAGCATGGAAGTCAGCCTTGCGTCCCACACCCACCATGAACCCCATGTGGGCTTGCCCCAGATCGCGCCCGTGACCAGCGCCACGGCCGTCATCCACGCGCCGATGGGCGCTGCGCACTGCAACGCGACATCGGCCATCTTCATCTTCCAGACCAGCCCGACGACGCCGCAGACGGCCAGCATCACGTAGCAGGACTGAGCCAGCATCGCCGACGGAACATGGATGTAGATGATGCGGAAACTGTTGCCTTGCTGGTAATCCGGCGGGGCGAATGCCAAGCCCCAGACCACGCCGATGCCGATCAGCACCGCGGCGGCGATACTCAACCATGGCAACAGACGACCGCTGATGCCGTAGAACCATTTCGGCGATCCAAGTTTGTGGAACCAGGCCCAACTCATGCCGCTTTTAGCCTTGGCGCTTGTGTTCATCACGCTGCCTTTTCATCACGGTGTGCTTTATGACCAGGCGCTTCTTATCACTGAAGCGTCCAGGGCCGACCTCAAAAAACTGTCCGAACGGTCAAGCCCGATTATTCGCCAACGCTGATTTTCAGGCCAGCAGCTATTGCAAAAGGTGTAAGGGTTACCGCCAGAGCCGTCAGGCTGCCAAGCCAAAGCAGATAGCCGGTCGCAGGCATGCCCTCAAGTGCAGCCTGAAGGGCGCCGCTGCCCAGAATCAGCACCGGGATGTACAGCGGCAGAATCAACAACGCCAGCAGCAGACCGCCGCGTTTGAGTCCCACTGTCAGCGCTGCGCCGACGGCGCCCAGCAGACTGAGCACCGGCGTGCCCAGCAGCAGTGACAGCAACAGCACCGGCAGACACGCGCTCGGCAGACCCAGCATCAACGCGAGCACCGGTGCCAGCAACACCAGTGCAAGCCCGGAGAACGCCCAGTGCGCCAGCACTTTGGCCAGCACCAGCAAGGACAAAGGGTGCGACGAAAGCACCCACTGTTCAAGTGAACCGTCTTCAAAATCACTGCGAAACAGCCCGTCCAGTGACAACAGGACCGACAACAGCGCGGCGACCCACACCAGACCCGGCGACAGGCGCTGCAGCAGTTGCGTTTCAGGGCCCACTGCCAAAGGGAACAGCGCGATGACGATGGCGAAGAATACCAGTGGATTGAGCAGCTCGGCCGGGCGCCGGAACAGCAAGCGGGCCTCGCGGGCGATCAGCAGCGTGAACACATGACTCATACGGCCCATTGCCCCAGGTCCAGATCCCGATAACCGGCCGGTTTGCGGGTCAGCGTGTGGTGAGTGGTCAGCACCACGGCCCCGCCCTTCTCGCAGTGCCCGGCCAGATGTTCTTCAAGCTGGGCGACTCCTTGCTTGTCCAGCGCGGTGAACGGCTCGTCGAGCATCCACAATCCGGGGCCCGGCAGATAGAGCCGCGCCAGCGCCACGCGGCGACGCTGGCCGGCTGACAGCGTGTGGCACGGCACGTCTTCGAATCCGCGCAGTCCAACCGCTTCGAGGGCCCGCCAGATGTCGTCGGTGTCGACCGCGCGGTGCAGGGCGCAGAGCCATAGAAGGTTCTCGACCGGTGTCAGCAGGTCTTTGATGCCCGCGGCGTGACCGATCCACAGCAGGTTGCGCGTCAGTTCGCCGCGTTGCTCGCCAAGGGGCCTGCCATCGAGCAGAACCTCGCCGGCGGTGGGCGGCATCAGGCCGCACAGCAGGCGCAACAGGCTCGTCTTGCCGCTGCCGTTCGGGCCGCTGACCTGCACCATGTCACCCGCCGTCAAGCGCAGCTCGAGATGCTCGAACAGCAGCCGCCAGTCTCGCTCGCACGCAAGCGCCACGGCTTCTAAAACGGGGATCGACATGTGGACCTTCTTTTCGGATAGCAGGTGTGCACGGCGGTTCAAGTCAGGGTCGCGGCGGCCGTTATACTGATGCAGCTTAACGGTAGCCCGCCGATGACGTCGGCGCGGGATTATACATGTCAGGAACGCTGACGCCGCCTGACCAGGCCGCCAGAGCGCAAATTTATCGAGTCAGGATCCGATGACAGGCGACATACCCCATCTCTCTCCAGTAGCAGCCGCCACGGCCTTGTTGCGCGCGGGCGTTCCGGCCGGCGAGGTGCTCAAGCTGATGGAGCCGCGCGAAGGCCTGCTGAATTCGGGACAGGTCGCCAACGCCGAGGTGGTGAGCCTCAAGCAGCAGGGTCAGGACTTCCAGTTGCTGCTCAAGCTGACGATGGACAACGGACGGCAGACCACCCTCCCGGTCAGCAGCTCATTACCGTTGACGCCGGGCACCAACGTCAACGTCGCCCAAGGCTCGGCCGACACGCTGACCATCAGCGTGCAGGACCTGCAGAAAGCCGTCACCAACAGCCTGACGAGCATCGACACCCGTCAGCTGCCGGCCGGCACGTTGCTGCAAGGCAAGGTGCTGACCACGCAAGTGGCTGCGCAGAACGTCGCACAACTGACCGGCCAGACATCTGCTGGCGGCGCTGCGCAGCCAGCCGGTTATCGTTCCATCGTCATGCTGCTCAACACCGCGCTGGCTGGCAGCAGCCTGACCATCGACAGCCCGCAGCCATTGCGCGTGGGCAGCCTGCTCAGCGCGCAGGTGCAGAGCAGTCAGGCGCTCAATTTCGTAGCGCTGCCCAACCGCCTCGATGAACTGGCGCTGGCGCAGCAACTGTCGACACAGCAAAGCCGTCAGGGGTCGCTGCAAAGCCTGCTGACCGCGCTGCAAAATCTGCCGTCGCCGGCCAGTGGCGGAGCCGACAACCTCACACCGGCGCTGCGTGCGAGCATCGAGCAACTGCTGGCTGACTTGCCCGATCTGACGCAGATGACCAGCGCCAAGGGCGTCGCCCAGGCCTTGAGCGCCAGCGGGCTTTTTATGGAGTCGCGGTTGCTCGCGGGGATGAACCCGACGCTGGTGCCGGACATGAAGGCCAACCTGCTGAGGCTGATCACCCAGATCCTCCCCGGCCTGCCGAACAACGCCAGCTATGACGCCGCTGCCGCCGCGAATACCCTGGCGCGCGCCATGCCCAGCGTCATCCGCAATGCGCTGGGGACCCTTGGCCTGGTCGCCGCGCCGACTCAGCCGACCAATTTCCCGCTACCGGCGCGTACACTGGGCAGCCCGCAGGACAAGGACGATCTGGAAACGCTGTTGAAACTGGCGGCCGGCGCCATTTCGCGTCTGCAGAGCCATCAACTGGGCGGGCTTGAGCAGACGCGCACCCATGCCGATGGCACGCAGGTGACGACCTGGCAGCTGGAAATCCCGATGCGCAATGCCCATGACATCGTGCCGCTGCAAGTGAAGGTCCAGCGCGAGGAAAAACCTGAAACCGACGACCACGCACAGGGCGCCCATGCTGAGCAGCGCGAGAAGGAAAAACTGTGGCGGGTCGAACTGGCATTCGATCTCGAACCGCTCGGCCCGCTGCAAGTGCAGGCCCAACTGATCGCAGGGAACATCGCCAGTCAGTTGTGGGCCGAGCGCGAAGGCAGCGCCGAGCTGATCGCCGGCGAGCTGGACAACCTGCGCGCACGCCTGGTGGCGTGCGGCCTGAACGTCAAGGAACTGGAATGCAACCGCGGCACCCCGCCACAAGGGCCGCGAACGGTGCTGGAACAACGCTGGATCGACGAGAACGCCTGATGAGCACACCCGAACACACCCCGCGTCAGGCCATCGCGCTCAGCTACGACGGCCAGCAAGCACCAACCCTGACCGCCAAGGGCGATGACACGCTGGCGGAAGCGATTCTGGCCATTGCGCGGGAGTACAAAGTCCCGATCTACGAAAACGCCGAACTGGTGAAAATGCTCGCGCGCCTTGAGCTGGGCGACAGCATTCCGCAAGAGCTGTACCTGACGATTGCCGAAATCATCGCGTTCGCCTGGCACCTGAAGGGCAAATTCCCCACAGGCTTCGACCCGAATCCGCCGCCAGTGGAAAGAGACATCACCCCCGGGCGAAACTGACCCGCCATCGCGCGCAAGTGCGCGCCTGCCAGCGGACACCGGCTTTTTCGTGAATAGATTCGCGCCTACGGGGATTTGTGGCGATGGCAGGTTGCGAGCCGAGCACAAAATCCGTGGAAGCGAGCTTGTTCGCGAACGCTATATTCCGGCCACTGGAAAGTGCAGCGGATGTACGGGCCTCTTCGTGAGCAAGCTCACTCCCACCTGAAAAGCGGCGTCAACTCAGACGGTGTCCACACACAAAACCTGCGGGAGCGAGCTTGCTCGCGAAAACTTGATGCACTACCCGTAGGAGCGTGGCTTGTCCCGCGATCGGCGACGCAGTCGTCGTGAATCCGGGCTATGCGGTCTGCCTGATGTACCGCGTCATCCGATTCTGCTGCCGCTGCGCGCCAGATCGCGGGCAAGCCACGCTCCTACATGGGATTTGTGGCGTTGCCAGGACTGTGTCGAGCACAAAACTCGAGGGCCGATTGTCAGGCGTCTCTCCGGCGAACATATCGGCCCCATCGTGAGCAAGCTCACTCCCACCTGAAAACGGCGTCGACTTATACGGTATCCACGCACAAAACCTGCGGGAGCGAGCTTGCTCGCGAAAGCTATATTCCGGTCACTAAAAGTGCAGCGGATGTACGGGCCTCTTCGTGAGCAAGCTCACTCCCACCTGAGAACGGCGTCAACTCATACGGTGTCCACACACAAAACCTGCGGGAGCGAGCTTGATCGCGAACGCTATATTCCGGCCACTGAAAGTGCAGCGGATGTACGGACCTCTTCGTGAGCAAGCTCACTCCCACATGGGCATTGCGGCAGGCCGTGGTCTCGTGCCAGGCACCTGACCGGGCGAGCTTGCTCGCGAAAGCTTGATGCACTACCCGTAGGAGCGTGGCTTGTCCCGCGATCGGCGACACAGTCGTCGTAAAGCCCGGCCATGCAGTCTGCCCGACATACCGCGTCATCCGATTCCGCTGCCGCTGCGCGCCAGATCGCGGGCAAGCGCGCTCCTACAAGGGATTCGTGGCGTTGCCAGGACTGTGTCGAGCACAGAACTCGAGGGCCGATTGTCAGGCGTCTCTCCGGCGAACATATCGGCCCCATCGTGAGCAAGCTCACTCCCACCTGAAAAACGGCGTCAACTCATACGGTGTCCACACACAAAACCCGTGAGAGCGAGCTTGCTCGCGAACGCTATATTCCGGCCACTGAAAGTGCAGAAGACTGACTTCCAGCCGCTGCATCTCTAACGGATGCACCGCCCTCTTCCCGGCTAAAGTTGGTCCTACAGACTCTGCAAGCTTTTCGTAGGACCGGCTTTAGCCGGGAAGGCGTCGGGTGTAAAGCCATTAATCGGAAGGGCTTTAACGGCAGTTGACTGACCCCCACCGCGAGGCAGGATCAGAGGGCGGCAGGTGATGCCGCCCTCTTCAGTTATGCCCGTGCAACTTGCTCATCAACTGTGCTTCGGCCTGGGTCAGGCCGCAGGACTGCGTGAGTTCGTCGACGCTGGCGCCCATGCTGACCAGGCGTGCGGCCTGGGCGAAGGACAGTGTGGAAGGGTCGCGCTGCTCCAGCGCGGTGATCTTGTCCGGCAGCGGCGAGACGATGGAGCGCAGCTCATGCAGGTCTTCGCCCATTTTCACCGTGCCACCCTGATAATGCTCAAGGCGACGGGCAAGTTCGCGAATGCGCTGGTCACGCAGCGAATCAGCTTCAAGCTGCTGCGTGGCCAGTGTGCGCTGGCGTTTGGTGTAGGCCATGAACATCGCGACGCTCGCGACCCACAATACCGCCAGAAAAATTACCGCAACCTCAAGGATCAATCAGATGTTCTCCAGCTCGGACCACTCTTCCTCGGACATCATTTTGTCCAGTTCCACGAGGATCAGCAGCTCGCCGTTCTTGTTGCAGACGCCCTGGATGAACTTGGCGGACTCGTCGTTGCCGACGTTTGGCGCCGTTTCCACTTCCGACTGACGCAGATAAACCACTTCAGCCACGCTGTCGACCAGGATCCCAACCACTTGCTTATCGGCCTCGATGATCACGATACGCGTGTTGTCGCTGACTTCAACCGGTGGCAGACCAAAGCGCTGACGGGTGTCGATGACCGTGACGACATTACCGCGCAGGTTGATGATGCCCAGCACGTAGCTTGGCGCGCCCGGGACCGGAGCGATCTCGGTGTAGCGCAGCACTTCCTGAACCTGCATCACGTTGATGCCATACGACTCGTTGTCCAGGCGGAAGGTGACCCATTGCAGAATCGGATCTTCGGAACCCTGTGCTGACGACTTCTTCATACCCCTAACCCCTTGCGTGTTGTGCTGTAAGGACGACGCGATCAGCGCCGGCCTGTGTTTAGTTGAAGCTGTTTATTTGCGTGATTGCATCTGCTTGACCGCGCCGCTGGCAATCAGCTCGGCCAGTTCGGAAACGTCCAGCAGCGCACACATGTGCTCGATCACCGTCCCGGCAAGCCAGGGCCGCTGACCGCGTTGAGTGCGCCATTTGATTTCGTTCGGGTCCAGGCGCAGCGAACGGCTGACCTGATGCACCGCCAGTCCCCACTCATAGCCCTGCACCGAAATCACGTATTGCAGGCCCTGGCGGAAGTCGTCGCGATAGCGGTCTGGCATGATCCAGCGCGCGGTGTCCAGCACCTTGAGGTTGCCGGCCTGGCTGGGCAGGATCCCGAGAAACCAGTCCGGCTGACCGAAGAGCGGCGTCAGGTCATGCCCGGCCAGCGGGTAGATCGAGCCCAGGCACACCAGCGGCACCGCAAGCGTCAAGCCGGCGACATCGAACAGCAGGCATTCGAACGGCTCATCCGCCCATGCCGGACGCTCGTCCGAGGTCGGCGGCGGGGTCGGCGTGCGCTGTGCCGGCAGGTGCACATCGGCCACTGGCTCCACCAGCGCCACCGCAGATTCGGCAACCAGAGCTTCCGGCAAAGGCGCCTCAACCACGGGCGCTTCAATCACAGGCGGCGCGATCACCGGCGGCAACAAGACCGGTTTTTCCAGCACGCGAGCGGCCACCGGTTCGGCCACGACCGCAGGACGACTCACAGGCGCCGCAACAGCCGGTGCTTCCTGGGGCGTAAACGCCAGCGACACCGGCGCCGGACGCGACATCGGCGGCTGAACCACCGGCGCAGCAGCCTTCACCGCCTCGGCGACAGCCGTGCGCATGCGTTCATCGTGGGCCTGCTCTTCGAGCACGGCTGCTTGAAACTCATCAATGCTCTCGACGACCTGCAATTCCTCGGTCGCGTCCTGCAGCAACGCGTCGAGGTAATTCTGCAGCGCCAGTTGTGGTCGTGATGCGATGTCCAGAGGGCGGTTCATACGGGAGCCCGAAAATAAGTGATGCGATTACCGCCTGAACCAGATATCGGCTGCAGGGTCAGCCGACTTGAGCGCGCAGGCGCTTTGCTCGGGAATATACGATCAGCGGACACCTCAGGCCACCTGCCCGACGAGTTGCTCGGTGAGCATGTGCTTGAGCAACGTCCGGTAGGCCAGCACTCCACGACTCTTGTTGTCGTACTGCGACGGGGTGACCCCGGCACGGCTGGCGTCGCGCAGCCGGGTATCGACCGGAATGAACGCCTTCCAGACATGCTCCGGATAGCTGTCGCGCAGCAACTTGAGGGTGCTCATCGAGGCCTGAGTGCGGCGGTCGAACAGCGTCGGCACGATGGTGTACGGCAACGGCACCTTGCGCGAGCGGTTGATCATCGCCAGCGTGTTGACCATTCGCTCCAGGCCTTTCACCGCCAGGAATTCGGTCTGCACCGGGATCGCCAACTGCTGACTCGCCGCCAGCGCATTGACCATCAGCACGCCCAGCAACGGCGGGCTGTCGATGATCGCGTAATCGAAGTCCTGCCACAGTTGCGCCAGGCTCTTGGCAATCACCAGGCCAAGGCCGCTCTGCCCCGGCGACTGGCGCTCGAGCGTGGCCAGCGCGGTGCTGGACGGCAACAGAGAAATACGTTGATCGCTGGTCGGCAGCAACAGTTGACCCGGCAGCCCGTCGGGCACCGAGCCCTTGTGCAGGAACAGGTCGAAACAGCTGTGCTCCAGCGCATCGGGATCATGGCCGAAATAGCTGGTCATCGAACCATGCGGGTCGAGGTCAACGACGACCACGCGCTTGCCCGCCTCGGCCAGCAGACCGGCTAGGGCGATTGAGGTGGTGGTCTTGCCGACCCCGCCTTTCTGATTGGCTACTGCCCAGACTCTCATGTGTTCGTATTCCCCCCGACCATGATGATGACCGAGACCGATTTAAGGGGCAGGTGACGAAGATTTGACGCCTTGCGGCGGTTTGGCTGGGACAGGTGCAGTTTGTGTGCCAGCACGGCGCAACGCCGCATCGGGTTTTGCATTGGCCGCAGTGCCGGACCCGGTCAGGCTGCGGCGCACGTCCAGATTGCGCGAGATCACCAGCACGACACGGCGATTGCGCGCGCGGCCATCGGCGGTCGCATTGGAAGTCAGCGGCTGGAATTCGCCATAACCGACCGAAGCCATGCGCACCGGGTTGATCCCGTCCATGGCCAGCATGCGCACAATGCTCGATGCCCGCGCCGACGACAGTTCCCAGTTGCTCGGATACTGCGCCGAGTTGATCGGCTGGTCGTCGGTGAAGCCCTCGACGTGGATCGGGTTGTCGAACGGCTTGATGATTTTGGACACCTTGTCGATCAGGTCGAACGCCTGATTGCTCGGCATGGCATCGCCGCTGCCGAACAGCAGGCTGGAATTGAGCTCGATCTCGATCCACAGCTCATTGCCGCGCACGGTCATCTGCTTCGAAGCGATCAGATCACCGAACGCTGCATTGACGTCGTCGGCGATGGATTTCAGCGGGTCTTGAGCGCCCTGCCCCAGCGCCGCATCGGTCTGTTCGCTGTCTTGCACCAGCGGATCGGCAGGACGCACGGTCTGCGGTTTCTGCTCGCCGATCGGGATGGGTTTCACGCTGCGCTCGGCTTCGTTGAACACGCCGACCAGCGCCTCGGACAGCACTTTGTACTTGCCTTCGTTCAGCGAGGAGATGGAGTACATGACCACGAAAAACGCGAACAGCAAGGTGATGAAGTCCGCATAGGACACCAGCCAGCGCTCGTGATTTTCGTGTTCTTCGTGGCGACGTCGACGGGCCATCAGTCCATCACTCCATGAAGCCTTGCAGCTTCAGTTCGATCGAACGCGGGTTCTCACCTTCGGCGATGGACAGCAGCCCTTCGAGCAGCATTTCGCGATAGCGCGACTGGCGCAGGGCAACGGCCTTGAGCTTGTTGGCGACCGGCAGCAGGATGAGGTTGGCCGAAGCCACGCCGTAGATGGTGGCGACGAACGCTACGGCGATGCCGCTGCCCAGTTGATTCGGGTCGGCCAGGTTGCCCATGACATGAATAAGGCCCATCACCGCACCGATGATGCCCACGGTCGGCGCATAGCCGCCCATGCTTTCGTAGACTTTCGCGGCCTGAATGTCGCGGCTTTCCTGGGTCATGAAGTCCACCTCCAGAATGCTGCGAATGGCCTCAGGCTCAGCACCGTCGACCAGCAATTGCAGGCCTTTGCGCGAGTAGGCATCAGGCTCGCTGTCCGCGACCGACTCAAGGCCCAGCAGGCCTTCCTTGCGCGCGGTCAGGCTCCACGACACGACACGGTCGATGCCACCGGCCAGATCGATGCGCGGCGGAAACAGAATCCAGATGAAGATCTGGATCGCCCGCTTGAACGCGCTCATCGGCGTTTGCAGCAGACACGCCGCCAGCGTTCCGCCGAGCACGATCAGTGCAGCAGGCCCGTTCAGCAAGGCGCCGAGATGACCGCCTTCCAGAAAGTTGCCGCCGATGATGGCGACGAAGGCCAGAATGATCCCTATGAGCGTCAAAACATCCATCAGACACAGGCCTCGACCAGATGGCGCCCGATATCGTCCAGGCTGTAGACGGCGTCAGCCAGGTCGGCCTTGACGATGGCCATCGGCATGCCATAGATGACGCAACTGGCTTCGTCCTGCGCCCAGATGTGACTGCCACCCTGCTTGAGCAGACGCGCGCCTTCGCGACCGTCCGCGCCCATGCCGGTGAGGACCACGGCGAGCACTTTATCGCCGTAGGACTTGGCCGCCGATCCGAAGGTGATGTCCACGCAGGGTTTGTAGTTCAGGCGTTCGTCACCGGGCAGGATTTTCACCGCCCCGCGACCGTCGACCATCATCTGCTTGCCACCGGGGGCGAGCAACGCAAGGCCCGGACGCAGAATGTCGCCGTCTTCCGCTTCTTTGACGCTGATCCGGCAGAGCTTGTCCAGACGCTCGGCGAACGCCTTGGTGAACGCTGCGGGCATGTGCTGGATGAGCACGATCGGAGCCGGGAAATTGGCGGGCAATTGAGTGAGCACGCGTTGCAGCGCGACCGGGCCACCGGTCGAGGTGCCGATCGCGACCAGTTTGTAGGCCTTGCGCTTGGGCGCAGGCGACGCCGGGGCATGATGCCCGGCTGAATGACCAGTGGGAGACGTGCGCGCTGGCGCAGGCGCCGGGCGCGCGGCAGGCGTCGGCGCGGCGTGAGTCGTGCGCGGTGCCGTGGAGGTCGGCGCGGGCGTCGGCGTCGGGGCTGGCGCCGCTGCGCTGCTGCCCAATCCGCTGAAACGACGGTTGCTGCGGGAGATGCTGTGCACCTTTTCGCACAGCATCTGCTTGACCTTCTCGGGATTACGCGAGATGTCTTCGAAGTTTTTCGGCAGGAAATCCACGGCGCCGGCGTCGAGCGCATCGAGGGTGACACGGGCGCCTTCGTGGGTCAGCGATGAGAACATCAGAACCGGTGTCGGGCAGCGCTGCATGATGTGACGAACCGCGGTAATGCCATCCATCATCGGCATTTCGTAGTCCATGGTGATCACGTCAGGCTTGAGCGCCAGGGCCTGGTCAATGGCTTCCCTGCCATTGGTGGCCGTGCCGACCACTTGAATCGTGGAATCTGAAGAGAGAATTTCCGAGACGCGACGACGGAAAAAACCCGAATCGTCCACGACGAGAACCTTGACTGCCATAAACACTCCATTGGGCCCGCGCTACCCCGAGGGCTGGCGCGGCCTGAATCACATCGCTTGGGCCACAATTGGCGAGCGGCACCGACTTGCGGGACCCGGTCGGCATCGACTTGCAGGATCGACCCTTCCCGGCGGAAGCCGACCCTGCAACGTCACCCAACCGAATCGGTCCCGCCAGGTACCGCCACCCACGCCGGCCCCATCGATCAGATACGCCGTGCGGCGTAACGCTTGAGCATGCTCGGAACATCGAGAATCAGCGCGATGCGACCGTCGCCGGTAATGGTGGCGCCTGACATGCCCGGCGTCCCCTGCAGCATCTTGCCCAACGGCTTGATGACCACTTCTTCCTGGCCGACCAGTTGATCGACGACAAAGCCGATCCGCTGCGTGCCCACCGAAAGGATCACCACGTGGCCTTCTCGCTGCTCTTCGTGAACGGCAGAGCTGACCAGCCAGCGCTTGAGGTAGAACAGCGGCAGTGCCTTGTCGCGCACGATGACCACTTCCTGACCGTCGACGACATTGGTGGTCGACAAGTCCAGATGGAAGATCTCGTTGACGTTGACCAGCGGGAACGCGAACGCCTGGTTGCCCAGCATCACCATCAGGGTCGGCATGATCGCCAGGGTCAACGGCACCTTGATGACGATCTTCGAGCCCTGGCCCTTGGTCGAGTAGATGTTGATCGAACCGTTGAGCTGGGCAATCTTGGTTTTCACCACGTCCATGCCCACGCCACGGCCGGACACGTCGGAAATCTCGGTCTTGGTCGAGAAGCCCGGCGCGAAAATCAGGTTGTAGCAATCGGTGTCGCTCAGACGATCTGCGGCATCCTTGTCCATGACCCCGCGCTTGACTGCGATGGCACGCAGCACTGCCGGGTCCATGCCTTTGCCGTCATCGGAAATCGACAGCAGGATGTGGTCGCCTTCCTGTTCCGCCGAGAGCACCACGCGACCGCCCCGGGCCTTGCCCGATGCTTCACGCTCTTCCGGGGATTCGATGCCGTGGTCAACCGCGTTGCGCACCAAGTGCACCAGCGGGTCGGCCAGCGCCTCGACCAGGTTCTTGTCCAGGTCGGTTTCTTCACCCACCAGTTCAAGGTTGATTTCTTTCTTGAGCTGACGCGCCAGATCGCGGACCAGTCGCGGGAAGCGACCGAAGACTTTCTTGATCGGCTGCATGCGGGTTTTCATCACCGCGGTCTGCAGGTCAGCGGTGACCACGTCCAGATTGGACACGGCCTTGGACATGGCTTCGTCCGAGCTGTTGGCACCCAGGCGTACCAGACGGTTACGCACCAGCACCAGCTCGCCGACCATGTTCATGATTTCGTCCAGCCGCGCGGTGTCGACGCGCACGGTGGTTTCCGCTTCGGCCGGCGGCTTCTCGCCAGCGGCAGGTGCCGGGGCACGAGCGGCGGCAGGTGCGGCGGCTGGAGCGGCCTTGGCCGGGGCAGCGGTAGCCGGGGCAGGCGCTGCTTTGGCAGGCTCGACTTTTGGCGCTTCGACCTTGGCGGGCTCGGCCTTCTTCACCGGTGCGACGGCGGTGGCGGCCACGCCCGGTTCGAATTTGCCTTTACCGTGAAGCTGATCGAGCAAGTCTTCGAATTCGTTTTCAGTGATTTCGTCGCCCGAGCCTTTCGCCTCGGTGGCGGCCGGCGCTGCAGCGGCAGCAGCCACAGGGGCAGCGGCACCGGCTTCGGGCGAGAACGAGCCCTTGCCATGCAGTTGATCGAGCAATGCTTCGAATTCGTCGTCGGTGATTTCGTCGCTGGCGGCTTCGGAAGCCGGCGCCGCGGCGGCAGCTGGTGCGACCGCATCGACGGCGAACTGGCCCTTGCCGTGCAACTGATCCAGCAGCGATTCGAATTCGGCGTCAGTGATCTCGTCGCTTGGCGCGTCGCCAGACGACTGTGCAGGCGTCGCCGGGGCCGGGGTCGAAGCAACGGCACCCGCCGCTTCGGCCTTGACCGCATTCAGCGAGTCCAGCAGTTGTTCGAATTCCTGATCGGTGATGTCTTCGGACGGCGCTTCGGCCACCGGCTCCGGCGCCACAGGAGCGGGCGCGGCAGCCACTTCGTCAGCCGACGCAGGCTCTGCCAGGCGGGAAAGCGCAGCAAGCAGTTCAGGCGTGGCCGGCGTGATGTCCGAACGCTCGCGCACCTGACCGAACATGCTGTTGACGGTGTCCAGGGCTTCGAGCACAACGTCCATGAGTTCCGCGTCGACCCGGCGCTCACCTTTGCGCAGGATGTCGAACACGTTTTCGGCGATGTGACAGCATTCAACCAGCTCGTTGAGCTGGAGGAAGCCGGCGCCCCCTTTTACAGTGTGAAAACCGCGAAAAATTGCATTGAGCAGGTCCGCATCGTCCGGCCGGCTTTCCAGCTCGACCAACTGCTCGGACAACTGCTCCAGAATCTCGCCGGCCTCTACCAGAAAATCCTGAAGGATTTCTTCATCGGCGCCGAAGCTCATTGGGGGTGCTCCTAAAATTAACCGTCAAACCGATCCGGAAGCTGTTCGGCGATCTGCGCGCATTGCCTTCGTCGAAGCATTGGCGCGCAGCTCAACAGCCACTTTCACATAGAACCCTGAATCGCAGACCCGCAAGCGGGAATCTAGAAGCCAAGGCTGGATAGCAGATCGTCTACATCATCCTGACCGGATACGACGTCTTCACGTTTATCGGCATGAATCTGCGGACCTTCACCCTTGGAATGAAGTTTTTCCTGTTCTTTTTGCTGACGGAACACTTCCTGGTCGTGTTCGATCCCTGCAAAGCGATCGACCTGACTGGCCATCAGCACCAGCTTGAGCAGATTGCTCTCCACTTCGGTGACCAGTGTGGTCACACGCTTGATGACCTGGCCGGTGAGGTCCTGGTAATCCTGAGCCAGCAGAATGTCGTTCAGGTGGCTGGCGACCTCGGCGGTCTCCTTCTCGCTGCGCGTCAGAAAACCATCGACGCGGCGGGCCAGATCACGAAACTCATCGGCACCGATCTCGCGACGCATGAAGCGTCCCCAATCGGCGCTCAAGGCCTTGGCATCGGCACTGAGGCCATTCATCAACGGCGTGCTCTGCTCGACCAGGTCCATGGTGCGGTTGGCCGCACCTTCCGTCAGCCTGACAACATACGACAGGCGTTCGGTGGCATCGGTGATCTGGGACACTTCTTCGGCTTGCGGCATGTGCGGGTCAATCTGGAAATTGACGATCGCACTGTGCAGCTCGCGCGTCAGTTTGCCGACTTCCTGATACAGGCCGCGATCCCGGGTCTGATTAAGCTCATGGATGAGTTGCACGGCATCGCCGAACTTGCCTTTTTCAAGGCTCGCGACGAGTTCTTGTGCATGTTTCTTCAGGGTCGACTCGAAGTCACCCATTGTCGAATCTTTGGAATCCATAGCGCCCTCGCAGCGGACATCAGCTATTGACGCGCTCGAATATCTTCTCGATCTTTTCTTTGAGCACTTGCGCGGTGAATGGCTTGACCACGTAGCCGTTCACACCGGCCTGAGCGGCTTCGATGATCTGCTCGCGCTTGGCTTCGGCAGTGACCATCAATACCGGCAAGTGACGCAGACGCTCGTCGGCGCGGACCTGACGCAACAGGTCGATGCCGGACATGCCGGGCATGTTCCAGTCAGTCACCAGAAAGTCAAAAGCCCCGCTCTGCAGCATCGGCAATGCGGTGGTACCGTCATCTGCTTCGGCCGTGTTGGTGAACCCAAGGTCACGCAACAGGTTTTTTATGATCCGCCGCATCGTTGAGAAGTCATCAACGATGAGGATTTTCATGTTCTTGTCCAATTCGACCTCCAAGCAGTCTTTAACGCGCCCAGCACCTGGACGCGCGTTCAATCAATACCGGCACAACCCAGTGATCGGCTCTACGAAAATAATAAGGGATGGTGCACATCGAGGGGTCACGAACACGGCGCAACAGGCCGTTCAAAGACCTGATCCGACCGGCTCCTGCCTTGTCTCTCCTGCTTCCCACACCACATTCAGCACAGCCGGTCTTACTTGCAACACGCGAACACCCTGTTCACGTGCGATGAATCAGCGCGCGCGCCACTCTCCCAACCGTCCACGCAACCGCGCGGCGCACTGGCTATGCAGCTGGCTGACCCGAGATTCGCTGACCCCCAGGACCTCACCGATTTCCTTGAGGTTCAGCTCTTCGTCGTAATACAGCGCCAGCACCAGGCGTTCACGCTCCGGCAGATTGGCGATGGCATCCGCCAGCGCAGCCTGGAAACGTTCGTCTTCCAGATCGCGCGACGGCTCCAGCGACTGGCTCGCGCCGTCCTCGTGCAGCCCTTCATGCTCGCCGTCCTGCAACAGGTCGTCGAAGCTGAACAGGCGACTGCCCAAGGTATCGTTCAAAATCCCGTAGTAATCATCGAGACTCAATTGAAGTTCGGCAGCAACCTCGTGATCTTTAGCGTCACGGCCGGTTTTTGCTTCAATTGCACGAATCGCGTCGCTGACCATGCGCGTATTCCGGTGAACCGAGCGTGGCGCCCAGTCGCCCTTGCGCACTTCGTCGAGCATCGCGCCGCGAATACGAATACCCGCGTAAGTCTCGAAACTCGCACCTTTGGTGGAGTCGTACTTGGTCGACACCTCGAGCAGACCGATCATGCCGGCCTGGATCAGGTCCTCGACCTGAACACTGGCCGGCAGTCGCGCCAGCAGGTGGTAAGCGATGCGCTTGACCAGCGGGGCATAACGCTCGATCAGTTCGTACTGGGAATCTTTGGATGATTTGCTGTACATGCGATAGCCACTTGCGGTCATGACACGGGCCCTGCGCTGGTCTGATGCACCAGGCGTTCAACGAAAAACTCAAGGTGACCGCGCGGGTTCGCCGGCAGCGGCCAGGTATCGACCTTCTGCGCGATGGCCTTGAACGCCAGCGCACATTTGGAACGCGGGAACGCTTCGTACACCGCACGCTGCTTCTGGACCGCCTTGCGCACGCACTCGTCGTACGGAACGGCGCCAACGTATTGCAGCGCGACATCGAGGAAACGGTCAGTCACTTTGGTCAGCTTGGCGAACAGGTTGCGCCCTTCCTGCGGGCTCTGCGCCATGTTGGCCAGCACGCGGAAGCGGTTCATGCCGTAGTCGCGATTGAGCAGCTTGATCAGCGCGTAAGCGTCAGTGATCGAAGTGGGCTCATCGCACACCACCAGCAGGACTTCCTGAGCGGCGCGCACGAAGCTGACCACCGACTCGCCGATCCCGGCAGCGGTATCGATCACCAGCACATCCAGGTTGTCGCCGATGTCGCTGAACGCCTGAATCAGACCGGCATGCTGCGCCGGAGTCAGGTGCACCATGCTCTGCGTGCCGGAAGCGGCCGGCACGATGCGTACGCCGCCCGGCCCCTGCAGCAGCACGTCGCGCAGCTCGCAGCGGCCCTCGATGACATCCGCAAGCGTGCGTTTGGGCGTCAGCCCCAGCAATACGTCGACGTTGGCCAGACCCAGATCGGCGTCCAGCAACATGACGCGACGCCCGAGCTCGGCCAGCGCCAGTGAAAGATTCACTGAAACGTTGGTCTTGCCGACGCCACCTTTGCCACCGGTCACCGCGATAACCTGTACGGGATGCATGCTGCCCATGTTAATTTTTTACCTTGTCTTGCTTAGACCTAAGCCACATGTAGGGCTGCACGTTCAGAGTGTGAACAATGCCTGGCAGACCATCGATGCAGGTATATTCCAGTGTCATTTTCCCTACCTAGCCCGCACGCTTGCCGGGACTGTGATAAAGATCCGCAAACATATCCGCCATCGCTTCCTCGCTAGGCTCCTCCTGCATCTGCACACTGACAGCCCGGCTTACCAACTGGTGCCGGCGTGGCAAATGCAGATCATCCGGTATCCGTGGACCATCGGTGAGATAGGCCACAGGCAGTTCGTGAGTGACCGCCAGGCTGAGGACTTCGCCCAGGCTGGCCGTCTCGTCGAGTTTGGTCAGGATGCACCCGGCCAGACCGCAACGTTTGTAACTGTGATACGCCGCCGTCAGCACCTGCTTCTGGCTGGTGGTGGCCAATACCAGATAGTTGCGGGCACGGATGCCACGACCGGCGAGGCTTTCCAACTGCAGGCGCAAGGCCGGATCGCTGGCTTGCAGGCCCGCGGTGTCGATCAACACCACGCGCTTGCGCAGCAGCGGCTCCAGCGCCTGCGCCAGAGACTGGCCCGGATCGACGTGCGTCACTGGCACGTTGAGGATCCGGCCCAGGGTTTTAAGCTGTTCCTGAGCACCGATACGGAAACTGTCCATGCTCACCAGCGCAATGTTCTGCGCGCCGTATTTCAACACATAACGGGCGGCCAGTTTGGCCAGCGTGGTGGTCTTGCCCATACCGGCAGGACCGACCATGGCGATCACACCGCCCTCTTCCAGCGGCTCCACGTCCGGCGTTGCGATCATGCGCGCCAGATGGGCCAGCAACATGCGCCAGGTGTGCGCCTGATCGCCACCTTCCGGCACCATCGCCAGCAGATCACGGGACAGCGGACCGGACAGGCCGATGCGTTGCAGACGACGCCACAGATTAGCCTGTTGCGGACGGCTGCCTTGCAGCTGGTTCCAGGCCAGCGAACCCAGCTGGACTTCCAGCAGTTCGCGCAGCCCGTTCAATTCGGAGCGCATCGAGTCGTAGGCGCGCTGGCTGACCGCAGGCTCCACGGGACGCTCGGCGCGTTCGGCACGATCGGCCGCCATGGCGGCGTGGATCGATGGGCGAAACGGTTCTTCAAGCGTCGGCTCGATCTGCTTGCTGTCATCCATCGCCAGCCCTGCGAACAACTGACGATTGGCGACAGTGTCCAGCTCGCTACGGTGGGTCAGCTCAGCCTGAGCGGTGACGATGCGCGACTGAGTCTTGCGCAACTCGTCTTCGAGCTCGATGTTCGGCACACGCGGCGCCAGCGCAGACAATTTGTAGTCCAGCGCGGCAGTCAGTTCCACGCCGCCGGCGATGCGCCGGTTACCGATGATGGCCGCTTCGGCGCCCAGCTCATCACGAACCAGCTTCATGGCTTGTCGCATATCGGCGGCGAAAAAACGCTTAACTTGCATGACTCACTACCTCAGCCGTTCGGCCCGACAGTCGCTACGATGGTGACTTGCTTATTGTCAGGAATTTCCTGGTAAGCCAAAACATGCATATTCGGAACAGCCAGGCGTCCAAAGCGGGACAACATGGCGCGAACCGGACCTGCGACCAACAAAATGACCGGCTGACCCTGCATCTCCTGACGCTGCGCTGCTTCGATCAACGAGCGCTGAAGTTTCTCAGCCATGCTCGGTTCGAGCAGAACGCCTTCTTCCTGACCCTGTCCAGCCTTCTGCAGACTATTGAGCAATATCTGTTCCAACCTTGGCTCAAGCGTGATAACAGGCAGCTCCGGCTCAATGCCGACAATGCTTTGCACGATTGCGCGGGACAAACCGACCCGTACGGCAGCGACCAATGCGGCGGTATCTTGACTCCGCGCAGCGTTGTTGGCGATAGCCTCGGCAATGCTGCGAATATCGCGCACCGGTACCTGCTCGGCCAGCAATGCCTGAAGCACCTTGAGCAGCGCCGACAGCGACAACACGCCCGGCACCAGTTCCTCGGCAAGTTTTGGCGATCCCTTGGCCAGCAAAGCCATCAATTGCTGGACTTCCTCATGGCCAATCAACTCATGAGAGTGCTTGTACAGAATCTGGTTCAGGTGGGTTGCCACAACGGTACTGGCGTCCACCACGGTGTAACCCAGCGATTGTGCCTGCGCCCGCTGGCTGATTTCGATCCAGACAGCCTCCAGACCGAACGCCGGGTCTTTGGCATTGATGCCGTTCAGACTGCCAAATACCTGACCTGGGTTGATCGCCAGCTCCCGATCCGGGTAAATCTCGGCTTCGGCCAGCGTCACGCCCATCAGCGTCAGGCGGTAGGCGCTGGGCGCCAGGTCAAGGTTGTCACGGATGTGAACGGTCGGCATCAGGAAGCCCAGCTCCTGGGAAAGCTTCTTGCGCACGCCCTTGATCCGCGCCAGCAACTGACCACCCTGATTACGGTCCACCAGCGGAATCAGACGATAGCCCACTTCCAGGCCGATCATGTCGATCGGGGTCACGTCATCCCAGCCCAGCTCTTTGGACTCCTGCGCACGACTCGGCGCAGGCAGCAACTCTTGCTGACGCTTGACCTCTTGAATCGCGGCCAGCTTGACCATGTTCTGTTTTTTCCACAGCAGATACGCGCCGCCGGCAGCCAGCAGCCCCAGACTGATGAACGAGAAGTGCGGCATGCCCGGCACCAGCCCCATGACCACCATGATGCCCGCCGAGACGGCCAGCGCCTTGTGCGACGAAAACATCTGGCGCCCGACCAGCTTGCCCATCTCTTCGGAACCGGAAGCACGGGTCACCATGATCGCTGCAGCGGTGGACAGCAGCAGCGAAGGCAGCTGCGCCACCAAACCGTCACCGATGGTCAGCAGCGCGTAAACCTTGCCGGCGTCGGCGAAGGTCATGTTGTGCTGGAGGATGCCCACCAGCATGCCGCCGATGAGGTTGATGAACAGGATCAACAGACCGGCGATGGCGTCACCGCGCACGAACTTGCTGGCACCGTCCATGGAGCCGTAGAACTCGGCTTCCTGGGCGACTTCCAGACGACGACGCTTGGCTTCCGGCTGATCGATGAGGCCGGCGTTGAGGTCGGCGTCGATCGCCATCTGCTTGCCGGGCATCGCGTCGAGGGTGAAACGCGCGCTCACCTCGGAAATACGGCCGGCACCTTTGGTCACCACGACGAAGTTGATGATCATCAGGATCGCGAACACCACGATACCGACGACGTAGTTACCGCCGATCACCACTTCACCGAAGGCCTGGATCACCTTACCGGCGGCGGCGTGGCCGTCCTGACCGTGGAGCATCACGACGCGGGTGGAAGCGACGTTCAGCGCCAGGCGCAACAGCGTGGCGATCAGCAGGATGGTCGGGAAAACCGAAAAATCCAGCGGGCGCAGTGCGTAAACGCAGACCAGCAACACGACGATGGACAGGGCGATGTTGAACGTGAAGAACACGTCCAGCAAAAAGGGTGGCATCGGCAACATCATCATTGCCAGCATGACCAGCAACAGCAACGGCACGCCCAACTGACCACGGCCGAGGCCGACCAGTCCGATGCGTGCGTTAGAGATTAACTGAGAGCGATCCACCGATTTTTTACCTGCGCGTTAACCAAAACTTTGACGCCAGAGGCGTTGTAATGCAGGTATTGCAAAAACCTGTCCAACATTTGCAGCGGGCTGAAAATATCAGAATGCCAGTATTTGGATTTGGAAGTTTGCGTCGTTGCTTTCGACGCCGAGATCAAGAGCGTCCGCCTAGGGGCAGACTGTTTCGCCTTCGGCGAGTTACTTTTAAAAAGCACTAAAAGTAACCAAAAGTGCCTGCTCCTGGTTAGGCCCTCCTGCGTCGGGTTCCCTCGCTCCGGTCTTGCTCCGTGGGCCCGCGCCGAACGGACATCCATGTCCTGACGGCGCTCTCGCGGCATCCATGCCGCTCAGCCCACTGCGCAAGACCTGCGTTCAGCCTGCACCGAAGTCGCGTTTTGTGGTGCTTGGACTACCGCGTAGAAGATCAAAGCAACGGCAAAAGCAGGAGCTCTTCCCGGCTAAAGCCGGTCCTACGGGGTGCGCGGTGTGTCAGTTGATCGTTCCCACGCTCCGCGTGGGAATGCATCCCTTGACGCTCCGCATCACTTAGCCCGTGGGACGCAGAGCGTCCGGGGCGGCATTACCACGCGGAGCGTGGGAACGATCGGAAAGAAGGGCATCAGATTAGCGGAGATAAGTACTAAGAATCCCGCCTCAAATCCGGCGGAATCGGCAAATCTTCACGCAGCGGATCAGGCCGCTTGCCGCGCCCCTGACGGAACTGGCGAATCTGATACACGTAGGCCAGCACCTGCGCCACCGCCAGATACAACCCTGCCGGAATTTCTTGCTCCAGCTCGGTGCTGTAGTAGATCGAACGCGCCAGCGCCGGCGATTCCAGCAGCAGAATCTGATGCTGAGCTGCGATCTCGCGGATCTTCAGCGCCAGGAAATCGCTGCCCTTGGCCAACAGCACCGGCGCCCCGCCCTTGTCTGCGTCGTATTTGAGCGCAACGGCATAGTGAGTCGGGTTAGTGATGATCACGTCGGCTTCCGGAATCGCCGACATCATCCGCCGCTGGGACATCTCGCGCTGCAGCTGGCGAATCCGCTGCTTGACCTCCGGCCGGCCTTCGTTGTCCTTGTGCTCGTCGCGCACTTCCTGCTTGGTCATCATCAGCTTGTTGCGCGCTTCCCACAGCTGCACCGGGACATCCACCGCGGCGATGATCAGCAGCCCGAACGACATCCACAATGTGTTCCAGCCCACCAGTTGCAGGCTGTGGATGACCGCCATTTCCATGGGTTCGTGAGCGATGGCGAGCAGGTCGTTCTTGTCCTTCATCAACACCACGACCGCGACGATCAGCACGATGAAGAACTTGGCGAACGACTTGACCAGCTCGATCAGCGCCTTGGGCGAGAACATGCGCTTCAGACCGGCCGCCGGGTTCAGCCGACTGAACTTGGGCGCCAGCGAGCCCGCCGCGAACAGCCAGCCGCCCAGCGACACAGGCCCGACCAGTGCGGCGATGGTCAACGCCACCAGCAGCGGCTGGATCGACCACAGCGCCGCCTTGCCCGAGACCATCAGCATCAGCGTCATGCTGCGCTCGTCCATCAAGGTCTCGCGGGTGATGGTCAGGTTGTCGCGCATCAGCTGCATCATCATCTCGGCCATCGAACCGCCGAATGCCAACAATCCGGCGGCACCGACCAGCATCACGACGACGGTGTTCAGTTCCTTGGAGCGGGCGATCTCGCCCTTTTCCCTGGCCTCACGTTTGCGTTTGTCCGTGGGGTCTTCTGTTTTGTCCTGACCGCTCTCGCTTTCAGCCATGTCAGCGCGCCTTGACCATGTCCCTGAGCAACTGCAAGGCGTCGACCGCCAGCGGTTGGTATTGAGTGAGAATGTCGCCGAGCGAGACCCACAGGACCCACATGCCCAGCACTAGCGTCAACGGAAAACCGATGGTGAAGATGTTCAGCTGCGGCGCCGCCCGGGTCATCACGCCCATCGCGATGTTGAGCACCAGCAACGCGGTGATCGCCGGCAGCACCAGAATCAGCGCCGCGCCGAGCACCCAGCCCAGGCGCAGCACCAGCTCCCAGAAATTGGCGAGCATCAGCCCCTCACCGACCGGCAGCGTGGTAAAGCTTTCGATCAGCACTTCGAACACCACCAGATGCCCGTTGGTGGAGAGAAACAGCAAGGTCACCAGCATGGTGAAGAACTGGCCGATCACCGCCACCGACACCCCGTTGATCGGGTCGATCATGGACGCGAAGCTCATGCCCATCTGCACGGCGATGACTTGGCCGGCAATGACGAAGGCCTGAAAAAACAGCTGCAGCGACAGCCCGAACGCCGCGCCGATGATGATTTGCTCGGCGATCAGCAGCAACGCACTCAAGTCCAGCGCGTGAACCGGCGGCATCGGCGGCAGGCTGGGGGCGATCACGACGGTGATCGCCAGCGCCAGATATAGACGCACACGGTTGGGGACCAGCGTAGTGCCGAAGATCGGCATGGTCATCAGCACCGCAGCGATCCGGAACAGCGGCAACATGAACGCCGCCACCCACGTGCTGATCTGCGTGTCGGTCAGCGCCAGCACAGGTTCCATTCGTGACTCAGCCGATGACTTGCGGAATGCTGGTGTACAGCGAAATGATGTATTCCATGAACGTGCGCACCAGCCACGGACCGATGACGATCAGGGTCACCAGCATCACCAGCAGACGCGGCAGGAAGCTCAAGGTCTGCTCGTTGATCTGCGTGGCCGCCTGAAACATCGACACGATCAGGCCCACGATCAGGCTGGGCACCACCAGAATGGCCACCATGGTGGTCGTCAACCACAACGCGCTGCGAAACAGATCGATTGCCACTTCCGGGGTCATGCTGCGCACTCCTCGTCAAACAGGTTCATACGCCACCGAAACTGCCGGCCAGCGTGCCGATGACCAACGCCCAGCCATCCACCAGCACGAACAGCATCAGTTTGAACGGCAGGGAAATGATCAGCGGCGAGAGCATCATCATACCCATGGCCATCAACACGCTGGCGACGATCAGGTCGATGATCAGGAACGGGATGAAAATCATGAAGCCGATCTGAAACGCGGTCTTGAGTTCGGATGTCACGAACGCCGGAACGATGATGGTCAGCGGCGCGGCATCGGGCGAAGCGATGTCGGTGCGCTTGGACAGGCGCATGAACAGCTCGAGGTCGCTGGACCGGGTCTGCGCCAGCATGAAGTCCTTGACCGGCACTTCCGCCTTGGCGACTGCATCCTGGGCCGTCAGCTTTTCGGCCAGATACGGTTGCAACGCGTCGGTGTTCACACGATCGAACACCGGCGCCATGATGAACAGCGTCAGAAACAGCGCCATGCCGGTCAGGATCTGGTTGGACGGCGTCTGTTGCAGACCCAGCGCCTGACGCAGGATCGAAAACACGATGATGATGCGGGTGAAGCTGGTCATCAACATGACGAACGCCGGAATGAAGCTCAGCGCCGTCATGATCAGCAGGATCTGCAGGCTGACCGAATACTCCTGCTGGCCGTTCGCGCCGGTACCCAACGTGATCGCCGGGATCGACAGCGGGTCGGCGCCGAACGCCAGCGGCGCTGCCAGCAACAACAGCAGCGTCAAAACAATGCGCATCAGTTCTTATCCTTTCGATCCGGGTTGCCGAAGCCGTCTTTACCCACGCGCTGCCCGCTCAGGCCTTTGCTGCCGAGCGCTTCCATCAAACGCCTGGCGAATTCCGGTGTGGCGTTCTGGCTCTCGGGCACTTCGACCGGCTCGTTCATCACGTGCAGCGCCGTGATGCTGCCGGGCGATACACCCAGCAGCACTTGCTCGTTGCCGACCTGCACCAGCACCAGCCGGTCGCGCGGACCCAGCGCCCGCGAGCCGACCAGCTCGATCACCTGATTACCCGCAGGACCCGCGCGCTGAACCCGGCGCATGAGCCAGGCCAGCACGAAGATGAGGCCGATGACCAGGAGCAGACCCAGCACCAGTTGCAGCAACTGACCGCCGATGCCGCTGGTCAGCGCGCCGGCCACCTGCGGCGCGGCAGGCGCCGGAGTCGTCGCCGAGGTTGCAGCGGCAGGCGCCGCAGCGGGCGCTGCCGGATCGGCCGCCATCACCACCCAGGACATCGCCAGCAGCGGCAAGCCCGACAGCGTTCTCAGAAAACCGCTCATTCAGCGCAGCTTCTTGATGCGTTCACTCGGGCTGATCACGTCGGTCAGGCGGATGCCGAACTTCTCGTTCACCACAACCACTTCGCCGTGGGCGATCAGCGTGCCGTTGACCAGCACGTCCAGCGGCTCGCCCGCCAGACGGTCCAGCTCGATTACCGAGCCCTGGTTCAACTGCAGCAGGTTGCGAATGTTGATATCGGTACTGCCCACTTCCATGGAGATCGACACCGGAATGTCGAGAATCACATCCAGGTTCGGGCCATCCAGTGAAACGGGAGCATTGTTTTTCGGCACGCTGCCGAACTCTTCCATCGCCATGCGGTTGGTAGAGGAATGACCGGCATCGGCAGCCAGCAGTGCGTCGATGTCCGACTGACCACCCTCTCCGGCTTCGCCCAGCGCAGCCGCCCACTCATCGGCCAAGGCCTGATCGTCAGCGGAGTTCATATCGTTTTCATCAGCCATGGTTGTCCTCGGCGAGCATTGATTCGTTTACACAGCACATTCATTTGCTGACGACAAAGTGTCAGCGACGTTCTACCGGTTCGACCACTTGCAGGGCCAGATTGCCCTTGTGCGAACCGAGCTTGACCTTGAAGGACGGCACACCGTTGGCGCGCATGATCAGGTTTTCCGGCAGTTCCACCGGGATCACGTCACCGGGCTGCATGTGCAGGATGTCGCGCAGCTTGAGCTGACGACTGGCGACCGTGGCCCGCAAGGGCACCGAGACATCCAGCACGTCTTGCTTGAGCGCGTTGACCCAGCGTTCGTCCTGATCGTCGAGATCGGACTGGAAGCCGGCGTCGAGCATCTCGCGGACCGGTTCGATCATCGAGTACGGCATGGTCACGTGCAGGTCGCCGCCACCGCCGTCCAACTCGATGTGGAACGTCGACACGACGATGGCCTCGCTCGGGCCGACGATGTTGGCCATGGCCGGGTTCACTTCCGAGTTGATGTACTCGAAGTTCACTTCCATGATCGCCTGCCAGGCTTCTTTCAGGTCAATGAAGGCCTGATCGAGCACGATCCGCACCACGCGCAGTTCGGTCGGGGTGAATTCACGCCCTTCGATCTTGGCGTGACGGCCGTCGCCACCGAAGAAGTTGTCCACCAGTTTGAACACCAGTTTGGCGTCCAGAATGAACAACGCGGTGCCGCGCAGCGGTTTGATCTTGACCAGGTTCAGACTGGTCGGCACGTAGAGCGAGTGCACGTATTCGCCGAACTTCATCACCTGCACGCCGCCCACCGCCACGTCGGCAGAACGACGCAGCAGGTTGAACATGCTGATGCGGGTATAGCGGGCGAAACGCTCGTTGATCATTTCCAGGGTCGGCATGCGTCCGCGGACGATGCGGTCCTGGCTGGTCAGGTCATAACTTTTGACGCTGCCCGGTTCGATGACGCTTTCGGTCTGCACCAGACCATCGTCCACGCCATGCAACAGCGCGTCGATTTCATCCTGGGACAGCAGGTCTTGCACGGCCATGTCGTGGTCCTACTGCAGTACGTAGTTAGTGAAGAGTACTTGTTCGATGACGCTCTTGTTCAGCTCTTTCTGGCCCACTTCCTGGACCACGGCAGCGGCTTTCTGGCGCAGCATCTCCATGCCCACCGGTGTGGCGATGGTATCGAACGGCTGACCGGAGAACATCATCACCAGGTTGTTGCGGATAACAGGCATGTGCACCTTCAGCGCTTCGAGATCAGCGTGATCGCGGGCCAGCAGCGTAATGCTGACCTGCATGTAGCGCTGACGACCGTTGACGTTGTAGTTAACGACAAAGGGTGGCGTGAGAGGTTCGAAAATCGCTTCCTTCTTGACGTTGGCAGCCTCGGCGGCAACGGCAGGATCGGGCTTGCTCTCGGACTTGTGCATGATGAACCAGGTGGCACCGACCGACAGACCGATGGCCAGCAGCAAACCCACCACAACCAGAATGATGATCTTGAGCTTGCCTTTCTTTGCGGGGTCTTTAACTGCGTCGTCGCTCTTCGCCATGCCAATAATCCGTCACTATCCAAGGGGTTCAGTGTTGCGTGACAGAGCAGGAGCAAGGGTTGTGCCACAACTGCAGCTGCAAGCTATAAGCTTCAAGCGACAAGTAAAAGCAGAAGCGGCGAGGCTGAAGAAATTGACATTCCCCAGACACCCGCCGCTTTTGATCTTGCCTTTACTTGCCGCTTACAGCTTGTAGCTTAACGCTGCTCTTAAGCGTAATAATCGACCGCGCTGGAACCCACCACCGTCAACGGCGCATTCGCGGCTGCAGTCGCCGCATCGACCGGCGCGCCGTCAGCGATCAGGTCGCTGCCGCCGTTTGTCCTGCCGGTGCCATTGCCGCGCTGATTGTCACCGCCCGATTGCTGTTGCGCCTGCTGCTGCATGTTGCGCGACTGATCGGACACATTGACGTCAACCTGGCCCATGCCCTGCTGAACGAACGAATCACGCAGGCGCGACATCTGGCTTTCCAGCGCTTCGCGCACGCCGACATGGGCGCTCATGAACGTCACCTGAGTCTGCTGATCCGCCGCCATATTGACACGGATGTCCAGCCGTCCTAGCTCAGCCGGTTCGAGCTGGATATCAGCCTGCTTGAGGTTCTGGCTGGACAGATACATCACGCGGTTGACGACACCTTCAGTCCAGCCGCCCTGGTTCATCGCCAGCGGCTGATTGAGCAAAGGCGTGGCCGGTGCTGCACCGGTCTTCGCCTGCGCGGCTTGCGACAAGGCAGCCAGACGCTCGGCGAAATTGTCCACCCGCGTATCGGCGCTCGCGCCCTTCACGTCTTTCAGTCCGTCCGCCAGCAAACCACTGAACGCCTTGTCGCCACCGCCTTCAGTGGTGCTGTCGTCCACCGGTTTTTCGCCGAGGGCTGCCAGGTTATTGGCGAGCAGCTGCGAAGGATCGACATTGGGGTCTTGCTTGCCGGAGGTTTTGCCGGCATCCGCCGTCGCGCCTGTGGTTTTCGCCGCCTGCTGGGCTTTGTTTTCCAGCGCGACCTGAACGGCGGTAAGGCCTTCGAGCGGATCGGCCGAAGGGTCGAACTTCTCGTCGGTCGCGTCAGTGGATGCCTGCACCACCGGCGCCGCAATTACCGGCGCGGCGTTGGCCAGCAGCGCCGGATCGACCACCGGTTGCTGCTCAGGCTGCTGCGCGACAGGCAGCTCGGGCTGAACAGGCGGCGTGACGACCAGACTCGGATCGAGCGTCGGGTCTGGCACGGTAGCGGCCACTGTGGAAGCAGCAGCGCCGTCGGCCGTGCTGGAGGTGTCATCTTCGTCGCTGTCGTCACGGGTGTCTTTGTCGCTTCCGTTGTCGTTCTTGCCAGTGACTGCTTTGGCAGGCAAGCCTTTGCCGTTATCGGCAACGGTCTTGTCGGGGGCGGCAGACGAATTGCTGGCGGCGTGCTTGTTGTCCGCTGCCGAACTCTTGGCGCTGGACGGCTTGGACGGGCTGTCATCGACGCTGTTCGCCTTGGGCGCAGCCTGCTTGGCAAACACGTCAGAGAAGCTGGAAGTGTTGTCCTTGACGGGGTCCGGCGCCTTCGCCGTGGTGGTGGCACTGGCTTTCTGAGCTTTGGCAGCCGTCAGAGCAGTCAGTAATGGGTTGTTGGCGAGGGCCATGTTGATCTCCGCAAGAGCACGATTGCACAGAGACAAAGCAAATGGCGGGCCAGTTTTTGAAAATCGGGAAAAGCCGGCTCAGTGGCCGGAAAGGCAAGCGTGCAACTCTTGATCGAAAAACGCCCGCACGATGCGAAATTCTGCCTCGATCGCTGCCACCATCCGCTGGACGTCGTCGTCGCTGACCGGAGCGGAACCGCGACCGGCGTCTTCCAGCTCACGGCACAGTTCGCAGAGTCGCGTTGCGCCCATGTTGCCGCTGCTGCCTTTGAAGCTGTGGGCCATCATGCCCAGCTGTCGAAGCGCGTCCAGCGACATCGGCCTGAAACCTGGCGCGAGCGCCAGACGGTTCAATTCCCTGACGCGGTCGTCGGAATCCTTGATGAACACTTCCAGCAGCCTGGGGTACTCCCCGTCCATCACCTCGCGCAGGGTGCTCAGCGCGGTCACATCCACATGTTCAGTCAACTTGTTCACTCCTTGATCAAGAATCGCGGATTATGCCAGACCCTCCCAGGCAAATTCCACGCTGGCCGTACGGCCTCCGTCGGTCCATTGACAGCGATCACTGAGCTGCTTTACCAGAGACAATCCGCGGCCTGACAGCTGGTTCACCGCAGGCGGCAGTGACAGCACGTGGCAGGCATCGAAACCGGCGCCGCTGTCCTGCACGCTGATGGTCAGGCGCCCGCCGCTGCCCGCCGGAGTCACCTGAAAATCGATGCGAATGAAACCATCCTGCAATGCATCCAGCCGCTCTGCCCGCAGGGTGTAATAGAGGCCGAACCCTTCGGCGTCGCGCTTGAGCGCCGAGTTCAGCCCCAGCACGCCATGTTCCAGCGCATTGCTGTACAGCTCGGAAAGCACGATATACAGCTCGCTGCTCTGCAAGCGCAGGCCATGAACCTCTTGCAGCAGTTGCAGCAGATACGGCAACGGGTTGAAGCGCTTGAGCGTCGAGGCACGAAACTCGAAGCTGGCGCCCCAGTCCAGCGGGCTGGAGTCGCCGCTGTCGGTGTAGATGACCGACGGCGGGCCGAGCAGATCCGGCTCGGTGTAAGCGACTTCGACCATGCTGACGTCGTCGCGGGCCTGTCCGCGAAAACGCGCCAGCGCCCATTGCACCTCCTCGATGAGCAACGCCGGATTGCGGTTGGTCACCAGCACGTTCTGCAGACGCCGGGCGCCGAACAGCTCGCCGCTCTCATCGGTGCTGTCGACCACGCCATCGGAGAGCAGAAACACCCGGTCGCCGGCACCAAAGGGATAAACCTGGGTGTTGTCGTCGAAACTGCCCGCGCTCAGCACGCCCAGCGGCACGTGAGTCGACACCAGAGGCGTGTGCGGCCGGCCGTCGCCGTGCAGCAGATAAGCGTCCGGCAGCCCGCCATTCCAGACCTCCACCAACTGCTGTTTGAAGTTCACGCAGATCAGCGCGGCGCAACAGAACATGTCCACCGGCAGAATGCGCTTGAGCTTGGCATTCATCTCACGCAGCGTTTCCGGCAGGCCGTAGCCTTTGGCGGTCATGCCGTAGAACACTTCGGCCAGCGGCATGGCGCCCACCGCGGCCGGCAGACCGTGTCCGGTGAAGTCGCCCAACAGCAGGTGCATGTTGCCCGACGGCGCCCAGGCGGCGAGCAACAGGTCACCGTTGAACAACGCATAAGGCGATTGCAGGTAACGGATATTTGGCGCGCTCAGGCAACCCGAGTGCGCGACCTGGTCGAACACGGCCTTTGCAACGCGTTGCTCGTTGAGCAGGTATTTGTGGTGGCGCGTGATCATGTCGCGCTGCTGCAGGACGGTCTCCTGCAGCAGGCGCAGGCGGTTCATCGCGTTGATCTTCGCCGCCAGCACGATCTGGTTGTACGGCTTGGCGACGAAGTCGTCGCCGCCGGCGTCGAGGCAACGGGCGAGGTCCTCGCCTTCGGTCAGCGAGGTCAGAAAGATAATCGGCACCAGCGACTCGCCGGCCAGCTCCTTGATCCGCCGCGCAGCTTCGAAGCCGTCCATCACCGGCATCATGGCGTCCATCAGCACCAACTGCGGACGCCTGCGTTCGAACAGGCCGACGGCTTCGGCGCCATCACTGGCCGCGAGCACGTCATGGCCCTGCCGACTGACGATTGCCGACAACAGCATACGGTCACTGGCGTTGTCGTCGGCGATCAGAACCGTCAGGCGCTCAGCCGCAGACACCGCCATCAGCCGATGTTGAAAAGTTTGGAGAAGTTGGAAATCGCGAGGATTTTGACGACGTCGGGGTTGCAGTTAGCCAGCCGTACATCCGCCCGTTCGCCGCCAGCGTGGTCACGCAGCAGCAGGAGCATGCCCAGCGCCGAACTGTCGAGGTAATTGGTTTCCTTCAGGTCGACCACGTACCGCTTCGCCTTGGTCTCTTTCTCATAGGCTCCGCGAAAATCCTGATGCGTCGAAAAATCGAAGCGTCCCTTGATCTTGATGGTCAGCTGCTGCTCGTCGGGGGAACGATCGGAGGTTACTGACATAGGCAAATCCCTTGTATGAAACAGCGTCGGACGCTTGAAGTTTTAGCACTGCTTGAGAGGCGCGGCAAATGGTTGGTGATGTGCGCTGATGAAACCTTGAGCGGCATGAGCGGTGCGGGCGCGCCCGGTTGATCGGTCAATCAGAACGCATCGTGCCTGGGCAGGCGCTGGGACAGCTCGTCCAACAGCTTCTGCTCGCGCTTGTCTTCCAGCGCGCGCGCTTCGTCGATGTAGCGTTGCACCAGCTTGCGCAGTCCCTCGACCCGGGCGTAGGCCTTTTGCCACTCGCCGCGCGCCTTGTTCAGGTTGTTCTGATGCCAGTTCAGGCTCTGCCGCTGCTGCGCAACCGCCGTTTCCAGCTGATTGAGAAAGCGCTGGTAGTTCATCAGCCACTGGCCCGACACGCCGTGGGCGCCTTTGTCGATCCATTGTTGCTGATAATCCGAGCGGAATTTTTCCAGTTCGCCCAGTTTGGTTTCGGCAATTCGCACCTGACCCTGGAAATGCCCCAGACGCTGCACGGCGGTTTTTTCGGCCTTTTCGGCCATTTCCACCACCGGCGCCAGGCGGGATGCGCGGCTCTGCGCCATGGGCTATCAGCTCCCGCCCTGGGGATTGAAGATCTTCGCCAGCTGCTCTTCGCTGCTCTGCATGCTTTCGTTGTCGTGCAGGCCCTGGCGCAGGTACTTCACCAGCTGCGGCTGCAAGTTGATGGCAAGGTCGGTCTCGCGATCACCGCCTGCCACATAGGCACCGACGCTGATCAGATCGCGGCTCTGCTGATAGCGCGACCACAACTGCTTGAAATATTGCGCCTGAACCATGTGCTGCGGATCGACCACCGATGGCATGACCCGGCTGATCGAGGCTTCGATGTCGATGGCCGGGTAATGCCCCTCCTCCGCCAGCCGCCGTGAGAGCACGATGTGACCGTCGAGCACGCCCCGCGCCGAGTCGGCGATCGGGTCCTGCTGATCGTCGCCTTCGGACAGAACGGTATAAAACGCGGTGATCGAGCCACCGCCTTTCTCGGCATTACCGGCGCGCTCGACCAACTTGGGCAGCTTGGCGAACACCGAAGGCGGATAGCCCTTGGTCGCGGGCGGCTCGCCGATCGCCAGCGCGATCTCCCGCTGCGCCTGGGCGAAACGGGTCAGCGAATCCATCAGCAGCAGGACATTCTTGCCCTTGTCACGGAAGTATTCGGCTATTCGCGTGCAATACATGGCCGCGCGCAAACGCATCAGCGGCGCATCGTCGGCAGGCGACGCCACCACCACCGAGCGCTTGAGGCCTTCTTCGCCCAGGATGTGCTCGATGAACTCCTTCACCTCGCGGCCCCGTTCGCCGATCAGACCGACGACGATGATGTCGGCCTCGGTAAAGCGGGTCATCATGCCCAGCAGCACACTCTTACCCACGCCGGTACCGGCGAACAGACCCAGACGCTGACCGCGTCCGACCGTCAGCAATCCGTTGATGCAACGGATGCCCACGTCCAGCGGCACGCTGATCGGATCGCGCTTGAGCGGGTTGATGGTCGGGCCGTCCAGCGGCACCCAGTCCTCGGCCTTCATGCCGCCCTTGCCGTCCAGCGGCCGACCCGCGCCGTCGAGGACGCGACCGAGCATGGTCATGCCCATGGGCAGACGGCCGGTGTCCGGCAACGGAACGACTCGCGCGCCAGGGGCGATGCCGGCGACGCTGCCCACCGGCATCAGGAACACTTTGCCGCCGGCAAAGCCCATGACTTCGGCTTCGACTTCCACAGGATGATGGCTGTCGTCGTTGATCACCACGCAGCGGCTGCCCATGGCGGCGCGCAGACCTTCGGCTTCAAGCGTCAGGCCCACCATGCGCAACAGCCTGCCTTCGACCACCGGCTGCACAGGCAGACTGATCGCGTCAGCGTACGTGCTCATACGCTTGCCGAAACTGGTGCGCTCAAGACGCATCGCTGGCTTCCGCCCTGTTCAGGCTCTGTTCTTCCGCACTTTTGATCGCCGCTTCGAGGTCGACACTGACGTCAGGCATTGCGGGGTGCAGCGCCTGCTCGTGCAGTTGGTCGAACATCTTCGCGATCGCCACGCTCAAGCGCGTCTCGATGGACGCATCGATGCGGCTGTGCTCGGTCTCGACCCGGCAACCACCGGGCTGCAGGGTGTCATCTTCGAGGATGCGCCAGTTCTCTTCATGACGCTCGCGCAGGGCTTTGACCTGGGCGAAATCCTGGGAATTGACCAGAATGCGCACGTTATTGGCGCCCATCGGCAGCAGCCGCAGGGCATCCTGCAGCACCTTGCCGATCTGGCCGGATTCGGTTTTCAGCTCACGCTGGATCACTTCGCGGGCCAGATGCTCGACCAGTTGAACCAGCGACTTCTCGATCTGTGCGTCCTGATCGGCGATGGGCTCGAACAGGTGACTCATCAGGGTTTCCAGACTCTGGAGCTTGGCCGCCAAAGCCGCGTCCGCTTCCTGACGCACCTTGAGCTGGGCGCTGTGAAAGCCATCTTTCTCGCCAATGGCAAAGCCTTCGTTGTAAGCGTCCTGGCGGATGCTTTCCAGCTCTTCCAGGGTCAGTGGCTGGACTTCCTCCAGCGGCACTTCTTCGCTCTCGGCCAGCTCCGGCTCTTCGACCGGCTCAGGCTCGGGTGCTTCCACGTGAGGATCGAAGCTGGGCAGCGCCCAGACGTCGAGACTGCTGGCATCCTTGGCGCGGATGAGCTCGCTGGGTGCTGCTTTATCGGAGCTGAACATCGACTGCACCTGTTGTTAAATCATTTCCTCGCCACCTTTGCCGCCGAGAACGATTTCCCCGGCCTCCGCCATACGACGGGCAATGGTGAGGATTTCCTTCTGGGCCGCTTCCACGTCGCTGACGCGAACCGGACCCTTGGCTTCCAGGTCGTCGCGCAACAGTTCGGCAGCACGCTTGGACATGTTCTTGAAAATCTTTTCCTTGATCGCGTCGTCCGAGCCTTTCAATGCCAGTACCAGCACATCGGAGGAGACTTCGCGCAGCAAGGCCTGAATGCCACGGTCGTCGACGTCGGACAGGTTGTTGAAGACGAACATGAGGTCTTCGATCTGTGTCGACAGGTCTTCGTCCACTTCGCGGATGGAGTCCATGAGCTGGCCTTCGATCGAGCTGTCGAGGAAGTTCATGATATCCGCGGCACGCTTGATACCACCCAATGTGGTACGCGACGTGTTGGCGTTGCCCGAGAACTGCTTCTCGAGGATCTGGTTCAATTCTTTCAGTGCCGCTGGCTGAACGGTGTTCAACGACGAGACGCGCAGGATGATGTCCAGACGCACCTTGTGGTCGAAATGGCTCAGCACTTCACCGGCCTGGTCGGCGTCCAGATATGCGACGACGATGGCCTGGATCTGCGGGTGCTCGTAGCGGATGACGTCCGCGACGGCGCGCGGTTCCATCCACTTCAGGCTGTCCAGACCACTGGTGTTGCCACCCAGCAGAATGCGGTCGATCAGGCCGTTGGCCTTGTCCTCGCCCAGTGCCTGGGTCAGCATTTTGCGAATGTAGCCGTCCGAACCGATGCCCACGCCGGTCTGATCGCCGACCACGTCGACGAACTCGCTCATCACCTGTTCCACCTGCTCGCGGTGCACATTGCGCATCTGCGCCATGGCCACACCGACGCGCTGAACCTCTTTAGGGCCCATGTGGCGCAGAACCTGGGCGGCGTCAGTCTCACCCAGGGTGAGCAGCAGGATCGCAGCCTTATCGACGCGGCTCAGTTTGACCGCAGCAGCACGACTATCACTCATCTGTGTTGATCCACTCTTTTACGACCTGAGCCACCCGAGCCGGGTCTTCAGCCACCAGGCTCTTGATTGCGTTGAGCTGCGCGTCATAACCCTCGGTCGGGCTAGGCAGCAGAATGCTTTGCGGACCGCCCAGACTCACGCGGTCGTTTGCCAGTTCGCCATCCAGACCCACCATGCCGCCCAGTTCGACGTCACCGTCGGCCATCTTGCTCTTCGGATTGGTGATGTTGTTCAGCACCGGACGCAGCACACCGAACACCAGCACCAGGATGAAGATCACACCCATGGCCTGCTTGAGAATGTCCCAGAACCAGGGTTGCGAGTAGAACGGAATATCCGGAATCACTTCGCCACGATCGGTCGAGAACGGCACGTTGATCACGCTGACGCTGTCACCGCGGCTGGCATCGAAGCCCACGGCGTCCTGCACCAGACGCGTAAAGCGCGCCAACTGGTCGGCGGTCCACGGCACCATGGTGGTTTCACCGTTGGCCGGGTTGACCTTGACCTGATCGTCGACCACCACCGCTACCGACAGGCGATTGATCTTGCCCTGCTGTTGCTTGGTGTGGCTGATGGAACGGTCCAGCTCGAAGTTCTTGGTCGACTGATTACGCTTGTCCGACGGATAAGGCGCAAGCATTGGCTGACCGGTGGCCGGGTCCATGATCTGCTGACCGTTGGCGTCCAGCAGCGGCTGACCTGGGGCGATCGGACCGGTTGCGCCAGCAGCACCGGCGGCAGCGTTCTGTGGCGCAGTGGCCGGACCAGGCGGCTGGTTGCTCAGAGCACCCGGAACGCCTTGCGGACCGCTGCTGCTGGAGCGTTGTTCGTTGACGGTCTGCTCGCTGCGCAGTGCAGGCTGATCAGGGTTGAAGCTTTCGGCGGTGGATTCGACCGCGCTGAAATCGACGTCAGCCGAGACCTCAGCCTTGTAGCGGTCATTGCCCAGTACCGGTTGCAGGATGTTCTGTACACGCTGGGTCAGCATGGTTTCCATGCGACGGGTGTAATCGAATTGCTTGCCGGCCATGGTCAGTTCGGAGTTTTCCGCCTGATCGGACAGCAGGTTGCCTTTCTGGTCGACAACCGTGACCTGAGACTTGGTCAGCTCAGGAACACTGGTCGCCACCAGATTGACGATGGCGGCAACCTGACCTGGCTCGAGCGAGCGACCGGCATACATTTCCACCAGCACCGAGGCGGTGGGTTTGCGGTCGTCACGCACGAACACCGAGCTTTTCGGAATCGCCAGGTGCACGCGAGCGGCCTTGATGTTGTTCAGGCTGGAAATGGTGCGCGCCAGTTCGCCTTCCAGACCACGGCGATAACGCGTGGCCTCCATGAACTGGCTGGTGCCCAGACCCTGATCCTTATCCAGAATCTCGAAGCCGACGTTGCCGTCGGTCTGCGCGATTCCGGCGCCGGCCAGCTTGATGCGGGCACGGGACAAGTCATCGGACTTGACCAGCAGCGCGCCGGAGTTGGGCTCGACGGTGTAGGGAATGTCGGCCTGCGCCAGCGTATCCATCACCTGCTTGGTGTCCATGCCCGACAGGCTGCCATACAGCGGCTTGTAGTCCGGCTGTTGCGACCAGAGCACGACGGCAAAACCAATCGCCACGCTGGCGGCCAGACCGACCATGAGGCCGACCTGACGCAGCATGGTCATCTCGGAAAGATTTTGCAGGAACGCCAAACCGAACATCGGCGGTTTGCTTCCTGTCGCACCTGCCTTGGCAGGTACGTTATCGGCGACGGCTTCAGCCATGACTTAAATCGTCCTCAAACCGGCATTTGCATGATGTCTTGGTACGCCTGAACCAGCTTGTTGCGTACCTGGGTCAGCGCCTGAAACGAAACGCTGGCTTTCTGCGAGGAAATCATCACGTCAGTGAGATCCACGCCGCTCTTGCCCATCTCGAAAGCAGTCGCCAACTGGTTGGAGGCCTGCTGGGTGTCGTTGACCTTGTTCACGGCCATGCCGAGCATGTCGGAAAAGCTGCTTGCACCCACTTGTTCCGGAGCCGCGATGGCTTTGGGTCTGGCCATGGCGTCCATCTGCATGGAGCGCATGTCCAACATCAAGCGATTAAATTCAACACCTTGGTTCATGGACGTCTCTCTCAAAAGGGCCGCAAATTTTTGACACGGATTCAGCGGTTACCCATGTAGTAGCAACAACGGTGCCAGACCAATAGCGGCACATTGCCACCTTCAATGAAACTATTTGGGTGTTATCAGACCGAGCATTTGAAACGGCAGGCGCGCACTCGCCCGCGATTGCGCTGTGCCAGCCAGCAAGGGGTGGCTGACATACAGCAATCGGGGGGAAGCGCGCTCCTACAGGGGGGGTTATTTCATTCAGCTGGCGAACAGATAGCCTTCGACATCCATCCCTGCATCGCGCATCTGCGCCAGCTTGTAGCGCAGGGTGCGCGGGCTGATGCCCAGGCGTTCGGCGGCTTCCTTGCGGCGGCCGCGCTCGGCGCGCAGGGTGTCGATGATCATCTGAAACTCGCGGCGACGCAGATCCTCACCCAGTGCACCCGCCTGCTCAGCGCCGCCCGCCTCTGGCGACGAATCCATGACGCTGGACGTTGTCGGCACGGCGGGCAAAACCTGAAGGACGGGGGCAGCGGTCGGGATCGACGCAAAGGTGATCGGCCCGGCCAGACAGAAGTCCTGCGCCTGGATCACCCCGCCCTGCTGCAGGATGAGCGCGCGCTGCACGGCGTTGTCCAGTTCGCGAACATTGCCCGGCCAGCTGTATCCGACCAGACACTTTTGCGCATCGGCCGACAAGCGAACCGGCGCATGTTTCATTTTATTGACGTGCTTGGCGAGCAATCGCTCAGCCAGCGGCAGAATATCGGCGGGTCGCTGACGCAACGCCTGCCACGCCAGCGGGAACACCGACAACCGGTAGAACAAGTCTTCACGGAAGCGCCCCGCCGCCACCTCGCCCGCCAGATCACGGTTGGTGGTCGCCAGCACGCGGATGTCCAGCTCGATCGGCTTGCGCGCACCGACGCGCTCCACTTCCCGCTCCTGCAGCACGCGCAGCAACTTGGCTTGCAGCCCCATCGGCATCTCGGAAATTTCGTCGAGCAGAATCGTGCCGCCGTCAGCCTGCTCGAACTTGCCCGCCTGCGCGGCAATGGCGCCGGTGAACGAGCCTTTTTCATGGCCGAACAATGTCGCTTCGAGCATGTTGTCCGGGATCGCCGCGCAGTTGATCGCGATGAATGGTTTGCCGGCACGCGGCGATTGCTGATGAATGAATCGCGCCAGAACTTCCTTGCCCGTCCCTGACTCGCCGGAGATCAGCACGGTGGAATCGCTCTTCGCCACGCGGCTGGCCAGATTGAGCAACTGCACGCTGGCAGGTTCAACGGCAATCGGACCTTCGCCGTCGGCGGGCCCGAGTCGACCCAGTGCGTGACGCGCCACCAGCGCCAGCAGCGCCTTGGGCTCGAACGGCTTGACCAGATAATCGGCGGCGCCCTGACGCATGGCTTCCACTGCACGATCGACCGCGCCGTGGGCCGTCATCAACAGCACCGGCAATTGCGGGTAGCGGCTGCGCAACTGCGCCAGCAACTGATGACCGTCCATGCCAGGCATGTTGACGTCGCTGACCACCAGACTGAATGACGCCTCGCCTGCGGCCAGCAGCGCTTCTTCGGCCGAGCCGACAGCGTGGTAATCGTGACCGGCCAGCTCGAGCGTTTCGCCCAGGGCTTCGCGCAGGGAATGATCGTCCTCGACCAGCAATACCTTGATCGTCATGAATAATTACCCGTCGCGCCGGTGCCCGGAACCAGCGGCAAGGAAACGATGGCACAGGTACCGCGCCCCGGACGCGAACGGAATTGCACCTGTCCCTGGTGAGCGCGAGCAACCGCCGTGACCACTGCCAGTCCCAGACCGGTCCCCGTGGTTTTGGTGGTGAAGAAAGGCTCGCCGATACGCGCCAGCGCCGCAGGCTCGATGCCGCTGCCGCTGTCACTGATGCACACCCGCAGCATGTTGCCGCGGTTGTACGCATGAATCTTGACGCGCGCCTGACCGGCACTCGCCTGCACCGCATTTTCGATAAGGTTGAGCAGCGCGCCGACCAGCGTGTCGCGATTGCAGAGCAGTTCGCCGTGGGGACTGTTGCACTGCCAGCGCACGGCGACATCGCGCACATGCGTCTGTGCAGCGGATTCCAGCGCAGACACCAGCGCCGACGGACTGACACGGTCGGTCAGCGGCAGCTCGCCGCGGGCGAACACCAGCATGTCGCGCACTTGATGCTCAAGCTCATGCAGCCGCTCCTTGAGCCGTCCGGCGAAACGTTGCTGGGTCTCGACATTCAGCGCCTGCTCGGTCAGGTGGCTGGCGTAGATCATGGCCGCCGACAACGGCGTGCGGATTTGATGAGCAAGCGAGGCGACCATGCGCCCCAGCGACGACAACCGTTCATGACGCGCCAGCTGGCTCTGCAAATGACGGGTTTCAGTCAGGTCGTTGAGCAGCACCAGTTGCCCGGGCTCGGCGTCCAGCGAACGCGTCGCGATCGACAGCCGACGACCGTCCTTGAGGGAAATTTCGTGACCGTCGTCTTCGCGCGGAGCGAAGCAGCGAGCGATGACATGACGCCAGAGCATGCCCACCAAAGGCTCTCCGAGCAGGTCGCATGCTGCCGGATTGGCTTCACGGACCCTGCCGGTGCCGTCGATGACGATGACCCCGCCCGGCAGCAGATCCAGCAGGTTCTGCAGACGGTTGGCCAGACGTTCCTTCTCCGCCAGCTCCTGCATGCGCTGAGCACTGACCACCGCCAGCTCACCCTTGAGCTCGGTGACGCGCGCTTCCAGCAAGCTGTACGAGTCAGTCAGTTGCGTCGACATCTGATTGAACAACGCGAAAGCATGTTCGAGCCCTTGTCGACTTTCCACTTCCAAGGACGGCTGCACTTGCGAACCCGCCGGTAATACAGGTTCGGAAGACATCTGAGCGGCCTGAGGCATAGTTGATCTCTCGTGTGGCGAACCGTCAGTAAACGGTGTGATGCGAGAGACTTAGCAATCCTCATGCCGAAAAAAAACCGCTGAAAAATCAGCGGTTTGTTTTTGGCGCGTCAAACGAGTGTCAGTCGTCGCCCTGATCATCGCCTTCACGGCGACTCATTCCGTACTTGCGCATCTTCTCCACCAACGTGGTACGGCGAATGCGCAGACGCTCGGCAGCGCGTGCCACAATGCCGTTTGCATCGTCCAGCGCCTGCTGAATCAGGCCCTGTTCCAGGCCACCGAGGTAATCTTTCAGGTCAAGACCTTCCGGCGGCAGCATGGCGCTATTGGCGAAGTTGGGCGTATGACCGTTGATGGCCACGCGCTCTTCGAGATCACTGCGCAGGCTGTCGACCAACTGCTCGTCTTCGTCGTCGACGTAGCGGAATTTCTTCGGCAGCTCGGCCACGCCGATCACGCCATACGGATGCATGATCGCCATGCGCTCGACGAGGTTGGCCAGCTCCCGCACGTTGCCCGGCCAGCCGTGACGGCACAGCGACATGATTGCGGCGGAATTGAAGCGAATCGAACCGCGCTTCTCGTGCTCCATGCGCGAGATCAGTTCATTCATCAGCAGCGGAATGTCTTCCACGCGCTCGCGCAGCGGCGCCATTTCGATCGGGAATACGTTCAGACGGTAGTAAAGGTCTTCGCGGAAACCACCGGTCTCGATCATGTCTTCGAGGTTTTTGTGGGTGGCTGCAATGATGCGCACATCGACGCTCTGCGTCTTGTTGCTGCCCACGCGCTCGAAGGTGCGTTCCTGCAAAACGCGCAGCAGTTTGACCTGCATCGGCAGCGGCATGTCACCGATTTCATCGAGGAACAGCGTACCGCCGTTGGCGAGTTCGAAACGTCCCGCTCGGCTGGTGATGGCACCGGTGAAGGCGCCCTTCTCGTGACCGAACAGTTCGCTCTCGAGCAACTCGGCGGGAATGGCGCCGCAGTTGACCGGCACGAAAGGCGCGTCGCGGCGCTTGGAGTGATAGTGCAGGTTACGCGCGACCACTTCCTTGCCGGTGCCCGATTCGCCGAGGATCAACACACTGGCGTCGGTGTCGGCCACTTGCTGCATCATCTGGCGGACATGCTGGATGGCGCGGCTGGTGCCGACCAGACTGCGGAAGAGATTGGGTTCGCGCTGACGGCCGCGCTCGCGGGCCTGGTCGTACATCTCGCGATAGACCTGGGCGCGGTGCAGGGAATCCAGCAGCTTGCTGTAGCTGGGCGGCATCTCGACGGTGGACAACACCCGTCGGCGCAGGTCTTCGGCGAGCTCGGCAGAAGAATTTTCGCCCATCAGCAGAACCGGAAGGAACTCATCCCATGCGGCTATGGTCTTAAGCAGCCCTTGGAGACTGCCTGGCGTATTGACGGTGCCGACCAGCACACAGAGGACTTCCCGAGTGGATGCCAGAGAGCCCACGACTTGCTGCCAGTCAGTGCTGGAGCAGGAGAGGTTCTCATCGCCGAGAAAATTCAGAATCACCGCCATGTCACGGCGGCGCTGGCTATCGTCATCGATCAGCAGAATTTTGATTTCACGCCACATGCAATAGCAACTTCCCTAGTCAACTCGATGCCCATTCAGGGGCAAGCTTGGCTTATGTATGGTCCGCAGAGACGCCACAGAAACCAGAAATTAGTGAACATCACTAGTTAAGTCAAAAAACCGTACACAGTCAATTTTATGGCGCACAAATTTTTTAGATCAACCAAGCGTCAACCAAACAGATGGTAAACCTTTGCAGCGCTTTTCGCTCGCTGGATCTGCGACATTTCATCGACAATTGCCTGACGTTCGCCCACGGCGATATCAATCATCTGCCGATACACCCCTAGCAGCTCCTCCAGATTGCTGCGCAACTGCGGCTCATCGTCGCTCCCCTGACTGATCACTTCATCGACACAGGCACGGCAGGCCATATCGAGTTGGCCGATTGCCTCCCAATCGCGCTGAGCGAGAGCATCGACCAAGGCCTCACGGGTTTCTTCGATTCGCTTGAGTGCAGCACTCATGGTGATCTCCTTACAGCGCGGGTTGCTGTTCGCCGATCGCATCCCAACCTTCTTTGACGGTCGTCAGCAATTCGCTGACCTCGTCGAGGATGCGTGGATCGGACTTGATGTTGGCCTGGGCCAGACGCTTCATCATGTACACGTACAGATTGTCGACGTGAGCCAGTTCTTCTGCCTGCTTTTCCATATCCAGCCCTTCGCGCAGGCCACCGATGATCTCGATCGCCTTGCCGATGAGGACGCCCTTGGCCGGCACATCCTTGCGACCGATGGCGCCTTTGGCCTGGGCAATGCGATCCAGGCCGGCTTCCATCAGCATTTGTACCAGCCGATGCGGGGTCGCCACGGCGGTCTGGGCTTGTGAGTTGACCTTCTGATACTGCCGAAGGGCTGCCATACGGTTCATGTTCTTACCTCGCACAACTCGAAGTTTTCTATATTCAGGGTATCGACACGGCCCGAAAAAACTTTAAGGCCAGATGCCAAAAACCCGGCACTAGGGCCGGGTCCGGGTTTTCACTCCGCTCTGTCAGCTCTTCTGAGCGTTGAGCGTGTCGAAGAACGACGTGATGCTGTTGGCCGACGCCTTCAACTGACCAACCAGCAAGTCCATGGCGTTGTACTTAGCGGTCAGGGTCGCGGTCAGGGTCGTGACCCGCAGATCCAAGGCAGTCTGTTGATCCTGGAGATTGGACTGCTGCTTGTTGAGGCTGGTCTTGCGCGTATCGAAAATACCGCCGGTCTGGGTGTAGGGCGTGACGGCCGCGTTCATCCGCGCGAGCAGTCCGTTTTTGCCGTCGCCGGTGCCGCTGAACAACTGCTGCACGTCACCGGCCATGCCGTTGGTCATGGCGGTATCGAACTTTTTGCTGTCCAGGGTCAGCTTGCCGTCGCTCTGGCCGGTGGTGATACCCAGCTGCGAGAGCACCGTGACGTTACCACTTGCGCCAGAGGTTACCAGCTCATCACGCAGCGCAGCGAGAATCGAACGCGGCATCGAATCGCCAGTCAGTGCCGCCGGGGTCACGGTTGCACCGGTGGTCGGGTCCGGGGTGTCGCTGATCGTCGCCTTGGTCACCGCACTGACCGCACTCACCACCGCGTTGTATGAATCGACAAATGCCTGGAGGGATGCCTTTAACCCATCGGTGTTGGTGCTGACCGTGACGGTGGTGGTGGAATTGTTGCTGCCAGGCAGCAGCGTCATCGACACACCGCCCAAGGCCTTGTCGATGGTATTGCTCTTGCTGGTCACCGCCAGGCCGTTGATGGTCAGCGAGGCACTGACTGGCGGGTTGCCGATGTAGCCTGCCGAGGCCTTGTCGGTCGGGTCCAGCACAGCGGTGCCATCCATCCGCAGAGCGGTGATGCTGCTGGTGGTCTTGATTTCAGTGCCCGCACCGGTAATGGTCGAACCCAGCACCAGCCGCGATCCGTTGTCATCGGTGATGATGTTGGCACTGATAGCAGTGGTCTTAGTGTCGGCGTTGATCTGTTTGACCACCGACGCCAGCGTTGCGCCTGCAGGAATGGTGTAGGTCTTGGAATTGCCATTTTGACTGATGGTCAGGGAACCAGTCGGAATGGCACTCGTCGATCCGCCGGAGAACGCAGCGCTGGCAACGCTGGAACTGGTAGCGATGTTATTGACCTTGACCGCGTACGTACCCGGCACCGCGGTGTTGTCGGAGGTGACGGTCATTTTGGTGGTGTCGGAAGACGTCGCTGCATAACCGGCGAATTGCAGCGTGCTGGTGGTGCCAACAGGCGGCTTGATCAGCGTCTGGAATGCCGACAACGCCGATTGCAGCGTACCGATGCCGGACAACTGCGTGGTGACCAGTTTGGTCTGGGTGGTGATCTGCGTCTGCTTCGCCAATTTGTCGGAGTTGACTAGGGCACTGACGATATCGCCAATAGCCAGGCCGGACCCGAGGCCGGTTGAAGGGGTAATTGGACTAGCCATGTAAGTCTCCTTTCAGTTTGAGTCGGTCTTTTGACTGTTCACAGCTCAAAATAACCGCGTTCACGTTTCATGCCATTTAAACTTTTGCGTCAAACAACAGGCTGTGTGCGTTCTGCAGACTGTCGGCAATTTTCAGGGCCTCGGCGGACGGCAACTGGCGTACGACCTCACCCGTTTCACTGGCAATCACCTTCACGACGACTTTTCCCGACGCCTCATCGATAGAGAATTCAAGATTACGTCGCACCGACTGAACGAATTTTTCGATTTCCTGCACGGCGGTTTTCAACGCCTGCGAGTTATCTCCGGATCCTGAGTCTTTACTCGACGCCGTATCCGCCTTGCTGGCCGAAGCCGGAACAGTCACGACTTGAGGGACGGCAGCCGGCTTTTCCGCGGCTACAGGCACCGGTTGCACAGCAGCGTAAGACAAGTTCAGCTTTGCGCTAATATCCATGTCCACTCACCTCTCAAAGTAAAAAAGCGGGAGAGTACGCAAGCACACTCCCCCGCCAAAACTCATTCCGATATTACTGAAGCAGTTTCAGTACAGCGGAAGGCAGTTGGTTAGCCTGGGCCAGAACAGCAGTGGAAGCTTGTTGCAGAGTTTGCTGTTTGGTCAGGTTAGCGGTCTCAGCTGCGAAGTCGGTGTCCTGAATACGGCCCAGTGCAGCGGTGGCGTTTTCGTTGACGTTCTGCAGGTTGGAGATGGTGCTGCTCAGACGGTTTTGCGAAGCACCCAGGTTTGCACGGGTGGCGTTGATCGATGCAAGAGCAGCGTCAATTGCGGTGATCGCTTTGTCGATGTTGCCCGAAGCAGTGGCGCTGGTGCCCGAGATCGAGATCGAACCGCTGGCTACCGACAGCGAAGCGGCGTCGAACTTGGAGCTTAGTACCAGATCGATGCGGTTGGCCGAACCTACGTCCGAACCAACTTGCAGGGCCATGGTGCCAGCCGAACCGTCCAGCAGGTTTTTGCCGTTGAGGTTGGTCGACTTCGAGATACGAGTCAGTTCGTCCGACATCTGAGCGAATTCAGCGTTCAGGGCGGTACGGTCAGCAGAACCGTTGGTGTCGTTTCGTGACTGTACAGCCAGTTCACGCATACGCTGCAGAATGTTGGTGGACTCTTGCAGAGCGCCTTCAGCGGTCTGAGCCATCGAGATACCGTCGTTGGCGTTCTTGATTGCTACAGTCTGACCACGGATTTGCGAAGTTTCGCGGGTAGCGATCTGCAGACCAGCGGCGTCGTCTTTGGCGCTGTTGATTTTCAGGCCGGAAGACAGACGGGTCATCGAGGTTGCCAGAGCATCGGAGGACTTGCCCAGGTTCTTCTGAACAGCCAGGGAGGCAACGTTAGTGTTTACGCTTAAAGACATGATGAATTCCTCGTTGGTTGGGTGCTGCGGCTTTCCGGCCCTGGCAACCGCCGGGTGTGGCCTAGAGAACCTTCGTAATGTTTATCGTCGTGGTTGCAAGGAGCTTGAGGCCTTTTTGAAAATTTTTTGCCACCAGAGCGCCACCCCTGCTTTTGACGGGGGTTACACAACGTTTCGGCCCGACCTGCCCAAGCTTTAATCCAGACGCCAAGCCCTTTATTTCCAACGAGTTTTGCCAGGACGCGCCGATGGACGCGCCCCTTTCATGCATGACTCCTATTAGCGCCGAGGCATTACTGCAGCAGCTTAAGCACCGCCGCCGGCAGCTGATTGGCCTGTGCCAGGATGGCGGTCGAGGCTTGTTGGAGGGTTTGTTGTTTGGTCAGCTCGGCGGTTTCAGCTGCGAAGTCAACGTCCTCGATCTGCCCGCGGGAGGCCTCGGCGTTTTTCGTCATGTTTTGCAGGTTCTGAATCGCACTGGTCATACGATTCTGATTTGCACCCAAATCAGCGCGGGCAGCATTGATCTGACTGATCGCTTTATCGATGGACTGGATGGTGTACTCGATATTCTCGATGCGCGCCGCTTTGTTAAGGCTAACGTCCGTTGCCTGAGCGTCAGCCACGGTTTTTTCGGCATCAAATACTGCTTTTTTGGCAGTGTTCAGCGCGTCAAAATCAGCCTGGACCGGCGCCGCAATAGCCGCGAAAGTCGTTTCAGCCGTCACCAGGTCTGCCTTCGCAGTTGTCACCGCATCGGTCATCACCTGCGTCACGGAATTGCTATCGGTGTTTCTCGCACCGGTCCCATCGATTGACAGGGGGGTGTATTGGCCTTTGACGATTGCTTTGGAGCCACTGGTAGTAGCACTTGCTGCCACCGCTGGCCGATCCTCTCGGGCCGCAAAAATCGTCTCGCTGGAGAAGTCATCACTCAGCGAAAGACTGATTTTTTCCGTGGCACCAACATTCGCACCCACTTGAAAACTTAGCTCTCCCGCGCTGCCGTCGAGCAGATTCAATTCTGCCCCGAACGTTGTACCCTTGGCCGTTCGAGACACCTCAGCCGACAATTTTTGAAACTCGAGATTCAGAGCATCTCGCTCTTTCGGTCCTTTATCTCCGTTCGTTGCTTGCAGGGCTATATCGCGCATGCGCTGCAAATTATTCATGGTCTGGTCGAGCGCACCTTCAGCCGATTGAATAATAGAAATGGCAGCGCCTGCATTTCGCATTGCAGCGGTCATTCCGCGAACCTGAGTGGTGAGTCTAGATGCAAGCTGCATCCCCGCAGCATCATCCTTGGCGCTATTGATCCGCAACCCCGAAGACAATCGAGTCATTGCGGTACTCAATGAATCCGAAGAGCGGTTCAAGTTGCGTTGGACAGACAGCGACGCGATATTGGTATTTACGGTTAAAGCCATTTTGGATTCCCTCGTTGATAGAAACGGCAGGCTTTCAGCAAAGCGGGGAAGTCCATTTCTCCCGGAAAACCTACAACTTCTTTATCGACGAGCTCTCATCAGGCTTTAAATAAAACCGGACAGTGAAAGTGTGCCATCACGACAAATGCCGGATAAATAACCGGCTAACTACATGAACGACGGCGAAAATATTTATTTAATGAAAAAAGGCGGCGACAGGGCCTTTAACATTAAACCTATAAAACTCAGCGTAGGAATATTCTTTGATTAAGAATTGCGTGGCGCCAATACTGGTTGTGATGATCAAGCCGCCAACCGGTTTGAAAGATATATTAAAGCCGGAAGAAGTCCTTAATGAATCCGCCGCTTCGCAGGCTTCTGGACCAGTTCCCGGCCTTCGGCACATACGATGCAGCCGGGGGCCACGTCGCGGTTGATGACGCTGACGCCTTGGGCGGCTTCGTCCCGGTACTGATCAATCACCGCGCGCACCTGCAGATCACGCCCGTCCGGCAGCAGATTGCTGATTTGCCGCGAGGTGTAATCCAGCAGCCCTTCGCGACCCAGCACGGGAATGTCGAGTTGTTTACGCATGCAATGTCCTCATTGGAAGGGCGCGCCAGGCGCTGGCGCCGAAGGGTCCGGACCTACGAGCGCCACCCACTCATATTCCAGCCAGTCCGCGACGCCGATCCAGTCTTGCCGTTCCTGGCAGGCAAGTATCGCGCTCAACACCTGCGCCCACGCCTGCTGCGCCGGTAAAGGGCGCTGGACGATCAGGGGCATGGCGGCCTCGATGAGCTCGACCGTCTTGAGCGCCGCCTCGATGTCGCGGCCCAAGCGGAACAGCAACGCGCAGTGCTGGGCATCGCTGACGATGCGGGCTTCGGAAATCATGGCGCGGTCCAGTCCGGGTCGAATTCAGTGCCGACGATCAGTGCGCCGTCACGGCTGGTGTTGAAAAAACGAACCTCGGGGTGCTGAACGATATAGCGCTCGAGCTCGATCAGGTAGCTGCGAAAGTTGAGCTGGGTCCTGACCTTCTCGCCGCGCCCGTCGCGCACCCAGTGCCGGGATATCCCGACCTGCGGGCCGAGGTCGCCATCGTCCCAGCCGGTGTGGGTTTTGTCACCGGGGAAAGCAAAGTCCGCCCCGAACAAGGTGATCTGCGCGGCGCCCATCTTCACGGCCAGATCGATGGCCGGATGGATCACGCTCCCGGCCACGAACAGCTGCGCGCGCGGCACCTGCTGCCGAATCTCCGCGTACAGCGGGCTGCTCGAATATCCGACGTAACGCGGTCCTTGCCAACCGGCGAGCAGTTCGGCGTCGATTCTCGGCAGATACACCAGAGTCATGAGGGCCGAATCATCGGGCGGCAGGTGTCGCGAAGTGATGTTGTGATCGATGCTGACCACCACGTCCGGGACGATACCTTGCCTGCGCAGCGGGACCAGCGCGGTGTCCACGCAGATCAGCAGCGGCCGCTCCGGCAACTGACTCAGCGCTCGCAGGCGCGGCAAGTGCTGCTGCAGGCTGGGGCCCGTCGCAATGACGAACGCGTCCCGACCGGGTTGCGTGCCGAACAGACCCGCGACGTCCGGGTCGGACTCCAGCAGTTTCCTGCCCCGCTCCAGCAGTCGCCGGTTTTCGGGATGACGGGGATCGAAAGGCTGATTGTTGAAGCCGACATGCACCTCGCTCACCAGCCGGTCGCGGATGCGCGCATTGGCGTCGTCGCTGAGTACCAGCTCGGCAGGCAGTGCGAAGAAAGGCAGCCGGATTTCAGGATGGTCAGCCGCGTAATGCAGGCTGATGCGCGGGTCGTCGAGCCAGTCGTCCTGCTCCAGCGACTGCAGCACCAGCATGAACAAGGCGCCGTTGAGGATGTGGACGTGCACCTGATCGGCGGCTGTGGAGGCCAGCAACACACGCTGCAAATCCCCAAGACCAGTGCCGTAGACATGCAACTGCTGGCAGTCTGCCGGCAGGCTTGCCGCCTGTTGCTGCGCTTCCTTGATGCGGTCGTGTCGGCTGGTGAGCTGGATGCCGCCAACACTCAGGGTCGGACTGGGCCCCTCGAGCAGTTCGACGGAGAGCGTCAGGCTCTCTTCGGCGAGCAGACGCTGCATGACATGCGGCCAACGCTGCATCAGGACAGCACAGTTGCGCTGGAAAATGTCGCTCATCAAAGGCGTCCATTCAATGATCGGGCATGACACGAAACGGCGACCTGCCGGTCAGGTCGCCGCTCGGGATGACTCAGTTCACGGACGATAAAGGATCGCCGATCCCCATGACAACCCGACGCCGAAACCACTGACCGCGATGCGCTTCCAGCTGGAGTTGAGCACGTGCTTTTCGAGCAGCAGCGGAATGCTCGACGATACGGTATTGCCGGTCTCCAGCATGTCCTTGACGAATTTCTCGGGCGCCTTGCCGTCCTCGAAGCGACGCGCGACGGCGTCGACGATGGCGGCGCTGCCCTGGTGGATGCAGAAGGCATCGATGTCGCTCGATTGCAGCCCTGAATCACTGAGCAGCTCGTTCAGATGCGCCGGCACCTTGACCAGCGCGAAGTTGAACACCTGGCGACCGTTCATGAAGAACGCGCCATCGGTCGTCTTGAGGAATTCCGCACCCGAGCCGTCGGTGCCAAACATGGATTTGCCCAGCTGCCACGGCGCGTCTTCGCCCAGCCAGGTCGCCGTGGCGGCGTCGCCAAAGAGCATGGTGGTGTTGCGGTCTTCAGGGTCGACGATCTTCGAATAGGGGTCGGCAGTGATCAGCAGGCCGTTTTTCAGACCGGCGGCTTCCATGAAGCCCTTGATCGCATAGATACCGTAGACGTAACCGGAGCAGCCCAGCGAGATATCGAACGCGGCCACGCGGGTGGTCAGACCCAGCTTGTGCTGAACGATGGCGGCGGTGTGCGGCAGCCCTTCCTCGTCGCCGTTCTGAGTGACGACGATCAGCACATCGATGGCGTCGCGGGACAGGCCGGGGTTGTTGGCGAACAGCTGGTTCGCGGCTTCGACGCACAGATCCGAAGTTTCCTGAGCGTCATCCTTGCGTGGCAGAAAAGCAGAACCGATCTTGCCCAGGATGAACTCTTCATCCTTCCCGAATTTGGCACCCTGCGCGTAATTGTCAACGCCGGCTGCAGGCACGTAACTCGCTATGCTTTTAATGCCAATCATCATGGCTTCCCAATAAAAAACTGCTGAACATCACCCGGCGCCCAGAGGCGGGGCATTGAAAATCTGGGGCTTGAGGCCCGAAAAAAAGGCAACGGGAAAGCGACGGCGCGCCCAGAAAGTCTCTGGAATCAGCCTGATGCCTTCACTGCCTGCAAGCACGATACAGTGAAGATGCCCGTTATGACTCATAGGTCACCAAAAGTTTTACAAGCTTTTAGCTGACCGATGAGTGCTGTGCAAGGGCGGATTGGACTTCAGACAGGCAATTGACATGAAGATGTCACGCGATTGTGGCGCAAGCGCATTGCCCTACGGCGCAGGCCCATTGCGCGTCAGCCGATCGCATCCCAGCTCAGTGCCGTGCCGCGCAGCAACGCGTGCCGGGCCTTGCGACCGAGTACGGCATCGATGTGTTTGGGCGCAAGCCCCAGCCCCGGCCGGATGGCGCGCACATTGTCCTTGCTGAAGGCTTCGCCTTCGGCGATGTCGCGCACCACGTAGAGCGAACGACGGTATTGCAGCGACTTCTGTTCTGCCTGGGTGGCGCCGTACTGCACGTGACCCAGGCCTTGCCAGGCACGTTCGGTTTCAGTGACCAGGCTGGCCATTTCTGCAGGTTCCAGCGAGAAACTGGCGTCCACGCCGCCTTCGGCCCGGTCGAGGGTGAAGTGCTTTTCGATGACCGTCGCGCCCATCGCCACCGCGGCCACGGAGACGCCGACGCCCATGGTGTGATCGGACAGCCCGACCTGGCAGCCGAACAGCCCGGCCAGATGCGGGATCGTGCGGATATGGCTGTTGATCGGCGTGGCCGGATACGTGCTGGTGCACTTGAGCAGGACCAGATCCTTGCAGCCCGCTTGCCGCGCGGCGCGCACGCTCTCATCGAGCTCGGCGACGCTGGCCATGCCGGTGGAAATGATCATCGGCTTGCCGGTCGCCGCCACTTTGCGGATCAGCGGGATGTCGGTGTTTTCGAAGCTGGCGATCTTGTAGGCCGGCACATCGAGGCTTTCCAGGAAGTCCACGGCGGTCTCGTCGAACGGCGTGGAAAACGCCAGCAGGCCCAGCTCGCGGGCACGGGCGAAAATCGGTGCGTGCCATTCCCATGGCGTGTGCGCCTGCTCATATAACGCGTACAGCGACGTGCCCGCCCACAGGCTGTTCGGGTCCTTGATGAAGAACTCGCCTTCGGCGATGTCCAGCGTCATCGTGTCGGCGGTGTAGGTCTGCAGCTTCAGCGCGTGGGCGCCCGCCCTGGCCGCAGCTTCGACGATGCGCAGCGCCTGCTCCAGCGACTGATTATGGTTGCCGCTCATCTCGGCAATGATGAAAGGCGGGGCATCGGGACCGACCGTCCGCGATCCGATCTTGAATTGACTCATCGTCGCTCACTCGTGCAATGACGCTCGACCGGCAGCACGCCGGTCAGAAAAATATGTCGGGCAGTGCGCCGCGCGCCCTGCCCTGTCCGTCAGTTATCGGCAGCTGCGGCCAACGCATCAGCGATGCGTCTGGCCCCGCGACCGTCCACCAGCGCGCGGGAACGGTCGGCGTACGCCTGACGCAGCGCAGGATCATCGCGCAAATTCGCTACGGCCGAGGTCAGCCGCTGCGGCGCCAGGTCCTGGTGAGGGCCCAGATACAGGTGCACGCCTGCATCGGCGAGCAGTTGCGCATTGAGCTGCTGATTGTTGGCCACGGAAATGCAAAGGGTCGGCAAACCCAGCGCCGCTCGCTCCCAAGTAGTCCCGCCGCCTGCGCCAATGAACAGATCGGCCTGCTGCATCAGCGAAAAAAAGTCGCTGACCTGGGTGTACAAGCGCCAGCCCGGATGCGCGTCCACCCGTGCACTCATTGTCTGCCAGTGCGGGTTGTGCAGGCCGGCGACGAAATCCACCTGCAAATCGGCAAATCCCTGCAGCGCCAGCATCGTGGCATAGACCTGCCCCGCCGCATCGAAACCACCGAAGTTCACCAACACCCGCTCAACCTTCGGCCTGATCGGGATGGGTTCGCACTGAAACTCGTCGCGCATCAAGGCGAAACGCGGGCCGAGAAAGGTCTGGCATCGCGCGTCAATCCATCGGGCGTAAGGCGTGTCCAGCGCCTGAGCGGTGTAGTTCTGGTCCAGCAGTACATCGACCGCGTGCGGTCGGTTGGCCAGATCGTCGATCGCCATCAGCCGTCTGGCGAAGGGCCGTGCGGCATTTTCCCAGCGCGCGTCCAGCCCGTAGTGATCGACGATCAGCCAGTCGAATTTCGCCACGTCACCCACTTGCGCCGCGAGAGCGTCGATATCCTCTTGCCAGGGCAGGAAAGACTCGATGGTTGCGCCTTGCGACTCCCGCTCATAGCGTTCAGGCAGCGGATAGGTGATGAACGACTGCTCGGCCAACCGCTGAAGCAGATGCCCCGGCAACTGTCGACAGGCGAAGCGCACATCGGCGCCGTCGCAACGCAGCACGTTGGCCAGGGTCACGCAGCGGGCGATATGGCCGCTGCCGATGGTCATCGAGGCGTCGGCGCGGATCAGTACACGCATCAGTCCAGTTCTCCGCCAGCCTTGAGGGCTGCATAAAGGTATTCGGCGCGCAACCAGTCCTGCGGCTCATCGATGTCCTGCACCAGATGCCGGGGCAGGACCACCGGCAGGCTCAGGTCCGAGTAAACCGCGTCGCCACGTAACCAGGCCTCGCTGCGCCCCCAGTAGAACTGCGCCGCATCCTGGTAAGCGGCGGGCAAATCCTGCGAGCGCACGTTGCGAAACTCCGGGTACAACGCCTGCAGGCTGCCCTGCTCGTTGATGGTCAACGCGCGCTGCACCGGGAAGCCGAAGCTGGACACCGCAAACGCGAAGGACTTGTCCGGCGCGCCGTGCAACGCGTCCAGCCCCTGACGCAGAAAACGCGCTTGCAGCAACGGCGCTGTCGCGTAGAGGCAGCAGGTGTAATCGAAGCGCTGCTGCACCGTGCCAATGGCGTGCTGGATGACGGCGACGGTGCCGGTGTGGGCATCGGCGAGGTCGGCCGGGCGCATGAACGGCACCTCGGCACCGTAAGCGCGGGCGACCTCGGCGATGCGCTCGTCGTCAGTGCTGACGATGACCTGATCGAACAGGCCGCTGTTCAACGCCACGCGGATGGACCGCGCGATCATCGGTTCGCCGTTGAAGGGTTTGATGTTCTTGCCGGGAATGCGCTGGCTGCCGCCACGCGCGGGAATGACCGCCAGGGCGCTCCCGACCTTCTTTCCCTGCCAGAGTCGCTCGTGTTCGGTCAGCTCGCGCATGCGCATTCCATTCAGTCAGATTCGACCAACAGTCGCTTGAGCTGGTCGATCACAAAATCGTGTTGTTCGTCAGTCATCGCCGGAAACAGCGGAAGGCTGATGGCCTCGTGGTAATAGGCCTCGGCCTGCGGAAAATCGCCGGGGCGAAATCCAAGGTCGCGATAATACGGCTGCAGATGCACCGGGATGTAGTGAAGGTTGACCCCGACGCCCGCCTCGCGCAAGCCCTCGAACACTTCGCGGTGACTCAGGCGCAGGCGCGCAGTCTGCAGACGCACCACATACAGGTGCCACGCCGACTCGGCGTCGGGCTCGGACGTCGGCAGTTGCAAGGCAAGGCCCGCCAGTCGCGTCTGATAGCGCTCGGCAAGCTGGCGACGTCGGGCGAGAAACCCGTCGAGCTTGTTCAGCTGCGACAGACCGAGCGCCGCCTGCATGTCGGTGATGCGGTAATTGAAACCCAGCTCGATCTGCTGGTAGTACCAGGGGCCGTGGCTCGGTTGGTCCATGTGCGCCGGATCGCGGGTCATGCCGTGGCTGCGCAGGCGCTGTAAACGCTCGGCCAGCTCGGCGCGATTGGTCAGCACCAGCCCGCCCTCGCCAGTGGTGACGATTTTCACCGGGTGGAAGCTGAACACCGTCATGTCAGCGAACTCACCACAGCCCACCGGCCGTCCTGCGTACCGTGCACCGACTGCGTGGGAGGCGTCTTCGATGACCACGAAACCGTAACGACGCGACAGCGCCGCGATCTGGCGCATGTCGCAGCTCTGCCCGGAGAACGCCACCGCGACCAGCACGTTGGGCAGCGTTGCATCACGTTCGGCGGCCTCAAGCTTGAGCGCCAGCGCGTCCACGTCGATGTTCCAGGTGAGCGGATCGATGTCGACGAAATCGACAGCGGCCCCGCAGTAACGCCCGCAGTTGGCTGATGCAAGAAAGGTGTTGGGGCTGGTCCAGAGTCGGTCGCCCGGCCCCAGCCCCGCTGCCAGACAGGCGATGTGCAGGGCCGCCGTCGCGTTGCACACCGCAACGCCATAGCCCGCTTCACACCGCTGCGCCATCGCCGCTTCGAAACGTTCGATGGTCGGCCCCTGGGTCAGCCAGTCGGACTTGAGCACCTCGACCACGGCATCGATGTCCGCCTGATCAAGGCTCTGCTTGCCATACGGAATCATGGCTTGACGTCGGCATGCAGCTCGCCGATCTGGCGGACCGAGAGAAACTCGGGGTTGGTGTCCGAGCGATACTCGAAGTCATCACTCACCGCCTGACCTTTTTCGCCGGTGGCATCGGTGGCGAAATCGGTGTCCACGTTGTTGAAACGGATCGACGGCACGATGGTGTAGTGATCGCCGAACTCCAGCGTCATGCGCGCATCGTCCTGCGGCACCATCAGCTCGTGCAGCTTTTCACCGGGCCGGATGCCGACGATTTTGTGCGGCAGATCGGCGGCCATGGCCTGGGCCAGGTCGACGATGCGCACCGATGGAATCTTCGGTACGAACACTTCGCCGCCGTGCATGCGCTCGAAGCTCTGCATCACGAAATCGACGCCGTGATCCAGGGTGATCCAGAACCGGGTCATGCGCGGATCGGTGATCGGCAACTCGTGAGCGCCGCCCGCGATCAGTTTGTTGAAGAACGGCACGATGGAGCCCCGCGATCCGGCGACGTTGCCGTAGCGCACCACGGCGAAACGCGTCTGCTCTTCGCCGCCGATGTTGTTGGCGGCGACGAACAGTTTGTCGGACAGCAGCTTGGTGGCGCCGTACAGGTTGATCGGGCTGGCCGCCTTGTCGGTGGACAGCGCGATCACTTTCTTCACGCCGTTGGCAATGGCCGCCGCGATGATGTTCTCGGCGCCATTGACGTTGGTGCGGATGAACTCGGTGGGGTTGTACTCCGCCGCCGGCACATGCTTGAGCGCCGCCGCATGCACCACGTAATCAATGCCGCGCATGCCTTGCTGAAGACGCTCGGCATCGCGCACATCACCCAGAAAATAACGCATGCACGGCGCGTTGAATTCCTGTTGCATCTCGTATTGCTTGAGCTCATCGCGAGAGAACACCACCACGCGCCGGGGCTGATAACGCGCCAGCAGCGTGCGGATGAACTGGCGACCGAACGAGCCGGTCGCGCCTGAGATGAACACTGATTTACCGTTGAACATGACTGCGTCCTATACCCACCAGCATCAGGCTGGCAACTGCGCCCATGTCAATCGATCGGCACCACCGAGGACGAATGTCGTACCCTTTTGGGCCAGGTTCTGGTTGTAGGCCTGATCGTGGGCGAAGCTGTCGGCCCACTTGTCACGCAGCGCCGCCAGGGCCGCCGGCGCGTCTGGCACGATGCCCGAGTGAATGACCTGAACCTGCGGCGTCCAGACCGTCATATGCCCGGACTGACCGACTTTCAGGCACAGATCGACGTCGGCGAATGCACCGTCGAAATGCTCATCCAGGCCCTGGACTTGCTCGAACAGCACTTTGCGCACCATCAGGCACGCGCCCGAAACCGCCGAATAGCTCTGCTCCAGCGCCAGACGGTTGAGGTAGCCCGGCGCACTCATGGCCTGGCCTCTGAACGCTGCGCGGATGCCTTGCTGACCGCCTAGCACCAGACCGGCTTGAGTCACCAGGCCTTGGGCATCGGTGAGCTTGACCCCGACCACACCCACTTCCGGGCGCAAGGCCTGATTGAGCAGCGAGCCGATCCAGTTCGGGTTGACCACCTCGGCGTCGCCGGACAACAGCACTAGGTATTCGCCCTTGGCCTGTTGCGCGGCCAGATTGACCAGCGCGGTGGCGGTCGCCACGTTGTCGTCGGTGATGATGCGGGTACGCCCGCCAGGTTTCTGCTGGGTCTTGAGCCAGTTCAGCGTCAGCTCGGACACCTGCTGACCGGCCACCACCAGCACTTCGTAGGCGGTGTAGCGGGTTCGGTGCATGACGCTGTTAAGGCAGCGTTGCAGCGCGGTCAAGTCGTCGTAGGCCTGGACGATGATCGACACCTGAGGACGCTGGTTGTGGCGATAGTCCACCTGCCAGGTGCCCGGCAGAGCCGAACTGACCAGCGCCTGATAACCGCGGGTGTTTAAGTGACGCATCAGAGTCTGCCGCTCGTGATCGTTGTCTTGCACAGGCAACGCATCGCTGATCAGCAGCGGTTCATCCAGATGGGCAAGCCCGGCCAGGCCTTGCTGTTCGATGATGCGCAACAGCAGGTCGAACTCCAGGGCGTCGCTGTAATCGGCCGAGTAGCCGCCCACGCCGAGCAGTACTTCGCGACGAATCAGCCAGTGACGCGCCATCAGGGTCGGGGCACTTTGCAGCAGGTCCAGGTTGAAACCCGGACGCAATACATCGACCAGCGCGCCGTTTTCCAGGCGCTGGATTTCATCGACCGACACCGCATGCAAAGGCCCTGCACCGTGCAGCTCGAGGCCGGCACGCAGCAGGCCGGTCGGGGTGAACGCATCGCCAGCGTGGGCCAGAAGCAGCCAGTCGCAATTGAGCTGTCGAGCGCACTGGTTGAGCTTGTCCACATAATTGCTGGCGCTGACTTTGACAAAGTGCACGGTGTTATTGATCTGGGTCGCCACGGGCGGCTCGCCGATGGTCAGCACGACGATGCGGAAGGCCTTGGAGAAACCTTCGAGCAGGCTGTCCAGGGTCACCTGCAGCTTGTCCATGTCGTCATCCAGATCTAGCAGCAGCAGGCCGAACAATGGACCGCCGTTGTCGCCCGCCAGGTATTCGGTGATTGCCTGGACCTGCGCCGGTTCAGGGCTGCGCGTGGCCAGCCAGTTGAGCAAATGACCCGACTGCATGCCGTCGAGGGCTTGGCGGTGATCGAAGGCTGGCAGGCTCTGCAAACGCTGGTGCCAGTCCTGAACCAGCTGCGCGTCGACCTCCTCGTTCTGGATTAACAGCTCCTGTGCCAAGCTTTTGACGACGCGACGGTTGAATGGGTTGAGCGCCATCGCCGCCCACAGACGGTTGACCACGGTCTCCGGCACGTCGTTATCGTGACCTTGCAGCAATTGTTGCTGGCGAACCCAGACGCCTTCGAGCTGCTCCAGTTGCAGACCACCGGCCGGCAGGCCGTGGATCAGCAATTCAAAGTGGGTCAGCTGATCGAAAAACGCCTGGTTGTAGAACGGCATCTCGACGTATTGGCGCGGCTCGAAACGGCGCTCCGGCGTCGGCGTAGGCTCGGTCCAGTCGGAATGAAACAGACGTTCCAGGACCAGCGCGGTGCTGTTGCGCAGGCTGTCGGCGAGAGTTGCATAACTTTCGTTGACGAATGCCTCGGCCAAAGCCGGGTCAACGTCGGCAATACGCGATAACCGCTCGGCCAGCACGCCAGTGAAGCCGTCGCGCTCTTGCGTGGAGTGGGCATCCTGCCAGATCAATGCCTGGAAGATGCCGCGCTGCACGCCGCGATCGCGGGAGTCGGACTCACGCACTGCGTAAGGGATATCCAGCAGCCGCGCTTTGGCACGCGCCAGCATGTAGAACGCGTGGCCGATTTCCTGCCACTGCTCGCTGGCATCGTGCGGCAATACGCTGAACCACTCCTGCAGCAGCGAGGTGCGCGTAACGGCGTTGAACGGCGGAATGTATTGCGAGAAATATTCCAGCACGCGCTGCTGGCCGCTGGTAGCGCTGTAGTCTTCCTGAACCTTTTTGTCGCGACGCAGGTATTGCACGCCGGTGGCGCTGGCCTCGTACATCAGGCTGTAGCCGTGGCACAGGCCGTAATCGGGCTGGACCTGAAGAAAGTCCACCGCCTGAACCAGGGCGTCATGCACGATGAAGTCGCCGTCGCCTGCAAACAGCATAAAAGGCGTGGTGACATGTGACAGGCCATGGGCGACCCCGGCGGTCATCGCGCTGCTCGTGTACTGCGGCAGGTGCAAGTATTGAGTGGTAGCCGAGGCTTCATCGAGAAAGGCTGGCGCCGTGCTGGAACAATCCAGCACCAGCAATTTGCACGGTATTGTCCGGTAGTGCTGCAGCACCCTGCGCAGGTGGGCTGGCCGGTCCTGAGTGACGACGACGACGGTCAACGAGTCGTTGAGCGTGGACAGACGATCGATGGGCAAAACGTTGTTCATATCCGATTCCTTAAACCCGGCCAATTAGCCTCACGCAGAGAAAACAACATTGATCCGCAGTACGGACAACGCCGACCCAGATCGACAAGTCATCGACACAGGTATGCAGCCGACCGGGCGCCCGCCGCGCAAGCGGCTTGCAAAGGGGGCGCCAGAGAATTGGCTGACTGGGACGGGGTATTGCAGGAAACGCGCCAGCATTTAATCCGTTTGCCGGGCGCAGGCACTGGGTAGGCGTGGCGCTGGCGGGCTCAATCGCGCCGCGGCTGACTAAGCGGCTCGACAGTCAAGCTACAGGCGTGAGCGTGCTCGCGACGCTTGGATGCATTGCCCAGGCGCAGGCCCGAGCTGGCGCCATCGCGAGCACCCCTGCAAGGTTTGCCTTGAGGTCAATCAGTCGGCCAGCCAGCCGTTTACCCAGTGTTGCAGGTTGTCATCACGCAGCATGAAATCGCGACGTACCGCCTCGCGCAGCGCGTCGCCCTGCCGATAGCTGGCATCGGGGTCGGCCAGGTGGCTGCGAATCGCATCCAGCCACTCGGCGGTGCTGTTGGTGATGATTTGAGTGCGTGGCAGATAACCGGTATAGGCCGCTGTCTCGGTGCAAATCACTGGGTAGCCGCACGCGCCGTACTCCAGCAGCCGCAAGTTGCTCTTGCAGTCGTTGAAGATGTGCTGTTCGAGGGGCGCCACGGCTAGGTCCAGATTCAGGCTAGCCAGCTTCTGCGGATAGACCGCCAGGTCGACGATGCCATGGAACTCATGCACGTAAGGCCGCAGCACGTCCGGGCACATGCCGAAAAACACCCAGTGGACCTCGTCCGCCAGTTCGCGGACGACCTCGGCGATGATCTCCAGGTCGCCGCGGTGACTGGTGCCGCCGCCCCAGCCGACACGCGGCTTGCGGGCGGTGCGGCGCTGACTGCTCAGCCCTTCCCAGAGCGCAGGGGTCAGCATGTTGGGGACGACGCGGATGTCATCGTGCATCGACGACAAGGCGTCGGCCAACGGATGCGTGGACACCACCACCCGATCACACAGCGAGATGCCGCGTCGTACCAGACGCTCCATCTCCTTGCTGTCGGGCATGCCGCGGATGTGCTCGTTCTTCTTCGGTACATGGATGACGTAGTCATCGAGCTCGAAAATTCGTCGAGCATTGGAGAAGGTCTTCAGGCCGACGATTTCGTTGACCCGGTCCTCGCTGTAGCGACCTTGCAGGACCATGATGTCGGGCGCATGGCGTTCGACATCGATCATACTCGGCTGATTGTAGCTCACCTGTCCGACCACTCGGCCGGCCGACTCCAGCGCATCCAGCGGCTCGGTGACACGGTAGTGACCAATGGCCGAGGCGTTGATTGGCAGGGCAAGGATTTTTGGCAACTGTGGTTTGGAAAACGGAGTCCAGCCGGTATTCAGGCCCGGTTCGAGGCCGAAACTGGTAGCCCCCAGGCTGGTCAACGAAAGGTTCGGGTTGTAAGCCGGATCACGGGCCACCAACGGCAGCCAGCGCAGGTAGAAACGTTCTTCTTCCTCGGCCCGCAGCTGCAACCATTCAGGGCTGCGCACGGTCTTGGGCTGGGAACCCTGGGCAAGCAAGGCATGGGGCGTCCAGACCACCAGGTAACCCTGTTCGCGTATGCGCAGGCACAGGTCAACCGCATTCAGGCTCAGCGCAAAATCGGATTCACTCAAGCCGCCCAGGCTGTCGAACAGCGACTTGCGCACCAGCAGGCAATCACTGCCCACCGCGCTCAAATCATGCACTACCTGCAGACGCTGCATGTAGCCAGGCGCGTGCAGCGGCTCGCCGGAGAACGGAATCCCGGCCGGCCCATGCAAGCCCAGAATCAGCCCGGCGTGGATCACATCTCCGTCAGGGCCGAAGAGCTTGGCGCCTGTCACCCCGACCTCGGGCCGACGCGCTTGATTGAGCAACTCATCTAGCCAGTCGCCGTGGGTCACCACCGAGTAGGGGTTGAGCAGCAATAGGTACTCGCCCCGCGCGTCTTGCGCTGCGGCGTTATACAACGCGGCATTGCCTGCCTGTTCGGGCAGGCTCAAAACCCGCAGGCGACTGCTGTCCAGTTGTTCCATGGCGGCGAGCCAGGCCAGCGTGTCCGGATGTTCGCTGCCGTTATTGACGATCAGCAATTCGTAGTGGGAGTAGGCGGTCTTCTCCAGCAGGCTTTCGACACAGCGCTGCAGCGGCGGCAATTGGTCCTTGATGATGAGGATGATCGAGACCAGCGGCTGCCGGTCGTGGAGGTAATGGATACGATTGATCAACGGCAGATGGGCATCGCGGTCGATCAGATGCGCCACGCCACAGCGCTGCAGATGCGCCTGGATCACTTCCAGGCTCTGGGTCTGGACCTCGTCCAGCCCCAGCCATTCGGACAGCGAGAACTGCGATTCCACTGCCAGTTCGCTCAAGTGCCCGATGGCCTGGTCGCCATCGGCCTCGAACAGCCGCCACAGTACGTCGTGTGGCGCCAGCAGACCGAAGCGGCTGTCCAGCCCGCCCACTTGCAACAGGCTGTCGCGATCGAATGCCAGGCACCTGCCGATATAGGGATAGCTGCGCAGCAGATCCAGGTTGAAGTCGGGCTTGAACACCGGCTCGGCCGATTCGCCTTCAATCAACGCACCCTCATCGGTGTACAGGCAGCGCAATCGAGGGTTCATCGCCATCCGTTCAGCCAGCATCAGCAGCGCCGGCTTGACCAGACGATCACCGGCACGCAACAGGTAGATCCATTGGGCGCCATCGAGTTGCGGCAGCAGCGCATTGAGCTGGGCGAACGGGTCGCTCTGCAACGGCAAGCTGAAGACCCGGCCCTGCAGGCAGGGCTCCTGGCAGACACTGGACAGCACCAGGGTCAGCTCAGGCTGATACAACTGATCGTCCAGGCTTTGCAGGGTGATATTCAGACTCGACCGGCTGCCGGTCTGGTCGATGATCACCGGCACGATTTTCGGACGCGCTGGCCAGTGGGAAATGGTGTTGGGCAACTGCGCCTGCTGAACGTCGGTCAGAGTCCGGCAGGCCAGCCACTCGGCATACAGCTCGGCGAAGCTCTCGCTGCTGGTGCCCACTCGCCACGCCTGGGTGGTCTGCTTGGTGCCTAGGGCGCGGGACAGCGACAGCTCTTCCCAGACCCGGCCATCCATTTGCACACCGTTCAGGGGTTGGTAGCGCACCCAGCCCTTGCCCAGCGCCGGATCTCCGCTGCGCGCTTTGAGCATCTGAGTCAACCAGTCGCGCTCGGTGTCGAGCAGGTCTTTCATCACCTGTTGATGGCTCAGGCGACCTGGATGCAGACGCTCCACACCCAGCACATTGTTGAGCACGACAACGTTGCCTCGACGCATCATGCAGACGTACAGCGCAAGGTCGAGCAAAGCGGCGAAGCAGTGCCCGGGCTGGGTCAGCGCCGGCAGGAACTCCAGCAGGTCCTGGCGACGGAACAGTGCGCTGCTCAGGCCGCCAAGGAAGTTCAGAGGGAAGGTCTCGATGATCCCCAGCAAGTCTTCGCCCTTGAACACTGCACTGGTCGGTGACAGCGCGGTGTTTTCCAGGCGTGACGGGAGCTGGGCGTCGTCGGCGTCCCAGAACAGGCGCTGGGACAGCACCAGCGTCACGTCAGCGTGCGCCGCTAGTTGCTCGGCCTGCATGGACACCGACTGCGGGAATATCTGATCGTCGTCGCAGAGAAATTTGACGAAGTCGCCACGGGCCTGGGTCAGGCACTCGCGAAGGTTGCCGACAAAGCCCAGACGCTGCGGGTTGCGCTGGTAACGCATGGGCACCGCGCTGGATTTGGCGAATGTATCGAAGATCGCCGGGATGTGGTCACCACGAGAATCGTCACAGACCACTACTTCGATATTGGCGTAGCGCTGGATCAGCGCGCCTTGCAGCGCCCGCTGAAAGAACACGGCATTGAAGGCGGGAATGAGGATGCTAACAAGAGGAGCTGAATTCACGGGGATAAACTCATAGGCGGCAAACCGGGATGATGTTTTCACCCTGCCGAACCGCCGAAGATAACGGTTGGCGCGCTGCCCTGGCAGCACCGGAAAACGCCGGCACCGCCAGTGATCAGGCGCTTAGAGCTTGCTGAACAGGTTCAACGCGGACAGCTGGGTGAAGACCAGCTGAGACGCCTGCAGCATGGTTTTCTGCAGGGTCAGCCGCGCGATCGCATCAACCGGATCGGAAGCGGTGATGGTACCGGCCTCGGTGGTGCCATTGTCGATCAGGTTCTGGTTGGTCACCCCCTGGTCGGTGGACGTCCGAGCCCGGGCACCGCCATCGCTGGTGGCTTCCAGGATTTGGTCGGAGGCGCTTTTCAGGTTGCCGATGGTCGATGTCAGCGTGGCCTGGAGCTTCTGAGTGGCCACCGGGTCACCGTCAACCGGGCTGTTGAGCGCAGTAATCGCCGCCGACAACGTGTTAAGGATGTTCTGCGTCTGCTGGGTCGAGGACTGGGCGCTGAACGTATCGCCGTCCGCCACGGTGGGCGGGTTGCCACTGAGTGTGAACGTCACCCCCGCTGCCACCGCCTGGTTGGCCACCGGCGATCCGCTGAGACTGCCGGATGCCACCTTCTGGCTGCTGCCCTCTACGTAGGGTGCGGCGTACAGCTCGTAATCGCTGGAGCTGGTGAAACGCAGCACCGCGCCGCCGTTGGGGAACGTGGTGTTGAACGCGTCCTGATCGGTGACTGTCGATGAAGTGATGGCCGAGCTGCCTGGCGAATTGGTCGGCAGGCGCGCGGTGCTGACCGTGCTCGGCGTCACGGCTAGGGTGAAGGTGTGATCCTTGACCGCGTCATCGGCGTTGCCAGTGGTCGCACGCTGGGCATCGGTCAGGTTGATATTGAGGTTCAACTCCAGGCCGCGGAAACCGATGGCCTGGTTCGACGCACTGCTGGAGTCGAACTTGCCTGCCGAAGTCGCCTCGGCCGTCACGTCCTTGTTATCCTTGTCAAGGATCTGATACTGGGTGCTGCTCAGGAATGTGATCTGGTACGGCTGGCCTGAGGTGAACTTGCTGTCGTAGGTCGCCGCATTGCTGACGCTGCCGCCGGACAACGAAATTACGCCATCGTCGGCGCCAGCAGTCAGGGTGGCCGAGGTGCGCGTGGTGTTCACGGCCTGCTCGAATGCGTCCCAGCCGGTGGTGTTGCTAGCCATTGAAATACCGCTGCCGATGCTGAGCATATTGCGCGTCTGGTCGCCCTGGTAGCTGTAGGTGCCATCGGGGTTGATCGCGTACGGCGCAGTGGTGGATTTGGAACCGGAGAACAGATAGGCGCCGCTGGCATCCTTGCTGTTCATCAGGCCCAGGATCTGGCTCTGCACTTCCTTGAGTTCCGCGGCGTTGGCCTGGCGGTCCTTGTCGGTGTAGGTGGCGTTGCTGGCCGACAGCACCAGTTCCTGGGCGCGCTGGATGGCCGAGGTGATGGAGGTCATCGCCGTCTCGGTCTGCACCACGTTGGTATTGATAGTATCGATGTTGGATTTGTACTGATTGAGCATCGAGCCCATCTGCTGCAATTGCAGGACGCGCGCGGCGCCTACCGGATCATCGGCAGCGGTGTTGAGCTTCACCTGACTGGCGACTTCATCGCCGGTCTTGACCACGTTGGCGTAGGTACGCGAATAGTTCGAGGCGCTGGTTTCGTAAAACTGGGTCGTTGAAATACGCATGAATTACGACTCCTTAAAGACTGTTGATCAGCGTGCTGAAAATGGCCTGAGCCGCTTTGATGATCTGCGACGAGGCGGTGTAGTACTGCTGGTACTTGACCAGGTTGGCGGCTTCTTCATCCAGCGATACGCCGGAGACGCTGTCGCGCGCGGTCTTGGCCTGGGTCAGTACCGCGTTAGTCGCGGTCGCATCGTCCTTGCCTTGGGCCGCCTTGGAGCCGACGGTGGTGATCATGTTGCTGTTGGCGCCACTGAGGCTCATGCCCGTGCCAGTGATACCTCCTGTGCCCACGGTCTGCTTGGTCTGCAAACCCATGGCCAACTCTGCATTGCGGTTGTCCGAGGAGCCGGCGCCCGTCAGGTCGATGCTGAAGGTGTCGCCTGACTTTGGAAATCCGGCGATGGACAGGCTGATTTCGTAGGACTGCGCAGCACCGGTGGTACCAATCTTCAGCGAGACGGCATTGTTGGTGCCCTGGGTAATTACGCCAGTGATCGGGTTGCCATCCGAGCCCTTGACCGCCAAGCCGTTGGAGTCCAGCAGCGAGTAGGTCTGCGAGCCGTCGGCAGCCGCATCGCCCAATTTCAGGCGCATCGGCATCGAACCACTGATCCCGGTGCGCACGTCGGCGTTCACCGAGGTGGCCAAGGTCGGCTGAGTGAACGTGCCGGAACCTGAGTTGCTGGCCCCCACGGTGCCGGTCAACGGGGCGGCGACGGCAATGGTTTTCGGATCGGTCATGACGGTCTTGATGCCGTCCGCGCCGGTCTTGGTCGGGCTCAGGGTGAAGCTGTCGCCCTTGACCGAACCACCGTTGAACGCAAGCGAGAAACCGTCGATCACCGGCGCCGTGGTGTCGTTGGCATTGTAGCTGCCCATGTCCTTGCCGTCCGGCAGTCGCTTGACGTTGTACTGGCCAGCATCGTCGGTGAACGTCACCTGGTAATTGTTGGTGGTCAGCGCGCCCGAGTCGGTGATCGAGACCGCGAAGTTGCCGGAACTCTGCTCGTTGTTCTTGTTGGCGATGCTACGCTGGCTGACCAGACTCGGATCGTTGATGTCCTTGAACAAGGCGCTGCCATAGTTGCCGTTGGCGTCGATACCCTGCTGCAACTGCTGATTGACCTGATCGGCGGTAACCACTGCCAAGCGGCCCAGCTCGTTGGCGGCAGGCTGCAGTACATCACTGCGGTAGCGCAACAGACCGCCCAGCGTACCGCCGGTCACGACGCCCGATACATCGACATCGCTGTTCTGGTAGTTGAGCTTGAGCGCGTAGACGCTTGGGTCACTCGCGCTCGGCGAGGCTGTCAGCGTGTTGGCTTTGCCGCCGGTCACCAGCGGCTGGCCGGTGCCGATGTAGATGTCGTAGTTACCATTGGTTTCCACGACCTTGGCGCCCACCAGATCGTTGAGCTGGCGCACCGCTTCGTTGCGCGAATCGAGCAGCGTGTTGGGGGTGCCACCGGAGGCCTGCGCCTGGGTAATCTGCAGGTTCAGCGTGGCGATCGAAGACGCTAGGGAATTGACCTGACCGGCCACCGAGGTCATTTGGTTATTGATGCTCGCGTTCTGGTCTTTCATCTGCTGGGAGATGGAATTGAACTGAGCCGACAGCGCCGAGGCACTGGTCAAGAAGTTGGTCCGCGCAGCCGAATCGGTCGGCGTCTTGGACAGCGACTGCAGCTTGGTGAAGAAGTTGGCCAGCACGGTGCTGATACCTGTCGAGCTGTCCGACAGGATCGAGTCCAGTTTGCTGGCCTGGCCCAGATAAGCCTGGGCATCGGAATTGAGCGAAGTACTGGTCTGCAATTGGGTGTCGAGGAAGCCGTTGTAGATGCGGCGCACGTCGGACAACGTGGTACCGGTGCCGATGAAACCCACACCGATGTTCTGCTGCGCACCTGCAGTGGTCATGACCTGCTGACGCGAGTAACCGAGCGTGTCAACGTTGGCAGTGTTGTTGCCGATGGTGGTCATCGCTGCACTGCTGGCGTTCAGTCCCGAAAGCCCAATTGAAATCAGTGACATGGTTCAAACCTTATAAAGTCGTGGAAGAGCCCGATGCGGCTGCGTAGTTCTGGTAACTCTTCATCTGTTTCGCTATCTGAGAAATCTTGCTGGCATAGTCCGGGTCCGTGGCGTAACCGGCCTTTTGCAGCTCTTTCACAAACTGTTCCGGGTTATCGGCAGATTTCAGCGTGGCTTGATAGCGATTGTTGTTCTGCAGGAAGCTGACCAGATCGTGGAAGCTGCTGGCGTACGAGTCGTAGGAACGGAAATCCGCCGTTTCCTTGACCATCTTGCCGTCGCGGAACTCACTGGTGATTGCACGGGCTTCCGGACCTTGCCAGCCGGTCTGCGCCTTGATACCGAACAGGTTGTGGCTGCTGCTGCCATCGGACTGACGCATGATCGATTTGCCCCAGCCGGTTTCCAGCGCCGCCTGCGCCACCAGCACGGTCGGGTCGACGCCGATACGCGCGGCAGCATCCTTGGCCAGCGGCAGCATGGTGGCGACGAATTCGTCGGCATTGGCGAACGCCGCCTTGCCGGGTGCCAGCGGGGTCTGAACGCGACTGCGCACGAAGCTGTTGGCCTGGGCGCCAAATTCCGGGCCGATGGTCCAGTCGCCGTTACCCTGGCTGCCGGCGCGCTTGGCGGCTGCCACGGCGTTGGAGACGGCAATGCGATTTTTCAGGGTCGTCGCGCTGGTGGCCGCATCCTGACCGGCCGCCGTATTCGGCACGATGCCAGCCATGATGCGATCGCTGAGCTTGCTCGGCAGCGAGATGCGACGCGAATTGAGCGCCGCGACGTCGTTGTGCACGGCACCGTCAGTGGACGCTGGCGCCACCGAACGGCTGGCCCACAACGGACGCTGCGCAACCCGCGTGGCAAGGCCGGTCTGCGCCGGTGCCCCATCGGTTTTCGCGGCGGCATTGAGCTCGCCCGTGGCAGGCGCCACCTGAGCATTTTTGGTTTTGGAGAGCTGACGCATCAGCACGTCCTGCAGGCCGATGCCGCCGCCCTCGCGGGACATGCTGACTGAGAGCTGCTGGTCGTACATGTCCTGATACTGGCGGGTCGCGGCCGTGTTCATCGGGTTGTCCTTGGCCAACACTTCGTTGGCCGAACGCATGGCCTTGAGCATCTGGCTGACGAACAGCGACTCGAACTCCTGCGCCACCTTTTTCAGGTTCGCATCACTGTCACGATCGCCGCCGTTCTTCAGGGAGGCCAGGCGATTGAGGTCGGTGTACGCCCCCGAATCGCTGACTGTGCCTGCCGTTGAGCCAGTAGGAATACTCATCGCCCTTCCCTTAAATCACGATCAGATCGGCTTGCAAGGCGCCAGCCTGTTTCAGCGCTTCGAGAATCGCCATCAAGTCGCCAGGTGCCGCGCCGACCTGGTTGACCGCTCGCACAATCTCGTCCAGCGTGGTGCCCGGACCGAATTTGAACATCGGATGCATCTCCTGCTGCGCGTTGATCTTGGAGCGCGGCACCACGGCGGTCTGGCCGTTGGAGAACGCACCCGGCTGGCTGACGACAGGGTCTTCGGTGATGGTCACGGTCAGGCTGCCGTGGGTGACCGCAGCAGGCGAAACCTTGACGTTCTGACCGATGACGATCGTGCCGGTACGCGAGTTGATGATGACTTTGGCCGAGGTCTGACCCGGATCGATTTCCAGGTTTTCCAGCACCGACAGATAGTCGACACGCTGGTTCGGATCCAGAGGCGCCGTCACGCGTACTGAGCCGCCGTCCACAGCCTGTGCAACACCCGGGCCAAGCATGTCGTTGATCTTGTCGACAATGCGTTTGGCCGTGGTGAAGTCGTTGCGGTTGAGGTTCAGCGTCAGGGAATTGCCCTGGTTGAAGCCGCTCGGTACGGCGCGCTCTACCGAAGCACCGCCAGGAATACGACCCGAAGACGGAACGTTGACGGTGATCTTGGAACCGTCACGGCCTTCGGCGTCAAAACCACCGACGACCAGGTTGCCTTGTGCGACCGCATAGACGTTGCCGTCGATACCTTTCATCGGCGTCATCAACAGGCTGCCACCGCGCAGGCTCTTGGAGTTACCGATGGACGACACGGTGATGTCGATCTGCTGACCGGGCTTGGCGAACGGTGGCAGGTCGGCATACACGGCCACCGCTGCAACGTTCTTCAGCTGCACGGTGCCCGAGCCTGCCGGGACCTTGATACCGAACTGCGACAGCATGTTGTTGAAGGTCTGCAGGGTGAACGGCGTCTGGGTGGTCTGGTCACCCGTACCATTCAGACCCACCACCAGACCGTAACCGATCAACTGGTTGGTCCGCACGCCCGAGATGCTGGCGATGTCCTTCAGGCGCTCGGCGTGAGCGCCCAGCGCTGCGGTGAACAACAGCGCTGCCGCTATCAGTTGCTTGAACGTGATCATGGCTATCCCGGTATCAGAAAGGGAACAACGGGCTGAGGAAGAATCGGTCGAACCAGCCTGGCTGGCTGGAATCGGCGAAGGCTCCCGTACCGGAATAAGTGATTCGCGCATCGGCCACGCGAGTGGACGAAACGGTGTTGTCAGTGGCGATGTCGTCGGCACGGATGAGGCCTGCAATGCGCACCAGTTCGTCACCGGTATTGAGGGTCATCCACTTCTCGCCGCGCACCGACAGAATGCCGTTGGGCAAGACATCGGCCACCGTCACCGTGACCGAACCGGTCAACGTGTTGCTCTGAGCGGCAGTGCCGGCACCCTTGGTCGCGCGGTCGCCGCTGTAGCCGGCGTTCAGGCTCAGATCACCACTGCCCAGCGGGTTGTTGGTGTTCACGCCAGCGCCGAACAGCGAGGTCAGACCAATGCTGGTGTCGCTGGTCTTGCTGATGCTGGAGTTCGCAGCCTTGCTCGCCGCCATACGCTCGGACAGAGTGATGGTGATGATGTCACCGACCCGGTAAGCCTTGCGATCGCCGTAGAGGTTCTGCTCGAAACCGGCCTGATAGATCGAGCCATTATTGGCCGCCGACGGCAGCGGTGTTCGCGGCAACACAGGCGCGTAATAAGGGTCATTGGGTTTGGCCGAAGGCGCAACGCAACCGGTCAGCAGCGCGATACCGCAAAGCGGTGCTGCGAACAGGGAAAGCCGCAATACAGAAAGCCGTTTCATGACACTTAAAACCTCGCGGTGTAGCAGGCGTTTTCAGGCGCCCCGTCGGATTGATCAGGTGTTTCGTTGCAGGACATCAGGTGTTTCAGTTTCCGTTCACTTAGTCGCACGCGGCGCGACTTACAGGTTCTGGGTCACGTACTGCAGCATCGAGTCGGCGGTCGAGATCACTTTGGAGTTCATCTCATAGGCGCGCTGGGTGGTGATCATGTTCACCAGCTCTTCAACGGTGCTGACGTTGGAGTTTTCCAGGGTGTTCTGCTTGACCACGCCCAGACCGTTCAGGCCCGGCGTTCCCACTTGTGGCGCACCGCTGGAAGCGGTTTCCAGGTACAGGTTGCCGCCTTGCGACTGCAGACCGGCCGGGTTGATGAAGTCCGCGGTCTGGATGTTGCCGATGACCTGTGGGGTCGCGGCGTTGGCAGCGGTGGTGACCGACACGGTGCCGTCTTCGCCGACGGTGAAGGTCTGCGAATCCTGTGGCACGACAATCGCCGGCTCCAGCGCGTAACCGCTGGAGGTCACGATCTGGCCGTTCTGGTCCAGGTGAAAGGTACCGTCACGGGTGTAAGCCAGGGTGCCGTCAGGCTGACGGATCTGGAAAAAGCCACGACCGTTCACCGCCATGTCCAGCGGTTGGTTGGTGGTTTGCAGGCTGCCGGCAGTGAAGTTTTTCTGCGTGCCGACGATGCGCACACCGGTACCCAGCTGCAGACCGGAAGGCAGCTCGCTGTCCTGAGTGGACTGAGCACCAGGCTGACGCTTGATCTGATAGAGCAGGTCCTGGAATTCGGCGCGATCACTTTTGAAACCGGTGGTCGACACGTTTGCCAGGTTGTTGGAAATGGTCGTCAGGTTCATGTCCTGAGCGGCCAGACCGGTTTTCGCTACATAGAGTGCCGGAAGCATTCGTTAATCTCCTCGAGCGCCTGATTATCGGCGCAAGCTGTCAGTCATTAGCCCATTTGCAAGACGCGAGCCATCGACTCGTCATCCTGCTCGGCGGTCTTCATCATCTTGATGTGCAGTTCGAATTGGCGGGACAACGCCAGCACCGAGGTCATTTCCTCGACGGCGTTGACGTTGCTCGACTGCAGGAATCCGGACTCCACTTGCACGTTGGCATCGGCTTGCGCCGGTCTGCCATCTTTGGTGTGCATCAGACCGTCGGGGCCTTTTTCCATGTTTCCAAGGTCTGGCTTGACCAGCTTGATGCGGTCGATCTGAGCCATGACCTGAGGCGATTCACCCAAGGAGCGAACGCTGATCGTGCCGTCGGCGCCGATCTCGATCTGTTGCTGTGGCGGCACGGCAATCGGCCCGCTGTTGCCCATGACCGGCAAACCATTGCCATCACGCAACACGCCCAAGGCGTCAATGTTCATGCTGGAGGTGCGGGTATAGGCTTCGCCGCCGTCAGGTGTCTGGACCGCCATCCAGCCATCGCCCTTGACGGCAACGTCCAGTTCGCGGCCGGTATCGATCATCGAACCCTGACTGAAGTCGGTGCCCGGGCGCTCGCTCATCGCATAGGCGCGCGACGGCATGACCTCGCCAAACACCGGCATCGAGCGGGCCTGTTCAAGGTCACGCTGAAACCCGTTGGTCGAGACGTTCGCCAGGTTGTTGGCATGCGCCTTTTGCGCGATGGCGTTTTCTGACGCACCGCTCATGGCCACGTAAAGCAACTTGTCCACAGTCTTCCTCCTCCGACAGACGCTTGCCGCCTGTAGCTGTACTGCTGTGGTCATAGCAATAATCGAACCAGTTTTTCAGAGGCGCTACAAACGGCTGATTTTCCAGCAGTTACGGGCTGAAAAACCCATGCGGGCCCGCGCGGAAAATCCTGCGCGACGGCGGACCGCCGCTTTCCGGAAAATCCCGGTCGGTGGACGCCAAAAAACCTTCACGAGGAGCGATAATTGCAGCGCTTTGCTCACCGGCCTTTTTGCCAACAGGAAACTGTCATGCGTTTGCGTTTCGCCCTGTTCTTTTTCCTCACTGCCAGTTCGACTGCGGTCATGGCGGCACAAGCGCCCTATTACCTGTGGCAAGGCAAGGACCGGACGGTCTGTGCGCAGACCAGCCCCGGCAAGGGCTGGACCCGTGTGAGCAACGCGTTCGTCAAGGCCGACTGCTCGATCTGACGCCTGGGACCCACGCCGCACGACGGCGTCGGCCCGCGCGCAACCGGCTTCAGGTGGCGCGAATCAGCGTCTGCATCAATTCCGCCTCGGTGGACAGCGTCTTGGAGTTGGCCTGATACGCCGTCTGCGCCTGAATCAGCTCCACCAGTTCGTGGGTCAGCGCAACGTTCGAGCCTTCCAGCGAGTGGCTGACGATCGTGCCGAGCGTGCCGATCCCCGGCGTCTCGAAATTGGCGACGCCGGATCCGTGGGTCTCCACCCAGCGCGTGTCGCTGACCGGCTGCAGGCCCTGCTCGTTGGCAAAACTGGCGAGCATGATCTGGCCGATGTTGCGTCGCACACCGTTGCTGAAACCCGTGCTCATCATGCCGTTTCTGTCGATGGACAGATTGGTGGCCTCGCCTGAGCTGTGGCCGTCGACCACCACGCCGGAACTGCCCGTTTCACCCCGGTGCTGGCTCAGCTTGCCGAAGTCCAGAACGATACCGTCCGCGTTGCCCACTGCGCCGTTGCTGACCCAGCGACCGTCCGGCTTGTTGCTGACCAGGGGCTTGGCCGGCACCCAGCCATTGAGCGTCAATTGGTTGTTGTCCACCGACAGGCCCGGGCCGCCGAGCAGCGAGCGCAGCGAACCGTCGGCGCTGAACAGCATGCTGGCCGTCAACGCCTCAGTGCTGTCGGGATTTTGCGGATTGCGCCCATCGACCAACAGGTGCATTTTCCAGCTGTTGCTGCCGTCCTTGACGAAGTACTGAGTGATCTCGTGGCGATTGCCCAGGCTGTCGAAGATGCCATTGGTGAACGCCTTGTTGTAGGTGGAGATGTCGGACCGGTCGAATGCCGGGACCGCTCGCGGCATCAGCGCATCGGCCGGGTCGAGAAACGGGCCGCCGGCATCCCCCAACGGCAGCGCAACCGAGAGCGGACCCGCCGCAGGGCTCGGTGTCCAGCGCCCGTTGACCTGAATCGCTGGCTGCCACCTGTGCAACGACAGTTCGGTGTCGGAAACCACTTTGACCGCTGCGTCGACTCCGGTCAGGGAAAGGTTGCCTGCCGCCGAAGTCTGCAGTCCGATTTCCAGCGGCGTCGTGCTGTAGGGATCCAGCGGACTGACGCCGTCGACCAGAATGTACGAGGTCCAGTTGTTGTCTGCGGTTTTGACGAAGTACTGCTTGAGTTCGTGGTCCTGAGGCGGGACCGCTGGCTTGGCCGGCACCTGAACATACTGATTACCGTTGGCGTCGGTGCCCAGCACTTCCTTGACGGCAGGCACGCCGGCGTCCTGAATCGTCAGGCTCGACACACGGGTGTAGGTCTGCGGATTACCGGGATCGAACGCCGGCAGCGCATCCAGCGACGCGGCCGCTGAATCCAGCACCAGAGTCTGTTCCACTTTGCCGGTGGCTTTGGGCGCCATGCTCGCCGTGTCGATTTTCAGGTCGCTGCGCACCCCGCTGATCACCTTGCCATCCGGCGTCACGGCGTAACCCTGCAAGCGGCTGCCGTGAGTATCGACGACGAAGTTTTCGGCATCTTTGAGGAAGGCGCCCGCGCGGGTGTAGCTGGTGGCGCCGCCGTCGCTCATGACGAAAAATCCCTTGCCCTGAATGCGCATGTCGAGCGCCCTGCTCTGGCCTGCCATTGCGTCACCGGGCTTGAAGTTCTGCGAGATGCCGGCCACGCGCACGCCATCGCCACTGGCGGAGCGGCTGGCGCCGAGGGAAGACGAGGAGTAGACGGCAGAGAATTCCGCTCGCGAAGATTTGAAGCCGGCGGTGCCGACGTTGGCGATGTTATTGCCCGCCACTTCCATGCGCGTGTGCGCCGCATGCAAACCGGACACTGCGATATTGAATGACATGAACACTCCCTGAGTCGTGTTGAACGACACGTTCGTCAATGCATTGAATGTGCGCAGACAAACCGATGCCGCTGTGCAGCCAGACGGCAGCCTTCAACGGTATTGGTTTGCCAGCGATTCGAGTCTCGCATTAACGAAAGTAGGAATTTTCTAGTTAATCAGTGGGACCGCTCTCCATGTTTTAAGCGCCCTTCAAAGGGCAGCAACAGGCATACGGCAGGCAAAAAAAAGCCCCTCCGAAGAGGGGCTTGAGTACCGCAATCAATCGACCGTTATCAGGTCATCTGAATCGTGGTCTGCATGATGGTGCTTTCAGTCGAGATGGTTTTCGCATTCGCCTGATAGTTACTTTGTGCCTTGATCAGTTCAACCAGTTGGCCGGTCAGGTCGACGTTGGATTCTTCCAGCGCAGAACCGGTAATGTTTCCCAGCGTACCCGACTCTGGAGCACCGGTGACCGGGATGCCCGAAGCGTACGTTTCGCGCCACATGGTACCGCCCGCCGGGGCCAGGCCCTGGACGTTGGCGAATGTGGTCAGCGCCACCTGGCCGATCACGCGGGATTCGCCGTTGGTGTACGTGGCGAACAGGTTGCCGCTGGAGTCGACGTTCATGGCGCTGATCTGGCCGGTGTAGTTACCGTCCTGGCTCTTCGAAATCGCGCCTGCCGCAGCGTTGGTCTGAGTGGTCGCCAGCATGTTCAGTTTCATGTCCACCTGGGCAGCGCCGTTCTCGACCCACGTCGTGGTCGAACCTACGGTTTTGCTCTGGGCAGGCTGCCAGTCCTGAATCGTGAACGTACCGTCGGCGTTAACCGTCACACCGGCCGTGGAAACCGGCGCAGGCGTGGTGATCAGGTTGCCCGACTCGTCGAACTTCAGCTGAGTCTGATCCGCAGCAACAGCCGGCTCGGTGGTCGGATCGGACATGTTGCGACCGTCGATCAGGGTGTACATGGTCCAGGAGTTCGTGTCTGTCTTGCGGAAATACTGGGACAGGGTGTGCGCGTTACCCTGGCTGTCGTAGATCGGCGTGCTGTAAGTCGAGGTGTAAGTGGTGGTGTCCGCCGGATCGAACGCCGCGCCGGTGTTGATCGGCTCGGACGAGTTCAGGTTCGACTTGATGGTGATGTTGGCGGTGGTTTTCGGCGCCATGTTCGACGTGTCGACCTTGAGGTTGGTCAAAACGCCGGTCATCACGTTGCCATTGGCATCAACGCCATAACCCTGCAGGTTATTGCCGTTGGTATCGATGATGTTGCCGGCCGAGTCGGTGTGGAAGTTACCGGCGCGGGTGTACAGCTTCTCGCCGTTGTTGCTCATCATGAAGAAGCCGTTACCGTTGATCGCCAGGTCCAGATCGCGACCGGTGCCGGTAGTTAGAGAACCCTGAGTAAAGTTCTGAGTGACCGCTGCGGTATAAACACCGCTGCCAACGTTGGTGCCACCGGAAGTTCCACGAATGGATTGCGCGTACTGGTCGGCAAACTCCGCACGGGAAGATTTGAAGCCGACAGTCGCAACGTTGGCAATGTTGTTGCCCGTGACGTCGAGACTTTTGTTCGCTGCGTAGAGCCCACTAAGACCGATATTGAAAGACATCTTTAACTCCTGCGCCGTCTAGTCGGCTCTAGATTCCGATTTGTTGAACTTTGGACAAGGCAATGTTGGTGCCGTCGGCCAGGTTGAGGGTCATTGCGCTGCCTGCCGTCCCCATGGTGACACTGGTCACCGTTGCAGGCAGGTAAGTGCTCAAGCCAGTGTTCTTGCCATCCAGGCTACCGGTCGCCTTGAAGCTGTAATTGCCGGTGGCCAGTGTCTGGCCTGCTTCGTCCTTGCCGTCCCAGGTGAAGCTGGCGTTGCCGGCTTTCTGCTCACCCAGATCGATCGTGCGCACGACGGTGCCGGTGCTGTCGTAGATGTTGACCGAGGTCGCCGTGCTGGTCGAAGGCACTACGACCGAACCGGTCATGCCTTTGGTGGTATCGACGTGGGTCGAACCGGTGTCGGCGATCACCGAGCGGCCGACCAGCGAAGACGCCTGCAACGCTTGCGAGGACTGATACATGCCACCGATCGCGTCAACCGACGTGCTCAGGTTCTGCATGGTTTCCAGGCTGCTGAACTGCGCCAGTTGCGCCACGAACTCACTGTTGTCCTGAGGATCGAGCGGGTTCTGGTTCTGCATCTGCGTGACCAGCAATTGCAGGAACGAATCCTTGCCCAGCGTGCTTGCGCCGGTGCTGCTGTCGCCTGCCTTGCCGGAGGTGACGGTCTGCAGCGACTTGATGTAATCGCTGCTGGAGGTGTCGTTAGTAACGGTCATTGCATGAGCCCCTTATCACTGACCGAGGGTCAGGACTTTCTGCATCATTGTTTTAGCGGTGTTCATGATTTCCGCGTTGGTCTGGAACGAACGGCTGGCCGAGATCATGTCTGCCATTTCATTGACGACGTTGACGTTCGGGTAGTAGACGTAACCGTTCTTGTCGGCGGCCGGATGGTTTGGCTCGTAACGTGCTTCCAGGTTGGAGGCGTCTTCGACGATGCCGGAAACCTGGACACCGGTGCCGGCCTGGACCTGGTCTTCGAACAGCGAAGCACTGCCGCCGGACTCCTGGCCTTGGAAGACCGTCGCGAACACCGGGTGACGGGCGCGGTATGTCTGGTCCAGACTCGAGGACACGGTTTCGGCGTTGGCGATGTTACTGGCCACGGTGTTGAGGCGAGTGTTCTGGGCACTCATGCCGCTACCGGCAATATTGAAAACACTGGATAGAGACATGAATTACTCTCCGCGCAGGGCCGATACCAGCCCTTTGAACTTACTGTTGAGCAACGTGAAACTGGCCTGAAAACCAATGGCGTTTTCGGCGTAGTTGGCATTTTCGACCTGAGCATCGACGGTGTTCTGGTCCAGCGACGGCTGCGACGGCGTGCGGTACAGCAGGCTCGCGTCGCTGTCGGTCAGGCCTTCGGCTTCGATATGACGGTTGTTGGTCATGTTCAGGGCGAAGGTGCCTTTGTTGGCCTTGTCGCTTTCAGCGGCCAACACCTTGGAGAAATCCAGGTCGCGCGCCTTGTAGTTCGGCGTGTCGGCGTTGGTGATGTTGTTGGCCAGCACTTCGGCACGTTGAGCGCGGAAGTTCAGCGCCTTTTCGTGAATGCCCAGTGCGTTGTCAAAGCTGATGCTCATGTCGGGAACCTTTACCGGTTGACCAGATGTTCGTGACACAGAGATAGCAAGCGCCGTGCCAGATTCGCAAAGCGCCGTATTTCGGGGGCTGCAGGGGATGTCGATGGCGGAGATGCCAGAAAAGCGGCAAGCGATTTCCGCTGATGGCGAGGAAAGCGGCAAGGCTGGTGCCGTTTTTTTGCCGCTGAGGTGGCGCGTGGGCTGACGAGGGCAGGAAGATCAAAAACAAGCGCACAAGCGACTTGCGTCACCGCTTTTGATTCTGCCGAAGGCGCTGGAGCGCACTTGCTCTGGGCCGCATCGGACGATTTGCCCCGACGTCGCCAGAATCAACACCCAGAAAAACAAAAACCCCGACCAGGCGGGGTTTTCATCGAATCAAAATCGCAGCCCGTCACTTGGCCTGATAAATGATCCCGGGGCTGCACTGCACCATCTGATAATGGTCCGGCAAACCGTTCAGCGCTTCCGACGCGCCGAGGAACAGATAACCGCCCGGCTTCAGCGTCGCATGAATACGCAGCAAAATGTCCTTCTTTACCTCCGCCGAAAAGTAGATCAGCACGTTACGGCAGAACACAATGTCGAACTTGCCCAGCGCCGCATAACTGTCCAGCAGGTTGAACGAACGAAACTCCACTCGACTCTTGATCGGCGCCTTGACGGTCCAGCGCCCGGGCGTCTTCTGATCGAAATAACGCTGCAGACGATCAGGCGACAGCCCGCGCCCGATCGCCAGACTGTCGTACTCCCCCGTCTTGCAGTTGTTCAGCATGCTCCCGGACAGATCCGTCGCGACAATCTGCACACCCGACTTCAAGTGCCCCGGATTGCTGCGCTCGAACTCATCGATCGACATCGACAGCGAATACGGCTCCTGCCCCGACGAACAGGCCGCCGACCAGATGCGCAGGCGCTGGCCGGGGCTCGCCTTGATCTGCTCAGGCAAGACCTTGCTCTTGAGCACCTCGAACGGATACGTATCGCGAAACCACAGGGTTTCGTTGGTCGTCATCGCATCTACGACCTGTTCGCGCAGTCCGCTGCGCGGCTGGGTCTGGATTCGCTGGATGAGCTCGCCCAGCGACTTGATGCCCTGCTGTTCCATCAACTTGTTGAGCCGACTGGACACCAGGTACTGTTTATTTTCACCCAGCAAGATGCCACAGGCTTTTTCCAGGAAGACCCGGAACTGTTCAAAATCCAAATTACCTGTAGACATGCCGCCTCTCAAATCATGTGAACAGCAAGGAGGGAGGTTCCCTCCTCAGCTGATATCTGCCGCCCTGATACGATCTACCACTCTAGCTGCCAGATCGTCCGGCCGAAACTTGGCCAGGAAATCGTCCGCTCCGACCTTCTTCACCATTGCCTGGTTGAAAACGCCAGACAACGATGTATGCAAGATGATGTGCAGCTTCTGCATGCGCGGATCACTGCGGATCTCGGCAGTCAGGGTATAGCCATCCATCTCCGGCATTTCAATGTCGGAGATCATCATCAGGAATTCTTCTTCCGGTTTTTTCCCTTCGTCCACCAGCTTGCGCAAAAACTCCAGCGCCTGACGACCATCATTGAGCGCGGTCACTTCCACGCCAACGGTCTGCAGGCAACGCGTGACCTGCTTGCGCGCCACCGACGAGTCATCGACCGTCAGCACACGCAGGGACAACGCCTTGTGCTGCACTTCTTCGGTCACGACGCCGGCGGAAATGTTTTCTGAAACCGGTGCCACTTCGGCGAGGATTTTCTCCACGTCGATGATTTCGACCAACTGGTTGTCGATCCGCGTCACTGCCGTCAGGTAGTGGTCGCGACCGGTTCCCTTGGGTGGTGGATGAATGTCTTCCCAGTTCATGTTGACGATGCGTTCGACCGAGTGCACCAGAAAACCCTGAATCTTGGTGTTGTATTCGGTAATGATCACGAACGCATTATCGATATTGCCCAGCGCTGTCGAACCGGTCGCCATCGCCAGATCGAGGATGGGAATGGTCCCGCCCCGAATATTTGCCACTCCGCGCACAATCGGACTGGATTTGGGCATGTGGGTAAGTTTTGGGCACTGAAGCACCTCTTTTACCTTGAACACGTTGATCCCATACAACTGCTTGCCGTCCAGCCGGAACAACAACAGTTCAAGGCGGTTCTGCCCTACCAGTTGAGTGCGCTGGTTAACTGAATCCAAAACACCAGCCATGCACTGCTCCTCCCCAAATCGACCAATTGCGCGTTGCTGGATCAGCATACGGCACGGGCCTTGCTATTTACCCAATCATGAACAGACAAATGACAGTATCCCGACGCCTCGCCACTGCAACCCGCAGCTTTTTCTGCGTGCTGGCTGCCGTGTGTCTGCTTGGCACCGCCGGCCTGAGCCGTGCGGACAATGTGACGCTGCCTGAACAACTTATCGGCGTCACCCAGGGCTTTCTTGAATTCACCGTTGAAGACTATCTGGCTACCAGCCAAACCGCAGGCCGTTATGAAATCGAAGTCAAACAACTGGATCCGCGCCTGCGTATGCCGCACTGCGACAAGGATTTGACAGCCACCCTGGAAAGCCCTGCGCAGCCCATTGGCCGCGTCACAGTCAAGCTGCGTTGCGAAGGCAGTGCTCCATGGACGGTGTTCGTGCCTGCCCAGGTGCATCTTTATCGCAATGTCGTGACCGTGGTCCGGCCGATGAAGCGCGATGCGATCGTTGCCGAAGGCGATGTGGCGATGCGCGAACGCGACGTGGGCTTGCTGGGTCAGGGTTTCCTGGATTCGGTGGATCAGGCGATCGGGCAGAAACTTGTCCGACCAACGGTCATCGATCAGATTCTGACGCCCGTCCATCTGGAACAGCCGCAAATGGTCCGCAAGGGTGATCAGGTCGTCATCAGCGCACGCAGTGGTTCAATGAGCGTGCGCATGCCTGGCGAGGCACTGTCGGCAGGCGGTCTGAACGAGCAAATACGGGTGAAAAACCTTAATTCTCAACGCGTGATCAAGGCCAACATCGTCGCCCCCGGGCAGGTCGAGGTGCCTATGTAAAGGGTCGTAACCTCTGGCGCAACGCTTGCGCTTTTCCTACACTCGGAACCGTCATGTCCTATGCGAAGTCTATTCGAGACTGTTTTCGCACTGGCCCTAAAGTTATTCCGGGTTTGGCCGAAACCAAGGCAAGCGTCCTAGAACCCAGAGGTTTTCAATCATGGTCATCGACTTCAGTCGTTTGAATAGCTCCACTGCCGTTGGGGGTACGACACGTACCTCCGGCACGAAAGAAGCCAGCAAAACCGAAGCTCCGGCTGCGGTGAGCACTTCGACGAGCGTGAACGGTAGCGGTGAGGCAGTACATTTGAGCAGTGAAGCTCAACAGTTGCAGAAGATCACTGATTCGTTGCGTGATCAGCCAGTCGTCAACAGCAGCCGCGTGGCTGAGTTGAAGGCGGCGATCGCCGACGGCAGTTACAAGGTCGACAGCAACCGTGTTGCGAACAAACTGCTTAATTTCGAAGCCCAGCGCTAGCCCCCGGTCTGCGCAGGGGCTTCTGGACGCTTAAATCCCAGGGCATGCGATGCAAGACACTACTTTGCTTCAACTGATCACGGACGATATTGCGCCGACCCGGCATCTGCTGGAGATCCTGAAGGCCGAGTCACTGGCGCTTCATGGCCGCAATATGGTCGAAATGGAACACATCCTGGCGCAGAAACAGGCGCTGGTGATTGTCCTTGAGCAGCACGGACGCAGACGCACCCAACTGATGACGAGCCTGGGCCTGCCCGCCAACCGTGCGGGACTGGAAGAAGTGGCGAAGCATTCTTCGGTTGGCGAAGCGTTGTTGAAGTCAAGCGACGAACTCAGCGCGCTGATGAGCGAATGTCAGGCGGCCAACGAGCAGAACGGCAGCCTCATTCAGTTGCAGCAGCTCACGACGGCGCAGCAGCTGCGAATCCTCAATGGTGGCGACACGCCGACGCTGTACGACAGCCGGGGTTCGACGTCCGGCAGAGCCAGACCACGTCCGCTTAGCCAGGCGTAAGTTCTTGTATCAAGGCGCGCGACATGATGGCAAAATGCCTCGCGTCGCACGCTGTCGTTTTTTGCCTGGAGATGGAAAACCGTGAATGCCTTAAGCGCGGAAGATGTTCCGCAGCCCCCAAAGGTACTGACCACGCCTTTGGAAATTGCCGCCAACCTGCGGCTTCTGATGGAAAGCCATGATCCGCTGATCATCACTTTTCACGAGCGTAGCCAACGTTTCCAGAGTTATGTGACCGACGTTGACCGTGACAGCAACGAAATCACGCTGGATGAAATGATCCCGCGCGATGGAGAGCGCTTTCTGGCCAACGGCGAGGCATTCCGGGTCGAAGGCTTCCATGATGGCGTGCGTATCGCCTGGGAAGTCAAAGCGAAGATGGACGTCATCGATGATCCGCGCTGCTATCGCGGACCGATGCCTGAAGAAGTCGTTTATCACCAGCGCCGCAATGCCTTCCGCGCGGCCCTGAAGCTGGCGTCGCTGGTCGACATCGAAATCGGTGGCGACAAGCTGAAGTCGCCGCTGCGCGGCAAACTGCTCGACATCTCCGCGACCGGCTGCAAGCTGCGCTTCGAAGGCGATGTCTCTGAACGCATGCAATTGGGCCAAGTCTACGAGCGTTTCGTCGCTCACCTGCCCTTCGGCGCCATGACCACGCCGGTGGAGCTGCGTTATCTGCACTTCGAAGAGAAGATCAACACCACTTTTGCCGGTGTGCGCTTCCACAACATGAGTGGACTGGTGCAGCGTCAGGTCGAACGTTTCGTTTACCAGCTGCAGCGCGAAGCCCGTCGCTTCGACAAAGACGACGACTTCTGATTCAACCGGCCAGCGGGCGCTTGCGGCAAGCGCCTGCCCCTACCGATCACAACGCCTACCACCGGTCCCGCACTGCGCCGCAGCGATTGCGGTGACTGTCCATACCCCCGCATCAACGCCCTGCATGCCTTCGCGTCAGCCTTCGCGAGCAAGCTCGCTCCCACCAGGTTCGCGCAAGCATCGGATGCCAAGTCGGACGCTGGATTTCTGTGGCTCTCACCCGCTCGCGCAAGCATCGGATGACGGCAACACGCAGAACTTATGTGGGAGCGAGCTTGCTCGCGAAGAGGCCGGGAACCGGGCGGCGTTTGCAGCCGCCAGGTCTCGCGTCAGAGCGGGCGGTCGACGCCGACATCCCGCGATGCATCGTGAACCGCGTCGGGCCGGGCGTCTTGCGCGTCGGTGGTGACATCGCCATCGACCACCGCAACCGGCCGCACGACGCCTTCTCCTGACGGCACCACGCGTTCGGGGCCGGCTTCGGTTTCGGCACCGGGCTGCTCCGGTTCGGTCGCGTCGGTCGCGTCGGTCGCGTCGGTCGCGGTCTGCATCTGGTCCTGAACCACTTGCTCATCGACCCGAGGGTCAAGCGCCACGACCAGCGGCGAGCTGGACATGCTGTCCGGCATGGCGATGTGATGCAGCGGCGCATCCTCCACCTGGTGCAGGTTGGTGACGGCTTTGGGACGAATACGCAGCACCAGCACCAGCGCCGTGAAGCAGACGAAGGCGTACAGCATGTTGCTGCCGAACATCTTCATCAGCACACCCGAGACCAGCGGCCCGATACTGGCGCCCACGCCGTAGGTCATCAGCAACATGGCCGTCAGCGACACGCGGCGCTCGCCTTCGACGTGGTCATTGGAAAAGGCGACCGCCAGCGGGTAGAGCGAGAACTGCAGCAGCGACGCCACGAACCCGACCGCCAGCAACACCTCCATCGGCACGCTGGGGAAAATCGCCAATGGCAACGCGGCCAGCACCAGCAACCCCGCCACACCGCGAATCAGCCAGGCACGATCGTAGCGGTCCGACAACCTGCCCAACGGGCCTTGCACCAGCAGGCCTGCGCCGATGCAACTGGCCATGAACATACCGACATGTTCGGTGGACAGCCCCTGCTGCGCGGCATACAGCGGCGCCAAGCCATAAAACGAGCCGATGATCAGGCCGGCGCTCAACACCGTGGTCAGCGACTGCGGTACGCGGCGCATGAAGAACAAGGGTTCGAGCGGGGCCGGACGCATCGGCGCCGGGTGAATACTGCGGGTCATCGCCACCGGCACCAGGCACAGGGTGAAACACAGCGCCACCAGCATCAGCAGTTCGGGGCCCAGCTGCGGATGGATCACCAGGATCAGCTGGCCGAGCACCAGCCCAAGGTACGAGGCGATCATGTAGCCACTGAAGACTAGACCGCGCTGCTTGGGCGATGCCTGCTCGTTGAGCCAGCTCTCGATGACCATGTACTGGCACATCATCCCGAGGCCGACGATCATGCGCAAAAAGATCCACGCCGGCAGATAATCCACCAGACCATGCCCCAGAACGGCAGCGCCGACGATACCGGCGCACGTCGCATACGCACGAATGTGCCCGACCCGGCCAATCAGCCGGTGGCCGATCTTGCCGCCCAGCGCCAGACCGACATAGTTGGCGGCCATCAACGCACCGACCCACAGGCCATCGACCTGATCGGCCGCCAGACGCAAGGCAAGGTAGGTGCTCAAAAGGCCCGAGCCGATCAACATCATCAGCGAGGCGAAATACAGCGCTCTAAAGGACTTCCAGATTTGGCGCATCGGCTTTCCAAAAACGGGAAGCCCCCATCAGAGAGGATTCCCGAACCGCGGTTCTTGAGCCTGGGTGCTTCAGGCTGTGTGAAACCATCATGAACAAACGTCAGACGTCGCACAGAACACGCGATAAGGCCGCAAGCGCCCTACCTCGGGCGCTCTGATCGAGCCTGCTCGCCTGTTTCCAACGACGTACCACGTGCATCACTCCGAAGGAGCATGGCTCGCAATGGTGTTCACACATCCTGGGCCAATACTCGGCGCTCCCAGGGCGTGATTTCATCGAAGAAACTGGTCAGTTCCAGGGTCTTCGATGCGATGTAGCCTTCGATGAATTCGGTCCCAAACAGTTCCTTGGCCAATGGGCTGCGTTTCAGACGCTCCAGAGCGGCATGCAAGGTACATGGCAGGGAAAGATTATCCGGCACGTCAAACTCCCCTTGAATCGGCGCCGACGGTTCCAGTTTCTGCTCGATCCCGTACAGCCCGGCTGCAAGACTAGCTGCAATGGCCAGATACGGGTTGGCATCTGCACCGGGGAGCCGGTTTTCCACCCGTCGGGCAACCGGCGCGCTGGCCGGAATGCGAAGGCCGGCGGCGCGATTGTCGTGTGACCAACAGGCATTGTTCGGCGAGGCGAACGGATGGCACAACCGCTGGTAGGAATTGACGTTGGGCGCGAACAGCGCGGTGAAGTCCGCCATCGCCGCCTGCTGCCCGCCGAGAAAATGGTGGAATTCGGCGGTGGCCGCGCCCTGCTCGTCACTGAAAATAGTGTTGCCGGTCGCCGTCTCTACCACGCTCTGATGAATGTGCATCGAGCTGCCCGGCGTGTGCGCCAGCGGCTTGGCCATGCACACCACGGTCAGACCATACTTGAGCGCGATTTCCTTGAGCAGGTGCTTGAACAGGAACGTCTGATCGGCGAGCAGCAACGGGTCGCCGTGCAGCAGGTTGATCTCGAACTGGCTGACGCCCATTTCGTGCATGAACGTGTCGCGCGGCAGGCCAAGAGCAGCCATGCCCTTGTAGACCTCGCTGAAGAAGGGTCGCAGGCCGTTGTTGGAACTGACGCTGAACGCCGAGCGTCCTTCTTCGCGACGGCCGTCCAGCCCGACCGGCGGCTTGAATGGTTGAGTCGGGTCGCTGTTGGGTGCGAACACGAAGAACTCAAGCTCCGTCGCGACCACCGGCGACCAGCCATAGCGGGCGTAACGGGCGATTACCGACTTGAGCTGGCCGCGGGTCGAGAGACTGGAGCTTTCGCCGGTCAACTCGTCTGCATCGCAGATGGCCAGCGCACGAGGCTCGTCGCTCCAGGGCAGACGGTGAATCTGTTGCGGATCGGCGACCAGCGCCAGATCACCATCGTCGCTGCCGTAGAATTTTGCAGCCGGGTAGCCGCCCATGATGCATTGCAGCAGCACGCCACGGGCCATCTGCAGGCGCCGGCCTTCCAGAAACCCTTGCGCCGTCATCACCTTCCCGCGTGGCACACCGTTGAGGTCCGGGGTGACACATTCAATTTCATCAATGCCCATCAATCGCTGCGCGAGTGAATTGTGGCCATCGCTACTCATGACTCAAATCCTTTGTTTTTCTGGCAGACCGCACAGCGGCAAGGCGTACAAAATAAGCGTCAGTCGTTCGGAATATCAAGCGCATCCTTTCCGGCAGGCGCCAGGTTGGCCGAGTTCTTGCTTTTTAGCGTTGATGGTAATCAGGGCGCCATTTTCGTGACAGCCCTGAACGAGGCCGCGCGGCGTGAACATGGCAGTGTAACTGCACGTCCTGAACCCAGACACGGGATCGTGAGCGGCGCCTGGCACAGGCTAGTCATGGCCGCCATCGCCATGGTCAGCCGGCAGTTTGTTGTCACTGAATACGCTCGTTGAACAGCCTAGATTAATTTCCTACAGGTAACTGCATGTACGCCCAGCCACTGTCCGAAGAACTCACCGCCCATTGCCTGCAAGCCATCCCGACGGCGGTGACCTCGATCATCGAGATCGCCAGTGCCAACACGGCGCTGGCAAGCCGGGTCAAAGCGGCGTTTAAAGGGGTTGCATACACCCTGATCACTGTCGATCAGGCAGTCTTCGAGCAGGCCAAGGGGTTGTGCGAGCAGGCTGAATGCGTGGCTGCCAATCACTTTGAAGAGTCGTTTTTTCTCAAGCACAGCCACCACCAGTGCTGGATCCTCGGTGAGGCGCTGACCCAGGTCGCCGACCCATGGGCGTTTCTGGTCAACGTCAGAAAGCACCTGCCGGAAAACGGCAGCGTGATCCTGTGCATGCCCAACGCACAGCACTGGTCCTTGCAGGTAAAGCTGGCTGCCGGTGCCTTCCATTACCAGGATGTGGGTCTGCTGCATCGCTCCCACCTGCGCTGGTTCACCCGCGAGACGCTGTTGCAGCTGCTGGACGAAACAGGCTTCGAAATGACCGGCGGGCAACCGGTGATCAGCGCCAGCCCCTTGAGCGAAACCTTCCTGCCGCTGATCGGGCAGATCGCCAAGGCGGCAGAGCTCAACGTCGACATGGCCATTGCCGACGCCACCCCGACGCACTACATCATCAACGCCGTGCGCAAGGCGCCGCCCTTGGTCACGGGGGCGCCGCGTGCGCTGCTCAGCGACCAGGAGTTCGCCGTCGAAGACAGCAAGGCGCCGAAGAACGATAAGATCTGGGCGTTCCCGGTGTGCGCTTACGATCACCTGTTGACCGGCAACGACCGCGCGGTGTTCGAAGCCGTGCGCTACCGCACCGATATTCGCAAAGTGGTGCTGACCCGATCCAAAGACTTCTACCTGGAAGGCGAGAACGTCGTGGTCCTGCCACTGGCCAGCCGCGAGGGTCAGGAAGCACTCATCAGCGCAGGCTACATTTTCGTCAAGCACGCAGCGGCGGTTAACGCGCCTTATCCGCTGATTCCCGGCCTACATCGGGTGATCAACCTGTGGCACGGCATTCCGCTCAAGCGCATCGGCATCACGTCGCTGGATAACGCGCCCCTGCGCGACAACCTACTGCGTGAACACGCCCGGCACCATGCGGTCATTGCCTCCTCGAAAATGGACCAGTTGGCCATGACGGCCGCGTTCCAGCCACTGCCACTGGACAAGATCTGGATTACTGGCCTGCCGCGCAACGACGTGGTGCTGTGCCATGAAAACGCGCTGGCCGCGGATTTCGCCGATCAGTTGGCCAAGCTGCGCTTTGAGATAGACGGCCGTCGCCTGGTGCTGTTCGCCCCGACTTTCCGCAACGGCCAGGCCGCATCGTACTACGCCTTCACCGCCCAACAACGTGAAGAGATTCGCGCCTGCCTTGAGCGGCACAACGCAGTGCTCGGCATTCGCGAGCACATGGCCGACCGCGCCCATAGCTACAGCGCAGCATTGGGCATCGGCCAAGGTCCGTTCATCAGCTTGGATCGCGAGGAATTCGCCGAGATCGAAATCCTCTATCGCGAAGCGCACGCGCTGATCACCGACTACTCCAGCTGTTTTATCGACTTCATGCTCACCGGTCGCCCGCAGATTTCATTTGCCTATGACCGGGCCCGCTACGCCGGTCAGGAACGCGGCATGTTCTACAACCTGGAAGATGTGTTCCCCGGCCCCGTCTGCGAAGACTTCGCCAGCCTGCTCGCAGCGCTGGAAAGCACCCTGGCCGGCGAGGAGACCGAACACCCGCTGGTCTACGCGCACAAACGTAAGATGTTCTTCGAGCACCTCGATGACCGTAATACCAGTCGGCTGGTAGAGCGCATTCTGCTGGAGGCCCGCCCATGAAAACCGTGCTCACCTACGGCACCTTCGATGTCCTGCATGCCGGCCACATCCGCCTGCTGGCGCGCGCCAAGGCGCTGGGCGACCGCCTAATCGTCGGCCTGTCCACTGATGCCTTCAATGCGCTCAAGCACAAAAGCTCATTGCTGGACTTCGACAACCGACGCATCGTGCTCGAGGCGGTGCGCTACGTCGACCTGGTGTTCGCGGAGGGCAACTGGGACCAGAAGCTCGATGACGTGCGGCGCTTTGAGGTCGATGTGTTCGTGATGGGCGATGACTGGGAGGGCAAGTTCGACTTCCTCAAGCCTGAATGCGAGGTGGTTTATCTGCCGCGCACCCAGAGTATTTCATCGACGCTTATCCGCGAGGAAATCCGCGGCCTGCAGCCCCAGGCCGAGTAGACGACCCGGACGCGGCAGACGCCCCCTGCCCACCCACGCTAGGCACGACCGCCGCCCGTACCGACATGCCTTGCACCCTTTTATACCTGTGGATACCAAGATGAACTCTCAACGACTGGTCAGTGTCGTCGTAGCTGTTTGCCGCACCGAGTTTTTTGAAGCCGCGCTGCGCAGTGTGATCGAACAAACCCATGGTGCGATTGAAATCGTGATTTGCGATGACGCCACCGACGGTCTGGCCAGAACGGTAATCGAGCTTTACCAAGCGTCTTGCCCGTGGCCGATCCGCTACCTGCGTAACGAGCAAGCACAAGGCGCCAACCGATGCATGATTCGCGGGCTGGCCGCGGCCAACGGGCACTACATCAAGTTTCTCGATGGCGACGCGCTGATGGAGCCAGACTGCATCAAGGAGCTGGTCAAGGCACTAGAAATCCATCCCGGCGCGCGCCTGGCGTCCTCCCATCGGCGCTGGCTAGATGCCGATGACGCCCCACTCCCGGAAAACCTGGTCACGCGCCTGCGCTTCGGCGAACCCACAGTGCTGCGGGGGCGCGACGTGGTGGCGTTTCTGGGCGAATTCACCTGCAACTTCATCGGTGAACTGAACAGCGTGCTGTGTCGTCGCGCCGATTTGTTGGCACTGGGCGATGATCTGTTCTCGCTGCGTGACGAACAACTGCCGACACTGAGCAGTCTGGTGCTGTACGCCAGGTTGCTGCACGAAGGCGACCTGATCCTGCTGCCGCCGTCGCTGTCTGCCACCCGTATCGCGCCGCGGCATCTGACCGATCGGGGTATCGAAATCGCCGGAGCCAACACCGAATGCGTCCATCGCTTTCACCGATTGATTCGCGAGTCCGGCTGGGCCAGCGCATCCCTGAGCAATGGTTGGGTGGGTATTCGCGGGTTGGCGGGACGGGCGGAATTCAGCGACTTCAACCTGCTTGCACAGCTGGCCGCGCCTTTGCCGCAACGACTCAATCCACAACAGGTTCAAGCCTGGCAAAGCGCTCGCACGCCCGACGTGCGGTTGCACAATCAACTGGACGATTACCTGCTACGTGCCGGCGTGCCGTCGCTGCTTATCGTCCTGACCGACTTGGACAACGCGCCGCACAAGGTGCTGACCAGCCTGGAAAGCCTCGATCCACTGAGCGCCGTGGATGGGTCGTTACAGGTGGTGGTGCTGTCCAGTGCCACCCGTCTTCCCGACCATGCACTGGGATCACGGGTATCGCTGCTGACGATGCCGGCGCCGAACCTAGCGGCGGCACTGAACCGGGTCGCCGACGAATGTGCTTTCGAGTGGCTGATGGTGGTTGACGCGGGCAGCCGTTTCACACCGTTCGGCCTCACCGCCTGTGCGCTCAGCCTCATCGAGTCGCCCGAGACGCTGGCAGCGTTCGCCGACGAGATGCACCTGAACGCCAAGGGTGAACTCAGCTCGGCCCTGCGCCCCGATTTCAACCTCGACTATCTGCTCAGCTATCCGTTGCTCACTGCCGGTCACTGGCTGTTCAGCCGGTCGCTGCTGGTAAGCCTGGGCGGTTTCGATGCGCAGTTTACCGATGCAGCGCAACTGGACTTGATCCTGCGGCTGATCGAGCGCGAAGGCGCTGACCGGATCCTGCACGTCAGCGAGCCGTTGCTGATCTGCGAGCAACCCGTGGCCACCGCCAATGACCACGAACTGGCCACGCTGCAGCGTCATCTGAACGTCCGCGGCTATCCCCAGGCGACGGTGGTCCACACCCTGCCTCGGCGATATCACGTGCTGTACGGCCACACCGACCGACCATTGGTGTCGATCATCGTGCCGACCAAGGATCAATTGCCCTTCCTGCAGCGCTGTGTGGAAACCCTGCTGCACACCACGGCCTATCCAAACTACGAGCTGCTGATCGTCGACAACAACAGTGAGACACCCGAGGCCCTTGAATGGCTGGCGGGCATCGACGCGTTGAACTCGGAAAAGGTCCGGGTGCTGCGCTACCCCTACCCGTTCAACTATTCACGCATCAACAACGTCGCGGCCGCTCAGGCCAAAGGCGATTATCTGGTGTTGCTGAACAATGACACCGCGATCGTCCACGAACGCTGGCTGGACGAATTGCTCAACCACGCTCAGCGTCCCGAAGTGGGCGTGGTCGGCGCCAAGCTGCTGTTCCCTGGCGGTCGCCTGCAGCATGCCGGGGTGCGTCTGGGCATGGATGGCCCGGCTGGGCACCAGCACTTGGGCGAGCCGCAGTTCGTGCAGGGTTACATGCAGCGAGTGCAGGTCGACCAGGACCTGAGCGCGGTCACGGCGGCCTGCCTGATCGTGCGCCGTTCCATCTATGAAGAGGTGGGTGGCCTGGACGAAGATGCTTTCGTGGTTTCCTACAACGACGTCGATTTGTGCCTGAAGGTCGGCGCCCTGGGTTACCTCAATGTCTGGACGCCCCACGCGGTGCTGATTCACGAAGGCAGCGTTAGCCAGAACACTGTCGACACTGCAACGCAGCTGGCCAAGCATCGGCGTTTCACCGGCGAGCAATTGGCGATGTACCGCAAATGGCTGCCGACGCTGGCACGGGACAGCGCGTTCAACCGGCATTTGTCCTTCGACCTTCACGCTGTGGAGCTTGAGCTCAACATGCGGCTGGCATGGCCACCGGCAATCTGGCGGCCGGCGCCGTTGATACTGGCGTATGCCGGCGGTGCCTGGGCGGCGTCGGCCGAGCGGGTGAATGCGCCGTTCCAGGCCCTGCTTGGCCGCGGCGACATCGGCGGTCTGCTCAGCAGCAGCCATCTGTCGATACCGCAGGAAGCCCGGCTGGACCCGGATGTCATGGTTTTCCAGGCACGCCTGGACCTTGATCATATACAGGCCATCGCCCGCGCCAGCCTGCTGCCCAACGCCTTCGTGGTCCTCGACCTGAGCGATGTGCAGTTGGCATCGGACGACGCCGACGGCGATGCCTTCGCTTTCGATGTCGTGCGGCTCGACGCCCTGCAGAAGAGTCTGCGCGAGGTGAACCGGGTGGTTGCTTCGACCCCGTTGCTGGCCGACATCGCTCGAGAATACCATACCGACGTGCGCTTGCTGCCATCGCGCCTGCCCATCGAAGCGTGGGGCAACCTGTCTTCGTTGCGGGGGCAGGGCGACAAGCCGCGCGTGGGGCTGGTGAGTCAGCACTGGCAGCTGCAGGATCTGCACATGATCTTGCCGGTGGTCCAGGCACTGGCCGAGGAAGTGCAGTGGATCGTCATGGGCGACGTGCAGGGTGTACTGCGCCCCTACAGTCATGAATGGCATGAACTGCCAGCGCCTGAGCATTATCCGGCCGCGCTGGCCGGACTCAATCTTGATCTTGCGCTGCTGCCGGCCGTGGACAATCTGCTGAGTGCCTGCGGCCGCAATCTGGCCGTCCTGCAACTGGGCAGTTGTGGCGTACCGCTGGTGTGCAGCGACGTGCGCGCCTATCACGGGGATCTGGCAGTGACCTGCGTGCCCAATACGTTGTCGGCCTGGGTCAGTCTAATCCGCGCCCACACTGCCGATCTGGCCAGTGCGGCGCTGTTGGGCGATCAATTGCGCGAGCAGGTCCTGCGTGACTGGATGCTCGACGAAGCAGCCATGGAGGCATGGCGACAGGCATGGCTGCCGTAATCCGGATGCGCGCTGCCGGGGTGCCGGCTGTCCTTTGCAGTGAGCGAATCAAGCCTGGCGCGCCGCCTGTTTTTTACGATAGCCGCCCGGGCTTTCGCCCGTCCATTTCTTGAACGCCCGGTGAAACGCGCTGGGCTCCTGAAAGCCGACCAGCGCGGCGATGTCCACCACGCTCATGTCGGTTTCACGCAGCGTCTGCTGCGCGATGCCACGCCTGACATCGTCCTTGATGCCCTGAAACGCACAGCCCTCACGCTCCAGACGGCGCCGAAAGGTGGTCTGGCTGAGTTTCAGTTCATCGGCCATTTCCAGCAGGGTCGGCCAGTGACCGTAATGGCTGTTGCGAAGACGCTGATACACCTGCGCCGCCAGCCCGCGCTGATTGCGGAAGCGGATCACCAGCCACTGCGGCGCGGTGCGCAAAAACGATTTGAGCGAGGGCAGCGACTGCACCACCGGCAGTCGCAGGTAATGACTGGAGAACTCGATCTCGGTGCGCTGCTCGCCAAAACTCAGGTTGAATCCCCACAGCAGCGAGTCGTCGCTGAGTCGCTCGCGGTGCTGGCGAAACTGCGCGCGGTCAATGGTGATCCGTCGTCCGCCCAGCCAGCACAGCAGGCTGATCATCAGCAGCAGAAAGGTTTCTTCGCCAAAGCGTTGCTTGACCGGATCGTCGGTGCGGGTTTCCACGGCAATCACCGCTCGCTGGCCGCGCACGATGAGGCTGCCGCGAAAATCGCGCAGGAACAGGCCAAAATTGTTCAGGCACTGACGCAGCGCTTTTTCAAGGTTCGGTTCCTGGATGAGCGCCCGGCAGATCAAGGCGAAGCTGCCCAACGGCATGCCGTGCGAGTCGAGGGCGAAAAACTCATCGCCCAGCTCCTTGATCTGAATGAGCCACAGCGCTGCGAACGCGCTGGCCGACACCCTGGCGGCCGGATCATCGAGCAGGGACATGTCGATGCCCGCCGCTTCCAGCACCGATTGCAGGCGTAACGGTTCGTCCCGCAAGGCGTGCACCACCAACTGGACGAAGTAAATCGACACTGAATCCTTTTCCCGCATGAGCAGCTTTTCCTCTTATTGGTATGCGCCACTGGCCAGACCGTGATGGTAAAGAACGCCAGCTGATCTGGACAGTTTTGGCATAGGCCCGCTGCAAACGTCGATCTAGACTTGCCCGCAATCAGCCCTTGACCGAAATGCCGTCTGTCGGTGCTGCCCACCCTAAATACAACAGGTTTCAGGAGTCGACATGAGCACTACCGAAGTTTTCGTCGTCAGCGCGCTGCGCACCGCCATCGGTGGATTCGGCGGTTCCCTCAAGGATGTCTCGCCCATCGAACTGGGCACCCAGGTGAGCCGCGCTGCCATTGCCGGGTCGGGGCTCGCCGCCGAGCACATCGGCCACGTGGTCATGGGTCATGTCATCCCGACAGAAGTGCGCGATGCCTACCTGTCCCGCGTCATCGCCCTTGAAACGGGCCTGACCAAGGAAACCCCGGCCATGAACGTCAACCGCCTGTGCGGCTCGGGTCTGCAAGCCATTGTGTCGGCCGCCCAGTCGGTGATGCTCGGCGATGCCAAAGCGGTGCTGGCCGGCGGCGCCGAATCCATGAGCCGCGGCGCTTACATCATGCCGCAAGCCCGCTGGGGTGCGCGCATGGGCAACGTTCAGGCATACGACTACATGCTCGGCGCGCTGCACGATCCGTTTGCCAACATCCACATGGGCATCACCGCCGAGAACATCGCAGAGAACTACGGCATCACCCGAGCCGACCAGGATGCACTGGCGCTCACCAGCCAGCAGCGCGCGGCCCGGGCCATTGCCGAAGGCCGCTTCGCAAGTCAGATCGTGCCCATTGAAATCGCCAGCCGCAAAGGCACCGTGACCTTCGCTCAGGACGAACACGTGCGCGGCGATGTCACCGCCGAGCAGCTGGAAAAGATGAAAACCGCATTCAAGAAGGACGGCACCGTGACCGCCGGCAACGCCTCGGGCTTGAACGATGGCGCCGCAGCGCTGGTGATGGCCAGTGGCGACATGGTCCGCGAACAGGGCCTCAAGCCGCTCGCGCGCCTGGTCGCGTACGCGCACGCCGGGGTCGAGCCGTCGATGATGGGCCTGGGGCCGATTCCCGCCAGCCGCAAGGTTTTGGAACGCGCAGGCCTGACCGTCGCAGACCTGGACGTGATCGAATCCAACGAGGCATTCGCCGCCCAGGCCTGCGCGGTCGCCCGCGAGCTGGGTTTCGATCCGGAAAAGGTTAACCCTAATGGCTCCGGTATTTCGCTGGGTCACCCGGTCGGCGCGACGGGCGCCATCATCGCGACCAAGGCGATTCACGAGCTGCACCGGACTCAGGGCCGCTACGCACTGGTGACCATGTGCATCGGCGGCGGTCAGGGCATCGCTGTTATCTTCGAACGCGTTTGAGCGAGGAGCCTTCAATGAGCCTGCAACACATTGCCGTGATCGGCGCCGGCACCATGGGCAACGGCATCGCCCAGGTGTGCGCCGTCGCGGGTTTTGACGTGACCCTGGTGGATATTTCCGACACGGCGCTGGAGCGCGGTGTCGCGACCGTGCGCAAGAACCTCGAACGTCAGGTGAACAAGCAAACGATCGACAACGATAGTGCGAAAGCCGCCTTGCAACGCATTCAGACGACCACCGACTACGCGCAGCTGGACGGCGCGCAACTGGTGATCGAGGCAGCCACCGAGAACCTGGACCTCAAGCTGCGGCTGCTGAAGATGATCGCCAGTCATGTGGGGCGGGACTGCGTGATTGCCTCCAACACCTCGTCGCTGTCGATCACGGAGCTGGCGGCCAGCGTGGAGTTTCCGGAGCGTTTCATCGGGCTGCATTTCTTCAATCCGGTGCCGATGATGGGCCTGATCGAAGTCATCCGCGGCTTGCAGACGGCCGATGAAACCCACGTCGCCGCGATCAAGCTGGCCGAACGCCTGAACAAGACCGCGATCACGGCAGGTAACCGCCCAGGCTTTGTGGTCAACCGGATCCTGGTGCCGATGATCAACGAAGCGATTCTGGTGCTGCAGGAAGGCTTGGCGACTGCACAGGACATCGACGACGGCATGCGCCTGGGCTGCAACCAGCCAATCGGTCCGCTGGCCCTGGCGGACCTGATCGGCCTGGACACATTGCTGGCCATTGTCGAAGCGTTCCATGACGGCTTCAACGACAGCAAATACCGCCCTGCCCCGCTGCTCAAGGAAATGGTCGCCGCAGGCTACCTGGGACGTAAGAGCGGACGAGGTTTCTTCGTCTACAACTGACAGGCTGGGCGAAAAATACAGGTCGCCTGTACCGGACAATTACGGCATGCGCCTTGTTCTTCGCCCTCATAAAAAACCGCAGGCTGCGTACGGCCTGCGGTTTTTTTGTTCCCGGTCGATCAGTGCGAGAACAGCGAGTTGCCGACCTTGCCGGCCATCTTCTCCGGTTTGATGAGGAAACGCGCCAGCGCTGGCAACAGCCACAGGGCGCCGAACATGTTCCACAACAGCATGAACGTCAGCATCAGGCCCATGTCGGCCTGGAACTTGATCGCCGAGAAAATCCACGTGCACACACCGATCGCCAGGCACAGGCCGGTGAACAGCACGGCCTTGCCGGTCGATTTCAGCGTCTCGTAATACGCCTCCTGCAACGGCAGCCCCGCACGCAGGAAACTCTCCAGACGGCTGTAGATGTAGATGCCGTAATCGACGCCGATCCCCACGCCCAGCGCCACCACCGGCAAGGTCGCGACCTTGACGCCGATGCCCATGAACGCCATCAGCGCGTTGCCCAGCACCGAGGTCAATACGAGCGGCAAGACGATGCACAACGTCGCGGCCCACGAGCGGAAAGTGATCATGCACATCACGGCCACGCAGATGTACACCAGGATGAGAATCGTCAGCTCAGCCTGCTTGATCACCTCGTTTGTTGCGGCCTCGATTCCGGCGTTACCCGCCGCCAGCAGGAATTCCAGGCCTTCCTTGTTGTTCTGCTGCGCGAATTCCTGCACTGCATGCACCGCCCGGTCCAGGGTTTCTGCCTTGTGGTCGTTGAGGAAAATCAGCAGCGGCGCCAGCGAACAGGTGTTGTTGTAGAGCCCGTCCGCCCGGGAAATGGAGCTGTTGAGCACGTCCTTGTTGCGCGACAGCGACTCCCATTTCAGGTTGCCCTCGTTCATGCCCTTGATCACTTGCTTGGACACTGTGACCAGTGAAATGGCCGACTGCACGCCCGGCGTGTTTTCCATTTTCCACGACAACTCGTTGATCGCCGACAGCGTCTGAAAGGCAGAGCAGCCCTCGGGCGGTGTCTTGACCATGACCACCAGCACATCGGAACTGGTCGAGTAGTTGTTGATGATGAAGTTGTTGTCCTGGTTGTACCGCGAATCCGGCCGCAGCTCCGGCGCCCCTTGATCAAGATCGCCGATCTTCAGGTTGTGCCCGTACCAGAGGCCTGCGCCCAACGCCACCAGCGCCAGGATCACCGACACCCGCGCGACCTTCGGCGCGGCAAAGTTCGACAACAGTCGCCAGAAAGGATGCTCGCGTACGGCGTCCTGCTTACTGCGCACCACGGCCTTTTTGCTGATGCCGACGTAGGAAATCGCCACTGGCAGCAGGATCAGGTTGGTGAACACGATCACCGCGACGCCGATCGAGGCGCCAATGGCCAACTCGCGGATCACGCCGATGTCGATGATCAGTAACGTGATGAACCCCACGGCATCGGCCAGAATCGCGATCATTCCCGGCAGAAAGAGCTGGCGGAACGTGCGTCGTGCCGCCGTCAGGGCGTTCTCGGCGTCACTCGATTGCAGCGCAATGCCGTTGATCTTCTGCACGCCGTGGGAAATACCGATCGCGAAGATCAGAAACGGCACCAGCATCGAGTAAGGATCGAGCCCGAAACCCACGACATGCATCAGGCCCAGCTGCCAGATCACGGCGATCAGCGTCGTGCTCAACACGGCAATCGTGCTGCGCAGGCAGCGGGTGAACCACATCAGCAGCACCAGCGTGATCAGAAACGCGACGCCGAAGAACATGACGACCATGATCAGGCCGTCGATCAGATCACCCACTTTCTTGGCAAAGCCGACGATGTGGATATCGACGTTGGGATTCTGTGCTTCGTATTTGTCGCGGATCTTTTCTTCGAGCTGGTGGGAAAACTGGCGATAGTCCAGCGGCAACAGCCTGCTCTGATCGGCCGGATCCGGATAGAACTCCTGCAGCGGCACGTCGACGATGCTGGACTTGAAGTTGTTGGCGACGAGACGACCCACCTGCCCGGATTTCAGAACGTTATTGCGCAGCTTGTCGAGGCTTTCCTGCGAACCGTCGTAGCTCTGCGGGATCACCTCGCCACCGGCAAAACCCTCTTCGGTCACCTCGGTCCAGCGCACGCTCGGGCTCCAGAGCGACTTGAGGCCCGAACGGTCGACGCCGGAAATGTAGAACACCTCGTCGTTGATCTGCCGCAGGGTCTCCATGTACTCCTTGGAGAAGATATCGCCCTGCCGGGCCTCTACCGAAATCCGGACGGTATTGCCCAGGTTGGCCAGGTCGTTGCGGTGTTCCATCATGTTCTGAATGAACGGATGCCCGAGCGGGATCATCTTTTCGAAGCTGGTGGAGGGGCGCACCAGGGTGGCCTGCCAGAACAGGAAAATACTGACCAGCAGGCAAAGGCCGATCACTGTCGGCCGATTGTTGAAGATCAGACGTTCCAGCAGTGTCGGCTTGTCGTGATGCTGTTGAAGATTGGTCATGGGAAAGCGTCCTGGCCTGGTCGGTTCTTATTGTTGAGCGACATCGGCGCCCGTTGGCGAGGTGACGCGAACGCCGCCCTGTCCCACCAGAATCAGATTGCCCTTATCGTCTTCGGTCACGCCGGCAAGCGAAATACGGTCCGAGCGGTTCGAGACCGTGAAGCTCTCCCCATCGTCGGTACTGCGCATCACGCTACCGCCATTTCCTACGAGCACTATGGAGTTGTCCGGCAACAGCGAGGCGTTGGCGATACTGAATTCCAGCGGCCCGCGTTCGCCCTGCAGGGCAACGGGTTCCCAGTGACTGCCGAAATCCGTGGAGCGGAACAGGTTGCCGCGCAGACCATAGGCCAGCAACGTGTTGGCCTGCGAGGTGCCGACCACGCCGAACAGTGATCCCTGATAAGGGCCTTCGAGTTTTTCCCAGGTCTGGCCGTCATCGGGCGAGCGAAACATGCTGCCCTGCTCCCCTACGGCGAACAGTCCGGCGTCCTTCACGTAGGCAATGCCGTTGAGGTGGAACTGGTCTTCGTTATCGAGACGCTCGCCGATGTCCTGCCAATGCTGGCCGCCGTCAGTGGTTTCCAGCAATGCGCCGTAGGCACCCACAGCGAAGCCGGTCTGCAGATCTTTGAACCAGACGTCCAGCAATGGCGCTTCACGCTTGAGGTCTTCGAACTGTTTGCTCCAGGAAGCCCCGCCGTCATTGCTGGCGAGGATCTGCGCATCATGGCCAACCGCCCAGCCGTGCTGGTCGTCGACGAAGTAAACCGCTGTCAGCAACTGGCGCGTCGGCACTTTGGCCTGGGTCCAGGTTCTGCCCTCGTCATCGGAAAAGAGAATGTGGCCGCGATCCCCCACCACGACCACGCGCTTGCCGGCGTGGGTCACGTCCAGCAACAGGCTGCGGGAAGCTTTGGCGGATTCGAGGGCGAAAACAGCGGAATCACCGACGTTGGCGGGCGCATCAGTTGGCGTGCTGTCGGCTGCGAGCGCGGCGCCGCAGAAGGTCATTGAGATGAGCAACGACAACACCGTGCTCAGAGGCTTGCCCGTGTGCGACGTCCGGGAATCGTCACTGCCTCGAATGACCGCGGACCAAGTGCGCCGAATGACTGGCTCACGCATGGAGCTTCCCCTTCCTTTATTTTTATTAGGTTCTCCGCAGCCCCCGTCGAAAGCCGCAAGCGCTCTAGCTCGCGTACGACATGGCCCTGCCGAAGCGAACCCATCCTATCCAGCTTTGGAAACGTATGACAATCGACATGACGTTATCTTTTGTTAAGCAACGACCCGGTGATTGCAGCGTTATCACCAGGATTGATTGAGAACTCTAGACGCTGCAATTGGCTGTGGAGCAACATACAAGCGAAGCGCCACCTTTTGCGCTGCTTGCCCAGCTGAGAGTCAGACCCCCGTGGCCGCAATGATCGACGGGCAGGCTCATTGCGAGCACCTCTTGCCAGACCGAATCGGTTATCGCATCACGTTAAAGCCTGAAATGGGCGCCTGCGTAAGACTGGCCGTCTCGGGCGATGCATGGCCACTGTTCTGGCCATGCATTTGCGGCCGCGCGCGCCTGAGGATCTGACTGATGTCAGGGTCAGGCTTGCGAGGATTAGCGTAGTCAGAGTCGATCGTCAGAAAGCGTAACTGACCGCCAGCGTCGACAGGGTGGTGCGCGCAGACTGTCCGGCGACTTTGCCCGAATAGTGATCGGTTTGACCTTCCGCCCTGTCCTCTACCGCCATGCTGCCTCTGGATTCGGCGTAAACCTGGTGATCCACGCCGGCCTTCATCGACAACTGAGGGTTGAAGCGATAGGACAATGCCAAGGCAAAGCTTTGCATACGCCCCGAGTTTCCATCGTGGCGGGTGAAGGTAGTGTCGCGCAGATAATGTTGGTCGACATCCCGAGCTCTGACCCACTGACTGTGTTTGAAACGACCTTCCAGGCTCCAGTCTCGAAAATGCAACAGCCCTACCAGCCCGACATAAGGGGTGTCGTACGTCTGCTCATAGCCGATCCCTTTTTCGGCGTCCGGAAACTTTCCGGACATGTCACGATATCCGGCTTGGGAGGAATACGTGTAACGCCCGCCGCGTGAATCCCAGCCATATTGGCTGCGCTGGTAACCGATCGTGGCGCCGATGGCAGCGTGTTCATTTCTGAAGAGCCAGGCGGTGCCCGCAATCTCCGCCTGCCAAGCCTTTTCGACACGGGTATCAGGATGGTCGGAGTAATCACTCCAGCTCTTGTGGTCATCTTTCAACCAGTCGTAGTCCTTCATATGGCTGTTGCCCTTGGTGACGGCCGTCCAGCCACGCAGATCGAGGGAAAGCCACTGCGCCGGATAGTACGTCAGGCCCAGATGCAACGTGGGAACCTGCTTCATGTCCCAGTTCAACTGGCTCATCTTCTTGCCGTTGTCCGGGTCAAAAACCTTCTCGCGGGCCTGACCGTTCAACAGCCCGACGCCCAGATTCATCTCGATACTGCCCAGCTCAAACCGTTGCTCACCCGTAACCTGAGCGGTCGCCATCGCCTCATGAGCAAACGCGACCAGACCCAGCATCAACAGCGTTTTCCGTCCCTTCATCAACACTTCCGCACCTTTCATAAGAGGATGTGCGTTGCGCCAGCAACCTGCCGCAACAAAGCGTTTAAAGAATGAACGTCACTGAAGGATGTTTCTGCCGGCCCGCTCCTACCGTGTCGTATGAAAGCCAGACATTGGGTGATGGAAATTGCCTACAACAATTGATTGCCACGCAGTCCGTGGTGATGGTGCCGGGAGAAACCAGGAAGCGTTTTATAAGAAAAGCGGAAATGAAAACGCGCAAAAAAAGGGCCTTCCGCTCTCACGCAAGGCCCTTCTTACCCCCAGGTGATCGATCAATCAGCCAGGCTTTTGCTCACCACTTCATACACGTCAGGCGAGAGTTCACCGGATGCGCGGATGCGCTCCAGTTCGGCTTTCATCAGTGCCTGACGCGCGCTGTCGTATTTGCGCCAGCGGGTCAGTGGCGCCAGTTGACGGGAGGCGATCTGCGGATTGAAGCCGTTCAGTTCGATGACCAGATCGGCCAGGAAGCGATAACCCGAGCCATCGGCGGCGTGGAAGTTGATCAGGTTTTGCCCGGCGAATGCACCGATCAGGGCACGCACCTTGTTCGGGTTCTTCAGGGTGAAGGCCGAGTGCTGCATGAGAGCTTTCACACGATCCAGACCGCCCGGCAGCGTGCTGCCAGCCTGCACGCTGAACCACTGATCCATGACCAGCGCGTTGTCTTTGAAGTTCTCGGCGAACACCGCGAGCGCCTTGGCTTTCTCGTCCTCGAATGGCGAGTTGACCAGCACCGCAAGGGCAGTAAGGCGTTCGGTCATGTTGTCGGCGGTATCGAACTGGTCGATCGCGGCGGCCAGCACGTCCTGCCTTTCAGTGAGCATCAGGTAAGACAGTGCGATGTTCTGCAGCGCGCGGCGGGCAAAGTGCTCGGACTCGGCCACGTATGCGGTCGTTTTCGACAGCTCGCGGTTAGTCTGGTAGCGCTTCCACAGCGCGTCACTGAGGCCGTTCGCCAGTTGCTTGCGGGCAAACTCTCGGGCAGCGTGGATAGCATCGACGTCCGCCACTTCGCTGATCTCGATCAGATACGCCTCGCCCGGCAGGGACAGCATTTCCGCGACCATGGCCTGATCCAGGCTTTCATCCGCCAGCACCGTGCCCAGCGCGGTCACCAGTCGTTGATCCAGAACCAGTGGCTCGCCTTTCTGATGCTGGGCGATCAGTTCTTGCAACACTTGCACCGACAGTTGTTGACCGGCATCCCAGCGATTGAAACCGTCGCTGTCGTGCTGCATCAGGAACATCAGCTGATCGCGGTTGTACGGAAAGCTCAGCTTGACCGGTGCCGAGAAACCGCGCAGCAGCGAAGGCAGCGGCTGTTCGGCGACGTCGACAAAGGTGAAGGTCTGCTCGGCCTCGGTGACCGAGATCACGCGCGAATGCCCCGATGCAGCTGTCTCGCCCTGCAGGCGCAGCGGAATTTCGTTGCCTTGCTTGTCCAGCAAGCCCAATGAAACCGGGATGACGAAAGGCTTTTTGGCGTCGCCCGGCTGGCCTGGCGTGGTGGGCGCGGACTGGCGGAACGTCAGGCTGTAGGTCTTGACCGATGCGTCGTAGGACTCGGTCACCGCCAGACGTGGCGTGCCGGCCTGGGAGTACCAGCGCTTGAACTGGGTCAGGTCGACGCCGTTGGCGTCTTCCATCGCTTTGACGAAGTCGTCGCACGTCACGGCTTGACCGTCATGGCGCTCGAAATACAGATCGCTGCCTTTGCGGAAGCCCTCGGCGCCCAGCAAGGTATGAATCATGCCGACGACTTCCGAGCCTTTTTCGTACACGGTCAGGGTATAGAAGTTCGAGATCTCGATGAAGCTGTCCGGGCGAACGGCGTGGGCCATCGGGCCGGCGTCTTCGGCGAACTGGTGGGTGCGCAGGTAGGCAACGTCCTGGATGCGCTTGACCGTCGCCGAGTTCATGTCGGCCGAGAAGCCCGAATCGCGGAACACCGTGAAACCTTCCTTGAGCGACAGCTGGAACCAGTCGCGGCAGGTCACGCGGTTGCCCGACCAGTTATGGAAGTATTCGTGGGCGACAATGGCCTCGACGCGCTGGTGCGCAGCGTCAGTCGCGGTTTCGGCGCGGGCCAGCACGGCACTGGAGTTGAAGATGTTCAGGCCCTTGTTTTCCATCGCGCCCATGTTGAAGTCGTTGACCGCGACGATCATGAAGATGTCCAGATCGTATTCGCGGCCATACACCTCTTCGTCCCAGCGCATGGACTTCTTCAGGCTGTCCATCGCGTGCTGGCATTTGTCGATGTTTTCGGGCTCGACGAAGATGCGCAGCGTGACCTTGCGCTGGCTCATGGTGACGAAGGTGTCTTCGACGCACCACAAATCTCCTGCGACCAGCGCAAACAGGTAGGCGGGTTTCTTGAACGGGTCTTCCCAGGTCGCCCAGTGGCGGTCGTCGCCTTCAGGGCCCAGGTCGATCAGGTTGCCGTTGGACAGCAGGATCGGAAACGCCTGCTTGTTGGCAATGACCGTCGTGGTGAAGGTGCTCATCACGTCCGGGCGATCGAGGTAATAGGTGATCTTGCGGAAACCTTCGGCCTCGCACTGCGTGCAGAACATGCCGCTGGACTTGTACAGGCCCTCCAGCGCGGTGTTGGTTTCCGGGTGGATCTTCACGCTGGTGTCCAGGGTGAAGGTCGCGGATTCAGGCTGAATCGTCAGGCTGTCGGGCGTCAGCTGGTAATCGCCGGGCGCCAGGTCCACGTCGGCCAGCTTGACCGACAGCAGCTCCAGCAACTGGCCGTCCAGAACCAGCGGGGGCAAGCCGGCGCCTCGCTCGGGATTGCGACGCATGACCAACTGCGCATGCACCAGCGAATGGTCGTCGAACAATTCGAATGTCAGGTGCGTCTCGTCGATGAGGTACTCAGGCGCCTGATAATCCTTCAGGTAAATCATTTTCGGCTGTTCGGTGCGCATGATTCTGTCCTTATGCTTTTTCTGTTACACGGCTACTGGTGCACGGCAAGTTGATACGCCGTGTACTTGCGGATGTTGATCACGCCCGTGTCGAAGATCAGGTATTGACCCTTGACGCCCAGCAGCGTGCCTTCGGCGATGGGGTCTTTGTCCAGATTGAAGCTGACGATCTTGGTCGGATAAGCCTCGACCGGGTAACGGATCTGGATGGGCTCGACATCGTGCAGCAACTGAATCGCCTGCAGGCCGAAACGCGTTTGCAGCGCAGTCAGACCTTCGGCGCAGGACTCGAACAATTGCTGACGGATGGCACTGAGGTCAACCGATGGCGCATCGCCTTTAAGCAGCGCCCGCCAGTTGGTGCGATCCGCCACCTGGCTGCGAAACAGGTCCTCGACGAACCCGGACTGCTGACGGGTGGCCACACGCACGATCGGCAGGGCCTGACTGGCACCCTGATCCAGCCAGCGCGTCGGCAACTGCGTGGCGCGGGTGATGCCGACTTTGACGCCCGACGAATTGGCCAGATAGACCACATGGTCAGTCATGCAGAATTGCTGGCCCCACGAAGGATCGCGGCATGTGCCGTGTTCGTGATGGCATTTCTCGGGGCTCATGATGCAGACATCGCATTGCGCCAGCTTCTGCATGCACGGGTAGCAATAACCCTGGCTGAAGCTGGTCTTGGTCCGACGCCCGCAATGGCTGCAGTGAATGGCGCCCAGATACTCCAGCCGCACAGTTTTGCCGATCAGCGGGTTGACCGGAATTTCCGACTCACCCAGACGAAAAGCGTATTCAACGTTCGAGGCGTCCAGACGCGCCGACATTTTGTTAACGGATCCGCGGCCAATCTCAATCAATGGATAGCGTCCGATTTGAACAGGATGTTGGGCACCGGTGCGGATTTGGACGCGCATTCCTGCGGGCCCATGTAACCAATGCGCTGGTCTTCCGGCACATTGCGCACTTCCCAGGCGATGAGCGCCTGCAGCGACAGTTCACGTTGTTCCTGCGTCAGCTTGCGGCCATCGGACCACTTGCCGATTTCCACGGCCAGTTTCAGGCTCTCGTAGATGTCCGGGGTGATGTTTTCAATCATTTCTACAAACGAGGACATGGGTTTCTCCCAGAATTAAGCGGGCGATTTTAATGTGTACGGCGGGCCAATGCACCGCCCACAAGACCTGTTGCACAACCGATGATCAGTCCGCCGACATGGGCACCGTTGGCGATTTCGCCGAAACCGAGCAGGCTGATCAGGCCGGACATGCACAGCACCAGCCAGCCCAGCATCATCACCAGCACACCGCGCGGCAGACGATAAATGGGGTTTGGCGCTAGCCATTGAAAGAGCCAGCAGTGACCGAGCAGGGCGTAAAGCACGCCCGACAACCCGCCAAACAGGCTCGGACCGCTCCAGAAATACTGGCCGTAGTTGGAAAAAGCGGCGAATGCCAGCGTCAGACCGAGCAACTGCCAGCTGCCCTGACGCATTTCGATGCGCCGTCCCAGCTCCCAGAACCACAGCGCGTTCATGACCAGGTGCAATAGACCGAAGTGAATCAGCATCGGCGACACGACGCGCCACCATTGTCCCGCTGCCAGCGACACCTGAACCGGTGTGAACATGACGTAGTCGCCACTGACCCGGAAGTCGTTGAAGGTCAGCCAGCTGAGCGCTTCGAAATTGTCGCCCAGCAGCGTCACGCCCGCCACGATCAGGCACAGCAGCAGGATCACGCTGGTCACCGGGCTGCTGCGGACCTGAACCAGCGGACTCGGCCGGGTCAATCCCACCACTTCCCGACCGGGCGGCAACTGTGCAGTCGGGTCGCCCTGCGGGTATTGCTGATACAGCTGGCGAACGTCGTCGGCCAGTTGCGGCGCATCGGGCACCCACAGCACCTGCTCTCCCGCTTCCTCACTGACCCGATGAGGCACATTGAGGCGGCGAAGCAGTTCGACAAAACCGCTCAAATCGGTGTTGAGCGGCAGACGTAATACGGCAACCGGATTCATCGGGCAGTCTCCGGCCGCGTGACGTCGACCCAGACGAACTTGTTCGGGTCTATTCGGGTTTCCTGGTCCAGCCGGTACGCCACCAGCTTGCCGTACAGCACCGCGCTGTAATCCAGGCACGCCAGGTTGGGACGGATCGGCGCGGGAACGCCGCTGCGCCAGTAATGACCGACGAACAGCAACGGCTCGTCGACGCCATAACGCAGCAACGCGCTTTTTTCGCTGTCCGACAGCGGCCGTTTCGCGACAGGCTCCGGCAGCGCATCCGGCTGGAACACGACGTCACCATAGGTCTGCGGATCATCTTCCCAGAACTTGGTGCGGAACGAGGCGCGGGTCAGGCCATCGCCGCCGGTCAAGGTCATGCCATGGGGCAAACGCATGTCAGTCCCGCGCAGCAGGCGGTCGAACACCCCGCTGGCGAAACTGCCCGGAATGGCCGAGGCCTGCACGAACGCCTGATCGACCCGGCCGTCGCCGTGACGACTGCGCAGCGGCTCGATCAGACTGGCGTCCCAACACGCGTGCACCAGCCGAAAGCGCTCGGCGTCGATGAACAGCGGCAGTTCGTAGAACCATTTCAGGAAATCTTTCCAGTCACCGGGATGCTGCTCGAACTGAGCCAGCGTTTCACCCAGCAGACGCGCATGACGCGGAGTGTGTTCACGCACGAACTGCTTGCCGCTTTCCGGCGGCGCCGGCGTGCTCCAGCCCAGCGCGTTGAATTCATGGTTGCCCATGATGCAGAACGCCTGGCCGGCCTCAACCATGTCGTGAACGATGTGCAGCGCTTCGCGGATGCGAGGGCCGCGGTCGATGATGTCGCCCAGAAACAGGGCGATGCGTTCAGGGTGGCGCCAGACGCCAGCCTGAAAGCGGTAACCAAGGGTGTCGAGCAAGTGCTCAAGGGTCTGGGCACATCCATGCACGTCACCGATCAGATCGTAGCTACGCGCGGGATCGAGCATCAGTCGCTCCCGCCGCCAAGCCGACTGCCCCAACCGAGTTTGGTCCGGCAGACTTCGTAATAATTGTGATCGAGCGGGTGAATGAGTCGCAGCTTCTGGGGCTTCTTTTTCACGGTCACGGTGTCACCCGGCGCGCAGGTGAAGTGATTCTGTCCATCGCAGGAAACCTGTGGGTAAATCGTCATGTCCTTTGAGACAACGATTTTCAGCTCACTGTTTCCATCGACGACAATCGGCCTTCCCGACAGCGTGTGCGGGTACATCGGCACGATGACGATGGCGTCCAGCTTGGGGTGCATGATCGGCCCGCCCGCCGACAGCGCGTAGGCGGTCGAACCGGTGGGCGTGGCGACGATGAGCCCGTCGGCCTTCTGGCTGCAGACGAACTGCCCGTCGATGTAGATCTCGAATTCGATCATGCGCGTGGACTTGCCCGGGTGCAGCACCACGTCATTGAGGGCGTCGCCCTGACCGATGGCCTCGCCATGACGGCGCACTTCGGCCTGCAGCAGGAAGCGGTTTTCCACCAGATAGTGGCCGTCCAGCACCTCGGCGACTTTCACTTCCAGCTCATCGGGGCGAATGTCGGTGAGAAATCCCAGGCTGCCGCGGTTGATCCCCAGCACCGGCACATTGTGCTTGGCCAGCGCACGCGCGGCGCCGAGCAGGCTGCCATCACCGCCGACGACGATGACCATGTCGCAGACCTCGCCGAGCATCTTGCGCGAGGACGTCTGCAGCCCGTGCCCGGGCAGCACTTCAGCGATGGTGTCTTCGAGGATGACGTGCAGATGCCGCGATATCAGGAATTTCTTGAGTCGGCGAACGGTCTCGAGCACTTGGGAACTGCCCAGGCGACCAATGATGCCGATGTTACGAAATTGCTCCATGGGGCTCCCGCAGGTTCGATGCACGTCTATAAAGTAGGCGATTATGGGCGAAGGGGTCGGCAGCGGCAAACCAACAAACGTGATCGACCTGATGAATGCATGAGGTAATGCATGAGGTATTGAATACGTTTCGCATTCACCCCTGACAATCCACCTGGACGCGTCCTGCTATCCTCAGCCGATGACCCCATTCCCGACCCTCACCGCCCTGCCCCGTCAATTGCGCACGCCTGCGGTGCGTGACCTGGCGTGGGTGATCCTGTCACCGCCCATGCTTGCCGTCACCGAATGGCCGCAGCGCCACCCGCTGAGCGCCAGCGGCTGGGTGGAGGAACCGCAAGCGCTCGAGGCGTTTCTGCAACGACTGGATGACGACAGCAGCGCCTTGCAGGACTGGCTGGCGAAAAGCTCGATTCGTCGGCTGGGCCTGTATTACGAACGCCTGTGGCAATTCGCGATTGAGCATGCGCCAGGCGTCGAGATGATCGCTGCCAACCTGCCCATCCGCGTCGCCGGCCATACGCTGGGCGAGCTCGACATGCTGCTGCGTGATCGCGAAGGTGTTCATCACGTCGAACTGGCGGTCAAGTTCTACCTCGGCCAGGAAGACGCTGACGGCCACCGCACGGAAAACTGGCTGGGGCCGGGTTCTCACGATCGGCTGGACTTGAAGCTGGCGCACCTGAACAGCCACCAGTTGCCGATTTCCGCACGCGCTGAAAGCCGCCAGGCGCTGACCGCGTCAGGCATCGAGCCGTCGAGCGCCGAGGGGCTGAAAGCCGAACTGTGGCTGGGTGGCTACCTGTTTTATCCCTGGCCCGTCACCACGGCCTCGCCCGATGAGGCCGCCGAAGACCACGCCCGTGGACAATGGGTGCATCGAAAGGACTGGGCCAGCTTTGCCGCCAGCCGTGCGCAAGGGCGCTGGCAACTGCTGCCGCGTCCCGCCTGGCTGGCGCCGGCGCGGTACGAAGAAGCGTGGAGCCTCAGCCAGTTCGACGCGTGGCTGGAACGGCTCGATCCGCTGGCGCCGGCGCAGTTACTGGTGCGCCTGACCGAGCACGCCAACGGCCATTGGCTGGAAGCCGAGCGGCTGTTTCTGGTGTCGGACATCTGGCCTGCCCAGTGCGACGCTGTCGACGTCACACACTCAATCGCAGCACCAGCGCCGCCAGGGTAATCAACAGCACCGGCAGGGTCAGCACGATGCCGACGCGGAAATAATAACCCCAGCCGATGCTGACGCCCTTGCGCGCCAGCACGTGCAGCCACAACAACGTCGCCAGGCTGCCGATAGGCGTGATTTTCGGCCCCAGATCGCTGCCGATGACGTTGGCATAAATCATCGCTTCCTGCAGCGGGCCGTGGGCGTGGCTTGCATCGATGGACAACAGCCCGATCAACACCGTCGGCAGGTTGTTCATCACCGACGACAGCAACGCCGTGAGCACGCCGGTCCCCATCGCCGCGCCCCACAGACCGTGTTCGGCGAAGCGGTCCAGCCAGGTCGCAAGGTACGTGGTCAGGCCCTGATTGCGCAGGCCGTAGACGACCAGGTACATGCCCAGCGAAAAAATCACGATCTGCCACGGCGCGCCTCTCATGACCTTGCGCGTCGAGATCTGATGACCTCTGGCAGCCACGCCCAGCAGGATAGCCGCGCAGACCGCCGAGATGGCGCTGATCGGAATGCCCAGCGGCTCGAGGGCGAAGCACCCCACCAGCAGAATGCCCAATACCCACCAGCCGGTCATGAACGTGGCCCGGTCGTGAATCGCCGAGGACGGCTCGGCCAGTTGCGAGGCGTCGAACGTGGCCGGAATGTCGCGACGAAAGAACAACAGCAAGGCCGCGAGCGTCGCCGCCACGCTGACCAGATTGACCGGCACCATCACCGAGGCGTAGCGATTGAAACCGATGCCGAAGTAGTCGGCGGACACGATGTTGACCAGGTTCGACACCACCAGCGGCAGGCTCGCGGTGTCGGCGATGAACCCTGCGGCCATGACGAACGCCAGCGTGGTGCCCGGCGAAAAACGCAGTGCCAGCAGCATCGACATGACAATCGGCGTGAGGATCAGCGCGGCGCCGTCGTTGGCGAACAGCGCGGAAACCAGGGCGCCGAGCAGCACGATGAACGAGAACAGCCGACGACCCTTGCCCTGCCCCCAGCGCGCCACGTGCAACGCCGCCCAGTTGAAGAAGCCGGCTTCGTCCAGCAACAGGCTGATGATGATCAACGCGATGAACGTGCCGGTGGCGTTCCAGATGATGTGCCACACCTGCACGATGTCGGCCGGATGCACCACCCCGGCCAGCAGCGCCAGCACTGCGCCGAACGTCGCGCTCCAGCCCACACCCAGCCCTTTAGGCTGCCAGATCACCAGCGTGATGGTGACGAGAAAAATCAGGCCGGCGATCAGGATCAATGTCGGGTACTCGGCAGCAGGATTGCAAGGATGCCGAGCAGCGGCAGGAACGAACACAGGGTGTAGACGTAAACGATGCCGTGCAGGTCGGCGAGATGGCCGAGCAACGCGGCGCCGATCCCGCCGAAGCCGAACATCAGGCCGAAGAAGATGCCAGCAATCATGCCGACGTTCCCCGGCACCAGTTCCTGCGCATACACGACAATGGCGGAAAACGCCGACGCCAGAATGAAGCCGATGATCACGCTCAGGACGCTGGTCCAGAACAGGTCAGCGTACGGCAGCGCGAGGGTGAACGGCGCAACGCCAAGGATCGAGAACCAGATCACCGCTTTACGACCGATCTTGTCACCGATAGGTCCGCCGAAAAACGTGCCCGCCGCCACGGCTGCCAGGAACAGGAACAGGTGCAGTTGCGAACTGGCGACGCTCAGCTGAAATTTTTCGATCAGGAAAAACGTGAAGTAACTGGTGAAACTGGCCATGTAGAAGTATTTGGAGAACACCAGAAGCGCCAGCACCACCAGCGCCGACGTCACTCGCCCTTTCGACAGTCCATGGGCCGCGGCGTGACCGGCCTTGAGCCTGAACAAAGCCAGATGCGCCTTGTACCAGCGGCTGATCGCGTACAGCAGGCCCACCGAAAACAACGCCACCAGGCCGAACCAGGCGATGTGCCCTTGCCCGAACGGGATGATGATCGCCGCCGCCAGCAACGGCCCGATGGCAGAACCGCTGTTACCACCCACCTGAAAAGTCGACTGCGCCAGGCCAAAGCGTCCGCCGGACGCCAGTCGGGCGATACGTGATGCTTCGGGATGAAAGGTCGAAGAGCCGATGCCGATCAATCCCGCCGCCAGCAGAATCAGCGGGAAGCTTCCTACCGTCGCCAGCATCAGCACGCCCGCCAGAATGCACAGAGATCCGACGGGCAGCACCAGCGGATTGGGGTGGCGATCGGTGTAATAACCGACCCACGGCTGTAACAGGGACGCCGTGATCTGGAAGGTCAGGGTGATCAGCCCGACTTGGGTGAAACTCAGGCCATAGCTGGCTTTGAGCATCGGGTAGACCGACGGCAGAATCGACTGGATCAAGTCATTGAGCAGATGCGCCAGCGCCACGGCGCCGATGATGCGCAGCACCAGAGGGCTGGACTGGGGCGTTGCAGTGGTCGCGGTCGAAGGGCTGGTGACGGCCATCAGGGTTCATCCATCGAACGATTGATGTGCCGCGCGCATGGTCATTACAAAAGATGTCAGCGGCACAAGGGGTCGCCAATGTGCCATTTTTTGGGGCGCCGGTGCCATTTTTTGTTGCGCCGATGCCGACCGCCACACATTTTCAAAGGCGCAGACGTGCCGTAATGCACGCCCTCTGCGCCATCGAATACCACGAGGCTGACCGGCGCGCGGGCAAACGCGCGCCGGTCAGCTCCGTCCAATCACGCGGCGGGCTGCAATGCCGCTTTGGGCAGCAACGAGCCCTCAACGTCATGCAGCGAAACCTTCGAGGTTTCCGGCAATGCCAAGCCGCCTGCCAGCGCAAGCAGCGACACGACGATCAGGTAGAACGCGGGAGACAGATTGCTGCCGGTCACGCCGATCAACCACGTCGCCATCAAGGGCGCTGTGCCACCGAAGATGGTGTACGCCATGTTGTAGGTAATCGCCGAGGCGGTGTAGCGGGTACGCGTAGGAAAAGTCTCCGACAGCAACGCAGCCGTCACCACGCCACACAATACGGCGCCCACCGCCAGCAGCATGACGCCGATGATCGAGGCGATGAAGGAGCCGGAACTCGCCATCAGGAAGGACGGATAAACGACCACGATCAGCAGGACGCAGGTGCTGATCAGTGTCTTGCGTCGCCCCACCCTGTCGGAAAACGCCCCCGCCAGCGGGCAGATCGCTGCCGCGAACAGCAACGCGATCAGGGAAACCAGCAAGGCCGTCGCACGGCTGAGGCCTCCGGCGACTTGCAGGTAGGTCGCGAAGTAAGTCGTGAACATGTAGAACGACAGCGCGGTCAGCGACACGAATGCGCCCAGACAACAGATCGCCGCGCCGTGGTTGCGCAGGGTTTCCTTAAGCGGCGAGTGGGCAACGGCATGTTCTTGCGTCACCGCCTGAAAGGCCGGCGTCTCATCCAGTTTCCAGCGCAGATACAGGCCAACCAGCCCCAGTGGCGCGGCGATCAGAAACGGCAGGCGCCAGCCCCAACTGCTCATGGCCTCGGCAGACAGCGAAGCTTCGAGTGCGTAGGCAATGATGGCCGCGGCAGCGAATGCGGAAAAAGTCGAAACCGGGACGAAGCTGCCGTACCACGCGCGCTGGGTGCGCGGGGCGTGTTCCATGAGGTAGGCGCAGGCCCCCGCATATTCGCCGCCCGCAGAGAAGCCTTGGGCGCAGCGGATGATCGTCAGCAGAATCGGCGCCATCACGCCGATTGCGGCATACGTGGGCAACAAGCCGATGATTGTGGTGGCCCCGGCCATCAGCAGGATGGTGAACGCCAGCGTGCGTTTGCGGCCGATCTTGTCGCCCAGCATGCCGAAGAACACACCGCCCAGCGGCCGGAAGGCGAAGGCCACGGCGAACACCGCGAAGGTTTTCAGCAACGCGGCGCTGGCATCGCCGCTGGGGAAAAACTGTTGAGCAATGGTGGTGGCGAGAAAGCCGTAGACCGCGAAGTCGAACCATTCGACGAAATTGCCGATGGCGGCCGCAACGATGACTTTTCTCAAAGTGGCAGGGTCGACCTGCTCGATGGCTGGAGTTGTCATGCATACCTCGGCGCGCGTAGGAGAAAATCCGATTATCGATACAGCGCCTGAGTCGCCTTACTCCAGAAGAGTCGCCGACGTACTCAGGACCGACCTGTGGAGGTGTCTGTTCCGCAGGATTCGTGCCAGCGAAGGAGGGATGGACGTGGAGGCTTCATCGTCGGGCGAAAAAGGTGATGAAGTGAATTCGTGGGCGATGTGGTCGTGGAGCCTGCGCAGGTGCGGCGGATGTTCCACCGTTTGGCGGCTGAACGTGTGGGTTCAGCGAGCGTGGTTCTGGAATCAGCGTCGGCTCTCGTCTGTGAACCCTCGTTTGCCCTGGAGGCCGCCGGTGTGCACGAAGATCAGTTTCGAACCTTGGGCCAGTCGCCCCGCTTCAACCGCCTGCCGCAGCGCCAGCAACGCTTTGCCGGTGTACAACGGTTCGAAGGGAATGCCGCTTTGCAACTCACTTTCGGCGATGAACACCAGCAGTTCCGGATCGGTTCTGGCGAAGCCGCCTCGGCTTGCGTCGAGTAACTCGTAGGCCCGATCCGTCGAGGACCCGAGAATCTGCTGAATGTTTTGCGCGACGCCATGCCCCTCGGGCACCGCCATCGCGCCGTAGGCCTTGCGTCCCTGCGCTTCCGCCAGCACCAGGCCGGCCAGGGTCGTCCCGGTTCCGCAGGCCAGCCACCAACCGTCGTAATCGTCCCATCCGATATGGCCAAGCTGGCGACGCGCCTGAACCACGATGTCGGCACAGCCCGAAGCGCCATCCATCCCGCCTCCGCCCTCAGGAATAGGGTGAAGCTGCGGGTATCGCTGGCGCCAGGGCAGCCAGAAATCCGCTTCGTGACGCGCGCGATACCCGGCATACCCGAGCCAGTGCAGCTCCATGCCGAAGGCGTGCAGATCCAGCACCGTGGGGGTTTCGACGGGGTGACCGCGCAACAGGCCGACGGTGGCGAAACCGAAACGCTTGCCGGCCGCCGCCAGCGCATGAAGATGGTTGGAATGCGCCCCGCCAAGGCTGATCACACCCTCGGCCCCGGCATCATTCGCAGCGCGCAGGTGATGCTTGAGCTTGAACCATTTGTTGCCGCTGATGAGCGGGTCGATCAGATCCAGTCGCAGAATGGCGACGTCGACGCCGGACTTGCGGAGCCAGTCAAGATCAAGGCGGTGCAGCGGAGCATCAGGCAGCATGGCGTGGTACTTCAGACAAAGACGACAAAGTCTAACCTGCCCGGTTGCACCACAACCCAAATGCCACCGCTGAACCTGCAGGAGCGAGCTTGCTCGCGATGACGATATTCCGGTCACTGCATGTGCATCGGATGTACCGCCTCTTCGTGAGCAAGCTCACTCCCACAGGGGTCTCGGGCATTACCGAATTCTCCGGCCAGACCCAAATTCGGTAGGAATGAGCTTGCTCGCGATGACTGTATCCCGGTCATTGCATGTGCAGCGGACGTACCGGCCTCTTCGCGAGCAACCTCACTCCCACAGGCATCTCCGGGCATTCCCGAATTCTCCGGCCAGACACAAATTCGGTAGGAGCGCGCTTGCTCGCGATGACTGTATTCCGGTCATTGCATCTGCAGCGGACGTACCGGCCTTTTCGTGAGCAAGCTCACTCCCACAGGAGTCTCCGGGCATTCCCGAATTCTCCGGCCAGACCCAGATCCTGTAGGAGCGAGCTTGCTCGCGATGACTGTATTCCGGTCAATGCATCTTCACAGCCTTCCAAACCCTTACAGCTGCGCCGCCAGTCGCGATCCCTGGTTGATGGCACGCTTGGCGTCGAGTTCTGCGGCCACGTCGGCGCCGCCGATGAGGTGCACGCTCTGCCCCGCCGCCGCCAACCCGTCGTACAGCTCGCGCAGCGGATCCTGGCCGGCGCAGATGACGATGTTGTCCACTGCGAGCAGCTTTTCCTCGCCCTCCGCGCCGATGCGAATGTGCAGACCGGCGTCGTCGATCTTCAGGTACTCGACGCTGTTGAGCATTTGCACCTGCTTATTCTTCAGGCCCGTGCGGTGAATCCAGCCAGTGGTCTTGCCCAGGCCGTCGCCGACTTTGGAGGTCTTGCGCTGCAGCAGAAATACTTGACGCGCCGGCGCATGAGGATGGGGTTTGACGCCTGCAACGCCGCCGCGAGCCGACAGCGCGCCATCGATGCCCCACTCCTCCCAGAACCCGTCGCGATCCAGACTGGTGGCGACGCCCTGATGCACCAGAAATTCGGACACATCGAAGCCGATACCGCCTGCGCCGATCACCGCCACCGCCTTGCCCACCGGCTTGCGCTGCAGGATCACGTCGAGATAACTGAGCACTTTGTCGTTATCGATGCCGGGAATGGCCGGTGTACGCGGCGCGATCCCCGTCGCCAGAATCACCTCATCGAAGCCCTTGCCGACCAGATCGTCCACTGACACGCGCGTGTTCAGGCGCACATCGACCCCGGTGGTCTGCAGCTTGCGGCCGAAGTAGCGCAGGGTTTCGTAAAACTCTTCCTTGCCCGGAATGCGCTTGGCAATGTTGAACTGCCCGCCGATTTCACTCGCCGAATCGAACAGCGTCACCTCATGACCGCGCTCGGCGGCCACGGTCGCGGCCGCGAGCCCGGCGGGGCCTGCACCGATCACGGCGATTTTTCTGACCTGCGTGACGGGCAGATAATTGAGCTCGGTCTCGTGGCACGCCCGAGGGTTGACCAGGCAACTGGTGAGCTTGCCGCCGAACGTGTGGTCCAGACAGGCCTGGTTGCAACCGATGCAGGTGTTGATCTCATCGCCTCGTCCGGCGGCCGCCTTGTTGACGAAGTCAGGGTCGGCCAGGAAAGGCCGCGCCATCGACACCATGTCAGCATCGCCTTCGGCCAGCACTTGTTCGGCAACCTCCGGCGTATTGATGCGGTTGGTGGTGATCAGCGGGATCGACACCGAACCGCGCATTTTCGCCGTGACCTTGACGAACGCCGCGCGCGGCACCTTGGTGGCGATGGTCGGAATCCGCGCTTCGTGCCAGCCGATGCCGGTGTTGATCAGCGTCGCACCGGCCTGCTCGATCGCCTTGGCCAACTGCACGACCTCCTCCCAACTGCTGCCGCCTTCAATCAGGTCAAGCATCGACAAGCGATAGATGATGATGAAGTTAGCGCCGACGGCCTCGCGCACCCGACGCACGATTTCCACCGGCAGACGCATGCGGTTCTCGTAACTGCCGCCCCAGCGGTCCGTGCGATGGTTGGTGTGGGCGACGAGAAACTGGTTAATGAAATAGCCTTCCGACCCCATGATCTCGACGCCGTCATACTCGGCGGTCTGCGCCAGCGTCGCGCAGTGAACGAAGTCCTGAATCTGCTTCTCGATCCCCTCTTCATCCAGCTCTTTGGGCTTGAACGGGTTGATCGGCGCCTGAATCGCACTCGGCGCAACCTGCCTAGGGCTGTAGGCATAACGCCCGGCGTGAAGGATCTGCATGCAGATCTTGCCGCCCGCCTCGTGCACCGCCTTGGTTACGATGCGATGGTGATCGGCCTCCTCGGACGTCGTCAGCTTGGCCGCGCCGGAATACACACCGCCCTCGTCGTTCGGCGCGATGCCCCCGGTGACCATCAGGCCGACACCACCGCGTGCGCGCTCGGCGAAGTAGGCCGCCATGCGCTCGAATCCGCCGGGTTTTTCTTCAAGCCCGGTGTGCATGGAACCCATCAGGGTGCGGTTGCGCAGCGTGGTGAAACCCAGGTCCAGGGGAGCCAGCAAATGCGGGTAGTGAGCAGCGGCCATACAAAACTCCATCGAGCGTCATCACGGGGGCGCGAGCGTCTACTGCGCTCGTCGACTGCTTCAGGGACTTGAACTATAGCCCTGTTCATGACGCAAACAGTAAACAGCCCCCCCGGTCACGCTCAATGACCGAAAGTGACAACTTGATGATCGTAATGAACAGCAGAAAATCGGAGAGGTAGAACGAGGACGCAGCCAGGCTGCGATAAGGCAGGTGCGTTGGGCGCGTGTGCGCCCGCAGCGTAAAACGAATCAGCCCTGGACGAAGGCCAGCAAATCCTTGTTGATGACGTCGGCGTGGGTGGTCGCCATGCCATGGGGGTAGCCCGGATAGGTTTTCAGCGTGCCCTTTTTCAGCAGTTTGATCGCCAGGTGAGCCGAGTCGGCAATCGGCACGATCTGGTCATCTTCGCCATGCAGCACCAGCACCGGAACATTGATGGCCTTCAGGTCTTCGGTGAAGTCGGTTTCGGAGAACGCCTTGATGCAGTCGTACTGCGCTTTCGCGCCGCCGATCATGCCCTGACGCCACCAATTGTCGACGACACCGTCGAGGGTCTGGACGCCCGGACGGTTGAAACCGTAGAACGGGCCCGACGGCACATCGCGATAGAACTGCGCACGATTGCCCGCCAGTGCCGCGCGGAAACCGTCGAACACGTCCATCGGCAGACCGCCCGGGTTCTTTTCGGTCTTCAGCATGATGGGGGGCACCGCGCCGATCAGCACCGCTTTGGCCACACGCCCGTCTTTCCCGTATTTGGCGACATAGCGCGCCACTTCGCCACCGCCGGTCGAGTGACCGATATGCACGGCGTTCTTCAGGTTCAAGTGCGCGGCGAGTTCGGCGACATCGGCGGCGTACGTGTCCATTTCGTTGCCCGTGGCGGTCTGCGAGGAACGCCCGTGCCCGCGACGGTCGTGAGCGATGACGCGATAGCCCTTGGAGACGAAGAACAGCATTTGCGCGTCCCAATCGTCGGCGCTCAGTGGCCAGCCGTGGTGAAAGACGATCGGCTGACCGCTGCCCCAGTCCTTGTAGAAAATCCGGGTGCCGTCTTTGGTAGTAATGGTGTCCATGCGCATCGGGCCTTTTTCAGAAGGTGAGGTGCCAGCGGACTGGCTTGACTGTGCGAAGAGAGGCAGCGGCAAAGCGGCGGCGGCCGCGACGCCGAGGGTGCTGATCATCACCGCACGCCGGGTAAGACCATTCGAAAAGATGTTGTCGTCGGTCATCGCAAACACTCGTAGGGAATCCAGCCTTGAGGGGCAATCAGCGACGCGGCGGTCACTGTCGGACGCCGCAGGGTCACTGCATTTGAGCGAGCTGCAGATTAAGCGCGCCACGTGCCGTTCATCCATCATCCATGGAGTTAGCCGACCCACACGAAAGTATGAGCGCAAGGCCCGTCAGCCTGAAAACCTGCGCGTTGAACGGCCGCCTCAGCACGTAGCCACGGCGCGCCTACACCATCGTATGGCTTCAATTGCGAGGGCGTGCGAGTAGTTTGCACAGCGTGACCGATCGAACATCCAGCGCAGCGCCCGACCCGCTCGCCCTCTGCCACTTCCACTCAGGTGAACGCCCTTGGACACAACGACCGATGCGACAACCCGATCCGTCGACACGCTCAACGCGCCAGGCCGCAAGGATCCTGCCTTCACCGATCAAGACGTTCGCGCGTACGGTGCGCAGCCGACTGCCACCGTCGTTGCAAACGAGGGCAAGCTGACCTACCTGCCAGTGGCGCTGTTCGGGTCGGTGATGGGCCTTACCGGCTTGTCTTCCGCCTGGAAACTGGCCCACGACCTCTACGGCGTGCCTTCATGGGTGGGCAGAATCATCGGCGTTGTGGCAATCCTGGCGTTCGTCCTGATGAGCGCAGGTTATGCACTAAAGGCGACAACAGGCTTCAAGGCAGTGAAGGCCGAGTTCGAGCACCCGGTGGCAGGCAATCTGTTTGGCACCCTGTTCATCAGCCTGCTGCTGATCCCGATTCCGGTCGCCGATTACAGCCTGAAACTGGCGCAATGGATCTGGATGGTCGGCACGTTCGGGATGATCGTGTTCTCCTGGGTCATCGTCTCGCGCTGGCTGGGAAGACGCCAGCAACCCACTCACGCGACACCGGCCTGGATCGTGCCGGTGGTGGGCCTGATCGACATTCCACTGGCCGTGCCGGCCCTGAACATGCAGGGACTGGACGAACTGCTGATGTTTTCCCTGGCGCTGGGCCTGTTTTTCGCGATCCCGCTGTTCACGCTGGTCATGTCGCGGCTGATGTTCGAAGAACCTCTCGGCACTGCATTGCAGGCATCGCTGATGATTCTGCTGGCACCGTTCGCCGTGGGTTTCTCGGCTTACGTGACGGTGGTCGGCACCGTCGATCGGTTCGCCAGTGCGCTCTACATGCTGACGGTTTTCCTGCTCACGGTATTGGCGGGTCGCTTGCGTCATCTGGCGACGAGTTGCCCGTTCCGCCTGTCCTGGTGGGCCGTGAGTTTTCCGCTGGCGGCGGCGTCGGTCTGCGCGCTGCGGTATGCCGCGAGCACACCGAACCTGTTCACCCACGGCGTGGCGATTGTCTTGCTGATCGGGGTGACGGCACTGTTGCTGGCGATGGCGTTCAGAACACTGCGCGGGGCATTGCGCGGCGAGCTGAAATCATTGGTAGGGTGACCGCGAGGCAAATTGATAGCCGCGAAGCGAACCGCAAACGTGGCGTTCGCGGAGGAGGCACATCGAAAGGGCCGGGCACCTTGCATGAAGCTCACGCAAGGTGCCCGGCGATGTTGCCGTATCAGACTTCGCCCACCAGCACGTCGGCGATGCGAATGCTCAACGCAGCGCCCGTCAGCGTCGGGTTGACGCACGACGACGACGGCATGACGCTGGTGCCGGCGATGAACAGGTTCGGGTGGTCATGGGTACGGCAATCGCGGTCGACCACCGAATCCTTCGGATCGTCACCCATGATGGTCGTGCCCATGATGTGCTGACGGTTCTGGAAGCCAGTGTCCGTGCTCAGGATATCGGCGTCGAGCAGCTTGGCGAACTGTTTGAAGTCCTCCAGCGCTTTCTCTTTGCCAGCATGCCAGTAGTCCGGAACGCTGTAGTAGATTTCCGGGACCGGCAGCCCGATCGCATCGAACTTGGTCTTGCTCGGCGTGACGCGGTTTTCCGGCAGCGGCAAGGTTTCGAAATCCACCGCCCAGTTCAGCGAACGCGCCGATTGCAGACGAATCTGCTCATCGAGCTTGGAGCCCAGAACGCCCTTCGCGATCAGATTGGAGGTGATCTGCGAAGTCGGCACCGTGTTGCGCACCTTGATCTTGTAGCTCGGGAAGTCCTTGCGGAACTCGCCGTCGCGACTGTTCAAATAAACCAGCAACTGAGTCGGACCTTCGCCCGGCCACATGTCTTCCTTGGCCATGACGTTCATGCTGATGCCGGTGTGGTCCATCAGATTGCGGCCGACCTGATCAGAGGAGTTGGCAATGCCGTTCGGGTATTTTTCCGACGTCGACATCAGCAGCAGTTTCGGCGACTCGATACCGTAGGCGGCAAGCACGAAGTAACGGGCGGTCAGCTTGTGCTGCGACTTGTCCGGGCGCATGTACCAGATCGAGGTGATCTTGCCATCGTCACCGGCCTCGATTTTGTAGACCACCGAGTTCTCGAGCACTTTGGCGCCATGACGCTCGGCTTCGTCGATGTGCATCGAGCCGTCGTACTTGGCGGCAATCGGACACACCGGGTTGCAGTTGTTGTTGCCGGCACACGGCGGGCGCTTGCCGTAAGGGCGCGTGGCGCGGCCGTTGGGCTCCAGAATCGGGTTGTAACCGCCCTTGCTCAAAAGCTCCGACAGGCGCTTGAACATGTAGCTCGGCTTGAGGCCTTCCATCGGGTACGGAATCGAGCGCGGCGGGTAGGCTTGACCGCCCTGCCCGCTCTCGTCCTGACCGTCCACGCCGGACACGCCCAGCTCGGTTTCGGCGCGGGCGTAGAAAGGCTCCAGCTCGTCATAACTGACCGGCCAGTCACGGCCACGGCCATACAGCGATTTGAGGCGGAAATCGTTCGGCAGCATGCGCCACAACGAAGAACCGAAGTGCCAGGTGGTGCCGCCGACCACACGCAGGTACGAGGTGTTGTATTTGACCGGGCCGACCTGCTGCAGGTAGTCGCCATACGTGGATGGCGCGTGGGGCATGCTCGGGTAAGGGGAACCGGCGCCTTGCAGCTTGGCGTTGGCCAGCGACAACTTGACCGGGGCATTGCGGAACGTTTCCACGACATCACGACGGTTCACCCGAGGGCCGGCCTCGAGCACGATGACCGACTTGCCCGCTTTGGCCAGGCCAGTGGCGATCAGGCCGCCCATGACGCCGGAGCCGATGATGACCACGTCGGCATCGAATTGATCGCTGCTCATACTTTCGAATCCTGAATAGCTGCTGGTTTGGCGCCCCACGAAGCAGGGCCGCCACCGTAAGTGGGGATGGCGAGAATGCCGTGGGTAGGCTGGTACATCATGGCCAGCGAGTAGCTGATCAGTTCGGCATCGGCAGGCTCGCCGACAATGCCCAGATACCAGGCGGAAATGATGCTGGTGGCCGTGGCTTTCAGCGAAACGTCGGCATTGGCCTGGGCCAGATATTCATCGACGTGCTTGTAGCCCTGGGCGCCGATCAGCTGCTTGAGAGCGATGACGTTGGTCGAAAAATTGGGCGCACGCTTGTCCAGCGCCGCGTAGTAACGCGCGGCCAGCACAGCGTTCACCGGCCGACTCACCAGAAACTGCGACAGGCCGATGAAATCGTCGTTGGAAACCTCAGCGGCCATTACCGACTGCCATGGCATCACGCTGCCAACCAGCGCCGCCAGGCCCAACGTGATCGAGCCTCGCAGCAGGTTGCGGCGCGAGACGCCCGCCGAGCCCAGGTCTTGAACCGATACATTTTTTTGCGTCATTGAACTGTCCATTACTCAAGCTCCCTTGCGACGGCGGGAGATCAACGCCATCACGACCAGGCCGATCAGCACGCAGACGAGGATGATGGCCGGGATGGTGAACTTGGCGAGCACGGCGAGCGGCGCCTTTGGGCCGCCTTCACGGGCCAGCGCAACGTCGGCGGCCGTTACTGTCCGCTCGGCATTGCCGTAACGCGACAGCACGTAGTTGCTGACGTCGGCGATTTGCTGATCGTTGAGGCGATCCGTGAACAGTGCGTCTGGGCCGAAGGCAGGCATGTCGATCGCCACGCCGTCGACTTCGCGGTGCACGCCATACACGATGGCGGCGATCAGGTTGTCGCTGCGGCTGGTCGCGGTGTTGTGAAACAGCGACGGGTATTCCTTGTTGCCTTGACCATCGGCCTGATGGCAGTTGGCGCAGGTGCCGCTGAAGATGTGCCAGCCTGGATTGTCCTCAGGTTTACCGCCGCGCAGGGTCAGTTCGTCAGTCGATGCCTGGCCGAATTCATGGCGCGCCTTCGCTTCGCCCGTCTTGACCGGCTGAGTCTGCAACAGGTACGCCGCGATGGCTTTGAGGTCAGTATCACTGAGGTGCTGCAGGCTGTTCTCAACCGCCTCGGCCATGGGACCGGCTGCCTGAGCCTTGCCTTCGACGTGCCCGGTGCGCAAGTAAGCCACGATCTCGTCGCTCGACCAGGCGCCAATGCCACTGACTTTGTCGGAGGTGATGTTCGGCGCGTACCAACTGCCCAGTGCGCCGCCCGCCAGCGCCTTGCTGTTGTCGGCCGCCATCAGCACGTTGCGCGGGGTGTGACAGGTGTCGCAGTGCGCCAGCCCGTTGACCAGGTAATCGCCGCGGTTGACCTCTGCGGATTTGGCCGGATCCGGCGTGAAGCGTTTGTCACTGTGAAACAACGCGTTCCAGCCGATCATCGAGGCGCGGATGTTGAACGGGAAATCCAGCGAGGTTTTCCGGGTCGGCGTGTCCACCGGCTCCACTTCTTTCATGAAGTAGTCGTAGAGGGCCGCGATATCGCTGTCGGTCATTTTCGAATACGAGGTGTACGGCATGGCCGGATACAGATGCGTGCCATCGGCCGTTACGCCATCACGCACCGCACGCGCGAACTGGTCGGCGGTGTAGTTGCCGATACCCGCGGTTTTCGAAGGCGTGATGTTGGTCGAGTAGATGATGCCCATCGGCGAACTGAGCGGATAGCCGCCCGCGAATGATTTGCCGCCCGGCGCGGTATGGCACGCCACGCAGTCAGCCGCAACCGCCAGACGTTTGCCCGCCGAAGCGCTGCTTTCAAGCTCCTCGCCGAAGGCTGGAGCAGCCGCGGCGATCATCAGTGTGAACAATCCTGCAAAGGCATACCCCATGCTTTTTCCCTTATCAATGCGACGCGACATGAGTTCAACCCCAGGAAACTGCGTTCTCTGTTTTTTCAAGGATCTGGAAACATGCGAACACGCGGACGCCTGACCTCACTGGGTGCAGACCAAGAAGTACGATGTCGTATGAATTTTCACGAATATTTCACAGAATGTAACATTAAGCAACAAACAAAAAAGGCTATGTGCCATCTTTTATTTTTTGATCGAAGGCTCTAGCACGCCGCTTTGAGGATGATTCTCAACAAGCGCCCTCAGAGCAGTGTGAAAAGCGAAGTGAGGATATGAGGTTTTCTGTTACAGAGCGTGAGTGATTTAGGAACGTTTGTGCGCTTATTTCGTCGCGGGTCTCGAATTCTCGTTACTTATGCGGAAAATACCCCCTCAAATCGGGCTCCCTGCCCAGCGATACGCGGCGTCGAGTACCTGACAAAAGTCACTGAATGTCATTCGATACCACTCAGAGACAGCTGATCTAGAGCCTTTTCTCAAAGAAACATCCCGTAACCCTATAGCTGTAGACAAACCCGCCGATAGACATACGACAACTCGCCCCGTCTCTCCCGGAATCGGCGAAATTCCCCCTTTGAAACTCTGTCAGCAGGATGCCCCATGAGCTGGATCAATGATGCAAAACTCTCCACCAAGTTGATTACAGCCTTTGCGCTGTGCGCATTCATCACGCTGGGTGTCGGCGTATTGGGAAGTCGGGGGGTCAGCACACTTTCGGGAAGCCTGAAGTCGGTGTTTGAAAACAACCTTGTCTCGGTAGCCAATACCGCCCAGACAAAAACCAAGGCCGTCGGCCAGAGCCGTGACCTGTACCGCTTGTACATCGCCACCGCAGCCGGCCTGCCGCAGAGCGTGAAGGACGAATACATTGCGTCGATGAACGCCAACCAGCTGGCCAGCGAAAAGGCCTTCGCCGATTATCGCAAGACGCCGCTGGCAGACGATGAACGCGCCGCGGGTGACAAAATGGAGCGGGACTGGCCGGTGTATCAGGCCATGGTGCAGAAGTACGTCGGGCTCATGAGGGCCGGTGATCTGGAAAATGGTCGCAACCTGCTGCTCGGTGACCTGCAGAAAACCTACCGCGTGGTGATGGACGAATTGACCGTCATGGTCGACTCCAATGACCGTCAGGTCGGGGAAGGCGCCGAAGCGGCGGGCCAGCTGGAATCGTCGGCCAAGACCTCGCTGTACATCGGCATCACCCTGGCGTTCATCGCGGCCATCGTTCTGGGTCTGTTCATCAGCCGTCTGATCAGCCGCCCTATCGCCAGCGCAGTGGCGAGCGCCCGACGCATCGCGCAAGGCGACCTGACTCAGCACATCGTCAGCACCGGGCGCGACGAAGCCGGCCAACTGCTGACCGCGCTGGCCGAGATGCAGAGCAGCCTGAAATCCACCATTCAACAGATCGCCAGCGCGTCGGATCAGCTGGCATCAGCGGCAGAAGAGCTGACCGCCGTGACCGACAACGGCAGTCGCGGGCTGCTGCGCCAGAACGACGAAATCCAGCAGGCCGCCACCGCCGTGACGGAAATGACTTCCGCCGTGGAAGAGGTCGCCCGCAACGCCGTCTCGACATCCGAAGCCTCGAAAGCCACCAGCCTGCAAGCCAGCAACGGTCGCGATCAGGCGCGCAATGCGGTGTCGGCGATCAACAGCGCGACCACGGAAATTGCCGCGTCCACCACCATGGTCAAGGACCTGGCCGTGCAGGTGCGCGACATCGGCAAAGTGCTGGACGTGATCCGTGGCATCGCCGAGCAGACCAACCTGCTGGCCCTGAACGCCGCCATCGAAGCCGCGCGGGCTGGCGAGCAAGGCCGTGGCTTTGCGGTGGTTGCCGATGAAGTTCGCGCCCTGGCCGCCCGCACTCAGGCGTCCACCGGTGAAATCGAAGGCATGATCAACAGCGTGCAGACCAGCGCCGATCAGGCCGTGGGCGCGATGGGCAAAAGCCAGTCACTGGTCACCGACACCCAGGCGCTGGCGCAGGCAACCGGCCAGGCGCTGGAGCTGATCGCCGACGGCATCGCACAGATCAACGACCGCAATCTGGTCATCGCCACCGCGTCGGAAGAGCAAGCCAACGTCGCCCGCGAAGTCGACCGCAACCTGGTCAACATCCAGGACCTGTCGACCCAGACCGCAGCGGGTGCGCATCAGACCAACGCGTCGACTCAGGAGCTGTCGAGCCTGGCAGTCTCGTTCAATACGCTGGTAAGCCGCTTCCGTCTGTAACGGCGCAATACCGTACATGGACCGCAGCCGTACACGACGGCTGCGGTCTCGGCGTGTCATTCCATGCCACGCCGGCGTCAGGTCGCCAGACCGCACAGCCTTCTCTCCTCGCTCCCGCCTGCACGCCCGAATACCCAGCAAAACCTTTCTATAAGCCCCTGTTTGCCGTAGCCTTCGCACACCCCAATGCCACCCACGCGTCGTCAAAGGCAGCTCTCGTTTCTACATGCGCAAAGTTCTCGGCTCACTCACCGCAACCGTGCTGGTGATCCTTCTTGTCAGCTACGGCTTGTGGACCAGCAAGCGGCATGTCGGGCATTACCTGGCGGACTTGCGCATCCAGCTGGTGATCAACGACGGCCAGCCCGGTGAGCGCGGTAACTTGCTGGGCATCCAGCCCGAACTGTTCCCGTCCGATTACTCGAGCGTCAAGCGTCTGCACCGCAAGCTGGCGGCGTACCTTGAGCAAGCCCGCGAGCACGGGCTGATCAACGACAAAACCATCGTGGTGCTGCCCGAGCACGTCGGCACCTGGCTGTTCGCGATCAACGAGAAATCCCAGTTCTATCAGGCGACCACGCTGGAGGAGGCGTTGAACTGGCTGGCCTTCAGCAATCCGCTGCTGTTCGTCGACGCGATGTTCCATGCACGAGGACGCGACCGACTGCAAGACGCGCACCTGCGCATGAAGGCCAACAGCATGGCGCAGGATTATCAGGACGTGTTCGGCGGTCTGGCCCGAGAATTCGGCATCACACTGGTCGCCGGCTCGATCGTCCTGCCCAGTCCGCAGGTTAACAACGGGCAACTGCAGGCCGGCCATGGCGCGCTGTATAACAGCAGTCTGGTGTTCGGTCGCGACGGCGTGCCCCTCGGCCAGCCGCAACGGCAGCTGTTTCCCAGCGGTTATCAGCGGGGCTATATCCGCCCCGGCAAGGATGCTCCGCTGCGCGTGATCGACACCCCGGCCGGTCGGCTGGCCGTTCTCATCGGCAGTGACAGCTGGTATCCGGACAACTACGCACGCCTCAACGACAGCAGTGCCGAGCTGATTGCCGTGCCTGCGTTCGTCGCGGGCAGCAGCAGCTGGTCGCGCCCCTGGCATGGGGAAAAACATAATCCGCGAGCGGCTCATCTGGACCTGGGTCCGAAGCCGCTGACCGAAGGCGAAGCCTGGCGTCGGCTGGCGCTCACACCTGCCAGCACGGCAAAAGCGGGCATCAGTGTGTTCATGCGAGGGCAGTTCTGGGATCAAGGTGTCGCCGGACACAGTTTCGCCACACGTGGCGGGCAAAGCATCGCCGAACAGTCCATCACCGCAGCGCCCAAGGGAGCCCGACCCGGGCATGGCGCCCGCTTGATCAACCTGTGGCTGTGACCGATGAACACGCCTCGGGTTCGTCTCGGTGATCTGTCAGTCGGCTTCGTTCACAGCCTGGCGGACGCCGTTCGCAGCTTCGACCAGGACCCGCAGCCACTGCTCGATCAGTTCGGCCTGGACGCTGCCCGGCTGAGCGAGCCCGGTGCCCGGCTGTCGATTCCGCGCTACATGCGCCTGGGTCACGCCGCCATCGAGTTGACCGGCAAAGCGGGGCTGGGTTTGCGCATGGGACGCTTGAGCCATTTCAGTCAGGCGGGTCTGGCGGGCATCACCGCCGCTCAGGCTCCGACTGTCCGCGAAGCCGCACGCACGCTGATCCGCTTCGAACCCCTGTACGGCTCCAATTATCGAGGGCAGTCCAGTTTCCATGAAGACAGCACCGGCGCCTGGCTGCGTTTCTACTCCATCAGCCCGTACAACGGTTACAACCGGTTTGTGGTGGATTCGATCCTCAGTGGCTGGCTACAGCAGCTTTCCACGCTGTCGGGCAGCGCATTGCAGGCCGAGCGCCTGGAGATCGAATTCGAAGCGCCCACCTATGCGGCGGATTATGCGGGCCTCAGCGAACAGCCGGTGAGCTTTGCCGCCGGCGCCAATCAACTGCGCCTGGGCCTGCGCGAACTCGGGCTGCGCAATCCGGATCATGTGCCGAGCACCTGGCGGCATCTGCTGCACGTGTGCGAGCGCGAACTGGAGCAACTCACGCGAACGCGCGGGCTGCGCGAGCGAATCACCCAGATGCTGGGGCCGCTGTTGAATGGCGGGCGCGAGCCGGATCTGCAAGAAGTCGCCGCCCGGCTGAAGCTGCCGAGCTGGACGTTGCGCCGCAAACTGGCGGAAGAAGGTACACGCTTTCGCGCGATCCTCAACGACACGCGCCGGGATCTTGCGATGACCTACATAAGGGATACCGAACTGGCGTTCGGAGAGATTGCTTATCTGTTGGGTTTTGCGTCGGCCGAGGCCTTTCAACGCGCCTTCAAACGCTGGAACGGACAGACGCCGGGAGAGTTCCGCCGCAGCCAGCGTCATTCAGTCTGACGCATTCACCCACGCAGGCTTAAAGCTCGGTTGCGTCATCAGCGGGCTCGACGGGGTCGAGTTCGTAGGCCTGATACTCCAGCAGTTCTTCTTGGTAATCGTCCATCACTCAAGCCCTCGTGGCTGTTCTCTGTTGCTTCGGGAGTCGTGTTTGCGGGTCGTTTCAGCGACTGATCACTGCTGCGATCTCCACCCTAAAGCGCCCTCATGACTGAAAAATGAAGGCTTCTTGAACAGTAGACGAGGTCAATAGCAGAAAATTTACCGACACATCCCTGTCAAGGCTCTAGCGCGTGGCCTGTCGCCAATCCTCAATGTTTAGCCCACCGTTAAAATTCACGCAAGTGGTCAGGAAAAATCTGACGAAATAGCATTATTTGGCTGACTGTCGTGTAGGCGATTTCCCAGCGCAAGGTTGCTGGATGACGAAAGCAGTGCACGATTGCCACTTGACGGCATGGAACAGCTCGCCATAGTCTTCGAGCCATGAACGTAACCAAGCATTTCTTCGGCCAGATAATTATTACCGCCATTCCAGTCATGGCGGGTTAGCCGACGTTTGCACCCAACCCGCCCTCGAGGCGGGTTTTCTCTCTCTGTCTCCCGGGCCAAAAAATCGAACCAGGAGCCAGACATGATCATCATCCGCCCTACCCTCGCCGCCCCAGCCCTGTACCTGATCGATGCTTCGACCTCGACGGGGACCGCGCGATGAACCAACTCCTCGACGGCGTGCAGGCTCACAGTCACCTGCTCAGTGATTACGTGCGCAAAATCCTCACCTCCCGTGTCTACGACGTCGCCGTGGAAACCCCGCTGCAGGGCGCTCGTCAGTTGTCCGAGCGACTCGGCAACCAGGTGCTGCTCAAGCGCGAAGACCTGCAGCCGGTGTTCTCCTTCAAGATTCGCGGCGCGTACAACAAGCTGGCGCAACTGAGCGCCGAGGAGCTTGCCCGCGGCGTGGTCACGGCTTCGGCGGGCAACCACGCGCAGGGGCTGGCGCTGGCGGCCAGAAAGCTGGGCATCAAGGCCACCATCGTCATGCCCAAGACGACGCCGGAGATCAAGGTCGAAGGCGTGCGCTCGCGCGGCGGCAAAGTGGTGCTGCACGGCGACTCTTTCCCCGAGGCGCTGGCGTATTCCCTGAAGCTGGTCGAGGAAAAAGGCTACGTCTACATTCACCCTTACGACGACCCTGACACCATCGCCGGACAAGGCACGGTCGCCATGGAAATCCTGCGTCAGCATCAGGGCAAGCTCGACGCGATCTTCGTGCCGGTTGGCGGCGGCGGGCTGATCGCCGGTATCGCGGCCTACGTCAAATACCTGCGTCCCGAGATCAAGGTGATCGGCGTCGAACCGGACGATTCCAACTGCCTGCAGCAGGCCATGGCCTACGGCGAGCGCGTGGTGCTGCAGCAGGTCGGGCTGTTTGCCGACGGCGTCGCTGTGGCGCAGATCGGCCAGCACACCTTCGACATCTGCAAGGACTACGTCGACGAGGTGATCACGGTCAGCACCGACGAAATCTGCGCGGCGATCAAGGACATCTACGACGACACCCGCTCGATCACCGAGCCGGCCGGCGCGCTGGGCGTGGCGGGCATCAAGAAATACACCGAAGAATACGGCGTCACCGGTCAGACGTTCGTCGCCATCGACTCGGGCGCCAACGTCAATTTCGACCGCCTGCGCCATGTCGCCGAGCGCGCCGAACTGGGCGAAGGTCGCGAGGCGATCATTGCCGTGACCATCCCCGAGCAGCCGGGCAGTTTCAAGGCGTTCTGCGAGGCAGTCGGCAAGCGTCAGATCACCGAATTCAACTACCGCTACCACACCGACCGCGAGGCGCACATCTTCGTCGGCGTGCAGACCCACCCGGAAAACGACCCGCGCAAGGCGCTGATCGCCAGCCTGCGAGCGCAGGGCTTTCCGGTGCTGGACCTGACCGACAACGAACTGGCCAAGCTGCACCTGCGGCACATGGTCGGTGGGCATTCGGAACGGGTCAGCGATGAAGTGGTGCTGCGCTTCGAATTCCCCGAGCGGCCGGGCGCGCTGTTCAACTTCCTCAACAAACTGGGCGGCAAGTGGAACATTTCGATGTTCCACTACCGCAACCACGGCGCCGCCGACGGCCGCGTGGTCGCCGGTCTGGTCGTGCCAGAAGACGAGCGCCATCTGGTGCCGCAAGCGCTGGCGGAAATCGGTTATCCGTATTGGGACGAGAGCAACAACCCGGCGTACAAACTGTTTCTCGGCTGAGTCGCCATTGCGTACGCCCGGTGGGAGTGAGCCAACGGTCTTTAACGCCCCGTAAGTCTGCGGCGAACACCCCGACACCTTCCCGGCTAAAGCCGGTCCTACGAAAAGCTTGCGGCATCTGTAGGACCGGATATAGCCGGTACTACGAAAAGCTTGCGGCATCTGTAGGACCGGCTTTAGCCGGGAAGAGGCTGGTACATTCGCTGGATAGGCAGCGCCCGGAAGTCAGTCTTCGCGAGCAAGCTCGCTCCTACAGGTCCTGTGGCCGTTCCCGAAACCAGGCAGCGCCTGTAGGAGCGCGCTTGTCCCTGGGCCGCATCCGGACGATCGGCTGCGCAGCAGTCGTAAAACCGGTTGATGCGTTGTGCCCGTCAAACCGCATACATCCAGATCATTGCGCTGGCGCTGCCTCGGGCGCAGGATCGGCGGCGGGCGTGGCGTTGACTTCAGGCGCTGGAGCTGGTGCTGCTGCTGGGGCCGGCTCCGCTGGCGTGGCAGTCTCAGCCTTCAGTGGCTCAGGCTCTGCCGGGGCGGGCATGGTCTCACTGCCCTGATCCGCTGCTGTGGCAGACGGCGTGGCAGGCGTACTCAACGCTGCCGGAACTGGCGCAGGCGCGGCTGCCGGCGTGGCTTCAACCGGTTTCTGCTCATTCAACGCCGCGGCCTTGGCGGGAGCAGGTTCCGGCATGCCCAGATCGGTCTTGGGTTTTTCTTCGATGTGCGCAGCTTTCTTCACCTCCGGCGGCAGGAAGTTTTCCACCAGCGCGAAGAAACGGTCGTAGAACTTGGAGGACGCCACCGTCTCACTGGCCACCTTGACCATCGAGTCGTCCGTCGAGCCGATCGGCATCGAGACAGAGCCCAGCACGCCGACACCCAGGCTCGCCGAGTTGTTGACCTTCTTCAGCGCATAACGGTCCTGCAGGGCGTTGGCGAACATCGTTGCCTTGGCGTCCGTGCCACCGTCGGCAGCACACACCACATTGAAGCTGATCTCCATATGGGTTTCGCCGGTCTGCTGGAAGCTCTTGTGGCCGCTGATCATTTTCGGATCGCTGCTGGTGATGATGTATCCCTGGCTGAGCAACGCGCGCCGCCCTGCCTCGCACGTGGCAGCATCGGACACTGGATAGTTGCGTGAGAACGTACCGGCGTCGTCGAAGTTTTCATGCTCGTAGATAGCCTGCTTCTTTGACGAGCAGCCTGCGGCGGCCAGCAGGGTCAACGCCCAGCATGCGGTACGAAAGCTCAGTAATTTAGACATCGAACATCCCGGGAAAAAGGTCGACAGAATAGTGGACCGAAGGAAACGCCGGTAAGTCTGCAACAAGGCTGGCACCGGATCAACGCACAGTTTGCAACCGTGTGGATACATCGAACTTTTCGTCGGCGCGACTCGCCACGTGCACTCGACTGACGGGCGTTTCATGACTGTGGGCGTCTGACAACGCCGCAGCCCGGATATCGCCGGACGGAAGCGGGAATCGACTGACGGTCGTCAGCGACCTGCCTCCGCCCGATGCCGCTCAGACCTGACCGTGTTCGAGCTTCACGCCCAGAAACTCCAGCGCACGCCAGTAACCGGGATAGGTCTTGGCGACGCAATCCGGGTCCTGAATGCGAACACCCGAGACCTTGAGCCCGGCCAGCGCGAAACACATGGCGATGCGATGGTCCGAATGGGTGTCGATCAGCGCATGGCTGCTGGTGCCGGCCAGGCTCGGGTCCGACGCCACCAGCAAGTCGTCGCCCTCGACCGAGGCCAGCCCGGGACGCACTTGATTGAGCCCGTCATGCAGCGCCTGCACACGATCGCACTCTTTGACCCGCAGGTTGGCCAGATCGACAAAACGCACCGGCGTTTCATTGAAGGCCGCCAGCACCGCCAGCGTAGGAATCGCATCCTGCATCTGCGAGCCGTTGATCACCGCCGGCATCTTCGGGAATTGCGCGATCACGTCCATCGCCTTGGCATCAGGCTGGGTGAACGCCTGGGCAGCGACGCCCAGATCGATGTTGCCTGCGGTCAGGGCCTGCGCAGCCCACAGATAAGTGGCGGCAGAAGCATCCGGCTCGACGTGATAATCGCAGGCGGTGTAACCGGTCGGCGATACACGCCACAGCGCCTCATCGACGACTTCGACCTCAGCACCGAAAGCGCGCATGCAGGCGATGGTCAGATCGATGTAACCGCGAGCGCCGATCTCCTTGCCGGTCAGAGCCACTTCGATCGGCGCATCGCCGCACGCCGCCACCATCAGCAGTGCGGAAACGTACTGGCTGGACAGACCGCCGTCGATTTCGAAACGGGTGGCCTTGATCGAACCGTGGCCGTGGATGACTACCGGCGGGCAGCCCGTCGCGCTTTCGGCATGCAGCCCGCCTTTGCGCAATGATTCGAGCAGCGGACCGATCGGGCGCTTCTGCATGTAGTGGTCGCCGTCCAGCGTGACACTGCCGTTGACCGTGCAGACCGCCGCCGTGAGAAAGCGCACCGCAGTGCCCGCATTGCCCAGAAACAGCGGGCCTTCAGGCACCTCGAGGCGACCCGAACTGGTGACGACGAAACTGGTGTCGTCCGGCTCGTCAATGACCACGCCCATCTGCCTCAGCGCGTTGGACATGTGGCGGGTGTCGTCGCTTTTCAGCGCGCCACGCAGATGACTGGTGCCCTTGGCCAGCGCCGCCAGCAGCAACGCACGGTTGGTGATCGACTTCGAACCCGGCGGCGAGACATGCCCCGTCAACGGTACACCCGGTGGGATCACAGTGATGGTTTGGTTCATGCCCATGGTCCAGCTCTCCAAATTCGAAATCAGGCAGTGCGCAGCGCCGCGTTAAGCGAGCCGGCAATCATGTCATTTCTCGCCGCTCTGTGCAGCATCGCGTTGCCTTGCAGGCAGCGGAACATCGAACAGGGCTCATTGATGCCCCGGCGCACCCATGCGGTATTCCCTGCCGACCTGCATCAGGGCGCGCAGCGTATCGGTGTCAGGCTGATAACCCAGAACCTGCCTCGCCCGCGAGCAGTCCACGGTCAGCGAACCGCACAGCTGGGTATACAGATCGCCCTTGCCCGCGGCCTTGAGCATGACGGCCAGCAATGCGCCAGGCACCGGCAAGGCGAAGACGCGCTTGCCCATCCCCTGCGCCAACGCGCCGAGCATCTGGTGAGTCGACACGTCACTGCCATCACTGGCCAGAAACGTCTGGCCAGCTGCATCCGGATGCTGGCAGGCCAACGCAATCAAGGCCGCGAGATTGTCGACGGAAATGATGCTGCGCGCGTTGCGAACCAGCGCGAACGGACTGGGAATGCCTTTCTCGACCACCTTCAGCAGCGTCCTGAAATTGCCCGGTGCGCTTGCCCCGTACACGAGCGGAGGACGTATGATCACCCACTCCATGGTTGCACCGTCGAGCAACCGGTGCAGACCGATTTCAGCCTCCAGCTTGGAGCGCGCGTAGTCGGCGACCGGATGAGGCGTTGAGGTTTCGGAGAAGCGCTGAGTCCCGGACTCGTTGCCGTTGACGCCAATCGAGCTGATGAACACAAAGCGCTGGACGCCAGCCGACAGCGCTTCACGGGCCAGCTGCAGCGTCGCGTCGCAGTTCACCGCCTGATACAGATCAGCCGAGTCGCCCTGTTTATCGAGCACATGCGCCCTGCCGGCCAGGTGAACCACGCAGTCAATGCCGTTGAGCATCCCGCTGATGGCCTGCGGATCTGTGAAGTCGGTCGCGATGTATTTCACGCCGACCACCGAACCCTTGCCGCTGCGGCAGATGCCCGTGACGTCGTGGGATTGATCCATCAGCAGCTCACAGAGTCGAGTGCCGATGAATCCGCTGGCGCCTGTTACAAGTATCCGCATGATCGAGACTCGCTGTCCTTAAGTTGTCCGAATGATAAGCGCAGAAACCCTCACAGCGCCGATGGCTTTCTGTCAGGCACAAAAAAAGCGACGCTAAGGTCGCTTTTTTTGTCGCTTCAAGGAGTTCAAGGGCCTTGAGGCTATGTATGGCGCAGCGGACGGGACTCGAACCCGCGACCCCCGGCGTGACAGGCCGGTATTCTAACCGACTGAACTACCGCTGCGTGTCGCACAGATTTTCATCTGCTTAACTCTGTTGAAACGGGTTGAAACCTGTTTCGTATGACTCTGATCGATCGCCTTGGCGTTCAATCTCAAACCCGGCTCTGAAAACAAAACCCGATCTGTAAAATATGGCGCAGCGGACGGGACTCGAACCCGCGACCCCCGGCGTGACAGGCCGGTATTCTAACCGACTGAACTACCGCTGCGCAGTGTGGACTTATCGTCCTGCTGAATCTCAGTAACCTTCAGCGTGTCTTGCAACTCTCAACGATGGTGGGTGATGACGGGATCGAACCGCCGACCCTCTGCTTGTAAGGCAGATGCTCTCCCGGCTGAGCTAATCACCCTTTGCTTCGCTGAGGCCGCGAAATTTACGCAGGTGCCGAACCTAAGTCAATAGCCTGCTTGAAGTTTTTTTCAAAAAAGCGGTTTTCGCTGACTGACATGGAAAGCCAGGCCAGGAACGAAAAAGCGAGCCCGAAGGCCCGCTCTTGATTTCACTCGCAGCGTGCAGCGGGAAACTTGCCGCCACGCTCAATCCACATAAATCATCTTCTTGCTCATGCCGCCATCGACCACGAATTCCTGCCCCGTGACAAACCCGGCATTCTTCGACAACAGCCATGCCACCGCGGCGGCAACATCTTCCACAGTCCCTACCCTGCCGGCCGGATGTTGCGCGTGATCGGCGTCGGACAATGGCTCGGCGCGCCGCACAGACGGGTCGCGGGCATCGATCCAGCCGGGGCTGACAGCATTGACCCGAACCTGTGGGCCCAGGCTCATGGCCAACGCGTGCGTCAAAGCCAGTAACCCGCCCTTGCTTGCCGCGTAAGCCTCGCTGTCAGGCTCGGATTGACGCGCGCGGGTCGAACTCAGATTGACGATGCTTCCGCCGTGCGCCCGCAGATAAGGGGCGCAATGCTTGGCGAGCAGCATCGGCCCGCTCAGATTGACCGCCAGCACGCGGTTCCAGTGCGACAGATCAAGGCTTTCTAGGACCGTGTTATGGGGATCGGCCACCGCTGCATTGCACACCAGTGCATCCAGACGCCCGAACATGCCGAGCACTTCGGCGACGCCATCCACCACCTGTTGTTCGCTGGAGACGTCCATAGCGATGAACGAAGCATTCTCGCCCAGCACATCCGCCACGGCCGCGCCGCGCTGACGGTCTACATCGGTCAGAACGACCTGCCAGCCTTCGGTGACCAGCCAGGCAGCGATTGCCAGGCCAATCCCCCGAGCGGCGCCGGTCACCAACGCGACCCGGCCGTTATGCACGCCGGTCGCGCCCACCGTCCACTCATTCACAGGCGGCACTCACTGCGCGACTCACAGCGCAGCCAGGCCACGCGCGAGGTCCGCCTTGAGGTCGGCGACGTCTTCCAGACCGACCGCCACGCGGATCAGGCTGTCGCGAATACCGGCGGCCTCACGCTCCTGCGGCGACAGGCGGCCGTGAGAGGTGGTGCTCGGGTGGGTGATGGTGGTCTTGGTATCGCCCAGGTTCGCGGTGATCGAAATCAGGCGTGTAGCGTCGATGAAACGCCACGCGCCTTCCTTGCCGCCCTTGACCTCGAAACTCACCACGGCACCGAACGCCTTCTGCTGGCGCTTGGCGAGTTCGTGCTGCGGGTGACTCTCCAGACCGGCGTAATGGACACGCTCTACGCCGTCCTGCTGCTCCAGCCACTGCGCCAGCTCCAGCGCGCTCTGGCAATGGGCGCGCATGCGAATGTTCAGCGTTTCCAGGCCTTTGAGGAACAGCCACGCGTTGAACGGGCTCAGGCTTGGACCGGCGGTACGCAGGAAACCGACCACTTCCTTCATGTGCTCGCTGCGCCCGACAACCACGCCACCCATGGCGCGCCCCTGACCGTCGATGAACTTGGTCGCCGAATGCACGACCACGTCGGCACCCATGCGCAGCGGCTGTTGCAACGCAGGCGTACAGAAGCAGTTGTCGACGACCAGCAGTGCGCCCTTGGCGTGGGCGATTTCCGCCAGCGCGGCAATGTCGACCAGTTCGGCCAGCGGATTGGACGGTGATTCGACGAACAGCAACCGGGTATTGGACTTGATCGCCGCGTCCCAGCCCGACAATTCGGCCAGAGGGACGTAATCGACCTGCACGCCGAAGCGTTTGAAGTACTTCTCGAACAGGCTGATCGTGGAGCCGAACACGCTTTTGGAGACCAGCACGTGGTCACCGGCGCTGCACAGACTCATGACGGTCGCCAGAATGGCGGACATGCCCGTGGACGTCGCCACTGCCTGCTCGCCACCTTCCAGCGCGGCGATACGCTCTTCGAACGAGTGCACTGTCGGGTTGGTGTAACGCGAGTAGACGTTGCCCGGTTTGTCTCCGGCGAACGTCGCGGCCGCGTCGGCTGCCGTGCGGAACACGTAGCTGGACGTGAAAAACAATGGATCGCTGTGTTCGCTCTCCGGCGTACGGTGCTGTCCAGCACGCACGGCGAGGGTGTCGAAACCCACGCCGTCGAGATCGCTGTCCAGTCGACCGGCATCCCATTCCTGAGTCATGCCGCCTGCTCCTTGTCTGGATTAGTTGTTGTACAGATCGATGATCGCGCTGACCGCCTGAGTCTTTGCCTTGGAGGCGTCGTTACGCGCCTGCTCGATCCGGTTCAGGTAGTGCTCGTCGATGTCACCGGTCACGTACTTGCCGTCGAAAACCGAGCAGTCGAAATTATCGATCTTGATTTTCTTGCTGCCGCTGACCGCTTCGATCAGGTCGTTCAGATCCTGATAAACCAGCCAGTCGGCACCGATGAGGTCGGCCACGTCCTGGGTGGAACGGTTATGAGCGATCAGCTCGTGAGCACTCGGCATGTCGATGCCGTAGACGTTGGGGAAGCGCACGGCCGGGGCCGCGGAACAGAAATACACGTTCTTGGCACCGGCTTCGCGGGCCATCTGAATGATCTGCTTGCAGGTGGTGCCGCGCACGATGGAGTCATCGACCAGCATGACGTTCTTGCCGCGGAACTCGAGCTCGATGGCGTTGAGCTTCTGGCGTACGGATTTTTTCCGCGCTGCCTGTCCCGGCATGATGAAGGTGCGGCCGATGTAGCGGTTCTTGACGAAACCTTCGCGGAACTTGACGCCCAAGTGGTTGGCCAGTTCCAGCGCCGCCGTGCGGCTGGTATCGGGAATCGGGATGACCACGTCGATGTCGTGATCAGGACGCTCGCGCAGAATCTTGTCGGCCAGTTTCTCGCCCATGCGCAGGCGCGCCTTGTAGACCGAGATACCGTCGATGATCGAGTCCGGACGCGCGAGGTACACGTGTTCGAAAATGCATGGCGCGTACTTGGGGCTGGTGGCGCACTGACGGGTGTGCAGCTTGCCGTCTTCAGTGATGTACACCGCTTCGCCCGGCGCCAGGTCACGGATCAGGGTAAAGCCGAGCACGTCCAGCGCAACGCTTTCGGAAGCGATCATGTACTCGACGCCTTCGTCGGTGTGACGCTGGCCGAACACGATCGGACGAATCGCGTCCGGGTCGCGGAAACCGACGATCCCGTAGCCGGTGATCATCGCGACGACTGCGTATCCGCCACGGCAGCGGTTGTGCACGTCGGTGACCGCAGCGAAGATGTCTTCTTCGGTCGGCTGCAGCTTGCCGCGCACGGCCAGTTCATGGGCGAAAACGTTGAGCAGGACTTCCGAGTCGGAATTGGTGTTGACGTGGCGCAGGTCAGATTCGTAAATCTCCTTGGCCAGTTGCTCGACGTTGGTCAGGTTGCCGTTATGCGCCAGCGTGATGCCATAGGGCGAGTTGACGTAGAACGGCTGGGCTTCGGCCGAAGTCGAGCTGCCCGCTGTTGGATAACGTACGTGACCGATGCCCATGTGTCCGACCAGACGCTGCATATGGCGTTGGTGGAACACATCACGGACCAGACCGTTGTCCTTGCGCAGGAACAACCGGCCGTCATGGCTGGTCACGATACCGGCAGCGTCCTGGCCGCGGTGCTGGAGGACGGTGAGCGCGTCATACAGCGCCTGATTGACGTTCGACTTGCCGACGATACCGACGATGCCACACATGCGACACAACCCCTACTTAGTGGAACTGGATTTACCGAGCACTTCCTGCGGCGTTGTAGGCGGCAGGAGGTGATCCTTGAACGGAATATCAACAGGTACGCTGATTCCGCTGGCTAGCCACTTGCTGGACATCCCGAGAATCAGGTTTTTCGACCAGTCAGCGACCATGACAAATTGAGGGAGGAGCCGTGACTCCTGCCACCATTGATCCTGTTGTACCGGGCCCAGGCTCAACAGCCCTACCGCTACGACCACCAGCAAGCCCCCGCGCGCAGCGCCGAAGACCATGCCCAGAAAACGATCGGTCCCGGAAAGGCCGGTGACGCGAATCAGTTCCCCGATAAGAAAGTTGACCATGGCGCCGACCAACAGCGTGGCGACGAAAAGAATGGTGCAGCCCGCAATCACGCGTGCCGAGGGTGTTTCGATGTAGTTGATCAGATACTGGGCCAGCGAACCGCCAAACATCCAGGCCACGACACCTGCAATGATCCAGGTCAGCAAGGACAGTGCTTCTTTGACGAAGCCGCGCTTGAGACTGATCAGAGCGGAGATGGCGACAATTGCAATGATCGCCCAGTCAACCGGAGTAAATGACACGTTGCAGCCTACAGACTGATGAGGCGGCGCATTTTAGCAGAGCGCTCGCCCGGCGGTAAGCAGGGATTACGGATGGATGCCAATTAAGGCGAACTATTGGACTTTGCCGGTGGTCGATGCTCGCCAGACGGTGAGGATCAAGGTGCCTGTTTCAACCCTTTCCGGCTAAAGCCGATCCTACGAAAGCCGTGTATGCCTCCAGGACCGGCCTCTGCCGGGAAATTGTCATGGCTACCGACCGGGTCTTACTTACGCTCAGGCTGGAAACGCACAACGATGCCCTTGATCTTCTGCTGCTTTTCCAGGGTGTCGCGCAGGCGATCCGCTTCGGCGCGTTCGATGACCGGGCCGACGAACACTCGATTCACCCCATCGGAGGTGCGGATGTACGCATTGTAGCCTTGGGTGCGCAACGTTTTTTGCAGGTTATCGGCGTTCGCCCGATTGGACAAGCTGGCCAGTTGCACGGCCCAGGTCACAGACAGGCCATTGGTGTCGACGCGAGCCGGATCGGCGACCGGAGCGGCAGGCGCAGGCGCCGGGGTAGCAGGCTTGGCGGGTGTCTGAGCCGGCGCTTGCGCTGGAGCTGACGCGACCTTTGCCGGTGGCGCGGACACTGTCGGCCGGGAAGGCGCCGGGGCGATAGGCATTGAGGGCGGTTGCTGGGTGGCAGGTGCCTGGCTCGGCTGCGACAACTCTTCATCGGTCGGCACCGGTTCCTGCGGCAGCGGTTGCTGCTCAGGCACGTTCACCGGCTCGACTTTGATCTGAGACGCCGCCGGCGCCTGCGGAGCGGCTGGCGCATCCACCTGCACATGACGCGCTTCATCCTGTCGGGAAAACAGCATCGGCAGGAAGATCACCGCGATGGCGATGAGCACCAGCGCGCCCACCATGCGCTGCTTGTACGCCTTATCCAGCAAAGCCATGTGTCACTTCCTCCGTGACGCGCCCGCAAGCCATTCCAGGGCCTCGGCCACGCAGTAAAAAGACCCGAACAGAACGATTTCGTCGTCGGCAGTCGCCTGATTGCATTGCGCTTCGAGCGCCAGCGCGACACTGGCGTAGGACGTCACGTGCGCGCCAAGGTTCTGCAGCGCCTGCGCAATCTCTTGCGCAGGACGACTGCGCGGGGTCGGCAGGGGCGCAACCGCCCAGCTGCTGAAGCGATCAGCCAGTTCCGCCAGCACGCCGTCCAGATCCTTGTCATTAAGCAGACCGAATACTGCGAGACGATTGCCCGACACGGGACGCTGATCGAGACGTTGCGCCAGGAATGTGGCGGCATGAGGGTTGTGCCCCACGTCCAGCAGCACCTGCAACGGCTTGCCCTGCCATTGGAAGGATCGACGATCCAGCCGTCCTGTGACACGTGTGCCGAGCAATGCTGTGCGGATCGACGCCGCTTGCCAATCCAGCCCCGAGAGCAGATAGGCCTGCAGGGCCAGCGCCGCGTTCTGCATTGGCAGATCGAGCAACGGCAAGTGACGCAGTTCGACTCTCGCCCCATCGAGGCCAGTGCCGAACCAATCCCATGCAGTCGGGCCGATGGCCAGATCGAAGTCGCGACCGCGCAGCGAAAGCGGGCAACTCAGGGCATCAGCCTGATCCAGCAGCGGCTTCGGTGGATCGAGATCGCCACACAGCGCGGGACGCCCTTCGCGGAAAATCCCTGCTTTCTCGAACGCCACAGACTCGCGGGTATTGCCCAGCCATTCGGCATGGTCGACACCGATACTGGTCACCAGGGCCATGTCCGCATCGATCAGGTTGACTGCATCCAGACGCCCTCCCAGACCGACTTCGAGCACCACCGCGTCGAGACCGGCTTGTTCGAACAGCCAGAACGCCGCCAGCGTGCCCATTTCGAAATAGGTCAGCGAAATGTCACCACGGGCCTTTTCGATGACTTCGAACGCCACGCAGAGCTGCTCATCGGTGGCCTCGACGCCCTGCACTTGCACCCGCTCGTTGTAACGCAGCAGGTGGGGCGAACTGTACACGCCGACTTTCAGGCCCTGCGCCTCAAGCAACGCGGCGAGAAACGCGCACGTCGAGCCCTTGCCGTTGGTGCCGGTGACCGTGATCACGCGCGGCGCCGGCCGAGTCAGCCCAGCCTGCAGCGCCACCTGTCGCGAACGCTCCAGCCCCATGTCGATGGCAGAAGGATGCAACTGCTCCAGGTAGCTCAGCCAGTCGGCCAGGGAGCGTGCGGTCATACGTTCGCCGGAGCGGGTGGAACCACGATCGGCTCAAGTTTCGGCGCAACGAATTTAGGGGTCGGCAGGCCCATCATCTGAGCTAGCAGGTTGCCCAGACGCTGACGCAGCTCCTGGCGGTGAATGATCATGTCGATCGCACCGTGATCCAGCAGGAATTCGCTGCGCTGGAAGCCTTCAGGGAGTTTTTCACGCACGGTCTGCTCGATGACGCGAGGGCCGGCAAAGCCGATCAGCGCCTTTGGCTCGGCCACGATCACGTCGCCCAGCATCGCCAGACTGGCGGAAACGCCACCGTAGACCGGATCGGTCAGAACGGAGATGAAAGGCAGACCCTCTTCACGCAGACGGGCCAGCACAGCCGAGGTCTTGGCCATCTGCATCAGGGAAATCAGCGCTTCCTGCATGCGCGCACCACCGGAGGCGGCGAAGCAGATCATCGGGCAGCGGTTTTCCAGCGCGTAGTTGGCCGCCTGGACGAAGCGCTCGCCAACGATGGCGCCCATGGATCCGCCCATGAACGAAAATTCGAAGGCGCTGCACACCACCGGCATGCCCAGCAGCGTACCGCTCATGGAGATCAGCGCGTCCTTCTCGCCAGTCTGCTTTTGCGCGGCAGTCAGGCGATCCTTGTATTTTTTGCTGTCGCGGAATTTCAGGCGATCGACAGGCTCGAGGTCAGCGCCGATTTCTTCGCGACCTTCGGTGTCCAGGAAGATGTTCAGGCGCGCACGCGCGTCGATGCGCATGTGGTGGTTGCACTTGGGACAGACGTCCAGTGTTTTTTCCAGCTCAGGGCGATACAGCACCGCCTCGCAGGATGGGCACTTGTGCCAGAGACCTTCGGGTACCGAGCTTTTCTTGACCTCGGAACGCATGATCGAAGGGATCAGTTTGTCTACCAACCAGTTGCTCATGCTTTCTTTCTCCAGTACCGGTGGCTTTGAACGCGACGGCGGTCTGTGCCGTGCGCACGCCCTAACTTAATTCATCTGCGGTGTCGCGAAATGTCGTACAACGATCGGCGCCTGGCCTGACCTGCTGAACCGACACCCCGTCGCTCACCACCCTCAACTTCCTGCGCGAGACGCAGCACGTCTCGTTTACTCAATTCGGCCAGCCCCAAATCCGGGTGGCAGGCTAGTGGACGGCAACCGCCCGTTCGTCGTCACATCGGCAGCCACAGCTGCCGGAAAATTTGTTCAGGCGCTGTGCACCGCACTCATGAACGCGCGAATCTTGTCGTGGTCCTTCAAGCCCCTGGATCTTTCCACACCGCCGCTGACATCCACGGCGTAGGGGCGAACCTGCGCAATCGCCTGGGAGACATTGGCTGACGTCAGCCCGCCCGCCAGGATGATCGGCTTGCTCAGATGTTTTGGAATCAGTGCCCAATCGAAAGTTTCGCCGGTACCGCCGGGGATGCCCGCGACATAGGTGTCCAGCAGAATGCCGCACGCCTTGTGATAGAGCGCGCAACTGGCCGCGATGTCGTCTCCGGCCTGAACGCGCAGCGCCTTGATGTAAGGGCGTTGATAACCCTCGCATTGCTCAGGGGTTTCGTCACCATGAAACTGGATAAGGTCCAGCGGCACGACATCGAGCAGCGCCTTCAACGCCTCGCGCTCGGCGTTGACGAACAGGCCGACGGTGCTCACGAACGGCGGCAAGGCGGCGATGATTGCCTGCGCCTGCTCTATCGTCACGGCCCGGGGACTCTTGGGGTAAAACACGAATCCGATGGCATCGGCTCCCGCTTCGACGGCGGCCAACGCATCTTCTATGCAGGTAATCCCGCAGATCTTGCTGCGAACGGCTGACATGTGGTGAAAACCTCAAGCCCTTGGAAAGTCACGGATGGTAGCAAATGCAGCCCGGAACGTCAGCCGTCCAGTTCCGTGAAGCCTGTCAGAAAATGCGGACCGATGTAGCGCTCCGGCAAGGGAAACTCATCGCGGTACTCGACCTGCACCAGATACAGCCCGAACGGATGGGCCGTCACACCGCCTGTACGCCGAACGCGGCTCTGCAGCACTTCGCTGGCCCACTCTACCGGACGCTCTCCGGCACCAATGGTCATCAGCACACCAGCGATGTTACGCACCATATGATGAAGGAAGGCATTGGCGCGGATGTCCATGACGATCATCTTGCCGTGCCGGGTGACGCGCAAATGGTGAATCTGCTTGATCGGCGACTTCGCCTGACATTGCCCGGCACGAAACGCGCTGAAATCGTGAGTGCCGACCAGATATTCGGCGGCCAGCGCCATCCGCTCGACATCCAGCGGACGATGATTCCAGGTGATTTCCTGGCCCAGATGAGCCGGACGGATCTGATCGTTGTAGATCACGTAGCGGTAACGCCGGGCGATTGCCTTGAACCGCGCGTGAAAGTGCGCCGGCATGACTTTAGCCCAGGTCACGCTGATGTCATGGGGCAAATTAATATTGGCGCCCATGGTCCAGGCCTTCATGGTGCGCTCGGCCCGAGTATCGAAGTGCACCACCTGGCCGCACGCATGCACGCCGGCATCGGTGCGCCCGGCGCACATCAGCGACACGGGCGAATCAGCTACCCTGGACAGCGCATTCTCCAGCGTCTCCTGCACGGTCAGCACGCCGGTGGACTGACGCTGCCAGCCGCTGTAGCGCGAACCTTTGTATTCCACGCCCAGTGCGATCCTGGAAAAACCTTCGGCGGCCATTTCGGCTGCCGCTGTCTCTGCCACGGTGTCTGTAGTTGCCAAGTGCTTAAAGCCTGTCGATGTGCGCAAGGGCGGCCATTATACGGATGGCAGAAAAAGACGCCATCGACACCTGTCAGCACGACAGACCCACAACGCCCGCAAACGAAAACGACCGCCTGAGCGGTCGTTTCAAAGCAGTGCCGGCGCCTGTCAGACCAGCCGCGACAACATCTCCCGCGCTTCGGTCTTCTGGCCGTCATCCCCTTCAGCGACCACTTCGTCGAGAATATCCCGGGCGCCGTCGGCATCACCCATCTCGATGTAGGCACGCGCCAGATCCAGCTTGGTGGCTGCCTCGTCGGTGCCGGAAAGGAAATCGAACTCAGGCTCGTCGTCCGCCAGCAATGCATCGTCTTCGGTAAAGCTTGGGGCAGCATCGCCAGGCTTGCCAGTCGAAGGCTGCTCCAGGCTTTGCGACAAGCGCTCAAGCTCGGCGTTGACATCATCGATCTCGGACGCAAAGGCATTGGAAGCCTGCTCGGTTTCCATCTCGTCGGCCAGGGACAAGTCGAAATCGGCCGGCAGATCGATATCGTCTTCCACCGGCGGCGTGTTCGCGCCCAGATCGGCGCGCTCTTCGAAAGCCGGCAGGTCGCGCAGCTCATCTTCCATGCCGAGCAGATAATCATCTTCAGCCTTCAGCCCCGGCTGATCTTCGGCCAGATCCAGGTCGAAGTCCGCCAGATCAGTGGGCTCGTTGGCTGACGCTTCGGTCTGCTCGCGCAAGATCGCGTCGAAATCCAGATCATCGGCGGTCGAACCACCGAATGGCGCGTCGAGGTCCAGATCGTCGAGGCGGGAATCGCCAGCGGGTGTCGAGCGATCAGGCACCTGCGCAGGAGACGCAGCTTCCAGATCGTCCAGACTGAGATCGAAGGCCGTATCAAAGTCATCCGGCAACGGCGCCTGCGCAACCGGCTCGGCCACAGGAGGCACTTGCGGCGCTGGCGGTGGCTCGTCGTTGAGCAGATCTTCGACGTATTTCGCATCCATTTCCGCCGCCAAAGCCGCAGCCGCCGCAACCCCCGCAGCCGCAGCAGCAGCGGCCGCCATGGCTGGATAACGGGATTTGAGCTGCTCGACTTCAGCGTGGTTCTTTCCCGTGGCGATCAATTGCCGCTCCTGCGCGACAAACCCCGCCTGATTATCTTGCTGAGCGTAAATCTCCATGAGCTTCAAGCGCAGATCGCTGCGCTGCGGCTCTTCCCTGACGGCCTCTTCCAACAACGCCGCGGCCTGGTTGATACGGCCATAGGCAATGTGGATTTCAGCCTGAACGAGCGCGTCAGCCGGATGTTCGCGGACCGGCTCGCTGACTGCGGTCGGCGCCGGCGCCATCTTTACATTGGGCGGAGGAACCTCCAGACCCTCGAAGCTGCTTTCCGGTAAATCCATGTCGGAGGCGAAATCCGATTCCTCGGACAGCGCCCGTGCCATCTGGCGGTGCTTTTCGGCTTCGATCAGCGCATTGCGACGGCGCGCCAGCAGCAGTAACAGCAACAGCAGAACCAGCAGCGCGCCGCCACCGATCAACCCCATCAACATCGGGCTGGCGAGGATCTTGTCCAGCGCGCTGCGATTGTCCTCCGTGGCCGCAGGATCAGGCGCGACGGCCAGAGCCTGATCCGGCGTTGCGCTGGTGACCTTGGCGCCATCGACCGGCAGAGCGTCTTCCGGGGCGATTTCATTCGGCGGCTTGCCGGCTGCATCAGGCGCTGCGCTGTTCGGCACAATCTGAGCAGGCATTGCAGGATTGGCAGCATTGTTCGGGTTGGTGACGCTGTTCGGGCTGACAGTGCCGCCCGCATCAGGGCCTGGCGCAGGCACGGCAGCACCGGCGGCCTGCATCTTCGCCAACTGATCGTTTTTCAGTTCGATCAGGCGCTGCAGTTTATCGACCTGACTCTGCAGATCGCCCATGCGGCTTTTCAGTTCGGCATTGTCGCGGCGCGTGCTGTCCAGGCTTTCCTGGGTGACCGCCAACTGATTGCTGAGCTCGGCGTTGTCGCCGACCGCCCCATTGGCGCCGCGCTTGGCATTGGCCGAGACCAGACTGAGGTTGTCCTTGGCGTCGATCTGCGCCGGTGCAGCGCCCGTACGATTGCGACGGGTGGCATCAACCTGACGAGTGCCGCTGGGCAAGCGGCGACCTTCACGCCAGGCGCGGTTCTGCTCGGCGACCTCCGCCACGGCGCGGGGCTGAGGCAGCGCGGTCGCTTCCTGCGGCGACGGCAGACGCAGCACCTGACCTTTCTTCAGACGGTTGATGTTGCCGGCAATGAAAGCGTCCGGGTTGAGCGCCTGAATCGCCAGCATGGTCTGCTGGACCGTACCGCCATTACGCACGCGCTCGGCAATTTCCCAAAGCGTGTCGTTATTGGCAGTCGTGTATTGAGTGAATTTGGGCTCAGCGGCCGGGGCCGGGGCCGCTGGGGCGGGCGCCGGAGCTGGAGTTTGCGCCTCCGGTGCCTGAGCCGGTGCGGTGCTCGGCGCAGTGGAAGGCAGTTGCGCGGCGGCTGCGGCGGTTTGCGGCGAAAACTTCGGCGGATCCAGCAACAAGCTGTACTCACGCAGCGCCCGGCCGTTGGGCCAGAGCACCTGAACGAGAAACTTCACATAGGGATCGCGGATGGGCTTGCTCGAGGTGATGCGCAAAACGCTCTTACCGCCCGGATTGACTACCGGCGTGAACGTCAGGTCATCCAGGACCGCCGTACGGCCGACGCCTGCCTGAGCGAACTCTGCGGAGCTGGCCAGGCTCGGCACGACCTGCGAAGCGTTGAGATCCTGCACTTCCGTGAGTTCGATTTCAGCAAGCAACGGTTGATTCAGGGTCGACTTGACGGTCAAACCACCGAGACCGAGCGCCTGCGCCATCCCGGATGACAGCGCTGAAGCCGCAGCGATTGCTAAAACCAGTTTACGAACCTGAACCATAGCCCATCCCTTGTTTAAAATTTCCCCGGCAACCGAGAAGATAAAGCCTGCTAGGGCATCGAGCGTGTCAACACGCCGCAGCTAGAATGATTCTTTGAATTGTTGGCAAGTATCTTTTACGCAACATCTTTTATCAACAATTCAGCGACCTGCACAGCGTTCAGAGCAGCGCCTTTGCGAACATTATCTGACGTCACCCAGAAATTAAGTTCACAGACGTCGTCGATGCCTTGACGCAAACGTCCTACATAGACCGCGTCCTGTCCTACAGCATCGCCAACCGGCGTCGGGTAATCGCCCGCTTCTACCAGCTCGATGCCGTCAGCGGATTCCAGCGCCGCATTCACTGCCGCCAGATCGAGCGCCTCAGCGGTCTGCACCGAAACGCTCAGGCTGTCGCCAAAAAAGACCGGAACCTGGATGCAGCTCACGCCGACCTTGATTAAAGGCAGCGAGAGCAGCTCGCGCAACTCACTGACCAAACGTTTTTCCAGCGGCACGTGGCCGTCGGCATCCGGCACGCCCACCTGGGCGAGCAAGTTAAACGCCATTTGCCGGTCGAAGATCCGCGGTTCGAGGGGGCGCACGTTCAGCAGTTCGGCAGTCTGCCGCGCCAGCTCAGTCACCCCTTCGCGCCCCTGACTGGACACTGCCAGGCAAGCGGTGACGCTGACGCGCTCAATCTTCAGCAGGTCGCGCAGCGGCGAAAGCACCAATGCCAACGCCGCAGCGCTCGGGCTGGGGCAGGCAAGCTGAAGGGGTCTTGCCAAGGTGGCGAGCAAGGCGCCGTTGACTTCAGGCACCACATTGGGGGCCTGATCCACGGGCAAGCCGCCCGACAGGTCGATGACCGCGCAACCGGCGGCGACAGCGCGCGAGGCATAGCTGCGCGTGACTGCCGGGCCTGCAGCAAACAATGCGATGTTGACTTTACCGAACTCAAACGCGTCGACCTCGCGCACGCGAACATTCTTGCCGCGATACGGCACCGAGCTACCAGCCGACTCTGCACTGGCCAGCAGATACAGTTCGCCAATCGGAAAGTCGCGTTCTTCGAGGATCTGGACGATGGTTTCGCCGACAGTACCGGTTGCGCCGATCACGGCGATATCAAAGGACTGGCTCATGGAAAAACCTCAGAAAAATCGGGGGGCGGCACTTTAACCGCGTGGCGCACGCCAGGCAATTGAGCCATGAAACGGGTCGGCATCGCGGCAGCGCGCGGTTCAGGGTTCAAGACCGATGCGAAAGAACTCGCCAGCACTCCAGACGCCCAGCCAACGCTGCCCATCGATCTGGCGCACGACGGCCAGATCGACCAATTGATAAAAGACGTTGCGATGAATCAACGCCTCAAGGTTGGCGCGCACATGCACATAAGGGGCAGGCTCTTGCGTGTCGGGATCTACGCTGACGCGCATCGGATGTTCAAGACCGAGCTCGATGACGTCCTCGACATGGGTGGTGAAGGTCAGGACCTGAGACTCGCCTTCGCCCTGCACGTCCAGCAAGACCGCCACGAACGGCGCGTCGTCGACGGTGATGCCCACCTTTTCGACCGGCGTGATCAGGAAGTAGTCATCACCGTCGCGGCGGATGATGGTCGAGAACAGACGCACCATCGGCTTTCGACCGATCGGCGTTCCCAGATAGAACCAGGTGCCGTCACGGGCGATACGCATGTCGATATCGCCGCAGAAATCAGAATTCCACAGGTGAACGGGCGGCAGACCCTTGCCGGTCTTGGGGATTTGCGCCAATAGATCGTTGGCTTTGCCCGGACCACTCATACGTCTCTCCTCAGCGGGCTTCGACGCCCAAGAGACTGCGAGCGTAAGCCTGCATCGGTGGTCCTAGCAAATCTTCAGGTTTGGTGTCACGCAAGGTCAGCAGGCCACCACGGTTGTGAATGCGCGCCGAATCGATCAAGTAGCGGGTGTTGGTTTCGATCAGCATCAGTTGAATCACACCACTGTCAACGCCCAGACGGTCCACGACTTCCTGATCCGACCACTCATCAAAGGTGCCGATGCGATCGTCAGCCTTGGCGAAACGGGTGTAGAGCAGATAATGCGCGCCGGCGGCCCTGGCTTCATTCATCGCGTCATCAAGCCCTTCCGGTGCCCGGGCGCGACGGACCATGGGGAAATATTCGACGAAACCGTTGAAGGCCTCTTCGGCTACCACATTGGGACGTGGATACGCCCCGCCAGGCGGTGCGAAAGCGCCTTGCGCGATATAGATGTAGGAATCAGGTTGCAGACGGAAGTTGTTCAGACGACGAGTCGAGCTGTGATCCAGCAGACCTGCATCACTGAGCTCATCGTGGGCGCCCTGTGCCAGATCGCTGACGTGCATGCAGCCACTCAACGCCAAAAACGCCAGCAAAAGAACCAGGCTACGCATTATTTCCTCCAAAGTCCGGCGACGGAAAACCGGCGAATGGCTGTGTAATGCAGCTTTTGCGCCAGCTCGGGAAATGGGCAGCCGTTGGTTGCAGATTTACGTTGAGCCGCCACCAGCGAGCCCAAAGCGTGATGGCGTTTCATCGAATCCGTGGACTCGCCGCCCATGCTCAGCGGCGACTGACTGGCGATCAGTTGCCGGAGATTTCCGGCTTGAGGTCATGACCGGGCTCGACGTCGCGCTTGCGCTTGTTACCCATGCGCACGCCAATGTCCATCAGGAACTGGAAGAACCCTTCCTGGTCCTCCAGAACATTGCTCCAGAACGGCGAGTGGTACAGCGCAACAGCGCCATGCACCAGCGCCCAGGCGGCGCAGTAATGGAAATACGGCGGAACGTCTTCGAGTTTGCCTTCAGAGATGCGGCCCTTGATCAGCAAGGTCAGGTGCTCGAAGTTCGACGCGCGGATCTTGTGCAACTGCTCGACCATCTCGGGCACTTGATTGCCCTTGACCACCTTCTCTTCCAGACGGTCGAACAGACGGTAGCGCTGCGGATCTCGCATGCGGAACTCGAAATAAGCGCGGGACAGTGCTTCTTTGTCCTTATCGACGTCAGCAGAATGCAGCAACTCGTTCAGATCGCGCTCGTAGTCGAGCATCAGGCGCAGATAAATCTCCGCCTTCGATTTGAAATGTTTATAGATAGTGCCTTTGCCGATACCGACGGCATCCGCAATCATCTCGACGGTGACGCTGTCTTCACCCTGTTCAAGAAACAGCTTTAATGCGGTATCGAGAATTTCCTGCTCACGGCGCCGAAATTCACGGACCTTACGAGGTTCTTTCTGCATAGGAAGAGGCTGCGGGTTCAAAATCGAAGCCGCACATTATGCCTAACTTGCAGCAAATTGCACGGATCATCCGACCATATCGACGCTTCCTGACAACTTGGCGCCCCTCGTGATCAGGGAGTCCGAAGACCCTGCATCAATCGAGTCCCGGCTTTGTCGCTTTTGCCGTGGGCGGTTGCCAGGTTTTATCAAACGTGCGGCACTAATTCCCGCGAACTGCGCCGAACCATTCCCGTTCGCGCAAGATCAACGCACGATTGCGCCGGATACGAGAAGCTGGTGAGAATAAATCCCGACTGCCATGCTTTGAGCTATCAACAGCAGGTCAGGTATTCCAAAACTGTTTAAAAAACGTACAGCGGACGCTGGACGATGGCGGATTCTGATCGATACTTAACTTCGTCGATGCGGCATCTCCCCCAAGTGCCAGCATCGGTAAAGACACCAATGGATAGCGTGTCTTTGTTTTACTCCTAATGGTCTTAACCCGGATTCACCCCCCAGAACCCGGGTTTTTTTTGCCTGCGATTTACCGGCAGGCCGCTGCCTTCACTCTTGCCAGCGGGAACAGGCGCTTGAAGTTGGCACTGGTCTGTTCGGCGAAGCGCTCGTAACTCTCGCCTCGCAGCATCGCCAGAAACTCTGCCACCTCGCGCACGTACTCAGGCAGGTTGGGTTTGCCACGGTAGGGAATGGGCGCCAGATAGGGCGAATCGGTCTCCACCAGCAGCCGGTCGGCGGGCACTTTGCTGGCGACGTCACGCAAGGCATCGGCATTGCGGAAGGTCACGATACCCGAGAGCGAAATATAGAAGCCCAGGTCCAGAGCCGCCTTGGCCATGTCCCAGTCTTCGGTGAAGCAATGCAGCACGCCACCTTGCGGCAGAGCGGCCTCGCGCAAAAGCTCCAGGGTATCGGCGCGGGCGCCGCGGGTGTGAACGATCACTGGCTTGCCGGTGACGTTCGCTGCCTGCAGATGCAGACGAAACGACGCCTGCTGCAACTCTGCGGCCTCTGGCTCGTAGTGGTAATCCAGACCGGTTTCGCCAATGGCCACCACGCGGGGGTGGTTGAGTTCGCCAAGCAACCACTCAAGTCCCGGCGCTTCGCCCGGCTTCAAATCCAGCGGGTGAATGCCGACCGAGCAGTCGACATCGTCGTAGCGATCGGCGAGCGCTTTCACAGCACCCGCATTGTCGGCGCTGACGCCGATACACAGAAAATGACCTACGCCCCGCGCCCGCGCGGCCGCGAGGGCGTTATCGAGAGAGCCGTCGTGGGCGCTGAGATCGAGTCGATCGAGGTGGCAATGGGAATCTACAAGCATGGCGACAGGGGCAACTTACATCGTGTGGGTCGGACGGTCGGATTTGAGGGCTCCGGCCAGGTAGTTTTCAATCATGTTGCGGGCCGTGTTGTCGCCGTCGTTGAACTGCACGCCAACGCCGGCAGCCCGGTTACCCTGCGCGCCCTTGGGCGTGATCCAGGTGACCTTGCCCGCGACCGGAATCTTCTCCGGCTCATCCATCAGATTGAGCAGCATGAACACCTCGTCACCGAGCTTGTAACTCTTGCTGGTGGGGATGAACAGGCCGCCATTCTTGATGAACGGCATATAGGCGGCATACAGGACAGACTTGTCCTTGATGGTCAGGGACAGAATACCGTTACGTGGACCTGGACTCAGTGGCACGCTCATCTCGATTCCTCGGTAGTACTGATATCAGGCAGATGGCCAGTCTAACCCTGTCCGGTGAGACCTGCCCACTGCACCAATAACGCTTCGAGCAATAAAACCCGGTTCAGGTTCGCCTTGGACAGCACTTTCTGGCGCTGCAGGAGGACCCAGTCCTGGATCGCCAGCACGCTGCCCTGTGGCGATTTCTGCGCCAGGTACTGCAGCACTTTACGCATGTCGGACAGCCCGAGCCCGTCTTCATCCTGCGTCAATTGGTAGCGCAGAATCAGGTTCGACCAGTCGCAAAACCAGTCGAACAGCAGCAGCAAGGGTACATCCTTCCAGCCCTCGGCCAACTGCGTCGGCGATTGTTGCCCCTTGAGCAGCTTTTTCACGCCATCGACCACCAGCGCACGTTGCTCGCGCACACCCTGCGCCTGCAGGCTGACAGCCGCCAACGGTGAACCGGCGGCCAGCGTCAGCAGTTCGCGTCGCTCCTCTTCGGTACACTCCGGCAAAGCTTCTGCCAGCCAGGCGACACTCATTGCCTCACCCGGCAGTGGGCACGCCTGCTGCACACAACGGCTTTTGATGGTCGGCAGCAATCGGCTCGGCTGATGACTGACGAGCAACAGGACGGTATCGCCCGAGGGCTCTTCCAGACTCTTCAGCAAGGCGTTGGCGGCGTTGATGTTCATCGATTCGACAGGCTCGATCAGCACCACCTTGCGCCCGCCCATTTGCGAGGTCTGCACGACGAAGCTGACCAGATCGCGAACCTGATCGACCTTGATCGCCTTGTCCGCTTCTTCCGGCTCCAGCACGTAATTATCCGGATGACTGCCTGCTGCCAGCAGCGAGCAGGATTTGCAGTGACCGCACGCCTCAAGCCCCTGCGGCTGCTGGCAGAGCAGCAGGTACATGAGCCGTTCGGCGAGGGCACGCTTGCCAATGCCCGCCGGGCCATGCAGCAGATACGCATGAGCATGCCGGGGTCGGCCAGCCAGCTGCTGCCACAGGCTTTGTTGCCACGGATAGGCCTCAGCCATTGCGACGGACCGCCAGCAGGTCGAGCAGGTCCGGCACCAGCGCGTCGAGCGACACCTGCACCTGCGCCAGTGGCTGCGCGGCATCCACCAGACGATAACGCTCGGGCGCTGCCGCGGCGCGGTTCAAATAGGTATTGCGCACGGCTTCGAAAAAGGCCCGGCCTTCCTGCTCGAACCGATCCAGCCGACCACGGGCAGCCGCTCGCGAAAGGCCGATCTCGACCGGCAGGTCGAACACCAGGGTCAGATCGGGACGCAGGTCACCCTGCACGAAATCTTCCAGCGCCGAAATGCGCTGCACGGAAAGTCCGCGCCCCCCACCCTGATAGGCGTAAGTAGCATCTGTAAAACGGTCACACAGCACCACCGCGCCGCGCGCCAGTGCGGGGCGGATCACGCCTGCCAGGTGCTGGGCACGGGCAGCGAACACCAGCAACAGCTCGGTGTCGGCGTGCATGGTTTCATCGCTCGGCGCCAGAAGCAGCTCGCGGATACGTTCGGCCAGCGGCGTGCCGCCAGGCTCGCGGGTGAGCACCACGTCAACGCCCTGGCTGCGCAGGCGTTCGGCAAGATACTCGCGGTTGGTGCTTTTGCCCGCGCCTTCGGGACCTTCCAGCGTAATAAACAAACCAGTCACAGGCAGTCCTTAATCAGATTCATTGCGGGCTCTGCTCGCCTTTCGCAGCGTTATCAGCGGTGTCGGCAGGCGGATTCGACGGTTCTTTGGCAGAGGGCTCAGGCTGAGCGACTTCTGGGGAGCCGTGCTCAGACGGTGATGGCTCGGCAGGCGCTGACTCGGCAGGCTGAGCCTGTTGTGCCGGCACCTGTGGCGCCGGCGCTGGCTCGATTGCCGGCTTCTCGGCCGTCGGGACAGGGTCCACGCCCGGCGTCGGCGCAACAATTGGCGCAGGGCTTGACCGATAATCGGCGCGCCGCTTGAGCTGAAACTCCTTCACCGCTGCGTTATGAGCCTCCAGATCGGCTGAAAAGACATGGCTGCCATCGCCCCGCGCGACGAAGTAGAGGCTGTTGCCTGGCGCAGGATTCATGGCCGCGTGAATGGCTTCGCGCCCGACCATCGCAATCGGCGTCGGCGGCAGGCCGGAAATCACATAGGTGTTATACGGCGTGGCCTCTTTGAGGAACGCGCGGGTGATCTTGCCGTTGTATCGCTCGCCCAGGCCGTAGATGACCGTTGGATCGGTCTGCAGCAACATGCCCTGTTGCAAGCGTCGCACGAACACCCCCGCGATCTGTCCGCGTTCCTGCGGCACGCCCGTCTCTTTTTCGACCAGCGAAGCCATGATCAGCGCTTGGTAAGGATCGACGTAAGGCACATCTGCCGCACGCTGATCCCACTCTTGTGCAAGCACCTCATCAAGTCGGTTATAGGCCTGTTTGAGCAACTCGGCGTCGGTCATCCCGCGTACATAACGGTACGTGTCAGGAAAGAAACGGCCCTCGGGAAACACATCAGGGTGTCCCAGCTTCGCCATCAGTTCACTGTCGCTGAGGTTATTCAGCGTCTGCTCGAGCTTCGGTTGTTTCGCCAGCGCGGCACGTACCTGCCGGAAGGTCCAGCCCTCGACCAGCGTGACGCTGTATTGCACGACCTCGCCTTTTTGCCACAGGGCCAGCAGTGATTGGGCGCTCATGCCCGGCGCCATGCGGTATTCGCCGCTGTGCAGCGCCTGCCCCTGAAGGTTGAAACGCCAGTAAAGCCGCAACCAGAAGGCGTCCTTGATCACGCCATCGGCCTGAAGACGGTTCAGTACCCCGGTCGGCGATGACCCCGAAGGCACGTCAAGCAGGCGCTCCTGATTCAGGTTCAACGGTTGCTGCAGCGCGGTATGTTGTTGCCAGAAGGCCACACCCAGCGCGAGCCCCGCCAGAACTACTCCCGTTTCCAGCAAGACGAATAATTTTCGGATCACGAATCAGATATCCAGAAGCCCGCGAACAAGACTTTGCAGTTTACGGGTGAGCGGCCCGACGGGCCAGTTCAGTCGCTCGACGCCGCGTACAGGCCAGATGCCATAGACACTGTTGCAGACGAAGACTTCATCGGCTTTCTGCAGGTCGGACATCTGCAGATCGAGCTCCCGGGCGGGAATGCTCGTCTGCTCGGCAAGCGCCAGCAGCTCCGCACGCATCACCCCGGCCACGCCGCAACGACGCAGATCCGGGGTCAGCAGCACGCCGCCCTTGATCAGAAACAGATTGCTGAAGACACCTTCGATGACCCGCCCGCACGTATCGCGCATCAGGCCCTCAGCGTGATCGCTGTCCTGCCATTCGCCGCGGGCAATGACTTGCTCCAGACGATTGAGATGCTTGAGCCCGGCCAGCAACGGCTGCTCGGCGAGGCGGGTCTGACAGGCATAAAGCCGAACGCCCTGCTCCGCATTGCCCTGCGGGTAGGCCGGCAGCGGGCTGGCCTGAAGAATGCGCCGGGGCTGGGCGTCATGGCCCGGCGCGTAGCCGCGCAAACCATCGCCGCGGGTGACGATCAGCTTCATCACGCCCTGGCCCATCTGGCTGGCGAACGACCGACACTCGCGTTCGATCAGCGGCAGATCCAGGCGCAGGCCCAGACGCTTGCCGCCAAGCGCCAGACGCTCCAGATGCCGCTGCAAAAGCAATGGCTGCCCGGACTTGACCAGAATGGTTTCAAAAAAACCATCGCCGTAGGCCAATCCCCGGTCCTTCACGGACAGGGAATCTGCCGCGACGCCATCGACCCAGCACAATGTCATTCGGCAAACCGGCGGAAAACCAGCGAACCGTTTGTGCCACCAAAGCCGAAGGAATTGGAGATCACCACATCGATCGGCATCCGGCGCGGTTCGTGCGGGACGAAGTCCAGGTCACAGCCTTCATCCGGCTCATCGAGGTTGATGGTCGGCGGTGCCACCTGATCCTTGATCGCCAGCACGCTGAAGATCGCCTCGATCGCCCCTGCCGCACCCAGCAAATGACCGGTCATGGACTTGGTCGAGCTGACTGCCAGTTTGTAGGCATGATCGCCAAATACCGTCTTGATGGCGTTGACTTCAGCCAGGTCGCCAGCCGGGGTGGACGTGCCGTGGGCGTTGATGTACTGCACCTGCTCGGGCGCGACCTTCGCGTCGCGCAGCGCATTGGCGATGCAGCGGGCGGCGCCAGCGCCATCGTCCGGCGGCGAAGTCATGTGGAAAGCATCACCGCTCATGCCGAAGCCGATCAGCTCGGCGTAAATGGTCGCGCCACGCGCCTTGGCGTGCTCCAGCTCTTCCAGAACCAGCGCGCCCGCGCCATTGGAAAGCACGAAGCCATCACGGCCCTTGTCCCACGGACGGCTGGCGCGCGCAGGTTCGTCGTTGCGGGTGGACAGCGCTCGGGAGGCGCCGAAACCGCCCATGCCCAGACCGCACGCCGCCATTTCCGCGCCGCCGGCGATCATCACGTCCGCCTCGTCGTAGGCAATGTTGCGCGCTGCCATGCCGATGCAGTGCGTGCTCGTCGTGCAAGCGGTGGCGATTGCGTAGTTGGGTCCCTGCGCGCCCAGATGGATCGACAGGAAACCGGAAATCATGTTGATGATCGAACCCGGCACGAAGAACGGGGAGATCTTGCCGGGGCCCTGCTCATGCAGCAGCCGGCTGGTGTTTTCGATGTTGGTCAGCCCACCGATGCCCGATCCCATGGCCACGCCGACACGCTCGCGGTTGGCGTCGGTGATTTCGATACCGGCGTTGCGCACAGCCTGAAAGCTCGCAGCCAGACCGTATTGAATGAACAGATCGAGCCTGCGTGCCTCTTTGGGCGACAGGTAATCTTCGACCTGGAATCCCTTGACCGAACCGCCGAAGCGGGTGGTGTAAGCCGAAAGGTCCGTGTGCTCGATAAGGCCAATGCCACTCTGGCCAGCCAGAATGCCTTGCCAGGTGCTAGGCACATCCGTGCCCAATGGCGTAAGCATACCCATACCGGTGACCACGACGCGTCTACGCGACACAGGACTCTCCTTTTTTCTATTGACGAAATGCGGCCCTGTTTAAAGAAAAAACCGCACGCCAAGGGCAGTGCGGTTTTTCCAGGACAGCAAACTACGACTACAAAATCTTACGCCTGGTGGGCGGTAACGTAATCGATAGCAGCTTGAACAGTGGTGATCTTCTCGGCTTCTTCGTCAGGGATTTCGGTCTCGAATTCCTCTTCCAGAGCCATTACCAGCTCAACGGTATCAAGGGAGTCGGCACCCAGGTCTTCAACGAAGGAAGCACTGTTGGTCACTTCCTCTTCCTTGACGCCAAGTTGTTCGGCAACGATTTTCTTGACGCGCTCTTCGATGGTGCTCATACCGTGTTTTAACTCCTAGTGGACAAATTCGGGCAGCTGGCCGATGGGTAAGTGTATAGAAGAGGTTTTGCGCATTTCAAGCTAAACGCAATTCCCGATACGCCCATCAGCCCTCGACCCATTAATAGATTTCAGCTTTATAACGGATTTTAGACAGCCCGTATGACATTTTTTCGATACGGCTGGTCACATGTACATGCCGCCGTTAACGGGGATTGTAGCCCCGGTAACGTAGCCTGCACCTTCCGAGGCAAGAAAAGCGACCACGTGCGCAATCTCTTCGGCCTGCCCCAGTCGACCCAGAGGAATCTGAGCCGTCAGGGAATCACGTTGTGCCTCTGGCAGCTCGCGCGTCATATCGGTGTCGATGAAGCCCGGGGTGACCGAGTTCACCGTCACTGCCCGCGAACCGACTTCACGCGCCAGCGCGCGGCCGAAGCCTTCCAGACCCGCCTTGGCGGCTGCATAGTTTACTTGACCTGCGTTGCCCATGGCACCCACTACGGAGCCAATGCTGATGATGCGACCCCAGCGAGCCTTGGTCATGCCGCGCAGAACGCCCTTGGACAGGCGATACAGGCTGTTCAGGTTGGTATTGATGACGTCATGCCATTCGTCATCCTTCATGCGCATCATCAGGTTGTCACGTGTGATGCCTGCGTTGTTGATCAGGATCAACGGCGCGCCGACACGCTCCTGAATCTGCGCCAAGGCAGCCGAGACAGACTCGTCGCTGCCGACATCCAGCGCCAGACCAAAGCCTTCGATGCCGTTTTCCTTGAGGTAGGCGGTGATTTTTTCGGCGCCGGACTCCGAGGTCGCGGTCCCGACCACGATCGCGCCATTACGGCCCAGCTCCAGGGCGATAGCCCGGCCAATTCCGCGGCTGGCGCCGGTCACCAGTGCAACTTTACCCTGACTCATGCAGTTCTCCTTATCAGGCCAGCGCCGCACGGGTGGCGACGAAGGCATCTGGGGTATTGAGGTTGTGAGTGGCCACGCCGTCGGCGCAACGCTTGTTCAATCCGGCAAGCACCTTGCCCGGGCCGCATTCGACCAGTTGCAGGGCGCCATTGGCGGCCAGCGCCTGAACCGATTCGACCCAGCGGACCGGCTTGTAAAGCTGCTGCAACAAATCGGTTTTCAGTGTCTGGAGATCGGCAGCGACGCTGGCGCTGACGTTCTGTACCAGAGGAATCTGCGGCGCCTGCCAGTCGATGGCGGCGATCGACTCGGCGAAACGCTCGGCCGCCGGGCGCATCAGTTCACAGTGCGACGGAACGCTGACCGGCAGCGGCAGCGCGCGTTTGGCGCCCTTGCCCTTGCAGACCTCGATGGCACGATCGACAGCCGCCTTGGCGCCTGCAATGACCACCTGACCGGGCGAGTTGAAGTTCACCGCGCTGACCACATCGCCCTGCGCCGCTTCGGCACAGGCCGCGATGACGTCCGCGTCTTCAAGGCCGAGAATCGCCGCCATACCGCCCTGCCCTGCAGGCACGGCCTCTTGCATCAATTGACCGCGACGCTCCACCAGCCTGACCGCATCGGCGAGCGACAGGCTGCCAGCTGCGACCAGGGCGCTGTATTCGCCCAGACTGTGACCGGCGACGTAGGCAGGACGCGCGCCGCCTTCTGCCAGCCAGAGACGCCAGAGTGCAATGGACGCCGTCAGAATCGCAGGCTGGGTTTTGTCGGTCTGATTGAGGGTTTCTTCCGGGCCCTGCTGAGTCAGCGCCCAGAGGTCATAGCCCAGCGCATCGGAGGCTTCTTTGAACGTGTCCAGCACCAACGGGTACTGCGCGCCCAGCTCGGCAAGCATGCCGAGGGACTGCGAGCCCTGGCCCGGAAAGACGAATGCGACGGAAGCAGACATTGACAAGCCCCTGATTATTGTCGTCGAAAAGAACGCCCGGCGAGGCCGAACGCAAGATAATTCAAAGTGTTGCGACTGGTCAGTTGGATGACCAAGCAGTCACAGGGGTCACATTCTAGCGCAAGACGCAGACCCAGATTCTAGAGCAGCTCTTCCAGACGCCCATGCAGCCGTTCTGGAAGGTTTTCCTGGATTTCGATGAGCGCCCGCTGGATCGCGCTCTGAAACCCCTGCGCCCCGGCAGAACCGTGGCTTTTGATCACGATGCCCTGCAAGCCGAGAAAGCTCGCGCCATTGTGCCGAGCCGGCGCAAGGTCAGCCTTCAGGCGCTTGAGCAGCGGCAACGCCAGCGCACCGACGGCCCTGGACATCACGTTCTGGCGGAACAGGGTTTCGATACGATCACCAATCATCGTTGCCAACCCCTCGCTCGACTTGAGCAGGATATTGCCCACGAAACCATCGCAGACCACCACATCGGCCTCGCCGCGGTACAGGCCGTCGCCCTCGATGAACCCGACATAATTGAGGCCTAGCGCAGCCTGCAAAAGACTCGACGCCAGCTTGACCTGCTGATTGCCCTTGATGTCCTCGGTGCCCACGTTGAGCAAGGCCACCTTGGGCCGCGTCACGCCCAGCGCTTGAGCCGCCACAGATCCCATCACCGCGAACTGATAGAGGTTATCGGCGCTGCAGTCCACGTTCGCGCCCAGATCCAGCAACTGGCAGTAACCACGCTGAGTAGGGATCGCGGCCACCATGGCCGGCCGATCGATGCCCGGCAAGGTCTTGAGCACAAACCGCGACAACGCCATGAGCGCACCGGTATTGCCCGCACTGACACACGCCTGAGCCTGCCCGTCTGCCAGCAGACGCAATGCCACGCGCATCGAGGAATCCGGCTTGCCACGCAAGGCGACGGCGGGCCGGTCATCCATGGTGATCACTTCCGTGGCATTGACGACGAGCAGGCGCGATCGATCGACACCGGAATGGCGTGCGATGAGGTCTTCAAGTAGGGGAGCTTGACCGACGAGGGTCAGATGAAGCGAGGGTGTTGCGAGCAGGCAGGCAATGCTGGCCTGAACAATGCTGCGGGGACCGAAGTCCCCGCCCATTGCGTCGATCGCGATGACCGGAGCGGACAAGAAATTACTCGTCAGCGCCCTTGTCGATCACTTTACGGCCACGGTATACGCCTTCCGGCGAAACGTGGTGACGCAGGTGAACTTCACCGGTGGTTTTTTCTACAGACAGAGTGCTAGCCTCGAGAGCGTCGTGCGAACGGCGCATGTCGCGGGCAGAGCGGGATTTTTTGTTCTGCTGAACAGCCATAATTGATTAACTCCTAAACGTTTGGGTCACGCTTTAACTGCGCCAATACACTGAACGGGTTGGACCGCGTTACCTCGTCCACGCTCGGCTCGGGCTCATCGAGGCCCGCCGGCTGCTGGCATTCTTTCGGATCATGAGTTGGCACAATGGGCAAGGCGAGCAGAAGCTCATCCTCGATCAATGCCAGCAGATCCAATGGATCTTCGCCGAGTTCCAGCACGTCATAGCCTTTCGGCAACGACTGGGTATTTGCACCCTCCTTCACCACCGCGTAACTGCATTCGCTGTGGATCGGCAGGGTGACCAGCTCAAGACAACGCTGGCAAACCATTTTGACTTCGACGTCAATGTCGCTGTGGATAACCACGGCGCGTTGCTCGTCTCGTTCAAAAACGAATTTCGCCTGCACTGTACCGAGATTGTCAGCAAGCGGGTCGCAGAGTCTCTCCAAATCAGCCAGCGGCAACTCTCCTTCAAGAGTAGTGCCACGATCAGCTAATTTGCGCGGGTCAACGTGAGGTGGAATCGGGTCATTCAACATAGGCGCAGCATTCTAGGGACGAGCCCTGCGACTGTCAAAGGAAATTCAGGGCTGTTCGCAACCTGACCCTCTGATTACACTCGACTTTCATGTTTCGGAGAACCCCATGCTGCCTTTACTCCTTGCCTCCAGCTCGCCTTATCGACGTCAATTGCTCGATCGCCTGCGCTTGCCGTTCGTCTGCGCGTCGCCGGACATCGATGAAAGCCGCCAGCCCTCAGAGCCTGCCCGGACACTGGTCATGCGCCTGGCGCGGGAGAAAGCCATGGCGCTGGCCCACGATTATCCCGAGCATCTGATCATCGGATCCGATCAAGTGGCCGTGCTGGGGGAGCAGGTTCTTGGCAAACCGCACAGCTTCGAACGCGCCATGGAACAGCTCACTGCCAGCAGCGGCAAAAGCGTGAGCTTCCTCACAGGTCTTGCGCTGTATAACAGCAGCACCGGTCACTGTCAGGTCGACTGCATACCTTTTACCGTGCACATGCGCGCGCTCGATCAGGCAAGCATCAGCCGCTATCTCCATGCAGAACAGCCGTATGACTGCGCGGGCAGTTTCAAGGCAGAAGGCCTGGGCGTCAGCCTGTTCCGCAGCACCGAAGGCCCAGATGCGACGAGCCTGATAGGCCTTCCCCTGATCAGACTGGTGGATATGCTGACGGCCGAGGGCGTGCAGCTGCCCTGACCGATCGCCAACGCAAGCCACAAAAAAACCCGACCAATGGCCGGGTTTTTCTTTGGTGCAGACCGATCAGCGCAGCGTAGGGCCTTTGAAACCGGCCCACATGGCAATCTGTTCCGCCACACTGGAGCCAAGCTTCTTGGAGAAGCGATCGAATGGCGACTCCTCGACGGTGTAGTCGACCATCTCCTTCTCGCCGATGATCTCGCGCGCCACATAGCTCGCACTGCCCAGGCCGTCGACCAGACCGAGCCCCACCGCCTGCTCGCCCGTCCAGACAAGACCGGAAAACAACTCAGGATGTTCTTTGTCCTTGAGGCGATCGCCGCGGCCTGCTTTCACGCTGGCAATGAACTGCTGATGCGTGGTGTCCAGCACGCTCTGCCAGAAGGCGGTCTCATCAGCTTTGGGCGGCTGGAACGGGTCCAGGAACGCCTTGTGCTCGCCGGACGTATAAGTACGACGATCGACGCCAAGTTTCTCCATGGTGCCGACAAACCCGAACCCGGCCGCCGTCACGCCAATGGAACCCACCAGACTCGCTTTATCGGCGTAGATCTGGTCGGCCGCGCTGGCAATGTAGTACGCGCCAGAGGCACCCAGATCGGTGATGACGGCATATACCTTGATCTCTGGCTTCTTGGCGCGCAGACGACGAATTTCGTCATATATATAACCGGACTGGACGGGACTGCCCCCTGGGCTGTTGATCCGCAGAATCACACCCTTGGTCTTTTCGTCCTCGAAGGCCGCACGCAAGCTGCCGACGATATTGTCAGCGCTGGCCGCTTCGGTGTCGGCGATCATGCCTTTGACTTCGATCAGCGCGGTGTGACTGCTCTTGCGCGACGCGCCCTTTTCAAAATCCATCAGCGGCGAAAACAGCGCCAGCGCGCCGAACAGGTAAATGAAAGTCAGGGACTTGAAGAAGATTCCCCAGCGACGGGTGCGACGATGCTCCTGCACGTTGGCCAACAGCGTCTTTTCCAGGAGTTTCCAGCTTTTCGCATCAAGCTTGCTGTCACCCTCGTCTTTATCCTGCGAAGACGGTGACTTCCATTCGTCCGACATAGATCAATTACCCCAACAACGAAGATTCGGCGGTCCGCACACCCAACCAGGTGCGCAGCTCGGAAAAATGCCCGATCGCCAGGCGCGGTTCGTACTGGCGCAACGAGTCCAGAGCCTGCGCTCCGTACCCCACCGCCACCGAATCCATGCCGGCATTACGGGCCATCAACAAATCGAATGAAGCGTCGCCGACCATCAGCGCCTTTTCCGGCGGCACACCGCACTGCTGAAGAATCTCGTTGAGCATCAGCGGATCAGGCTTGCTGGCGGTTTCATCCGCCGCCCGGGTAGCGTCGAAGTAATCCTGCCAGCCGTGCGCCTTGAGCACGCGATCCAGCCCACGACGGGCCTTACCGGTCGCGACCGCGAGCCGATAGCCTTCGGCGCGGAACGCCTCCAGCGATTCGTGCACACCCTCGAACAGCTTCGAAGGCTCAACGTCCATTGCCATGTAGCTGTCGGCGTAGTGCTGGCGAAAATCGATCAGGTCATTGGCAGTGATTTCCGGATAGAGCGTACGAATCGCCTCCGGCAAACCCAAGCCGATGATCCCCTTGATTGCCGCCTCGTCACGCACAGGCCTTGCAGAGAGATTTGCGGCGGCTTGCATGGCATCGACGATGCGGCCTACGGAGTCGGACAGCGTGCCGTCCCAGTCGAAAATCAGCAGCTCGTAATCAGGGCGCACTCAATCGCTCCACAGTCTTGGCCCACATCTCGTCAACGGGCGCTTCGAGTTTCAGTTCGCCGCCATCGGGCAGCGGCACGGTCAAGGCATAAGCATGCAGGAACAGGCGCTTGCCGCCCAGATCGCGGATTTCCCGGGTGAAATCTTCATCACCGTATTTGCTGTCGCCAGCAATGCAGTGACCGGCGTGCAGCGCATGCACGCGAATCTGGTGGGTACGACCGGTTATCGGACGCGCCTCGACCATGGTGGCAAAGTCACCGAAGCGGCGCAGCACCTTGAACAGCGTCAGCGCCTCTTTGCCCTCATCGTTCACTTCGACCATACGCTCGCCGGAACGCAGGTTGCTCTTGAGCAACGGCGCACGGACCTGTTTCTGCGATGTCGCCCAGTGCCCGCGGACCAGCGCCATGTAGCGCTTGTCGACGCCGTCGCCGCGCAATTGCTCATGCAGATGGCGCAACATGCTGCGCTTCTTGGCAATCATCAGCAGACCCGAGGTGTCCCGATCCAGGCGATGCACCAGCTCGAGCTCCTTGGCATCAGGACGCAACTGACGAAAGGCTTCGATGACGCCGAAGCTCAGCCCGCTGCCGCCGTGAACCGCGATACCAGCGGGCTTGTTGAGGACGATCAGGCCTTTGTCCTCATGGACGATGGCGGCTTCGAGCCGCTGCAGCAGGCCTTGAGCGACCGGCACCGGCTCGTCGCGCTCAGGCACGCGCACTGGCGGGACGCGCACAATGTCGCCGGCCTGAAGCTTGTACTCGGGCTTGACCCGCCCCTTGTTCACTCGCACTTCGCCCTTGCGCAATATGCGGTAAATCAAGGTCTTGGGAACGCCCTTGAGGTACGTGATCAGAAAATTATCGATGCGTTGACCGGCAAGTTCCGGCGCAACCTCTACCAGCTGGACGCCGGGGGTTGGGGGGGTGATATTCGTCATGGCGCAAATCATAACAATTTTTTATGGATTTGAAGCACTTAATGATTGCTGCTATAGTCGCGAACGCCGCCAAAAGCGGCCTGGACAGCGGACAAACGGTATGACAGCCGGCCCTGACCAACGCAATTCACGAGGGCGCGAGGCCGCCCTACGGGGCTTTCGGTGACAACGGAAGATCAGCAGGCGTTACGAGCGCAGGTGACATGAGGCCTGAAACAAGCCCGATCGCGGAGTGAGTCACTCGCCATCGAGGCCCACGTTCAAGGCCAGTTCACAAGGTGCAGTCGCAGGCAATCTCTCCGGGCGAATGCTTCGGAAACCATGCCTTATTTGAGCCATGACGCGCGAACTTCCCATCGAAGATCGCGGTAAATGCAACCCGTTGCGGATTCAGCGCGCGGCAGCACCCGAATTATCAGGGATACGTGTGGGGTGGAGACGCACAACCGTCGGAATGTGTAGCAAAAGGCTTTATTCAAGACGCTTCATATCGTCCGCTACCGATGGTTGATTCCTCCTCCTGACAAAGCTTTTGCTGACAGGGTGTCATTTGTCACCACAGCAAGCAGGAAACGTCGTCGCGACTACGGCCCCGCTGGCCGAATATCGCTAGACACTGGAGTGTTAAAACACTCCTGACGCGCCCTGACACCGACCGTGAGAAGTCGTGTGTGCCGAACGCCGTTTCCGGCAGCCCGGAAACCGACGGTACTACATGAAAAGAATGCTGATTAACGCGACTCAACCCGAAGAGTTGCGTGTTGCGCTGGTAGACGGCCAGCGCCTATACGACCTGGACATCGAATCCGGGGCCCGCGAACAGAAGAAGGCCAACATCTATAAAGGCCGGATCACGCGCATCGAACCCAGCCTTGAAGCGGCGTTTGTCGACTTCGGCTCCGAGCGTCACGGCTTCCTGCCGCTGAAAGAAATCTCCCGCGAATACTTCAAGAAGTCCCCGGAAGGCCGCGTCAACATCAAGGACGTCCTGAGCGAAGGCCAGGAAGTCATCGTTCAGGTCGAAAAAGAAGAGCGTGGCAACAAGGGCGCAGCCCTGACCACCTTCATCAGCCTGGCCGGTCGTTATCTGGTGCTGATGCCGAACAACCCGCGCGCCGGCGGCATCTCGCGTCGCATCGAAGGTGAAGAGCGCAACGAGCTGCGTGAAGCGCTCAACGGCCTGATCGCCCCTGCCGACATGGGCCTGATCGTTCGCACCGCCGGTCTTGGCCGCAGCAGCGAAGAAATGCAGTGGGACCTCGACTACCTGCTGCAACTGTGGACTGCCATCAAAGAGGCCTCCCAGGACCGCGCCGCGCCTTTCCTGATCTACCAGGAAAGCAACGTCATCATCCGCGCCATCCGTGACTACCTGCGCCAGGACATCGGCGAAGTGCTGATCGACAGCGTCGAAGCTCAGGAAGAAGCACTGACCTTCATCCGTCAGGTGATGCCGCAGTACGCCAGCAAGATCAAGCTGTACGAAGACAGCGTTCCCCTTTTCAATCGCTTCCAGATCGAAAGCCAGATCGAGACCGCTTTCCAGCGCGTCGTCGAACTGCCTTCCGGCGGCTCCATCGTCATCGATCCTACCGAAGCGCTGGTGTCCATCGACATCAACTCGGCGCGCGCCACCAAAGGCAGCGACATCGAAGAAACCGCCCTGCAGACCAACCTTGAAGCGGCCGAAGAAATCGCCCGTCAACTGCGCCTGCGCGACATCGGCGGCCTGATCGTCATCGACTTCATCGACATGACGCCTGCCAAGAACCAGCGCGCCGTGGAAGAAAAGGTCCGCGAAAGCCTGGAAGCCGACCGTGCCCGAGTTCAGGTCGGTCGCATTTCGCGTTTCGGCCTGCTGGAAATGTCCCGTCAGCGCCTGCGTCCGTCTCTGGGCGAGAGCAGCGGCATCGTGTGCCCGCGCTGCAGCGGCACCGGCATCATTCGCGACGTCGAATCGCTGTCGCTGGCGATCCTGCGCCTGATCGAAGAAGAAGCCCTGAAAGACCGTACCGCCGAAGTCCGCGCTCAAGTGCCGATCCCGGTGGCTGCGTTCCTGCTCAACGAAAAACGCAATTCGATCACCAAGATCGAGCTGCGCACTCGTGCACGCATCGTCATCCTGCCGAACGATCACCTCGAAACGCCTCACTTCGAAGTGCAGCGTCTGCGTGACGACAGCCCTGAAGCGCACAGCCTGCAGTCGAGCTACGAGATTGCCGCGGCTGCCGCCGAAGTGGAAGAAGTCCAGCCGACAGCCGCCACTCGCACGCTGATTCGCCAGGAAGCAGCGGTCAAGACCGCGCCGGCCCGCGCCAACGCGCCAGTGCCAACCGAAACCGCTGCACCGGTCGCTCCGGCGCCTGTCGCTCATGAGCCAAGCCTGTTCAAAGGCCTGGTGAAATCCCTGGTCAGCCTGTTCGCGACCAAGGAAGAGCCTGCTGCCCCGGCCGCCGTCGTCGAGAAACCGGCCACCGAGCGCCCTGCCCGCAACGAAGAGCGTCGCAACGGTCGCCAGCAGAGCCGCAGCCGTAACGGCCGCCGCGATGAAGAGCGCAAGCCTCGCGAAGAGCGTGCGCCGCGTGCCGAGCGTGAAGAACGCGCACCGCGCGAAGAGCGTGCACCTCGTGAAGAACGCGCCCCTCGTGAAGAACGCGCCCCTCGTGAAGAGCGCGCTCCCCGCGAAGAACGTGCCCCGCGCGAGCCGCGTGAAGCCCGTGACGAAACCGCCGCACCACGGGAAGAACGTCAACCTCGTGCGCCGCGTGAAGAGCGTCAGCCACGTGCACCGCGCGAAGACCGCAAGCCGCGCGAAGAGCGCGTGCGTGAACTGCGCGAACCACTGGATGCCGCTCCGGCAGTCAATGTGCCGCGCGAAGAACGTCCTGAGCGCGCCCCGCGTGAAGAGCGTCAGCCACGTCCGCCGCGTGAAGAGCGTCAACCGCGCGCCGAGCAGGCTGCAGCGGCTGCCGAAGACGAAACATTGCTGAGCAACGAAGAGCAGCAGGACGATAACCAGGAACACGCCGAAGGCGATCGCCCTCGTCGTCGTTCCCGTGGTCAGCGTCGTCGCAGCAACCGTCGTGAGCGTCAGCGCGATGCCAACGGTGATGTGATCGAAGGCTCTGAAGGCAGCGAAGGCGGCCAGGAACAGGCCGCAGAAGTCCGTGACTCGGGCAACAGCACTGAAATCGCCGCAGGTCTGGCGGTCACCGCAGCCGTCGCTGAAAGCGTGATCAGCGCCCCGGCCGAGGCTGAAGCCCACCGTCAGGCAGAGCGCGCCAACTCGGCAGCCGAAACCTCGGCGGTTGAACCGGCCGAGAAAGCGCCTGAGCCTGTGGTGCAGGCGCCTGTCGTCGAAGCACCTGCCATCGAAAGGCAGGATGCACCGGTCAAACGTTCGGTCATGCCGGAAGTTGAAGTGGCTCAATTCGATGCGTCGCTGAGCCCGTTCGAGCGTCAGGTCAAAGCAGCTGCTCAGGCTGAGCAGGTCGATGCCCCCGCTGCGGAACAAGCGCCAGTCGCCGTTGAAGCACCGGCTCCTGTGGTAGAGGCCCCGGCCGCCGCACCTGTCGAAGCGCCGAAAGCCGCCGAGCCAGTGATCGAGAAGCCAGCCGCTGTCGCTCCTGTAGCCGAGGCGCCTGTAGCCGAAGCCGCTGTAGCCGAAACCCCAGTGGTCGACGCTCCCGTGGTTGAATCGGCTGACCAGACAGCAGCGCCGGAAATCGTCGCCGCACCAGTTGCCGTCGAAGCTGCAGCTGCTCCGGCGCCTGCCGCCGAGAAACCGGCACTGCCAATGGCCAGCACCGGTCGCGCGCCGAACGATCCTCGTGAAGTTCGCCGTCGTCGCCTGGAAGCCGAGCGTCTGCAGAAGGAAGCCGAAGCTGCCGCGAGCGCTGCACCTGTCGCTCAGGCAGAACCTGCCAGGCCTGCTCCTGCCGTCGAAGCCGTCTCCGCTCCAGCCCCGGCTGTCAGCGAAAACGTCGAGCCGGCCAAGGCTGTCGTGACTGAAAACGGTGAAGAACTGGAAGAGAACAAAGAGCCTAAACCGCTCGCGTAATCCTTCAGTCAACAAAAAGCCCCACCTGTGTGAGCAGGTGGGGCTTTTTTTATGGCAGCGATAAGGAAAACCCGGTTATTTGAAGACCAGCGCGGCAGGCACGTCCACATCCCACAGCACGCCTGAGTCTTCTGTATGGAGCTCTTTGACGTTCGCCCCTTGAAACAGACGTCGGGCGCCCTTCTCGCCTGTCAATGCCATCAATGAAGCACCGAAATGCCGACCAAAGCCCACCGGATGCCCGTACTTGCCGGCATGCACCGGGACGCTGATCGCGTCGTCCTCAAGCCTCGACGCAACGTACCGAAGGGTTTCGGGACTGATGAAAGGCATGTCGCCCAGGACGACGAGCCAGCCGCGATGATCAGGTTCGGCCGCGACGGCAGCGGCAATGCTGTCGCCCATTCCGGGCGAGTCCAGCACGACGACCTGACAACCGTGGCGCAGGGCGAGTTCGGCCACGCTGCAATAGTCGGGGCGGGTCAGCAGCACGATGGTGTCCGCGACGGTGCTGACGCTGACCAAAACCTGCTCGAGAACCGAGCGCTCGACCCCGTCACGCCCGGTGCATTGTGCCAGTAGCTTATTGCGATGGCTGCCGGCGACTTGACGAAAGCGGCTGCCCAACCCGGCGGCAAGCACGATGGCACACAGGGTTTCACTCATGCTTGACCTCTGTACTCGATGACAGACACGCCCTGACGGCAAAAACCACGGCAAAGCCCGGCCTGGACCTCAGTAGAGATTAGGCTCCATTTCCAGCGTCACGCCGAAGCGCTCGAGGACATCGGCCTGAATCCGCTGAGCCAGATTGAGCAGGTCGTGTCCGGAAGCTGAGCCATAGTTGACCAGTACCAGCGACTGCAAAGCATGAACGCCAGCATCGCCTTCACGAAAGCCTTTCCAGCCCGCTTGCTCGATCAACCAGCCCGCCGCCAGTTTGACCTGCCCGTCAGGCTGAGGATAAGTCACCAGACCGGGATGAGCCTGCTTGATGCGTGCAGCAACGTCGGCCGGCACCAGCGGATTTTTGAAGAAACTGCCGGCGTTGCCGAGCACTGCCGGGTCGGGCAGCTTCTCGCTGCGGATCGCACAGATCGCTTTGCTGACGTGCACAGGCGTCGGGTCCTTGATGCCCTGCTCCTCGAGGCGCTGGCGCACAGGCCCGTAATCCAGGTGCAGTCGGGCAGCAAAGGTCAACGCAAAGCGCACCCGCAGAATCATCCAGCGGCCGGTCTGATGCTTGAACACACTGTCGCGGTAGCCGAAGGCGCAGTCCTGTAGCGAAAATTCCCTCAACTCACCGTTGAGCCGGTCCATGGCGACCAGGCTGTGAAAAACATCTTTGATCTCGACGCCGTAAGCACCGATGTTCTGCATGGGCGCAGCCCCGACCGTGCCGGGGATCAGGCTCAGGTTCTCCAGTCCGGCGAGGCCTTGGGCGAGCATGTCCTGAACGAACGGGTGCCACGGTTCGCCTGCCTCTGCCTCGACGATGGCGCGATCGCAGTCCTCATGAACGATGCGAATGCCACGACTGGCCATGCGCAGTACCAGCGCATCGACATCACCGGTGAGCAACAGGTTGCTGCCGCCGCCCAGCACTAACAGGTCGATGCGGTTCTGCGCCGAATAGGCCAGCGCTTCACGCACATCCTCGTCGGTGCGCGCTTCGGCAAACAGGCGCGCACGCACGTCCACGCCAAAGGTGTTGTAGGGCTTGAGTGACACATCGGATTGCAGCTGCAGGGTCATGGGCGAACCTGCGTGTGGGGCAGCGAAACGGCAAAACCCATGCTCATCAGATCTCCAGCAAACGCCGCACGCGTTCCAGGTCTTCAGCGGTGTCGACACCCGCCGGAGGTGCTTCGAGGGCGTCCGCGACGTGGATACGCACGCCATGCCACAGGGCACGCAACTGCTCGAGGTTTTCGGTGTTTTCCAGCCAGCACGGTCCCCAGCTGACGAAGTCATGCAGGAAACCGGCGCGATAGGCGTAAATCCCGATGTGGCGGCGATACGGCACGCCTTCGGGCAACGTGTCGCGGCTTTTTGCCAGCGCATCGCGAGCCCACGGCAGCGGCGCACGACTGAACGTCAGGGCCAGGCCGTTGATATCGGAGCAGACCTTGACCACATTGGGATTGAACAGCGACGTCACGTCTTCGATGGGCTCGGCCAGCGTCGACATCCGGGCTTCGGGATGCGCAGCCAGGTTGTCGGCGACTTGATCGATCACCGCCGGAGGAATCATCGGCTCGTCACCCTGGACGTTGACGACGATGGCGTCATTGGCCAACCCCAGCAGCGCAGCGACTTCCGCCAGCCGGTCGGTGCCGGAGTTGTGGTCGTCCCGGGTCATCAGCACTTCGGCGCCGAACGCCTGACAGGCCTCGACGATGCGCGCGTCATCGGTCGCAACGACCACGCGCTCGGCGCTGCTTTTGCGCGCCTGCTCCCATACGTGCTGAATCATCGGCTTGCCGGCGATGGTTTTCAGGGGTTTACCGGGAAAGCGGCTGGAGCCGTAACGCGCGGGAATGACAACGGTAAACGGTGCGGTCATTTGTCCAGACGCTCGTCGGTGGTCAGGGTGCGCGCTTCGCTTTCCAGCATGACCGGAATGCCATCACGGATCGGATAGGCCAGGCCTGCGCCTTTGCTGATCAGCTCGGTTTTATCGGCGCTGAGCTTGAGCGGACCTTTGCAGATCGGGCAAGCGAGGATGTCGAGCAATTTGGTGTCCATAGGAAATCCTGAGCGAATCATGGCAGAAGACGGTTTAACTGCGAATCGAACCAACTGACGAAGGCAGCGGAAGGCACGGCTTCCACGGCCAGGTACCACCAGTCGGGGGCCGCGAAGGGTGCACACTTCACGGCGTCTTTCTCGGTCATGACGATGGGCAGCGCGGGCGTGAACGCAAGGGCCTCTGCGCTGAACACCGCATGATCGGCGAATGCATGGGGAACAGGCCGCCAGTGTAGTCCTTCAAGGGTTTTGAAGAAACGTTGCGGGTTACCGATTCCGGCGACCGCATGCAGCGCCTGGCCTTCGGGAAAGTGATCGACCGGGTGACGCTCGCCACTCAGCAGATTGACCAGCGCGCTGGGCTGCAACTGAAACGCGTAGCCGTCATCGCGATCATCCGCCGCGCCGTTGTAAAGCAGCGCGTCGACGCTCTGCAGGCGCTTGACCGGTTCGCGCAGCGGGCCAGCCGGCAGGCAGCGCCGGTTTCCCAGCCCGCGAGCGGCGTCGATCAGCACCAGTTCGAGATCACGGGCCAGCCGGTAATGCTGCAGACCGTCGTCGGAAAGAATCAGGTCCAGCGACTCCTGTGCCAGCAGGGCTCGCACCGCCCGAGATCGGTCCGGATCGATCATCAACGGCACACCCGTGCGATTGACGATCAACAGCGGCTCGTCACCCGCCTGGGCCGCGCTCTGCCCGGCGGACACGCGCCAGGGCAGGCTCGGCGGTGTGGCGCCGTAGCCGCGACTGACCACGCCGACCCGTAATCCGCGGCGACGGCAATAATCGATCATCCAGAGAATCAGCGGGGTTTTTCCCGTGCCGCCGACGGTGATGTTGCCGACCACGATAACCGGCACGGGGGCCTTGTAGATATCACCCTGGCCGGCGAGAAAACGCGCGCGCTTGCCGTCGACCACCCGCCGATACAGGCTTTCGAGCGGACGCAGCAAAGCCAGTGCCGGATGGCCTTTGTACCAGGCGTCAAGCAATCGGTCGGTCAGTGCCATCAGTTAGCCGATGCGGCCTCGACAGTGGTCATGCGCAAGTGAGCGAAACCCAGTTTGCCGGCTGCATCCATCGCCGTGATCACCGCCTGGTGAGGCGTCTTGCCATCGGCGCTGATCGACAACGGCAGATTGGTGTCGCCACCCGATTCTTTCTGCAGGGCGTCGATGAGGGTTTCCAGCTTGCTGTCCGCCAGCAGCGTGTTATTCACCGAATACACGCCATCGGCGTTGATCGTGATGTCCACGTGCTTCTTGTCGACATCGTCGGCCGACGCACCGGTCACTGCCTGGGGCAGGTCGACGCGCAACTGGGTTTCCCGCGTGAAAGTCGTGGTCACGACGAAGAACAGCAGGAGGATGAACACCACGTCGATAAGCGACACCAGATTGATGTCGATGGTCTCCCGGGGTTTGCGACGGCGGAATTTCACTTCTTCCTGCCCTCGCCACGCGCGGCGGCCTTGAGGTCAGGTTTGGCGCCGGTCAGATCGACATCGCGGTCGCCTTGCACCACTTCCACCAGTTTGATGGCTTCCTGTTCCATGCCGACCACCAGTTCGTCGACGCGGTTTTGCAGGTAGCGATGGAAAAAGATGGTCGGGATCGCCACGGTCAGGCCCGAGGCCGTGCAGATCAGTGCCTTGGCGATGCCGCCTGCAAGCATGCCCGCGTTGCCGGTCATGCCGGTGCTGGTGAACGAGCTGAAAATGTCGATCATGCCCAGCACGGTACCCAGCAGACCCAGCAGCGGCGCCATTGCCGCGATGGTGCCCAGCGTCGCAAGGTAGCGCTCCAGCTCGTGAATGACGCGGGCTGCGGCCTCCTCGATGCATTCCTTCATGATCTCGCGGCCATGCCGGGAGTTGGCCAGGCCAGCGGCGAGGATTTCACCCAGCGGGGAGTCGGCGCGCAGTTCTTTGAGCTTGTCGCCGCTCAGTTGTTTGTCTTGAATCCAGCGCCACACCTGACCGAGCAGATGCGGCGGTGTGATGCGGCTGGCGCGCAGTGTCCACAGGCGCTCGATGATGATTCCAACGGCGGCAATGGAACTCAAAATGATCGGTAGCATCATCCAGCCACCAGATTTGACCAGCTCCCACACAGCGACCACCCCCTGAAAAAAAGTGGCGCCACTCTAACATAGGCTCGCCGGATCGCGTCGTCGGCTGGGCAATCGCGGCGATGAATAACCGCACATCAGTCGCGCCAGAAGCGCTTGCTCTGGCGCTCCCCGCTTGCGTCCTGCCGAGCGCCCAGCTGCAGCGTGATGGCGCCCGATTCGGCACTGTCGTACACCCGCATGCCGGACCACTGATAGCGAGACATCACCAGCGGGTGCGGGTGGCCGAAGGCATTGTTGCGCCCTCGCGATATCAGCACGCTGTGGGCGCCGACCGCTCGCAGAAAAGCGCGAGACGATGAGCTGCGGCTGCCGTGATGAGGCGATTGCAGCCACTCGGCTCGCGCATCGAACCCATCGGCCAGCATGGCACGCTCGGCATCGACATCGATGTCGCCGGTCAGCAACAGCCGTTCGCCCTTGGCCTCGACTTTCAGCACGCAGGACGCCTGGTTGCCTGGCGCCGCGTTTTCCCAGATCCACGTGGAAAAAGTCACTTCATCCCACGTCCAGCTTTCGCCGTTACGACAGGACTCGGCCTGCAACTCGGCAGGTAAACGTCCTACGTCGCCTGCCAGTACCCGGTCGACCGACAGCCCCTCGAGGATCGCCGCGGCGCCACCGGCGTGATCGGCGTCGGCGTGGCTGAGCAGCATCACGTCCAGACGAGTGAGCCCGGCGCGCCGGATCGCGGGGAGCACCACTCGCTCACCGATATCGAATTCGCCGAAGCGCGGCCCGGCATCGTAGAGCAAGGTGTGCTGCCGGGTTCGCAGCACGATCGCCAAGCCTTGGCCCACATCCAGCTGCTGCACCTGTACCTCGCCCGCCGGCACAGTCTGCTGGGGAGGGAAAACGCACAACGCCAGCAACGGCCAACCCAGCAGACGCATGGGCACGCCTTCAGGCAGCAACAACACGAGCGCGCCAAGCAGGCTGATGGGCCAGATCCAGCCGGGCACCTGCGGGCCGGACCACGCCGGGGCGACTTCAGCCATGACAGCGAGAAAGCGGAACAGCCAGTCCATCGAGCCACCCGCCAGCCAGAGCAGCGGCTCACCGAAGACAGGCAGGGCCAGCAACAGCGTCCCGAGCAACGCCAGCGGGAGAACGAAAAGGCTGATCCACGGCACGGCCAGCAGATTGACCGCGGGGCCGCTGATGCTCACTGGCAGGTTCAGCGCCAGCAGGACCGGCAGCAGACCGACGGCGATCAGCCACTGCGCCCGGGTCCAGCTTTGCAGCCAGGTCCAGCGACCCAGCCGTCCGCCGAAAATCAGCATGAGAATGCCCACCGCGGCGAAGGACAGCCAGAATCCTGGCCTGAGGCTGACCAACGGCTCAGTGATCAGCACCAGATTCAGCGCAATCAACAAGGGCCATGTGACACCCAGATGGCGAAAGCGCAGCCGCCAGAGCAGGACTAGTCCGAGCATCACGCAGGCTCTCTGCACCGGCACTTCGAAACCGGCGAGAAACCCGTAGGCCAGCGCGCCGCCGAAGGCAACGATGCAGGCACAAGGCAACCAGGGCAGACGCCGTGGCCATGCTCCCCAACGGGCAAGCCCGGCAACCAGCCCGTACAACAGACCGGCAAGCAAGCCGATGTGCGTGCCGGAGATCACCAGCAGATGGATAGTGCCGGTGTCTTGCAGCACCTGCCAGTCCGCGGGGCTGAGGCCTGAGTCGTCGCCCAGCACCAATGCTGCCAGGCCGCCTTGCCGGCCCTGCGCATCAACTGCGAGCAAACGCTGTCGCAGGCCGTCGCGCCAGTTGCGTTGCGCAGTCGCGAGCATCTGCCCGTCGACCACAGTGCCGGTCGCGCCAATCCGCTGAGACAGCAGCCAGGCCTCATAATCGAATGCGCCAGGATTGACCAGACCGCCCGGTCGCTTGAGCTTGACCGCCAGCCGCCAACGCTCGCCACTGTTGACCGGCGGTCCGCCATACCAGCCCAGCCGGATCTGCTCGGGTAGCCGGGTCCGTCGGGATTCGGGCTGCTGCAGCTGAAAACGCACGACACCGTCGATGGTTTGCGGCAAACCGGCGACTCGGCCTTCCAGCCAGAACGTCTGGCCGTCATAGCGCTCGGGCAACCGGTCGTGCAGGGCCGACCTGGCCGAGAAGCACGCCCAGGCGAGGCCGAACAGAAAGAAGGCCAGCGGATACGTTCGAAACGGCAGCAGCATCAGTGCCACGAGCGGCATGACCAGCAATAACCAGACCGGCGGCAGCACGGGCAGAAACCGCAACAGCAGCAATCCCGTCGCAAGCGCGACCATCCCTGTGCGCATAAGGCTTTCCTTGTCATCGGGTGAAATCCACCTTCATGACTTAGCCCACCCACGCTCCCGCCGATTTATTAATTGTCACAAAGTCTGAATTTTCGCAGGTCACTATCCGTGCATACTTGCCCGAATTTTCCGCCCTCACTGCCGGATTCACGTATGCCACGCCATCTGTTCAAGCGCTACATGCCCGATCCGAACAGCATCCGGGAACACAAGTCCTTACGATTTCTCGGCACCCTCCTGCATGATCCAAACCTCTGGCACCTCAACCGTCACTCGGTTGCACGAGCCATGGGCATCGGCCTGTTCGCGGCACTGATGCCGATGCCGCTGCAGATGCTGCTGGCGGCGATCCTCGCCGTCTGGGTCCGCGCGAACATGCCGATCGCCGTCAGCCTGTGCTGGCTGACCAACCCGCTGACCATGCCACCGGTGTTCTACATCACCTACAAGATCGGCGCGTTGCTGCTGGGGCTTCCACCGCGCAGCTTTCCGGACGAACTGAGCTGGGACTGGATCAGCGGCCAGCTGACCACGCTGTGGCAGCCGTTTCTGCTGGGTTCCTTGGTCGCAGGCGTGGTCGCGGGTCTGGTGGGGTATTTCGGGACGATGGCGTATTGGCGCTGGTGGGTCGGGCGGCAGTGGAAAGCCCGCAAGCGCAAGCGTAACGCGCTGTAGCGCGTGGCTTGCCGCGCGGTCTGCTGCCTGGCAGCAGCAAACCGGATAGTGAGTCATTTCAGCGAAGCCGGCGTCATCGGGTTGATGGCCGGGCTTCGCTGATCGCGGGGCAAGTCACGCGCCTGGGCGATGCTCAGTGGCGGAACGTTACTGACGCATCCCGCGCCCGCTGACCAGCAACCGCGCGCAGCCCAGATACAGGACGATGGTGGCCACAACCATGAAGGCCAGCGCGATGCTGATCTTGATGTCGGACACCCCGAGGATGCCGAAGCGGAAGGCATTGACCATGTGCAGCACCGGGTTGGCGAGCGATACGGTCTGCCAGAACGGCGGCAGCAGGTTGATCGAGTAGAACACGCCGCCCAGGTAGGTCAGCGGCGTCAGCACGAACGTCGGGATGATCGAGATATCGTCGAAGTTGCGCGCAAACACGGCGTTGATGAAGCCCAGCAGCGAGAAGATCGTCGCCGTCAGCACCACGACCACCACGGTGACGCCCAAGTGATGAACCTGCAGATCGGTGAAGAACATCGACAGGATCGTCACGATCACGCCCACCGCCAGCCCGCGCAGCACGCCGCCGATGGTGTAGCCGATCAGGATCGTGTGTGGCGACACCGGCGACACCATCAGCTCCTCTACCGAACGCTGGAACTTCGCGCCGAAAAAGCTCGAGACCACGTTGCCGTAAGAGTTGGTGATCACTGACATCATGATCAGGCCCGGGACGATGTACTGCATGTACGTGAAGCCGCCCATGTCACCGATTTGCCGGCCGATCAGGTTACCGAAGATGACAAAGTACAGCACCATGGTGATCGCGGGCGGCAGCAGCGTCTGCGGCCAGATGCGCATGAAGCGACGCACTTCGCGATAGACGATGGTGTTCATGGCGATCAGGTTGGGGCGCAGCTCCGAACTCATACCGCCACCTTCGACAAGTTCTTTTCTACCAGGCCCACGAACAACTCCTCGAGGCGGTTGGTTTTATTGCGCAGGCTCAACACCTGAACGTTTTGCAGGGCCAGTTGACCGAACAGCGCGGTAATCCCCACGGTTTTGTCGACCTGCACTTCCAGCGTATGGCTGTCCACCAGCCGCGACGGGTATCCCGCCAGCTGCGGTGCGGTCTGCATCGGGTCCTTGAGGTCCAGCAGGAAGGTCTCGACGTGCAGCTTGTTGAGCAGCGTCTTCATGCCGGTGTTTTCGATGATCGTGCCGTGATCGATGATGCCGATGTTGCGGCACAACTGTTCAGCCTCTTCCAGATAATGCGTGGTGAGGATGATGGTAATGCCCTTCTCGTTCAGCTCGGTGAGGAATGTCCACATCGAACGACGCAGCTCGATGTCAACGCCGGCGGTGGGTTCGTCGAGGATCAGCAAGCGCGGTTCGTGAATCAGCGCGCGGGCGATCATCAGACGACGCTTCATGCCGCCTGACAACGAGCGCGACGGCACATTGCGTTTGTCCCAGAGGCCCAACTGCGTGAGGTACTGCTCGGCGCGTTCTTTGGCGATCTTCGGCGGGATGCCGTAATAACCGGCCTGGGTCACGACGATGTCGAAAGTCTTTTCGAACTGGTTGAAGTTGAATTCCTGCGGCACCACGCCGATCGAGCGCTTGAGCTGCGCCGGATTGCGGTCCAGGTCATGACCGAAGATGTTGACCGTGCCGCCGGTCTTGTTGACCAGCGTCGAGATGATGCCGATGGTTGTGGATTTGCCGGCGCCATTGGGGCCGAGCAATGCGAAGAAATCACCCTCGGCGACGTCCAGGTCGATGCCCTTGAGGGCCTGGAAACCGTTGCCGTAGGTCTTGGTTAGCTGCCGGATGGACAGAGCTGAACTCATGACTGAAAACACACCAATAGAAAGGAAAAAGGAAAGACTCACGAATACAAAAGTTAAAACCGCCGCGTCCGCTGAGGGGTTGCATGGGCGGCGTCGGCAATGTTGCTTGCCGACACCCCGCAAGTACAGCGAGATATATTGATAGTACTTATCAATGCAACGCGGTCAGCTTCAAGTCAGCGCGGTCATGACCGCCTTGCGGTACGCCTCGCGCTGCTGCAGACGCTCATACCAGGCTTTGAGATGAGGCAACTCGATGCGTTCAATCGGCATCTCGAACCAGGCATAAATAAAGCTGCCCAGCGGAATGTCGCCCATGCCGAACGCGCTGCCGGACAGGTAAGGCTGGGTCGCCAGGCATTTGTCGACGATGCGCAACATCCCTTCGATGGTGACCTTCGCGACGTTGATCTGCGCCCAGTCCTGCTGCTCGGCCGGTGTCCGCAGCACGCCCCAGAACACCGTCCGGAAAGGGCCGGCGAAGGTTGACGTGGTCCAGTCCATCCATTTGTCCGCTTGCGCGCGGGCCTTGGGTTCGGCCGGGTACAGCGCAGTCTGCGCGCCGTACTGGGCGGCCAGGTAACGAACGATGGCGTTCGACTCCCACAACACGAAGTCGCCATCCTCAATCATCGGCACCACGCCATTGGGATTCTTGCTCAGGTACTCAGGCTGATCGTTGACGCCGAACGCACCGCCTGCGTTGATCGACTCGTATTGCAGCCCCAGTTCCTCAGCGATCCACAACGCCTTGCGCACGTTGGAGGAATTCTTGCGGCCCCAGATCTTCAGCATGTTTTTTATTCTCCCGCGCTGGAAAACAGCAGTAAGTGGCTATACCGGCGGGCGACAGTCTAAACCATCGACGCCGGGGAACGCTGATTTCAAAGCAGCCGCATGGCCTGTGGGAACGAGCCGGTCGCTTCACCGCGCCCGACGGTTGCAACGCTGCCCGATGCGGGTGTTCGAGCCACACCCTCGCCTGCATCGGCCAGCCCTCGAACTCCCATGACAGCACGGGGTCACTATCGATGCGCGGGCCAGAGCGGCCGACTGCGTTGCCGATGGCGCTCGAAGCGTCATCATCAAGGAGGGCTGTTTATGCTGTTGTTGTGGATCGTTGTTCTGGTGATCGGCGTGGCGCTGTTGGCGCATCGACGTGTCGCCCCCTTTCCCGCGCTGGCTATCGTCGCGGTTTACCTGCTGGCGATGGGCGCCTTCAGTCATGCCCATGGCTGGATGATCATTCCCTGGTTGCTGTGGCTGGCCGTCGCGCTGCCGCTGGCTCTGCCGGACCTGCGCCGCAAACATTTCAGCGCGCCGATGTTCGCCTGGTTTCAGAAAGTGTTGCCGCCGATGTCCGAAACCGAGCGCGACGCGATCGATGCGGGCACGGTCTGGTGGGACGGTGAGCTGTTCAGCGGCCGTCCGGACTGGGACACGCTGCTCAGCTATCCGAAATCCCGCCTGACCGAAGAAGAACAAGCGTTCATCGATGGCCCTACCGAAGAGCTGTGCGCGATGGTCAGCGACTGGAAAATCGGTCAGGCCATGGACTTGCCCGCCGAAGCCTGGGCGCACATCAAGGCACACGGTTTCTTCGCCCTCATCATCCCGAAAGAGTATGGCGGCAAAGGCTTTTCGGCCTACGCACACTCGCAGGTGGCGATGAAACTGGCGACCCGCAGCGGCGACCTCGCCTCGACCGTCATGGTGCCCAACTCGTTGGGGCCAGCCGAATTGCTGCTGCATTACGGCACTGACGAACAGCGCAACCACTACCTGCCTCGCCTGGCGCGCGGCGAAGACATTCCGTGTTTCGCCCTCACCGGCCCATTGGCAGGTTCGGACGCGGGAGCGATGCCTGACACCGGCATCATCTGCAAGGGTCAGTGGCAAGGCGAAGAAGTCATCGGCCTGCGCCTGAACTGGGAGAAGCGTTACATCACGCTTGGCCCGGTCGCCACGCTGCTCGGCCTTGCGTTCAAGGCGTACGACCCTGAGCATCTGTTGGGCGAAGAAGAAGACCTGGGCATCAGTCTGGCGTTGATCCCCACCGACACACCGGGCGTGGAAATCGGTCGCCGCCACTTGCCGCTTGGCGCCGCCTTCATGAACGGCCCCAATTCGGGCAAGGACGTGTTCATTCCACTGGAATACCTGATCGGTGGGCAGGCCATGCTCGGCAAGGGCTGGATGATGCTGATGAATTGCCTGTCGGTGGGACGCTCGATCTCCCTGCCGGCGGTCGGCACCGGTGCCGCCAAATACACCAGTCTGGTGACCGGTCAGTACACGCAGATCCGTCAGCAGTTCAACGTGCCGCTGGCAGCCTTCGAGGGCATCCAGGAGTCGCTGGCTCGCATCGGTGGCAACGCCTGGCTGATGGACAGCGCGCGCATGCTGACTGCCAACGCCGTGGACCTCGGGGAAAAGCCGTCCGTGCTGTCGGCGATTCTCAAATACCACCTGACCGAACGCGGTCGCGAGTGCATCACCCACGCCATGGACGTGCATGGCGGCAAAGGCATCATCATGGGCCCGAACAACTATCTGGGCCGTTCGTGGCAGGGGGCGCCGATCTTCATCACCGTGGAAGGCGCCAACATTCTTTCGCGCAACCTGATGATCTTCGGCCAGGGCGCGATCCGTTGCCATCCGTTCGTGCTCAAGGAGATGGCCCTGGCCGGTCGTGAAGACCAGGACCGCGCGGTGGTTGAGTTCGACGGCCTGCTGCTGCAGCACATTGGTTTCGCCGTGCGTAATGCCGCCAGCACGCTGGTGCTCAATCTTGGTTTCGGCCACTTCGAACGCATGCCGGGGGACCGTCTGAGCCAGGGTTATTTCCGCGCACTCAACCGTCAGGCCGCGGCTTTCGCCATGCTCGCTGACCTGAGCATGATGCTGCTGGGCGGCGAGTTGAAGCGCCGCGAACGCCTGTCAGCGCGCTTGGGCGATGTGCTCAGTCATCTGTATCTGGCGTCGGCGGCGCTCAAGCGCTTCCACGACCTGGAGCATCCCGATGCACTGGTTCCTTTGTTCCGCTGGTCGATGGAGGAAGCGCTGGGTGAGTCGGAACGCGCACTCGATGAGCTGCTCAGCAACTTCCCGAACCGCGTGCTCGGGGCGATGTTGCGGGTCATCGTCTTCCCGTTCGGCCGGCGCCACAAGGGACCTTCGGACCTGCTCGACGCCGACGTCGCCGACATTCTCGGCCGCGCCAAAGGGGATCCGGCGCTGGAGTCGCTGCTCGCCGGCTGCTATCGCCCGACCTCGGCAGACGATCCTGTCGGCGCGTTGCAACACGCAAGCGACCTGCTCGGTGCCGCGAAAAGCCTGCACGGCAAACTGCATCACGGCGTGAAAAGTGGTCAGGTCAAAGCGGCGGGCGGCGAGCATGTGATCGATGCGGCGTTGAATGCCGGCGTGCTGCAAGCCGCCGAGGCGCAGACGCTGCGCGAGGCGGAAGCAGCACGGCGCAAGGTGATCGACGTGGATGACTTCGACAAGGAAGAGCTGACAGCGAGCGAAGGAAAAATCCGCTGAGCCTGTCCGTCGTCTGAGTGGCACAAAGGCGCTTCCCGAGTGGAAGCGCCTTTTTTAATGCCCGCCGCCAGGTCCGGCCTTGGCAGTAAACGGAGGTTTGGCCAGCCAGATGATCAGAATCAGCGTCAGGAATATCCAGCCCATCATGTAGAAGTAGTCAACGGTGGACATCATGTACGCCTGACTGGTGACCATGCTGTCGAGCTGCGCATAGGCCTGATTGCTCGCCCCACCCAACGTTTCCAGCGCATGCCGCGTCGTCGGCTCATAGCTGTTGACGTTCTCGCTGAGGTACGCGTGGTGCTGGTTGGCCCGGCGGATCCAGATCCAGGTCGTCAACGACGCCGCGAAACTGCCGCCCAGGTTCCGCAAGAACGTCGCCAGCCCCGAGCCGTCGGCAATCTGTGAGGGCGGCAGGTCCGATAGCAGAATGCTCAGCGTCGGCATGAAAAACAGCGCAATGCCCGCCCCCATGAACAGCTGCACCAGCGCGATGTGGGTAAAGTCGACCTGGCTTGTGAAGTCCGCGCGCATGAAGCAGCTCATGCCGATGCCCAGAAACGCCAGCCCTGCCAGCAGGCGCAGGTCGAACTTGTGCGCATATCGACCCACGAACGGCGAGGCCAGCACCGGCAGCACGCCGATCGGCGCCACAGCCAGCCCCGCGTAGGTGGGCGTGTAGCCCATTTGCGTCTGCAACCACTGTGGCAGGATCAGGTTGATGCCGAAAAACCCTGCATAACCGAACACCAGACAGATCGTCCCGACCCGGAAGTTGCGATAGGAAAACAGCCGCAGATTGACCACCGGATGGTCATCGGTCATTTCCCAGATCACGAACGCCGCCAGGCCAATGGCCGAAATGACCGTGCCGATGACGATGAAATTCGACTCGAACCAGTCCAGGTCATTGCCCTTGTCGAGCACGATCTGCAGGGCGCCCACACCAATGATCAGGGTGATGAGGCCCACATAATCCATCGGCTGACGACTGGTCTTGACCGGGCGGGCGGCCATTTGCGTGCGCACCACGAACGCGGCGAACAAACCGATCGGCACGTTGATGAAGAAGATCCACGGCCAGGTGTAACTGTCGGTGATCCAGCCACCGAGGATCGGCCCGGCAATCGGCGCCACCACCGTCACCATCGCCAGCAGTGCCAGTGCCATCCCCCGTTTCGCGGGCGGATAGACCGCGATCAGCAGCGTCTGCGTCATCGGATAAAGCGGCCCGGCGACGACGCCCTGTACGACCCGAAAACCCACCAGTTCAGGCATCGAGGTGGAAATTCCGCAGAGAAACGAGGCCATCACAAACAGCAGCGTGGCCCAGATGAACAGCTTCACTTCACCAAAACGCCGACTGAGCCAGCCGGTCAGCGGCAAGGCAATCGCGTTACTGACCGCGAAAGAGGTGATGACCCACGTGCCCTGCTCCGAACTCACCCCGAGGTTGCCGGAAATCGTCGGCAGCGCGACGTTGGCAATCGTGGTGTCGAGCACCTGCATAAAGGTCGCCAGCGACAGGCCTATCGTCGTCAACAACAGGCTTGGCGGCGTAAAAGAAGCGGGAGCGTTGTTACTCATCGCACATCCTTTGACACTCAAATGTCGCTCCGGCCAAGGCCGGAGCCATAGGTCAGCGCTGGGCCGTCTTGCCGGGAGCCGATGCGCTGTTTTCGTGGATCAGGCGTGCGATCAGCGTGTCGGCATCAGCCAGTTGCTTGACGTAGACGTCTGTGGTGAACGACGCCTGCTTGGGCGGCTGCTGCGCCAGGACCGGGCCGCTCTGGTCGTGCAGGTTCACATCGACGACCGTCGACAGGCCGATGCGCAAAGGATGCTGCGCCAGCTCGTCGGGATTGATGTGAATCCGCACCGGGACGCGCTGCACGATCTTGATCCAGTTGCCGGTGGCGTTCTGCGCGGGCAGCAGCGCGAATGCGCTACCGGTGCCGGCACCGACACTGTCCACCGTGCCGCTGTACTTGACTTCACTGCCGTACAGGTCAGCTTCGATGTCCACAGGCTGGCCAATGCGCATCTGGCCCAGCTGGGTTTCCTTGAAGTTGGCGTCGATCCACAGCTGATTCAGCGGAATCACTGCCATCAGCGCCGTGCCCGGCTGAACCCGCTGCCCCAACTGCACGGTACGTTTGGCGACATAACCGGTGACCGGCGCGATCAACGTACTGCGCGCGCTGTTCAGGTAGGCCTGACGCAACTGAGCGGCGGCAGCCTTGACGTCCGGATGCGACGAAACCTGCGTGTCGTCCACCAGCGCGGTGCTGGTCGCCAGTTGCTGCTGGATGTTGTTGAAGGCGTTCTGCGCACTGGTCAGGTCGTCCTTGGCGTGGGACAGCTCTTCCTGGGAAATCGCTCCGCCGGCGGCCAGATTGCGCCGACGGTTATAGTTGTCCTGAGCCTTCTGCACTTCGGCGCGCTGCGCGGCCAGCTGGGCTTTCATGCCGTCCACGTTGCTGTACAAGCCCCGGACCTGACGCACCACTTTACCCAGGTTGGCCTCGGCGCTTTGCAGCGCGACTTCCGCATCGTTCGGGTCGAACTGAACCAGAACCTGCCCTTCGCGGACCAGATCACCATCATCGGCGCCGATGCTGACGACGGTGCCGGTGACCTGCGGCGTGATCTCGACCACGTTGCCGTTGACATAGGCGTCATCGGTGCTCTCGTACCAGCGGCCGTACATCTCGTACCAGCCCCAGACGCCAAGACCGGCCAGCACCACAACCACCGCAAGGCCCACCAGCAGCCATTTGCGCTTGCGGGGATTACGGGCCGGCTGGCCTTGTTTGTTACCGGAGTCCTGCGAGTCCTTTGCGGCGTTCTGGGCATTCTGGCCCTGAGCGTCCTTTTGTTCGTTTGCAGCGTTGTTTTCGTTATCGGCAGTGGCCATGACGAGTACCTTAATGGGTCAGCGAAGCAGTTGACGGGACAGCCGGGGCGGCGTTTTCGCCGGGTCTGCTTTCTTCGAAGCCTCCCCCCAGGGCCTGCATCAACTGGATCGAGAGATCGATTCGTTCCGCGTTGAGATCAGCCAGTTGGCGCTGCGACTGCAGCAGTTGTTGCTCGACGCTCAGCACATCCAGGTAGTTGCCGATGCCGGACGAATAGCGCTGAGTGGCGGTGTTGAAGGACTTCTGAATAACGTCTGTCGCCTGCTGGCGCGCGTCGATCTGCGCACCGATCGCGCGCAACTGCCCGATGTTGTCGCTGACATCGCCCAAGGCGCGCACCAGGCTCTTGTTGTACTGCGCGACCGCGAGGTCGTAATCGGCATCGCGCGCATCAAGATCGGCGCGTCGACGGCCGCCGTCGAAGATCGGCAGCGAAACCGTCGGCGCGACATTGAAGAAGCGACTGGCCGAGCCGAACATCGCATCGCCCAACAGCGACTCCACGCCTGCCGACGCGCTCAGATTGAGGTTCGGGTAGAAGTTGGTCTTGCTGGCAACGATGTCCTTGCTCGCCGCCTCGACCCTCCAGCGCGCCGCCACCAGATCAGGACGACGACCCAACAGCTCGGCCGGCACCACCGATGGCAACGCCACCACAGCAGGCTTCAGAACATTGGGCCGAACGAGCTCTTCGCCGCGATCCGGGCCTTTGCCCATCAACACGGCCAACGCGATCTTCGCCGAGCGCAGGCGTTTTTCTGCATCGACCAGCGCCTCGCGGGAGCCGGCTTCCAGACTTTCGGTCTGCTGGTACTGGTATTCGCTGTCGATCCCGGACTTGAAGCGCCGTGCGCCCAGTTCCAGCAACTGGCGTGTGCGCTTGAGGTCTTCGGCGGCCAGATCGCGCACCACGTAGGCCTGCCCCAGATCGCTGTAGGCGCGTGCGACGTCGGCGGCGAGCGTCAATTGCGCCGCGCGCTGGTCGATTTCGCTGGCGCGGGCCTGGCCAAGGGCCGCTTCCCACGCGGCACGCTGTCCGCCCCACAAGTCGAAGTTGTAATTGAAGTTCGCACTCAGGCTGCGCAAAGTGCTGTAACGGCTGCCCTGCCCCAACGGGTCCTGATCGCGGGCCAGACGCGAGCGGCTGACACTGGCGTCGGCATCGACCGTCGGCATCCGGTCAGCGTCGGCGGCGTAGGCGGCGGCACTGGCCTGATGGCTGCGCGCAGACGCGATCTGCATGTCAGGGCTGTCACGCAGGGCCTCGGTGATCAGGCCGTTGAGTTGCGGGTCGCCCAGGCTGGTCCACCAATCCGGCCGAGGCCAGGCCGCGGCGGACAGATTGACGCCCTTGAGGCTTTGTCCGGCCTGCAACGTGTTAGCGTCCAGACCCACGCCTTCAGTGTCCAGGCCTTTGGAACTGGCACAACCGGCCAGCACCATCGCCCCGAAAATCAGGCTCAGAGAGGTGCGCAAGGCAGCGCCCTGTTTGCGTTGAATGTTCATCGTTCGGCAATCCTGGCGAGCGTGATGGGATCGGCCGAGGCAACCAGAATCTTGGTGAGGATCTTTTCCAGCATGGCCAGTTCGCTGTCGTCCAGCACGCCGACCATCTCGTTCATCGCCTGAGCGCCAATCTGCGGGAGCAGATCGGACAGCGCCTTGCCGCCCTCGGTCAGCACCAGCCGGATCTGCCGACGATCCACTTCCGAACGCGTGCGGGCGAGCAGGTCTTTCTGCTCCAGACGGTCCAGCATGCGGGTCATCGAACCACTGTCCAGCGAGAGCATGCGGCATAGATCCGCAGGCGCTTCGGCACCGAATCTGGCGATCATGATCAACACTTTGAACTGCTGGGCAGTCACGCCCTGCGGCTCAAGATGCTTGTCGAGGATGCGGTTTTTCAGTTGTTCAGTGCGGCCCAGAAGCATGCCCAGCAGGCTGTCCTGGAAATTTTCGGGGGTGAAATGCGCCATTGATAGTCACCAATTATCTGCCTAGGCAGTAAGTGAGTGAAAATATAACTGCCTAGGCAGCTAACACACAATGAAACATTTTTTAGGATGCAAAGTTTCAGACAAGCGTGCTTGCCGAATGCAGATTCGAGGGATGTCGCCAGTCACGCTGGCGCAGGGCGAATGGCGGACAGGCGCACGAAGCGCCTGATCAAAAGAGAAGGGTCTAAAACGCCGGCACGCCGCTATGGAAGCGGAAGTCTTCATCCGGGCTTTCGATGAGTTCGCGTTCGGCCAGGCGGATTTCTTCGATCTTGGCGTCCACGTCGGCCTCGTCGCCATAGGTGTAGGCCAGCTTCAGATAGTCCTGAAAGTGCCGCGCTTCGGACTTCAACAGGCTGGCGTAGAACTTCGACAGGTCCGCATCCAGATGTGGCACCAGCGCAGCAAACCGCTCGCATGAGCGCGCCTCGACGATGGCGCCGACGATCAATGCATCGGTCAGGCGATAGGGATTGTGGTTGCGCACCCGCTTGCGCAGCGACCCGGCGTAACGCGCCGAACTGATGTTGGCCATCGGAATGCCACGCTTTTTGATGATGCCGATCACTTGTTCGAAATGACGCAGTTCTTCCCGGGCCAGGCGCGACATCTTCGCCAGCAGGTCGAACTTGTCGTTGTACTGGAACATGAACTGAAAAGCGGCGCCCGCGGCCTTCTTTTCGTTGTTCGCATGGTCGATCAACAGAATGTCGAGATTGCGCAGGGCCGCCTGAACCCAACTGTCCGGGGTGGGGCAAAGCAGGAAGGCGTCGACTTCTGGATAAATCTGCATGAGTTCACAACTGACTGGCTGGGCAAGGCGCAGCATTATACGGGGCCTGCCGGGCAGAACCAGCCTTGGACGCATCAAAAGGCTGAACCTGATCAGCTCCCTGAGTGAGCGCAGGCATCTATAGTGAAATGGCAGGTGAAACGGCAAGTGAAAAAGGAAGAGTCAACAGGCGCCGATGACCGAAGGTTTCGGGACGCCTTTCAGGGGAGATCAGCTCATGCAATCGATTCGCAGGATTCTCGTCGTCATCGAGCCCGACGCCGAAACCGATCAGGCTGAAAGCCTGGCCATCCGCAGGGCCTGCCTGCTCGCCGATCACACTGGGGCGAGCCTGCATCTGCTGGTATGTGACAAACACTCCAACCATGCCGAGTTGCTGACGACGCTCAAGCACGACCTGCTCGCCGAGGACTTCAATGTCACCGCCCAGCAGGACTGGCATGAAAGTGTGCACCAGACCATCATCAACGTGCAGCAGGCCGAAGGCTCGGATCTGGTCATCAAACAGCATTTCCCCGACAGCCCCCTGAAGAAGGCGCTGCTGACGCCCGATGACTGGAAGCTGCTGCGCTACTGCCCGTGCCCGGTGTTGCTGGTCAAAACCGACCGACCGTGGAAAGGTTCGCCCGTGCTGGCAGCGGTCGACGTGGGGAATCCGGATGGCGAGCATTGCGCCCTGCATCACAGCATCGTTCAGTACGGCTATGACCTGGCCCGCCTTACGGGCATTGACCTGCATGTCATCACCGCTCATCCCTCCCCCATGCTGTCCGCCGCCGACCCGGTCTACCCGCTGTCAACGGACGTCGAAGCGCAATATCGCGAGCAATGCCGGGCGTTCCAGGCCGAATTCAACGTCGACGACAGCCACCTGCATATCGCTCAAGGGCCAGCGGACGTCTTGATTCCTCACACGGCGCATCATCTCAAAGCCGCGGTGACGGTGATCGGTACGGTGGGCAGGACAGGCATTTCCGGCGCGTTGATCGGCAATACTGCAGAAGTGGTGCTCGACTCACTGGAAAGTGACGTGCTGGTGCTCAAAAGCGAGGAAATACTCAAGCACCTGGAAGAGGCGCTGGCGAAGGGTTGATGGGCTGGCGACTGGCACAATCGCCGACAAGCGCGCCCCGCAGTGCATCTGGCGTGATCAAACCCCGCCCATGGCGTCCTTAAGAAAGCCTGGCGCGATATAGCGTTCGTAGTGCGCTTCGGAGAGCAGGAAAAATTCCCGATCAATGGCATCTCGCAATTCGGGCAGCGACCAGTCGCGGAATTCAGGCAGCAACACCATGCCGTAGGCGTCCAGCTGATTGATGACGCGCGCGCCGCGAGCGATCAACTGATAGGCCCAGCAGTATTCGGACTGCTGCGGCACGAAGCGGATCTTGCGTTGTTCCAGTTGCAGGCGCAGCTTGTGGGGATCGAACACTTCGACTTTTGCCGCCATGACCTGCACCAGCAGTTGCTCCAGGCGTAACCACACCGCTCGCTTTTCATCTTCGTTGTAGCCATTCCAGTGAATGACCTCGTGATGAAAACGCTTGCAGCCGCGACACACCAGGTCGCCGTAGACGGTGGAACACAGCCCCACGCAGGGCGTTTTGATGATGTGGTTGGGCATGGCGGGAAGACACGGCGGCGGACAAAACGAGCCCGCATGTTAGCCCTTTGTCTAACGCGGTACACCCCTGAAGATGTAGGGGCTAACTTACCTTTAGTTTTTTTTTGCCGTAGAATCACCGGGCCTTTTAAGGCGCCAATGTCCGTTGGAAGCTGTTTTCAAAGCGTCACGAGCACAGTCAGGGCTTTCCTTGAAAGCCTACCCCGCAGACGGTTCCACGACGCAGGCTCGCCTGCGTCCCCTCCGCCGAACCGCTCATGCAGGCGTAAAACTTTGAAAACAGCTTCTGTTGGAAATCGTCAGCTTCCTGCCAAGAAACTCAAAAAGTTTTGACATGCACGGTCGCGGACCTTTTCCGGATGAGCGTCCCGGACACCCATTTGGGACCACTGATGAGGGTAATACTGTGCTTGAAGCCTACCGTAAACACATCGAAGAGCGTGCCGCCCAGGGTATCGTGCCCCAGCCGCTTAACGCCGAACAAACCGCAGGCCTGGTCGAGCTGCTGAAAAACCCACCGGCTGGCGAAGAAGCTGTCCTGCTTGACCTGATCACCAATCGCGTTCCACCTGGAGTTGACGAAGCTGCCTACGTCAAAGCCGGTTTCCTCTCCGCTCTGGCCAAGGGCGAAGTCACTTCCCCTCTGCTGGACAAGAAGCGCGCCGTCGAGCTGCTCGGCACAATGCAGGGCGGCTACAACATCGTCACCATGGTCGATCTGCTGGACGACGCCGAGCTTGCGCCGGTCGCCGCTGAGCAACTGAAGCACACCCTGCTGATGTTCGACGCCTTCCACGACGTCGCGGAAAAAGCCAAGAACGGCAACGCACACGCTCAAGCCGTGCTGCAGTCCTGGGCTGACGGCGAGTGGTTCCAGAAGCGCCCGACCCTGGCCGAGAAAATCAGCCTGCGCGTCTTCAAAGTCACCGGCGAAACCAACACCGACGACCTGTCGCCTGCGCCTGATGCCTGGTCGCGCCCGGATATCCCGCTGCACGCCCTGGCCATGCTGAAAATGGCCCGCGACGGCATCGTGCCTGACGTGCAAGGCTCCATCGGCCCGATGAAGCAGATCGAAGAAATGCGCGGTCAAGGTTTCCCTATCGCCTACGTCGGTGACGTGGTCGGTACCGGTTCCTCGCGTAAATCGGCGACCAACTCGGTGCTGTGGTTCTTCGGTGATGACGTTCCTTACGTCCCGAACAAGCGCGCCGGCGGCTTCTGCTTCGGCAGCAAGATCGCTCCGATCTTCTACAACACCATGGAAGATGCGGGCGCACTGCCTATCGAATTCGATGTGTCGAGCATCAACATGGGCGACGTCATCGACGTGTACCCGTACGAAGGCAAAGTCACCAAGCACGACAGTGACGAAGTCATCACCACGTTCGAACTGAAAACGCCAGTATTGCTGGACGAAGTTCGCGCTGGCGGCCGTATTCCGCTGATCATCGGTCGTGGCCTGACCGGCAAGGCGCGCGCCGAGCTGGGCCTGCCGCCTTCGACCCTGTTCAAGCTGCCAGAAGTCCCTGCTGCCAGCACCAAAGGCTTCACCCTGGCGCAGAAGATGGTCGGCAAGGCCTGTGGCACCGACGGCATTCGTCCGGGCACCTACTGCGAACCGAAGATGACCACCGTCGGCTCTCAGGACACCACAGGTCCGATGACCCGTGACGAACTGAAAGATCTCGCGTGCCTGGGCTTCTCCACCGATCTGGTGATGCAGTCCTTCTGCCACACCGCCGCTTATCCAAAGCCGATCGACGTCAAGACCCACCACACGCTGCCTGACTTCATCATGACCCGTGGCGGCGTTTCGCTGCGTCCGGGCGACGGCATCATCCACAGCTGGCTGAACCGCATGCTGCTGCCGGACACCGTCGGCACCGGTGGCGACTCGCACACCCGCTTCCCGATCGGTATTTCGTTCCCGGCCGGTTCCGGTCTGGTCGCCTTCGCCGCTGCCACTGGCGTCATGCCGCTGGACATGCCGGAGTCGATCCTGGTTCGCTTCAAAGGCAAGCTGCAACCGGGCGTCACCCTGCGCGACCTGGTTCACGCGATCCCTTACTACGCGATCCAGAAAGGCCTGCTGACCGTCGAGAAGAAAGGCAAGAAAAACGCCTTCTCGGGTCGCATCCTGGAGATCGAAGGTCTGGAAACCCTGACCGTCGAGCAAGCGTTCGAACTGTCTGACGCATCGGCCGAGCGTTCCGCTGCCGGTTGCACCATCAAGCTGTCGAAAGAGTCGATCGCCGAGTACCTGAAGTCGAACATCACCCTGCTGCGCTGGATGATCGGCGAAGGCTACGGCGACCCACGTACGCTGGAGCGTCGTGCTCAGGCGATGGAAGCCTGGGTTGCCAACCCTGAGCTGCTGGAAGCCGATGCTGACGCTGAATACGCCGAAGTCATCGAAATCGATCTGGCCGACGTCAAGGAGCCTGTGCTCTGCGCGCCGAACGACCCGGACGACGCCCGTCTGCTGTCCAGCGTCGCTGGCGAGAAGATCGACGAAGTGTTCATCGGTTCGTGCATGACCAACATCGGCCACTTCCGCGCCGCGGGTAAGTTGCTGGATCAGGTCAAGGGCCAGTTGCCAACGCGTCTGTGGCTGTCGCCTCCGACCAAGATGGACGCCCATCAGCTGACCGAAGAAGGCTATTACGGCATCTACGGCAAAGCCGGTGCGCGCATGGAAATGCCGGGCTGCTCGCTGTGCATGGGTAACCAGGCACGCGTTGAGCCGAACTCCACTGTGGTCTCGACATCGACCCGTAACTTCCCGAACCGTCTGGGCGATGGCGCGAACGTTTACCTGGCTTCGGCTGAGCTGGCGTCCGTTGCATCGATCCTGGGTCGCCTGCCGACCGTCGAGGAATACATGGAGTACGCGGGCAAGATCGACAGCATGGCAGCCGATGTCTATCGCTACCTGAGCTTCGACCAGATCGCCGAATTCCGTGAAATCGCAGCCAACGCCAACATCCCGGTCGTTCAAGCGTAAGCACGTAATACCGCGTTGAAAAAGCCCCGCTTTGGCGGGGTTTTTTTATGGCTGACCTGGAAGATCATGCCTAATCAACGCACCGTTATTCAATATAAGTGCTGCAACTTTGGAAACTCAAGCTCGCAACAGTGATATCAAACGCCCACTCTGACTCACGAGCCTGTATACGAATATTTTCACCTTCTCTGGAAAAGTCGAAGAAAGCGAAACCTATATTCATCCAGTTGGAGATATTTATATCTTTGGCGCCGCTTCCCAAAAGATTTATCACGATTACATCATAGCTCTGCCCATACACACCCCATTTAGCGATCTCCAACGCAGGCCGTTGTTTGGTATGGATACTCATGCTGAACGTCCCTGCATCCTGCAACCCAAACTGCCCTATCCTCAGAAACTTGGACAGACCTTCGGGATATATCTTCTTTAGAAAAAAGTCATGGTAGATAAATTCGATTATATTCATGAAACGTCCTAAAAATGCGCCATTTAACATTTTACTACAGCGCTAGTCTCCAGGCTTTTCCCAATATCTAAGCAACTCCATCTCTCGTTCAAGGTCACTCATATCATCTTCCCCACGCTGATTATCAAACTTCCCAGCCACAATTCTCCGGACTTTAGCGAGACGCTGGGTTATCTGACCCTGGTCGATAAACCGCGTGGTTTCAAGCGCATATTCAATATCCGTTTCATCCGTAGGTGGAGCGGACGCTCTGTTGTAATAGTAACCGGCTATCTTATCCAACGAGATCAAAATATAGGCTACCTCTTTTAACAATGATATAGCCTCCCCACCGGAAAGCTCAATCATTTCATTCTTTTCAAGCATGCTACTTCCTTTTAATAAATTCTGGGTTGCTTAATTTTAGATCTCCCTCTACCGTCAGCTCAAGTCTGTGATATCGACGGTTCCTCACCCACTCTAGCAGTTCCTCAGGCGCATCAGTTTCCACATAGTCGCGACCTTTGTTATCTGCAATATGATATCTTTCTCTCACTGCGGTTTCGCTAAGTGGTTTATTGCTGGCAAGTTCAAGATAGACTCGATTATTGTCATGCGCTCTTATATACCCACTCTCCTCGATTCCTTTTAAACCTTTTCTACTTGTGTAGTGCCGTACCCGAACGCACGACCACCCCCACGGATCTACCCACCCTACCGGATTCGGCGCGTATCGGTACAGGTTCAGTCCGCCCGCCAATCCGATCGGGTCCGGGGTTGTAAAGCGGCCTATATCCGGGTCGTAGAACCTGAAGGTGTTGTAGTGCAGTCCGGTTTCACGATCAAGGTATTGGCCCTGGAACCGCAGGTTCTGGTTTTCGACGAAGTGGGCTTCGCGGGTTTCCCGGGCGGTGTTGCCCCAGACTCGGTAGCGCGCCTGCCATACAGGCTGGCCGTCGGCCTCGGTAAGTTGTTCCGGCAGGCCGTTAAGGTCGTTGTGGTAATAGCGGACGGTCTGGTGTTCGCCTCGGCCATCGACGCGGGCCAAGGGCTCGTGGCTTCCGTCGGCGTAGAGGTAAAGGGTCGGCAGGCTGTTTTGCGCTTCCTGCAGCAGGCGCAGACCGTCCCACGTGAATCGGGTCTCGCTGAGCACATGACCGGCGGGATGGAGCAACGTTTTGCCGATGCGTCGGCCCAGTGGGTCGTAGGTCATGCGCACGACATGACGGTCGGGGTTTCGCACTTCGATGAGGCGGCTTTCGGCATCGTAGACGAACCGCTGCAGGCCGCGCGCGGCGCTGCGTTTCTCGATCAGGCGACCGAAGCTGTCGTATCGGTAGCGTTTGTCCTCGTAAGACACGAGCCGGTTATGAGTGACCCGACCGTTGCGCGATGGCGGGCCGTCCATGAGGTTGGCCGCGGGATCGTAGGCGAATTGCTCCAGCAGCCCGCTCTGGCTGTCCTGAGTGGACAGGATCCGACCGCTGGCGTCGTACGCCAACAGGGTGCGGTGATGTCCATGATGTTGGTGATCGACCCGGCCGGTCAGATTGTCGATCAGGTCGTATTCGTAACCTTTCGAGCTGTCGGCTGGCAGCGGTCTGGGGCGGCTGATGTGCTGACGCGTGCGTGAGTGCAGCCGGCCGCTGCGATCGTAGGCGCTGCGCGTGTGGATCTGGCCTTGGGTTCGCATCACTTCGCGGTGCAGACGATCGCGCTCGAAATCGCAGATGACCTCACCGTCCAGGTTGATCTGGTGCAGGTGACCGCTGCCGTAGAGCAGCCGATTTATCCAGCGCCCATCGGGCGTGCGGGTCTGGATCAGGTTGCCGAGTTCGTCGTACCGATGATGAAGCGTGCCAGTGGCGGTGGTTTCGCTGAGCAGCTGACCCAGACCGTCGTAGCAGAACCCCACGCTCTGCCGATCGCCGTCCGGATCGGTAAAGCTGACTTCGACGAGATTGTCGAGTGCATCGTAGTCATACGCAGTGCGCCCATCGTCGGTCAGTCTGGCGACCAGCCGGCCAACAGCGTCTCGCTCCAGCACATGGACGATGGCTTCCTCGCCCGCTACCTGACGGATCCAGACCGGATTATCCAGCGCGTCGTAGCGGTAGTGGCGCTGGCCACCATCCAGGTTCTGCCAGGACGAAAGTCGGTCACCGGCGTCCCAGCCAAAGCGGTAGGTTTCGCCGTTCTCGTTGATCAGGGCATCCAGCCGGCCATAAGCGTCGTAGCGATAGTCGACCGCTCGTTCATGAGGATCCAGACGTCTTAGCAGCTGACCCCGCCGGTTGTACTGGTATCGCGTGAGGTCCCCGGCGGCGGTGACGTAGCCGGTGAGCAAACCGCTGTCGTCTCGCATGAAACGCTCGATGCGCCCGACCGGCGACTCGCGTTGCAGCAAACGTCCCTGAGCGTCATGGCAGTAATCAGTGGGCTCGCCAAATGCGTCGGTGATGCGGTTCAGAAAGCCGAGTCGGTCGTACTGAAACTCGGTCGTGTACCCCGAGCAGTCAGCGTAAGCGAGCAACTGCCCGAACGCGTTCCAGCGCAGCTGCTTGCTCTTGCCGCTGGCATCGATGATTTCGACTACCCGGCCATCCTCGTCGAAACGGTAGCGAGTCACCTGACCCAACGGGTCAGCTTCATGGGTGCGATTGCCGCGCGCATCGTAGCGGTAGTGCCAGTGATTGCCCGCCGCATCGGTTTGCGCGCGGGGCAGCGACCAATGCTCCAGCCATCGCGTTGACTCGGTGCGCCCGAGCGGATCTTTGGTCGAACTCAGGTTGCCGGCCTCGTCATAGCCGAATGTCCAGAGGCCAAGAGCAGGGTCGGTTGCGCTGATCAGCTGACGCTCATCGTTCCACACGAACTGCCACGTCTGGTCGAGGTTATCGGTGTACTCGGTGATCTGATGCTGACTGTTCCATCGGCGCACGCTGCGGCGATTCAGGCCGTCAGTGACAACGGTGCTGCCCGCACTCAAGTCGTACCCGAAACGATATGCGTCGCCATCATCGGTCCAGTGGTGAATCACCCGCCACTCGCGGGCATCAATCAGGGCCCATTCATAGAAACAGCGCAGCCCGGAGGGCAACTGGTGTTCAACCATGTGGCGCCGGGCGTCATAGGCGAAACGCCGCTGAACCTTGTCCAGCGAATCGTGCACTTCGCGCAGATTGCCCTCTGCGTCATAGGCGTAGCGGACCAGAACCGCGCCAGGTCCGTCATCGAACAGCCGCTCGACGTGGGCGATCCGCCCCGGCCATTGCGCCGAGTACACCAACCTGATGCGGACGATATCGAGCGCGTCATGCAAGTGCGCAAGGCGTCCCTGCGCGTCGTACACCATATGAATACGGTTGTCGTTGCGGTCTCCCAGTTGACTGAGCCGTAAGCATGTCGGCGCGACGAGGTTCGGCTCGAACAGCCGGTACACCCCGTCCTCGCTCTCGATCAGCAGTCGCCCGTCGGCATGCCGCCTGACCGCCAGCCCCTCGCCCGGACTGAATACCGCGCTGCCGGGCGTGATTGCGCCCATGTCGATTCGCCGCGCCTGTTCGTCGACATAGATCAGCCGCTCGCCGCCCTCCGCGAGTGGCTCGAGCTCTACACTCACCTCAAACGGCACGCTCCAGCCCGCGCCCAACAGCCCGTGGCGACGCTCATCCCGACTGCTGTAGAAGCGCTGCCACTGAATCGGCAACATGCCTGGCAGTACGAAATCCAGTTCCTCAGGCCCGCCGAGCACCTTGGCGCCCGTTGCCGCATGCACCGGGTTCGGCGAACCGGAAACCGCTCTACTCAATGCCTCGGCGACTGCCCCCACGGCATAGGCGTTGGCGGTGCCCAGCAACAGACAGGGCAGATTGCTCACGAATGCTGCCGGGCCACCGCGCAGTATCATCAGTGCAGAAACGGCCAGGCCGACGCCCGGCGTCTTGCCACTGCGGATGGTGCGCACGACCGCCTTGCCGCCACCAATGCGCACGTTCGGCGAAATTGATCCCGATGAAACCACTGTGGCGTCGCAGGTACTGCGATCGGCGCTGCGCACTGCGGGCTGGCCGTTGATGAACACCGAGCTCGAGCCCTCGGCCAGGTACTGCCCCGCCGTGCCGGGATGTCTGTCGCAAAGGATCTGATCATCCGGCAGCGGCGAGGCGCCGGGATCCGGGGTCGCCACGGTGGGTCGCCACAGCTCGGAGAAAAAGCCTTTGGCCACGTCCAGAAAAGTGCCCTCAGGCGCCGGGTCTTCAGGCAGGTCGTCAGGAGCAGAGGCAGTGGCGCCGGCGGCCCGCGCGGCTGGCAGTCCGTTAATGAAAACGTTGTGCGAGCCCGTTGAGATACGCGCACAGACGGTCGGCGGGAAAAGATCATTGGCCAGGTTTTCGCAAAACTCAGTCAGCTGGCTGTCTGCGCCAGTGAGGTGCATGCCAACCGTGACGGCGCCCCCAACGACCACACCGAGCACACAGGCGCCGAGGCCGGCTGTGGCGACGGTCGCCCCCGCAGCGGCGACGATCGCCGCACTCACCAGAGCACCGACTCCCACCGTGGCGAACACCTCGAGCGCGCCACCGAACACGTCGGCCATCACTGAACTATGGGCAAGGGCGTCACCCTGACGGGCAGCCCAAAGGGCGTCAGACATTCCGCGTTCCGCGCTGAGAAAAGCGCGAAATCTAGAGGCTAAAACCGCCGCTGTCTGAGCGCAGAAACACAAAAGGAGAGCGCTGCAGGTTTTTCCGAAAAGGACTACAACGCGCTGACTACAGGTCCTATCCGATGGGAGGAATCCCCTCACCTACAGCCTGGCGATGACCCTGCGGACGTCCTCATCGCCCCCAAACAAAAAGCCCCGCATCTCTCGATGCGGGGCTTTGGTGACGACTCAACCGAACTTTACACCACGACGGTTTGCCCGCTCATGGCCAGGTCCAGCAGCTCACGGTTGGCAACGGCGTACATCGCGTAGTCATTGCCACTGGCCGCACGCAATTCGACCAGCATCGCGCGCCAGCGCTCGACCATCGGCAGATGCTGCTCCAGCCAGAGGTTCAGACGCTCTTCCACGTCCGCAGGGCCGTTGGCCATTTGCAGAACGGACACCGTGATCGCTCGCTGTTGCCAGTCGATGTCATCACGGAAGGCCTCGCGTGCCAGCGCCTGCCAGTTGTTCTCCACCGGCAGGGCACTGATTTGCTGCAGGTACCAGGTCACGTCCAGCGAACTGCCCACCGCGAAGTACACCTTCGCGACATCGGCAGCGTTCTGGCCAGTGACATCCGACGCCTCGATGATTGGCAACAGCGTATACAAGTGGGTCGTGCCCGCGACCATGCGCGCCAGCAGTTCCGGCACGCCCGCATCGACGTACTCCTTGTAACGTTCTTGCCAGACTTCGCGAGTCGGCCCTTCCAGCAGTTCGTCCAGTTTCAGTCCCAGTGCCGCGATATGCGGACCGAAATGCGCCACGTCGCGTGCCGCATCCAGTTCGTTGCGACGGCTGCGCAGGAACCAGCGGGTGGCGCGACGGCCCAGACGCATCAGCTCATCCATCAGCGCCAGCTGGATCTCAGCCGGGACCTTGTAGTCCAGCGCTTCGATCTGACGGAACCAGTGCGGCAGATGGAAAATGTCGCGCACGATCACATAAGCGCCGGCCACGTTGGCAGCGCTCATGCCGGTCGACTCCTTGAGCCGCTGCACGAACGTGATGCCCATGTGATTGACCAGATCGTTGGCGATCTGCGTGCTGACGATTTCGCGTTTCAGGCGATGGCGACGCATGGACTCGGAGAATTTCGCACCCAGTGACGGCGGGAATGCCGTCTCCATGTCACGCGCCAGATAGTCATCATCCGGCACACGGGATTCGAGCAGCGCTTCCTTGAGGTCAATCTTGCTGTAGGAGATCAGCACCGACAGCTCGGCCCGGGTCAGGCCCTTCTTCTCGGCGATGCGTTCGGCCAACTGGTCTTCGGCAGGCAGGAACTCGATGGCGCGGTCCAGCTTGCCACGGGACTCCAGATCGCTCATCAGGCGCTTGTATTCGGCAATGCGCTCATAGGCACGACGTGCCGCCAGCGACAGGGCCTGGGTCTGCTTGTAGTTGTTGCCAAGCACCAGGTTGCCCACTTCATCGGTCATGCTTTCGAGCAGCAGATTGCGCTGCTTCTCCGTCATGTCACCGGCCTGCACCACTTCGTTGAGCAGAATCTTGATGTTCACTTCATGGTCGGAGCAGTCAACGCCGCCAGCGTTGTCGATAAAGTCGGTGTTGGTTGCGCCGCCCAGCAGACCGAATTCGACGCGACCCAGTTGGGTCATGCCCAGGTTGCCGCCCTCACCCACGACCTTGCAGCGCAACTGATTGCCGTTGACGCGCAGGGCGTCGTTGGCCTTGTCGCCGACGTCGGCGTGGCTTTCGGTACTGGCTTTGACGTAGGTGCCGATGCCACCATTCCACAACAGGTCCACTGGCGCCATGAGCAATGCGTGCATCAGCTCGGTCGGGGTCAGCTTGTCTGCAGTGATGTCGAAACGCTCCTTCATCTGCGGCGTGATGGTGATGCTCTTCGCGCTGCGCGGGAAGATACCGCCACCTTCGGACATGATGCTGGTGTCGTAATCGGTCCACGCCGAACGTGGCAGGTCGAACAGACGCTGACGCTCGGCGAAGCTGCTTGCAGGCTCCGGGTTGGGGTCGATGAAGATGTGCAAGTGGTTGAACGCCGCCACCAGCTGCAACTTGTCGGACATCAACAGGCCGTTTCCGAACACGTCGCCCGCCATGTCGCCGACGCCGATCACGCTGATGCTGTCCTGCTGAACGTTGATGCCGCGTTCACGGAAGTGACGCTGCACTCCCACCCAGGCACCTTTGGCGGTGATACCCATCTTCTTGTGGTCGTAACCGGCAGAACCACCGGAAGCGAATGCGTCGCCCAACCAGAAGCCGTAATCGATGGCGATGCCGTTGGCGATGTCGGAGAAAGTCGCCGTTCCCTTGTCGGCCGCCACGACCAGATAGGGGTCGTCGTCGTCATGACGCACAACGTTGGCAGGTGGCACCAATGCGCCTTCTTTCAGGTTGTCGGTGATGTCGAGCAGACCGGAAATGAAGATGCGATAGCAGGCAATCGCCTCTGCCTGAATTTCGTCGCGGGTGCCGGTGGTCGGCAGACGACGCGGCAGGAAGCCGCCTTTGGCGCCTACCGGCACGATGACCGAGTTTTTCACCTGCTGAGCCTTCACCAGACCCAGCACTTCTGTGCGGAAGTCTTCTTCGCGGTCGGACCAGCGCAGACCGCCACGCGCCACATTACCGAAGCGCAAATGGACGCCCTCGACCCGCGGCGAGTAGACGAAGATTTCGAACTTCGGCACCGGCTTGGGCAATTCAGGGATCAGACGCGGATTGAACTTGAAGCTGAAGTAGCTCTTGCTCTGACCATTGGCATCCGTCTGATAGAAGTTGGTGCGCATGGTCGCTTTGATGAGATCAAGGTAGCGACGCAGGATGCGGTCTTCGTTGAGCACCTGAACGCCATCAAGAGCCGTGAGGATCGCCTGCTCCAGACGCTGCTGCATGTCGTCCAGATCGCCGCCGGTCAGCTTGCGCGCCAGATAGAAGCGGGTCTTGAACAGACGCGTCAGCTCACGGGCGATGTCCGCATGGTTGTTCAGGGTGCTGGCGATGTAGCCCAGATCGAAGCCCAGACGAATCTGCTTCAGGTAGCGGGCATAGGCCCGCAGCAATGCGACGTCGCGCCATGGCAGGCCGGCGGTCAGCACCAGCCGGTTGAAGGCATCGTTTTCAGCCTCGCCGCGCACGATGTGGACGAAGGCATCCTGCAACGTGTCGTTGAGCTGTTGCAGGTCCAGCTTCAGACCCTCGCCATAGGTGAAGGCGAAATCGTGAATCCAGAACTCCCGACCGTTGGTGTGGCGCAGACGGTATGGGAATTCGCCCAGCACGCGCAGGCCCAGGTTTTCCAGGATCGGCAGCACGTCGGACAGCGCCAGCGGCGTGTCGGCGTGGTAGAGCTTGCAGTGCAACTGCGCCTTGTCGCCGGACAGAGGCTGATAAAAGCTCATCACCAACGGATTGCTTTCGGACAGGCTCAGCACATGCTGCATGTCCACAACAGCGGAATGCGCGGCGAACCGCTCGCGATAACCTGCCGGAAAGCCCTTCGGGAAGTCGGCCAGGACATTGGTGCCCTGAGCTTCGCCGAAGCTCTCGACGATCAGGCTGGCGTAGTCGTCCTTCCAGGATCGGCAGGCCTGAATGACCTCGTTTTCCAGCTGCTGCGGATCGATGTCCAGCGTGACCTTCGGATCTACGCGCAGGATCAGCTGCACGCGGGCCAGAACGGACTCGGAGAAGAAGGTCCAGAACTCGCAATCGCTGGCTTTCAGGCGCTCCATCAGCACTTGCTGGATCTTCTGCCGCACTTCGGTCGAATAAACGTCGCGCGGCACGTAGGCCAGGCAATAGCAGAAACGCCCGTAAGGATCCTTGCGCAGGAAGACGCGAATCTTGTTGCGTTCCTGGATCTGCACGATGGACATGACCGTGGTGAACAGCTCGTCCACCGGCGTCTGGAACAGGTCGTCGCGCGGCAGGACTTCGACCACCTGGGCCAATTCCTTGCCCAGGTGCGCCTTGGCATCGAAACCGGAACGACGCTCGACTTCGGCGACCTTGCGACGGATGTACGGAATGTTGCGCACGCTTTCGCCATACACCGACGAGGTGTAAAGGCCCATGAAGCGGCATTCCTTGATGACGTTGCCCTCGGCGTCGATCTGACGGATCGACACATAGTCCGGGTACGCCGGGCGGTGCACGCGGCTCGGGTGAGCGGCCTTGGCGAAGGACAGCAGCGTAGGCTCCTGCAGGTAATTCACCGCATACCCTTCGATGTGGAGGTCTTCGGCAGTGAGGCCGGCGCGCAGCAGCTTGGTCAGGCCGAGAAACGAAGACTGATCGTAGGTGAGCTGGCCACCCTCGCCGTCGCCATTGACGGTGAATTCCTCATAGCCCAGAAAGGTGAAATGGTTGTCGACCAGCCATTCCAGGAACACCTTGACCTCGGACTTCTCGTCCGGGTCGACGTTGTAGCCAATGCTGTCGATACCGGCCAGCAGCTCATGCAGCTTAGCCTTCATCGGCTCGAAATCTTCGACTGCAACACGCACTTCACCGAGCACCTGCTCCAGCTCGCGGGCCAGCACATTCAATTCAGCTGCATTGGCGCAACGGTCGATTTCCAGGTACATCAACGATTCTTGCAGAACGCCATCACCGCTGGTGCCCTTGGGCAGCAGCTCGACCAACTGGCCTCTTTCGTCCCGGCGCACGCTCAGCACGGTGGTCTGCAGCGTATGGATGCTGTAGCCCCGACGGTTCAGCTCGGTGCGAACCGAATCCACCAGGAACGGCAGGTCGTGATGCAGGACTTCAACGGCGGTGTGCGTCGATTGCCAGCCATGACGCTCGTAATCGGGGTTATAGACCCGGACTTGCGGCGTGGCGTGTTCGAAACGCTCGAGCAGGCGCCAGGCCGACAGGGTGCAACCGGCGAGGTCGGAGAGCCTGCGCTGGGTCAGTTCGTCGAGGGAAATGATGCCGAAGAATTGATCGGCGAACAGCGCCACTTGTGGCAGTGCCTGTTCACTGATGTGCTGAGCCAGTGCCGCTCGCAGTTGGTGCTGGAAGTCGGACTTGCTGGCTGCGGTGAAGAACGCCATCTGTGGTACTCCGCTTGGCTTGAGCTTTTATATAGGAGAGATGCGTGGTATCGGGGCCATGTGCCACGTTTGCGCCTGATCGATGATAGTCAGCAAAACGTGACAGCGAGCAGAGCGATTCGCTTTGCCTGAAGTACTAACGCCTGTCGTGTGTGCGTCGTCACATCGAATTGGCCCGGATGACGATCGACGCGGCGTCTGCCCAGGCAGGCTCGGCCGCGCGTCCGTTCATCTGCTGCGCAGCTTAACGAGAGCGACCCCGCACCTGCTTGCGGTGCTGCGACATATTCGGACATCAGCCTGCTGCCTGTTGTTTCCCTTTGAGCAAGAATGCCCCAGCGAAGAGTGGGTGTATGTAGACCGGTTCAGCGCAGATCGTCGAACGATGCGCCAGAAGTTGCAGGATATTTCCCACGTTCGTAGGAATTGCCAACTTTGCTTTTTTTATTCCTACGGTGCGCGTCCGCAAAAGTATCGGCCCCCGTCATCAGGAATCCGGTCGGGCCGAGCGCAAAATTTCTCCAGGACTGGCAAAATCATCGTCTGCCCACCACTTGAGCCTCAGGACCACGCCCATGCAAATCACCACCGACAGCTTCATCCATAACCCTTGCGACGAGGAAGAAGATGACATGGCGCTGGCCTGCTGCCACGGCAGCGATGGCGACCTTTTTTTGCTGGCGCGCTTCCCTGACGAAGACGAAGTGGACATCACCTTCCGCGACGACACCATTCATGTCGAACACCTCAGCGTCACGCTCGGCGCACAACGGCTGATGGTGGAAATCGACGCCGCGGACGCCAGACCCTTCGATGGCCAGACAATTTTTGAAATCCGCCACAGCACACCCGCCAGCGAACTGGCCGACCTGGATGCAACGCTGCGGATTATCCTGAGGGATGTCGGCACCTACACCAGCGAAATCAGCGCCTGAACGCTTCTGGTGCCAGCGCCCTCAGCCAGTGTTCGACCTCCTCGCTGAATCGCTTGCCACCGTCAACCGCCAGATAGCGGACAGGCAGCATGATGTCGGTATCCAACCGCCTTGACATCGAGCAACGCAGGTGCGGCAAAACGCCGATCTTCGCCGGACTTGTCAGGCAATTCTCATTTTCGCCTCATACATGGCCGAAATTGCCGAAAAAAGCCTGAGCCGGTTAGTCGCCGCCCCTCCGGATGGATTAAAGTAACGCCCCCAGCTTCGGCGCCCCTTGGCGCTGCTGCCTCCCCTGCCAGGAACTGTCATCGATGGAACATCGTGAAGCGTTGATCGCGCTGCGAACCTTTCTCTCTACTCAGATTCTGGGGCAGGAGAAACTGGTCGAGCGACTTCTGATCGCGCTGCTGGCCGACGGTCACATGCTGGTCGAAGGCGCGCCGGGTCTGGCCAAGACCAAGGCGATCAAAGAGCTGGCCGAGGGCATCGAAGCACAGTTCCACCGGATACAGTTCACGCCCGACCTGTTGCCCGCCGACATCACCGGCACGGAAATCTATCGCCCTGAAACCGGCAGCTTCGTGTTTCAGCAAGGCCCGATTTTCCACAACCTGGTGCTGGCCGATGAAATCAACCGCGCGCCGGCCAAGGTGCAGTCGGCGCTGCTCGAAGCCATGGCCGAGCGCCAGGTCAGCGTGGGCCGCAGCACCTATGACCTGTCGCCCCTGTTTCTGGTGATGGCCACGCAGAACCCGATCGAGCAGGAAGGCACCTACCCGCTGCCCGAAGCTCAGCTCGACCGCTTCCTCATGCACGTCAAGATCGGCTTTCCGGACGCCACGGTGGAGCGCAAGATTCTCCAGCAGGCCCGCGGCGAAGCGCTCAACGGCGAAACCAAGCCCGAGCGTCGCGTCAGCCAGCAGGCCATCTTCGCCGCACGCAAGGAAATTCTCGGCCTGTACATGGCCGACGCGGTCGAGGAATACCTGGTGCAGCTGGTCATGGCGACCCGCACACCGGCCAAGTTCGACGCTGAGCTTGCCGAATGGATCGGCTACGGCGCCAGCCCACGCGGCTCGATTTCCCTGGACCGCTGCGCACGCGCCCACGCGTGGCTGGCCGGGCGGGACTTCGTCAGCCCCGAGGACATCCAGGCCATGGTCTTTGACGTACTTCGCCACCGCATCATTCTGTCGTTCGAGGCCGAAGCCGCAGGCATCGATCAGGACCGTGTGATCCAGCGCATTCTCGACGTCGTTGCCGTCGCCTGACCCCATGCAACCCTACCTGATCTCCCAACCGGGCATCCGCATCAGCCTCGCCGAGCTGATCGAGATGCGTCATCGGGTGCGCGAAGTGCAGCTGTTTTCAACACCCAGCCAACGCAGCCCGCTGATCGGCCTGCATCACTCCAAGCTGCGCGGCCGAGGCGTCGATTTTGATCAGGTGCGCGTCTATCAGGCGGGCGATGACGTCAGGACCATCGACTGGCGGGTCACGGCCCGGACGCAGGAGCCACACACCAAACTGTTTCACGAGGAGCGTGAGCGACCCATCTTCATCATGGTCGAACAGAGCCGGCGGCTGTTCTTCGGCTCGGGGCTGATGTTCAAGTCGGTGCTGGCCGCGCAGGCCGCGGCGCTGGTGGGCTGGGCGGCGCTGGGCCACAACGACCGGGTCGGCGGCCTCGTGTTCGGCGACAATCAGCACTACGAAATCAAGCCACGGCGCAGCAAGCAGAGCCTGTTGCAGCTGCTCAACCGGCTGGTGCGGGTCAATCAGTCGCTGCACACCGAAGCAGTGGCCGATCGCGACACGTTCGGCGTCGCCCTGCGCCGCGCCCGGGAAGTGCTGCGCCCGGGCAGTCTGGTCATCATTCTGTGTGACGAACGTGCCCTGTCCGACTCGGCGGAACAACAGCTGGCGCTGCTGTCCCGACATTGCGACCTGTTGCTGCTGCCGCTGTCCGACCCGCTCGACCACGCCCTCCCTGCCGCGGGCCTGTTGCGCTTCGCCGACCGAGGCGCACAACTGGAGCTGGACACGCTCAATCCGGATCTGCGTCAGGCCTATCGGGCTCAGGGCGAGGCGCGTCAGGCGCGCTGGGAGCTGTTGGCAAAGAAACTGCGCGTGCTGTTGATGCCGCTGAGCACGCAGCGTGAAATGGTCGAACAGCTGCGCGAGTACCTCACAGGCGAACAACCGGTGAAACAAACATGAGTTCGCTGGACCAACTGCAACCGCTGATCCTCCCGGAGCCAGTGGGTTTCTGGCCGCCCGCTCCAGGCTGGTGGCTGCTGCTGGTCCTGTTGCCGGTGCTGGGCTACGGGTTGTGGCGGGCACGCGTTTGGCTGCCCAAAAGAGCCGCTGACGAAAACGCCGAACAGCCGCTCGATCCCTTGCGTCAGGCCGCGCTGATCGAGCTTTCGCAGATGCCCAAACCCTACGACGGCGCCCCTGCCGGTGCCTGGCTGCAGCAAATCAACGGCTTGCTCAAACGCCTGTGCCGCAACCACTACCCGTACAGCCAGAGCCACACGCTCAACGGCCGCAAGTGGCTGGCGTTTCTGGATAACCGCTGCCCGGCGGCGGGCCTCACGCGCTGGATGATCCTGGTCGAAGGCGCCTACAAGCCCGAATGCAAGCTTGACGACAAAGCCATCAACGGCCTGACCCAATCGGTCGAGACATGGATTCGCAAGCATGTTTGAGTTCGCCTGGCCGTGGGCCTTCGTCCTGCTGCCGCTGCCATGGCTGCTGCGCTTCGTGTTGCCGCCGGCAGACAGCGGCGAAGCAGCGTTGAAAGTCAGCTTCCTGAACGAACTCGAAGGCCTGGCCGGTCGCCGTGCCCGGGCTCATCTGCCGGGCTGGCGACGGCAGCTGCCCTTCGTCACGCTGTGGCTGTTGCTGCTGGTCGCCGCCGCTCGCCCTCAATGGCTCGGCGAGCCGTTGCCGGTTGCGGCCAGCGGTCGTGACCTGCTGGTTGCCGTGGACGTTTCGGGGTCGATGGATTATCCGGACATGGTCTGGCAGAACGACGAAGTCAGTCGTCTGACGCTGGTCAAGATGTTGCTCGGCGATTTTCTCGAGCACCGCCGGGGCGACCGCGTCGGCCTGATCCTGTTCGGCAGTCAGGCGTACTTGCAAGCGCCCCTGACCTTCGACCGCAAGACCGTTCGCGTCTGGCTGGACGAAGCGCGGATCGGCATCGCGGGCAAGAACACTGCCATTGGCGACGCCATCGGCCTGGCCCTGAAGCGTCTGCGCCTGCGTCCGGCGCAAAGCCGGGTGCTGATTCTGGTGACCGACGGCGCCAACAATGCGGGCCAGATCGACCCGGCCACCGCCGCGCGCCTGGCGGCCAGTGAAGGCGTGAAGATCTACCCGATCGGCATCGGCGCCGATCCGGACAAAGGCGCGACCAGCATTCTGGGGCTCAATCCGAGCCTGGACCTGGATGAACCGGCGCTGCGTGAAATCGCGGCAATCAGCGGCGGGCAGTACTTCAGGGCGCGGGATGGCGTGCAACTGGCGCGGATCGGCAAGGCGCTCGACACCCTGGAGCCTGTCGCGCAACAGCCGACCCGGGCGCGCCCCGCGTTAGCGCTTTATCACTGGCCGCTGTCGATGGCACTGGTTTTGAGCGTGTTGCTGGTCATCCAGGAACGCTGGCCGAACAACCCGCTCTCCCGACTCCTCGCCCGGCAACCGGTGCTCATTCAGGGCACGACGTGGCGCCAGCGCTTCAAGCGTCTGCGGAGGCACCGATGATCGCGTCCGTGCTGGTCCTCTGGCCTCACTGGCTGCGCCCCGGCTGGCTGATCGTGCTGCCTTTGCTGGGCTGGCTGCTTTGGCGACTGTGGAACCGGCAAAAGCGCGTCGGCCGCTGGCAGATGATTCTGCCCAGCGCCTTCCATTCGGTGTTGCTCAGCGGCGGCAGTGGGCGTGAAAGCAAGCTGCCGTGGATCGCCCTCGGATGTGGCTGGCTGCTGACCTTGCTTGCCTTGCTCGGGCCCAGTTGGCAGCGTGTGGAGCAGACCAGTCAGAAGCCGGTCGACCCGCTGGTGGTCATGCTTGAGCTGACCCCGGAAATGCTTGCTGCCGACAGTCCGCCCTCGCGTCTGGAACAGGCGCGACGCAAACTGCTGGACCTGCTGCAGGCCCGCCCTGATGCGCAGACCGCGATCATCGTGTATGCCGGCAGTGCGCATACGCTCGTGCCGCTGTCCGACGACCTGGCAACCAGCAAGAACCTGCTCGATGCGATCAAACCGTCGATCATGCCCGAGCCGGGTCAGCGGGCGGATCTTGCGGTGCGCAAGGCACTGGATCTGCTCAAGCAAGGCGCGCTGGGGCAAGGCCGGTTATTGTGGATCGGTTCGTCGCTCAGCGAGGCAGAACGCGAGGGCATTCGTCAGGCAATGGGCAACCACGCGCCGCCCTTGCTGATGCTGGGCGTCGGGACCGCCGAGGGCGCGCCGGTCACTCAGGAAAAAGGCGGCTTTCTGAAGGACGCTCAGGGCGGAATTCTCGTGCCGCGGCTGGACAGCCCGATTCTCAACGATTTCGCCGAAGCATCGGGTGGGCGCTACAGCCAGTTGCGTCTGGACAGCGACGACCTCAATGAACTGGGTCTGCTCGATGGCCCCAAAGGTCTGCTCGGCGAAGGTCAGACCCTGCAGCTCGACAGCTGGGCGGATCAGGGGTACTGGCTGTTGCTGCCTCTGCTCTGGCTGGCGGCCTGCGCGGGTCGACGCGGCTGGCTGTTTTGCCTGCCGCTGCTGCTGATGATGCCCCAGCACAGCTACGCGTTCGAGTTTCAGGATCTGTGGCGCCGCCCGGACCAACAGGGTCAGCATTGGCTGGAGCGGCATCGTCCCAGCGAGGCGGCGAAACACTTCGAAGATCAGCAATGGCAAGGCGTGGCGCTGTATCAGGCGGGCGACTATGCAGGCGCCGCCGAGCGTTTTGCCAAAGGCAACAGCGCCGCCGACCACTACAATCGCGGCAACGCGCTGGCGCAAAGTGGCGAACTCGAAGCGGCAGTGGATGCTTATGAACAGGCGCTGGAGCGGCAGGCGGACTTCCCCGCTGCGGCTGCCAACAAGGCGCTGGTTCAGCAGATGCTGGAAGAGCAACGCCAGGCCGCGTCACAGGAAACCGAGCGAAATAAAGCGCAGGGCGAGGAGAACAGCGACAATCCTCGCTCCGGCAACGCCGAGCAACAGTCGTCGAACCCGCAAACCCAGCCGAGCGGCGACGAGGACGATGATGCCCAACGCTCGCAGGACATGGCCACCGGGGCGCAAGCGACAGGCTCGGGACCGGATGCCGATGAGCTGACGCAGGCGCCCGGAAAACCTGCCGACAGCCAGATCAACGGCGAACAGAAACAGGCGCTCGAACAGTGGTTGCGGCAGATTCCGGACGAGCCGGGCGAACTGCTGCGGCGGAAATTCTGGTACGAACAACAGCAGCATCAGGAAAAGACCCGATGAGTCGAGTGCACACGTTGCTAATTGCCTGGTGGCTGTGCCTGTTTGCCGTCGTGGCGCAGGCCGACACCCCGGCTTCGGCGCTGCTGTCGAGCGTCGACCGCACGCGTGTCAACACCGGCGAAACCGTGGAACTGACGCTGGAAACCGACGACGCGACGGTGTTCGGCAAACCCGACATGAGCGCGCTGGAGGCTGATTTCGAGGTGCGCGACACGCGCCAGCTCAATAGCCTGACAACGTTGGAAGGCAACGTGCACGCCACCACGCGCTGGCTGATTACACTGATGCCGAAACACAGTGGCTCGATCGAGATTCCATCACTGAAACTCGGCGAGATGACCAGCCAGCCCATCACGCTGCAGGTGGTGGAGGTCGAGCCGTCGGCCAAAGGTGAACAACAGAAGCTCGACCCGGTGTTCATGGAAGCGAGCCTCGATCAGGACACCGTGTACGTGCAGGCGCAGGCGCTGCTGACCGTGCGGATTTATCATTCGGTGTCGTTGTTCGACGACAGCAACCTCACGCCTTTGCAGGTGCCGGATGCCCGGATCGAGAAGCTCGGCGACACCCGCACCTATGAAAAACAGATCAACGGCATTCGCCACGGCGTGATCGAAATGCGCTACGCACTCTACCCACAGCAGAGCGGCGACCTTGTCATTCCGGCCCAGGAATTCAGTGCGACGCTGGTGCAAGACACGCCGGACGCCGGCGCCGCTGCAGCGATACCGCCCGGCGCCATCGCCGGTGCTCCGAAGCCCGGACGGCTGATGCGCGTCACCTCGCTGCCCATGACCCTGAAGGTCAAGCCGCAGCCGGCCAACTACCCGGCCAACACGCCCTGGTTGCCGGCGCGCAGCATCAGCCTCAGCGAGAACTGGAGCCCGGATCCGGCGCACAGCCAGATCGGCGACTCTCTGACCCGCACCTTGCAGCTCAAGGCCCAAGGCCTGTCCAGCGCGCAACTGCCGCCGTTGCCGGCCACGGAAGTGAGCGCGCTGCGGCGCTACCCCGATCAGCCGCAACTGAGCAATCAGGCCGGCGAACGCGGCCTGACCGGGATGCGCGAGGAGCGTGAGGCACTGGTGCCGAACCGGCCAGGCGCCATCGACATCCCGGCGGTGGATCTGGTCTGGTGGAACACCCAGGAAGACCATCTGGAACACAGTGCCCTGCCCGCCCGCACGTTGCAGGTCAGCACCAATCCGGCGCTGGCGGTGGACATGCCGGTCAGCGACAACGGCGGCGCGCTCAACGGCGCCCCGATCTGGCCGTGGCAACTGAGCACGGTGCTGCTCACTTTCACCACGCTGCTGGGCTTCGGCCTTTGGTGGCGAGCACGCTGGCAGCCTGCGCTGACCCGAGTCGCGCAGGCCGGACCGAGTCCGCGCACGGTGCTTGACGACCTCAAACGCGCCAGCCTGGCCAATGATCCCCACGCGACGCGCCAGGCGCTGGATGCCTGGGCGCGCCAGCAACCTGAGACACTGGCCGACATGGCCGCACGCTTCGTGCCGCTGTCCGACGCACTGGATGGTCTCAATGGCGCCCTTTACAGTGAAACCGGCAAACTCTGGCTGGGCGAAGACCTGTGGCGGGCGGTGAAAGCGCTGCCCGCTGTGGAAAAACCGCAAGATCCCAACGGCGCCGACAGTTTGCCGCCGCTTTATCCAAAATGATTTTCATCGACAATTCACCGTCGATTCATCAGGTTGAGTTATGACCTGCGAGCGCGAACGCCTCGAGGCCGTGGCGGGCAGACGCCGAGCGGCTGTCGTCCGCACCGAAGCCTCGTCCACCCGCTCGCTCGCGCAAGGATCAGCGCCGGACTCGCCTACGTAAACCTATTCGAACCAAGGTATTCCAATGCGTCTGTTTCACACCTCCGACTGGCATCTGGGCCAGAACCTTCACGGTCAGGAGCGAGATTTTGAACACGCCAGCTTTCTCGGCTGGCTGCTGGCACGGCTGGCCGAACGCAAGCCGGACGTGCTGTTGATCGCGGGCGACATCTTCGACACCGTCAACCCGCCGGTCAAAGCTCAGGAGCGTCTGTATGACTTCATCGTCAGCGCCCACGAGCAAAACCCTCAACTGACCATCGTGATGATCGCTGGCAACCACGACTCCGGCTCGCGGATCGAGTTGCCTGCGCCGCTGATGCGCCGTCTGCGCACCCACGCCCTCGGTCGCGTGCTTTGGCTCGACGACGGCGTGCTCGACGTCGACCGCCTGTTGCTGCCGCTGACCAACGCCAAAGGCAAAGTGCTCGGCTGGTGCCTGGCGCTGCCGTTCCTGCGTCCTGCCGAGGTGACCGGTCCGACCCTGGGCGACAACTACCTGCGCGGCATCGGTCAGGTTCACGAAATGCTGATCGCGGCGGCCAACCAGAAGCGCAAACGGGGCCAGGCGTTGATCGCCATCAGCCACGCGCACATGGCTGGCGGGTCGGTGTCGGAGGATTCGGAACGCAGCCTGATCATCGGCAACGCAGAAGCCCTGCCTGCCAGCCTGTTCGGCGACAGCATCACGTACGTTGCATTGGGTCATCTGCACAAGCCCCAAAAGGTCAACGGTGAAGATCGCATTCGCTACAGCGGTTCGCCGATTCCCCTGTCGTTCTCGGAAATCGGCTACCGCCACCAGATACTCGAAATCGACTGCGAGGGCGACACACTCACCAGCGTCACGCCGCTGCTGATCCCACGTGCCGTCAATCTGCAACGCGTGGGCCCCGCGCCACTGGCCGAGTTGCTGCTGCAACTCAAAGAGATGCCTGACATCGATCTGCTTGCCGACGTTGATCGTCAACCCTGGCTTGAGGTGCGTGTACGCCTCGATGAGCCGCAACCGGACTTACGCAATCAGGTCGAGTCGGCGCTTGAGGGCAAGGCGGTGCGGCTGGTGCGCATCGCGGCGGAATACGCGGGCAAAGGCGCTCGCGATGAAGACGGCGAGCAAGACCTGATTGAGCTGGATCAGCTCACCCCGCAGGAGTTGTTCAGTCGTGCCTGGCTGGACAGCTACGGCAGCGAAGTCGACGAGCAGACCCTGCAAGACTTTGCCACCTTGCTGCAAGACGTCCAGCTGGAGAGCGAACAACCATGAAAATTCTCGCGATCCGTCTGAAAAACCTCGCTTCGCTGGCAGGCCCGTTCGAGCTGGATTTCACCGCCGAGCCGCTGGCCAGCGCCGGCCTGTTCGCGATCACCGGTCCGACCGGCGCAGGCAAAAGTACACTGCTCGATGCGTTGTGCCTGGCATTGTTCGGTGCGATCCCGCGCCTGAACAATGTCGGCCAGTCGAAAGTGCCGGAAATCGACGGCGACATCAGCACAAACGATCCGCGTAATCTGCTGCGTCGCGGCACGGGCAGCGGTTATGCCGAAGTCGATTTCGTCGGCGTCGACAAGCGTCGTTATCGCGCCCGTTGGGAAACCAACCGCGCCCGCGACAATGCCAGCAAAAAACTTCAGGCCAGTCGTCAGACGCTGACCGATCTGGACAGCGAACAGATTCTCAGCAGCCAGAACAAGACCGAGTACAAAAACCTCCTCGAAGCGCGCCTGGGCCTGAACTTCGAGCAGTTCACCCGCGCGGTCATGCTGGCGCAGAGCGAATTCAGCGCGTTTTTGAAAGCGGACGACAAAGAACGCAGCGAGCTGCTGGAAAAGCTCACTGACACGGCGATCTACAGCCAGCTGGGGCGACGCGCCTACAGCAAGAGCAAAGAGGCCGAAGAATCCCTGAAAACCCTTAATGCTCAGGCCGGTAATCTGACGCCGCTGGAGGATGAGCAACGCGTCGAGCTGGAACAGCAATTCAACGACGCCAGGCAGCAACTCACGCTGCATCAGGGGCAGTTGCGCCAGCTGGAGCTCAAACAGCAATGGCTCACTGAATTGAATCGCCTGCGCGACAGCCATCTGGCGGCGAGCGAACAATTGGCCAGCGCCCAGCAGACGTGGGACGCGCAGGCCGCTGAACGCCAGCGCCTGGGCCAACTCGAGCGCCTGGCGCCACAGCGGCATCTGTTCGGCCAGCGCACGAAACTCGACGGCCAGATCACCCCGCTTGCCGCACGCATTGGCGAGCACGCACAGCAACAGGCGCAGCGCCAAAACAGTCTCAGCGATCTGGAAACGCAGCTGGCCGACGCCCAGGTTGCGCTGCAACAGACGCAGGAATATCTGCACAACGCCAGGCCCGGCCTGAACGAAGCGTTTGAACAGCGGGCCCGGCTCAATCATCTGAACCAGGATCTGCAGCAAGCCGGTGAGCAGGCGCAACGGGCCGAGCAGGCGAGCACCGAAGGACAGATCGCCCTCGATCAGTGGGTCGAACAACAGCGGCAGGTCGAAGCGCGCTTGCAGTCGATTGCCGCGCAGTTGGAACAGAGCGCTTCACTGTCGGCGCTGAGCGAGTCGTGGAGCGCCTACCGGCCCCGCCTGCAACAGATCGTGCAACTGAGCGCGCGACTCAAGCAGGGCCGCGATGAACTGCCGCAACTGGAGGCGGGTTATGCGCTGGCCGAGCAGACCCTGAGCGAGCGTCGCACGGCGTTGCAAACGCTGTTCGACGAAGCCCAGGTCAAGGCCGACGCCGTGAGCCAGGAAGTCGAGCGTCTGACGCAGTCGCTGCACGACAATCGTCAGCAACACAGCGCCAGCGATGCGCTCGAACGCCTGTGGCATCGGCATCAGGAGGTCGCCAGCCGGTTGCAGCAGGTGCAGACGCAACAGCAGCACGCCACCGAGCGACGGGCGCAGAGCATTGCTCAGGGCCTGCAACTGAAGGGCGAGCATGAAGCCGCCGTGCAGGCGCTCACGCTCACCCTCGAACTGCTGCAACGTCAGCGTCTGGCACGCAGCGCCAGCGTCGAGCAGTTGCGTGCGCAGCTGCTCGATCAGCAACCCTGCCCTGTCTGTGGCAGTGAAGAGCATCCGTATCATCAGTCTGCCGAGCTGCTGGAGGCGCTGTCAGGTCATGACGACAACGAAGAGGCCAGCGCCCGGCAGAAAGTGGCTCAGCTCAGTGAAAAACTGGCCGAACTGCGCGCCGAAGTGGCCGAGCTGAACAACCAGCTCAAGCAGAGCAAACCGCAACAGGATCAACTCAGCGAACAGCTGCAGACACTGCGCCCGGAGCTGGAGGCGCACGCGCTGTACTCGCGCCTGCTGGAACAGCCTGAACACTTGCGCGGTGACTGGCTGAGCGAGCGCCTGCATGTATTGGCGCAGGAAATCCTCAGCGCCGAACAGCGCCAGACGCGCTTGCTCAAAGTTCAGCGCGACGCCGAGTCGCTTCAGCAGCAGGTTCAGCAAGCGCGCGAGGCGAGCCAGCAGGCGATGAAGCTGCTGGATGACCAGCAGCGCAACATCTCGCTGGACAACCAGGCTTTCGAAGCGGCGCTGCAGGAGTTCGAACCGCTGCTGCCAGCGGAGAGCCTGACGCCGTGGCGAGCGTCGGCCACCGACAGTTTCGTGCAACTGGACAACGACATCGCGCTGCGCAGGCAACAGCTCGATCAGCAGCGCGATGAGCAACAGGAACACAACGAGCGCGCGCAGAAAATCGAGCGCGAGCGGGTCGCTCAGCAAGCGCGTCAACAAGAGCACCAGACCCTGCAAGAACGCCTGGCCGCCAGCCAGCAACAGCAGCTCGCGGTTGAACGGCGCCTCGCCGAACTGCTCGGCGAACATGCCAGTCCCGACCGCTGGCAGCAGTCGCTCGAACAGGCGGTCGAGCAGGCCCGACAGGCCCAGACCTCAACGGCAGACGCCTTGCAACAGGCGCTCAGCGAGTTGATCCGGCTGACCGCCGAACTCGATGGCGAGCGCCAGCGCCTGCAAGGTCTTGAGCAGGAATGCGCCGACCTCGATCGGCAGATCGCCGAGTGGCGCAGCAACCACAACGAACTGGACGACGCGGCGCTCGAGGCGTTGCTTGGCTTGAGCGACGACAGCGTCAGTCAGCTTCGCCAGCAGTTGCAACTCAGTGAGAGAGCGCTGGAACAGGCCAGGGTTCTGCTTCAGGAACGCGACGCCCAGTTGCAGCAACATCAGGCGCAGCACAGTGATGCAGCGGACGCGGGGCAGTTGCTGGCCGCCCTCGCCGACGCGCAGGTCCAGGCGGCCAGTCACGATCAACTGTGCGCCGACCTGCGCGCGCGGATCAGTGAGGATGATCGTCGTCGCGCAGCCAACAACGAACTGCAGGCGCGTATCAAGGCCGCCCACGACGAGTATCTGCGCTGGGCGCGGCTGGCGACGCTGATCGGTTCGGCCGAGGGCGACAAATTCCGCAAGATCGCTCAAGCGTATAACCTCGATCTGCTGGTGCACCATGCTAATGCCCAGCTTCGGCAACTGGTGCGTCGCTATCGCCTGAAACGCGGCGGCAGCATGCTTGGCCTGCTGGTGATGGACACGGAAATGGGCGATGAACTGCGCTCGGTGCATTCGCTGTCCGGCGGGGAAACCTTCCTGGTGTCACTGGCGCTGGCGCTGGGCCTGGCCTCGATGGCGTCGAGCACCTTGCGGATCGAATCGCTGTTCATCGACGAGGGGTTCGGCAGCCTCGATCCCGAGTCCCTGCAACTGGCGATGGACGCACTCGATGGCCTGCAGGCCCAGGGGCGCAAGGTCGGTGTGATTTCTCACGTTCAGGAAATGCATGAACGCATACCGGTGCAGATCCAGGTCCGCCGTCAAGGCAATGGCCTGAGCACCGTCGAGGTCAGCAACGGTTGATCGATTTTTTTGACGCACGGACAGGTAAACTGATGTTTCTGTGCAACCCTATACCCACTGCGCGGTTGTCGCGCTGAATTTGATAGAAGGTAATACACGTGGCCAATTCCAAAGTATTTTTCGACATCACCGCCAATGACGAGCCATTGGGCCGCATTGTCATGGAACTGAATGACGACGTGGTGCCTAAAACCGCTGAAAACTTCCGCCAGCTGTGCACCGGCGAGCAAGGCTTCGGTTATAAAGGGTCTTCGTTCCACCGCGTGATCAATGACTTCATGCTTCAAGGTGGCGACTTCACCAACCACAACGGCACCGGCGGCAAATCGATCTACGGCAACAAGTTCGCCGACGAAAACTTCACCCTCAAACACACCAAGCCAGGCCTGCTGTCGATGGCCAACGCTGGCCCGAACACCAACGGCAGCCAGTTCTTCATCACCACCGTCGTCACCAGCTGGCTGGACGGCAAACACGTGGTATTCGGTGAAGTCGTCGAAGGCATGGACGTCGTCAAAGCCATCGAAGCACTGGGTTCGCAATCCGGTCGCACCAGCAAGAAAGTCGTCATCGCCGATTCCGGCGAAGTGAAACAAGACTGAGCACACGCCGTTGCCCTCCTCTGAGCCGGTGACGCCGACGCTGTACTCGTTCCGTCGTTGCCCATACGCCATGCGTGCTCGCATGGCGGTGGGTTACGCGGGGTGCGAGGTCGAGTTGGTTGAAGTCAGCCTGAAAGCCAAGCCTGCGCAGATGCTCGAGCGCTCGCCCAAAGGCACGGTGCCGGTGTTGGTCCTGCACGATCAGGTGCTGGAGCAAAGCCTGGACATCATGCACTGGGCGCTGGCCGCGAATGATCCGTCTGACTGGTTGCTGGCAAATGATCCTAGCGCCCGCCAACTGATCGCCGAGCTGATCGACGAGAACGACAACAGCTTCAAGGCTGACCTTGATCGCTACAAATACGCAGTCCGTTATCCCGAATTCACGCAGGAAGAGTACCGCCAGCGCGGTGAGGCATTTCTGCGCAGGCTGGAGTCACTGCTGGCCAGCCGCGACTATCTCGTCGCCGCCCATCTGTCGCTCGCCGATGTGGCGCTGGCGCCGTTCGTGCGCCAATTCTGCTTCGTCGACCCTGACTGGTTCTGGCAGAGCCCCTACCCTCGCGTGCAAGCCTGGTTGCAGCGGTTTCTCGCGTCGGAGCTGTTCATCAACGCGATGCACAAGCACTGATTGCTAAACGACCGCCCATTCGAAAATCGGAGAGAACAGCTCGCCATGCCGTGGCGGTGGGTTGCCGGCATTCAACTTCTGCGCCCGCTGCATTTCGATCGCCTCGGCCACTTCAGTCTTGAACTCCATGCTGCGCGCCACGCCGCCCACCGAACCCTCGCCGTGGCCCAGTAACGAGCAACCGTTGTTGATCAGGGCAAAGAACACGATCACCCAGAAGTTCGCCCCTTTCACGACGCACGCGCCTGGGTCTGGAGGGACGCGCGATCAAGTTCAACGAGGGCAGTCGGTGCCGACACCGATGAAGGTGCCTTCAGTTGTGGGTTCATGCTGGTGATGGTGACCACTGCGATGAATACAACATACAAAGCGATGGCGGTATAAGCGCCTTGTTTAAGTGAATGAAGGATGGCAGTGGCCATGTCAGTAGCTCCGGGATATGTCTGTTTCAGGCGCCCAGAATGCTTGAATGGCTCATTATTGAAAAACGATGTACAGCGATTCAAAAGATCGATTCGGTTAATGATATGCGAAGTTAATCAGACCGATAGATTCCGCCGTCACCTCATTTAATATGCCTGATCTTTTTGCGGTGCCATGCACTTGTTCTGGATAGCCGCTTCGCATTCGCGCACGTTGACGCACGTTAAATCCGGGCATAAAAAAATCCCCGTTGCTTATTCAGCGAACGGGGACCAAAGGGAGGGAATTCAACGCTTTCGCGAGCAAGCTCGCCTACATTTGACACATGGCCTGACACGCAATGGTCAGTGGGTCGCATCAACCTGTTCAAGCGAATTTGCTCGCGAAAGCGTTCGTGTTACTGCAAAGCTGTTTTACTGATCGGTGGCGCGTTCTTACAAATCCATTCCCCGGTATCGTGTACGTCTTTAACGGGGAATGGATTTACATCGAACAGGACTTTCATCAAACTTGCTTGTCATTGCTGGGTCTTGTGATCCAGAGCGGCGTAGAAGTTGGCGCTTTGTTGCAGGTACTTCGGAGTGTAGCTCTGGGTCGAGCTGATTTTTTTGTCGGTCACTTCAACACTGGCACTGGCAGGCAATGCAACAGTAGCGGAGATGGCGGACGCGGCGATGATGGAGAAGATATTGAAGTTCATGGCGTGTACCTCGGTGTCGATGTTTCGTTTCAAGTCTTGACCGTCGTGGCCGTGGAATGAAAGTTACGCCCGAGTCGCTTTCAGAAAAAATCTTTTCTGGCACTAGCCCTTATCACTTCAATTAATACATGGCTCCAGCCCTTGATTTTAAAGGGCTGGAGCCTGCGTCAACGTGTCACTTGTCACCCGTCAGCGGGTCAGGAAGCGGAAATCGGAAGGTGAATCGAAGTCGACTTTCTGCACGGTGTCACCCAGAAGACCCGTTTTGGCGTCAACCCGGACGGTCACGATCTGGTTGCTTTTCTGGTTGGCAATCAGCACGAAATGCCCGCTGGGGTCGAAGCTGAACTCACGCGGCTCCTTGCCCTCGACCGAACGGCGCTGGATTTCCTTCAGCTGGCCATTGCCCGAGTCGATGCTGAAGACCAGCAGCTCGTTGACCTCGCCACGGTTGGCGACGTAGAGGAACTTGCCGTCAGGCGAGGTGTGCAAGCCACCGGCGGCGCGGTACTGCTGGCCGTCCTTGTTCGCCAGATCGACCAGCTGAGTCCGCTTGAAGGCGCCATCGTGGTAATCGAACACAGCCACTTGCGCGCTCATTTCCATGGTCAGCCAGGCGTGCTTGCCGTCCTTGCTGAACAGCAGATGGCGCGGGCCGCTGCCGGGTGGCAAGTCAACGGACGGGGTTTTGGCCGGTTGCAGCGGCTGAGACTTTTTGCCGTCGTAGTTGAAGACGAACATCTTGTCGGCGCCCAGATCCATGGCAATCAGGTACTTGCCGTCCGGCGTCGGGACAGCCGAATGCACGTGGGACGAAGCCTGGCGTTCCGGATTGACCTTGCTGGCCTCGTGCGTCGCGGTCTGCGCGACAGGGCCAAGCTTGCCGTCCTTGCCGACCGGTACCACGGCGAGCGAGCCGCCCGGATCGGGATGCACGGCGTAGTTGGCGACGAACAGGAAGCGACCGTCCAGGCTCAGATTGGAGTGGGTCGGCTCCTCGCCTTTGCTTTCGATCTGATTGATGAACGAGACCGCATGGCTTTTCGGGTCGATGGAGAAGCTGCTCACCTTGCCTACCACGTCAGTCTGGCCGGGGCCATTTTCATTGACCGCGAACAGATGGCGCTGGTCCGGACTGAGGGTCAGCCAGGACGGGTTTTCGCTTTTGATCACCTGACGCGGCTTGGCGTCGAGCTGACCGGTCTGGGTGTTGAAGCCGAAGCGGTAGATGCCTTCGCTGGCGCCGGCGGTGTAGGCACCCACCAGCACGTCGTAGTCGGTCATGGTTCTGGCCTGAACGGAAAGGGCGGAAAGGCTGCTGGCAAGCACCAGCAAGGGCAATAATCTGGGCGTCATTGGGGCGATCTCTTGTTGGAGTTGTTGGCGCGCGGTCAGCGCAAGAATCAGGGCTATGACAGCGTTTTACGCGCAGTAGTTGCCGAGCAAGAACACGGCAGGCGCCTGGCTTGACACGCGCCTGCCGGAGGGCATCAGTCCTGCTCGTCTTCCTCATCCTCGTCACTGGCCGCAAAGGCATTGAGCACCACGATGCGATGATCGGCATTGCCACCGTTGATGACCCAGCTTTGCAGCGCTTCGTCGAACGCGGCGGCGTCGATCTGCGCCAGAGAAAACCGCCAGACCTTGCGCTCGCGGCCATCCATGCTTTCGATCTGCAGCATTTCGTCGAGTGAGAACTCGAAGGCATGCAGGCCGTCGATTTCCAGCATGCTGTGGAAGGTCAGTGCGGTTTGCAGCGCTGCGCGCAGGGTGTCTGATGATGAGGTCATGGCAGTGATTCGCGTAGGTGAAAGGGCGAATGATAGGCCAAAAGATGCCCCCGCGGCGTGCGCCCTCATCGTGTGCGAGCGTTCAGCCTGAACCCGCGATGCCGGGTTCAGGCCGATGCGGTGATCAATCCTGCACCGCTTCTTTCGCGTAGTAGCGCTTCGGAATGCCCCAGACAATCAGAGCGATCGCCAGCACACTCACGGCAAACAACGCGAACAGCGCCGGGGTTGCGGTGCCGGTCAGGTCTTTGATGCGCCCGACCATGAACGGCGCAATGATGCCGCCCAGCTGCCCCAGCGAGTTGATCAGGGCGATGCCGGCCGCCGCAGCGATGCCACTCAAAAACCGCGGCGGAATGGTCCAGAAAATCGGCATCCAGGCCACGATGCCGGTCATGATGATGGTCATGCCGATCATCAGCGGCAGCAGCTGGCCTGGAAACAGCGCACAGACCAGATACCCCCCGGCGGTCAGCGTCGCGCAGCTCGCCATGTGCCAGCGACGTTCACTGTGGCGGTCGGAACTGGCGCCGATCAACAAGTTGCCGATCACGGCGCCCACATACGGAATCACCGTCAGCAAACCGATGTTCATGGTGTCGGTCACGCCCGCGCTCTTGATCAGTTGCGGCATCCAGAACAGCAGACCGGTCAGGGCCATGACCAGGCACAGATAGATCGCCGACATGACGTAAGTAGTCGGGTGCTTCCAGATGTCTTTGACTTTCTGCGGCGTCGCTGGCGCGCTTTCTTTGGCCATGCGCGCGAGCACCACGTTTTTCTCTTCGGCGGTGAGCCAGGTGGCGTCCTCGATCCGGTCCTTGACCAGCCAGAACACCACGACGCCCAGCAGCACCGAAGGAATGCCTTCGAGCAGAAACAGCCAGCGCCAGCCCGCCATGCCCATCACGCCGTCGAAGTGTCCCAGGATCAGCCCGGCAATCGGACCGCCGACGATGCCGCACAAGGGGATGGAGCTTTTGAAGTAGGAATTGACCCGCGCCCGGCGTGAGCTCGGGTACCACTGGGTGAAGAAATACAGCACGCCGGGGACGAACCCCGCTTCCATCACACCGATCAGAAAACGCAGGGTGTAGAACCAGAACTCGGTCTGCACGAACATCATGCACGCCGACGCAATGCCCCAGGACACCATGATCCGCGCGATCCAGATGCGCGCGCCGATCCTGTGCAGCAGAACGTTGCTAGGGACTTCGAAAAGGAAATAGCCGACGAAAAACAGACTGGCGCCCAGGCCGTAGACTGTTTCGCTGAAACCCAGGTCGCTGGCCATCTGCAGCTTGGCGAAGCTGATGTTGACCCGGTCAAGGTAGGCGAACAGGAAACAACAGATGAACAACGGCACGATGCGCCAGCTCACCTTGCGGTAGATGCTGTCCTCGATCACATCGGCGTCGAGCCGTTCCAGCGGTATGGCATTGGCGGTCATGGGGCGCACCTCGTTTGTTTTTATGTGGGTGTCGGGTGGGTTGCGGTGATCGTTCCCCGCGCTGCGTAGGAACGATCACTTCGGGTCAGCCGATGGCGGCGATGGTATTCACCCCGTCCACCAGTCGCAGGATCCCCAGCGGATTGGCGTTTTTCAAGGCGTCGGGCAGTGCGCTGTCGGGGTAATTCTGGAAGCACACCGGCCGCAGATACCGATCGATCGCCAGCGTACCGACCGAGGTGCCTCGGGCATCGGACGTCGCCGGGTATGGGCCACCGTGGACCATCGAGTCCACCACTTCAACGCCGGTCGGATAACCATTGATGAGGATGCGCCCGACCTTCTGCTCCAGCAGGCCAGTCAGTTCGCCGAAACGCGCCATGTCATCACCCTCCACCAGCAGGGTCGCAGTGAGCTGACCATGAAGGCCCAGGAGTGCTTCGGTGAGCTGTGCCTGGTCGGCGACCTCGACAATGATCGAGGTGGGGCCGAACACTTCCTCCTGCAACAGTTCGTCGCCATCCAGCAACAGACTGACATCCGCTTTGAACAGCTGAGGATGGGCCTGATCGCCCGCCTGCTCGGCGCCGGCCAGATGCTCGATGCCCGCGTGTGCGTGCAGGGCCTTCAGACCGCGAACGTAACTGCTCAGCGTGCCGGCATTGAGCATCGTCTGCGGTGGCTGATCGTTGATCTGTGCCGCCAGGCGTTTCTGGAATTGATCGAACGCAGGCGAGCGCAGGCCGATGATCAGACCAGGATTGGTGCAGAACTGCCCGCAGCCCTGAACGATCGAGGCCGCCAGCTCCGACGCGATTCGCTCGCTGCGCAGCCCAAGCGCCTGCGGCAGGATGATGACCGGGTTGATGCTCGACATCTCGGCAAACACCGGGATCGGCTGAGGACGCGCGGCGGCCATGTCGCACAGCGCACGACCGCCCTTGAGCGACCCGGTGAAACCGACCGCCTGAATCGCCGGGTGCTTGACCAGCCACTCGCCGACACCGCCGCCATAAATCATGTTGAACACGCCCTTGGGCATGCCGGTTTTATCGGCGGCACGCAACAGCGCATCGGCGACCTGCTCGGCCGTCGCCATGTGACCGCTGTGGGCCTTGAACACCACCGGGCATCCGGCCGCCAGCGCCGAGGCGGTATCGCCACCTGCCGTGGAAAATGCCAGCGGGAAGTTGCTGGCACCGAACACCGCAACCGGACCGAGGCCGATGCGGTACTGACGCAGGTCCGGGCGCGGCGCGGGCTTGCGGTCCGGCAACGGCAGGTCAATGCGTGCGCCGTAGAAATCGCCCCGTCGCAGCACCTTGGCAAACAGGCGCATCTGCCCGGTCACGCGGCCACGCTCGCCCTGAATCCGGGCGGTGGGGAGCGCGGTTTCGCGACAGACCGTGGCGATGAACTCATCGCCCAGCGCGTCCAGTTCATCGGCGATGGCGTCGAGAAACTGCGCGCGGCGCTCTGCGCTGAGCGAGCGATAGGCGGGATAAGCCGACGCTGCGGCTTTGGCGGCAGCATCCACTTCTTCGACGGTGGCCTGATAAAAATCGTGGGGCAGGTTTTCGCCGGTGCTGGCGTCGACGCTGTAGACGATGATCGTGCCGGCAGCGCTGCGCGTGCCGCCGATGTAGTTGTGGCCAAGAATCTGGGTCATGAAAAGTACTCCGATAGCGTGTGATGCTGGCCAGGGGTTGTGAGAGCGTGGCTTGCCCCGCGATCTGGCGAGCAGCGGCCGCGAAACCAGCCGACACGCCGAGACAGAAACGCTCTACCGGATTTGCTGCCGGTTCCCGGCAGACTGCGGGACAAGCCTCGCTCCCACGCCCTTTGGGCAGAAGCGGATCGAGTGGTCGGTCAGAGCTGCTTGATGCCGCCGGGCTGGAACACGCCCTCGGCAGGCGCGATACCGTTCACCAACGGCGCCCCGAATTCACGCTGGCTGATCTCGAACTTGTCCCCCGGCTGGGTCTTGATGCCATCGGCGAACGACAGCGTCGCGGTGCCGAAAAAGTGCACGTGCACATCGCCCGGACGCAGGAACTGGGCATATTTGAAATGGTGATACTCAAGGTTTTCCAGGCTATGGCACATGTTGGCTTCGCCGCTGAGGAATTCTTTCTCCCACAACACCTGACCGTCCCGAAGGATGCGGCTGGTGCCCGCCAGATTCTGCGGCAGGTCACCCACGCGCAGCTCGGGCCCGAACGAGCAGGCGCGCAGTTTGGAATGCGCCAGATAAAGGTAGTTTTTGCGCTCCATGACGTGGTCGGAGAACTCGTTGCCGATGGCAAATCCGAGTCGATAGGGCTTGCCGTCGTGACCGATCACGTACAGCCCGCTCAGCTCTGGCTCTTCGCCTGCGTCTTCGGAAAAAGGCGGCTGCGGGAACGACTGACCCGGGCGGATGACAATGCTGCCGTCGCCCTTGTAGAACCACTCCGGTTGCACACCCGCCTGCCCCGCCGCCGGTTTGCCGCCCTCAAGGCCCCACTTGAAGATGCGCATGGTGTCGGTCATGGCCGACTCGTCATTGCCATGCTGGTGCATTTTGTCCCGGGCCGATGCGCTGCCCAGATGGGTCAGGCCTGTGCCGCTGACCAGCACGTGCGCGGGGTCCGGATGATCGAGCGGCGGCAGGATCTGCAGATCGGCACGCAGCTGGGAATAATCGTGGTTGTCGCCCAGACCGAGGCTGTCGACCTGTTCGGCCAGGGAGATTTTCTTGTCGATGGCCGCCAGCGCCAGATCACGCGTGCTGGTCGCGCCCTGGATTTCACGTACCAGCGCACCGTCCACCAGACCGACACGACGCTGACCATTGCCCAGCTCGAACTGTACTAAATGCATGGAATGTCTCCTTTTCAGATGGTGTGCACGGTCTCTCTAGGAGCGCGCGCTTGCTCGCGATAGCTTTTTGCCTGAGACATTTTCATGCCTGACTCAACGCCTTCGCGGGCAAGCGCGCCCCTACACAGGCCGCTTTAACGAGAACCGCGCGCGCTGGCGGCGAATTTCGATTCGGGCAAGACGGGCTTGCGTTCCAGCACGCGGTACACGACGCCGGTCAGAATCAATCCGCAGACCATGACGCCCGAGAGGAAATACAGGCCGGTGGCCAGATTGCCCGTGAGTTCTTTGAGCCAGCCGATCACGAACGGGCCGATGTAGCCGCCCAGGTTGCCCACCGAGTTGATCAGGGCAATGCCGGCCGCCGCGCTGGCGCCTGCGAAGAAACGTCCCGGCAGTGTCCAGAACACCGCCGTGCAGGAAAACAGCGAAAAGGCCACCAGACACAGCGCCGCCAGTTGCAGGACTGGCGTGCCGAGGAAGGCGCTGAGGAACAGCCCGATCGCGCCAATCACGTACAGAAACGCCAGATGGCCATAGCGATCATTGAGGCGGTCGGAGCTGCGCGGCACGATCAGCAGGCCGACGATGCCGAAGATGTAAGGCACCGCAGACACGAAGCCGGTCACCAGATCGCTGCCGCCAAATTGCTTGATCAGCGTCGGCAGCCACAGGCCCAGTCCGTAAATGCTCAGCGTCACCGGCAGGTAGAACAGCGCCAGCAACAGCACGCGCTTGTCCTTGAGTGCATGCAGCGGGTTGCCGTGGCGAGTCTGGCCGTACTCTTCCAGATCCTTTTTGAGTTCACCGGCGAGCCAGTCCTTTTCGACCGGGTCCATCCACTTCACATCCTTGGGACCGTCAGGCAGCCAGCGCAGCACCGGCCAGGTCAGCAGAATCGCCGGCGCGCCGATGCACAGGAACAGCCATTGCCAGCCGTGCAGACCGGCAACGCCCTCCATGCCCAGCAGGCCACCGGAAATCGGGCCGGTGATCATCATGGCGATAGGTTGGGAAAGGATGAACAGGCCAAGGATCTTGCCGCGATGGCGAACCGGGAACCACTGGGTGATGTAGTACAGCACGCCCGGGAAGAAGCCCGCTTCGGCCGCGCCCAGCAGAAAGCGCATGACATAGAAGCTGGTCGGACCCTGGACGAACGCCATGCCCATGGTGATCGCGCCCCAGGTGATCATGATCCGCGCGAACCAGCGCCGGGCGCCGAAGCGTTCGAGCATCAGGTTGCTGGGAATTTCGAGCAAAAAGTAACCGATGAAAAACAGACCGGCGCCCATGCCATAAGCCGCATCGCCGATGCCGACGTCCGCGCCCATGTGCAGCTTGGCAAAGCCCACAGCGGAGCGATCGACGTAGGCGATCAGGTACAACAGGATCAAAAACGGAATGAGTTTCAGGGTGATGCGACGAATAAGCCTGAGTTCCTGGCTCATGTAAGCGGTCTCCACGTTGTTTTTGTTATGGAAGCTTCGGGGATCGCCTCTGTCGTCGTGTGCGCCGTGCTGCTGTGATTGGCCTGACAGGGTCGTCCCTCGATTGGAAACGACTATATAGTAATACTATTTAAGGTTACAACTCTTCCACTCGGACGATTTTCGGCCTATTTTAGTCAGCACGCGGAGCCTTTAGTCTTACAATAAGAGTGCTGATTTATGTCCGATTCCTCATCTAATACCAACAAAAAACCAACCCTTCGTTCGGCCCAATGGTTCGGTACCGCTGACAAGAACGGCTTTATGTACCGCAGCTGGATGAAGAACCAGGGCATCGCCGACCACCAGTTCCAGGGCAAGCCGATCATCGGCATCTGCAACACCTGGTCCGAACTCACCCCCTGCAACGCCCACTTCCGGACCATCGCCGAGCACGTCAAGCGAGGCGTGATCGAAGCCGGTGGCTTCCCTGTCGAATTCCCGGTGTTTTCCAACGGCGAATCGAACCTGCGTCCAACCGCAATGCTGACCCGCAACCTGGCCAGCATGGACGTGGAAGAAGCGATTCGTGGTAACCCTATCGACGGCGTCGTGCTGTTGACCGGTTGTGACAAAACCACCCCTGCCCTGTTGATGGGCGCCGCCAGCTGCGACGTCCCGGCCATCGTCGTCACCGGTGGGCCGATGCTCAACGGCAAGCACAAGGGCAAGGACATCGGCGCCGGCACTATCGTCTGGCAGATGCACGAATCCTATAAGGCAGGCCAGATCAGCCTGGACGAATTCCTTTCCGCCGAAGCAGGCATGTCGCGCTCGGCCGGGACCTGCAACACCATGGGCACGGCGTCGACCATGGCCTGCATGGCCGAAGCGCTGGGCACGTCGCTGCCGCACAACGCCGCGATCCCCGCTGTGGATTCCCGTCGCTACGTGCTGGCACACATGTCCGGCATGCGCGCCGTGCAGATGGTCAATGAAGACCTGCGCCTGTCGAAGATCCTGACCAGGGAAGCCTTCGAAAACGCCATTCGGGTGAATGCCGCCATCGGCGGTTCGACCAACGCGGTGATTCACCTCAAGGCCATCGCCGGCCGGATCGGCGTCGATCTGGAACTGGACGACTGGACCCGCATCGGTCGCGGCACGCCGACGCTGGTGGACCTGCAGCCTTCGGGGCGCTTCCTGATGGAAGAGTTCTATTACGCCGGTGGCCTGCCCGCGGTGCTTCGCCGTCTGGGCGAAAACAACCTGATCCCCAATCCCGAAGCACTGACCGTGAACGGCAAGACGCTGTGGGAAAACGTGCAGAACTCGCCGATCTACGGCGATGACGAAGTGATCCGGGCGATCGACAATCCGCTGGTCGCCGACGGTGGCATCTGCGTGCTGCGCGGCAACCTTGCGCCACTGGGCGCAGTGCTCAAGCCTTCCGCCGCAACGCCCGCGCTGATGAAACATCGGGGCCGCGCAGTGGTGTTCGAGAACTTCGACATGTACAAGGCACGCATCAACGATCCGGACCTGGACGTCGACGCCGACAGCATCCTGGTGATGAAGAACTGCGGACCGAAGGGTTATCCGGGCATGGCTGAAGTCGGCAACATGGGCTTGCCGGCCAAGCTGCTCGCGCAAGGCGTGACGGACATGGTGCGGATTTCCGATGCGCGCATGAGCGGCACGGCGTACGGCACGGTGGTGCTGCACGTGGCGCCGGAAGCCGCGGCAGGCGGCCCTCTGGCCGTGGTGCGCGAAGGTGACTTCATCGAACTCGACTGCTCGACCGGCCGGTTGCATCTGGATGTTTCCGAGCAAGAGCTGTCGGCGCGTCTGGCCGACTGGCAAGCGCCACAGCAACTGCTGGTAGGAGGTTATCGTCAGCTGTACATCGATCACGTCATGCAGGCGGATCAGGGCTGCGACTTCGACTTCCTGGTCGGCATGCGTGGGTCGGAAGTGCCTCGGCATTCGCATTGATGCAGATCTGAGCAACGCCACTGACCTGTAGCAGCGCGCTTGCCCGCGATTGTGTCGTATCAGTCAATGCATCAGTGCCTGACAGAACGCATCGCGGGCAAGCGCGCTCCTACAGGTTGAGCGCGGCCAGATCGCAAACATTCTGCCAATGCTATGATGCGCGGCACTCACCGCTCAGGATCGCTCCCCGCCCCATGGATTACCGTAAGCCCTCCGACCGTAAAAGCATGCATTCGCGCATTGTCCAAGACATCGGCATGCAGATCGTTTCAGGCCGTTTCAAACCTGACGACAAGCTTCCTGCCGAAGCCCTGCTCTGCGAAGAATATGCGGTCAGTCGGCCAGTGCTGCGCGAAGCCACTCGCGTGCTGGTCGCCAAAGGGCTGGTCTATTCGCGACCCCGCGTCGGCACGGTGGTCAAGCCCCGCCGTGAGTGGCACATCCTCGACCCCGACGTGTTGCACTGGTTGATGCAAAGCTCGCCCCAGAACGAGTTTTTCACCCTGTTGACCAGCGTGCGCAGCATCATCGAACCTGCCGCTGCGGCTCTGGCGGCGCAGCACGCGACGCCGGACGAAATCGCTGCCATCGGCGAAGCCTATGAACGTATGGCGGCGGCACCGACCGTCGAGGACGTGCTGCAACCGGATCTGGACTTCCACAGTCGCATCGCCGACGCGACCCATAACGATTTGCTGGCGCACTTGTGCAACATGCTTTCACTGGCCCTGCGCGAGGCGCTCAAGCACTCCAACAAACGCCCGAACCTGCATGAGCTCGCGCTGCCGCGGCATCGTGCGATTCTCACCGCCATCGAAAACCGCGACGCCCTTGGCGCCCATCACGCAACGCTTGTGCAGCTGGATGATGCGCGCAATGCGCTGAACGTCGTGCTGGGGCAAAGCCTGAAGCTGTAGCGCCGCAAAAACACGCGTGCAGTCAGTGGACCGGTTTTAGCCCGCAAGCGTCTGATCGGTGGTCGACCTCAGCGAAGCGCCCCGCATTCAGGGCAGGTAGATGCTGAACAGGCCTCCGCCCAGTTCGCCGCCGTTGGCAATTTCAATATGACCGTGCACACCCTGGCGCTGGTGCTGGCGTGCGATGTTCGCTGCGAAATACAACCCCAGACCCGTACTGCCGCTGCTTTGATTGATGCCCAGCACATAGTCGCTCTGCTGTTCGATCATGTGCTCGGGGAAGCCCGGGCCGTCGTCGTTGACCGTGATGACCAATTGCTCACCGATTTGCCCTGCCTTGATCAGCACCTCACCGCGCGCGTAGCGGATAGCGTTGATGACCACATTGGAAATCACCGACCCCACCAGCTCGCGGTCGAAGAAACCCGGCAGGCCGAAGTCGTCAACCTCGAAACGGGCAGCGATCCCGCGACTGTCGAGCACCTCTTGATGCAGCGCCAGCTGAGCTTCGATGAAGTCGTCCAGCTCGTGATAATCCGGCCGCAACGGCAGCTGATTCACGCCCAGTTTGTACAGCCCGAGCAGCTGCACAAGCATGCCGTTCAGGTGCGCGAATTCGTAGTCGATCACGCCCTGTTCCGGCGTGCCGCGCTGAGCCTCGGGCAACTGCCGGATCCACTGCCCGTGCGCCTGAATCAGCGACGCCAGCGAATTTTTCATGTCGTGGACGGTGGAGGCGATCACCATCGAAAAGTCGAGCCCCGGTTGCTGATCCGTCATTCGCCGAATGCCCTGAGTCGCAGTTTCTGATATCGGTCGTATCGAGGGTCGGTGTCGGGCATTTTCCCGACCATCTTCAGACTGTTCTGACACTCTTGCAGGCTGGCCGTGTCCAGGTTCTGCACGCCCATGTGCAGCAGCGACTGAGCCATGTTCAACGCGATACTGATGTTCTTCGGTTGCAGCGCCAGCGCCTGACGGAACATGTCCTGGGCTTCCCCCAGTTTGCCCGCGCGGTAGCTGCGAATGCCCTGCATATTGAGATCGACCGCGGCCTTGCCGGCGCTGAGGATTTCCGGGTCATCGGTCTGTTTGGCGATGCTCTGCATCACGGTCGGATCATCGCCGTAGATTTCCGCACAGCTTTTCAGTACCCCGGCGCCAGCCGCTTCCTGGCCCAGCTGCTTGAGCTGCGACGCCACGGCAAGCGCGGCGTCGGCACTGAGAAACTGCTCCATGCCTTCCAGCCGCGCCATCGCCTGCTCGGTCAGCTTGGCGGCCATTTCCGGATCCGACGACGCCACGCTGGTCGCCTTCATCAGGCGCGCACGCACTTGCAGGCCGGCATCGTTGGTGTGTTCCTTGGCGACTTCGCTCAGGGTCTGGTTGATCTCCACGCGGGTGCGCGCATCCAGACCGCGCTCGCCGCCGCGACTGATCAAGGCCTGCGCCAGGCCCAGATTGGTTTCAGGGTCCTTGAAGCGGGAAAACTGCCCCTGCGAGACCGCCTGACGATAGGCCTTGGACGCGCCGTCGAAGTCCTGGTTTTCCAGGGCCAGCTTGCCCAGCAGACGCTGGCGGCGCACGGCATACGGCGACAGCCGCACGGCCTCTTCGAGCATCTTTTGCGCACGGCGGTTATCACCGCTGGCCATCAAAACGTCTGCCAGACCGTCGAACAACACGGGCATGGTGTTGAACGTGCGGATCGCCTCTTCGTAAACCGTCTGCGCCTCGGCATTGCGACCGCGCTTGAACAGCAGCTTGCCGAGCGCGGCGAATGCCCAAGGCTGCGGGCGGTCAGCGAGAATCGACTTGAGAAACGCTTCCAGCGGCTCGTGCTGATTGAGATCACGCAGCGCATCGGCTTTGTAGCGCAGACAGAGCGGCGCAAAACGAGGGTCCTGTTTGGTCAGGTTCACACACGCCGCCAGCACTTCGGCGGGCTTGCCGCGGTCAAGCGCCTGCAGGATCGGTTTGAGCAGATTTTTGCGCTGAACGATCTTTTCCAGCCGCTGAGCCAGACTGGCGCGGTTGAAAGGCTTGGTCAGATAGGCATCCGGCTCCCACTCCAGCGCACTCATGACCATGGCCTGGCTGTTTTCCGCCGTGACCATGACGAAGACACTTTCGTGGCTGATCAGCTTGTCGGTCATCAGGTCTTCAAGCACCTGCTGGCCGTTTTTCTTGCCGTCACCCAGATTGAAGTCGTGCAGGATAAAGTCGTAGCGCTTCTGCGAGCACATCTTCAGCGCTTGCTCACCGGTGTCAGCGGTATCCACTTCCTTGACGCCCAATTCACGCAGCATCGACCTGACCGAGCTACGGAAATCGGAGAAATCATCGACGATCAGAAAGCTTTTTTGGTTCCACGCCAGCATCGAGATTCCTGTCACGGGAGTAAAAATAGCCCGAAGGCGTTACACGAAAGATCGGCCAGCCAGCGCCCGTTTTTTGCGGTGCCGATGATAGCCAACATCAATTTGCCATCAAGCTATTTCACGCTAGCCAGGGCCTTTTTGCATGCGGCATGACGCCGCTCGTCCGGGTTATCGGCGGCACGACGGTAAAGCTTAGGTGATGAGCAGGGGAAAAAGCGATGCAACCACGGTGCCAGCACGCTTGCAGGTGCCTCGACTGATCCATCCGATCAACCCTGGAGAGCGGTGGTCGAAAATGACGTAACACCTTGATCATGGATCCAAAATCCTCGAAAACGACGTCAAATGACGACGTTCATCGTATGCGTATCAAAACGTGTAAAGTCCGTGACCCGCTCGCCGATACGCAGGCAATGCGGCACACAACTGATCTCAGCCGCCATGCCCTCCTCCCTGCCCGAGTACTGTCCATGTCCTGGCTGATCAATCTGAAATTGAAGTCCAAGCTCCTCTCGGCATTCTGCCTGTGCGCGCTGATCACTGTGGTCGTGGGCGTGCTGGGACAAACCGGCATCTCGCGTCTGTATGAATTGTTCGACGAAACAGTCAGCAACAACCTGCTCTCGATCACCAAGGTCGATTCCGTGAAAGCGAACGTGATTGCCACCAACCGCGACTTCTTCAAAGTCATCGGCCTGAGCGCGATCAAGGCCAGCCCCGACGAGATCAATTCGGCGCTGCAGTCGTTCAAGGAAAACCAGGTTCAGGCCGAAGCCGATTTCAAGGTGTATCGCGGCACGCCGCTGCAGCCAGATGAAAAAGCAGCGGGTGACGACTTCGAGCGCGACTGGGCCGCTTATATCAGCGCCGCGCAGAATACCCTTGCGGTGATCCAGACCGGCGACATCGAACAAGCCAGCAGGCTCGCCGCCAGCAGCGTGACGCCCAGCTATCGCAAGACCATGGGCGAGCTGAAAATCATCATCGAATCCAATGCCCGTCAGGCCAATGAAGCGACGCAAGCGGGCGTCGACACCAACCGCCGCGTGACCTTGATTCTGACCATCGGCTCGATCATCGCCGTGATCTGCGCCATCGCCCTGGGCCTGCTGGTCACGCGCATGATTACCCGGCCGATCTACCAGTCCGTTGAAAGCGCCGCGCGCGTTGCCAGCGGCGATCTGACCCAGTCGATCGCCATCGGTGGCCAGGACGAAACCGGGCAACTGCTCAAGGCGCTGTCGCACATGCAAGGCAGCCTGAAAGGCACCGTGCAGCAGATCGCCAGCGCATCGGATCAACTGGCTTCCGCCGCTGAGGAATTGACTGTGGTCACTGACGACAGCACCCGAGGCCTGCTGCGCCAGAACGACGAAATTCAGCAGGCGGCCACGGCCGTGAACCAGATGACAGCAGCCGTAGAAGAAGTGGCGCGCAATGCCGCCAGCGCATCGCAGGTTTCCGCGCAAACGGCCGAGGACGCACTCAAGGGTCAGCAGCAAGTGCAACAAGCTGTGTCGGCGATGAACAGCATGACCGTGGAAATCAACGATTCGACCCAACGCGTCGAGGCATTGGCCGGGCAGATTCGGGACATCACCAAAGTCCTGGACGTGATCCGTGGCATCGCCGAACAGACCAACCTGCTGGCACTCAACGCCGCCATCGAAGCCGCTCGCGCAGGCGAGCAAGGTCGCGGTTTTGCGGTCGTCGCCGACGAAGTTCGCGCCCTCGCCCATCGCACTCAGGTGTCCACCGGCGAGATCGAGTCGATGATCTCCCAAGTGCGCAACGGTGCCGACGAAGCCGTGCAGGCGATGGGCAAGAGCCAGTCGATTGCAGTGAACACTCAGTCGCTTGCCACCGAGGCGGGCCGGGCGCTGGAGCGCATCAGCGAAGGCGTCAGCCAGATCAACGAGCGCAATCTGGTGATTGCCAGCGCCGCCGAAGAACAGGCCCAGGTCGCCCGGGAAGTGGACCGCAACTTGGTCAATATTCAGGACTTGTCGGCACAGACCTCCGCCGGCGCCAACCAGACCAGCGCTTCGAGTCAGGAGCTGTCGCGCCTGGCAGTGTCGTTCAACACGATGGTCGGCAAGTTCACCTTGTAACCCCTGCACGGAGCCGGTTCAGAGGACCGGTTTTCCGGCAAATGCTGCGCAATGGCCACATGAGACAAATTGGCGTATTGACTAAATCGTCCTGTGATTTGTCGTAAATCACATTTCGGGTACAATCGCCGCCCCGCCGCAGACACCCTTGGACCTGATGACCGAGTCCTGTGGCGACTGATGTTTACTCAAGCTGCTGAATCCAATGATCGAATAAAAAGCCAGCACCGAGGGACATAGAACTGGAGGTCGACCGATTCACTGGCCTCCTGACCCTTCCTCCGCGTCTTCCGAGAGCGAAGCCTGTCTGACGTTTGCGCCCCACCCGGCGCCAGCTGTAACAGGACGTTGCGCAACGAATGCTGCAGGCGGATAACTTTCTATCTATTGGATGACTCAATGTTCAAGAAAACGAGCAAGGCCCTGCTGGGTCTGGCGATTTCGGCGACCTTCCTGCAAGCCCACGCTGCCGAGAGCAAAAAAGTCGACGTGCTGTTGATCGGCGGCGGCATCATGAGTTCGACCCTGGGTGTCTGGCTCAACGAGCTGGAACCGGGCTGGTCGATGGAAATGGTCGAGCGTCTGGACGCCGTTGCCGAAGAAAGCTCCAACGGCTGGAACAACGCCGGTACCGGTCACTCTGGCCTGGCCGAGCTGAACTACACGCCTGAAGACAAAGACGGCAAGGTCAACATCTCCAAGGCCATCGAAATCAACGAAGCCTTCCAGGTGACCCGTCAGTTCCTGTCCTGGCAAGTGCGCCAGAGCGTCCTGAAAAACCCGCCTTCGTTCATCAATACCACGCCGCACATGAGCTTCGTGTGGGGCGATGACAACATCAAATTCCTGAAAAAGCGTTACGACGCGCTGCAAGCCAGCCCGCTGTTCCGCCCGATGCAATACTCCGAAGACCCGGCGCAGATCGCCAAGTGGGTCCCGCTGATGATGGAAGGTCGCGACCCGAACCAGAAGCTGGCGACCACCTGGACGCCGATCGGCACCGACGTCAACTGGGGTGAAGTCACCCGTCAGTATGTGTCCTACCTGCAGACCCGCCCGAACTTCGACCTGAAGCTGTCCAGCGAAGTCAACGACATCACCCGTAACGAAGACGGCTCCTGGCACGTTGAATACAAGAACCTGAAAGACGGCACCACTTCCGGTACCGATGCCAAGTTCCTGTTCATCGGCGCAGGTGGCGGTGCGTTGAAACTGCTGCAGAAATCCGGCATTCCGGAAGCGCAGGAATACGCAGGCTTCCCGGTCGGCGGCTCGTTCCTGGTGACCGAGAACCCGACCGTTGCCATGCAGCACATGGCCAAGGCCTACGGCATCGCCTCCACCGGCGCGCCGCCCATGTCGGTGCCGCATCTGGACACCCGCGTACTCGACGGCAAACGCGTCATCCTGTTTGGCCCGTTCGCGACTTTCTCCACCAAGTTCCTGAAAGAAGGCTCCTACCTGGACCTGTTCAGCAGCATGACCACCCACAACTTCTGGCCGATGACCAAAGTGGGTATCGAGCAGTACCCGCTGGTTGAATACCTCGCCGGTCAGTTGATGTTGTCCGATGACGATCGCTTCAAAGCGCTGCAGGAATACTTCCCGCACGCCAAGAAAGAAGACTGGCGCCTGTGGCAAGCCGGTCAGCGTGTGCAGATCATCAAGCGCGACGCAGACAAAGGCGGCGTGCTGAAACTGGGTACCGAGGTCGTTTCTTCAAAAGACGGCAGCATCGCCGCTCTGCTGGGCGCTTCGCCAGGTGCGTCGACCGCTGCACCGATCATGCTGAACGTCCTGGAGAAGATCTTCAAAACCCAGGTGGCGACGCCAGAGTGGCAAGCGAAAATCCGCCAGATCGTGCCGAGCTATGGCACCAAGCTGAACGATTCGCCCGCTGCGGTTCAGCAGGAGTGGAACTACACCGCAGAAGTGCTGCAACTGGGCAAGCCTCCGGTCATCGACCAGAGCGTCGGCACCAGCACCGAGCCGTCCAAGCCGGCCGAAAGCAAGCCTGCGAACGACATGGCGCTGTAATCCACGCCTGATCGCCCTGCGTCGGCAATCGTCGCAGGAACGTCAAAAAAGCCCCGCCAGAGCAATCTGCGCGGGGCTTTTTATTTGAGCGCACAGGCATTGGCGCACCACGTCGAGAGGCGAGAATCGAGGAGGAATTCAAGGGGGGCATTCAGAATGGTGTCCCAGGCGGGGTTCGAACCTGCAACCTTCCCCTTAGGAGGGGGATGCTCTATCCAATTGAGCTACTGAGACACTGATGCTGACGCTCTGAATGGCGCCAGCGGGACGGCGTGCATGTTAACGGCAAGCCATTGTTTTGTCATGTCGTCATTGGCTTTTTAGGCTGTAGTCCGCCGGACGTTTGACGAGGCAAAAAATCGCGTCATGCAAAATGCAATGCGGCAGAATGCCCTCATTGCAAAACGCAACCCACATCGCTGCCATTACCTTGATAAACCATTGATTTAAAAGCATTTTTATTCTTAAAATGTTTGGCATGCAGACTGCATTATCCCTTCTCGCGCATTCCCACCCTTCAAAATCAATTTCAAGCGAAGGTACCCGAGATGAACATGACCCTCACTTTGCTGAACGCCGCCGCGCTCATCGCAATCGTCGCTTTCCATTTTCAGGATGATGGAAGCAAGGCTGAGAGTGTCGCCGTTCAGGCTCAACCGCATTACCTGGTGAAACAGGCACCTCGTTTTGCAGCAATGCCCGCTCATAATTCGCAGGCGATGCTCGCCAACGACAGTGACGAAGCCATTCCAGTGGACCGCTCCGAACGTTGGGTATTCTGATTCGTTGATCTGAACCGGGTTTGCCAGCAAAATTTTTTCTAGAGAACAGCCATGTCCAAAGCAGCGTTATCCTTTCTTATCCTCGCCGTTATGGCCGTCGCCGTCGATCAACTGCTTCCAGCTTCCACGGAAATGCTCTCAACTGCGGCTAAAGCAGCTGCCGGAGTGTTCGCGGTCTTGTTCGTCGCAGCGCTATTCGTAGGCCGGCGCATCAAGTTCGACCCAGTGCTGCGTCAGGCGAAGCCCTGAGCGAACGCTCGTTAGCGCTCCTGCAGACTGATTCAGAAGTACCCTCATAGATCCAAAACCTGGCGACTCGCGCACGTCGTCAATGGCCTTTTCCGGCGAAAGAAAGACCCTTCGTCTCTTTCTTGCCAGCCTTTTCGATATTTCCCGCATCGCCCTCTACGCTGAAGACAGATAGCCATCACGGCGCAAACCCGCGTCCTCTGCGGCTGTCGCGCAGGTAGATGGGCGTTGGGAACTTTGCAAACCAGAACGCATTTCTGATAATTGGTGCTGGCTAAAAGCCTTTATCTAGTTCAATATTTGTCACAGATTTGACGCCAAGGATCCGACGGATTGATGCATGATGACGGACCTTTATGCTGGTTGGTTGAACATTTTGCCAAAACGACAGTCAGACAGTGACATCTCGCGGCCTAATGCAAGAACCGCCTCCCTCTTTGAACTAAATCGGTTAAATATATGAGCCCTATGAAACAGGCCAATTATTCCAGTCGCACAGCTGACAAGTTCGTTGTCCGTCTCCCGGAAGGTATGCGCGAGCGTATTGCGGAAGTCGCCAAACAGCATCACCGCAGCATGAACTCGGAAATCATTGCGCGTCTTGAGCAAAGTCTGATTCAGGAAGGCGCTCTGGGCGACGAGCCAAGCCTGCGTCTGGACAGCCCGGAGCTTTCGCTGCACGAACGCGAGCTGCTGCAACGCTTCCGCCAGCTGGCGCACCGTCAACAGAATGCCTTGGTTTCGCTTATCGCTCACGACACTAGCCTGGCTAACGACGACGAATAAGTCGCGCAGCCAGAGACTTAAAAGCCAGCCTCGAGCTGGCTTTTTTGTGCCCGCTTTATTGATGGCTTAGTTCACGCCCCATAGAAACGAAAAAACCGCCTTGAAGGCGGTTCTCCTGAAGTAGCACGTTAAAGCAGAAACAATGTAGCCAGACCCAAAAAGATGAAGAAACCGCCGCTGTCGGTCATCGCAGTGATCATTACACTGGAACCCATCGCAGGATCTCTGCCAAGACGAGCCAGCGTCATCGGGATCAACACCCCCATGAAGGCTGCGAGCAGGAGGTTGAGCGTCATCGCGGCGGTCATCACGACCCCCAATGACCAGCTGTGATACAGCAGGTATGCGACAACCCCGATCACTCCGCCCCAGATGATTCCGTTGACCAGCGCGACGCCCAGCTCCTTGCGCATCAAGCGTGACGTATTCCCGGTACTGACCTGATCGAGCGCCATGGCGCGAACGATCATGGTGATGGTCTGGTTACCGGAGTTGCCCCCGATTCCCGCGACGATAGGCATCAGCGCCGCCAGCGCCACCAGCTTCTCGATCGAGCCTTCGAACAGCCCGATCACGCGCGAGGCGATGAACGCAGTGATCAGGTTCACGGCCAGCCAGGACCAGCGGTTACGCAGCGACCGCCAGACCGAAGCGAAGATGTCTTCTTCCTCGCGCAGACCGGCCATATTCAGGACTTCGGTTTCGCTCTCTTCACGAATGAGGTCAACCATTTCGTCGATGGTCAGACGGCCGATGAGCTTGCCGTTCTTGTCCACCACCGGCGAGGAAATAAGGTCGTAACGCTCAAACGCCTGTGCGGCCTCGTAGGCATCGCCATCCGGATGAAAGCTGACCGGATCGCTGGCCATGACTTCGGAAACCTGTTTTTCCGGATCATTGACCAAAAGACGCTTGATGGGCAGCACGCCTTTCAGCACGCCGTCGTAATCAACCACAAACAGTTTATCGGTGTGGCCCGGCAGCTCCTTCAGGCGCCGCAGGTAACGCAGAACGACTTCCAGGCTGACGTCTTCGCGGATGGTCACCATCTCGAAGTCCATCAGCGCACCGACCTGATCCTCATCGTAGGAAAGCGCCGAGCGCACGCGTTCGCGCTGCTGGCTGTCGAGGGCTTCCATGAGTTCGTGCACGACATCGCGCGGCAACTCCGGCGCCAGGTCGGCCAGCTCATCGGCGTCCATTTCCTTGGCAGCGGCGAGCAGCTCGTGATCGTCCATGTCGGCGATCAGGGTTTCACGCACCGAGTCGGATACTTCGAGGAGGATGTCGCCGTCACGCTCGGCTTTGACCAATTGCCAGACCGTCAGGCGGTCTTCAACAGGAAGCGCTTCGAGAATATAGGCAACGTCGGCGGAGTGCAGGTCATCGAGCTTGCGTTGCAACTCGACAAGGTTCTGCCGGTGAACGAGGTTTTCAACACGATCCTGGTGCTGGCCTTCCTGCCGATGAGTCAGGTCTTCGACGATGCGCTGACGCTGCAGCAGATCGATGACTTGAGCAAGGCGATCCTGAAGGCTGTCCTGCGTTTTTTTTACTTCAATTTCGGTCATAGGCGAACTCCACTCCCAGCAGTGGAACACGCCGGAAGATCAATCAGTCGATTCGTGATTGGTACAGCTTAATTCTGAGTTGCTACTGGGTAAGTCCATGGAGGTATTCCACAAGCCCCGGCGGGGCTGACGGGCGCAATCATACACCGCTTGCCGAGGCTTAAGGTTAAAAATTCAACGCGGAACAATCGCTTGCAACACAATGTTAACCATTGTCCGAGTCGCTACTGCTACGACGTCACATCCCGAGAAGAAAACACGCTCGCCGATGAATTCCCTCTTGGCTAACCTGCCCTCCCCTCGGCTAAGGAAGACGCCTCATGCCATTCCAAAATCCCAGACCCGTCCTCGCATTGCTGTTGCTTGCGCCCTCGATGAGCATGGCCGCAACGGTGAATCGATGTCAGGACGCCAGCGGCAACATCACCTTCACCTCGGCCAGCTGCCCTCCCGGTCATACGCGTGAATTGCAGGACGCCCGCGCCCCGCTGACCGGGACTGTTCCGACAGCAACCGAGATAATGTCGGGACCGAAGCCACAGCCACAGCCGCAGCGAGAACTGGTCATCGTCGGACAGCGCGATGACGGATGTGGAAACGTGTTGAGCGCTGATCAGCGTCGCAAGGCGATTATCAACCAACAGACGCCACCGGGCATGACGAAAAGAGACGTTGAGAGCCTTTTGGGCAAACCCGACAAGATCATCGGCCGCAATGCCGAAGTGCGTTACGTGTACGAAGAGAAGAAAGGACGCAGCCGGTACATCACATTCGATGAGAGCGGTTGCGTAAAAGGTAAACGCTGAAAAGCAAAAAGCCCGCATTTGCATGCGGGCTTTTCGTTTTATGGTGCACTCGACAGGATTCGAACCTGTGACCGCTCGGTTCGTAGCCGAGTACTCTATCCAGCTGAGCTACGAGTGCATGTGGCGCTTGATAAACCAGATCACCTCTGGTTGCTGCATTTTACTTCTGGAAGTGAGTGGTACTTCCGAAGACCTGTTGAAGCCAGGCTCTTTCTTAAAGCAGTTGTTCGTATCACTACCAACAACGCTTAAATGGTGCACTCGACAGGATTCGAACCTGTGACCGCTCGGTTCGTAGCCGAGTACTCTATCCAGCTGAGCTACGAGTGCATTTGTTGCCGCGCATTATAGGCCGTCAAATCTTTTGGTCAAGAACTTTTTCTAGTAAATTCAACAACTTACCGATCAAGCCAGATTACAACGTACTACGCAAATAATGGCGGAGAACGGGGGATTCGAACCCCCGACACCCTTTTGAGGTGTACTCCCTTAGCAGGGGAGCGCCTTCGGCCACTCGGCCAGCTCTCCGCAACACGGGGCGTATAATAACCACCCTTTTCCCCGTTTGCAAACCAAAAATTCAATAAAAATTAATGGCTTGGTTCCTGGTCCTTCTCTTTCTTGATGCGCAGGTAAATCTCTTCACGATGGACAGCCACTTCCTTGGGGGCGTTGACCCCAATTCGGACTTGATTGCCTTTTACGCCGAGCACCGTCACGGTGATTTCACCATCACCAATTATCAGGCTCTCTGCGCACCGACGAGTCAGAATCAGCATAACTATCTCCTCACGCCTTACATTCAAGGGACTACAGTCTGCACAACCAAAAGGCACCAGCCCGGCCATGACGGCATCAAGCCTGTGCCTGAGTATTGACTAGCGCCGGGAAAAAAACAGGTTTCTGGCGCAGATCAAAAACAAAAAGGGCGCGGTGTCGACCGCGCCCCTTTCAAAACCCTTACTCGCCCTGGCGGGGAGCGTCGAGTTCGAAGGCGGTGTGCAGGGCGCGCACGGCCAGCTCCAGGTACTTCTCTTCGATCACCACCGACACTTTGATTTCGGAGGTGGAGATCATCTGGATATTGATGCTTTCCTTGGCCAGCGCCTCGAACATGCGGCTGGCAACGCCGGCGTGCGAACGCATGCCAACACCGACGATGGAAACCTTGGCGATCTTGGTGTCGCCAACGACTTCACGGGCGCCGATTTCTTTCGCGGTGTTTTCCAGGACGGTCAACGCGGCCTGGTAGTCGTTGCGGTGCACGGTGAAGGTGAAGTCGGTGGTGTTATCGTGCGCAACGTTCTGCACGATCATGTCGACTTCGATGTTCGCGCCGCTGATCGGGCCCAGAATCTTGAACGCAACGCCCGGGGTGTCTGGCACGCCACGGATCGTCAGCTTGGCTTCGTCGCGGTTGAAGGCGATGCCAGAAATGATCGGCTGTTCCATGGATTCCTCTTCATCAATGGTAATGAGGGTGCCTGGACCCTCCTTGAAGCTGTGCAATACGCGCAGCGGGACGTTGTACTTGCCGGCGAACTCGACCGCGCGGATCTGCAGCACTTTGGAACCGAGGCTGGCCATTTCCAGCATTTCTTCGAAAGTGATCTTGTCCAGACGCTGAGCCTGGGACACAACGCGCGGATCGGTGGTGTAGACGCCATCGACATCGGTGTAGATCTGGCACTCGTCTGCCTTCAAGGCAGCGGCCAGTGCGACGCCTGTGGTGTCGGAGCCACCGCGACCGAGGGTGGTGATGTTGCCGTTTTCATCGACGCCCTGGAAACCGGCGACGACGACAACACGACCGGCCTTCAGGTCGGTGCGAATTTTCTGATCGTCGATCTGCAGGATACGCGCCTTGTTGTGCGCGCTGTCGGTCAGAATGCGAACCTGATTGCCGGTGTAGGAAACGGCCGGCACACCGCGCTTGATCAACGCCATCGCCAGCAAGGCAATGGTCACCTGCTCACCGGTGGAAACGATCACGTCCAGTTCGCGTGGAACCGGTTGATCGCTGATCTGCTTCGCCAGGTCGATCAGGCGATTGGTTTCGCCGCTCATGGCCGACAGAACGACCACCAGATCATCACCCGCATCGCGGAATTTTTTGACTTTGTCGGCCACCTGCTCGATGCGCTCTACCGAGCCCACGGAGGTGCCTCCAAATTTCTGTACGATTAAAGCCATCTCAAAGCCGCCTCAGCCCGTGAAGGGCGCCCGTTAAACATTCAAACCGCGAAGCGCCGCAGCCCGCGGGATAGCGGGCTGCGGTGGGTCGACTTAAATTCCCTGTTCGGCGAATGGAACGGCCAGCGCAAGCGCCGCGTCCAGGCCTGCGGCGTCGACGCCGCCGCCTTGCGCCATATCAGGACGACCACCACCTTTACCACCCACGGCGGCGGCCGCTTGCTTCATCAAATCACCGGCTTTGAGTTGGCCAGTCAGGTCTTTGGTGACGCCTGCCACCAGTACGACCTTTTCCTCATGCACCCCGCCGAGCAGGATCACTGCGCGACCGAGTTTGTTTTTCAGCTGATCAACCAGCGCCAGCAGCGCCTTGCCATCCTGACCGTCGAGACGGGCAGCGAGGACTTTGGCGCCCTTGACGTCCACCGCCTGGGCCGACAGATCGTCGCCCGCCGCGCTGGCCGCCTTGGCCTGAAGTTGTTCCAGCTGTTTTTCCAACAGGCGATTGCGTTCCAGGACAGCGGAAAGCTTGTCCAGCAGGTTGTCGCGATTACCTTTGACCAGGTTCGCGGCTTCCTTGAGTTGTTCTTCGGCACCGTTGAGGTAGGCCAGCGCCACCGCACCGGTCACCGCTTCGATACGGCGTACGCCCGCAGCGACGCCACCTTCGCTGACGATCTTGAACAGCGCGATGTCGCCGGTGCGGTTGGCGTGAATACCGCCGCACAGCTCGACCGAGAAATCACCGCCCATGCTCAGCACGCGAACGGTGTCGCCGTACTTCTCGCCGAACAGCGCCATGGCGCCCTTCTTCTTGGCGGTGTCGATATCGGTTTCTTCGGTTTCAACCGCGGTGTTCTTGCGCACCTCGGCGTTGACGATCTCTTCCAGCGCCTTGATCTGCTCAGGCTTGATCGCTTCGAAGTGGCTGAAGTCAAAGCGCAGGCGCTGACTGTCGACCAGCGAGCCCTTCTGCTGAACGTGATCGCCCAGCACCTGGCGCAGCGCGGCGTGCAGCAAGTGGGTCGCGGAGTGGTTCAGCGACGTGGCCTGACGCACTTCGGCGGCGACTTGAGTGCTGACAGTCGCGCCGACCTTCAGGCTGCCGGACACCTGAACACCGTGGTGCAGGAATGCGCCGCCGGTCTTGGTGGTGTCGCTCACGTCGAAACGCACATCGCCAGACGTGAGGTAACCGCTGTCGCCGATCTGGCCGCCGGACTCGGCGTAGAACGGGGTGCGATCGAGAATGACCACGCCATCTTCGCCTTCGCTCAACTGCTCGACCGCCACGCCTTCTTTATAGAGAGCAACGACGTTCGCGTCGCCCGCGGTGGCGCTGTAGCCGGTGAACTCGGTCGCCACATCGACCTTGACCAGACTGTTGTAGTCCACGCCGAAGGAGCTGGCCGAACGCGCGCGCTCACGCTGGGCGTCCATCTCGCGCTCGAAACCGGCCTCGTCGAGGGTCAGGTTGCGCTCGCGGGCGATGTCACCGGTCAGGTCCATCGGGAAACCGTAAGTGTCATAGAGCTTGAAGACGACATCGCCAGGCACGACGGTGCCTTTGAGCTCGGCCAGATCCTGCTCGAGAATCTTCAGGCCCTGCTCCAGGGTCTTGGCGAACTGCTCTTCTTCTGCTTTGAGCACGCGCTCGATGTGCGCCTGCTGGGACTTCAGCTCAGGGAAAGCTTCGCCCATCTCGGCGACCAGTGCCGCAACGATCTGGTAGAAGAAACTGCCCTTGGCGCCTAGCTTGTTGCCGTGACGGCAGGCGCGACGAATGATACGACGCAGCACGTAGCCACGGCCTTCGTTGGACGGCAGAACGCCATCGGCGATCAGGAAGCCGCAGGAACGAATGTGGTCAGCCACCACTTTGAGCGATGGTTGCTCTTCGTTGCTGCAGCCGATGGCCTTGGCCGCTGCGGCGAGCAGGCTCTGAAACAGGTCGATTTCATAGTTCGAGTGCACGTGCTGAAGCACGGCGCTGATCCGCTCCAGGCCCATGCCGGTGTCGACCGACGGCGCTGGCAACGGGTGCAGCACGCCATCGGCGGTGCGGTTGAACTGCATGAATACGTTGTTCCAGATCTCGATGTAGCGATCGCCGTCTTCTTCAGGCGAGCCCGGTGGGCCACCCCAGATGTCGGCGCCGTGATCGTAGAAAATCTCGGTGCAGGGACCGCACGGGCCAGTGTCGCCCATGGTCCAGAAGTTGTCGGACGCGTACGGAGCGCCCTTGTTGTCGCCGATGCGAACCATGCGCTCGGCCGGCACGCCGACTTCTTTGGTCCAGATATCGTAGGCTTCGTCGTCCGAGGCGTAGACCGTGACCCAGAGTTTTTCCTTGGGCAGGTTCAGCCATTTGTCGGACGTCAGGAAGGTCCATGCGTAGGTGATCGCATCGCGCTTGAAGTAGTCGCCGAAGCTGAAGTTGCCCAGCATTTCGAAGAACGTGTGGTGACGTGCGGTGTAACCGACGTTCTCCAGGTCGTTGTGCTTGCCACCGGCGCGCACGCACTTCTGGCTGCTGACGGCTCGCGTATAGGCCCGTTTTTCCTGGCCCAGGAAGCAATCCTTGAACTGGTTCATGCCTGCGTTGGTGAACAGCAGGGTTGGGTCATTGCCCGGAATCAAGGAGCTGGAGGCTACACGGGTGTGGCCTTGCTCTTCGAAGAAGCGAAGGAAGGCTTCACGGATTTCTGCGCTTTTCATAGGTTCTTCCACGGGAACTGCGGCCTGAGGCAAATGCATAACGTCATTCGACGTAGCGACGGCAAAGGGCCGCATTATATAGGCGTTGTACGTGCGGTACAGCGTGTTTATTCGATAGAAACAGGCAATTGGATTATCGGTCGTCTGCGTGTCCGGTCATCGCGCGCCAAATTCGGCAAATGCCGTCACCACCTTCTCCAGTTGCGCAGCTGAAACATCCAGATGCGTGACCATGCGCAGGCGCGGGGCCGCGCTCAGGACGATTCCACGCTCGGCACAGAAGGCCTTGAGCAGCTCTGCACGCTTGCCGATCTGCACGTACACCATGTTGGTGTGCACAGGCTCGACGTCGAAACCCAACTCGCCCAATGCTTTACCCAGGAACGCTGCGTGCGCGTGATCCTCGGCCAGGCGCTCGACCTGATGCTGCAGCGCATAGAGCCCTGCGGCTGCCAGCAGACCGGCCTGACGCATGCCGCCACCGACCATTTTGCGCAGCCGACGGGCCTTGGCGATGAACTCATCGGAACCACACAGCACCGAGCCGATCGGCGCGCCCAGACCTTTGGACAGACACACCGACACCGAATCGAAATGCTGCGTGATCTCGCGGGCATCGACGCCCAGCTTGACCGCGGCGTTGTAGAGTCGAGCGCCGTCCAGGTGCAGGCCCAGACCGTTCTCGCGGGTCACCCTGCGGGCAGCGGCCAGGTAATCCAGCGACAACACCTTGCCCTGCATGGTGTTCTCCAGCGCCAGCAGGCGGGTGCGCGCGAAATGGAAGTCGTCGGCCTTAATCGCCGCGACGACCTGCTCCAGGTCCAGCGAGCCATCGGGCTGATTGTCCAGCGGCTGGGGCTGAATGGAGCCCAGCACTGCCGCACCACCGCCCTCGTATTTATAGGTATGCGCCTGTTGACCGACGATGTATTCATCACCCCGCTCGCAATGCGCCATCAGGCCGAGCAGGTTACTCATGGTGCCGGTGGGGACGAACAGGGCAGCTGCGAAGCCCAGACGCTCGGCCAGCCAGGACTCCAGATGGTTGACGGTAGGGTCCTCGCCATACACGTCATCGCCCAGCGGCGCACGGGCCATGGCTTCGCGCATGCCTGCAGTGGGTTGAGTCACGGTGTCGCTGCGCAGATCGATAACGGTCACGGTCGAGCTCCCTGGAAAGTGGTCGATCCTCAGTTCTGAGGCTTGGACGCTCGATAATCAAGGCTTCGGCCAGCAATTCCAAGTTCTGCTTATAAGAAAAGCTGATCAAAACCATCAAAAAGGCTCCATGCACATTCTGAAAATCTGTGTTACAAACTGCACGCCGACGCAATGTGCCGTCGGCAACGTTCTCAGGGCGGGGTGCGATTCCCCACCGGCGGTAATGGCGCGCAAAGCGTCTAGCCCGCGAGCGCTCATGTTTTAGGTCGGCTCCAAAAGTCGGCGAGCGAAGGTCAGGCAAGGCAAAAAGCAGCGAGCAAGCGAAGTTGAGGGGCCTCAATGAGCATTGCGAGCTGCTTTTTAACGCAGCATGACCGAGCGCAGCCACTTTTGGTGCCGAGCTGGTGTGAGGTCAGCAGATCTGGTGTGATCCCAGAGCCGACGGTCATAGTCCGGATGAAGAGAGAACGGGATTGGCACCACAGGATCGTCTCGCAGCATGGTCGCGTGGGCATTTTGCCCGGACCGCTGACGACCCGTACCCTGGCATCCCCTTCGATCCAAAACGCCCTGTTTTTTTATTAAACAGGAGTCAGAACACATGCAACCCACCGCTATCCACGCTCACGAGCGCATCGCGTTCATCCAAGCCTGCTGGCATAAAGATATCGTCGACCAGGCGCGTAAGGGCTTTGTCGCGGAAATGGCCAACCATGGCTATGCCGAGAGCGATATCGATTTCTTCGAAGTCGGCGGCGCCTTTGAAATCCCCTTGCATGCCAAACTGCTGGCCAAAAGCGGTCGCTACGGCGGCGTCGTGGCGGCGGGTCTGGTGGTCGATGGCGGGATCTATCGACACGAATTCGTTGCGCAATCGGTGATCAGCGCGTTGATGCAGGTTCAGCTGGAAACCGAAGTGCCGGTGTTCTCGGTGGTGCTGACCCCTCACCACTTCCATGCCGGTGAAGAGCACCACAACTATTTCTTCAACCACTTCGTGCACAAGGGCCAGGAAGCGGCCAAGACCTGCGCCGACACCCTGAGCAAGCTGCGCGCAGTGCGCCGTTTGGGTGAATCGCAGAAAGCGGTGGGCTGAGGAAATGGCGGCGTCCCTTAGGACGCCGACATGACTGTGTAGAAGCGCGCTTGCCCGCGAATGCGGTGGGTCAGTGACAGATATCTGGCTGACACACTGCAATCGCGGGCAAGCGCGCTCCTAAAAGGGATCGCGTCAACCCGAGGCATGGCTCACACCAGCCCATCCCCGGTCGTCGGCACGATCAGAATCCCTGCTCGCAAACCATTCTTGACCTTCGGGTTGGGGAAGATGATTCGCGCGCCCTCCTCTTCCACCACCCAGCGTGAGTCGGCCAGGTCCTCGGCCAGCACGAACCCCTTGTCCAGCTTGGTGAAGTTCTCGATGTCGGCCGGCAGGTTCAGGCGAAAGGCGTCACTGTGCTTGATGATTTCGCGGGCGACGCTGAACAGCTTGAGCCCGTCGATCTGATCCCCCACCAGCGGCTCGGTGCCCCGAATCAGGTGTTCCAACGCGGCTTTCAATGGCGAGAGGTTGACCTGCTGGTTCTGCCCGAAAGGACGCGCCTTGCCCAGTTCCAGGGTGAAAGCCTCGGCCTCCAGCTTGTCGTAGGTATAGGCGCTGAACACAATCGACGGTTTGTTCTGCAACAGCACCGCTTCCATGCCCGCCCGATGTATCCGCACTAACTCACGGCGCGAATGCTGGCGCCCTTCCTTCCACGGATACAGGGCGAACTGTTCGATCTTCGAGCCGCGAATGGCGGTGTGCAGGTCGTAATGCAGTCGATAACGGTCCGGCAGGCTGAAAAAGCTCGCAGCCAGGCGCTCCAGCTCGCAGGCCCGCAGCGCTTCATTTCCGCTGCTTTGCTCGTGACGACCATTGAACAGCCGGTTGATGTCCTGCTCGATGTACCGCTCGCCGCGACGCATCGCTTCCGGGTTGCCGAACAGGAACAGTATTCGCGCACGTGGCTTGAGTTCACCGCGGGCGATGGCGTGGATCAGCTCGTCGAGCAGCTCGATCGGCGCTGTTTCGTTGCCATGAATGCCGGCAGACAGCAGCAGATCGGTGCCGTTGTCCCGAGCCTCGGGCGGACGGACTTCCAGCGCCCCTTCGGCGAGCCAGCGCAGGCGCACGCCGTCGACGGTCAGTTGAGTCTTTTCCGCGGGTTCGCGACCCGCCAGGGTCAGTTCAAGCAGTTTGCCGAGGGCGAGCATGGGACGAGCTCCTGATCAGTGATTGCAGTCAGGACCGTGGACGTGACCGTCTTCGTCGTCGCCGCTCATGTCGGCCGGTTCCATTTCCAGCTGCAGGCTGACGAGGTTGGTCGCCAGCGGGCGCAGCAACAGGTTGGCGTATTCGGCATCGCCTTCTTCAACGTCAACACCGATCAACAGTTGCCCGCGACCGTCCTGCTGAATCCAGACTTCTTTGCCCTGCCAGATAACGGCAAAACGTGTGCAGGAAGTTTCCAGCTGGGTGCCGTCGGTGTCTTCAAGGATCAAACGCAGGGCGTCGGTCATTTCAAAAGCTCTCTCTATAAAAGGCAAAAGCCGCGCTGGCTGACCCTGAGTCAGGCCCGGCGCGATGCTTCGGATACGTCAATTGATCTGGAAAGGATAGACAGCACCGAGCTTCAGGTGCCGGGTCAGTTCATCCAGTGCCGTTCGGCATTCGTCCAACAGCTGCGGGTCGGTGAGGTCGTTCTCGCTGAGGCGGTCGCGGTAATGCTTGTCGACCCATTGCGTGAGCGTGTCGTACAGCGGCGCCGTCATGATAACCCCTGGGTTGACCGCCGCCAGTTCCGTTTCATTGAGTGCCACGCGCAAACGCAGGCAGGCCGGGCCACCGCCGTTCTGCATGCTCTGCTTGAGGTCGAACACTTTCACTTCACGAACCGGGCTTTCGTCGGCAATCAGGCGCTGCAGGTAGTTCCAGACGCGCTCGTTGCCTCGGCATTCTTCCGGCACGATCAACAGCATCGAGCCGTCAGGGCGCGAGAGCAGCTGGCTGTTGAACAGATAAGAGCGAACGGCGTCTTCCACGCCCACTTCGCTGCGCGGCACGCAGATGGCCTGAAAACGCCCGCCGCGCCGCCCGAGCTTGTCGTGCAATTCGCTCAGCATGTGCTCGGTGTTGAGGAACGCGTCCTCGTGGTAGAAGAGCACTTCGCCATTACCCACGGCGATCACGTCGTTATGAAACACGCCCTGATCGATCACTGCGGGATTCTGCTGGGCGAACACCACGCCGTCGTCGCTCAGGCCATGCAGGCGCGCAACGGCCTGCGAAGCTTCCAGCGTCTGCCGGGCCGGGTACTTCTGCGGCGCGGGATAGCGGGTGTCGAAGGCCGAGCGGCCGAACACGAAGAACTCGACGCCGGCCTCGCCATAACTGCGGCAGAAACGCGTGTGGTTGGCCGCGCCTTCGTCACCGAACTGGGCGACGGCGGGCAAGGCGGCGTGATGGGCGAAGTGCTGCTGATCGGCGAACATCGCCCCCAATACACGACTGGTGGTCGGGTGTTCGATGCTGCGATGGTATTTGCAATTGAGGTTGGCAGCCGTGAAATGCACGCGACCATCGGCGGTGTCGGCGCTGGGGCTGACCGTCGCTGCGTTCGCGACCCACATGCTCGACGCCGAGCAACTGGCGACCAATAGCGGCATGGCCTGCTTCGCGGCACGCTCGATGACCTGTGCATCGGTGCCATCGAAGCCCAGCTTGCGCAGGCCTGCGATGTCCGGACGTTCCTGCGGCGCCAGCACACCCTGGGTGAAACCCATGTCGGTCAGGGCCTTCATTTTTGCCAGACCTTGCAGCGCCGCCTCACGCGGGTTGGAAGACTGCTGGCAATTGCTCTGCGACGCGACGTTGCCGTAGGACAGCCCACCGTAGTTGTGGGTTGGCCCCACTAGACCGTCAAAGTTGACTTCACAGGATTTCATCGGTGAGGCTCCGTGGATCTGTTTTTATAAACATCTATGTTCAGTTACACCACGGCGCCTGTAGGAGCGTGGCTTGTCCCGCGATCTGTCGCGAAGCGACAGCTAAATGGACGAATGCGGTGTTTCATGCAGACCGCAACCTCTGGGTTTACGACGGGTTCCCCGCCGATCGCGGGACAAGCCACGCTCCCACAGTCCAATTCAGCTGTTTCGACTCAACGTAATACCCGGCGTCAGGCTCGCAGGCAGCGCCAGCGTCCCGCTTTCCAGCGACGCCACCGGATACGCGCAGTAATCCGCCGCGTAATAAGCGCTGGCGCGATGGTTGCCCGACGCGCCCACGCCACCAAACGGTGCCGTGCTCGCCGCGCCGGTCAGTTGCTTGTTCCAGTTGACGATCCCGGCACGGCTGAGCAGCCAGAACTGCTGATAGCGCGCCTGAGAATCGGACAACAAACCCGCGGCCAGGCCGTACTGCGTGGCGTTGGCCTCGTCGATGGCGGCATCGAAATCAGCGTAGCGAATCACTTGCAGCAGCGGGCCGAACAACTCCTCGTCAGGCCGGTCGCTGACATCACTGACATCCAGAATACCGGGGGTCAGCAACGCCGACTGCGCCTGCGGCTGGGTCATCTCCAGCAACGCCACGGCGCCCGTCGCAAGCAACTGTTCCTGAGCCTCGAGCAGCGCACGGGCCGCCGCCAGAGAAATCACCGAGCCCATGAACGGCGCGGGCTGTTGATCGAACGCACCGACCTCGATCGTCGACGTCACTTCAACCAGCCGCGCCAGGAATGCATCGCCCCACGCGCCTTGTGGCACCAGCAGGCGCCGGGCGCAGGTGCAGCGCTGGCCGGCAGAGATGAACGCTGACTGAATGACGGTGTACACCGCAGCATCGACGTCGGCGACCTGATCGACGATCAGGGGGTTATTGCCGCCCATCTCCAGCGCAAGGATTTTGTCCGGACGCCCGGCAAACTGCTGATGCAGCGAGTTGCCGGTGCGGCTTGAGCCGGTGAAGAACAAACCGTCGATACCGGCGTTGGCCGCCAGGGCGATTCCGGTCTCGCGCCCGCCTTGCACCAGATTGAGAACGCCCGCCGGCAGCCCGGCTTCAATCCAGCATTGCACGGTCAGCTCGGCGACCTTGGGGGTCAGTTCGCTGGGCTTGAACACCACGCTGTTACCGGCCAGCAACGCGGGAACGATATGCCCGTTAGGCAGATGCCCGGGAAAGTTGTAGGGACCGAACACCGCGACGACGCCATGGGGCTTGTGGCGCAGGACAGCCGTCGCATCACCCAGCGGGCCGCTCTTCTCGCCGGTCCGTTCACGATAACTCTGGATCGAGATGGCGACCTTGTTGGCCATGCTGGTCACTTCCGTGGCCGATTCCCACAGCGGCTTGCCGGTTTCTTCACCGATGCAGCGGGCGATTTCATCGGCGCGGTTTTTCAGCGTGGCGGCAAACGCCTCGAGGACCGCAATGCGATCTTCCAGCGAACGGCTGGCCCAGGCAGGAAACGCCCCGCGCGCCGCTTCGACAGCCGCGTCGACTTGCCCGGCGGACGCGCCGTTGCCCGACCAGACCACGTTTTGCGTGACCGGATTCAGCGAATCGAACGCTTCACCCTGCCCGGCCTGCCAGGCACCTGCGATATACAAAGTCGTCATCAAATGCCCTCCCGAGCCGGAGACAGAGGCACGGCGCGCACTTGATCGCCGGCGTTCAGGCGCAGGCGCTTGGCGGTCTTCGGATCGACCACCAAAGTGCCGGCGGCAAAGCGCGCAGGGGCCGCGGTGATGCGGCAATCTTCGCGCTTGCGGTTGTGAATGAGAAACGGCGTGGCGTCATCGCCGGGCGTGCCGACCGCCAGCACCAGCGCCTGGCTGTCACGAACGGCGCGGATCTTGGTCGTTTCGCACTCGATCGCCGGTCCCGCGTCGAAAATATCGACGTAGCCCTGATAGCTGAAGCCCTCGGCCTTGAGCATGGTCAACGCAGGCTCGGTGCTGGTGTGCACACGACCGATGACGTTGCGCGCCGCCTCGGACAGGAAGCAGCTGTAGAGCGGGAATTTCGGCATCAGCTCGGCGATGAACGCGCGATTGCCAACGCCGGTCAGGTAATCGGCCTGGCTGAATTCCATCTTGAAAAAGTGCCGCCCCAGGCTCTCCCAGAACGGCGAATGGCCTTGCTCGTCGGACATGCCGCGCATTTCGGCGATGATCTTGGCGCCGAACAGCTCCGGAAATTCAGCGATGAACAGCATCCGCGCCTTGGACAATAGTCGTCCGTTCAGGCCGTTACGGAAGTCATTGTGCAGGAACAGCGAGCACAATTCCGAGTTGCCAGTCAGATCGTTAGCCAGAAACAGCGTCGGAATCTCGCGATAGATATTCAGTTCCTGTGAGGCGCTGACAGTCAGCCCGACGCGGTAGTTGTACCAGGGCTCGCGCAGGCCCACGGCGCCTGCGATGGCGGAAATGCCCACCACACGGCCGTCGTCGTCCTCGAGCACGAACAGGTAATCGGTGTCGCCCCGCTCGGCTTCGCCACGGAAGGTCTTTTCGGCCCAGCCGACCCGATGCGCCAGACGCTCTTCATTGGCCGGCAGCGTGGTCAGGCCAGCGCCTGTGCTACGCGCCAGATCAATGAGTGCCGGTAGGTCACTGCTGCGTACGGGACGAACAATCATGCTTTCTCCTCGAGCCGGCTTCGGTCAGAAGCCGGCGAACTCGCTAATCTGCGATACGGCGTCAGGCGCTGAACGCCTGGGGTCGCCGCCACTCAACGGTCAAACCGCGACGATACGGACGCTGGCACCCTCGCCGACACCCAGTGCCTCGGCGGCGGCCAGGCTGAGGGTCACAGGCTTGCCCGGCACCCAGTCCAGTTCCAGCATCACCGCGCGGTAGTCCTGCAACTGGCCATTGGCGACCAGATACGGGCGTCCGCCCTTCACCGCATCGCCGCTGTCGACGGTATCGACTTTCACCGGCACCACGCGGCTCTGAGCGATGGAGCGGATGCCAGAAACACGAGCATGCAGCGTCGGGCCGCCGTCGAAGATGTCGATGTAATGATCGGTCTCGAAGCCCTCGCGCATGAGGATGTCGAAGGTGATCTGCGCGCGTGGATGCACTTGCCCCATGGCCTCTTGGGCTTCGTCGGGCAGCAGCGGCACATAGATCGGGTAATGCGGCATCAGCTCGGCGAGGAAGGTCCGGCTTTTCAGGCCGCACAGGCGTTCGGCTTCGGCGTAGTTGATGTCGAAGAAGTTGCGACCGATGGCGTCCCAGAATGGCGAGTCGCCGTTGTCATCGCTGTAACCGACGATTTCGGTGACGACCGAATCGGCGAAGCGCTCGGGGTGACTGGCGACGAACAGCAGGCGAGCCCGGGAGTTGAGCTCGGACCACAGCGTGCCAACCAGCTCGGGCAACACGTAGAAACTGGTCAGCAGGCTGTTTCCGGTCAGATCGTGGCACTGCGAGAGCACGTGAATCTTGTTGTGAATCTTCAGCTCGCGGGAGGCGTGAACGAAGGTTTCGTTGCGGAAGCTGTAGAACGGCTCGGAGTATCCCGCCGATGCGACGATGCCCGAGCAGCCCACCAGACGCCCGGATTCGGTGTCTTCGAGCACGAAGAAATAGGTTTCTTCGCCATTGAAACTGACCTCGGCGGCGAAGGACGCTTCGGACGCGGCGATCTTGTCACCGAGGCGTCCAGCATCGTCCGGCAAGGACGTGACACCAATCGGGCTGTCCGCGGCGAGTCGTTGAACCTCGCTCAGATCAGCCATTTGCGCGGGGCGCATCACCAGCATGGTGTCACTCCTTGAGAAAAACAGGCCGGGGAAATCCGGCATGGAGAAGAAAAAACAAATCCCGAGATTGCTCGCCCTTGAAGGAGTGAGCTTGCTCGCGATGACTCTGTATCAGACAACATTGATGTATCTGACAAACCGCTATCGCGAGCAAGCTCACTCCTACAGGAGATCTATGGCGTCGATCAGGCTTGGGTCAACCTGGCTACAGCACGCTCGAAACGGTCCAGGCCTTCGGTGATGTCGGCATCGTCGATCACCAGGCTTGGCGCAAAACGCACGACGTCAGGACCGGCTTGCAGAATCATCACGCCTTCGTGCTCGGCCGCGTTGAAGAAATCCTTGGCCTTGCCTTTCCAGGCGTCGGTCAGGACACAGCCGATCAGCAGGCCCATGCCCCTGACCTGGCTGAACACGCCGTACTGCTCACCGATTTTTTCCAGGCGCGCTCTGAACAGGTCATGTTTGGCGTTGACGCCTGCCAGCACTTGCGGGGTGTTGACCACGTCGATGACCGCCTCGCCGACCGCACAGGCCAGCGGGTTGCCGCCGTAAGTGGTGCCGTGCACGCCGACCGAAAGGTGCTTGGCGAGCTTTTCGGTGGTCAGCATGGCCGCCATCGGGAAACCGCCGCCAATGCTCTTGGCGCTGGACAGAATGTCCGGCGTCACGCCGTAGTGCATGTAGGCGAACAGGTGGCCGCTACGGCCCATGCCGCTTTGCACTTCGTCGAAAATCAGCAGCGCATTGTGGTCGTCGCACAGCTTGCGCGCGCCTTGCAGGTATTCGAGTTCGGCCGGCAGCACGCCGCCTTCACCCTGAATCGGCTCAAGCACGACGGCGCAGGTATTGTCGCTGACGGCGGCTTTCAGCGCGTCGAGGTCGTTGTACGGCACGTGCGTGATGCCGGTGATCTTCGGACCGAAGCCGTCGGAGTACTTCGGCTGACCGCCCACGCTGACGGTGAACAAGGTACGACCGTGGAAGCTGTTGAGCGCCGCGATGATTTCGTACTTCTCGGTGCCGTACAGGTCGTGGGCAACACGACGGGCCAGTTTGAACGCCGCCTCGTTGGCCTCAGCCCCGGAGTTACAGAAGAACACGCGCTCGGCAAAGGTGGCGTCGACCAGCTTCTTGGCCAGACGCAGCGCAGGCTCGTTGGTGAAAACGTTGGAAACATGCCACAGCTTGTTGGCCTGCTCGGTCAATGCGCCGACCAGAGCCGGGTGTGCGTGGCCCAGTACGTTGACCGCGATGCCGCCCGAGAAATCGACCAGTTCACGCCCCGACTGATCCCAGACGCGGGAACCCTGGCCACGCACGGGAATGAACGCTGCGGGGGCATAGTTGGGGACCATCACCTGGTCGAAATCGGCACGTTGCACCGGTACTTGCTCAACGGACATCGGAGTCTCCTGAAGAGGAACGCCTGCCTGGACTGGCGAGCGATGGAAGGATTGTAAGGACTGATTTCGGTCCGGCCTTGCCGCCAAGCGACAACTTCTTATAGCGCCAAACCGGCTTTTTCCGCGGTTTTCGGCAATGCGACAAATTGCGTCGGAAAGGCGCAGTTTAAACGTTGGCGGCCCGATGTAGCAGCGTCCTGTCGATTTGAATTGCATCAATTCAGAAACTGCGCTGACACAGCACCTTGTAGGAGTGAGCTTGCTCGCGATGACGTCGCGTCAGACAACACTGATGTATCTGATGCATTGCTATCGCGAGCAAGCTCACTCCTACAGAGATCTCCGGATATTCCCGAACTCTCAGGGCACGCCCCACTCCCGTAGGAGCGCGCTTGCCCGCGAAGACTGAATTCCAGACGCTACATCTGCTCGGCATGCACCGGCCTCTTCCCGGCTGAAGCCGGTCCTACAGACGCTGCAAGTTTTTCGTAGGACCGGCTTCAGCCGGGAAGACGTCGGGTATTACGCCGTTGATCGAAGGGGCGTTAAAGACAGTTGGATCACTCCGACAGGAGAGATCCGGCGAGGCTTGAGATCACCCGCGCTCGGCAGGCACCGAGGACAGTTCGAACGGGCTGCTGCTGCGACGCTGGTTGCGGTCTTCGCGCGGGGTCGCGCCGAAGAAGTTGCGGTAGGCGCTGGAGAAATGCGGACCGGAAGAGAAGCCGCAGGACAGGCCGATCTGGATGATCGACTTGCTGGTCTGCATCAGCATCTGTCGAGCCTTGTTCAGACGCAGCTCAAGGTAATACTGACTGGGAACGCGATTGAGGTACTGCTTGAAGATCCGTTCCAGCTGTCGTCGCGAGACGCAGACATGCTGGGCGATCTCGTCAGTGGTCAACGGCTCTTCGATGTTGGCTTCCATCAGCAACACGGCCTGGGTCAACTTCGGATGACTGGAACCCAGACGGTTCTGCAGCGGGATGCGCTGGCGCTCGCCGCCTTCACGAATGCGCTCGACCACCAGTTCTTCGGAAACCGCCCCGGCGAGCTCCGCGCCATGGTCACGGGCCAGCACCGCCAGCAGCAGATCCAGCACCGACATGCCACCGCAGGCGGTCAGACGATCGCGGTCCCAGTCAAACAGATGACTGGTGGCGATGACCTTGGGGAAGCGCTCTGCGAAATCGTCCTGCCAGCGCCAGTGCACGGCGGCACGGTAACCGTCGAGCAGCCCCAACTGCGCAAGCGGATAGACGCCCGCCGAAAGACCGCCGATCACGCACCCTGCTCGCACCAATTGCTTGAGCGCGCCACCCAGTGCCGAAGACATGGGCGCGGGCGGCTCGTCGGCCAGCAGGAAAACTTTCTGACACCCTTCCAGGCGGCCCGTCCACGGCTCGCCCGGCAACTGCCAGCTGGCGCCTTCGACCGGCGGTTCGGCCTGCATGAACGACAGCTCGTAGACCACGTCGGGATGAACGCGCTGAGCGACACGCAGGGCTTCCTCGGCCAGCGCCAGAGTCAAGGCTTTGGTGCCGGGCCAGATGAGAAATCCGATTCGATGGGCAGTCATGGCGTGCAATCCGAAACGTGTCGCTGTTATGGGTCACACGCTCGGGCGTGCGAAGTGAATCTGTTGCATTCAGTTCATGGCGGCGTTTTGAATGACGCGCAGCATGAACTGTTCTGACACAAAACGCACCGTTGGCGACGGCAGCAATCTTTACTTCAGGCTACCGGACAAGAACTGCTGGAGACGCTCCGATTTCGGATTGACCAGCACCTGGCGCGGGTCGCCGCTCTCTTCCACCAACCCCTTGTGCAGGAAGATCAACTGGTTCGACACCTCGCGGGCGAAGCCCATTTCGTGGGTGACGACGACCATCGTGCGGCCTTCCTGGGCCAACGCCTGCATGACCTTCAACACGTCGCCGACCAGTTCGGGGTCGAGCGCCGAAGTCGGCTCGTCGAACAGCATCACCTCAGGCTCCATCGCCAATGCCCGGGCAATCGCCACGCGCTGCTGTTCGCCGCCGGACATGTGCCCTGGAAAGGCGTCCTTGCGATGCGCGACGCCGACCTTGCTCAAGTAATGCTCGGCCTTTTCCAGCGCTTCTTTCTTCGGCACGCCCAGCACATGAACCGGCGCCTCGATGACGTTTTCCAGCGCGGTCATGTGCGACCACAGATTGAAATGCTGGAACACCATCGACAGACGCGAGCGCATGCGCTGCAGCTGTTTCGGGTCGGCAGCCTTGAGCCCGCCGTCCTTGTTGGCGACCAGTTTGAGCTCCTCGTTGTTGAGCAGAATGCGGCCGGACTTCGGTTGTTCCAGCAGATTGATGCAGCGCAGGAACGTACTTTTGCCCGAGCCGCTGGAGCCGATGATGCTGATCACATCGCCGGCTTTGGCGGTCAGCGAGACGCCTTTGAGCACTTCGTGACTGCCATAGCACTTGTGCAGGTCCTGGACTTCCAGTTTGTTCATGGTTTGGGTTCTCACAAGTAATCAGTCACTGAGCAGGCGGCCGCTGCGCAACGGGGTGCGGCCTGCCACTTTGGCCATCCAGAAACCCGGCTGGGCGTAACGCAGTTTTTCGATGGCGAACAGCACGCCTGCGGTACCGGCGCACACCGTGGTCGCGCGATCGTTCAGCGGGTCGATGACCTCGAACAGCGGCTCGCCGGGCTCGACCCAGGCGCCCGCAGGTCGCAGGAAGGTCAGCACGCCAGGATGCGGCGCATAGATCATTTCGGTGCCTTCGAACGGCATACCTTCACAGGCTTCGTGGCCCGGCTGCGGCCAGTCGCCACTGATCAGGCCCTGCTCGGCGAGGAACGCCAGAATGCCCTCGGCGTAGGCTTCGGCCTCGTCCTTGCCGGTGTTGGACTGACCGCCCAGCTCCAGCGTCGTGGACATGCAGGCCAGAGGAATCTGGGCATCGGGAAACTGCTTGGCCAGGCGCAACCACGGCAGCGAACAGGCCTCGTCGAACGAGCTGCCGCCGGAATCCTCGGCCAGCAGACCGACACTCACGCCCAGATGGGCCGACAGCGAGCGCCACTGCGGCCAGTGCTGGGGCAAGGCGTACATGTGCAGCGAGGCGTCGGTGTCGCAATGCAGATCGAGCACGATGTCAGCGTTGCAGGCGTGGCTCAGCAGCACGCGCTGCATACCCGCCAACTCGCTGCCCGCGGCTGGCAACTGCGCGAGCACATCGGCCATCGCCTGACGAATCAGCCTGACGTTGGCGTGCGGATCATCGCCCAGCTTGCCTGCAAGCCTGTCTGCGACGGGACCGCTCAATTCGGTGAAATCGCGATTGAAGTTCTTGCCGCTGCCGTACTCGAATCGCCCCTGGTGATTGCCTTGCAGCAACTGGCCCAGACCGATCGGATTGGCCACCGGCACCAGCTCGACGACACCCTTGAGCAAGCCCTGTTCTTCGAGCTGCACCAGCCGCTGTTTCAAGGCCCAGGCGGTGCGCATGCCCGGCAGTTCGTCGGCGTGCAGGCTGGCCTGAATATAGGCTTTGCGCTCGCCATGGCCGAAGCGGAAGACCGTCAGCGTGCGCTGCGTACCCAGGTTGCCCCACGGCAGGCTGTGATCGATGCGTTGCATATCAGTGCTTCCTCGGCGCGAGATAGCTGAGCCAGCGGCGCTCAGCCAGCTTGAACAGTTTCACCAGAATGAATGTCAGGCACAGGTAGAACACCCCCGCGGTGATATACGCCTCGAACGGCAGGTAAAACTGCGCGTTGACGGTGCGCGCCGCGCCGGTGATGTCGATCAGCGTGACGATGGACGCCAGACTGGTGGTCTGCAGCATCATGATCACTTCGTTGCTGTACTGCGGCAACGCCCGGCGCAGGGCCGACGGCAGCAGAATGCGGCGATACATCTTGGCCTTCGACATGCCCATCGCGCGGGCGGCTTCGATCTCGCCGGGCGGCGTGGATTTCAGGCTGCCGGCGATGATTTCGGCGGTGTAGGCACTGGTATTGATGGCAAAGGCCAGGCACGCGCAAAAGGTGGCACTCGACAGCCATGGCCAGAGAATGCTTTCGCGCACGGCCTCGAACTGCGCCAGACCGTAGTAGATGAGGAACAGCTGCACCAGCATCGGCGTGCCGCGAATCACGTAGGTGTAGCTCCAGGCGAGCAGGTTGACCCAGGCGACTTTCGACACCCGCATCAGCCCGAGCGGCAGAGCGGCCAGCAGACCGAAGAACAGTGACAGCGCGAGCAGTTTCAGGGTGATCAACAGGCCGCCGAAATACAGCGGCAGGTTTTCCCAGACGACGTTGTAATCGAAAATCATAGCTCTGCCACCCTTACGCCGGCCGAATAGCGTTTTTCGATGCGGCGCAGTATCAGCAGCGAGACGCTGGTGATCACCAGGTACATGGCCGCGACTGCGAGGAAGAAGGTGAAGGGTTCACGGGTGGCGTCGGCCGCCTGCTTGGCCTTGAACATCATGTCTTGCAGGCCGACGACGGAAATCAGCGCGGTCGCCTTGGTCAGCACCAGCCAGTTGTTGGTGAATCCCGGAATCGCCAGGCGAATCATCTGCGGCACCAGGATGCGAAAGAATACGCGCGAGCTGCTCATGCCATAGGCCATGCCGGCTTCAGCCTGCCCTTTGGGAATGGCCATGAAGGCGCCACGAAATGTTTCGGAAAGGTAGGCACCGAAAATGAAGCCCAGCGTGCCGATGCCGGCCATCAGCGGGTTCAGGTCGATGTAGTCGTCATGGCCCAGCAAAGGGGCGACGCGGTTGAGCAGGTCCTGACCGCCGTAGAAGATCAGCAGAATCAGCACCAGGTCGGGAATGCCACGAATGACGGTGGAATACAGGTCGCCCAGCCAGGCCAGCCAGCGTACCGGCGACAGCCGCAATGCCACGCCGATCAGGCCGAGCACGATCGCCAGCGCCATCGAGCACAGCGCGAGCTGCAACGTCAGCCATGCACCGTCGAGGATGACGGCTCCGTAGCCTTTCAACATGTTGTTTGGCCCTCGAGCGCGGGATAGAAAAATGGCGCATTCAGAAGGTTTGAGAACCCACTGCCTGCGCCATTGGCGACATCAGATCGATTTACTGACCGTAGATGTCGAAATTGAAGTATTTGTCCTGGATGGCTTTGTATTTACCGTTGGCGCGAATGGCTGCAATGGCCGCGTTGATCTTGTCCAGATCCGCTTTGTCGCCCTTGCGTACGGCGATGCCGACGCCGTCGCCGAAGTAGTTGACGTCTGTGAAAGCCGGGCCGACGAACGCGTAGCCCTTGCCCGAATCAGTGTTCAGGAAGCCGTCCTGCAGCAGGGTGGCGTCGGCCACGGTGCCATCGAGACGACCGGCGCCGATGTCCAGGTAGATTTCGTTCTGGGAACTGTATGGCTTGACTTCAGCACCCAGCGGAGCCAGCACTTCCTTGGCGAACCGCTCGTGGATCGAGCCGCGCTGCACGCCGATGTTCTTGCCCTTGAGCTCGGTCAGGCCGTCGCTGACGACGGTGCCCTGCTTCATGACCAGACGGGCCGGCGTGTTGTAGTACTTGTTGGTGAAGTCGACGGATTTCTTGCGGTCTTCGGTGATGGACATCGAGGACAGGATGGCGTCGATCTTGCGCACTTTGAGCGCCGGGATCAGGCCGTCGAACTCTTGCTCGACCCAGACGCACTTGACCTTCATTTCTTCGCACAGGGCGTTGCCGATGTCGTAGTCGAATCCGACGATGCTGCCGTCCGGCGCCTTGGAGGCGAATGGAGGGTAGGCTGCCTCGATGCCGATTTTCAGAGGCTTTTCATCGGCGAAGGTCGGCTGAGCCAATACGGACAGCGCCAGCGCACCCAGCAGCATGAGCTTTTTCATTCTTGGAACTCCATCGGTAAAACGCGACAAATGGCAGTGAGCGAAACGCCCAATGTGCAGAAGGAATATCTGAATTGCGACGCGAGGTGCCGTTCGAGCTCAGCGCCCGACAGGCCTTCGGCGAGTGATCGGCATTTTAGCGGCAGGCTGAAAGTCGATATTTCTTCAATGCGACAACAAGTTACAGAAGCACAGAGAAACGCGATCAGCCTGATTGACAGCCCAAAAGGTTTATGCAAGGACTGCGAACGACAAACCTATCAACGAAGCAAGTAACGCGCCCATTATTGGCAAAGCCTTCTAATCCGGCAAGTCTAGCGTGGGAGCAGGTTTGTCCGGGTCGATGAAATGCGCAGTATTCGAGTGGAAATACCCCAGGGCGGGGCGCGGGATTACCGGGCCGGATGTGCGGTAACACATCGATATTTCCCGATCCTCAATCTGGCAAGTGTGAAGATCAGGAGCGCCTGCCTCACGGCAGACTGTTTCGCCTTCGGCGAGTTACTTGGAAAAGCACCCCAAGTAACCAAGGGTGCTTGCTCTCGGTTGGGCCCTTCCTTCGTCAGGGTTCCTTCACTCCGGCCTCGCTCCGTGGGCCCGCCGCCATCCGCCGTCCATGGCGGGGGGCGGCTCTCGCGGCATCCATGCCGCTCGGCCCACTCCACGAGACCTGCGCTCAGCCTGCACCCAGGTCGCGATGGCGGTGTTTGGGCATCTTGCGCATGAAGATCAAAAGCTGATCAAAGGCTTTCCGGCTGAAGCCGGTCCCACAGAAGCATCGCGTGCATCCAGGGGAGCGTTTCAGACCTTAGGACCGGCTTCAGCCGGGAAAGCCTCGGTGCGCACACCGGAAATCGATGGCGAACGAAACGGCGTCTTCCCGGCTAAAGCCGGTCCTACCTACCAAACGATGCATGCGCCCTGTAGGACCGGCTTCAGCCGGGAAGCTGTCGCTGTTGATGTTCTACGGGAGAGTTCGGACACCGCCAAACGCGATGTGAGTGAAGGAATTCTGACGAAGGAAGGGCGAAACCAGGAACGGGCATCCTTGGTTACCCTGAGTGGTGGGACGTTCGATTTGTGTACGTAACTCGCCAAAAGCGAAACGTCTGCCCTCAGGCAGACGCTCTCGCTCGTTGAATGACCGTCAGGCGGCGGTCATGGTCTTGTGGGTCTCGACCAGATGCGCGACTACGCCCGGATCAGCCAGCGTCGAGATGTCGCCCAAGGCGTCGTACTCGCCGGTGGCGATCTTGCGCAGGATGCGGCGCATGATCTTGCCGGAGCGCGTTTTCGGCAGGCCCGGCGCCCACTGAATGACGTCCGGTGAGGCAATCGGGCCAATCTCCTTGCGCACCCAGTTGCGCAGCTCGATGCGCAGCGCCTCGTCCGGTACTTCACCACCATTGAGCGTGACGTACACGTAAATGCCCTGCCCCTTCAGATCGTGCGGCACGCCGACCACTGCGGCCTCGGCCACTTTCGGGTGCGCAACCATCGCGCTCTCGATCTCGGCGGTGCCCATGCGGTGACCGGAAACGTTGAGAACGTCATCCACCCGGCCGGTGATCCAGTAGTAGCCATCTTCATCGCGGCGCGCGCCGTCGCCAGTGAAGTACATGCCACGGAAGGTCTTGAAGTAGGTGTCGACAAAGCGATCATGATCGCCGTACAGCGTGCGCGACTGACCTGGCCAGGAATCGAGAATCACCAGATTGCCTTCCGCCGCGCCTTCGATCAGGTTGCCCAGGTTATCCACCAGCGCCGGAATCACGCCGAAGAACGGCCGGGTCGCCGAACCGGGCTTGAGCGCAGTGGCACCCGGCAGCGGGCTGATCAGGATGCCGCCGGTTTCGGTCTGCCACCAGGTGTCGACGATCGGGCATTTCTGGTTGCCGACCGTGTTGTAGTACCAGTTCCAGGCCTCCGGGTTGATCGGCTCACCCACCGAACCCAACAGACGCAGGCTCGAACCGTCTGCGCCTTCGACAGCCTTGGTGCCTTCGGCCATCATCGCGCGGATGGCGGTCGGCGCAGTGTAGAGAATGTTGACCTTGTGCTTGTCGATGACTTTCGACATGCGCGTGATGTCCGGGTAGTTCGGGATGCCCTCGAACAGCAGCGTGGTCGCACCGTTGGCCAGCGGACCGTAGACGATGTAGCTGTGGCCGGTGACCCAGCCGACGTCGGCAGTGCACCAGTAAACTTCGCCCGGCTTGTAGTCGAACACGCGCTCGTGGGTCAGCGCCGCGTACAGCAGGTAACCGGCGGTGGTGTGCAAAACGCCTTTTGGCTTACCCGTCGAACCCGAGGTGTAAAGAATGAACAGCGACTCCTCGGCGCCCATCTCCTTTGGCGCGCAGGTGGTCGATGCCACTTCCAGCAGCGCGTGGTACCAGATGTCGCGGTGACGGTTCCACTCGATCTCGCCACCGGTGCGCTTGCACACGATGACTTTCTGCACACTGCTGGTTTCAGGGTTGGTCAACGCGCGATCGACGTTAGCTTTGAGCGCGGTTTTCTTGCCGCCCCGCAGCCCCTCGTCAGCGGTGATCACCACTTTGGATTTGCAGTCGATGATGCGGCCGGCCAGCGCCTCGGGCGAGAAGCCACCGAACACCACCGAGTGAATCGCGCCGATGCGCGCGCAGGCCAGCATGGCGACCACGGCTTCAGGAATCATCGGCATATAGAGGGTGACCACGTCACCACGGTGCACGTCCTGACCTCGCAGGGCGTTGGCGAACTTGCAGACTTCTTCATGCAGTTCGCGGTAGGTGATATTGCGGCTTTCGGAAGGGTCGTCGCCTTCCCAGATGATCGCAACCTGATCGCCACGTTCTGCCAGATGGCGGTCAAGACAATTGTAGGAAACGTTCAAGGTGCCATCGGCGAACCACTTGATGTCGACGCGATGGTCGTCGAAGGAGGTCTGTTTGACGGTGGTGAAAGGCTTGATCCAGTCAAGGCGCTGGGCTTGTTCACGCCAGAAGCCATCGGGGTTGACCACCGACTGCTGGTACATGGCCTTGTAGGTCGCCTCGTCAGTCAGCGTCTGGGCTGCCACTTCAGGGCGGACGGGGTACAGGGAAGCCGCACTCATCTTTCTTACCTCGGTGGAAATGTTGTTTTTGTATAGCGCCGTTGTATCCGCCGATGGCCGTAAAAGCCATTCGACGATGGTCTTACCGGATCAGAGCATAACGCCGAATTCCGCTGAAGTGCCCGGTTTTCAGCAAATCTTCATGCAGGCACTACGACCAAAGAACTAGACGATTGTAACCATCCGCCGCGAAAACACCGATTGTTGCCGATTCACTCAATAGTCTTTATCAGAATGGTTTCTATATAACCGTTGGGCAGCGGCATAGAATTCATTCCGCCAACACGGCAAATGATTGACAACTAACAGCCCCCCACACCGGCTTGCCAATCATGTCATCAAACCTGGTAATCAACTGGCTTCACGCAGAGCCCCACAAGGGTTCTGTGCACCCTGACGATCGCACTTCCTGCATCGCGGAGTTGATGAAGCAACTTAGAGGAAACATGTAATGAAAGCTGCAGTGGTTGTAATGGCTCTTTGTGGTTTCAGCGTCGCCGCAATGGCGCAGGACGGACCGAATGAAGTCTCCAGCCAGGCACAACCGGTCGAGCAATACACTTACTCGACTCATCTGGACATCGCGAAAGTCATCTCCGTTGACGAAGTGCCCAACGTCTGCGCCGTGGTCCCGCAACGCATGACTTACGAAGACTCTGCTGGCAAACGCCACGTCCTCGAATACCAAGTGATGGGCAACGGCTGCAGCAACGGCTGACCGACGCATCAACCCTCATGCCTCGCAGACAATCGTCGCGAGGCTTGATGCGTGGCGATTGCCCATTAACGTTTATTTTAAATATATATATGTAATACCCGGCGCTTCTTGAAATAACGAACATCTTCTGACATTAGTCGCCAGTCGTCACTGGGGACAGAAGGTTCGAGATTAAACAGGAAGCGCAATACATGAGTTCCAACATCCCCCGCGATACATCCGCCGACATCAGCGCGAGACTGCAACGTCTCAAGGCTGAGGACATCGTTGTGCTCAACGACATCACCGGCCCTCAATCCATCACTGTCTCTCTTGCCGATGTATTCAAACAGTATCTGGCGGCCGATCACGTCGTTGAGCAGACGCTGCACGACCGTGACTACCTGACGTTGATCAATCGCGGGCTCGCCGCCGACGAGACAGGCCGTTATATCAGTAGCGTGCTGTACGACGGCGATACAGACAAACCTGTTGACCCGCAAAGCCGTGTGACATTTTTCCGCACTGTCTGCCGCCTGGTCATTGAGCATAGCGTGCCGGGCACACTGGATGCGGCCTTGACCGAGATTCGCGAGAGCGCTTGCACGTACAAGACGTTTTCCCTGGCTGACCGGTTGTGGAGAACGTTGCCGCAGTTGCGCCGCGTTGGCGCTTTATGGGCCGCGGCGTTACTGCTGTACGACGAGTTAAACCATGGTGTGCCGACAACCGAGACGCCAGCCCTACCCCCGCCCCTCGATCTGCACGGTTATCAGGACCTGCATGCATTGATGAGCCACCTGCTGACCGAGGCGCCTGGAGACTCGCTCTGCGACAAGCTCCTGAACCTGCTGCCGATGGACCTGCTGAGGGTGGCCAGCGGTGAATTTCGCTGTGCCAGCCTCCAGGAAATCGCAGCAGGCGCGGACCTGGTTGCTGGCAGACAGGACAGAATGGCGTTTTTCCCCGGTGCTACCTTGACCCACCCGGCGAACCTCGCCCTTGATGCCGTGCTCAACTGCGCACCGTTTGCTGCCTTGCAAAACCAGCTAGTTGAGGCGCTGGAGTGGTACAACCCGCAGGACAAACGTCAGGCGTCGGACTCGATGGCGCGGCAGCTGACGATCCAGGCATTGATCGACTGCATTTATCCCATCCGTCAACGACGCATCGGCTACGTGCTGGACTTTCACCTGTTTGCCGAAGACAACGCCGACTGTTCGCTGTACGACTTACGCATCAATTTGACCAACAGCCTGCGCAGCACGCTGGGCTGCCGTCACGCCGACGCCCAGATCATCATGCAGTTGCTGGCAGCGCGCTTTGCGCCGGAGCTGCTGCTGACCGACGCATCCGACGATTTCCGCTACCAACCCGATCTGCGCTGGGCCAACCTGCGGCACGCCATGACGCTGGACCGCGCCGCGCCGGACACCCGCACATTCGCTGAATGGGAAGCGCTGCCAGCCGGTCTTGCTGCGCAGGCCGTCACGACGGAGGAGAAGCTGCACGTCGCCACGACGCAAGTTGAGGCCATCATCGTGTGGAATGTTTATCAGAACAACGTCAGCGAACATCCCCGGTACACGGCCGATGAAATCGCTCGCATGACCCGATACTTCGAGTCCGCATGTGGTCGACAGGCCCTCAATGATCTTCCCGACCGTCTTAATGAGGCTCGACGATTGCTGATAAAAGCGGGCATCGACCCGGACGCTGCCAGCACGTCCCCCCATGAAAAGAGCACCGAACTTGAAGCTTATCTGGACAATGGCACTGCGTATCGCCCTCCACATCCGCTGACACAGCCACTGCCCGATGCCACGTTGCAATTCAATCTGGCCTTTGATCGGTATTTACAGGAGGCCCGCCGCACCTACACAGACCTGATGACACTTTTTCTGGACGAACTGCCGGCGCGTCACCGCGATCGTCTGTCAGGTGCGGACATCGTCTGTTACGCGGTCGAATGGCGACAATATGTCGGCCCGGTGGAGGGCGCGGTTCCCTCGGTCGACAGCAGTCCTGCGAGTGACTGGCAGGCCTGCCGGGGCGGGCATGGCGGGTTGGTCCATGTCGCTCGACAGGGTGAGCACTGGGTGTACGAACTGTTCCCGGAACGCCACACATTTGAGTGCACGGCTGTCGATGCCAGTTGGGCCACGCGGCTTGATGATTCGAGCCTCGCCGCCGCAGCACTGAACGCCTTACTCGACCCGGATCATGAGCACTACAACGGCGTGCCTCTGCCCTATGTGAAATCCGGCCTGCCAAACGCCGTGCCGCTGTCCCGGGCCCCGGACACCGACAATCTGACGTATCTGGTACAGAGTTTCGTTGACCAGATTTTCTTGCACCACAGTCAGGCATTGCGCGACACCTGCAAAGGCGCTACCCGTTGGGAAGCCAACAAACGGCACCGCGAGTCGACCCCCGACGGGAAGTATGCGTGGAATCTGATCAGATCGGTGATCCCCCTCGTCGGGTGCTTTGACATCAATACCGGTGACGAGGCTCTCTCCTGCGTGACGGACGTTGTCGGAGAGGTCGCCACGGTGATGAGCATCGCCGGACGCACACTCAGCCCGCTGATCAAGCTGGGCAATAAAATGCGTCTCTTGTTGCGTCATCCGCCTTCGCCGGCCCGTCCACGCCAGCAAGCCGCGAAGTGGTTTGCCGGTCGGAAAGCCGAGCGCGTGAGCTTCGAACAACGGGTGCATGCTGTCCGCACCTCGGTGGTCACTGGCAAATTCACCCAGCGCAGCGGCATGTTCCAGCGCATCCCTGACACCGAGGCAACGGCCGACTATGCGTTGATGCTGGCGAAGGTGGATAACGTCAATCAGGTCCTCGTCCGAAACATCTCCGACGCCCAGAGCCCGGACTACCGCTGGTGCAATCCCCACGATCTGAAGCCTTACGGCCCCCGGCTCTACCTCGAGCCAGCGACCGGCATGAATGATCCAGCGGCCTTCATCACGACCCAGAAGTACTTGCGGCCAGGCCAGTTTCCGGGTGCGGTGCACCTGAATGAAATCGCCGGGCATGGGTACGACTTATCCGTAACCAGTGGCCGAAATATACGTGTGGCACGTCGGGAGCAAACGATTACCGACCTGATCATTGATGATGTCAGCTACCGCTTCGACGATCAGAAGCCTTCCAGCTTGTTACGAAAAGTCGAACTGCAACCTTCCAGTTCGGGGCTTGGAAAGTGGGAAAAGGTGCCCGCACATTGCGTGGTCCGCAGGGGGCTGGAGCAGGCAAGCTGCTCCGGCGCACTGGTCTTGCTTTCGACGACGCGTCCGGCGATCGACCCTGCGCTCGAGCCGCTCAAGCTTGGCGAACAGGCCAGTCACGCGTTCATGACCCGCCGCTTCAGACCTGCAGTCCGGTATACGCCAGTACGCGGCCAGGCCACCCCTCAAGAGACTCACCTGCTGGTCGACGACGGTAAGGTCAGCACCTGGATCGACGACGTGCCCGGGGGAGCAGGCGCATCCAGGGCGAAGACCGCCGGGCGCAAGACGCTCGCTGCCCTGCCCGAGGAAACAGCCCTCCACATGGGCATCGCCACGCCGCTGCAGTACCGCCCAACCGTCCAGGGCAGACTACTGAAGGACCAGACCCTGGGCCTGCCGGACAACCTCGATACCGCCTGGCGGGTACGGATCAATCAGGAACTGCCCGTGGTGCAACTGGATTCGATCTGCAAAACGGTCAATGATCAGCGTGAACTGCGCGCGATCAGGCTGACGTTCGAGGACGTTCAGTATCTGGCCGTTGAGGCCGACACCGGCCAGTTCTATAAAGCCACGGTGCGACCGGGAAGCACGCAACTTACCTTCGAGCGCATCACCTCCGATACCGAAATTGATGCTTACCTGACCCTGAGCGAGGGATACCGCCTTGGCGCGGGCCGACGCACTCTCGATCAGGACATGGATAACATTGCCCGTATGCTGTTTGAGCTGGAAAGCCCCGGCGTTGACATGCAGCGCACTTACCGCCCCTACAGTTCAATCATGGAAGGCTACGCGCGAAACATCCTCACTCAGGAGCATGCGCTCGAAAACTTCGTTACGCTGACCAAGAGCAGCATCGCAAACTTCAAGCCGCTGGCCGAGACGGAGCCGCTGACGCGTCAACACGTTGCAGGCGTGCTTGATCGGCTTCTGCCCGCCTCCACCTCCAGGCACCTTTGGGTTCCAGTGCCTGCCGCCGACATCGGCTTGATAGCGACCGGCGAGATGATCCGCAAACATCTGAACACGACCAACCTGGCGTTCCTTCTGGCTCAGACTTCTGACGGCAAACACCACGTCTTCTACGCACTGGCGGGCGGCAAACGGGGCAAGGGCCTGACGCTGCGAGCCCCCGAACCTCGTGAAGACGCCTCGGTCAGGTTCGTGGATGCGCGCGAACGTATGCGCGGTCAGGCTCCGGACCCGGCGTTCACCAGCCTGCCGGTCCTGCGCACTGCCAAAAAACTCAAGATCCGCGAGCATGACCGCTACCTGGATGCCGAGCGCCTGATCGTCACGGCGTTCAAACGGGACATGCCGGCGGACACGGCGATCAGCAAAATCCACTTCTTCACCCTGATGGATACCTGCAACTCGTGCGGAGGATTCGTTCTGCCGCGTCTGAAACTCGACTACCCAAAGGCCGATTTTTCGGTCAGTTACATCTTGCCCTATACCGCGCCGAGCTGAGCCGAGCTGAGCTGAGCTGAGCACCGAGCGTTGACCAAGTTGATCCGCGAACCTCAAGCCAATGCTTGAGGTTCGCGGGTTCAGCCTGTTTCGACGGGCCGCTACGAAAGATCTGACTTAGGACCCAGATGGTACTGGCGCAGCTTGTTGGCAATGGTGGTGTGTGACACCCCTAAGCGTTTGCCCAGCAAGCGGCTGCTCGGGTGCTCGGCATGGAGCCGCTCGAGCAGCGCTTTTTCAAAACGTCCGACAATGTCTTCCAGGCTCCCGTCGAGAGAAAAACCGTCCAAGGGCTGACGCTCACCATAGTCGGGGAAACGGATGTGCTGCGCTGTGATCACCCCGCCCTCGCACAAAGAAACCGCCTGAAACAATACGTTCTCCAGCTGCCGGACATTGCCGGGCCAATGGTATCGGCGCAGCCGGTCCAGCGCCTCGGGGCCGATCTTCGGAAGCGGACAGCCGATCTGCCGGCTGGCCTGATCGAGAAAGTGCTCGACCAGCGGCGCCAGTCCGTCCAGGCATTCGCGCAGCGGTGGAATGTGCAGCGACAGGACGTTCAGACGATGATAGAGGTCCTGGCGAAACTCCCCGCGACTGCACAACTCGGACAGGTCCACCTGCGTCGCGCAGATAACGCGTACGTCCAGATACACTTCTTCGTCGCTGCCTACACGGCGAAAGCAGCCGTCCTGCAGATAACGCAACAGTTTCGCCTGCAAGCGCGCGCTCATTTCCGCCACGCCGTCGAGAAACAACGTACCGCCTGCCGTCAGCTCCAGCAGGCCCAGCTTGCCCTCGGCCCGCGCGCCTTCGAACGCGCCCGGACCGTAGCCGAACAGTTCGGTCTCGGCCATGGATTCGGACAGCCCGGCGCAATTGAGCGCCATCATCGGCGACTGCCCGCGAGGACTGGCCAGATGACAAGCGCGCGCCAGCAATTCCTTGCCTGTGCCGATTTCCCCTTCTATTAATAGCGGCGCGTCCAGCGGCGCCATGCGCCTGGCCTCGCGCACCACGGCCGCCATGACCTTCGAGCTCTGGAAAATGCTGTCGAAGCCTCGCAGCTCCTGCTTGCGCACGTTGTAGATATGCTCGCCGACACGGTCGGCTCGGTGCAGGGTCAAGACTGCGCCGGCCATGGCCTCGCTGTCTTCGTGCTCGGACTGCAAAGGCGCGATGTCGGCGAGAAAAATTGCCCCTCTTATCTGAACCCGCAGCCCGTTGATCCGCGAGCGATTGGCGCGCACCAGTTGCGGCAGATCGAAGTCCTCGGCATAACGCGCCAGCGGAATTCCCGGCACCTCGTCGACACGTACGCCGAGCAGCTGCGCCGCGGCGCGGTTGGCGGCGACGATGGAGCCGCCCATGTCGATGGACAGCACCGGAAATTCCAGCGCGCCCAGCAGCGCATTGAGCTCCATGTGCCTGCGCTCGCTGGGCATCAATCCCACTCGCTTCACGCCGAACACGCCGGGAATCGTCTCGAATTTCGGAACGAGCGCCTGAAACTGAAGGTTGATCAGGTTCGGACAGCGCAAATAGATGGCATCGCCATGCTCGCCCCCGACTTCGCCTCCCGACACATTGACGCCGTAAGCAACAAGCAATTCGAGGATGTCGCGCAGAATCCCGACGCGGTTCTGGCAGTGCACTTTGATGCGCATGAAGATTCGGCTCTCTGATCAGGCGAATTTTTATAGTTGCGCAGATTTTACCGTCAAGAATACGTGACAGCCCAGCAACCTTCCGGCCTTCCCGCACGCAGATTTGCGACGAATTCCATGCAACCGTCAGGATTTCTTTACAGCCGGCACCTGCCAGCCATCCGGCTCAGCTTCCACAGGTTCCATTCGAGGCCCAAGGATCGGTTATCAATAGCCACAAGCAGTCGATCTGCACCCATCGCTCCAGAAAACAAAAGCCATTCAGGAGAGCAGCATGAGTACGAAGTACGTTGCCCGTGAGCCGGACGCAACAGGGTTTATCGATTATCCGCAGGCTGATCACGCCGTGTGGAACACACTGATCACACGTCAGTTGAAAGTCATCGAAGGCCGCGCCTGTCAGGAGTACCTCGACGGCATCGAGAAGCTGAATCTGCCCCATGATCGCATCCCGCAACTGAGCGAAATCAACCGGGTTCTGGAGGCCACCACGGGCTGGCAAGTCGCGCGGGTTCCTGCACTGATTCCCTTTCAGACGTTCTTCGAGCTGCTCGCCAGTAAACGATTTCCAGTGGCGACCTTCATACGCAGCGAAGAAGAACTGGACTACTTGCAAGAGCCTGACATCTTCCATGAGATATTCGGACATTGCCCGCTGCTCACGAACCCCTGGTTTGCAGAATTTACCCACGCGTACGGCAAGCTCGGTCTTGCAGCCAGCAAAGAACAACGCGTGTATCTTGCCCGCCTCTACTGGATGACGATCGAATTCGGGCTGATGGAAACGCCACAAGGGCGCAAGATATACGGCGGGGGGATCCTGTCCTCGCCCAAGGAAACAGTGTACAGCCTCTCGACAGCGCCAACGCACCAGGCTTTCGACCCGATCGAGGCCATGCGCACGCCCTATCGAATCGACATCCTGCAACCCCTGTATTTCGTGTTGCCGGACCTCAAGCGTCTGTTCGACCTCGCCCATGAAGACATCATGGACATGGTCCAGACCGCCACCCGCCTCGGCCTGCACGCGCCGCGTTTTGCACCTAAACCAGAAGCTGCCTGAACAAGGACATCCTTTATGACCACGTTGACCCCTTCATTGAATCAGGCTCACTGTGAAGCCTGCCGCGCTGACGCCCCGCAGGTCAGCGAAGCCGAATTGCCAGAACTGCTGCGCCAGATCCCGGACTGGAATATCGAGGTTCGCGACGGCGTGATGCAGCTTGAAAAGGTGTATCTCTTCAAGAATTTCAAATTTGCGCTGGCGTTTACCAACGCGGTCGGCGAAATTGCCGAAGCCGAAGGTCATCACCCGGGTCTTCTGACCGAATGGGGCAAAGTGACCGTGACCTGGTGGAGCCACTCGATCAAAGGGCTGCACCGCAACGACTTCATCATGGCCGCCCGCACCGACGAGGTGGCGAAAGGCGCCGAGGGCCGTAAGTAAATGCACTTTTCACAGATTCAGCGCGTACCCGATGATCCGATCCTGGGCTTGATTCAGGCCTACGCCAAAGACCCGAATCCGCACAAGTTCGATCTGGGCGTAGGCGTGTACAAGGACGCGCAAGGCCTGACCACCATTCCGCGCGCGGTCAAGCTGGCCGAGCAGCGTCTGGTGGATTCGCAGCCGACCAAGACCTACATCGGCGGCCATGGCGAGCCTCGCTTCGGTACGCTGATCTGTGAACTGGTGATGGGCGCCGACTCGCCGTTGATTTCAAGCAAACGCGTGGGCGCCACGCAGACCCCGGGCGGCACCGGTGCCCTGCGCCTGAGCGCCGACTTCATCGCCAATTGCCTGCCGGGCAAGGGCATCTGGTTGAGCGATCCGACCTGGCCGATCCATGAAACCATCTATGCTGCAGCGGGCCTGAAGGTCAGTCACTACCCGTACGTAGGTCGCGACAACACGCTCAACGTGGCGGCCATGCTCGAAACGCTGAACACCGTGCCGGAAGGCGACGTGGTGCTGCTGCACGCTTGCTGCCACAACCCGACCGGTTTCGACCTGTCTCATGACGACTGGCAACAGGTGTTGAAAATCGTCAAGCGCCGCAACCTGCTGCCATTGATCGACTTCGCCTACCAGGGCTTCGGCGACGGACTGGAGGCGGACGCCTGGGCCGTGCGCCTGTTCGCGGCCGAGCTGCCGGAGCTGCTGATCACCAGCTCCTGCTCGAAGAACTTTGGCCTGTATCGGGAGCGTACCGGCGCGTTGCTGGTCTGTGCCGACAACAGCGAAAAACTCGCGGACGTGCGCAGCCAGCTCTCGGCGACGGCGCGCAACCTGTGGTCGAATCCGCCGGATCATGGCGCCGCAGTGGTGGCTGAAATCCTCGGCGATCCAGAACTCAAAGCCTTGTGGGCCGATGAAGTGGAAGAAATGCGCAGCCGTATCGCGCAACTGCGTCAGGGTCTGGTGGAGGCATTGACGCCGCTGGGTCTGGGCGAACGTTTCGCTCACATCGGCGTGCAACGCGGCATGTTTTCCTACACCGGCATGAACGACCATCAAGTCGAACGCCTGCGCAAGGAACACAGCGTCTACATGGTCGCGGCCGGACGAGCCAACGTGGCAGGCATCGACGCAACCCGGCTCGACGCACTGGCCGCAGCGTTCGCGGCGGTGTGCACGGACGAATAATCAGGACATCCAAATGACCTCTTCCCGGCTGAAGCCGGTCCTACCGTAGCAACGCACAATCCGTAGGACCGGCTTTAGCCGGGAAGGCGTCAGTCGCCATACCGCAAAACTGATGTTGCACATACCGGCCTCTTCCCGGCTGAAGCCGGTCCTACCGTAGCAACGCACAATCCGTAGGATCGGCTTTAGCCGGGAAGGCGTCAGTCGCCTCACCGCGAAACTGATGTTGCACATACCGGCCTCTTCCCGGCTGAAGCCGGTCCTACCGTAGCAACGCACAATCCGTAGGACCGGCCTCAGCCGGGAAGGCCGGTCCTGCAAGGCACCTACCTACCCGGCGCGCGCCTGTTGTAGCGCCCTGTCCTCACTACATGACCAACGGCCAGCATTAAAAGTCTGATTGTCATGTCGCGTGCTGTATCCTCCCTGAGCGTTTTTTGGACGCGCTGTTCAAATCAGCAGAAAAACTTGTGAGGAGCGACGCTATGCATGAAATCCCAAACTTCCCCTTCCCAAGCCAATCGCAGCAAAGTGCAGCAGCCCGTCAGGAACTCGGTCAGCCGATCGAGATGCAAGCCAGCGGGAAACGTGATGACAGCAAGAAAGCCCAACGCCCACGCTGAAGGCTGATTTTCAGCCCCTATGCAAGAGCGTCTTCGAGGCGTACTTCCATAAGGGCTGAATCGTTCGATCAAGGTCAGTCCACACGACACACAAAAAAGCCGCCTGATTCAGTCCCGATTCAACCTTCTGCTGCCATGAGCGGGCTTGCCTCGTTATCATGTGATCTATCGCTTGGCTTCAAGCGTCTACGCTTCATTCTGTTTCGCCCCCGCTGTTCCCCTTCTGTCGTAATCGTGGATTAGATGCCCATGCCAGACGCTTCGAGCGCCTCCCCTCAACGCCCAATGGCCGTGACACTGCAAGTCGTTTCCATTGTGCTGTTCACCTTTATCGGTTATCTGAACATCGGCATTCCCTTGGCCGTATTGCCTGGCTACGTCCACACCGACCTGGGCTTCGGCGCCGTCGCAGCCGGGCTCGTGATCAGTGTTCAATACCTCGCGACACTGCTCAGTCGGCCCTATGCCGGCAAAATCATCGACAACAAAGGCCCCAAGAAGGCAGTCATCATCGGCCTGTTCGGCTGCGGCCTGAGCGGCGTGTTCATGCTGCTGGCGGGATGGCTGGACGCATGGCCGATGCTCAGTCTGATCAGCCTGTTCATCGGTCGGCTGGTACTGGGCAGTGCCGAGAGCCTCGTAGGCTCGGGCTCCATCGGCTGGGGCATCGGCCGTGTGGGGGCGGCCAATACCGCCAAAGTGATTTCCTGGAACGGCATCGCCAGTTATGGCGCACTGGCAATCGGCGCGCCACTGGGCGTGTTGCTGGTCAATGCCATGGGCATGTGGAGCATGGGTGTGAGCATCATGCTGCTCGCCGCGCTGGGTATTTCGCTGGCGTGGAAAAAGACCCCGGCGCCTATCGTGCATGGCGAACGGATGCCGTTTCTGCATGTGCTCGGCCGTGTCCTGCCTCACGGCACCGGTCTGGCATTGGGCTCGATCGGATTTGGCACCATCGCGACGTTCATCACGCTGTACTACGCAAGCCATGCATGGCCCAACGCGGTGCTGTGCCTGAGCCTGTTCGGCGCCTGTTTCATTGGTGCGCGTCTGCTGTTCGGCAACATGATCAACCGAATCGGCGGCTTCCGCGTGGCGATCGCCTGTCTGTCGGTGGAGGCGCTTGGCCTGTTATTGCTGTGGCTGGCACCCAACCCTAACCTCGCGCTGGCAGGTGCAGCGCTGACCGGATTCGGCTTTTCGCTGGTGTTCCCGGCGCTGGGGGTCGAAGCGGTCAATCTGGTGCCTGCGGCCAGTCGGGGCGCGGCGGTGGGGGCTTACTCACTGTTCATCGACCTGTCGCTGGGGATCACCGGCCCGGTTGCGGGTCTGGTGGCGTCAGGCTTTGGCTTCGCGTCGATCTTCCTGTTCGCGGCCCTGGCATCGCTGGGCGGGCTGGGGTTGAGCATCTATTTGTATAAGCAGGCCAAGGTCACGCGGGAAAAACCGGCGGCGGTGTGACGACGCAGGACTGCCAGACCGTCGGTCGAAGCAGTCCTGTCAACACGCTCAAAAATCCACTTTCCCCCGCCCTGCCTTGATCGACCCGCGCTTGGATTTGGATTCGAGTCTGCGCGTCTTCGAGCCCAGTGTCGGCTTGGTCGGCCGGCGCTTTTTCTCAACCTTCGCGGCACTGACGATCAATTCGCTCAATCGCTCCAGCGCGTCCGCGCGATTCTGCTCCTGCGTCCGGTATTGCTGAGCCTTGATGATCACCACGCCGTCGCCGGTGATGCGGCTGTCACGCAGCGCCAGCAAACGTTCTTTGTAAAACGGCGGCAGGGACGATGCGTTGATGTCGAATCGCAGGTGCACCGCGCTGGACACCTTGTTGACGTTCTGGCCGCCCGCGCCTTGTGCGCGAATGGCGGTCAGTTCGACTTCGTTGTCTGGCAGGTGCACGTTGTTGGAAATGATCAGCATGGGACTTGCCTGAGCCTATGAGGGGCGACTATCAAACCTGTGGAGCGACCCTGCTCACGAATGCGTCCGGTCGAATGATACTGATGTGCCTGACGTTACGCCTTCGCGAGCAAGCTCGCCCACAAGCGTTGCAGCCTGCTGAAAATCGCGGCGCACCCTGCGCCGCGTTCAGCTATTTGATGATCGACGTGCGCTGCGCCATGGACTCGCCGCTGGGCAGGCGTTTGTTCTTGATCACGTAAAACACCCGCATCACTACCAGCCAGACCGGAATCGCAAAGACCGAAACCCGGATGCCCGGAATCATCAGCATGATGCCCAGAATCAGCACCACGAAGGCCAGACAAATGTAGTTGCCGTACGGATACCAGAGCGCCTTGAACAGCGGTTGCTGGTCTTTGCGAGTCAGATGCTGACGGAATTTAAGGTGCGAATAGCTGATCATCGCCCAGTTGATCACCAGGGTCGCCACCACCAGCGACATCAATAGTTCCAACGCATTCTGCGGCATCAGGTAGTTGAGCAGCACGGCAATCAGCGTCACCGCGGCCGACACCAGAATGGCCCGTACCGGCACGCCGCGCCCGTCTACCCGTGCCAGCGACTGGGGTGCATCGCCCTGCTCGGCCATGCCGAACAGCATCCGTGCGTTGCAATACGTGCCACTGTTGTAAACCGACAGCGCCGCAGTCAGCACGACAAAGTTGAGGATGTGTGCAGCCACCGTACTGCCCAGCATTGAAAACACATGCACGAACGGGCTGCCGCTGTAAGCGTCACCGGAGGCGTTGAGGTCGGCGAGCAAGGCATCCCACGGTGTCAGCGACAGCAGCACCACCAGCGAACCGATGTAGAAAATCAGGATGCGATAGATCACCTGATTGATGGCCTTGGGGATGATGGTCCGGGGCTGGTCCGCTTCTGCCGCTGTGAAGCCCAGCATTTCCAGGCCGCCGAAGGAAAACATGATGAACGCCAACGCCATCACCAGCCCGCCGGCGCCGTTAGGGAAGAAGCCGCCGTGATCCCACAGGTTACTGACCGACGCCTGAGGTCCGCCGTTGCCGCTGACCAGCATGTAACTGCCCAGCGCGATCATGCCCAATATGGCGACGACCTTGATAATGGCGAACCAGAACTCGGCCTCGCCGAACACCTTGACGTTGGCCAGGTTGATGACGTTGATCATCACGAAAAACGCGGCCGCCGACGCCCATGCAGGAATTTCCGGCCACCAGTACTGCACGTATTTGCCGACCGCGGTGAGCTCGGACATGCCCACCAGAATGTACAGGACCCAGCAGTTCCAGCCCGACAGGAAGCCCGCGAAACCGCCCCAATACTTGTGTGCGAAATGGCTGAACGAGCCGGCGACCGGCTCTTCGACGATCATCTCGCCCAATTGACGCATGATCATGAAGGCGATGAAACCACACAGGGCATAGCCGAGGATCATCGACGGACCCGCCGATTTGAGAACGCCCGCCGATCCCAGGAACAATCCCGTGCCGATGGCGCCACCCAGGGCGATCAGCTGGATATGACGGTTTTTAAGACCACGTTTCAAGTCACCCGAATGGGACATGTGTTCACTCATTGCATAGTCACCTTGTTGTTCTTGTCTGTGACGGAATCGAACCCGACGCGCTCATGACGCGGCGGAATGGAAGACAGGGTGGGTAAACCCCGAGTCTGGTTGGCGGCCATGCGCCGATGGATCACAGAAAAAACGCGGCGCATTGTACACCCTCAGCGCCGCCGCTGGCCGTGAAAACCTGCGCATTCAGTCAGGCCAGGGCCGGTTGAATACGGGGCTCGGAAGTAAATGTCCGACTATTCGAAAGGAGGCGCTGAAGGAGAAATGTACAAAAACCGACACAAAACCGACGGAAAAAAAATTTCAGCAGAAACGCTTCAGCTCGGGCGTTGTTTTTTCTGCAAGTTTTTGTTTTCACAGGCCAATTGCCAGCACTTTCAGGGCAAATTCGCTTTTGCAACAGTCAGACTATTGAACTAGCTTTTTCCTCGCTTGCTGGCCAAGAAGGTCAGCGTGCTTCCTAGACGAGTCAGTCGCAGGCGCCGGCCAGACTGTTCTCGTCGCATTCGGCAAGTACGTCATTCTCAGGAGATTCACCTATGCAATCTGTGGAAAACACTCTGGAAGAAGAACTGCAACTGGACGACTGGTTTGAAGCACCCACTCATGATGCTGCAGTGGAGATGATGCAAGCTGACGCCGTGGTGGCGTTCGGCACCGCGATGTGGCCGTTCTAAGGCAACCGGGGGCGAGCGCGGCTGACGCGCTCGCCCTTTTTTGTTTTCAGCCTTCGCAAGGGAGCGCCCCATGACGGAACAGAGCAGCGCCATCGAGCATTTTCTTTATTACCTGCACCATCATCCAGCAGTCGCCGGCATGCCCTCGCCCAATGTGCTGCTTGCCCACACCGAAGCGTACAGCGCCATGGTCGGCGCCATCGTCGAAAGCCCGACGGCTCGCGACAGCTTCCACTTCAGCACGATGCCTCTGGACAGTTCGCCCATCGAGGAGCTGGCGCAAGCCATCACCCGCGCCGACCTGTACGTCCTGTTCTACGATGCTTCGACCCTGCCCAACCCGAGCGCGCAAGGCCCGGCGTTCATCCGTTCCTTGCAGACCGTGATGTCGGAACAGTGGAAAAAATCGTTGCTGTTCAAGGATTACGGCCTTTATTTCTACGACACCTTCAGCATCAAACCGGAGCGGATCGCCCATTTGAACGCCGCGCTCATCGACACCATGAATCAAGGCCAGACCTTGACCTTCAGCGATGCACGCGGCTCGCATTTCGACGCACCGCTGCGTGAGCTGAAGAAGTGGACCAATATCAACGGCGTCGGCAATTACGACCTGGCACCCGGTGAGATTGCCACCCACAGCGAGTCGATCAATGGCCAGGTGAAGTTCGTCGGTACCTTCCTCAGCACGATTCCGTTCGCGCGTAAGTACGGGGTCATCGAATCGCCGCTGGAACTGTGGATCGAAAACTCGACGATCACGCGCGTCGCAACGCAAGTGCCGGGGCTTGAGAAGGACTTCAACAAGTATCTGGATGCCAATCCGTCGAACCGGCGGGTCGAGGAGTTGGGCATCGGCACCAACGAGGGCGTCAGACAGTTATACGCGCGCAATGCCGGCTTCGAAGAGCGTCACTGTGGCCTGCACCTGGGACTGGGCGGCGGCGCCAAAGGCAGTCATCACCTTGATCTGATCTTCAACGATGGCGCGCTTGCGGTCGATCGCCGGGTCGTATTCGACGGCACCCAATACGTGAATCTGTAAACCGCGCGCAAAGAAAAACGCCAGTCGTTCGACTGGCGTTTTCATGTACACCCCAACCTTACTCGGGCTTGCGACGACCGAAGCCCGGACGCTGGCCAGAGCCGGCCGGTGCGCCACGACGCTTGCCCGAAGGCGTTTTGTCGTCAGCCAGCTTGATGCCAGGACGCGTGGTTTTCGGTTTCGCCGGGCGCTTGTTCATCTCGCTTGGACGTTCCGCCACTGGCGTGCCACGGCTGCTGTCTGTGCGGCTGTCGCTGCGACCACCGGCCGCCGGACGAGGCGAGCGCGCCGGGCGACTGCTGTCAGCCGGCTTGCGGGCTGGGCGTTCGCCATCGGCCATGCGCGGCTCACGGGCCGGACGTTCGGCAGGCGCTGCGTCCTTGGCCGGACGCAACTGACGAACGCGTTCGCCTTTGCCCAACGGACGCGACGACTGGCGCTGCAAGCGCTCCAGTTTATCCTTGGTCTTGGCGTTCATCTGCGGCATGGCGACAGGCTTGAGGCCCACTTCGGCGCTGAGGATATCGACTTCCTGCTGGGTCATTTCGCGCCAACGGCCCATCGGCAGATCCGAGTTCAGGAACACCGGACCGAAGCGCACGCGCTTCAGGCGGCTGACCACCAGACCCTGGGATTCCCACAGGCGACGCACTTCGCGGTTACGGCCTTCCATCACCACGCAGTGGTACCAATGGTTGAAGCCTTCACCGCCCGGCGCTTGCTGGATGTCCGTGAAACGCGCCGGACCGTCTTCCAGAATCACGCCGTTCTTGAGGCGCAGCAGCATGTCGTCGTCGACCTCGCCACGGACGCGCACTGCGTACTCGCGGTCCATTTCGAACGAGGGGTGCATCAGGCGGTTGGCCAGTTCACCGTCGGTGGTGAACATCAGCAGACCGGTGGTGTTGATATCCAGGCGACCGATATTGATCCAGCGACCTTCTTTAGGACGAGGCAGGCGGTCGAACACGGTCGGACGGCCTTCAGGGTCGTCGCGGGTGCAGATTTCGCCATCGGGCTTGTTGTACATGATGACGCGACGGACCGTTTCGGCTGCTTCTTCGCGCTTGATCACGCGACCGTCGACGCTGATGGCGTCGTGCAGGTCCACGCGCTGACCCAGGCTTGCCTGAACGCCGTTGACCTTGATGCGGCCTTCGCCGATCCACGCTTCGACGTCACGGCGCGAGCCGACGCCAATACGGGCGAGGACCTTTTGCAGTTTCTCGCCTGCTGGGCCGATCTCTTTGTCCTGCTTGTCTTGTTCACTCATCTGGGCACCTCCCGGTGTGTCGATCAGACCGTGCGCGAGTGGGCACGGCCTGTTGCCCTGCTCGCTGACCGAGGCGACGCTCGGCTGCGAAACGGGGCTGAAAACTGGAACCAGTGGCGAGTGCGGATCGCCAAAAGGTCGCGAATCATACGCTCATGTCACGCGTTGCGCATCACAGACTAGACGAAAACCCTGACCGCATGATCGCGATCACTTCTTTTTCCGTCGACCGGCACGCTTGAGCTTACTCAGGCGGGCCACCGACTCGGCCAATACCGCGCGTCTTTCGTCCTTGTCCATCTTCTTCCACGACTTTATTTCGCGCTTGCTGCGCCCACAACCGATGCAGATGTCGTCGTCGAATTTGCAGATGCTGATGCAGGGGTTTTTGCTGCTCATGAAAAGCCCTGAAGAGTGGATTTATCCGTTGTAGGAGCGCGTTTTCCCGCGAGGGCGGCATGCCCGTCACCCTTGTACTGGCCGACACGCCCAATCGCGAGCAAGCTCACTCCTACAATGGGCTGCGGATGAACATCCGAGACAGTTCTGTGGCGACCAACCGTATCGCGGGCAAGCACGCTCCTACAGGTCTACGGCATATTGAGCCTTGCCGCGTCACCGGGGATCTTCGTCGTCCGTTCGCTCATCTTCCAATTCAGACTCTTTATCGGCGTCATCGAGCAATAAATCGTCGAAGTCGATTTTCAGGCCGTGTTCCATCGTGTCCAGCTCGGCCAGCAGGCTGCGGAAGCTGGTTTCGTCGCGCGGCGCTTCCGGCTCCTGCTCCGTTTCGTCCGCAAGGCTGGCATCGGCCAGCGCCTGCAGATGCGCAGGCACGGGCGCGTCATCGAAATCAAGGACAGGCTCGGCCTCCATTTCCCGCAGATCGGCCAACGGCGGCAGTTCGTCGAGGCTCTTGAGGTTGAAGTGGTCGAGAAACGCCTTGGTGGTCGCGAACATCGCCGGCTTGCCCGGCACATCGCGGTAGCCGACGATCCTGATCCACTCGCGCTCCAGCAAGGTCTTGACGATGTTGCTGTTGACCGCAACGCCGCGCACATCTTCAATCTCGCCGCGGGTGATCGGCTGGCGATAGGCGATCAGCGCCATGGTTTCCAGCAGCGCCCGCGAGTAACGCTGCGGGCGCTCTTCCCACAAGCGACCGACCCACGGCGCGAACTTCTCGCGGATCTGCAGGCGGTAGCCGGTCGCCACCTCCTTGAGCTCGAACGCACGGTTATCGCACGACTTGCCCAGCAAGGTCAGCGCCTTCTTGAATACCGCAGGCTCCGGACGCTCACCTTCTTCGAACAGCTCATAGAGCCGCTCCAGCGATTGCGGTTTTCCGGAGGCCAGCAGGAACGCTTCGAGCAGCGGCGCGAGTTCGCGGGGTTCGTTCAGGTTCATCGATCAGCTCTTTATTCGGCTCGCGCGCGCACATGAATGACAGCGAAGGGTTCGTTCTGCACCAGTTCCACCAACTGCTCCTTGACCAGCTCAAGCACCGCCATGAACGTGACGACCACGCCCAGCCGCCCCTCCTCTGCCGTGAACAACTCGGCAAACGGCACGAAACCCGCGCCCTTCAGGCGCTCCAGCACATCACTCATGCGCTCGCGGGTGGACAGCGCTTCACGGCTGACCTGATGGCTCTCGAACATGTCGGCGCGCCGCAGGACCTCGGCCATGGACATCAGCAATTCTTCGAGCGCAACGTCCGGCAGCAGCTTGCGCGCCCGCGCTTCAGGCGCATCCAGCCTGGGCACCACGACGTCCCGGCCGACTCGGGACAAACCGTCGATGCCCTCCGCCGCGGCCTTGAAGCGTTCGTATTCCTGCAGACGACGAATCAGCTCGGCGCGCGGATCGTCCTCTTCCTCCTCAGCCGTCTCGGAGCGCGGCAACAGCATCCGCGACTTGATTTCGGCAAGCATGGCGGCCATCACCAGATATTCGGCGGCCAGCTCCAGGCGGACGGTTTTCATCAGCTCCACATAGCCCATGTACTGGCGAGTGATTTCCGCCACCGGGATGTCGAGGATGTTGATGTTCTGCTTGCGGATCAGGTAGAGCAGCAAGTCCAGCGGACCTTCGAACGCCTCGAGGAAGACTTCCAGCGCGTCCGGAGGAATGTAAAGGTCGACCGGCATCTGCGTGACGGCCTGACCGTAGACCATCGCAAACGGCAATTCCTGCTGAGCGTCGGCCTGAGGATCCAGAGATTGCGCGTCGGTCACTCGACTTCGACCCCGAACGGTGTCGGATCGCCACAGCCGACGCGTACGACTTGTGGATCGCCCTCGGCCAGATTGATCACGGTAGACGCCGAGATACCGCCCTCGCCCCCGTCGATGATCAAGTCCACCTGATGCTCGAGGACTTGGCGCATCTGCAGCGGATCACTCATCGGCAGTGTTTCGCCGGGCATGATCAGGCTGACACTCATCAGCGGCTCGCCCAGTTCCTGCAACAGTGCCTGGGCAATGGGATGCTGCGGCACTCGCAGACCGATGGTGCGACGCTTGGGATGCAACACCAGCCGTGGCACATCGCGCGTGGCGCCGAGGATGAAGGTGTAGGGCCCCGGCGTATGCGCCTTGAGCACCCGGAACGCGGCGGTGTCGACCTTGGCGAACAGCCCCAGTTGCGACAGGTCGCAGCACATCAGGGTGAAATTGTGCTTGTCGTCCAGCTGGCGCAGGCGGCGGATACGCTCCACCGCGGTCTTGTCGCCCATCTGGCAACCCAGCGCGTAGGAAGAATCGGTGGGGTAGACCACCAGACCGCCGGCCCGGATGATTTCCACGGCCTGTTTGATCAGGCGCGCCTGCGGATTGTCCGGATGGACCTGAAAAAATTGACTCACGGTATCTTCCTGTTCAGACGGCAGTAGGCTGGTCATTTTGTTTGAACCGACACCAAAGCGGCGGCAGATCCTCCGGCAACGGGCGATACACGCCAATTTCGGACCAGGCGCCTGGGGCATGAAAATCACTGCCGGCACTGACCAGCAGACCGAACTCTCGGGCCAGAATAGCCAGGCTGCCGACTTGATCGGCAGGCTGCAGACCATTGACTACTTCGATCGCATGGCCGCCAGCCTGAATGAAGTCGGCGACCAGTTTGCGACGTTTGCTGCGAGTGAAATCGTAATGCCAGGGATGGGCCAGGCTGACCCATGCACCCGCCGCGCGCAGGGTCGCCACGGTGTCTTCCAGCGTCGGCCAGTGCTGTTTGACGTCGCCCAGCTTGCCTGCGCCCAGCCATTTGCGGAACGCTTCGGCGCGATCTTTCACGAAACCTTCATTGATCAGGAAATCGGCGAAATGCGGTCTGGCCGGTGCATTGCCGCTGTCACCCAAGGCCTGCTGCACGGCCCGCGCACCTTCGAGCGCGCCAGGCATACCTTTCATCGCCAATTTGCGACTGATTTCTTCCGCGCGCAACCACCGCCCGGTGTGCAATTGCTCAATGGCATCGAGCAAAGGCCGGGCATCGACATCGAAGCCGTAGCCCAGCACGTGGATGGTGGCACCGCCCCAAGTGCAGGACAACTCGATGCCATTGATGAGCTGCATATCCAGCGCAAGCGCCGCCGCACGGGCTTCTTCGAGGCCTTCGATGGTGTCGTGATCGGTCAGTGCAAGCACTCTGACGCCGTTTTCGTGAGCACGTGCGACAAGTGCCGCAGGCGCAAGCGCGCCATCGGAAGCGGTGCTGTGGCAGTGCAGGTCGACATTCATAGGGGCGCTTTCGCAGTCATTGATGTTTGTTATTATGCCGTCACATCCAGCTTCTGGCTCTCACTGTGAAACAATTCATCGACTTCATCCCGCTTATCCTGTTTTTCGTCGTCTACAAAATCAGTCCCCAAGCCGTCGACATTCTTGGCCACAGCTTCATGGTAGGCGGAATTTTCAGCGCCACCGCGATGTTGATCGCCAGCTCCATCGTGGTCTACGGCATCCTTTATGTGCGTCAAGGCAAGCTTGAAAAAAGCCAGTGGCTGACCCTGATCGCCTGTCTGGTCTTCGGCAGCCTGACGCTGGCGTTTCACAGCGAAACCTTTCTCAAGTGGAAAGCGCCGGTCGTCAACTGGCTGTTCGCGTTGATTTTTGCCGGCAGCCATTTCATCGGTGACCGTCTGCTGATCCAGCGCATCATGGGCCACGCGCTGACCCTGCCGCAGGCGATCTGGACCAGACTGAACATCGCCTGGATCGTGTTCTTTCTATTCTGCGGCGCCGCCAACCTGTATGTGGCGTTCACTTATCAGGATTTCTGGGTCGATTTCAAAGTCTTCGGCAGCCTGGGCATGACCCTGCTGTTCCTGATCGGCCAAGGCATTTTCCTGGCCCGACACATCCACGACGCCGATGCGTCCACCCAGCCTTCAACAAAAAAGACCGAGGACTGAAATGCTCTACGCAATCGTCGCAACAGACGTCGCCAACTCGCTGGAAAAACGCCTGGAAGCGCGCCCCGCGCATCTGGAGCGCCTGACGGCACTCAAAGCCGAAGGCCGCATCATCCTCGCTGGCCCCAACCCGGCCGTCGACAGCAACGACCCGGGCGCGGCGGGTTTCACCGGCAGCCTGATCGTCGCCGAATTCGAATCGCTCGCCGCCGCGCAGGCCTGGGCTGATGCCGACCCTTACATCAAGGCCGGCGTTTACGACCACGTCGTGGTCAAGCCTTTCAAACAAGTCCTGCCGTAACCTGCCGCACCGTGCCCGGCTCCTTGAGACCGGGCATTGCGCACGCCCGCTTCTGATTGCTCATTATTCGCATCCTGCTGCCGATAACCTGCCAAATGCCCAATAAAAACGGTGCAGTTGCCAGGCGCCGCAAAAAAGTCAGGAGTTCAGATGCGTCCACGTCTGTGGTGTGTACTGACGGCCGCGCTGGCCGTTTCGGCAATCAGTTTCGATGTGCAAGCGGAGGAAACGAGCGACACCATCAGCCACGCACTGCCGCTGCCCAGCGCGGCGAGCCAGTTGACCGATCTGCGCCAGCGTCTGGCGGAAAGCGAGAAACAACGCGAAGAACTGACGCGGCAGATGCAGAATGCCGATGCCGAACGCGAAAGTATCCAGCTCGGTCGCCTGCGTCAGGAGAACCAAAGGCTTAAACTGCAGCTCAAAGAAGCTCAGTCGGTCATGCCTCCACGGGTGCTGACCGAGCAACAACAATGGTTCGTCACTGGGGCTGGCGTTGCAATGGCGGCCCTTCTGTGCGGTATCTTTGCCAGCGGCTGGCGTAGACAGCGTCGGCAATGGCTAAATTGAGTGAGTCATGAGCGAGCTGTTACTTATTGATGATGACCAGGAGCTCTGCGAGCTTCTGAGCAGTTGGCTGACCCAGGAAGGGTTTGTGGTCAGGGCTTGCCACGATGGCCAGAGCGCCCGCAAGGCACTGGCCGAATCCGCTCCGGCGGCCGTGGTTCTGGACGTGATGCTGCCCGATGGCAGCGGTCTTGAACTGCTCAAGCAACTGCGCACCGATCACCCCGACCTTCCGGTCCTGATGCTGTCCGCACGCGGGGAGCCGCTGGACCGCATTCTGGGTCTGGAGCTTGGAGCCGATGATTACCTTGCCAAGCCCTGTGACCCTCGGGAACTGACCGCACGCCTGCGCGCCGTCCTGCGCCGCAGCCACCCCACGGCAGTCTCTTCGCAGATCGAACTGGGCGACCTGTGCTTCAGCCCGGCCCGTGGCGTCGTCACCATCGACGACCAGGAATTCACCCTGACCGTCTCCGAAGCCCGCTTGCTCGAAGCCTTGCTCGGCCAGCCGGGCGAACCTCTGGACAAGCAGGAGCTGGCGCAGCTGGCGCTGGGTCGCAAACTTACCCTCTACGACCGCAGCCTGGACATGCACGTCAGTAACCTGCGCAAGAAGATCGGACCGCACGCCGACGGCCGCCCGCGCATCGTCGCGCTGCGCAGTCGGGGTTATTACTACGCGGTGTAGTTCATACGAAATAAATGCAGGAGCACGATTGCCCGCGATGGCGGTGTGTCAGCCACATTGCAATGTCTGACGAATCGCCATCGCGGGCAAGCCCGCCCCTGCAGGTAACTGCGCCGACATCGATCTGTCAGCCGCATCATGAATCCTCTTTACCCAAGCTTTACCCACACCTGACCTCGCTTGACCTTGATCTCCCTAAACTGGCCACAACCGGCACAGAGCCGGATTCGAGACAAGGAGATACACCATGCGCAAGACTCTGATGGCTTTGATGTTCGCTGCTGCCCTGCCTACCGTTGCAATGGCGATGCCTCCGGAAGGCGGCCCGATGGCAGGTCCCGGCGGTACTGGCTTCGATGGCCCAGGCATGCATCACCGTAAAGGTCCGTTCGACAAGCTGAACCTGACCCCGGAACAGCGTCAGCAGGTCGGCAAATTGATGGGCGACCAATGGCGCGGCCGCTCCGAGATCACCCACAAGTACCTGGCCAAGCTGTCGCCGGCTGATCAGAAAGCGATGCAGGATGAACTGGCTGCCAAACACGCGAAAACCCAGGCCGACATCCGCGCCATGCTGACGCCTGAGCAGCAGAAGACCTTCGACCAGATCCAGAAGGATCAGGCTCAGCGCCGGGCCGATCGTGCCGAGTTCGAAGCCTGGAAAGCGCAGAAAGCGCAAAAAACCCAGTAATTCGCGGTCACCGCTGCTGGCGCGGCATTACACTCCCTGACCCGACACGCTCTCCCCGGCGTGTCGGGTTTTCTGATTGAGGGGCGTGACCGAGGGCTTCAAGTGCGTTCATTGTTCTGGCGGATTCTCGCAAGCTTCTGGCTGGCGATCGCGTTGGTGGCGGGTCTGTCGATCCTGTTGGGCCATATGCTCAATCAGGATGCCTGGATTCTCAGCCGTCATCCCGGCCTGCATAACCTGCCGGAAAAATGGACTCAGCTTTACGAGAACGAAGGTGAAGGCGCCGCTCAGGACTTTCTGCAAGGCCTCAAACGCAAGTATCACATCGACGTCCAGGTGCTCAACGACAGCGGCGAAGCGGTGATTCCCGGCACGTTTCCCCCACGTGCGGCCGCCTTCGAAGCCCGTCAGAAGGACGATCCCCGGCAGCTGCCATGGCGTCGTCTGACCAGTGAATACACCAGCCCAAAGACCGAAGAAACCTACCTGCTGATCTACCGTATTCCACATCCTGAGCTCGATGCCTGGCACCGCGAAAGCCTGCTATGGCCGCTCAGCGCACTGGGCATTGCGTTGGTTGTGCTGACCCTGTTCAGCCTGCTGGTGACGTTGTCGATCACGCGTCCGCTGAGCCGTCTGCGGGGCGCCGTGCATGACCTCGGTCAAACCACCTATCAACAGAACAGCCTGGCCCAGCTGGCCAATCGCAGGGATGAATTCGGCGTTCTGGCCAACGATTTCAACCGCATGGGTGCGCGCCTGCAGAGCCTGATCGGCAGCCAGCGACAGTTGCTGCGCGACGTTTCCCACGAGCTGCGCTCGCCCCTCGCACGCCTGCGCATCGCATTGGCGCTGGCCGAACGGGCTGAACCTGCCGAGCGAGAAAAGCTCTGGCCGCGTCTGACGCGCGAATGCGACAGGCTGGAGGAGCTGATCGGTGAAATCCTGGCTCTGGCGCGACTGGATGCGGACATGGGCAGCGCCACGGCGATCGATCTTCCCGGGCTGCTGCATCACCTGAAAGCGGAAACCGAGCTGGGCAGCACAGACCAGACCGTCGCCGTTCAGGTGCAGGCTGATGTTCAACTGCAGGGTTGGCCGAACGTGCTCGAACGGGCGCTGGACAACCTGCTGCGCAACGCCCTGCGTTTCAATCCTGCAGGTCAGCCCATCGAACTGAGCGCGCGCAGCGAAGATGACACGCTGTTCATCAGCGTGCGTGACCACGGCCCTGGCGTCAGCGCGGATCACCTGGCTCAGCTGGGGGAACCGTTCTACCGTGCGCCGGGCCAGACTGCTCCGGGCTACGGTCTGGGTCTGGCCATCGCCAAACGCGCAGCGGAAAAGCACGGTGGGCATCTGCTGCTGGAAAATCATCCGCAGGGCGGCTTCATCGCCAGCATTGTCGTGCCACACGATCTGGCGACCGTGCACAGCTAACGGTCGGCCGTGGCTTGCTCGCGAACAGGTCCAGCCGGTGGTGACGAGGTGGCTAACGGACCGAAATCGCGAGCCCGCCTGCGACTGCGGAAATGCGCAGTGCCACCCTACCCCTGCCACTCGCTGACGAAGTCCACGACTTCAGGCTTCGCCGCCTCGCGCGGTGGGTTCAGCGGCGTGCCCAGATACAGGAACGCAACGACTTCTTCGTCCGCAGCCAGGCCCAGGCCTTTGGCCACATGCGGGGAGTAGGACAACTCGCCGGTGCGCCATACCGCGCCAACGCCCAGCGCATAGGCTGCCAGCAGCACGCCGTGGGCAGCGCAACCCGCGGTGATCAGCTGTTCGCTCCTGGGTACCTTGTAATGGTCTTGCAGCCTGGCGATGACGACCACCACCAGCGGTGCGCGCAAGGGGCCGGAGCGGGCCTTGTCCAGCGCTTTTTCATCGGCACCGCTGCCGCTTTCGATCAGCGCCTCGGCCAGCAGATTGCCCATTCGCTGACGCGCTTCACCTTCTACGGTGAGAAACCGATAAGGCCGCAACTGTCCATGATCGGGAGCACGCAAGGCGGCGCTGAAGAGGATTTCGCGTTGCGCCGCATCGGGTGCAGGCTCGATCAGCCGGGGGACGGACACGCGATTAAGCAATACATCAAGCGCTTCCATTGAATCGTCTCCTGAAATTTGATGGGGCATTGTAGTGCCGCAAACACATTCTTGAACTTCAATAACGAACAGCGGTGGCATTTACTTACAAGACACGCAGAAAGTGCCTCGGTTTACTTGGCTCTGCCCACGGGTAGAATGAGCGCCTTTCCATCACCTAGATCAGAGCGACTGCATGGCGTTGCCGACCCTTCGCATCATCGGTTTCATTATCGGCATCTTTCTCATCACCCTGGCCATCGCCATGGTCGTGCCAATGGCGACGCTGCTGATCTTCAACCGCACGGCGGACATGCCCTCGTTCCTCTGGTCCAGCATGATCACCTTCATCTGCGGCCTTGCGCTGGTGGGTCAAGGGCGGCCGGAACACGTCCACCTGCGGCCAAGAGACATGTACCTGCTCACGGTCAGCAGCTGGGTGGTGGTGTGCATTTTCGCCGCGCTGCCGTTTCTGCTGACCCAGCACATCAGCTACACGGACTCCTTTTTCGAAAGCATGTCGGGCATCACCGCCACCGGCTCCACGGTCCTCAGCGGGCTCGACAGCATGTCGCCCGGCATCCTCATCTGGCGTTCGCTGCTGCACTGGCTGGGCGGCATCGGCTTCATCGGCATGGCCGTGGCGATTCTGCCCTTGCTGCGCATCGGTGGCATGCGGCTGTTCCAGACCGAATCGTCGGACCGCTCGGAAAAGGTCATGCCGCGCTCGCACATGGTCGCCAAGTTCATCGTGCTGGTTTACGTCGGCATCACCGTGCTGGGCAGTCTGGCGTTCTGGTGGGCAGGGATGAGTCTGTTCGACGCCATCAACCATTCAATGTCGGCGATTTCCACCGGCGGTTTTTCCACCTCCGATCTGTCTCTCGCCAAATGGCCGCAACCGGCTGTGCATTGGGTGGCGATCGTGGTGATGATTCTCGGCAGCCTGCCCTTCACCCTGTACGTCGCCACCTTGCGTGGCCATCGCCAGGCGCTGTTCCGAGACCAGCAGGTGCAGGGCTTCATCGGCCTGCTGCTGGTCACCTGGCTGGTGATGGGCGTCTGGTATTGGGCGACCACCGATCTGCCGTGGTACGACGCGTTGCGCCATGTCGCGCTGAACGTGACCTCAGTGGTGACCACCACCGGTTTTGCGCTTGGCGACTACAGCCTCTGGGGCAACTTCGCGTTGATGCTGTTCTTCTATCTGGGCTTCATCGGCGGCTGCTCGGGGTCAACCGCGGGCGGCGTGAAAGTGTTCCGGTTCCAGGTTGCGTACATCCTGCTCAAGGCCAACCTGCATCAGTTGATTCATCCTCGGGCGGTGCTCAAACAGAAGTACAACGGCCATCGTCTGGACGACGAAATCGTTCGTTCGATTCTGACGTTTTCGTTCTTCTTCACGATCACCATCTGCCTGATCGCACTGCTGCTGTCGTTGCTGGGGCTGGACTGGATGACCGCACTCACCGGCGCGGCCAGTACGGTGTCTGGCGTCGGGCCGGGGCTGGGGGAAACCATCGGTCCGGCGGGCAACTTCTCGACACTGCCCGATGCCGCCAAGTGGATTCTGTCGGTCGGCATGCTGCTCGGCCGGCTGGAAATCATCACGGTGCTGGTGCTGTGCATCCCTGCATTCTGGCGGCATTGATACAACGCCGCCGGACAGAACACGGCAGGTCCTTGCAGCGCGTTCATGGAATCGAAGGTGACTAGTCGATCGCCTTACGCACCCGGTATTCGCCCGGCGTCTCGTCGAACCAGCGCCTGAATGCACGGAAGAAGTTGCTCGGGTCGGCGAAGCCCAACAGGTAAGCGATCTCCAGCAAGGTCATCTGCGGCTGCGCGAGGTATTGCTCGGCCAGTTCGCGTCGAGTGTCATCGAGCAGCGTCTGAAAACTGGTGCCCTCCTCCTGCAAACGCCGCTGCAAGGTACGTTGCGACAAGTGCAGGCTCTGGGCGACCGCCTCACGCTTGGGCTCCCCCTGAGGCAGCAGCCTGCAAATCACCTGGCGCGCTTGATGGGTGACGCGGTTGTTGGCAAAGCGGGCCAGGAACTCCCCGGCGAAACGGTCATGCAATTCAGCCATCGCCGCATTGGCCGTCGGCAAGGGGGCTTCCATGTCGGCGCGTTCGAACACCAGAGCGTCGTATGGCGCATTGAAGGTCAGCGGCGCGTGGAAGAACTTCTTGTACGGCTCGACATTTTTGGGCTGGTCACCCTGAATCAGTACCTGACGCGGGTGCAACGGACGGCCCGTCAGCCAGCCGCAAAACGCCAGTGCAAAGGCCAGCGAGGCCTCGGCGCTTTGCCGCGTCGGCGGCAGTCGATCGCCGTGCACGGTAAGAATCAGGGCGTAACCTTCCGGGATCAGCCGAAAACTCAGGTCGGCGCTGTCGGCAATGATGCGCTGATAGCGCACCAGACGCTCGAACCCCTCTTTGAGGGTCTGGCTGGACATCAGCGCATACCCGGCCACGCTGAACGACGCCGGCCTGACGACGCGAGCCATGTTCAGACCGATCGCCGGGTTACCCGACAGCTCGACGGCACGCTGCCAGAGGCGAGTCATGGAGTCCTGGGCAAATCGGGCGTCAGGGTTCTCGAGGTCGGCGTAGATCAGGCCCAGCTCACGGAACAGCGCCTGGCAGTCGAGCCCGTCCATCTCCAGAGACCTGACAATGCCCAGGGCCCAGCTCGAAGAAGTCGTTTTTTCCATGCGCACGTCTTCTTATTATGCTCAATCGCCCCCTGCGACTGATAGCCGAAGGATACTACGTTGGCACCCATTGTCACTGCCTCCAGCGAGGGCTGGACTAAACTGAGTCGACACAGCGCAGCCGAGCAAAGCCCCGTGGAAAACCTGAGAACGTTCGAGCGATTTGCCGATTTCTATCCGTACTACCTGCAAGAGCACCGCGACAGCACCTGCCGTCGCCTGCACTTCGTCGGCACCAGTCTGGTCATCGCGATTATGGCAATCGCGTTATTGAGCGCCAACTGGGTGTTGCTGTGGGTGTTGCCGTTGGCGGGATACACCTTTGCCTGGGTCGGGCATTTCTTTTTCGAGAAGAATCGACCTGCCACGTTCAAGCATCCGTTCTACAGCCTGCTGGGCGATTTCGTCATGTACAAAGACATGCTGATCGGCAGAGTGCCCTTCTGATGAAGGCGCCTGCCCTGAGCTGAGCGTTGCCCCCGATCATGAGCTGAACAAGTGCAGGCTTCAGACCGTCTCGCCCACGGCAGGCTCGATGACGCCAGCTTTTGCCTTCACGTGAGCATCGGCGAGCCTGAACAGTTCGATCGTGCCGTCCCAGTGCTCGATCAGCGCGGTGCACGACTCGACCCAGTCGCCGCAATTGAGGTATTCCACGCCGCCCACCTGACGAATTTCCGCGTGGTGAATTTGCCCGCAGACCACGCCATCTAGCCCGCGCTTCACGCATTCGTGAGCGATGGCTTCCTCAAAGTCGCTGATGAAATTCACGGCTGTCTTGACCTTGTGCTTGAGGTAAGCCGAAAGCGACCAGTAGCCGTAGCCGTATTTCGCCCGCCAATGGTTGAGCCAGCGGTTGAGGGTCAGGGTGAATTCGTAGGCGGAGTCGCCAAGAAAAGCCAGCCAGCGGTGATAGCGCGTGATCACGTCGAACTGATCGCCATGGATCACCAGCATCCGGCGACCGTCGGCGGTGGTGTGCACCGCCTCGTCCACCAGCTGGATGTTGCCCAGAATCAGTCTGGAATAGCGACGCAGGAATTCATCGTGGTTGCCGGTGACATAGATCACCTCGGTGCCGCGCTTGCTCATGGTCAGCAGGCGGCGGATGACGTTGGTGTGCGCGTGCGGCCAGTACATGCCGCCGCGCAGTTTCCAGCCGTCGATGATATCGCCGACCAGATAAATCCTGTCGGCCTGATACTGCTTGAGGAAGCCGGACAAGTGCTCGGCCTGGCAGTCCCGGGTTCCCAGATGCACATCGGATATCCACAAGGTCCGGACACGTTGTTTACGACTGGGTTTCACGTTCTCGGCAATGCTCATGGATGACCTCCACACTGGTTTCCCCAAGGGTGGACCGGGTCAGTGAAATGAACATGACGAGGCTGTTGAAATTTGATGACAAGGCCGCGATCGATCGAGGCAGCGCCAGCCAGAGGACTCAGCAGGTGCACACAGCCGTTACGTCAACACGAACTCCACCGGTTCAAGCAACGGCGGCAGCGGCTCGACGCCCAAGGCATCCAGCACGTCGCGCTCGACGACACGCACCAGCGCATCCAGCGGCAGGTCGTTCTCGTCATAGCCGAACGGGTCTTCGAGTTCGTTGCTGATCGCATCAAGGCCAAAGAAGGTATAGCTGACGATGGCGATGAAAAACGGCGTCATCCACCCCAGCGGTTCCGCCATCGCGAAAGGCAGCAGGATGCAGAACAGGTAGATCGTGCGATGCAGCAACAAGGTGTAGGGAAACGGCAGCGGCGTGGTCTTGATCCGGTCACAGGTGGTGAGCACGCGGCTCAGCGCGCTGAGATGACTGGCCAGCAACGTGTAGCGCCACTCGTTGATCTGCCCGCTGTCGGCGGCCTGCGAACACTGTCGCCCGACTTCGCGCAGAATCCGGTCACAGGGATTGGCCGCCCCGGCCGGCGGCATCTGGCTGAGCCACGGCCCGGCCGCTCGCTGGACATCCTGACGCCGGAGCATGGCGCCCAGTGCGTGAGCAAAGCCACACAGGTCACGCAGGATCGGTCCGCGCACACCGTCATCCTTCATCACCTGGGTTTCGCGAATGATCGACCGCGTTTCGGTGATCATTTCCCCCAGCGCCTTGCGTGCCTCGTACCAGCGGTCGTAGCAGGCGTTGTTGCGAAAACTCATGAAGATCGACAGCGACAGCCCCAGCAGCGTGAACGGCGTCGCGCTGACCTTGGCAAAGTAGTCCGGGTGCAGGTTTTCGATCAGGACGATGACTGCCGCCAGCAACGTGACCAGCAGGCTGCGCATGGCAATGCGCCGCGCAATCGAGCCCTTGAGCGCGAGCAGCACATTGACGAGGTTGGGATGAGGTCTGACGATCATGGAAGGGTCTACGGCCGACGAGCGCTGGGAAGGCAACTGAGCATAGGCGTGTTACGCCAGCAGCGTCCAATCGCTACTGGCAACCCCGTCATCGACGCGCTCGATCAACTGTCTTGATGGGCGCTGCGATCGTTGTGGCCCAGATTGCGGTCGGGGTCGATCTGGTCACGCACACGCTGTTTCAGGACTTTGGCTTCGGGAAACCCGCCATCGGCCTTGCGCTCCCAGATCTGCACGTCGTTGCAGGTGATGCGGAACACGCCGCCGGTGCCGGGGATCAGCGAGACTTTGCCCAGATCGTCAGAGAACGTACTGAGCAACTCCTGCGCCAGCCACGCCGCACGCAGCAGCCACTGGCACTGCGTGCAATAGGTGATGGCGATTTCCGGTTTCGTCGACATGGTCAATTGAGTCCTGCAAGCAGATCGCGGGCGGTTTGCTGTGGGCCGTCGTCGGACTCGTCGATCACCTCCTGCAGCAGCCGATGCGCCTCTTCGACGTTGCCTTCATCGATCAGCACCTGGGCTTCGTTGATTTTGCTCAGAGGTGCTTCGTCCAGATCCAGCAGATCGAAGCCGCCTTCGTCGTCCATGAAGCTGTCCAGGAAGGCATCGTCGATCAGATCACTGTTGCTTTGAACCACCACCGGCTCAGCCTCGAACTCGACATCCATCTGTGCAGGCGCTTCTTCTTCTTCGGCAAAATCACTGAGGAACTGCTCTTCGGGCATCTCGAAGACTTCCGGCAACTCGGTCAGGTTAGAGGCGAATGACGGATCCAGCTCAGGCTCGGCCTCCGGCGCCGGTTTGCGCGGGGCCGGGGTGTTTTCGAACGGATCGACCAGATCCCAGTCGGCGTCCATCGACAGGTCATCCAGATTGAGCTGGAAATCGTCGGCGGCAGGCTGAGGATTCAGCGCTGCCGCTGCATTCTCGTCGAGCTGCGCCTGCGGTTCCGGAGCGGCGGCTGCCGCGGCACCGGCGACCACTGCGGCAGCGACCGGCGCGGTCATGGCGGGCGACGCAGTTTCGCCAGGAGGCGCGGCGACTGGAGCCGTCTCGACGTGCAGTTTCGGATAGCGGCTGCGGATCTCCTGGAGTTTCTGCGCTTCGATGCCCTGACTCAGCAGGATCTGCTCTTCGCGGTCGAAGCCTTCGAGATCACCCTGCTCGCCCAGCAATTCAAGAACGCGCAAACGCACATCGGTGCGCAGGGGCTGCTTGTCCAGCGCGTCGCGCAGGATCGCCAGGGCTTCGGCGAACCGGCCATAGGCGATGTAAATGCTCGCGCCATCCAGCGCGTCGGTGGCGGCGCCTGCCAGACGCTGCCCGGCGGGCGCCGGGGTGGCCGGACGCGGCGCTGTCACCGCAGGCACCTCGAACACCGGCGTGACGGTTGCCTGGGCGGGCTTGATGATCGGCTCGACCGGCTCCGGCTGCAGGGCCATCTGGTCTTTGAGCTTGTTGCGACGGACCGACCAGGCCAACGCCAGCAACAGCAGAATCACTAACAGACCGGCCAGCAGGGTGGTCCACGGCAGACCCTCGTCTTCGACCGGTTGAACGGGCGCCGGCGCAACGACGACGGGTGCAGGTGCAGGTGTCGGCGCGGCGGCAGGGGTTGGGGTCGGCGCCGGCGCGGCCGTGACCAGACCCGGTTCCGGGGCGGGCGCGGCATCCGTACCAGCAGGCGCACCCGAGGCCGGCGTCACCGGTGCCGGAGCGGGCCGTGAAGCCAGTGCCTTGAGCTCGGCCAGCTGCGTTTGCAGTTCGATGATCTGCTTGTCCTTGTCGGCCTCCTCGACGGACGCCTCCTGAACCTGCTGCTTGAGATCTTCCAGCGGGGTATTGAGCTGCTGGTTTTCCAGCGCAGTGGCCGTCAGTTGCTCGTTGGCACCGGGTCGGGCGCCTGGCGCTCCCGAGCCGGATGCAGTCGGGGCGGACGCGACGTTAGACGCGTTCTGCCCACCGGCTGGCGCGCTGTTCGCGGCTTTGGGCTCGGCGGCACTGTCGGGCAACAGCAGGCTCTGGCCGACTTTCAGCTGACTGCGTTCGCCGTTGGGAAAGGCCTGCGGATTGAGGGACTGAATGCCGCTGATCAACTCGCTGGAGGAGACTTTGCTGCCGGGGGCCTGCATCTGCCGGGCAATGCCCGCCAGCGTGTCACCGGACACCACGGTGTACCGCTTGCCTTGCCTGGCCTGTGGCGGCGCGACCGGCAAACGCGAGTCGCTGTCCTTCGCCCCGGAGGCGGGCGATTGGGTTCGGCTGCGCGTCGCGGCGAGCCCGGAAGCCGAGGTCGGCGGGTCGAGGAGAACGGTGTATTCGTGCAGCTGGTCGCCGTTCGGGCGCACCAGTCGCACGACGAAATCCAGATAAGGCTCGGTGACCGCCTTGCGCGATTCGACATGGATCACGCTGCGGTTGCCACGCACCACGGGCGTAAAACGCAGATCGTTCAGGAAAAACACCCGCTCGACGCCCGCTTTGGCGAACGCCTCGGGCGAGGCCAGGCTGACAACGATTTCGTCCGACGTCAGACCGCCTGCTTCGATGAGTTCGATGTCGGCATTGAAAGGCTGCCCCAGCGCCGAATGCAGCGTGATCTCGCCCAGACCCAATGCCGCGGCCATTGAACTGTGGAGCAGCGAAGCCGAGGCGATCGCCAGTGTCAGCAACCCCGAGCGAAGACCCGACTGAACGCGATCTGGTGCAAAAGCCCCGCGCCGACTACCGGCCTGAAAACTCTTCAGCATGCGAACCCTTATAGAGAACAAGGCAGGCTTCCCTGCACTTTCGTTTACGCGCACGGACAGCGCGTCCGGCAGAATCAGTATGGGTGCAAATAGAACAGGATGTTTCGACAGGTTCAACGTATTTGTCGCGGGCGCCCGGCCCCGGCGTCAGGATTTTTCCAGATTGGCCAGAATTTTCGAGTGAACGCGCATGCACACACGCAAATCCTCTTCATCGATGCCGACGAACAGCTCGTGGCGCAGGGCGGTGGCAATGGTTTCGATCTTCTCGATCAGCGGCCGCGCGGTATCGCTGAGCACGATCTTTTTCGCGCGCCGGTCTTCCACCACTGCCTGACGACGAACCAGCCCCTGGTTCTCCAGACTGTCGAGCAGTCGGGCCAGGGTCGGCCCTTCCACGCCAACGCTCTGGGCCAGTTCGCGCTGGGTCGGCGGCTCTTTGAATCGCGCCAGATGCAGCAGCACCAGCCAGCGCGCCTGGGACAATCCCAGGTCAGCCAGTCGACGATCAAGCTCGGCGCGCCAGCCGCGGGAAAGATTGGCCAGCTGCATGCCAAAGCGGTGTTCTTCGGTTAACGGCATAGGTAACTCAATGGTTAAAGGCGATTCCTAATTAATAGGCAGCTAACCATGGACCTTCTATCGAGGCAAGCGTCTGGATGTGGTCTTTCGTCGCACAACGCTGTGCAGTCCGGTAAGCGGCAGGTTTGGCATGGAACGCGCTGCAGTGCATGAATGGGTCGCAGGCTGCAGCGCCCACCGCATTCATGCCCGTTCAGACATTGGCGTCAGACTTCGAATTCGGACTGCAATGCCGCACGCACGCAATACAGCACGCCTTCCGGCACGCGGCCGGTGAACAGCTCGGCAATCGCCGCGACCGGCGGCAGCTCACCCTCGCCATCGAGGAAGGCGTCCTGAATTTCGCTGAGCAGGTCTTCAGGCAGATCCAGCGCCTGATCGAGTGATAACTGCTGCTTGCCAATGGCTTCAGCAAGCATCGTGTAGACGTTTTTCTCCGAACATTGCAGTTGCCCGGCGATCTGCATCGGGGTCATGCCGGCTCGCGCCAGGCTGATCAGTTCGTGACGCAGGTCGGTGACGACCCGCGGCGCCGGAGCCGCGCCGCCGAGCACTTCCAGGAACGCCTCGCCGTAACGCTCCAGCTTGCGCGCGCCGACACCGCTGACCCGGCCCATTTCAGCCATGGTGCCTGGCTGGCTGCGCAGCATCTCCAGCAACGTGGAATCGGGGAAAATGACGTAAGGCGGCACGCCATGTTCTTCCGCCAGCTTGCGCCGCAGGGTGCGCAAGGCTTCCCACTGTTCGCGCTCCTCGCCGCGCACCAACTGACTGGCCGGGCTGCCGGACGCTTTCGGGGTCGTCTGCGGCTTGAGGTCGCGACGCAGCTGCAGCGTCACTTCGCCGCGCAGCAGCGGTCTGCACGTGTCGCTCAGGCGCAGGCCGCCGTAGCCTTCCAGATCGATGTCAGCCAGACCGCGCGCCACGAGTTGTCGGAACAACGAGCGCCATTCGCCTTCACTGCGGCTTTTGCCGACACCGAACACCGAAAGATGCTGATGCCCGAAACCCTGGACCTTGTCGTTTTCCTTGCCCAGCAGCACGTCGACCAGATGGCCGACGCCATAGCGCTGACCGGTTCGATAGATTGCAGAGAGCGCCTGACGCGCAGGTTCGGTAGCGTCCCAGGTCTGCACGCCGTCGACACAGTTGTCGCAGTGCCCACACGGGTTTGGCATGTCTTCGTCGAAGTAGGCCAGCAATGCCTGACGCCGGCAGCGGGTTTCTTCGCACAAGGCGAGCATTGCATCGAGCTTGTGATGCTCGACGCGCTTGTGTCGTTCATCGCCTTCGGAGTTCTGCAGCATCTGCTTGAGCATCAGCACATCCTGCAGGCCGTACGCCATCCAGGCATCGGCAGGCAGACCGTCGCGCCCTGCCCGACCGGTTTCCTGGTAGTAGGCTTCCAGCGACTTGGGCAAATCCATGTGCGCGACGAAACGCACGTTGGGCTTGTCGATGCCCATGCCGAAGGCGATGGTCGCGACCATGATCAGGCCTTCCTCATTAAGGAAGCGGCGCTGGTTCTCCGAGCGCGTTTCGATCGGCAGCCCGGCGTGATACGGCAGCGCCGGATAGCCGTTGTCGCTGAGGAACGCAGCGGTTTCCTCGACTTTCTTGCGCGACAGGCAATAGACGATGCCGGCATCGCTGCGCCGCTCGGAAAGGAACGCCAGCAATTGCTTGCGCGGCTGCTCCTTGGGAACGATGCGGTAGAAAATGTTCGGCCGGTCGAAGCTGGACAGAAAACGCTCGGCGTTCTGCAGGTGCAGGCGATTGACGATTTCTTCCCGGGTGCGCTTGTCGGCGGTCGCGGTCAGGGCGATGCGCGGGACGTCAGGAAACAGCTCGGCCAGTTGGCCCAGCTGCAGGTATTCGGGCCGGAAGTCGTGGCCCCATTGCGACACGCAATGGGCTTCGTCGATGGCGAACAAGGCGATCTTGAGGTTTTGCAGGAAGGCCAGCATGCGCGGCTGAACCAGGCGTTCCGGCGCCAGGTAGAGCATTTTCACTTCGCCCAGACGGATCCGGTTGGCAAGGTCGCGCTGTTGCTCGGGGGTGAGCGTGGAGTTCAGCGCCGCGGCCGAAACACCGAGTTCTTCAAGCGTCGCCACCTGGTCGTCCATCAGTGCGATCAGCGGCGACACGACCACGGCCAGACCGTCGCGCAGCAGGCCGGGCACCTGAAAGCAAAGGGATTTGCCGCCGCCCGTAGGCATCAGCACCAGCGCATCACCGCCACTGGCCACGCGCTCGATAATGGCACCCTGGCGACCACGGAAGCTGTCGTAGCCGAAGATGTCTTTAAGTACGCGTTGAGCCTGGTCGAGCATAGATACCCCGGATGGTGCCACTGCAGCGGGTGAAGATCGCTGAGCAAATCGCAAAGCGCGGCAGTATACCGGAGCGCTCCGGGCGATAGGACAACGCGTACGCCAACGGTCGATTTTTTGCGCAATACCGATTCCATGGCCCTCGCCGCTGGCGTCCTCGGCCCTCAGGGCCTAGAATTCAGCATCGTTTATTTCCAAGGTAGTCCGTCAATGTCCTTCGCTGAGCAATTACACCGCCTGCAAGCCTTCCTCGACGCCGATGAGCTGCATGACGAAGCGCTGGACTATGTAGCCGCCCACGGCTACCTGACCGCGCTGTCGATCTGTGCCGAAACCGTTCCGGACCGCGAATGGATCGACGCACTGTTCGCCGAACCGCCGCACTATGCGGATCAGGCTCAGCATGAAGAGATCGAATCCACGCTCATCAAGCTCAAAGAGCATATCGCCCGTCAGTTGGCGTCGGACGAAGAGTTCGAGCTGCCTTGCGATCTGGATCTGGGCGACGACCCGGATGATTCGGAACTGCGCGGCTGGTGCATCGGCTTCATGGAGGGCGTGTTCCTGCGTGAAGCGGCCTGGTTCGAAAACGACGAGGAAGAAGTCAGCGAGATGCTGCTGCCGATCATGGTCGGTTCGGGTCTGTTCGATGAGCAGCCTGAGTTCGCGGACATCGCCGCCGACGCCAACCTGATGGATGACATGATCGTGCAGATCCCGGAGGCGCTGACCGCGCTGTATCTGCTGCTGCACGCACCGGACGAAAAGCCCGCCATCCTCAAGCCCCGCCACCACTGAGTCTGCGCCTATGGCGCAGGGCAGTTCCGGTGATTCAACACCCCGCACGAGTCGTTCCAGGCTCGTGCGTTTTCTCTTGCAAGGCATTGGCTGGCTGAGCGTGGCGCTGGGCGTCGTCGGGATCTTTCTGCCGGTGCTACCGACCACGCCCTTTCTTCTGCTGGCCGCCGCCTGCTTCGCCCGCAGCTCTCCGCGTTTTTATCACTGGCTGGTCGATCACCCTCGTCTCGGTCCGTGGATTCGCGATTATCTGCAAGGCAACGGCATTCCCCTCAAGGGCAAGGTCTACGCGATCGGGCTGATGTGGCTCAGCATCGGATTTTCCTGCTGGCTGGTGCCATTGGTATGGGCGCGGGGCTTCATGCTGATCAGCGCGGTGCTGGTGACGGTGTATATCCTGCGGCAAAAGACCTTGCACCGCTGACTCTCCACCGGGCTCACCGGCCTCTTCGTGAGCAAGCTCACTCCCACAAATAGGTAGCACGCATTCCCGGATCCTGCGGCCTGACACACATCCCGTGGAAGCGAGCTTGCTCGCGAAGGCTGATTGCCAGCAGCTGCATCTCTATCGGATGTAACGCCAATTCGCGAGCAAGCTCACTCCTACACGGATCTGCGGGCATTCCCGAACTTTCCGGCCAGACACAAAACCCGTGGGAGCGAGCTTGCTCGCGAAGGCTGATTGCCACCCGCTGCATCTCTATCGGATGTACCGCCAATTCGCGAGCAAGCTCACTCCTACACGGATCTGCGGGCATTCCCGGATTTTCCGGCCAGACACAAAACCCGTAGGAGCGAGCTTGCTCGCGAAGACTGATTTCCAGACGCTGCATCTCTATCGGATGTACCGCCAATTCGCGGGCAAGCTCACTCCTACAAATAGGTAGCGGGCATTCCCGGATCCTGCGGCCTGACACACATCCCGTGGGAGCGCGCTTGCCCGGAAGACTGATTGCCAGCCGCTGCATCTCTATCGGATGTACCGCCAATTCGCGAGCAAGCTCACTCCTACACGGATCTGCGGGCATTCCCGAATTTTCCGGCCAGACACAAAACCCGTAGGAGTGAGCTTGCTCGCGAAGACTGATTGCCAGCCGCTGCCTCTCTATCGGATGTACCGCCAATTCGCGAGCAAGCTCACTCCTACACGGACCTCCGGGCATTCCCGGATTCTGCGGCCAGACACAAAACCCGTAGGAGCGAGCTTGCTCGCGAAGGCTGATTGCCACCCGCTGCATCTCTATCAGATGTACCGCCAATTCGCGAGCAAGCTCACGCCTACACGGATCTGCGGGCATTCCCGAATTTTCCGGCCAGACACAAAACCCGTAGGAGCGCGCTTGCCCGCGAAGGCTGGTTACCAGCCGCTGCCTCTCCACCAGCCACAGCGGCCTCTTCGTGAGCCAGCTCGGTTTTCCGGGTATTCGACTGCCCCCCACGAGACCGAGGCCTGACGGGCAGCTTCGCGTTTATCCCGTTCGCCAGCGGCAACACCAAGAAGCCAGACATTTGGTGCGGTGTTTCAGGCACACCGCAAGCCTTCCCTCACACCGTATCGACCTTCAACGAATGGTCCCCAAGCATTCCGTTGATGATGGCTGCGGCATCCGGGCCGCCGGCTACCACGCCGCCGGCACCGGGGCTGACGCCGTAGTGCTGGGCCAGATCCACGCCGGCAAGGTCGATGGTCTGCGTGATCGCGCCCCCGGCGACGCTGCTTATATCGATGGTTGAAACCAGGGATGCACCGCTGCCGCTGACGCTGAAATGCAGGAAGTTTTCCAGCGAGTTCGCGTCCCCGTGCTCGCCCTGGAGCAATTGCGACAGGTCCAGCTTGTCGAGGCCGAAATTGAAGTCGGTCACGGTGTCGTGCCCGGTGTTCCCCGCCTGCCACTGGAAGGTATCGTGCCCCGTGCCACCGGTCAGGGTGTTGTTGCCCGGTCCGCCGATCAGGATGTCATCGCCCGCTCCGCCGTTGAGCACGTCGTTGCCCAGGCCGCCGTTGAGCATATTGTTGCCGTGATCGCCTGTGAGGTGATCGTTGAAGTTCGAACCGATCAGGTTATCGATATTCACCAGCGTGTCGACGCCCGCCCCACCCGTGTGCTGCGGTCCGAGTTCGGCGGTACTGACCGTGACGCCCGCAGTGGCCAGCGAGTAGTTCGCGGTGTTGTTGCCCGCGCCGCCGTCGAGCAGATCGTTGCCCGACCCGCTGAACAGCATGTCATTGCCGTTATCGCCGAACAGCTCGTTGTTGCCTGGTCCGGCGACCAGCACGTCGTTGCCGTCGCCACCGTGCAGATGACTGTCCGCCGCGCCCACCAGCACATCGTCGCCCGTCGTCCCAAGCACGACCTGCCCGTCCTGATGGGTAATGTTCACCGCCGCGGTGCTGCTGCCGCCGTGGGGATCGGTGACGGTATAGCTGCTGTGGACATCGGGCGTGTTGTTGACCGCCGCGTAGTCGATCGTCAGGTTCAGGTTGTAGTGTTCCTTCACGCCCGGATCGGCCTGATTCACCACGATCAGCCGGTACACGCCATCTTCAGTGGCGGTAAAGCTGCCGCCGTCGGCAATGCCATGGTAGGCGCCTTCCTCGAACTTCCAGGCCATGCCCAGCACATCGTTGGTCAGGGAGTGGTCGACGGTGACTGTCTCGCCGGCCTTCAGATGGACGCTGTACAGGTCCTGTGCATTGGCGGGCGACCCATTGACCGCGCCCAGATAGCCGCTGATCACCAGCAGGGCCGTCGTCGCCGAATTGTTGAAAAAGTCACTGCGCTCCAGATTCTTCAGCTGATTGACCGCCTTGTTCTGGCTGCTGGCGAACGGAAGGGTCTTGAGCGACGTCGCGCTGAAATCACCACCCTTGGCGGTCCAGCCGGTGTCGAAACGGGTCGGCGTCGCGGTCAGCGGGCCGCCGTTGCCTGCTGCGTCATTGGCCGCCAGCGCCTGGCCAGGAATGAAAACGGTCGCGCCGCTCTGGTTGGTGATGACGTTGTCAGCCACGGCCACGGGCGCTTCGTACACCGGCGGCGGCACTACATGGATGTTCAGGTTGGCCGACGCCAGGTCACCGTCGTAGTCACTGAGCACGTAATGGATGTTTTCGGTCTGCGGCTGCTGCACGCCAGCCGCCGGGGTGTAGGTGTAAGCACCGGTGTTCATGTTCATCACCAGGGTGCCGCCCTGCTCGGTGGTGATGGTCAGGTTGTTGCTCAGCGGATCGAGCGTGCCGTGATTCTCGCCGCCTGTGGTGGTGACTCTGCCGTGATGGCTGAACGCTGTCGGATCGAACTGGTAAGTGGTGCCGTCCACGCTGATCGATTTGACGTAACCCTGATCCGCGCCGAACGTGCCCCCTTCCAGCAGACTGCCGTGCACCCCGCCCTGCACCGTGCCGCTGAGCACGACATTGAGCTGGCCCAGATCGGTCACGATCACTGCGTTGCTGTCAGTGGCCGTCGCGCCGTTGTGCGCGACCGGGTCCAGGTAGGTGCTGCTGACTTGCGTGCCGACGCCGATGGCGTGAGCGTTGATGTGATGGCTGTCGAGGAACTGTGTCCAGGCCGCTTCTTCACCGAGGCTGATGCCATCGCCACGGTCAGGGTCTGGCACGCTGCCCGGATCGGAGTGCTGCGGTGACGTGGTGGGGTTTCCGTCCGAGAAGAAATACGCAACATTCTGCGCGCCGCTGATCGCGCCTTTCTGGGTGAACGCCTGTTCGGCGGCAGCCAGCGCCGCGTCATAGTTGGTGCCGTTGCCCGCCGTCAGGCCGTTGACCATGGCTTTGGCCGTCGCCACATCGACCCATTCGTTGCTGCCGATGTGCGCCTGACTGTTGAAGGTCACCAGTTGCACGCGCACGTCGCCCAGTGCCTCGTATTTGTTCAGCAATTCGACGATCGCCTGTTTCTCAAGCCCCAGCCGGGACAAGCCGTTGACGCCCGACGCTTCGTTCATGCTCGCCGAAGTGTCGACGATCAGCATCAGGTTAGTGCCGGTCGATTCGCTGGTGACGGTGCGATCGATGCACGCGGCCTTGGGCTGGTCGTCGACGATGTTGACGACGATCTGTGCCGACGACGAATGCCCGAGCGAATCAGTGACGGTGTAGTTGAACGTATCGTGGATGACATTGGGCCCGTCGTTGGCGCCCGGCGTGGTTTGCGCCGGTGATGTGAGCGTGTAGGTGTAGCTGCCGTCGGCATTGAGGTGCAGCACGCCCAACGCGCCCTGGGCGGTGCCGTTATGCGCGCCTTGCAGGCTGAAGGTCAGCGCCCCTGTGCCGCCCTGCACTGAATCGGCGACCGTGCCGGTACCGGTTTCGGCCGTCGAGCCTGGGTGACTGCCGTTGACCTTGCCGGGCGCCAGATCCAGTCCGTCCTTGTGGGTATCCAGCGCGCTTTCATGAACGGTCACGTCGTGGTCATTGCACGCCACCGGCGGACAGGGCGGCGCCACATTGACCGTCACGGTTGTGGTGCTGGTGTCGCCGTCGGCGTCGCGAATCGTGTAGGTGAACACGTCCTGCTCGCCATGAGGGCCTACCAGCGCGGGGTTGCTGTGATACGTCGCGTTACCCTGATTGTCGACGATCAGCGTGCCGTACAGACCAGTGATCACCGTATTCAGGCCGCCGGACACCGGCGTTGACGTATGGTCACCGGCACGCACGCCGATGATCAGGCCGTTGGGGCCGGCACCGTCGGCACCTGCCGAGTCGTTGAGCAACAGGTTGCCGCTGACTTCGCCGCCCGCCGCGACATTGCCGATGTCGCAATGGGCCTGCGGCGTGTCGTCGACAATCCTCACCACCACGTTGCTGTTGGCGACGTCGCCATCGGAGTCCACCGCGTGCACGGGAATCCGGTCATTGACCGACACCCCGTTGCCCTTGCTGTGATCTTCCGGGGTGTTGAGCGTGTAGGTGTAATTCACCACGCCCGTGACCGGGTTGTAACCGAGGATGGTCAGCGTGCTGCCGGACGGTAATTGCGCCGTGTGCGGCGAGGTGATCGCCACGCCGTTCTCGATCACGTTGATGCCGCCCACCGTCAGCGTCTGCAGGCCGTCGGGTGCGGTGATCTTGATCGTGCCGCTTTGGGTGAGTGCGGCGGCATCCGGATGAGAGCCGCCTGGCAGATGCGATTCGTTGACCGTGCAATCGCCCGGCGCAATGATCACGCCGCTGTCATGTACCACATTGACGGTGATCGTCGTGGTGCTGGTGTCGCCATCGGCGTCACGGATCGAGTAAGTGAACACATCCTGCGCACCTTCCGGTGGAATGACGCCGGGCGTGCTGTGGTAATCGGCGTTGCCGGCGGCGTCGATGGTCAGCGTGCCGTAAAGACCATTGATCACCGTGTTCAAGCCGGTCGTGACCGGCGTTGAGGTATCGCTGCCGGCGCGCACGCCGACAATCAGCCCGCCCGAGCCCGGACCGTCGGCACCCGCCTGATCGTTGAGCAACACGTTGCCGATGACGTTGCCGCCTTCGAGCACATACCCGACATCGGCGACGGCGTGCGGCACATCGTCGACCACATGGACGATAACGCTGCCGTCGGCCACGTCGCCGTCGCTGTCCACCGCGTGAACGGGAATCTGCTCGTTGTTGATCGTGCCATCACCCTGATTGTGTGATTCCGGCGCGGTGAGCGTGTAGGTGTACGTGACCACGCCCGTGGTCGGGTTGTAACCGAGGATGGTCAGCGTATTGCCCGACGGCAGCGTGATCGATTGCTGCCCCGACATTGGAACGCCATTGCTGACAACCTCGATGCCGCCAATGGTCAGTGTTTGCAGCCCGTCCGGTGCGTTGACCTGAAACGTCCCGCTCTGGGTCAGCGCGGCGCCATCCGGCGCACTGCCGCCCTCCAGGTTGGCTTCGTTGAGCGTCACCTCGCTCTCACCCAGGGAAATGCCGTTGTCCGTCGGCGGTGGCGGTGGCGTGATGACGGGCGGCTGGCTGGCGTCGGGCGAGCCATCGTCCCGCCCGCCGATTTCGCCTTCCGGCACCAGAAACACTGGATTGAGCCCTTCGGTGGGGAAGCCGACCACCGGATTCACCACGCCACCGGTCTCGGTCAGCATCACATAGGAGTGGCCGCCACCAAGCGCGCTCGGCGAGCCGCCGGGATTGGCATTGCCCGCGGCGGGCGCATCGGTGACCTGGCTGGGGTCCGCGCCGGCGGCGATGGCTTGCTGCAGTTGCTGCACGTCGGTCAGTTGCGCCTGACTGGGCGCGGCGGCGTCCGGGGTATCGATAGGCGTCGCATGGTTGGCGAGGATCTGCGGCGTCAGCGGCATGCTGCTGTCGCGCCCCAGAGTCAGCTCGCCGCCGTCGGTGAGGTGCACGGCCACTGCGCCCGCAGGCCCGGTCTGGAGCTGCTCACCGGCGTAGAGCCTGTCGCCCTCGATGACCAGTCGTCGGGTTCCATCACCGGCCACCGCGAAAACGTCGCCCACCACTTTTTGCACCGTACCGATCAACCTGGCCATAGACACTCCCTTGCTGCAAATAACCGATCAAAAAATGTTACGAATCCAACAAAAACTGTTCGAACGGCGTACAGAAAAGGCCTTGAGCCATCATCAGACGACAATTTTATGTCGCTGAATCTTTTCAAGTTTTTTCTTCGAAAAACGACTTGATGGGCCGCCGTCAAATTTCCGCTGAAACGTGCACAAAATCTCTTAACCGCCCGTAATGCATTGAATACAGGCGAATCATGGATTTCACCATCGCCTGAAAATCCAAAAGGACATAAGTTTTTTTTGGAATAAGACATATGAAAAAAACGTCTGAGCTTTTCCGAAAGTTGTTCTTAGCTGTGATGTTACAAACCTGATACGGTTTTAAGCGAAGGAATCGCCGGTTTTTTGGCGTAGTAGCACGACAACATTTCACGGAGAAGTATTCATGCGCGATTTGACCCCGCTCTACAGTGCAGTTGTGTTGGCGGTCGCCTGCGCCCAAGCGCAAGCCATGTCCCTCAACCAGGCGATTCAGAACACCATCGACAATCACCCGGAAATTCACGCCAACGTGAACAACCGATTGTCCGCAGACGAAGATGTGAAGTTCGCCAAAGGAGGCTATCTCCCCACGGTTGATCTGATCGCCGCCTACGGCCGTGAACACACCGACAGCCCCAATACCCGGGGCTTCAACAACCACAACGAAGAGACCCTGAACTACACCCAGTCGGAACTGCGGCTGCGGCAAATGCTGTTCGACGGCTTCAACACCAAGAACGAGGTCGGCCGGACCCGCGAGGTCGTCAACTCCCGCGCGTATTACCTGCGCGGTACCTCTGAAAGCCTCGCCCTGCGCACTGTCGAGGTCTATCTGGAGGTGCTCAAGCGTCGCGAGATGCTCGATCTGGCAAAGAACAACCTGCAGGCGCACCTGCGCATCAACGACCAGATCGGCTTGCGCACCAATCGCGGCATCGGCAGCAACGCAGACGCCGATCAATCCAAGGCCCGTCGCGCTCTGGCCGAAAACAACTTCTACACCGCGCAAGTCGACCTGGCCGACGCCGAGGCGAACTTCTTCAGCGCTGTCGGCAGAATGCCGGATGAGCTGGAAGCCCCGCCGAGCATCAGGGGCGAGGTGTCTCCCAGCCTCAGCGCCGCGCGGCAAAGCATGCTGACCAACAACCCCTATCTGAAATCGGCGCAGGCCGACGTCAACGCCGCAGAGAAGCAATACGAAGTGGCGAAATCGCCTTTTTACCCACGCTTCGACGGCGAGCTTGCGGTCGGCGCGAACGACAACCTGCAAGGCGAGGAAGGCCACGACAACGAATGGCGCGCCGCCGTGGTGATGAATTACAACCTGTTCAACGGCAATCGCGACAAAGCCCGCCTGAATTCCGACTCCTACAAGACCGGGCAGGCCATGGACATTCGCAACAACGCCCTGCGCATGCTCAACGAGAACCTGGCCCTGGCCTGGAATGCGATGAATAACGCGCGCACCCAGACGCCGATCGCCCGCGAATACGCCGAGACCACCACCCGTGTGCGCGCTGCGTATCAGGATCAGTTCGGCCTCGGCCAACGCACCCTGCTCGACCTGCTGGACAGCGAAAACGAGCTCTACAACGCGGCCCGCCGCTACACCGAACTGCGCTACACCGAAGAATTCGCGATGTACCGGGTGCTGGCCACTGAAGGCGAGCTGTTGCGCAAAGAGCGCGTGGTATTGCCGGCTGAAGCGGTCGCCCTGACAGAAGTCAAAAGCGAAGCACGGCTGCCTGAACTGAAGTAGCGCGCAAGCGCCGGGAGAAGTCTGTGACGCGCATGGAACCGACACACATCGATCTGGCCCATCCGATCGACCCTCGTTCGAACTACGACGATCCGCTGCTCGACGGCCTGCTGATCCTCTGCAAACTGCACGATTGCAACGCCAGCCGCACCAGCCTCAGTGCTGGCCTGCCTCTGGCGCAGCATCGGCTGGGCGTTGAACTGCTTCCCCGTGCCGCCGCTCGCGCCGGACTGCAGGCGCGCATTCTGCGCCGCGATCTGGACGCCATCGACGGGCTGAACCTGCCCGTTTTATTGCTGCTCAAGGGCAACCGATGCGCCGTGCTGCGGCGCTGGGAAGAGGACGGGCGTGCGCTGATCCTGCCCAGCGAAGCCGAAGGTGGCGAGCAGCGGGTCACCCGCGAAGAACTGCAAGCGCTCTACACAGGGCAGGCATTGTTCGCCCGCCCGCGTCACGAACTGGAAAACCTGCGCGCGCCGTTGGTGCCCAGGGTCAACGCCTGGTTTCGTGACACCCTCAGACTGTCGCGCTGGCTCTACAGCGACGCGATTCTCGCCAGCCTGCTGATCAACCTGCTGGGGTTGATGGTGCCGCTGTTCGTCATGCAGACCTACGACCGCGTCGTACCCAATCAGGCGACGTCGACCCTCTGGGTGCTCGCCGTCGGACTGCTGATCGGCACGGCATTCGAACTGACTTTGCGTCTGGTGCGCGCGCGTCTGCTGGATCAGGCCGGGAAGAAAACCGACGTGATTCTGTCCGCCACGTTATTCGAGCGCATTACCGGAATGGCGATGAAAGCGCGCCCTGCCACCGTCGGCGGCTTCGCCCAGAGCATTCATGATTTCCAGGGCCTTCGAGAGTTTCTGACCGCCGTCACGCTCACCAGCATCATCGACCTGCCGTTCGCCGTGCTGATGCTGGCGGTGATCGGGTTGTTGGGCGGCTGGCTGGTGGTGATTCCGGTGGTGGCTTTTCCGATCACGATCCTGTTCGCCTGGATCATCCAGATGCGCCTGCGCGACACCGTCGAACGCAGCCTTGCGCTGGGCGCCGAACGTCAGGCCCTTTTAGTGGAAACACTCGGCGGACTGGAAACCCTCAAAGCCTGCGGCGCCGAAAGCGAACGCCAGCATAAATGGGAGTCGACCCACGGCGCCCTCACCCGCCTCGACAGCCACGCCCGGGACCTCTCGGCGCTGGCCAGCAACGGCACCTTGTTCATCCAGCAGTTCTCGGGCATGGCGACCATCGTCGCCGGGGTCTACATCATCATTGCCGGCAACCTCAGCGTCGGTGCGCTGGTGGCCAGCTATATGCTCGGCAGCCGCGTGCTGGCACCGCTGGGCCAGATCGCCGGGCTGATCACGCGCTATCAGCAGGCGCAGATCACCATGAAGAGCACCGATGCGCTGATGGCCCTGCCGCAAGAGCGCGAGCCTGGCCGAACGACGCTTCAACACACCCGGCTGGAAGGCGCGCTGCAGGTGGTCAACGCCAGTTTCGCCTATGGCGGCCCCGGTACGCCCGCTGCCCTGAGCGAGGTCACTATCAGCGTCAGACCCGGTGAGCGGATCGGCATCATCGGTCGCAGCGGTTCGGGCAAGAGCACCCTTGCCCGTTTGATGATGGGTTTCTACACCCCTGATTCCGGCCAGCTGTTGCTCGATGGCCTGGATCTGCGTCAGGTCGACGTCGCGGACCTGCGCCAGCAAGTGGGCTACGTGGCCCATGATCTGCCGCTGCTGGCGGGCAGTCTGCGGGACAACCTGACACTCGGCGCGCGTTATGTCAGCGACGCCAGAATGCTGGAGGTCGCTGAACTGACAGGCGTGACTGACCTTGCGCGCAACCATCCGCAGGGCTTCGACCGCCCTGTGGGCGAGCGCGGCCAGCTGCTTTCCGGCGGGCAGCGTCAAGCGGTCTTACTGGCCCGCGCGCTGCTGCTCGACCCACCCATCATGCTGCTCGACGAACCCACCAGCCACATGGACAACGGCAGCGAAGACGTCTTGCGCCAGAAGCTGTTCACGCTGATGCAAGGCAAAACCCTGCTGCTGGTCACCCATCGCATGTCGATGCTCAGTCTGGTGGACCGGCTGATCGTGATGGACAACGGCAAAGTGGTCGCCGACGGTCCCAAAGAACTCGTCGTCGAAGCGTTGCGCAAGGGCCGTACCGGCCCGGCCATGGTTTAAGGAGCGTCGCCCATGTCATCCGCTCACAGCTATTTTCACCCTGATCGCCAGGTCGATAACGAGTTCATGCCTGAGGTCGCAGGCGTCGCGGCGCAGGACTCACCCCGTGGCGCGCGCGTCACCGTGTGGATCGCCGCCGCGCTGATCATCACCGCGCTGGTGTGGGCCAGGTTTGCAGTCCTGCAAGAGGTCACGATGGGTGAAGGCAAGGCCATTCCGTCGAGCAAGGTGCAGGTGATCCAGAACCTGGAAGGCGGCATCGTCACGGAAATCTTCGTGCGCGAAGGGCAGATCGTGAACAAGGGCGACACCTTGCTGCGCCTGGACGACACGCGTTTTCTCTCGAACAAGGGCGAAAGCGAAGTGGACAAATACACGCTGATGGCGCAGGTCGATCGGCTGTCGGCGGAGGCCGAAGGCAGGCCGTTCAAACCCTCTGCCGAGGTGCTCGGCAGAGCGCCGCAGGTGGCGGCCGATGAACAGGCATTGTATGACTCTCGCCAGCGGCGCCTGGCCAGCGAGCAGCGCACATTGCAGGAGCAATTGCGCCAGAAGATGCAGGAAGTCGCCGAATTCCGCTCCAAGCAGGATCAGTATCGCAATCAGTTGGGCTTCATTCAGCAAGAGCTGAGCATGTCGGCGCCACTGGTGAACAGCGGCGCAGTGTCGCCAGTGGAGATCATTCGCCTCAAGGGCAAGGCGTCCGAGGCTCGCGGGCAAATGGATGCCACTTCACTGGCGATTCCACGCGCCGAAGCGGCGATCAACGAGATCAGAAGCAAGATCCAGGAATCCACCGACACCTTCCGATCCGACGCCACCAAGGACCTCAACGAAAAGCGTTCGGACCTGGCCAAAGCCAGCGCCACCAGCATCGCCATCGACGACCGCGTCACGCGCACCACCGTGACCTCGCCGGTCAAGGGCATCGTCAAGACCTTGAAAGTCAACACCATCGGCGGCGTGGTTCAACCCGGCAGCGACATGGTAGAAATCGTGCCGCTTGAGGACAACCTGCTGATCGAAGCCAAAGTCAGGCCGCAGGACGTTGCCTTTCTGCATCCGGGCCAGAAAGCCATGGTCAAGTTCAGCGCCTACGACTACACCATCTACGGCGGACTGCCGGCCAGACTGGAGCTGATCGGCGCCGACACGACCACCGACGACAAGGGCAACACGTTCTACCTGATCCAGGTACGCACCGACAAAAACCACTTGGGCAGCGATGCGAAACCGTTGCTGATCATCCCCGGCATGGTCGCGACGGTGGACATCATCACCGGCGAGAAAAGCGTAATGGACTACCTTCTCAAACCCGTCCTGAAAGCCCGCACCGAAGCACTGCGGGAGCGGTGATCCTGCAGACTCGTTTACGCCACAACCCCATGTAGGCGTAATCCGAGGTGATGAGGGTCGCGAATGCGCTGTCTGAGCCAGACCGCATTCGCGAGCGTCGTCACTTCCGATTGCCCCTGCAGAAATGGTGTTCCGTCAGTCACTTTTTCTTCTTGTCGCCCTTGGCGAACGCTGCCTCCAGCGCCTCGTTGATTGTGCGCAGGACTTTTACCCGGGCCCAGCGTTTGTCATTGGCTTCGACCAGCGTCCACGGGGCGATTTCGGTGCTGGTGCGGTCGACCATGTCGCCAACGGCCTCTCGGTATTGCGGCCACTTCTTGCGGTTGCGCCAGTCGTCTTCGGTAATCTTGTGCCGTTTGAAAGGGATCTTCTCCCGAGCCTGAAAACGCTCAAGCTGGGTCTTGTCGTCGATCGCGAGCCAAAACTTCACGACCACGATGCCCGCATCGGTGAGCTGCTCTTCGAAATCATTGATCTCGCTGTACGCCCTCAGCCAGTCCGCTTCAGAGCAGAAACCCTCGACCCGCTCCACCAACACCCGGCCATACCAGGAACGGTCGAATACGGTGAACTTGCCGCGCGCCGGGATCTGTCGCCAGAACCGCCACAGATAAGGTTGTGCCAGCTCGTCCTGGCTGGGCGCGGCGATGGGCACGATGTGGTACTGGCGAGGATCGAGCGCGCCGGCAACCCGCTTGATCGCCCCGCCCTTGCCGGCAGCATCATTGCCTTCGAACACCGCCACCAGTGCATGACGACGCATACGCTTGTCACGCATCAGGCCGGAAAGACGCGCCTGTTCGGTGATCAACTGCTCTTCGTAGTCGTCCTTTTCCAGCGCCAGCGACATGTCCAGATTGTCCAGCAGACTGCGCTCGTCGGTGTTGCTCGGCAGCGGGCCGAGGTTGACGAAATTGCTCTGGCCTTCAGGGGTTTTCAACGCGCTTTGCAGGCCTTCCAGCAACAGCCGGCCGACCGTCAGGCTGCGGTAGTTAGGGTCTGCGCCTTCGATCACGTGCCACGGCGCATAATCGCGACTGGTGCGGCGCAGGACGCGCTCGCCGAATCGCACGAACTTGTCGTAGGTTTTCGATTGCTGCCAGTCCAGCGGGCTGATCCGCCAACTGTGCAGCGGATCGTCCTTGAGGGTCTTGAGGCGCTGCTTCATTTGCTGTTTGGACAGGTGAAACCAGAACTTGAAGATCACGGCGCCTTCATCGACGAGCATTTTCTCCAGACGCTCCGCGCCGTTGATGGCCTGATCCAGTACCGGGTCAGGGAATTGCTTGTGCACCCGTCCCTGAATCATCTGGCTATACCAGTTGCCGAAGAACACGCCGATGCGGCCCTTGGGCGGAAGCTGTCGCCAATAGCGCCAGACCGGAGGATGAGCGAGCTCCTCATCGGTCTGCTGGTCGAACGTGCGCACCTCGATGTAGCGCGGGTCCATCCAGTCGTTGAGCAGTTTGACGGTTTCGCCCTTGCCAGCGCCTTCAATGCCGTTGATCAGCACAATGATCTGGCGCTTGGCTTGTTCGTGAAGTTCGTATTGCGCCTCCAGCAGCGCCTCGCGCAGTGCCGGAACTTCAGCGTCGTAGGTCTCGTCATCGATGGTGTGGCCGATTTCAGCGGATTCGAACATGCATGGCTCCCTTCATGATCACCCAAGACTAGCAGGCGTCTGGTATCAGTGAAGGTATGACCGCCAATCGCGTTCAGGGGTCAATCGCAACGAAAACCGGCCCGCCAGCGCGCCGGGCGACCGTGTACTCGGTCATCCGACACGCCGCGATGCGCCTTACCAGCCGGCGCGGTACAGGTCGGTCAGCTGGATGAGCATGGTGTGTTCATCCGCCTCACGCTGGGCGATCAACGCCTGCCCCTGGCGATGGTACTCGTCAGGATCTTCAGGGGGATGGTCCTCGAGCGCGGCCATCCGGGTCTGGACCACCGCCGTCGCCAGTTCCATGCCTGGCCCATGCTCGGCACGCAAGCGGGCATTCCATTGACGGTCAGCCACTGCGAACTCAAGAAACGCAGGGCCCTGCTCCGCCTCGAGCACCCGGCGTCGAGCGTCCAGCAGCGCGCCGTGATCGACAGCAGCCAGGCGCTCCCAGACCATGCGATGAGGCTGACCGGGCAGCGCCAGCTCGTCGGCCAGACCGATGCGGTACGCCATGCGCACCTCGGCGGCGTCGACGTTCATGCCCAGCCCTTCGCGGCGAAGGATTTCGGCGTCGGCGATGGCCTGAACCTCATTGAGCCGGAACAGCCGGCGAATCACCCCGAGCATGACCGGCGTGCGCTGAGCTTGCGCCACGCCGCGCAGCGCCTGCTCGCTGTAAACGAGCACTTGAATGTCGCTGAAGATCAGACGCGCGCCGTCCTGACAGGTCTGGTCGGCGCCGAACAGGCGATCGTTGGCGATAACCTCGATCTGCGCGCGCAAGGCCGCATCCGTCGCAACCGACTCCAGCACCGTGAGCACATCCCAGGCAAGCTCGGCGTGGAACAGGCGAAAATCCGCTGCCTGATGAAGACGCTGCAACAGCACCAACAGATGCGGCGCATCGCCCGCTTGTACCACCTGCGCCCAGGCGGCGCGCAGTCGATCGTTCAGGGCCGGTTCATCCGGCCTGATCCATAACTCCACTGACGCCACCGGCGCACGGGCACCGGATGTTGCAGGATGCGCATGGTCGAAATTGTCCTCATCGGAACTCTCGCTGTCGCTGCCCTCGGCCATGCCCTCCACCGGAAGCTCGCGGATGTCCTCGGGAAAGTCGTAATCCAGACGATAGCGATGGCCGAAGCCGGTGTCGTTGCGCCAGTAATTTTCCAGCGACTGATGCTCCAGCGGATTGTTGTACGCGTAGATCACCAGGTGACGGTCCGGATCGTGAGGGTTCTCGATGACTTCGTCGGGGATCTCAACGATATGATTGTCGCTGATGTCGAGCTCGTTGAGCCCCAGCGAATGAGCCCACTGCGGCCACTCAGTCAAGCCCGTATTGTTGATCCACAGCGTCGACAGGCGCAGGCGACCGGTGTCGGTGAACTGAGCCAGCGGACTGCTGGCCAGGCTCAGCGAGTCGAGGTCGGGGATGTCCATCAGCACATCCATCACCGCTTGATCGATGGTCCATGGCATGCGCTCCAGCGACAGGTGTTCCAACCGTTCCAGGCGAGGCAGGACGTCCGGGATGGCGAGGAAGCTGGCGCGCAGATTCAGGTGCGTCAGGGCCGGGAAGTGTTCCAGAAAGGCATTGGCGGCTGGCAGATCGGCGCTGACGTGGTTGAGATCCATGCGCCTGATGTCGGCGTAAAAATCGGGAAGCGCCGGCAGTTGCGGCAGGGTGATGTGCTCCAGCGTCAGCGAGCGCGGGCCACGCGGTGCCGCGCTGTGACTGTAGCGCCAGGCGCGTTCGATGGCTGTCGCCACGGTGCGTCGGGCCGGGCGCAGGTCTTCATTGATCAGCACGCCCGTGTCATCGGCTTCGACCCACGCCAGAAGGTTCCAGTACAGCGGCTGCCAGGCCTCGATTCGCTGACGGGTGGTCGCGAGCAAGTCAGCCAGCGGACGTTGTCGTCGGGCCATGTCGCGCACTTGCGCCGGCAGGTCGGGGCTCTCTGGATACAGCTGCGTCATTGCCTGCACCAGTTGCTGTTCCAACTCGCTCGGCGCCTCGTCCGGGATTTCGCTCGGCGCCTCGCCGAAGCCAGCGCCACGGCCGCTGAGCGGATAGCCGATGCGGCCGTCCGCCAGACGCATGGGCATGCGCAACGCACCGTCCGGCGTCCATTGCCCCAGCGTCCGGGCTGCCCAGGCCGGCTGCTGTTTCAGCCATTTGAACACGCGGCCTTTTAGCACGCGGGCATCGATGTCGGCATCGGCAAGGCCGATTGCCTGTCGTGCTTCCTGGGGCAACGCACGCAGGATCGCCGAGAACAGACTGCCCTCACGCCCGATGGATCTGCCCTGGCCATCACACGGCTGAAATGCATTCTTGCCGCGCACGAGGAGGCGACGTTCAGTCGACTGCTCTGGGCCAATGCTGTCGAGCAGCGCACCGTGCGCCGTGCCCTCGCGAATCTCCAGTCGCAGGTCATCGGGCCATCCGGCAAACAGTTCGACGCTGCGCAGAGTCAGGCGTTGAAGGTCAGGACTGGCATGGCTCGGCGCCAAAAAAAAACCCTCCAGCACGCGACTCATGCGGGTCTGACGCAGATGACCACGCACCTTGCCCGCGACCTCCAGCGCAATGCGCCCGCTCGTTTGCATTGCCAGACGCTCCTCGGCGGTAGCACTGGCGAGCAACTCGCGAGCCGACGCCAGGGTCAGCGAAGGAAAATCGCGCCTGAGCAGCGTCACCAGTGGGTCGCTGGACTGCTCGCTTTCGCGATAGGCCGCTTCGAAGGCATCGACGGATCGGGCCGCGTTTTCGCTCAGACGAAAGCGCTTGGCGCTGTCGATCAAGGCCGCCGGTGGCGTCTGATCGTTGGTGAGCGCGTGTCGGACCGTGGCGGCATCGACATCGGCCACCGCCATGATGCGCGTCAGGGTCTTGTCATCGAAATCGGCCAACGATGGGTGCAGACGGCGAAGCTCACTGATGCTGTCCCACAAGCGCAACTGACCGGTCGAATCAGTGACCGGCTGCATGCGCGCAATGAATGAAGGCGGTTCGACGGTCGCGGGTTTCGAGCCGCTGGCCCACTTGCCTGCCGCGCCCATGGCCGCCAGGAATGCGATGTTTTCCGCGACCTGGCTCAAGTGATCCAGCGCTTCGCTCATGTCGCCGTGCCGCCACGCATCGACGCCCTCGAAGGTGTCGACCAGCAGCTGGGCGCCAGATACCAGCAACATGGCTTCACCCAGCCCGGGCACGAAGAACGCGGCCAGATTCAGCGCATCCAGGCCATATTCGCGCCACTGGGCCAGACGTTTCAGACGAGTCCTGGCGTCCTCGTCTTCGGTTGGAACGGCCAGGACCCGCGCGTCGTCCTTGATGTGCAACATGCTTTGCAGGTAAAGAAATTCGCCGAGCGTGATGCCCAGCGGCACGGTCTGCAGGTCGAGATTGGCGTTGGGGTCGTCCTGGGTCGTGGCCACCAGTTGACGATGAAATCCCTTGCCACGCGCTACGCTGTGCACGCTTTGCGGGGCGAGGCGATCATGCAGGGAAGGGAAAAACGCGCCTTTGCTGCGCTGGGCGAGAAAGCGATCAAAGTAGCGTTGATAGTCTTCGTTGCGCAGCTTTGTCCTCAATGTCTGCATGAAGGCGTCCAGCGAGGCGTAGGACCGAAGGGGCGCTTCGGGCTCGCCCGGCAGATAGACTACGCAGCCAGTCGCGCCGGGCGCCTGCATCACCAGCACATCGCGTAACGTGAAGCCGAGCATCTGCAAGGTGAACAATTGCCCGGAAGATGTCTCACTCTCCAACGCAAGCAGTGCCTGATACGCCGCCTCGTCGATCAGGCCTTTCATGCGTGCGATGTGGGATTCAACCCTCAATGCCAGGCGATCCTTCTCGATCAGCAGTTGCTTGATTTCCTCGCTGCCGACACTGCCAGGCACATCCGCGCGCGCCACCGGATGCAGCACGTGGCGCAGGTGGCGCTGATACTGGCCGCCCACATCTACCTTTCGACAGAGCTCGATGAAACGCTCGGGGCTGACGTTCTGCCTGTTAAGGGGATCGCTTCGTGCCTGCAAGTGATCCCTGTCCGACAGGTTGCGGTAAATCAGCGAGGTGTTTTCCTGCGCCACCTGCGCCTGCTCGCTGACCTCGAAGTTCTGCAACGCGGCCTGCAACAGCGACTGGGTGGTCGAGCTTTTCGGTGCTGCGCGCCCGGTCAGCCAGTCGCGCTCGAAACTGACGTGGTAGAAATGATCGGCGTCGACATCCAGGCCCGGCCCGAACGCGTCTTGCAGCGCCTTGGCCAGTAACGGACGGGCGAATGCGGGCAGGTCGACGATGCGATCGAGCACCTGCCCTGCCGCCAGCGTGGCGCGACGGCTGCGGCCCATGTCTGACGCCAGGGCGTTGCGCATCTGCGGCGATGCGTTGATGAACCAGGCGGGCAAGGTGTTGTTGATGATGGTCGAGACTTGAGGTAACGCGGTGCTGTTCATGGTGACGTCCTTGTGAATGACTGAGTGTCGAACGTAATCAGGATTCACGCGGGCGCTGGCATACATAGTTATTCATTTCGTCGCGCTGTCTGCATTCACCGGGCGCTGGGGTAAAATCGCCGCCTTGCCTACCCCGAGCCGAACATGACCACCATTGACCACGCCCAGATTGACTGGGACGAGAACGGCAACCCCCATTCCAGGGTGTTTTGCGACGTGTACTTCTCCACCGAGTCAGGCCTGGACGAAACCCGCCATGTGTTTCTGACGCAGAACGCGCTGCAAGAGCGCTTCGCAGGGCTGCCTGACGGCGGTCGTCTGGTGATCGGTGAGACCGGCTTCGGCACCGGCCTGAACTTCCTCTGCGCCTGGCAGCTGTTTGCGGCGCAGGCTCAGGCGGGGGCGCGTCTGCACTTTGTCAGCGTCGAGAAATTCCCGCTCAGTCGTGACGATCTGCAAAGAGCCCTGGCGCTGTGGCCTGAACTCAAGCCCTTCGCCGATCAACTGTTGACGCAGTACGTGGCGATTCACGAGGGCTTCCAGCGTCTGGTGTTTGAAGGCGGGCGAGTGACACTGACGCTGTTGATCGGCGACGCGCTGGACATGCTGCCGCAGCTGGACGGCGAGATCGACGCATGGTTTCTGGACGGCTTCGCGCCTTCGAAAAATCCGGAAATGTGGACCCCGGAGCTGTTTGCCGAACTGGCGCGTCTGGCCGCTCCCGGCGCGACCATCGGGACGTTTACCAGTACCGGCTGGGTGCGCCGCGCGTTGAACGCTGCCGGCTTCAAGATGAAACGCGTGCCCGGTATCGGCCACAAATGGGAAGTGCTCAAGGGCAGCTTCATCGGCTGGCCCGACGACACGCCCGCCCCGCCTCGCGCCAAACCCTGGTTCGCGCGGCCGGTCCGGCATGGCGATGAACGCAAGGCGCTGGTGATCGGCGCCGGGCTGGCCGGTTGCGCGACCGCCGCAAGCCTGGCCGCACGTGGCTGGCAGGTCCAATTGCTGGAGCGTCATCAGAGCGTTGCTGCCGAAGCTTCGGGCAACCCGCAAGGCGTGCTGTATCTGAAATTGTCGGCCCATGGCACCGCGCTCTCGCGGTTGATTCTCAGCGGCTTCGGCCATACGCGGCGCCTGCTGGAGCGTTTGCAGCGGGGCGTCGACTGGGATGACTGCGGCGTGCTGCAACTGGCATTCGATGAAAAGGAACACGAACGTCAGGCACAACTGGCCCAGGCATTTACCCCTGACTTGCTGCAGGTGCTCGAGCAGTCGCACGCTGAAGCGAAAGCCGGTATCGCCCTGAAAAGCGGCGGCCTGTTCTATCCGCAAGGAGGCTGGGTGCATCCGCCTGCGTTATGCCGCCATCAGGCGCGACAGCCGGGGGTTGAATTGATCACCCATGGCGAGGCGCTTGAGCTGCGCCGCGAAGGCGAGGTCTGGCAGGCCTGGAATGGCGACCGGTTACTCGCCCAGGCGAAGGTGGTGGTGCTGGCGGGTGCAGCCGAGGTCAAGCGATTCCCGGCCAGCGCCGACCTGCCGCTCAAGCGCATTCGCGGGCAGATCACCCGGCTGCCGGAAACGCCGGCCAGCGCTTCGCTGCGCACGGTGGTCTGCGCCGAGGGCTACTTCGCGCCCGCGCGGCTGGGCGAACACACATTGGGGGCAAGCTTCGCGTTCAACAGCGATGACTTGACGCCCAGCCGTGCGGAGCATCTGGGCAACCTCGATCTGCTGCGGGAAATTTCCGAGGACCTGACGGACCGGCTGCAGGCCAGCGAAATCCCGGTGGAGGACCTGCAAGGCCGCGCCGCTTTTCGCTGCACCAGCCCGGATTATCTGCCGATCGTCGGGCCTCTGGCTGACCGGGAAGCTTTTTTCCAGACCTACGCCGTGCTGCGCAAAGACGCCCGCCAGGTGCCGTCCATCGAGTGCCCGTGGCTGGGCGGGCTCTACATCAACAGCGGCCACGGCTCGCGCGGCCTGATCACCGCCCCGCTGTCCGGCGAGCTGATCGCCGCGTGGCTGGACAACGAACCCCTGCCCCTGCCCCGCAGCGTGGCCGAAGCATGCCACCCCAACCGATTCGCACTGCGCAGTCTGATTCGCGGAAAGTAATCACCTCCGCGATACCGATGTGGGAACGAGTTTGCTCGCGAACAGGCCGGTGTGACTGGTTTGTTTAGTTTGGCTGGTGGAGATGCAGCGGCTGGCAGTCAGTCTTCGCGAGCAAGCTCGCTCTTACAGGATTTGTGTCTGGCCGGACAATTCGGGAATCCACGCGACATAACTGTGGGAGTGAGCTTGCTCGCGAAGAGGCCGTTACATTCGACGCAGATGCAGCGGGTGGCAGTCAGTCTTCGCGAGCAAGCTCGCTCCCACAGGATTTGTGTCTGGTCGGAGAATCCGGGAATGCCCGCAACATATCTGTAGGAGTGAGCTTGCTCGCGAAGAAGCCGCTACATCCGCCGCTGGTGCAGCGGCCGGTACATCCACCGCAGGTGCAGCGGCTGGCAAAGCGTTGCCTCAGCAGGACCGGCTTCAGCCGGGAAGAGGCCAGCGTGAGCACCCCGGGCGGTGTGCATCGGCAGCGGTACACGTGGGTACCTTTTCGCTGTTTACATCTCCCCCGAACAACCCGGTATCCTCCCTCTCATTCCCCTGTCAGGTGCATGTCGATGCTGCAAGTCCAAGGCGTGTTCAAAAGCTATGCCACGGCGCAGGGTCCGTTGGCGGTATTGCGGGGCGCGGATCTGCAGCTGGAACAGGGTGGCAGCCTGGCGCTGATGGGTGAATCGGGCAGCGGCAAAAGCACGCTGCTGCACCTGGTCGCCGGGCTGGATCAGGTGGACAAGGGCAGCATCGAGATCGCTGGCGAGCGTCTGGATCAGATGAACGAGGCGCAGCTGGCGAACTGGAGGCGCACACAGATCGGCCTGGTGTTTCAGCAGTTCAACCTCGTCGGCAGCCTCAGGGTCGAGGACAATCTGGCGTTCCAGGCGCGTCTGGCCGGACGCTATCAGCCGCACTGGCAAGCAGAGCTTGTCGAACGGCTCGGTCTGGGCGCCTTGCTCAAGCGCTATCCCGAACAACTGTCCGGCGGGCAGCAACAACGGGTCGCCATCGGTCGGGCGCTGGCGTCGCGACCCGGCCTGCTGCTGGCCGACGAGCCCACCGGCAACCTCGATGAAGCCACCAGCGATGAAGTCCTGCAATTGCTGCTCGACATCCTCGCGGACAGCCCGACCAGCCTGTTGATGGTGACGCACAGCCCCAGGGTCGCGGCGCGCCTGCAGCGTCAGGCGGTTCTGCATCTGGGACGCCTGCTCCCGGAAGGCGAACGCTGAGATGCCCGTTTTCTACTGGACGCTGAAGGCGCTGCTCAGCCATTGGCGCCGCCATCCCGTGCAGTTTTTCAGCGTGTTGACCGGTCTGTGGCTGGCCACCAGTCTGTTGACCGGCGTGCAGGCGCTCAATAGCCAGGCTCGAGACAGCTACGCCAAGGCCAGCCAACTGATCGGCGGTGAGCCGCAGAAAATTCTGGTGTCACCCAACGGCGCGAATTTTTCACAAGAACTGTTTGTCACGCTGCGCCGCGCGGGCTGGCCGGTCTCCCCCGCGCTCAGAGGGCGCGTGACACTCAAGGAAGCGCCGGACCTGCGCCTGACGCTGTTGGGCATCGAACCCGTGTCGTTGCCCGTCGACACCGCACTGGCCGGGCAGTCGCTGAGCACCGCGCAGATCGTCGACTTCTTCACGCCCCCCGGCGTCACCTGGATTTCCCCACAGACCCTGTCCGCGCTTGGCCTGCACGAGGGGCAAAGGCCGTTGACCGAATCGGGCCGCGCGTTACCGCCGTTGCACGCACAGGTGGACATGGCGCCGGGGCTGTTGCTGATGGACATTGGCTTCGCCCAGCAACTGCTGAACCAACCCGATCAGATTTCGCGACTCGTGCTGCCCAAGGACTTCGCCGACAACGCCCCCGCTCTGCCGGCCGCGTTGAACGGCGAGCTGGTCATTCGCAAAAGCGGCGAAGACAACGACCTGGGCCGCCTGACCGAAAGCTTCCACCTGAACCTGGATGCGCTCGGTTTTCTGTCATTCGTGGTCGGGCTGTTCATCGTCCACGCCGCCATTGGCCTTGCGCTGGAGCAGCGTCGCGGACTGCTGAGGAACTTGCGTGCCTGTGGCGTCAGTGCCCGAAGCCTGATCGGCAGTCTGATCGTCGAACTTGGCGTGCTGGCCCTGCTCGGCGGCATTGCCGGGGTGATCAGCGGCTATTGGCTGGCGAGTGTGCTGCTGCCCGATGTCGCCGCCAGCCTGCGCGGCCTGTACGGCGCCGAAGTGGCCGGGCATTTGAACCTGAGCCTCTGGTGGTGGCTGAGCGGGCTGGGCGTCAGTCTGCTGGGCGCCTTTCTGGCCGGCGCCAGCAGCCTGCTGCGCGCCGCGCGGTTGCCGTTGCTGGCACTGGCGAACGCGCAGGCCTGGCACGAAACCCACGCCACCTGGCTCAAGCGGCAGGGCTGGATTGCCGGAGTTTCCGCGCTGACTGCAGTGCTCGCCGCACTGTTTGGCAACAGCCTGGCGGCAGGTTTCGTGCTGATGGCCAGCCTGCTGCTCAGTGCGGCATTGGGGCTGCCTGTGCTGCTCAACGGCTTGCTCAATGGTCTGCTCGGTAAAAGCCGTTCCGTGCTGGGCCAGTGGTTTCTCGCTGACTGCCGCCAGCAGCTGCCGGCGTTGAGTCTGGCGTTGATGGCACTGTTGCTCGCAATGGCCGCGAACATCGGCGCTGGCAGCATGACCTCGGGGTTTCGACAGACCTTCACGCACTGGCTGGAACAACGCCTGAGCGCCGAGCTGTACATCAATCCGCAAAACCCGGCTCAGGCCGCGCCGCTGCAAAAATGGCTGAGCGAACAACCGCTGACGTCCGCGGTGCTGCCCAACTGGCAGGTTTCGCTGCAACTGCACGGCTGGCCGGCCGAGCTGTATGGCGTGATCGATCACCCGCACTACCGACAGCACTGGCCGTTGCTGGAGTCGGCAGAAGGCGATCCCTGGGCTCGACTGGCCAGCGAGGACGCGTTGATGCTCAGCGAACAGCTGGCCCGACGGTTGAAGGTCAGTGTTGGCGACGAGCTCAAGGTGCCTGCGCCGGACGGCGACTGGCCGCTGCGCGTGGTGGGCATTTACGCGGACTATGGCAACCCCAAGGGGCACATGCTGGTGAACGCCGAGCATTTGCTCAAGCACTGGCCACAACTGACGCCCAACCGTTTCAATCTGCGTATCGATCCACGGGCGATCCCGCAACTGCTACGCGTCCTGCACAACAAATTCACCATCGACGACAGCCGCATCGTCGATCAGATCCAGCTCAAAGCCTGGTCGCGCCAGGTCTTCGAGCGCACCTTCGCCGCCACCGCCGCCCTCAACAGCCTGACCTTGGGCGTGGCGGGCGTGGCACTGTTCATCAGTCTGCTGACCCAGAGCCAGAGCCGGCTCGGTCAGTTGGCACCGCTGTGGGCGCTGGGCGTCACGCGGCGGCAACTGATGTTGCTCAATCTTGCGCAGACCTGGCTGCTGGCGGTGCTGACGCTGGTGCTGGCGATTCCGTTGGGATTGTTGCTGGCCTTGTGCCTGGATGCCGTGATCAACGTGCAGGCATTCGGCTGGCGGCTACCCTTGCAAGTGTTCCCGATGCAGCTGTTGCGCCTGATGCTGCTGGCGATGCTCGCCACCCTTCTGGCCTCGGCGTGGCCGTTGTATCGCCTGTATCGCACCCGCCCTGCCGACCTGCTGAGGACGTTCGCCAATGAAGGTTAAGGCGCTGGCCGTGCTCCTCGTCTGCCTCTTGCTGAGCGCGTGCGACGACAAACCGGCTGAAGAAAAAGGCTTTGCCGGGCTGGCCGACGATGCCGCAAGTTACGCCCAGGTAACGCCAGGCAAGCGTTTCGCGTTTCCCGACGATCACGGCGCCCACGACGATTTCCGGATCGAGTGGTGGTACATCACCGCCAACCTGACCGATGCCGACGGGCAAGCGTTCGGCGTGCAGTGGACGCTGTTTCGCAATGCCCTGCCGCGCGCCCGAGACGCAGCGGGCGCGACCGCCGGCTGGAGCAATCGCAACCTGTGGATGGGGCATGCAGCGGTGACGTCGGAGGATGAGCATTACGCCGCCGAACGTTACGCCCGCGGCGGTGTAGAGCAGGCCGGAGTGAAGCTGGCGCCGTTCAGTGCCTGGATCGACGACTGGTCGCTGACCAGCGATGCCGCGCACGCCGATCCACTGGCGGACATGCACCTGCAGGCCGCAGGGCCGCAGTTCAGCTATCGCCTGCATCTGAAGGCCGACAAGCCGCTGGTGCTGCAGGGCAAGCAGGGTTTCAGTCAGAAATCCGAGGAAGGTCAGGCCTCGTACTACTACAGCCAGCCGTTCTTTCAAGCTGACGGCAGCGTCGAGATCGACGGCAAAACCTATCAGGTCAGCGGGCCAGCTTGGCTGGACCGCGAATGGAGCAGCCAGCCACTGACCGCCGATCAGACGGGCTGGGACTGGTTTTCCCTGCACCTGAACAATGGCGCCGAAGTGATGCTGTACCGAATGCGCAATACAAACGGCGAGCCGTACCTCACCGGGACCTGGATCAACAGCGACGGCAGCACCGAAATGCTCGCGCCCAGCGACATCGGACTCGAGCCCGAAGACACCACAGAGGTGGAAGGCCGCGACATGCCCACCCGTTGGTCGGTAAAAATCCCCGGCAAGGGCATCGATCTCTCGGTCGAGGCGCTCAACCCGAAGGCGTGGATGGACCTGCAGATCCCCTATTGGGAAGGCCCGGTGCAAGTGAGCGGAAGCCACGAAGGCGTCGGGTATCTGGAGATGACGGGCTATTGAGGTTCAGGGGTGCACACATGCCCTGCGCAAGTGGGCTTGCTCGGGGCCGCCGTCGGACGAATATTGAATTCCGGCCGCTGCATCTCCACAGCCTGCGTCGGCCTTTTCCCGGCTGAAGCCGGTCAGAGGGACGTCCGGCAGATATTGAAAGCTGTTCGTAGGACCGGCTTTAGCCGGGAAGGCGACGGGTGCAACGCCGTTGATCGAAGGCTGGGTTAAAGGCCGCTGGCTCACTCCCACAACATGCCGCACGCCTTGCCGGATGTGGCCTATGACGCAGTCCCCCCACGCCACTTATAACCGATCGTTCTAAAACTCTGGCAAATCCTGCCGGTCAGTCTTTGGGTAGCCGGACTTCCCGTCTACGTTCCCCAACGGAAAACCGGTAAGGATTATATGTGCGGATTAGCTGGTGAATTACGTTTCGACAATCAACCTGCGGACCTCGCCGCAGTAGAACGCATCACCCATCATCTGGCGCCTCGTGGCCCGGATGCATGGGGCTTTCATAGCCAGGGGCCGATTGCCCTTGGCCATCGCCGATTGAAAATCATGGACCTGTCTGACGGCTCTGCGCAGCCGATGATCGACAGCCATCTGGGCCTGTCACTGGCCTTCAACGGTGCGATCTACAACTTCCCGGAACTGCGTGCCGAGCTTGAAAGCCTGGGCTATCAGTTCCACTCCGGTGGCGACACCGAAGTGCTGCTCAAGGGCTATCACGCCTGGGGCGCAGACATGCTGCCCAAGCTCAATGGCATGTTTGCCTTCGCCATCTGGGAGCGCGACAACAACAGCCTGTTCATCGCCCGCGACCGCCTGGGCGTCAAGCCGCTGTACCTGTCGCGCACCGACAAGCGCCTGCGCTTCGCATCGGCGTTGCCCGCCCTGCTCAAAGGCGGCGACATCAACCCGATGCTCGATCCGGTGGCGCTCAATCACTACCTGAACTTCCACGCGGTCGTGCCGGCCCCGCGCACCTTGCTGGCGGGCGTCGAAAAGGTGCCGCCTGCAAGCTGGATGCGCTTCAGCGCCGACGGCAAGGTCGAGCAGAAAGTCTGGTGGACGCTGCCGTACGGCCCGCGCGCCGACGAAGCCAATCTGACCCTCGAAGACTGGCGCGACCGCGTCCTGGACAGCACCCGCGAAGCGGTCGCGATTCGTCAACGTGCGGCGGTCGACGTCGGCGTGTTGCTGTCGGGCGGCGTGGATTCGAGCATGCTGGTCGGTCTGCTGCGCGAAGTCGGTGTGAAAGACCTGTCGACCTTCTCCATCGGTTTTCAGGACGCCGGTGGCGAACGGGGTGACGAGTTCCAGTATTCGGACCTGATCGCGAAGCACTACGGCACCCGCCACCATCAGCTGCGGATCAAGGAAAGCGAAATCATCGAGCAGCTGCCAGCTGCGTTTCGCGCCATGAGCGAGCCGATGGTCAGCCACGACTGCATCGCGTTCTATCTGCTGTCCCGCGAAGTCGCCAAGCATTGCAAAGTGGTGCAAAGCGGTCAGGGCGCGGACGAGCTGTTCGCCGGTTATCACTGGTACCCGCAAGTCGATGGCGCGGCCGATCCTTATGCCGCTTACCGCGATGCCTTCTTCGATCGCAGCTACGACGAATACGCGCAGACGGTCGCTCCGCAATGGCTGACGGCCAACGACGCCGCCGGTGATTTCGTACGCGAGCATTTTGCGATGCCGGGCGCCGATGCGGCGGTCGATAAAGCGTTGCGTCTGGACAGCACCGTGATGCTGGTGGATGACCCGGTCAAGCGCGTCGACAACATGACCATGGCGTGGGGCCTGGAAGCGCGCACGCCGTTCCTGGATTACCGGCTGGTCGAACTGTCGGCCCGCATCCCTGCGCGCTTCAAGCTGCCCGACGGTGGCAAGCAGGTGCTCAAGGAAGCGGCGCGCCTGGTGATCCCGTCCGAAGTCATCGATCGCAAGAAAGGCTATTTCCCGGTACCGGGCCTCAAGCACCTTGAAGGCGACACGCTGAACTGGGTACGCGACCTGCTGCTCGATCCGAGCCAGGACCGTGGCCTGTTCAATCCGAACATGCTCGACAAGCTGTTGACCGATCCCGATGGTCAATTGACTCCGCTGCGCGGTTCCAAGCTGTGGCAGCTCGCGGCCCTCAATCTGTGGCTCAGCGAACAAGGACTCTGACCGATGAAAGCCAACGCTTCGATCTATAACCAGCGCCTCTTGCGTGGTCAGCCGCCGTCCTATGAGCGCCTGCAGGCGCGGCTCGCCGAGGATGGCAGCGCGATGGACGCCGAGCCTCTGGCCCTGCATTGCGGCTGGGGACGCCTGTTGATCGGGCATACCTATCCCGATCCTGCGACGCTGGCTGACGACCTGCTCAACGAAAAACCGGGGGAGCGCGACATCGCGCTGTATGTCGCAGCGCCCCAACAAGTGCTGGCACAGTCGCCGCAGCAGCTGTTCCTTGACCCGTCTGACACATTGCGCCTGTGGTTCAGCGACTACCGCCCTGCGCAGCGGGTGTTTCGCGGCTTTCGCATTCGCCGTGCGCAGAATCAGGACGACTGGACTGCCATCAATAACCTGTACATCGCGCGCGGCATGCTGCCCATCGACCCGAGCCTGCTGACGCCCCGCCATCTGGGCGGCCCGGTGTACTGGATCGCCGAAGATGAGAGCACCAATGCGGTGATCGGCAGCGTGATGGGACTCAATCATCAGAAAGCGTTCAATGACCCGGAAAACGGCAGCAGCCTCTGGTGCCTGGCGGTCGACCCGCAATGCACGCGGCCCGGTGTCGGCGAGGTGCTGGTGCGTCATCTGATCGAACATTTTCAGAGCCGCGGTCTGGCGTATCTGGACCTGTCGGTCCTGCACGACAATCAACAGGCGAAAAACCTGTACGGCAAACTCGGCTTTCGCAACCTGCCGACGTTCGCCATCAAGCGCAAGAACGGCATCAACGAGAAGCTCTTCCTCGGCCCCGGTCCGCAGGCGGAATTCAACCCTTACGCGCGGATCATCGTCGATGAAGCCCATCGTCGAGGCATCGAAGTGCAGGTGGACGATGCCGAGGCGGGCCTGTTCACGCTGATTCATGGCGGGCGCCGGATTCGTTGCCGCGAGTCGTTGAGCGACCTGACCACGGCGGTCAGCATGACGCTGTGTCAGGACAAGCGACTGACGCAGAAAGCCCTCAAAGCCGCCGGTCTTGAAGTGCCGGTCCAGCAGATGGCGGGCAATGGCGACGACAACCTCGCGTTCCTCGATGAACACGAGCGGGTGGTGGTCAAGCCGGTGGACGGTGAGCAGGGCCAGGGCGTGGCCGTGGATCTGCGCACCATCGATGACGTGCAGGCAGCGGTCGAGCGCGCTCGGCAGTTCGACAGCCGTGTGTTGCTGGAAAGCTTCCACGAAGGGCTCGACCTGCGCATCGTCGTGATCGGCTTTGAAGTGGTCGCGGCCGCCATTCGCCGTCCCGCCGAAATCATGGGCGATGGCCGGCACACCATCGGCCAGTTGATCGAAGCCCAGAGCCGCCGACGCGCCGCAGCGACGGGGGGCGAGAGCAAGATCCCGATGGACGACGAAACCCGCCGGACCGTGGAGGATGCCGGCTTCACGTTCGACAGCGTGCTACCGGCCGATCAGCGTCTGGCGGTCCGTCGCACCGCCAACCTGCACACCGGCGGGTGCCTGGAGGACGTCACCGCGATCCTTCATCCAGTGCTCAAAGACGCGGCTGTCCGCGCCGCCCGCGCCCTCGACATCCCGGTGGTGGGCCTGGACCTGATGGTCCCTGCCGCCGATCAACCGGAATACGTGTTCATCGAAGCCAACGAACGCTGCGGCCTCGCCAATCACGAGCCGCAGCCGACCGCCGAGCGCTTCGTCGATCTTTTGTTTCCCCATAGCTTGCCTGTGCACGGCTGAATAACAGCAGCGGCAAGCTTCAAGCCATAAGCTGCAAGTGAGGTCAGCGCGACCACTTGCGGCTTACAGCTTGAAGCTCGTAGCTGCTCCGATAGGAGCCTCCCATGACCACTGCAAAAAAAATCCTCGAACCGGATCTGAATTACCTGCAGAAAGTCCTGCTGGAAATGCTCGCAATTCCCAGTCCTACGGGCTTTACCGACACCATCGTGCGCTACGTCGCAGAGCGCCTGGAAGAACTTGGCATTCCCTTCGAACTGACGCGCCGAGGGACGATCCGCGCCACCCTCAAAGGTAAGCAGAACAGCCCGGACCGGGCCGTTTCCGCTCACCTGGACACCATCGGCGCCAGCGTGCGCGAGGTCAAAGACAACGGCCGGCTGGGCCTGGCACCGGTAGGTTGCTGGTCGAGCCGCTTCGCTGAAGGCAGCCGCGTCAGCGTGTTCACCGACACCGGTGTGATTCGGGGCAGCGTGCTGCCGCTGATGGCATCGGGGCATGCGTTCAACACCGCAGTCGACACCATGCCAATCAGCTGGGATCACATCGAGTTGCGCCTGGACGCCTACAGCGCCACCCGCGCCGACTGCGAATCGCTGGGCGTCAATATCGGCGACTTCGTGGCATTCGATCCATTGCCGGAATTCACCGACAGCGGCCACATCAGCGCGCGCCATCTGGATGACAAAGCAGGCGTTGCCGCCCTGCTCGCTGCGCTGAAGGCGATTGTCGACAGTGGCGCGGAACCGATGATCGACTGTCATCCGCTGTTTACCATTACCGAGGAAACCGGCAGCGGGGCAGCGGGTAGCCTGCCGTGGGACGTCAGCGAGTTCGTCGGCATCGACATCGCCCCGGTTGCCCCAGGCCAACATTCCAGCGAACACGCGGTCAGTGTGGCGATGCAGGATTCCGGCGGGCCTTATGACTATCACCTGTCCCGTCACTTGCTGCGTCTGGGTCAGGAAAAAGAGCTGTCGGTGCGGCGCGACCTGTTCCGCTACTACTACAGTGATGCCCACTCGGCGATCACTGCCGGTTACGACACCCGCACGGCGCTGCTGGCCTTCGGCTGCGACGCGACTCACGGTTATGAACGCACGCATATCGACAGCCTCAATACCCTGAGCCGCCTGCTGACTGCCTACATCATGAGCCCGCCGGTCTTTGCCAGCGATGCGCATCCGTCCAACGCCTCACTGGAAAACTTCAGTCATCAGCTGGAGCACGACGCGCAGATGGAAACCGACACCCGTGTGCCGTCCGTGGACACCTTGATGGGCCAGCGCTGATCGGCGCGCTTGTGGAAGCCCGCTCGCGCTGAGCGGGCTTCCTACAGTCGCTTCCTATAGTCGAACGTAACCGGTGTGGGAATCTGACTCTGCAGATGTAGCCTCGATTCTCGGGCCGAGTTAGCATCGCCGCCATCCGCCTCTGCGCACACCGAGAATCCCATGCTGATCCCTCACGACCAACTCGAAGCCGACACCCTGACGCGACTGATCGAGGATTTCGTCACCCGCGATGGCACGGATAACGGCGATGAGACGCCGCTGGAAACCCGGGTTCTGCGCGTCCGCCATGCGTTGAGCAAGGGTCAGGCGGTGATTTTCTTTGACCTCGACAGCCAGCAGTGCCAACTGATGCTCAAGCACGACGTACCGAAAGAATATTTCGAAGAGTGAACCCGTCGTCTACCTGCCAGCCCCCTGAGCGGCCAGTTGCTGCAGGCGTGCAGTGATCCGTCGGTAGACCTCGGCACGATGGATCTTCACGTGCTGCGGCGCATCGATGCCGAGACGAACCTGATTACCCGTGATGCCCAGAATCTGCACAGTGATGTCGTCGCCGATGGAGAACGTGTCTCCGATTTCCCTCGTCAATACCAGCATCTTTCCTACTCCCTTGGAGGTAACCAAGTCAGCAGGTTGACCCGCAGGCATCAGTGCATCAATGCGTACAGGACAAATCAGTAACGCCCTTCAAAGATTCGCGCACATGGCCGACAGACGATTCCTACAAATGGCCGCGTCGGCTGGACTTCGCGTGAAATCCGCCTTACAGACGTCGGATTTTTCCAGGCCCGAAAAGACTTGAGTCAAAGGGTCTGGGTCCAGCGAGGGCCCAGCAGAATGATGGTTGCGCCGATCACACAGAACGCAACACCGATCCAGTCGGAGCTCAAAGGCCGCGCGCGCTCGATGATCCCCAGCCAGGCAATCGAGGCAATGATGTAGATGCCGCCGTAAGCGGCATAGGCGCGGCCGGCAAACTGAGCTTCCACACGGGTCAACAGCACGGCGAACAGGGTCAGACTGACCAGCGCTGGCACGATCCAGAGCGCACTCTTGCCCTGTCGCAGCCACAGCCAGAAGGCGTAACAGCCGGCGATCTCAAACAGCGCCGCAAGGAAAAACCAGAGGTAGTTGAGCACGGGGAAATCTCTACAAAGGTGGCCAGAACGATGCCGGCCACCCTATCAGAAATGCCTGACTCCATGCCGTCACGAACTGACCGATCTGGCCTTCGCGCGCATCTTCTCGGCCATGGTTGCCATCTCGTCGTACAGCATCTGCGGATTTTTCTGCTTGAGCTGCCAGGCCATGCGCCCCTGTTCGTGAGGCAGAATCATGAACTCGCCTTCGGCCACTTGCCGGAAGATGTAATCGGCGATGTCACTGGCGCTGATCGGTGAGCTTTCCAGCAGCTTGCCGACTTGGGCCTTCATCGCAGGCGTCGGCCCGCGGAAGGAATCAAGCAGATTGGTCTGAAAGAAGGAGGGACACACGACGTGCACGCCGACCTCCGATTGACGAAGCTCGACCAGCAGGCTTTCCGACAACGCAACCACACCGGCCTTGGCAACGTTGTAATTGCTCATCGCCGGGCCCTGCATCAGCGCCGCCATCGAGGCGATGTTGATGATCTTGCCCTTGCTCTGCGCAAGCAACGGCAGGAACGCTTTGCAGCCTTTGACGACGCCCATCAGATTGATCGCGATCTGCCAGTCCCAGTCCTCGAGTGAAAGCTCGTCGAAGAATCCGCCAGAGGCGACACCCGCGTTGTTGACGATCACGTCGATGCCGCCGAACTTCTGCTCGCACGCCTGGGCCAATGCGGTCAACTGGCTGTAGTCCCGAACATCGCAGCGTTGCACGAAGCCTTCCCCGCCCGCCTCGCGCACACTTTTCAACGTCTCTTGCAGTCCGCTGTCAACGATGTCCGACAGCGCCAGTCGCCAGCCCTCACGCGCCCAGCGCAGCGCGATCTCGCGACCCAGTCCGGACCCGGCGCCAGTGATCATAATGCGATTTTGCATAGCAATTGCCTTGTCGGTTTCGAGGAAGTGGCCTCAGTTTAAACAGACAAATTGTCCGACAACCCCTTTATCAGCTCGCTGAATATGCAATGCAAACCGCCACCCGCCTGAGCGGATTTCGCTACGTCTCCTCAGCAACGGCGGGCGAACAAAGACAATAAGCAAAAGATGCAACGGTGAGTCGACGTAGAAAAGTGAGGATAACTGTTAGCTTGCTTGCTATTACTGCGGGTTCAGAACTTTCTGCGGACCCATCCGTCAATCATTAGTTCCGGACTCAAACCGCCTCTTACAAGAGGAGGTAAAGCGATTTAACATCATGGAAGCCACTCAGTAAATATTACAAACCTATGATTTTTAAGCTATTTTTTCTGTTGTTAATTTTTATTTCTCAAATTCAGAACCTTTTGATTATGCCGACAGTCGGATTAATCAGGCAGCACAACATTTCGCCAAGTTGGCAGAATCTTGTACTGCACGGCCATCTACCAAGTACACAAGAAGGAACTCGTCATGGGCATCGGCACAATTCTTATCATCATTCTGATCCTCCTGTTGATCGGCGGTCTTCCCGTCTTCCCACACTCCACAAGTTGGGGCTACGGTCCGTCGGGTATCATCGGTACGATCCTGGTGATTCTGTTGATTCTGGTGCTGCTCGGCAGGATATGACCTCCTGGCAACCAGTGAAAAAACCCGCCTTCGTGGCGGGTTTTTTATGAGGCTGGGATGAAGGTACAGCAGTACCGCGTAGGCAATCACCAAACGTCAGTCAGTCTTGGTTTTAACCATTAGGTCTATCACCTGTCCTACTGTCTTGAGGTCTTTGAACTCGGTGTCGGTAAGCTCAATACTCAAGAAGTCTTCTACCGTCATCAGGATTTCTTTGACATCCAATTCATCACCTAGGGCCGCGATTTTCGTGCTGTCAGTGACTGTAACGGGGTCTACCCCCTCCAACTTTTCCTCAACGATCTTTCTAAACTGCTGCATTGCTTCCTCACGGTCCATCGCACACCTCCTATAACGCTCATGCGCGCCTCTAAATATCACCCTGCCTGCGCCCCTGCGCAATTGTCAGAAATGACAGTGAAGGTCTCTATCTCTGGCATCGCCATCCTGCCTTTCAGCGAGTCCAATAATTCCGAACGCAGTGCGCAAAAACGAAAACACCCCGAACCAGTCGGGGTGTCTCTTTGCACAGGGCTACCTCAAATCAGTGAGAAACCGCCCCACTGGCGCCAAGGCCGGTCTGCGAACGCACGAACTGCGGGAAGAACAGCGCTCGCTCGCCCTCGGCCGCTTTCGACTTGTCGGTGATCGAGAAGAACCAGATCCCCACGAACGCGATGATGATCGAGAAGAACGCCGGGTACTCGTACGGGAAGATAGCCTTCTCGTGGTGCAGGATCTGCACCCAGATGGTCGGGCCGAGAACCATCAGCACCACGGCGCTGATCAGCCCCATCCAGCCGCCGATCATGGCGCCGCGGGTGGTCAGGTTTTTCCAGTACATCGAGAGCAGCAGCACCGGGAAGTTGCAGCTGGCTGCGATCGAGAACGCCAGGCCCACCATGAACGCGATGTTCTGACTTTCGAAGGCGATACCCAGCACGATAGCGACGATCGCCAGCGCGACGGTGGTGATCTTCGATACGCGGATTTCATCTTTCTCGTTGGCTTTGCCCGCCTTGATCACACTGGCGTACAGGTCGTGGGACACCGCCGATGCACCGGCCAGCGTCAGCCCTGCCACCACCGCCAGGATGGTTGCGAACGCCACCGCCGAGATGAAGCCCAGGAACAGACTGCCGCCCACTGCGTTGGCCAGGTGAACCGCCGCCATGTTGTTACCGCCCAACAGAGCGCCCGCTGCATCCTTGAACGCCGGGTTGGTGCTGACCAGCAGAATCGCGCCGAAGCCGATGATGAAGGTCAGGATGTAGAAGTAGCCGATGAAGCCGGTCGCATAGAGAACCGATTTACGTGCTTCCTTCGCGTCGCTCACCGTGAAGAAGCGCATCAGGATGTGCGGCAGACCGGCGGTGCCGAACATCAGCGCCAGACCGAGGGAGAACGCAGAGATCGGATCTTTCACCAGACCGCCCGGGCTCATGATGGCCTCACCTTTAGGGTGAACCTTCACGGCTTCGGAGAACAGGACGTTGAAGTCGAAGTTGACGTGCTTCATCACCATCAGCGCCATGAACGATGCGCCCGAGAGCAGCAGCACGGCCTTGATGATCTGTACCCAGGTGGTTGCCAGCATGCCGCCGAACAGCACATACAAGCACATCAGGATACCGACGAGCACGACCGCGACGTTGTAGTCCAGGCCGAACAGCAGCTGGATCAGCTTGCCGGCACCGACCATTTGCGCGATCAGGTAGAACGCCACCACCACCAGCGAACCGCAGGCGGACAGAGTACGGATTTCCTTCTGCTTCAGGCGGTAGGACGCCACGTCAGCGAAGGTGTACTTACCCAGGTTGCGCAGGCGTTCGGCGATCAGGAACAGAATGATCGGCCAGCCGACGAGGAAGCCGATCGAATAGATCAGGCCGTCGTAACCGGAGGCGTACACCAGAGCGGAAATACCCAGGAAGGACGCAGCCGACATGTAGTCACCGGCAATGGCAAGGCCGTTCTGGAAACCGGTGATCTTGCCGCCAGCTGCGTAATAGTCCGCTGCCGACTTGTTTTTCTTGGCCGCCCAGTAGGTCACGCACAACGTGGCGCCGACGAAGATCACGAACATGACGATCGCGGCAACGTTGAGCGGTTGTTTCTGCACAGCGCCAGTCAGGGCATCCGCCGCCCAGAGTGTCGGTGCAAAGGCCGCAAGGCCCAAAGCTGCAAACAGGCGCCTGATCATTGTTGTGCCTCCTTCAGGATCGCGTTGTTCAGCTCATCGAATTCGCCGTTTGCGCGACGAACGTAGATGGCGGTCAACACGAACGCGGAGATGATCAGACCCACGCCGATTGGCATTCCCCAGGTAATGGATGATGTGGCGCTGAGTTTGGCGCCAAGCACTTGAGGCCCGTAAGCGATCAGAAGGATGAAAGCGGAATAGAGCCCAAGCATGATCGCCGAGAGAATCCAGGCGAATCGTTCCCTTTTCGAGACCAGCTCCTTGAAACGGGGGCTGTTCTGAATCGAGAGGTAAATGCTGTCGTTCATTGTTTTTGTCCTCGCAGCACAGATTGATGTCACGTATTGCACTTTAGTCGGCTCTGAGCCGCACTCCAGACGACCTTAGTATTAGAACGACATTAGCTGATGTGCGCGGGACTGCACTTTCTGTCACCGGCGGAAAACCGGAGGCATGTTTGGCGCAAGTGGCGTATCCGGCAGGCCTGCAGGATTGAAGGTTGAGCGTGCTCCGGTTACACGGCGTCAGACCGGCGATAAAAAACCGCCTGGCGATCACTCACCAGGCGGTTCGGGTACAAATTAACTCTTTGTGGCGATTTACTTACCGGTCCACTCTTTCACGCGCTCAGGGTGCTTAGCGACCCAGTCCTTGGCGGCTGCTTCAGGCTTGGCGCCGTCCTGAATGGCGAGCATGACTTCGCCGATCTCGTCCTTGCTGGTCCACTGGAATTTTTTCAGGAAGTCAGCCACGTCCGGCGCTTTCTTGGCCAGGTCCAGGCTGCCGATGTTGTCGACGGTTTCTGCTGCACCGTAAACGCCTTTTGGATCTTCCAGGAATTTCAGCTTCCATTTGGCGAACATCCAGTGAGGCACCCAGCCGGTCACGGCAATGGATTCCTTCTTGTTCTCGGCGCGGGTCAGCTCGGCGATCATGCCGGCGCCCGAACTTGCCTGCAGTTTGTAACCGTCCAGGCCGTAGTCTTTGATGGCCTGATCGGTCTTGATCATGACGCCCGAGCCTGCGTCGATACCGACGATTTTTTTCTTGAAAGACTCATCGGTCTTCAAGTCAGCCACCGAGTTGGCTTTCACGTACTCCGGCACGATCAGGCCGATTTTCGCGTCCTTGAAGTTAGGGCCGTAGTCGGTGACCTTGTCCTTGTTCTTGGCCCAGTATTCGCCGTGGGTCACAGGCAGCCAGGCGGACAGCATCATGTCCAGTTTGCCGGTTGCCACGCCCTGCCACATGATCCCGGCAGCGACCGCCTGCAGTTTCACGGGGTAGCCCAGTTTTTCCTTGATCACTTCGGCGGCCACGTTTGTGGTCGCAACGCTGTCGGACCAGCCGTCCACATAGCCGATGCTCAGCTCCGGTTTAGTGTCGGCAAGGGCCAGCGTGGAACTGATGGCAAGCGCCAGAGCGGCACCCGCACCCAGGATTTTTCGCATCTTCATCTTTACTTCCCCGGTAGTCCTGAACCCGACGGTCGTCGGGAATCGTTAACGTTTTTTTTGTCCGCGGCCCGCGCCCGCATTTGGCGCATCGCAGGACATTCACGCTTCAACCACTTGCCTGCGCAGCTGCACACGCTGCGTTGACCAGCCGATCATCTGCCCCCACCGACCTTGTGCCTTTCCTGTCAGCGACACTCAAACAGGTGGAAACGACATCACCAGGCCATCAACGACAGACAGGTCGTAAAACGAGGAGCAGTCCGTCCGAAAATTGCATGGTTAATCGAATATCCCGCGTAACTCCCTTTGGCAAGAGCGTGGTCATCCCTTGATGGGCTGCGAGACAGTCGTCAGAACAGACGTTTGGCGTGCGTCGGCGATGACCGCAATCCGAGGTTTCACGGCCGGCTCACGGCGGATCGTGCGACGAGCCAAGCGCCTACAGATGTATCGGCGCCGTCTTGCTAGACTGCGGCCCTCTGCCCCCTCTCGGCTCGATCATGCCCGCCACCTCCCGCTCGCCTGTTGTGATCTACCTGTTCTCCTGTCTGATTGCGCTGATCGCGATGTGCGGCTACTGGTACGGCCTGGGCCGGCCCGTGGTTCTGCCGGATGCCGCGACGCCAACCCATAAACTGCAATGCGCCTCTTACACGCCGTTCGATAAGGATCAGTCGCCTTTCGATCAGCCGTACACCCTGCGCCCGGCACGCATGGACGCTGACCTCGCCTTGTTGGCGACGCGTTTCGAGTGCATTCGCACCTACTCGATGACAGGCCTGGAAGCGATTCCGGAGATCGCCCGCAGACACGGTCTGAAAGTCATGCTCGGGGCGTGGGTGAATGCCAATCCAGTGGACACGGCGAAAGAAATCGCGGCTCTGATCAAGGCAGCCAATGAGGCACCGGACGTTGTCACCTCAGTCATCGTCGGTAACGAAACCCTGTTACGCAAGGAAGTGACTGGCGCTCAACTCGCCCGGCTGATCGGGCAGGTCAAAGCCCAGGTGAAGCAGCCGGTCACCTATGCCGATGTCTGGGAATACTGGCTGCAGTACCCCGAAGTCGCGCCGGCCGTGGACTTCCTGACGATCCATTTGCTGCCGTACTGGGAAGATGACCCCACCGGTATCGATGACGCGCTGGCCCATGTCGCGCAGATCCGTCAGGTGTTCGGTCACACATTTGCGCCCAAGGACATCGTCATAGGCGAGACCGGATGGCCGAGCGAGGGGCGTCAGCGAGAAACGGCACTGCCGAGCCGGGTCAATGAGGCGAAGTTCATTCGCAGTTTCGTGGCGATGGCTGAACAGAACGGCTGGCATTACAACCTGATCGAAGCGTTCGACCAGCCGTGGAAACGTGAGGCCGAGGGCGCGGTGGGCGGTTACTGGGGGCTGTTCGATGCCGACCGCCAGGAAAAGGGCGTGCTGGCGGGGCCGGTTTCGAACTTGCCGTACTGGCCGCACTGGTTGGCAATCAGCGGCGCGATCGGCCTGCTTGCGCTGGCCATCGCAGGCCGGACCGCCCAGGCCCGCCAGGCGCTGGTGCTGCCGTTGATGGCCGCGTTCGGCGCTTGCTGCATCGCCACGTGGGGCGAACTGGCGCGCGTGAACAGCCGCTTCGTGGGCGAGTACATCTGGGCGGCGGCGCTGGTGGGCCTGAATCTGGTGGTGCTGGCGCATGCCGCGCTGTCCCTGTCGGAAAGAACCGGCTGGCGCGGTCGCGCCTTCAACGCTCTCGAACGCCGCGCGGGCTGGTGGCTGAGCGCAGCAGGTTTCGCGGCAGCAGTGATGATGCTGGCGATGGTGTTCGACCCGCGCTATCGCAGCTTTGCGACGCCAACGGTGTGGTTGCCCGCCCTCTTTTATCTGGTCCGGCCAGTGAGCGCGCCACGCCGGGAGATCGCTCTGCTGGCGTTCATCGTCGGCGTCGGCATCGTTCCACAGTTGTTTCGTGAAGGGCTGAGCAATCCACAGGCCTGGGCGTGGGCGGCGGCTAATGCCGTCATGACTCTGGCGCTGTGGCGCAGTCTGCGGCTCACACGCACGGTCGCGGCTACCGAAACGCCGCCGTTACCCAATCCAGAGCGTTCGGCGGGATGACGGCGCAAGGAACACATTGTGTTACCGATGGACCGATTCCAAATCAGAATGCGGGTAACACGGAAACAGAATAGCGGCGTCAAACGTGGGCTCCCAAAGCTGATCTTGTCCAAACCATTGATTTCAAAGACTTTGCAAAAGTTGGCACGGCACCTGCTATATCTTCTGCATAACAAGAACAAAATGTGAAAACCCAATAAAAATAAGATGAATCGGCTCTGACATAACAAGAACAACGGTACAGAGACGCAGCCAACAGATTTTTTTGGAGTAGATGTGCTTTACAGAGGCCTCAAGCCTCACAGCCCGACCGAGAACAATAAAACTACCTTCAGGTAGCGTCCAGAACGGGTTGGATACTTCGCCAAACGAAGGCATCGAAGCAGATCAGCGCTCAAAAAAATACGTTTGCTCTTGTGTCCCGGATGGGGACCACTGAAGACGCTGTAGAGGGACCGGTTGCCAAAAACAACAACAGACCGCCCTACAACAATAAAAAAGAGCACGTGCAACGATTTAAAGGGGAGCCTCGGCTCCCCTTTATGCTGTCTGGCGTTTGGAGTTGCTGCGGTCGGACGCGCCCCCGGGCAGATCGCCTGCAAGCACGGCGCCTGCGCCCTCCCGGCAGAATCAAAAGCGGATCACCGCGCTCGCACTAACCGCAACCCGGCAATCACCACCGCGAACACCGCCAGACTGGCCGTGTACAGCACCAGCGCCAACACGCCCAGCAGCAATCCCACTATGGCCAGCCCGCGGCCAAGGCCTCGCGGAATGACAAACGCGACCAGCGACACGATCAGCGCGCCCCAGCCGAACACGCCGAAATGGATCAACAGCCCCAGTTTCGCCCGCACAACACATTGCCATTGCGAAGCACCGTCGGCACACAAACCGACCCAACGCACCTCCTCCATCAATCCGTAGCGCAAGCCGTAACTGGCGGCCAGCCAGAGAGCCAGTGCAATGAACGCTAAAACCAGCGGCAAACGACGCGACACGGAACGCTCCTGACGGGAAAAACGACGCCCAGCATAGCCGCTGGCAGCACGGGATACGCACCTGTATGCATTAAAAGCACATACGCACACGCCATCCGAGCCAGAACGTGTATTGTCGCCTAGGATTTGTACGGGGCAGCGCGGTAAATAATGCAAAATGCCACTACGGCACTTTTCGCACTCCCCCTGTGTCATAGCCTGCGTATCTCAACAGCACTTCTTTCCCAAGGGATTCAGTCATGCTTCGTTTTCTACGCCTCGCCGCCCTCTCCGGCGGCCTGTTTTTGAGTGCGTCCGTGATGGCGGTCGACATCGACCCGTCCAGCTATGGCTTCCCCTTGACCAATCCGTTCGAAGCGACGATCGCCACGACCCCACCGGATTTGCGTGCCAAGGTGCCTGAAGACGCCGACATCGATCAGGACGATTACAGCCTGACGCTGCGCCCCGAGCGCGAGTTCACGCTACCGGACAACTTCTGGGCCGTTAAAAAACTGCGTTATCGCCTCGCCAAACAGGACCACCCTGCCCCGCTGATCTTCCTCATCGCGGGCACAGGTGCTCCTTACAACAGCACGCTCAACGAATACCTGAAGCGGCTTTATTACGGAGCCGGGTACAACGTCGTACAGCTCTCGTCGCCAACCAGCTACGACTTCATGAGCGCTGCCTCACGCTTTGCGACGCCAGGCGTGACCAAGGAAGACGCTGAGGACTTGTATCGGGTGATGCAGGCGGTGCGTGCCCAGCAGAATAAACTTCAGGTCACCGAGTATTACCTCACCGGTTACAGCCTCGGGGCGCTGGACGCGGCGTTCGTCAGTAAGCTGGACGAGACCCGTCGCAGCTTCAACTTCAAGAAAGTGCTGCTGATCAACCCGCCAGTGAACCTCTACACCTCGATCACCAACCTGGACAAAATGGTTCAGACCGAGGTTAAAGGCATCACCAACAGCACCACGTTCTATGAACTGGTGCTGCAGAAACTGACGCGCTACTTCCGCGAGAAGGGCTACATCGACCTCAACGACGCGCTGCTGTATGACTTCCAACAGTCCAAGCAGCACTTGTCCAACGAACAGATGGCGATGCTGATCGGCACGTCCTTCCGCTTCTCTGCCGCCGACATCGCGTTCACCTCGGACCTGATCAATCGACGGGGCCTGATCACGCCGCCGAAAACCCCGATCAGCGAAGGCACCAGCCTCACGCCGTTCCTCAAGCGTGCGCTGCAATGCGACTTCGACTGCTACGTCACCGAGCAAGTCATCCCGATGTGGCGTGCGCGCACTGACGGCGGCAGCCTGTTGCAACTGGTCGATCAGGTCAGTCTGTACGCGCTGAAGGATTACCTGAGCACCAGCAAGAAAATCGCCGTGATGCACAATGCCGATGACGTGATCCTCGGCCCAGGCGACCTCGGATTCCTGCGCAAGACCTTTGGCGATCGCTTGACCGTTTATCCCTACGGCGGTCATTGCGGCAACATGAACTATCGCGTCAACAGCGACGCCATGCTGGAGTTTTTCCGTGGCTAAACGTCTATTGCTTATCGCTGCCCTGCTGTGTGCAGGCGTGGCTCATGCCGACGACGCTCCCATCGTCTCCAAGGCCGCGCCAGTGCAACGCGTGGACAATCCGGACGGTTTCACCGAGCCGTTGAAGTCGCTGAAATTCAATCCGGGCCTCGACGCCCAGGAGTTCGAGCGCTCATCGCTCAACGCGTTGAATGTGTACGACCCGCTGGAGTCCTGGAACCGCCGGGTCTACCACTTCAACTACCGCTTCGACGAGTGGGTGTTCCTGCCTGTGGTCAACGGCTACAAGTACATCACCCCAAGCTTCGTTCGCACCGGCGTGAGTAACTTCTTCAGCAACCTTGGCGATATCCCCAATCTGGTGAACAGTCTGCTGCAGTTCAAGGGCAAGCGCTCGATGGAAACCACTGGACGCCTGATCATCAACACCACGCTGGGCATCGCCGGGCTGTGGGACCCGGCCACGAAAATGGGCCTGCCCAAGCAGAGTGAAGACTTCGGCCAGACGCTGGGCTTCTACGGCGTGCCTGCCGGCCCGTACTTCGTGTTGCCGATCCTGGGGCCGTCCAACTTCCGCGACACCGGTGGCCTGGCGTTCGACTTCACCGCCGAATCGCAGATCAACTTCCTCAACGTAGCACAGGTCAGTCAGGACCATCCTGAGCTGTACCTGCTGCGCGCGATCGACCGCCGCTACTCCACCAGCTTCCGATACGGGCAGATGGATTCGCCGTTCGAGTACGAGAAGGTGCGGTACGTGTACACCGAAGCGAGGAAGTTGCAGATCTCGGAATAACCCAGCCCCTTGCAGGAGCGCGCTTGCCCGCGATTGCAGTTTTTCCGGCACACCGATGCCGACTGACTGAACGCCGCCGCAGGCAAGCACGCTCCTGCAATGACCCCTCAAAACAATCTATAAAATCGATCGATCCCTCGCAAAAACGTCACCCATCCATCGCCTCAACAGGCATACCATAGGCGCCATTCCCACCTGTTCTGGAGTGAGCCTCATGACTCAATTTCGTAAAGTGCTGTCGATCCAGGCCGGCCAGCCGACTTCGGACGGCGCTGGCGTCAAACTGACACGGGTCTTTGGCGGCCCGGGCGTCGAACTCTTCGACCCGTTTCTGATGCTCGACGAATTCGGTTCGGATGAAGCCGACGACTACATCGCAGGCTTTCCGCCACACCCGCATCGTGGCTTCGAAACCGTGACGTACATGCTCGAAGGCCGCATGCGCCATGAGGACCACATGGGCAACGTCGGCCTGCTGCAAGGCGGTGGCGTGCAATGGATGACCGCCGCACGCGGCGTGATCCACAGCGAAATGCCCGAGCAGGAAGAAGGCCTGATGCGCGGTTTCCAGCTGTGGCTGAATTTGCCGGGCAAGTCAAAGATGGGCGACGCCGGTTACGACGACATCCAGCCCGAACGCATTCCTCGTGTCACGACGCAGAACGGTGTCGAGGTGATCGTGATTGCCGGTCAGTTCGACGACGGTCAGACCCGTCAGGCAGGCGCAGTGCAGCGGCCTGATACCGAACCGCATTACTTCGACTTCCATATGCCGGCAGGTTCGACCGTCAGCCCGCGTGTACCGGAAGGTCATCGAGTGCTGCTTTATGTGTACGAAGGCGAAGTGGAGATCGCCGGGCAGCCTCAGAAACTGGGCAAGAGTCGTCTCGCAAGGCTGTCGGAAAACGGCGAGCTGCAGCTGACGGCAGCAGTGGACACCAAGGTGTTGCTGATTGCCGGCAAACCGCTGCGCGAACCGATCGTGCAATACGGCCCGTTCGTCATGAACAGCCGCGAAGAGATCGAGCAAGCGTTGCGCGATTTCCGGGATGACAAGCTGACTGCATAACGACACCGCCTCTGTAGGAGCGCGCTTGCCCGCGATCTACCGCGCAGCGGTAGCAAAACAGGCGACCCGGTTGTCCCGAGTCATCGCATGCACTGGATCTGCTGCCGATTCCCGGCAGGTCGCGGGCAAGGTGAAACGCCAACCCGGTCGCTTCTACGGATTCGCTGTCAATCCAGACGCAAAAACTTCATCAGCTGTTCCTTCTGGGCCATCGCATCGCGTCGGCCCAGTTCGATCAGTTCGCTGCAATACCCCGACTCGAACAACAGATAACTCAGCACCCCTGCCCCGCTGGTCTTGGTCGCGCCCGGACCTCGCAGAAAAGTGCGCAAGGCCGCTGGCAGTTCCCGGCGATGCCGGGCAGCAATTTCATCGAGCGGCTGACTGGGCGAGATCACCAACACCTCCACCGGCGCCAGCGACTGAACCGGCGTGGGCTGCTCGGAAATTTGCGGCGATGGCTGATGAGGCATGTTCGGGGGCAGCATGCGGCTCAACAGATTCAAGCGCTCGAGCAATTCGATATCGCTTTCGAGGCTGTCGATGAACGTGCTGTTGAGCATGTGCCCGCTGATCTGCGCAAGGCTCGGCTGTGCGCCGCTCACGACCCGGTGAACGGGCTTGTTCGCGCCCGGTCCGCGCGGATTGCCGCTGACGCCCACGACCAGCACCCGATTGGCGCCCAGGTGCAAGGCCGGGCTGATGGGCGCCGACTGCCGCACGGCGCCATCACCAAAATACTCGTGCTCAAGTTTGACCGGGGCGAACAGCAAGGGGATCGCGGAACTGGCCAGCAGATGATCCACCGTCAGTTGCGTCGGCTGACCGATACGCCGATGGCGCAGCCAGGCGTCGATGGTGCCCTTGCCCTGATAAAAGGTGACGGCTTGCCCTGATTCGTAGCCAAACGCGGTCACTGCCACGGCGCGAAGATGCCGGTCGTTGATCGCCGCTTCGATGCCAGCCAGATTCAGCCGTTCGGTGAGCAGTTCCTTCAGCGGCGAGCTGTCGAGCAGCGCCACTGGCACCTGTTTGCGGCCGATCCCCAAGAGGCTGCGAACGAAAAACCGCGATGCCTGGCGCATGACCCCGGCCCAGTCGCTGCGCAAAACCTGATGACTGCGAAAGCTCTGCCAGAACAGGGTCAACTCGTGAATGGCGGTCCGAAAATGCGCCGCGCCGCTCGCCAGCTTGACTGCGTTGATAGCGCCAGCCGACGTGCCGACGATGACCGGGAAAGGGTTTTGCGCACCCGCGGGCAGCAGGTCGGCGATGCCCGCCAGTACGCCGACCTGATAGGCCGCGCGCGCGCCGCCGCCGGAGAGAATCAGGCCGGTGACCGACTCCGCGACGGCAGGTGCATCGCAAGCGCTGCGCACGGTTTGTTGTTCGATGGCGCTCGTTGTCATGGGCATTCAGCTCTGGGTATCAACCACGCTTTTTATACAGTTTCGGCTCACCGGGCGGTCGGCTCTTGAAGCGCCGATGCGCCCACAAATACTGTTCCGGGCATTCGGTGACGGCCCGCTCGACCCATTGATTGATGCGCAGGCAGTCGGCCTCGTCGCTTTCGCCGGGGAAGTCTTCAAGGGGCGGATGGATGACCAGCTTGTAGCCGCTGCCATCGTCCAGACGCTTCTGGGTGAACGGCACGACCCTCGCGCGTCCCAGGGTGGCGAACTTGCTGGTCGCCGGCACCGTGGCTGCCGGAATGCCGAACAGCGGGACGAAGATGCTTTGCTTGGCGCCGTAGTCCTGATCCGGCGCATACCAGATCGCGCGGCCTTTGCGCAGCTGCTTGATCATGCCGCGCACGTCCTCGCGCTCCACCGCGATCGCGTCCAGATTGTGACGCTCGCGGCCGCGGCGCTGAATGTAGTCGAACAGCGCATTCTTGTGCTCGCGATACATGCCGTCGATGGTGTGTTGCTGCCCCAGCAGCGCGGCGCCGATTTCCAGCGTGGTGAAATGCAGCGCCATGAGAATCACGCCTTGCCCGTCCTGGTGCGGCTGCTGGATGTGCTCCAGCCCTTCGACATGGGCAAGCCTGGCGAGGCGTTGCCTGCTCCACCACCAACTCATGGCCATTTCAAAAAACGCGATGCCGGTGGATGCGAAATTCTCCTTGAGCAGGCGTTTGCGCTCCGCTTTCGAGTACTGCGGGAAGCACAGCTCCAGATTACGCGCGGCAATGATCCGGCGATCTGTCGCAAAGTAGTACATGACCGCCCCCAGCATCCGGCCGATGGCCACCAGCATGCGAAACGGCAGCTGCACGACCAGCCAGAGCAGGCCCAGCCCCAGCCAGAGCGGCCAGTAGCGCGGATGAAGAAATTCGGCACGAAAACGCGGGCGTTCCATTACAGCTTCCGTCAGGGCAAAGGCGGGCATTCTACATGGGTTCGAGTGGATCGGTGACGCTTCGTCGGATGCGGCTCCCTTGCGGCTGGCGGGCGATCTCGTTATAAGTCTCGGCACTTTTAGCGACAAGCCGCTGTATGCCGACATGAGCCAAATCGAATTGCAAGATCAGGATCCCGTGTTTCAGTTGAAGGGCAGCATGCTGGCCATAACCGTGCTGGAACTGGCCCGCAACAACCTCGAAGCGCTGGATCGTCAACTGGCGGCCAAAGTCGCCCAGGCACCCAACTTCTTCAGCAACACCCCGCTGGTCCTGGCGCTGGACAAGCTGCCGCCCAATGAAGGCGCGATCGACCTGCCGGCGATGATGCGGGTCTGCCGCCAGCATGGCCTGCGCACCTTGGCCATCCGCGCCAACCGCATCGAAGACATCGCCGCGGCCATCGCCATCGACCTGCCGGTTCTGCCACCCTCCGGCGCCCGTGAAAGACCGCTCGATCCGACGGAAGGCGAAGTCCGGAAAAAGCCTGAAGTCATCGAGAAACCGCCTGAGCCTCTGGTCAAGCCGACCAAGATAATCACGGCTCCCGTGCGTGGCGGTCAGCAGATTTACGCCCAGGGCTCCGATCTGGTGGTGATTTCCTCGGTCAGTCCCGGCGCGGAACTTCTCGCCGATGGCAACATCCATGTGTATGGTCCGATGCGGGGCCGGGCGCTGGCAGGCATCAAGGGCGACACCAAAGCCCGTATTTTTTGCCAGCAGATGGTCGCCGAACTGGTCTCCATCGCGGGCCAGTACAAGGTTTCCGAAGACCTGCGCAGAGATCCTCTGTGGGGCGCCGGGGTACAGGTCAGTCTGTCCGGCGACGTGTTGAACATCACCCGTCTTTAACGGATACTGCGCCATTTTCAAAGCCACTCTGATTCGTCGCGAAAACGATGCAAAGGGAAAGGAAAACCGGGAAATTCGTTTGTTTTCTCGAAACATGAGCCCCAGCCGGGCTCTGGCTTCCACCGTTGCTCGCGTACCGTTGCGTCACGAGGGGCTATTCAGGGACTAGATTCGTTCGAAAAGTCGGCGAGCGAAGGTCAGGCAAGGCAAAAGCAGGCGAGCAAGCGGAGTTTAGGCCCCTAAATGAGCATTGCGAGCCTGTCTTTACCGCAGCATGAACGAGCGCAGCCACTTTACGGGCGAAGCTGGCCTTCCTTTTCCTCTAGGGGTGATTCACCTTGGCCAAGATTCTCGTGGTTACATCCGGCAAGGGTGGTGTGGGCAAGACCACCACCAGCGCCGCTATCGGTACAGGCCTCGCACTGCGCGGCCACAAAACAGTGATCGTCGACTTCGACGTCGGCCTGCGTAACCTGGACCTGATCATGGGTTGCGAGCGTCGCGTGGTATATGACTTCGTCAACGTGGTCAACGGCGAAGCCAACCTGCAGCAGGCACTGATCAAAGACAAGCGCCTGGAAAACCTGTACGTACTGGCCGCCAGCCAGACCCGCGACAAGGATGCCCTCACCCAGGAAGGCGTCGAAAAGGTCCTGATGCAGCTCAAGGAAGACTTCGAGTTCGTGGTATGCGACTCGCCGGCCGGTATCGAGAAAGGCGCTCATCTAGCGATGTACTTCGCCGACGAAGCCATCGTCGTGACCAACCCGGAAGTCTCCTCGGTACGTGACTCGGACCGCATGCTGGGCCTGCTGGCCAGCAAATCCCGCCGCGCCGAAAACAACGAAGACCCGATCAAGGAACACCTGCTCCTGACCCGCTATAACCCGCAGCGCGTCAGCGATGGCGAGATGCTGGGTGTCGAAGACGTCAAGGAAATCCTCTCGGTGACCTTGCTGGGCGTGATCCCGGAATCCCAGGCAGTGCTCAAGGCGTCCAACTCCGGCGTACCTGTGATCCTCGATGACCAGAGCGATGCTGGCCAGGCCTACAGCGACGCAGTTGATCGCCTGCTGGGCAAAGCCGTTGAGCACCGCTTCCTGGACGTAAAGAAGAAAGGATTTCTGGAACGTCTGTTCGGGGGTAACTAATGAGTATTTTTGACTTCTTTCGTGCCAACAAAAAGCCCAGCACCGCGTCGGTAGCGAAAGAGCGTCTACAGATCATCGTGGCGCACGAACGCGGCCAACGCAGCACCCCGGACTACCTGCCAGCCTTGCAGAAGGAACTGGTCGAGGTGATTCGCAAATACGTCAATATCGGCAACGATGACGTGCATGTCGCGTTGGAAAACGACGGCAGCTGCTCGATTCTGGAACTCAATATCACCCTGCCTGATCGTTGATCGAAAAGGCAGCCGCCACGGCGGCTCGGTTGCTCGCATCCTTGCACGGGATGCGGGTGAGCGAGCCGCCGTTGGCGTTTGCTACAGGACCGATTTTGTCCTGAGACTGTTTAGCTGCGAGGCTGTCTGATGCCGCTGTCCAACGTTCACATTCTCCATCAGGACACCGCCGTTCTGGTGGTGAACAAGCCTACCCTTCTGCTCTCCGTGCCCGGCCGGGCGGACGATAACAAGGACTGCCTGATCACCCGCTTGCAGGAAAACGGCTATCCCGAGGCGCGAATCGTCCATCGCCTGGATTGGGAAACCTCCGGGATCATCCTCCTGGCACGCGATGCCGATACCCATCGGGAACTGTCCCGGCAGTTTCACGACCGGGAAACCGAAAAAGCCTACACCGCGCTGGCCTGGGGACAACCTGAATTGGACAGCGGCAGTATCGACCTGCCCTTGCGTTATGACCCGCCGACCAAGCCTAGGCATGTGGTCGACCACGAATCCGGCAAACATGCGCTGACGTTCTGGCGGGTGCTGGAGCGTTACGACACCCATTGTCGGGTCGAGCTGACGCCGATTACCGGCCGTTCGCACCAGTTGCGGGTGCATATGTTGTCGATCGGGCACCCGTTGCTGGGCGATGGTCTGTATGCACATCCCGAGGCACTGGCGGCGTATCCGAGATTGTGTCTGCACGCGAGCATGCTGGCGTTCACGCATCCGGGGACGGGTGACCGGGTGCGGTTTGAGTGCCCGGCGCCGTTTTGATCGGTTTTTTGTTTCTTTGCATGATCGTTCCCGCGCTCCGCGTGGGAATGCCTGGCAAGACGCTCTGCGTCCAACTCGACGCGGAGCGTCAATCGATGCGTTACCACGCAGAGCGTGGGAACGATCAGCAAAAGCACCCCAAGTAACCAAGGGTGCTTGCTCTCGGTTGGGCCCGACTTCGTCGGGTTCCCTCACTCCGACGATGCTCCGTGGGCCCGCGCCGAACGGACATCCATGTCCTGACGGCGCTCTCGCCGCATCCATGCGGCTCGACCCACTCCACATCGCCTGCGCTCGGCCTGCACCAAAGTCGCGCTTTGTGGTATCTGGACGGTTGCGTCAAGAGTGATTCAGGCTGGAGCTAACGCTCCTCGCATTCTTCATTCGGTCATCGACCATCCGCACGCCCCGAAATGTAGGAGCGCGCTTGCTCTGGGCCGCACTCGGACGATCTGCCGGGAACCGGCAGCAAGACCGGTACATGCTGTATCTCAGGCATAACCGAGTCGTCTGGTTTTGCTACCGCTGCGCGGTAGATCGCGGGCAAGCGCGCTCCTACAGAATTAGCGTCATCCGAAGTTTTTGCTTTTGATCTTCATACCGAGAACGTTTGGACGACACAAAACGCGACTTGGGTGCCGGCTGAACGCAGGCGTCGCGGAGTGGGCCGAGCGTCATAAACTCAAGGCGCGTCGATACCGACGTCAGATATGCCCCCGCCATAAAATCCTACAACCACCAAGCTCGCTACCTCACTCAGAGGCCTGTAAACTCCCGCCATTGCTGTCTGGAGTAACTTATGCGCGAAGAGCTGAACCAAGGCCTGATCGACTTTCTCAAGGCCTCTCCCACCCCGTTTCACGCCACTGCAAGCCTGGTGCAACGTCTGGAAGGCGCAGGCTATCAGCGACTGGACGAACGCGAGCCATGGCACACCGAAACCGGCGGTCGCTACTACGTCACCCGCAACGATTCCTCCATAGTCGCCTTCAAACTCGGTCGCCTGTCCCCCCTGATCGGCGGCATCCGCCTGGTCGGAGCACACACTGACAGCCCGTGCCTGCGCGTCAAACCTCAGCCTGAGCTGCAGCGCCAGGGTTTCTGGCAACTGGGCGTCGAGGTTTACGGCGGCGCCCTGCTCGCCCCGTGGTTCGATCGCGACCTGTCCCTGGCCGGGCGCGTGACCTTCCGCCGCGACGGCAAGGTCGAAAGCCAGCTGATCGATTTCAAACTGCCCATCGCAACCATCCCCAATCTGGCGATTCACCTCAACCGCACCGCCAACGAAGGCTGGCCGATCAACGCACAGAACGAACTTCCGCCGATCCTGGCGCAGGTCGCGGGCGATGAACGCGCTGATTTCCGTGCGCTGCTGACCGACCAGTTGGCCCGTGAGCACGGCCTGAACGCCGACGTTGTCCTCGATTACGAGCTGAGTTTCTACGACACGCAAAGCGCAGCAGTGATCGGCCTCAACGGCGACTTCATCGCCGGCGCGCGTCTGGACAACCTGCTGTCGTGCTTCGCGGGTCTGCAAGCGCTGTTGAACGCCGATGGCGACGAAACCTGCCTGCTCATCTGCACCGATCACGAAGAAGTGGGGTCGACGTCGGCCTGCGGCGCCGATGGTCCGATGCTCGAACAAGTGCTGCAACGCCTGTTGCCCGAAGGCGACGACTACGTGCGCACGATTCAGAAATCGCTGCTGATCTCCGCCGACAACGCCCACGGCGTGCACCCTAACTACGCCGAAAAGCACGACGGCAATCACGGCCCGAAACTCAACGCCGGGCCCGTCATCAAGGTCAACAGCAACCAGCGCTACGCCACCAACAGCGAAACCGCCGGTTTCTTCCGTCACCTGTGCATGGCTGAAGAAGTGCCGGTGCAGAGCTTCGTGGTGCGTTCCGACATGGCCTGCGGTTCGACCATCGGACCGATCACCGCCGGCCACCTGGGCGTGCGCACGGTCGACATCGGCCTGCCGACGTTCGCGATGCACTCGATCCGCGAACTGGCTGGCAGCCAGGACCTGGCGCATCTGGTCAAGGTCCTCTCGGCGTTCTACGCCAGTGCCGAGCTGCCTTGACTGGCGGTCGCGCAGGGGGCCGGCATGGCCGCCTGCGCGGACCGCATTATCCAGATCGGCATCCGGTCCGCCCTGACGGCCGGGTGCCGCGATGCACGACCTTCGCAGCGCTGCTCACGGGCCAGCCCCGCGCCTGCACCTCAAGCGCACTACAATCCTATCGCCCGCCCGACTCGAGGTTGATGACCCGGTGACTGCTCCTCCCCGCTTTTGCACCCTGCCACGCCTGTTGCTGATCTTTCTGCTGGCACTGTTCCCCGTCGCCCTCACGCAGGCGGCTGGACTGCCGAGTCTGCTCAGTGGCCAGAAAGCTCAGCCGCAGGCGCAAGAGCCGTTGGGGCAGTCGCTGGATGAAGTGATCACGTCGCTGGAGAACGATCAGCAGCGCAGCAAGTTGCTGGAGGACCTGAAGAAGCTTCGCGATGCCACGCAGAAAGCCCAGCCCAACGCCGAGCAAGGCGTGCTGGGGCTGATCGGCAGTTCGTTTGCAGAGCTGGAGAAACAGTTTACCGGAGACGACAGCCCGCTCAGCCGCTGGGCCGATGAGGTGTCGCAGGCGCAGGACGAACTCGTCGCATTGATGTTGCCGGCCAATCAATGGTGGCCGATCATCTTCGGTTTCGCCGTGGTTCTTGCGCTCTGGAGCCTGTTGGCGGCGGCGCTGATCTGGCTCGGGCACAAGGTGCGGCTGCGCTTTGGCCTGTCCGAAGAACTGCCGCAACACCCACGCCCGTGGGACATGCTGCGCTTTGCGCTGCGCAAGCTCGGACCCTGGCTGGTGGCGCTGGTGATCACGGTGTACCTGAGTTATTCGCTGCCGCCGTCGCTGGGTCGTGATCTGGCGATGGTGCTCGCTTACGCGCTGGTGGTCGGCACGCTGTTTTCGGCCATCTGCGTGATTGCGTTCTCGCTGCTGGACGGTCCTCATCGGCATCAGGCGCTGTACATCCTGCGCCACCAGGCCTTCCGCCCGCTGTGGTGGATCGGCAGTTTCGCAGCGTTCGGCGAAGCGCTGAGCGATCCGCGTCTGGTGGCAAGCCTGGGCGTGCACCTGGCGCACACCGCCGCGACACTGGCGAACGTCATGGCCGCGCTGTCGACCGGGCTGTTCATCATCCGTTTCCGTCGGCCCATCGCTCACCTCATTCGCAACCAGCCCCTGGCTCGCCGCCTGAAACGACGCGCGTTGAGCGACAGCATCGAAGTGCTCGGCAGCTTCTGGTACCTGCCCGCGCTTGTGCTGGTGGGCGTGTCGCTGTTTGCGACGTTTTTCTCTGCCGGCGATACCAGCACGGCGTTGCGTCAGGCGCTGATCTGCACGGTGCTGCTGGTGCTGTGCATGGTGATCAACGGGCTGGTGCGGCGTTATGCGCAAAAACCGTCCCACGGCCACAAGCGTCATGCGCTGTATTCGGATCGTCTCAAGAACTTCTTCTACACCGTCGTGCACCTGCTCATCTGGCTGGTGTTCATCGAACTGGGGATGCGCGTGTGGGGCCTGTCTCTGATTCGGTTTGCCGACGGCGACGGGCATGACATCAGCCTGCGAATCATTGGCCTTGCCACCACGCTGATGTTTGCCTGGCTGGTGTGGATTCTTGCCGATACCGCGATTCATCATGCCCTTACCCGCTCGCGCAAGGGCCTGGCCAACGCCCGCGCGCAGACGATGATGCCGCTGATTCGTAATGTGCTGTTCGTGACGATTTTCATCATTGCGGTGATTGTCGCGCTGGCGAACATGGGCATGAACGTCACGCCGCTGCTGGCGGGTGCCGGTGTCATCGGCCTGGCGATCGGTTTCGGCGCGCAGTCGCTGGTTGCGGACCTGATCACCGGCTTGTTCATCATCATCGAGGACTCGCTGGCGATCGACGATTACGTCGACGTCGGCGGTCACCTGGGCACCGTCGAAGGGCTGACCATCCGGACCGTGCGGCTGCGGGACATCGACGGCATCGTTCACACCATCCCTTTCAGCGAGATCAAGAGCATCCAGAACTACTCGCGGGAGTTCGGCTACGCGATCTTCCGCATCGCGATCCCGTCGAACATGAACATCGACGACGCCTTGAAAATGATCCGCGACGTCGGCCAGAAGATGCGCACCGATCCGCTGCAGCGCCGCAATATCTGGTCACCGCTGGAGATTCAGGGCGTCGAAAGCTTCGAGTCGGGCAACGCCATTCTGCGTGCACGCTTCAAGACCGCGCCGATCAAGCAGTGGGAAGTTTCGCGAGCGTTCAATCTGTCGCTCAAACGCTACCTGGATGAAGCCGGGATGGACCTGGCGACACCGCGCCTGAACGTGCAGGTCAGCACCAGCGGCGGCAGCGTGAGTGAGTTGCGCGGGAAGAAAGACGGCGCGTCTGCTGACTGATGCACCGCACGAACTGTGGGAGCGAGTCTGCTCCCACAGGACCAAGCCTTGCCCCTGAATCAGCAGCAGGCCGCCCGCCCCTTTCTTACAGCATCAAGGGCTGGTTGCCGCCGTCTTGTTGCCTTCGGCCATCGCCACGAACCTCGCCTTGTTCTGCGCGTAATAAGCTGCGACGACTTTTTCCGGCGAGTTGCCTGGCTCCCGCGCCGCCGACATCATCGTCTGCAAGTCAGCCTGCGGGATGGAGTAATGGGAGAAGAACCGGGCCACTTTCGGGTATTGCTCGCTGAATCCCTTGCGGGCGACGACGTGAATCTGCTCGGTGCCGCCGAACAAATGCTCCGGGTCATCCAGATAGCGCAGCGGGTATTTGGCGAACATCCAGTGCGGACTCCAGGCGTTGACCAGTGACCATTTCCCGCGTTTGAGGTTGCGGTCCAGCTCGCTGAGCATGCCGCTTTCCGAAGACGCGACCATTTTGTAGCCGACGATCTTCTTGTCGTTGAGGACTTTCTCGGTCAGCTTGTACTGCCCGTTGCCCACCTCCGACGTCAGGATCTTGCCGTCGAATTGCTGCGCGATACCCGGCTTGTTCAGGTCGGCAAGGCTCGACACCTCGCTGGCCGGCACGATGTCCGGCACCGCCATGCCGATGCGGCCTTCATACAGCACGCCCAGATCTTCGAGCTTGTCCTTGTACTTGTCGTAGAAGGCCTTGTGCGTACCTGGCAGCCAGACCATGGGAATCAGGTCGATGTTGCCGTTGGCCATCGCTTGAAACTGGATGCCAATGTCGGCCATCACCAGCTTGACCGGCTGTTTCAGCTGATCTTCCAGAACGATGTTGGCCAGCTTGACGGCGATCTCCGTGTCCGACCAGTTCACCCAACCGATGCGAACCGGCGGCTGATCGGCGGCGTGGCTGAGCACGCTCACTGTCGTCAAAGCGATCCCTGCTAACCAACCAATACGTTTTTTCTTATACGGCGAATAAGCATCCATCGTGCATGTCCCCTGTCGTGTATGGGTGTTACTGGGTGCGGCAGTGAAAGTGTCGAATCGCCAGTCTCGGCCAGCTGTTCGGCCGATAGTAGCCACACGGTGCGTGTGGACGCAAGCGAAATGTACACAGCCGTCAACCATGCTTGACACCTATGTACATTCCACCTAGTTTTGCGTCAAACCAAGCCTGATGTTCTCTCCCAGGAGCGCACCACGATGTCCAGCGATCCGCTGTTGCAGCCCTACACGATCAAGCACCTGACGCTCAGAAACCGCATCATTACTACCTCCCACGAACCCGCTTATCCCGTGGACGGCATGCCCAAGGATCTTTACCGCGCCTACCACGTGGAGCGGGCGAAGGCAGGCGTGGCGCTGACCATGACAGCCGGTTCGGCCGCGGTGTCGCGAGACAGTCCGCCAGTGTTCAACAACGTGCTGGCGTACAAGGATGAAGTGGTGGGCTGGCTGAAGGACCTGACCGACGAGTGCCACGAACACGGCGCGGCGGTGATGATTCAGTTGACCCACCTGGGCCGCCGTACCCGTTGGGACAAAGCCGACTGGCTGCCGGTGGTTTCGCCCTCGCATCGGCGGGAGGCTGCACACCGCGCGTTCCCCAAGAAGCTCGAAGAATGGGACATCGAGCGCATCATCAAGGATTACGTCGATGCCGCCGAACGCATGAAAGCTGCCGGCATGGACGGTCTCGAACTTCAGGCCTACGGCCATTTGATGGATCAGTTCTGGTCGCCACTGACCAACGAGCTCGAAGGGGAATACGGCGGCCCGCTGGAGAATCGACTGCGCTTCACCTTCGACGTCCTGCGCGGGATCCGCCAGCGCTGTGGCGAGGACTTCCTGCTGGGCGTGCGTTACACCGGCGACGAAGACCTGCCGGGCGGCTTCGGCGCCCAGGAAGGCATCGCGATCTCGCACATGCTCAAGGACAGCGGGCTGGTGGATTTTCTCAACGTCGTCAAAGGCCACATCGACACCGACGCCGGCCTGACCGACGTGATTCCGATTCAGGGCATGCGCAACTCGCCGCACCTGGATTTTGCCGGCGAGATCCGTGCAGCGACCGGTTTTCCGACCTTCCATGCCGCGAAGATCCCCGACGTGGCGACCGCGCGTCATGCCATCGCCTCGGGCAAGGTCGACATGGTCGGCATGACCCGCGCGCACATGACCGACCCGCACATCGTGCGCAAGATCATCGAGAAGCGCGAAGAGGAGATTCGGCCCTGCGTCGGCGCCAACTATTGCCTGGATCGCATCTATCAGGGTGGCGCGGCCTACTGCATCCACAACCCGGCGACCGGTCGCGAGACCACCATGCCCCACGACATTCCCAAAGCCGCGACCCGGCGCAAGGTGGTGGTGATCGGCGCAGGCCCCGGCGGGCTGGAAGCTGCACGGGTCGCGGCCGAGCGCGGGCACGATGTGACCGTTCTGGAAGCGGCGGATCGGCCTGGCGGTCAGGTTCGGCTGACGTCGTTGAGCGAGCGACGCCGCGAGATGATCAGCATCATCGACTGGCGCATGGCGCAGTGCGAACGCATGGGTGTGAAGTTTCACTTCAACACCTGGGCCGAAGCGCAGACAGTGCTGGAGCAGGAGCCGGACGTGGTGATCGTCGCCACCGGCGGCCTGCCGGATACCGAGGTGCTCAGCCAAGGCAACGAGTTGGTGGTGTCGGCCTGGGACATCATTTCCGGAGACGTGAAGCCAGGCAGGAACGTGCTGATCTTCGACGACGCCGGGGATCATGCCGCGCTGCAGGCAGCCGAAGTGATCGCACAAAGCGGCGCTCATCTGGAAATCGTCACGCCCGACCGGGCCTTCGCGCCGGAAGTGATGGCCATGAATCTGGTGCCCTACATGCGCAGCCTGCAGGACCTGGACGTGGTGTTCACCGTGACGTACCGCGTGGAGTCAGTGCTCAGGCGCGACGGCAAACTGGTGGCGGTGTTCGGCAGCGATTACGGCAAGGTCAACAAGGAGCGCGTCGTCGATCAAGTGGTCATCAACCACGGCACGTTGCCGATGGACGAGTTATATTTCGAACTGCGTCCGCTCTCCAGCAACGGCGGCGCGGTCGAGCAGCATGACCTGATCGCAGGCAACGCGCAGCATCTGGTGACCAACCCCGAGGGGCGCTTCCAGCTGTTTCGCATCGGCGATGCGGTGGCTGCACGCAACACCCATGCGGCGATTTACGATGCATTGCGTTTGGTGAAGGATCTTTAGAAGCTTTGCAGGCGGCAAAGAGGTCACATCCCTCTGCGAGCGACCTCTGCGCCGGCCTGCACCGCCTCACCGATCTGCCGCTCGAAACCCGCATCCAGCAGGCTCTGCAACGCCGCTGCCGTCACGCCTTTATAGGCAACCAGCGAATCAATCATCGCCTGCGGGTCATGTTCGGCGAGCAACTGACTGGCCGACAGCACTACACCGCGCGCCGCCTGATGCGCGACATCTTGAGGAATGCCTGCCGCCATCGCCTGGTGTGTCAGTGCGGTCATCAACAACGCCGGAAACGCCGGTCCTGTCCCAGACAAGGCACTGAGATAATCGATGCAATCCTCTGTCGGCACTCTGCTCGTCGTGCCGACGCACGCCAGCACATGCTCAATGAAATCGACCTCTGACGCCGACAACTCCATCGCGCAATGCCAGGGCGTGAAGGACTGTCTGATTTCGACTGCGGCATTGGCCATGGCTCGAACAACGGCTCTCGCCCCTGTCGCCGCGCTGATGGTCTGCGCGGTCACGCCGGCCATCAAGGAGATCACCAGCTTGCCCGACGCATCGATTTTCAGCGCGCTGAATTGCTCAGGACGCACCGAAACAATCACGACATCGCTGGCGTCCACCAGCGCCTGATTGTCGCTGACAAGATGCGCGCCGGTGGAACCAAGCGGATGGCTGCCGGAGCGGTTCGACAGAAAGAGCTGCCCGGCGCTGACGAAGCCCGTTTCCAGCAGCGCCTGCGCCAGCGCGCCACCGAGCCAGCCGGTCCCGCCGATGATGCCGAGGGTTTCAGTTCGCACCGGCGCTCTCCTCGAAGGTTTCAGCCAGCGGCACGAATGCGCCCGGCTCTTTTTCGGCGTAACCGAAGGCGCCGTAGAAGCGGTCGAGCTCGCGCTTCTTCGGCGCCTTGCCGGTGAAGATCGCAACGTAGTGCGGGATGCGTCGGAAACGCTCGGTGATGTCTTCGGTGGTCTTCATCGAGATATAACCGATCTGCGTCAGATAAATCGTTCGGGCACGCGTGTCAGCGGCATCGGCGTCGTAGCCGAAGCGTCGGAACATCGCCGACAAGCCGTTGATCCGTGCGTCATCCGCCGCGGCGATTTCCGTGGCCACTTCCTCGGACTGCAAGGCCCAACTGCGGACCGCGAACTCGAACTGCGAATCGAACAGTTCAGGATTCAGCCAGCATTCGAAAACGTTAAGGATCGCTTCGGTGATGTTCTCTGCATAGCGTTCGGACTGCTTGAGCATGCCACCGGTATTTTTGTCTTTCCAGCGCGCCAGCAAGGCGGCAAGCAGTTGTTCGCGATCCTGAAAAAACCAGTAAAAACTGGTGCGTGAAAGGTTCAGTCGCTTGGCCAGTGGCATCACGCGAACCGCATCGACTCCGGATTCCTTCAAGGCTTCATAGGCGGCTTCCAGCCACCCATCGGCGGAGCCTCTCCAACCGGAGTCATGAGGCTTGCCTCGCTCCTTGCCTGATACCGACATTGCGTGTCGCCCTTACGTTGAGAATGAGTTAAGCGACTGTACGCGCATGATCTTTTCATGTACACCCCTGTACATTTGGGCGACATCCGCTCATGTCCGCATGGGATCACTCACCGTGAAAGCACAGGCCGAAGAACGCCATAAGGAGATCAAATGCTACGCCTGCTCATCCAAGTCAATACCGACCAACGGTAGCAAAACCTGTCATTTCTGACAGTAGTCAACTCCTGCAATCCGGCGCTCAATGACTCCTGGAATTTCCCGACAGGAGTCAACCGCCATGCGCTCAATTCCCTGGAATCCGTTTATTACCCCCGGTAGGCCCAACTCGCTGATCAACCTGGAAATCCCCGGCAGGGTGGGCCCTCTTCCCGAGCCACCGGCCGAGCCTGGACAGGAATTGTGGGGGATCAATCGCGGCGCTGCCCTGGATAACTTTCCGAACAATGGCTTGCAGCTGTACATCCCGGCATGGTCGGACATGAAAGCAGCCGACAGCGTGTCCGTGTTGCTTGATGGCCCGGTCGTCTCGACAGAGATCATTGACCTGACAGACGTCGGCCAGCGGGTGACGACCTTCGTCGATTCGGCGCGCCTCACCTCGGACAGACACACTCTTCAGTATTCCGTGAAGCGACAAAGCCAGGCCCCCGAAACCTCCGCTGCAATCGACATACTGGTCAAGCTCAATCGTCCCGGCGGAAAGGATCAGGACGGCGATACCCCTGGGCACTCGGCACTTGTGCTGACCCTGCCTGAGGAGATCATCAACGATGGCGTGGACGCCGATGACGCCGAGAAGGGTGTGCCGGTCAAGATTATGCCCTACCCCGAGATGACCGAAGGGGACCGTATCAAGCTCTCCTGGGGCGGAGAATTTGTGTACCACACGGTCACGGCTGAGGACGTAGAGGCTGGAAAAAAAGGCCAACCGATCGAGATCACGGTCGAGAAAGAGACCATTCTTATGGGGGGAGACTCAGACGCAATCGGCCTGGCCGTGACGTTCGAACTCTACGACGTGGTGCAGAACCGTTCGGAAGACTGGGCTGCCGAGAGCCGTGTTGTCGTTGACACCGACAACTCGCGGCTGGACGCACCGATCATCTTGGAAGCATACGACAACGTACTGAAGCTGGACGACCTGGAAGGCGGCCCGGTGACGGTGCAGGTCTGGGCGGTCACGGATCGCGAGCTGGAGCAACTCAGTCAGTCGTTGACGCCAGAACAGGCTTCACGATTGCAAGCGTCGAGGGGCAGAAAGACGCTCTCGCGCCTTCAGGCGCGCAAGGCCGACTTCGTCAAGGGCGACAGGATTGCGGTGACGTTGACGGGCACTACAGCCGAAGGCGCCCCGGTCAGCTATGACGCGCCGGTGATTACGATCGACCGCGTGCCGTATTCCTATGATGTGGAAATCCCTAATATTGTCATCCGAACGCTGGGGCAAACCCAGGCGGTGTTCTCCTATCGACTGATTCATGAGGACACTACCGAGTCGAAGTCCAGAGGGGCGTTCATCAGTGTGATCGGTGAAGCTGAGCGCATGCCCGCGCCGGTAGCCGATAATGCCGTTGGCGGCGCACTCAATCCGGACCTTCCCACTACGACCGTGACAGTCCCGTGGGATGACCGCATGAAGAAAGACGATCGAATCACTCTGAAGTGGATCGGCACCCGGCCCGATTTCACCATTTACGACCCGCAGTTAGAGCCGCATGACATCAGCGACGGGGAAGCGTCCAGCAAGCCAGCATTCATTTTCAAGGTAGACGGCATGCACCTCAAGGCGATCGAGGGGGGCACTCTGGAGTTGTATTTCATCCTCTCAAGATTCGTGGACGGCACAATCGTCTACCGTGAATCGGCCCGAGCCGAAAAATTGAACATCGGCGCTCCCCGCGCCGAGCTGCCAGCCCCCGAAGTTAAAGGGGTGGACGAGAACGGCGTGATAGATCCGGCATACGGCTCAACGGACCTGATCATCAAGCGCTATACGGGAATGGCCATTAACGATGTCGTGCGTTATCTGTGGCGGGGCAGCGAAGCCGGTGACGTGAAGGACTCGATCAACATTACAGGCAACAACGTGGGCGACGACTACGTCAAATTTACAGTGCCTGCAAACGCCATTTCGCTCAACGACGGCGGCACCGTCGAGGCCTCGTACGAGGTGACTCGCGCAGGCACCAAACGCACCAGTTACTCAGCAATTCTTGAGTTCAGCGTGGGTCCGGCCGTGGTATTGGACCCTCCCGTGATCAGCAATATCAAGGATTCGAAGGGTAACGAAATCCCGGACAGTCAGACTACCTCGGCTACCAGCGTAACGGTGAGTGGCACCGCGGCGCCTGATCATGATGTCGAAGTATTTGACCACAAAGACTCCAAGGGCAAGCTGACCGCCAACGCAAACGGGCAGTGGACTCTTGCAATGAATGACCTGGAAGTTGCAGATCATGCCATCAAAGCCAAAGCGCTGTATGGTGATGGCACAGAGACAGCGGTGCGCACCTTCACTGTAAGCGCCGTTACCCTTCGCCCGGTTATCACGACTATCCTGGACGCGAACGGGGACGACATCCCGAACAGCGGCAGTACCTCTGATCAAACCGTAACCATTGTTGGCGCTCTTATCCCGACTACCCCGACTCGGAAGTGAGACGCTGTGACATCCCTACCGTGCAGGAATGCAACGGATTGGTCGACACTGTGTCGGCCAATCCCAATGGTCAGTGGATCGCCAGGCTTGCGCTTGCTGACCGCTCCTTGCACCTCGTCTTAATATTGGGCAGCGAGAAGCCGTCGCCAGTGCGGCGGCTCACACCTCTGCGACTACTGCGCTTACGTGGATTGCATCGTGACGCCAGTACTCCAGATCGCAATCGATCAGTCGCCCGTGCTGGTCGTGGTTGACCCTGGCGATGCGAAGTCCGGGGCTGCCGATCGACACTTTCAGGGCAGCGGCGGCCTCGACCGGCAACGCCGTGGGCACGATCTCGAACCGCACCTGACCGTACAGAATGTCGTAGTGACGCGCGTACAACTCGGTCAACGACTGATCCAGGTCGAAGTCGAGGATCTGCGGGAAGTATTCGGGATTGAGGTAGTGCTCGACGTACAGCACCAATCGCTCATCGATCCGGCGCACGCGGCAGATCTGGATCACGCTGGACAATGCAGGCAGTTGCAGCAACTCACAGATGACGGCCGATGCCGGTTGCAGCCGCGCCGATAGCATTTGCGTGGCAGGCACTCGGCCCTGCTGTTGAACCATCGCGTGGAAATGACTGCGGCGCATCAGGTCGTAGGCCAGGCGCGGCGGCGAAATGAACCAGCCGCGACGCTCCTCACGGTAGATCAGCCCTTGCGCCTCGAGCTGCACCAGCGCTTCGCGCAGGGTGATACGCGTGGTGTCGAACACTTCGCTCAGCTTGCGCTCCGCCGGAAGCTTGCTGCCGGGCAATAACAGGCCATGCTCGATCTGTTCTTGCAAAGCGTTGCAAATGGTCGTCACCGCTCGGGGCACATCTTGGCGCATTTCGTTACCTATCTGGACTAGACCAGCGCTATTTCGGGGCAAGGTCTACTGCCGAACGGCCCGCTTCAGTGATCCACAGCGTAGGCAGCGTAGATGACTGTTGCGTGACAATCCAGCGCGATCTGATTGATAAATCAGGCATAAAAAAGAAATTAGCCTTTTTATATCAGCCACTTGGGCATGGTCTACGCTTGTTCGACAGCGATGCCTGATGCCTGCGCTTCACCCAGCAAAAGTCGGTCCATACATGAAAACGTCATGTAACTGGCCTAACTTGGCTCAGGTATTGCTGACCTAGACCAACCCCATCGCAACGCGCACTTCAACGACTTCGTCTTTCATAACTGTCGAGAAGTACCAAAGGAGCTTCGAATGAAACACCTTTTGCTGGCATCACTCCTGGGTTCGGCCATCGCGCTGAGCACATCGGCCATGGCCGCGGATACCGACCTCAAGACGCTTGAAGCCGCGGCCAAGGCCGAAGGCGCAGTCAACAGCGTGGGCATGCCCGATGACTGGGCAAACTGGAAAGGCACCTGGACCGACCTCACCGCCAAATACGGTCTGGTGCACATGGACACGGACATGAGCTCGGCTCAGGAAGTGGCCAAGTTCGATGCGGAAAAAGACAACGCCAGCGCCGACATCGGTGACGTGGGCGCCGCGTTCGGCCCTATCGCAACGACCAAGGGCGTGACTCAACCTTACAAGCCGACGACCTGGGATCAGATACCGGACTGGGCCAAGGACAAGGACGGTCACTGGGCACTGGCCTACACCGGCACCATCGCGTTCATCGTCAACAAGAAGCTGCTGCACGGCTCCGAGGTTCCGACCAAATGGGCGGACCTGAAAAACGGCAAATACAAAGTCACCATCGGTGATGTGAGCACCGCGGCCCAGGCGGCCAACGGCGTGCTCGCAGCGTCGATTGCCATGAAAGGCGACGAAACCAACATCGCACCCGGCCTGCAATTGTTCACTGAACTGGCCAAACAGAAGCGTCTGGGCATCAACAACCCGACCATTCAGACCATGGAAAAAGGTGAAGTGGAAGTCGGCATCGTCTGGGACTTCAACGGCCTGAGCTACAAGGCCAAGATGGCCAATCCTGACGATTACGTCGTGCTGATTCCTTCGGACGGTTCGGTGAAATCCGGCTACACCACCATCATCAACAAATACGCAAAACATCCAAACGCAGCCAAGCTGACCCGCGAATACATCTTCAGCGATGAGGGGCAGATCAATCTGGCGAAAGGCAATGCGCGTCCTATTCGTGCGGAAACCAACCTCAAACTACCCGCCGACATCGCGAAGAACCTGATTCCTTCCGAGCAATATGTCGCCGCCAATCCCCAGCCGATCAAAGATCCGGCCGCCTGGGAAAAGACCTCCAAAGCCCTGCCTCAGCAGTGGAACGAACAGGTCATCGTCGAGATGCAGTAAGCGTTACAACGGGCACGCGCGTTTGATGTAGGAGCGCGCTTGCCCGCGAGTGCGTCGTATCAGGTTCATACCGGGTGACCCACCCAACGCGTTCGCGGGCAAGCGCGCTCCGACAGCACAATGCGCATTGCCCTCTTCCCCCGGAGAGGCCATGAAACACAACGTCATCCTCATTCTGCTGGACGGCCTGAGTTACAGCGTGGCGCAGCATGCGATGGGGCATCTGCTGGCGTACCGGAATGCAGGCCGGGCCGCGCTGTACAAGCTTGAATGCGAGTTGCCGGCGCTTTCACGACCGCTGTACGAATGCATCCTGACAGGCGTTGCGCCCATCGACAGCGGCATTGTGCATAACCAAGTTTCCCGTCTCTCCAGCCAGCGCAGCATCTTCCATTACGCTGCCGCCGGCGGACTGAAAACCGCCGCTGCGGCCTATCACTGGGTCAGCGAGCTGTACAACCGCAGCCCGTTCATTGCCGGGCGCGATCGCCACACCGACGACGCCGATCTGCCGATCCAGCACGGCCACTTCTACTACGTCGACCACTACCCCGATTCCCACTTGTTCGACGATGCCGAGCACCTGCGCACCGCGCATCAGCCGAACTTTCTGTTTATCCATCCGATGAACATCGACGACGCCGGCCACAAGCACGGCCTCGACACCCCGCAATACCGCAACAGCGCGCGCTCGGCCGACATCATCCTGGCCGAGTACCTGCAGCGCTGGCTGGACGCGGGGTATCAGGTGCTGGTGACGGCCGACCACGGCATGAACAACGACCGCTCACACAACGGCCTGCTTCCAGAGGAACGCGAAGTGCCGCTGTTCGTCATCGGCGATGCCTTCAGCCTCGACCCTGATGCGCAACCGAAACAGACCCAGATCTGCGGAATCGTCTGCGAACTGCTCGGCGTGCCCCACGACAAACCTGTCTGCACCGAGGTGCTCAAGTGAATTCACAAAGTCGCGGCAAATGGCTGGGCCTGTTGTGCCTGGTGCCGTTCGCCCTGTTCTTCATTGCGTTTCAGCTCGCGCCACTGGCGTGGGTGGCGATCAACAGCCTTTATTCGGAAAGCGGCTGGGGCCTGGACAACTTCATCAAGGCGTTCAACTCGCGCTTTTATCGTCAGGCCATGCAGTACAGCCTGGAGATCAGCTTCTGGTCGAGTCTGATCGGCATCTTCATCGCTATCCTCGGCAGTTATTCGCTGCGCAAAGTGCCAGGGCGGCTGCGGGATTTCGTCAGCGCTTTCGCCAACATGACCAGCAACTTTTCCGGCGTACCGCTGGCGTTCGCGTTCATCATTCTGCTGGGCTTCAACGGCGCGCTGACGCTTATCCTGAAACAGGCCGGCATCATCGACGACTTCAACCTGTATTCGAAGACCGGCCTGATCATCCTCTATACCTATTTCCAGATTCCCCTCGGCGTGCTGCTGCTTTATCCGGCGTTCGACGCGCTGCGTGAAGACTGGCGCGAGTCGGCCTCGCTGCTGGGTGCGAGCGGCTGGGACTTCTGGCGACACATCGGCATCCCCGTGCTGACGCCTGCCTTGCTCGGCACGTTCGTGATCCTGCTGGCCAATGCACTGGGCGCCTATGCGACGGTGTATGCGCTGACCACCGGCAACTTCAACGTGCTGCCCATCCGCATCGCCGCGATGGTGGCAGGCGACATTTCCCTGGACCCGAATCTGGCCAGTGCGCTGGCCATGATTCTGGTAGGGATGATGACGCTGGTGACCATCGTCCATCAGTGGCTGTTGAAGAGGAGCTACCATGTCTCGCGCTGAACGCGGCCCGGTCGGGCTCTACCACCGCACGGTGGTGTACATCCTGTTTCTGATTCTGTTGGCGCCGCTGCTCGGCACCTTCGTGTACTCGATTGCCACCAGCTGGTCGGCATCGATCCTGCCCAGCGGATTCACTTACAAATGGTACGTGGCGCTGTGGAGCGACCCACGGTTTCTCATCGCGTTCGGCCAGTCGCTGCTGGTCTGCGTGGGCGCACTTATCCTCTCCGTGGTGCTGATCCTGCCGCTGCTGTTCGTGGTGCACTACCACTTCCCGAAGCTCGATGCACTGATGAACATCCTCATCCTGCTGCCATTTGCCGTGCCGCCGGTGGTGTCCTCGGTGGGCCTGCTGCAGCTCTATGGTTCCGGCCCCTTGGCGATGGTCGGTACGCCGTGGATTCTGATCGGCTGCTATTTCACCGTGGCGCTGCCGTTCATGTACCGGGCGATCACCAACAACCTGCAGGCGATCAATCTGGTAGATCTGATGGACGCCGCTCAGTTGCTCGGCGCCAGCACGTTCCAGGCGGCGTTTCGGGTGGTGCTGCCCAACCTGCGCAAGGGCCTGATGATCGCGCTGTTGCTGTCGTTCTCGTTCCTGTTCGGCGAGTTCGTTTTCGCCAACCTGCTGGTCGGCACGCGCTACGAAACGTTGCAGGTGTACCTCAACAACATGCGCAACAGCAGCGGCCACTTCAACAGTGCGCTGGTGATCTCCTATTTCCTCTTCGTACTGCTGCTGACCTGGGCGGCCAACCGACTGAACAAGGACAAAGACTGATATGAGCTTCGTCAGTGTCGAAAACCTGCAAAAGAACTACGCCAGCACAGCGGTCTTCAGCGACATCAATTGCGTGATCAACAAGGGCGAATTCGTCACCCTGCTCGGCCCGTCCGGCTGCGGCAAATCCACCCTGCTGCGTTGCATCGCCGGCCTGACGCCCGTCACCAGCGGCAAGATCTTTCTCGATGGCAAGAACATCGTCCCGGTCTCACCGCAGAAGCGTGGCATCGGCATGGTGTTCCAGAGTTATGCGCTGTTCCCCAACATGAATGTGGAGCAGAACGTCGCCTTTGGCCTGCGCATGCAGAAAGTCAGCGGCGATGAAACGAAGCAACGCGTGGCCGAAGTGTTGAAGCTGGTGGAACTGACCGATTTCGCCAAGCGCTACCCGCACCAGATGTCGGGCGGCCAGTGTCAGCGTGTGGCACTGGCGCGCTCGCTGGTGACGCGCCCTCGCCTGCTGCTGCTCGACGAGCCGCTCTCGGCGCTGGATGCGCGGATCCGCAAACACCTGCGCGAACAGATTCGAGCGATCCAGCAGGAGCTGGGCCTGACGACGATTTTCGTGACCCACGATCAGGAAGAAGCGCTGACCATGTCGGACCGCATCTTCCTGATGAACCAGGGCCGCATCGTGCAGAGCGGCGATGCCGAGACGCTGTACACCTCGCCGGTGGACGCTTTCGCCGCCGGTTTCATCGGCAACTACAACCTGCTGGAAGCCGAGGACGCCAGCCGCCTGATGCAGCGACCGATCGGCAGCCGGGTGGCGATCCGGCCCGAAGCCATTCAGCTCAGCCTCACAGGCCTGCTCGAAGGCGAGATCCTCAGTCACAGCCTGCTGGGCAACGTGATCCGCTATCGCGTCCAGGCTCACGGCGTCGAACTGGTGGTGGATGTGCTCAACCGATCGGCAAGCGACTTGCACCCGAACGGCCAGCGCGTCACCCTGAACATTGAACCATCGGCGCTGTGCGAAGTGGCTTAGACGCCACGAGACCTGTAGGAGCGTGGCTTGTCCCGCGATCGGCGGGGAACCCGCCGTAAAACCTGCGAAGGGATTCAGACTGACACACCGCATTCACTTGGGTTGCTGCCGGTTCCCGGCAGTTCGCGGGACAAGCCACGCTCCTACAGTTGATTGCGTGTAAATGATTTGAGAGGACAGCGGTAATGGCTTTAGCAATATTCGATCTGGATGAAACGCTGATTCACGGCGACTGCGCCAGCCTTTGGAGCGAGCAGATGGGGCGTCTGGGCTGGGTCGATCCCGAATCATTCATCAAAAAAGACCACGAATTGATGGAGGCTTACAGCAAGGGCGAGCTGGCGATGGAAGATTACATGGCCTTCAGCCTGGAGCCGATGATCGGCCGTACGCCTGAGGAAGTGGAGTTTCTGGTCGGGCCGTGGGTCGAGGACTACATCGAGCCGATCATCTTCAGCGACGCCACCAAGGCCATCGCCGAACATCGCGCTGCGGGTGACCGTATCCTGATCATCTCGGCCTCGGGCGTGCATCTGGTCAAGCCCATCGCCGAACGGATCGGCGTCGACGAGGTGCTGGCGATCGATCTGGACATCGCCCACGGCGTCTACAGCGGCAAGACCCATGGCGTGCTGACCTACCGGGAAGGCAAGATCACGCGGCTGATGGAATGGCTGGATCAGGAAGGCGAGAACCTCGAAGGCGCGAGTTTCTATTCGGATTCACGCAACGATTTGCCGCTGCTGCGCAAGGTCGATTTCCCCCACGCGGTGAACCCCGATGCGGTGTTGCGCGCGGAAGCGGAAAAGCACGGATGGCCGATTCATCGTTGGAAATAACCCCCGGAAACGGCAAAACTGATGGCTGTCTGCAGCCGGTCGTTCGGCTCGCAAGTGCACGCTTTACCTCAGGCAAAGCCGACCAGCGGTAGCAAAACCTGTCACTTCTGACAGTAGTCAATTCCTCCAATCCGGCGCTCAATGACTCCTGGAATTTCCCGACAGGAGTCAACCGCCATGCGCTCATTTCCCTGGAATCCGTTCGTTACCCCCGGTAGGCCCAACTCGCTGATCAACCTGGAAATCCCCGGTAGGGTGGGCCCTCTTCCCGAGCCACCGGCCGAGCCTGGACAGGAATTGTGGGGGATCAATCGCGGCGCTGCCCTGGATAACTTTCCGAACAATGGCTTGCAGCTGTACATCCCGGCATGGTCGGACATGAAAGCAGCCGACAGCGTGTCAGTGTTGCTTGATGGCACGGTCGTCTCGACAGAGATCATTGACCTGACAGACGTCGGCCAGCGGGTGACGACCTTCGTCGATTCGAGGCGCCTCACCTCGGACAGACACACCCTTCAGTATTCCGTGAAGCGACAAAGCCAGGCCCCCGAAACCTCCGCTGCAATCGACATACTGGTCAAGCTCAATCGTCCCGGCGGAAAGGATCAGGACGGCGATACCCCTGGGCACTCGGCACTTGTGCTGACCCTGCCTGAGGAGATCATCAACGATGGCGTGGACGCCGATGACGCCGAGAACGGTGTGCCGGTCAAGATTATGCCCTACCCCGAGATGACCGAAGGGGACCGTATCAAGCTCTCCTGGGGCGGAGAATTTGTGTACCACACGGTCACGGCTGAGGAAGTAGAGGCTGGAAAAAATGGCCAACCGATCGAGATCACGGTCGAGAAAGAGACCATTCTGAGGGGGGGCGACTCAGACGAATTCGGCGTGGCCGTGACGTTCGAACTCTACGACGTGGTGCAGAACCGTTCGGAAGACTGGGCTGCCGAGAGCCGTGTTGTCGTTGACACCGACAACTCGCGGCTGGACGCACCGATCATCTTGGAAGCATACGACAACGTACTGAAGCTGGATGACCTGGAAGGCGGCCCGGTGACGGTGCAGGTCTGGGCGGTCACGGATCGCGAGCTGGAGCAACTCAGTCAGTCGTTGACGCCAGAACAGGCTTCACGATTGCAAGCGTCGAGGGGCAGAAAGACGCTCTCGCGCCTTCAGGCGCGCAAGGCCGACTTCGTCAAGGGCGACAGGATTGCGGTGACGTTGACGGGCACTACAGCCGAAGGCGCCCCGGTCAGCTATGACGCGCCGGTGATTACGATCGACCGCGTGCCGTTTTCCTATGATGTGGAAATCCCTAATATTGTCATCCGAACGCTGGGTCAAACCCAGGCGGTGTTCTCCTATCGGCTGATTCATCAAGACAATACCGAGTCGAAGTCCAGAGGGGCGTTCATCAGTGTGATCGGTGAAGCTGAGCGCATGCCCGCGCCGGTAGCCGATAATGCCGTTGGCGGCGCACTCAATCCGGACCTTCCCACTACGACCGTGACGGTCCCGTGGGATGACCGCATGAAGAAAGACGATCGAATCACTCTGAAGTGGATCGGCACCCGGCCCGATTTCACCATTTACGACCCGCAGTTAGAGCCGCATGACATCAGCGACGGGGAAGCGTCCAGCAAGCCAGCATTCATTTTCAAGGTAGACGGCATGCACCTCAAGGCGATCGAGGGGGGCACTCTGGAGTTGTATTTCATCCTCTCAAGATTCGTGGACGGCACAACCGTCCACCGTGAATCTGCCCGAGCCGAAAAATTGAACATCGGCGCCCCCCGCGCAGAGCTGCCAGCCCCCGAAGTTAAAGGGGTGGACGAGAACGGCGTGATAGATCCGGCATACGGCTCAACGGACCTGATCATCAAGCGCTATACGGGAATGGCCATTGGCGATGTCGTGAGTTACCTGTGGCAGGGCAGCGAAGCCGGTGACGTGAAGGACTCGATCAACATTACAGGCGTCAACATAGGCGACAACGTCAAATTTACAGTGCCTGCAAACGCCATTTCGCTCAACGACGGCGGCACCGTCGAGGCCTCGTACGAGGTGACTCGCGCAGGCACCAAACGCACCAGTTACTCAGCAATTCTTGAGTTCAGCGTGGGGGTCGGGCAGCAACCTCTGTTGGATGCGCCGTCAGTGGCCGGCAGCGAAGACGACATCCTCGATGACGACATCCTTGAACTGGAAGAGATTCCCGATGGCGCGCAAATCGTGGTGCCACCGTGGGAAGGGATGACCGCTGGTGACAGCGTAAAGATTAACTGGCAAGACGATAAGGGGACGCCGCCTTACACCGACAGCGAGGACATTCTCGGCTCCGCTGTGGATAAAGACGTGATCTTTCCGATGACGCTGGCGGAAGTCCGTAAAAGCGTGGACAGCACCGTGACGGTGACCTACACCATGACGCCACTGGAAGGCGAAGATAAAGCATCACGGCCTTTGAGCTTCGCGGTGCAGGCAGCCGCAGCGCTGCCATTGCCTGCGCCCATCATCGACGAAGCGGACAAAAATACCTGTTCTCTTGACCCCGGCACTGTCGTCAATGGCGCCCATGTGACCATTGGCGCCGAAGCGCAGCTTAAACCAGAAGATGAAGTCACCCTTGACTGGGCAGGCCAGGCGGGAGACGGAAGCGTATCACCTGTCAAGAAAGCAACCGTTGCCGGCGAAATGAAGTTCGACATCGCTTACGCCACTGTCGCCGCCAACAACGGACACAGCGTGACACTGCATTACTCTGTGAAGCGAGCAGACGGAACCACTGAAGGCCCGTCGCCCGATGCTGTCTATGACATCAAGAGTACCGTTGGCGCAGGCCTGTTGAAGATCATGGGTGCTCGATTCAATCGCGGCAGTTACCGGGCCTCGGCAACACCGCGGCGCATCAGTGCATTCAACTCCACGACCGGGGCTGCATTGTCCGCCCAGTGGCAATATGAAGGCGACGGTGACGTATGGACTCAAGGCACCAGCTTTCGTGACACGCACCCGGAACTGGTTTTGCGTGTTCGCACCAGCGACGACTTGGTTGCCCTCAATCCGGCCAATATCATCGGCAGCGGCAATGACACCACCGTCGTGGGCGATGCTGCAGTGGTTGCCCATCGAGACACAAGTGACGTCATCGGATGGGGCAACCCTGCAAACGGAGCGCAGATCCCGCCTACTGTCATCACCATGGACGATATTGTTGAAGTGACCTGCACCCGCAGCGCTTACGCCGCTCGACGCCAGAACGGTTATGTCGTGGCGTGGGGCCTTGCGGCCGAGGGCGGCAGCCTTGCCGTACCTGCGCCGGGCCTTTCTGCCGCAGATTTCGTTCACATCGCCAGCAACAGCATGGCATTTGCCGGGATAAAAACAGCCGGGAATCTGGTTGCGTGGGGCGACGCGGCTTCGGGCGGGGCAATACCTGCCGAAATTTCCGTGCTGACGGACATCTCCCACATCGTTGGAGGAGGTACTGCATTCGCAGCGATCAGGCGCACCGGGGAGGTCGTCGCGTGGGGGCCGGCGGTTTCGAATACCGGTCCTATTGGCCCTGCTGACGTTGCCGGCCTGACCGATATCAGCGAGAGCTCGGCCGGTACGGTGCCGCCTGACATCGCCACCCTGACCGATATCATTGAAGTTTCCGGCAATTTCACAGCCTTCGCGGCCATGCGCGAAAATGGTCGCGTCGTCGCATGGGGCACCGCTGCAGACGGCGGGGAGGTGCCTGCGAACATCGCGGCGTTAACCGATATTGCCGAACTGGGATGCAGCACCGCGCGCGCGTTTTCGCTGATCAGAAAAAACGGGCAAGTGATGACGTGGGGTAATGCGACCCATGGTGGCGTCGTTCCCGAAGATATCGTGTCGCTGACCGATATCATCGAGGTCAGTGCCTCGTGGCAAGCATTCGCGGCCCGCCGTGGCAATGGCCATGTAGTCGCGTGGGGTCCGGCGACCCATGGCGGGGTGGTTCCTCAGGAAATCGCCCTGCTCAACGATATCGTTCAGGTTGTCGGTAACGCCATGGCCTTCGCCGCGCTGCGTCGCGACGGCACCGTGGTGGCCTGGGGAGACGCGACACTCGGCGGCGACACTGGCAGCGTAATCGCCGAGCTGCACGACGTTCGTGCGGTTTACGCAAACAGCCAATGCTTCGTGGCGTTAACGTCTGACGGCCGTATGGTGACGTGGGGCAATGCAGCGGGCGGTGGCGATAGCAGCGCCGTTCAGAGCCTGGTTCGCGGTAAGCTCTCCTATCAGGCTACCCTCACTTCAAAAAGTCGGACGCTGAAAGCCCGAGGCAAAATCGATAAAAAAGAGCCCCGCAGCAGAGCGACAGCCGACTGGAGTCAACCCACGGTCGATGAGGCGCAGGAAAACGGTTTTCTCGACCCTGGCACCGATCCGGATCGTCAGATCATCGTCCATGTACCGCCTGGTGAATTGAAGTATCTGGACCGAGTCAACCTGTACTTCGATACCGCATTGATCAACTTCGCGGTTGTCAATCGCAACGGTCCGGGATCAGGTCTGGATTTCAAGATCCCGGCGTCGGCGTTTTTCCCCTATGCCGAAACCATCGTTACGATCAGCTACGGCGTCGTTCCATCCGGTGAACAGGAGGAACAGCGCTCAGCGTCGCTGGACCTCCCCATCAGTGGCGGATTCGAAGCGGCTGCAACGATGGACCTGTCGTCGAAGCACTACATTGTGGCCGCAACCAAAGCGCCCTCGACGCTGCCTGATTTCGCTCAAATGACGCGTGTTGCGACATGGGGCGTCGCACCTTACACCTTTGATAGCAACGACAAAAAAGTCGCAACCGTGGACAGCGATGGACAAGTGACAGCGCTGGCAAATGGCGATTGCGAGATCTCTTGCACAGACAGTTTGGGTGCAACCCGCCGTTACACGCTCACGGTGAGCGGCATCAAGGTGGTTCATTTTCTCACGGACAGTACCGACTGGGCAGGTATGCAGGATGTCTGCGCTGCAGCGGGCGTCAGCCCGATCACGCTGGCGCAATTGAAGTCGTTGTGGACGACGTACGAGGGCGAGGTCCCGGTGAGCACTTACCTGGGCTGGCTCGATTACCCCTTCTGGACCGCTGACAGCGTCGGCGCCGGCACTTACGGCACTTATGACCTCAGTGGGTCAGATGTCAACGAAAACGCAAGCAGCGCCGACGCGTCACTGCCCCATCAGGCCGTGGGCATATCCACGGGTGCTGCGAAGTCCGGGGCGCCTGATTCAGGCGGCCAATGAGTTGATCTCACGCTCGAACCGTCCGGGTTGCAAGGACCCGGACGATTCGCGCAGCAACCCAAGGAGTTTTAACCGTCATGAAGACACTCACATTCAGCGTTGTGGCACTGCTGCTTTCGATGGCTCTCCAGGCAAAAGCCATCACCGGCCCGGAGACCGCTCAACTGCTCAATAACCGCTACCAGACCACCACCCAGACCTGCGCAGCCAACAAACCCGCCTGGTACTGCAGCGGCGTGTTGGTTAGAGCGCAGCTTCAGTCGCAAGCACCCAGGCAGTTGTTCTGGGAGCACGACAGCGCAGCCACGGCGCTAGGGGCCGAGGGCCTGATTTACCTGCGTCGCGATCTGAGCATCCGGGATACCCCCACCGCCAATGGCGCCGTATTCACTGATCTTTTCACCGCAGTGGGCGACGGCAAGTCGCTGGAGGTGCTTTGTGCCTACCCTTTCGCCGCGCAGCTAAGCAGTCATGCCGACTTCGGCTGCGCCCTGCCCGCCGGCGCTCGGCAATCCTCGACCAAGACCGGTTCCTGTGCCGGGCTGGGAGTCATCGACACTCAGTCTTGGCTGGCTCACTTTCAACAGACCGGCAATCAGGTGGAGGAGCAGTGTTCACTGGACGCGCTTGACCCGATCCAGTTCGCTATCAGCCTTACCGCACATGAAGGCCTGGGCAGCGAATGGTCGTCCAGCGCCAATCAGGTCCAGGTTAAAAACTGGGACGCCTCGAGTCCATCGAACGTGCCGGTGCAAGCGTTGTTCTACGACACGAGCCAGACAGGAGCACTGGCGGCAGCTCAAGCAGACCAACGTGATTTTTTCACTGCTACCGGACAATGGCTGCCGGTGGTGCGCATGGATCTGAGCGACGCATCCGGCAAGGTTTTCGGGTTCAATCTGCAGGACCAGCTTTACGTGGGTTACCAGGTCGCCGCAAGGCTCAACGCCCGATACGCCGACACGCGTGCCGAATGTCCGGGTGGACAGCCAGCGTATTACTGCAATGGGGTGTTGTTCCGCTCTAACGAGGCGACGAGCAGTTTCCATGCCTGGGATCCCAGCCCGGGCTCGACTCAAAATAACGGCGTTTCTTTTTCCTATGCTCGTCAAGACATCACCATCAACCAGCTCGTGTTCAGCCGCCCGTTTGGCTTTATTTTCAAGGAATCGGCTGCCCCAGTTGTCCATTCGGTCACCGTCCGATGCGCCTACCCGTATGACGCGGCCACAAGCGGCAGCCCCGACCCCTGCACGTTTCGCGACGCATGCGAAGCACTGGGCATCAACAGCGTAGCTGCATGGATGGCGCGATACGCGGCTACCCCCGGCAGGGGGTGTGCTTTTGAAGGATCCCGTGCAGCGCAATTTCAGTTGAGCGTGGAGGTACGGCATGAATTTCCCAATCGCATAGACTGGAACGAAATCATGCTTGCGGCCTGGCCGCAGGGCATTCCTGACCAACTGCCGCTCGAAGCGCTGTTCTACCTGTCAGGCAGCGGCGCGTTGCCCCACGCGCAATTCATCCAGAACGACTATTTCCAGCAAACCCAACGATTCCTGCCCATCGTCAAGATGAATCTGGCAGCACTCGATGGCGCGACTTTTACCTATTACCCCGCAGAGCAACTGGCACCCGGCGCGCATTCAATACGTCGAGGCCAACGCTACGAGAGCTCCGGCTCCGCTGACCATTAACGCCTCCGTGCCCGCTCAATAAGGATGCTCATCATGAAACGCTATTCACGCACCCTTTTCCCCCCACTGGGCCTCGACCACTCAACACCCACGCTGTCCCCGGTGTTGATCAGCGGCCTGGTCACACCCGTCAAATACGGTCAAGGCGGGGTCAACATCAGCATCGTCCAGGGCAACCCAAGCGGTGTGCTCGCCGCCGTGGACCCCTGGCGGCCCATGCAGGTGGGCGACCGTATCGACATCTATTGGGACGGCGTGCAGGTGGGCGGGCGCGACGTTATTGAAGCCGACATCAACGAACCCATGTATTTTTATCTGCGAACTGATCCGATCAAGCCCGACTGGGCTGAAAAAGTGTTCTACAGCCTGATCCGTGCCGGGTCGACCGTGGCGGAGGAATCCGAGCCGTTGCGCCTGCGGGTCAAACTCAACCGGCCGGCCGGCAAGGACAAAGATCCACATGACGAAGGGCACTCGGAACTCGCCGCGCCGCAACTGCCGCAGGACGTTATTGATAACGGCGTTGATGCTCAGTGGGCCAAGGATGGCGTCCCAGTGACCATTGCTGCGTACCCGGACCGGGCCGCTCGCGACACGGTCGACTTGCGGTGGGGCGTGGTGCGGATCCTCGCGGAAATCACCGAAGAGCAGGCTGCGGGCAATGACCCCATTGTCATTACCGTTGACCAGGACGCGATACTCGCGGCAGGCGACTCCACGAATCTGCGTGTGTACTACCAGGTATACGACGAGGTCATGAATTACTCCGAGGAATGGTCTAAGCAGACCTTCGTGCCGGTAGATGCCGGCGGCTGGAAGCTGGAAGCTCCCATCATTATGGAAGCCAATGATGATGGCGAGATCGATTTGGGCGATCTGGGCAGCGCGACCGTCACGGTGAAGATCCGTGTCACCGCAGACTCGTTCGAGCACGACGATACCGTGACCATGACATGGCTCGGCACCACGGCGGCAGGCGCCACGCTGAAGTACGACGAATCGGTCACCATCGATAACATTCCCGCAATCTATAACACCAGCGTGCCGAATGCACTCGTGCGCGAGCTTGTCAACGGGACTGCTCAGGCGTCCTATGTCCTGACTAAAGCCAACGGTGACCCGCCGCAGTCATCAAAACGGGCAAACGTGAAAATTATCGGAGTGGCGCCGCTGAAGATACCGCGGATTCTGGAACTGATTGGCGACGTGCTCGACCCGCATGCAGAACGCGCTCATGTAGAGATCCCGGTTTACGACGGCATGGCCAACGGTGATGTGATCATTCTGTTCTGGGAGGGCACCCGCGCTGATGGCACGCCCTATTGCTATGGACCCCGACACACCGTGTCCGGCAACGAGGTGGGCAACATCGTTTATATCCCTGTGACGAGTGAGCACATTGCCTTGCTCGAAAACGGCACAGTCGACGTCAGTTATCTGGTCTTAAACGATGCTTGGCGGGTGTCTGGTGTGCGGGAGTCGGAGCACCTGTACGTCAAGGTCGGCCAATACGTGAGTAACTTACCTGCGCCGATTATCGTTGAAGCACCGGACGGGGAGCTTGACCCCGAAGTGAACCCCGGGAATGTCACGCTACGGGTCAAGGCCGACACGGCCATCGACGATACGCTGACCTGGTATTGGCTCGGTCAGCCGGGCGCGGGCAGCGGCAGCGACTGGATCACCATCACCGGGATGAATGCAGGCGAACAGGTCGACTTCACCATTCTTCGATCACTGATCGAGCCCAACATCAATGACGAAGTGAGGGTGCTGTACACACTCAAGCGCGCCGCCACAGGCCTGTTCGAGTACTCGGCAACGCTGAACCTGGTGATCGGCAAGCTTATCGGCGAACTCCCCGCGCCTGTCGTCCTCGAAGCGGGCAAGGACAAGCCCCTCGACCCGATGGACGCTCTGAACGGCGTCACGGTTCAAGTCAGTTACGCCAGCATGGAGAAACAAGACGACATCACGCAAATCTGGCTGGGCAGTCCGGGAGTTGGCTCTCCGGCCGATCAGGAAGCGAGTGGGAGTGACAGCGGGCTGGTCAACTTCTCGGTTCCTGCGCAGGTGGTCGGGGCGAATATTGGCCGCGAGGTCAGCGTGTCCTATCGCGTCAAACGCTACACCGCGGAGAAGCCGTCCGAGCTATTGCGATTGCCCATACTGCCCTTTGGCAACCCAGACAAGGACCTCCCGCAACCGGTCATTACGCAGGCGAACAACCAGACGTTGACGCTAAACCTGGCGACGTTCGCCGGCAACGCCACCACCACCGTCGCCAAATGGCCCTTCAGTGCTGCGGGCCAGCGAGTCTGGTTGCGGCTTGAAGGTGAGAGCAGCAACGGCGGTCTCTACGCAATCACGCTACTGGATGGAGCCGTACTCACCAGCGCTCAAGCCTCTGACGGCCTGTCCGTCACCCTGCCGCGCACTGAACTGGAAAAGCTTGGCCAGGACACCGACCTGACAGTGATTTGCAACGTTGCCTTTGACGGTATCGCCAGTGAAAGCGGCGCAGTGCCTTTTCCACGGGTGGTGTACACCTTCAAACTGCACCATGACTGGGTCAGTCCGCAGATCATCAGCGTCAAGGACAGCAAGGGCGAGGTCAACGAAGGCGCAATCACGTTTGATACCTCGGTCGCCCTCACCGGCACGTCGACCCTTGAGGCTGAGCTCGAGATTCTCGACGACAAGACGCCTCTGACCAGCACCCGTGCAAATGGCAGCGGCGCGTGGAACATCGATCTGTCGGGGTTAAAGGTCAAGAACTACAGCCTTACGGCCCACGCGCTGGATGGCAGCGGCCTGATTTCGCAGCCCCGTCGGTTTGAAGTGGTCGCCAACCTGACGCCGACGATCACTCAGGCGGTCGGCTCCAACGGGCCGATCAGCAACGGCGGCAGCACGGTCGAAACCAGTATCACGTTGTCTGGCCAAGGCAGCCCCGATCAGCAGATCGAACTGTTTGAAGGCAAAGACTCCAAAGGCACGGCGCGTACAAACGGTGCAGGTGCCTGGTCGAGGACGCTGTCAGATTTGACGGTCGCCTCGCATGCATTCAAAGCCAAGGCATTATATGGGTCGCAGCCTGAATCGACGGAGTGGACGATTATTGTGACGCAGGCGGTCACGCCGACAATCAACAGCGTCAAAGACTCCAATACCGTTGAAATCCCGCCCGACGGCTTTACCGTGGACACCACGGTGGTGCTGAAGGGCAGTGCCAGCGCGAACCTGGAGGTGGAAATTTTCGACGGCGAAGATTCCAAAGGTAAAGCCAGGGCTGATGCGGGCGGACAATGGACGCTGGAGCTGAAGGGGTTGAGCGTGGCAGTGCATGCCATGATGGCCAAGGCCGACTACGCAAGCCATCCGGAATCACCGAAGCGCAAGTTCACCATCACCGCCGTCGTCACCCCGACCATCACCAATGTCGAGGATCCACAGGGCAACCCCGTGACCAATGGCGGCTCGACCTACGCCAATACGGTCACCGCCTCGGGCAAGGCCTCGATCGGTCAATCCGTAGAGTTGTTCGACGGCGGCGCGTCCAAAGGCACTGCCAGCGTGAACAGCAGTGGCGACTGGTCGCGGTCGGTGAGTGGCCTGTCGGTCGGCGCGCATAGTCTGACCGCCAGAGCGCTTTATGCGGATAATCCGGTGTCTTCAGCGTGGGCATTAAACGTTCAAGCTGCCACGGCGCCCACGCTCAGCGTACGCGACTCCCGAGGGGAGGTTGGTCAGGGAAGTAACATAACCGACACGACGGTAACGGTGTCGGGCACGGCTGTGGCCAACGAGCAGGTAGAGGTCTTCGACAATAACGTGTCCAAAGGCACGGAAACAGCGGGCGGTAACGGCGCGTGGAGTCGCTCCGTGGGAGTGCCCATCGGTTCCCACAGCATCAAGGCTGTCGGGAAATATGGCGACAATCCTTCATCGCCGACTCGCAGCTTCAACGTGGTATCGCCGATACCGGATTTCGTGCTGGATACATCGCCCGTGTCGCTGAATGGCAGGCTATACAGATCCAATACAGATCTGTCAGTGGATCCACAAACATGGCCAGCCAGTACGACAGCTGTGAGAGTACCGCGCAGCGGCGCTGCGCCATACTCGTACAGCTCAAGCAATCCGGCGATTGCCAAGGTAGGCAGCGATGGAAAGGTCTACTCAGTCAATAACGGCAGCGCAGCCATTACCGTGCGCGACAGCGCTGGACAATCGGGCAGTTACACGGTCGATGTGTCTGGCGTGGTGATTGTTTACACCTTAAGCAACTCCACCTACTCGCAGGCGAGAAAAGATGCCGCAGCAGTCGGTAAACGACTGCCGAACCTGAGTGAGCTGCAGGCGATCTATAACCAATTCGGCTATTTACGGTTTCCGCAGTATCCGGATAGGCTCTTCTCATGGTCGACGGATTCGGTAGGATTGAATCGAAACGTGATAAAAAATCTGAGGACCGGGGAAGAGGCCTCGGGTCCGATTGGGTTCGGCCATTACGCTAACTGTAACGCCATCTGAGAAGAAGGAATCGGCGTACCGCGAAAAACAGCGGTACGTCGATGGGGCGCTGCTGGAGAATCACCAGCTATACCGCAACCCCACATTCGCTCCGAACGGCTGTTCAATGTGCTCGCCATTGGAATAGTCGAAGTCAGCATGTAACTGCAGGCTGTCCGAGAAAGCCACCGCAACACCGGCACCCAACTCACCGCGCGAGCCGGACAAGTCGTTGTTGAACACGTTGTTGTTGACCTGAACTTCGTTGTTCTTCGCGAACTCGTGCACCCCCGCCACCCGTACATACGGCTGCACGACACTGCCGCCCTCCATCGCAAAGTTGCGTCCTGCGGTCACGCCCACTTTGCCCAGCAGCGAGCGGGTACGGTCCCCTTGCGCTTGCATGCCGTTGTCCAGGCCATAATCTTTGCCCTGAATCACCACGGCAGCCCATTGAGTGAAGGGCTCGACGAAGTAACCGTCGTCCAGTTTGACGTGGCGTCCGAACTCCACCGAACCGCCCAGGCCGTCGTTGTCATAATCGCCCTTGGCACGTGTGCCGTCGCTCATGCTGACTTTCGAGTCGTTGCGAAAGCGGTTGAGCTTGAGCACGCCGTCGAAATAGTAGCCGCTGGCCTGATCCAGCCAGGTGGTATAGGCACCCACGTAATAGCTTTTCACGGTGCCTGAGGTGCCACGGCTGATGTCCAGATCAGAAGTGCTGTGGCCGGCGAGCACACCGATCAGCCATTGACCGTCACCCATCGGCAGCGGCGCATCGGCACCCAGCGACAGGCCATGCTGCGTCTGCTGATAACCCACACCGGATGCTTCATCGACGTTGTATTTGTTGCCATAAGAGCGCACCCAGCCACCGGCTTTTCCACCATTGAATCGCAATTCGCCCATCCGGCTGCGCAGGGAGGTCAGCTCGCCGTACCAGACCGTCGGTGCGGTGTTGAACAGCGCCAGCACCGAGCGCGTGCCAGGACTGATCGTCGCTGTCCTCGGATCGAGATACCAGTCGGTCCCGCCCGCGCCGTTGCTCGTCGACGCCAGTTGGTAGGAATAAGTCCCCACGTCCACCGCGCGATCGCCCGCCAGGGCAAAGGTCGCATTGCCGCCCCCGGTCTGCACGACGGTCAAGGGCTGCGGTGAAGCCGGGTCGACGCCGGATCCTGCGATCTGCAAGGTATGGCTGCCCGTCGCAGAACCACTCACCACAAGGGTGTCATGCTGGTTGGTGGCGTAGTCGACATCCATGACAAAGGTGCCAGTACCCGACAGCGTGCCGACGTTCAGTTGATAGAACTCGTTGGCGCCACCGAACTTCACCGTGCCGGTGTCCATCACCAACGTGTTAATGCTGTTCGACGCGGTCATGTTCCAGATCGAAGGATCGCCCACGGTCAATTGATCGACATCGATCAGATTGCCGGTGAAGACCGAATCATTCTCCAGCGAGACGACACCGGTGCCGTCGCTGGTGATATCGCCCGTCATCCTGCTGGCGCTGAGGCTGATGTCATGCACGCCCGACACATTGCCGATCAGCGTCGAGCCGTTATTCATCGTCAAACTGCCGGTACTGCTGCCATCGGCAGTAATATTGCCGGCCAGGCTGCCCTGATCGAAAGTCAGGTCAGCGGTGCTGTCATTGGAAATATCGATATTGCCTTGCAAGTCACTGGCTTGCACCGTCACGGTGGCGGTGGCGTTGTCGGTCACCTCCAGCGCGTTGCCATTGCCGCCGGTGAGCGTGGTGCCGTTGAGCAGGTTGAGATTCGCCGTAACGGCCGCGTTCTGGCCTGATATCTGGATGGCGGCGCCGCTCGCGCCTTCGACATGAGTGCCCACGAGATCGACCGTTCCCGTGGCGCCGGGACTGCCCCGGTAGCTGATGCCGTTGAGCCCGCCGGTCACCGTGCTGTTGCGCAGGGTCATGTTCGAATTCAATGCCTGAATCCCATAACTGTTGGCCCCGGTGCCCTGAATGACCGTACCGGTTGCATCCACGCTGCTGTTAACGGACAACCTCATCCCGCCGGTGACACCCGTGACGCTCCCCCCATTGATGAGGAAGGTAGCCCCAGGGCCGCCTATCGTTTGGACGCCGTAAATGCCGAGGCCTTCGCCGCTCACCGAGGAGTTGGTCAACGTCACCAGCGCGGCGTCCGCTGTGAAAGCCGCGACGGTGCCGGTTGTGGTGATCGTCGCGCCGATGATGTTTGCCACCGAGCCCGCATTCAGGGTGATCCGCCCCGCAGAGCTCCCGGCATTGAGATTGAGCGTGCCGGCACCACTGCCTCCCAGCGAAAGAATCTGGCCACCCGCATTGACGGTCAGGGTTGCCCCTGTTGCCATGTTCCAGCTCTCTGGGGTATCGCCCGAATTGACGGTGACGGACTCGCCTGGCAGCAGGACACGACCCTGGGCAGCGGCGCTGATGCAAAGCGCGAGCGAGATGAAAGTTGAGGGTTTGAAATAGCGGGAATACAAAAGATGGGATGAGTTCATGTCAGCTCCATGGAATAAACGCCATTCCCGCGGAACTGCTTAGAAGCGCCGTAGGATGAGGGCGCGAAGACTACCTTCTTCAAATCTGCAACTATGTAGGATTTTTCCTAACGTTTTGAGCGTAGCATCCTACGATAATTAATTATTACCTCTCGTCTTTAAATCCGAACGCGAAAAAAAGGCAAGACCGCAAATATACAGTCTTGCCCAGGCCTGATAGCGCCTTGCTACCTCAAATTTTGCCCAATACAGGACGGGCCGAGCGGACGAAGGTCGGCGGGCATTTACCTCCCGCCGAGCGGATAGAGTTCGGCGGGCACGTCCCTCCCGCATTCACCGACGAACAGCGAATCAACAACGACCCCTCCATCGGGGGAACAGTATCCGAGGTGTACGTCAGCTTCACCGAACCGTTTCGGCCCGCAGGAAGCACATGCGTGTCGAACGGCTCGAATAGCTCAACGAACCCCTCGGTCGCCTCTTCCGCTGTGATCGTCTTGTCACGCTCGATAGGGACTCCTGCCGGCACGGTACCCTCTCTGTCGGTATAGGGCTGCCAACTGAATGTCAGCGTCTCCCCGCCCTTGAGCAGTGGAGCGTTGCCCGGCACGTTGACCGTCACGTGCTGGTCGGCGCCAATGAAGGAGTCGCAGTTGAGGATAAGCCCACCGCCGGGCAACGTGACCGCATCCGGAAACTCTGGCGCGGCCAGAATGATCGGCAGCGCCGCCGACACGTCCACCAGCGTGGGAACGCACGACTCGACATTGCCGCTGTCATCGACAAGACCCAGGGTGTAGAACACCGCCACTTCGGTACTGCTGGGCAGGTCCTTGATGTCGTCCCACTGCACCTTCAATGTATATGGACTGCCTGGCGTGCCCGCCACAGGGCTGAAAGTCCCGACGGGATGATCCAGCGAGTGCCAATAGAGAATGATTCGCTCTCCGGTTCCGATGGGGTCGTACAGGTCAAACGTCACGTCGACTGGAAGGTCTGCATCGTCGGCGGTCAGCACGTTATCCACTGGGTTCTGCCCGGTACCGCGTACCGTGACCCGTGGCAGGAGTGGGTTGACCGGTTTGGGTCGATCAGGGTTGACCGGGCCTGGCACGAAAAAGTCGACGGCGATGTTCGTGTCCGCCGAGTCGAACGTCCGGATGCCGCGCCTGACGTAATACTTGATCTGCGTGTCAACCTCGCCAGGCCCTGCACCATAGGCGGGCGCCAGTATGGTGGTGTAGGGGACGTTGAGGACGATGGGGTCCTGCGCGCTGGTCATCTTATGGACCACCGGAATTGGGGACGTGCCCCACGTCAGGATGAGCTCATCCCCTTCCAGCCAATTCTCATAAAGGGGAATCTCGACGAGGTTGTCCCCCAGCAGCACGTCATCCAGATTCAAAACCCCGTCGTCGTCAATGCGCGGCACCAACGGCGCTTCCAGCGGCGCGACAGGCAGCGGCTTGATGTAAAGCCCCGTCTCCGCACTGTCCGAGGTATTGCCACGGTTACCAGGCTTGTCAACCAACCGGCAGTACAGAAAAATCGTCCCGTCCTTCAGGTTATTGAAGGCTTCTGGAGGCACTTGCATCTTCACGGTGCCATCTGGCTCGCTGGGACCCAGCTCGCCGGTGAACACGGGGTCCGTCGGCGTCGTGTCCTCGTTATGCACATACAGTTCCAGAGAGTCACCCGGCTGTTTGTCGGTATAGGACGCAACAATGATTTCCACCCCGTTATGGGCGGCCAGGTATTCGGCGGTGATACCGTCCGAATCGATCGAGACATCGGAAAAAGTGAGTTTATCGGGTGACTGATTGTCATTAGGCGGGGTCTTGTCTATGAAAAAGGTCGAGACCTCAGAGCACGTCGTCGTCGCATTAAAAATCAAGGTTACCGAATACCTCAGCTCGAACTGCCCTTCCTCAGCAAAGTTGGATTTCGCCAGCTCCAATTCAATCGGAAAGTCTCCCGGGTGGCCGTCGCCCGGAACCGCAATGGGGTCTTGCGCGTTCTGCCAGTCACCGGAGCCCGCAGGCCTCCATTGAAACTGCAAGGTGTCTTCTTCACCCGGATTGGCATACTCAGGCCATAGGTCAATCTTGATCTTCATGTCCTTTTCCTGGTCCGCCCTGGGAACCAGCCCGGCGAACTGCACATCGCCATTCCACCAGTCCGGTGGCTGCGGCGCTGTCAACGTCACGATACAGTCTTCCGCTGCCTGCAATGTCAGGCGTTTTTTCTCCCGGCTGATAGCGCCTGCCAATGCGTACCTGAGAAGGTCGAACTTTTTCGATGATTTGCTGCTCATGCCATTTCTCCTTGAGTTGACGCTCGCCGCTCGAGCCCGGCGAGTCCTGATTCCCTGCTTGTGGATCTATCTACTGCCACGCCCCCACGCTCGAAACAGGCGCGCGAGAAAACTACAGCTCCTACGACAAAATTCGCATCCGCTCCCAGGAGACGTAACGCGTGGTGGCAGTGGCGCAACGGGCCCGCAGATCTCACCGCCCGGCAATTGCCGATTGATCTTCACCAGTCCCTCGTAGGAACCGCCCGACTGGCCGCCCACTTTCGTCAGGCGATAACTCGCCACGGCGGAGCCCTCGATGATGGGTTCGATGTACGGGATGAAAGGCTCCACGAGGATGTCCAGATAATCGTCTATGACGTTCTGCGCACTGATCTCGCGGGAAAAAGTCCCCTCGGTTCCGGCAATGGGGTCATTGCCATTTAACGTGCGATAGCCCTGCCAGTGCAGCGTGATCTTGTCCTGGTACTCAAACAGATTACGCACGAACTCGATCCTTACCCGGATGCCGTTCCAGGGCTCGTGCGCGCAATGGATGTAACCGTAGAGCGTGGCATCCGGGAACCGAGGCTCAGGCAGATCGCCCCCCGGCAAAGGCTTGAGCGTTACCGTTGCGGCGGTCTCGCGGGAAAAAGTCTGGGTTTCGTTACCGGCACGGTCGCGCACCTTGTAGGTCGCGTAGAAATCTCCGTCCCGGTCAGGTGCACGGATGACGCTGCCAGGTAGCACGATACGAATGTCGCCGGCACCTATTTCAGCCTGCGTCACTGTCTTGCTGGCCACAACATCAGAGGTGGGCGGGTTGTCCTGCGACCAGTAGAGATCGACGGTGTCACCGGCTTCAGCATCCAGGTACACAGGACTGGGCAGCCTCAGTTCGACCTCATCGTTGTGATTGGTCAGATACGCTTCATCGATGACGCCACCGGGCAGATCGGCAGGCAGCAACAGCGCAAGCAACTGCTGATCGTAACTGGGAGGACGGGTGTCGATCGTGACGGTGCGGCGCTCGGAAGACACGCTGGCATTATTACTACCGGTAACCACATACCAGACCTCATACACACCGTCAGGCTGCAGGAGATTCTTGTCCACCGCCATGGCGAATGGAAACAGCGCCGTATCCACCGGCCCATCGAATCGTTGGGTCGCCACGGGATCGCCGGAGGCAGCACCGCTCCAGAACAGCGTCACGGTGTCCCACTCATCCTGCCCCGCGTAACTGGGCCAAAGCGGGATCAGAACAACAAGGTCATCGAGTTGCGTTCCAGTGAGCACCAGGCCCTGCGGATCATTGGGATCGATGATCGCCGGAACCTGCGGCACCATCAGACTGAAATGTGCGGTGTCACCGTTTCGCCACGAGGACGTAGCTGTCCGATCCTTGGTCATGTGGTTCCCATCCCTGTCCGTGGAAACGCTGTCGGCCGGCACAGCGGCTTCGACAGCGCAACAGGTCTTCATTGAGAACCATTACAGCAGGCTTGGCTACTGTCAGAAATGACAGTTCCGGTCACCGCCGGTCGGATCCGGCGGCGTGTCAATCAGCCCTGTGTCCAGTGGGTGATGGTGATCACACCAGCGCCTCGTCGATCACTAGCACCACCTTGCCCGAGACCTGATTGGTGGCCAGCTCGGCGTAGGCTTCTTCGGCCTCGCTGATCGGGAAACTGCGAGCCAGTTGCGGCTTGAGCCGGCCCTCGGTGAACAGCGGCCAGACGTGCTGGCCCAGATCGGCGAGCAGGTCGGCCTTGAACTGATCGTCGCGGCTGCGCAGGGTCGAGCCGAGAATCTGGATGCGTTTGCCCAGCACTTGGGCGAAATCCAGTTCTGCCTTGCGGCCCCCCATCAGACCGATCAGCACCAGACGCCCGTCGGTGCCCAGCACCCTGAGATTCAGCGCGGCATAGTTGGCGCCGACCGGGTCGAGGACGACGTTGAACGGCGCGAAGTCGCTCAGGCCATCCAGGCTCTCGGTACGAACCACGCCACCCTGCGCGCCGAGGTCTTCGCAATATTTCAGACGGTCCGCCGAACCGACACTCACCCAGCAAGGGTTGCCGAACGCCTTGCACAGCTGAATGGCAGCTGAACCAACTCCACTTGCTCCGGCATGCAACAACACTTTTTCGCCGGGCTTCAGACCCGCCAGCTGGAACAGGTTCAGCCAGGCCGTCGCATAAACTTCCGGAATGCCCGCCGCTTCGTGCAGCGACACACCCTCTGGTACCGGTAAAACATGCCGTGCGTCGACGACCACTTCTTCAGCCATCGCCCCGCCCGCAACCAGCGCACAAACGCGGTCTCCGACCGACCAGGAGGTACCGGAACCCACTTCGGCAATGACGCCGGAGCACTCCATGCCAAGGATTTCCGTGACGCCGGGCGGTGGCGGATACAGCCCCGCACGCTGCAACAAATCGGCTCGGTTGAGCCCCGCCGCCGCGACCCTGATGCGAACTTGCCCTACATCGAGCGTCGGTGATGGCTGTTCAACCCATTCCACATGACCTTCAACGCCTTGCAATGCTTTCACGGTGCCTCCATAGTGAGTCTGGACTGAGTCCGATGTGCCTCCTGGCACTCGGGCTTTCTTGCATTATGCGACCGGGTTCCCCTCTGTCCGGGGCGGAACCGGCGACCTCAAAGACGGCCTACTATGCGTTATCAATTGTCCCCGCGTCGAATCAGCATGAAGCAATTTTTGCCCAGCACTACCCTTGCATTACTCCTCGGTCTGACCGCACTGCCCATGTCGGCCAGCACTTTCGCAGCCAACAGCTGGGATAATCTTCAACCTGATCGCGATGAAGTCATCGCCAGCCTGAATGTCGTGGAGCTGCTCAAGCGCCACCACTACAGCAAGCCGCCGCTGGACGACAAGCGTTCGGAAATCATCTATCAGAGCTATCTCAAACTCCTCGATCCTGCGCGCAGCTACTTTCTAGCCAGCGACATCGCCGAGTTCGACAAATGGCGCTTCCAGTTCGACGACTTTCTCAAGAGCGGCGATCTGAATCCGGGATTCACTATCTACAAGCGCTACCTGGACCGAATCAAATCGCGTCTGGACTTCGCGCTGGCTCAGCTGGACAAAGGCGTCGACAAGATCGATCTGAACACCAGGGAAACCTTGCTGGTGGATCGCAAGGACGCGCCTTGGCCCAAGAACGAAGCCGAACTCGACGACCTGTGGCGCAAGCGCGTCAAGGACGAGGTGTTGCGCCTGAAGATCGCCGGTAAAGACCCGGCCAAGATTCAGGAAACCCTGACCAAGCGCTACAAGAACCAGCTCGCGCGTCTGGGTCAGACACGCAGCGAGGACATCTTCCAGGCGTACCTCAACACCTTCGCGATGTCCTACGATCCGCACACCAACTACCTGTCACCTGACAGTGCGGAAAACTTCGACATCAACATGAGTCTGTCGCTGGAAGGCATCGGTGCGGTCCTGCAGAGCGACAACGACAACGTCAAGATCGTGCGCCTGGTGCCGGCCGGCCCTGCCGCCAAGACCAAGCAAGTGGCGACCGCCGACAAGATCATCGGCGTAGCCCAGGGCGACAAAGAAATGGTCGACGTGATCGGCTGGCGCCTGGACGAAGTGGTCAAGCTGATCCGTGGTCCGAAGGGCTCGGTGGTGCGCCTGGAAATCATCCCGGCCAGCAACGCGCCGAACGATCAGACCACCAAGATCGTGTCGATCACCCGCGAGGCGGTGAAGCTTGAAGAACAGGCCGCCAAGAAGTCCGTGCTGCACCTGAATCAGGACGGCAAGGACTACAAACTGGGCGTGATCGAAATCCCCGCTTTCTACCTCGACTTCAAGGCCTATCGTGCCGGCGATCCCGAGTACAAGAGCACCACGCGCGACGTGAAGAAGCTGCTGACTGAATTGCAGTCCGAGAAAGTCGACGGCGTGGTCATCGACCTGCGCAATAACGGTGGCGGCTCGTTGCAGGAAGCGACCGAACTGACCAGCCTGTTCATCGACAAAGGCCCGACGGTGCTCGTACGCAACGCCGACGGCAAGGTCGACGTGCTGGAAGACGAAAACAGCGGCGCGTTCTACAAAGGGCCGATGGCGCTGTTGGTCAATCGCCTGTCCGCCTCGGCTTCGGAGATTTTCGCCGGCGCCATGCAGGACTATCACCGCGCATTGATCATCGGTGGCCAGACCTTCGGCAAAGGCACCGTGCAGACGATTCAGCCGCTGAACCACGGCGAGCTGAAACTGACGCTGGCCAAGTTCTACCGTGTCTCGGGTCAGAGCACCCAGCACCAGGGCGTGCTGCCTGACATCGCTTACCCGTCGATCATCGACACCAAGGAAATCGGCGAAAGCGCGCTGCCTGAGGCGATGACCTACGACACCATCAAGCCTGCGATCAAGCCGGCAGTGGACCCGTTCAAGCCGTTCCTGGCACAGCTGCAGTCGCGCCACGACGTGCGTTCGGCCAAAGACGCCGAATTCGTGTTCGTCGAGCAGAAGCTGGCGCTGGCCAAGCAATTGATGAGCGAGAAGACCGTCAGCCTGAACGAGGCCGAGCGTCGCAGCGAGCACGCCGATGTCGAGAACAAGCAGCTGGTGATGGAAAACACCCGTCGCAAGGCCAAGGGCGAAGAGCCGCTCAAGGAATTGAAGAAGGAAGACGAAGATGCGCTGCCGGTGGACGACGACAAGACCAAACCGGAAGACGACGCGTACCTCTCCGAAACCGGACGGATCCTCATCGACTACCTGGGCTTGAGCGGTTCTGTGGCAAAGAAGTGAATCGTCAGGGCTGACGCGCTCTTCGCAGGAGCGCGCTTGCCCGCGATGGCGGTGTGTCAGCCGATGCACGTGTGCCAGGCAGACAGCGATCGCGAGCAAGCTCACTCCTACGGGTCTGCGCAGCGCTGACTGGACATGAAAGACGATAGATGATGGCAAATCGTCATCAAATGGTCATGAATCTGTCGTGAAATAGCGGGGCTTGGCGCCACAGTGCCAAGCCCCTTTTTCTTGCCCCGAGATTGCCATGACTGTGACTGAACAGCTGAGCGCACTGAGTTCAATTTTGACTCACAGCGACTTGCACAGCCTGTTCCAACCGATTGTGTCGCTATCGGATCGCCGTATCCTGGGCTACGAAGCCCTGACCCGCGGCCCATCCAACAGCGCGCTGCACTCCCCTGTCAGCCTGTTCGCCGTGGCGCGACAGGCCGGCCGCCTGAGCGAACTGGAACTGGCCTGTCGTGAATCGGCATGTCGGCGCTTCAGCCAGCAGAAACTCGAGGGAAAGCTGTTCCTGAACATCTCGCCCGAGTCGCTGCTTGAAGCCTCGCACCCGCCCGGCCGGACGCTGCAGTTGCTGCAGCGCTACGGCATTCCGCCGAATCAGGTGGTGATCGAACTCACCGAACAGACGCCCACGGATGATTTCGGCCTGCTTTACAACGCGCTTCATCACTATCGCGACATGGGCTTTTCCATCGCGCTGGACGATCTAGGCGCCGGCTATTCCAGCCTTCGTCTGTGGTCGGAGCTGCGACCGGATTACGTGAAGATCGACCGGCACTTCATCGATGGCATTCATCAGGACGCGGTCAAGCGTGAGTTCGTCGGCTCCATGCTCCAGATCGCGAAGGCCTCAAGGGCGCTGGTGATCGCTGAAGGTATTGAGCTGCAGGAGGAGCTGTCGGTGTTGATCGACATGGGCGTCGAGCTGGTTCAGGGGTATCTGTTGTGTCGCCCGCAGGAGACGCCGCCCCGCGACGCGCGCGCCCTGCTGCCAAAGATCGATCCCGCGGCGGCAACGCTCACGGAAGAAGGCAGCGACCTCACTGCGCTGCTCAACGAACTGCCCGCAGTGATCCAGACCACCCCGACCGCCACGGTGCTGGAAGCTTTCCGCAAACAGGCCAATCTGAACTCGCTGGCCGTGCTGGACGAACAGCAACAACCAATCGGCATCGTGCATCGTCATTCGCTATCGGACGTGCTGTTGCAGCCATTCGCCACCGAGCTGTATGCGCGCAAACCCATCAGCCGGCTGATGAGCGATGACTTCCTCGCCGTGGAGCTGAGTCAGTCGCTGCAGCAGGTCAGTCGGCTGATCACCAGCCGCGCCCGACAGCGGATCGAAGAAGACTTCATCATCATGCACAACGGCGTCTATCTGGGATTGGGTCGGGTGATCGATGTGCTCAAGCTGATCACCGAACTCAAGATTCAGCAGGCGCGCTACGCCAATCCGCTGACCCTGCTGCCCGGTAACGTCCCGATCCAGCAGTGCCTGACCCGTCTGCTGCAACAAGGCCGCGAGTCGATGATCTGCTACGTGGACATCGACAGCTTCAAACCCTTCAACGACCTCTACGGTTATGGGCGCGGGGACGAAGTTCTGCTGTGCCTGGCGCAGTGCCTGAACGACCGTATCGACCCGAGCCGGGACTTCGTCGGGCACATTGGTGGCGATGATTTCCTGATGGTGCTGAGCTCGGAAGACTGGCGCAAACGGCTGAACCTGTTGCTCGAGGATTTCCAGAATCAGTGTCGGCGCTTCTATCGCGCCGAGCATCTGGAAGCGGGCTGTTTCATCGCCCTCAACCGTCAGGGCCAGCGCCAGGAATTTGCGCTGCTGTCGCTGTCGATCGGGGTCGTGCACCTGCACGCGCAGGTCTGCAGCACCCTCGACGCCAGCCAACTGGCGGAACTGGCTTCACAGGCCAAACACCACGCCAAGGACGTCATCGGCGCCAGCATCCACGTCATCGACACCCTTGAGGCCGACGTCATGGCAGCGTTGAACCAGGCGATTTCCGCAAGCTGATCGCAACCGCCCGAATGAGCGCCTGGTCACGATAAAGGCGAAATACGCGCCGACAGTATGGGAGAACCCGCAACACCCGACGCCTTCCCGGCTGAAGCCGGTCCTACGAAAAACTCGCGGCGTTTGTAGGACCGGCTTTAGCCGGGAAGAGGCTGGTTAATGCTGCGCAGATGCAGCGTCTAGAAATCAGCGTGCGTGAGCCCAGCTTACTTTCCACCCGAATGGCATATGGCGCGCTTTTTACGGCTCGGGTTTTGCCGGTTCCGGATAGCCGAATTCGAAAACGCGCACGACTTCAGCAGCGTGCCAAGAGGCGGCTGCGACGCCGTCGGAGGGGCCTGAAAAGCGGCCCAGGCGTTCGGCGCATTCGAAGAAACCGGTGCGTGGCAGGCGGCTGGCGCCCTGGCTGATCACCAGCGAGCTGCGCAGCGGTTGTTCGGCGCGGGCGTCCAGCGCCGCCAGATGTTCGAGCGCGGCCGTCAGCGTCTGCATCGCCGGGCTAGGCAATTGCAGCCGTTCCAACAGTGCCCGGTAGGTCACCAGATGCCGTTGCCGACGCGCCAGGTCGAGCTCGGCGATCAGCCCCTCCCAGTGCTGACGGCTGATGCGCACGCTCATGATTCACCCCGCCAACCCGACACCCCCAGCTCCCACGCCAGGCTTCGTCGGATCGCAGCGTCAGGCTCGCGGCTGCCGTTTTCAATCAACTCCAGGTAGGACGGGCTGATGCCCACTGCCCGGGCCAGCCGAGCCAGTTCCAGACCTTTGGCCTGGCGCAGCACACCCACCTGATCGAACGGAGGAAGGTCATCGGAAGCGGCCGGACCGCCAGGCTGAGCAGCCGACGGCGCCTGCGGTGCGTCGGATATCCCGGCGGCCTTCAACAGCGCCTGATACTGCGCCCACGGCAACACCGCGTACTCTGGCTCTCCCTCGCGAGAAATAACCTGAAGATCCATACCACCCCCTGTAGGACAAAAAGATGCTTCGCGTAGTCTTTTTCTTCGTATGAGGGGCATCTTAACAGCGCAAAGCCCCCGCTTGCGTACGCTCAGTCGACACAGTTTTCTCAGGAGCGACGTTTTTCAAGGGAATGACGGCCATCTGCCGCAATCAGGCGGGATTTCCAGCGAGGGCGGCGACACCGATGGCATCGCCCTCTCCTCGCGACTCAGAACAGCTTCAGTCCTTCTTTTCCTGCTCGAGCATTTTTGGCGTGGCAGGCAAGCGCTCCACCACCGCCAGTTTTTCCGGGGTCTGCCGGTCGCGCCAGGCACGAAACGCGCTAAGCTCCGCTTCCAGGTTTTTCATCACCCAGGCAAGCACGGCGATGTCATCAAGCATGCCGAGTCCCGGTATCCAGTCCGGAATGGCATCCAGCGGGCTGAGGAAATACATGAGCCCGGCGACCACCGACAGAATCGCCTTGCCGCTGATCGCCCGGTATTCCCCGCGCCAGTACGCCAGGCACAGTGCCTGGAGCAGCTTCAGATCCTCCTTGAGCTTGCCTAACCGATTCCCTTCGCTGGCAGCCTTGCCGGCGACCGCGAACAGCAATGCCGGCAACCGGCCTGCCGCCATGAGCCTTTTGGCCATTGGCAGGTAACGAATCAGATTCCAGGGTGCTTTCATGTTCACTCCAGCGATATCGATAAAAATCGACCAATCGGTCAACCGCTTCTGATGAAACGCCCTGCTTGTCGGGCACTCGCTGACAGGCACACAAGGTTATCCACACAAATTGTGGATAACCTTGTGAACAGAGCCCGGTTTCGGCGCTGAAACGCCCGTTTTATAGGGCTCTGGCTTAAATCGCGCGTTTTTTACTCACACACATAAACGCAAATAATCGTTGACTCAGGCGCTTCAGGGGGCTAGCCGCAGGCAAGATCAAGCGTGTTCGAAGCCCCGACAAATCCCCGCTTTCGCCTATTCGCTGACGGTATTGGGACTGCCCTCACCCGGTCAGGTTCGATCTTTTTCGGCAAAAACAAAAATGCCCCGTCTGGACGGGGCATTTGTTCAAGCGGCAATCGAGGTGTCGATTACTTCTTGGCTGCTGGCTTGGCAGGTTCATCTGCCGGTGCAGTCTCTTCTTCGTCCGCGCCTGCGGCAGGGTCATTGGCGCCTGCAGCAGCAGGGTCCTTGATGCCCAGCAGTTCGAGGTCGAATACCAGCACCGAGTTGGCTGGAATCATCGGGCTTGGGCTCTGCGCGCCGTAAGCCAGTTCGCTCGGGATGTAGAGCTTGATCTTCTCGCCGACGTGCATCAGCTGCAGACCTTCAACCCAACCTGGAATCACGCCGCTGACCGGCAGATCGATCGGGCTGCCGCGCTCGACCGAACTGTCGAACACCTTGCCGTCAGTCAGCTTGCCTTCGTAGTGAACGGTCACGACATCAGTCGGCTTGGGCACAGGGCCGTCGGCTTTCTTGATGATTTCGTACTGCAGGCCGGAAGCGGTGGTGGTGACTTCCTTGCGCTTGCCGTTTTCTTCGAGGAACTTCTTGCCGGCCGCGGCCGACTCTTCGCTCATCTTGGCCATGCGCTCTTCAGCGCGCTTCTGCAGTTCGCCGAAGGCCGCTACCAGCTCTTCGTCTTTGAGTTTCTGCTCTTTCTTGCCGACGGCGTCTTCGATACCCAGCGCTACGGCTTTGGAATCCAGATCGTCCATACCTTCCTGAGCCAGGCTTTTGCCCATGTTCAGGCCGATGCCATAAGAGGCTTTTTGTGCCGGGGTTTTCAGCTCAACGGTGCTGGCTTGCTTGTCGCAGCCCGCGAGTACCAGACCGACCAGGGCAATCGCCGCTGCCAACCGATGCTGTTTCATCCTGTTTCCTTGTTCATGCGCCAATAGGGCAAACGAGTAAAGCCGCGAGCTTATCAGGCCGCCGCGATCAATGGCTACCGGCATGAGAGGGGGAAAAGGCAGATAAGTTCAGGTAACCAAAGGTTTTCTTGTCCCATCGAGAAAGCTGTTCAGTTTTGGTTCAGGCGCCGCGCGCGAAAGCCGATTGCGCGGGTCACGAATCGGCGGCTGAGCGAAACGCAGGAGATGCCGTTCGCGTTCACTAATTCGCAATAAAGCACTTTTCGACGGGGCATTTATGCCCGCTTCATTCATGGACAAGACAGTACATTAGGGCTGCATGGTCCCGCAGAGCGACCGACAACAAAACCTCCAGCTCGCTTGATAAATCTGCCCACCATCCGGAGTCTTTTCATGAGCAAACCCTGCAACGCTTTGAAGCTGGCGAGTCTGGCGCTTTTGATCGGTGGCACCCAACAGGCCTTCGCCGAGGACATCACGTTCGTGTCTCAGGGAGGGGCTTATCAGGAAGCGCAGAGCAAGGCGATCCTGGAACCGGCGGCGAAAAAACTGGGGCTGACGCTCAAACAGGACAGCTCGCCCAAGGCCTATCCGATCATCAAGACCCAGGTGGAAAGCGGCAAGGTCACCTGGGATGTGGTGGACCTGCCGACCGGCGACTGCGTGCGTGGTCAGCAGGAAGGCCTGTTCGAGAAGCTCGATCCGGCGCTGGTGCCCAATGCCGCGCAATTGCCCGCAGAATTGAAAGATGACTACAGCGTCGGCTACATCAGTTACTCCACCGTGCTGGCTTACCGCACCGACGCGTTCAAAGGCGACCACGTGCCGAAGACCTGGGCGGATTTCTGGGACACCAAAAAGTATCCCGGCCAGCGCTCGCTGCGTAATCTGCCGCGCCCAACGCTGGAAATCGCGCTGCTCGCCGACGGTGTGCCGGCAGACAAGCTGTACCCGCTGGACGTCGACCGCGCCTTCAAGAAGCTTGAGCAGATCAAACCGGACATCGCCACCTGGTGGACCTCCGGCGGTCAGTCGGCGCAGCTGATCAGCGACGGCGAAGTCGACATGATTCAGGCGTGGAACGGCCGCATCAGCGCGGTGCAGGCGGCAGGCGCGCCGGTCGCTTTCGATTACAACCAGGGCGTGCTGGAAACCAATTCGCTGTGCGTGCTCAAGGGCACCCCGCACAAGGACGCCGCCATGAAGTTCGTCAACGAAGCCATCGATGCGAAGTTGCAGGCCGCGCTGCCGATGATCATCGATTACGGCCCGCTCAATCCGGAGGCGTTCAAGACCGGCGTGATTCCTGCCGAACGTGAAGCCCGTCTGCCATCTTCGCCGCAGAATATTTCGCGTCAGGCCCTGTTGTCCGCGCAATGGTGGGCTTCGGATGCGGGCGTCAAAGCCGAAGAGCGCTGGCTGTCCTTCGTTCAGAAAAAGTAATGGGAGGCTCCAATGTCCAACGCTTATCTCGCCAAATCCCTGCCCGACTCCAGCGATCAGTATCCGCCACCGATGACCAATGAACAGGCATTGGTGCGCGAGGAGCGCAAGGAGCATGCCTCGATGCTGTTGCTGCTCGCCCCGGCGCTGGTGATGGTGGTGGTGCTGCTGATCATGCCGCTGTGCTGGCTGGCGTTTCAGTCGGTGCAGACCGAAGACGGCTTTTCACTGGCCAACTACCTACGCATCTTTCAAGAGTCCATTTATTGGGACACCTTCGCCCTGACGTTCAAGATCAGTTTTCTGGTGACGATCCTGTCGATCGTCATGGGCTTTCCCATCGCTTACGCGGCGTCGCGGCTGCACGGGTTCTGGGCCAATCTGGTACTGATCTGCGTGATCCTGCCGTTCTGGACCAGCGTGCTGGTGCGTTCTTACGCCTGGCTGGTGCTGCTGCAACGTCGTGGTCTGGTCAATCAGACGCTGATGGACCTGGGCATCATCGACCAGCCGCTGAACCTGATGCACAACACCACCGGCACCGTGATCGGCACGTTGCATGTGATGCTGCCGTTCATGGTACTGCCGCTGTATTCGGTGATGAAAAAGATCCCGCAGGATCTGATGCAGGCCTCGGAAAGCCTGGGCGCCAAGCCGTTTTATACCTTCCGCCGCGTGTTCCTGCCGATGGCTGCGCCGGGCATCATGGCCGGTTCCATTCTGGTGTTCGTGATCTGCCTGGGCTTTTTCATCACCCCTGAATTGCTGGGTGGCGGGCGCACGATCCTGGTATCGATGCTGGTGCAACGCAACGTCGAGCTCTATCACGCCTGGGGCGCGGCCAGTGCGGTCGGTCTGGTGCTGTTGTTCGTGGTGTTCCTGATTTTCTGGGGCATCAATCGCTTTATCCCCATCGAACGCATTCTGGGAGCACGCTGATGAACCTGCTTGCCAACCTGCGCCACCTGCGTCTGTCCCGCGTGCTGTTCACGCTGCTGGTGGCGGCGATTCTGCTGTACCTGATCATCCCGGTGCTGATCGTGGTGCCGATGTCGTTCTCCGAAGCGCGCTTTCTGCAGTTCCCGCCCAAGCAGTGGTCGTTTCACTGGTACGAGGCGTTCTTCAACAGCGTGGAGTGGATGTCGGCGGCCAAGGTCAGCCTGATCACTGCGTTCTTCACCATGGTGATCAGCCTGCCGATCGGCATGGCCGCCGCCTACGCGATCAATAATTCGAGCCTGAAGGTGGTGCGCACGCTGCAGATCGTTCTGCTGTTGCCGATGATGGTGCCGATCATCCTGATCGCCGCCGGGGTGTTTTTCGTCTATGCGCGGGTCGGCCTGATCAGCACGATGACCGGTCTTGTGCTGGCGCACATCATGCTGGCGCTGCCGTACGTGATCATCGCGTTACTGGCCGGGCTGCGTAATTTCGACATGTCTCAGGAGATGGTCGCGCGCAGTCTCGGGATGAACCGCTTTCGCGCGTTCATGGCCGTGACGCTCCCGCAGATCAAGCCCAGTGTGGTGTCGGCCACCCTGTTCGCGTTCATCACGTCGCTGGATGAGACGGTGGTCGCGCTGTTCATTTCCGGTGGCGATAACCAGACCCTGACCAAGCGCATGTTCACTGCCCTGCGCGACGAAATCGACCCGACGATCGCTGCCATCAGCTCCATCCTGATTCTGGCATCGCTGATCCTGGTGGTGATTGCAGGGCGCAACAAGCAGGGTTGATTGGCTGGCTTTACCTCTGATCGTTCCCACGCTCCGCGTGAGGATGCCGCCTGACGCTCCGCGTCAAGCCGGGGACGCGGAGCGTCCGGGGAAGCGTCCCCACGCAGAGCGTGGGGACGATCAATCCTGATTCTGGCATCGCTGATCCTGGTGGTGATTGCAGGGCGCAACAAGCAGGGGTGATTGGCTGGCTTTACCTCTGATCGTTCCCACGCTCCGCGTGGGAATGCCGCCCGTGACGCTCCGCGTCACGCCGGGGACGCGGAGCGTCCGGGGAAGCATCCCACGCAGAGCGTGGGGACGATCAAAAACACCCCAGCACAGCCTGCCGTCAATCCTCGCAATTCAGCATCAATCACCCGCCCAACCCTTGATCTCGGCATCGGCCGCTGGGCGCGGGTTTTTACAATGAGTCCATCCTTCGTACCCTCAAGGCCCTGATCATGTTGAAAAACCAGCTGCGTGACCCTTCCCTTCTCGTCGAACGTGCCTACGTCAATGGCGCGTGGATCGAAGCCGATGACGGCGCGACCCTCGATGTGACCAACCCGGCGGACGGCAGTGTCATCGCACGCGTTCCCGCCTTGCAGGCACAGGAGACTCGCCGCGCCATCGAGGCCGCCGAGGCTCGCTTCGCCAGTTGGCGCGAGGTGCCCGCCGCAGAGCGTGCGCGTTACCTTGAGGTGTGGTTCAAGCTGATCATGGACAACCAGGAAGACCTGGCCCTGATCATGACCGCCGAACAGGGCAAGCCGCTGGCCGAATCCCGTGGCGAGATTGCCTATGGCGCCAGCTTCGTCAAATGGTTTGCCGAAGAAGCGCGGCGTATCTACGGCGACACGATTCCAGCGCCCACCGCTGACCGTCGCATCCTGGTGCTGAAGCAGCCGATTGGCGTGGTCGCCGCGATCACGCCGTGGAACTTCCCCAACGCCATGATCACCCGCAAATGCGCCCCGGCATTGGCGGCGGGTTGCCCGGTGCTGGTCAAGCCGTCGGAAATGACGCCGCTGTCCGCGCTCGCCCTTGCCGTCCTGGCCGAGCGCGCAGGCATTCCGGCCGGTGTCTTCAACGTGCTCACCGGTCTGCCGGCCGGCGTGGGCGGCGAGATGACCGCCAACCCTGCGGTGCGCAAGTTGTCATTCACCGGATCGACTCGCGTGGGTCAACTGCTGATGAGCCAGTGTGCCGCCACCATCAAGCGCCTGAGCCTTGAGCTGGGCGGCAACGCGCCCTTCATTGTGTTCGACGATGCCGATCTGGACCTGGCCATTGCAGGCGTCATGCAGAGCAAATTCCGCAACGCCGGACAGACCTGCGTCTGTGCCAACCGCATCCTGGTGCAGGATGGCATCTATGACCGTTTCGCCGAGCGCCTCAGCGCTGCGGTGGCCGAGCTGAAAGTCGGTGACGGTCTGCAGAACGGCGTCACCATCGGCCCGCTGATCAACGCCGCGGCAGTGGATAAAGTCGCCCGCCACATCGACGACGCGCTGGAGAAAGGCGCGAGTATCGTCGTCGGCGGCGCGCCGCAAGGCGACGGCCTGTACGTCCAGCCGACCGTGCTGCGCGATGCCAGTGCCGACATGCTGCTGGCCAGCGAGGAAACCTTCGGCCCGGTCGCCCCGCTCTTCCGCTTCAAGGATGAAGCCCAGGCGCTGGCGCTGGCCAACGCCACGCCTTACGGGCTGGGTGCTTATTACTTCACGCAGGACATGCGGCGCGCCTGGCGCGTGGGCGAGCGCCTGGAGTTCGGCATGGTGGGCCTGAACACCGGAATCATTTCCATGGAAGTCGCGCCGTTCGGGGGCATGAAGCAATCGGGCACGGGGCGCGAAGGCTCCAAATACGGGCTCGATGAATTTCTGGAAGTGAAGGCCTGGCACATCGGCGGGCTCAACTGAGCCCACCCTGCGTTTACTGCTTCGCCCCCGCCGCCGGACAGCAGATCGTGTTTTTCCGGCGGCCCAAAACGGCACGAACCGGGCCTGCGCCTGTGTTCAGATGACATGCAGATCTTTCGGGCCAACCCCTTCTGCAAAGAGGACGCTCCATGAATTTCACTGAAGGTTTTGAATCGGTCAGCGTCAACAAGGTGTGCAAGCACTACGGCAGCCTCAAAGCGCTGAACAACGTCGACCTCAAGGTCGAGGCTGGGGAGTTCATGTCCTTGCTCGGCCCTTCGGGGTCAGGCAAGACCACCTTGCTGAGCATCCTCGGCGGCTTCATCCGGGTCAGCTCCGGCAGCATTTTCTTCGGCGAGCGGGACGTCACGCTGATGCCGCCGCACAAGCGCGAAATCGGTGTGGTGTTTCAGAACTACGCGCTGTTTCCACACATGACCGTGGGCGAAAACGTTGCCTTTCCGCTGCGCGCACGCGGGGAAAGTGCAGCCAAGAGTCGCGACCGCGTAAAAAGCGCACTGGCGACGGTTGAGCTGTCCGGTTATGAGGATCGCAACATCGCGGCGCTGTCGGGCGGGCAACGGCAACGGGTCGCACTGGCGCGGGCAATCGTGTTCGAGCCCAAGCTGATCCTGATGGACGAGCCGCTCTCGGCGCTGGACAAACAGCTGCGCGAGATCATGCAGATCGAATTGCGCGCGCTGCACAAGCGGTTGGGGGCGACGATGATTTACGTCACTCACGATCAGCGCGAAGCCCTGACCATGAGCGACCGGATTGCGATCATGCGCGGCGGTCAGCTGGTGCAAGTCGATACGCCCCGTCGCCTGCACGATCATCCGGCCAACGATTTCGTCGCAAGCTTCATTGGCGAAAGCACGCTGGTGCCGCTGCAACGTGGCGCCGACAACGGCCTGACCCTGGGCGCGACCACGCTGCGCACCACGCGGCCGGTGCCTGCTTCGGGTGATGTCTTCCTGGCCCTGCAATCGGAAAAGCTGCTGCTGGACAACGCAAGCTCCGGGCCTGAGTGGAACCGTCTGAGAGGCCGGGTTTCCGACATCGTCTTTCAGGGCGAGAGCCTAAAAGTGTTCGTCGACCTCGAAGGCGGCCCGACCGTCAGCCTGCGCCAGCCGAGCCACCATGAGGGCAATCTGAGCCTGCCGCCCATCGGCTCGCCCATGCTGATGCGCCTGCATCCTGAAGACACCATCGTCGTACCTCGCGCCGGGGTTTGATCGACGAGTTGAACCTGCGGCTAGACCTGTGGAGTGAGCCGGCTGCTTTCAAGGCCCCTTCGATCAACGGCGTAACACCCTACGCCTTCCCGGCTGAAGCCGGTCCTACGAAATTGCGCAACGTCTGTAGGACTGGCTTTAGCCGGGAAGAGGCCGGTGCATGCCGTAGAGATGTAACGTCTGGAATCCGGTCTTCGCGGGCAAGCGCGCTCCTGCAGATTCCGTGATTGCAGCGCCGCAAATCCCTGTAGGAGTGAGCTTGCTCGCGATTGGGTGTGCCTGATGTCCACTTTTCATCTGACACACCCCATCGCGAGCGCGCTCACTCCTACAACAGTTTCAGGCAGCCTCAAAGGGTGTGAGCCTTACCACAAACACCCCGCAGCGAAATATTCCGAAACACCCCCTCAAAACAGTCGATCACAGCGCTGGCCAGCCCAAGTTCAGCGCTTGTGATTCCGGGCAGTCCTTATGCTGATGGCATCACCCGCCCTATTGGCAATCACGGAGATCGAGATGAATTCTGCACTGACTGAAAACCAGCGCTTGCTGGCCCTGCGCGAACAACACGTGCCGCGCGGTATCGCCACCGCTCACCCGGTGGTCGCTGCGCGCGCCGACGGTGCCGAGCTGTGGGATGTCGACGGCAAGCGTTATCTGGATTTCGTGGGCGGGATCGGCGTGCTCAATGTCGGCCACAACCATCCTGACGTGGTCGAAGCGGTGCGCCGTCAGGTCGGTGAAATCTCCCACGCCAGCTTTCAGGTCGTTGCGTACGAAAACTATATTCAGGTCGCGGCGCGGCTGAACGCGATGATCGGCGGTGACGCGCATTACAAAAGCGTGCTGTTCACCTCCGGGGCGGAAGCGGTCGAGAACGCCATCAAGATTGCCCGCGGCTACACCAACCGCACGGCCGTCATCTCCTTTCGCGGCGGCTTCCACGGTCGCACCCTGCTGGGCGTGACGCTGACCGGCATGAGCCAGCCCTACAAACAGAACTTCGGCCCCTTCCCCGCCGAGATCTACCACGCCACTTACCCCAACGCCTATCGTGGGGTGAGCAGTGACGATGCGCTGGCCGAACTCGATGAGCTGTTCGCCACTGACGTCGCGCCCGATCGCGTGGCTGCGATCATCATCGAACCGGTGCAGGGCGATGGCGGTTTCCTTGCAGCACCCAAAGCCTTCCTGCAGGCCCTGCGTGAACGCTGCACCCAGCACGGCATCGTGTTGATTCTGGATGAGATACAGGCAGGCTTCGGTCGCACCGGCAAAATGTTCGGCTTCCAGCACGCCGACATTCAGCCGGACCTGGTGACCGTGGCCAAGAGCCTCGCCGGCGGGATGCCGCTGTCAGGCGTGGTCGGTCGCGCCGACATCATGGACGCCCCGACACCCGGCGGTCTCGGCGGCACATACGGCGGCAATGCAGTCGCTTGTGCTGCGGCGCTGGCGGTCCTTGATCTGTTCGAAAAGCAGGATCTGCTGAGCCAGGGTGAAACACTTGCCACGCAGCTGCGCGAAGGCTTGCAGGCGCTGCAAAAGCGCTATCCACGCATCGGCGACGTGCGCGGTCTGGGCTTCATGCTGGCGATCGAAATGGTGGCCGACGACGCTCGCCAGAGCCCGGATGCAGCCCTTGCGCAGAAGGTCATCGATGAGGCGCGCAATGCCGGTCTGCTGGTGATCAAGTGCGGCGTGCATCGCAACGTGGTGCGCTTCCTGGCACCGCTGGTGGCCACGCCGGCGCAAGTGGCAGAGGCCTTGCAGATGCTCGACAAGGCATTGGCTGCGGCCTGCTGAATACACGGCAACACCCACGGCCCGACCTGCATTGGCAGGCTCGGGCTCACGCTGCATCACAGGGATCCGTCAGCGCTGTTCAGGAGCAAAACATGAGAGTCACCCAGTACAAAGCGCTCGGGCTGTCCATCGCCACTGTGGTTGACCGCGAACGGGGCATCCTTGAAGGGCTGCGACCGCTGGCAGTGCAAAGCGAGGCGCTCACCAGTGACGCGCAATTGCTCAGCGCTTATCGACATGTGGCGCAGGAGCTGGCTGCAGCGCCGGTTCAGGTCAGTGCTACGGCATTCCATGGCCAGCTTTACCAACGTGTGGCGCAACAATTGCAAATCATTCCCGGCTGGGACGAAAGTGTTGCGTTTAGTAGCTCTTCGGCGCAGTGGCCGATTTTCGAAGACGCTCCAGGTGCGCTTCAGTACCTGAGCAAGTTTTACCGACTGATACTGATCGCCCCACCCCAGGGGATCGATGCGACGGCGCTGAGCAGGCGTCTGCCCATCGAGTTCGACGCGATCATCGAGCCGGGCGCAGACGACTGGCATGCCAGCCTCGCCAACGCCCTGCACCGTCTGGGTCTGGAACGATCAGAGCTGTTACCGGTGCGCAGTACCGAGAGTGACGACCCGTGGACCGACCGGGTGGACTTTCCGGTCTGCACACTCCGCCGCGGCCATGACCGGCCGTGGAACCATTCGCCTCAGGCAATGGACGGCAAGCGCTGTGAATACGCCAGTCTTGCCGACCTGGCCCATGCCCATCAAAAGGCATTGCACGCCTGAGACCGACAGCCCGGATATGACATTGCGAGGACTGATCAATGGACGCTGCAACGAAGCTGGACCGTATCGACATCAACATCCTGGTTCAACTGCAGAAAGACGGGCGCATGACCAACGTCAGCCTCGCCGAAGCCGTGGGTCTGTCACCCAGCCCTTGCCTGCAGCGGGTCAAGCGACTTGAAGCTGCGGGCTACATCAGCGGGTACGAGGCACACGTGAACCTGGCCAAGTTCGCCAACTCCGTGACGGTCTTCACCGAAGTGACATTGTCGGATCACAAACGCACCGACTTCGTGAAATTCGAATCGAGCATCCGCAACATCGACGAAGTGCTCGAATGCCATCTGATCAGCGGCGGCTATGACTATCTGGTGCGCTTCCTGTGCAGCAGCATCGCGCATTATCAGGAACTGATGGAATCGATCCTGGACAAGAATATCGGCATCGAGAAGTACTTCAGCTACATCGTGATCAAGTCACCAGTGGTCAAGAGCACGGTGCCGTTGAGGAGCCTTGTGCGGGCGGTTTGAAGTTTTGGATTTAGCAGAAAAGGGCCTGGATTGGCCCTTTTTCTTTGGGTTCTGCCTGACGCTGTAGCGGGCGTACATTCATTCGCGAAGCATGATCAAGGCCTTGACCCTCTACGGTTGTACCCACCCGACGCGAAACGAATCGCTCCCGCCGTAAGCCCCATGGGTGACGAAGGTCCATGCCTGATCGGCCGCCCTTCACGCCAGAATGCAAAACACCTTGCGCACGGTCTCCTCGCTGACCCACGCATTGGTCGCACCTTTAGGGACCACAACGGTTTCCCCGGCACGCACGCAATGACGGTCACCGCCTTGCGCGGTCAGCGTCACCGCCCCGTCGAGAATAAACATCAGCTCGCTGTAGCTCGGCTCAACCTGCTTGCGGGCATAGCCCTCGCACTGCCACAGACCAATGCGCAGATTGGCCACGCTGAACAACGTCTCACTCCAGGCCCTGGGGGCCGGCGTCAACAGCACGCTGGCCGCGGGCGGAGTGCTCGGTGCAAGCGTTCGTCCCAGATCGATTTTGATCGGCATGGCGGGCATGTCGGAACACGCCTGCAGTCCAGGAAAGGCCATGAACAGACGCCGCAACTGCCCGCGATGATGCCACCGCACCCGCACGCCGCGCGGCACAACGAAGCAGTCACCGGCGCTCAGTTGCAGGTCAAATCCATCACCTTGCAACCTCAGTTCGCCCGCCTCGACGATCCCCAGTTCAACCCAGGGAAAATCCTCGATCAGCAGGTTGGCACCGACACTGACGCTGCTGCCGGTGACGAATCCCTGCTGCGCCTCATGGAAATGGATCACCCGCCCTGCCGCCAGCGGATCGTCTTGCAGGGCGAACGCGGCGCAAGGCAGATCGCGGTCGGTGTGGGGCTGTGAATAGTGCAGAATCGGGGGCATGTGCTGAGTGCTCGCTCATCGTCCGATGACATCAAGAAACTGCTGCCAGCCTGCCGCCAGGCGAACGCCCGGCGCCCGGAAGGCATGCAGCGGAATGGGTTTGAACGTGTCGCCCGCCAGCAGGCCGAGCTCGACGTTTTCGCCGGCGGTCATCGCCGACAGTTGCTTGCCCATCCACGTGGACATCGCCACCCCGCCGCCGTTGTAGCCGATGGCGTAGTAGCTGCGCTCGTCGAGTTTTCCGGCATGCGGAAGGTAGTCCAGGGTCATCGCCACCAGACCCGACCAGCGATACGCGACCTTGTAATCGCGCAAAATCGGGAACACCACCGCCATGCTGCGCTGCAGGTCGTCGAACGCGCTTTGTGAGTCGTTCTTACCGAACGCGCCGCGCCCGCCGAAGATCAGCCGGTCACCTACCACGCGGAACCAGCGCAGCATGCGTTTGGTGTCGCCACAGACCTGCCCGCCGGGCATCAGCGTCGCAAGCACGTGTGCAGGCAGCGGCTCGGTGGCGATGATCGCGCTGCGAAACGGAATCAGCCGACGATGCAGGCTGTCGGTGACGCGGGTCTGATCCGAATAACCGTTGGTGGCATAGATCACCCGACGCGCGCTGACGCGGCCTTGCGGCGTCTGCACGATCACCCGATCGCCTTCACGAGTCACCCGCTGAGCCGCGCTGTTGATGAAAATCTTCACCCCGCGGTCCGTCAGGTGCCGGGCGATGCCACGGGCGTAATTCAGAGGATGGATACCGCCGGCCTTGGGGGTCAGCAGACCGCCGGCAAAAATCGTCGAGCCGGTCATTTCCCGTACCTGATCGGCCGGGATCATCACCGATGAAGCGCCGCCGGTTTCCCGCTTGATCCAGTTGGCGGTACTTTCAAGGCCCGCCAGTGCATGCACGTTGTGCGCAGCGGCGATGTGCCCGCCCATGTGCAGGCTGGCATCGGTCAGCCCCAGGGTTTCAACGGTTTCCACCAGGCTGTCCACGGCGGCGTAACCGGTGCGGTACATGTGCAAGGCGGTGTCGCGATTGTAACGCGCCATCAGGGCCGAAAAGCCTACGCGGAATTTTGGCGAAACCACCCCGCCGTTACGCCCGCTGGCGCCCCAGGCGAGCGTGTTGGCGTCGACGATCAGCGGCTCGCGGCCACTGTCGGCGATGTGGCGGGCTGCCGAGAGACCGGTGTAACCGGCGCCGATGATCACCACGTCACACTGCCGCTCACCTTCGAGCGATTGCAATGCCGGTGCGGGTTGGGCGGTGGCCGCCCATAAGCTCTGAACAGTCATGCCAGCCTCTGGGCTCAGGAAGAATGGCGCTCGCGATCGGGCGCGAGCGCCGACAGGGTTCAACCCAGTTCTTTTTCCACGGCGTCGGCCAGTTGCGCCAGCGAGGTGAAATGGTAGTGCGGCTCGGTACGCTCGGATTCCAGCGTGCCGCCGGTGCCTTTCTGGGCGAAGCGCCGCTCGATCCAGCAGGTCTGGTAACCCAGGCGCATGGCCACGCCGATGTCGTGATACTGGCTTTGCGCAACGTGGAGGATTTCTTCGAAGACAATGCCCTGCGTCGAGGCCAGCACGCCGCGTGTGTAGGCGAAGAACTGCGGATCGGGTTTTTCGAAACGGACATCGTCGACAGTGACGCGCACGTCGAACGGCTGGTCGAGCGTCTCGGCCATGTGGTTGAGTGCCCAGATCTGCGAGTTGGTGGTGGCCACCAGCTTGAAGTGTTTACGCAGGCGCTTGAGGGCTTCGACCGAGTCCGGGAAGGCCGGGAAATTTTTCACCGACTGAGCCAGGCCTTTGGCGTAGTCATCGTTGTCCGGCAGCCCCAGCTTGGCGGCGATGACGTGGTAGCAGCGCTCCAGATCGTCCGGCCACCAGCCCGAATCCGTGGAGGCGCGCGCTTCGCGATAGGCCTTGAGGATGTCATCGTCGCTGCAGGCTTTACCGGCTTCGCCGGACACTTCGCGCACATGGGCGAGGATCCCGGCTTCGAAATCGATCAGGGTACCGACGACGTCGAACGTCAGGGCTTTGAACTGCTTGAAAGACATAGGGCGCTCCGAAAGAAAGGTCGTGAGAGTGAAACGGGCTGGACAGGCCCATTATCTGCCCCGCTTCTCGCGCAATATTCTGTTTTGCCCTGCCCGTAAGGCATAACCTACTGTTTTTCCACTCGACGTGCCGCACCTGTGCTCAAGCGGGTTTTCAGGAGCGTTTCAAGGGGTGTTCTTGAGGACGGCGGCAAGACCCAGATGCGGGTAAAGCGCGTCGATGGCGAGCAGATCGGCGTGCATCTCTTCGATGATCCAGTCGCGCACCTGTTCGACCACCGGACGCACTGGACGACTGCCCGGCACCACCAGACAACAGCGTCGGGACGTGACCCGGACAGCATCCGTGGCAGGGACCAGCTCGCCTTTGCAGAGCGAGTTGGACACGACGTTCAACCAGCCCAGCGCAATGCCCTGCCCCAGTAACGCGGCCTGCACGACGACCGCGTAATCCGAGAACACCAGGGTGTTGTCCGGCCGGCCCGCGGTCTCGAAAGCGGCTGCCCAGCTGCGATCCTGATTGTCCATGCTGATGAGTGCCGGTACCCGCTTGCGACCCTTGCCCTGTACCACGTCGGCCAGGTATTGAGGGTTGCACACCGGCAGGACAATCTCCGGCATCACCAGTGAATCCGCGGCTTTCAGGCTGCCGGACTCCAGATAGCGCATCCCCAGATCGACATCCACCAACGGCCCGCCGATCCTTCCCGACATCAGTTGATAGCGCATGTCGACCGTGGGAAACCGTTCATTGAAGCGGCGCATGCGCGGCATCAGCCAATGCGTGGTGAACGCAGTGGACACCGACAGCGTCACGGTCTCGATGCCTGTGGCGCGCGCTTCGATTTCACTGATCGCCGACTCGATGGTGCTGAAGCCTTCCTGCACCCGACGATACAAAATGCTGCCGCTGTCGGTCAGTCGGGCGCCGCCCCGGACGCGTTCGAACAGCTGTACGCCCAGGTGCTCTTCCAGGCGCGACAACATGCGGCTGACGGCCGGTTGACTGACACACAGTTCATCGGCCGCCCGCGTGAAACTGCCACATCGCGCGGCCGCTTCGAAGACGAACAGGGAACTGGAGCTGGGGAGCTTGCGACGTAAATTAGACATGACCTGAGATTATGCTCAATTCAACTATTAGTAAATTGTCGGTGAAAAAAAACCGAGCCTACTCTTGCCAGCCAATGTGTCCGGCTCGCGACCCTCGTTTGCCCTGCCACACACCCTCGTTTCCCCTCTTCGAAGAGACCGTTGCTGATATGGATAACGCCCTGAAATTTTATATCGATGGCCGCTGGGTCGAACCCCATGGCAGCACCCGCCTGCCGGTGATCGACCCCGCGACCGAACAGCCATTCTGCGAGATCGCCATGGGCAATCTGGCCGATGTCGAAGACGCCGTGGCAGCGGCGCGGCGCGCCTTTCCAGCCTTTGCGCGGACGACGCCCGGGGAGCGCAAACAGTTGCTGCAACGCATCCTTGACGGGTTCATGGCACGTTACGACGAAATCGCCGAAGCCATCGTTCGCGAAGTCGGCGCGCCCACGTCGCTGTCCCACGACTGGCAGGCCGGCATCGGCAAATTCCACCTGGAACAGCTGCTGCGCACCCTCGACACGTTCGAATTCCAGAAGACCCGAGGCACGACGCTGATCAATCAGGAGGCCGTGGGTGTGGTGGCGTTGATCACGCCCTGGAACTGGCCGATCAACCAGATCGTCTGCAAAGTGGCGCCGGCCCTTGCCGCTGGCTGCACGATGGTGCTCAAGCCGAGCGAGATTGCACCGATCAACGCGCTGCTGTTCGCCGAAGTGCTGCACGATGCTGGCGTGCCGCCCGGCGTATTCAACCTGATCAATGGCGACGGCCCGAGCGTGGGCGCGGCGCTGGCAGCGCATCCGCAGGTGGACATGGTCTCGTTCACCGGATCGACCCGCGCCGGTGTCGAGATCGCACGCCTGGCCGCGCCGACCGTCAAGCGCGTGCATCAGGAACTGGGCGGCAAGTCGGCGAACATTCTGCTCGATGACGTTGATCTGGAGGCGGCTGTGACTGCCGGTGTGAACAGCTGTTTCGGCAACAGCGGCCAGTCGTGCAATGCACCGACCCGGATGCTGGTGCCTGCCGCGCTGCATGATCGCGCGGTGGAAATCGCTCGACGCGCCGCCCTCGCTCAACGGCCCGGCGCACCTGCCGCGGCACACACGACGATGGGTCCGGTGATCAGCGAACGGCAGTTCGACGCGATCCAGCGGATGATTGCCATTGGCATCGATGAAGGCGCACAACTGGTGTGCGGAGGCACGGGACGGCCGGCGCATCTGCCGACGGGTTACTACGTGCAGCCGACGATTTTCGCTCATGTCAGCCCGGAGATGACCATTGCACGGGACGAGATTTTCGGTCCAGTGCTGGTGATTCAGCCGTACGAAAATGACGCGCACGCGGTGCAGCTGGCCAACGACAGCGTGTTCGGCCTCGCCGCCTACGTGCAATCGTCCGATCTGCAGCGTGCGCGGGACATCGCCCTGCAGCTGCGTGCCGGAAGCGTCTACGTCAACTATCCCGCGTGGGACCCGGCGGCGCCGTTCGGCGGGTACAAGCAGTCGGGCAACGGCCGCGAATATGCCGAATGGGGACTGGAAGCGTTTCTGGAAACCAAGGGCATCGTCGGCTGGGGCCACTGATGTAAGACAAACCGCGCGCCCGGCTGCACGGGCGCGCGGCGTACCGTGAAATGCATCACAGGTGGGCGACTGCCTCGCTCATCTGCGCCACAGGGGTCTTGATCAGATCCGCCACGCGCTCGGCGATCATGATCGTCGGCACGTTGGTATTGGCGCACGGGATCGACGGCATCAGCGATGCATCGCAGACCCGCAGGGCGTCGACGCCTATCACCCGTGCATCGCCGGTCGTCACGGCAAGCGGATCATCCGCGTGCCCCATGCGACAGGTGCCGGACGGATGCCAGGTGCCACCGACGTTGCGCTGCACGAATTCGGTCAGCGCCTGATCGTCGGCCAGCAGTTTCTTGAGGGTCACGCCCTGAGTCACCAGGCCATGAACCAGCAGTGCCCGCAATGGACCGGCAATATCCAGCAGCACACTCAACACGCCGCGCTGCAAGGCATTGAACAGACCCGGCATAGCGACCTTCGCCACCCGCGGCGAGTAACTGGAGGCGAACACCACACTGCGCTCGTCACGCAGCGCATCACTCGATAACGCGCGCGCGCCGAATTGCAGCGCCTGCTTGAGCCGCTGCAGATCCCGAGGGTCAGAGAGCATCTCGAAATTCACCTGCGGCTCGTCGCCAGGATCGCTGGACGCCAAGCGCAGACGGCCCCGGGAGAAGGATTTGTTGACCCAGAAAAAAATCGTTCCCAACCGATAACCGATCGAATGCCAGCCTGAACGCGACAGGATCGCGCCGTGCATGTCACCCGGCACGGCGCCTTCCACGCCGGAAGAAAACCGCACGATGGCCTGCTCATGGTGTTCCTCAGGAAACGGTGTCCGGCCACGCCGGGTCAGCAACGCCGAAACCGCGATCGAAGGATGTTCCATCAGGTTGCCACCCACGCCCGGCCGGTCGGCGACCACTGGAATGCCCAGCGAACGCAGATCCTGTGCTGGGCCGATGCCGCTGCGCAGCAGGATCGCCGGACTGTGAATGGCCCCCGCGCAGACGATGACCTCCCGCGCCATCAGGGATTCGCGCTGTGCCGCTGCGTTGATGATCCGGGCACCGACGGCGCGACGGCCTTCGATCAGCACGCGATCGACCATGCAGTGAGTACGCAGGGTCAGATTGCTGCGCCGACGCACCTCGTCGGTCAGGTAGCACACGGAGGTGGGAATCCGTTCGCCCTGCTCGCTGACCCCGATTGCGCCGACGTATGTGCCATCTTCCCACGGCCCATTCTGATCAGGCTTGTGCGCCAGGCCTTGCGCGGCGAAGACCTGAATCACCTTGTTGACGAATGGCGACAGAAACTGCGCAGGCGTGCGACGAATCCGCACCGGGCCATCGCTGCCATGATGCGCTGCGTGCGACGGTCCGTTGAAATCCGTGTCGTTTTCCAGCTTGCGAAAGTACGGCAGGCAGGTGGCCCAGTTCCAGCCGTCGGCGCCAAGCTTCTCCCATGCGTCATAGTCGGCGGGGGCACCACGGTTGGTCATCAAGGCATTGATCGCCGAGCCGCCACCGAGTATCCGCGCCTGCTCATAACGCCGCGAGGCGTTCGCCCGCTGGCCCATGAACGCCGTCAGACTTTTCCAGATATTGCTCACGTCCAGATAGGCACGACCGGGATAACGGCTGCGGATCGCCGGCGGCATGGTCTGCGCCGAGATGTCCCGCCCCGCTTCGATCAGGCAGACCTGCACGTTCGGGTCCTCCGAGAGCCGCGCGGCGAGCACACAGCCCGCCGAACCGCCTCCGAGAATCAGGTAATCGATCATCGAAGGACCTCGCCGTTACTGAACGAACTTGAGCCAGCGATCCTTCGCCGCGATACCGGCCGGCGATGCCCACCATTCCTCGGACATCAAGGCTTGTCTGGCGGCGTTGTCCGGCGAGCTTGGCAGCTCCCTGGCACGTTGCTCGGTGATCTTCCCGGTGCCGAAGGCCGCAGGGTTGCCCGGGCCGTAATCGATGTACAGCGGCAGGTTGGCCTGCAGTTCGGGCGACAGCGCTTCGTTGATGAACTTCACCGCCGCCGCGTAGTTCGGCGCGTCCTTGAGGATGCACAGCTGGGTGTTCTGCAACAAGCCGTCGTTGTACGTGAAGGCGACGTCGGGATTGCTCTTCTGCACGGCACTGGCGCGACCGTTCCAGATCATCAGCATGTCGACCTCGCCATCGGCGAGCAACTGAGCCGACTGGCCGCCGGACGTCCACCACACGGCAATGTTCGGCTTGATTTGCTCAAGCCGCTTGTAGGCACGGTCGACGTCCAGCGGGTACAGCTTGTCACGCGGCACGCCGTCGGAGAGCAATGCCGCCTCCAGCGTACTCATCGGGTCGTTGCGCAACGCGCGGGTGCCGGGGAAATTCTTCACGTCCCAGAACTCGGCCCAGGTCTGCGGGATTTTCTTCAGGGTTTTCTTGTTGTAACCGATGACCGACGAATAGAACTCGTAAGCCACTGAATACGGCGTGCGGTATTGCGCTGGCATGTTTTGCACGTTGGGCATCTTGCTCAGGTCCAGCGGCTCGATCAGCCCTTCGTTGCCACCGCGAACGCAGTTGGACGGCGGCGTGTCGATCACGTCCCAGACGGGTTTTTTCGCATCGCCCATGGCCTTGACCATCGGCCATGCGTCGGGGGCGCTGTCCTGTTTGATGGTCATGCCGAGGGTCTTCGCGGCAGGGTCCAGAATGGCTTTGGTCTGGGCTTCCTGGTAGGCGCCCCCTTGGGAAACGAAGGTGATTTCTTCAGCCGCCAAGGCACTGCTCGCGCACGCCACCGAAAGACTCAACAGGGATAAGACGGAACCGAAAGCTGCAGCAACAGACAAGGTTTTCATGGCAAATCATCCTGGACGTAGATTAATTCGGCAGCTCAAAAAAACCTGAAAGACACCCTGCACTGTCGTGCGCTGCTCAGATTTTCTTTTTGTTGGACCGAGCGGGACATCTGGACGTTACAAGAGCATGACGCCGGCGGGCAATGCACGAATAGTCAGGACGAACATGTTGTGAGGTTATGCCGAAACCGAACCTTGTCTGCAGTGCAATCAGTCTCGTCGCACGGCCGCAAACGGCAGGCGCTGATTCAACGCGTGGCTCAGGTATCGCACGAACAGCGAGATGCGCTGCGGGATGTGAGCACGATGCGGGTACACCACGAAGATGTCACCACGCGGCGCCTGATGGTCGGTCAGCACTGCGCGCAGGCGCCCGGAATCCAGATGTTCCTGCGTGTCCCAGCGCGATCGGAGAATCAGGCCGTGCCCCTCCAGTGCGAGGCCGACGGCGACTTCGCCATCGTTGCTCGACAGCGTGCCTCTGACTTTGTGTGCGTATTCGCGACCATCCTTGTGAAAGCGCCAGATCGCGTAATCGCTGCCGAACTGGCGCAGTACGATGCAGTTGTGCTGCGCAAGATCGGCCACGGAGGTCGGCTCAGGCATAGCTTCAAGGTATCTGGGCGCCGCGCAGAGGATGCGTGGATTCTCCAGCAATCGCACGCCGATCAAACGTGAATCGGGAGGCTCGCCCATCCACACGCCGAGGTCGAACTGGTCGTCCAGCAGGCTGGGCGGCTGACTGCTGAGCTCGAGGGAAATCTCCAGTTCCGGATGCAGCCGGGCGAACTCCGAGACCACCGGCGCCAGATGTCGTCGGCCAAAACCGAGCGTGCCGTTGATTCTCAGACGCCCGCGCAGCGTCGGCTGACGACTGTTGAGCGCGCTTTCCAATTCCTCAAGCTGGCGCAGGATGGGCCGGCCACCTTCCAGGTACTGCGTGCCTTCCGGCGTCAGCGAAAGCCGGCGCGTGGTGCGCTGCATCAACTGCACCCCGAGGCGAGCTTCGAGTTGACTCAAGCGCTTGCTCACTGCCGGCAGCGATAATCCCAGTTGACGGGCCACTTCGGTCAGGCTGCCACGGCTGGCCACCTGCTGGAAGAAACTCAGGTCATCGATGGCGCTCATCGATTCTTTCCCCAAATCTAAGAATGGATTTCATTGAAGGCTAATTATTAATTTCAGAACACTGCATACACTCACTGGCATTGGCTTTCAATCCCAGCCTCTCAACCCAGGAGTCGAACCCATGAGCAAGGCCCGGTACAAAATCGCAGTCATCCCCGGCGACGGCATTGGCAAAGAGGTCATGCCAGAAGGCGTGCGCGTGCTCGACGCCGTGGCCGCCCGCCACGATCTGGACTTGCAATGGGACTGGTTCGATTTCGCCAGCGCCGATTACTACCTGGCCCACGGCAAAATGATGCCGGACAACTGGTTCGAGGTGCTCAAGGGGTATGACGCGATCTACTTCGGTGCAGTGGGCTGGCCCGACGTGGTGCCGGATCACATTTCGCTGTGGGATTCGCTGTTGCAGTTCCGTCGCGAATTCGACCAGTACGTCAACCTGCGACCCTGCCGCCTGATGCCCGGCGTGAAGGCGCCACTGGCCAATCGCAAGCCCGGCGACATCGATTTCTGGGTGGTCCGCGAGAACACCGAAGGCGAGTACTCAAGCGTCGGCGGCAAGATGTTCCCTGGCACCGAGCGGGAAATCGTCCTGCAGGAAACCGTCATGACCCGCGTGGGCGTCGACCGCATCCTCAAGTTCGCCTATGACCTGGCGCAAAGCCGACCGAAGAAACACCTGACGTCGGCGACCAAATCCAACGGCATTGCGATCACCATGCCTTACTGGGACGAACGCGTGGTCGAAATGGGCAAGCAATACCCGGACGTGAAAGTCGACAAGTATCACATCGACATCCTCACCGCGAACTTCGTCCTGCACCCCGACTGGTTCGACGTCGTGGTGGCGAGCAACCTGTTCGGCGATATTCTTTCCGACCTGGGTCCTGCGTGTACCGGCACCATCGGCATTGCGCCCTCGGCGAACATCAACCCGGAACGCAACTTCCCGAGCCTGTTCGAGCCCGTGCACGGCTCGGCGCCCGACATCGCCGGTAAGGGCATCGCCAACCCGATCGGACAGATCTGGTGCGGCGCGATGATGCTCGAGCACCTGGGCCATCCCGAAGCCGGCGCCGCCGTACTGGCCGCCATTGAAAGCGTATTGTCGATGGGCCCGGAAAACGCGCCGCTGACGGCCGACATCGGCGGGACCGGCAACACCGAAGCCCTCGGCAAAGCGATCGCCGCTGCGGTCTGAGCCTGAAAAAGCGCGCAATCTTCCGCTGACCCTGACGTTTTCGGAAGATTGTTTCGCAGCCCTCTGGCATCGTGACCAGACTTTCCCTGCGCTTGCGAGAACCCCATGGCCTTGCTGTTCAAAGTCGACGATGCCCGCGGCCCCGTCTGGCTCTCCCTGTTCCGGCAACATGCGCCGGACATCGACGTGCGGCTGTGGCCGGACACGGGAGAGCCCTCGCAGGTGCGTTACTTCGCGGCCTGGCAGCCACCGCAGAATCTGCACGAACAGTTCCCCCGTCTTGAGGTGATTTTCGCCACCTCGGCCGGCGTGGATCAGTTCGACCTTGGCGAGTTGCCCGAACACATCAAAGTCGTGCGCATGCTCGACCCCGGCATCGCCAGGGGGATCATCGAGTACGCCTGTTTCGCCGTGCTAAGCCTGCATCGCCAAATCCCGCTGTACCTGCAACAGCAGCGCGAACGGCAGTGGCAACTGCACCCGCTCGTCCCGGCCACGAAACGTCGCGTAGGGGTCATGGGCCTGGGCAATCTCGGCGCGGCCGTGCTCGAGAGCCTGCGCCCGTTCGGCTTTGAGTTGAGCGGCTGGGCGCGCTCCGAAAAAGACCTTCCAGGTGTGCGCTGCTTTGCCGGCAGCGATCGGTTACCGGCATTTCTGGCGCAGTGCGACGTGCTGATCTGCCTGCTGCCACTGACTGAAGACACCCGCGGGATTCTCAACGCGAACACCTTCGCGTCGATGCCCAAGGACGCGCAATTGATCAACCTCGGACGCGGCGGCCATCTGGTTGAAAGGGACCTGCTGGATGCCCTGGCAAGCGGGCAATTGAGCCATGCGATCGTCGACGTTCTGAACGACGAACCGCCCGCCCCCGACCATCCGTTCTGGCAACACCCCGCCATCTGGCTGACCCCACACATCGGCGCCAACACCTCGCCCGACAGCGCGTTCGACGTCCTGCTGGCAAACATCCGCCGTCACCAGCAAGGACACGCCATGCTGGGAGAGATCGCCCGGGATCAGGGCTATTGAGCGTCTCAGTAGGACGAGGTCTAGCCAGTCCCCAACGGTTACGCTCTGCGTCGGTAGGACCGGCTTTAGCCGGGAAGAGGCCTGTGTGCACGCCATCGATTTTGCGACTTGGCAACCGACGCCTTCCCGGCTGAAGCCGGTCCTACGGATTTGCGCGTCGCCAGCTACATTCCCTGTCATGGCGGTGGGCGTCAGATCGCTGGCGGACGTGCAGCCTCTCAATACACGTCCCGCAGGTAGCGCTTTTCCTGGGCCAGTGATCGCAGATACTCAGCGGCCCGTTCGCGATTTAAGCCACCGTGCTGGCTGACGATGTCGCGCAAGGCGTGATCGACATCCTTGGCCATGTGCGTGGCATCGCCGCAGATGTAGATCCGCGCGCCGTCCTGCAACCAGCGCCAGAGCTCGGCACCATGCTGGCGAATGCGGTGCTGGACGTAGATTTTTTCCGCCTGGTCGCGGGAGAACGCCAGGCTCAGGTTCGTCAGCAATCCGCTACGTTGCAGGTCCTCGAATTCGTCGCGGTAATAGAAATCCGTCGCCGCGTGCTGCTCGCCGAAGAACAGCCAGTTGCGCCCGCGATCACCGCGAGCCCGGCGCTCCTGAAGAAAGGCCCGAAACGGCGCCACGCCGGTGCCGGGACCGATCATGATCATGGGCACATCGCCGTCGGCCGGCGGGCGAAAGTGTTGCGTCGGTTGCAGGAAAATCGGCACCTCAGCCTGCTCGGCCCGATCCGCCAGAAAGGTCGACGAGACGCCCTTGCGTTTGCCGTAGCGCACCGCCGCCACAGTGAGGTGCACCGCATCCGGATGAACCTTTGGACTGGACGCAATGGAGTACAGCCGAGGCTGCAGCGGCCTTAAGTGCTCGAGCAGTTCCTGCCCCGACGCGCGAAGCGGAAACTCGCGCAGGACATCCGCCAACTGTCGCCCCCACAACCAGCTTTTCAGCTCATCCTTGAAGGGTTCGCTGAGCAACGTTTTCAACTCTTCGTTGCCGCTGCTTCGGGCGATGAACGCCAACGTCTCCGCGTTCGGCCGCGCGATTTCAAAGCGCTCGGTCAACGCCTGCCGCAACGAAACATCACCTGCCTCCGCGATTTGCACCGACCGGTCGCCTTCAAGCCGGGTCAGTTCAAGCACCTCGTCCACCAGCGCCGGGCAATTGCGCGGCCAGACACCCAGCGCATCGCCCGCCTCATACGTCATGCCCGAATCGCCCAGCGTCAGCGCGAACTGGCGAGTGTCCTTGCTCGCGCCATCTGCGTTCAGTCGACGATTGATCGACAAGCGGGCTGAGTGCGGGCGTGTCCGCGAAGGTTGATCGCCTGGCTGCTGCTCGCCCTCGCCCAAGGTGGCAAGGGGAAGGTCTAACGCCAGCGCCTGTTGCAACCCTGCGAACCAACGTTCGGCGTGCGGCTGGAAGTCGCTGTCGCAGTCGATTCTCGGCATCAGCGCCGACGCGCCCAGTGCCGACAGGCGTTGATCCAGCTTCTTGCCGTGCTGACAGAATGTTTCATAGCTCTGATCGCCCAACGCCAACACGGCGTAACGCAACGACTCCAGCCGTTCCTCTTGGGCGCAGAGCGTTGCCCAGAACGCCTGCCCGTTGTCCGGCGGGTCGCCATCGCCGAACGTGCTGGTGATCAGCGCGACAGTGGGCCGTTGGGCCAAAGCGGCGACCGGAAAATTGTCCATCGGCGAAAGCTGAACCAACACACCGCCAGCCCGCAACAGCGCGCCGATCCGCTTGGCCAGCGACTCGGCATTCCCGGTCTGCGAAGCCCACAACAGCGTGAGCAGCGGTGCTTCACCGAGCCGCTCCTGCGCCTCTTCCCGCGCTTGCTCCTGACCCTCGGCACCGGCCTGCACCAAGTCGATGAACCGATGACCGATCAACTCGATCTTGCGCAACGCCACCGCACAGAACTTGAACTCAGGCTGTTGTGAAATCGGGTCGATGGCGTCGCTGGTCACGGCGTTGATCGCAAGGTGCTCGCCGTACACGTCATTCCAGTGAAAGGGCGCAAAACACTCGCCGGGCCGCACGCGATCCGTGACCCGAGCGGGCAATATCGCCTGCCCGCGGGCCGATCGGATCTCGACCGCGTCTTTTTCCCGCACGCCCAGTGCAGCGGCGTCTTGCGGGTGAATCTCGATGAAAGGCCCGGGGTTGAGCCTGTTCAACGTCGCGACCTTGCCGGTCTTGGTCAGCGTGTGCCACTGATGCTGCAAACGACCGGTGTTGAGCACCCACGGGAAGATGGCGTCCGGCATCTCGGCGGGCGGCAGGTGGGGCCGCGGCAGGAACACTGCCTTGCCGTCAGGGGTGGCGAAAACCAGGGCGGGGCGCTGGCCCTGCGCGTCCACTTTCAGCGTCTGGCTGACGCCGGTGTTGAGGTAACGCAGCGGATTGCGCGTGCCCTGCGCGTCGGGCGCGCAAGGCCATTGCACCGGTTGGTCACGCAGTTGCGCATAACTGGCGCCGCGTATGTCATAGCCGGTGTCCGGATTCCATGCCCGCTTGATTTCCTCGAACACCTCCTCGGCCGACCCGTAGCTGAACGCCGACGCGAAACCCATTTCGCACGCCACGCGAGCGATGATCTGCCAGTCCGGCAGCGCCTGCCCCGGCGCATCGACCGCCTTGCAGGTCAGGCTCATGTTGCGTTCGGAATTGATCATCACCCCTTCGCCCTCGGCCCACAGCGCACCGGGCAAGAGGATGTCGGCGTAGCGGTTGGTTTCCGTGTCGAGAAAGGCATCCTGGGTGATCACCAGCTCGGCGGCCTGCAACGCCTCGATCACCGTGGCGCGGTTGGCGACGCTGGCCACCGGGTTGGTGCAGATGATCCAGCAGGCCTTGATTGCGCCGTCACGCATCTGTTCGAACAGGTCGATCGTCCCGCCGCCAGGCTCACGCCGCAGACTGCCTTGCGGTATCGCCCAGAGGTGTTCGACGAATGCACGATCGGCGTCGACCAGCAGCGAGCGCTGACCGGGAAGTCCCGGCCCCATGTAGCCCATCTCCCGCCCGCCCATGGCATTGGGCTGGCCCGTGAGTGAGAACGGACCGCTGCCGGGACGACAGATCGCCCCGGTCGCCAGATGCAGATTGCACAGTGCGTTGGTGTTCCAGGTGCCGTGGGTGCTCTGGTTCAGCCCCATGGTCCAGCAGCTCATCCAGTCTGGCGCCTGACCGATCATGCGCGCTGCCTGACGAATGTCGCTTTCGGCAAGGCCCGTGATCTGCGCCACTTTGTCCGGCGTGTACGCGGCCAGAAACGCAGGCATCGTCGCCCAGCCCTGGGTGAAGGACGCGATGAAACCGGCATCGACATCGCCGTTTTCATTCAATAAATAAAGCAGGCCGTTGAGCAGCGCCAGATCGGTACCGGGCCTGATCTGCAGAAACAGATGCGCTTTCTCTGCCGTGGCGCTGCGGCGAGGATCGACGACGATCAACTTCGCGCCGGCCTTGACCCGATCCATCATGCGCAGGAACAAGATCGGGTGGCAGTCCGCCATGTTGGCGCCGATCACGAAGAACAGGTCGGCCCGGTCGAAGTCGTCGTAGGAACCCGGCGGCCCGTCGGACCCCAGCGACAGCTTGTAGCCGCTTCCCGCACTGGCCATGCACAGCCGCGAGTTGGACTCGATGCGCGACGTACGCACAAAGCCCTTGGCCAGTTTGTTCGCCAGGTATTGCGCCTCAAGCGACATTTGGCCCGACACATAAAAAGCCAACGCATCGGGGCCATCGCGATCCAGGATCGTGCGCAGGCGTTGCGCCGTGTGGGTGATCGCCGCGTCCATGTCGGTGCGTACCGGGTCCTCATCTCGCTGACGGCGCAGGTAGGCCGCGTCCATGCGCCCCGATTCTGCAATCGCCTCGCCGCAGGTGGTGCCTTTGGTGCATAACCGGCCGCGATTGGCCGGATGCGCCTTGTCACCCGTGACCTTGATCACGCGGTTGTTCTCGACCTGCATGACGATGCCGCAGCCGACCCCGCAATAAGGACACACACTTCGTACGCTGTTGCTCGCCATAACCATTTCCCGAGGCCAAAAAAAAGACGCCCTGTTCTCTCCCGTTCAGATGAGCGGAGAGCACACGGCGCCTTTGTCGTGAAGATGGCAATCGGCGTTGACTGCCTGTCAGCTGGCAATTGCAAAGGACAGGCCAGCATGGTGCCGGAGGCTTTCGAGCGGTCGATTGGCGGGTGAGCTGGCGCGGGTGGCCTGAGATCAGGGCGCTGCGGCGTGGAAGCAAACCGGCCAGAGAACCGCGGATTTCAGCCTCGCAATGGGGCGAGCCGGACGAAAGCGCACCGTTTGCGTGCCAGTGTCTCCCGTTGCACAAGCGTGGCGCGTCCCGAGATCGGCGGGGAATCCGTCGTGAAAGGGGTGAGCGCGGTCAGCCTGACAGGCCCTTGATCAGGCCGATCGCCGTATCGCGGCAGATCCTGGGACGCGCCACGCGCCTGCACTCATCGTGAGATGTACGCACTGGCACACCCATTGCTTGATCACCTGCAAGTCCAGCCTGAATGCGTGGTTGGCAGCCCTGGTCGGTCAATGACGATCGTCCGCCCCACACGGCATTGGGCTCATCAGGTTGCGCCGACACTGTGGTCGAGCGACAACCCCTAAAAGAACAGGCAAAGGCGCCTGGAACCGAGAGGTTCCGGGCGCCTTTTTTTTGCTTTCAAAAAACCCGATTGGCTTAGGCCGGGACTCGATATGAACACCACAGTCGCCCCTTTTGACGATATGCAGACACTGATCGTGGTTGGCAACGGAATGGTCGGTCACCACTGCGTCGAGCAATTGATCGCCGCCGGTGCCCTTGAGCACTATCGCATTCACGTGTTCGGTGAAGAAGGCCAGCGCGCCTACGACCGCGTTCACCTGTCCGAGTATTTCGGCGGTCGCGATGCCGAATCCCTGGCGCTCAGTGATGCCGCGCTGTATCAGCAGGCCGGACTGACGCTGCATCTGGGCGTGCCGGTGCTGGAAATCGATCGGGCCCGCCGTGAAGTGATCACGTCCGCAGGTTGTTTCACCTACGACAAACTGGTGCTGGCGACCGGCTCCTATCCGTTCGTGCCGCCCATCGAAGGCGCCGAGGGAGACTCGCGGCTGGTTTACCGCACGCTGGACGACCTGGACACCATCCGCGCCGCCGCGCGTCATGCCCGACGTGGCGTCGTGGTCGGCGGCGGGCTGCTCGGCCTGGAGGCGGCCAATGCGCTGAAATCCCTCGGTCTGGAAGCCCATGTGGTGGAGTTCGCCCCGCGCCTGATGCCTGTGCAGCTGGATGATTTCGGCGGCGCAGCCCTCAAGGCACGCATCGAAGCGCTGGGCGTCGGCGTGCACTTGTCCCGCGCCACCCAGTCGATCACGCCTGGCGAGTCTTTCCGCTATCGCATGAATTTCGCCGGTGACGACTTTCTCGAAACCGACCTGATCGTCTTTTCCGCCGGCATCCGTCCGCAAGACGCCCTCGCCCGCCAGTGCCAGCTGGCGCTGGGTCCACGGGGCGGCATCGACATCGACGAACACTGTCGCACCAGTGACGCCGACATTTACGCGATTGGTGAATGCGCCGCCTGGAACGGCAGCGTCTTCGGCCTGGTCGCGCCGGGTTATCAGATGGCACGCAATGTCGCCGCACAATTGTGCGATCAGGACGCTGAACCGTTCTTCGGTGCCGACATGTCGACCAAACTCAAACTGCTGGGCGTCGACGTGGGCTCCATCGGCGATGCCCACGGCGCACTGACCGGCGCGCGCAACTACCGTTTTATCGATGAAGCCACCGACACCTATCGCCGGCTCGTGGTGTCCGCCGACGGCAAACAGGTGCTGGGGGCAGTGCTGGTGGGCGATAACAGTTATTACGACACGCTGCTGCAATACGCGCAGAACGGCATCAAGCTGCCGGCCGACCCGTCGAGCCTGATTTTGCCCCACAGCGACGGCGCGCCCACTCTGGGTGCCGACGCCTTGCCGGCGACCGCCACGATCTGTTCGTGCCATAACGTCAGCAAAGGGGCGATCTGCTCGGCCATCGACAGCGGCTGCAGCGACCTTGCCGGGATCAAGGCCTGCACCAAGGCGGCCACCGGTTGCGGCGGCTGCTCGGCCCTGCTCAAAAGCGTGTTCGAGCACGAACTGACCGCGCGCGGGGTCGCGGTCGACAAGAGCCTGTGCGAACACTTTGCGTTTACGCGGCAAGAGCTGTACGCCTTCGCTCGGGTCGAGACGATCGAGAGTTTCGAGGACATGCTGGCGCGTCATGGCAAAGGCCATGTGGGCTGCGATATCTGCAAGCCGGTCATCGGCTCGATCCTCGCCTCGTGCTGGAACAAGCCGATCATGGACCCGTCACTGGTACCGTTGCAGGACACCAACGACACGTTCATGGCCAATATGCAGAAGAACGGCACGTATTCGGTGGTGCCGCGCATTCCGGCAGGCGAAATCACCCCGCAGGGGCTGATGGCGATTGGCGCCGTGGCGAAAAAATACGATCTGTACACCAAGATCACCGGCGGTCAGCGCATCGACCTGTTCGGCGCCCAGCTGCATGAGCTGCCGGACATCTGGGCCGAGCTGATCGCGGCCGGCTTCGAAACCGGACACGCCTACGGCAAATCGACACGCACGGTGAAGTCTTGCGTCGGCAGCACGTGGTGCCGCTACGGCGTGCAGGACAGTGTGCAAATGGCGCTGAACATCGAGGATCGTTACAAAGGCCTGCGTTCGCCACACAAACTGAAATTCGCGGTTTCCGGTTGCACCCGCGAATGCGCTGAAGCGCAGAGCAAGGACATCGGCGTGATCGCCACCGAAAACGGCTGGAACCTCTATGTGTGCGGCAACGGCGGCATGCGCCCGCGACACGCCGAGCTGTTCGCCACGGACCTGGATGATCAGACGCTGATTCGCTACATCGACCGTGTGCTGATGTTCTACATCCGCACCGCCGACAAATTGCAACGCACCTCGGTATGGCGCGAGTCGCTGGAGGGTGGGCTGGATTACCTCAAGGCGGTGGTCATCGACGACAGTCTGGGTCTGGCCGCCGAGCTGGAAGCGCAAATGCAAGTGGTGGTCGATCGGTATGAATGTGAATGGGCGAACGCGCTCAAAAGCCCGGAGAAACTCAAACGCTTTCGCACGTTCGTCAATGACAAGGCGGCCGACCCCGACATTCATTTCGTCAAGGAACGCAGCCAGCGTCGCCCCGCGAGAGCCAGCGAACTCAACCTTATTCCCGTCCAGGAGACCGCACGATGAGTCAGGCCAACGCAGTGATGATGGATGCTCCACAGAGCAGGGTCTGGCGCGCCGTGTGCGGGCGTGATGACTTGGTGCTCAACTCCGGCGTCGTGGCCCTGGTGGGCAATACGCAGGTGGCACTGTTTTACGTCGCGTCGATCAGTGGCACGCCGCAGCTGTTTGCAGTCGACAACCGCGACCCGGTATCCGGGGTCAACGTGATCGGACGTGGCTTGATCGGGAGTCTTGGCGGCGATCTGGTGGTTGCGTCGCCGTTGTACAAGCAGCATTACCGTCTGGAAAACGGCACATGCCTGGAAGATGCGTCATTGAAACTGCGCACCTGGCCGGCGCGATTGAACGGCGATGTGGTTGAGGTGGACGTGGGGTGATGTTCGACCCTGGTCGGCGCGTCTTGTAGAAGCGTGCTTGCCCGCGATTGCGACAGATCAGCACCCTGAATGTTGTCTGTCACTGCGCAATCGCGGGCAAGCGCGCCTACCGAATGCGACGCGCCAAGGCATCAAAACGCAGGCACAAAAAAAGCGACCCTAAGGTCGCTTTCTTCGTCGTTTCGAGGAGTTCAAGGGCCTCGAAACTTAATATGGCGCAGCGGACGGGACTCGAACCCGCGACCCCCGGCGTGACAGGCCGGTATTCTAACCGACTGAACTACCGCTGCGCGTAACACCTTTCAACGAGTGGTGGGTGATGACGGGATCGAACCGCCGACCCTCTGCTTGTAAGGCAGATGCTCTCCCGGCTGAGCTAATCACCCTTGTCTCTCGGTGTGGCGCGCATTCTACGGAGCGATCAAACCTCTGGCAAGCACTTTTTCAAATAATTTTTATAATCCAACCAAAGGCTTACATCAGGGTTGGCCGCACGGTCGCGGCAGCGAATAATGCCCCCCTTTGTATAAAGGAGAGATGTACCCCATGTGGTTCAAAAACCTGCTTGTCTATCGCCTGACCCAGGACCTGCCATTTGACGCCGAGGCGCTGGAAACCGCATTGGCGACCAAGCCTGCACGTGCTTGTGCCAGCCAGGAGTTGACCACTTACGGTTTCATTGCCCCGTTCGGCAAGGGCGAAGACGCGCCGCTGGTGCATGTCAGCGGCGATTTCATGCTGATCGCAGCGCGCAAGGAAGAACGCATTCTGCCGGGCAGCGTCGTCAACGACGCACTCAAGGAGAAAGTCGAAGAGATCGAGACCGAGCAAATGCGCAAGGTCTACAAGAAAGAACGCGATCAGCTCAAGGATGAAATCATCCAGGCGTTCCTGCCGCGCGCCTTCATTCGTCGTTCCATGACTTTTGCCGCGGTCGCGCCCAAGCAAGGCGTGATTCTAGTCAACGCCTCCAGCCCCAAGCGTGCCGAAGACCTGCTGTCGACCCTGCGTGAAGTGGTCGGTTCGCTGCCGGTGCGTCCGGTCACCGTGAAAACCGCGCCGACCGCCGTGATGACCGAATGGGTCAAGACCGGCCAGACCGCCGAGAACTTCTTCGTGCTGGACGAGTGCGAACTGCGCGACACCCACGAAGACGGTGGCATTGTGAAGTGCAAGCGTCAGGACCTGACCAGCGACGAAATTCAGCTGCACCTGAGCACGGGCAAGGTCGTCACGCAACTGTCGCTGGCCTGGCAGGACAAGCTGTCATTCGTGCTGGACGATAAACTCAGCGTCAAGCGCCTGAAATTCGAGGACCTGCTGCAGGATCAGGCCGAACAGGATGGCGGCGATGATGCGCTGGGCCAGCTGGACGCCAGCTTTACCCTGATGATGCTGACTTTCGGCGAGTTCCTGCCGGAATTGTTCGAAGCCTTGGGCGGCGAAGAGATTCCGCAAGGGATCTGATTCCACCCACCTTCGTGCAGGAGCGCGCCTGGTCTGGGCCGCATTCGACGAATGCGGCCCAGACCAGGCGCGCTCCTGCAATCGTGAAACCCATAATAAAAGGAGCGAGCCATGCGTGCCCTGGCTGCGTTGAGTCGTTTTGTCGGTAATACCTTCGCGTACTGGGTGCTGCTGTTCGCCGTGCTGGCGTTCCTGTTCCCGACCTGGTTCATTAGTCTGAAAACCCTGATCGTGCCGCTGCTGGGGCTGGTCATGTTCGGCATGGGCCTGACCCTCAAGCTCGACGACTTCTCGGAAGTCGTGCGTCATCCGTGGCGTGTGGCGCTGGGCGTCGTGGCCCATTTCGTGATCATGCCGGGCGTCGCCTGGCTGCTGTGCCAGGTGTTTCATCTGCCTGCAGAAATCGCTGTCGGCGTCATCCTGGTCGGTTGCTGCCCGAGTGGCACGTCATCCAACGTCATGACGTGGCTGGCGAAAGGCGATCTGGCCCTGTCAGTCGCCATCGCGGCCGTCACCACCCTGCTTGCGCCGCTGCTGACGCCGGCGTTGATCTGGCTGCTGGCCTCGGCGTGGCTGCCGGTCTCGTTCATGGAGATGTTCTGGTCGATCCTGCAACTGGTGATGCTGCCGATCGTGCTGGGCGTGATCGCTCAACGCCTGCTCGGCGCGCGCGTGCAATTCGCGGTCGACGTGCTGCCGCTGATTTCGGTGGTGAGCATCGTGATGATCGTCTGCGCCGTGGTAGCCGCCAGCCAGTCCAAGATCGCGGAGTCGGGCCTGCTGATCATGGCCGTGGTCATTCTGCACAACAGCTTCGGTTTCCTGCTGGGCTACTTCACCGGCAAGCTGTTCAAGCTTCCACTGGCCCAACGCAAGTCGCTGTCACTGGAAGTCGGCATGCAGAACTCCGGCCTTGGCGCCGCCCTCGCCAGCGCGCACTTCTCCCCGCTCGCCGCCGTGCCCAGCGCGTTGTTCAGCGTATGGCACAACATCTCGGGCGCGTTGCTCTCGACGTATTTCCGGAAGATGGCTCCGGATGAAGAGCGTCCAGCGCAGCAAAAGCCTGCTGCGCATTAACGGACAGAGCGGCAAGTTGCATCGTGATGAGGGTGGGCCAAGCGCGGGACTGCTTCTTACCCACCTGACTCATTCGCAAGAGGCCGGGTCAGGCGATCGGTGATCATCGCCCCGCCCTGCCCCGCTGCCTCGAGCATGTCCGCCCACAGAGCATAAAGACATGGCAACGCTTAGCGCACGGTGCCTCTAAGTGCCGCCACGCGCTCGCGCACCAGCGCCGGTTGCGATTCTTCGCCGGTCAGGGCCGGTCCGGCCACCAGGGTGACGCGTGACCAGAGCCTGCGAAACACGCCTTTGTCCGGGTCACGGCTGAAGAAGCTGCCCCACAAGCCTTGCAATGCAAGCGGGATAACCGGCACGTCGGTCTCTTCCAGCACGCGGGTCATGCCGCTTTTGAATTCGTCGATTTCGCCCGTTGTGGTCAGTTTGCCTTCTGGGAAGATGCACACCAGTTCGCCTTCCTTGAGGTAGCCGGCAATGCGCTTGAACGCCTGGTCGTAGATGATCAGGTCCTCGCTGCGTCCGGCGATGGGGATGGCGCCTGCGGTGCGGAAGATGAAGTTGAGCACCGGCAGGTTGAAGATTTTGTAGTACATGACGAAGCGGATCGGGCGGCGTACCGAGCCTGCGATCAGCAGCGCATCGACGAACGAGACATGGTTGCAGACCAGCAGCGCCGCGCCCTCGTCGGGAATCCGCTCGAGGTCCTTGTGCTCCACGCGGTACATCGAATGGCTGAGCAGCCAGATCATGAAACGCATGGTGAATTCCGGAACGATCTTGAAGATGTACGTGTTGACCGCGATGTTCATCAGCGAGACGACGAGAAACAGCTGCGGGATCGACAGCTTCACCACGCTGAGGAAGACGATCGAAACGATGGCCGACACCACCATGAACAGCGCGTTGAGAATGTTGTTGGAGGCAATGACGCGGGAGCGCTCCTTCTCCGGGGTGCGCGACTGAATCAGTGCGTACAGCGGAACGATGTAGAAACCGCCGAAGATGCCAATGCCCAGAATGTCCAGCAACACCCACCAGGCCTGAGCGTAACCGAGAATGGCCAGCCAGTTGTTGGCCTGGACGTTTTGCGGAAAATCGCCCGAATGCCACCACAGCAACAGGCCGAAAACCGTCAGCCCCATCGAGCCGAACGGCACCAGACCGATCTCCACCTTGCGCCCCGACAGGCGCTCACACAGCATGGATCCTGCGGCGATACCGATGGAAAACACCGTCAGGATCAACGTGACGACGGTTTCATCGCCGTACAGAAACTCCTTGGCGTAGGCCGGAATCTGCGTCAGATAGATCGCGCCGACGAACCAGAACCAGGAGTTGCCGACGATGGAGCGTGAGACCGCTTTGGTCTGCCCCAGCCCGAGTTTGAGGGTGGCCCAGGATTCGCTGAAGATGTTCCAGTTCAGGCGCATTTCGGGGGACGCGGCGGCTGCGAACGGTATCGCGCGGCTGGCCAGGTAACCCAGGCAGGCAACCAGCACCATTGCGGTAGAGACGATTGGCGCATAGCTGTTGGCCGACATCATGATGCCGGCGCTGATGGTGCCCGCGAGGATCGCCAGGAACGTGCCCATCTCGACGAGGCCGTTGCCACCCACCAGTTCGTTTTCGTGCAGGTGCTGCGGCAGGATCGAGTATTTCACGGGCCCGAACAGCGCCGAGTGCGTGCCCATGGCGAACAGTGCAGCCAGCATCAGCGACAGGTGATCGTAGAGAAAGCCGACGGCGCCGACGACCATGATGGCGATTTCGAGCAGCTTGATCAGGCGGATCAGTCGGTCCTTGGGGTATTTCTCGCCGAACTGGCCGGCCAGTGCAGAAAACAGGAAGAACGGCAGAATGAACAGCAATGCGCACAGGTTGACGTAAATCGAGCGATCGCCGCCGACGTTGAGCTTGTAGAGAATGGCGAGGATCAGCGATTGCTTGAAGATGTTGTCGTTGAATGCGCCCAGCGACTGCGTCACGAAAAACGGCAGGAAACGCCGTTTGCCCAACAGACTGAATTGCGACTGACTCATCAAACTTCGTCCTGAATGACGCCGGGTTCGGCTTTGGGATTGGAAGGCGGGATTCCTGTCCGAGCCACATTGAAGACGTTGCAGGGATGAATGTACAGACCTCTTCGCGAGCAGACTCGGGCCACACTGGGCTCGCGCGCGCCATGAGACCGTGTCAGCCCTTCAACCCGGCAATGCAGGGCGACACGAACAATTCGCCGGTGTAGGCACCGATCAGCGTGCGCTTCGTGATCGCCAGCCAGAGCACGGTCAGGGCGACGGCCAGCAGGCTGCCGAGGGTCGAAAAGAATGCCAGGTTCAGCACTGCGCCCAGCTTGAGGGTGGTCAGGGCGAAGACGCCCAACGGAAAGGTGAACCCCCACCAGCCGAGGTTGAATGGCATGCCGTTGCGCAGATACCTCGCGGTGATCAACAGCGCCATCAACAGCCACCACACGCCCACGCCCCAGAGCAGAATGCCGGCGATCAGACCCAGTCCGGAGGCGATCTCGCCCACGCCTTGCAGACCATGGGCCGCAAACACGGATGGTGCGTCAGCGCCCAGCACCATCAGGCCCAGCGCGCCCGTGCTGATCGGGCCCAGCGCCAGCCAGCTCGATGCGGCCATGCTTTCGTGCGGCAATTTATGCAGCGCCATGCGCAGCAGCAGAATGGTCAGAATGCTGAAAGCCACCGGCACCGAAAGCGCCCAGAGCACGTAGCTGGTGATGAGCACGTTGAACTGGCTGTGCGCGTCGGGCAGATGCGCGGCGAGCAAGCCGCCACTGACCGCTGCGACTTCGGCCGCCACGACGGGCAACAACCATACGGCGGTCATCTGATCGATGCGATGCTCCTGACGCGTGAACATCATGAATGGAATCAGCACGCCGCAGGCCAGCGACAGCGCAACGTCCAGCCACCACAGCGCTTCGGCGAGCGGCAAGACCGCAGCGCCCCAGCGCGCCTGCCCGAAGAGGAGCAGACCGTTGATCAGGGTCGCCATGCCCATCGGAATCGTGCCGAAGAACATCGACACCGTGGAGTGGCCGAACACCCGCCGCGCTTCTTGGAAGAACAGGACCCAGCGAGCGGCATACAAAAAGCTGAAGGTCAGAAACAAGCCGATGTTCAAGAACCACAGCGCTTCGGCCAGCTGAAAAACCCCGGCGATGTTCACCGGCAACTGCGTCAGCACAGTGGACAGGATGCCGGTGCCCATCGTGGCGGCGAACCAGTTCGGCGTGAACTGGCGGATGACTTCCCGTGGGTGAGTCAGTTGGCTGAAGGGTCTGCGTGGCAGAGAGAGGATGTGATTCATGGTGCGCTCCGGTCCCCGTATGAGGTGGTATCCATGTTACGGCGCGCCCTGATATCGATTAAGCGGGTAATTTCTCTATACCTCATAGATTTCACAGATATGTGGTTCTCTTTCGCGGGCAAGCGCGCTCCTACATAGATCGTGCACACCGGCGAACCTGCGCCAACGCTCAGACCTTGGTCGAGACAGACGAACGTCATCCGGCATGCGAGACTGTCCCACCTGCAATGGATCGCAGTTGAAATCGATACCGCTTGAATCTGGAGTTCCCATGTCGCTGTCCAGCGGACTGATCGCTGCCGTCGCTCTGGCCTATATGGCCATCATGTTCGCCATCGCCTTCTACGGCGATCGTCGGCGCGCACCGCTGCCGCCTCGTTTGCGGGCCTGGGTTTACAGCCTTTCGCTGGCGGTCTACTGCACCAGCTGGACGTTTTTCGGCTCTGTGGGGCAGGCCGCCGAACAGCTGTGGTCGTTCCTGCCGATCTATCTGGGGCCGATCCTCTTGCTGCTGCTGGCGCCCTGGGTGCTGCAGAAGATGGTGCTGATCAGCAAGCAGGAAAACATCACCTCCATCGCCGACTTCATCGCCGCTCGCTACGGCAAGTCGCAATCGCTGGCGGTTGTCGTCGCCCTGATCTGCCTGATCGGCGTGTTGCCCTACATCGCGCTGCAACTCAAAGGCATCGTGCTGGGGGTGAACATCCTCATCGGCGCCGGCGCCGACGCTGCGGGCACCCGCGCTCAGGACACCGCGCTGATCGTCTCGCTGGTGCTGGCGCTGTTCACCATCGTCTTCGGCACGCGCAACCTCGACGCCACCGAGCACCATCGCGGCATGGTCCTGGCGATTGCGTTCGAATCCCTGGTCAAGCTGTTCGCCTTCATGGCGGTCGGCGCCTTCGTCACGTTCGGCCTGTACGACGGCGTCGATGACCTGTTCAGTCAGGCCATGCTCGCGCCTCGTCTTGAGGAGTACTGGAAAGAAACGGTCAACTGGCCTTCGATGGTCGTGCAGACCGGCGTGGCGATGATGGCGATCGTCTGCCTGCCCCGACAGTTTCACGTCACGGTCGTGGAAAACATCGAGCCCCAAGACTTGCGCCTGGCCAAATGGGTATTCCCCGCTTATCTGCTGCTGGCGGCGGTGTTCGTGGTGCCGATCGCGCTGGCCGGGCAGATGCTTCTGCCGGCTTCCGTCCTGCCCGACTCGTTCGTGATCAGCGTGCCACTGGCGCACGCGCACCCTGCTCTGGCGATGCTGGCGTTCATTGGCGGCGCGTCGGCGGCAACCGGGATGGTCATCGTGGCGAGCGTGGCCTTGTCGACCATGGTGTCCAACGACATGCTGCTGCCGTGGCTGCTGCGGCGCAAGACTGCCGAGCGCCCCTTCGAAGTCTTCCGCTACTGGATGCTCTCGGTGCGCCGGGTCAGCATCGTCGCGATCCTGCTGTTGGCCTATGTCAGTTATCGCCTGCTGGGATCGACCGCGAGCCTTGCCACCATCGGCCAGATTGCCTTTGCCGCGATCACCCAATTAATGCCGGCCATGATCGGCGCGCTGTACTGGAAGCCCGCCAACCGCCGGGGCGTGTTTGCAGGGCTGGCCGCTGGCGTCTTCATCTGGTTCTACGCCCTGGTATTGCCGCTGGCCGCGCACAGCATGGGCTGGTCATTGAGCAGCTTCCCGCTGCTGGCCTGGCTGCACAGTAACCCGCTGAACCTGCCGATCAGTCCGCTGACGCAGGGCGTGGTGCTGTCAATGGTGGGTAACTTCGCGCTGTTCGTCTGGGTGTCGCTGCTGTCGCGCACGCGGGTTTCGGAGCATTGGCAAGCGGGCCGCTTCATCGGCCAGGAGCTGCAGGCCCGGCCCAACAACCGTTCGTTGCTGGCCGTACAGATCGAAGATCTGCTCAAACTGTCGGCGCGTTTCGTCGGCGAAGAACGCGCGCAGCAGAGCTTCATTCGCTTCGCCTATCGCCAGGGCAAAGGCTTCAACCCCAATCAGAACGCCAACGGTGACTGGATCGCCCACACCGAGCGGCTGCTGGCAGGCGTGCTCGGCACTTCGTCGACCCGAGCGGTGGTGAAAGCCGCCATCGAGGGTCGCGACATGCAACTCGAAGACGTTGTGCGCATTGCCGACGAAGCGTCCGAGGTGCTGCAGTTCAACCGCGCCTTGCTGCAGGGCGCCATCGAGAACATCACCCAGGGCATCAGCGTCGTCGACCAGTCCTTGCGGCTCGTGGCGTGGAACGACCGCTATCTGGAGCTGTTCAATTATCCCGAAGGGCTGATCAGCGTCGGCCGGCCCATTGCCGACATCATTCGCTACAACGCCGAACGCGGGCTGCTCGGACCGGGTGAGGCGGAAGTGCACGTGGCCCGACGCCTGCACTGGATGCGCCAGGGCCGCGCGCACACCTCCGAACGCCTGTTCCCCAACGGCCGGGTGATCGAGCTGATCGGCAACCCGATGCCCGGCGGCGGTTTCGTCATGAGCTTTACCGACATCACGGCGTTTCGCGAAGCCGAGCAGGCCCTCAAGGGCGTCAACGAAAGCCTGGAGCAACGGGTTGCCGAACGCACCCGCGAGCTGTCGCAATTGAACCTGGCGCTCACCGAAGCCAAGGCCCATGCCGAAGCGGCGAATCAGTCGAAGACGCGGTTTCTGGCCGCTGTCAGCCACGATCTCATGCAACCGATGAACGCCGCGCGCCTGTTTTCCGCCGCCCTGCTGCACACCGATGACAATGTGCCTGACGAGGCGCGCACGCTGATTCAGCATCTGGACAGCTCGCTGCGCTCGGCCGAGGACCTGATCAGCGACCTGCTGGATATTTCGCGTCTGGAGAACGGCAAGTTCACCCCGACCATCACGCCGTTTGCGCTCAATAACCTGTTCGACACCCTGGGTGCGGAATTCAAGGCGCTGGCACACGAACAGGGCCTGAGTTTTCGCGTGCGGGGCAGCCGCTTGCGTGTCGCCAGCGACGCGAAACTGTTGCGCCGAGTGCTGCAGAATTTCCTCACCAACGCCTTTCGTTACGCCAAAGGCCCGATTCTGCTGGGCGTGCGGCGCAAAGGCGGTCAGTTGAGCCTGGAAGTCTGGGATCGCGGTCCGGGCATTCCGGAAGACAAGCGGCAAGTGATTTTCGAAGAATTCAAGCGTCTGGACAGCCATCAGACCCGGGCCGAAAAAGGCCTGGGGCTTGGGCTGGCGATTGCCGACGGCCTGTGCCGCGTGCTCGGCCACACGCTGGAAGTGCGCTCATGGCCGGGCAAAGGCAGCGTGTTCAGTGTCAGCGTACCGCTGGCCCGCGCGCAGACGTTGCCGCACCCGCTGGCCGCCGAACCCAAACGGGCAGAGCTCAACGGCACGCACGTGCTGTGCATCGACAACGAGGACAGCATTCTGATCGGCATGAACAGCCTGCTCAGCCGCTGGGGATGTCAGGTCTGGACCGCGCGCAACCGTGAGGAGTGCCAGACGCTGCTCGACGACGGCATCCGCCCGCACCTGGCGCTGGTCGATTACCACCTCGATCATGGCGAAACCGGCACCGAGCTCATGGCCTGGCTGCGCACCCAACTGGGAGAACCGGTGCCGGGCGTGCTGATCAGTGCCGACGGTCGCCCGGAGCTGATCGCTCAGGTGCATGCCGCGGGCCTTGAGTACCTGGCCAAACCGGTCAAACCCGCGGCGTTGCGGGCGTTGCTCAGCCGGCACGTGAGTTTGAACTAGCGCCGCAGGCCTTCGGCACGATCAGTCGCCGAAGGCCTGACGCTGCCTCACTTCACCTTGCGAAACACGAACACCAATCCCACCACGATCAGCACCATCCCGAGCATGCTCAACAGCGCCAGACGGTTGCCGAAGATCAGGTAATCCATGATCGCCGTCACGGCCGGCACCAGATAAAACAGGCTGGTGACGTTGACCAGATTGCCTTGGGCGATCAGCCGATACAGCAGGAAAGTCGCCAACACCGACACCACCAGCCCCATGTAGATCACAGGCACGTAGAACCCGATGCTGTGTTCGAAATGAAAAGGCTGGAACGGCACGAACACCGCGCACACCACGGCGCCGGCAAAGTACTGCACCGGCAGCGTACCGAGCGGATTGTCAGTGATCCGCTTCTGCATGATCGAGCCGCCGGTCATGCTCAACATGCCCAGCACGCCAAAGAGCATGCCCGCCAGCGATCCGCCATCGCCGATGCCCTGATAGACAACCAGCACCAGACCGGCCAGGCCCAGACACAGGCCGAACATGCGCGACCCCGAACGACTGCGCTCAACCAGCACCGCGGTCAGAATCGGTTGCACGCCCATGATGGTGGCCATGACGCCGGGCGCGACTTTCATGTCCAGCGCCAGCAAATAACAGATCTGATAAGCCCCCAGCAGCACGGCACCGGTTGCCAGGGCGTAACCCAGCGTGCGCCGGGTATCAGGCAGCTTGTAGCCCAGCGTCGGGATGAGGATCGCCAGCGCAATCAGCGCCAGCAGAAAACGAAAGAACAGAAATGCGAAAGGCGAAGCGTGGGTCAATCCCCACTTGGAGACGATCGCCCCGCTACTCCAGAGCAGGACGAACAGGGTAGTCGTGGCCATCGAGGCCAGGGCTTTATTGGCAAACATGGTTTCACCTGTGATTCAGACAAAATCGGACCCGGCACTGGCCGGATTCACGGATGTTTTGTTGGCGTTTTGCAGGCGTGGATCGAACGTTCGCGACGCTCGATCAGGCCAGCACGACCACGCCTGGCGGTGCGGCAACGCACACGACCGGGCTGTTCACAGGGGAAGGTGGGGGATAACGCGTCAGGAAGGCGACTTGCAGGCAACCGCACGGTTCAGCGACAGCGGACGCTGTGGCGTGGAACGCATCATGTGAGCGGGTTGCAGGCATCGTGATCGGCTTCTTGAGAGAAAGAGTCAAAAGGGATGACTCAGTGTTGCCAGACATTGCAACACCGAGGCCGACTATAACCAGCCTGCGATGCCTTGCGCAATATCGAATTCAGCCTTGCGCGTGCGATCGACGTGCGCACGCTTTCGTTCGCTCAGTCCAGCAGATTGAGCGGGTACTCGACCACCAGGTAAAGCCGGTCGATATCGGCGCCGCCCTGCGCATCGTTGCCCCGATGCGAGAGGTGCGACACGTTGAATGACAGGTCCTTGGCAGGCCCCGACTGCACGACGTATTTGAGGTCGATGTCGCGCTCCCAGTGGCGCCCACCCTTGCCCTGGATCGGCTGGTAACGGCCGGTCGACTCATCGAACGGCTGATAGACCGCGCCTTGTGGCGCGTGGGTCCCGTCGATGTCACTGCCGCGCACATAGCGCGTCATGAACTTGAGCCCCGGGATGCCGAACGCGCCGAAGTCCAGATCGTAGCGCGCCTGCCATGACTGCTCGTGGGCGCCGTTGAAGTCCGCGTATTTGATCGAGTTGGCCAGATAGATCGAGTCGCCGCCGACAAAATCGAACGGCGTATCACCGTCGATCTTTTGCCAGGCCAGGGTGAATCCCTGAGGCCCGACATGGTATTTCGCCGACAGGCTGTACGCGGTGTTGTTCAGGGCGCCCGCCTTGGCCGCGCCTTCATCGAGGGTGCGATAAAGATTGCCGTCCAGCAGCAGCGAGCGGTTATCGGACAGCACGCTCAAGTGATGCAGATTGGTGTAGTACTGCCGCCAGGTGTCGGTGAGTTGGGAGGCGTACACAGAACCGCCAAAGGGCGAATCGCCAGTGGTCTCGATACCTGCCAGGCTCAGCGCGCGCCCGTCAGTGCTGGCACCGTAGCCATCAAAGTCACCCTTGGCCGTCGAGGCGTTTTCATTCTTGAACGCCGTGAAGTGCCCGGCCACCAGCTTGACGCCGTCGACGTCGCGGCTGTCGAGAAAAAAGCCCGTTGCGTATTCCGGCTGCAGTCGCTTGTCGCCCGTATCGAGCACCGGCGTTTCCACTTCCATCTCGCCGAACTTCAAGGTCGTGCGTGACACCCTCAGTTTGATCGCGCCACCGGCGTCGGAGTAAGTGTCCGCGGCCCGTCCGTCGTCATCCAGCGGCAACAGCCCGGTCCCCGCTCGCCCTCGCCCGCTGTCGAGCTTCAGGCCATAAAACGCGTGCGCGTCCACGCCCAGACCGAGCGTGCCCTGAGTGAAGCCCGATTGCAGATTGGCGATGAATCCCTGTGCCCACTCCTGCCGGTAACTCTGCCCGGAATGGCCGGTCCGGTAGTCATTCTCGAGGAAGAAATTGCGCGCCAGCACATTCAGCGACGTATCGGCGAGAAACCCATGTTCCTCGTCAGCGGTGGCCGCCATCAGTTTGCAGGAACAGGAAAGTAGCGCGACGGTTAACAGGGTGAGTCGAGTTGCCATGGATCTGCCTTCATCGGAATGCCCCTGGCCGTCGTGAATGGCGGACAGCCGGAAGCGCTCGATGATCGGCGCAGCGCCGGTCGCTGGATTGAATGGGCGTGCTATTCGCCACGAAACAGGGCATTTCGGACAAAAAAAGCGCCGCGGCACACAGTGCGGCGGCGCTTTTCAGAGGTGGATCAGCCGAACAACCAGTACCCGAGCAGCGTCAGCACGACAACCGCAAGCACGGGGCGCAATACGCGGTACGCCTTGGGATTGGCGCGTTTGAACTGCTTGACCTTGCCGCTGAAGGCGTTGCTGAAACGCTTGCTGAACGCATACGCCTGATTGATCCCGCCGACTCGCTCGTCATCGGTATTCTGCGGGGCGGTCGCGCGCCCGAGAAAAGCACTGACGCTGCGGTTGACGGCGGTCATGAAGCGGTTGCTCAACGGCCTTTCGATGTCGCAGAACAGAATCACGCGCGTGACATCGGTTTCGTTCTTGACCCAGTGCACATAGGTTTCATCGAACATGACGTCTTCGCCATCACGCCAGGCATACACTTTGCCGTCGACGAAAATACGGCAGTCGTCGGAGTTCGGCGTCGACAGACCCAGGTGATAGCGCAGCGAACCGGCAAACGGATCGCGATGCGGGTTCAGGTGGCTGCCGCCGGGCAGGAGCGCGAACATCGCGCCTTTGACGTTGGGAATGCGGCTCACCAGTTCAACCGTCTTTGGGCACAGCGCCTCGGCGGACGGCAGCGGTTTGTCGTACCACTTCAGATAAAAGCGCTTCCAGCCTTTCTTGAAGAACGACCCGAAGCCCGCATCGTTGTCCTTGGCGGCGGCGCGTATATAGCCTTCGTCGAACAGGTGCATCGCTTCATCACGAATGATTTCCCAGTTATCGCGCAGCACATCGAGCTCGGGAAACTTGCTGCGGTCCAGATAAGGCTTGGACGGTACGCTGGAAAACAGGTACATCAGGGCGTTATACGGGGCAAACAGTGCGGAGTGATTCACGAACTGACGCAATACCGGCAGACGCGCCTTGCCGCGCAGATGCACGTAAAGCGTGCTGCCCACGAACAGCAGCAGAATCGCCACCTTGGCAGCGAAAGAAAGGGTCATCAAACTCTCCTTGGAACAGGCACATACACATCGTTGCGCTGAACAGCATTGCAGAACGCGGGCAGGATTCTAATCAAACTGCTGATCCCGCCAGATGACCTGAAACAACCATCCGGCGGGTGTGAATGGCGCCCATCATAAGCCTTCGCTGCTCCGGTAAAAAGCCGGAGCGTGCCGCAATGGGGTTATTGAGTCAGCTCCTGTTCAGTGAACAGGTCGCTGAACAGCATGCTCGACAGGTAGCGCTCGCCCGAATCCGGCAAGACGACGACGATGGTCTTGCCCTGCATTTCCGGCTTCTCGGCCATTCGCACCGCCGCCTGCATGGCCGCGCCGCACGAGATGCCGCACAGAATCCCTTCCTCCTGCATCAGCCGCAACGCCATGGCCTTGGCCTCCTCGTCGCTGACCAGCTCGACCCGGTCGATGATCGACAGGTCGAGGTTCTTCGGGATGAACCCTGCGCCGATGCCCTGGATCTTGTGCGGGCTTGGCTTGATCTCTTCGCCCGCCAGCTTCTGCGTAATGATCGGCGACCCCATCGGCTCGACGGCGACCGAGATGATCGGCTTGCCCATGGTGTGCTTGATGTAGCGCGACACGCCGGTGATGGTGCCGCCGGTGCCCACGCCCGCCACCAGAACGTCGATGGCGCCATCTGTGTCGTTCCAGATCTCTGGACCGGTGGTCTTCTCGTGAATGGCCGGGTTGGCCGGGTTTTCGAACTGCGCGGGCATGAAGAACGTGTCCGGATTGGCCGCCACCAGCTCCTCGGCCTTGGCGATGGCGCCTTTCATGCCCAGCGGCGGCTCGGTCAGCACCAGCTCGGCGCCGAGCGCCTTGAGCACTTTGCGCCGCTCGATGCTCATGGAGGCAGGCATCGTCAGCATCAGCTTGTAGCCGCGCGCTGCAGCCACGAATGCCAGACCGATGCCGGTGTTGCCCGACGTCGGTTCGACGATGGTCATGCCCGGCTTGAGCTTGCCGCTGCTTTCCGCGTCCCAGATCATGTTCGCGCCGATCCGGCACTTGACCGAATATCCCGGATTACGCCCTTCGATCTTGGCCAGGATGGTGACCCCGCGCGGCGCGATGCGATTGATCTGCACCAGTGGCGTATTGCCGATGGAATGGGCGTTGTCTGCGTAAATACGGCTCATGACCGGGTCCTTGTGCAGGTTTGGGAAAAGCCCAAAGCCTATGCCTTGGGCCCGTGTGGCGTCCAGTCGTAGCGAACCGATGACACTGCCGACAGTCAACAAATCTACGTAACCGGAGAGTGTCGTCATGAAACGTCGCTATAGCTGGCCGCTGTGGACAATCCTTGGCCTCATCGTACTGCTGATCGCAGTGCATATCGCGTTGCCTTACGTGGTGCGCAACTACCTCAACGACAAGCTCGCCGACATGGGCGACTACCGCGGCCAGGTGGCGGATGTGGATCTGGCCCTGTGGCGCGGCGCCTACAAGATCAACGGGTTGAACATCGTCAAGGTCGACGGCAAGGTGCCGGTCCCGCTGCTCGATGTGCCCGTCATCGACCTGTCAGTCAGCTGGCACTCACTCTGGTACGACCACGCCGTGGTGGCTGAGGTTGCGTTCGTCCGCCCCGAGCTGAACTTCGTCGATGGCGGCGCCAATAAACAGCAGACCCAGACCGGTGCCGGCACCGACTGGCGCGCTCAATTGAACAAGCTGCTGCCCATCACCCTCAACGAATTGAAGATTCAGGAAGGCAAGATCACCTTCAGTAACTTCAATTCGACGCCGAAGGTGAAAATCGAGGCCGACCGGATCAACGCCAGCATCTTCAACCTGACCAACGTCGTCGACACCGCTGGCAAACGCGACGCCCGCTTCGAAGGCAAGGCCCTGTTGCAAGGCGAAGCGCCGCTGGAGACCAGTGCGACCTTCGACCCGTTCAGCAATTTCGAGGACTTCGACTTCAAACTGCGCGCCACCAATCTGCAGCTCAAGAGCATGAACGACTTTGCCTCGGCCTACGGCAAATTCGACTTCAAGGCCGGCAACGGCGATGTGGTGATCGAAGCACAGGCAAAAAAAGGTCAGCTGAGCGGCTACATCAAACCGCTGCTGCGCGACGTGGACATCTTCAATTGGCAGCAGGACGTGGAGAATCAGAACAAAGGTTTCTTCCGATCGATCTGGGAAGCGGTGGTGGGCGCCAGCGAAACCGTGCTCAAGAATCAGGGCAAGAACCAGTTTGCAACCCGCGTGGAATTGAGCGGCAGCGTGCATAAACAGGATGTCAGCGCGTTTCAGGCGTTCTTGCAGATCTTGCGCAACGCGTTCGTGCAGGCGTTCAACACGCGCTACGACAGCGGCAAGAAAGAGGCGGATTGACCGCTATTGCGTCAGGGGGTGAGCCAGGTCGCTCCCTGAGCATGCAGTTGCGTAGGCGCGTTTTCTCAAGCGCGCGAAGCCGGTCAGACCGCGACCGGCCATTCAGCAACTGAATAAACCGTCTGCGTTCACAGTCGAACGAACGGCGCGTTATAGTCGCCGCATTCTTTCCGCTTATTTACGTCGTCCGGGCACGTTGCCCGTGCGCCAGGTTCGAGGATTTTCCGATGAAGTTCGAAGGCACCCAGGCCTATGTCGCCACTGACGACCTCAAGCTTGCCGTCAATGCCGCCATCACGCTGGAGCGACCGCTGCTGGTCAAGGGCGAGCCCGGCACCGGCAAGACCATGCTTGCTGAACAACTGGCGCAGTCCTTTGGCGCAAAGCTGATCACCTGGCACATCAAATCGACCACCAAAGCCCATCAGGGCCTGTACGAATACGATGCGGTCAGCCGCCTGCGCGACTCGCAGCTGGGTGTCGACAAGGTCCACGACGTACGTAATTACCTCAAGAAAGGCAAACTCTGGGAAGCGTTCGAGTCCGAAGAGCGGGTGATCCTGCTCATCGACGAGATCGACAAGGCCGACATCGAGTTCCCCAACGACCTGTTGCAGGAACTCGACAAGATGGAGTTCTACGTTTACGAAATCGACGAGACGATCAAGGCCAGGAAGCGCCCGATCATCATCATCACGTCGAACAACGAAAAAGAACTGCCAGACGCATTCCTGCGCCGCTGCTTCTTCCACTACATCGCCTTTCCCGACCGCCCTACATTGCAGCGGATCGTCGATGTGCATTATCCCGACATCAAGAAGGATCTGGTGAGCGAAGCGCTGGACGTGTTCTTCGACGTCCGCAAGGTGCCGGGCCTCAAGAAGAAGCCCTCCACCTCCGAGCTGGTCGACTGGCTCAAGCTGCTGATGGCCGACAACATCGGTGAGGCTGTGCTGCGCGAGCGCGATCCGACCAAAGCCATCCCTCCACTGGCCGGTGCGCTGGTCAAGAACGAGCAGGACGTGCAGTTGCTCGAACGGCTGGCGTTCATGAGCCGTCGCGGCAATCGCTGACACTGGGACAAGTGCGGGACAACCATCATGTTGCTCAATCTGTTTAACGAGATGCGCGCAGCGAAGGTGCCGGTGTCGGTACGTGAACTGCTGGACCTGATCAACGCCCTGAAACAGCGGGTGACCTTCGCCGACATGGATGAGTTTTACTACTTGTCCCGGACGATTCTGGTCAAGGATGAACGCCATTTCGACAAGTTCGACCGAGCGTTCGGCGCTTATTTCAATGGGCTGGAAAAGCTCGACGACCACCTGCAGGCGTTGATCCCCGAAGACTGGCTGCGCAAGGAATTCGAGCGCTCGCTGACCGATGAAGAGCGCGCGCAAATCCAGTCGCTGGGTGGCCTGGACAAGCTGATCGAGGCATTCAAAAAGCGTCTGGAAGAACAGAAAGAGCGCCACGCTGGAGGCAATAAATGGATCGGCACGGGCGGCACCAGTCCGTTCGGCTCGGGCGGTTACAACCCTGAAGGCATCCGCGTGGGTGACGCCGGCAAGCGTCAGGGCAAGGCTGCAAAAGTCTGGGATCAACGCGAGTACAAAAACCTCGACGATCAGGTTGAACTCGGCACGCGCAACATCAAAGTGGCTTTGCGGCGCCTGCGCAAGTTCGCCCGTCAGGGTGCGGCGGACGAACTGGATATCGACGGCACCATCGATCACACCGCGCGTGACGCTGGCCTGCTGAACATCCAGATGCGTCCGGAAAGACGCAACACCATCAAACTGTTGCTGCTGTTCGATATCGGCGGCTCGATGGATGCCCACGTCAAAGTGTGCGAAGAACTCTTCTCGGCCTGCAAGACCGAGTTCAAGCACATGGAATACTTCTACTTCCACAACTTCATTTATGAATCCGTGTGGAAGAACAACTTGCGCCGCACGTCCGAGCGCACGTCCACACAAGATCTGCTGCACAAATACGGCGCCGACTACAAGATCATCTTCATCGGCGACGCCGCCATGGCGCCCTACGAAATCACCCAACCCGGCGGCAGCGTCGAACACTGGAACGAAGAAGCCGGGTACGTCTGGATGCACCGCTTCATGGCCAAGTTCAAGAAGATCATCTGGATCAACCCCTACCCCAAAGACGCCTGGGGCTATACCACCTCCACTCATATCGTGCGCGACCTGATCGAAGACCAGATGTATCCGCTGACGCTGCGAGGGCTGGAGGAAGGAATGCGGTATCTGGCGAAGTAATGATGAGATTGTTGGGCGCTGGCTTACACGCGAACAGGCGGTGTCAACGACATCATCCTGACTGACACACCCTGCACCGGCGGGCGAGCGAGCGCCTAAAGGCTTCGACCTAGCTGTTGCAAACAGCCCACCTGCTCCCGATGCGCGACTTCTTGCACCACGGCCCTCATCCGCACCCCACTCCCCGGCAGTTTTTGCGCCAGCCGTGCCAGCGACAGCGGGGTCAGTGCACCGAGCCGGGGGTAGCCGCCGATGGTCTGGCGGTCGTTGAGCAGGACGATCGGCTGGCCGTCAGGCGGGATCTGAATGGCGCCGAGCGGAATGCCTTCGGAGATCATCGGTCTGCCCTGATAGACCAACTCCGGGCCCAGCAGGCGCATGCCCATCCGGTCGGCGCGGCTGTCCAGAGTCCAGTCGCTGTTGAAGGCATCGAACAGGCTCTGGCCACTGAACTGGCCGATCTGTGCGCCGAGAACGACGTCGAGCGCCCGCGCATCGTCGAGGTCCGGAATCAGGTGGGCGGGCAGCGAATGCAACTGGAAGGACGCGCCCGAGTAGGTCAGTTGATCGCCCTCACCCAGCGCTTTGCCGTAGCCATCCAGACCACCGAGCCCTTCGCGCCCGACTGTCGCACAGCTGCCTAACACATCGCTGGCATCAAACCCGCCGGGCGCCGCCAGGTAAGCGCGCGCCCCACATACGGGCTGAGTGAAACGCAAGTGCTGGCCTTTTCTGACGAAGAAACTGCGCCACGGCGTGACGGAGCGATCGTCGAGCATCACGCCCAGGTCAGCGCCGGCCAGCGCGAGGCAGCAATCGGCTTCGGCGATGAGCGTCAGGCCACCGAGGGTGACCTCGACAACAGCGGCGCCGAGCGGGTTGTTCAGCAGTTTGTTAGCCCAGGCCATCGACACCCAGTCCAGCGAGCCGCCCTGGGTCACGCCAAGATGGCGCACGCCGAAGCGGCCCGCATCCTGCAAAAGACAAAGCGGCGTGCTGCTTTTGACGGTCAGCCTGCTCATGTCAGCGCCTCCAGCGGGGTGTCGTCGCCGCCCAGACGAATGAATTCGGCATGGCTCACCGGCGCAAAACGCACGGTGTCGCCCGGTTGCATGAGGCTGTAGCCGTCGAGGGTGCGGTCGAACAACTTTGCCGGCGTGCGCCCCAGGATGTTCCAGCCGCCGGGGGATTCCAGCGGGTACGCTGCGGTTTGCCGCTCGGCAATGCCGACACTGCCTGCGGCGACACGCTTGCGCGGGGTCTTGATGCGAGGCGCAGCGAGGACTTCTTCGACCAGCCCCATGAACGCGAAGCCGGGCGCGAAACCGAGCGCGAACACTTGGTATTCGCGCTGGCTGTGACGCTGGATGACTTCATCCAACGAGAAGCCGCTGCGTCTGGACAACAAGGCCAGCTCAGGCCCGACGCTTGCGTCATACCAGACCGGCAACACATGCTGCCGGCCGCTTTGGCCGGCGTCAGGCGACAGATGTCGTAGCGCGGAGGCAATGACGGCGCGCGCTTGCTGTGGATCCAGCGCCAGCAGGTCGTAGTGCACCATCAAAGTCGTGTAAGAGGGCACCAGATCAATCAAATGCGCACCGAAGCCCTCCCGCAGACGCAGGCTTGCGGCCAGCATCCACGGCATGTTCGCCTCATCGATGACGTCGAACAGGCGCACCATCAGGCAATCGATCGCGACGACTTCAATGCGCACATTCATGACGCTGACGTCTTGCCCAGCGCCTGACGAATGCGCTGCACCGCAGCGATGGAGCTCGCGTTGTCGCCATGCACGCACAAGGTCTGCGCGTCGAGCAGCAGCTCGCTGCCGTCACTGGCAATCAAAGCTTCGCCGCGGGACAGTGTCAGCGCCTGGCTGATGATGGTTTCCGGGTCGTGATGGACTGCGCCAGGCAGGTTGCGCGACACCAGTCGACCGAGGGCGTCATAGGCCCGATCGGCGAAGGCTTCGAACCACAAGGTCACTCCGAACTCATCGGCAATGGCCTGGGCGGCGGCATTGTCGCGCATGGCCAGCAGCATCAGCGGCATCTGCGGGTTGTATCGAGCAATGGCCTCGACCACCGCCCGCAGCTGCGCAGGGTTGGCCATCATGTCGTTGTACAAAGCGCCGTGCGGTTTGACGTAGCTGACCTTCGTTCCCTGGGCACGGCACACGCCATCCAGCGCACCAATCTGGTAATGCAGCAGGTCCTGAATTTCCTGCGCAGAGCACACCATCGACCGACGGCCGAACCCCACCAGATCCGGATACGCGGGATGAGCACCGATGGTGACGTCATGGGCCACCGCCAGCGCGACGGTCTTGCGCATGACACTGGGATCACCGGCGTGAAAGCCGCAAGCGATATTGGCGCAATCGATGTAAGGCATGACCTCGGCATCCAGACCCATGGTCCAGGCGCCGTAGCTTTCGCCGATATCACAATTCAATAACAGGCCGCCCACGGGGTGTCTCCTGTGCGAATGAAAGTTGAGGACGAGGCTTGAGTTTACGCGTGGGAAAGATCACTTGGCAGCGCTGAAAACGGCCCGTCACCTGCACACGCATTCTTGAGCGGGAACCACCGACGCGTCCAACTAGTAAAAGCGAGCGGGCCAGATAAGAAAAAGTGAACGGTCGACATCCTGCGTGGGATTGAAGGTTGGCAGGCGGGATTCGCAGGACCGGCTTTAGCCGGGAAGGCGTCCGCCAGATTCCTACCTTGGCACAGCAATTGTAGGAGTGAGCTTGCTCGCGATCTGGCGCGCAGCGGCAGCAGAATCGGATGACGGGGTATGTCAGGCAGACTGCATGGCCGGGCTTTACGACGACTTCGTCGCCGATCGCGGGACAAGCCACGCTCCTAGGGGCAGTGCATCAAGCCTTCGCGAGCAAGCTCGCACACAGGTTTTGTGCTTGACCCAATACCAGGCAACGCCGCAGAAATCCTGTGGGAGTGAGCTTGCTCGCGATTAGGCCGATATGCTCGCCGGAGAGATATCGCGTGACCATCAGCCTTCGAGTTTTGTGCTCGACACGAACCTGGCAACCCCACAAATCCCTTGTAGGAGCGCGGCTTGTCCCGCGATCTGGCGCGCAGCGGCAGCGGAATCGGATGACGGGGTGTGTCAGGCAGACTGCATGGCCGGGCTTTACGACGACTTCGTCGCCGATCGCGGGACAAGCCACGCTCCTACGGGCAGTGCATCAAGCCTTCGCGAGCAAGCCCGCTCCCACAGGTTTTGTGCTTGACCCAATACCAGGCGACGCCGCAGAAATCCTGTGGGAGTGAGCTCGCTCGCGAAGGCTGGTTTCCAGCCTCTGCATCTCCACTGGCTGTAACCGGCCCCTTCCCGGCTGAAGCCGGTCCTACAGTCGCTACGAGCTTTTCGTAGGACCGGCTTTAGCCGGGAAGGCGTCTGCCAGATTCCTGCCGTGGCACAGCAACTGTAGGAGCGCGCTTGCCCGCGAAGGCTGGTTTCCAGCCTCTGCATCTCGACTGGCTGTAACCGACCCTTTCCCGGCTGAAGCCGGTCCTACAGACGCTGCGAACGGGGCGAGTGTTCAGAGCCGGCTCGCCCTGTTCATCAGCGATCAGAACGTCAATCGGCTCAGGGCTTAACGCCAGTCGCGATTGACCGGTCGAACGTGGTGTCGGCCAACGAAAAGCCAGTCGATGAACACCACAAAACTTTCGATCACCAGCGAGAACAGCAGCGCGCAGGCAAGGCCCCAGCCGATGACTTCCGGCGACAGCAGCACCTGCCATGTGTAGCCATTCCAGGTTTCCGCACGAATGTCAGGGTCGGCGGCGGTGAGGACGTGATAAGCGCGCGCGTACCACGGGCCCTGTAGCGCCAGCCACTCGTGGTCCAGCGTCTGAGTGCGCGTCAGCAGGTTATTGATGTTGTTGGCATCGGTGCGAAACACCGGGTCTTCGCTGCTGCGATAATGCTGGATCAGCGCCTGCACATCGCCGTTGAAGAAACGCTGCGCGGTCTCGTTGTAGCCGCGAAGGGCCTGCTGGGCTTCCATCAGATGCGCTTCTACCCGCTTGCTGTAATCACTGATGAAGCCGGGAATCTGCACGCCGATCAACAGGCCCGCCGTGAACAACACCAGTCGCAGATAGCTTCGCAGCATAGATCCCTCTCTTTCAGGTTCGCCCTTGGGCCACGCATTCGCCGCGGCGCCAGAGGCTCCAGTGACCTGGCTCGTAGCGATTCCAGGTCTCGTTTTCGGTCAGCGGCTCGGTGGCGATCACGGTGACCACGTCATTGGGCGTGGTTTCAGCCTGAAAATCGACGATCACATCGACATCCTTCAGGCGGGCCGGACCGAACGGCGCTCGACGAGTGATGTGCACCAGCTTGGTGGAACAAAAACAAAATAGCCAGTCGCCATCACTAAGCAGACCGTTGAACACGCCCTTGCTGCGGTATTCATTGCAGGCTTCGACCAGCGTCGGCAACAGCTGTTCGATCTCGACTGGTTCGGGGAACGCCTCGCGGATCCGGTTGAGCAGATCGCAGAATGCAGCCTCGCTGTCGGTATCGCCGACAGGCCGATAAAACGTGGCGCGGGGATGGAAATCCGCCAGCTGGCCGTTGTGGGCAAAGCACCAGTTGCGCCCCCACAGCTCGCGCACGAAAGGATGGGTATTGGACAGACAGACCTTGCCGACGTTGGCCTGGCGAATATGCCCGATGACCACTTCACTCTTGATCGGGTAACGCTGCACCAGCTGCGCCACCTCGGACTCGCTGCTGGCCGCGGGATCCTGGAACACCCGTAACCCGCGTCCTTCGTAGAAACCGATGCCCCAGCCGTCACGATGCGGACCGGTACGCCCGCCGCGCTGCATCAGCCCGGTAAAGCTGAACACGATGTCGGTGGGTACGTTGGCACTCATGCCCAGAAGTTCACACATGGTCAGGTCTCGGTACGCTCAACGGCGCATGGCCCTACTGAAGCGCGCTGCCTGCAAAAACGGGGATCTGGCAACCAACGCGCGATTTCGACGGATGGATCGTGCAGAAGCGGCACAACGGTGCCGCGCATTACAGCTTGGGTTCGACCCGATAGCGTCCGCCATTATTGCCGACTGCAGGCTTACTGGCCGGTGCGCTCGGCTCAGGGACGTATCGCCCGTTGCCTTCTGCGGCATACCGTTCATCCTGCTGCTTCTGTTCGGCAGCCGCTTGGGCAGCCGCGGCTTCGGCGTGGGCCTGACGGGCCTTTTTCTTGCGCAGAAACGGCAGGCGAATCAGTGCGAAGATGACATAAAGCCCCAGCGCGACAGCGCCGTAAGTGGCCAGATCAAGCACCGCTTGCCAGACGATGTTGCCGACCTTCAAGGCCAGGTCCAGCACGCTGATCGCCAGCGCCGGTGCGTAACGTTCCTTGACCGGATCGATGACAGTCGGGCAGAACAGCAGCACAGCGCCGATCACGCGCAAAGGTTCGCGCAGGTAGCGCCACATCCAGCCGGTCAGCTTGAACCACACCAACAGACAACCCAACGCAGCGAATGCGTAAAGGCCCCAGGCAATCAGATAGTCGTTGTCGGTCATGACGTCCGTGGTAAGGCAGGTAAAGAGGCGCTTATGATAACGACTTTTCGCACGCCTAGCTTCCCCGGCTTCAGTTATCGGGCTGCAGCGTCCTGACGCCGCGTCCCGCACCGGCCGACCCCACTTGAGAGAGCCCCGCATGCCATCTTCCCATAACACCCTGAGCGCCCCGGTTGCCCGCAAGGCCGACGGCGCCGATCCGTATGCCTGGCTGCAGAACCGCGACACCGATGAGGTGCTCGACTACCTCAAGGCAGAAAACGACTATCAGGAGCAGCAACTGGCCGATCAGCAGGCGCTGCGTGAAACGCTGTTCCAGGAAATCAAAGGGCGCATTCTCGAAACCGACCTGTCGCTGCCTTCGCCGTGGGGGCCGTATCTGTATTACACCCGCACCACCGAAGGCGACGAGTACGCACGCCATTATCGCTGCCCGCGCCCGGCCGACGACTCGCAGACGGTCGATGAAAGCGCCGAAGAGCTGTTGCTCGACCCCAATGCACTGGCCAATGGCGGCTTCTTTTCACTGGGCACGTTCAGCATCAGTCCGGACCATCAACGTCTGGCCTACAGCCTGGACACCAGCGGCGAAGAGGTCTATCAGCTGTACGTCAAGGAACTGAGCAGCGGCGAGGTCATCGGCCTGCCGTTCGAGGACTGCGATGGCAGCATGACGTGGGCCAACGACAGCCGCACGCTGTTCTTCGGCGAACTGGATGACACCCATCGTCCGCACAAGCTGTACCGCCACACGCTGGGCAATGATTTTGCCGATCTGGTGTTCAACGAGCCGGACGGGCGTTTCTTTCTGCATTGCTATCGCAGCAGTTCCGAACGTCAACTGGTGCTGGCGCTGGACAGCAAGACCACCAGCGAGGCCTGGGTGCTGGACGCGAGCAAGCCGGAGCAGGCGTTCGTCTGCATGGCCCCGCGCAGCGAAGGTCACGAATATTCGGTGGACCACGGTCTGGTCGACGGTGCGTGGAGCTGGCTGATCCGCAGTAACCAGGCGGGCATCAATTTCGCCCTGTTCCATGCGCCCGAAAGAGCGGCCGGCGTGCCGGAGCGCAACGACTGGCAGACGCTCGTGCCGCACAGCGAGTCAGTCATGCTCGACGGCTTCAGCCTCAATGCCAAAGGCCTGACCCTGAGCCTGCGCGAAGACGGTTTGCCCATCGTCGAAGTACACCCACAAGGCCTGCCGGCTTATCGCGTGCAACTGCCGGATGCGGCCTACAACCTTTATGTGCAGGACACCCTTGAATTCGAAAGCGACAAGATCCGCCTGCGCTATCAATCCCTCAATCGCCCGCCACAAGTGCGTCAACTGACCCTGGCGACCGGCGAGCAGACCGTGCTCAAACAGACGCCGGTACTGGGCGTCTTCGATGCCGATGCCTACGTCAGCCAGCGCCTGTGGGCGACCGCCGCCGATGGTACGCAAGTGCCGATCAGCCTTGTCGTCAAACGTGAACGGGTGGGTCAGACGGTTCCGCTTTACCTCTACGGTTATGGCGCCTATGGCGAGAGTCTCGATCCATGGTTCTCTCATGCACGCCTGAGCCTGCTGGATCGCGGCGTTGCGTTCGCCATTGCCCATGTGCGCGGCGGCGGCGAACTGGGCGAGGCCTGGTATCGCAACGGCAAGCAGGAGCACAAGCCCAATACCTTCAGCGACTTCATCGCCTGTGCCGAGCACTTGATCGCCGAGCAGCTGACGAGCGCCGAGCAATTGGTGATCAGCGGCGGCAGCGCGGGCGGCCTGTTGATCGGTGCAGTGGTCAATCAACGACCTGAGCTGTTCAAGGCGGCGATCGCCGAGGTGCCGTTCGTCGACGTGCTGAATACCATGCTCGACCCCGAACTGCCGCTCACCGTCACCGAATACGACGAGTGGGGCAACCCGCAGGAAGCCGATGTCTACCAGCGCATCAAGGCTTATGCGCCATACGAGAACGTCACGGCGCAGAATTACCCGGCAATGCTGGTGATCGCCGGCTATAACGACAGTCGGGTGCAGTATTGGGAAGCGGCCAAGTGGGTGGCAAAATTGCGCGACCGCAAGACCGATGACCATCTGCTCTTGCTCAAGACCGAACTGGGCGCCGGGCACGGCGGCATGAGCGGCCGTTATCAGGGATTGCGTGACGTGGCGCTCGAATACGGGTTTATCTTCAAGGTATTGCATCTGGCCTGAGGAACTCCCTCGCGGCCCTTTGTCATATCAGACACATCCCGGACAGCGTGTGGTCCGGGAGCCGTTTTCATGTAAGCAAACGCTTTTTCATCAAGACACTCACCAAGAACCTGCCATGCCCACACCGTCGTCACTGAACAATGAAATTCGCGAAATGCTGATGGATTGCGGTCTCTTCCTGGCATTGAGTCCCGCTGACTTTTCGGCCGCCGCGGGCTACTTCAGCATCAGCAGCATCGAAAAAGGCGAAGCCATCTTCAACGAGGGCGACGCGGGCACGTTCATGTGCATCATCCACTCGGGCACGGTGTCGGTGCAGAAGCTCAACGGCGACGGCAAGCCGGTTGAAACCGCGGTCTTGCGCAGCGGCCGGGCGTTCGGCGAAATGGCCGTCCTGGACGGCGAACGACGTTCGGCCAGTTGCGTTGCCGCCTCGCCCTGCTATCTGCTGAATCTGGGCAAGGACTCGCTCGACAAGATGCTTAACGACGCGCCCAAAGTCGCCGCGAAGATCATCCGCGCGATTGCGGTCGCCATGTCAAAGCGTCTGCGGATGATGGACGGACAGGTGTTGGCGCATCAGGAGTGACGCGCCGGTCTTGAGTCTGTCTGGCCGGAGAATTCAGAAACGCCCGTAAATCCCTGTAGGAGTGAGCTTGCTCGCGAATTCGCCGGTGTGTCTGGTGGAGATCTGACGGCAGGAAATCAGCCATCGCGAGCAAGCTCGCTCTCACAAACTTTGTAGCCTGGCTCGATGCCCGTGGGCGCCGCATTACCTTGTAGGAGTGAGCTTGCTCGCGAAGAGGCCGGCACCTTCACAGCCTCTGCACTGGCTGGAACACCGCCCTCACAAACACACCCGCTTGCGCAAAACTTTACCAAAGCGCCACGGCATTCAAGGGCTCGGCTTGGCCGGCGGCGGCAATCCCGGCAGCGGCTCGTCCTCTTTTGGCGGTCCTGGCTGAGGAATCTTCGGCAACAACGGCGGGTTGCCCTGCCCTCCCGCGCGCGGCACGGACGGCGGCGTGACTTGCGGGTAAGGCGTCGGCGTGGCGGTTCCGGGTGAGCCGGCCGTCGCGGCAATCGGCTCAGGGGTGTTGAGGATCGGCTGCAGATTTTCGGCATAAACCTGCGATGCACCCAGCATCGTCAAGACAATCGCCGCTAGAATGGAGCGCTTCATCGTTGGCCTCCACTGCCAATGTTCGCTGTTCCGCTCAGGCTACTCCTGCGCAACGCATCATGCTCAGACAAATTGACGCGTACGCCCAGCCTTCCCATGAGTTCTCCATGAAACGTTTCGTTCTGCTCGACACCACTCCGATCCCCGATAACGGCGGCGCCCTGTGCCTGTTCGAATACGGCGAGGATTTCGTGATCAAGATTCAGGGCGGCGACGGTGGCCAGTTGATGAACACGCGCATGCACGGATCCGAGGACGCGCTGGCGCAGATACCCTGTACCAAAGTCGCTTCGCGGCCCAACCCTCGAGTGCTGATCGGCGGCCTTGGCATGGGCTTCACACTGGCCTCGGCCCTCAAACATCTGGGCAAGAACGGCGAAGTGGTTGTCGCCGAACTGGTGCCCGGCGTGGTCGAGTGGAACCGTGGTGCCTTGGGCGAGAAATCCGGCAATCCATTGCAGGACCCACGCGCGAAGGTGCTCGTCCAGGACGTCGCGCAGGTGCTGAAAAGCGAGCCTCATGGCTTCGACGCCATCATGCTCGACGTCGACAACGGTCCCGAAGGCCTGACGCAAAAGTCCAACAGTTGGCTGTACTCGGCCGGTGGCCTGGCCGCTTGCGCCAGTGCCTTGCGCCCCAAAGGCGTGCTGGCGGTGTGGTCGGCCAGCGCTGATGCCGCCTTCAGCGAGAAGCTGCGCAAGGCCGGATTCAAGGCCGAAGAGGTCAAGGTCTACGCCCACGGCAACAAAGGCACGCGCCACACGATCTGGATCGCAGAAAAAGTCAAAGGCTGAGCCCGCAGCAAAGCGCTAGAATTCCCCCATTGCCAACGCACACGAAACAGGTGACACCATGAGTTCGGGAACGCCGACCAACACGTCCAAGCTGGACCGCATCCTTGCCGACGCCCAGCGCGATCGCGAAATGGGCTATCGCGACAAAGCCCTGCGCATGTACCCGCACGTCTGCGGCCGCTGCGCGCGGGAGTTTTCCGGCAAGCGCCTGAGCGAGCTGACGGTGCATCATCGCGACCACAACCATGACAACAACCCTCAGGACGGTTCCAACTGGGAATTGCTCTGCCTGTATTGCCACGACAACGAGCACTCTCGTTACACCGACCAGCAGTACTTTTCCGACAGCTCGCTGAGCACGCCCAAGGCCGCCAAAGCGACACACAACCCATTCGCCGCCCTGGCCGGTCTGATGAAGAAAGATGAATGAACCTGTCGCAGTGCGCTGGCCCGCGACGCGCTCGTTCAGCCGATACAACCTGGTCGCCTGATCCGGACAATCGCGGGCCAGCGCGCTCCCACGCGTTCGCTGAGCCCCGCCTTCCCGTATAATCCCGCGCTTTCTCTCAAGAGCACCCTCCTCCGTGGCCAACAAACGCTATGCCTGCATCGGCTTGTTCAACCCTAAATCCGCGGAAAACGTCGGTTCGGTGATGCGCGCGGCAGGTTGTTACGGCGTGGCATCGGTGTTCTACACCGGCAAACGCTACGAGCGGGCGCGGGACTTCGTGACCGACACCAAGAAAATCCATCAGGACATTCCGCTGATCGGCATCGACGACCTGAAAAAGATCATCCCGCTTGGCTGCGTGCCCGTGGCGGTCGAACTGGTGGACGGCGCACGGGCGCTGCCCGAGTACACCCACCCCGATCGCGCGCTGTACATCTTCGGCCCTGAAGACGGTTCGCTGGATAAAGACATTCGCGACTGGTGCGAGGACGTCGTGTACATCCCGACGACCGGCTGCATGAACCTAGCTGCAACGGTCAACGTGGTGCTTTACGACCGCATGGCCAAAGGCAACAACACCCGCTCCGGTCCGAAGTTTGGCCGGGAAACCGATCGCACCTGATCGGCAGGTGATGACAACGCATTGAACAGTTCGTGTTTGTGACAGTCAGCTTTAGGGACCTTACTCTTCATGGAGAACGCATCATGAGCGACACCCCGATCATTGAACGCATCGAACGTCCTTTGCATGATTACCCACAACAGAACGTCCAGGGCTGGGAGCGCATCGGCTCGCTGGCCGGCGGTGTGCTGATGATGGGCAAAGGCCTGCGCCGGGGCGGGATTTTCGGTCTGGTGCAGTTGGCCATTGGCGGTGCGGTGCTGGCGCGAGGCATCACCGGCCATTGCTCAGCCAAAGCCCTGCTGGACAAAAGCCGCAGCGAAATGGACGTGGCCCGTGCCCGGATCCATGAAGCCGGCGCCGAACTGAGCAAACTCAAGACCAAAGCCGAAGTCGCTGCAGAAGAAGCCGTGGTTCAGAGCATCGACGCCGTCAAAGGGCCGAAAGGCGTCTGAGCCAGGCTGACGAGCTGTCGACGCGGTGACTGACAGGCGCAGTGTCCGGGTCAGCCAGGCGTCAGCGGTGCGTGTCTGAAGTCTAGGCTTCGGACACAACCGCTGGCTGCTGCCAGGTGATGCGTCAGGATCAACCGGCGCGGAAAATCAGATAATCCTCCCAGTCGTCCTCGGCCACGCTCTTTTCGCTGAGCATGCGCCCTGACTGGGAAATCCCCTCTTTGTGAACCTGATCGCGGTCACCGCACACCAGATGGTGCCAATGCGGCAAATCCTTGCCTTCGCTGACCAGCCGATAACCACAGGTCGGGGGCAGCCATTTGAATTCATCGGCCTGACCCGGCGTCAACTGAATGCAGTCCGGCACCCACGTGCGGCGATTCGGGTAATCGGTGCACTGGCACGTCTGCAGATCCAGCAGTTTGCAGGCGATACGCGTGTAGTAGACGCTGCCGTCGTCCTCGTCCTCCAGCTTCTGCAGGCAGCACAATCCACAGCCGTCACACAGCGACTCCCACTCGACCGGATCGAGTTGAGCGAGGGTTTTGCGTGTCCAGAACGGTTCGACTTTTGCGGTCATGATGGCTGCGAGAACTGCTTTCGGGCGATGAAAAGGTCGCCAGTCTAGAGCTACATGGCAGCCGGGCCAAGCCTTGGCGACTGTCGGTCCCGCCAGCGGCGCCGCAAACAGGGCGCAGGCTTGTCAGCTGCCCTGTGGCGCAGTAGCTTTAGGCCCTCACTGGCTCCCTGCAAAGCCGGTGATCGCGCATCACCTCGGTTTCGACGATGCCTGCCGTCAACGGCCCATCTGATTGTTCTCACCCCGGCCGTTCAGCGGCTGGCGGTTTACTCAACTCTTCAGGATCAGACATACATGAGCGCCAACCCACGCGTTGCCGATTACGCCATTCACCCGCAGTTCACCGATCGATGGTCGCCTCGCGCCTTTACCGGTGAAAGCATTCCGCAGGAAACCCTGCTGAGCTTTTTCGAAGCCGCGCGCTGGGCGCCTTCGGCTTATAACTCGCAACCGTGGCGCTTTTTGTACGCCCGTCGCGACACCCCGAACTGGGAGCGTTTCCTTGGCCTGCTCAACGAGTTCAACCGCGGCTGGGCGCAGCACGCGTCGGCGCTGGTGATCATTATTTCCAAGACCACTTTCACAGCGCCCGGCGCCAGCGAAGAAACGCCCGCGCTCTGGCACACTTTCGACACCGGATCGGCATGGGGCCACCTGGCGCTGCAAGCAAGCCTGAGCGGCTGGCACACCCACGGCATGGCCGGTTTCGATCAGGAACTGACTCGCAAGGAGCTGAAAATCCCCGAAGGCTACGCGCTGCACGCCGCAGTGGCGATCGGCAAACTGGGGGACAAAGCGACGCTCGCCGAATACTTGCAAGCACGCGAAACCCCGAGCCCACGCCGCCCGCTGGCCGAACTGGCCGCTGAAGGGGATTTCACGCTGTAAGACGGCGTCCGGGCAGACCCAGCAGCGCGTTTGTCCGGGTCTGGCCGACCGTCGACAGTCCGTCGCCGCATCAATAGCCCTTCACGAAATCCACTTCGCCGCGCAGTGCTTCGCCTGCGCCGTAGGCCTTGAGGTTCTCGACGAATAACCGGGTCATCGCCACCGGCGAGGTGGGCCCGGAGCTGTGGCCCGTGAGCAGCAGCCCCCACGCCGTCCAGAAAGGATGGCGTTGCGGCAGCGGCTCCTGACGGCACACGTCGATCACCGCGCCCGCCAGATGACCCTCTTTCAGCGCATTGACCAGATCGGCGTCGACCACCGCTACGCCTCGCCCGACGTTGATGAACAGCGCCGAGGGCTTGAAGTGACTGAACAGGCTGGCGTCGTAGACGTCGTGGGTCTGCGGCGTGTTTGGCAGCAGGTTGATGACAAAGTCGACCTCTCCCACCAGGCGCGGCAGATCGCTCAGCGTACCGACTTCGACGAACGGCGCCTGGGTCCGGGCGCTGGACGCTACACCGTAGACTTCGACGCCAAAGGGCTGCAGAAACCGGGCGACGCTGACACCGACATCGCCAGTGCCGACGATCAGCGCCTTGCGCCCCGCCAGACTCTGGCTCGGACGATCATCCCACTTGCGCTCGACCTGACTGACCAGACGCGCCAACACTTCGCGCTCGTGAATCAGCATGTAGGTCAGCACGAACTCGGCCATGACCTGCCCGAAAATGCCGACGGCGCGGGTAAGCCGATACTCGCGATTCAGGCCGGCCGCCAGCAGCGGCGTGATCCCTGCCCAGGTGGATTGCAGCCATTTGGGTTTGTGGCCCTGGCGCAGCAGATTGGCCAGCAGATCAGGCTGACCCAGCCAGATCGGCGTCTGAGCGGCCATTTTCGACAGTTCGGCGGAGTCGCCGCTGCTCAGGACTTCGATCTCGGGAGCGGCTTTGCGCAGCAGTTCGGTGTAAATAACGTAATCGTGTTCGGCGATCAGAACGCGCATGGATTAAAACTCGAATAAACAGGACATGCGACCGCACGATGCGAAACCGGCTGCCTTGATGATCAGTGGCAGCCAGTCGCGCCGCGCTGCGGTCCGGTGTACCCCTGCGATGAATTGCAGGGTGGAAATCGGTCAGACCGGGTCGTTGCGACGTAATAGCTCTTCGGGCAAATGCTCGATGTATTCGTCCTCGGCCGGCGGCATCTGCAGGTGATAACCCTGCTTCTCGAGGTTGGCCAGTACGGTGTGAATGTCTTCGCGGGCCAGGGTGCGCTCAGGCGTCAGGACCAGATCGAAAGCGTGCTGCGGCTTGCCGAAAGCGCTCAGCAACTCGACCGGGACGCGCTCCAGCGCATCGCTCTTGAGCACGTAGAGGTACATTTCGTTCTTGCGCGGGCTGCGGTAGATGGAGCAAATACGTTTCAAGGCTGTTCTCCGGCGTTGGCCAGGCTGTCGAGCAGCATCTGGCCCATCAATTCGCGGCGCCAGCCACGCAGCGAATCGGGCAGTTGATAGGGACCGTCAGGGAAACCGGTCTTGAGCAATGCTTCGAGGGTCTTCTTGCGCAGCATCAGCTCCGGCGCCATGTCCAGGCGTTCGGCTTGCTGCTGGCCAATGGCGCGCAGGCTCTTGAGCACATTCGAAGCTTCGATCGGCAGCGGCTCGGGCAAAGCGGGCGGCCACAGATCGGGTGACACGCTGCCGGCTTTCTTGATCAGGTCGAGCAGAAACTCGCCATCCTGACGCACGGTCTTGGGATGCATGTCTTCAATTTTTGCCAGCGCGGCGAGATTATCCGGCTGGGTCTTGGCCAGCGGCCACAGCGACTGTTCGCGCAGGACCCGGTTGCGCGGCTGATTGCGCAGACGCGCCTGCTGCTCACGCCAGGCGCACAGTTCACGCAGCACTGCCAGTTGTGCCCGGGACAGCTTCCACGCCAGCTTGGCCTCGCGGTAAACCTGATAGGGATCGGTTTCGCGGCGCAGGTTGGCGACCAGCTCGGCGCCGTCCTCCAGCACCCAGGCATACTTTTCTTCGGACAGGCGCGGGCGAAGCAGGCTGTAGACCTCGGCCAGGTGCACGGCATCTTCGGCGGCATAGCTGATCTGAGTGTCCGACAGCGGACGCTGCAGCCAGTCTGAACGGGTTTCGCCCTTGGGCAGCTCGATGTTCAGCACTTCCTGCACCAGACGCGAATAACCCATGGAGAACCCGAGGTTCAGATAAGCAGCGGCCAGCTGAGTATCGAACAACGGCGCCGGCAGGCTCCCGGTCAGGCGCAGAAGAACTTCCAGGTCCTCACTGCAGGCATGAACGACTTTGATGACGTCGGTATTTTCCAGAAGCTCGGCAAGCGGTTTCCACTCGTTGATCAGCAACGGGTCAATCAGAAAGGCCCGCGAACCATCGCCGATCTGCAACAGGCCGGCAATGGGATAGAAGGTGTCGACGCGCATGAATTCGGTGTCGAGCGCTACGAACGGCAGCGTCTGCCACTGAGCGCAATGTTGGGCGAGGCTGTCGTCGTCGCGAATCCAGTGAATATCGATGGCCACACGGCTCTCCCTTGAAGAATGGCGCGCAGTATATATCGCTGAAAGCGTTTACCGGGCATCCGTCCTGCAAGTCTCGAACAACTTCATGTTCGATGTTTCTCGATCGAGCGCGTAATGGCGACCGTCCATCGGATCATCCACCCTGCTTGCGCAGGATGTAGACGCGTCGCAACCCGTAGCCTGGGAAGAAGTCGTGATGGTCGACTATCTGGAAACCCGCCCGCGCAAATTCTGACTCTATTTCGCTGCGGCACACGACGAACCGGTTCCGTGGGGGAACAGCCACATCGTGCTGGCTTCGTAGCTGACGGTTGCGGCGCCACGCTTTTAGGTTGCCATCGACCCATATCGATACGATGGCCGTATCACGGGTCACCCGGTGGAACTCGTCGAGCACTTCGGCGCGTTTATCGCCGTCGGCCAGATGATGGAACAGTCGCATGCAAAAGATGCAGTCGACAGCGTTCGCCGAAAGATCAATGGCAAAGGCCGAACTTTGGAAAGTTCGCACGCGCCTGCGCACCTCCTCCGAAGACTGCGCTTCGGCCCGTTGCAGCGTATCCACAGACGGGTCCGCGGCCAGAATCACGCGATTGGCATGCTCGGCCAGCACCGGCCAGAAACGCCCGGAACCGGCCGGCAGGTCAAGCACCAGCCCCGGCTCACCGGCATCGCGCAACGCTCGGCGGGCCAGTTGCGCATTGCGCCACAAACTCAGACGGCGTGCCAGTCCAGGCTCGGATGGCCGCTCACAGTGTTGCATGCGGGAAGGATCGCTCGCCTGGTCATTCATTGGCCAGTACCCCATCCGTATAAATTCCCCGGCAGCCGGCAAACATATCCAGCGCCGGGTTATAAACGCTGGTATTCACTTTCAACAGGCCCAGCATCGAGTGGAACAAGTTGTCCTGACTCAACGGGGTGTCGCGTTCTTTCTGCAAACAATGGGTATTAACGGCGAAGGATTGCTGATAATTATCGGAGAACCAGGCAATCATCGGCACATGCTTTTGTTGATCGGGCGCCAGCATGTAAGGTGTGCCATGCAGGAACAGGTTGTACTCGCCCAGCGACTCGCCGTGATCGGACAGATACACCATCGCCGTGTCCACTTTATTCTGATTGGTGCGCAAGATATCGATCAGGGACGCCAATACGTGATCGGTGTACAACAGCGTATTGTCGTAGCCATTAACGATACTTTCCCGCGTGCAATTATTCAGCGCGTTACTTTCACACACCGGCGTAAACTTCTCGAACTCTTTAGGGTAGCGCTTGAAGTATTCAGGACCATGGCTGCCCATCTGGTGCAACACGAGCACCGTGTCTTTGCTCAGGTTGTCGATGAAACTCTGCAAGCCCTGCAACAGGATTTCATCGCGGCATTCATTGTTCGAGCACAACACCGGGTCTTTCAGGTTACTGACGTCCTGCAGCGTCACGCGATCGCAAGTGCCTTTGCAGCCCGACTGGTTGTCGCGCCAGACGACATCCAGACCGGCGCGTTTGAGCACATCGAGCATGCCCTCCTCATTCTTCGCGGCACTGGCATCGTAGTCCTTGCGGCCCATGTTGGAGAACATGCAGGGCACTGAGACGGCGGTTTCGGTACCGCAGGAGTGCACATCGGTGAACGTCAGCAAGCCACGTTCTTTCTTCAACTGCGGCGTCGTATCGCGGCTATAGCCCAGAATGCCGAAGTTCTCGGCGCGGGCACTTTCACCAACGACCAGCACGGTAAGGGATTTGCGCTTGTGTTCCTGCCAGTCGCTGGCCAGTTTCGCATCCTGACCGATACTGACAAAAGGACGCTGAGCCGACTTCACCTGCTCCCCGAGGTAACCGATGGATGCACCGATGTAGTTGCTCGGCACGACCATCAAGCGCAGTTCATGGTGGTTGCGAAACAGCGAAGAAAGCCCTTGATAGTTCATCAGCGCGACGCCACCGATCACGCCGGCGCACGCCACGGCAACCAAGGCCTTGCTGACCAGTTCACGGGTCCAGCGGCGGTAATTGACCGGCAGTCTGTAGATGACGAGCGACGGTAACACGCCGAGAAACAGCAGGTACGCCCCAAACTTCAGCGACAGCAGATCACGCACTTCGGTCGCATTGGTTTCGGCGAAGTTACGAAACATGCCCGAATCAATCAGCACGCCATATTGGCTCATGAAATAGGTGACGCCCGCACTGATCATGAATAAAACAATCAATACCGGCTTTAATACTCTTTTGAACGCAAACAGGGTCAAAAATATATTGAAGGCACAGAACACCATGACCGCAAAAGCGCCACGCAACAAGAGCCCCTTACCATCAAAATTGGTAATGGAAAACAAGTGCTGCCAGAGTGTCAGGTTAAAAGCGACCAACAAAAAGACACTGGCGAGCACGGTCACGAGCTCAGGACGAACAGCTTTTACTTTGAGCATGGGAATCTGCTTTAGGTGAAGTGAGAACGTCGAACCCACAAATAAGGCTCTTTCGACGTTGCAAACTTTAGGCAGCGAGCCATCAATTTTTTGTGAAAAGGATGAGAACAAATGGTGCGGCTGAATATTCTTTCGAGTGCAGGCATTTTTTCAGGGACGAACAGTTCGCAGTCACGGCCGGCCGGGTGTCGTGGCGGGCACCTGAAGCTGCCCGCCGAGCGCGCAGAAAACGACGGCCGCATCGCCCGGCGACGGATAGGCGACTACAGGGAATGGGCGGGTCGTTCAGGTGCAGCGACGATGCCCGCCGACACGGTCTGCTCGTCGGTCAGCGCATCCTCGATGATCATCTGCGCCGCTTTCTCGGCAATCATCACCGTGGGTGAGCAGGTGTTGCCCGATGTGATCGTCGGCATGATCGACGCATCAACCACTCGCAAGCCGGGCACGCCGTGCACGCGCAGACGTTCGTCAACGACGGCGTCACGCCCCTGCCCCATCTTGCAGGTGCCCACCGGGTGGAAGATGGTAGTGCCAATCAGGCTGGCCGCTTCACGCAACTGCTCGTCTGTCTGCAGGCTGGCGCCGGGCAGATATTCAACGGGCTCGAAGCTCGCCAGAGCGGGCGCGCGGGCGATGCGGCGAGTAAGGCGAATCGCGTCCGCAGCGACTTTCAGGTCGGTTTCGTGGCTCAGGTAACGCGGGCGGATAACAGGCGCCGCATCGGCCAGCGCGGAACGGATCTCCACGGTTCCGCGGCTCTGTGGACGCAGGTCACACACGGACGCCGTGAACGCCGGAAATCCATGCAGCGGCTCGCCGAAGCGTTCCAGGGACAATGGCTGGACGTGGTACTCAAGGTTAGCCGTGGCTTGCTCCGGCCCGGAGCGGGCGAAGGCGCCCAACTGACTCGGCGCCATTGCCAGCGGTCCGCTGCGGTTGAGCGCGTAGCGCAGGCCCATGTTCATCTTGCCCCACAGACTGCCCGCCATCTGATTGAGGGTGTGGCCGTTGCTGACCTTGTAGATCAGCCGCAATTGCAGGTGGTCCTGAAGGTTCGTGCCAACGCCGGGCAACTCAAGGCGAACGTCAATGCCCAACTTCTCCAGCAAGGCGCGCGGGCCGATGCCTGAACGCTGGAGCACCATCGGTGAGCCGATTGATCCGCAGCACAAAATGATCTCTCGCCGGCTTCGCAACGTGCGCAGTTGCTTGCCGATGCTGGCTACGACAGCACTGGCGCGCCCCTTGTCGAATTCGATGCGCGACACTTCGGCGCCAGTGAGCACGGTCAGGTTGGGCCGTTGCAGGACCGGCCGCAAAAACGCCTTGGAGGCGTTCCAGCGCACACCGCGACGCTGATTCACTTGAAAGTAGCTGCAACCTTCGTTGTCTCCGCCATTGAAGTCCGGAATCGAGGGAATGCCGGTCTGCGCCGCCGCCTCGCGGAAGGCGTCCAGCAATGCCCAGGACAGGCGCTGCTGCTCGACGCGCCACTCGCCCTGCGCACCATGCACGTCAGAGCCGCCGGCGTAATGGTTTTCCGAACGCTTGAAAACTGGCAGCACATCCTGCCAGCCCCACCCCTTGTTGCCCTGCGCCGCCCACTCGTCGTAATCCCGCGCCTGGCCACGCATGTAGATCATCCCGTTGATCGACGAGCAGCCGCCCAACACCTTGCCTCGCGGGTAGTTCAATGCCCGCCCGCCCAGCCCTGGTTCGGCTTCGGTCTTGAAGCACCAGTCGGTGCGCGGGTTGCCGATGCAGTAAAGGTAGCCAACCGGCACATGTATCCAGGCATAGTTGTCCTGGCCGCCTGCCTCGAGCAGCAATACACGATGGGATGGATTCTGTGACAGTCGATTGGCCAGCAGACACCCGGCCGGGCCTGCGCCAACAATGATGTAGTCGTACAGCACACTGTCCGTCTGCATGGGTCCCTCATCGATGTTTTTGTTGTTATCGAAGGGTCATCCTGAAGTCTTTCGTGACAAAACAAAAGACCGCCGCATGTTGCCATGGGCGGTCTCTCGATACGTCGCAACGCTTTCAGCGCAGGCTCAATGTGCCCGCGAGTCAGAAAGGCCGCTTACACGGCGCTGCGACGGTAGCTGCGGTAGTTCGGCATCCAGAAGTTGCGCTCGATCGCCTCCACCAGCATTTCCTCGGTGGTTTCCAGCGCCACGCCTTCAGCCTGCGCCTGCTTGGCCACGGCCAGTGCGATCTTCTTGCTGACCTGCTGGATTTCCTTGAGCGGCGGCAAGACGGCGTCACCTTTACCGGTGACCATCGGCGAGCATTCGGCCAGCGCATTGGACGCTGCCATCAGCATTTTGTCGGTGATGCGCGTGGCTTTCGCCGCGACCACACCCAGGCCGATGCCCGGGAAAATGTAGGAGTTGTTGCACTGCGCGATGTGGAAAGTGCGATCGCCCACCGTCACCGGCGCAAACGGACTACCGGTGGCGACGAGGGCATCGCCGTTGGTCCAGGTCAGCACTTCCTGCGGGGTGACTTCCACCTTCGAAGTCGGGTTAGACAGTGGCATCACCAGCGGCTTGGCGCAGTGTTTGTGCATTTCGCGGATGACTTCTTCGGTGAACAGACCACGCTGACCCGACACGCCGATCAGCACGGTCGGCTTGCCGTGACTGACCACTTCCAGCAGGCCCGGATAGCCCTCGCCGCTCGACCAGCCGGCAACATCTGTCGCCTTTTGTGCCAGGTTTTTCTGGAAGTCCAGCAGGTTGTCCATGCTGTCGGTGAGCAGGCCGAAACGATCGACCATCATCACGCGTTTGCGCGCTTCGGCTTCGCTGAGGCCTTCAATCACCATCGCGGCGATGATGTGCTCCGCAATGCCACAGCCTGCCGATCCTGCGCCCAGGAACACCACGCGCTGCTGACCCAGGGTCTCGTTCTTGGCCTTGCAAGCGGCGAGCAGCGTGCCCACCGCCACCGATGCGGTGCCCTGGATGTCGTCGTTGAAGCAGCACAGCTCGTCGCGGTATTTCTCCAGCAACGGCATGGCGTTAGTCTGGGCGAAGTCTTCGAACTGCAGCAACACATCCGGCCAGCGACGCTGAACAGCCTCGATGAACAGCGCGATGAAGTCCTCATACTCCTTGCCGGTCACGCGCTGGTGGCGCCAGCCCATGTACATCGGGTCATCCAGCAGCTCTTGGTTGTTGGTGCCCACATCCAGCACGATCGGCAGCGTGTACGCCGGGCTGATACCACCGCACGCGGTGTACAGCGACAATTTGCCGATCGGGATGCCCATGCCGCCGATGCCCTGATCGCCCAGACCGAGGATACGCTCGCTGTCAGTCACCACGATGATCTTGATGCGATCTTTCGTGGCACTGCGCAGGATGTCGTCGATGCGATCACGCTCAGGGTAGGAAATGAACAGGCCGCGATGAGTGCGGTAGATCTTGGAGAATTCCTGACACGCCTGACCCACGGTCGGGGTGTAGATGATCGGCAGCATCTCGTCCAGGTGCGAATCCAGCAGGCGGAAGAACAGTGTCTCGTTGTTGTCCTGGATCGAACGCAGGTAAATGTGCTTGTCCAGATCACTTGCGCACTGCTGGTACTGGTTGTAGACCCGAGTCACTTGCTCTTCGATGGTCTCAACGTTCTGCGGCAAGAGGCCGACCAGATTGAAATCGATACGCTCCTGCGGCGTGAATGCGCTGCCCTTGTTGAGCAGCGGCATTTCCAGCAACGAAGGGCCTGCGTAGGAAATGTATAAAGGTCGCGAGGTCTTGGTCATTTTCGGTGATCGCCTTTTCTCTGTTTGCTCTATCAATTCGTGATCGAAAGGATGCCCCGGAGGTCGGTATTGCACGACGCTCGACGCAGGATCCGTCCGAAGAAATGGGGAGGTGAAAATCAGGGTGCCTATCTTACTCGCCTGAGGACGATTGCGACATTTTGTCACTGTCCCGATTGCGAAATGATGGCCAGAGAAAGGGAGGTTGAACAGTGAAACCGTTGTCAGCTGGAAACGCACGGCACCTGGCGGTCACTCGGTAAACGCCACATGCCGCGCGCGATCTTATTTGGCAAGGTAATACTGGAGGCAGTCACTCATGTAGCGTTCCTGAACGACCGAAACAGGCTGGTCAGAGTTGGCCTTGTACACGTTGTCGCCGATTGCCCTCGTCATCCGAGGCATCCACGGTTCCGGATGGGCGACGTTGTCGAAGCTCACCAGAAAATCCCGGCGAGAATGGCCCGACAACATGTTCTCCTGAGCCAGCCCCGCGACACTGCGACCCCACTTACAACGAGCGACGTAACGATCGTCCAGACTCGAAAAATCATCGTCGGCCATTACACACAGCGAAAAAGACATCAGCAAACCCATCTGAAATACGCATGACTTCTGCATCACAACGCCCGCCGAATTGGTCGATTACCCCTTGTAAAACACCGCCGTTGTGCCCGAGTTCAATAGGTTTTGCAGCGCAGGCAGGCGTCATTTCTGGCGTCAGAAACTAACCTTCGAAAACGCAGTGCTCAATGGAACTGGCGATAGGCCACTGAAGTCGCATTGATATCAAACGGAGATATCAATGCGAGTCCTGCGGGTTTACCGAATTCACTACAGCATCAACGGAAGGCCGTCAGACTTTCTGCAGCCGGACCACGACCTGAGCGAGGCGGACGCCTGGCATTACGCGTGCCTGCACGCAGGCATCGGCGTGCTGCACAACGCGCCCGCCGGGCAAGACGAACTCGTGACGCTGGTCAGACACGCAAAGCGATACGGTCTGGGCGAGGTGCGTTGGGAAGAAGTGATCAGCGAAGATCCTTAAGAAGAATCGCGCGGGTGAAGCGTGTGAAATCGTCAAGGTGCTGAGTGATGATGGCGACTGTGATGGGCAGTTGGAGGGTCTGGTATTCGTGAACGGCGATGTTCCGGAAACGAGCTGCGGCGATCATGAGCTTGATCCATCTGCGCGACTGGATGGGCGTGATTCTTACGCCTATCTGAAAGACCTTCTCACGCGCCTACCTACGCGACGGGCAGGTGAAAACGAAGTGTTGTTGCCGCATAGGTGGCGTCAGGGTAATCAAGATATTCTGGCTTTTTCAATCAGTTACGGTGTTCGTGGCACGGACAGCACCTGGAGACAAACCCACCGACCGTTTGAAAGCACGGCTAAACGCGGCCAATGAGCCGTACCCCAGTTGGCTGGCGACGGTTTCGACAGGTTGACGCTCTCGGCTCAAACTTAGAAAAGCCAAACGCATTCTCAAGTCTGTCAGATATCGAAGTGGAGAAACGCCTGTCGCCAGAAGAAAACGCTGTGCAAAAACGGAGCGCGATTGATTAGCTTCGTTCGCAAGCGTTGCCACTGTCCAATTTTGACCGGGATGCTGATGCATCATGAGAATAGCCCGGCCGAGTTGGGGATCTTGTAGCGCACTCAACCAACCCGTGGCGCTACCGCATCCGTCTGCCACCCAGCTTCGTACGATGAGCGCGGCAACCACTTCGGCGAGGCGCGCCAAAATGCCCATGTGCCCAGGTTGAAGTGTCAGTGATTCCCGCTCCATTGCGTCAAGCAAGGGGCGGATCTCGGGTGATGTCTCAAGGAGCGTGCTTACTAGCAAAACCTCCGGCATCGCAGCGACAAGAGGCTGCATCCCGCCAAGCTCCAGCTCCATGCAGCAGCTGAAAATAATCACATCTTGCTGTGAGTTCTTCTCATCGACGAAGACCTGTTCGCGGCGTTTATCCTCAATTGCAGCGTCCAAGACAAGCGGCTTTACATCTGAACTAAGCGTATCTTCAGCGAACACCATCGCATGGGGCCCTCCACGGGGGATAAGAACCGCATCCCCCGTATCTAGCCGATGCAGATACGCGCTCGGACCGCGTAGCCAGACTGGCCCACGTGCGACGAAATGAAATTGTGCTCGTCCTATTTCGTTGCAGAACCCAACCCCTAAAGCGTCAGGGATTTCTATTCGGCGAAATCGAACGCCGTAGAGACGCATGCCAATCAGCAATTGGCTGATCAGCTCGTTGGAGGAGGTTTGCATAAAAAAAGCCGCGCCGCTGGACGAATGATCATTAGATCAACCTCTTTGATCATAGACCGTCCTACACCACCTATCTAGGCTTCTCGTCTCAACCCTTGAGTCTGGAAGCAATCATGAATCTCTATCCTCTTACCCTGCTGTTACGTCGCGCTTGGCTCGTCGCGTTGTTAGCAGGCCTCTCGTCAATTACGATGGCGGCAGACAAGAACTACACAGTGACGGCACCGGATGGGGTCAAACTCGCGGTGCAGGAATCAGGAAACCCCAACGGCCTCACCGTTATCTTCATTCATGGCTTGCTCGGTAGTCGGCTAAATTGGGAAAGGCAGACGAGCAGTCCCGAGCTTCAACGCTTCCGGATGGTCACCTATGACCTGCGCGGCCATGGTCTCTCCGATATGCCCACAAATGTGGATGCATACACCGACGGGCGCCGGTATGCCGATGATTTGAATGCGGTGATCAAGGCAACGGGCAGCAACCGTCCGGTATTGGTCGGCTGGTCATTGGGCGGCGTGGTAATGTCTAATTACCTTGCCGCTTATGGTGACGCTGGTATCGGTGGCGTCATGTATGTCGACGGTGTAATCGAACTTAACGCTGCGCTGATTACTTCCCACCCCGATGTGTATGCCGGCCTGGCGTCTGACGATCTGAAGACCCATCTGCAAGCTGTACGTACTTTCCTTGCACTCTGCTTCCATACCCAACCAGACATAGCGACATCCGACCTGCTGTTATCGAACGCCTCCATGGCTTCCTGGACGATGACCCGCGCCACGCCTTCAATGACTGTCTCTGTCGCTGAGGGGTTGCCGAAAGCGGGCGTGCCTGTCTTGGTGCTTTATGGCGCAAAGGATGAGCTTGTCCAAGTGCAGCCCAGCATAGCCCGCGCCAAACAGCTGAATGCTCATATCCAAACGACGATATATGAGAACTCAGGTCATGCCCCATTCCTGGAAGAAGCTGCGCGTTTCAATCACGATCTGGCGAAGTTCATGGAGTTGGCTAACGCTGCAGCAAATGACCGAAGATGAACTCACGATAAAGGGTGACAAGCGCTAGAGCGCATAAGGGCGTGAAATCCTATTGGCCGCATTTTCATCTGTCAAAATGCACCCATCACAAACAAACCCAGCACAAGGCTGGGTTTGTTTGAGGGTTCATAGAGGAACAACACAATTTTCCCGCTCTGACACCTAAGAGTTAATTTTCTACAACATCTTGATATGTAATGGCGGAGAGATAGGGACGCTCAAAATCCATTATATAGCCAGTAGGTATATAGCCTATGGGTCGTTACATGCAACTTGCTACTAAAATGGCATGCACTGGTAGCCTCTGGCCATTACAATAAGTGAGGGCTTTTTGTTCGATTTCAAGCCTGACCCGTGATGAACTCAATAGACGATTCAGCCCATAACCACGAGGACAAGTGCCCGCAGCTTTGGCCACATTGGACTAGAATTACACACAGTCTCGACCCAGAGCCTCACCAGAAGGACCAGAACATCAGCAGAAAAGGGTAGTCTTAGTAGCCAAAGACGCTCAGGACGAGCAGCAGGAATGACAAATGACAGACGAAAAAAATGGCGATTTGTAGGTCAGGTTTTTTGCTAAAAACCTTACTACAGATCGCCATTTTCCAACCCTTATAACTCATTGATTCATAGGGCTTTTAATAATGGCGGAGAGATAGGGACTCGCCGAACACGATCAAAAAACCCGATGAATGCTCTGCCATCTAGGAAAAACCAGAATTTTACGTACAATCGGTACGTACAATTCAAGTCAGACAGCATAGCATGGCAAACAATCTCGAACTGCAAGGCGGCACCTACCACGTCCGGCTCGCCATCCCTGCTGATGTACAGAAGGCGTTCGGTAACCGCCGAATTCTTTCACAGTCGTTGATGACGGGCGTACACAAAGAGGCGCTTGATCGACGCTTGCCGATTTTGGCGAAATGGAAAAATCAGATAAAGATCGCTCGGGACGGCAAACCTCTGCCGGATGACTGGCAGGACAACATCAAGGCCGCAGTCGCAGAGCTAGACGCACGCAAACGGCTCAAAAAGCTCGAAATCATTGGGAAAACGTCGATTCCGTCAACGCTAACAGCATCCGAAATTGATACGTGGATTTCTAAGAACCCAGAAGCATTAGCACGTCTTGAGAAAGCCATTGAAGCCGCTGCTGAACGAGGCTTGCAGGGCGAGATTGACTTTCAGGATGCGTTGCATTTTGCTTTCAAAGCGGATATCGAAAAACGCTTCAACCAGAAGCATAAGTTGACGGCTGAACAGCAAAAAGACCTGATCGAGCTACTCAATGGCACCTACAAACCCAGATCGCCGATCACCAAAACTCGACTGGAAGCATTTAGAACATTCCGAATCGCTAGAAATGTAGAGCTGAAAACGATAGACCAGCAACAGTCGAAGCTAAGAAAACTGTCTTCGTTCCTAACTGATACTGGGCGGACCCTAGATTACGATGCAGTCACGTCTTGGCTTGAATCAATAAAGCTCTCAAGTAAGACGCTGACGCAGTATCTCCTTGCAGGAAGTGTTTTCTGGAAATGGGCCCTCAAACACGACACCTTTTGGAGAGAAGAATACAAGGACCGGGCCAATCCTTTTGAGAACCATGACCTTCCCAGGGTCCGAGGCAAGGACCGTGCCGAAGCGAGACGGAAGGACTACACCATCGAAGCGCTGGCAAACCTGCATGCAGAAGCGATGGCTGAAGGGAGGAAGGCACTCGCTGATCTCATATTACTTTGCATCTTTACGGGTGCGAGAATTGAAGAGCTTTGCACGCTCAGATCAGAAAATGTCATAGAAGTGGACGGGGTTCGCTGCCTCGACATCCCTGATAGTAAGACGGTTGCAGAGTTCCCATTCACCCAGCGATCACCAATTTGGTGAGTCGGCTGGTGGATGACTCCAAGGACGGATATCTGATCATCACTGACAGCATGAATAAGTACGGCGACCGGTCCGGAGCGTTGGGTAAGGAGTTCGGCAGGTTGAAGACACGGCTCGGATACGGGCGACAGCACGTATTTCATTCAATCAGGATCACCATGATCACTCAGCTTATCAGGGCTAGCGTGCCGGGGACGCTTATTGCAGAGCTGGTTGGGCATGAGACAGGGCTGGTGACGTTCGACGTGTACAGTCAAGGTGCATCCGCAGGCCAAAAACTGGCAGCTCTCGGCAGGCTACCAGCTTTACCCAGCGTGCAGGTCGCGGCCACGAAACATGGGCAGGCGCTCCCAGACAAAATCAGCGATGGGGTGGATTTGAATAGCGTTTCCAATGCGCGGTGAAGGGGACCCAAAGCACCCCTTTAGGCCAGAAAAAGGGTGGTAGCAAATCCCCTTCCCCCCCCTTACACCACCCCGCCCCACGGCACTTGCAGGCGTGGCTTGATGCCAAGGTAGAACGATCCGGCCAACGATGTTCCCATTTTGGTAACAACAGCTTGACGCCGATGAGCGCAGACGCTAGATTGTTCCCAAAATGGGAACACGGCATTGGTTATGAAGCTGTTAGGACTACAGAAATTAGCTCTGCTCAAAGGTGCGGACGACCACGTTGATCGTTGGTTATCCAGCTGGGTGAGTGAGATAAATCATGCCAATTGGAAGCAACCTGCTGACGTCTGCGAACAATTCCCATCGGTTACAACTACATCAAATGGAATGTACTGTTTCACGCTAGAGGATACCGGCATTCAACTAGGATTGAAGATAGCTTTTGCACAGGGAATTGCGATAATCACAGAGTTAAGTAAAAAATGATGACTACAACCACAGCAAAGATTATCAAAACTGAACAACAGTATTTCGAATACTTCGAAAAAGTTCAGGAACTTATTAACAAGCTTCCTGACCTCGGAACCGAAGAAAGTGAAACACTGGAGTTGCTGTCGGTTCTCATTGAAAACTATGAACTTCAAAAATACCCAGTAGAACCGCCCGACCCTATCGACGCAATTTTATTTAGAATGGCGGAGAAAGGATTACGGCAAACAGACTTGGTTCCTTATTTCGGAACTCGCAGCCGTGTATCAGAGATACTAAGCCGTAAAAGACCGCTAACTGTCCCAATGATTAGGGCACTTTCAATCGGGTTGGGTATCTCGGCCGATGTATTAGTAGGGCTGGAGAGAATAGAAACAAAAAAAGATGATCACACTATCGACTGGTCCAAATTCCCAATCAAAGAGATGATCACCAGAGGCTGGATAAGGAATGCGACAGAGAAATCAAAGCAGGCCGCTGAAGACATAGTTAGAAGTTTTATAAGCAGTGCCGGATTGCAGACAGAAAACGCTGCGTTCAGAAGAACCCTATCTGGCGATGCGTTAACTCAAACTACCACTTACACATTGCACGCATGGCTTGCCCGTGTAATACAAAAATCCCGTGAGCTTTCCGAAAACATAACGACGTACAACAACAAATCTGTAGACGAAGCGTTTATAAGAAAGGTAGTACAACTGAGTCCGGATGCACAAGGCCCCAAAGCAGCAGTAGATTTAATACGAAGCATTGGAATCTCAGTAGTTATTGAACCTCAACTCAAGGGCACCATGCTTGACGGGGCAGCATTGATGGATACTGACGGCACTCCCATAATTGCACTCACACTGAGAAACGACCGGCTTGACAACTTTTGGTTTACTCTAACTCACGAATTAGCACATATATGGAAGCACATAAAGTCGCCAGACGAAGTCATTCTGGATGATCTAGAACATTCAACAGACGACAAACGAGAAGCCGAAGCAAACAGAATTGCGCGTGATTCATTTATACCTAGATCGAAATGGAAAAGTTCAGACGCCTGTATGAACCCAAATAGGGACAACATAATCAGCCTTGGGAGAGAACTAAAGATACATCCGGCAATAATTGCGGGAAGGCTCCGAAAGGAGACTGGAAATTACAACCAATTTACCGATCTTGTCGGCCATGGCGAAGTTCGGAAACATTTCGAAAACACATAGGTACTTCGATATGAATCAGCATTATTATCCAGTTGTGCGGGCAAAAGGCGGTGAATTCGACGCCTTCAAACATATGCCATCGTCAGTTACAAATCGTTGCACTCCAATTTTAGAAATTCCGAAAATTTCTCAGAAGGAATACGAAACGGCTGCGAAGCACTCCGGTATGCCATATGAATACTGGATGGATAATAAAGCAAAGAACATCGCCGCGATCTTCAAAGGTGGTTCGCTCATAGTTGATGCGTCTCAATGGCAAGTTGACTTTACTACCGAGAGTGGGCATCACGTCTTGGGGTATATGAGCAGCCTCCTTGCCTCACTTGGCGTGCTGGTACATCCTGTGGTTGGTTACGCAAGGTGGGATTCGCCGGAATATCGCCAAAGCATTAGGGATATGTCTCTACAACCTAATGCTAATTTCGTGATCCGCCTAGACGAAATCGCCTTGGAGGATATGGCCGAGTTTGACCACTTCGAAAGCATACTTGATGACATCTGCACTTCGATTGACATTGAACGATCAGACACCAAGGTCATTATTGATATTGGAGATGTAACCAAGCTACCAATACTTGAAATTACAGAAACAATTACAGAATCCTATTTTAGTCTTGTAGGTATTGGCTTTAACGAAATAGTGGTGACCGCAAGCTCCATTCCCGACTCTATCGAGAAGGCGGTTAAAGATAGGGACTCGTCCGACACTGTGGTTCGAAAAGAAATGTTAGCTTGGAAAGGGTTCGTTTCGGCCAACCCTAAAGCAAACTTAAGTTTCGGAGACTATGGTGTTCGCAACCCACGCTCGTCAGACATCATTGCCCCCGACATGAATGTCAAAATAAGATACACCATTGAAAACGGGTTCTTTATTGTTCGGGGTCATTCGGTGCGCGGACCAAATGGTTACGCTCAAAGCCAAAGCCTATCTCGAGTAATAGTCGACTCAAAACATTATTTAGGATCAAATTTTAGCTGGGGTGACGCTCGGATACTTACGTGTAGCCAAGGGCTAATGGTAGGCAACTCCACAAGCTGGATTGCAATTGACACCAATCATCACGTCACGGCAGTCACTACAGAAATATTTGAATTTGCAACTACTGTCGCTGCGCAGATTTCGAATTCAAACATAACGTTCTAGGCATGCGTGTACGCCACCGAAATAGTTGAGCCCGTTCAAGGCTTGTTCCAATGGCGCTTAATGGTAGCAATACCTAGCTTCAACTCCGCAGCCGCTTGAGCTTGTGTCATACCTGCGATTCTCAGGCGTTTGACAGATGCGGTTGTGGATGTTGCAGCTGGTCTTCCGAGCTTCTTACCTTCCGCTTTTGCACGCTGTAGCCCCTGCTGCGTCCGCTCGATCAACAAATCCCGTTCGAACTCAGCAACAGCGCCCAGCACTTGCATCGTCATCTTCCCTGCCGCACTCGTCAGGTCTACACCACCCAAAGCAAGACAATGAACACGTATGCCATTCCGAGCAAGCTGTTCAACAGTCTGCCGTACATCCATGGCGTTGCGTCCCAGACGATCAAGCTTTGTAACAATCAGCACGTCCGAGGATTCCATACGATCCAACAGCTTTTGGAACCCCGGCCTTTCGTTGGCAGCAACACTACCCGAGACTATCTCCTCGATGACCCGACCGGCTTGGACATCAAAGCCTGCGGACTTTACTTCTAGAACTTGGTTTTCAGTGAACTGCGCTTGGGTTGAACAACGGGCATAAAGGAAAGTACGAGACATCAGAACTCCTTGGGATCATTTAAGGTGGTATCAATGTATAATAGCATCACAAATTACCGAAGGCTATTTTTGTGATACCAAATTCGGATGGTTTTTACCGCATCATTTATCGGTCGTTTTATGAGCCCAGTGGATGCGATCTGATACCTCTAGGACTGGCAGCCGCTCCACAGCCATTTGGATGTATTCAATTGAACTTTCAACTCATAGCGACTCACGACTATGCTGTATACAGTTCAATTGGAAGATACGGGCATGACTAGCAATGAGGTACTGGCTAAGTGGGGTCATAACTGGGCTTTGACAGATGGGGGCATTCAATGCAAGCAGTGCCGGAGCAGACAGGCATTAACAGACGCACAGCGAAGCTTTGACCACTTCGCCGGTTGTGCTAATCCAAAAGCCACTGAGAACCCATGGCTTACTTTGCTCTGCATCATCGAATCTGAGATAGGTTAGCGCCCACCCCACCGTCAGCATTGCGAAGATAGCGTCCAGACGAATATTTTGGATCGTCCGGACGCGAGAAAAACTAAAACCCCCTCACTTTCAACTGGCTTTCAAATTCCTGAATCAACTCGATGAAATCGCATTGCAGCACGGCACATAGGTCGCGGATTTGGATGATATCTAGACGTCGCACCCCTCTCTCAACATCGCTTATGAACGACTGGGGATGGCCGAGGGCTCGCGAACACTCACTCTGGGTCAAGCCTGCGGAAAGCCTGCGCGATCTCAAAATCGCGAGGAAGGACTCGTATTCGAGGCGGTAAATGGCTTTAGGCATAGGGCTGTCCGGTGAAAACAGCCTAACAACCTATAACTGCTTTTCAGATATCTGATTTTCAGATATGTTCTGCTGTCGATCGTGGCAATCAGCCACGACTACCCAAGGGCGCAACGTATGAAAATTTATCTGGGAATCTTTTTGGCCATTCTGAGCATACCGGTCGCTGGTTTAGCGGGGGTCGCGGCGATGCAATTCTCCTTCATATGGAATGTGCAGCAATTATTTGCAGTCAGTAGCTGCGTACTACTGGTGATGATTGTCATTTCAGTTCTTGTTTTTCGAGCAGGAATGCGAGCCAAGAAGTCAGTTGCCTGAATTTCCTTTTACATGAATATGGAAAACTTAATTTAAATGAATTACATGGATCGTATTATCACCATCAACAGGCCGTCACTGGTATCGCGGGCCTTACTTGTCGGCCTGCTATCAACTACACTTATCGATACTGCAAACGCCATTGACTATGACACAATGTCAAGCATTTACAACACACGTATTGAAGAGATGATGAACACCACGGGCTGGAATTTCGGTCAAGCGTTAGACACCAAGCAAATATTTATAGAATGGCGTCAAAACCAAGCCCGCGCGCAATTGAAATTCAGCGAGCCGGAAGTCTATCATGGAAAAATCAGCAAAATAACCGTTGATAACGGCAATGCTAACATAATCATCGACTCAGGAACCAATACGGCGGCAACGGTGATACTAGCCAATTATCAGGCGTGGCCTTGGAAATTGGTGAACCACAAGTGGGAAGTAGGTGGTTTACAGTCAAATCTGGAGTTTGCGGCAAATTTTGATGTAGGACAGGAACTATACTTTCAGTGCCGAAGAGTAGAATTTGTTTGGAGTGTATACCTGAATAACTGCTTGGCGTTCCCGCCAGAAGTTGCCAAAGATGGATGATTTGAAGCGTGCAGGTGTTAATACCTCCTGCACAGCATCATTGCCATGTGGCATCCCACGCGAGTAGTCCCACATTCGCCCCCGGTGCCACCACCCCTCACAAAAGCCTCTTTAAGCCTCTTTAAGCCTCTATAAGCCTCTACAAGCCTCTACAAGCCTCTACAAGCCCCTACAAGCCTCTACAAGCCGCACCAATGGCCAACCCCTCCCTCACCCAAAGGGTCTTGATTAATAGCAGTCCTAAGAGCCACAGAAGAGACAAGAGAACACGCCGATTGCGGAGACGTACTTTCAGTCAACATTGGCTTGCCATTGGCAACCCACTCTTTCAAATCAGACCTAACAGCCTTACAAGTACTGACAGCCGGAACACCTTCCGATTTCGTTTCGTTTTTGCCGATGTAGCTTAGCCAATCAAAAAATTTGTCCATGTCTCTCTCGTATGTAAGCGCCAACCCAAAGCACGAATCATTGGGTGTGATCACCTTGTAATCGTTCAAAAAACCTTTCTCCTGTAGCTGGTGTAGCAATCTGGCCAAGCCCCGCTTTGTACTGACCTTACCGTCTATAATAACTGCCATATGATAATGAACACCGTCTTGCGGGTCGTCCTCTCTCGCGCTTACACGCAAGGGAAGATAGCCATACTTTCTACTGTAGTGACCAGCCAAACGCGCACCAAAGGAGCGCATATCCATCTTAGCGGTGAAACGGACGCGAACATGAAAGCCCAGTGGCCGTTTGAGACGCTTGCTGGACTTATAGATCATCACATAAAGAGGCTCAATTATATTCACTCTGGACGGAGTGCTTTCACTACAGTTAATTTTCACTCCCATGAAACGGTCTTGGTTGTACGAACCTTTCATTCATACCCTCTTAAAATTTAGCTTAAAGCCGAACCAATCATCCTTTCTACATACTCCGAACAAAGACGACCTTCCTGCTTGATTTGATCTTAAAAGTTACATCAATAGAAATAATAATCCCCACCGTTAGCACCCACGCACAGCGCCAACCACATGGGTGAAACGTAGATACATTTGTTTGCAAGTGCCACGGGGCTAGGCGTATTTTCGACGAATGCCGATCAGATAACTAAAAAATGATTCTACATGAAAACGCCGAGGCTAATGCCATCAGGTTTTCACACAAGCTTACCATTCCAATACCGCTAACTAAACATTGAAAGCTAAAACATAGGAGACACGGCGTCGACACCCTATAAAATTGATACAACCTGATTGCGACCAACCCCTTCAGGGGTATGAGAACACAGCCGAGATGCCTTAGACGCTTCAATAGTGCGTCGAACGGGTAGTCATATCCGACCTCCCTCCAATGTGACGAACGAACAAAGCGACTTCGAGTGGGTGCGTGTCTGATGCCCGTCCGAGCAGATACGAAGGTAAGAATTCCAAAGACTAGTGCATACAGCTTCCAAGTACGGCGAGAAACGAAAAAGCCCCGCAGACTTTAATCCACGGAGCCCTTCCAATAGTTACCTAAAACCAGCAACCCTTCACTTTAACTTCCCAACAAATTCGCATCCACCAGCCTGTCAAGCAACAAAACCAACCCCCTACTTCGACGCTACAGTGACATAGTGGTCATGCACTATCTTGACAGACTCTTTATTGAAATAACCAAGAGCCTTAGGGTGCTCAAGCATTCCCCACGTAGTGCACGAATCGCATATACATAAGAGATAGGTTACTTTTATCGGTAAAAGCATACTTAATGTCTGGGTATACTTCTCCTTGGCTCTCGCAGGGCATGAATCCTGAATCAATCTGAATACAACACAAAACCCTGCAACCAATGAATATATTACATCGTGAGAGTCGCGATCCAAATCTGCTAACGCCTTCTTGGGAAGCCTTGATGCTTCAACATACTTTTGAATCATGCTAACCGCTTCTGCGGCCTTATAACTCACCCCAGAAATCGTTACCTCAAAGTCTCGGTACTCATTCAATGCTATTGTGGTAAAAGTAAAAAATGAACCTTCGAATGCTTTAACATCGCTTTCTTCACGTTCACGGGACATATCTTCACGCGACGTGCGGTACTGCGTAATTAGCAAATAGATTGTTATAAAGTTTAGAAGCGGGTTAACCACTCCCCCAGTAAAATCCCCGAAGGTCCCCCAATCCCCTTGCACATCAGAAAGTGCACCATGAAAGTTTCCAAAGTACAAACTCCACACTGCGACCAATAGCAATATGGAAACATATAGCGCGTTATACTTCATTTACGGACTGCAATATAAAGTGCTTAGTACGACCATCGCGAGCAAGCACTCGACGAACTCCAACTCTTACCGTCGCATCACTCCCTCGAGCGCCAGCAGTTAAATTTTCTGCTAAAATAATCTTAGATCGCTGTGACAAACTACCATGCACAGGAGAAAAACTTGTAGAGTCAGTCTCATCACCTTCCACAAAGCGCCCTGTCCCAGTCCTGATATTAAATCGACTTACCGACAACTCCAATTCCTCCTCTCGATTACTTACCTCAGAACCTGTCAGGTAATCATTAGTTGTTTCATTAAATGAAAGAATTGGCGTCTGACTCTTCAACAAGGTCACTTGATACCCTTGCCCAGTCACAGGATGGTGAATTCGCCTTAATGGCCGATCCAAACGCCCCAACAACTCTTCGGAATCATCCATATCGTCTCGCAACCAACGCCGAGCAGCTCTATTAGCAATTTGAGGGTTATGGCCAAGCGGACTACCAAGATGAAACTTAAGCAGTTCGATAAACCCCGCCGCACTTAGATGGTTAACGACACGAATCGCCTCAGCATCAGTGAACTCTAGCGTAAACTTCTGAATGTACGAGCCTCTATGCGCTTCTTTAAACTTTAAATCAAACCCAGACGTGGCAGGGGTTTGGGTTTTTACTTCTTTGTTGACGATAGCGTGTGTCGTTATGCACAACGCCTCCGCGAATCCACCCAAAGAATCGGCTCCGTAGTAGGCATCTAATCCATTGAAATTTGCCGATCCACTGTGATAGCGCGCATTGAGAGTAAAGATCATTAGTACTTCCTTGTTACTACTACTGAATTAGGACCGATTGCTTGCCCATGCACGCTGGTGTGCATACGAGCACCTGATGGCTATATGATGTCTCACGGAGATATGTATCATATTTTTGAACCAGCTGCTACGACCCTAAAAGCAAGCTGCTCCGATAAGCACCTGCGACGGCGCACAGGACGCGCACGGCTATAGGACATCCCATGAAAAGGGGCCAGCTTTGAGCGTTGACTACGGGATACGCTGGCATAGGTAGGGCAGTAGAATTTTACGTACAAACGCTACGTACAATCCAAAAACAAAAAAAGCCCCGAGACCTTAGTCTGCGGGGCTTTTCGAATGGTGGCGGAGAGATAGGGATTTGAACCCTAGGTACTGTCGCCAGTACAACGGATTTCGAATCCGTCCCGTTCGGCCACTCCGGCATCTCTCCAACGGCGCGCATCATAACAGCTCAGACGAAGAACGCGAACCCTTTTTGATGATTTTTTCGCGTTCTTTCAGATGCTTGCGGCATTTCCCGCGTCAGAGCGGTACGCCGAGACGCTGGGCGACTTCTTCGTAGGCTTCGATGACATCGCCGAGGCCCTGACGGAAGCGGTCCTTGTCCATTTTTTTCTTGGTGTCCTTGTCCCACAGGCGGCAGCCGTCGGGGCTGAACTCGTCACCCAGGACGATAGAGCCGTCGCTGAACACGCCGAACTCGAGCTTGAAATCGACCAGCAGCAGGCCAGCGTCGTCGAACAGCTTGCTCAGGACATCGTTGACCTTGAGCGACAGCTCTTTCATGCGCGCCAGTTGCTCGGCGGTGCCCCAGCCGAACGCGACAACGTGGGATTCATTGATGAACGGGTCGCCCTTGGCGTCGTCCTTCAGGAACAGTTCAAACGTGTACGGATTGAGCTTCATGCCCTCTTCCACGCCCAGACGCTTGACCAGGCTGCCGGCGGCGTAGTTACGCACGACGCACTCGACAGGGATCATGTCGAGCTTCTTGACCAGCACCTCGTTGTCGGCCAGCAGTTTGTCGAACTGGGTCGGGATACCGGCAGCTTCGAGTTTCTGCATGATGAACGCGTTGAACTTGTTGTTCACCATGCCCTTGCGGTCGAGTTGTTCGATGCGCTTGCCGTCGAACGCCGAGGTGTCGTTACGAAACAGCAGGATCAAGCGGTCAGCGTCGTCGGTCTTGTAAACCGATTTGGCTTTGCCGCGGTAGAGTTCTTCACGTTTTTCCATGATGGGCTCCGCTTGCTAAATAGTTGGGCTAGACGCCCCTTTTGGGACGCTAGGCGATTTCGCGCCAGTCGAGCCCTGAATCTTGATCGGCCAATTGTAGCCAGTCCGGGTCGCACCCAAGGGTGTCGACGAAACATTGCCGGGCCAGATGCGGCAGGTTGTTCTTGCTGCTCAGATGGGCCAGCACCAGATGCTGCAGGTCTTGCCATCCCAGCTCGCTCACCAGACTGGCCGCCTGGTGATTGTTCAAATGTCCGTACTCCCCGCCAACGCGCTGTTTCAGGAAATAAGGATAAGCACCTCGGGCCAGCAGGTCGCGACAGTGGTTGGACTCGATCATAAGGGCATCGAGCCCCCTGTAGCTGTCGAGCACCGACGGACAGTACGACCCCAGATCGGTCAGCAGACCAAAGCGGCGGCGGCCGTCATTGAAGACGAACTGCGTGGGTTCCAGCGCATCGTGGGCCACCGAAACCACATCGATACTCAGCCCGCCGATCTCCAGCCCTTGACCGCCGGTGAGCCTGAAACCCGCCTCGACCGGCTTGCGCATGCCTCGCAGCGTGCCATCGCTCAGGTACACCGGAACGTCGTAGCGCCGAGACAGCAAACCCACGCCATGCACATGATCGGCATGTTCGTGGGTCACCAGAATGGCGCTCAGTTGATGGCCGCTGACACCCAGCCGCTCCAGTCGCCGCTCGGTTTCGCGCAAGGAGAAACCGCAGTCGACCAGCACGTAGGTGTCATGACTGGCTACCAGCGTGCCGTTACCCCGACTGCCGCTGCCCAGAACCGCGAAACGCACTTAACCGAGGTTGTCTTGAATGACGCTCAATACGCGGCGAGCGATGTCGGTCGGCGCCACGGTATTGATGTTCTTCTCGACAGTCACCTGGACGTTCTCACCGACCTTGCTCAGGCGAACCTGATAACGCTCGGCGCGGGCTTCCTTCTCTTCCTTGGTCTCTTCGCTGCCGAACATGCGGCCGAAGAAGCCAGGCTTGTTCTCGGGCTTGTCAGCCTTTTCCGCCAGGTTGATGTAGTACAGACCCAGACTGCGGTTGATGTCCTCGACGCGCCAGTCACCCTGATTCAGCGCACGACCGACGCTCGACCAAGCGCGATCCAGGTCGGCGCCCAGGTTCAGGACCGGGTTGCCGCTGCCGTCTTCGCTGAGGGAAACGCGGCTTGGCGTGTCGAAATCGCGAGCGGCCAGCAACGACACCGAACCGCCTTTTTCGGCAGTCCGGGTCAGGCTCGCCAGCATGTCGTCGGTCAGGACCGAATCCAGGCCGACATTGGTGGTGCGCGACGGGAACTCGGGTTCGTCGTTGCTGCCTGCCGGGCGCTGAACGCTGACGACGTAGATTTCACTGGTGTTGCGCTGCACGCCCGGCTCGATGCGGACCCGCACGCGGGTTTCATTGCCGGCGGTGTCGCCCATGCGCTTGGCCACCGCTGCGGACAACTCGTCCGCACGCTGCCAGGTGGTGTTGAATTCACCGGTCTGCGGACGATCTTCAGCGATGCGGAAACCGTTGTCTTCAAAATACTGATGCGCGACCGGCCAGACTTCGGCAGGCGCACGCTGGGCCAGGATCCAGCGATTGTCGCCGCTCTTCTGCAGCGTGTAGTCGCCCGAATCCTGAACGGTGGACAACGGCTGCGGACGCGGCACGTTGAACTCGCCCTTCTGGGTATCGTCGGCCACGTTGCGCGGGATCGGCAGCAGCGGGTCCAGACGTTTGGCTTCCTGGACGCCTTCAGGCAGTTGCATCGGTGGTTTCTGGGTGGCTTCAAGGTAATCGCTGCTGCGATCGCGGAAGTAGCCATCCTGACCAAACAGCCAGCTGCAACCGCTGGTGCTGGAGATAATCAGGGCTAGTGCGGAAAGTCCGGCCAGTCGCTTCATTGCGTAGTGCTTCCTCATTAAACCAATACACCGGACTGGCGCAGGGCCTGACGCAGCGGCTCGTGGCAGGACTCGCTGAGCCAGGTGAGCGGCAGACGGATACCGTCCGGCATCAAACCCATCTCATGCAGGGCCCATTTCACGGGAATAGGGTTCGATTCGATGAACAGGTTCTTGTTCAGCGGCATCAGTTTTTCGTGGATCGCGCGGGCAGTGGCGGCGTCGCCAGCCATCGCGGCCTTGCACAGTTCGGCCATGTCGCGCGGGGCAACGTTGGCGGTGACTGAAATGTTGCCCTTGCCGCCGAGCAGGATCAGCTCGACCGCGGTCGCGTCGTCGCCGGAATAGACGAGGAAGTCGCTGCTCACGCCCGCCAGGATGTCCTTGGCGCGCTGCAGGTCACCGGTGGCTTCCTTGATGGCGATGATGTTCTTGACTTTGGACAGACGGATGACGGTCTCTGCGGACATGTCGCACGCCGTACGGCCTGGCACGTTGTAGAGGATCTGCGGAATGTCGACGGCTTCGGCGATGTGCTTGAAATGCTGGTACAAGCCTTCCTGGGTCGGCTTGTTGTAGTACGGCGTGACCAGCAGGCAGGCATCGGCACCGGCGTTCTTGGCGTTGGTGGTCAGCTCGACCGCCTCGCGGGTGGAATTGGCGCCTGTGCCGGCGATGACCGGAATGCGGCCTGCGACCTGCTGAACCACGCGGCGAATGACTTCAATGTGCTCATTGACGTCCAGCGTCGCGGATTCACCTGTGGTGCCGACGGCAACAATGGCGTTGGTGCCCTCTTTGAGGTGAAAGTCCACCAGTTTGCTCAGGCTGTCCCAGTCAAGACGACCCTGTGCATCCATAGGTGTGACCAGTGCCACCATACTGCCCGCAATCATGCAAACCGCTCCTGCCGGAAAAAGAGAGCGGTAATGGTACTGGCGCCATGATCCTTGCACAAGGCGAGCATTCCCCTGAGCGACGGTTTTCGCTACCCTTCGGTCTTTGATCGGTACTGGTCATCTGCCCGGCTCGTTCGACTGTTCGTTTTCGTCGTCGCAAACCCCGCCCCAGCGTCGTTATCGCTTGCCGTGACCGGCTCAATAAGCGATATACCGCAGTGGTCCGGATTGAAGTTGCAACGCCTAAGTTCGTCGAATCCGCCGCACAAGCCAATAATGTACCGACCGCTCATCGCTTAGGAATGCTGCATGTCGTCCATCCCCACAGTTCGCGAACAATTCCTTGTCATCAGTGCCCTTGGCGCCAACCCAATGGAGCTGACCAACGTCCTGTGCCGCGCCAGTCATGAAAGCCGTTGCTCGGTGGTCAGCTCGCGCCTCACTCGCCACGGCGAATGCAGCGCGTTGATCCTGCAGGTTTCCGGCAGCTGGGACGCCCTGGCTCGCCTAGAAGGCAGTCTGCCGAACCTGTCGAAGAAGCACGCGTTCACGGTCAACGTGGTGCGCAGCGCATCGCTCGAGAACCGGCCCGAAGCCCTGCCGTACGTGGCGTATGTCAGCTCGGCCTATCGCCCGGACATCATCAACGAGCTGTGCCAGTTCTTCATCGATCACCATGTCGAGCTGGAAAACCTGATCTGCGACACCTATCAGGCACCGCAGACCGGCGGCACCATGCTCAACGCCACGTTCACCGTCACTTTGCCGGCCGGGACCCAGATCAGCTGGTTGCGCGACCAGTTCCTGGACTTTGCCGACGCACTCAACCTCGACGCCCTGATCGAACCATGGCGCCCGCAAGCACCGATGTAAGGAATTCCAATGGCTGTAGAACTCGACCAACCCGTTGCCGACTTTCAGGTACAGGCCACCAGCGAGCAGGCAGTGACGCTGTCCGCGCTGAAGGGTCAGCAAGTGGTGATCTATTTTTACCCCAAGGACAGCACGCCAGGCTGCACCACTCAAGGCCAGGGCTTCCGTGACCATCACGCCGAGTTCAAGGCCGCCAACACCGTGGTTTTCGGCGTGTCCCGCGACAGCTTGAAGTCGCACGAAAACTTCAAGGCCAAGCAGGCATTCCCGTTCGAGCTGATTTCGGACAAGGATGAATCCCTCTGTCAGCTGTTCGACGTAATCAAGCTGAAAAAGCTGTACGGCAAGGAATACCTGGGCGTCGACCGCAGCACCTTCCTGATCGACAAGAACGGTGTGTTGCGCAAGGAATGGCGCGGCGTGAAAGTGCCCGGTCACGTGGCGGCGGTACTGGAAGCGGCCCAGGCACTCGATAAGGCCTGAGTCAGAAGCCGTCACCCACTGAGGGAGTGGGCCAACTGTCTCAACGCCCGCTCTGATCAAGGGTGTAACACGCCACGCTTTCCCCGCTAAAGCCGGTCCTGCGAAAAGCTTGCAGCGTCTGCAGGACCGGCTTTAGTCGGGAAGCGGCCGGTGCAGCTGGCAGAAATGCGGCGAGTCATTCTCCCTTCTACAGCAACGGCGCCACGGTCGGTTCGTTTCGCGGCCAGGCGTCCAGCACGGCTTTGCACAGCGTTGCCAGCGGGATCGCGAAAAAGATGCCCCAGAACCCCCAAAGCCCTCCAAACAGCAGCACCGCGCAGATGATCGCGACGGGATGCAGACTCACGGTCTGGGAAAACAGCAGCGGCACCAGCACGTTGCCATCCAGCGTCTGAATGATTCCGTAGACGGCCATCAGGTAAATGAACTGATCGCCCCATCCCCACTGAAACAGCGCAATGAAGGCCACCGGCACTGTCACCACCACGGCGCCCACATAAGGCACGACCACTGAAATGCCGACCAGCATCGCCAGCAGCGCCGAGTAATTAAGCCCCATGGTGACAAACGCGATGTAGGTCACCGCGCCGCAGATGAAAATCTCGATGACTTTTCCGCGAATGTAATTGGCGATCTGCCGGTTCATTTCCTCGGCGACCCGGGTGATCAACGTACGCTCGCGGGGCAGATACCCTCTCACCCAGCGGCCGATCATCCGACGGTCCTTGAGGAAAAAGAACACAAGAATCGGCACCAGCACCAGATAGATCATCATGTTGATCAACAGCGGCAGACTGGACAGCGAGAATGTCAGGGCCCACTGGCCGAACTTGCCGATCTCACCGCGCGCCACTTCAATGGCCTGCAACACCTGCTCATCGGACACCAGATGCGGATAACGCTCAGGCAGCAGCAACAGCAGCGACTGCCATTTGGCGAGCATGCCGGGCAGCTCGTTGAACAGGGTGATCAACTGATGCCAGAGCAAAGGCACCAGCACCAGCAGAAACAGCCCCAAAGCCCCCATGAACAGCGCAAAGACCAGCCCCACCGCGCCGCCTTCCGGCACATGCAGGCGTTCCAGCTGAGCCACCATGCCGTGCATCAGGAATGCCAGCACCAGACCGGCAAGCACCGGTGCCAGCATGCCGCCCAGGGTGAGGACGATCGTGAACGCCAAGACCAACAGCACCGCCAGCACCACGGCTTCCTCATCGGAAAAGTAGCGCTGAATCCAGTCGCGAAGCACTTTGAACATCAAAAATCCTTTGGGAGCGGTGGGATCGAAACTCTCAGGCCTTGCGCAGCCAATACCGATAGATGCCATCGACATCTTCTTCGTGCAACAGCGCATGACCGGACAACTTGGCAAAGGTGCGGAAATCACGCTGGGATCCTGCGTCCGTTGCAGTGACTTTCAGCACTGCGCCGCTTGCCAGACGATTGAGTTCCATTTTCGCCTTGAGCAGCGGCAACGGGCAGTTCAAACCACTGGCATCCAGTTCGGCATCACAGTGTGCGGGGCGCCCTACAGCGTCAGACATCGTTTCTCTCCGGGTAGGCACATTCGTTTACAGAGAAACTGCAAACAGAGCGAGGAAGAACATTCTTACAAGTTTGCAAGAATACCCCACTCTGGTCAGCAAGCCATTGAGCCAGCTACAGTAACGACTTTCTGCCTCAGAGTTTCGTGCATGACTTTTTTGCGCCCCACGCTGCTGACGCTCGCATGCCTGCTGGCTAGCCCTGCTTTTGCAGAAGATGACCTGCCGTCCCTTGGCGACGCCAGCTCCTCTATCGTCTCGCCTCAACAGGAACATGACCTGGGCCGCGCGTGGCTCGGACTGCTTCGCGCACAAGTCGCTCAGCTGTCGGACCCGCAATTGAAGGACTTCGTCGAGACGTCTGTCTATCGTCTTGCCGAAACCAGCCAGGTGCAGGATCGCCGACTCGAGTTCATCCTGATCAACACGCCCGAGATCAACGCCTTCGCGGCGCCCGGTGGCATTATCGGTGTCAACGGCGGCCTGTTCCTGCACGCCGAAACCGAAGGCGAATACGCCGCCGTCCTCGCCCACGAACTCGCTCACTTGTCGCAAAGGCACTTCGCCCGTGGGGTGCAGGCGCAGCAGCGCATGCAGGTTCCGGTGATGGCCGCGATGCTGGCGGGCATCGTCATGGCCGCTGCAGGCGCCGGCGATGCCGGGATCGCGGCCATCGCGGGCACACAGGCCGCCGCCATTCAGGAGCAGGCGCGCTTCTCTCGCCAGAACGAAGCCGAGGCGGACCGGATCGGCATTCTCAACCTGGAGAAGGCCGGTTACGACCCACGCAACATGCCGACGATGTTCGAACGTCTGGCGCGCCAGTATCGGTACGACGCCAAGCCACCGGAATTTCTCATGAGCCACCCGGTGACCGAGTCGCGTATCGCCGACACCCGCAACCGCGCAGAACAGGCGAGCCCCGGCGGCAAGGAAGACAGCCTGGCTTACCAGCTGATGCGCGCCCGCGTGGTGTTGATCTACGAAGAAACGCCGGGCATGGCCGCCAAACGCTTTCGGGCGCAGCTGGCCGAAAACCCGAAAAACGACGCAGCCCGTTACGGCCTTGCCTTGGCGCAAACCAAGGCAGGCCAGTTGAATGAGGCGCGCGAGACGCTCAAGCCACTGCTCGACAAGGCACCCGACAACATCACGTACAACCTTGCAGCGGTCAATCTCGACATCTCCAACAACCGCTTGCCCGACGCGCAGCAGCGAGTCGACCGGATGTTGAGCATCTACCCGGACGACTATCCGCTCAACCAGGCGAAGGTCGACGTCTTGCTCAAGCAGTCGAAGGCGCCCGAAGCACTGAAGTCGCTGGAAACCCTGCTCAAACGCCGCCCTGACGACCCGGACGTCTGGAATCAAGTGGCCGATACGCGCGGACTGTCGGGCAACACCATCGGCCTGCATCAGGCACGCGCCGAGTACTTCGCCCTGATGGGTGACTTCAAGCAGGCGATTCAACAGCTGGAGTTCGCCAAGCGACGTGCCAACAACAACTTCCAACTGGCCTCACGAATCGACGCGCGACAGCAGGAAATCATCGCTCAGGAGCGAGCGGTGAAGGAAATGATGAACTAGTAACAGCTCAAAGCTTTAAGCCTCAAGCCGCAAGAAAAACAGGCCCTCTTGCAGCTTGACGCTTGCGGCGGCTGTCAGGCATTCCCCGAGAGTTTCAGACGCGCCGCCTGGGTGAAATCCAGCATGCGCTGCAGCGGCCTCACGGCCTGAGGAATGACGGCCGGGTCGACGAAGATTTCATTGGTGCCCTCCCGCAGGCACTGCAGCGTACGCGCCAGCGTGTTCATCGCCATCCAGGGACAATGCGCGCAACTGCGGCAGGCGGCGCCATTTCCGGCGGTCGGTGCTTCGATGAAAATCTTGTCCGGGCACAGCTGCTGCATTTTGTAGAAAATGCCCCGATCGGTGGCGACGATGAACGTTTTGTTCGGCAGCGTCTGCGCCGCTTTGATCAGCTGGCTGGTAGAGCCCACTGCATCGGCCAGATCGATGACCGACTCCGGCGACTCGGGATGCACCAGGATCGCGGCGTCCGGATACAGCGCCTTCATGTCCTCCAGCTGCCGCGATTTGAACTCCTCGTGGACAATGCATGCGCCATCCCAGAGCAGCATGTCCGCGCCCGTTTCTCGCTGGATGTAGCGACCCAGATGCTTGTCCGGTGCCCAGATGATCTTTTCGCCGTTGTCCATCAGACTCTCGACGATCTCCAGCGCACAGCTCGACGTCACCACCCAGTCAGCACGGGCCTTTACCGCTGCGGAGGTATTGGCATACACAACCACAGTGCGCTCTGGATGTTGATCACAGAACGCGGTGAATTCGTCCACGCCGCAACCCAGATCCAGCGAGCAGGTCGCTTCCAGCGTCGGCATCAGGACGCGTTTCTCAGGGGTGAGGATTTTCGCGGTTTCGCCCATGAAGCGAACGCCTGCGACCAGTACGGTTTTCGCCGGGTGGTTCTTGCCGAAGCGGGCCATCTCCAGTGAGTCCGACACACAGCCGCCGGTCTCCTCAGCCAGCGCCTGAATGACCGGATCGCAGTAGTAATGCGCGACCAGCACGGCATCCTGCGCCTTGAGTTCGGCAGCAATCAGTCGACGGTACTCAGCTTCTTCTTCCGGGCTCAGTGGTTTGGGTTGTTTGGCGTCTAGATGCGCCTGTACCAGAAGGCGTTCAGAAATCTGTGTCATGTTCGCAGGCCCTGAATGCGCGTTAGCGCGAACGTCGAATTTACACCTGTACATCAGGCAACAATTGAGGCGGAGACCCTCACGGTCATGGAGTTTCCGGCCTTGCACACGCTTCATGGAGCGTGCGTCGCTAGTGATCCGCTGCACACTCCCCTCCCACATGACGATCGTTTGAGGATCGATGAAAAGGGTCGCGCAAAGCGGCGGCGAATGTACCATGCAACCTGTTGAGCGATCACTTACCGAGCGCCGCGTACGCCTGCGGGTGCTGCGGTGCAGTGCCGAAGTCCCGCTTCCCGGCAAGCCCCACACGAAAGGCCAATAAACGCTTCGGAAAATCGAGGGCAAAAAAAAACCCGAGAATTCACACTTTCGTGGACCTCTCGGGTTTTGAAGATGGTGGGTCGTGTAGGATTCGAACCTACGACCAATTGGTTAAAAGCCAACTGCTCTACCAACTGAGCTAACGACCCGCTTCGTGGTGGCGCGTATATTACTGATTTTTCTCAGTAATTCAACACCCGAATTCAAAAAAATTAAAAATATCTGGTTGGATCGGTCACACCGGCGGCTGCGAAGCCTTCGGCACGCAGGCGGCAGCTGTCGCATTTGCCACATGCACGGCCTTCATCGTCAGCCTGATAGCAGGAAACAGTGAGCCCATAATCAACGCCCAGGCGCGTACCGGCTTTGACGATGTCAGCTTTGCTGAGCATCTGCAGCGGCGCCTGAATGGTAAAGCCCTGCCCTTCCACGCCTGCTTTGGTCGCCAGGTTCGCCATCCGCTCGAACGACTCGACGAACTCGGGACGGCAATCCGGGTAGCCGGAGTAGTCCACTGCGTTCACGCCGATGAAGATGTCGCGAGCGCCCAGAACTTCAGCCCAACCCAGCGCCAGCGAAAGAAAAACCGTATTGCGCGCCGGAACATAGGTCACCGGAATGCCTTCGCCCGGTGTCTCAGGGACCGCAATGCTGCTGTCGGTCAATGCCGAACCACCAATGCCGTTCAGGTTGAGGCCGATCACCTTGTGCTCGACGACGCCCAGATCCTTCGCTACCCGCTCTGCCGCCTGCAACTCGGCGCGGTGGCGCTGACCGTAGTCGAAGCTCATGGTGTAGCAGCTGAAGCCCTCGGCTTTCGCCATCGCCACGACCGTGGCCGAATCGAGCCCGCCGGACAGCAGGATTACCGCTCTTTTCTCAGTCATCAGGTGTTCACTCATCTCAGCGCCCCGGCTCATCGTTCCAGAGGATTTTGTGCAGCTGCAGTTGCAGGCGCACCGGCAGATTGTCAGCGACGATCCAGTCCGCCAGATCACGCACATTCAGGTCGCGATGCACCGGCGAAAACAACACTTCACCGGCACGCCGATCCAGTCCGTACTGGATGATCTTCGAGACTGCCCAGTCGTAGTCTTCGCGAGAGCAAATGACGAATTTGACCTGATCGTTCGAGGTCAGCAGGTCGATGTTCTCGTAGCGGTTACGCGCGACCTCTTTGGAGCCCGGCGTCTTGAGATCGACCACGCGGCTGACCCGCGGATCGACCCGGGAAATGTCCAGCGCACCGCTGGTCTCCAGGGAAACTTCGTAGCCGGCATCGCACAGCCGCTTGAGCAACGGGATCGCGTTGGGTTGAGCCAGCGGCTCGCCGCCCGTGACGCAGACATAGCGCGGGCGGTATCCAGCGACCTGCTCCATGAGCGAGTCGAGTGTCTGGATCGTGCCGCCACTGAATGCGTATTCGCTGTCGCAATAACCACAGCGCAAAGGACAGCCGGTCAAACGCACGAAAACGGTAGGCAAGCCTGCCGTACGCGTTTCACCCTGCAACGAGTAAAAGACTTCAGTGATTCGTAATGTGTCTTGCATAGGGGCCACGGGCGTAACGGCTAAACAGGCCATCCGCCTCCGTCAGGCACTTTTGTGCACCCTGCGCTCGCAGAATCCACAGAAGCGTAATCAATACCGGAATTTCGGGTGCGAGATTCTAACGAAAAAAGCCGCGCAACGCGCGGCTTTCTTGAACCAGAGGTCAAATCGACAGCAGTCAGAGGCGCTGAAGGTCCCGCTGCGCCAGTTGTGCAGCCGAAGTACCGGGGTACTGGGCGACAACCTGTTGCAAGATGCCTTTGACCTTGTCGGTGTGACCCAGGCGGCGCTCGACATCGGCAAGCTTATACAGCGAGTCAGGTACCTTGGCGTGCTTTGGGTACAACTGGCTGACCTTGGCAAAAGCCTGACCGGCACCTTGAAGATCGCCTTTGGCCAGATTGACTTCACCCAGCCAGTACTGGGCGTTACCGGCGTACTGACTGTTAGGGTATTTACGCAGGAAAGCGGCGAATGCCTGGCTTGCCTTGTCGAAATCCTTGGCTTTGATCAGGTCGAAAGCAGCATCGTAGTAAAGCTTTTCTTTCGCCGGATCGCCCGGTTCGCTGCTGGCCTGGGGTGCCTGAGAGGCTCCACCAGAGGCAGGCGCCACGGAATTTCCGCCGGTATTGACTGCGCCGTCGGAAGAAGAATTGTTGGCAGCTGGTGCGGCAGCGCCGCCAGCTCCGATGCGGGAATCGAGGTCTTTGTAACGATCCAGCGCTTCCTGTTTCATCTGCTGGATATCGTTCTGCTGGACTTCGACGATTCCGCGCAAGCGCGAAATTTCATCCTGCATTTGTTGCAACTGCATGAACAGCTGACCTTGCGCCGAAGGTTGGGCCGTAGCCCCCCCTCCGGCGTAGGCGCCGGCCGTACCATAACCTGATGGCGGATAACTGCTGCCAGCAGAGCCAGAGTTGTCATCGACCACAGGAACCGCACCCATCGCTGCAAGAGGAAGGGTGAGAGCCAAAACGGTTAAAGCACGGCGGCACGTTCGCATGTCAAATTACTTACGCAGTTCGACGCGACGGTTTTGAGCCCAGGATTGCTCGTCGTTGCCGGTGGCAACTGGACGCTCTTCACCGTAGGAAACGATTTCCAGCTGAGCTGGCGAAACGCCTTGCAGAACCAGGTAGCGTTGAACGGCTTTCGCACGACGCTCGCCCAGTGCCAGGTTGTATTCGCGAGTACCGCGTTCGTCGGTGTTACCTTCCAGAACTACGCGAGCGCCGTTGGCTTTCAGGTCCTTGGCGTGAACGTCCAGAGCGCGCATGGCTTCTGGTTTCAGGTCAGAACTGTCGTATTCGAAGTAGAAAGTGGTGATTGCGCGCAGAGCAGCTTCTTCGCTCAGGGAGCCGTCAACGGCACCAGTGTTTGCGCCGTAACCAGCGTTTGGATCTACAGCAGCGCCTTCACCGGCATTGTCGCCGCCTTTGGACGAGCAACCTACAGCTACAGCCATGGCCAGAGCCAGCGCAGCAAATTTACCAAACTTCAGCATTTCCATCGTGAAACTCCTAATGAACCCCAGTGTGTTAAGTAAAACGTAAAGCGCCGCGTCAGTTCAGGTAAGGGGACCAGGAAGGTTCTCTGACTTCGCCTTGAGCGGTAGGAAGCGGGAGCCTTACGCGTCCATTAATGGACACGAGCATCAAGACTCCCCGGCCCTGCTGGCGGGTGGCGTAGATTACCATGGTGCCGTTGGGCGCAACAGTAGGCGACTCATCAAGGTTGCTGTCTGTGAGGATTTTTACGCTACCGCGCTGCAAATCCTGAGCCGCTACCTTGAAGTTGGTGAAACCATCTTGACGATGGATCATCACGAGCGTCTTTTCATCAGCCGACAACTTAGGGTTGGCGTTGTAGTTACCGATGAAAGTGACACGTTCGGCGCCGCCACCATTAATGCTGGTTTTATAGATCTGTGGCTTGCCGCCGCGATCAGAGGTGAAATAAAGCGTCGAACCGTCTTTACCGAAGAAAGGTTCGGTGTCGATGGACGAATCATTGGTCACACGCGACAACTGACGAGACGCCAGATTCATCACGTAGATTTCCGGGTTGCCGTCCTTGGACAGCACCATCGCCAGCTTGCTGCCGTCCGGAGACCAGGCCGGTGCACCGTTCAGGCCTTCGAAGTTGGTGATCTGCTCACGGCGGCCAGTATCGATGTGCTGAACGAAGATGCGCGGACGCTTCTGCTCGAACGACACATAGGCGATGCGTTTGCCGTCTGGGGCGAAGCGAGGCGACAGGATCGGCTCGCGCGATTGCAGCAGTGTCACTGCGCGGGCGCCGTCATAGTCCGAACGTTGCAGCGTGTAGCGGGTGTTGTTCGCCGCGAAACGCTCCGCAGTGACGTACAGCATGCGGGTGGAGAACGCGCCCTTGATGCCGGTCAGCTTTTCGAACGACTGGTCGGCGATGTAATGCGCCATGTCACGCAACTGATCATTGGTGCCGGTCACGTTACCGGTCAGAACTTGCTGCTCAGTGGCCACGTTGAACAGCGCGTACTGGACCTGAAGACGACCGCCAGCCGGCGTGATGCTGCCTACCATGACGTACTGGGCGCCCAGGGCTTTCCAGTCGCGGAAGATGACTTCGCTCGCCTGACTAGGCTGGCTGATCATGTTTTCCTTTGGAATCGGCGAGTAGTAGCCAGAGTTCAGCAAGTCATTGCCGATGATCTGAGCCATGTCTTCCGGCAGAACGCTGCCGCCCTGCAGGCCAAATGGCACGACTGCAATAGGCGTGGCGCGGTCACTGCCGCTTGTGACCAGAATGTTCTTTTCGTCGGCAGCGGCGAAACCCGCTGCGCAACAAAGAACGACAAGCAATCCTCGAAGAAGGTTAATCACAAGGCTAGGTCCTCAGGTGTGAATGTCATCTTGAATGAACGGTAAGGCGCGAAATCCGAAGGTTTCAGCCCCTGCATCTCTGTCAAACGACCAATGTTCTTGACCGCTGCTACTGCCGAACTGTCGAACGGACCATCGCCGCTGGACTTGCTCACGCTCACCGAAGTGATCGTTCCGTCCGGCAACATTGCGATCTGCAACACGACCGTCATGCCTTTGCGCGCCGAAGGTGGACGTGCCCAACCTTCCGCAGCCCGCGAGCGAATCAAGTCATCGAAGCTGCCCGCAACCTCGTCGCCCTGCTCATCGGCCAGCGCCTGTTGGCGTTCCGGCTTGTCGGAAAGCAGATCGGCCAATGCTTGCGCCTTCTTGTCTTCCGCCGATTTACGAGCAGCATCCTGGGCTTTCTTCTTCGCGTCGTCAGCAGCCTTTTTCTTGGCATCCTCAGCCGCTTTCTTCTTCGCGTCTTCGGCGGCCTTTTTCTTGGCGTCTTCTGCAGCCTGTTTCTTCGCGTCCTCGGCAGCCTGTTTCTTGGCTTCCTCAGCGGCCGCGCGCTTGGCGTCTTCTTCGGCCTTTTTCCTCGCGTCGTCTTCGGCTTTCTTCTTGGCTATATCAGCCAGTTGTTTCTCTTCAGCGGCTTTCTTGGCGTCGTCCGCTTTTTTGGCTTCGGCCTTCTTGGCATCGTCGGCTTTTTTGGCCTCTTCCGCTTTCTTGGCTTCCTCGGCCTTTTGCTCTTCGGCTTTTTGAGCGGCATCGGCTTTCTTTTGTTCCGCTGCCTTTATCGCCTCTTGCTCAACTTTTTTCTGCTCCATCTGCTCGACTTCAGTCTGTCGTGCAGCGGATTTCTTCGCCTCGCCAGCAAGCTTCTGGTTGGTCTGGGTGGTCGCCTGACTCTTGGATTTCAACTGATAGAGCGTTGCCTGAACAATAGGCTTCGCCTCAGGCAGCTCAGGTGTCATCGCGAAGCTGACGAACAACAGGCCAAAAATCAGGACGTGCAGTGCAACAGCCCAGACAGAGGGCCAGAAGTAGCTTTCCGAGGCAGACGGCTCTCGAATCGGCTGCATCAGGGCGCCTCGGTAATCAAACCAACGTTCCCGACTCCGGCCTTCTGCAACCCGCCCATCGTGCCCATGACGGCACCATAGTCGACGGTTTTGTCGCCACGAATGAACACCTGCGTCTGCTTGCCTGCCTCACGACCGGCCGCGATGATTTTGGTCACGGCGCTGGTCAGTTGCGGCAAGGTCATGGCCTTGTCCATCTGTTTGTCGGTATCGACTTCGCTGCCAAGGTTCCAGTAGTAGGTCTTGTCAGCCTTGATCGAAATGGTCAGGACCTGATTGTTGTTGTCCTGCGGCAAAGCCTCGCTGGAGACCTTCGGCAGATCGACTTTCACGCCCTGGTTAATCATTGGAGCGGTCACCATGAAGATGACCAGCAGCACCAGCATCACGTCGATGTAAGGCACCACGTTCATTTCGGCGACCGGCTTGCGTTTGCCGCGTCGGCCGCGAGCGATTAAAGCCATTGGGAAATACCTGCTTAGTCTTCGCTGGTGTGCACTTTACGGTGCAGGATCGCCTGGAATTCGTCGGCGAATGTGTAGTAACGGCCAATCAGGTTCTCACCGCGCGCGGCGAAACGGTTGTAGGCAATTACTGCAGGAATCGCAGCGAACAGGCCGATGGCGGTAGCGATCAGCGCTTCGGCGATACCCGGCGCCACGGTGGCGAGAGTGGCTTGCTGGGCAGTGGCCAGACCACGGAAGGAGTTCATGATCCCCCATACGGTACCGAACAGGCCGACATACGGGCTGGTGGAACCGACGGTCGCCAGGAACGGCAGGCTCTGCTCGAGCTTTTCTTCCTCGCGGGAAATGGCAACGCGCATGGCGCGAGCCACACCTTCCATCACTGCATCCGGGTCCACGCCTGGTTGCTGACGCAGGCGCGAAAATTCTTTGAAACCGGCACGGAAAATCTGCTCCACGCCCGAATCAGGATCAGGATTGCTGCCTGCCTGACGATACAATTTGGACAGGTCGATACCTGACCAGAAACGCTCTTCGAAGCTGTCCAGTGCCCGGCGCCCGGCGCGCAGCATGGCGCTGCGCTGAAAAATCATGATCCACGAGGTGACCGAGGCGGCCACCAGGATCAGCATGACCAACTGTACGACCACGCTGGCATTGCTGACCAAACTCCACATGGAGGAATGGTCGACGACGTTAGCTTCCACGCTGTATCTCCTGCTCTGAATGTGTACCCGCGCCGCCCTGACCGGCAAAGGCCGTGCGCAGAGCTTCGGGAATGGCCCGGGGTTTCAAACTATCGGCGCGCACACACGCCACCAAAAACTGCCCTTCGCAGAGCAGCACATCATCCGCAGCCCGCCTGACCTGTTGCTGAAAGCGCAGGCTGGCGCGGTTCAATTCGATCACTTCGGCGCTGATCAGCAGCTCATCGTCCAGCCGCGCCGGCTTGTGGTAACGAGCCTCGCTGGAATGGACGACGAACAACAGGTTCTCGACACCCGCCATTGCCGACTGGGCGAAACCCAGCTCGCGCAACCGCTCGGTACGAGCCCGTTCCATGAATTTCAGGTAATTGACGTAGTAAACGATGCCGCCGGCATCGGTGTCCTCGTAATAAACGCGACAACGATGTGCGAACGACTGAGCCCCGTTTTGCGCGCGCATACTCTAGTGCTTACTCCTCAGGTTGCCAATCCGGCCAGGCAACTGTTTTTCATCGTTTTTTAGCGCCAGACGGCAGGCCGTAATCCAGCGACTGCCCGTCTGACCATGAAACGTACGAATAAATCGGTCAGCGTCATCTTTATTCGTCATCTTCGACCAATTCATCGGCAACCGGCCGCTCCCCCATTCGCGAAGGAATGTTCAGCCCGAAATGCAGGTAGGCGTGACGCGTGACCATGCGCCCGCGAGGTGTGCGCATCATATAGCCTTGCTGGATCAAATAGGGTTCCAGGACGTCCTCGATCGTATGCCGTTCTTCGCTGATGGCGGCCGCAAGGTTGTCGACACCCACCGGCCCGCCATCGAACTTCTCGATCATCGTCAGCAACAGTCGCCGGTCCTGATGATCGAAACCGCGCTCATCGACATCGAGCAGATTGAGCGCCAGGTCTGCGATCGCCTTGGTGATCTGTCCTTTGGCGCGCACTTCGGCAAAATCGCGCACCCGGCGCAGCAAGCGGTTGGCGATACGCGGGGTGCCCCGTGCGCGCCGGGCAATCTCGAACGCACCCTCATCCTCGATGTGCAGACCCAGAATACCGGCCGAACGCGACACGATGGTGGCAAGGTCTGCGGTGCTGTAGAACTCCAGACGCTGAACGATGCCGAAGCGGTCGCGCAGAGGATTGGTCAGCATGCCGGCACGGGTCGTTGCGCCCACGAGCGTGAACGGCGGCAAATCCAGCTTGATGGAACGGGCCGCCGGCCCTTCACCGATCATGATGTCGAGCTGAAAATCCTCCATCGCCGGATAGAGCACTTCTTCAACGATGGGCGACAACCGGTGGATTTCGTCGATGAACAACACGTCGTGGGGTTCGAGATTGGTCAGGATCGCCGCAAGGTCGCCGGGGCGCTCGAGCACCGGACCGGAGGTGCTCTTGATGGACACCGACATTTCCTGGGCGATGATGTTGGCCAAGGTGGTCTTGCCCAGGCCCGGCGGCCCGAAAATCAGGGTGTGATCCAGCGCTTCGTTGCGCCCGCGGGCGGCCTGGATGAACAGCTCCATCTGCTCACGCACGGTCGGCTGGCCGATGTAGTCGGCCAGGCTCAGCGGCCGGATCGCACGATCCAGTTGCTCGTCACGGTCACGCCCGGTCGCGGCGATCAGACGGTCAGCTTCAATCACTTACAGCATCCCCTTGAGTGCGCGGCGAATCAGATCTTCGCTGCTCAGATTCTTGTCCTTGATGGCTGTGACCGCCTTGCTGGCTTCCTGCGGCTTGTAGCCCAGGGAAATCAGCGCGCTGACGGCATCGGATTCGGCAGTCGCCACCGGCGTCGGGGCCCCCGGCCCCTCGGACACCAGCGCGAAGGTGCCTGGCAACGCATCCCAGGCCTTGAAGCGATCTTTCAGCTCGACCAGCAAACGTTCGGCGGTCTTCTTGCCGACGCCCGGAACGCGAGTCAGCGCCGAGGTATCCTGAGCCTGCACGCAACGCACCAGTTCGTCGACTTCCAGCGTAGACATCAAGGCAAGCGCCAGCTTGGGACCTACGCCATTGAGCCGGATCAGTTCGCGAAACATCTCGCGATCGCGTTTCTCATAGAAACCGAACAGCAGATGAGCGTCCTCGCGGACCACCAGATGCGTATGCAGCGTCACGGTTTCGCCCAGATGAGGCAAACGATAAAGCGTGGTCATGGGCACTTCTACCTCATACCCCACACCGTTGACATCAAGCACCAGATGCGGCGGCTGTTTCTCGACCAACGCACCGCGTAAACGTCCAATCACGTATCAGATCCTTTCCGTTAGCCCGTCGCTGCGCTAGCCCACGCTCAACCCAGGCCGTCATGTTTGCAGGACTCACATGAGCCGCAAGTAAAAATTTATGAGCGAATGATGCTATCAGAGACGCAGCCGACCACCACGACTGCGTGCAGTATTGAGGCCGTGCGGTATCAGGCTGGAGCGGGTATGCGCATGACACAACGCGATCGCCAGCGCATCCGATGCATCTATCTGGGGCTTGGCGGTCAGTTTGAGCAAGTGCATGACCATCATCATCACCTGATCCTTGTTCGCGCCACCCGTGCCTGCCACCGCCTGCTTGACCTGAGTCGCGGTGTACTCAGCGATCTCCAACCCTTCCTCGGCACCCGCCACGATGGCTGCGCCCCTGGCCTGACCCAGCTTGAGGGCCGAATCGGCGTTTCGCGCCATGAATACCTTTTCGATCCCCATGGTCATCGGGCCATACGTCTGAATGACCTCGCGCACGCCGCGATACACGATCTGCAGGCGCTCATGCAGCAGCCCGCTGCCGGTGCGGATGCAGCCGGAGGCCACGTATTCGCAGCCACGCCCGGTATCACGCACCACACCGTAACCGGTGATTCGCGAACCGGGGTCGATACCTAAAATAAGAGTCATAACGCCTGCAGCTTGAGAGGTGACGCGCACGTTTGAACGCAGCATAAAGGCAGAAGCCGGAGGCCGATAGCGATGATCGAATCAGCGCTTCGTGCCTCCGGCCTCAGGTCCAGACAACAGTGACGGTCAGCCAAGCTGCTCCATCACATCATCCGGGATTTCAGCGTTGGAATAGACGTTCTGCACATCGTCCAGGTCTTCAAGCATGTCGATCAGTTTAAGGACCTTCTCCGCCATCTCCAGATCCAGAACGGCGCTGGTGGTCGGTTGCATCACGATTTCAGCGTCAGCGGCCTTGAAGCCCGCCGCCTCCAGCGCATTGCGCACGGCATAGAATCCGGCGAACGAGGTGAAGACATCGATGGAGCCATCCTCGTGCGTCACGACGTCGTCGGCATCAGCCTCCATCGCCGCCTCCATCAGCGCGTCTTCGTCAACGCCTGGCGCGAACGAGATCTGACCCTTGCGCTCGAACAGATAGGAAACAGAACCGTCGGTGCCGAGGTTGCCGCCACACTTGCTGAACGCATGCCGAACTGCGGCCGCCGTACGGTTGCGGTTGTCAGTCATGGTTTCGACCATCACCGCCACACCACCAGGGCCGTAGCCCTCGTAACCCAGCTCGACCATGTCGTCGGCATCGGCGGCGCCGGCACCGCGGGCAATGGCGCGATCAATGATGTCGCGGCTCATGTTCGCGCCGAGCGCCTTGTCCTGAGCCAGACGCAAACGCGGGTTCGACGCCGGATCGCCACCACCTTGCCGGGCGGCAACCGTCAGTTCACGAATCCACTTGGTGAAGATCTTGCCTTTCTTGGCATCCTGACGCTCTTTGCGGTGCTTGATGTTCGCCCACTTGGAATGACCAGCCATAACACGCTCCAAACCTTGAAACTCGCACGCCCTCTCGTCGAACCCGACAGAGAACGCTTCACTCGAATAAGTGCCTTTTTAGGGCCTGGGTGTGAAAGCGGGCCATCACTGGCCCGCTCTACCCGGTGTTACTCAGCCTTCGGCGTTTCGCGCAGGCGGATATGCAGCTCGCGCAATGCCTTGGCATCGACCGCGCCTGGCGCCTGAGTCATCACGTCGGCCGCGCTCTGGGTTTTCGGGAACGCGATGACTTCGCGGATCGACTGAGCGCCCGTCATCAGCATGACCAGACGATCCAGACCGAACGCGAGACCGCCATGCGGCGGCGCACCGTACTTGAGGGCGTCGAGCAGGAAGCCGAACTTCTCCTGCTGTTCGTCTTCGGCGATACCCAGCAGACGGAACACCGCCTGTTGCATTTCCTTGCGATGGATACGGATCGAACCGCCGCCCAGTTCAGTACCGTTCAGCACCATGTCGTAAGCGCGAGACAGAGCCGTGGCCGGGTTGGCTTCCAGTTCTTCAGGCGTGCACTTGGGCGCGGTGAACGGGTGGTGCAGCGCGGTGAAGCTGCCGTCGTCGTTCTCTTCGAACATCGGGAAGTCGACGACCCACATCGGCGCCCATTCGCAGGTCAGCAGATTGAAGTCGTGACCCAGCTTGATACGCAGCGCGCCCAAAGCCTCGCTGACGATCTTGAATTTGTCCGCACCGAAGAAAACGATGTCGCCATCCACGGCACCGACGCGATCCAGGATCACGTTCAGATTGGCTTCCGGGATGTTCTTGACGATCGGCGACTGCAGACCTTCGACACCTTTGGCGCGCTCGTTGACCTTGATGTAGGCCAGGCCCTTGGCGCCGTAGATGCCGACGAATTTGGTGTAATCGTCGATCTTGCTGCGCGGCATGCTCGCGCCGCCAGGTACGCGCAGGGCGGTCACGCGGCATTTCGGATCGTTGGCAGGACCGCTGAAGACCTTGAACTCGACGTCTTTCAGCTGATCCGCAACGTCTACCAGTTCCAGCGGGTTGCGCAGGTCTGGCTTGTCGGAACCGTAGCGGCGCATGGCTTCTTCGAAGGTCATGTGCGGGAAGTCACCGAATTCCAGATCCAGCACTTCCTTGAAGAGCTTGCGAATCATGCTCTCGGTAATGCCCATGATGTCGGCTTCGTTGAGGAAGCTGGTCTCGATGTCGATCTGGGTGAATTCCGGTTGACGGTCGGCACGCAGGTCTTCGTCACGGAAGCACTTGGCGATCTGGTAGTAACGGTCGAAACCGGCCACCATCAGCAGTTGCTTGAACAATTGCGGCGACTGCGGCAGCGCGAAGAAGCTGCCGGCGTGAGTACGGCTTGGCACCAGGTAGTCGCGAGCGCCCTCAGGCGTTGCGCGAGTCAGGATCGGCGTCTCCACGTCCAGGAAGCCGTTGCCGTCCAGGAAGCCACGGATGCTCGAAGTGATCCGCGAGCGCAGACGCAGCTTCTCTGCCATTTCCGGGCGACGCAGGTCGATGAAGCGATAACGCAGGCGGGTTTCTTCGCCGACGTCGGAATATTCGTTCAGCGGGAATGGAGGCGTTTCCGACTCGTTCAGCACTTCCAGCTCGTAACCCAGCACTTCGATCGCGCCGGAAGCCATGTTCGGGTTGACGGCACCGGCCGGACGGGCACGGACCTTGCCAGTCAGCTTGACGACGTATTCACTGCGAACACGGTCAGCGATGGCGAATGTATCCGCGCGATCAGGATCGAACACCACCTGCGCCAGCCCTTCACGATCGCGGATATCGAGGAAAATCACTCCCCCGTGGTCGCGACGGCGGTGGACCCATCCGCAAAGGGTAATTTCCTGACCTTCCAGGCTCTCGTTCAGTTGGCCGCAATAATGGCTGCGCATCATGATCGTGTGTTCACTTCTCGTAATTCGGAATTCGGTGGAGCTCTCGCCCGTCGCCAGTGCGCAATGGTGCAGGAGCCTTGGCATGCAGTTCAACCCGACGGTCAGTCCCTGCCTTCCAGAGTAAGGCGGGGGATTATATAGGGTTAATCAAGGCTGTGCAGCCGCACAGGCCGATACTGATCAAGAAGTTGCCCGGCATGAGGCTGTCTCACCGCCGGGCCTACCGCGAAACCGGGCTCGCCTTGGCGAACCCGTGGAATAGGGGGTCGTGCCGGATTCAGATCGGCGAGAGCCGAAAGCCCTCGGCATTGAGCAGATGCGCTACGCACACCACACGAATCAGGCCGCTGAAGTTTTTGACGCCGCCGTAACGCAAATGGACTTCACGGTCGATGAAGGACAGGACCGCATTGATCGAACAGTTATTGAACCTGGCGATTTCCGACAGGATGTCCCAATACACCTCTTCCAGCCGCAGGCAGGTGGCCAGCCCGTTCAGCCTTACCGAACGCGAATGCGGCTGAGCCAGATCCATGTTGAAAGTTTCTATGAAAGGGTCGCCCCGAACGTTCAAACATCGGTTCGACTCCCGGGGATCCTGCGCAATATTTTCACTCATTTAGTTGCCCTCGAATGCAGTGGTAGACAGCGTGTTGGAAACATCTGAAATCAAATCAACACGATGCCTATCAAGCCGTATTCCTCGGGGCTTAGCCAGCAGAAGCAACACCTGAAACACGTAGGACATCACCACAGTTTGATGGTGATTTTCGACACTTAAAAGGCGGGTAATTCCTGAAACTTAAGATGGTATTAAATATATATTTTTAACAAATTAAATGCGCAGAAAATCCGGCAACCAGGTGATGCCCGGCCACTCATATTCAACAGACTAAACGTTTCATTTTGTCGGTCAGCCAAGGGGTCTGGTCGAGCGGGGACGCATCTGCAGGAAGGGGGGTATCGATGGAATGCAGGCAGGCGACCGAAGCCGCCTGCCTGACGGGTATCACTGGTTTTCGAGCATCGCGCGCAGCATCCACGCGGTTTTCTCGTGAACCTGCATGCGCTGGGTCAGCAAGTCCGCGGTCGGTTCGTCACTGACTTTATCCAGCAGAGGGAAAATACTGCGAGCGGTCCGGGTGACGGCTTCCTGACCTTGAACCAGCGAACGGATCATGTCTTCGGCAGCCGGCACGCCCTCTTCTTCCTTGATCGAGGACAGACGTGCGTAGGTCGAATAGGTGCCGGGCGCCGGAAAGCCCAGCGCGCGAATGCGCTCGGCAATCAGATCGACCGCCAGCGCCAACTCGTTGTACTGCTCTTCGAACATCAGGTGCAAAGTGCGAAACATCGGCCCCGTGACGTTCCAGTGAAAGTTATGGGTTTTCAGATACAGCACATACGTATCTGCCAGCAGGCGGGAAAGACCGTCCACGATAGACTTGCGATCTTCTTCGCTGATGCCGATATCGATTGCCATGCTTAGTCCTCTTTATATGATGGTATTTGCCAAACAACTGCCGACCACTCTACCAAGACGCACAGGACTGCGCAGCCATCCATCCATATAACCCGCTGTCAATGTTGCCCACTGCTGGCATTCGGCACGGGTGAACGGCGGCAGACCATCGGAATTCTGCTCGATCCGCGCCTCGACGGCTCTGGAACACGGGTCGAGCTGGAAACCGCCAGATATGGACAAATAGCCACCATCTAACGCGGACGCTAGCGCTAAGCGCTTGATTTGAGTAGCTCTCGGCTTTGCTGTTAAATACAGATGTGTCGCAGCTGGACCTTATCTCGGGACAACTGTGCATAGGCTGGACCGACGCTCGTGCATCACGCCTCCCTTTTTTCAGAAGCGTACCGAAAATCACCAGCTATTTCCTTGCGATCCATCTTAATGTGAGTCATCAAAATGTTGAAAATAGTCCATCTGCTAACGGGCGCAGCTGCCCTGCTGCTGTCATTCATCCCTAGCCTGCGTAGTGAAGCGCTGTCTTCTTACCTGTCCCAACCGGATGCGCTGTACCTGGCGTTTTTCGGCCTCATCAACCTGGTGCTTGCGCCAGTGATCCCGTACTGGAACAAAGGTCCGCGTCATCAACTGCAAAATCTGGTCAGCGTCTTGCTCGTCCTGGCCGTGGTTCTTCAAATCCTCACGTTGCTCGTCCCTCTGGAAACGATCGCTGGACAACCGGCCGTTCTGGTCAGCCTGTTGGCCGTCGTGATCGCGGTTGCCGTGCATCTGGCCGTGAGCTTTTACAGGTCATCGCCTTCACCTGCGCCGCAGTCGCACGACCTGGGCAATCGCGACACAGGTACGGTGAAGTGGTTTAACACCTCCAAAGGCTTCGGCTTTATTTCTCGTGACTCCGGGGACGATATTTTCGTGCACTTTCGAGCGATTCGCGGTGAAGGCCACCGCGTCCTGGTCGAAGGCCAGCGCGTTGAGTTCTCCGTGATGAATCGTGACAAAGGCCTGCAGGCCGAAGACGTGATTGCTGCATTGCCGCGCCGCTGATCGCGACATCACAAAAAAACCGCGCTCAAGGGCGCGGTTTTTTTTGCTTCAAGCCCACATTAATAATGAGGGGGAGGCGCTTCTTCCTCGAATGCCTCGAACTGCCCGCCCATTTCTTCCTGACGCTTGATGAGGGCGGCCATTTGCAGTTGCAGACGCTCCATGCTGCGCTGTTGGGCGATGAGTACATCGTTGAGCGCCTGAATGGTGTCGTCCTGAAACGCAAGACGACTCTCCAGCTCCATCACACGGTCTTCAAGGTTCATGGCTGCTCCTGAGCAAATACGAATTCGCTCGTCAACACGGGTTTCAACCTGGACATGATGTCGGCCACCTCGCCTGTAGAATAAGGCGAGGCCGCCATTTTACCCCAGACAGGTGCAGGCCAGGCAGCATCCCCAATGTGGCGGACAATGACATGCATGTGCAGTTGTTTGACCACATTACCCAATGCGGCAACATTCATCTTATCTGCACTAAATAGCTCGCTAAGTATTTGCGCCAGCTGCGAGGTCTCTTTCCAGAGTTGAGTCTGTTCCGATTCGGAGAGCTCGAAGACTTCGCTTATATCCGCACGCCTGGGCACCAGGATGAACCACGGATAGTTTGAGTCATTCGACAGCAACAACCGACACAGCGGGAAATCGCCCACCGGCAAAGTGTCTTGCATCAAGCGCGGATCTAGTACGAACACGCCATTACTCCTGTTCAATGATGAGCTCGGCGGCGCACGCGGAGCGTCGAAATAAACCGTCAATTGCGGGCAGGATACTCGGGAAACCCGGGGGATTCACCCCGAGCACGCGCAATCGGAGCATTTTGCACGGATGGTGTTGATTCACGGTCATCGCCACCGGAATTTGCAGGGCGCACCGGTAACGTACGTTTTCGTACTGAGCGCACTGAGATGACGCAGCGAGAAACGGCGACCGCTGGAGAGCTCAATCGCCCGTAATACCGCTGTAATGCACGGTTTAGAAGGGTCCACCCATGACCGGAAATGATGAGTGCTGACTTTTCGGTCAAGAGTCTCGTTGACGAAGGCACGTCCGTACCAATTTCAGGCGATTTGTCGGCTCCATGCACCAAAACGACTCACTCTTGAAGCGACAGACCTTAGAGTTATCCGGGAATTACCCACTCGCTGTCGGTAACAGGTAACGTCAGTGACATTTTTCTCCTCTACCCTCAGCGAAACGTAACGGAAAAGCTTTTTTTCTCACATTTTTTTATCCATCAAAATCAGCGGTTTAGCCCAAACACTCAAAGTCATTGCACGGGTTTGAGGATTTTTTTTCAGGCGACCGGAACTTTGTGCACGGTTGTTGCTTTGTCACGGACAGGAACAGAAATGCTGGATCATTGAGATCGGCTTTCTGGTCAAGCAAAAATGGCGAGCATGCTTCTGGGGGCGTTCGGAATGGCTTGACCTCGATCACTGCGGACAGGGATCAGGCCTTCGAAGAGTACTGCGGTAGTTGTACGTCTTTAAATATGGAGCTGTTCAGTAGCGACATGGACAGAGCTGATTTGCGACATGGCCGTAAAGAAATTGAAAGGATAGGTTCGTAACTATCGCCAATAATGTCAGCGTGCTATAAGTTTCGCCGACACCAAAAAGAAAGAGCCGTTCAGATAAAAAAACAGGTGAACGGCGGTACTCTTCTTAAAACCAAAGGAGCAAAGTCACGATGAGAGTGATGAAGTGGAGCGCAATCGCCCTGGCAGTTACTGCGGCCAGTACCCAATTGGCATCGGCTGCGGCATTCGTAAGCGATCAGTCCGAAGCAACTGGTTTTGTAGAAGGCAGCAAGCTGGACGTCAAAGCTCGCAACTACTACTACAACCGTGACAAGAAAAACACTGGTGTAGACGACAAGGACTGGACTCAGGGCTTCTGGGGTAACTACAGCTCCGGCTACACCCAGGGTTTGATCGGTGTAGGTATCGACGCCTTTGGTTACGCAGGCTTCAAACTGGACGGCCAAGACCACTACTCCGGCTCTGGCAACCTGAGCGTTGACTCCCAAGGCCGTAACAACGACAGCTTCGGCAAAGCCGGTGGCGCCGTTAAGTTCCGCGTTTCGAAAACTGAGCTGAAAATTGGCGATATGCAGCCACAGGCTCCAGTGTTCGCAGTTGGCGGCTCGCGGCTGTTGCCACAAACCGCAAGCGGCATCACTCTGCAGAGCAGCGAAATCAAAGGCCTGGATGTAGAAGGCGGTCACTTCTACTCCGGCACCTCGCAAGACAGCACCAACCGCGATGGTCGCTTGGGTACGGCATACGGCCCGGCAGACCTGGACGTAGGCAGCGCTGACTATGCTGGCGGCAAATACTCCATCACCGACAGTCTGGCTGTGCAGTTCTATGCTGCGAAACTGGAAGACGTGTTCAACCAGTACTACGGCAACGTGAACTATGCTCTGCCACTGACTGATGATCAGTCCCTGGCTTTTGACTTCAACATCTACAACACCAAGGATACCGGCAGCTCCAAGCTGGGCGACATCAGCAACACCACTTGGTCCGCATCGGCTGCTTACTCGTTCCTGGCCGCACATACCTTGACCCTGGCCTTCCAGAAAGTTAATGGCGATGTACCTTTCGACTACATCTCCCTGAACGATGCTGGTCTGGTACGCGGCGGTGACTCGATCTTCCTGGCGAACTCGATTCAGTACTCCGACTTCAACGGTCCAGGCGAGAAATCCTGGCAGGCTCGCTACGACCTGAATATGGCTCCGTACGGCGTACCTGGTCTGAGCTTCATGACCCGTTACATCAGCGGTAAGGACATTGACGGTACTCATACTCCATCTAACAGCTTGTACGCAGGTCTGTACGGTGCGGATGGTAGCCACCACGAGACCAACCTTGAAGCTAAATACGTTGTACAGACTGGCCCTGCGAAAGACCTGTCGTTCCGTATTCGTCAAGCTTGGCACCGCGCTAACGCCGATCAGGGCGAAGGCGATGTAAACGAGTTCCGTCTGATCGTCGACTACCCGATTTCGGTCCTGTAATCGCGCTTTCTGACACTCGCTACAGAAAAAGCCCGGCCTCGTACCGGGCTTTTTCGTTTACGGAACATCAGGTATCCGACCGCCCGCGAAGCCCTCCCGCCCTGTACTCGACCGTATCACCACCGTACAATGCCAGGTCATTTCCCAGTCACAGCAACCGACAACGGCCGACCATGCGTACCAGTCAATATTTGCTCGCCACACAGAAAGAAACGCCTTCCGACGCGGTCGTGATCAGCCACCAGCTGATGCTTCGCGCCGGCATGATTCGCAAACTCGCTTCCGGCCTTTATACCTGGCTGCCCATGGGCCTGCGTGTACTGCGCAAGGTCGAGGCCGTCGTTCGCGAAGAAATGGACGCTGCTGGCGCACTGGAAGTATTGATGCCCGGCATTCAGCCGGCAGAACTGTGGCAGGAATCCGGCCGCTGGGAACAGTACGGCCCTGAACTGCTGCGCCTCAAGGACCGCCACGATCGCGACTTCTGCGCGGGTCCGACTCACGAAGAAGTGATCACCGATCTGGCGCGTAACGAGCTCAACAGCTACAAACAGCTGCCGATCAACATGTACCAGATCCAGACCAAATTCCGTGACGAGATCCGTCCACGCTTTGGCCTGATGCGCGGTCGCGAATTCATCATGAAGGACGCCTACTCTTTCCATGCCACCCAGGATTCCCTGCAGGAAACCTACGACCGCATGCATCAGGCGTACTGCAACGTCTTCACCCGCCTGGGTCTGAACTTCCGCCCTGTGGTTGCGGACAACGGCTCGATCGGTGGCGCCGGTTCTCACGAATTCCACGTACTGGCCGAATCGGGCGAAGACGATATCGTATTCAGCGACACCTCTGACTACGCCGCCAACATCGAGAAGGCAGAAGCGATTCCACGGGAAACCAGCCGCCCTGCCCCAACCGAGGAGCTGCGCCTGGTCGATACCCCGGATGCAAAAACCATCGCTGCGCTGGTCGAGCAATTCGGTCTGGCCATCGAAAAGACTGTCAAGACGCTGGTCGTCCACGCTGCGGAAGAAGGCAAGCTGATTGCGCTGATCATTCGCGGGGACCACGAGCTCAACGAAATCAAGGCCTCCAACCATCCACTGGTTGCCAACCCGCTGGTCATGGCTTCGGAGTCCGAACTGCGCGAAGCGATTGGCGCCGGTGCCGGTTCGCTCGGCCCGCTGAACCTGCCGCTGCCTTGCATCATCGATCGCTCGGTCGAGCTGATGAGCGACTTCGGGATCGGCGCGAACATCGACGACAAGCACTACTTCGGCGTGAACTGGGAGCGTGACCTGCCCGTGCCGGAAGTGGCAGATCTGCGCAATGTCGTCGAGGGCGATCCAAGCCCTGACGGCCAGGGCACGCTGATCATCAAGCGCGGTATCGAAGTCGGCCACATCTTCCAGCTGGGCACCAAATACAGCGACGCGATGAAATGCCAGGTACTGGGCGAGAACGGCAAGCCGGTCACCCTGGCCATGGGCTGCTACGGCATTGGCGTTTCGCGCGTGGTGGCGGCGGCCATCGAGCAGAACAATGACGAGAACGGCATCATCTGGAGCGACGCACTTGCGCCTTTCCAGATTGCGCTGGTTCCTCTGCGTTACGAAACCGATGCTGTTCGCGAAGCCACCGACAAGCTGTATGCGGAACTGACCGCTGCCGGTTTCGAGGTATTGCTGGATGACCGCGACAAGAAAACCAGTCCGGGCATCAAGTTCGCGGACATGGAACTGATCGGCATTCCACATCGCATCGTTGTCAGTGATCGCGGTCTGGCCGAGGGCAATCTCGAGTACAAGAGCCGCACCGAACCGCAAGCCCAGGCGCTGCCAGTGGCCGATGTGTTGTCCTTCATCAAGGGCCGCATCAACCGCTGAGTCGATGGCGCGTCCGCGTTGATGCGGGCGCGCCGTTGCGACCTGTTTTGTCCAGGCAAGTACCCCTTACCTGCAGCAAGAGATCTCATGTTCAAGCGAAAATCCTCAAGCCTGGCGGGCGCCGTTTTGTCCGCGAGTCTGTTCGTCAGCGGTTGCGCCAACCACCTGTCTCAACGCAGTGAGCATGAAGAGCGCGTCGAGCGCAAATTGCTCGACCACAGCTTTCAGGTCGACATCGGCGAGCCCAAGACACTTGAACTGCCGCAGCGTCGCATACGCATTCATGAACTCAAGACCTTCGACGTCACCGAGTTCGAAGTCACCCGCCATTACGATCGCTACACGCCGTATCAGCCGTGGCGCGAAATCTACGAAATCCCGCTGGGCGCAGTCGCAATCGTGGCAGGCGTCGGGGCAAACGTAGTGAACGTGGTCACGTTCGGCAGCCTTCCCGACAGCGTGACCAAAGACTGGCTCAGCTACGGCGTAGCCGGCATCAACCCGTTCATGAACGCCCCTTCGCACGGACGTGCGCAGCAGAACCTGGCGAGCATCGATGAAGTCCAGCTCGATCATCGGGTCGAGCATTCGAGCCTGCCATGGAGTGAAGCGCCGGTGGAAATCACGGCCGGAAAGGACATCAGCGAGCTGGATACCGATCGCAACGGCGTGTTGCGCATCAACCTGCTGGACAGCCCCTTCGCCGAGCAGAACCTGAGCCACGTCACCCAACTGACGTTCAAAGTGCAGGACGATCAGAGCAACGTGCAGGCGACAGCCAGCCTGCCGTTGAGCAAATCCCTGCGCGGCAAGCTGATCGAGGCGCACGATCTGATTTATGACGATCTGGAAGACGATGAAGTGAGCCAGTGGGTACACCGGATCAAGCGCCTTTCCGAGCTGGGGCTGGAGGAACAGGCCAGCGATCTGGAGCAGTCATTGATCGAGATGACACGCAACGATCCGCAACTGCAGCACGAATTCCTCAGGTCACTGGCCAAGGATGCCGGCCGCCTGGTAGCGGTTCCCGTCGGCAGTGAATGAGCGTCTAGCTGAATAACTCCAACTGTTCATGGGCGCCGCGCAGATCATGCAGGCGCACCCCGATCCCCAGCAGGCGCACCGGTTTTGCGCCCCGAGCAAAGGCCTGGGTCAGCAGTTGCTCGTAGCTGTCCAGATCGCGTCCCGCACCGGCCTGCTCCAGCGTCGTCTGGGTGAAGTCATGAAACTTCACTTTCACGAATGGCTTGCCAGGTCGATAAAGCGTGTCGATGCGCGCGATGCGTCCGTTCAGGTTCTCGAGCAAGGCGGGTAACTCCAACAGGCAACTGGCCAGATCAGGCAGATCCGTGTCGAACGTGTTCTCGACGCTGACCGACTGTCGGCGGTTGTCATTCTGCACAGGGCGCTCATCCACACCGTGTGCCAGATTCCACAGCCGCTCGCCGAACGAGCCGAACTCCCTCACCAACGACAACTTGCTCCAGTCACGCAGGTCCGTGCAGTTGACGATTCCCAGGCGTGCCAGCTTATCGGCAGTGACCTTGCCGACCCCGTGCAGCTTGGACACCGGCAATTGCGCGACGAACGCTTCGACCTGATCCGGAGTGATGACGAACAGGCCATTGGGCTTTTTCCAGTCACTGGCGATCTTGGCGAGAAACTTGTTGGGCGCGACGCCCGCTGAGACCGTGATGTGAAGCTGGCTGGAAACCCGCCGGCGGATGTCCTGAGCGATGCGCGTGGCGCTGCCGGAAAAATGTTCGCTGGCAGACACGTCCAGATACGCCTCATCCAGCGACAACGGCTCGATCAGGTCGGTGTAGTCGCGGAAGATGGTGTGAATTTCCTTCGACGCTTCTTTATAGGCGTCCATGCGAGGCTTGACGATGGTCAGGTCCGGACACAGAGAAATGGCGTGCCGCGACGACATCGCCGAACGCACACCATACGCCCGCGCCTCATAGTTGCAGGTCGCAATCACCCCTCGCCGGTCAGCTGAACCGCCCACCGCCAAGGGTTTGCCTGCAAGGTTCGGGTCGTCGCGCATTTCTATGGCTGCATAGAAGCAGTCACAGTCGATATGGATGATTTTGCGCTGCGGCATGACGTCGGTCGTAGGAAAACGGTTGTGCAGTATCTCACTCGCGTAAGCGTCTGACACTCTTCAGGGCAAATGACTTGCCGAAACCGATGCCTCCCAGCGCGTGAGAAGCGCGGCATACCGCGGCGCCGAGCCCCGCACGGCATGGCTTCAGCCGGCCGCCTGGCCCAGGCAGATCGCTAACCAATTGAAGAAAAAGCAGTTTTTTCCGATGATTGCTTGACAGGCTGGCGTTCCTCTGTAGAATGCCGCCACACAGACGCGGGATGGAGCAGTCTGGTAGCTCGTCGGGCTCATAACCCGAAGGTCGTCGGTTCAAATCCGGCTCCCGCAACCAAACATCAAAAAAGGCTACTCGAAAGAGTGGCCTTTTTTGTGCGCATCTGTTTTTCGAGCTGCGCCTCGACCTTTTTCATTCATACAAATGAAACATCATCGACGGATGATGGCGACCTGCCCTGCCGAGCCGTCGAGATAAAAGCCTTGTCCGATCGCCACTTAGGTGCGCCATCTGCGCAAACGCGGTTATTTTGTCGATCCTTGGCATTAAAGGTTGACACTTTATCGTTCGACTGTAGAATGCCGCCTCACAGACGCGGGATGGAGCAGCCTGGTAGCTCGTCGGGCTCATAACCCGAAGGTCGTCGGTTCAAATCCGGCTCCCGCAACCAAGCGTCTAAAAAAGGCTACTCGAAAGAGTGGCCTTTTTTTTGCCCTGACGAAAGGCCCTCGAACAGCACGCGTAAATGTTTGTCACATTCCGAAGTCGAGAGCGGTCGTCCGCATCGGCTTGTTACTGTATGTTGCCGGGCGCGACAGTTTTGCTCCCCTCTGCCGATATGCTGGCCAGCAACTGAACCTAGACTGAACAGTCACCGAAACGTAACTGCCGTATTCGCTCGTTAGACGTTGAAGCGCTAACATCCTGAATTATTTTTTGCGTAGGGATTGGTAACTTGGCTGTATACCCCCATCCTGTCGCGCACGATCCAAGGAGTGATTGATGCGCGCCAACCCGTCTGACACAAACGAAGCAGTCCCGGAGAGCCCGCCTGCGGCTCCCACCAGCCGACTGCGCGTACGCGAGCTGGTGAGCAAGTACCGTCAACCCATCGGGCTCGCCGTCACGATCATCCTGTTCGCCCTCGCCCTGATCGCCTGCCGCCACATGCTGACAGAGCTGGACATCTATGCTCTGCAGGACTCTCTGCTCAGTGTTCCGCTGCCCTCGCTGGGCGGCGCTGTGCTGGCAACTATCATCGGTTTCACCATTCTGCTGGGCTATGAATGGTCGGCCAGTCGCTACGCCAATGTCGATCTGCCTGCCAAAAGTCTGGTGATGGGCGGCTTCTGCGCGTTCGCTATCGGCAATGCAGTCGGCCTGTCGATGCTGTCTGGCGGTTCGGTACGTTATCGTCTGTATTCGCGCTTGGGCCTGGGCGCGGGCGAAGTTGCCCACATGACCCTGTTTGCCAGCCTGTCGCTGGGTTGTGCCCTGCCGCCTCTGGCCGCGCTGGCAACATTGAGCGATCTGCCGGCGGCCTCTCTCGCATTGCACTTGTCGGTCCCGGTGCTGGCAACGGCGGCCGTCGCCGTGCTTGCGATCAGCCTGATTCTGGGCGTTGCTGTGTACCGTCGGCGCCTGCCTGAACAAACCATTCCTCACAACCTGCTGGTCCGGGCGGGTCGTCGCACGCTGCGCTTGCCAGGCCTGCGCCTGACACTGATGCAGCTGGTGATCACGGCACTGGATGTCGCGGCAGCGGCTGCGGTGCTTTATCTGCTGTTGCCGTCCGCCCCGCCGTTCGGCGCGTTCCTGCTGGTGTATCTGTTGGCACTGGCCGCAGGGGTGCTCAGCCATGTACCCGGCGGTGTCGGGGTATTCGAAGCAATTCTGCTGACCGCCTTCGCCGACGAACTGGGCGCCGCGCCACTGGCGGCCGCACTGTTGCTGTATCGCCTGATCTACGTCGTGCTGCCACTGTTGATCGCGTGTCTGGTCTTGCTGTTCAGCGAGGCCAAGCGTTTCCTTTTTGCCCGCCAGGCCATGCGCGTGGCTTCCGGCCTGGGCGCGCCGATCCTGGCGCTGCTGGTCTTTCTATCTGGCGTGGTGCTGCTGTTTTCCGGCGCCACGCCGGAGATTGACACCCGCCTGGAGAGCCTCGGTTTTCTCATTCCCCACCGACTCATCGACGCCTCGCACTTCGGCGCCAGCCTGATCGGCGTGCTGTGCCTGTTGCTGGCTCAAGGCCTTCGTCGTCGGCTGTCGGCAGCATGGATGCTGACCACGATCCTGCTGTTCGTGGGCTCGATTCTGTCGATCCTCAAAGGCTTCGACTGGGAAGAAGCGAGTCTGCTGCTGTTGACCGCTTGCCTGCTGGCTATCTTCCGCCGTTCGTTCTACCGGCCGAGTCGTTTGCTGGAACTGCCGTTTTCGCCGCTGTATCTGGTCGCCAGCGTGTGTGTTCTGGGTGCATCGTTCTGGCTGTTGCTGTTCGCCTATCAGGACGTTCCCTACAGCCACCAGTTGTGGTGGCAGTTCACCTTGGACGCCGATGCCCCGCGCGGTCTGCGTTCGGCGCTGGGCAGTGCCGTTCTGCTGGTGATCGTCTCGCTGACCTGGCTGCTGCGCACGGCGCGTCCGCAGATCGTGCTGCCTGACGAAACCCAGCTGGCCAAGGCCGCAGAGATCATCAAAGCTTCCAGCCAGCCGGATGGCGGGTTGGTACTTACCGGCGACAAGGCCGTGCTGATGCACCCGGACGGCAACGCGTTCCTGATGTACGCCCATCGCGGCCGAAGCCTGGTGGCGCTGTACGATCCGATCGGCCCGACGCAACAACGTGCCGAGCTGATCTGGCAATTCCGCGACCTGTGCGACGTGCACCACGCGCGTCCGGTGTTCTATCAGGTGCGTGCCGAGAACCTGCCCTTCTACATGGACATCGGCCTGACCGCGATCAAGCTCGGTGAAGAGGCGCGGGTCGATCTGCACAAGTTCGACATCGACGCCAAAGGCAAGGAAATGAAGGACCTGCGTTACACCTGGAACCGGGGTGGCCGCGACGGTCTGTCACTGGAAATCTACGAAGTCGGCCAGGCGCCGATGGATGAGCTGAAAGTGATTTCCGACGCTTGGCTGACCGGCAAGAACGTGCGCGAGAAAGGCTTTTCCCTCGGCCGCTTCAGCCTGGATTACCTCAAGCATTTCCGGATTGCCATCATCCACTTCGAAGGCAAACCGGTGGCGTTCGCCAACTTGCTGGAGACGTCGCGCAACGATCTGGCGAGCCTGGATCTGATGCGCTCGCACCCGGATGCGCCGAAGCTGACCATGGAATTCATGATGGTCGGCCTGATTCTGCATTACAAAAAGGAAGGCTATGCGCGCTTCAGCCTCGGCATGGTGCCGTTGTCTGGCCTGCAGCCGCGCCGTGGCGCGCCGTTGACCCAGCGTCTGGGTTCGATGGTGTTCAGTCGCGGCGAGCAGCTCTACAACTTCCAGGGACTGCGTCGCTTCAAAGACAAATTCCAGCCTGACTGGGAACCCCGTTATATGGCCGTGCCCGCAGGACTCGATCCGCTGGTGGCACTGGCAGACACCGCCGCCCTGATTGCAGGCGGCCTGACTGGATTGGTGAAACGCTGATGATTCAACGCTACTGGCGCTTTTTGCTCGCTGCCCTGGTCATTCTGGTAGTGGCACTGGGTTTCTGGCTGTGGAACCGCCCCGCCGCACAACCGACACTGGAACGCCTCACGCTGGACGATGGCTCGGCGCTGCTGCGCGCAACGCCGTCTACCAAGGTCAAGACCCGCGTGGCACTGGCCGTGACCACTGAAGATGCACTGACCGAAAAGCAAGTTCTCGCGCTGAGCTATGACGCTTCCGCGCAGGTCATTCAGGTGGTGCTGCCCAAAGACGACTGCCAGTTGCAGGAGAAATCCTTCAACGCCGCGCTGCAGAAGCTCGATGGCGCACCCGACGTCGTGGCAGGTATCAGCGCCGGTGGCTCGGTCGCCTGGGACTGGCTCGCCCAGCAGAGCAACGACAAGGCCCAGGCCATCTCGGTGAACTTCGTCCTCAATCAGCCGGATTGCAAGGTCCCGGCGCCGAAGGCCGCGGCGCATGGCAAATGGACTGTGGCGTGGAACGACGGTCCGGACGACGAAACGGCAGTGTTCGTGCGTGACACCCCCAACGCCGAAACCAAGATCAGCGACTACGACATCAAGTATCCGCAGATCCTGAACACCGAAGTCCGTCATCTGCTGATCGCCGACGACGCCAACGGCGGCCTGAACATTCCGGTGGTGGAAGTGCCTTCGAGCCAGCCTTCGGACACTGTCACCCTGTTCCTTTCCGGCGACGGCGGCTGGCGCGATCTGGACAAAGACGTGGCGGGCGACATGGCGAAATCCGGCGGCTACCCGGTGGTCGGCATCGACACCCTGCGCTACTACTGGGAACACAAATCGCCAGAACAGACCGCGACCGACCTGAGCGAGCTGATGGCGCATTACCGGCAGAAGTGGGGTGCCAAGCACTTTGTCCTCGCCGGCTACTCGTTCGGTGCCGACGTGCTGCCCGCGATCTACAACCGCCTGCCGGAAGACGACAAGGCGCGAGTCGACGGCATCATCCTGCTGGCATTTGCGCGCAGCGGCAGCTTTGAAATCGCCGTAGAAGGCTGGCTCGGCGCCTCCGGCAAAGAAGCCGCCACTGGCCCGGAAATGGCCAAACTGCCGGGCGACAAGGTGTTCTGCGTCTACGGCGTGGAAGAGAAAGACGAAAGCGGGTGCACCGAAGCCACCGCCCCTGGCCAGAAGCAGCAACTGCCCGGCGGCCATCACTTTGACGAGGACTACCCTGCCCTTGCCAAGCGTCTGATCGCGGTGATCGACAAGTGGAAAGGCAAGGAAGCAGCCACCGCCGAGTAAATCCAGGGCACAAAAAAATCCCCGCACTCGTGAGACTGCGGGGATTTTTGCTTTCTGCACACCTGCCCGCTTCAACCGCAGGAATACCGGCGCCTTCTGACGGCTTACATCTCCACCTGCGTCCCCAATTCGATCACGCGATTGTACGGCAGCTTGAAGAAACGCAAGTTGCCATTGGCGTTTTTCAGCATGAAAGCGAACAGCCCTTCGCGCCAGCGCGCCATCCCGGCCAGTTTGGTCGAGACCACGGTTTCGCGGCTGAGGAAATAGGTGGTGCGCATCGGGCTGAAATCCAGATCAGGCAGATGGCACAGCTTCAGCGCGGCCGGGACGTCCGGTTCATCGATGAAACCGAAGTGCAGAATCACCCGGAAGAACCCTTCGCCGTAGGACTCGACCTCGAAACGCTGAGCGGCCGGGACACGCGGGGTGTCCTCATACACCACCGTCAGCAACACCACCTGCTCGTGCAGCACCTGGTTATGCAGCATGTTGTGCAACAGCGCGTGGGGCACGGCGTCGGGGCGGGCGGTGAGGAACACCGCTGTGCCTTGCACACGATGGGGCGGCTGTACGCGAATACTGCTGATGAAGATCGGCAATGGCAGCCCGCCTTCATCGATGCGATCTACCAGCAACTGCTTGCCGCGCTTCCAGGTGGTCATGAGAATGAACAGGGCGATGCCGGCGAGGAACGGGAAGGCCCCGCCCTGCACGACTTTCGGCACGTTGGCGGCGAAGAACATGCCGTCCACGAACAGGCAGCCCAGCAGAATCGGGATTGCCACCAGCGGCGGCCACTTCCACGCCAACAGCATGACCGAGGACACCAGAATCGTGGTGCAGAGCATGGTGCCGGTGACCGCCACGCCATAGGCCGATGCCAGCGCGCCGGATGACTCGAAGCCCAGCACCAGCAGAATCACACCGACCATCAACGACCAGTTCACTGCGCCAATGTAGATCTGGCCTTGTGCATCACTGGACGTGTGCTGAATGTACATGCGCGGGATGTAGCCCAGCTGGATCGCCTGCAGGGTCATCGAAAACGCACCGGAAATCACCGCCTGAGAAGCGATAATGGTCGCCAGCGTCGACAGCCCGATCAGCGGCAGCAGGGCCCAGCCCGGCGCCAGCAGATAGAACGGGTTGCGCACCGCTTCGGGGTTCTCGATGACCAGTGCGCCCTGGCCGAAATAATTGAGCACCAGCGCCGGCAGCACCAGCCCGAACCAGGCGCGGGAAATCGGCTTGCGACCGAAGTGCCCCATGTCCGCATACAGCGCCTCGGCGCCCGTCAGCGCCAGCACCACGGCACCCAGCACAGCGACGCCGATGCCCGGATGATCAATGAAAAAGCGCAACGCCCAGACCGGATTGACCGCGTGCAGCACTTCCGGTTGTTGGATGATCCCGTGAATACCCAGCGCCCCCAGCGTGACGAACCACAGCACCATGATCGGGCCGAACATCACGCCGATACGCGCCGTGCCATGCCGCTGGATCAGAAACAGCGCCACCAACACGATCAGGGCAATCGGCACCACCCAGTGGTCCAGGCCATCAAACGCCAGTTCCATGCCCTCGACCGCCGAAAGCACCGAAATCGCCGGGGTGATCATGCTGTCGCCATAGAACAAGGCCGCGCCGAACAGGCCGAACACGATCATGGTCGCCTGTAACCTGGGAAAACGTGCCGAGGCCCGGCGTGCCAGCGCCGTCAGGGCCATGATGCCGCCCTCACCGTCGTTGTCGGCGCGCAACACCAGTGCCATGTATTTGAAGGACACGACCCAGATCAACGCCCAGAAGATCAGCGACAGGATACCCAATACCGCGTCGTGGCCGGCCTGCACCCCGTAACCGCCGACAAAGACTTCCTTGATCGTGTAGAGCGGGCTGGTGCCGATGTCGCCGTACGCCACCCCCACCGCTCCCACCAACAGACTCAATGGTTTCGCTGAATGCTGCCCGGCTTCTGCCTGACTCGTTGCGTGACCCATTTACCACTCCTGAAACCATGACTCGAGCACCGCGACACGGCGCTGTGAGATTGACCTGCGCCGTACGGGTAAATTCCGATGCACCCGGCCGACGCGGGCCGCCGGGTTCAAGGCGCGAAGCATAGCGCAGCACTCGTCGTAATTCTCGGTTTAAGACTGGTCAATCGATCGACTCATCGATAGAATTGCGCACTTTTTGATCAGAGGCGCGCCAAGCGCCCAGTCAATGCCTCGGCCAGTCGCCCAGGCATACCTACGCCGAGGTTAGTCAATGTCCACCGTCATCACGCCTGCCGCCCCCAAGGTCGGGTTCGTTTCTCTGGGTTGCCCCAAGGCGCTCGTCGATTCGGAGCGCATCCTCACTCAGCTGCGCATGGAAGGCTATCAGGTCGTGCCGACCTACGAAGATGCCGACGTCGTGGTGGTCAACACCTGCGGTTTCATCGACAGCGCCAAGGCCGAATCGCTGGACACCATCGGTGAAGCGATCGCCGAAAACGGCAAGGTCATCGTGACAGGCTGCATGGGCGTGGATGAAAGCGTCATTCGTAACGTGCACCCCAGCGTGCTGGCCGTGACCGGCCCGCAGCAGTACGAGCAAGTGGTCAACGCCGTGCACGATGCCGCGCCGCCCAAGCTCGATCACAATCCGCTGATCGATCTGGTGCCACCGCAAGGCGTCAAGCTGACCCCGCGTCACTACGCATACCTGAAGATTTCCGAAGGCTGCAACCACAGCTGCAGCTTCTGCATCATCCCGTCCATGCGCGGCAAACTGGTCAGCCGTCCGGTGGGTGATGTGCTCGACGAAGCGCAGCGTCTGGTCAAGGCCGGCGTCAAAGAGCTGCTGGTGATTTCGCAGGACACCAGCGCCTACGGCGTCGACGTCAAATACCGCACCGGTTTCTGGAACGGCCAGCCGGTCAAGACCCGCATGACCGAGCTGTGCGTGGCCCTGAGTTCGCTGGGCGTCTGGGTGCGCATGCACTACGTCTATCCGTACCCGCACGTGGACGAGATCATCCCGCTGATGGCCGAAGGGAAAATCCTGCCGTACCTGGATATTCCGTTCCAGCACGCCAGCCCCAAGATCCTCAAGCTGATGAAGCGCCCGGCCTTCGAAGACAAGACCCTGGCGCGCATCAAGAACTGGCGCGAGCAGTGCCCGGACCTGATCATCCGCTCCACGTTCATCGTGGGCTTCCCGGGCGAGACCGAAGAGGACTTCCAATACCTGCTGGACTGGCTGACCGAGGCGCAGCTCGATCGCGTCGGCTGCTTCCAGTACTCGCCGGTCGAAGGTGCGCCAGCCAACCTGCTGGACGCTGCGATCGTGCCGGACGACATCAAACAGGATCGTTGGGATCGTTTCATGGCGCACCAGCAGGCCATCAGCGCCGCGCGCCTGCAGATGAAGATCGGCAAGGAAATCGAAGTCCTGATCGATGAAGTGGACGAACAGGGCTTCGTTGGCCGTTCGTTCTTCGACGCACCGGAAATCGATGGCAACGTCTTCGTGGAAAGCGACCGCGACCTCAAGCCGGGCGACAAGATCCTGTGCCGCGTGGTCGACGCAGACGAGTACGACCTGTGGGCCGAACCTGTCTGACACCTCCTCGGGCTGCACCCTGAACAACCCCGCCCTTTTCGAACGGCGGGGTTTGTTTTTTCTGGCTATCGTCATCACATTACCGATCGTCATCGTCAGAAGGAGACGCGGCAACATGACCCATCACTCGGTCATCTACCTGCCCAGGCAACACGATTACGAGGAACTCACCCAAGTCTGGGAAGCCTCGGTTCGCGCGACTCACGATTTCCTGCCGGATGACTACATCAAGCTGCTGCGCAATCTGCTGCGGACTCAATACCTGGGCGCCGTGAATCTGTTCTGCACGCGTGATTCGCACCTGCACATCACCGGGTTCGGCGGCACGACGCCGGGCAAACTGGAAATGCTCTTCATTGCCCCCGACTACCGCGGCATGGGGCTGGGCAAGAAACTGCTGGACTACGCGATCGAACACTTTCAGGTGACTGAGCTGGACGTGAACGAACAGAATCCGCAGGCGCTGGGCTTCTATGAGAAGCAGGGATTCGAGGTGGTCGGAAGGTCGAAAGTGGACGGGCTTGGCAGGCCGTATCCGATGCTGCGGATGCGGATCAAGTCAGTGCGTTAAGGCTTTACGCAACCCCATGTAGGCGTGAGCCAACTGTCTTTACGCCCCCGTGATCGGCTGCGCAGCAGGTGTAAACCAAAGGCGGCAATACGCCTGACACACAGCATCCACCGATTTTGCTGCCGGTTCCCGGCAGATCGCGGGCAAGCGACGCTCCTACAGAATTCGTGTCCGGGAGGAGAGTCGCGAATGCCTGGAGATCCCTGTGGGAGTGAGCTTGCTCACGATGGCGGCGGGTCAGTCACTTTATCGGTATCAGACATGCCGCCATCGCGAGCAAGCTCACTCCTACACAAAAGATGCTGCCTGCAAGATGGGCGTTGCGTTAACGCTTCAAGCTCTCCAGCAGTACCTTATTGAACTGCTGCGGGTCCTGGATCTGTGGGGCATGGCCCAGTCCGGCGAACTCGATCAACGTCGCGTTCGGGATGCGTCGGGCCACCGCCTTGCCCAGCTCCGGGTAATTGCCCAACGTCTTGCGCAACGCTTCAGGCGCAGCGTCCTTGGCGATGGCGGTGTTGTCCTTCTGCCCGATGAACAGCACCGTCGGCATTTGCAGTTTTTCGAAATCGTAGAACACGGGCTGATTGAAGATCATCCCGTAAGTCTGCGCAGACGCCCGAGCCACCTCCTCTTTGCCCTTGCCGTTGAACATTCCGGCCTGCATGTCGACCCAATGATCGAACTCCGGCCGCCATTCGTTGGCGTAATAGGTCGATTGCTGGTACTTGCGAATGCTTTCGGCACTGGTCTTCAGCTCACGGGCGTACCAATCATCAAAGCTGCGGTCCGGCACGCCTTTGGCCTTCCAGTCCTCAAGCCCGATGGGGTTGACCAGCAGCAACTGATCGACCTGTTGCGGATACATCAGGGCAAAACGCGTTGCCAGCATGCCGCCCATCGAATGGCCGACGACCGTGACGTGATCGATACCCAGATGGGTCAGCAGCGCTTGGGTGTTCTGCGCCAGCTGCTCGAAGGAATAGGTATAATCGGCCGGCTTGCTCGAACGGCAGAAACCGATCTGATCCGGCGCCACCACGCGATAGCCCGCCGCCGTCAGCGCTTTGATGCTGCCTTCCCACGTGGCGCCGCAGAAATTCTTGCCATGCAGCAGCACCACGCTGCGACCGTTGGGCGTGCCGGTCGGCTTGACGTCCATGTACCCCATCTGCACCTGCGCGCCCTGGGAATCGAAACTGAAGTTCTGCGCCGGGAACGGGTACTCGAACCCTTCCAGCTGCGGGCCATAGGATGGCGTCGGTGCCGCCAGCAACGGCAAGCTGATACTCATCAGCAACGCGGGTAACCATTTGGTCATGAACAAGCTCCAGGCAAAGGGACGGTTCAAGAGCAGACCTACGCCACTCTCGGAAAAATCCTTCGCATGGAGTCTGAATGAACGCGCATTTTCAATGTTGCCGCGATTAACGGTGCTTGCACGGGTACAATAGGCACCTTTCCTTTCTGTTACGGCTTTTCTCATGACTGACCCCATTCGCCTTTCCAAACGCCTTATCGAGCTGGTCGGCTGCTCTCGTCGCGAAGCCGAGCTGTTCATCGAAGGCGGCTGGGTCACGGTAGACGGCGTTGTCGTCGACGAGCCGCAGTTCAAGGTCGAGGATCAGGTCGTCGCGCTGAGCCCCGACGCGAAAGCCGTCACGCCCGAAGCGGTGACCATCCTGTTCAACGTTCCGGCAGGCATGACCCCAGACAAAGCGCTCGCGCTGGTCCGCCCCGATACGTTGTCCGCCGAGCACAGCGTCGGTCGGCGTCCGCTCAAGGGACACTTCCTGCGCCTGGAAGCCATTTCCACGCTTCAGGCCAACGCCAGCGGGCTGATGGTGTTCAGTCAGGACTGGAAAATCCTGCGCAAACTGACCGATGACCGCAGCAAGATCGAGCAGGAATACGTGGTCGAGATTTCCGGCGAAATGGTCGCTCACGGCCTCAACCGCCTGAACCACGGGCTGATGTACAAAGGCAAGGAACTGCCGAAGGTCAAGGCGAGCTGGCAGAACGAAAACCGCCTGCGATTCGCCATGAAGAACCCGCAACCGGGCGTCATTGCCCAACTGTGCGAAGCCGTCGGCCTGAAAGTCGTGGCGATCCGCCGTATTCGGGTGGGCGGCGTGTCCATCGGCAAGGTTCCCGAAGGCCAGTGGCGCTACATGACCGACAAGGAAAAGTTTTAATCCCTTCTTCTCAGCGCCGCGCGGACAGTCGCGCGCGCTCACACCGATTGATCAGGAAACACGCACCATGATGAACAACGATGTACTGCGTAGCATTCGCTACATGCTTGATATCAACGACGCCAAAGTGGTGGACATCATCAAGCTCGGCGGTTTTGAGGTCACGAAAAACCAGGTCGTGGCGTTCATGAAGAAGGACGAGGAAGAAGGCTTCGAGCCCTGCAGTGACGAGGTCATGGCCCATTTTCTCGACGGTCTGGTGTTCTTCAAGCGTGGCAAGGACGAAAGCCGTCCGCAATTGCCGATCGAGCTGCCGATGACCAACAACATCGTTCTGAAAAAGCTGCGCGTGGCCTTCGAGCTCAAGGAAGACGACATGCACGCGATCCTCAAGGCGGCAGAGTTTCCGGTGTCCAAACCCGAGCTGAGCGCCCTGTTCCGCAAGGCTGGGCACAACAACTACCGTCCGTGCGGCGACCAGTTGCTGCGTAACTTTCTGCGCGGCCTGACGCTGCGGGTCCGCGGTTGAGCCCTGGCGGACGCCCAATGAGCCTGCCGGCATGACTAAGTCCTACAACGTCTCGCCCATCGGCTTCGTGCGCTCCTGCTTCAAGGAAAAGTTCGCCATCCCACGCCAGCCGCAACTCGCGCCTGCCGCCCGTGGCGTGCTGGAACTGGTGGCGCCGTTCGATCAGGGCGATGCAGTGCAAGGACTGGAACAGGTGAGCCACGTCTGGCTGCTGTTTCTGTTTCATCAGGCGCTGGAGGACAAACCCCGGCTGAAGGTGCGGCCCCCTCGCCTGGGTGGCAATCAGTCGATGGGGGTGTTCGCGACCCGTGCGACCCATCGCCCGAACGGCATCGGCCAGTCGGTCGTCCGGCTGGAGAAAGTCGAAGCGGGCCGTCTGTGGCTTTCAGGCATTGATCTGCTGGACGGCACGCCCGTGCTGGACGTCAAGCCCTACGTGCCTTACGCCGATGTCATTGCCGACGCCCGCAACGGCATGGCGGCGGCCGCGCCGGATCTGATCCCCGTGCAGTGGGACGATAGCGCCCTGCTTCAGGCACGCGAGCATGGGTTGCGTCTCGGCGAGCCGCTGATGGAACTGATCGAGCAATGCCTGGCTCAGGACCCACGCCCGGCGTATCAGACGCCTGTGCCGGAGCGTCGATACGGTGCGCAGTTCTGGGATCTGGACGTGCGCTGGCATTATCCGCAGCCGGGGCTGATTCGGGTGCTGGAGGTCGTGCCCGCGTCTGTCTGACCCTCTGCACCCGACACCCTCTGCACCCGACCTGCCTGCAACCCGACGATCGCCCACAAAAAAACCGCCTGGTCCGTGACCTCCAGGCGGTTTTTTTGTCAGACACCAACCTTCAGTGTCCGCACTGACGTCTCCGCGAGCAAACTCGCCCCCACAACAGGCTTCGAGTGAAGCCAGAATGTTCAGCCACCTGTGAACCCTGTGGGACCGAGCGTACTCGGGAAGGGGCCACGTTTAACGCTGAACATCTTCAGTCAGAACAATATTCCGCGGGCACCATGGCCCGCAGAATCAGATTCACTTCTCGACGAATGCGCGCTCGATCAAGTAGTCACCCGGCTCACGCATGCGTGGCGAAACGGTCAGACCGAAGCTGTTCAACACTTCGCTGGTTTCGTCGAGCATGCTCGGGCTGCCGCACAGCATGGCGCGGTCGTCCTGCGGGTTGATCGGCGGCAGACCGATGTCGCTGAACAGCTTGCCGCTACGCATCAGATCGGTCAGGCGGCCTTCGTTTTCGAAAGGCTCGCGGGTGACGGTCGGGTAATAGATCAGCTTGTCCCGCAGCGCCTCGCCGAAGAATTCGTTCTGCGGCAGGTGCTCGGTGATGAACTCGCGGTAGGCGACCTCGTTCACGTAACGCACACCGTGGCACAGAATGACTTTCTCGAAACGCTCGTAGGTTTCAGGGTCCTGGATGACGCTCATGAACGGCGCCAGACCGGTACCGGTGCTGAGCAGGTACAGATGCTTGCCCGGCTTGAGGTCATCGAGGACCAGCGTGCCCGTCGGCTTTTTGCTGATGATGATTTCGTCGCCTTCCTTCAGGTGTTGCAGCTGCGAGGTCAGCGGGCCGTCGGGCACCTTGATGCTGAAGAACTCCAGATGCTCTTCCCAGTTCGGGCTGGCGATGGAATATGCGCGCATGAGCGGGCGCCCGTTTGGCTGCTGCAGACCGATCATGACGAACTGACCGTTCTCAAAGCGCAGACCTGGATCACGGGTGCACTTGAAACTGAAGAGGGTGTCGTTCCAGTGATGAACGCTGAGGACACGCTCGTGATTCATGTTGCTCATGGTACGTAGGAACTCCTGAATATTTGCTTGCGCCAGTCAAAGCGCCATTGCGCGATATTCTAGTGGCAGACACAATATCTGTTAACTGAATTATCAAGATATGGGTTATCGGTTATATAGATATGCGATTTACTCTCCGCCAGCTGCAAGTGTTCGTCGCCGTGGCCCAGCAGGAAAGCGTTTCCCGCGCCGCCGTGCAGCTGTCTTTATCGCAGTCTGCGGCCAGCACCTCCATCACCGAACTGGAACGCCAGTCCAGCTGCCAGCTGTTCGACCGGGCAGGCAAACGGCTGAGCCTGAACGCGACCGGGCGACAGTTGCTGCCTCAGGCGGTGGCCCTGCTCGATCAGGCCAAGGAAATCGAAGACCTGCTCAACGGCAAATCAGGCTTTGGCTCGCTGGCCGTCGGCGCAACACTCACGATCGGCAATTATCTGGCCACGCTGCTGATCGGCAGCTTCATGCAGCGTCATCCCGAAAGCCACGTGAAACTGCATGTGCAGAACACCGCCAATATCGTGCAGCAGGTCGCCCATTACGAAATTGATCTGGGACTGATCGAGGGTGATTGCAGTCATCCCGACATCGAAGTGCAGACCTGGGTGGAAGACGAACTGGTGGTCTTCTGCGCACCGCAGCATCCACTCGCCCGCCGTGGTCAGGCGACACTCGAGGAGCTGACCCGGGAAGCCTGGATTCTGCGCGAGCAAGGATCGGGGACGCGCCTGACCTTCGATCAAGCCATGCGTCATCATTTGAACAGCCTGAACGTACGGCTGGAGCTGGAACACACCGAGGCCATCAAACGCGCGGTTGAGTCCGGGCTCGGGATTGGCTGCATTTCACGCCTGGCCCTGCGTGATGCGTTTCGTCGCGGCAGTCTGGTTGCGGTGGAGACACCGGAGCTGGACCTGGTGCGCCAGTTTTATTTCATCTGGCACAAGCAGAAATATCAGACATCGGCTATCCGCGAATTCCTCGACCTGTGCCGCTCGCTCACCGCCAATGTGCGTCGCAGCGATGAGATAGTGCTGCCCAATATCGCCTGACGCGCGCCCTGTACTGGGGACGCGCTGCAACAGCCAGTGATGTTGTGAGGCGCGTGTCACCCTAGCAGAATCAAGCCCCAGACCACTGCGATCATGCTCAACGCCACGAACTGCGCGGCGCTGCCCATGTCTTTGGCATTCTTGGACAGCGGATGCCGTTCCAGGGAAATCCGGTCGATGGCCGCTTCAATGGCCGAGTTCAACAACTCGACGATCAACGCCAGCAGGCACACGGCGATCAGGATCGCACGCTCGCCGCGACTCACGTGAAACAGGAATGAAACCGGGATCAGGACGACGTTGAGCAGAACCAGTTGACGGAACGCAGCTTCACCTTTGAAGGCCGCGGTCAGGCCGTCGAACGAATAACCGGATGCATTGAGGATACGTTTCAGGCCGGTCTGGCCTTTGAATGGCGACGTCATAAAGAAGCTACTGAGCAATGAAGAGCGTGGAGGCTAGTGCGGCGGCAGTCAAAAAAGTGTGAAGGACTGCCGCACCTGCCAGAAAATGATGGGTGAGCCGATCAGCCAGGCGCGATGGACTCGAGTTGCTGCAGCAGCAGCGCGGCCTGAGTTCGTGTACGCACGCCCAGCTTGCGGAAAATGGCCGTGACATGAGCCTTGATGGTGGCTTCGGAAACGCTCAACTCATAAGCAATCTGCTTGTTGAGCAGGCCTTCGCAGACCATCGTCAGCACCCGAAACTGCTGCGGCGTAAGGCTGGCAAGGCCTTCGCTGGCGGCCTTGGCTTCGGCTGAAACGCTGACACTTTCATTCACCTGCGGCGGCCACCAGACATCACCGTCCAGGACCATGCGCACCGCTCTCTGAATGGTTTCGAGCGAGCTGGACTTGGGGATGAAACCGCTGGCGCCGAACTCACGGGATTTGACCACGACCGCTGCTTCTTCCTGCGCCGACACCATCACCACCGGGACTTGCGGGTATTGTCCGCGCAGCAGCACCAGACCCGAGAACCCATACGCGCCAGGCATGTTCAGGTCGAGCAGAACCAGATCCCAGTCGGACTTTTCAGTCAGACGCGCTTCCAGGTCAGCAATGCTTTCAGCTTCCACCAGCCGGGCATCAGGCCCCAGGCCCAGGCTCAAAGCCTGATGCAGAGCGCTACGAAACAGAGGGTGGTCATCGGCGATCAGGATTTCGTAGGTCATTTAATGATCCTGTTTATGAGTGAGCGCCGACGGATTCAGCCCCCACGATGGCATCCGAAAATGCCGGCCTGTAAACGCTGCGCCAACGCGGCGCATCAACGTCAAAACCAGACAGAACACGGCGCTCCAGTATTCGCGCGGCGCCAAGGATGCCCAGCGAATCCGGGGTGGTCAAGCTTCGCGCTTTACGGCAAAGTCTGCGCCCTTGATTCCTGCGAGTGCCACCATGCGAAAACACGCCCTGCGAGCGGACCTGCTCATGCTCCTGACCGCCATGATCTGGGGCTCCGGATTCGTTGCGCAGACGGCGGGCATGGACCACATCGGCCCCTACCTGTTTTCAGGTCTGCGCTTCGCGCTGGGCTCCATCTGCCTGGTGCCGTTGCTCCTTCGCCGCCCTGTCAGCGGCCCTGCCCCCGAGCCTCTGTTGACGCGTGGCCTGCTTCAAGGCGGCGTGATCATGGGTCTGGCGCTGGCGCTCGGGATCAACCTGCAGCAGGTCGGCCTGCTCTTCACCAGCGTCACCAATTCGGGGTTCATCACCGGGCTGTATGTGATTGTAGTTCCGCTTTTGGGACTGTTGCTGGGCCACAAAACGGGGATGGGCACATGGCTCGGCTGCCTGTTGGCGGTGGTCGGGATGTTCCTGCTGAGCGTGGGCGACAACTTTCAAGTGGCGTCGGGTGACTGGCTGCAACTGATCGGCGCGTTCGTATGGGGCGGTCACGTGATACTGGTCGGCATCTTCGCCAGCCGTCACGATCCCATCCGCCTTGCCTTCCTGCAGTTCGCCACCTGTTCGCTGGTGAGCCTGGTTCTGGCCTTGATTTTCGAACCCGTCTCCCTACAAGCCATCATCGGTGCAGCGCCGGCGTTGCTGTATGGCGGCGTGATCGCGGTGGGTATCGGCTACACCCTGCAGGTGGTGGCGCAGAAGGACGCCATTGCGTCCCATGCTGCGATCATTCTTTCGCTCGAAGCGGTATTTGCAGCGATAGCTGGCGCCTGGGTATTGGGCGAGGCGTTGCAGATGCGCGGTTACATCGGCTGTGCCTTGATGCTGGCGGGCATGCTGCTCGCACAACTGTGGCCGAGAAAGGCCACAGCCTGAGCGCCGCCGTTCCTACAGAAACGCTTTGAGGTGAGTGTGTGCAGCATCATCCGGATCAATCGGCAGCTGGAATTTCGCGCCCAGGTAGTGGGCGCTGAACACGTCCAGATAAGCATCCAGAACCGCTGCGGCCTGCTGGTCTCCCGCCAGTTCCAGGCATAAAGCGGCCACTTCCGCCGTGCAGAAATGGTCGTCACGCTTGGACCGACGCAGCCGATAGCGCGACGTTTGCTCAGGTTGAAGACTCAACACGGGCAAGTGGTTCAGATACGGACTTTTGCGAAACATCTTGCGCGCTTCCGGCCAGGTCGCGTCCAGCAGAATGAACAGCGGACGCTTGCCATCCGCAACCCGCACTTCGGTCACGACTCGCTCAGGCGCCACGAATTCGCCCGGAAACACAATATAAGGCTGCCACTGCGGATCGTTCAGCAGCGCCGGCAGCTTTTCATCCACGTCAACACGCGACCAGCCGAACGCCTCGGTGTCCTTGACCACGTCGGCGATCAACCAGCCGGTATTGGTCGGTTTGAGCGGTTCGGTGTCATACATCATCAGGCACACGGCCGAGCGTGCCGGGACCGTCGGCTTCCAGGCGCACAGGCAATAACTTTCAATGACCCGACAGTCGCTGCATCGGGGAGCGCGGGAGCCTCGGGCGATGAACGGCCGCGTGCTTCGGGCGAGCCTTTCGGCGCGCAGACGGGAAACGGCGTGGCTCATGAATGTGACCGCGCTGGCAAAATCAAAGGCGGGCAGAAAGGCAGCGGCACATTGGATATCCGGCAGGTAAAAAGTCGGCGCAGTCTATCAGAAGCGCCGTGTTCTCTGGTGCCCGCGCAGCCGACTCCCCTATACTGGCGGGCCCTGAAAGCACTCATGCCGCCAGTGAACGCCTTCGGATGTGACCGGTCCAACGGCCAGCCTTTGCACCACCCGTCCATGCACCAGGAGAATCCAATGCTGCGCTTCATCGCTCCCACTCTCACGCTTTTGCTCGTCGCTCCGCTGTGCGCCAATGCGGCGTCCAAACAGGATTACGAACTGAGCCAGATGCTTGAAAAAGTCGCGAAAGAAAGCAGCGCCGGCACTCCCCGCGCGATCAACGAAGACATTCTCGACGAGGGCTATACGGTCGATGGCAAGATGCTCATCAACCACCTGAGCGTGCAATCCGGTCAGGCTGCACAAATGCGCGAGAACCCGGATCTGGTCGGTCGCCAGCTGGGCACCAGCGTCTGCCGCAACGCCGGCTACCGCCAACTGATGGCCAAGGGCGCGACCCTGCGTTATGAGTTCAAGGAATACAAGACCGGCCGCGCGATCACCACTCAGCAAATCACCGCCGCCGACTGCGCTGCCAAGCCGCCTGTGAAGAAGAAGTAATTCCGCCTTTCAGTGACAGGATGCGCGCCGCTGCTGTTCTTCGGCGCGCAACTCTGCCAGCACCGCCTGCAGATAAAACGAGCGTCTTCCGCCCTGCTCCAGCCGCTTCACGCACTCTTGCTCGAGGGTGCGATGGTTATCGCGCGCCGCCTTGATCAACAAGCGATACAAGTTCTGATCGACTTCCAGCCTGATCTCCATTTCACACCCCTCCATGGCTCGTCCACACCCTCCGCTTGATGTGGGCAAACTCGATGACTGTCCGCAGACGCCACGGTGATACGAGTGGTGTCGGCGCTATCCAGGTTGCAATGACCCTTGCCTGCCATGATTTCAGTAAATCAGAGGGCAGACCGCACACCGGGCAGTCCGACGAATGGGATCCTGATGTGACCATTGCCAGCCCGGATGTTCGGGCACATCATCCATCCCATCCGGTTTGCACACCGTTACGTCTGATCACACTTGGCAAATCAACAGGGGTTGCCAGTGATTCGTGTAACTCGCACTGTGCTCTACCATCCAAGGACATCGCCAGAATCAGTGCGCCGCCCGCCGTCGCCAGGTGTTGCAGGCCATTTCGATGCGCGAGGCGCAGCGACGCACGAAGCGTCGTGCTCCTGATGAACAGTCAGGACCGATGATTTGCAAAAGGAGAACGTTTGAATGCCTTATGTACCCAATGACGCCCTATCTCTGCATTTTCAGGGCAATGGAATCGACCTCACCCGCAAGGTCGACGAACAGCTCGCCCAGATCGCTCCAAACAGCCCCAACCTCGCGCTCTATCGCGACATGATGCTCACGGTCCTGCGTATGGCTCAGGACGACCGCAACCGCTGGAACGCGAAAATCACACTGCAGGCTCTGCGCGAACTCGAAAACGCCTTCCGCGTGCTCGATCAGTTCAAGGGTCGTCGGAAGGTCACGGTTTTCGGCTCTGCCCGGACTCCGATCGAACATCCGATGTACGCCCTGGCCCGGGAGCTGGGCATGAAGCTGGCGGCATCCGATTTGATGGTCATCACCGGTGCCGGCGGCGGAATCATGGCCGCGGCGCATGAAGGTGCGGGCCTGGACTACAGCCTGGGTTTCAATATCACCTTGCCTTTCGAACAGCATGCCAATGCGACCGTGGACGGCACCGGAAACTTGCTGCCGTTCCATTTCTTCTTCACCCGCAAGCTGTTTTTCGTCAAAGAGGCCGACGCGCTGGTGCTGTGCCCTGGCGGGTTCGGCACGCTGGACGAAGCGCTGGAAGTGCTGACCCTCATTCAGACCGGCAAAAGCCCCCTGGTGCCCATCGTGCTGCTGGATGCGCCGGGCGGGACCTTCTGGGAAGGTGCCCTGACGTTCATCAGGAACGAATTGGAAGCCAATCGCTACATCCTGCCCACTGACATGAACCTGCTGAAACTGGTCTACACGGCGGACGAGGCCGTCGCCGAAATCAATCAGTTCTACAGCAACTTCCACTCGAGCCGCTGGCTGAAGAACTCATTCGTCATTCGCATGCATCACCCGTTGAGCGAACAAGCGTTGGCACACATGCAGCAGGCGTTCGCCGACCTGTGTCTGAGCGACGACTTTCATCAGCATGGGTATCAGAAAGAACACGAAGAGGAGCAGTTCAGCCATTTAACGCGCCTGGCGTTCAAATTCAATGGCCGCAACCACGGTCGCCTGCGCGAACTGGTCGATTACATCAACCTGAACGAGAACTGGGCGAAAACGGCTCAACCTCAAGTGCGTGACCTGGAGTCCGCAAAAATCCCCTGACCGTCAACCCGCATGATGAAGGCGGAGGACCGATCAGTCGTCGCCCCCGCCTTTGCCGCTCAACAGCTTGCCAATCAATTCCGGGGGAAATCCTCGGTAGCTCAGAAATCGCATTTGTTGACTCCGCTCACGCATATCGGCCGGCAACCGCCCGGCATACTTGCGGCGCCAGCATTCTTCCAGCTTCTCCCGCCAGTCGACTCCACATTCGCGAAGCGCCTGTTCGATATCATTGCGCTGCAGACCGCGCTGGCCGAGTTCTTCGCGAATACGCAAAGGACCGTATCCGGAACGGGCACGGTAGGAAACGAAGCTTTCGAGGTAACGTGATTCGCTGAGCAAACCCTCTTCCGTCAGGCGGTCAAGAGCTGCTTCGATCAATTCAGGAGGGGCGCCGCGCTGACGCAACTTGCGCGTCAGCTCGACTCGACCATGCTCGCGACGTGCGAGCAGGTCCATTGCGCTACGCCGTACTGCGACGGGCGTATCAAGCTCTACCGACATGACAGGAATCAGAGATCCGCGTCAGCTTCGATCTCAGCCACGTCGTCCTCGGCTACGCGAGAAGACTGGGCTTTGACGTCAGGAGCGGCAGTCAGCAGTTTCTCGCGAATCTGCTTCTCGAGGGTGGCGCCGATTTCCGGGTTGTCCTGCAGGAATTTCGCGGAGTTGGCTTTACCCTGGCCGATCTTGCTGCCCTGATAGCTGTACCATGCGCCGGACTTCTCCAGCAGGCCATGCAATACACCCAGGTCAATGATTTCGCCGTTACGGTAGATACCCTTGCCGTAGAGGATCTGGAACTCGGCCTGACGGAACGGCGGAGCGACCTTGTTCTTCACGACTTTTACGCGGGTTTCGCTACCAACGACTTCGTCGCCTTCTTTCACCGCGCCGGTGCGGCGGATGTCCAGACGAACCGATGCGTAGAACTTCAGCGCGTTACCACCGGTGGTGGTTTCCGGGCTGCCGAACATCACGCCGATTTTCATACGGATCTGGTTGATGAAGATGACCAGGCAGTTGGCGTTCTTGATGTTACCGGTGATCTTGCGCAGCGCCTGAGACATCAGACGGGCCTGCAGGCCGACGTGCATGTCGCCCATTTCACCTTCGATTTCAGCCTTCGGCACCAGCGCGGCGACGGAGTCGACGACGATCACGTCGATGGCGTTGGAGCGCACCAGCATGTCGGTAATTTCGAGCGCCTGCTCGCCGGTGTCCGGCTGCGATACCAGCAGGTCGTCGACGTTGACGCCCAGCTTGCCCGCGTACTCAGGGTCGAGCGCGTGTTCGGCGTCGACGAATGCGCACGTGGCCCCCATTTTCTGGGCTTCGGCGATCACCGACAGGGTCATGGTGGTTTTACCCGAAGATTCCGGGCCATAGATTTCAACGATCCGGCCTTTTGGCAAACCGCCGATACCCAGTGCGATATCGAGGCCCAATGAGCCGGTGGAGATAGCAGGAATAGCCTGGCGGTCATGGTCACCCATGCGCATTACGGCACCTTTGCCGAACTGGCGCTCGATCTGACCCAAGGCCGCAGCCAAGGCTTTCTTCTTGTTGTCGTCCATTGAAGTCCTCTCGTAATCGGTTAAGCCTGACGGCCGATATAACTGTATAAGTAGCCAGTATTATTCCACAGGGTTGAGCGCGCGCCTACCCCCGATTTGGTATTTCTCCACGAGCGAGCTGGATCAGCCCCTCTAGCGCGGCCTCCACCGTTTGTCGGCGCACGGCATCGCGATCACCGACGAACTGAAAGCGCCGAGCGATCAGTTGCTCACCGGCTCCCCAACAGATCCAGACCGTGCCGACCGGTTTCTCCGCGGAGCCGCCATCGGGACCTGCGACGCCGCTGACGGCCACCGAGAAATGCGAAGCGCTGTGGGCCTGCGCACCACGTGCCATGGCCTCGACCACTTCCCGACTGACGGCGCCAGCGCGTGCGAACAATTCTTGCGGCACGTCCAGCTGCCGGGTTTTCTGAGCGTTGGAATAGGTGACATAACCGGCTTCGAACCAGGCCGAACTGCCGGGAATGCGAGTGATGGCCTCGGCAATCCCGCCGCCGGTGCAAGACTCGGCCGTGCTGACCTGAGCGCCGACGCTCAAGAGTTGCGAGCCAAGCGTTGCGGCCAACTGAGTGATCTCATCCACAAAGGGTTCTCCGTATCGGTCAAGGCGTCCACGCTACACGAGCATGGTTGATGTGCAAGGCAGGACGCGGCGTTGACGGGGCCGCGCCCTGTCGAGGCATTTATGCAGGTTCCCGTTTCTCGGGACAGGGTTTTTTCACGGTTTCAATGACGGTTTCCCGCGGACGGCGCTTGGCCTCTTCCAGCGGAATGAACCGGCCATTGGTTGAGTCTCTTCCACGCTTGCGTTGCATATAACGATCCTTGTCTGAAATCCCGCCTGATTCGAGCGGTGCCTCGACATCCTAGACAGTCATTGGCGTCGTGTGTGGGTCCGGAAATGCCCGGTGACCAATAACCCGGAACTGCGGCTGGGAGTCACGCGTGGTAACCTTGCGGCCATCGCAAAAGCAATCGGATCTGACGTCGGACCACGTAGGTGGAATTCCACGCGTCACCCTTCATTTGCCTCAATCTCCCAACGAATTTGCCTAAATAACTGATGAATAAAGCAATTTCCGACCTCTCTTCGCACACGCCCATGATGCAACAGTACTGGAAGCTGAAGAACCAGCATCCTGAGCAGTTGATGTTTTATCGCATGGGCGACTTCTACGAGATCTTCTACGAAGACGCCAAGAAGGCGGCGAAGCTGCTCGACATCACCCTGACCGCCCGTGGCCAGTCGGCGGGGCAAAGCATTCCCATGTGCGGAATTCCTTATCACGCCGCTGAAGGGTATCTGGCCAAGCTGGTGAAGCTGGGCGAATCGGTGGTGATCTGCGAACAGATCGGCGATCCGGCGACCAGCAAAGGCCCGGTGGAGCGTCAGGTCGTGCGCATCATTACCCCGGGCACGGTCAGCGACGAGGCGCTGCTCGATGAGCGCCGCGACAACCTGATCGCGGCCGTGCTGGGTGATGAGCGCCTGTTCGGGCTGGCCGTGCTGGACATCACCAGCGGCAACTTCACGGTTCAGGAGATCAAAGGCTGGGAAAACCTGCTGGCCGAGCTTGAACGCATAAACCCGGTCGAGCTGCTGATCCCCGATGACTGGCCGCAAGGATTGCCTGCGGAAAAACGCCGAGGTGCGCGCCGCCGTGCGCCGTGGGATTTCGAACGCGATTCGGCCCACAAGAGTTTGTGTCAGCAGTTTTCCACCCAGGACCTGAAAGGCTTCGGCTGCGAAAACCTGACCCTGGCGATTGGCGCCGCCGGCTGCCTACTCGGTTACGCGAAGGAAACTCAACGCACCGCGTTGCCACATCTGCGCAGCCTGCGTCACGAGCGCATGGACGACACGGTGATTCTGGATGGAGCGAGTCGCCGCAATCTGGAGCTGGACACCAACCTTGCCGGTGGGCGCGACAACACGCTGCAGTCAGTCATGGACCGCTGCCAGACGGCAATGGCGACGCGCTTGCTGACCCGCTGGCTGAATCGCCCGTTGCGCGACCTTGCCGTACTGCAAGCCCGGCAGGAGTCGATTGGGTGCTTCCTGGAACGCTATCGCTTTGAAAACCTGCAGCCACAGCTGAAGGAAATCGGTGATATCGAGCGCATCCTCGCCCGTATCGGCCTGCGCAACGCCAGACCTCGCGACCTGGCGCGCCTGCGCGACGCCCTGGGCGCGCTGCCTGAATTGCAACGGGCACTGGCTGAGCTCGAAGCGCCTCACATTCAGCAACTGGCCACAACCACAAGCACTTACCCCGAGCTGGCCGATCTGCTGCAACGCGCGATCATCGACAACCCGCCTGCGGTCATTCGTGACGGCGGCGTGCTGAAGACCGGCTACGACGCCGAGCTCGATGATCTGCTGTCCCTGAGCGAGAACGCCGGGCAGTTCCTGATCGATCTGGAAACCCGCGAGAAAGCGCGCACCGGTCTTGCCAATCTCAAGGTCGGTTACAACCGCGTACACGGCTATTTCATTGAACTGCCGAGCAAACAGGCCGAACAGGCACCTGCCGATTACATCCGCCGGCAGACGCTCAAGGGCGCCGAGCGCTTCATCACGCCGGAACTGAAAGCGTTCGAGGACAAGGCGCTGTCTGCCAAGAGCCGCGCGCTGGCCCGGGAAAAAATGCTCTACGAGGCGCTGCTCGAAGACCTCATCGGCCATCTCGCGCCGCTGCAGGATACCGCCGCAGCCTTGGCCGAACTGGACGTCCTGAGCAATCTGGCCGAGCGCGCCCTGAATCTGGACCTGAACCGCCCACGCTTCACCGACGAGCCGTGCATGCGCATCGAGCAAGGTCGTCATCCGGTGGTTGAGCAGGTGCTCTCCTCACCGTTCGTGGCCAACGATCTGGACCTCAACGACAACACCCGGATGCTGGTCATTACAGGCCCGAACATGGGGGGTAAGTCGACCTACATGCGTCAGACCGCGTTGATCGTGCTGCTGGCGCACATCGGCAGCTTCGTACCGGCCGCGAGCTGCGAGCTGTCGCTGGTTGACCGCATCTTCACGCGCATCGGCTCGAGCGATGACCTGGCAGGGGGACGCTCGACCTTCATGGTGGAGATGAGCGAAACCGCGAACATCCTGCACAACGCTACCGACAAGAGCCTGGTGCTGATGGACGAAGTCGGCCGCGGCACCAGTACCTTCGACGGCCTTTCGCTGGCATGGGCTGCGGCAGAATGTCTCGCCCAGTTGCGCGCGTACACGTTGTTCGCGACGCACTATTTCGAGCTGACGGTGTTGCCGGAAAGTGAACCGTTGGTCGCCAACGTTCATCTCAACGCCACCGAGCATAACGAGCGCATTGTCTTCTTGCACCGCGTGCTGCCAGGACCGGCCAGTCAGAGCTATGGCTTGGCCGTGGCCCAGCTGGCGGGGGTTCCAGGCAAGGTCATCAGCCGCGCGAAGGAGCATCTGTTGCGCCTGGAGACCACCAGTCTTCCCCATGAGCAGCCCAGATCAAAGCCAGGCAAGCCGCCGGTACCGATGCAGAGCGACCTGTTCGCCAGCCTGCCGCACCCGGTGCTGGATGAGTTGTCGAACCTGAAAGTCGATGACCTGACACCGCGTCAGGCGCTGGAGTTGTTGTATTCGATGCAAACACGCATCTAACGGGATTGGTAACAAGCTGTTAGAATCCCGCGCGGTTTGGGACGCTGTGAGCTTTTAGCCTGGCTTCACAGCAATCCTGGCCGCGTTTGAACGCAGCGAACCAAGGTCGGACAACGCAGCGCAAGGTCGCCTTGCCTGCCGCGTTGCTCGACAAGCTGAGTTTTCACGGCCCGGGGGACTCCCGAACCTGGCAAGCCTGATTGAACGGCCTTGCTTCCGCCGCCTGAGGAGAGAATTAGAAATGACCTTCGTCGTCACCGACAACTGCATCAAGTGCAAGTACACCGACTGCGTAGAAGTCTGTCCGGTGGACTGCTTTTACGAAGGCCCGAATTTCCTGGTGATTCACCCGGATGAGTGCATCGACTGCGCGCTCTGCGAGCCTGAATGCCCGGCCAACGCGATCTTCTCCGAAGACGAGGTTCCGGCTGGCATGGAGAACTTCATCGAGCTCAACGCCGAGCTGGCTGACGTCTGGCCGAACATCACCGAGCGCAAGGATGCCCTGCCTGACGCTGAAGAGTGGGATGGCAAGACCGGCAAGATCGCAGATCTCGAACGCTGAGTGGTGCTGCTCGCGCAATGGCCCTTCGGGGCCATTTGCATTTCTGCAGGGCGACACCGCACTTTTCTGCAGACGAAAAAAGGGGCGGTATGACCCGCCCACATTTTTTCCATAATCCCTTTAATCCGTTTTCATCATCCTGATGAATCGCGTCCTGCGATGTCCTTGAGCAGTCTTCCTTGACCGCCTGTACCAATCCGTCGGTACAGTCCTGATATTAGTGATTTCTGAACGGTGGGCAAGGGTGCGCACTTTTCAAAACAATTCATCCTGCGAATAAGCCAGCTGATAAAACACAGGAAAATCAGCCGGATAAGTTTTACCCGTCACGCTTTAGCGATTTAGCCCGTCGCAAAAAAAGTCGATAACTGACAAGACGTGTGAGAGAAGTCTTACAACTAAAGTAAGTACAGCCCACAGTTAATAAAATATTAAAGTCGACATACATGTAGGAAAATAAACGTGAAGTCAGTGCCCGAAAAACATCAAATTGAAACATTAAAAAGCCCCGACTAATCGGGGCTCTGGATGATGCTAACTGGCTATTAGTTATAACAGGGCATCATGGGATCACTGAAACAATGACTCACTGGAAAGGCCGTTCTTCTCCAGAATTTCCCGCAGACGCTTGAGCCCTTCAACCTGGATCTGCCGGACACGTTCCCGGGTCAGACCGATCTCCAGCCCAACATCTTCAAGGGTACTGCTCTCATGGCCGCGCAGACCGAACCGCCGCACGACAACCTCGCGCTGCTTGTCGGTGAGCTCAGACAGCCATTGATCGATGCTCTGGGAAAGATCGTCGTCCTGCAGCAGCTCGCAGGGATCGGTGGGCCGATCATCGGTAAGCGTATCCAGCAGGGTTTTGTCCGAGTCCGGACCCAGCGAAACGTCGACGGAGGACACACGCTCATTCAGCCCGAGCATGCGTTTGACCTCGCAGACCGGCTTTTCAAGCAGGTTGGCGATCTCTTCAGGGGAAGGTTCGTGATCGAGCTTTTGCGTCAGCTCGCGGGCCGCACGCAGGTAGACGTTGAGCTCCTTGACCACATGAATCGGCAGGCGGATGGTCCGCGTCTGATTCATGATCGCGCGCTCGATGGTCTGACGGATCCACCAGGTGGCGTATGTGGAGAAGCGGAAGCCGCGTTCCGGATCGAATTTCTCGACCGCCCGAATCAGGCCGAGATTGCCCTCTTCGATCAGGTCCAGCAATGAAAGGCCACGATTGACGTAGCGTCTGGCGATTTTCACCACCAGCCGCAGATTGCTTTCAATCATGCGTTTGCGTCCGGCTGGATCGCCACTTTGCGACAAACGCGCAAAATGAACCTCTTCTTCCGGAGAGAGCAAAGGAGAAAAGCCGATTTCGTTGAGATACAGCTGCGTGGCATCCAGTGCCCGCGTGTAGTCGATGTACTTGTGCTGCTTGAGCGCTGCGGAGTTTTTGGTCTTTGCACGAACAGAAGGTGTAGCTGGCTTCTCATCCGTTGCAGAATCCAGGACGATCCCGTGCTCCATAAGGAGGACCTCGTCGTCTATGTCAAACTCCGGCGCTTCTTTGTTGAGAGCCATTGTTATAGTCCTTTGATGAGTTCGACCTCAAGCTCCAGTGGCGCCTTTTTCCGTGGCAGCACTTGAGCCTGTCCCCTCTACGGCAGGAACAGGCTGACAACCGATCAACGACGTGGCAAGAATTCCAGTGGATCTACAGGCTTACCCTGACGGCGAATCTCAAAATGCAGTTTCACCCGGTCAGTTCCGGTCGATCCCATCTCGGCGATTGTTTGCCCTGCCTTGACCTGCTGCCCCTCCCGAACCAACAGCCTACGGTTATGACCGTAAGCACTGACGTAGGTATCGCTGTGTTTGATGATTACTAATTCGCCGTAGCCCCTTAATCCACTTCCGGCGTATACCACTGAACCATCAGACGCGGCTAAAACAGGCTGTCCCAAATCACCAGCGATATCAATTCCTTTATTCAAACTACCGTTTGAAGAAAACTTGGCGATCAAAACGCCATTAGTTGGCCAGGCCCATCCGCTTGGCGAACGCGCCCCTGCAACCACCGGTGTATTAACCGGAGTTGTTGTTGAAGTTGAACCTGCCGGCGCTACAACGACCGGATTAGAGCCTACGGGCCGAGATATAACGGTTGTTTTCAGCGAACCTGAAGGCGACGAACTGGTGCTGCTGCTCGTGGAAGTCTGCGGCACGACGACCGGCGCTGCCGCAATGGCAGTCGAGCCAGAAGTCGAGCGTCCGTCGAAGCGAATGGCCTGACCGACATGAATGGTATAGGGCTCGGGGATGTTGTTGCGGGCCGCCAGCGCTTTCCAGTCCCAGCCGTAACGGAATGCGATCGAAAACAGCGTGTCACCACGCTTGACCACGTACTGACCGGTCGTGACCGGCTGCCGAACGGGAGCGGCCGGCTTGCTGCTGTTGCGGTCCACAACGCGCACGCCGCCCGACGGCGCGCTGGAGCAGCCGACCAGAAGGACACTCAGGGCAATGCCAATCACCAGACGCTGAAAACTTGTTGAAGAACTACGCTGCCGAATGACTGTGAGACTCACCCGTCACTCCCTTTACTGGTGACTGAATTAAAGCTGCCTGATGTGTCTTGAAAATGACAGGCAGCCATGGAAAAGCTGGTGTAGAACCTTCGTTGCGACGCTGCGGCAGACACCCTTTGTCTTCATCGCAAAACGCCAGCCTGTAGACCGGCGTCGCCTGCTGGAATTCATTGCAGCTGCAAAATAGCGCCTACGCCAGCGGCCCGTTGAGCAGCGGCACGAAACGTACGGCACCTAATACGTGCCGGGAGAAGCCATGCTCTTCGCGGATGATCAGCATCAGTTGCTGGACTTCGCCTGAACCCACCGGAATCACCAACCGGCCACCGGGCGCCAGTTGATCCAGCAGCGCCTGGGGGACATCGGTCGCAACCGCGGTCACGATGATGCCGTTGTATGGCGCGAGGGCCGGCCAGCCTTCCCAGCCATCGCCCCAGCGGAACACCATGTTGCGCAGGTTCAGCTCGACCAGCCGCTCCTTGGCACGATCCTGAAGCACTTTGATGCGCTCCACGGAAAACACCCGCTCGACCAGCTGCGCCAAAACGGCGGTCTGATAGCCCGAACCGGTGCCGATCTCCAGCACCTTGTCCAGCGGACCGGCCGCCAGCAGCAGCTCGCTCATGCGCGCAACCATATAAGGCTGGGAGATGGTCTGGTTGTTGCCGATGGGCAGCGCGGTGTCTTCATAGGCGCGATGCGCCAGCGCTTCATCGACGAACAGGTGCCGGGGCGTCTTGCGAATGACGTCCAGCACCTGAGTGTTGGAAATGCCTTCTTCGTACAACCGCTGAATCAGACGCTCACGGGTGCGCTGGGAAGTCATTCCCACGCCACGACGTAACAGGTCATCTTGCTCACGCGACATCAGGCCATTCCCTCCAGCCATGCGTTCAGGCTGTTGAAACCGTCCTGATAGGTCCGATCCAGCTGCAACGGTGTAATCGACACGTAACCCTGCATGACAGCGTGAAAGTCCGTACCCGGGCCGCCGTCTTCGGCATCGCCGGCAGCCGCGATCCAGTAGCCGGCCTTGCCGCGCGGATCGACCACGCGAACCGGCGCAGCTGCACGGGTGCGATGACCCAGGCGGGTCAGCTGAATACCGCGAACATGTTCAAGCGGCAGGTTTGGAATATTCACATTCAATACGGTACGCGGTGGAAGATCGAGCTGCTCATGGGCTTCGACCAAGAGCCGGGCATAGTGCGCGGCAGTTGCCAGGTTATCGGCCTGGCGCGACAAAAATGAAAACGCAAACGACGGACGTTGCAGAAACCGCCCCTCGAGGGCAGCCGCCACCGTTCCGGAATACAAAACGTCATCGCCCAAGTTGGCGCCCAGGTTGATCCCGGAAACCACCATGTCGGGTTCGTTCGCCAGCAGGCCGTTGAGACCCAGATGAACGCAATCGGTTGGCGTACCGTTGAGGCTGATGAAGCCGTTGTCCAGCGTGTGCGGGTGCAAGGGCCGATCGAGCGTCAGCGAGCTGCTGGCGCCGCTTTTGTCTTGATCGGGCGCGATGACCACACAATCGGCGTAGCCGGCGAGCGCGCCGTAAAGCGCAGCAAGGCCGGGTGCCGTGATCCCGTCGTCATTTGAAATCAGAATACGCATGAGCTGTCCGTCTGTCCTGTCGGCACCAGATCGACGAGTTCACGCACCAATGCGGTGGCGAAGCATCCGGACGGCAGGACGAATTCCAGTTGCAGAATGTCAGGCTCGGGATAATGCCACGTCAACCGCCCGATGGGCAGTCGCAGGATGCGACGTTCGTGTTCCATTCCCGCTTTTATCAACCAGTTACAGAGCGACGACTCGCGCTGGGCGATGCTGTTTTCGAGCGCTGCCGTGGCGCCCGAGGCTGGCGATTCCCCCTCGCCCCACTGCGGCCCGGTCGGGTGCAGGTCGAGAATCGCCAGCCGAGGATCGCTGCAGTCCGCTTCGGCAGCAGGAAAAAAACTGCGGCTGTCGGTGAACGCGAGCAAGTCGCCTGGCTGGGCCCGTTGCCAGCTTCCGTCGGCGACGCGCGCAGCCAGCACCTGATTGAACAGATAGCTGCGTGCGGTCGACAGCAGGCGCGAACGCACATTGCGCTGCTCCGGCAATGCCTGTCGCTCGGCGTAATGACGCGCTTCACCGAGATTGCCGCCCTCGTGACCAAACCGCTGGGCGCCGAAATAATTCGGGATACCGGCCAGCCGAATGGCCTCCAGTCGCGCGTCGAGCGCCGCTTTGTCAGCCTGAAGCTGCGTCAGACGCAAGGTGAATCCGTTGGCGGCGTGAGCGCCGCGTTGCAGCTTGCGTTTATGTCGCTTGCTGTCGAGAATTTTCAGCGTGTCGTTTTCGGCTGAGGACATGTCCGGGTCGGCCTTGCCCGGCAGTTGAATGCTGAACCACTGGCGGGTCAGCGCCTGGCGATCCTTCAAACCGGCGTAACTGACCGTGCGCAACGGCACGCCTGCGGCCCTGGCCAGTCGGCGAGCCGCCTCCTCGGTGTTCAGACCGCGCTTTTCAACCCAGAGCCACAGATGCTCGCCATCGCCGGACAACGGGATATCCAGCACTTCATCGACCTGGAAGTCTTCGGCGGTGGCTTTCAATACGGCGGTGCCCAACGCATCGCCATAGGCCTTCGGGCCCAGCAGTTCGAGTTCGGTCATGCGGCGATCAACAGTGCGACCGCGTGAACCGCGATGCCTTCTTCACGTCCGGTGAAACCGAGTTTTTCGGTGGTGGTGGCTTTGACGTTGACCTGATCCAGGTCGACCTGCAGATCTTCAGCGATCAGCGCGCGCATGGTGTCGATGTGCGGGGCCATCTTCGGCGCCTGAGCCACGATGGTCGCGTCGACGTTGCCGACTTTCCAGCCCTTGGCCTGCACTTGCTTGAGCACATGACGCAGCAACACACGGCTGTCGGCGCCCTTGAACTGCGGATCGGTGTCTGGAAAATGCTTGCCGATATCACCCAGAGCGGCGGCGCCAAGCAAGGCATCGCTCAAGGCGTGCAGCAGGACATCGCCATCGGAATGCGCGAGCAGACCGGACGTGTGCGCGATCCGCACCCCACCCAAGGTAATGAAATCGCCTTCAGCGAAACGGTGCACATCATAGCCGTGGCCAATACGCATAAAAAAACGCCCTGAAAAAGTCAGGGCGTGATTCTACCTACTTTGTCCGACATTAGCCCGCCAAGGCACGCGCATGATGTCGCAGATGATCCTCGATGAAGCTGGCGATGAAGTAGTAGCTGTGGTCGTAGCCGGGCTGCATGCGCAACTCCAGCGGATGGCCGACCGCCTTAGCGGCCTGCACCAGCACTTCGGGCTTGAGCTGATTGGCGAGGAAGTCGTCGCGATCACCCTGATCCACCAGCAAAGGCAGACGTTCGGTGGCCTCGGCGATCAGCACGCTGGCATCCCACTCGCGCCAGCGCGAACGGTCTTCGCCCAGATAACGCGAGAACGCTTTCTGGCCCCAGGCACAATCCATCGGGTTGCAGATCGGCGAGAAAGCCGAAACCGACTGGTACCGGCCCGGGTTGCGCAAGGCACACACCAGCGCGCCGTGACCGCCCATCGAGTGACCGCTGATGCTGCGTTTGTCCGAGGCCGGAAAGTGCGCCTCGATCAGGGCGGGCAATTCGCTCACCACGTAATCGTACATGCGGTAATGGCGGGCCCAAGGTTGCTGCGTGGCATTGAGGTAGAAGCCTGCGCCCAGACCGAAATCGTAGGCATTGTCCGGGTCACCTGGCACATCGGCGCCACGCGGACTGGTGTCCGGCGCCACGATGATGACCCCAAGCTCGGCCGCGATGCGCTGGGCGCCGGCTTTCTGCATGAAGTTTTCATCGGTGCAGGTCAGGCCTGACAACCAGTAAACCACAGGAAGCTTGCCGCCCTGCTCTGCCTGGGGAGGCAGATAGACCGCAAACACCATGTCGCAACCCAGCACGTCAGAGTGATGTTTGTAACGTTTATGCCAGCCGCCGAAGCTTTTCTGGCACGAGATGTTTTCCAGACTCATGGGATCGTTCCTCCCAGCCACACACTTCAAACCGCAGGCCGCAAGTCGGCACAATGGCGTGCTCTCTTGCGGCTTACCGCTTGCAGCTTGGGGCTGCTACTCAGAAGTGAATGACCGAACGGATGCTTTTGCCTTCGTGCATCAGGTCGAACGCCTCATTGATCTTGTCCAGACCCATGGTGTGGGTGATGAACGTGTCCAGCGGGATTTCGCCCGTCTGGGATTTTTCGACGTAGCTTGGCAGCTCGGTACGGCCTTTGACGCCACCGAACGCCGAACCGCGCCAGACGCGACCGGTGACCAGCTGGAACGGGCGAGTGGAGATTTCGTGGCCCGACGGTGCGACGCCGATGATCACCGACTCGCCCCACCCTTTGTGGCAGCATTCCAGTGCAGCCCGCATCAACTGCACGTTGCCAATGCACTCGAAGCTGTAATCCACGCCGCCATCGGTGAGTTCGACGATGACGTCCTGAATGGGCTTGCTGTGCTCTTTGGGGTTGATAAAGTCCGTGGCGCCAAGTTCGCGCGCCACATCGAATTTGGCCGGGTTGATGTCGATGGCAATGATGCGCGAGGCCTTGGCCATTTTTGCGCCGATGATCGCAGCCAGGCCGATACCGCCCAGGCCGAAGATCGCGACGGTCGCGCCTTCTTCGACTTTTGCCGTGTTCAACACCGCACCGATGCCGGTGGTCACGCCGCAGCCGAGCAGGCAGACCTTCTCCAGCGGCGCTTCCTTGGGAATCTTCGCCAGGGAAATTTCCGGTACGACGGTGTACTCGGAGAACGTCGAGCAGCCCATGTAGTGGTAAACCGGCTCGCCGTTGTAGCTGAAACGCGTGGTGCCGTCGGGCATCAGACCCTTGCCCTGAGTGGCGCGGACTTTCTGGCAGAGGTTGGTCTTGCCGGACTTGCAGAATTTGCACTCGCGGCATTCGGCGGTGTACAGCGGAATCACGTGATCACCCACTGCCAACGAGGTCACACCCTCGCCCACCGCTTCAACGATACCGCCACCTTCGTGCCCGAGAATGCACGGGAACACGCCCTCGGAATCGGCGCCGGACAGGGTGTAGGCATCGGTATGGCAGACGCCGGAAGCGACCGTGCGAATCAGAACCTCGCCGGCTTTCGGGGCCTCGACGTCGACCTCGACGATCTGCAGCGGTTGGTTGGGCGCGAAAGCAACGGCAGCACGTGACTTGATCATCATGATCTCCAGCGAAGTAAAAACGAACACGGAGTGTAAAGCAGTGCCGTTTGATTAATAATCCGACCGAAAGCAAAACATTACTGCTGTACGGGGATAATCGATGTTCGCCAATCGTTGGGAAGGTCTGGATGAATTCGTCGCCGTTGCTGAATGCGGGCAATTCACGGCGGCGGCAGAACGTCTGGGCTTGTCGTCGTCCCATGTCAGTCGGCAAATTGCCCGCCTTGAGGAACGTCTTCAAACGCGTCTGCTATACCGCAGCACCCGAAAGGTCGCGCTGACGGAAGCGGGACAAACCTTCCTTCACCACTGCCAGCGCCTGCAGGATGGCCGGGAAGAGGCATTGCGTGCCGTGAGCGACTTGACCAGCGAACCAAAGGGCCTGTTGCGCATGACCTGCGCGGTGGCCTACGGCGAGCGCTTCATCACGCCGCTGGTGACGCGCTTCATGGATGAACACCCTCAATTGCGCGTGGACATCGAGCTGACCAACAACACGCTCGATCTGCTGCATGAGGGCATGGACCTGGCGATCAGGCTGGGTCGGCTTCAGGAATCCAGGCTGGTGGCAACGCGTCTTGCGCCGAGGCGAATGTATTTCTGCGCTTCGCCGTCGTATCTCGAACGTTATGGACGGCCACACAGCGTGTCGGAATTGTCTCGGCACAACTGCCTCATCGGCAGTTCGGACAGTTGGTTATTGCAGCAGAACGGCCGCGAATTTTCTCAACGCGTGCAGGGAAACTGGCGCTGCAACAGCGGTCAGGCGGTGTTAGACGCAGCGTTGCAAGGGGTCGGGCTGTGTCAGCTGCCGGATTACTACGTGCTCGAACACCTCAAGAGCGGCGCATTGATCTCGCTGCTCGATGCTCATCAGCCGCCGAGCACTGCAGTGTGGGCGCTGTACCCGCAGCAGCGGCACCTGTCGCCGAAGGTGAGAAAACTGGTGGATTATCTGAAGACGGGATTGGCGTTGCGGCCGGAATATCGTTGAAGCGCCACGCTCCCACAGAAATCTGCGCTTACCACCGGCAGCTGATCAGCGGGAAAAATCACCCCGCCGCTGACGCAGCCATTCCAGGTCTTCCGGCCGGGTGACTTTGATGTTGTCCGCGCGGCCTTCGATAAGGCGCGGCGAGTGCCCTGCCCACTCGATCGCCGAGGCTTCGTCGGTGATCGACACATTCGAGACAAGGCCGTCGGCCAGCGCGCGATGCAGCGCGCCAAGTCTAAACATCTGCGGCGTGTAGGCCTGCCATATGAAGCTGCGATCCACCGTTTCCGCCACGCGACCACTGGCGTCGGCGCGCTTGAGGGTGTCTTTGGCGGGAACGGCGAGCAACCCGCCGACCGGATCGCCCGCCAGCTCCGCCAGTAGATGGTCGAGGTCCGAGCGCGCCAGATTCGGTCGCGCAGCATCGTGCACCAGGACCCAGTCATTGTCATCGGCGCCACTGGCGTGCAGATGAAGCAGCGCGTTGAGCACCGAATCCGCACGCTCCTTGCCGCCAGCGACTTGCTGTATCCGGGAATCCAGCGCGCAAGGCAAGGTAGGCCAATAAGGATCATCCACAGCCAGACTGATCACCAGGCCCTTGAGCCGGGGATGATCGAGAAAGCAAAGCAGGCTGTGTTCAAGAATCGTGAGGCCGCCCAGTTGCAGATACTGCTTGGGACGGTCTGCCGCCATGCGTGCGCCAACGCCCGCTGCGGGAATCACTGCCCAGAAGGCAGGAAGGGATCGAGTCATTACGCCAACATCACTGTGCCAACTGATAAAGGGTCTCGCCGTCCTTGACCATGCCCAGCTCGTGGCGGGCACGTTCTTCAACGGTCTCCAGGCCTTTTTTCAGCTCCAGCACTTCCGCGTCCATGACCCGGTTGCGCTCCAGCAAAGCTTCATTTTCGGCATGTTGATCGGCGATTTGCTGGGTCAGACTGGCCACCTGCGCAAGGCTGCCATTACCCACCCACAGGCGATATTGCAGACCAGCGAGCAGCAAAAGCAGAACGAGGAACAACCAGTTAGGACTGCGCATTGTGAATATCTGATACCCGGTGAAGAAGACAGCAAAATCGACCAATTCAAATGCCCAAGAGCCCGGCGGTCACCGGGCTCGTGGATCAGGACATCAGGACACGTGGCGATTTACGCGAAATGTCCTACAGCGCCTGCTGCCTTTTTACCATCTTGCACTTAACCGCGAAACTCGCTGCGGCCACGGTACACAGCTTTTGCGCCCAACTGCTCTTCGATGCGCAGCAGCTGGTTGTACTTGGCGATACGATCGGAGCGGCTCAGCGAACCGGTCTTGATCTGGCCTGCCGAAGTGCCCACTGCCAGATCGGCGATGGTGGAATCTTCGGTTTCGCCGGAGCGGTGCGAGATCACAGCGGTGTAACCGGCAGCCTTGGCCATCTGGATGGCTTCCAGCGTTTCGGTCAGGGTGCCGATCTGGTTGAACTTGATCAGGATCGAGTTACCGATCTTCTTCTCGATGCCTTCTTTCAGGATCTTGGTGTTGGTCACGAACAGGTCGTCGCCCACCAGCTGGATCTTGTCGCCGATCTTGTCGGTGAGAATCTTCCAGCCGTCCCAGTCGGATTCGTCCAGGCCGTCTTCGATCGAGATGATCGGGTGTTTGCTGACCAGATCGGCCAGATAGTCGGCAAAACCGGCGGAATCGTATTCGCCTTCTTCGCTCAGGGTGTACTTGCCGTTCTTGTAGAACTCGCTGGCAGCGCAGTCCAGCGCCAGGGTCACGTCGGTGCCCAGCGTGTAGCCGGCGTTCTTCACGGCCTCGGCGATGGCGTCCAGTGCGTCGGCGTTGGAGTTCAGGTTGGGCGCGAAACCACCTTCGTCACCCACGGCGGTGTTCAGACCGCGTGCCTTGAGCACGGCTTTGAGGTGGTGGAAAATCTCGGTGCCCCAGCGCAGGCCTTCGGCGAAGGTCTTCGCGCCCACTGGCTGAACCATGAATTCCTGGATGTCGATGTTGTTATCGGCATGCTCGCCACCGTTGATGATGTTCATCATCGGGACCGGCATCGAGTAGACACCTGGCGTGCCGTTGAGGTTGGCAATGTGCGCGTACAGCGGCAGATCCTGATCCTGAGCGGCAGCTTTGGCAGCGGCCAGGGAGACAGCGAGGATGGCGTTGGCGCCCAGGCTGGCTTTGTTTTCGGTGCCGTCGAGCTGGATCATCGCGTGGTCCAGTGCCTTCTGGTCAACCGGGTCCTTGCCCAGCAGCAGGTCGCGGATCGGGCCATTGATATTGGCCACAGCCTTGAGAACGCCTTTGCCCATGTAACGGCTCTTGTCGCCATCACGCAGCTCAAGTGCTTCACGCGAGCCGGTGGAAGCACCGGACGGCGCGCATGCACTGCCGATGATGCCGTTGTCGAGGAGCACATCTGCTTCCACGGTGGGATTGCCACGGGAGTCGAGAACTTCACGACCTTTGATGTCGACGATTTTTGCCATTGTTGTTAACACTCCAAGATTGACGAAAACGACGCAGCAGGGAAAACGATTCGGCGTCTCAGGGCTCTAGGACAACGGGCAGGCCCCAAAACGACAAATTTCCCGACCCATTGGTCGGGAAAATAACGAACGGCACTCTACCGGAGGGCTCGGCGCCGGTGAAGCGGGTTTTTAAGCCGTTTCGATCGTCGGGAAGGCCTTGACCAGATCGTCCAGCGCCTTGAGCTGAGTCAGGAATGGCTCGAGCTTGTTCAGACGCAGCGCGCATGGACCATCGCATTTGGCGTTATCCGGATCCGGATGGGCCTCGAGGAACAGTCCCGCCAGGCCCTGACTGATGCCGGCCTTGGCCAGATCGGTGACTTGGGCGCGACGACCGCCAGCGGAATCGGAACGGCCGCCCGGCATCTGCAACGCGTGCGTCACGTCGAAGAACACCGGGTATTCGAAGGCTTTCATGATGCCGAAGCCGAGCATATCGACCACGAGGTTGTTGTAGCCGAAGCTCGAACCACGCTCGCACAGGATCAACTGGTCATTACCCGCTTCTTCACACTTGTTCAGGATGTGTTTCATCTCCTGAGGCGCGAGGAACTGGGCTTTCTTGATGTTGATCACGGCGCCGGTCTTGGCCATCGCCACGACCAGATCGGTCTGGCGGGACAGGAAGGCCGGCAGCTGAATGATGTCGCAGACCTCGGCAACGGCAGCCGCCTGATCCGGCTCGTGCACGTCGGTGATCACCGGCACGCCGAACGTGCTTTTGATCTCTTCGAAAATGCGCATGCCTGCTTCCAGGCCCGGGCCGCGATAGGACGTCACGGAAGAACGGTTGGCTTTGTCGAAGCTGGCCTTGAAAACGTAAGGGATCCCGAGCTTCTCGGTCACCCGCACGTATTCCTCACAGACCTGCATGGCCATGTCACGGGATTCCAGGACGTTCATGCCGCCGAACAAGACCATTGGCTTATCGTTGGCGATATCAATGCCCTTGTCGGCGGAACCGACGCGGATGATTTTCTGTGCCATGTAATGAATTCCCTATCAGGCGTTCTTCTGATGTTGAGCGAGCGCGGCCTTGACGAAACCACTGAACAGCGGGTGGCCATCGCGAGGCGTGGAGGTGAATTCAGGGTGGAACTGACAGGCCACGAACCACGGATGATCGGCAGACTCGACCACTTCGACCAGCGCGCCGTCGCCGGAGCGACCGGATACTTTCAGGCCGGCTTCGATCAGTTGCGGCAGCAGCTTGTTGTTCACCTCGTAGCGGTGACGGTGACGCTCGACGATGACGTCGTTGGCGTAGCAATCGTGTACCAGGGAGCCCGGCTCAAGCTGGCATTCCTGCGCGCCCAGGCGCATGGTGCCGCCCAGATCGGAGGCTTCGGTACGGGTTTCGACTGCGCCGGTCGCGTCTTCCCACTCGGTGATCAGACCCACGACAGGGTGCCCGCTGGTGCGGTCGAACTCGGTGGAGTTGGCGTCTTTCCAGCCCAGCACGTTACGTGCGAACTCGATGACGGCCACCTGCATGCCCAGGCAGATGCCCAGGTACGGAACCTTGTTTTCGCGAGCGAACTGCACCGCAGTGATCTTGCCTTCGACGCCGCGCAGACCGAAGCCGCCCGGCACCAGGATGGCATCCACGCCTTCGAGCAGGCCGGTGCCCTGATTTTCGATGTCTTCGGAATCGATGTAGCGCAGGTTGACCTTGGTGCGATTGGTGATGCCGGCATGGCTCATCGCTTCGATCAGCGATTTGTAAGCGTCCAGCAGTTCCATGTACTTGCCGACCATGGCGATGGTGACTTCGTGCTCCGGATTAAGCTTGGCATCGACAACCTTGTCCCACTCGGACAGGTCGGCGCCGGCGCATTGCAGACCGAAACGCTCTACGACGAAATCGTCCAGGCCCTGCGAATGCAGGATGCCCGGGATCTTGTAGATGGTGTCGGCATCTTCCAGCGCGATGACCGCACGCTCTTCGACGTTGGTGAACTGAGCGATCTTGCGGCGCGACGAGACGTCGATGGCATGGTCGGAACGGCAGATCAGCACATCAGGCTGCAGGCCAATGGAGCGCAATTCCTTGACCGAGTGCTGGGTAGGCTTGGTCTTGGTTTCGCCGGCAGTGGCGATGTAGGGCACCAGCGTCAGGTGCATCAGCATCGCGCGCTTGGCGCCGACTTCGAAGCGCAACTGGCGGATGGCTTCCAGGAATGGTTGTGATTCGATGTCACCCACGGTGCCACCGATTTCCACCAGGGCCACGTCGGCATCGCCGGCGCCCTTGATGATGCGACGCTTGATCTCATCGGTGATGTGCGGAATCACCTGAATGGTCGCGCCCAGATAATCACCACGGCGCTCTTTGCGCAGGACGTGTTCGTACACACGGCCAGTGGTGAAGTTGTTGTTCTGGGTCATGGTGGTGCGGATGAAACGCTCGTAGTGACCCAGGTCCAGGTCGGTCTCGGCGCCGTCGTGGGTGACGAACACTTCACCGTGCTGGAACGGGCTCATGGTGCCCGGATCGACGTTGATGTAGGGGTCCAGCTTGAGCATGGTGACCTTAAGTCCCCTCGCCTCCAGGATGGCCGCCAATGAAGCCGAGGCAATGCCTTTCCCCAATGAAGAAACAACACCGCCCGTGACGAAGATGTAGCGCGTCATGAAAAACCCTAGAAGTCTGCGTTAAAGCGGTCAGAGCCGCCGGGGAAAGCGAAGGAAGGCCGAAGCCCCCGATGACCTGCGTGTCTCACAGTGCTGTTCAGAATCTGTTGCGCCAGAAAAAGCGACTGACCACAGGAAGGTCTGTCCATTGCTCGCCACATTTTGAGAATCGCCCAGTAAAGACTGGCTGGTAATCGGCAACTTGCATCGTTCCGAAAGGATCGACATAAGCTGTATCAAGAAGGGAGCGTAGTCTACCGGAAACGCCCTTTCAGCTCAAACTTTGGTCATTCGTCGGTGGTTGCCAGTGCAATCGCCAGTCGCCACGGGGCCCGGCGTCCAGTCCGGGCAAGTTGGCCACGGCCAATAATTGCTCACCGCGATACAGCAGCGGCAATCGGCCGCGCAAAAAAACCGGCACGCCTTTTTCGTTGAGCAGCCGCTTGAGATCCCGGCGCCCGCGGTCCGGCACATCGAAGGTCTCTCCGCCTTGCCGATAGTGCACGTGCAAGCCGCCAACAGGGGCCGAGCCGACGATCTGCAACATGCCGTTGCCCGGCAGGGTCAGCGGCTGCGAAGACAGCGACCAGTGCTGCGAGCCGGCAACATCCTTGAGCCAGATCCCGGACAACCACCAGATCCGTCCCTCGGCGCGATGCACCTGACCGTCGGCGAGGCGCCAGATCGGCCGGCCGTCAGGGCCTGCATCACGCAACGAATCCCAGCCTGCCCAGTGATCGGTATCCGGTAAACGGGTCAGCGGTGTCAGCCAGTGGCGTAAGGCATTGCGCTGTCTGGCGTCGGATAACATCTCCAGCGGTGCCAGTTCCAGCGAGGGCAGATCCAGCCACGGCCACGGACATGGCGTTTCGGCCTGAGCCAGATCTTGCTGCGCCAGCTCGACCAGCAATGCCTGCGCCTCAGCCAGATGTGCAGCGCTGCGGGTCATGCTGGCCACAGCCTGCGGCCAACGCGCCGTCAGCATGGGCATCACGTGATTGCGCAGGTAGTTGCGTGAAAAGCGGCTGTCATGATTGCTCGGGTCCTCGATCCAGCTCAGACCCTGCTCCCGGGCATACGCTTCAAGCGTTGTTCTGGACTCCTCGAGCAACGGACGAAACAGCCGGCCCTCCCCGACGATTCGTGCCTCAGGCATCGCCGCCAGACCACGCACTCCAGCGCCTCGCAATAATCGGAACAGCAGCGTTTCAGCCTGATCATCGCGGTGCTGCGCGGTCAGCAGCACTTCGCCGCGCTCAAGCACGTCATTGAAAGCGTCATAACGGGCATTGCGCGCGGCTTGCTCGAGGCTCGCGCCGGGCTTCACGGTGACATCGATGACCTGCAACGGTATGCCCAGAATCTGACAGACCTGACGACAATGTCCCGGCCAGGACTTGGCGACAGCCTGCAGGCCGTGATGAACGTGAATGGCAATCAAAGGGGGAAGGCGCTGTTGTTTCGAGAGATCCGACAGCAGATGCAGCAGGACGGTGGAATCCAGACCACCGGAGAAGGCGATGCGCCAAGCCGCTGCGTCGCGCCAGGGGGACAGGCGCGACAGCAGACGCTTGGATAAGTCTTTCTTGATGTCCGGCTTGGTCATGCGGGTCAACCTTTCAAGCTGGCCGGACCTCAGAAAAAGACTCCGGTTATACGCCGTAACTCATCAGGCGCTCGTAGCGGCGAGCCAGCAGCTCATCGTTACCGAACTTCTTGAGCATTGCCAACTGACTGCTCAACTCTTCACGAATCGATGCAGCGGCGGCGGCCGGATCACGATGTGCGCCACCCAATGGCTCGTTGATCACCTTGTCAACGATACCCAACCCTTTCAGGCGCTCGGCGGTAATGCCCATCGCTTCAGCGGCATCCGGTGCCTTCTCGGCCGTTTTCCACAGGATCGAGGCGCAGCCTTCCGGCGAGATCACCGCGTAAGTGGAATATTGCAGCATGTTCAACTGGTCGCAGACACCAATCGCCAGCGCGCCGCCCGAACCACCTTCACCGATGACGGTGGCAATGATCGGAGTCTTCAGGCGGGCCATGACGCGCAGGTTCCAGGCAATCGCTTCGCTCTGGTTGCGCTCTTCGGCGTCGATGCCCGGGTAGGCGCCCGGCGTGTCGATGAAGGTCAGGATCGGCATCTTGAAGCGCTCGGCCATTTCCATCAGACGGCAGGCCTTGCGGTAGCCCTCCGGACGCGGCATACCGAAGTTACGGCGAACCTTCTCGCGCACCTCGCGGCCTTTCTGGTGACCGATTACCATCACAGGCTGATCGTCGAGGCGGGCAATACCGCCGACGATTGCTGCGTCGTCGGAGAAGTGGCGATCGCCATGCAACTCGTCAAACTCGGTGAAGATGTGTTCGATGTAATCCAGTGTGTACGGACGACGCGGATGACGCGCCATGCGCGCGATCTGCCAACTGGTCAGGTTGCCGAAAATGCTTTCGGTGAGCGTATTGCTCTTCTCTTGCAGTCGAGAGATTTCGTCGCCGATGTTCAGCGAGTTGTCATTGCCTACCAGACGCAGCTCTTCAATCTTGGCTTGCAGGTCAGCAATCGGCTGTTCGAAATCCAGAAAATTCGGGTTCATAGGCATCCGTCTTGGGTCGACGGCCAAGAGGCCGGCCGGTTGATCCGTAAGCGCCATACCTTAAAGGAGCAGGCGCCTTTCGGTCGAGTTTAAAAAATTCTGAGCTGATCAGCGTTCAGCGATACTGCAGGAAGACGTTCTCTCGTCCGAACTGGTCACGCAGGGCCTGAATCAGGCTGTCTGCGGGATCGATCCGCCACGCTTCGCCAAACTGCAACAACGCCTTGGCCTCCTGCCCGGTGTAATCGAGCGTGATCGGACACGCTCCCCGGTGCTTCCTGCACAGGTCGCCCAGCCAGCGTAGACGATCGCCCTTGAGCGCTTCGCTATGCACGGTCAGACGCAAACTTTCGGCCAGCCCCGTACGCGCCTCTTCCAGGCTCATCACCCGTTTGGCACGCAAACGCAGGCCGCCGGAGAAATCATCGGAGCTGACTTCCCCCTCCACCACCACCATCGCGTCGGTCTGCAACAGCGACTGGGCCGAATGAAACGCATCGGCGAACAGCGAGGCTTCGATGCGTCCGGAGCGGTCATCGAGGGTGATGAAACCCATCTTGTCGCCCTTTTTGTTCTTCATCACGCGCAGCGCGATGATCAGCCCCGCGACGGTCTGAGTGTCCCGCGCCGGTTTCAGATCGACGATACGCTGACGGGCGAACCGTCTGATCTCACCTTCGTATTCGTCGATCGGATGCCCCGTGAGGTACAGGCCCAGCGTTTCCTTTTCGCCGCGAAGGCGCTCCTTGAGAGTGACCTCCTTGGCATTGCGATGGTTCGCATAAACATCGGCGTCCGCTTCGACGAACAAACCGCCAAACAGGTCGGCATGACCACTGTCGTGACTGCGCGCGGTCTGCTCGGCGGCCTGGATCGCTTCTTCCAGAGCCGCCAGCAGGACGCCGCGGTTGCGGTCGATGTTGGCTTGATACTGTTTGGGCTCCTCAAAGAAGAACGGGCCCAGACGGTCCAGCGCGCCGCTGCTGATCAGGCCGCCCAACGTGCGTTTGTTGACGCGCTTGAGGTCGATGCGCGCACAGAAGTCGAACAGATCGTTGAACGGGCCCGCCTGACGCGCTTCGGTGATCGCCTCGACCGGCCCCTCGCCCACGCCCTTGATAGCGCCGAGGCCATAGACGATCCGGCCTTCGTCGTTCACGGTGAACTTGAATTCCGAGTTGTTCACGTCCGGCGCGTCCAGGCGCAGCTTCATGGTCCGCACTTCCTCGATCAAGGTCACGACCTTGTCGGTGTTGTGCATGTCCGCCGACAACACGGCGGCCATGAACGGCGCCGGATAGTGCTTCTTCAGCCACGCGGTCTGGTACGAAACCAGTCCGTATGCCGCGGAGTGGGACTTGTTGAAGCCGTAACCGGCGAATTTTTCAACCAGGTCGAAAATGTTACCGGCAAGGTCCGGATCGATATTATTGGTCTTGCAACCTTCGATGAAGCCGCCGCGTTGCTTGGCCATCTCCTCGGGCTTCTTCTTGCCCATGGCGCGACGCAGCATGTCCGCACCGCCCAGCGTATAGCCGGCCATGACCTGAGCGATCTGCATCACCTGTTCCTGATACAGGATGATGCCGTAGGTCGGCGCCAATACCGGCTTCAGCCCCTCGTACTGGTAGTCGACGTGCGGGTACGACAGCTCGGCGCGGCCGTGTTTGCGGTTGATGAAGTCATCCACCATGCCCGATTGCAAGGGGCCCGGACGGAACAGCGCCACCAGTGCGATGAGGTCTTCGAGGCAGTCGGGCTTGAGCTTTTTGATCAGCTCCTTCATGCCGCGGGATTCGAGCTGGAACACCGCCGTGGTTTCGGCTTTCTGCAACAGGTCGTAGGTCGGCGCGTCGTCCAGCGGGATGAACGCGATGTCCAGCGGCTCCTCGCCCACCTTGGCGCGGTCGCGGTTGATGGTTTTCATCGCCCAGTCGATGATCGTCAGGGTGCGCAGGCCGAGGAAGTCGAACTTCACCAACCCGGCAGCTTCGACGTCATCCTTGTCGAACTGGGTCACCAGACCGCTGCCCTCTTCGTCGCAGTAAATGGCCGCGAAGTCGGTGAGTTTGGTCGGCGCGATCACCACGCCACCGGCGTGCTTGCCGACATTACGCACGACGCCTTCGAGCTTGCGCGCCATCTCCCAGATTTCAGCGCCTTCCTCGTCGGTCTTGAGGAAGTCACGCAGGATTTCTTCCTGTTCGTAGGCCTTTTCCAAGGTCATGCCGACTTCGAACGGGATCATTTTCGACAGGCGATCCGCCAGACCGAATGACTTGCCCTGCGCCCGCGCCACGTCACGCACCACCGCCTTGGCCGCCATCGAACCGAAGGTAATGATCTGGCTCACCGCATTGCGGCCGTATTTATCGGCCACGTATTCGATCACGCGGTCGCGGCCGTCCATGCAGAAGTCGACGTCGAAGTCGGGCATCGATACCCGCTCGGGGTTCAGGAACCGTTCGAACAGCAGGTCATATTGCAGCGGGTCCAGGTCGGTGATCTTCTGCACGTAGGCAACCAGCGAACCGGCACCCGACCCACGGCCCGGCCCCACCGGCACGCCGTTGTTCTTGGCCCACTGAATGAAGTCCATAACGATCAGGAAGTAACCGGGGAATCCCATCTGGATGATGATATCCAGCTCGAAATTCAGTCGGTCGACATAGACCTGTCGCTTGGCTTCATAGTCGGGTGTCGTTTCCTTGGGCCACAGCACCGCGAGGCGCTCCTCGAGGCCTTCGAACGACACTTTGCGGAAATACTCGTCGATGGTCAGGCCATCGGGAATCGGGAAGTTGGGCAGGAAGTGCTTGCCCAGCTTGACCTCGATGTTGCAGCGCTTGGCGATCTCAACCGTGTTGGCCAGCGCGTCCGGCAGATCGCTGAACAGCTCGGCCATCTCCTCGGCACTTTTGAGGTATTGCTGATCGCTGTAATTGTGCGAACGACGCGGGTCGTCCAGCGCCCGGCCCTCGCCGATGCAGACGCGTGTCTCGTGGGCTTCGAAATCTTCCTGCTTGATGAAGCGCACATCGTTGGTCGCCACCAGCGGCGCGCCGTGCCGATCGGCCAGGGCGACGGCAGCGTGCAGGTGCTCTTCATCGTTGATGCGATTGGTGCGCTGGACCTCGACATAGAATCGGTCCGGGAAAACGCTCATCCACTCTTTGAGCAGGTGGTCGGCCTCAGCCGGATTACCGCCCAGCAAGGCCATGCCGATTTCGCCTTCTTTGGCCGCCGACAAGGCAATCAACCCTTCGCTGGCTTCGGCGACCCACTCGCGCTCGATCACCACCAGGCCATTACGCTGACCATCCATGAAGCCGCGCGAGATCAGCTCGGTCAGGTTCAGGTAGCCTTTCGGGTTCATCACCAGCAGGCTGAGGCGGCTGAGCGGCGCCTCGCGATCACGACCCGCGAGCCAGATGTCAGCGCCGCAGATCGGCTTGATTCCCGCGCCCATGGTCGCTTTATAGAATTTGACCAGCGAACACAGGTTGTTCTGGTCGGTCACCGCTACCGCAGGCATGTTCATGCCGGTCAACGCCTTGACCAGCGGCTTGACCCGGACCAGACCGTCAACCAGAGAGTATTCGGTGTGCAGGCGTAGATGAACGAAAGAAGCCGGCATGGGTGATCCTAATAGCGCACAGAAAACGAAGGCCGGATTGTACCGGCCTCAGGAAAAACATTCGATAAGCCAACCGACCCTGTCAGCAGTACGAAGTGTGTTGCAGTGGACGTGAGAAACCTTCATCCGCCATTGGCCGGCGGTGAGGCTGTCCCAGTCGCTGAAATGCCTCTGGTCGGGACGGCCCACAGATTGAGCCGCTGCTGCGAAACGTCAGTGCCGGCATCAACTCAGCGGCAGCGAGGTAAAACCCGTGGCGATCATCATGTCCCGTGCCTCGTAAGCCGCACGTACCGGGGCAAAGGATCGCCGGTGAATCGGCGTAGGCCCCAGCCGCGCCAGGGCTTCCAGGTGGACCGGGGTCGGATAGCCCTTGTGCCCGCCAATCCCGTAACCGGGATACAGCAGCTCCATCTTCGCCATCTCGCGGTCGCGGCTCACCTTCGCCAGGATCGACGCGGCGGCGATGGCCGGGACCTGGGCATCGCCCTGAATGACCGGCGCGCTGGGAACCGAAAGCTGCGGACAGCGATTGCCGTCGATCAGTGCCAGTTTAGGAACGATGAGCAACCCTTCGACGGCACGCTTCATGGCCAGCATGGTGGCGTGCAGGATATTGAGCTCGTCAATTTCTTCCACTTCTGCCCGTGCAATGTGCCAGCACAACGCCTTTTCGCAGATCTCATCGAACAGTTTTTCGCGCTTGGCCTCGGTGAGTTTTTTCGAGTCGTTGAGGCCCAGAATGGGGCGTTTCGGGTCCAGGATGACAGCAGCCGTGACAACCGCACCACACAGTGGACCGCGACCGACTTCGTCGACACCGGCCACCAGATCCTCGACCAGGTTGAAGTCCAGACCCATTTGCATTGATTGCACACTCATTGTGAAGGTGACGCGCCGATCAGGTTCAATACTGCTTCCGCTGCCTGATTGGAGGCATTACGACGCAAGGTTCGGTGAATTTCGTCGAAGCCGGCGGTCTGCTCCGCGCCGTTGTCGAGCAATGGCAGCAGTGTCTGCGCCAGTGCCTGCGCGGTCGCAGCGTCCTGCAGCAGTTCTGGAACCAGCAAACGCCGGGCCAACAGATTCGGCAACGACACGTACGGACTTTTCACCATCCGCTTGAGTATCCAGTAGGTCAGCGGCGCCAGACGATAGGCAACCACCATCGGCCTTTTGTACAGCAGCGCCTCCAGCGTGGCGGTGCCCGAGGCAATGAGCACCGCATCGCATGCCGCCAGCGCCAGATGAGACTGACCGTCGAGCAGCGTCAGCGGAAGATTTCGCCCCTGCAGCAATTGCTCGATCTGCGCCCGGCGTTGAGGGCTTGCGCACGGCAGGACGAAACGGATGCCGGGCCGCAAGGCCAATAATCGCTCGGCGGTGTCGAAAAACAACGCGCCCAGGCGGCCGACTTCGCCTGCACGACTGCCAGGCATCAGCGCAACCACCGACCCGTCGCCCAGCCCGAGCTGCGCTCGAGCGTCGGCACGATCGGCGTGCAGCGGAATGGTGTCAGCCAGCGGATGCCCGACGAAGCGCACCGGAACGCCTTTTTCTTCGTAGAACCGCGCCTCGAACGGCAACAGCGTGAGCATAAGATCGCAACCTTCGCGGATCTTGAAGACGCGTTTCTGCCGCCACGCCCAGACCGACGGGCTGACATAGTGAACGGTCTTGATGCCCGCCTGACGCAGTTTGAGTTCGATATTGAGCGTGAAATCCGGGGCGTCGATGCCGATGAACACATCGGGCCTTGCATCGATCAGGTTCTGGATCAGCAGTTTGCGGCGTGCCATCAACTCCTTGAGTCGGCCCAGCACTTCGACGAGGCCCATGACCGACAGGCGCTCCATGGGAAAGCTGGACTGCATGCCCTGCGCTTCCATGAGCGGGCCGCCGACGCCGATGAACTGCACATCAGGGTGGCGCGCCTTGATTGCGCGCATCAGACCCGAACCCAGGATGTCGCCAGAGGCTTCTCCGGCGACCAGCGCTATACGCAAGGCACTCATGATTAACGGGTGATGCCGCGGGTCGAGGTCTGAATGGACTCAAGGAACAACGCGACTTCGGGGAACTGCGCCGCAGGTTCGGCCAGCTCGACGATCGCCTGCTCCACCGTCAGCCCTTGACGGTACACGGTCTTGTAAGCGCGGCGCAGCGCGTGAATAGCATCGTCCGAGAAGCCACGACGACGCATGCCTTCGAAATTCATGCTGCGCGCTTCGGCAGGGTTACCGAACACGGTGACGAACGCCGGAACGTCCTTGCCGATCGCGGTGCCCATTCCCGAGAAGCTGTGGGCGCCGATGTGGCAATACTGATGCACCAGCGTAAAACCGGACAGAATCGCCCAGTCATCGACGTGAACGTGCCCGGCCAATGCCGTGTTGTTGACCAGGATGCAATGGTTGCCGATGACGCTGTCGTGACCGATGTGAGCGTAGGCCATGATCAGGTTGTGATCGCCAATCGTCGTTTCGGCGCGATCCTGGATGGTGCCCCGGTGAATGGTCACGCCTTCACGGATCACGTTGTGATCACCGATCACCAGCCGCGTCGCTTCACCTTTGTACTTCAGATCAGGCGTGTCCTCACCCACCGAGGAGAACTGGTAGATGTGGTTGTTCTTGCCGATTTTGGTCGGGCCGCGCAGGATCACGTGCGGGCCTATCACTGTACCCTCGCCAATTTCCACACCGGGTCCGACGATCGACCACGGGCCGACCTCCACATTGTCGGCCAGCACGGCCGTCGGATCGATGATTGCGCGAGAGTCAATCAAACTCATAGCTTACGTTCCGCACAGATGATTTCGGCGGAGCAGACCGGCTTGCCGTCTACCGAAGCCTGGCACTCGAACTTCCAGATCTGACGCTTGCAGCTGATGAACTTGGCTTCAAGGATCAGTTGGTCGCCCGGCAGCACTGGCTGGCGGAAACGCAGCTTGTCGGAGCCGACGAAATAGTAAAGCGTGCCATCGGCCGGCTTCACGTCAAGCATCTTGAAACCCAGGATACCCGCCGCCTGCGCCATGGCTTCGATGATCAGCACACCCGGCATGATCGGATGCTGGGGGAAATGCCCGTTGAAGAATGGCTCGTTGATGCTGACATTCTTGTAGGCACGAATGCTTTTATTCTCAACATCCAGCTCCACCACACGGTCCACGAGCAGGAACGGGTAACGGTGAGGCAGATATTCGCGGATTTCGTTGATGTCCATCATTTCGAGAGGAAGCCTGTAGTAAAGATTGGGAGTGCGACTAACGCGGCACCCCTCTAGCAAATCAAGGAGGCAGTTATCGGCTGTGCACGCTTGATAAGAAAAAGGTATCAGCCATCAGATGACGCTTTACCGCCTGAGGTCACTGCCTCGACAATCTTTTCCAGCTGTTGCAGTCGTCGCGACATGTCGTCGAGCTGACGGATCCGTGCTGCACTCTTGCGCCATTCCGCAGCCGGCTGCATCGCCGTCCCCGAAGAATAGGAACCAGGCTCGGTGATCGAACGGGTCACCATGGTCATCCCGGTGATGAAAACGCCGTCACAGATGTCGATGTGCCCGACAAGCCCGACACCGCCTGCCAGCATGCAATGCTTGCCGATTTTGGCGCTGCCGGAAATTCCGACACAGGCCGCCATGGCCGTGTGATCGCCGACCTGCACGTTGTGGGCGATCTGAATCTGGTTGTCCAGTTTCACGCCATTGCCAATACGCGTGTCGTCCATGGCCCCACGGTCGATGGCGGTATTCACGCCGATCTCCACGTCGTCACCGATGGTCACGCCACCGATCTGCGCGATCTTCTGCCAGACGCCTTTTTCGTTGGCGAAGCCGAAGCCTTCGCCGCCGAGCACGGCGCCGGATTGAATCACCACCCGCTGCCCGATACGCACGTCGTGATACAGCGTGACGCGCGGAGCCAGCCAGCCACCCTCGCCGATCACGCTGCGTGCGCCGATGAAGCAGTGAGCGCCGATGGTCACGCCTGCCGCGATCCGGGCGCCGCTTTCGATGACGGCATAAGGACCGATGCTGGCGGCCGCGTCGACCACCGCATCGTCAGCGACGACCGCAGTGGGATGGATACCTGCCGCCGCCTTGGGTTTGGGATCGAACAGGTGAGAAATGCGCGCGTAAGCCAGATAGGGGTCGGCGACCATCAACGCGTCGCCCGCATACCCCTCGGCATCCGCCGGCTTGAGCAGCACGGCAGCGGCCTGTGTGGCGGGCAGGAATTTGCGATATTGGGGGTTGGCCAGGAAACTGACCTGACTTGGACCGGCCTCCTGCAAGGTGGCCAGTCCAGTGATCTGCTTGTCCGCCGGGCCACGCAACGTGGCGCCGAGGAACTCGGCCAACTGGCCGAGCGTGATGATCGCGGTCATGAATTTACTTCAGCTGGTTCATGCGCTCGATGACCTGGCGAGTGACGTCGTACTGAGGCTTGACATCAATCACGGCACCGCGCTCGAACACCAGGTCGAAACCGCCTTTCTTGATCACTTCTTCAACGGCTTGATCCAGCTTCGGCTTCAGTTGTTTCAGCATGTCACGGTCAGCAACAGCCTTGGCTTCGTTCAGTTCCTTGGACTGGAACTGGAAGTCACGGGCCTTCTGCTTGAAGTCCAGTTCCAGACGCTCACGCTCAGGCTGGGCCATCTTGTCGCCACCCGCGACCAGACGATCCTGAATGCCTTTGGCGCTGCTTTCCAGTGCCTTGAGCTTGGTCAGTTGAGGACCGAATTTCTTCTCTGCATCTACCGCGTATTTCTTGGCTGCGTCGGACTCGAGCAACGCCATCTGGTAGTTCAGGACTGCGATTTTCATGTCAGCAAATGCCGGGCCTGCTACCAGAACCGTCGCCAGCAATGCCAATTGGGTCAACTTACGCACGATGTAACTCCTACAGAATCCGTTGTCGTTTGCAGTGATCAGACCCTTAGAAGGTCTGACCGAGAGAGAATTGGAAGACCTGGGTTTCGGTGCTGTCGTCCGGCTTCTTGACCGGCATAGCCAGGGCGAAACTCAAAGGACCCAATGCGGTGATCCAGGTCACGCCAACACCGACCGAGCTGGCCAGACCGGAAAGGTCAGGGCCGTTACACTCGACCTTCTCGCCGTCGAGCGTGGTCTTCTGCGAGCCGCAGTTGGTGTTGAAAACGTTACCGACGTCCCAGAACAGCGAGGTACGCAGCGAACGCTGGTCCTTGATGAACGGAAGCGGGAAGAGAATCTCGGCACCGCCGGTGATCAAGACGTTACCACCGAACGGCAGCGGATCCTGATCCGGGTCTGCCAGGGTGCCACGGCTACCGCTACTCGGGGTACTGCGTGGACCCAGCGTGCTGTCCTTGAAGCCACGAACCGAGTTGAAGCCACCGGCGTAGTAGTTCTCGTAGAACGGCAGACCGGAAGTCGAACCGTAACCATCACCGTAACCCAGCTCCGAGTGCAGACGCAGGGTGTAATTGGTGGAGATCGGGTGGAACAACTGACCGCGATAATCAAGTTTGTAGAACGACAGGTCGCTGCCCGGAATGGTGGTTTCCAGCGTCAGGCTCTGGGAATGACCACGGGTCGGCAAGGTGCCTTTGTTCAAGGTCGATTCGGACCAGCCGACAGACGCTTTGAAGTTGGTGAAGCTGTCGCCTTCCTTGTCGATGAAGTCGAAGATCTCGTCGACGGTGTATTTACCGGTGCTCAGCTCGTCCTTCTGGACCGACAGGCCGAAGTTCAGGCGCGCCGTCTCGCTGATCGGGTAGCCCATGTTGATACCGGCACCCAGGCTGTCTACCGAGTAGCTGGCAACGTCGACGTCCAGGTCGTCGTAATCGGTCTTGCGGTAGAACGCGCTGTAACCCAGGCTCACACCGTCCGGCGTGAAGTACGGATCGACGTAGCTGAAGTTGTAGCGGGTCTGGTATTCACTTTTGGTCAGGCCGATGCTGACCTTGTTACCGGTACCCAGGAAGTTGTTCTGGCTGATCGAACCACCCAGGATCAGACCCGCACTCTGTGCGAAACCGACGCTGGCGGTGATCGAACCGGAGGCCTGCTCTTCCACTGCGTAGTTGACGTCCACCTGATCATCGGTGCCCGGCACCGCAGGAGTTTCGACGTTCACTTCCTTGAAGAAGCCCAGACGGTCCAGACGGGTTTTGGACTGGTCGATCAGGTAGGTCGAAGCCCAGCCGCCTTCCATCTGACGCATCTCGCGACGCAGTACTTCGTCCGCGGTCTTGGTGTTGCCACGGAAATTGATGCGGTTGACGTAGGCGCGCTTGCCCGGATCGACAGCGAACAGGATGTCGACGGTGTGATCTTCATCGTTCGGGGTCGGAACGCCGTTGACGTTGGCGAAGGTATAACCCTCGTTACCCAGACGACGGGTGATCAGCTCGGAGGTCGTGGTCATGACCTTACGGGAGAACACCTGACCCGGCTTGACCAGCAGCAGCGACTGGATCTGGTCTTCCGGAACCTTGAGGTCACCGCTCAGCTTGACCGACTTGACGCTGTACTTCTCGCCTTCATGAATGTTGACGGTGATGTACACGCTTTTCTTGTCAGGCGTGATGGAGACCTGAGTCGAGGCGATATCCATGTTGATATAGCCGCGGTCGAGGTAGTACGAACGCAGACGTTCCAGGTCGCCGGACAGTTTTTCGCGGGCGTACTTGTCGTCGTTCTTGAAGAAGGAAAGCCAGTTGGTGGTTTTCAGCTCGAACAGATCGACCAGATCCTGCTCGGGGAAAACGGAGTTACCCACCACGTTGATGTGCTGGATCGCCGCCACGGCGCCTTCATTGATGTTGATCTTGAGGCCAACGCGGTTGCGCGGTTGAGGGACGACTTCAGTGGCGACTTCTGCCGAATAGCGGCCTTGAGCTACGTATTGACGCTGCAGTTCGTTACGAACGCCTTCCAGGGTTGCACGCTGGAAAATCTCGCCTTCTGCCAGACCCGACTGCTTCAGACCCTTCATCAGGTCTTCAGTGGTGATCGCCTTGTTACCTTCGATCTCGATGCTGGAAACCGATGGGCGCTCGACCACGGTAATGACCAGGACGTTACCGTCGCGGCCCAGCTGGATATCCTGGAAAAACCCGGTTTTGAACAGCGCACGCGTTGCGTCGACCAGACGCGCGTCATCGGCCTGTTCACCCACGTTCAACGGCAACGCACCAAACACGCTGCCCGCGGAAACCCGCTGCAGGCCGTTGACACGGATATCGGAGATAGTGAAGGACTCGGCGTGAACTTCGGCGATCATCAGTACGGCAAGAACCGCAGTTAGCAGCAGACGTTTCATGAAGTCCTTTCTTATTCCAACTGGCAATAAACAAACTGCCGCAAAATGCGGCAGATTCACAATTCGGCGTAGCTTTTACAGTCGTCCCAGATCGTTGACCAGTGCGAGCAACATGACTCCAACCACCAGACTTATTCCGATCTGAACCCCCCAACCCTGCACCTTTTCCGACAGTGGTCGACCACGCGCCCACTCGATCAGATAAAACAGCAAGTGCCCCCCGTCCAACACTGGAATGGGCAGCAAATTGAGAACCCCCAGGCTTATGCTCAGATAAGCAAGGAAATTCAAGAAGTCACCTACACCTGACTGGGCCGAAGCGCCCGCCACTTTAGCAATGGTTATCGGTCCGCTCAAGTTTTTTACCGACAGCTCGCCGAACAACATTTTCTTCAGCGAATCGAGGGTCAGCACACTCATGGTCCAGGTACGCCGGGCACCCTCCGCAACCGCCGCCAACGGGCCATAACTGACCTCGCGCAGCATCTCCGGTGGCCAGTCCACGCCCTTCACACCGGCGCCAAGGTAACCCGTTGCCGCCTTGCCGTCGCCATGAGCGACGAGCGTGACGGGCACATCGATCTGAGCGCCATCGCGCTCCACGCGCAAAGAAATGCTTGTATCGGGGCGGACACGAACCCAGTCCACGACCTGCTGCCATTCGTCGAAAGGCTGACCATTGGCGGCCAACAGACGATCACCGGTTTTCAGGCCTGCTGCCTGTGCCGGGCCTTTTGGATCGAGCTCGGCAAGCACGGGTGCCAGCGCTGGACGCCATGGCCGGATGCCCAGGGAGCGAATCGGATCAGGCTCATCGGCGCCCTTGAGCCAGTTATCCAGCACCAGCGCATGTGCGGTTTCCACGTCGGAACCCTGGTCACGCACCTTCAGTGCGATGCTGCCGCTTTCACCCAGTCTGCGCACCAGCTGCAGGTTCACTGCCGCCCAGCCGGAGGTGGCCTGGCCATCTACTGAAACAATTTCCTGACCGGAAGTCAGGCCAGCCTTCTGCGCGATACTGCCGGTTTCGACACCACCAATGACCGGACGCACCTGCTGGCTGCCCAGCATCGCGAGTACCCAGAAAAATACAATGGCCAGGAGAAAGTTGGCGACAGGCCCCGCGATGACGATCGCGATGCGCTTGTAAACCGATTTGCGATTGAAGGACTGATCGACGAGCTCAGGCGGAACATCGCCTTCACGCTCATCGAGCATCTTGACGTAACCGCCCAGCGGGATGGCCGCAACGACGAACTCAGTCCCCTTGCGATCGTGCCAGCGCAGCAACGGCGTGCCGAAGCCGACGGAGAATCTCAACACCTTGACGCCACAACGCCTGGCCACCCAGAAATGGCCAAACTCGTGAAAGGTCACCAGCACACCCAAGGCAACCAGGGTGCCGACTATCATATATAGCGCGCTCATCACTGTTCTCCGGGTTCCGGTTTGACGGTGCGCTCAAGCACGCGCTGCATGCTCATACGCACCCATTGACCTGCGCCTGTCGGCACTTGCCGTTTATCGCCCATTTCGACCGAGCCACTGCTCCGCCAGCGATCGAGCCCGGGCATCGACTTCGAAAACCGTATCCAGCTCGTCCACTGCCACGACAGGCTCAAGATTCAACACCTCGTCGATCATACTCGCGATCTCCGGGTAACGGATGCGTCGGTCCAGGAACGCGGCCACCGCCACTTCGTTGGCCGCATTCAAGACCGCCGGAGCGCTGTTCCCGGTTTCCGCAGCTTGCCGCGCAAGGCGCAGGCAAGGGAAGCGCAATTCGTCCGGTGCCTGAAAGTCCAGCCGGGCAATGCTGAACAGATCGAGCGGCGCGACGCCCGAATCGATGCGCTCAGGCCAGGCGAGCGCATGGGCAATCGGCGTGCGCATGTCGGGGTTGCCCAGTTGCGCCAGCACCGAGCCATCCGCGTAGTCCACCATCGAGTGGATCACGCTCTGGGGGTGGATGACCACCTGGATCTTTTCAGGCGTGGTGTCGAACAACCAGCAGGCTTCGATCAGCTCGAGGCCCTTGTTCATCATGCTCGCAGAATCCACGGAAATCTTGCGCCCCATGGACCAGTTCGGGTGCGCACAGGCCTGCTCTGGCGAAACTTCTTCCAGCTCGGCCAGTGCCGTTTCGCGAAACGGACCGCCCGAAGCTGTCAGCAATATCCGCCGCACCCCCACCTGCGCAAGGCCATTGGCGTAGTTGCCAGGCAGGCACTGGAAGATCGCGTTGTGCTCGCTGTCCAGAGGCAGCAATACCGTGCCACTGCGGCGCACGGCCTGCATGAACAGCGCGCCGGACATGACCAGCGCCTCCTTGTTGGCCAGCAGAACCTTCTTGCCAGCCTCCACCGCCGCAAGCGTCGGGCGCAGACCGGCTGCCCCGACGATGGCCGCCAATACGGTGTCGACCTGCGGGTGAGCGGACACCTCGCACAGGCCGCCCTCCCCTACCAGCACCCGCGTGTCGAGGCCGGCCGCCCGCAAGTCATCCTGCAATTGCCGCGCAGCGACCGTGGTCGGGACCACGGCGAACTGTGGCGTGTGGCGAACGCACAACGCCAGCAGCTCTGTCAGACGGCTGAAGCCGGTCAGGGCGAAAACCTGGTAGCGCGAAGGATGACGCGCGATAACGTCCAGCGTACTCAGGCCTACCGACCCGGTAGCTCCCAGAACGGTGATCAGTTGGGGCTTGCTCACATCATGCCCCAATCTTTGGCTGCCCAGAGCAGCAGGGCGAAAACCGGAATCGCGGCGGTAAGGCTGTCGATGCGGTCAAGCACGCCGCCATGACCCGGCAGCAGGTTGCTGCTGTCTTTAACGCCGGATTTACGCTTGAACATGCTTTCGGTCAGATCGCCCACCACGGAGATCAACACCACGATCGCCGCGCACACCAGCGCGAACACGATCTCAAGAATGGACCATCCGCGGAAAATACCCACGACCGCTGTGATGAGCAGGCAGGCAGCGAGACCGCCGTAAAGGCCTTCCCAGCTTTTGCCCGGGCTGACTTTCGGGGCCAGCTTGCGCTTGCCGAACGCCTTGCCGGAGAAATAGGCGCCAATGTCGGCACCCCACACCAGAATCATCACCGAAAGAATCAGCCAGTTGCCCATCGGCGCCAGCTTGATGAGAACCAGTCCTTGCCAGGCCGGCAGTAGAATCAGCAGACCGATGGCCAGTTTGCATGCGGCGCTTGACCAGTGTTCGCTGGACTCGGGGTACGTCAGCACCAGCCAGGTCGCGGTCAACCACCAGAGCAAGGCCGCCACCAGGATCCATGGTGCGAGCCCGGGCAACAGATAAAGAAGAAACAGCAGCACCCCGACCACTGCCGAATACAGCACGCGGGCAGATTGAGCTTCAAAACCGGCCAGACGCGCCCATTCCCACGCCCCCAGCACCACTACGGCGCCGATGAACAGCGCGAAGCTGCCACCGACGAGCAGAAAGAAGCCGCACAGGGCGAGTGGCGCAAGGATCAACGCTGTGATGATTCGTTGTTTGAGCATTAAGCACGGGCTCCTGCTTCAACCTGCTCGCTGGTCTTCCCGAAGCGGCGTTGGCGAGAAGCGAAATCGGCCAGCGCATGGCGCATGGCTTCGTGTTTGAAGTCCGGCCAGAACAGGTCGGAGAAATACAACTCGGCGTAAGCCAGCTGCCACAGCAGAAAATTGCTGATGCGGTGCTCGCCACCGGTACGAATGCACAGATCTGGCAACGGCAGATCGCCCGTCGCCAGACAGGTCTGCAGCAGCTCCGGGGTGATGTCGTCAGGGCGCAGATGCCCGGCCTGGACCTCACGCGCGAGGCGCTGCGCGGCCTGAGCGATGTCCCACTGACCGCCATAATTGGCGGCGATCTGCAGGACAAAGCGGCTGTTCGCGGCAGTGCTGGCTTCCGCTTCGCGGATAGCAGCCTGCAACTCCGGGTGGAACCGCGAGCGATCACCGATGATCCGCAGGCTGATGCCGTTCTCGTTCAGGCGCCGGGTCTCTCGACGCAAGGCGGTGAAGAACAACTCCATCAGCGCGCCGACCTCCTCGGCCGGACGCTGCCAGTTCTCACTGGAAAAGGCGAACAGCGTCAGCACCTCGACCTTGGCCTCGGCGCACACCTCGATCACGGCGCGAACGGCGTCCACGCCAGCCTTGTGGCCTGCCACACCTGGCAGCAGACGCTTCTTGGCCCAGCGATTGTTCCCATCCATGATGATCGCGACATGACGCGGCACCGATGACGGCACAGCCAGCTTTGTCTTATCCATGAAAGCTTCCTGACCCCTTATACGGCCATCAGGTCCTTCTCTTTATCTTCCGTGGCCTTGGTGATCTGGGCCTCGAAATCCTTGATCAGCTTGTCGATCTCAGCGGTACCACGACGCTCTTCGTCTTCGCTGATCTCTTTGTCCTTGACCAGTTTCTTCAGATCGCCCAGCGCATCGCGACGGATATTGCGAACGGCTACGCGCGCATCTTCTGCGGCACTGCGGGCCTGTTTGGTGAAGCCCTTGCGGGTCTCTTCGGTCAGCGCGGGCATGGAGATCAGCAGCATCTCGCCCAGGTTGGTCGGGTTCAGGTTCAGACCTGCGCTTTGAATCGCCTTGTCGACCGCCGCGAGCATGTTGCGCTCGAACGCCACGACCTGCAGGGTGCGGGAGTCTTTGACGGTGACGCTGGCGACGCCGCTCAACGGGGTATCAGCGCCGTAGTAAGGCACCATCACGCTGCCCAGGATGCTGGGGTGGGCCTTGCCGGTACGAATCTGGCCAAACGCGTGGTGCAGCGATTCGATGGATTTCTGCATGCGCTCTTGAGCGGCTTTTTTAATGTCGTTGATCATTGTTCGCCTTCCTCGATCAAAGTTCCTTCCGCGCCGCCATGCACGATGTTCAGCAGGGCGCCGGGTTTGTTCATATTAAAGACACGCAGCGGCATCTTGTGGTCACGGCACAGGCAGATGGCCGTCAGGTCCATTACACCCAGCTTGCGATCCAGCACTTCATCGTAGGTCAGATGATCGAACTTCTCGGCATGCGGGTCCTTGAATGGATCGGCAGTGTACACACCATCCACCTTGGTTGCCTTCAACACGACGTCGGCGTCGATTTCGATCGCGCGCAGGCAGGCAGCCGAATCGGTGGTGAAGAACGGGTTGCCGGTCCCCGCAGCGAAAATGACCACTTCTTTGGAATTGAGGTGGCGCATGGCTTTGCGACGATCATAGTGATCGGTCACACCCACCATGGAGATGGCCGACATCACGATGGCCGAGATATTGGCGCGCTCCAGCGCATCACGCATTGCCAGGGCATTCATCACAGTGGCCAGCATGCCCATGTGATCGCCCGTGACACGGTCCATGCCAGCGGCACTCAACGCCGCACCACGGAACAGGTTGCCACCGCCGATCACCAGACCGACCTGAACCCCAATGCCCACCAGCTGACCCACTTCAAGCGCCATGCGATCCAGCACTTTAGGGTCGATACCGAACTCTTCCGACCCCATCAGGGCCTCGCCGCTAAGCTTGAGTAGAATGCGTTTATAGCGAGCTTGATAACCACTGCCCTGCTGAGCCATTGCGAATCTCTCCTGCGGCGTTAAAAAAAATCTGACGAGTCGACCAGCCATGTGCGGCTGCGCTAACTCTAGGCTACTACCTGAGGAAATTGCAGCCTCGTAAGCCACAACCCCTGAAAAACAAATTCCGCGTGCCGTTTTGACAAAGAGGCTGCGCGCGTGAGCGGGCAGCCTCTTTGGGGCGACAGTTGGAGAACCGTCTTATTGCTTGGAAGCAGCTACTTGAGCAGCAACTTCTTCTGCGAAGTTGTCGACTGGCTTCTCGATGCCTTCGCCTACTTTGAAGTAGGTGAACGATACGATTTCAGCACCGGCTTTCTTGGCCAGCTCGCCGACCTTGATTTCCGGGTTCTTGACGAACGCTTGCTCGACCAGGCTGGCTTCAGCCAGGAACTTGCTGATACGACCGGCAACCATCTTCTCGGCGATATCGGCAGGCTTGCCTTTGAGCTTGTCTTCGTTCAGCTGCAGGAAGACGTTCTTCTCGCGCTCGATCGCTTCGGCCGAAACGTCGGAAGGCAGCAGGAACTCAGGGTTGCTGGCTGCAACGTGCATCGCGATGTCTTTGGCCAGTTCAGCGTCGCCGCCTTTGAGGGCTACAACCACGCCGATCTTGTTGCCGTGCAGGTAGGAACCCAGAACGTCACCTTCAACACGCGCCAGACGACGAATGTTGACGTTCTCGCCGACCTTGGCAACCAGAGCGGTACGCTCGGTTTCCTGAGCTTCGATCAGTTGCTCGACGGTGAAGTCTTGCTGCTCGAATGCTTTTGCGACGCTGGAAGCGACGAAGGTCTTGAAGTCGTCCTGCAGAGCCAGGAAGTCGGTCTGCGAGTTGACTTCGATCAGGACAGCGCGCTTGCCGTTGTCCTTGATAGCGATGGCGCCTTCAGCAGCAATGTTGCCTGCTTTTTTGGCGGCCTTGATTGCGCCCGAAGCACGCATATCGTCGATGGCTTTTTCGATGTCGCCGCCGGCCTTGGTCAAGGCCTTTTTGCAGTCCATCATACCTTCGCCAGTACGCTCGCGCAGTTCTTTGACCAACGCTGCAGTAATCTCTGCCATTTCAAAATCCTCTTGGATAGGTCTTCAACCATTCCACCCGCTGGGCGGGCGTTCAAATTCTTGAAAAGCCATGGTGACCGCTGCACATGACATCAGGTCGATGGCAACGCCAGATGGTTTTCGAGGTGGCAAAAAGGGGGCCTAGCCCCCTTTTTGCGTACTGAGTAAACGCCAGGCGTTTGCTACTCAGCCTTCAACAGTTGCCGCTGGAGCTTCTTCAACGTAAACGTCGGTGCCGCCAGCAACGTTGTTGCGACCACGGATGACAGCATCAGCCATCGAACCCATGTACAGCTGGATGGCGCGAATGGCGTCATCGTTGCCTGGGATGATGTAGTCAACACCTTCAGGGCTGCTGTTGGTATCGACTACGCCGATGACCGGGATGCCCAGCTTGTTGGCTTCGGTGATAGCAATGCGCTCGTGATCAACGTCGATAACGAACAGAGCGTCTGGCAGACCGCCCATATCCTTGATACCGCCCAGGCTACGATCCAGCTTTTCCAGATCGCGAGTGCGCATCAGCGCCTCTTTCTTGGTCAGCTTGGCGAAGGTACCGTCTTCAGCCTGAACTTCGAGCTCGCGCAGACGCTTGATGGAAGCACGGATGGTTTTGAAGTTGGTCAGCATGCCGCCCAACCAGCGGTGATCGACGTACGGCGAACCGCAACGTGCTGCTTCTTCAGCGACGATCTTGCCAGCGGAACGCTTGGTGCCGACGAACAGGATCTTGTTTTTGCCCTGAGCCAGGCGCTCAACGAAAGTCAGAGCTTCGTTGAACATAGGCAGGGTTTTTTCAAGGTTGATGATGTGAATCTTGTTACGCGCGCCGAAAATGTACTTACCCATTTTCGGATTCCAGTAACGGGTTTGGTGACCGAAGTGCACACCGGCCTTCAGCATATCGCGCATGTTGACTTGGGACATGATAGTTCCTTGATAAGTCGGGTTAGGCCTCCACGTATCCCAATGACCAACCAACGGCTTGAGCCGAGGGCACCCAGGTCATCGTGTCGACACGTGTGTGGGTTTGAGCTTTCGGGACGTACCCCGTAAAGCGGCGCATTTTATATCACAAAAGCTCTGATAACGGAACCCGAAATAAGATCCTGTTTTTCAGACGCTTTTTCATGCTTCGCCGCGTCGATGGACACGGCCGCGGGCATGCATATAAGGAAGCGATGATAACCCGCCCGGCGACGGTCTGGTAGAATCGCGTTTTTCCGTGTTTTAGCTGCGGCCCTGCCGCGCCGAGAGAGCCTTGTATGACCGTTACCCTCAAAACCCCTGAAGACATTGAAAAGATGCGTATCGCCGGCCGTCTCGCCGCTGACGTGCTCGAAATGATCGGGGCGTACGTCAAGCCTGGCGTCACCACCGACGAGCTGGATCGTATCTGCCATGACTACATCGTCAATGAGCAGAAAGCCATTCCGGCGCCGCTGAATTACAAGGGTTTTCCGAAATCCATCTGCACCTCGATCAATCACGTGGTCTGCCACGGCATCCCGAACGAGAAGCCGCTCAAGGATGGCGACGTACTGAACATCGACGTGACCGTCATCAAGGACGGTTACCACGGCGACACCAGCAAAATGTTTCATGTGGGCAAAGTGCCCGAGTGGGCCGAGCGCCTGTCGCGTGTGACTCAGGAGTGTCTGTATAAAGGCATCGAGGTCGTCAGGCCGGGTGCGCATCTTGGCGACATCGGCGAGGTGATCCAGAAGCACGCAGAGAAGAACGGCTTCTCGGTTGTCCGTGAATACTGCGGCCACGGCATCGGCAAGGTCTTCCACGAAGAACCTCAGGTGGTGCATTACGGCAAGGCCGGCACCGGCATGGAGCTCAAGGAAGGCATGACCTTTACCATCGAGCCCATGATCAACCAGGGCAAAGCTGACACGCGCCTGCTTGGCGACGGCTGGACAGCCATCACCAAGGACCGCAAGCTGTCGGCGCAGTGGGAACACACCATTCTGGTGACCGCTTCGGGCTACGAGATCTTCACCTTGCGCAGCGATGACACCATCGCCCGCGTCTCGGCCTGATCCCACGTCTCTACCCAGTACGGTCGATATAGATAGAAGGAAAGCAGCTCGATGCCGCAGGTGGACCCAGATTTGTTCGATCGCGGCCAGTTCCAGGCCGAACTGGCGCTCAAGGCCAGCCCCATCCCGGCCTTCAAGAAAGCCATACGTCAAGCCCGCGAGGTGCTGGACCAACGCTTCAAATCAGGCCGGGAGATCCGCAGACTGATCGAGGACCGCGCCTGGTTCGTCGACAATATTCTGCAGCAGGCCTGGGACCAGTTCGACTGGAGCGAAGACGCCGACATCGCCCTTTTGGCGGTGGGCGGGTATGGCCGAGGCGAACTGCACCCCTATTCCGACATCGACCTGCTGATCCTGCTGGACAGCGCCGACCATGAGGTTTTCCGCGATTCCATTGAGCGTTTCCTTACGCTGCTGTGGGACATCGGCCTGGAAGTGGGTCAGAGCGTTCGCTCGGTGGACGAATGTGCCACTGAGGCCCGCGCTGATCTGACCGTGATCACCAATCTCATGGAAAGCCGCACCATCGCAGGACCCGAGCGACTGCGCCAGCGCATGCTGGAAGTCACCAGCACTGGCGAGATGTGGCCCAGCAAGGAATTCTTTCTGGCCAAACGCGCCGAACAGAAAACCCGCCATCACAAGTATTTCGATACCGAATACAACCTCGAACCCAATGTGAAGGGCTCGCCGGGCGGTCTGCGTGACATCCAGACGATCCTCTGGGTTGCGCGCCGCCAGTACGGCACGCTCAATCTGCACGCGCTGGCCGATCAGGGCTTTTTGCTGGAAAGCGAAAACGCGCTGCTGGCGTCGTCTCAGGAATTTCTCTGGAAGGTGCGTTACGCGCTGCACATGCTGGCGGGCCGCTCCGAGGACCGGCTGCTGTTCGACTACCAGACCAACATTGCACGCCTGCTCGGCTATCAGGACAGCGACGCAAAGCTGGCCATAGAGCGCTTCATGCAGAAGTACTACCGCGTGGTCATGAGCATCGCCCAACTCAGCGACCTGATCATTCAGCATTTCGAAGAAGTGATCCTTTCCGATGACGAGCACACCGTCACCGAATCGATCAACTCGCGCTTCCAGCTCCACGACGGGTATATCGAGGCAACCCACGCGAACGTCTTCAAACGCACGCCTTTCGCGATGCTGGAGATATTCGTACTGATGGCGCAACGCCCGGAAATCAAAGGCGTGCGTGCCGACACCATTCGCCTGCTGCGCGAACACAGGCACCTGATCAACGACGATTTCCGCAACGATATCCGCAATACCAGCCTGTTCATCGAACTGTTCAAGTGCGAGATCGGCATTCACCGCAATCTGCGTCGCATGAACCGGTACGGCATTCTGGGCCTTTATCTGCCGGAGTTCGGCCACATCGTCGGGCAGATGCAACACGATCTGTTCCACATTTATACCGTCGACGCCCACACGCTGAATCTGATCAAACACCTACGTAAGCTTCAATACACCCAGGTGTCGGAGAAATTCCCGCTTGCAAGCAAGCTCATGGCCAAGCTTCCCAAGCCTGAATTGATCTACCTGGCCGGCCTTTATCACGATATCGGCAAAGGTCGCGGCGGCGATCATTCGGAACTCGGTGCAGTGGACGCCGAAGCCTTCGGCATTCGCCACCACTTGCCGCAGTGGGACACGCAGTTGATCGTCTGGCTGGTGCAAAACCATCTGGTGATGTCCACCACGGCGCAGCGCAAGGATCTCTCCGATCCGCAAGTGATCCACGACTTCGCCCAGTTCGTGGGCGACGAGGTGCATCTGGATTACCTTTATGTCCTGACGATCGCCGACATCAACGCGACGAATCCGACGTTGTGGAACTCCTGGCGTGCCAGCTTGCTGCGTCAGCTTTACACCGAAACCAAACGCGCGCTCAAACGCGGTCTGGAAAACCCGGTCGACCGCGAGGAGCAGATTCGTCGCACGCAGAGCGCAGCGCTGGACATATTGGTGCGCAGCGGCACAGACCCCGACGATGTCGAGCAGTTATGGTCCCAGCTTGGCGACGATTACTTCTTGCGCCACACCGCGGGCGACGTTGCATGGCACAGCGATGCAATCCTGCAGCAGCCCGTCGACGGCGGTCCTCTGGTGTTGATCAAGGAGACGACGCAGCGTGAATTCGAGGGCGGCACGCAGATATTCATCTACGCGCCGGACCAGCACGACTTTTTCGCAGTGACCGTAGCGGCGATGGACCAGTTGAACCTGAACATTCACGACGCTCGGGTCATCACGTCTACCAGCCAGTTCACCCTTGACACCTACATCGTGCTGGACAGCGACGGCGGCTCCATCGGCGATAATCCCGAGCGGATCAAGACCATCCGCGAAGGGCTGACTGAAGCGCTGCGCAACCCGGACGACTACCCGACGATCATCAAGCGTCGAGTGCCCCGTCAGCTCAAGCACTTTGCCTTCGCCCCGGTCGTCACGATTTCCAATGACGCACAGCGTCCGGTCACCGTGCTGGAGCTCAGCGCCCCGGACCGTCCCGGCCTCCTCGCCCGCGTGGGCAAGATATTCCTGGAGTTCGATCTGTCTCTGCAGAACGCCAAGATTGCCACCCTGGGCGAGCGGGTCGAAGACGTCTTCTTCCTGACCGATGAAAACAACCAGCCACTGTCCGATCCCCAGCTGTGTCGCCGCCTGCAGGACGCGATCGTCCAGCAACTGAGCGTCAACCCGGAACCGGGCAGCGAACTGCGCATCAGCATCTGAACGCCCTGACGAATCGATTCAACAGCGCCTGAACATTCTGATGCGGAATGTCAGGCGCCCAGCTCCCTGAGACCCATTGCACATGAATAACGCTCTGCAGCAGCTTCAACCCTACCCGTTCGAAAAACTCCGCGCCTTGCTTGGCAGCGTCACGCCCAACCCTGACAAGCGCCCGATCGCCTTGTCGATCGGCGAACCCAAGCACACATCGCCCGAGTTCGTTGCAAAGGCGCTGGCCGACAACCTGGACCAGATGGCTGTCTACCCCACCACGGCCGGGATCCCTGCACTGCGTGAAGCCATCGCCAACTGGTGCGAGCGCCGTTTCAGCGTTCCGCAGGGCTGGCTGGACGCGAGCAAGCACGTGCTGCCGGTCAACGGCACGCGCGAAGCGCTGTTCGCGTTCACCCAGACGGTGGTCAATCGCAGCGATGACGGTCTGGTGATCAGCCCGAACCCGTTCTATCAAATCTACGAAGGCGCCGCGTTCCTCGCCGGTGCCAGCCCGCATTACCTGCCGTGCCTTGCAGAGCATGGCTTCAACCCTGACTTCGACGCCGTGCCGGCTGACGTCTGGAAACGCTGCCAGATTCTCTTCCTGTGCTCGCCGGGTAACCCGACGGGCGCGCTTATCCCCGTTGAGACGTTGAAGAAGCTCATCGCGCTGGCCGACGAACACGACTTCGTGATCGCCGCCGACGAATGCTACAGCGAGCTTTACTTCGACGAGGACGCCCCTCCACCGGGTCTGCTCAGCGCGTGCGCCGAACTGGGCCGTCAGGATTTCAAGCGTTGCGTGGTGTTCCACAGCCTCTCCAAACGCTCCAACCTGCCGGGACTGCGTTCAGGATTCGTCGCCGGCGATGCCGAGATTCTCAAGGCCTTTCTGCTTTATCGGACCTATCATGGCTGCGCGATGCCGGTTCAGACGCAACTGGCGAGCATCGCGGCGTGGAACGATGAAGAACACGTACGCGCCAACCGGACGCTGTACCGGGAAAAGTTCGATGCGGTGCTGGAAATCCTCTCTCCGGTAATGGACGTGCAGCGCCCTGACGGTGGCTTCTATCTCTGGCCGAACGTCGGCACCGATGACGCAGCATTCTGCCGCGACCTGTTTGTCACCGAGCATGTGACCGTCGTGCCGGGTTCTTACCTGTCCCGCGATGTCGAGGGCTTCAACCCGGGTGCCGGGCGCGTCCGCATGGCACTGGTTGCACCGCTCGCCGAATGTGTCGAGGCAGCCGAGCGGATCCGCGCATTCGTTCAACGTTGACCATTGTGCCGCCCTCAGAAACTTAAGGTGCGGTACATATGTAGTGCACTCGCGTTTCTTTCACACCGGATAATCGGACCTCCTTCAATCCTGCTCGAACAGGGAGGTCCACCGATGCGCCTCATCCACTCCGTCAAGACCTGCCCGCCCTATTTGGCCGGCCCCAGATTGGCCTCGTTAAGATCGAGCTCTGCCAGAATCTGGCCCAGCACATCGTCCCCGATCTGGTGATGACGATGCAGACGGTAAAGCTCCAGTCGTTGAGCACGCAGGGCATTGATGCGCATGCGCTTCTCCACTTGATCCATCTGAAACGCCAGTGCCTGGGCTTCGGCCGTGTCGTTGAACATCTCCAGCCGATGGCGGTACTCGGACATGATGCGCGACTTCACCTCGGTCGCCAGTACCGCCTGCGCGGCATCCGGAGACGTCGTGGCATCCGCCACCTCGGGATTTTCCAGTGCGTGGATCGCCGCTTCCGCCGTGCGTTTCCAGGCATCGCGCACTTCTCGCTTCAGGCGCAGATCGGGCTCGCTGGTAAGACCGCGCACCAGCAGCGGCAAGGCAATACTGGCCACCACCAGGGAGATGAGGATGACGCCGGCAGCAATGAATATCAGCAGGTCACGCTCGGGAAACTCGATACCCGCGCTGATCAGCATCGGCACCGACAGAGTACCGGCCAGCGTCACAGCCCCGCGCACGCCACCGACCGTCAACAACAGGGACGAACGGGTCGAGAGCTCCAGCGAGCCGTCGCCGCGTCCGCGCCAACGACGTATCCGGATCATCAGACGCCAGATGCTTTGCACCCAGACATAACGCAGCACGGCCAGCACCACGAAAATGGCCAGCACATCCAGGCAACGCCACAACAGCGTGGGCCAGAGCGTGACCTCGTGGACAGTGACCGCCGAGATAATGTCCGGCAACTGGAGACCCAACAGGAGGAAAATCAGGCCGTTGAATGCGAACTCCAGCAACGTCCATACGCTTCGGTTGAGCAGCCGGGTGCTGGTCTGTCGCGGCAGCAGGTCCACCCAGCTTTGCATCATTCCTGCGGCCACCGCCGACAGGATGCCGGAAACCTGCAGCCGTTCCGCCAGAACGTAGGCAGCAAACGGCAACAGCAACATGAATACCACGTGGGTCGCTGGATCATCCCAGCCGCGGGTGATCATCCAGCTGCGCATCCGCCCTACCAGCCAGCTGAGCGCGATGCCGACGGCCAGGCCGCCGCATGCGACGAGGATGAAATTGAGGCTCGCGTCGGCAATGGAAAACACGCCGGTAATCGCTGCAGCCAGCGCGAACTTGAAGGTCACCAGGCCAGACGCATCGTTCATCAGTGCCTCGCCCTGCAACATCCGCATGATCGGCGCGGGCAGGCGATCCTGAGCGATGGCGGACACCGCAACGGCGTCGGTCGGCGACAGAACCGCTGCCAGGGCAAAGGCTACCGGCAGAGGGACTGCGGGCAATAACCAGTGAATGAAATAACCGGCGCCTATGACCGTGAAGATAACCAGACCAACCGCCAGCGTCAGGATGGGGCCGCGGTAGCGCCAGAAGTCTCGCTTGGGCATGCGCCAGCCATCGGAAAACAGCAAGGGTGGCAGAAACAGAAATAGGAACAGCTCGGGATCCAGCGCCACGTGCAGCCCCAGCGTCGGCCAGGCGAGCAATGCACCCGCGGCGATCTGCACCAAGGGCAACGGCAGGGGAATGACACGGGCCAGTAATCGCGAGACACCCACAAGCGTCAGAAGGATAAGGACGGTATAGGCTGTCTGCATTGCGTGCTTCCCCGAGCGAGCGACTGATGACTGCCATCCAGTCGGCTGGATGCAGCGTCGAGGTGCCATATTAGCGGTTTAACATGACGCCTCGCCTTAACACTTAGGTCAGGGCCAGACCGCTGCAGGTCGGTTGCAATGCAGAAACCCTTGCCAGGCCGCGCCCAACCGGCTTGTACGTGGCATAATCCGTCACCGTTTTTTCCAACCATTGCAAAGGGGGCAAGCTCATGGCCGAAAATACCAACACATTGCACCTCTACGGAATCAAGGCGTGCGACACGATGAAGAAGGCTCGCACCTGGCTCGATGAAAAATCGGTGAACTACGATTTCCATGACTACAAGACGCTGGGCATCGACCGCGAACACCTGACCCAGTGGTGCAACGAGCACGGCTGGCAGACGGTACTGAACCGCGCAGGTACGACCTTCCGCAAACTGGACGAGTCGCAGAAAGCCGACCTGGACCAGGAAAAAGCGATTGAACTGATGCTCGCCCAACCGTCGATGATCAAGCGCCCAGTGCTCGATCTTGGCGGCAAAACCCTGATTGGTTTCAAACCCGAACTGTACGCTGCGGCTATCGCCTGATTGAGATAGCCCTAAATAACGAGGTATCTGCATGTCCACTTCTCTGTTCAGCCTGGCCTTCGGCGTTGGCACCCAAAATCGTCAAGGCACCTGGCTGGAAGTCTTCTACGCCCTGCCGCTGCTTGACCCTTCGGCTGAAATCGTCGCCGCAGTCGCCCCGATCCTCGGCTATACCGGTGGCAATCAGGCCATCAGTTTCAATACTGATCTGGCCTCGAAACTGGCTGAAGCACTGAAATCCGTCGATGCTTCGCAAGCCGCTCTGCTGACCCGTCTGGCTGAAAGCCACAAGCCGCTGGTTGCAACGCTGCTGGCCGAAGACGCTGCGCTGACGTCCACGCCTGAGGCGTACCTGAAGCTGCACCTGCTGTCCCATCGCCTGGTCAAGCCACACGGTCTGAGCCTGGCGGGCGTGTTCCCCCTGCTGCCGAACGTGGCCTGGACCAGCCAGGGCGCAATCGATCTGGCCGAACTGGCGCAGCGTCAGCTGGAAGCGCGTCTGAAGGGCGAGCTGCTGGAAGTGTTCTCCGTCGACAAATTCCCGAAAATGACCGACTACGTGGTTCCGGCCGGCGTGCGTATCGCTGACACCGCTCGCGTGCGTCTGGGTGCCTACATCGGCGAAGGCACAACCGTCATGCACGAAGGTTTCGTGAACTTCAACGGCGGCACCGAAGGCCCGGGCATGATCGAAGGTCGCGTGTCGGCTGGAGTGTTCGTTGGCAAGGGTTCCGATCTGGGCGGCGGCTGCTCGACCATGGGCACGCTGTCCGGTGGCGGCAACATCGTGATCAAGGTCGGCGAAGGCTGCCTGATCGGCGCGAACGCCGGTATCGGCATCCCGCTGGGCGACCGCAATACCGTTGAAGCCGGTCTGTACATCACTGCGGGGACCAAAGTGGCCCTGCTGGACGAGAAAAACGAACTGGTCAAGGTTCTCAAGGCCCGCGACCTCGCCGGTCAGCCTGATCTGCTGTTCCGTCGCAACTCGCAAACCGGTGCCGTGGAATGCAAATCCCACAAGTCGGCTATCGAGCTGAACGAAGCGCTGCACGCTCACAACTGACCGACTCGGGTGAGCGGGTTCATTGTGGGCAATTGCTCGACGAGGGACGGCAGATTCTGCCCGCCCCTGTCGGCTGATGCAGCCCGTATGAATTCGCTTGCACAGTGGAGAGAGCACGATTCTCATGTCCCTCATTTCCCCCTGGCGCGCTGACTTTCCTGCCCTCGACGCCCTCCAGCGGCAAGGACAGACGTATCTGGACAGCGCCGCCACCGCGCAGAAACCTCAAGCCCTGATCGACGCCATGGCACATTACTACGCCAATGGTGCTGCCAACGTTCATCGAGCCCAGCACCTGCCCGGCGCGATGGCGACTCAGGCCTTCGAGGATACGCGTCGCAAAGCGGGCGAATGGCTGAATGCGGGCGACAGCGGCCATGTCGTTTTTACGCACGGCACGACGTCTGCGTTGAATCTGCTTGCCTACGGGCTCGAACATCTTTTTGAAGCGGGCGATGAGATCGTCATCAGCGCGCTGGAGCACCATGCCAACCTGCTGCCCTGGCAACAGCTGGCAAAACGTCGACAGGCTCGGCTGGTCGTCCTGCCTCTGACGACGCAGGGCGTGATCGACCTCGACGCCGCCGCCACGCTGATCAGCTCGCGTACCCGCTTGCTGGCGGTCGGTCAGTTGTCCAATGTGCTCGGCACCTGGCAGCCGGTTGCTCAACTGATCGCACTGGCTCGCGCCCAAGGCGCCTTGACGGTCATCGACGGCGCGCAAGGCGTGGTTCATGGACGTCACGACGTCCAGGCCATGCATTGCGACTTCTATGTGTTCTCCGGTCACAAACTGTATGGCCCGGATGGTGTGGGCGTGCTGTTCGGTCGCCATCAGGCGCTGGCGCAGCTGCGACACTGGCAGTTCGGTGGCGAGATGGTTCTGCAGGCCGGTTATCTGGACGCAACCTTCCGTCCTGCTCCACTGGGCTTCGAGGCGGGCACTCCGCCTATCAGCGCGGTGATTGGCCTTGGCGCCACGTTCGACTACCTGAACGATGTCAATCAAACGGCGGTGGCCGAACACGAGGCGAGGCTGCACGATCTGCTGCGTGCCGGGCTGCTGTTGCGCGAAGGCGTTCGGCTGTTGGGTGATCCGAGTGTGGCGCTGGCAAGCTTCGTGATCGAGGGCGTTCACAATGCCGATCTCGCCCATTTGCTGACTGAGCAGGGCATCGCGGTGCGCGCCGGCCATCACTGCGCAATTCCGCTGATCAGCAGCCTCGGGCTTGCTGGCGCAATCCGGGTGTCACTGGGTCTGTACAACGACTCGGAGGATTTGGAGCACTTCTTCAACGCACTGGATCAGGCACTGGAGTTGCTGAGATGAACCTTCCGTCACTGGCGCAGACCGCGCTGGAAACCTTCGGCGCCCCGATGAGCTGGGAACAACGCGCACGTCTTCTGATGCAATGGGGGGATCGCCTGCCGCCCGTTGCCGACCAGGAAAAGTCCGACGAGCATCTGGTGGACGGTTGCGAGAGTAAGGTCTGGCTGCTCGGCGATATGATTGACGGTCATTGGCAGTTTCGCGCGGCCAGCGACGCGCGCCTGATTCGTGGTCTGGTCGCCCTGCTGCTCGCCCGGGTCAATGGCTTGTCAGCGCAGGATCTGCAACGGGTCGATCTTGCGGACTGGTTCAATCAGCTGGGGCTCAGCCGCCAGTTGTCGCCGTCACGCAGCAACGGTTTGAATGCGGTATTGCAGAAGATGCGGCAGTTGGCGGGTTGAATCGCGCCACCCGCGCCATGTCTGCTCATTGCGGGAGCGAGCGTGCTCGCATAAAGGCGGTACACCCGCTGTAGATTCAGTGTCCGGACCTCAGTCTTCGCGAGCGCGTTTGCTCCCACAAAGATCAAGGCCAGACATTCAAGACCCGGCGGCTTCTTGCGCCTTGACCCGATCCGCTGGACGCCGCACGCCCGCCACGATCTTTTCCACCGCTTTGGTGGCCGCCACCATGCCGAACGTCGCGGTGACCATCATCACGGCGCCAAAACCACCGGCGCAGTCGAGCTTCACGCCGTCACCGACAAAGCTTTTCTGCAAGCAGATGCTGCCATCCGGTTTGGGATAACGAAGCTGCTCGGTGGAAAACACGCACGGCACGCTGTAATGGCGGGTGACGGTGCGTGAGAACCCGTAATCGCGACGCAATGTCGACCGCACCTTGGAAGCAAGCGGATCATTGAACGTGCGGTTCAGATCGCAGACCTGAATCAGTGTCGGGTCAATCTGTCCGCCCGCGCCGCCCGTGGTGATGATCTGGATCTTGCGACGCTTGCACCAGGCAATCAGAGCGGCCTTGGCGTTCACGCTGTCGATGCAGTCCAGGACGCAATCGATGTTCGGCGTGATGTATTCGGCCATGGTTTCACGGGTGACGAAGTCGGCAACGGCGTGCACGACGCAGTCCGGGTTGATCTCACGCAGGCGATCGGCCATGACCTCGACCTTGGGCCGGCCGACGGTGCTGGTCAGTGCGTGCAACTGCCGGTTGCTGTTGCTGACGCAAACGTCGTCCATGTCGAACAGCGAGATTTCCCCGACGCCACAGCGAGCCATGGCTTCGGCCGCCCACGAACCGACGCCGCCGATGCCGACGACCGCCACATGGGCAGCGCGCAAACGCTCCAGCCCGTCGATGCCATACAGGCGGGCGATGCCAGCGAACCGCGGATCTTCTGTGCTCATGACCAATACCCCAAAAAACCGGCGCGCATTATAGGCCTTGCCTGAGTTTGGGACAGCTGTTTGGTGGGGGTGTTTGGTCTGAAAACCATCAGACGCTGCCTGTGCAAAACAACTCTCTGCAGAAACGGACTACATTTTCTTCAGAACAGAACTTCAACATTTGTCAGCTGCCCAAGGTCGTGCTGGCGGGCGTCCGTCAGTTTTTCCGTTCCCCGCTTGGAACCTGAAGTCCCTATGTCATCGCGTAAATTTGGTCTCAACCTGGTGGTCGTCGTGGCGATCGCCGCGCTCTTTACCGGTTTCTGGGCATTGATCAATCGCCCTGTCTCTGCCCCTGACTGGCCTGAACAAATCTCTGGGTTCTCTTATTCACCTTTCAGACTGGGACAAAACCCACAGAAAGGCGTGTATCCGTCTGACGACGAAATGCGCCAAGACCTGGAGCTGATGAGCAAACAGACTGACAACATCCGCATCTACTCCGTGGATGGCAGTCTGCAGGACATCCCTCGACTGGCCGAAGAGTTCGGCCTGCGCGTGACGCTCGGCATCTGGATCAGCCCGGACCTTGAGCGTAACGAGCGTGAAATCAATACCGCCATCGCGCTCGCCAACACGACCCGCAGCGTAGTGCGCGTGGTGGTCGGTAACGAGGCGCTGTATCGCGAGGAAATCAAGCCCAAGGACCTGATCGCGCTCCTCGACCGCGTCCGCGCAGCAGTGAAGGTGCCGGTTACCACCTCAGAGCAGTGGCACATCTGGGAGAAGTATCCCGAACTCGCGAAACATGTGGACCTGATCGCCGCGCACATCTTGCCGTACTGGGAATACATCCCCATGGACAAAGCCGGACAGTTCGTTTTTGACCGGGCACGCGAGCTCAAGCACATGTTCCCCAAGAAACCGCTGCTGCTGTCCGAAGTCGGCTGGCCGAGCAATGGGCACATGCGCGGCGGGGCCGATGCCACCCAGGCGGATCAGGCGATTTATCTGCGCACGCTGGTCAACAAACTCAACCGTCAGGGCTTTAACTACTTCGTGATCGAGGCCTTCGATCAGCCGTGGAAAGCCAGCGACGAAGGCTCGGTCGGCGCGTATTGGGGCGTTTACAACGCCGCCCGGCAACAGAAATTCAACTTTGAAGGCCCTGTTGTCGCGATTCCTCAGTGGCGGGTGCTGGCCATCGGCTCGGCGGTGCTGGCCATGCTCGCGCTGGCGCTGCTGTTGATCGACGGCTCGGCGCTGCGTCAACGCGGCCGGACCTTCCTGACCTTCATCGCGTTCCTGTGCGGATCGGTGCTGGTATGGATCGGCTATGACTACAGCCAGCAATACAGCACCTGGTTCAGCCTGCTCGTAGGATTTTTACTGGCGCTGGGCGCATTTGGTGTGTTCATCGTACTGCTCACGGAGGCTCATGAACTCGCCGAAGCGGTCTGGACGCACAAGCGTCGGCGCGAATTCCTGCCTGTTGAAGCGGATACCGCCTACAGGCCCAAGGTCTCGGTGCACGTTCCTTGTTACAACGAGCCTCCGGAGATGGTGAAGCAGACGCTCAACGCCCTGGCCGCGCTGGACTATCCGGATTTCGAGGTGCTGCTGATCGATAACAACACCAAGGACCCGGCCGTCTGGGAGCCCGTCAAGGCGCATTGTGAAATGCTCGGCGAGCGCTTCAAATTCTTCCACGTGGCGCCATTGGCAGGCTTCAAAGGGGGCGCGCTGAACTACCTGATTCCCCACACCGCGCCCGATGCCGAGGTGATTGCGGTGATCGATTCGGATTACTGCGTGGACCGCAACTGGCTCAAGCACATGGTGCCGCACTTTGCCGATCCGAAAATCGCGGTGGTGCAGTCGCCGCAGGATTATCGCGATCAACACGAAAGCGCGTTCAAAAAGCTCTGCTATTCGGAATACAAAGGGTTCTTCCACATCGGCATGGTCACCCGCAACGACCGCGACGCGATCATTCAGCATGGCACCATGACCATGACCCGCCGTTCGGTGCTCGAAGAGTTGGGCTGGGCAGACTGGTGCATCTGCGAAGATGCGGAGCTGGGCCTGCGCGTGTTCGAGAAGGGCTATTCGGCGGCGTACGCTCACAACAGCTTCGGCAAAGGGCTGATGCCGGACACCTTTATCGATTTCAAGAAGCAGCGTTTCCGCTGGGCCTACGGCGCGATTCAGATCATCAAGCGCCACGCCGCCAGCCTGTTGCGCGGCAAGGGCAGCGAACTGACCCGCGGCCAGCGCTACCACTTCCTCGCAGGCTGGCTGCCCTGGGTGGCGGACGGCATGAACATCTTCTTCACCGTCGGTGCATTGCTGTGGTCCTCGGCGATGATCATCGTGCCCAATCGGGTCGACCCGCCGCTGCTGATTTTCGCGATCCCGCCGCTGGCACTGTTCTTCTTCAAGGTCGGCAAGATCATCTTCCTGTACCGACGCGCGGTGGGCGTGAACCTGAAGGACGCGTTCTACGCCGCCCTTGCAGGGTTGGCGCTGTCGCACACCATCGCCAAAGCGGTGCTGTATGGCTTCTTCACCACCAGCATTCCGTTCTTCCGGACGCCGAAAAACGCCGACAGCCATGGCCTGCTGGTGGCCATTTCCGAGGCCCGCGAGGAGCTGTTCATCATGCTGCTGTTGTGGGGCGCGGCGCTGGGCATTTGCCTGGTGCAAGGCCTGCCCAGCAACGACATGCGCTTCTGGGTGACGATGCTGCTGGTTCAATCGCTGCCTTATCTGGCCGCGCTGATCATGGCGTTCCTGTCGTCGCTGCCCAAGCCCAAGGCAGCCACAGAGCCCGCTACAGCCTGAAACAATCGAGTGCTGTACTAAACGGCGGCCTTCGGGTCGCCGTTTTGCTTTAGAATGGCGGCCTTTTTCAGCTTCGCAGTGCAACAACGTGGCGCGCGGTTCGATCCGCAGCATGATCCCGTGGGTGCGAGCCGGCTTGCTTAGAGGCCGGTCAGACATCGATTTGGCGTCTGGCGGTCCGGCTTCGCGAGCAGGCTCACGCCCACAGGAATATCATCGGTTCATCGACCCACGATTTACCTGCCACGTTTGCACAGCCAGACAGTCTCTTTTTACGGACCTTTCATGACAGCCCCAGCCGACCTCTCGCCTACTCTGCAACTCGCCTGCGACCTGATTCGTCGCCCATCGGTCACGCCACTCGACGCCGATTGTCAGGCCGTGATGATGAAACGCCTGGGCGATGCCGGCTTCGCGCTGGAGCCGATGCGCATCGAGGACGTCGACAATTTCTGGGCCACCCACGGCACCGAAGAGGGTCCGGTACTGTGCTTCGCCGGTCACACCGACGTCGTCCCGACCGGCCCCGTAACGGCCTGGCAGAACGATCCGTTCAATGCACTCATCGACGAAGACGGGATGTTGTGCGGGCGCGGCGCGGCGGACATGAAAGGCAGCCTGGCGTCGATGATCGTCGCCACCGAGCGCTTCGTCGCCGAGTACCCGAACCACAAGGGCAAGATCGCCTACCTGATCACCAGCGACGAAGAAGGCCCTGCGCATCACGGCACCAAGGCTGTCGTCGAACGACTGGCAGCGCGCAAAGAGCGTCTGGACTGGTGCATCGTCGGCGAACCGTCGAGCACCACACTGGTGGGCGATGTGGTGAAAAACGGTCGTCGCGGCTCCCTCGGCGCCACCCTGACGGTCAAGGGCGTACAGGGTCATGTGGCTTATCCGCACCTGGCCAGGAATCCCATTCATCAGGCCGCTCCGGCCCTCGCTGAACTGGCGGCCGAGCACTGGGACGCGGGCAATGCGTTCTTCCCGCCGACCAGTTTCCAGATCTCCAATCTCAATTCCGGCACGGGCGCGACCAACGTGATTCCGGGTGATCTGACGGCCGTCTTCAACTTCCGTTTCTCCACCGAATCCACCGTCGAAGGCCTGCAGAAACGCGTGGCAGACATTCTCGACAAGCACGGCCTGGAATGGCACGTGGACTGGGCGCTTTCGGGCCTGCCCTTTCTCACCGAACCGGGCGCGCTGCTCGATGCGGTGTCGGCAAGCATCAAGAGCGTCACCGGTCGCGAGACCAAGGCGTCCACCAGCGGCGGCACGTCCGATGGTCGATTCATCGCCACTCTGGGCACTCAGGTGGTCGAGCTGGGCCCGGTGAACGCGACGATTCATCAGGTGAACGAGCGCATCCTGGCGAGCGATCTCGATGTACTGACCGAGATCTACTATCAGACGCTGGTCAAGTTGCTCGCCTGATGCTGACTTGTCCGATCTGCTCCGCACCGCTGGACTCAGCGGATAACGGCGTCGTGTGTCCTGTGGGACATCGCTTCGATCGCGCGCGCCAGGGTTACCTGAACCTGCTGCCGGTGCAGCACAAGAACAGCCGCGACCCTGGCGACAACCAGGCGATGGTCGAAGCGCGCCGCGACTTTCTCAACGCCGGTCACTACGCACCGGTCGCAAAGCGCCTTGCCGAACTGGCTGCCGAACGGGCGCCCGCGCATTGGCTGGACATCGGCTGTGGCGAGGGGTACTACACCGCACAAATCGCCGAAGCACTTCCGCACGGCGATGGCTACGCGCTGGATATTTCTCGCGAGGCAGTCAAGCGAGCGTGCAGGCGCGATCCCCGGCTGACGTGGTTGATCGCCAGCATGGCCCGCGTACCGCTGCCGGACGCCAGCATTCAATTCATCGCCAGCGTGTTCAGCCCATTGGACTGGGCCGAAGCCAGGCGCCTGCTTTCCCCTGGCGGCGGGCTCATGCGTGTAGGCCCGACCAACGAACACTTGATGGAACTGCGCCAACGCCTTTACGACGAAGTCCGTGACTACGCCGATGACAAACACCTGGCGCTGGTGCCCGACGGCATGAGCCTGCAGCACAGCGAAACCCTGCGTTTCACGCTGACGCTGCCCGACGGCCAGTCTCGCGCCAACTTGCTGGCCATGACGCCGCACGGCTGGCGCGCGAGTGCCGAACGCCGGGCGAACGTGATCGAGCAGGCCGCGCCCTTCGAGGTTACGGTGTCGATGCGCTACGATTATTTCGTGCTGCAATGATCCGCCTGCAACGTACACAGACTGAATCCGCGAATGGATTTTCCAGAACACTCACGAGGCATCCATGCGCCAACCCGATATTGAAATCTACCTGAAAGATGCCGACGTCGATCACAAAGCCATCACCACCTGGCTGACTGCTGACATCGGCCCGTGCAGCGAATGGGTCCAGAAAGGCCAGACCTGGAAGTGCAAGGCGGGCGACATTCCCGTGACCTGGATTCCCAAGGCTGTCGGCAAGTGGAACAGCTTGTGCCTGGACAGCGACAGGACGCCGTGGGAAGACGACATTGCCTGCGCCCGCGCCGCCTTCGCCGCGCTGAACGTCGAAGTTCGCTGCGCGCCGGGAACGTGGGTCGAGGAAGAAAACGAAGAGGACGCCGACCGCTGGATTCGCATCAGTGCCGACGGCGAAGAAGAGATCACCTGGCGCACGTCATAGACCTTGGCAACCCTTACAGCGCACCCTCTTCATATGAGGGTGCCTATGACCTGTGGCAGCGAGCCAACGTCTTGAACGCCCCTTCGATCAGCGACATAACACTGGACGCGTTCCCGGCTAAAGCCGGTCCTACGGAAAGCTCGTAGCCTCCGTGGGAACGGCTAGACCGGTCCTACGAAAAGCTCGTAGCGTCCGTGGGACCGGCTAGACCCGGTCCTACGAAATGTTTGCAGCGCCTGTAGGACCGGCTTTAGCCGGGAAGACGCCGGTGCATGGTGGGGAAATGCATCGGCTGGAAATCAGCCTTCGCGAGCAAGCTCGCTCCCACAGGGTTTGTGGTAGGCGCCAAACTTCGCAGCGCCGCGAAGCCCTGGTTGGCAGCGAGCCAACTGTCTTTAACGCCCCTTCGATCAGCGACATAACGCTGGACGCGTTCCCGGCTAAAGCCGGTCCTACGGAAAGCTCGTAGCATCCGTGGGACCGGCTAGACCCGGTCCTACAAAAAGCTCGTAGCGTCCGTGTGAACGACTAGAGCCGGACCTACGAAATGTTTGCAGCGTCTGTAGGACCGGCTTTAGCCGGGAATGGGTCGGTGCATGTTGTGGAGATGCAGTGGCTTTCCAACCGCCGACTTGGTGGCGGATGTACCCGCGTCTTGGTGAGCGAGCTCATTCCCACTGCAGGCCCTGCAATCTCACCTTGTGCCCAACTTTGCCCATCCCCGCCATATGCGGCAAACTGGCCGCCTCGTGGGCCCGGCCCCTTTCAGCAGAATTCGTATGACCCGCTCCCCGTTTCGTCGCCTTGTGTTTGGCACCCTGCGCCGCCTGCTGTACCTGTGGGTACGGTCGGAGACAATCAATCAGTCGTCGTTCACCCTCAATCTGGATCGCAGCCGCCCGGTGTTTTACGCGCTGCAAAACCCGTCGTTGAGCGATCTGGCGGTCCTTGATCGCGAATGCCGCAAAGCCGGTCTTCCGCGGCCTGTGCTGTCGGTGGTGGTGGGCAATCTCTCGGAACCTGCGGCGTTCTTTTACCTGACCCCGGAGCCTGACTGGCTCGGGCGTCAGGACAAACGCGGCGCACCGCCGACGCTTGAACGACTGGTCGGTGCGGTCAGCCAGAATGCCGCCGAAGACGCGCAGATCATTCCGGTGAGCGTGTTCTGGGGGCAGTCTCCGGACAAGGAAGACAGCCCCTGGAAACTGCTGTTCGCCGACAGTTGGGCCGTGACCGGGCGCCTGCGCAAGTTCATCACCATTCTGATTCTGGGGCGCAAGACCCGCGTGCAGTTCTCCGCGCCCATTCACCTGCGCGAGCTGGTCGACGAAAACAAAGGTTACGAACGCACTGTGCGCATGGCACAGCGTCTGCTGCGGGTGCATTTCCGGAATCTGAAAACCGCCGTCATCGGACCGGACCTGTCCCATCGGCGCAATCTGGTCAAAGGGCTGGTGGCGGACCCGCTGGTCAGGCAGGCCATTCTCGACGAGGCGGCGCGGGAGAAAATCCCTGAGGCCAAGGCCCGCGAAAAGGCGCTGCACTACGGCAACGAAATCGCCTCGGACTACACCTACACCGCCATCCGTTTCCTGGAAGTGGTGCTCAGCTGGTTCTGGAACAAGATCTACGACGGCATCAAGGTCAGTCATCTGGAAGGCGTGCAGAACGTCGCCCAAGGCAACGAGATCATTTATGTGCCGTGCCACCGCAGCCATATCGACTATCTGTTGCTGTCGTATCTGCTGTTTCGCAACGGCCTGACGCCACCGCACATCGCCGCCGGCATCAACCTCAACATGCCGGTGATCGGCAGCCTGCTGCGTCGTGGCGGCGCGTTTTTCATGCGTCGCACGTTCAAGGGCAATCCGTTGTACACCGCAGTGTTCAACGAGTACCTGCACACCCTGTTCACCAAGGGTTTTCCGGTGGAGTACTTCGTCGAAGGCGGACGCTCGCGCACCGGGCGCATGCTGCAACCGAAGACCGGCATGCTGGCCATCACGCTGCGCAGCTTTCTGCGCAATTCGCGAATGCCGATCGTCTTCGTGCCGGTCTACATCGGTTACGAGCGCGTGCTCGAAGGGCGTACCTACCTCGGCGAACTGCGTGGCGCGGCGAAGAAAAAAGAGTCGATTTTCGACATTTTCAAAGTCATCGGCGCGCTCAAACAGCGTTTTGGCCAGGTGTCGGTGAACTTCGGCGAGCCGATCCGGCTGACCGACTTCCTCGATCACGAACAACCGGACTGGCGCAGTCAGAGCCTTGGGCCACTGTTCAAACCCGCGTGGCTGAACGAGACCACTCATCGCCTCGGGGAGCGCGTCGCGCAGCATCTGAATGAAGCAGCAGCGGTCAACCCGGTCAATCTGGTGGCACTGGCCTTGCTGTCCACCCACAAGCACGCGCTGGACGATCAGGCGCTGGCCCGTGTGCTGGATCTGTATCTGACGCTGCTGCGCCAGGTGCCCTACTCGCCGCATACCACCTTGCCCGAGGGCGACGGTCGGGCGCTGATCGAGCATGTCAAAGGCATGGACCTGTTGTCCGAGCAAAAGGACGCGTTGGGCAAGATTATGTATCTGGATGAGCAGAACGCGGTCCTGATGACGTACTACCGCAACAACGTCCTGCACATCTTCGCGCTGCCCTCGCTGCTGGCCAGCTTCTTCCAGAGCTCGTCACGGATGAGCCGCGAGCAGATCCTGCGCTTCGCCCGTGCGTTGTATCCGTACCTGCAATCGGAGTTGTTCATTCGCTGGTCGCTCGACGATCTGGACGCCGTGATCGACCAATGGCTGGCAGCTTTCGTCGAGCAAGGGCTGCTGCGCTTCGAGAAGGACGTGTACCTGCGGCCGGCACCGAGTTCGCGGCACTTCGTGCTGCTGACCTTGCTGTCGCGCGCCATCGCGCAGACCCTCCAGCGTTTCTATATGGCGATTTCGCTGCTGCTCAACAGTGGCCAACACACCCTGACCGCCGAAGAACTCGAAGACCTGTGCACGATCATGGCCCAGCGCCTGTCGATCCTGCATGGCCTGAATGCCCCGGAATTCTTCGACAAGAGCCTGTTCCGCCACTTCATCCAAACGCTGCTGGATCAGGACGTCCTGCGCAAGGACGAGGCCGGCAAACTGGGCTATCACGAACTGCTCGGCGAACTGGCTGAAGGTGCAGCCAAACGGGTATTGCCAGCTGAAATCCGTTTGTCGATTCGTCAAGTGGCACTGCATCGCAATGACGAGGTCGTAGAAACAGGCCCGAGCGCCTAGACCCTGTTCAATGCCCGCGTGGCGGCGGCCCGATCCGGCGCTGCGCGATAAGGAGTTGCATCCCATGAAACACGTACTGCTGACCCTGATGGCTACCGTACTGGCAGCCTGCGCCAACGCCCCGGACAACCTGCCCGGCTCTGTCGACGGCGAGGTGTTTTACCTGCAACGCATGGCCCTGCCGCCTACCGCAACGCTGAAAGTCACCTTGCAGGATGTGTCCCGCGTCGATGCACCGGCCCAGACGCTCGCCAGCCAGAGCGGCCCGATCAAAGGCCAGGTGCCGCTGCCGTTCCACCTGACCTACGACCAGAAACTGGTTCAGCCGGGCCACACCTACGCCGTCAGTGCGCGCATCGAAGTCGATGGTCAGCCGCTGCTGGTCAGCACCGAACGCTACACTGTGGACCTGACCCTGGAAGAAAAGCCGCCGGTGAAGATCCGCGTGAATCCGGCGCACTAGTCGATCCCGATTTACCCAACATTTGAAAAGGACACGCCCCATGCTGCTTCGCTCTCTCTCGTTCACTGGCCTGTGCGCCGGACTGTTGCTGTCGGCCAGCGCCTTCGCGCTGTCGCTGGGTGACCTGTCGCAATCGGACGCGACCGGCGGCCTGAAAGACGCCTTGACCCAAGGCGCGCAGATCGCAGTGAAACAGCTGGGCGTGCCGGGCGGCTTCAGCAACAACAAGGATGTGCGCATCGAGCTGCCGGGCAATCTGGGCAAGGTCGCCAAGAAGATGAAGCAGTTCGGGATGGGCGCGCAGGTCGACCAGCTGGAAACCAGCATGAACCAGGCCGCCGAGGCCGCCGTACCGCAGGCTCAGGCGCTGCTGGTCGATGCCGTGAAAAAGATGAGCGTGTCCGACGCCAAAGGCATTCTGAGCGGCGGCAAGGATTCGGCGACCCAGTACCTGAACAAATCCAGCCGCGAGCAGATCCGCGCCAAGTTCCTGCCAATCGTCAAACAGGCCACGGACAAGGTTGGCCTGGCGCAGCAGTACAACTCGTTCGCCGGTCAAGCGGCGACCCTCGGCGTGCTGGACGCGAAGAACTCGAACATCGAAGGCTATGTCACCGAAAAGGCGCTGGATGGCCTGTTCGAGATGATCGCCAAACAGGAAGAAGGCATTCGCGCCAATCCGGCCGCGGCAGCGACAGGCCTGGCGAAAAAGGTCTTCGGCGCTTTGTAATGTGGGGCCAGTGCGGTCGGCGCGGTCGACCGACCCCACCTGCAGAAACGCTTGTTCGCTTAAAGTGATGTCGATGCCAGTCATCGCACAGCCCACCGCAATGGCGGGCAAGCGCGCTTTTACTCCTCAGCAGGAAGCCTGAGCCGCTTTGCGCTCACGGCGATTCCCCCTCCTCTTTCCTGACCCTGAACCACGCAGCGTACAGCGCAGGCAGGAACAGCAGCGTCAGCGCGGTCGCCACGATCAGGCCGCCCATGATCGCCACGGCCATAGGCCCGAAGAACACGCTGCGTGACAGCGGAATCATGGCCAGCACCGCAGCGAGGGCCGTCAGCACGATCGGACGGAAGCGCCGGACGGTGGCTTCGATGATAGCCTGCCAGCGCTGCAGACCGGCCGCGATGTCCTGCTCGATCTGATCGACCAGAATGACCGAGTTGCGCATGATCATTCCGGACAGAGCGATGGTGCCCAGCATGGCGACGAACCCGAAGGGCTGGCAGAAGATCAGCAGGAACAGCGTCACACCGATCAGGCCCAGCGGCGCCGTCAGAAAGACCATGAACGTCCGTGAGAAACTGCGCAGCTGGATCATCAGCAGGGTCAGCACCACAACGATGAACAGCGGCACACCGGCGTTCACCGAATTCTGCCCACGGGTCGAGTCCTCCACCGTGCCGCCCACTTCCAGCAGATAGCCGTCGGGCAATTGAGCGCGCACCGCCTCAAGCGTCGGCAGTATCTGATTGACCAGCGTCGCAGGTTGCTCCTTGCCATAGATATCCGCCCGGATCGTCACGTTCGGCAGCCGGTTGCGGTGCCAGATGATGCCCTCTTCGAAGCCGTATTCCAGCGTCGCGACCTGCGACAGCGCAACGCTGCTGCCATTGGCGGTGGGCACTGAAAGACTCGACAGACCGCCGAGTTCGTGGCGTTCCTGCTCGGTGCCGCGCAGCAGGATCTCGATCAGTTCGTCGTCCTCTCGATACTGGCTGACCGCTGAGCCCGTCAGCTGACTTTGCAGGAAGCGCGACAGGTCGGCGGTGGTGACGCCGAGCGCCCTGGCACGATCCTGATCGACGTTGAGGTAGACCACCTTGCTCGGCTCCTCCCAGTCCAGATGGACGTTGACCACGTGAGGGTTTTCACGAACCTTGAGGGCGACCTTGCGGGCCAGCGCGCGCACTTCATCGATGTGCTCGCCGGTGATTCGGAACTGCACCGGATAGCCGACCGGAGGGCCGTTTTCCAGCCGCGTCACGCGGGGCCGAAGCATCGGAAACTGCTCGTCCAGGGTCTGGATCAGCCAAGTGCGCAGGGCTTCGCGGTCCTCGATGGTTTTCGCCAGCACAACGAACTGGGCGAAGCTGGCGGCAGGCAGTTGCTGGTCCAGCGGCAGATAAAAGCGCGGCGAGCCGGTACCGACGTAGGCCACGTAATTATCGACGCCTGCATGTGCCTTGATCATCGCCTCAAGACGCTTCACCTGCTCGGTGGTGTTGCTCAGCGACGCGCCTTCGGCAAGCTTCAGGTCGACCATCAGTTCCAGTCGGCCAGAAGCAGGAAAGAACTGCTGCGGCACGAAACGGAACATGAAGATCGACAGCGCGAACAGCCCGATGGTCAGCACAATGACCGTCTTGCGTCGCCGCACGCACCAGCCCACCAATGACCGCACTCGCTGATAAAATGGTGTCGCATAAGGATCAGGCATGCCCGGTCCCGAGCCGTGCCTGGCAGCGTGCAGCCTGGCCAGATCCGGCAGCAGCCGCTCACCCAGGTACGGAACGAAGACCACCGCCGCCACCCAGGAAGCCAGCAGCGCGATGGTGACCACCTGAAAGATCGAACGGGTGTATTCGCCGGTACTGGACTGCGCCGTGGCAATCGGCAAAAAACCCGCTGCCGTGATCAACGTGCCCGTCAGCATCGGAAACGCAGTGCTGGTCCAGGCGAAACTGGCGGCCTTGAGCCGGTCGTAGCCCTGCTCCATTTTGATCGCCATCATCTCAACGGCGATGATTGCGTCGTCCACCAGCAACCCCAGCGCCAGCACCAGCGCGCCGAGGGAAATCTTGTGCAGGCCGATGCCCAGGTAATACATGGTGGCAAAAGTCATCGCCAGCACCACCGGAATGGCGAGCGCGACGACCATTCCGGTGCGCACGCCCAAGGAGAAAAAGCTTACCAGCAGCACGATGCCCAGCGCTTCGGCCAGCACCTGCACGAACTCACCGACGCTGGTTTTGACGGCGGCAGGCTGGTCCGACACTTTGCGCAGCTGCATACCGGCGGGCAGGTTCTGTTGCAAACGAGCGAACTCGCCTTCCAGTGCGCGGCCCAGCACCAGAATGTCGCCGCCGTCCTTCATGGCAACGGCAAGGCCAATGGCGTCCTCGCCCATGAAGCGCATGCGCGGTGCGGGAGGATCGTTGAAACCACGATGAACATCGGCCAGATCGCTGATGCGCAAGGTGCGATCGCCCACCCGGATCGGGAAGTCACGAATCTCGTCCACCGTCTGAAAACGGCCGGTCACGCGCAGTTGAACACGCTCGGCCGGCGTCTCGAAGAAGCTCGTGGCGACGACTGCGTTCTGCGCTTCAAGCGCCTGCTGCACCGCCTGCAACGGCAGGCCAAGCGTCGCGAGCTTGACGTTGGAAAGCTCGATCCAGATCTTCTCGTCCTGCAAGCCGAGCAATTCGACCTTGCCCACGTCCTTGACCCGCTGCAGCTGGATCTGGATGCGATCGGCATAATCCTTGAGCACGGCGTAGTCGAAACCGTCGCCAGTCAGTGCGTAGATGTTGCCGAAAGTGGTGCCGAATTCGTCGTTGAAGAAAGGGCCCTGCACGCCGGCAGGAAGCGTCTGACGTATGTCGCCGATCTTCTTGCGGATCTGATACCAGAGCTCCGGCAACCTGGCGGACACCAGCGAGTCGCGAGCCATGAACGTCACCTGCGACTCACCAGGGCGAGAGAACGAGACGATGCGTTCGTAATCACCGGTTTCCATCAGCTTCTTTTCGATACGATCCGTGACCTGACGCGACACTTCCTCAGCGCTCGCGCCCGGCCACAGAGTACGAATGACCATGGCTTTGAAGGTGAAAGGCGGATCTTCGCTCTGACCCAGCTTGGTGTAGGACAACGCCCCCACCACCGCCAGCAGAATCATGAGATACAGGACCATCTGCCGATTGCGCAGCGCCCACTCGGAAAGGTTGAAACGCATCCGTGCTACTCCTCGCCCGCCAGTTTGCCGGCCAGCTTCACCGGGCGATTGCTGCGATCGACCGGACGGACCTGCTCGCCGTCGTGCAGTACATGCACGCCAGCGGCCACGACCCAGTCGCTGGCCTGCAACCCACTCAACACCGGCACGGACTCCTGTCCATAAGGACCGGTCTGCACCGGCACGCGCTTGAGGGTGTTATCGCTTTGCAGGCGCAAGAGGTAGGTCACGCCCTTTTCTGCGGTCAACGCCGAGAGCGGCACCGACAAGGGCACGCTGCGCTCGGACAGAATGAACACACGCGCGCTCTGCCCCAGTTCAGCCGGGACTTTTCCGCCTGCAAAGGCGATCCGCGCGGCGAACGTGCGGGACCGGGGATCGGCGGCTGGGGAAAGTTCGCGAATGCGGCCGGCGAAGCGTTGCTCCTTCTGAGTCCACAACTCCACCGAAACCGGATCGCCGATCTTGAAACGACCGTAATTCTGCTCCGGCAGACTGATCGACACCTCGCGCTCACCGTCGGCGGCCAGGGTGAATACGGTCTGCCCGGCGGCCACCACCTGACCGACTTCCACCAGACGCTTGGCGATAACGCCGTCCTGTGAGGCACGAAGCACCGCGTAGCGGGTCTGATTGTCGGCGACGTTGAGTTCGGCTTTGAGCTGCCTGAGACGGGCATCGCCTGCGCGATAAAGATTTTCGGCGTTGTCGTATTGCGACTTGCTGACCATCTGCCGGTCCATCAGCGTCTTGTAACGGTCGCGCTCGGACCGGACCATTTGCAGATTGGCTTCGGCCGCTGCGACTTGCGCGCGAATGGCATCAAGCTGCAAGCGCACGTCCTGGGCGTCGAGTTCGGCAAGTGGCTGATCAGCCTTGACGCGCTCGCCCTCCTCGACCAGGCGCTTGCTGACTTTTCCGGGAATGCGAAAGGCCAGTTCAGGCTCGAACCGGGCGCGCACTTCACCAGGGTAACTGTCCATGGATTGGGACGACGGCAGCGGTTGCACCACCATGGCCGGACGCACGGTGGCCGGGGCTGACACGTCCTGACCGCATCCCGCCAGCACCGACACCAGGCTGACTGACACGACAAGGAACAAGGCATCGCGAATCATGGTGAGGCACCTTGGCAAGAGAGCTTGGAATAATTGTACTGGCGAGTATATTAAAAAATACCAAACTGAACAGTCTACTAATCCGAAGAATATGCCCGAAGAACGAATGACCGACCCGACATCCTCCGCAGGCCCCGGCCGCCCCAAGGATCTGGCCAAGCGCCAGGCGATTCTGGAAGCCGCGAAAAACCTGTTCGTACGCAATGGATACGCAAGCACCAGCATGGATGCGGTCGCCGCTGAGGCCGGGGTTTCCAAGCTCACGGTCTACAGCCATTTCAACGACAAAGAGACGCTGTTTTCAGCCGCCGTGGTTGCCCGCTGCGAGGAGCAGTTGCCTGAACTCTTCGTGGAAGTCGGGTCTCAGGAGCCCGTGGAAAAAGTGTTGCTGGGTATTGCGCGAGGATTTCAGACGCTGATCAACAGCCCTGAATCCATCGAACTGCATCGGCTGATGATCGCGCTGGGCACACAGGACACGACGCTCTCACAGGTGTTTTTCGAGGCGGGACCGCAACGCATCCTTCACGAGATGGAGCGCTTTCTGACGCGGGTGAACGACACCGACGGCTTGCACTTCGACTCACCGGCAAGTGCCGCCGGGCATTTCCTGAGCCTGATCAAAGGCGTGTGCAATTTCCGCCTGCTCATCGGTAATGGCGGCATCCCGGATGAGCAGACAGGTGAGCAGCACGTGCGGGAAGTGGTGGCGTTGTTTGTGAAGGCCTATCGCGCCGAATAGACACCGGCCGTTGCTGGCGCGCGCTTGCCCGCCAGGCCGCGTGTCAGCCAGCTCCCGTGGTTCTGACAAACGCAATCGAGGGCAAGCGCGCTCTTATACAGACTGGATGGGCCAATCAGGCCTTCAAAGCCTTCTTCGGATAAATGTCATACCGGCTGGATTTGCCGTCCAGCGCATAGCTCGGCTTGACGCCCTCGATGCAAGGCGCCTTGCGCGGGCGCTTGACCACCACCCGGTGGGTAGCCAGCGCCAAGGCCGCCTCCAGCAGGGCCGGCGCGTCCATGTCATCGCCTACCAGTGGCCGGAACAGCCGCATTTCCTTCTTCACCAGCGCGGTTTTCTCACGGTGGGGAAACATCGGATCGACATAAATCACCTGCGGTGGCTCGCCCTGCCAGTTGCGCATTAGCTCGATGGAATTGCCGGTGAGCAGGCGCATCTGGCCGATGATGCTGCCCACTTCAAGGTCTTGCGCTCCGCGCGCCAGACCGTCTTCAAGCAACGCAGCGATGATGGGTTGGCGTTCGATCAGGCTCATCTCGCAACCAAGGCTCGCCAGCACGAATGCGTCTTTGCCCAGGCCTGCCGTCGCATCCAGCACCGTTGGCCGCACGCCCGGTTGAATCCCGACCGCCTTGGCAATCATCTGCCCGCTGCCGCCCCCGAACAGCCTTCGATGAGCCGCCTTGCCTTCGATGAAATCCACTCGCACCGGGCCCGGAACGTCGTCGCCCAGTTGCTGCAATTGCAGCCCGTCGTCACTCACTTGCAGGGCAAAATCGGCTTCGGCATCCTCCATCGGCAGACCCAGGCGATCGGCCCACTGCGCAGCTTGCTGCTGCCCCTCGACGGTCAGGGATTCCACCCGGATGCGGCTGCCCGCTTGCTGCTCAGTCATTTTTTCCACACGCTCGAATTTTCTAAATGATCGGCAACCTCTGCCGATAACGAAAGTATCCGGCATTTTGCCAGACCCACGGCATGTACTGAGCGCTTATGTCAGACATTCAGCAAACATCCTCGATAGGTTATTTGACGTACGCAGGCGACTACAGCGTACGCAATACCGAAACCCTGAGCGGCGTCACGCAGCTCTGGCAGGATGCGTTTGCCCGTGCAATGGCCCAGCAGGTCGATGACAACGCGGGCACTTTGCCCGAGCACAGCCCGGTCGTCGCGACGGATGCCATGACTGGCGAGCCGATTGCGGGCGCAAAGACATTGAGCAAGATTGTCGAGCAGCGTGAGTGCCCGGTGGCAGACAAGGAAATCGCGCCGCCTGAGCCGCTGTTTCTGCCCATCGCCGAATTCGAATGGGATCTGGCCAAGCCCGCCGAGCCGTTCAGCGCCAGCGAAATGATCGAGCAACAGCGCAACCTGGAAATCGACAGCAACTGGGTGCGCCCGACCGTGCTCAACCCTTACGACGACAGCGTCGATCCCGGTCCCGGACCTCAGCCACGACCGCTGTTCCTGCCGATCGCCGAGTTCGAGTGGGACCTGGCCGACAAGCCTGCCACGCCCTACAGCGCCGAAGAAATGACCGAACAGCAACGCCATCTGGCGTTCGACAACGGTTGGGCACGACCGATTGTTCTGCAGAACCTGCGCATTGCCGCGTGACGAAGCGCCGCTCTTCATCACAGGAGCGCAGCTAGAGCATCACCTGATACTCACCGACACACCCGCCAGCGTCCCATGTCCACGTGAAAATGGTTACGGTGGGCCGCATTATAGTCCGGACCCAGGACTGTACTGAACTGCCGACAGGCGCCATCCCGGATCAGCCTCAGAAACTTCCCGTTATCGCCTTCATCTTTCCAGTCCCTGAGGACAGAAATGCGTCGCCCGTCCGCCAGACGAAAACCTGCGATGTCCAGCGCGTTCGCAGAAGCATGCTGACTGAGCCTGCCCTCGCTGCGGTTGTAGACATTGCGACAGGCGAAGCTGCCCAGATGATCGACCTGACTCACCCGTTGCCCGAACACCCTTTCAGCGGCAGGTTGCAGCGTGTGGAGATCGAACAGCGCGTAGGCCAGGGCCAGACGGCAGCTGGACAGAAAGCTGCTGCTCAATGCCACGTCACCGCCCTGGATACGCACAACATTGCTCAATGGACATTTGGCCTGCGGGCCACTGTCAGCCTGAAATGCGTAGCGCAGCGTCGACGTTTGTAACGCTTGTTCGCACAATGCCGGATCATCCTGCAGGCGCCAGAGTTTGAAAGCCGTCATCAGGTCAGGTTCGTCGCGCACGTTCAGCGGCGCCCAAGGGTTCCAGCGATCCGGCAGCGGGAGCCAGCCGCGCCAGACTGACACGAGCAGCGTTGCGCAGAGCAGCAAGAGGAGCAGCAACAGGGTCGATCCGCGCATGCAGTGTGATATCCCGGTCAGGAAGCGTCACTGTATCGACCTCAAAGCAGGCCGAGTTGCTCCACCTCAGGACCGCGATCCAGTTCAGGCAGGGCCGGCAGGCCAGGCAGCAATGTCGTCAACTGCTGATGAAAACGCCGGGCCAGTTCCGGGGCCCGAACGTTGTCGGGCGTGTGCAGAAACACATACGGGGTACGCCCTTCTTCAATCCAGCCCGCGACTTTCAGCGCCCATTGCCGAACGAAGCCATCGTTGGCCTCAAGCTGCGGATGACCGATGAAGCGAACCTGGGGGAACAGGGTTAACGCGGCAGGACGTGCCGGGACTTTTGGCTTCTTCGACTGCGCGAGCAGCACCGCCGGATCGCTGGAAATGCAGCTGAACAACGGCCGCGAGTCCAGACAGATGCGCTCGACACCGGCATCCAGAAGCAGCCGATTGAGCAGGCGCTCCTCCTCGCCTTTGTTGAAGAACGCCATGTGGCGAACTTCCACCGCCAGCGGCCTGCCTTGGAAGGCGTCGATGAAGGCGGCGAGTTCGCCCAGGCGGTCGGGCGTGAAGGTTGCTGGCAGCTGCAGCCAAAGCGGCTGGACACGCGGCCCCATCGGCGCGAGGAGTTGCAAAAAATCTTCGGCAGCGCCCAGGTGTTCACGCAGGTCGCCGCCGTGGCTTATTTCACGGGGAAATTTGGCGGTAAAGCGAAAATGCTCAGGCTGCGCCTGCACCCAGCGCTCGACGGTCGCAGGCGCGGGGCGTGCGTAAAACGTGGTGTTGCCTTCAACGGCGTTGAAGACCTGCGCATAGAGATGGAGGAATTCAGTGCTGCGGGCATCTTCGGGATACAACGATTGACGCCAGGCGTTTTCACTCCAGGACGGACAACCGATGTAGTAAGGCGGGTTGACGACGTTCAAACGTGAAGGTCAAGCCCCGAGACTTCAAGATCCCAGTCGACGAAGGTGGAAGTCGTCAGGTAGCTGCTCAGCGCGTGGGCGACACGGGTGCTCATGGCGCGCGGGAAGATGATGTCCTGCTGACGAGCTGGCACGTTTGCCGTGTTGCCGGTCTGACGCCGAGCCGATTGCGGGATCACTTCAACGTCGTCTATCACTTCCTCGAAAGTGCTGTCGACCGTTGCAGAGCCTTTCCGAGGCTTGCGCTTTATCGTGTACGAACGTTGTGACGGACCGGTGATTCGCATCATGCTTACTCGGCGTTATATAGTGGCAATTTAATCTCACGAAGCGCCCTGAAGCAAACTCGCGAACGATAACTAGACCACAGTTATTACAAAACGTTTAAAGCCACCGGGCAGAAAATGCCGTTTTGTCGCCGAACGGTAGTGATTGTTGTGACTTGAGTCGCAGATCCTGCGTGTTTACCGATTGAACAACGCAGGTTACCGCACTCGATCCGAGGCGTGTGCGGAGCTTGCCTCCAGCCGCAGAAGATCCCCCATTTCCGGAATGCGCGCGGCTTCAGCGCGCCTTCGGGGTCGCAACTTTGTCGCGCAGATAAACAGGTTGTGCATCATCGGCAACGATGGCCTCGCCGCGCTGCCAGGCGAACGCCGCCAGCGTCAGCAGATCTTCGGCATGCGGGAGCATGCTGGCGTCCTGTCCCGACAAACTCACGGGAATTCGTGATGCGTAGCCCCAGCCTGTGCCCGCGCCAAACCACTGGCCCGAAGCATCGAGCGGCAGCGCCGCCTGCTCGGGCGGCATGACCGCCTCCTCGCCTGCCAGACGCATCTCGCCGGCTGATTCGCGATAGCAGCCCCAATACACTTCGTCCATGCGCGCATCGATAGCCGCCGCAACCTGCGTTGCACCGTGCTCGCGGTAGGCGCGTTGCGCCAGCACCGCCAGATTGGAGACCGGCAAGACCGGACGATCAAGGCCAAACGCGAGCCCCTGCACCACGCCGATGGCGATGCGGACGCCGGTGAAGGCACCCGGCCCGCGGCCGAATGCAATGGCGTCAAGCGCCGACAACCCGATACCGGCCTGCGCCAGCAGTTCCTTGATCATCGGCAACAGTTTTTGCGCATGCAGGCGCGGGATCACCTCGTAGTGGCTCAGCACTTTGCCGTCGTGCAGCAAAGCGACAGAGCAGGCTTCAGTGGCAGTATCCAGGGCCAGCAAGGTCGTCATCGGGGTTTCCACGGTTATGCGAAGGAGGGTTTACAGGAAAAGGTGCCGCATTATAAACAACAACGGCCCGCAAGCGGGCCGTCGTTCACTGCGTCGATCGAGGGATCAGCCCAGTGCTTCATTCACCTTGGCGGTGATTGCTTCCACCGAACCGACGCCTTCGATACTGCTGAACTTCGGCGTGCCATCGGTGGCTTGCAGCTTCTTGTAGAACTCAACCAGCGGCTCGGTCTGCGCGTGATAGACCGACAGACGATGGCGAACGGTTTCTTCGACGTCATCCTTGCGCTGAACCAGCGGCTCGCCAGTGACATCATCCACGCCGGCTACTTTCGGCGGGTTAAATGTCGTGTGGTAAACGCGACCCGAACCTTCGTGCACACGACGGCCAGAAATGCGCTGGACGATTTCTTCGTCGTCGACTTTGATTTCGACTACGTGATCAATCGCCAGGCCCGCATTCTTCAGGGCTTCTGCCTGAGGGATGGTGCGTGGAAAACCGTCGAACAAGCAGCCATTGGCGCAGTCGGGTTGAGACAGGCGATCCTTGATCAGACCAATGATCAGGTCATCGGAAACCAGACCACCGCTGTCCATGACGCTTTTGGCCTTCAGACCCAGTTCGGTGCCCGCCTTGACCGCTGCACGCAGCATGTCCCCGGTCGAGATTTGCGGGATGCCGAATTTCTTGGTGATGAACGTAGCCTGAGTACCTTTACCGGCCCCGGGAGCTCCCAGCAGAATCACGCGCATTGTTGTGCTCCTCAATTTTTATAGAGATTTCGTCGGATTCGCCTAAATGGGGCCAATCACTTAAAAAAGATTTACTGACCCAACGGCCAAAGGCTGATCAAGATACACAGCCGATTCATGCCGCACAAGACGCCGAAAGTCGCAGCAACCCGCGAGAAACCAGTAGCTTGGCAACGATCGCTGCGTTGGTAAGACCCGGTGCAACTTCGCCGATGCGCAGCGTTTCCGATCTGACAGGCGCCGCGAGATGAAGGCCGTCGCCCTCACCCGCGTACGAAAAGTCGCGTCAGCCCGTATTGCGCAATCCGGCGGCAATACCCGCGACAGACACCAGCAGCGCCTGTACCAGAGGACTGTCCAGAGTCGCCTCCTGGCTGCGGGAACGCGCCAGCAATTCGGCCTGCAATAGATGAAGGGGATCGAGGTAAGTATTGCGCAGGCTGATGAACTCCAGCGTCTCGGGGCTGTGGGCCAGCAACTGCGACTGACCGGTCAGGCCGAGCACCACTTGGCAAGCCTGCGACAATAGGTCGCGTAAATGCGCACCCAAATGCTGCAGGCCTGGCTCGACCAGACGCTCGTCATAGAGCTGCGCAATGTCGCTGTCCGCTTTGGCCAGCACCATTTCCAGCATGTCGATACGCGTGCGGAAGAACGGCCACTGCTCACGCATCTGTGCGAGCAATTCGCCCTGACCACGGTCGAGCGCCTTGCGCAGCGCATCTTCCCAGCCCAGCCAGGCGGGCAGCATCAGACGGGTCTGGGTCCAGGCGAAGATCCATGGAATCGCGCGCAGGCTTTCAACACCGCCTTCGCGACGCTTGGCCGGGCGACTGCCGAGCGGCAGACGTCCGAGCTCCTGCTCAGGTGTGGCCTGGCGGAAATATTCGACGAACTCCGGATGTTCGCGCACCACGGCGCGGTAGGCAGCGACGCCGTCCGCCGCCAGTTCATCCATCACCTGCCGCCAGGCGGGCTCCGGCAAAGGCGGCGGCTGCAATGTCGCCTCGAGCACCGCGGCCAGATAGAGGTTGAGGTTCTGCTCGGCGATGTCGGGCAGGCCGAACTTGAAGCGAATCATCTCGCCCTGTTCCGTGGTGCGGAAACGACCGGCGACCGAGCCCGGTGGCTGCGACAGGATCGCCGCGTGCGCCGGGCCGCCGCCACGTCCAACCGTGCCGCCACGACCATGGAACAGCAGCAGTTCGACTTCCTGCGCGCGACAGATCTCCACCAGTTTTTCCTGCGCCCGATACTGTGCCCACGCCGCAGCAGTGGTGCCTGCGTCTTTGGCGGAATCGGAATAGCCGATCATGACTTCCTGCGGGCCATGCAGCCGCAGGCGATAGCCTGGCAGGCTGAGCAGATGCTCGATCACCGGGCCGGCATTGTCGAGGTCAGCGAGGGTTTCGAACAAAGGCACAACGCGCATCGGCCGCTGCAACCCGGCCTCTTTGAGCAGCAGTTGAACGGCGAGCACGTCGGAAGCCGCGCCTGCCATGGAAATCACGTACGACCCCAGCGACGCCGCTGGCGCAGCAGCCACTTCACGGCAGGTGGCGAGCACTTCTGCAGTGTCATCGGCCGGTTTGAAATGCCCCGGAAGCAGCGGCCGCTTGTTGCTCAGTTCACGCAGGAGAAAGTCGATGCGCGTCTCTTCGTCCCACTCGTTGTAACGCCCCAGGCCCAGATAGCTGGTGATCTCGGTCATGGCCGCGCTGTGACGCGTCGAATCCTGACGCACGTCGAGCTTGACCAGAAACAGCCCGAAGGTGACTGCGCGGCGAAGGCAATCGAGCAATGGACCGTCCGCAATCACGCCCATTCCGCACTCATGCAGCGACTGAAAGCACAGCTGCAGCGGCTCGAGTAATTCGCGATTGTCGTGCAGCACGCCCTCAGGCGCTGGCTGCGTCACGCTCAATGATGCATGGGCCCAGTTGCGTGTGGCGCGAAGACGTTCGCGCAGTTTTTTCAACACGCTGCGATAGGGTTCTGCGCTGTCTCCGGCGACCGCCATCAATGCAGGGCTGGCCTGCTGCATCGACAGCTCTGCGGCCAGTTGGTCGACATCGCGCAGATACAGATCCGCCGCCATCCAGCGTGCCAGCAGCAGCACTTCGCGGGTTACCGCTGCGGTGACGTTGGGGTTGCCGTCGCGGTCGCCACCCATCCACGACGCGAAACGGATGGGCGCGGCTTCAAGTGGAAGATGCAGCCCCGTGGCGGCATGCAGCGCATGGTCGGCTTTGCGCAGGTAATTGGGGATGGCCTGCCAGAGCGAGTTCTCGATGACGGCAAATCCCCACTTCGCCTCGTCCACCGGCGTTGGCCGCACGCGCCGGATTTCCTCGGTGTGCCACGCTTCGGCGATCAATCGTTGCAGGCGCTCGGTGATCTGCTCGCGCTCCAGCCGATTCAGATCGCGATGGTCGAGCGCTGCGAGCTGAGCGGCAATGGCGTCGTACTTCTGAATGAGGGTTCGGCGCGCGACTTCGGTCGGATGAGCCGTAAGGACCAGTTCGATCTCCAGCTTGCCCAACTGCCGCGCCAGCGCTTCCTGTCCGTGCCCGGATTGCTTCAGACGCTCCAGCAGCTCAGGCAATACCCGAGACTCGAAGGGTTGCGGCTTGCTGTCGTCGCGACGATGAATGAGTTGATACTGCTCGGCGATGTTGGCGAGGTTGAGAAACTGGTTGAACGCCCGCGCCACGGGCAGCAACTCATCTTCGCTCAGGCTCTCCAGATTGGAGCTCAGCTGCTCGGTGCTTTGGGTGGAGCCATGCCGCCCGGCCTTGGCGCTCTTGCGAATACGCTCGATCTTCTCGAGAAAATCAGCTCCGTGCTGATCACGAATGGTGTTGCCCAACAGCTCACCCAACAGGTGAACGTCCTCGCGCAATCGTGCGTCGATGTCTGCCATCCAGCCTTCTCCTTCAGCGTTTTTTATTCTGTTGCGACTCGATCCGGACGCCCGAACTGAACGCCCTCGCCTGTTTTGTCTCTATCTTTGTGTATAGAGCGACAATTTCGTGCACGGAAGCAACCCTTTGCCTGATTTCTGCCCGCAGCAAGCTAGTCTCATCAGCGAGCCTCACGAAGGCTCGATCACTCGCCTGAGCCCGCCACCACGCGGGTCTACGAAGAGGTCTTTATGAAAATCCGCGAGCTCGCAAAACACTGGGAACAGACCGCCAAGGGTCGCCTGACCAAAACCGGCTATACGATTCACCTGGACGTCGAAGCGGCGGCACGCCTGGCGGCGATTGCCGAAATGTATCCCAAGCGCACGCCTGAAGAATTGCTCGGCGAGCTGATCGGCGCCGCGCTGGAAGAGCTGGAAGAAAGCTTTCCGTATGTCCAGGGTCAACACGTCGTCGCGACCGACGAGGAAGGCGATCCGTTGTACGAAGACGTCGGCCCGACACCTCGTTTTCTTGCCTTGTCGCGTCGTCATCTCGAAGATTTGTCCGAACAGCAGGACACTCCGCAGCACTGATCACGACGTCGTTTTCAGACACCTTTCAAAGCGCACGCCGACCAGCAATGCCGGGCGTGACGTGCGTTTTTGTGCGCCAATTTTTCAGCGTCAAACTTACACCGACTAACAAAGCCACCGGGTTTGAGAAGCAAATTGTCTGAACTATTCAAAAATCGCGCAGGTCGGAGCAGTTAGCCATTACAGAAAAAGCCGACAGATGGCAGCGGATTTCAGGCCCTGCCATCCATCCGCACAGGCTCACCGCTGAATGGAAATAACCTAGTTTTCAGGAGTTACACAATGGAGTTGATCACCATGAATACCAGCACTGCCAAAACCACGTTCAACGGCCTGCGCGGGCTGAAACTGGCCGCGCTGGCACTGGGTACCAGCTTCCTTCTGGCCGGTTGCGCAGGCAATCCTCCAAGCGAGCAGTACGCAGTGACCCAATCTGCAGTGAATGCTGCAGTCAGCGCAGGCGGCACCGAATACGCAGCAGTCGAAATGAAATCGGCACAAGACAAATTCAAACAGGCCGAGCTGTTCATGCAGGAAAAGAAATACGACGAAGCTCGTAAATATGCCGAGCAAGCCGAGTGGGATGCCCGTGTAGCCGAGCGTAAGGCCCAGGCCGCCAAGGCTCAGAAAGCAGTGCAGGATGCTCGTCAGGGCGTCAACGAATTGCGTGAAGAAGGTCTGCGCCAGGCTCAGCCGGTCAGCCAGTAATCCCACGCACTTCAAGCATTGGCCATTGATTTAAAGGACGAAAATATTATGCGTAAACAAGTACTTATTCCTGCCCTGCTGGCTCTGAGCGTTGGTCTGGCTGCCTGCTCCTCGCAACCTAACGTGAACCTGGAACAAGCCCGCACCAACTACTCCGCGCTGCAAAGCAATCCTAAATCCACCGAGCTGGCGGCGCTGGAAACCAAGGATGCCAGCGAATGGCTCGACAAGGCCGACTCCGCGTATCGCAACCACGATGACGAGAAAAAAGTCGACCAACTGGCCTATCTGACCAACCAGCGCGTTGAGCTGGCCAAGCAGACCATCAACCTGAAGACTGCTGAAAACGATCTGAAAAATGCCGCTGCCCAACGCGCTCAAGCTCGTCTGGACGCCCGCGATGCGCAGATCAAGCAACTGCAGAACAGCCTGAACGCCAAGCAGACTGAACGCGGCACGCTGGTAACCTTCGGCGACGTACTGTTTGACCTGAACAAGGCCGAACTGAAATCCGCAGGTCTGGTGAACGTTAACAAGCTGGCGCAGTTCCTCCAGGAAAACCCTGATCGCAAAGTGATCGTCGAGGGTTACACCGACAGCACTGGCTCCGCCACTTACAACCAGTCGCTGTCCGAGCGCCGCGCTGATTCGGTGCGCATGGCGCTGATCAAGATGGGCGTGAGCATGGACCGCGTTGTGGCTCAGGGTTATGGCAAGGAATACCCGGTTGCCGATAACGCCAGCGCGTCGGGTCGCGCCATGAACCGTCGCGTGGAAGTGACCATTTCCAACGACAACCAGCCAGTAGCACCGCGTTCTTCGATGCAGTGATACGCTGGGCGCGGTGATGGATTAGCCGCTGTAAGTCAGAAGGCCCCGTTTGCGAATGCAGACGGGGCCTTTTTTTGTATGCGTGATTTGCGGTGCCGGTTCTGCTGCCGCTGCGCGCCAGATCGCGGGCAAGCGCGCTCTTACAGACGGGGCGTCGACCACGCATCACGCCGGAGGATTGGCCAATGATGCGTCACTGCAGCTTCTGCGGCGTCTCCTGCCCCATGCATCTCACGGCTTGTTTGCGTTCGTTCACCAGCACGCCCGTCAGCCCTTTCTGCTCGGTATCGAACAACACCATCACCCCGTCGATGCACTGGGCGACCTGGGGCGCTGGTTCCAGGGCGACTTTGTAGTCCTGCCCTGGAAGGGTCTTGAGCATGGTGAATTCGCTCAGCCGCAACGCGTCCTGAGGCCGGGCGAAGTGCAGATAGCCGTAGTACCAGAGCGTTCCTACTGTCAGAAAGATGCAGCCGATTCCTGTCAGGATCTGCGGGATCGCGTTGCGCTCCTCAGTCATCGCGCAGACTCTGCCGACGGCGTGGGCGATGTCGCAGAAGGCTTGAGATTTGCCTGCGGATCAGGGTAGTCGGGGACTTCGGCCAGACGACGCAGGCCGTTGAAGTGCTGTGGGTCATCCAGGTAGCGCACCATGACTTCGCGCCAGGTCGGATCGGCGAAGGTCTGTACATGCGGCCCGCGCGTGAGTTGCAGAACCCGCGGCGGCGGTGCGGCCTGATACAGACTGATGCCGTTGTGCAGCGGAATCTGGGCGTCGTCCAGGCTCTGGAACAGCAATATCGGCGTACCCTTGAGCTGGCTGATGCCATTGATGGCGCTGTCGCCATCGGGGATCACCCACGACAGCGGCCGCTTGAACGGCCAGGTCAGCCACGACGTGCCAAGCGTGTAGCGAGCGACTTCGCGGTAACTGGCAGGCACCCCATCGAGCACCAGCGCCTTGACCCGCGCCCGTTGCTGAGGATGCTCGGCCAGATAATGCACGCCCAGCGCCCCACCGATACTCTGCCCCAACACCACCAGCGGCTTGCCCTGCACCTGTGGCGCCGTGTTCAACCAGTCGAATGCGGCATCGATATCCTGATAGATCGCAGGCAGGCTGGGGTCGCCTTCCGAATGGCCGTAACCCCGATAATCGAGCAGCAACACTTGGTAGCCCTGCTCGGGCAGCCACCAACTGCCGCCCAGATGCCACGACATATTGCCGCCGTTGCCGTGCAGATGAAGCACCGTGCCTTTCACGGCGACGCCCTCTTTGACCGGCAAGAACCAGGCATTGAGCTTCTTGCCGTCCGCAGTGGTGAGAGTGAGATCACGGTAAGCCAGGTGCGCCTTGTCCGGGGTCAGCGGGACGTCGCGCTCCGGGTAGAACAGCAGTTCGCTGCAACCGGTGAGCCAGACGAACGTGATCAGAGCGACGAGGGTCTTCAAACGGAGTTTATCCTTGATCTTTCAGCTGTGAATGAACGTCTTCGCGCAAGCTGGCTGCCCACTGAGTGACGCGCTCAAAGGCGGGACTGGCTCGCGAAGGCGTCAGTGACATCACTGCACCGCTCGCGTTACAGGATATTCGAGTAATCCGCTTCGATCCGGTCCAGGCTCAAATGGTTCAGGAAGTTGGAGAAGCACATCCAGGCCGACAATGCATTCATGTCGCGGAACTGATCGGGCAGGTATTTGGGCGGCACCACCAGGCCCTCGTCCACCAACTGGCGCAGCGTGCGCATGTCCTCAAGCGTGGTTTTGCCACAGAACAGCAGCGGCACTTGCTCCAGCTTGCCCTTCCTCACGGCCAACTGAATGTAGTTGTAAACCATGATGAAGCCCTTCAGATAGGACAAGTCCTTGGTGAATGGCAGACCATTAGGGACAGAACCCCGGAAAACGCGGCTGGCATTGCCATAACTTTCCGACATGCCGAAGCCCTGTTCGCGATAGAACTCGAACACCTGGAGAAAATCCGCACCTTCCTCGGCCATATGAATCGCCCGGGTGCGGTTGGTGAGCTTGCGCAGGCGGCTGGGGTAGGACGCGAACCCGATGACTTCCATGAGGATCGCCAGCCCTTCCTGAGTGACCGTCGACGAGGGCGGGCCCTTGGCCAGGAAGGTGCAGATGGGCTGATTCAGGCCGTTCAGCGTCGTGCCCACGTGAACCAGCCCTTCATGGACCTCCAGCGCGCGCACGTCTCGCTCGTTGAACATCGCATCGCTGCGGATCTTGATGTAATCGGCCCCTGCTGCCGCATCGGCAACGATGCCGTCGGACTCGAACACCCGAATGGTTTCCTCGGCCTCGCCAAACGTGCGATTGAGCCGACTCTGCAGCATCGCCACGGCGTCCTTGGCGGTCAGGATCTTGGGCTCATCCTTGAGATCGCCTCGGCCGGCGATGTTGTTCAGGTAATCGGACAGCATCAGGCCGAGGTCAGCCAGGGTCGGGTCACCGGCGTGAAAGGCATCGGAGGCCGCGCCGTACAACTCCTGGGAAATCAGCCCGAAGTCCGGGGTGCCGCGCGCCTCCAGCATGCGGACCACCATGCGGTATTCCTTGCACATGCGCCGCATGATCTGCCCGACCGGGTTGAACTGCCCCAACTGCCGGGTGATGTCGCGCTCGATATTCTGGAATTCCAGCTTCAACGCGCCGGAGTCGAATCCCAGCGGGCGGTTCTCGTAATAGGCACGATCGATTTCAGGGAGTTGCTTGCCTTTGGCAGCGAGGAAATTCTTGCGGATGCTCTCGTCCCACTTCACCGCATCGAGTACGCGAATCGGCGTCTGCGCCAACACGATACGATCGGACAACGTGCGAATCGTCTGCTGGTATTCGTCCACCCACTACCCCTTTTTTACCGGTGCGCTATTTGGTCATGCGCTGATATTGCGCGGCCTTGAGGAAGACATCGGAGTTGGCGGTGTCATCCAGATAGGCAAATACTTTGTCCATGGACGTGCTGATCAGCACGCCGTCACCTTTCTCGGTTTCAATGGCCTGGCCCTCGAAAACCTTCTGCTCGACCAGTTGCTGCATGCGCTCCAGGTCCAGGTCATACACCACCAGTTCGTCGGCGGCATTATCGTTGTCGTTGTCGACCAGGTCGAAACCACCGATCACGTAGTTGGAGCCGTACTTTTCAGGCAACCGGCCGCAGATGTACCAGCGACCGCCGTGACGCGACACGGTGAAGGTGTACTCGTCCCGATTCTTGCGGTCGCCCTTGCGGTAACTGACCGCTTTGTACTGATTGACGCCCGCGCGGCTGATCTCCAGCTCCAGCGGCTCGCCCCAGGCATTTTTGCTGGTCCAGGTGCCGAGCAGCTTGGGCGGCGCGACTTCGCTGGATGGAACCGGATCCTTGAAAGTCACCAGGCATCCGCTCAACAGCGCGAACGACAAGGCGAGCAACACGCTCCAGACTTTCATCGGGTTCTCCTTGAATGAAGCGTTTTCAGGCGGCCGACGGCTTCGCGGTGCCCAGAACCAGATGCATCTGGCGAGTAAGAATAGCGAGCATTTCTTCATCTGCGTCGGGCTGAGGCCCGTTAAGCAAACCCTGATATTCCATCCGCCCGATAAGCCCCGTCAACACTTGGGCATCCAGTTGCGGTTGAGTCGAGCCCATGACCTCGAGAAACTGGGCGCTGCCTTGCAACAGAATCTGCTGATGCGCGCCCACCAGCGGCGCCAGACGCGGGTTGATGAGGGCTTCGAGACGAAACGCATGCTCAGCGATCAATTGATCGCGGCGGGTCAGCAGTTGATGACGCACGTACTCCATGGTCATGCGGGCGATCTCATCCGCCAGCCGGGCGCGGGCCTCGGCGCTGCCGTCATTGCGCGCGACCATTTCGCGCAACAGGGTTTCGGTGTTGGTCCACAGCTTGGCCATGTAGGCGGCGCTGCGCTCGACGTATTGGGCGAAGGCATCGGTGAGCAAGTCATCGATATCCTTGAAATAGTAGGTGGTGGCCGAGAGCGGCACTTGCGCCTCGGCCGCCACGGCGCGATGGCGTACCGCACGCACGCCTTCGCGAATGAGGATGCGCATGGCGGCATCGAGGATCTGCTGCCGGCGCTGTTCGCTGCCCTGTCGACTTGCCTTGCGGCCCTGATACTGAACACTCTGCGCGACTGCCGTGGCAAGACCAGCGGCTCCCTTGTGAGCGATCGTACGATTCACAACAGGTTTTCCTCTTTGAATGACTAGCAGGCGCGGAGCCTGTAGGAGCGTGGCTTGTCCCGCGATCGGCGGGGAACCCGTCGTAAACCCTGAGCACACGGTTTTCCTGATACACCGCATTCGCCGGTTTTGCGACGACTGCGTCGCCGATCGCGGGACAAGCCACGCTCCTACCGTTGGCCTGCGTGACTGTAATAGACAAAAAAAAAGCCGCCCTGCTCAGGCGGCTTGTTTTACAACGCTCAGGCTTGCGGCCGCATGTGCGGGAACAGGATGACGTCGCGGATCGATGGCGAGTTGGTCAGCAGCATGACCAGACGGTCGATACCGATGCCCTCGCCCGCTGTCGGCGGCATGCCGTACTCCAGCGCACGGACGAAGTCAGCGTCGTAATGCATGGCTTCGTCGTCGCCCGCGTCCTTGTCGGCCACCTGCGCCATGAAACGCTCGGCCTGGTCTTCCGCGTCGTTGAGCTCGGAGTAGGCGTTGGCGATTTCACGACCACCGATGAACAGCTCGAAGCGGTCGGTGACGCTCGGGTTTTCATCGTTGCGGCGCGCCAGCGGCGACACTTCGAACGGGTACTGAGTGATGAAGTGCGGCTGCTCCAGCTTGTGCTCGACCAGTTCTTCGAAAATCATCACCTGCAATTTGCCCAGGCCTTCGAAACCCAGCACCTTGGCGCCGGCTTTCTTGGCGATCGCGCGGGCCTTGTCGATGTCGTTCAGGTCGTCAGCGGTCAGGTCCGGGTTGTACTTGAGGATCGAATCGAACACCGACAGGCGCGCAAACGGCTCGCCGAAGTGGAACACCTTGTCGCCATAAGGAACGTCGGTGGTGCCCAGCACCAGCTGCGCCAGTTCGCGGAACAGCTCCTCGGTCAGGTCCATGTTGTCTTCGTAATCGGCGTAGGCCTGATAGAACTCCAACATGGTGAATTCCGGGTTGTGCCGGGTCGAGACGCCTTCGTTACGGAAGTTGCGGTTGATCTCGAAAACCTTTTCAAACCCGCCGACAACCAGACGCTTGAGGTACAGCTCAGGCGCGATCCGCAGGAACATGGCCATGTCCAGCGCGTTGTGGTGAGTCTCGAACGGCTTGGCCGCCGCACCGCCAGGAATGGTCTGCAGCATCGGCGTTTCGACTTCCAGGAAGTCGCGCTTCATCAGGAAGCTGCGGATGTGAGCGATGACCTGCGAGCGCACGCGAAAGGTCTCGCGCACTTCTTCATTGACCATCAGGTCGACGTAGCGCTGACGATAGCGCTGCTCGGTGTCGGTCAGGCCGTGGTGCTTGTCGGGCAATGGACGCAGCGATTTGGTCAGCAGACGAACGCTGGTCATCTCGACGTAAAGATCGCCTTTGCCGGAACGTGCCAGCGTACCTTCGGCAGCGATGATGTCGCCCAGGTCCCAGGTCTTGACGGCTGCCAGGGTTTCCTCGGGCAGCGTCTTGCGGTTGACGTAGACCTGAATGCGACCGGTCATGTCCTGGATCACCATGAACGAGCCACGGTTGAGCATGATGCGACCGGCAACCTTGACCGGGATCGCCGCCTCAGCCAGCTCTTCCTTGGTCTTGTCCGCGTATTGCTTCTGCAGGTCGTTGCAGTAGCTGTCGCGGCGGAAGTCGTTCGGGAAGGCCTGACCCTTGGCGCGCTCGGCAGCAAGCTTTTCCTTGCGCAGGGCGATCAGGGTGTTTTCTTCCTGTTGCTGGGCTTGCGGGTCGAGTTGTTGGTCGCTCATGTCTTTAGATTTTCCATCACAGGTTCGTTGCTTCTTGCCACGGGCAAGGGATCGCGGGGCGGCCGCGTGTAGAAACGCGCCGCGCCCGCAACAGTGGTGTCGCGATTACAGCCCCTGCTTGAGGCTCGCTTCCAGGTAACCGTCGAGGTCGCCGTCGAGCACCTTGTTGCAGTCGCTGCGCTCAACGCCGGTACGCAGGTCCTTGATGCGCGAGTCATCGAGGACGTACGAGCGGATCTGGTGACCCCAGCCGATGTCCGACTTGGTGTCTTCCAGCGCCTGGGACGCCGCGTTGCGCTTCTGCATTTCCAGCTCGTACAACTTGGCCCGCAGCATTTTCATGGCGGTGTCCTTGTTCGCGTGCTGGGAGCGCTCGTTCTGGCAGCTGACCACGGTGTTGGTCGGCACGTGGGTGATACGCACCGCCGAGTCGGTGGTGTTGACGTGCTGACCACCGGCACCGGACGAACGATAGGTATCGATGCGCAGGTCCGACGGGTTGATGTCGATCTCGATGCGGTCATCGATCTCGGGGGAAACGAACACCGCCGAGAACGAGGTATGACGACGGGCGCCGGAGTCGAACGGGCTCTTGCGCACCAGACGGTGCACGCCGATCTCCGTGCGCAGCCAGCCGAAGGCGTACTCGCCCTTGATGTGCACGGTGGCGCCTTTGATGCCGGCGACTTCGCCTTCGGACAGCTCCATGATGGTGGCATCGAAGCCACGCTTGTCGGCCCAGCGCAGGTACATGCGCAGCAGGATGTTGGCCCAGTCCTGCGCTTCGGTGCCGCCGGAACCGGCCTGGATGTCCAGGTAGGCGTTGTTTGGGTCCATCTCGCCGCTGAACATGCGGCGGAATTCGAGCTTGGCGAGGGATTCTTCGAGACCTTCGAGCAGCTCGACGACGTCGTTGACAGTGCCTTCGTCGTTTTCTTCGACGGCCATGTCCAGCAGTTCTTTGGCGTCAGCCAGACCGGAACTCATTTCGTCGAGGGTCTCGACGATCTGCGCCAGCGTCGAACGCTCGCGGCCCAGCGCCTGAGCGTATTCGGGCTTGTTCCAGACGTTGGGGTCTTCCAGCTCGCGGTTGACTTCGGTCAGGCGATCACTTTTGTGATCGTAGTCAAAGATACCCCCGAATGGACTGGGAGCGCTCGGACAGGTCCTTGATGGTGTTCAGGATCGGATTGATTTCCATGGTCGACAGGACTCGCAGGCGAAATTTTCAAAGCCGACGAGTATACCCCAGCCGCCCTTGGGATGGCAGTCCGTTGGGCAGGGGTTGCAGGGGTTGTCTGGCACTCGACGCGTCTTTTACCCCACCGCCACCTGATTACGCCCGTTGTGTTTGGCCGCATACAGTCCCTGGTCGGCGCTCTGGATCAACTGGCGGCTGTGGCTGCCGACCTGCGGAACGACGGTGGACAGGCCGATGCTCACAGTCAGGGTCGAGCCCTGAGTGGGTGCGTTGTGCGGGATGTTCATGGCGGCGACGGTCTGGCGCAGTTTTTCGGCCAGCAGCCGCGCGCCGCCCGGCGAGGTGTTCGGCAAGACCAGCGCGAACTCTTCGCCACCGTAGCGTGCAGGCAGGTCCGAGGGCCGGCTGCAACTGGCGCGGATGGCCTTGGCGACCTGACGCAGCGCTTCGTCGCCTTCCAGGTGACCGAAGCTGTCGTTGTACATTTTGAAGTAGTCGACATCGATCATCATCAGCGACAGCTGCGTCTGCTCGCGCGTTGCCCGGCGCCATTCCAGCTCAAGGTATTCATCGAAGTGGCGACGGTTCGACAGGCCGGTCAGGCCATCGGAGTTCATCAGCCGTTGCAGGACGAGGTTGGTGTCCAGCAGCTGCTGCTGACTGACGCGCAACGCGCGATAGGCTTCGTCTCGCTGCAACAGGGTCATGTAGGAGCGCGAATGATAGCGGATACGCGCCACCAGCTCGATGTTGTCCGGCAGCTTGACCAGGTAATCGTTGGCCCCGGCAGCAAAGGCCGCGCTCTTGATGAGCGGATCTTCCTTGGTCGACAGCACGATGATCGGGATGTCGCGGGTGGCAGGATTGTTGCGGTATTCGCGCACCAGCGTCAGGCCGTCGAGACCGGGCATGACCAGGTCCTGCAGAATGACCGTCGGCTTGATCTGGATCGCCTGGGCGATGGCCTGATGCGGATCGGCGCAAAAATGGAAGTCGATGTTTTCTTCGTGCGCCAGCCCACGCCGGACTGCCTCGCCGATCATTGCCTGATCGTCGACCAGCAACACCATGGCAGCGTTTTCGTCCGTGGCGTTTATCTCGTCCAGCTGCAAATCATGCATTCAGGGTCTCCTGGTCACAGGCGGGCTGTGAAATCACCTGGAAATTCATTGGGTGAAAACCTCTTTCAAGCGAGGCGCAATCGTGTCCAGCGAGCGAATCTCCATGGCTGCATCGATGGCCGCTGCCGCTTTGGGCATGCCGTACACCGCGCAACTTTGCTGGTTCTGGGCGATGGTCAGAAAACCCCGCTGACGCATCAGCTTGAGCCCCTGGGCACCGTCACGTCCCATGCCAGTCAACAGAACGCCCACTGCGTCACCGTTCCAATAGCTGGCCACACTCTCGAAGAACACATCGATCGAGGGCCTGTAAATCTCGTTCACCGGCTCGGCGGTATAGGCCAGCGTGCCGTTCTTCAACAGACGAATATGGTGGTTGGTACCGGCCAGCAATACGGTTCCACCTTGCGGCGGCTCGCCATCGCGAGCCAGCCTGACGGCAAGCCCCGAAGAGCTGCTCAACCACTGCGCCATGCCGGCCGCGAACACCTGATCCACATGCTGCACCAGCACGATGGCCGCCGGAAAGTCTTTCGGCAGGCCCTTGAGCAGCACTTCCAGCGCCGCCGGCCCGCCCGCCGACGATCCGATCGCGATCAGGCCCTGACGCTGCGCGGATGCACTCAACGGGGGCGGCGCCTGACGCACGCGACTGTCACGCTGGCCAATGAGCCAGCCTATATTAAGTATCTTGCGTAACAAAGGTGCGGCCGCATCCTTCGGGTCACCGGCACCGATCGCGGGCGTGTCCACCACGTCCAGCGCGCCATGCCCCATGGCCTCGAAAACCCGGTGAACATTCTGCTCGCGGTCCACGGTCACGATCACGATCGCGCATGGCGTTGCCGCCATGATACGTCGAGTTGCCTCTACGCCGTCCATGACCGGCATGATCAGATCCATCAGGATCAGGTCCGGGGTCAGTTCGGCGCAACGCTCGACCGCCTCTGCCCCGTTACTGGCGACCCACACAATCTGATGCGCCGGCTCGAAAGCCAGCGCCCGACGCAACGCCTCGACGGCCATGGGCATGTCGTTGACGATGGCGATTTTCATCCCTGCGCATCTCCTATCAACTCAACGACGGCGTCGAGCAGCGCATCGTCGTGGAAACTGGCCTTGGCCAGATAATAGTCGGCGCCGGCATCCAGTCCTCGGCGTCGATCTTCTTCTCGATCCTTGTACGACACCACCATCACCGGCAATGACTGCAACCGGCTGTCACGCCGCAGCAACGTCACCAATTCGATACCGTCCATGCGCGGCATGTCGATGTCAGTGATCAGCAGGTCGAAATCTTCGGCACGCAGCGCGTTCCAGCCGTCCATCCCATCCACGGCGACGGCGACTTCATAGCCGCGCCCCAGCAGCAGCTTGCGCTCCAACTCACGCACGGTCAGCGAATCGTCGACCACCAGCACACGCTTGCGCGCCTGGCTGTCGGCCTGACGATTGCGCCGGTCGATGCGCTCGAGGCGTCCGGTATTGAGCAGTTTTTCCACGGAGCGCAGCATGTCTTCGACATCGATGATGAGCACCGCCGACCCGTCGTCCAGCAGCGCGCCGGCGGAGATATCCTGCACCTTGCCCAGACGAGGATCCAGCGGCAACACCACCAGCGTGCGCTCACCGATGAAACGCTCAACGGCCACGCCATAGACCGCGTCGCGCTCGCGGATCACCACCACTTTAAGCACGTCTTCGCTGTGCTGAGCGGCTGGCCGGTTGAGCAACTGACTGGCCGCGACCAGCCCTACATGGCGCTCTTCATGCCAGAAATGCTGACGGCCTTCCAGTTGCACGATCTCGTCGGCCTGCACGTCACGCATGCGCTCGATGTGTGCAAGCGGAAAGGCGTAGGCTTCGCCGCCCACTTCAACCACCAGACTGCGCACCACCGACAGCGTCAGCGGCACTTCAAGATGGAAGCGGCTGCCTTCCCCTGCCCGCTGATCGAGCTCCACGCCACCGCGCAACTGACGAACCATATGTTGCACGGCGTCCAGACCGACGCCACGTCCCGAAACTTCGGTCACCTTGTCGCGCATGCTGAAGCCGGGCAGGAACAGGAAGCTCAGCAGTTCTTCCTCGCTCAACTGCGCTGCGGTTTCGGCCGGCGACAACTTGCGCTCGATGATGCTGCGACGCAGCCGCTCCAGATCGACACCGGCGCCATCGTCGATCAGCTCGACGACAAGCAGACCGGCCTGATGCGAGGCCTTGAGCTGGATCAGGCCCTCGGCGGGCTTGCCGCTGGCAATACGCTGTTCGGGCAATTCGATGCCGTGATCCACGGCGTTGCGCAGCAAATGGGTGAGTGGCGCTTCGAGCTTTTCCAGGACATCGCGATCGACCTGAGTCTTCTCGCCTTCGATCTGCAGCCGCACCTGCTTGCCCAGCGAGCGGCCCAGATCACGGACCATCCGCGCTTGCCCGGTCAGCACGTCGGCAAACGGACGCATGCGGCACGCCAGCGCGGTGTCGTAGAGCAATTGCGCGCGCTGTGACGCCTGCCAGCCGAATTCGTCGAGGTCGGCGGTTTGCTGAATGAGCAGATGCTGCGCTTCGCTGAGCATGCGCCGCGCTTCGTCCAGCGCCTTCTGCGCGTCCGGATCGACGTTGGCGTCGAGCAGCGCTTCGAGATTGTCCAGCGCCCGGCTCGCCCCGCTCTGCGACCGTTTGACCCGCTGCATGGCGGTCAGATAAGGCTTGAGCCGCTGGGTCTCGACCAATGACTTGCTCGACAGGTCCAGCAGGTTATTCAAGCGTTCCGCAGTCACTCGCAGGACGCGCTCGCCACCCTCGGCGACGCGGCGCTCGTTGCGCCGCTCCGCCTTCGGTGATGATTCGACTTCGGCTTCAGCCGGGGTCATCGGTGCAACGGGCGCGGCGGGCGGCTCGACCGGTGCCGGCCCATGCGCGGACTGCACCGAGGACACCAGCGACTGGGCATTGGCCAGCAGCAGGTCTTCCATCGACGGCGCAGGCGCCGGGGCAATGGCGGGCTTGCTGACCGCGCCGGGATCGACCAGCGCGTTCATCAGCGCCACATAGCCCTCGACATCGGCCTGGCCGACGCTGCTTTCGCCCGGCGTGGCGATGCGCATGAGCATATCGGTGCCCATCAGCAAGGCGTCGATGTGTTCGGCCTGCAGATGCAGACGGCCTTCCTGGGCGCCGACCAGACAATCTTCCATGACGTGGGAAACGCTGACGCCCGCATCGACACCGACAATACGTGCCGCGCCTTTGAGCGAGTGGGCAGCGCGCATGCAGGCTTCCAGCTGATCGGCCTGAGTCGGGTCGCGTTCGAGTGCCAGCAGGCCTGCGCTGAGCACTTGGGTCTGCGCCTCGGCTTCCAGCGTGAACAGTTCGAACAACGAGGCATCGCGCATCTGATCGGGCGTCATGTCAGGCTCCGGTTCACTGCCGACAACAGTTGTTCTTCGTCCAGCAGGCGCAGGCTGCGGTTTTTCCACTGCACCACGCCACGGGTGAATCGTGCATTGCCGTTGTGCGCCGGCGCCGATGCCGAATCCAGAAGACGGGCCTCGATCGCATGAATGCCATCGACCTCATCGACCGGCACCACCACGGGCCCGCCCTCGGCGGAGACGGTCAGCATGCGCGGCATGATCCGCGCGTTGACGGCGGGCGCGATGGACGCATCCAGCCCCAGCAGTTCGACGAACGACAGGCACGCCACCAGCGCGCCACGCACATTGGCAACGCCGAGCAAGGCGCGCGAGCGTTGATGCGGCAGCGAGTGGATCGCTTGCACCGGAGACACTTCGACCAGGCAACGCGTCGGCAGGCCGAGCCACTCCTCGCCCAGCCGGAAGACCACGATGGAGCGGGTCTTGACGTCGCTTGCCAGCTCCTCGCTGTGCATCGACACCCGTTGCTCCTGCGCCAGCGCGTAGCGGTCCAGCAGGCGCGTGGCGGCCGCCGAATACACCGAGCAGTTGCGGCAGTGAATATGCTCCACCAGCAGCGGGCAGGACCGGTCGCCATGAATGCCGATGCGGTTCCAGCAGTCGTCGATGGCCTGTGCGTCGTCGCTGACCAGCTCTGTGTGTACGCCGCTCATCGATTGTGTCCTTCTTTATTCACGCCCCGCGCGGCGCGTTCCTGCAAGCGACGCGCCCCGGCGCTGTCACCCTGAGCGGCCAGCAGCGCGGCCAGTTGCGCCAATGCTTCGGGGTGCTGCGGCTGCATGTACAGCGCTTTGCGGTAGAAACGCTGGGCTGCGGCCGCCTCGCCGGTCACTTCACTGAGCAGGCCTTGCCAGTAAAACACCGCCGCAATGGGCTCATGACGCCTGAGGTACTGCTCGCAAGCGGCTTTGGCTTCGGCGGTGCGGCCTTCATTGGCCAGCGCCGCAATGCTGCCCAGCAAGGCTGCGGCCTCGCTGTTCCCTGGCGACTGAACGTCAGCGGGTCGGGCGGGCGACAACGGCGCGAATGGCTTGAGGGTGCTCTGACTGCGCGCGGCAGGCATGACAGGTCTGGCAACGCGCGCAGGCGGTTCCACCGGCAGCGGCGGTCGTGCAGGCGCGGCAACGATGGCCAGCGGTTCGGGGCTCGCGTCATCGCGGCGTCGGAACGCAAACGACTGCGCGATACCGATCGACACCATGCCCATGCGCCCCAACAGGCTGCCCTCGGCAGGACCGATAAACAGCACGCCGTCGTCGCGGGTCATGCACTTGAGCGCTTCAAAACCCTGGCGCTGGGTGTCGACATCGAAGTAGATCAGCAGGTTGCGGCAGAACACGAAATCGTATGCCGACTGTGCCACCAGCAAGGTCGGATCCAGCAGATTGCCGGGCTGAAACACCACTTGTTCGCGCACCCGGTCCTGCAGACGGAAGCCGTCCTCGACCGGATCGAAATAGCGCTCGCGAAAGGTCAGCCGCTCACCACGAAATGAATTTTTGCCATACACGCCTCGACGCGCACGCTGGATCGAAAGCGGGCTGATGTCGATGGCTTCGACCTTGAACTGCGCCGCCTGCAAACCGGCGTCGAACAAGGCCATGGCGATGGAATAAGGCTCCTCGCCCGTCGAACACGGCAGGCTCAGGATGCGCAGCGGCCGGACGCCGCCGAGCTGTTCCAGACGCGCACTGGCGAGTTTGCCCAGGGTGGCGAAGGATTCCGGATACCGGAAAAACCAGGTCTCCGGGACAATCACCGCTTCGATCAGCGCCTGTTGTTCGTCGGGCGAGCGCTGCAACAGTTGCCAGTAAGCGTCATGGCCGTCGAGCCGGGAAGTGGTGCATCGCTGGCGCACGGCGCGCTCGATGATGGCCTCGCCCACCGACGCCACGTCCAGCCCGATGCGATCCTTGAGGAACGCGAAGAAGCGCGCGTCGCTGCTCATGGCGCGTCCTCAAATGGTTCGAGGCTCAGGGGCGTTTCGGGAAACAGCAATTCGCGCACCGCATCGCTGAGCAGATCATCCACGCGAATCCACTGCAGCAAGCCGAGCTCATCTTCGCGAACCGGCCCAAGATACGGCGCCTGACGATTGTCCAGGCCGTAGTGCTTGAACTCGTCCGGGGCGCAACGCAAAGTATCGGTCGCCTGTTCGAGAATCAGCCCGAGCCACTGCGGTGCACGTTCGGCATGCGCTCGGTAGTGCACCAGCACCAGTCGGGTACTGGTGCGCGACTGCGCTGCGTGCCCGAACGTCAGTGCACTCAGGTCAATCACCGGCACCACCGCGCCACGGTGGGCGAACACGCCGGCCACCCAGTGCGGCGCATGAGCGATGGGCTTGAGCACCAGACGCGGCAGCACTTCGGCGACGGCCGTGGCCTCCAGCGCATAGCGTTCCGCGCCGATGCGAAACAGCAGGAACAGCTTGTTTTTCGGCACGACCACGGCGCTGCGTTTGGCTGAATGCTCGATCATGGCCCGGACTCAGACCTTGAAACGCGACACGCCGCTGCGCAGCCCGACCGCCACCTGGCTCAGCTCGTCGATGGCAAAGCTGGCCTGACGCAGCGACTCGACCGTCTGGCTGCTGGCATCTCCCAGCTGCACCAGCGCCTGATTGATCTGTTCGGCGCCAGTGGCCTGCGCCTGCATGCCTTCATTGACCATCAACACGCGCGGCGCCAGGGCCTGGACCTGATGAATGATCTGCGAGAGCTGCTCGCCCACCTGCGTCACTTCGAACATGCCGCGACGCACTTCTTCGGAAAACTTGTCCATGCCCATCACACCTGCCGACACCGCCGACTGGATCTCGCGAACCATCTGTTCGATGTCGTAGGTGGCAACGGCCGTCTGGTCAGCCAGACGCCGCACTTCGGTAGCGACCACGGCAAAACCACGGCCGTATTCGCCGGCTTTTTCAGCCTCGATCGCAGCGTTGAGCGACAGCAGGTTGGTCTGGTCGGCCACCTTGACGATGGTCACCACCACCTGATTGATGTTGCCGGCTTTCTCGTTGAGGATCGCCAGCTTGGAATTCACCAGATCGGCCGCGCCCATGACCGAATGCATGGTCTCTTCCATGCGCGCCAGGCCTTGCTGGCCGGAGCCGGCGAGAATGGATGCCTGATCGGCAGCCGATGTCACCTCGGTCATGGTGCGCACCAGATCACGCGAGGTCGCGGCAATCTCACGGGAGGTCGCGCCGATTTCCGTGGTGGTCGCCGCGGTCTCGGTGGCGGTCGCCTGCTGCTGCTTTGATGTGGCGGCGATTTCAGTGACCGAGGTCGTGACCTGCACCGACGAACGCTGCGCCTGCGAAACCAGCGCGGCCAGTTCGGTGACCATATCGTTGAAACCGGTCTGCACCGAGCCGAATTCGTCATTGCGATCCAGCGTCAGACGGCTGCTCAGATCGCCGGTGCGCATGGTTTCGAGAATCCGCACGATGCGGTTCATCGGCGCCAGAATCGTGCGCATCAGCAGCAGGCCACAGGCAACAGCGGCCAGAATGGCGACCACGAGGGAGATCCCCATGCTGATTTTCGCGGTCAGAACGGCAGACGAGATATTGGCGGTCGCCTGATCGGCCACGGCCTTGTTGGCAACGATGAGGTCATTGAGTTGCTTGCGGCCCTGAAGCCAGATCGGATTGACCTGTCCATAGAATACGGTGCGGGCGGTGGCGTAATCGCCGGACTGATACGCCTTGAGCACGTCGCTCAACAGCCGCGCATACGTTTCTCGCTGTTTCTCGAAGACCCCGAAGTTGTTGCGATCGGTGTCGTCGAAGATGGTCTTCTTGTAGCCGTCGATCTGGCTTTGCAGGCGGTTTTCGAAGTCGATGTACTGATCTTGCTCGGCGCGGGTCAACTCACGCGCTTTGCCTTCACCGATCAATTCGAGCGTGCGGATATAACTTTCACCCCAGGCGCTGCGCACCAACGTACTGAAATAGACCCCCGGCAATGCATCTTCGCCAACCGCCTCTTCACTGTTCTGGATCGAGAGCAGCCGGGTGTATGACACGACCACCATCAGCAGCATGATGGCGATGATTACAGCGAAGCTCGCCAAGATACGTTGACGCAATGTCCAGTTCTTCACAGTCAGCCCTCAAGAGTTCAACACCGGCAAAACCGGGTTCAAGAAGCGGACCGACGAACGGCCCAAAGCGAGCGGAGTATAGCCTAGTGACCTACCAATTAACTGGGCTGTTTCCGACATAGATAACGCAAAAACGCACAGATATTAGGGAAATATCTGACAGGCTATCGGCGTGTGGGGAAATTGCTTGATGGCAATGAGAAAGGCATTACCCGAAGTGCTTGCACAGGTTGCGATCGCGCTGGGCCAGCCGGTCTCCGGAAGGACAACCGGCATTTGTCCGGATCCGGCTGCGACCCCGCGCTCTTGCTGCAACGGCGCTTGATAGATGCGAATTACTGCGCCTGGCGCACCTGAGCTTCCAGCTTGGTCTTTAGTTCAGGCGCGAGTTTCAATTGTTTGGCCAACTCATCCAGATAAGCGCGCTCCATGAAGTGCTCTTCGTCGACCATCATGACGCTGGCCAGGTACATCTCGGCAGCGATTTCTGGCGTGCGCGCGGACCGGGCGACGTCGACCGGATCCAGAGGCTTGTTCAACTCGGCGTGCAGCCAATGCTGCAATTCGCTGTCACCGGTGATGCGGGTGAACTCGCCTTCGATGAGCTCGCGTTCGCGCTCGTCCACATGCCCGTCGGCCTTGGCCGCCGCGACGAGGGCTCGCAGAATCGCCTCACTGTGCTGCTCGACCTGCGCGGGCGGAACGCGGTCGACTGTCTGCGGCGCAGCAGACTGGGCCACGCCCTGACTGGCCTGCCAGTTGCCATACGCCTTGTAGGCCAGTACGCCCAACGCCGCCAGACCACCGTAAGTCAACGCCTTGCCGCCGATCTTGCGAGCGCTTTTGTTGCCCAGCAACAAACCCATCGCACCGGCTGCCAGCGCGCCGCCACCGGCCCCGGAAAGCAATCCGCCCAGATTGCCGCCGCCCACTTTACCCAACAGGTCGCCAACACCCCCTTGCGCGCCTTTGCCCTGCACACCGGCCGCCTTGTTCTGCAGCAGGTCCTGACCGGATTTCAACAGTTGATCGAGCAAGCCTCGCGTGTTCATGAATCCACCTCGGTAGATGAGACAAAAAGAATCAGCTCGCAGAGTAAGAGGAAGTCGGCCACGCCTGAGCACCCGCTGTGCTTCTGAATGTTGCAACGAGTCTCTCAGCCGCTAGTCGTCCATCGGGAAAAACGATATACAGTGCCGAACACCTGAAAAAACGAATGAGCTGATCGCCATGATGACGCTGCGCCAGATTCGTCACTTCATCGCCGTTGCGGAAACCGGCTCGATCTCGGCCGCAGCGCAGGCGGTGTTCATTTCTCAATCGACGCTGACCCTGGCGATCCAGCAACTGGAAGAAGACATCGGCGTCAGCCTGTTCAGCCGACACGCAAAAGGCATGACCCTGACCCATCAGGGGCATCAGTTTCTGCGTCAGGCGCATCTGATCCTCGCGACGGTGGAGAACGCCAAACGCAGCCTGCAACACAGCGCCGATCAAGTGGCCGGGCAATTGGTCATCGGCGTCACCAGCCTGGTCGCCGGCTACTATCTGGCGGACCTGCTGACGCGCTTTCAGCGGGCGTACCCCAACGTCGACCTGCGCGTGATGGAGGACGAACGCCCCTACATCGAGCATTTGCTGGTCAGTGGTGAAATCGACGTCGGCGTGCTGATTCTGTCCAATCTGGAAGACCGCCACGCATTGCAGACCGAGGTGCTGACCCATTCGCCCCATCGCCTGTGGCTGCCCGCTCAGCATCCGCTGCTGGAGCACGACAACATCAACCTTGCCGACGTCGCCCGCGAGCCGCTCATTCAGCTGAACGTGGATGAAATGGGCGTGAACGCACAGCGAATATGGTCCCGCGCCGGACTTCAGCCAAATGTCAGTCTGCGCACGGCTTCCACCGAGGCCGTTCGCAGTCTGGTGGCCGCCGGCCTCGGCGTCTCGATTCAGCCGGACATGACCTATCGTCCGTGGTCGCTGGAGGGCGACATCATTGAAGCCCGACCCATCGCCGACCTGACGCAGACGCTGGACGTGGGCCTGGCATGGCGGCGTGGCACGGCGCGCCCGTCACTGGTCGACCCATTCCTCAGCGTGGCACGTGAACAGCCGCATCCGGGACGCAGGCCATCTATTTAATCGAACGCTGCATTCAGTATTTAGAATTTGTCGCGCTCTCGATGCGGCACTAGTCTCTGAAGCTTGGGAAGGGAGTTGTTTCCGGGTTTTGCGGCGCGCCACGGCGGGTGATCATCAGCTGATAGAGACAGCGCGGCAGATACAGCTTTTTTGAATGAATTCGCTCCACAAGGCTCAGCGTTGTGCCCGACATCAGCAGGCTGGATTCAGGCCATCAATGACAAGCATCGATACAAGGAAGCTCGAACCATGGCTGGCGCACCGACCCCGCACTCCGCAACGCCACAGCTGCTCACCTCGTTGCTCATCGACGGAGAGCTGGTGGCGGGTCAGGGGTTTGTCGAGCTGATCCTCAATCCCGCCACTGGCGAAGTGCTGACTCACATTGCGGAGGCCAGCACCGAGCAGGTCGAACAGGCGATTCTTGCCGCTCACCGCGCCTTTACCGGTTGGTCACGCACGACGCCCCAGCAACGTGCGAATCTGCTGCTCGGCATTGCCGACGCCATCGAACGCAACGCCGACGCGCTGGCGACACTCGAATCGCTCAATTGCGGCAAACCGTTGCACCTGGCGCGCCAGGACGACCTGAGCGCCACGGTCGATGTGTTCCGTTTCTTCGCCGGTGCCGTACGTTGTCAGACCGGCCAGCTGTCCGGCGAATACCTGCCGGGCTATACCAGCATGGTGAGGCGCGATCCGATTGGCGTGGTCGCCTCGATCGCGCCCTGGAACTACCCGATTATGATGGCTGCCTGGAAGATCGCGCCAGCACTGGCGGCAGGCAATACGCTGGTGTTCAAGCCGTCGGAACACACGCCGTTATCGATTCTCGCGCTGGCGCCGATGCTCGCGCAGTTATTACCCGCCGGGGTCATCAACATCGTCTGTGGCGGTGGCGAAGGGGTCGGCAGCCATCTGGTCAGCCACCCGAAAGTCCGCATGGTCTCGCTGACCGGCGATATCGTCACCGGCCAGAAAATCCTTCAGGCCGCCGCCCGGACGCTCAAACGCACTCATCTGGAGTTGGGCGGCAAGGCCCCGGTGATCGTCTGCAACGATGCCGACATCGCCGCCGTGATCGAGGGCGTGCGCACGTATGGCTATTACAACGCCGGCCAGGACTGCACGGCCGCGTGCCGCATCTACGCGCAGGCCGGCATCCACGACACACTCGTCGCTGAGCTCGGCGCTGCGGTCAGCAGCCTGCGCTTCGCCAGCAAACGCGACGCCGATAATGAAATCGGGCCACTGATCAGCACCCGTCAGCGCGACCGGGTGGCGAGTTTCGTCGAGCGCGCGCTGAGCCAGCCACACATCGAACGGATCACGGGCGCGGCCGTGCATTCGGGCCCGGGTTTCTTCTACCAGCCAACCCTGCTCGCCGGCTGCAAACAGGGCGACGAAATCGTTCAGCGCGAGGTGTTCGGCCCGGTCGTGACGGTCACCCGCTTCGACGAGCTTTCCCAAGCCGTGGACTGGGCCAACGATTCCGAATACGGCCTGGCGTCGTCGATCTGGACGCAGAACCTGGACAAGGCCATGCAGGTGGCCGCGCGCTTGCAGTACGGCTGCACATGGATCAACAGTCATTTCATGCTGGTGAGTGAAATGCCTCACGGCGGCTTGAAGCGCTCGGGCTACGGCAAGGACCTGTCCAGTGATTCGCTGCAAGACTACAGCGTCGTGCGCCACATCATGGCCAGGAGCAGCTACGAGCTGTAAGCGGCAAGCTTCAAGCAAAGCAATAAGAACAGCTGTACCTGCGATCTTCCGGCGACAAGTGAAAGGGCATGAGTGACGACCTCTCACCGCTTGAAGCTCGCAACTGATGTCTCTCTGCCCAAGAACATAAATAAACGAGGGGAAGCACCATGTCCGTACACAAGACCGCGCTCTTGAGCGCCATCATCACCGCGCTGTTCGCCAGTGGCACCGTACAGGCGGCCGAAACGCTCAAGGCGGTGGGCGACGGCGAAGGCCAGCTGGATATCGTGGCCTGGCCGGGTTATATCGAACGAGGCGAAAGCGACAAGGCCTACGACTGGGTCACCGGCTTCGAGAAGGAAACAGGCTGCAAGGTCAACGTCAAGACAGCGGCGACCTCCGATGAGATGGTCAGCCTGATGACCAAAGGCGGCTACGATCTGGTGACCGCGTCCGGCGATGCATCGCTCAGGCTGGTCGCCGGCAAGCGCGTGCAGCCGATCAACACTGACCTGATCCCGAACTGGAAAACCCTCGATCCGCGCCTCAAGGACGGGCCTTGGTACACGGTCAACAAGCAGACCTTTGGCACGCCGTATCAGTGGGGTCCGAACGTGCTGATGTACAACACCAACGTGTTCAAAACCCCGCCGGTGAGCTGGAGCGTGGTGTTCGAGGCGCAGGACCTGCCCGATGGCAAACCGAACAAAGGCCGCGTGCAGGCCTATGACGGCCCGATCTACATCGCGGACGCGGCGCTGTACCTCAAGACCGCGAAACCGGAACTGAAAATCGAAGATCCCTACCAACTGACCGAAACCCAGTACAAGGCCGTGCTCGACCTGCTGCGGGCGCAACACCCGCTGGTGCATCGCTACTGGCATGACGCGACCGTGCAGATGAGCGACGTGAAGAACGAAGGCGTCGCGGCCTCGAGCTCCTGGGGCTATATGGTCAACGGCCTGGTCGCCGACAAACAGCCCGTTGCCTCGACCATCCCGCAGGAAGGCGCCACCGGCTGGGCCGACACCACGATGCTGCACGCCGAGGCCAAGCACCCGAACTGCGCGTACAAATGGATGGACTGGTCGCTGCAGCCAAAAGTCCAGGGTGACGTCGCGGCCTGGTTCGGGTCGTTGCCGGTCGTCCCCGAAGCGTGCAAATCCAGCGATCTGCTGGGCGCCGAAGGTTGCGCGACAAACGGGTTCGACCTGTTCGACAAGATCGCCTTCTGGAAAACCCCGCAGGCCGAGGGCGGCAAATACGTGCCGTACAGCCGCTGGACGCAGGACTACATCGCGATCATGGGTGGGCGTTAACGCCTGACGCGCCCCTCTGTAGGAGCTGGCTTGTCCTGCGAACGGCGACGCAGTCGTCGTAAACCCGTTGAACGCGGTGTGCCAGAACGTCCGCGCGAGCCGGTTTTACGACCGGTTCCCGGCCGTTCGCAGGACAAGCCAGCTCCTACGGAGACGGGTATTTCCCGCCACACATTTGTCGTTTGTACCGGCCCGTTGCGGATAAACGCTCCCACAGCGGCCAACTGGAGTTCCACCCATGACCCTTGCAGTCCAGTTCACCAACGTTTCCCGGCAGTTCGGCGATGTGAAGGCCGTCGACCGGGTATCCATCGACATCAAGGACGGCGAGTTCTTTTCCATGCTGGGCCCGTCGGGTTCGGGCAAAACCACGTGCCTGCGCCTGATCGCAGGTTTCGAGCAACCCAGTGCGGGCTCGATCCGCATTCACGGCGAAGAAGCAGCGGGCCTGCCGCCCTATCAGCGCGACGTCAACACCGTGTTTCAGGACTACGCCCTGTTCCCGCACATGAACGTGCGTGACAACGTCGCCTATGGCCTGAAGGTCAAAGGGGTCGGTAAAAGCGAGCGCCTGTCACGTGCCGAAGAAGCCCTGAACATGGTCGCGCTGGGTGGCTACGGTGAACGCAAGCCGGTGCAGCTCTCCGGCGGCCAACGCCAGCGTGTCGCGTTGGCGCGTGCGCTGGTCAACCGCCCTCGCGTGCTGCTGCTCGACGAACCGCTCGGCGCGCTGGACCTCAAGCTGCGCGAGCAGATGCAGAGCGAGCTGAAAAAGCTGCAACGCCAACTCGGCATCACCTTCATCTTCGTCACCCACGATCAGACCGAAGCGCTGTCGATGTCGGATCGCGTGGCGGTGTTCAACAAAGGTCGAATCGAGCAGGTCGACACGCCCCGCAACCTGTACATGAAACCGGCCACCACCTTCGTTGCCGAGTTCGTCGGCACCTCCAACGTGCTGCGCGGCGAACTGGCGCAACAGTTGAGCGGCCAGCCCAGCGCGTTTTCGATTCGTCCGGAGCACATCCGCTTCGCCGAAGGCCCGGCTGCAGCACACGAGATCGAAATCAGCGGGCTGCTCCACGATATCCAGTATCAAGGCAGCGCCACGCGTTACGAGCTGAAACTGGACAATGGCCAGACCCTCTGCGTCAGTCAGGCCAACAGCCAATGGCTGGACCTGAGCGCGCAACATCAGCCGGGCCAGCGCATGACGGCACGCTGGGCGCGCGAGGCGATGATTCCACTGGCCGACGCGGCCGGCGAACCGCTGGTTGGGGCGCATTGAGATGAGCCAGACACTCGCCCATTCGGCGCCAGCGGCAGGACAATCGCCGTCGCGGCGCTTTTCCAGCCTGCTCTATCGGCGGCCCAATCTGTACCTGTCGCTGCTGCTGATTCCGCCGCTGCTTTGGTTCGGCGCAATCTACCTTGGCTCCCTGCTGACGCTGTTGTGGCAAGGTTTCTACACCTTCGACGACTTCAGCATGACGGTCACTCCGGACCTGACGTTCGCCAACTTTGCCGCGCTGTTGAGCCCCGCCAATTTCGACGTGATCCAGCGAACGCTGAGCATGGCGATCGCGGTGTCCATTGCCAGCGCCATCGTCGCCTTCCCGATCGCCTATTACATGGCCCGCTACACCACCGGCAAGACGAAGGCGTTCTTCTACATCGCAGTGATGATGCCGATGTGGGCCAGTTACATCGTCAAGGCCTATGCCTGGACGCTGCTGCTGGCCAAGGGCGGCGTCGCGCAATGGTTCGTTCAGCACTTGGGGCTCGAGCCGGTGTTGCAGGCCGTTCTGGGCATTCCGGGTATCGGCGGCAGCACCTTGTCGACCTCGAATCTGGGCCGCTTCATGGTCTTCGTGTACATCTGGCTGCCGTTCATGATCCTGCCGATCCAGGCATCTCTGGAACGTCTGCCGCCGTCGTTGCTGCAGGCATCCGCCGACCTGGGCGCCAAGCCGCGCCAGACCTTCATGCAGGTGATTCTGCCGCTGTCGGTGCCGGGCATTGCCGCCGGTTCGATCTTCACGTTTTCGCTGACGCTGGGCGACTTCATCGTGCCGCAACTGGTCGGCCCGCCGGGCTACTTCATCGGCAGCATGGTGTACGCCCAGCAGGGCGCCATCGGCAACATGCCCATGGCGGCGGCCTTCACACTGGTGCCGATCGTGCTGATCGCCATTTATCTGTCCATCGTCAAACGACTGGGGGCTTTCGATGCGCTCTGAGCCTGTGATCAAACAAGGCGATCAGGCCTCCTGGGGCCTGAAAATCGCCGCTTGGGGCGGGCTGGTGTTTCTGCACTTCCCGATCCTCATCATCTTCGTCTACGCGTTCAATACCGAAGACGCCGCCTTCAGCTTCCCGCCGCAAGGGTTCACCTTGAAGTGGTTCAGCGTCGCCTTTGGCCGGCCCGATGTGCTCGAATCGATCAAGCTGTCGCTGCAGATCGCCTGCGTCGCCACCTTGATCGCACTGGTGCTTGGCACGCTGGCTTCAGCGGCCCTTTACCGCCGCGACTTCTTCGGCAAGGACGGCATCTCGCTGATGCTGATCCTGCCCATCGCCCTGCCCGGCATCATCACCGGGCTTGCGCTGCTGTCGGCGTTCAAGACGCTGGGGATCGAACCGGGCATGTTCACCATCATCGTCGGTCACGCGACCTTCTGCGTGGTGATCGTCTACAACAACGTCATCGCGCGTCTGCGTCGCACGTCTCACAGCCTGATAGAAGCGTCCATGGACCTGGGCGCGGATGGCTGGCAGACCTTTCGCTACATCATCATGCCCAACCTTGGCTCGGCGTTGCTGGCCGGGGGCATGCTGGCGTTCGCGTTGTCGTTCGACGAAATCATCGTCACCACATTCACCGCCGGGCATGAGCGCACCTTGCCGCTCTGGCTGCTCAACCAACTCAGCCGCCCCCGCGATGTGCCAGTGACCAACGTGGTCGCGATGCTGGTGATGATCGTCACCATGCTGCCGATTCTGGGCGCCTACTACCTGAGCCGCGGCGGTGAAAGCGTGGCGGGGAGTGGCGGGAAGTGACCAACGTAAGGCCGCGTGACAGATCCCGCTCCCGGCCTGGAATTCATACAACTGTAGGAGCGTGGCTTGTCCCGCGATCGGCCGGGAACCGGTCGTAAAACCTGCTAATGCGGTGTGTCAGTAAAACCGCGGCGCCTGATTTTGCGACTGCTGCACAGCCGATCGCGGGACAAGCCACGCTCCTACATAGACTGAGTCATTCAGGAGAAACTCATGCAAACCAAACTGCTGATCAATGGCCAACTGGTCGCCGGTGAAGGTCCCGCGCAACCTGTGTTCAATCCGGCGCTGGGTCGGGTGCTGGTGGAGATCAATGAGGCGACTGAAGGTCAGGTCGACACGGCCGTGCGCGCTGCCGATGCCGCCTTCGAAAGCTGGTCACAGACTGCTCCCAAAGATCGTGCGCTGCTGCTGTTGAAGCTGGCCGATGCCATCGACGCCAACGCCGAGGAACTGGCAAAGCTGGAGTCGGAAAACTGCGGCAAGCCCTACCACGCCGCACTGAATGACGAGATGCCCGCCATCGCCGATGTGTTCCGCTTCTTCGCGGGCGCCAGTCGTTGCATGGGTGGCTCGGCCGCCGGCGAATACCTGCCCGGCCACACGTCGATGATCCGCCGCGATCCGGTGGGCGTGATTGCGTCCATTGCGCCCTGGAATTACCCGCTGATGATGGTCGCCTGGAAAATCGCCCCCGCGCTGGCCGCAGGCAATACCGTGGTGCTCAAGCCCTCGGAGCAAACCCCGCTGACCGCCTTGCGCCTGGTGGAACTGGCCAACGGCATCTTCCCCGCCGGCGTGCTGAACCTGGTATTCGGTCGCGGCCAGACCGTGGGCAATCCGCTGGTGACGCACCCGAAGGTGCGCATGGTCTCGCTGACCGGCTCCATCGCCACCGGCTCGCACATCATTTCCAGCACCGCCGACAGCGTCAAACGCATGCACATGGAACTGGGCGGCAAAGCGCCGGTGATCATCTTCGACGACGCCGACATCGACGCCGCCGTCGAGGGCATCCGCACCTTCGGTTTCTATAACGCCGGGCAGGACTGCACCGCCGCCTGCCGCATCTACGCGCAAAAAGGCATCTATGAAACGTTCGTGCAGAAGCTCGGTGAAGCGGTCAGCACGATCAAGGTCGGTCAGCAGGACGACCCCGAGACGGAACTCGGCCCGCTGATCACCGCGCAACATCGCGACCGCGTGACTGGCTTCGTCGAACGTGCCGTCGCTCAGTCCCACACGCGCCTGATCACTGGCGGCAAGTCCATCGAAGGCAACGGTTACTTCTTCCAGCCCACAGTGATCGCCGACGCCCAGCAGGATGACGAGATCGTCCGCCGCGAAGTGTTCGGGCCAGTGGTCTCGGTGACGGCATTCGAGGATGAAGCGCAGGTGCTGAGCTGGGCCAACGATTCGGACTACGGCCTGGCATCGTCGGTATGGACCCAGGACGTTGGCCGCGCCCATCGCCTGTCAGCCCGGTTGCAATACGGCTGCACGTGGGTGAACACGCATTTCATGCTGGTCAGCGAAATGCCCCACGGCGGGCAGAAGCTGTCCGGCTATGGCAAGGACATGTCGATGTACGGGCTGGAGGATTACACCACCGTGCGCCACGTGATGTTCAAGCACTGATGCCCCGCCGCTGACCCGGCCGGCAGGTCGGCAAGCCCGTACTCACAGGAAACCTTCCCTTGGAGGCGGGCTTGCCGTTCAACGGCCCAAGGCGTTGGATACACCACGCCGCACTGATTATAATTTGATATCAACGCAACCCCGAAGGATCCTCACGGTCAATCCAAATGAGCTGGAACGGATTTACCCGCGTGTTCTGATATTCGTCTGAATGCCGGATCGCTCTTCATACGCCCACTCGCCCATTCAGGCGGATATAAAAGGGTAGGCAAGTTTACAGCCAGCTTCGTACACTGTTCTCCCCTGACTGGAGCTTGCCTCATTGACCCTACATCCCGGCTTTCCCGCAGGCGACAGTGAGGCAGGCCGCGTTATTTCGCAGACCGACTGGACCACGACGCCCTTGGGGCCGATCGCGCAGTGGCCGGCAGCGCTGAAAATCCACCTCAACCTGATCCTCAATTCGCCAGAGTCGATGTACCTGCTCTGGGGACCCGAGATGCTGTTCTTCCACAACGATGCATACGCACCGGTGCTCGGGCCTCGGGGCGGAAACGCCATCGGCGCGCGCATCAACGAGTTGTGGGCCGATGTCTGGGAACAGGTGCGGCCCTATGCCGAGAACGCACTGCGCGGTGTGCCCTATCAGTGCGAAGATCTGCCGCTGACCATGGCGCGTTACGGCGAAGTCGAGCAGACGTGGTGGTCGTTCACCTTCTCGCCCGTGATGGACGAAAACAACGCCATCGTCGGGCTTCTGTGCATCACCAACGAAACGACCGAGCGCGTCAAGAATCAGGAGGCGCTCAAAGCCAGCGAACGACGTCGACTGGACTTGATTGCCGACCTCGAACGGCAGGTGATTGAACGCTCCCATGACCGCGGCCTGACCTGGCAAGTCAGCCCCGACCTGCTGTCGGTGATGGACGCGCAGTTCCGCTTCGAATCCAGCAACCCGGCCTGGCAACGCGTGCTTGGCTGGAGCGAAGACGAGCTGTCGGCATTGACCTTCAGCCGACTGGTTCATCCTGACGACGGCGAACGCAGCAAAATCGCTTTCGGCGCCCTGGCCGACAATCAGCCCGTCCTGAATGTCGAAAACCGCTATCGCTGCAAGGACGGCAGCTACCGCTGGTTGTCCTGGGTGGCGGTGCCCGAAGGCGGCAAGATGTATTGCAGCGCCCGGGACTTCACCGCAGAGAAACAGCAGGCCGACGCACTCGCGGCCCGCACCGCCGAACTCGATTGTCTGTGGACCATCTCGCCGGACCTGCTGGCGATGCTGGATTTCGACGGCCACCTTTTGCGGGTCAACCCTGCCTGGTCGGCGGTCCTGGGCCACGAGCCCCACGAGTTGATCGGCAGTTCCGTGCTGGACCTGACCCACCCGGACGACTTCAGCTCCAGCCAGGCGGCGCTCGCCCACACCATCGGCGACGTGCTGCCGTTGTTCGAGAACCGCTCTCGACACAAGGACGGCAGTTATCGCTGGATCGCCTGGACAGCGGCTTCTCACAATGGCGTGATTTTCGCACTCGGCAAGCACATGACCGCCGAGAAAGAACGCGCGGAGGCACTGCGCCTTGCCGAAGAAGCGTTGCGCCAGTCACAGAAAATGGAAGCGGTCGGTCAGCTCACCGGCGGACTGGCTCACGACTTCAATAACCTGCTGATGGGCGTCAGCGGCAACATCGAACTGCTGAAATCCCGGGTCGCCAACGGTCGCACGGAAAACCTGGGCCGTTATGTGAACGCGGCGATGGACGCGGCGCGAAGAGCGGCCGCCCTGACCCACCGACTGTTGGCGTTTTCCCGCAGGCAGACCCTCGATCCGAAGCCCACCGATGTCGACCAACTGGTGGATGGCATGGCCGAACTGATCAGTCGCACGGTCGGCCCCTCCATTGCGATGGATGTCATCGCCACGCCCGGTCTGTGGGCCACGCTGGTCGATCCGCATCAGCTTGAAAATTCCCTGCTCAATCTGTGCCTGAATGCCCGTGACGCGATGCCCGATGGCGGACAACTGCTGATCGAGACCGGCAACAAAACGCTGACCGCCGACCAGGCCCGCGAGCTTGAGCTGTCCGCGGGCACGTATGTGACGCTGTGTGTCAGCGACAACGGCAGCGGGATGAGCCCCGATGTCGTGAAACGCGCTTTCGATCCGTTTTACACGACCAAGCCGATCGGCATGGGCACCGGCCTCGGCCTGTCGATGATCTATGGCTTCGCGCGGCAATCCGGAGGCGGCGTACATATCCGCTCCACGCCAGGCAAAGGCTCGCAGGTCTGTATTCACTTGCCGGCCTACGTCGAGCAGACCGTTGTCGGGGTCAGCGAGCCCGAACCGGAGGCTCCGTTCAATCACGTCGCAGGCGGTGAAACATTATTGGTGGTGGACGACGAGCCGTCGGTCCGCGCGCTCGTGGCCGAAGTGCTGACCGATCAGGGTTACCGCGTGCTGGAAGCCGACACCGGGGCGGCGGCGCTGCAGATTCTGCAGTCCAGGCAGACCGTCGACCTGCTGGTCTCCGATGTCGGTCTGCCTGGCGGGATGAACGGACGCCAGCTCGCCGACGCCGCACGGACACTGCGGCCGACGCTCAAGGTGCTGTTCGTCACCGGTTATGCGGAAAACGCCGCGCTGGGGGAAGGTCGGCTGGAACCGGGCATGCACGTGCTGACCAAGCCGTTTTCGATTCCGGCGCTCAGCGAGCGGGTGAAAGGCTTGCTCGAAGGCTAAACGCAGCAGCGTGACGGGGCCGGCAGCAAAGGACTGAGTGGGCTGCCGACCCGTCGTGACGCTGCCACGACGTGCCGGCGTTCATCATCAGTCGCGCAGATCCGACTCATGAATCGGCTGATCCCGATGCGTCGCACGCTGATATTGCGCGGGCCACACAGCCTTGCGCCCGCCCAGGTCGTCATCGGCGTGCAGCGGCCAGTAAGGATCGCGCAGCAGCTCACGGGCCAGCAGGATCAAGTCGGCCTGCCCGGTACGCAGGATGGTATCGGCCTGATACGGCTCGGTAATCATGCCTACGGTCCCGGTGGCAATGCCCGACTCGTTGCGCACCCGCCCGGCAAACTCCGTCTGATAACCCGGCCCGACCGGAATTTCGGCGTTCGCTGCAGTGCCGCCCGATGACACATCAATCAAGTCAACGCCGAGGGTTTTCAGGCGCTTGGCCAGTTCAACCGTTTCATCCGGATTCCAGCCATCCTCGACCCAATCGGTGGCCGACACCCGGACGAACAGCGGTAACTCCTCGGGCCACACCTTGCGCACCGCTTCGGTGACCTCAAGGGTCAGACGAATGCGGTTCTCGAACGATCCGCCGTACTGGTCGCGACGCTGGTTGCTCAGCGGAGACAGAAACTGATGCAGCAGATAACCGTGGGCTGCGTGAATCTCCACGACCTTGAACCCTGCGGTCAGCGCGCGTCTGGCAGCGTCCACGAAGGCCTGGATGACGGTCTGGATCTGCGCCTCGTCCAACGGTGTCGGCGCGGTGTGCTGAGGGTCGAACGGGATTTTCGACGGTCCCCAGGGCGTCCATCCGCCTTGATCGGCCGGAATGCTGCCGTGCTTGCCGAGCCATGGACGCCACGTGCTGGCCTTGCGACCGGCATGCGCCAGCTGAATGCCCGCCACTGCGCCTTGCGCGGTGATGAAGCGGGTGATCCGTTGCAGCGGTTCGATCTGCTCATCGTTCCAGATGCCGAGGTCTTCGGGCGTGATGCGACCGTCACGGGTCACCGCCGCCGCTTCGGTAAAGATCAGCCCGGCGCCGCCCACGGCACGACTGCCCAGATGAACCAGATGCCAGTCATTGGCCAGCCCGTCGACGCAGGAGTACTGACACATCGGCGAGACCGCGATGCGGTTGAGAAAGGTGAGTTTGCGAAGGGTGTAGGGTTCAAGCAGCAGGCTCATGAGCACCTCTCAGGTCGATTCAAAGGATCCAGGCACTGTTCGTATTGAACCTGAAGCCTAGTCGACAACTGGAGAGAAGTTCGGGTTCCTGCCGCGTGACGGCGTTCAGCGCGGCGACAGATGCACCACCATCAACTGCACCGTTTCGTTGCCGCGAAACTCGTTCAGATCGAGCTTGTACGCCAGTTCGACCCAACGAATGGTCGGGTTCGGCCACACGTCCCGATCAACGCTGAACGCAATGCCTTCGAGCCTGACCGTACCGCACTCGGTCTTGAGCACCATCTTCAGATGACGCTCGCCGACCACCCGCTGCTCCACCAGCTGGAACACGCCGTGAAACAACGGCTCCGGAAAATGCTGCCCCCACGGCCCGGCGTTGCGAAGCGCACGCGCCAGCTCCAGATGAAATTCCTCCACCGCCAGCGTGCCATCGGACAGCAGCCGACCGGTCAGGTCTTCCTCGGTCAGTTGGCGTCGCACCTCGGCATCGAACGCGTCGGCAAACGCCGGAAAGTTCGCTTCCGGCAACGACAACCCGGCCGCCATGGCATGGCCGCCAAACTTGCTGATCAGCTCCGGGTGCCGGGCGGCGACCGCATCGAGCGCGTCACGAATATGGAAGCCGGGCACCGAACGCGCAGAGCCTTTGAGCACGCCCTCGCCCGCGCTCGCAAACGCGATGGTCGGACGGTGATAGCGCTCTTTCATGCGCGAGGCAAGGATACCGATGACGCCCTGATGCCATTCCGGCTCGAACAGACACAGGCCGAACGGCATCGACTCGACCGGCAGGTCCTTGAGCTGGGCGAGCGCCTCGCGCTGCATGCCCTGCTCGATGGATTTGCGGTCCTGGTTCAGCTCATCGAGCTTCACCGCCATCTCCCGTGCCTGCGCTTCGTCGTCGCAAAGCAGGCATTCGATGCCCAGGCTCATGTCATCCAGACGCCCGGCGGCGTTCAGTCGAGGGCCGAGAATGAAACCCAGATCGGTGGAAGTGATGCGCGACGGCTCGCGCCGGGCGACTTCCAGAATGGCGCGCAATCCGGGGCGCGCACGTCCGGCGCGGATGCGCATCAGGCCCTGATGCACGAGGATACGGTTGTTGGCGTCCAGCGGCACGACGTCGGCCACGCTTCCCAACGCCACCAGATCCAGCAATTCGCCCAGGTTGGGCTGAGCACGCCCGCCAGCCTCGAACCAGCCAAGGTCGCGCAACCGCGCACGCAGCGCCATCAGCACGTAAAAGATAACGCCTACGCCGGCCAGTGCCTTGCTGGGGAACGTGCAGCCCGGCTGATTGGGGTTGACGATGGCATCGGCGGCGGGCAGTTCGTGGCCCGGCAGGTGGTGGTCGGTGACCAGTACCTGCAAGCCAGCAGCCTTGGCGGCGGCGACCCCTTCGACGCTCGAGATGCCATTGTCCACGGTCATCAGCAGATCGGGTTGGCGCTGCAGTGCGACCTGGACGATCTCCGGCGTGAGGCCATAGCCGTATTCGAAACGATTGGGCACCAGGTATTCGACATGGGCGGCGCCCAACAGCCGCAAGCCCAGTACGCCCACCGTGCTGGCCGTCGCACCGTCGGCATCGAAGTCGCCCACGATGAGAATGCGCTGACGCTGCTGCAACGCCGTCACCAACAGATCCACTGCCGCATCGATGCCCTTGAGCTGCTGATAGGGGATCAGCCGCGCCAGGCCCTTATCCAGTTCATCCTGCGACGCCACGCCACGCGCCGCGTACAGCCGGGTCAGCAGAGGGGGCAGATCGCCCAGAAAAGGCAGGGTTTCAGGTAACAGCCGTGGTTCGATGCGCATGCGGGTTCCGCTGGTGTTCTGGTGTAGGAGCAGGTTCGGGGTCGGCACAGTCAACGATGGCGATCAGCCCCGTTCACCCGCCAGCCACTGCAGCTGTACTTCGTGTTGGCCGCGGTCGTCGGTCACGAAGATCGTGCCTTCGCTGATCATCACGTCCCACTTGATCACGCGCGGCATGTCCTTGGCCAGCGTCTCCAGCACTTCTTGCGGCACTGCGGCAATGTTGACGTTCTTCAGGGATTTGACGGCTGGAACGACCTTGCCTTCCCAGACGCGCAGACTGCCGTAGGCCAACAGGCTGGTGCGTTCGGTACGACGCGAGCACCAGGTCAGGCGCTCTGCGTCCGGCTGGCCGACTTCGATCCAGTGCAGCACACGATCATCCAGGCTTTTTTCCCACAAGGCCGGCTCGTCGACTTCCGACAGGCCACGACCGAACGACAGTTGCTCGCTGTACCAGAAAGCGTATGCCAACAGGCGAACGGTCATGCGCTCTTCGGTTTCCGAAGGGTGGCGGGCGATGGTCTGTTTGACGTTTTCGTAAACCCCGCGATCGAGGTCGGTGAGGTTCAGTTCGAATTTGTAGGTCGTGGACGGCTGGGCCATGAACGGGCTTCTAGAGACGGGAAAGGCGGCAAGTCTAACCGATGACGCCCCTTTGAACGATGGAACTCGATGAGCGATTGCAGCAACCGGTGCAAATTGCGTGTGGCAGACACTCGGCGCAGTGCTTTACTCAAGCCATCGTCACGAGTGTTAAACAAATGATCCACAACGCCGATACCTTGATGAGAGACCCTCTAACATGAAGTACAGAGAGTATCCCGTTGTCGGTGGCTGCCAGCGATCAGCCCAGAGGCCGCGTGGTCACGCCAGCTTCGGCTCCAGTCAGTTTTTTCGGGAATTGCATCGACGGATGGTCAATCGTTTTACGCAAGCGCGTGGCGCCGGATGCGCTGCGCTGCTTTTCATTTCGGTCATGGTCGGCATGCCTGCGACGGCCCAGGCCAAGGAGACGCTGACCTGGTTGCTGCGCGATTTCCCGCCGCTGACCATTTTCTCGGGGCCGCAGACCGGTCAGGGCGCCATCGACAAGCTGATGCCCGAACTGATCGCTCACATGCCCGAATACGATCACAAGGTCATGCACGTCAACCGCGCTCGCGGCACTCAGATGCTGCAGGACCCTGATGGCTTCGCCTGCGACCCGACCCTGCTGTGGACCGCCGAGCGCGAAAAGACCATTCTGTTTTCCATCCCGACGTACGCCACCCCCGGCAATGGCGTGACCATCGAGCAGAGAAATCACGCACTGTTCGCGCCCTTTCTGGACAATGACGGTCATCTGGACCTGGCCGCTCTGCTGGCCAGCGACAAGGTCAAGGTCGGCATCGTCGCCGAGCGCAGCTATGGGCCGGTCATCGACAAAATCCTCCGGGAAACGACCCAGTCGGACAACCTGATCCTGCATTACGGCAACGCCGCTGTCGGCAGCATGCTGGAGATGGAGCGGCTGGACCGGTTCCAGGCGATCATCAGCTACTGGCCGGAGGCTCGTTATCACGCGCAGCAGCAGGGGATTCCCTTGAGCGAGCTCGAATTCTTCCCGATCAAGAATGCCCCCAAATACCAGTTCGCCCACATCGGCTGCTCAAAAAACGATCAAGGGCGCGCAGCCATGCAGGTCATCAATCGGGAGATGCGCGTGCTACGGGTCACGAAGCTGATCGGGTTTTACGCTGAATGGATGGTGAAAAAGGAAGAATACCTGCGCGACGCGCAGACCTTTTTCGATGAAGGCCAGAACTGATCATTGCCCGACACAGGCAGCAGGCAAAAAGAAACCCCGAGCAGCGGGGAGACTGCTCGGGGTCAACCGTGGTCCATCTTGGACCCGTACGGCAGGCAACATAAACACCGGAGCACAATGCCTGCGCCTGCCGTAATTGATAGGAGCCTACCCAACCGATAAGGTTCCCCAGGCCTCAGACAAAAGGTCGACCGCCCGAGAACACGCCCGCTTGCGAGGCATTGCGCATTGCCGCGATGACACAAGGCTCGATGCGCCCTTCTGCCACCATCAAATCACGGTGCAAACCATCCACCACATCCGTCAACTGGCGTCGGTCGCTCAGTTGAGAGGCCGAAAACACACGTTCGATCACGATCGCACCGGCTGCATTTTTCAGCGTTACGAGACGCTCGCCGTTCACACCGGCAGCGCCAAGACTCGCCTGATAAGGGGCCAGTGCGTCGCTTAGCAACAAGCTGATATTTTCCATCCGGATCACCACTCAACAGTTTGAATGCAAAGGTGCTTATCAATGACCATTGGCAGAAGCGGAAAGTTCTTTGCGCCATGAATCGGGCAATGCGGCAACCTGAAGACTGGAGCATGCCTGCCGAATGTGACAGACAGACTTCACCCAGTCCAACGCCCGAGGCAGAGCGGTCGCGCGGGTTTGACGGTCAGTGGTCGGGCTCCGCCGCGCAATTTAGATGCTTGTCCATTCGCGTTAATAACTCGCGCGTGGACTCGCAGACTCTGTCCAGGGTTTGTGACACTGGCTGCCCCGCAAGCCGTGCCTGCTCCTTCTCCAGCAGTTCGATGATCGAGGCCATCGGCGCGTGGAATTCGTACCTCATTGTGGCAAGGAAGGTGCTGACGACCTGATCCGCCACCGCCGCGTTCTGTTGCGCCAGGAGCAATTCGCGCTCCAGACGCTTGCGCTCGGTGCAGTCGACCCAGCCACCCAGAAGCCCCTGCAACTGACCGTCCGCGCGATAGAACGGCACGCTCCACTGCATGGCTTCGATCTGCCTGCCAAACAGATTCATGCTGCGCTCGACCTGCAACGGCTTCTGCGTTTCTAGCAAGGTCATGTAATCGGCGTGCATATGGGCGGCACACTCCTGTGGAACGAGGTCGACATCAATCACGCGCCGGCCATTCATCTGCTCGTGACTGATGCGGAAAAACGCTTCGTAGCCGCGGTTGCAGGAAATCAGTCGCCCTTGCAGATCGCGCACGTACAGCGGATCGGGAATTCCGTCGAACAACGCTCGCTTGAACGCGAGCTGGTCGCTGAGCTGCTCTTCAGCGCGCCGCCGCCGATGAATCTGTACCTGCAGACGGCTGCGCCAGGCCAGCGACACCAGCCCCAACAACAGCACGATGCTTGCGCCCCAGTAAACCCAGGCAGGAAGACGCTGCCAGACCGAAGGTGGAGCGCTTACCGTGCCTAACCACTTCATGCGAATCGCACGCATCTCAGCGACCGGAAACTCCTCGAGCGCCTTGTTCAGAATGCCCAGCAACTCCGGCTCGCTCTTGATCACCGAGAAGCTGTCCGACGACCACTTTCCTTCCACGCTGCGGCCCACCTTCAACCGGTCCGAGGTATAGAGCCAGGCGCCCGCCTCGTTCTGGATGGTGAAGTGAGCATCGCCGTCCTCAACCGCCTGACGCGCCTCCTCGTAGGTCGGGACCAGCCGCAGGAGGATGTCCGGGTAGCTCGTTTGAACGTACTCCAGCAACGCATGCCGCGCCGGCAGCGCAAGCACCTTTCCCGACATCTGCGCCAGGCTGACAGGCGACGGGTCATTGGCTGGCACTAGAAACACCCAGTTATTGCCGCCGAATGCGTAAGTGAAATTCAGAAGGGTCTTACGCTCGGGCGTCTCGGCCAGCGTGGTGTTCATGTGCGCCGAACCGGATGTCAGCGTCTCAAGCAGCACACGCGTGGACGGCGCTTCTTCGTACACGAACATCAGACCGGTCATGCGCGAGATGCGTGACAGCAGGTCCACGTTCAACCCGACCCAGCGGCCCTTGTCATCCTTGTAGATGTAGGGCGGATGTTGCGTGGAAGCAACGACCACCTGCGGATGCTTGCGTATCCACAGTTGTTCGGCGGCATTGAAATTCAGGCGTTGACCGATCACATCGGTGCCCAGGCCTGACGTCCAGCGCTCCAGAATCTGATGACTCACCGACTCGTCCAGGCCTGCCATGGCGCGATTGATCAGTCCGGTCAGCCTTGAGTCGCGCTCACGCAGGGCGAACGAAAAGCCGCCCGGCGGGATCAGGCTGATGAACTTGATCTGCAAGCCCAGATACGGCCGCAGCACGCTGTAGGCTCGCACGATCAGTTCGTTGCCGATGACCGCGTCGGCTTCGCCATGGGCCAACGCTTCTACCGCACTGTACAGACTGGGGGCGAGCAGAATCTCGCTGTCAGGGTAAAGGCGGTGCGCCTGCTCGGAGTCGACATAGCCTTCGAGTAGCAGCACGCGCTTGCCCCTCAGCGAAGGAAGCAGGCTTGAGTCCGTGCCGCGGGCCACGACCACCGACTTGTCCGGCATATAAGTTTGGGTGAAGGTCAGGCCGGTGATGGCTCGCTCGTAACCGCTCGCGCCACTGAGCATATCGATCGCCCCGGATCGCAGCGCTGCCACTGCATCTTCGCGCTTGGCGAATGCCTGAACCTGAACGGGAATGGATAAACGGGCGCTGATCATGCTCAGGTAATCGGCGCTGATGCCCTGGTAGCGGTTGCGGTCGCTGGTGATGTCGATGGGCTCGTGGTCGGCAATCGATACCCCGACCCTGAGCACCTTGCGCTCCGCCAGCCAGCGTCGATCAGTGCCGTCGAGCACGAGTGGGCGCTGAGCCAGAAAAGGTTCGGCCAGCGCAAAAGGAAGATTCTCTATCGCATGACCGGCAGAGTTCCACGCGCATAAAAACAGCAGCAACGCGTGCCTGAGAATGGGGTGATGAATCGGCGCGCCTGGCGCCTTGAAGAATCGGTAATCGAAAGCCACTGGCTTGTCCGCGAAATGAAAAATACTTCGCAAGTGTGGCACGCACAAACAGTAAGGCCCGCCGGGTGGCGGGCCTTAAACTGTTACACGGGGATACCGTTACAGAGGCTTGCCCCGATTGCCGTGCTGACTGACGAAGGCCTGCATGGCCTTGAGGTCATTTGGCAGAACAGTGCAACGCTCGTCTCGCTCAAACAAATCAGACAAATGTGCAGGCAGCTCAAGCGCTTTTCCTACACCGGCTTTCTGCACGGCTTCCGGAAATTTCACCGGATGGGCCGTACCCAGCACCACCATCGGCGTGTCCAGGCTGCGGCGGCAGTCGCGTGCAGCCTTCACGCCAATGGCCGTGTGCGGGTCAAGCAGCTCGCCGGTGCTGGCGAACACTTCGGCGATGGTCTCGCACGTTTGCTCATCGCTGACGGCCAGGGAGTCGAACAGCTTGCGGGTTTCGGTCCAGCGATCTTCTTCGACGCTGAAGCCACCGCCCTGCTTGAAGCTGTCCATCAGGCCGGCGATCGCCGCGCCGTTACGGCCGTGCATGTCGAACAGCAGACGCTCGAAATTCGAGGAAACCATGATGTCCATCGAAGGCGACAGCGTGGCGTGCAGGGTCTCCTTGACGTACTGATTGCCGCTCATGAAGCGGTGCAGGATGTCGTTGCGGTTGGTGGCGACGATCAACTGGCTGATCGGCAGTCCCATGTTGCGCGCCAGGTACCCGGCGAAGATATCGCCGAAGTTGCCGGTCGGCACCGAGAACGCCACCGAGCGCGCAGGGCCGCCGAGCTGCAGCGCTGCGTGGAAGTAGTAAACGATCTGGGCCATGATCCGCGCCCAGTTGATCGAGTTCACCGCCACCAGACGCGTACCTTTGAGGAAGCCTTGATCAGCGAAGCTGTTCTTGACCATTTCCTGGCAGTCGTCGAAGTTGCCTTCGATGGCGATGTTGTGGATGTTGTCGCCGAAGATGGTGGTCATCTGACGGCGTTGAACATCGGAAACACGATTGTTCGGGTGCAGGATGAAGATATCGACGTTGTCGCAACGACGGCAGCCTTCGATCGCCGCCGAGCCGGTATCGCCGGACGTCGCGCCAATGATGACCACGCGCTCGCCGCGCTTCTCAAGCACATAATCCAGCAGACGACCCAGCAGTTGCAGGGCGAAGTCCTTGAACGCCAGGGTCGGGCCGTGAAACAGCTCCATGACCCATTCGTTGCCGTTCAACTGGCGCAGCGGCGCAACGGCGCTGTGGGTGAACACGCCGTAGGTCTCTTCGAGGATCTTCTTGAAATCGGCATCCGGAATGCTGCCGGTCACGAAGGGACGCATCACCCGGAAAGCGAGTTCGTGATAAGGCAGGCCAGCCCAGGAAGCGATCTCTTCCTGAGTGAAACGCGGCAGATTCTCCGGCACATAGAGGCCGCCATCACTGGCGAGCCCCGCCAGCAGCACGTCTTCGAAATTCAGGGCCGGCGCCTGGCCGCGAGTACTGATATAGCGCATAAATCAAACCTTCGGTTCGAGCCGCAAGCTTCACCTTGCAAGCTGCAAGTCAGCGCCCTGAGCGTCGACTTGCAAACTGCGGCTGAAGCTCACCGCGAAGTTGTTTTGCTTTCTTGCAGCTTAACGCGTGAGGCGAGCTGCTTCAGTTCAAATGTTCGACGCGAATCCGTACAACCGGTCCAGCGACATCCTGCAACGCTTCGAGCGCTTGAATCGCATCGTTCATGCGTTGCTCGACGACGCGATGGGTCAGCAGGATCATCGGCACCAGGCCGTCGTGTTCCTCGACTTCCTTCTGCATGATCGACTCGATATTGATGCCGCGCTCGGACAGGATGCTGGCCACTTGCGCCAGTACACCCGGATGATCCTTCGCCTGAATACGCAGATAGTAAGCGCTCTCGCAGGCCTCGATGGGCAGGATCGGATGAGCCGACAGAGAATCGGGCTGGAATGCCAGATGCGGAACACGGTTTTCCGGATCGGTGGTCAGGGCGCGAACCACGTCCACCAGATCGGCGACGACCGACGAAGCGGTAGGCTCCATGCCGGCACCGGCACCGTAGAACAGCGTGGAACCGGCGGCATCGCCGTTGACCATCACCGCGTTCATCACGCCGTTGACGTTGGCGATCAGCCGGTCGGCAGGGATCAGCGTCGGGTGTACGCGCAGCTCGATACCGCTCGGTGTGCTGCGGGCCACGCCCAGGTGCTTGATGCGGTAACCCAGCGCTTCAGCATAATTCACGTCGGCGGTGGTCAGCCGGGTGATGCCTTCGGTGTAGGCCTTGTCGAACTGCAACGGAATGCCGAACGCAATGGACGCCAGAATGGTCAGTTTGTGCGCCGCGTCGATGCCTTCGACGTCGAAGGTCGGATCGGCTTCGGCGTAACCCAGCGCCTGGGCTTCGGCCAGGACGTCCGGGAAGGTGCGACCCTTCTCGCGCATCTCGGTCAGGATGAAATTGCCGGTGCCGTTGATGATGCCCGCCACCCAGTTGATGCGGTTCGCAGACAGCCCTTCGCGAATGGCTTTAATGACCGGAATACCACCTGCAACCGCAGCTTCGAAGGCGACGATGACGCCCTTCTCGCGCGCCTTGGCGAAAATCTCGTTGCCGTGCACAGCGATCAGCGCCTTGTTGGCAGTGACAACGTGCTTGCCGTTTTCAATGGCCTTGAGGACCAGTTCGCGAGCGACGGTGTAACCACCGATCAGCTCGATGACGATGTCGATTTCTGGGTTGCTCGCCACGTCGAAAACGTCGGTCGTGGTCGGGGTACCGGTAATCTGGCAATTGGGGTTTGGCGAACGCATGGCAATTTGCGCCACTTCGATTCCACGCCCGGCGCGGCGGGCAATTTCCTCGGCGTTACGCTTAAGCACATTGAAGGTACCGCCACCGACAGTACCCAGCCCACAGATGCCTACTTTGACCGGTTTCACTATGAACTCCCCATAAAACGGCCGACGCGAGGCCGGCCGTGGAAACAGCCGCAGTGAACTGCGGCTCGCTGTTGATCAGACGCCAGAATGGCTGCGCCTGAATGTCCCTCGCAGGCAGCCCGCGAGAGGCAGGATTACTTGGCGCTCAGCGCCAGTTTGGCCACTTGCGGCGCTGGCTGATAGCCCGGAATCAGCTGCCCGTCCGCCAGAACGATCGCCGGCGTGCCGTTGACCCCGATGGACTGACCGATCTCGAATTGCCGGGTGACCGGGTTGTCGCACTTGGGCGCCTGAATGTTCTTGCCGTCGACCATGCGGTCCATGGCGCCGCGACGGTCCTTGGAACACCAGACGGCCTGCAGTTGTTCGTCACCCGGCGAGCCAAGGCCCTGACGCGGGAATGCGACATAACGCACTTCGATGCCGCGCTTGTTCAGCTCCGGCACTTCGCCATGCAGCTTGTGGCAGTACGGACAGGTGGTGTCGGTAAAGACAGTGATGTGGGATTTGGTCTCACCGATGGCCGGATAGACGACCATTTCAGCGGTGGGAATGCCGTTGATGGTTTTGGAGATCGCCAGACGCTCGACCTTCTCGGTGAGGTTGACCGGCTTGCCGCCCTGGATCTGATAAAGGTTGCCCTGCATCACGAATTGCCCATCGGCGCTGGCGTACAGCACACGGCCACCTTTGAGGTTGACCTCGTAAACGCCATTGAGCGGACTGCTGGAAATGCTCTCGACCGGGATTTCCAGATTGAGCGATTCCAGGGTCTTGCGAATGGCTTTGTCCGACGCCTCGTCGGCGTGGGCGAACAGGCTGAAGAAACCGGCAAGCGCTACAACGGCAGCACCCATAAAACGAGTCACGCGCATGAAAACTCCTCGAGCGGTGGGCAGACGAGCGGGATTGAAAACGGCAAACGGCAACGCGCCGGTCGGTTTTCGAGGCTCCAGTCTGCGAAACCGGCAAAGCCTATCACATAAGGCTCACGAGGCCGACGCTGACTGATGTAAGACACGTCGTAAAGTGCGGAGGATTGATTACCCGCGCGGGTGATGCTTCGCATGCATTTCCTGTAACCGTGCCCGAGCCACGTGTGTATAGATTTGGGTGGTGGACAGGTCGCTATGACCGAGCAGCATCTGGACCACGCGCAGATCGGCGCCGTGATTGAGTAGATGGGTCGCGAACGCGTGGCGCAGGGTGTGCGGTGACAGGGATTTGCCGATCCCGGCGACCTTGGCCTGGTGCTTGATGCGGTGCCAGAAGGTCTGCCGAGTCATCTGCTCGCCTCGCTGGCTGGGGAACAGCACATCGCTGGGCCGGCCGCCGAGCAGCTCCTGACGGGCGTCGCGCACATAGCGCTCGACCCAGACGATCGCTTCTTCGCCCATCGGCACCAGCCGCTCCTTGCTGCCCTTGCCCATGATACGCAGCACGCCCTGACGCAAATTGACCTGCTCAAGCGTCAGGCTTATCAGCTCGGTCACCCGCAATCCGCAAGCGTAGAGCACTTCCAGCATGGCGCGGTCACGTTGACCGATCGCCTCGCTCAGATCTGGAGCCGCCAGCAAGGCTTCGACATCGGCTTCGGAGAGGGATTTAGGCAAGGGTTTGCCCAACTGCGGCATGTCGACCTGCAGCGTCGGATCAACGGAAATGAGTTTTTCTCGCAGGAGATAACGATAGAACCCACGCGCTCCCGACAGGAACCGGGCACTCGAGCGAGCCTTGTAGCCGTTGTCGACTCGCCAGGCGAGATGGTCAAAAATCGCATCACGGCTGACGCTCATCAGGTCGATGCCCTTGTCCTGCAGCCAGCCGTTGAACAACGCCAGATCGCTGCGATAGGACGCACGGGTGTTATCGGACAGCCCTTTCTCCAGCCACAGGGCGTCGAGAAAGCGGTCGATCATGGGGTGGTCGATGGCGGGCATGGGTTCTGACTTGAGTGGTGAAAAGCGAGGGGCAGTGTTTCATACCTGCGAAGTCGGGACAAAACCAAATGCCAGACAACAAAAAAGCAGCCCGCAGGCTGCTTTTTTTTGCATCGGAAGACTGGGATTAAACCAGTTTTTCCTTGATGCGAGCTGCTTTACCGGACAGGTCACGCAGGTAGTACAGTTTGGCCTTGCGAACGTCGCCGCGACGTTTCACAGCCATGCTGTCGATCTGTGGGCTGTAGGTCTGGAAAGTACGCTCAACGCCAACACCGTTGGAGATTTTACGAACAGTGAAAGCACTGTTCACACCACGGTTACGCTTGGCGATTACAACGCCTTCGAACGCCTGCAGACGCGAACGGTCGCCTTCCTTCACTTTCACCTGAACGACAATGGTGTCGCCCGGGGCAAAGGGAGGGATCTCTTTGGTCATCTGCTCTGCTTCGAGTGCAAGAATGATTTTGTTAGTCATGCTGTGCTCCTAAGGTAAATCAGTCGGATCTACCATCGATACGTTAACTATCGTCCCGCTCGCGGAGGTATTCCGCCAGCAGCTTCTTCTCTTCTCCAGAAAGCGAGCGGCTTTCCAGAAGATCGGCGCGTCGTTCATAGGTCCGCCCAAGGGACTGCTGTAAACGCCAACGCCGGATGTGTGCGTGATTGCCGCTTAGCAACACGTCGGGAACACGCTGATCCGCATACACCTCAGGTCGGGTGTAATGCGGGCAATCCAGCAGACCATCCGTGAAGGAATCTTCCTCCGCGGAATCCACATGCCCTAAAGCTCCAGGCAGCAGTCGCGTAACCGCATCTATCAGGACCATGGCCGGCAGCTCGCCGCCAGACAACACATAGTCTCCAATCGACCACTCTTCATCGACATGAGCCTCAATAAAGCGCTCGTCAATGCCTTCATAACGACCGGCAATCAGGATAAGTGCTTCTTCCTGCGCCAGTTCGCGTACCGCAGACTGATCCAGCTTGCGGCCTTGGGGCGACAGGTAAATCACCTTCGCCGCCTCCCCCGCTGCTTGCCTGGCCTGAACCAGTGCATCTTCCAGGGGCTTGATCTTCATCACCATGCCAGGGCCACCGCCAAACGGGCGATCGTCCACAGTGTGATGCCGATCTGTGGTGTAGTCCCGCGGATTCCAACAAGTCAGCTGCAACAGCCCTTGTTTCACCGCACGGCTGGTAATGCCGTATTCGCTGATGGCGGAAAACATCTCGGGAAACAGACTGATCACTTCTATGCGCAGGCTAGCCATTGCTTAGAAATCCGCGTCCCAATCCACCTTCATCTCGCCTGCAACCAGATCGACTGCCAACACGCATTGCTCCGTATAGGGCAACAGACGTTCGCGATCATCCAGGCTGCCCGCGCAGGGCTTGACCACCATTACATCGTTCGAGCCGGTTTCCAGAAGATGATCGATCTTCCCGAGCAATTGCCCAAGGTGGTCGATGACCTTCAAACCCACGAGCTGGTACCAGTAATACTCGCCGTCGGTCAGTTCAGGGAACACGTTGCGCGGCACGCAGATCTCATAACCAGCCAGAAGACGAGCTTCTTCACGATCATCAAGACCCTTGAGCTTCGCGACCAGGAACTTGTCGCTCCCGCGTCCGCTGACCAGCTCAACCTGCTTCACATTGCCTTCGCGCTTGAGCGTCCAGGTTTTGTACTGCAACAGGTTTTCAGTCGGATCAGTAAAGGAATACACCTTCACTTCGCCGCGAACGCCATGAACAGAATAGATTTTGCCAATAACGATCAAATCATCGGCAACAACTGGCGTCGCGTTCATATTGCTCAGGCCGCAGCCTTGGCAGATTCCTTCAACAACTGAGCAACGCGCTCAGAAGGTTGTGCACCAACGCTCAGCCAGTAGGCAACGCGCTCTTGGTTCACGGACAGACGGATTTCCTGACCACGGGCAACCGGGTTGAAGAAACCTACTTGTTCCTTGTGCGAACCGTCGCGTGGGTTACGGCTGTCGGTCACAGTCAGGTGGTAAAACGGGCGCTTTTTGGAGCCGCCAAGGGCAAGACGGATTGTTAGCATTGAACAAAGTTCCTGTAGTCGGTGCTGCAAATCTAAGATGCACAGCGGGCATGGGTGCCCGAAAGGCCGCATATTCTAAGGAATATCCGGACTTTTGCAAATGACTTTTTCCGGCGCGAGCCGTCAGGCCATCAAGATTTGCCATGGAGCCGTCGTCGAGGACGGCGCGTAAGCGTCTGCCGAAGCAGACCAATGGGAGGGTTATCCCAAAGAAGGGCGCGCGGGAATGACTCCCGCGCGCTGCAAATCACATCTTGGGCATGCCGCCGCCGGGCAGCATTCCGCCCATGCCGCGCATCATTTTCGCCATGCCGCCTTTGGTCGAGAATTTCTTCATCATCTTCTGCATCTGCTTGTGCTGCTTGATCAGACGCCCGATGTCCTGCACCTGCGTACCCGAACCCATGGCGATGCGACGCTTGCGCGAGCCGCTGATCATTTCAGGGTCACGCCGTTCGGCTGGAGTCATCGAGTTGATGATGGCTTCCATCTGCTTGAACTGCTTCTCGGCCGCATTCTGGGCGTTGCCCATCTGGGACAGATTGACGCCGCCGATGCTTGGCAGCTTGTCCATGAGGCCGCCGAGGCCGCCCATGTTTTTCATCTGTTGCAGCTGATCGCGGAAGTCTTCGAGGTCGAAGCCCTTGCCCTTCTTCAGCTTCTTGGCCAGCTTGTCGGCCTTTTCCTTGTCGAGGGTCTGCTCGGCCTGCTCGATCAGGCTGAGCACGTCGCCCATGCCCAGGATGCGCGAAGCGATACGATCCGGGTGGAACGGCTCGAGTGCCTCGCTCTTTTCACCCATACCGATGAATTTGATCGGCTTGCCAGTGATCGCGCGCACCGAAAGCGCCGCGCCGCCACGGGCATCACCGTCGACCTTGGTGAGGATCACGCCGGTCAGCGGCAGCGCATCACCAAACGCCTTGGCGGTATTGGCAGCGTCCTGGCCGGTCATGGCGTCAACCACGAACAGCGTTTCGGCCGGCTTGACCGCTGCGTGCAGCGCCTGAATCTCGCCCATCATCTCGGCATCGATGTGCAGACGACCGGCGGTGTCGAGGATCACGACATCGATGAACTTGAGCTTGGCTTCTTTAATGGCGGCTTCAGCGATCGCTACGGGCTTCTGGCTGATATCGGACGGGAAGAACGTCACGCCGATGTCGTTGGCCAGGGTTTCGAGCTGTTTGATCGCGGCAGGACGGTAAACGTCGGCCGAGACCACCATGACGGTTTTCTTTTTGCGCTCTTTGAGAAACTTCGCCAGCTTGCCTGCGGTGGTGGTCTTGCCCGCACCCTGCAGACCGGCCATGAGGATGACCGCAGGCGGCGTGACGTTGAGGGTCAGCTCTTCGTTGGCCGCCCCCATCATGTCTTCGAGCTCGGCCTGAACGATCTTCACGAACGCCTGGCCCGGCGTCAGGCTGCGCGACACCTCGGTGCCGACTGCGCGTTCCTTGATGCGGTTGACGAAGTCTTTGACAACCGGCAAGGCGACGTCGGCTTCAAGCAGCGCCATACGCACTTCACGCAGCGTGTCCTTGATGTTGTCCTCGGTCAGCTTGGCCTTGCCAGTGACCTGGCGCAGCGTCTGCGAGAGACGATCTGTCAGATTTTCAAACATGCGCGATCCTTTGGATTCGTGATGAACCCCGGTTGATGCGGCCCGACCCGTAACGGCCCTGCCCCTGATACGTCGCGCGATGGCGGTACATATATATAGAGAGGAGCAGCGCTCGGCGAGCCTGTGGCTTGAGCAGGTCGCGGATTATAGCGAAGACTCCCGCGCACGGACACCACGGCGTCTGCTTCTGTGGTCTTTCGTGAAATGTCGGTTCTATGCCAAACTCAGCGGCTTTCGGGCACGCCCATCAGGATCTATGTTCCCCTTGTCACCGAGTTTGCTGTTCAGCCTCGCCGCCGCCGTCCTCTACGCCGCTGCGACCCTCTATCAAGGCATGCGTCTGCGCCAGGGCAAGAAGGCCGACAAATGGCTGCTTTGCCTCGTCGGCACGTTGGCCGTCGCCTGCCAGGCCAGCGCGTTGTTCGGCCAACTGGTCCGCCCGATCGGTCTGGGCCTGGACTTTTTCAGCGCCGCCAGCCTGATTGCCGTCGCCGTCATCATCGTGACGATGCTGGCCTGCATCCGCATCCCGGTTGAAATTCTGCTCATTCTGCTGTTCCCGCTCGGCCTGCTGACGGCGTTGATGGCGCAGTTCGCCCCGGCCGGTACGCTGCAGCCGATCGCCGCCGAACAAGGCCTGATCGGGCACATTCTGCTGTCGATTCTGGCGTATGGCATGTTCACCATTGCCGTTTTCCAGGCGCTGCTGCTGCTGTTGCAGAACCGTCAGCTCAAGAACAAGCACCCGTCGGGCCTGATTCGCAACTTCCCGCCGCTGCAGACCATGGAAAGCCTGCTGTTCGGCTTCCTCTGGGCCGGCTGGACCCTGTTGTCGATGTCGCTGATTTCCGGATGGCTGTTCGTTGAAAACCTGTTCGCGCAGCATCTGGTGCACAAGACCCTGCTGTCGATTCTCGCGTGGGTGGTATTCAGCGTGCTGCTGTGGGGACGCAATCGTCTGGGTTGGCGCGGTCACAAGGCCATTCGCTGGACGCTGGGCGGTTTCCTGCTGCTGATGCTGGCCTACTTCGGCAGCAAGCTGGTACGCGAATATATCCTGCACATCTGACAGGCGCTGATCATGGATAACCTGCCCTTAGGCACGATGCTCGCGCTGCTCGCCCTGCTCACGCTGTGGTCCGGGCTGTTCACGGCGGTGGAAGCGGCTCACCAAAACCTGCGCGCGACCGCCACCAAACCACGCTCCAGCGAACCGCCGAAGCCTGTGCTGGCGTTTAATCTGAACAGTCTGATTCTGGGCAACACGCTGCTCAAAGTGCTGATCACGGTGCTGGCGACCCTGCTGGCCATCAGTCAGTGGTATTTCCACGGCCCGCTGATCGCCTGGCTGGGCGTGGCCAGCGTGCTGGTGATCGCCACAGAATTCATCCCTCGCAAGCTGGCAGCGCGCCGGCCCGAAGCCATTGTGTTGCTGGGCAACAACGTGCTGCGTATCCCGATTCGTCTGTTGCAGCCACTGACCTGGCTGTACAAGAACATCGCCAAGCTGCTGTTGCGCCCGTTTCTGTCCAGGCGCCGCCCGGATACCGCCGATGACGACGACGAAATGGGCGTGACGGTCTATCAGGAAAACGAGAGCCACTTCGGTCGTGCTCATGTGATTTCCGGCATCCATGCGCTGGACAGCATGACCGTCAACGACATTCTCGTGCCGCGCAGCGAGGTCGATGGCATCAACCTGGACGAGACCCTCGAGGAAATCACTGACAAGCTGATCATCTCGCGGCACACACGTCTGCCCGTCTATCACAACGACATCAATCAGGTCGAAGGCGTGCTCAACACGCGCATGATCAGCCATCTGCTGCCGCGCGGCGAGTTGACCAAGGAAGCGCTGAAAGCCGCGTGCTATGAGCCGTACTTCGTCCCTGAAAGCACCCCTCTGCAGCTTCAATTGCTCAACTTTCACAAGCAGCAGCGACGCATGGGCGTCGTCGTCGACGAATACGGCGAAGTGCTGGGCATCGTCAGCCTGGAAGACATCCTCGAAGAAATCGTCGGCGAATTCGAAAGCGAGCAAGCCCTCGACAACCCGCACATCCATCCCCAGCCCGATGGACGACTGGTGATCGAAGGTGCGGCGTCGATCCGCGACCTGAACCGCAGCTTGAGCTGGCATCTGCCTTCGGACGGGCCAAAGACCCTCAACGGGCTGATTACCGAAGCGCTGGAAACGATTCCCGACAGCTCGGTGTGCCTGAAAATCGGTCCGTACCGACTGGAAACCCTGGAGACCGAAGACAACCGCGTCACCCGCGTGCTGATGTGGCAGAACACGCGGACCAAAGACGTCATTTAAAGGCGCGGCGCCTCGTCTGAAACACTTGTTTCCGCGCCCGCGCCCTTCCTATAATCGATTCGCTTACCCAGCCCCGCCGATCCGCGTGCTACCCGCACAGTGCGTGATCCGGCCAGTCACTCAGCCTGACGTCTCACGCGACCTCCTGGCGCCCGCTCCCATCCCGAGCATTGCCAAACGCCCTCGCCCGCATCCGGGCTAGTCTGTTCAGCGCTGTACCCAAAAATAATTAACGTTTGCCTCAGTGCGCGTACGAATCTTCGTTGCTCGCTGACAGGCAAGATGACTGCCAGGGATTCCCGCATGACAACCACTTCCGCTTACCAACCCAGCGACGAACGCGAGGCGCGGCCTGCCAACTCCGCTGCCCGCGTGGCGACCGCAAGCTTCATCGGCACCGCGATCGAGTTCTACGACTTCTATGTCTACGCCACCGCCGCTGCGCTGGTGATCGGCCCGGTATTTTTCCCGCAGACGTCCAGCACCGCACAAATGCTGTCTGCTTTTCTCACCTTCGGCATCGCCTTTCTCGCCCGCCCGCTGGGCTCCGCGCTGTTCGGACACTTCGGCGACCGCATCGGCCGCAAGTCCACGCTGGTGGCTTCGCTGCTGCTGATGGGCATCTGCACCACGCTGATCGGCGTGCTGCCGGGCTATGACGCGATCGGCTCATGGGCGCCGATTCTGCTCTGCGTCCTGCGCTTCGGCCAGGGACTGGGGCTTGGCGGCGAATGGGGCGGTGCTGCCTTGCTGGCGACCGAAAACGCCCCCAAGGGCAAACGTGCCTGGTTCGGCATGTTCCCGCAGCTGGGCCCCTCGATCGGATTCCTTGCCGCCAACGGCCTGTTTCTGACCCTGGCGATGACCCTGAACGACGAACAATTCCGCTCTTGGGGCTGGCGAATCCCGTTTCTGCTCAGCGCGGTGCTGGTGGTGATCGGCCTCTACGTGCGCCTGAAACTGGAAGAAACACCGGTTTTCGCCAAGGCCATCGCACGCCATGAACGCGTGAAAATGCCGATTGCCGAGCTGTTCGCTCAGTACTGGGCGCCGATGCTGCTGGGCGCGGCGTCGATGGTGGTGTGCTACGCACTGTTTTACATTTCGACGGTGTTCTCCCTCAGCTACGGCGTCAAGACACTGGGTTACAGCCGCGAAGCCTTCCTGGCGATGTTGTGTTTTGCGGTCCTGTTCATGGCCTTGGCGACGCCGCTCTCAGCGTGGGCAAGTGACCGATTCGGTCGTAAGCCGGTTCTGATCATCGGCGGCGTGCTGGCCATTCTTTCGGGCTTCCTGATGGAGCCGCTGCTCACCCACGGCACGACCTGGGGCGTGACGCTGTTCCTGTCCATCGAGTTGTTCTTGATGGGCGTGACGTTCGCGCCGATGGGTGCGCTGCTGCCTGAGCTGTTTCCTACTCGCGTGCGGTACACCGGCGCGTCTGCGGCTTACAACATCGGCGGCATTGTCGGCGCCTCGGTGGCACCGTTCTTCGCGCAACAGCTGGTTGAGATGGGCGGATTGAGCTGGGTCGGCGGATACGTGTCGGCAGCGGCTTTGATCAGCCTGATTGCCGTGCTGTGCCTGAAGGAAACCCGTCATGCGGATCTGGATACCATCAAGTAATGCTTGATGTGCAGGAGTGGGCAACTGTCTTCAACGCGCTCTTCGATCTACGGCGTGACACCTGACGCTTTCCCGGCTAAAGCCGGTCCTACGAAAAGCCCGCGGCATCGGCAGGACCGGCTTCAGCCGGGAAGAGGTCGGTGTGTCTGGCGGAGATCCAGCGGCTGGAAGTCAGTCTTCGCGAGCAAGCTCGCTCCCACAGGTTTTGTGGCCTGGCTCGATACCAGGCAGCGCCGCATTACCCTTGTAGGAGTGAGCTTGCTCGCGATTGCGGTGGATCAGGTACGTAGAAGTCGACTGACACACTGATATCGCGAGCAAGCTCACTCCTACAGAATTTTGCTACACACAAAAACGGCGCCACTGAGGGCGCCGTTTTTTGTGTCCGCAGGAAACCTTACAGCTGCACTTTCACGGCCATCGACGCGCGGGTTGCCTTGCGACGGGCCGCTTCGATCGATTCGTCGCGGGCCAGTGCGACGCCCATGCGACGCTGACCGTTGACTTCCGGCTTGCCGAACAGGCGCAGCGCGGTGTCGGGTTCGCTGAGGGCCTGTTCCAGGTTGGCGAATGCCGTCTGAGTCGACTGACCTTCAACCAGGATCACTGCCGAGGCCGATGGGCCGAACTGGCGGATCAGCGGGATCGGCAGGCCCAGAATGGCCCGCGCGTGCAGCGCGAACTGCGACAGATCCTGAGAAATCAGCGTGACTAGGCCGGTGTCGTGTGGACGCGGCGAGACTTCGCTGAACCAGACCTGATCGCCCTTGATGAACAGCTCGACGCCAAACAGACCACGGCCGCCCAAGGCCTCGGTCACGGCCTTGGCGACGCGCTCGGATTCCGCCAGCGCAACCGGGCTCATCGCCTGAGGCTGCCAGGATTCCTGATAATCGCCCTTCTCCTGACGATGCCCGACCGGTGCGCAGAAGGTGGTGCCGCCGACGTGACGCACAGTGAGCAAGGTGATTTCGTAGTCGAAATCGATGAAGCCTTCGATGATCACGCGGCCTTTGCCGGCACGACCACCTTCTTGCGCATAATCCCAGGCCTTCTGGACATCGGCTTCGGTCTTGAGCAGGCTCTGGCCCTTGCCCGAGGAGCTCATGACCGGTTTCACGACGCACGGGAAGCCCAGGTCTTCGACGGCCTTCTTGTAGTCTTCGAAGGTGTCGGCGAAATGATACGGCGAGGTCGGCAGGTCCAGCTCTTCCGCGGCCAGACGACGAATGCCTTCGCGGTTCATGGTCAGTTGCGCAGCGCGCGCGGTCGGGATCACGGTGAACCCCTCGGATTCCAGCTCCACCAGCGTCGCAGTGGCGATGGCTTCGATTTCCGGGACGATGTAATGCGGCTTCTCGGCTTCGATCACGGCACGCAGCGCGGCACCATCGAGCATGTTGATCACATGACTGCGGTGCGCGACCTGCATGGCCGGAGCGTTGGCGTAACGGTCGACGGCGATCACTTCAACGCCCAGGCGTTGCAGTTCGATCACGACTTCCTTGCCAAGCTCGCCGCAACCGCAGAGCAATACGCGGGTCGCGGTCGGCGACAGTGGAGTTCCGATTTGAGTCATCTCAGGTCCTCGTGGAGCAGATATCGAGGGCAGCCCGCCATGGGCGAGCAACCGCAGGGGAGAAAGGCGCGCAATTTACCACGAAGGCCGGGAAATGGGGCGCGGCGCCGGACGGGTGATCTGATGATTGCCCCTGTTCCGGCACCTACTCCTTGGCAAGGGACCTTGCGACGGAGCATGAGCAAGCATCGTTTCATTGTGGGAGTGAGCTTGCTCACGAATGCTGACATTCAGACGCAGAACATTCAGCGCCCATACCGGCGATTCGTGAGCAAGCTCACTCCCACAGATTATGTGCAGGTCACGGGGATCAACCCGAACCGGGCACCGAGAACATCATTCCGCTCGCCCGAGCGCGTTCGCCACACAGCAACAGCACGGCGCGGCGTTCGTCGTTGCTCATGCGGCTCCAGGCGGTGATTTCGGTGACCGTGCGCTGACAGCCGACGCAAATATCCGCCTCATCGAGCGCGCAGATACTCACGCAGGGCGAGCGCACCGGCTTTTCATGAACCGGGGTTTTTCCGGCGTGTTCGACAGACATCAATCTTCCTGAGGCGCGAGGTCGCGCGCATAACGCTGAGCGTTGTGGACGTAATGCGCGGCACTGGCTTCGAGCATCTTCTTCTGGGCATCGGTGAGTTCGCGGACGATCTTGCCGGGCGATCCCATGACCAGCGATCCGTCCGGGATGACCTTGCCCTCGCCGATCAGCGAATTGGCGCCGATGATGCAGTACTTGCCGATCTTTGCGCCGTTGAGGATGACCGAGTTGATGCCGATCAGCGTGTTGTCGTCCACCGTGCAACCGTGAAGCATGACGTTGTGGCCGATGGTCACGTTCTTGCCGATGGTCAGCGGCGATCCCATGTCGGTGTGCATGACGGTGCCGTCCTGCACGTTGCTGTTCTCGCCGATATCGATCAATTCGTTGTCGCCTCGCAGCACGGCGCCGAACCAGACGCTGGCATTGGCTTGCAGGCGCACGTTGCCGATCAGCGTGGCGGTCGGCGCGATCCAGCTTTGGGGATGAGCGTCGACGCGGGAATCCCCCAGACGGTATTTCATTTTATTTTCCTCATGTCTCGGCTCTGCGGCCGTGGGTCAGGCGCGATGCGCACACCGGGATGTCAGCATCGGTCAGGACTTCAGGGTTTGAATGATCGAGCGCTTGGGCGGCTCGTTCAGGCTGATATTGCTGTCGAACAGCACGTTCATCAGTTCCACGATCATGATCGCCGTCAGTCCCCAGATCTTGTACTCGCCAAAGCGGTAGCTCGGTACGTACCAACTGCGCCCCTGATAATCGATGCGATGGGTGTGTTCACGGGCGTCCTCACGAAAGAATGCCAGCGGAACACTGAAAACAGCGGCGATCTCGCCGTCATTGGGGCGGTATTCGACAAAATCGGGAATGACGCCGACATAGGGCGTGACCTTGATGCCGTGCTTGGAAATCAGCGGGCTCAGCGGACCGACCACTTCGACCAGCCCGGGCGGCAGACCGATCTCCTCTTCGGCTTCACGCAGCGCGGTGAACACCAGATCAGGGTCTTCCGGATCGCGCCGCCCGCCTGGAAACGCCACTTCACCGCCGTGGGTCGACAGGCCGCTGGCGCGCAGTGTCAGGACCAGTTCCGGGTCTTCGCTGCGGGTGATGGGCAAGAGCACCGCTGCCTCGGGGAAGCGTGCGTCCGTTTCCAGAGTGCCCGGCGTGTGGCTGCTTATACGGCGAAGTAGCTCGTCCAGCATGGGAAGTCTCGATCTGTTGCCTTCAAGGCATGATGCACCAAAGCGGCGAGCGGCCCAACCCTTTGTCGGACAAGAAGACCACCCGCACGCATGCGCCGCTTGCCGTCCACCCGCGCGACACTTCAAGATAGCCGCTGACTTCAGGAACCCGATCCGATCATGAAATTCTGCAGCCAGTGCGGCGAAAAGGTCATCCAGCGCATTCCCGAGGGCGACAGCCGCCTGCGCTACGTGTGCGAACACTGCCACACCATCCATTACCAGAACCCGAACATCGTCGCCGGCGTATTGCCGGTGTGGGACGGCAAGGTGTTGCTGTGTCGCCGCGCCATCGAGCCGCGCCTCGGTTACTGGACGCTGCCGGCGGGTTTCATGGAGAACGGCGAAAGCGTCGAGCAGGCCGCGCGCCGGGAGACGGTCGAAGAAGCCTGCGCTGTGCTCGAAGACCTGCACCTGTACACGATGATCGATGTGCCGCACATCAGTCAGGTGCACATTTTCTATCGCGCCAACATGGCCAGCGCGGATTTCGCCGCAGGCGTCGAAAGCCTTGAAGTGCAGTTGTTCGATGAGGCTGACGTGCCGTGGTCAGAGCTGGCTTTCCACACGGTCAGACGTACCCTAGAATGCTTCTTTCGCGACCGGCGGCATCAAGAATTCCCGGTGCATACCGATTGCCTTTCTGTCTCGCCCCCTCTTAAAACCACTTGATCAGATGATGACGCGCGCTGCCTGCGCGGGCTTCAGGGATATCGTGTAAATGCGTTGGTTGCTTGCCGTTCTATGTCTGTCGTTCGTTCCGCTGTCGCAGGCTGCGTTCACCCAGACCATCGTGCCAAAAGGGAGCGAGCAGAAGTTCGTCGACGGCAAGGTCGTCGACACGCAGGACATCTCCCATCGCACCATCGACAAGATCCTCGTGCTGAAATCCGCGCACCAGTTGCAGTTGATGAGCCAGGGCGAAGCGCTGAAGACGTACCGGATCTCGCTGGGTAAATCGCCCAAAGGGCCCAAGTTTCAGGAAGGCGATCAACGTACGCCCGAAGGTTTCTATTGGCTGGACTACCGCAAGACCAGCGATGCGTACAACCTGTCGCTGCACATTTCCTACCCCAACATCTCCGATTCCGCACGCGCCCGCCGCGAAGGCGTGAACCCCGGCAGCATGATCATGATTCACGGCACGCCGGTCGATGAGAACTACCCGGAGTGGTACTTCCAGACCCTCGACTGGACCAACGGCTGCATCGCCATGAAGAACAGCGACATCCGTGAAGTCTGGGACCTGGTCAAAGACGGCACGATGATCGAGATCCGACCGTAGCCACTTTGATACCACTCGACGCCCAGCGCGTCTGCCCCCTTCTTCAATACAGCCCCGTCGCCCATTCGCCGGAGAGTAGACGCTCTCTGGCAGTCTGAGTTCGTCCAATCGTCACCAGCCTGTGACCAAAAACGTCTGCACCTGATACCACTGCCGTTGACGTGGTATGCAAGTGGTATTACTTTCGACTGCATTCTCCGAACACAACTTCTAACGCCTTCGGAACCGACATGCATTCGATTCTTACCCTGCGCCCCGACGACAGCCTGCCGACGCCGCTCTATCTGCAGCTGGCGCGCAATCTGGAAGCGGCTATTCACGCCGGACAATGGAAGGCCGAACAGGCGCTGCCCTCCGAACGCAGCCTGAGCGAGACGCTGAACATTTCGCGGGTGACCGCCCGCAAGGCGCTGGAGATCCTGCTGGAACAGGGCCTGATCCGCCGCAGCCAGGGCTCGGGGACGTTCATCACGCCGCGTCTCGAGCAACCGCTGTCGCGTCTGTCCAGCTTCAGCGAAATGCTCCGGCTCAAGGGCTTCACGCCCAGCTCTCAATGGCTGGAGCGTGAAATTGCCCTGCCCACCCACGAAGAACTGATCCGGCTCAGCCTCTCTCCGACCGAAAAAGTCGCGCGGCTCAAACGTCTGCGCAAGGCCGATGGCATCGTCATGGCCGTCGAGTTCAGCGCCCTGCCCGCCGCGCTGCTGCCGGATCCCGAAGCCATCGGCGATTCGCTCTATGCGCATCTGGATGCGATCGGCCGCCCGGTCGTGCGCGCGCTTCAACACATCCGCGCGATCAACGCGTCTGCGGACATGGCCGCACGGGTCGGGATCGATACCGGCACGGCCATGCTGCTCATGACCCGGATCGGTTACCTGGCCGACAACACGCCCATTGAATTGACCGACACCTATTGCCGCGACGACTACTACGACTTCGTCGCCGAGCTGCGTCGGTAACCGTCGCGCCGTGCAGCGCGAACAACGTTTTAACGGAGCAAGCATGTCCGACTTCAACATCCTCACACCCGACGGCTGGATCTGCGGCCAGCTGCAGCACCGCAATGGCCGGGTGTCGAGCATTCAGGGCATTCCCTGTGATCCGGCGGACAACGACCTGCCGTACCTGCTTCCCGGCTTCATCGACCTTCACGTTCATGGTGGCGGCGGCAGCGACATCATGGAGGGCGCCGAAGGCTTCGCCACCATCGCGCGCACCCACTTGCGCTTTGGCACCACGTCGATGCTGGCGACAACGATGACAGCGCCTGCCGCCGAGATCCGTCAGATCCTGGGTCAGTTAGGTGAGTATTGCGAGCATCGACCGTCAGCCACTGCCCGGGTTCTGGGCGTGCATCTGGAAGGGCCTTACATCAATCCCGGAAAGCTCGGCGCACAACCTAACCATGCCCACGCGGCGTTGCTGGGCGAGGTGGAGGACTACCTGCGCCTGGCGCCCATCAAGGTGATCACCATCGCGCCGGAAATTGCCGGGCACGTCGAGTTGATCAGCGCCCTGGCGGCGGGAGGCGTGAGGCTGCAGATCGGGCATTCGCTGGGCAGCTACGAAGAAGGCGTGAAAGCCCTCGAAGCCGGCGCGACCAGTTTCACTCATCTGTACAACGCCATGAGCGCGCTGCATCACCGCGAGCCCGGCATCGTCGGTGCCGCGCTGGCTCACGCGCGCTATGCCGAACTGATCCCCGACTTGCTCCACGTGCACCCCGGCGCCATTCGTGTCGCGCTGAGGGCGATCCCGTGCCTGTACTGCGTGACCGATTCCACGGCCGCCACCGGCATGCCGGACGGGGAATACAAACTGGGCAGCCACACGGTGACCAAATGCCTGGGCGGCGTGCGTCTGGCGGACGGCACCCTTGCGGGCAGCACGCTGACGATGGATCAGGCGCTGCGCAATCTGGTGAAGATCGGCGTGCCGCTGGCAGAAGCCTCACAGCGACTGTCGCAATTTCCTGCGGAGTATCTGGGTATCGCGGATCGCGGTCGCTTGCAGACCGGAAGCTGGGCCGACGTGGTGTGCCTGGATCGTGATCTGAAACTGACTGGCGTTATGGTTGAAGGAGAAACCATTGAACTCGAAAATGCTTGAAGAAGCGCTGGCGTCCGCGCAGGTCGTGCAGCGACAGTTGGAAGTGCTGGAACCACGCCTTGTCGAAGTCGCGAGCCGCTTGCGACAGGTCGACCCGAAGGTGATTCTCTCGGTCGCGCGGGGCAGCTCGGATCATGCCGCCAGCTATTTCGCTTATCTGACGATGCAACTGACTGGCGTGCCCGTGGCGTCGCTGCCGATGTCGGTGGTGACGCTGCATGATGCGCCGATGAAGGTCAGCGGCCAGCCGGCCATCGCGTTTTCGCAGTCAGGGCAAAGCCCGGACCTGATCGGCACGCTGCAGGGTTTGCGCGCCCGCGGGGCGCTGAGCATCGCAATGGTCAACGTCGAAGACTCGCCCCTGGAGCACGCCTGCGAGTACGTGTTGCCCCTCAGCGCCGGGCCGGAAATCAGCGTGGCAGCCACCAAAAGTTTCATCGCGACCCTCAGCGCCAGTGCGCGGCTGGTTGCTCATTGGCAGCAGGACGCCTCGCTGCTGCAGGCCGGTCAAAGCCTTGCACGACGGCTGAACGACGCCGCCCGGCAGGACTGGTCTTTGGCCGTCGATGCCCTGCGGGACTGTCAGCGGCTGATGGTCATCGGTCGCGGGGTCGGGTTCTCCATCGCGCAGGAAGCGGCGCTGAAATTCAAGGAAACCTCGGGCATCCAGGCCGAGGCGTTCAGCAGCGCCGAGGTGCGCCACGGTCCGATGGCGCTGATCGACGAGCAATATCCTCTGCTGATCTTCGCCCTGCGCGGCGCTGAGCAACGTGGCCTGCTGGAGCTTGCCGATGACATGCGCAAGCGCGGCGCCCGGGTCTTGCTGGCTGCACCCGAGGACATTCCGTCCCGTGACCTGACACTCAGCTGCGCCGACCACCCGGCCCTCGACCCGATCCTCGCCATCCAGACTTTCTACGTCATGGCCGCGCGTCTGGCCGAAGCCCGTGGGCTGGACCCCGACCAGCCCAGGCATCTGAGCAAGGTCACACGAACCCGTTAAAATTCGAGCCGCTGTTGCGGACGCCAACCAGGACGATGTCATGCACAACAATAAACAAATGACGCTCAGTGCCCCGTTCAGTGGTGCCGTGATCACGCTGACACAGATTCCGGACCCCGTGTTCGCCAACGGCGCGATGGGCGATGGCGTGGCCATCGACCCTCTGGACGATGTGCTGCACGCTCCGTGTGCAGGCGTGATCATCAACATCGCGCGCACCCGCCATGCCATCAATCTGCGCGCTGACAACGGCAGCGAATGGCTGTTGCACGTCGGTATCGACAGCGTCGAACTGGAAGGTGAAGGCTTTGAGGCGCTGGTCAAGGAAGGTCAGCGTGTGACTGAAGGGCAGCCGCTGCTGCGCATTGATCTGGATAACGTGGCGCGCCACAGTCGCACGTTGATCAGTCCGCTGATCCTGCTCAACAGCGACCGGTTCACCTTGAGCCTGGCGCACACCTCAGGTCCGATCAATGTCGGCGAGCCGTTGATGACCATGACCGCGGTGGCCCGACATGAACAAGACAGCCCTTCATCCGATATTCGGGCCAGACAGGTGCGGGGCAGCATTCGTGTCGCTCACACTGGCGGACTGCACGCACGCCCGGCTGCACTGGTGCGCCAGACCGCGCGGCAGTTTTCCAGCCATGTCGAACTGCACTTCGCCGGGGCCAGCGCTTCCACCGACAGCGTGACAGGGCTTATGGGACTTGGCATCGCCGAGCAGGATGAGGTGGAAGTGGTGTGCCTGGGCCACGACAGCGAAGTCGCGCTGCAAGCGCTGCTCAAAGCGCTGTCGACGCCCTCCCCCGATGAAAAACTTTCGCCACCGGTCACAGCCGATCTGCCGCGCACTGAGCATGCCGAGCGCGAGCCCGGCGTCATGATCGGCGTCACCGCGTCTCCGGGCCTGGCGAGCGGTCCGCTGTTCCGCCTCGACACGATCGAACTGGGCGACGATCCCGGTGGCCATCGTCCTGATGAGCAACGGCAAATCTTCACCGAGGCGCTGGCGCAGGTGCGCGCCGACATCAGCGGCTCCCTCGATCACCAGAATCATGAGCAGAGCGCTATCTTCGCCACTCATCTGGCGATGCTCGAAGACCCGGCTTTGCTCGGCATTGCCCACGATGCCATCGACCTCGGTCACAGCGCCGGCCATGCATGGAGCGAGGCGGTGCTCAGGCAATGCGCGGTGCTGGAAAACCTCGATAATTCGCTGCTCGCCGAACGAGCCAACGACCTGCGAGACCTGCGTCAACGCGTGCTTCTGACCCTGCTGGGCGACGCCCGTGACGTCGAGGTGCCACCGGGCGCCATCGTCGTTGCCCGGGAACTCACACCTTCGGACTTGCTGATGCTGGCCGAATGCGGCGTCGGCGGAATTTGCCTGGCCGATGGCGGCGCGACATCGCACGTCGCCATTCTTGCCCGCGGCCAGGGCTTGCCGTGTGTTGTGGCGCTGGGCGCGACGCTGCTGGACGTGGCCATCGGGCAGGAAGTCGTGCTCGATGCTGACAATGGTCGCCTTGAACTGAGCCCCGATGAGGCGCGCCTGCGCGGAATTCAGGGCCTTCGCAGTCAGCGCTTCGAGCAGCGCCAGCTTCAGCAGCAACACGCGCACTTGCCTGCGCTGACGCAGGATGGGGTGAATATCGACGTCGCCGCGAACGTTGCCTCCCGCGCTGACGCCGAGAACGCCCAGCTCAATGGTGCCGACGGCGTGGGCTTGTTGCGCACCGAATTCCTCTTCGTCGACCGCAGCACCGCCCCTACCGAGGACGAACAACGGGCGGCCTATCAAGCCGTTCTCGATGCGATGGACACAAAGCCGGTGATCATCCGCACCATCGACGTCGGCGGCGACAAGCAGCTCGAATATCTGCCGCTGCCAGCCGAGGCCAATCCGGTGCTGGGGCTGCGCGGTATCCGCCTGGGCCAGGCCCGGCCTGAGCTGCTCGATCAACAGTTGCGTGCCTTGCTGCGGGTTACGCCGCTGGCGCGCTGCCGCATCCTGCTGCCGATGATTACCGAGGTCAGCGAGCTGCTGGCGGTGCGCGGGCGTATCGATGAACTGGCTCAGGCGCTGGGCCTGACGGAGCGCCCGCAACTGGGCGTGATGATCGAAGTGCCCTCGGCGGCGCTGATGGCCGAGCAACTAGCCGAACACGCGGATTTCCTCTCGATCGGCACCAACGACCTGTCGCAGTACACGCTGGCGATGGACCGGGACCATGCCGGCTTGGCAGCCCGGGTCGACGCCCTGCATCCTGCCCTGCTGCGGCTGATCGCCATGACCTGCGACGCCGCCCACAGCAAAGGTCGTTGGGTCGGCGTATGCGGCGCATTGGCGTCAGACCCGCTGGCTACGGCCGTGCTGATTGGCCTCGGCGTGCGCGAACTGTCGGTGAGTCCGCCAAACGTCGCGCAGATCAAGGCGCAGGTGCGCGAACTCGACACTCGCCATTGCCAGACACTGGCCCACCACGTGCTGAATCTGAGCGGTGCCGAAGCAGTGCGTGAAGCCTGCCGCACCTTCCAGACCCAAGTCGTGGCGCAGAAAAACATCGCCTGAATAACAAGAACGAGAACCTCAAGGAGAGACGCCGTGTATCAACACTTCATCGAAGGTCTGCAACGGCTGGGCCGCGCACTGATGCTGCCCATTGCGATCTTGCCGATTGCCGGCCTGTTGCTGCGCCTGGGCGATACCGACCTGCTGGACGTCGCGATCATCCATTCGGCCGGCAACGCGATCTTCAGCAACCTGGCGCTGATCTTCGCCATCGGCATCGCGGTCGGTTTCGCGCGGGACAACAACGGCACCGCCGGCCTGGCGGGCGCGATCGGTTATCTGGTGATGACCTCGACGCTGAAGGTGCTCGATCCGCATATCGACATGGGCATGCTTGCCGGGATCATCGCGGGGCTGCTGGGTGGCGCGATGTACAACCGCTTCAAGGACATCGCCCTGCCCGAATACCTGGCGTTTTTTGGCGGCAGGCGCTTCGTGCCGATTGTCACGGGGCTCTCGGCGGTGGTGCTGGGGCTTGTGTTCGGCCTTATCTGGCCGCCGGTGCAGGCAGGCATCAATGGTCTGGGCCAGTTGATGCTGGAAAGTGGCAGCGTCGGTGCGTTTTTCTTCGGGGTGTTCAACCGGGTTCTGATCGTCACCGGCCTGCATCACATCCTCAACAATCTGGTGTGGTTCGTGTTCGGCACGTTCACCGACCCTGAAACCGGGCGCGCGGTGACCGGCGATCTGGCGCGCTATTTTGCCGGTGATCCTCACGCCGGGCAGTTCATGACCGGCATGTTCCCGATGATGATCTTCGGCCTGCCGGCGGCGTGTCTGGCGATGTACCGCAATGCGCTGCCCGATCAACGCAAACTGATCGGCGGGATTCTGCTGTCGATGGCGCTGACATCGGCGCTGACCGGCGTCACCGAACCCATCGAATTCGCGTTCATGTTCCTGGCGCCCATGCTCTATGTGCTGCACGCCCTGCTCACCGGGCTGTCGATGGCGCTGACCAACCTGCTCGATATCCACCTGGGATTCACCTTCTCGGGCGGGGCGATCGACATGGCGCTGGGCTGGGGCAAGTCCACCAACGGCTGGCTGGTGTTCCCCGTCGGTGCGGCGTATGCGCTGATTTACTACGTCGTGTTCGACCAGTGCATCAAGCGCTTCAACCTGAAAACGCCGGGCCGTGAGCGGGTCGCCAGCGCGTCCGCCCAAGTGGCTAAAAGCGACCGGGCAGCCGCCTACATCAATGCGCTGGGAGGCGCTGAAAACCTGTTGAGCATTGGCGCCTGCACCACCCGCCTGCGGCTCGAAATGGTCGACCGCAGCCTGGCAAACGATGCTGACTTGAAAGCCCTGGGTGCGATGGCGGTGGTCCGACCTGGCCATGGCGGGAGCCTGCAGATCGTCGTCGGACCGCTGGCCGACAGCATCGCCGATGAACTGCGCGACGCCGTGCCGCTGAAGAGCAAGAGCCCTCGCCCCGCCACCGTCGATGCGTCGGCCACACAACAACCTGTCGATGCCGGACAGGCGGCACAATGGTTCAAAGCGCTTGGCGCAAAAGGCATCGTCTCGGTGGAGTGCGTTGCACTGACCCGCCTGCGCGTACAGTTGAAGGACGGACAATCCCTGGCGGCGAATCAGCTCGACGCTCTCGGGTGCCAAGGCCTGAGAAACCTCGGCAATGGCGTGTGGCATGTTCTGGTGGGGAATGGCGCTCAAGGGCTGAGCGAGGCGTTGCGGGGGATGGTGAAAGCCGGTTGATACATCGATCACATAACCGCATGTGATCTGTACGGAGCGAGCTTATTTGCGGGCGTCGGGTCAAGCACAGGTCAGTGTTCTCGCGAATGGATTCGCGGTGGCAGACGTTTGCGCTGACAGACAATCTCAGAAATCTTCCAGCCTCCACACTTCATAAGCCGGGGTTTCGTAGGGGTGGCTGCTTTTCAGGGCAGCCACGACCTGCTGGATCATCTGATCGGCGACGACAAGCTCGACCTTCCACTCCTGAACCTGCTCGATCTCGCCGGCCTGCCCAATGAACGGCTGGCTGCCGTCCAACGGGCGAAACTGGCCCTGACCGAGCACCTGCCATGAGCAGCTGTCGTAAGCGCCGATTCGCCCCGCACCGGCGGCGAACAACGCACGCTTGACCTCTTCCACATGGCTCGGCGGTACGAAGAAGGCGAGCTTGTACATCCCTTATCAGTTAACCCAGACGCGAGCATTGCGGAACATGCGCATCCACGCGCCGTCTTCAGCCCACTCATCCGGACGCCACGAGTTGTTCACTGCACGGAACACGCGCTCAGGGTGCGGCATCATGATGGTGACGCGACCGTCGCGAGTGGTCAGGCCGGTGATACCGCGCGGCGAGCTGTTCGGGTTGGCCGGATAGGTTTCAGTGACCTTGCCGTGGTTGTCGACAAAACGCATCGCCACGGTGCCGGACAAATCGCTTTCGAGCAGCGCTTCGGACGACTTGAACTCCGCATGGCCTTCGCCGTGGGCGATGGCGATCGGCATGCGCGAACCGGCCATGCCTTGCAGGAAGATCGACGCCGATTTCTGGATTTCGACCATGGCCACCCGCGCCTCGAACTGCTCGGAGCGGTTACGCACGAAGTGAGGCCAGAATTCGCTGCCCGGAATCAGTTCGCTCAGGTTGGACATCATCTGGCAACCGTTGCACACGCCGAGGGCGAAGCTGTCGCTGCGCTCGAAGAAGCCCTGGAAGGCATCGCGGGCACGGCTGTTGAACAGTGCGGATTTCGCCCAGCCTTCGCCTGCACCCAGGACGTCGCCATAGGAGAACCCGCCACAAGCGACCAGACCCTTGAAGTCGTTCAGGTCGACACGACCGGCGAGGATGTCGCTCATGTGCACGTCGACGGAAGCGAAGCCTGCGCGGTCGAAGGCGGCTGCCATTTCGACCTGACCGTTGACGCCCTGCTCGCGCAGCACCGCCACTTGTGGGCGAACGCCTTTCTTGATGTAAGGCGCGGCGATGTCTTCGTTGACGTCATAGCCCAGCTTCACGCTCAGGCCAGGATTGTCTTCTTCGAGCAACGCATCGAATTCCTGATCGGCGCAGTCGGCGTTATCACGCAGACGCTGGATCTGATAGCTGGTTTCAGTCCACTGGCGTTGCAGCAGGCGACGATCGCCTTTGAACAATTGCTCGCCATTGAGGCTGACGATCACTTCACTGTTGTTGACCGGCTTGCCGATCACGGCAACGCAATCTTCGCCCAGTCCGGCAGCGCTGAACTGCGCCAGCACCAGCGGTGTTGCGTCCTGACGCACCTGAATCACCGCACCCAGCTCTTCGTTGAAGAGGATCGCGGCGGCTTTTTCACGCTTGCCGGTGAGGGTGTCCAGTTCCAGGTCCAGACCGCAGTGGCCGGCGAATGCCATTTCCAGAGCGGTCGCCATCAGGCCACCGTCGGAACGGTCGTGGTAGGCCAGCAGATGGCCGTCAGCGTTGAGGCCCTGAATGACGGCAAAGAACGCTTTCAGGTCTTCGGCATCATCGACGTCCGGCGCAGCGTTGCCGAGCTTGCCGTGGGTCTGGGCGAGAATCGACGCGCCCATGCGGTTCTGGCCACGACCCAGATCGATCAGGATCAGGTCGGTCACACCCTTGTCCATGCGCAACTGCGGGGTCAGGGTCTTGCGAATGTCAGTGACCGGTGCGAAACCGGTGACGATCAGCGACAGCGGCGAGGTGACGGTCTTCTCGGTGCCTTCATCGCTCCAGCGGGTCTTCATGGACATCGAGTCCTTGCCCACGGGGATGGTGATGCCCAGCTCAGGGCACAGCTCCATGCCGACCGCTTTCACGGTGTCGTACAGACGCGCGTCTTCGCCCGGATGGCCAGCAGCGGACATCCAGTTGGCCGACAGTTTGATGTCGGAAATCTTGCCGATGCTCGACGCTGCGATGTTGGTCAGGGTCTCGCCGATCGCCATGCGGCCGGAAGCCGGCGCGTCCAGCAGCGCCAGCGGGGTGCGTTCACCCATCGCCATCGCTTCGCCGGTGTACACGTCGAAACTGGTGGCAGTGACCGCGACGTCAGCCACAGGCACTTGCCACGGGCCCACCATCTGATCGCGATTGACCAGACCGGTGATGCTGCGGTCGCCGATGGTGATCAGGAAGCTCTTGCTCGCCACGGCCGGGTGATGCAGCACGCGCTGAACGCTTTCTTCGATGTCCAGAGCACTCGGGTCGAAGTCGTCGCCCAGCTCGGACTCGCGATTGGCCGAACGGTGCATGCGCGGCGCTTTGCCGAGCAGGACTTCCAGTGGCATGTCCACCGGGCTGTTGCCGAAATGGCTGTCGGTGACGGTCAGTTGTGGCTCTTCGGTCGCCTCGCCGACGACGGCAAACGGGCAACGCTCACGTTCGCAGATGGCTTTGAAACGCTCGAAGTCCGGGGCGCTGACGGCCAGCACGTAACGTTCCTGGGATTCGTTGCTCCAGATTTCCAGCGGCGCCATGCCCGGTTCGTCGTTCGGCACGTTGCGCAGTTCGAAACGACCGCCACGGCCACCGTCGTTGACCAGTTCAGGGAACGCGTTGGACAGACCGCCCGCGCCGACGTCATGGATGAAGGCGATCGGGTTGGCATCGCCCAGCTGCCAGCAGCGGTCGATGACCTCTTGGCAACGACGCTCCATTTCAGGGTTTTCACGCTGAACGGAAGCAAAATCCAGATCGGCCGAGCTGGTGCCGGTCGCCATGGAAGAAGCGGCGCCGCCGCCCAGGCCGATCAGCATTGCCGGGCCACCCAGCACGATCAGCTTGGCGCCGACGGTGATTTCGCCCTTCTTGACGTGCTCTTCGCGGATGTTACCCATGCCGCCCGCCAGCATGATCGGTTTGTGGTAGCCACGAACCTCTTCGCCACGCGGGGTGGTGATCGATTGCTCGAACGTGCGGAAATAGCCAGTCAAGGCCGGACGACCGAATTCGTTGTTGAACGCAGCGCCGCCCAGCGGGCCTTCGATCATGATGTCCAGCGGCGTGACGATGCGCTCGGGTTTGCCGTACGGCTTTTCCCAAGGCTGTTCGAAACCCGGGATATTCAGGTTGGAAACGGTGAAACCGGTCAGGCCGGCCTTCGGCTTGGCACCGCGACCCGTCGCGCCTTCGTCGCGGATCTCGCCACCGGAACCGGTCGATGCGCCCGGGAACGGGGCAATCGCCGTCGGGTGGTTGTGGGTTTCGACCTTCATCAGGATGTGCACCGGCTCCTGCACCGCGCCGTACTGGCGAGTTTCAGGGTTCGGGAAGAACCGACCGGCAACGTTACCGACGATGACCGACGCGTTGTCCTTATAAGCAGAAAGGACACCTTCGTTGTGCATCTGGTAGGTGTTCTTGATCATGCCAAAGAGGCTTTTTTCCTGGCTCTGGCCGTCGATGTCCCAACTGGCGTTGAAGATTTTGTGACGGCAGTGCTCGGAGTTCGCTTGCGCGAACATCATCAGTTCGATGTCATGCGGGTTACGCGCCAGGCCGGTGAATGCGTTCACCAGATAATCGATTTCGTCTTCAGCCAGGGCCAGGCCCAGTTCGACGTTGGCCTTTTCCAGCGCAGCGCGACCGCCGCCCAGCACGTCGACAGCCGTCAGCGGCTTGGGCTCGGCATGGCTGAACAGACCGGCAGCGTCTTCCAGCGCGCCCAGCACCAGTTGGGTCATGCGGTCGTGCAGGCTGTCGGCGATCAGTTGCGCCTGAGCGTCGCTGAACTGGCCTTCTACATAAAAGGCAATGCCGCGCTCAAGGCGCTGGATCTTGGTCAGGCTGCAGTTGCGCGCGATGTCGGTGGCCTTGCTCGACCACGGCGAGATGGTGCCAAAACGCGGCAGCACCAGGAACAGACGACCGCGAGGCTCTTGAACCGGCACGCTCGGGCCGTATTTCAACAGGCGGGCAAGCACTTGCTGCTCGTCTTCGGTCAGGACGCCGTTGACCTCAGCGAAGTGGGCGAATTCAGCGTACAGGCCACTGACAGCGGGAACTTTATCGTTCAGCTGCTCAAGTAATTTCTTGTGGCGGAAGGCGGAAAGGGCGGGAGCACCACGCAGGATCAACATCGTCGGGACAGCCTCGGGGAAGGGGGTGTGCTTTGAGGCCGTGCATTCTAGCCTAAACCGGCCCTTTCGGCACCCGAAACGACGGCATCGAACGCAGCCGAATGTCGGTGCGAGGCTGTCGCCTAGACAAACGGGTAAAAAAACTGCTCGCCTATCAGACGCAGCTCTCGCTGTCGAGATATGGCGGTATGGCTCCTTTGCGTATACTGCACCGATGTTTTCCCAATCAGATTTCCGCCCACGCTGTGCCAAGTGGCTCATCGCAACCGGAATCTTCCTGCTGCTCGGCGCGTGTGTGGAGAAACCCAACACGCTTGAACGAGTCAAGGAGGATGGCGTTCTGCGCGTCGTCACCCGCAACAGCCCGGCGACCTACTTCCAGGATCGCAACGGTGAAACCGGTTTCGAGTACGAACTGGTAAAGCGTTTCGCCGAAGATCTGGGAGTGGAGCTGAAGATCGAGACAGCTGACAACCTCGACGACCTGTTCGACCAGATGAGTAAACCCGGCGGCCCGGTGCTGGCTGCTGCGGGCCTGGTCAGCACTGAAAACCGCGCCAGACAGGTGCGTTTCTCGCACTCTTATCTCGAAGTCACCCCTCAGGTCATTTACCGCAACGGCCAGTCTCGCCCCACTGATCCGGGCGATCTCGTGGGAAAGCGCATTCTGGTGGCCAAGGGCAGTAGCCACGCCGAGCAACTGGCGGCGCTGAAGCTCAAGTATCCGGGCATCAATTACGAGGAGTCCGATCAGGACGAAGTCGTCGACCTGCTGCGCATGGTGGACGAAGGCCAGATCGACCTGACGCTGGTGGATTCCAACGAGCTGGCGATGAACCAGGTGTACTTCCCTAACGTGCGCGTGGCCTTCGACCTGGGCGACGGTCGCGATCAGCGCTGGGCGGTGGCGTTGGGCGAGGACAACAGCCTGCTCAACGAGATCAACAGCTTCCTCGACAAAATGCAGAAGAACGGCATGCTGCAGCGGCTCAAAGACCGTTATTACGGGCATGTCGACGTGCTGGGTTATGTCGGTGCGTACACCTTCGCTCAGCACTTGCAGGAGCGCCTGCCCAAGTACGAGAAGCATTTCCAGTCAGCGGCCAAGGAAGAACAGGTCGACTGGCGCCTGCTGGCGGCCATCGGTTATCAGGAATCGCTGTGGCAGCCGAGCGTGACTTCGAAGACCGGCGTGCGCGGCCTGATGATGCTGACCCAGAGCACCGCGCAGGCAATGGGTGTTTCGAACCGGCTCGACGCCCGGCAGAGCATTCAGGGTGGCGCGAAGTACTTTGCCTACGTAAAGGATCAGCTGGATGACTCCATTCAGGAGCCTGATCGCACGTGGTTGGCGCTTGCGTCCTACAATATCGGCACCGGCCACCTGGACGACGCGCGCAAGCTGGCCGAAAACGAAGGCCTGAACCCGAACAAGTGGCTGGACGTGAAGAAGATGCTGCCGCGTCTCTCGCAGAAGAAGTGGTACAGCAAGACCCGCTACGGCTATGCCCGCGGTGGCGAGCCGGTCAGTTTCGTCGCCAACATTCGCCGTTATTACGACATCCTCACCTGGGTGACTCAGCCGCAGATGGAAGGCGGCCAGGTGGCGGAAGGCAGTCTGCATGTGCCCGGCGTCGACAAGACCAAACCGCCTGAAGAAAAGGCCCCGATGTAAGCTGGCCGCCATGCTCACTGTCGGCGCACGCGGCTCCTCAGGTTATTCGGCAATTGTCAGAGCCGAATCAGGCGCGCCCTTGATTATCCCTTCGCCCTTCTCATCCTGAAAAACTCGCTCAGCATCGTCCCGCACTCCTCGCCCAACACGCCGCCCTCGAACAGCACGCGATGGTTGAGAAACGGTTGAGTGAAAAACTGCCCCTGACTCTGCACCACACCGGCTTTCGGCTCCGTTGCGCCGTAGACCACTCGGCTGACCCGCGAATGCACGATCAGACCCGCGCACATGCTGCACGGCTCAAGCGTCACGTAGAGTGTGCTGCCCGGCAGACGATAGTTGCTGACAGCCTGTGCGGCTGCGCGAATGGCGACCATTTCGGCGTGGGCGCTGGGGTCGCTGCCACTGATCGGGCAATTGAAGCCACGACCGATGATCACCCCGTCATGCACCAGCACCGCGCCCACCGGCACCTCGCCCAACAACGCCCCTTCTGCCGCCAAGGCCAGTGCTTCTCGCATGAAATGCTGATCGCGGCTGCGATCGATAATTTGCGGCTGCCGCATTAAGAAACCTCGATAGCTGCCATAAGACCGGTCTCCATGTGATCGATCACATGGCAGTGGAACATCCACACGCCGGGATTATCCGCTACCAGCGCAACGCGTGCGCGCTCGTTTCGCCCCAACAGGTAGGTGTCGGTGAAATAGGGGATCACCGTCTTGCGGTTGGACGCAATGACTTTGAAGCTCATGCCGTGCAGGTGAATGGGATGCTGGTACTGCGTCATGTTTCTGAGCTCGAAGATGTAGCTCTTGCCCTTCTGCAGTTTGGCGATTGGCCGGTCGGCACAGGTTTTATCCGTGATGTCCCACGCCTTGCCGTTGATCTGCCACAGGCTTGGGGGCTGGCCGTTTTCAACGTTGACCGACATCGAGCCGGCCCACTCGAAATTGAAGTTGAGCTTTTCGGCATTCGCCAGATCAGGTTCAGGAAGCGGGTTGGCCGGCAGCTCAGGAGGCCATTCGCCCGGACTGTCGCCGTTGACGACCGATCGGAACGTGCCCAGTCGCACAGGACCATTACGCAGGGCAAGCGTCTGGCCGGCCGGTGGCGCCTTGATTGCCAGGCAAATGCGCATGCCCGGACCGAGCCAGTAATCCTTGCCCAACGGCCGCGGCTTCACCGGATTGCCGTCCAGCGCATAGATCATCGCTTCGGCGCCCGGCAGGTTGAGGCGATAGGTGACGGTGTTATCCAGATTGAGAATCCGCACACGTGTGATCTGTCCGGCCGGCAGATCGATCACGCCCTGAGGCACACCGTTGAGGGTCGAAAGCCTGCCTGCGGTGCCTTCCCGCGCGGCCTCACGGGTCACGCTGAAGTCCGTGAAAGCCCCCTGCTCGTCCACGTGCCAGCTTTTGAGGCTGACCACGCGTTCATGCGCAAACCCGGTGGGTTCGCGCTCCTCGACGATCAACGGCCCGATCAGTCCCCGGCCCAGTTGTTCACTGCTGCTGACATGAGGGTGATACCAATAGCTGCCTGCGTCGGGGACGCGGAACCGGTAGTTGAAATATTCGCCCGGTTTGACCGGCAGCTGCGACACATAGGGTACGCCGTCCATTTCCAGCGGCAGGCGGATGCCGTGCCAGTGGATGGTGGTCTCGACCGGCAGCCGATTGATGAAACGCACCCGTAGCCACTCGCCCTGCCGGATGCGCAGCTCCGTGCCGGGCGCCGAACTGCCGAACGCCCACGCCGGGGTCTTGTAACCGGGGACCAGTTCAACGTCCAGCGGCGCGGCGATCAGCTCGTAATCATGCCCTTCGCCCGGCCCGGCGCGACCGAGCCAGTACCTCGACACGCCACCGGCGCCCAACCCGACGACGGCAAGACCGGCCAGACCTCCGAGAATTTGTCGACGGGTAAAAGACATGTGCGCGCGAGCCTCAGAACCACAGATGACGCACCGGTCAGCCGATGCGGGGCGAACACGATACACCTGCGTTTACACAAAATTAAGGCTGAGGGGGGTGTAGTACATATTTAGTGCCAATTGAGTTCGGATTCGCGAGAAGCTTGCCCCTCATTCATCAAGGACGACGGATATGAACACCCTCAATGGACAGCCTCGCGACCTGAACACTCGCGATCGATCAATACTCATCAGCATGAGCCAGCGCCTCGTCGCGGCGTGCCCCGACATGCGCGAAATGGCGCGCGAGATTGCCCGGGAAATCCTGGCCAGGCATGGCAACCCAGATCTGGAGCCCGACCGTGTCTTCTGGCATCGATTCAACAGCGCCTCCAGCAGCGCCCGGACCTTTACCGGCTGGCAGCACGTTGATCCGCCCTGCGAGTCGATGACCCTGCCGCAGCTGGTGATGCGTCGGTTCAACCCCCACGATCAGGACAACGCCGACACCTTGCAGATGCTCAGCGGTTTTTACTCGGAAGGCCCGCAAGCGCAGGCGTTCGATGAGCGCAACGAGATCAGGATGCTGCCCTCCGACGCCCTCAACGACTTCTGGCAGGTGGATTTCAAGCGCCGCTTTCTGGCGAAGCTGCAGACCTATCAGACGCAAGAAGGCGACGACTTCCGCACGCTGAGCAAATCCACCTTCCTGGGCAAGGCCCTGCAAGACCATGCCGCGGGCTGGCTGACGGGTGATGAGCTCGAGCTGATTTTCCACACCGCCGGGCTTGAGACCGCCGGGCCGGTGACCGTCAGCGCGCTGCAGTCAACCTTCGTTCCTGCAGGGAAAACGCGCGTCTGCACGTTCGATGTGCTGGGTTACGAGGCCAGCGACATCCTGCGTATCGTGTGTGAGGACGGTCGGCAAATCCTGTACACGCCGGGCGAAGTGCAGGCCTTCCATGTCCTCGACACGCCGAAAGATCTGCACTGGTGGTTGCTGATGCAGAACAACCGGACAGAGCGTCGGGCGCGGTTCATGAGCCACTTTCCGCTCTCGGCGCACGGTCAGGCGAACGAAGCGGCTGGCCTGCTCAACGGTCTGGATCTGCTCTACAGCACCTGGGGCAGCGACCATCCTTCGGTGATCAACCAGAACAGCCGTGAGCTGGGCATCGATCCCTTCACCTGGCTGCGCGACTCTCACCAGGCCCGCATGCGCGCCGAAGCCGCCCTCTCCCTGCGCTCCAACGCCGAACTGCGCAGCCAGATGTGGCTGGGCTATCTCAAGGAGGTGGGTCGAATCGCCGGTCCGCTCGCGGCTCTCGACTGGCCTATCGCGCTGGCCGCCGTGGGTGCCGGTATTGCTGACATGGGCCTCAATATCGATCAGGCGGTCAACGGCCACACAACCGCGGAGCGTCAGGCGGGGGTAATCGGCGCCGCCACCGCAGCCATCGAGGCCCTGTTCGACAGCCTGTTCCTGCTCGACGCCAACGCAGCGGATATTGAAGCGCCAGGTCATGACGGCAGCCTCATCGACCCGACGCCAGAAGTTGAACAGGCCACGCCCTTGGCCCCGGTGGCAGACCTGACGGAGCTTGCGCCGGGGCCGGTCTATCCAGTTGAGTCAGACGGGCTGCTGGCACCTTTCGAAACGAACATGCTGCTGGATGGCTATGAACCAGCTCGGGCAGAAGGCCGAATGAAAGGAATTTGTCTGACGGAGCAAGGCGAAACATTCATTGAGATAAACGACTTTGCCTACGCCGTACGCTACGTAGAAGAAACCGGGGGCTGGGTCATCGTCGACCCGCAAAACCCGTTTTCCTTCTATCGCAACGTGCCAGTGCGACTTGACCCGTCCGGTGTGTGGAAAACAATCACGCGTCCCGGCCTGCAGGGCGGCGGCAAGATCTTCGGCAAACTGCGCTGGGGCCGCCCTGCGACCACGGCGCCGGCCACCTCCCGGGTTCCCGGCCCCTACGAAATCCCTGAGGCGTTGAAAGCGGATGTGGAAGACGGCGCGCTGCACGGCGGCCGTCTGGTCGACGAGGCCTACACATCGTTTGACCCGGATGCACCGGACCCGTACACGGAGTTCAAACGCCTCAGGCGCATTTTGTGTGCGGACGCGCAGGAGTTCTACACACGCTACGAACTCCCCGCGCGCCCCAATTCTGCCGCCATCGACGTGAGCGCACCGGTTGGTAAAACTCTGAAAAAGCTTCTGGAACGCACGCCGGGCGTTGTCTTCGGCGAAAGCCATTCAAGCCTGGGCAGCAAGAAATTTCTCATCGAGCAGATGCCGTTGCTGGCCAAACTGAAGGTCAAAACGTTGTACATGGAGCATCTGCTGACCGATTTTCATCAGGCTGATCTGGACACCTTCGCAGCCACCGGCAAGATGCCCGACAAGCTCGAAGAGTATGTAAACGCGCTGGACAAGGGCCATCACACCGATAAATCCGGTCAATACACATTCATGGCAGTCCTGAAGGCGGCCAACGAAAACCACGTGCGCATTCAGGCGCTCGACTGCATGACCAGCTACCGGCTTCAGGGGCTGGGCAAGGGCACAACGCTTCGCCAGCAGGTGATGAATTACTTCGCCAAACTGATCATTGACGCCGATCAGACGGCTAATGGCGGGAAAAAATGGGTGGCGCTGGTGGGCAATTCCCACGCCAATACCTACCTCGATGTGCCAGGCCTGAGCGAACTGGAAGGGACATTCGGCGTGAGAGTCGAAGACACGGGAGCGAGCGAAACGATTGCATTCGAACAGGATCCCGGCGCGCAAATGACCAACGAACTCGGCCGACCGGCCGGTCTGGTCAAAAGCGATTTCCGCTTGCGCGTACCGACCGCGCGCGCGACACCAAACGTGTCGGCCATCGAAGGGCGCCTGACCCGTGCCGGCATGTTCGCGGTCGAGCGTGCAGAAGACCGGTTGGTAATCGTGCATCGCAGCCAGGATGCCTCGGTGGTGCGCACACCGATCATGCTCGACGGCTCACATTTTTACATTGATCGACCAAGGTGGCCGCGCGTCAGCGGGCGACGTTTCGAATCGCTTCATGACCTCACCACCGGGCTGCAATTGATGGGCATGACGCTCATCGAGTGACGTCGCGGATCACAGCGCCGGACACCGCCTGAAGGGGTGCCTGGCGCTGAACCCGGCTGATTTTCCACGCCCTGCTCACACAGGTAGTATCAGCGAACGTCACCGCGATGCCCTTCGGCAACCGGGATGCATGGCCACTAAGAGGATATTCCACGGATGATCGACTTCAACAACAAAGGCTTCTTCAAACTCAAGCAGAACGACGAATACGCCGAGCGCGTCACTGCCCTGCTGCTGGACGGCGAGACCGTGATCGACTCCTACAAATCCATGCGCGATGGCGTGGTCTTCACCAACAAACGCATCATCGCCGTAAACGTGCAAGGCATCACCGGCAGCAAGAAAGACTTCACTTCGCTGCCATACAAAAACATCGTGGCCTACTCGGTCGAAACGTCGGGCACGTTCGATCTGGACTCGGAACTGGAGATCTACTTCTCCGCCCTCGGCAAAGTGAAATTCGAATTCACCGGCAAAACCTCCATCGTCGAAATCTCGAAGCTGATCTCGGCCCACATCTTTGGTTGAGCACGCCGCGCAGGCGAATCGGGGTGGAGGTTGTAGTCCGCCAGATACGACAAAGGCGCCTGCTGGCGCCTTTGTCGGGGTGGATCAGATCATTCCCACTCAATCGTCGCAGGCGGTTTGCTCGAGACGTCGTAGGTTACGCGGGAGATGCCTTCGATTTCGTTGATGATGCGGCCGCTGACGGTTTCCAGCAGTTCGTAAGGCAGGTGCGCCCAACGAGCGGTCATGAAGTCGATGGTTTCGACAGCGCGCAGGGCGACGACCCAGGCGTAACGACGGCCATCACCTACCACGCCCACGGATTTCACCGGCTGGAACACCACGAATGCCTGGCTGACCTTGTGGTACCAGTCGGCTTTGCGCAGTTCTTCGATGAAGATGTGGTCGGCACGACGCAGCAGGTCGGCGTATTCCTTCTTCACTTCGCCGAGGATACGCACGCCCAGACCTGGACCCGGGAATGGGTGGCGGTAGACCATGTCGTACGGCAGACCGAGTTCCAGGCCCAGACGGCGGACTTCGTCCTTGAACAGCTCGCGCAGGGGCTCGACCAGTTTCAGGTTCATCTCTTCCGGCAGGCCGCCCACGTTGTGGTGCGACTTGATCACGTGCGCCTTGCCGCTCTTGGCGCCAGCGGACTCGATCACGTCAGGGTAGATGGTGCCCTGAGCCAGGTACTTGATGTTGTGCAGCTTGCTCGATTCGGCGTCGAACACGTCGATGAACGTGCGGCCAATGATCTTGCGCTTTTTCTCCGGATCGCTTTCGCCCGCCAGATTGGTGAGGAACTGCTCTTCGGCGTTGGCGCGGATCACCTTGACGCCCATGTTCTCGGCGAACATGGCCATCACTTGCTCGCCTTCGTGCAGACGCAGCAGGCCGTTGTCGACGAACACGCAGGTCAGCTGGTCGCCGATGGCCTTGTGCAGCAGGGCTGCCACGACCGACGAATCCACACCGCCGGACAAACCCAGCAGCACGTTGTCGGTACCGACCTGAGCGCGAACCTGAGCGATGGCGTCTTCGGCAATCTTCGAGGGAGTCCACAGGGCTTCACAGCCGCAGATGTCGAGGATGAAGCGCGAAAGGATGCGACCGCCCTGCTTGGTATGGGTCACTTCCGGGTGGAACTGCACGCCGTAGTAGCCACGAGTGTCGTCGGCCATGCCGGCGATCGGGCAGCTTGGGGTGCTGGCCAGTACGTGGAAGCCTTCCGGAATCTCGGTGACCTTGTCGCCGTGGCTCATCCAGACGTCCAGACCGAAGACACCATCGGCGTCGACGTGGTCTTCGATGCCGTCTAGCACCCGGCTTTTGCCAACGACGTCCACGCGGGCATAACCGAACTCGCGCAGGTCCGAACCTTCAACACGGCCGCCAAGCTGCTCGGCCATTGTCTGCATGCCGTAGCAGATACCAAAGACCGGGACGCCCAGATCGAATACCGCTTGCGGGCAACGCGGGCTGTCGGCGACGTGTACGGACTCAGGACCACCGGCCAGAATGACGCCTTTTGGGGCAAATTCGCGAATCGCTTCGTCGTCCATGTCGAACGGATGCAGTTCGCAGTAAACCCCGATCTCGCGCACGCGGCGGGCAATCAGCTGAGTGTACTGGGAACCGAAGTCGAGGATCAGGATGCGGTGGGCGTGAATGTCGAGGGCCATAAGTCATTCTCGTCGAAAATCAGAAACAAGACGGGGCTGTGTTGAACAGCCCCGCTACACAATTCTTTGAAATGCGCCGAAACAACCGGCGCACTCCGGATCAACCTACGCGATAGTTCGGCGCTTCCTTGGTGATCTGCACGTCGTGGACATGGGATTCAGCCATGCCGGCGCCGGTGATGCGAACGAATTCAGGCTTGGTGCGCATTTCCTGAATGTCGGCGCTGCCGGTGTAGCCCATCGAGGAGCGCAGGCCGCCCATCAACTGGTGAACGATGGCAGTCAGCGAGCCCTTGTAGGCGACGCGGCCTTCGATGCCTTCCGGAACCAGCTTCTCGGCGCCTTCCGAGGAATCCTGGAAGTAGCGGTCGGAGGAGCCTTGCGCCTGGGACATTGCACCCAGCGAACCCATGCCGCGATACGCCTTGTACGAGCGGCCCTGGAACAGTTCGATTTCGCCCGGTGCTTCTTCGGTACCGGCGAACATCGAACCCATCATCACGCAGTACGCACCGGCAACGATGGCCTTGGACAGGTCACCGGAGAAACGGATGCCGCCGTCGGCGATCAGGGGAACGTCAGTGCCTTCCAGCGCGGAAGCCACGTTGGCAATGGCGCTGATTTGCGGTACGCCGACACCGGCCACGATACGGGTGGTGCAGATGGAGCCAGGGCCGATGCCGACCTTGACGCCGTCAGCGCCCGCCTCGACCAGCGCGCGAGCCGCAGCGCCGGTGGCGATGTTGCCGCCGATGACCTGTACGTCAGGGTAAGTCTGCTTGACCCAGCGAACGCGGTCGATCACGCCTTTGGAATGGCCGTGGGCGGTGTCGACGACGATGACGTCAACGCCGGCGGCGACCAGCGCACTGACGCGCTCGCCGGTGTCCTTGCCGGTGCCGACTGCAGCGCCGACCCGCAGACGACCCTGGTCGTCCTTGCTGGCCAGCGGGTAGGCTTTGGATTTCTCGATGTCCTTGACGGTCATCATGCCCTTGAGCGCGAACTTGTCGTCGACGATCAGGACTTTTTCAAGACGGTGTTTGTGCAGCAGATCGCGCACTTCATACTTGTCGGCGCCTTCGCGGACAGTGACCAGACGCTCTTTGGGGGTCATCACTTCGCGGACGGGCACGTCCAGACGGTTTTCAAAACGGATGTCGCGGGAGGTCACGATGCCGACGAGCTCGCCGTCGTGCAGGACCGGAACACCGGAAATGTTGTGCTGACGGGTCAGTTCGAACAGATCGCGAACCGTGGCATCCGCTTCGATGGTGATCGGGTCCTTGACCACACCCGCTTCGAACTTCTTGACCTTGCGCACTTCAGCAGCTTGCTGCTCGATGGTCATGTTCTTGTGGATGATGCCGATGCCGCCTTCCTGAGCCATGGCGATGGCCAGGCGGGCTTCAGTGACGGTGTCCATAGCGGCGGAAACGAGGGGGATGTTCAGTTCGATGCCACGGGTCAATCGGGTTTTCAGACTGACTTCGTTGGGAAGCACCTCGGAATAACCGGGCACAAGGAGAATGTCGTCGAATGTAAGGGCTTCTTGGCTGATACGCAGCATCGCTGGGCTCCCGAGCGGGAAAATGGAAGCGCGCCATTATACCCAGACAGGTGGCCTTGCTCAATGTAAAGATCAGCCTATTTGATAATCAGGTTGATCGACACGCTCTATCGGCGCAACTTGCATTCATAACCGGACTTTGACGAAGGACACCGGGCGATCCAGACGTTCGGCGAACTCTTCCAGAAAGCTGGCCTTGAACCCTGCCTCCAACCAATCGTTGAAGATGAACCCCAGGTTGGAAAACCCGCACGGGTCGAGGAACAGGAAGCCATTGATGTCGTCTTCGTGGCGGCATTCGGGGCACATGAAATTGTCCGTATGGCCGGGCATCCATTCTTCCAGGCTGTCGAACAATGCCTCACCGATCTCACGTCGGCACTCGGGGCAACCGGCCTCCTCCTTGAATCCCTGCTGCGGCGTATAAATGCAGCGCTTGAGGACAATCTCCAGGCCGTTGACCGGCTTGCCATACGGCAACGCGTCAGGATTTTCGACGATTCGCCGGGCGCCGGGCGCAATGGCATAGGCCATCCGGTTGAAGCTGCGGCCGCAGGTCGTCAGCGCCTCTTCCACCACTTCGCGCTTCACCAGCCAGCGCAAAATGGCTCGCGCTTTCGCTTCATGCCCGGGAAAGCTGGAAATTTGCGGGACGATGATGCTCTGCGTGTTCATGACAGGCCTGTCTGACGTTTGATCGGGGGCGGCAGCTTAATCCCGCTGCCGGCGACGTCAAGTGTGGCGCTCAACCGGCGAGGTATCGGCCGATGAGCGTGATACCGCTGATCAGCACCAGCCAGGTCACCAGTCGCACGAACATCTCACGCGACAGGCGCATGACCAGCCGACGTCCGATCCAGGACCCGACGATCATCGCCGGCAGCAGGCAAACGGCGAGGAGTAAAAGAGAAAGCTGCGCGTAGACGCCGGTGATCACGAACAGACTCAGGCGCACGATGGTGCTGCAACTGATCAGCGCGTTCTGCGTTGCGCGGGCCTGGTTCTTGTCGGTGAGCCGGCCGTTCAGGTAGATCGCATAGAGAAATCCGCCGCTGCCGAACAGGGCGCCGAACAATCCACCGACGGTACCCATCGGAATCGACCAGCCCGCGGACAGTTGAGTGGGGCGCACCTTCACCGCCAGGCTGTACAGCGAATAACTCACCAGAAACAGCCCCATCAATAAAAGCAGAACATCGGATTTGAGGTTGAGCAGGAACAGCACGCCCAAGGTGCAGCCCACTGCCATGCACGGCACCATGCGCAGCAATTCCGAGCGCACCACGGATTGTCGCGACGGCAGGAAATGGCTGAACGCGGCCAGGAAATCCAGCATGACCAGCAGCGGAATGATCCGCGAGAGCGGCATGAAATGAATCAGCACCGGCCCCGCGACCAACGCCGTGCCAAACCCGGCAATGGCGAACACCAGATAGGCAGCGATGACGCCGCCTTCTATGAAGAGCCAGTCGGTCGGGCTCAAACCCAACTCGATGAAGGCACCCGACAACTCGGTGAGGGTGGTGAACATTGTATTTCCGTAGCCGGGCAAAGTTGGCACAGCATACTGCAGGAGCGAGCTTGCTCGCGATTGTGTCGAGCCTGAGAATCAGCGGCTGCCTGATCCACCGCATTCGCGGCCGTGGTAACTCCCGACTGTTCCTACAGGGTCTGCGCCAGCCGCTGATACACGACATCGCCAGCTAATGCCTTTATCATGCCCGTCATGATCAAAGACCCCTTCGCAAGACTCGGCCTTGACCGGGAAGTCCTCACTGTCAGCCAGCTCAACGGCCGTGCGCGCGTGCTGCTGGAAGATGTGTTTTCCAGCATCTGGGTCGAGGGCGAAATCTCCAACCTGTCTCGCCCGGCATCCGGCCACGTTTATTTCACGCTCAAGGACACTGGCGCCCAAGTGCGTTGCGCGTTGTTTCGCAGCAATGCCGCGCGCGTGCGTCAGGCGCTGAAAGACGGTCTGGCGGTGAAGGTGCGGGGCAAGGTTTCGCTGTTCGAAGGCCGCGGCGATTATCAGCTGATACTCGATACGGTGGAGCCTGCGGGCGATGGCGCGCTGCGTCTGGCCTTCGACGCACTCAAGGAAAAACTCAGTGCCGAGGGGCTGTTCAGCGCCGAGCGCAAGGTCGCCCTGCCCTTGCACCCGCAGCGGATCGGCATCATCAGCTCGCCCACTGGCGCCGTCATACGCGACATCATCAGCGTGTTCCGACGTCGCGCGCCGCGGGTCGAACTGACGCTGATCCCCACTGCAGTTCAGGGCCGCGAAGCGATCGGTCAGATCGTGCGGGCGTTGAAGCTGGCGGACAGCCGAGGCTTCGACGCGCTTATCCTCGCGCGCGGCGGCGGCTCGCTGGAGGACCTCTGGTGCTTCAACGAAGAAGCGGTCGCCCGCGCCATCGACGCGTGTGTCACGCCCATCGTCAGCGCGGTCGGCCATGAAACCGACGTGTCGATCAGTGACTTCGTCGCTGACGTTCGCGCGCCGACCCCGTCGGCGGCGGCCGAGCTGTTGGCGCCGGACTCCAGCGACCTGCATCGTCGCGTCGACAGCCTGCAGCGCCGGCTCACCAGTCGCATGCAGGACCGCCTGATGCGCGAGCGGCTGCGGCTGGACGGCATTTCACGGCGTCTGCGCCATCCGGGTGAGCGTCTGCGTCAACGGGCCCAACGCCTGGATGATCTGGACATGCGCATGCGTCGGGCCTTCGAACAGCAGATGCACAAGCGACAAGTGCGCATCAGCCATCTCGAAAGCCGTCTGGCGGCGCAGCATCCGGGACGCACGCTGGCATTTCTGCGCCAACGCCTGGACGTGCTTGCCGAGCGCTTGCCGCGCGCGATCCGGGAAAACCTCAAGACCCGCCGCTTGCAATTGCAGAGTCAGGTCCAGACGCTGAACGTGGTCAGCCCGCTCGCGACCCTGGGCCGTGGCTATAGCATTTTGCTGGACGAACGCGGCAAGGCGATTCGCCAGGCGCAACAGACCCACACCGGCCAGCGCCTGACCGCAAAGCTTGCTGAGGGCGAATTGCAGGTCCGCGTCGAAGACAACCACCTGACGCCCGTCACCCTTTCTCTTCTGGACTGATCAATGCTGCCTTTTATTCTCCGTTCTCTGGCCAGCACGGCGCTGGCCCTGTGCCTGGCGCTGCCGGCCCACGCCGACAGCTATATTTCGCGACTGCTGAACAAGCCCGTTCCTGGCGGCGTCGCCGTGGTCGATCTGGGGCCGGCCGCGCAGGCACCGAAAGCCACGTGGCAAGGCAAACCGGTATTGGTCGTCAGGGATCAGGACGCCCGCTGGCTGGCGATTGTCGGCATCCCGTTGACGATCAAACCTGGCACGTCGCAACAGGTAAACAGCGGCGGCCGGAACCTGTCATTCACGGTCGGCAGCAAGAAATACCCCGAGCAGCGCATCACTCTGAAAAACCAGCGTCAGGTCAATCCAGACCCGGATGACCTCAAGCGCATCGAGCAAGAGCTGGATGTGCAAGTGCGCGCTTATCGCAGCTTCAGCCCCGGCACGCCGAGCAACCTGCTGCTGGATAAACCGGTCGACGGGCCGCTTTCCAGCAAATTCGGTGTACGCCGCTTTTTCAATGGCGAAGAGCGCAACCCCCATGCGGGTCTGGACTTCGCCGTGCCTGCTGGCACGCCTATCAAAGCTCCGGCAGCGGGCAAGGTGATACTGATCGGCAACTACTTCTTCAATGGCAACACGGTGTTCGTCGATCACGGCCAGGGGTTCATCAGCATGTTCTGCCATATGTCGAAGATCGACGTGAAGGTCGGCGATTCGGTGCCGCGTGGCGGCGTGGTCGGGCGCGTGGGTTCAACGGGCAGGGCCACAGGTCCTCATATGCACTGGAACGTCAGCCTGAACGATGCCCGGGTCGATCCGGCGATTTTTATCAACGCCTTCCAGCCGTAGCATCACAAACCTGTAGGAGCGCGCTTGCCCGCGAACGGGTTGTGCCAGTGCCATATGTGGGGACTGACACAACGCCATCGCGGGCAAGCGCGCTCCTACAACGGGATGTATTGCGCGGGACGAAATCACTCGGCAATAAAATCCTGTAGCGGTGCCTAATCCAGGCATAAATATTCATAAAACATGAATATTCGAATACTCCTCCCAATTTTTCCCAACTGCTTGCCACCTTTCACCCCAATTGGTTACGGTTGGCTTCATGAAAACCTCTCACACCCTCATTCTGCTGCGTCAACATCGCTGCCTCAGTCTCGTCAGCGCACGACTGCCTAGCTGAATCGCGGTGCCTCGCCCCCATCTTGTAAAACCGGCTGGCCGCCTTCTCTCGGCCCTCAATACAAAAAGGATTATTCACATGACCATGCTCAAAGATCCCTCGACGAAGTACCGCGCGTTTCCTGTCATCGACCTGCCCGACCGCACCTGGCCTTCCAAGACCATCACCGAGGTGCCGATCTGGTGCAGTTCCGACCTGCGTGACGGCAACCAATCGCTGATCGAGCCAATGGATTCGGTCAAAAAGCTGCGGTTCTGGAAGACCCTCGTTCAGGTAGGCGTCAAAGAAATCGAAGCGTCCTTTCCGGCGGCATCGCAAACCGATTTCGACTTTGTGCGCACCCTGATCGAAGACGGCCATATCCCTGACGATACGACGATTCAAGTGCTGACCCAAGGCCGCGAAGACCTGATCGCACGCACGTTCGAATCCCTGCGCGGGGCCAAGAAAGCCATCGTTCACCTGTATAACGCCACGTCGCCGTCGTTCCGTCGCATCGTGTTCAATCAGGACAAGGAAGGCATCAAGGCAATTGCCGTCAATGCCGCCAAGCTGTTCGTCAAATACGCCGCGCAGCAGCCTGAAACCCAATGGCAGTTCGAGTATTCCCCGGAAACCTTCAGCGCCACCGAACTGGATTTCGCCAAGGAAGTCTGTGACGCGGTGATCGAAGTGTGGAACGCCACTCCGCAGAACAAGGTGATCCTCAACCTGCCCGCCACCGTCGAAGTCGCCACGCCGAACATTTACGCCGACCAGATCGAGTGGTTCTGCCGCAACATCTCCCGTCGCGACAGCGTGATTATCAGCCTGCACACTCACAACGACCGCGGCACCGGCGTTGCAGCCACTGAGCTGGGCCTGATGGCAGGCGCGGACCGCGTTGAAGGCTGCCTGTTCGGCAACGGCGAACGCACCGGCAACGTGGATCTGGTGACGGTTGCGCTGAACATGTACACCCAAGGCCTGAATCCGCAGTTGGACTTTTCCGACATCGACGGCGTGCGCAAGGTCGTCGAAGAATGCAACCAGATTCCGGTTCACCCACGTCACCCCTACGTCGGCGATCTGGTTCACACCGCCTTCTCCGGTTCGCACCAGGACGCCATCCGCAAGGGTTTCGCGCAGCAGAAAGACGACGCCCTGTGGGAAGTCCCTTACCTGCCGATCGACCCTGCCGACATTGGCCGCAGCTACGAAGCGGTGATCCGTGTGAACAGCCAGTCCGGCAAAGGCGGCATCACCTATCTGCTGGAACAGGAATACGGCATCTCCCTGCCGCGCCGCATGCAGATCGAGTTCAGCCAAGTGGTTCAGGGCGAGACCGACCGCCTGGGCCTGGAAATGACCGCGCAGCAGATCTACTCGCTGTTCAAGCGTGAATACCTGCAGGCCAATAAGCCGTACGCGCTGGTCAGCCACCGTCTTCAGGAAGAAAACGGCCATAGCGCCGTCGAAGTGGAAGTGACCGGCAAAGGCGATGGCGAAAACAATCTGCGCTGGAAAGGCACCGGTAATGGCGCGCTGGAAGCGCTGGTTGCCGGCCTGCCGGTCAAAGCCGAGATCATGGACTACAACGAGCACGCCATCGGTGCGGGCACCACTGCCAAGGCAGCGGCGTACATCGAGTTGCGCGTCAACGGCGAGCGCGCCCTCCATGGCGTCGGCATTGACGAGAACATCACGACGGCCAGCTTCAAGGCCCTGTTCAGCGCCCTGAACCGTGCGCTGTTGCAGTCCGAAGCAGCGGCTGAGGCGGCTTGATCCCGCGCCTCGCCAGGGGTTAGCGGCACCCGAAAAATAAAGGCCCTGAAGCGAACACTTCAGGGCCTTTGCATTTGTACTGGAACGATCAGGCGGTGGTGTCGACGCTGCCTTTCATCAATTCAAGGAGCGAACCCTGGAGCGAGGTGATCTGCGCGTTGGTGTTCGCCATCTGCTGCTCGATGGCCATGGCCTGCTGAGCTTTTTCCTGATCGCTCGCCTTGCTGGCGTGCACCGCGGCCAGTTGCTGCTGCTGTTGCTGCAGCATCTTCTGCGCTTGTTTGATCTGCTCTTGCAACTGCTTGATCATCTGGTCGCGTGGCGTGCCGCCCTCTTCTGCCTTGCCAGCGCCCGACGCTTCAGGGGTCTGGTAGACATTACCGCGCAGATTCACAGTGGCAGTGGTCGCGTCCGTCTTGGTCGACTCATCGTTTTTGAAGCCAGCGGTGAAGGCACTTGCGTAAGGACTCAACGAACTGGTGTTGATGGTAGTCATGATGAACTCCTGTTTAGTGCACTTTGTATCGGCGGACTTACACAGAACTGAAGTTCATTGATCGACGCGCATGCGAACGCCCCATGGCCAGGCCACGGGGCGCGTTGCGGTGCGAGGTATCAGGCGGTGGTGTTGATGCTGCCCGACTTCTGCAGTTGCACCAGCGCAGCTTCCTGCGTGGCGAGGCTGGCGGTGGTCGTCGAGATCTGGCCTTGAATCGCCATGACGCGCTGCGACTTTTCCTCGTCAGACCCCTTGCTCGCCTGAGCCGCTGCCAACTGCTGTTCTTGCTCCTGCAGGCGTTTCTCGGTTTCCTTGATCTGCTGCTCGAGCTTCTCGATCGCCTGCTCGCTCTCGCTGGAGGAATCCGAACTGCCGCTGGCCCCGCCCGCAGCCGGTGCGCCGCCCGCGCCGCTCGATGCGGACGTCGAGGCTGCGGCTGCGGTGGTCGAGGTGTCGTCGCTGCTGCCAGTCGTCGCTGTCGTCGTGTCTTTTTTGACAGCAACGGTGAAGGTGCTGGAGTAAGCGCTGAGTGAGGAAGCGTTGATGGTGGTCATACCGATCTCCTGTTTTGGTACCACCGCTATCGACCGCAACCCCCGCAAACTCTATGAACTTAGTGTATCTCGAATGTATCAGCGTCGAGATATGCCGGGAATTTCAGACGGTACGCTGACAGGCTTTCCGCAGACAGACTGACTTGGAACACTCCATCGGCTTCACCGATGTTGAGCAGGCTCTCGCCCTGAAAGTCCAGCACCTGGCTGTCGCCGGTATAGGCGAAGCCCTTTCCGTCAATGCCGACCCTGTTCACCGCCGCGACGTAGCACAGGTTCTCGATGGCCCGTGCCGGCAACAAGCGGTTCCAATGCTGACGACGGGCGCCGGGCCAGTTGGCGGTGTACAGCAGCAGATCGGTGTCTTGCGCATCCCGGCTCCACACCGGAAAGCGCAGGTCGTAACAAATCAACGGACGAATCCGCCAGCCCTTGAGTTCGAACTGCACTTGCCGCTCGCCAGGACTGTAGTGCTCGTGTTCGCCTGCCATGCGAAACAGATGGCGTTTATCGTAGTGCAACAACTCGCCGTCCGGCCTCGCCCACAGCAGGCGGTTGCGATGGCTGCCGTCGGCGGCACGTATGATCACGCTGCCTGTCACCACTGCGTCCAGTCGCCGGGCCTGACTGAGCATCCAGGCGCTGGTCTCACCGTTTTCCGGCTCGGCCAGTCGCTCGGACTCCATCGAGAAACCCGTCGTGAACATCTCCGGAAGAATCACCAGATCGGCGCCATGCGCCTGCTCCAGCAACTCCTCGAAGTGGGCGTGATTGGCCTGGCAGTCGTGCCACGCCAGCGTGGTTTGCACCAAGGCGATGTTCAGATTGGGCAGGTTGCTCAGATCGCGCATAGTTTTTCCGCTGCCAGACGCAGCGTCTCCTCACGCTTGGGGAAGCACAGCCGGATAATGCGCTGGCCTTCAGGCGGGTTCTGGTAGAACACCGAAACAGGGATGCTCGCCACGCCATGCTCGCGGGTCATCCACAGCGACATGTCGACATCATTCAGGTCCGGACGGATATTCGAGTAATCGACCAGTTGAAAATAGGTGCCGGCCGCGCGGGTGAAGCTGAAACGCGAGGACTCGAGTCGGTCACAGAAAAAGTCTCGCTTGGCCTGATAGAACGCCGGCAACTCCTCGACATGCTCAGGGCAGGCCGCCATGAAATCGGCCAGCGCCCATTGCAGCGGTGTCACGCCACAGAAACCAACGAACTGGTGAATCTTGCGCATTTCAGCAGTCAGCGCGGGTGGCGCCACCAGGTAGCCGGTTTTCCAGCCCGTTACGTGGTAGGTCTTGCCGAACGAGCTGACCACGAAGGCGCGCTGGTAAAGCTCTTCATGCGCCAGCACGCTCGCATGTTTCACGCCGTCGAACACCAGGTGTTCATAGACCTCGTCGCTGACAAGGTAGATGTCGCGATCACGAATCAACGCTGCCAACTGATCCAGCTCGGCGCGTGTGATCAACGCACCGCTCGGGTTGTGCGGCGTGTTGATGATGATCATGCGGGTGCGCGGACTCAGCGCTGCGGTCAGTTGCTCCCAATCGATGGAGAAGTCGCCATCCTTGAGCTGCACATGCACGCAGCGACCTCCGGCGAGCTCCACGGAAGGTTCGTAGCTGTCGTAGCACGGATCGAAAACGATGACCTCGTCGCCCGCCCGAACCACGGTCTGGATCGCGCAGAAAATGGCATGGGTTGCGCCCGGTGTGATGGTGACCTCGCTGTCGGCATTCACGCTGCGCCCGTAAACGCGCGCGATCTTGGCCGCGACCTGCTCCCGCAGCGCGGGCAGTCCGGTCATCGGCGCGTATTGATTGTGGCCGTCCATTGTGTGACGGCAGAGGGCTTCACGCAGCGCGTCGGGCCCATCGAAATCGGGAAAACCCTGAGACAGATTGATCGCCCCGGTTTCCGCGGCAAGCTGGGACATCACGGTGAAAATGGTGGTGCCAACGTTCGGCAATTTGCTGGTGATCATAGGGTTTTCCTGCTCCACACCCGGCTCCTTGACGGCACGGGGACCCGCAGGATAGCCCAGATGTCGCGCACAAAAAAAGGCGCCATTGGCGCCTTTTTCCGAGAAAGTCCGTTACCGGATCAGCGCTTGTCCTTGCGCTTCTTCTCGGCTTTCTTGTGGTGCGACATCAAACGGCGCTTCTTGTTGACCTGACGGTCAGTCAGCGTGTTCTTGTTGCCTTCGTACGGGTTTTCCCCACCCTTGAACTCGATGCGGATCGGCGTACCGACCAGCTTGAGCACACGACGGTAGGTGTTTTCCAGGTAGCGCACGTAAGACTTCGGCACCTTCTCGACCTGGTTGCCGTGGATCACGATCAGCGGCGGGTTTGCGCCACCCAGGTGCGCATAACGCAGCTTGATCCGGCGACTGTTGACCATCGGCGGCTGGTGTTCGCTGACGGCGTCTTCGAGGATCTGGGTCAGACGGCTGGTCGGCCAGCGGGTGACGGCGGACTTGAACGACGCCTGCACCGATTGATACAGATTGCCGACGCCGGTGCCGTGCAGTGCCGAAATGAAGTGAATGTCGGCGAAGTCGACGAAGAACAGCCTGCGCTGCAGTTCGGTCTTCACGTAGTCACGTTCGCTCGGCTCCATGCCGTCCCACTTGTTCAACGCGATCACCAGGGCGCGGCCCGCTTCCAGTGCGAAGCCCAGCAGGTTCAAGTCATGGTCGACGACCCCTTCGCGGGCGTCCATCACGAAAATCACCACGTTGGCGTCTTTGATCGCCTGGAGGGTCTTCACCACCGAGAACTTCTCGACTTCCTCGTGGATCTTGCCGCGCTTGCGCACACCTGCGGTGTCGATCAGCGTGTACTTCTCGTCGTTGCGTTCGAACGGGATGTAGATACTGTCGCGCGTCGTGCCTGGCTGGTCATAGACGATGACCCGGTCTTCGCCCAGCATGCGGTTGACCAGCGTCGACTTGCCGACATTGGGACGCCCGATGATGGCGATCTTGATACCGTCTTTCTCGCTCGGGCCGGGAATACGCTTGGCTTCTTCACCCTCGGCGACGTCTTCGTCCTCGCCGTCTTCGGCTTCGTCCGCATCCTTGGGGAATTCGCGCAGCGCGATTTCCAGCATCTGGGTGATGCCGCGACCGTGTGCGCCCGCGATCGGGATTGCATCGCCCATACCCAGCGGCGCGAATTCGGCGCGGGCCATGTCAGGGTCGATGTTGTCGACCTTGTTGGCGATCACGTAGGAAGTCTTGTTGCGCTTGCGCAGGTGCTCGCCAATCATCTGGTCGGCGGCCGTGAAGCCTGCCTTGGCGTCAACGAGGAACAACACGACATCGGCTTCTTCGATGGCGAGCAGGGATTGCTCGGCCATTTTTTCGTCCATGCCGTGTTCGTCACCGGAAATACCGCCGGTGTCGATCAGAATGTAGGTACGCCCTTGCCACTTGGCCTCACCGTACTGGCGATCACGGGTCAGACCGGACAAGTCGCCGACGATGGCGTCGCGAGTCCTGGTCAGGCGGTTGAACAAGGTGGACTTGCCGACGTTCGGTCGACCCACCAGGGCGATTACGGGAACCATGCGGCTCTCCACTTCGTTATTTCAGAAAATACAAAAGCCGCTGCAAGGCAGCGGCCGGAGTTCGGAGCGGCACCCGAGGTGCCGTAGGCCCCGTGAAATCGGGGCCGCTCGAGGGAAGCCGCGACACGGCCCCTCAAGCATAGACAGCCACTACTTGATCGTCAGGGCTTCGAGCTTGCCGCTGTTACCGAAGACGTAAATGGTGTTGCCCGATACCAGCGGGCGTGCACGCAAGCCATCGCTGTCAATGCGCTCGCGCGCAACGAAGTGGCCATCGACCTGGCTGAGCAGGTGCAGATAACCTTCCATGTCGCCGACCGCTACGTAGCTGGAAAACACTTCCGGCGCGCCCAGTTGGCGACGTGCCAGCGAGTCGTTGCTCCACAGACCGGTGGAAGAACGCTCGTCGATGCCTTCGACCGTGCCGGTGGCCAGGGAAACGTAGACGCTGCCAAAGCCCTGGGCCACGCCTGAGTAGCTCGACGCATCACGCTGCCACAGCACGCGGCCGCTTTGCAGTTCCAGCCCGGCAACCCGCCCCTGATACGTGGCGACATACAGGGTATTGCCCGAGAGCAGCAGGCCGCCGTCGATGTCGACGACGCGATCCAGCTCGGAGCGACCTTGTGGAATCGCAACGCGTTGCTCCCACGCAGGCACACCGTTATTGATGTCGAGTGCCACGACCTTGCCCGTCGACAGACCGGCGATGGCCAGCTGATTGGTGACGATCGGAGCGCCCGTGCCACGCAGGGTCAGAACCGCGGGACTGCTTTCGTAGATCCAGCGCTGATCGCCGGTGGCAGCGTCGTAGCCGATCACGCGATCGTCCTGGGTCTGCGCGACCACGACATCACCGTTGGTGGCCGGAGCCGACAGCACTTCGCTGGTCGCTTTGGCTTTCCATTTCTGCTCGCCGGTGGCTTCGTCAAGGACGATGACTTCGCCACGCAGCGTGCCGAGCATGACCATGCCGTAGCCTACGCCGACCGCACCGGAGACCGGACGCTCGAGCTCTTTCTTCCAGACCACGTCGCCGTTGCTGCGGTTGATCGCCATGACCAGACCGTTGGCATCGGCGGCGTAGATGTTCTCGCCGTCGATCGCTGGAACCAGCATGTTGTAGATCTCGCCCTGACCGTCACCGACCGAACGACTCCACAGCTTCTGCAGGGACACTTCTTCCTTGAAATCGACCAGCTCGGCTGGAGGCAATTCCTTCTTGCTGTTGCTGCTGCAACCCGCGGCCAGAACGGCCAGAGCCAGCAATGCTGCATGTTTCCAACGAATCACGTCACGCATCCCCTTTCGCCAGATCGTCGAGCTTCATTTGCAGGCCACCCACTGCCGCTTCTTCGGAAAGCGCAGCTTTGGCCTTTTTGTAGGCAGCATAGGCGTCGTCGGTACGACCCAACTGAACCAGCAGGTCGCCACGCAGCTCTTCGCGGCTGGCAAGGAAGGCCTTGTCAGGCTGGCCGTCGAGCAGCTTCAGCGCGTCTTCAGCCTTGTTCTGTGCCGCGAGCACACGCGCCAGACGCTGGCGGGCGATTTCGCCCAGCGTTGCGTTGGCTGGCTTGTCGGTGACCGACTTCAGTTCGTTGGCTGCGTCATCCAGCTTGCCAGTGTCCACAGCGACTTTCGCCACGAACAGGCTGCCGTACTGGGCGTACGCCGTACCACCGAAATCGCTCTTCAGCTTGCCGGCAATTTCGGCCACGCGACCTGCATCAGCCTGGCCGCTGGGCGTCAGCGCGGTTTCCAGCAATTGCTGATACAGGGCCGAAGCACCTTGTGCCTGGTTGTTCTGATAGCGATGCCAGGCCTGCCAGCCCAACACCACGATAACCGCGAGCAGACCGCCGGTGACCAGGGGCTTGCCGTTACGCTGCCACCAGTCTTTTACCGCCGCCAGCTGTTCATCATCGGTACTCGACACCCCAATACTCCTATCTAATTCGGCTGTTTATCAGCTTCAACCCTGCACGATGCAGGCGGCCAGGTGCTCGGACAGAGCATCCCAGGCAATATTTTGTTGTTCACCCTGACCGCGCAGAGGTTTGACGCCCACCTCCTTGCGAGCCAGTTCCTCGTCACCGAGGATCAAGGCGTACAGTGCGCCGCTCTTGTCGGCCTTTTTGAACTGGCTCTTGAAACTGCCCGCGCCAGCATTGACCTGCAGACGCAGACCCGGCGCCTGATCACGCAGACGCTCGGACAACGCCAATGCTGCAAGCTCGGCGGCTTCGCCGAACGCACAGACGTAGACGTCGAGCGTACGGGAGATTTCTTCCGGCACCTGTTCCAGCGTCTCCAGCAGCAGCACCAGCCGCTCGATGCCCATGGCAAAACCGACGCCGGCGGTTGGCTTGCCGCCCATCTGCTCGACCAGGCCGTCGTAACGACCGCCCGCGCAAACGGTACCCTGAGCGCCCAACTGATCGGTCACCCATTCGAAAACGGTCTTGCTGTAGTAATCCAGGCCACGAACCAGCTTCGGGTTGATCACATACGGAATGCCTGCGGCGTCCAGACGCGCTTTCAGGCCTTCGAAGTGAACCCGGGACTCTTCGTCCAGATAGTCCGCCAGTTTCGGCGCGTCGACCAGAACAGCCTGGGTTTCAGGGTGCTTGGTGTCGAGCACACGCAACGGGTTGGTCTTCAACCGGCGCTGGCTGTCTTCATCCAGTTGATCGATACGGGCGGAAAGATAGGCAACCAGCGCTTCACGATAACGAGCGCGTGCTTCGCTGGTGCCCAGACTGTTGAGCTCAAGCTTGACCGCATTGCGGATGCCCAACAGGCCCCAGAGACGCCATGTCAGCACGATGAGCTCGGCATCGATGTCCGGACCGTCGAGGTTGAAGACTTCAACGCCAATCTGGTGGAACTGACGATAGCGGCCCTTTTGTGGACGCTCATGACGGAACATCGGACCGATGTACCAGAGTTTCTGGACCTGGCCACCACCGGTGATGCCATGCTCCAGCACCGCACGCACGCACGCAGCCGTGCCTTCAGGGCGCAGGGTCAGCGAGTCGCCGTTGCGGTCGGCGAAGGTGTACATCTCTTTTTCGACGATGTCGGTGACTTCGCCGATCGAGCGTTTGAACAGGTCGGTGAACTCGACGATCGGCATGCGGATCTGGCGATAGCCGTAGTTATCCAGCAAACGCGATACGGTGCCTTCGAAGTAGCGCCACAGCGGCGTCTGGTCCGGCAGGATGTCGTTCATGCCACGAATGGCTTGTAGAGACTTACTCACAAAAATTCCTTGGAAACTGGGTTAGCCGCGAACGATCAGCGCTGCGTCGGCCTGGGCCTTTTCGGCCGCTTTCTCACGGATCAAGCGCTCCAGCTCGTCCACGAGATTGTCATTGGTCAGCTTTTGCGATGGTTTGCCGTCGATGTAGATCAGGTTCGGCGTGCCACCGGTGAGACCGATATGGGCCTCCTTGGCTTCGCCCGGACCGTTCACCACGCAACCGATCACCGCGACATCCAGCGGGACCAGCAGATCTTCAAGGCGCCCTTCCAGCTCGTTCATGGTCTTGACCACATCGAAGTTCTGCCGCGAGCAGCTCGGGCAGGCGATGAAGTTGATGCCACGGGAACGCAGGTGCAGCGACTTGAGGATGTCGTAACCGACTTTGACCTCTTCAACGGGATCGGCGGCCAGCGAGATACGGATGGTATCGCCGATTCCTTCGGCCAGCAGCATACCTAGGCCGACGGCCGATTTCACTGTGCCTGAACGCAAACCACCCGCTTCGGTGATGCCAAGGTGCAAGGGCTGGACGATTTGCCTGGCCAGCAGGCGGTAAGCCTCCACTGCCATGAACACATCGGAAGCCTTGACGCTGACCTTGAAGTCCTGGAAATCGAGGCGGTCGAGGTGCTCGACGTGGCGCAGTGCCGACTCGACCAGCGCTGCGGGCGTAGGCTCGCCGTATTTCTTCTGCAGGTCTTTTTCCAGCGAACCGGCGTTGACGCCGATCCGGATCGGGATGCCGCGGTCGCGTGCCGCATCGACCACAGCACGCACGCGGTCTTCACGACCGATGTTGCCCGGGTTGATACGCAGGCAGTCGACGCCCAGCTCCGCCACACGCAGTGCAATCTTGTAGTCGAAATGAATATCGGCAACCAGTGGCACCTTGACCAGCTGCTTGATGCGCCCGAATGCCTCGGCGGCATCCATGTCTGGAACGGATACGCGGACAATGTCCACCCCGGCCGCTTCCAGACGATTGATCTGCGCAACGGTGGCGGCAACATCATTGGTGTCGCTGTTGGTCATGCTCTGTACAGCGATCGGCGCATCACCGCCAACCGGCACGGAGCCGACCCAGATTTTACGAGATTCGCGACGTTTGATCGGAGATTCGCCGTGCATGACTTATTGCCCTAGCTTCATGCGAGCCGTCTGGCCCGAAGTGAAAGGTGTGACGTCGACCGGCTGCCCGTTGTAGCTGACCTGTGCAGCGCGCGCCACGCCCAGGCGCACGGCCAGAGGCGGCTTGCCGCTGACGTCCACGCTGTCGCCGGAGCGCTTGAGGCCGCTGGTCAGCACCTTGCCGTTGCCATCGGTGACCTGGAACCAGCAATCGGCGCTGAACCGGATCTGAACCTGACCGAAACCGGCAGGCACCGGGGCCGCTTCCGTAGCAGCCGCAGCAGGTGCCTGAGCCGGAGCCGGCGTCGCCGCTACGGCAGGCGCGCCAGGCGTCGGTGCGGAGTGCGCAGGCACAGCCGGCGTTGCGGGCGTGCCATGGGCCGGCGCAGCCCCGGTTGCCGGAGCCGTTGTCACCGGTGCAGGCGTGTTCGGCGCGGTCGAAGTGGTCGGCGCAGAGGCGGAAGTGTCGCCGTTATTCAGGGGCAGCGGCTCGGGCTCGGCCTGGCCCTGAGCGACAGCCTGGTCTTCAGGTTCGTCGAGCGGATGAATCTGGGTGGTACCGTCGGCGCTTTCGACTTCGACGTGCTCCATGCCCAGATTGGTCGGCTCCTTGCCGCGCAGGGTGGCCTGATCCTGCCACCACACGAAACCGCCGCCGATCAAGGCGATGAGCAGCAGAAGACTGACGATTCGCAGGATGTTGTGCGACAGGCGCACCGGCTCTTCGATGCGACCAAGCGCATGAACATTGCTGCCCTTGCCGTCGGTGCCGGTGTACTGGTCGAACTCGTTGACCAGCGCGGCCTGGTCCAGACCCATCAATTTGGCGTACGCACGGATGTAGCCCCTGGCAAACGTGTGGCCGGGGAGCTTGTCAAAATCGCCTGCTTCCAGATAGCTCAGGGAAGTCACGGTGAGGTTCAGCCTCAAAGCCACATCTGGCAGCGACCAGTTTTTGCTCTCGCGAACCTGACGCAGTGTTTCACCAGGGTTCGAGCGAGTGGCTGCTACAACTTCGGGATGCGCCGCTTTCATCATTGCTCCGACAGGTATTGCTGATATTCCGGCGTACCGGGATAGAGTCTTTTTAGTAGCAGGCCATAACTGGCTGCCTTGTTGCGATCGTCATAGATCTTCGCCAGCCGCGTGCCAAGCAACAGACTACGTGCATTCTGCTCGCTCAACTGGCTGAAACGGTCGTAGTAGTCACGCGCCGGCACATAATGCCTGTCTTCGTAAGACAACTCAGCCATTTCCAGCAAAGCGCGCGGTTGTTGACGATCGAGTCGCAAGGCCTTGTCGAAATGCTCGCGAGCCGTTTCACGATCCCCCAGCATCAGGGAGGTCATGCCAAGGTTCTCGAATACCCGAGCCCGCTCGGCATAGAGGTTATCATCGGCAGCCTGCTCGAAGCGCTCATAAGCTTCCTTGTAACGCTTCTGCTCGTAGAGAAAGCCGCCGTAGTTGTTGAGGATCCGCGCATCCTTGGGACGGGCGGACAACGCCTTGGTGTAGTACTGATTGGCCAGTTCCGGCTCCATTTCAGCCTGGAACACCAGACCGAGGGCAGCATTGGCGTCGGCGTCGGAACTGTCCAGCTCCAGCGCTTTCTTCAGAGGCGCCTTCGCCCGCTCCATCTGTCCTTGCTGCAGGTAACCCAGCCCCAACTGCACATAAGCCTGACGAGCCTCTTCACGCCCCTTGCCTGTGCTCAGCGGATCAACGTTGCCGGTAGAAACACAGCCGACCAGCAATGTGGCAAGACACAGCAGCAGCGCAGCGCGCAGGGACATAGAGATCCTCTCAGTCAAATTCGCAGTCAGTTGCGGGCCGTGGCGACCTGAGCCCCTTCGGCCTCGGCGCTGAGTTCGCGCACGGCGATGTAGCGCTCGCTACGGCGGGTGCGATCCATCACCTGGCCGACCAGCTGGCCGCAGGCGGCGTCGATGTCCTCGCCACGCGTGGTGCGTACAGTGACGTTATACCCGGCGTGATGAAGCAGATCCTGGAAACGGCGAATCGCGTTATTGCTGGGACGCTCGTAACCCGAATGCGGGAACGGGTTGAACGGGATCAGGTTGATCTTGCAAGGGGTGTCCTTGAGCAGCTCGATCATTTCAACAGCGTGCTCAGGCTTGTCGTTGACGTCTTTGAGCAGGGTGTATTCGATGGTCAATACGCGCTTCTCGCCGAGGGCCGACATGTAATTGCGGCACGACTCGAGCAACACCTTGAGCGGGTATTTCTTGTTGATCGGCACCAGCTGGTTGCGCAGCGCGTCATTCGGCGCGTGCAGCGAAAGGGCCAGGGAGACGTCGATGTGCTTGGCAAGCTCATCGATCATCGGCACCACGCCAGAGGTGGACAAGGTCACCCGGCGCTTGGAGATGCCGTAGCCCAGGTCATCCATCATCAGATGCATGGCGGACACGACATTGTCGAAGTTCAGCAATGGCTCGCCCATCCCCATCATCACCACGTTGGTGATGGCACGGTCGATGGTGGCCGGGACACTGCCGAAGGATTTGTTGGCAATCCACACCTGGCCGATGACTTCGGCGGCGGTGAGGTTGCTATTGAAGCCTTGCTTGCCGGTGGAGCAGAAACTGCAGTCCAGCGCGCAGCCCGCCTGGGACGACACACACAAGGTGCCGCGTTTACCCTGCGGAATGTAAACGGTCTCGACGCAGCTGCCGGACGCCACGCGCACCACCCACTTACGGGTGCCGTCGCTTGAGATGTCCTCGCTGACGACTTCGGGACCACGAATTTCGGCTCGACGCTCGAGCTTTTCGCGCAGCGCCTTGCCGACGTTCGTCATGGCTTCGAAATTATCGACGCCAAAATGGTGAATCCACTTCATGACCTGACCGGCGCGGAAGCGTTTCTCCCCGATTGACTCGAAGAATTTTTCCATTTCCGGCTGGGTCAGGCCCAACAGGTTGATTTTGCCAGTTGTCTCAGTCATGGATTCACCCTCACTCGCAGCAGCAGCTTAGCGAGTGGTTACCTCGGTAGCAGCGAAGAAGTAAGCGATTTCGCGAGCGGCAGCGGCTTCGGAGTCCGAACCGTGGACGGCGTTGGCGTCGATGGACTCGGCGAAGTCAGCACGGATGGTGCCGGCAGCAGCTTCTTTAGGGTTGGTAGCGCCCATCAGCTCACGGTTGCGAGCGATAGCGTTTTCGCCTTCCAGAACCTGAACAACGACAGGACCGGAAGTCATGAAGGCAACCAGGTCACCGAAGAAACCACGGGCGCTGTGCTCAGCGTAGAAACCTTCTGCTTCGGCCTTGGACAGTTGCTTCATTTTCGAAGCAACGACACGCAGACCGGCGTCTTCGAAACGGGTGGTGATCTTGCCCACAACGTTTTTAGCAACGGCGTCAGGCTTGATGATCGAGAAAGTACGTTGAACAGCCATGGTGTAACTCCAGAAACAGTGATTGTTGCGAAAAATTAAACCCGCGAATTATACGCGGGTTCTGGTGTATTGCCTAACGTGCAAAGATGATCAGTCTATTTCATCGGCCCAGAGGGTCTGGACCGCTTCCAGTACCTTCTCGCCGACTCGACCGGATGTCTCGTCGAAATCCGGCAGTTGCCGGATCATCTGCTGCAGTTTGACGAAGCTGACCGAATAGGGATCGGTATCAGGATGAGCCTCGTGCAACTCTTCAGCGATGCGTTGTACGTCATTCCAACCGTAGCTCATGACAATCCCTCAGTCAGTGCGGCGCTTCGGCTGCATGGTTAAGCGAATATTTCGGAATCTCGACGGTCAGGTCTTCGGTGCCAACCTTCGCCTGACAGGCGAGACGAGACGTCGCTTCCAGACCCCAGGCACGATCAAGATAGTCTTCCTCCAGCTCATCGGCCTCCTCCAGCGAATTGAAACCCTCGCGGATGACGCAATGACAAGTGGTGCAGGCGCACACGCCGCCACACGCACTTTCCATCTCGATGTGGTGCTCGTGGGCCAGCTCAAGGATGGATATGCCCGGCTCGGCCTCGACCACCAGCCCGTCCGGACAGAACTCCTTGTGGGGCAGAAAAATGACCTGCGGCATCAGTTATTCCTCAATCTCATTCAGGTTGCGCCCCGACAACGCGGCTTTCACCGTCGAGTCCAGGCGGCGGGCGGCGAATGCATCGGTTACCTGCGACAGACGCTTGGTCTGCTGCTCGATAGCCGCGCCATCGGTGCCCTTCATCAATTCACGCAGTTCGTCCATCTGCAGCGCAATGACCATGCGCTCTTCGGCGTCGAGCAAACGCTCGCCGTCGGCTTGCAGCGCACCTTCCACGGCCTCGATCAGACGCTGGGCGTCGACCTGTTGCTCACGCAGAACGCGGGCCACCTTGTCGTCACCGGCATACTGGAAGGAGTCCTTGAGCATGCGTGTGATTTCGCCGTCGGTCAGGCCATAGGATGGCTTGACCTGAATGCTCGACTCGACGCCCGACGCCAGCTCGCGCGCCGAAACGCTGAGCAGACCATCGGCATCGACCTGGAAGGTGACGCGAATTTTCGCCGCGCCAGCGACCATCGCAGGGATGCCGCGCAAGTCGAATCGTGCCAGCGAGCGGCAATCGCTGATCAGCTCACGCTCGCCTTGCAGCACGTGAATCATCATCGCCGACTGGCCGTCTTTGTAGGTGGTGAATTCCTGAGCGCGCGCCACCGGAATCGTGGTGTTGCGCGGAATCACCTTCTCCATAAGGCCGCCCATGGTTTCAAGCCCCAGGGACAGTGGAATCACGTCGAGCAACAGCAGTTCACCGCCGTCACGCTTGTTGCCGGCCAGCGTATCGGCCTGAATCGCGGCACCGATGGCAACCACCTGATCCGGATCGATCTCGGTCAATGGCTGGCGCCCGAACAGTTCGGCCACCGCCTCACGCACGCGCGGCACGCGGGTGGAGCCGCCGACCATGACGACCGCCTCGATCTCTTCCAGCTCGATGCCACAGTCGCGAACCGCACGCCGACAGGCCTTCAGGCTGCGCGCGATCATCGGCTCGATCAGCGCGTCGAAAGCGGCGCGGGTCAGCACGCCGGACCACGAGCCATGAACGACGTCGACCGCGTCGGTGTCAGTCAAGGCTTCCTTGGCCGCACACGCAGTCTGCATCAGGCTGCGCTGAGCGGAAGGATCAAGATCGTCGGACAAACCGGCTTCAGCAATGATCCAGCTGGCGATGGCATGGTCGAAGTCGTCGCCACCCAGCGCGCTGTCGCCGCCGGTCGCCATGACTTCGAACACGCCGCCGGTCAGGCGCAGGATCGAGATATCGAACGTGCCGCCACCCAGGTCGTAAATCGCCACGACGCCTTCGGCATTCTGGTCCAGACCGTAGGCGACCGCCGCGGCCGTGGGCTCGTTGAGCAGGCGAAGGACCGTCAGCCCTGCCAGCTTGGCGGCATCTTTGGTCGCCTGCCGCTGGGCATCGTCGAAGTACGCCGGAACGGTGATGACCGCGCCGACCAGATCACCGCCCAGCGTTGCTTCAGCACGCTGACGCAACACTTTGAGGATGTCGGCCGAGACCTCGACCGGGCTTTTCGGCCCCTGGACGGTCTCGATGAACGGCATGTGCGACTCACCGCCGCTGAAGCGGTAAGGCAATTGCCCACCCAGATGCTTCACATCGGAGATGCCGCGACCCATGAGGCGCTTCACGGAGATGACGGTGTTGAGCGGATCGCTCGCGGCAGCATCCTTTGCCAACTGACCGACTTCGACGCGGTCGGCGTGATAGCGGACGGCCGAGGGCAGAATGACCTCTCCGTTCTGGTCAGGAAGCGGCTCGCTGATGCCGCTGCGCAGCGCAGCGACGAGCGAATTGGTGGTGCCGAGATCTATCCCGACGGCCAGACGGCGCTGATGAGGTTTTGGACTTTGGCCGGGTTCGGCGATCTGCAGTAGAGCCATTGCTTTTCTGATATCACTGGCGCGCCGCCCAGAAGGCGGCGCGGGGTTAATCGTCGAGGCGCTCTTCCAGCTGGCGCACTTCGTAGGAGAGCTTGTCGAGGAACTGCATGCGGCGCATCAGCCTTTCGGCCTGCTCACGCTGTGCAGCATCGTCCCAACAGGCCGCGAAGCTTTCGTTCAGTTCTTCCTGTGCAACCTTGAGCCGGCGTTTGAAAACGGCCACACCCTCCAGGTCCGCTTCATCCTGCAGATCCTCGAGCTCTTCGCGCCATTGCATCTGCTGCATCAGAAAATCGGGATCGTGCACGGTGACTTCCAGCGGAACCTCGCCCTTGAGGGCCAGCAGATAACGCGCTCGTTTCGGCGCGCTTTTCAAGGTCTGGTAGGCATCGTTCAGGCTTGCGGAGCGCTCCAGCGCAACACGCTGCTCAGACTCGGAAGCGTCGGCAAAGCGGTCGGGGTGCACGCTGCGCGCAAGTTCGCGATAACGCGAGGCAAGCGCGTCCAGATCCAGACGAAAACCCGGCTGCAAATCAAAAAGAGCGAAATGACAAGGAGTACCCACAATAAGCCTCAGACGTTGAAGCTTTCGCCGCAGCCACATTCACCGCGCGAGTTGGGGTTGTTGAACTTGAAGCCTTCGTTCAACCCTTCCTTGACGAAATCAAGCTCGGTGCCGTCCAGGTAGACAAGGCTCTTGGGATCGATGATCACCTTGACGCCATGTTGTTCGAACACCGTGTCTTCGCTTTCCGGCTGGTCGACGAACTCGAGCACGTAGGCCAGGCCCGAGCAACCGGTGGTACGAACGCCCAGACGAATGCCGTCACCTTTACCGCGCCCATCAAGGGAGCGACGCACGTGATTAGCGGCAGCTTCGGTCATGCTGATAGCCATCAGATCTCCTTACTTCACGCAAGTTACTTAACGCAGCTGGGTAAGACCTGCTTACAGCAGGCCTTTCTTCTGCTTGTAATCGTGAACGGCGGCCTTGATGGCGTCTTCAGCGAGTACCGAGCAGTGGATTTTCACTGGCGGCAAGGCCAGTTCTTCAGCCAGCTGAGTGTTCTTGATGGTTTCTGCCTCATCCAGCGTCTTGCCCTTCATCCACTCGGTGGCCAGGGAGCTGGAAGCGATGGCGGAGCCGCAGCCGTAGGTTTTGAACTTGGCGTCTTCGATGATGCCTTGCTCGTTGACCTTGATCTGCAGGCGCATGACGTCGCCGCACGCCGGAGCGCCAACCATGCCGGTGCCGACATCAGGATCTTCCGCGTTCATCTTGCCGACGTTGCGCGGGTTCTCGTAGTGGTCAATGACCTTTTCGCTGTAAGCCATGATTCGTTCCTTTCGTCATCAGGTGAGTCGCTCTCGCGACACTTCAACTACTGCGCTTGGTGATACTGCGTTGAAAACGGATGTCGATGCCTGACCAGAACCCTGGTTCTGCCCTTTACCCGTTTCGTCCTGCCTTCCCATCACTCGCTACGAAGTGCCGCTTCTGTGGCGACTTTGAATTAGTGCGCCGCCCACTCGATCTTGGAGATGTCGACACCGTCTTTGAACATGTCCCACAGCGGCGACAGAGCGCGCAGCTTGGTGACAGCCTCGCAGACTTTCTGCGCGGCGTAATCGATCTCTTCTTCGGTGGTGAAACGGCCGAAGGTGAAACGGATCGAGCTGTGTGCCAGCTCATCGTTACGACCCAGGGCACGCAGCACGTAGGAAGGCTCGAGAGAGGCCGAGGTGCACGCCGAACCGGACGAAACCGCCAGGTCCTTGAGCGCCATGATCAGCGACTCGCCTTCGACGTAGTTGAAACTGAGGTTCAGGTTGTGCGGCACGCGAGCGGTCAGGCTGCCGTTGACGTAGAGCTCTTCAAGGTGCTCGACCTGCTTGTAGAAACGATCGCTCAACGCTTTGATGCGCACGTTCTCGCTCGCCATGTCTTCCTTGGCGATGCGGAAGGCTTCACCCATGCCGACGATCTGGTGAGTCGCCAGGGTGCCGGAACGCATGCCGCGCTCGTGACCACCGCCGTGCATGGTGGCTTCGATGCGCACGCGCGGCTTGCGGCTGACGTACAGCGCGCCGATCCCTTTCGGACCATAGGTCTTGTGGGCGGAGAAGGACATCATGTCGACTTTCAGTTTCGACAGGTCGATTTCGACCTTGCCGGTGGACTGAGCCGCATCGACATGGAACAGCACGCCGCGCGAACGGGTCAGCTCGCCAATCGCAGCGATGTCGTTGACGGTGCCGATTTCATTGTTCACGTGCATGATCGAAACCAGAATGGTGTCGTCACGCAGAACCGCTTCGATCATGGCCGGAGTGATCAGACCGTCTTCGGTCGGGTCGAGGTAAGTGACCTCGAAACCTTCACGCTCAAGCTGGCGCATGGTGTCCAGGACAGCCTTGTGCTCGATCTTGCTGGTGATCAGGTGCTTGCCCTTGGTGGAATAGAAATGCGCCGCGCCCTTGATGGCGAGGTTGTCCGATTCAGTAGCACCGGAAGTCCAGACGATTTCACGCGGATCGGCGTTGACCAGATCGGCGACCTGACGACGTGCGTTCTCGACCGACTCTTCAGCCTTCCAGCCAAAAACGTGGGAGCGCGAAGCCGGGTTACCGAAATTGCCATCAACCAGCAGGCAATCGCTCATCTTCTGCGCAACACGCGGGTCGACCGGGGTCGTCGCGGAATAATCGAGGTAAATCGGCAATCTCATTGAATATCTCCTATCGGGCAGGCGCGCCGCGCGTTCATCTGCGTTCACTCAACGGCGGATGTTTCAATCTTGTCCAGTTGCTGCATCTTGCTACCGCAACGACGCAGGTCCTGGCGTTGGGCGACTTCCTGCACTTCACGGCGAGTGACGAGGTCGGCCAGGCTGATACCGCTTAGAAATTCATGAATCTGCTGGCTGAGATCGCACCACAAGTGGTGGGTCAGACAGGTGTCACCCGCATGGCAATCACCGAGCCCCTGACAGCGCGTCGCATCGACGGATTCGTTGACCGCATCGATGACCTGAGCGACCTGAATACCCTGCATGTTGCGGGACAGCTGATAGCCACCGCCCGGCCCACGCACGCTGGACACCAGATTGCTGCGGCGCAGCTTGGCGAACAGTTGCTCGAGGTAAGAAAGGGAAATCCCTTGCCGCTCGGAGATATCGGCCAGAGACACTGGCCCATGCTGCGCGTGCAACGCCAGATCAAGCATGGCAGTTACAGCGTATCGGCCCTTTGTAGTCAGTCGCATGACGTGTACCGCGGAGGTTCGGAATGAGAGCGAGTATGCTATTTCCGAGTATTTAAGTCAACTATAAGACCTAGTGAAACAGTCGGGATTACCCGCAAAAGCGCGGCGGCATGATAGCAAACGCCGGACTGAAATGGGATGCCCGCGTTTACTATACCGCGCCGCCCTTTTCAGTCCTGGACGACTTTGGTCTCAGTGCGTTCCTTGATGCAGTCGAACACTTCCTGGCGCAGCTCCGGAAGCTCTTTCTCCCGGTATTCGCAGCCAAGGCTCTTGAGCGCCTTGCCCATGTCTTCCATGCGCACATCCACTGCCTGAAGATGATCCAGCAACTGGCCGATCGCCCTGGCCACCGGGTCGGGCATGTCCTCGCTGACGCCATAGGCATCGAAACCCAGCTTCTCGGCTATGGCCTTGCGCTTGGCTTCGGCGTCATCGTCGGATTTGACGATGATGCGCCCCGGAATGCCGACCACGGTCGCACCTGCGGGCACGGGCTTGGTCACCACGGCATTGGAACCCACCTTGGCGCCAGCCCCCACCGTGAACGGCCCGAGCACTTTGGCGCCCGCCCCCACCACGACACCGGACTCAAGCGTGGGATGGCGCTTGCCTTTATTCCAGCTCGTGCCGCCCAGGGTCACGCCCTGATAAAGCGTCACATCGTCGCCAATCTCGGCGGTCTCGCCAATGACGATGCCCATGCCGTGATCGATGAAGAAACGCCTGCCGACCTTGGCACCGGGATGAATCTCGATACCGGTCAACCAGCGACCGAAATTGGAAACCATGCGCGCAGGCCACTTCAGGTCCTTGCGCCACAACCATCCGGATAACCGATGCAGCCAGATCGCGTGCATACCGGGATAGCAGGTCAGCACCTCAAACGCGTTGCGGGCCGCCGGGTCACGGTGAAACACACTTTGAATATCTTCTCGCAGGCGCTCGAACATCACTGATCCTTCCGCTTGTAGGGCTCACCGTTGGCCGCTTTCTGGGTTTCGGTGAGGATGCCACGCAAAATGCTCATTTCAGATCGATTGACAGCCGAGCGTCCGTAGAGCCGACGCAGCCGGGCCATCAGATGGCGAGGCTTCTCCGGATCGAGGAAGCCAATGTTTACAAGTGTGGCTTCCAGATGCTCATAGAATTTCTCCATCTCATCCATTGTCGCAAGCTCGGTGCTGCGTACCGAGTTCACCTCGAATTTTTCGACCTTGCTGGCCTGCCCTTCAACCGCCAGCCACGACATACGCGTCTCGTAACTCAATACCTGAACAGCGGCCGCAAGGTTCAGGGAGCTGAACTCGGGATCGGACGGAATATGCACGTGGTAGTGACAACGTTGCAGCTCTTCGTTGGTCAGTCCTGCGTACTCGCGACCGAACACCAGCGCGACTTCCTCGCCGAGTGCCGCGTGCTCCACGGTTTTGTTGCCGGCCTCGCGAGGGTCGAGCAATGGCCAGGGAATGCGGCGATCACGCGCGCTCGTGCCCATGACCAGGCTGCAGCCGACCAGCGCTTCTTCCAGCGTGGCCACGACCTGGGCGTTCTCCAGGATGTCGCTGGCACCGGACGCCCGGGCGTCGGCATCGTGGTGCGGAAACATCGCGGGATCAACCAGCACCAGACGCGAAAGCCCCATGTTCTTCATGGCACGGGCAGCGCCACCGATATTTCCCGGATGACTGGTGCCGACCAGGACGACACGAATATTTTGCAGCAATGGTGTGGTCTCGCTAGCAGGTGAAAAGGGGGACGAATCTTACAGAAGGGGCCGGGGCAACGCCACGAACCCTTGCGTATTGTGCGTTACATACACCCTTGCACGGCCGCAGACCAGCCCGTCTTTGTTCTCCTGTGCGCCGACCGGACGCATGGCAAAAGCTGCGCTCGCGCTGGAAATCATCGACAAGAACCCATAGAATGCCCGGCTCTCTTTAACGACCTAGGTGATACATCCATGCAGCCCATGCTGAATATCGCGCTGCGCGCCGCCCGCAGCGCCAGCGAATTGATTTTCCGCTCCATCGAGCGCCTGGATACCATCAAGGTCGATGAAAAAGACGCGAAAGACTACGTCACCGAAATCGATCGCGCAGCAGAGAAGACCATCGTAGACGCTCTGCTCAAGGCCTACCCTACTCACGGCATCCTCGGCGAAGAAAGCGGCCTGCACGAAGGCAGCGGCGAAGGCGCCGATTACCTGTGGGTCATCGACCCGCTGGACGGCACCACCAACTTCGTTCGCGGCGTTCCGCACTTCGCGGTCAGCATCGCCTGCAAATACCGTGGCCGCCTGGAACACGCCGTTGTTCTGGATCCGGTCCGTCAGGAAGAGTTCACCGCCAGCCGTGGCCGCGGCGCCCAGCTCAACGGTCGCCGTCTGCGCGTCAGCCCGCGCAAGAGCCTCGAAGGCGCGCTGCTGGGCACAGGTTTCCCGTTCCGCGAAAACCAGCTCGACAACCTCGAAAACTACCTGAACATGTTCCGTTCGCTGGTCGGCCAGACCGCGGGTATCCGCCGCGCTGGCGCAGCCAGTCTGGACCTGGCGTACGTGGCTGCCGGTCGTTTCGACGCGTTCTGGGAATCGGGCCTGTCGGAGTGGGACATGGCTGCCGGCGCCCTGCTGATTCAGGAAGCAGGCGGTCTGGTGAGCGATTTCAATGGCGGGCATGACTTCCTTGAAAAAGGTCACATCGTTGCGGGCAACACCAAGTGCTTCAAAGCCGTACTGACCTCGATCGCGCCATACGTGCCTGCATCGCTGAAACGCTAAGCGTCTCGCAGTAAAAAAACCGGCCCTGTGCCGGTTTTTTTATGGGCGCTGTAGCGCTTTGCGCCCACTCAATTCGCGCGACAGGTCGATGAAATTCTCCAGCGGCGGCAATTGATTGAAACTGCGACAGACCAGCGTGACCGGCGCATGCAGCCGCGGTCGGCCGCCGCTGATCCTGCAATAGACGACGCTGTCCTTGTGCACATCCTTCATTGAGGCAGGCACGATGGAAATTCCCGCCCCTGCGGCGACCAGGCTGACGTTGGTGAGCATGCGCTCGACTTCGAACGCGATCCTGGGATTGAACCCGGCGTTCTGGCAGGCCGTGATGAGGTTGGCGTACATGCCCGGCGCACCGGGACGACGCACGAGAATGAACGGCTCGTCCGCCAGGCTCGTCAGCGCAATGACAGGCATCGGGTCTTGCGCAGCGTGATCTGCCAGCAAACGATGCCCGACGGGCAACGTCAGCAGCATCTCTTCATTGAGCAGCCGATGAAACTCGATGCTTTGATGGCCGCCGACGGGTGCGCGCAGAATGCCCACGTCCACGCCGCCGTCGATGGCCGCCTCGGTCAGCTGCTGGGCGCTGCCCTCCTTCAGCGAAACGGCCACACCCGGAAAACGCTCGCGAAATGCTCGAATGATTTGCGGCGTCAGCGGATGCGCCGCTGCCGAGCTGGTGAAACCGATGCACAGTTGCCCTTCGATGCCATGCGCCGCGCGGGAGGCCTTGAGCGAACCTTCCTTGACTCGCGCCAGAATGTCCTGCGCCTCTTGCAGGAACACCAGCCCGCCCGCCGTCAGATCGACACCTTTGGGGTGGCGCTTGAACAGATCGAAGCCCAGCTCATCTTCCAGCGCACGAATCTGTTGACTGAGGGGCGGCTGTTGCATGTTGAGACGCGCAGCGGCGCGGGTGAAATGCCGCTCTTCGGCCACCATGACGAAATAGCGCAGATGACGAAGCTCCATGGTGGTCTGTCCCGCAACAAGGTTTTATGATTGCCGCCCGGTCGATGCGACATTGGCAGGCAAGCGTGCCCAATCCCCGAGGGGCTGGCAAGGCACGCCCATAACAATAAATACGCTGAAATTCCCGGGACACCGATGCCCACACGACTTCTGCACAGCGCCGCTCTGCAACTGCTTCTGGCCATTGCCTGCGGCGCGTTGCTGGGCCTTTTCGAGCCGCCGATTGCGGTCGAAATGAAACCCCTGAGCGATGGTTTCATCCGCATCATCGGCTGGATCATGCCGTTCATGATGTTTCTGCTGATTGCCTCTGGAGTGGCCAGCCTTCAGGTGAGGCAACGGGGGCTGGCCCGCAAGATTCTTGTTTATTTCCAGACGATGACGCTGCTGGCCCTGCTGCTCGGGTGTCTGATTGCCGAACTCCTTCAGCCCGGCGCAGGTATGGGAGCCGAGCCGTTGCAGATCCCGCTGGCGCCGTTGGAAAGCGAAACGGCGCGCACCGCTTTTTCCTGGTCTGCGATGGGCACGGTGCTCGGCCGCGCGGTCACACAGAATCCGATCCTGCAGATCATGCTCGCCGGCCTGCTGACTGGGGCATTGATCGCCCGCGCCAAAGGGCACCCAGCGGCCGACGCCTTGCGTAATCTGCTTGAGAAAACCGTGGCGGTGTTGTTCAGCGTGCTGAAACTGATACTCAGGTTTGCGCCGCTCGCGGCCTTTGGCGCCATTGCTTACACGATCGGCAAGTTCGGTCCGGCTTCCGCGATGCCGCTGCTGAAATTCGTGGCAGTGATGTATCTGGCCAGTGCCCTGTTCGTGTTGCTGATCCTGACGCCTGTCGCCCAGGCGTCCGGCGCCTCGATCTGGCAGCTGATCGTGTACCTCAAGGACGAACTGCTGCTGGTGACCTTTACCGGTTCTTCGGTTGCCGCACTGCCGGGCCTGATCGAGAAAATGCAGAATCTGGGCTGCAACCCGCAACTGGCCCGTCTGGTGCTGACGACGGGTTACACCTTCAATTTGAACGGCTCGAACCTTTATCTGATGGTGGCTGCGGTGTTTTTAGCGCAACTGTCGGGCGTTCATCTGAGCGGGGAACAGATACTGACCTTGCTGCTGATTACTCTGGTGACCTCACTGGGTTCGACCAGCATGGCGGGCTCGGCTTTCTTCACCCTCATCGCAACCCTCAATCTGTTTCATGCGATACCGCTGGAAAGTGCAGGACTTCTGTTGGGCGTGGAGCGCTTGATGAAGTGTCGCGTGCTCACCAACGTGCTCGGCAACTGCGTGGCGTGCCTGGCCATCGCGCGCTGGCAGAAGGCTTTGGATCGAGAAACCATGAGCGACGTGATCCAGCTTCCGATCCATCGGAGCTGAATGTGCAGGAGCGTATTTGGTGGGCGTCAGCCTGGTACGGGCGGCCCACTCCCATAGGCGCGCCGGCCTGCGGGAGTGGGAATGAGTCAACCCTTGGACGACAGCAGCTTCTCGAAAGCCCGGTCCAGATTGCCTTCGGCCTGCGTCAGTTTTTCCCTACGCTCCCGCAACCAGGTCTGATCCGCTTCCAGCGTCTTGTGGGCTTCGGCCAGCATTCGCTTGACCTCCTGCGGCTGCGGGCCACCGGTGCCCTTGCGGGTTTTGACCATGTCCTCCGGGGATAACGCAGCGCGGAACGTCGCCTCGTCCAGAGGCAGTGAATTGGGCTTCCATTCGTACTTGTCAGCCGCCTTCGCATACAGCTTCTGTGCATCGGCGTAGGGAAACGTCTTCGGCGTCAGGCCTTCGCTTCGCGCCTGTTCGACGATCATCGACGCAAAGCTGTGACCGATGCGGAACGGCACTTTCTGCGTGCGCTCCAACGTGTCGGCCAGCTCCATCGAGGTGGTCCATTCGTTTTCCAGCTCTTCCCGTGCGCGTTGCGGATTGACCTGTAGCGCGTCGAACACCGCGTCCATTGCCGCGAACATCTCTTTGGTGGAATCGAAGACGCCCAACGAGTCGAAGGCGAACTTGTAGTCGGTCATGCCGGTGGTCACATTGTGCGCACGCAAGGTCACGGTCTGCGCCAGCCCGACCACATCTGACGCACTCTCGCGGGCGCGCATCAGCAGTCCCGGATTGCGTTTTTGCGGCATGGCGCTGCTGGTGTAGGTTTTTTCTTCATCCAGCAGCAGCCAGGGACGAATCTGATGGTATTGCGTGTGAATGTCGCCAATCATCGCGCCCACGCGAATCGCCGAAGAAGACGCAATATTGGCCGCCTCGATCGGAATGTCGTAAGTCGACACCTGACTGGAATCCAGTGAGTTCTCGCGCACCCCGTCAAAGCCCAGCAACTGAGCCAGTCGTTCGCGATTCAGGGGGTAGGCCGAATTGGCAAGCACCGCCGTGCCCATCGGGCTCTGGTTCAGGCGCTGATACAGCTCGCGAATACGCTGACCGTCGCGATCGAATGCAGCCTCGAACGCCAGCAAATAGTGCGCGTAGCTGATCGGCATCGCCTGCACGCCATTGGTGTAGGCCGGCACGAGGGTATCGACGTTCTTGTCGGCCAGATCCAGAAGGCGCTTGCGCGTTGCATTCATGGCTTCGCTGTAGGCCAGCACGTCCGAGCGCAGTTTGGCCAGTCGGTACGTGGCGAGCATGTCCTGACGACTCCGACCGGAATGAATCAGCGAGCCCTCCGGGCCGATCTTGTCGGTCATGATCTGTTCGAGCTGGAGCACATCGCTTGGGCGTTTACCGTTGGGCTGATCCGCCTGATCGATGGCATAACGCACACCCGTGGCGATCTTCTGGCCCATTTCCGGCTTGACGATGCCCTCCTCGGTCAGCATGACGATCGAGGCTTTGTTGATCCGGTTCAGCCAGGAAAACTGACTTTCCGTCTTACTGCCCGCGGATTTCGATTTGTCGACCGTGGCACCGATTTTTGCCGCCTGCGCGGCGCACTGTTCCGTGGTCGCGCAGGGCAGCTCTGCGGTATTGGCCGCGTAGGCGCCGTAACTGTTGAACAGGGCGAAGGCGACAGCCAGGTGGATCAGGGTTTTTCTTGTTGGCATTGCGGGCTCCGTTGCGGCGATCGCCGAGAATGAGCGTTGTCGGGAAGTTGCTGAAATCAAAAGACTCAGAGCAGCGGCAGCGTGTAGCTGACGATGACGCGGTTCTGGTCAATGTTGTTGCCGCCGTTGCTGCGATAGCTGCCGTTGCGCCACGTCAACTCGAGGTTCTTGAGCACGCCGCTCTGGAACACATACGCAATGTCTGTGTTGCGCTCCCACTCGGTGCCCTCCTCGCTTGCGCGAGCAAAGTGGTCACCTTTGAGATAGCGAGTCATGAACGTCAGGCCCGGGACGCCGACGGTTGCGAAGTCGTAGTCATAGCGCGCCTGCCATGACCGCTCTTCGGGGTTGGCGAAGTCCGGCGAGATCATCACGTAGTTGACGAGGAAGGAGTCCGTGCCGGCCAGGTGCGGAAAACCTGTTTCGCCATTCATGCGTTGATAGGCCACGCCGAAACCGTGGCCGGCGATGCTGTAAGTGAACTTCGCGCCGACCGCCGTGTTGTCGATATTGGAGTTGCCATCTTTGAGGGAGCGCGCATACCGCAGATCACTTTTGATGGACTGTGATTCGCTCAGCGCCAGGTCATGCACCAGCGTGACGATGTGCTGTTTGTAGTTGTTCTCCAGGCCGCCGTAGTTATAAGACGTGGTGAGGCCTTTGGCCCAGTTGTAACTGGCACTGGCGAAATCGAAAGAATCACTTGGGCGCCCGCCTTTGATGCCCTTGGCTTCCGCTTCGATGTCTTCATGGCCGCTGTCATTGCGCTCGGTGTTGCTGGTCAGGCGACCGATATTGACGGTGGTGTCGGCAAGGTCTTTGGAGGTCAGCTGCGCGCCGCGAAACGTCTGTGGCAACAAGCGACCGTCATTGGGCAAGACAGTCGGCAGCCTGGGCATCAAGGTTCCCACCCGCAGCACGCTCTTGGAAATCCGGGCTTTGGCAGTAATCCCCGAACGGCCGTAGTCATCGGGAGCTTTCTCGTCACCGACAGGCAGCAGGCCGGTGTTGCGCCGGTCAGGTCCGGAGTCCAGTTTGAGGCCGAAAAGTCCGAGAGCATCGACGCCAAATCCCACCGTGCCGTCGGTAAAGCCGGACTCGTAATTAAGAATCAGGCCTTGGGCCCACTCGTCGCGTTTGGACTGGCTCGCGCCGTCTTGTCGGTAATCGCTGTTGAAGTAGAAGTTGCGAAATTCGAGGTCTGCTTTGCTGTCTTCGAAAAAGTCCGCTTCCGCGAAACCGGGAAAGGCGAGACTCAGTCCAAGGGCCGTAACAGAGGTAAGGCCGAGAGATACAGGGCTTTTATGCATTATTGTTCCCGCTTGGCGTATCTGTTTTTATTAGAGTTGTTGAGGCGGGCTGGCTTGAGAAACCCAGGCGTCCACCACAAAAAAAGCTTACGCGGCGGGTAATCAAATTTAAAATATATAGTTACTACCGACTCCAGACTTATCGGATATGGTCTTATTTCGGGCAAAAAAAAACACCCCGGTGAGGGGGTGTTTTTTCAGAATAGCCGGATGTGACGGTTATTGACCGGCCTGACTTAACTCCAGTTGACCGTCCTTGTTGACGGGGATCTGGCTGCCAGGGTCGCGATCCATACGTACCTGACCAACCTTGTCGTTCAACTTGTACTTCACGTTGTAGCCAACGACCTTGTCACTGATGTCGTTAACGGTATTGCAGCGGCTTTCAGTGGTGGTGTAAGTATCGCGGTTCTGCATGCCTTCCTGAACCTTGTTGCCCGCGTAACCACCGCCAACGGCGCCCGCCACGGTTGCGATTTTCTTGCCAGTACCGCCACCTACCTGGTTACCGAGCAGGCCACCCGCTACGGCACCGATAACGCTGCCCACAATCTGATGCTCATCTTTCACCGGAGCGCGATGGGTGACCGCGACATCCTTGCACACCTGACGAGGGGTTTTGATTTGTTCTTTAACAGGCTCGACGGCGAGTACATCGGCATACTCTGGGCCGCTTTGTTTTACGAGGCTATAGGTGGCCAAAGCACCACCGGCAGTCACACCGACAGCACCCAATACTGCACCAACTAGCAACGACTTGTTCACGTGAACCTCCTGACCATATTCAGCGCAATTGCTCGCGCTACTCCCAGCCTTGGAGCACAAAAAAAAGCGCGAGTTCACACTCGCGCTTTTTTAAGGGATGACCGGTCAGCCATCGTCAGGGACGATCGTCGACCTTCTCGGTCGTCACTGGTGGCAGCAGGTCTTCAGTGCTCAGGTTGAGCCAGATCAGTACCACGTTGGCGATGTAGATCGACGAGTAGGTACCGGCCAGAACGCCAATGAACAGCGCGACCGAGAAACCGTGCAGGCTGTCGCCACCGAAGATCCACAGCGCCACGATGGCCAGCAGCGTGGAGATCGAAGTCGCCATGGTCCGCAGCAGCGTCTGGGTGGTCGAAATGTTGATGTTTTCGATCAGCGACGCTTTGCGCAGCAGGCGGAAGTTCTCGCGGACACGGTCGAATACCACGATCGTATCGTTGAGTGAGTAGCCGATGATCGCCAGCACGGCGGCCAGCACGGTCAGGTCGAACGTCACCTGGAAGAACGACAGAATACCCATCGTCACCACCACGTCGTGGATCAGGGAAACGATGGCGCCGACTGCGAATTTCCACTGGAAGCGGAAGGCCAGATAGATCAGCACGCCACCCAGCGCGAGCAGCATGCCGATGCCGCCCTGATCGCGCAGCTCTTCGCCCACTTGAGGGCCGACGAACTCGACGCGCTTGACCGTTACCGGGTTGTCAGCGCCGGTGCGACGCAGCGCCTCGGCCACCTGAGCGCCCAGCTGCGGGTCCTCACCCGGCATACGCACGAGCAGGTCGGTGGTCGCGCCAAAACTCTGCACGATGGCTTCGTGATAACCCGAAGACACCAGCTCCTCGCGCACCTTGCCCAGATCGGCAGGACGCTCGTAGGTCAGCTCGATCAGCGTACCGCCGGTGAAGTCCAGACCGAAGTTGAGCCCTTTATGGAACCAGCTGAACAACGCCAGTACGGTGAGGAGCATGGTGATGGCGAACGCAACGTTGCGAACGCCCATGAAGTTGATGGTACGTTTCATGGCAGCCCCTTAAATCCACAACTTCTTGAAGTCACGACCGCCATAGATCAGGTTGACGATTGCACGCGTCACCATGATGGCTGTGAACATCGAGGTAAAGATCCCGAGCGACATGGTCACGGCGAAACCTTTGACCGGGCCTGTGCCCATGGCATACAGAATGCCGCCGACCAACAGCGAGGTCAGGTTGGCGTCGAGAATCGCGGTGTAGGCGCGGTCAAAACCTTCGTTGATCGCACGCTGCACGCTCATGCCGTTTGCCAGCTCCTCACGAATACGCGAGAAGATCAGCACGTTGGCATCGACCGCCATACCCATCGTCAACACGATACCGGCGATACCCGGCAGGGTCAGCGTTGCGCCCAGCAGCGACATCAGTGCCAGCAGCATGACCATGTTGAAGGCCAGCGCAACCGTCGCGATCAGACCGAAGAAACGGTAGATGGCGAGGATGAACAGCGAGACGAACAGCATGCCCCACAGGGATGCATGCACACCCTTGGTGATATTGTCGGCACCCAGGCTCGGGCCAATGGTACGTTCTTCGGCAAAGTACATCGGTGCCGCCAGACCACCGGCACGCAGCAGCAACGCAAGTTCCGACGACTCACCCTGACCGTTCAGGCCGGTGATGCGGAATTGCGCGCCCAGCGGCGACTGAATGGTCGCCAGGCTGATGATCTTCTTCTCTTCCTTGAACGTCTGAACCGGCACGTCCTTCTCGACGCCGTCCACAACCTGCCTGGTGTAGGTGGTGGTCGGTTTCTGCTCGATGAAGATCACGGCCATGCTGCGACCGACGTTGGCGCGCGTCGCGCGGCTCATCAGATCACCGCCATGACCGTCCAGCTTGATATTCACCTGCGGACGACCGTGCTCGTCGAAGCCAGCCTTGGCATCGGTCACCTGATCACCGGTGATGATCAAACCACGCTCGACCGCTGCTGCAGGGCGACCGCCCTCGCGGAACTCGAACATCTCAGTGGTGGCCTTGGTGTCATCCGGGCCTGCGCCCAGACGGAACTCAAGGTTGGCCGTCTTGCCGAGAATACGCTTGGCTTCGGCGGTGTCCTGCACACCCGGCAGCTCGACCACGATACGGTTGGCGCCCTGACGCTGAACCAGCGGCTCGGCCACACCGAGTTCGTTGACACGGTTACGGACGGTGGTCAGGTTTTGCTTGATCGAATATTCGCGGATCTCGGCGACCTTGGCCTGAGTCATGGCCAGGCGCAGGATCGGCATCTCGCCACGATCGCTCATGGTGATATCGAAATCGCTGTAATCCTTGCGGATCAGAGCACGGGCCTGCTCGCGGGAATCCGTGTCACTGAAGCCCAGCTGAATGGCGCCATTGTCCTGAGGCAGGCTGCGATAGCGCAGTTTTTCCTTGCGCAGCAGGCTCTTCACTTCGCCTTCGTAGACATTCAGACGAGCGCTGAGCGCCTTGTCCATGTCGACTTCAAGCAGGAAGTGCACGCCGCCGGACAAGTCCAGACCCAGTTTCATCGGCGTAGCGCCGATGCTGCGCAACCATTTTGGCGTGGTTTGCGCCAGGTTCAATGCAACGACGTAGTCGTCGCCCAGCGCCTTGCGCGCGACATCTTTGGCTGGCAGCTGGTCTTCCTGCTTGGTCAGACGCAACAAACCGCCCTTGCCATTCTCGGCCAGAGACGCGCCCTTGACCGCGATGCCAGCATCGGTAAGCGCCTTGCTTACGCGATCCAGATCAGCCTGATTGACCTGCAGCGCAGTGCTTGCGCCGCTGACCTGAATAGCCGGGTCATCAGGGTAGAGATTGGGTGCGGAATAAATAAAGCCGATCACTAGCACTGCCAGGATCAGGATGTATTTCCACAGAGGGTATTTGTTCAACATCACGCCGCCTGCTTAGAACGCGGGGCGCCTTGCGCGCCCCGTCGATTGGTAAAAGACTGGAATCAGATGGCTTTCAGAGTGCCCTTGGGCAGGGTGGCAGCGATGGCGCCCTTCTGGATCTTCAGCTCAACGGTGTCGGACACTTCGATAACAACGAAGTCGTCGGTCACTTTGTTGATCTTGCCGGCAATACCGCCGGAAGTGACGACTTCATCGCCTTTCTGCAAGTTGCCCAGAAGGTTCTTCTGTTCTTTGGCACGCTTGGCCTGTGGACGCCAGATCATCAGATAGAAGATGACCAGAAAGCCGACCAGGAAAATCCACTCGAAGCCCGAACCTGCGGGGCCTGCAGCAGGTGCCGCTGCATCCGCGAAAGCGGGAGAGATGAAAAAGCTCATTTAACACTCCAGTTGCATAATTTTAATAATAGGAAGCGGTAAGACCGGATGTCGCTCAGTCCAACGGCGGCGTGGCAAGCCCGCGTTTGGCATAGAACGTGTCGACAAAGGCGGCCAATGTACCCTGTTGAATAGCCTCGCGCAAACCAGCCATAAGCAGCTGGTAATGCCGCAAATTGTGGATCGTATTGAGCATGCTCCCCAGCATTTCTCCGCACTTGTCCAAGTGATGCAGATAAGCGCGAGAGAAGTTCTTGCAGGTGTAGCAATCGCAGGTCGGATCCAGCGGCGAGTCATCGTGACGATGAAACGCATTACGAATCTTCAGGACACCGGTGTCGATGAACAGATGACCGTTGCGGGCATTGCGCGTAGGCATGACGCAGTCGAACATGTCGACTCCGCGACGCACACCTTCAACCAGGTCTTCAGGCTTGCCTACACCCATAAGGTAACGAGGTTTGTCAGCCGGCATGCGTCCTGGCAGGTAATCCAGAACCTTGATCATTTCGTGCTTGGGCTCGCCCACCGAGAGGCCGCCGATGGCCAGGCCGTCGAAGTCGAGTTCGTTCAGGCCGTCCAGCGAGCGCATGCGCAGATTCTCGTGCATGCCGCCCTGCACGATGCCAAACAACGCGGCAGTGTTCTCGCCATGGGCGATCTTCGAACGCTTGGCCCAGCGCAGCGACAGTTCCATGGAAGTACGCGCGACGTCCTCGTCGGCCGGATACGGCGTGCATTCGTCGAAGATCATCACGATGTCGGAGCCCAGGTCGCGCTGAACCTGCATCGACTCTTCAGGGCCCATGAAGACCTTGGCACCGTCGACCGGCGAGGCGAAGGTCACGCCTTCTTCCTTGATCTTGCGCATGGCGCCGAGGCTGAACACCTGGAAGCCGCCGGAGTCCGTCAGAATCGGACCCTTCCATTGCATGAAATCGTGCAGATCGCCGTGAGCTTTGATCACTTCGGTGCCGGGACGCAGCCACAGATGGAAGGTGTTGCCCAGAATGATCTGCGCGCCAGTGGCCTCGATATCCCGGGGCAACATGCCCTTGACGGTGCCATACGTGCCGACCGGCATGAACGCCGGGGTTTCGACGACGCCACGCGGAAAGGTCAGACGACCACGACGAGCCTTGCCATCGGTGGCAAGCAGCTCGAACGACATACGACAGGTGCGACTCATGCTGGATCCTCTGGGGCCGAGTCCACCGGGTCATTACCCTGAGGCGCAGTCGGCGCGGGATTGCGGGTGATGAACATGGCATCCCCGTAACTGAAAAAGCGGTAACCGTGCTCCACTGCAGCCGCGTAGGCGGCCATGGTTTCCGGGTAACCGGCGAATGCCGAAACCAGCATCAAGAGCGTGGATTCAGGCAAATGAAAATTGGTGACCAGCGCATCGACCACATGGAACGGCCGGCCAGGGTAGATGAAGATATCGGTGTCGCCGCTGAATGCCTTGAGCACGCCATCCCGGGCCGCGCTTTCCAGCGAGCGCACGCTGGTCGTCCCCACTGCAACGACCCGCCCGCCGCGCGCACGGCACGCCGCGACGGCATCGACCACTTCCTGAGTGACTTCAAGCCACTCGTTGTGCATGTGGTGATCTTCGATCCGCTCGACACGCACCGGCTGAAACGTCCCCGCCCCCACGTGCAGCGTCACGAACGCAGTCTGGACGCCCTTCTCGGCAATCGCGTCCATCATGATCCGGTCGAAATGCAGACCCGCCGTGGGCGCCGCCACCGCACCGGCCCGCTGCGCGTAAACAGTCTGATAACGCTCGCGGTCGGCGTCATCGTCCGGGCGATCTATATAAGGAGGCAGCGGCATGTGGCCCACGCGCTCGAGCAACGGCAGCACCGGCTCGGCAAAACGCAGCTCGAACAACGCATCGTGGCGCGCAACCATTTCGGCTTCGCCACCGCCATCGATCAAGATGGTCGAACCCGCTTTGGGCGACTTGCTGGAGCGTACATGAGCCAGCACGCGATGCTGATCCAGCACGCGCTCAACCAGAATTTCCAGCTTGCCGCCCGAAGCCTTCTGCCCGAACAGACGCGCCGGGATCACCCGGGTATTGTTGAAAACCATGAGATCGCCGGGACGCAGATGCTCCAGCAGATCAGTGAATTGGCGATGTGCCAGCGCGCCGCTCGGCCCGTCGAGGGTGAGCAAACGGCTGCTGCGTCGCTCGGCCAGGGGATGGCGAGCGATCAATGCATCGGGGAGTTCGAAGGTAAAGTCAGCGACACGCATGATGGGGTTCGTCTAGCAGGGCCGGGAAGTTTAGCGGAAAACCTGAAAATTGACCATGAAACATGATTGACCAACGGTAGGCTCGTCTCTATACTTCGCCGCCATTGAGCCCTGATGGCGGAATTGGTAGACGCGGCGGATTCAAAATCCGTTTTCGAAAGGAGTGGGAGTTCGAGTCTCCCTCGGGGCACCAGCTCAACGAAGAAAGGCCTTGATATTCAAGGCCTTTTTTTTCGTCTGGCGTAAAAATGGCGTAAGGACATGCACCTGCGATGCTTTGCTCCCATACATTGCGTTTGATCAGCGCTCGAGCAGCCCCGCTGCTCACCGGAGCTGCCTCCGCTTCGATGCACCGCTGGCCAATTCTTGGCCTACCCCTTGCCCGTGTGCGCGCGATCTGAGTGGCTAATAATTGTACCTATAGTCCCGGCCTGAGTCTCATTATGACAACCCAAAATCTATTTGAAGTCTTAGAACAAGTTGAAGATGTAACCAACTTTCAAGTACGAGAATCTGAAGAGATGGAGGACATTGTTTTCTACGATTTCGCCTTCGACTTCTCAGATATCAAGTTTGTCGGACGGCAAATCGTAAGCCCTTTATTCACGCTCAACACATTTAATCTACATTTTGAGTACGTACTAAAGAAGGAAGCTACTAAGTTAAGCATTCTTGAGGCAGTCAACAAATATAACGCCGACAGGCCCTTACTCAAGGTAGCCCTAGCAAAATATAAAGGAAGAAAATTAGAGCTGAAATTTTCATCAGACTTTATATGTGACGATGCCAAGATTGTTCAGGGACAAATGGAGGCTCTGGTGAAAATCATGGCACCAACACCAAACGATTTTGTGCGCTACCTCACTCAGAAAAAGATCTTTTTGACGCAGGAGTGAGGTCGCAAATGGGCGTCGTCAATATCATCTTCGTATGCGCATCCTCCATATTGTATTACTGGATCGTCAGCTATTTTAAGGAACTGTCCTTAACCAAGGAGTGGGCGTATAACGTTGCGGTTCCATGCCTTGTCGCAACCACGTTTTTAATTAATTATATCAAAGACAAAATCTCCGAAAGAGACCCATCCAGCAAGTTGTGTAAAGCCACTAACGAACTGGCCTCACTGAAAGCGTCCTACGATTCAGACATAAAAAAGATTGAAAAGAACAATGAGGAATCGCGTAAAGCATTCGAAAAGAGGCACGAAAAGGAAATAAAAGCGCTAACGGCCGATATAACTCATCTGACGGGCAAGCTTTCCGTTAAGGATACGATAATCCACGGCATCAGGAACGGAATAACCACGGGGCTAATCAAACACGGCGAGACACCAGCACTTCTCCAGTACGTGAAAGACCTGGCCACGAATATTAACTCCGACCTCGACGTTAATACGCTGGCTCCTGTGTTCAACGACGAAACGAAGAAATACATCGAGATGTTTAAAAAAATTGAACAATGACCTTTCTACTGACCGCCAGACTAAGGGCGCAGGTAATTCGCCCATTTAGAGCTGGCTACTGATCGCGACCCTCTCAGGCAGATATCGACGAACGCATCAGATCGTCACGGCAGGCGGCTTGAGAGGTTTGAGCGCGCAGGAGAGATTCTGAGCGACTCCTGCACCTGCCATTCAATTTTTGGTTCAGCCATGGGAAAAGGGTAATTTTGGTAATCGCTCGTCGAAATTCGTTGGAAAACCTTTGAAATCAAGGGATTGAAGTGAATTGTTAAAGGTAATAATAGGGTAATTTCATAGTAATCTACTTACCTTTTGAAGGGGTTAGATTCTTACCTTTGAAAATCCATATAAAACAATCACTTAAAAAAAAATTACCTTTCTAATTACCCCAAATTACCTTTGCTGGTAATTGCTCAAAGCCACGCCCCATGAGGCTTGCAGCCCGGTTCTGACACCTCATTCCCGAAATTACCTTTTTCCCAGCCCTCAACTGGAAATGGCAGCGCGCCAGTATTTTTCGAGCCCCTTTTCAAGCATGCAGACTGAGCCAGATTGGGTTCAAAACTCATGCAGCGATTTGAAAGCCTTGAAATGCCCGCAATCCCGGCGCAGCCGCGGTTTTAGCGGCATGCGTCGGTTTGGGTGATCCCTCTCGACCCTCCGTTAATTAGGCCGTTCGTCAGCGTCACCGAATTCAAAAACCTGCGTAATCAGATGTTTTCAGATTTTTCACCCAGCAAAACCGGGCCTCGAGCCTCAAGGCGTGACATAGGCGTTCGAAAGTGAGAAACGCATCCGCGCTGCACTTCTGTTCAAAAGTTTGCAAACTGTGAAACGGCCAATGCCCTGCGAAGGCCCATTACCGGCGCGGCCTGCAGGTCGCTTTGCACTACAGCTGGATTTGCACAAAAAACGGACGTGGAGCCCGTCGGCGGGAGGGGGATAAGTGTTTTTTCCGGAGATTTTTTTATCCCGGGGCGAATTTACTCGTCCTGGGACTCTGGCACGATCAGCTCAGGGCCTTGGTTGCGAACATTGCCCACTGCCTTCCCAACGGTATGCCAGGTGAACTGCTCGGTGGGCCTGCAGCATTCCCTGGCAATCTCGGCGGCGCGTTCCGGGGTCGTCTCCGGGTCGACCCATTCGCGAGCGTGTTCCGGGCTCAACACCACAGGCCGGCGATCGTGAATGTCGACCATCCCCTGGTCTGAATCGGCGGTGATGATCACGAACCCGTCCTGCGGATCCGGCTCGAGCCCCTGGTGAACTTCGGCCAGCGCGGCGAAGAACATCGGGCCGCCTTCCTTCAACTTGATGAAGTACGGCTGCTTTTTCTTCGGATCATTCGGATCCTTGACCCATTCAAACCAGCCGTTCGCTGGGGCCAGTGCGCGACCGTTCGGCCATAGCTGTTTGAAGAACTTCCCGGTCATCGCCGTTTCGACCCTGGCATTGATAGGCGCCGGACGCTTGCCTTCACCTTTCGCCCAGAATGGCGACCAACCCCAACGCACCTTGTCGACGCTCAGCCCCTGTTCAGTGGGCCTGATGATTTCCACTCTGGTCGTGGGCGCGACGTTGTAGCGGTCGATCGGCCAAAGATCGTAGCCATTGATGACCAGCTGCTTCGGGGCCAGCTCTTTGAGGTAGTGATCCATCGGCTCGTAGATCGAGTAGCGTCCGCACATGCTGTCACCCGTCGAAATTTCCCATACATGAGATTGACCGCAAGCAACCCAGAACGTTTACTGTATGCACGTACAGTATAGGTTTTAAGGTGAACACCATGAGCGTGACCATACTCGGTCCCGTAGCGACAGGCGGACACACGCTGCCGCTCTACTCCTTTCACGTGCCAGCTGGTTTCCCGTCGCCAGCTGCCGATCACATCGAAAAGCACATTTCGCTCGATGAGCTTTTCGATATCCGTGCCCCACACGTGTACCTGGTCAAGATCGGCGGTGACAGCATGCAGGGCGCCGGCATCTATTCCGGCGACCTTGTGATTGTCGACCGAAGCCTGGATGCAAGCCACGGCGACATTGTGATTGCCGCAATCAATTCAGAGCCCGTCTGCAAGCGTCTGCACCGCAGTGAAAACGCGGTCATCCTCATGTCAGAAAATCCGAAATACCCGCCTCGGTATGTGATGGAAGGCGACGAGCTGGTGATCTGGGGTGTCGTCAAATACAGCGTCCGCGACCATGACAACGCCTGAACCGGTTTTCGCACTGATCGACTGTAATAGCTTCTACGCGAGCTGTGAGCGCGTGTTCCGGCCCGATCTGGCAAAGACGCCGATCGTTGTGCTTTCGAATAACGATGGCTGCGTGATCGCGCGAAGCTACGACGCAAAGCCGTTTGTGAAGATGGGTGCGCCCTACTTCCAGATCAAGGACGATCTGCGCCGCAATGGCGTTGTGGCGTTCAGCAGCAACTATGCGCTTTATGGCGACATGAGCGAACGCGTCATGACCATTATCGAGTCGATGGTGCCGGCGCTCGAGGTCTACAGCATTGATGAAGCGTTCGCGGATCTCACAGGCATACCTGGAGACCTGACGACGTTCGGCCGGCAGATCCGCGCTGCGATCTATAAGCGCACCGGTATCCCCGTTGGTGTCGGGATCGCCCGAACCAAGACCCTGGCCAAGCTGGCGAACCACACGGCGAAACGTCTCCTGGACATCACCGGCGGGGTCGTCGATATTTGCGATCCCTTCAAGCGTGACTGGACGCTGCGCAATACCGATGTAGGTGAAGTCTGGGGCGTAGGCAAGCGGATGAAGGCCCATCTGGAAGTGCTGGGCATTAAGACTGCGATGGATCTGGCGCAGGCCGATGCCTGGACGTTGAGGAAGAAATTCAGCGTCGTGATCGAGAAGACTGCCCGCGAGCTGGCGGGTACGCCATGCCTCGAGCTGGGCGAAGCCGAGCCACCCAAGCAGGAGATTTGCTGCAGCAGGATGTTCGGCACGCGGCTGACCACGATCGAACCAATCAAAGAGGCGGTGGCGACCTACACCCAGCGGGCTGCCGAGAAACTGCGTGCTCAGAACTCGTTCTGCAAGAAAATCCGGGTCAGCATCCGCACGGGCATGTTCAACCCGGAAGAAGCGAAATACGCCAACGGTGCCATGGTCGAGCTGCCTTACCCGACCAACGACGTGAGGCTGATGACCAAAGGTGCGACCGAGGCCGTGAATCGTCTGTTCAGGCCTGGCTTCAAGTACAGCAAAGCCGAAGTGCTGCTGATGGATCTGCGTCAGCCTGGTGAATTTACGGACGATCTATTCGCGCCGGCTCAACCCGTCGAAGCTGCGAAGATCATGGGCGTGCTCGATGAGATAAATTCGAGGTGGGGCCGCGGCACACTGCGCGTCGCTAGCGTGCCGACCAACCCCGGATGGGCCATGAGGCGAGACCTGATGAGTCAGAGCTTTACTACACGCCTTGACCAGCTATGGACCGTAAACAGCAACTGAACCCACCGCCGCTATAGTGGCTGTCTTACTCCCTGCGACGTCACGCAAGCAGCTCTTGGAATTTTGCGCTACGTTGCAGAATGGTTAAGCACAACGATCGAGAGGCGGGCGCAATGGAGAAGGAAAAGATTTTTTGCTGTTTATTTATTGGTGATAAAAAAATCTTAGGGCAATTGCTGCTGGCTAAAGACAAGTCGTTAGCTTCGCTAACAAGTAGACATCCGATTCCCTATGAAGAAAAACCGCATACGATTCTCGGAGAATCGATAGATCATAAAAAAATCACCTTGATTGATTGTGTAGGAAACCAGCCTGCGCTGGTTGGCGACTCAAGGTCAATGCAGTACAAACGTGACATTTTCCCACACTATACAGCGATAGGCTCAGTGCATATTTTGCCCGAGGCTAGTTCAATCACGTCAGTTACCTTTGAAGCTGAAGATATAGGTCTAATATTTGGGCATCGAGACGATATTGGCATGTTCGTTCCAAACCCAGAAGATCTAGCCAGCCTGATTAAAAAATCTAAGCATGGACAAATAGTGGAATTAGGAGAGCATCCTGTCGCATTCTATCAAGCAGGCAGAAGTCCTTCATTTGAGCAGGAACTATCGTTTGGCTCGCTTACGATAGATGCACTGTGGTCATATAAGGCAAACGACAGAACAGGGATTGAGCTCCCGATAAAGAATGTCGCAACAATAAAGTTTACAAACCCTTTAACATTCGATGAAATGATGGCCAAATTAAGCTCAATTTCGGATTTCATCAGTGTTGTTTCGGGAAGATTTCAAGAAGTAAGAGATATTGCGATAACGACTACTGACATACCGACAGATAGTTTGGACAGAGTGGATCTCCACTGGAGCCTAGCACCAACGTTAGGAACTGGTTTTGTGAGTACAGAGCGGGATGCACCGGTGACTGCCAGTTCTGCCCCACAAGAGCTGCCTAATGTGTTGAAGAATTGGCTTGAAAGGCACCACGAATGGCTACCAGCCAGGCTTCGAATCCTCAACTGGCAGAAGCAGGGCAGAATTTATGAAGATAACCGTCTTGTTGCCGCCGCTAACGCATTCGACATTCTCCCGAAAGACGTGTATCCGGAAATTGCAAAGCCATCGCAGGAATTATTAGAAGCTAAGTCGGCATGTAAACGAATTTTGAATAGCCTTCCAGCAAGCGAAGAGAAGGAAGGAGCATTGAACACCTTGGCGTATTGGGGAGGAATGACGCTCAAGAAAAAAATCATCAGTCGAGCGTCAATTGTGCAGCGTGCCCTTGCAGAACCTCTCAAAGATTTGGAAGCCATCTTGAAAACTGCTTGCGACGTTAGGAACTATTACGTACATGGAACAGACAGGATTGGCATTCATCATTTCGAAACATTACAACCGCTGCTAACCGACGCGTTAGAGTTCACATTTATCGCCTCTGACCTTATCGAGTGCGGTTGGGACATCAACCGGTGGATCAATAGGGGAATCTCAATATCGCACCCTTTATCATTTTTTTATCGCACCTATGAGGAAGATCTGAAAAACTATAATTTAGCCCAAGCAGCTGCGAAGTCAGAGAAAGAGCAGCGCAAAAAGGAATCAGATGACTGATATACAATCCTTCATTCTTAACCCGGTGCCTCGCTAGGACTAAAGCGTGACAAATTTTAATTTTGTGGATAAGAGCTTAGCAGCAACTGCATCTTCAATGAATGCAGCTGCGGTAGTTGGAGTCGGACTGGAACCATGCACATGACTAGAGATTTCTCCAGCCAAACGTTCAATAAGATCCAGCGTGTCGCAAAGCACTTGAAAGATGTTCACTGACTCCGACCCGACATGGTTTTTTGGAGCGATCATGCGCTGGCTGATTCTGGCCATGCTGTTCCGAAGCCCCTTGATCAGCTCCTGCATGTCGCCGCCAATTGCGGCGTTATGCTTCTGCCCGACAACCAGGTTGAAGTCCCGCCCAGTTGCCTGATGGAGGTCATCGAGCGCGGCGACGGTCGCTGTGCCTGCAGAATTGAGCTTGAGCGCGCCCAGGGCCTCGATCTTCTTGATGCCGCCTACTGTTTCAGTCGAGTGATGCTCGACCTGCTGGACATGCGACTGGTACTGCTCCTGGTTGGTGTGCGCCTCAACCTCGCGCTCAATCGCCTGGTCTCGAATCTTGCCGTCAGTCAACCGCGACCAGTTGCCGTCCGCGTCGACGCGCTGCTGAACCGCATCGCTGTGCTGCCATACCTGATCACCTTTCGGCACCTTCGGCAGGCTCAAGCCATGCGGCAGGATCGTCTGGATGTAGGGGTTGCTCGGTGATCCATAGGCGAAGCAGACGACGACCCGCGTGCCCTCCTCGGGAAAGCCATAGACGCCCATCTCTTCGCCGCCGGTAGGAACTGGCAGCGGCACGCCATGCAGGATTGGCATCTGCGGATCAGGCTCGCCGTCAGGACGCAGCACCTCGATGTCGACCGCATATCGCGGGCGGAAGTCATCGCATATGCCGGCGCCGGCGGGCGCATCTGCAATGCTGACAACCCTCGCGAATCGCGGCAGGTGATAGCCACCGGTCAGCTCAGGAAACTGGCGTTCTACGCTGCGTTTTATTGCGTCGTCCATCTGATCCCCATCTGAGTACCGCTGAGCGTGACGCTGGTGATGCGCTCGCCCTGGTTGATTGTTGCGCCTGGTCGAAGTCCTGGAAGAACCGAAATCATCGCGCTCTGGTTGCCCTGATAGCCGTCGAACAGCTGGACCGGCAGCTGCAGCGGTGCTCGAGCACCAAAGAAGCTGTCCTTCCAACTGCCCACAAACACGTCACCGTCACCCTGTTGTTGCCAGATAAAGTCCGGGACGTTGAACACCTGGGCGATGCTGTCCATCGCCTGATATCCCGCCGCAAGGCTGTAGAAAAATGGTGCCTTCACGCCGGCGTAAGGCTGGTCCGGAACCCGAAAGCGCAGGCCGGTCTTACTGCTGACCTCGGCCAGCACGGCGCGCAGGTCCACGTGCCGCAGATTCAGCGGCAGTGGATTGGCCAGCACGGCGGCCAGTTCCCGGCACAGCACGACTAGCTGCACGCTGTTGATCACGGTGCAGCGCTCAACATACCCAATGAAATGGCGCTGCAGCGTGCTCTCGTTGTAGCCGATATCAAACGTCACCAGGCCTTTGACCGGCGCCTCTGCCTTGATCGTGAACGTTGCCCGCCCCGGGCTTTTCAGATCCAGCCTGACGTCGTCCTTCACCAGCTGGTGAACAGATCCGCCGATCGACAGCACCTTGTGAAGTTTCTGGCTCACGATTTGCCGCCCAGGTAATCGTCGACGTTTTTCAGCACTGCCTCAAAACCGGTCAACTCCTGCGCGCCAGACGCAGCAGAACCGCCGACGCCTTCACCTGGTGCTGACTGGGCGTTGACTGCACTGGCCGCGCGCCGGTTCTCAACCTTCTCGGGATTCGACAGCTTCTCGGTGAGCGTGAACTGGATGATCCACTGCGACAGCGTGTCGTCTTCGCGGGCACTGACCCCCTCGGAAAACTGCACCTGGCGTATCCCGAACGCCTCGGCCGTGTCGTTGACGATCCGATAAGTGTGCGGCTGGCCACCGCCTGCCGTGCCCTCGGCCAGACGCATCAACGCGCG